>CAWFZT010000015.1:0-129039 GCA_963820415.1 uncultured Chloroflexia bacterium | reverse complement strand
TTCCGTTTTGCACGTCTTTCCTGGCGCCTTTGCAGCATTCTGCGGATGCGATTTTGTCGTTCACGACTCAGTGGATACGACCAGGCCATAGCAATCGCGCTGATCAAAAAAACGGCGATCGTTGGGCCAGTTAACAGGCGAATTACGGTCAAGGTCGTGGAAGACTGGGTATAAATTGTTGCGGTGGCCGGCGGAGATTTATATCCGAACCAGCCCAACGTCTGGAGGGCGATGAAAATGGCAAAGGCGCTGCTTAATTTTCGGATGAAATTTACCGCTCCATAATACATACCTTCTTTTCGGTATCAGTGCGCAATTCATCCCAGTCGATCACATCCGGGAAAAGCGCCTCGGGCATCACGTGAGCGGTGGAAACGCTCAAGCCGGCCAGGAACGAGAAGACCAGAATCAGGTTAATATCTCCTTGTTGAATGAATAAAAGGAAAGCCTGTACTACAATCCAGAAGATCATCCCAATGATGTAGGCGATCCGCTTACTCCATTTTTGGGCCATCCAGTTCCATAAAGGAATGGCAATGGTGGCGGTCAGGAGCAAGATTCCGAGGACTGCCGAAACAAGCGAGAGATTAATTCCTAAGATATTTACTTTTAAAAAAACGTCGCCTTTTCCAACCCAATAAAGCAGATAAAACGATATCATTAAGGCAACGATATCAAAGGCGACCCAGTTGAGCACGTAGATGCCGGTGGCAAAGCGAAACGGGGTATTCTGCCAGAGGTTCTTCAGCGTCTGCCGGAAAGTCATGGTCTCTTTTTGAATTTCGGTTTCAATCTCTCTTTCGTGGACGAAAAAAAAGATTAATAGAGAGGGGATGATCGCCAACCCACCAAACAGGGCGGCCACGGTGAGATAGCCCTGGTCGAGGCTGAAGCCAGATTTTACGACTGATTCGACCACGGTAGGCGCCATCACGGCGGTAACCAGAGAAGCGATCAGGTTGAAGAACATTCTGAAACTGGTCAGGCTGGTGCGTTCGTCATAACCTGTAGCCAGCTCGGGCGTCAGCGCCAAGTAAGGTACGGTTACCAGAGTTTGGATGGTATCGGCAACACAATAAGCCAGGGTACAGTGAATCATTAACATGAACTGAGTATGCCAGGGCGGCGCCCACCACAGTAGGATAAAAGCCAAAGCAAAGGGAACGGAAAAGAGTAATAGAAAAGGCCGGCGCCTGCCCCAACGTGTGCGCACATTATCACTCAGCGCTCCCACCAGGGGATCGTTAGTAGCATCCCAGATGATACCTACAAATGCCGCTACTGAGGCCAGGCGTGGGTCAAGACCGACCACATCGGTGAGAAAAATTGCATAGAAAATTTGCCTGAGAGTATTAAAACTGGCTCTCCCCCAATCGCCACTGCCATAAATTATCTTTGTTGCCAGGGAAAGGTGGGATTTTACTGCAGTTTCTGGAGTCGATAATGCGGTCATTTCTTTTCCTTCAATTAAGGGATAACCAAATCATTGGTTCTCTGGGAATCGCTGTGATGAACTCCCAGATTTTGGGGTGTGAGCGTGCGTACGCACGCTCACACCCCAAAATCTGGGTACCTTCCACGGTAAATCCCAATGAGCAAAATCATTTGAAGAGGTAATGATAGGAGCGATGGAGTTTGTGCCAGATGGTGCCAATTGTATCCATATCAGCTTTACTCTTGAAGTTACGTTCATCTACCTGGACGATTTCCAATCGTTCGAAACGGGATTCGCGCAACGTTTTTTCGACTTCTGTATAGAGCAGAGCGTTACTACCTAATCCCTGGTACTTTGGTAGGATTCCCAACCCATTCATGTCTACGGTCTTGGAGTTTTTCATGGAGCTCAATAAGTAGGCCCATCCAAAAGGAAACATCCGGCCGCGGCTTTTTTGGATTCCTTCTGAAATGTCAGGGTAAGAAATGATGAAACCTGCTACTTCTTCGCCTTTCATGATTAACTTCATCAAACCAGGCTGGGTAATCTGGATCATGCTGTTGGCAATCATCTCGAATTCGGCCTCGGTCGATGGATAATACCAGGGGTGGATCTGAAATGCTTCGTTATGGACTGCTTCTACCTTCGGAATCCAGGTGCGCATCTCGTTTTTATCTTTGAAGGTTTTTATCCAGAAGTTCCCTCTTGCCTTGACTTTCTCAGCAACTTCATAGAGTCTTTCGGGCAGTTTACTGGTTCGCTCAATATATCCAGAGAAATGATCTGTCTCTTTTTCAAAACCCGAATCTTCCAGAAAGGATGCGTAATAAGGAAAATTGTAAGGGATGCCAACAGCCGGCAGGTATTCAAATCCATTTACCAGAACACCTAATCCATTGGCTCTTAGAAACCCTTTAGGACCAAGCACTTTAGCTATTTCGTGCGCGTGAGACCAATCAATGACCGCCTTGAGCAATAATCGAGCAGCCTGCAGATCGTCAGCGACGTCATAATAATAGATAAAGGCCGTCTCAATTTTATGATGAGCGCAATAATTACGGTTATGAATTACGGCAACCCGGCCAAGAATATCTTTTTCACTTTCCACGACCAGAAAATCCGCTTCAGAATGCTTATAAAATGGATGCCGCTCCCTATTCATCGCCAATTCAATTTCAGAAGATAAAGAAGGCACCCATTGTTTGCAATGGCGGTAAAGGCCAAAAGGGAATTCGACAAAAGCGTGGACATCTCTGGAGTTTCTGGTATCCAAAGTGCGGATTTTCATTTTGGCCTCGTTTAAAGAGTCTCGCCGAGTGTATGCAGGAGAGCAAAGTTTGGTTGCCGCATGGCGCCCACTGGAAGACCCGAAATCATGACCACCTGTTCTCCTGGTTGGATGGCAGTCGAGGATATCAGGGCTGCGTCGACGTGTGTGACCATGCTTTCTACCGAAGAAGCGTAAGGGACGAGAAAAGGAATTACCCCCCAATAGAGTCCCATTTTCTGGAAAGTAGTGATTTCGGGCGTAAACGCCATAATAGGAACGCGGGGCCGGGCCTTTGACATCAAGAGAGCAGTTCTTCCCGTCTGGGTAAAAACGGCAATAGCAGTTACATGGCGGTCGTGCGCCAACTCACGAGCTGCGCGAGTAAGGGAAACGGCGTCATCTTCGGTCAGTTCGTCCGTGGCTTTCTCGGGCTGACCCCACTCGGCGAAATGACACTCTGCCTCTAAGACGATTGAATGCATGGTCGCCACACTTTCAACCGGGTAATGACCGCTGGCAGTTTCACCAGATAACATGACCGCGTCGGTACCATCAAAAATGGCATTTGCCACATCTGACGCCTCAGCACGGGTCGGGCGAGGATTGTTAATCATCGAATCAAGCATTTGTGTGGCTGTAATAACAAATTTTCCGTGATGGTTAGCGGCTCGAATGATTTCCTTCTGCACAATCGGCACAGAGGCGGTCGAAGTTTCCACAGCCAGGTCGCCTCGGGCGACCATTACCCCATCTGTGACATGTAAAATAGCATGCAGATTCTCAACTGCTTCAGGTTTTTCGAGTTTCGCTATGATGGGTATCTGCGTGGTATGGGGAGATATTTCCTTGATTATGTTGCGGACAACTTCGATGTCTCTGGCTGTTCGTACAAAAGAGATGGCAATAGCATCTACGCCTTGCTGCAGGCCAAATTCAAGATCTGCCCGGTCTTTCTCGGTAAACCCGGGAATATTCAGATGAGCCCCGGGCAGGTTGACACCTTTATGGGAAAGCAAGATGCCGCCGAGAACGACTTTCGCTTCAATAAAGTCTTCTCCGACTTCGAGAACTTCCAATTCGAGGCGTCCATCATCCAGGAGGATGTGGCAGCCCTTTTCAAGGCTTTTCTCCAGGTCAGGCACATCCATAGGAATAAAAAGAGTTTCTTCGCCCGATTTTTCTATTTCTTGGGGAGATAGCTGGGTTGAAAGCCTGATTTGCTGCCCGGCAGTCAACGTCACGCCTTCAGGTGGTAGATCTCCGACACGCAGTTTCGGCCCCTGCAGGTCCTGGAGGATAGTAATGGGTTTGTTCGCCTCTGTGGAAAGCTTGCGGATAGAAGCGATCCGGGCGGCATGCTCTGCGTGGGTCCCGTGAGAAAAATTAAGGCGGGCTACGTCTAAGCCGGCTTTAATTAAACTTCTCAGGACAGTTTCATCCTGGCAACTGGGCCCGATTGTCGCAATTATTTTTGCTTTTCGGTCCATTGAATTCTCCATTTCTTGATTTGCCTGCAAAAACTAGCGAATATCAAACGACGTATTGGTTATTATATTTTAGAGGTAATGCAGCTCGGCTGCTTGGAAACTCAGATCGTCCCTGAAGGCTGGATGGGCGATTGAGATTAGTAATTTGGCGCGCTGTCGAATAGTTTTCCCATAAAGATCAACGATCCCATATTCGGTGGCGATGTAATGGACGTGATTGCGGGTCGTTGTGATGCCAGCGCCTGGCTTTAGCAGGGGGTTGATCCTGCTGACCAATTTACCATCACTGGCGGTTAAGGTTGAAGGCAGCGCGACGATGGGAATTCCCCCTTCAGATAGGGAGGCCCCATAGATAAAATCGAATTGCCCACCCACACCGGAATAAAACCGTGGCCCGATGCTGTCGGCGCAAATTTGTCCGGTCAAATCCACCTCAATGGCGGAATTAATCGCTACCATGCGGGAGTTCTGAGCAACGGTAAATGGATTGTTGACATACTCGGTGCGATGGAGTTCTATCAAAGGATTATTATCCACCCATTGATATAACCGCCGCGTGCCTAATATGAATCCGGCAACTATTTTTCCGGGGTGAAGGGTTTTTCTGGCTCCTGTTAGTACGCCGGCATTCACCAGGTCGATCACACCATCAGAAAAAAGTTCGGAATGAATCCCAAGATCCTTCTTGTCGAAAAGGTATTTCAAGACAGCATCAGGGATGGCGCCGATGCCCAACTGCATGGTAGCGCCGTCTGGGATAAGAGAAGCAATATTTCCGGCTATTTTCTCGATCACGTCGGCCGGACCATCCGAAGCCATCGAAAGCTCGGCCAGCGCATAATCGACCGGAACGATATAATCCAACCGGCTGACATGGATTGCCGAGTCGCCCAAGGTGCGCGGCATTTGCTCATTTACTTCGGCCATAATAATTCTGGCTGATTCGGCAGCGGTTCGGGTGAGGCCGGTTTCAATCCCCATGGTGCAGAAGCCATCCTGATCGGGAGGGGAAAGGTGGACCAGGGCAACATCCAGCGGCAAGATCTTACGCTTGAATAACAGAGGTAACTCCGACAACAATACCGGCGTAAAATCGGCTCTACCCTCATTGATTGCTTTCCGGACGTTGCTGCTGATGAATAATGAATTTACGCGAAGGTGACCTTCGAGTTCTGGTTCAAGGTATTCGCTGCCGGCAACCGTCAGGGGCTGGCATAGCTCAACGTCCTTCAGGTTGATGGCTTGCTCGATCAAGGCGTTCAATAGCATATGCGGCACGGAACAATTGCCGGTCAGGTAAACTCGGTCGCCTGAATGGATAGCTTGAATGGCTTTTTCAGCGCTTACAGTGCGTGAGTTGTAAGTTTCTTTCCAATCCATGACTTTTCTGTTTATTGCATGGTCAGAACTTCGCGAATTATAGGAAGAGCCCAATCGATATTATCACGATTGATAATCAAAGGGGGAGCAAGACGAATCACGTCTTGATGAGTCTCTTTGGCCAAAATACCTCGGTATTGGAGGGCTTCACAAAACCGCCGCGCTCCTTTGGCTTCAGGTATTAATTCAATCCCGATCAGCAGCCCTTTGCCGCGCACTTCTTTAATATGGCGACTTGAAATCTCTGCAAGCTGGTCGATAAAATATTCACCGAGTATAGCAGCATTTTCAGCCAGGTGCTCTTCGACGATAACTTTGAGGGCCGCTCTGGCTACTGCAGCGCCAACCGGGTTTCCGCCAAAAGTGGAACCATGTTCCCCGGGTTTAAACAGGCTCAGGATTGATTTCCTCGCCAGTACTGCCGAAACCGGGTAGAAACCTCCTGACAGTGCTTTCCCGATTATCATCACATCCGGGTGAACGTTTTCATGATCGCAGGCAAACAGGCGCCCAGTCCTCCCCAACCCGGTCTGTATTTCATCTGCCATAAAGAGTACGTTCTTATGTGCGCACAGCTCGCTCACTTTTTTCAGGTAACCCATGGGGGGGATGATTACCCCTCCTTCTCCCTGGATAGGCTCAAGCATTACCGCGGCTGTATTCGGCCCGATCGCATTTTCTAAAGCATGGATATCGCCGAATGGCACAATCACAAAGCCTGGCGTGAAAGGGCCATAATCGTCTTTATAAGCGGGTTCAGAGGAATAAGATATGATCGAAATGGTGCGACCATGGAAATTTCCGGATGCTACGATGATCTCGGCTTGATAGCGCGGAATGTTTTTGACCTGATAAGCCCATTTCCGCGCCAGCTTCATGGCGGTTTCCACTGCCTCGGAGCCGCTGTTTATCAGTAAAGACATTTCATATCCACTGATTTCGGACAGCTCTTTTTCCAATAAAGGTAGCTGGTCATTTCGAAAAGCGCGTGAGGTTAGAGTGATACGAGCTGCCTGGTTGACCATCGCCTCCAGTATCCTGGGATGGACATGCCCCTGGTTCAGCGCCGAATAAGCGCTCAGATAATCGAGATAACGCTTACCCTCAACATCGAAAACCCAGACGCCTTCCCCGCGAGTTATGACTACATCTAACGGTTGATAATTATGAGCCCCATACTTTTCTTCGAGTTCGATGAATTCGCGGGCGTTCATTATTTAATAACCTAATAATAAATGAACCAGGATTGCTTTCTGGGCATGCAGGCGATTGTGAGCTTGGGTAAAGATCACCGAATGTGGTCCATCGGCGACGGCGTCAGTTAATTCTTGCCCGCGATGAGC
The DNA here is from genome assembly GCA_963820415.1 of uncultured Chloroflexia bacterium. Taxonomy (GTDB): domain Bacteria; phylum Chloroflexota; class Anaerolineae; order Anaerolineales; family Anaerolineaceae; genus CAWFZT01. The sequence continues at coordinate 122,124 of CAWFZT010000015.1, read as the reverse complement.
TGGGAGACAGTGCATCACGATCACGTTCGGCGTCGCTTCGGAGACCAATTTCGAATTGACCTGATAGGGTGGAAAGACCAGCTCACGTTTTTTGGTTTCAGCTTCTTGCCCCATCGAAGTCCAGGTATCTGTGTAGATGACATCTGCATTTTAACCGCTTCATGAGGATCACGTAACAGGGTGATTTTGGCGCCATTTTCAGCGGCTATCTTCTGCCCAATTTCAAGGGCAGTGGGGTTCAGGTCATACCCTTCAGGGCTGGCGAGGGTGAAATTGGCGCCAAGTTTTGTGCAGACATGCATTAAAGAGACAGCTACATTATTGGCATCCCCCACAAAAGTCACATTCAACCCTTTGAACGTCCCAAATTTCTCGAAAATTGTCAGAGCGTCAGCCATGGCCTGGCATGGGTGGTTATAGTCGCTCAAGCCATTAATAACCGGGATACTAGACCAGCGTGCAAGCTCAACCACGTGGCCGTGTGAAAATACACGCGCCATGATGGCGTTGACATAACCTGAAAGTACCCGCGCCACGTCTGCGATTGATTTGCGCTTGCCCAGGCCAATTTCATCCGGCGAGATGTATAAAGCGTCACCTCCCAGGTGGCGCATAGCCATGTCGAAGCTTATCCTGGTACGCAAACTGGGCTTTTGGAAAATCATCGCAAGAACTTTGCCTTTGAGCAGAGGAGGATTTCCTTCTTTGAAAAATTCTTTCTTCAACCGAACTGCCATGTCTAAAAGATTTTGGATATCTTGAGCAGTGTAATCGTTAATTGCGATAAAGTCTTTCTTCATTGGAAAAACCTCCTATAGATTGGTGCCTTATAAAATCCAAAGAAGTATATCATATTGATTTCTACGGGCAATAGAAATAATTGGAGTTCTGTGCATTCATGATGGAAGAATAAATATTGGGTTGTGCGTAGCCGCATAACCCAATATTTTGAATGAAGTATATTGAATTTGTGTCACACAAAAGGGTATTGGCTCTGAACAGGAAAAGTAGCTAATTCCGGCAGGAAGCGCATGATCCTCCATTACAGCCACCGCATCCACCAGTCTGAGGTCCGATTGACCTACCTTCACTTTGCGAGAAAAAAGTCGAAAGCTTACGGTGTGTGTGCAAGCTCTGGCAATTCTTACATTGGATTGGTTCGTCGGCATCCTTCATCGAACGAAGGCTATCAAATTTATGTCCGCAATCTTTACAGGCATATTCATAGACTGGCATGGAATTATCTCCTGGTCAAATTGTAATAATGAACACGCAAGAGGTCAAGACCGATTTTTTTCTGGATTTCGACCGATGATGTTATCTTCTTTCCAATAATGACTGAATTTGAGGCAATGCTTGAAGGGCAGCGCGCTCGCCAGCCGCGATAACCTCACTAACGTGTAAAAAACCGAGGAACATCGTGATGTCGGCAGGAATATCAGGATGAATTAAAACATCAGGCGGATTGGCTTCCAACTGCAAGCGGGTGTTTTGCGAATTCATAATAATAAATGCACGATACAAGTCGATAAAAAAGTCGGGTAAATGGACGGGGAAATGTGTTTTAGAGGAAACGGCAACCTCGGAAGGTTCCGTAATTGGATCTGTGAGGACATCCACCGCTATGACGATATCTGCTCCGAATTGTTTCATGTGGGAAGTGGGCACATTATTGAGCACTCCGCCATCGATCAATAGATGCCCATTATGGGAAGCAGGCGGGAACAGGCCGGGAACTGCTGCGGTGCCGAAGATTGCCGGCAGTAAAGGACCTTCCGCCATGGCGATTTCTGTACATGTATTGAGATCTACAGCATTCAAAATCAACGGGATTTTTAGATTCTCAAAGGATGGATCAGGCCCAAACAGAGTATGCAAATATCTTTTCACCCGATTTCCTTCCAAGAAACCTCGCCTGGCCGGGTTAGGATCTAGCAAACTTACCAGATGTCTGACCTTTGAAAATTTTATCGCTTCGATTTCAATATTTTTTGCGGACATTCCCTTGGCGTAAGCTGCAGCGATGATACCGCCCATACTGGTGCCGGCCAGGCAATCGATCTGTATACCAGCCATTTCCAATACTTTTAGAACGCCGATATGAGCCATCCAACGTGCTCCACCACCACTCAGGGCCAAGCCTACTCTAAGTTTTGCCATGTTATTGTCCCTTCTAGAACAATTCTACGGAGCAGGCTCGTGCATGTCAAGAAGATAATAAATTATCCCTGTCAACGTTAAGTAGAAATGTCCCCTAATCGTGCGAAGTAGAGATGTCCCCTTTGGGGGGACAATCTCTACTATTCGAAAGCGGGGTGGCAAAGCGATTGTGCCAGGGGTGATTGGGAGCAGGCTTGTGAGCCTTGCTTTGGTTGAGGAGGGCTTGGTCGATTTGTTTGGACTGCACGACTTCGGATTGTTTGGCTTGCTGGTGAAAAACGGTGTAGTTCAAGGGTTTGCCTTTATAGAGGATGGTGATGTTTCCCTGATCATCCAGGCAGACAGTCACAGCCGCATTGCGCATGGCGTAGGAGGGGCGCTCGGTCTGGATCTGGTAGACGACCTTGTTAAACTGCAGGGTCAGGTTCTTGGAGAGAATGCGTGTCTCCTGCCAGGTGAAGAGGCGGGCGGGGTTGTCCTGCGGGGAGAGCGGGCGATGGGCGTCAAATTGGCTTCTGGGCTGGACTGCAAAGCGGCGATTGAAATCGTCCATGAATTCTGGCAGGAAGGCATTGCCTGCTTGCCAGTCAGAGATGCCACGCAAACGGAGTTCTTTGGGTAGGCGATCTTGGAGGGTCTGGTTGACCCGCTCAACCCGGCCTTTGGCCTGCGGGGTATTGGCACAGAGGATCTGGATATCCAGTGCCTGCATGGCCCGCCCAAATTGGGTCAGGGCGTCCGAAGAACCTGCCGCAGGTTGATTAACCCGGAAAACACCATGTTTGTCGCTGTAGAAGGCGACTGGCTTGCCGTGGCGGGCCAAATAGCCTTCCGTCGCCCGGCAATAGCTGAAAAAGCTCTCGCTTTTCACGAACAATAACTGCCCCAGTTTGCCGGTGGCATCGTCAATGAACACCAGCAGGGTGCATTCCGCAGCTCGCCCTTCAAACCAGTCGTACGGCGAACCATCCACCTGCACCAGTTCCCCTCTGCATGCCCGCCGCTCCCGCATCTGGTGCACTCCTACCTTCCGACCTTTCTTCGGCTTCCACAACTCCTCCTCGATCATGATCTTGCGTACACTCCCCACCGATAGCTTCAACCCATGTTTCTCTACCAATTTCTCGCAGGCCAGGGTTGGACCAAAATCTGCATAACGACGATGCAGCCAATCTACCGCCGCTTGCACCTTCTCTGCCCTCATCCGGTTGTTGCTCGGTTTCCCACGCCGCCCGCATACCAGCCCGCTCGCCCCCTTTTCTCGATACCGTTTCCACAGCCGCTTCACTTGCCGTTCGCTAACCCCCATAATTTTCGCAGCCACCTTTTGCGTCATCCTCTTCTCTTGCAACCGCCCCATCACTTCCATGCAGCTTAACTCTTTCTTGCTCATCGTCAGTAGGTCCATTCTGTCGCCCTTTCAATGGGGACATTTTAACTTGTCGCAAAGGGGACTCTACTACTTATCGCTAACAGATAATAAATTATCCCTGTCAACGTTAAGTAGAAATGTCCCCTAATTGCGCGAAGTAGAGATGTCCCCTGGAGGGGGACAATCTCTACTATTCGAAAGCGGGGTGGCAAAGCGATTGTGCCAGGGGTGATTGGGAGCAGGCTTGTGAGCCTTGCTTTGGTTGAGGAGGGCTTGGTCGATTTGTTTGGACTGCACGACTTCGGATTGTTTGGCTTGCTGGTGAAAAACGGTGTAGTTCAAGGGTTTGCCTTTATAGAGGATGGTGATGTTTCCCTGGTCATCCAGGCAGACAGTCACGGCCGCATTGCGCATGGCGTAGGAGGGGCGCTCGGTCTGGATCTGGTAGACGACCTTGTTAAACTGCAGGGTCAGGTTCTTGGAGAGAATGCGTGTCTCCTGCCAGGTGAAGAGACGGGCGGGGTTGTCCTGCGGGGAGAGCGGGCGATGGGCGTCAAATTGGCTTCTGGGCTGGACTGCAAAGCGGCGATTGAAATCGTCCATGAATTCTGGCAGGAAGGCATTGCCTGCTTGCCAGTCAGAGATGCCACGCAAACGGAGTTCTTTGGGTAGGCGATCTTGGAGGGTCTGGTTGACCCGCTCAACCCGGCCTTTGGCCTGCGGGGTATTGGCACAGAGGATCTGGATATCCAGTGCCTGCATGGCCCGCCCAAATTGGGTCAGGGCGTCCGAAGAACCTGCCGCAGGTTGATTAACCCGGAAAACACCATGTTTGTCGCTGTAGAAGGCGACTGGCTTGCCGTGGCGGGCCAAATAGCCTTCCGTCGCCCGGCAATAGCTGAAAAAGCTCTCGCTTTTCACGAACAATAACTGCCCCAGTTTGCCGGTGGCATCGTCAATGAACACCAGCAGGGTGCATTCCGCAGCTCGCCCTTCAAACCAGTCGTACGGCGAACCATCCACCTGCACCAGTTCCCCTCTGCATGCCCGCCGCTCCCGCATCTGGTGCACTCCTACCTTCCGACCTTTCTTCGGCTTCCACAACTCCTCCTCGATCATGATCTTGCGTACACTCCCCACCGATAGCTTCAACCCATGTTTCTCTACCAATTTCTCGCAGGCCAGGGTTGGACCAAAATCTGCATAACGACGATGCAGCCAATCTACCGCCGCTTGCACCTTCTCTGCCCTCATCCGGTTGTTGCTCGGTTTCCCACGCCGCCCGCATACCAGCCCGCTCGCCCCCTTTTCTCGATACCGTTTCCACAGCCGCTTAACTTGCCGTTCGCTAACCCCCATAATTTTCGCAGCCACCTTTTGCGTCATCCTCTTCTCTTGCAACCGCCCCATCACTTCCATGCGGCTTAACTCTTTCTTGCTCATCGTCAGTAGGTCCATTCTGTCGCCCTTTCAATGGGGACATTTTAACTTGTCGTAAAGGGGACTCTACTACTTATCGCTAACAGATAATAAATTATCCCTTCCCTTTTTGCTTTGGCTCTGATATTATATGTAGTCAACTATACGTCCTCGGCTGGTGGGGCGGGGTTTTTACATGCAAGTAGGATCGTGGAAGTATCCATAGAATGATTGAAGAGAGAAAAGATCTCAGGAACATTGCAATTATCGCACACGTCGACCATGGTAAAACGACCCTGGTTGACGGAATGCTAAGGCAGTCAAAAGTTTTTCGCGAAAATCAACAGTTAATCGATCGTGTGATGGATTCGAATGATCTTGAACGCGAACGTGGTATCACAATATTAGCCAAGAATACGGCGATCACCATCCCGAACCCTGATACTGGAGCATTGGTAAAAATAAATATCGTGGATACTCCAGGACACGCTGATTTTGGCGGTGAAGTTGAGCGCGTCATGAACATGGTAGATGGGGTCTTGCTGCTGGTGGATGCAGCCGAAGGACCCATGCCTCAAACTCGCTTTGTGCTTAAGAAAGCCCTGGAGATGGGACATCGCGCCATTGTGGTGATCAATAAAATGGATCGTAAAGACGCCGACCCTGATCGGAGTTTGAATTCAACCTTTGACCTGTTCATTGAACTGGGCGCTACTGATCCCCAGGCGGATTTTCCGATCATTTATGCAAATGCGGTGACCGGCCAGGCTGGCTTGACTCCTCAACTGGAATCGAACCTTCAGCCCCTTTTTCTTGAGATTTTGCGCCATATTCCACCTCCTATGGTCGACATGGATGCACCATTTCAGATGCTGGTTACTAACCTGGGTTACGATGATTACCGTGGAGTTACCGCAGTAGGCCGCATTCATGCCGGGAAGATCAAAGTTGGCCAAAGTATGGCGCGGATAAAAGTAAACGGTGAAGTGTTTATGGAGCGTGCCCGCTACCTTTATATTTATCAGAACCTGGAGAAGGTTGAAGTCGAGCAGGCGGAGGCTGGAGAGATAATCGCTGTGGCAGGATTAGAAGGGATTGGCATCGGCGAGACGCTGGCAGACCCGGAAAATCCTGTTTCATTACCTCCGATACGGATTGAAGAACCAACCGTGCGGATGACCTTTGGGGTAAATACATCGCCATTTGCTGGCCGGGAAGCTAAATGGGGCACCTCGCGCAATTTGCGCGAGCGTTTGTTGGCAGAGCTGCGTAGCAACGTTTCTTTGAGGGTAACTGAAACGGAGACAACCGATACTTTCCTGGTGTCCGGCCGCGGTGAGCTTCACCTTGCTATATTGATAGAGACAATGCGCCGAGAAGGGTATGAGTTCATCGTCTCAAAACCGGAAGCCATCCTCCGCGATGGCGCGGCGGGCGAGATTCTTGAACCTTTCGAAGAAGTGCACATCGATACCAGCCCAGACACAGTTGGTACGGTGGTCGAAATGTTGGGGGGGCGCCGTGGAAAAATGCTGAATATAATCAATAATCCTGATAACACGGTCCACTTGACCTACCTGGTACCGACGCGTGGTTTATTAGGATTTCGCTACCAATTTTTAACTGCTACGCGTGGCATGGGCGTGATGAATACCATTTTTCATGCGTATTTGCCTTTCACCGGCCCGATTATTTCGAGGACCACCAGTTCAATTGTGGCCTGGGAGAACGGCATTACCACCAATTATGGCCTAAAGAATGCTGAAGAAAGGGGAATGTTATTCTTGGGGGCAGGCGTCGAGGTGTATGAGGGAATGGTAGTAGGGGAGACCCAACGCTCTGATGATCTTGTAGTTAATGTATGTAAGAAAAAGCATTTAACCAATATGCGCTCATCCAACAAAGATATTGAAGTCAGGCTGACTCCTCCCAGGATAATGAGCCTGGATGAAGCGATTGAATACCTTTCTGAAGATGAGTTACTAGAAGTAACGCCTCAAAATTATCGGATTCGTAAGCGGATTTTGGATTCAGAAGAGCGCGGCAAGCAGAACAAAAAGGCCAAGGAAGTCCTGAATGCATAAAGCACGTATCAAATAGGCAAAATGCGCATAGCCATGTACACAAAAACATACAAACCAAATCAGGTCCAAAAATGCAAAAACAATCAAATTCATCCCTTCTCAACGCTATGTCCCTCAATGATTTGCTCGATAAAATCGATAACAACCTGGGAAAACTTGAGGAGGGTATGAGTGTCGATCCCAGGCAAATTCTATATGAGATGGATGAGGCCAGCGTTCGTTTAAAGAATTCCGTAACCCAGGAGCATCCTCTAAAATCTGAAGAAGCTCAGTTTGAATACATTGGTAAGACTCTTCAGAAATATGCCAGATTATTCATACGTACGATAGGGGGGCCAGCAGTGTTAAGCACGCTAAGAACTCACCGTAATCCTCCTGCGGAGAATTGGTGGTGGTATATCGACCAATGGCTGGATCAAAAAAGAAGTTCCGCTATTCGCAAATTTGTAATTACCACAGGAATCGTAGTGATTGTTTTTGCTTCTCTGGTCTTTGTCTACCAACGTTTTTTGGCTCCCAGTAAAGTTTCCCAGCAAAAATACGACAGCATCAGCAATGCTCAACAACTTATGTCAACTGGCGATTATGCCAATGCTCTGAGCCAAATCAACCTGGCCCTGTCCAGCTCTCCTAACGATACTGATCTGTTGATTTATAAAGGCGTGCTGTTGATGAAACTCGGTCAAAAGGATGAGGCGAATACAGTATTTGCCCAAGCCGATAAAATTCTGAATAACCACGAGATGTTATTGATCACCAGAACCTTATTTTACTTACAGGCCGATGATCCACAATCGGCGATGGTCAGCGCCCAGGAAGTAATCAAGTACGATCCAAAATCAGCAGAAGGGTATTTTTATCTGGGAAAATCGCAAGAACTTCTCGGAGACCAAACTACAGCGCTGAATAACTATAATCAGGCTTTCACCCTGGCTGATGCCCAGGGAAAATCCGAACTCGCCGCCACAATTAAGATCAGTATGGCCATGATGTTGCAAAGCATGAACAGCCAGTTGCCAACACCGGAAATGACTCCAACGAAATAGCCTATTACATATGGCTATTTTCAATTCGTAAAATACTATCGATAAACTGCACCATCCGCTTGTAATGGGTTCCATTCCAATAGATCCGGCCGCAATCCTGACATTGAAAAAAATCGTAATACATGGATTCCACGCCTAGGGGTATCAGGCCTTCAACCTTATCGGCAGAAGTTACGGTCACTAAGCCATTGCAGCGTAAACAGCGTTGAAAAGGGTGAATAGCGCCAACCAGGTCGAACCTTTTCAATACTTCTACGACCTGCCGGCGTGGATCAATTTCATGAACAAAATAACCATGCGTGATTATCTTACGTTTCAATAAACCGGTATCGCGTGTTAGTAGAATTCGGTCGTTATTAATCGAAATGGCGGTCAATTCTTCATCCTGGCGATTGTTGGAATAATCGGCGTCAAAACCTAGCATGCGTAGATAAGCTGCCAGTTTTCCCAGATGCATGTCAAGAACAAATCGCAAAACACGTAACGGAGATGGCCGGACTTTAACTATCGGCTGGATATCGATGGTTTCGAACACTGGATAAATACTGATCAGGTCATTTTGCTGGATAATGTAGGAAAAATCGACAAATTCCCCATTGACGATGATCAAATCAACCTCGGTATGCGGTACACCAAGGGATTCGAGAGCGTGCTTTATCGATACTTGCTGACTAAATGAGAAAGGGACGCCAGTAAATTTTTGCTCCTTTTGGAGGAATATATTCAACTCCGCATAAAATCTGATCGTAGCATCAGACATAATCAAATTATTGTCATTGTAAAACAAGCGTCACCGGGCAATGATCGGAACCCATTATTTGGGTATGGTTGATAACATCTTCGACCCGGTTTAATAGATTTTCAGATACCAGGAAATAATCGAGCCGCCAACCTACATTATTCTTACGCGCGTTGGCCAGGTAGGTCCACCAGGTATATTCGACCCGGTCAGGATAAAGATGGCGGAAGGCATCGATAAATCCGTGTGCCAGGTATTGGTCAATCCAGGCCCGTTCTTCTGGTAAAAAGCCTGTGGAGTGAGAGTTTTCGCGAGGATGCCGGATATCTATCTCTCTGTGTGCGGTATTGAAATCACCGCATAAAATCAACTGCTGTCCTTCCGCGTGAAGTTGGTCGCAAAAACCTAACAGGCGGGAATAGAAATCCAGTTTATAGGGAACGCGCCCAAGGTCTCGTTGTCCGTTCGGAAAATAGATATTGAATAGCCAGAAATCCGCATAGCGGCTGATGATCACACGACCTTCCGCGTCAAACTCTTCAAACCCAAGTCCGATTCCGATATCCACAGAAACAGGTTCGAGATTAGCCCAGGTGGCCGTACCGCTGTATCCGGGTCGCTGGGCCGGATTCCAAGCTGCTTGTGGAAAATGATTCTGGATGTTTCTCAGGGCATCCACATCGAGCTGATCCTGGCGAGTTTTTATTTCTTGCAGACACAATATGTCTGGCTTGAAAGATTGCAGGCTATCTAATAAGCCTTTTCCCAGGGCAGCGCGTAGCCCATTGATATTCCAGGTAGTAATCCGAATAGCCATAATTATTTGCCTCAATATTAGCATGCGCTTATTAGCTACTGATCTTCTTCGAATATCTCGAAATACCCCTGATCCAATTCATTGTCTGATAGATGTGCATAGCGTTGCGTCACAGCTATGCTGCGATGTCGGGCCAATTCCTGGGCAAGCTTCAGGTTGCCAGAAGCCTGCAGCACACGCGTGACAAAGTAATGCCGGAAAGAATGTGGGGTGATTGATCCAACCGCCTCAGCACCTAAAGATTCTCGCACACGTTCAGCAACGATATTCCGTCCAGTGGTGGGTGTGATTGCTTTGATTTTCTTCCCTGCTCCTTTGTCATGGCGGGCAAATAAGGGTAAAGAACTAAGGGGTTTTCCAGTGCTGCCATCCAGGCTTGAACGCGCGGATAAATAATCCTTCAAAGCCAGTTGACATCGTTTAGAAAAGCGCACAACTGCCTGGCGATCGCCTTTTCCCGTGACCAGAGCGCGCCCTTCGTTCCAGTCAAGATCGCCGCGGCGAAGGTTGCAAGCTTCATGGACGCGCAGGCCTGTATCAGCCAGGGTCAATAGAAAAGCCCGATCACGCAGATTACGAAGCTGGTCGATTTCATCTTCAGGAGATGCGTTTACCCGATCCACCACGTAGTCCAACACTTTTTCGATAAATTCTTTAGGAAACTGTGGCAAACGGATTCCCGGCCGGCGAGCGCGCTGTTGGATTAATAAACGGATGCGAGGAAGATTGACAGAGGCGAGGTTTTCGGCGGCAAGATATTCAAAGAACCTGGCAATCGCCGTTAGATAGAGCCGCTCTGTAGTAGGGGCGTGGTCCTTGAGGTAGGTAGCCATCCAGGCAATTGAATCTTCAGATAGCCCTGTGATTTCTAGACTATCCGGGTCGATCTTGCGAGAGTGCAGCATCCCCAGGTAAGCTTGCATGGCATTCTTGTAAGTTCGGGCTGTATTAAGACTCCGCGCCTGGCTGATACTCTGGAGAAAGCCAGCGACTGCCTTGGAAACAGAAAATTCCCTGGAAACCAATGGTTCACTCATAGATCTTATCCGCGACAACCTAATTATATCCCTTCTATGTTATTGATCGTGAAGTCTCTCGCTTATGGGAAAACCACAGATGTCTGACAATTGCGTATAGATGAATTATTATTGAAGCAAATTACCTGAGAAATAAAATTGATATATTGCAACTGCTCAAGAGTTTATCTTCAGAACTGGTGGGGGAAAATTTGTATCACAATAGCTTGGTATTTTGATGGAAGACCACAGCAGCGTTGCACCTAGAATATAGGAAAGCTTTATTTTCCATAATACAGTTACTAAATGGTGGATCTACTTATGCTTGTGATAATAATACTTATCGAAACCATAATAATATATTTCTATATTTCTGGATATATCAGTCGAGACCCTTTCCCCCACCAGGTTTTCATTGAAAATAAGTTTGTAGAGAGAGTTGAGGGAATTGGCTTCCATTGATCAGTGAGTATTCCCTCTTCCTCATGAATAATGATTCTCCGCATTCTAATTGATGATGATAATAGAAACCACTCCCCTACTGAGGAATTCTTTCCGATGATAAAATAAACTCATCTTATCGATAGTGAGAAAAACATGGACCGCCCAGACCTTACTGCTGTTGACCCAAAAATCCGAGGTTACATTGAACACCTGGAAAGTCTAGTCAAAGCCCAGCCACCCACTGGTGAGAACCGTATCCATTAACTGTATCTCAATGCGCGCAGATGAGGTAGCAGCAGCCATTAATACCGGGCTGAATCAAGCCTGATCCCAAATGTCACTGGTTAGGAGCTCTGCTTTGAATTTATATCTCCCTTACGGCAAAATATTTCAGGAGCTAGAAATTCCCGAAAACTACAATGTAGATGTCATCGCTCCTTCAGACGTCCCGGCTGCCCCAGATCCCCTGCAGATAGTCAGGCAGGCAATACTCTCTCCCATTGGATCCTCCTTGCCGGATTATGCTAAGGCCAGGTCGGTTGCCATTGCTGTAAACGATAAAACTCGCCCAGTCCCGCATCAGTTATTACTGCCTCCCCTGCTTCAGGAACTGGAACGAATCGGTATCCCTTCAAAAGCAATCCGCCTTTTCATCGCCACTGGAACGCACCAACCTATGCCGTCTACTGAATACCCACGCATCCTTCCTTCAGAGATTATTGAAAAATATGCTGTCGTGTCACATAACTGCGATGACATCAATAACCTGGTTGAACTTGGCTCAACCCAAAATGGAACAAATGTTCTGTCCAATAAACTTTTCTACCAATCCGACCTGCGCATCGTGGTTGGAGATATTGAGCCGCACCATTTCGCGGGCTTTTCTGGAGGAGTGAAGAGCGCGGCGATAGGCCTGGCTGGCAGGGACACCATCAATCACAACCACGCCATGCTGGTTGACAAAAACTCGGTTATCGGGGAGTACGATCAAAACCCTCTGAGGCAAGATATCGAACAAATTGGTAAAATGATCGGCATCCATTTTGCCGTAAATGCCATATTGAACAGTAACAAACAAATTGTAAATGCTTACGCTGGAGATCCGGCAGCAGTCATGCGGGCCGGCATTCCGGAAGCGCGCAACATTTGCCAGACCTACGTCCACCATCTTTACGATGTAGTGATCGCATCTGTCGGGGGCCACCCCAAAGATATTAATTTTTATCAATCTCAAAAAGCTCTAACTCACTCAGCTCTGCTAACCAGGGATGGAGGGACAATCATCCTGGTCGCTGCATGTCCAGAAGGTAGCGGTAGCCAGTCCTACGAATCTTTCATGCAGGATATCCGCACTTTTCCGGAGGTCTTTGAGAAGTTTAAACGGGAGGGTTTTCGAGTTGGACCGCACAAGGCATTCCAGGTAGCCCGAGAAGGAGTACGCATCCACATTGTTTTAGTTTCAGAGATGAACGCCAAAATGGTATCAAGCCTACTCCTGGAACCTGCCAATAACTTGCAGGAGGCATTTGCGAAAGTACAGGCTGGATTTTCGGCAGAATCCCAAATTGCAGTCATGCCACGTGCAACTAATACAATCCCCATTATTCTATAAAACTGAAAATGAGCCAACTCAATACAAGACCGGGCCACAGAGATTGGGGTTATAATTGACTATCTATTAATATTAACTAATGGAGAATGTATGAGTGATCAATCCCGTCCACCCGGAAAAACCACGATTGCACCTGACGTCCTGGTCACGATTGCTCGTTTGTCCGCTATTAGTGTACCCGGCGTGAGCCGGATGGCTGGTGTTCCTGGCGGTGTTAATCGTGTGTTCAAGCACGGTGTAAACAATGGCGTCCGTATACTTGTTGAAAATAATACCGTATATGCAGATCTTTTCGTGATTCTCTGCCGGGATGTCAACGTCCGTGATGTAAGCCGTTCTATCCAACACCAGATCTCAAGGGCTATTTCTGAGATGGTTGGTATGGATGTGGGTAAAGTGAACATTCATATTGAGGATATTGATTACAGCCCGGAAAGTTTATCCTGATCCTTATGAAATCACGCACCAAGGCGCGCAGTATAGCCTTGCAAGTCCTTTACGAAATCGATATGACCGGCCATGAACCGGCCCAGGCTCTCATGGAACGTTTGACTGAAGAGCCATTAGATGATATCCTCGCTGATTTTTCACGGCAAATTGTTTTTGGGGTTATGCCGTTAACCCGAATGTTAGATGATTTTATCGCTCAACATGCGCCAGAATGGCCACTCGATCAGGTAGCGGCGATCGACCGGAATATAATAAGGATTGCGATGTGGGAATTTGCAGTCTCAGGTTGTACCCCGACCAAAGTGGCAATCAACGAAGCTATCGAATTAGCAAAATATTTTGGCTCCGACAGCACACCCAGGTTCGTCAATGGCGTATTGGGTAGTCTGGCTAATCGCCAGCAGGAAATTCACCAAACATTCGGTTTTACGAAGAAAGACGTATAAAACTGTTCAGGAATAAATCTAAAGACCAGGCAGACATCTACTCCAAGGGGTTATCTCTATGATCCTTCACCGGACCAAATCAAGTTTTCTGATCTGCGTTTTCCAGATTGTGTTAGTTACCGTTCTCATCTCAGGATGTGTACCAGGCTTGAATGTATCTTCTCAAGCTCACCCTGAAACTCAAACACAGACTCAGGCTAACACTCAGACTCCGACACTTTCCCCGACTATAACACCCACACCTACTGTCACTCCCTCTCCCCTGGCCGAAACCACTTTTGAAGTAGAAGTCCCGGCCCTGACCCCGACAGATGAGAAAATATCTCTTGATGTGTTGGATGAAGTAACCGGATTGTCGCTGAATATTTTACGCTATTCAATGGATCGACTTGATAATACCCATTATTCAATAAGAATTCCGGTAACCCTGGGTTCGATCCTTCGTTACCGTTATGTACGTGAAAGCAACCCGGTTTCCATCGAATATAACTCCCAAGGTAACCAGGTCAGATACCGGCTTTACTATGTTAATACCCCCGGGATCGTAAAGGATACCATCAGTGGGTGGACTGACTTTCCCTATAAAGGGGGAGTAGGCCGTATCCAGGGGCAGGTGATTGATGCCACCACCAATCTACCCATTCCGAACGTAATGGTAACTGCCGGCGGAATCCAAACAATCACTTCCTCGGATGGATCTTTTATTCTGGAAGGACTATCCCCAGGTACGCACAATCTAGTTGCCTACAGCATCGATGGTTCTTACCAGCCCTATTCCCAAGGTGCGATGGTAGCTATTGATTCAACCACGCCTGCGCCTCTTCAGCTTACCCCAACCAAGAAAGTAAAAATCTCCTTTATCGTCCATTTACCCAAAGGAAGTACAACAGGCGTCCCATTAAGAATGGTAGGCAATATTTATCCACTAGGGAATACCTTTTCCGACCTCCAAGGCGGGATTAGTACAATTGCTGATCGCGCCCCGACTATGAAATCCTTGCCAGACGGAACTTACTACTTGATGGTCGAATTGCCTGCCGGTCTGGATTTGCGGTATAAATATTCCTTGGGTGATGGTTTCTGGAATGCAGAACTGACCAATGATAACCAGTTCCGCGTCCGCCAACTGATCGTTCCGGACGAAGACCTGACTATTATTGACACAATTGATTCCTGGGGATCAGAAAATTTTCCCCCAATCACTTTTAATGTCAAGGTGCCTGAAAACACGCCTTCCACCGATCTGGTCAGTATACAATTCAATCCTTTTACCTGGACTGAACCAATCCCTATGTGGCCGCTGGGAAACAACCAGTGGACTTTTACACTCAACAGTCCTTTAAATTTGGTTGGAAATGTTAAATACCGTTTCTGTCGGAACGATCAGTGTGGTGTGGCGGACGATGAAGCCACCAAAGATCCGAACGCCCAGGTTTATACTTTCACACCGGGGAAGAATCCACAGAACCTGCAAAACGAAGTAAAGAACTGGAACTGGATGCAGGCTACGGGAGAGCCGAGTCAGGTGGTTTCAGTCAAGACTACTGCCCGAGGACCACAATTCGTGGCAGGAGTAGAACTCTCTAGCAATTATTCACCTACCTGGCAGCCCTATTTAGGAAATGCGGCTCAGAATTTACAAGCCATCGGCGCCAATTGGGTGATATTGACGCCCATCTGGCATTATACAAATGAGAACCCTCCTATTCTTGAAAACGAACCCGGAAGAGATCCGCTTTGGCCGGATATGCTTCAGATGGCCTCCACTTTCCAGAACCAGAACCTGAATGTGGCCATTTTCCCACAGTCCCGCTTTGATCCGGATGTTAGTTCCTGGGCCAATTTCAAAAGGAGCGATGGCTGGTGGAATAGCTGGTTTGCCAGATACCGGACATTTCTGCTCAATTTCGCTGATCTCGCAACTGCAACTAGAGCCAAGGCGTTGGTAATAGGTGAAGAAGGAATGCTCCCAGCGTTATCGAACGGAATACTTCCAGATAATTCCCCCTCGGGGGTTCCTGGTGATGCAGATGTTCGATGGAATAAAATGATCAAGGAAATACGTCAGCGCTTTCAGGGCACGCTTATCCTGGCTATATATTATCCGAATGAATTAAAGAATTTCCCAAAATTTATCAGCGGGGTTGACCAGGTGTATATCCTGGTGTCGGCTCCATTGAACAAGAATAAGACCACTCAGGCAAGTATGACTTCTGCATTCTTAAAAATCCTGGATAAGGACATAAAACCGCTTAGGGATTTTACTAAAAAACCGGCCCTTATCGGTATTGATTATCCATCGATCGCTGAAGCAGCGGCCGGTTGCGTGAATGTAAATGACAAGTGCCAGGGATTTGAGATCCTCGACCAACCATCCCCGAACCAGGAAGTCGGATCTTTGGACTTGAAGGCTCAGGCAGATATTTACAATGCCGTCCTGGTTGCAATCAACCAACGCAATTGGGTGAATGGCTTCGTTTCAAGAGGTTATTACCCCCCAGCCAGCCTGCAGGATAAATCATCCTCCATCCATGGAAAACCTGCCGCAGATGTCTTATGGTACTGGTTCCCGAAGTTGTTATCGAACAAGAAATAGCAGCCTGAGGGAAAAATGCGTAACGTGGGAATTCCAGGCGATTACGGTATAGAGGAGCAGGGGCTAAGTAACTTCAAAACCGTATACTGGAACCTGTATCCACCTGCCCTGGTAGAGCAATTTACCTTGAGAAAGGAAGGGCTGCTATCTGCATCCGGAGCTGTGGTAGTCAATACAGGAAAATTTACCGGCAGGTCGCCACAGGACAAATTTCTTGTATTGGATGAGGTGACCAAAACAGATCCGGATATCTGGTGGGGGCGAATTAACCAGCCTTTCCCCCTAGACCAATTTGAGCGGCTTTTCTCGAAAATGGTTGGCTACCTCCAGCGCCGTGATATTTTCATTCAGGATATGGTGGCGGGGGCTACCCCAATTTACAGCTTGACTCTCCGCATCATCAGTGAGAATGCCTGGACCAGTTTATTTGCCCATAATCTTCTCAGAAGAGTGCCTGATGATAATAGAAAGCATCAGGTACCTTCTTTTACTGTACTTCATTGTCCGGGTTTCCATGCTGTTCCTTCACAGGATGGGACAAAAAGCGGGACATTTATAATAATAAGTCTGGCTCGCAGGATAGTCTTGATCGGCGGCACCAGTTATGCCGGAGAGATTAAAAAATCAATTTTTTCGGTGCTCAATTTCCTCCTACCGCGCCAGGGGATTCTCTCCATGCATTGTTCCGCCAACCAGGGTAAATTGGGCGACATCACCTTATTTTTTGGCCTATCCGGGACTGGTAAAACGACTCTTTCTTCCCATCCTGAACGGTTCCTTATTGGAGATGACGAACATGGCTGGGGTGAAGATGGCGTGTTCAACCTCGAGGGGGGATGCTACGCTAAAACGATCAACCTTAAGACTGAAAACGAACCGCTGATATGGAATGCAGTTCAACGGTTCGGATCAGTCCTCGAAAATGTGGGCATAGATCTGGTCAGCCGGCAGCTAGACTTTGATGATAATAGTCTAACCGAGAATACCCGCGCAGCCTATCCCATCGAATTTATCGACAACTATATACAAACTGGCCGAGGTGAGCATCCCGAAAATATATTCTTTTTATCCGCAGATGCTTATGGCGTCTTGCCGCCAGTTGCCCGGCTCTCAGGAGAGCAGATTCGTTATTATTTTCTTTCGGGTTATACATCCAAATTGGCCGATACCGAAACAGGCCTCGGCATCGAACCCCAGGCAACTTTTTCGACTTGTTTTGCAGCACCCTTTCTCCCTCTCTATCCCCGCGTTTATGCCAACCTTCTGGAGGATAAAATTTCCCGGCACAAAGTCAAGGTATGGATGATTAACACAGGCTGGACCGGAGGCCCATGTGGAGCGGGCACCAGGATAGAGCTGGCTCACACCCGGGCGATCATTGAAGCGGTCCTTGACCATAAACTCGATAAAATCACCACCCATGTGGAACCATTCTTTGGATTGTGCATTCCCGAGACGTGTCCGGGTGTCCCGCCAGAAATTCTCGATCCGCAGAAAACCTGGGCAGACCCACTTGCGTATTGCCAGCAGGCCCAGAAATTAATCGCTCTATTCGAGAAGAACAATCTACAGTCTGATTGCTTCGATTAATTTGGTTCTTTTAATTTGGCTGCATTCCGTATTTCACGGCCGAAACAGTAAAATGGCCGATCCGAGTACCAGAAATGGGGCATATGGTATAGAGGAGAAAACCTTATAACGTCGGCTAATAATCAGGATGGTCAGGTATATTGCGCTAACCATCCCTGCTAATAGAATGCCCATAATAAGGCCGATAGTGATACCTGGCCAACCTAACATCAGTCCCAATACCCCAGCCAGGGTGACATCCCCAAAGCCAAGACCGATATCGGAGGAGACCTGCCCGCGAATGCGGGCAACTAACCGGGCAAAAAGGACGCCCAGGTAATACAATACCAGCATAATCAACAACCCTGCCAATCCTCCCAGGATTGTTGGAATAATGTCATGCATATAAAAACCCAGGGCAAGGCCTAATAGAGTCCCAACCACACTTTCCTGGAACAAAATTGCCCGGTGCTCATAATCGATGATGGCAACAACTGCAAAAAAACCTAAAATAATCGCACACATCCATAATTTTAGACGCCCTGGCGGATTAAGTAAAAGCCAAATTAAGGCCACTGGGATAAGCGCTTGGACAAACCAGGTGCGGAAAGACCTTTTACGACCACATCCAAGGCATTTATGGAAGGTTAAATAATCTGCTAAAGAAAAATTGTTATGACATTGAGGACATGCAGGAAGAGAAAATGACCTGGTAAAGGGTAAAACATCCGATAGGTAATTCACTATTAAAGCCAATATCCATCCATAGAGAAGCGTCCCGATTATATAGACAACTTGCATGCTAATCCTTTATCCACTTTCCACCACAGAAGTCCCAAAGAACCTCCATTTTCTCAGGCAGAGCATTGGACTATTCAAGTATAATGCAGAAAATATGGCACATCCAACCGAATCTGCAATCCTGCATTTAATAGATGCGTGGAAAAACGAGCCAACCATCCAGGAAAACATCGTTGAATGGCATACTGAAAATCCACAGTCAGCCCACATTTTTACTTTTCCTGAAACTATCCACCCCAAGCTGATCGCAGCGCTTCGTCAGCGAGGCTATGACGGGTTATATACCCACCAACTCAATAGCTGGCAGGCTTCCCTGGCGGGGCAAAATATAGTGATTGTCACTGGAACGGCCAGTGGGAAGACCTTATGTTTCAATTTGCCTGTTCTAAATAGTTTGCTGGGCGATCCTGATGGCTGCGCCCTATACATCTATCCAACCAAAGCGCTGGCTCAAGACCAAAAGGAGATCCTCACCAATCTTATTCGGGATACCTGGGACAGAGGCGTTGACCTACCGCCGGTTTCTGTCTATGATGGTGATACCCCTGGCAGCCATCGCGCAAATATCCGCTCAAAAGTGCGCCTTTTGATGACCAACCCGGATATGCTGCATATCTCCATCCTTCCTCACCACACGCTCTGGTCACAATATTTCAAGAATTTGCGTTTTGTCATCATCGATGAAATCCATATCTATCGGGGCGTCTTCGGGTCACATGTGGCCAATGTAATCCGCCGCCTGAAGCGCATCGCCAATTTCTATGGCGCACACCCCAAGTTTATTTTAACCTCAGCCACGATCGCTAACCCAGATGAGTTGGCGGAAAGACTGGTAGAAGAGCCGGTAACTCTGATCGATCAAGATGGCTCACCTCACAGCAAGAAAAATTTTCTGTTATATAATCCACCCATCGTAATCCCAGAACTCGGCATCCGGCGCAGCTCTTTGGCGGAAAGTTCTCGCCTGGCAGGCGATTTATTAGCTTATGGTATCCAGACAATCCTGTTCGCCCGCTCCCGCCGGGCGGTTGAATTACTTCTAAAAGACCTGCAAACCCAGCAGCCAGATTCCATGACTTACATGCATGGATACCGCAGTGGTTACCTGGCCCAAGAAAGACGTTCGATTGAAAAAAGTCTCAGGGATAAAAAATCCCTGGCGGTTGTGGCTACAAGTGCTCTTGAATTGGGCATCGACATTGGCAGCATAGGGGCTATCATACTGGCAGGCTATCCCGGATCAATTTCTGCTACACGCCAGCAGACCGGTCGCGCCGGACGGAGAGAGGAAGATGCCCTGGCAGTCATGGTGGCTTCTTCTACCCCGCTTGACCAATTTCTGGTCAAGCATCCCGATTATCTCTTCGGTAGATCTCCTGAGAAGGCATTAATTAACCCGGATAATTTGCTGATCCTTTTACACCATCTTAAGAGCGCGGCTTTTGAGCTTCCTATCCGGAAAAACGAAGCCTTCGGCCGGCTGCCTATGGAAACTCTGAATGGATTGCTGGAATACCTTGAACAGATCGAGGTCTTACATCTTTCGGGCGATAGATACTTCTGGATGGCGGATCAATATCCGGCCAATGAAATTTCCCTAAGAAGTGTATCGGGTTCGACTTTTACCTTACAGGCGCTTGTCGATGATCGATGGAATACGGTGGGCGAGGTTGACCAGGAAAGCGTATTATGGATGGTCCACCCGAACGCCATATATATGCACGAAGGTGAAACTTACCAGGTCGCAGAACTTGACCTGGAAAATAAGCTGGTAAAAATGTTACCTTCCGAGGTAGACTATTTCACTATTCCGCACAGCCGTGTGGATATCGAACGATTATCCACACTGCGTGAAAAGGTAGTAAACGGAGGCCACGCTTTTTACGGGGATATTCTGGTGACTGAGCAGGTTACTGGCTATCGGAGGATCCATTGGACCAACCGAGAGAACCTTGGCGATTATCCCCTGGATTTACCTTCTACCGAATTAAGGACCGTGGCCTACTGGCTTACCATCGACCGGGCAACCATGGAAAGGATCCAAGAAAAAAGGCTTTGGAAGAATGAAGTCAATGATTATGGTCCCAATTGGTCTTTACAGAAGAAGATGGCACGTCTGCGCGACCATTTCACCTGCCAGGTGTGCGGAGCTGTAGAACAAGACCAGGCACATCACGTTCACCACAAAATACCATTTAAGGCGTTTACCTCGTATGAGCTGGCCAACCAATTAGACAATCTGATCACACTTTGCTCAACCTGTCACCGGCGAGCGGAAATAGTAATTAAAATGCGTAGCGGACTGGCTGGGTTGAGCTACGTAATGCAGCAAATTTCTCCCTTGTTCCTGATGTGCGATAGCAGCGACCTTGGAGTATACTTTGATTCTCAAGCCCCTTTAGGCGATAAACAATCCACTGTCGCTATCTATGACCAGATCCCCGGTGGAATTGGGTTGAGCGAAGAAGCTTATCGTATTCACGACGAACTGATACAGCATTCATTGGAATTGGTGCGCAATTGTGAATGCCAGGAAGGTTGCCCAGCTTGCGTGGGGCCAGCCGGAGAAAATGGCATTGGCGGAAAGCAGGAAACCCTGGCAATTCTGGAAGAATTGTGCCATCCAGAGACTTGATTGAAACATGGAATCGTTATCCGATAAACTGAAATCGTTAGGGTTATCTCTGGGCGCTAGCGAGACAAGCAAACGGCCTCCTTCACCTGACGTTAGGCAGCGTTTGGCCAAGAAATTTCCCATTGAGAATGTTGTTCAGGGGTCTGATCTTAATACCGCTTTTGGAACCACCTTCATTGCCGAACAGATTTTTCCAGATGAACACCAACAGGGGAAAGTCGCTCTAACCGCAGTGGTCAGCCCGAAAATTCTGGCTCAATGGGCGAAGATCCCCAATTTATTTACGAATGGGCTATCCAGTCTGGCTTTTATAGACACAGAGACCAGCGGCCTGTCAGGGGGAACCGGAACGTTTGTGTTCCTGGTGGGGATTGGCTTCAGGATTGAAAACGGTTTCAAGCTGATCCAGATCTTCATGCGCGATCCGGCCAGGAATCAGCATTGTTAGCTGCGATCACACAGCTCGTAGATCCATTTGACACCATTGTTACTTTTAATGGCAGAGCTTTTGATATCCCACTCCTGAATACGCGACATGTGCTGAATGGTTTTACTTCGCCATTTTCAGACCTATACCACATTGACCTTTTACCCCTTGCACGCCGATTATGGCGTAATCGCCTTCCCAGTCGCGCTTTATCAAGCCTGGAAAACGAAATCCTGGGCTTGCAACGCGCCCGTGAGGAAGTGCCGGGCTGGATGATACCTGGGATCTATTTCGATTACCTAAAGACCGGAGATGCCCGGCCGCTAGAAGGTGTTTTTTATCACAATGTGATGGATATCCTCTCGCTGGCTGCGTTATTTAATTACATGGCGGATATGTTAGAAAATCCCCTGGAAAACCGGTTCTTGCCGGGGTTGGATTTGGTAGCTTTGGCTCACCTATACGAAGAAATGCAGGATTTTGAAACTGCCATACTCCTATATGAACGAGGGCTCGACCAGGGTCTTCCTAAAGAATTTTTTATTCAAACTCTGGAACGATTTGCCCAGCTATACCGGCGGCAGGAAAATTGGGAAAATGCAGTGAATCTCTGGAAAAGAGCTGCTGGGCATAAACACCTTGAGGCGTATATCGAGTTGGCCAAATATTACGAACACCAACAACGTGATTACGACCAGGCAATCCTTTGGACGGGGTATGCGCTAGAACTGATCCCGGAAACCGAAATGAATCCATTTATCCGTAGAAATTTGAGCGCTGATCTACAAAAACGGAGAGACCGGTTATTGAAGAAAAAATATTCCTCTAGACCTTGAAAAAATTATAAGTGAGGTCCTGATGAACAATTATGTCACAGTTTACATCGCTAACGGGCAGTTGGATGCTGAAATGGTACAAGGATTCCTAAAGCCGCCGGGATTCCGGCGATGATTTCCCAGGAAAGTGTTGGAAGAGTGTTTGGAATGACGTCTGGCCCTTTAGGTGAAGTAAATGTCCTGGTGCCTGAGGAAAAAACTGATGAGGCCCTGGAACTTCTCGCCTCGATGGAACGCGGGGATTTTATTAACAACCACGGAGACGAAGATTCTTCCGATAACGAAGACAATGATGGCGAGGACTAACTGGCGGGAGTCGTGATTATGAACGAAAATAAGATCAGCCGGAAAAACCTGATCCTTTTTATCGGTCTACAATTATTATTAATGGGGTTACTGTTTACCACCGGGCTGCTCACCCAGAAGATCATTTATCAACGCCATAATGACTTTCCTATTTTTACCCAGGCCTACGAGTTGCTTAAGGATAATGCCTTAAAACCTCTCCCGGCCCCTAAAATCCTAGAATATGGCATGATCCGCGGATTACTGGAGGCATTCAACGATCCATTCACAGTCTTTGTTGAACCACCTCAGAATGAGCTGCAGACCAATCAGCTTCAAGGGAAATTCGGTGGGATTGGCGTTCGCTTGGATCGGGATATTCAAAAAAACTACATCCTCTATCCACTGCCTGACTCGCCAGCGGCTAAAGCCGGCCTTCTGGATGGAGACCGCCTGGTTCAGGTAGATAACCTGCTGGTTACCCCCGAGACTGCCCAGGATGATGTCGAAGCTGCCATTCGCGGACCGTTCGATTCCACCGTCCTCATCGGCATTTCCAGGGCTCCGGATAATTCTCTCCATCAATTTTCGATCTCACGCCAAGAATTTTCGATCCCCTCTGTGGTGTGGAACCTGGTAACTGGCGCGCCGCAGACGGGAATCGTCCAGGTCAGTTTATTCTCGGATACGACCCCTGCTGAAATCCAAAATGCATTCAATGACTTGAAACAGCACGGAGCGTCCAATTTTATCCTCGATCTGAGGGATAATTCCGGAGGTCTGGTACAGGCCGGGGTTGATTCGGCCAAATTATTTCTAAAAAAAGGCCTGGTGATCCAGCAGCAGTATCGAAACAAACCGGCCGAAAGTTTCAACGTGAGCAAAACTGGCATTTATTCCGATGTCCCGCTCGTAGTTTTGATCAACCATGGCACAGCCAGTGCAGCCGAAATTGTTGCAGGAGCTCTGCAAGGTCAAAGACGCTGCCTGCTGGTTGGTTTCCCTTCTTATGGAAAAGACACCATTCAACTGGTTTTTGACTTGCAAGATGGATCCAGCTTGCACGTCACTGCAGCCCATTGGTGGGTACCCGGCCTTTTTACTTCCATAGAAGGGAAAGGTTTACAACCAGATATCCAACTTCCCGAAGATCAGGCCAATGGGCTCGAAGCTGTCCAGGCAGCCGTAAAAGAGCTTCAAAAAATTCAACCCTGAGGAACAGGTTTATTATTATCATAATCTTCTGGAGAGTCCAGGTCGCTCAGGATGCTGGATGAATCCACTTCCAGGTAGCGTATAAAATTACTATGCCGATGAAAGAAATTTCTCATCGTGTCAGGAGGAGTAAGGGCTTGAATATCAGGCCATAGACCCTTCTCGATTAGCCACGGATGCCCGCCTCGCATGTTGAAACTGGGTACGATCAACAGTGGTTTTTCCTGGCGGTATAAATCAATCATATCTCTGACCGTTCTCTCTTCAATCTGCGGCTGATCTCCCAGGACGACCAAGGCAGCTTGAACATACTCCGGAAGAGAAACTAATCCGGTTTGGATTGAGAATAGCATGTCGCCATTTGCATAGTTCGGGTTAAAAACCGTGCTCACCCGGTAACTCTCCAGAGCAGCTTCAATCAGGTCGGCCGTTCCGCCGGTTACGATCGTAATTATTTGGACTCCGGCGATTTGCAGTATCCCCACAACTTGACCAATCACAGTCCGGTTACCCCAGGGTAGAACCATTTTAGGCTGGCCCATCCGACGCGATAATCCAGCCGCCAGGACCACGCCTGCGACATCTGACTCCGCAAAAGATTTTTCTGGATTGTTCAACTGAATTCACCCGATTTTCAGCAAACGTTGATAATCTTCTGGCGTATCCACATCTAGGGTGATCGAGCTGTCATCCCAGGGAAGCCAAACCGGTGAGTATTTTGAGAAAATAGCTCTGCCACCGACATCCCCTTGCAGGCGGTGAAGATCTGGAAAAGTATCCCGGTCAAATAAGACCGGGTTGGCCCTTTTTCCATCTACCAGGGGGCTGATCACCGGCGCCAGAGTCTGACTGTGTTTCTCAACCAGGCTGCGTACCAACAAGGCCGGGATGTGAGGCTGGTCGCATAATAAGAAGACCACCGATCCTGCCCGATCAGGCAATGCTTCGATGCCTGCCCGGATAGAGCTGCTTTGCCCTGCCTGCCAATCCGGATTTTCGATGACCTTGACAGGCAAATCTCCCAATACTTCTCGGATCGGCTCAACGACAGAGCCCACTACGACGGTGATATCAGATAAGCCGGCAGCCATTCCAGTTTGTACAATGGTACGGATAAAAGGTTGCCCTTTCCATTCTAACAACGCTTTAGGTTGCCCCAAACGTTGCGAACTACCCCCCGCCAAAACAATCCCGGCGGTTGGCTCATATACCGCATGAACCAAGCCATCTGCCTGCCCAAGTGAGGCGATCAAAACGCTCTCGTAACTTCGCCACAGTTCCTGGACAGCCCAGGCAGCTTCGGCCTGGAGTGAAGGTGTGTCAGCCTGGTTGAAAATCACTACCTTCCGAGCACCCGTTGGAATATTTTTCAGCCCCCCCAGAGGATGCGCCAGGGCGCGCATTATTGACGGCATGGTAACTGGTTTTCCCATCTCAGCGCCAGACACAGCAGCAAACCTCTCTGCCCGGTGGACTGTATCGGCAGTTAATGGTATTCCCAGTCCTGATAAACCCACTACTACGGCGACTGTATTCACCCAGGGCGGAATTGGAGGTTCATGATCGGCGGGTGCTTTGAGCGGCAGCCTTCGCGATCCATCTGCCTCAACCAGCAGCGGGCAAGCCAACTCTTCAGCCAATTGATGAAGCGTGTCAAGGTCAAAATCCGTTAATCCATTGGTGCGGTTGTCTTCACTTGGAGGCCCGGTGAACAGGTTCACCCCATCTACCAATCGGCTTTTTAGCTCCGCAGCTTTCACCGGTGAAACAAGAATAAAATGCGCATCCGCCAACCTAGCCTGTTCTATACCCAAATGCGTACTGGCTGAAACCAGAACGGGAGGCTCCATTTGGTGCGCCAGTTGGAACATGGCGGTTGTCTTCCCACCTGCCCCTACTAATGCAAGCCGAAGTGAACGCCTGGCTCTTATCGCCTTTACGAGCTTCAATATAGACCTTCTTACCTCAAGAAAGGTTTTATGGAAAACAGAAAAAACTATTCTTCAAGCTTTCCCAATCCCTTCAGCACCCGTTCGGGAGTTAAGGGAAAATCGTTGAACCATACTCCAGTGGCGTTGTGTACTGCAGCAATAACGGTAGCGGCAAAAGGCAGATATGGCATTTCTGCCATCCCACGCGCCCCCCATGGGCCAATTGGGTCGGGATATTCGAGGATGATCGACTCCACTTCATCCGGAACGTCCAAAACGGTCGGGATAAGATAAGTGGAAAAAGTCGGCGTCAACACCTGGCCATTCTTTTCAATCAGGTTCTCTAGGAGAGTGTATCCCTCAGCCTGGACGACAGCACCTTCAATCTGTCCTTCGACCAGGTTCGGATTGACAGCATGACCGACATCATCGACACAGATCACCTGTCCCATTCTGACCTGGCCTGTTTCTGTATCCACCTCTACCTCGGCTGCTTCGGCCACGTACCCGTAGGCGAAATTCGGCTCTGACTTGCCGGTTTCGGGGTCAAAGGGGGTTGTTTTGGGCGGGCGATATGTATAAGTGGCTGTTGCAGGTCTTTCTTCGTTTTTCCACTTTTGCAGCGCCATTTCTGCAGCACCTTTGATCGAATTACCAGCCATAAAGGTCATCCGAGACGCAGACGCGCTACCCGAATCTCCAGTTAGCAGGGTATCCGAAACCACAAGGTGGATTTTTTCCAGCGGAATTTGCAAAGCTTCGGCAGCCATCTGGGAAAAGATCGTATGTGCTCCCTGGCCTACATCGGCGCCGGCGTGGTATAAAATCGCTTTTTCGATTTCAGTTCCCCCTTGCAATTCTATAGTAGCAATAGATTGCTCTGGTGCCCCAAAAGAGAATCCGACATTCTTAAAACCACAACCCAAACCCAGCCCATGTAAAATATGAGGTGGCGTTTTTTGATTTTCGGGTTTGGGCTTGTACGCCCATCCATTTGAAGTGGGCTGCCATCCTGCTTTTTCGGCGCATTTGGCCAGCACCAGGTCCATGGTGACACCCTTTGGCAAAGGCGTACCCACCGACAATAAAGAGCCTTCTTTAAGCAGGTTACGCATTCGGATTTCAACAGGATCCATCTCCAATAACTCAGCCAGCTTATTTATTTGTGATTTGGCTGAGAAAGCGGCTTGAGGCCCACCGAAACCTCGGAAAGCTCCGGTGGGCACATTATTGGTATAAACCGCATAAGCATCGACTTTAATGTTGGGAATCTCATAAGGCCCGGTGCAAAGCAAGGTTGCATTTCCCAGGACTTTGGTGGAGGTGCACGCATACCCGCCTCCATCGGCGATCAGTTCAACCTGTGCGGCGACAATTTTACCCGCCTTAGTGGCCCCCCATTTCGAGTGGATGTAAGATGGGTGACGTTTGTGATGTCCAATGATCGATTCTTCCCGGCTCCAGATGATTTTCACCGGCCGGTTGATACCCATCTGGTTCATCCGCCAGGCAGCCAAGGCCAAAACGATTTGTACAGACATATCTTCGCGCCCACCAAAAGCGCCTCCGATTGCCGGATAAATCACTCTGATATTTTCGGCAGGCATTCCCAGGGCGTGCGCAATCTGGGCCTGATCTTCATGCGTCCATTGGCCAGCTACGATAACGGTGACTCTACCTTCTGGATCGACATAACTCAACCCGGCTTCAGGTTGTAAGTAAGCATGCTCCTGGGCTGGCGTCTGATAATCTTCTTCCACAATAACATCTGCTTGGGCAAAAGCAGCTTCCACATCGCCTTTCCTGATGCGATAATGGCAAAAAATGTTCGAGCCACGATCCGGATGGAGGATGGTTGCGTCGGATTTCATCCCGTCCAACGGATTGGTAACTACCGGGAGGTCCTCATAATCGACCACGATCATATTGAGAGCTTCGGCGGCAATTTCCTCAGTCTCAGCTACCACTAACGCCACCTGGTCTCCGATAAAACACACCCTGTCTGCATATAGTTTAGTCGAACCGGGCCCACATAATACCGGCTGGTCGTTCATGATCAAACCGTATTCATTCACCGGGACATCTTTAGCTGTGAACACTGCCAAAACGCCAGGCGTCTTTTCTGCTTTAGAGGTGTCGATCCAGTGAATAATGGCATGCGGCCGCCTGGCGAATAAAATTTTCATATACGCCTGGTTGGGCAGGTTGATATCTCCCGGATAGAACGTTTCCCCTTTCACTTTACCAGGCGCGTCAACCCGCGTAATAGAGTGGCCAAGATAATTCATAAAAAGTCTCTTTGACGAAATGAATACGGAATGATTAAAGTTGATTTAGGGTCGTCGTCTTCGTCGATACGCTTCGCGGGGGACATCAAAGGGTCCCAATTGAGAAGGGGTAAAGATTTTATTTAGCAGGAAAGTAACCATCATTAAAATCGCATAAAGCACCAACATTAATACCAGAACAACGCTGATCTTGATAAACAGCAACGGGTCGCCTGCGGTCTTGTTGATCATGTCCATAGGAATCGGAAACAAATTATGATCCTGGTTATACTGCATTAGTACCAGCATCCCTACGTAAGCCATGCCTGGGATCAAGATCATCATGCCGAATCCGATCCCACGCCATATGGGAGGAAGTCCTTCGGGCTGTTTTTTGGTTTCGTTTCGATTCTGCATACTGCTATATTTACCCATGGTTACCCCTTTCTTGCGGCAAGTTCTATGGCTTCGATTATTTTATAATAGCCCGTGCAACGACAAAGATTTCCTGTGATAGCCTGTTGGATATCTTCGAATACAGGCTCTGGTTTTTCTTCTAACAACTTGGCTGCCGACATGATGAAACCCGGCGTACAGTATCCGCATTGCACAGCGCCCATCTCAATAAAAGCCTGTTGGACCGGGTGGAGATGATCACCGTCTGCCAGACCTTCTATGGTAACAATCTCGGCGAGGTGAGCTCGCGGCGCCGGCACCATACAACTCATTACCGCTTTCCCATCTAAGAAAATAGTACAGGTGCCGCATTCGCCTTCAGCACACCCCTCCTTGGTGCCGGTCAGCCCAATATCTTCGCGCAGGAAGCGCAGAAGAGTTTTATGTTGGCCAGTTTTGATCACATATTTCTTGCCATTAATCGTGGTTTCGATATGAGCCTGCCCATCGTGGTGAACTTTACTCTTTAAAATCTCCTTTTTCACCTTATCCTTCCCCCACAGAAGGATTGGAGCTACAGGAAAATTGGATCTTTCTTTTCTATTAGCTATTGATTCCAGGCATCTGCGAGTGATTACTTTCACCATCTGCCTCCGGTAAGAGACTGAACTGCGAATATCGCTGATCGGCCTAGCGGAATTCATTGACAGGCCGGCAGCAGCCTCAATCGTGTCTGCAGTCAGTCTCTTTCCGGATAGATAATTCTCAGCTTCGACAGCATGGATAATCGTCGGAGCCACAGCACCGAGGGTAATCGCGGCCGATTTTACAATCTCACCGTCGAGATCCAAAACAATAGCTGCGTTGACCAGGGAAATAGCCTGGGCCCGGCGCAAAGCCAGCTTGTAAAAAGTTCCTATCCGGTTTTTTCCTGAGGCTGGTATGGCAATATCGACCAGCATTTCATCCGGCTTCATGACCGTTTTACGCACACCCATATAAAAGCTGTCTAAAGGAATAATTCGTTCGCTGTTTGATGACCGCAAAGTAAGCCGGACCCCCAGGGCCATCAATGGGGTGATCGTATCGTTTGCTGGGGAAGCAGTTATCAAATTTCCTGCAATTGAACCGCGATTGCGAATTTGCGGTGAACCCACTTCCCAGCAAGCTCTTGCCAACGGAAAGGCATACTCTCGAATAATCATCGAGCCAACACACTGGTTGTGAGTGACCAGCGCTCCGAGGTGGATCATGCCGTCCTCATCCAGGGAAATTTGATCCAACCCGGGAATACGTGTGATATCGACGAGAGTGGCGATATTTTTCCAAACCCCGCGCTCCATTTCGAGAATCAGGTCAGTTCCCCCGGCAATTATGCGTGAACGCTCCTGCTTTTCCTGTAATACCTGAAGGACTTCCTCGATGTTACTGGCGCTGATGTAATCCTGCCACATAGAACCTCCACGCTAATATATTTTCATGCTCTGGCCTGTTCCACCATTGCGCAGCATGATAATTTCAGCCAGAATACTAACCGCGATCTCCTCCGGCGTTTCAGCTTTTAATTCCAGGCCCATCGGAGCATTGATCCGATTAACCTTTTCATCAGGCACGCCTGCTTCGACCAACGCTTTTCTGGTCATTAGCCAACGACGGCGCGAGCCAATCAGTCCTATATAGGCAGCTTTGGTCTCCAGTAGGGTAGGCAAACCTTTTACATCGACGGCCATACCTCGCGTAGGCAATACTATATAAGTATAAGGGGTAATAGACATTTTTGATGGTACTTCTGCCATCGGCACAGGCACAAAGAAATCCGCATCTGGATTTGCCTCGGGTGTGCAAAATTCAGGCCGGTCATCCGAGACGCCTACCCTGAATCCGAGCCAATGGGCCAGGTGAGCAATGGCATTTCCAACGTGGCCTCCTCCGATAATTAGCAGGGTTGGTTTAGGTTTCAATGGTTCCACAAAAACCTCCAGAGTACCACCACACACACCCGGGTCTCCTTGCTGCGGATTTACCATATCATACCTCAGGAGCCGGATTTTTCCATCCAATAAGGCTTGACCTGCTTCATTGATAACGCGTCCCTCAACCTCTCCACCTCCCACTGAGCCGATAAAGTGTCCATCCGGGTAAAGCAGTAATTTGCTCCCTTCATGGCGCGGGGTCGAGCCTTGGCTGCTTACAATGGTGCATAAGACACCACCTTCACCTTTTTCTTCTAGCTCAGCTAGAGCCCGATAAATCCCATTCACCTAAACCTCCAATAAGCCTAATATAACTGGTAATAACTGCTTTTTCCGGGAAACGATACCTTCGGCCAGGTAGGTCCCATCAATCAAATGTGAATAGGGAAGGTTTTCCAGCACCGGGGGTGGATTATTGATCAATAATTTACTCGAACCGCTTACCACGTCAGTTACCATCAACATGGCGAAATCCAGGCCCCTGCTTTCCCTTAGCTGGGCGAGAGCCCTGTTTAGACTATCCAGATTTTCGGTTACTTCATACAAATCAGTGACCTCAGCCTGTGAGATGGCAAATTGGCTGGAGCCATTCCGGTAAATCTTCATATCGGAGCGGATGATATCTTCTGGAGAGCGCGCTCCCAAACCAGTCCCGGCGGCAATCACTTTTTCCCCAAAGGATTGGATCGTCTCATTCGCCAGGCTGGTACCGCCAATAAACGCCCAACGGGATAATCTTTCGGCAGCTTTTTTATCTCGATCGGTAACTGTTGGAGAAGTGAGGACCAGTGTATCCGAAAGCAGACCAGCCAGCATTAAACCTGCAATAGCCGGCGGAGCGCTCAATCCAGCCTCTTCGATTCCCTCGGAAACGAGTGTGCTGGTGCTCCCCACAACGTCGACGGTGAAACGAATCGGAAGATGCGTGGAAGGATTCCCCAGGCGGTGGTGATCGAGGATTTCCAGTAATTCGGCTTCCTCCAACGATGCCACTGCCTGCTGAGCTTCATTGTGATCAACCAGGATGAGCTTGATGCGCGGCGGGTTCAGCAAATCTTTTTGCCGGCAGATCCCCAGGTAATGCCCGCCTTCATCTAACACCCAGAATTCATCTCCTTCCTCCCGCAGTAAACGCGGCAGGCTGTCCCGGATACGGGTGCTTGCCAGGACGCGCGGTACACGCGTGTCGGCTGCCTGGTTGCTAGGGATGTCCAGAATTTCGCTGATGCGCATTTCCTGCTGTCGGGCGTGAGTCCCGATCAGGCGGTTGATGAAGTTAAAGAAACTGCGACCGGTAACTAACCCAAAGGGTGTTCCATCCGGATTAATGATTGGAGCAATTCCGCCTGCTTTACTGGCAATCACCCAGGCGTCTCTCAACGGTTTTTCTGGGGTGGTTGTGTCCAACCTGCGCATGGTTGAAGAAAATCTGGGGGAAGCATCTGTGAGTAGCAAGGGAGGATTCAGACCCAGGACCTTGACCACCCAGGTGGTCTCTGGGTTTAATGGTCCAGCCCGAGCAGGAATCGTATCCAGTCCGTCTCTTTCTTGCAGCAGCCAGGCGTAACCGATTGCCGCGGCAATTGTATCGGTATCCGGGTTTACATGTCCAATCACGTAAATCGGTTCAGGCATCTCCCTACCCTCGCTGCTGCTTTATGTGAGATTCGACCTCTTGAAGTGCCTGCCATACTCTTTCTGGGGTGGCTGGGTTTTTATACACTTCAGCTCCGCAGGCATCCACCAAGGCATTTCCAACAGCCGGTGCAACCCCATCCAATGGAATTTCAGCTACTGCTTTCACCCCGAATGGATGAGTAGGCTCAAAGGTCTCCACAAACAATGTCTCCATTTCGGGCATTTCATTCGCCCGAAAAATATGATACGTCTCCAGATCACAGGTGGTTGAGCGACCCTGATCGTCATAGAGCATTTCCTCGCTGACTGCATATCCCAATGCCTGCACCATGCCACCTTCAATCTGTCCGGAGGCGGTCAACGGGTTGACAATCACCCCGGAATCGACTGCCATAACCATTTTATCGACTGTGATTTTTCCAGTTTCTGTATCAACGGTTATTTCTACAAATTGAGCCGCGAAAGGTGGCGGCGAGGAAGGAGACACATAAGAAGCAACCGCCATAATTTGTTCCTGGTCGGTATGATGCAGGGAATTGTAACCAATTTCCTTCATGGTCACAAATCTGCCATCCGGCGCCAGGGCTTTTCGATCCCGTAGAACAATCCGGTTCTGGTCTACTTCTTCTCCACTCCCCTTCTCATTGATCATCCGCGCTGCTCTGATCTTGATCCTTTCCGCAGCTTGCTGGGCGGCCTTGGCTACTGCCGTTCCGGAAATATAGGTAGTACTTGAAGCGTAAGCGCCCTTGTCAAATGGAGTGAAATCAGTATCAGACGAATACACCAGAATGTCTTCGATGGGAACCCCCAGGACTTCTGCTGCCATTTGAGCCAGCACAGTATCGGATCCGGTTCCCAGGTCTGTCGCGCCGATCATCAGGTTGAAGGAACCATCATCATTCATTTTAAGGCTGGCGCCACCTAAATCCAAATAAGGGATAGCTGTCCCATGCATTGCCAGGGCTGCACCAATACCTTTTCTAAGGTAAGGTTTGCCAGTATTTTCACGCCAGGCCGGGTTACCATATTTCTGGTCCCAGCCAATAGCTGCTTTCCCCTGGCGGACGCACTCCTCAAGACCAACTGTGTGGATAATCTCAGGCTTGGGTTCACGGCCTTCACTCCAGGCTGTGCTGAAAGGATGCAGCTCACCAGCGTGGAGCGCATTCTTCAAACGGAACTCAAGCGAGTCCAAGCCAAGGTTTCGGGCAATTTTTTCCATGTGCCTTTCGACCGCCCAGAAGCCTTGTGGGACTCCATAACCTCTGAAGGCGCCAGCAGGAGCATGGTTGGTATAGACAATGTCGGCGTAAAAGCGGATATTGGGCGACTTGCGATAGGTTCCATCACCTACGTATAAAGCCATGGCTTTGTGTCCGGTGTTGCCTGTGACCGTTAAAGCGTGGCACCCATACGCCCCGGTATCCGTAATAACTTTCATCTCGTTCGCTGTAATCGTGCCATCTTTTTTGACCCCGGTCTTCAGATGAATCAGCATCGGGTGGCGGGAACGAGCCGAGACAAATTCTTCTTCCCGGGTATATTCAAAACGAACCGGGCGTCTAGTCGCAATAGTAAGATGGGCCGCTATATCTTCTATCATCACTTCCTGTTTTCCGCCAAACCCTCCACCGATGCGCGGCTTGATCACCCGTATGCGTTTGACTGGTAGGCCCAGTACTGGAGCCAGGATACGTCTGACATGGAAAGGTACCTGTGTGCTGGACCGTATGACCAACCGGTCGTCCTCATCCCAATAAGTGACGACCACGTGTGGTTCGATACTTACCTGTTGGACCTTGGGTACCTCATAATCGCCTTCAATAATTTTGTCTGCTTCGGCAAAACCTTTATCCAGATCACCGATATCAATACGAATCTGCGCTGCCAGATTCTTTTGCGGGTCTGAATCACCAAAATTGACGAATTCGGGCTCATCGTGAATTATGATTGCTCCCGGGTCCATGGCTGATCGAGAATCGAAGACGGCCGGGAGTGGTTCGTATTCCACTTCGATGAGTTTCAAGGCCTGGGCTGCGATCTCCTCGTTTTCTGCAGCGATAAAAGCAACCCTGTCGCCTACAAATCGAACTTTTTTATCCAAGGAAAAAGCATCCAACGGGCCAGGAATTGGATCGGATTGTCCAGCCGTCGAATAAACCACACGGGGAATATCCTGCCAAGTCAGCACCGCCGCAACCCCTGCCAGTGCCCTGGCTTTGCTTGCATCAATTTTTTTGATGCGCGCATGTGCAACTGGGCTCCACAACACTTTAGCCACCAGCAGACCGCGCATTTCTATATCCAGCGAAAAAGCCGGCTTGCCCTGGGCGAGCTTGACTGCATCCACTTTAATTACAGGTTTGCCGACCGTACTATATTGCTGGGTTTGAGGGGTGGTTACTACTCGTGGCATCACTGTGGTGCGCAGGTCCAAATCCACGCCTGATGGTGACCTTTCCTCAGGTGGGTTTTCCCTGAGCTGCTCGGGCAGCCATTCATGCGGCGCGGGCAAGTTGCCTTCCTGCATTTCACCGCGTAAAACCGCAGCGGCACGCAGAACCGCCTGGACCGGTTTTAGATATCCTGTGCACCGGCATAACACTCCGGAAAGAGCCTCCCGAACCTGACCTTCGGTTGGATTCGGATCCTTGTCTAATAAAGATTTCGCCGCCAGAATCATGGCCGGGGTGCAGAAGCCACACTGGATAGCTCCGCTTTGAATAAAAGCTCGTTGAATAATATGCAAACCCGCATTATGCTTCCAACCTTGATCTGGATGCTGTCCGATGCCTTCGATGGTTTGTATTTCACGTCCATCTACCTGGGCAACCAACATAGAGCACGAATTTACAGGATGCCCATCCAACAATACAGTGCAGGATCCGCATTCACCTTTCTGACAGCCACCGAATTTTACGCCGAAATAACCTCTCTTGCGCAATGCATTTAACAAGGTGTCCCCTGGGACAATTTCCCAGGTCTGTTCTGTATGATTAAGTGTAAACTGAATTTTCATTTTATTTCTCTATTAAACGGCGCGCGAGGGTTATGGCTGTTTCTTGAACGAATTCTTGATTTCTGCCAGTGAATGCATGGCTACACGCATTTTTAATGGCAAATTCAGCCTTTTGTAAATCTGCCCCATCCATGACCAGTACAGGATGGGAACCGAATCCTCCAACCACAATCCGCGTTCGTCCAGTTGGCCATGCTCCTATTGCTACACTGACAATGGGAATATCCATCGGAGATCGCCCTACAAATTGATATTTGAGGCTTGCCTCAATAGGAATCATCAATGAAGTGATCAGGAAACCTTCTTTGCCGTTGGACCTGCTTTCCAGCCACTCCCCTACCGCTTCTTTCCTTTCACCAGGCTGTAAAGTTATAAAAGCATCCAGTGCTAACAAAGCGCAAACGAATGCCGATTTCCCATCCCCACTCACCAGCGAGCCTGCTGCTGTAGCGGCCTGGCGCAAATTGTAGTTAGATTCAAAACGCACAGTTTCTTTGAACGCCTGCGGCGTTTCTTCAAAATCCTCTAGTTCCTGCAAGGTAGCCATCGCCCCAATTTTCAGGAAATTATCGGTTCGCTCGATCATTCCCAGGGCGAGTTTTCGCAAGTCCACCACCGCAATGGGATCCCCATGATAGTGGCTGAGGCGCGTTCCGCCACCCAGAGGCAAAGTGCGCGGATTTTTTCTGGACAATAATTCAAGCGCCGCCTGCAACGTCTCCGGACGATGGTATTCGACGATCATTACCAGTTCTCCTTATTTTTGGGCAAAGGTATCGATCAAGAGCCGTACGTCTCCGCCCACCGGATACAGGATCGGGCAGGTGCAACCGCGCTTCTTATATTCTTCTACCTTGGCGCGGGCTTCGTCCGGGGTTCCCGAAGCGGTGATGCGATAAATCAAGTCTTCCGGAACCAGGTGCTTGGCGCGCTGGATTTGTTCATGG
Source organism: uncultured Chloroflexia bacterium (assembly GCA_963820415.1). Lineage (GTDB taxonomy): Bacteria > Chloroflexota > Anaerolineae > Anaerolineales > Anaerolineaceae > CAWFZT01. The sequence continues at coordinate 85,981 of CAWFZT010000015.1, read as the reverse complement.
GTGGCCGGCCAACCAAGGATCGATTGGATTTGGGTCACGACTTCCGCAGCCACCCCAGATGCTTTGGCGATGTGCGGCTGCTGCGCCAGATATTGGGTCAGCAATTCCCGAGTGGTGCCGATGGCTTTATCGTGGTTGTAATCGACTGAACACACTACAAGCTGCGGTCGATCGAGATCTTCCATCTGCCGGCCCGCCTTTTTAGCCCCTTTTTCCAATAATTCCAAAGCGCGAATATTGTAATCAGGCGGGACGCAATAATTTAAGACCACTCCGTCGCCAATTTCACCGGTCATCTCCATCATTTGATCGCCAGTCGCTCCAATGTAAATGGGAACATTTCTCGGTTCGCGCCTCCCATGGACAACATCCAGCTCGATGCCCTCTACATTGACAAATTCACCGTGAAAAGTCACTCGTTCCATATTGAGCAACTTCCGCAAGATTATGACCGTTTCACGCATCGCTGTTAATGGCTTTTTACGATCAATCCCCACATCTTTGGCCAATGGATCCCACCAGGCGCCAATGCCGCATATAATCCGGTTTGGCGCCAGGTCATCAAGTGTTAAAGAGGTGGCTGCCAATAATCCAATATTCCGCGTCCAGTTATTTATAACACCGGAGCCAACCTTGATACGCTCCGTCACCGCAGCATAAGCCGCCATCGGCACAATGGCATCTCGCACCAGCCGGCTCTCAGCCTGCCAAACGGCTTCAAATCCACGCGATTCGGCGTATCGGACATAGTCCAATCCATCGCGTAAGTCATGCGCGTCCTGAAGGTATAATGCTACACGCTCAGTCATATTACCTCCATTAAATTTATTATTCTTTACCTGGCACGCTTTCAATTTGCCTGAGCAAATCTAGGTCTTCAGGCAGATCAATATCCAGGCTGAAAGCTTTAACCTGGTATTCTTCCACACGACAGCCAACTTTCTTGGCCTGTTGAATATTGAAGACAAACGACCCGGCCCCAAAACGAAAATCAAAAAAGTCAGCCGGGCACAGCAATAAAGCATTTGTACTGTTGCCACGTCGATCCGGAGCAATAATCAATTCTGGCGGAGCACCTGACCGGGCGATCAATTCCCCAATTTCCTTATCAGTAATCAAAGGGAGGTCAGCTGGAATAATTAGCACCCCTCTTGCAGAATATAATTTTGCGACTACGGTGGCTCGTTTCAGTGCGGTATTTAGGCCAGGATTACCGTCTTCCTGAACAGTTCTACCTCCATAGTTGCGCGCCAACGCCAATGCAGCGGGATCCCGGCTAACCACTAATACCTGGGCAATTTCGGGTACCTTCCTAAGCGCCTTTAGTGTGTTGTCCAGCATCGAATAATTTAGCAAGGTACGCTCGTCCTCTGAAAGGACGGTTGATAGGCAAGACTTCCCCCTCCGCAGCGGTCTAACTGGAACAATCGCCCACAGGCTCATCCAGCATCCTCCAACTAGAATTATTATAATGCATTCGACGAGTTAAGAGATTTACCCAGTACAATCTTACGGCTAAATGGATTTTGATGCATCTTTTCCCTTGAACGGAAAAAAGCTTCTTATCCCAGTATCCTCATTAATTTGATAAAGCAAGGCCAACCAGTCGACATGAATTTCCAATTCCACCGGTCGATATATCAAATTCTTTACAGCGCAGGCCAAGTTATTCGAGGTCAAATCCTGATAAGCAACCGTAATGTGAGGCATCCATAAATCAGGAGAATAATGACTGTTCAAACCAGTTGCCAGCGGTCCTATCATTTCCCATAATAAACCATGCACTTTCATTAACATCACTGTTTTAACCAGCGCCAGGTATAAAACAGGTACAGGGCCTGTAAATAGGCCTAACCCGGCCGTTCGCAGTATAAATGGTGATTGCTGCCCGGAAACATCCTTAAGAATTCGTTCCACCTCACCAACAGGGTAATTTTCGGCGCCCTGCCATGAAAAATGCGGAATTGGTGCTGTTTTAATCCCTGCCAAACCACAATCAGTTTCCAGCAATTGCCAGAAGTCCCTTATCTGTGAATCAGAACTGGGATCAAGCAGAGTGGCAATCGCGTACATTAAAATTCCTAACGGAACAAATCCTCATGCTTCGGTCTTATCAGCTCACGCAAAGATGATTCACGCAATGGATAAGGGAAACCGCGCACGTGGACGACTGGGGATCTTTCAGCCGCCTGTCCCATGAGCAGTGATGCGCCCGCCGCCAGTTCATCCGCTGCAGCAACCTGAGTGATGCGCAGTTGATAACCAAAAAGGTCCGAGACACCTCTCAGATCGACCAGACCAGGAACTCCTGAAAGTCCAATCGTTGCACCGACGATTCCCATCCTCCAGGCTCTGCCGTGAGAATCGATGATCATCACCCCTAAACAAACATTATTTGCCTTCTCCAACTCTTTACGGATCAAGCTGGCGGATAGATCCGGATTTTCGGGTAACAGTAACACCCAATCGTCCGGATTTCCCCATAGACCCTGCACATTCGAATGATCAATTCCTGCGTTGGCACAGATAAAGCCCAATTTGTGTTCGACAATCAATGTTCCGGGGCGCGTACGGAGGACGGACTGGCTTTCGCGCAACACTAACTCGACGAAGCGCACATCTTTTTGTACCCTCTCAGCTAAATCAATCGCTTCTCGAGAAGGTGTGACTTGAGTAAGGTTCACCAGCCGGCCTTCTGATTTTGAAACAATTTTCTGGGCGATCACAAATACGTCGCCGGTTTCAAGTTTAATCTGCAATCGTCGGAGCTCATCCTGGATGAACTGGACAATATTATCACCTGGTTGGACAAGCGGTATGCCAGTAAGTGGAGTTAATATCAACCGTTATACTCCCCAGACTATTTAGTCAATTTTTCCTGCCCCGCTAACTCCCGTTATCTTGATACCAGAAGATTTTACACCAAATTGTTTATTTATCCCAATTAATATTGAGGTCAGGCCTTCGACTACAACTGAATTTTCCAACGGGCCAGCATCCCAACCCACCAGTCCGGCTGCTTTGACCAAGTTAAGCACAATTTCCCGTGCAGCTTTTCCGCTGCCGCAAATCAGGACATCGCAATCAATATCTTCCTGGGTCAATAAGTTTTCATAGGAGATATTTTGAAAGGCTGATACTACCTGAACAGCCTCTCCCAAGATCTGCTGCGCTTCTTGCGCAGCACTACCGGCCGATGGCATTTGTACTCTGGTGACCTTAGGTGGTACCAGGGGAACGGTCACATCGATCAATATTTTGCCCTGAAGCTGAGGTTTCACACTATGGAGCATTTCCTGGTGGAACGCAAAAGGCACGGTTAAGACCGCAACATCGCCGGCAGATGCAGCATCTGCGTTCAACATCGCTTCAATCGACGCCGTTTCAGGCAAATAGCTATGGATATCCCGAACCGCCGCTTCTGCTTTTTCCAGTGACCGTGAGCCGATGATAATTTTATACCCGGCGCGTCCCCAGCGGAACGCCAGGCCCTTACCTTCCTTCCCGGTGCCTCCCAGAATAGAAATAGTCTGAATTTGTTTTAATTCATTACCCACTATAATCCCTCCAGAAATTAAAGAAAACTCTTATCGAATTTTTCCCAAACCCCAGTGGCCAATTTCCTCGCTTGATAGGTTATCTTTTCTTCATCCAGTGAAAGAACCTGGCGGTCTTTCATCAAAAACTTGCCGGCAACCATCGTATCTGTCACCATGCTGTCTTGAAAGCCAAACACAATATGCCAGGGTAGATTGTCGACCGTCAACGGAGTAAAGGGCTGATAATCAACGAAGATGAGGTCTGCCTCAGATCCGGGAGTAATTGAACCAAGGCTGATATTTGGGAAAAGCATTTTCGCCAGGTCTGCATTATTGTAAATAGCCATCTGGGCGATCAGAGAGGCAGGCATCCTGCGTGGGTCCTGGTTCACCAATTTGTGAGCCAGATAGCAGGCTTTCCATTCTTCCCACATCGCATTTGAAAAACCGTCGTTGCCCAGACAGACTTTAATGCCCGACCGAAGCATGGCTTCCACCTGTGGTAATCCGACGGCATTATTCATGTTCGACCTGGGTTGGTGGGTCACCCAGGTGTTAGTCTCTCGTAGAATTTCTATTTCCTTGGCATCGATATGCACTGCATGAACCACGATAGACTTTGGCCCCAATATTTTGTGGCGAAGTAAACGATCCACCACTCGTGTGCCGCTTTTTTGGATGCTGTCATACTCATCTACGGAATGCTCAGCCGCGTGGATATGAAAACCGATCCCTTGAGGGACAGCTTCACGGCAATCAGAAAGGGTTTTTTCGGACAGGGTCAGGCTGGTATGCAAACCGAACGTGGCACCTAGCCGGCCTGATAAATCCGAGCCACGATTTACCAGGTTTATGAAGCGTAGATTTTCTGTAATTCCCGCCTTGGCGCCTGCCGCTCCATTTCGGTCGGTGACCTCGTAGCAAAGGGAGGCCCTGACGCCAGAGATATCCACTGCAGAGGCAATCTCATCCAAAGAATAATGGATCGCATTAGGAGAAGCATGATGGTCAACCAGAGTCGTCGTACCGTGCTTGATGGCATCTAATAGACATACCAGGGTCGAATAATGCACTGCTTCAAGAGAAAGAGATTTATCGAGGGGCCACCACAGTTTTTCCAGGATCTCCGGAAAATCTTTTGCTGGCAAGCCGGGTATATTCAGTCCCCTCGAAAAAGCTCCATAAAAATGGGTATGAGCACATATCGATCCTGGCATTACATAATGCCTATGCGCATCCACTGTCTCTCCACCTTGATAACGCTGTATAAATTCATCATTGGGGCCTATCTCTTTTATCCGTCCCCTCTCGATAAAAATTGCCTGGTCCTCAAGGATCCGGTTAGGAAATTCCCATGTTATCAAATTGGCATTCTTAATTAACATTATTAACCTCTTCTAGCCCGATTCAACCTCCACAATTCACCGCTTGGAAAATTTTAACACACATTAACTCATCGCCACAGCCCATTAAAATCGCATATAATCAATTCACTCTGGTTTTTTGGGAAAGCCATGCTGGATCTACGTTCTCCCATGGGATATCCCAAAAATCCTTTATTCTTATTATTATGAGGAAGAACATGGCAGCCAACTCACAGAAAGCAACCGAGTACGCGAATTACCATAAAACTGAATTTCTAAGCGACCTTAAAGATTTTCTGCGTATACCTTCCATTTCGACTGATCCAGTTCGTCAGGCTGACATGGTACGCGCCGCTGAATGGCTGAAGCAACAACTAGCCAGCCTGGGTTTTGAGAATTCAAAGATATTTAACACTCAGCGACACCCGATTGTTTACGGGGATTATCTAAAAGCAGGGCCGGTAGCACCAACCATTCTGGTTTATGGACATTATGATGTCCAGCCGGTGGACCCCCTCGAATTATGGGCGACCAACCCATTCGACCCGATTGAAAAAGGTCGAGAACTTTTTGGCCGCGGTGCTTCAGATATGAAAGGTCAGGTAATTGCCAGCTTAAAGGCGCTCGAAATCGATTTTGAAAACCGGGCCACTGCCGGTTAACGTCAAGTTTATGCTCGAAGGTGAGGAGGAGATCGGTTCTCCTAACCTGGACGCATTTATGAAGGAGCATAAAGCTCTCCTGGCGTGTGATATTATGCTCAATCCGGACGCTGGTATGGTTGCCCCAGACGTTCCGACCATTGTTTACGCATTACGGGGCTTAGCCTATTTTGAGCTGCGCGTATATGGGCCAGCCCACGACCTTCATTCTGGGCTATTCGGCGGAATTGTGCATAACCCCGCTCAGGCGCTTTGCGAATTAATTGCTGGCATGCACGATGATCACGGTCACGTAACACTCCCTGGTTTCTATGATCAAGTGAAGGAATTATCCGAAGAAGAACGCCAGGAATTATCGCAACTGCCAACCAATGAAAAATTCTTCCTGGAGAAGACTGGCGTTCCTCAGATTTGGGGTGACGGAGAATTCTCTCCTGGCGAAAGGGTAGGTGCCAGGCCGACCCTTGAAATTAACGGAATCCTTTCAGGGTTTACAGGCGCCGGGACAAAAACTGTCATCCCTGCCTGGGCGATGGCAAAAATTTCTTCTCGCCTGGTTCCTGATCAAACGCCAGAAGAAGTAGATCTGCAACTACGCAAATACCTTCAGGCAAATGCCCCCAGCACTATTCGTTGGGAGTTGACCACCTTTGGCGGGGGACCGGCATGTCTCACCGAGCGGGATCTGCCAGCCACCCGGGCGCTGGTCCAGGCGCTCGAATCGGTTTGGGGGAAGCGTGTGGTTTATAAACGTGATGGGGGCAGTATCCCGGTGGTCGCAGGAGTTCGTTCTATCTTGGGGGTTTCGTCAGTGCTGACCGGATTCGGATTGCCAGATGACAACGCTCATGCCCCCAATGAAAAGCTAGATCTACCCACCTGGCATCGAGGAATTGATGCCTTGATCCAGTTCTTTTTCAATATGGAAGATACTCCACAGGTAAATAATAATGCCAGTTGAAAGGTTACCTTCTTATGGTGGTCAGGCCTTGATCGAAGGGGTCTTGATGCGTGGTTCAAATTACCTGGCTGCTGCTTTCAGGAAACCTGACGGTGAAATTGAAATCCTTTCTGAGAAGTTGAGCGGAATTTATAATAGCCGGCTTAAGAAGATTCCATTTCTACGCGGCCTGATCATGCTGTGGGACGCACTGGTCCTTGGAACACGCTTCTTGACTACATCGGCTAACTATCAAACCGGAGAGAATGAAAAAATTGAAGGGCCAACTTTATATTTATCGCTTGGGGGAGCCCTTTTGATCGGAATTGCCATTTTCTTTTTGCTCCCCGCAGTAATCGGCCAAGGATTTGAAAGCCTGCTGAGGATAAACCATTGGTGGAGCAACCTTATCGAGGGAATAATCCGGTTGTTCCTCCTGGTGGCGTACATATGGCTGATCGGTAAAATGCCGGATATACAAAGAGTGTTTGCTTACCATGGCGCCGAGCATAAAGTAATCAACGCTTTTGAATCCGGCGCTGATTTGACCCCCGAAAATGTAATGCAATATTCGATTGAGCACCCGCGTTGTGGCACATCCTTTCTGCTTACCGTCGTTCTTCTCTCCGTGGTGCTCTTTTCGCTGCTGGGGCCTCTCCCCATCATATGGAGATTTCTCAGCCGGATAATCCTTATACCGGTCTTAGCTACGCTGGCATACGAATATATCCGTTGGACTGCCCGCCATCTCGAGTCCGATATCGTTAAATTTTAATTCGCCCCAACCTGGCTTTACAACACCTGACCACCCGTGAGCCTTCCAGGGCTATGGTGGAGGTATCCATAAGCGCATTCAATAAAATGTATTCTCTAGAACATGATCTTCCGCAGACACCCTGACCACTTTTCAATGGCCATTCTGAACGCCTGACAATACCTGAAATCAACTAACTTGGGTCCTTTGGGAATCCCCGTGGTGAACTCCCGGATTTGGGGTTGTGAGCGTGCGTACGCACGCTCACAACCCCAAATCCGGGGACTCTCCACGACACATCCCAATGAACCCTAACTTGACAGTCATGCGGAGAAGGTTATACTTCTTATATATAGCGGCCTTCCACGATCTTACGAGTGAAACGGAATGAAAACCTGGCAATCGATTCTATTAGGGATTCTATTGGGCTTTTTATTCTCTGCTGCGCTTCTTCTTATCGTCGCTCCACCTCGCGGAAAATCAATCGAACTATCACCCCTTCCGACGTCCGCCCCCCTGGTGGTGTATGTAACCGGTGCAGTAATCCACCCAGGAGTGTACTCCCTCCCGCGTCTCAGCCGGGTGAGCAATGCCATCGAAGCTGCGGGAGGCCTGCAGCCCATCGCAGATCAGTCAGCAGTGAATCTGGCAGCTAGATTATCGGATGGCCAGAAGATCGTGGTACCGAAGATCAATGAGCCCGTGACTGGTATCAAATCGTCCACTCCCCAAGGCGGACAGCCCAAACCTCAGTCGGGTCTGGCCACACCGTCAAAAGAGAACCCCATAAATCTAAATACCGCCAGCGCGGAAGAATTTGATCTCTTGCCAGGGATTGGCCCTACGCATGCTGCTGATATCGTTGCCTATCGAACACAACATGGTTCGTTCAACACCATTGATGAAATTATGAACGTACCCGGTATTGGGCAAACCACCTTCGATCGGATAAAAGATTTGATCTATGTCGAGCCTGCCCAATAAGAGCAAAATAATAACAAAGAGAAATATGGAACTTAAAACACAATTAGAAAATGCACTACGCGAAGCCTTGCGATCCGGCAATGATGATCGCAAACAAACTATACGTATGGCGCTGTCGGCCATAAAATTTATCGAAATCGAAAAAGGAAAACCGGTTGATGAGGCCGGAATCTCCGCAATTCTTCAAAAAGAGATGAAAAGCCGGCACGAAGCAATCCAGGATGCCGAAAAAGCCCACCGTACGGGCCTTGTTGAAAGCAACAAGGCTGAAATTGATGTTCTGAAATCATTCCTCCCCAAACAATTATCCGAGCCAGAGATTCAGGCATTGGTAGAAACCGCCATCTCTGAAACCCAGGCAAATGGGATGGCAGACATGGGGAAAGTCATGAAAGTTCTGGTACCAAGACTGCAGGGACGCGCCCCTGGGGGCAGGGTTAGCCAAATCGTTCGTCAGATGCTTCAAAAATAAAATGCCAGTTCCACCACCCAATAATCCGCGAAAAAGTTCCCCCAGCCGAAGTCTACTGAGGTTGGGGTTACTTTTCATCACCTGCCTGTTCGTTTTTGTCGTCCTAATTAATCCCTTTGCCCTGCGCCCCTCTACTTATCCTTTACAGGTTGGGGATGTGGCAACCCAGGATATTCTGGCGCCGAGAAGCATAAATTTTCCCAGCCAGATTTTAACTGATCAAGCCCGTAAACAAGCAGAAGACAGCGTTCAACCTATATACCTGGATGTAGATCCAGGTATTGCCCGGCACCAGATTGAGCTCCTGCGTTCATCGTTATACTACATATCAGTTATCCGTTATGATATTTATTCAACCCCTACGCAAAAATTGTCGGATTTTTCTTCTTTAGCCTACATTGAACTTAATCAAGATGTCGCCAACCAGATCATTTCCTTGAATGAAATTCGTTGGCAGGACATTCAGGATGAGACAGTCAATGTCCTTGAACAAATCATGCGCAACACCATCCGTGATAGCCAGGTGAAAGAATATCAACGTAACGTTCCTACCCTGATCAACCTTTCTTTTCCCCAGGAGCAAGCCAGCCTGATCAACGAACTGGTCTCACCATTTATTGTTCCCAACAGTTTATATTCTGAAGATCAAACCCAGGCAGCTAGATTGCAGGCTGGTAACTCAGTCGAACCCATCATGCGTACGTTCGTAGCCGGAGAGTCGATCGTCAGACGCGGCCAGGTCATTACTCCCATCGTCAACGAAGCCCTTGATCAATTTGGTTTTGCCCAGCCAGAGAATAAGTCAAATAATACTATGGCTGCCATAGCCCTGGTGTGTGTCGTCGGGGTATTCACTGCTTTATTCTTCAATCGCGGCATCCTGCCGATGATGGATGAGTTTAAGAGCCTGGCGATGATTGCCTTCACCTTTCTGCTGTTCCTTTACGGGGCCAGGTTGGTGATCCCAAATCGTGTGGTAATCCCTTACCTCTTCCCAATCCCAGCCTTTGGGTTGACCATCGCCAGCCTGTTCTCGGTAGAAATCGGTCTGGTCTTTTCTTTGGCTTTAAGCATACTGACGGCTTATGGTTTACCAAACAGCCTGGACCTGACATTGTTCTATATGCTTTCCAGCCTGTGTGGGATCTTAATGCTAGGTAGAGGACGGCGTATTGCCAGTTTTTTCTGGGCCGGGATTGCCATCGGAGGCGCTGGAAGCGCAATCATCCTGGCTTATCGCCTACCAGATACCATCACCGATTGGATTGGCATCGCTACCCTGGTCGGAACATCATTCCTTAATGGCATTGCTTCTGCCAGTCTAACCCTGATCTTTCAATTTCTCTTCTCGCAGGTATTAGGGGTCACTACCTCATTGCAACTGATGGAAATTTCTCGACCCGACCATCCACTCTTACAATTTATGTTAAGGAATTGTCCAGGCACATACCAGCACAGTTTGCAAGTAGCTAATCTGGCCGAACAGGCTGCCGAATCAATCGGCGCAGATGCGTTATTGACCAGAGTGGGTGCAATTTACCATGATGCTGGAAAATCTACCAATCCGGGATTTTTCATCGAAAATCAAATCCCTGGAAAAATTGACACTCACGATGACATGGACCATGTCATTACGGCTATGACCATCATAGGGCATGTAACGGAAGGCGTTCGCCTTGCTAAAAAGTACCGCCTTCCCCCGCGAATTCTCGATTTCATCCGCGAACATCATGGGACGCAATTAACGCGTTATCAATTTACCCGGGCGCTCGAAGCGGTTGAAAAAAAGAACGAAACGGTTGACCCCGAGTTATTTCGTTACCCTGGTCCAAGACCGCAGTCGCGGGAAACTGCTCTTGTAATGCTGGCTGACGGGTGCGAAGCAAAAGCGAGAGCTGAATTACCCAAGGACGATGACGAGCTAAATACGCTGGTGAAAAAAGTAATCGAATATTGCCAAAAAGAAGGGCAGCTCGATGAAACTAGGCTGACTTTAATGGATTTGAACGCCATCGTGAAATCATTCGTCGACACATTGAAGAATACCTATCATCCCCGAATAAGATACCCTGAAATGAAAACCGATACCGACGAAGAAAAGAAATAATAAAGAAAGCTTATTATGGTAAATCTCCATGTATCCGATAAATTTCAAGACTCAGTGGATACTACTGCATTGGAAAAAGCCGCCTTGGTAACCCTGGCAATACAAAACATTCGTGAAGACGTTAATCTTTCCGTCGTTATTGAAGACGAACAACAACTGCAAGCATTGAATCATGAATTTCTTGGCGTCGACTCTCCCACAGACGTTCTCTCTTTTTTTGAAGATGAACTGGATCCGGAAACAGGACAGCGATACCTTGGCGAAGTGATCATTTCTTACCCGCAGGCTGAAAAACAAGGCGTGACTGCCGGGCATTCTACGAGATCCGAACTGGACCTTCTCGTCGTTCATGGAGTGCTTCATCTTTTAGGATATGACCATTCGACAGACGAAGAAAAAGAGAAAATGTGGAAAATTCAACACGGAAATTCTACTTGAGCTTGGCACTGATATAAAGAAATATCCTGAGTAGATGATGCGTACTTTTTTCCGTTCTCGGATACGTTCGTTCAGGCATGCTTTTGCAGGTGCATGGTATGTGATTCGTACCCAGAAAAATGCCTGGATTCATATGGTAATAATGATTATTGTGGTTATCTTGGCTGCCTGGCTAAGGTTGTCTCTATTCGATTGGTCTGTTCTGGTGGTTGCTATCGGAATTGTATGGCTGACCGAATTTTTGAATACTTCTATTGAAGCGATTGTCGATCTGGTCAGCCCACAAAGGCACCCGTTAGCAAAGGTTAGCAAGGATGTCGGCGCGGCGGCCGTGCTAATCACGGCCATGACAGCCATAATTGTTGGGATTCTTCTATTAGGCCCGCCTTTGTGGATCAGAATCCGGGTTTCTCCTTTTCTCGATTCATTGAAGAGGGACTATGGAGCTAAAATTTTCGTTTGGAACTGTAGGCTCGCCTAACTCGACTCCCAAAAAACCAGGGGGTAGCGTAGGAGCAATTGAGCAGATACGCAGCCTTGGGCTGGATGTTTTAGAACTGGGTTGGGTGCAATCGGTAAGGGTAAATGAATCCACCTGCCGGGCAATTAAGGAGGCGGCCGAGAAACACCAGGTAAAAGTCAGTGTCCATGCCCCGTATTTTATCAACCTGAATGCAGGCGAAGAGGAGTGGCCAAAATCTCGCAAACGGTTAATGGATGCGGCTTTTTACGGGAACCTGGCTGGGGCAACTGATATCGTTTTCCATCCCGGCTCCCTTTTTTCCAAAACACCGGAAGAAGTTTTGCCAACCGCCCTGAAAAGACTCTCGGCTTGTACCATGGAATTGAAAGAAATGGGCAATCCAGTTATCCTGCGACCTGAGACGATGGGCAAAATCGCCATGCTCGGGTCTTTGACCGATACGCTGGTCATGAGTTGTGAAATTGAGGGGGTCTTGCCTTGCCTGGATTTTGCCCATCTGCATGCCAGAGCAGGCGATGGATCAATTAATACAAAACAGGAATTCTTGAATATCCTGAGTACCTACCGTGACAATCTGGGATTGGAATCTTTACAGCATCTGCATATCCATCTTTCAGGAATTGAATATGGGCCAAAAGGCGAAAAGAATCACCTGCCTCTCAAGGAATCCGACCTAAACCTGGCGGAATTGTTCGATGCCCTTCGCGAACTTAAGTGCGGGGGTCGAATCTTGTGTGAAAGCCCGATCCTCGAAGAGGACGCTATTTACATGAGAGATTTATGGAAATCTACTGCAAAGTAGACATCCTGATTAGAGATATTCTCTAAGGCTGTGTTCTACCGCATACGCCGCTGCTTCTGCCCGATTACTGACGCCTAATTTCGACAAAATACTGGATACGTAATTACGTACTGTACCTTCTCCGAGGAAAAGAGCCTTGGCAATTTCTCGATTGGTTTTTCCTTCAGAAACAAGTAGTAAAACATGCTTCTCTTGCTGGCTTAGATTGACGAAGGCAGAAGCCTCTTCCTCTTTTACCGCCCTTCTTACTTCTTGAAATACTCTCTGGGTAACCGCAGGATCTAATAATGCTTCACCTCGCCCAACGGCCTCAATCGCTCGGATCAGATCGTCCCCACCGATTTGCTTCAAAACATATCCAGAGGCGCCAGCTCGGATAGCAGAGAATAACATTTCATCCTCTGCATAGCTGGTGAGCATCACAACCTTGGTTTGCGGATAATTGCGGGTGATTTCCTCACAGGCTTCGATCCCTGAGGTTCCAGGGAGTTCTGATATCCATTAAAACTACGTCTGGGTGATGACGGGCGACTTGATCAAGGGCTTCCTTGGCTGTACCAGCTTCCCCAATTACTTCGAATTGGGGGTGATGGTCAAGTAAAGCCTTTAAACCTAACCGCACGACCTCGTGATCATCGACCAATAAAATCCGTTGTTTTGCCATTCAAAAAGCCTCCTGCACAAGTAAGCTAATTGTACAACCTATGACAAGTAAATGTAAGAATGTCTTGCAAAGTTTACAACCCCATATTTAAAGGCTGTGGTACACTTAATAAACACTGCGAGGGACTTATGGAAACCAAGAAATCAATCAAAATTTTCTATTTTGAAGACGATCCTGAAATGATTGATCTCGTGAATCTAATCCTGGGCAGGCTTGGTTATGAGGTAAAAGGGACTGCCAGCGGGGCTGCAGGTCTTGAAACTGTCAAAGAAGAAGCTCCAGACCTGATTCTCCTCGATTTGATGATGCCTGGCATGGACGGATGGGACGTGTACCACCAATTGAAGGCAATCGATAGCACAAAAGACATCCCCGTGATTGTTATCACAGCCAGAGCTCAACCTATTGATCGGGTGCTGGGTTTGCATATCGCCAAAGTAGATGGGTACCTTTGTAAACCATTCCACCCCAAGGAACTTCAGGAATCCGTTGAACTCGTATTAAATTCGAGTGGAAAAACCAATCAATGATAAAATTGCTGGCCATATTTCTTGAATAATGAAGCAAATCAGAGTTCGAAATGTCACTAATTTAGCGTTTCAAGATATGAAGGTCAGTTTCTGTTCGAGTTTTTTTTGTCGTTTTAAGGGTCTGATGTTTCATTCGGGACTGGGTGAATTCGAAGGTCTTCTTCTGGTTGAAGACAGTGAAAGTAGAATAAATTCGGCGATTTACATGTTTTTTATGCGGTTTGATATTGCCGTCATCTGGATTGATTCACAATTACAGGTAGTTGATGTGAAAATAGCCAGGAAAGGGCATCCTTTTTACTTACCCGCCGTTCCATCCAAGTACACATTAGAAATACATCCTGATCGTTTTTTCGATTTCAGGATAGGAGATATTTTATCTTTCAATGATATATAAAAAGATACTGGTTTGTTTAATAATTTTATTTCTGATTAGCCCTGCGTCTCCAGCCAAAGCCCAAGCTCCAACGGATAATCCAGTATATATCGTCCAAAATGGGGACACACTCACTAAGATTGCTATAGAATTCGGGATCACTCTAGATGCGTTGATCCAGGCAAATAACATCACCGATCCAAATGCAATTACTGTGGGCGCAAGGTTAATTATCCCTGGTTTCGAAGGGATTTCAGGAGTGCTAACGTCTGAAAATGCCCAATTGGGAGAAACCTTTAAATCCATTTTACTCAAAACCCAAATCGATGAGGCTTTATTTGTTCGTTTGAATCACATCACCAGTCCAGATGAAATTTACGCGGGTTCTTCATTGATCGTCCCAGAAAACGAACAGGCAGCCAAATTTTCCCCGCTTGGAGCATTGGATGATAGTGAAACCCTGCTGGACATGGCCGTCAAAACTAACTCGAACCCCTGGACGCTTGTAGGCAGGAATAATTGGCAGGGCATCTGGGATGTCATTCCTGGAGAGATGGTTTTCGGAAATGCCAGTCAAACTCAAGCGGATGTCAACCCGATTTCTCCTTTCATTTCTAAGGTGGAAATCACTCCTTTGCCACTCATTCAGGGAGAAACCACCGAGATAAAAATCACTACCAGGCAACCCATCAACTTATCCGGGACACTCACCGGCCAACAGTTGCATTTTTTCAAGAATAAAGAGAACGAATACATCGCCTTCCAAGGGATATACCGGATGACGGACCAGGGTATTTATCCCATCGACATCAACGGGGATGTTCCCGGGGGGAGTCCTTTTAAATTTGAGCAGTCGATCCTGGTCGTTCAGCGCCCCCGCATTGAAGATCCTCCTCTTCCGGTGGATTCTATTACCACCGATCCGGCAATAACAGGGCCTGAAGATGCTTTGGTTGATAAAGTAGTTAGTGTGATAACTTCTGACCGCCTTTGGGATGGCACCTTCAAGCCGCCGATCGATGTTCCCAAAGGATACGCTCTGTTTCCGGATTGCACTACTGACCGTTATGGAAATCTGCGCTCCTATAACAATGGCCCTTTTAATACTTTCCACGCTGGAATTGATTTAAGCGCCTGCGGAAACAACTTAAATATCTATGCTGTGGCTCCTGGAAAGGTGGTTTTTGCCGAACTGCTTACGGTAAGAGGTAATTATACGGTCATCGACCACGGGTGGGGAATCTTCAGCGGCTATGCTCACCAATCCGAGGTGAAAGTAAAAGTCGGAGACGAGGTAGAAGCCGGTCAATTAATTGGATTGATTGGAGATACCGGCCGGGTAACTGGCCCGCATCTCCATTGGGACATGTGGGTTAATAGGGTACAGGTAGATCCATTGGACTGGATCAATAATACATATCCATGAAAGCAAGGTAAGGTATAATATTTATATGAGTTTATTCCTATTCGATGATCAGGATATAATCCTTTAAGATATGCAAAACATGGCATTCAAACCCTTATCCATTGACGCGAAGTATTGGGACAACCTCACCATCCAGGATTCTGATCTCGAAATTATCTACAATCATCTTTTGGAAATTGAGATTCCGCAAGACTCACAAGAATTAACCGCTGTATTAATTGAAGAGCGAATAAAACAAGAAAAAAAAACTCTTGAAAATGACAAACTGGCTGGCAGTACCATCTATCTTCCAAAGAACCACTACCAGGTTGACCAGCCTTTAGTCTTTCCTACCTTGGATTGGCAAAAAGGGAAAGTCGCCGGCATTCGTGAGGGCCACAACCCAGAACTTCTGCCTTTTGACGTCATTGAAGTTGTGCTAGATTCCGGTGATAAGCATTTTTTTGCCGCAGGAATTGAAAACCATATCCTCAACCAGCCGGTCTCCATTAATCTGAATGACCCGAAGCTGGATAGTAAGTACGTTATTCAAATATATGGTGAGTGGCTGGCTGACCAGCTTACCAACAGGCTCGAAAATAATCCTGACCTGGTCTGCATTGCAGGCAAATGGTTTCCAAAAGCCTTGCTGGTCGATGTTAACGTTGGCGATCTTAACCTGGCCGAAGCGCTGCTCGAAATGGAATCCGGAAAACCGCTCTCAACAAAGACAATCCTGGAACAAATTGAATTGCCAACGGATGTAAATTCAAAATTGACCGAATTCTCTCTAAACCTGGCTCTGCAGCAAGATAGCCGGTTTGATGAAGTCGGGCCGGCAGGCGAGATATTATGGTTTCTTAAGCGCCTGGAACCCGAATGGGTTCAGCAAACTCCTTCCTATCTGAAGTTCTCCGCTATCACCTATGATCACACATATATCAGTGATCTGGTCAAAGTTATTGAAAATGAAGTCCAGGATGAGCTTGAGATCGAGGAATCGCCATCATGGGATGTGAACGAAACGACCATCAGCTTGATATTTCCCCACTGGCGAAGCGGAACACTACCTTTGCCCACGCAAATCCGTCGCCTTTTCCCAACTGCCTACGAAGCGCCGCGCGTCCTGTTTACTTTCGTAGATGGCGATTCCGGACAAAAATTTTATGGCTGGGTGGTACGCTCTTCTCGATATGTTTTTGGGCTTAAGGATTGGTATGCAGGGCAGGGATTAATTCCGGGCAGCCTCATCCATATCATCCGTGGCAAGAATTGAGGAGAAGTAATTATCAAGGCTGAAAAAAAGCGGTCAGCGTGTGAATGGATTCGCACAGCCTTGATCGGAGCGGATGGCGGAATAGTATTTGCCATGCTGAAACAGTTGGTCTCCGCTAATTACAACGAACGGATGGCTATCGTCATTCCTGACTTACATGCCCTGGAGAAAATATGGGAGCAGAGCAACCGTCAGCGTGGAACTCTCGAACAGGTCGTATTACTGATGATGAAGGAATTGACCAAGCTGAGTCCTCAAGGTCATGTCCACGCTCAAGAACTCTACGCTGCGGTGAATATAGTCCGCCGCTGCCCACCGGGACCAATCCTTAGTATTTTGGTCGAACAACCCTGGGCAAAACATCTCGGTGACCTGTATTTCCGCTTGAACGAGAGTTACCAGGAGGAACAGAGACAATGATTGAGGCCAAACATTTTAGCCTGGTAAAACCTACCATTCAGACTCCGTTCCACATTGATTTTGATTGGTGGAAGCAGCATGACAATAATTGGCGTGTCTTTTTGCTAAGCTGCCTTTGCCCGGAACACCAACAGGCTTTTTCTGACCTTGAGGGAAACATCTCCATCGATTGGGTGGATCCTCAAACTGCCGAAGTGCACTCTGTAGATGGGCTGCAGAACATCCTCATAACCCATTGCGCCAAGCAATCTGACTTTCTGACCCAATATACCACTCTGGTTGACGCAGTTTTTCGAGTACTTCTGGCCAACGGTAATATTCCTATGACCCCTATTGATCTCGCTGCTCATACCGGAAAAACGGCTGAGATGATTTTACGGACGCTTACCGGTGGACAGGTTTATAAAGGTTTACGACCAGGAAAATCTGCGTAAAATTATTCCCAGACTGTCTGGCATTGGAAGAAATTGGATTTTGCAGACTTTCGTACCTGGAAATCGGAGTTAATATTGCCCCTGTAGCTCAATTGGACAGAGCACCGGACTTCTAATCCGATGGTTGTGGGTTCAAATCCCACCAGGGGCGCTATAATAAATAGAAAAGAATATGACTCGTTTAATTACAATTAGGAGGGTTTTGATATGATCATTATAAATCTTAAACCCACTCCCGTTCGGTCGAGCAATACACTGCCTGAGACATCTTCGCACTACTATTCCAGTCTTGCTAACTGGCGTTTGACCAGCCATCCCCATATATGGCGACCTCCGACAGACGTGTACGAGACTGAAGATAATTTTGTCGTGATTGTTGAGATTGCCGGTATGTACGAAAAGAATTTTTCTGTCACACTTGACCAGAACGTTCTGACCATCAGCGGTGAGCGGCCTGACACCCTGGAGCGGAAATCTTTCCACCAGATGGAAATTTATTTTGGAGAATTCGTCACTGAGGTTGAGCTTTCTAGCCCGATAGATGTCGACCGGTGCGTCGCCGAATATACCCAGGGATTCCTCTGGGTATGGTTACCTAAATTAACGCCGAAGAAAATAATCATCAGTGAAGGGGATTAATATAAAACTATGCCCGCTTCTCGTTGGCTTCCGAATAAAGGTTTACTCAATTGGGCAGATGAGTTCGATGAAAATTTAACGGAGGTTCTGCTGGAAAATCCACCATCGATAACAGACTCGGAGGTTTCTTCGGAAATCGAAGAGCAGCAACTTGGCGAACAGCCGTCCGTAAACCTCCCTTCGGAATTGCCAATCCTGCCGCTCAGGGGTCTTGTCGTTTATCCTCAGACTGCAGTGCCTTTGACCATCGGGCAGCCACGATCTATCCGGCTGGTGGACGATATCGTCCTCGAAGACCGATTGATCGGTCTGATTTCATCAAAAAATGCGGAAAACGAAAATCCCACGCCTGAGGATCTATACCAGATTGGCACAGTCGCCATGATCCAGCGTCTCTTTAGAGCGCCGGACGGTACCATCCGGCTTCTCGTTCAAGGCCTGGCGCGCTTTCGAGCAGCAGAATATACCCAAACTGAGCCTTATTTACGGGCAAGAATAGAACCAAATCCCGAACAGGTTGAAAGCGGGTTGGAGGTCGAAGCGCTCGCCCGAAATGTGCGCGATCAATTTGCGCACATCGCTGAGATGATCCCTTCCATTCCCAGGGAATTGGTCAGCTCAATTTCAGCAATCCAGGATCCCTTACAAACAGTCTATACGATTGCCAATTTCCAGCGCATGGAACTGGTTGATGCTCAGTTCATCCTCGAATTAGATTCTACTGATAAAAAGCTTAGAAAACTGGTTTCAATATTAACGCGAGAAACCGAAGTTCTCGACCTGGGTCAGCGCATCCAGAATGAAGCACGCTCCGAAATTGACAAAATGCAGCGAGAGTATTTCTTACGCGAGCAAGTCAAAGCAATCCAGAAGGAGCTGGGGGAAGCTGATGAGCAGGCAGCGGACGTAGAGGAATTTAGGAAAAAAATTGAGAGTGCCCATATGCCGGACGAGGCTGAAAAACTGGCCCGGCGCGAGTTGGACCGTCTTTCCAGGTTACCTACAGCCGCAGCAGAATATGGCGTCATCCGCACTTACCTGGATTGGTTGGTTTCTCTTCCCTGGACGGCCTGCACTGAGGATAACCTGGATATCTCCCATGCCCGTGAAATCCTGGAAATAGATCATTATGGCCTGAAAGATGTTAAAGAGCGGATTCTCGAATTCCTGGCGGTACGACGGCTGAAATTAGATCGCTCCCGGGAATTCAAAGATCACCCATCGACCGATTTGATCCGTCGAGAGCGAGAAGGGGTGATTTTGTGCTTTATCGGTCCTCCGGGTGTGGGGAAAACCTCATTGGGAAAATCGATAGCCCGGGCTCTGGGGCGTAAATTTATCAGGATATCCCTGGGTGGCATGCGCGATGAGGCAGAGATTCGCGGCCATCGCCGCACCTATATCGGCGCCATGCCTGGACGGATTATCCAGGCCATGCGACGGGTAAATTCGCGCAATCCTGTTTTTATGTTGGATGAAATTGACAAACTTACCGTCGATTTTCATGGAGACCCTGCTTCTGCCCTCCTGGAAGTACTGGATCCTGAACAAAATAATGAATTTCGGGATAACTACCTAGAGGTGGCTTTCGACCTTTCCCAGGTGATCTTCATCACCACGGCCAATCAAGCCGAAACAATCCCTGCCCCTTTGATGGATAGGATGGAAGTCATCCGAATTGCAGGATATACCGAAAGTGAAAAAATCACCATTGCCAAGAATTACCTGCTTCCCCGGCAGTTGAGGGAGAATGGCCTGAGACCTGATGAAGTATCCTTATCTGAAGAGGCCTTTCAGTCGATCATCCGGCAATATACTCGCGAGGCTGGTGTCCGTAACCTGGAGCGCGAAATTGGGGCAGTGTGTCGGAAAATTGTCGTCCAGGTCGGTGAAGGTAAACCAATATCGAGCCAAATAACGGTCGATCAGATCAAAACCTACCTTGGCCGACCTCGTTTTCTGGCGAACCAAGAGATTATCCGCAGGACAGCTATTCCGGGGGTGGCGACCGGGTTGGCCTGGACACCTGCCGGAGGCGAAGTACTTTTTATTGAAGCCACACGGATGCCGGGAAACAAGGGCTTTCTGATTACAGGTTCAATTGGCAATGTAATGCAAGAATCAGCGCAGGCCGCCCTGTCGTTTGTCCGTTCACGCGCCGAACATCTTGGCATCGATCCGAATTTCTTTGAAAAATCTGACCTGCACATGCATATTCCAGCCGGCGCCCAGCCAAAAGATGGACCTTCAGCAGGGGTTACCATGGCTACCGCCCTGGTATCGCTGCTCACCGGGAAATTGGTCCGGCCAGAAGTAGGCATGACCGGAGAAATTACCCTCAGAGGTCAAGTTCTACCCGTTGGCGGGATTAAGGAAAAAGTCCTGGCTGCCCACCGGCTGGGTTTGTCCACATTGATCATCCCCAAGGAAAACGAGCCTGATCTGGACGAGCTTCCAGAAGAGGTCCAGCAAGAAGAAAAATTCATTTTTGCTGAGACACTGGATGATGTGTTCAAGAACGCCTTGGATGATGCAGGCAATCAAAGCGGTGAAACCCAAGGGGCAAACTCCAATGAATAGGATCATGCTAATCGAAGACGATGAAATTATGCAGCTTCTCTTGAAAACTCTACTTGAATTGGATAGCTATGAAGTAATTCAGCCAGCAACAACAGATGAAGAATTGCTAATTAGGTCGGTTTACGAGAAAAAACCTGATGCTCTTTTATTGGATGTCCATTTAAAAGGCATCAATGGTATCAATATATTGAGCAAACTCCGCAGCGATCCTGAATTGAAATCGTTGGTTATCATCATGACTTCCGGCATGGATATGACCGAAGAATGCATGCGAGACCACGCAGATGGTTTCTTACTGAAACCTTATATGCCCGATGAACTCCTCAAGATTTTGAGAGGAAAATTAAATTGATTTTTATGCACGATAGAAATATAGAAGGAGCAAAGGTGGGAAAAAAACAAAATAGAGCCAGTTCGCAGTGGTATTCAATGGATATTCACATCCATACTCCTGCTTCCAGCGATTATCAACAACCAGAAGCGAGTTTTATCGACTTATTACAACGCGTTGAAACGCGGGGGCTGGATATCGTCGCGTTTACAGACCATAATACAGTTTCCGGTTTTCGAAAATTGAAAGAAGATATTCAACAACTTGAGCTACTTGAAAAATTAAACCGGCTGCTCCCTGAAGAGCGAAACCGGCTAAATGATTATCACAGATTAATGAGCAAAATCCTGGTGCTGCCAGGAGTCGAAATTACAGCAACTTTCGGATTTCACATATTAGGTATTTTCCCTCCTGATAAACCTATTCGTGAAATTGAACACCTGCTGCTTTCTTTGAACATCCCCTCACCATTACTGGATGAGGGTTCTTCCACGGTTGGGGCTACAAGTGATGTGCTCACCGTTTACCACCTGATCAATCAATCTGGCGGGTTGGTCATAGCCGCCCACGCTAATTCAAGCAACGGTGTGGCAATGAAAGGCTTCAATTTCGGCGGCCAAACCAAAATAGCCTATACGCAAGACAATAATTTGCACGCACTGGAAGTCACCGACCTTGATCAAAAAGGGCCACGGTCGACAGCCGCGTTTTTTAATGGCACCAAGCCAGAATATCCCCGCCGTATGCACTGCATACAAGGATCCGAACTCGCATCGCTTGAGTATGGACCCCATCCGAAAAAAGAACCTGGGGGTCGGCGATCGGGCTACTGACGTTCTCCTCTCAGAATTGACTTTCGACGCGCTCAAAGACCTCTTTTAAGTAACGATTTCTCACGAACCCGGCCGCATCGGCATAAAGAGGAACCTGCTTTTGATTTTATCCAGGCCGCTTTAGAACAAGGGCCAAATATTATCCAGGATTTTCACGACAGTATGACTGTGCGAGGAGGAAAACTGTACAACGTGCTGGCAGATGTCTGTGCATTTGCCAACACTAATGGCGGCACTCTTTATATTGGCCTGATCCGCGACCCTAAGAAACCCCCGTTAGGTGTGCAGGATCCCGAACAGTCTACCACCCAATTAGAAAAAGAAATTAATAATCGGATCAGCCCGCCGTTATCCTGTACGATCGACATCCACGAAGTCAAGGGAAAGAAGATTATTCGTGTACTTGTCCCCAGGGGAGATGACCCACCGTACGCCCTGGATGACAACAAGATCTATGTAAGAGACGAAGCCGATACTGGGCTGGCTGTCCGCGACGAAATCGTTGGCCTGGTACAAAGAGGGAAGCAGATAGTTGCAACTGGCACGATGGCTTCTCTCCCACCAACTGCCCCTGAAGTGGTTGAAGAGCCTACCAATCACAACGCTCCGGCTCTCCAACCCTCAGAAGAAGTCATTCCCAAAACAGGGGTTGAAGTCATGCCTCCCGAAGATCGCCAGGAGGGACGGTACTACACCATGCGCGATTTACGCAACGGGAACGTAGTGAAAAATGTCACCAAGGCCTCTGCGCGCCGGCTCTGGCATTATGCCATCACCCAATTCAACGAGATTGCCAACAAGATCGATCAAATTGAAATTCAATGGGAAGGCAATTACGGCCTGATTTTGCATCATAAACAAGGGAAAACCGATTTATTCGATTTGATCCAACGCACTCCTCAGGGTTACCGCTTTTTCTTTGGTGTCACCATGGATGGCATCCACGGCCCCTGGAAAGTGTTTGCCGAAGAAGAAGACGGGCAATCTCAAGGTTCGCAATGACCGTACGTGTCTCAATCCTTACTGTTTCTGACCGTGCCGATCGCGGCGAACGGCCGGATATTTCCGGGCCTGCCCTCAAATCTGTTATCGAACAGCAACACTGGCAAATTATCGACGTCTCTATCGTCCCGGATGAATCCGGTCAAATTGCCCGTTCACTGACCAACTGGGCCGATTCTGGCAAGTGCGACTTGATCCTGACTACAGGTGGCACCGGGTTCACAGCCAGAGACGTTACCCCCGAAGCGACCCTTTCTATAATCGAACGTCAAACACCAGGGATCACTCAGGCAATTCTCGTTGAAAGCCTGAATATTACCCCATATGCCATGCTTTCTCGGGCGACTTCCGGGATCAGGGCGCGCACTTTAATCGTAAATTTACCCGGGAATCCTAAAGCTGCCATAGAAAACCTAAATATTATTCTGCCGGTGTTGCCCCACGCCATTGAGTTGTTACAAGGCAACCCAGCAGCTGAAGCAGGTCATAGAAAAATCATCGGATAATCTGATGCTAAGCAGCCTTGGATGTGATATTTTCCTCCAAGGATTCCTTCAAGTTTGCATCTTTCCTGATCACCGCTGTGGGGATTCCCCGCGAGAATAATTTGTCGATCAAAGGTTCAGCTCTGGAAGGGCTGCCAAAAGAATGTGGATCGATCACAACTACAATAGGCCGCAAATCTCGCAGGACGAGTTCTTCAACAGCCAGGATAACATCATCACGCACCAAGGGTGTAATAAGCACGACGACGCTCCCCCTCGGTAGGTACCCCACCTGGCTTGCTACCAGACCCTGCAAAGGGAGTTGGCCATCATTCTTTAAGAAAGCCAGGGTTTCCAGCACTTTTCCTAACTGCCTTTCACCGCGCTCAGCGGGAAGGTTTACATAAAGCTGGCCTACACTGACAAAACCTACTGATTGCCCCTGCCGGATAAAATACTTGATAATCGACGCGGCAGCGCTCACCGAATATTCATAGGTTGAGGGAAAAAGGCGGAATTCCTCTCGCTGGCTCCACCAGAACCATTTTTGCCCTAGTTTTGGGATATCGAGGGGATCATTCGAACGAATATGCCCATTCTGGCAAGAATTGAGGAAGACCCACACATCAGCATGAGGATCCTGGTCAAATTCTTTGACCATTAATCTATCCCGGCGGGCAGTTGTCGGCCAGTGAATACGGTTCAAAGAATCCCCGTAAACATATTCTCTTACCCCCGCCGCGTGTGGAGTCACTTCCAATGAGCGGCGGCGTAATGCCTTTCCGCCAGGCAACAAACCCGAAGGAAAAGGAAAGGCTTTCAAGTCAACCGAATATGGAAGGACAAGTAAAGTCCTTTCTCCAGGAATAACCTTGCTGAAAGCGAACATTCCGAAAGGATCTCCTGAAGAGATTATCGTCGGCCCCAAGGAAAAATTTCCTCTTTGAATCAAAAGGGTATAAACTGAATAAGAACGGATGGACTTACCCTGAATCCATGATAACACTCGTGATCCAGAGGATCCGGGAAGGGGTGTCTTATCGCGTACTTCAAGCCAAAGACGTGCCAGCCGGTACTCATTTTCTACCTCAATGGTTTCATCGAAAAGCTGGCCCACCTGTTGACGGGTAACGCGTGCAAAACGGCTAATCTGAATACCTTTTATAGACACAAAAGCCCAAATAAAGCTAGCCAGGATGAGGATGCCGATCATATATGACACCCGATAATAGAATTCATCCCGGGTCAGATTAGCCCCAAGACCGCTTGCGACAAGAATGGCCAGGAAACCCCAGAAAGTTTTTCTGATAGACATCGATCAAACAGGGAGCTTAACCATGTCACTGCCAGGGACAGGTAAAACGTTTAATATCTCCTGCACAACCTGGGAAGCGCTGATATTTCGCAGCCTTGCCGCAGGATTGACCACCATTCTATGGGCGAGAACGAACTCAGCCAAAGATTTGATATCATCCGGAAGGACGTAATCCCTACCATTGATTGCCGCCCGCGCCTGCCCAGCTCTGAAAAGCCCCAAACTCCCTCTCGGGCTGGCTCCCAGATAAACATCTGCACTGTCGCGTGTTGACCGGGTTAATTCAACGATGTATCTCTTAACAGCCGGCGAAACGTATATATTCTTGATCGCCTCCTGCATGCGCAATACCTCTTCGACAGGAATCACTGACTGCAGATCCCGAATGGGATGGCGAAGCTGTTGTATTTCCATTACCCTGACTTCTTCAGCCATCGAGGGATAGCCCAGGCGAATACGCATTAAAAAGCGGTCAAGTTGTGCTTCAGGAAGAGGAAAGGTACCCTCATATTCGATCGGGTTTTGCGTTGCCAGAACCAGGAAAGGCTCTTGTAATAGATGAGTAATGCCATCCACGGTGATCTGACGTTCTTCCATGGCCTCGAGTAAGGCGGACTGTGTCTTGGGTGTGGCCCGGTTAATTTCATCTGCCAGGACAATTTGTGACATCAAGGGACCCGGCCGGAATTCAAATTGACGCGTCACCTGGTTGAAGATAGATACACCCGTGACGTCGGTTGGAAGCATATCCGGCGTGAATTGGATACGACTGAAAGAACATCCCAAAGATTTTGCCAGGCTCCTTGCCAGCATCGTCTTTCCAACCCCTGGCACATCCTCAATGAGCAAATGCCCCTGACAAAGCAGCCCGATGATTACCAGTTCCAAAGTTTGATGTTTCCCAACAATCACCTTTTCCAGGTTAGTTGATAATTTGGAAACAAACGATTGGATTTCGGTAGTAGGTGGATTTTCTTCCATGTCATTCTCCTGTGTTAGAAGTATAACCAAAATAACTCATCCACACAACCTTAATCGTCGCTATTTGAAGTCGAATTTTCGCCAAAATTTATGCGCCATTACACCGATTACTCCTAACAAGCTCAGACAAACTCCAGCATAAAAAGCTAACGGCTGGTAGATAAAATCCACTTGATGGATACCGGCCGGAATATGGACAGCTTGAAAGAGATAATTCGCCCGCAGCAGAGGAGTTTTTTGACCATCAATTTGCAATATCCACCCCGGATACCAGGTATTGGCAGCGACCAGCCATCCATTTTGTTCGGAAGAAACTTGCAGTCGGATAACTCCGCTGCTGGTCTGGTCTTGATTGATCAGGGCGTAACTAGCCTGTCCGCACGGAGTGTCCTGCTTCCTGCTGTCTTCCAACACTACTTTGCTAAAAAGCTGTCCTTCCGGAAGGCGAGCCAGTTCATTGATCAATGTAGTCCATGCCTCTTGTGCATTGGAAACAAACAAGGCGCAGTTCGTCCAATAGTACTGGTTGGCTGTCGCCTGGGAATTGAACGAAACCCCCAAAGGGTTATTGATCTCCAATCTCTCAACCGTGCTGACATCCATTAGCGATAACCACGGAAGAACCTGATTACCAGACAGTTCTGCCAGGTTATCCATCCATTTCGCATATCGGGCAGGGACAAATGGATCGAAATTATTAGCAGAAGAAATGCCTTCTATTAAGTTGAGATTGGGCAGTATTACATAGCTGAGATGAGAAGCATCTTCTATCAGGCGATATTCATCGAACCTGAAAAAGCGGTTGAATTTAAGCAGGTACTCATCATTTGGATTAAGGTAAACCCGTTGACCGGCTACCTGCTGGTTGATCGAGTTGTTCCCAGATACCGCGTTCTGGTAAAAAGAGGCCGGAAGAGAAGGATTTAGACTCCAACCAGCCGAAATCAAATCCAGGCCAACCCAAAGAACCACTGCAACTTCCCAGATTGGCCGTCTTCCCCTTTTTTCCACCGGCGTTTTCAGCAAGGTCAATACCCCACCACCTAACCCCCAGATCCCAGCTAGAGCCGCCGCCTGGATGAATGAAAAACGGATTTCGCCTTTGATTAGCAGTCCCGCCAGGATCGCACCAATGGTGACCGCCGCTGTTCCCGCGGTAGCCAGACGGAACCAGTACAAACCTTTCCCGGTGGGGGTATGCCACCTTTCTACCCCTATCCCGGCTAATATACAAAAGGCCAAAACAAACCAGATCATAAACCGGCTGGGAGCCTGGAACATATTGAAAGATGGAACATACCTGTATAAGAATGGGAACACAGGTGTATTTTTCCCAAAAGCTAGCAGAATTCCCAGGACAGCAGAACTCCACAAAAAAACAATTAAAGGTCTGAAATTGTCCTGCTGCTGACCTCCTTTTTTTTCGTGAACAATACAGAGAAAGTGCTGATAGCAAGGAGGATCGGGATCAGACCAATATAGGCTGCATCTTCCCAAAAACTGGCATAGCCCCAGTAATTCCCGCTACCTGGGTTGCCAAAGAAATCCGGGGCAAATAGAGATGATAACCTCCACGGCCAGAACGAATAGGTCATGGCCACATCGAAGCTGACCGCCGAAGACCTCTGAGACTGCAAAAGATATTCAAGGGTTGGCAGCAATTGAATTGAAGAGATAACGGCTGCGACCGCCACAGCCAGAGCAAATTTTGCCAATGCTAAACAAGCCTGGCGAAACCCTGAATTAACCCAACCACCGATGACTACCCATATTCCCGCCAACGTCAGGGTGTACCAGCTAAGCTGGGCGTGTCCGGCCAAGAGCTGGAAGGTGATCGCCAATATTAATGGCAGGTGCAAAAATTTTTGTCGTCCAGCTAATCTTTCTCCCCGCACAGGCAGGCTGATATCGCAGGTATATCGAAATACCCAGGGAATCCATGCCCCTGCCCAGATCATGCTGAAAAATCCACATCTCGCTACAAAGTAACTTGTCAATGAAAAAGATAGACCACACAGGCACTGCGCCAAAGGCTGCATGCCAATCGTTTTTGCCAGGCGTGTCATCCCTAGCCCGGCCCAAATCAGGTGCAGGACGACTAAAAGTGTATGTGACCAGGCTATCCAGGTAATTCCGCCGACCTCGGCTAACAAATAAACCAGCCAGCCCGGCGGGTAGAATAAAGCTAACTGGTAATTTGCTAATAACGGAGCACCCATCCCATTCAAAGAATTCCAAAAAGGGAAAATACCGTTTTGAATATTTTCCCAGGCAAAATATCTCCAAGGGATAAATTGCAGAGAGGGCAGCCCCCAGTACAGCACTCGTCCGGTGAACAGTGGCACCGAAAAAAGAATTACCGGACCTAAGATGATCGGTAGAAGAACGAGAATCCGGTCGAACTTTTCTGGTCGTGAACCCTGCACATCCACCTCAGCCTAAGGAGACAATCCCTTTACTTTATAAATTTTCCAGTTTCCTTCTTGATAGATCAGGGCCAGACTGGCGAATGTATCTGGAGACCAGCTACCTATTGCCTGTTCGGCAGGGCCATCGAAGATGTAGTTGATGTGATATTGCTGGATCAGGTTTAATCTTTCCTGATCGCTTGTCGAGGATTGATAAAAACTTTCCACTTCGGGTCGTATTTCAGCGAGATGGATACTTTCTGGCCCATGCCCAATCAGTGTTCTTCCAGGAACCCAGGCTGGTAAGGCATTAGACGTATCGTAGGCCGCCAGGACAACCTGCCCGGGAGTTACTTTTTCGGAGAGGAAGTCAAAGGCTTTGATTTCAGCAGCCGGTCGAAAGATGGGTTCGGATGGCTTTAATACTGCCAGGCTTCCCCCTACCAGCAGGATAAATGTAGATATGAACGAAAGGGAAAAAATCATCGCCAAATTTTTCAAGGATGGTGAGATTCCTCCAGTGAAACAAGCTATTGCAAGGATGGTTATCGCCACCCAGATCCCTTCAGGCAAGCGACGTTGTAGGCTATAAGGTAGGTACGCCAGGATCGGGAAAATAATCGACCACCCAATCAGGAGATATACAATCACCGGACGATCTTTGATCAATCGTCTTAACCCAAAGACCAGAAATGGAATCATCAAACCATATGCCAGCAAATAATCGCTAATTGGAGGCGAAAGGATTATGTTTTGACGGGCCCATTGGATCAAGAATGGATCGGTCAAGAATTTAATCGACGTGTAAATTACAATTGGGGATGAGATCAAGCCTATGCCCACCAACCTGAGAATTCCTTGTTTCCAGGTAGACCAATCGGCCTGATTTCTATGTTTCTTACGCCAGTAAAAAACTATCGCAAGGACTATTAGAAAAGCTGCCAGAATCGCCCAACCAATGATTACCGTCACAGGTTGCATCAACCCGAGCACAAGCCACAGAATCCCACAGGTTAGGATTACACGACAATGTGTACTCTTATCCTGAAAATGCTTAAGGAAAATGACCAATCCCCAAAGCAGAAAAGCTCGTCCCAGCGCCAGGTGAGGTAAACCGTATAGATCAAGGAACCCGAAGCTTTCCGGGGAATAAAATTCGAGCGGCAGCCGGTAAGCCCATAAGGACTGCAAACCCAAAAGGGATAGCCATCCCAACCCCCCACCAATCGACGCCACCGCGGTACCCAACCGGCGCAAGCGTTTGTCTTCGATAAATATCGCCACGAAGTCATAGGTCGCCAGAATGCATGCAATCCCTGCTGCCCACCGGAAAAGATGAAATAACACAACCAATTGCTCATGCTCACCCGGTGGAGCAGTCAATTTCCCTAAAATAATGTAAGGTAGAAAGGCCAAAAAACCGCTCTGTGGAAAAGCAGTATAGGGCGTACGGAACAACCAGGCTCCCTCGCTGCCGCTAAGCATCTTGGCGATATAAGAATTTCCGTCTTCCACGCCGAAAACAAATCCGGTAAAGTACCAATCCTTGCCCTGGCGCCAAAATCCCAGCAGATATGGCAAAGTGGTGATCACCATAACGACAACAGCAAACCCAAGCGCCCATCTACGTTCTTCGGTTTTGACTATCATCGCATTTTTCCCCTCAAGGCGAATAACAGCATCCCCAGCCAGGCGGAAGCAGCCAGGGCTAAGCCTGCATACAAAGGTACCGGCTCATAAGAAAAAGTAATTTTATGTCTCCCGGCTGGCAGATTGACCGCCCGTAAAATGCTTGCTGCGCGTACGATATTCGCTTTCACATTATCTACACGAACTATCCATCCCGGATAATCTATTTCAGATAGAACCAGCAGGCCCGGACCTGCTGCCGAGAGGGTAATTTGATTCGCTGAAATTAAAGGTACAGGTTCGGAAATAATTCCTTCCCCCGCCGGCAAATCCGACTGCTGCACCCAGGCACGCGGTTTGGCCTGGATGTTCTCATAAATACGGGTCTGATCGAAGATGGCGACCGGGCGTAGGTTTTCGCTGCTCAGCTCATATTCAGCAGTAACATAGCGGACATTCAATAAGCCCAACATTTTTTCGTCGGGCAAGTAGGCCTGGTTATCAATACGCGGATTTCCGGTGGAAAATGGTGGAAGAGTAACACTGTAGCCCACTGAGGGTACCCCACTGGCGCCCCTCATAAAATCAACATAATCAGATAATTGCAGGGGGTCAATACCGTCTGCAAGTTCGAGATTCAGTGAAGAGCCAAGTTGTTGTGGCACACTGTAGGATGGGGAATAAACTCTGAACGGTTTTGCTTGCTGATTCAGAAAATTCCCTACCTCTTTATTCGAATCCATCACCGCTACGGCATCCTGGAAACTAACTTGCGAAAAACTAATTGTGCCCATATCCAAAATGGCCAAACCAAATATTAGCGTGAACCACCATCTGGTGGGAATTTTTGAATTCACCCTGAGTAAAATAAGAATTGAAATGACGGGGACGAAAATTGTACTCCACAAGAATGGCAAAGGTAGACTTTTACTGACAACAAGTAAACCCGCCGCTAGAAATAAGATGAAAGCGGTAAATCCAACATAGAATATTGCCGGATTTGGGCGAGCCAGTTTACGATAGCCATTATTCGATAACGTATCTACGCCATAAGCTGCCAGAATAGAAAACGACATAAATGTGATAAATAACCAGCGGGTAGGTATTCTTAATAAGCTAAAACCTGGCAACATAACCAACCATCCTGACCCGGGAAGATTGGAGCCTAATGAGAATAATATTGTCACCAGGATTACGCCGATCCAAAAATTAGCCTTCCGTCTGGCTTCCGGCAAACACAGAACTGCTAATAATAGCAGAAAAGGCAGAACCCCAGGATAAACAATGGTTTCTGCATATCCCCACAGTTGGGGAATAAACAACCCCAGCAATTGAGCAGGAGCTAAAGAAAGCATCAGGTTATCGGCCGGCTGAAGCAAGCTACGCGTCGTCAGACGAGTATATTCCATCAATGGCAAAAGTAATGGCGCGGCTAATAGGAAGGCGATCAGCCCTTCCCCAAATTTTGTGCCGATCCAGCGCAAAAAGCCCAACCGAGTCAGATTTTTTCGTGCACAATAAAGCGAAAAAGCAATCCACAGACAGGACGCGTAAGCTACCCACCTTACATCTGCCAGGGCGATCATCCCCAAAATAATTCCAGTGAGAAAATGGTAAATTCTCCGCGTAGAACCTATCTTTTTTTTCTCAATCCATAATAACCAAGGTGTCCATGAGACCGCAAAAAGTAATGTAATATGCCCGGAAGCAAAATGTGCAAATAATTTTGGCATCAATTCAAAAGTGAACGCTCCTAAAAGAGCCGAAAGCTCACCCAGGTTCTCAGAACGTAAAAATAAGAATAAACCAATCCCGCTAAAAAAGATGTGAAGAACAATTAACAGGTTGAAACCAAACGGTTCCGGCAAGACAATCGCCAGCCATCCCGGAAGATACCACAAACCCGACAGTGGATCTGCCGCGAATGGATAACCGCTTAGAATCAGGTCTGACCATAAAGGAATTTCTTTCCAGGTGGATATGGAATGCCTGATATAGAGGGCATTTGGGGTATGGGAGATAACCAGATCTGAATAAGGCGACCCTGGAGGAAAAGCAAATTTCCCCAGGAAAGGCAGAATCAATGCGATTGGGCAGATTAAGATCAAGATGAGGAAAATCCTTTTCTTCATTTCAGGGACTCTGGTCGAAAGATGACAACGTCGTTATTTTTATAAACAGTTTTCATCTGGTTCAGGATAATTGGGGCGCCAAGCACCTTTTCACGTGGTCCCCAAAATATATATCCAATCTTATTATCTGCTAAGAACTTTATCTGGTCCTGATACGCCAGATTCCCCTTAAAAAAAAGTCTGAACTTTGGCTTTTTCTTGCTCGGCATTTACGGTTTCGAACGGATGCCCGTATAGTACTTTTCTCCCCGTGTCTGCCGGGATGAATAACCCCATATCTGGAGAAGCCAGGATGATGCTATCTTTAGGTGTGTTAGCGGATATCCAGACTAAGGCCTGGCTTTCAGACTTTTCCAGGAAGATTGCCGGAGCATGGGCCATCACCCCAAAAATTCCCGCCAGGATAAGCAAACCATTAGTGATAACAGAAAGAAAAAAGGTTAGCGGCCACAGCCATTTTTTTGCGTTGTTCCTGGTGATCCTCTGAATACCAATAACTCCCAGGCAGGCTGACGGAATATAAAAGCCCAACATAAACCTTCGCTGTAAAGAGAAAGGAAAATAAATTAAGACGAAACCCACAATGAACCACAAAATCAGCAACTTCATCCCGGTTTCCTGGCGCGATAGCCAGGCGATCCATACGCCATACAATGCCAGCAAGAAAATTGGCGAAAACGACAGCATAAAATCCCAAATTGGTGGAGAAGGGGTGAGATTCTGCGCATTCCACCCTTTAAGAACCGGGTCGGTTTGGGAGATACACAACTGATATAGGACGTAAGGCACTCCGCCCATAACAAATGAAAAAAGGCCCTGCCAATCGACCCCCTTACTTTCTATCCATTTCCAAACCGACAACCCGAAAAGCATCAAACCAGATACGACAATTCCAAATGGCAAGATGACTGCCAATAATAAACTCAGAAAGAATATTACGATATTTCTCAATAAATCCGATTTTTCCTCTATCAGGACATAAATCCCTAAAAGGAGAGCCAATCCAAGGGGAAAATGGGGATTGGCATAAGAGGAAAGAAATGGGTAGGCTTCTGCCACCCAAAAGTCTGAAGTGAAGGCTCCCAAAGGAAAAACCAACCATCCTACGCCTGAGCAAAATGCCAACAGAAGCAAAGCTCTGCGGGCGCTAATCGATTCCAATTTCAGAAAGTGGGTTAAGAAAGATGCTTAGAACCCAAAATAAACAGACTGCGGCGATAATTCTGGTGACATGGAACATTACCAACAAGGGTAAATGCAGCCAGCGGGCCAGGTGCCCAAGAAATATGTAAAAAAG
Source organism: uncultured Chloroflexia bacterium (assembly GCA_963820415.1). Classification (GTDB taxonomy): domain Bacteria; phylum Chloroflexota; class Anaerolineae; order Anaerolineales; family Anaerolineaceae; genus CAWFZT01. Next base: position 52,698 of record CAWFZT010000015.1, on the reverse strand, counting down.
GAAAAGGTAAGTTCCACTGCCAGGCTCAGCGGTGTAAGGTAGGGTGAACTGCCAGGAACCTGACCATCCTTCCTGCATTTTTGCCAGATATGAATTGCCATCCACGGGGTTGAACAGGAAACCGGAAAAAACATAATTACTTCCCCCAGAAATTTGGGAATAGATAAAGGGAAGCGAAATAAACATTATTACAATTAAAATAATCGGGGCAATGAATTTTTTATTCATATTCTGGATATTTTTAGAAGTATACTTGAGATCAAATGATCAGGCAATCAAAAGTTCTTTGAGAAGTAATAACTCTGATTGGCTTGTCTTTCAAACCACTCACCTCTATAATGACCTTATGAATCAAGCTTTTCAACTCTATCAACTTCAAAAGATCGATTCTCAATTGGATATCATTGAAAATCGGTTAAGCGAAATCACCAGGATTTTAGAAGCAGACGAAACACTGAAGCAAGCTGAAACCGCTGTTCACCAAAAACGGCAAGAGATCCAACAGGCGCGTTTGTCATTACAAAAATTAGAAGACGCGGTCCAGGCGCAGAAAATTAAAATAGAAACCAGCAGCGTTGCTCTGTACGGGGGAAAAATTTCAAACCCCAAAGAATTACAAGGTCTGCAGAATGAAATCAGTTCATTAAAAAAATATCTGGCCAACCTGGAAGACCAAGAACTTGAAGCGATGATTTTTTTTGATCAACTCGACCTGGATTTAAAAAAAGCCCTGGAAAACCAAAAATCTGCCCATGGTGAATTTGCTGAAAAGCAATCCAGGTTACTTGGGGAACAATTGCAATTAAATAGAACCAAAGAGAAATTACTTGCCGAACGCAATGCGACCGTCCCTTCGATTCTGCCTGAGAATCTCGATTTTTATCTCAAATTGCGGAAGACAAAACGAGGAATCGCAGTAGCTTCCATCACGGATGGAGCCTGTACCGGCTGTGGTTCTACTTTGACGCCAGCCGAATGGCAGGCAGCCCGATCGCCCCGGCAGGTTGTCTATTGTTCATCTTGTGGGAGAATTCTTTACGCGGGATAGATATGTTCAGGCTGTCCAATTTCCCATTCGACATCATTTCCTTTATCGCAGGCTTTTTAATCTCCAGCCTTTTCTGGTGGCTATCCGCAATATTTAAGGGCTGGTTTCCTAAGCTAAAAGCCCTGATTATTAACAAGATCAAGGAAGCTCGCGATCGCAATTTCTCAGGAATAGATGCTATTCTACGCCAGATCACCTTCCGCCGCGCCCAACACATGCACCTGGCACAGGCCTTATTCTCTCTTGATGAAATTCTTATCATCCCCCAGGTTCTTGCGCCGCCTCTTTCGATAGTGAACCCTGAAACCCTCTCCCTGGGCGAGACCATTGCCGACCAAGTGGTTCCGTATATCCCTGATTGGCCCGAATTATCTGCTCAATACAACGTGACCAGGCTGAAAATGTACCAGGTGATAAAACAAGGAGCGAATATCGCTATTATTGGACAACCAGGCAGCGGGAAAACCGTAGCACTGGCTTACCTCGCCTGCCAGATCTCTCGTCGCGATCCCCAGATTGAAGGATTCAGCAGCGCCGTGCCTTTATTTGTCCATTATCTGGATATTGATACCTTTGCGGACGACGATCCCTTCGAATGCCTCGTAAAGTCTGTTTCCAAACAGCTTCCAAAACTTGCCCAATCCAGGCTTCCTACTTTTCTTAGAACAAGGCTTAAAGACGGCCGCTTGATCTTAATGCTGGATGGATTAGATGAGCTTCCTTCAGTTCAGCTAAGTGTTGCTGTAGCTTACATTGAAAAACTGAAAAAAAATTACCCGCAAATCCAGCTCATCATTTCCAGCTCTCCGGATTGTTTTGATGGCCTGGCTAAAATTGGTTTCTTCCCATTAGCCCTAGCAGCCTGGAGCCAGACCGAACGACAGCAGTTCATCTCTACCTGGAGAAAACTTTGGATAGATGAGTTTCACCCTCAACCATCCAGACAGAATGGGCAAGAATTTTTCGATCCAATGATGGTAGAAAATTGGCTAGATACCATCAACCCATACCTTAATCCCTTCGAACTGACCCTTACCGTCTGGGGCGCTTTATCCGCTGACTTAAATGGATTGACTGTTCCAGATGCGATTGAAGCCTATTTGAAACGAATGGCGCCTGGTATTCCTCATTCTGCATTAGAAAATCTCGGAATGAGTGTTTTAGAAGAAACTCAACCGAGTCTGAGTTACCTACAATTTGAAAAAGCGCTTGGGGAGCATGCAAAACCAACTACTTCGTATGTGGCATCCCAAGCTTCCCAACCTGCAGCAGCAAATAGCCCTTCGTCGTCTCAAGCTATTCTCGCCAGGCCCAGTAAGAAATCGGATTCAAAAGTATCTTCACGCAACCAGATCCTTTCCATTCTGGTAGAAAATGGCATCCTGATAGATTGCGCCCAAGAACAGGTGCGTTTCGTTAATCCTTTGGTTCCCGGATATCTGGCCAGTTTTAAGATCCAGGAAGATCAGGTTGACCTTTCGGTTGAAAAATTACTGTGGGTTCATCTGATTGTCACCTTGCATTTCATGGCCGGGCAAAACAAAACTGGATACTGGTTGGACAATTTTCTCAATCAGGATATCCCACCCCTGTATAACAATTTGATAACGGTTGGGCGGTGGTTGCGTGACTGCCCTCCCAATTCTTCGTGGAAAACGCAGGTAATGCGTAAGCTGATAGACCTGATCTATAAGGAAACCCTCCCGATCTTTATTAAAGGCCGTATCCTGGCCGCTTTTATACTCTCCAACGACCCTTCTCTGCCATTACTCTTTACGCAAATGGGGCAATCCGCTACGCCAGACTTACGCCTTCTTAGTGCGCTGGGTCATGGAGCAATCAGGAATACGAAAGCGCTGGATGATCTTCAGGAAATGTACTCGGACAGCGACTCTAATTGCAGAAATGCCGCATGTTTAGCCATCGCGGCGGTTGACACAGAAAAAGCCCTCGAAATACTCGCCAATACCCTGCTCAAAGGCGACGAACAACTTCGCCAGGCCGCTGCCGAAGCGTTCAGCCAAAAACCACCCTCGGGTCACGAAGTACTGAAAGAGGCCATAACCCTGGAAGATATTTTGGCTCGCCGGGCAGCAGTATATGGTTTAGCTTTGATAAGGGAAAATTGGTCCAAAGATATATTAGAAAAAGCTGCCGTTCAGGATAACCAATGGGTTGTACGCAACATTGCCGGCCAGGCGCTTGAAAATTTGCAACTTCCCCATCCCAACATTCCCAAGCAAATCACTCCACCTTCTGAAACGGATTGGATCCTGAAATTTGCTGGGCAACAAGGAGTCGGCATTCCACCAGGTGATAAAGCGACCGATATCCTGCTAAAGGCTCTCAAGTCCGGAACAAATGAAGAAAAGTTAGGCGCCTTGATCTATTTGAGCAAAGCAACCGACGGAGGAAATCATTCGAAGTATCTATGAGGTTGCATATACGCAACAAGGAATCCTTTGCCAGGCCGCCTTATATTCTTTGTGGTATATAAGCATCAGCGGGGCAGTCATGCCTGACCCTGGCAAATACGGCTTTTCTTTCTAATCAACTTAGATTACCGATCACCCTTTTTTGCACGGTGTCAGTATCAATCCCTATGATGGTAACCAATTTATCACTTCCGTTGAAACCGGCGACCACTTCCAATTGGTTGATAGAGACGCCCAATATTTTCACAAGGTAATTTAGTAAAGCTTTATTTAATTCTTTTTCTTCGGGAATCGAAGTCAACCGGATCTTTATCGTCCCATCAGGCAAAATTTCGGCAATCTCATTCCGACTGGAACGTGGAATTACTCGCACGGTAATTGCAGCGCCAAATTTGCCTTCATGAAAATTGTGCTGGTTTAATTGCCCCATAGTTTCACCCGATCAAATTTAATAGCCGGACGATAATAAATTCAACCACCTGAAGTAAAACTAACAAAATGATCGGGCTAAAATCGATCATTTGGACTGGTGGAACAATCCTGCGGATGGGATTTAACAACGGGCTGACAATTCGATCCAGAAAAATTCGGACGTTGTTATATGGAGGTAAAAAATAAGAAACGATTACATCGATAACAACCACAACAGTTAATAATCGGAATATAAGCTCCACCAGGCCAGTTAGAAAATTGATCATTTTATGTCGCGAGCAATTATACTATCCCTGATTAAAAAGTTCCGGCTATTTTCTTGGAGGGCGCGACCCTAAAATTGCTTGCCCGAACTCGAATTATAGTAGCACCCTCTTCAATGGCTATCTCAAAATCGGCGCTGGTGCCCATCGACAACATTTTGAAATTCGTCCCTGGAAAAGAGATTGATAGGTAGTCCCGTAAATTGCGTAATTTTCTGAAAAATGGTCGAGCTTTTTGCTCGTCCTCTATCAATGGAGGCATCGTCATCAACCCTGAAATTTGAAGATGCTTCAAAGCCAGAATTTTAGATATCTCTGGAAGTAGCTCCTTCCATCTCTTTTCGTCCCAGGCCGGCCAACCGAATTTGGATTCCTCTCCTCCACAATTAAATTCCAACAAGGACGGCATCTTTTTCCCGCTAGCGGCAAGTAAATACTCTAACTTTTGCGCCAGTTGAGTGCTGTCCAGCGAATGCAATATATGGAAATTTTCTACCACGATCCTGGCTTTGCGACTTTGTAAATGGCCAATCATATGCCATTCAATTTCAGGCTGGCCTTGCAATTGCAGAATTTTCGACAACGTCTCTTCAGGATAATTTTCCCCAAATCGCCGTATTCCAACAGAGATCGCAGCTTCGATCACCTCAACCGGTTGTGATTTTGTGACCACCACCAGGGCAATTTCGTCAGGTGACTTCCCGCACGAAAGAGCCGCTCTTGAAATCCTTTTTCTTATCTGATCAAGTCGCTGCCCGATAATTCCAGTTAATTCATCGATCATATCCGTGAATTTTACCCCCTTAATGCTATCAACGCCCCAAAACGACCGGTTTTCCCATGTTCTGCCCGGTGGGAATACCAGTCCTCTGTATGACACGCTGTACATAACCCGGCCACCTGGATCTGTTTGATACCAGCTCTCTCCAAAATAAGCTGATTTGTTTTCCATAAATCGAAATAGATTTTCCCCCGCCGATTTACTAACAAATGTGGCGCTTCTTCTGAAAATGTATCACTGACCTTTTCGGCAACATCCGGCCCAATTTCATAATGGTTGGGTCCGACGGAAGGACCAATTCCGGCAAGAATATCCTCAGGATTGGTGTCATAATCAGAGACCATCCGTTCGACTGTGATCCGCGCCACCTGGAGAAGCGTCCCTTGCCAACCGGCATGCGCCATTCCTACGACTCTGTGGATCGGATCGTAAAGAAAAATTGGTACACAATCAGCGAAACGCATAAAAAGGGTGACCTGCGGATTATCAGTCAGAATAGCATCCGCCTTTACATGCGCCAGACCAAGGTGACGAGGTCTGTCAGTGCAAATAACGTTGGTCCCATGCACCTGCCAGGCATCGTAAATCGACCCGACCTGCAATCCAATTGCGTCGAATATCCTACGCCGGTTTTCGACAACATTTTCTTTCGAATCGCCGCTAAGACCCCCAAGGTTCAGCGATTTCCAGGGCGTCGGACTCACCCCTCCATGCCGGGTGAACACTGCGTGAACCAGGCCTGGCAGGCGGAATAAATCAAAATGATAATAACGAAGCTCTCCTACCTGAGTAAAAGGCATTTTCAACCTGTCAATTTCTGGTCTGACTGACTACCGCCAGTTTATGCGCCATCAATTTCCGTGTTTCCAGCATCGTCTCTTCGATTACCGGGTAGATATACCAAGCAGTCATCACACCAAATAACCCCCCGGTTAATGTTCGTAAAAATGGAGTGCTTTCCCGATATGGCAGCCAGGCGGGTAAGGGAGTCGAAATTAGACTGGGCAATTGCGAAAATCCATCAATAGCAATCGGGATAATCCCAATTAAAACCCACAGGTAAATGAACCAGGGATAAGCCTTTATTCTCTTTTTGAACAAGGAAAATGCAATACCAAAAAGCAAGATGGATCCATAAATAGCAACATCCCGCTGGCATATGGCCACTTTATAACCCAGAGTGTCATTTCCGACAAAATCGCGGGCTGCCTCGATTTCAAAACTCGACAAACCAGAGACTTGTTCATACGTCAGTACACCTGGTATATCAGCCAGTTGGCGCGGGTAATAAGGTTGTTCCCCAAATAAAAACCATGACCGGAATGCAAATTCATGGCAGAATGGCCGATAAACCGTATAAATGACCTTTGCCGGCACCATCGCGCCAACCTTCATTAAAACTGGTGCCAGGAAAGGCAGCCCTACAAACAGAAAAACAAGAAAATTAAAGACCAGCATGTAATGGCGGCTGAACCAATTTGAGAAATGGTCAGCGCCTGACAACTTATGCCCTCGCTCCAGTCGTTTTTGATAGGCTTCGTCTCCAGTCTGTTCATAGAAAACAGCTCGATCCTGTGCCGCCCCAATTGCAATCTGCAGGTCCTGTTTTGTGAAAGGCCAGCGTAACTGGTATGGACCGATTTTTACCAAAGGTATCATTCCCTGGAAGGATTCCAGCAAAACTGGATCAGTATCCACATCCAGAATCACTAATTGGTGAGGGATCACAACCCGAATTTCGTCCAAAAACGATCTGGCCTGATCACATTCAGGACAATTTTTTCGGATATATATGCTTACTGTTATCATGAATTTACTCCAACCAATTAGCCGCTGCTTACCTACCTGACGTTCACAGGCCAAAATCGATAAAGAAACCAAACTGGTTCAGCGAAGCGAATCTACCTAAAACCAGGAGGATCCCGACCATGATCATCACTCCACCCATGCCTATTTCAACATAATACATCACTTTACGGTGATTACGCAGGATACTGGTAACCCATCCGATGCCAAACGCAGCAAACAAGAATGGAACGGCCAATCCAGCAGAATAAGCCGAGAATAACTTGACCCCTTGAACAATCGACCCTCCGTTCATGGCCATTGTGGCAATCGCGCCAAGCACTGGTCCGATGCAAGGAGACCAGCCTGCCGAAAAGGCAATTCCCATGAATGCCGAGGAAAAGTAACTCCGCTGGCAGTCCGCCCTGTTTTGAGGTCTCAAATCATATTCAAGGAAAGGGATGCGGAATAATCCAGTCATATGAATTCCGAAAATTATTACCAACACACCACCTATCCTGCCAATCCATGGCCGGATATCCGAGAGTAATCCACCCAGGGCGGAGGCTGCTACGCCAAGCAGGATAAAAACAAAACTGAAACCCAAAACAAAAGCCAGCCCATGCGTAAAAATATTCCAACGGCTAACTGGATTTTCTGTTTGAGAAATTGCCGCAGATCTTCCCCCCAGGTATCCGATATAAGCCGGCACAAGTGAGAAAACGCAAGGCGACAGGAAAGAAGCCAGACCGGCAAGAAATGCCAGGCCGATGGTCACATTCATTTTAAGTGACCTCCCAGCTATTCAATCCAACACCTCAACCACCGTTCCGACTGGCGGCCATTTATCATGTACATCAATTTCCCCGGGGAATAAAGATACGTGAGGATAGGTCCAACGGAATACCCATTTTGCGTCCTCAGGCCTCATATTGATGCAGCCATGCGAGCGGGGAACGCCAAAATCATTGTGCCAATAGCACGAATGTGCAGCTACCCCTTCGCCAGTTATGAAGGAGGTCCAGGCTACCCCACACCAGTTACCCGTCACTGGACCACTCATATAGAGGGAGACTAATTTCCGGTAAATTGGATGCTGGCCAACCGGGGTCGACCATGTATCAGATGGGTTTCCATCTTTATCGTATTTTCCACCAGAGGAAACCTGGCAAAAAAAGACTTCTTTTTTATTTTCATACGCCGTCAGAGTCTGGTAATTCAAATCGACCTGGATGAGCTTGTCTTCAACATCAGGTGAGATAGGGGTGATTTCTTCCTCTGTGATGGGGCGAAACGCTTCAGCCGGCGCCCAAAACAGGTCGCCATATCCATATTTTTCATTAATACGATAAAGGACTTTCCCATCGTCCTCTGTCTTCATATCGTCTACCCACAGCACCTGGCTGTAATAATACCTGAGCACATCGAAACCCTTAGCCCTGACCGGTGGATTAGCAATTTCCAGGTTTACATAAGGCACCGTAACCTCAAACCACATACCCTTTCCGAGGGACGACTCTGGCAAAAAAGATACCGGTTGGTTGGGATGGTTAGCCACCGGCTGGATGCGGGGTGCATATATAAATCCATCCGGCGTTTCAGCCCACTGGCTGCTGCCCACACCGGGATTCTCACCGACCACGTTCCGCAGCCAGACAACAATGGCGTCGTCATAAATTTCCTTGACGACAGGGCCATCTACAAGCGGGCGCGAACGCACATACACTGTCCCTTTACAGACACGTCCCAATCTTTCGGCATCCGGCCAGTCCGATTGTAATTGAGCCCATCTTAGCCAGGGACGCATATATATTGAACTCAGTCCAATCGCTCCAAATTTCAGAAAATCTCTACGGGTAAGCTTATTCATAATTCCTTGTCAACAAGTCCCTAAGGCAGCCAAAAATGGCCCAGAATTACCGCAACTGCGGGTACAGTGATATTGTCGATATCCTTAAATGGGAGCGACTCAACCATTGCCCCAACTAAAGCGATCAAAGAAATTCCTCCAATATAATTAGAGAATGGGCCGGAAAATTTCCCCAGAGACACAAAAATAGCCAGGATAGCTGTAGCAAAGACCCATCCGCCAACGAACATGGAAACTGAGCCAGCTATCGATTTTCTTCCTGACCACGGCAGGGATAAGCTGTCGAAACGGGAGCCAATGATATCTGCCAGCCCATCCCCTCCGCACAACAACATCAATGCTGCAATTCCCACCGGCAAATCATACCAGTAAATAATGGTCAATAATACAAACACTATTCCATAGAACAATGGGCCGCGCAATATCTCTCTTCTATCCCCGCTGCGTGACATGGCGTCCACTGCCCCCTGGTCCTTTATCACACCTAATCCAACCAGGGCAAATTGGATTGTGATCCCCAGCGGTACCAGAGCTGCCAGATAACGGCTGAGAGGTGCGACGGGGAAAAGCAGCCAGCATAAGATAAAAATGGGACCTGTGCCCATGTGAATAATTTTCCGGCTCAGGGGTACTTTGATCACCCCACGGTGAGCCAGATAATCATTTAATCTGAGCCAGGACAATGCCAATAAGAAAGTAACCCCAGTTGCGATGATGTAACGAAGAAGTCCCATAAAATTTCCTAATCACGTGAGTGGACTTGCCGATCCATTTCTCTTTCGACGTCGCGTTTGGCAATTTCTGAACGTTTGTCGTAAAGTTTCTTCCCTTTTGCGATGGCGATATCCAGCTTTGCCAGACCTTCTTTCAGGTAAACTTGCACAGGGATTACGGTGACGCCTCTCTGACGCATGGCGTTCCACATTTCACGGATCTGTTTGCGATGCAGCAGTAATCGCCTGACTCGCTTAGGGTCATGATTATTCCGGCTGGCTGGATCATAGGGAGCAATATGGGCATTGACCAACCAGGCTTCACGTTCTTCCACCTTAATATATGCTTCGGTAAGACTGATTTGCCCGGCGCGGATTGATTTTATTTCACTTCCCTGCAACGCAATCCCAGCCTCAAAATGCTCTAAAAGGAAATATTCAAAATGGGCTTTCCGGTTAGTGGAAATGACTTTATTTCCCATAACGTCATTCTAACATAACTATCCCCACCGTAGAATAGCCAGCCCAGCCAGGCCACGTAACACGGCAAAGATCAACAACGAAGCCGAGGGCCCAGTAATGGTAGCAATCGCAGGACCGATGAACGACCCTAGCAGAACCGCAGCATTGAAAGCCAGCGTATACCATGAGAGGTGAGTAGCTAGATCAAAATTTGGAATATATTCAAGTAAATAATTAAACAACGCTCCACCTGCCATCGCCCACGCTATGCCCCCTGTCACCGACGCCAAAAAATATAGAAATTCTCCATGGCTGAGGCCGATTAAGGCCGGGTAAGTGGACATTAAAACTACTCCAAGCCCTATTGTTTTTTTATTGCCAATCTTTTTGGAAATTCTCTCAAACTGCATCGAACCGAGAAATACTGCCGTGCTGAAAATGCTCGTGCCCAGGCTTAAAACTTCATCGGATAAATGCAGCACATTTACTGTGTAGATAGGGAAAACTGGGATGGCAATGAATTGGGCGAAATGGAAGAAAAAAAGCAGCAGGATGACAGTCCCAAACGACCCTTTCAGGATTTCGAAGCGCAGACCTCTAAATGACCGGATAATACCGGGGATAAATCCGGCCTCGCCATTATTCTCTAATCCAGCCATGGTCACCGGTGGGTCAATTCCATCCTGAGAAGGTAGATTCTTCTTCAGGGGGTGGATCATTCCCACATTCAAACAACTCAGTATTGCGCCTGTAAAACCTAAAACGAACACAACCTGGTATCCTATTGGAAATTTCAGCCAGGTCAATATCTGGCCGGCCAAAAGGGCGGATATAACCGTAGTGATGGATAAGAGTGCATTGCGGATACCCACTACGTGCCCACGCCATTCGGGCGGGACAACCTCGGCAAATAAAGCGTTGAAACCAATTGCCATGCCCGTTCCGGGAATGCTCATCAGCAAAGAAGCCACGATAATGACCCAAATTTGCGCTTGGGCGAAAAGTAACCATGGCAAGAAAGCAAACGCCAGGTAAAACAAGCGCTGCAGCATACCTGACCAGAAAACCGCTCGATCAATCGCCTTCTTTCCCAGCCAAATTCCTACCGGAAGGGCTAATAGTAGGTTCACCATGGCCGGCCCGGCATTGATCAGGCCAATTTGTTCCCCGGTCGCGCCAACGCGGGTTGCGTAAATCACCAGGAAAGAAATAGTGGTCCCGCTTAGCAAGCCGAACCATGCCACGTCCAGGTACAGGTGGGAGAATATCGACCTGTATTCTTGAGGCACATCCCGCTCAGACCTAAAAACTGAGAACTTTCTAAACCAGGCGTTCATAGATGGGTTTGGTATAATCTTCTCTCATGGCTAACAACAACTTTGACCTTCAACAGCAATTCCTTCTCAATCCCGATATAATCTCCTTAAACCATGCATCCTTTGGAGCTACACCTCGCCCGGTTTTTGAAGCCTATCAGCGTTGGCAAAGAGAATTAGAACTCAACCTGTCGAATTTTTAGGCCGGCGTGCTCCCAATCTTCTTCAAAATTCACGTGCCATCCTGGCTAAATATCTGCGGGTGGACTGCCACAACCTGGCCTATATTCCTAACGCCACGACAGGCATAAATATTGTTGCCCACAGCCTGCAACTTCATGATGGGGACGAAGTACTTACCTCCAATCATGAATATGGAGCAATTGACCGGACCTGGACTTTCTTCTCAAAAAAGAACGGCTTCAAGTATATCAACCATCCGATTCGCACGCCAGTGTCTACCACTGAAACTCTGGTAGAGAATTTCTGGAAAGGCGTTACTCAGAGAACCCGGGTGATATGTATCAGCCATATTACTTCCCCTACCGCATTAATTTTTCCTGTCTCAGAAATATGTCGCAAAGCCAGGGAAGCTGGAATATTGACTGTAATCGATGGAGCGCATGCTCCAGGACAAATCACGTTCTCTTTAGAAGATTCAGGCGCAGATTTTTACATAGGCAACTTACATAAATGGCTATGCGCACCTAAAGGAACGGCTTTTTTATACTCTCGCCATGAAGTCCAACAGCTTATCGAACCTCTAATCGTTGGCTGGGGTTGGCAAAGTGAAAATCCAGGACCATCTCCCTTTGTCGATTACATTGAACGTGCTGGTACCCGGGATATATCCGCCTATTTGGCAGTTCCGGATGCCATTAATTTCCAGGAACAGAACGATTGGGCAGAAGTTCGTAAGCGCTGCCACATGCTCGCCTCCGAAGCCACCCACCGGATTAATGCCTTGACCGGTCTCCTCCCTTTATCTCCCGACTCTCCTCAATGGTTCGCCCAAATGGTTTCTATCCCTTTACCTGCCCACCTCGATGCCAGTCAGCTACAAGTCGTTTTAAGGCAGGATTTTAATATCGAAATTCCTGTGATTCGCTGGAATGGCATAAATTTAATCCGAATATCTGTACAAGGATATAATTCAAAGAGAGATATCGATGCGCTCATTTCGGCTTTGACCCTCTACCTGAATAGATAAACCACTCTTCTCCCTGGATATATATTTCTACCGCTTCCCTGGAGGTGCTCCGATGTCTCGCGATCTTCGAAAATATGCCCGGCAGACCTCTCAGCGCCTGATACTGGGCGGCATTGCAGTGGCGCTACTGGTAGGTGGAGGTTTGATCTATCTTTTCTACGGTCCGGGCGGATTCGGTGGTCTCGTTTTATCATGTATTGGAATCGGTCTGTTTCCTGTCCTGCTCATTTTGATTTTTCTACAGGTGATCGACTGGATTGTCAAACGTGGCAATCGAGAATAAATCCTTTTCGTTAATCTTTTACCTTTGGAAAAGCGAAACCAACCCTAGAAAGGCGCCCAAGGCTATCGCAAGAATAATTACCAGCCCCATCGGCAACCTGGATGAAGTTCCAGCCGTCATGGTTTGAAATATCGGGATCACCAATGGCGGCGGAGGAGTAAACGTCGGCAGCCGCGTGGGGGCAGAAGTAACAATAAATTGGGCTGCCAGAGTTGGATCGATTGTAGCAGTGTAAAGCGGCGTGGGTGTCGGCGGGGGTTCAACCACAGGTAATTGGCCGGGTGACACATTCACAAGTGCAGAATAGACCCAGGCCACCCCACCGGGAATGCCTGGATATTCGATCATGATCCATTCCCCGCCGGACGAAACACCCTTAGCCGGGGCTTGCTGCCCTGCCAGTAAGACGCCCACCTTTGGATAAGCCGTTCCGGGTCCTGCGCGCACGTTGATCTGCGGCTGGTCCAACAGGACAGTGATGAACTGCCCACTCGGCGTACCCGTGACGGTAGCCATTGCTACCGTCGATATTTGCTTCGGGTTGTCCGCCCGGACTGGCATTGAAAAAAACAAGGACACCATTATCACAAAGAAGAAGAGTATTGCCCCTCCTGCCTTTTTCTGCATAAATGCTCCTGGTTGGTTTCTTCAGAATCCTGTTTATGCCCTCTCAAAGCTGAAGATTCCCAATAAGTTTTATTAATTAATTTTGTCGATTTTGATTATAATCCATCCTATGGATCAAAGAGTCTACCACGGTAACATTACGACCGAAGATATTGCTCGCAGCCTGGTTGGCCACTTCAACCGGGGCAATTTACGTGTCCAGGCGGTCGGAAATAGCCCATCCATGGTCGTCCAGATCGCTACAGCCGCCCAACCGGCATCAGGTGGACAGACCGCTCTCAGCATTTCATTGCATTCCATCGAGGATGGCGTCTCTGTCCAGATCGGCCAACAGGCCTGGTTAGGTGTAGCGGCCAACTTGGGAATGTCTGCCATCGTCGCTCTCCGCAACCCCTTTGCTTTGTTAAGCCGGCTCGACGATATCGCCCAGGACATCGAGTACATTCAACTTTCTGATGAAGTTTGGAAAGTAATCGATGACGCCGCTCGTAGCCTGGCAGCCAGCCACCAACTTTCAGAGCGGCTGCTTAGAATCGAATGCGAGTATTGTGGGACAGCTAACCCAGTTGGAGAACCTCGGTGCATTGCCTGTGGCGCGCCCCTTGGCGCGTCACAACCCACCACATGCGCCCGGTGTGGTTATGTGGTCGTGCATGGAGAAAAAATCTGCCCCAATTGCGGTGCTGCCATTACCGGTAAATAAGATTAAAGCCCCAGGTTTCGCCAGGACCTGCCATCTTTATTGATAAACTCGTCTGCCCCGGGAGGCCCCCAGGTGCCAGCTTCGTAAACAGGTAAATGCCGTACAGCATAAGTCTGCCAGGCCTCCAGAATGCGCGTGGTGAAAGCCCATTGCCCTTGCACCTCATCACTACGAGTAAATAAAGTTGCGTCACCGATCAGGCAATCCAATAACAATCGTTCGTAGGCTTCTGGAGGCTCGATACCGAAAGTCTCCTCGTAGTTAAAATCCATCTTTACTGGGGAAATTTCATTAGTTTGTCCGGGTATTTTGGCGCCGAAGGTTAAGGTAATCCCTTCATTTGGCTGCAGGTTCAGGATCAAAACATTTGGGGCAGCCCCTGCAAGGTTACGCCAGTTAAACATAGATAACGGCGCCTGTTTAAAAGTGATCGCCACTTCAGTAAGTCTGGCAGGCAATCTTTTACCGGATCGGATATAGAATGGAACGCCAGCCCAGCGCCAGTTATCCACAAATAGCCGGGCTGCCAGGAAGGTCTCTGTAACCGAATCGGGGGGCACTCCATTTTCATCCTTGTACCCTGGAACACGCTTTCCTTCGATCACACCCGACACGTATTGCGCCCGATAAGTGTTGATAATGGCTTCATGATCGCGTAAGGGTCGTACAGCCTTTAAAACTTTCACTTTCTCATCCCGTACTGCATCCGCGTTGAAAGCCACCGGAGCTTCCATGGCAGTCAGCGATAGAAGCTGCAAAATGTGGTTTTGAAACATGTCTCGGATTACACCGGAAGTCTCATAGTAACCCGCACGGGTGCCAACGCCATTCGTTTCGGCAACGGTAATCTGTACGTGGTCAACAAAGGAACGGCTCCACAAAGGCTCAAATATCCCGTTAGCAAAACGCAACATTAATATATTCTGGACAGTTTCTTTTCCCAGATAATGATCGATGCGATAAACCTGGTTCTCTTTGAAAACATGATGTACCTCATTTTCCAGGTTTTGGGCAGAAGCCAGGTCTTGCCCGTAAGGTTTTTCGATGACAATTCTCGTCCATCCTGGCTGTCCATTGCAAAGATCTTGCTTTTCCAACTGGCGGATAATTTCAATGTAAGATTCAGGAGGTGTGGCAAGATAAAATAATACATTCTTCACATGCAGATCTTTGATCAACGCCTCCATTCGGGCATATCCATCCGAGGCGTCAAAGGTTGACCTGACATAATGGGCGCGGTCCAACAAGGCCTGAAGAACCGGCTCATCCAGTAGTTCCTTTCTTCCAAATTCCGTCACCCCATCCTTCAAGGTCTGCCTCAAGAAATCGTCACTCCAGTCACGCCTGGCAAACCCTATCGTGTAGAACGGCATAGGCAGGCGGCCAGAACGGTTTAATTCGTATAAAGCCGGCATCAATTTGCGACGCGTCAGGTCGCCCGTTACACCGAAGATGACAATTGCAATACCCTCAGGTTTTACTAATGACTCGGCGCTCGATTCACTCATTTAATCTCCCTATCCTGGACCACAATCTGTAGATTTGCTGGCTCTTTAGGAATCCTTTTGACCAATATAATTTTACATATATTTTGTCTATATGACCATTAAGTAAGATGGTGAATATTATACAATTAGTTACCCCTTCAGTGGAACGTTCTTATGAAGGAAAATCTAACAAGTTTGTCTATTGGCGCATAACTGAACATCAACTAAAATAAAGATACCTACAGGAGAAACATGTCTGATCATCCATTACGTATTTTTTCCGGCTCTGCGCACCCGGCTTTGGCGAAGGAGATTGCTTCGCTTCTTGACGTTGAGTTGGGAAAGGCTGCCACCACATTATTCCCGGATAGTGAAATACACGTGGAGATCGATGAAGCAGTACGGGACCAGGATATTTTCTTTATACAACCCTGTCCTCCTCCAGTAAATAACCATCTGATGGAGCTCGTTTTTTTCCTGGATGCCTTTCGCCGGGCCAGTGCACATTCAGTCAGTGTGGTCATCCCATATTTTCCATATGCCAGGCAGGATCGCATGACACGCGGTCGAGAAGCCATCAGCGCGCGCGTGGTAGCAAACTTACTTGAAATAGTAGGTGCCAACCGGGTAATCTTCGTCGATATTCACAACCCTGCAATTCAAGGGTTCTATAACATACCTGTCGATCCTCTGACTGCCATCCCTGTCCTTGGAACCTATTTCCAGAAGCCCGAATTTCAAGAGGCTGCCATTGTCAGTCCAGACGTGGGTCGAGCGGGTTTAGCAGGAAAATATGCGGAATTTCTGAACCTTCCCCTGGTGGTTATGCACAAGAGGTGAAATTACCAGGAAAAGAAGGCAATTATCAACCGCATTCATCAAGGGATCAGCATCACGGTCAATCCTGCCAAAAAATCAAGTTTATAGAAAGGAATTTATTCTATGATCACCATCGTAACTGATACCTTATCCTGCATTCCAGTGCCTGAAGCGCGGCAATTGGGCATTCCATATATTCCCCAGATCATCATTATTGGCGAAGAAAGTTACCGAGATGACACAGAAATCGATTCAAAAACATTCTTGAGTAAACTCATGACCTCACCTGTTCTGCCCAAAACTGCTGCGCCATCACCCGAATTATACAAACCCATCTTCGAAAAATGCGCCACCCCGGGAAACACGGTGATTGTTTTGTGCCCTTCCAGCCTGATAAGCGGTACGGTGCGCAGCGCTATTGTGGCTGCTCAGGATTATCCCGGGGCAGATATCCGGGTGATCGACACTTTAATCATTGCCACTGGACTAGGATCCCTGACCAGAAACGCCTTGAAATGGGCGGGCGCCGGACTAAATGCAGATACCATAGTAGAAAAGGTTCAGGAAATGGCCAAGCGCTGGCGAGTTTATTTTCTGGTGGATACCCTGGAATACCTGTATAAGGGCGGGCGGATTGGCGCAGCCCAGGCGCTGCTCGGCAGCATCTTGCAGTTCAAACCCATCCTGACCCTGAAGGATGGACACATCGATTCGGTCGAAAAACAGCGAACCAAGCGCAAAGCGTTGGAACGCCTGCACGAATTAATTTACCAGGATTGTCCCAAAGGCGTCGAATCTTATATTACTGTTCTGCAACTGGCAGCCGAAAAGGAAGCCAGAGGCTTGGCAGACGATTTTGAAAAATTTTTCGATGTGCCGGAAGTGCCAATCTCAGAGATGCCTCCAGCGATTGCCGTCCATGCTGGACCCGGCGTCCTGGGAGTGGGATATTTCGTAGAAAAATAAGATTTCCCTAAAGAGCTTTTTCAAGAATGTCAGCCATTTCAGTGGCAGTCAATTGAATAGGGTTGGCTTTCATACTACTTGCTGCGGTTGATTTTTGTATTAGTATCCCAATATCTGCTTTGCTGACTCCATAGTCTGAAAGAGGCGGTATTTGTAAATCTGAACATAACTGCTTTAGCCACTCAATCCCGTCCTCTACAGAGGCGTCATCGTTATTGCACAATATTCCAGCTATTTCTGCATAGCGAGAGATGACCGGGTTTTCCGGCTGTCGTTCTCTTAACGCCCGGCAGTTGGCTTCCACTACAAAGGGTAAAAGCCTGGCGCACACTGCTCCATGTGGGGCCGTGAACATTCCACCGATCGGAGCAGCAAACCCGTGCGCCGCTCCTAACCCGGCATTGGCCAGGCACAGACCCCCTAAAAGGCTGGTCCAGGCCATGTCGACCCTCCCTTGTCCATAGTCACCGTGGTGGTAGACCAATTTTAAAGACCTGGCGGCGCGCATAATCCCTTCGCGACAATAAAGGTCGACCATTTCATTCGCTCGAACGGAAACGTATGGTTCGATTACCTGGGTCAGTGCATCCATGCCTGTGCTGGCAGTGATTGCAGGCGGCAAACCAAAAGTCAATTCCGGGTCAACTAATGCCAGGCGCGGCAGCATTAAGGGGCTTAGCAAACTGACTTTTACCTGCTGTTCCGGCACAGCCAGCACAGCATTGCGGGTAACCTCACTTCCCGTGCCGGCAGTAGTCGGAATAGCCATCATTGGCATAGAAGGCTGCAGTAGAGGGCGCCCACGGCCAACGACTTCCAGGTAATCCATTAGATCCCCAGGATTGGTCAGCATGGCAGCCACTGCTTTCCCCGTATCAATGACGCTTCCTCCGCCAAAGGAAATTACCAGATCACATTGGTTCTTTTTTGCCGCCTGCACCGCCTCCAATACAAATCCAACGGTCGGTTCTCCACAGACTTCTATCGAAGAATAGTGAATTCCTGCTGTCTTGAGAATATCCATTAACTGCGAAGGATCCGCACCGCCGCAACTGCTGATCAGGAAGGCGTTGGATCCAAACTGAGATGCAAGTTTACCGGCATCCTTTACAGTTCCAATTCCAAAGATTATGCGGGAAGCGGTAGCAAAATCAAAGGACATGGGTTATTTCCATTCTAAATCATCTGGATATACATTGCGGTAAATTACCCCCTGGCGCGGTTCAACCTGGATAAATCCGACAACATCTCTCCAATTCTTATAATGTTTTGTTTCCCGGTGAAGGAGTTGGTCATCTGGCGAACGATAGACCTCCACCAGCGTGAAGCGGGTTGGATCCTCAGTTTGCTGCAGGCAATCAAATTGAACAATCCCGGGTTCCAATAGACTGTTCCGTGCATTTTCAGCCGTGGCTACCTTGAATTTTTCGATCATCTCAGGCTTGATATGGATGTGGACAAGCATTATATACATGTTGAAATCCTCCAATCTTGATAATTTTGAAAAAGCTGGTTTTTAGAGAATTACCGTTTTATTTCTGAAACCGTCAACCAACCTAAATATTACATCGGGAAAAATCTCAAGTCAAGAAAATTGCGCCTGGAGTTTGACAACCCGCCCTCAGAGACTATACAATAAATCAGGCAAAGGTGTTCAAGAGCATGCATCTCGATATCCTCTGGTCTGACGAAAATATTCTCGCCGTCAATAAACCTGCTGGCCTGCTGACTATCCAGGATGGATATCACCCAGAATTACCCTGCGCAGTAAATCTTCTCAAGGAAAGCCAGGGACAGATTTGGGTCGTCCATCGCCTGGACAAAGAGACCAGCGGTGTACTTCTATTTGCCAGAAATGCCCGGGCTCACAAATTCTTGAACGAACAATTTCAAAGCCGGCAGGTACAGAAGATCTATCGAGCCTTAATCATTGGCAGCCCGAATTGGGAGCGTCGAGAAATCAACCTTCCGCTTAAAGTAGATGGCGACCGCAAGCACAGAACCAGGGTCAATCTGCCAGGCAGCAAACCTGCCCAAACCGATGTTATCGTAATTTCCCGGTTCTCTGGTTATTCCTTCGTGGAAGCCCGTCCCCATTCTGGTTACACCCATCAAATTCGGGCCCATCTGTCTGCCATAGGGTTTCCAATCTTATCAGACCCTTTATATGATAAGAATTCGTTTTTTCATCAACACATCCTATCTCGATTGGGTCTGCATGCCTTTCAAATCTCATTTATGCAACCGGATTCTATAACGCCTTTAGTTATAACCGCTCCGTACCCCCGTGAATTCCAGGATACCTTATCCAGACTCAGCCAATTAAATAGCTGAAGCTGGCAATAGCCAGCTTCAGCGCAAAGATCGAAAGAATTATTTGCTGCCCAATGCAACAGCTACATCAGGATCCTTCGTCACGTCAACGCGCTTCTGGCTCTGGGCGAACGCCCAAATCCAGGCTGCCAGCATGAGGATGACTACAACCCAACCCCCAAATCCCAAATGCTCGTATGAGACGATGATTGGGGCAGCAATCAGGCTGACCAGGTTGACCAGTTTGATCATCGGGTTCAAGGCCGGCCCAGCCGTATCCTTCAGAGGATCACCGACCGTATCACCTACCACAGCCGCCTTATGCCTTTCAGAGCCCTTCCCGGTATTTGCCACAAGATTGCGCGGTTCGTCTTCGACGGATTTCTTGGCATTGTCCCAGGCGCCGCCTGCATTAGCCATGAAAACCGCCAGCAGTTGACCGCATAAAATAACGCCCGCCAGGAACCCACCCAGGGCTTCGACTTGCAACACCAGTCCGACCATGAGTGGAGTAATGACAGCAATCGTCGCTAACGGAATCAGCTCTTTCTGAGCTGACTTGGTAGAAATGCCAACTACCTCACCATAATCCGGTGTTTTAGTTCCTTCCATAATCCCAGGTATACGGAACTGCCTGCGGACTTCTTGCACGATCTGGGCAGCCGCCCGTGAGACCGCTTTGATAGAAAGGGAGCTGAACAACCAGGGCAAAGCGCCGCCCAACAAGAAACCGATGAATACTTTGGTCGAAGAGATGTTGATGGCAACAATTTTTACCATGCCCAGTTGTTCCTGCACCCGGCCCACATCGTTAAAATAGGAAGCAAACAGACTGACCGCAGCAATTACCGCTGACGCAATTGCCACGCCTTTAGTGATGGCTTTAGTCGTATTACCGACCGCATCCAGATCAGCCATGATCTGGCGGGCCTTGATGGTCGCTTCATCTTCCTGGCCATGCCAGGCCATTTCACCAATCCCGTTGGAATTATCCGAAATGGGCCCGTAGGAGTCCATTGCCACGTTGTTACCGGTATGGCTGAGCATGCCGATACCAATCATAGCCACCGCATATAAGACGTGGCTTGCTCCATCTGCTTGGTAGAGAAGGAGCGCGAACACAAAGCTGACGGCGATAACCATCAAAGCCCAAACACTGGATTCCATGCCCACTGAAAGGCCGGTGAGAATTGTGGTAGCTGGACCGGTATCGGTCGCTTTGACGATATCTTTTACCGGCTGTTTCTTGGTAGATGTGAAATAGGAAGTCAGCGGGTTGAATGCAACTGCCAGGCCTACACCGATCGAGGTCAGCATGGCCAATCTCCAGTCGTGAGCATAAAAAATGGCCACAAGGAAAGAGAAGAAAACAGTGTTGACACTGGAGACCTCGTACGACCTGAACATGGATTCTTCAGCATCGTGAGCGCGCAAGAACTTGATGGGGAACTTTTCCCAAATCGGAACTGTAAACGTTCCGAGGATTGAGCTCAAAACGCCAATAGCACGAATGATCAAAGGATAGACAATCCAGCGCAGTTTACGGGCTGGATCTGGTTCTATCGCTGCCAGGGCCAGGCCAAGGATCAGCGCTGATACGATGGTGACTTCATAACTCTCAAAGATATCGGCTGCCATACCCGCACAGTCGCCCACATTGTCACCCACCAGGTCGGCGATTACCGCTGCGTTGCGCGGATCATCTTCAGGGATGTCTTTCTCAACCTTGCCAACCAGGTCTGCGCCGACATCCGCTGCTTTGGTATAAATACCACCGCCAACGCGCATGAAGAGCGCCAGCAAGGTGCCTCCAAAACCAAAGCCCAACAATACGTCTGGAGAGGCAGTCCCGAACACCATAAAGATGATCGTTCCACCCAGCAGGCCCAGGCCATCGGTCAACATACCGGTGATTGTTCCAGCATAATAGGCAATCGAAAGGGCTTCGTTGAAACCCCGCCGTGCGGCTGAAGCTGCACGAACATTGGCCTGGATGGCCATACGCATGCCTAACTGCCCTACTGTTAGCGAGAAAGAGGCGCCCATGATGAAGGCGATTGTGCGTCCGATGGCAATAATTATTTTGGTGTTCTGCGGAAACTCATGCAGAGCTTCATTGCTGATCGGGACAACGTAGACACTCAAGAACAGAGCAACTGTCAAAAGACCAATGGCGGGCAGAATGGTTCTCAACTGCCGGCCTAGATAGCTTTCAGCTCCAATCCGGATCGCATTCCATACATCCTGCATTTTCTGGTCACCCTTGTCGTGCTTGAGAACAGTTCCGCGTAACAACCAGGCATACAGAAGACTGATAAACGCGACAATCAACACCCCTAAGATAGCAAACTGCTCAAAAGGGCTCAAGCCATGTCTGGCCAGACCAAGTAGATTTATATTCCCTCCGAACCATTCTTAAAATTATTAGCACGCCGGATATCAGCGACTAAATTCCGTAAAAAACATAAACTTGTCTATTTTACCCTATTACAACCAGATGTCAATTATTTAACTTATGGCTCATTGGGATTTGCCGTGAAAGGTCCCCGGGTTTGGGGTTGTGAGCGTGCGGACGCACGCTCACAACCCCAAACCCGGGAGTTCACCACGGCAATTCCCAGAGTACCTAACTTGTATTAGTGTTTCATTAGAGTTTAAGCTAACTCATTGACTTTGCATTGCTCGATGTTGTATATTGTTATGCGGTGTGTATATATTCCAGGTAAATTCACGAATTTTCGGGCGGGCCAGGGCGTCCGCTCGTTTTATACGAATTAACCACATTCATTTCCTATGAGGAGATACAGATGATTCGTGTTTCCGGCTTAACCAAGGATTATGGTTCTCGCCGCGCTATTAGCGATCTGACTTTTAATATTGAAAAAGGTGAAATCGTCGGTTTTCTCGGCCCTAATGGCGCTGGAAAAACCACCACTATGCGCATTCTAACCGGGTATATGCCGCCTACCATGGGGAAAGCAGAAATCGGCGGGTACGATGTGATCGAAAATTCTCTCGAGGTGCGCAGGATTGTTGGCTATATGCCTGAAACGGTTCCGCTCTATTCCGAAATGACCGTCTTTGATTACCTCAAATTCATGGCAGATTTGAGGAATATCAAAAATGCCGAAGATCGGGTTGATGAAGTTTTGGAACTGGTACACCTTGAAGACCGGGCAGAAGGATACATTAATAAACTGTCTAAAGGATTTCGCCAGAGAGTTGGCCTGGCGCAATCTCTGCTGCATAAACCGGAGGTTTAATCCTGGATGAACCGACCATTGGCCTGGATCCAGCCCAGATTATTGAAACACGGAATATGATCCGTGAGATCGGAAAAGACCATACAGTGCTCCTCTCCACCCACATCCTGCCAGAAGCGCAACAAGTTTGTAACCGGGTGCTTATCCTTAATAAAGGCAGGTTGGTAGCCGAAGATACCCCGGAACACCTGCAGGCGCGCCTGATCGGCGCCCAACGGGTTGGATTGAAGATCCGTGGCGATATCAGTGATGTAATCCCGCTGGTTGCAGCTACGCCAGGTGTGATTGGCGTAACTCCAAAGGATGATGACTCTTTGGAATTTGAATGTTCACCAGGCGAAGACCCCCGCCCGCTAGTGGCTCGGGCTGTAGTCCAGGCAGGCTTCGATCTATTGGAACTACAGCCAAGCAATTTAAGCCTTGAGGAAATATTCTTACAGCTAACTCGAGAAGAGCCTCCGGTGCCATCGGTTGATGACACTGTTGAAATGACTGCTGAGGATTAGAAGATGAGAAATATCTGGATTATCGCCCGGAAAGAATATAAGAGCTATTTTATTAGCCCGATTGCCTATGCTGTTGCCTTCTTGATTTTCTTGATATTAGGATATATATTTTTTTCCGGACTCCTGTATGCGTCCACCCAGCAACAATATGTCCCTGACGTCACCATCATCCTTAGCCCAATGATATTCATATTTCTCTTTACAGTCCCTGCGCTGACTATGCGATCAATTGCAGATGAGTGGAAATCGGGAACTATGGAACTCCTGCTGACTGCCCCTGTGCGTGATGGGGAATTGATAGTCGGCAAATGGTTGGGCGGGTATTTATTCATCCTGACCATTATCCTGGTTACCTGGATTTATCCCATCGTGTTGAACCAACTTATCCAGCCAGGCCTTGACCAGGGTTTGATGCTCACCGGTTATCTTGGAGTGGCCCTGGCTACTTCAACCTTTGTTGCAATTGGCGTCGTAATTTCATCCCTCTTCAGCAATCAAATTGCAGCATTTTTCACAACTCTAGGGAATCCTACTGCTCTTGTGGATTATCAGTAATCCTGCCCAGGCACTCGGGCCGACCGGGGGTGCATTACTCAATTATCTCAGTCTAAGCGAGCACTTCTACAATACTTTTAACCAGGGAATTATCGAGTTGCAGGACATTATTTACTATCTCAGTATCACCACTCTGGCTCTATTTTTAGGATCGGTTTCAGTACAGGTCAGGAGGTGGAGTTAATGAACCCTCGTTGGCATCGTTTCGCGCCGGTTGGTTTATATCTTTCTGGTCTGGCTGTTTTGGTTTCGGCTGGATTGTACATCGTTTTTCACCGGTTTGATCTCTACCTGGAGATCAGCCTGGGCTTTATTGTCATCGGTCTGGCAATCTTCATTCTTCTTGACCCGGAAAGGACCCGGGTTGCATTAACCGGACGCCAGGCGCGTTATGGCAGCAATGCCCTTGTCCTGGTTCTGGCAGTCATTGGGATCCTGGTTGTGGTTAATTATCTTGTCTACAAAAATCCATACCGTTGGGATTTAACTCAAGATAAAGAGCATACCCTGGCACCAGAGACGATCAACACCTTAAAAGCACTACCTCAACCGGTCATGGCTGAGGCTTTTTATCCCTCATATATACCAAGTGATACTGCTAAGAACCTTCTCGATAATTATAAATTAAATGGAAATGGTAAATTCGACTATCGCTTCATCGACCCTAACGTTGATATTGCCGCGGCCACGGCTGCTAATATTACCAAAGACGGAACGATCGTGCTGACCATGGGCAGTCGGAAAGAACAGGTGACCGCCGTCGATGAGCAAGACCTCACTTCGACCCTGCTTCGGCTGATCAATCCGGGCGAAAGGGATGTTTATTTTCTGGTAGGTCATGGTGAATTTGATACTACTGCAAGCGGTAACCAGGCTTATTCTCTTGATCGCTACCACCCTTCAGAATAAGAACTATACCGTAAACACATTAAACCTGTTGAGCGATCCCAAAATTCCTGATAAGACCCTGGCGATTATCATTGCCGGCCCTAAGAAACCGCTTTCCGATAATGAGGTAAGCCTGCTAAAGGCTTATCTAGCTAAAGGCGGGTCCTTGATCCTCTTCTCGGAATCCCCGTTTGTTAACAATACCAGCGGCGTCAACGATCCCCTGGCCAATTACCTGGCTGCTTCATGGGGGATTAAAATGGGTGATGACCTGGTCATTGACCCAAACGTCAATCCGATATATGTATCAGTGGCCAATTCATATGGCGATCATTCAATTACCAATAAACTGAATAAAGTCGTCTCCATATTTCCAACTTCACGAAGCATTCTGGTTGGAACCGTTCCACAAACGGTCACCCAAACCATTCTGGTACAGACCTCTGCCAATGCCTGGGGTGAAACGGATTTCAATAGTATCAATAATAATAATGAAACTGCCGACAAAGCGACGGATAACCTGGGTCCGGTTACTTTAGCAATGGCTGCTACTGATTCTGCCACGAACGCTCGGGTAGTTGTAGTAGGAGACGCAGATTTCGCTGCGGATCAATATTTTTCACAATACGCTAATAGCGATTTCGCCATCAATTCGATTGATTGGGCAGCCAATCAAGAAAACCTGATCAGCCTGACCCCTAAACAAACCACCAGTCGTTATATGGCGCCGCCCGAAGGGTATGTAATGGGCTTGATTTTGCTCGGATCGGTCTTCGTGTTGCCTGGAATCGTTATTGTCGCCGGGATAGTTACCTGGATTCAACGCAGGCGTAGAGGGTAAGATGATTCGACGTGGAACTCTAGTTGTACTGGTGATATTTGTTCTCCTGATCGGAGTAACCTGGTATTTGGAATGGTCGCCGGCCGGACAGGCCAGGACAAGAGGGACCCCTACAGCAACCGCATATCCAAGGCTCATCGAGCTGGGGACGGGTGAATTGATGGGGCTCGAGCTGAAGAGCAGCAGTGGAACGTTTGGAATCAAACGCAATCTAAATGATACCTGGAGTTTCACTGACGACCAGAATACGCCTGCCGATCAGGGAAAAATCCAGCAGTTGCTCGCCAGCTTGACAGGCTTACAATCGGAAGCCACTTTAGATGCAAAGACTCTAGATGCTTTTGGCCTGGTTTCAGCCTATCAAGTCTTGACCATCCAGACCACCAATGGCACGAGTGTTATGAAGATTGGCAATGTAACCCCGACTACCACCGGTTATTATGTCCAGCTCGACAAGCATGCGCCTGTTGTGATAGATAAATCTTCGTTGGATGAAATTTTAAACAGCATGAATCGTCAAGCTCTCTCTCCTGCAACTGCTACCCCAATACCTGCTCAGGTGACGCCTGGATCCGAGACACCATCTCCGCTATTTACTCCAACTCCATGACGAGTTTTTTGAGAAAATTCTAATTAAGTATTATAGGTATTGAATTTTGAGTCGAAAACGTGTATGCTGATTAGGAGCTTGCACTAGAACTTGAAAAAGCGATCAGCTTTTTTAATTTGTGAAAGAGGTCATAAAGTATTTCTATGGATGATGAGTTGATTCATGTAGTAGATGAAGAAGAAGAGGAATTTCCTGCAATTGCCAGGCTGATCGAACTTGGACGGCAAAAATCTTATGTCACGATTGATGATATTTTACATTTTTTCCCGGAAGCCGAACAAGAAGTCGAACAACTCGAAGAAGCATTTGCTGCTTTAATGAGCGCTGGCATTCCTTACGTGGAAGACGTTCCGGTTGAAGAACCAAATGAAGAGGAATTGGAACGGGGTGAAGATGAGGAAGAAGCAGAAGAACCGGGACACGTTCTTTCTTTCGACGACCTGGCTAACATAGATACAGACGATACAATTGGACTTTATCTCAAAGAAGTCAGTCGTGTACCTCTTCTCACTGCAGAAGAAGAAGTGGAGCTGGCGCAGCGGATCGAACGCGGTAGGATGGCGCGTGAGGAATTAGCAAGAGGGAACGTCAGTTTGCGCAGGCGCATGGAATTGCGGCGGTTAATTGAGGATGGCTGGGCTGCCAGAGAGCATCTCATAACGGCCAATTCGCGTCTGGTGATCAGTGTCGCCAAGAAATACATGGGCCGTGGAGTTCCTTTCCTTGATTTGATCCAGGAAGGCAATATTGGCTTGATCCGCGCTACCAAGAAATTTGACTACCGCCGTGGGCACAAATTCAGCACCTATGCAACCTGGTGGATTCGCCAGGCAGTTACCCGCGCTATCGCCGACCAGGGCCGCACTATTCGTGTTCCGGTGCATATGGGAGATCAGATCAATAAATTGTTACGCGTCCAACACCAGCTCACTCAGCGCCTCGGCAGGGAACCAACCGTGGATGAACTGGCGATTGCTCTGGATGTACCGCCGAAAAAAGTCGAAAACATGATCCAGGTAGCGCGCCGGCCTCTTTCGCTTGAGACTCCCACCGACGATGAGGAGGATTCCGTCCTGGGTGACTTTATCGAGGATGATGAAGCGCCACCGCCGGACGATACTGCTACGTATAATTTGCTTCGCGAACATCTTGAAGAGGTTTTAAACTCTCTGCCTCCCCGAGAAGTGCGCATACTTCAGCTTCGTTATGGCCTGCTAGACGGGCAGGCTTATACCCTTGAAGAAGTCGGTCGAAAAATGGGCGTTACCCGTGAACGTGTACGACAAATCGAAGCGCAGGCTCTAAGCCGCCTCCGCCACCCCTCAATTCGCCGAAAATTGCGCGATTACCTGGGGGATTAGATATCTGTAAGACAAAAAGCGATGTAGATAGACTGCATCGCTTTTTTATTTTCCCCCGGAAACTATCATCTCTGACCAATAATCAATGTAAACACTTGCAATATCCGTAAATCTGGTGCATACTAATTAAGGGAGGCTCAGGCTATGTCTAAAATTTCTTTACGAGATTATAACCACGAGATCGAGGGGTTTATTAACAGCGGGAAAACAGATGAAGCTATTGCGCATTGTAAGTACATTTTGCGACTTTTTCCAAAATGTGTCGATACGTACCGGCTGTTAGGAAAAGCCTACCTTGAAGCTCAGCGATATGGTGAGGCGACGGATATTCTCACTCGAATTCTATCCGTCGTTCCGGATGATTTTGTTTCGCAAATTGGAATGAGCATAATTCGTGAAGACGAAGGCAATCTTGATGCTGCCATTTATCACATGGAACGGGCTTTTGAAGTAAAGCCCTCAAATTCAGCAATACAAGATGAACTCCGCAGGCTGTATGGACGTCGAGATGGCATCACACCGCCGCGCGTTCGCCTTACCCGTGGAGCGCTGGTGCGCATGTACACCCGGGGTGAACTTTACCCGCAGGCTATCGCCGAGATCCGAGCCTCTCTCGCCGAAGACCCCAAACGGGTCGATTTGGAAGTAATCCTGGCGCGTATATATATGATCATGGGGCGTAAAGTGGAAGCGATCGAGGTTTGCAGTCGGTTGGTAAATAAGCTGCCCAACTGCCTCGAAGCCAATCGTATATTAGCTGAAGTATTACCTGGTACTTCGCGCGCCGAAGACGCTGAAACTTATCGCCAACGAGTCATCACTCTCGATCCATATTCAGCCAATATTACCACCAGTGCCCCCACCAGCAATGAGGTTCCCGATAACGCCATTCTGATCGATTTCCTCGAATATCAACCCTCGCAACAGGCATCGCAACAACCCGAATGGGCAAAATCAGTGGGGGTTGATCTCCGGGAGACTGAAGAAATTATCCCAGATTGGTTGGTTGAAAAGCCCGCTGCTCAAGGGACTGGCCTGCCAGAAGCCACGCCTCCTCCCAGTCCACTACCTGAAGTTGCTGCTCCCCCACCTCCCACAGAACAGGTTCCTGCTGCCCCTCCTTCTGAACCTGCTCAAGCAGTAACCACAGAACCATCAGAACATGAAGCGTTGATTCCGGAATGGATGAAGAGCGCCGGCTGGGCTGAAGCCAGCTCTGGCTCTACTGAAGGAAAAGAAACCCCCGCGCCTTCAGGAGAGGCGCCTGAAGAAATCGTACAGGCTGAGTTGCCGGATTGGTTAAAAGCCATTGCTCCTGCCCAGGAACCAGAAACACCTTCTGCAGAAAGCGAACAGGAGGATCTGGCGAAGCTTGATCAGCTATTGTCCTCGCAACCTGAGGAAACAGCCAAACCCGAAGAGATATCCCCGGTCGAGCAAGCTGTACCTGCAGAGACTGTTGCTCCTCCTCAAGAGACCCAACCAGCAGTTGAACTGCCTGCCTGGCTGGAAGAGCAGCCTGTCTCCCAGGCGACTGCTGCTGCAGCTCAACCGGTTCCACAGGAAGAAGTTCCGGATTGGGTGGCTGGCCTCAGCATTCCTTCTGAAGCTGCCGCAGCTCCCATCGAAGCCGTCCCCGCTGAAGCCGCTCCAGTCGAAGAATTGCCTGATTGGCTAAAGACTGTCGCCTCAGAGGCCCCCGCCGAAGTCAACGCCGAGCCAGTTTCAGAGACTTCCCCGGACTGGCTTAAAGATCTCCAGGCAAAAACTGAACCAGTCCAGGCTGAAGAAACACCTGTTAGCGAAACACTTCCTCAAGCTGAAGAGCCAGTGCCAGATTGGCTGAAGGGATTAGGAGAAGGAATACCAGTCGTCCCGGTTGAAGCTGCTATGCCGGGTGAACCCGAAGCAATCACTCCTGAACCTCAGCCAGAAATGACAGCCACGGCGGCTGAGGCTGCCCAGGCGACTGAACCCGAAGCAAAACCGGTTGAACTTACTAAGGAAGAATTGGCCGCCAAAACACAACCTATCGCAGTGAAGAAAATCGAACCCCCTATTGAAGAAGCGCCTGCCGAGGCGGTCGCGCCTGTAATTGCCCAACCCCCTGCGTTAGAACCAATTGCGGCAGAAAAGGCTCCAGAAGATAGTATCGACGCTGCTCTGGCATGGTTGGAATCCCTGGCTGTCCAGCAAGGCGCTGACCAGGAAACCCTTCTGGTTCCCCCCGAACAGCGCACTGCGACGCCGCCCGATTGGATTCAAAAAGAAATCGAAAGCGCAAAGGCCGCCGCCTTGGAAACTCCTGCCGAGACTGAAGCAGCAGCCCCCGCGGCGACTGAAAGTCAGCCTGTTCCACCAGCAGAAACGGAAGTCCCTGTTCCGGCCGCGGAACAAATCCCAACCGCTGAGGAAATCCCGCAACCGGGTCCGGTTGAAAAAATTGAGCAACCCGCTGAAGCTGCTGCGCCGGCTGTCGAGGTTTCTGTTGAGGAAATATCAGCCCAAGAAGCTATTTCTGCCACAGAAATAGGCGCTCCTAAAGCCATTACCCCTGAAGAAATGGACCTCGATTCTGCCTTTGCCTGGCTCGAATCGCTGGCAGCTCGGCAGGGTATAGAACCGGAGACGCTATCAGTTCCACCTGAAAAACTGCCAGAGCAGCCGCCAGCCGTTGAGGCTATCCCCTCTGAGCCACTTTCTGTTGAAACAACCTTACCCGCCGAACCGCTCCCCCAGGCCGAAATATCTGAAATTGTACCCCTGGTTCCCGAAGCCCCTGAGGCTGAAATCCCTGCGGAAGTATCTGCTGGAGAGGAGCCACTGCCCGATTGGCTAAAAGGGCTGGAAACGCATATTATCGAGACTCCCCCTGCGCCAACCGCTGCATCAGGTGAGTCGATCAGCGTCTGGCTGAAAAATGTAAAAGTACCAGAAGAAGAGAAGGCTGGCTTTGTTCCTGAACCGCTGGTCGAAGCGACCCCCGAAGAGCCATTGCCTGAATGGCTGCAAGGGATCGAAGCTGTTCCTGCAGTTCCTACTGAGCCGCTGCCTCTGGCCAAGGAACCCGCTGAAGAGCTCCCGGATTGGCTGAAAGAAGCCGAGCCAGCTACTCCTGAAAAAACCGGAACTCCTCCGGCCGAAGAAGGTCTTCCGGAATGGCTGCAAGGCATTGAAGCCGTGCCTGAAACCGTTGAGCCTCTGGTGATTCCAATCGAACCGGCCGCAGAAGAAATAATCCCTGCCGTCGAGATGCCCCAGGAACAACCAGTCGAGGTTCTGCCGCTCATTGAAGCGCCTGTAGTAGAAGAAAGCCTGATTGTTGAGCCTCCCCAAGAACGACCTGCTGAAGTCTTGCCGCCTGTTGAAGCGCCAACTGAAGCAGAAGTCCTCGCTGCCGAGTTCCCATCAGAACAACCAGCTGAAATAATCCCTGCGGAAGTACCGGTGCCGGTTGCCGAAGTGCCCCCTCAGGTAGTTGCCCCTCTTGAACAACCGGAAATCACGGCAGAACTCCCGCTCACGCCAGTCGAGGAATTGCCTCAACCAGCCGTTATCCCTGCACCAGAAGGGTTCCCGGCTGAAGAGGTTCCTGTTGTTGCAGGCATGGATATTTCGCAGGTCCTTGCCGAGGCCCAGGGCAACCTGGATGGTGGCGATCTGGATGAGGCTTTGCCGAAATACACAAAACTGATCGAATCACAGATATACCTTGAAGAAATTATCCGGGACCTGCAGAATGCTCTTTACCGTTACCCTGTAAATATAGCTCTTCACGAGATACTTGGAGATGCCTACGCACGGTCTAACCGGCTGCAGGATGCCCTGGATACTTACACTAAAGCCGAGGAGCTGTTAGCAAAGTAACGCTTCCTGAATAAAAACCGTTATCAAGGAGGTCAGCATGGAAAGGACGCTGGTCCTGGTCAAGCCTGATGGAGTACAGCGCGGCTTGATCGGTGAAATAATTGCGCGGCTCGAACGCCGGGGGATGAAACTTGTCGCGGCAAAATTTATCAAGGTAGACCAACAACTGGCGGAAACCCACTATGCGGTACATAAAGGTAAACCCTTTTACGAGGGCCTTGTAAGATATATCACCTCTTCTCCAGTTCTCTCCATGGTTTGGGAAGGGCCAAACGTCATCGCGGCTGTCAGGCAAACCATGGGTGCCACAAATCCGGCCGCCGCCATGCCCGGCACAATCCGGCACGACCTGGCAATTCAAACCAGCCGCAATTTAACCCATGCCTCCGACTCGCCCGAAAATGCTGCGGCTGAAATCGCTTTGTGGTTTCAACCCGATGAAATTACCGATTGGGAGCGCAGCCTTGACCCCTGGCTTCTCGAAAATGATTAATCGGCCGCACACACACCTTCCGCGCCAAGCAATTCCTTGACGGTGAACAGGTAACGTGATAAACTATCGGTCGTTGTTCGGGGGCGTGGTGTAGCTGGTTTAACATGCGGCCCTGTCAAGGCCGAGACCGCGGGTTCGAATCCCGTCGCTCCCGCTGAAAAGCGGAATCTCCTAAACGAGGGGAAGAAAAATGACTACTTTCGAGGTAGTCTTTTTCTTTTTATATTCAAATCTCTATATAGAAACGCTTTTCTTGTTGTACAATCCTTGGGTACCTATTTAAATCATTTTTCACAGGAGATTAGCAGACATGGCCTTGACTATCGAATGGCGTCGCCGTATTGAACGCTGGTTACACGCACTGCCCAGACATTTTTACCAACCACTTGAAATTGTAGAATGGAATGGGTTTACTACCCACGATCAACTTACGCTCGATCAAGTCAGTCATCGTGCGCTGCAATCCTTTCCACCTGGGACTCCCTGGGGAGCGAAATGGGAATATGGATGGTTCCATACCAGTTTCAAATTACCCTCAGAAGCTGCCGGAAAACGAATTGCTCTGCGAGTAGACGTGGGCGGTGAAGGGATTGTCTTTGTCAATCACAAAGCAGCCGGAGCAAGAGATCGAGAGCACAAGGAAATCACTCTATCCATGCAAGGAATACCAGGAACCGAATTCGACGTGTGGGTCGAATCTTACGCCGGTCACGGGCCTACTCCTGAAGGAGGCGGCCCGGTCTCCTATGGTAGGCTATCTGTGCCCGAACCTGGTCCAGCCCAGGTAATCATTGGCAACAGCAGTTTTGGCATTTGGTTCGAAGATGCTTACCAGTTATGGCTCGACGTAAATACACTTTATGAGCTTCGCAAAATTCTAGACGAAAATTCGCTGAGGGTGGCGGAAATTGATGAAGGGTTACGCAACTTTACACTGCTGGTCGATTTTGAAATCCCACAAGAGAATATGATGGATACCATCCAGCGAGCTCGGCAGCTCTTCAAACCGCTGATGGATTGCACCAATGGCTCGACTACTCCGTTGCTTTATACCTTTGGGCACGCCCACCTGGATGTCGCCTGGTTGTGGCCTCTGGCTGAAACCGAAAGGAAGATCGGTCGAACTATCTCCAATCAGTTAGCTTTGATGCAAGAATATCCGGAATACCGCTACCTGCAAAGCCAACCTCACCTGTTATACATGCTGAGACAGAAATACCCGGATCTTTACGACCAGGTGAAAACCGCCGCTAAAACCGGCCAATTCATTACCGAAGGCGGCATGTGGATAGAAGCCGATACGAACCTGGCTGGCGGTGAAAGCCTGATCCGGCAATTCATGTATGGAAAGCGTTTTTTCAAAGAGGAATTTGATACAGATAGTGAACTGCTCTGGCTGCCAGATGTTTTTGGCTATTCCGGCGCATTGCCCCAGATCATGAGCGGCTGTGGCATCAAGTATTTTGCTACCTCCAAAATCTTCTGGACCTACAATGGTGGAGATCCATTCCCGTATAACTTGTTTACCTGGGAAGGTATCGATGGATCTACGGTCCTGGC
Organism: uncultured Chloroflexia bacterium; assembly: GCA_963820415.1. Taxonomy (GTDB): domain Bacteria; phylum Chloroflexota; class Anaerolineae; order Anaerolineales; family Anaerolineaceae; genus CAWFZT01. The sequence goes on along the minus strand of CAWFZT010000015.1, from coordinate 19,241 downwards.
GCATATCTTCAATGATTACAACAGCGAGACGCGTCCGGAAGCGCTGAACCGGCGCTGGACAGAGCGCGTCCAGAAGGACGGCTTATCTTCTCTTATTGTTGCTTTTGGTCACGGAGACGGAGGGGGTGGTCCCACCCACGATCACCTGGAATATCTTCGCAGGGCCAGAAACCTGGAAGGTTTGCCCAAAACGCGCATGGCCTCACCCATTGATTTCTTCCAGGACGCCAAGGCAAAAGGAATCCCGTCCGCTCGTTATATCGGAGAATTATACTTCCAGGCTCACCGTGGAACGTATACTTCCCAGGCACGCACCAAGAAAAATACACGCAAGGTCGAATTCGCTTTGCGAGAAGCGGAATTCTGGAGCGCCGCGGCTGGAAATATGGGGGGTTTCCAATTCCCACGCCAGCAAATGCTGGATAACTGGCACACCGTCCTTCTCCTTCAGTTCCATGATATTCTACCGGGTTCATCTATCCGTCGCGTATACCAGGAAGCTGAAGCCATGCATAGCAGTGTCATCCATTCTGCCCAGGAAATCGCCGGAGCCGCTCGGCAATCTTTTAACGGTGAAGGAAAAGAGGTGACCATTTTCAATTCGCTTTCTTGGGATCGCACAGCCTTGGTGGAATTGCCGGACAGTGCTGGTAAAGCAATGGATTCTTCCGGATTGGAGATACCCATCCAGAGCATGGCTGGGAAGACCTGGGCCGAAGTCAAAGTCCCATCTTGCGGCTGGACAACGGTAAAATCTAATCCGGCTGAACGTAAAGTTAATCCTGATTCTTCTATAAATATTCTGCAAGCTTCCATAAGCATTTTGGAGAATGAATATATACGCCTGGAATTCAACTCTACTGGAGAAATCACGAGTATTTTTGATAAAGAGGCCAATCGAGAGATGGCTGCCGGGCCTTGTAACAGCTTTAAATTATACAAGGACGTGCCCAGTTGGTTCGACGCCTGGGATATTGACAGTATGTATGAAGATACTCCCGTGCCAATCGATCAGCAAGCCGAAATCGAGCTGGTTGCCGCAGGTCCGCTGGTCGCCATTTTGCGCCTCACCAGAAAAATCAACACATCGACGCTCCAGCAGGAAATCAGCCTGCGCCGGGGTAGCCGCGTGGTCGAGTTCGATACCCGGGTAGACTGGCAAGAGAGCCACAAACTTCTCAAAGTGGCCTTCCCCGTGAATCTGCATGCCAACGAAGGGCTACACGAAATCCAATTCGGCCACATCGCTCGGCCCAATCACCGCAGCCGCCCGTTCGACGCTAATCGCTTCGAAGTCTGCAACCATAAATGGTCGGCCCTGGTTGAACCAAACCACGGGTTTGCTATCCTCAACGACAGCAAATATGGCTTGAATGTATTGGACAACAGTCTCAATCTGACTTTATTGAAATCAGCGCTCTCACCTGATATGACCGCCGATAAAGGCCAGCAGACCTTTAAATATGCCCTCTATGCTTGGAACGGTGGTATCGCAGAAAGTGACTTGATCAAGAATGCCTATGAGTTAAACTGTCCGGTCACGCTCCAGGCAGGTAACGCTGGTGAAAAATCTCTATTCCGGGTTGATCAACCCAATATTATCATCGAGACAGTCAAACCCGCCGAGGATGGTTCGGGGGACATCATCATGCGTCTTTATGAAGCCCTCAGGACGGCCACAATGGCCGAACTCTCGACTTCTTTCCCCTTGCAATCCGTTCAGCAAACGGATATGCTTGAAAAATCTTTGGGCGACCTGGTCGTCGAAGAGGAACGGGTCAAGCTCGTCTTTCGACCTTTCGAGGTGAAAACGTTACGCCTTCGCTTCAGGAAAATGTAAACCCACAAAATGGTTCAGGCCGCTCGCACGTGCTGGTAAGCTCAATATGTATGCCATTCCTGGAAGAATCATGGATGGCATGCATGATTTCCAAGACGTGGTATGCCAGTTTTTCATTAGCACGGTGAGAGCGACCTGATTGCATCGCCTCTGCCATATCAGCCACACCCAGGCCACGGCTGTTCTGTACGTAACCCGGAACGAGCGCTATATCCTCCCACCTATTTCCTTCAGCGCGCCATAACCGCACCGGCCCGCCGAAGGTATTTGGGTCTGGCAGGCTCAATGTCCCTTCGCTTCCGTATATTTCGACATGAGGCAGGGTGTGGCTCCAGGCATCGAAGCTGGTGATGATTGCACCAATCGCTCCGCTGGCAAAATCTAATAAGCCGGTCACGTGAGTCGGCACCTCGACTTTTATTTTCTGTCCCTTTTTGGGCAGGCTGCCAATCACCCGTTCAGGGAAAGAGGTGCGGTCGCTTCCTGTTACCCTGGTTATTGGACCGAGCAAGCTCACCAGAGCCGTCAGATAATAAGGTCCCATATCGAACATTGGCCCACCGCCAGCCTGATAATAGAATTCTGGGTCGGGATGCCAGCCTTCATGACCGTGACACAACATGAAAGCTGTGGCGGCGACTGGTATCCCAATCGCTCCATCGTCGATCAATTTCCGGCAGGTCTGTAAACCAGCCCCCAGGAAGGTATCCGGCGCGCATCCGATACGCAGTCCACGGAGCCTTGCTAACTCAATCATGCGAAGAGCATCTTCACATGTCAGAGCCAGAGGTTTTTCGTTGTAAATCGATTTTCCAGCGGAAAGGGCTGCCATGGCAACCCGCGCATGAGCAGCCGGCGGGGTCAGGTTTACCACGATCTGAATCTCAGAATTTGACAGCAACTCATCAACATGCCATCCATGCGGAATACCGTACTTCTCGGCTGTCCGGCAGGCTTTCTCAAGCTCGAGGTCCGCGCAAGCCACCAGGTCAAGCAGCGTTAATGACCGGCAAACCTCGATGTATGTAGAGCTGATGTTCCCTGTTCCAACAATGCCAATCTTCGTCTTAGACATGGCTGGATAGATATTGGAAACTTTCCTCGACTGCTTTCATAATGTCTGTGGCGCAGCGGTCAAATTCGACGATCACCCAATCCACGCTGCCTTCATTGGCTTTGAGGATTGCCGGAACATCTATCACACCCTGACCCACAGCGACATTTGGCTGTCCTTTGATCCCGGGACCATCTTTTAAATGCAGCAGGTGCGCCCGGCTGCCGATCTCTTTTACAACGCTTACCGGATCGACCCCAGCGACCTTCACCCAATAAGTATCCACTTCAAAGAATACGCCTGGATCCATGTTTTCCAGCATCAGCTTATATGGATAAACACCTTCTACCGGGATATATTCATGCGAATGGTTGTGGATGCTCAATGAGACGCCGTAAGCCCTACAAAGCTCGTAACAGGCATTAACCTCTTCGCAAATCTCTTTGATGCCTGCCAGGTTCGAAAATTTATCCGGCCCGTAGCCGGATACAATATGACGACAACCGTATCCTTTTAAAATATCCAGGGCTTCCTGGAACTTTTTACCAATCGGTGGAGGAAATGTATGCATGCTGCTTACCGCCAGGCCCAATTCCTTGAACAATTTTCCAGCCTTCCAGGTTGAAATATCCTTAATCCCACTTGTTTCAACCCCCTGATATCCCATTTTTGCGACCTGCCTGACTACTCCTTCAAAATTGCCGGGGAGTATTTCACGCACAGAATAGAGTTGAAGCGCAATCTTTGGTTTCATTTTTTTCTGGCCCTTCATAATTATTTCTATATTGATTTCTCGGGTTCCTTCCGCTGAAAGCGGGACGTTGTTATTGTAACCTGATCGTGATTTCTATCCTTCAGAAATCTTGATCAATCATTTAACTTTCGATTCAAACGCATAGTTACCAGACATCACCTCGTAAACCGCCCTATCTCCTTCCAACCCCAGGAATGTCACACCCTCCAGGTTCCCTGCCTCGCGGACGGCGGCTTGTTTTTGGGCAGGGATATACATCCTGGCGGATGTGTTGGCAGGAATAGTAACAGACAGATGAAAAATTTTTTTATCGAGTTGCCATTCACAGGCTATCTTTCCCGTGATGGCGTTGTATTCTGCCTTAGCAAAAGTCAATCCACCTCCAGGGCAAGGTCGGATAATAAAATGCTGAAAACCTGGGTGGTCCGCATCGATATCAATGCCAGCCACCACCGCGTAAAGCCAATCGCCAATCGAACCGTAGGCATAATGATTGAATGAATTCATCGCCGGGTCTTGAAAGCCCTTATCGTCAGTCCATCCATCCCAACGTTCCCAAATGGTGGTTGCCCCTTGAGTAACCGGATAGAGCCATGATGGCCAGCTTTTCCGGTTGAGCAGCTCGTAGGCAACTTCCAGCCGGCCTGAGCGAGTGAGGGCATGGTTCAGGTACGGCGCACCAGCGAAACCGGTGGATAGATGTGTTTTCCGCTGCCCAATATTGTTGATCAAGGCATCTGCAGCAGGCTGGCGCAGGGGTTCTGGCAGCAGGTCAAAATATAACGCCAGCACATAAGCAGTTTGGGTGTTCCCGGCGACCAATCCAGCATTAGTCACGTAACGCTCCTGGAAGGCCCGCTTTACCTTGTCATGCAATTGCTCGAAACGTTCACGGTCAGTTTGCTTCCCCAAAATACCGGCAATCCGGCTGAGCAGCCCAGCACTATATGCAAAGAAAGCGGTCCCGATCAAGTCTTTAGGGGTTTCTGCGTTGATTGAAAGCCAATCGCCGTACCCGGAAAAACCTGGATATCCTTCATAAACCCGGATTAAATCCTGGCTCGTGCGCTGTAGGTATTCGATAAAACGCACCATCGAATTGTAATGCTGCTCGAGGACGCGTTTATCACCGTAAACCTGGTAAATAGTCCACGGGCAAATAATACCTGCGTCCGCCCAGGCGGGACCCCCATCCGCATCTTCCAAACTGGCATAAGGTGCGAACGGTGGATACGCTCCATTGGTGGATTGGGAATCCTCCAGGACTTGCAGCCAGCGCGTGAAAAAACCTGACACATCCATGTTAAAAGTCGCCGTCCGGATGAAAACTTGAGCATCACCGGTCCAGCCCAGGCGTTCATCACGTTGGGGGCAATCGGTGGGAATGTCAACAAAATTACCCTTCTGGCCCCACTGGATATTATGTTGGAGCTGGTTGATTAAAGGGTCCGAACATTCAAATGATCCACTGGGAGGAGTCGCCGAATGGATGACGACCCCGATAATGGCATCCTCTTGAGGATTTCCTGGATAACCGTGGACTTCCACATAACGGAAACCGTGGAAGGTAAACCTGGGTTCGTAAATTTCTTCACCTTCTCCGCGCAAAGTGTAGTAATCAGTTTGCCGGGCCGAACGTAGGTTGGCCGTGTAAAGCTTTCCATCTGAATCCAGAATCTCGGCAAAACGCAGCCGGATGGTTGTGCCAGCCGGGCCTTTGACCTTCAGCCTGACCCACCCGACCATATTTTGGCCCATGTCAAAAATCCAATCTGGAGAAGGTGCGTTACTCAATTGCCGTGGAGGCGCGATTGGCTTAACCTCTTCTATCCGCCTGACTGGTGGTCCCACCTGGGCTACCAACTGGATTCCAGGATTCTCAAGTAATTCAGCGGGCATCCATTTCCAACCACTAAAACCGGGGCAGCTCCAATTCTTGGCAGCCAACCGTGCATCATAGCTTTCTCCCATCAGCAAATCCGCCTCCAAAATAGGCCCAAAGGCATATTCCCAGGTGGAATTGGTCGCCACAGTCTCTCGGCTCCCATCCTCAAAGACAATTTCTAACTGGGCCAACAATTTGGGCCGGTCGCCATAACTCTGCCGGTCCCGCCAGGAAACATGCCCACAGTACCAGCCATCGCCCAGGATTGCCCCAACCACATTCTCGCCCGAATTTAACAGGTCAGTTACGTCATAGGTCTGGTATTGGACGCGCTTGCGATAATTCGTCCAGCCTGGGGTAAGGATGTCATTCCCAACTTTTTGACCGTTGATCTCCACCTCGTAAAGCCCCAGGGCAGTCACGTACAATCTGGCCGAGTGGATATTATCCTGTATTGAAACAGTTTTACGGAAAAATGGCGCCGGGATGGTCGTACGCGGTCCGCCAACCAGACCTGCCCCGATCCACCGGGCTGACCAATCGCTGGGGTTGAGAAGCCCCATTTCCCAGCGGGCTGGCTGGCTGAAATCGCTGGCCGCGCCATCTTTGTCCCAGACGCGTACTTTCCACCACACCTGCTGCCGGGAGGTCAACGGTTTGCCGGTATACTCGACCTGGATAGATTGAGAGGAATTTACTTTACCGCTATCCCACAGGTCTGCTTTTCCTTCCTCAAGCTCTTCGAGACTGCTGGCAGCCAGACAGCGGTAAGCTGTTTGTTTTTGAGCGCGTTGACTTGATTCGAGAACCCAACTCAGCCTTGGGCAAAGAATATCAATTCCCAGGGGATCAATGCTGTATTCGCATCTTAGATTGCGGATGTGTAATGAGGTGGTCATAAGTTTTTCCCTATCTAAAGGTCTGAAAGATCACGCCGATTACTTGCCTGGATATATTTCCAGTTTCTATGGATCAGATCAAGCCGCTGCTCAACGCAGGCTGCCGAACGAAGTCCATCCGGCGGAGTATGCAAGACATAATCAAGTAGTTTTTCTACGGAAGAGGTAGCAACGTGAATGCGTGTATCTGAGGATGCATAATATATGAATACTTTTCCATCCGCTGTCACGACCACCCCATTGCAAAAGGTTACGTTGGATACATCCCCGATGCGTTCTTCGCCGTCTGGCGCCAGCAAATATCCACCCGGCGCGTGGGTAACTTCCCAGGGTTTATCGAGGCGGCTGAGATAGGCGTAGAGAACATAACGCATTCCGGCGGCTGTATTCCTGACGCCATGAGCAATGTGCAGCCAACCCTGGCCAGTTTTTATCGGGGCTGGCCCTTCACCGTTTTTTAACTCTTTTATGGTGTGGTAGATGCGCCGGTCGATCACCAGTTCACTCGGTATCTCAGCATGCTCCATCGAATCAGACAGACCCCAGCCAATCCCACCCCCACTGCCAGCCTCGATGAAGGAGTTCCTGCGGTCTGGTATAAAAAGCATATTTTCCATCGATGAATTCCGGATGTAACACGACGTTTCTCTGCTGTGCAGAAGATGACTTCAGATCATCCAGGCGCTCCCACTTGCGCAAGTCGTGTGTACGAGCAATCCCACATTGGGCAATTGCGCTGCTGGTATCCCCGGCAGGAGCCGCAGGATCCTTACGTTCTGTGCAGAACAAACCATAAATCCAGCCATCTTCATGCGTGACCAGGCGCATATCGTAAACATTCGTATCCGGATTTTCAGTTTCGGGCATGACGACCGGCTCGTTCAAAAAGCGAAAACCGTCTATTCCTGTCGCGCTTTCTGCAATGGCGAAAAACGACTTGCGGTCGTAACCCTCTACCCGGCAGGCCAGATAGAATATCCCATTTAGCTCCATCGCCCCCGGGTTGAATACCCCATTAATTCCCATGCGCTCGATCAAAAAAGGATTGGTTACAGGATTCAAATCATAACGCCAGGATAAAGGTGTATGGGCGGCGGTTAAAACCGGGTAGCGGTAACGTTCAAATAAGCCATTCGTCCATGAAGGATTTATTTCATTCTTGTGCGCCAGGAGCATTCTGTGGTCTGCAATCAGGTGAGTGAGGCGGTCTGCGTACTCGGTGGTCATGCTTTTCTCCTTTGGGAAAGGTATAAAAAATGACCTGAATTATTTATCTGCTAATCGGTATAAACTAGATTATACTATTTCCTATATAATCCAAATAAGGAGAGGCAATATGACCAAGATAACATTTATTGGCGCAGGCAGTCTGGGTTTCACTCGCGGACTGGTGAGAGACGTTTTGACTTTCCCCCTCTTGAGTGACGCTACAATCTGCCTGATGGATATAAGTGCAGAGCGACTGGATTTTGCCCACAAATCAGTGCAGCGCATCGTCGATATAGGTCATTATCCAGCCAAAGTTGAAGCCACCATGGACCGCATCGAGGCATTGAAAGGCGCCGACTTTGTTCTCTGCACCATACTGGTCGGCGAGACTGATGTGTGGCGCTACGACATTGAGATACCCAAGAAATACGGCGTGGATACCAACATCGGCGATACTCGAGGGCCTTCAGGTATTTTCCGTGCTCTGCGCACCATCCCCGTGATGGTCAGCATCGTCAAAGACATGGAGCGCTACTGCCCCAATGCCGTGCTGCTGAACTATACCAACCCGATGGCAATGTTGTGCCGGGCCATGCAGCGCGAATCATACATTCCAGTGACCGGTTTGTGCCATTCCGTCCAGGGCTCGGCCGAAATGCTCGCCCGGTGGATCGGCGCGCCGATGTCAGAAATCACCTACACTTGCGCTGGGATCAACCACCAGGCCTGGTACCTGAAATATAACTGGAATGGGAAAGATGCCTATCCAATGATCCGCAAAGCCATGGAAAAACCGGAAATATATAATGAAGAAATTGTCCGCAATGAAATGTTCCTCAACCTGGACTATTACGTGACCGAATCCAGCGGTCACAATTCGGAATATAACTGGTGGTTCCGCAAACGACCTGATCTGATCGAAAAATACTGCACGCATGGCACTGGCTGGAACCCAGGTGAATATGCCTATGTTCTGAAAGAATACCGGAATAGAGAGAACACCTGGAAAGAAGAGGCAGTCAAGTGGTTTGCCAAAGAAACGCCAATCAGCCTCGAGCGCGGGCACGAATATGCCGCCCATATTATCAACGCCCTCAAAGGCGGCGATATCTACACATTCAACGGTAATATGCCCAACAAGCAGCTCATCACGAATTTGCCCGAAGACGCCTGTGTGGAAATTCCGGTATTCGTCGATCGCGCCGGATTCCATTCCACCCACGTCGGGGACCTTCCCTCACAATGCGTCACTTTAAACCACGTCAGTGTCATGGTAGAAGAGATGGCAGTCGAAGCTGCTTTGACCGGCAATGCCCGATTGGTCTACCATGCTATCGCCTACGATCCGCTGACTGCAGCAGTCCTTTCGCTGGCCGAAATCAAGAGCATGGTCAACGAAATGTTCCAGCAATATAAGGACTATTTACCTAATTTCAAGGAATTGGTAATTAAGTAAGACGACCACCCTTTGACGAAAAAAACCGAAGACAGGAAGTGTCCTGTCTTCGGTTTTTTTACTATTTTTTACTAAAATCCTATCACATGCTCTTTTTCCTCTTTTTTGAACGGCAATTTCGGATAGCCAGGCCGCTAAAATATCGTTATATCTATGCGCAAATGACTGATTGCCAGCCAGATTAAGAGGCAATTGTGATATGATCTATGAAGTTGACTGATCCTTTGACATCTGGTAATTATGATCCCTAGAGAACGTATGCTGGCAGCCCTGGCATTCAAGCCGGTGGACCGGATACCGCTGCAGGTCCACCCCTCCCCGGCTGGCCTGTTCGATCACGGTCAGAAGCTGCTGGACCTGATGCGTACCTGCGGCCACGATTTCGATGACCAGAGCGACCTGGCTCTGCCTGTTGTTCCCAAAGAAGACTTCGACCCCGACGGCCGTTACCACAAGTTCATAATCGATGCCTGGGGTACTACCTGGGAATACCGCCTTTATGGGGTGTGGGGTTACCGCATTAACTATCCGCTGGCAGATATCTCGCGGCTTGACAGCTACCGTCTACCTGAAATTAGACCCTTGGAAGGGCCGGCGCTGGCCCAGATCCAGGCAGCCGGGATGGTTCACCGCCAGCGCTACTTTCACGCAGGTGGTGGAGCGAGCCTATTTGAAACCATGCAGTCGCTGCGCCCCTTTGAAGACGTCCTGATTGACATCTCCCAAGACACGCCTGAGATCAACCGGTTGGCGGATTTATTGGTAGATTACAACGGGGTGATTATTAACAACGCACTGGCGGCAGGCGTCGACGCGGTTTGTGTAGGGGATGATTTTGGCACCCAGCAAGCCCTTATGCTTTCGCCCAAGATGTGGCGGCGCTTCTTTTTACCCCGCTACCGATCCCTGTTTGAGCCGGTAAAGCGCGCTGGAAAACGCATCCTCTTCCATTCCTGCGGGATGATCTTACCCATCCTGGCCGACCTGCGCGAAGCAGGAGCCGATGCCATCTGGCCGCAGCTTCCCTTGTTTGACCATCATGACCTGGGAAAACGTTGCCGTGACCTCGGTCTGGCCTTGCAGCTTCACCCCGATCGAGGCGAACTGATGCAGCATGCCACCCCGCAGCAAGTGCGCTCATACCTGCTGCGCCTGGTCGACGAGTTTGACTGTCTTTCCGGCGGCTCCTGGTTGTATCTGGAAGTCGATCCTGGGTTTCCCTGGCCGAACGTGCAGGCGTTGTTTGAAACTGCCATGCAGTTGCGCCAATAAGGGGAAAACACCAGGTATCATTCTGGTTCAGCTATCCAAGTCCATTCCTAATATGGCTCTCTTCTATAGGAGCGCAAAGTTCAGAATAAACGGCCTGAAAGTCAAGTTTCCCCTGATCTCTTAAGGTATAAATTTCCTGGCGAGTGAAGCGAGAGAAAGTTGGGAAAATGTTCAGGCTACGTACAACAGCAGGCCCAACTTGAAGCGCATCGTGAATACTTAAACGATGATAACCGAGCAGTCGCTCAGGCAGATGGTCCAAAGGAAACCATTCGACCTTCAATGTTTCGAATCCATCCGGTTTGGTTTCGCCGCCGCTTACTTCTGCTGTAAAAAGGGCCTGGTGATGGCCCTCTAATCCTTGCGGGCGGAAGTAAATCCCCACCAATCTGATCAAACGAATATCCAATCCGGTTTCCTCATGAACTTCACGGATGGCGGCTTCAGCGATAGATTCCCCCGACTCTACAGCTCCGCCAGGTAAACCCCAAACCGGGAAGTCGCCTCTTAGGATAAGCAAGACAGATTCATCCTTGATAATAACTACAGAGACACCTAGCGATGAGGGCATATATTTCCTCCTGGCATCATAAATTAAATCTCTACTACTCAAAAATGGCTCAAATTTCAAGCCAGATAAAGCGATAAGGGCCCAGTTTTATCTCTTCGCCTGGCTGGAATTCTTCGCCAGAAACCAGATCCTTTCCTGGCCAGATCATCGAGGGAATCCGGTCGATAGAGACTATCTGTTCACGTTCGGAAAAATTGGCCAGCACGATTACCTTTTCGTTGAAATAAGACCTGACGTAGCCAAACACGTGGTCGTTGCCGACATCCAGCACTTCTGTTGCGTGGTTTTCTCCGCTGGCAAAAACGGAGTGCTCTTTGCGAATTTCAATCAGCTTGAGCAGCGCCTGGAACAGCTTGCCTTCCGGGGTATGTTTATCCTTACGACGGTCGAATTTCTTCCAATCTGTGAAAGGCCGGTGTACCCAACGGCTGTCGCCGGATTTGGCCGGATCATCCTGGTAGCTGTAGTCATTCAATGTGGCAATTTCATCACCCAGGTAAATCAGCGGGATGCCGCCCATGGATAGGATAATGCTGTGAATCATCAAGATGCGCTCAATGGCCAGATCGACTTCAACCCCGGTCTCTTCTTTGACTGCTTTCTCCAAGCCGGCTAGAGAAGCACAAGAACCTGAAATACGGCAGTCGCCCGTTTTAGGATTTTCTTGAAAAGGCAGTCCCGTGGCAAAAGAGCCCGGAAATCTTCCCGTATAAAAAGAATTCAGAAATTTACGATGATCGTAACCATTGATAGATAACTGGTTGGAATCCTCATCTGAAAAAGTCCAACCGATATCGTCATGGCAGCGGACGTAGTTGACCCAGGCGCAGCCAGGATCGATGGCGAAGCGCTGCTGCATCGAATAACGCAGCAGCCGCACTTCGCGGGTTGCCAGCGAATTCCACAGTAAAGCCATCAGGAGTGGATTGTAAGAGAGTGGGCATTCATCCGAGCGGATGTACTGGGCCACAAAATCCGGGTGGACAATTGCTTCCGACTTGAACAATAAGGCCGGGGCGGCAATGCGCGCCAGGGCATTGAATGCCTGAATAATCATATGCGCTTCGGGCAGATTTTCACAGGTCGTGCCTATCTTTTTCCAGACAAAAGCCACCGCGTCCAGGCGGATCACTTCCACACCAATGTTTGCAATTGAAAGCAGCTCTTCCCCCATGGCGGAAAAGACCACCGGATTCTCATAATTCAAATCCCATTGAAAAGAATGAAAAGTAGTCCATACCCAACGGTTCAGTTCCGGGAAATAAGTAAATGCTCCCGGATGCTCGTCCGGGAAAATTTCCCGCAGGATCTGTTCATACCGGTCGGGGATGGCGCGATCAGGATAGATCCGGTAAAAAGCCTCGTATTCCGGATATCCTGAGAAAGCCTTGGCTGCCCAGTCATGCTCGTTGGATGTGTGGTTGAAGATAAAATCCAGTACAAGGCTGATGCCATTCTGGCGCAATTCTGTCGCCAGGTCAGCCAGTTGTTCAATCGTACCTAAGGCTGGATTGACCTCTCGATAACTGCTGACTGCGTATCCGCCATCATTATTGCCCTCCGGGCATTTAAATAAGGGCATCAGGTGCAGGTAAGTCAAACCCAGTTCCTTGAAATAAGGAATTTTCGCCTTCACACCTTCCAGGTTACCGGCGAACAGGTCAACATAACAAACCCCACCAACCATCTTTTCAGAATGGAACCAGCCTGGTTGTGCTTCTCGGCAGGTATCCAGTTCTTTTTAATGACTGCGGACGAGCGACCCACATGCGGGCGGCCATCGCCAGGAGATTTTCAACATGGAAGAAAAAATCATATTGGTGTCCATACAACTGGTACAATAGGCCGAACAGGCGCGGAAAATGTCGCTCCAACCGCCGGATAAACGTCTTCCAGTTCGCTTCACTGCACGCGCCAGCGCCGGCAAATTGTTCATTCAATTGCGGAATAAGACGATACAGGGTCCGCCGCGCCTGTTCATTTATCCAGGTGAGATCGGCCATGGACACTCCCATATGACTTTGAAGAATCGCGCCAGGATTTTATCCTTCTCCCAACAAACTAAGTATATCCTGCGAATGAACGTTTTCAAGGCTTGGGAAAATTACCTCGGCTTTACCAACTCTTTCTTTAGGGCCCAATCCTACCGAATGGAAATTGCCTGCCCTGGCAGCTTCGATACCTGCCTCGGCGTCTTCAAAGACGACACAGCAGGCCGGGGATAGGCCAAGCTGTCTGGCAGCGTGCAAGAAAAGATCAGGAGCAGGTTTCTGGTGTTCGACGCTGTAGCCATCCGAAATCGCATTGAACAGCGGCTCAATTCCCAGACGTTCGATTACCGATCTGGCATTTTTACTGGCAGAGGCCAGGGCACTTTTAAGGCCTGCCTGGCGTATTTCCACGAGTAAACCCATGGCGCCGGGGAGGAGGTTATCTGGCTTAATGCCAAGTAAAAAATCCTGGTAATAACGGTTTTTTCGATCCATCATCCTGAGCAGGCCATCCTCTGAATACATTGCGCCTTTTAACAGAAGTAAAAGGGATTCCCTGCGGGAGATGCCCCGTAAAGCCTCGTTATCTGCCCGTGAAAAGGCAATCCGCTCTTCATTCGCTAGACGCTTCCAGGCAAGAAAGTGAAATTCGGCTGTATCCGTGATCACGCCATCCAGGTCGAAAATAAAACCGGTTGGTTTCATGACTCTCTCTTTAGTCGTGGATATCGACTGTATACTGCTTTCCCTTGGTAAAAAACTTGAAAGCCAGACGTTTCCAGTGCTTTGGTAATCGAGGATTGATCGTCCACCCATTTCGGGTGACGCGTAATCCCGAAAAGCCAAACACCACCGCCTGCCAGGTGCCAGCCGCTGAAGCGCCATGAATGCCATCTCCGGAATTCCCACGCGCATCCCGTAAATCCGCCCGCACAGCGCGAATAAAATGTTCGTAGGCATCCTCCTGGCGACCAACTTCGCAGGCCATAATTGCCTGGATAGAAGGCCCCAAGGACGAACCGTAGCTATGATCGGTTCGAGGAGTGTAGAAGTCGTAGTTAACCTTAACAATATCCTGGGAATAATATTGCTGCAGCAGGTATAAAAGCATCAACACATCCGGTTGTTTTAGAACCTGGGTCTCATTGGCCCCTTCTATTCCAAAAATCACCTGAACCGATTCTGTCCTGGGTTCCATGGCGAGCAGGTCGACTTCTTTGCGCTGGTAATAACCTTCGAATTGCTCGATCAAACCATTCTCCTTCACATTCAGGTATATTTTCTGAACCACGTCTTTCCAATGATCCAACCTGGTCTGAGACAGGTCCAACCGGTTGACCAATTCAGACGCTTTTGCCGGGGCGCGCTTTTTCAACCATTCCAGCGTATCCAACCCCATCTGTAAATTCCACTGCGCCATGCGGTTGGTCATTGCATTGTTGTTAACATGTTCGTGGTTTTCATCCGGACCGATGACATCCATGATCTGGTAACTATTTCTGGAAGGATTCCATTCGGCCCTGGAGCCCCAAAACCGTGCAGTATCCAGGATCAGCTCAGCCCCTTTTTCAACCAACCAGGTATCATCACCCGTAACCAGCCAATATTTGTGAGCGGCATATGCGATATCCGCCGAGATATGGATTTCAATGTCGCCTGTCCAGATACGCACCATCTTATTACGATCGGAGAAATGCGGCACCCAGGTAGGGGTAACTTCGTTTCCAGTATCTGCACTTTCCCAGGGAAATTGGGCGCCTTCAAATCCATTTTGACACGCCTTTGCCCTGGCTCCCGGTAAATTACGATAACGGTAATTCAATAAATTTCGAGCGATATGAGGAGCAGTATAGATGAACAAGGGCAGCATGAAAATTTCAGTGTCCCAAAATGAGTGCCCGCGGTAACCGAATCCGGAAAGCGTCTTGGCTCCAATATTCACCTGGTCATCCTGCCGAGGAGCAGCGATCAACAACTGAAAAAGATTGAAACGTAAAGAAATCTGCGCTTCTTCGTCCCCTTCAATTATTACGTCTGTCCGCTTCCATTCTTCTTCCCAGGCCCGGGCATTTTCCTGGAAAGCGGTTTGCCAATCTTTGATCAAATTCACAGCCCGCAAGGCTGCATAACCGTTTCCAAGGTATCACGCGAGGTGACCATCGCACAATATTTTTCAACACAGATTTTTTTTCCAGCGATGGCGTGTATTTTCATTCTGAGAGTCGGCGTATTGATAACGTCCCAATATTCGCTTTCCTCACCGTCTCCAGTTACCCGGATCAAACGCATGGCGGTAGCTACCTCGATATTTGACTGGCGGGTCCTGTTAAGTAAATAGATAGCTTCCTCTTTTTCCCCTTGTCCCACCCAACACCAATGAGCGAGGCCCTGGTTATCTGTGTCACCTTTCAGGCTGGCGCGGAATTCGACTTCCCCTTCAAACCGTGGAGTAACTTCGCAGCGGATAAGCTGTAGATGCGGGTCCGCCAGTGAAGCAAAGCGTTGAAAACAGATGTCAGCCAACCATCCGGAGGGCGATTCCCAGACAACCTGGCGAGTCAGCACACCGTTGCGTAAATCGAGGTTCTGCTGAAAATTCTTCAGGTTGCCTGTCTCAAGGGAAAATCTTTCTCCATTCAAATAGATATTAAACCGCAGCCAATCTGGTGCATTGGCCAGTTCGGTCATCACGATTGGGGCATAATCAAACACACCGTGAACGAAGGTTGCCCTTCCATCCCCTGTATAACCCTCCTCGAATGCACCGCGGGTTGAAAGGTAACCATTCCCGATAGTAAATATAGTTTCTTTATGATGCAATTTTTCTGGGTCGAATGCATTGTCACAAATTACCCATGCTTGATCGATATCCATCCCTGGTCTCCAATGCTAGAATGCGAACGTTCGCACGAACGTTCGCATTATGCTATAAAACCTTCCAGTTTGTCAAGAGGAAATCAATGATTGTAGCCTCCTTGCATACATATTAATTCAACCAATGATATAAATATATTCAAAAACCGCTCGAATATAGGAGAACAAAAATGACAGCGCGGTTTGATATGATAGGGATATTTGTGAATGATATTCAGAAGATGGTGGATTTCTACCAGGATATCCTGGGATTCAAGATCAACTATGACGGAAATGGCCCCTATGCGGAATTTGACCATTCAGGTATCCGGGTTTCAATGTATGAAAGACGCATGCTTCCCACCTTACTAGGGCAAACCCCTGGTTTTCCAACCGGGATTAATGGCACCTTCGAGCTGGCTTTAGATTTACCTTATTTTGAGGATGTAGACCTTGAATATGATCGCCTGATAAAAGCCGGAGCTGGGCCAGTCTATGCGCCTTGCAATGAACCTTAGGGACAGCGTTCGTCTATGATAACCGATCCAGAAAGAAACCTGATTGAGGTCGGCTCGTGGAATAGAGGTCCAGAATAGAACTAAGTCTGAAACCTTTTTTGTGATTGTACGTATATTCTTTAGACAATCACAAACGCGAGGAATAGTTGAAATGAAAAAGCAGTTCTTTCTGGTAATGGTGTTGATCTTATCCCTGGTTCTGCTCAACGCCTGCAACTTCGCAGTCACCAGCGGGTCAGGCAAGGTGATTTCTCAAGCTCGCCAGGTCAGCGGTTTCACTCGGGTTTCCCTTATCGGGACCGGCCAACTGATCATCGCCCAGGGGAATACAGAAAGCCTGACCATTGACGCTGAGGATAATGTCCTGCCATTAATCACTACCCAGGTCATTGGAGATACTCTTCACATCGATTACAAGAACGATAACTTCCAGGATAATGTTATCCCCACCAAACCGATCATCTACCATCTCGGCGTCAAGACCATTAATAGTATTCAACTCTCAGGCGCCGGCTCGGTAGACGCAGCCAACCTTTCCACAGATAATTTGTCCGTTACTACCAGTGGAGCAGGCTCTGTGAATTTGCGCTCTATTGCTGCTCAAACTCTTAATTCCGATATAAGCGGTGTCGGTGGTTGTGACCTATCCGGCAAGGTGACCAACCAGAACGTGAATATCAGCGGTGCCGGAACGTACCATGCGCCTGACCTGGAAAGCCAGAATGCAACTATCATCATCAGCGGCGCAGGCGGCGCAACCGTGTGGGCTAAAAGCTCGTTGAATGTCACTATCAGCGGTGCGGGCAGCGTCAACTATTACGATAACCCCACTATCGTCAAAACTATTAGCGGTATCGGTTCACTGGTCAGCCAGGGGAATCACTAAGGCAGGGAATTTTCTTTCTTAGTCAAGGCCGGAACCGCTTCCTTTTTAGCAAGAAATTCTTGCATGATTTTAGCGCCACTGGAAGTACCCAGGCGGTTGGCTCCTGCTGCCAGCATAGCCAGGGCGCTATCCAGGTTGCGGATACCGCCGGCTGCTTTCACCCCCATGCTGCGACCGACTTCCTGGCGCATCAGCTTGACGTCCTCGACTGTGGCTCCGCCAGGGCCGGAACCTGTAGTTGTTTTCACGAAGTCGGCATTTTCTTCCAGGGCAATCCGGCAGACCGTCCTTTTTTCATCATCTGTCAGGTAATAAGTTTCTAGGATAATTTTGGTGGTCACTCCCAAAGGCTGGCAAAGCTTCACCGCACCAGCAATTTCATTATGCACCAGGTCCAGATTCCCAGCGATAACCGCACGGACGTTGATGACCATGTCCATCTCTAGTGCCCCGCGCTGGATCGCATCCTGGATTTCATACAGTTTGACCGCCAGTGTAGTCTGGCCCAATGGAAAACCAATAGCAGCCCCGACCCGCACCTGGCTGCCTCGCAGTAATTCCACGCAGGTCTCAATTTCAGCCGGATTGATTGCCACCATGGCAAATTTGTATTTGATGGCTTCTAAACAATGCTGCTCGATGTCTCTCCGCGTCCCATTTGGCTTAAAATAGGCGTAATCGATCGTATCTGCCAGTAGCTTTTCAGTAAGTCTCGACACATCCATGGCTGAACCTACCCTTTCAATGGCTGACAGGCCCGTGCGCCCGGAAAACTCCCGCCACACCTAACAAAACCAAACCCGCGCCCCCAATCGTCCAGGCAGTTACCTGTTCACTTAAGATGATCCATCCCAATATTACCGCAATAATGGGATTGACATAAGAGTAGGTGACCACGATTTTGGTCGGCAGCAACCGTAAAGCTTGCACGTAAGAGGTGAAAGCGATAGTAGAACCAAAAATGACCAGATAGCCCCAGGCCATCCAGGCTTGTGGAATGGGATGAGGCAATGGCTCATGGAAGAGCACGGCAACAAGAACGAAACCCAGCCCGCCAAATAAAGATTGGTAACCCGAAGAGACCGCCGGTGCAAGGTCTACCTGCTTGCGGCTTTGCAAAACGCTGCCGGTTGCCCAACTCAAGGACGCTAACGCCAGGAATAGGACTGACAGCAACTCGGCTTTCAATCCGGTCAGGATCAAAGGCATGCTCAAAACCACAATACCCGCTGTTCCCACCAACAAGGAACCAATCAACAATCCAGAGGGGATCTTACGATCGAGGATGGCCTCAAGGATCGCCACCCAGATTGGCGCACAGGCGACAATCAAAGCCGCGACTGCGGAATCGGCATTACGTTCACCCAACATGACCAGGCCGTTTCCCCCGGTCCACAGCAAAAGGCCGGAACCAAGCAAGGTAAAGAATTCAACCCGAGTGAGCTTCAACCGTTGCCGTGTGAGAAAACCGATCACCATCAAAATTATTCCTGCCGCCAAAACACGCATGGCGCCCATCACAAAGGGAGTAAAACCCGATCCATCCCTGACTGCTACGCGGATGGCCAGGTAAGTGCTCCCCCAGACGATATACACTACCAAAAGGTGTAGGAAACCAGTTTTGTTTCTTGTAGCAAATTTCCCTTCCTCGACAGTTTCGGATGACGCCATTCATTCCTCTGAAGTGCTTTTTAAAAAGTCCTTTATCCGCACTACAATAACGCTGATAAAGACCCTTTATTTTAACTCAATCTCGTCCGTAGTGCCTCAAAATAAAATCTTATGCGACATCTTGTCACCTGCGCATCACTGGGCTATAATAATTCTGCTATTTTTTCATTCTATAGTAGAGGTTTGTAATAATGATCGATGTTAATGATCTTCGCAAAGGCGTTACCTTCGAATTTGACGGAAAGCTTTACAAGGTACTGGAATACAGCCATAATAAACCCGGTCGCGGTAATGCGACCATCCGCATCAAAGCCCGTGACATCACAACCGGGACAACGCTCGAAAAAACATTCCAATCCGGAGATCGTGTACAGGATGTCCG
>CAWFZT010000014.1:0-33049 GCA_963820415.1 uncultured Chloroflexia bacterium | reverse complement strand
TCAATAAATGCAGGGAAATAAATGCATGAAAGACGCATGCTTCCCACCTTACTTGGCCAAACCCCTGATTATCAAACCGGGATTAATGGCACCTTCGAACTGGCATTAAATTTACCTTATTTTGAGGATGTAGACCTGGAATATGATCGCCTGATAAAGGCCGGAGCTGGACCAGTCTATGCGCCTTGCAATGAACCATAGAGACAGCGTTCGTCTATGATAACCGATCCAGAAGGAAACCTGATTGAGGTCGGCTCGTGGAATAAAGGTTCAAAATAGAACTAACCCTGAAACCTTTTTTGTGATTGTACGTATATTTTTTAGACAATCACACACGCGAGGAATAGTTGAAATGAAAAAGCAGTTCTTTCTGGTAATGATGTCGATCTTATCCCTGGTTCTGCTCAACGCCTGCAACTTCGCAGTCACCAGCGGGTCAGGCAAGGTGATTTCTCAAGCTCGCCAGGTCAGCGGTTTCACTCGGGTTTCCCTTATCGGGACCGCCCAACTGATCATCGCCCAGGGGAATACAGAAAGCCTGACCATTGACGCTGAGGATAATGTCCTGCCATTAATCACTACCCAGGTCATTGGAGATACTCTTCACATCGATTACAAGAACGATAACTTCCAGGATAATGTTATCCCCACCAAACCGATCATCTACCATCTCGGCGTCAAGACCATTAATAGTATTCAACTCTCAGGCGCCGGCTCGGTAGACGCAGCCAACCTTTCCACAGATAATTTGTCCGTTACTACCAGTGGAGCAGGCTCTGTGAATTTGCGCTCTATTGCTGCTCAAACTCTTAATTCCAATATAAGCGGTGTCGGTGTTTGTGACTTATCCGGCAAGGTGACCAACCAGAACGTGAATATCAGCGGTGCTGGAACGTACCATGCGCCTGACCTGGAAAGCCAGAATGCAACTATCATCATTAGCGGCGCAGGCGGCGCAACCGTGTGGGCTAAAAGCTCGTTGAATGTCACAATCAGCGGTGCTGGCAGCGTCAACTATTACGATAACCCCACTATCGTCAAAACTATTAGCGGTATCGGTTCACTGGTCAGCCAGGGGAATCACTAAGGCCGGGAATTTTCTTTCTTACTCGGCGACCGGAACCGCGTCCCTTTTAGCAAGAAATTCTTGCATGATTTTAGCGCCGCTGGATGTACCCAGGCGGTTGGCTCCTGCTGCCAGCATAGCCAGGGCGCTATCCAGGTTGCGGATACCGCCGGCTGCTTTCACCCCCATTCTGCGACCGACTTCCTGGCGCATCAGCTTGACGTCCTCGACTGTGGCTCCGCCAGGGCCGGAACCTGTAGTTGTTTTCACGAAGTCGGCATTTTCTTCCAGGGCAATCCGGCAGACCGTCCTTTTTTCATCATCTGTCAGGTAATAAGTTTCTAGGATAATTTTGGTGGTCACTCCCAAAGGCTGGCAAAGCTTCACCGCACCAGCAATTTCATTATGCACCAGGTCCAGATTCCCAGCGATAACCGCACGGACGTTGATGACCATGTCCATCTCTAGTGCCCCGCGCTGGATCGCATCCTGGATTTCATACAGTTTGACCGCCAGCGTAGTCTGGCCCAATGGAAAACCAATAGCAGCCCCGACCCGCACCTGGCTGCCTCGCAGTAATTCCACGCAGGTTTCAATTTCAGCCGGATTGATTGCCACCATGGCAAATTTGTAACGGATGGCTTCTAAACAATGCTGCTCGATGTCTCTGCGCGTCCCATTTGGCTTAAAATAGGCGTAATCGATCGTATCTGCCAGTAGCTTTTCAGTAAGTCTCGACACATCCATGACTGAACCTACCCTTTCAATGTCTGACAGGCCCGTGCGCCCGGAAAACTCCCGCCACACCTAACAAAACCAAACCCGCGCCCCCAATCGTCCAGGCAGTTACCTGTTCACTTAAGATGATCCATCCCAATATTACCGCAATAATGGGATTGACATAAGAGTAGGTGACCACGATTTTGGTCGGCAGCAACCGTAAAGCTTGCACGTAAGAGGTGAAAGCGATAGTAGAACCAAAAATGACCAGATAGCCCCAGGCCATCCAGGCTTGTGGAATGGGATGAGGCAATGGCTCATGGAAGAGCACGGCAACAAGAACGAAACCCAGCCCGCCAAATAAAGATTGGTAACCCGAAGAGACCGCCGGTGCAAGGTCTACCTGCTTGCGGCTTTGCAAAACGCTGCCGGTTGCCCAACTCAAGGACGCTAACGCCAGGAATAGGACTGACAGCAACTCGGCTTTCAATCCGGTCAGGATCAAAGGCATGCTCAAAACCACTATACCCGCTGTTCCCACCAACAAGGAACCAATCAACAATCCAGAGGGGATCTTACGATCGAGGATGGCCTCAAGGATCGCCACCCAGATTGGCGCACAGGCGACAATCAAAGCCGCGACTGCGGAATTGGCATTACGTTCACCCAACATGACCAGGCCGTTTCCCCCGGTCCACAGCAAAAGGCCGGAACCAAGCAAGGTAAAGAATTCAACCCGAGTGAGCTTCAACCGTTGCCGTGTGAGAAAACCGATCACCATCAAAATTATTCCTGCCGCCAAAACACGCATGGCGCCCATCACAAAGGGAGTAAAACCCGATCCATCCCTGACTGCTACGCGGATGGCCAGGTAAGTGCTCCCCCAGACGATATACACTACCAAAAGGTGTAGGAAACCAGTTTTGTTTCTTGTAGCAAATTTCACTTCCTCGACAGTTTCGGATGACGCCATTCATTCCTCTGAAGTGCTTTTTAAAAAGTCCCTTATCCGCACTACAATAACGCCGATAAAGACCCTTTATTTTAACTCAATCTCGTCCGTAGTGCCTCAAAATAAAATCTTATGCGACATCTTGTCACCTGCGCATCACTGGGCTATAATAATTCTGCTATTTTTTCATTCTATAGTAGAGGTTTGTAATAATGATCGATGTTAATGATCTTCGCAAAGGCGTTACCTTCGAATTTGACGGAAAGCTTTACAAGGTACTGGAATACAGCCATAATAAACCCGGTCGCGGTAATGCGACCATCCGCATCAAAGCCCGTGACATCACAACCGGGACAACGCTCGAAAAAACATTCCAATCCGGAGATCGTGTACAGGATGTCCGGCTGGATTTCCATAATGTCCAATACCTATATTCGGATGGCGACAATTTCCATTTTATGGATCTGGAAACCTTCGACCAGCCGGCAATTTCAGGAAAGGTCATTGGAGACGCAGCAGGGTATCTTAAAGAAGGAATGGAAGTCAAGCTCACTTTTTATCAAGATGAGGCCATCGATATCGAGCTTCCAACTTCAGTCGATCTGAAAGTCACCCAAGCTGAAGCCGCAGTGCGCGGCGATACTGCCACTGGGGTCACTAAAAAAGTCACCGTGGAGACCGGCGCTGTGGTAGATGTGCCTTACTTTGTCAATTCAGGAGACTTCATCCGCGTTGATACTCGCACCGGTGCCTATGTAACCCGGGTCACGGGATAACCCCAGGTTTTTTTGAGCGACTGACAGAGTAAAACCTTCCCTGGTTAAGGGAAGTTCTTGTATTAGATAGCGAACATTGTTAAGTGAAAACACCAGCCGGGATTGAATGTAAGTACTTTTATGGCAATTATTTTCGCGGCCGTAAAAAAGAAGAATGCCGCCTGATCGGAGAAGCAGGTGCGCTGCAAAACTGGACGCCCGATCTGTGTAAAACCTGTCCTGTTCCACATATTTTGCTGGCTAATGCTTGCCCCAACATGGTGTTGAAGGCTGAGGTTCACAGCCAATTATTAAATTTCAGGCGCAGGGTAAAGATCAGTGCTTTTTGCACCAAAGTAAACCAGCCGGTTTCCGAACCAGAAATTGGCTGCGGTGAATGCCATCCGCTTCCGCCGGTCTTTAATGAGAAAAAAATATGAAGCCTCTGCTCCTCTTCGACCTGGACAATACCCTTCTTTATAACGATATGAATTTTTTTCTGGGGGCGTACCTGAAGGCCCTGGGAAAACACCTTTCTTCCAGGATAGCACCTGAAAAGATGATCCCCTTGCTCCTGTCTGGGACCGATAAAATGATCAAGAAGGAAATGCCCGCCCAGGTTCTGGAGGAATCTTTTAACCAGGCTTTTTATCCAGCTATGGGTATTCCCAAAGAAGAGCTGGCTGAAGAAATCCGCTACTTCTATGCAGAAATTTATCCTGGATTGAAAACTCTCACTCAGATCAGACCAGAAGCTATCCAGATCATCGACTTTGCCTTCCAAAATGACTACCCCGTGGTTATTGCGACTAATCCGGTATTCCCGCGCAGAGCGATCTTGCACCGACTGGATTGGGCCGGCATACCTGCGGAAAAATATCCATATCAACTGGTCACCAGCTACGAGACCTTCCATTTTGCCAAACCTAACCCGGCCTATTACGCCGAAATTCTAGCCCAACTTGGCTGGCCAGACCGGCCCGCGCTGATGATCGGCAACAGCCTGGAAGACGATATTCTTCCGGCATCCCAAATTGGCATCCCAGGATTTTTTCTCACCGACAAGCCTGTCTCATTGCCTGAAGTGATACACCCCTATTCCAGCCAGGGTCCTTTTGAGCACATCTTACCTTGGATAAAAGAAACCGGTGAGAGAAAAGCCGAGCAGGTTCCCCTTTCTGCTCCGGCGCTGCTATCTATTTTAAAATCCACTCCTGCCGCCTTGGAAACACTCAGCTCGAACCTGGATGAACAGTCCTGGAAGCAGAAACCAGCCGCGAACGAATGGTGCCTGGCTGAAATCGTGGCGCACTTGCGCGATGTTGACCGAGAGGTGAATTTACCTCGTCTGGAGAAAGTCTGCCAGTGGGATAATCCCTTCTTACCAGGCGTCGATACTGATGCCTGGGCCAATGAAAGGCAGTATATCCACGAAAATGGCCTTTCTGTCAGACGGGAATTTTTAACGGTCCGAACGAAGCTGCTGGAAATGGTCTCCGGTTTATCAGAAGTAGGCTGGCAGCGACCTGCCCGCCATGCCATTTTTGGACCTACTAATGTAAAAGAGCTGGTCGCCATCATCGCTACCCACGACCAGTTGCATATTCGCCAGAGTTTTGGCGCCCTTCACTATCCCTAAAGAACTTTATGAAGTAATTGATAATTAATATAAGAGTTTTCTTAAAATCTACAAAAAATTTATCCAAAAAGTTGTTCGTGGGATGAGAGATTGGTATAATCTTAATTACGCTCAGTTTTGTGGTTGGGTTGAACAGGTTTTTCGGAGGTATCAGTGAATTCACGAAGCCAATCGTATGTTATTTACTTGCTGCTGTTTATCGCCATCATTGCCATGGTGGTATATAACTTCAGTTCTTCAGGCAATAGCCAGGATGTTCTTACTATAAATGAAGTGGCTGCGGGCGTTGAAAATAACACCATTAAGAAAATCACAATTGATGATAACAACAATGTGAAGTTGACCTACGCAGACGGTTCACAGAAATCTTCCACTAAGGAGACTGACACTACACTGGTTTCCCAATTAATTGCTCTGGGAGTAACGCCGGAGAAGCTCACCCCCGATAAAGTGGAAATCGAGGTAAAACCGCCCAGCCCGTGGATGGGTATCCTCACTTTTCTGGGTTATGTATTGCCGTTCCTCGTCCTGGGAGGAGCCTTCTTCTTTATCTTCCGCCAGGCGCAGGGCAGCAATAATGCAGCCATGTCCTTTGGCAAATCTCGCGCCCGCATGTTTACCGGCGACCAACCTTCCGTCACCTTCAACGATGTGGCTGGCGTAGAGGAAGCAAAAGAAGAGTTGAAGGAGGTTGTTGAATTCTTGCGCGAGCCGCAGAAGTTTATCGCTCTGGGAGCGCGCATTCCCAAGGGCGTACTGCTGGTTGGCCCGCCTGGAACCGGTAAAACTTTACTGGCAAAAGCAGTATCTGGAGAAGCCGGTGTCCCTTTCTTCTCCATTTCCGGTTCCGAATTCGTCGAAATGTTTGTGGGTGTAGGCGCCAGCCGTGTTCGCGATCTGTTTGACCAGGCTAAACGTCACTCTCCCTGTATTGTTTTCGTGGATGAAATTGATGCCGTCGGCCGGCAGCGCGGCGCCGGCCTGGGCGGCAGCCACGACGAACGTGAGCAGACGCTTAACCAGATGCTGGTTGAGATGGATGGTTTTGACACTGACACCAATATTATTATCATGGCTGCTACCAACCGGCCTGATATTCTTGACCCGGCGCTGCTCCGCCCTGGCAGGTTCGACCGCCGCGTCGTCTTGGATCGCCCGGATGTGCGTGGGCGCGAGGCAATCCTGAAAGTCCACGCTAAAGGCAAACCACTCGATACCGGGGTGGATTTGAGCATCCTTGCCCGAGCTACTCCCGGATTTGTCGGCGCTGACCTGGAAAACCTGGTCAATGAAGCTGCCATCCTGGCTGCCCGGCGCAACAAGCGCACGATTACTCAATCGGAATTCGAAGAAGCTATCGAGCGCGTTATTGCTGGCCCCGAGCGTAAGAGCCGCCTGATCAGTGAAGAAGAAAAACGGATCGTCGCTTATCATGAAGCCGGACATGCAGTAGTAATGAACGCCATGCCCGAAGCTGATCCCGTTCAGAAAGTCTCCATCATCGCCCGTGGCATGGCAGCCGGTTATACGATTTCGCTGCCCAGCGAAGACCGCACGCTGATGCCGCGCAAGAAACTACTCGCCGAGATGATTGGCGCCTTGGGCGGCCGTGCAGCCGAACAGCTTGTGTTTGACGATATTACGTCCGGAGCTGCCAACGACATTGAGCGAGTGACACAACTGGCGCGTTCAATGGTCACTCGATTGGGAATGAGCGATGAACTTGGCCCGATGGTCTACGGCCAGAAAGAAGAGCTGATCTTCCTCGGTCGCGAAATTTCCGAACAGCGTGACTATTCGGAGGCTGTAGCAGAGGTGATTGATCGGGAAGTCCGCAAGTTAGTCAATGATTCTTTTGAGAAATCCAAGAGACTGCTGGTTCAATACCGAGACAAGCTAGACGAAGTCGCCGGGCGCCTGCTGGAAGTGGAAACGATCAACCGCGAGGAGTTCGAATTGATCTTCCCGCCTCCATTTCCTAAGAAGAGCGGCACGCCTGCAATCGTCCACGTTACACAGAATGTTAACTAACTAGCCAGCCCTTTCCTGACCGGATAAAGGTTTCAAGTTCATCCACGGTAGTTGGGCTCATCGTAAACCAGCGGATATTAGGATTACTTGCTTTGAACCAATTTGCTTGCCGCCGCACGAATTGGTGTGTCAGGCGTTTCATTTCAACGATAGCTCCATCCACCGTCATTTGACCGCGCAAGCAAGCAATTATCTCGCGATAGCCAATCGCTGAAAGGGGCGGAAGATCGGGAGAATAGCCGCGGGATAAAAGACTGCGAACTTCATCCTGGAACCCGGCAGCCAGCATGGCATCGATACGGGCATCGATGCGAGCATATAATTCTGGTCTTGGCCGGGTCAACCCGATAAGTAATAAAGAATAAGGAGACCCCTGGCGCCGCTTTTGTGACGAAAACCTCTCCCCAGTACAGAAGATAACTTCCAGGGCACGCACCGTTCGGCGCAAATTTTGAGGTTGAATCTTGCCAGCCGCCTCTTCATCCAAAACAGCCAGCCGGCGGTGGAGTTCTACCGGACCGATTTCTAAGGCCCATTTTTCTAAAGCGTTTCTCAACTGTGAGTCGGGCTGCTGGGTTGGCGGTTGCCAGCCTTCGATGACTGCCCGGATATACTGCCCGGTCCCTCCTACCAAAAAGGGCAAACGCCGACGCTTATGGATCTCATGGATAACATGACGGGCAAACTCCTGGAATAACGTCAGGCTCCACCCCTCATCAGGGTTAGCTACGTTAATCAAATGGTGGGGTACGCGCTCCATTTCCGCCGGAGTAGGCTTGGCTGTGCCAATATCCATGCCGCGATAAAAGAGACGGGAATCGGCCGAGACGATTTCGGCGCCTAACCGTTCAGCCAGTTGTAAGGCTACCTCGGTTTTGCCAACCGCAGTCGGCCCCAATATGACCACGAGCGGAGCAGGGACATCAGGATACAGCATTCTCAAACACTTCTATGTGTGGATCAGGTCCACCAGGATAACCTTCAATAGCGATTACATCCACACGCCATTCCTCCTCTGGTCCTGAATAAAGCTGCATAAAAGCCTGGGCTGCATCCAGTAAATGCTGGATTTTCCGCTCGCCTACTGAAATTTCTGGTAGGCCAAACGAACTGCTCGTGCGGGTTTTTACCTCGACGAACACGATGGTCGCGCCGCAGCGGGCGATGAGATCTAGCTCTCCATAAGAAGTGCGCACATTGCGCTGCATGATTTCGTACCCTTTTTTCTGCAGGAATTGTGCGGCTACCTCTTCACCCCAGCTACCTATTGTTTGCCGCCTGGCCATTTCTAACGTACCTGACAGGACAATATTGGTTCTCTGGGAATTTCCGTGGTGAAACCCCAGATTTTGGATTGGGCACGTGAGCCACAATATTGACCGATTTTTAGCAAGTTGTTTGACATTTTATAATTTCGTGTTAAACTAACCACACCCTGGGGATTTACCAGCGCCACCTGGAGAGAAAATGATCCATCCTCAAAGAATTGTACCCCATTATTAAATATGGAGATAAAATGCCTTCTGCTGAGATCATTGCCATCGGCACCGAGCTCTTGTTAGGAGAGATCCAGGATACCAACACACGTTATCTGGCGCGTATTCTGCGCGACGCCGGGATTGATATTTTTCGGGCGACCATCGTGGGGGATAACACCAAGCGGATTGCCCAGGCTATTCAGGAAGCTTTAAGCAGGACGAATATTATTATCACAACCGGCGGTCTGGGGCCAACCGTAGATGACCCAACGCGCCAGGCAGTAGCTCTGGCGATGGGCGTCGAAACAGAATTCAGACCTGAATTGTGGGACCAGATTGTAGCGCGCTTCAAACGTTATAACCGGCTGACGACCGAAAACAACCGCCGTCAGGCTTACATCCCTAAAGGCGCCATTCCGGTCGAAAACCCGGTCGGAACCGCCCCTTCATTCATTTATGAGACAGGGGAGCATTCTATCATCAGTTTGCCAGGTGTTCCCCGCGAAATGGAGTACCTGATCGAGCACGTAGTCATGCCTTATCTCAGGCAAAGATATACACTGAAAGGTACGATTAAGGCCAAAGTTCTGCACGTATCCGGACTTGGAGAGTCGCAAGTGGACGAATGGATTGGCGACCTGGAAACCTACCGGAACCCAACAGTTGGCCTGCTGGCTCATCCCGGGCAGGTAGATATCCGCGTGACCGCCAAAGCCGATTCCATCGAGGAGGCTGACCGGTTGATCGATGAGTTGGCCGAGATAGTGCGCCAGCGCCTGGGCGATGCGATTTTTGGGGATGATTTTAACACCCTCGAAGAGGTAACGGTGAAAAAACTCTCTGCTCTGGGTTGGAAGCTATTGGTAGTTGAATGCGGGTTGGGTGGTGAGTTGGGTGGAGCGTTGAAGCGCGCCCATTTCCCCAAAGAACAGGTAGTCGTCTTACCCCAGGTATCCGACGAAAATATACTGATCGAAAATATCTCAAAAATCAATGATGAGTTCCAAGCGGATGCCATCCTAACTGTGAATTATCAGCCTGGAGTAGAAAAACAACTGGTAAAGATCGATGTCGTCTCTCCTTTTGGGAAAAAGAACGATTCATTTTATTATGGTGGTCCGCCAGCCAATGGCATTCCCTGGGCTGTTAACATGAGCCTGGATTATTTACGAAGAAATATGCCTTAGTATTAATAGGAAAAAATGGAAAAAATTGATCTGCTGCTAACCAACGCCATCGTCCTGGCCATGGACGAAGGCTTTCATCAGTATGAACCCGGGGCAGTGGCTATTACAGGCAATACGATCGTGGCAGTAGGTCCCCAGGCGCAGATTGAAGGGAAGTATACTCCAGCAGCAAGGCTGGACTGCGCCGGGAAGGTGCTCATGCCCGGTCTGGTGAACGCGCATACCCACGTGCCCATGACCTTGCTACGCGGCCTGGCGGATGACCTTCGCCTGGATGTCTGGCTTTTAGGTTATATGATGCCGGTCGAACGTGAGTTTGTCTCTCCCGATTTCGTTCGCCTGGGCGCTCGCCTGGCGTGCGCCGAGATGCTGCGCAGTGGCGTGACCTGCTTTGCGGATATGTATTACTTCGAAGAAACTATTGCCGAAGCTGTAGCCCAGGTGGGCATGCGCGCGGTATGTTCTCAAACCGTTCTCAAATTCCCTACCCCGGACGCCCGCGATTTTGAGGAATCGCTTTCTTCCGCGCGTAATTTTATCCAGCGCTGGAAAAACCACCCCCTGATTGTCCCTTCCGTGGCTCCCCATGCGCCCTACACCTGCACAGCGGAAATTCTACACCTGGCAGCCGGCCTGGCGCAAGAGTTCGACGTCCCGCTCCACACCCACATCTCTGAAACTGCTCTGGAAGTGGAGAACATGCGCAATGAACAGGGCATGCCGGTCGTCCCGTACGTGAAAAAGCAAGGTTTGCTGGAAGCCAAAGTGCTGGCGGCCCACTGCGTGCACATCGACGAAGGTGAGATGCGCACTTTGCTGCATGCAAAGGCCGGTGTCTCCCATAATCCTTCCTCCAACCTAAAGCTGGCCTCAGGGGCTGCTCCGGTGCGGCGCATGATCGAGCTTGGCATGAACGTCGGTATTGGTACCGATGGTCCGGCTTCGAATAACGACCTGGATATGTTCGAAGAAATCCGCCTGGCCGCCTTTCTGTCCAAAGGGATCAGCGGAGACCCCACCGCCCTACCAGCCCGCACGGTTTTAGCGATGGCGACGCGTCTGGGGGCGCGCGCCCTGCACCTGGGAGATATTACCGGCAGCCTCGAACCAGGAAAGCGCGCCGACCTGATCCTGGTCGACCTGTCCTCCCTGCATAATTCGCCACGCTTTCGCCACGATCCCAACGGCACTTATGCCCAGATTATTTACGCCGGTAAAGCCAGCGATGTAACTGACGTAATGATCGAAGGCAAATGGGTGTTAAGAGATCGGCAGTTGCTCACCATCGACGAAACCAACCTGGTCAAGGAAAGCCAGCAGTACGCCCAACGCATCGACATCTTCTTGATCCAACGCGAACAATCCATTTTGTCCAAACTGGTTGCGATTGGAGGCGCCACCCAGGAAGAATCTTACGAGGTGCAGGCCAAAGTACGCCTCAAAGACCCAACCCATGTTTTGGAGGGGTTACACCAACCGGATATTGAAATCATCCGCCAGCGCCATTATCGCCAGTATGATACCTACTTTGTGTTCGAAGACCCCCAGCAAGGCCGCCTACGTTATCGGGAGGATGACTTCATCGATGAATCAGGCCAGGTTTTGACCGTGCGCACACGCCTCACTTTGGTCGGTCAAGTCAGTGAGTATAACTTCCCGCAAAAAGTCCTCCTCTCCCGCAGCCGTTTCATTGCCCCCGCTACCCAAACCCTGCGCTTCTACCGGGAATATTTCAAACCCAGCCGTGAGCTGGAAATCGAAAAAGACCGCTTGCGCTACCTGATCCGTTTCAACGGCATTGAATTTTATATCAACGTCGACACACTCAGTAAACCCGAGCTGGGCTTCTTCCTGGAAGTCAAGAGCCGCACCTGGAGCAGGAAGGATGCTGAACTGAAATCCAGCCTGGCCATTGATCTGATCAACTACTTGAAAGCCTCTCCAGAAGATAACATCAGCGAAGAATACGTCGATATCGTGGAAACAATGTAAGCCGAAATAAATAGACGATAATAAGTAAGCAATTGAAAAAATCCAAGAATTATCAAGGAGACCGCCCAATGAAATTTATACGATCTTCGGGAATCATCCTTCACCCTACCAGTCTGCCGGGACCGGACGGGATTGGCGACCTGGGTCCCGAAGCCTACCGGTGGGTAAATCTCTTAGATAAGGTCGGGTGTAGCCTTTGGCAGGTCCTGGCATTGGGACCCACTGGTTATGGCGATTCCCCTTACCAGTGCTTTTCTGCCATGGCGGGCAATCCCTACCTGGTCAGCCCGGCTTTGCTCCTGGAGGAGGGCCTGCTCACTCGCAAAGACCTGGCGGACCGGCCTGATTTTCCTGTTGACAAAGTCAATTATGGCGATGTGATCCCATGGAAATTGAAGATTTTTGACCGGGCTTTCCATCATTTCCAGCGATCTGCTTCCCCAGCCCTGCAAGCCGAGGTGGCAGAGTTCAAGAATGAACATGCTTTCTGGCTAGATGATTTTGGCCTGTTCATGGCCATAAAAGAAGCCAACGGTGGAGTGTCGTGGAAAGATTGGCCCGAAGCTTTATGCAGCCGGCAGCCGCAAGCCTTGAGGGAGTTTACAGAAAATCATGCGGAAGCTATCCAGCGGCACGAGTTGCGCCAGTTCCTCTTCTTTAAACAATGGCGCGCCCTCCGCCAGTTCGCCAACAAAAAAGGCATCCAGATCATCGGGGACGTACCAATCTTTGTCGCTTACGACAGCGCCGAAACCTGGTCTCACCCTGATTTGTTCTATCTGAATGAAAAGGGCTTGCCGACCGTTGTGGCCGGCGTACCCCCGGATTATTTCTCACGCACCGGGCAGTTGTGGGGAAATCCGTTGTACCGGTGGGATTTACACCGGAAGAGCGGATATGAATGGTGGATTCAGCGCTTGCGCGCCACTTTACAGATCGTAGACATCATCCGCCTGGACCATTTTCGTGGATTTGCCGGTTACTGGGAAATCCCAGCAAAAATGACTACCGCCGTGGTTGGTAAATGGAAGCCGGGGCCAGGCGCCAGTTTGTTCAAGGCCATCGATAAAGCCTTGGGTGGGCTGCCGATCATCGCTGAAGATCTGGGCAAGATTACGCCCGACGTGGTCGCGCTACGAGAACAGTTCAAGCTGCCGGGGATGAAGCTGCTTCAATTCGCCTTTTCGACCGACTCCTCTGACCCCTTCTTACCCCATAATTATCCAACCAACTGCGTCGCCTATACCGGCACGCATGATAACGACACTTCACGAGGCTGGTACCGCACTGCCCCGGAAAGCGAACGGGATTTCTGCCGGCGCTACCTGGCCCGCTCCGCAGA
The DNA here is from genome assembly GCA_963820415.1 of uncultured Chloroflexia bacterium. Lineage (GTDB taxonomy): Bacteria > Chloroflexota > Anaerolineae > Anaerolineales > Anaerolineaceae > CAWFZT01. The sequence continues at coordinate 19,887 of CAWFZT010000014.1, read as the reverse complement.
CGATATCGCCTGGGACATGATCCGGGCTATCTGGTCCTCGGTGGCCGAATTGACCCTGGCGCCTTTGCAGGATTTTTTAAGCCTGGGCAGCCAGGCGCGTATGAACCTGCCGGGCACTACCGGGAACAATTGGAGCTGGCGCATGCCAGCGGACGTGTTCACTAACCTGGACCTGATCAGCCGCATTACAGAAGCAAACTACCTGTATTACCGAACAAAGGGCATAGTGAAAGAGGAATTGGTTATGCAGGGACATATATAAAGAAAATAAACCCCATAAATTTTCAAAAATCTTATGGATAATTTCTGGACGCCAGGTAAATCCCAACCAGGATCAAGACCCCACCGCCCAGCTCGAGAAAGGTGGGCGTCTCCTTCAGGAACAGCAGCGCCAGAATGGTCGAACCAATCGGCTCGCCTAGCATGCTAACCGACACAAAGACCGCTGATACATATTTCAACGCCCAGTTATAGGACGAATGCCCGAACAGTTGCGGGATCAGGGCCAGCGCCAGGCAATACAGGTAAGACTGCGGTGAATAACCAACCATTTTTTCCCCGGTGACGACGACCATCAGTAACAAGGCTACCGCTGCAGCCCCATAAACAACGTAAATATAGCTGGTCAAAGCCAGCGACGAGCGTAACCGCCGGCCAATCAACATATAACCGGTCGCCATCCAGGCGCCCACCAGCGCCAACAGGTTCCCGGTGAAGTTCTCCGCTCGGATGAACTCGGCCAATGGGGGGCATTGTAAATACCCGTTTTGTACGGCACAACTCTGACCCAGGCTGACCACCGTTCCCCCTGCCAAAGCAATCAAAAGGCCGATCCAGATGGCTTTGCCGGGTTGTTCTTTCAGGATGATAGGAGATAAAAAAGCCACCCACAGCGGCGTGGTTGTAACCAGCACGACTGAGCTCGCCACGGTAGTGTACTGCAAGGATGTAATCCAGGCGGCGAAATGAAACGCCAGGAATAACCCAGACATACATAAAAGCAGCACCTGCCTGGCAGTCAGGCTCATAAGCTCTTTACGGTAGCGAGTCAATACGACCGGGGTCAGCGCCAATGTCGCCAGGCTGAGCCGGTAAGCCGCAATCACGATAGACGGGATATCTCGTTGAGCATAGCGGATGAATAATGAGGCCGTCGACGCGGCCAGGATACCAAACGCCAGTACCGCTAGCGGGGGTAATTTCGGTTTTGCATAACTTTCTAATGCGGGTTTAATTGACAAGGCTGCAAATAATTACTACAATAAAGATATGAATAGGTGGATTTGATTGTGTTTATAAATCTAATAATAAAATTGATAAGGAGTTTGAAATGTCATTTGAACTTGCACCACTACCCTATGCGTATAATGCGCTTGAACCATCTATCGATGCCTTGACGGTAGAGATCCATTATACCAAGCATCATGCAACCTACTTAAAAAATCTTAATGCGGCCATTGAGAAACATCCCGAATTTTTCGATTGGCGTGTCGAAAAAATACTGGCTGATCTGAACAAAGTCCCTGAGGATATCCGTACAGCCGTACGCAACAACGCGGGTGGTTATTACAACCACAATTTGTACTGGGCAATCATGGGAGCACCAAGAGATGGAGAGCCTAAGGGCAGGCTGGCTAAGGCGCTCGAAACGACGTTTGGCAATATCCAGGCCTTTCGAGGCGAAGTGGAAAAAGCCGGGTTAGGCCGCTTCGGCAGCGGTTGGGCCTGGTTGAGCAAGAAGGCAGATGGCTCTCTGATGGTGCATTCGACCCCTAACCAGGACAGTCCCCTCTCTGAAGGATTGTTCCCGGTGCTGGGCGTCGACGTTTGGGAACATGCCTATTATCTAAAGTATCAGAATCGCCGTGCAGACTATTTAACAAATTGGTGGAATGTGGTAAACTGGGATGAAGTAGACCGTCGGTTTACAGAAGGTCATTAACCAGCGTATCCTGTGATCAACTGGAGGAGTAAATGACTTACACGATCACTGATTTGTGTTTGCGAGATGGCGGCTGTGCGACTGTTTGCCCGGTGGAATGCATTGTACCTGGAAAGCCCGTCGAAGAGTGGCCATGGTATTACATCGACCCGGATACCTGCATCGACTGCGGCGCCTGTGTCCCAGAATGCCCTTACCTGGCAATTTTCCCGCTTGAGGAAGTCCCGACCGCTTACAAAGCCAAAGGCACCGAACGCTTGTCGGCTAAATTTGGTACACCGGGATATTCCGAGACTTTCGATGCCACAGACCATTTTGGGAAACCGGTGCACATGCCAGTCGTTCGCACTATGCAGGCTGGCGAAGTCATCGATTTTACACCTGCCAATGACATCAATGCGGCCTTCTTCAAGGAAGGCCCCGGCTATAACGCAGCCAAATAGCCGTATTTCAAAACCTGATAAAGAGGAAGTCAACAGACTTCCTCTTTTTCCTTTAAGAAAACTTTCAAAAATGATCCCCACAACTGTTGAGGTGCATCTTGGATAATCAACCGACCGCTTTTCGTATCGAAACCGATTCCATGGGTGAGGTTAAGCTGCCCATAGGCGCTTTGTATGGAGCGCAGACTCAGCGCGCGGTGGACAATTTTACGATCTCGGGACTGCGCCCGTGGCGAGCTTTCATTTGGTCAATCGGCGTAATTAAGCAGGCGGCTGCCCAGGTCAACTGCGAGCTGGCTCTCCTTGAAAAAGCGACCGCCGACAGCATTATTCAGGCCGCCAGCGAGGTTGCAGCGGGTAAATGGGACGACCAGTTCGTCGTGGATGTTTTTCAAGCGGGGGCAGGCACCAGCCACAACATGAACGCCAACGAAGTGATTGCTAACCGCGCCACACAACTCCTGGGCGGCCGGGTCGGTGAATATCGCGTCCATCCCAATGATCACGCCAACATGTCGCAGTCTACTAATGATGTGATCCCTGCCGCCATCCGCCTGGGTTGCCTGTGGAGGTTGGATGAGCTTCTGAACAGTGTGCATGACCTGGCAGCCGCCCTTCAGGACAAAGCGGTTGAATTCGATGGGATTTTAAAATCAGGACGTACGCATTTGCAGGATGCTGTCCCTATCCGCCTGGGGCAGGAATTCGGCGCTTACGGCAAAGCTGTCAGCCTGGACGGGGAGCGGATCAAAAGGGCCGGGGACAACCTGCGCCGTCTCGGGATTGGTGGCACGGCAGTCGGGACGGGCCTGAACGCCCACCCGCAGTTCCACCCGCGCATGGTCAACCGGCTGTCAGAGCTGACCGGAATGGCGCTTTTTTCCTCAGATAACCTGTTCGAATCCATGCAATCAATGGCAGACATGGCCGATTTTTCCGCCTCGCTGCGCACCCTGGCATTGACCCTAATACGCATTGCCAACGATCTGCGCTTGCTGGCTTCTGGCCCGGCAACCGGGTTGGATGAGATCCGCCTGCCAGCCCTTCAGCCGGGTTCGAGCATCATGCCTGGGAAGATCAACCCGGTCATCCCGGAGATGCTGAACATGGCCATGTATTACATCATCGGCTGCGACATCAGCGTGGCAATGGCCTCCCAGGCCGGCCAGTTAGAGCTGAACGTGATGATGCCGCTCATCGCCCACACCTTGTTTGGTATGATGCATGTGATGATTGGCGCGGTCCAGGCTTTCACCCGCCGCTGTGTGACCGGGATCTCTGCCAACCCCCAAAAAGCCGAGTACTGGCTCTCGCTTAATTCCATCCTGATTACCGCCCTCAACCCGCTCATCGGTTACCGGGCCGGCGCCGAGCTGGTCAAAGAAGCCGCTTTCAGAAACCTGCCCATCCGCCAGGTAGCCGTGGAAAAAGCCCGCCAGGGCCTGCTCCTCAACCTCCTGGACGGGAAACCCATCTCAGTCGATGAGATTGAAGGTGTATTCCAGGATCTACGTCGCCTGACCGAAGGCGGGATGATCCTGGGGAATTGACGCGGACCATTAACACCTGCTAATCGATTGCCTGGCTCTTATTGGCTGCGTACAAAGCCGCCCCAACAATACCCGCCTGGTTGAGCAGTTCGGCATTTAAAATTTTAGCGCGGGTCTTGATCAATGGCAGAAACTTATCCGCTTCTTTGCTGATTCCACCACCGATGATAATCACGTCCGGCGAGATTAACTTTTCCATCCTGTCCAGATATTCCTGCCAGCGTTTTGCCCAGGCCGTCCAGGAATAGTTTTTCTTCTCACGAGCGGCGTCGGAGCAACGCCATTCGGCGTCCTTACCACGAATTTCCAAGTGCCCGAATTCTGTATTGGGCAGAAGGATGCCATCCACGAAAATCGCCGATCCAACCCCCGTTCCAATCGTCAGCAGGAGTACCACACCTTTACTGTAATCCTTTCCTACCCCAAAGGTCATCTCAGCAATCCCGGCGGCATCCGCATCGTTCAGGACATGCACCGCGCAGCCAGTGGCTTCGCTGAACAATTCTCTGGCATTCGTGCCAATCCAATCCTGGTCCACGTTGGCTGCGGTATATATGACGCCATGATGCACCACGGAAGGAAAACCCACCCCAACCAATCCCTGGCATTCAAAATGCCGGACCAGTGAAGCAAAAACTCTGGCGACGTCCTTGGGCTTTGCCCCCTGTGGGGTTGGAAGCCGGTAGCGGTCGGAGATAAATTCTCCGTTATCAACGTTAACTATCGCCCCTTTAATGCCTGAACCGCCGATATCTATTCCTAAAACTTCCATGGTGTCCTCCTTAAGAAACAATAATCTCTTTTGACTGGAAAAGCCTTCACCGATCAAGGGCAGGCGTTCTGAAGGTGTTCTTGGTAGGTTTTGGCAAACGAATGCTTCCCTGAACCATCACAGCGCGCCCGGAAGTAATAATAAGGAGTTTCAGCCGGATATGCCACTGCCCGTAGCGCAGAAATACCCGGATTGCAGATCGGGCCAGGCGGCAATCCTCCATTCAGATATGTATTATACGGCGAATCAATTTGTAGGTCATCGCTGCTCAAAGGATTGGTCCACCAGGAAGCCTGTTTCTTGTTATAGCCAAGTGCAAATTGGACGGTTGGATCGCTTTCCAGCCTCATCCCCCCGGCCAGGCGGTTATAGAAGACCGAGGCGATGATCGGTTGTTCATCCTCTACCATGGCTTCACGCTGCACCATAGATGCCAGGGCTACTGCCTCAGTCAAATTCAACCCATGCTGTTTATACGCATCCCGCATATCCTGCAGCACCTGTTCATCGAATTGCTGGAGCACAGTGACCAGGAACGCTTCCAATGGAATATCCCGTTTCAGTTGATATTCACCTGGTAACATAAATCCCTCCAGCGACTTCAGGTTTGGAAAACCCGCCGGTAAGATCGAAGCGTCAGGACGTCGAGCGGCCTTGAGAAAGCTTGCCGGCGAAAATTGCAACCCAGAAGTCGGAAGAGCAGCCGCAATTTCGTCCAGGCGCCAACCTGGGAGAATCTGGAAGGTCACCTCGCTGGGGGTGGCATCTTGCATTGTCCGGGCGATTTGAATGGCGTTTAGCGCCGGGCTTAACTGGTATTTGCCGGTCTGAATACCTTTATCCAGGCCGGCATAGATAAGGTACAGGCGGAAAGCATCCGCGTTGCGGATAATTCCCAGTTCCTGGAGTTGGAAAGCAATCGAATTAACCGACTCGCCCATTTCCACCTCAAAGGGCTGCTCCTTACCCGACAAGTCAAGCGGCTCCATCAGGTTCTTCTCATTCATGAAAAGTCTCGCCGAATAAGTCATCTGCTCGACTGAATTTAATCCGATTCCCGGCGAACCAAAGGTCTGCACTGCCTGGCGCGACAAGCTGTTTAACCCCCAATAGAATACGCCGACAAAAAGGCAAGCCACGCCTGCCAGGATAAACAGGATTAAGAAGGAAGAAATAGAACTGCGTCTCCTATGCATGGGCATCCAGGTAAGATTGAAGTATTACGGTGGCAGCCAGTTCGTCCAGATGCCCGCTACGTTTACGGCGGTGAACGCCCATGGAAAACCTGGCAGCCCTGGCCTCTTGTGTGCTGCCCGATTCGTCCCATAATTCGACGGGGATTTCTGTCTGGAGCCGAATGGCTTCCGCCAAACGCATGGCGCTGCGCGCCCGCGCACCGGCTAACCCTTCCTGGTCGAGCGCCTGACCGACTACGATCAGCCTGGCCTGTTGCTCGGCAGCCGCCAGGGCAATCAGGGCTGCGTCGAGTGTCCTGGAGACGTGCTTGATTACCTTCAGCGGGTTGCCAATCGTGCCGGTCGGGTCGCTGATCGCCACCCCAATCCGCTTTTCTCCTGGGTCAATCGCCAGGACGCGTCCCACCATCACTGGGCCTCTACCTGGATACGAAAAGAAAGGAATGGTAAATAAGGCCACCAGGAAGGTAAAAGCGCCACTTCTGCCGGACTTTGCAATCCAAACCGTTCACGCAGAAGACGTTCTGCCTCCTCAGGTTTTCGGCCCATGACCAGCGCAGCGACAGCTTCAGAAGACCAGACCGGCCGAATTCTACGCACGGCATGCATATCCCATCGGGCGCTGTCCCCGGATAAAACTGGCTCATTCACTGATGAGATGAATAGCGTTGCCGGCACCACCACGTGATCCGGCGCGAGGTTGGCGTCCAGTGTGTTTCTGGCAACTACCTGAAGATCCTCGTCGGTGAAGTACCAGACGCTATATTCACTCCGCAGCGAGAGCTGGAGACGGTCAGCCGGGCTGCCTTCCTGGGGATCGCGGTTTTCGCTGATGACTTTTTTCTCCTGCAAAGAGGCCAGGATCAGGTGTTTGTTCTCATCGGTCATACCCTGTAACTGTTGCAGAGCGTTCTTCTGCATCGTTTGGCGCAGGCGCTGGCGAAGCTTCTGGTAGTCGCTGTCGGTGGGCATCGGGACGTCATAATCGCTGCCACCCTGCATCTTTTCGAAGTTGCTTACAGAAAGAGAGAGACCGGGGCTCCCTTCGATTGCCTGGATCTGGCCAGCGGCTACATTGCCGGCTTGCCCCGGCAGGACTGCTTTTACCTCAACATCCACCGCCTGTCCCGGACCGGCTGGGACTTCAATCGATTTGGTCAGCTCGAAACGCACTGGTGTATCTGAGAGGGTGGTGACGACTGATCCGACAGGCACGCTAACCGCTTGCCCGGTCAAATTGGTAAATCGTACCATCCCTGAGGCATACTGAGAGGGGATAGTCAGGCTGCCAGTGCTGTCAATTTCGTCCTGACCTTCAACAGCAATGGCTAACAAATGCGCCGGAACTCCCCCCGAAATGGTCGGCGTTGTAATGGCTGGATTTGCCCACACCGCCAGGGACAGGCTCTGTTCCTGTTCAGGCAGTCTCATGACGATTCTTGCGCCGGGCAAAAACAAGCCTACAAGAGAGATCACCGCCATCACGCCGGCCAGGAATGCCAGGGCGCGCACCCAAACGCTTTCGGGGTGAATACGCACTGCCTTTTCTACCTGTTCCTTGAGTGCATGGATATTCACTGATTTTCCCGGCTGGCGCCTGGCTAATTTACGTCCCAAACGCCCTCTACGCCAGGGAAGCTGCTGCGCCCGCGCGACATTTAGAAAAACTGGAATTCCTAGCTCTCGAGCCTGGTCTTCTACGGCGATATTATGGGTCACCAGGGCCAATTGCGCCCCAAGCTGCTGGCTGAAACGCTGGAGCTGCACCAGATCCAGGCGATTTGTAAGAATTTTGCCATGATCGGGCCAGACCAGCAAGATGCGCGCGGCTTTACTCCACGCCATTTTATCGCGGGTTGAAATCGCATCATCATGAGTTTCGAGCTTGATCACGAATGTTTTCATGGTCGGATAGGTAGATTATACATGAATTAGAAGGTTTTCTATCCAACCTGTGCCTGGTTCATTGGGATTTACCGTGGAAGGTCCCCAGATTTTGGGAGTTCACCACGGCTATTCCCGGAGAACTCCGTGCCTGGTGCGGAACGGTAGGATTTTAGATTTAACAGTTGCCAATTTAGGGTAATGACTTTAGAATTGCACTACTGACCAAATTTCCAAAAGGATTTTTTTTATGAAACTATTTGTTCCGGGCCGGGTCTGCCTACTAGGAGAGCATTCTGATTGGGCAGGTGGTTACAGGCGTATCAATGCAGAGATCGAAAAAGGTTATGCTATCATTTGTGGCACCAACCAGGGTATTTATGCAGAAGTCGAGCCTCACCCCACCTCGCTGGTATTAACTTCTACCCTCCCTGATGATAAACTCGTTGGACCTTATGAAATACCCATGGAAGCTGAGACTCTGCTGGAAGAAGCCCAGAAGGGTGGATTCTGGAGTTATATCGCCGGGGTGGCGTACCAGGCGTTGACCAATTACCACGTACGCGGCCTGATGATTAATAATTACCACACCGATTTACCCATTAAAAAAGGTCTCTCTTCCAGCGCAGCCATCTGTGTCCTGGCAGCGCGGGCATTTAACCGGGTATATGATCTTAAGCTAACCGTGCGCGGAGAGATGGAGCTGGCCTACCAGGGTGAAATCACCACCCCCTCCCGCTGCGGTCGCATGGATCAGGGATGCGCTTTTGGCGACCGCCCGGTCCTGATGACATTCGACGGCGACCGACTGGAAACCCGCGAGTTGAACGTTAAGGAAGACCTTTACTTTGTCCTGGTCGACCTGCAGGCCCAGAAAAATACCTTGGAAATCCTCAACCGCTTGAACCGGTGCTACCCGGTGGCCGAAAATGAGTTGGAGCATGGCGTGCAGGAGCTGCTTGGCCCAATCAACAAGCAGATCATCCTCGAAGCGGGCCATGCCCTGCAAAATGGCGACGGGCAGTCCCTTGGTTCGCTGATGGTGAAGGCGCAGGAGTTCTTCGATCGTTTTGCATCTCCGGTGTGCCCTGAGGAATTGACCGCCCCCGCTTTGCATAAACTGCTCAGCTACCCACTTTTGGAAGCGCATGCCTGGGGCGCCAAAGGGGTTGGTTCCCAGGGGGATGGGGCAGCCCAAATCCTGGCAAAAAGTATCCAGGACCAGGAAGTTATCTTTCAAATTATCGAAAACGATCTCAAGCTTCCCTGCTTGAAATTAATCCTGCATACAGGGCCGAAAGTACGTAAAGCGGTCATTCCCGCCGCCGGGTTTGGTGCCCGCCTGTTCCCGGCCAGTAAAGCGACCAAGAAAGAGCTCTTCCCGGTAATCGACCATGATGGCATTGCCAAGCCAGCTATCCTGCTGATCGTGGAAGAAGCTTTGCAAGCCGGCATTGAGGAGATCATTATTATCGTCCAGAAAGACGACTTGCACGATTTCCACAGCTTCTTCAACACCCAAATATCTATCGAGAACTATAACAAGCTGCCATCCAACTTTCAGGAATACTCACGGCGCATTCTGGATATTGGACAGCGGATTACTTTCGTCATCCAGACCTCCCAGGAAGGATTTGGCCACGCAGTTTACACCGCCCGTGAAGCCGTGGGGAGCGAGCCTTTTTTGCTCATGCTTGGCGATCACATATATCGCTCTACCACCCAGATTTCCTGCGCTCAGCAGCTCGTAGATGCCTACCAGCAGCATGGCAAGAGCGTGGTAGGGCTGCGCCTGACGCCCGAAGATAAAATCGCCAATTTTGGAACGGTGTCGGGGGTATGGATCGATCCAAACGCTCTGCTGAACATTACTGAATTCGCCGAAAAGCCAACCCTGGAATATGCCCACAATAATTTACATATCCCTGGCCTACCGGACGATCAATTCCTCACCGTTTTCGGACAGTATATCCTAAGCCCTGAAATCTTCGATTACCTGGGCGAAAATATCCGCAATAATTACCGTGAACGCGGTGAATTCCAGCTTACCAGCGCCCTCGACCGCCTGCGTAAGGTTGATGGGTTTATGGGATTGGTGATGAACGGCACAAGGTATGATATCGGCCTGCCTGATTATTACCTGGAAACGCTGATCAGCTACCGCAAAAATTGAGAAAAACCTTATCACTCACTTTTTTCGCCTGAGCATCTCGATCTCAGCCTGACCCAGTTCACGCCACTGTCCGGGCGCCAGGTCTTCCAAAGTCAACGGCCCAATGGCTACGCGCAACAAACGCAGCGTAAAAAGACCTACTGCGGCTGTCATGTGCCGGATTTGCCTCTTTTTACCTTCCCGCAGGACAATTCGCAGCCAGCTTACCGGCCCATGCGGCGTGATAGGCTTGTCGCGCGGCGCCAGGTCGGGTTCAGTCGCCTGCATCACTTGGGCGCGCTGTGTACTCCTACCCTGGATGACTACCCCACGCTCCAACTTCGCCAACGCCTCTGCTGTGACTACGCCTTCCACCTGTACCAGGTAAGTTTTAGGAAGGTGAAAATTTGGATCAGTTAGAAGATGGATAAATTCCCCATCATCACTCAATAGCAGCAGCCCTTCGCTGTCGCGGTCCAAACGGCCCGCCGAATAAACCCCTGGGGTATCGATATAATCTTTGAGCGTCGGTCTGCCCGCCGCGTCAGTGAAAGTCGAAAGAACACCGTAAGGTTTATTAAATGCCAGGTATTTCACCGCTAACCTGCCCATCGCAGACAATAATCTGGTTAATTCTAGCACCTGATTCGCAAAGGTTCATTGGGATTTGCCGTAGAATGTCCCCGGATTTGGGGTTGTCATGACAACCCCAAATCCGGGAGTTCACCGCGGATATTCCAAACGTACTTTCGTGAAACTCCCTACGTCTGAGCGGGTTTTCAGCTATACTTAAGGAAATTACCATAAAATTATCATGAGGTCTTCCCATGAAAAAGATCGTGTACTTTTCCCTGTTGTATATCCTGATCTTGTCTTCGTGCAATCTACCTGTCGCTGAAACCGCATCCCCGCCCACCCCGGTCAGCCCGCAAGATCTGATCGCCACCATGGTCGCGGCTACCGTGACTGCTAATCCGATTATCCCGGCCACTGAAACCCAGACGATCCCTCCAACTCTCACCTACACTCCGGAAATCCCCACTCCCACAGGTACTCCCGAACTGACTGCCACGGAAACGGAAACGATCACGCCTTACCTCCACCCCCGCCAGCAGTGACTTCGCCGCCTCTCTCGGTCAGCCCACCTGGAAGGATACCTTTGTCACCAGCGGTAGATTTTTCCAGAAAGGGACCAACAGTTACGAAGATGACCATACCCGCATTGTTATCGACAATGGGTTGATGACCCTGACCAGTTTTGGCTCCTCGGCGAACTGGCGAGGGTGGCGGCTTGCCTATCCCACTATTAAAAATTTTTATCTGGAAACTTCCTTTGTCACCCATACCTGCTCTGGCGCAGACCAGTACGGCATAGTCTTCCGTGCCCCTGATTACGAAAGCGGTTTTGGCTATTACCTGGCCTTCACCTGCGCCGGCAATTACAGCCTCGTACGTATGGATGACACTGGTTTCGTGACCATAGTCAAATGGGCACAGAACAGCAATATCCTGGCCGGGCCAGAACAGAACAACCGGATGGGTATCCTCGCCTCCGGCAACACCTTTTCTTTGTACGCCAACGGCAACAAGTTGGTTGAAGCCAACGACGCCCATTTCCAGGATGCCGGGCATTTCGGCCCATTTATCGCCTACGCAGAGAACCAGAATTTCTCTGTCGATCTCAAGAGTATTGCTTACTGGATTATGCCCTGATATGGTCATCTCCTCTTCCGCCCGACAAAATGCCATCTTACGCGCCCGCCAGGCGCTGTCAGCCAGGCCCGTTTACCTCGATACAGAAACCACTGGCCTGGATCCAAAGGATGAAATTGTCGAAATTTCGGTCGTTGATGAAGATGGCAGCGTCCTTCTGGCAAAATTCGTCCGTCCCAGCCAGCCCATCCCGGCTGAAGCAACCCGCATTCATGGGATTACAAACGAAAACGTGAAAAACGCCATGCCCTGGCCAATCCTCTGGCGAGAAGTACGCCCACTCTTAGCCGGCAGGTTGATCGTCATTTATAATGCCGATTTTGACTTACGTATGATGCGACAATCGATGTCTAAATACCACCAGCCTTGGAACGAGAAATTCGACGCCTTCGATTTATTGAAAGTCTACGCCGAATTCCGCAGCGAGTGGGATATGAAACGCAAATCCTACCGCTATTTTTCACTGGACGCGGCTGGCAAACATGCCAGGATTACCCTGCCAAATGCTCACCGCGCAACCGCGGATTCATTGCTGACCCGCGCTTTATTACATCACATCGCCGAGGCTCAGGCTTAAAGGAGCAGTTATTCAATCGGCTCATTAACTTTTTCCAGGGACCAACTTGAGGTAATCCGCAGCCCAATCGAAGGGAATCTGTTTTTGCAAGGCCCGGCAGGCAGTGGTAAAACGACCGCGGGGGTGGGTCGCCTGTTGCATTTGCTGGATTCGGGAATCCCGGCCGGAAATATCCTCATCCTGGTACCCCAAAGGACGCTGGCTCTCCCCTATTACGAGGCGCTGCGCCAGCCTGATTTCCCAGCCGGCGGAACGGCTAACATTGTCACCCTGGGCGGCCTGGGCCAGCGGCTTGTCGAGCTGTTCTGGCCGATGGTAGCGCAACCGGCTGGTTTTGCTCACCCTAAACAGCCGCCCACCTTTCTTACCCTGGAAACCGCACAATATTTCCTGGCTCGCCTGGTCAAACCGTTGCTCGATCAGGGATATTTCGAATCGGTTCATCTGGACCGCAACCGCCTGTTGAGTCAGGTATTAGATAACCTGAACAAAGCCGCCGGAGTCGGTTTCCCGTACACTTCCCTGGCGGAACGTCTTAAATCGGCCTGGGTCGGTGAGCCGGCCCAGTTTCACATTTACGAACAGGCCCAGGAATGCGCTGAGGTGTTCCGTCAGTATTGCCTGGAGCATAACCTGTTGGATTTTTCATTGCAATTAGAAGTGTTCGTGCAAACCCTCTGGCCGTCGTTTTTATGCCGCCAATACCTATTCTCGACCTTCCGCCACCTGATCTATGATAACCTGGAGGAGGACGTGCCGGTCGTCCACGATGTGATCCGCCAGTGGTTACCCCATTTCGATTCTGCCCTGCTGATCTACGACAGCGAAGGGGGCTTCCGCTCTTTCCTGGGCGCAGACCCACAATCCGGTTATTCCTTAAGCGGCGCCAGTCGGCAGGTCATCACTTTTTCCGGCTCCTGGGTCGCTTCACCGGCGTTAGAAGTTTCGCGCCAGATTCTTTGCGACCGGCTGTATCACCGGCGTACTATCCAGGTTTCTTCCCAAATCCTGAGTGTTATTAAATTCTCTCACCAGCATTTTTATCCGCAAATGGCTGATTGGGTGGCCCAGCAGATTGCCCGCCTGGTGCACGAACAAGGCGTCCCGCCCGGTGAGATGGCCGTATTGGCCCCCTACATGAGCGATTCCCTGCGCTTTACACTGATGAACCGCCTCGAAGCGATGCAGGTTCCGGCGCGCTCACACCGCCCCTCACGCAGTCTGCGCGAGGAACCGGCGACAAACTGCCTGCTTACTCTGGCAAAGCTGGCTCATCCCGCCTGGCATTGTGATAACATTAAGACACTGGAAGTCCGCTATGCTCTGATCCAGGCGATTGCCGGATTGGATCTGGTCCGCGCCGATCTGCTGGCTCAGATAGTTTTTCGTGAGCGCCACCCCGAGCAGAACTTGGGCTCGTTTGATGTCCTCCAGGCCGATAAACAGGAGCGGATCACCTTTTCGATCGGAGAACGCTACGAAATCCTCAGGAAATGGCTGGCAGATTATCGCAGCCACGAACCCCTCGAGCTGGACATCTTTCTCAGCCGCCTGTTCGGTGAAATCCTTTCCCAGCCGGGTTTCGGCTTCCACGACCAGTTCGATGCCGCTGCCATCGCAACCCGGTTAATCGAATCTATCCGCAAATTTCGCTGGGGAACCGCTTCCTCAGGTACCTCAGGCAGCGTACCAATCGGGCAAGAATATCTCCGTATGGTCGAAGAAGGCGTGGTCGCCGCCCAATATCTGCAAACCTGGATGGAAATCCCTAATGATGCCGTCTTGCTTGCTCCTGCATATACTTTCCTGATGGCTAACCGCCCGGTGGATATCCAGTTCTGGCTGGATGCCGGAAGTTCAGGTTGGTGGGAACGACTCTACCAGCCACTCACCCATCCTTATGTGCTTAGCCGGAATTGGAGCGCCGGTAAGACGTGGACCGATATCCAGGAATACCAGACCAACCAGGAAGCCCTCGTTCGATTGACCTCAGGGCTGATGCGACGCTGCCGGAGCAGCGTCTATATTTGCACTACTGGTTTGAACGAACAGGGCACTGAGCAACGTGGGCCACTGCTGCAAGCTGTACAGGGCATCTTACGCAGCCTGTCTGCCGGGGAAGGGGGCCTGGGTGAATAGCCGCTTTCGACCCCGGCCAATGCAGGAGCCAGTGATTAACTACACTGGCGGAAAGATGGGTGTAGCAGCTGTACCCGGCAGCGGAAAGACTCACACCTTATCTTACCTGGCAGCCAGGCTAATTATCGATGGGCATATTGAAGATGACCAGGAAATTTTGATCGTCACTCTGGTCAATTCAGCCGTGGATAATTTCTCGGCGCGGGTGGCCGGTTTTGTCCAGGATTATGGACTGCTGCCGGATTTTGGTTACCGTGTGCGTACCCTGCATGGATTAGCGCACGACATCGTTCGTGAACGTCCAGACCTGGTGGGCTTATCCGATCGTTTTTCTATCGTCGATGAAAATGAAGCCAGCGATATCCTGCGCAGCACAGTAGCGACCTGGCTGCGCGGTCACCCCGATTTTATCAACGAATATGCCAACCCAGATATCGAACCTGACCAGGTTTATCGGGACCAGTGGCCAACCCTGGTGGTGGACCTGGCCGGCAGTATGATCCGTAAAGCCAAAGACTTTCAGGTAACACCTGCCGATTTGAGAAAAAAGCTGGATGACGCCGGGGGGCCTGACTCCTTGTTAAATATGGGCATCGAAGTCTTTACTGACTACCAGAGGGCCTTAAATTATCGCTCGGCGCTCGATTTTGACGACCTGATCAGGCTGGCGCTGCAGGCAATCAACACCGATTCGGATTACCTGGCCCGTCTGCATTACCGCTGGCCTTACATCCTCGAAGACGAAGCCCAGGATTTCGAGCCGGCTGCAGGAAGAAATCCTGAGGAAATTAACCGGCGAAGATGGCAACTGGGTGCGCGTGGGAGACCCCAACCAGGCCATCTATGAAACTTTCACCACCGCCAGCCCACAGTACCTGCGCAACTTCCTTGACGAGCCTGGAGTTCGAACGCTGCGCCCTGCCCAATTCAGGCCGTTCGACTATCAGCATTATACGCCTGGCTAACACACTGATCGATTGGACTCACTTCGAACACCCGGTAGAAGAACTGCGCCAAGCCCTGGATGTTCCTCTGATCGAACCTACCCCAGTGGGCGACCCGCAGCCTAATCCACCTGACAACCCGCAAGGCATTCACCTGGTCAGCACCCGTTTCACCCCCGAGGAAGAATTGCAGACAGTGGTGAAATCTATCAAACGCTGGCTGCCTGATCATCCAGACGGTACTGTGGCTGTCCTGGTTCCGCGCAACGAGCGCGGCGCAAAACTTGTCGATGAATTAAAGAAAAATGACCTGGATTTCATTGAATTATTGGGCAGCAGCCTTTCCACCAGGCAAACAGCCAGCCTGCTGGCATTGATCCTGCGCAGCCTGGCAGACCCAGCCTCGGCTTCCAAGCTTTCGTCCTTATATCGCGCTCTGCGGCCGGTAGAAAAAAAACAGGTTGACCTGCGCCAACTGGTACAGCAAGTTGGCGAAAAGCTGCGCCTATGTACGCGCCTTGAGGAATTCCTCTGGCCACGTCCGGTGGCAAATTGGCTGGAAGAACTGGTCGTAGAAGGCTATCCCGACCCGCTCATTCAGGAGCTGGAATGGCTGCGCCGGTTGGTCAACCGCTGGCAGGCGGCGACGCTCCTTCCCGGCGACCAATTGGTTCTGACCATTGCTCAAGATCTGTTCTCCTTGCCGGCTGACCTGGCTCTGGCGCACAAGCTGGCCTTGCTGCTCGAGCATACTTCCCAGGTCCATCCGGATTGGAATCTCAAGGAATTTGCCGAGGAATTGAACACGATCGCCCGCAATGAGCGAAAATTCATTGGATTTGGCGAAGAGGAGACCGGTTTCGACCCAGACAAACATCGCGGTAAGGTGGTCGTCGCCACAATCCACAAAGCCAAAGGGCTGGAATGGGAACGGGTTTACCTGCTCTCGGTAAGCAACTATGACTTTCCATCCGCCCAGCCTCACGACACTTATATTTCTGAAAGGTGGTTCGTTCGCAATCAGCTCAACCTGCCTGCTGAAGCCCTGGCAAAATTAACTGCCCTTATTACAGGCGACATGCCAGGCGTTTACCTGGAAGAAGGGCAGGCCACGCATGAAGCCCGCCTGGATTACTGCAGCGAACGCTTGCGCCTCTTATACGTAGGGATTACCCGGGCCAAGAAAGAGTTAATCATCACCTGGAACACTGGCAAAAGCCGCCGGGGCGAAAGTGTACCGGCGCTGCCGCTTCAGGCTCTGCAAGAAAAGGGATTTGGTACATAATGCTGACGCCAATCTTTCAATTTACCCAATCGAACCTGCAGGATTACCTGGACTGCCCACGCCGTTTTGAACTGCGTTATGTCCTGCGGCAGGAATGGCCGGCCTTGCAAACTGAACCGGTACTGGAACAGGAAAAATACATGCGCCGCGGCTACCTGTTCCACCAGCTTGTCCACCAGCGGCTGGTTGGATTGCCGGCTGAACAGCTTTCCGATCAGATTGACGATGTGGACCTGGGGCGTTGGTGGGAAAACTTTCTCAAGTATTCCCCCCTGAACGATCTGCCTCCTGACCCCCTGGCGGAATTCAGCCTTTCGGCTCCTTTTGCCGGTTTCCAACTCCTGGCCAAGTACGACCTGCTGGTTGTCGACCCTGGTAAGCGAGCCGCGATCCTGGATTGGAAAACTTCGCTGCACCGCCCTGCCAGGCACACCCTACAGGAGCGGATGCAGACGCGCCTTTATCCATTTCTGCTGGTTGAAGCCGGCGCCAGGTTGAATGGCGGAAATCCTGTCCCACCTGAACAGGTGCAGATGACCTATTGGTTCGCTGAAGAACCAGAGCACCCCGAGCATTTCGACTATTCGACCAACCAATATCGGGAAGATCGAGCCTACCTGGAAGGGTTGATAAAAGAAATCCTGGGGCATGCAAAAGGCAGCTTCTTGCTTACTCCTAATGAAAAATTGTGCCAGTATTGTATCTATCGCTCGTTGTGCAATCGTGGTATAAGCGCCGGCGCCTACCAGGACCGGGAAGAGGAAACCTTCGCCAGTTCAGACCGGCCGTTGGACCTGGATTTCGAACAGATCGGGGAGATCGAATATTGAAAGAAAGCCCTCACCGCTGGATAGAGCCTGAGCCGGTCATTCTACCGCCCGATATCGAGAAAGCGTTCGGCAAGCATCCCATGGTGGCTGAAGCTCTTGTACGTCGTGGAATCACGCATCTTGAACAGGCCAACGCCTTCTTCGATCCCGTCCGGTATACGCCTTCCCTATCCACCGACCTTCCTGACCTTGAAAAAGCGGCTGATCGGCTACATGCTGCCCTCCACACCGGTGAGAAGATCGGGGTCTGGGGTGATTTCGATGTGGATGGTCAGACCGCCACCACCGTGCTGGTAGATGGGTTGCGCCAGTTGGGGGGGAATGTGGTCTACCACCTCCCGGTCCGCGAACGTGAATCGCACGGAGTAAATCTGGAATTTCTGCAAACGTTTCTCCAGGGCGGTGTTCAGCTCCTACTCACCTGCGACACTGGCATCTCTGCTCACCCGGCGGTGGATTACGCCCAGCGACAAGGCGTGGATACTATCATCACCGACCACCACACCTTGCCGCCAGAACTTCCTGGCGCTTTGGCAGTAGTCAATCCCCAGCGGCTGCCTTCACTTCACTCGCTCAGACCGTTGTGCGGTGTAGGATGCGCGTTCAAGCTGATCGAAGAATTGTTCCGGCGCGCCGGCCGTCTTGGCGAGGCCGTCCAATTCGTCGACCTGGTAGCGCTGGGCACGGTGGCTGATCTGGCGTTGTTGACCGGCGACTGCCGCTACCTGGTGCAGCGCGGCCTGGCCCTACTCAGGGAACAAACCCGCCCTGCCATCAAGACCATCCTGGAACAGGCTGAAGTAAAAGAAACCTTCTTGACCGAAGAACATATCAGCTTCGTCCTGGCCCCACGCCTTAACTCTATCGGGCGGCTGGACGATGCCAACCCTATGGTCGAATTCCTTTCTTCGAAAGATCCCCAACTTTTACAGCGCATGGCTATCTTTCTGGAAGGTTTAAATGGAAAACGCAAACTACTCTGCGAGCAGGTCTTCCAGGGCGCCCAGGCCCTGATAGAACGCGACCACAGCTTGCTCGACGCCCCGGTGTTGGTACTCAGCCATCCCCAATGGCCGGCAGGCGTGATCGGCATCGTTGCCAGCCGCCTGGTTGAGCTGTACCACCGTCCGGTCGTTTTGATAGCAGCTCCTCCTGGGCAGGCCGGGCGGGCTTCAGCGCGTTCCATCGAAGGCATCAATATAACCAGCGCTATCGCTTCCAACCAGCAATATTTGCTGGGCTTTGGCGGTCATCCGATGGCCGCCGGGTTCAGCATCGACCCTCAGCAAATCCCCAATTTCCGGCGCGGATTGGGTCGCACGATCGAAGCAGCCATTAAAGGTGAAATGCCGGCCTTCGAGCTGCCGGTGGACACCTATCTTAACCTGGAAGATATTTCATTTGAACTGGTCGAAGACTTGGAACGATTGGCCCCATTTGGTCCAGGAAACCCTTCCCTGATCCTGGCTGCCCGTAACTTGACCTTAAAAAGCAAATCATTCGTCGGGAAAACGGGCGAGCACCTCCAGCTCATCGTAGAAGACCGCTTAGGCGTTTCACAACGGGTGATCTGGTGGCTAGGCGCCGGAGCGGATCTGCCCGAAGGGCCGTTCGATCTGGCATACTCGATGCGCTCCAGCAACTACCGCGGCCAGCCTGAAGTCCAGGTCGAGTGGATCGACGCTCGCCCGGTCGAGGGTACCCTGACTGACCTGGTTACCCAGTCCATCGAGGTCCTGGATTACCGCAGTTTGGAAAATCCTCTGGCAGCCCTGCAACTTCTTCAACAGGAGAAGGATCTGGTAATCTGGAGCGAAGGAGAACAGGCGCCCGGAAAAACCGGCGTCGATCGCTTTCATCTTCAGATCGCCGGGACGCTGGTCGTTTGGAGTATTCCGCCCGGTCGCCAGGAGCTACAGGAGGCCATTCGGACTGTGATCCCGCGCCGGGTAGCGCTTTTCAGCGTAAATCCTGGGAGCGACCAACCAGCCGAGTTCTTGAAACGGTTGGCTGGTCTGGTCCGTTTTTCACTTAAGAATCGCCAGGGAACGGTCACGGTCAGCGAACTGGCAGCCGCTCTTTGCCAGCGTGAAGCTGCCGTACAGCGCGGACTGGACTGGTTGGCGTCGCGGGGTTTCGTCCACCCAATCACTGTTGGCAATTTGACTATCCGGTTGGTTGAAGGTGGCCAGTCCGATCCCAACCGGGCATCCGCCCTGGATGACGCTATACGCTTTTTATTGCAAGAAACCGCTGCCTTCCGCACTTATTATTTACGCGCCGATCCCAAAGCGCTAGTAAATTCAGGTTGAAAGAAAGAGGTTGTCTCCTCGCCATTTGGCATTTCCGATCACAATCTGGTGATCCTGAGGAAAAATATCATTGTATCGACCCTGGAAGGGCTGCTTAAATCGGCGCGTTCCGGCCTCCGGTAACGATCCACCCGGCGGTAAGTGGTCT
>CAWFZT010000013.1:0-178570 GCA_963820415.1 uncultured Chloroflexia bacterium | reverse complement strand
AGGAAGATGTTCTTTTGGGGAAGATGTTCTTTGGGAATCTGCGTGGTGAATTCCCGGATTTGGGGTTGTCATGACAACCCCAAATCCGGGAACCTTCCAAGGCAAATCCCAATGAACCAAGGAAGATGTAATAAAGTAAAATGGTGTGGAATGAAAAATAAAGGATTGCTCATTTTTGACCTGGATGGCACCCTCCTGGATTCGATGCAGTTGCATGCGACCGTCTTCGCCCAGATCCTACACGAGCAATATGAGGTTGCTGAAGAGATTAGCCGGCAGGCTTACTATCGCATGTCAGGCAATCCGCTTGGCCACCAGTTTGAACATGTGCTCCAGATGCAAAATATCGGAGGATTACATAAGGTAGATGAAAATGTGGAGGATTTCTATTCCAGGATCCGTCAATTCGATCCGACTCTGTTTCCGGATGTGCTTCCAGCTCTCCAACGGTTTAGGGAAGGCGGTTATATCCTGGTAGTTTGTTCTGGAAACGCTCCAGATATTGTCCAAAGAAGATTGGCCCAAACTGGGATAATGCCGTATTTCCGATTATGGATGGGAACCGATCTTGCCCTGGGACTGAGTAAAGGCGAAACGCATTTCCGCATCCTGCGCGAGAGGCTTTCTTTAAGTCGAGAGGAGTTTGAGTGCAATTCAATGTCCGTCGGGGACTCTCAGCACGATATCCAGGTAGCTAAGAACGTTGGAATCCTTTCGGTAGGTAGAGTAAATGCCTTTAATGCCGTGTCGTTGCATGAAGCACGCCCGGATTATTTGATTTCGGATTTCTATGAACTGGTCCATTTACTCATAAATCCAACCGGCAAGGAGAACGAATTTATGAGCGTTGACTGTTTGAATAACAGAAATCATCCGGCCTCAGTTCGAAGAAGCTCATGATTGTTGGAAAATTGGTCAAAAATTGGCTCGGAATCCACTTGTATTTTTAATCAAGAGTCTTTATACTATGAGGCTGTAAGTCTGACCTGCAATGAACACCTGCAAAGATGTCAATACCTAAAAAAAAAGAGGTATAGAATGAACGATATATCTGATCTGACTGTGCCCAAAGAACAGGAGGCTGTCGAAAACGACAAGCCTCCCAGTAGTTACCCGCGTCCAGCGCGGCCCTGGCGGGTAGCGGTTATCGCCAACGTCAAGGGGGAATCGTCGCTACCCATGGATGCACCTGCCGATGCTGGCGCGGAATTTGACCCTAAGGAAACGATCGATGCGATAATGACATCGATCGAGTCAGACGGTCATTCAGTATTTCTCCTCCCAGCCGACACTAATTTACCTTATGCTCTGCGCGAGATCCATCCGGACCTTTGTTTAATATGGCCGAAGGTCTGACCGGTGATGCACGTGAGGCGCAGGTTCCGGCTCTCTTGGAGATGCTGCAGATCCCCTACACAGCTTCGCGTGTGCTGGCCAATGCCATAGGCCTGGATAAAACCATGACCAAGCGTATCTGGCGCCAGCAAGGGCTGCCAACGGCTGATTTCCAGGAATTCAATAACGGGTATGAACCGCTTTCTCGCAGCCTGTCTTTTCCGATGTTTGTCAAACCCGCCCGTGAGGGGACAGGGATGGGTATGGATGAAGGGGCAATCGTACACAGTGAGGCTGAATTGCGCAGGCGTATCCGCTGGGTCATCCAGGAATATCGCCAGCCAGCCCTGGTAGAAGAATACATGCCTGGGCGGGAATTCACCGTGGCTGTCCTCGGGCGGCAGGATGCGGCCCTTTTCGCTTACCATCCCGAACTCTACCGTAGAGATGGGTTCCATCGTTTCCCGATCCTCGAAGTGGAAAGTTCCTACTCTGTGACCCCTGGCGTGTATGGGCATGCTGCAAAAACTAAAAATTACGGTGAAGAAGGCATGCCGGAGATTTACTGCCCTGCCAATATTGAGCCAGCCATGGCTGAACATCTCAATAACCTGGCAATTCGCGGGCATCAGGCTATCGGCGCGCTGGACATTTCGCGAATCGATTTTCGCCTGAGCGCTGACGGAAAGCCGCGTTTGCTCGAGATCAATACCCTCCCGGGTATGACTCCCGACTTCAGCGACTTATGTGTGATTGCCAATGCAGACGGAATTTCCTACCGTGAGCTAATCCTGGAAATCCTTTACCTGGGGGCTTCCAGGTACGGAATGGTGCCTGCCCGCCAGACCATGATGGTACGCCCGGCGCGCCTGCGCCAACAGGTCGGCAAGATGGCGCCGGCGGTTGTGGGCCAGAGGGCCTGAAGTGTGGATTGAAATTGAAAACGGAGCCTGGCTTTCAGGCTCCGTCCGTTTTAATCGGAGTTACGGCTCAATCAACTGCGTCTCGGCCGGCCGAGTAAGATGAAAGCGTAATACAGGACGGTAGAAATTGCCTGGATAGCGGCTGCCACGTAAGTCAATGCTGCTGCATCCAGAACACTTCTAACCCCCGCCATTTCTTGCTGGTATATAACGCCGCTGTTCGCCAACCAGGCTTTGGCGCGATTAGAAGCGTCAATTTCGACCGGCAGGGTCACGACTGAAAACAGAGCAGTGGCCGCGAATAGAACGAGCCCGGCCCAGGCCAGGTTTGTCCCTAAGGGAGAAGCCAACAACAAGCCGATGAAAAAAATGATCGGGCCCAGCCAGCTTCCGATCTGAACCGAGGGCACCATGAAAGAGCGCACCCGCAAAGCCATGTAACCGCTCTGATCTTGCAGGGCATGACCGGCTTCATGGGCGGCCACCCCTGCTGAAGCAATGGAATTTCCCCGGTAGATGTCCCGGCTGAGCCGCAGCACCTTTTTTGCCGGGTCGTAGTGGTCGCTTAAGAACCCATTTACTTCTTCAACCTGCACGTTGTACAAACCGTTTGTGTTCAGCATCCGCCTGGCGACCTCTGCGCCAGTCAGGCCCAGGAAACTGCGCACCCGTGAATAACGGTTGAATGTCGATTTAACTTTCATTTGTGCCCACAGCCCCAGTAATAAAGCTGGCAGGCTGAAAAGGAAATATAGCCCATAGCCACTAAAAAATGGAAACATCATAGGACGATCCTCCAATTATTCATCGAGGTTAATTCTACCGGGATTACATTAACAGAAAATAATAGTTTTGCAAGATTTGTATAAAAACCATGGAATTATCCGGCGAGATGATTATAATGAAATGAGATACGGTCAAATAACTCTTCATTCTAAGCATCAGGGTAGTAATTAGTTGGCTGACCTGCATTGCTAGAGTAATTATTGATATATTCATTTTCTGCAGAATTCTTAAAACGAAGGATTTTCTGGGTAACCCCGTTAAAATAAGGGATATCTAAATTAATTATTGGGAGGGTGTAGATGGACGCCAGTGAACGGGAACGAATTTTACATAATTGGAATGATGAACGTAACAGCGCTATGCTGTATGAAGCGCTAAGCCAAATCGAAAAAGATGAACGGATCGCGGAAATCTATCATCGCATGGTAGGAGTTGAACTGCGCCACGCCGAGAAATGGGAAACGGAGCTGGAAAAAGGGGGTGAAAGCATTCCCGAATTCCAACCGGTTTTCCGCACCCGTTTTATGATCCAAATGGCGAAGTGGTTTGGCCCAGGTGCTATTTTATCTGGGATGCAGTCGATGGAACAGACGGGCTCCAGGTCGTATAGCCAGCAGTCGGATGCGCCCCGAGGCATGGCGGCTGACGAAAAATCGCATGCTTTCTTAATCGGGCAAATTGTCAGGACTATGCGCGGCGGGTTTGAAGGGGGGACGCTGGCTGTGCTGGAAGGTCGCCACCGCGGCAGGCGGGGGAAATGCCTTGCGCGCTGCCGTCCTGGGCGCCAACGATGGGTTGGTGTCAAACCTGAGCCTGGTGATGGGCGTGGCCGGGGCAGCTCTTTCGGGGAGGTCGATCTTGATCACCGGCATCGCCGGTTTGCTGGCGGGCTCTTGTTCGATGGCCCTGGGAGAATGGCTGTCGGTGCAGAGTTCGCGCGAGCTGTATGCTAACCAGATCAAGATCGAAACCGGTGAAATCGAAAGCCATCCCCAGGAAGAAGCCGAAGAGCTGGCGCTGATCTACGAAGCGCGCGGGTTGAAACCTGACCAGGCCAGCATCCTGGCCGGACAGATCATGACCAACCAGGAATATGCCATTCAGACCCTGGCGCGTGAAGAACTGGGTGTTAATCCGGATGAATTGGGCGGTTCAGCCTGGGAAGCTGCGTTCGCCTCTTTTGGCCTGTTTGCCCTTGGAGCCATTATTCCGGTCTCGCCTTTTATTTTCTCCTCAGGTTCTACAGCCGTGTTAGTCAGCATTAGTTTGAGCGCGGTAGCGTTATTTATTCTCGGGGCAGTCATTTCATTGTTCACTGGACGATCGGCTCTTTACTCCGGGGCGAGAATGGTTATTTTCAGCTTGCTGGCAGCCGCGATTACTTTTGGCATCGGCCGTATAATTGGCGCCAATCTGGGCGGATAAAATTACTAAAAAGATCGGGCTGACAATTCAGCCCGATCTTTTTAATGACTGGCGTCCCTGGGGGGACTCGAACTCCCGTTTTTGACTCCGGAGGCCAACGCTCTATCCACTGAGCTACAGGGACGTATCCAACTATAAATATTTTACCATGAGAAATGGGCGCTTGCAATTAGGTTCATTGGGACTTACCGTGGAAGGTCCCAGATTTGTGGTTGTTAGCGTGCGTACGCATACTACCAACCACAAATCTGGGAGTTCACCACGGCTATTCCCAGGGAACCTGCTATTATTTACGACATGGAGGGCAATAGTTTTTTCATCTCTTCCCTCATCCTGGAAACCAACGCGGTATTTCTTCCTTCATCACCCAGGTTAATCAACTCATTTTTCTTGTGGGCCAGTTCACCGCATAATTGATAAAAACGGTTAGTGGCCTGGTAATGGCCGCTATTAAGCGCTAAAAAGCGCGCTTTACCCTGGGCGGCGGCCGAACACGCCACGCGGTACTGCTCAGTTGTCATAGACCCAAGGGCTACCTCATCCCATAGATATTTCACCATCAATTGCTTGTCGCGCCGGAGCATCCACAGAGCAAAGATGAACATAATCAGCCAGCCGCTCCAATCAAAAAAGGCGCCAACTACCAGGGCGCTCGGCCCGGAAATGATCGAAGTGATGGTGTTGTGGAAGCTGTGGGTAAAAACTGCTCCAAACCAACCCAGGATCGGGGCAGTTAATTTGAGCAAGAGATTCCGATTCAGGCGGGCGATCGCCAGCCCGATCCCGGTAAAGGCTGTGTAAAAGGGATGCTGCCACCCGACCAGGATAACCCGGATAAAGACCATTCCGAATAATCCGGTATAACCATTTGCTTGGAAACCGAGTGTGTAGATATAATAAGCGTTTTCCGTGGCGGCGAAGCCGAGGGCGGCCACGGCGGCATAGATCATTCCATCCAGGACCGAATCGAATTCGCGGCGGAAGACCAGGAAGACCAGCAATACGGCGAAACCCTTTAGAACTCTCTTCAACGATTGGGGCAATAAAAGACCCGGTGGAAAACTCTGCTGCGCCTTGCGAACCGGTTGCCAGGTAGATGCCTAAGCCCAATACGGTATTGATCAGGAAGGCTGCCCCAGAGGCTACCACGGCGCCCCAGATGAAAACACCACCCAGCAGGAGGGCCGGCTCTTTTTCGTAACGGTCCAGCCAATAGACGAACCAGGCAAAAATAAACATCGGGACGAAACCAAAAAATATGCAAAGTGGTATGCCCATTAGATGTCCCTTCTATTATGTGAATGCATTATACAACTTACATCTGGTGGTCTTCAACCAGAATAGCTTTTTTTCGTAATTTCTCACCAGATACATCAAGCGGATTGTTTCAAAAATCCTTGTTGCTCTTTGTTCGACCAGGTAAAGAAAATCACTGTCAGGGCCACCAGGTAGACCATACCGGCCGGCATGGCCATAATCAAACCGGCAATCTGCTGGTCGGTTGAAACGCTAATCCCTAATATTCTCGGGGCATTTTCGTAGAAAGGATAAAGGATAGTTGGTGAAAATACAATAAGAGCGCCAAGAATTGTGGAAGGAATGCTTTCCAGGAAGAGGTATAACATCTGGGCAGGATAAGAAATCCGCGGTAACTTAGTGGACGAGCTCAAAATTGGCCACCAGTTCAACACACCTGTGACCATAAAACATAAATGTTCAAAAATATGGACAGTTTGATTGCCTAGAGCGGCCTCATAGAATGCAGGAAAATGCCAGACAGAAAATATGCCATTAAAAATGAAATAAGCGCTTATCGGATTTGTGAAAAACCTGGCGACACGGAGCGCCATCGGATGGTGGACACATAAATCAATAAGCCACCCCGGAGTACCGAGTAATAGAAAAGGAGGCACGATAATGATAAGGATGGCATGTTGCAGCATGTGAGCCGAGAAGAGATAATCATCACTAAGATCATCCAAAGGAGAACACAAGGCCAGGAAAATGAAAAAAACACCCAGGATGAACCAAATTATCTGAGGCCGATTAACTGGCAAAGAATACTTAAATCAATTCCGAAAAGGACCAATCACAGCCAGGTAGGCGGCCAGAAAGCATGCAAGCCCGATAAGAATGCTGGGCTCCCAGCTCCACATGCCCAATATCTTCAACCAATCCTGCGCCACGCCAGTAACCTCCCACAAAACCAATCCAAGTTGCAAGATGTTTTACCTGATATCCAGCAGTGATGGCGCAAACAGGGCGATCAAGGACAGGATCAGGCCAACTCCCATAAGTAATCCCATCACAAAAACCACGCTAAAGACCTTCCGGTCAAATCTCAAATGCATATAGAAAAGCGCCACCAGGCTGGCTTTGATCAAGGCTAACGGAATCAGCACTGGAATGCGTGGAATAGGCAGGTGAGTTACCGTAACTTCCAGGGCAGTCAATAAAGCCAGGGCGCCGAAAACAACAAGATAAGTTCTCCGCGAACTTTTTTTCGTTTCGATTTTTGTATCATCGGACATAATCCCTCCGATAAGAACCCTACAAACCTGACACGAATGCAGGAACTCTGCCATCTCGTCAGATTAGATAGACGATGGTGAAGATGATGATCCATACCAGGTCGACAAAGTGCCAATACAGGCCGGCCAGCTCAACCATCAAATGGTTGGATTGGGTATAGCCGCCGCGTAAAGCACGCGCCACCACAAAACCAATCCAAATCACGCCGATGAGCACATGCGCCCCGTGGAAGCCGGTCAGGGTAAAGAAAGTCCCACCAAAAAGGTTACTGCTGAGCGAAAGGCCCTGGTGGGCCAGCGAGGTGAATTCGATTGCCTGGCCGGTCAGGAAGGCCAGACCGAGAGCCATAGTGACAACCAGCCAGCGCCACAAACCACGCTGGCTGCCGGTCTGGATGGCAGACAGGGCAGTGACCATGGTCAGGCTGCTACAGATCAGAATAAATGTGTTGATTGCGGTCAGGCTGACGTTAAGAGTTTCGCGTGGGAAAGGACCGCTGACGCTATTATTGCGCATGACAATGTAAACAATGATGAGCGCAGAGAAGAAAACCGCTTCCGACCCTAGCCATACCCATACGCCGAGTTTTCGGTTATCTACACCCATCGAAGTAATTTCTAAGGAGGCGGTACTTTCCTGGCTCATTCTTCCTCGGTTTACTTCCTAAAAGTGCTCACGGAACCAGCCAATAATCCCGTAAAATACCACGGCAACACCCGGGATCACAACCCAGAAGGAAAAGATCATGCCAAAAGCGGCGATGAACAAACCGAGGGCAACGATGATCGGGTAGAAGGATCCTTCGGAAAGGCGCTCTCGCGCTGAATTTTTCCACTTCGACCCTGGCTGCCGGCTGGCTCCCGGCCGGGGGATATTTCTGATCCCAGAAGGCACGGCGGCTGGACACGACAGGGATGTGAGCGAAATTATAAGCCGGTGGCGGAGAGGAAACCGTCCATTCCAGGGATTGCCCGTCCCAGGGATCATTGCCGGCTTTTTCACCTTTGCGCTGGCTGGTGAAGAAGTTTATCAGGAAGATCAGCACAGAGGTGGCAATGGTGAAGGCGCCAATGGTCGAGATCAGGTTCAAGGTTCCCCAGCCCTGAGCCATACTGTAGGTGAAAACCCGCCGGGGCATACCGGAAAGGCCCAGAATGTACATGGGGAAATAGGTCAGGTTCATACCCACAAACATTAGCCCGAAATGCCACCTGGCCAATTTCTCACTTAATAAGCGCCCAGTAATTTTCGGCAGCCAGTAATAAAAACCACCGAATAATGCAAAGACCGTTCCGCCGAATAAAACGTAATGGAAGTGGCCTACCACAAAAAAGGTATCTTCGACTTGAAAATCAATCGGAACGGTTGCCAGGGAGATACCACTAAACCCACCGATGATAAAAAGGGCGATAAAACCTGCTGCGAATAAAAGGGGAGCTTTCAGGTTGAGTTTTCCACCCCATAGGGTGGCGATCCAGTTGAAGACTTTAATACTGGTCGGCACGGCGATGATCATACTGTCGAGTGAAAAGACTGCATCTGCCAGCGGCGACATTCCCACAGCGAACATGTGATGCGCCCACACGGTAAAACCCAGGAACCCAATGGCGATCCCGGCATAGACGAGGGCCGCATAGCCAAAAATAGGCTTTTTAGAAAAAGTCGGGACTATCTCGGAAATGATCCCAAAGGCGGGCAAGATAAGAATGTAGACTTCCGGGTGGCCGAAGAACCAGAACAAGTGCTGCCAGAGCAGGACTGACCCTCCTTGAGCAGCCGAGAAAAATACTGCGCCGAAGTTGCGTTGCAAAAACAGTAAAATTGCATCGACGGTCAGGCTGGGGATAGCGAATACCATCAGGAAGACGGTGACGAGCATCTGCCAGACAAATTGTGGCATGCGCAAGAGCCTCATCCCAGGGGCGCGCATGTTTAATATTGTAACGATGAAATTGATGGCTCCTACCGTTGAACCGATCCCGGCCAGAAGAATCCCCAACGCCCAGAAATCCATTCCATGAGTTGGTGAATACTGTGAGATGGTCAAGGGCGCATAGGCAAACCAGCCATCAGCCGGGGCGCCGCCCAAGGCAAAGGAGCTGTAAAGGACCAGTCCGCCCGCCAGCAGCAGCCAGTAGCTGAGGGCGTTGAGGCGTGGGAAAGCCATATCGCGCGCCCCGATCATCAGCGGCACCAGGTAGTTGCCAAAACCAACCAGGAGCGGCATGGCAAACAGGAAGATCATAGTCGTGCCGTGCATGGTAAAAACCTGGTTGTAGGCCTGGGCGGTGAGGAGGGTGTTTTCCGGAGCCCCCAATTGCAGGCGCATGGTCAGCGCTTCCATTCCCCCGATCAGGAAAAAGAAAAACGCCGTCGTCATATAGAGGATGCCGATGTCCTTATGGTTGGTCGTAGTTAACCATCTGACAATGCCGGTCGGCGATGGTTGAGGTAAGGCGATTGTGCCCTGCGAAGTTGTCATAATCCCACCCAAATTCCCTGATTGTTATTTAAGACTTTCCAGAAATGAAACTAACAGCTTGATATTATTGCTTGGCAGGTGCAGATTTGGCATCAAGCTGCCCATTTTGATCGCCTGAGAATCAGCCAGCCATTGTTTGAGGTTATCCGGCGTGTTGGCGAGGATGGATCCGGCAAAGAGGTCGCGGCTGGCGAAGTGGGTCAGGTTCGGCCCGACCTTTCCCTGGGCTTTGGTACCGTCGATCGTATGGCAGCCAATGCATGCCCCATTCATAAAAACCTGTTCCCCCAAAGAAGCGTCACCGGACAGCAGCGGAACGGGCGCCTGCTGGCTTTTGACCCAGGCGGCGTACTCCTCAGGAGTTTTAACGACGACCGTCAAGCGCATCTGAGCATGATCGGCGCCACAGAATTCGGCACACTGCCCGGTAAAGGTGCCAATCTTTTCCGCCTGGAAGCGGGTCTGGTTGGTGATGCCCGGGATGGCGTCGATTTTTCCGCCCAACTCCGGCACCCAATAACTGTGGATGACATCGACGCTTTGAACATCGACATTTACCAGGGTGTTAATTGGAACGACCAGTTGGTTGGCGGTCACAATATTAAGCTCGGGATAATCGAATTCCCAAAACCATTGGTGCCCGATAACTTTCACCTGGATCGGAGCGCTCGTCAAGGATGACGGCGGCGGGGAGGAGGTTACGGTGCGCAGCGTACCCAGGGAAACAAAGAAAATGAGCGCTAAAATAATCGACGGGATGACAGTCCAGATGATTTCAAAGGTCAGATTACCCTCAATCTGTTTCGGCAGTCCACTGCCTTGTTTACGGCTGAAATGTATCACCGCATAAATCAAAGCAGTTTCGACGATCACAAAAACGATCGCCTCGATGATAAATACGAAATTGAAAAGCTGGGCGGTTGCCCGGGCATTGGGCGACGCCGGAAATAAAATCGACGACGTACCCGAGCAACCGGCCAGACAAAAGGTACCCAACAGCCCAATCGTGAACCCCGCCAATTTGCGACCGGTCATTGGCCCCACCCTTTTTTGGAAAGTTATTTATTGGACGACTATCGCCGTGTGCATACCTGCTTCATAATGGCCAGGTAAATGGCAGGCAAATTCCAAAGAGCCTGACGAATAGGCCTGGGTGAAAGTGTAATCAAAAGACTGGGTGGCTCCAGCTACCAGAACGTCTGGCCCTAAGCCTGCCAACGCTTTAGACTTGGCTGTATCAGCAGTAAGGCTTGCATCGACGGGGTCAATCCAGACTTCGTGAGGCATAGCAGCGGTATTCTTAACCACAAAGTGATAGGGAACGCCCACTTTAAAAGTCGTCAGCGACGAATCGATTTTAAAATCGGTCAGGGTGAGATTTACGGTCGTAGCACCGGAGGATCCGCCTCCTCCACCACAAGCTGCCAGGATGACAGCAGCCAGAAGAAATATTGAAACCGTTGTGATAATTCTTAATTTGAAATTTTTCATTCTTCCCTCTAGAAATAGGATAGTTTACATCGTTATTAATATCACAATGAAGATTAGAAGTCAATTAAGTGTATGGTGAGAGTTGTACTCGGACTTAGCAGGCGCCACGCGTCTGGGATGTCTCTTCTCAGGTACATTCTACTTTTTGATCCAACTTCTTTCCCCGCAACGCGGCACTGATCATGGCGGCCGCGCATCCAACTCCGCTATCTACACTAATGGCGGAAGTGGGACAGTTGAGCTGGCAGGCGCCGCATTCCATGCATTCCCACGGTTTGGCCAGTTGGACGGCCTTTTTCCCAGGGATAAATACCCCATGCGGGCAAACGTCCAGGCAGATTTCACAATTTATACACTTCGTGGGTTGGTAGTGTAAACTGGTTTCTACATAAGAATTAAACATCACATCCTCCCCAGGTTGTGAACCAGGATTGCGCCCAGGGCCAGTAGAATCCCGCCGCCAAACAGGCCCGCCATTAATGGAATATAGGCAAAAATCTCTTTCTTAACCCCACTGCGTGAAGTGAATGGAGTTGAGCCGGTAAAGTTGAGCGCGATGAACGCGGTAACAACCGGCAGCGCTAACTGCAGCGCCAGGGCCATCCCCACTTGCAGCCACCAGACAGGCGCGGCGCCTCTGAACAGAATAGCGAGTGTAAATGGCAAGGTGACCAGCATGCCTAGGATCCAACCTTTGCTGCTGAAATCGCGGGTCGGCAGCCAGGGCAGAACGATTGGAAAAATCGCCACACCAGTAAAAATCGCTAGGAGGGTAGCCAGGGCGGGCAGCAATCCTCCCAGAAAATACATGACCACCCCGGCGATAATAAGTGGAATCAGTACGTGTACCAATTCAACCGGGATGAGTGTTATCCGATCCTTGAGGTTGAAACGCACGGAGCGCATTGCCTGGCTGGCCTGGTGAGTCTTCAGATACTCTGGCAGGTCTTCTGCCCGGATTGGCCCATATTCGATGCGGAAACCGGTGCGTTTCTTCACCTCATGCGCTGCTACCCCAGGAGCGCCCAATTGGGGCAGGATTAATAGCCAGGAAGTGACCACTTCTTTCAGACGGCAAACCTCGATACGGTTAACCAATTCTGCGGTTCCGAAAGTGCCTTTACCGGCGGCGCACCAGACATTGATTCCTTGAGTATCCAGGACGAGGATGTATGCGTCCATTTCAACCAAAGCGCTGCGCAGGGTATCAAAGCTAAGCGTGTAGTTGGCGGTTACAAAGACCGGCGCGGTGGGTTGAGGGTTTCCCAGGGCATACAAACCTGGCGTAACCCGGTGGCGCCCGCGACGAATTCCCCAGCGCGCCTGGATGTGGTCCCAGGAATTTTTTCTGCTAAGCTTGCTTGTGGTTGAGAAGATATTTATTTTCTCGGGGGCTGCCATCGGAAGGTTCATTTCTATATTCTAACTTAAAAACACCAATCCGACTCGCTCGATGCGGGTGGAAGATGGATCGAAGCCCATGCCTGACAGGACCTCTTCCGGGCGTCCGGTAGCGCCTTGGCGCGCTGATAACTGCATCAGCAGGACCGGCTGTCCTTTTTCGTCAGGACTGATGATTTCTAATTCCTGGATGTAAGGGCGCAGGTCATAGGTTTTTTCGCGCCATTGGCGAGGAAGGTTCGCTGAGGAAAGGATAGCGTTCACTTTTTCTGACAATTCTTTCAGGCTCACCCGGTTTTCACCAGGCAGGGTAATTATGGTCGCCTGGTAGCGTGAAGCAGCTACCCTGGTCTGAAGCGCCGGTTCATGCAGGTCGATAGCTTCCAGGTGGCCGATCTCGAACCCTGGTGGAATACTTTTCAACAACTGTTCAGTAACCTGTTCCAGAGGTAGCTCGGGCTCCAGCCAGATGTCGACGATTTCCGCCCGGCTTAGCATGCCAAGCGGCAGCGGGCAGGCCTGGTTAATCTTGGGCTGCGGGTGAAAGCCTTGGCTGTAAGCCAGGGGTAGTCTCGCCCGGCGCAGGGTACGTTCCCATATTTTATGCACATCCAGGTTGCCTGTATAGCGCAGGGTCTGCGTCTTGGAATAGTAAATGCGGATCCTTTGCATGGTTTTTTCTTATACCTCGGGGCATTTCCACTGCTCGCCTGTGTTCCTACGGCGCAGCTCGATATAACCGGGCAGGATCCCGCAGGCATAACACTGCTCACGGCAGTCCTGGCGCGTCTTTCCCTCCAGGCTCCAGCGGTAATCCTCAGCCAGGAAGTGTCTGGTGACGCCCGGGTGAATATGGTCCCACGGGAATACCTCATCCAGGGAACGGGTACGTTGAGAATAAAAAGCCGGGTCGAGGCCAGCCTCTGTAAAGGCTGCCTGCCAGACATCGAAGTTATCCTGATCTTGCCAGGCATCGAACCGGGCGCCTTTTTGCCAGGCCAGGTAAATGACCTGCGCCATGCGCCGGTCGCCACGCGAAAGCCAGGCTTCCAACAGGCTGTCTTTGGGGTCGGTCCAGTTAAGCTTGATCCCAGGACCCGATAATTCTTTCCTCAATAACCTTTGTTTGGCTAAGATGCTTTCCACGCTGTCACAGGCGACCCACTGGAAAGGGGTGTGTGGTTTGGGGACGAAGGTACTCACACCGGCATGCAGGTTAGCGCGCCGCCCAATGAGCTTACGGCCTTCGCCGATTACAGCTTTGCACAGGTCAGCAATCGCTTGGACGTCTTCAAGAGTTTCCGAAGGGTGACCGATCATGAAGTACAGTTTGATGGTCAGCCAGCCGCGGCTGTAGATGGCACGGGCGGTTTCCAACATTTGTTCTTCTGAAATAGGTTTATTGATGATCTCACGCATGCGGTCGGTGGCCGCTTCGGGCGCCAGTGTAAAGCCACCCTGGCGTGAGCCTCTTAGTTTTTCAAAGAGATCAACTGAGGTGGATTCGATCCGCAGGGATGGCAGAGAGATGGACAGGTGCTGGCCGACGAAACGCTGGCTGACAGCTTCGACTAACTCCAGGATGTGGCTGTAATCCGAGGAAGAGAGGGACAGAAGGGCGATTTCCTCGAAACCGGTGCTGTCAAGGGATTGCTGGATAAATTCAACAATTTCGGCTACGCTGCGCTCGCGCACCGGTCGAGAGATCATGCCGGCATGGCAAAACCGGCAGCCGCGCGTGCAGCCGCGCATGATTTCCACCGCAACCCGGTTGTGCACCACATCAATCGAAGGCACAATAAAATGAGTAGGCGGGGCGGGCAGCTTGCCCAGGATGCGTTTTTTGACCGATTTAGGCGCTGAGGTAGATATATTAGCTATGGAAGAAATCGTGCCATCTGGGTTATACCAGACGTCGTATAGAGAGGGCACATACACCCCGGGGACCTCGGCCAGCCGGTTCAGCAAACCTTTCCGCGACTGCCCAGAGATTTTCCCTGCTTGAACTACCTCGACTATCTCATGAATGACTTCTTCACCTTCGCCAATCACGAAGGCGTCGATGAAAGAGGACATCGGTTCAGGGTTATACGTGGAATGACCACCGGCGATGATCAAGGGGTAGCGTTCATCCCGCTCAGCGGACTGAAGGGGGATGCCAGCCAGGTCGAGCAGGTTCAATACATTGGTAAATAAGGTCTCGTAAGGCAGGCTGAAGCCGATGATATCGAAATCAAGCAGGGCATGTTTGCTTTCCAATGAATATAATGGGATAGCGGACTGGCGCATGGCAGCTTCCATGTCCAGCCAGGGAGCGTAAGCCCGTTCAGCCAGCACATCCGGACGCTGGTTGAGGGATTCATACAGGATTGCCAGGCCAAGGTTTGGCAATCCAAGGTCGTAGATATCCGGAAAGATCAGGGCGATATGGGTGGCGACGGTTTCCCAGTTTTTCACTACCTGGTTGAGCTCACCGCCCACGTATCGACCGGGTTTTTGGACGCGCAGTAATATTCGCTCCAGCCGGTCCTGGATTTCATTTGGAGATAGCACCATTAAACTCCTGGACAAATTGAATAAAAACAGTCTGATTTTACCCGATTTCCACCGGTTCCCGGCTAATAGGTGGCTTTATATAAGCCGCCATCCACCTGCAGCATCACTCCGGTGAGATAAGAAGCGGCCGGAGAAACCAGGAAAACTGCCGCATTGGCAAATTCTTCAGGCGCAGCAATACGCCCCAGGGCGCTGTCGCGCGCCTGACTGGCATATTCTTCTTCTATCGAAATCCCTTTTTGTTCGGCGCGCTGGCTGGAAAGGTTGGCCACCCGGTCGGTATCCACCCAGGCCGGTAGGATCGAATTGAAGCGGATACCGTCTTTGCCCAATTCGAGCGCCAGCGACTTAGTCAATCCGATGGTAGCCGAGCGGATGCTGTTGGACAGCACCAGGTTTGGGATTGGCTGCTTGACAGAAATGGATGTGATGGTCAGCACGCTGGCAGCCTTGGATGTACGTAAAAAGGGCAGGGCGGCGCGGATCAGGCGAACCTGGCTGAGAAATGACAGCTCAACAGCTTTTTGCCATGCCTCGTCGTCAAAGGTCTCAAACTGACCTGCCGGCGGACCTCCGGCGTTGGTGATCAGGATATCCAAGCCGCCTGAGAAAGTCGCTGCCTGCTCGACCAGCCGGGCAGGAACAGCGGGATCGGCAACATCGCCAGGCAGGCCGAACACAAGAGCCTGGGTTTCCTGTTTGATTTTGCGAACAGCTTCTGCTAAATTACTTGCACTGCGGCTGTTGATGACAACGCGGGCGCCCTCTTCGGCCAGAAGGTGTGCGGTAGCATAACCGAGCCCGCGGCTGGCGCCGGTGATCAGGACGGTCTTGTCTTTCAGGTGAAGGTCCATGCTGGCCTCTTTCTACAACAATTCGATACGATAATCGAGAATTTCCAGGTCGGGCCAATGTTTAGGCAAGAAATCCTTGACAGCCTGCAGGGCTCTTTGCGTGTAGTCATGATCATTGCTTATCATAGCGCAGGCAAGAACGGCTTCCTGCCACATATCCTGTCGCTCGATTTCCGCCGAGGAGATATTAAACTCGCGGTGTAAGCGTGCCAGGACAGGTTTGATACGGCTGCGTTTCTCCTTGAGTGAGGCGCAGCCGGGAAGGAGCAGGTGGAGAGTTAAAAGCCCAATCGACATACCTGGTCATTCTATACTGAGGTGTTCATCTTTAGCCTTGCATTTAGCATGCACGGCGGGTACAATCTTTGCGAATTATTATACGACAGTTGGTGGTATACAATTATGACAGATATCGATGAAGCCTATCAAAAAGCCCTGGATTATTTATACAGCTATGTAGATTATTCTCTGACTCGCAATCTGCGCTATTCCCCGGACAAGTTCAACCTGGGGCGGATGGTAGAATTAATGGGCCGGTTGGGGAATCCACACAGCCAATATCCGGTTATCCATATTGCCGGTACGAAAGGCAAAGGTTCAATTTCTGCCTTGATTGCCAGTACTCTTAAAGCGGCCGGGTACAAAACGGGCTTGTACACATCACCACACTTGCAGGATTACACTGAACGCATTCAGGTCAACCACCAGCAAATTCCCCGTGAGGAATTAGTGGCATTACTTGAAGAAATTAAACCGCATGCCGAACAAATAGATCATATCACAACCTTCGAGCTGACCACTGCGCTGGGCTTCTTATACTTTGCCAGGCAAAAGGTGAACGCGGCAGTGGTTGAGGTAGGTCTGGGCGGACGTTTGGATGCGACCAATGTAGTCACTCCTCTCGTTTCCATTATTTCCTCTCTGTCGCTGGATCACGTGGCTGTCCTCGGCGATACATTGGCGCAAATCGCTGGAGAAAAAGCTGGGATCATAAAGCCCGGAAGGCAGGTCGTCCTGGCTCCTCAGCGGGAAGAGGCTAGGCGTGTGGTCGAACGGGTAGCCAGAGAACGTGGTTCGACCCTTATCCAGGTTGGTCGCGAGTACCTGTTTGCTCCCTGGCGGCATTCTTTTGATAACCAGTCTTTGTTGGTATGGCCGGCCAGCGAACAGGTCCTGGTAGATGAATTCATCGAATCGGGCAGCCGGCGCGATTGGGAGCCCTTACGCCTGACTATCCCCTTATTGGGTTACCATCAGGTCGAAAATGCTGCCACTGCCTACACCGGGCTGCAGATCGCCCGGCAAGAAGGTCTAGATGTTAAGGAAGAAACTATTTTGAGAGGTTTTGCCCAGGTATCCTGGCCTGGACGGTTTGAAGTGCTGCAACGGAATCCGCCCGTGATCGTTAATTCAGCCCACAACCAGGACTCCGCCTTGCGATTGCGCCTGGCATTGGATGATTACCTGCCCGGCCAACCGGTCATCCTGGTCTTCGGGGCTTCAGAAGATAAAGATATCCACGGCATGTTCGCTGAGTTGATTCCTCGGGTTCGCCAGGTGATCGCCACACAATCGGAACACCCGCGTGCCATTAACTCCGATAAACTGGTAGAATTAGCCCATCAATTTGGATGTCCTGCGCGAGCCATTACTCCAGTTGAGAATGCACTTTCCTGGGCTTTAGAATTGGCAGGCCAGGAAGCTGCTGTGGTTGTAGCCGGCAGTATATTTGTTGCCGCGGCTGCCCGCGAAGCCTGGCCGAGGTTGGTAAACAACCGGTCGTATGAGAGGATTTTATGAAGGATGAATGGTTCCCCCGTCAGGAGAACTCCGAGGATTTTGCCAATTCGCTGCATCAACGCACCGAAGAGCTTTACCGCATTCCGGACGGCTTACCGGATGAAAATGGCTTGATCGAATGTCCCGTAATGATGCTGCGGGATATTGTAGTTTTCCCGCGCATGGTCTCGCCGATTTTCATATCACCCAGCCCCAATCTCCTGGCGATCCAGGACGCCCAAGTAAATTTCCAGACCATGGTGGCGCTGGTTCAAAAAGATCCGGATGCTGAGGAAGCACGTCCCGAAGATTTCCTGCTCATCGGCGTTGAAGTAGCGGTTGGACGTCTGCTGAATATGCCTGATGGAAATAATTCCACGCTTGCCCAGGGACGCCGCCGGGTAGAAGTGGTCGAATTTACACAGGTCGAGCCTTTTTTCAAAGTGAAAGTGCGCGTGGTTCGCGAACCTCCTGAGGTTAATCGGCACATCGATGCCTTGATGAGGACAGCCCGTGACCTGTTTGAGAAGTGCGTCCAGCTTGATCGCAGTTTGCCTGAAGAAGCCTATCTGTTTTCGCTAAATATTTCCGAACCGGGCTGGCTGGCGGATATGATCGCCACGGCTATATCGCTGCCGTTCAAGGACCGCCAGACGCTACTGATGTTGCCGGAACCCCAGGCGCGGCTCAAGCGAGTGAACTGGCTGTTAGCCCAGGAATTGGATGTGCTCCAACTCGAAGATGAAATTCAGACACGCGTGCAGAGCGAAGTGGATCGCAGCCAGCGTGAATTCTATTTGCGCGAGCAAATGAAAGCCATCCAGACTGAATTGGGTGAAGGGGACGTCTGGTCGCGAGAGCTGATCGACCTGCGCGAGAAAATTGAACAGCTTCAGCTTCCCAACGAAGCTAAAGAAGCCTCTCTAAAAGAGCTCGACCGATTGTCGCAAATGCCCCCAATGTCGCCTGAAGTCGGTATCATCCGCGCCTATATAGATTGGATTCTGGATCTCCCCTGGACTCAAGAAACCGAAGATAATCTGGATGTTCGGCATGCGGCTGAAACTCTCGACAAGTTCCATTATGGCCTGGGAAAAGCCAAAGACCGCATCCTGGAATATATTGCTGTACGCGGGCTGAAGCCCAAGAAATCTCGCCAGCCGATCTTGTGCTTTGTGGGCGCCCCAGGCACTGGGAAAACTTCCCTGGGTCGCTCGATTGCCGAAGCATTAGGCCGGAAGTTTGTGCGCCTGTCGTTAGGCGGTGTGCGTGATGAGGCGGAAATACGCGGACACCGGCGTACTTACATTGGGGCGCTGCCTGGCCGTATTCTGCAAACCATGCGGCGTGCCGGAACGATCAATCCGCTTTTCATGCTGGATGAGATTGATAAATTGGGGGCTGATTTCCGTGGGGATCCATCTGCGGCATTGCTGGAAGTGCTGGACCCCGAGCAGAATAACACCTTTTCAGATCATTACCTGGAACTGCCTTACGATCTTTCAAAAGTATTATTCATCACTACCGCAAATACCTTGATGTCCGTCCCTCCAGCCTTGCAAGACAGGATGGAAGTGATCGAATTCCCTGGTTACATTGAGGAAGAAAAACTGGAAATCGCTAACCAGTTTCTGATTCCACGGCAGCTTGATGAGGCTGGTCTGGAAACCAATGAAGTAATTTTCCTGGAACAGGCTATTCGGCGTATCGTCCGTGAATACACTTACGAGGCTGGCGTCCGCAACTTAGAACGTGAGATCGGGCGCATGTGCCGTAAAGTCGCCCGCCTGAAATCGGAAAAACGCAAATACCCCACACGCCTGGGTTCAGCGACCGTAGAGCGTTTCCTGGGCCCACCGCAGTTCTTCGAGACCGAAGCTGAGCGCAAGGACGAAGTAGGAGTGGCTACTGCGGTAGCCTGGACTGAAAACGGAGGTGAAATTATGCCGGTCGAAGTCCTGGTACTGGAAGAGGGGAAAGGCAGCTTGCAAATTACCGGGCAAATCGGTGAAATTATGCAGGAATCAGCCCAGGCGGCGCTCTCCTATATGAAATCGCGTTCCCGGCAGTTAGGCCTCGATCCGGATATTTACGAGCATCTGGATATTCATATTCATGTGCCCGAAGGTGCGATCCCGAAAGATGGTCCCAGCGCGGGTATTACCATGGCAGCCGCTTTGATCTCTGCCTTTACTGAGCGAAAAGTATATAAAGAGGTCGGGATGACCGGGGAAATAACCTTACGTGGGAGAGTACTGCCGATTGGCGGCGTACGCGAAAAAGTCCTGGCTGCCCATCGCGCCGGATTGAAAACGGTTATTATCCCTGAGAGGAACTTGAAAGATCTGGTAGATGTCCCCAAGAAGGTGCGTGACGACCTTAAAATCGTGCCTGTCCTGCATATGGATCAGGTCCTGGAAGTAGCCCTTCACCCGCCGTTTGAAAAACCTAACCGCTCTAAATGGGCGCAGGTGAAGAAAGAAGAAAAAGAATCCGAAAGCGAGGCTGAATTTCCCGAGAAATAGACTCCAATTTTGGTAGTCTATTTTATCGGGGCGGCTGGCTGGCGGTCGTTTTGCAACGTGCGAATTCCATTGCGAACCTGGCTCAAGGTGCGGTCAAGTTCCATTTCGAGGTTGGTCAGCGTTTCAAGCACATACTGGTCCGCTTCCCGTTTTGTGCTTTCGCCTTCACCGTGTGACTGTTCGATGATTTGGTCTGCTCGGGCTTGGGCAGCCTGGACGATCTGGTCGCGTTCAACCATTTGTTCGCTTTTTTCACGCGCCAGGGCGAGCGTCCGGTTGGCTTCTTCCTGGGCTTGCGCCAGAAGTCGATCGCGCTGGGCTAAAAGCTGTTGGGCTTTCTTGATCTCATCTGGGATGGACACACGCATCTGGTCGATTATATCCAGCATGCGGTCTTCGTCCACCACCACGCTATGTGTAAAAGGGATGGAGCGGCTTTCATTG
This sequence comes from uncultured Chloroflexia bacterium, assembly GCA_963820415.1. Taxonomy (GTDB): domain Bacteria; phylum Chloroflexota; class Anaerolineae; order Anaerolineales; family Anaerolineaceae; genus CAWFZT01. The sequence continues at coordinate 158,037 of CAWFZT010000013.1, read as the reverse complement.
AACAATTCTTCAAGACGATCTACAAGGTGCAAAATATCCATACCATCCTCCGCTGTACTTGTGTCCTAAGGTTGCAATTTTCAAGCCAGTTATCCTGATGTTCTAATCTCGCAAAGCCGTAATTTGTACTACCTGCTGTCCATCTCCCAATTCCTTAAAGCGGGCCTTTAGCGCCTGGGCAACGTGTGGGGGAACCATGGAGGTCACATTTCCCTCCAATGAGGCGATTTCACGCACAGTGGTGGAGGATAGAAAAGTATGTTCCTCATTGGTGATCAGTGCAATCACTTCGATGTCGGGGGCCAGGCGATGGTTGGCGAGCGCCATGCGGAATTCATGTTCGAAATCTGAAAAGACGCGCAACCCGCGCACGATAACTTGCGCCCGAATCGATTTGCAAAACTCTACGGTCAGGCCCCGGTAGCCAGTGACGCTGATTTTTGCGTCCCCATCGAAAGTTTGGCGGACCAGAGCAATGCGCTCGTCGGGTGTAAATAGCAAATTTTTCAAAGGCCGGTCATACACGGCCACGACGACCTCATCGAAAAGCCGCGCCGCCCGGTAGGCAATATCAATATGCCCGTAGTGGATTGGATCAAAAGTTCCCGGAAAAACAGCTCGTACCATTTTTAACTCACATCTCCTCTACCATCGCCCCAAAACCGGTGAAAGGTTTTTAATAAGGCAGCATGGTCGGGATTGGAAAGATCAGGATCCTGATCGAAAAGAGCAATGGCTTGCTTGCGGGCTTTTTCGATCAGGCGAATATCGGTCAGGTTGGCCATCTTGAATTCGGCAAACCCGGATTGGCGTGTGCCTAGAAAATCACCAGGACCACGTTGGTCCAGGTCGTGTTCTGCCAGGACAAAGCCATCATTTGTTTCAGCCATTACCGCCAGGCGTTTATTCTCCACTGCATCTTCTGTTTCCGGGATCAGCAGGCAGAAGGATTTGGCCTGGCCGCGGCCAACCCGGCCGCGAAACTGGTGTAATTGAGAAAGTCCAAATCGATTGGCGCCTTCGATCAACATGACTGTGGCATTAGGGACATCCACTCCTACTTCAACGACAGAAGTGGAGACCATAATTTGGTATTCCCCTGCGCGGAATTGGGACATGACCTGGTCTTTCTCGGCGGGTTTCATCCGGCCATGCAACAAGCCGATCTTCAAATGCGGAAAAACATCGGATTGCAGGCGGGCGTGTTCCTCGACAGCGGCTTTAACTTCGTCTCGTTCTCCCTTTTCAACCAGGGGATAGATGATAAATGCCTGGCGCCCTTCGGCGATTTGCGAGCGGATCAGCGTGTAGGCGCGCTCCTGTTCGAGCGGAGCCAATACATGGGTTTCAATTGGCTGCCGGCCGGCGGGCAACTCGTCGAGCACCGAAAGATCGAGATCGCCATAAATGGTCAAAGCCAGCGAGCGAGGGATCGGCGTAGCAGTCATCACCAACAGGTGGGGATTGTTACCTTTTGCACGCAGTAAAGAGCGCTGGGCGACGCCAAAGCGATGTTGTTCATCGATGATGATCAACTGCAGGTCCCGGAAAATGACCGGATCTTCGATGAGGGCGTGGGTGCCGATGATTAATCGGATTGTGCCGTCTGCCAGGCCATTGCGTATCTCTTCTTTTTCGGCTTCCGGTGTATCGCCTACCAGCAGGCGAATCTGGTCAACAGTCAGTGGAGTCTCGGAAGCTTCATCAGGGGGGAAGAACGTCTTCAGCACATTGTGGTAGTGTTGTTCAGCCAGGATACCTGTGGGAGCCATGATGGCCGCCTGGGCGGAATGGTGAACCACCATGGATACTGCCAGGAAGGCCAGAATGGTTTTACCTGAACCGACATCTCCCTGGAGCAAGCGGTTCATCGGGTGGCCCGATTCCAAATCAGTATGCAGGTCCTGCAGGGTGCGTTTTTGGGCATTGGTTAGCTCAAAAGGCAGACGGTCAACCTGTCCTGCCAGCCAATCTTCTGGGCTGGGAAATATTCTGCCAGAGGCAGATTCCCAATTGCGTTTTTGTTGGAGGACCCCCAACTGCAAGAAAAATATTTCGTCGAAAGCCAAGCGCGCCCGGGCAGACTCCAATTTTGAGATAGAATCCGGGAAATGAGTCTGGGCAATGGCGGTAGGCAAATCGACCAGTCCGGCGCTTTCGCGAATAGAAGAAGGCAGATAGTCTGGAACACGCGGAGCCCAGAAATTTATTGTCTGGTACATGATCTTCCTCAGCCAACGCTGAGTAATATGGCCTGATAACGGATAAACTGGTACGATACGATTGGTATGCAGGTGATCCTGTTCCAGGGGTTCCCAATCCGGGTTGTTCATACCCAAACGTCCCAGGTACATGTCTATCTTCCCAGATACCACAATGGATTTCCCGGGTAAAATTTGGCTGGTCAGCCAGGGCTGGTTGAACCATGTCAATCGTAAATAGCCGGTGCCATCTCCCAATACCGCCTCGGTGATCTGCATCTGGCCACCTTTCGCCGAGCGATTAGAGATGGTCTGGACCGTGCCAATCACGGTCAAGTCTTCGCCATACTGCAGACGGTTGATTGGTTTTAATGTACTGTAATCGTCATAACGGCGGGGAAAATAATAGAGCAGGTCACCCAGGGTATTCAACCCCAAAATACTCAAGGACTCAGCGCTGCGCGGGCCAATTCCATGGATGACTGTCAGAGGAGCGTTCACGCCCTGCGTGCTAGGGATGTTCTCGACCCAAGTCGAAGAGTCGTGTGGTTTTCCAGGAGGCCGTTGGGGAGAAAAGCGTTCTTGACGGCTCATGTCAACAGGCGTTTCAGGCATTTTTTCAATGCGTGGGTGTGCTTCTCCTTTTCTGAACGGTTTTGCCGGTTGGCTCTCGTGAGTAATTTCAAGCAGCTCTCTGATCGTAGTAGCGCGCTGCTGTAAGTTCAATTCGGGGTACTGGTTTAGGCGCGCAGAGATCGTCTGGAGGAGTGTCTCATTGACATTTTCTTTACGAGCATCGTTTTCCCAGGTGGGTAGAATTCTATTCAGGCCCCCAACAACAGCCCGATTATCATACCCGCGTTCGGCTTCCAGGCGCAGGAACTTCTGAAGTTTTTCAAGTGGTGAAGGCATAGATTAATTTTACCGCTATTTTCTTTTATGATTGGTTGCTTCGAGGAGGAAAAGCCCGCTGGCTGAAGGTCCGAGGAGGACCGCCAAGGGCAAATTGATAGTATGCTCGGTAAAGGATATCTTAGTAAATTCCAACTGGACGTGCTCACGTAACAGGCGTGCATCTTGAGCATTGGGTACGGCGTTCTGAAGTAAAGCGATATGCTGGAGATGGTCGAATTCGTCCATGAATTCCTGATAGAAATCGATGGTATGCCGGCGGTTGCGAACTTTTTCCAGGGGAGTCAGTTTACCTTCCTCCAACGAGAAAATGGGCAGTAACCCCATCATTTCTCCAACGATGGCCTGGGCCTGATCGAGGAAACCTGCATAAAAGAGATACGACAGGCTGGGCGTGCAAAAAGCAGCATATATGTGGGGCACAAGGCTGCGGATTAGGTGTTCGACATCTACGAGGTTCAGACCGTGCGCCAAAGCATCGGCGGCCGCCTGGACCAGGAAACCTAGGCCGATCGATGTTGTCTGGGAATCGATTAGACTGATTGTGTTGTGGCTGTGCAAGGAAGCTGCCGCCTGTTTGGCCTGGGTATAACAAATATTTAATGAAGAAGAAAGAAAAAGGCCAAAGATCTGGTCGTATTTTTGGGATAGCGTCATAAATAACTGCCGGAATTGTTCCTGAGACGGCGCGACCAGTTCGGGGTGTAACTCATCATCGGCTGAAAAGGGTAAATTGCTGGCTTTGACCGCATTCACGTCTTGCAGAGCTCCCATTTAAACGGACTCCAAGCGGTACGATAGTTATGCTGTTTCTCCCGACGAAGGAAGGCTGGGTGAATTGGGCGGTGTTGTCAGTAACTATGCAGATGGAGCCCATAATTATTCTATCGAGATAATGAACTGATAATGGGGTTGACCGCCTTCGTGAAGCTCGATTTCATGCGAAGGGTAGGCGGCCCGAATGTTATCGACGATGCGGTTGATCTCGTTGCGCGAGATGTTTTCCCCGTAGAAAAGTGTAATCCGTTCCCGGTCAGCGGTATTAGCTTTTTCTAAAAGGCCCAGGCAGGCTTCGTCCAGGGTTGGGGCGGCTTCTACCAGGTCTCCGTTCAACAGTGCGATCACCTGGCCGGCCTCGACGTGAACGCCATTGATCTCAACTGAGCGGGTGGCTACGGTGACTTCACCGGTTTCGACATCCTGTAAGGCCTTGATCATATCGGCAACTATGTATTCCAGATCGCCGTCTGGTTCAAGCCTAAGCATGGCGCTCAAGCCCTGCGGAATACTTTTACTTGGTACGACGATGGCTTTCTTTAGCGTTACAGTTGTGGCAGCCTGGGCAGCCAGGATAATGTTCTTATTATTGGGCAGGATAATGATCTTATCCGTAGGTAGATTCTCAAAAGCCTTGACAATTTCTTCGGTGCTGGGGTTCATGGTTTGCCCGCCCTCGACAATAGCGGAAGCGCCCAGGCTGGCAAAGATTTTGGATATGCCGTTTCCCGGTGAGACTACCACAACACCGATCTGTCCCGCTGTGACCGAAGCCAGGTCAACATTCACCGGTTGGGAGTGGAATTGCTGTTCTTCCATCTGGGCTACCAGGTTCTCGCCGGTCCATTTCAGGATGGTACCCAATTTGCTGACGAAGTCCAGGGGCAGGTCACGGTTCTGATTGGGGACGTGGATGTGCATGCGATACATTCCATCGCCCTCGCCGATCTGGATCGAAGTCCCAATTTTTTTCAGGCCGTCAGAAAATTTATTCGAGTCCAGCTCACCTATTGGTTGAAAATCGATTACCCATTCAAAATCCTGTCCTGGCTCAATCTTTTCGCGGATTCTGTCCAAATCCATGGCGGATAGTGGTTTGACGGACACTTCTGCAGATTCCAGCGGTTGGCCTTTTAAGAAACGCAGCATCCCTTCGAACAGGTAAAAAAGGCCTTTTCCGCCCGCATCGACCACTCCCGCCTTTTTTAAATCCGGCAGCAGTTCTGGTGTGCGTTGGACAGACAAATCGGCCTCAGCGACGATGTAGTCCAATATCTGCAAGATGTCATTGGTTTTGGCGTTGGAGTTCTCGGCGACAATCGAAATATCTTTGGCGACGGTCAGGATGGTGCCTTCTACCGGCCTGATCACGCCCTTATAGGAAGTCACGCTCGCCTCTTTTAGGGCATTCACCAGGATCTGAGCATCCATCTTCTCCAGGTTGTCCAGGGCTCGGGCAAAGCCGCGCCATAACTGCGATAGAATCACTCCGGAATTTCCACGCGCTCCTAACAAAGCCCCTTGAGCAATGGCGTGCGCCATTTTTCCAATATTTTGCTCGCCAGAATTCTGGATTTCGTTGAATGCCGCTTGCATGGTCAAGAGCATGTTCGTGCCCGTGTCCCCATCCGGAACCGGGTAAACGTTCAGTGCATTGACTGTCTCCTGGTTGGTTTTTAGCCAGGTTAGAGCTGCTTCGATGAGAACTTTTAAATCTTGACCGTCGAGAAGGGCCAGAGTAATTACGCGAGGCTCGCCTGAAGAAGAGGAAAACTGCAAATTACTGCTCATACTGCTCCTGAAAATTCCAATAATTCCGTTAATCCGGGTTGCTAATTCGCAGTCCGCGTACGTGCACGTTGACTTGAGTTACAGGCAAACCAATGCATTTTTCAATTTGGTAGCGCACACTATCGGCGACATTGGCAGTGACTGATTTAATCCTGGTGCCATACTCGATAATGATGAATAGATCGATCGCGATAGCATTTCCATCGAAATGGACAACCACGCCCAGATTAGGATCCTTTACCAGAACCTGGGCCAATCCTTCGACGATGTTCTTGGCAGCCAATCCTACCACGCCATAAGATTCCAGCGCAGATTGGTTGGCTATGGTGGCTATTGCCTGGTGTGAGATATAGATATTCCCAAGGGGTTTTGCAGGTTCATTCATAAAACAGGTCCTTTGTGTATGTTATAACCGATCTTCTTGAATTTCGATACATATTGTGGTATACTCGCAACTTGTGTCAGGGCATGCCAGCCCACTTTTGCATTTGAACTGTAATTATGTTATGAAAGGATCCTAAAAATGGCAAAATGTGAGATGTGCGGAAAAACGACGACCTTTGGCCATAACCGCAGTTTTTCCCAGCGAGCGACAAACCGCACCTTCCGTCCCAATCTCCAGCGAGTTTCGGTTTTACAGAACGGCCGGAAAGTGCACAAACTGCTGTGCGCCAAGTGTATTCGGACGATGGTAAAGAGCTCATAAACTCGTTTATTTTCTATCAAAGATCACGGCTAACGCCGTGATTTTTGTTTAACTGGCAACCTGGCGCAGGGATTGGATGCCGGCTGCAATACCACCCGGGTCTTTGAAGATGGCTGTGGCGGTCACAAAAATTTTAGCGCCTTCCCTGAGAGCTAAAGGAAGCGTTTCTACAGTGATTCCACCATCCACTTCGATTAATGCGTCTGAATGGCTGGCTTCTATCAGCTTTTGTACCTGTTTGATTTTGGGCAGGGTGTCAAAGATGAATTTTTGTCCAGAAGAGCCTGGATTCACTGTCATTACCAGGACCAGGTCTACCAAATGCAGAATATCGGAGATGCTGGAAGCTGGAGTTCCAGGATTTAATACAATTCCTGGATGGCAACCGAGAGACCGGATATGCTGTAAGGTGCGGTAAATGTGCGGAGTATTCTCTATGTGGACACTGATCGTCGTCGCTCCTGCTATGGCAAAGGCTTCCACCAATTGCTCCGGTTTTTCGATCATCAGGTGGACATCCAGGGGTAAATGGGTGATGCGCCGGCAGGTTTCTACGATGAATGGGCCCATGGTGATATTGGGTACGAACTGTCCATCCATCACATCTATATGGATCCAATCGATACCAGCTTCTTGAGCGGTGTGGATTTGCTCACCCAGACGGGTAAAATCAGCCGATAGAATAGAGCCTGAAAGTAGAATATTGGTCATGGGCTAGGGGTTCAGCGATTTGAGAATAAACCAGATGTATAGCCAGAAAGGGATCAGACCGCCGACTGCCAGGGTACAGATTAATCCTAGCAGAGTGGTTAGCCAATCAATATCCAGCGAGTGATCTTCTTCCGAGGCGGACTGCACCCGGGGGGGTAAAGTCAAAGGCGCCGGAGGGGGCATGGGGATTTGTGCTGAGGGGATCTTTTCAACAGCGGAGGCAGGTGGTCTGGGTTGTGCTATTATCTGGGGTTGTGAAGACTGCGGCGCAGGGGTAATCGGATAAGCCTCGCTCCTTGTGTTTATGGATTGGAGTACTCTGCCTAATTGGTCTGCCGTACGGAAGCGCGCGGTGGGTTCCTTCGAAAGCACTTTCATGATGATCTGTTCCAGAGCGGGCGGAATCTGGGGGTTATAGAGGTGAAGCGGGTTCGGTATTACCTCGCGATGCATACGAGCAAGTTCGAGTGGGTCAGAGGATTTGAATGGAAGGCGGCCGGTCAACATCTCGTAAGAAATGACCCCGAGCGAATAAACGTCGGATGCAGGGCTTGGAGCGCCGCCGGCAGCCTGTTCTGGCGAAAAATATTGCGGAGAACCCCAAACGATCTCATTTTGTTCGTCAACCGGGATGGTGGCAAGGGCGCGTGCGATGCCAAAATCAGTTACTTTCAATCTCTCATCGGGGGAGACCAGGAAATTCTGAGGCTTGACGTCACAATGAATGAGGCCGGAACGGTGAGCGTAACCAATTCCGGCGCAAGCCTGCACTAACAAGGCCAGGGCGTCATTGGCATTGTAAAGTCCATGCTCTTTGATTAATGATTTCAGATCTTTACCGGGAACGAATTCCATGACGATATACAATTGTTCCTGGTCAAGGCCAAAATCGTAAACAGTAACGATATTCGGGTGCGAAAGGTTGGCCGCCGCCTTGGCTTCGTGGTGAAATCGCTGCCGGAAGGCGATGTCAGAAGAATAATCCTGTCGCAGAATCTTGATTGCAACAGGTCTTTCGAGCCATAAATCCAGAGCTTTATAGACAACCGCCATACCCCCTGTTGCCAGGGGCTTCTGAAGCTGGTACCGTTTTCCCAGCAAAGGTGGTATTGAGGAAGCACTTTTCTCCATTTCCCTAAGTGATTATAACATACAAGGGTTTACTTGATGGATAGGATATAATTAAGGCTCATTGAATAAGAGACTAAACCTGGTGGTCGTTCTCATCGGCTTTCTATTGGCATTCGGGTTGTGTGCGGTGATTGCAACCCTTATCAATGGATTCAAGCCAGCCAATCCAGCCCTGGCCGTCTCGACCGCCGCCTTGACCGTCATTCCAGCCCCCTCTTCGACCCCAATACCTTTGCCTGGAGATGGAGCGACGGTAACTCCCACTCCATCCGGGGACGTTTCTCATGATGGAATTACCCTGGGTATGTACGTCCAGATTTCCGGAACGGGTGGAGATGGCTTAAAAATGCGCGCCGGTCCCGGGATGGAGAGTGATACTCTCTTCCTGGGGATGGAATCCGAAGTTTACCAGGTTAAAGACGGCCCGAAAGACGCTGATGGATATACTTGGTGGTATTTGGAGGCTCCCTACGACCAAACTCGTAAAGGTTGGGCTGCCTCAAAGTACCTGACGATTGTCGCCTCTCCCCATTAACTCAAAGATCATAATAAAGCTGAACTTCATAAGGATGTTGACGGGCTGCGACCTCCAGGATTTCCTGTCGCTTAGCCTTTATCCATTCCTGAATCAAACACTCACCTAAAACAGAATCCTTCAATAAGAATTGATGATCGTTGGCCAGGGCATTGAGGACTTATTTTAGGGAGGTAAGAAGGCTTTTCACCTCTATCTCACGTTCTTACTTGTATGAAAGAATATCTTCTTCGATAGGGCCAAACCCGGCTGAATAGGGATCGATGCGATTCTGTATCCCGGCGATGCCAGCCATCAACATACCGGCCATTGCCAGGTAAGAGTTGCAGGGTCCTTCTGGGTGACGGAACTCGAACCTGGCATCCTCCGGCCGCACTGCATAAGAAGGGATACGAACCGCGGCGGCGCGCTGGCTGGTGGAATAAAAACTGCGGTCAATCCGATTTTGGACGCTTGGTCAACGCCCAGATACCTACGCCAGCTAGAATACTCAGTAAAGCCAGACCTATCCCGGCCTGGATTACTGTCCGTGGTTCGACGCCCGGCATTACCACTTCTCCGTTTCCGTAAGCAGCAAATAACTGGCCCCAGGGCGTGTCTAGAGCTTCTGCGACGCGTTTTCGACCGACAAATGGATACCAGTATACGTTGTGGTAGAAATTACTGGCAAAGTAGCTCCACGGCACCAGGGGTGATTGCAGCAGGATTTTTTCAAAAGGCTTCAAAGGCCCGTGATAAATCATTTTTTGGCCGCGCGAGGCGAAGGTGTCCTCTTGAACGAAATTCCAGGGTTGTTCCTGTTCGATGTCGTACCCCTCGATTTTAATCTGGCGTGGGTCTCCCACCCCCAGGCCCATCTCGTGGGCGATGCGGATAAAGGGGATGGAAAGAGGGTCAAAGCCTTGCAGTTTAGCGGATACAGCGTCAATGGCTACCTGGTCAGAGGAGGCAAGCAGGATGTTTTTTTCATGCCAGCGCATTGCCCGTGGACCCGGACCATCTCCAGCAAAGGTACCATCCATCAGGGCAAAAATGCCTGGATGAATATCCTGTTGGATCATCAGCAGGTCGACCAGGGTTTCGTGGATTACGCTGTGGGTCCAATGCCGGTTGCGATGGAGTAAGCCACCAAAAGCATTTTTCATCGCTCCGGTGATCGTGGTGAATACATGCGTTTTGACGGTGGGGAGGTGAACTATATTTTTCCCTACCAGCGCCTTAGGAATATACACGCCTTCAGGGAAAACCTTATCGAGTACCAGGAAAGGATGTTTCGGCTCGTAGCGGATCCAATCAAAATTTTCTTCATACAAATATAAGCAAGGGACGCCATATTTATCAGTGACAAAGCGATGTTTGTTATTTTCTTCACCGACGCTGGTGTTGACCACGACTGTGTCATTATGGATGCCTAACAAGTCGGTATACCCCAGGCTTTGGAGGGTGCGAATGGCTCCTTCGATCTGCCAGGGAGTCGAAGAACATGCTGGGTACCAGGTCTGCCATGAAATGTTGATCTTAAGCCCGGTAGTCACGCCCCCTGGAAGTGCTTGTGCAACCCCTGCCATCAGCATGAGTTGCTGTATGTCATCCAACACTGTGGCAGGAGTGGTTTTTAACACTGCCACCCTGCCTTTTCCAGGAAAGTCACTCATTATTTTCTCCTTCACAGAACTATATATACCGAATAATCTGGGATCATTCTATTGTATAAGCATCCTGACGTCCAATTATATTATAAAGCTTCAAAGGTAGCGACTGGCACTTTGATTGCAACGTTATGAACCAGCCTAATGCGGTAATCACTCGGATACCTTTCTGTGCAGGAGAGGTGGTCGTGTTTAAGTTGCCAATCAACGATTTGCACTTTATAATGTAGCAAGAAATCTTATTTACGCGAGGATAAACTGGATACTCATAGAATCACCAGCAGCTTTAATTCCAGTCAAAGCCCCGAATCACAACTTCAGCCTGGTACGGTGTTGGTTGACAGGTACGCTATCCAGGAAATCATCGGGATTGGCGGGATGGGTTCGGTTTATCGCGCCCGCGACCTGCATTTTCCTAATGTGCTTAAATTCGTAGCGGTGAAGGAAATGATCAACACCGCCCCAGATCCGGTGGTCAGGAAGACGATCATACAGAACTTCGAAAGGGAAGCCAATATTTTGGTTACACTGGCACATCCATCGATCCCTAAGATTTTCGACTATTTTTCCCACGATGATCGTTCTTACCTGGTTGAAGAATTTGTTAGCGGGAAGGACCTTGAAGCTGTCCTTTCCCAGACACAGTCTTTTTTCTCTGAAGAGCGTGTAACAGGATGGGCGCTTGAACTTTGCGATGTATTAAATTATTTACACACTCATAAGCCTGAGCCGATCATCTTCAGGGATATGAAGCCTTCCAACATTATGATAAACCAATCTGACCATGTTGTGCTGGTCGATTTTGGAATCGCGAAAGTTTTCCGGATAGGCCAAAAAGGCACTATGATCGGGACAGAGGGCTATTCTCCCCCAGAACAATATCGGGGAGAGGCTTCTCCCCTGGCTGATATTTATTCTTTGGGGGCGACATTACATCACGCGCTAACCCGGCGGGATCCTCGCCTTGAACCGCCGTTTACCTTTTCCGAACGTGCTATCCGTCAAATCAACCCGAATATCTCTGTAGATCTGGAAGTTATCGTAAACACTGCACTGCAATATAACCCTGCAGACCGTTTTCAGTCCGTTGACGATATGAAAAATGCGCTGTTGGTTTTGGCTAACAAAACCGGTTTATTGAAGAAATTGCCCCAGCAGGCAAATGTGCTCAAAAAAGACAGCTCAATCAAGCCGGTGTGGGTCTTCACTTGTGAAGATGAAATCCGGGGATCACCAACCATTGAAGGCGGCGTCCTTTATATCGGCACTTATGACCATAACCTGTATGCCATCAACGCGAATGAGGGAAAGCTTCTCTGGAAATACCCTACTTCAGGAGGTGTGGTCAGCAAGCCTGCAGTTAACAATGGTTTCGTTTATTTTGGTTCCGAGGATAACCAGCTATATGCAATTTCCGCCCGCCAGGGAAAACTATCCTGGACTTATGCAACTGATGGGCCAATCCGCTCTTCTCCTTTAATTGCCGAAGGGCATGTTTTTATAGGTTCTGACGATGGTTTTTTGCATGCTGTCAACCTCGTTTCGACACGCAAGGCCTTTAAAATCGAGACTGCCGGACCGATACGATCTACCCCGACCGTCACGGATGATTCGATTTTCTTTGGTTGCGAAAGCGGAGAGGTGTTCTGTGTAAGTTATCATGGGCAAGTGCGCTGGCGGTTCAATGCCAAGCGAGGGGTCACTTCTTCCCCATTGTATAATAAAGGGACGATATATTTTGCTTCTCTGGACAACACTTTTTATGCACTTGATTCCAAATCCGGGTGGCCGATCTGGCGTTTCCGGATGGGAAAAGGGTCTGTATCTTCTCCTTGTATAGCGGAAAACATCCTTTTTATCGGTTCGGCAGATGGATATATTTACGCCGTCGACGCCGGGGGAGCGAAGGAATTGTGGAAGTTCAAGACCGACCATCAGGTCAGTGGATCGCCGATCACCTATAAGGATTCGATTTATTGTGGTTCAGCAGATGGAAATCTATATTGTTTAGAATACCGCACTGGAAGAATAAAGTGGAAATTCAGTACAAGAGGACCCATCACCGGTACACCGTTTGTTATCAATGATTTGGTCTATATTGGATCGACGGACAAGATTGTCTACGCGTTAATGGCCTGAATAAGCCTGGCCGGAGACGAAAGGGAGGAATTTTGACCCAATTTTTGAAGGATATATTCAAGAGTAAGAAGAAGAAACCTGAAGTAATTCCTGATCTGGGGACTAAGCCTCTTTCTGAAGATCAGCTCAGTACTGTGTCCGTTTCCCAGGTGGTTATTAAACCTCCACAACTATTGATAGGTTGTGCACAATCGGTTGGGAAACAAAGGGATCACAATGAAGACACCCTCTTCACCCTGAGCGCGGTCCTTTCAGATGGGAACACTGAATTACCATTCGGCCTCTTCATTGTCGCGGACGGAATGGGAGGCCATCTGCATGGGGAAATTGCCAGCGGAGTAGCTGCTCGTGCTGTAGCCCAATATACGATGGATAAACTTTATCCATCGCTGCTTGGATTGCAGCAAGAAACCCAAAATGAATCCCTCCAGGAAATCATGGAGGGGGGGATCAGAGAAGCCCAACAAACCGTAGTTAAACGTGCTCCGGGTGGAGGAACCACGTTAACGGCTGCCCTGGTCATCGGAGAACAGGTCACTATAGCGCATGTCGGTGATAGCCGGGCGTATTTCATTTATCCGGACGGGAGAATGCAATCCATGACCCAGGACCATTCTCTGGTGCGCCGGCTGGTTGAACTGGGTCAAATGACAGAACAAGATGCGGCCTCTTCAAGTCAGAGAAATATCCTTTACCGGGCAATTGGCCAACTGGAGCCTTTTAGACCCGATATCAATACCTATTTATTCCCACGACCCGGGTCTGTCCTTATGTGCAGCGACGGTTTATGGGTTGTCGTCCCCGAAGCGGATATCTTCGACGTTGTTTCAACTACCCCCAACCCTTCCTTAGCCTGCCATAAACTGGTCGAAATGGCAAATGCGGCTGGAGGGCCAGATAATATTAGCGTAATATTGGTACAATATATAAGTTGAAAGAGGTATATAAACCATGGTCAAAGGTGTGGATTACTACGACACATTGGGAGTGTCCAGGGACGCAACAATTGAAGAAATTCGCTCGGCGTATTTCGAGGCGGCCAAGCGCCTGCACCCTGATGTAAATCCTGCCAAAGCGGCCAACGAAGCCTTCCTTCTCGTCCAGGAAGCCTATGATTTACTTGTCAATCCCCAGAAAAGGGCGGCTTATGATGCGACTTTGCCTCAAAGCCCTTTGTCTTCATCGGTAACAATAAATTTCAAGTATTCCCGTTCAATCATCCCGAACCTGGGTGAGCAACAGTTAATGTATGTGCTGATGGATATTATCTGCACAGCCAATGACGACGAGCTCGATCTTCCTCCGGTCCACATTTGCCTGGTAATTGACCGGTCTACTTCGATGACCGGCGACCGGATGGAAATGATTAAGGCCAACGCTGCTCGCCTGATCCAAAACCTCAAACCCAAAGATTTTATTTCCATCGTGACTTTCAGTGACAGAGCAACAGTCATTGTTCCGCCTACCAATGTTCAGGACAAAAAGAGGATAGAACACGAAATTAACTTGATTACTACCGATGGGGGAACCGAGCTTTTGCAAGGCCTGGCAGCCGGGGTGTCCCAATTGAGAATTTCCAGGGGCATGAAGGCTATTTCTGAGTTGATATTATTAACCGATGGGCACACTTATGGCGATGAGGAAGCCTGTTTAGATCTTGCCAAACAAGCCTCACAGGAAGGCATTACCATCAGCGCTTTGGGAATCGGCAATGAATGGAATGATGCGTTCCTGGACAAAATGACCAGCCTGTGCGGCGGAAACACGGTTTTCGCGGCGACCCCTGAAGATCTATCCCGGTATATACAGCACAAACTTGAATCCATTGAAAAAATTTTTGCCAATGGGGTAAACTTGAGGTTCCAGTGTGATGAATGGGTCCAGCCAAGATTTATATTTAGATTAAATCCGGATATATCCACTTTACCCCTTACCAGCCCATTAAATTTGGGAAACCTGCAATTCGGCCGGAGTATTTCGGTGCTGTTCGAGTTTTTGGTCCGGAAGTTACCATTTGGAATGAACAGGTTGAATCTGGCAACCGGAAAACTCGAGATGGAAGTTCATAATCAAGGAAGTGTGCTACAATATCTTGAGTTCAGAAGAAAAGTCATGGCAGACCCTGAGCCGGAAGTCCCTCCTGGGGCGATATTAGAGGCAATGTCCCGGCTAACTTTGTATCGTTTGCAGGAGAAAGCCAGGTTAGAGGTAAGTCAGGGTGAGATAAGCCGAGCCAGTAAACACTTGCAATATCTGGCGACCCATTTGCTCTCCAATGGAAAGCGTGAATTAGCCCACACTGTGCTGGTAGAAGCCGAACACATCCGCCAAAGTCAGAGATTCAGTGCGGACGGTGAAAAGAAAATTAAGTATGGAACTCGAGCGTTGCTTCTACCGCCAGGACAGGAGTATAAAGAGCGATGATCGTATGTCCGAATTGTCATCATGAGGAAATTGCAGGAGCACTGTTCTGCAGTGAGTGTGGAGCTCAACTGGTTATCTCTGATCAACGTTCTACCCAATCGATCAATCGCAGCCCTACCGATGCGCTGGTCACGAATGGACTTCCTCCAATTGAGATACCCCCGGCGACTCCGGGGGAAGATACGATTATATCGTTGCATTTGGTAGGTAGTGGTCAAGTTCTTCATCTTGCTGGTCGGACTGAATTCACCCTTGGCCGGGTAGCAGAGGGGCAGCCCATATTACCCGATGTGGACCTTTCGGTTTACGATGCTTACAGCCAGGGTGTTTCCAGGCTTCACGCAGCATTAAAATTCGTAAACCAACGCGTTGTGATAACTGACCTTGGTTCGGCCAATGGCACCAGGGTAAACGGGCAAAAAATTATGCCGCATATTGATTATCCGCTAAATCATGGGGATATGATCGCGCTTGGCAAATTGAAGATTCAAGTTTTAATCCGGAAATAATTCCCAAGGAATCTCATGCCATCTATTGTCTTACACCTGATGAATGAAGATCCTATCCTTGGTGAAGTAGAAGCTGTCCCAAATCCGGGGGATACTACAATATTGGTTAGGAACCCGCGCCGGCGAGATGGGAAAGATGTCCTCTACCTGGATGGAAATATCACAAGCGTGATCTTCCCAATGCACAGGGTAAGTTTCATCGAGATTGTTGCCACCGAAGGCGAAGAAGAAATTATTTCTCACGTGCGAGAGAAATAGAATATGTCGGAAGAATCATTTCGGAACAGGGTCATTTTGGTGGTGGATGATGAAGAAAGAATGGCGCGTTTCGTCCACCTCAATCTCGAACACGACGGTTTCAGCGTAGTTGAAGCTTATCGGGGGCTCCAGGCGATCCAGGCTTTGCGTGACTCAATGCCTGATCTTGTCTTATTGGATGTCATGCTCCCCGATCTGGACGGGTTTGAAGTCTTGAAAATGATCCGCGAGGTATCCTCAGTACCGGTGATCATGCTGACCGCCAAAGGGGAAGAAGATGACCGCGTCCGCGGTCTGGAACTTGGGGCGGATGACTACGTGACCAAACCTTTCAGCCCAAGGGAATTGGTGAGCCGGGTGCGGGCCGTCCTCAGGCGAGCTGAATCGGTCAGTTCTGGACCGCATGAGCTGATCGAGGTAGACGGCCGTTTAAAGATTGACTTTGGCCGACGGGAGGTTTGGGTAGACGGCAGCCTGGTCAAACTACGCCCGACCGAGTATCGCTTGCTGTATCACCTGGTTCAGAATGCGGGTTGGGTATTGACTTATGACCAACTTTTGTCTAAAGTTTGGGGTTATGAATACCGGGATGAGCCCCATTACGTCAGATTGTATATTAATTATCTGCGCCAGAAATTAGAGAAAGACCCTGCCAACCCTCAATATATCCTGACAGAACGAGGAGTGGGTTACAGGTTCGTCGATTATCGCCGAGCTAAAGAAACCACATAGTGATTTTTTGGCCCCGGCAATCGTCTTCAAAGGCAGCGGCTGGGACAGCACGGACAATCGAAAACGAGACGCCCACAAAGGCGGACGACGCTACATGTATAAGTTAGTACGATACAGATATTGGTAACCGTATAAACAGTATGCTATACTTTGTAGAAACAAATAAGAAGATTCTTTTTTGAGTGTGTACATATGGGAAATGCGCATACTCAAAAAAGGGTCTTCCTGAAATTTACCTTACAAAGGAGATTAAAATGTTGGAAGAACCCATTCATGTGACAGACCCAGCTTTCGAAAAGACTGTCATGCAGGCGGCAGTTCCGGTCATCGTTGATTTTTGGGCGCCGTGGTGCGGCCCTTGCAAAATGGTTGCACCAGTTCTTGAAAAATTGGCTAAAGAGCACGCCGGGAAATTGCTAATTGCCAAAGTTAATGTCGATGATAATCCTGAATCGGCTGGTAAATTTGGCATTCTAAACATACCGACGATGATGTTTATTTCGAATGGTAAGATCGTACACAGGCAAGTAGGCGCTCTGCCCGAAGGAATTTTGCGCAGCATGGTTACTCAATTTCTAGCAGTGGTAGAAAAAGCTTCGATTTCAAATAATTGAGACCGGGTTAAATAATAAAGAGGGCTGGATTTCCAGCCCTCTTTATTATTCTTTAGCTCGTTCGATATGCGCGCCCAGGCTAGCCAGTTTCCCATCTACATTCTCGTAGCCCCGGTCGATCTGGCCGACGTTGCGGATGACGGATTTGCCCTGCGCTGAAAGCGCCGCTAATACCAACGCCATGCCGGCGCGGATATCGGGGCTCTCCATCTTTTCACCAAATAAGATATTAGGTCCTTGAACAATGCAACGGTGAGGATCGCACAGCACGATCTGTGCGCCCATCGCCACCAGTTTATCGGTGAAGAACATGCGGCTGGGATACATCCAATCGTGGAAGAGAATCGTCCCGTGCGATTGGGTGGCAATAACGATGGCGTTACTCATCAGATCGGTCGGGAACGCAGGCCAGGGCATAATTTTGATTTCTGGAATCGCTCCACCCAGGTCAGTCTCGATCACAAGTTCCTGCTCCTTGGGAACGACGATATCCTGACCTTCCACCTGCCACTGTACACCAAGCCGACCGAAGACAAGACGAATCATATCCAGGTACTGCGAACCGGCATCGTGGATGCGAATAGAGCCGCGGGTTACAACCGCCGCTCCGATAAAACTGACCACCTCCAGGTAATCTGGACCGATAGTAAATTCCCCACCATGCAGCCTTGCTACCCCTTCGATATGCAAAGTATTCGAGCCGATATTATCGATCCTGGCTCCCATGACGTTCAGGAAATTACACAATTCCTGAACGTGGGGTTCAGAGGCCGCGTTGCGGATAATAGAAGTTCCCTGGGCGGTCGCGCAGGCCATAATGGCATTTTCAGTGCCGGTGACACTGGTTTCATCGAGCAAAATATCCGCGCCCTTTCAACCTCCCGGCCTTGAAATGGAAAGAGCGATCGTAATTAATCTCAGCTCCCAGTTTTCGTAAAGCAATTAAATGTGTATCTACTCGCCTCCGGCCAATTATATCCCCGCCCGGGGGGGGTAAATGCAGTTCACCAGATCTCGCAGTCATTGGCCCTGCAAGTAGAATAGAAGCGCGGATTTTCCTGGTCAGATCCGAATCCAGACTGGCGGGACGGACTTCTTTGGCCTGGATTTGCCAGGTGTGGACGTTGATCGTGGATATATTGACCCCCAGGCTTTCCAGGAGAGAGCGCATGACCTGCACGTCTTGAATTGATGGAACGTTATTCAGGATAATTGGCTCGTCGGTCAGTAAGCATGAAGCCAGTAATGGTAAAGCTGCGTTCTTGTTTCCGGATGGGGTTATTTCGCCGGAAAGAGGAAAACCACCTTCGATTAAAAATTTCTCCATGTGAGCCTCCAGGGGAATTATATCGCCAGATTGGCAAGATATTCGACAGGGTTAAAGTGGTTCATTGGGATTTGCCGTGGAAGGCCCCTGGATTTGGGGTTGTCATGACAACCCCAAATCCGAGAGTTCACCACGGGGCCGCAATAGTGGCATGTTGTAAAAGGTAAGGAGGAGTTTCATTCGTCAGGTGGTTTCGATTCTTAAAAAGTTTCGGTTACTTTAGTCAGCCCCTCGGGCTGGTCTGCGTTAAAGCCCTTTTCAATGGCCAACTGCATAGCAAACAGTTGGCCTGGGATTACTGCCACAAGGGGGGTCAGCCATTCAGGCAGCCCGGGCGGGATGGGCAGCGGCAGGTTAGCAATGGATAAATGCTGGGGGTCATCCGAGATAACCAGCAGTTCCGCTCCCAGCCCCTTGAGTTGGGCGATCAGGTCAATCATATCCTGGGTGATGGCGCCCTGAGGGGCAACGACAAAAACTGGGAATCCTCGGCTTACTGTTGCCACTGGGCCGTGCCGGAAATCAGCCGAGGAGTAAGGTTCTGCGACGACACGCGTTAGTTCTTTTACCTTTAACGCTACCTCAAAAGATGTACTGTAATTGTAGCCACGTCCGATCACATTGCAATGAGCCATATAACGATATCGTTCGACATGACTTGCCGCTGGTTCGAGATCCAGAAATGCTCTTTGCATGGCCTGGGGAACCCGTTCAAGGTCCTTCATACGCTGGGCGTTGTTTTCCAGGCAGCAGGAAAACAGCGCCAGACCTGCCAATGAAGAGGTGTATGTCTTAGTGGCGGCCACGGCTTTTTCAAGCCCGGCGTGCAGCATAATGACGTGGTCGGCAGCCTCGGCCAGAGGAGATTGCTGGAGGTTGGTAATTGCCAGGGTAGGGCGTCCCTGCCGGTGAGCTTCAGACAGGACTGAGACGATGTCGGGGGATTGCCCAGATTGTGAAATCCCAATCACCAGGGCTTCTGAAAGGTCAGGGGGACATTCGTATAAGGTAAAGAGAGAGGGAGTAGCCAGGGCGACCTGCAGGCGATTATGGGCTCCGAAAAGGTATTGAGCATAACGGGCTGCATTGTCCGATGTGCCGCGCGCTGCGATGACCACATACTTGAACCGGCCCCGCAGGTCATCAGCTATCTTATTGACGTTCTCCGTTTCTTTGTGCAGCAGCTCGCTGATCACATCGGGTTGGGCGTGGATTTCAAATTCGAGGATTGATGTTGACATGCCTTCTCCATCCGTTTTGGCGTTTTATTTATTTATTCTGAATATTCAGACCAGGAAACTTTCCAGATCAACCAACAACTATTTAGGGCTCATTAGGATTTTCCGTGGAAGGTCCCCAGATTTTGGGGTGTCATGACACCCCAAAATCTGGGAGTTCACTACAGCTATTCCCAGAGAACCCTATTTAGTATAAGGGGGTTGGGATAATTGGTCAATAATCCCTTCTCAGAAAATAAATCGACTTATTTATCCATTCAATAAAGAAACTGGTGTATACTGTTTCTATCCAAAATCGATACAGCAAGAGCCTAAGAGAGGTTACCTATGATCCAGGTAGATCAAATTGACGTTAACTCAAAAGCCCAGGTAAATGAATTCATTCTGTTCCCCTTCCATCTGTATAAAGATGTACCCCAGTGGGTCCCACCATTTCTCATTGATATTCGGACCATGCTGAATCCTAAAAAGCACCCTTTCTACGAGCATTCTGAAGCTGATTTCTTCGTTGCTCGCAGAGACGGAAAGATTGCCGGACGAATAGCAGCCCTGGAAAACAAACCTTACAACAAATACCACGGTACAAAACAGGCAGTATTTTATCTGTTGGAAACCGAGGATGATCGGGAAGTAGTTAGCGCCCTTTTTGATCGGGTATATGATTGGGCGCATGAGCGTGGTCTAAATGCCCTTATCGGGCCAAAAGGTTTTAGCGCTTTTGACGGATATGGCGTCCAGGTTGAAGGATTTCAGCATCGCCAGATGATGACAATGATGAATTACAATCTTGCTCATCTCCCGAACCATATGGACGCTCTGGGCTTCACTCGCGAGGTTGATTTCGTCTCGTGCTATATGCACCGGGACAAGTTCCAACTCCCTGAAAAAGCCAGATTAATTGCTGAAAAAGTAAAAGAACACGGCACTTTTGAAATCAAGAATTTTCAGACCAAGAACGAGCTAAAAAAATGGGCCTGGCGTATCGGTCAGGCTTATAACAAAACCTTTGTCAACAACTGGGAATATTACCCCTTCACCGAAGGTGAGATTAAATATGTAGTCGATAGCCTGATCACCGTCGCCGATCCGCGGTTGATCAAGTTAATCCTACACAAGGGTGATGCGGTGGGATTCATTCTGGCCTTCCCAGATGTATCGGAAGCTCTCCAGCGCGGGAAAGGGCGCATAACTCCCTGGGGTATTGTCGATATCATGATGGATATGAAACGTACGAAATGGGTCTCATTGAATGGGGTGGGTGTGCTTCCAGAATATCAAGGCCGCGGCGGAAATGCCCTGATGTATGCAGAGATGGAAAAAACCATCAAAGACTTTGGCTTTATCCATGCCGAACAGACCCAGATGGCGGATACTGCTGTGCAGGTGCGTAAGGATATGATTACCATTGGCGCTGAAATCTACAAGCGCCACCGGGTCTACCACAAAGATATATAGAACAGCTATTACTGTGATATTGCGGCGATCAGGCCGCAATATTTGGTTTAACGTGGGGAATCAGTGAAATTGCCATAGAAAGAAAATAGGCTGTCCAGATGCAGGTGAAAGGGACGAGCGGGAGATAATATCTCTGCCACGGTATGGGTAGAAACCAGATCAACGTGATAAATATCAACAGAGTGCTCAACAGAAATAACAGGGTCAACATCTGCGAAGGGCCAGCGGATTTGATTGCCCTGGCTGCTGCCAGGATAAATCCGCTTATCGACAGAATCAACAATACACCTCCCCCTATAAAACCCCGCAAAAACTGGTTGAAAGGAGAAGAAAAATAGGCTACTTCGGCGGATTGGGTTTGAACAATGTAATTGCCTATATCACCAACTGCTGGTTGGTTTATGAATAACTGTACAACCAGCCCGAGTAAGCGCTGAGGAAACGATTCCAACACCAGGTCGGGGCGGACGTTTCCCAGGGCAGCCACCTGGTTGTGTAACAGTTCTTGCCGGGCGCGGAGGGCTGCCAGGCTTGCCTGGACAGGGTTACTCCATAAAAATGGATTTAATAAGACAGTAACGGCAACGAAGACCAATCCATACAAAGCTAAATTAATAATAAGTTTTTGGCCCGTATGTTTTTGCTGCACATCCTTCCAGAGTACAAACACCAGGCCGATCAATACCAGTACGCCAGCCGATTGCTTGCTACAAAATACCAGGGCAGCAGCAACAGCGATTAGCCAGGCTGGTTTCACTGGTCTGGTTAGCATCCACAAGAACAACGTGATGGTAAAGATCAGGCCGCCCTCAGCCATAGCTCGCCGGGTGTGCAGCAACACAAGAGCGTTCGATGCCAGAAGCAGCAAGGCTGCCCAGCCCATAGGGCTTCCTCCGATCGCCCGGCCGCTTTTGAAAATAAAGAACAGGCTAAAAGGAAATAGAAGTGCCACGCTCAACCGGCTGACAAGTAGCAATCTGGCATCTGGCAAAGCTCCGGCGGTCTGGTTCGCTTCCCAGGATTTTGACCAATCCCAGTCTACCGGTAAGGCAGGCAGGCCGGCGATGGTTCGTCCGACGCCAATTAAATAACGCGCCAGGGGTGCGTCCAGCTCACGATATTTCTGGCGCGCATCCTGCTCGCGGGCAGCCGACCAAAACAGGTCTGCCGGCCTGAAGAAAAGTGTGTCGAAGTCCGAGCTCATGTATAACTGCGTGCTTTCATCCGGGTGGAAAGGCACCCCGGCAAGGCCAGCCAGGTATGCCAGGGTCAGCGCCAGGATAATCAGGATGACCAAAGTCAAAAGTTTTTTTTCAGTCAGCAGCTTCTTCAAGGTTGTGTACTCTCAGGGTTGAAGCTAAAATAGAATTGGTGAAAATCCCGTGGAAATGGCTTGGTATAGTGCTTGGGATTCTTGCCGCAGCAGGAGGCTTGAAAGCCTGGTTGGTCGGGATGAACCTGGTGCCTTTCAATGCGGACGAAGCCGTGGTTGCCCTGATGGCCAGACACATCCTGGCTGGAGAACGACCGGTCTTTTTCTATGGGCAAGCCTACATGGGCAGTCTGGATGCATTTCTGGTGGCTGGGGGCTTTATAGTTTTTGGTCAACAGGTCTGGGTGATCCGGCTAATCCAGGGATTACTTTACCTGGCTACCATTATAACAACAGTCTGGATCGGTAGGACAGCTTTTGGCTCCCTTAAAACCGGCGCCCTGGCTGGTTGTTTATTGGCAATCCCGGCCGTGAACGTCACCCTTTATACGACTGCCAGCCTGGGAGGTTACGGGGAAACTTTATTGATCGGAAATCTGATCTTACTTACCGGCCTCAGCACTGTGCATAACCTCACTATTGATGAAAAAAAGTCAAGATATCTCACAATTCTGCTGGGTTTCTTGGTTGGCCTGGGCATGTGGGCCAACGGGTTGACCCTGGTTTATGGCATTCCAGTCAGTCTGGTCGTCCTCCTTACATTCATCCAGCGCAGAAAGTTGGTGAGTATAAAGCGAGCAATCCTGAATGGAAGCGGTTTTATTTTCGGATTCCTGGCCGGGTCATCACCCTGGTGGGCTTTTGCGCTTAGTTCCGGATGGGGAAGTCTATTTGGTGAGCTGTTTGGGTCGGCGGTATCGGTCGAGCAGGCCAGCTTTTTAGGAAGAATAATCGCTCACCTGATTAACCTGGTGCTGCTTGGAGGGACGGTCCTATTCGGATTACGCCCACCCTGGGAGGTGCGCTGGCTGGCAGCGCCGTTACTGCCATTGGCGCTCATTTTCTGGTTGGGAGTGTTTGCTTTTCTGGCAAAGAACATGTTCCGGAAGAACAACCAAAGGACAACTTATTGGATGCTGGGTGGAGTTGGGTTGGTATTGGGATTGGGTTTCTTATTCACCTCGTTTGGTGTTGATCCTTCCGGACGGTATTTCCTTCCCCTGTGTGTCCCGCTGGCGCTGGTAGCGGCTGAAATGGTGCAGACTTTCTTCCGAAAAACCCATTGGCAGATCCTCACGATTGGGATGGTAGTGGTCTTTAATTTTTGGGGAACAGTGCAAAGCGCGGTGTACCCGCCGGGGATCACCACCCAATTTTACGCGCCCTCTTCGATTGATCACCGGTATGACACTGATCTGCTGAATTTTCTCGACCAGGCCGGTGAGCATTTTGGATATTCAAACTATTGGGTCGCCTACCCGTTGGCATTCCTATCCCACGAGCAAACGATTTTTATTCCCAGTCTGCCATACCACCCGGATTTACGCTACACTACCCGTGACGACCGCTACCAGCCTTATGACCCGTTGGTCGAAAACAGCCAGCAGGTGGCCTATATTACTACCCGCAATCCGGCTTTAGATGTATGGTTAAGGAATGGTTTTTCGGAGGCCGGTGTAACCTGGTTGGAGAAGACCATTGGTGATTATCAAATTTTTTATCACCTATCCAGGCCGATTAGGCCAGAACAAATCGGGTTGGGAGACAACCGTTGAATATTCCGGAGTTGGCAAACCAGATCAAGCTATCAAGAAAAAAACAATTCGACCTGTTTGTGCTGGTCTTGGTCCTGCTATTGATTTTTATCCTGGCGGCGCGCACGCCGCTGGACTCGGATATGTGGTGGCACCTGCGCGCAGGCCAGGAAACCTGGCAATCGGGCAGGCCAATGCTGGTAGATAATTTGTCAACGACCCGTTTTGGAGCGCATTGGATCAATCATAGCTGGCTCAGCGAAGTGGGTATGTATTTGCTATATATGTGGGGAGGCAGCCTGGCAATCGGTGGGATGACGGCCTTGCTGGCTGTTTTGAGTATGACCCTGGTTTATTTCACGCTGGAAGGGCCGGCTTTACTACGAGCCTTCCTACTAATATTAGGTTCGGCGGTCGCAGCGGTGGTGTGGTCGCCGCGTCCCCAACTGGTTTCGCTCGTACTGATGGCTCTGGTAGGGTATCTGCTCTATCTGTATAAATGGAAAGACGTGGACCGGCTTTTGCTGCTGCCTGTGGTATTTATTTTATGGGCGAATCTGCATGGAGGATTTCCGCTGGGGTTTATGTTGATTGGTTGCATGGTTGCCGGGGAATTTCTGAACTACCTTCTCGGAAACTGTGGTAACCATGTGCTTGACCGCAAAAGGGTCCTGAGGTTGCTCATTTGGGGAGGAATATCCGTTGCAGCTCTGTTGATCAATGCCAATGGGTTGAACATTTTATTAATCCCTTTCCAGACGGTCGGGGTTAGAGTCTTGCAAAATTTTGTGGCCGAATGGGCTTCTCCAGACTTCCACCAGCTTTTTCAACAGCCATTCATCTGGTTATTATTGGCGCTGCTGGCTTCGGTGGGATTTTCTGGGAAACGCCTGGACGCCACAGATTTATTGGGTGTCAGCCTGTTCACTTACCTGGGGCTGGTGGCGCGGCGGAATTATGGCCCCTTCTCCCTGGTCGCCATACCCGTTTTGTCTCGGCATTTATGGCCAGCAATACGGGCATGGTATGAAAGGGAACCGGTGACCGGTTGGAAAAAAAGTCTTGGTTTTTCAAAGTCTGCAACAGGGGATACATCTGATTCGCCAATTCAATCCGATCCGATTCGGGTGATCAGGCCCGGTTTACAGAAAGCCATCAACCTGGGACTGGTCGCATTTGTGGCTTTTGCTGCCATCGGCAAACTTTACGTGGCTGCCAACCCCATTCTGGTCGATTCTTCCCTCAAAAGCACTTACCCGGTAAAAGCCATCGCTTGGCTACGGACTAACCATCCGACCGGTCCGATGTTGAATGAGTACAACTGGGGTGGCTATCTGATTTGGTTTCTGCGGGAATACCCTGTGTTTGTGGATGGGCGAACCGACCTGTATGGCGATGATATTCTTGGGCAGTGGATCACCGTGATCCAGGCCGGTCAGGGCTGGCAGGCCATCCTGGATAAATGGAAGATCAGGCTCATCCTGATCGAGCCGGGCAGGCCCCTTGTAGCGGCTTTGTCCCAGGATGGCTGGAAGATGCTTTACCGGGATGACCAGGCATTGATTTTTAGCCGGTAAGCCTATCGAGGAGAGAATCTTGACCAGGTTCAAACAGTTACCGTGGATTCTGGTACCGCTTTTGGTCCTCGGGCGTTTGTTGATTTATTTGGCTATGCCGTTGGATGGACTGCACGGTTACGGCGATTTCCTGCATTTCTACCAACTCGCTTCGCTGCCAGGTTGGCCATATTTCAATTACTGGTCGGAATTCCCCCCCGTATTTCCTTTTCTTTCTTCCGTTTTGTTCTGGCTGGCGGGTGGACAAGAACACGTTTACGACTACCTCTTGATTTTTGTCTTGCTGCTTGCGGATGCCGGCAGTCTGTATCTCTTTATTGAAATATCCCAACGCTTGTATGGAGGAGATAACAAGTCCCTCGTACGCAGCCTGGCTTATTTTGTTTTTCTACTCTCATTGGCTTATTCATGGTGGTATTTTGACCCGCTGGCTGTTTTTGCTATGCTGCTGGGCATCTTTCTCCTGCTAGACAATAAGCATTTCCTCTCCGGCCTGGCATTTGGTCTCGGCTTGCTGCTGAAATTTTTTCCTGCCCTGGGATTGATTGTTGCCTTGCGCGCCTTATCCTGGAAGAAAGCCTTGTGGATAACCGGATTGGCCCTTGGGGCAGGCTTGTTGGTCTATAGTGGGTTATGGTTGGCATCACCACGGTTCACCCTGGCGTCGCTCCAGTCTCAGGGGAGTAAAGGTTCCTGGGAAACGGTATGGGCGCTGGTAGATGGTAACTTCATCACCGGTTTATTCGGACCAGAGGTCGAGCGCCTGGATCCATCCATGGCAGGAGTCTCACGTGGCAATCCGCCGCGCCTACCTGCTTGGATTACCATGATTGTGTTCGGGGGGATCGGCCTGTGGGGTTTCTTCAAAGCTAGGCAAGACGATGACCGGCAGAAAATGGCCCTGCTGGGTTGGTGTTGGAGTTTATTTTTACTCTGGTCTCCCGGCTGGAGCCCGCAATGGGTGCTTTATCTGCTTCCGTTGATTCTACTGGCTTTGCCTGAAAGACGGGTTTTCCTGGTGGCACTTCTGCTGGTCCTGATTAATTTAATCGAATGGCCGTTGTTATTGTCGCGAGGTTTGTTCTGGACATTGTATCTGACTATTCCCATACGGACTCTGCTATTGGCCTTACTGGCATTTTTATTCTATACAGAAATGACCGGAAAGAGTGTTCAACTGCCGGAGAGCCGATAGATATCGGGACGCCGGTCTTGAAAAACCGGGATTATCTGGCGTACGTGTTCGACCTCGTCAAAATCAACATCTGCGGTAAGCAGAGCGTCTGATTGGCTATCTCCTTCAGCAAGTAACTCTCCCCAGGGTGAGATGATGGCGCTGGCGCCGCCGAAGATTTCATTCCCCGTTTTGCCGACACAGTTTATTGCAGCAATGAACATCTGATTTTCAATTGCCCTGGCTTGAAGGAGAATTTTCCAATGGTTGATCCGTTTTGAAGGCCATTCAGAGGGCAGGCAGATCAGTTTGGCGTTTTCCAGGGCATAATGGCGGAACAATTCGGGGAAACGCAGGTCGTAACAAATCGCCATACCGGCCATTCCCCATGAGAAATTGGCCATTTGGGGTTGATTTCCAGCTTGTAGCCACCGGTCTTCGTTCATCATGCGGAAGAGATGGATCTTGCGGTATTTGTCGAAAACCTGGCCATCTTTATTAATCAGATAGAAAGTATTATAGAATTGTCCATCGACTTCTTCTAGTAAAGACCCCCCGATGACGATCTTTTCAGAAAGGGCTAAATCCGTAAGAACTTCCAGAATGGAGTTGTTGACCAGCCCATATCTGTCGGCATGCTTGAGATCGTATCCGCTGCTCCATAACTCGGGGAACAGGACCATATCACTCCGTTTGACCGAGGCTTGCTTGATTAAACCGATGGCCTGTTCGAGGTTGGCGTCGGGTTGGCCTAACTCGATGTGCATTTGCGCCAGGGAAATAGAAACCTTTGTCATAGCATGAATTATAATAAATAAAATCTAAAAATACGAAAGACGGTCCTTTGGGAATCCACGTGGCGAACTCCCGGATTTTGGGGTGTCATGACACCCCAAAATCCGGGGACCTTCCACTGGGAATCCCAAAGAGGCTGAAAGATATTAACCTGAAAAGGAGTGGACATTGAGGAATCAACGCCTGTCCCTGGTCTTTCTTATTGTGGGGACGATTGGAGTGATTGTTTTGCTGGTGGAATTGGGGCGCATGAATTACACCTACTGCCAGCAGAATCCAGGAGGGAATGATTTTCTGGTGCACTGGATGGGTACCCGCATGCTTTTAAAAGATGGTATCAGCCCATACAGTGATCAAACGGCTACCCAGATCCAGATTTTCGCATACGGCCATCCGGCTCAACCCGGGCAGCATGAGCTTCGCGTTGCCTATCCTCTGTATTCGGTGCTATTGTTCATCCCCTTTGCTCTGATTCAGGATTTTACCCTTGCCAGGGCAATCTGGATGACTTTGTTGGAAGTATCTTTGATTTTGCTCGCCTTCTTTAGCATCCGCCTGTTTCAATGGAAGCCGAATCTACTCGTTCTGGCATTGATTTTTCTTTTTTCTCTGGTTTGGTACCACGCTGTCCGTACAATCATCAACGGAAATGCGGTTGCCCTAGTGGCTCTCGGGTTGTTAGCTGCTTTCCTGGCGATAAAGAATGGGCAGGATGAGGTGGCTGGATTTTTGTTTGCCCTGACCACTATCAAACCACAACTGGTTGTTCTGGTCATCCTCTTCGTGTTGATCTGGGCCGCCAACCGCCGGCGTTGGCGATTGGTAAGCTGGTTTTTCGGTACCATGGTGATCCTGGTAGCAGTGTCCTTTTTGTTCTTGCCGGATTGGATTATCCAGAATATCCGGGAGATCTTGCGCTATCCAGGATATAACCCGCCGGGAACACCAGGGGCAGCCTTTTCGGTCTGGTTCCCGGCGATGGGTAACCGGTTGGGATGGATTCTCAGCGGCATCTTGATCATTCTCCTTCTCATCGAATGGTTCCTGGCTATACGGCGCAAGGTTGAGTTCCCTGGCTTTTTCTGGACTGCTTATCTGACCCTGCTCGCCAGCCAGTGGATTGGCATCCAGACCGATCCGGGAAATTTCATCATTTTGTTTCCGGCGATCGTGCTGGTTTTTGCTATGTGGGAGCAGCGCTGGAAACGGGCTGGTACAGCTTTGACCGTGTTGAGCTTGCTGATCCTGACCATTGGCATCTGGGCGGTTTTCCTTTCGACAGTTGATTATGGCTACCAGCCGCAGCAAAGCCCGGTGCTGTTCTTTCCGCTGCCGCTTTTTCTATTCATCACCATGTATTGGACGCGCTGGTGGGCGGTCAGGCAGCCGCGGGCCTGGTTTGACGAACTATATGCACGAGAAAATTTTAGGAAGTAATGAAACATAGCAAGATACTCTTGCTTGGTATCCTGCTGATGGGGTTGGGACTACGCTGTATCAACCTCCAAAGCCGGGGCATCATCTATGATGATGCTTTCAGCTTCTTTTTATCCATTCAAAACCTTCCAGCGATAATCCAGGGCACCGCTGCGGATACAATGCCGCCCCTTTATTATTTCTTGCTGCATTTCTGGATGGGATTGAGCCTGAGTTTGTGGTGGTTGCGTTTATTGAGTGTACTGCTCAATCTGGTCAGCGTCTTTATGCTATTCTGGCTGGTGAAGTCCTTACTGGGCGAATCCGCCGGTTTGGCTGCTGCCTTCATTGCCGCCATTTCGCCATTTCAGATTTACCATTCCCAGGACCTGCGCATGTATGCCCTGCTGGGATTGTGCCAGGTCGCTTATGCTTTTTTCTTCAGCCGCATCTGGAAACGATCCCTGGAACCAAAGGTAATAGCTGCAGCCAGATTGGATGATCCTGGTCAGGGCGATGGGAGAAACCAGGTGAGAAACCATCGCCTGGATTGGGTAGGGCTGGTAATTTCCGGGACGTTAGCGATGTATTCCCATAATCTGGCTATTTTCGTGCTGGTGGTGCCAGACCTGTTCCTGCTTATCCGAAGGCAATGGAAGTTATTGAGCAGGCTGTTGGCTGCCCAGGCGCTGATTGGTATGCTGACTTTCCCCTGGTTGTGGATGCTGCCAGGCCAGATTGCGAAGATTTAGCATGCTTTTTGGACGCCCAGGCCGGGGTTAGTTGAAATTATCCAGGCAGTGATTATGTTCACTGCCGCTTTACCCCTACCAGGCATCTGGTTGGTCATTGGGGCGATAGTCAGTCTCCAGGTAGTAGTGATGGTAATTATTGAGGGTTTTCGCTCACGTAAGATGAACAGAGGGATGAGCCTGTTAGGTGCATTTGCCGTACTTCCGCCTGTAATGTTGTTCATCGTTTCATATATAATGCGGCCAGTTTTCGTCCCGCGCGCTTTTTTCTTTTCTTCTCTGGCGTTTTTTGGAGTGGCCGGGAGTTTGGTTGTGAAAAATTGGCCGAAAGGGCCGGGAGTGCTGATTGGAGCTGGCTTTGTCCTGGCAGCTTGCATTGCGTTGCCTTACCAGTATATGTTCAACGAGTTTCCTCGTTCGCCGTTCGATCAAGCCTCTACATTCCTTGAGCAGAATATCCAGCCGGGTGGTATCGTCATACACGATAACAAACTGAGTTATTTCCCCTGCCTGTATTTTGCTCGAAGCCTACCCCAAACCTTCCTGGCCGATGAACCAGGATCATCGAATGATACTCTGGCTGTGCAGACCCAGCAAGCCATGCAAATCTACCCTGCAGTAGATATCCAATCGGCGGTTGGCAGCCACCAGCAGGTTTATTTTGTCGTCTTTCGACAGACGATCCAGGAATACCAGGCGGCAGGTTCAGGCGATGACCCACAAATTGCCTGGCTCAAGCAGCATTACCATCTGGAAAAGCAGGTGGCTTTAAACGATTTAGAGATTTTCAAGTTCACACAGTAGACAATGGAGTTCCTCCAGTGAAGTTTTCGATTTATCTCGGCTTGTTCCTGGCTGCTATCCTGGTTGGGTGCGGCGCGGCGTGGCTCGAAAAGGCGCCGGGTTACATGGACGCCGAGTACTATTATGCCGGGGGTGTACGGCTGGTACAGGGGAGTGGCTTTACTGAGCCGTTCCTGTGGAACTACCTGGACGACCCAACCGGGATTCCTCATCCATCCCACACTTACTGGATGCCTTTGGCATCGTTGGCCGCCGCCGCCGGAATGGCGTTATCTGGGCAGGTTAATTTTTACGGGGCCAGGATTTTATTCATCTTCCTGGCTGGTTTGATTGCACCTTTCACTGCGTATTTCGCTTTTCGATTCAGCAAAAAAAAACACTTTGCTTTGCTGGCTGGCGCGCTGGCCATCTTTTCCGGTTATTACCTCCCTTTTATTACTGACACGGAAACATTTTCACTGTACTTCGTGCTGGGCTCTTTATTCATGCTGGTGAGTTTCGCGGACTGGCGCTGGTCATCTGGGAAACTGGCTATCCTCAGGCCATTAATAATGGGAATAATTGCCGGAGGAATGCATTTGACCCGGGCGGATGGGATCCTGTGGCTGGCTGCTGCAGCAGTGTTGGTGGTCTGGGACTTCTCTCGCCAGGGAAAAAACAGAGTTGGACTGCCTCTTCATCGCCGGATCATGCATTCAGGCGGTAAGATCCTCGCCCTCCTTTTGGGGTATGGTTTGATCATGGGAGCCTGGTACGCCCGTAATATTTATCTTTTCGGTGGTTTGTTTTCCCCTGGGGGGGCAAAGACACTCTGGTTGACTAACTACGACCAGACCTTCATTTATCCCGCCAGCCAACTAACCTGGCATGGTTGGGCAGCTCTGGGATTGGGCCAACATTTAACAATCTGGTGGGACGCTCTGGTCTGGAATTTGGAGAATGCGCTGGCAGTACAAGGTGAACTATTCCTTTTCCTTCTGATATTACCGGGATTATGGATGCTTCGCAAGGAAAGGATTGTACGCTTTGCAGTCTTGATGTGGGTCTTGAGCCTTGGAATCATGACCTTCGTGTTCCCTTTTGCGGGCAGCCGGGGCGGCTTCCTGCATTCCGCTTCAGCCGTTCAGCCTGTTGTATGGGCGGCGGCGCCATTTGGCCTGGAAGCCTTTGTCAACCTGGGAGTTCGTCTACGCAGATGGAATGCAATAAAATCTTGGCCAATTTTCGCGGCCGGCGTGATAGGTGTATGTGTGTTGTTTACGGCAGCTTTATTCTGGAGCAGGGTGGTGGGGAGTAACCTGTCCGAACCGCTGTGGAGCCAGAGTGACCGGCAGTATCAAGCCGTCGCCCGGGCATTGCAGGATTATGGCGCGGGTCCCAAAAACCGGGTGCTGGTCAACAATCCTCCGGGTTATTACATGGCATCCGGGAGCGAAGCGCTGGTGATCCCGGATGGTAACCTGTCAACCCTATTGTCTGTAGCAAAACGATACCATGCAGAATACCTGGTCCTGGAACCAAACCACGTGGCAGGATTGGACCCGCTTTACCAGCATCCGGGCAACCTTCCAGGTCTGGTCTATCTGGAAAGAATTGGCGAGGACGTATATTTATATCGCATAGCCATCCAACTGAATTGATCTGGGATTCATTGTGAAAAGAATTATAAAGTTAATTTTCTTGAAGCAGAACATTATATTAGCCATAACCACCTGCCTGGTGATAGCAGGTTTTCTGCTGGCCAGCGCATTCACCCGCGTGGTTGGTTTTCCCTTGGATGATGCCTGGATCCACCAGACCTACGCCCGTAACCTGGCCGAACTTGGGCAGTGGGCCTTCATCCCAGGCAAATTATCAGCCGGGTCGACAGCTCCGCTGTGGTCGTTGTTGATAGCAGCCGGATACCTCTTCCGCACAATTCCCTATGGCTGGACCTATTTTCTTGGTGGGATCAGCTTGCTAGGGATTGGGTTATCCGGCGAGGCCTATCTACACAGGCAATTCCCTGACCTCAGATCTGGCTTTCCCTGGCTGGGGATCTTCTTGATTGGGGAGTGGCACCTGGTGTGGGCGTCAGTCTCCGGAATGGAAACGGCCTTATATTGCCTGTTTATCCTGCTTGTTCTTTTAATTGTTTCGAGAAAATCGGTGTGTCCTTGGCAGGTTGGCCTCCTTGCGGGCATTTCGGTTTGGATCAGGCCGGATGGT
The DNA here is from genome assembly GCA_963820415.1 of uncultured Chloroflexia bacterium. Classification (GTDB taxonomy): domain Bacteria; phylum Chloroflexota; class Anaerolineae; order Anaerolineales; family Anaerolineaceae; genus CAWFZT01. The sequence goes on along the minus strand of CAWFZT010000013.1, from coordinate 125,235 downwards.
ATTTCGCTTCTTGGCCCTATCTTCTTCGTGCTTTTTCTCTCAACGGAAACCTGGCGATATAAAATGACCAATCTGGCTAAAGGATTGGCTTTCTTCCTGCTGCCTTTTATACCCTATTTACTTTTTAACCATATCCTTTCAGGCGGTTGGTGGCCAAATACATTTTACGCCAAGCAGGCGGAGTATGCCATACTTACCCAAACCCCGCTGTCCCAACGGCTGCTCTCATTGTTTGGCCTGCCGATGATTGGCGCGGGCATCTTATTATTGCCCGGTTTTTTTGCGGAAGTCTGGTACGCCTGGAAGTTAAAGAACTGGGCGGTATTCGCAGCCGTGCTTTGGTGGGCTGGGTATACTCTCTTATATGCTCTGCGTCTGCCTGTCACCTACCAGCACGGGCGCTACCTGATGCCGGGGATGCCAGTATATTTTGTTGTCTCGATCATGGGAATCAGATACATTCTGAGAGCAATATCAGGACACAAAATGGCCCACTGGTGGGTCAGTCGGGCATGGACGATGGTCATCGTTGGGGTATGGCTGGCATTTTACGGCATCGGCGCTTCCGCGTATGCGCAGGATGTAGCGATTATCGACAGCGAGATGGTCACAGCCGCCAAATGGGTAGCAGTGAATACCCCACAGCAGTCAAAAATCGCTGTACATGACATTGGCGCCTTTGGTTTTTTCAGTCAACGAAACCTGGTCGATCTGGCAGGCTTAATTTCTCCCGAAGTGATCCCATTTATCCGGGATGAACGCCGGTTGGAGGAATATCTAGACGAGCAGGGCGTCGATTACCTGGTTACCTTCCCAAAATGGTACCCGCAGTTAATCTTACGCGGCGTCCCGGTCTATCACACACAAGGTACGTTTTCTCCAAAAGCCGGCGGGGAAAATATGTGGGTCTATCGCTGGCGCAAGCCTTGATATATGCTATACTTACGCACATTCCGTTCAAATTTCTCGGCGGAGCGGTTTTTTGATTCAGGAGATTAGCTATGTTAGCAAAAGTACAGGGATCTACCGGCCGTGTGGATGAAAACCTGCAGAAAATTCAGAGTGAGCTCGACCATGCCCGAAGGTCTTTGAACGAGATCACTTTGATGGTGGAACAGAGCCAGGTTGAAATGACCAAACTTATGCAGAGAAACGCCTCAATCAATGGGAATTTGCAACAGGTCCAATCTCAGCTAGAATCAATCCCCCGGGCTGATATCCGCCAGGTCTACGAGTCAGCCATGGACACTCAGCAACGCCTGCTGGTTATGCGCGGCCAGCTCGAAAAACTGCAAAGCGACCAGCAGCATTTACAAAAAATCGTCGGTTACCTGGAAACTGGCGCTAATTATTTAAGCGACAATCGGGTTGGGCTCGAAGGAAAAACAGGCGCCAGCGGCTCGACTGTGATCGAAATGGTGATCAATGCCCAGGAGGCCGAGCGCCAGCGGCTTTCGCGCCAGATGCATGATGGGCCGGCTCAGGCGCTGTCGAATTTCATCGTTCAAGCGGAAATTGCTGCGCGCCTGTTCGACATAGACCCGATAAGGGCCAAAGATGAATTGAGCGCATTGAAAACTGCCGCGATGAGCACCTTTCAGAAGGTAAGGGTGTTTATTTTTGAGCTGCGTCCGATGATGTTGGACGACTTGGGACTGTTTCCAACGATCCGCAGATACATCGAATCGTTCCGCACCCAAACCGGCATTGACGTACCTCTTTCGATTAAAGGTCAAGAGCGCAGGATTGAGCCTTACCTGGAAGTGATGGTTTTCCGCGCCTTGCAAGAAATCATGTGGAATGCAGCCAAATTCAATCAGGATAATTCCTCGAAACTCCAGATTAACGTGCAAATTTTTATCGAAGATGACCTGGTCAATGTCTCGGTCAATGATAACGGCAGAGGATTTGATCCTGCTCCAGCCCTCGATAAAGGCGGCTTTGGCCTCAAGCTCATCCGTGAAAGAGTTGAGATGCTGGGAGGCGAAATGAGTATTGATGCTGCGGTCGATCAGGGGTGCCAGGTTTCATTCCGGGTTCCCTGCATGGGCTTGACTACGTCTTAATTAGCAATCATTTATTTCTATAAGGAGCTGTTCATGAAAACGTTAGGTTTACTAACGGGGGGTGGTGATGTTCCAGGCCTCAATCCTGCTATGAAAGCAGTCGTTTTGAGCGCTTTGGAGAATGGTTACCGGGTGATTGGTATACGTAGAGGTTGGGCTGGTTTACTGAATTACAATCTCGATGAGCCATCCACACACGACTATTACGTGAGGGAACTGCATAGCAACGATGTTCGTACCATCGACCGTACCGGCGGTACTTTCCTGCACACGTCGCGTACCAACCCTCAGAACGTTAAACCGAATAACATCCCAGATTTCTTAAAGAATTCATCCATGGGTAAGAAAGTGGATGAAGAGGGCACGATGGACTACACTGACCATGTGCTTAAGGTGATCAACCACCTCGGCCTGGACGTCCTGATTCCAATTGGCGGGGATGATACCCTGAGTTACGGCGTCCGCCTGCACAAAGAAGGTTTCCCGATTGTCGCCATCCCAAAGACAATGGATAATGATGTATTCGGTACCGATTACTGCATCGGTTTTTCAACAGCTGTCTCCCGTAGTGTGGAGGCCATCACCAACATGCGCACATCGGTCGGATCACACGAGCGGATTGGCATCATGGAGCTGTTTGGCCGCAACTCCGGCGAGACGAGCCTGATCAGCGCCTACCTGGCTTACGTCGACCGGGCTATCATCACCGAAGTTCCATGCAACATTAAAAAGCTGATCGATTTCCTGGTAGAAGATAAGCGTAATAATCCTTCTAATTACTGCATCATGACCATTTCTGAAGGCGCCATCCTGGAAGGCAGCGAAGTTATTGAAACAGGTGAAGCAGATGCATATGGGCATCGCAAGCTGGGTGGGGTTGGCCTGGTCTTATCCGATGAGATCAAGCGCATGACCGAGCACGACATCATCTACCAGCAGTTGGCTTACCTGATGCGCTCCGGCGCTCCGGATTCGTTGGATCGGATGGTGGCCATGTCCTATGGTCACCTGGCAATCCAATTGATCAAGCGCAGCGAATATGGGAAGATGGTCGCCCTGCATGGTGGTAAATACACCACGGTACCGGTGGATATGATCCTGGCTGGTAAGAAACGTGTGGACGTACCGGCTTTCTACGACATCGAGCAATACCGCCCGAACATCAAGGATTTCATGGGCGTACCGATGTTCCTGAGCTAGGTCTCAACTTCCGAAATCTCCAGTAGATTTGGGAAGTTTTTCTATTTACCGATTTTTTCAAGGTAAAGGGTTTGAGAATGCCAAGGAGTGACCAGGGCGTCGATAACGATCGTTATAAAGCCATTCCGCGTACGCTTATTTTTTTGACGCGTGGCGAGCAAGTATTGCTGCTGAAGGGAGCGGCGCATAAGCGCCTGTGGGCCAACCAGTATAATGGCATCGGCGGGCATATCGAAGGTGGAGAAGACGCTCTTTCGGCTGCAAGACGGGAGGTGGCCGAAGAATCCGGCCTGCAAGTTACCAGTCTGGCCTTATGTGGAACGGTCCTGGTTGACACTGGCGAATTGACCGGTATTGGCATTTACGTGTATAAAGGGGATTACGAAGGTGGAGAGATTATCTCTTTGGATGAGGGAAAGCTTGAATGGATCAATCTCTACGACCTTGACCAGGTTCCCCTGGTCGAAGACTTAAAGGTTTTACTCCCGCGCCTGATGAGAATGGGCCCCTGTGATCCCCCTTTTTCCGCTCTTTACGCTTACGATGAAAAAGATGAACTGCGCATCCATTTCGGCTAGATATAAGTAGCCTTAGCCGGTCTTTTTCTCATAAAAGATGAGTAGCGTGCTGCCATACTTTCTCTGATCGAACTCATCCATATGATTTAACACTAATTCTTCGTATTCGACCGGATGGATTTGGACAATAACCCAGGCATCTTCGGAAAGCCAGGCAGGGTTTGCATCTATCTCAAGGATTGCTTTCTGCCACAGATTCTTATACTGGGGTGGGGCAACGTAAATATAATCAAAACCCCAGTCGGCAGGTCTTTTTAGATAGACAAAAGCATCACTGTGAATGACTTCGCCAAGGTCTTTCAAGCGCGTAAATTCAAGGTTGCGTTTAATCGTAATGACTGCAACCTGGTTGAGCTCAATCAGCCGTGCCAGGGCTGCGCCACGGCTCAAAGCTTCGATCCCCACGCTGCCTGTACCGCCAAAAAGGTCAAGGAAAGAGGCGTCTACAATATCAATACCGATAATATTGAATAAGGCTTCTTTCACCCGGTCGGTGATGGGCCGCGTCGAATCCCCCGGCACGGATTGGAGACGCAGGCCTTTTGCCTTACCGGCGATAATGCGAGGGCTGCTCAAACTCCCTCTTAGAGGAGCTCTTCTTGAGTGACGCTTTCACGGGCTGCCAGGATATTCCCGTGGGGGGTGATGATTGGCATAACACAACCGGTGCCAAGGATGAACCTTTTTCCTTGGGTTGCCTGGATGGCCACCTGCGCTTCCGTTTGGACCTGAATCGGTGTACCCAACACCATGGTTTCCCAGCGGCGCAGACCTCCACACAACACGCCCTTGAATCTTTGGGCTGCTTCAGACAGACTGGGCGAGGTATGCTGGTCGTGCCAGTTCAGCACCGCCACAGGGTAATCTATGACCTGGTCGAACATGATATTTTCACCATGAATGTGTCCGATGTTAAGCCACATCGACCGGGCTGCTTCCAATACTCTCAGATCGTAAGCCCTGCCAAATTTCTGGAATTCAATTTCCGAAAGCAACCCATATTGGGCATGTTGTATGGCGTAGAAAATGCCGTCGACTCCTGATTTACTCAATTCTTCCAGGAATAGAATCGTCGAACGGGTGATTTTTTCCAAGCCGGCGTGCAGTTCTTCCGGGTTCTGGCGCAGATGAATCGAGAGTTTGTCACCCCCTACCAGATTCTTGGCCTGAGCCAACGGGCTGAATACGGTTTGAACTACAGGAATCTGGGGAGAGAATTCGGTGATCAGGATGCGTAAGCAGTTGAGTTGGTCGCGCAGTTTGCCCTGTTTGGGATTCAAGATCGGTAGACGCGGCCAGTCCTCCGGACGTTGGATTACAAAGCGCTGATAATCGCGCGTCCCCTCCACGCTGCCTGTCCATTGGTCATCCGAACCCCAATCTTTAAGGCAAAAAGATGAAGGAGGGGTAACTTTGATCAAGTCAAAGTCATAACTGCGCTGAAAAGCCGCTGTGGCAACTGCCAGGCCCTCAGGCGTCTGGTCATCCACCGGAAAATGCCGCCATAGAGCGATTGGCGTTCGGTCGGGTTCTTCGCCAGCCAGGCATGCTTCAAGACGTTCACGGTGACTTAGCGTACGTAGTGCCATATTTCTTTTTCCAGGTTCCAATCCCCATTTTTTAGCTGATTGATGTGGCCGTGGATCAGACGCAAGAGCATTCGCGCTTCCACCGCATCTTGATATTTATCCAGATGTAAGAGCGCCTTTTCAAAAGTCTCAATTGCTTTCTGGTCGGATCCGCTGGCTTTATAGGCTATCCCGAGTGCATAAATAATGTCAGGATTATCCGGATCTTTGATCAAGGCTCTAGAGAAATCGTCGAGCGCCTGGTCGTATTTTTGCTTGCCATAATATAACCAGCCACGCTGGACTATTTCCTCGTTATCTTTGGGATTTATTTTATCCGGGTCCGGCGCAGAAGAAGTGATGAGTGGGGGTTTTGCCATGAATTTTCTCCGTTTCAGGTTTATGCAGATTTGAGAGCGGCCTCGATTTCCAGGTCTTCTTCGGCTTGTTCCTGGAAATAGCGGGTTATAAATGAAGATCGACGAAGCCGCAGGCACAAAAGCGCAACTGCCTGGACATCTTTTAATTCTACCTTGTTTCTTCCATCTGAGGCAGCATAAGCTCTGGCAGATTCAAACAGGTTAATTTCCGCGCGGAGAGAGTTGATTTTCAGGCGCTGGATCACCTCTATGCATGTGTTAGCCAGGTCGGTTGATAATTCAACCTGTGGAAGCAGACGGCGAGCTTCCTGGATATCCTCGCGCGCCAGGTCGGTTTCATTTTTAAAGAGCTCGATCATCTGACGGGGGTTCTCGGTATAAGCGCGCACGCGTCGATAAGCTTCCAGGCGTTCCTGTGCATTCTGCAGGCCGCGTACGATAACCCGTAGCCCGAAACGATCCATGATTTGTGGTCGTAAGCTGCCTTCCTCAGGGTTCATGGACCCGATCAAAGTGAAGCGGGCATTGTAGGTGGCAGTGGCGGGTCCGCGGTTGACAGTATATTTACCCTGGGCGGCAGCATCCAGGGTGGCATCCACAACGTCATCTCCCAGCAGGTTGACTTCATCGACATAGAGGATATTCTGGTCAGCTTGCGCAAGGATGCCGCGCTTGAGACGCAGCCGTTCGTGCACCAAGGCCCGATCGTCCAAACCTCCCACCACATCATCGATCCTGGCATTTAAAGGCAACTCCACCAGCCTGACACGGTCAGTTTTGGTCAGTGGAAACCCTTCGGCGTACTTTCGAGCGCAATCCGGGCAGACTGCATCCATCCCACCTGCTTCGATGTCCTGGGGTAGGCAGCCGTAGAAACAGGCACTGCGCTCTATGTCGGGTAGTAGATCCAATAGACTGCGCACCGCGGTCGTTTTCCCGGTGCCGCGTGGTCCGAGGAGGATGACACCGTTGATGACTGGGTTGATCAAGGCTAGCAGGAGGGCCACTTTCATCTCGGTCTGGCCTACTAATCCCATAAAAGGAAATGGCAGAATTTCTGCCAGGCCAGATGGCTCTACAACCTCGCTCTTAAAACTCTTGCCCGAGACCAGGTCGATCAATTCGCGCAAGGAGCGAATTGTGGGGTGAGGAGGAGGTTCCTGCCCATCGAAAGAGGGTGAAGGAACACTGGAGTCGTCAGGTGGAGTTTGTGCGTACATTTTCAGGTGTTATAGAAAGTGCAGTTATTTGACATCATTATACGTCCAATAACGGTTGATGAAGAAATTCCAGATCATGACGATAATAATTACCGAAGCCAGAGAGAGGTTATGACCGATAAAGACCGGGGTGAAGGGCGTCCCCGCCAGGAAAAATCTTCCGCTCAGGTTGATCAGGGATTTTTCCAGGTAAACGAACAAAGGGGTGCGGATTGCCAGGCCGGCCAGGTTTACTACGAAGAATTGGATGAACTGGCGCGTCATGGTTTTGCTGCGGGAATCCTGGTAGGTCCATCGCCTGTTCCAGTAAAAATTGCTGACCACTGCCGTGGTGAAAGAAATAGCCTGAGCCCAGATACTGGGTAAAATTTTGAGAACGGTTAGCACATTAAAGATACCAAAGTCAATTACTGCACCGATACAGCCTACCACCGCGAAACGAAGGAAACGGCCAGTTTCTTTTGATTTGATTAAATCCATAATTATTTAATTTTTTCCTTGTAGTATTGTATGGTATGTTGAATGCCTTCATGCAATGGGACTTTTGGTTCCCAATTCAACAACGTCCGCGCCCGGGTAATGTCTGGCTGGCGGCGTTGGGGGTCATCGCTAAGGCGTAGTTCTTCTTTGAATATAATTCCACCCGGGTTATTGACGATCTTATTGATCGTCTGGGCAAATTCCAGGATACTTATCTCGGCTGGGTTGCCAATATTGACCGGGTCATGCTCACCGGACAGGAGCAGGCGGTAAATCCCTTCGATCAGATCGCTTACATAGCAGAAACTGCGCGTCTGTGAGCCATCCCCGTAAATGGTAAGAGGTTCGCCGTGGAGCGCTTGCAGGATGAAATTGGGGACAACTCGTCCATCGTCAAGTCGCATGCGCGGCCCGTAGGTGTTAAAAATACGAACAATGCGTGTATCCAGGCTGTGGTAACGGTGGTATGCCATGGTCAAAGCCTCGGCAAAGCGCTTGGCCTCATCGTAGACTGAACGACTGCCGATTGGATCAGCATGGCCCCAGTAACTTTCTTTCTGTGGATGCTGCTCTGGATCGCCATAAATTTCACTGGTCGAGGCCAGGAGGTAGCGGGCGTGAAAAGCGCGCGCCACACCCAGGGTATTGTGTGTCCCGAGCGCCCCGGCCTTCATGGTCTGGATGGGCAGGTTGGGGTATCCAAAAGGGGAGGCCGGGTTAGGGCTGGCAGGAGAGGCAAAGTGCATGACTGCATCAATTTCGCCAGGTACGAAAATGAAATTAGCCACATCATGCCGGATGAATTCGAAGTTGGGATTGCCCGCCAGATCAGCCAGGTTTTCGGGGCTGCCGGTAATAAAGTCATCCATACCGATAACCTGGTGTCCCTCTGCGATCAGGCGGGCGCTCAGGTGGGATCCTAAAAAGCCTGCTGCACCGGTTATTAATATTCTCATGAAGTCCTTTTTTATTTCCAATCGGCGACGTTGATTGAGCCGTCGCCGGTGATTTGCTGGGCCTGATCTGTTTGTGAGTTCAGCAACCAAAGGTTGCCCTGGTAGGTCAGTGCTAACCACAAGTCATCCGCGCTTGTCGGAGAAGGAGACCAGACCAGTTTTTGGGGTTGTAACCCTGGTGCACCTTCGGGTGGAAAGACAGTCTGCTGGTTGGAGCCATCCTGGTGCATGATCACCAGGCGATAGCGGCTGGTATCGCTCCGGTCGGGGAAGATCGCTTGCAGATAGGCTACCAGAAAACGGGAATTTAGCATCGGCGAAGGGCAAGGGTAAGCGAACATCCCGCTTTGGGGAACCAGACTGATCGAAATCTCCCCGTCCATTACCATTGCAGTCAGGTTGAAAAGTGGCGAAGCCTCGTTGTTTTCCACACCTGCCATGGGGGCGTGGGTGATTGAATACAATATCTGGTGGCCTGGCGACCACCCCAGCCCGGGCACCCAGGCCCAATCACTGTGGGTCTGTAGGGGAGTCAGGTCCAGGAGAGGCTCCAGCTTGTCATTATCGAGGTCAACCAGTCCCAGGCTGTCCGGGCGAGCATAGGCCATCAGTTTCCCATCCGGCGACCAGGCAAAATCCATACCCCACCAGCCATAAATTCCACCTGAGTTGGGTTCGAGCACTTTATCCTGCTTGAGGATAATCCCGTCTGGATTGACTCTCAGTACATTTAGATCATTATTGGCCTGCCATCCTGGGGCGGTGGCGCGCGGTTCGACCGTTGAATAGGCTAGAGTCAACTCTTTGCCCGGTTCCCAGGAGGCAAAATGAACCACATTTTTCACACGCAGGTCGATCGGTTTGGGGTCTTTTGTGGTAGTGCTGACCGCCCACAGTGTATTGATCTCTTCTGTGGGATCTTTATCTGATTTTCGGCTGAATAGCAACCATGTGCCTTCCGAGGAAAGGGTGAAAATGTGTCCGTCCAGGTCTCCACTGGTTACCAGGGGACGGCGGTTGGCTGTCGAGGTTTCCATGATCCAGGCATTTCCGGCGGTGATGTAGGCGATTTTTCCAGAGATTGGCACAGCCGTGAAAGGCGTTTGGACGCCAACCATAACGATTTCGGGTTTTGGTTCGCTCAGGGTAACCGTCTTGAAGATAGTCCGTGGACCCGGAACGTCGTTTTCAAAAACTTGCCGGTAGGTAATTTGGCGGGTGCCATTGCTTCCAGATTGGATCAGAAGCGTCTGCCCCTCAGGAAGGGATTTGTTGCGTACCGTCTGGCGCTCGAAATCGATGCTGACCTCTTCGACCTGGAATTCCTCCCGTACGTGTGTCACTTTGATCGTCATGGCATCGGTCAGGATGGTAAAGCTGGGCGGGTCGATACGGTCTAACGTATCCAGCTTTATTTTTGCTTGATCGAGGGCTTCCTGAACGGTGATTCCAGGTGGGGCCTGGATGCTCGTCTGTTTATTGTCCGCCATTATGGTCACGGTAATGGTATTTTGAGAAGAAGGTTTGGCAGCAGAACAACCGGTGAAAATTACCACCAGAAAGCCGAGGATAAAAATCTGCAGAAATGGCTTTAGCAAGGATAGAAATCTTCCTTTGAGATCGAGCATAGCTGCACAGTTGCTCCCAGTATTATCAGGTATAATCAAATTCACCCGTGTCGGCCAGGCCGCGATTGGGTATTTTTGCAGGAGGTATTCCCTATTATAGCATGACTGATCAAGGTGAAAAGCTTGCCCCGCCCGGTTTGGAAGCCTGCCTGGAGGGCATGCTATTTGTGGCTGCCGGTCCGGTGACAATCGACCAGTTAGCTGGGGCGCTGGAGCGAAACCCTCAGGAGATCGAACAGTGTCTGCATGAACTGGAGAAAACCCTGGCATCCGGCAGAGGCTTGAATTTACAATGGCACGCAGGTCGGGTCCAGCTCACCACCTCTCCGCAGATCAGTGCGATTATTGAGAAATTTCTTGGCCTGGATACTACTACGCGTCTCACCCGGCCTGCGCTGGAGACCCTGGCGATCATCGCATACCGGCAGCCTATCACCCGACCCGGTGTGGATGCCATCCGTGGAGTAAGCAGCGATGGGGTCCTAAAGAATTTATTGAGCAAAGGGTTGATACAGGAAGTGGGCCGTATGGATGGACCCGGTCGGCCGATCCTGTTTGGAACTACGGCGGATTTCTTACAACATTTTGGCCTGAGCTCGCTGGTTGCCCTGCCGCCTTATGAGAAGGCTGCCGCAGCTCAGACCGATGAGAATAATGGCCTGCTAAAGGATTAATATAAAAATGGAAGACAGGTTGCAAAAAATCCTCGCCAGAGCAGGATTTGGCTCGCGGCGAGCGTGCGAAGAATTAATTTCAGCTAAACGGGTCAAGGTAAATGACGTCACGGCTATTTTAGGAATGAAAGTGGATCCCTCCAAAGATACCATCACCGTCGACGGGCATCCTATCCCTAAGGAAGCCGAAGCGATTTATATTGCCTTGCACAAGCCGCGCGGAGTTCCTGTCGGATGTAGATCCCAAAGATCCGCGGCCGACGGTGATCGATCTGGTCGGTGTCCCGGGCCATTTGTTCGCTGTTGGAAGGTTGGACTACGACAGCGAAGGCCTGATCCTGTTGACCAACGATGGCGGGTTGGCCAACTATCTGACTCACCCACGCTATGGGCACGAGAAAGAATATCATGTTCTGGTTGTGAGCAAACCGGATGAGGAACAGCTCAACATTTGGAGGCGGGGGGTGGTGCTTGAGGATGGGATTCGCACAGCTCCGGCGCAGGTTACTATACTCCGGATAGTTGGTAACGGCTGCTGGCTGAAAGTGGTCATGCACGAAGGGCGAAAACGTCAGATACGTGAGGTTGGATCACGCATCGGCTTGCCGGTACAGCGCATTATACGCGTACGCATCGGTACGCTGCTTCTGGGCGATCTAAAGCCGCGCGAATGGCGAAACCTCACCCGTGACGAAGTCAAACGGTTGAAGAGCCTGTCTATGGCCTCAAAACAGACCAAAGGCTCGAAACCGGGGCCGGCCAAGAAGGTTGGCGTCAGGCGGCGCCCGGAATTACTTGGGGAGCGCCGCTTGAAGTAGTTTGATCGTTTCGACGGGCGCTGGTTCTTCCTTGGCTTTCCTTCGGAAGAAATCTTTCAGTTTGCCTGCCGGCAAGGTAGGCACAGGTGCGTTATTGGCATCCACGGTGATCTTTTCGTTGGTGAAAATCAGCGCCGCCTGTACCGGTGGATGATCGAAATCCTTCAAATTCTGAGCGATGTATTTTTCCGCGTCGTTAATTAAACTTACAACATCCAAATCGGGGCGTCCCAGGCCTTCTTGAGCAAAGAATTTCATGTAAAAATTGCCGCCCTTCTGCTTCCAGCGCTTTTTTTTCTCGTCGTAAGTGATTTCCCCTTTGACCGGGTACGGGATCAACACCCAAATACCGGACGGCCCAATCAGCAGTTGCGGAACGGAGGTGGTGTAATTATAGAATGTGTATTTGTCTTCCAGGCCCTTCAAGGATTGGATAAGCCTTTCATCTGGCCGTGGAGAGCGTCCCCAACGATTTCCATAGAAAATCCCCACCTGCGAGAGCAAGAAACCCAGGATCAACGCTCCAAACGTGATTGTCACCGAGTAGGAAGAGAGCGAGGAATTGGAGGATGACAAGGAAAAGTACAATCCTCCGCCAAGGATTACCAGACTGGCGATGGAGGTGATTTGTCCGATTTTCTTATTGCGGCTGATCAATTTTTCGTTGGAAACAATTTTCATCTAAAAATACTCCAGATAATGGTTAGTTAATCGAAGCCGAAACATTCATTTGCGCCAGTTTTTCCTGTAATGCGGCCCTTAGCGCCCCGAGCAGATCAACCTCGACTGCCTGCCGAGCGACGCGGATCGCACTAGTCATGGCGCGGGCGTCCGAACGCCCGTGTCCGACGAACACCAGACCATCGATGCCGAGCAGGGGCGCCGCCCCAACTTCGGCTGGGTCCAGCATCTTCTTCAGTTGTATAAAGGCAGGTTTTGCCAGTAAAGCGCCCACCCTGGTGGTAAAAGAAGACATTAGTTTCTCTTTGAGCACGTCTGTCATCAGTTTGGAGACTGCTTCACTGGATTTCAGCAGGATGTTTCCGGTAAATCCGTCCGTTACGACCACGTCCGCCATGCCCCCGAACAATTCTTTGCCTTCTACGTTGCCGATGAAGTTCAGGCCGGATTTCTCCAGCAAGGGAAAGGTATCTTTGATTAACTGGTTGCCCTTGCCGGCCTCTTCTCCGTTAGAAAGCAGCCCAATGCGGGGGTTCTTGATCTTGAGCAGTTTCTCTGCGTACAGGCTGCCCATAATAGCAAATTGCAGCAGAAACTCTGGGCGGCAATCGGCATTCGCGCCAATATCCAACACTACACAATACCCGTTTTTCACCGGAAAACGAGCAGTCAAAGCCGGTCGAGACACCCCTTTGATCCTGCCCAAGATCCTCAAGGCGTTAAACATGGCTCCGCCGGTATTGCCGGCGGTGACAAAAGCCTGCCCAGCTCCGGATTTTACCAGTTCCAGGCCGACTGCCATTGAGTTCTGCGGTTTCTTGCGAGTACCATCAACGACTTTATCTGCCATTTCCAGCACATCTGGAGCATGATAGATGGTGACCGGCACCCCTTTGGTATTCAGGATTTTGAGCTTGGGTTCCAGGATGGCCCGGTTCCCGACCAGGATTATTTCTTCCTTATACATTTCAGCCGCTTCCACTGCGGCCTGAACTTCGGGATCCGGATAGGCATCGCTGCCCATCGCATCGAGGATAATTGTCATACTGGTTCCTTATCGGATCAATACGAGGATAGAAAAATATAAATTACGTTCTTTATTATACTTGGGATTTCGCTTGACAAGCAAACAGACCCGATTATAATACTTCTACACCCGCGCTGGTGCTGGAATTGGCAGACAGGCATGGTTGAGGGCCATGTGCGGAAACGCGTGGGGGTTCAAGTCCCCCCCAGCGCATCTCAAAGCCACGGATAGTGGACTTATTTTTCAACGATAATACTTTCGTTCAAGATGTGAACGGCCGTAGAAGCCGGTCACATTTTTCTTTGTACGATAAATTCAGCCAGTTCTTCCAGGGACTGGCGTTCAAGGCTTTCAGGGAGCTTTCTCAAACTGGCCAGACCGCGCTGGACGAACTGATCAGCCTGTTCGAAGGCAAGGTCGATGGCGCCGCTCTCACGGATGACTATTACCAGGCGGGACACCTGCTCTTCGTTGATCAGGCAGTTGCTTTCCAGAAGGGCGTGGAGGTCCAGATCATCCATAGAAGTTTCGCTGTAAATCAGAGTAGGCAGAGTGATAATACCCTGGCGCAAGTCGCTTCCTACCGGCTTGCCAAGTACCTTTTCGTCGCTGGTAAAATCCAGGATATCATCGACAATCTGGAAAGCCATACCGATCTCATACCCATACTTGCGCATATCTTCGACCGTCTCATCATCGACCTCGGGGGAGATCAATGCGGCGGATTTGGCTGAAGTTTCCAATAATGAAGCTGTTTTCGCATAAATGCGTTTGAAATAGCCTTCACGATTGATGCGTGACCGGCTGGAAAAAAGCTGGGTAATTTCGCCGTTTACGATAGTTGTAAGAGTTTGTGCAAATAATTTTATCGCCGGTACCGATTTAGTATCTGCTGCCAGCTTGGCCGCGCAAGAGAATAAGAAATCACCGGTCAAGACCGTCGCTCCGGGAGACCATTGTGAATTCAGGGTCGGATTGCCACGCCGCAAGAGCGATCCATCAATCAGGTCATCGTGCACCAGGGTGGCAGTATGCAACAGCTCAATAGCGGAAGCCAGGGTTATCAAACGTTCTTGTGGGGCATCCAGCATGTGGCCGATCAGGAGAGTAACCGTTGGGCGGAGTTGCTTGCCGCCAGAAGATAACAATAAATCCAGGGCGGCTCCGATATCTGGATGATACCCATCAACCTGGGAGCGGATGCGTTCTTCTACCGCATGGATTTCTTCCTGAATAGCTGTATGAAAGGACACGTTAGTACTCAAGCACCAACTCCCCATGCAAACAGGCGGTTTGCATTTTGTGTGGTTGCCTCTGCGACGACCGGCAGAGATTGGGCGCGAAGTTCAGCAATTTTCTCAGCTATAAATATAACATACGATGGCTCGTTGCGATGCCCACGATGCGGGTGAGGTGTTAAGAAAGGAGCATCAGTTTCCAGAAGGATGTGGTCAAGGGGTATACATTTGGCTACTTCCTGGTTCATTGCTGCATTACGAAAGGTAACCGGACCACCAATTCCAATAAAAAAATGTTGTTCAATGGCCTGAAGCGCCTGGACCAGGTCTCCCTCGAAAGAATGCAGGACACCTGGCGCCTGACTGAGCGGGTTTTCGACCCAGGCTAAATCAGCCTGCCACTTCTTGAGCAGCGACCAAATGTCGGTGAATGCCTGGCGGTTGTGGATCACCACTGGTTTCTTCAGGTCTGCAGCCAGTTCCAATTGGGTTTCCAGGACTTTTCGCTGAAGCTCCGGAGGTGTCGTATCCCGATAATAATCCAACCCGATCTCTCCAATCGCCATTACCTTTGGGTGCTCTGCCAGCCTCTTCAACCTATCCAGGCTGTCAGTCTGCCACCCGAGGGCATCGTTTGGGTGCACCCCAACCGCAGCGAACAGGTTGGGGTGTTTCTCGCTTAAAGCGACAGCTTGTTGGCTGGTTTCCAGGTCAATGCCCGGTATCAGGATATGTGTGACGCCATTCTCCCAGGCACGGCTAAGGACATCATCAAGGTCATCTGTAAAAAAGTTAAAGAACAGGTGACAATGGGAATCGACCAGAGCTTTCAATTATTCTAATCCCACGATTTTCAAACCATCCTTCAAGATGGCCTGGACGCGCTCCACATGCGTGGTTTCACAATAGACTCGGATGATCGGCTCTGTTCCCGAAAACCGGATCAGCATCCAACCACCATCTTCGAGCATGAATTTAAAACCATCCGTGGTATTCAGCCCGGTAACTTTCAGCCCGCCCACAGTGGCTCGGTTGGCGGCCAGAACGCGGTCTTTTCTGGCCTGGAGGTCGCCTGTAAACATGCGGTCTACCCGGTCGTAATAATGGGGGCCGACTTTACTGAAGAGAATATCGAGCAGCTCGGAAGGTTTTTTACCCAACTTGACCATCAGATCCAACATATAGAGACCGGCGAGGATGCCATCGCGTTCTGGTACGTTGCCGCGAAAGGCGTATCCGCCCGATTCTTCTCCACCGATCATCGCATCCGTTTCAAGCATTTTAGGGGCTACGTACTTGAAACCAACCCCAGTTTCGTAGACCGGCACATGATAGAGCTCGCCTAATTTGTTCAACATACTGGTTGTCGAAAGAGTTTTTACGATGGCGCCGCGCTCCCCACGCACTTCCAATAAATAGAAGGCAAGCAAGGCGTATACCTGGAGCTGATTGACGAATTCGCCGTGTTCGTCGCCGACTCCCAACCGGTCGGCGTCCCCGTCCGTTACCAATAACACGTCAGCGTGCATATCCGCCGTCGTCTGCAGGCCTACGTTGATATTGGGCGGGATTGGTTCAGGACGAAGCATTTCGGGATAAATTGGATTGCGGCTGTTGTGGATTTCAGTTACCCGCGTTTTAGCGCCTGCCAGTAAACGGGTGAACCAGCCGGCGCCATTTCCCCACATGCAGTCTACCACGATATTTAATCCGGCGTCTTTGAGCGGTTGAAGATCAATCAGTTTTTTTAAGTGTTCAATATACGCCGGCGCCGGGTCAAAGCGCACCAGTTTTCCCTGGTATTCAGCCTCTTTGGCCGGCATGGTCTTTACAGCCTCAACCGAGTCGGGGATCAGTTGCTCAATCTCGTCCAGCCCTTCGGGCGCAATCGCTCCGCCATTTTCATCTCTGACCTTATAGCCATTGTCAGTGGGTGGGTTATGCGACGCGGTGATATTCACCGCCCCAACTGCTTGTTTTTTGACCACCGAGAAGGCAATGATTGGGGTGGGCGTAGGGCCATCGGTTATATATACGCCAAACCCATTGGCGCATAAAACTTCTGCTGCGGCTATTGCAAAATTTTCAGACTGGAAGCGTTTATCATACCCTACCACGACCCAGGCATTGCTTTTTGCGTGGTTCAATAAATAACTGGCAAACCCCTGGGTGGCTCGCCTCACGTTGTCGAATGTATAATCTTCAGCGATTTCTCCCCGCCAACCATCAGTGCCAAAATGGATCTTGAACGCCATAAACCCTCCATCTGTGATTTCCGGTACAATCCCTGCGGCTCATTTGGATTTACCGTGGAAAGTCCCCAGATTTTGGGATGTCATGACATCCCAAAATCTGGGAGTTCACCACGGCTATTCCCAGAGAACCATCCCTGCTATTATAACAAGGTTTGAATTAGAAGATAATTTTTCTGCACAAACATGCTATAATCGAAATTCGTGTTTCGTTAGTAAAGAGAGGTCGTATTGGACACGAAGAACAGAGTCTACTTTGATTATGCGGCTTCGACCCCTGTGGACGAGCGCGTACTGGCAGCCATGCTGCCATTCTTTTCAGAAACCTATGGGAACCCTAGCTCTTTACATTATTTTGGCCAACAGGCAGAAGCAGCCCTAGAAGGAGCGCGGGAATCAGTAGCCAGAGCGCTACACTGCCGTTCGGAAGAAATTATTTTCACCGCCTGCGGAACTGAGAGTGATAACCTCGCCCTGAGAGGGATGGCGTTTCTTCAGAAAAAATTGAAAGGCGCCAACCGCCTGGTTATTTCGCCGGTGGAACACCACGCCGTTTCATCAACCGCCCGCCAACTCGCGGATGAATTCGGTTTCGAGGTAGATTTTTTACCCGTTGACGATTACGGCATGGTCAACCCAGATGAAATCGAAGGCTGTTTGAAACCAGACACGGCTGTTGTTTCGGTGGTTTATGCTAATAATGAAATTGGCACGATCAACCCCATTAATGAGATCGGCGCTATTTGTCGCAGACGCGGCATCCCTTTGCATACCGATGCTGTGCAAGCCGCCGCTCATCTGCCGATGGACGTGCAAAGGGACCAGGTCGATTTACTGGCCATAGGCGCGCATAAATTCTACGGGCCGAAGGGAATTGGGGCGTTGTTTACCCGGCGCGGCACCTCGTTGCTGCCTATTGTCACCGGTGGGCAGCAGGAATCTGGCTTGCGCGCCGGGACGCAGAATATCCCCTACATCGTCGGACTGGCCGAAGCGTTGCGCCTGGCCCAGGAAGAACGTCAGGCACGCGTCGAGCGCCTGATTCCTCTTCGGGATGCCCTGATTGCCGGAGTTCTCGAGCGGGTGGATAAAGCTCGTCTGACCGGGCATCCCTCCCAGAGGCTGCCTAACCACGCCAGTTTTGTTTTCAAGGGTGTGGATGCAAACACGATGCTGATGCTCCTCGACATGGCAGGCTTTGCCTGTTCCTCGGGCTCAGCCTGCAAAGCCGGAATTCCTCAGCCTTCCGATATTCTCACTGCGATTGGCTTATCGCCCAATTGGGCGCTAGGATCTCTGCGAGTTACCCTGGGGAAAAACTCGACCCACGAACAGGTAGAGGCTTTCCTGAAGATTCTGCCAGGCATTGTTGAGAAATCAC
The DNA here is from genome assembly GCA_963820415.1 of uncultured Chloroflexia bacterium. Lineage (GTDB taxonomy): Bacteria > Chloroflexota > Anaerolineae > Anaerolineales > Anaerolineaceae > CAWFZT01. Next base: position 107,088 of record CAWFZT010000013.1, on the reverse strand, counting down.
GCAAGAACGTGTAAAACGACTAAATACGCGCCTGAAATTGCATGAACTAGATTCGAGAAAAATGAATGAACTTCCTCTGGTAGCGGTAGCGATGAGCGGCGGTGTGGACAGCTCAGTGGCAGCCGCTTTATTGGCCGAACAGGGTTATCCTGTGGTGGGTATGATGATGCGTTTGTGGAGCGAACCTGGCATGGAGGAGGAGAACCGCTGCTGCACTCCTGATGCGGTTTCCGATGCGCGCCGCATCTCGGCCCGCCTGGGTATCCCCTTTTATGCCCTGGATGTTCGAGATCTCTTCCGCCAACATGTGGTGCAGTCGTTCCTGGATGGTTATTTGAGCGGAAAAACGCCCAACCCCTGCATGGTGTGCAACCTGCAAGTTAAGTGGGGCTTCTTGTTGGAAAAAGCCCGTTCATTGGGTGCAGAATACCTGGCGACAGGCCATTATGCGCGCCTGACCAAGGGGGAGGATGGTAAGTTTATTTTGATGAAAGGGCTGGATAGGTATAAGGACCAATCCTATTTTCTATCCCTGCTCGACCAGCAGCAGCTTTCCCACACCCTATTCCCGTTGGGGGATTTACAAAAAAGTGAAGTGCGCGAAATTGCCCGGCGATTCTCGCTGGAAGTGGCGAGTAAGTCTGACAGCCAGGATTTATGTTTCCTGGGAAACCAGGATTACCGGCAATTCCTATCGAGCCATGCTCCCGGCGTCAACCGTTCTGGACCGATCGTCAACTCCAATGGTGAAGTATTGGGTAGCCACCGGGGTCTGGCTTTTTACACTATTGGACAACGAAAGGGTCTGGAGATTGCATCGCTTGAACCGATTTATGTTTTATCTAAGGATTATTCATCCAACCGGCTGGTAGTCGGCGGGGAAGCTGAGCTTGGCCAGTGTGAATTGTACGCCGAAAATATGAACTGGATTGCCGGAAATCCACCGGAAGGGACCTTGCACCTGCAGGCCAAAATCCGCTACCGGGCAAAATATGCTCCAGTGACTGTCACACCCCTGGAGGACAGGCGCGCCCACACCGTTTTTGAGGATAACCAGCGCGATATTACCCCTGGACAATACGTTGTGTTTTATAATAATGATATTGTATTGGGCGGCGGGATGATTTCAGGTAAATTTTACGGGAAGGAAGATGGGCTTCGATGACATTACCTGCTTTCCTGTTTGGATTTCTGATTTCTACTATGTATGGGGCAATCTTCCACCTTATTAAAGGTGGCGGGCCAGGGCGATTATTTGCTTATGTCTGTTTCAGTTGGGCTGGTTTCTGGGCTGGGCATATCATTGCCTCTCGTCTGGGTTGGACTATTTGGAGCATTGGACCGCTGCGTTTTGGCCTGGCAACAGTTGGCGCACTGTTTTGCCTGGTATTTGGCAACTGGATCAGCAAAGTAAGGATCGAGCGGCCTGCCAAATAACGGTAAATGCGATTCAACCTCAGCTTATTATTCTTGATCGGTTTAAGCTACCTGTTATTTGGCTGCCATCGGCAGTATGGTTCAATTGGCGCGCAGACTGTATCAATCAATCCTACCATCGCTTTGACTGCCATCCGGGCAACCATAATTGTAGCTAAGCCTTCTGCGACCGCTACAATCGTCCCTAGCTTTACACCAACTTTTACGATCACTCCTACCTGGACTAATTCGCCTACCTCAGAACCGGCTGGCTGCCTGAAACCGCCTGAGGATTATTCCAGAATCACCATTAATGGCTGGGTGCTGAATTGACGCACTTATGCCATGCTCCAACACGCAGCTGACTTGTACAGGGGGGAAATCGAGATCACCGGTTACGCCATCACTCAGGGGAGCTACCACGATAACGGAACGGCCAGTTTTGGCACTCACCTTGGTGGTGGGGCGGTTGACTTATCAGTGATGCGTAAAGGAACCTTTACCATTCTAGTCGGCGAGATTCCTAAACTCGTACAGGCTTTGCGCCTGGCCGGTTTCGCTGCCTGGTATCGGATCGCCGACGAAATTTATCCGGGCTCACCCTACCATATCCATGTGATTGCAATTGGGGATAAAGAATTGTCTCAGGCTGCTCAAGACCAGCTAACTGGCGCGGCCGGCTATTTCCGCGGCAATTCTGGATTACCGCTCAAGAATGGCAAGCCTACCCCCGACCGGTTTGGCGGGCCAATTATATGCCAGTGGATGATCGATCTGGGTTATAAAGATTTGCGTTATTAGAATATAATCATCATTTGGCAGGATAAGGGAGATTACATTGGTCTGGAATTTACATGGCACACACGCACAAGATGGCGACCTGGTTGAGTTGGTCGGATTGAAGAACAAGAATTTCATTTTCCGCCTGAAGGCCGGCGGAGAGCTGCAATCGCATCGTGGGGTAGTCAAGCATGATGACTTGATCGGTTTAGCCTGGGGCAGCCAGGTCTTCAGTCATATTGGCAAACCTTTTTTCTTACTACAGCCTGCTCTGGCAGATCTGTTGAAAGATATCCCGCGCAGCACGCAGATCCTTTATCCAAAAGAAATCGGGTTTATCCTGGTCACCATGGGTATCGGCCCCGGTCAGCACGTTATGGAGGCTGGCACGGGGTCAGGTGCCCTGACCGCGGCGCTGGCCTTTGCGGTCGGCGCTCAAGGCCGGGTGACTACCTACGAAGCGCGTCCGGAAATTCAACGGGTAGCCATGCGCAACCTCCAGCGACTGGGTTTGGATGGACAGGTAGACTTCAAACTCAAGGATATTGGCGAGGGTTTCGATGAGACAGGTGTGGATGCGTTGTTTCTCGACCTGGTCAACCCGTTCGATTACATGGCCCAGGTGCGGGCAGCGCTCAAATTGGGCGGCTTTTTCGGATGCATCTTACCCACTGCAAACCAGGTGACCAAGCTGCTGGTCGCCTTGCGCCAGAACGATTTTGCCTTCATCGACGTATTGGAAATTCTCATGCGTTATTACAAGGCTGAACCGGACCATTTTCGACCGACCGACCGGATGATAGCTCACACCGGCTTCCTGATTTTCGCTCGTCCGGTCCTGATCGAAAAGAAGGATGAGGAAGGCCAGCAGCTCCTGAACGAAACCAACGATTCTGAACCGTCTGATTGACCGTATATGATTACAGTTTGTTGCCAACCCGCTGGATTTTCCTTGAGTTCGATTGCCTCAACCTTGAGGGCTAGCTCTCAAGCAGAGAACAGCCGCGCCTCTCTCAGCGGGTTGCGCAAAGCGGCAGTGCTTCTCCCATTGCTATGCGATGGTGACCACTGGCATTTGTTGTTCATCCGGCGTACTGAGTTGGTTCAGGACCACAAAGGGCAAGTTTCCTTCCCGGGCGGAGCCTTCGAACCCGAGGATGTTGACCTGGAAGCTACCGCTTTGCGTGAGACATGGGAAGAAGTCGGTATTCCATCCCAGGAAATCAACCTTCTGGGGAAATTGTCAGTCTTCTCAAGCGTCTCCGGATTTGCTATCACCCCTGTTGTAGGGCGAATTCCCTGGCCTTTCCCATTGAAACTTGAACCAACGGAAGTCAGTCGGGCGTTCACCATCCCTATCGAGTGGCTGGCACACTCGGCTAATTGGAGCGAAAAACCTTATACTCGCCTGAATGGCCGCCAGGAAAAAGTGATCTTCTTCAACCATTACGACGGCGAGCTGCTGTGGGGGATAACTGCCCGCATTACTCTCGATTTTTTGGAATTATTACACCTTGGCCAGACTTCTGATTGATCAACAAATTATAAATGAGTAGATCGTATATAATATGACGCCGCTTGGGATTTTCCAAGCGGCGTCATGTAGTAAATAAGCTCGAAAAATGGAAGAGTTCTTACTTTTTCTCTTCGGATTCCTCTTCTTCTTCCTTCTTGCCCTTCTCGATCACTTCAGGTTCTTCAAGTGTTGGCTCAGCAACAACCTCTTCGACGACCTCTTCAGCAATCTGGGCGGTGATGATCACAACAGTTTCGTCCGGGTTCTCTAATACGGTCACCTTGCTGTCAACTTTCAAGTCGCGCACGAAAATGGCATCCCCAATTTTAGCCAGGCCGGAAACATCGACGATGATCCGTTCGGGCAGGTCCTGGGGTAAGCATTCTACTTCGACCTCGTTCACGTTGGTGACTACCACCCCGTTGAAGTCCTTAATCGCTGGAGCGAGACCGGTCAACTCAATCGAAACAGTCGTGCGTAGTTTCTCGGTAAGTGAAACTGCCTGAAAATCGACATGCAGCAGTACACCGGTAATGAAGTTGCGCTGCTTTTCGCGCACCAATGCCGAATGCGTTTCGCCTTCCAGGTCAATATTGACCAGGCTCGAGCTGGTCATGCTAGCCAGGACCTTCGACGCATCCCGCAGGTCGAGGGTAATTGGGGTGGCTGCCAGGTGTCGCCCGTAAAGGACGGCCGGAAGTTTACCTGCGCGGCGCAGCGTGCCAACCTGTTTGCCGGTCACAGTGCGCCGGGTGGCCTGAATAGAAATTTTTTCCATCGTGTTTTATCCTATGAGCGCCTCTCACCTCACTTTGAGGTTACCTTCGCCCATTTCTAAGATTTGGCTTCCGCCGTGGTTAATGACGTTTAAAAAGCCTGAACAGGCTGAAAACTGTTCCCAAAACTGCCCCTGCTACGATACCGATCAGCACCAGTCCACGTTGGTCGACCAGGGTTTCAACCGGGCCATCGACCTTGTTTGCCAGCAATACCACCGCGTTGACCTGGCTACCGTGCACTTCGCGACTGATGACGAGGCCGTTGCGGCTGTTAGACAGGGTAGCTGCCTGGGATACGACTATGCCTGCACCGCTCCCAGCCATTTCGACTGAATTGGCTTGAACAAACCCGATTGCGCTGTCGCGCAGCTCTGCGGTTTCGGCAAATACCTGGCTGACACCGCTGTCGCTGACCCTGGCCTGGACGGCATCGATTCGGCCAACCCCGCACTGGCTCAAGCGGATCGATTCGGCCTGCACACGATCTGGACCCGCATCTTCCAGGTTGTAATGGCTGGTTTCTATTTCACCAGGGTTGTTTTCGGCTGGTAAAGGCTGTTCGGATTCAAAATTCGTCATCACCAACTCCTGCATGCGCTGTCATAAAGGATCAGGCGCGCAGGGGTTGATTTTAGTCGGTCTGCAGGGATTAGTCAAGGAAAATTTATTCGAAAATTTATTCGTCCCTTGCCTCCCTGGTGAACGAGAGACAGCCCTTTCCCTCGGTGTGCGACTGGTAAATGCGGGTCGAAAGCGGGAAGAAAAACCGGAACTGATAAACCGGACTAAGGAACCGGTCGGGAAAGCGACTATGAACAAGATAACTGAAGGTGCATTGAGGTGTCGTCATGCAGAACCAGCCAAAGCCGGATGACAGGCTGGCCCAAAAGGGAACGGGCTCAAGGTCTATCGGGCACATCGCTGATAGGCGTTCACTCGCAACGAGACCCGGCATAAAGCACCGTCCTAACTTCGTGCGAAATGGATAAGCGGAACAGAGTAACCCGTTTGACGCTCTCCAGCAATGGAGCAGGTAACCAGCCGCAAGCTCAAACGGGAAGGATGGCCCAAGAAGCCAATGCCTTCGGGAAAGCCGAAGGATATGCTGACGTGGGCCGGGTATACGGGAAGCCTTCGGCAATGGAAGGATGACGATTTTTCGGCAGGCGTCATATGACGTACTGAAAACCGCAGAGTATAACCAAAGCTCTGCCATCCAACCTGAACAGGAGACAAGCCATGAAGGTTCCTTCGTCATGGCGCTGGTGACAACAGCCCGTATACTCAGGAGCCGGATGAAGCGAATGTTTCATGTCCGGTTCTGAAACGGCGGTGGGGTGGGCAACCACCCCACTGACCGGAACTAGGCGACGCTACGGTTTACAGGGCTTGGGTTTTCTGAAAACGAGTATAAACATAGGGGCGCAATTCGCCCGATGGCATTTGGTAAGTATAGTCTGAACTTTCAACAAGTCTGAACCCGTCTCCGAAAAATTCACTCAGGCTTTCTGCGCTGTATCTTTGTACGGGCAAGCCGCTACATTTTGTTGCCCCATTCATAGCAAAGGTAGCCATAATTACAAAGCCTCCTGGCATTACTATTTTTTGCAACAAAGAGTGGTACGTTTGCCTATGCTGTTCTTCGGTAATAAAATGAAACACGGCTCTATCGTGCCAAACGGCGGCATTTTGGAGTTGTAGTACAGTGGATGGATTGGTAATATCATCTACGATCCAATGCACTTGGGCTGCTCGCTCTTTGCCCAGTACGGCTTTAGCCTTTTCCAATGCAACATCACTAATATCTATTGGATAAAGATTTTGATAGCCTAGTTCTAATAGATCGTAAATAAGAGTTGATGTACCTGAGCCAATATCTATAATCAGGTAATGTTTAGGAACTGCACACCGTTCGATGAGTTGGACAGAGAGGAAAGACTGGGCCTCATACCAACCAAGTTGTGTAATAGGGTTGTTGGTGTATACCTTGTTCCAGTGCTCTTTCGATGATGATGTCATGGTGTACTTTACCTATCTATTTGTTTTCCCGCCTAACGGTTTGCGTTTGTGGCAGTGGGGCGGGCTTGGACTGTCCATCGAAAAGGGATTCTCCTCGGGTGTAGATTAATGCCATTTAAGCGGGCGAATCCCCACTGTCCACTGCACGCTGTGTGTGCGACCTGTTCGCTCGAAACTACCCACAAGGATGGAGGCTGAGCGGCGAAAGTCGTTGATATTTTCGTAACAGCATATCCACGCAGGACAATGATACTGTGGAAGCGGTATCGTGTCAATCCCTGCCTCCCTCCCTGCCTCCCTGCCTCCCAGGAAAATTTATTCGCCCCGGTTCACCCATTTTTCCAGGTCGCCCGGAGGGCTGTAATTTTCCATTTTTTCGATCAAGCGGCGCGGGTCGGTATCTTCCAGGAGCAAATTTTTGTGCCCGGGATAGATGAAACCTTCCTGCCAGGCATTTGCTACCAGGCTGAGAAGAGGGTCGAAATAGTGGGATACATTCAATATTCCTATCGGCTTGCTGTGCAGTCCGATTTGCGCCCAAGTCAACGTTTCGAACAATTCGTCGAAGGTGCCGTAGCCGCCAGGCAGGGCGACAAAGCCTTCCGCCAGCTCGCTCATGCGTGCTTTTCTAGCCTGAATGTCGTCAACCACTTCGAGAACGGTCAGGCTGGTGTGGATCAAAACTGGCGTAAAAAGATTCCTGGGTACGACGCCGGTTACTTTTCCCCCCGCATTGAGCGCCCCATCGGCCAGTTTGCCCATCAGGCCGGTTTTGCCTGCCCCGTATACGGTGTGGATGCCGGATTGCGCCAGGAACTGGCCCAACGCATAAGCTGCGTCGAGATATTCCGCTCGTAGATGGTCGGCTGAACCGCAGTAAACGCACACGGATTTCAAGGCTCGTCCCAAGTTTAATTGTCCTCGTTTCTCTGCTAAATTATCCCCTACTGGCAATCAGCAGCACCAGCCAGGTGCCGTACACAATCGCACTCGCCCCCAGGATGACCAGCGCCCAGTCCACGAACCTGATCAGCCGTGGAGAAGGGTTTAGGTCAAGGAAGATACTGCGCATGCCGACGAATGAATGCGTTACGGCGAAAACCAGAAAGGCGATTTCCATCACAGGCACGATCGGGTTGGAATAATAGCGCAAGATATCAGCATAGGTGAGCAATCCCCCTGGAGCCACCAGGTGGTTTACCACAAAATGCACGCTCAGCAGGACGACAATTACCACTCCGGAGAGTAATTTATACAGCCAGAGCCACACGGTTTCGTGCTGTTTTGTTTTAGAGATCATTCCGGCCATAGCATTTTCCTAATCCACCAAAAACATCACGTAAGCAAAATAGGCTATACCTATTATCGAAAGCGCCATCAGGATAGCGAGAATAACTTTCTGGTAGCGCACTCCCAGGCCAAAGCTGTTGAGCACGATACGGATGCCGTTGGTGCCGTGGATGATTCCTCCGGCCACCACCAGCAGCTCGCCCAGCATAAAGCCCGGTGATTTAACCAGGGTGATGAAGCTGTCGTATGCCCCGGGGCCTTTGGCCAAAGTGCTCAACACTCCCAGGTGCAGCACAAGGTAAATGGTCAGGCCAATGGCCGTAATCCGGTTGAGAATATAGCCCCAGGTGCCAGGTTGCCGGTAGCGCGGATCAAACCAGCGCAGCCAGTGTGCAGGTGAAGGCGCATTCTTCATGGTTTGGCTGCCTCTCTTCTCTTGAAAAGGCGGCGCAGGCGATGGCTGACGATTTTTCTGCGCAGATTTATGATTTTCCAGGCCGGGTCGACGTTGGAGGGGCAGACTGCCGAACACTCGAAGGCGTTGTGGCAGCGCCAGGGCCCGTCGTGGCAATCGACCAGGTCGTATAACCTGGGGTCATTTTTCTGGTTCAGTGAATGCTGGAAGGCTGCCAGGGCGCCTGGGCCGAGATAGCTTGACGAGGTATGGGCGGCGGGGCAGGCGCTCACACACATGCCGCATTCGATGCAGTCGACCAACCTTTCGTAATCCCCTTCTATGGACTGATCTTCGAAAGGCAAGCTGGCGTTTTGTATCGGGGCAACCTGCGAAAATTGGGCTTTCTCCAGGTTGAGGTAAAAGCTGCCCATGTCGACTGCCAGGTCGCTTACCACCGGAAAATTACGCAGCGGCTCAACTCGCAGTGTCCCACTATCTTTCGTCACGTTGCGGATGGGCGTGATGCAGGTCAATTTTTCCACGCCATTGACCAGCATACCGCAAGCGCCGCAGGTGGAGTGGTGGCAGGCGTGCCGGAAGGTCAGGCTGCGATCGTAGAAAGCCCAGATGCGCTCTACCCCGTCCAGAACGTATTCCTCCGGGTCGACTTCCAGCGTGAATTGTTCGAAATGCCGTTTGTCCTGGCCTTTCTGGCGGGAAACGATGAAGGTGACGGTCCACTTTTCTGGCACAGGTTTATTCTTCATGGGATGTAATAATTACGGTATGAATCCAACACCACTTCTTGCGTAGTGCAGGCAGCCTGGATACCTAGCTTTTCACACACCAGGTCGGCTGTCTTTTCAGCCATTGCCCGGCAGGTAGTGGCTTTTCCACCGGTGATGGTGACCAGGCCCTCGACGCCCTGTTCCAGGTGGTCGTAGCATCTAAAGGTGCGCGACAGGCTGCGCCCTTCGATGGAGGTGCCGATCAACGGGCGAGCGGACATGTATGCCCCACGCATCTTTGCCTGCGCTACTGCCGGCACGAGCTGGATGGCGCGTTCGTACATCATCCTCACCTGCTCGCTTACCACGGGGATATAATCCACGTCTGACACCTCGAACGAGGTGGTGCCAACCACCACCATGCGTCGCTGCGGAAGGACGATATCTCCGTCCGCTGGTTCGCACAGCCGGTTGATCACGCGCTGCACCAGGCGCCGGTCGTAAGCTACCATCACCCCTGGGGTCGGTTTGACCGGCACATTTACGCGTGCCATAACGGCGATTTTTTCCGCCCAGGCCCCGGTGGCATTGACTACCATATCGCCGAGCAGCGTGCGTTTCTGGTCAGCAGCTCGGTCCCAGACTTCCACGCCGGACACATTGCCTTTGCCATCCAGCGCCAGCCCGGTCACGTCGTGGTAGGTGAAAAACCTGGCCCCGTTTTTCCGGGCTGTGGCTGCAAAAGCCAACGCCAGCCGCAGTGGGTCGAAGGCGCCGTCAGGAACGCTGAACGCAGTCAGCAACCGCGGGTTGAGATTGGGTTCCAGGCGCAGCGCCTCTGCCGGCTTGATCTGTTCAATGGGGATGCGGCAGGCTTGCGCTCCTTCGACGAATGCTTCCCCATAGGCCAGGTCACTTTCGTCCAGGGCGATGAATAAACCGCCGTTGAACTCAATGCACTGTTTGGCGATCTTGCGCAGAATGATATTTTCTTCGATGCATTCGACGCCGGCTTCTGGATCGGTGACGCAGTAGCGCCCGCCGCTGTGCAGCAGGCCGTGGGTACGGCCGGAAGTGCCGGAGGCAATTTCGCCGCGTTCGACCACGCTTACATCGAAGCCGCGCAAGGCCAGGTCGTGGGCGGTAGCACAGCCGGTAAATCCTGCCCCAATAATAATAGCATGGGGTCGGTCGGGCATCTTTATTCGATCCAATCCAGCGTGCGGGTGACAGCTTTCTTCCAATTGTGATAAAGGCGGGTACGCGTCGCCTCTTCCATGGCCGGGAGCCATTCTTTGTCTTTACCCCAGTTTGCGCGCAGCTCGGCGAAAGTTTCCCAGAAACCGACTGCCAACCCAGCCGCGTAAGCCGCCCCCAGGGCAGTCGTCTCGGCGACGATCGGCCTTACAACCGGGACGTTGAGCAGGTCGGCCTGGAACTGCATCAACAGTTGGTTCACTACCATACCTCCGTCAACTTTCAAGGCGGTCAGTTTGACCCCCGAGTCTTTTTCCATGGCGTCCAGTACTTCGAGGGTCTGGTAGGCGGTGGCTTCCAAAACGGCCCGGGCGATGTGGCCGCGGGTAATATAGCGGGTCATTCCCACGATCACCCCGCGGGCATCGCTGCGCCAGTAAGGGGCGAACAGGCCCGAGAAAGCCGGGACGAAAAAGATCCCGCCGTTATCCTCAACCGTACGCGCCAGCGGTTCGATATCCGAGGACTTTTCGATTAGCTTCAGGTTGTCGCGTAGCCACTGCACCAGCGCCCCGGCGATGGCAATCGATCCTTCCAGGCAGTAAACAGCCGGCTGGCTGCCGATCTGGTAGCCGAGCGTGGTCAGCAAGCCGCTGCGCGAGGATACCGGCTGGGCGCCGGTGTTCATCAGCATGAAGCAGCCTGTACCATAGGTATTCTTGGCTTCCCCCGGATTGTAACAGGCCTGGCCGAAGAGGGCCGCCTGCTGGTCGCCCAGGTCGCCTGAAATTGGCACACCTTCCAGGTCTCCTTTAGCGTAACCATAAATTGCCGATGAGGGCTTGATCGCTGGCAGCATACCGGAAGGGATGCCCAGGATATCCAGGATTTCCGCGTCCCAGGCCAACGAGTCCAGGTCCATGCACAGCGTACGCGAGGCATTGGTCACGTCCGTGATGTGCACGCCGCCGCGCGTCCCGCCGGTCAGGTTCCAGATCACCCAGCTATCCAGGTTGCCAAATAAAGCATCGCCCTTTGCGGCGGCTTCTTTTACGCCGGGGACATTATCCAGGATCCATTTGACTTTGGGGCCCGAAAAATAGGTTGCCAAAGGCAACCCAACCCTGGGGCGGAAACGGTCCTGCCCGCCATCTTTGGCCAGTTCGCTGCAGATCGTATCGGTGCGGGTGTCCTGCCAGACTATGGCGTTGTAATAGGGCTGGCCGGTGCGCCGGTTCCAAACCAGGGTAGTCTCGCGCTGGTTGGTTACTCCCACAGCGGCCAGATCGGCCGGCTGCAGGCTGGCTTTGGCCAGAGCAGAGTGAATGACCTCCTGTGTACGCTGCCAAATTTCCAGCGGATCGTGTTCAACCCAGCCGGGTTTGGGGTAAATTTGCCGGTGTTCTTTTTGGGCGATTGCGGTTATATTGCCGGCATGGTCGAAAACCATACAGCGCGTGCTGGTGGTGCCCTGGTCGATGGACGCTATGTATTTGGCCATCTTACCTCCGCCGTTAAAGATGGATGACCAGATTTTGGGATATGAAAGTGCGTATGAACTTTTATATCCCAAAATTTGAGTTCATCAACTGGAAATCCGAAAAATCCACGTTGATTATACTCGAAGGTCAGAAGACTCAAGGAAAAAATTATAAAACTATAATTCCCCGGTGCGCCCCCAGCCGGGCGGCTTCGGTACGGTTAGTCGCCCCCAGTTTTGAATAGATTGAAGAAATGTGATATTTCACCGTGTTTTCACTGATGCCGATGCGCAAGGCGATCTGTTTGTTGGGCAATCCTTGCGCCAGCAGTTGCAAGACTTCAGTCTCTCGGGATGTCAGTACCTCGCCTTCCCATCCATCAACAGTTTCAGGCGATCCAATCCGGCTCAACTTGCCGGTTAAGATTGAATCACCCACCCACAGGCCGAGGGAGAGGGCATGCACTGCCGCCGTGAGCTCTTCCTGCGTGGTATCCATAGACAGGAATCCCCAGGCACGCTCTGCCAGTCTGCCAATCGACTGGATGGATACCGGTTCGTTCGAAAGCAGCAGCACCGAGGTTTCGGGCAGCGATTCAGCGATGGCGTTTTGGATCACGTGCAGCGAACTCCCCCAAGAAGCAATCACCACCACGTCGGTGTGGCGAGGCAGCAGGCTCAGCTCGTTCAGTGTGGCTACCTCACCGGCAATTTGCACCTGGTCATCGCTTTCCAGCATAGCACGCAGCCCCAGCCGCACGGATTGGGCCAGGGACACGATGGCTACCAGGATGAGCTTCGGGTTATCTTTCTCCAACGCTTACCATTATCTTTATAAGTTGCCCACCGCGCAAGACTTCAACCGGGATGGGTTTGTGCGCCGGCTCACCGGAAAGCTGGCTCTGCAGGTCATCGTGGTCGGCCAGCGTATGGCCGTCCCAGTCTACCAGGATGTCGCCGACCATCAGGCCGGACGAAGCTGCCGGGCTATTTACCTCAACATCCACCAGCAGCAGACCGCTAGTTTGCGTGCGGTTGAGCGTTTTTTGCTGGGCCGGCGCCAGGGTGACTGCCTGACTGCGGATACCCAGGTAGCCGCGGCGGATGTGCCCGTGGGCGGCCAGGTTAGAGGCGGCTTCCCAGGCCAGTTTGGCCGGGATGGTGATCAGCGAACCCATCGCCAGGGCCGAGGTGTTGATGCCCAGGATATTGCCTTGCACATCCACCAGCGGGCCACCCGAAAATCCTGGGTAGGGGTTGGTGTCGCTGCGGTAGTACTGCTCCAGCAACGCTCCATGCCCGGTACGCGCCGGCCCGCCCACTGCGCTGAGCACGCCCAGGCTGGCCTGCACGCCGTTGCTATCCGGGCGTCCCAGGGCAAAGACGAGCTGGCCCACTTTGGGGGTTGAGGAGGCCATTTCAGCCGGCTTGGCGCCGGACTGCTCAAGGCGCAGCAGGGCCAGGTCGCGCGCCGGATCGCGCCCGGCGATGGTTGCTGAAACCCGGGCCCCGTCCGGCAGGATCACCCCGATTTCCTCCTCGCGTTCAAGGACGTGGTCGGCGGTCAGAACCAGGTCAGCCGCGTAAACTGATCCCGCTGGCGGGCAGGCGCCGGCGAGCGTCGACCAGTACGGTAGAGAGGGCAGCTTTGGCGACAGCAGTTGCCAGCGCATCCGAAAAGTCAGAAAGTTGATTTTCATTCATAGGATTTATCTTACCTCCAATTGAAATTAATTTGGTCATTGGAATTTCTGCTCTGGTCTCTTCCAGGGTAGATCCCAAAGATCCTATACTTATATAAAAAGTATACGCATTGGGATAAGAGAATGCCTCACCTGAATAGGTGGGTAAAGGGTTGCAAAACGGTCGAATATTCGTGTAGCCATATATTTCCAACCCCACTTCTCCCTTGGAATTATAAAGTCAAACGCCGGGGTGAGGGGGGCACCCAGGCGTTTGACAACATCTATAATACCATACTCTGCTTAAAATACAAGTGTTTTGAATCTTAAAATTTATTAGAAAATACTCAGAATGTGAGACCGCCAGCAGCGAACCCGCCTGGAACCTGGTTTCTCCCCACGGCAAGTAAAGCGTTACGCTCACCATTCACCCGTTCTGGCCGCTCCCTCAAAAAGCGGCGGATAATGATGATCACTTTCGAGCTACCTGGCGTTTTGCAGCGGACCACCCCAGCAAGGGGCCGGTAGTCGTCAAAATGAAAGAACTTTCGACGAATTTCTTGGTAATCCCAGCCTCCTTCAAGAAACACTTAGCTGATGCTAGAACTTTGAAAGTAAAATCCAAGATTGAAGCTTACCCCTTCAGGCCAGAAAGCACCACGCCCCGGATCAGGTAGCGTTGCAAGAAGACAAACAGGATTAATACAGGGATCGTCGCAATAGTCGACCCGGCCATCAACAGGTTATAAGCCGTACCGTGCAGCGTTTGGAATTCAGTCAGACCTAATGACACCGTGCGCATATTGGTGTGGGTAATGATGATCAACGGCCACAGCAGGTTATTCCAGCTATCCAGGAAAGTGAAAATCGCTAGGGTGATCATGGGGGTCACGGAGAGGGGCAAGATCACATACCAGAAAATCCCTGGCTCACTGGCTCCGTCGATTTGGGCGGCATCCAGCAACTCATCGGGAATTGACAGGATGAATTGTCGCATTAAGAATACCCCAAATGCACTGATGGCCCAGGGGACAATCAAGCCCGGGTAAGTGTTCAGCCAGTTGAAATTGCGCACAATCACAAACAGCGGCACCATGATCGCCTGGAAAGGGATCATCAGCGTGCTCAATATTGCCAGGAATAGGAAACTTTTCCCCCAGAACTGGTACTTGGCGAACCCGAATCCGGTCAGCGTGGCAAAGAACACATTTAAAAAGGTGGTACACAGCCCCACCAGCAGGCTATTGAAAAAATACCTGTCGAACGGGGCGATACTCATCGAATCGCTATAATTCTGGGGCACAAACGGGTTTGGGATCCACTGGATGGGCACTTTGAAGATATCTGTCGATTGTTTGAATGAGCTCAAGACCATATAGGCCACCGGCAAGAAAAACATCACTGCCCCGGCGACCACCAAAGCCAGCACAACCACTCTAAGCACGATCCGCACTACCCGGTCGCGCTCGGAATGGAATTGAATTTTTTTTGTAGGCATCGCGCCTGTCGTATCCATGTCGGTTTCTCCCCGGTTCCGGTTCAGACGTAGCTGATATTTTCGGTGCGGACCACCCTAAATTGGATCAGGGTCAGGACCATGATGAACAAGAACATCACAATCGACATGGCCGAGGCATATCCCATGTACTGGTATTGAAAAGCATTCGTGTATATATACAGTGAGATGACGTTGGTTGCATCACCGGGCCCGCCCTTGGTCATCACGTATTGGTAAGTAAAGGTCTGGAAGAAGTTGATCATCGAGATGACTAAAACCAGCAAAGACGTAGGTTTCAAAAGAGGTAAAGTGATGTACCAGAAGGACTGGCTCTGGTTGGCCCCATCCACCTTGGCGGAATCATAGAAGTCTTCGGGGATATTCTGCAATCCGGCGATGAAGATCACCATGTAAAAACCGACGGACTGCCAGACGTTGAGGATGATCAGGGCCCAGGGCGCCAGGTCGGTGCTTGTGATCCAGTGGGGCGTATCATGGATGATTGGGTCGAGTAGAGTGTTGATTAACCCATAGGGATGGTATAGTAACCGCCAGACAATGGCAACAACCACACCTGAAAAGATCACCGGCAGGAAGTACAGCGTGCGCACAAGATCGCGCCCGAGGAATTTACGTTGTAACACCAGCGCCAAAGCCAACGATACCAAAATTGTAGGGATGGTGCTGCCGACCACAAAACCCAGGGTATTGCCGATCATGATCTTGAAACGCGCATCCGCCAGCATGTGAATGTAGTTCGTCAGGTTAACGAATTTTGGCGGGCTGACCAGGTTGTAATCGGTGAAGCTGATCGCAAAAGCATTGACCATCGGATAAAATGCAAAGATGGCAAAGAATAGGAAGGTCGGCACGACAAACGCCAAGCCCCATAGGCGGCGTTTGGTATAGATAGTCAATCCTCTTCGCGGAGAGGCGACTTTAACAGCCATTCTCACCTCGGTAAGTATCAAAGAAAATAACCACTGGCCGGGAGTGAGAAAAAACTCCCGGCCGTGTTTTCACAGATCGCTGAACGTTTTGCTATGGTTTCAGCAGCGCGTCGATTTCCTGTTTGGCAGAATCAAGTGATTCTTTGGCCGACATTTTATTCATCAGTGAGCGTTGGATGGCGCGCGTCAGCGCGTCGGCGATCTCGAAGGATTTGGCGTGAGTTGGCCAGTACGGCGTGCCTTTCATATCCTCCAAGAATACGTTCAAGAAGGGGATATTCTTGAAGGCGTCTGAAGAAGTCAGGGCAATCGTAGGTTGGAGCAGCCCGGCTTGCGTCAGGTATTCTTCAGGATGCGAAGAAAGCTCCTTGATCAGCTTCATGCACAACTGTTGCTTCACAGGGCTGGAGCTGGCATTGACAAACTCGCCGTACGCGTATAGGAATGAACCGGTATTGTTGACCGCATCTTTCCAGCGTGGGAACGGCTTGACCACGTAGGTGTCAGCCGTGGGGCTCTTCTGGTCCTTGAGATATGGACCATACCAGGAACCGCTCAGGAACATACCCACCGAGCCATCCCCAAATCCTATAAAGGCGACCGTCAGGGCTGGGTCGCCCAATTTTTCCGTGTAAACCCAGTCCTGCATATATTGGAGGGATTTGACCCAGGCATCGCTGTTGACCAATGACTCGGTTTCACCTGCGTTAAAGATCGTTCCGCCCAACTGGTAGGCCATGCCTGCCAGTGAAAGGCCAGGGGAAGTGGCATCATCTGCCTGGCCGTAGGTAAAGTCGAACATACGCATGGTCAACTTATTACCATCCACCTTGGTGAGTTTATGGCCCAGGGTAACCATGTCTTCCCAGGTCTTGGGCATATCCTTGTCCACATCCAGGCCGGCGTCAGTGAACATCTTCTTGTTGACAAACATAGAGTAATTGCTCACTTCGGATGGCATTGCATAGAGCTTGCCATCTTTAATCAGGCCGCCTAGAGTCCCTTCGACATAGGCATTCTGTACATCCTGCAAGCTTTTGTAACCGAAGATACTAAGGTCCAGCGGGGCCACTGAGTTTTGTGCTAGCAAGCGTCCTGCGCTGAAGTTAAGCAGATTAAAGCAGTCGGGGCCTTCGCCGCCCGCCATGGCGGTTGTGAGTTTGGTCAGGTACTGCACGTCATCGCCCGGACCGATTACGTATTCAATATCCACGCCGGGATTATCCTGCTTGAATTTATCCATGTACTGTTGGTCAAGCTTCTGGCGTGGTGGGAAATCATGCGACCAGAATACGATTTTTGTCCCCCCGCTGCTGGCGGCAGCAGGGGCCTGCGTGGCCGTCGACGCAACTGCGGCCGGGGCGCTGGTGGCAGGGGCCTGGGTTGCTGGAGCAGCAGGCGGTACGGTAGGCGCAGTAGTGGGTGCGGCTGGCGCTGCACAGGATGCCATAAAGGACACTAAAACCACAAATACAACGACTATCATCAGTTTCTTATTCATTTTCTTCTCCTTTTCTAAGGTCATGAAAGAGATTGGAAGGTGAATAACCTCTATTCCTTCAAAGAATTGAGAATCTCTAGCGCAGTTTCCTCGACCAATTTAGCGGCCTCAGGCGCGATTGGGGCCGGTAGACCATACCCATAAAATGCTTCAGAAACCTCGTACCCGCCCAGGGGGTAATCCTCCGGCAGCGGGATGTATCCCACGCAGCCGTCCGAATAAGCCGCCACCAGGGTATTCGTCAGCGGTGAACGCGATTTAATCGCAAAACCGATCTTCACAAAAAGTTCGGCAGGGAAGGCCACCACGGCCGTCTCGCCCAGGCGGAAAACCTGCATCTCGGCCATCACCCCCTGGTGGTCCCCCTCGCCGACTGTCTTCTGCGGGCGCGAGCCCATGTTGTATAGCCAGGCCTGGAATTGTTCCAGCGTGATCTTCTTAGCCGTGGCCCATTCGACCAGCTTGGGGGCTTTGCCTGCGTACTTGGAGACCGGCTCGAGCGGCACTCGCACGGGTCGGTTCTGGACGGCCAGGCTGGCCTCGGGGTGCGTCTCGATCCCAGCCCACACCTTCACCACCTCGGCCCCGATCTCGGTGCCCAGCCTCTCCACCAGGTCCATCCGGTCGGTGGGCTCACCTGGCCAGGGGTTAATATCCGCCGCGGCTCCTTGTAGGAATAGACACTTCGCGCCAGTGACCTTTTCCACCAGGTCGTACATCACTCCCGGCCAGTCGCGCGAAATCACGTTGCTGCCGTTTCCCAGCACTACCGAGTGGCAGGCGTAATTGACCAGTACCGCCAGGGAATGCCCATCCAAAGTGTCCAACCGGATCACACCCACCTGCTCGTCGATCGGCCGATCGGGGTTGGCGGCAATTACCGTAACTCCGTCCGCCCTAGTGTGCCGGCGGTTCATCCCGATGCGAGCCCGCCCGTTGCCAAAGCCAATTTTAGCCGGGACAAGGTTATCGTGCGCCATGCGGATAGCGCCGGTCAGTAGATAGGGCAGGTTGGCAGTGTAGGCCTGCTCCAGTTCGGGACGATCGTGGTCTGCTACCGGAGCCGGGCCGGAATGGCAGTGGGTAGCGCAGAACATGATGTTCCTGCCGGGGATGCCGGTCTGTTCGCTGGCAGCCGTGCGCACTTTTTCGATCAGCTCCGGTACGAAGAATAAGATATCGGCGCTGAGGATGACCAACTCAGTCTTTCCGTCGCTGACCGCCACTGCGGTGGAGTACAAGTCATCGTGTAGCCCATGCGAATTTTCACCACGTTCCATGCCTATCAGGTAAATCCCAATTGGTGGGGTGATGATCACGCGGCCAACTCCAGCCTGAATCGGACTCATGGATTGTATACTCCTTTTTATTGTTGATTATAAACATTGTAGCATAAGTACTGTGCAATAATAACGAAAATCGCGCCTTGAAAAGAACGCACATTTCAATTGTCTGCCGAAAGCTGGCAATTTACCATAAAAAGGTGGAGTTGAAACTACACAAAGCAGCAGCCAGTCTGCACATTAATGCAGTTGAAATCCTACCCCACTTCAGTCATAAAAAAACTGAATCTATTGTATTTGTACATTATCAATCCTGTGTCTTTCCTCGCCACCTCCCTCGCTATGAATTTAAAGTCTGGTCGTAAACAAAAAAACAGCTAATCTTATTTTCTAACGAAATGAATTGATTCGATTTGTTTTTTTTCGGAACAATTCCGAAACTGAAACACGAATGACTGAAGCCTGAAGATTGACGTTTTTTTTCCGGACAACTGATAGTTGATCGCTGACAACTCTAACTGACGATCGCGCACCATCCCGCAGGGACTGAAAACTGACGACCTTTTCTTCCCGAATCCATTTGCCAAACCGGGGTTAATCGTATAAAATTCATCCTAATTTCATCCTGGCAGCTTGGGGTGTATCAATGAACTATGTCAGTTTCTCGCCAAATTTCCCGCCCAACTATTATCCCTTCTGCGTCAACTTGCGCAGGGTGGGGGTGACTGTCCTGGGCTTATTTGACGTCCCTTTCGATGGCCTGCGTCCGGAGCTGAAATCCAACCTGGTCGAATACTACAAGGTCAGTAACGCCCATAACTATGACGAGCTGGTGCGCGGCCTGGGCTACTTTACTCACCGCTACGGCAAGATTGACCGGCTGGAGTCGCACAACGAGTACTGGCTGGAATCGGACGCCCGTTTGCGCACAGATTTCAACATTCCTGGTTTCCACAATGAAGACATGGCGCGTATCAAGCGTAAATCTGAAATGAAAAAAGTCTACATCAAAGCTGGCATCCCGGTGTCGCGCGGGAGGATTGTGCGCACCCTCGAAGAAGCCAAAGCCTTCGTCGATGAGATTGGCTTTCCGTTGGTAGCCAAGCCCGACATTGGCGTCGGAGCTAACAAGACCTATAAAATCCACAGCCAGGCTGACCTGGACACTTTTCTCAAAAACAAACCCTTGGAAGATTATATTTTCGAAGAATTCATCGAAGGCTTTATCCAGACTTTTGACGGGCTGGTCAACCAGGATGGCAAGATCGTCTTCTCTTCTTCGATGAACTTTTAAGGAAGGCGTGATGGACCTGGTGAATGAAAGCCTGGATTTCTGGTATTACACCCTGCGTGAGATTCCCAAAGATCTGGACGAAGCCGGGCATAAGCTGGTCTCGGCCTACCATCTGCGCGAGCGGTTTTTCCACTTTGAGTTCTTCCGTACGCCGGCCGGTGGGATAGTCGCCCTGGAGGTCAACATGCGCCCACCGGGAGGTTTGACAACGGATATGTGGAATTATGCCAACGACATCGATATCTATAAAGAATACGCTAACGTGGTGGTGAGCAACCGTTTCGCAGCCGTGGTTGAGCGCCCGTATTACTGCGGCTACGTAGGGCGCCGTAACAACCGCGAATACCTCCATCCGCACAACGAGGTCATCGTATCTTTCCCCCACCACCTGGTGCAGCAACGAGCCGATCAGCGGCATTTTTGCCTCGGCCATTGGAGATTACGGTTACTTGATCCGCTCGCCGGACTGGGAGGAGCTGGACGAGATTGCCGCCTGGATTCTGCAAAAACCTGAGTTTCCGGCGCACCGTCCGCCCAAGACTCACCGTTAGGGAATTATGAACGTCGAATATCACAAATATTGGAGCACCTGCCTGGGGCAGGATATGGAATTTAAGGTTTACGGGCTTTCTGGTAAACCGGTGCTGGTCTTTCCTGCCATGGGCGGGCGGTTCTTTGAGTTCGAAGACTTTGGAATGGCCGAAGCCGTAGGCGGTTTTATCGAAGAGGGCCAATTCCAATTCTTCACCGTTGACAGCGTCGATCGCCAATCCTGGGCGAACTGGGGCGCTGCCCCGGCCGAGCGCGCCATCCGCCATGAAGATTATGATCGCTACATCGTCCAGGAAGTGGTGCCGTTTATCCGCCAGCGCTGCGGGTCAGAGGCGCTTTTACTTTCCACCGGGGTCAGCATGGGCGGTTACCATTCGTCTAACTTTTTCTTCCGCCATCCGGATATCTTCGACTGCCTGGTCAGCCTGAGCGGTATCTTTCAACTGCGCATGTTTATCGGGGATTACCTGGACGACAACGTTTACAACAATTCCCCTTTGCTCTACATGCCCAATCTGGGTGACCTCTGGTACCTAAAAAAATACCGGCGCAGCCAGATTATCCTCTGCTCCGGACGTGGGGCCTGGGAGGACGTGATGCTGAACGACATCCGCTCTTTTAGCCAGGTGCTTGAAAGCAAGCAAATCCCAGCCTGGATCGACCTGTGGGGCGAGGAAGTCAACCACGATTGGCCATGGTGGCGCAAGCAGCTTCCTTATTTCTTGTCTAAACTGGTCGAATCTAATTTCCAATTGTTCCCTTAGCTGATGGAGGATTAATATGTAGAATTATATGATATTTATGTTATATATTGACCTAAATAGAGTAGCGTGGTATAATCGCAATAGTTATGATTTTATTTAATATTTATCAAACTATTGACAAATATTATGGCGCATGCTAAACTATGCGGGTTAAAAACGAAAAAGGAGTCATATCTCGATGTCCCAGTTGGTCATTCGAAATCTACATGTAAGTATCGATAACAAGCCAATTCTTAAGGGTGTCAACCTTATTATTGCCCAAGGCGAGGTGCATGCCATCATGGGGCCCAATGGGACAGGCAAATCTACCCTGGCCTATACCCTGATGGGGCATCCTTCTTACCAGGTAACTGCGGGTGAGGTGCTGTTCAAGGATCGCAACCTGCTTGAGCTCAAGGCCGATGAACGTTCCAGGCTGGGATTGTTCCTGGCGTTCCAATATCCGGTCGCCATTCCCGGCGTAACCCTGGCCAATTTCCTGCGCACGGCTTTGAATGCCAGGCGTAAGGCAGAGAATTCTCAGGACAAAGGTGTTCCAATACCTGAGTTCCGCAAAATGCTACGCCAAAAAATGGAGCTGCTCAAGATGGATGCGACTTTTGCCGGGCGATATCTCAATGACGGCTTTTCCGGCGGTGAGAAGAAGCGCGCTGAGATTCTTCAATTGGCCACGCTTCAGCCTGAAATCGCCATATTGGATGAGACCGACTCCGGCCTGGATATTGATGCCCTGCGCATTGTGGCTGAAGGCGTCAACGCCCTGCGCGGCCCAGAATTGGGCGCGATGATCATTACCCACTACCAGCGCATCCTGAACTACATCAAGCCGGACGTGGTGCACGTTATGCTGGATGGGCGTATCGTCGAGACCGGCGGCGCCGACCTGGCCCTTCATTTGGAAGAGCATGGTTATGATTGGGTGCGTGAAAAATATGAAAACGAAGCGGTAAGTGCCTGATTATCTTTATTGGTAGCAGCGCGCTTCGCCGAAGGCGCAGAGGCATATATGAGCACAAAACCGCAGACCGAATTATTGAATGAGATCGGTGATTACAACCGCTACAGTTTCCATGACCCGGAAACAGATTATATCTTCAAAGGTCACAAGGGACTGGATCGCGAAGTAGTTTCCAAAATTTCGGAGATGAAAAGCGAGCCGCAGTGGATGCTCGATTTCCGTTTGAAAGCACTGGCACATTATGTCCAGCGGCCGATCCCCACCTGGGGCGCCGATTTATCCAGCCTGAACCTGGAGGATATTTTCTACTACGTCAAGCCCACCACGGGCGATGCAAAGTCTTGGGACGAAGTGCCGGATGCGATCAAACAAACTTTCGACCGCCTGGGCATTCCTGAAGCCGAGCGTAAATTCCTCGCCGGTGTTGGGGCGCAGTACGAATCTGAAATGGTCTATCACAGCATCCAGGAGCACCTGTCGAAGCAAGGCGTCATCTTTGTCAGCATAGAGGACGGTCTGCGCAAGTATCCCGACCTGTTCAAGGAATACTTTGGCACAGTGATCCCTATCGAAGATAATAAGTTCGCTGCTCTAAACAGCGCCGTTTGGTCGGGTGGGTCTTTCGTGTACGTCCCCAAGGGCGTCAAGGTCGACCTGCCCCTGCAGGCCTATTTCCGTCTAAATGTGGCCAACATCGGCCAGTTTGAACGCACCCTGATTATCGCCGACGAAGGCGCCCAGGTGCACTACGTCGAAGGCTGTACTGCCCCGATGTACACGACTAACTCTTTCCACTCCGGTGTGATCGAGATCGTGGTTAAACGTGGGGCGCGCGTGCGTTACAGCACCATCCAGAACTGGTCGACCAATGTGTTCAACCTGGTCACACAGCGTTCGATGGTAGGCGAAGACGGTGTAATGGAATGGGTGGACGCCAACCTGGGCTCGAAGGTGACGATGAAATATCCTTCTTGCTACCTGGTCGGCAAGGCGGCGCATGGCGAGATCCTTTCGGTGGCTTTTGCCGGACCCGGCCAGCACCAGGATGCTGGCGGCAAGATGATCCATTTTGCACCGTTCACTACCAGCAAGATCACCTCAAAGTCGATCAGCCGCGGCGGCGGGCGGACTTCATTCCGTGGCCTGCTCAAGGTTTACAAGGGCGCCCATGGGGTACGCTCGAATGCGGTCTGTGATGCACTACTGCTGGATCCGCAATCTCGCTCGGACACTTATCCTTATATTGAGATCGATGAAGATGACGTTACCATCGGGCACGAAGCCTCGGTTTCCAAAGTGGGCGAAGAGCAGTTGTTCTACCTGATGAGCCGCGGCTTGAGCGAAGAAGAAGCCACCACCATGGTCGTTTCAGGTTTTATTGAACCCCTGGTCAAAGAGCTCCCTATGGAATATGCGGTGGAGATGAACCGTTTGATCCAGTTGCAAATGGAAGGTTCGGTAGGGTAAGGATCGACGCATGGCAGAGATTCCGAAAATTGTTATCCGCGGCCGCCGCGGTGAGGTCACTGAAAAACGAGAGTTTTCCTTCACCTCCGAGATGATTCCATTATGGGGCGCGAGCAGTTTCGTGCGAGATTACCGCCTGAACGCCTGGGAGGCCTATAAAGGGCTAGAGTTACCCAATCCAAAAGAAGAGGCCTGGCGACGTACAGATCTGAAGGATTTAAAGCCGGGCGTTTTCTACCTGCCAGGCGAGAATGCTTATCTCGATTTACAAGCGGCGCCAGAAGATCTTCTGAAGCCGGTCACCTCTGAATCACACGGCGGGCAGGTGCTCATGCTGCCTGGTGGGGTTCAGGCCAGCCTGGAAACCTCGTATCAGAAAAAAGGCATCCTCTTCGCCGATTTGAGGACTGCTGAAGAACGCTATCCGGAAATCCTTGAAAAAGTGCTTGGAAAACTGGTCAGATCGGGCGAGAGCAAATTTGCAGCGCTAGCCGGCGCCCTGGCGCAGAACGGCGTACTGTTATATGTGCCGCCGGGGGTGCAGGTGGAGCAGCCTTTGCACAGCCTGCTGTGGGGACCCGGCGCCAACCTGGCTTATCTCTCGCACGTGCTGGTATACCTGGATGAAGGCGCTTCTGTCACCTACGTGCACGAATCGGCATCCCCGACCGAAACAGGCGGTCAGAGCCTTCACGCCGGGATCGTCGAGATGTTTGTCGGCTCGGAGGCCAACCTGCGCTTCGTCGAGTTGCAATCCTGGGGTGAACACGTGTGGAATTTCACCCACGAGCGTGTTAATGTGGATCGCAACGGCAATCTGGACTGGATCTTTGGCGCCATTGGGAGCCATCTCACCAAGAATTTCTCCGAGCTGAACCTGGTCGGCCAGGGCAGCACAGGTAAAATGTCGGGGTTCTATTTTACCAACCACGACCAGCACCTGGACCACGATACCCAGCAGAACCACCTGGCCATGCACACCACTAGCGATCTGCTATTTAAAGGAGCGCTGTTGGATGAAAGCCGTTCGGTCTGGCAGGGCATGATTTACGTCGCCCCCGGCGCTGACAAGACGGATGGCTACCAGGCCAACCGTAACCTGGTACTCAGCCCCAAGGCTCGCGCCGATTCAATCCCGGGGTTAGAGATCCTGGCCAATGATGTGCGCTGCACCCATGGCGCTACGGTGGGCAAGATCGATCCCGAGCAGGTCTTCTATCTTTTGAGCCGGGGCATCCCCGAACATGAAGCCGAGCGGCTGATTGTAGAAGGCTTTTTCGACCCAATTATGCAACGCATTCCCTTCGAAGGTGTGCGCCAACGTTTTCAGGAGGCTATCCATAATAAAATGGAGTCTTTTGTCAGGGCAGCCATATAATGCAATCCTTTGTCTGCCTGGCTCAATGGATGTACCACCGTGAAAGGTCCCCAAATCCGGGAGTTCACCACTGGGATTCCCAAAGAACCTCTGCTTTGCTAACTTAATTTATTTCTGGTGTGATAGAATATAGGGCTAATATTTTGAAAAAACTGGGTAGGAGTTCGCATATGGCATCTGTCCCTTTCATGAAACCACCGGAACCCGAATTTACCTTCGATGTGGGGGATATGGTCGAGGTATATTGCGATCACGAGAAAAATGGGGCGCGGCATCCGGGGTTGGTTGAGAGGAATTGTCGTTCAGGTGGACCCCAAGATGGTAGCCGTTCAGTTCCGCACCAACGTTTATTTGACGGATGGGTGGATGGTGCCTGACCATATCTTATGGTACCCGACCAACTCACCTCACCTGCGCCAACCGCAGCGCCGGCCCTTCCGGCCGGACTTACCCCGGGCAGAATGAACGGTCAATTACCGGTGGAGTGAATATGCTGACACACACTCTCTCTCAACATCTGGACGTGGCACGCGTCCGGGAAGATTTTCCGATTCTGGAACGTGAGGTAAAGCCTGGGGTTCGCCTGGTTTACCTGGATTCTGCGGCGACATCCCAGAAACCGCTCAGTGTCATCCGGGCGATTGATGACGTGTACCTTCATTACAATGCCAACATCCACCGGGGTGTGCATACCCTGGCGGAAGAATCCACTGCTGCCTATGAATCCGCCCGCCAGCGCATCGCTGCCTTTATCGGCGCCGCCCGGCCGCGTGAGCTGGTTTTCACCCGTAACACCACCGAATCGATCAACCTGGTGGCATACGCCTGGGGCCTGGCCAATCTTAAGGCTGGCGATGTGGTCATCCTGACCGAAATGGAGCACCATTCGAACCTGGTCCCCTGGCAGATCATTTCCGGGCTGACCGGGACGCGCCTTGAATTCATCCCGGTTACCGAAGAAGGCTTTCTCGACCTCGACGCCTACAAGAAACTGCTCGAGCTAAAGCCGAAGCTGGTGGCATTTACCCACATGTCGAACGTGCTGGGTACGATCACACCCGCTAAGGAAATGATCGCCGCGGCGCATTCCGCCGGGGCGTTGACCTTGCTGGATGGCGCCCAATCCGTGCCGCATTTTCCTGTCAACGTGCAGGACCTGGGGGTCGACTTCCTGGCTTTTTCGGCCCACAAGATGTGCGGGCCAACCGGCATTGGCGCCCTGTATGGACGCGAAGCCTTGTTGGAAGCCATGCCTCCATTCATGGGTGGGGGTGATATGATCCGCAAGGTCTTCCTGCGTTCGTTTACCCCCAACGAGCTGCCGCATAAGTTTGAAGCCGGCACCCCGGCGATTGCGGAAGCGGTTGGCTTTGGCGCGGCCGTCGATTACCTGAATAAGATTGGCATGGCCCCCATCGCCGAGCATGAGCAGGCCCTGACGGCCTATGCCCTGGAGCAGTTGAAGGACATTCCCGGTATCCGGATCCTCGGCCCGGACGCAGACCACAAGGGCGGTGTGGTTTCGTTTGCCCTGGAAGGCATCCACCCGCATGATGTGGCCCAGGTGTTGGATCGGGATGGCATTGCCGTGCGCGCCGGGCATCACTGCGCCATGCCGCTGCACGAAAGATATCACCTGCCCGCTACCGCACGCGCCAGTTTTTATCTGTACAATACCCGGGAAGAGATTGACTTGTTGGTCAAGGGGATTGGCAAGGTTCAGAAGCTGTTTGCTTGATTTAGGGAATTTGCATGGACGATCTTTATCGCGAAGTCATCATCGACCGTTACAAGAACCCGGCTTATAAAGGCACGCTGGAACCCAACGATATTTCCTTTGAAGACGAAAACCCGCTGTGCGGCGACCATATCCGCATCGATTTGAGGATGAACAGTGAAGGCAAAGTGGCCGAAGCGGCTTTCAGTGGCCATGGCTGCGCCATCTCGCAGGCCTCCGCCGACCTGCTGCTCGAATCGATCATCGGAAAAACTCTGGACGAGGTCAAGGCATTGAGCCGGCAGGACATCCTGGATAACCTGGGCATCGAGCTTGGGCCGGTGCGCCTGAAATGCGCCCTTCTGCCATTGAAGGTCTTGAAAGCAGGGGTGTATGGGTTAGGGCAGGCGACCGACAGCCTGGTGGAGGATGAATGACGGTCGAACAGAGTGGGGTGGATCTGTCCAGTTTCACATTTTATGAAATTGCCAGGGTAAGCGAGCTCCCACCGGGGGAGAGGTTTTTCATCGAAATAAACGGCGCCCAGATCGTAATCTTCAATATCGCCGGGCAGTTCTTCGCGATCGGTGATGTATGCACGCACGACGACGGTCCGCTGGGGGACGGCGAGCTGGAAGGCTATGAGATCGTTTGTCCCCGCCATGGAGCGCATTTCGACGTGCGTAACGGCAAAGCCGTCCGGCTGCCGGCGGTCCGGCCCACGCCATCCTACCCGATGCGTGTAGTCGGCGATGCTCTGGAAATTGGCATCTCAAACCAGTAAAAACACTTGCAACTGTTCAGGCCAGAATCATGAAATTGTTTGGTCATCTTGCAGCCGAGTCCGTCAACATAATAACGAACCGACTCTTCGATATTTGCCACGGCGAAAAACGGCACGGCCTGCTTGATGTTGGCCCCGGTATTCGGAACGAGTCGTCATTGCTCGAATTTCCCAATCACCCGTAATATATCGAACCCTTCGGCGTATGGGCGTTCTGCCAGGGCGCCATGGCGGATCAGGGTCGCCCGAGTGATGGCGGGGTCGAAATAATACTTGCTGGTATAGGTCTTATATTCCGCCAGAGCGTTGATTTTGGCTTCAACGTCATCTTCGGTAACCTCCACCAGGAAATTGGGGAAGAATCCATAACTGCTGCGAAGCACGTCAAAGCCCAGTACAGTCGTACCGCGGAAGGCGCGCAGGCATTCATCAGTAGTGGCGGCGTGATCTTGGTGGATATCAGCCCGCGTGTGGGTGAAAACGATCTCAGGCTGATAGCGGTTTTTTAATTCGATCAAGTATTCCAGGATTTCCTGGCGGAAGTGGGGAAAACGGCGCGTCTCAAATTCGCCGACGATCACATTCTGGGGCGGTACACCCAGCACCGCCATGCTGCGGTGGTGCTCTTCGACCACGTTGGGCAAGGCGGGATTTTTCTGGTTATCCGACAGGGTGATGCACAGCACGTCTGCCTGCCCGACGATGTGGGCGATCAAGGCGCCGCTGCCGATTTCGATATCATCAGGGTGCGCGCCGATGAAAAATACCCGCCTTCCGTAGAATTTCAGGTCGTGGTTCATCTTATTTTATCGCTATTTGATAGCCAGGAAGCCGCCAACCACCTTGGTCATCACCAGTTTTCCATCGGAAGCCAGACCGGCGTGCGGCGGCTTCCGTAATTTTTTGGATAATTTTCTTGAAATCCTCTTTCCCGGAGAAGAAGCTGCTCCAAAGCTTGCGGTCCTCAGACAGCGAGGCCCGGGTATAGGCGACAAACGGTTCGATCGATTCAAAGGTCAGCGGGTTTTCGAAGATCAGCACTTCAACCTGGCTGAACTGGTTGCGGATATTGGTCAGAAATTCCGTGCTGTAGCGGCTGCTGCCCGGCATGGGAGGAATGGGTTTATTGTTGGCCGCTTCACGGATGACGTCGTAAAATAGCTGCTTGTTCTGCGGCATAGGGCCGGAGGTGAACAGGCGCCCACCAGGTTTCAATACCCGGTGCATCTCGCCGATGGTAAAAGGCACATTTTCAGCATAATAAATCGCAAAACAGCAGGAAGCCAGGTCGAACTGGTTGTCATCTAAAGGAAAGCGCTGGTTGAAATTCAGGTCAATGAAATTGATCTTGGCGTCGCGCTTTGTATTTTCCTGGCGAGCCTGGCCAAGCAGCTCCTGGGAAACATCTCCGCCCGTGATGTCTGCCTGGCCTTTCAGAAAGGAATAATAAGAAAAGCACTGCTTGCCCGCTCCACAGCCGACATCCAGGATATGCATACCCGGCTGGAGCCTGAGCAGGTCGAGCATCCATTGATCGATGTCCCGGCCGCCGTATTTGGAATGGATATCGATACGGGTGGCCAAATCGCTGGTAGTCTCCTGGTAATTGATTTTCATTCGTCCTCATTAAATTTGGGTTGTGCGTCGCAGGCGCTGTTTTTTCCTGCCACTGATGACTGCCTGGGTAAGTATAAAAGGGAACTTGCGATTGTCAAGATAAAGATCAGCAGATACGGGGCAGCATTTCGCCTGCCAGCATATCCAGAATGCGTGTCCCGCCGATTTGGGTATGTAGAAGAACACGCCCCTTGGGATCGGCGCGGACCTGGCCAATCCGGGCAGCATTTTGCCCATACACGTTTTGGCCCAGGCAGGCCAGAGCCTGGTTGGCTTCTTCGGCTGGAACGATCACGATCAATTTGCCTTCATTGGCAATATATAGAGGGTCGAATCCGAGCATTTCGCTGGCGGCCTTTACTGCTGGATGAACCGGCAGGCTGCCTTCTTCGAGCCAGATACACACGCTGCTCTGTTTGGCGATCTCATTAAGTGTGGTGGCCAAACCGCCGCGGGTGGGGTCGCGCAGCACGTGCGTATGGGGGGCAACCTTGAGCAAATCCTGGATCATGTGGTTTAGCGGCGCTACGTCGGATTGCAGGTCAGTCTCAAAACCAAGCTCGCCGCGCGTGGCCAGTACGGCGATGCCGTGGTCACCCAGTGTACCGGAGACCAGCACCACATCACCGGCTTTGGCCTGCTCTCCGCCGATCTGACGCCCTTCCGGCAGCCAACCAATCCCAGCCGTGTTAATAAACAACCCATCGCCTTTACCTTTTTCCACCACTTTTGTGTCGCCAGCAATGACCTGGATGCCGGCTTCGGCTGCCGCAGCCTGCATTGAATCGGCGATTTTCTGCAGCAGTTCCATCGAAAGGCCTTCTTCGATAATGAAACCGGCAGTTAGGTAAAGCGGAATAGCCCCAGACATGCTGACGTCGTTGACTGTACCACACACCGATAACCGGCCGATGTCTCCCCCTGGGAAGAACAGGGGTTTGACGATATGCGAATCGGTAGAAATAACCAGGTAGCCTGAGAGGTGCGAGTTCTCGGGTAAGCCAACCCGGCCAAAGTCGTTGCCAGCAAGTAACGCCTGGCTGGAAAGCCGTGGCAAGAAAACACGCTGAATCAGGTCATGGGTCATCCGCCCGCCGCTGCCATGACCGATAACTATCTGTTCTTCATGACGCAGCGGTACCGGGCAGATCGGGCCTTCAAAAGTGGGGATCAGAGTTTCATCCATACTACTTATCCTAACCACCGGATTCCTCTCGTACGCTATCTCTGGCGTAACGATAATAAGCTGAACAGGCCCCTTCTGAAGAAACCATCGTGGCGCCCAAGGGAGTGTCAGGGGTGCACAAATTGCCAAAGGCCGGGCAATGCGGGGGCTTTTTCAAACCCTGAAGAATCTGGCCGGCTATACAAATAGGCGATTCCTGGGTGTGGATATACTCCACCTTGAAGCGTTTTTCAGCATCCAGATCGGCGTATTCCTGGCGCAGCCGCCAACCGCTCATCGGAATAGGGCCGATACCGCGCCAGTTCCGGTCGCAGGGCTCATAGACCTGCCGGATCATGGCCTGGGCAGCTGTGTTGCCCTCCAAGCTGACTGCCCGGGTATAGGCATTTTCGACCGCGTGGGTGCCTTTTTCGAGCTGGCGGACACACATCAGCACTCCCTGCACCAGGTCGATTGGTTCGAAACCAGTTACAACTATTGGAACTTGATATTTTTCAGCGACCGGCGGATATTCCCAATAGCCCATGACTGTGCAGACGTGCCCGGCGGCCAGGAAGCCCTGCACGCGGTTACTGGGCGAACCGAGGATAGCGTGCATGGCGGGCGGCACGCACACCTGGGAAACCAGGACAGAAAAATTCTTAAGTCCTAATTCCCTGGCGCGCAGTACGCTCATCAAGTTGGATGGGGCGGTGGTTTCAAACCCTATGGCGAAGAAAACCACTTGTTTATCGGGGTTTTGTCCGGCAATCTTCACTGCGTCCAGAGGAGAATAGACCACGCGCACCTGCCCTCCAGACGCACGCACGGAAAACAGGTCGCCGTTGCTGCCCGGCACACGCAGCATATCGCCGTAGGACGTGAAGATTACCTCTGGCATCGAGGCAATTACCAGAGCTTTATCGATTAGCTCGAGGGAAGTGACACATACAGGGCATCCGGGTCCGTGGACCAACTCGATTTCAGCCGGCAGCAGCTCGTCCAGGCCGTAATGCATGATTGCGTGAGTTTGCCCGCCGCAGATCTCCATGATCGTCCATGGGCGGGTGACTAGGCGGCGGATCTCAGCCAGCCCGGCTTTGACCAGCGTGGCGTCGCGAAATTCATCTACAAATCGCATGGTTATTTTGCCTGTTCGTTATCCATTCCCTCTTCTACCAGCGCCAGCTCGCGCAGCACGTCCAGGGTCTCCTGGGCTTCCTGTTCGCTGAGGATGTTGAGGGCGAATCCGGCATGAACGATTACATAATCGCCGAGTTTGGCCTCGGGAAGCGCTTGGAGGCACGCTTCACGCGTAACGCCTTCGAAGTCGACCTTGCACATATGCATCCCGCCCGTTTCATAGATCTCTATGACTTTTCCTGGAACACCCAGACACATGGTTATACTCCTTTTGATAAACCTGCCAATAAGAACTCAATGGGTCGAAATAGTGGTTTTGGCAGCGATCATTGCCTGTCCAAGGGCGATGCAGCCGTCGTTGGCCGGCACCTGCTGGTGAGTGAGGACTTTAAACCCCGAGCTCTGCAGGACCTGACAGGTATTCTCCAATAAGTAGCGGTTCTGCCACACGCCTCCGCTCAGTGCTACCGTGTTTACACCTTCGTGTTGTTGGATAATTTTACACACATCCACGATCATTTTTACCATACTGTTATGGAACCGGGCGGAAAGCACCGGTAGTGAAATGCCCTGGCGCCAATCACTGATCAACGCCTGCAAGACCGGCGCTGGGTTGACCAATCTATCAGTTACGTCGAAGGCATAACTTCCAGATTCCTGCGGATCTGCCAACGCCTCCAGTTCAATGGCAGCCTGGCCTTCATAGGTGGCAGCCTGGCGCACGCCGATCAAGGCCGAAACGGCGTCGAAGAGCCGGCCCATGCTGGAGGTAGAAGGTGAATTGAGCCGGTGGGTTAGCTGCGTGCGCAGGGCGGTGCGTTCCTCGTAGCACAGCGCTTCGACAGGGGGCAAGTCAGCTTCCCAATCGATACCAGCCTGCCAGAGATGCGCCAGGGCCATGCGCGCCGGTTTACGCGTGGCGAGGTCTCCGCCTGGTAAGGGGACGTAAGACAGGTGATACAGCCGGCGATACCCGGCAAAGTTCCCCAGCAAGAATTCACTGCCCCAGACTGCCCCATCCGTGCCCAGGCCGGTGCCGTCAAAGCTCAGACCTATCACCGGTCCGTCATTTTTCCAATGATTATCCGCCAGGCAAGCCGCCAGGTGGGCATGATGGTGCTGCACCTGCACTAACGGAAGATCTTTTTCATTAGCGAGCTGTAAAGCGTAACGCGTCGCCAGGTAATCTGGATGCATGTCGCAGGTAATTACCTCAGGCTGGATACGGAACAGTCGCTCGAAATGAGTAATCCCTTCTTCAAATGAGCGCAGCGTCTCGTAGTTTTCCATATCGCCGATGTGATGGCTGAGGAAGGCATAATCGTCGCGCGTCAGGCAGA
Organism: uncultured Chloroflexia bacterium; assembly: GCA_963820415.1. Taxonomy (GTDB): domain Bacteria; phylum Chloroflexota; class Anaerolineae; order Anaerolineales; family Anaerolineaceae; genus CAWFZT01. Next base: position 74,393 of record CAWFZT010000013.1, on the reverse strand, counting down.
AAGTATTCTTAAGTTCAGCGCCTGTTGCAAGAATGGAAGGTACCGCATTAGGAAGCTGGATCGGATCTGGCGCATAGCCACGCGAACGCCGGATCAGGTAGGAATGCTGATTTACCACGCGTGTGACAGAATCGTCAACGCGCATGTGGATCGGGCGGTCGTGCAGCAAGTAGGCATCTGCCAGCTCGGCCATACGGTTACGGGCGTCTTCGTCTTCGAAGGCAATCGGTTCCTCACTCAAGTTTCCGCTGGTCATCACCAGAACATCGGGAAAATCTGGCGCAGGTTCGAGCAGCAGCAGATGCAGCGGTGTATAAGGCAGCATTATGCCAATCGTATGCTGGTAAGGTGCAACCGTGACTGCTACCGGCGAACCGGGTTTACGCTCCAGAATGACGATCGGGTGCTGGCGCGAAAGTAGCAGCTCTTTTTCTGCCGGGTTTACCTGGCAGTGGCGTTCCAAGGCTGCCAGGCCAAAGGCCATCAGGGCAAAGGGCTTGTCGCTACGTTTCTTGCGCTTGCGCAGTTCTTCCACCGCGGCAGGATTGGTGGCATCGCAGGCCAGGTGAAAACCACCCAGGCCCTTGACGGCGATAATTTTGCCGGCCTGGAGAGCCAGACGGGTAAGCTGCAACGCTTCTTCCCGTTCTCCCAGGCGTTTTCCTTTTTCTTCATACCAGAGCTGCGGACCACAGATTGGGCAGGCAGTTGGTTGGGCGTGAAAACGGCGGTTGCGCGGGTCGTCGTACTCGGCCTGGCAATCCGGACACATCTTGAAACCGGCCATAGTCGTCAGCGGGCGATCGTAAGGGATGTCCTTGATGATCGAAAAACGCGGGCCGCAGTTGGTACAGTTGACGAATGGATAACGATAGCGCCGGTCGCCGGGAGAAAACAACTCCTTCTTGCAGTCTGTGCAGATGCTTATATCTGGAGGAACCGGGATAAAATCACCTGGTTTGGGTTGGCTGGACTGGATTTCGAAAGCAGTATATCCATCAGGTTCGCACGACTGGCTGCGCATTTCGTCGATGCGAGCCAGCGGCGGTGGATTGTCGTGAATGGCTGACAGGAAGGCAAATACGCCAGCCTGGGAGCCATTGACTTCGATCTCAACTCCACTAGAGGTATTGCGTACCCAGCCGGTGAGATGGTGCTGTTCGGCCAGTCCGTAGATAAAAGGCCGGAAGCCTACTCCCTGGACAATGCCGCGCACCCAAATCTTCAGCCCGACGATTTCGGTGGTCATCCTTTTTTCGAGTGATTTATGTGAGATTCCAACCATTCTACCCAGGGTGAAATACCTTCCCCGGTCTGACAAGAAACAGGAAAGGTCATTAGTCCTGGATTTAGCATTTCCACACCCTGACGGAAGTAATCCATATTGAAGCGCACATATGGCAGGAGGTCAACCTTATTTACAATCAATACATCCAACCCACGATAGATATTGGGGTATTTATAAGGTTTGTCGTCGCCTTCCGGTATGGAAGCTATTAAAACATTGGCATGTGTGCCTAAATTAAAAGCCGCTGGGCAGATCAGATTACCGACATTCTCGACGATCAAGAGATCAAGTTCGGCAAGGGGAAGCTGGTCCAGGCCATTACTGATCATTACAGCGTCTAGATGGCATTCTCCGCCAGTGTTAATCTGTACGGCGGGCATTCCGGCGGCGGTGACCTTGTCTGCGTCAATTGTTACCGGGGCGGTATCGCCTTCGATTACTCCCAACCGCAGCCTGGCGGCTAGCGCCTGGATTGTCTGCAAGATCAGGCTGGTCTTCCCGGCTCCAGGTGAGGCCATCAGGTTGATCGAAAATATGCCTTTTTGATCGAGTAGTTTGCGGTTAATAGACGCTACTAGGTCATTGGCGGAAAAAATTTTTTCAACTACAGGAACACGAACAGCGCACATGGATGCACTCCTATTTTTCTATCTCAATGCTATCAACCCAGAACTCCTCCCCTGAAGTGATTTTGACTTGTACACTCCCACATTTGGGGCAGGGTGTCAGGTCTCCTTTGAGGGTATAGGTCGAACCACATTCCAGGCAAGTCAACCGGGCAGGTACACGTTTGAAATGCAGTTTGGCACCCGCGCAGACCGTATCCTGGCTGACGAAATCCCAATAAAACTGGACGGAATCGTCTACGACACTGGATAGCCTGCCAACTACAATGTAGACATCCGTGACGCGGGCAGCCTGTGCCTGAACGGCATGCTTTTGTGCGATGCCTAGAATTGATTCAGTAACGGCGAGTTCATGCATTGAGCAATTATAATACAAAGTTGATAAAAATAGGCGATTTGGAACTTGAGCCCAGATTACAGGCGGAGCGGATCGCCGGCATTTTATCCTCGTTCAGTCAACCGGTTCACTCTAACTGGGTGGGGAACCGGGATTTATCCACAATGATATCGAAGAGCTGCAAACGGGTGGTCAGCAACCGGCTGGCTACCACATTTGACACTCTGCGCATAATAATATAACCGATATCGTGGTCCTCGTCGCATAAGCGTCTGAGCAGTTCTCCGTCAAAGGACAGCAAGCGGGAGGGACAGGTAGTTTTAGCAGTAGAAGTCCGCTGGCGGACCACCGGCGTCAGGCTCGACCAACCCAGGATATCCAACGGTTCAGCAGTAAATATACAAACATCTCCACGCGCCGGCACGTGCACCCAGATATTCACCTGGCCTTCCAGGAGGATATACAAGTTATCCTCACGGGCGCCTTCGTGGAAAAGCTCCTCACAGGCGCCTGCCTTATGGAAATTGGCAACTTTGGACAACCTTTCAAGCTGGTAAGGCTTTAATTCCAAAAACCATGGAATTGTTTGTAATGTTTGGGTGATGTCAGCCTGTTTAAACATGATCATCTTATCCTTATTATGGCTCATTGGGATTTACTGTGGAAGGTCCCCAGATTTTGGGGTTTGAGCGTGCGACCGCACGCTCAAACCCCAAAATCTGGGAGTTCACCACGGCAATTCCCAGAAAACCCTTATTATCAGGAAGGACTGATATATTTTTAACATTGTTAGGTTCGCGCTATAAGTGTTCTCCGTCACTATTGCACGGGTAAATTGTCACCACTGCCCGGAATGCCTACTTGAGGATTGCAAGCGCCTGTTCAAAAAGATCAGGATACCAGCCAGGCCATAATCCGCTCCACCGCCTGTTCCGCCAGTTGGCGCGTGGCGGGTGATAAAGCATGGGAAAAACCGAACTCATAACCGCGCACCGACACTAATATGGCCTGTGGATCTTGGCCGTAAATCGTTTGGACCAGCGACAGGCACGTATCGGCAGTCATATGGTGGGTGAAGGGGGATCGCTGGTAATCAGCCTTCACCTTGACCAAATTCACATTCTCGGGCACATTCCCGGTATGCGCATCGACAAAGCAGACCCTTTGGTAAGCCGAAATAGTTTCGGCCAGCTCAGGGACAAGCTGTAAAACGAAAAGCAAGTCTGGGTTTTCTCCGCTAGGCAAGAATTCTTCATCCATCGAAGGAATGGGGCGTCCCAGATCTTCTGCCAGCCGGGCAAGGATATGCCAGGCAACTCCATCATCCTGGCGATCGGGGTTGCCAAAACCGATGATCAATGTGGTTGGAACATCCATAAGTGGTGCGCTAAAAGGTCACCGCAGACACACTGCCGGGCGGGATTGCGTCTGCGGTGACAGTGAATTTATCTGAAAACCAATCAGTCTCTTTGGATCGAACGGACCAGATTCCCGTCTATATCCTCGATTTCGACGATCATCGGCATTTGACCGATGGCATGGGTAGAGCAGGAAAGGCAGGGGTCGTAAGCGCGGATGGCCGCTTCGACCCGGTTGAGCATCCCTTCGGTAACTTCCGGGCCGGTGATATAGGTCTTGGCGACGCTATCGACCGAATTGCTCATTGCCCAGTTATTGTGTCCGGTAGAAACGATCAGGTTTACCTTCTCAAGCTGGCCATTCTCACGCGCCCAATAGTGGTGGATCAGCGTTCCTCGTGGAGCTTCAATGACGCCAACGCCCACCCCACGGAAATTGTGGTGGGTGTTGAGGATGTCCGTGCTGAGGAGGTCCGGATCGTCCAGTAAGATGTTTACCCTTTCTGCAGCAAAGAGACCTTCGATCAAACGGGCATAATGGTATAAGAGAGTATTTTCAACCGGATGACCTGGGTTGAGGGCTTTGAAGTTCTTCAGCTCAGCATTCGCCAGGGGCGTATCGATTTTTTCGGCAATATTCAGGCGGCCCAATGGGCCGACGCGATAAACACCACCCGGATACCCCATTTTCTTGTAGTAGGGGAATTTGAGGTAAGACCAGTTCTCTACATGTTCGGCGATGTAATCCAGGTAATTGCGTCCATCAAATTTCTCAAGCTGCTGGCCTGCGGAATCGATCAGGCGAATTTGCCCAGCATAGAGCTCAAGGCCATTTTCCGGTGTTACCAGGCCAAAATATCCGGTGGGGAAGACAGCAAACTTGTTGATATCTTCTGCGTTTTTCTCCGCCCAGCCTTTCATAATCTGGATGCCTAGCTGGAGGGTGGCAATCGCTTCGTCCACCCCAGAACGGATGTAATCTCGTTCCGGGGCTTTCAGGGATTTATTTACCCCTCCTGGCACAGCGAAGTTTGGATGAATTCGGCGCCCGCCGAGAGTGTGGATGATCTCCTGCCCGAATTTACGCAGATTGACGGCCTTCAAAGTCAACCCTGGATCGGCCTGGATCAGCCCTACCACGTTGCGGATGGCCGGGTCGGCGTCAAAACCGAGCAGCAGGTCCGGGCCAGCCAGCTCGAAGAAATGCATGCCGTGGCTCTGGATGATCTGTCCCATGTGCATCAGCTCGCGCAGCAAAGAAGCCGGGCGAGGCGGTGGGCAGCCCATCACTTCGTCGCCAGCCTTGGCAGACGCCAGATGGTGGCTGACCGGGCAAATCCCACAGATGCGTGGGGTAATGCTGGGCATTTCAAAGACCATGCGGCCTTCACAAAATTTCTCGAAGCCGCGGAATTCGTTGACGTGCAGGTAGGCATGCTCCACTTTGCCCGCATCGTTCATGCGGATGGTTACTTTAGCATGGCCTTCAATGCGGGTTACCGGTTCAATTGTTATTTTTTGTGCGACCATTATTATCCTCCAGGCTTACTGCCACTGATTCTTATCGCCCTTGATTTCGGGACGGCGACCCTGAGCCAGCTCACTCAACACATAGAAAATGGTATCAGCATCCGGCGGGCAGCCCGGGACGAAAACATCAACCGGGACCACTTCCTGGAGGGCACGCACCTTGGTTGGCACGCATAACTCAGGATCGTTAGGGATCATGCCCTCAGAATCGGTACTTTCGGTTTCCACATAGGCGCGCCGCAGCGTTTCTTCCAAAGTGAAGAAATTGCGCATAGCTGGCACGCCGCCAAACACGGCGCAGTCGCCCAGGGCTACCAGGATGCCGCAGCGCTTGCGCATGCGGTGGGCTACTTCTTCATTGGCCGAATTGTTAATGCCGCCTTCCAGGATGCCAACGTCCACACCTTTTTCATCGGGTTCTTTAAAGTCGGTGATGGGAGTGGCGCGGATGTCCGCCAGTTCTGCAACGGCGATGATACGTTCATCGATGTCCAAAAGGGACATGTGACACCCGGCGCAGCCTGCCATCCAATCACTCGCAATTTTAGGTTTTCGCATAGCTATCTCCTTTTATCATACCCAGATCGGATCTACCCGTAAGGTTATCCTTCGACAATGGTGACGGGAGCAACCCGCTCGAAGAGCTGATCTTTCCAGTCCATGGCCAGGGTGACGCCCAAGCGTGCGGCGATGGTATTGAGTACCGCTTCGCTGGTGAGAATTTCTTCGGGAGCGGTGAGTGCCGCTTTGGCTTTCTGTAGATGGCCATCCAGGCTGAGGTAATGACCTTCTTGTTCGGTCCAAGTCGTGACCGGTAAAACTACGTCAGCCATCGAGGTGAGCTGTGAGGTATAGCTGGCCATTACTACCACGAAGGGAGCTTTCTCCAACCGCTGGATCAGGCGCTGGGACGGTTTATCGTCAGCCAGGGCGACGAAGGCGGCCTGATGCCCGTTCATCTGAAAAACCTGATCCATCCGGTACTGAGCGGCTGCCAGGCTGTTCGCTCCGCCTTTGGCGCTGATCATGGTCGCGCCGGTCAGGCGGGCCAGCACCACCAGGGCTTTCAAAGCCGTGGTTGATTTGGTGGTAATGCCCTTGCCATAAAAGATCACCGGTTTCTCGGCAGACGCAAGTACTTGCGCGGCAGCCTGGTAATCCTCCACGGTGACGCCAGTCTTGGCGGCCAGGCTGTTCAGGATTTCTGGCCTGATCGCGCTGTCGCTTTTCGCCAGACCAAGTTTGATCACCGCGGCGGAGAGAGCCAGAATGACGTCCTGTTCATCGGCCTTCGATTTGAGCACTTTATCCGCCAGAACATCCATCGGATTTTCAGCAGGGTCGATGACAACCAGTTTGGCGCCGTTGGGTAAGGCGCGCTTGATAAAGAAGCCAGCTACTTCGTGGTTATCGATCAGGTTGACCCCGATGGCCAGGAAGGCATCTGCGCTATCCAGTGCATCGAGTTTGCCTTCAAAGGGCTTGCCCAGCTCTTCAGCTATACTGGCAGTGACGGCAGTCGGCTGGCCTTCTTCGGTGCTGGTGACCATATCGCTCTGCAGTTTACCGGAGAAAATTTGCTTGAATGCATACAGGGCTTCAGCCGGCAAGCGAGTAGAGGCCAGGGCGGCTACCCCATCTTTACCCGGTTTGAGATGCTTGACAGCGGCAGCCAGGCCTTCTTCCCAGGTGGCGGCCTTGAGCACGCCATCCTTGCGTAACAATGGGGTTGCCAGGCGCTGGCGATCATCCGCCAACGGTTGGAACTTGCCAACCTTGCACAACACGCCGCCGTTGATTGGGGCATCCCAGTTGCCTTCGATGCGAACCAGGTTGTTGTCTCGGGTCAGCACGTCGATTCCGCAGCCGATGCTGCATCCTACACAGATGGTCTGGTGTTTCTCGGCCTGGGTTTCGAGGCCGCGATAGGCGCTCCAGCGGTCGATCAAGGCGCCGGTTGGGCATACCTCCAGGCAGGCGCCGCAGGAAACGCAGGTGCTTTGGCCAAGTGGAGTGCCCAGGTCGGCTACCAGTAAGCTCTTGGCGCCGCGTTCTTCGAACCCAAGAGTGAAATTGCCCACCAACTCGCCGCAGGCCCGCACACATCGCCGGCAAAGAATGCAGCGGTTGTTTTCAAGGATGAAATAGGGATGCGAAGCATCGACCGCGTTGGACTGCCAGTTGGGCTGTAAGGGCCAGTTGGTCATCCCCTCACGGTAAGCGGCATTTTGCAGCTCGCAGTCGCCGCCGGAGACCTGGCAGTACATACAGAAGTGGTTGCGCTCGCTGAAGATCAGGGTAAGCATAAACTTGCGCGCTTCGCGCACTTTAGCGGTATCGGTGTGCACCACCATATTGTTGCTGGCGGGCATCGTGCAAGAAGGCTGGAGGGTGCGCGCCCCTTCAATCTCGACCAGGCAAAGGCGGCAGCCGCCATACGGGGTCAGGTGGGGATGGTCGCACAGGGTGGGAATTTCAATCCCGCCCAGGCGGGCAGCGCCTAGCACGGTCGTCCCTTCAGGCACTTCGATCAGTTTTCCATCAATTGTGATATTGACCATTATCGATCCTCTCTTATTTTCAGAGATGGTTTTCGGGAATTTCAAATTTTCTTTCCGCTCATCGGGCAGACACCTGCCGGGCAGACTTTTAGACGAATGTGCGCTTCCACTTCGGCGCGGAAATGGGTCAGGATGTCACGGATTGGCGTTCCGGCGGTCTGGCCCAGGCCGCAGTTGGAAAGCTGGTACAGGTTATCGCTAAGAAGTTGTAAATCTTCCAGATCCTTCAGAGCGCCAGTGCCTTCAGAGATGTTGGTGAGGATCTGGTAAGCCCGCTGGTTGCCGATGCGGCAGGGGTTGCACTTCCCGCAGCTTTCGACGCGGAAGAAATTGAGCAGGACTTTGGCCAGGTCGACCACGCATACGTCGTCATTGCAGATCAGCAGCGCCCCCGACCCCAAGGCCACACCGGAGCGGCTGAATGAATCGAAGTCCATCGGAGTATCCTGCAGGCTGGAGGGGATGATCGAACCGCTCGAACCGCCGGTCTGAGCCAGCTTGAAGGGGGCATCGTTCTTCATGCCTTTGGCATAAATAGCGATGACTTCGCGCAGGGTGATCCCCATGGCGACCTCAATCAGGCCGGTGTCGTTAACGTTGCCAAGAATGGTGTAAACCTTGGTACCCGGGCTGCTGGAGGTGCCTATTTTTCGGTACCAATCGGCGCCATTGCGGATGATTGGAGGGACGTTCGCCAGGGTTTCGACGTTGTTCACCAGGGTCGGTTTATTCCACAGACCGTTGGTGGTGGGGTAAGGCGGACGAGCGCGTGGTTCGCCGCGTTTGCCCTCGATTGATTCGATCAGAGCAGTCTCTTCGCCGCAGATGTAGGCGCCTGCGCCCATGTGGACGTGAATATCGAAATAGAAATCCGTGCCAAAGATGTGTTCGCCGAGGAAGCCCATCTCTTTGGATTGTTTGATGGCATTAACGAATCGTTCCTGGGCCAGGGTATATTCGCCGCGAATGTAGATGTAACCTTCACTGGCGCCAATGGCAAAGCCGGCGATGGTCATCGCTTCCAGGATGCTGTGCGGATCGCCCTCGAGGATCAGACGGTCCTTGAAGGTTCCCGGCTCGCTTTCATCCGCATTGCAAATGACGTATTTCGGTTTCCCAGGGGCTCTGGCCACGAAGCGCCACTTGGTCCCGGTGGGGAACCCGGCGCCGCCGCGGCCGCGCAACCCGCTTTTTTCCAGTTCTTTGATCACTTCGTCAGGGGCCATCCCGGTCAGGACTTTACCCAGGGCCTGGTAACCATCGTTGACGATGTAATCTTCAATATTATTGGGATCGATTAGGCCGGCGCGTTCCAAAACGACGCGCTTTTCAGCCGGTAAGGTACCTTTCCGGGCAGACAACCAGGCGATGCGCCCGGTCAGCTCACGGGCCGGTGCCTGTAAAGAGGCGGCTACACGGCCTTTGTAAAGGTGTTCTTCAACCAAGTAATGCACATCGTCGGGATGCACAGGCCCGTAAATCACTGCTTCAGGATAAACGATCACCAGTGGAACAGCATCGTGCCGGCCGATGTCTCCAACCATTGATAATGAGATTTCACGATCCAGGCCGAACGTCTTTATTTCTTCCTGCAGGTGCTGGTAAACTTCCTGTGCACCGTTCTGCATGCTGCTGGGGTCGCTGGAGACCAGTACCATTGAACGAATAGCTTTCATGTTTGGCTCCTTTTATTGGTAACGTGCCAGAATAGCGGGGATTTGGGCTGGCTCAACGTTGCCATAAATGTCATCATCTACGATAATGACCGGACCCACGGCGCAAACGCCCAGGCAGCTAACCGTGACCAGGCTCCATTTGCCATCCGGGCTGGTCTCGCTGGCGCTGAGCTTCAGGTTTTCCTGCAGGGCCTGCCATACCTGGCGACCACCTACCACGTGACAGGGAGCGCTTTCGCAGAACTGGATGACGTGCTTGCCATGCGGCTTGGTTGACAGCATCTGATAAAAGGTGGCAACTGAAAACATCTGGCTCTTGGGCACGCGTAGCATGCGGCTGATTTCTTCGAGCGCCTGGGCGGGCAGGTAACCCAGGCTGCGGTTAACCTCACTCAGAATGGGGATCAATTCATCGCGGGTCGTTCCATGATGTTCTACAGCCTTGTAGACTGCTTCTAAGACTAATTGGCCATCTTTATTTTCAACGATCATTGTCCTCCTCCTGAAGGTAAGGTCCTCATTGAGACCCAAGAGACTGGAATTTTTCAGCTACTTGATGACGATCGCATTAAAATTACATACCTGCATAAAGATATCACACAGGAATAACATGGTCTTCGACAACATTACCCCTAACTACGTGCTCATTCATAATGCGGCGGGCAACCTTAGGGGTAACCTTGCCATAAGTGACTTTGGGCCGTTCGCCGATCACAACATGGACGATCGGCTCGCGTTCGCACAGGCCAACACAGCCGGTTTGGGTAACGATGATACCTGTGAGGTTCTCGGTTTCGATGGTGTCCAGAATGGCTTTCATAGCATCCCGGGCCCCGGCGGCGATCCCGCAGGTGCCCATAGTGACGATGACCTGAACCTGACCAGCGGCCGATTTAACTTTACGTTTCTCCAGGGCTTCTTCGCGCAAGCGCTTTAAATCTTCAAGACTTTTTACTATAGTCATTTTCTATCTCCCGACAGATTTGATAAAGTTTTGATTATTCCGGTGTTAATTCCCTTCCATCCTCTATATAGAATGGTCGAGCAACTTCTTCGGCTCTGGGTGAGCCATAGGATCGTTTTGAGGAAAATTTTCTAATAAGGTTACCATCACAACTCTTAGTAAATCGGATAAAATTAGTGGCAATAACGCCTAATTAATCGAAATAAGTTTACCCTTTACCTACGAATATGGTCAAATATCAAATGTCATGTAAAGTGTGGTAAGTTGTCAATTGTTAAAAATTTCACATGTTAACTGGAAGATATGCGGAAAGACAGATTTTTTTACTTTCATAAGGGAAGGCAGATTTCCGCAAAGGTAGGCGCAGAGAGTTCGAACTGGTTGACCCCTAGGAACTCTTCCAAGCGAAGAGTATATCTGTCCTGGGCATGGGAGAACTGGCGCATTAGGGAAATATGCGAACGGCCTTGGCAGGTGAGATTTGCTGCCTTTGGCTTACCCATCATTTTTCATTATAAAGATAAAAATATTAACGGCTTATTGCACACCAATCGAGTAGGAAAAAGGTGATTTGTGTTAAAATCCACAATAACCTTTTTATGAAGACATTCTTACTAAATTTTTTTCCCGGCGGTGACTGATGAAAACAATCCTCCAGGGCGTTAAAGGCGCCCGAGATTTTTTTCCGAAAGACATGGCGGTCAGGCAGTGGCTATACCGGGCGATCAGGCGGGTATCCGAAAGTTATGGATACCAGGAATGGGATGGCCCTTTTCTGGAAAAGATCGACCTGTATGCTGCCAAATCCGGCGAAGAGCTGGTAAACCAGCAGTCTTTTGTTTTTAAGGATCGTGGGGGCGAGCCGATCACCCTGAGGCCTGAGCTCACCCCTTCGCTGGCGCGAATGGTGGCGCAGAGGCAGTCGGAGCTGGTTTTCCCGCTGCGGTGGTGGTCGTTTGGTCCCTTCTGGCGCTATGAACGTCCTCAAAAGGGACGCTCACGTGAATTCTTCCAGTGGAACATCGACATGATTGGGGTAAATACCCCTGAATCAGACGCAGAACTGGTGGCAGTAGCGGCTTCATTTTTTAATGAGGTCGGGTTGTCGCCCCAACAGGTGCAGATTTACATCAACGACCGACGCCTTACCAACCAGACCCTGGCGGAATTGGGTGTGGCAGATGCTTTACGGCCAGAGGTGCTGCACCTTATCGACCGGCAAAATAAAATGGCCCAGGAAGCCTGGGAGGCCAATGCGGCTGAGCTCGGCCTGACCCCGGCCCAACTGGATGGTTTAAAGTTAAGCCTGGTAGATGAAGATTTATGGAAGAAGTCTGCCCCTCTGCAGCGGATTTTCTCTATGCTGGACTGCCTGGGCGTGCGTGAATACGTCAGCTACGACGCCCACATTATACGCGGCCTGGACTATTACACGGCGGTGGTCTTTGAGGCATTTGACGTGGATGGCGGCAGGTCCATCCTGGGAGGCGGGCATTACGACAACCTGGTCAGCGACGTGGGCGGCGACCCCTTGCCGGCGGTCGGTTTTGCCATGGGCGACATGATGATCTTAGTCACCCTGGAAAAATACGGTTTGATGCCAAAGGTCGGGTCGATCCCGGATACCGTGCTGGTGACGGTTTTCAACGAAGCGCTTTTCCCGGCCTCTTACCGCATGGCGGCGGAGCTGCGCCAATGCGGGATCAAGGCCGTCACCTATCCTGAAACGGCCAAGCTGCCGCGGCAGCTCAAGTTTGCCGACCGGATGGGGGTCTTGCTTGCCGTGATTATCGGCCCGGATGAGGAAGCCGGCGGGCAGGTGGTGGTAAAAGACCTGGCACGGCGCACGCAGCAAACCTTGCCACGTTCAGAGGCCGCCGGGTACATCCAGCAATTGCTTGCACAAGCGCAGGCTCAGTGATAAAATAGCCACGCATTATGGTGGGCGTAGCTCAATGGCAGAGTGCTTGACTGTGGATCAAGATGTTGCGGGTTCAACCCCCGTCGCCCACCCAAGTAGATATAGAGAGAGCCTGATCGAAAGGTCAGGCTCTTCTTTATTCAAGATGTTGTCCCCGCAGGGGGGATAATAACGGGTTCAACCCCCGTCGCCCACCCCAGTATATACGGAGAAAGCTCCTGATTTTAGGAGCTTCCTCTTTTATTTAGGGGTACTAAGGCGTATTGATCAGGCTGAACGCCTTACGGCGAGCGTTATGATGTCATCTACCTGGACTGCCCCGGCCATATGAGCGCGCAAGTTTGTTTCTATCTGACTCAACAGGTCGGTTGCCGACAAATTTGGTTTTTCTAAAAGCTCGAGCAGTTCCATGCTTCCAAATGACTGACCTGAAGGATTCTTCGCCTCGATGACACCATCGGTATAAATCAAGAGCGTGTCACCTGGATCCAATTGGGTTTGTTGGATTTCATAATCCACATCGGGCATAATTCCTAAGGCCAAACCTGTCGGCTTCAAACGTGCTTTAACCTTACCCTGGTTAACGATTAGGGGCGGCACATGACCAGCGTTGATATATATCAACACTCCCGAAATGGGGTCCAAAATTCCAAAGAAGATTGTTGCAAACATATTCGTGGAGGCATGGTTATTCAGGATATAGTTATTGGTAAGCCCGATCGCATTTTTAAGGGCCAAACTGTCCACAGAAGGGAAAATACGCCGCTGCTCAAGGCTTGATCCGTCTTTTGAATCCTCATTTAAACAATCGAGCAAGCGAGCCGAATAGTCCTGCTGAGTAAAGGCACGCAGCAAGCTGCGGAAAAGGGCCATGAACAGGGCCGTTGTTATCCCTCTATCACAGACATCCCCCATAATCAGGCTTACATGGTTATTTGGTAAGGTAAACGAGTCGTAAAAATCGCCCGCTACTTCGTGTGCTGGTTCAAAAAGGGCGACTATTTCCCAGCCAGGGGGTTGAGGCAGCCTTTCCGGTAAAAAACCGAGCTGAATCTTCTGCCCGATTTGCATATCCCGTTCGTACTTCATGGTTTCTTTCAGGGTCTGCTCGGAAATACGCACACGCTGTCGCTCAAGGTTGGAGCTTACACGCGCTTTCAACACCACCGGACTGAATGGTAAAACAATAAAATCCTCTGCCCCTAATTTAATGCATCTTTCAGCTTCTTCAAGCTGATCAGGGTCGGCAAGAATAATCAATGGAATACCGCGCAGCGCATTATCTGCTTTCATTCCCTTGATAAATTCTTCGGCGCTCCTATCTTGCATAGGGAGGTCAAGCAGCACCATCTCAAACTGATGCTGCTGCATCAGGTCAAGCGCTTTTTGCCCGTTCTCAACACACGTGACGGTGTATCCAAGGTTTATCAGGTGTTGAGAGATAGGCGTGCAGGGACCCTGAAACGAATCGATCACCAGCAAATGACCGTGAGTGGCCCGGTACATGATGAAAACATTATGGTTATGATCCTGAAGGCGATGGTAATGAAATTGATCCACGCTCTGAATAGCAAGGTAGACTCCCCAACCGCCAATTTCCCGCTCTTCTAAAGGTTGGGTGAAATACTCGGGTGGGGGCGGGGGCCTTAAAGTTGGGTCGAAAGGTCCAGCGGTATCATCCAGCGTAATCGTCAGGGCGTGCTCGTCCAAATCAGCTTCTATTGAGATTACCCCTTCTACTCCTGCCTGTTGATAACCATAATTGATAATGTTTGTGGCTATCTCATCCACAGCCAGACGCAATTTATAGGCGCGCGCCTTTTCGAGAGCGGCATTTTTAGCTGCCAGCATGGTATATTTCCCTATCTTTTCCAGGGAATCCAGTCTACCGGGCACAATTAATGGCTGCATATCGCCCTCATTATTTAGTGAACATTAATCCCTTGATAAAAACCTGTTTTCTTATGCCGAAATAGCGTCGGTTCCCATGCCTCGACCTACCGATATTGCCGCTGAAATCCTGACTAAAGCTTTGGCATACTATCTTGGCAACCTTTCTAATGGAATCATTCGATGTATTTTATTCAAGTCTATTTTACTTGGTTTGCCTGAACTAACAGCCGCTTTACTTCCAGCATATGCTGTTGTTTTCCGGTGTCCCTCAATACCCTTTCCGAGTTAGTGAAGTATTTATGCGATTCCATTAAACGCAATTGGTAGGTATACCACTCCTCATCAGTATATTTGATATCATAATAATCGAACTCCTGGCGTAAATCATTGCTCCGTTTCCAAAAATCATTATTCCCCAGGTCATCCATGTCTGCATCTGCCATAATCCTTTCCAAATGCGTAGTGGGTGATTGTGGGAGGCGGGTTGCCTGAATTATTCCTCGAACCACTGCGATGTGGGCGTCAGAATAACCGAACCCTGGCAAAGCCTGCTCGGCAAGCTGGATACTAATCAACTCATGATCTTGTCGTTGACGAATGAAGCCCAAATCGTGAAAATAAGCTCCTGTCAGTAACAACAGGTGGTCGTCATCACCAACTTTTTCCAGGGTAGCCAACCGGTCCGCTGCCGGAACCACCTCATTCTGGGTATGTCCCAGGCAATGGTAAGTCAGGCCAGGCAATAATTCATGTTCCAACCTGGCCAGGACATAATCCCTCGCTTTTTCAAAATCAGGCATTTTTACCATTAATAGATCCTCATCTGGTGAGCATCACCCGTTTAACCTCGAATCTCTATAATTAAAAAAGAGATTAGTTTGTATTTCGCTGGTAATAAAAGAGTGGTTTTACCAATTCGCTTTCCGGAGCGCCTTTGGCGCCTAACAACTTATAAATTCCAACCGGCTCAGTCTTTCCTTTTACGAGGCGGGAATCAGCAAACTCGGCATTAAACTCCTCTTTGACTTGCTGATATGTACTCTCGCTGATTAAAATGGGCCAACCCACCTCCTTGGTTAGATCCTGCAAGCGAGATGCAAGGTTGGCATTATCCCCAATAATCGTGTAGTTCATGCGCTGTTCAGACCCTAATAAACCGACAAAGACCTCTCCCGTGTTCAACCCGATCCCCATTTCAAACCCATCCTTCGATCGACCTTCAGTTTTCCACTTGCGGTTAAGGTCATACAACACCTGGCGCATCTCCAATGTGGCCAGCACAGCCCGACGGGCGTGGTCTGGATATTGAATAGGTTCGCCAAAGAAAGCTACAATTGCATCTCCTTCGTACTTATCTACAGTCCCGCCATGTTTGTGAATAACATTCGTCATTACGGCCAGGTAAGGGTTGAGCAAAGACACCACTTCTTCAGGCTTAAGTTTTTCAGAAATGGTCGTAAAGCCGCGAATATCAGAAAAAAGAATCGTCAGCTCAGTGCGCCTGTTTAGGGAATTTATATTTTGCGTGTCAATTAATTGAGAGACCATTTCAGGCGAAATAAAACGGCTGAATAAATTGCGTACTCTGCGCTTCTCAAGCTCTTGTGAAACTGCCTGATCAAGGGTTGGAATGATTACCCCTAAAAATAACATCGTTGCCGGCGTGATTACCGCAAATTCCCATCTGGTCTGGATAAATATTTCGAATTGAATGAATATATATCCCAAGAGTCCTCCTGCCAACAAAGTGACCGCTAGTGTTGGTCGAGGAATTTTAGATATAAACCAGGCAGCAATGGCGGCCAAAATAATTAAGGCAATCGTTGTCCAGGGTGGCGCCTGGTTAAGATAATTTCCTTGCAGGATTGTCGAGACAGTATTGGCTACGACTTCCACACCCGGTGTAGGGGAGTTGGGTGAAAAAGGTGTGGGATAGTAGTCTTGCAAAGTCTCACTGGTGGAACCAATTAAGACAATTTTGTTGCGAAAGATTTCTGGAGGATAATCCCCAAGTGGTATAAAAGCTGCAGAATACTTGTGTATGTAAGTTCCGGACGGACCAGCAAAATCAATTAATAACCGATTTTTATTATTCAGCGGCACAAACTTACCGTTGAAAGTCAAACCAGCCGGGCTGGGATTGCTGGGTGGATCAACCCCCAAATACAGGCGCGCCAATTCAAACGCCCAGTTGTAATAAATTTTATCATTGAAAGATTTATAACCTGTAACCCCCCGGGTGATAGCATCTTCATCTCGAATAACCTCGGTAATGCCAAAACTCGATAATGCTGTTTGGAAGATCGGTAGAGGAAGCTCGTTGGTTTCACCGCTAAATTCAGCGGTCGAATGAATTTGGTTAACCGAAACGGTTGCTTTGGCATTCACAAGGGCGGTTGCCAGGGCTTGATCATCAGCCGGATTTGCAGACGGGTCAAAAAGGAAAATATCCAGGCCGATCACCCGCGCTCCAGCTTTGGATAACCAATTAACAATATCAGCCAGCCGACTGCGTTGCCAGGGCCAACGTTCTTGAACCCAATTGAGTGAGGCATCATCAATAGCGACGATCACAACCTCATTATCCGGGGCACGCTGGCCGCGTAAACGAAAAAAGGTATCCCACGTCGCTAATTCCAGCCCAGTGAAGGGGTTAGTTACATTCGGAAGGTTACCGGCGATTTCGAGAAGGATCAGGACAATCGCAATGGCGATGATAAACAAACGGTGCCTGTTAGTATTTTTAACTTGGTTTTGTTCCATATCAAAAGTCTCAATAGATTAGTGACCCGGTTACCATAGGAGAAGCTACCGTAATATCTGCTGGTACGTAGGAGAAGGCCGAGGAGTTTTGGTGCGAGAAGGCCGAGGAGTCCTGGTGCGAGTAGGCCGTGGGGGATTGGTGAGAGTATACAGGGGAGCATAAGTAGCCGTTTTTGTAAAAAGAGGCGCCAAAGAAGGTGTAGTAGTCGCCGAGGGTGTAGTAGTCGCCGAGGGTGTAGTAGTCGCCGAGAGTGTGGGAGACGCCGAGAGTGTAGGAGACGCCGAGAGTGTGGGAGACGCCGAGGGTGTGGGAGACGCCGAGGGTGTGGGAGACGCCGAGGGTGTAGAAGACGCCACCAGGCCTGAGATTTGTGGGACAATTGCAGCCGCTTCAGGGCTGTTATCAAGCCAGGATTGGACATCCGTCTGGTCCATCTTCTCGATGGGAGGCAAAATCTTCGTGTCGGATGAAATTATCTTCTGACCGGAAGTCATTTCTACATCCCCGGCCGTGTTTTTATATCCACACTTACCTTCAAGACAGCAGACGGTGATCCGGTGGGTATTGGGCTCTACCCAAACGCTCATATAAGATCCCCGTACAGAGGCTAAGCCAGCAGGAGTATTGACATCCAACGAGCCACCCTTCAGGATGATCCAAACCCTTCCAGCCTGGAGCCCGATTGAGAGCACTCCTCCAGCGCCAGCTTGTTGTGATGCCAGGGAAAAAATGGTCAACTGCCCCAGCCGGACTATTGACCCTGAAGATAAATCCAGGCGAACCCGGCTTTCTTCCTTTGTCTGCAACTGCATGGTTGATTTTAGGACAAAACCATTGTTAACTTGATTGAATGGGTCCTGTTCACTATTTCGGACTTCGACCACCCCAACCATTTCCGATAACGCTGCGCGTAGATTAAGACTATTCGAACCAGGAGGTAAAGTTGCAATATATACCACGCTAATTACCAGGCAAATGGCCAAAATAGCGATAATGGATATAAGAACGACTTTTAGGACGGTCAAACGTTTGCTAGGGTTCATAATTAAAAGTCTCCGTTAGATTCTGACCAGGCCTCCGTAGGAGAAACTACCGAAAGTCGTTGTTGGTGGGGGTGCGAGTAGGCCGTTGAGTTGACTTGCTGCGTTTTGGCGGATGATTCTTGGGAGTATCCGTTTGCGTTGGGATAAAGGGAATCCAATTTGTTGCGGTGGGCGTCGGGGTTATCGAGGGTGCCGGAGACAATGTGGGAGCAGTAGTCGCAGTGGGAGCATTGGTAGCCGTCTCAATGGGACTAGTAGGCGCCAATGGAGGCGTAGAAGAGGCCTGGGGTGTAGAAGAGGCCTCAGGTGTAGAAGACGCTATCAGGCTTGATATTAGGGGGACAATTGCGGTCGCTTCAGGGCTGTTATCAAGCCAGGATTGGACATCCATCTGGTCCATCTTCTCGATAGGAGGCACAACATTCGTATCGGATGAAATTATCTTCTGTCCGGAAGTCAATTCTACACTTCCGGCCGCGTTTTTAAAGTTACACTTACCTTCAAGACAGGTTACAGTGATACGGTTGGTCTTGGGCTCTACCCAAACGCTCATATAAGATCCCCGTACAGAGGCTACGCCAGCAGGAGTAGTAACATCCAACGAGCCACCCTTCAGGATGATCCAAACCCTTCCAGCCTGGAGCCCGATTGAGAGCACTCCTCCAGCGCCAGCTTCTTGTGATGCCAGGGAAAAAATGGTCAACTGCCCCAGCCGGACTATTGATCCTGAAGATAAATCCAGGCGAACCTTGCTTTCTTCCTTTGTCTGCAATTGCATGGCTGGTTTTAGGACAAACCCGTTGTTAACTTGATTGTATGGGTCCTGTGCAGCATTTCGGGCTTCGACCACCCCAACTATTTCCGATAAAGCTGCGCTTAGATTAAGGCTCTTCGAACCAGAAGGCAAAGCTGCAATAATAACCATGCTAATCGCCAGGGCAATGACCAAAATAGCGATGATAGACAGAAGAACGACTTTTCGTGTACGTAAAGGCTTGCTCGTGATCATAAAAACCTCGTCCAGGGTTGGGAAGCTGAACTATTGCTCCAACAACCGATTAACATTTAATCCTCAGATTGCTTGTTTCTTCAAGCTAAGCTACCAAATCTTTCATTCGAGCCTTCGCCGGAGAGCCAGCATCGTGATATCATCAAACGGATTGGCAGTGGACATAAAGTCTTTTAGCTCGTGGACAATGCGTTTAATAAGCACAGCGGCATCAGGGGTAGGCTCTGATAGTAATTCCAGCATCCGTTTTTCCGTGAATAATTTACCCGCCGGGTTGTGGGTCTCAGGTACACCATCGGTAAATAAAAATAATACATCTCCGGGTTCAATCGTCAACTGCCGGGAGGTGTAAGTAATATTTGGCAGCATACCCACGGCTGGTCCAGTGAGGGTCAAGCGCGCTTTTATCTTTCCGGTGGAGTCAAGAAGAACAGGAGGGTTGTGCCCGGCGTTAATATAAGTCAACACCCCTCTCTCCGGATCAAGCATGCCGAAAAAGAGAGTCACAAACATGTTCATTTTTTCATGAATTTGAGCGATGTAATTATTAGTAAGTGCAATGGGATCTAATCCCATCGCGATGAAGTCGAGCATCTGGTTTTCTGGAGAAGTACCTTCGGAACGTGGATTGGTTCGATTATTTATCCAACCAAATGCCCGGATCAAGCTGCGGGTGAGAGCCATGAAGAGCGCCGCCCCCACACCTTTATCACATACATCTGCAATAACAAACCCAACCTGGTTATCATCTATCAGAAAGGCATCGTAAAAATCCCCTGCTACCTCACGCGCTGGCTGAAAAAAAGCTTCGATCTCCCATCCCTCCGGTTGGGGTAACACATCCGGTAGGAAATCGGCCTGGATCTGGCGACCAACCTGTACGTCATGTTCGATTTTTACTAGAATCTCCTGGCGTCGCAGCAGTTCCTGAGTATTAAGAGATACGGCTGCCTGCGAGGCGAGCGATTCGACAACCAGCTGCTGATAAGCATTGAATGGGACAACTTGATTGGTCATTAAATTTTGCGCATTAAACAACTGGATGACTCCAATCACTTCGCCCAGGTGGTTTTTAAGCGGTACGGTTAAATTGGATATCGACCGGTAGCCCATTCGCTTGTCGAACTCCATGGTGCCAGTAAAATCAAAGTCTTTGGCATGGTATATGTCTGGTATATTTACGGAATGACCGCAAATCGCAACATAAGTGGAGACATTATGGTAATTTGGCGCGCCGGTTCTTTTATCCACTAAAGAGATGGGTGGAAAAGGAATTTCCTTGCCCGTTGTCCCGCCTAAAGCAATATTCAATGAATCAGTGATCATGATACTGAATTTAAGCTGCTTCTCTGCAGTACAGAGATACATTGTCCCCGCATCGGCATTGCACAACTTCTTGGCTTCTAGCAGGATGCGCTCCAACAGATGATCCAGGTTCTTTTCTGTGGATAGAGCAATACCCAATGGGAGGATCACTTTCTCCAGGCTATCCCGCGTTTCTTCCAGTTGCTGGTTGTGAAAGCGCAGCCGCTTAGTAAGAATACGGGTAATTCCTTTGGCAATTTCAATCCGTCCATGGATCAATTTATCGAAAGAGGCTTTGTCGAGTTGCAGGAGGTCGGTCTTTTCAACTGTAGTTACAGCAGCCATCCGGGACCCCGAATCCAGGAGGGCTATTTCACCAAAAATTTCATAGACCCCCAGGCGCTCGATATCACGGTTATTATCGTGCACCCGGACCTGACCCTTTTTGACGAAATACATAAAGTCTCCCGCATCACCGGACTGGAAAATAGTTTCATTCGCTTGAAACTCTACATCCTCCAGTTTCGACGCTATTTCTACCAGCGTTTCAGGTGAAGCTTCCGGAAATAAGAGTGAATTCCTGAGAAAATCAACTCTTTCTTCTACTGTTGAAAGCACAATTAAATCTCCCTACCATTAACAACTAAATGGGTAGCAACATAGTAAATAGGATCCTTCAAGAGACAACTGTAGCGGTTTCAAATCGCGCGGTATTCATCCTGCATAATTACACTATGGTGAAAACCGGTCATCTCGATAGTGTCCCGAACTGCTTCTTGAGCAGCGATGACATAAATATCGACATCAGATCCCATTTTTTGCTTTGCAAAGACCAGTACTCGCAAACCAGCGCTGGACATAAATTCCAGATCCTTCATGATCAGGACCAATCTTTTCGGTTTCTCAGTCGCAGCTTTCTCAACTGCCGTCTTGAACTCATTCGCAACACTCCCATCGAGTTCTCCAAAAAGAGAAAGTTGTGCTGTCCCATCCTTCAACATCGTAGTAGTTACACTGAAAGCCATTGCATTTTTCCTTTCGTCGCTAAAGTCGTGAGAAGATTCTATTAGGATGACTTACTTACCAGGATGACCACAGACCGACCACCTAATAAAATGCCATTCTGATTATCGAGCATTGGTTCGTGACCGGTCTCCCATACATCTTCAGGAGAAGGGGCACCGGTATTTGCGAAAACATGCCAGTTCTTACCTTCAGGTAACCTGGGCAATTCGAACCATTGACTGTCCCAATGCATATTCATCGCCACATAGATATCGTCGTCTTCTACCATCCCACCTCGGGCCTGCTTGCCGTCCAACATGAACGCCAAGCTACGGCTCGAGCTGGACCAATCTGCATTCCATGCTTGAGCGCCATGCCAGGAAATATCCGGGTAACCCCTGCCAATCCGATCTTGATTGCTCAAATGCCATCGATTACGAAGGACAGGGTGAGCGAGCCGGAACCTGATGAGGTTTTTGTAGAAGCGGAACAATTCACCCTGCGAATTTAATAAATCCCAATCCAGCCAATTCAAATCATTATCCTGGCAATAGGTATTGTTATTACCTTTTTGGGTTCTGGCAACTTCATCACCCATTAAAATCATGGGAACACCCTGACTGATGAGCAGCATCGCGGCTGCATTTTTCATTTGGCGAAGGCGCAAGGAATTGACACCAGGATCAGTAGACGGGCCTTCCCATCCGCAGTTCCAACTGCCGTTATCGTTGGCGCCATCCCGGTTGCCTTCCCCATTGGCTTCATTGTGCTTGTCATTATAGGCAACCAGGTCATAGAGAGTAAAGCCGTCGTGGCAGGTAATAAAATTAATCGAGGCGGTGGGCCCACGGCTTGCATATAAATCTGGAGAGCCTTGAAGGCGTTGTGCTATTTCTCTCACCAGGCCAGGTTCTCCTTTTAGGAACCTTCGCAGCCCGTCGCGATATTTGCCATTCCACTCAGCCCAGCGCCCGTATGCAGGAAATGAGCCTACCTGATAAAGACCTCCGGCGTCCCAGGCTTCAGCAATGAGCTTGCATTTCGCTAAAATTGGGTCAAAAGCCAGCGATTCGAGCAGGGGAGGATTCAAGAGCGGATACCCTGATGGGTCTCTTCCAAGTATGGAAGCGAGATCAAAGCGAAAGCCATCGATGTGGTATTCTGACGCCCAGTAGCGCAGGCAATCCAATACGATATTCCTGACAACAGGGTTATTACAATTTAATGTATTTCCGGTCCCGCTGAAGTTAAAATAATAACCTTCAGGCGTCAGCATATAATAAATCTTGTTGTCAATGCCTTTGAATGAAATATATGGACCATTCTCATTCCCTTCAGCCGTATGGTTAAAAACTACATCCAAAAAGACTTCAATCCTGTTGCGGTGGAGTTCTTTTACCAAGGCCTTAAGTTCATCAACCTGCATACCCAACTTCCCGGTCGCAGCCAGGCCAGATTTTGGCGCAAAAAAACCCACAGTGCTATATCCCCAGTAGTTCATAAGTGTTTCACCCGTTTCAGGGCTAATGCGGCTGTTTTCAAATTCATCGAATTCATAGATCGGCATTAATTCAATGCAATTCACCCCAAGTTCTTTTATGTAAGGTAACTTTTGCCGGATTCCAGCAAAGGTACCTGGGAACTTTACGCCTGATGAGGGGTGACGGGTGAAACTCCGCACGTGCATCTCGTATATTACCAAATCCTCCATCGGGATTTCCTGAGGCCGGTCGCCCCCCCAATCAAAGTCGTCGAAGACCAGCAAGGAACGGTGGGGAAAAATATTATCCCAATTGGGTGGTTTCCCCCAAATATCCCGGCCGCTGATGGCTTTGGCGTATGGGTCCAGGAGTATCTTAGAAGGATCGAATCGATAGCCTTGTTGAGGATCAAAGGGTCCTTCCATACGGTAGCCATATTCGATGTTTTCATAATCTAGATCAAAAACAACCATTGAAAAAACATCACCGATGCGAAACTCTTGCGGAAATGGAATCTCAACCTTTGGTTGTGCCTCCCCTTTATTGAAAAGCACCAATTTACAGGCTGTGCCATGACTGGAATAAATTGAAAAGTTCACCCCACCTGGAACAAAAGTGGCTCCAAAAGGGAAAGGTTTTCCTGGACGTAGCTTGAAACCCTGGTATTCATGCGTTGGATACGCGTCTATCCGTTCCATAACAACTCCCTTTTAATTATGCAAATGCCTTTAATCCATCATCCAGGGTTTGCAGGTAAGTAAAAAAGTCAAGAAACCCGGTCATTGCCATAGTATCCTGAATTTCTTCAGAAAGGCCCACTAAAATGACCTTGCCACTCTTGCTTGTAATCATGCGATACGTCACCAGTAACATCCGCAAGCCTGAGCTTGACATATACGGCACCTTACTCATATCCAGAATTAATTTCACCCCTGGAACAACCAGAGGAATTATTTGAGCCTGGACATTTGGCGCAGTATTACCATCCAGGTCACCCGCTAATCCCACTACATTCACATCCTGTATGATTGATCGAATTACTTCCACGTGCCACACTCCTCTGAAGTCAGGCGAACGAATTAGCAAGAGGTTATCAGCCTGCCGGTCGAACAATTGTGTATAAGCCAGCTACCCCTTGTCGCTAGTTATTATTTACTCTGAACGGGCTCAACCCGCACCTTGACCCGCACCTGTTCTTTTGTCGTTGGCAATTTGACAGTCAAATTATTAGCATCAAAATTCTTGTAGGGTTCATCATTGATCCATACTTCGCCGATGCGGATGCTGCCTTCGGGCAGGATATCCGGCGATACGCGCAGAATATTGCGCGGGAAGGCGCCGGGCTGCGGCTTGAAGTAAAAGTCCATTGGCCGCTTGAAAATCAGCAGGTTGTTGTATACTGCCGAGAGATAGCATAGTTCAGAAGCATGATAAAAGCTCATGGAGTGACTGCCCTTGAAACGCTCGGTGCCCAGAAGGTACGGCAGGCCATTGGCCAGCACGTTGAAGTACACTCCGCCGTCATCGTGATCCAGGTGGTAGGCGTTGTAGAAGGCTTCCGACTCGCGGGCGATTCTTAGATATTCACTATCGCCCAGTGTTCCGCTCAGGATCAGGTAAGCCAGAATGCCCTGTTCTTGCTGCCACCAGGCTTTGCGGTCATGGAAGGCTAAACGATTCCATTCTTCCTTGCCGTACTTTACGCGTTCCATCACGTCGTACCATCCGGCGCGTTGGCTGTCCATGCCCACCTTGGGCATCTCTTCCGCAATCCGCCGAGCCAGAGTCACGTAGGCTTCCTTGCGTTTAAGGCTGTTCATGCGCATCAAGTTCCAGGCGATCTTGAGGTTATGTCCTACCACACCGCGGTTTTGCTGCCACATGTGCTGCTGGTCTTTAGACCAGTCCTCAAAGAATTTTTCCTGTACGAACGGGCTGTTCTCATAATCAGGGAAATGCGTTGCGATGGTATCGAAGGTATATTCCAGGAAATCGGCGTAGCGCTTTTCGCCGGTCGCCAGGTACAGGTTGATCAGGTAGGCCGGAGCGTGGTCGCCGACCGAATTCCAGTTTTTCTTGCCTTTATTCGGACCCAGTGAGTCACTGCGCGGGTCGAGCGTGATCGGGTCCAGGTGCGAGAAATAGCCGCCGTTGGACTTATCTAGAAAGAAACGCTCGAACAGGTCCACGGTCATTTCAGCGTCTTTCAAGATGCGCGGGTCGCCGGTGATCCGGTAGGTCTGGATCGGACCAGCCAGGGCGTAGATTTGTTCGTAAGCCGGGATGGCATCATAGTCATCGCCGAACTCGGAAGCGAAAATCTTGTCTTCACGGTTGCCGTGCACATCGATGCCGTGGTACCAGTAGACCACCTTTTCGTCCGAATCGTAGAAGCGCATGTGTTCACGCAGGTACTGAGTGCCTTCTTCAGCGACTTCCAAGAAGCGGTCTTCGCCGGTCATCAGGTAGCAGGAGGCCATGCCATATATCAAGCGCGAGATAGTGTCGGTTTCCTGGCGGTAGTTATCGGCTTCCTTTTTGCCTGCCAGATTGATGATGGTGCGGTACTCGCGATAATCGATCGGCTGGCCTTCTCCAAACTCCGCCCGGATGTAGAAATCACCGATCGAGACGATTTGCTTCACCCACCAATCGGGGAGTTCGAAACCATAGGCGTTTTCCTTGGCGGCCATGAAAATGACAAACTGGACTTCATAGCTAAAATCGGCGCCTTCGGGGTAGTAGATGCCATAATTGAACATGTAGCGCCCTGGCACCAGCATGGTTCGGATCTGGTCGGGGCTGCACCACTGGCGGGGTTCATCCAGGTTATTGGCGATCCACCCGTATGTGTTGGACTTGAGCTTGAGCTTGTATTCGCGCCCACCGCTGGTGCGCAGGCCAAAGGTATCGCTTTCCCGGTCGTAGCTGGTGACGTAACCGGCTATCGTATCGGAAAAAGTAAACTTGATCTCATTCATTTTGCATAATTCCTTATTCGTCTTTATATCCCTGGCTGATTTCGACAATGTTGCCTTCCGGGTCAGATACCCAAACGCCTTTCCAGCCAGGGATGAAATCGCTAAAATCCGCCGGACCAAGCATGATTTTTACGGCATCGCCCAGCTCGGCCAATTTTGCGTCCACATTGTCAACTTCAAAGGCCAGGTGACGCAAGCCTGCGAAACCATAACCGTCGTTTTGGGGCGGCTGGAGTGGCGACTCCCCTTTGGCCAGAAACAATTCAAGGTAAATATTGCCCGATTTTATGAAGACAATCTGCTCCTCGCCCAGCGGAACTAAGCGCGCCCGTTTGAATCCAAAATACCTGGTATAAAACCGTTCGATGGTGATAGGGTCTTTACAAGTGAGTCCGACATGTGAGAAGCTTGTGACTGTCATAGATTATTCCTTTTTTGAAAACTAAAGCCGGATTATGCTGGTCGCTCAGGCTTCCGCTAACATGTCGATAATTTTGCGTGCAAATTGGTGACAATGGGCGCCGGTGCGCCCCGTAACCAGGTCGCCATCCACCACAACATCTTGATCTGTATAGATTGCGCCCATGTTTCGGGCATCGCCGATCAGGTTGTTATGCACAACCACCTTTCGACCACGCACCAATTCCGGCGCAGACGACACCAGCCACATCCCATGGCAAATGATGCCCTTTATGATGCTTTTTTCAGCAAAGGCGCGCTTGATGAACTCTGTTGCTGGAGAAATTTTATTGACATCCTCGGTATAACGCAGCCGATCAGATACCATACCGGCGGGAACAATGATGGCGGCATAACTCTTAAGGGTTTTGTCATCCATATCCTCAAAACTCTCAACATGGCCATCAAACGGAATCTTGTATTCATGTCCTTTGAAACCGGCCACCATCACCTCAGAGGTTTGGCCCCACATCCGCGTTAGAAAGTGGAGGTCAATGCCTTCCTCAGCGAAGCGGTGTTTATAGTACCAAATTTCGGGTTCATAATAATCACCCTCAATTAAGATGGCAATTTTCTTTCCTTGTAATCTCATCTCTTAACTCCGTCAGGTGCAAAACTGTGATGGGAACGATACTATGATGATAAACCATGATCTTTCTTGATCATATCGCTGGCTTTTTCGGCAATCATCATGATCGGAGCGTGGATGTTGCCAGTAGTGATAGACGGCATAATACTGGCATCAGCTACCCGCAACCCTTCGACGCCGTATACCCGTAACTGGGGATCCACTACAGCCATGGCATCCTGACCCATTTTACATGAGCCTACCTGGTGGTGATAGGAATCGCAACGGATTCTGACAAACCTAAGTAAATCAGCATCGGTCTTGTACTCAGGCCCAGGCAATAACTCGCGCCCGGTGAGCGCCTTGGAAAAAGCTTTGGTAGCAAATATTTCACGGCTCATTTTGGTCATTTGGACCATCCGCCGCACATCGGCCTCTTCTGCCAGGTAATTTGGATTAAGCAGAGGTTTCTCCAACGGGGAACGGCTGCCCAGGCGCACCCAGCCCCGCGACAGCGGGCGCTGCAAACCGGGAATTAAGGAAACCGAGTTGGGATTATTTTGACCGACGATGACATCAAAAGGCAGATGAACAAAGTTGAATTGCAAATCTGGCGAGATTAATCCTGGTTCAGACATGCAAAACAAACCCGCTTCCGAGGTGTTCAGATGACCCTGGGCGACTGGCTCTTTGGTTTCCATAATCGCCCCTGTAAGAACGTGATTATGAAAATTTTCGCCAACACCCTGCAGGTCAACCACAACCGGCTTATCAAACTCTCGTAGCTGTTTGGCGCCGCCAATCCCGGAGTTTAAAAGTAAATGGGGCGACTCAAGCGCCCCCAAACACACAATGATCTCACGAGTGGCGCGCGCTGTTTTTAGCTCGCCGTTTTGTACATACTCAACGCCCACGCAGCGCTTACCCTCAACGATAAGGCGGGTTGCCTGAGAGTTGGCACTCAAAGTCAGGTTAGTACGTTTTAGGGCTGGCAATAAATAGGCTACAGCATCACTGTCCCGTTTGCCATCCTTGCCGATGTTAACATGGTGCCATCCGACCCCTTCCATATGCGGGCCGTTAAAGTCCTCAGTAGAAGGGAACCCCAACTCGCGGCAAGCCTCAATAAATAGCGGTGATAGGGGATGATACTGGTGATTTTTCGGATTGATGAGGTTAAGGGGGCCACCTTTCCCCACCAGGTCGCTGGTTTTATCTTCCTGGTTTTCCATCTTCTTAAAATACGGCAGAACATCTTTATAGGCCCAACCCGGATTTCCGTTGTAAGCCCAGTTGTTATAATCCTCTGAATGTCCGCGGATGTGCATCATCAGATATAACTGGCTGGTGCCGCCAATGATTTTGCCACGGGGTTCAGAAATTTGGCGACCATTCAAGCCCGCTTGGGGCACGGTGGTATAGCCCCAATCAATTTCCGAGCCTAACAACAAAAACCAGACGGAAGGATTTTCGACATTAGGACCAATCTCAGTCCCACCGGCTTCCAACACAAACACCTTAGTGTCCGGCTGCTCGCTGAGGCGGTTGGCAACTACACATCCCGCAGAACCAGCGCCGACAACGATAAAATCATAATCACTCATCGCTAACCTCCGGAGATTTGGCGCAAGAATGGCTCGAACGGCTTCGAATCGTGCACATTGCGCATGTAGGCGATTTTCCCATTACGGAAGCGGTAGAAATTCATCACATCCGCTTCAATTGGCTGATCGGGATACTTGGCGGCCAGGGCGGAAATGTGCGAAACGACTGCACCTTGATCCCTTTCGACAACCATGTCCTTGAGCACATTTTGGAACTTGGCATAGGATTGACCCATCCCAGCCATCATAGGTCGCAGCGTGGCCAAGCCAACAATATGCCCGGCCAACTGTTCATCCATCACCATATCATCCGTAAAAAGGTCGCACCAGGCATCCCATTTACCGGCGTTGGCGTACTCGAAATATTTGCGAATTGTTTCATGATTATCCATATCTGTTTTCCTTTTGATCCCGGTCTTGACACGGGGTTGAGAATATTATCCAGGGAGCGGCAGACCTAACAACCGAGCTGCCTCATTAACTCGCCGCTATCAAAGGCGCTCAAGGCCTCTTGAATTTTGCTGTCAATCAAGTGGGCAATAAGGATACCTGTGATGGCAATGGAACGTCCACTTGGCTCAACCCCAGCAAATGGCCCTAAGTGAGTGCCGCGATAGGTGTAGCGCACCACCACTGTATCCCTTTCTCCGATAATTTCATCTATATTAAAATGAATGTCGGGGAAGCCTGTCCGAAACAAGATCACCCTTTGTTTCATTTGTTCGCGTCCCTGAGTAAGACCGCGCGCTTGAGAGCTGCCATCGGAGCGGACAGGTGCATCCAATGTATAGTCGCTGGTATAGATTTCATCTACCACTTCAAGATGGCCCTGATTTAGAACTTCATTAAAATGACGGCCCAAGATAGCCTTATTGGTTTCGATAGTCATTTTTTCTTAGCTTCACTTGCCAGGAGTCGGTATGGCGCCAATCTGTTGCATCATGCCTAAAGTATCAAAACCTTCCCACTCTTCCGCAACCTGCCCCCCAGCCATACGAAAAATGGAAATACCCATCACTTCAATCTTATTCTGACTGGGCGGAATACCCATCATCGTCCCCAGGTGAGTACCTCGCGAAATCCAACGCACGGTTATCCTGTCACCAGCGCCAAAAGCATCTTCCACGGTCAGGTGCACGTCTGGAAAAGCTGTAATGTACACCCTGATTAGATTCTTGAACTCTTCGGGACCGTGAACGGTCATGATTGGCAGGTGTCCAAGATAATCCTTTGTAAACACCTCATCGCAGGGTTCCAACGCGCCTTTGTTCCATATCTCATTCCAGATGCGGCTTACTACCGCCAGATTTTGTGCGACCGAATCGATAAATTCCTCGCCAAGCCATATACGCGCAGCTCTTTGGTTGCTTCTTTTGGCGTCCAATTGTCCGCTCCTTTTTGATTTTCTGCTTATTTCGTGCCGTTCAATTGCTGGATCATGCTGAGCATGTCGACTTCGTACCAGCTTTCGACGATTTTGCCGTCCTTGATTTTTAGAACGCCGATCTCTGTCCACGTAGCCTTGCGACCCGAAGCCTTCATTCCCATTAAGTCGCCGCCGGTGTGGGTGCCGCTCTGGGTAAAGCGACCAACCACCTGGGTTTCATCAGCAACCATCAGGTCGATTTGCATGTGGTAATCAGGCATAGCCTCGCGAAACATCTTGACCAGGAATTTGACCCCTTCCGACCCGGGAGGCAGTTGGGGTGCACTGGGACTGGTATGGTTGGAGGCAAACAACTCATCGGCAGTTGCCAGGTTGCCCTGATTCCAGACTTCCTCGATCATCCGGGTCATGATTTTTTTATTCTGTTCGATTGACATAGAGTTTCTCCTTAACGAGTTGAAGGGGTGACAGCCGGCGAGTGAGACCAAAATTGGTCGTATTCTGTGGCGCCATCGCCAAAGATGGCGCCCTTGCCGGCAATCACCTTGCCATCGCGCCAACGTAAGACGTGCGCCACTTCAATATCCATGGTTTTGTCCGGGGCATCCTTGCGGTGACCGCGGTTGCGGGTCAGGTCGACAGAATAATCACCCGTCACCAGAACTTTTCCGGAAATCATATCCATGTGGAAGCTATGGTCTGATAACTCGCCAACCTTGCCCATAAAGGCCAGGAACTCGTCGCGGCTGTAATACCAGCCCGAAAGCTCGTTGTGACCCGGGACCTGCCAGACCATATTCTCCGCCCAGTATTGGCGGATGCGGTCCATATCGCCGGAAGACAGGGCGGCATACGCTTCGCCGACATGCTCCGGTGTGATGGAAGCTTCAATCTCGTGCATCTGGGTAGCCTGGTCTGGAGAGGGAATAGCACCCATTTGCTGCATCATGCCCAGCATGTTGAGCTCGCCCCAACCCTCACAGATCTTGCCACCCACGACCCGGTCAATGCCGATTGAGGTCACTACAACCTTCTTATTGCTGGCCGGCACGCCGTAAAACTCGCCGGTGTGCGTTCCGCGGAAGGTCATGCGGATGGCTGACATTTCACCTTCGGTAGTAATGTCATCCATGGTCATTCGCCCATCTGGGAACGCCTGATGCCAGATCTTGACCATGCCTGCCACACCATCTGGACCTTGCTTAATGTCCTGCCCGCCCGCGCCATGAGCCGTAAACTCAGGAGCGACCAGCTCGCGGGTAATCGCATAGTTCTTCTTGTTCCATAGTTCTTCAAACCAGCGGCTAAAAAGGACCCGGTGTTCTTCAGCATGTGCCTTGACAACCTTGTTTAGCTCATCTTGCAAAACAGCCCGGCTTGGCAACATCACTGTCTCTTCAACTTTGCTGGAAGCCATACCCGAGGTGCTACCAGGGTAAGAACTCACTTTGCGAAATTCCAATGTAACATTCTCGCCAATACTTATCTGGTCACCATTTAGCAACGGTCTGGGAGAAACGATGACGGTGTCGTTCACAAAGGTGCCATTTTTGGAACCCAAATCTTCCAGGGTATAGCCTGCCTCTGTCTTGATCAAGCGGGCGTGGAAGCGGGATAAACCCTTGTCATTGATGGTCAATACGTTGCCTGGTTCGCGCCCTAACGTAACTTCATCTTCTTTAAGGTCGATCACCTGACCAGGAGTGGGACCTTTTTTAATTACAATTTGAAATGTATTAGCCACATTAATCTCTCCTGCTTACCAGTAAGCCACTGAGTATTCAACCAATTACTCAGTAGCTTACCAGTCAGCCCATCACACTTGATGAAACCCGTATAAAATTAGCCGCTTTCCCAGGCATCCTGGGCACGTTTGCGGGAATCGCCGCTGGGCGCAGAATCTCCACCAGAGGTTTTAGCAGGTGGAGTATTGGCTTGAGATTCGACAAAACTACGCATCATCTCATTGGATTTCTTGTGCATGGCGGCATATTCAGGACCATACAGAAAAGGCAAATCAGGCAGCGGCACCCCGGCAATCGACCATTCCATGGCCGGTACTTCCTGAAGAATGCAGTAGGTGTAAGGTCGAGCTACGTCACCAACCACACTGATAAAGGTATCGGTCATTTTTTTGAGCAGATCGGCTTTCTGTTCTGGGGTGGTCAAGACGACCCCTTTTACAACTTGGATAGTAATAATTGGCATAATAATCTCCTTCGGCGCAAAATTGCGCCGGTCTACTATGGTACAGAAATTTCCACATTAACCATTAGTGACTGGGAGGCGTGACCACTGGCGAGCGTGACCAGAACTGGTCGTACTCAGTCGCCCCGTCGCCAAAGATAGCGCCCTTGCCTGCAATCACCTTTCCATCACGCCAACGCAGGACATGGACGACTTCAATATCCATGGTTTTATCGGTCTCATTGGCGCGGTTGCCACGGTTGCGGGTTAGATCAGCGGAGTACTCACCCGTCACAATCACCTGACCAGCAATATTATCCATATGGAAGCTGTTGCCAGAAAGTTGGCCGACCTGACCCATAAAAGCCAGGAATTCATCCCGGCTAAAATACCAACCAGACAGGCGGTTATGCCCCGGCACTTGCCAGACCATGTCTTCCGCCCAATACTGCTTGATCCGCTCCATATCGCCAGAAGCTAAAGCGGCATAAGCCTCTGAAACATGTTGGGGGGTAATAATTGAATTGACTATAGCCATATAACACCTCAGTTTGCCATTTTATTAAGCCAGGCGAGCAGGAACACCCTTAAGCTTGATGACAGCCCAAAAGTAGCGATCCACCGTGTGCTGGTCACCGGTGTGAACACGCACCTCAAAGATCTTGCCATTCTTAATGCCATAGGATGTGCAGGTGGGGAAGACAAACTCTTCTGCGCCAATCTTACCGTGACCCATGTGCTTCTCAATTACGGTGCCATCATCCAGGGTGCCAAAATGCACATTGTCTACAACAATACCTGCCTTGAACAGCGAGCCGAAGAATGCGACCACGGCATCCACGCCTTCCATGGTACCAGAGAGCGGGTGATGCCCAGGCATTGTCCAGGTTATATTGGGATCAAAGAGCTCACTCTTGATCGTAGCCATATCGCCTTTATTAAACAATTCGTACATTCGAAGAACCAGGTGTGTGTTGTCCATTACTTATCTCCTTTTTTAAACTAGATGATTTGAATTTGTTTTCATATAACAGACTATTTTAAAGTCTGGCAAAACCTGGGGCATACTTGAAGGGCTCGACCGTGGCGTTGTAGGTTACGATTTCCAACCCGAAAGCATTCTTTTTCGAACGACGGACTGTCCAACGCTGCGTGGCGTCCATTGAGACACGCTTACTTTTAGCAGATGGCGCCTCCCACCAGCTAGCCTGCCAGCCGACGACGATATCCAAAACCGCCTGCTCGCCATCGATCTTGGCATCAACAGTTTGCACATAATGGTTCTCATCAAAAAACAGGTTGGTCACCCGGTCGTACCATAGCTTAAAGCTGGCATAATCCTTCATATTACCGTCTGGGAACTGCATATTCAGTCCCTTGTCCGCCAGTAAGGTATAGATTTCATCAAGAGGAACATGGAAATCCAAGGCCCGGTACCAGGCCGCGACGAAATTCTTGATCTCATCCAAGCTAATAGCAGCCATCATCGTTCAATCCTTCCTAAATTTTTTATAGAATATCCCTCGCCCGTACATCCCTTATCATTGACCGCAAGTGGCGCCTACCCGCTCTGGGTGAGTGTCGCCTTCTAGAACAAGGTCAATGAGAAACGGACCGGGGTGAGCTAACGCCTGCCGGATGGCAGGAGCAATTTCCCAAGGCTTTTCAACCCGCACACTTTGCACACCCATCGAACGCGCCATTTCATGAAATTGGAGGGGTGGGCTGGAGAGGTCAAAGCTAAGCGGAAAGTCATGCCTGGGGATAGCGCGTTCTTTCCAATAAGCATCAATATTCAACTGCAACAAGCGGTAAGAAAAATTGTTACACACCACAAATTTGGCGTTGATATTGTGCCGGGCGGCTGTCCAGAGCGCCTGGATCGTGTACATTGCGCCGCCATCACCGGTGAAACCTACTACGGTCTTATCGGGATTAGCCAACTTGGCCCCAATTGCTCCTGGAATGCCAACTCCCAAAGAACCTCCACGCGTGAGAAAATACTGGCCCGTGCGAGCAGGAGCAAAGTAACGCGAGATCGGGGGTGAGTTGGTCAGGGCTTCATCGAAGATTATTGCATCTTCAGGTAGCTGATCCATCAGCTCTTCCATGAAGCGGGACATTTGCAGGGGGACTTTCTCCCGAACGGCACGGTCCTGCTTGAAAGCCTCGCCCCGCTGGGCTTCTTTTGCTTCTGATAGTGCAGAAAATCGGGAGGCAGCCGACTCTTTCTGTTGAGCAGTCATCAACTCTTGAAGGGCCTGGGCTACTTTGCCAAGCGTCAGCTTCGGATCTGCCGTGACGCCCAGGGTCACAGGATGGTTCTTGGCGATCTCATAGCTATTAAGGTCAATATGAATGACTTTTGCTTGGGGTGCGAAAATATTCCCAAGGAGTGGGAACACCTCCGGGAGAACATAGGTGCCACAGATTAAGTTGACATCCCCTTTTGAAGTTATGGGAAAGCTGGCCGTACCGAACATGTGCCCGGTCATGCCCTTGTAGGAAGGATGCCGATAACTGAGGTTGACTTCCCCAGCATCCGCTTCCCACACTTCTGCGCCAAGCAATTCGGCCACATGAGCAAGCTCCTCTTGAGCGCCCGAATAAGCCACACCATCGCCGATAAATATGACCGGTCTTTCAGCTTCCGCCAGCATCAGCGCAATTTCCCGGATGGTTTGCTCGTCTGGCGCTACCCGCGTTGACGGGATAGACGCCGGGAATACTTCTTCCACTGAAGGTGCGTCGAGCACATCCATCGGAAGGCAGACATAAACGGGCCCCATTGGAGGCGTGGAAGCAATTTTGACTGCCTTGCGCAAGACCCTGAGCAGCGAGGAAGGGTCAACCACTACTGTGGACCACTTGGTGACCGGTTCAGCAAAAGCCACCAGGTCGCCCGCCATCTGAGAATCCATAGCCAGGTATTGGGTCCCGGCATCTCCCCCGATCACGACCAGGGGTGAATGGCCGCGTTTGGCCTGGTAAAGGGCGCCGATCGCATTGCCAACGCCCGGTGTGCTGTGAAGCTGGACAAGGGTTGGTTTTTGCGTGGCCCGCGCATATCCATCGGCGGCTAAAACCGCCACCGACTCCTGCAAAGTCAGGATGTACTTCATCTGCGGGTAATTTGCCAGAGCATCTAGAAAGCCTTGTTCAACCGTGCCCGGGTTACCGAACATGACGTGCATCCCATCAGCCAGAAATTGTTCAAGGATGGCAAACCTCCCGTTTTTTTCTGCCGTCGCGGGGGCTGTTGTCAATGGAGCTTCCTTCTGAAAATTACCAGCCATAGCGCTGCAGACCGTTTTCCAGGATTTGAACGATCAGCTCACCCACCAGGTGCGAATCCTGAGTTGAACGGCCAGTCAAGAAGGGGTAATCCAAAATGGTTGATATGGTATGCCCTACGCCGCCATGATACTGCCCGTTTGGCCCAACCGCATCGCGCAAGATGAGCTCGAGTGGGTAAGGCGGGGGGCCAATATTGACATCGGTATTGAGAAAGCCGGTTCCGTCTTTATAGTCATATTCCATGGCGTGGCCGGTAACATGTTTACCCCAAATTATACTCTTTCGATCTACCCAATCTCGAGCAAACGCCAGGCATGCCACACCATAACATTCTGCGGCAATCAGCTTACCCGCAGCATAGAATCCTAAAATGACATCATGTAAGCGTTGATTGTTGACCATGTCCAGGATAGGACCGCTCCCACCGACAAGGAGTAAGGCATCGTACTTCTCCAGGTCTTTCCAACATTGGTCACGAGCAGTGTAATAAGCTTCCAGGTCCTTGCCAAAATTCGGAGCATTGAAATAAGGCCTCTCCGGGAACCATTTTGAGAGGTTAATGGGATTGTCAAGGCGGGTAAACTCATCCACCTTACGTGTAAGGTTGGCGTAATATTCATCAGTTACCACTTTATGTAAAGGAGGATCAAAATAACCCACCTGCATACTGGGCGGCAGGCCATGCGGTCGCTGTCCTTTATTGGTCATAAAATCAACCTTGTACCCCTTTTGATCAAGCACTTCGAGCGGTCCT
This sequence comes from uncultured Chloroflexia bacterium, assembly GCA_963820415.1. Taxonomy (GTDB): domain Bacteria; phylum Chloroflexota; class Anaerolineae; order Anaerolineales; family Anaerolineaceae; genus CAWFZT01. Next base: position 38,395 of record CAWFZT010000013.1, on the reverse strand, counting down.
ACCAGCTCTTCACCCCAAAAACCCCATTCGGAAAGTACAGTTAATACTGTCTTCATCTTTATTACTCCCTTATATGTTAAGGATTAATTTTTGTATAAACTCATGCAAAAGCAACCATCTATTCTCCAACCCTAGAGGTTGCTGAACATTTAATCGAGAAATTGTTTATAAACCTTATAAATAATAACATAATTTTCCTAATAAAAAAATTATAAACAGGTGATAATTTTCTCATATTAGCGCGCAAGATTGGTTGGAAAGATAGCCCTTCGAGTCAACCTAGACGGGCGGTGAGACGGATAGGATTGATTGTTATGTTTCTGGTAGTACCGGACCCACTGCAAAGCAGCGGGGGCATTAAAAACAGGTTTGGGGGGTGATATACACCATTGGACAGAGGCACAGGCCACCTTTCCAATTGTAAAAAATACTTGGATCAAGATGTTGCGGGTTCAACCCCCGTCGCCCACCCTGGAGAGCCTGACCGATTAATTGGGCTCTTTTAATTCAAGATGTTATCCCCACAGGGGGGATAGGTTGTATTAGAGGTTCGGTCGAGGATTTACTAACATAAATCCTACAATTGCATTATCCAATACTTTTGTTTGGCTTGTGTTCCATCCAATACCGACATACTTTTTCGGATTCGTTGCTCTGGCGATTATCGTAAAACTTTCAAATGCTAGGGAAAGGAATTTTTTTTGATTGTATTGAAATTCAGGGCCATGCCATCCAAAAAATCTTCTGGTGTATGCTCTGTCTATCGGAACTATCAAGTCAGGCAGTATGTGATGAAGGGCTTTTGAAGATGCGACTAACTTCGCATTATTCTCAACGATCTCAAGCGAATCCATTAATCCCCATAAAGAATTTGATAGTTGTTGCGGATTGATTTGGATGTCGTCTATTCTAAATTCCTCTAAATCACTGATCAATTTCGCTTTATTCTGAATCGCTCTTTTGAATTCTGGATAAGGTACTAGGATCGCACCACGTAAACCTATTCCCCAAGCCCGAAGTGTTTTATACAGGCTTTCTAGAAAATCATCATTTTTTATAGCTTTTAATGCTGACCCCAAACGTTTCCTCATAAGAATTGTGGTTTGATGATACTCTAGTTGGCCATATCGTTTAAATGGTGGTTGATCACAATATGTGTTAAGAAAACTGTCAAAGTTTTCGATGAGGTTTTTTATTTGTGCATGAATTTTCTGAACTCTCGCTGGTTGCATATTCTTCCGTTTCGGTTGTGCTGTATATCAATCGATATAGTATATTTCACTTCTTTGTTGGGATCACCTTTCCAGAATTTGTCTTTCCCTCGATTAATACCGCCGACCAAGCGGTAAAGCGGCAACAATAATGACAAGGATTGCCAAAGGTCCAAGAATTAATCCTGAAAAGTGAAAAACCGGGCCCATAATATTCGGAAAAAGTAAGAATAGAACAAGCCCCATGACGAGCAATAGCACGAGATTTCTAATAAAGCTTTTGAAGAATCTCATTTTTCCCTCCAGAATTTTTTTGGCGATCTTTTGATGTATCTAAGTTTATTATAGGATTATTGGGGAACTAATATCAAGGGGTGAAACTATCTTTGTAAGCCCGATAATTTACTCTCATTGAAGTGGATCTGAGCCGACAAATTTTGGCTGGGAAAGGGGCTGTGTTGGAAAATCCACAGCCGCATGGTTACCGAAAAGAGGTGGCGCATTTACGTGTGAAAATTGACACGGGATTGATCGAACTTTTTGACCTACTGGCAGTTCAAAACGATTACGAGCTAAGGAATCACCTGGACGCTTTGAAAACAGCCATCGGGCCTATTGGGTCAGAGCGCGGAAAACGATGCCGACCGTGATACCGAAGCCGTGAACCGCCATTTAGAAGAAATCATGGATCTTGAGCATCAGGCAACTAAAGATTTAATGACTGGTCCAAGTTGGTTCGGAATGATCAAATTTTAGAGAGCAAAGGGGAGCTGCCAACTTCCCCCTCACATTCAAATAAGGAGAAAGCCATGTTGCCAGCAATCAAGTTGAGCCAGTTGAAAAATGGACAATGGGTAGAATTTTGGGAAGTGCAATCGGAGAGCCGGCCTGGTTTGGCCTATGTCGTAGCAAAGTGCTGCAAAGGTACCTGGGGATGTAGTTGCCCGGCCCGAATTTTTCAGAAAGGCGAACGCCACAATTGCAAGCATATCCAGCATGTTATCTGCCAGATTAACACACCACAGCAGCCACCCGTTTATGTGAAATCGGTTTTAACACCAGAGAAGATCCAAAAGATCGTCAGTAGGTTTTCCCTGGTTGAGGGGTGAATATCTGGCACAATACCCTAATGCGTCTCAGTCATTCTGCGACAATTTTGATATATAATAACTTTTGTTCCTAGGTTCAAAACAGAAAAAACGAAAATAAAAAACACCAAGTAAGAGATATGTTTCATTCCATTCTTGTTACTCGCGCTGCTTCTTGCAACTGTTAGGGTTAAATTCGATTAAACAACACTTTACCTAAATTCTCATGAGTGACATATCTAAAGACAGCATTCTTGAAACAATTGTTCATTTCTATCTCAATTCAGGGGACTTTAACGGGATTCCAGCTGCTACTCTAGCAAAGCAGCATATGGTTGCGTGGGAAAAATTGCGAGATTTCTTGCGAGAATTTATCGAGGAAGATTTAGTAGGAGTGCTTTATAGCGACTTAGAAGTTAACACTCATATTCTACGTACCGGGTTCCCGCCTAAGGAAATACAAATTGAAAAGCTTGTTACTAATGAATTATTCCACACTTGCATCTATCCTCGCACAAAGTACCTAGAAACTGTTGTTAATTTTTCCTTATACGATAAAGAACCCTACAAATTGTGTCTGGCGTTAGGTGAGCCACAACTCACATATCGATCGTTTGATTTAACTGTATTAGAGGTTTATCGCAACGATCCACGCTACCTTTACAATAATGATGATGTGAACGGGTATATAAGTGTCAGAGATGAATTTTATGAATCAGATAAAATGGCAGAAAAAGATCAAATATTACTTGAGACGTTTGGGTTCTCATATGATTCGAACTTCAACCGAGCAGTAGCGGTATACCTGCGTTATCTTTCCGATCTGAGTCCTGAACATCAGCAAATTTGGAGAGCAAAAGAGCTAAAGGGCGACTATCGGCTCCATCCTGATTATTATCGAAACACGATCATCGGTGATTGGGGCGAACGAGTTCCCATTTTTATGGCTTTTCAGAAAGAACTATACATAATAAACCAGATGGCGGCAGCAATGGGCCGTCTACCGTTATTCCACCAAGATTTCGGCGAATATGGCGAAGATAAACCTCAGAAATTGAGCTTTCTTGTCCGCCCCACACTTGAAGAATTTAATAGCTTCGTTTTGCTATTGGACAAACTGATATCGGACAACATAAATAAGGATTTCTTTCGTAATGAAATACTTTATGAAACAGAGACAGAGCGGAATGACGGTAAAATCCTGGTCCAGAACAAAGGCACACTACAGATATTGGATGAATGGGTCCGTAAGTATTTTCGTACTTCAGATTGGAAACCATGGGACGAGAGCATTAAGACATTACGTAAGGTTCGTAAATTACGTCAGAAGCCTGCCCATGCTTTAGACGAAAATGTCTTTGATCAGCGCTACTTCAAAGACCAAAGAGAACTTATTATCGAAGTGTATTCGGCGGTTCGCACATTACGTCTCCTATTGGCAAACCACCACGCTGTGAAAGCCAAAAAAATTCCAATCCCAGATTGGCTTCAGAACAGTATGATTTGGACCTTCTGATAGAGTAGGTTTTATCGCCATCCTGAGTTTATGGAATTTTCCGCATAATTACTCATTATAAAACTAATAAAGGCGAGTAGGGTGTCCTCTCGGCTTAGCTATTGGGATACTCTATGGATCATTGATCAGAGGTTTTTTAGTATTAACCATTTGCCTTCGTCTCACTATTAGTTTGTTTCTACATATAAAACTAATACCTAAACTAACTGACACCTCAAAGTTTATTAGTAGTGTAAACTATTTTCCGTAAAATTCAGGGCCTTAACAAAAAGTGGTAGGTCAGGTTATCCTTACGGTTACCAGACCAAAAAGGAGTAACACATGACCCACCAAAATAATTTTACCTTACAGCCTGAAATCATGGAACAGATCGCTGGCCAAGGATTGGAATATTTGCCGGAATTGATCCGGTCAATTGTGAACGCGGCGATGAAAGTAGAACGTCAAAGGCATCTGGGAGCAGCTCCTTACGAGCGCAACGAAGAACGGCAAGGGCATGCCAATGGGTACAAGGATAAGACGGTTAAGACCAGAGTGGGAGAGATCACCTTTGCGATACCGCAAGTGCGAGAAGGTGGTTTTTACCCAGAGGCGCTGGAAAAAGGGCTGCGGAGCGCACGGGCCTTGACCCTGGCTTTGACGGAGATGTATGTCCAGGGAGTATCGACACGCAAAGTGGCCGCCATTCTGGAGAAACTGTGTGGAAGTGAGATTTCATCGAGTACGGTGAGCAAGGCAACCGCACAGCTGGACGAGAAGCTGGAACAGTGGCACAATTGCGGCTTGGGTGAGATCACCTATTTGTTTCTTGACGCCCGCTATGAGAAAGTCCGCCAGGATGGGCAGGTGCGAGATGCCGCTGTATTAATCGCAGACGGAGTGGACTTGAGCGGACATCGCAAGGTGCTGGGGGTGTCGCTTTCGCTGGGTGAGCAGGAGATCCACTGGCGCACTTTTCTGGAAAACCTGGTCAAACGTGGGCTGCGCGGGGTGAAGTTGGTCGTTTCGGATGACCACGCTAGGCTGAAAGCAGCTCGCAAGGCGGTTTTTGGTGGAATACCCTGGCAGCGCTGTCAGTTTCATCTCCAGTAGAATGCCCAGTCCTATGTGCCGCGCAAGGATATGCAGAAGGAGGTTGCCGAAGACATTCGGGTCATTTTCAATGCGCCTGACCGAGTTACCTCAGAGGAGTATCTCAAAAAAGTGGTGAACAAGTACCAGAAAACTGATTCAAAACTGGCTGACTGGATCGAATCCAACCTTCCTGAAGGGTTGACCATTTTCTCGTTCCCGGCCGGTCATCGTAGATTGATCCGCACCACCAACGGCCTGGAACTGCTAAATCGCGAGATCAGACGTAGAACCAGGGTGGTCAGTATCTTCCCCAACGAGGCGTCCTGTCTGCGCCTGGTGAGTGATGTCCTGATCGAGATTAGCGATGAGTGGGAAAGTGGAAAGATCTACCTGGGTTTGCAGGAAGCGCAATCGTCGTAGTAGTAGCTGTGGATATGTGGACGGTGATCTTCCCGTCCCCCTACCCACAGCTTTCCGTTTGAACCTTAAGAAATCGTTGGGATAACTTGATCGAATTTACAGAAAAAAACTTGCTGAATTTGAAAGAGGAAAAAGAAGGGCTTTTTCCAATAATCTCATCGATATTTCATTAATATTTCTTTGTTCCGAATTACAATATAGACAACTTACCATTACTAAATTAGTCCGTCTGAAAAGCTTTTCTTGTAGGATAATGGGTATATAGTTATCCTGTCGTGAATAAGCCACAAGATTGACCTGTGGTGAGTTGGTACGTAGATAGTCTGTTAATGGAGTTTCTGAATTGCTTGCGTTTTAGAAAGATTTGTATTTAATTATTCTATCAATATTCGAAAGCGAAAAATGGCCCCACCTCGTTGGACAGAATCCCATCAGATTGAGGTAATTAATAGCCTAGTTCATGCCTCCTCAACGGCTATAGCAATAGTATTAGGAGTGCTTTTAGCAGGTGACGCATTACACCTGCCCCCTCTTGTTGGAGGCTTTTTAGTGTTAATCGGTCTTTTTTCTATTGCCATTTGTGTGTCTGCTTTTGTCTGGCATAAACGCCAAAAGCATATAGATAGATTGAGATATCTTGCGATATTATTTGTGTTGGGATTATTGCTAATTAGCCTGGTTTTATCATTCCGTCCATCATTAAATGATTTTATTGCCAATTCGGTAAGATTTCCTACCCCTACTTTTACTCCTACTCCTGTTTTCTCTCCTACTCTCTCCCCTGGGAAATAAGTTTTCTCATATAAGCATTGTCGAAATCAGCTATGAAAAGGTTACTTAAAAATGGGGGGCCTATATTAATAAAATGATTATGCCAATCTTGATGTTGATTTCGGTTATTGGTGTTGTATTGATATATTCTACTATTAATTATCTGGTTTTTATTGGAATGCTTCTTTTAATTATAGGTATTTTTGGTTACCCAATATCACAGCTTTTATCCAGTATTTTTCATCGTCATACTTCATAATTTAGAAAGGGTCTATAAATCTAAGGAAGGATACACGTGGGGATAAAAATTTGGGCGGTCATTGCAACAATTTTTGGTTTTGTTCTTATTGTGGGCACAAAAAATGATATTACTGTCATTATAGGATTACTACTAAGTATTTTGGGAATCTTCTCAATCCCTTTAGTTGAATATTTTACTGACCTATTTAAAGATATTCTCAAAAAAGAAGAAGGTCAAAGTGATCAAAATATTGAGAAATCTAATGAGCTTGTAGTACCTGAATTGGGTATTAGTAATCCAGTTGATTTGCCAGAACAAAGAATTGAATATCAGAATGCAAAAAGTGATCCAGTACCTAATATCGAGTTATGGCGAATGGAGCCACTTATATTCTCAATTGGTTTTATTGCTTTTTCGTTGTTTCTAATATTTATTCTACTTAGGGCTATATTTATAGATCGTTTATCTCCAGGAATTACTATTATTGCCAAGTATTCCCCAATTTTACTGACATTATCTATATTTGGATTTGTTGTGCTTCTTTGCTGTTATCCAGTAGGCTTGTTACTTTATCAATTAAATAAACACAGGAAAATATTATATATGTTTCTCCCCTTCAGCGCATCAATGCTTGATGATTATAAATCGTACCTTGATTGGGTAGATGATAAATATCCAATGGTTTTACAATTTGCAAATATTTTTAAATCCAAAATTAAAGACGAATATATTCAAACACAATTTCCATTTAGATTATTAGGGGAGGATATCGTATTTGCGCCAAGTAAGTATCGAGATATTCTAGGCACTATTGACAATAATATGAAATTATTTAAATGGATTTGGTTATTTGCTTTAGATAAGGATAAAGACAGCGGCTCCAAAGAGGAAGTGATTCAGGCCAAAGAGAGAGATCATAATTACAATCTTGCTGGAAGTGCACAATTCGCAGTTTTATCCTCATGGGTAATGTATGTACTGTACGAGACAGGAAGATATATAAACACACCTTTATCTTCCTTAAATCATTATCTTTGGTCATTAGGAATTAGTACGATTATAAGTATTGCAGTGATTCTATTAATATCTACAATTAGGAAAGCTTATCTTACAACAACACATAATTTAAAAATCGGGGTACTCGATTATTGTCTGAAAACATGGCAACTTGGATTTAATAAAGGTGTTGAGGAAAATCAAAATCCATCAACGCCAAATCAAACGACATCGCATGTCAAGATAAAAGAATGAAGAAAAAGGAAGATGAAATAATAGGTTGGTTAAAAGAAAAACATCAGCCGTAACATCACTATTCTTCCAGCGTGGTCTTCTGGATAGATGCAGATCGCCATGGCTATCAAGGTAATATAAGTGAATAAAGAATCCCGACTGCTTCTCACTAGCATATCCCGGAAATATAAGAAAGGGTGACCGATATATTGGAACAATCGGTTGGTCCCCCTCAATCATGCGACCATTTTTCCGCCATCTTGAGCAGGTAGCGCGCCTGTTCTTCGCTGGCGCAACTGGTGGTGATAAATAAACCTCGCGCCGATAACAATTCGAGGGCTGGTTCGACCTCTTCCGGCTCGATTGTGATCTGCAAATTCTTTCCCCTGGCCTGCACCAGGCGCAGCGTATCCAGGTAATGCAGCGGGCTGGGTTTTCCTGCTCCGGGCAGGATTTGAAAGGCCTGGATACCCGGCAGTTCCGCCAGGGCCGGGACGTGTTTGAAGGCTTCCAACCCGTCCACGTGGTAGACGCTGTGATCCAGGCTGTGGGTCCAGCGCTCGATCACCGGCAGGAACAGGCTGCGGAACATCTTGGGCGAGATCATGTAGGAAAAATCGCAGCTCGTCGGATAGAAGCGTCCCGGCGACCAGAGCCTGAACCAGGAAGTGCTGCCCTCGGCGGCTGTATGCACCAGGCCGTATAAAATATCGTAGACTTTGACCCACAGCTCCAACAGGTAAAATTCGGCCTGCTGTACCCGCTCGGGAGTATAGGCGACGTCCAGCAGCAGGCGATCCGTACCGCGCAGGGCGGCCAGAATGTCGCCGCAGCCGGAGAGTGCTCCACCCAGGTCCGGAACCGATTTTCCGGCCGATTCTTTGACCGCCCGGTCGGCCAGTTTCAGGGCGAATTTCCACCAGTAATTTTCCGGATCCAGATGGAGCGTGGTGACATCCCAATCTTCGCCTTCAAGGAGCGGGTTCCACCAGCCTGTCTCCATGTCCAGCTCGACCGGGCAGCCCAGGTAAGCCGGCAGGCTGGTGTGCCCGGGCGAGCCGCCGTTCCACAAAGGGAAAGCCTCGCCGCCGTAAAAAGTGGTGGAGTGCTCGTAATGGTTGAGGGCAGAGATGTAATCCAGGTCGGTCCAGCGCAGGAGCGCATCTGCGGGCGGTTGGGGAGGATGGATCAGGCGCCGGTTGGCTTTCGGAGCCGTCACCGCCATAGCGCAGCGCTCGAAGCGCTCGCCGGCCCACCAGGTAAGGAAATGCTGCTTGGTTTCTTCCCAATCAGGTTTGTAGAGAAGCTTTGGCATGCCTTTGCCTCCTACGCCGGCAAGGTCACCGCTGTGCCGGTCCTGGCGGATTGCCGCGCCGCAAGGGAGACCAGGGTCACTTCCCGGGCGTATTCGGCGGTCAGGGAAGGTTCCCGGCCCTGGACGAACTCGTCTACCCAGAACATCTCCCAATGGGGTGATTTCGATTTATCGGGCAGCGGCAGGACCTTATAGCCCTCTTTATCTTCCAGGCTGACCACAGTCTTAGTGGAGTTGGATTCGGTGCGGTGCAGGCTGAGCACGCCTTTGGGGCCGGTTATTTCCACCTGCCAGGAAGGGTAACTGATGCGGTTGCAGAAATACATATCAAACGAGGCCGTACCACCTTGCTGCATTCCCAACACCATCCGGCCGCAGTCCATGAAGGGGCTGTCGGGTGAGGTGTAATTGGCGTATTTCGCATAGACAGTGTTAATCCTGTCCTGCATGAAATACATAGCCAGGTCGATGCCATACCAGCCCAGGGAAAGCTCCGGCCCGCCTTCTTGCGGGTCGCGATACCAGTCATTGCGGTGAAAGACATCGATGGTGCCGTGGTGGTGGCAGATCCTGACTGCAAAGGGTGTTCCAATTCTATCCTCAGCCAGGGCTGATTTCAGCGCCGCCATCTGCGGCAGGAAACGGGCGCTGGGCCCGACGGCAATCTTGATTGCGTGGGCTTTCCCGGCTGCGACAATACGGTCGGCGTCTTCGGGAGTGGTGACGAACGTCTTAGGTATGTATAAATTTACGCCAAGGCTGGCCAGCCGTTCAACCCAGGCGGCGTGCTGGCTGTGCCTGGTCACGATCATGACCGTGTCCAGTTTTTCCGCCTCGATCATCTCTTCCGCCCGGGTATACAGTTTGATTCCGTATTTGGCGGCGTATTCCGCGGGGTAAAGCCCCAGGCTGTCCTTGATCAACGCCTGATCCTCGCCCAGGGTCGCGGCGGCCAAAAACTGGATATCTGGCCTACCCGCTAACCAGTTACCGGCGGCGACAGGCCAATAGAGGCCATTCAGACCTGCAATTCCGATGCGCATATGGCTTTCCTTTTCGATTATGGAACCCTAGAATTCGTTGAATACCTTGACCACCTGGCCAGTCTTGATCGATTCCCAGGCAGCCACACCCACCGCCACGGATTTAGCGCCGTCGATCACACCGGGGTTGGGCGACAAATCGTTGTCCAGGCAGTCCTGGAAGTGGCGCATGTAACGGATGACAGTGGCGCCGTGACCGTATGCGCTGGTATCACGTTCGGCATCGAACTGCGCCTGGTAAGTCTTATGGCCAAACAGGTTATCCAGGACCACTTTGACCTGCCCCGGCTCGTTATCGGTGAACTCAGACTGCAAGCTGCCCTTGGTGCCATAGATATTGAACTGCATCATCGGGGTAGGCGGGTGGACGATCCCGTACAGGCCGGACACGCGCCCGATGACGCCCGACTTGAATTTCAGGTTGAGGAAAAAATTATCCGGAATGGGATAATCCCTGGTCAGCCCGCCCTTGATTGCCACGGCGTGCACCGATTCGATATCCCCGCCGAATGCCCGGATGACATCAATGGAATGGACGCACCCGCCGAACATCAGGTCCTGCGGCACAGTCCTCCGCCAGGGGGTCATTTCAAACACCGGGCGCATGTCGTGTAAATAGAAGCTCTCCAGGGCGATCAAGCTGCCCAGGTCGCCGTCGTCGAACAATTGCCTGGCGTTGAGAAACTGGCGGTCGAAACGCATGGTCTGCCCGACCAGGAATTTAACGCGTTTCTGGCGCACCAGTTCGACCAGCTTCTGGGCGTCTTCCAGCCGGGTGACCATAGGTTTGGTGCACACCACGTGTTTTCCCTGTTCGAGGGCGCCGATGCAGTGTTCGGCGTGCAGGTGATCGGGTGAAAATACACACACGACATCCACATCCTTGCGCGTCACCAGATCACGATAATCGGTCGTCCAATACGGCACGTGAAAATCCTCGGCGCACTGCTTGACCAGGGCCTCGGGGATGGCGCAAATGGCCGTGATCTGGTAACGCAAATCAGGCACGTCTTTGAGCAGCGTGAAGGTCGAGGCCATATTTCTGAGTCCCATGCCGATTACGCCTAAACGGATAATATCTTTTTTGGCAGCCATCATGATCTTCTCCTGGGCTCATTGGAATTTTCCGTGGAAGGTCACAACGGAGATTTCCAAAGAACCTTCTCCTGCTGTTGATCTAAGAGAATAGTTTTAATTAAAATTCGTTGTAGACCTTGACGGCCTGCCCGGTCTTGATCGATTCCCAGGCAGCCGCGCCGACGGCGATGGATTTGGCGCTGTCCACCACATCCGGATAAGGTTGGCGGTCATTATCCAGGCAGTCCTGGAAATGGCGCATGTAGCGAACGATCGCAGAGCCATATCCGAAACGGCTGGATTCAGGCTCGGGACCAAAAGTGGTGACAAACGGCGGGTGCTTCATCAGCTTGTCGAAAACTACCCTCATCTGAGATGGTCCGTATTCAGCCACCAGGCTGCCTTTTGTGCCGTAAACAGCAAATTGGTGCATTGGTAGTGGAGCATGGACAATCCCATACAGCCCTGATACTCTCCCGATCGCGCCTGATTTAAAGGTCAGGTTGAGGAAAAAATTATCCGCAATAGGATACGTAGGGGTAAGATGGCCCAGGTTGCCATTTGCATGCACCCAATCCACGTCACCACCCATTGCACGTAAAATATCGACACAGTGCATGCACCCGCCGAACATCATGTCCTGCGGCGCCTGCAGCCGCCAGGGCGTATTTTCATATACATCGCGCATGTCGTGAATATAGTGGCTTTCCATGGCAATTATTTTGCCCAGATCGCCATCATCCAAAAGCTTTTTTGCCGCCAGGTATTGCTGGTCCTGGCGCAGGGTGTAAGCGGCCAGGTATTTGACTCTACTTTGCCGCACCTGTTTTACCAGCTCTTTGGCCTCTTCAAGTGTGACGGCGTTGGGTTTGCCGCACACCACGTGTTTCCCGGCTGCCATGGCTGCAAGCGAATGTTGGACATGCAGGTGGTCCGGGGAAAAGACTGCGACTACATCTACATCATTACGCGCCACCAATTCACGGTAATCGGTGGTCCAGAAAGGCACTCCCGCCTGTTGGGCGCGCGCTTGTAACTTTTCGGGGTGTTCAGCACAGACGGCCCGCAGCTCGTAGCGCAGGTCGGGAACGCCGCGCAGAACTTCCATGGTGCGGCCCATGCTGCCAAAACCAATCACTCCCAGCCCGATCGTGTTTTTCTTCATAGAGAAATCCCTTCTACAATCGCCCAATGCTCTCCCAAACCGGGAGAGCATTGGGCAGGCGGAATAAATTATCTAAACAAGCCCATCACTAATGGCTCAAATCGTGGTAGGCGAATTTGCGCGGGCCGGCGTGAGAAAGCTTGTACGGCGTGCGGTCTCTCAGGTCTTCCATGAGGGTGAACATAGTGTGTTCATCCAGGTGCTTCCAGCCATTTTGGTCAAAATGATGGATAGCCTCGCTGGGCTCGATCGGGCCAAATTGTTTGACTACATCCAGTACCTGCTTATCTAACTCGGTGTACTGCAATGGCGCTACCTGCCCGCTTTCAGCCAGCTTAATGGCCTCTTTCAATTTCTGGGCAGATACGGCGGCTTTTTCAACCGGCACCATGTTGTTGGTATGGACAATGCGTGGGATGATATCTTCCGCTACCGGGCAGATCCCCTCACCCCAGGCGACTTTGCCTGCATACAGGTGCGGCTCGAACACCCAGCCCTTTTTGCCGTACTCAGTGGGCTTGTGGAACAAATCGTACATATAAGCCGGGACCTGTAGAAAGCCTGTCCCATAAGGAGCGCCGGCCTGGCGCAGGGCGGCTTTGAAGACGTTGTACCCGATGCCTTTACGTTCACCGTGGAAGAGGCAGCTCCAGAAATAGGGGGCCAGGACTGTGCCATCCTGTAGCTTGCGGGCATCGAGCCATTCGCAGCCAGCAATGGCTTCGTCCAGAATCGCCTTAGACTTGCGGTATTCTTCGAGATAAGCGGGCACTTTCTTGAGCTGCGCAACAGCTACCGCGGCCTGGAACTCGGTCATGCGGTAATTCGAGCTCAACACCTCCGGGCTCTCGCCGAAGATGATGCGCCGGTTGATCTCGAAGGCCATTTTGTCGTCATTGGTGATGGCAATGCCGCCTTCGCCAGTCGCCAGTTGTTTTCCCATGTTAAAAGAAAACGTGCCTACCTGGCCCCATGTGCCCAGTTTCTTACCCTTGTATTCGCCCAGGCAACCGTGGGCGCAGTCTTCCAGCAGGTAAATGCCGTGCCGGTTGGCAATGTCAAGAAGTTTGTCGACTTCGGCGGCATAGCCCCATAAATGCGTCACCCAGATGGCTTTCGTGCGTGGGGTAATCAAGGCTTCGACCTTATCGGGGTCCATCAAGAAGTTGTCTGCGCGGACATCTGCCCAGACGGGCACCACGTTATTGTGCAGGCAGGCGATCCCGTGGAACTGGACGACCGGGTCGCAGATGATCTCGTCGCCGCCCCCGGCATTGATAGCGCCCGGAATAGCCTGCATCAGCAGCATGGCGGTGGCTGAGGTGATAGCATGTTTCGCTCCGGTGGCTTTGGCAAAATCATGCCGGAGTTGGTCCATAAATCCCCCGGCATGGTCGGCAAAATTGCCGCTTTCGACGACTTTGGTCAGGTTTGCTATTTCTTCTTGCCCATATTTGTTGATCATACTTTGCTCCTTTCAAGAGTTCAGAAAGATTGATAATTCCGGCAGCGAAGCACCGCGTTAAACAAGCTGTCGATACGCTGCGGCGTCACATCCGCTTGAATGTTGTGGGTAGGAAAAAAGACGTAACCCCCGCCCGGCGCCATGATATCCATGGTGCGTTTCACTTCTTCCTCAATTTGCTCAGGAGAATAGACCGGCAGTTGGGTTTGGATGTCAATCCCACCGCCCCAAAAACAAAGCTCCTTTCCGAATTCTCGTTTTAACCTGCCCAGGTCCATTTTAGCAGCGCTGGTCTGGACAGGGTTCAGGATATCTATACCTTCTTCTATAAAGTCAGGGATCAAGTCATACACCGAACCACAACTGTGATAGAAAATCTTGGCTTTTGTATGAGAGTGGATGAAATCGAAGACCTTTTTATGCCTGGGTTTGACATAATGGCGGTACATGGGCAGGCTGATAAACGGCCCGGTCTGCATGGCCACGTCGTCCCCAATGGCTACCACCTGGATAAAATCACCGACCTGCTCCAGGAATACTGACAGGAATTCGATCAGGGTTTCAGTGCATTTGTCCAACAAAGCTTCTGCAAAGGCTTGATCGGTGTAGAGGTCCACAAAGAACTGCTCGTAACCACGGGTGAGGCCACAGCCTTCGAAAGGGCCAAAGGCCGGCATATCCGCTACCAGACAGTAAGAGGTGGTTTCATAAAGTTGCCGCACCTCTTCCTTCAATCCTTTTACCAGCCCAGGATCGTACGGATCAGGCCAGGCTGCCTGAGCCAAATCGTGAATTGTGGCCAGGGCTAAAGGTCGTTCAACCGCATCGTAATAGAATGAAGCGGGCCGCCAGCGGATGTTATAGGCATCGTAGTACGACTCATCCGGCATTTCTTTTCCCCTGCATACGGAGGGTGGTTTGAGATAAACCGTGCGTGTATCGACTTTGTAGCGATGAAGCAAGTCCTGGCGAGATCTAATCGACATCATTACCCGGCTGGAAATATCAGGCTGGTCGTCGGCTGCCAGGTCCAGGTAATCCCGCAGGTTGTTGTAAGCTTCGAGTGTCAATGCAGTGCAGCAGGTGCCGTTCAGATCCAGCGGCACCTTATCTGGTTCTTGATGGTTGAGGGCTTGCCATGTTCTTTCTCGGGAGGTCAGGGCTGTCATAACTGTCATAGCTCATCTTGCCAATCTGGACTTTGGAAATCCCCGTGGAGAACCTTCCACGAGAGGTAATTTATATGTATTATTGCCGCCTTTAGAGAATAAATCGTTCAATAAAAGAGGTTATTGCCAGACAGTTTGTTAAAAATTCGGACAACCTGCCGATGTATAATTACCTATAGAATGAACAGCGAAGATTATCTTTTATCAAAATTGATGTCCGAAGCATTACTGCCGCCGGCGATTTCCACGTTAGGCATCCAGATCAACCAGCCGGGCTTCAGGTTTGGCAATCACGTTTACGACGACCAGGTCGAAATCGTGTTTGTCATTCATGGGGGAAGCTACGTTGGCATCGATAAACAGTTTATCCGCATTAAAAAAAATGACTGCCTGATTATTTTTCCCCGGATCACCCACAACTATTTCTTGAGGGAAAACGAAAGTTGCAGAATCATCGATCTGGTCTTCAAACCCGGAGACCTGTCCCTGTTCACGCCCCTGGATCTGAAACAAAACATGCGATTCTTGTATGAGCTGAAAGAACCTCACATTGACTACCTGAGGTTCTTAGACAATGGAGAGATCAAAGCCACCCTGGAACATATCCTTCTTCAACACGAGCATCCTTCCCAGCAATCCAGCATTTTGAAGAAAATCTATTTCTGCGAGCTTTACATTTTGATATCAAAAGTGATTGCAGAAGCACGGGATGAATTGGGTAAGCCGAAGAACCGCTATGTCACCCTGGGGCTGGATTTCCTGGCTAATTTCTACAGCACTCAACTCACGGTAGATGATATTGCCAGGCAGGCGGGGATCTCCTCACGACATTTTTCCAGGCTGTTCGTCCAGGAATTAGGCATCACCGTTCCGGACTATCTCAGCATCCTGAGAATCAAAAAGGCCAAGGATTTATTACAGAATTCTGAGATGGATATCACCCGCATCGCTTATTCGCTCGGCTTCAATTCTTCGCAGTACTTCACTACCTGCTTCAAACGTATTGAACACGTCACGCCAAAAGAGTACCGGCGATTGGTGAGGAATAACGGTAGCCCGGGTTGATTTAAAGCCAGTCTATAGACCCGTTGAATTTTATTGGGACCTTTGTAAATCCAGCAAGATTTGCTGATCCAAAGGATTCAGCTCGGCGGGTAAATCATCCAAAGGGAAAAAGGCCAGTTCCAGGACTTCACCGGATTGCGCCTGTATTTCGCCATGAAAATCGTTTGACGTATATGCCACACATACGTCGAAGATCTGGTCTCCATTCGGGTAAACGTAGAAATGATCCTTACCGGAATAGACCTTGAATAAGGTCAGCTCATCGATAATTAAACCCACCTCTTCGAAGGTTTCACGAATGGCAGCTTCTTCCAGAGATTCACCCGGTTCCAGGCTGCCGCCCGGGATGCCCCATAGTCCATTGTCTTTTCGTCTTTGCAGGAGCACCTGATTCTCCCGCAAAAGTAGAACGCCGGAGCCCACCATGATGATGGGACGGTGACCTACCAGCTCACGCAGTTCCTGGATGTAGCCCATTGAATGATCCTTGCCGGTCAGACCGGCTTATTGGTTCTTGGGGAATCCTCGTGGTGAATTCCGGGAACAGTGCACGGTAAATCCCAATGAACCGGGTTATGTAAAATATGCATAGATGGTATTTAGATAAGAGTCCATTCTCGGGAAGAGGACTTCGATTATTCGGCGGCTGTCGGCTTTGATAACGATATCCGGCCAGGCATCCTTGAGCTCTTCCAGACTGCGGTAACCCAAGATCAACCTGACCAGGGCTTCTGGAGGGATGCACAGGTCGCCGCCATCCGCGCCCATCGAAGAGTCAACAAAACCAAGCGGTTCTACTTTTTCAAGTTTTCCAGAGACAAAGCTCAGTTTATACGCCTGACGGAAGAGGTTGATAATGATATTTCTGGTGAGTCCTGCACAATCGGAAACAGCCAGGCGTCTTTCAAGCACCGGGTTTATTTTGGTAAGAAAGCCGGTAAGATCGGTAATATGAAGCAGCCATTGGCATCCAGCCTCGGTTACGCTCCCGAAATTGCGTGCCAGCCGCGCCAAAGGGTTGTTTTTAGGCCAGCTTACCAAAATTTCACGACCGGTTTCTTTTTTAATGCCCGCAGAACCGCTAATCCGGTATCTTGACTAAGAATGCCACTTTCGATCACAGAAATGTGATTATCGCCTTGTTTCACACAAGCAACATATCCGACCACCTGCCCGGTACGTCCGTCTTCTACGACCCGGGCAGGGATCCTGGCCTTTTCCAGAAGGTATCGCCAGTGAGACTGGCTGCGGGCGGCGTAAAATTGGAGCAGCCTGGCTGCCTTATCGTAAATATCCGTCAAGGCAGGAATATGTTCCAGGCTGGCGGTTCTCAGGGTATAAGGATCCGATAAGCCTTCGCCCGCCTCCGGAATGCGCCAGGCCGGCAGGGCTTCGAACATGCTGCCGTCGATGCAATAGGCATAACCGTACTGCCGGTAATAATAGGGGATGCCCCAGATGAAACTAAGGTCAAAATGCCGCTCGCTCACCATTTGCATAAAGCGTTTGATTTGAATCCTGACCAATCCGTGCCTGCGGTAATCCGGATGGGATAGTACCTGTTCCAACTGCGCCGCCCTCAGGGAAACGCCTTCGTATTTCAATTCCCAGGGGATCAAGCAGGTGGTAGAAACAATCTCGCCGGTGTGCGGATCCTCGACCAATTGATAGTCATCGAAACTTGCTCCAGGAAAATGATGCAGGAGCAATTCGGAGTTCAAGCCTTCGGAAATATTGTTGAACCGGGTATTGAAGGTTATGTAACGTTCAACATCCCGTTCATCCTTAACAATGCGCAGCAAGAGCCCATTTTCGAGTTTTTGTTCGAAATACACAGCGCCGTCTCCTTTTTACTGTATATATTTTACCGGTAATACGCCATTATATGGAATGATCCGCCAGAGCCGGTTTCGACCAGGGCATAAGCGCGTCCTTTAATGGTCATTCGCCGGCAGGTTTGCCTGACTCCATCCATCTTAACCCTGCATAAGGTCAAGGCATTGTGGTTTAGGGGCAGCATGAAGGTCAGACTTTGTTCTGAGAAAGGCGCTTCAAAGGTGAAACTTAATATCTGATCGGCCCAACAGATATCGTGAAAACTGGCCGAATCTCTCGCCTTGAGGAAATTTAAAGAATGCTCGGCGGTCCACACAGGCACACCCCGCCGGTTGGCATAGTCCAACATATCCAGCCCGGGCTTTCTAGACCAGACCTGCCATCGATCGGTATGGAAATTCACGTTTACAAATGTGTAGGCTTCTAAATCCAGGCTCCGGTCTACCAGGATCTTGAAACACCCATAAAAGTTTTCTTCCAGCCATTGTTCGTCCGGAAGTTGTGTCAGCGACTGGTAGATATCGATTACCTGCCCATCCTTATTGATGAATTTCATCGGCAAACCGCTACCGGTGAAATTACCCACTCCGCCCAGGTAATGGCCATGAGTGGAACCCCGGTCATAGTGATACAAATTGCAGTCCATGCCAATGCCCACACCTGCTTCAATGGCGGCCTGTTCAGTCCATCCAACCCACACGATCCAGTGATTGCGAACTGTCCTGGGTGGGTAGCCATAGGCTTGCAGATGAGCTTTCACTGTCTCGCTGGCGACTGAATTCATCCCGGCATAGGTCGGTTGAACCGCTTCAGCGGTATCGTCGAAGTGACAGGCAATTTCATGCCCATTTGCCACCCAGTTCTCCACCACGGAGGCAGGGAGAGAAGGATTTTTCAAATAAACTGTAATCCTGGCGCCTTTTGATTCGACATCCGCCAGGTGCACCTGAAAATCTTCCAAAACCGAATCTTCTCCGTCATCAGTGAGAGTGACCAGGCACTTGTGGTAGCCGGGGAAGTACCAGAGACGTGGGAGAGGTTTTCGATCTTGAACAAGCTCTTCAATCAGGTGGGAGAGAAGCTGCATCTGCATATCGGCCTGGTTGAAATGATTCTTTGAGGTATCGACCCAGCCCAGGTACATTTCGGAGGCGCGGATGCCCAGGATGCCGTCTCTCTCCTGGCAGGCCCAGGCTGGATTACCCTGCCGGGTAAAAGCGATGTTTCTAGGGAGATTATAGGCGAAAGCTACCGTTTTCCCCTTACCATAAGAATGGCTTACCACAGCAGGGTAAAGGGTTGGGGTGGCTGAGTCGCTGAATAGCGTGGCTAAAGAAGAGCCCTCGGTAGCGGTCAGGTTGTAGCCATCTGCCACACCATGGATTTGCATTGTCTCCAGGGTAAGGCCTTCTTGGACTGGCGTGCCTGGTTCCAGGCAAAGATAACCATCCTCAACCACGCAGCCAGAATCAGAAATACCAAAGATATCCTTGATTTGCATATCAGGGCGGAAAGCGATCAGGCGACCGCCTTCGTTGATGAAGGTGCGTAAAATTGTCGCCTGCGATGTGGTCAGCTCAGTTTCCGTCAGAATTACGACATCGTGTCCGTTCAGGAGCCCCAGGGTGATTTCCTGCAGAGGCCTGACGTGGAAGGAATTGAATCCTTCTGCTTTCAGAATTTCGCCAGTATAGCTGCTAAACCGTTCAGGTGAATCAGGGTCGATCAGGACAAGGATTGGGTGGTCAAACTCCCGGTTTTCGGTGTTCCTGAGCATGGTCGCCTCGGCTAAGAGCTCAATTACCTGGACTGATTAGTTCAATCAAGCTCAATAAGCGGCAGCTTCACCACGCGATGTTCGGCGCTGGAGATGACAGCCGCCCAGCAGGCTTCTGCAACCCGGATGGCGTCAATGGCTTTACACAACACCTTGCCATCGCTGTTGCCTAACACCCAATCGACGTATTCGCACACTTCCACATCCCAGGGCTCAGTCACACCGGCAGTGTTATTGGGCATCCAGGCTGGGTAAACAATCTCGTTGTCTGTATTGGTCGGATCGTTATAATTGGGCATGCTGTCCAATAGAAGCCGGTTATTGCGCATAGTTCCATGAGTACCGTAGACTTCGATATTAAACGTAAAGGCAGCCACCGGTTTCAACACCACCGACATGACCTTGCCAATCTGACCGTGTTTGAAGCGGTATAAAGCCACGGTTTCTGCTTCCGTCTCGCAAGTTGGATAGTTGAGATTGCTTACGAAAGCCGCGCATTCGACAATTTCGTCATTCATCAGGTAGCGGATCGTGTCGACGCAGTGACCTCCGCCAGCATGATACAAGGAAGGGTTGAATTCTTTCTTGCCGATCCAATCCCAAATGGGCAGCTCATCCGGCAGGTTGTGGATGTAGTCCGATTGGGCGAAATAAAGATTGCCCAGCTTGCCTTCATCCCTCATTCTGACGATTTCCTTGCAGAGGGGGTTAAAACGTCGGTGGTAACCTACAGCACATTTAACTCCACTTTGTTTAAGAGCCGTAAGAGTTCGCTTGGCCTCTTCCACGTTAGTGACGAAAGGTTTTTCAGCCAGCATGTGTTTGCCAGCGGTCGCGGCTGCCACAGTCATTTCGCTGTGGTATTTATTGGGAGCGCATATAGAAACCGACTCGATTTCATTATCCTTCAGCAGTTCCCGGTAATCAGGATAATATTTACAATTCAGATTTTGTTTGTGCATGAATTCGCGGGCGGTATTCTCATTGACATCAGAAATGGCGACAATCTCAGCTTTGCCACTTTTACGGTAACCGCGCATGTGGTGGCCGGCAATCCAGCCAGTCCCGATAATACCGACTTTCAGTGTGTTTTCCATGCTTTCGCTTTCCTGTTCCTGCTATTCGTTTTTCAATCCCAATAACCTCATCGCTGTCCCCCCGAATATCTGCACTTTGTCTCGGGAGGTGGCGCCCATCTGGCGCAGATAAACGTCCGATCTTGAAATGTGTTCGGCCTGGGTCAGGCAGTTGTCGCTTCCCCAGATTACCCGGTTGAAGTCCATCGGGATGAACTGGTGCCCTCCCAGGGCATTGAACATGAGCGGGATACCTTCGGTCCAAGGGCCCGACCCGGAGATATCCAGGTAAATGTTGGGATTGGCGTGCGCCACGCTGCGCGCCTCGACATAATGCGGGTATCCCATATGCGCCAACACGATCGGCATCTTGGGAAACAGCCTGGAAATCATGTCAAAGTTCAATGGATAGGAATACTTGGAATTGGTGGCTTTCCGTACACCTGGTACTTTACTGATTATCTGGATATTGGTTAGGCCGGCATGGAATAGGAGTGGGACGCCTTGCTCCTCGATTTTTTCATAAAGAGGGAAATAGCGCTCATCATCGGGCATGAAACCAACCGGGGGGAACATTTTGACGCTCTTAAAGCCTTCATCCATGTACCTGGCGAAGGTGTCCGCCGCGCCCGGTTCGCGCGGGTCGAGATAGACGTTGCCGATCAGCCGGTCAGGATGGGCTTTTACGGCTTTGAGCACTTTCTCATTCTTGGCAAAACGGCAATTTTTATATTCCCAGAAAGCTTCTTCAGGACCTCCCATCAAAAGGGTAATATCCACATGGGAATCATCCATTTCCTTCAGGAGACCTTCTACAAAGCCTTCTGCATCCGCATAATGGTAATGGAAATCGATCTTCATCTCATACCTCCTTTACAATCAGGTAAGATACTGAACCAGTATAAAATTTTCCCGGCAGGACAAATTTAAGCCCTGATTCCAGGGCAAAATTCCGATCTGCCAGGTTATGGGCGTCGGTCGAACAGGTCTGGTTTTCCAGGCAAAAATAGTTTTCGCAGCGCGGCGAATAGAGCACCAGGTGAGAAAAATCGCTGGAGGCGACCAACTGAACTTGCATGTGCAGGGTGTCGTAATAAATCAGGGCGCATTTTCCGTCTGGCACACCGGTAAATACGTGGTCCAGATCCAACGCGCCAAGTTCGACCTTCTTGCGCAGGTCAAACTGAGTGCCGCCGACCTCGATCAGCCGGCCGGTTGGCAGAAGGTCAGAGGTGTAATCCATGACGTAATTGGCCGGCAGTTCCACGCAGGTGCCTTCATCGCCAGAGAGTTTCGTGAAATAGGGATGCAGCCCAAAACCAAAGGGTATGGTCTGGTCACCTTTGTTTTCCACCGTGTAGCTGACCTGTAAACCGGCCCGGGTCAAACAAAATTCCAAACTGAGCCGGTGTCTGAATGGGAAAGCCTGAAACATCGCGCAAGACTCTTCGAAGTCGATCCAGGTGGTGAGCATTATAGAATCCGGATTTACCTGTGCATTGAGATAATTCCACGCTTCATTGTGGACCAGGCCATGCTCTAAGATCCTCACACCGCGTTTCACCTGGTCGTAAGCTTTACCCTGGTATCTGAAGACGCCATTGCGCACGCGGTTGGGGGTCGGATAAAGGACGGGGGTACCGGTAAAATCATGCTTTACCAGCAGGCTGCGGTCAAAGTCGATCACATGCTTGCCGTCGACGGACAGGCGGCAAAGGTTGCTTCCATGAGAAGGGGCGATCCAGGCTTCCAGGATGTTTCCGTTTACCCCACCCTGGCGGCAGCCAAGCATGATCAACTCCAGGCCATCCTGTTGGTCGATGTCCTTTCTCCAGAAGAATTCGGGGGTAACAGCCATCATGTTTCCTTTGACGATCATGCCACTTCTAATTGGACGCCGCCAAGAGGGCGAATCATCAGCTCGTGGCACACACCGGTTCCAAAAATGGCATTCATTTCACGGACGTATTTTTCCAGCAAGTCGTTGGGTACAAAAGTCTGGATGGTGCCGGCAAAACCTCCGCCATGGACACGCCAGGCGCCTCTCCCTTTGAGAATATTTTCGGAGGCAGCCAGGCCAATTGATATCCCCTGTTCTTCAACATCTTTGTGGGAATAGCAGTTCTGACACCACATCCACGAGCTGTAGCCGGAGTCGATGATCATCTGAAGGAATTCATTGAAATTATTGGTTTCCAGGGCCTTCACCTGGTCGACAACGCGCTGGTCGTCGCCATAAAAATGCAGCGCCCTTAATATGGCTCGATCGTTCACTTTTGTTCTCAGGTAAGCCAGGTTTTCAAGGACCTTAGCAGCCGAGAATTCTCTCAAGACCTGCCCGCCAAAGGCACGCGCCACTGCTTTCATCTCGTGTTCCAGGGCGGTGTAATCGTCATTCAGGTCAGCGTGGTTCCCGCCAGTATCGACGATTACCATCGAAAAGCCGCTGGCGGCAAAATCAAAATCCACTTTCTTGACAATGGGATGGGCAAAATCCTTGAAATCGATAGTTACAAATCCACCTACCGCACAGGTGGTCTGGTCCATCAGACCGCAAGGCTTTCCAAAGAAATTATTCTCAGAAAATTGGGAAATTTGGGCAAGCAGCACTGGGTCAATGCCGGAGTTGTTATAAAGGCTGTTCTCGATCACTGCCACAAGCACTTCATAGGCGGCTGAGGAGCTCAATCCAGACCCCTTGGGAACTGAGCTGGTGGCGTAGGCATCAAAACCGCCAATTTTGTAACCCAATTGATTGAAGCGAGCGCATACCCCCCGGGCCAATGCTGCAGAGGAATACTTTTCACTTTCGACCGGCGATAGCTGATCCAGGGAGACCAGGTCCTGTGAATAACCTTCGGATTTGACCCGAACGTCCTGCAGATCATTTTTAGCTACCACGGCGATAATATCCAGGTCAACGGCAGCAGCCAAAATGCGACCACCGTTATGATCGGTGTGGTTCCCTCCAACCTCTGTCCGGCCGGGAGAGCTGAAGAGTTGGATATCTGTTTGGCCAGGGTAAAGCGCCTTGAACTCTTCGATCGCTTTCAGGTATCGTTCGACCTGTTTTTGAACGGCGCCAGGTTTGTTTCCATACAGTTTTTGGAAAAGAGCGTCAGTTTTTCCTGAATTAAGGGCTTCAAGGATTTTATGGATGGGTGTCATGTAATTATTCCTAATAGATTTGTTTTAGCTTCTTGATAGCTCGCGAATGCTGTCGGCCATATAGTCAATGGCTTCATCGGTCAGGCGAGGGTGGATCGGCAGAGATACATACTTCTTAAAGGCCGTCTCAGCCACCGGGCATTCGCCATCTTCGTGGCCCTGGGCCAGGTATGGGGCGGTAAGATGGATGGGCATATAGTGCGACCAGACTTTGATGCCCTTTTTCGTGTACATCTCCCACATGAAATCGGTTTTATTGAGCGGGAAATCCTTTTCAATCAGCAGCAGGTAAACGTGGAAAACGTGTTTACCCAGCGGATCAACGTAAGGCAGGGTGAGGCCCTGGATACCTTGCAGCTTTTCGGTCAGACGGTGAGCCAGCTCGATGCGCTTTTGATTGTGTCTCTCTAGCTTTTTCAACTGCTCAATGCCCACGGTGGCCTGGGCATCCGTCATGCGGTAGTTGAATCCGATGTCGTCAAAGAATAATTTCCAATATTCTTTCCCCATAGGGAACCGGGTCTCGTCGACCGAAAGGTACTTGTCGCTTTCTCCATAAACCCGAGCGCACAACGAGCGGTAAGAAAGCATGCGATCGAAGAATTCCTTGCTGCTGGTGGTCACCATTCCACCCTCCCCCAGGGTGGACATGTTCTTTTGCTGGTGGAAGCTAAACACGCCCATGTGGCCAAGCGCCCCGGATTTCACCCCTCGATATTCACCGCCGGGGTTATGGGCGCAGTCTTCGATGACGACCAGGTTGTGGCGTTTGGCGATTTCCATGATCTTGTCCATTTCACAGCACTGCCCGTAAAGATGCACCGGTACAATCGCCTTGGTCATCTTTGTGATGCGGCTTTCCAGTTGGTTTGGATCCAGGCAAAGCGTGCGCGGGTTGACATCGCAGAAGACCATCTCTGCCCCGAGTGACGAAAAGGCAGTGCTGGTGGATATCCAACTTATCGGGGTGGAAATCACTTCATCGCCAGGTTTTATTCCGGCGGCAATCCCGGTCAGAGTCAGGCCGGTGGTCGCAGAAGTCACTGCCAGGCCATATTGCGCGCCGCAGTAGCTGGCGAATTCATCTTCGAACTGCTTGACTTTTTTCCCACAGGAAGGCGCCAGGTTCTTAAGGCAGTCCATCAAGGCGGCGGCTTCTTCAAAACCATAGGTTGTGCCGTAAGCAACCTCAAGTTCATATAGTACTTTTGGCTTGATCATCGAAAAATCTCCTTCAATGAGTTTAACGCCTTAATCATTATGTCTGATCGAAAGCGCGTTGAATGCTTTCAGCGGTGCTCAGCAATTTTGTCTTCAGCAAGCCCTGGGCTTTGACCACGCTGATAATGCCGTTCTTATGCCGCGGAGCCCGGCCTGCTTTTACTTCAGGGGCGGTTTGTGGTTTGATTACTTTTTCGTCGAACCCCATGCGCTGGGCCAGTTGCTTGGTCAGATCATAACGGCTGATACTGTCGGTGGCACCGATGTGCAAGACCCCTGCATAATCGTTTTCACACAGTTCCAGCACACATTCGCTGAGCGTATAGACATCCACCGGAGTCCTGATTTCGTAGGCCGGGGTGGGAATGTCTTTGCCTTCTTTTAGCTTGCTTTGCAGGTTGGCAAAAAAAGAATTCCCAGATTCGATAGGGTACCCTAAGACTAACGAGAGACGGATGACGGCTGCATCCGGGCAGGCCTGAAGCACGACTTTTTCGGCCTCCATTTTTGTCTTGCCGTAATAATTGACCGGGCCGAGGGGATTATCTTCGTTGTACGCGCTTTTTTCTCCATCAAATACCGCATCGCTGGAGAAAAACACGTAACGGATGCCGCGACCGGCGCAACTTTCTGCCACGTTCTTCGCTCCATCCACGTTGACCTTGTGCGCCAGCTCTTTCTCCCGCTCAGCCAGATCAACATCAGCAATGGCTGCCACATTTACCACTGCATTGGGGTCTATTTCCCCGATCACTTTTTCGACGGAATCTTTATCGGTAATGTCAACCAGGCGATATTTGCCTTGGGGTACAGGGCGGTTATCGGCAATCACGACCTGCCAACCTTTGTGTTGGGCAATCCTGGCCATATTGCCACCCACAAAACCACTGCCTCCAAAAATCAATAATTTCTTAGACATCCCGAACCTTTCCTACGAACACCTTACTGTCTGTCTTCTTAAACCAGCCTGAAGCTAGCCATGGATAATATAATTGTCCATAGAGATAGTACTCTCAAAGAGAAATGTCACCAACCGCAACAAACGTTACAACCAAACCGCATTTACCTTGTAGACCGGGGCGGGCGAGACCACGGTTGAAATATTTCTGGCCAGGTTCACAACATTGGATGATCGCCGAGCATCCAGGAGGCGATATAAATCATTGCACGTAAACCTTCATCCACTGTCTCGCTGGTATAGCTAAGCGTAGTGCCGTTGATCCTTTTTACTCCTGGTACCTGGCCTATACAGTCAACAAGTTGGGTATTTCCGAAATACTCGATGCGCAATTCGACCGGTTTGGCAGGGTTGAACAGGCTTACTTTCTTGTAATGCTTTACTGCTTCTCTGGTCGTATTAGTGATCATTGCCCAGGATTTTTCCGGCGGGATGATCTCAGCGCTGTAGCGGCTTAGACCTTTTTAACAGCCACCGTATAAATGTCCGGTATGATTGCCTTAGCTTCCCTTGATACAGCCTCATCTCCTGCGACCAGGATAGTCGGAATTCCCATCTGTGCTGCTATAGCTGAAAACAAGCCTGTTTCCCCAACTTCTGTTCCATTAATCCACGCTTTCATGTTTCCAACGAAAGTGCTATTCATTACTCCATCCCGGGTGCCTTCCATGGCATGCATACCCAGGATGATCATTGCGTCAAAGGTCTTATCTAATCCAGGAATAATCCCGGCTGAGAATATTGCTCGCCCCCGAATCAAGCGGACATTGGGATCGATGCCAAGCGGATCCACGCTCATTGCCATACCATGCGCATCGAAAGCCACAATGTCAGTCGCGCCGGCTTCAAAAGCGCCCCTGGCGCAGGCATTGATATCGCCGGTGATCATTTTCCTGGCATGCTCGAACTCACGCCGCCCCGGGTTTGTTTCGTCCCATCCGCCGGTAACGGCAGTCGCCCCTTCCAAATCGGCCATGATATAGAGCTTCAACGTATTGTCTCCTTTCGTTTTATCGAAATTAATATTGAGATACCCATTCGAAATTTTTTATTATCCTTTAATCCAGCGCGAGCCAGACCCCGGATGAAATATTTCTGGCCAAAAGAATATAGGAGCAACATGGGCAAAATGCCTAAGAGCGAACCAGCCATAATGATCCCGACGGACTCCACACCAGTTCCGGCTCGTCCACGCAAAAACGTCAGGCCAATCTGGACGGTCATTTTCATCTGGGAATTAAGATAGATCAAGGGGCCGAAAAGATCGTTCCAGCTCCCCAGAAACTGCAACACGGCGACGGTGGTCAGCATCGGCATCCCCAACGGGACGAAAATATTCCACCAGACATAAAAGAATCCGGCGCCATCCATTTCGGCTGCGTCCACCAGGTCCTGAGGGATCGACATATACGCCTGGCGCAGCAGGAACACCGTATAAGCGCTTCCAAAAAAGTTAGGCACGATCAAGGGAGCGTGGGTATTAATCCAACCCAACCAGCGGAAAATCACAAAAGTTGGAATAACGGTCGTGGCATAGGGGATCATCATCGTCGCCAGCAAAATGCCAAAGATCAGGTTCCTACCCCTGAAGCGCATGCGGGCAAAGGCGAAGCCAGCCAGCGAGGACGATAGACACATTCCAATGACCGACAAGATGGCAATCTTGGCGCTGTTCAGCATGTAGGTTGCCATGGGCGACAACGAGAAGAGCAACACGAAATTTTGGGGATAGAAAGGATTGGGAATTAACTGCGGCGGCCATTTAACCTGCTGGGGAGCGGTCTTTAAGGAAACAGACAACATCCAGACTAGCGGAAATATCATCATCACCGCCACCAGGATTAACAATACGTGGGTAGAGGCCCGGCCGGTATATTTCTTCATCCGTGCACTTGTATTCTGCGCCCCGGATCGCGGCATGGACGGAATTTTTGAGACAAGCTGCTCACTCATAGAAAACCCACCTTTTACTGATGCGGAAGTTGAGGAAGGTCAGGATGATGATCACGACAAACACGATAAACGCTACGGCGGCTGCCAGGCCCATTTTTTGGATGACGAAGGCATTATTGTACAGGTACATCACCACCATCTGGGTGGAATTGGCCGGGCCGCCGCCGGTCATCACGAAGGGAATGTCAAAAACCTGGAAAGACCCGATCACCCCGGTAACCAGCAGGAAGAAGGTGGTCGGCGAGAGCAGAGGCATGGTAATGAAGAAGAATTTTTGTACGGCATTGGCGCCGTCGATTTCAGCCGCCTCATAATACTCCTGCGAAATTCCTTGCAGGCCGGCCAGAAATATCAAGATAGTGAAGCCCAGGCCGGCCCAAATGGCTTCGAAGATGATCGAACGCATTGCCCAGGTGGTGTTGCCCAACCAGTTGGGCCCATGGATGCCGACCATCCGCAACAGGCCATTGAAGACCCCAAAATTTGGGTCGTACAGCACCTGCCACAGCAAGGCTACAGCCACCGTAGGCGCTACCACCGGGACGAAATAAATCGCCCGGTAGAGATATTTCCCGCGGATGTCCTGGTTCAGCAATACTGCAAAAATTAAACCCAGGGCAAGCCCGGCGAACACAGTCGCCAAGGCATAGGTGGCCGTATTGATCATAGTATTTTTGAAGAACCGGTCGATAGTGAATAATTCTACGTAATTATTCAACCCGATCCATTTTGGCGGGCTTAATAAATTCCATTGGTTGAAGCTGATATAGAAGGAAAACAGGGTGGGATAAAACTGAAAGATCAGGATCCCAAGCACGATGGGGGAAATGAACAGCCAGGCGGTTAATTCCTCGCGCCTGCGCATTCCGGTCAATGAAGCTTTCTTATCGGGCATATTCATCCCTCCAGAAATTCCTGGAGAGGCTTTTTCAAAAGCCTCTCCAGATTATTGCTGCAAAAATAGCCGCAGTTTACGACTTAAACAGTGCCCAGGCTTTGGTTAGTTCTTCCGTCATCACCTTGTCAGCATCTTGCATGGCTGCTGTAATATCCGTGCCATCCGCGAAGGATTTATCGATGATCGGGCCAAACGCATTCATGACTGTCCCAGACTCAAAGTAGGTGTAGGCGACCTTGGCCGAATCCTGGTTGATGTTGTCCAGGATTTTCGACATATGATCTGGCGGCTTGGTTGCATACCATTCTTGGGCAACTTCCGGGAAAGTGCTGGGAACCATGTCATTCGCCTTGACGAAAAGTCTTTCCCCAGCCGGGTTAGCCAAATAGTTGAGCAGGTTCCAGGCAGTGTCAGGATCTTTAGCGTCTTTATAGATCCACCAGCCATCCGCTTCCATCGAACACGTGCGTTTACCGGTTTGCGGGTGCTTGGGGAACATGGCCACATCCCAGCCAAAATCCTTAATTGAGCGCATATCCGTCAGCCCCCAGATGCCACCCACAGTCATAGCAACCTGGCCGCTCAGGAATGGGTCTTGCTGGCCGGTACTTCCAGGCGGGGGCGCGACCTTATGAGTATAGATCAGGTCCCATTGCCATTTGAAAGCTTCGATGGTTTTCGGGTCGGCCAGCATTGATTTGGTGTAATCAGGGGTATAAAATGAACCGCCGGACGACCAGACAAAGTTGCCTCTATAGAGCGTCCCCCCCTGGAGAGCCATTATTCCCCATTTGTTCTGGTCAGCCTTGGTGATCTTCTTGGCGGCTGCCAGCATATCGTCCCACGTCCAATCGTCGGTTGGATAAGACACCCCGGCGTCATCAAACATCTTCTTGTTGTAGGCAAAAATATAGGCCTGGAAATCACTCGGTAAACCGTAATAGTTGCCGCCCTCCGCGCCGCTATTGAAGTCGCCCTTCGCCCAGCGGTAACACGCGATTGCACCTGGGAACTCCTTATCGACCGGGAATTTAGACGACATGATGTAATTGGTAATGTCCATTATGGTGCCGTTCTTGGCGTAGGATACGAAACGTTGGCATTCGGCGATTCCACAATCCGGCGGTGTACCACCGGCCACCTGGGTTTGGACCTTAGCCCAGTAATCAATCGTCTGGGGAACAAACTGGCCTTCATATTCGACGTTGGGAGTTGCCGCCACCCAACCATTCAGGATTTCCGTCATGGAAGCTTCAAGGTTCGACCAGACGTAGGTAGAAAATACAATCTTCTTCTTTCCGGCCGGGGGTACGGTAGCTTTAGGTGCTTCCGTCGCAGCTGCCGGCGGTTGTGTCGTAGCTGCCGGTGCGCAGGCTGCCAGTAGTGCGCCTGTAGAGAACAGGGCAGACGTCTTGAGAAAATCTCTTCGGGACCATTTCTTAGACATGGAAACATCCTCCTTTATATTGAAACAGGTTGTTAGAAAAGGGTTGGAAATTGTTATTCTGATTATCGCGCAGATAACCGACGATTTCTACTCAATTCGGGTCATTCGATGAATAAATATGGACATAACCGCCAAATATGAGGACTGCAAATCGACTCTAGGGGGCCGCTTTGAATATTGTTACTATTCTTCGCCTCGTATATCGACAAAACCACAGAAAAAACACCTGGCTCGGCTTCATTCAATTGGCAGAGGGAAAAGCCTGGCCCGTTCGAGAAAATATTCCTGGTACCCCTCTGGCGGATGGCTTGAGATCCACTTTGTCTGTTCTTCAAGCATTTCTTGCCAGATTTTCTCTGTTTCTTCCCAGGTGATCCGTTGTCCCTGTGGTTGGTCTACCGCTGCGCTTAACAAAGCGTCTGCCAGGCGACCTAAGAAGGCTACCTGGCTGGCTATGATCGCCTCCCCTTCCTGCCTGGAGGAGTGCCTGGCATCCGATGTAGAAGCAAACATAACCTGGGTGGAGGTTTATCCGGGATGCGGGAGATGTCCACCATATCAGGACATAGAGCCCATAGCTGGGAGGTCTCGCAACGGCCGGCGTGATCGCCATGATAATCTTTGTAACGAATCGCTTCCCAATCCGCCAGCGCTACTGCCCTCAAAGGCCGTTGGCTGGAGTATAAGCTGCACACCTGTTTCATATCAACTTCAATACCGCCATAATGGCCTGTCACGCAGATCGCCCCGCGAAAACCCGCAGATTCAACCGCCCGTAATTGATAAACAAGCTGGTGCAGGAATATCTCGGGCGGTACACTCGTTAGATAAGGATTTGGGGCATTCTGTTGCGCCAGCCAACTCAGGGAAAGGGGTATCTCGTGAATATGCCACCAAACAGGAGGAGCCACAATCCCGCCATGAATTTCGGCAGCCCGTTGGACGAGAGCGTAAGCTTTTAATCCATCGAGCCCCATCGCATTCTGCAGGCCATGCGGCTCACTAAGGCCGAAGGATAGGTAGCACAACGGATACCTGGCAAGGGCTGACTCAAATTCATCTTTAAACATTTCATGCCAGACCACTTTACCAGCCATGCCATTTCCCTACCCGAGAAATGTTGCTTTTTGTAAGCATGTATTAAATTCCTGGAGAGGCTTTATTGAACGCCTCTCCAGGTCAGGTATAAAACCACAAGTTACGATTTTAACAGCGCCCAGGCCTTGGTCAGTTCTTCATTCATTACCTTGTCTGCATCTTGCATGGCGGCGGTGATATCCGTGCCATCCGCGAAGGCCTTTTGGATGACTGGCATAACCGCATTGTTGATTGTGCCAGCCTCAAAGTAAGTAATGTCGACGGCGGCCGAATCCGCATTGATGTTTTCCAGGATTTTCAGGCGATTCGCAGGTGGTTTCTGGGAGTACCAGAGCTTGGAAACCTCCTGAATGTTTGGAGGAATGACGAAGCCGGCATCACTCATGATTTGTTGGCCCTTCGCGCCAGCCAGGTAGGAGAGCAGGCTCCAGGCAGTGTCGTGGTCTTTACCGCCTTTGAAGATCCACCAACCATCCGATTCCAACGAGGTCGTGCGTTTACCGGTCTGAGGGTGCTTGGGGAACATGGCCACATCCCAGTCAAAATCCTTGATGCCGGCGCCAAAGTCGGTGACCCACCAGACGCCATCCACAACCATGGCAACCTGACCGCTCATAAACGGATTTTGCTGGCCAACATTTCCAGGCGCGGGAGCGACTTTATGCGTATAGATCAGATCCCAGGACCACTTGTACGCTTCAAGGGTTTTTGGATCGGCCAGCATCGATTTGGTAAAATCAGCGGAATGGTTGGCGCCGCCGGCTGCCCTGACCCAGATGGCTCTGCTGAAGAGAACGCCGGGGTCGATATACATTGTGCCCCATTTGTTTTCGTCTGGCTTGGTCATCTTCTTGGCGGCTGCTACCAGGTCGTCCCAGGTCCAGTCATCCGTGGGATAGGCTACGCCGGCGTCATCGAACATTTTCTTATTGTAGGCAAAAATATAGGATTGAGCATCGGCGGGAAGCCCGTAGTAGTTGCCACCTGGGGCGCCGCTGCTGAAGTCGCCGTTGGCCCAGCGGTATTGAGCCGTTGCGCCAGCAAACATCTTGTCGACCGGGAATTTGGAGGTCATCACGTAATTGGTGATATCCAGCAGGGTGCCGCTCTTGGCATAGGACACCAGGTGACCATAATCGGAAATACCAATGTCAGGCGGCGTACCCCCGGCCACCTGGGTTTGGAGCTTGGCATAATAATCGATCGTCTGGGGAACAAATTGGGCTTCGTATTCGACGTTAGGAGTGGCTGCCACCCAGCCATTCAGGACTTCGGTCATCTTGGCTTCAAAATTCGACCAGGTATAAGTGGAAAAGATAATCTTCTTCTTTCCGGCTGGGGGAGGGGTGGCCTGTGGAGCCGTGGTAGCTCCTTGAGGCGGTTGGGGCTGGGCGGCTGGGGCGCAAGCTGCCAGCATTGCGCCGGTGGAGAACAGGGCATAGGTCTTGAGAAAATCTCTTCGAGACAATTTCGTAGACATCGAAACATCCTCCTATTTTAGAACTAGTTGTGGAACGCAAATTGGAATTGTTGTCTAGATTATCGCGCTAATCAACCATAATTACTACTCAATTCGGGTCATTCAATGAATAATTATGGACAAAAGCGCCAATTGTGTAGATAATATAATGTATGCCGGTTATTTCCTACGATCAAATTTCAGCCCTGCCGATCTTACGCCAGTTTTATTTTTTAGTTTGGCGATTATTCGGGGTGAATATTGCCATTCTGTCGCCGGATGGGAAGCAGTCCCAGGACCTTGGCGCAACTGAAAGCTGGTCACCTTTTTGCCTAACCCTGCGCCAGATGTACAGCCCCAGGTTCTGCCTGGATTGCGACCAGAAATACCTGTTCGCCGCTGCTGCTCAGCGGCACTCTTTACGCTACCACTGTTGGGCCGGTCTAAGGGAATTCATGGTCCCTATTATTCTGGATGGCGAAATCCTGGCTTTCATCCAGTGCGGTCAGGTTATGGATGCACCGCCCAGCCAGGCAGATTGGAACGCCACCAGCCAAATTTTGAATGGGTTGGGGTTTGATAAGCTGCCTCCGGAAGAATTATTCTTATCCTTGCGCGTAATCCATCCTCAGACCCAAAAAGACCTGATGACCTTGCTGGAATTGTTTGGCAACTACATTGCATACGCCCAATACCAGATCCAGCTCTCGGAAGCCACCCAGCAATCGCGCACCTTGGAACGCGCCCTTTCTTTTATCCGTAACCATTTTACCGAGCCGATTTCATTGGATGATATTGCCAGGGTTGCCTGCACATCCAAGCGTAACCTTTCTCGCCTTTTCCAGGCCAAAACCGGAATGACGGTGCTAAACTCGATCCAGCAAATGCGCATAGATAAGGCTTGCAGCCAGATTCAAGCTGGCGATATGACCTGTATGCAGGTGGCGTTCGAATGTGGTTTTGGCAGTGTACAGCAGTTCAACCGGGTTTTCCATAAGCTGAGACAGTGCACGCCCTTGATTTGGCAGAAACGTTTTCAAGAAGCCAATTATAAAAATTCTGACGAAATAAGATAAGGATTATGACGATTTGAGTAAATCTTTCCCATTCAGGAGTGCATCAAGATGAGCTGGCTGAAAGATGTGTTTGGGGTATCAAAACCGGTGATTGCCATGTGCCATCTGGAGGCGCTGCCCGGCGACCCCGGTTATCAGGCGGAGAAGGGCATGGGTTGGGTCATCGAGCGCGCCCGCTTCAATTTGAAGGCCTTGCAAGATGGCGGCGTCGATGCGGTCATGTTCTCTAATGAAGCCAGCTTACCTTATCTGACCACGGTCGAGCCGGTTACCTACGTGAGTATGGCGCGGATTATTGGCGAGCTGCTTGGCGAAATCAAGGTGCCTTATGGTGTGAACGTATTGTGGGACGCCAAAGCGTCGATTGACCTGGCAGTCGCCACCGGGGCAAGCTTCGTGCGTGAGATCTTTACCGGGGTATACGCCAGTGACTTCGGATTATGGAACACCAACGCCGGAGAAGTCGTCCGTCACCAGCACCGTGTCCATGCTGAACATGTAAAACTATTGTTCAATATCGTACCTGAAGCTGCCGCTTACCTTGGCAGCCGCTCGGTGGCTGATATCGCCCGCTCGACCGTTTTCAATGCGCGCCCGGATGCCTTATGCATCTCCGGCCTGACTGCCGGAGTCGAAACCTCAGCAGCCCTGCTGCATCAGGTCAAAGAAGTCGTACCGGATACTCCCATCTTTGCCAATACCGGCGTACGCCTGGGCAACGTCGAACAGCAGCTTTCCATTGCAGATGGAGCGATAACCGGCACAACCTTCAAGCGGGATGGCTATATCTGGAATGAAGTGGACGTGCTGCGTGTCAGCGAATTCATGCAGCGCGTGCGCCAGTTCCGCAGCGGCCTGCCATAAGATACCCGATGGATAAGCGGTGGTTACAGTTAGGCGACCTGTTGGTCAATTACTCAGCCAAAGTAAAGCCGAGGGAGCGGGTAATGATTGCTATGGGGGAAACTGAAAGTTTTCCTTTGGTTCAAGCCGTCTACTCTGCCGTCATCCGGGCAGGTGGATTTCCGCAGGTACAATTCCTATCCGAATCACTACGCCATACTTTGCTTCAATATGGAGATGAGCAGCAGATTACCTGGGTGCCGGAAATTGAGGCTTACGGCATGCAGTGGGCAGATGTCTATTTTGGTCTGCGCGGCGGTTTTGACCTGGGTATCCACAATGACGTGCCGGCCGGGCGTTTGTCGCTCAATCAAGCGGCGGCAGGCCAAATATCAACCCTGCGCTGGCAGAAAACCCGTTGGTGCCTGGTGCGCGTGCCTAACCAGGCCCTTGCTCGCCAGGCGGGGGTGGACGAAGGCACGCTCCTGGATATGTTCTTCAATGCCTGCCTGTTGGATTGGGATGAAGAGAACCGGAAATGGCTCGGTTGGGCCGGACGCCTCAACCAGGGCAGCCAGGTGCACCTGGTGGGTAAAGAGACCGATTTGCGTTTTTCGACTGAAGGACGCACCTGGGTAGTCGGAGATGGTCGCAATAACATGCCGGATGGGGAGATCAATACTGCCCCGGTGGAGAATACTGTCGATGGATTCATCTACTTTGAGTTCCCGGGTGTATTGAGCGGACGCCTGGTACACGATATCCGCCTGCGTTGGGAGCATGGCCGGCTGGTAGAAGCCACGTCGTCCACCAACCAGGATTTCTTGCGCTCGATCCTGGCAACTGACCCGGGCGCCAGTCTGATTGGGGAATTTGCCCTGGGAACCAATCCTTTCGTAAACCTGTTCTGCAAGGACATTTTGATCGATGAAAAGATCGGGGGAACAATCCACATTGCATTGGGTAGAGCTTACCCGGAAAGTGGCGGCACTAACCAGTCGGCCATTCACTGGGACATCATTAAAGATACCCGGAGTGAGGGCGCCGTCTACGTAGATAATCAACTCGTTCTGCAGAACGGCCAGTTCCTTTTCTAATCCTTTGCCTGGAAGGGTCATGATACGCTACCTGTTGGGTGTGGATATCGGCACCTACTCCTCAAAGGGAGTGTTGGTCAGAGAAGATGGCGAGGTGATCGGCAGCCATATCGTCGAACATTCGCTCAGTCTCCCTGGACCTGGCTGGGCTGAACATGATCCGGAACTGGTCTGGTGGAAGGATTTTCTGCAAATTGTCCAGGCTTTGTTGGATAACAGCCATATAGCGCCTGAGCTGATTGCTGCATTAGGGATCAGTACTATTTCCCCGGCGGTGGTGGCTGTGGGAGGGGATGGCCGTGCACTAAGACCGGCGATCCTGTATGGAATCGATACCCGCTCCACGAAGGAGGTCGATGAACTGGAGCAACTGACCGGCGCCAGCCTGTCTTCTCAATCCGGGGCTCCAAAAATCCTCTGGCTGCGGCGAAATGAGCCGGAGGTGTGGCGCCAAACACACCAGATCGTAAACGGCAGTGGGTATTTGAACCTGAAATTAACCGGCCAGGCTACCATCGATATCTATGATGCTTGCGCTTTCAACCCTTTTTTCAACCCGCAAACTTTGGGTTGGGATACAGCCCTGGCCGACCAGCTTGCTCCCGTGGAATGGATGCCGCGCCCGACCTGGACCAGTGAAATTGCAGGTCTGGTGACCCAGGAAGCCGCCCGAGAGACGGGCTTGCGCGCCGGAACACCGGTGATCACCGGGACCGCAGACGCCGCGGCAGAGGCGATCAGCGCCGGCCTATCGAAGATTGGCGATATGATGATCATGTATGGCAGCAGCACGTTTTTCATCTTGAAGACAGACAAATTCATCAGCTCCTCGCATTTCTGGACCAGCCCTTTTCTTGAACCCGGCACATTTTCGGTCGCCGGAGGGACAGCGACTGCTGGCAGCCTGACGCGTTGGTTCCGCGACCAGTTTGGCTTTCCTGAGCTGGAAGCTCAAAGAGCAGGCGGAGATAATGCCTACTCAATCTTGGCGCGCCTGGCTGCCGGGTCTCCACCCGGATCAAATGGCCTGGTCGCCTTGCCCTATTTCTACGGTGAGCGCACGCCTATCCACGATCCCCAGGCGCGCGGTTTGATCTTTGGCCTGACCCTCAACCACACCCGCGCCGACATTTACCGGGCGTTGCTTGAATTGGTTGGTTATGCCATTCGCCATAACCTGGAAATAATGAAAGCAGAGGGGTTGCAACCGGCAAGACTGCTGGCGGTTGGGGGAGGGACATTGAACCGGCCGTGGATGGAGATGTCTGCGACATTGCCGGGATTACCCAGGTGATCCCGGCCCAGCAGATTGGCGCCTGTTATGGAGATGCCTTCCTGGCCGGAATTGGAGCGGGACTTTTTTCCAATACCAGCGAAATTTCGCGCTGGCTGAGCTCAGCCCAAACGCTCAACCCGGATGATGAACGTCATTCCCGCTACGAACCTTATTACCAGCTTTATCGTGATTTATACGAGCAAAATGTCAGCGCTATGCACAGGATTAGCACTCTGAATAAATAAAAATTCTAGCGGGGAAGCGAATAACACAAGTACGCAACTTTACCTGGCTGTTAATTGGAATATATCAAATTGGCCAACCCTGCCATTGTGGTGCGGGAATGGTATGAACCGATTGCCAGGCAGTGGATCGAAAGTCAGACGAAACAAGGGCAACAGATCAGGTTGATCGAGAATGGCAGTAAGGTTGGCTTTGCGCACCAACTGCTGATGATCAGTTTGGCCCACCGTTGTCGCGCCGTACCTATTGCCTGGACGTGGGTCGAGCATGTGCGCGGGCATAGTAATGGGGCGACACAACTGGCGTTGTTGAGGTATGTAGCAGCTTGCTGCCGAAAGGCATTGCGGTGTTGCTGGTGGGTGACAGCGAATTTGGGCCGGTAGAGGCACTGCGCTAGTTGGACCAGTCGGGTTGGGACTACGTTTTGCGCCAGAAAACATTCGTTAACGTGTGTCTGGAGCAGGTAACCGGATGGCATAATTTTTGGAGTTGGTTGAAAAAGCCTGGGCATATTCGCTGGTTGGGCCAGGGTTTGCTGGCGGAGATTGAAATCTATCCGGTAAACTTGGTGGTGCATTGGGCGATTGGCGAAGATGAACCTTGGTGCCTGGTGACGAACTTGCCCGATTGAAAACTGATTCTCCAAGCATATGATCGAAGGATATAGAGGTTAAAAATAAAGAAAACTATCTCAGATAGACCCAATTGAAATGATAAAATCTGGTTATAATCGAAGCAGGTATTGTGGGATTAACTGCTGCAGCTAACCTGGAATCTAAATAGCCAATCCCTATTCAACATGTTAACGGAGCATCTATGGACAAAAAGATCTATCGAGTTGCCGTTATTGGGACAGGCATGATTGCCAATGCGGCCCACATCCCAGCCTGGAAAGACCTCAAAAATGATGTGGACCTTGTCGGTGTTGCTGATATTCGTCCTTCAGCTGCCCAGGAGACCGCCACCCGCTATCAAATTCCCCGTTGGTACAGCGACCCTCAGGCAATGTTGGAGACTTAAAACCGGATATCGTTTCAGTATGCACGCCGAATGTTTACCATAACCAATGAGCCATTCCAGCGCTAAAGGCGGGTGCGCATGTCCTTTGCGAAAAACCAA
>CAWFZT010000012.1:0-321743 GCA_963820415.1 uncultured Chloroflexia bacterium | reverse complement strand
CGTGGTGATGGGCAGGACCTCCAGGGTTGAACCGCTGTAATTCCAGAATTTACTGGTATCTTAGCAGGGCCAGGTCCAATCCAGCAGGCGGTCATAAAACCACTCGACGAATTCGTCGGTATTACGGCAGGCCGCAGCCAAGTCGATGATTAGTTTCAGGGCGCGCTTGTACAGGTAGGTGTTGTTTTTCTGCATGACAGATATGACGCTTGCCTTTGAATTATTTTATCTCTCTCAGTTTGGTGTTGCCAGGAGCCGGTGCTGCTGGATCGACGACTAGCTCGTATTGCGCGCCTCGCCAGCAGAAGCTGGCGCCGACCTTGCCAGCGCCTTTCCAGGCCGCTGGGATATGCGGGTTGATATTCAGATGTTGCAGGTCAGGCTGAACGCCAAAAAAGCCTTCCAATAGTACCTCGATCAGCGTTGGGTCGCCGGCCCAGGTGCACAGCCAGGGCACGGTGAACGGTGCAATGTACTTCTCAGGATAAAAAAAGGGCGCCGCGAAGGGGTTTATCGAATGGTTTGACTCCGGCAGTTGTCTCAAGACTGCATCCAATGCTAGGTCGGGGCGTCCGAGCTTGATTTCAGCCAGTGCATACAGGTGGGTCAGCTCCGGCCAGGTAGCCAGGGCCCAGGTAACATTTCTATCTACCGGAAGCTGGTTGTAATCATCCTGGAATTTGGTCAGGTAGGCGGTTTCTGCTATCGTCTCGGGATTTATGACGATACCGCGCTTCAGGCAGATTTCCCGCGTCAGATCCATACCTCGCTGGTCTTGAGCCATGCCAGCCAGAACAGCCCAAACCTGGGTGATACTGTAAAAATCTGTGTCATTACCCCCCTCGATTGAACCGTCTTCGAAGAGGTATTCGGAATACAACCCGTTCTGCGGGTTGAAAAAGATATCGCGGGTGTTCTTTTCCAGCTCTTGTGCCGCCCGGTAAAGATCGTGCGCCTCTTTGTCATGCTCGCGGTATTCGCAGATTTGCGCCAGTCGGTTGAACGCCATGCAGGTGGCCAGGCTGGCTTGCGAGTTGGCCTTTACGCCAGCCGGCCAGGCATCTACCCAGCCGCACGGGGCGATGACACCCTGCCAGCTGTTATTGAGCAGCCATTTGGCCGCACACAAGGCATGGTTTAGCACCGGTTGGCGGTCGTCGGGCTCTACCAGGCTTTCTACCTTTTCATCGAGAAAGGCAAAATCCCCACTCCAGCACAGGTAGCGGTAAATGGCAAGCAGGTAGTTAGTATTGTTGTACGTACCGACGTACGGATGCCAGCCGCTGCGCGGGCTAAGCTGGCGCTGGATGCCGCCGTTCTTATCCTGTACAGCGGAAAACGACATCAGCTCCTGGCGCACGCTGGTGGTCTCGCCGGCCGCTAGGGCAGCGAAATGAAGTTGGTAGGTCTGGTGGATTTTAGCACAGTCGGAGTAGCCACGGTCCCGCCGCCCGTGGATGAACAGCGTACGCCCGTTGCTGGTGATGCTGCGTGAAAACAGGCTGTTATGCAGGCTGAAGCGCGCCTGGTGCTGGATAGCCTTATCCGGAATGTTGAACGACAGCCTTTGCTGCACACCAGTCCAGTAGTCTTTTTCGGGCAGGTGCCCGCTTGCCGAATTGGAGAGCCATGTTTCATAAAACTTAGAAAATTCAGCCGGGGTCTCGCAGACTCCAACGACCAATGAAAAATGAGCTCGGCTGCCAGCAGCCTGTACCTTTACTATGGGCAAATTGATGAGCTCCACCTCACTGGCTGCAAATCGCCGGTCAGCCAACAGCAGGCTGCTCTTTCCAGCCAGGGATATCTGCTTGAAACCCATAGTTTGCGCCCCTGGTACCGCCAGTGCCACTGCCAATCCGGCCAGTTTAATCTCCGGTGAGCGCGGCGGATCGGTTGGGGCTGAATTGTTGCGCGAAAAATACTCGTCTGGCAGCGAAGCTTCTTGCGGTTCAAGCCAGAGGAAGCCAGGCCGCGCTTGGATGGGAGCGTCGCCCGGCATCCACACGATTTCCGGCTTGATCTCCAGCAGCCCTTCCAGGCTGTCGCCGCTTACGGAAACTTCCATCACCACGAGGGGAAAAGTCTGGGGCAGGTAGGTGCGTACTTCGTAATGCAGCCCTTTGGGTGTACTACTAGCCAAGGTTGCCCAACCGGGGCCGTGGGAAAACTGGCGGTCGGTTATCGCATCCGCTGCGCCTTCAACATCGCCCAGGTCGTGCGTGCAGAAGGTCTCGTTGCCTGTTTTTATATAGAAAACCACTCTCAGGAAGTAACGCCCATTCAGCAGGATGGGGTAAATGCCCAAGCCGTGGTCAGTTACATCCGCCACGGTGAATTTGTTTTGCAGGAAAGTTGGAAGCGTGCTGCACTCGGTCGAGCATGCCTGCTGCCATACTCCGGCTTGTTCGTCAAAAGTGCAGGGAACGCTGGAAAGAATCCCTTCCTGGCCGTGGTGGAGAGATGCGTTCGTGTCTTTCCAAAATTTGTTCTTTTCCCAATCGTAAATAAACGGAACCTTCATTACAAACTCCTGGATAGTGTGGTTTATTGAGGTATATTTTTTTCACAAGTAACACAGGGTTACCCACTGTGAATCTTATTCAGCCAGAACTCGACAAATGCCGGCGCATCCACCGCGGTGCATACCCAGCAATTGGGAGCCCGATCAAAATGCGGTATAGTGCGCACCACGTTGTCGATTACCTCGTAAGCTACGTGCATGCGGCGCAGGTTGACGTGGCGCCGTGCCATGGCGGTATAGACTGCCAGTGGATCATGCATGAAAGTGCGCCCCTGGTAAAAATCGTCGGACAAACCGGCCTCGGCGGATATGGTTGCCATGCCCTCGAACATTTTCTCCATCAGTATCACCAGTGTGGTTGCCAGCGGCTTTTTCCATTCAAGCATCTGTTGGCGCTGTGCGGGAGTCAGGAAAACCTGGGTAGTGATCTCAATAGGTACAATGGTCAGTGGGATACCCGAAGCAAACACTAGACGGCTACCTTCCGGGTCGGCGTTGAGGTTGGTTTCGAGCATGGGCGGGAAGGGGAACTTCTCAGGATAGATCAAACCGCCCATCAGGGTAAGGTCGTTGATCCAATCAGCTAGCCGGGGTTCAAGCTGCAGGGCGCGACCAACGTTGGTCATCATACCGATGGTGATGAGCGAGACTTCGCCGGGGCACCGGGTGGCCTGCTCGATGATGAAATGGGCTGCGTCGTCGGCCGTGGCATTTGGATTGGCGCTGGGCAATAATTCCTCTCCCTTCAAGATGCCAACTCCTTCATGACCGCGCAGGCGCGGCATCCAGGTAAAGTTCTCTGGCAGGGGCATGCGCAATGGTAGACTGGAGCCAGCGATCACCGGCACCTTATGGCGCCCGGCCAGCTCGAGCAACTCACGGGCGATGCGCGCACGCAAGGGGGCATCGGCATGCACGGTGGTTACACCCAGGATTTCGAAGTCGGGGCATAGGGCAGCTAGCGAGAGCGCCATAGCATCATCTACGTCGGTACCTATATCCGTGTCCAGGATAATTTTTTTCATAGTTTATCTCTTAAAGAGGGTAACTATTCAGCCTTGAACCGCAATTTGAGCTTAACTGCGAAGGTATTAGCCTAAGCAGTTAAAAGAAGATACGATCATCCTTTGACCGCTCCCATGGTCAAGCCCTGCAGGATGTGCTGCTGGGCGATCAGTACCAACGCGACTGCCGGCAGGCATTCGATCACTGCCCCGGCGGTCATGATTGCCCAGCGCGTTTGGAAAGCTGCTTGCATGGATGCCAAAGCCACTGGGGCAGTTTTCGCTGCTATTGAGTTTGTAAGAATGACCGCCAATAGAAACTCATTCCAAGAAGCCATGAAAGAAAGGATGGCAACAGTTGCCAATGCCGGCCGGGAAAGGGGAATATAGATATAAAACAGAGCTGTCCATTTTGAACAACCATCCATAAGTGCGGCGTCTTCCAGTTCGGATGGAACCTCCCGAAAAAAGGTGGTCAGGAGCCAGATAGCCAGAGGCAAGTTGAAAGCCGTGTAGACAATGACCAAGAAAAATTTTGTATCGATGGTTTTAGTTATGGTGGCCATCAAGAAGAGAGGTACCACCAATACTAACGCAGGAAGTACTCTTAAACAGAGCAGGATGAGGAATATTGCATTCTTGCCTGGAAAAGGAACACGAGCAAATGCAAAACCTGCTAGAGAGCCAAAGACCAAGATAAGAACGGTTGAACAGGTCGCAATTACCAAGGAGTTGCTCAGACCAACCGGAATCTCTGAAAGCGGCTGCTGTCCAGGTGGTAAGAGTGCGAGCGCTTCATTGTAATTTCCCAATGTAAAATCTTGGGGTAGAAAGGTGGGGGGATAATGAAAAATTTCGCCTTGGGTTTTAAAAGAGTTCACACCGATCCAGACCACAGGAAAAAGGTCGATAAGTGCCAGTCCGGTTAGAATCAAGTAAAGCGGCATTCGCCGGATCGAATATACGAAATGCTCTATAGGATTCCAGGAATTGTTCAGACCCTTTTTTATGGTGGTAGTCATATTAGGTTCTTTCTTTTTAGAAGACCCCTTGGTCCGTTCGAATCGTGCGAATAAATAATATGCCTAGCAACATCCCAACCGAGCCGATCACAACTGCCAGCGCAGCTGCCATACCTTGGTTACCCTCGCTAAAGGCAGTTTTATACAACATCATCCCTAACACTTCGGTGCTGCGACCAGGTCCACCTCCGGTCATAATATATACCACATCAAAAGCGCGGAAAATTTCTGTTCCACGCATTAACAGCACCATTATAGTAGCAGGTATCAGAGCCGGGAAAGTGATATTTTGAAACTTGGCAATGGCGTTAGCGCCATCAACCTCAGCTGCTTCATAGAGCTCTCTCGGAATTTGCTGGAGTCCTGCTAATAGGATCAGCGCCACAAAGGGCAGGTACATCCAAGTATCCGCGACAACAATTGTACCTAAGGTGAAATGTGGATCAGATAACCAACTAGGAGGATGTAAGCCTAACCAGGACAAGAAATAATTCACCACGCCAAAATTGCCCGAAAGTAGATAACGCCATTGGATACCGACGACAATTGGTGCCAGAATCATAGGCAGGATAAAAATGGTTCGGAATATTTTGAAGCCCTTAACCTGCTCGTTAATTAAGAGTGCCAGGCCTAGACCTAAAACATACTCTAGGATCAACGCAAAGAGTAGCAGTAAAAGGCTGATTTTCAATGCATTCCAGAATCTCGGTGCGTTGAATAAGGTAATGAAGTTTTCCAACCCGACAAACGGTTTAGGTGCCGTAATTGGGGTGGACCACGACCATTTACGTACTGAAATTAAAAAATTAAAGAACGTAGGATATA
Source organism: uncultured Chloroflexia bacterium (assembly GCA_963820415.1). Lineage (GTDB taxonomy): Bacteria > Chloroflexota > Anaerolineae > Anaerolineales > Anaerolineaceae > CAWFZT01. The sequence continues at coordinate 316,368 of CAWFZT010000012.1, read as the reverse complement.
TTAGGATAATTCCAATTATCACAGCCGCAGGTGTGATCAAAAGGTAACCAAGCCAATGGTCACGGCGAATACCGAACAGGCCATGTGTACTCTGACGCCGTTCTTTAACCGGTTCCGAAGATATCCCTGGGTTTGAAAAAGTAGAATTCGAGGCCATTTTTTTTCTCTTATTTATTACATTGCCAATAATAGACTAACAGCAGGTGGCATCCAGCAGTATGACCGAGGAGGATGCCACCTTTTACTATCCAAGAAAGGTAAAATTATCCTCCAACCAAAGCCGCAATTTCAATTTGTGCCTGATCCAGTGCCTCTTTGGGGGTCATAGTGAGTGTAACAGCCTCGTTCATAGCGACGGATAAGCGCGCCCAGGCGTCATTGAGTTTCTCCCACTTTGGCTGCGGTGTAGCCCACTTCATCTCTTCAATCCAGGCGTCGATGAACGGGTTGATCTGTTTCACCTTGGGATCATTTGGATCCATGGCCGACAACCGGGCAACCAGGCCTTCGGAAACCAATAGGTCTTGCTGGCGATCTTTAGTCATCACCAATTCAATATATTTGCGAGCAATATCTTTGTTTTTCGAATCCTTAGGTATAACCAACGCCCAGTGATCTATGTTGACACCTTTTGTCTTGCCAGCCGGTACGGGTGCTACTGCAAATTTACCCTTGACCACGGATTGGTCCGAAGTGTTCGCCAGACTAACCATATACTGCCAATTAATTGCTGTAGCGCCGCGACCTTGCATAAACATATTATGAATATCTTCGTAGGTCATCTCGGAGCTTTCAGGTGGAGCTACCTTGTGCTTTTGAATCAAATCGACGACAAACTGTAGCGCTTCCACATTGGCATCCAAATTAAACGTAGGTTTGTGATTGGCATCCTGAATCGCGCCGCCATTTTGATAGAACCATCCAACCAATTTCACCGCTGGTTGAACTGCTTTTGCGCTAGCTTCAATTAATGCGCCCCAAACTTTTGGCTTATCGCCGGTGGCTTCGATAGTAGTTTCTTTGCAAACGTTAACAAACTCATCCCAGGTAGTCGGTGGCTTCAAGCCTTTAGGGTCTAAAATATCGGTGCGGTAGAAGTTGGCCGGTAACGAACTTAATGTTGGCATACCCTTCAGTACCTCATTTAGATCGCGTACGTGTTCAACCCCCGATGGTGGAAGATCCTTCATGAGATCTGGGGTAAACATGTCGGTCAAGTCATCCAGATAATTCCCGGCTGGATATAGCATGGCATTGGTTATATCTAAAAGATCATACTTTCCTGTCCCAGCTAGGAGTTCGGTCATCATCTTGGGTTGTAGATCATTGAAGGGACATTCCGTAATAACGATTTCGACCCCTGTGGTCTGTTTGAAAATACCAGCTGTACGACGATAACTCTCTGTCTGCGGACTGGAGTGCGAGAGCATACTTAGCTTTTTGGTCGACAGACTTGCGGGTGGAGTAGTCGTAGGGGCAACTGTGGGGATTGCTGCAGCTTGTGATGCTGTTGGCACTGCGGGGGCTGCGGATGTCGCAGGGGCACATGCAGTCAGTACAGCGCCAGCTGCACTGACCCCAATCAGCTTTAACATATCACGACGTGATATTTTGCGACCTTTGTGAGACATATCTTATTCTCCTTGCCTTACTGTGATTGTGGATTTCCCTAAACCTGGCAGCATATTCTTGTATGTTGCCAGAACAGCTACATGAAATAAAAAAACTCTGGTTCTTATCTATTATTCGATCGCTCCTCCTTTTACCCCAATAGAATTTTTTATTAGCGAGACTTCTGTGCTCTGGCGTAGAATCAGCTTCCCTGGTAATCGAATTCTTTGTGGTTCATAGCTTTGCTCTATGTAAAAGCGATTGAGCAGCAGTTCTACCGCCTTCTGTCCCATCAGTTCCGGGGTGTTGTCGATAGTGGTTAACGAGGGACACATGTATTGCCCTACAGGAGTGTTATCAAAACCGGTGACGGAAACATCTTCGGGTATGCGGTAACCCCAATGTTTGAGAACCTGGATGGCCTCAATCGCCATCACGTCATTGCATGATACTAGTGCGGTAGGGTGTCCCTGGCGGTTCTCTTTAGCAAACAAAGGGACAAGCACTTCTTCTACCCCAACCCGACTGAAGTTACCGCGGCAGATCAACGATTCATCGAATGATAACCCTGCTTCTACCAGACCTGCCCGGTAACCTTCCATGCGAAGCCATCCCACCGGAATAGTTTCTTGGCCAGTCAGGTGAGCAATACGGGTATGCCCTTGTTTTACCAGGTAGGCAACAATTTCGCGCGTTAAATTTTTATCCGGAACAGTAACCGAGTCGCAATTGGGATATTCTGGGCCAATGGTGACCACAGGGATGTGAGCCTGCAGCAATGGCTCCATTACTTCAGGCTTTGCTTTGTACACTACACTGATCACCCCATCGACACGGCGCTGGAGCACTGAACCGATGAAGGTTTTTTCACGCGTCCGGTCATAAATACAATCATAGACCAGGATATGATACCCATAACCTTCGGCTACCAGTTGGGCGCCCCGTATGAAATAAGGGAAAAAGGCATTGGTCAGATCGTGGACCATAACTGCCAGGAATTGCGTGCGGCTGGTGCGCAGACTGCGGGCTGCCAGGTTGGGCAGATAACCAAGCTGTTCAACCGCCGCTAAAACCCGTTGGCGAGTCTCTCCACTGATGGCAATATTTCCGCTCGGGTAATTATTGACGACGAGTGAAACCGTCGCCATGGAGACGCTGGCAAGTTTAGCAACATCACGAAGGGTCGAGTGTTTGGCCATTGCAGGACATTCATACTGACAACAGGAGGTGTTTAGGGAAGTGAATTTGATGTAACGTTCACACTAAAACGTTATTACTAAAACGTTTCAATAATAATAGCATTTATTTTTGCCTTTGTCAAGCAGAAAATTTTTACGTCCGAACCTCAGTTCTGAGACACCTGCCATTCATCACTGATATTGTTCGGTGATGGGGTCTTAAGTGACATCATGCCGGGCAATGTATTAAGAAATGACCGCAATACCAAATATTTATGGCCATTTCATCCCCAAATTACAGGGCGAGATTAATAGGGTAAACCCATGACATCTAGATCGAAGGTCAAGAGTTTTTTATTTCAGATCCAGACCATTGTCCACATCTGAAAGCAATTCGTTTACCTTATTGACTACTTCCTTGGGCACGTTTCGATCCAGTTCGATGCGTAAGTGGAAATTTATCTCATACCCCACGGCCGCTTTGAGCAAATCACCCATTGCTTCCGCCAGATCCTGAATCTGGCTGGGCTGTAAATCAGCTTCGGCAACCCACTTGCCGATTGGCGGTGGAGGCGGAGGCGGGGGAGGTGGGGCCTTTGGAATACGTACTTTTATCCATTGCTCATCGCCATAATCGCATGGCCAGGGCTTGGAATCTATAGTACGTTCCAGGTAATGAGCCTGGAAAGCCCCGTCCAATGCCTCACGCACCATCCTCCACGGTATGGGTTTGCCATATTTGCTGGATAAAGCGGCGCTAATTGCCAGCGCTAAGGTAATCTCACTCTTCCAGACTTCAGGCAACCGTTCCGGCATCAGGTGATCGCCCGCCCAGGCCAGAATGATACGGCTGGTGGAAATGATATAAGCTTGCACCAGATTGATCAGGGTATAAATCCATCGGAATCAAACAGGGGCAGCTTCAACGTTGCCCCTGTTATCTGTTTCAGAAATACCTTTATTTGTCGACTTCGAGGCCCTTGGAATGCTTGATGGCGGCATGCGCAGCGGCCAGGCGGGCAACCGGCACACGGAACGGCGAGCAGCTCACGTAATTCTGGCCAATGATGTGGCAGAACTCGATTGAGTCTGGATCACCGCCATGTTCACCACAGATACCCACTTCCAGGCTCGGGCGGGTCTTGCGACCATCCTCAACAGCCATGCGCATCAGCTTGCCAACGCCATCGCGGTCGATGGTCTGGAACGGGTTCCTGGGAAGAATACCTTCCTCGACATACTTCACCAGGAAGTTGCGTTCGGCATCATCCCGGCTGTAACCGAAGGTCATCTGGGTCAGGTCGTTGGTGCCAAAGGAGAAGAACTCGGCGCTCTTGGCAATTTCACCGGCCGTCACGGCAGCCCGCGGGATTTCGATCATCGTGCCAAACTTGTAGGGGAAAGTAATACCCTTTTTCTTCCATGACTTTCTTGGCAATTTTGATCAGGCGAGGCTGAATCCACTCCAGCTCTTTGTACGTGCCGGTCAGGGGGATCATGACTTCCGGATGAACCTTGATACCGCGCTTGGTGCAGTCGGCGGCAGCTTCAAAAATGCCGCGCACCTGCATTTCGACGATCTGCGGCATGTAGATGCTCAGGCGCACCCCGCGCAGACCCATCATCGGGTTGCTTTCATGCATGGAGCGGATGCTGGCCAACAGCTTTTCTTTTTCAGTCAGGCCCTTGGTCTCACCCTTCACCCGCATTATAATCACTTCTTCGAAGAGCTTTTCCTCATCCGGCATGAACTCGTGCAGGGGAGGATCGATCAAGCGGATGATGACCGGATAGCCATCCATGGCTTCGAAAAGGCCATCGAAATCGGCGCGCTGGTAGGGCAGCAGCTCATCCAGGGCAGCCACACGTTCTTCAATCGTCTCAGCCAGGATCATGCGTTGCACGATGGGCAGGCGCTCGGTCTCGAAGAACATGTGCTCAGTGCGACACAGGCCAATGCCTTTGGCGCCGTAAGCGCGGGCGCGGCGGGCATCCTTGGGATAATCCGAGTTGGCCCACACCTGTAAACGGGCAATTTTATCGGCCCAGGTTAACAGGGTCAACAGGTCAGTCTGCTGTTCGATGTCGGCGACAGTCAGATCCAGCTTGCCAATGAATACTTCGCCAGTCGTGCCATCTAATGAAATCCAATCACCTTCCTTGACCACCACGCCGCCGGCGGCCATCTGCCGTTTATCCACATCGATGCGGATTGCGGAAGCACCCACCACACAGGGCACGCCAAACTGGCGAGCAACCACCGCAGCGTGTGAAGTAGCTCCGCCTTCGCTGGTGACGATGCCTTTGGAGGCCAGCATGCCATGTACGTCGTCCGGTTTGGTGAAAGGACGCACCATGATGACATCCAGTTTGTGTTCCTTGGCCATCTTCTCAGCCGTGTCAGCGTCAAAGTAAGCCTGGCCGACTGCCGCGCCCGGCGATGCATTTACGCCTTTGCCAAACAGGCGATTTGCCTGAGCGGGCTTCTTTCATAGTCTTATCGTTGAACTGAGGGTGGAGCATGGTGTCCACCTGGGCAGGAGTTACACGCGTGACCGCTTTTTCCTTGTCGATCAGGCCCTCATTGGCCATATCGACAGCGATCTTGATTTCAGCCCGGGCGGTGCGTTTGCCATCGCGGGTTTGCAGCATCCACAGGCGGCCACGTTCGATGGTGAACTCAACATCCTGCATGTTGTTGTAATGCTTCTCGAGTTTGTCCACAATCTCAAGGAACTGCTTGTAGGCCTCCGGAAGCTTTTCGCCCATTCGGTCGATTGGATCCGTGTTGCGGATACCAGCCACCACGTCTTCACCTTGGGCATTCAGCAAGTATTCGCCGTACAGTTTTTTCTCACCAGTCGAAGGGTTGCGGGTAAAGGCCACACCCGTGCCAGAGTCCCAGCCCATGTTGCCGAAGACCATGGTGACAATACTGACTGCTGTACCCAGGTCATCCGGGATATTGGTGGCGCGGCGATAATCAATGGCGCGTTTACCCATCCAGGAACCGAAAACCGCCACGGTTGCCAACCGCATTTGATCGAAAGGATCCTGCGGGAAATCGTGGCCCAAATGTTTCTTCACCACGCCCTTGTATTTCACCACCAGGTCCTTCAAGTCAGCCGCGGAAAGATCGGTATCCATCTTGGCGTCTTTTCCTGCCTTGAATGAATCCAGAACCTCCTCGAAAGCCTTATCCGGCATTCCCAGCACTACCGAACCGAACATCTGGATCAGTCGGCGGTACGAGTCGTAGACGAAGCGTTCGTTGTTGGTCAGCGCGACCATGCCCTTGGCTGTCTCGTCGTTCAGCCCGATATTCAGGACGGTATCCATCATACCTGGCATCGAGAACTTGGCGCCTGAGCGGCAAGAAACTAACAGCGGATTCTTCGGGTCGCCGAATTTCTTTCCTGACACAGTCTCGACTTGCGCCAGAGCGGCCAGCATTTCGTCCCACATTCCCCCGGGAAATTTATTGTGAGCAGAATAATAATTGCACGCTTCGGTGGTGACCGTAAAGAATGGCGGGACAGGGCAACCTATGCGCGTCATTTCAGCCAGGTTAGCGCCTTTGCCACCCAGCAACCCGCGTACTCCATCCCAACTGCCACCCACGTATTTATCCGCCTGGTCTAATTCATTGAACAAATAAACCCATTTTTTCGTTACCATGCAGTCCTCCTAAAATAATTGAAATATTCGGTAACCCCTTGAATTTGAGGTTGTATGCTCTGGGCATTCAAATAGAACATTTTACCACAAAGGAAAATTTTTAGAGGTGCGATAAGTTCGATTCTCTGGGATAGCCGTTGTGAACTCCCAGATTTTGTGGTGTCATGACACCACAAAATCTGGGACCTTCCACGGTAAATCCCAATGAGCCACAAGTCCATTCCAAAATATTTATGTGGTCCTGTTTAGAAATTCTAAGGTGTAATCTTGCGGATGGCATTGTTGCCGGTATCGGCCACATAAACTATACCCTTGCTATCCCCTGCCAGGGCCTGCGGCAGGCGGAACTGGGCCTCCCCAGCCGGCCCATCCACATCGCCCGGCTGACCGCTTCCGGCCAGGGTGGTGACTGTGCCATCCGGTGTAATTTTGCAGATGCGGTGGTTGGCCGTATCGGCTACGTAAACGTTGCCGGCTGCGTCGACTGCCACTCCATTCGGGTAGTTGAACTGGGCCGCCTTACCTTTCCCATCCGCAAAACCTGGAGTAGGAGACCCGGCCAGAGTGATTACCTGGCCGTCAGGTGTGATCTTCCGGATGCAGTCATTGCCGGTATCCGCCACGTAGACATTGCCAGCCCCGTCCACCGCTACCGCCCCGGGACTGTTGAACTGCGCCTGGGCGGCCGGCCCGTCGGTATACCCGCTAGACAGATTAGACCCGGCCACACCGGCAAAGGTGGTCACTGTCCCATCCGGGGTAATCTTGCGAATGCGGTAATTGTTGGTATCCGCCACGTAGACATTGCCATCTTTATCGATAGCAACGCTGATCGGAGTGCGGAAGAAAGCGTTGGTTCCTTTGGCATCCACGCTGCCTGCCGATGAGCCGCCCGCCAGTGTTTTCACCGTCCCGTCCATTGTGACCAGGCGAATATACCCGGGGTGTGGGTCCATCATAGCGCTGTCGGCAAAAACCAGTATGTTTGTGGCATTGATAGCAATGCCGGATGGAGAGCTGATTTTGACCGTCGCGGCGGGCCCGTCCTGGTAACCGCTCTTCCCGGAACCGACCAGCGTATTGACAGTACCATCCGGAGCGATTTTGCGGATGCGGTGGTTGGAAAAATCGCCACATACAGGGTCCCATCCGCGCCAACTGCAACACCATCCGGCGTGTCGAACTGGGCTGCGTCACCCTTGCCATCTGCAAAGCCGCGCGTACCGCCGGCTATTGTCGTCACCTGGCTAGCCTTTGGCGCGCAGCCGGACAACAACAGGGTGAGCGTTAAGAAGATCGCCATATAGATCGACCACCTCTGCTTTTTCATCGCATCCCTCCTCCGATCAAGATTTGTCTTCAACCGAATAATCAAGATTTCAAAACGTCGCGTAAGATCAGGTACTTGGCGTGTGACCACAGCAAGGGATTGGCCACCGGCCCCCAGCGTTGCTCCCATTCTGGCAAATAGCCCGGCGAAAGGGTGTGGCGGGAAATTTGTTCAGGCAGGCTACCGTCATTCCCGGCCTGCTCTTCAATCCATTCCAATAGTTGCAGAGCCTTACCCGGCTGCCCGTTCTCGACGTAGTTCCAGCCCAACCAGCCTGCCAGCAATATCCATTCCCCGCCTCCATAATAAGTATCGCCGAGGTAACGATATACTCCACCGTCCGGGCGGTGCAGATCGTGCTCAATCTTTTCCAGGGTCGCCTGCCAGATGGGGTCCTGGGGTGACAACAATCCATACGGCGTACAGGCGCCAAGCAGGCTGGCATCCACCCCTTCTGAATAGTCGTCGTGGTCGTTTTCACCGGCTTCCACCGGGCGGATGTGCTTCATCAAGCGGCCGTTCTTCACCCCATATTGCATTACAAACTGGCGCACAGCCTGGGCAGTGTCCGTAATTTCCTCTATCGGCAGGCCTTCCACCCCCATTTCGGCCAGCCGCAGCGCCGCTTGCAGCCCGCCAAACACAGCCGCCAGGGAATAAGGATGCTGGTATTCGGGGTGTTCTTCCCAACAATCGCTGTTGGGAAGACACCAGACGGCTGCCAGGTAACGCACCGTCAGACGCACGCTTTCGGACAACTCCAGCAGGAAGCTGCGCCTCCCGGTGCGGTTGGCATGCTCTACCAATCCCCACAACCAGGTGCCGTAGCCGTCAATCTGGAAATTGCTCCACTCCACTGCCGTCACCTCGGAACCGTCCAGGTTATAGCGAGTGTGCAGGAATTCGTTGGTATCCAGGGGCCGTCGGGTCTCCTGGTAGGCTACCACCCTTTCAACCTTGCCGGCATAACGCTTGATCGTCCAGTCAACCCAGCGAAAAAAAGCCGCCGCACTTTCAGGATGCCCGGCCCGGTCCATGGCGTGGGCGATGTACGTGCCATCCCGCAGCCAGCAGTAAGCATAGGTAGGAAAATTAGGTGAGGCTATATACGCGCCTGATGGCGCCTGGTTCTTGAGAATGATCTGAACACTGCGCTTGAAGAGATCATCAGCCATATTTCCACCTCGTTGACCTTATTATACGTCGAATAGCAGCGGGCGGCGCACTTCCCTCCCGTTTTTCGTACTAAAGCTTGCGTCTCGCAGGCGGTACTGGCGCTACGCAAGGTTTTTCTATCCCACCATTAAACTGTTAGCCCAAAGTTAAAATGTCACCTATTTTGACAAAGTAAGAATGTCCCCATCTGAGGGGACCTTCTTGTCTTTCCAGGGTCGACGCCAGGGATGATCGGGTGCTGGTTTATGGGCATAGGAAGCATTGCGCAGGGCAAGATCAATCGATTTGGATGATACCACTTCGGCTTGTTTTTGTTGCTGATAAAACACGCTGAACGGGAGGGATTTATTCTTGTACAAGATGGTGACCTCACCTTGAGGGTTCTCCAAAACGGTCACCGGGGCTTTACGCATGGCGTAGGAAGGGCGGTCCACCTGGATTTGATAAATCGTCTTGAGATACTGGAGGGTCAAGTTCTTGGAAAGGATGCGGGGGGTCTTCCGGACCAAGATCCAGTCGAGGTTGTCCGTCGTTGTCAGGGGCCGATGAGCATTGAGGTTGCTGCGGGGAGTTGTGGCAAAACGCTGGTTATACTCCTCCATGAACTCAGGCAGCCAACGATTGGCTTCTTTGGGGGTTGAGATGCCAAGCAGTCTCAGTTCCTTCGTCAGGCGGTCTGGCAGGGTCTGGTTGGTGCGTTCGACCCGGCCTTTGGCCTGAGGGGTATTGGCACAGATGATCTGAACCCCCAGTTCCTGCATGGCTCTGCCGAAGTCTGTCAGGCCGTCTCCAGGGGTCAGTTTGGGGGTATTGAGGTGAAAGATGCCATGTTTATCGCTGTAAAACGCTCCTGGCTTGCCGTAGCGCTCAAAATAGTGCCTGGCAGCCTCACAGTACCCAAAGAAGCTCTCATGCTCCACAAACCACAATTCCACCAGCTTTCCTGTGGCATCATCCACAAATACCAACAACGTGCAGCGGGGTCCCCGCTCTTCAAACCAGTGGTAGTCTGAGCCATCCATCTGCACCAGTTCGCCAAAACAGGCTCGCCGCTGACGCATTTGAAATACCTGCAGTTTACGTTTCCGCCTCGGTTTCCAGATCCCTTCGGCCAGCATCAGTTGGCGCACTCGCTCATCCGAAATCCGCAATCCGTGCACTTCCACTAACTTCTCCCTGGCCAGCGTCGGCCCAAAATCCCGATATCGTTCCAAAATGAGGTCCAGGGCCTTCTGCTTCATTTCCGGGTCGAGCTGGTTGTGGCTCGGTTTGCCCCGGCTTTTGTGGATCAATCCCGCTGCCCCATCTGCCTGATAGGCCCGCTTTAGCCGTTTCACCTGCCGTACACTGATCCCTAATTGTTCGGCAGCTTTCTGTTGGCCAACCTGTTTCTTCTCAAGTTGGGTCATGATCCCTAACCGTTTGATTTCTTTCTCGTTCATCGTGTATAGTTTGTCCACTTTCTTGTCCCTTTCCTAGGGGACATTTTAACTTTGGTGAAAGGGGACATTTCTACTTTGGTTTAACAATCCCACCATTAAACTGTTAGCCCAAAGTTAAAATGTCACCTATTTTGACAAAGTAAGAATGTCCCCATCTGAGGGGACCTTCTTGTCTTTCCAGGGTCGACGCCAGGGATGATCGTGGGCTGGTTTATGGGCATAGGAAGCATTGCGCAGGGCAAGATCAATCGATTTGGATGATACCACTTCGGCTTGTTTTTGTTGCTGATAAAACACGCTGAACGGGAGGGATTTATTCTTGTACAAGATGGTGACCTCACCTTGAGGGTTCTCCAAAACGGTCACCGGGGCTTTACGCATGGCGTAGGAAGGGCGGTCCACCTGGATTTGATAAATCGTCTTGAGATACTGGAGGGTCAAGTTCTTGGAAAGGATGCGGGGGGTCTTCCGGACCAAGATCCAGTCGAGGTTGTCCGTCGTTGTCAGGGGCCGATGAGCATTGAGGTTGCTGCGGGGAGTTGTGGCAAAACGCTGGTTATACTCCTCTATGAACTCAGGCAGCCAACGATTGGCTTCTTTGGGGGTTGAGATGCCAAGCAGTCTCAGTTCCTTCGTCAGGCGGTCTTGCAGGGTCTGGTTGGTGCGTTCGACCCGGCCTTTGGCCTGAGGGGTATTGGCACAGATGATCTGAACCCCCAGTTCCTGCATGGCTCTGCCGAAGTCTGTCAGGCCGTCTCCAGGGGTCAGTTTGGGGGTATTGAGGTGAAAGATGCCATGTTTATCGCTGTAAAACGCTCCTGGCTTGCCGTAGCGCTCAAAATAGTGCCTGGCAGCCTCACAGTACCCAAAGAAGCTCTCATGCTCCACAAACCACAATTCCACCAGCTTTCCTGTGGCATCATCCACAAATACCAACAACGTGCAGCGTGGTCCCCGCTCTTCAAACCAGTTGTAGTCTGAGCCATCGATCTGCACCAGTTCGCCAAAACAGGCTCGCCGCTGACGCATTTGAAATACCTGCAGTTTACGTTTCCGCCTCGGTTTCCAGATCCCTTCGGCCAACATCAGTTGGCGCACTCGCTCATCCGAAATCCGCAATCCGTGCACTTCCACTAACTTCTCCCTGGCCAGGGTCGGCCCAAAATCCCGATATCGTTCCAAAATGAGCTCCAGGGCCTTCTGCTTCATTTCCGGGTCGAGCTGGTTGTGGCTCGGTTTGCCCCGGCTTTTGTGGATCAATCCCGCTGCCCCATCTGCCTGATAGGCCCGCTTTAGCCGTTTCACCTGCCGTACACTGATCCCTAATTGTTCGGCAGCTTTCTGTTGGCCAACCTGTTTCTTCTCAAGTTGGGTCATGATCCCTAACCGTTTGATTTCTTTCTCGTTCATCGTGTATAGTTTGTCCACTTTCTTGTCCCTTTCCTAGGGGACATTTTAACTTTGGTGAAAGGGGACATTTCTACTTTGGTTTAACAATCCCACCATTAAACTTGTCAACAGAAAAAAATTATGTTATGATAGGCACGTAAATATAAAACCTGCCAGGGCCATTACGTGAGATGATGGAAATCGCTCCTCAAGGAGTGGTTTTTGTTTCTTTAAGAATTAAAAACACAACACCAGGGCCGGACATTGACAACCTGATTTTCTTCTCAAGGATTTCATAATGCCAACCTCATTCCTGACTCGTGAAGGTTACAAGAAGTTACAAGACGAATTAGATTACCTGCGCACCTACAAGCGCCAGGAAATCGCCAACCGCCTGCATGAAGCCATGGAGGGCGGCGAGCTGATTGAGAACGCCGAATACGAAGCCGCTAAAAATGAACAGGCTTTCGTCGAAGGGCGCATTAAAGAGTTAGAAATCCTGCTGGCGACAGCGCGGGTGATCGATGAAAATATCCCCGTCGTGACCGAAGCCGTTCAGGTTGGCGCTAAAGTGACCATCCAGGAAGAAGGCAGTCCGCAGGAAACGTACACGATCGTCGGCGCAGCCGAAGCCAATCCGGGCCTTTGGCGTATTTCCAACGAGTCACCGCTCGGCAAAGCTCTGCTAAACCACAAAGTCGGCGATAAAGTACAGGTTGAAGCGCCGGCAGGATCTTTTGTCGTGCAAATCCTTAAGCTGGAATAATCCGGGGCAGATTTAGCGCCCCGCCCAGCAAACTATGGGCGGGGCGTTTTATTTATAACGGAGGGTAAATGGAATACAACGACCTCGAAAAAATCCGTCTTGAAAAAATCCTCAGCCTGCGCCGCACCGGGCGAGAGCCTTATCCGACCCGCGCCCACCCTACCCACACTACCCAGGCTGCGCTTCAGGCTTTCAGCGAAGTCGAATCCTCTGGCACCGCCGCCACACCTCTGCAGGTGACCCTGGCCGGCCGGCTACGCTCCATGCGCCCAATGGGCAAGATCATCTTCGCACACATTGAAGATGGCAGCGGGCGCATCCAACTCTTCTTCCGTATCAATGACCTGGGGGAAGAGACCATGCGCCAGCTTACCGAAGAATTCGATTTGGCCGATTTTATCGAAGCCGATGGGGAATTATTCCGCACACGCACCGGCGAGATCACCCTGCGCGTCGCTGCTTTTCGCATGCTCGCCAAAGCCATCACTCCCCTGCCAGCGGCCAAGGATGAGGTCGTCGATGGGCAAATCGTACGCCACGCCACACTAAGCGACCCCGAAACTCGCTTTCGCCAACGCTACGCTGACCTGGCTGTCAACCCAGAAGTGCGCCAGATCTTCCGTACGCGCGCTTCCATCGTCAAAGCCGTGCGTCAGTTCTTTGACGAACACGATTTCCTGGAAGTAGAAACCCCCATCCTCCAACCTATCTACGGCGGAGCGGCTGCCAAACCATTTGTCACCCACCATAACCAGCTCAAACAGGACCTGTACCTGCGCATATCCTTCGAACTCTACCTGAAACGCCTGCTGGTGGGTATGCTCGACCGGGTTTACGAGATCGGGCGCGACTTCCGCAACGAAGGGGTATCCTACAAGCACAACCCCGAATTCACCCAGATCGAATTCTACATGGCCTATGCCGATTACTTGAAGGTGATGCAGCTCACCGAAGAGATGCTTGCCTTCGTCTGCGATAAAGTACTCGGCAGGCGTCTGATTACATACAACGGTCACGAGATCAACCTGAACCCGCCCTGGAAACGCGTCGACCTGCGCCTTGCCCTGATGGAGACAACTGGGATCGACCTGGCCCTGTATCCGACCGACGAGAGCCTGCATGAAGCCATGCGGGGGCGCGGAATGAACCCCAAACCCGGCACGGCGCGCGGCAAGCTGATCGACGGCCTGCTCGGCGATTTCCTCGAACCGATCCTTATCCAACCAACCTTCCTGTATGATTACCCAAGAGATATTTCACCGCTCGCCAAAAGCAAGCCGGGCGACCCAACCACCGTCGAACGTTTCGAAGGGTTTGTCGGCGGAATGGAATTATGCAACGCCTTCACCGAGCTGAACGACCCCCTCGATCAGGAAGCCCGCTTCCTGGAGATGGGCCGCGAATACCAGGCCGAGGACGAGGAGCGTCACCCGATGGACGAGGATTACCTGCGCGCCATGTCTTACGGTATGCCGCCCTGTGGTGGGTTTGGCATGGGCGTGGACCGCCTGACGATGCTGCTGACCGACCAGCATTCGATCCGTGAGGTGCTGCTTTTCCCCCACCTGCGCGAGGCAGAATAACTATTGAATTCGTATAAGCTCAATGCGCAGGTTATCTTCGCCAACCACAGCAGACAGGCGCCGTACCAGCTCGGGAGAAATCCCTGTGGTCTCATTGGGGAATTCCAGGATATAACGGCTGCTTTGTTCGAAAACCATCAATGAGAAACGGTCTTTTCCAGGCGAAGAGATCATCATCCCGAAAACGACTTTCAGGCGGCGCGCATCGCGTTCTTTATTGCCTGACGAGCGTAGTACCACCGTGATCATGCGCGGCATGTCACTTTCTCGAGCTAAAGCCCCAATCGCCGCCGGTGGGACAATGTAAGATACCGGCACAAATACCGGCGCCTGTGGTTCAGGTGGTAGACCAGCTATCTGTGGGGAAGGCACTGGCTGAACAACAGGTTCACGCCTTGCTGCAGATGCGGGTATTTCATTAAAACGCGGCGGATCTTTTACTGGCGCGGGGAAGTCAGTTGTCGCTGTCAGGGGCAGTTCGCCAAGCGAGCCTGGCCTCCCGAGACTCATTTCAGGTGGTTGGGATAAATACCAATCGTCCGGAAATTCAGGAGGCGGCGGCCCACCCTCATCCCAATCATCCGCCGCTTCGGAGGCTTTATGCGGCGAAGGCGCAATCGTAGGGAGGTCGGTGGCCTGCGGTCGCTCTTCCTGATAGATGACCTCCATATCCTCTAAACTCGGAGACCAGGCAGGTTGTGCAGGCTGTGCCGCCTCAACGGGGGCTGACTCGACTGTTTCTATCTTGATTTTATCGACCAGCACTTTCGGGTCACCGTTGGTTGCATCTATACGGCCTTCGGCGCTGATCACCACATCTGGTTCGATCAGGCTGCCGAATTCCTTCCAGGCGCGCGGGAAGAGCACCAGTTCAATACTACCCTGGATATCCTCGATCGTAACAAAGCCCATCCAGTCTTTTTTCTTGGTCTGAATGCGGCGAAAGCGCGTCACCATACCGGCGACCAGCACTTTTTCCTTATTAGCAGTTTCCCCAAGCTGGGCCGACCAGTGCGTGATCTTCTTCTGCAGCGCCGGGAGGTAGGGCGTAAGGGGGTGGTCGGAGACGTACAGCCCCAACAGTTCACGCTCCCATTCGAGCTGCTCGCGCTGGTCGATTGCGGTAGATTGCGGCAGGATGATCTCTTCTTCTACCCCCTCGATTGAGCCAAAAAAGCTGAGTTGCCCGGTCTGGGCGGCGCGGAAGTGCAAAGCGCTGACCGAGATAAGCTGGTCGAGCGCCTCCAACAAGGCGCGGCGGGAGCCAAAACGGTCCATCGCCCCCACCCGGATCAGGCATTCCAACGAGCGCTTGCCGACCGTACGTAAATCCACCCGGTGGGCAAAATCGTTCAGGTCGCGGAACGGCCCATCGGCGCGGGCTTTGACGATCAGGTCCACCGGACCATTGCCAACGTTCTTGATCGCCCCCAGCCCAAATCGGATCGCTGGCGGTTTGTCTACCCGGTCTTCGATGTTGAAATCCCACACGCTGTTATCTACGTTGGGCGCCAGCACATCCACCCCCATGCTGTGGCAGTCCACCACGTAAAAAGCTACCTTCTCAGCCTCATTCTTAGAAGCCGAGAGCAGGGCGGTCATGAACTCCACCATGTATTTCGTTTTCAAGAAAGCCGTTTGAACGGCAATCACGCCATAATCGGCGGCGTGTGATTTATTAAAGCCGTAACGGGCAAAATTTTCCCAATCCGTGAAGATCGCTTCCCCAATTTCTCGGGCCATGCCATGCTCACTTGTGCCCTTGATGAATTTCTCACGGTGTTTCGCGATCAATTCAGCTTTCTTCTTGGAGATTGCGCTGCGCAGGTCATCAGCCTCCGAGGGCGAATAGCCCGCCAATCGCATGGCAGCCGACATGATCTGTTCCTGGTAAATGGGAATGCCAAACGTATCGCTGAAGATGGGTTTCAGAGAGGCATGCCGGAAGGTTACCGCCTCTTCGCCATGCATGCGCTTGATATAAGAAGGGATGAACTCGATTGGACCGGGACGGTATAACGCCACCATAGCGATAATGTTTTCCAGGTTCTTGGGTTTCATCTGTACCAGGAAGCGCGTCATGCCCGTGCCTTCCAATTGGAAAACTCCTGCGGTATGCCCGGCGGTCAAGAACTGGTAGATTTCGGGGTCGTCGGTGGGGATGTTATCCAGGGAATAACGAATGCCATGCCGGGCTTCGATCAAATCGCAGGCGCGCTGCATGACCGTCAATGTGACCAACCCCAGGAAATCGACCTTGAGCAGGCCCAACTTTGCGATTACCGACATTTCGAATTGAGCGACGGTCTTGATGGGAGAGTCTTCCGAGCCGCTGGTAGGCCGGTGCAGCGGTACGTATTCTACCAATGGTTTATCCGTAATAATTACCCCGGCAGCATGCGTACCGGCATTTCGTACTACGCCTTCCATCTTGCAAGCCGTATCAATCAATTCCTTCAGATAGTCGGTAGAGTTATATAACTCTTTCAGGTCAGGCACCTGTTCGAGAGCGTCTTTAATCGTCACTGGCTTGCCCGGGATGTTGGGGATAAGCTTGCTGACCCGGTCGACCTCCGCCAACACTACATCCATCACCCGGCCCACATCACGGATAGCGGCGCGTGCACCTAGCGTGCCAAAGGTGATAATCTGCGCCACCTTATCGTCGCCGTAACGCCTGGCGCAGTATTCCATCATCCTGGCGCGCCGGTCATCCTGGAAATCCAGGTCGATATCCGGCATTTCGATACGGCCTTTGTTCAGGAAGCGCTCAAAGATCAGCTCCAGGCCGATCGGCTCGATCGACGTAATATTCAGCGTGTGAGCCACCAGCGACCCATTCCCCGAACCGCGCACGTTGTACCAGATTCCCTGTTCTTTGGCGTAACGACACAGGTCCCACACGATCAAGAAATAGGCGTCGAAGCCCATGTCGTGGATCACAGACAACTCGTATTCCAGGCGTTGACAGATGCTCAGGTCACTATCCACCCGGTCGCCGTAACACCGCCGCATACCCTCTTCACACAGGTTGCGCAGGTAAGCCTCGGTTGTGAAACCTTCGGGGACTTCGAAGAGCGGCAGGTGGTATCCCTTGGTCTTCAGATCGACGTTGCAGCGCTCAGCCACCAGCAAGGTATTGCTGATTGCTTCGGGGACTTCCTCAAACAGTTTGGCCATTTCTTCCGGCGTGCGCAGATAATAGCTGCGGTCGGTCATGCGCATACGGTTGGGGTCGCTCAACAGCGAGCCGGTCTGGATCGACAGCATGATATCCTGTAAACGCCAATCGTCCGGGTCAATGTAATGGGTATCATTGGTCGCCAGGAAACGCGCCTGGTAATGCGGTCCCAGCTCCAGCAGCCCCCGGTTAATCGTTCCCAATTCAGGGACATTGTGCTGCTGCAGCTCGAAGAAGAAATTGTCTTTACCAAAAACGTCGTAATACCAGTCGATCTTATTACGGGCAGCCTCGATCCCCTGGTCACGGATGATACGCGGGATTTCCGCCGACATACAGCCGGAAGTGCAGATCAATCCTCCGGCGTGTTCGGCCAGGAACTCGTGGTCGATGCGCGGATAATAATAAAACCCCTCCAGTTGCGCCGCCGAAGCGATCTTGAGCAGATTTTGATAACCAATCTGGTTTTCAGCTAATAAAAGCAGGTGAGAAGAGGTCTTGTCCAGCCGGGCGTCCTTGTCCTGCATGCGGCGCGCCGCCATGTATCCTTCCAGCCCGATGATCGGTTTGACGCCGGCATTATTCGCTGCGTCAAAAAAGTCGATCACACCGTACATCGTGCCATGGTCAGTGATAGCCACCGCCGGCATGCCCAGTTCTTTTACGCGCGCCACCAACTTCTTGATGTTCGAAAAACCATCCAGCAGCGAATACTCGGTGTGAACGTGCAGATGGGCGAAGGTCATACAAAAATATTATAGCATGCCAGGTTTGGCCACAGATGAAACTTTAATCTTAAAAACTGTCAGATTTCTTCGGCAGGGCGCCTACCTGTTGGAACCACGCATAGGCCTCTGCCATGCCTTCTTCCACCGGGCGAGGCGTGGTCAAGCCCAGCTCGGCCTGTGCCTTGTGGGTGTCGTAATAAAAATACTTTCCCGCCAGGTAGAGGATTTCCGGCCCAACCGGCAAGTCGAGTATATTTCTCAACAACATGGCCGGTCCTGCCAGCGCCCTGCCCACCCCGCCTGGTAGAACAATCAACGGCGGGTGCACCCCAACCACCACAGCCGCCTTTTCGACCACCTTTACCAGGGTCAGATTTTCTCCGCCCAGGATATAGCGCTCGCCGCACTGGCCTTTTTCCAGCGCAGCCAGGTGACCGTCTACCACGTCCTGGAGGTGCACAAAATTTGCACCGCCTTCCACAAGGGCGGGCAACTTGTGGCGGGCCACCTGTACCACCAACGAGCTGGTCTGGCGGTAAACATCCCCGGCGCCATATACAATGCTCGGATTGACGATGACGATATCCTGCCCTTCGGCGACCGCTTTCTGCACTTCCAGCTCGGCTAAGTACTTGGCGTAACCATACGGCCAACGCTCCGGAAGATAATTCCAGGTGTGGCTTTCGTTGAGCAAACCGGGTAAGTCGACCGGGCCGCTCTCTGGCACACCCAGGGCGGCAACCGAGCTGGTATGCACCACCCGGCGCACGTCTGCCTTACGGGCCGCTTCGAGGACTGCGCGTGTCCCTTCCACGGTCACGGCATACATTCGCCCGGGATCATCCCCGGTCAGCAGAGCCGCGGCGTGAAAGACAACTTCGATGCCTTGCATGGCAGACAGCAGTGTTTCTGTCTGGGTCAGGTCGCCGATAGCATGCAGCACCGGCAGCTCTTCAAGCAGGCGCAGTGCACTGGAAGCGCGGTGGAAAGCATGCACCTCGTGCCCCCGGCCGGCCAATTCCCGGCACAAAGCCCCCCCGATGAAACCCGTCGAACCGGTCACTAAAACTTTCATGGGATCCCCTCCACGACCGTCGCTTCTCCCTGGCCGACGCCAACACACAGCGTCGCCAGGCCCTTCAGCGGCTCCCCCGTTTTGTCTGCGCGGCGGCGCATCTCGTATAGTAAAGTAGTCAGGATGCGTGCCCCGGAACAGCCCAACGGGTGGCCCAGAGCAATCGCACCGCCGTTCACATTGGTAATCGCATGGCTAATCCCTAGTTCACGCATGACTGCCAGGGTCTGCACCGCAAAAGCCTCGTTGATCTCAACCAGGTCCAGATCGCCAACGACTAACCCGGCCCGCTCCAGTGCTTTATTGACCGCCGGCACCGGCCCCAGGCCCATAATGCGCGGGGGAACACCGGCTGCCCCACTGGCGAGGAGGCGCGCCACAGGTTTCAAACTCAACTGGCGGGCCCGCCCGGCGCTCATCAGCAGCAGCGCCGCCGCCCCATCGTTCATACCCGAAGAATTGCCGGCGGTAACCGTACCGTTTTTACGGAAAGCCGGCTTCAGGCGTCCCAAGGCCTCCAGGCTGGTATCCCGCCGGGGACGCTCGTCGATAGTCACCAGGCGCGGCTCACCTTTTTTCTGAGGAATTTCAACCGGACTAATTTCTTCGGCAAAGCAGCCAGAATCAATAGCAGCCACCGCCCGGCGGTGACTTTCCAGGGCAAAGACGTCCTGCTCTTCCCGTGAAATCCCCGTCAGGTCGGCAATGTTCTCGGCAGTCTCGCCCATCGTCTCGGTTCCATACAGCGCCTGGAACTTTGGGTTGGGATAACGCCAACCCAGGGCTGTATCCCAGGCAGTCAGGTTGCCAAATGCATAGGGCTGCTCGGTCTTGGGAATAGAATAAGGGGCGCGTGACATGCTTTCCACGCCTCCTGCGATAAAGATATCGCCTTCACCGGCGCGGATAGCCCGTGCGGCCAGATTAACGGCTGCCAGCCCTGAAGAGCACAGGCGGTTGACGGTCACTCCCGCCACTTCCACCGGGAACCCGGCTAGCAGGGCGGCCATGCGGGCCACATTACGGTTATCCTCGCCGGATTGGTTGGAACAGCCCAGATAAACCTCTTCGACCAGGGCGGGGTCCAGGCCGGTGCGCTGGATCAGTGCCCGCAGAACCAGGGCTGCCAGGTCATCCGGCCTGACCGCCGCCAGCTCCCCGCCCAGAGCCCCTATCGGAGTACGCACGGCCTCTACGATAACGACTTCCAACATAGGACCTCATGGATTATCCACTGAACAACACACTTTATTCTCAAGGTCTTGCTTCGACCTGCGTGTCAACCCGCTCGATCTTGCCACCGGTGCTGTATACCGCCACTGCAAACGTCATCTGTTTACCGGGTTTTAACGACTGTTCGGAGCCCATTTCCCAGCGCCGCAGGCCAACCACCTGCCCAGAAAGATCATAAGCAGTCGCCAGCACCCAAACTTGCTGGGCACGGGCGCTGCCTTTATCCAGCGTGATTGTCCCGCTTACATTGGCCGAAAGGCCATCCGGTAAGATATTCGTTTTAACCCCGCTCAACCCAGCGGGTAAATAACGGTTGTCTCCGGCATTGACCGGCAAGGCCGTCAGCAGCTCGGCGCTGACCTGGATGTAATCTGGCGAAGGCGGCGGAAAATAGGCTGCCAGAGGAAGCGTTCCCCCACTTGGCAGCAGATTGAGCGGTGCAAAAGCCACCTGCGAAAGCATCCCCTCGCCATTCTCATCAGCTATGCGAATAACAGCCGAGACGCTTTCTACCCCTATCTTCTGCGGATTATGCGCCAGCACAAAACACCACGCCCCGCCGCCTTGCACAGCGGCACAGTGCACCCCATCCAGCCGCACCGGCAGCGGCGTTACCGTCGCCAGTTCGCCAGCGGGCGCCTTCGTCCCACTACCGGCGGGGATGACCAGCATCGAACCAATTAGCATCAGGTTTGGATTGAGCTTTGGGTTAGCCGCCAGGATGGCGTCGACGGTCACACCATACATCTGGGCAATACCCGATACGGTTTCACCCTTCTTGACCGTATGCATGCGCGGCGTGGCGCTTGGCGATGGCAGGGGACTTTGAGAAGCAGTCTTCTCCGGGGATACCATTACCGTGGCAGCACGCGTCAGGTAAGGGGTAAGTTCTCCGGTTTGGGTCGGGGCTCGGGTTGGTTGAAGCGTCTGGCTGACTGGAATACAGGCTGACAATAAACCTACCAAAACCAGCCAGGCAATTTGTCTTTTCATAAGAAAATTATATCCGAACCGGAAAATCCTAATGGCTGCCGATGATCTCCTCGTCATAAGTCATCTTGATTGACTGGCCCGGCTGCACCACGAGGAAATCTTCATCCCAATCGCCATTCAACAGGCGCTGCACCAGCCCCAGGTCGCCGCGCAGCTTTTCGAAGTTCCAGCCGCGCCGTCCGGCATCCGCACGAGCGCGCTTTTCCACTCTCGAACCATCGCCAACCCCCAGGTCAATGAAGGCTGCCCGGCTGTAATGACTCTGCCAGGCGCCCATCACTTCCATCAGGTAATCGGCATTGTCCTGCCCATATTTCTCCACATAACTGGCATACACATCTTCCGCATCCCCGGCAGTATTGGCCCCGATCGACAGGCTGGCGCCGGAACCGTCATCCCGTTCGATGTAATCTTGCACGTACCAATAGGTGCCCGGGGTTTGCTCGAATTCCTGGCGGTAGCGCTGGCGACTGCCCAGGAAAATGGTGATGCAGTCGTGAGCGCGCGGCAGCACCAGGGGGATGCTGCGGGCACGCAGCCCGTCGGTCGATTTACCGCACAACCCGTAGGCCAACACGACCGCCTCATAACCTTTGCCTTCGGCCGCGTCGATTGCTGTTTGCAGGCGTGAGCGCAGGTCGTTCGACTGCTGGTGCAGTCCGTAGCGCAGCATTTCAATATCCACTGTGTGGGGTGAATAGGCCGCTGACAGGTAAAGTGGACGCGCCAGGACCTCACAGCCAATGCATTTAATTCGCATGGATGAACTTACTCCTTCCTTGCAAACGATTATAACCGAACCAATTCCTCTTGCCCGCATTTTCAGCCTGTGCTAAACTCTAATCATGAGCACCCCCGAAGAGACCATGTACCAGGAAGTCATGGTACACATCCAGCGCAAGGAAAACTCTCGGGCGCGTGACCTGCTCACCCGCCTGATCAAGATCAACCCCAATAATCCCCAATACTGGCTGTGGATGAGCGCCGTCACCGAGACCGTACGCGAGCGCATTTTCTGTCTCAAAGAAGCCCTGCGCCTGGACCCCCATAATGAGGCAGCCCAACGCGGCCTGGCCATGTTTGGGGCCATCCCGGTCAACCCTGATCTGGTTGTACCTTTCCAACACCAAAAACGGCGTTGGGAATCCAAGCTGGCTAAAATCGAACCGCAAGTCGAAAAATTAATCTCGATCAAATCGTGGAGACAATTGCTGCCTTATGCTGGCGCAGCCGTTTTAGTAATCGCCCTGGCCCTGGTTTCCATCTGGGGCGTGCGCAGCATCCTCAATGCCATGCCCAAACCGGCGCATATCAACCTGGGCCCGACCAATACCTACGCGCCCACCCTTACCAAAGCCGCCGAGATATCCCTGATCCCTCAAGGCCAGCCCACCCCTCTGTGGATGCTGCTCAAGGCTACTTATACCCCAACCCCCATTTACATTTCTACTCCACACAGTAGCGAGGCTTATACCATCGCCCTACGGGCGATCGGCGACGGCGACCTGCCAAAAGCCCTCACCTACATCAAGCAGGCGATTGCCCTGGAGCCGAAGTCAGCCGACCTGCATTACCTGCAAGGAGAAATTTACAGGCGACAAGGAAATTCCGGTGAAGCCCTCAAGTCCTACAACCAGGCCCTGCAACTGCTGAACGGTTTTGCTCCTGCTTACCTGGGGTTAGCCCGCCTGGCGATAAACAGCAACCCGCCTAAATGGAAGGATGCCAAGGACGACCTGACCAAGGCAATCGAGCTCGATCCAAACCTGAAAGAAGCTGTCCTGGAACTGGTAAACCTGTCCCTGGAACAAAACGACCCCCAGTCTGCGCTCGATCAGCTCAACCAATCCGCCGACCAGATTAAAGACTTCCCCCTGTATTACCTGGCCCGCGCCCAGGCTGAGTTGCTGCTTTCCGAACCGGAGCAAGCTGTTGAAGATGCCAGACAGGCCAATCAGATGGACATTACTCTACTCCCCGCCTACCGGCTGCTCGGTGAAGCACTCATGGCTGCCAACCAACCTGCGGAGGCTTCTAAATCGCTGAGTGTGTACCTTCAATTCACCCCAAACGATGCTGAGGCCTGGGTCTGGTTAGGCGAATCCTACGGCGCCCAACAGGATGTTGAAGATGCCCTGAAGGCCTTCGACAAGGCCCTATCCTTGGACAAGAACCTGTTTGACGCATACTTGCAGCGTGGCAGAATCTACCTGGACCGCAAAGACAGCGACAATGCCAGCCGCGATCTTTCAATGGCGGTGCGTCTCAACCCGAAGTCCTTCAGGGCCAACATTGACTTGGGGCGAGCTTTCATGTTACAAGGAATCTACGGCAACGCCTGGAAACAGTTTACCACTGCTGAGGCTTACGTCACATCCGAAGCAGAAAAAGCTGAATTCCTTTACTGGCGCGGCCAATCCCTGGACAAATTGAACAAAACGGACGAAGCTATCCTTGATTACAGGGCGCTGCTGGCTTTGCCGACTGCCAGCGTCCAACCAGACTGGGCGGCTTTTGCCACCCAACGTATCGCCGCTCTTCTAACAAATACTCCCCAGCCAGCCACACTGACGCTAACTCCTACCCCCAGTGTGACTCCCGGTTCAGTTACCAGTACTCCCCGTCCCTCCGACACCAAATGGCCCACCCGCACACCCTCTCCCACTGCAATTACTCTAACCATCACTCAGACAAAATAATCCTTCAGGATTTCAGGTGCAGCCTCATCAAATCGTCCAGTTGGTGAACCGCCGGCAACACAGGCAAACCCATCGCCAGAAAAGTGCTTCCCAGCGCCTTAAACGCAGCGCCCTGGGTTGTGGCGCTCTTTTCAGCCTGGCGCTGGTATTGGCAGTAGTCGCATTTGGCGTGCTTTTCGCCAGCCTGACCGTTAACCTGCCGTCTCTTGCTACCCTACCGGTTTTGCTGGATGCTCACACCGGCCAGCTCTTGCAGCCCACCTTGCTGTATGATCGCAGCGGACTGCACCCGCTATACGCCCTCGAAAATCCTGGCATCTCTCGCCACTATTTACCGTTGGATCCCAACCTGCCAGAACATCTCTCACCTCAACTGGTGCATGCTACCGTGGCCCTGCTCGATCCGAGTTTTTGGCAGAACCCTGGTTTTGCATGGCGCAGCCTTTCCAATCCCGAACCGGTCACTCTGGCCGAGCGCCTGGTGAACGATTTACTGGTAAACCAGGAACCCCATGATTTAGAGCACGCTCTGCGCATGCGTCTGCTGGCCGCTCAGCTCGTTGCCCATTACGGTCGCTCCCAGGTATTGGAATGGTACCTCAACAGCGCTTATTTCGGCCACCTGGCCTATGGCGCCGACAGCGCCGCACGCTTATACCTGGCCCAGCCGGCCAGCCAGCTCGACTTTGCCCAATCGGCTGTGCTGTTGGCTGCCTTGGAGGCACCTGCTCTTAATCCACTCGACGCCCCGACAGCGGCGCGAGAACGCCAGCAAGACATGTTGGGCCGCCTGTTCGGGCGCGGGGTTATTACCAGCCAGGAGTATGCCAATCTTAAAGAGGAACCGGTCGAGTTTGCTCCAGCTCCCCACCAGCCCAGCCAGCCGGCGCAGGCCTTTTCCAGCCTGGTTATCAGCCAACTCATCGAACGCTTTGGACGCTCGCGCATCGAACGCGGCGGGCTGCAGGTGATCACCACACTGGATTATGACCTCCAGCTCCAGGTGACCTGTGCCTTGCGCAGCCAGCTCAACCACCTGGAAGGCCATACTCGGCCCATCCAATTGCCGGACGGTTCAGCCTGCGAGGCAGAGCGCTTTTTGCCCACCCAACCTCCATCTGACCCACCCCTGCCTTCCGACTTGATGGGCAGCGCCATCATCATCGACCCTCAGAACGGTCAAATCCTGGCCATGCTTGGCGACGCTACGCTGAAAGATGAAACGCCGGTCGTATCTTCCCATGACCCGGGTTCACTGCTCACTCCTTTCGTGGCAGTAGCCGGTTTTGCGCGCGGCTTTGGTCCGGCCAGCCTGGTCTGGGATGTACCTGCCAGCTTGCCGGATAGCCTGTCAGGACGCCAGAACCCGGACAGCAAATTCCATGGCCCGCAACGGCTGCGCCTGGCCATCGCGAACGATTACCTGGTGCCTTTGTCACAGCTCCTGACCCAGATCGGGGCGGTCAACGTCTGGCGGTTCAACGAACCCCTCGGCCTCACCCGCCTGGCCGGCAGCCAAAACCCGTCTGACCTACTCTTTTCAGGGGGTGAAATGACCTTACCCGAGCTGGCCGAAGCTTACAGCGCGTTTCCTAACCTTGGTTCCCAATCCGGCCAGCGGTCTGAGCCAGACGACCTGATCCAGCCGGGCGCCGTCCTGGCGGTAAAAGACCTGGATGGGCGCCAGTTGTATGATGGCAGCCAGAGTGAAACCCAGGCAGTGCTAAGCCAGCCGTTGGCCTACCTGGTGCACAATATCCTCAGCGACGAAACCGCTCGCTGGCCCAGCCTGGGTTATCCCAACGCCCTGGAGATTGGCATCCCCTCCGGTGGAAAAGTCGGCCAGGTAGCCGGCCGGCAGCAGGTATGGACTGCCGGGTATACCCAACAGCGCCTGGCGATTACCTGGCTCGGTTTACCTGCCGGTACATCACAAAACGTCCAACTCGACCCCAAAATGGTCGCGGGCATCTGGCACGCTATAATCCAGTATGCCAATCGCGATCTGCCTTCGACGAACTGGAGCTTGCCCCTGGGTGTCTCAGCCATGGCAGTGTGTGATCCGTCTGGACAGTTACCTACCCAGGACTGCCCGACTGTCGTCAACGAAGTGTTCCTCGACGGCAACGAACCGACTGCCCTGGATTCGCTCTACCGCGTTTTCCAGGTCAACCGAGAAACCGGAATGCTGGCAACCGTTTTCACCCCCCTGGAAATGATCGATGATCGTACTTATCTGGTTTTTCCACCGGAATACAAGCAATGGGCCGAAGCCCTTGGCCAGCCCCAGCCGCCGGTTGACTATGACGCCATACTTCCTCCTGCGCCCCTGCCCGGCGCGCAGATCACCAGCCCAACCCTGTTCGCCTACCTGCACGGCAAAATCGACCTGCTGGGTTCGGCCAGCGGGGATGGCTTCGTTTCCTACCATATCCAATTTGGCCAGGGCCTGAACCCACGCACCTGGCAACAGATCGGTCCCGAAGTCACCCAGGCGGTGACAAACGCCAGGCTGGCAACCTGGGATACCACCGGATTGGATGATGGTCTGTATGCCCTGCGCCTTGTGGTCGTCCGCCAGAACCAGCACTTCGACACCGCTATCCTGCAGGTGACCGTTGATAACACCCCACCCTTAGTCAAAATAACCTACCCATCACCCGACCAGCTATTTTCCTTCCCAAATCAGCGGCTGATCACCCTGCTTGCTGATGTCCAGGAAACCGTCAGCTTGCAGACGGTGGACTGGTTCGTGGATGGAGAAAAGATCGGAGAGACCTCGCAGGCGCCTTACAGCTTGCCCTGGGTGGCCGGAATTGGCGAGCATAGCCTGGTGGTAAACGCGACCGACCTGGCTGGCAACGTGGGAGAATCTAAAACGGTGAAAATCCTCGTAAAGTGATCCGCCCAGCCCCAAATTCATAACAATTGGTACAGACATTGCATCTACAGGAGGTATGAACGAGAAATCTTACCACCTCCTGATCCTGAACCTGATCGTTGTCATAAGCCTGAGCCTTTTGCTCGGCTGTTCGCCTTCCAAGCCTACCCCACAGCCTGAAACCCAGGCCATCCCAAAACTGGCCCCTGCCGAACCGCCTCAAAAATTCAACGACCCGCGCGTCCAGGCAATCGATGACATACTGCAGGAGGTGCCGCATCAACGCACAGATATCCTGGCCCTGTTGATCTACAAAGTGCGCATCGACCTCGTCGATTTCTCTGATGATGGCAGCCTTGGCCTGGTATGGGTTAAGTGGATAGACCCGGATACCGGCGCCTTCGTCCCAGGCGAGCTCAGCCTGTGTATTGCCCACCAGGAGAAGGATGCCCAGAGTGGGAACATGGTTTGGAAGCTTTATTTCCAGGCCGATAAGGACTGGGTAAAGATGCTCAAAAGCGTGCCAGCCAAAATGCTGGGTGCCGAGCTGCGGGCGCGCTACATGCCAAACGAACAGCCGGAGCAAAAAGACGCCAAAGTATTTACCGGCTATAAGCTACCCTGGGAAGCCGGAAAGGCCAAGTATCTGACCGGCAGCATCGGCCACGTATTTATTTATAAGAGCTGCCCGGCGGACTGCCTGTATGCCTTCGATTTCGCCGATGGCACCGAGTTCCCGGTCCTGGCGGCTAAGGGCGGCAAGGTCAAATACGCCATCTGGCAGTACCCGGATAACCAGATGGAACATGCCAATTACCTGGTGCTGGAAGACGATACCACCACCCCCATTACCTTCCAGTTGTACTATCACCTGGCCCAGGACAGCATCCCGGTAAATTTGCGCGTGCACGGCGCCGAAGTCCAGCAAGGGCAGTTCATCGCCAATGCCGACAACAACGGCCCCAGCACCGGGCATCACCTTCATTTCATGGTACATACTAACCCGGATGACTTCTGGGGCACCTCGGTTGACATCGTCTTCTCCGATGTTAGCGTGAATGGTGGGAGACCACGTACCTGCATCGAAGCGGCTAATTTTCCCAACTACGGCAGCCAGTGTATACCCAAGAGCCTGTATATTTCAGGCAACGCGGATATGGAGAGGCCGACCGGGTATATTACCAAACCAACCACAAACCAGGTGGTCAAGGGGCGTAAACTGACTGTTAGCGGTTATGGCATGGATGATACTGCCGTCAAGTCGATCCAGCTCATGTACACCTACGATGGCGCCTGGCAGCCGGCAGCCGCATTGGTCAATGGGGTCAAATTTACCAATAAACTGGATTTGTGCCAGCTTAAGATCCCGGATGGAGATTTCTTCCTATCCGTGCAGGTGACCGATAAATCAGGTAAATTATCCGATGGTCAGCAGGGTATGATTCACCTGACCAAGAATTATTCTTGCGATCCGACTGCCACTCCTACCGCAACATCCACCAAAACCCCGAAACCGAGTAAGACTCCAATCCCAACCAAAACTCCGGTGCCCACTAAGACCCAGGCGCCCACCAAAACACCTGCGCCTACCAAAACCCAGGCTCCCTCAAAGACCCTGGTGCCAAGCAAAACCCCTGTTCCATCCAAGACACCGCTACCCACAAAAGGCATTGCCCAGGCGACCAGCGCACCGGCCTCTAAAACACCTTTACCGGGCAAGCCGGACGCCCCGACCCTGCATTCTCCACTGAACTTCCTTGACGGAGAGATCACTGACCAGCACTTTCTGACCCTGACATGGACTGATAGCGGCAACACCTTGCAGTATTCCTCAACCCTTAAAGGTCCGGCAGGTGGGTCGATGAACATGGACTGGCAGACTGACACCTCCTGGGTGGTTGGAAAACTGCCCGCCGGGAAATACACCTGGACCGTGATTGCCCGGAATACTACCGGCACCAACCAATCCAGCCTGCAGTTTGACGTGTCTTTCTCCGAAGCCCCACCCACCAGCCAGCTCGAACCGCTGCCGGCCGGACAGAAGAACTCCGCCATCCTGTTGAAGTGGAAAGTCATCTCTGGCCTGGTCGACCTGGATGGATTCGAGATTCAATACCGTGATAACGGAGGGAATTGGACCACTTACAACCAAAAATACACGGCAGCCGACCGACAGGACTGGTTCATCGGTGAGTTGGGACACTCCTACCAATTCCGTATTCACAGTTTCGATAAGAGCGGCAGCTTAGAACCCTACCCGGATTCCGCTCAGGCCAAGATAACTATTGAAAATCATTGCACGCCTGACAGTTACGACCTTAAGAAGTCTGATGCTGGTCCCAGATCAGCTATAAAAATCTCCGTCGGTCAAACCCAACACCATAATTTCTGCCCGGAATCAGACGAAGACTGGTTGACGTTCACCGCCCAGGCTGGAAAGACGTATGACATTAAAACCTGGCCGGATAACGGCGCGGCATCCTCTTACATCGATGTGCTGGCAGGGGATGGGAAAACTGTACTGGGTGAGGCCAAACCCTCTGCTCCCGATGCGACCACCTTGCTGCAATGGAAAGCCCCCGAGGGCAAAATATACTTCATCCGCCTTCAACCCTACGACGATCACCTGGCAGGTACAGACACCTATTATAAATTTAGCCTGGCAAGCGAAGGTCTGGGCAGCCTGCCCTGGTACTATTACGTCCTGTCCCTGTTCCTGGCCTCGCTCGGCGTAGGTGGGTACAAAGTGGTAAAGAGTGTCCAGGCGAAACGCGCCGCCCCCGCCGCCGGGTATGCGGCTGAAACGCGCGGCATCCCACTCTCGTTTTCAGACAATCCTGCACCGCTGCCGCGTAAAAATCGACCGCACAAGAATCTCAATGAAGTCTGGAACAGTTTGGTAAACTGGGCTAACCGTACGACGCGCAGACTGCGGGGTGAGCCAGGCCCGCGCAAGCTGGTGATGGCCCACAAGCCACGGCGTTTGTAAACCGAGTTGTCAGGAAAGAGGGTGGGCGCATGTACCCGCCCTCTTTTTAACTATTTCCGAATTATTTTCGAAATAGCCCAATTTTTAACCTTGCACACACATTCATGTGTTATTTTAATATAGACTGTAGCTGTTCAGTCAGGTGTGAGATTCTTTAACTGGGCAGGTACTTTCTAAAATTTCACCAAAAAATCAATATGATGGATCTGTATGAATAAACTGCGGTTATTTATTGGTTTTTTGATTCTTTTTTATCTGTTCGGCCCGCTGACCAGGGCGCAGGCGGCCTCAAACCTGACCATCGCCAAGTTGCAGGTCGATATCTGGCCAGAATTCGACCGGCCGAATGTGCTGGTGATTTACCATATCACGTTATCGCCTGATCTCAGCCTGCCGGCCACCCTCACTCTGCACATCCCCGGCCAGACCGGCGGCCCGTCTAACCTGGCGATGAAAGATGCCGACGGCCTGCTTTACAACCTGGAATACAAGACCCCGGTGATAGATAACAGTTTGCTGGCAATCACTTTCACAACCCCTTCTCCGGAAATTCAGCTCGAATATTACGACCCGGGCTTAAAACATCAGGGAAACACGCGTTCTTATGAGTACCGCTGGTCTGGCGATTACGCCGTGCAAGAGTTCATCGCGGTTGTGCAGCAGCCCACCCACGCCACCGACATGCAGATCCAACCCTACATGGGGGAAAGCAGCAAAGGCTCGGATGGGTTTAATTACTTTACCAAGGTGGTCGGTCAGGTCGAAGTATCCTCACCGGTATTCATCCACTTGACGTACAACAAACCAGACAACAACCTGAGCTCCACTTCCCAGCCGGTTCAGGCCGTCCAACCGGTCACTCCCAATACCAGAGGGCGCATCTCATTTATCGACGCCCTGCCGTGGGCTCTCGGCTCACTAAGCGGAGTAGTTATGGGCGCCGGATTGTTGTGGTACTGGCAGTCAGGGAAAAAACACCGTCAGTCAGGCTATCTCCGGCACGAACACCGTAATACACCGCAATCCCCCAAGCAGGCCGGCATGGCCCCCAGCTCGCGCACCGTGGTCTACTGCCACCAGTGCGGCCGTATGGCCAACCCCGGGGACGTTTTCTGCCGGGCGTGCGGCTCCCGCCTTCGCCAGGTTGAGAATTAGTTACTTTTCTAAAGCTCCAGCCTTGATCCAGGCGATAACGCTGTCCAGTTCGCTGGCGCTGAGCAAGCCTGGGTACATCCCTGACGATTGAATTTTCACCAGCCGGCTGTCCTGGGGATCGCCCGGAAGGATGACAGGTCCATGCTTACCGCCTTTCATAATGTCGACGTACGTGCTCATCGATAGCCCACCACTGTTGCCATGGCACTCGCCACAGCTATTCTCAAAGAGCTGACCTATGCCACCGCTCCAGGTAAGCGTAGTGGAGGGGGCCGTCTCTTTCTCCCTGGCCGCCGGGGTGTCTGTGGCGATACTCACTGACGTGAGGGTGGACGTAACGACAATCCCCTGTATGGGGGTGGCTGTGACAACCTTCCCAGGCGTGGGGGTCTGCGGCACGAAAATCTGCAAACCGGGGTCCAGGGTGGGCGGAGTGATCAGCGCGGTCTGCTCGAAGGTGGCGACCTTATATAATCCAAACATCAGCGATAATGAAACGACGATGACAAGTGGGACAAAGACCTTCATCCGGCGTTTATATTGCCTGGGGTTGATCGTAAGCGGGTCCTGGCCTGCATCGATTTTATCCAACTCTCCGGCATGTTCCATTTCCATCTCGGTATGGCTCAACTTCCCAGTCAGCATGCTCCAGTTCCAACCGACCATGTGCACGTTATAGAAATGCCAGAGAAGGATGGCCAGCACCGCCAGGATAGCCTCAGCGCCGTAGGCAGCTTTAGCTGCCGGGATGAATTGTCCAGGCAGAATTTTTGAGGTAAGGATCGGATTCCACATCATGAAACCGGTCAGGGCCATGATCACCAAACCCCACGCCAAAGCCCAATACTCCTTTTTTCTTTGAAGTTGTAGCGCCCCATACGCGGCAACTCCTTCCTCAGGCCCAGGTTATACAGTGTTGCCTGGATTCCGTCCACGACGTCTTTCAGTCCGGGCATCATACTGGCTTCCACCCGCACGACGAACAGCTTGTAACCGAGTACAACCAGGTGGTAAACCGCCTCCAGAACGAAGATGGTGGCTGCCAGGCGGTGGATCACGCGGGTCATCTCGATCCCACCATACAGGTGGATCATTACCTGGGAGATACCAGCCAGGGAGAATTTCTGCGGTAATCCGGTGATCGCCAGCGTGGTGAAGGAAAGGATCAATACCAGGTGTTCAATCCGTCGCGCCAGCTCGAAGCGTGAGTCTGTCTCCGTTTCACTCATTCAGACTGCCCCTCCGAGCCGGATATTTCAGCCTGGCGCTGTCTGCGCCGGACGGTTACCCTGTGGAAAATATCGGTGAAGATGTATAATGCCATGCCTCCCAGCACCAGCGGAATGAAATATTGATCGTAAATTCGCACAAATATAATGAGATTAATCCGATATTCAGACTTCCATTGCGACTCTAATATCGTAGTGCTGCGAACGCCCATCGAACCGTTTCAGAAGTTTTCTGGCCTGCGGCAGCACGAAAGCTGTTTCGTAGTCTTCCCCGGCAAACTCACGCACTGCCTCCAGGTTGTCGAAGCGCATTACAGTAATGAATTCGACCTCTTCCCCCAGTGGTCTCCGCAGAAGTTGGATACCTCGATATCCGGTAATCTGCTTGTTCTTGATAATGTGGAAAATTTCTTCTCTGAGCAAGGTTTCATAAGCATCGGCATTTTCGGGTGTCGTCCAACCGTGCCATATTCTGCTGATCATATATGAATCTCCTTTCTTTTTTCATATGAAATGGTAAAATCCATTCTTGGAGATATTGAATGGCGAAACAAGCTCAAGTCAAACATTCGACCGGACTGAACCGCGATCAGCGCCGCATGCGATGGCAGAAATTGATTTTCAGTGCGATGGCAATCATCCTGATCCTTTCCTGGGTCATTTCACTTCTGGTCCATTAACAGGATCTCGCCTGTCTGCTTCAGGACTTCCGCGCGGGTCTTCAGCACCCTTTGGCCCAGCAGTCCCAATACCAGAATACAGCCAGCCACAATGCCAAACATCGGCTGGATGCCGATCGCTTTGGCCAATATACCGCTCAACCAGGGCCCGGCGAACATGCCCAGGGCGTACACCGATTGGTGCAGACCCATGGCAGAATTTTGTTCCAGGTGGTCGACCTTCTCGATGCTCAACCCCATCAGTACCGGGTAGCCCACCCCGAAAGCAAATCCAATAACGCATTGGGCCAGGAACACCACCAGCAGCGAAGGCGCCAGGGCAGCGCCAGCCATGCCCAGCGACTGCATCAAGAAACAGATTACGACCAGATTCTTAGAACCCAAGCGGTGCGACATAGCCGTAGAAAAGGCATTGCCCAGCAGCACCATGCCCAGGTTCAGGCTGGCTAACAGGCTGAGCATCGCGTCGCTGGCGCCTAACTGGGCCGCCAGGATGGGCGTAAAGGTGAAAGATGCCGCCCAATCGCCATAATGTAGAATCGCGCTCAATAGAGAAGGCAGCAGTACGTCACGCCGAATGAACAGGACCCCCAGCTTGCGCAAGGAAGGTTTTTGGGGCGGGTGCCTTTTTTCAGAAAGTAATAACAATGCTATAATCGCCAGCACCGACGCCCCCACAGACACCTCAAAGGGCAGGAGATAACCGCCCAGGCTGGTCAGGAAGCCATTGGAGGCGCTGCCAACAATCCGGCCGATTGAGTTGACTGCCGACAGGATAGCAGTGGCTTTGATCACATCTTTGGGCGGGAATAGGCTGGTAAACAAGACTACCATGGGCACCCAGGCGCCCGCTCCGATGCCGGTGATGGAGCGCCCAATCAACAAACCGGTAGAATTTTGGGCATGCGCCAGAATCCATGCTCCCAACCCGACCAGAGCCATCCCAATCAAGATATCCGGCCTGCGCCAGCCGATCCAATCCGAAAGGATTCCACTGGGCATGCGGGAGAAGATCTGCCATAACCCATACATCGACAGAATTACTCCCACCAGCGCCAGGTCATTCACCTTGCTTTGTACATAAACTGGCAGGGTGGGGACGAAAAGATACAACGCCACCCAATAAAGGAAAACAACCACGATGGTAATGGCGATTTTACGTTTCGGCAGCGTCTGCGATGCTTCAGCCATGTCCTTTATCCTTTGCGTATCTACGTATTAGATTTTATGACAACCTTGCGAAGGCCCCCAAGGGGGGAAACCTTCGCAAGGTTTTAAGTCACAAAATGAAATTATCCCATAAATTGTCGGGTTTAACCTTTCAATTTGTCAACTCGTTCAAAAAACTCCTTTTCCAAGGCAGGTACGACCGTGTCGGCTTTGACTGCGGCGATAAATTCCACCAGCGCGTCTACCAGGAGTTGGCGCAGCTTCAAGCCCTTCTCAACAGAGGCAGGGCGCGCATCCCCGGCATAATGGTCCGGAAAGTCGCTGTACCAGTATATCCCAGACTGGTTGGCTGGCAGGTGCGCCAGCCGGTTCAAAGGGTCCGCCGGCTGCGCCGGAACACGGTCCATCTTGACCAATTGAGTATGATTGGCCAGCGAAATGCTCGTTTCGCACTCGCAAGCGTGCTCATGCAGGCCGGTTTCCAGAATCGCATCCCATTCTTTCTGCTTTTCCTGCGGAAAATCGCCCTTATACAGGTAAAGAGAATAAGGCTTCTGCTCCCATAATGTGCACTGGGTGATAAATGGCAGCAAGTGCCTGTTTCCGCCATGCGCGCTGACCAGGATGATCTTCTTGAACCCGTTGCGCCCGATCTCATCCAGCACACCCTCGATCAAATCCAGCAGCAAGGTGGGTCGTAGCGTAACTGTGCCCGGATAGCAGCGCGCCTCATAGATCTGGCCAAAATAAAAGGGCGGGAAAACCACGGCCGGCTCTTTTTCCGCCGCCAGGCTGCACAACTTATGCCCGTTAAGAAAATCCGTCCCAAGCGGAAGATGGTCGCTGTGCCTTTCGACCACCCCGAACGCAATCAAGCATACGCCGGTGTTCTTGACTGCTTCTGCAAAATCTGGAGATGTCAAATGTTCCCATTGCATGGTAAAGCCTCCTTTAGTTTTTTAAAACAATCTCTACTTCTTGATGGTAATTTCTACGCTGATTTCTCCGCTGCGGTCCTGCAAAGTCTTTTCATCTTCGGCGGCGTTCATCTTCAGGTTCAAAAAGCCGTCCTGCGCAGCGATGAAAGTAAATTCATTTCCAACCAAAAAATAAGCCGGATTATCATAGGTGGCAATCAAAGCTCCATCCGGCGCATACGGCAGCGGTTCAGCGCAGCGCGCCCCGGGTTTGGTCGAGCCACAGGCCGCGGTTGTGGCATTGCCGTTGGCACCCAAAGGCGCCACCTGGGGCGAATACGTCCATTTTCCGCTCATATATTTAATATGAACGGTATCTCCTCGGTGAATTTCTATCTCAAGCATATTCCAGCGTTCGGCGGCAGCCACCGTGAAAGTCAGCGTTTGCACGGGAATGGCTGTCGACGTGACTGAAGGGGTAACCTCAAAGCCGGGCGTAGCTGTGGTGCAGGTCGGCGGTGGGGTAAAGAGAATGTTATATTGATTATTGCTCTTATTTGTTTCCTGGAGTTTATGATTGGGGTCGACATTGATATTTACCCCGCCCACCGGGCCGCTGGCAAAAGGCACCGACGCCCACACCCCAACCCCGGACTCCAGCCCTGGCAATGTGGTCGTTCCACTGTTTATCTCTACCTCAAAGGGTCCGGCATTTCCGTCTCCGATGTTTTTCACCCAGCCGCGCACCTCGCCTGGGTCTCCCCACGGGCAGCCAAAATAACGCACAGAATAATAGCCATTCTCTACCATCAAGTCAGGTAATGCAGTCGAAATAACCGGTTTATTCGAGGTTGTCTGAGTGGTGATGGTAACATCCCCCTCCCCAAGCAGCTTTAATTCCTGCACGTCTATGAACTGGATGCCCCACACCTGGACGTGGTAACTACCCGGCGCCAGTCCACTGATCTGCGCCGAAACGTGATAGCCGCAGATGCACTTGCACATGTCGCCCGTATTCGTCTCAATGATTTTCAACAGGCTGCCGACTTGTTTTAGCTCCATCCCTATCTTGGCGCAGCACACATACCCCGCATCCTGTTCGACCAGCACCTGGTAGCCATTACTGGTGATCGTCACCATGTGCGTATTGTCCATTTTAATCTTTTCGTTACAGGCGCTGACGGCATAGCTCAGCTCAGCAGCGCTTACAGCCGGGCTGGCAGGCGTGGTAGGTATGGCAGGCATGACAGTTTAACCGGGCGTGAGAGCAAATTACAGGCTATCAAGAACCCGATAATAATTGCAGGGAAAATCCACTTGAGTTTCATGTCTCCCTCCCAGGACAATTATAGCCCAGGTCAAAACCAAAGAAGAGCTCTTACCACAGAAGTTCTCTGGGAATAGTCTTGGTGAACTCCCATATTTTGAGTTGTCATGACAACCCAAAATCTGGGGACTTTCTACGGTAAATCCCAATGTGCCAACACAGATGCACACTGATTGAGGGAACCACTTTTGAATTCAAGCTATAATTGGGCAAATCTATATCATTTACTTCGGGAGGGAAAGATGGCAAGAATTCCAGTTGGCGTGCAGCTTTATTCCGTCCGTGACGACTGCGCCCGGGACCTGCCGGGAACGCTGGCGCAAATCAGTAAAATGGGCTATGCAGGGGTTGAGTTTGGCGGTTACCATGGTTACAAAGCCGCCGATTTACGCCGCATGCTGGATGACCTGGGGCTGAAGGCCAGTGGCGCCCACATCGGTGTGGACCAGCTTATAGGCGACGCCCTACCGAAAACCGCCGAGTTCCACCTGACCCTGGGGAACAAATACCTGCTCGTGCCCGGGCTTCCTGAAGAACACCGGAATTCTGCCAGGGCGTGGTTGGCGACGGCTGAACTGTTTAATTCCTTGGCCGGGCGCTTGAAACCTTACGGCCTGCAGGTTGGCTACCACAACCATGACGAGGAGTTCCATAAACTGGAAGGACAGATCCCCTTTGACCTGTTCTTCGGCCACACCACACCCGATGTGATCATGCAGTTGGATATCCACCATGTTATCTACGGGGGAGGCGACCCGTTGGCTTGTCTCAAGCGCTATCCTGGGCGGGCAGTCACCCTGCACATGAGCGATTATTTGCCCGGCGACCAGGTCGTGCTGCTCGGAGATGGGCAGGCCCCCTGGAAAGAAATTTTTGACCTGGTGGATGTCCAGGGCCGCACTGCCTGGTACATTGTGGAACAGGAACGTTACCCTGTTTCCCCTCTGGATTCAATTGCCGCCTGCCTGGACGGCATGCGCAGGATGGGTAAAGCCTGATTTAACTAGGCCAGCTTCAGGCTTTCCAGCAGCCGCAGCAGGTAGCGCGATTTTATCTGCTGGCTGGCCATGGCCTGTTTGACCGGTGGCATTTTCAGGATGGCACCCAGCATGGCTGCCAGAGCGCGGTGGCTTGCCAGCACCTGGTTATCGAAGATCAGGTTCTGCAAGGTGCCGCGTTCGACAGCCATCAACACCACCCGGTGCACCGAATTGACCGGGGTGATGACATGTTCCTGGCGGGAGCGCAGCGCCAGCCCTTTGAGCGTGCAGGTGCGCGTGCACACTCCACAGCCCAGGCACAGCTCCTGATCCACCCTGGCTTTTTTTTGCTTGGGATGGCGCGGGTCGTTGGCCGAAACCAGCCCCATCGCCTCCACCGGGCAGGCGGCGACGCATTTCCCGCAGCCGTTGCAGAGGGCTTCGTCAACCTCGGGCAGGAAGTTGGTGGTGTGCACAGGGTGCAGCAAGCCAAATTTGCGCGCCGCGATCATGGCCTCGCAGCAGCATCCACAGCAGTTGCAGATAAAATTCACCCCACACTGCACGTTTTCACCGAACTGCACCAGATTGTTTTCGTAGGCCTCTTGCAGTAAATACAACCCTTCGGCCACGTCGACCGGGCGGGCGTAGCCGTTGCGCGTCAGCGAAATCGCCGACGAATTAAAGGTCATGCAGATGTCTTTGGGCGCCGCACAGTTGCGGCCGACATGCTCCATTTTGTGCCGGCAGTAGCACACCCCCACCCCTCGGCAGGAGGCGCTGCGGATCACTTCACTGGCGCGTTCGTAGTCCAGCACGTGCAGCGCATTCTCTTCCGATAAGGCCGGCTCGTTCACGTATAACCGCCCGAGTTGGGTCTCGCCATTGACAAACAGGGCCTTAATGAACTCCTCTTCGACATTCATATACTGGTAATACAGTTCACCCAGCAGCTTCTGGTCAACGTCTCCACGCAGACGCATCATCGAAAACTCGAAGAAACCTGCCATGGGGGGCGGCAGGGTATATACGCCATCCACATCCACCAGAATGGCCCTGCCCGCCAGGGTTTCGAGCAGTTTGCGCGCCTCCAGCTCTTCCATCTGCCAGTTACACGCCGCTTGGGCAGCCGAAAAAGGCTTGATCGGCAGCAGGGCCAACAGCCCGGCTTCCCGTTCGTCGAAAAGCACACGCAGGATCTTATATAGCGTCTCTGAAGGTGGAGCCCCCTGTGGAAATCGGTTCAGCCGTTCCACCAGTTGTTGGTACCCTGATTTGAGAGTATTGTGGGCCATGATTCCCTCTATGTGAAGTGACTTATTATAAAACAGAAATCCCCCGCCCAGTTACAAGCAGCAGGGGAAAAAGTTGACATTTTGGGAGCCGGACTTAGGGTTTGGTCCCCCACTCCGCTAAAGCGCTCTGTGCATCATAAAGGGTAAACCGGAACAGGTTAACCGTTTCAGGGATATCCGTATCCGTTTGGAAATTCAAGCCCACATTCCCGGAAGCGCTGATTGGGCTGGGGTCCTTAAAGGAGTTCAAAAAGTGACCGTTGGCGTACAGATAAATTGTATCGCCCAATATGATTGCGGCAAGCTGGTTCCTCCCCATCCCAGTATTCAGAAAACTCGATTTGGTCAATGGCACCGGTTCCAGGTTGGTCGGTGAAACTGAAGCCCACTGGTTATTGACCATTTTCTGCAGGTAATATTCAGCCTGGTTATCTACCGAAAACAGGTATTCATTTTTATTGGCGGAAGGGTTGACGCGTAAAATAATGCCATATTCCACGTAGCCCTTGGTCGTAGGCTGTACGTCAATGGAAACCGCCACATCTGTATAATCCTGCGGCAGGAAATCCCAGAAGATGCCGTTAGCTGATTTCAGGCTGAACTGCTGCATGCCCTGCTGCCACACCTGGTCAAAAGTGGTGCTAGAGCCAAAGGTCCAGCCATTTTTATTCGAGGTATCCTGGCTGCTGAAATCGTCATCCAACAATATTTTGACCGGGTTGGTTGGCTGGATAGTCCCTGAAGTAGAAGGCTGCGTCCCCATCCCCCAGGCATCCAGGGCGCTCTGGGCATCGTATACTGTGTAGCGAAAGAGATTGACGGTCACCGGAGTGTCTTTATCGGTCTGGAAATTTAAACCAGCATTGCCGGCAGTTGTGATCGGGTTGGGATCCTTGTATGAATTTAAAAAGTGACCATTTGCATACAGGTAGATCGTTCCCCCCAGGTAAATAACCCCTAGTTGGTTGCGGCCCTGCCCAGTATTGAGATAGCTCGAAGTAGTGGTGGGGATAGGCGCCTGGTTGGTCGGTGAAACCGGTGCCCACTGGTCATTGGTCATTTTTTGGAGGTAATACTCGCCCTGGTTATCCACCGAAAACAAGTATTGATTCTTGGTAGTCCCGGGGACGATAGCAAATATGATACCGTCCTCAACATAACCCGGTGTGGTAGGCTGTACATCGATGGTCAAAGCCACGTCCTGGTAGGTTTGCGGTAGATAATCCCAAAAAATGTTGTTAGCTGATTTAAGGTTGAACACCTGCATTCCTGGCTGCCATTGCTGGTCAAAACTGTCACTAGTGTCGAAGGTCCAGCCGTTTTTAATCGGGGCATCCTGGCTGCTGAAATTGTCATCGAATAAAGCTTTGGCGCTCCCAGATAACTGCGGTTCTGGCTGGGTCGCAGAGGGTTGGAGTGGAACCAGCGTGGCATTGGGTAAAATCGTAATGGTAGGGAAAATCAGCGGCGCTTGGGTAGGGATCGCAACTGGAGTTGAGGTAGGAAGGCTGGTAAGTGAAAGAACCACCGGTGTGGCTGTGGAGACTGTAGCGGAGGTCCGAACGGGTGAGAGCAAAGAGCAAGCCGAACCGATAAATAAGGTGACAAACAGAAAAACGAAAAGCCTGTTTTTTTTCAGCTTTTTATTGGATGTAGTCATTTTTCCTCACAAAACGAATAAATGTATATTGTTGGTTATTACTTTCATAACCAGAACATACACAAAGAATTAATAAGCTTATATTTACCTTAATTGTCTATTATTAGATGAGGTGATTGTGATTGTCAGGTTAAAGCTCGTTTAATCATGGAAAAAGGTTACGTTTACCTAAAGAGATTTTTCCAACATATTCGCCAGTCTCCGGATTTGCTCGATTTCATCCTTTGAGTAGATGAAATCGGTGTCCCATTGGAGTCCCCAGTGGATATGGGAAAAACCGGCTTCGGCAATCTTACCCAGGTAAGGCTCCGGGCTGCCGGTGCTTATCATAGAGCTGGTGGTTTCAGACAGCATGTCTATTCGCACTCAGCCAGTTTGAGCTTAATGAAAACCCACGGCGCGCCAGCCACGAACCACAGACCAATGATCATGTAGCGGATAAAACGGAAGGCCATTTCCGAGCCAAGCGGACTGAACGCAGCGCTTAAACCAAAACGCAGCCCTAAGAGTACCACCAGCCCAAGTAACAGGCGCAATATCAGGCCGGAAAGAGTCCCTCTGGACGAAAAGCGCACAAAACGGCGCTCCAGCGCCAGCCCAATGCCGCCGCTGCACAGCAGGGCTGCCTCGGTGATACCGTTGTCGTCGTGCGTTGGTAGAAAAACCAGCAGCAGCACGGATGCCAGCACGGTCAGGCCAATCTGCCACCACAAGCCCTTTCTGCCCAACCAGG
The DNA here is from genome assembly GCA_963820415.1 of uncultured Chloroflexia bacterium. GTDB lineage: Bacteria > Chloroflexota > Anaerolineae > Anaerolineales > Anaerolineaceae > CAWFZT01. The sequence goes on along the minus strand of CAWFZT010000012.1, from coordinate 275,290 downwards.
CTTCGATCGGCTCCAGGAACCAGATGCCTCCCAGGAGGAACAAGCCGCCGATGATATACCCGCCGAGCACATCAGTCGGGTAATGCACACCCAGGTAGATGCGGGAAAGTGGAATAAAAACCATCATGACAATCGCCAGGATAGTCAGCCAGCGGCGTTTAAACGCCGTCGCCAGGTAACCCCATACCACTACCGCCCCCTGGGTATGCCCGCTGGGAAAGGCGGCATCGTTGACCGTATCGAGCATTTTGATGCGTGGATCGACGGTGAAAGGCCGCGGCTCGTTGACCGCCGCCTTGATATACGAGACGGCGTAGGTTGAAACGAGGAAGAGCATGCTCAACCGCGCTCCAAACTGGCGGTTGATGCACCAATACACCAGCGGCACGATCAGGAACAGGAAATCCTCCGTGCCAAGGAAGGAAAAAAATTTGAATGGAAGATCCAGCGCAGGGCTAAAATGCTGCGCCCAAAGGATCACTGTAATCCCCCAGTTCAGGATTTGTGCCATCTTGATGCCTCCGCGGAAACCCAGGTTTAGTGATTGATCACGATCGACTTGATCATATCGTCCAGCAGTGTCAGGCTGGGGACGAAGGCATCTTCAGGCTGAGCGTCGAGCTTATCCTGCATCCCTTTAATGTAGTTCTTGAAATTATTCGAGAATGCTTGATAATCTCCGCCGGGAACGGTCGAATCATCCGGCGGCAGGATGGCATTCGTCACTGGCAGGATGGCGGAGATGTAATATTTGCCACCGGAAGTGAGGCCCTGGTAGGTGTAAAACAGGTACTTGTTGTTGACCGGCACAGAATTCTGGGCATACATGGTCAGGTAGCGAACACCCGTCCCATTTGAAATTTTAAAGTAGGCGACCTTGGTACTCATCATCTGGGCGGCATTCCACATCGGTAGAAAAGGGAAACCATTGGCAGGAGCGGTTTGAGGGCGCGCAGCGATCACCTGGCGCAGCTCATCAATGATATTAGCGGCCACATCGCTCATACTTTGATAATCTTTAACCGGGAAAATCAAAATCACCGGGGGAGTGAAGCTGTCATTCACCGGGTAGCCATCGAAGCTGAACTTGATCGTGTCCGGCTGGACCTCCCAGGGGGCGCCCTGCCCGGAAGGCGTGGCGGGTACCTCTTCACCCGAAACGCTGCTGGCAATTTGTGGGTCGTAAGAGAACGTCACCCCGCCAAAATCTGCCTGGGGCAGGCTCGCTTCAGGTGTATCGGTTACCTGGGCAGGTTCCGGCGAGCTGGTTGGCTGCTCGGGCGTATCGGTAGCTGAGGTAACCGGCGGCAGCGAGGTTTCGCTCGCTTTTGTCTGGGGGAACTGGACCGGCGCTACCTGAGTGGCCGGGACGAGCTTGGACGGTAGGCCGCAGGACAGGCTTACCATCGCCAACGCAAGGAAAACAACCAGAAAGGTATTTTTATGAAATATTAATGACATGTTATTCTCCTTGAGCCTGGTTTTATAAAACGGGTGATAAATTACCGGTGTTCCACGATAAGCAATCCTTTTTCAATCAACGCACAATTTATCTTCTGCTGGATTCTCGTAGATAGATTGTCTTTCCGATAATTTTATGCTTCCATCCTTGCCAACTATAACGTCTGTCTTGAAAAAGGGGTGCGGCCCGCAACCGCAGAACTGCCTACCATACAGGTTGATGTGATAACCGTCGCTGCTGTCTGTCACGTGCGTATCTTCCAGGCTGATTACAAAATAGCGGTAACTTGATTCTACCTTAAATCCAAAGATGGGTGTAAGTCCGGTTGCCGCCAGGGCGTAACTGAGCGCCTCGTCAGGGGTATCGACCGGTGCAAAAGCCGCTTTTAGCTCATCCAGCGTTCTGATAAGCTGGTACTGGCCATTCATGTAAATCACCAGACGCACCAGGTCGCCTACCAGGCAGCCATCTCTGTATAAATAATCCTGCTTTTGTGTATCATCAGGAGATCTGGTAAGGCGTGTTTTGCACAAAAGCATCGGATAGGCAGGTGAAAGACCACCTAATAGGTTATCTGCTTCGATAAAATCACAGCCCAATGCTTTGAGTTGCGTGCCTTCCGGGCAGCGCCAGTAACCGCTGTCTTTGCTGCAGCCGGCTTTCTCAAATGGGCTGGTATCGACCGAAAGGGCCGGCTGGGTGTGGTTGATTATCTTGGGTTTGGGAGTCAGAAAGGCAGGAACTCTGAAAGAACAGGCCATACACATGATCACACATACCATCACCATCATCCTGGAACGCATAATATCCCTCCTCGTGTAAAAAACCATGTGTTTTTTATATATTATAGCAACGAACGACTGGCAGTGAAAATCCTGCTTATTGGGATTTACAGTAGAACTCCCAGATTTTGGGATGTCATGACACCCCAAAATCTGGGAGTTCACCACGGCAATTCCAAGAGAACCAGAAAATCCTCCAACTGTCCGGAATTGTCCCTCGAAAGGTGGGTATGGTAGAATGGACCCATGAAACGCTGGCAATTTTGGGTGGGGATACTGATTAGTGCCGTATTTCTGTATTTTGCACTGCGCGGCATGGAACTTTCCAAAGCCTGGCAGGCGCTGCGCACAGCCGATTACCTGTGGCTGATCCCCGGGATAGCGGTCTATTTTATCGGCGTCCTGGTACGCTCCTGGCGCTGGCATTACCTGCTGCGCCCGCTCAAGAAGATCCCGACTTTCACCATGTTCCCCATCGTCGCAATTGGCTACATGGGCAACAATATCTACCCAGCCCGCGCCGGCGAGCTGCTGCGGGCGGCGGTGCTCAAGCAACGCGAAGGCATACCTATCTCAGCCTCTCTGGCGACGATCATCATCGAGCGTATCTTCGATGGCGTGGTCATGCTGGCTTTCGTCTTCCTCAACCTGGGCCAACTGACTGGCCTGACCGGCAGCTCAGGGGTGATCGGTAAACTCAACATTCGCGATGTGGCCCTGTGGGGATCGGTCTTCTTCTTTGGGGCACTGTTGGTCTTCCTTTTAGCCGCCATGTTCCCTATAGTTACCGAGCGCCTGATCAACTTCGCCATCGACCGTTTCGTCCCTCTACGCCTGCGTGAGAAAACCCGCGGGGTGACCCTGCGTTTCCTGACCGGGCTCGAGGCGTTGCGCTCACCCCAGGAGGCCCTGATGATCTTCTTTACCACGGTGGTAATCTGGCTGCTGGAGACCGGCAAATATTGGTTCGTCATGCACGCTTTCCAGTTCCAGGTCAGTTTTTTTGCCCTGATGTTGATGAACGGTATCGTCAACCTGGCGACTACCCTTCCATCAGCGCCTGGTTATGTCGGCACCTTCGATGCACCGGGAATCGCCTTGCTTTCGGCCTACGGCGTTTTACCCGAGATCGCCGCCAGCTATACCCTGGTCCTGCACGCGGCCCTGTGGTTTCCCATCACCGCCCTGGGCGCCTATTATTACTTCCGCCAGCCGCTGCGTTGGGGAAGAGAAGTCGAGCAACTGAGAAAAGAAAGTTAATCTATGAAAATTGCCGTCATCGGCGCCGGTATCGGCGGTATGGCTGCCGCCCACGATTTTGCCAATGCTGGTCACCGGGTGACCATCTACGAGGCCGCCAGCACGGTTGGCGGGCTGGCGGTCGGCTTCAAGGAGCCAAACTGGGACTGGTCGGTTGAACAGTTTTACCACCACTGGTTCCAGACCGATAGCGATATACTCGGCCTGATCCGTGAGTTGGGCTTAGCGGATCGGGTGATCTTCCCGCACCCAAGAACGGTGGTTTATTACAAGGGAGAATTTTTTCCGCTCGATTCTCCTCTGGCTGCGTTGACCTTTCCAGGCTTCATCTTTCCAGACATGGTCCGGTTTGGCCTGGTGACTGCTTACCTGCGCTATTTCGCCGATTGGAAGCCGCTAGAAAAATATACCGCCGAAGAATGGATGCGCCGCTACTATGGCGAACACCTGTGGCGACTGCAGTTCGAGCCGCTGCTGGTAGGCAAGTTTGGCAAATATGCCTCACAGATCAACATGGCCTGGTTCTGGGCGCGCTTCAAGGCGCGCACCACCCGCCTGGGCACCTTCCAGGGCGGCTTTCAAGCCTTTTCCGACCTGTTGGCGGATAACCTGCGTAAGCGCGGCGTGCAGATCCAACTCTCCACCCCGGTGGTGCAAATCCTCCCTAACGTTGACAACGGCCTGACGATTACCAGCGCGGCTGGCAACCAGGATTATGACCTCACCCTGGTGACCGTCTCCCCTGCCTTGCTAGCTCGCCTGGCCCCCACCCTGCCCTCTGGTTATCTCAAGGGTCTTGTAAATCTAAAGAGCATGGGCGCTGTGGTGATGATCCTGGCACTCAAGCACCAACTCTCCGAAGAAGGCTATTACTGGTATAACATCCCCAAATCAGCCGGTTATCCGTTCCTGGCCCTGGTCGAACATACCAATTTCGTCAAGCCCGAATATTTCGGCGGCGACCACATCGTCTACTGCGGCGATTACCTCGACCCCGACCGCGAATATTTCAAGCTGAGCAAGGAAGAGCTGCTGCAGCGCTTCCTGCCCTCGCTGCCGCTCTTCAATCCCAAATTTACCCCAGATTGGGTGCGCGCAAGCTGGCTGTTCCGCACTCCCTACGCCCAACCCGTCCCGCTGCTCAATCATTCAAAGAACATCCCTGCCATCCGCACCCCTATCCCAGGGCTGTATTTCGCCAGCATGAGCCAGGTCTACCCGTGGGACCGAGGCACTAACTTTGCCGTGCAGATCGCCCGCAAAGCGGCGCGTATGATGCTGGAGGATTAACCAAAGTTTATCCCGTTTTGCCATACAACCAGGCAAAGCTGTGCGAATCCTCATCATCTTCGGCGCAGGCAAACCAAAAACGGAATTTGTGAGCGTACTTTTCCAGCAGGTAACGATAATATACAGCGTCTTTGAATTCTGCCTGTTTATGTAAAATGATATGGCGAATGGTACATGGCGCGAAAGAATTCTTCCTGGTTTAGTACCAACCCGGCCGTATTAAGCGGGCTCTGCATATCCGGGGTACGCAGCCAGAGGAGGTCGGTGGTAAACCGCTTTGAAATTTGCTGGTAAAATGCAATCGAGCCAGCCGCGTCCATTTATGCATCGCCTGCCTGTGCGAGCTGCATTGCCAGGCCCTGGTCAATCGTTTCCGCCACAGGGTTGACGGAGATATTCCCACCCGTCGAATCAAACTGGACTTTGCCATACCAATACCTGGCAGTGCTGATCGTACCCCAATCTGTGGTCACGACTGTCAGGCTTATCCCAGGCATAGCGTCCTGGTCTGCCAGATGCAGTTCGGCCAGAGCTTCCATACGTTTCAAGTCGAAAAGTTGGCGATAATTATGTTTCACCGAGTTGACCGAAATGACATAACGCCTCTCCCCCTGCCAGAAACGCCTGGCTTGCTCCAAGTCATTGGAATAATGTTCTTCGCCAAATATTCTTAAGATTTCGTCCATTTGATTCCGCTAATTAATCTTTTTCTTGAGTAAGGTTCCGGATTGCACTTCGCATTCTTTAACATTTCTAATATAAAACCTTTAAAAGTCGCCTTTTTCGTATATATTAAACCTTTAAAACGATTTATTTAAAGTAAATGACTTACCAATAAGTCCTATTTACTCTATTTTCACTCTGGACAAGTAACAAATAAACTACATTCTGCCGATTTGGCTTGAATCTTGTTCTACCATGCGAAACCTCAAAATGAATGTTTCACGGAAAGAATAATAGGTTTAGAATCCAGAATAACTTTTTGGAATGAACTATCCATCTGTGGATATCGAACGCCTGTGCCATGGCTCGACCCTATATATGGGGGGTGCCCTCTCCCCTGACCCCCACTACTAGAAGTATAGGTGGATTCTTTAAATTTGCGAGTATGTTTTAAAACTTTGGGAATCGTTAAGATCAGCCGTCTTAAAATTTCTTCAATTTTTAGAATGGCGTAGGGTAATCAACTTGTTTGCGCCTCACCTTTCTGATAGAATGCTGTTACTTGAGTTCGACGGCAAAAGGGGCATTCCCTTAGCGGTTCCTAACTTTGGCAGCACAATTTATATCCCACTGCACCAGCAGTGGGTTTGCTTCCCTATTGTCTGGAGGCTTACGGCAGGTCGGAATCAAGGAAAGAAATTCTTCAAGGAGGTAACATCAATGAATGCACAACAAGCCTGGCAGGCCGCTCTCGGACAGCTCCAGATGGAGATGCCAAAGGCCGCGTTTGACACCTGGGTAAGTGATGCAGAGGTTATTTCCTGCGAGCATAATAATTTCACGATAGGTGTGCATAATGCCTATGCGCGTGACTGGCTCGCCAGCCGCTTATCCAGTACTGTTTCCCGAATTTTAACCGGGCTTTTAGAACAGCCCCAGGCAGTAAATTTCGCGGTTTTTCAGCACGAAAATGAAACTGAAGAAGAAGAGACTTACGAGGCGGCTGATCAAACCAATCCGGCTCCCCGCCCGAATGCCAGCATTAATTCACGTTATACTTTTGAAACCTTTGTGGTCGGCGCCAGCAACCGTATGGCCCACGCTGCCAGCATGGCCGTCGCCGATAACCCTGCCCGCGCTTACAACCCCCTCTTTCTCTATGGCGGCGTGGGGTTGGGAAAAACCCACCTGCTGCATGCCATCGGCAACGCCACCCATCTGCGCGGCCTGCAGGTGATGTATGTATCCTCTGAAGAATTCACCAACAACCTGATCAATTCCATCCGCACCCACACCACTAACGCCTTTCGCGAGCTCTACCGGCGCTGTGATGTTCTCTTGATCGACGATATCCAGTTCATCTCCGGCAAGGAATCCACCCAGGAAGAATTCTTCCACACCTTTAACGCCCTGCACGGGCAGGACAAACAGATCGTGATGACCTCCGACCGACCGCCCAAGGCGATGAACACCCTCGAAGAACGCCTGCGCTCGCGTTTCGAATGGGGGCTGACCGTCGATATTCAACCGCCCGACCTGGAAACCCGTATTGCCGTGCTGCGCTCGAAAGCTGAGCGCGCCGGGCACCGCGTACCCAATGAAATCCTCGAACAAATTGCTCACCAAGTGCAATCCAACATCCGCGAGCTGGAAGGCGCCCTGACGCGTGTCATCGCCTTTGCTAACCTTTCCGGACTGCCGCTCTCGCATGCCCTGGTCAACTCTGCCCTGATTGACCTGCTGCCCCGGCGCAGCACCATCGAGCCGCGCCAGATCGTGGATGCCGTCGCCTGCGCCTTCGGATTGACCTCGGAGAGCTTGCTTGGCCGCGAGCGGACGCGGAAAGTGGCCCTGCCGCGTCAGATCGCCATGTATCTAATGCGCGAAGAGGCCAACATTTCCTTACCGCAGATAGGCGAAGCCCTCGGCGGGCGCGATCACACCACCGTGATGTACGCCTGCGACAAAGTCGGCGACTTGATCGAGCGCGATGACCGCTTTCGCCGCCAGGTCATCCAGATCCGCGAACAAATCTTCGGCCGTTCCTCCCTGGCAGCTTAGGGCGATCAGCGTCCCTTGCGAAGGTTGCCCGATACAATGAGATCCAGGCTCACAACCTTCGCAAAGTAATCACTCCCCCGCCAGGCTGTCCAGGTAGGATTTATCTTCGATTTTCAACAAGGAAGGGTTGAAGAGCTGCACTGCACAGAAAACCACCCCCACCATCCCCATCCCGGCAAACAGCCAGGCGGCGTTGATGCTGCCCCCCAACCAGCCAAACAGGGCCACGCCCAACGGCCAGGAAAATTGGGCGATCAGGCGGCGCACGGCAAATACCCGGCCTTGCAGTTGCAGGGGTGTCTGAGTTTGCCAGATGGCCTGCGAATGGGCATTCATCGCCGGCAGCAGGCTGTCGATCAGGCAGGCGGCGGCCGCCGTCAGGTACAGCCAGGGAGATAAACCATAGACGACCATCAGCGCCAGGGCGGCCAGGATAGGTACGACCACCCCGTAAATGCGGCGTTTTTTCAAGCCTCCCCAGGCGCTGATCAGCACCCCGCCAACCACCCCGCCGATCCCCGCGACCGTACCCAGCAAAGCCAGCGCCGTTTCGAGGGAAAAACCGCGCCCGCTCCAATCCGGCGCCAGGTTGAACTTCACAAACAACGGCTGGAGGACAAATACGCCTGAAGCGAAATTAATCAAGGTAAAAGTTCCCAGCAGCCACAGCATCGGCCGGCGTTTCCAGATGTACAGAGTCCCTTCGACAATATCCGCCCAAATGCTCTTCTTTGTCTGGTCTCCGCCAGGGTGTAAATCTACTCGCTGCGGAGAAGGGATGAACAAGAAAAGCAAAGTAGCTGAGGCTAAAAAGAAGGTGACCGCATCCACCCCAATGGCCAGGGGAATGCCGGTCTGCAGGCCAGCCAGGATGCGGCCGGCCTCCCCGCCAATCTTGCTCTGCCTGGACAGCTCCGGCAGGGCAATCATGCCGGCGGCGATAGACGGAGAGAGCACGTTTGAAAGAGACAAGATCGTTTGCATCATCCCATTGGCGCGCGGCAGAAATTTTTCGGGCACCAGCATGGCGTAGGAAGAATCAAAGGCTGAGTAATGGAAGGACGAGACGATGGAATGGATCACCACCAGGAAAATCAGCAGCCACAGGTTCAGCCGGTTGGCCAGAATCAGGACGGTCAGTGCCAGGCTGACCAGGCCGCAGGCGAAGTCCATGAGCATCATGATCTGCTTGCGGTCGTGCCGGTCGGCCCAAGCGCCAGCCAGCGGGGCGGTAAAGATGTTCGGCAAGCCGTAAGCCAGGCTGACTAATGACAGCGCAATCGCAAGCTGGCCCTTTTGCTGCGGGTTTGGATAAAGCACCTGGGCCAGCCAGATGGTCAAGGCAAAGAAGGTCAGCCCACTGCCTAAAACCGAAATGGATTGGGTCACCCACACGACCAGAAAGGTTCTAAAGCCGTTTCGGGGAGGCGTATATGCACTTGTGGAAGTCATGGTAAATAAATTATAACCCGGCCTCCAAATTGCTCTTCAATTTAATGCAATTCGATTTACCGTGAAATGTCCGGGTGTTCACCACGGGGATTTCCAAAGAACCCAGACTTTCCGCGGTAAAATTCGTTGGACGGTGTGCAGTCTGCACCAAGGAAGACGGGCCGCCCTTGAAAAAACTGCAAGCAGCTCTGCCCGATTGCCGTTCGAATCTGATCTCAAGGAGCCAAGTATGTCAAAATTCCGGCTGCGCGACTTGGGCATAACTATCGGCAGCCTGCCGGCTGGGCCGCTGAATGCCATTACCGACGTCCCCGGTGTGCTGGTCGGGCACCTGACCCTGATCGAAGACCAACCGCATGTCGTCCGCACCGGGATTACCGTGATAATACCGCGTGAAGGCGATATCGGTAAAGATTACGCCTTCGCCGGCTTCCACCGTTTCAACGGCTGCGGGGAGATGACCGGTATCCACTGGCTGGAAGAGACCGGCCTGCTCAGCTCGGCCATCGGCCTGACCAACACGCTGCAAGTTGGCATGGCGCGCGACGCGCTGAGCGAATACTCCTGGCGCTATTCACAGCGCGGCCCTTATTTCTTACCGGTCGTCGCCGAAACGTACGATGGCTGGCTCAACGATCTGAGCGTCGCCAGCTTGACTCACCAGCACGTCTTCGATGTGATGCAAAAAGCCCGGCCTGGGCCGGTTGCAGAAGGCAACGTGGGCGGTGGCACCGGCATGATTTGCTACGATTTCAAAGGTGGCATCGGCACCTCGTCGCGCCAGGTGGAAACAAAAAGCGGCAGCTTTATGGTTGGAGCGCTGGTGCAGGCCAACCACGGCGATCGCTCCCAACTGACCGTGGCGGGTGTTCCAGCCGGACGCTTGATCGACTATAGCAAAGTGCCCAGCCCCTGGGAACAACCTCCCCAGTTTAGTTCGATTATTGTCATCCTGGCTACGGATGCCCCGCTGCTACCCATGCAGTGCCGTCGGTTGGCGCAGCGTGCCGTCACCGGCCTGGCGCGCACCGGCGGTACGGGCCACAATACCAGCGGCGACCTTTTCCTGGCCTTTGCTACCGGCAACCACATCCCGGCGCGCACGGAGAGCCCTATCCATCTCGAAGGTATGCTGCCCAACGACCAGATGGACCCCATGATCGACGCCGCCGCCGAAGCGGTTGAGGAAGCGATCCTCAACACACTGTGCGCGGCGGAGACGATGACCGGTCAGCAAGGCCGCACTGCTTACGCCCTGCCCCTCGATGAGCTACAGCGCCTGCTGTCAAAAAAATAGTCACCGGAGTCTCCGGAGAAAACCCATGTCGACAAAAATCCTGGATTACCGCCAACTCGTCGAACTGCAACCCGCTCATAGCCTTTGGCGCCTTTACGACCCGGCCCAGGCGCCCCTGCGCTTCAAAGCCTGCAGCCGCCAGGAAGCTGAACTCTGGCAGAAATCCGCCCGCCAGGCGTTGATCCAGCAGATTGGCTTCCAGGACATGCTCTCGCAAGAGACCCCGTTTGACCCGCAGTTGATCGAGGAAGTCGACAAAGGCGAATACATCCGCCAAAAAATCCTCCTGCGGATCGGGTCGGAACTGCTCATGCCGGTCTACCTGCTGATCCCCAAGTTGGGAAACCGCCCTCTCCCTACTGTGATCGCCTATCACGGGCACGGCTACGGTGTGAAAGACATCGTCGGCCTGCACAAGGATGGACGTGAACGTTGCAAACCCTGCGGTTACCACAAGGACTTTGGCGTGGAGCTGGTGTGCAGGGGTTTCCTGGTGGCAGCACCGGAGATCTCCTGTTTTGGCGAGCGCCAGACTGATTTCTCTTACATCGATGGCGAGCTGGGCCAGGAAATCCCGGCCTCTACCTGCAACCATACCGCCGTACTGGCCTTCCACCTGGACGGCTCGGTGGTCGGTCTGCGCGTCCACGACAGCCTACGCCTGGTCGACTACCTGCAAACTCGACCGGACGTGATGGCCGGGGCGATTGGGGCCATGGGCATCTCGGGCGGCGGAATGGCAACTTTTTTCTCCACCTGCATCGATACGCGCATACGCGCCTGCGTGGTTTCCGGATATTTCTGCACCTTCAAAGATAGTATTCTGGCCATGCATCACTGCTTGTGCAATTTCGTGCCTGGGTTGGCGCGCTTCGGTGAAATGTACGACCTGGCCGGCTTGATCGCCCCGCGCCCCATGCTGGTCGAATTGGCCGACCGTGATCCATTCTTCCCCCGTTTTGCCGTGGAAAAAAGCGTCGCAAAGGCCCGCCAGGTTTACCAGGTCTTTCAGGCCGCCGATCAGCTCGAAACAGATTATTTCCATGGCGGCCACCAAATCAGCGGCGCCCGCGCTTACGATTTTCTTAAGGAAAAACTGAGGCTGTGAATCTCTCCCACATTTGCTGGTATGATGAAGGCAGGGTGAAAACGATGTGGAAATTCCTCAAAACCTGGATACCCAGGTTTGCCCTGGCGGTTGCCACAACTTACCTCATCTTCTGCCTGCTGCCCCCGCTCAAGATGTTTTTCGAGCAGGATTGGAAAGCGCTGTTTTTTCCCTACACCCTCGACTACGGCGAAGGCCCCCTGCTCGACCAGACCCTGCGCCTGGCGCATTTCCAAAGCATTTATCATAACAATCTGAACCAATCTCCTTATACGATTTCCAACTATCCCCCGCTTTTCCCACTTGTCCAGGTGCCGTTCTTATGGATCTTTGGGCCGGCCTTGTGGTACGGGCGATTGCTTTCCATTCTTAGCATCCTGGCGGCTGCAGTGTTGATCGGACTGACCGTACAGTCCATCACGCGCAGCTACCTGGCGGGCGCCACCAGCGGGCTGTTGCTGCTGGTAATCCCCTACATTTTCCAATGGTCGCCGCTCGACCGCATCGACAGCCTGGCGCTGACGCTGAGCTGGGCTGGGCTGTACGTTATCGTGCGCGGTTCATCCAGGCAGGCGCTAGACCAGACGGCTCCCCGACCAAAACAGACCCTGTTTAAATCCTTTCAAAGCAACCTTACCAGCCAGCCCTGGCTGATCGCCGGGGCAGCTTGTCTGACTGCCGCCATCTTTACCCGCCAAACCTACGCCCTGGCTGCTCCGCTGGCGGCTTTCGTCTGGCTATTACGCCTGGCCCCACACCGGCGCGCCCTTCACCTGGCAGCGCTGGTAGCCAGCGCCAGCTTATTACTGGCTATCCTGCTAACCCTAACCAGCCTGGGAGGTTTTTTTACCAACATCATTGCCGCCAACGTCAATCCTTTTATATGGAGCAACGTGCAGTATTATGCGACGCCCATCTGGAGGAATATGCGCTTCCTGGTGGTCGGCGCTGCAGCCTTCTCACTGGCCGGGGCGGTTAAACCCTGGCGGGTGTCAGCCTGGTGGCTGGTCGCGCCTTACCTGTTGGGAGCGGTTGTGTCGGGCCTGACCATTGGCAAAGACGGCTCGAATGTTAATTACCTGTTTGAATTTTCTGCCGCCCTCAGCCTGGCGGTGGGGGCGCTGGTCGCCTGGTTGGATAATAACTACTGGCTCTGGCGGACGGTGCTGGTGATGCTGGTGGCAGTCCAGGTTACTACCATCTACAACTGGTCACACCAGGAATTTTATCCGCTCCACATTTCCCGCATGTTGTTCGAATCGACCGACCTGGCGCGCCTGAACACGCTGGTAAAAACCACCAACGGCCTTGTCCTGGCAGACGAACACATGGCGCTGCTGCCGCTGAATGGGAAGAATTTATATTTCCAGCCTTTCGAGTTCAAAATGATGGAACAGGCCGGGTTGTGGGACCAGCAGGCTTTCGTCGAGCAGATCAAGCGTAAAGAATTCGCTCTCATTTTGCTTTATAACCCACCCGACTGGGATTCTCGGCATGCGCGATGGACAGATGAGCAGCTTAGTGCTATCGATGCGAATTATTCTTTTGCCCAGAACCTGGCGGATACCATCGTTTACAAACCGGACAAATAAAAAGAGGTGAATATGGATCGCTATCGTGTCAAACCAACCCAGAAGATCAAACTGGCCGACTTCGACCCGGACGACAAGAGCGCCTTCGATGGCAGCAAAGAAGACGGCCTGGCCAAGCTCCAGGCGCTCACTCAGGAGCTCGACCAACGGCAGGATGTGCTCTATGCAGAGCATAAGCACAAAGTTCTGGTCGTCCTTCAGGCCATGGACACGGCCGGTAAGGATGGCATTATCCGCCGGGTGTTTGAAGGCGTCAACCCCGAGGGCGTGCGGGTGGCCACCTTCAAGGTACCTACGCCTATCGAAGCTGACCACGACTATTTATGGCGCATCCACGCCCAGGTCCCGTCTAAGGGTGAGATGGTGATCTTTAACCGCAGCCACTACGAACAGGTGCTGGTGGTGCGGGTACATGCATTGGAACCCATCGAGACCTGGCGACGTCATTATCAGGAAATATGCGATTTCGAGCGCATGCTGGTCGATGAAGGTGTGACCATCCTCAAATTCTTCCTGAACATCACCCGGGACGAGCAGAAAAAGCGCCTGCTCGAGCGCATCGACATGCCTGAGAAACGCTGGAAATTCAGCTCAGCCGATCTGAGCGAGCGCAAATTATGGGACCAATATATGCTGGCCTATCAGGATTTGCTCAATGAAACCAGCACTGCCATCGCCCCCTGGTACATCGTGCCATCCAACCACAACTGGTACCGCGATCTGGTGGTAGCCAGCGTGCTGGTCAAGGGTCTGGAAGGGTTGGACATGCACTATCCCGAGCCTGCTGAAGACGTGGAGCAGTTCCGCGCTGGTCTGTTGGCTGAAAAATAAACTTTGTTATTGGGTAGGTGTGGGCGAGGGCGGAGGCTTAGGTATTCGGATGGCAAAGGTCCACCGGCAGATGACGCTATTGCCTTCCATCAGCCCCCAGGTGGCATAATAGGTGCCCACATCCGAAGGGACGGTCATGTCGAGCGATAAGCCTACGCTACTGCCCGGGTTTACGTCGCGCGGCAGATTCACGAAGTCTTTCTTGGTCTGTAATTTTGTCCCGGTAATATAGCGCGCCTGGACCTGGGTATGGTCCCAAGTTTCCGTTCCTTCGTTCTTGATTACCCATTGCCCATTAAAATTACTGCCGTAGTCGACCAGACTGCCGTCCAACGGTTTGTCAACCGAAATTTCACAAGAGTATTTGTTTCCGTTGAGTGTATCACTCGGCCTGCTCACCAGGGCTGGAGAAGTCTCAGAAGGCGTGGGGGTGAAGGTACCTGTAATCAGTTTGAAATTGGTGATACTGGGGATTGGGGTCACCGAGACCAGGGAATCGGTCGGCGCCGCCGGTTTGGGCGTCCAGGTCGCCGGCAAATGGATCGGCGTTATCGTGCCGGTTGGGATCACCACGTTGGCAGGCACGGTCGGCGGCGGGAAGGGATTGAGAGCCGAATTTGGGTTGGAATAGATCTTCTGAAAAACAAATGCTAAGGCGACGACCGCCAACAACCCCAGGACAGCCAGGATATTCCAAATAACATTTTTCATAACGGGAAGGTCCTACGGCATAGGATTAAGAACAACTCTATTAGTGTAGCATACTCTCCAGTTTTACGAAACTGCCTGCACTCCCCCACAGTTTTGTTCGCCTTGCAAGCAATCCTCTTCATCTAGCTGGATGGTAGTGTGCTCAATAGCGAATTTGCTTATCAACTGCTGCTTGACCTGCGTCATCAGGACACGCGTCCCCCGCAAACCCACGTCGTTCAAAACTAGGTGGGCGCTCAATGCGACGTTTCCCGAGCAGATGCTCCACACGTGCAGGTCATGCAATTCCTGCACACCAGGCACCTGGCTGATCACTTCAGCCACGCCCTGGATCGACATGCCCACCGGCACCCCTTCGATCAGGATGTGCAGTGAGCTGCGCATCACCCGGTAACTGCTGAACAGGATCAGTCCCCCGATTAACACGCTGACCAGCGCATCCATCCACTCCCAACCGGTCAAGGTGATCACTACTGCCGCCAGGATGACACCTACCGAAGAAATTGCATCGCCGATCACGTGAAGGTAAGCGCTGTGCAGGTTGAGATCCTCTTTTTCTTTGGCCTGCTCCACTCCATGGCTATGCCGTCCCAGGACAAAAGCCACCACCAGATTGACCGCCAAGCCAAGGGAGGCGATAACCAGCAACTCGACACTATGCACGCGCACGGGCGCCTGCCAGCGCTGGTATGCCTCCCAAAAAATACCCGCAGAGATCGCCAACAAAGATACCCCGTTGAACAACGCCGCCAGCACTTCCAGGCGGTGATAGCCATAGGTATGCCGATCATCCGCCGGCAGGGCAGATAGGCGCAAGGCCAGGTAGCTCAAGGCCAGTGCAAAAACGTCCATGAAGACATGCGCTGCATCCGAAAGCAGCGCCAAGCTGCCCGTCCATAATCCGCCGATTACTTCCGCCACCAGGATCAGCACGGTTAGTACGATTGAAATGACGAAGCGTTTTTCAATAGCGCTGTTGATGTGTGTATGCATGGAAGAAATCTTACCACACAGGCTGCAGTGAAAACAGGCAGATTGTTGAATCATCAGTTTTTGGGATGTGAACGTAGGTACGCATGCTCACATCCCAAAATCTGAATTCTTTCACGGGCGTCGAAATGAGTATAATACTGGTCAAAGATGGATACTTCATCTGCTCCGCCGTCTGTGCGCAGCCGCCTGGTCGAGGTGGCGGTATTTTTCCTGCGCCTGGGCCTGACCGCCTTTGGCGGACCGGCGGCGCACATTGCCATTATCCGCGAAGAGGTGGTAAAGCGGCGCAAATGGATCGACGAACAGGGTTTTCTCGATCTCCTCGGAGCCGCCAACTTCATCCCGGGCCCAACTTCGACCGAGTTGGCCATCTACCTGGGCTTCCGCAGGGTCGGTTGGGCCGGCCTGGTATTGGCTGGGGTGTGTTTTATCTCTCCCGCCATGTTGATTGTCCTGGGGCTGGCCTGGGCTTACGTTCGTTACGGCTCCACCCCGGCCGCCAGCGGCATTCTCTACGGCGTCCTACCAGTGGTAATCGCGGTAGTTGCCCAGGCGCTGTGGGGCCTGGGTCGCAAGGCAGTCAAGGGCTGGCTGACCGGCGCAGCAGGACTGGCCGTGCTTGGCCTGTATTTCTTACATATCAACATCCTGGTCCTGCTGCTGGCGGCGGGTCTGCTCGTGATAGTAGGAGAAAACCTGCATCGTCTCAAGACTCTAAAAGTCTCCGCCGTGTTATTACCTCTCTCCGGCGTAAGCCTGGCTGCCGCTGCTGCTCCCTTCAGCCTGTTACTGCTGTTCCTCAATTTTCTCAAGATCGGGGCGGTATTGTATGGAAGCGGCTATGTCCTGCTGGCTTTCTTGCGCGCCGACTTCGTCACCCGCCTTGGCTGGCTGACCGACCGGCAGTTGATCGACGCCATCGCGGTCGGCCAGGTGACCCCTGGACCGGTGTTCACTACGGCCACCTTCATCGGCTACCTGTTGGGCGGAGTACCGGGAGCGCTGCTGGCCACCCTGGGGATTTTCATGCCTTCTTTCATATTTGTTGCCATCAGCAGCCTGTTCATTCCCTACGTGCGCAATTCAGCCTGGGCCTCGGCTTTCCTGGATGGCGTCAACGTCGCCTCGCTGGGATTAATGCTGGGGGTCACCCTTCAGCTCGCCGCCACCGCCCTGGTAGACCCCATTACGATTGCCATTGCGCTGGTCAGCCTGGGGCTGCTCTTCCGCTGCCACACCAATACCACCTGGCTGATCACCGGCGGCGCCCTGCTCGGGCTGCTGCGTATTTTCTTATTGCGGTGATCCTGTCAATGCAAGACGTCTTCAGCCTTTGTCATTGCGAGCCGTCTTCGGCGAAGCAATCTCCGCGTTGACCATGAGATTGCTCACCCCTCACCCATTCGGGCACCTCTTCAGGTGCACCCGAAGGGGTGTGCTCTGCCGAGCGTCTGACAGGCCAAGGGCGTCACTCGCTAAGAAGCTCGTTGACATTGGATTACTGGTTGAGGAGATATTCCACGTCGCATGCAATCGACCCTGCCGATGTATTGTAGGGATAACGATCCGGATATTGCCCTGTCAGTCGATCAATTCGACCATCAGAGGATGCTCGATTTTCATTCGGCATCCTATTTACGCAGCAACTCGACCGATCCCAGCGCCAGGATCGAGCCATCCGCCGCGCTGACGTCCTGGAAAGACAGGTGGATGATCATACCGGGAGATGACTTCGAAAGATCGATGGTAGGGTAAAAGGTTGCCGGCCCGCCCAGACCGCCTGCTTTGACCTGGATCGATCCCTGGTCGATGGTATGGTGCATGTCGTCCTGGATGAAGTACGCCAGGATATTTTCGAACGGCACAATGCTGAGGCTGCCCTTGACTTCAACCGAGGCGCCTGCCTCGGAAAAATTGGCCGGGCTTTCAATTTTTATCGAGCGCAGCTCACCCTTGGGGGTTTTAGAGGTCAGCCCGGTCAGGAACAAACCGCCTTTCGTCAAGCGATACGTCTGCGTTTCTGCCAGGGATGGGCAGCACATCGGATCGTTCGGGCCTGCTACGAGCATATCCAGCACAACCTGGTGGTCCTGGATGGCAACTGCATTGACTTTCACCCGGTCGCCGATCTGGGTAACTGCCCATTGGGCGGGAACACCACCCTGGTTGAATACCACGACCAGCGACTCGAACATACCGCTCCCGCCCATATTTTCACCCAGGATCACCGCCGCATCGTCCAGACCGTCCCCATTGATGTTCCCAAAAGCCATCGTATCGGCCATGCTGATCAGCAGGTAATCTGCTCCTGACCCGGCTTCATAACGTCCATCTAGCAGCTTGACGGTCTTCTGGCTGACTGGCAGCTTGAATTCCATGTTCCTCAGTGTATCCGCGCTAAGGGTAGCAGCCGACGGTATCGCTGTTTCACGAGGCGCGCTGGTAAGGGTGGAAAGCGGGGTTTCAGTTGGCGCCGCGCTGGCGGATGGCTGCGGATGCGCAGTCGGAAGGGCAGCCGTGGCAGTTGCGCCCAGAGGTGCTGGCGCGCTACAAGCGCTGGCCAGGCCTAAAAACACCACCAAAGACAGAATGTGTTTGAAAGATTTCATGGATGATAGACAACCGCCATCCTAGATTGGTTCCCTGAGATGCATTCAATCATACCGCAACCCCGGCCAGCCTGCTCCGCCCTCTTCAAAGCTCATAGAGACCTCTTCTCTCTGGGTTTATCTGCGAGCCTCTGTGGTTCCACCTTTGCAGAGCGGAACAGCAGCGCCAGCACGGCAGTATAACACAGCGAATCCGCCAGGATCTCGAAGCTGTGCACCACTCGCAGCACGGCAGGCAGAAAGGAACCAACCAGCAGCCCAATCCCGCCCACGAGCATGAACATCGCCACACCCAGCCAGAGCGCCAGAGACAGGCGAGTTTTCTGCCAGGCAGCCAGTATCATGAAACACGAAACCAGGAAAATAACGCTGCGTAAGAACAAAACCGGCAGAAGCGTCCCCAGGCCGGGGATCATCAGGGCACCACCCTGTTGCTGGTAATAAGGCAGCACAATAGGGGATATCAATGAGCCAAAGAAAAAGTAGATAACCGGAAAAGCAACGATGGCAACCAGAGAGCGCCAAACCCAGCCCACACTCCGGTATTGCCGGAAAAAAGACCCGGCAATCGCCTGGAATGGTTCAGGTTTCCCAGGCTGGGCAAATAGCCAGGCTGCCACCGCTCCGCCCAGAAGTCCAGCCGGCAAGCTCGAGATCATGTTGATCAATGAAGCTGCGCCATAAGTGGTGAAAATGCTTGCCTCAAGGTAAGTATTGACCCCGTAAGCCAGCCACACCAGCGCAGCCAGGCTCAACCAGCGTAAGGTGAAATTTCCTGCCAGGTGGGTTGATAAGAGTGCCAGGCAAATAGCCACCAACAGGCTCGCAAACATCAGGGCAGTCTGTACGGCAGCGGTGTTTGAACCGGCTGGCATTGCGGGGAGCGGGAGCCCAGCTACCCCGCACAGCACATCTCCCAGGAAACTGCCAAAGAAAAAAGCGAAAGCGCACAACAGAAGTTTACCAACCGTAAAAGAAATTTTCTTGAACATTTTAAACTCTCCTTTGAAGCTTATTTTAGGTCGATGGAGTTCAAATGACATCGACCTGAACAACCCAATCCTCAGTACAAACGTACATTGTCTAAGCGTACAATAGCGACGCTTCCCGGAGGTTGTATAATGACTGTAGCATGAACAAGCGTCATTCCTTCCCCCGGTTGAACTTAAAATTGTTCAGCTCACCGCCCAGCCAGGAACGGAAAGAGGTTGTGCCATTTTTTATCCTGTTGACCCTGGCGTTCGTCTTGCTTTATGGCATCACCCTGTATGATTTTCCAGCATTGCGCACTCTGCCCCGCCTGGCGATTTTTACTGGCTTATTACTGGTCCATCTTGTTTTACATTGGACGACCATATTCGGTTATAAACGCCCGCTCCGGATCACGGCTTACCTGGTAATCCAGGGTCTGCTGGCTTTCGGGATAACTCAGTACACTCGATCCACAATCCTATCATACGGGTTGTATATGGGCATGATCGGGGAATCTTTCGGCATGTTGGGGACCAATTGGAAAGGTTTTGCTGCCCTGGTTGGTATCCTGGCCCTTGCCATCACCAACCTGCTAGGCATCTCCGGCCCTGGTTCGATAACTGGCTGGATCCTTACTACCGCCCCCCTGGCAATCTTCACCATCATCTATGTAACCCTGTTTCTACGCCAGCTCGAGGCGCGTGTACACGCCCAGAAGTTGCTGGAAGAACTGGGAATTGCCAACCGTAAGCTGGCAGAGGACGCCGCCCGCATCAAGGAGCTGACCCTGACGGCTGAACGGGAACGCATGGCGCGCGAGCTGCACGACACACTCGCCCAGGGGCTGGCCGGGCTGATCTTGCAGCTCGAAGCGGCTGATTCTCATTTTTCCGGGAAACATCCCGAACGCGCCCAGGCTATCATCCAGCAAGCCATGGGGCACGCCCGCGCGACCCTGGCCGACGCAAGGCGCGCCATTGACGATTTGCGCAGCAGCTCACCCCCGCCGAACGATCTGGCAGCCGCCATACGCAGCCAGGTAGATGATTTTAAATCTGCATCAGGCATCCCTTGCCAGCTCGAGATCGACCTGACGGCAGATATTCCTTGTGACATCCAGCAGCACGCCCTGCGCGCCGTGGCCGAGGGATTGTCCAACATTACCCGTCATGCCAGGGCTAACCACGCCTGGCTACACTTGTCCACCCCGGCCAATATGCTGGAAATTGAAATCGGCGACGACGGCGCCGGTTTCGACGCGCAGGATGGCGCAGAACAACCCGGGCATTATGGCCTGCAAGGGTTGCGCGAACGGGCTCGGATGGCCGGCGGAGCCTGTGAAATTACCAGCGCTCCCGGTTTGGGCGCTCGCATCCATATGCGCCTTCCTTTGGTTGAGGATTATTGATTGCTGATTTATGATTGTTGATTGTTGATTTGAGATCGATGATTATCGATTGAATCCGACAAATACTAATTTCTATCTGAAGACTTATCCTGACGACTCTTCCATTCGCATCCTGATTGCCGACGACCACCTGATCATCCGTGAGGGCCTGCGCCTGATCCTGGAAACCGAAGAGGGTTTCGAGCTGGTTGGAGAAGCCACGGATGGCGCTGAAGCCATTCGCCTGGCCGCTGATCTCCATCCGGATATTATCCTGATGGACCTGCGCATGCCCGGTATAGACGGCCTGACCGCCATCAAACGCCTGCACGTCGAGCAGCCAGATATTGCTATCGTTATTTTGACTACCTTCAATGAAGACGACCTGATGCGCGGTGGCCTGCGCGCCGGGGCGCGTGGCTACCTGCTCAAAGATACTGATCGCCAGACCCTGTTCAACACGATCCGCGCTGCCGTTCGGGGAGAGACTCTGCTCAGACCCGAGGTCCTCAACCCGCTTGCTCGCTCAGACGGAGTCTAAACCGCCCTCCACGCCTGGCGCATACAATCTCGAATTGACCAGCCGCGAGCGCGAGATCCTGGCCGGTGTGGCACACGGCCAACGCAGCAAGGAGATTGCTCTACAGTTGGGAATAACAGAACGGACTGTCAAGGCGCACCTGGCCAGCATCTATTCTAAGCTGGGAGTCGATTCTCGAGCGGCAGCCATCGCGGTTGCGGCCCAACGCGGATGGCTGCCAAAAGATTGATCTAACGGAAACCGATTTAGAATTTTATTGAAAATACATTCGTTCTTCACAAAATCTTTATAACTTTGTGGTATTGTTATTTATGGTTGTGGGAATTGCCGTGATGGAACACCAGATCTTGGCGCGTCCAAAATCTGAATTCTCACACGGGAAAGCTCAATGATCTTTATTTATTAGAAGATCGAATACAGGAGAAAATATGCGACAGTTTTGGGTCGGACTGATAGTTGTCATTGTAGCCCTGGCATTGGGTGTAGGCGCGGCCTTTGGGGCCTCGGTATTGGTGCGTAACAGAATGGCTAACCTTCCCTCCATACGCGCTAACCCCAACCTGCCTTCCAGCCAGCCTGGCAATAATTCGCGGCGTAATAATAATCCTCAAATGAATCCGGGCGGGCGGCAAGGCTTTGGGCCATTCAACTTCAGGAATTGGGGCGGCCGTGGAGCGCTGATGGGTCCTGGCAGGAGTTTCCGAAACTTTTATAGCTGCCCAGCGCCCAACCAGGGCCAAAAACAGGGCAATGGCCAGGGTCAAACCCCGGGACAACCGCAAACTAACTGCCTTCCTTTTCGCAGGTTTAATGGACCGGTGAATCCCAACACCCCTAATAATGGACCGGCGACTCCCACTCCCAATCCCCTCAACAATGGGAGCGGTAAGGGGCCTTTTTAGAAATGTAATATACTGTAATATATAGAATGGCGAATCGCGGATTCGCTTTGGAATAAGGAGTCATCTTATGAATAGAACCTGGAAATGGATTTTGATTGGCCTGGGTGTATTTATCCTGGCCTTCTGTGTGGCCCTGCCGCTCTTCCTTGGCTTCAGCGCACGCTTGCTCGGCTTCGGCCGCATGCCAATGATGGGCCAACCCTTTGGCCGCTTCCCCATGATGGGCCGCGGCTTTGGTATCTTTGGCGGGTTTGGCCTGCTTAGATTGCTCTTCCCACTGGCCGCGCTGGTCATTGTGGTGCTGGTGATCGTCGTTATCGTGCTTCTGCTGCGCCGTCCCCAAAAACCGGCTACGGCTGTCATCACTCCCGCCGTAACGCCAGTTGATGCAACTTCCTCCGAGCCAATTCCGCCAGCCGCTGCAGCGCCTGCCGAGGTCGTAGAGACCACACCGTGCCCTCACTGCGGCGCCCCGGTTCAGGCTGGTTGGGTAGCCTGCCCACACTGCGGTGAGAGACTCACCTGATCATCAACATCAACCTGTTATAGATTCAAGAGTATGCAGGCCGCGAGGTGCCTGCATACTCTTTTATTAACCGAACAGTTATTTTACCCCATCTTCCTGGTTAGCTTTAACTGCGCTTTGAAAGCTGCGATAATTTCCTGCGGCGTGGGCAGCTGTCGGGGTTATCTTTCATCAGGTAATACAGCGTGGGGATGTAGGCTTCGCCAAAAACGGTAGTGAGCAGGCTGGCCGTGGTGGCGTTGATTGTCCCACCCACGATAGAACCCGCTCCCGGGATCAATTTAAACAGCACCCCGACCGCCGCGCGGTCACAGGACTGTACCGGCTGACCCGGTAATCGCTCCACTGATCAGCGTGCCCGAGAAATGCCGTGGTGATCGGGAGCCACCCATACGGCGCTGATGCCAGCCAGCATCGATATTTGTACAGGCACGATCAAAGCGGCATCAGCGAAGGGGATCGGCACTGCGCCTATCCCGGCCGCGACCGTGGCGGCTGAGACCACCACAGTGTGCGCCCGGTTAGCCTTCTGCCGCAGGCTGACACGCTGGGCAGCAACAAAAGCATTGCGGCGTCCTTCCGGCACTACCTCCATGGTCACTTCTACCAGCTCTTCCAGTCCCATCGTCTTCAGGATGTAACCATCGTCAAGGGTGGTTTCAAGCGCCCTCACCCGCACCACGTTGCGTGCCTCAGGCAGCAGTTCCTGCACTTTTACCCGGAACCCCGCGTCGGATTTGGCTTTGGTGATCACCACCACCACAGGCACGTAATTGGCTAATATCTCGGTCAGGTGGACCTCGGCGTCTTCTACCCGCGCCGAGTCTTCAACAATACACACCCAGTCGACATGAATATGGCGGTCCGGGTCCTCCTCCTTGCTGCGATCCTTGATCACCCTTTCCAGCGAAGCAATGATTTCAGCGTATTCCTTGACCTCCAGGCCGCGCGTATCGAAGATCGAAAGGGGGATACCCTCTTTGGTTATCTCACGGGTCGCCATGGTTACCGGCCGCCCCTGCCCGGTTGTCGCCAGGTTACCCTGGAAGACGGCATTGATCAGGGTGCTTTTGCCTACGCCAGTCCTGCCCGCCACCAGCAGGTTTACTCGCCCGCGTTTTTTAATTACGCTTTCAAGCTGTTCTTGCAGCATTTTGGCGAAATCCGATTCAATTCCTGTCGGTAACATGATGGCTATGCCTCCGTTTCATCCACATAAATCAATTCTAACCATTTTCTTGCCATCAGCACCCTTGCTTTTACGCAATGTGTGCGTATATTTTGACTAAGTATGAGATCAGAAATTGATCGATACAGCCGCAGCGGCGTCGAACCCGGAAATCACTGGGCCAGACACTCGGCTGACCCAAACCAGCAGGCCGGATGAAACCTTCCGTCTCAGCAGGCTCACCCCACTGCTGAACAGTATCCACCAAGCAGCCAAACCCACAAATACCCCACCTACCGAATTGCTTTTTCGGGGATCAAGCGCTTAAAAAAGCGATTTTATGTTTTCAGAGGGGAGCTATTTTCGGATCAATCCCAGGCGTGTCTCGGGTAACTCGGTATACCAGAGGAACAACACAGAAAGGATTAAGCTAATCAAGGTCAGGCTTACGTAGGGAGCATCAAAAGACTGCACACCATTGTCATTGATTATGGAATGTGGCAGGATCATCATCAGGCGGCTGATAATGTTAAACCCTTGAGCGAAAGAGAACAAATTCCACGGCCAGGTAGCCAGGCTATGCCGGAAAATCACCTCGACGATGGCCCACAAAGTCAATAAGCCCAGAATAAACGGCAGCCACCATTCCTGTGAGGCGCCTTGTGCGTTACCCGTAAAAGACTCGAGTGGGAATAACACCAGAGGTACCAACTGTAGAAAGAGAAGGGCTGTTAAGGCTTTGGGACTAGTGATCGTTTTCAGCATCTTGGGGCAACCTCCAGAGGAATTTTCAACAAATTCTTTTATTATCCACTTTGGGCTGATTAAAAAGTTATTGTAAGATGGATTGAATTCCTTGTCAAGTTATGTTTTCTTCTTATGTTTTCTTCTTTTACGGTCAAATACTTGACATTTATTAAAGTCTCTATTATAAATAGGCTATTAATTTTTTCCCCTACGTCCTCTATTAATTCATTGAAGTTTTTAATTTATCCGCTCGACCTTGATAAGGATGTAGATTTTTCTTACTTAGACTTCTTTGCGGAAGGAGGTGGTTTTCCCTTATCTGGCGGGTGAATCAAATTCTTAGGATCGGGAATCCTATCAATTAGGTCTGAAATAGGCGGTTTCGGACTTTTGTAATTACGCCGACAAAAAACGCTAAATTTCTAACGGAGGAGATCTTACAATGCGTACATTCAGAATTTTCAGTATTGTCCTGCTGGTCGCCATGTTATTAGGCGCCTGCAGTGGCGGCGGAGCGAAAACGCTCAAGATCGCCATCCTGGCCCCTCTTTCTGGCCCAGTCCCCACCTTCGGTGTGTCCGACCGTGATGGCGCTCTGCTGGCGATCAAACAGTGGAATGACGCGGGCGGTGTCTTAGGCATGCAGATCCAGGCTATCGTAGAAGACAGCCAATGCACGCCTGACCCGGCCGTCAATGCTGCCAACAAAGTCATCGATCAGGACAAAGTGCACTACATCATGGGCGAAGTCTGCTCTTCGGCTTCAATTCCGGTCTCTGAAATTGCCAACGCCAAGCACGTTGTGCAGATTTCCGGTACCTCCACCAACCCGAGTGTAGTCCGCGATGCCAATGGCAACGTGAAACCCTACACCTTCGTCGCCTGCTTCAACGACGATACCCAGGGCAAAGTGATGGCCAAGTTCGCCTACAGCACACTGAACGCCAAAACCGCCTTCATCATGTATGATCAGGCCAATGACTATGTAAAGGGCCTGGCTACTTTCTTCGAGAAATACTTCACTGCCGATGGCGGCACGATCGTTGGTAAGGAAACCTACACCTCCAAGGATACCGATTTCTCGACCATTCTGGCCAAGGTCGCCAATACTAAACCCGACCTCGTAGTCCTGCCCGATTACTACAATGTGATCAACCTGGTCACCAAGCAGGCCAAGCAGCAAGGTATCACCACTCCCTTCATCGGCGGGGATGGTTGGGACTCTCCTGACCTGGATGCAGTATCTGCGAGTGGCGGTTACTTCACCAACCATTATTCCCCGACCGAGAACCGGCCGGCCGTCCAGACCTTTGTCAAGCTGTATGGCCAAACCTACAAGGATGACAAGGGCAACCCCAAGGTACCAGATGCCCTGGCCGCCCTGGGTTATGACGCCACCAACATCCTGCTCGAAGGTATCAAGGAAACCGGCGTGGATGATCCCATCAAGGTGAAAGACACGATTGCCAAGGGTAAGTTCGAGGCTGTGTCCGGCACGATCACCTTCGATGCCTTCCACACCCCCATCAAACCCGTCACGATCATTCAGGTCAAAGACGGCAAGGTGGTGTTCAATTCTCAGGTTATGCCCTAAAGCCCGACTGTTTTCGTCACTGCAAAGATGGAGGGCGACTCCGGTCGTCCTCTATCTTTGAAATATGAGTTAGCGCTGTAGATGCACGTTGCAAAAACCTTAGACGCGCATGCCTTTTCCCCCCAAATATCTGCCAGCATCTAGGGTGTATAATGCAACCTTGCTGATTTGTTGTGGCTAATTATTTCCTGACCAGCATCCCCTGGCTGGCTGTATCTGGAGGCCCTGGTTGCCAACTGAAACTCTTTCTCAACCTGCCACTCCAATAGTCTATAAAGTTAAAACGCGCCTGGCCTGGGTGGGGCATGGCCTTCTCATTGTGATCATCCTGGCTGCCCTGTATGTTATCGTCCGCAATTTTATTCTGGACCCCGTTCTTTTCATTCAGATAGTGATCGGTGGTCTGCAGCTTGGGTTCGTGTATGCCTTGATTGCCCTGGGTTACACCATGGTTTACGGTATCGTCAAGCTGATCAATTTCGCCCACGGCGATGTTTTTATGGTAGGCGCCTACACCAGTTATTTCGTAGTAACTCAGTTTAACATGCAAAATTGGCCGGCTCTCTTGTTCCCCACTCTGAACTCTACTGTTGTGGTGATTATCGGATCGCTGTCCGTGATCATCGTCTCTATGGTAGTGTGTACCATTATGGCAGTTACCATCGAACGCGTGGCGTACAAACCCCTGCGAGACGCTCCGCGTATTGCTGCTCTTATCACTGCCATCGGTGTGTCCTTCTTCCTTGAATATTTCGGGGCCTTGTATTTTGTCTATTCGGCCCGTTTCATCCCCTACCAACAGCCCTTTAAAGTGATCTCCTGGTACATTTTAAATGGTGTCCATCAACTTGTCCCCGGACAACAAGCCCCAAGCCACAGCATTACGTTTTCCAGCATCTTGCTGTTGATCGTGGCGGCCTCGATCCTGGTGCAGGTCCTACTGCAATTTTTGGTACGGCGCACCAAGATTGGCATCGCCATGCGGGCGGCCTCCTTCGATAAACCCACGGCGCGACTGATGGGCATCAACGTCGACCAGGTGATCTCCTTCACTTTCGCCGTGGGCGCGGCCTTTGCCGGCTTGGGAGGTGTGTTGTATGCCATCGCTTACAGTGAAATCAACACGCAGATGGGCATTCTCCCCGGCCTGAAGGCCTTCGTGGCAGCCGTTTTGGGCGGGATTGGCAGTATCCCTGGCGCTTTCATTGGCGCCCTGATCATGGGCCAGGCCGAAGCTCTTACCGCTGGCTTGGTTTCGACTCCAATGCGCGACGCGGTAGCTTTCACCATCCTCATTCTGGTTTTGCTGATCCGCCCAACGGGTATCTTCGGCGAGCCAGAAAAAGAGAAAGCGTAGGAGGCGGCTCATGGGACTGGGTTTCCTTTTCGGCTCAATTATAAAAATCGTGGCGATGATCGCCTGGATCTACGGCTTGATGTGGGTTCTGGGCCACAGAAGCTGGTGGGTCAAAGTTGGCGGTATTATTGCCGCTTTTGGGATCATCCAACTGGCCCTCTCCTTGCAGTTTGGCGATTTCCAAATCTTCAGCGATTTCGATAATGGATTGCTTTTCCAATCCTGCACCATGGCCATGGTCGCCATTGGTTTAAACCTGATCTATGGTTTCAATGGTCAATTCAGCCTGGGCCAGTGGGGTTTTTATGGACTTGGCGCTTACTGCGCCGCTGATATCACTTTCCGCTGGTACAACGGCGACTCGCGCGGCCTTTTTGTGGTCGGGGTTGGTACGATACTTGGCGGCCTGGCCATCTGGGGCATTGGCAGGTTTATCAGCCGCACGCGCGGCATCCCGGTCATGTCTTCTTTCACGCTTTATCTACTCGGCAGTCTCCTGGCAGCCGTGCTGGCTGTAATATTTGCCAACGCCATCAACCCGGGTTTGGCTCCCCTCCTCGGTACTAACCAAGCGCCGGGCCCGCTCAATTCACCTGCCTTACAGCAGATCATCTTTTTCCTGGCGGTTTGGTTGGGGGGTGTCTTCTCGGCAGAGATCAGCTTCCTGTTTGGCCTACCGGTGCTCACCCTGGGCTCTGACTACTTCGGCATCGCCACCCTGGGCTTCACCATCGTGGTTACCACCCTAATGCTCAACACGGATACGATCCTGCCTTTCCCCGAAATGAAAGGTGGACGCGGCATGATTGGCATCTCCAAGATAACCACCTGGTTTTGGGCTTTCTTCTTCCTTCTGATTGTAATCGTCCTGGTGCGCAACCTGATCCATTCCAGCACCGGGCGAGCCATTATGGCTGTGCGTGAGGATGAAACCGCCGCAAAAGCCATGGGGATCGATATTGCCGGCAACAAACTGCTCACTTTCGTGATCGGTAGTTTCTTCGCCGGGATTGGCGGGGGAGTTTATGCCCATTACATCGGTTTTCTCAGCCCGAATACCTTCAACTTCATTACCGGCTTTAATCCGTTGATCATCATCGTGTTTGGAGGCCTGGGCAGCATCTCAGGCACCCTGGCGGCCACCTTCGGCTGGACTTTCTTCCTGGAAGGTCTCCTGCGTAATTTACTCGGCCAACTGGGCACCGAAGCTCCTACCTGGCGCTATGTGCTCTATCCGGTTACCCTGCTTCTGCTTATGCTTCTACGCCCGCAGGGATTGCTGGGTAAAAGCGAATGGGGCTTCTTGAAAGCCAAAATTATTTCGCTGCGCAAGAAAGCTGCCAAAGAACCCGATAGCGTCCCGGTCGCATAGGTGTCGAATGACTGAAAATACCCTCGCCAATAACAATATCCTGCAGATCCAGGCGCTCACCAAATTCTTTGGCGGCCTTTGCGCAGTTAAATCTTTTGACCTTGCATTGAAGAGTTCCGATCTGGTTGGCCTGATCGGGCCTAATGGCGCCGGAAAAACCACCGTTTTCAATATGGTCACCGGACTGTATAAGCCAACCGGCGGAAAGATCGTTTTCGAAGGTGAAGACCTGGCTGGCAGCGAACCCTTCGAAATCACTCGAATGGGCATCGGCCGCACTTTCCAGAATATCCGCTTGTTTAGTGAATTGTCCGTTCTGGACAACGTGCGCATCGCCTACCACGCCCACGCCGGGTATAGCCTGGTCGACAGTATGGTCCGCAACCGCCAATTCACAATCGCTGAGGACCAGTTGACTGAACAGGCCCAGGATCTTCTATCCATTATGCGCCTGGAACACCTGCAGAATGAGCTGGCCAAAAACCTGCCTTATGGCGAGCAGCGCCGGGTTGAGATTGCGCGTGCCCTGGCCTGCAATCCACGCCTGCTGCTGTTGGACGAACCAGCAGCCGGGATGAACCCGCGCGAGATCATGAACCTGATGGAGATGATCCATTTCATCCGCGACCGTTTCAACCTGACCATCCTGCTGATCGAACACCAGATGCGCGTGGTAATGGGCATCTGCGAGAACATCACCGTGATGGACTTCGGCGAAGTGATCGCCCGCGGCACTCCCAAAGAGATCCAGGATAATCCCAAAGTGATCGAAGCTTACCTGGGTAAAGGAGCCGCCAATGCTGCTTGAAGTCAACAATTTGAATGTGTATTATGGCGCCATTCACGCCCTGCAAGGCATTACCTTCAACGTGGCAGAAGGCGAAATCGTTACCCTGATCGGCGCTAACGGCGCCGGAAAATCCACCACACTGCGCACAATTTCGGGCCTGCTGCGCCCCCGCCAGGGGCATGTTACCTATAAAAGCAGTGATATCACCCTCATGCCGGCTGAACAGATCGTCCGCCTGGGGATCAGCCACGTTCCTGAAGGTCGCAAGATTTTCGCTCCCCTGACCGTGCGCGAAAACCTGGAAATGGGCGCGTATACCCGTGAAGACAAAAACGAAATCAGCGCTACCATGGAGCGGGTCTTCAAGCACTTTCCCCGCCTGCGTGAGCGCATCAACCAGGTGGGTGGTACGCTGTCCGGCGGCGAACAACAAATGCTGGCGACCGGGCGCGGCCTGATGAGTCGCCCTGCCCTGCTGCTGATGGATGAGCCCTCCATGGGTCTCAGCCCGATCCTGGTCGAAGAAATCTTCAAGATCATCAAAGAGATCAACGAGGAAGGCACCAGCATCCTGCTGGTCGAACAGAACGCCTTAATGGCCCTTTCGGTCGCCAACCGGGCCTACGTGCTCGAAACCGGGCGGATTGTCCTTTCCGGTAATACGAAAGAAGTTGCTGATAACCCACAGGTCAAAGCGGCCTACCTGGGTGTCTGATTAGTCCCGCGGAACTCTTCCGCCGTCATTCCATAGATCAGGTTATCGAGGAACAACCCACTCGAATAAACCGATCGCCGGACGCGCCCTTCGAGTTGGAAACCTAACAACTCGTGCAAATGGGCAGAAGCCGGGTTGTCGCTGTGGATTTCTACGTTGACCTTCTGGTAGCGCAACTCCTCGAAGAAATAGCGCAGCACCATGCGGATGGCTTCGCTGGCATAGCCGCGCCGCTGGAAATCTACCTGCACCGCCACGCCGTATGAAAAAACTCCAGTGCGCCGGTCGCAATGGTGGGTACTGATGCTGCCGACCGTTTCGCCCGCCTGGTTTTCGATCACAAAAAAGAATTCGTCCCCCGGTTCCTGGGCAGAGGCGCGTTCAGTCCAGCGCTTCTGCAACTCGAGTGAAACTGGCTGCCACACCCGGTCGAGGTAGCGGCCCATGTCACTATCCTGGTCCCAGGCATAAAAGGACACTGCATCAGACGGTTCAATCGCCCTTAAACGGATATTCTTTCCCTGCCAGTAGTTCATTTTGCCTCTTCTCAATGATAGCGGTAATTATCTCAAATCCCGCCCCCCGTTGATGTCGATGGTAGCCCCGGTCATAAATCCAGTCACCGGGCTGGCCACAAAAACGATACAGCGGGCGATTTCGTCCGCTGTGGCGTAGCGCTGCACCAGCAGCTTTTTCTGGGCGTAATCCGGCGCCAGCGATTCTACCGTATCTGCTCCCATGGAGGTCAACGTGATCCCAGGAGCCACACAATTCACCCTCAGGCGGGGCGCCAGGACACGCGCCAGGCTTTTGGTCAGGTTGACCAGACCAGCCTTGGCAGCCGCGTAATGGATGTGGTTGGGGTTGCCGGTGTGCGCCGCCACACTGGCTACGGTCACGATCGAGGCGCCGTCGTTCAAAAAGGCGTTCAAAGCCTGGATCACGAAAAACGGGCCGCTCAAGTTGGTTCCCAACACCTCATCCCACTCTTGCTCGCCAATCTTTTCGAAAGGTGTCACCACGTTTTTCCCATGGCACAACACAAGCGCATCGAGCCTGTTAAAGTGCTCAGGAAGCTGTGCCACTGCCGTAGATATACTGGCTGGGCTGCGCACGTCCATCGGGCAAAGCCAGGCCTGGCAGCCGGCCGATTTAACCGTTTCAGCCGACCGTTCTGCCCCACTGCGGTCCCGATGGTAAGAAATGACCACATCAGCGCCTTCTTCGGCAAAGATACGCGCTACGGCTGCCCCAATCCCGCTGGAGGCGCCGGTAATAAAGGCCACCCGGCTCAATAATCCCAGATCCATAAGTCTCTCAAACTATTTCTTCTCCCCTTTTTTAATTTCCTGCCCATTTTTCCCTCCAGGGGGCCGCTTCCAGAACCGTTTTACTACCCACCACACGCTGTAAACATCCGCCACTGCCGCCAAGGTGCCGACCATCAGCCTGCCGCTGGTCGGATCAACGGGTGACTGGATGAAAGGGCCCACTGCCAGCCCACTGGGAATAGGAGACTGGCCCGGAACAAGGGCAGTATAGTTGAGCACCAACAACAACATCAGCCAGACGGCCATTCCCAATCCGGTTGAAATCCATCGTGGGGCGCGCCTTGGCAGCCAGATCACCACCCCACCAAACAACAGCCCGGCGCCAAACGCCCCGACCATCCAGCGCGGGGAGTGAAAATCCTGTGAGGTAGTCGGAATCAGGCCCAACGCCGTGACCAGCACCAGGCTGCCGATCGTCACCAGGAACAAGCCGGTTAAAATCGGCACGTAAAAGGGTAGTTTACGTTTGGATAATTTCATCGGGTTGTATTATATGCCAAAATCTGGCGACTCAGCACGACAATTCACTGGTTCTCTGGGAATGGCCGTGGTGAACTCCCAGATTTTGGGTTGTCATGACAACCCAAAATCTGGGGACCTTCTACTGTAAATTCCAATGAGCCAGTGTAATTCTATCCCCTTTCAATATGGTATGATTCAGGATTGTATCTATCCTCAGATAATTGAATACTCGGATATGCTCAGACTTACATTAGCCCAGACTTTTGCCGCCATGCGGTACCGCAATTACCGATTGTGGTTTATCGGACAGCTTGTCTCGCTGGTCGGCACTGCAATGCAGAGCACCGCCCAGGGCTATCTCATCTACACACTCACTGGCTCGGTCGCCTACCTGGGCTACGTCGGCTTTATCTCCGGACTGCCCTCCTTGCTGTTAATCCTCTATGGCGGTGTGATAGCTGATCGCGTGCCGCGCCGCACTTTGTTAATCATCACCCAGTCTTCGATGATGGTGCTGGCGTTCATCCTGGCCGCCTTAGGCTTCCTCAAAGCCGTACAGCCCTGGCACATCTTGGCGCTGGCCTTTCTGTTAGGCATTGCCAACGCTTTCGATGCGCCAGCCCGCCAGTCGTTCGTTTTAGAAATGGTCGACCGAGAGGATATGACCAACGCTATTGCCCTCAACGGGACTATGTATAACCTGGGCGCCATTGTCGGCCCGGCGGCCGCCGGCCTGACCTATGCTCTGATCGGCCCGGCCTGGTGTTTTACCTTAAACGGGATTTCTTTCATCGCCGTGATCATCGCCCTGGGAATGATGCGGATTAAACTTCCGCCGCTGCCCATCCAGTCCATTTCGATAATAAACGCCATTCGGGATGGCTTGCGTTACGTGCGGGCTGAACACCTGGTGGCGACCCTGTCCGTGACTACCTTCGTCATGAATGTGTTCGGCTTTGGCTTGATTGTTCTTATCCCGGCCTGGGCAGTCTCAGTATTGAAGGGTGACGCGGCCACCAATGGCTTGCTGCTCTCCTCCCGCGCCGTGGGGGCGGTCGTTGGCGGCCTGGTTATCGCCGCTATAGCCAGGCGAGGGATCCGCGGGCGGCTGTGGTCTACCAGCAGTTTTCTACTTCCGCTGGTTATGGTCGGCTTTGCCATGACCCGCTGGCAGCCGCTTTCATTTATTTTTCTAGCAGGCATGGGCTTTTTCCTCATCAGCATCATGAATACCAACAATGCCATGGTGCAGTCGCGCGTGCCAGACGAGCTGCGCGGACGGGTAATGGGAATTTACTCGCTCATGTTCATGGGCGGCGGCCCAATCGGTTCGCTGCTGGTGGGCGAAGTCGCCTCCTGGACTAACGAACCCATGACCGCCTTGTTATGCGCCGGTGCGCTGCTGCTCTACGCCGTCTTTATCTGGCTGCGTTCCCCAGAAGTGCGGAAAATAGTTTGACCTGGAGATCTACTGCCCTGCGCTTTGCTGGGCAGCATTGAGCGCATCCTGCGCTGGAACCCCGTCGACCACTATATTAGTCACCGTCCGGAAGAACAGGTCGAAAACCGGCCCCAGTTTGCGCACCGTAACCGGGGTAGCCAGCAAAACGTTCTCCAGGCTGGACTGGGCGGCGGACGCCACATCCTTTCCGGCCTGGCTGGCGTATTCCTGTGATTCTGTCTGCGAACGCCGCGCCGGCATCAGCCGTACAGGCGCCTGTTGGCTGAGGAAGGATATCCACTTCCAGGCAGCCGGCGCATTTTTCGATGCGGCTGAAATGGCAAAGCCTTCGAAGTAGGCTCCGGTAAACGCCATTTTGTCCCTGGGCAGCGGGACGATGCCCCATTGCATATTCCACTTCACCTGGTCAGTTGTCCCGCCCCGCTCGGAAAGGGGGCCGCTCCACATGCCCACCTTGCCTTTTAGAATGCCAACCAAATCATATTCCTGGGAATAGCCAAAGGCAGTATAAGCTTCTTGAGGGGTGGGGGCAACGTGGTAATCATTGAATAACCCGGCGTACCACTGTATAGCCTCGACGTTCAAGGGGTCGTCCAGGGTAGGCTTGCCCGCCTCGTCCACCAGGTGACCACCATGCTGCAACAAGAAGAGGAGCGCATCAGGGTAATTCTGGCGGGGAGTGTAACCAAACACACCATCTTCTTTGTGGGTCAAAGCGCCGGCCTTCAGCAGAAAATCATCCCAGGTCCAACCTGGCTGAGGATAAGGTACCTGATAGCGGTCGAAAAGGTCGCGGTTGTAATACATCACCCACGGGTCCAGCCCGGAAGGGATGGCGTAAGTCTTGCCCTCCAGCTTGAAAGCATCTATCGTACCAGGGTAAAAATCATCTATTTTAAAGGCACTATCCTGCTCAATAAAGGCGTCCAGCGGCATAGCAGAAGCTGAAATCGCCTCTTGCGGATTGGTCAGGACTTCCCAACTCACCACACTGACGTCGGTGGTATTGTCGGACCGGTAGCCGGACGAAGTCTGCCCGGGGTGCAGCTCGATCGTGATCGCAGGTTGCTGAGCCTTGAATTTATTTAGCAGGCCCGCATAGAATGCCTGGTCGTAGTCTGGGAAAGCAAAGGTGATAGTGACTGGTTGGACAGTCGGGGCGACCAGGCCGCAGGCGGAGAGGCTTGTTCCCCACAGGGACACCAGCAGGCAAAGCAGCCAAAAGCCAGGCCGGGCGATATTCTTTTTCATCCTCATACCTCAGAAACTATTAAGAGGAGACGAAGCAGTTCATCTCCTCTTAAGCGTCGACTATTTTGAATGTGAAGATCGGAATGGTTGGGAAGAGTACTTCCCCATCGGGAAACTCAGCGCCGGCCGGGGCCGCGCCGGTCAAACCCACCGCCGGTATGGCGCGGGCCCGAATCGGTGCGTGGGCGGGCTTCATTAACCGTTAGCGCACGGCCCTTCAGGTCTTTGCCGTTCAACCCGGTGATTGCAGCCTGACCCTCTGGCGAGTTGGCCATCTCGACAAAGGCAAAACCACGTGACCGCCCGGTCTCTTTATCCTTGATGATCGCCACGGAAGTGACCTCACCGAAAGCCGCAAACGCCTGGCGGATATCCTCTTCGGACGCCTGATAAGACAGATTGCCTACATAGATGTTCATGAAATCCTCTCTCGAAAAATTGAACAGAACGGTTGATGACCCCATCAGACAAATTCGGCCGCCATGCCTGGCTTTCGGATATCTTGAACTACGATCTTCCTGCGAATTTCAATTCAGATGGGCGCACGATACAGTGGTTTTTGCGCCTGCGGCGGATAGACAAAACAAGCCCGCCCGGTTAGGCCACAACCGGACAGGCTTACCAAATCTAACACAAACCGCCACGACCCACAACGCTATTATACACAGTTATAAAATAAATACAATAGAAAGTATGAGGGTGTTGAAAAACTAGTACAAAATTGACCAATTTGACAATCTGTGATTCAATAAAGGAAATCTAGGCGGTCGAGGGAAAGCAATGGAACAAGAGCGGTTTGTCAAAACGGGCAGTAACTCCTTCTATGGGGAATATCTCTACGATCAGATTGTTGCACAAGATCATTTTCTGCGCAAACTTCGCCAGGCAATCGAGTGGAACCGGTTTACTCGCAAACTGATCAAGCTGTATAAAGGCGAGGGAGTGGTGGGTCGCCCGCCGTTTGATCCTGCGTTGGTACTCAAGATGGAACTGATCGCATATTTGTACAAGTTGTCTGAGCGCCAGGTGGAGGTGTACATCAACGAGAACCTTCCGGCCAAGTTTTTTGTTGGCCTGGCAGTCGACCAGAAAGCACCGGATCATTCCACCCTGACGGTTTTTCGCGAGCGGCTGCTCGAACGTGGCAAGCTGAAGGTGTTCGAGGAAATGCTGGAAGAGATCGTACAGATGGCACTCAAACGGGGTATTCAATTCGGCTCGATCCAGATTGTCGACAGTGTGCACAGCATAGCGGATGTGAACACGGACAAAGATCAGAAACGGCAAGGAAAAGGGAAAGGCCCGCACGACCCGGATGCACAGTGGGGGGTGAAGCACAAACGCAAAGTCAAGACGGAAGATGGCAAGGAAGAGGAACAAACCGAATATTTCTTTGGCTACAAGGCGCATGTCAGTCTAAATGCGGAAAACGGGCTGATCACCAGTCTGGAGGTCACCTCCGGCGAAGCCTATGATGGGCATCATTTCTGTTCTCTGGTCGACCATGATCTGAAACAACAGCTTCCGGTGGAGACCTATGCCGCAGACAAAGGCTATGATGATGGAGACAATCATTATCACCTGGAACTGCGAGGCTTGCATTCTGCCATTCATCTGATGCGCACCCGCATCGAGAAGAAAGATGACAACAAACAGATATGGCTAGATTTAGTCAAAACCTCCCAGTATAACCAAGGATTGAAGGAGCGCTACAAGATTGAACGAAAATTTGGGGAAGCCAAACAAGGGCATGGGTTTGGACGATGCCGCTATCTTGGAAGGATGAAGTTCGCTGTCCAGGCCTTTTTCACGGCCATCATGCTCGACCTCAAGCGCATGGTCAAGGTGCTAACTGGCGTGGGCTTCAAAACCCAGGTGGTGGCAGCCTAACATGGGCGTATTGTCGATCCTCACGGAAAGGAGATGGAATGAATGGGTATAAGGGTCAATTTTGAGTTGTAAAGGTGCAATTCGAGCCTTATTGACCGCTTGAACAGACATTTTCAGATCGGTTTCTTCAGCTTTTTCTTATTTTTCGACGCCCTCAGTATTGGTCAATTTTCCGGCGCGACAGATAAAAGCCTTTCAGTTCCCAGCATCAGGAAGACGCTCGAAGTCCAGGTATAGGCCCGGTCGCGCAGTCCTTGTCCGGTGAGAGCGTCAAAATTTTCAGCCATACCACTGCGAGCCGCCATATCGCAGAATTTGCGGCTGATCTTTGACGCCAGCTCAACCTCGCCCATGGCTGCCAGGCCTTCCACAACAAGCATGGTAGAAGGCGCCCAAATTGGCCCGCGCCAGTAGCCATCCGCCTCGTAGCGGGGACTGCATGGGTTTTCGGTAGCCAGCCCATACTCGGTGATCAACCCGCTGCGTTTTAAACCGGCGACCAGGCTGCGTTGGATTTCAACCGGCAGGCGTTTACCCAGCAGGATAGGCAAATAATAAAAAAGCGAATCGCTCCAGTAATCCTTATGCTGCCCGGATTGGGTTACGATGAAATGGTCGCCACGCCAGAAATGCGCCAGCATTTTATGCAGCAGCTCCTGAGACTTGTGTTTCCAGCCTTGGGCCTCGTTTTCAATGTGGAGGCGGCTGGCCACTTCAGCCAACGCTTCCATCTGGATGACCAGGAAGGCGCTCAGATCCGGCGACTCAAGCGGCAGCCCGGCTTCAAAAGCCGTACAGTTGTCCCAGCCCGAGTTGTTACCGTGGTGATACTGGGGGATACCATCCCCATCGTAATCGCGTGTGCGCAGCCACCAGTTGGTCCACCGCCGGAGCGGCCCGTAGAGCTGGTCGAGGTGGGCAGGCGTAATCCAATCTGTGCGCTCCAGCATGTGCAGCAGGGTCCAGCCGTGCACAGGCGGCTTACAGAAGCTCCACACCAGGGTGGTATCGTCGACGCGGTCGGGCAGGGCGCCTTGCTGGTCCTGGCAGTCGAACATCACCATCAATTGGTCCCAGGCCTGTTCTGGGGCATGGTAAACCAAGGACAGGGCATTGAAACAGTGGTCCCAGCTCCATACGTGTGTCATCCAGTTCTTGGACATGAACATGGACGGGCGCTTCAGGTGGCCGAACGGGCGGACAACACCTGACCAGTTGACATAAGCCGCAAGCTGGCGCGCCTCAGTGTATTCTGCCGGCAGGGTGGGCGTAAGTTCCAGCCAGTCCTGGAAATCCTTATCCACTAACCGGAGGCATTCGTCAAAATCGAGCTGGTTGGACTGGGGAGACCAGGCGCTGCCAAACTCGATAATCGCCCCTTCACTACCCCCCTCCCCGGCGGCGGGCAATAAATCAGCGGTCATAGATACGGCTTTGACCACGCGGAAGGGGGCATCAACCTGCCAGCCGCCTTTGATCAATTCCAGCGCCAGGTTTACGCTGCAGGTGAAACTGATCACCTGCCAGGCAGCGCGGTAAGCCGGAAAAGCGCAGTCGTAAATATCCGGGGTAAAAACCAGGCGCAGCCCCACACCCCGGGTACGCAGGCGCACCTGGTCTGCCAGGGGCATGCAAATCTCGACCAGCCCGCCTTCCGCCTCCAGGCGCAAGCAGGCCGGTGAAGTCTGTATGGCATAAGGCACCACCTGACCGTTGCAGAGCACTTCCACCCGGGCGATTTCACGCACCGCCGCCCCACCGTGGACCGTACGCAAATAAAGCCCCTGAGGACGGGTGGGGAGGGCAGGCAAAACTGAAAAAGCCAGGTACGAGCCGTACCGGCTGAAAGGAACACGAGTAAGATCGAAATCCATGCTGGCCTCCGGGTCTATTGGGATAGTAAAATTATACCAGAAGGCCAGTTGATTTCAGGAATGCACTGCCTCACGGGCACGCAGTGGTTGGTGTTTGTGGGCGCGCTCGAGGGCCAAGGCAAAGCCAGAAAGAGACCTGTCGATCATGGCATCGTTAGCGGTCAGCGAAATTCTAAAATAGCCAGGCATCTCGGCGACCGAGCCGGGCAGGCAGTAAATCTTATGCTCCATTAATAGCCTGACGAAAGCCATATCGTCAACCCAGGGCGACTTGGGCAATAGGTAAAAAGTGCCTTCCGGATGATGCACCTGGTAGCCAATCTCCTGCAGCGCCCTGACCATCTGGTCGCGCTTCTCCTGGAGGTGGTGGATATCGATGGACAGTTTATCCAGGTCTGGCAGAGCGTGCTGCAGCAGCGCATTTGGGAAAGCATAACCGTTGACCATCTGAGAGAGGAAAAGAGAATCGCGCACCGGCTGGGGGTAGGGTAATTCTGGAGGCAGGGCGATAAAACCCAGGCGCTGCCCGGGGGTCAGCAGAGTTTTCCCATAGGTATAAATCAGGAAGGAATAGGGATGGAAAACGGTCGGGCTGACGAACCTGCGATTGTCAAAAATGATCTTACTGTAAGATTCGTCGGAGAGGAGGAAAATTGGCCGGCCGGTAATCTTTTGAGCCGCCTCGAGCAGCAATCCGAGCGAGCGCAAAGTTTGAGAAGGATAGATCTTGCCGGTAGGATTGTTGGGCGAATTGATGACGATGGCGCGTGTGCGTGGGGTGAAGGCGGCATCGATCGCCGCCAGGTCCAGATCAAAATTGGCCCCCATCTTGACCCGCACCGGAATGGCATTGGCAGCCAGAATCATCGCCTCGTAAAAGAACCAGGGCGGGCTGATGAAGATTACCTCATCTTCCGGGTCAAGGACTGCGTTGAGGGCGACGCTCAACGCCGAAAAAGCTCCGGCGGTCAGGAAAATATCCTCTGCCCGATACGGCAGCTCACGCCAGCTCTGGAGGCTGTCTGCCACGGTTTGCCGGGCATCGGGTTCATTCATCTTATAGGCGTACCAATCCTTGTCATGAGGCACGACCGATTTCTGCAGAGCATCGACAAAACCGTTCAGAGGCATCTCATGCGGGTTGCCCAGCAAGAAATCGCAGGCTTCCAGGTCTTGATTTCGTTTTTCGAAATCTGGATTATTGATAACCGACATAAGTGTATTTACAGACAAGGCTACCCGGCTAACTTTACGCGATAATAAATGATCATCCATTTTCGTTCCCTTTTCTATATTTTTTTTGGCTAGTGGCAGTTTTCCACGGCGGCAAATTTTTTGAAATAAACCTGGGCGGGAGAACGCAGGCCCTCGAACAAATCATATTCCAGGCTGCGTCCATAAAGGTAAGTTTTGATCCCCTTCGGTACAATACCTGGCCAGAGTAGAGCCAGTGCCCAGGGATTCATCGTCGGGATGCGCCAGGATGCACATCAACCGTAAAGGGGTATACATAAGAACCTCCAGAAATAATCTAGAACCCGCCGGGGAGACTGGCTCAGCCGGCATGAGCAGATTCAGCCTACCAATAATATGACTTATAATATCATCTTACTCTTATTAATCCTAAAAAGCAAGGGCCTGTTATTGACAAGCAGGGTAATTAGGATATAATATTCAACGCCCCGCGGTCCACTAGCTCAATTGGCAGAGCAACTGACTCTTAATCAGTGGGTTCAGGGTTCAAGTCCCTGGTGGATCACCTATATATGGTGGTTCGGCACGACCTACCCCCCACAGGTGCTGGTTAGAAGGCCTATCTCTTAGATAGGCTTTCTGCTTTGGTGCAATTTGGGTGCAATTTAAAACTGACCGGTATGACCAATTCATCCAGATTCCGAGCTACCACCTCATCCAATTTCGACCTCGTTTCGCCCCCGTAGATATTGATCGTCGTGCTTAGGCTGGCGTGGCCGGCGCGGTGCTGCGCTTCTTGTATTACTACTAAGTGAGAAATATCGCACCTGTTATATTGATCCTCTTGACTCCATTTCTTATCCGTTGTAAACTAAATTCACATATTAAAATTATCTTAAAATAGACGGGGAAAGCTTGAAATCTCGTTTGCCGCCAGATTGCGCCGCTCGCATCAAGCAATTCCGCCAGAAACATGGTTTAACCCAGACGGAACTGGCAGAATTGGTTGGTGTATCCTTTGCCTCGATCAACCGTTGGGAAAACGGGCAGGCCAGACCTAACCTGTTGGCCTGGCAGAAGATCGAGCGCGCCGAAGCCCTGGGCATCCACACTTTAGAAGAAAAACCATTCCATGCCATTCGGGAGGAGAAACCGGCTTATTATGTGTCTCCTTTGCCGGTCCCCGACCTGGATTTCTCCACTTCGCCGGAAATTATCCTGGCCGTGGCCGAAGGGTACCGCCTGGCCTTTGGGCACCAGTCCAACCCGGCCTTTGCCACTGAAACCTCGCTGATCGATCCCCTACCTCACCAACGCATCGCCGTTTACGAGCACATGCTTTCCCAACCGCGCCTGCGTTTTTTACTGGCGGATGACGCCGGCGCCGGCAAGACGATCATGGCCGGGCTGTACATTCGCGAAATGCTAGCCCGCCGCTTGATCCACCGCGTGCTGATCGTCCCTCCCGCTGGCCTGGTCGGCAACTGGGAACGCGAGATGCGCACCTTGTTCAGTCTGCATTTCCTAATTGCCTCCGGTTCGGATGCCCGAAATGAGAATCTTTTTACGGGCCCCGGCAGCAACCTGCTGATTATCAGTATCGATACCCTGGCCGGAGAGCGCACCTTTGCCCGCTTACAAGAACCCCAGGTTCAACCCTACGACTTGGTCATCTTTGATGAAGCTCATAAACTTTCCGCCGATCGCGAGCCAGATTTTCGCGTCCGTAAAACGGAGCGCTACCGCTTGGCGGAGGCATTGGCCGGCATTCGTAGCGAACAACCTCGCTGGCGGCTCCCCTGGACTGCCCGGCACATGATTCTGCTGACCGCCACCCCCCACATGGGCAAGGATTATCCTTATTACTGCCTGTGGCGGCTGCTCGAACCCGAGGTATTATCGACTTTGGATGCCTTCAATTCCTACCCGGCCGATGCACGGGCGCGCCATTTCATCCGGCGCACCAAGGAAGAGATGGTGCGCTTCGATGGCACACCTATCTATCCCACCCGCATTTCGGATACGCTCAGTTACGATCTGACCCAGGGAGAGATCAGCGAGCAGGCTGTCTACGACCGGGCAACCGCCTATATCGAGTATTACTACAACCGGGCGCGCATCCTCAACCGCTCGGCCGCCCGCCTGGCGATGAGCATCTTCCAGCGCCGGCTGGCCAGCTCCACCTGGGCGCTGCTCCGCTCGCTCGAACGCCGCCTGGACCGCCTGCGCAGCCTGAGCGACGACATTCGCTCCGGTAAGATCACACCGCAGCAGCTCCAGGCTCGCCAGCGCATACTGGATGAGGAAACCCACGATGTGCAAGAGGAGACTACTGCCGATGAAGAAACCAGCCAGGATGGCCGCGAGGAGCACGAAGTCAGTGAAGAACAGGCCCTGGCCGGGGTGGTGGCCACCTCGCTGGCCGAGTTGGAAGCCGAATGTATCCAGGTCGAAGATATCCTGAGATTAGCTCGCCAGGTGTATGAGCGCTGGCACGAATCGAAATTCGACAGGCTGCTCGAAGTTCTGCGTGACCCAAAGTATAAAAATGAGAAACTGATTATCTTCACTGAGCACCGCGATACGCTCAATTTCCTGGTGCGCAGCCTGGAAGGTATGGGCTTTACCGGTCAGGTAGTGCAGATCCACGGCGGCATGGATTACCAGCAGCGCGAAGAAGCCATAGAAGTATTTCGTAAACCGGTCTCTGAAGGCGGGGCGAAATACCTGGTGGCGACCGACGCGGCTGGCGAGGGCATCAATTTACAAGTGTGCTGGTTGATGGTCAATTACGACATTCCCTGGAACCCGGCCCGCCTGGAGCAGCGCATGGGCCGCATCCACCGCTATGGGCAGAAGCATGATCCGGTCATCATCCTCAACCTGGTAGCCGGACAAACCCGTGAAGGCCGGGTGATGCGCATCCTGTTGGAAAAACTGGAACGCATCCGCAAGGAGCTGCGCTCGGATAAGGTCTTTGACGTGGTCGGGCGGCTGTTTGAAGGAGTCTCGCTGCGTTATTACCTGGAACAGGCCACCAGCGAAGAAGGCGCCGCCCAGGCCGTCCAGGCCCTAGAAGGCGTTCTGACCCCTGGCCAGGTGCGCGCTATTCAAGAACGCGAGCGCCGCCTGTTTGGCGATGGCGGGGATGTGAAAGGCGAGCTGCCCCGCCTGCAGAAAGACTTGCAGGTCGAAACCTACCGCCGCCTGCTGCCAGGCTACGTGCGCAATTTCTTTGAACACGCCGCCCCCCTGGTTGGGATCGGCTTTGACGGCAACCTGGACGAGGTGTTTTCGCTGCGCCCGCTGCAAACCGGGGCGCTCGACCCGTTCTGGCCGGTGCTGGAAAGCTACCCGCCCGAACAACGCAGCCGCTTTTCGTTCACCCGGCCAAGAGATGAACAACCGACTATATTCCTCCATCCAGGCGAGCCATTTTCCGACCACTTCTTGGGTTATGTATTTTCCCGCTATAATCGCCTGGCGCAGAGCGGCGGTGTGTTCATCGACCCGACCGCCGGCCAACCTTATCTCTTCCACCTGGCGGAAGTCAGCCTGGTCCGTAAATCAGACCCGGCTATCCCAGCTTTCGCCCTGGAAGAGACTGTGGAAACCCGGCTGGTGGCATTGCGGGAAGAAGCCGGCGGGAAAATGGAGCTGTGTGGTCTGGAGAGTTTGCTCCTGCTGCGCGGCAGAAAAGACGTCCCACCACAGGCGCTCTCGTTGGCAGCAACGGCAAAAGGACGTTTGCCCGGGGTGGAGCAGTTTGCCCTTGACCAGGCCCTCCAGCCAATTTTGAAATTGCGTAAGCAAACGTTGTTGGAGGAACTGCCGGAACGCGAAACATTTATCAAACGTGGATATGCCTTCCAGGAAGGGGATCTGGCCGCCGCCCGCGTCCGCTGTACCGAAAAAGTCAACCAGGGCGACGCACACGCCAGGGGCGAGCTGACCCGCATTAAAGAGCAGCAGCGCGAGCTGGCTGCCCAACGCCAGGCCGCCCTGGCTGTGCTGCGCCGCGAACCGGAGTTGATGGGTGCCGGACCGGTGGACTTCAAGGCACACGCCCTGGTTGTGCCTTCCAGCGACCCGGAAGAGATGAAGCGGCGGGATGAGCGCATCGAGGCGATTGCTATGCAAATGGCAATGGCGTATGAGGAGGCTATTGGGGCGGTGGTTAAAGATGTACATACCCCAGAATTGGCTCGTACTGTTGGATTGAATGATTATCCAGGTTTTGATCTCTTTTCCCGCAGGCCGGATGGCACCGAACACGCGATTGAGGTAAAGGGGAGAGCCAGGGAAGGTGGAATTGAAATAAGCGAAAATGAATGGAGTCAGCGCTTGTAACCATCGATCTCATTATTGGTTATATGTTGTTTTTGATTGTGAAAGCTCGCAACCGGTTGTGTATAGAATACAAGACCCATTTGGCCGGTTACTGGTGAAAAACCGGGGGGGCGTCATTATAAGCAGCCAAGAAATAATTGTGGCCACAAAGGATATATAGGATAGGGAAATGGC
The DNA here is from genome assembly GCA_963820415.1 of uncultured Chloroflexia bacterium. Classification (GTDB taxonomy): domain Bacteria; phylum Chloroflexota; class Anaerolineae; order Anaerolineales; family Anaerolineaceae; genus CAWFZT01. The sequence continues at coordinate 231,120 of CAWFZT010000012.1, read as the reverse complement.
ATATACTGTGTGGGGAGCATTTGATTGGTTTCGTAACAATGTCGTTGACTTAAAAGCGGATGAAGTGAAGACCGCAAGAGCAAGTAGGAATTACCTTTTCGATCAGGTAAAACTTATAGAACAGAACGATGCGAGCTTTCCAAAACTATATGGTTCTCAATTGCCATTTGGTTCTTTTGCTCGCAGCACTAAAATCCGGCCGCTAAATGATATCGACGTATTGGTTTTATTAAATGGGTATCAAACACAGGCTGATCAAAGCCAATCAGATCCTTATGAATACTGGCTTAGGATCAAAGATCAAAGCGCGCCATTAGCAAAATTTCCAGACGATTATGGATATGTCAATTCTATAAAAATACTTAATAAATTCCGAGATTCTCTATATAAAGTAGCAAATTATAAAAAGGCCGAGATGCACCGTAGGCAACAAGCCGTTACTCTGAGTTTATCAACTTATCCCTGGGTTTTTGATATTGTTCCAGCTGTTCCCATTGATAATTATGAAGGGAGTGGCATAGCATATTATCTGATCCCAGATGGTAATGGCGACTGGATAAGAACAGACCCCAGGAAAGACCAGACACTGGTTACGGAAACGAATCAAAAACTTGGAGGGGATCTACTGCCAACAATTAGGCTTTTAAAAGCCTGGAATAAAAGAATAACAAAGCCAGTGCTCCCGTCTTATTACTTCGAAAACTTGGTTATAAAGGTATTTCAACAGGCATGGTCAATAACAAGCTTTCCAAACGCCATCAAATACTTTTTTGATTGTTGCCCTGTTTACCTTTACGCTAGCTTTCCAGACCCCAAGCGTCTTGGCCCTGATTTAGATGCATCAATCCCTTATGAAAACAAACAAAAAATTGCTGAGGCAATGAAAGAAGCAGCAACGTTTAGCGGATATGCAATTATGTACGAAAACAACATAGACGAGAAAACAGCAATATATTGGTGGGGTAGAATCTTCGGACCGGAGTTCCCTTCATATGGCTAACAAATTCGATGTTCGCCTTCTCGACCAATCCCTTTTCGATTTCTCAAAACGGGTAACAGCTTTTTCATCAACTATCCGAATACTTTCTTATTTTGTTGGAATTGTTGTTTTGCTTTTGGCACTTCCCTTTCAGCTCCTACCATTTTTGATCGCGTTCTTATCAATTTTGGCAGACCTAATAAAATGGCGTTCAGATCATGTAAAAGGTGTGGCTGAATCTTTACTTCGGAAATTAGAATACCATGATGGCTATGGATGGCCAATATCTAAATCAGAAATTTCGGATATTTTAGTTCGCTCTCCTGCCCATATTCGCGATTCAATTTCTTATCGCAACCCAGAATTTCAATATTTTGGGAGCGAAGAAACAATAGGCCCCAGAAGGACATTGGAAAATCTGGTTAAATCCGCTTGGTGGAGTAAGCATCTAGCTGAAACTGCCGGGCATATTTTCTTGGCAATTACAATTCTGACTATTTTCGGATCAATCACCATTCTTATCATCAGCATTGAAAGCATCCAGAATTTTTCTTTCTTGATGAGTGTTTCTCAAATCGTCACTTCAACGATACTTCTCCTCTTTTCACTTCAGTTTATTCGGCATTCGGTAGAATATTACACTTTCAGTGGAAAGGCTGAGCAGTCAGAAAGCAAAGCAAATCACTTGCTGCAGATCCAGGATATTGATAAGGAACAATCAATCAAAATCCTCATTGAATATCAATTTTCACGGAATGGGGCTCCGCTAATTCCTACATTTATCTGGAAGGCAAGACGGGCAACCTTGAATGACCTGTGGAATACTTATCAAAAAATAAAGTGACCGATCGATTGTGATGGAGAATATAAAGGATAATGTCCGACACCCCCAAACGCCTCATCGAAGTCGCTTTCCCCCTCAAACAAACCTCGCTCGATTCCGTCCACGAAAAGAACGTGCGCCACGGGCACATCTCCACCCTGCACATCTGGCCGGCGCGGCGGCCCCTGGCTGCCTGCCGGGCGGCGCTGATCGCCACCTTATTACCCGACCCCGGCGACCCGCTGAAACGCAAGGAAATCCTGGATAAGCTGGCCGGCAAGGTCGTCCAGAAGGTCAAGCGCAAGAAAGTGGATGGCGTCTGGGTAGATGAGGCCAGCGAAGAGACCGAAGGCGGCATCCTGCACTGGGGCAGGGAGAGCGGCCCCGACCTGGAGTGGTTCCGCCAGAAGATCCGCGACGCCTACGGCGGGCGCGCCCCCAAGGTGCTCGACCCATTTGCCGGCGGCGGCGCCATCCCGCTGGAAGCCATGCGCCTGGGCTGTGAAGCCACCGCCGTGGACATCAACCCGGTGGCCTGGTTCATCCTCAAATGCACGCTGGAATACCCGCAGAAGCTGGCCGGCCAGACGCGCCCGCTGCCCGATTTTGCCGTGCAGGACGCCGAGTTTATGCGCGAATATTTCAAAGCGCAGGGCTTTGCCGGGGCAGCCCTCGAAGCCCAATTGCAGAAACTCGGCCTGGCGGCTACCCCTCAACAGGGCGAGCTGCCCGGCCTGGATGGATCTGCCAATAGCGAACCGCTAACTGCTAACAGCTTCCCCGCCGACTTGGCCTGGCACGTGCGCGCCTGGGGCAGTTGGGTGTTAAAAAAGGCCCGCAAGGAGCTGGCCCCCTATTACCCGACCTACGCCGACTTCGAGCCGTTGGTGGAAGTGACCGGCAAGGTCGAACACCGACCAATGACGCTCGTTCCACTGAACGAGGACGGCACGCCGGATATTGACGCGCTCAATGCCGATTTCAGCCCCGAGTACTTGGCCGAGAAAAGCAACCCGCGATGGGTTGCCAAACCCACTGTGGCCTACCTTTGGGCGCGTACCGTTACTTGCAAGAACTGCCGTGCTACTCTTCCACTGCTCAAGACTCGATGGTTATGCAAGACCGATAACAAGAGAGTGTTACTAAAGATGTCACCAAATGCCGACAAGACCAATGTGGCATTTGAAGTGGAATCCGATATACCCCAAGAAGGGAAAACTTCTGTAGAAAAAAAGGCCCATGATCGGAAACTAGGCTTTGGAACAATGAGCCGATCTGGAGCTACTTGCCCTTGTTGCGGAGCCATCATGACTACCGAAGATATCCATTTAGAAGGAAAGTCTGGACGGCTTGAATCTGTCATAACAACTGTAGTTACTGAAGGAAAAAAGGTAAGAATTACCGTTTGCCTACCATATACGAGATTAACACCGCTAATGCAACTGAAACAGACTTAGATAAAATATTTTGCAATATACCTTTTGGCATACCTAATGAACCAACGCCAACAGGAGGCGGAAGCGGTGCAAGTCGAGCATTTTCAATTCAAAATTATGGGATGATGAGATGGAGAGATTTATTTAATACTAGGCAATTGCTATCACAGGGAATTTTTATTCGGGCAACTCATGCTTGCAGGGATTTATTAGTTCATGAAGGTTACCCACCAGATTGGGTCGAGGCAATTAACGCATATTTAGCAATACCGATTGATAAAGTAGCAGCATTTAATTGCACAATTACGCGTTGGTTCTCCCATCGAGAAGGAATGTGCCCGATATTTTCGGGTTATCGGATCGAAATGATGTGGGATCACGGTGAAATTAATCCTCTATCAACAAGTACAGGTGCATATGGTGAAGTTTTTGGTTGGCTAGAAAAGGTATTGGGATTTTTATTTGCTGCTTCAAATTCAAAAAAAACAAATATTTTAAATCAATCTGTCAATGCACTTGAAAGTAATAATGAGTATGATGTAATCTTAACGGATCCGCCGTATTATGATGCAATTCCATACTCGGATTTGATGGATTTCTTTTATGTTTGGTTAAAAAGGTCACTTTATGGCATTTCTTGTGAATATGATCGGGCCTTTACTCTAAATCTATCTCCGAAATGGGATGCCGGTAAAAACGACGGGGAATTAATAGATGATGACACTCGCTTTGATGGCGATAGTAAGAAATCTAAAGAAAATTATGAACTAGGCATGTTTAAAGCGTTTCAAAATTGTCGAACTGCATTGAATGAAAATGGTCGATTAGTCGTTGTATTTGCTAATAAACAACCAGATGCTTGGGAAACACTAGTCACTGCAATTATCCGCGCTGGTTTTGTCGTCGATGGTAGTTGGCCGATCCAAACAGAAATGGGAGCTAGGTCAAGGGCATTATCATCTGCTGCTCTCTCCACTTCTGTCTGGCTTGTCTGTAAAAAACGTTTTGTCACCACACGTCCAGGCTGGGATAACAAAGTGCTTGACGATATGCGTGCCAACATAACTATCCGTCTGCGCGACTTCTGGGATGCTGGCATCCGCGGGCCGGACTTCGTCTGGGCCGCCACCGGGCCGGCCCTGGAAGCCTACAGCCAGTACCCGGTGGTCAAGAAGGCCAACCAGCCAGGTGAGGTAATGACCGTCTCTGAGTTCCTGGGACAGGTGCGGCGCATGGTGGTTGATTTTGTCGTCGGGCGCGTGCTCAGCGAAACTGGCGGCGGCGAAGAGGTGACCGGGTTGGATAATATCACCACCTACTACCTGCTCCACCGCCACGATTTCGGCATGAATGACGCTCCCGCCGGCCCGTGCATTCTGTATGCGGTCTCCTGCGGCCTTTCGGACAAAGACCTGGCCGACCGCTACGACATTTTAGCGCGGCGAGGAGGGAAAGAACTCACCGCAGAGGACACAGAGAACGCAGAGGAAGAAAATGTGGAAGAGGAAGAAGAGGGTAGCGGCAGCGCCTTCCGGTTGAAAGCCTGGAACCAGCGCAAACACCCCAACCTGGGCTACGAACCGGGTGAGGAACACCACATCGAAAAATTACCGCTCTTCCCAGACCTCTCGACTTCCGATAGAGTGCAGGCTGAGGGCCGCGAGATCCCATTGATCGACCAGGTGCACCGCCTGATGCGCCTGTGGAAAAGCGGCGACTGTGAGCAAGGTCAACGAGTACCTGGACCAGCGCGGGCTGCGCCGCAACCCGCTCTTCCACCAGCTTGTTGCAGGCGCTGATCGAGCTGGCGCCGGCAGGCAGCGAAGAACGGGCGCTGATGGAGAGTATCAGCAATCACGTGGGCGGAGTACAGGCTCAGAGGCAGAATCTCCTAATCTGAATACATCGCAAAGGAGGAAAAGGATATGGCAAAAACGATTTACATTGATGGAGTTCTGGACAATCCTCCACTTTAATTCAGGAAGGGAGGGGTATCAAGCTGCCGTTCAATTAGGTCCTTTCGAACAAGAATGTTGCTATTGTCATTTGAAAGTAAAAATACCGCGGATGAGCATTGGAGAACAGCGAGAAATTTCTTGCAGCAATTGCCACCACAAAATTGTATACCTGACAGTAACTCTTAACGAGTTGCTTGCCCGAGCATTGGATGTTCGCGGCGGAAGCGCATATGGGAGTCCATTAGGGATCGGTGGAATTATGCACATCACTTTGCCGACTGCGCATCCCGAATTTGATCAATTTACCCGGAATCCTGAGGGTTATCAGAGAACTGATGCAGATGAACTGATCTTTATTTCAAAAGTCATTAACCAAACCAGAGAAATTCTTCGAGTTGAGGTGGAAAATAGAGCTAACAATAAGAAATATTTTAAGGATGCGGAAAATTTATCTGCAATTTATTACAGTCTTAGCCTGTTCGGAAAAATCATCATTCCAGGGATATCTCAAAGACAATCGGATTTGTTAAGTCAGGATAGCGAAGAATCAACGAAAATGCTAATTACCGATCTGATGAAACGATATCCCCAAAAAATAAGTGAACCAGAAACGGTAGAAATATATTCAAAAATTTTGAATATCTGCTTCAATTCAATCATTGACAGGCTCGACAGCACAAAAGCTGTTGCTCAAATTGTTGCACCGGCTCCATCCATAAGCAACGGCCCCCGGGGGTCAACTGGGACCGGTGGGGAGGTTAGGATTAGCGATGAGAGGACCATCCAGGCTCATTCAAAACCTGTTCAGGTAATAACTTTTTTAAGCGATAACGAGATCATTATTGGCGGAGATGATAACGATGTCGCCCTCTGGGATGTTATCAGTGGAAACCGCACCAGGGCTTATAAACACCATACCGGCAAATTATTACAGGCTAACCGAATTGACCCAGACCACTTTATCACGTCTGCAGAAGATGGTTTCTTATATTGTTGGGAAAAAAGATCCGGGAAAATCACCCACAGCCTGGACATCGATGAAATGACCAGACCGCCCAACTTCTCAGTGATTATGCCTGAAAAGACATGCGTGCCTCACTTAGCGGTTGATCCCGATTGCTGGCAGGTGATTTTCCTGCCGGCCGGATTAGGGCCTATGACTTCATATTTATGGAAAATAGATCAAAATGGATTTACCTGCTGGGAGGCGCAGATCAAATACCCTGTGGGTTAACCGCCGCAGCTTTTGCGAATGAGGGAATTTACGCAATCTATACCAGCGACAGTGCCGTCTTTGTCTATAATATGAATTCTGGAAAAATTATTGACCTGTTCGGAGGGATTGCAGAGGCTTACTTAACTAATAACAAGCAAAATATCATGATTCCCTTCAAAGGCAATGATGTGACAAATATCGTTGGTCAAGGAACTTTTGGTTGGCATTCGAAACGGATTACTTGTGTAGATTTTTCTCCCGATGATGCTTTCTTTATAACGGGTAGTGAAGATGAAACCATAAGATTATGGGATTTTGCAGATACCATCAGCCATAAACATTCCATGCCATTCGTTTTTGAAGGTCTCAAGTGTGCTCTCCAAGCGGTTGCCTTTTTACACGATGGCGAATGGATCCTGGGAGCGGGTAGAGATGGGACGATCATAATTTGGGAAATTAAGTCCAAGAAAATTATTAAGAAGCTAGATTTACTGGATAAGCCGATTTTATCTTTTTCAGTATCCCCTTCCCGACAAAGATTTGCGGTTGGTTCATTTGATGGAAGTGTACATATCTGGAATAACCAATGAGGAAATATCATGCCGATAATATCCTGGACCCCCTGGCATAAAGTCGTCTCCCTTCGTCCGGACCTGAAATCCGGCGAGCTCTCCCTCAACCTGTTTGCTGCCGACCTGTACGACGTGGCCATGCACCATGGGGCGCGCCCGGCCTACGAAGACCCGGCCGAGTTCTTCGCTCTCACCTACCCCACCTACAACCTGCGCGAGCTGGCCCGTGATGTGGTACTGCGCCTGGCCGGCAAGAACGACAAGGCCGTGCGCCAGTTGGCGCTCACCTACGGCGGCGGCAAGACCCACACCCTGATCACTCTCTTCCACCTGATCAATGAACCCGATCGCCTGCCGCGCCAACTGCCAGCCGTCCAGGAGTTCCTCAGCGAGATCGGCATCCCGCTGCCTAAAGCGCGTATCGCTTCTCTTACGTTTGACAAGTTGGACATCGAAAAAGGCATGCAAGTACGCGGCCCAAGCAGCGAGACGCGCTGGCTCAAGCAACCCTGGAGTGTGCTGGCCTACCAACTGGCCGGCGTCGATGGTCTGCGCCTACTGAACGCCGAAGACCTGGATAAAGAGCGTAAAAGCCCGCCAGCAGAGAACTTGTTGGTTGATTTATTACACCTTCCCGTCACCCAGGGCCTGTCGGTGCTGATCTTGATGGATGAAGTCTTGATGTTCGCCCGCCGGGCGGTCGATTTCGAGCCAGCCTGGCAAAAACGGCTGGTGGACTTTTTCCAATACCTGACCCAGGCGGTCAGCCACGTCGACCAGGCCTGCCTGGTGGCTTCCCTGCTGGCCACTGAGACCAGCATGAGCGATGCCATTGGTAAATCGATCTCCAGGGACCTGGAATTGATCTTCACCCGCCAGCGCGAAGAAAGCATCCAGCCAGTGGTCAAAGAGGACGTGGCAGAGGTGCTGCGCCGGCGCCTGTTCACCCCTGAATTGATCAAAGACCGCGAGGCCTTCCGGCCGCATGTCGTCGCGGCATTAAAAGGCATCGAAACCCTCGACCCGCAGACCCAGCACGAAGGCAAGGCCGTCGAAGAACGCTTTCTGCGCAGTTATCCTTTCCATCCCGACCTGACCGAGGTGCTCTATGCTAAGTGGACCCAACTGGAGGGCTTTCAAAAGACGCGCGGCGTGCTGCGCACTTTTGCCATGGCGCTGCGCGAAGCCGAAAAATGGGATACGGCGCCGCTGGTATCCGCCAATGTTTTCCTGTTTGAGCCGGGCCAGGCCGGCATCTCGGAAGCGACGCGTGAGCTGGCGCAGATCGCCACCGCCGAAGAATACGAGGGCAAGACCGCCCAGTGGTCGTCCATCCTGCAAAGCGAGTTAGAAAAAGCGCTCGAGATCCAGCGTGAGTTCCCGGCCCTGCAGGGGCGGGAGATCGAACAGGCCGTCATTGCCACCTTCCTGCATTCACAGCCCATCGGTCAGCGCATGCAAACGCGCGAGTTATACCTGCTGGTCGGTCCTACGCGACCGGATAAGATCGAGCTTGAAAAAGCCCTCCTACGCTGGTCATCCGTTTCCTGGTTCCTGGATGATACGCTGGCCCAGGAAATTGAAGCCGTCGCCAACGGTACGCCGGCGCTGCCTAAAGCGTGGCGGCTGGGGTCCCGGCCCAACCTGACCCAGATGCACCACGACGCCTGCCGCTTCCGTGTGCCGCCAGAGGTGGTCCAGGTCCGCCTGGTGGAAGAGATTGGCAAGCTCAAAAGCCTGACCGCGGCAGCGTCGGGCCAGGGGGTTAAAGTCCACAACCTGCCCGAATGGCCAAAACAGGTCGAGGATGACGGCGATTTCCATTTTGTCATCCTGGGAACCAAAACGGCCTGCTCGGCCGGCAGCCCCAACTCGGAAGCCAGGCGCTTTATCGATGAAACCACCGCGGCTGACCGGCCGCGCGTTTATCGCAACGCCATCGTCCTGGCCACACCCTCCATTGATGGATTGGATGCCGCCCGCGCCGCCATGCTCAAGTATTTGGGCTGGGAAGAAGTGCGCCGGCAACTCAAGGACCAGCAGGTCGACCCAACCCGAGAGGCCCTTTTATCGATGAACCTGGAGGGGACGCGTAAAGCCCTTCCGGATGCCATCCGCCAGGCCTATTGTATTGTGGTCACGGTCGACGAAAGCAACCAGATCCAGGCCTACCGCATCCCGGCCTCAACCGACCCGTTGTTTATCGCCATCAAACGTGAGAAACGGGTGCGCATCCAGGAGACCCCGGTCAGCGCCGATGCCTTGCTGCCGGGCGGACCGTATAACCTGTGGATCGAAGGGGACGTCGCCAGGCGCTTCAAGGACCTGGTGACGGCTTTCGCCCAGTTCCCGCACCTGCCCAAAATGCTCAACCGCCAGGCCATTCTGGACACATTGGTGGATGGTTGTCTCCAGGGCATGTTCGTCCTGCGCCAGCTCCGTCCGGACCGGACTTACCGTACCTTCTGGCGTCAAACACCGGATGATGTAGCCTTCAAAGACCCAGCTCTCGAAGTTGTACTGCCTGAGCAGGGTGATTTGATGGACATTGTTCCGGATCTGTTGTCGCAAAATATCCTACCCGGCCTGTGGCCTGGTATGGAGATGCAGGTTCAACAGGTATACGATTATTTTTCCGGGCAGCACGTGGTCAAGGTGCAAAAACAGGGGTATGAGGAACCGGTCGCCATACCGAAAGCCGGGCAAGCGGTTGTGGATGCAGCCATCCAGGAAGCGGTCAAGCGTGGCCTGCTGTGGCTGGTATCCGGCCCGGCCAGCATTTACACCGAGGAGATTCCCACCGGGTTGCTGGCGCCCGGCTGTACGTTATTACCTCCGCCGGCGCGTTTGTCCACGATGGATGTACTGCCACAACGGCTGCCAGAAGCCTGGAAGAGTGAGATTACCTCGACGCTGGCCATCAGCACCGCCCTATCCGGCAAATATGGCAAACCCATCCCGTGGCGCATGGTGCGTGAGGCATTGGATGGGGCTTTCCAGGCCCATTACCTGGAGCGTACCGTGGATTCCAAACCCTGGCCATGCGATTATGGTGATGCCCAGTGGATAAAAGTACGGGTTCCAAAGGACGTGCCACCCTTGGTCCCGCCTCCGCCTCTTCCGTCGCAAGACGGCGAGTGGGTCGCCGAAGCTGATTTACAGCCCAGCCAGATTCAGGATTTGGGGGAGGGCATGGGAGATTTGCTCGGAGCCGCTGCGGGGCATGAAATGAAGTTCCATCTCAGAGTCGAATTGGATAAGAACGCATCGCAACAAGTCAAGCAGAACGTGAATGCTATTCTTGAGGAAATTGCACGTAATTTATCTTTTGAAAAAGATCGATAGAAATTTTGGTGGTTTTAGAATTGACGCCGCCATCTACCAGGTCAAGAACGGCATTTTCAGCGAGATGATCGCCAACACAGTCACCTCCAGGATATGGCCCCAATCATCTAAGCCAGCTTAGATGAAATTCTGCAGCAATCCCGCCTGGCCGAGGCCGTGCACCAGGGGCTGGTCTGGAAGAAGGAATGCGCCCCTACGGAGGTAATTGCCAAAGTCACTCAGGCTTGTAGGAGCTATTTTTAAGGTCACACCTTCAACAACACCGCCCTGGTTCTGGTTGCCCTGACCTACGGTGAAGGCAACCTGGCCAAAAGCATCTCCATCTCTGACATGGCCGGCTGGGGTACAGACTGCAACGGCGCGACGGTAGACTTCTATTCTGGGCGCCATGCTGGGGGTAAAAGCTCTGCCGTCGGTCAGGGTCGGGCGGTTCAACGATACCAAAAATGGTTGTATGCACTCCCCGTAGTTAACAACCGAGAGAGTTGACCTCTGCTATCACCCGTTGACACAAACACCCACACCCAAATCTTCGGCCCCAAAAAAAGGAAACTATCATGGGCGCTCCACCATACTTGTTTCGGATAGGGTCAAATCAACAAATACGGGTTCTCCAGCACTTCTTTCAACCCGGCTAGGAATTTAGCCGCTTGCGCCCCGTCCACCACGCGGTGATCGACCGCTACGGTCACCGCCATCATAGGGCGGATGGCCAGTTCTTTCCCAACCGGCACGGCGGCATCCTGGATCTTGCCCACCGCCAGGATGGCTGCCTCGGGCGGGTTGATGATGGCAGTGAAGGATTCAATGCCCATCATCCCCAGGTTCGAGATGGTGAAAGTAGAACCGGTCATTTCAGAGGGCTGGAGCTTTTTGGAATGCGCTCTTTCCACCAGGCGGTTGAGCTCTACCACCGTTTCTTCGAGGTTTTTGCGCTGCGCTTCGCGGATCACCGGCACCACCAGGTATTCATCCAAATTTGTGGCTATCCCCAGGTGCACGTCTTCCCAATACACGATCTCCTCTCCCAGAAAGGAGCTGTTCAAAACAGGGTGCTGCCCCAGCAGGTGAGCCACGCTGTGAGCAATGATCGCCGTAAAAGAGACGCGCTGCCCGGTGCGCTTTTCGATGCCCGGGCTGACCTTTTCACGCAGCCGTACCGACTCAGTCATCTCTATTTGCAGGGTAAAGAGAATGTGCGGGATGGTAACAACGCTGTAGGCTAGGCGCTGGGCGATGATGGCCCGTGGCCCTTTCAGCGTCACCCGCCCTCTTTCGCGAGCAGCAGGCAGGGCAGCGATCAATTTGGGCGTCGAGCCTGTGAACGTTATTCCAATTTCCTGGGCCGGCTGCGCTTCAGGCCGGGTTTCCACCGGCTTCGGCGAGCGCGCCTGTAAATAGCGCTCCACGTCCCCACGGTAGACCCGTCCTCTGGGCCCGCTGCCGGAGATGCTGGCCAAATCCAGTTTCATTTCGCGGGCCAGGTTGCGCGCCAGGGGGGTTGCCCGAACCAGCTTAGCCCCGTTTTGTTCCGCCGCGCCGTCCCCGTTTCCCGCCCGGCTGATGACTGCCCCTGCCAGTCCTGGTTTGGCTTGCGCCCCGGCGGTGTCGCCAGCCGGAGGCGTAAGCCGAGCCGCCTCGGGCAAACTTTCGCCTGGCTGTAAGATATACCCAACCACCTGACTGACCGGGATCTGGTCATCCGGCCTGGCGCTCAGGCCGGCCAGGATACCGCTGGCGGGCGCTTCAACCTCGATGGCGGCCTTATCGGTCATCATCACGTAGATGGCCTCCCCTTTCTGGACGGCTTGCCCTTCCTTCTTCAGCCATTCCATGAAAGTGCCCTTTTCCATCACCATATCCACCTTGGGCATAATGATCGGCGTCGCCATCCCCTCACCTCCCCTGCGTGGCCAGTTCCCTGGCCACCGCAACGATATCTTCCACCTGCGGGACCGCTGCCCTTTCCAGGCCGCGATTGTAAGGGATGGGGATATCCCGACCGGCTAATCGCCTGATCGGCGCGTCCAGCCGGTCAAACGCTTCGCCGCCGGCCACTACCGCCGCCAGTTCTCCGCCAAACCCGCCTGTCAGCGGGGCTTCGTGAACGATCAGCAGCCGGCCGGTCTTGGTCACCGAGTCGGTGATAGTCTGCGTATCGAGCGGTTTCAAAGTGCGCGGGTCGACCACCTCGATCTCGAGGTCTTCCTTGGCCAGGATTTCGGCGGCTTCGAGAGCGCGCGGCACCATGATCGAGATGGCAATCACGGTAAGATGCTTGCCCTGGCGTTTGACCTCGGCCTTTTGCAAGGGGATACTGTATAGTTCTTCCGGTACTGGCCCCTTGGTGCGGTATAACAGCTTGTGCTCCATGAAGACCACCGGATTATTGTCACGGATGGCGCTTACCAGCAGCCCCTTGGCGTCGTAAGGGGTCGAAGGGGCCACCACCTTAATCCCCGGAGAAGCCACAAACCAAGCTTCCAGGGATTGGGAATGCTGCGCCGCCGCGCCAGTGCCCGAGCCGGCTGGCGTCCTCATCACCAGTGGCACGCTGACCTTTCCACCAAACATAAAGCGCATTTTGGCAGCCTGGTTGACGAGCTGGTTCATCGAGATGGCCACAAAATCCATGAACATGATCTCGAAGATCGGGCGCAAGCCCATGATGGCCGCCCCGGTGGCGGCCCCGGCGATGGCGGCTTCAGAGATGGGGGTGTCGCGCACACGCTCCGCCCCAAATTCCTCCAGCATGCCGCGTGACGCGCCAAACGCCCCACCGTACACACCCACGTCTTCCCCCATAAGAAAGACGCGCGGGTCGTTGCGCATCTCCTGGGTCATGGCCTCGCGCACTGCATCCAGATAAGTGATTTCGCGTTCAGGTTTATCAGAGCTCATGGGGCATACACCTCCAGTTCCATGTTGCGCGGATCAGGTTCAGGGAAAGTCGCGGCGATCTCAGTCGCCTGGGTGATGGCATCTTTACACTTTTTATTGAACTGGTCGAACTCAGCCTGGGTGATCACGCGGCATTCGATCAATAGCCTGGCGAAACGGACGATCGGATCGTTCTGCCGCCATTCTTTAATTTCTTCGGCGGTCCGGTACAGATTGCGGTCGCTCTTCGAATGCCCGCGCCAACGGTAAGTCAGGTTCTCGACCAGGGAGATTCCTTCGCCCGACCGCGCCCGGTCAACAGCTTTTTTGACGGCATGGTGGACCGCCAGCACGTCGTTGCCATCCACGGTCACTCCCGGGATACCGTAGGCGCTGGCTCGCTCGGCCACATGACGGATATTCATCGATTTTTCAGCCGGCATGGACATGCCATACTGGTTGTTGTCACAGATAAACACCATCGGCAGCTTCCACACCGAGGCCATATTGAGCGATTCGTGAAACTCCCCGATGTTCGCCGCCCCATCCCCGAAGAAAGACAGCAGCACCCGGTCAGATTTTTGCATCTGCAGCGCCAGGCCAATCCCCACCGAAGTGGGCAGACCCGAGCCAACGATCCCGGTGGCGCCCAGATTACCCCCATCAATATCGGCAATGTGCATGGAACCACCGCGTCCCTTGCAGTATCCAGCCTCTTTGCCGATAAATTCCGCCATCATCAGGGTGATATCTGCACCCTTGGCAATCGTGTGCCCATGCCCACGATGGTGATGGATGATATAATCTCCCAGCTCGATAGCGGCAATGCTGCCGACTGGCGAGGCTTCCATCCCAATGGAAAGGTGCATGGTGCCGTGCACCAGGCCGCGCGATGTACAGCTCTTCGGCGTTTTCTTCAAAGTAGCGCGTCAGCAGCATCTTTTCGAGCATCCATACCAGTTTTTCGGCTGGAAAATCGGCTACCATCTGGCATTGGGCCGACCTGTCTACACCCAACTCTGCTAAGACTTCCCTGACCTGATAAGGCATGTGGTAACTCCTGTGAATTTAAAAATAAGCCAGCACGGCTTTGGCGGTGACGTCATCCATAATGATGGTCTTCAAATAACCGCCTTTCAACGCCGCAGCCACCGCCGGGGCTTTGTTATCCATGGCGGCGATCCCGATCGACAGCGGAATGGCTCGCAGATCTTCCAGGCTGATTCCCACTACCCGGTCGGCATAACACGGGGCGCATACCTTGCCTTCCCGGTCAATCACACGCGCCAGAATTTCGCCTACGCCAGACTCGGCTCCGGTAATCCCCTGTAATTCTGCGGGAGAAAGCGAAGTGAACTGCAAATAACTTGAGGACAACGGATCTAAGGCGCCCACCCCCACGACAGCAACCTGGGCTCTGCAGGCCATATCCAACACCTCTTTGACCTGACGCATGCTGCGGATGGCATCCCGCTCCTCCTCGTTATCACAATAAGCCGGGGCATACATCTGGTACGAAAGTCCACCCAGACGGCTTGAAAGCACCGCCGCCAGGTTGTTGACGTCCGTATCAAACCTGCCCTGTACACCGCCCAGTGCCGGGACTACCTGCACGTTGAACTTACGCGTCGTATCCAAAGCGCGCACCATAGCAGCCACTCCCCGCCCGCCGCCGTTACAGATGACGTCCCCCTCGCGCAGGTGCTCTACCAGGTAATTGGCGGCTATCTGGCCAATTGTAGCCAAGATAGATTCCGGGTTGTCCACCAGACGGGGCATCACGATGGCCTCCTTTACCCGGGTCTTCGCTTCGATCTGGCGTTCCAATTCAAAAAGATGCTGCGAGGGGGTATGAATATTGAACTCCACCCAACCCATGCTGCGGGCCTGCTTGATCAGCCGGTTGACCCTGGCAACGGAAATACCCAGGTCCTGGCTGATCTCTGCCTGGTTGCGGTCCTCCAGGTAATACAGGGTTAAAATCCGGCTGATCAGTCGTTCAGTTTCAAGATCCTTGATAGATAACAACATCAACTATCTCCATACGAAATAATATTTCGTCATATTGGATATCCTATCATAGAATGAATTAAAATTCAATTGATGAAATTAATGTTGACAGGTGGTTGAAAACTGATAAAATGAAACATCTAAGAAGAAGAAAAGAATGTACCCACATATCCTGGCACAGCCCGTCAGGGTGGCGTTCACACCAAAATAACGGATGAAGAAAGAGGATTAGTTCAGAAAAGGAAGTCTCTATGAAAACCCTGACCCCTTATGAGATTTGGTACGGTCGGAACACCTCTCCACCTGAACAGGTAATGCTCAAGTCGAGCAATCTTGACCTGGTCTACCAGGCCGGCGATCTGCGTTATATCCGTTTTGGGAGCGTTGAGCTGATCCGCCGTATTTACGTCGCCATACGGGACCTGAACTGGAACACCATCCCGGCCGAAATCTCCGACCTGGAAATGCATGCCGAAGAAGATCGTTTTTCCATTTCCTTCAACGCCCACCACCAATCCGGAAACCTGGATTACTCCTGGCAGGCGTGCATCATCGGAGAGGCAGATGGCAAGATCAGTTACGCCATGGACGGGACTGCCAACACCTCCTTCCGCTTCTGCCGGATTGGCTTCTGCATCCTGCACCCAATCCGTGAATGCGCCGGGCAGCCTTACCAGGCTGAGACGCAAGATGGCTTGATCACCGGCACACTGCCAGTGTTGATCGAGCCGCAGCGCATGCAGGGTAAGTACGAAGCGCCGCTCTTCCCGGCCTGTTCGAGCTTCACCGTCAACCTTGAAAATAAAGCGGCCATCCACACCAGCTTCGAAGGCGACCTGTTCGAAGTGGAAGACCAGCGCAACTGGACGGATGGCTCGTTCAAAACCTACTGCACGCCCCTGTCGCTTGGTTATCCGCGGGATGCCGCGGCAGGCCAGCGCATTCACCAGAAAGTTAGCCTGTGGCTGGAACACGAAGGCCACACCCAGGCGGGTGAACCAGCCGCAATCGAGGAAGCCATACGCCTGTCTTCTGGAGATGCTGCTCCACACAACCTGCCGGAGATTGGCTTTGGCCTGCCTTCCCAGCCGGTAACCGCCTCCCCCGAGGAAATCGATCTGCTTTCCCGGCTGAAACCAGCCCACCTGAAGCTGGAAGTCCACTTCAAAGGCTCGTCCTGGGCATCGCTGTTGGATTCCGCCATACGCACTGCCAGGCAGCTCGGTGCGAAGTTAGAGCTGGCGATCTTCCTGCATGACGATGCCGAAAATCAGCTCGATGAGTTGAAGGCGCGCCTGGCCGGTGTGCCAGTGGCCCGGTTCATCATCTTTCACGAAAAAGACGCCCACCTGCACACAACCGCATTCCAATGGTTAGGGATAGCCCGCGACCATCTGCGTGACTCTTTTCCTGGCGTTCTCATAATCGGCGGAACTAACGGCAACTTTGCTGAGCTGAACCGGGATCGGCCGTATCTGACAGTCACCTTTGGGATCAGCTATCCGATTAATTCACAGGTGCATTCTTCGGATGAGGCCTCGCTAGTTGAAGCCCTGCAAGGCCAGGCAGATACCGCTACGACCGCCCGGCAAATATCCGATGGATTGCCTGTGTGCGTCAGCTCGGTGACGATGAAACCGCCCTTCAACCAGGCTGCCACCAAAGAGGAGCTCCCGCCCCCACCTGATGAGTTGCCAGCCTCGGTTGACCCACGTCAGATGTCGCTGTTCTGCGCCGCCTGGACCCTGGGCAGTCTGCGCTCCCTCACAGCCGGTAGAGCCGCCGCCGTCACGTATTATGAGATCCTCGGGTGGCGCGGGCTGCTCGAAAGCGCCTCGGGAAGCGCCTTGCCCGAAAAATTCCTGTCTCAACCCGGGATGGTCTTCCCGGTTTATCACGTCTTTGCCGACTTGGCCGAAGCCGGACGGGCCGGGTGCACCCCGCTCGAGACTAACCGGCCGCTGGCGATCACGGGTATTTTGCTGCACTCTGGCGCCCGTCGCATTTACCTGATGGCCAACCTAACCCCCAAGCCCCTGGTGGTCACCTTTGACTCCCTCCCACATGGGAGCGCCCTCATTCGCCGCCTGAACGACCAGACCGCCGCATCCGCCTTGTTCGACCCGAACGGCTTCCGAGCCGGAGATGAGCCAGTCTTATTGACAGGATCCAAATTGTCGCTCTCGTTACTACCTTATGAATATATCCGCCTTGAGATTATATAAATATTCATCGCGTCCTATTAACATAACCTTTGTGGTCATTCTCTCTATGCCTCCACGCCTTCGGGTGCGCTAAAGAGCGTGTGATTAACTTATTGTTTCCCAAAATCTTTGTGTTCTTTGTGATCTTCGTGGTTAAACTCTATCTTATTCTTCCCAAAAGGAGACAACATGGTCGAAAGAAGGTTACGCTTTTCTGGAAAACGTGTCATCATAACCGGAGCTTCTAAAGGAATCGGACGTGCCGCTGCCATTCTGTTTGCCAGGGAAGGCGCCCGGGTCGGCCTGATCAGCCGCTCCAGGAAGGACCTGCAAGAGGTGGCAGACCTTATCGGCACCCACGGCGGGGAAGCGCTCGTATTACCTGCGGATGTGATGTCTGAGGAGCAGTTAGCTACCGCCATTGACGCCGCTGCAACAGCATGGGGAGGATTGGATATCGTTGTTTCCAATGCCGGTATTGAACTCCCGTTCGAAGATTCCAGGGTAGATACCCTCGACTTGGCTGTGTGGCAGAGGATCATCAATACCAACCTGACCGGCCAATTCCTGACCTGCAAACACGGTGTGAAGCACCTGCTCAAGGCTGGCGGTGGGGTGGTAGTTCTGATTGGCTCCCCCTGTGGCTCAAAAGGTTTCTGTTTCAAAGAACACGCCTATTCAGCCAGCAAGGGCGGTATATTGGCCTTAATGCACGTTATGGCCCTCGATTATGCCCAGGATAATATCCGCGTGAATGCCTGTATCCCGGGCTTTATCGACACCCCCATGAATGACTACGTGATGAAAGATCCAGAACTGTTGAAGACCTGGAGCGCCACGATCCCCATGAAACGCCCAGGGACTGCCGATGAGACTGCCGAAGTGATCCTCTTCCTCGCCTCGGACGAAGCCTCCTACGTACTCGGTTCGGCATTCGTGGTGGATGGTGGGCAGCTCGCCGGCTGATTTTGGCTAGGTACTGCACCCCAACAGCGGGATTTTCCACACTGCTTCGACCACACCATCTCTGATTACGTAGAAGCGGTCGAACTGGTTGATCGTGCCGTTAGCATCCCGCACCCACAACTCGATCTTATCGCCGACCCGGGGCGCCGCCGCTGGGTCGGCAAACACTACCCGCCCGTGCTCGTCGCTGAGCGAGATTACCCTAGCTCCCGGCGGTTCTTTCACTTCCGGCACCCCCATGGCGGTGCTGACAGACTTCCTACCCGTATCCATGATGACCAGCCCGTTGGCACCCGGGTAAACCGGCCGGCTGATCACGCTGGCCAGGACACTTAAAGTGCACTCAAACTCGTGCACGCCGTGTTCCTGAAAAGCCGTGTCCATCAGCAGGTAGGTGCCGGTCTGCACCTCGGTAATTCCATCCACTTGGCTGGCGTAACGATAGGTAAAAGTCCCACCCCCGCTGACGATTTCGACGGCAATCCCGGCACCCTCGAGATATTTGCGCGTGTCGCTCAACAAGCGGTAGGCTTTTAGGGAAAGCTCGCCTCGCTCCGCTTCGGTCACTTTAAGCGTGTTGTGCCCGTCGTAACCCATCAGGCCCCTGAAATTTAGACCCGGTCTACCCAGGATGAAACGCGCAAGCTCCGCCACCGGCTCGAAGGGCGCCACACCGCAGCGGTTGTGACCAATGTTGACTTCGATCAGCACACCGATGGTGACGCCGTGCGCTTGAGCCGTCTGGTCGATTTCTTTTACATTTTCACGGCTGTCGACTGCCACCATCACCTGGCTGGAGCGCGCCAGTTTGGCCAGGCGCTCCAGCTTCACCCAGCCAACGATCTGGTTGGCGATCAAAATATCCTGGATGCCGGCCGAAGCCAGCGCCTCGGCTTCTGACAATTTAGCGCAGGTGATGCCAATCCCTCCGGCAGCCATTTGCAGGCGCGCCAGTTGTGGGGTGGCTTTGTAGATCTTGGCGTGCGGCCGCAGGTTCACTCGCCGCGCCGCAGCAAACTCAGCCATGCGCTTCAAGTTGCGCTCCATCGCCGAAACATCCAGCAGGAGGGCCGGAGTATCGATGTCTTTGAGGCGCACACCAACTTGATCTTTACCAGGGTTCATGACTGCTCCTGGTTATTTAATACCTGGGGACCATCTTCTTGTCTTCGACTTTACCCTGGATTTCAAGGATTGCCTCGGGCTTCAGGATTTCTTTCAAGATGGTGCGCGTGGGAACTGATCCGGTCCGGATGATAAAGGCAGCCGAAGTGTCGCGGTCGCCAATCAACGCTTGGACTCTCGGCGACAGCGGTCGCGAGGCAATCTCGTCGCTGATCAGGTGGTCTAGGTGGTCCAAGTTGGAGATAACTGCATCCACCGCACTCTGGTCCAGGGTGCGGTCGGTTTCCGAAAAGGTGGTCGGGCGAAATTCAACCTGGCTGCCGGCGAACTCAAGCTCGGTCAGGTATTTTATGTCAAACGAATCCAGGTCGATCCCTACCCGTAGAAGCCGGGATTCCCTGGTTTTTTTGACCCTGAAAAAAACACGGTGATCTAGAACGAAACTTTTCGGGGGCAAGGTCAAAATCACCTCTTCTTCCCGCCCGCACAATTCATTGGCTGCCAGCTCCGACATGACGACGGCATGGCACCGGTTATTCCTTAAGGCCTTCAAGCGGCTGAACGAACCGCGGATGAAGATCAGGTATACCTCGATACCGGCTTCATCGAGCAAGGAATAGATCGCCGTCGCCAGGCCTTCACTCTTGGAGAAAGTCGGCAAGGTCAAGGCAATCACCATCGGGCCATTTTCGACCACCTTCCACAGCAACCCGTTAGATTTTTTTTCAAGGAACGACCCCAGGCGGCCTCGCCGACTGATTGTGACTGCCCCAATTTCTTCGAGGTTGTTTAGCGCGGTGGAGACCGAGCCAAGACTGGCGCCAAACACCTCGGCGATCTCGCGCGTGCTGATCATCCGCTCGCCGATCTGGAGGGACAGCAAATAATTGGCAATACTTTTAATTAAATCCAGGTTCTCATTGAGGAATGCGTTCTGGTTATTCAAACAATATCCCCTATAATTTTCTCAAACTGGCGGAAAATGGCTTGCTTTCTTTCAAAAAGAATGTATACTTATATTGTTCAATATAGTTGAACATTCCACGCATATCCATAGATTATCATTTTTCCTGTCGACTGTCAATATGCGGTTTTTTTCTCTCTGAGAAAAGAGCCGGTCTGCTTGGAAAAAGTTGCAGTCTCATCTACATCCCACTAACCTGAAACTAAAAGGAGAGAAAAATGGCTGTCCATCACGAAGTATTTGAACTCAACACCGACCCCAGGCCCGAAGCTTACGATGTAAGCGACCGGGTGAAGGAGATTGTGGCCCGTTCAGGCGTCAAGAATGGAATTGTGGTTGTGTTTTCACAGCACACCACCTGCAGTGTAATTATCCAGGAAAACTCTTACGATACCACCTTTAATGGCACAAAATTCCTCATCCAGGACTTGATGGACGTTTTTGAGAAGACCATTCCCAAATGCCGAAAAGAAGGCCAGTATCTGCACCCCGGACCCAAGTGCGCCGAATACTGCGTGAATAAACTCGATGAACCGCTTCCCTTTACGCTCAATACAGATGCCCATTTACGCTCCTGCATGCTTGGGCGGTCCGAATCCATCCCTATCGTGGAGGGCGAGGTCATTACCGGGGAGTTCGGCAAGATTTATTTTGTCGATTTTGACAGCACCCGGCCGCGCCAACGCAACGTGCACATCCAGGTGGTGGGCGAATAAGTATTGACTTTACCCTTCAATCCGTGGTAATATGTTCATTAATATTGAACGTACAATAATATTGAACATTTCCAGGCAGACATAACTTAATAACCCGCATCAAGCGGAGGGGCAATGAGCTTAATTGGCATCGATGTTGGTTCGAGTTCAGTCAAGGTCGCCGTCTATACTGAAGAAGGAGAGCAGATCGCCGTCGCCAGTCACGACCTCACCCCTATTCGTCCGGCGCCGGGGGTGTGGGAGACCGATCCGGAGGACATCTGGCAGGCCGCCAGTAAAGGGATGCGAGATGTCGGCGCTCAAGCAGTGCTGCGCAGGGATCCTCCTAAGGCTATCGCCTTCAGTGCTTCCGGGCGCGAAAACTTTCCGGCGGATGTGCATGGCAACCCCTTGGGCAACGGCATTATGGGCGCCGATACGCGTGGAGCTGAGTTCGAAGTCTCCCCGCCCGGTTCCCCGATCCCTGAAGAATGGTGCCAAGCCTGCGGGCATTTACGCGAGCGCATGGACCCGGTCTTTCGCCTGGCCTGGTGGCGCAAATACCGCCCGGAAATCATGGATAAGGCCAGGTACTTCTTTGGTTGGATCGATTTCCTGGCCTTCCGTATGACCGGCAGGGACGTGATGGACCAGAGCACAGTTTCGAGATACATGGTCTATGACCTGAAGACCATGGACTGGTCGCCGGAACGCCTGGTTGAAAACCAAGTCAGCCGCGACCTGCTGCCAGAGGTACTCCCCTGGGGCACGGTGATTGGCGAACTAAAACCGAAGCTTGCCGCCGACTGGAATTTACCTCCCGGCGTGAAGGTAGCTCAGGGCTGCCATGACTTGAACTGCGCGGCTTACGGCGCAGGGGTCTACGAACTGGGAACAGTTTGCCTGGTAAGCGGTTCTTACGAGAATATCCTCATCCCGACCGACCGGCTGCCCACCCGTTCCATGCTGCTCAAAGGGCTTTCCGTGATGCCGCAGCCATGCCAAGCCGGCCTGTCGATTATCGCCGTGCACCCGACCGGTAACGCCGTGCTCAATTGGGCGCGGGATTTGACGGGCACCTCCATCGAAGCTGTTGAAGGGGTGCTACAGAAAAGAGATGGCCTACCCAGTCCGGTCATAGCAGTCCCGTATTTGTCCGGCTCGATGACCTACTGGGAAAATGGCCGCAAAGCCAGGGGCGGCCTGCTGGGCCTGACCCTGGCTACTTCGAAAATTGACATAGTCCAGGCCTTCATGGAGAGCGTCGCTTACGACACGGTCAATACGCTCTCGCTGATGCGCGCCGAGGGCATCCCGGTAAACCGTAACCGCATCACCGGCGGTGGGGCAAGATCGCCCTGGTGGACGCAGCTCAAAGCCGACATGACCGATATGCCGATCGAGGTCGTGGCGCATTCCGAACCAGGCACCCTCGGCGCAGCCCTGCTGGCCGGTCTGGCGGTTGGCGTTTACGACGACCTGGAAGGGATCAGCAGGAAATATTCGGGCACGCAGTCCGTCTACCAGCCCCATCCGGAACGGGCTGCTCTGCACCAGGAACGTTTTGAGCTGTACCGCAAGTTGATGGCGCTCCTGCTGGAACATATCTACTAATTTTCTTCGGAAAGGGCACGACCGGCATGAAATTAGGAATAGCGACATCCGTTTTGTACCTATACTCGCTCCGAGATGCAATCCCGCTCATCGCCGAAACAGGCTTCGATGGCGTAGATATCTGGGGGGGCCGCCCGCACATCTACCGCCAGGACTATACCCCGGCCGAGCTCGATGAATTGCGCCGGATTATTGCCGGCCATGGATTGAGCGTCTCTTCTTTCATGCCGGCCTTCTACCGTTATCCCCATTCCCTGAGTAATCCCAATCCAAAGGTACGCCAGGACAGCCTCGAGTACATGCGCCAGTGTATCGATAACGCGGCCACCCTGGGGGCGCGCATCGTTCTGGTTGTACCCGACCTCAGCCTGGTCGGCCAGGCAAGCTGCGACTCCCGTCGGAGGCTAACTGAAAGCATCGATATTTGCGCCCGGTACGCCTCCCAATATGACCTGAAGCTGGGTATCGAGGTGCTGCACTTCGATGAAACTGACCTGGTCAATACCTCGGATGACGCCATTGGTATCATCCGGGAGTTGGTACACACCAACCTGGGTGTCGTGCTGGATACCGGCACGCTGAACCTGAGCAAGGAAAATCCGCATGAGGCGGTCACTAAATTAGACGACTTACTCTTGCAGGTACACATCAACGACAACCATGGAGGCCTCAAGCAGCAGAACCTGATCCCGGGTGAAGGCACCTACAACTTCAGAGAGTTCATAAAGGTCTTGAAGAAGAACGGCTATTCGGGTTTCTTATCGGCAGAACTCTCCAAAGAGTACAGCGACGACCCTGTGCCTGCCTTAAGAAAGACGGTAGAACGTCTGAAAGGATGGATGCAAGAAAATAATTAAATGATTCCTTTGAGTTGAAACCGAGACGAGACATCCGTGATCTACTTGTGAAGGAGGAGTATATCGAAAACAACCTGCCAACCGTATCTGTTTTCTGCTTGCGGCGATCAACCGCACCCTCCCCAGGAGGGATTTTTCCCACTAATTTTCGATCGAGTTGGATGATGCAAGGAGGAAGAAATGAACACTAAGAAACTTAGCCGGCGTAATTTCCTGCGCGGCGCCGCTGTGGTGAGCGGAGCAGCAGTACTGGCTGCCTGTGCGCCTAAGCCGGCTGCCACTCAGGCGGCTCCAACCACGGCTCCAACCATGGGACCCAAACCACTGACCACAGAACCAATCACGCTGCGCATGTGGCATTGGGATAACTATATGGCGGATGGCTGGAAACCTGTCAATGCCAAATTCACCGAAAAATATCCCAATATCAAGGTCTCCATTGAAATGACCGAGTATGGCGAATATTCTCAAAAAGTCGCTGCGGCGATCGCCGGTGGAGCTGTTCCGGACGTGACCGGCACCGTCGCTGAACACTTCACCAATATGGCGGGGCAGGGTCAGCTGACTGACCTGACACCTTATGTAGACGCCACCAAATTTCCCATCGACGATTACAACAAGGGCAACCTCAGCCAGAATTCATGGGGCGGTCTGTTGCTCTCCATCCCCTATACCGCAGATGGCGAGTGGTGGTTCTACCAGGTGGATGAGTTCAAGAAAAAAGGCCTGAAGACCCCCTACGAATACTGGAAAGAGGGCAACTGGACCTGGGATACCGCCACCATGCTGGCGGAACAATTGACCAGCGGCACAGGGGTCGACAAGGTATTCGGTTGGGGCGGTCTGGGAACGGGCAATTACTTTGAAATGCTACCTTACCTCGCCTCGAATGGCAGTGGTTTCTTTGATGAAAAGTACACAAAGTGCTTGCTCAGCGATCCGAAATCCCTTGAGCTTTACCAGTGGGGCTACGACAATCGCAAGTTCGCCCCGGGACCGGAAGATCAGCAGTCCGGCACACCCCAATCAGGCCACGTCATGCAGTGGCTGGATTGGTCGCCGTATGGCTTGGTGTATGCGTCCCAGATGCCCTTTAAGTACAGCTACGCGCCCCCGCCGGCCTCGCCAACCACCAAGAAATTCGTCTTCTGCGGCGACGCGCCTGGTTTCGGTATTCTCAAAGGTGCAAAGCACCCGGATGAGTCCTGGGCGTTGATCGCCTGGCTGAACACCCTGGACGCTTGCGAAACGATCTTCGATTACACCGGCCAGGAACCACCGCGGATCAGCATTGCGACAGACACCGGCTTGTGGCAAAGAAACACGAAATTTATTGATTCCGCCGTTGGTCTCGAGCTCACGAAAGCGCGTTTCAATGATGGTTTCTATAACACACCTAAGACCAGCAACTTCGTAGAAATGTGGCAGGCCCACAATGAAGAGATCAGCCTGGCCTGGGCAGACAAACAACCCTTGAAAGACGCACTAAACAAAGCCAATGACCGCATCAATGCACTACTCAAAGAAGCCACAGTCGATCAGGATAGGTTGTATTGGACTCCTTCCTAACTGTATAAAAGGGTGGGAGGATTTTTCTCCTCCCACCCTTTTGCGGGGTATATATGAAAAAAACCTCTGGTTGGAACCGGTTAAGCCTGACGCGTAAGGAAGCCATTTTTGGCTACATTTTTATTTTGCCCTGGCTGATTGGTTTTTTGGCGCTCCGGCTGGGCCCCATGATCGCCTCATTCTTTCTAAGTTTTACGGAATATGCGATCATCTCGTCCCCGCACTTCATCGGCCTGGCAAATTTTGTTAAGATGTTTACGGATGACCCTTCTTTCCTGGATTCCCTGAGGGTTACCCTCACCTATGCCATATTTGCTATTCCTATTGGTATGGCCATTTCGTTGGCTATCGCCATGCTCTTAAACCAAAAGGTACCCGGAGTGACAGTCTGGCGGACCATATACTACCTTCCATCGGTCGTCTCCGGTGTAGCCGTATCGACGCTGTGGGTGTGGTTGTTTCACTCCCAATTTGGCCTGATCAATCTGGCCTTAGGGGCCTTCGGGATCCAGGGCCCGGCCTGGCTGCGCGATCCGGATTGGGCCCTGATCGCCTTGATCATTATGAGCTTTTGGAGCATCGGAGGTGGCATGGTGATCAACCTAGCAGGGTTGCAAGGTATCCCTACCGAGCTTTATGAAGCCGCCTCCATCGATGGTGCCAACGCCTGGCAGCGTTTCTGGCGCATCACCATCCCTATGCTCTCCCCAGTACTTTTCTTCAACCTGATTATGGGTGTGATTGAAACTTTCCAATACTTCACCAATGCCTACGTAATGACCAACGGAGGCCCAGGAAGGTCTACCTTGTTCTACAACCTCTACCTTTTCCAGAATGCCTTCCGTTATTACAAAATGGGATATGCCTCCGCCCTGGCCTGGGTGATGTTCCTGATCATCCTTGTGCTAACCTTAACGATTTTCAAATCCTCCCCCTACTGGGTGTACTACGAAGGTCTTAGAAAGAGGTAAGCCATGGAATTAGTTAATAGAACAGGATTACCTTCTCAACGCTGGTTGAACTTCCGGAAATGGTTCCGTAATTTCCGGTTTAAGACGCTGATTACCATCGTGATCATTCCGGGTGCGATTCTGTTTATCGCTCCATTTCTGTGGATGATCTCTACCTCGCTAAAAGATCCCAAAATGGTGTATATCTTTCCGCCGCAGATCATACCCAACCCGGCGGTCTGGAACAATTACATCAGGGCGATGACGCGCATGCCTTTCCAGGATTATGCGCTCAATACTATCCAAATCACAGTATTGTGTTTGATCGGTCACCTGCTGACTGCCTCAATGACCGCCTATGGTTTTGCCCGCCTGCGTTTTCCAGGGCGCGATTTCCTATTTATTCTTTTGATCAGCTCAATCATGCTCCCCACCCAGGTGACGCTGATCCCAACTTTTATCATTTTCCGCTACCTTGGTTGGGTCGACACCTTCAAACCCCTGATCGTCCCAGATTGGTTAGGAGGTGTGCCGTTCACCGTTTTCCTTCTACGCCAGTTCATGACCGGCATTCCGATTGAGTTGGACGAAGCGGCCAAGATCGAGGGCGCCAACTTCTTTGACATCTATTGGCGGATCATCCTGCCCTTGATCAAACCGGCCCTGGGAGCGGTGACGATCTTTGTTTTCTTGTGGAACTGGAATGACTTCTATTATGCCGTGATCTATATTAACAGCCAGAACAAATGGACCCTTCAGTTGGCTTTGAATGCGCTTCACCGCAGCTCGGCCGCCCCAGATAAATCGTTCATGGAGATGGAAATACTCATGGCGGCTTCGATTGTGATCATGCTCCCCTGCCTGATCATCTTCTTCTTCGCCCAACGCCTCTTCATTCAAGGCATTGTCATCACCGGGGTAAAAGGATAATTAATATGCCAGACAACCAAATTGCAAGATTTCCCCTCAAAATCGGCTCGGACCGTAGGCACCTGGTCGACCAAAATGACCGGCCCTTCCTGGTCCACGGCGACACCGCCTGGTCGATCATTACCGCCCTGACGAAAGCCGAGGCCGAGCAGTACCTGGCCAACCGGGCGGCCAAGGGTTTCAACGCCCTGATCGTCAACCTGATTGAGCACAAGTTCAACGGCCCGCTCACTCGCCAGGGGGATGCGCCTTTCACCGACCTGCAAGACCTTTCTACTACCAACGAGAAATACTGGGCCCACGCCGATTGGGTGTTAAGAAAGCCGCCGAATACGGCTTTATGGTTTTCCTGGCCCCCCTGTACCTGGGCGCCCGCACCCCGAAAAACGACGAGGGCTGGTTCGTCGAGGCGCTCACCACTGGGCTGCGCGGCTGCTGGGAGTACGGGCGCTTCCTGGGCCGGCGCTATGCCAACCAGGACAACCTGATCTGGATGATGGGCGGCGACCGCAACCCCGGTGATTGCCAGGAACACACGTTTGCCGTGGTAAGGGGCATCAAGGAATTCGACAGCCGGCATTTGTTCACCGCCCACCCGGCGCCTGAGTTTCCCACTGTGGATGTATATGGCTGGGGAAACTGGCTGGACTTCAACAACACCTACACTTATGGAATCGTGCACGGCAAACTATTGGCGGACTACAACCGGGAACCGGCCACGCCTTTCGTGTTGATCGAATCGATCTACGAAGGCGAGCACAATTCCACGCCTGTGCAAATTCGCCGGCAGGCCTATTGGGCTATCCTGTGCGGCGCCGCCGGGCAGTTCCTGGGCAATAACCCCATCTGGGCTTTCTGGCCGGACTGGCAAGCCGCCATGGACGCCGAAGGCTCGCGCAGCATGGCCCATCTGAAACAACTATTTGGATCGCGCCCCTGGCACAGCCTGGTTCCCGACCAGTTCAGCGCCAAACCCTGGTTCGAGCTGGATTTTGCCAGTGAAAAACGTGTGGTGGTGGAGGGCCTGGGCGAACAGCGCGGCCTGGATTTCCTGGCCGCGGCTTACACCGCCGACCGCCGCACCCTGATCGCCTACCTGCCCACCGCTCGCACGGTCACCGTTGACCTGTCCAGGCTCTCCGGGGAAACGAAGCGCGCCTGGTGGTTTGACCCGCGCACCGGCCAGGCCCAGTCCGCCGGTGAGTTTCCCGGGCAAGGACTGCTGAAACTGGCGTCCCCGGCTGACGGGGATTGGGCCCTGGTGATCGACGATGCGGAGGCTAACCTGCCTGCGCCTGGGCAATCAATGACCTGATATCGAGATGATCATCATGCCTCAAACACAATCTATATTCCCCCTTTCGGTCAGCGCCAACCGCCGCTACCTGGTGGACTACGCAGGCCAACCCTACCTGATCCACGGCGATACCGCCTGGTCGATCATCACCGCCCTGACCAAAGATGAAGCCGAGCTGTATTTGACCAACCGGGCCGCCAAGGGCGTCAACGCCATCATCGTCAACCTGATCGAGCACAAGTTCAACGGGCCATTCACCCGCGCCGGCGAGCATCCCTTCACCGACCTGCAAGACCTGAGCACCCCCAACGATAAATACTTCGACTACGCCGACTGGGTTTTACGGCGCGCCGGAGAGTTGGGCATGATCGTCTTTCTGGCCCCCATGTACCTGGGGTACAGACACCCAGCCGACAACGACGGCTGGTACCACGAAGCGCATCTGGGCGGGATGAATAAATGCTGGAAATACGGCCAGTATCTCGGCAAGCGTTACGCCGGCTTCAGCAACATTATCTGGATGATGGGCGGTGACCGCAACCCGGACGGCGTGGTAGATGAGGTCAATTCACTCATGGTCGGGATCAAAGATTTCGATAAACACTCCTTCTTCGCCGCCCACGCTCACCCAGAAGAGACTACCGCCGAAAAATATGGCTGGGGCGGTTGGCTGGACCTGAACAGCACCTATACCTACATGATCGTGCACAAAAGGCTGCTGGCAGATTACAACCGCCGGCCGGTGATGCCCTTTGTTTTAATGGAATCCTCCTATGAGGGCGAGCATAACGCCTCGCCAGTGCAGATCCGCCGCCAGGCCTACTGGTCGGTATTGTGCGGGGCCTGCGGACAGTTCCTGGGCAACAACCCGATCTGGTTGTTCAACCCGGGCTGGGAGAAGGCCATCGAATCGACCGGCTCGCGTGACATGGTGCACCTGAAAGCCTTTTTCACCTCACGGCCCTGGTACGACCTAGCCCCCGATCAAAGGCACGAAATTATCACTGGCGGGCTGGGCGAGTTCAACGGTATGGATTACCTGGCGGCTGCCGCCACTGCCGATCAGAAGACCCTGATGGCCTACCTGCCTTCCGCCCATGCCATCACCGTCGACCTGGGCAAGCTGTCCGGGGCGCGACTGCGCGGCTGGTGGTTCAACCCACGCAACGGGGAGGCCCAACCCACCGGTGAATTCCAACCGGGCATCCAGCAGATGATGCCCCCGGCTGAAGGCGACTGGGGTCTGGTGATCGACGATAAGGAGCTAAACCTCCCTGCGCCAGGGAAATAGAAGCTGACACGATCTAAACGAATAGCACAGCCGTTATGCCTGCACGAGCTGATGGTGTCTCGCACAGCGTCCCACCACAAGCCACAAAGGCACAAATTTTTCTATCGCTTGGCGGGTATCCACCTGTTTCAGTCTAGCTCCTCCAGTTTGGGGCAAGTAGTATATAAAGGAAATAATTGTTCTTAATAATAGGTCAACACCCTTGGACAGAGATCAAATGTTGCCTTTCCGGAAAAAAATTTGGGTGCAATTTGGTGCAATATTACATAGAACCCGTCTAAAACGTATAAAAAAGAGACAAATAACCACCACCTATGGGGGTTAGATAGACGTAATCCACCATATATACGGGGTAGACGAATTTAGGGGCAACTCTTAATCAGTGGGTTCAGGGTTCAAGTCCCTGGTGGATCACCTTTTATGTGGCGGAATCAACCTTGTTGACCGCCACATCTGCTGTTAAAGAGACCGGTTGTACTGCTTGGATGGCTTCGCTGCTGCAATTGTGATGCAATGGGTGTGACTAACTCATCCATCAATGCCGCAGCTTCGTTTTGCATACCGGGCAGAAAGTGACCATATACATCTAAAGTGATGCTCGTTTTAGCGTGCCCCAACCGGCGAGAAACCACGAGTAATGAGATACCGTTTAACAACATCAGGGTCGCGGCAGTATTCCGCAGGTCATGGAAGCGTATCTCAGGCATTCTCCAGCCAGGATTGAATAATTACCAAAGGTCATGCGTGCGCTTCTCAATTTGGCGTCGTTAATTAAAAACCTCGCCTCGTTCAATTTTGAAGACTACGGCATGATCACAGGGCTTTTGCAAAGGCAATGTGATGGTTAATCCTTTCTCGGAGAGCGACCAGGCCAACTCTTGATCGATTCCCAGCATGCGCACAGAGCGAATTTCGGGTGCCCAAAGCATCTTCAACGTTTCGATTGTCAGCGGACCTTCAGGCCAGCCCAGACAGATAGCATACAGATTGTGATCTTTGACTGTGAAACGTATATCCTGCCAGCCGAAATTGGGGACATTTTCCTCATTAAAACCACCGTCCTTGGTGATTTTTCCCGGACCTTCAACAGAGGCTACCCAGGTGGTGGTTCCATATATTGCTTCACCATTAATCTTGAGCCACCGCCCCATTTCTCTGAGGATCGTTTTGCCCTCTTCTGGGAAAGTACCATCAAGTTTGGGACCTATATTGAGCAGCAGATGTCCATTTTTGCTGACGTTATCGATCAGGTAATGTATGACAGAAGTAGGGGATTTATATCGAGCATCCTGCGCGTAACCCCATGCTCCACCCCATGCTCCGCTATCATCAACAGTAGTGTCTGTGATCCAAGGATAAAAAGTTGAGCCTGCCATACGCCCGAGCTCAAGGTCAACAACGCCAGTTTCCGGGGCCAAACTTCTCCCCTTGGATACAACAACCACCTGGCGGTCCCATTCTGCTTCACGATTGTAATAATTGGCCACGAAATCCAATTTGTATTGATCTGGAACTTCTGCCAGGCCAAAGTCAAACCATATCAAATCAGGCTGGTACCGGTCCATAACCTCAATTAGCCTTGCCTTCCAACGATCCAGAAACTCTTTATTGGGTCGATCCATTTTATCGAAAAGCCACCAATCATCATTGATCGGCTCAACCATGTGATGGATTGGGCCATACAGTTCTGAATAGGCTGGATCGGAAGTATCATAATCTTTCCAGTGTGGGTAGAACCACCAGTTTTCTATATGGTGAAAAGCGGTCATAAACCGCAACCCCTGCTTGCGGATTGATTTTTCCAGAAGACCAACGACATCCCGCTTGGGGCCCATTTTGGCCGCGTTCCATTCGGTATATTGGGTATCCCACATGGGAAAACCATCATGGTGTTCGGCAACGGGTCCGGCGAATTGTGCACCTGAAAGTTTGAATAACTCAGCCCACTCATCCGGATCGAATTTTTCCGCAGTGAACATAGGGATAAAATCTTTATAACCAAACTTCTCTGGCCCGCCATAGGTTTTCACATGGTAGTTATATTGTTCTGAGCCAGGGGCATACATGTAGTGGGGGTAAAGGGAGACATTAGGGCCTTTGGCTGGCACACTGTAAATACCCCAGTGGGTATAGATGCCAAACTTGGCATCCTTAAACCAATTCGGCGTTGGATGCATCTTCAGGGAGTTATAGGTTGGCTGGTATAAGGATTTCATCACTGAACCGCTTCCTCGTTTGAAAAATGGCAGAGATTATTCAAAAGAGATGGGGAAATAAACATTCCTAATATACTCCATCGACTGAGAAGCTTCAAGCCCGATTCGGACAAAACCCTTTTTTATTGATTGACAAAACCCTCGCAATATACTAATATACTGACAGGCAACCGGTTGCGCAGCCGGTTACAAGAAATCAAATCCCCTAATTATTATTATTCATAAAAATATTCCATTGTGGTCATGGAATAATATACCAGGTTGTTGGATGGAAACACGCCGGCGTGGGCAAAAATAACCTGGGAAGAAATCAGAAAAAGAAGAATAATCGAGTGAGGTAAATATGGAACGCAAGTATGCAATGATTTTAGGAAACCTTGGAAATACGCGCGACCGTTTCTGCAGCGGATATAAGACAAATCCTTCCACATCCGAAATGCTCCAGCAAGCGGTTCATATTCCCTATGTCAAAGGGATTGAGCTGGTTGGTACCTGGGATATTGATGAGGAAAATGCTGGCGAAATGAAACGGCAATTGGGAGATCTTGGACTGGAATGCGTCTCGATCATCCCTGACCTGTTTGGTAATCCGTTATTCTGGAAGGGAAGTTATACGGCTGCCAATCCTAAAGTCCGACAAACTGCCATCGACTACACTCGTAAAATGTGTGAAATCGCCATCGATCTACACAGCCCGATCATTAATCTCTGGCCAGGGCAAGATGGCTATGACTACCTCTTATCCGCCGATTATGATGCTCAACGTGGCTGGATGTGTGACACTATCACTCAGTTAGCACATGAATTCCCCGGTTTGCAGTTTGCCCTGGAATATAAACCTAAAGAGCCACGCACCCACTCGACTCTGGCACGCATGGCCGACACCTTACTGATGGTCCAGGAGACCGGCTTGCCCAATGTTGGTGTCACGATTGATACGGGGCACGCCTATGTGGCCGGCGAGGTAGTAGGTGAATCAATTGTGCTGGCTCACCGAGCCGGGAACAAATTGTTCCACATGCACTTCAATGACAATCATGCTACCTGGGATGATGATATGATTGTTGGCACGGTCCACAGCATTGCCTATCTAGAAACCCTCTATTGGCTGGATCGTACCGGTTATAGGGGCTGGCTATCCATGGACCAGTATCCGTACCGGGAGGATGGAGCGGGTGCGATTGGTGAAAGCATTCTATGGCTTTACCGTTTCGATGAAATCCTTCAGGCCAACAGGACGGAAATCGATCATCTGATTGGCGAAGGCGATGCCATTCAAACCTCACGTTTCTTACGCAAAGCACTGCTCAAGGCTTGAAATCATGCTGACAATCACTGATTTACGTTGTGAATATATGGTTAATCCCCTGGGGATCGATGCTGCCTATCCCCGCCTTTCCTGGATGCTCAAAGGAGAAGGACGCAACCAACGCCAGGAAGCGTATCAGATCCGGGCGGCCACAACACGCGAAGGCCTGGATGATAATGGATTGCCGGATTTGTGGGATAGCGGGAAAGTCGAATCGAACGCGATTTTGGTGGAGTACGGTGGTCGCCGCCTGGGCAGCGGAGAACGATGTTGTTGGCAAGTCCGAGTCTGGGACAATAACAACGCTCAGCCAGGTCCATACAGCGAGCCGGCCTTTTTTGAAATGGGCCTGCTCTCTTCTGAAGACTGGCATGCTGGTTGGATTGGCTTTCCCGGTGCCTGGCCCGGCAAAGCGCTGTATTTTCGCCACGATTTTCGCCTGGAGAAACCAATCAGGCGCGCCCGACTTTACATGGCTGGATTAGGTTGGTCCGAACTGCGGATAAATGGCCAGCGGGTGAATGACCGGGTGCTCGACCCACCTCAGTCCAATTACAGCAAGCGCGTTCTTTACACGACTGATGTAGTAGAAGACTTCCTCCGCCAGGGCAATAACACTCTCGGCGTTATCTGCGGAAACGGCTGGTATGGCACACCCCGCCTTTTGCTCCAATTGATCATTGAATATCAGGATGGGACGCTAGGGCAAATTTTTACCCAAACCAGCTGGCCTGAGCCCTGGTGGGTATTCTCCGGTCCCATCCAGGAGAACAGCGTCTACGATGGTGAATTATATGACGCCCGCCTCGAAATCGCGGATTGGGATTCGCCAGATGTCCCACCCTCGCATGGGCTTGTGGCAGCGAGCACAGATGGTCCAGCCGGGAAGTTGGTAGCAGCTTCTCTCGAACCGATTAAAGTGGTTGAATCGCTGCGCGCAAAAAACGTGTCCCAGCCAAAACCGGGAATTTTCATTTTCGATCTGGGCCAGAATATCGCTGGCTGGGCGCGGCTGCGGGTACATGGCCCGGCAGGTACTCGAATTACCCTCAAGTTTGCTGAGACACTTCACCTGGATGGGACAGTCAACCAGGAAAACCTGCGTGGAGCGCGCGCCACAGATGTGTATATCCTTAAAGGCCAGGGAGAAGAAACCTGGGAACCCCGCTTTACCTATCACGGTTTCCGCTATATCCAGGTGGAGGGCTACCCCGGCGAACCCAACGCAGACCACATCCAGGGCCGTTTTGTACGGTCGGCAGTGGAAGTCACCGGTTATTTCGATTGCAGCAATGAGCTGATTAACCAGATCCACCAAATGGTGCGGCAGACTGAGGCTGCTAACCTGCATTCTCTGCCAACGGATTGTCCACAGCGCGATGAACGCATGGGCTGGCTAAACGATATGGCCGCTCGCACCGAAGAAGCCATTTACAATTTCAACCTTGTTCGAACTCTTATCCAAGTGGACTGCAGATATTGCTGATGAACAAGAACCACTGACTGGTGCCATCACCGATACAGCACCCTACCGCTGGGGGCGCCGACCGGCTGACCCGGTCAGTATATGCTATTTGCTCATTCCCTGGCTGCTGTATGTTCATTTTGGTGATACACACACTATGACCGAGAGGTATGCGGGAATGAAAGCCTGGGTGGAGTTTCTTACCACCCAAACGGACAACGAAATCGTAAATTACAGCTATTATGGCGATTGGGCCCCACCAATCCAATTCGGCGTCACCGGCAGTCTGGGTAGTTCAGCCGTATCCAAAGATACACCCGGCCAATTGGTTTCCACCGCCTGCTATGTGTACAGTTCTCGCCTGTTGAGCCAAATCGCCAGCGTGCTTGGAAAACAGAGCGATGCGGCGGCATACGGGGAGTTGGCCAGGCAGATGGCAGACCGGTTTAATGCCTGTTATTGGGACGAGGAAAGCGGTGGGTATGGTACCAACAACCAGGCCTGCAATGCTATCTCGCTTTATATGGAGTTGGTTCCCGAGACCCGCCGTGAGCGGGTAATTGCCAACCTGGTTGAGAATGTGGTGAACCGCAGTAATGGCCACCTGACTACCGGAAATATTTGCACCAAATATCTCCTGGAAGCGCTTACTCAGGCGGGCCGGGCGGACATCGCTTATTTGATCGCCTCCCAAGAAACCTATCCTAGTTGGGGCTTTATGCTGGCGAACGGCGCAACCACCCTTTGGGAACGGTGGGAGTTGGCTACTGGCAGTGGGATGAATTCTCACAATCATCCTATGCTTGGCTCGGTAGGCGCATGGATTTATCGTGCGATCGCAGGGATCCAGGCCGATCCGAAAGGTCCTGGTTTTACTTATTTTGATATCCGCCCAAACCTTTCCTGTGGACTTGAATCCGCTCGGGCATCTCTCAAGACTATCCGGGGAACAATTGAGTGCAATTGGCGAATTACTGATGGAAGGTTTTTGCTCGATCTGGAGATACCTATCGGAAGTCAGGCAAGGGTGTTCCTACCACTTCCTGTTGGAGATACGCTTTTGGAAGGTGATACGGTTCTTTGGAAAAATGAACAGTCCAATAGAGACACCCAAATCGGGCTGCAAATACAACGTCAAGGGCAGAATATTCAATGCCTGTTGGGTTCTGGGAGATATCAATTTCATTCCATCAATACCTTTTCCAAAATGACTGAGCAGACATGAACCACCAATCAACTTTGCCAACCTTCGTATTGCGATCATTGAGATCTATCGTGTTTTTCGACGGAATTTTCTTCTAGAATAATTTGATGGCATTGAAGAAAAAAAGAAGCTGCGCGTGACCAGCCTCCATTCATTTGGAAAAGGCTTTTCGCAAAGGTGCCGCATCATCATTCCTGCTGCTTCAATTCTGCTGCAATTAGCCTGGAAACCTTATAACAGATGGTAAAAATAGACACAATTTAACCCTATATATGGTAGGTATGGACACCCTATACGCCATATATAGCGGTGGACGGTTTACTCGTGCTACTCTTAATCAGTGGGTTCAGGGTTCAAGTCCCTGGTGGATCACCTATGCCAGCTGTTTGGGAACCTACCTGCACCGATCTGATGACGGGCACACGCCATATGTGAGTAGGAGAGCCTACTTGTATAAACTATAATCAATATTAAAGGTTTTTCATTAAAATTCGAGTACAAATGCTAATAAGGGTTGGTTTTGAATATATGGTCACCGACCCATAGAATTTTATGCTAATATATATTTGCATTTGAAGAAGCTTAAAAACTGACAGCCTTTCTTTTTCTAGCAAGAACAACCTTTTATGCAAACAACCGTCTGCAACCCTGTGGATCGCCTGGAGCGCGAGCACCAGGCATTTACCGATGTGCTTGGGATTCTAAAAAACTCTTTCCCGCTTTCTAAAACGCTTGTTTATATCCTTGAAAAAGTTGGAGCAGTCATTCCGCAGATTGAATTCAGCGCGGTCATGCTGTGGGATCAATCTTCAGGTCTTTTTAGACCGTGGGCATCTTATGGCTGCGACGCGGCCATTTTCAAGCGTATTGGCCTGCGAGCCGGGGAATCGATTACCGGGAAGGTTTATGAGGAAGGAACCCCAGCCCTGCTGTGTTCGTCCGAAGAGGTTGAAGGTGCAATGAAGAATATGCACCCTGGCAACCGTACGATTCTAGGGCGCGCCTTGAACCGGGAACCCAGACCGACCTGCATCCTCGCCGCACCGATCGCCATCGTCGATCAAAAGTTCGGGGTGCTGGTGTGCGAAAGCTTTGAAGAAGTTCGCCCCTTCAGCCTCGAAGATCTGCCATTTCTGGAAGCTGCCACCGACCTGATGGCTATTGCGATCGACCGCTCCCGCTTGCAAATAAAAGCGGATGCAATTCGCCAGACCCGCGAAACCGAGCAACTGCGGTCCGAGATGATGGCAACCCTGTCCCACGAACTTCGCATGCCGCTAACCACGATTAAGGGGTATTCCACGATGCTCTTGATGGATGAGGTTCATTGGGACCGTGCCGAAATCAACGAGTATCTTCAGCTGATCGACGATGAATGCGAGAGCATGCATACCATGATCAGTAATATCCTCAATTCTTCGTTAATAGATGTTAACCAACTCCAGGTTGAGCCGCAAGCTATCAAGCTTCAAAATATTGCCCACATTGTCGCCAGCGAAGTGCAGCGCCAGACCAGCACACACCGACTGATCGTCGATTTCTCCTCTGATTTTCCGCTGGTAAATGCCGACCCGCGCTGGATCAAGCAGGTCTTGCGCAACATTCTGGATAATGCCGTCAAGTATTCTTTGAACGGCGGTTTTATTTTCATCCGCGGCGAAGCTAGAACTGAGGATGTGATTGTAAGCATCGCTGACCAGGGGATTGGCATTTCACCTGAAGATTTAATCCCGATTTTTGAGAAGTACTTCCGGGTCCGGAATCTGCATACGATGAATATTCCAGGCACCGGGCTGGGGCTGCCGATTGCACGCGCGATCGTTGAAGTTCACGGTGGGAAAATTTGGGTTGATAGTAAATTGGGACAGGGGACTACGGTTTATTTTTCCCTCCCGATTCTAAGCAGCCAGGTAAAACCTCCCCTGCCAGATAACGAAGATTTTTCAGGCGAAGATGAGGATTAAATGAAAAAGGATAGGATCTTGGTGGTGGATGACGAGCCTAAGCTAGTTCGCCTGCTACGCACAGCCTTTTCAGCAACAGGCTATGAAGTGATCATCTCCTACAGCGCTGAGCAAGCGATCGGGCAAGTGGCGTTGGAGCAGCCAGACCTCGTCATTATGGATATTATGTTCCCTGGCCCGATCGATGGCTATGAGGCCTGTCGTAGGATTCACGAGTTTTCTGACGTACCTATCATTATGCTGACAGCGAAAGTGCGAGATGCCGATAAGCTGCGCGGGTTTGATGTTGGCGCCGATGACTACGTTATCAAGCCGTTTAACACCAAAGAACTTGTGGCGCGGGTTCGTGCGACACTCAAACGGGCTAGAACCGTTCATCCGGCTGAAAATGTAGCTGAAATCAATTGTGGACGGCTGCACATCGACCTTATTCGCCGGGGGGTCACTGTAGATAGTAATGAAGTGCATCTCACGCCCATTGAATATAATCTGCTGTGCGAGCTGGCGCAGCATCCAAACCAGGTGCTGGTGCACGAGCATTTATTGAATGCGGTGTGGGGTCAGGAGCACAGCAACGATACAGAATATTTGCGCTCATTTATTTACAGCCTGCGCAAAAAAATCGAGCTTGACCCTTCTCATCCCAGAATGATCGTACGCACCCCTTGTGTTGGATACGCCCTGGTTACGCCATCGGATTAGATAAAATACCTATATAAAATCTTTTTAGACAAACATTGAGAAAAAAAATTAAAAAGAGCGATATGGAGAAACTAAATCTCTCCATATCGCTCTTTTTTAAAATCCTTTACAAATTCTTCACGTAATCTCCTTGCACCCTGATATAACCTTCACAATTTAATGCTAATCTGATTGTGTGGGAATTCACACAACGCGCAAACATCGAGGGAATCTCGCGCCTTCAACTCCTATGGCCCTTTTTTCAATTCGGGAGAATGCCAATGGAGATCTCAATCCAGGAAATTGATCAGATCATCAATCAGGAAGCTTATGGGGAAGGTTCACTCATCGCTGCCCTGGAAGAAATTCAGAAACGGTACAGCTTTTTGCCCCCAGAAGCCATCCTTCTGGCCAGTGACCGTTTCGGTATCCCGCTTTCACAAACCTATGCGGTGGCTACGTTTTATAACGCCTTCAGTCTCAAGCCTAAAGGGAAACACTGCCTGAGCGTCTGCACGGGGACTGCCTGTCACGTGCGGGGCAGCTTCCAGGTACTCGATCGATTGGAAACGAAATTAGGCATTAAGGCTGGTGAGACTTCCCGCGACCATCTTTTCACCTTGGAAACCGTCAACTGCTTGGGGGCCTGTGCCTTGGGGCCAATTGTGGTAACGGATGGCGAATATTCCGGGCAAATGAGTTCGCAAAAAGTGGATCGCCTTCTCAAGACTCTTCTACGCTCTGAGGCGCAATTATGAATCGATTTGATTCGATCACTGCTTTTGAAGTGGCTCAGGCAGAACTGGCCCTTGCTTGGGACGAAAGCAAGCCCTGCCTGCGAGTGTGTGATGGAACAGGCTGCCGGGCACTGGGTAGCCAGCAGGTGCTTTCAAAGTTGCGTGATGAGATCGAACGGGCCCGGCTTAAGATCCCGGTTGAAGTGGTCAGCACTGGTTGCCCAGGGTTCTGCGAATGCGGACCGTTGATCACTGTTTATCCTCAGCGCATCTCTTACCAGAAAGTGCGCCCGGAGGATATCCCTGAAATTGTTCAAAAAACACTGGTAAGCGAAATTACGCTGGATCACCTCCTTTATACAGACCCTCAGACTGGCGAGCATATTCGTCTTGAGCCTGAACTGCCTTTTTACCAGAAGCAAAAGCGCCTGGTGCTGTTGCTGAATGGACAGATCGACCCAACCCGGATTGAGGATTATGTAGCATTTGGAGGATACACGGGTTTGGTTAAAGCGTTGAGCAGCATGTCGCCCGAGCAAATCATCGCTGAAGTCAAAGCATCCGGGCTACGTGGTCGGGGAGGGGCGGGCTTTCCGACTGGGATAAAGTGGCAATTGTGCCGCCGGAATGTGTTGGCTGCTGGCGAGGGTTTCATCGTATGCAATGCAGATGAGGGAGACCCAGGCGCTTTCATGGATCGTTCTTTAATTGAGGGCAACCCCCATTCCATCATTGAAGGGATGGTGATTGGGGCGTTTGCTATGGGGGTGAAGCGGGGTTTTGTATACATCCGTGCCGAATATCCGCTGGCAGTCGATAACCTGAACATTGCCATCCAACAAGCTGAGGCGGCCGGGTTCCTGGGGAAAGATATTTTGGGGACAGGTTTTGATTTCAGCTTAAAAGTGCGCCTGGGAGCAGGCGCATTTGTTTGTGGTGAGGAAACCGCACTGATAGCATCGATTGAAGGCCGGATTGGCGAGCCTCGCCCGCGCCCTCCTTACCCGGCTGTATCCGGACTGTGGGGCAAACCAACCAATATCAACAACGTAGAGACCTGGGCCAATATTCCTTATATTATCCTCCATGGTGCAAACCAGTTTGCGGAGATAGGGACCGAAAAATCGAAGGGCACCAAGATTTTCTCAGTCGTTGGCAAAATCAATAACACCGGGCTGGTGGAAGTGCCAATGGGTATCAGCCTGGGTGAGGTCATTTACGATATCGGCAATGGGATCCCTCATCAAAAAAAGTTCAAGGCAGCCCAACTCGGGGGACCTTCCGGGGGTTGCATTCCGGCCGAACATCTGGATGTAAAGATTGATTATGAATCTCTGGGGGTGCTGGGCGCGATCATGGGTTCGGGAGGACTGGTGGTCGCCGATGAAGATACCTGCATGGTGGATTTTGCTCGCTATTTTATGACTTTTACGCAGCAGGAATCATGCGGTAAGTGCGTACCTTGCCGCCTGGGCACCAAAGCGATGCTCGAGACACTCTCCCGGATTTGCGCCGGGAAAGGCAAACCGGGCGATGTTGAATACCTGGTGGAATTAGGTGAGCATATCCAACGCAGCTCACTGTGCGGGCTGGGACAGACGTCGCCTAATCCTGTCCTCTCAACGATCCGCTATTTCCGGGATGAATACAACGCCCATATCTTCGATAAGAAATGCCCGGCCAAAGTATGCAAGGCTTTAATTACCTACTCGGTTGATCCAGAAAAGTGTAACGGTTGTATGGTCTGTCTGCGGAACTGTACGAGCAACGCCATCCAGGGCGCCAAACAAAAGTTGCATGTGATCGACCAGGAGCGCTGCACTCGCTGCGGAATCTGCATGAACCTGTGCAAATTTGATGCGGTCATGGTGCAGTAGGGAGGCAATATGATATCAATGACAATCAATGATATTCCCCTAAGAGCGCCCGAAGGTCGAACGATTTTGGAAATGTGCCGGGAACACGGCATTCATATTCCTACGTTGTGTTTCCATCCCGCCCTTGAACCTTATGGGGGTTGCCGTCTATGCATGGTTGAGTTGGATTCGCCTCAAAGGCCGGCCCGATTAGTGGCTGCTTGCATTTATCCATGCGAAGAGGGGATGATCGTAAGAACGGATACAGAAATGGTTATCAACAGCAGGCGGATGACTGCTGAACTGCTCATGGGGGTTGCTCCAGATTCGCCCGAAATCCAGGCTTTAGCCCAGGAATTAGGAGTGCGGGAAGTCCAATTCAACCTGCCACAAGAGGTTCCATGTGTTCTCTGTGGGCTATGTGTGCGAGCCTGCAAAGAGATTGTGGGTGTCAGCGCAATCAGTTTCATCGAACGCGGAATTGAAAAAAAGGTGAGTGCTCCCTTTGAGATTGCTTCTTCGCGTTGTATCGGCTGTGGTACCTGTGTATTAGTCTGCCCAACTGGCGCTTACCGGTTCGAGGAAATTGCCGGTTTCCACAATGTGGAGCCAACCCTGGAAGGATACCGTCGAGGATATTTCCGGGTGGGGGGTGAGGTAGATTTACGGCCTAATTACATTCAGGATGTGGCCTCATTGCTCCGCATCCAATCCAGCTCTCATAGCCAGAAGGGATAGGAGGAATCATGAAAGACGAAGGGTCCCTGATCGATGAAAGCTGCGGACGGGTAGGGGTGTTTTTATGCGAATGTGGTGGCTTGATCAGCGATGTGATCGATATGGCTGGGTTGACCAAACAAGTGGCGCAGCTGCCGGGGGTGGTGTATGTTCACCACGAAGCCTTTCCCTGCAGTAAAGATGGCCAGGAACGCCTGTGCCAGGCAGTTAAAGACCATGCTTTAGACCGTATCTTGGTGGCTGGCTGCGCCCCGCGACTGGTTGAAAAGCTCTTTAGCCAGGCTGCAGGGTCTGCCCTGATACAACCGGGTTGTCTGCTTGTGACGAATATCCGTGAGCTTTCAGCTTTCATTCACCCGGATGATCCGCAAACGGCCTTGCAAAAAGCAAAAAGCGCAGTCCAGGTGGGTACAGCACGGCTGGCGATGACTCGTGGAACCTTCCCACATTATGGTCAGGTGGAGAAAAATGCTCTGGTGATTGGCAGCGGCCTGAGTGGCCTGACAGTGGCGTTTGCCCTGGCAGAAAGGGATATCCCGGTAACCTTAATCGAGCCAGGTGAAAAGCTGGGCGAATCCCTTCCAGATTTACAAGCCCGCACACGGAAGCTGACCCAGGAGCAGGTCCAGGTTGCACAAAATCATCCTCTGATCAAAGTATTGGCAAATACTCGATTGACCGCAGTCAGCGGTCATCCAGGCAATTATCAGGTATGGCTTCATCATGGGGGCCAAATTTCATCCCTCAAGACCGGAGTGATCATTATCGGCAATGTTTCACGACAAAAGCTTTTGGGAAATGAACACTGGTTAGACAGGGCGAAAGTCAAAACGCAGGCCGAATTCGAATCTGAGCTGGAAAAGGTCTCATCGCAAGAGATAAAACAAA
This sequence comes from uncultured Chloroflexia bacterium, assembly GCA_963820415.1. GTDB lineage: Bacteria > Chloroflexota > Anaerolineae > Anaerolineales > Anaerolineaceae > CAWFZT01. Next base: position 188,381 of record CAWFZT010000012.1, on the reverse strand, counting down.
CCTTGAAAGACGTGGTGATTATTTTATGCGCTGAAGAGAGCCAGCCTACTCATTGCTCACGAGTTTGTTGTCATATTGGCATTCGCCAGGCCATGCAAGTCAAACAGCTCTTTCCGGAAGCGAATGTCACTGTGCTGTTCCGAGAGATGTATCTGCCGGGTCATAATGGTTCTGGTGAGGGAGAACTGCTCCAGGCGCGGGCAAAAGGGGTGACCTTTTTCCGCTACCGGGAAGTCTCTCCGCCAGTAATTGGAGATAAAACGGTCGATGTACAGGACATTCTGACAGGTGAACCAGTTCAAATCGCTTTCGACCGGGTGGTTTTAAGCATGCCGCTTCTGCCAAACGAACATACCCAGACCTTGGCAGCCTTGCTTGGCTTACCTCAGGACGAATATGGGTTCCTGGCAGAGCCGCGAGTCCGGCTGCGACCGGGGCGCTATGCCGAAGCCGGCATTTTTGTGTTGGGCAGTGCTCAACAACCGGCAGATACGGCCGAGGCGCTTTTCCAGGCATACCTGACCAGTGCGCGCGCCTTACGCTTCTTGGGTCAGGAGAAAATCCAGATTGACTCGCCGGTTGCGGAAATCGACCCGAAACTGTGCACTGGCTGCGGCAACTGCCCGCAGGTATGCGCGGTCAATGCAATAGCATTGGAACGGAGAGATGGAGTTCTTTCACTCTCAGCTGTGGATGATCTTAAATGTATTGGCTGTGGAAACTGCGTGGTCGTTTGCCCGGTGAAGGCTATCAGTTTGCCAGGTTGGGATAATCTGGAAATCCCGGCTCAAATCAGCGCAGCCCTTGATGAACGCGGTTTTAAACCCGAACAACCTAAGATTTTATGTCTTGCTTGCGAGTGGAGCGCATATGGGGCGGCTGAGAGCGCTGGTCACAGGTCGATACCTTACCCGGCTAATGCCCGGCTGTTGCGACTGAATTGTTCAGCCCGGTTTGACCCTTATCATATCCTGTGGGCTTTTCTGAATGGAGCAGATGGGGTGCTGCTGGGAGCTTGCCAACCAGGAGAATGTCATTACGGGATGGGAAACCTCTACGCTCGAGAGCGCGTGGAGGTGCTGCAGGAGGAATTAGCACAGCACGGCGTTAACCCACACCGGCTGCGCCTGGAGTTCTTTAAAATCCAGGAGGGGGAGAAATTTGCTCACATAATTGAAGAGTTTGATCGCCAAATTGAAGAAGAATGCGTTGCTCAACCTGGCTAGAAATTATCGCAAGGAAACGAGGAGGTTTGTATGGTGAAGCGTTTGGAAACCGAAGTCTGGTCACTGGAGAACTGCGCCGGGTGCGGGTTATGTGTCGCTGCCTGTTCGAAACAGGTACTGACCTGGCAGGATGGCAGCAGCCACCCGGTTCTGGAGAAACGTTCTAAAACTCTAGGCCTTTCCAAAACCAGCCTGGATAGCTGCTCCTTCTGCGAGAAGTTTTGTGAAGAGGTTTGCCCGCGGCTTGAACGCTGGACACCAATTGAGGCGCGAGTGGTACGGGCGGCTCGATCCCGCGGTCCGGTTGATTCCGGTGCTCCTAACGATGTGATTCGGGCTATTGCCAGCGCAGGCCGCAGTGCAGGCATGCTGGATGGCGTGATTATTCTGGATATTGATCCCTGGGACCTCAAGCCAACCGCCAGGTTAGCCAGCTCAGTGGAACAGATCGTTGACACAGTGGGCCCGCAGTACCTCTGGGCGCCAGTTTTAAGACGCTCAATGAAGCTGTATATGAAAACAAAATGGAGAATATCGCCGTCATTGGTACTCCCTGCACAGCCCAGGCAATCCGGCGGCTGCGCGCTTCGACCAACCCGCGCCTGAAACCTTACCAGGGCGCGATCCGGTTGAGCGTCGCAATATTCTGTACCGGAATTTATCGACCAGAGATGATCGAAGAAGTGCTGGTGAAGCGGTTGGATGTGCCGCGTGAGCATGTGCGCAGGCTCGAATTCTCACCTGATCGCCAGTGGATGCGCGCTGTGTTATGGGATGGCAGCGTGCATACCATCGAGCGGCAGCAAGCTGAAAACTACACCCGGCCTGGGTGTGGAAAATGCGATGATTTCTTAGGAGAATCGGCAGACCTGGCTATTGGCAGCCTGGGGGCTCCGGCCGATGCTTCCACCCTGATCATCCGGACTCGGGCAGGAGATATTTTCACCAGAAATGCGATCCAAATGGGATTGCTGGAGACTTCGCCTGAGGTTGATATGCAGGCCCTGGAGGCCGCAGCCGGTGAAAAAGACCGCCGCGAGAGGGCCCAGGCTTTTAAGGACCTGGAAATCTTGATGTTGGATGGCCTGGCAGATCCAAAGAAACGGTCAGAGGCGATCAAGCAGTTTATCCGGCTATATCGCACCCCGGCCCGCCCCGACAGTCTGGAGCGAATTCCGCGTGGCTGCACCGGCTGCTGAATTTCTAGGACGGGATCTTGATGGGAGGCATATTATGAAAACTGTAAATGCAAAAAACAAAACCCTGCGAGAAGTAAATTCACTTTTGAGGACATTTCTCAATGGCACTCCCCTGGCAGTGAGCAGTGCAAATCACCTGCATGGCCTGGCAGCTGGTTTAAAGCATGGAGAAGTGGTCATCAAAGGAAACGCCGGAGATTACCTGGGCGTACTCAACGCGGGTGCGACGATCCGGGTGACACAGGACGCCGGGAATTATGTCGCAGACAATATGACTTCTGGCACCATGATCATTGAGGGCAAGGCTGGTTTTGGGGCGGCTCAATACTGCTATGGCGGTTTTGTCATAATCAATGGGGATGCCGGGGATTTCACAGCGACCATGAATAAGGGGGCCGTGATCATCATCAATGGCAACGTGGGGAACGAGGCGGGCACCTACATGCTTAAAGGAGAACTGATTGTAGTAGGCAATGCCGGTGAGAATTTTGCTAACTACCTGATTCGGGGTTCGGTTTTTATTGGCGGTGAATATCGCTCGCTAGGGAACAATACGAAAGTCATTCCCGTGAGCCAGGAAGATATCGACCGGCTGCGAGGATATTTTAAAAAGTATCATATCAAGGCCAACCCGGCAGCATTTAAAAAGATCGTAGCAGCATCGGAAAAGCCTTTTTATAAGTAACCATAAAAAAATCTGTTGTGGGTGTTTTAGAGCAATGAAACCTCAAAGCTCACAAATCCCGACCAAAACTGGAGGAAGCCATGCCTATCGTGGGAGCGTTTTGTGTCAGTGTCAATCGAGAAATCTGTATCAATTCAAAAATGCCCGGCAAATGCGCCACATGCGCCGAGGTATGCCCGCACAGTGTATACGTCCTGGACCTGGCTACAGGAGAAATGAACGTCCAGAACTTCAACGCCTGCGTTGGCTGCCGAATCTGTGCTGAATTTTGCCCAGCAAATGCCATCCGGATCAACCCAGCTGAGCCGGAATACTATACCCGCTATCCATGGACTTTTGCGGCAATTGAGGAAATTCATTACAAGGCCCAAACGGGGGAATATATATTGCGCGGCTTTGGGACCGCCGGACAGACACCCAACTTCGACCAGATCACGGTCGTTCCCAGTCAAATTGCCAGCCCGGCCCCGCATGATAAATATCGCGAAGAGTGCGATATGGAGGTGGTAATCGGCGAGGGCACCTGCGAAAAGCCGATGGTTCTCAAGCAGCCATTCCTGTGGCCTGCCATGTCCTTTGGTGCATTGAGCAAGGAAGCTAAAATGTCGTTGGCAATCGCGGCCGCCAAGACCGGAATTGCAACCAATACTGGCGAAGGCGGGTTGGTTCCAGAAGAGACCTGGTTGACGCGCGGGTACAGCGATAAAAAGATGTGCCACCGAAGCTGGGAACCGGGTGGATACCTGATCATCCAATGGTCAACCGGGCGATGGGGCGTTTCGGCTGATTACCTGAACTCTGGCGATGCTGTGGAAGTCAAGATTGGCCAGGGCGCCAAGCCAGGAATGGGCGGGCACCTGTTAGGCGCGAAAGTGACCGAAGAAGTATCGCGCGTGCGCGGCGTGCCAGTGGGATCGGATGCCCTCAGCCCCTGTCGCTATTATGACGTCCAAACTCTGGACGACATCAAACACATGGTGGCATTTATCCGGGATATCACCAATTACCAGGTACCCATTCTAATGAAACTGGGACCATCTCGTCCTTACTCAGATGTGGCGGCCTGCATTGAAGCAGGAGCAGATGCCATCAGTCTGGATGGAATGGTGGGTGGCACCGGCTGCTCGCCCGATATTGTCACCCAAGGAGTTGGGATACCAACTCTTGCCTGTATTCCACCGGCGGTGCAGGCGTTGAAAGATCATGGTGTGCACCACAAAGTTAAGCTAATTGCCCTGGGGGGATTCGGAATGGACTGGATGCCTATAAAGCGATGGCTCTGGGCGCAGATGCGGTCGGTTTTGGCTCAGCGGCTGTAATTGCACTTGGCTGCCGGGTGTGTTATGCCTGTCATAAAGGGAACTGTCCCTATGGCATCACCAGCCAGAAGCCGGAGATGCGGGCGCGGTTGGACCCGATGGAAGGAGGTCAGCGCCTGGCAAACTTTATCCATGCCTGCAGTGAAGAATTAAAGATCTTGACCATGCTTTCGGGGCACAGCAGTATCAAGGAGCTTTCTCCCGAGGATTTACGGGCTATGGATTTGAATACTGCCGCAATGACCGGTCTTAAATCATGCGGCTATGAAAGGCCGCTGCCCATGTGGGAGAATGGTTTTCAGCCATCTTCCCATGGAGGGAATGGTCATAAATGAATGTAGAACAGTCAACAGCAGATTTGCTGGTCAATACGGCGATCTCTGACTGTGCCAGCCGGAATTTTTCGGGCAACACCAACCAGATCCTGGATGCCATCCGCCAGGGGCGCTGCGATGTGTGCCAGGTATTCACCGACCACCTGACCTACCAGATTGGGCAGTATTTGAGCCAGATCGATAAGAATCTGAAGGCGGTCATCAAATATGAGCCCGAGCCGGCATCGCTGCGGCCTAAGTCAGCCAGCCAGCCGCTCAGCGGAAAACGCAGAGGGATCAACCTGATCGCTTGGGTAGACCGGAAGAGCGCCGCGTTGAGCAGCCTGGGTTCTACTCTGGAAATTTCCATCGCTGCAAGCCGCAAGAAGCTGGGCTGCCTAAATGCATTACCGTCTTGTTTCAATCTCGATATCCAGATGGTTGATGACCGAGAGGTGTTGGAAGCACGTGGTTATGGCCTGGTTGTCAACCAACCTTTCTTGCGCTCTATCCAGGTCTGGAAGAGGCCAAACCTGGATGACAGTTCGAAGCTTTCGCTCAAAGACCTGGATAATTCGGGTAATTTAAGCACACTGGATCTAGAATTGGTGCCAGAATCGGTCTTGTTTGAGCAGGTGATGGCAATCGAAAAGATGCCAGCCCATGAACGGCAGTTGCTGGAACCCCACTTTCGTGAGCTGAAGGTGATCCTGATTCGCCGGCTGATCAGTGATCAGCTCGCATATATTAATGTAGCTAAAGATTGGTTGACAATTGACGACCTGGTAGAAGTTTATCAGAAGCGAATTGGCAATGGAAAAATCGGAGGAAAAGGGGCTGGATTGGTGCTGGCCAGGCGAATCCTGAGTGAAACAGCCGATGAACCGCTGCGATCTGGGATCAGTTTTCCAAGTTCCTATTACCTGGGTTCAGACTTAATCTACATTTTCATGGCAATGAATGGACTGATGCACTGGAATAACCAGAAATACAAAACGGAAGATAAGATTTATAGCGAATACCCTCAGATTCGTGAGCAGTTTGCTACCGGGAAACTTCCACCGGAAATTATTCAGCAGCTGACGGAAATCCTGGAGGAATTTAATAAAAAGCCAGTGATTGTTCGCTCTTCCAGCCAGTTGGAAGATAACTTTGGCACTTCATTCGCCGGCAAATACCAGAGTTTTTTCTGCCCTAACCAGGGCACTCCTGAAGAAAACCTGGAGGCGCTTGGCCGCGCCATTGCCCTCACTTATGCCAGCACGCTAAATCCAGATGCCTTGCTGTACCGACGGAGCAAAGGTCTCCAAGATTACGATGAACGGATGGCGGTCCTCCTGCAGGTGGTCCAGGGTGAGCCGTTCGGCCGCTATTTCTTCCCGTTTGCAGCAGGGGTCGCTTTCAGCCACAACCTTTATCGCTGGGCGCCGCAAATCCGGCGCGAAGATGGGTTTGCCCGATTGGTTTGGGGCCTGGGGACTCATGCCGTCGAGCGGGGTGGAAATGACTACCCGCGCCTGATTGCCCTAAGCCATCCAGGCTTGCAGCCGGATGATGATCCACAGGCAGTGCGTTATTATTCGCAAAAGTTCGTCGATATTCTAGACCTGGCAGAAAATACTTTTAAAACCATGCTGGTGAAAGAACTGCTATCTCCAAAATATGCACCTTTGCGCTATCTTGCTCAAATTGAGCGTGATGGTTACTTAGCTACCCCGCGCACGCGCATCCTGGAGGAGGATGTGCCCAGGGCCGCGATCACCTTTGACGAACTGCTGCGCCGGACACCATTCGCGGCTAATCTTTCACGGGCGCTCAATCTTCTGGAAGAGCATTACCATGTTCCCGTGGACGTGGAATTTACGGTGAATATTTCTGACCTGGGAGCGATCAAGCCAACCCTCAAAATTACGATATTGCAGTGCCGGCCACAAAGCCAGTTGCAGCTTGTGGCACCAGATCTGGTTCCCAGGGATTTAAAACCGGAAAATATCCTGTTTTCCACCAAGTTCATGGTACCCCAGGGATACCTGGACAATATCCGGTATGTGATTTATATCTGCCCGGAAGAATATTTCTCTCTGCCAACGCAGGCAGAGCGAGACGAGGTAACCCGAATCATTTCTCAGCTCAATAGTCTCTTGGGGGCTAAAACCTTCATTTGTGTGGGACCGGGCCGGTGGGGAACTACAAACCCTGACCTGGGTGTTTTTGTGAATTATGCGGATGTTTTCAATGCCGGGGCGCTAGTGGAACTGGCGGGTGCTTCGATCGGAGTGACCCCCGAACCTTCCTTTGGGACTCACTTTTTTCAGGATCTGATGGAAGCACAGATTTACCCATTGGCTGTTTTAGTGGATGATCCTGCAACATTTTTCAACCAGGCATTTTTCGAAAAAACACCCAACCGGCTAATAGATCGGATCAAGGTAAATGACGAATTAGCAAGTGTCATTCGGCTGATTGACATCAGTTCTTACCGCCCTAATACGCATCTCGAGATGTACCTGGACGGCGATAAAAACCATGCAATTGCATATTTGATGACCGATTCTTGAGTAGATTGTGGACTTTTGATTCCATTCAACTCTTTCTATATATTTGTAATAGGTCAGCACCCTTGGAGAGAGGTCAATAGTTGTCTTTCCACATAAAAATTTTGGGTGCAATTTGGTGCAATATTACATAGAACCCGTCTAAAACGTATAACAATGAGACAATTGACCACCACATATGGGGGTTAGATAGACGCAATCCGGCATATATACGGGGTAGGTGGATTTAGGGGCAACTCTTAATCAGTGGGTTCAGGGTTCAAGTCCCTGGTGGATCATGTATGCCCGCTCTTTGGGCGCCTAGATGTGCCGGTCATATGATCGGCACACGCCATATATGGGGAGATAAGCGACTTTTTGGGGATGTATCGGAAAATTTTCCAGTAATTTGACAGAGATTGCAAATTTCCATTAAAAAACCAATTTCACATTTACAGTAATTGCTCTCTAATCCCCTTACAGTGGGTATGTTGAAAAGAGTGGCCTTCGATAGGTTTATGGCCTGTATAGGCGTTGAACGCAAGGTTAAATTACGTTTGGTGCCAGAAGATGAATAACCAGTTATTGTACATCTCTAGAAAATAATTCTGGTCGTTTAAGTAACTGCCAGAGCAGGTGATCATAAACCTCAGTCCAATCAACAACCTCACCTGTTCGCAATTGATATTCATTGCCAATAAGCTTCAGATTTTCATCTGGCGATTTGGAGGATGCTCTGATCAATTTAGAGGAATACAAATCCGGAAGGTCTTGCCAATTCTTCAATAAAAATCCGATTGACAAAATTTAATTCTCTTGCTATGATCTCGTTGTATTACGCTCACCGGTGCGCGATGAGAGTTGCCATGATGCTCCAATTGTCGATGCGCCGGCAGACAATAGGTAATGTGAGAGTGATGCTATGATACGTGGCAAACTGGTGCAGGTCGTCTCCGGTGAGGATGAGCGTGAATTTATCCTGGAAAAACAAACGGTCACTTTAGGGCGTGGCTTGGACAACGACGTTGTCCTTCCAAACCCTGAGATCTCACGCCACCACGCGCGGCTCGTCTTTCAGCCGGATCCCATGATCGAAGACGCCGGAAGTACCCTCGGCACCATCGTCGGCGGCGAAAAGATAACGGCCAGCCATCCTCTCCACTCCGGCGACATAATCACCATTGGCGACCTTCATTTGCGCTTCGAGTTCGCCGCATCCGGAAGAAACTGCTCAGCGCCCAGTTGTCAATGTGGAGGCTCCTGCCCCTCCGGAATCACAGCGGGCTGCCCCCAAGGCTCCCCCAACCCACACACTGGTCTCATCTCTATTGTCAGAGACTCCTCGGTTTCCTCCATGAGCACATTGTTCCGACATTAGCTATTCTATTCTTCATCGGCATGCTCCTGATTCTGGCGAATCTGTACAATCTTGCCCAACAGATCAACGAAGACGCGGCCGAGCGCTATGCCGCGGTTTTCGTCCGGTCTCTGGATAAGTTTCGTAGCTTGTATGGTACAGATGTCGTCAATCGTGTGCAAAATCACGGTATTCTGGTGACTGCTGACTACGCCAACCACGAAGGCGCCATTCCAATTCCATCGACCCTGGGGATCGAGATATCTCAGCAAATTACTGAACCAGGAAGCGGGGTCCAGGCGCGCTTATATAGCGACTATCCTTTTCCAACGCGCAAGGATGGAGGCCCCCATAACGATTTCGAAACGGAAGCGCTCGTCAGGCTGCGGGTAGAGCCGGACAAGAGCGTCCCCTACGTCGCCTATGCAAACATCGACGGTCGTCTGTCACTGCAATACGCTCACGCGGTGATCATGGACCAAGCCTGTGTCAAGTGCCATAACACGGCCGCCGACAGTCCGAAAAAGGACTGGAAGGTAGGCGACGTGGGAGGGGTCCAGGAAGTAGTCTTGCCCATCGACTCTGCCTTCACGACGATTCGCAAAGGACTCTTGACAACTCTGGGCGTCATGCTCATCATAACGGTCTCAGGATTAGGACTCCTGGCGTTGGTGCTCAGCGCGTTACGAGCGTCGATCCAGATGCTGTCCCGAACCAACACAGCCTATGCACGGTTTGTGCCTCGTGAATTCTTGAGCCTCCTGGGCAAGCAAAACATCATTGACGTGGCGCTGGCAGACAATGTGCAAATGGAGATGACGGTCTTGTTTTCCGACATCCGTTCGTTCACCACGATTTCGGAAGGCATGGACCCGCAAAGAAACTTCCAATTCCTCAGTGGGTTTCTGAGCAAGATGGGGCCAATTGTGCGTGAGAACCACGGTTTCATCGACAAATACTTCGGCGATGCGATCATGGCTCTCTTTCAAAGCACAGACGATGCGGTTGACGCCGCGATCGCGCTAAGCCAGCAACTCGTCGAGTACAATCGAGTCAGACAGGAAAATCAGCTTCCCACCATCGACATTGGCATTGGTCTGAATACAGGAAGGATGACCTTAGGAACGCTCGGTGAGCATGATCGCATGGACGGCACCGTGATCAGCGATGCAGTCAACCTGGCAAGTCGCGTAGAAGGAATGACCAAAATGTATAAGGTCACGCTGTTGATCAGTGAGCGCACGTTCCGCGGCCTTAAGGACGTTAGCCGTTTTTCAGTGCGCCTTCTTGATCGCGTGCGGGTGAAAGGGAAAGCCGATCCGGTCACTATCTACGAGGTGTTCAACGGCGATCCACCGGATGTTTGGGAAAAGAAGCTCGCCACGAAGCGGGATTTCGAGCAAGCCGTAGGATTGTACCAGTTGAAGCAATTTCAGCCAGCGAAAAGTTTGTTCGAGAAATGCCTGGTGATCTACCCCAAAGACAGAGCTGCCGAGTTCTACATTGAACGCTGCAACCACTTCATCGACATTGGGGTGGATGAAGACTGGGATGGCGTGCTCAACCTGGAAAGCAAGTAGACAGGTGCATGGCAAGGGGCCGGCCTCGTTCCGCTCAATGGAAGAAGATACTCATACGGTCGCTGCGGATTCCAAGAGCACAATCGAGCACAAGGCAGTTTTCGGTCACTCCGCCGCCTAGCTGTGGCTCTCGATCGCGGCGACCCTGCTCGCCCCTCCCGGGGTAAGCAACTCCGGATAGAGGTCAGTTGTTGTCTTTCCTGATAGAAAATTTTGGGTGCAATTTGATGCAATATTAAACAGAACCCGTCTAAAACATATAATAATGATAAGAAGCGCCGAGGATGTATCCAGGCATTTACGCAACTTTTCCGACAACTCGATTACATGGCTGGTGAGGGATACTTCGAAGCAAGTTTGTGCTTATTAATAATTTCAGGTTTTTGGTTATTTAGATGTTGGACTATCTAAGGGAACCTTGCAAGGCGTGCAGTTAATCATGCCAGCCTTGCAAGGTCGAGTTTACTTCTTGGGCAATCCTAAGCAGTCAGGGACCCCTTAAGTGGTGCAACTCCCGGGATATCCCATTCTTCCCACATCTTATCGACCATATCCTGGATATAGGAGATATCTTCTGGTTTGAGATGGGCAAAGCGACCCTGGGTCGTTATAAAATCTTTGACAGGTATACGCTTCTTGCGCGCATCATAGTTATAAATCACTTGACCTTCAATGATCTCATAAAGCGGGTACAACCCCGATCGCACACCCAACTCGCCAATTTCATGAGAATATCGTGGGTGATAATCCCATCCCTTTGGGCATGGTGTATAAACGTGAAGGAAGGTGGGGCCTCCAACTGCCAAAGCTTTTCGGACTTTATTCAGGTAATCCAAAGGCGGAAAAGTGGCGCAAGCTGTTGCAACATATTTGCAGGTTGGATGTCCAACCGCAAGCATCCCAGCTACATTTTTCTTCCATCGTCTCTGGGTAATATGCTGCTTCGTGCCAGGTGGTGTAAAAGTGGTCTGAGCGCCATAAGTGCTGAGCCCAGTAGCCTGAATATCGGTGTTGGCAGCCAACTCGTTGTCATACATGATGATCAACAGGTCGTAATCAGTTTGCAATGCTCCCGAGATCCCCGACAGGCCCATGTCCCCCCCGCCCAGATCCCCGCAGAAAGCGATCGTGTTGATCTTCTCGTCGGCGATCTTACCCTTCCGCTTCAGCGCTCTCAGCCCCGCCGCCATGCCAATGGCTGACGAGCCGCTCGCTCCCAGTTGCGTGTGCATCCAGGGCACGATCCAGGGGGTGGTCATGTAGCTGGTATTGGCCACGTACATGCAGCCGGTCGAGCCGGTTACCACCGTTCGGGGCCCAGCCGCTTTGATAAACGCCCGCATCGTCGCCGCCAATTCGCAACCTTGGCAGGTGCGGTGGCCTGAGGTATAAAATTCTTCCAGTGGTACTTCGTGAACCCCTTTGATCTTGTTAAATTCAATTCCTTCTGTTCCAGTCATGCTCAGTTCCTCCGTTACTCGCGTAGCCCGATCCAGTGGATAAATCCGTCCATCTCCTCGCGGTGGGCCGCCTGCCCAGTCAAAGCATACATCTTCTTGCATTCTTCAATGGAAATATCCCGTCCCCCCAGCCCGGTGATGAAGTTCACCACGGCTGGCCGGGAGGCCAAGGGATACAGTGCCGAGCGTACTTCGCTGAACAGGATCCCCCCATCTTCCGGCGAGCCGTGCGCAAAATCCCGGTCGATCACTCCCACCGCCTTGAACCGCTTCAAGCTGTCACGTAACTCCTCAGTCGGGAAAGGCCGGAACCAGCGCAGGTTGATGTACCCCACCTTCTGCCCTTGCTCACGCAGCCGCCTGGCTGCCGTGCGCCCAGGTGCCGCTGCCGTTCCAAGGCCGATCAGCACCGTCTCCGCGTCCTCGGTCAGGTACTCAGTGAAGAAGGGGCTCGTGTAGCGCTTCCCAAAGATTTGGTTGAATTCCTGGTAAGCCTGGACAATCACTTCCCGCGCGTTGCGCGCCGCTTGCCAGTTCTGCCGGCGCAGTTCCATCACCCAATCCTCATTGACCTGAGGGGCAATTGAAATCGGGTTATCCGGATGGAGTCTCCGCTCGGCCAGGTCGTAGGGTGGCAGGAATTTTTTGACCGCCTCCACCGACGGGATCTTGACCATATGCTGGGAATGGGTCAGGAAGGCCCCATCCATGGCAATCGCCATCGGCATACGCACCCGTTTATCCTCAGCAATGCGGTACCCCAGCAGGACATGTTCCAGGGCTTCCTGGGGGGTGGTGACCCAGCACAGCAGCCAGCCCATATCCCGGACCGCCATGGCGTCATTATGTTCTACCCCAAATGCGCCTGGATCGTCCAGGGCACGGTTGCCTACCAGGTACACCACCGGCAGCCGGTCGGTGGCAGTGACCACCAGCACTTCAAACCCATAGCACCAGCCTGTACCGCTGCTTCCAGCAAAGGCCCGGGCATTGACCGTGCTGGCATGCTTGACAATTTCAAACTGGGAATGCTCGCTGTCAGCGATAATATACTCTGCATCCAATTGTCCATCAGCAATAATCTTGGCGATCGCGTCCATCACTTCTGTGTAGGGACGGATCGGATAGGCGGCAATTACGTCCACATCTGCCAAGCGGACTGCCTGGGCGACTGCCTGGCAGCCGGTTAACAGGTCTTCCCGCTCCCAAAGCTTATCTTCCACCACTGGGGCAACTGTACTCATTGTTTACCTCCTGGATCTATCTTTGCAGCTTTTTTGTTCGCAGCCCGCTTCCCACCCATCGGGATGCTTTCGCCTTGCACCACTTCAAATCCACGTCCTGTAATGAACGGATGCGTGTAACGTCCCCCCACCTTGTGTTCTTCTGCCCAGGATACATAGCCAGCCGGGTCTTTCCGATAAGCTTCCCATGGGCTGGCGTCATCCTCGAAATTCAGCTCGTCCATCATTACGATGCATTCTTTGACCGGGCACACCTCGGCACACTTCCCGCAGCCCACACAATAGGGATAGTTCACATCGTATAGCCCGTCTGGGGTCGGGTCGAAGGATTCATCCGGGCATTCCAGCCAGCACAGCGAGCATTTCGTGCATAAATCAAAGCGCACCACTGGCCGCTGGGTTTTGGTCGTGCCCCGCTGGAACTGCAGATTTCGCGATTGCCCCCCTGGTCCCAGCGCAAAACCGCGCTTGACTGCTGGTATCGCCGCTCCATCCCCAAACTCGTGCCACTTGGGCAGCATCGGAATTTTGTGGTTCCATTCCACGCCTGACCCGGCGCTCACCACTTTACGGTTCTCCAGCACCTCATCGTACGCTTTCCGGGCAGCTTCCGCCCGTAAGGCTTCTTTCGGATACTTAGCCTTCAGGTGTGCTTCCACCGCTTCGATGCTGATGATCCCCGCATCCGCCGCGGCCACCGCCCCTAGCGTCCGCTCATAGGTCAGGTCATCCTTAAACACCCACATCCCTGAAAAACTCGGATCCCCGTCGTAAACGGACAGGTTCCACTTGTATGGCTTGCCGGCTAAAAACTGCAACAGGTTTTCCGGTGATCGGTGGGACACCACCACCATCGTCCCCCCTTCCTGCACCTTTTCGTTCAACGCATGGATCCCATACCAGGCCCACGATTCCGCCCCCTTCACCAGGGTATCATCCAGCACAATGGACACGTCCGCTACATCGATGTCCAGCTTAGCCCCACACTCCGCCTCCAACTCTTCTTCCTGCAAATCCGGCGAAATGAAGGTGAAATACTTGCTCGGGATCCCATTCCGCTCGGGTGCATCGCTGTACCGCCCGTTCGAAAACCCCACCCGCCCCATCCGGCTGGCGATCATTACGATATCACCGCCGATCTTCCTGGCCAGGGTCTTTTGGAATACCCCCCGATAATTTATTTCAACTCGTTTGATCACGTTTTACCTCCATACAATTTATAGAAGTCGGCCTCAAGTATCTATGAAGAGGGGTGGCTAAAATACTGCTTTGGATCCTATAGCAAGTTTAGATCTTGTTCGTGAAGGCTGATATGTGCTGCAATTCCTGTTTGTCTACTGGAGACCATTAATACCAATTGCACGCCTATTTTGTCATCTATCGGAAGCATCTATCAATACTCTTTGCTTGTGATCAATATATGGATTAAGTTATTAAACCTCCAGCCCTGCAGCATGGCGGTTGGCAGCTGGATCGCCGGCAGCCTGGAACTCTCCCTTCTCTTGGTCGATATACAGCATAATAGGCGACCCAATAGTTGATCCCATTACTTCTAGATGGTGGCCACGACGGGCAAGCTCTTCACGAACACCTGCACTTACGAGTTCATTTATCATCAGTGAACCGGCTCGACCAAAAGTTTGTTGCCGGTTCGGATTGGGATTAAAGGAATCCTGGTGATGGGTGGTAGCAAAACGAGGATTTATAACGGCCTGTTCAGGAAGTATATTGAACTCAATAAAGTCGAGAAGGAGCTTCAGGGTAACCTGATCTTGCAAATCTCCACCGGCAACGCTGATTGCCAGGACTGGTTTTAAATCTTTGAGCACGAGAGTGGGTGTCAGTGTGATGCGTGGACGTTTGCCGGGGGCGATGCAGTTCGGGTGACCAGGGGTGGTGTTGAAACTCCGCAGGCGGTTTCCAAATGTGACCCCTGCCCGCCCACCTTCGTGTTTCCCAGGAAAAACATTGGCGCTTGGCGTGGCCACAACTACATTACCCCAACGATCGGCCACAATACAAGTTGTCGTACCACCTACGCCTGGACGGAATACTCCCCTCTCCTTAATCGGTTTCATCTTGTAAGGATCACCTGGGCGAACTTTCTGGGATGCATTATCCATTTCAATTAAGGGCTGTCGAATCTTGGTGTACTCATCCGAGAGAAGCGCTTGTAGGGGAATCTCCACGAAATTGGGGTCTCCATAGTACTCGTCGCGATCGGCCATAGCTAATTTAATCGCTTCCACGACCACATGAATGTACCTGCTCGACATATGTCCCATGGCTTTCAGATCAAAGCCTTCCAACAGACGGAGTGCCTGACATAGGTAGGGTCCCTGAGTCCAAGGGCCACATTTACAGACCGTGTAACCACGATAATTAACAGTGATAGGATCTTCGATCTGAGTTTTGTGGGCCTCCAGATCCGCTTTCCGAAGGAAGCCACCTCTTTCTATATAAAAGGCTTCCAGGTTATCCGCAATGTCACCTGGCGCATTGCTGCGTCCATAGAAAAGGTCGCATGCGGATTGGATTTTCTCCTCCCGGGTGCCTGCGGTGGATTGTTCCATTGTAATCATCTTACGCAAGGTAACAGCCAGGCGAGGATGCCAGGCTGCTTTACCGGCATCAAGGAGAGCTAAGGCAGGCATTACAATATCCTTAAAAGATTTCGTGCCATACGATCTGAGCAGGGTAAGGCAGCAATCAACGACAGAAGGAACCGGGGCAACTTTTATGTCCCCCTCTTCGGGGATTCCGTTTTGCATGTACCAATCAATGGCAGCTTTTGAAAGGGGAGCGCTGCCTTGCCCTGAAAGAACTTTCACCTCCGGTTTCCTAGCATCGTAGATCATTACAGGAACTTCACCACCGATAGAGCAATAACCATGATCGCATATCATTAGAGCAAAGATCGTGGCAGCAGCCGCGTCGGCAGCATTGCCGTCCTTTTCCAGAACGCTAATACCGACCGCAACTGCCTCAGCCCCACCGGCAGCTACAATTCCTGTTTTGCTATAAGCTTTCCATCCAATCTGTTCGACTATGTCACTTTTCTGCATTTCTTTTTCTCCTTAGAAAAAATCTACGGACACGGATGCTTTTTAAGTGGTGCCGCTATGTGTCATTGAAAGACAAACCCGTTAGAAAAATATGGCCACTATCCAATGGACGCGCCTCTGTTTTTGCGGCTTGATTGACAGAATATCGAACAGATAATAAAGTTTTCGGAGGATTCTGTCAAGAAAAAGTTCAAGTGTTAACAGGGATTTCCCCAAGATGACCTGGTGGTAATAACGGTAAAAATTCTTGTGCAAGCCAGCGGTAAAACATCTTTACAACTTCCTGGGGCAAGATCATCTACGTCAACTTCAGTACCCGATTTCTCTTCGACGAAGTTTCTTCTATGATCCTCGCCGAGTAAAGGGGACGCATTCGATGCCGAGGCTGAATTTACCCTAGAAGGATTGCAGCTCATCCAGAGAAAAAAATCCCCATTCGTCGTTCCAATCCCCAAAGATGGATGCATAACCGAAAAAGATGCGTTCCCGCGTATTGTATTCGGTAGCACACCAAGTACCCGCTCCCGTCGGATTGAAAAACTTGGCGATGATCAACGGGTCCTTAACGTTATCTTGGAAACCGACTTTTGCAAACCTTTGTTCAAGATCTTTAGTCAATAGTTTCATAATTTCATCCCCTTTCTGTTAGTTTGGTGAAACATCCTTGCTCCACTAACCGGATAACCTGAAATCCGGAGCTGGCGTCAAGGAAGAACGCGGTGTAGGCGCGGCAATTCCTTGACGCTATCAAAAGCGCTGGTGTTGATAAGAATTCAGGGCGAATATTCGATATTCAGGTCATTCAAGGGATTTTGGTTGAGACCAGATGGAGTCTTGAAAATTGGAGAAGACTCGAGGATTGATCGAACCGGTTGCTTTTAATTATTGAAACATCGCTTGATAGACATCTTCCATAAATTGCTCGTTCGTGAGCGTACGGCTGTCGCAGTAATGGTGGACATCTTCCGGGGTGGCCAGGCGCCGGTGAGAGTCTGGTGGTTGGAATTATCTAATCTAATAATCTTTGATCATACTTATTACTGATTGACAGTCGCCAAATCCGTTCTATAATGTAAATGTTCTTAATCGGCTATCTTTATTGGTTTCTACCTCGATCTCTTCGCTGTGGATAGCATGGAAAAAATACAGGCTGGCGTTGGTCGTGTGACAATTACTCCCCCGGTTGGGATTTACCTGATCGGCATGGAGCGTTACGACGATTCGCACGGCTTGCGAGATGACCTTTATGCCACTGCCCTCGCCCTGAGCGATGGCAACACTGAAACTGTCCTGATCAGCCTGGACGTCCTTTCCGTCCATCCCGAGCTTGTCCGACGCGTGAGCCAACTGGTCGAGGAGCAGTTGCATATTCCCGCTCAGAACATATTGCTGTGCGCCACCCACTGCCACTCCGGGCCGGCCACTTATGCCTATCCCGATAGCCCGCTGCTCAACATTGCCTACGTGGATAACCTGGTCAACCTGCTGGTTGGCTTGGTGCGGATCGCCCATAACCGGCTTGTCCCGGTTCGCCTGGGCTTTGGGCGCGGGAAATCCAACATCGGCGTAAACCGCCGCCTGACCCGCCCGGATGGCGTCACCGTTATCGATGCCAATCCGCAAGGCCCCACCGACCCCGAGGTGGGTATCTTGCGAGTGGACGATTCCTCCGGCGGACCGCTGGCTGTCCTGGTTAATTACGCCTGCCATCCGGTCGTCCTGGGGACCCAGTCCAACGTGATCTCCGCCGACTGGCCTGGCGCCATGCGCCGCACGATCGAAAATTCCGTCAGCGGTAAGGTGCTGTACCTGCAAGGGGCCGGGGCAGATATCAATCCCCAGCCTGGCCAACCCACCGACCGGGAGGATCTCCTGGAACAGTTGGGATCCGAGATAGGGGACGAAGTGCTGCGCATATGGGAATGCATCCCTACCTGCCCGGTCGAAAAACTGGCCGTTGCAGCGCAAAAAATCTGGCTGCCGCTTCAGCCGGTCTCCCAACACGCTGGACGCCTACCCGAGCTGGTGGAGTTAGGCGGGGCGGTGACCGGATTATCCTATGATCAGTTGCAGGTCTGGCTGCACCAGCGCTCTCCCTGGTCGGCCGAACTACAAGGGCAGGGTGATGACCAAGCGGCCGGGATGGAAATGCACGCCCTGCGCGCCGGCGAAATCGCCCTGGTGACCGCCGGAGGGGAAATTTTCTCCAAAACCGGATTAGCGATCAAAAACCATTCCCCGTGTAAACAGACTCTCTTTGCCGGGTATACCAACGGTAAGGTGGGCTACATCCCCTTGCCGGAAGACTATTCGCGCGGCGGATACGAGGTGAACGAAGCTTACCTGAGCGCCCGCTTGCCTGCCCCGCTCGCTCCCCAGGCGTCTGCCCTGGTTGAACAAACCGCATTCGATTTATTGAAAGGGATATTTTAGTATTCTCCTACCGGATATCCTTTCCTGATGAGGAGGTGATCTAATCGAAAGATGACGGTTTTTTCTACTGGATGAATGTCTCCGGAATGTCTAAATCACTTGTTGAATAACGTTGATAACGATTGGAGGAAGAAAATGTCGCAACACGCGTATCGTAAATTTATCGTGGTCACTTCACTATTGATCCTGGCCAGCCTCCTGTTGGGCGCCTGCCAGCCGGCAGCTACCCCAACCGCCGCTCCGGCCACTGCCGCCCCCGCACAGCCAACCGCCGCTCCGGCCACTGCCTCCCCCGCCCAGCCAACCGCCACTACGGTGGCTGCTCAACCTACAGCCACAACGGCAGCCGCTCAACCCACTGCTACCGAAGCCGCTCTTACCGCGCCAGTTACAATCACCTTCTGGTCGCACGATTTCAAACCACGTGAAACCCTCGACGACAAATTCATCGCGGCTTTCGAGGCTGCTCATCCCAACATCACCGTCACTTACGTCATCGGCCCCGGAAACGATACCGATTATCTGACCAAGCTGACCACAGCTTATGCCGGCAACGCCGCTCCAGACTGCTTCAACCTGCGCGCTTCCAGCGCCGGGGCTCTCCTGGCTGCCAACCAGGTCCTACCCCTCGATCCCAAGCTGTTTGGCTATAACACCGTGGATGACCTGGTCAAAGCCTACATTCCCGGCACCCTGGGCGGCTTTACTTACAAAGGCAAGCTGTTCGCCGTCCCGACCGAAGTCAGCATCCACTCCCTTTTTGTGAATACCAAAATGTTCGCAGACGCCGGGCTGGATCCGGTCAAAGATGCCCCCAAGACCTGGGACGATTTGCTTGCCATCGATTCCAAACTGCTGAAGACTCAGAACGGCGTGCTTACCCAACGCGGCTTTGACTTTATCTATGGTCTGCCCGATGATGCCTCCGGCCCGATCAACACCCTGGCTGGCATGGCCTACCAGTTGGGCGGCACGATCATGAACGCCGACCAGACCGCTGCCACTGTCAATACCGACCCCTGGATCCGCACCTTCCAGTACGTCCAGGATTGGGTCTACAAATCCAAGTTCGGCGGCCCTCAGTACACCAGCTACTACCTGGCTTTCATCAACAGTTCATTAGCCATGGGTATCTCCGGATCCTGGTTTAGCGCTGACCTCGTCTCTCAAAAATCGCCAGCTGCCAACACCCATACCGTCGTGCAATTGCCACGCTGGAAAGATGCCATCAATAATACCGGCGCCCTGGTTTATGGCTATGGCCTGTTCACCAACAGCACTTCCAGCCCCGAAAAGCAGCAGGCCTGCCAGATGTTAATCAAGGAGCTCAGCTCGCACCCTGAAGACTATTTGAGAGACGCCGCCTTGCTTCAGCCCACCGTCGCCCTGTCGCAATCGGACACATTCAAGAACACTCCTCACCTGGACGTCTTTGTTAAGGACATGCAAGGTACTCCCTGGATGCCTGTGCACCCCAAATACTCGCAGATTATCGACTCGCTCGTAAGGGCTTTACAGCGCGTTACGACCGAGCAGGAACCGGTCAAGCAGGCTTTGGATACGGCTAACTCTGAAATTACAGCCATTTTGCAGGGCCAATAGCCTTTCCTTCCCTTGTACACATAGGGGCGGGTCTGAGACCCGCCCCTATCTGTTGACAATATAATCAAAATTATGGACAATCTAACCTCCCCTGTAAACCGACCTTTTTTTACCATTTACACCCGGCAGCGCCTGTGGGGACTCTTTTTTGTCGCCCCCGCTCTTATATTCTTCGTCATCTTCTGCTTCTACCCGATGTTTTCAGCGTTGTACTACAGCCTGACCAACTACAACCTGATCCAGGCTCCCAAATTCGTCGGATTGGCTCAATATATCGCCATGATCAAAGACCCGCGCTTCCTGGTCTCCCTGAAGAACACTTTTGTATACGCCTTTGGCAGCGCTCTGCGCGTGATCATCTCGCTCGCCCTGGGACTGGTGTTCGTACGCGATTTCCGGGGACGCAACCTCCTGCGTACACTCTACTTTGCTCCGCTGGTGATGGCCGGTGTGGTAGTGGCGATGGTCTGGCGGGTCCTATATAACCCGCTGGGGCCGATTAACGCCACCCTGGGTATCCTTTTTGGAATTGCCCCCTTCTGGTTGACTACCCGCAACCTGGCGCCGGTGGCAATCATTATCATCAACATCTGGCAATCGATTGGGTTCTACATGGTGCTGTTCATCGCCGGGCTGCAGGCCATTCCGGCGGAGTTTTATGACTCGGCCAAAGTCGACGGCGCCAACGCCTGGGCGCGTTTCTGGAATATCACACTGCCGCTGCTCAAACCGACCACCCTTTTCGTGATCGCTATCACCTTTATCAACAGTTTCCAGGGTTTCACTTACCAATACGTCATGACGCGGGGTGGGCCGAACGACGCCACTGACGTGATCGCCCTTTACGTCTATCAGAATGCCTTTGAATTCCAGAAAATGGGGTATGCCGCCGCCCTGTCGGTCGTTCTTTTTATCATCATCATGGTGCTGACTCTGCTTCAATTGAAAGTTACCCGTACGGAGGATGTCAGCTATGTATAAGGCCAATGCCAACGTATTCAAGCGTTCTTACAACGTGACCAGCCGCGAAGGCATCTTCAACCTTTTACGGCTGGTCCTGAGCAGCATCGGTTACCTCTTGCTGGCATTGGGTGGCGTTTTGATGGTGCTCCCGATGGTATGGATGCTGTCCAGCTCGTTCAAGACCTCGGCAGAAGTTTT
The DNA here is from genome assembly GCA_963820415.1 of uncultured Chloroflexia bacterium. GTDB lineage: Bacteria > Chloroflexota > Anaerolineae > Anaerolineales > Anaerolineaceae > CAWFZT01. Next base: position 167,202 of record CAWFZT010000012.1, on the reverse strand, counting down.
CACCGTGCCGGTACAATGGCTTCCCAGCGTTTTTCACTTTGACAATTATGTTAACGCCATGCAACTGGCTCCTTTTGGGCGCTATTTCTTCAACAGCATGTATGTGGGGCTCAGCACCACTTTCCTGACCCTGCTGTTTTCCAGCATGGCCGGTTACGGCTTTGCCAAGTTCAATTTTTGGGGCAGGCAGACCTTGTTCATTTCGGTGTTGAGCACGATGATGATCCCCTTCCAGGTGATCATGATCGCCCTGTTCGTGCTGGTACGCGGCTTCGGTTGGCTGAACACCTATTCAGGCCTGATCATTCCCGCTGCAGTGAGCGCTTTCGGGGTATTCCTGATGCGCCAGTTCATCCTCACCATCCCGGATGAGCTGATCGACGCCGCTCGTATGGATGGCGCTTCCGAGTTCAACATCTATCTCCAGATCATCATCCCCTTGTGCAAAGCCCCGCTGTCTGCCCTGGGGATTTTCACTTTTCTGGACAGCTGGAATAACCTGCTCTGGCCTTTGATCATAATCACCCAGGTGAACATGCGCACAGTGGCCCTGGGGCTGACCGAGTTTCAGAACTTGAACGGCTCCTCTTTCAACTATTTGATGGCGGCGACGACCCTGGCGTCGATCCCAATCCTGATCCTGTTTATCGTCCTGCAGCGCCAATTCATCCGCGGCGTGGTTTTGTCAGGTATGAAGGGGTAACCGGTCTCATTCCCACAAGGACGCCGCCCAATACAGCCCGGCCTGCTCGCCCAGGGTCGACAGGCTGACCTTCACCTGGTAGCCATTGAACGGGCAGGCAAACAAACCCTGCCGGATGACCGGCCACTCGACGTCAAGGCAGTCGATGCTGCTCTGCTTCTGGCGAGGGTTATCGGTAACTTCGGCCATGCAGATTGGATTGGTGTCCACCGTATCTAAGCATGCTGTACTGACTTCGAATCATTAGATTGCGAGTTCGCTCTTCCCTTGTAAGAGGGCATGGCCTGATAAAGGCATTAGAACAAGACCTGCCAGGTTTAAAATAAAACTTGGCTAGTCTTTTGACAATGAGTGAATGGATGTTTGATTCTGTTTTGACAATAATTTGATAGTCACGCCAGTAAAAACCATCCAAAACATCCCCTGTAGACACCCGATAACTACCACAGGTACGCATGTATCCCGCCCATACCAATATGTGCAATAGTACAATTGCTCTAAATTTGCTTGGTATCAGTAGGTCGAAATTTCCGATTCTTAAAGAAATTAAATACAGAAATCAAGATAATGGCCCTTTATAACTGGGTCAACACTCTTGGACAGAGATCACTGGTTGCTTTCCAGCTAAAAAATTGGGTGCAATTTGGTGCAATATTACATAGAACCCTCTACACGTATAAAAAAGAGACAAATGACCACCACTTCTGGGGGTTAAATAGACGCAATTAACCATATATACGGGGTAAGTGGATAAAGGGTCAACTCTTAATTAGTGGGTTCAGGGTTCAAGTCCCTGGTGGATCATATACGCCCGATGTTTGGGTGCCTAGATGTGCCGGTCTTAGGACCGGCACACGCCATATCTGGGTGAGAGCGATTTTTACAGGATGCATCGGAGATTTTGACAGTAATTTGATGTAATTGCAAATTTCCAAATTTTCTTTCTTCAACCAAGGATCACCTCCGTAAAGAATATCATCAATTCCGCATTATCCTGAAAACCGTTTAGTAACAACTCAACGATGTATAATAATCGTATAGATCATATTTCACTGATCTGGAATATCAATTTGATTACTGTTTCGATCCCAAAGATTGTTGAACGGCTGAAGAAATTACCTCCCGATGAATTAGCGGCTGTTTACGATCTCGTCTCTTACCTTGTAGAACGAGAATCCGTTCATAAAGTGACTGAAAACCTCAATGAGCCTTATCTAACCATGTTGGCTTCGCAACAACTCCTTAAAGGGTAAAGTTGGACCTCCAAAGGAATCGAACAACAGGTGGACCGATTATAACCATGAGAGTACAGACCACGTAGGCGTTACTGGCAGCTATTCTGGAGGTGTTGGCAGCAATATCCCCGCAAACTGAAGTATTCTGTGGAACAGTCACGCTAGAAAATCCAGGCCGAAAAACCTAAAAGAGAAAAACCAGAAAATTATTCATCAAAATCGAAAGTATTAGCTTTGAACGCGATACCCATAACCGCGTTCGTTGTATAAATACCGTGGATTGTCCGGATCGGGCTCGATTTTCTGGCGCAGGTGCCAGATATAACGGCGTACATATCCGATCTCCCCAACGTATTGTTGCCCCCAGACTTCGTGTACCAGATCGTCTACCGAGACTACTTCTCCGGATCGCCGCATAATCGCCGTGAGGAGCTTAAATTCCGTGGGCGTCAATGTGAGCAGCTCCCCGTTCCGCACGACGCGCTTGGATTTCAAATGCACGATCAAGTCGGCCGTCCGCAGCTCATCCTCATCTGGATCATTTTTATTGCCCCGGTTAAGTACCGCGTGGATCCGCGCCGCCAACTGTGCAAAAGAAAAAGGCTTGGTCACGTAATCGTCAACACCTAAAGAAAAGCTGCGCAGTACCGTATTCTCCTCAACATAGGCAGTAAGCATAATGATTGGGACTTCGCTCACCTCCCGAATGCGGGTCAGAGTCTCAATCCCATCTCGATTGGGCATATTAATATCGAGGAGAATCAAGGCCGGTTTACGCTCAAAAAGGGCGCACAGCCCTGCGTGGCCATCGTTGGCGCTCCTGGTCGTGTAACCTTGCCCAACCAGGTAATCACCTAACAATTGGGTTAGGGCCTGGTCGTCATCGATGATTAAGATCTCGGCCATGGCTCCCTTCCTCCGCTTCTTCTTTCCCTTCAGGGATTTCGGTAACCTTGAGGGTTACAGTGAACTGCGCGCCTGGGCCTTTTTCATCCTCCCAGCAAGGAGAACGAAGAGTAATACTTCCCCCTTGAGCTTCAGCTAATTTACGCGCGAAATACAACCCCAATCCCCAGCCCGGTGTAGTATTTTCAATAGACTTTCCCCGGTAAAAACGCTCGAACAGGTGGTCTTTGATCTCCGCTGGTATTCCTGGCCCATGATCGATCACACTTATCGAAACATAGCCTTTGTCTGCCCGGACGGTGAAATGGATCGGCCTATGTGGTTGCGAATACTTATCTGCGTTTCGAACCAGGTTGCTGACAATTTCTTCCATATAAGTTTCGTCTGCCCAAACGGGCGGAAGATCCTTCTCAACATCCCATTTTACGGGCCGGCCACTATGCACCAGGACTGATTCAGCCACATGCTCCAGGATGGGTAACACGGCCACAGGTCCCAGGGTGAGGGGGAGCTTGCCAGCTTCCAACCGTGAAAGATCGAGGATCGTCTGCACCAGGTGGGTCAAACGATCGCTCTCCCGTGCCATGACCTCGAGGATCCGGCGGGTAGGCAGCGGTAGGGCCTCTGCCTGTTGGACGGCAATTTCCAAACTGCCATTTAAAACTGTCAACGGGGCGCGTAGCTCATGGCTCACAAGCGCCACAAAATCCGATTTCATATGATCTAATTCTTTTAGCTCATTATTGGCTTTGATTAACTCAACATTACGCTGCTCCAATGCTTCTGTACGACTGGCACACAGGGCTTCCAAATCCAGGTTGAGCTTTTCTACCTTGTCTTTGGCTTCGATCTGTTCTTTCATTAACTTCTGGATATAAGAAAATCCCAGGTAAAGGAAAGCCGGGCCCAGGACCCCAAAAAAGAGAACCTCGGTGACAAAATGTGAACCCTCTGATAGCAAACCACCAGAAAGATGCTCTTGGGCTTCGGAGGCAAAAACAATCCCAAATAAGGTCAGTGGAAGGACAATTTGAATGATCCTGAGGATGAAGCGAGGATCCCGCCAATGCCTAAATTTTTCATCCAACGGTTCAATACCACCAGTCATCTATTTTGCCTCAATGACGATTATAGCACTCCAATAAATTCATTTTATTGAAAAAGACACAAATGAGACAATTTGAAACGGAATAATGACGGAACATTATGTTATAAACTATTAATATATATTACCCTAAGTTTTTACAAAAGACCGCGATTTTTGTTTGCCTGTAATGGTCAAGAGCAACATGGATGAAGGCTTGTTCTGATAAATATTGGATCCAATCAGGAGATTGATATGGAGACCAGGATCGTCCGATGGGTGGTACTTGCGACGATTGTTATCGGAGTAGTATTCTTGTTCACGGGTTGTAGCGCGCAGCCAAGTCCGGCAGGCGCCACGGGACAACCAGGTTCAGCAGGTCCTGTCGGCCCTCCTGGACCTGTTGGCCCGGCCGGTCCGGCAGGAGCAGCCGCTCCCCAAAATGCTGCCCTGACCGTTCCAGGAAATGGACTGATCGCTAAGATCAGCCAGGTAATCATCCCTGCCGATAACAAACCAGTGGTTACTCTGACCATTACCGACGCAGTTGGGCGCCCGGTGAAATCGAAAGCCCTGGAAGGCTACGGGTTTACTGTGGCCCAAATTCTTACCGACCCGGCCACTGGTCTGAGCAAATACCACAGCTTGTTGGTACATGATGTGGCCGGGGCTCCATATACTTATAAGGGCGAAACCAAACAGCCTGCACTGGCGAAGGCCAGCCAATCTTATGCTGAAACAGGTGGAACCTGGGTAGACAATTCCGATGGTACGGCCAGTTACACGTTTACCAATGCCCTGAGCTCTCCAGCCGAGCCCCAGTTGACCACGGTAGTTGGCATCTATGCCTACAAAGATAACCGAGCCAGCGTGGCCAACGATATTTACATGTTCGTCCCGGCAAGCGGCACGCCAGTCGTTGGCCTTCAAGAAGTAACAACCGAAGCCTGTCAAAGCTGCCATAATCCGTTGGAAGGGCATGGGGGTACCCGGCGAATGGTAGAAATGTGCCTCTCCTGCCACACTGACCAAAACACTGATCCGGAAACTGGCAACACAGTCGATTTTAAAGTGTTGATCCATCGTATCCATTCTGGTTCAGCCCTTCCCAGTGTGGTTGCCGGAACACCCTATTACATCGTTGGACACTCTCAGACTGTTGCGGATTTTTCGGCTATCACCTGGCCCCAGGATACGCGTAACTGCACCACCTGCCATACCGGGGGCGCCCAAAGCGACGCCTATAAAACCCATCCGAACGGCGCAGCCTGTACATCCTGCCATGACAATGTAAATCTGACCACCGGTGAAAATCATCCCGGCAAAGCAGTTACCGATGACAGCAAATGCTCTGCCTGCCATCCGGCCGAGGGTGACGAATTCGACGCCTCCATCACCGGCGCCCATACCATCCCAACCAGTTCAAAACAACTTAAGGGCGTCAAGCTCGAAATCGTCAGCATCGATTCCGCTAAGCCAGGCAGCTTGCCTGTAGTGACGTTTAAAGTCTCAGATAACAGCGGTAAATCAATCGCACCGGCAGATATGGATTATCTTGCTTTTACCCTGGCCGGCCCCACCAGCGATTATGTAAACCGTGTGACTGAGATTGCCATTCGCAAACCTGCCACACCTTTGCAGGGTATTGCCGATGCTGGCAACGACGCCTTCAAATATACTTTCCAATATAAAATCCCTGCTGATTCCACAGGAACTTACGCAGTGGGCATGGAAGGCTATGTGATGGAGACGATCAACGGGGTAAAAGACCCCGTGCGGGACGCCGGGTTCAATCCTGTCGCTTATGTCGCCCTGGATGGTGGTAAGGCGGATCCACGGCGCCAGGTGATAGATCGCAATAAATGCGACTCTTGCCATAATAACCTGGCTGCACACGGCGGTATTCGCCAAAACACAGAGTATTGCGTTCTTTGCCACAATCCGGCCACATCCGACATTGCCACTCGCCCTGCCAATATGGGAGCCCCGCAATCTATAGCCTTCCGCGTCTTGATCCACGGGTTGCACAGCGGCGCATCCCTCGAGCAACAACCGTTTACAGTGTGGGGCAAAGGCACTACACCGCCGACTTTAGCGATGTCGTCTTCCCAGGCAACCTGGCGGCCTGTCAGACCTGTCACCTGCCCGGCACCTATGGCCTGCCCCTGGCAAAGGGCATCCAACCGACAACTTTCAGCAAAGATGGCAAAACGATTCTCAGCAGCATTCTCCCGATCCGGTCTGTATGCTCTTCTTGCCACGACACTACTGACGCCCAGGGCCATTATGAACTGATGACTACTGCCTCAGGCATCGAGACCTGCGATGTGTGCCATGGAACCGGCGCCGCTTTTGATGTGAACAAGGTCCATCAATAAACCTTCGATAAAATTCAACCTTTTTCTTCTTCACCTGGAAGAGGCAGGTTGATACCCAACGGAACAGGTATGAAGTTTTTTTTCGCCAAACAATCCTTACCGATTCGCCTTACAGTTATCTTTACCGGTCTGATTTTTGTCGTGTTAATGGTTTTTTTACTGGTTGAAACCCACCCGGTAAAAGCCCTACCAGAATACGCCACCCTGACCGGGGAGAGTTGTGGGGTATGCCATGTAAACCCAGGCGGAGGTGGGCCGCGCACTCTGCGCGGGTTGTTATGGGCCGCGCGCGGTAAACCAGTTCAGCTTCCACCTCTTCCAATCGTGCTTCTCGCCCCGGATGTACAGGATGGCTATGAATTATATGGGATCGCCTGTGCTGGCTGCCACGGGGCCAAGGGGGAAGGCTCTTCGGCAATCGGTCTGGCAGGCACCGGCATTTCTGCAACTGCTATCCGATCTTATCTCCTCAAGGGTATCCAGCCCCTGGGGATGCCGGGATTCAAGGGTCAGTTGACCGATGCACAGGTGGACGCGCTGGTAAATTTTGTGACCCGCCTTGGAGACAGTACCATCCCGCTGCCTCCAAATTCTTACCCTCTCGCTCCTGCTCAATTGCATGGCAAGCCTGCCCATGCTCAAACAGAAAGCGAGGGAAACTGATGGGATATCAGGTATCCCGACGCCAATTTTTGAAGCTGGCTTCTATTACAATCGGCGGCGCCGCCACAGTAGGATGCCTGCAGGCCCTGTTAGGCTCTCAGGGAACTAATCCAGTTGCAGCCGCTTCAACTCTCGAGACTTCCGCCAATGACTTGATCGTGCCTGGAGTGTGTTTGTTGTGCTCCGGTGGGTGTGGTACCCTTGCTCGGGTTGCGGGGGGGCATGTCGTCAAGCTCGAAGGCAATCCGATGCATCCGGTTAATTTAGGGACCCTTTGCCCGAAAGGACAGGCTGCTCCTGAGTTGCTGTATAATCCCGACCGGCTCAGCGGGCCAATCCGGCGGGTTGGCGAGCGGGGTTCTGGCAATTGGCAACCGGTCACCTGGGATGAAGCCACTCAACCGGTTGCCCAAAAACTAAATACGCTGCGTAGCACCGGTCACCCTGAACGAGCGGTATTCATGTATGGTGAAACGCGCGGGCAGTTGCGCTCTTTTTTCGAACGCTTCATGCAAGCCGTTGGCTCTCCTAACCTGATCTCACGAGAGTCGCTCAACACTGAGGCAGCAAAACTTGGCAACTCCTTCACCCAGGGAATATATGATTTACCCGCGTATGATCTTGAAAACACCAATTACTTGATTTCCTTTGGAGCCAGCCTGCTGGAAGCCGGCCGGGTACCCGTTCGCACAATCATGGGATACTCGACAATGCGGCGCGGACGGGCCACACGTGGAAAACTGGTAGTCATCGACCCGCGGCAGGGGGTCACTGGCGCCAAAGCGGATGAATGGATCCCGATTATTCCAGGTACAGATTCTGCTTTGGCGTTGGGGATAGCCAATGTGATTATCCAATCGGGAATGTTCGACTCCGATTTTGTCAACAATTATGGGTTTGGTTTTGAAGATTTTAATGACGAAACGGGTAATTTACATACCGGGTTTAAATCATACGTTTTAGAGCACTACAATCCTTCCCAGGTAGAGAAGATTACCGGAGTGCCCGCCACCACCATCTCCCGGCTGGCAGGCGAGTTCGCCCAGAATAAACCGGGCCTGGCGATCTTACCGGCTAAAGGCGGTTTGCTAAATGGGACTATCGGTGGAATTTATACAGCCATGGCTGTGCAGATCCTTAACGCGCTGGTGGGCAGCATTGAAGCGATTGGGGGCGTGATGACCCAGCGCTATCCTACTACCCCCGCCTGGCCTGCTCTTAATATGGATACGATCGCCGAGCAAGGCCGGAAAGCTGAACGGGTTGACGGGGCCGGAACCCAATTCCCACTCTCGCACCACGCCTACCAGGCTGTCGCTGACCGAATATTAGCAGGCGCTCCCGTTGAAGTGCTTTTCCTGTATGATGCCAATCCGGTCTATGAAGTGCCCGGTGGGAAACGTTTTGTTAAAGCCTTTGATAAAATTCCCCTGATCATATCCTTTTCTTCCTTCATGGATGAAAGCGCGCAATACGCCGACCTGGTACTTCCGGAGCCGACTTTCCTGGAGCGGTATGAAGACGATTACATTGAGGGACTGGGTTATCCAGGCATCGCTTTACGCCAGCCCGCAATCCCACCCAGGTTGGATACTCAGAATGTAGGCGATTTCTTCCTGAAGCTGGCCGATGCGATGGGTGGTCCAGTAAAAGAAGCATTCCCCTGGAAAACCTACGAGGAAGTCTTACAGTACCGTTTACAAGATGTCGGCACGGATTGGAAAACTTTGAAGGAATTGGGGGTCTGGATGACCCCCGGGTATCACTTTACCCTGCGTGGGAGTAATCGCTGGGTAAGTGAGGTAATTGGCCGCGACCGGCGTTTCTCACCGGCGGATGGTCGTTTTGACTTTTACAGCCGTGAATTGCATTCGCTTCTCGAGAATTTCAACCCTGTCCAGTTGAAAGCTTCTGGGTATTTCCCAAACCGGTGACGCTGTCTGCATCCCGCATTATGAACCGGTTCCTTTTAGCGGTAAAACGGAGGATTATCCCTTCGTCCTCAACGTCTTCACTTTGATGAGCCTTGGCTCAAACAGCGCCGCCGCTAATCTGCCTACCCTGCAAGAGATCAGCGGGATGACAGTCGGGGAAACCTGGGACAGTTGGCTGGAAATGAGCCCGGAGGCATTAACCAGTCACGGATTGCAGGATAAAGATCTTGTATGGGTAGAGAGCCCATTCGGCAAGGTTAAAACCAAAGTTCGTCTGGTCAAAGGTCTGCGACCGGATGTCGTCAACCTTCCCTACAACCAGGGGCATACTGCTGTCGGTCGTTGGGCAAAAGGCCGTGGGGTAAATGGGATGGAATTGCTCAACCCAGCCAGCGAGCCAGCGGCCGGGTTGGCAGAATTCAGCAATACCCGGGTAAAAGTGTACCGAGCTTAATAATTGTAGGGATTGAATGGCAGAGTCTAACAGAGCTTCATGTTTAGACCCTATCGATATTTATAGTCTATAAATCGAGGAAACCTATGCCGCGTTGGGGAATGGTGATTGATCTGGATAAATGCGTTGCTTGCCAGGGTTGCAGTGTGGCTTGCCGTTTTGAGAATAACACCCCGGCGGTGAACCCCGGTGAAGCGGTTAAAGGCCGGGCTATTCGGTGGAATGATGTTTTTCCAATACCGGTCAACCCCGCTGAAAATACTGGAGTATATCCCAATGTGACCACCCGGTATATCTCGCGCCCTTGCATGCACTGCGAGAATCCCGCCTGTATCAAGGTATGCCCTGTCCAGGCCACCTATAAGGATGAAGAAGGCCTCGTGCGGGTAAATTATCAGCGTTGCATTGGCTGCCGCCTGTGCACGGTGGCCTGCCCCTATGGGGTGCGCTACTTCAACTGGTATGCTCCGCAATGGGAAGGCTCTCTAGCTGAACATCTCAACCCGGACAGGATTGAGGGGGCGGGTGACCTGGAAGGCCCTTCGATTCGGCCCAAAGGGGTGGTAGAAAAATGTACGTTCTGCCTGCAGCGCCTCAAAAAAGCCCATGCCCAGGCAGATGCAGAGAAAAGGAGCTTCCGGGCGGATGAATATATCCCCGCCTGTGTCCAGACCTGCCCAGGAAAAGCGCGCTTTTTTGGCGATCTGGACAATCCATCCAGCTCGGTTTCTCAACTCCAAAAAAGCGAACGCGCCTTTCTTCTGCTGGAAGAAGCCGGCACCCGTCCCCAGGTGATTTATTTAAGGGAAGGCTAAGTACCATGCTCAAAGCAGACCCTCAAGACAAAGCCAGACTGTTGGATCCAATCTATGCCTTGCCCGGTAAACGTTTTTGGCTGGCAGCCGCCATACTCCTGGGAATCATCGGTTGGGGAGCCATCATGTATTTTCGCCAGCTATTTTACGGCTTGGGAGAAACTGGAATGGATCGACCGGTTTACTGGGGCATTTACATGGTAAATTTCGTGTTCTTGATTGGGGTCAGTATGTCTGGCACTTTAATTTCAGCCGCATTGCAGCTAACCCGGGCGGAATGGCGCCGGCCAATCACACGGATTGCCGAATCATTGACCGTTTTCGGTCTTCTGGTAGCCTCTTTACAACTCCTTTTTGATATCGGCCACCCCGATAGATTAGCAAACATTATCATCTATGGGCGGTTGCAATCTCCGCTCCTGTGGGACGCCAATTCGCTGACCATCTATATTCTCACCAGTATATTCGCCCTTTACCTCCAACTTCTACCTGATATCGCCTTACTCCGCGATAACCTTCCAGCCAATGCGCAGGTCTGGCAGAAATTCCTGTATACGAGGCTTTCCCTGGGCTGGAAGGGTAACCTTACTCAGTGGAAGCGGTTGGAAAAAGCGATAAATACTATTTCGGTTCTGATCATCCCGATTGGTGTATCCTTGCACACCATCACCTCCTGGGTCTTCTCAACCACCTTGCAGCCAGGCTGGAAATCCACCATCCTGGGACCTTACTTCGTGGTCGGAGCAATTTTTTCTGGCATCGGGATGCTGTTTATGGTTATGACCCTGGTCAGCCAGGTGCTCCATTTAGAGAAATACATCGAGGAAAAACATTATCACCTGCTGGGATGGCTATTTATCGTTATGAGCGCCTTGTGGTTTTATTTTACTTATACAGAAAATCTTACCCTGGCGGCTGAACAGGAAAGTCTGGAATTTCCTGTCCTGGCCAGTAAACTATGGGGCGATTTTGCCTTAAGCTTCTGGGGCATGGTTGCGCTCATGGTTATTGCCTCCTTTATCATGGTCGTTCCAAAACTCCTCCCCTCTGGAATACAAAAGATATTTATTTTCCGCCCCCAATTTTCGGCCGCTTCAGCCGGGACAGCGGCGGTATTAGGAGCAATCATTCTTTTTCCGAAACTCACCCCCTTTCAGGCGGATTTATCATTTCCTAAGACAACCACTTTGGCCTGGGTTTTGGTCGGCCTGCTCTTGTTAAGCGCTGGACTGAGCATTAGCTTTTGGTTGAAGCGCCATGTGGCAGCCACATCGGTCATCGCTGGCGCATGTGTGGTGTTCGGGATGTGGCTGGAACGTTGGAATATCATCATCCCCACTATCACTCAACCGAGACTCATCCCGTACCTTAATTACCAACCCACTATTGTTGAAATTTCCCTCACCATGTCATCGTTAGCCGTACTTGGACTGCTTTTTTTGATATTCTTCAAATTATTTCCTGCAGTATCCATTTGGGAAGTTAATGAAGGTCGCGTCATCGATTCGGCCCAGTCAAGAATTGAAATTCCCGCACCTAAACCCATTCAAACCCGGTCACTACGTGCCCGGGGATATAAACGTTGAAGGAGAAAAGGTATGCCCAGCCAATTTTTGATCGTCGTCGTTTCGTTGGTGATTTTCTTCGCCCTGGTCCTGCCAGCCATGAAGATCATCTGGCAATACCAAAAAGGAGTTGTATTTCGCTTTGGCCGGCTGGTAGGTGAACGTGGGCCAGGACTTAGAATAATCATTCCTTACATTGACAAGATGATTAAAGTCGATATGCGGGTAGAGACGCTGGTGGTTGAGCCACAAGAAGTGATTACCAGTGATAACGTGACGGTCCAGGTGGATGCAGTTATATACTTTCAACCGCTGAATGCGACCAATACGATTGTTAAAGTTCAGAGCTACAGCAAAGCCACCAGCCAGATCGCCCAAACCACCCTGCGAAGTGTGCTGGGTCAATCTGAGCTAGATGAACTTTTATCGCATCGCGACCGCATCAATCAGCGCCTGCGTGATATTATCGACGCCCAGACCGAACCCTGGGGGGTAAAAGCTAATATTGTTGAAATCAAGGACGTTTTGCTGCCTGAATCCCTTCAAAGGGTTATGTCGCGACAGGCTGAGGCAGAGCGTGAAAAACGGGCAAAGATCATCCATGCGGATGGAGAGCGGATTGCTTCAATTGCGTTGGCCCAGGCGGGTGAACAACTGGCAGCTTCACCCGTTAGTATACAACTTCGCTACTTGCAAACCCTGGTAGAAATGGCAGGAGAGAAGAACGCAACCATCCTACCCATCCCTCTAGATATTGTGCGCCAGTTTGCCCATGCATTAAAATCGGATGACCAGAACTCTGCGGTCTGAACTTTACGGCGCTCTTGCGGAGGTGTTCTCGGATCCTCCAGATTGGCTGGCTCTTTCAGGAAGCCAGTGGCCGCTGTATTCAATTGCCACAGACCTGGCCCTCGACTTAATAAATGCCCGGCTAGCTCTAGAAAAAATGGAGGGGATTTCTCCAGAACCGATTGCCATTCGCCAGGAACGATACAATGCCCTGTTTTCAGGCCCTGGACGTCCCCGATTCTGGTTACATGAATCACTTTACCGCAGTGGCCAGTTGTTTGGTTCAGAAACAATGGACGTTGAAGGAATTTATCGCACAGCCGGTCTCGTAATTGAGGAGGCTGAACTGCCCGATCATGTCTCCTTAGAACTGGCTTTCCTGGCCTATGTCGCAAATCAACAAGTCAATGCTGACCAGTTGAGCGGTACATGGGTAGAGATCGAACAGAATTTTATTAAGACACACGCCGGTCAGTGGCTGCCCGCCCTTGGACGTGCCTTGGCGGAGTGCGGGGATGAGGTGTATGCGCCGATAGGTCAACTACTTGCCGATTGGTTAATGGGTAGCAGGCAACCTTTACATCACGGCTATGCCCCAACAACCGGTTTATATACACCGGTCATGCAAGAAGTAGAGAATTGCAGTCTATGCGGTTTTTGTGTGCAGGTTTGTCCCCGCCGGGTCCTGAGTATCCATGAAGATTTAAGCAAAACCGTCCTACTTTACTCGGGTAGGTCCTGCAATGGATGTGGAAAATGCGTGAGAATTTGTCCTGCGCGGGTCTTGATGTTGCGAAAATTAATCCCTGGCGCTGGGACTTCTGGAGAGATGGTTGTGTTGCGCTCCTCGCCTCGGGCCCTCTGCCCAAAGTGTGGACGACCAACCGTCAGCCAGGCTGAATTAGAATACATTACGGGGCAAATGGGTTATCTCCCCTGGTTAGAATTGTGCCAGGAATGCCGTTTTATCTTAATGGAGGACGTGTAATGACCTTTCCTATGACACAGCCGATTTTTCAGTTTTTCTACTGGTTGGTAAATACCCCGGGACTCGGTGGAGTTGTACTCCTGCTCTTAACCCTGGGAACTGCGCTGGCCGCCACTTGGACTTTACACTGGATCAGCGATGGGAGCAAGGCTGAGGAATTGGAAACTTATAGTTATCCGACGCCATCCTTATACCATACTGACCAGATCTCTAGTGATTAAGAAAATGATTTTGACACAGGTCAAGAGACCTGAGCTTCAGCCACTGATCCAGAAAGACAGCCATCCAATTGCAGACGGTCTATCGAGCTATACCCCACACCCTGGCAATTCCTGCCAACTCTTCCTGCCGATTGGTCGCCAACAGAACCGTAATTCTTCGAACCAGGCGATGGTAACCCCGAGGGTAAGCTTATTGCAATCCTTGCTCAAAGTGCTTGGCGGTTGCCTGGCAAAAGGTTATTTTATTCATGGAACGCCTCCTACGAGCTTTTTTTGCGGATTAACTTAAGGATGAAGCGTTCCACCCTTTTTAAGGTACTATGTCCAAATCTTTTTTTTGACGTCTATAGTTGGGCGGCGCAGCGCTCTAGTGTCAAATGGAGAGTGGAACAGACTCTATATTGGTCAACTTTGCAAAAGGAGACAAAAGAAATGAACGACAATAAACGGCTTTCCAAATTCTTCGTAGCGGCTGCCCTGTTCTTCATCTGGGTCACAGTGCAAGGTGCACTCCAGGCCCAGCAGCCAGTGCACGAGTTTCTTGCACTCGAGCCAGCTGCCATCATCGTCGGCGCGCATGTTCACATCGGCACACTCGGCTGGATTTCCATGTCGCTGATGGGGATTCTATACTATATGGTGCCTCTGGTATCGGGGAACCCACTCTCTTGGCCTCGATTGGTCAACTGGGTCTTCTGGTTAGAGACCATCACCGTTCCACTCATGGCAGTGCTAATGATCGGGGCTGGCATTAGTGGTGGGAGGGCTTTCCAGGCCGGGATAACAGGTGAAGCGTTGAATGCAGTCATTGGACCTTACATGATTCTGATTGGTATAGTCAGCATAGTGTGTGGCTTGGTGGCAATCTTGTTTGCTGTCCAGATTATTCACACGGCGACAAAGGGAGCCGCGAGTTAGTGCTTCCAGCAATCCGCACTACAATGTCCGTTCCACTCCGCTACATCACCTAACACTGCATGCATCCACGCCATGCCAGGTTTCGTACTCGTGAACCCGTTCGTTCGGAAGCAGTTGTGCGTAATCTTGTCAATCCAGGTATGATTGAGTTTGGTGATCGTCATTGGGTTTCACCGTTATGTAAAATGGTTGGCCAAAACCGATTTTAACGGAGTTCCAACGCCGATCATCTTTCTTTTGCTAAACTGTCAGGTAGCTAAAAATAAACTAACCAAAGGCGTAAAACGATGGACATTTATATGATCATCCTGCGGACAATCCATGTCTTTTCCGGAACCTTCTGGGTAGGAACTGCATTCTTCTTCGTCATCTTCTTTGAGCCAACCATCAAAGCCGCTGGTCCAGCAGGTGGCACGGTCATGGGACGATTGACACTCACGCAGTTTCCAATGGTGATGGCCTTCTCGAGTATTTTGACCGTAGCTGCCGGCTTCTTGTTGTACTTGAACGACTCTGGTGGCTTTCAGATCAATTGGATTTCCACACTGTCTGGGGATACTATAACGATTGGGAGCGTAGCGGGAATTCTTGCCTTTCTCTTGGGATTGACCGTTCAGATGCCGGCAAGTGCGCGGATGGCAGCGCTACAAAAAGAGATTCAAGCCTCGGGCGGATCACCTACGCCTTCCCAAATGGAAGAGATGCACGTTCTGCAGGAAAGAATTTCAATTGGTTCACGTTGGGAAGCGGTACTGATGGTAATCGCCGTGCTCGGCATGACGATAGCGCGGGAGGTCGGGAAACTCTAATCGGATCGCCACTTCTAGTTACAGACCGGCCGGGCGTTTTCCACTTTGGATTATTGTCGTTTTCGGCCTGATCGCCACCCTGACCATCGTCGGCATATCCCTACTGGGCATCAAGCTCAGCTTCTAATCCCTTAATCGGTATTTTAGAGGTACTATGCACTACATTCCCTTCCTTTCCACCCTGGTAACGTTCGCCTTCGCCATCGCCGTCTTCCGCCGCTACCTGGTGCGGCACGGAACTCACCTGTTGATCTGGACCATCGGTCTGGTCTGGTATGGCCTTGGCACCCTGAGCGAGGTCATCCTTGGCCTGACCTTCAGTGGCCTGGTACTGAAGCTGTGGTACCTGTGCGGTGCCATGCTGACCGCCGCCTGGCTAGGACAGGGCACCCTGCACCTGCTCGTCCGCCGAGGCAGGGTCGCCGGGATCCTGACCGGAGTGCTGGCCGCTGTTAGCGTGCTGGCCGCAGCCCTGATCCTGCTCGCCCCGCTGACGCCTGCCGCGACCACCTACCGGGTCGCCCAGCCGATCTCATCCCAGTACCAGGCCATCCTGACTCTGCAGCGGAGGAATCATCATCCTGACCATTATCCTCAACATCTACGGGACACTGACCTTGTTCGGCGGGGCGATTTACTCGGCCTTTCTCTTCTGGCGCAAGCGCGTGTTGTTCAACCGCATGATCGGCAACATCCTGATCGCCGCCGGCGCGCTGGCCCCTGCCATGGGCGGCTCGTTCATCAGGATCGGCCTGGTAGATATGCTCTATTTAACTGAGCTGGTCGGCGTCGTGCTGATGTATATCGGCTTTCTGCAAACCACCACCGCCCCAGCCCCCCAGACTGCTCCTGCCCCTTCTCACTAAACGCCCGTCCCCGCCCCTTTCCCGAAACGGAGGCGGATTCCCTGGTGTGGGGTGCGGCTTTGCCACTGACCACGGCACAAACCGCGCTTGTCCGACGATCAACCAGCATGGCGTGGTTCACCCGATCTTTGGGGATATGAAATTAGGGATGCGACTACTGTGGTGTATGGGTTCGTGTCAGCGCTCTGGCAAACGCCAGAAGCGCCTGTGGGGATAAGCTGGACCGGACAATTGGCTTGTAAGGGCTATTTCCTGATACGGCATTGAAGAGGGCCAGACGTAGGTTGGGGTCGGTTTCGGCTGCTTCAAGAGCGAAATCCATCAAGCCAAAACGAGAAGCCGCGATTGTCAGGATTTGCATGAAGCGCCCATAAGGTAAGTCTTCGAGAATATCCTGGTTGGCAGAATGATAAGCTCGAAAAGCGTCGTTAGAAATCCCCACTCTAAGAATAACTTGTGCGGCGCGAATACCTGTCTGGATAGCTGAAGTAACCCCTTTCCCCTTAAAAGCGCGTACCAATCCGGCTGCATCACCCACCATCACAAAGCGATCCCCGGTAAATTTATGCGCCAATCCACAGGGAAACCTGCCCTTAAAATAACACAAGTCATCATGATGAGAATGATCAGCCTTCTCTAAATCAGGCAGTACACTTCTTACTTCCGGAAAAGACAGGAAAGCATCCATCAGGTTAGTATCGGCTGCCTTACCTGCTATATTAATGGTCAGGTGATTGCCCTTTGGTGTAACTGCCCCGAATTCGATCCTGGGTGTGGCAGGTAAAAAGGCATGAATGCGGTTCCCAAATTTGGCCATGTACGCATCACCGGGATGGTATTTGGTGACCACCGAACTTAACCAGGGGGGAGCCCGGTAACCCACCGCCCGGTGAAAAAGGGAGGCGGTGCCCTCATCTAGCCCAAAGGCGCCTACCACCACATCCGTGGTCAATTGAGAACTCTCGGTATAGACCACCACCCGGTCAGGGTGAAATTCAAGATCAGTGACGCGCGCCTGGGTTATCTCGACCCCGCGTTCGCAGGCGGCTCCTAACATATATGCGTCGAACTGGACGCGGCGCAGGGCCGAAGATGGTTCCGCCTCACCATCCAGGACAATCTGGCGCTGAGCAGTATGCAGGATGTAACCCGTGATGGTGCGCTGACTAAGATGGTGGGGAAATGGAATCCCCAACCCATGCTCAAGAATATCAGCGATGGGAGGAGAAAGCACCCCGGCGCACTGATTATGATGCTGTTCACCGCTGAACTGCTTGCCTTCCACCACGACCACGTGAATGTTGCGGCCCAGGATTTGCGCCTCCTGTTTGAGTGAGATAGCGGCGGCGGTGCCACCCGGTCCGCCGCCAATCACGACAGCCGTTCCCCCATCGGGTAGCGGTCCAAGATCAATGCTGCCTGGCGTCATTGTTTTCCCCTGTTGCGCAAGGCTGCCTGAACTAAATTCCGCAAGGCTGGCAGGCTGAGCGACAACCAGAATAATAGGCGGTACGATTCATCCCCAGTAAACACACCCCACAGAACGCGGGTAAGCATGGGGTTATCGACTAACTGGTTGACTTCATCCATAATTAACTGTATCCAAGCCTTCCTGAGTAAGGGTGTATGCAATGTGAGCGACCAAAGACGAAAAAGCAGCCGCCCGTAAGTATTATCTGCCGCAATGCGAAGGCAGACGGATTGGTAGCCAGCCGAAAAATCTTGGCGAGAGATGCCGCGCTGGATGGCCGTTCTTGCGGCAGCTTCTGCGGTGATGAAGGCCGACCCGATCCCGTCCTTGTACAATTTGGTGACCGCCGCATCCCCCACCACCACCAGTCGGTCAGCAAAAAAGCCCCTGGCCAGCGAGACCGTCACGCGCGGGTTGCATCCGCATAAGAGATGGATGCCGTCTGGGATGAGAGCTTTCAGCCCGTGCGCATCCAGAAATTGGTTGATAGCATCCGCCGGCAACCCATGCCCCAATAATGAAAGGTTGGCGTAACGACCCTTGGGAATCAAAGCCCCAAAGACCAAACCGGTAGGATTCTCGAAGAAAACGTGCACACTTTTTTCCAACATCCCGCCAGGGAGAAGAATTTCATCCTGGGCCATGATCTCAGTGCGCGGGGGCCGGTAACCCCAGGCCGTATCCAGCATCGGGCGGGTGTTCACTCCACTGGCCATTACAACAAGATCCGCCTCAAATTCTTCCTGGGCGGTGACCACGGTTGGCCGTGAACCACGCCGGATTTGCTGGACACGCATTCTTTTTATGCTGGCACCGCGTTCTTCGGCCTGGTGTAATAACCACCCATCGAAGGAAGGCGGCAGGGGCCGGCTGGCCAAGCGAGGCCCTCTCCCCCGG
Organism: uncultured Chloroflexia bacterium; assembly: GCA_963820415.1. Classification (GTDB taxonomy): domain Bacteria; phylum Chloroflexota; class Anaerolineae; order Anaerolineales; family Anaerolineaceae; genus CAWFZT01. The sequence continues at coordinate 148,506 of CAWFZT010000012.1, read as the reverse complement.
TACACGCTGAATATCCGCCGTGAAGCATTAACCGCCTGAAGGGGTAGTTGGATATTACCTATATGTAGAATATACGTATCGATAACTGATTGGATTACCTCATCTGGTAAGGTCAAGCCGAGCCGTTCCATATTCTGGACGAGAGTGGAAGATAGAATCCCTGCGCATTTGTTACAGCTACCCAGTCCAGGCCGATTGAAGTCACGCGCCTCAATGACAATGACATCCAGGTCCAGGTGCGCTTCGGCTGACAGATTCAACAGATGCAAGGCAGTAAAACTGCCTGCCGGACCGCCGCCAACGATCACAATCCGACTACCATTAATAAGTTGCATGATTGTTCATTTATTATACCCATTTTATCAAATAAAAGCGGTTCTCAAATGGGTTGGTTCATTTATTTAAAAGGGGCTCACCCAGCCTCAACTAACCGAAATAGTCGGGACACGTCAACAACCCATTGCACGCCGGAAATTGGCACGAAAGTTCCGAGTTTTTCGTTCGTACATAAGATCGTAATCGCGTTGAATACAAAGAGTGAAGGGCGATTGGTGCCAGAAGATGAACCGCCAGTTATTCCGCATCTTTAGCAAATAATCTTGGTCTCGGTGGGTTATCATCTGCGGACCGTCATGATAGGTGAAAAAAAGGCTGTTTTCAAATCGTCGCAGAGGGTTGGTATAATCAGCTTACCCCTGGTGAAATTCAACCGTACATAGAAAGGAATGCAATCCGATGGTCGGAATAGTCACAACAGTAAGCCGCAGCGCCACCTATACGTTTAGTAAGCCAAATCAGGCTAGCGTCCGGCTCCTGGCCGGGCTGGGTGTCGAGGGCGACGCGCACCTGGGAACGACGGTCAAGCATCGCTGGCTAGTTGCTCAGGACCCCAGCCAGCCCAACCTGCGGCAGGTGCATTTGATCCACGCCGAGCTGCTCGATGAGCTGCAGACTGCCGGTTTCACTATATCGCCTGGACAGATGGGCGAAAATATCACCACGCGCGGCCTCGATCTACTCGGTCTGCCTACCGGCGCGCGGCTGCATTTGGGCGACACAGCCGTAGTCGAGGTGACCGGTCTGCGCGATCCCTGCTCCCAACTGGACAACCTCCAGGCGGGGCTTAAAGCGGCAGTGCTGGATCAGGACACATACGGTAATCTTATCCGTAAGGCGGGCGTCATGAGTATCGTCCTGGTCAACGGCGAGGTAAAAGCTGGCGACCCTATTATGGTCGAGCTGCCGCCGGAGCCACACCTGCCGCTAGAGACGGTCTGAGATGACGATTGTATAGTTGCCCTTCAAAATTGTATGTAAAGGGAAGGGTCAATTTTATTTTTCGAGTTCCACAATCCGGTTAGCACGGGCAACCTTACCGAACCACTTTCCACTGTCCTTAAGGATGCGTTTCTGCGTGGTAAAATCGGTGAAAGTCAGGCCAAAGCGACTGCTGGTGCCAAATGCCCATTCGAAATTATCCATTAAGGACCAGCAGAAATAACCCCGCACCGGAACGCCAGCTTCAATAACTTTCAATAATGTCGTCAGATGCTGGTACAGAAAATCTGTACGCTTAGGATCGTGCACCTCACCATCCGGCGAGAGCACATCACGATAAGAAGCTCCGTTCTCGGTCAGATAAATGTTTGGGAAGTTATATCCCATTCCAAGCCATATCAGCAGATCGTACATCGCCTGGGGGTAAATCTCCCAATCCCGATCGCTCACGTTAAACTTTGCTGCGCTCATTCAAAACCCGGCCTCCCTCGCCACCCGCCGGATCATGACATACTTGCCGTGAATAATAATTTACGCCCAGAAAATCGAGTGAAGCAGAAATAATTTTCATATCTTCTGGTTCAACTTTGGTTACATCGTTACCGTAACTATCCCAGGCATTTTGAGGGTAACCACGCCCGGCGATGGGATCAAGGAACCACAAGTTGAAACGGGTATGTTCGCCACGGGTTAAGGATTGGTCGGCAGAGCTGTCGGTCGCCGGGTAAGCGGGTGTGAAATTGAGTATAATCCCCACCTGGGCCGAAGGGCATCGCTGCCGGATAACCGGCATGGCCAATCCATGGGAGACCAGCAGGTTATGCGCTACCTACAAAGCCACTTTTTAGTCCCGCAATCCAGGTGCATGTTCACCAATTTGATGGCTTAAGATGGATACACACCAGGGTTCATTATGTGTCATCCCTTGTTTCACCCGGTCGCCCATGCGCTTGACCGTCGCTTCCACATAGCGTACATAGGCATCCACCGTTGCCCGGGTTGCCCATCCCCCTTTATCGTGAAGCGCCTGCGGGAGGTCCCAGTGATAGAGTGTAATGAAAGGCATGATGCCGGCTTCCAATAGTGCATCGACCACCCGGTCATAATAATTTAACCCGCGGGGATTGATTTTACCATCGCCATCCGGGATCACCCTCGGCCAGGCTACCGAAAACCGGTAGGCGTTATTATTCATTGCACGCATCAAAGCGATGTCTTCCATGTAATGGTGGTATGAATCGCAGGCTGGCTCGCCGGGCTGGTGGCAAAGGCCCAGGGGACTGCGATAGTCGGTGGACTTTGCTTTTATTCTCGCCTATAATGGACTAAAACGTACTTTTTTCTGGCTCCTGATACCAATCAAAAGGATCTTATGCTAATCGCGGTCAATGGCACCCTCATGAAGGGCCAATCAACCAACAATGTCTTGATCGAGGCTGGCGCAAAATTTGTGTGTGATGCCCATACAGCTCCATTCTATCGATTATGGAACGTGGGCGATAAACATCCAGCAATGTTGCGCGACGAACAAGGCGGAGCATCGATTTCACTAGAATTATGGGAGATCAACCCTGAAAAAATAATCGAAGTGCTTGAGAAAGAACCTGCTGGCCTTGTTATTGGTCGGATCCTTCTAGACAACGGTCACTCAGTTATAGGGATATTAGCAGAACCTTATATCCTGGCAGACAATAAAGAAATTACGCATTACCGTGGCTGGCGTGAATATCAAAGCGCTAAAGATTCAAAGGAACAATCGAAGCAGATGGATTAGGATCAAGATATCCATAAAATTAATCCAGGATCGTAATATGGCATTTGAATGGAATAGGCAAAGCTATACTTATAAGATTGTGGGAAATTGTAGTATCCAGGCAGATGTGTATCAGGTTGGCAGTCCCAAAAAACAGCCTGCGATTCTATGGATCCATGGAGGCGCTCTGATCTGTGGTAGCCGTTCGACGATTGCTCCTTACCAATTAAAAAAATATTTAGATGCCGGTTTTACCGTTATTTCCATCGATTATCGCCTGGCTCCCGAAACAAAGCTTCCCCTGATAATCGAAGACCTGAAAGATGCCTTTCAATGGGCGCGTGAGAAGGGACCTGATTTATTTGCCATCGAACCTGACCAGCTAGCGGTCATTGGACATTCCGCAGGGGGATATCTTGCGCTCATGGCAGGATTTGTGGTAAACCCACCGGTAAAAGCGATCGTTTCTTTTTATGGGTATGGGGATATTATTGGGCCATGGTACAGCCAACCGGATCCCTGGTACTGTAAAAAAGGGATGATAGAAATGAACAGGGCCTATAAATCGGTCGGACTATCGCCCATTACAGAAGGTGATTGGGGAAAACGCTCCCCTTTTTACCTTTATTGCCGGCAGAATGGTCTATGGCCACAAGAGGTTGCTGGGCATGACCTGCAGAAAGATCCTGGCTGGTTTTCCAGGTTTTGCCCCATACAGAATGTGACGGCCAGTTATCCGCCTACCCTGTGTATTCATGGTGATCAGGATACGGATGTTCCTTATGAACAGTCATTGGAGATGGACTCAGTCGTAGAGCAACATCAGGTTGACCATAAATTACTGATCCTCAAAGGGAAAGGACATGGGTTCGATGGTGGGATAGATGCAAAAGAGGATCCGGTTATATCTGGATTATTTGTTCAAGTGGAGGAATTTTTAAAACAGTACTGTTTTCACCCACTGCAGAGGTAACAGCCACACCCTAAATTCGTGATTGACAAATCCATCGTAAATCCCTATAATTAATCTACACGTGTAGATAAAGTAAAAATCCCATATCCTAATAAAAATGAAACCATATTCCCGTAATGGCGTGGCTAAAATTGCTGTAGTCTCAACCGCTACGGTTTCTTACGTTAATGTGAGTCCCCGCCCGGTCGCATCTGAGACTAGAACCCGGGTTCTAGATGCGATTAAACAACTACGCCATCATCCTCAATGAAGACCATCTTGCCAGACATAGCTACGCCCTATTCATGGCAGCAGGCCGGAAGCACCCGTAGGCAAGCCACACAATTTATTTCGATCGCATATTTGCCAATATCCCCAATGAAATGCAAGCCGTCGAAATGTCTTATTCATTAGTGGTTCGGAAATCAACTTAATCACCCGGTGAGCGAAAGGAGGTGCTTCTCAGGATTAAATTAAGTAAGGAGGGATTGTAAAATAAAAATGAACCAATTTATTCGAAAATTATGAGGAGAAAAAATGAAACTCACAAGGTGTATTCTCGTTTTCCTGGTCATCGCGTCAATGCTACTGGCTAGCTGTGCTCCTAAAGCGGCCCCACAGGAGACAGCAGCGCCTGTGTCTACTGTGGCACCTGCAGAAAAAAATCACCCTCCGGCTTTGGGATTTCGGCGGAGCCGAATTTGCTTGGGTCAATTCGTTATTGATTCCTGAGTTCGAGGCTAAGTATCCGAATATTAAGCTGGAACACCTGGGAATTCCGGAATCAGACTATTCCACTAAAGTCGATACTGCCATTGCGGCTGGGGACGTACCCGATGTTGCCCTGCAATCCTATATGTACAAGCTGTGGAAAGCCGGGCATGTCTTGACCCTGGATGATTATATGGTCCGGGATGGGATTAAAACCAGTGACTTTTACCCCTTCTTCGCCTCGTGGGGTATGCTGGATGGGAAAACCTATATTATGCCTGGGAATACCTACATTTGGGCCATGGCAATCAATAAGGATCTATTCAAAGCTGCCGGACTACCCGAGCTCAATGCGGATAGCGTGATCACTTATGATGATTGGCTCAACTATGCCCGAGCAATTAACAAACCCTCCGATAAACTGGAAGACCGCGTGTTCGGATCCGCAAACTTCCCGCCTAATTGGAATTCCATGAATAATTACATGAGCAACCCGTATGTATTAGGTCCGGATGGGAAGAACTGTAAAGATAATGCATCTACCGCTGACTGGATCCGGACCTGGCAGGATCTGACTACCGCATACAATGAAGGCCTAACTGTCGAAGCTGGCGGGGCTTTGATTGGTTCATCCTCTACGGCGGATTTGTTCAAACAGGGCAAAGTAGGGATGATGTACGCAACCTATGGGGATGTGCGCGACTTCAAGAAAGCCGGGATTAATGTTGGCCTGGTAGGCCAGCCTGTTGTCACCCCAGGCTGGAAAGGTAATGTTGGCGCCTGGACGGATTCTTATGCGATCATGACGAAAAGCAAGCATCCTGAAGAGGCCTGGTTGCTCTTGAAATTCATCACGTTGGAAATGTCTCTCGAGAAAGCCAATGGTGACTGCGAGCAATGCGGAAACTCACCCAGCTTGATGACCCAGGCGAAGGATTGGGCTAGTACTGATCCGGTTCGTCAGGATGCGATCAAATTGCTGGGCAGAGTCGTTCCTCCGCCTTTCAACCCTGATGTCTGGACAGCAGTAGATCCCTTCTATGAAGCTTTCCGATTGATGACCGAAGAAAAGAAGGATGTCGCCACGACAGTCAAGGATGCCAGTGTCGAATGTCAGCAGAAGCTCGATGAACTCTGGACCACATTCGACGAGCTTGGTAAGTAATCTTATTGTAACGGTGGATAAAGATAGAGGGGATGATTTTCAAGATTCCATCCCCTCTTCCTCCTAGTGATGAAAGAGGTGTCTCTTATGGCCGCAATTGGAAAAAGTCCATTAAGCCATCGCATATCCAGTCTGGAAGTCAAGGAAAATATTGCCGCTTATCTTTTCATCTCTCCCTGGATTATTGGAACGGTCATATTTTTGATAATTCCCCTGGGCATGTCCCTTTATGCCGCCTTCACACGCTGGACCATTATTAACCCACCTCCGCGCTGGATTGGCTTTGAGAACTATGAATACATGTTCTCGAAGGATAATTACTTCTTGTTATCTCTCGGCATTACCTTCAAATACATGATCATGTATTTACCCCTAAGTATCATCTTGGGAGTCCTGTTGGCGCTTCTCCTGAACAGTAAATTAAAAGGAATGAATTTCTTTCGGACAGTTTTCTATATCCCCGCAGTGGTTACAGGAGTTGGCGTTTCGTTATTATGGCTGAGCTTACTAGATCCTAAACTGGGCGCCATCAACACTGTTTTGCGCGGATTGGGGGTGATAAACCCTCCGAATTGGATCAACTCACCCACCTGGGCAGTCCCTTCTCTGGTCTTTATGAGCTTATGGGGAGTAGGCGGGAGTGCAATTATCTACCTGGCAGGCCTGCAAAATATCCCCGAACATCTTTATGAAGCTGCTGAAATTGATGGCGCAGGCCGCTTGGCAAAATTCTGGAAAATTACTATCCCGCTCCTTTCGCCCACCTTATTCTTTATGCTCATTACCGGTCTAATCGGTGCGTTCCAGGTATTCCAGCAGGCTTACATCCTGGGAGGAGGTACTAAGTTCTGGGCTGCTAAATGGATGAGGTTCTACGTATTGCATATTTACATCATGGCATTCCAGGAGGGGAAGATGGGATATGGCTCAGCCCTGGCATGGATATTAGTAATCATTGCTGCTATTGCGGTCATTATCGCCTTTAAACTATTTGAGCGTCGCGTCTTTTATGAAGAAGGTGGCAAGGAAAGAGGGTGACATGGTATCTCGAGTGAAGGCTTTACAATCTTCAATGATAGAAACAGGCCGCTGGAAGAGCGTGTTTTTCCAAAGGAATCTCTACGCAGTGATTATGTATATTGTGCTGATAGGTTTGGGAATCACCTTCATGCTACCGCTGTTCTGGATGTTGACCGCTGCTCTCCGAGGGGACGGCGAAGTGGTGTATACAATTCCTGTCTCGTGGTTCCCGACCAAATCCTTTCACTTTGAAAATTTCGTCAGGGTATTCGTGTCAGGGAAATATCCCCTCTGGGTACCAGCCTGGAACACAATCCGCCTGGTCCTTATAAACGTTGTCGGCTCGGTGATCTCGAGCGCATTGGTCGCATTTGCATTTGCCCGGTTGCGGTTTAAAGGCCGTGATTTTTTGTTTAATGTTGTCATCCTCACCATGCTCATGCCTGGCATCGTCTTGCTGATCCCATCATTTCTCCTGTATAACCAGTTGGGCTGGTATGGAACTTATTTACCGCTCTGGGTGCCCAGTTTCTTTGGTGCCCCTTTTTATATATTCATCATGCGCCAGTATATGCGTTCTTTCCCGCGTGAGCTGGATGACGCTGCCCGTATCGATGGGTGTAGCTATCTGGGGATATTCTGGCACATCATTCTTCCTTTAAGCAAGCCCGTGCTGGTGGTTGTAGCCATCTTCACCTTCCAAGGTGTGTGGAATGATTTTACGGGCCCTTTAATCTACTTAAATGATTCGAGTAAATTTACATTGCAGATCGCCCTGGATTATTTCAATCGCTCAATATTTTCAGGGACCAGTCAAAGCACTACGCACCTGGTCATGGCGGCTTCCTTAATTTCAATCGTACCTCTCCTGATCACCTATTTCTTCGTGCAAAAGACACTGATTGGCGGTATCGCCAGTGTAGGGATCAAAGGGTAGGCCTTTGTTTCTCAGAAGGTGGAAAACCTCGGAATTCTCCCCTGGGTCGATAAGCCGGTTGCATCTCCCACTCGGCACGTGGAGGAGATCACTCACTCCAAAATTAAACCAGGGGTAACCTGGATTTGGATATATTGTAGGAACCTTGCTTATTTTCTGAAATGAGGACAAGATGGATATCACTTTTGCGGGCTATACGTTTACATTCTGGATCTTGACTATAAAAAACCGCTACGAACCCGAGAACTTCCAAATCACACAAACAGAAGGTGGAATCGTGGCGAAAGCGGATTCACTGTCATTTGGCGGAGGTGCCGGAATTACACCTGGCCTGGTTCAAATCACTTTTTCTAATCACCCCAACGGTTTCTCTTGGCAAGTGGATACCGAACACACCGATCTTATCAAAGGAGTAAGAGTTAGAATTCGCCCACTGCCACTTGGGACAGTGATTATCCCTGATGGGGGAGAATTGAATCTAAAAGAAGGTGACCCGGGCAAAGTGTTTGTTTATCCGGGAGGGTATTACCCGCTCCGCCATTTATCATCCACGGGTGTTGAACCTTATGCAGGTCCGCTGCCCACCTGGGCAGCTCAGTTCGCCATCGTGCGGATAGATAATCAGTCTCTTTTCTTATCCGCGCGTGAATATCCTCCGCGGGTGAAAAAAATATGGGTTTACAGAAAGGGATCAAATCAGGAGATTTACCTGTATTCCGAAGCCAATGCAAGCCAGCGCAGTACAAAATATGTTGCGCCCACCTGGACTCTTGAGACCGTCAAAGACTGGCGCAGTGCGGTCATGGAGTACTCCCGATGGATGGCGGAAGCCTTCCAGATTAAGGCTTTCAACGAGCGGTCCAATGTAAAATCCTGGTTTAAAGAGATCAACCTATTAGTCATCTTCCATGGTATTTCCCACCTTGGAAGTATTGGTCATGATTTTCGCACCATGGCTGCGCGTTTAGAAGACCTTTCACACCTTCATCCTCCCAGCCAGACTCTGGTTAAGGTGGCAGGTTTTGAAGGTAATATCGATCGGGAGTGGCCCGATGTGAATCCGGCGACTATTCTAGGTGGAGAGGAAGGGTTTAGACACCTGATCAACACTGGGCACCGGCTTGGATACCATATAATCCCCCATCTGAATGTGTGGGGGGCCAGTTATGAGAATCCCAAGACGCAAAAATTCCTTCCTTACCAGATCTATGATCAAGAAGGTCACCCATCAACCTGGAGCTTCGACTTTGACCAGGACGAGATCGCAGAAGAGGTATTCGCTTATATTTCTCCGGATGTCCCTGAGTGGCGCCAGGACATGAAGGAGAAGATTCACAAGCTGGTTGATATGGGAGTAGACGGGATCTATCTAGACCAAACCGGCACTTTTATCAATGATCTTCATCATGACCATTACCGCGGCTTAAGGACATTATATGCCGAATTGGGCACAACATTCCCGGAGATTCAATTCACGGGTGAGGCTCCTATCAACGAGCTTACCGCCAGTCTGGTTTCTGTTACCTGTGGCATTGCAATTCTCCCATCCCCTCAACTTGCTGAGATGTACCAACTATTATTCGGACCGTATATCCGGTCATACGGTTATAACTTGCCTCCCGAACCGTACGCGGGTGTTTGGGGTGGCCCGTTTGAATGGGAACGATGGAGTGAAGACCGCTATCGGAGCTATGTTGAGCGATCGGGTTGGGTTAATGGGATTCCATCACTTAACCTGACAGACAAACGCATTCGCCTGGATTCGAAGTTGGTGGAACTGGTGTTGGACGAGGCCAAAAAATACCGAATGTGCTGAAAGATCGTTGATATCTCTGGCACATTCATCTAATAGCGGAAGCCGCCCTCATTATTCCGGTGGGTGGGGTTGCATTTATCTACTAAATTTTTTATCTGCATCCCGAAAGGTTACAGCTCATGTCTCCTTCCCTCCTCTCGGACAAAGTTCTCGGTTGCCTCTTAGCTGCCGAAATCGGCGACGCTATGGGCGCGCCGGCTGAGAACAAGACCTACCAGGAAATTATCGCTCGTTCCGGCGAGATAACCGATTTCTCCGGCAGCGGTACAGACGACTCCGCCCTCAAACACATCCTGTGCGATGCAATCGAACTCTCCCAGGGGTATCCAACTGCCGATGCCTGGGCTGAAGCATGGATGGATCATAAGGAAATGTTCCAAAAGGGATTGTTCTGGACCCCAGTTATTAATAGCTTCTGGAAAATCAGCGCCGAAGGTATTTCTCCTCGCGAGGCCGGATCAGGCAACATGTCTTCCAGCAGCTCGGCTATGTGCATCTCGCCCATGGGAATCATCAACGCCGGTAACCCGCGTCAGGCCGCTCTTGAAACCTACGACGTGGCCGGGTTGATCCATCACAACTTCTCTCGCGATGGGGCCTGCAGTATGGCTGCCGCTGTAGCCGAAGCCTTCTGCCCGGGCGCTTCGGTCGATTCTGTCCTCAAGGCGGCAGTGGAATATCTCCCGCTTCGTAGCGCGAACGTGATGTGTGGTTTCATCGAGAGTACCCTGTCGCTGGCTCGTGCAACCGGTGCTTACGCTGCTTTCCGCGAGCGCTACTATGCCGAACGCATTTTACCTGGCATTGCGATGCCCGATGCGCGTGAGACTGTCCCGGTGGCCCTTTCACTCTTCTACCTGGCAGATGGCAATCCAAGGCAGACGATCCTCTACGGAGCGAACTTTGGCCGCGACGCGGATACCATCGCCAGCATGGCTGGTGCGTTGTCCGGCGCGCTGCACGGTGCTTCTGGCCTGCCCGGCGAATGGGTCGAAAAGATCCGGGTGAGCGGGAAACGAGATCAGGTTGCTATCACCACTATGCTGGTCGAGATCATCCACCAACGTACCTTCGACCTGGCCAGAGTCACCGCTGTGATCCAATCGCTTGACCAAAGGGATTCCCAAGCGTAAGAATGGTTAAGAATACTGCATTACCTATCTGGATTGGAAATGATCATGGTGGCTTTGAACTTAAATTGCAAATCCTTGCTTACCTCGAAGAGAAGGGCATCGCGGTCATCAATGTTGGATCCGATTCGACTGAAATCGTTCGCTACCCTTATTACGCGGCGAAAGTAGCCAATGCAGTCTCCAAAGGTGAGGCCTTGCGCGGCATCTTGATCTGCTCGACAGGCATTGGCATGAGTATCGCTGCTAACAAGTACAAAGGTGTCCGCGCCGCGCTGTGCACCAGCACTTATCTAAGCAAAATGACTCGGGCTCACAATGATTCGAACATTCTCTGCCTGGGCGGGAAATGCACTGGCGTCCTCGAAGCCCTCGATATTCTCGATGCATGGCTTACCACTCCCTTTCAAGGCGGCCGGCACAATATTTCGCTTGGGCTGATCTATGAAATGGAAGAGAGGATGATTGGAAACGAGCGATGGGAGCCAAACAAAGAACTATCGACGGATGAAGAAACGGGTTGAAGGAAGGATATGAAGTGCACCTATTGAAACTCATTATTGACAACGGTATCGAATCTTTCTATAATGTACTTACACGTGTAGATTACACGTGTAGATTACACGTGTAGATAGCAAATAAATTTCCTTATTCGGAATCAAAATGAAAAGACCTACCCGAAATGATGTGGCGAAACTGGCAGGAGTCTCGGCTGCCACAGTTTCTTATGTCATCAATGGTGGTCCTCACCAGGTTGCGCCCGAAACCAGAACGCGGGTTCTTGACGCGATTAAAGAACTGCGTTATCGACCCCAAATGGTGGCCCAAAGTCTAAAAAATGGGAAAACCAAGGCGGTTGGCCTGCTGGTGCAGAGCCTAGTTCCCAGCTATAACGCCCTCCTCGTCAACGAAATTGAAAACCACCTTGCCAGGCATGGCTACGGCCTGATCCTGGCCAGCAGTCACGAAGACCCACAACGTGAAGAGTACATGTTGAATATGCTTATGAGCCGCGGCATCGACGGGTTGTTATTTGCTCCAACTTCGGATAACAACCGAGAATTGGTCGAGACACTCATCGCAGAAGGGGTCAAAATCGTCTTTGTCGACCGCTGCATTGAAGGGGTACAAGTGGATGCAGTAATGTCAGATAATGTCAAAGCAGCCAGATACGCGACCGAATACCTGATCAAAACTGGTTGTAAGAGGTTTCTGTGCGTGTCTTTCAGCGAAGAAGCCTCTTCTGCAAAGGACCGCACGGCGGGTTTCATCCAGGCTCTGGAAGATCATCATATACCTTCAGAAAATCATTCAGTTGTGGTGGTAAAGTATGCAGCAGGGGAGACGGTCGAGAATTGCTTGCGGGAGCATTTTGCGTCTCATGGAATTACGGATGGGATTTTATGCACGACAGAAGATTTCATCGTCAGCGTGACACAATATCTTCAGACCTTAGGGATTGAGGTTCCCAGGCAGGTGCGCGTAGTGGGCGGTTTCAATAACTCCACCTGGAATGAACTGCTTGCACCGCCCCTTCCAATCATTTGCCAAAACTTACAAGTGGTCGCACAACGATCTGTCGAAATATTAGTGGACCGGATGAACGGCAACGTTGCTCCACCTCAAACAGAGTTAATTGAAGTTACACACCTGCATTTTGACCAGTCTGAATTCCTATCCCATTAGCGGTATTCGGTTGCTATCTGATTTACTTGTTATTAAAAAGGTCATACGATACTGCCTTAGCATTCTACTCACTTATTTTCCAAAAAAGATCGGTGGTATTGTGTCGGTAAGTATCAATAACCCGCATTCCACGTCATGTAATCATAAAAAACAACCTTTTCAGCCAGGATAAATGCAGCCTAATTATTTCTCCTACTCAGGTGATGAAAAATGATATAACAATAGCGAATTGTGCCAAATATGAGCAGAAAGCAAGCCAATATCTCCCGCTTTTTCTATAAAAATGTCCTGCCGTCACCGTGTCTATGCAGGAAAAGAGGTTTAATATGCGAAATAGATTGCTGCCGGTTTTTCTATTTATTTCCATCTTTTTGACGGCGTGTGCAGTAACGAAAGTCATCCCCGCAACGACCACTCCGGTTATTCAATCACCAATTCTGACGGCTACATCTATCTCTTTGGCGCCCACAAATACTCCGTTACCAACGAAAACTGCTTATGCTAGCAACAGACCAAAGGGGTTGACTTTTTCAGGTTTGGTGGAAAATGATAAATTCTGGACGAATCAAGATCTAAGAGACCTGGATGTCGTAAAATTAAAGTTTAATCAACCGTATGTGGGCGAACATTATATGTCTGGTGTGCGTCTGAACGCTCTACTCGATATCGCTCGACCCAAAAAGGAGGCCAGTCGTCTGGAAATTATTACGGCAGATAATTCATCCGTGGAAGTAGATTTAAAAACTGTTCGCGCCTGCAACGAATGCCTTGTCGCTTTCGGAGTAGAAGGTGGATCACTGGTGACGGCAATGCCTGGCCTGCCAGACAACCTGTGGGTATCGAATGTGGTCAAAATTCAGGTAAAATAGCATTTCTTTAGAAAGTAGGTTGGAAATAAAATAAGGCTGCTTCAATTGCCCTCCTACCATGAAAGAAAACAAGGCCCTATTCCCTTTCCAATGACGCATAAAGAGATTTGAATTTATGCGCCTTAGGGTCGCTTTTGGAAATAACTTATTTAAGAAAAATGAAAGGAGGATATTGGGAGGAACATAAGAAGTCGTTCACCTTGAAGAATCGATTGCAAACTTCATGTATAAGTGAAATCGGGAGGAAAAATGTCAACTATAAAAACAAGCAAGATGTCTCGTCGTGATATGCTGAAGTTATCCAGCCTGGCCTTTGGAGGCGCCGTACTCGCAGCGTGCGCACCTGCTGCCACTCCTACTCCAGCCGCGCCCGCCCCAACCCAGGCCGCTGCACCCGCTGCCACTCCAACCACAGCCGCGGCAACCGCGCTCCCTGCACCCGAAGAAACTGGGCCTATCACCGTATGGTTAACCACCGGGGATACGTATGACTGCCTGGTTAAAAGCGAAGTTGACTCTTTCAACGCCAAAAGTAAGGTGAAAGTAGTACCTGCGTCAAAGGCAGACGTGAATGAATCGGTGCGACCTGCTCTGGCAGCTGGATCAGGCCCGGATGTCTTCCCGACTAACGGGGCATCCTTCACGGTGGAATTCGCGGAGGCGGGTCAGTTATTGGTTCTCGATCCCTTCATCGATATGTTCAATTGGAAAGATGTCTTCCAACCCTGGGCATTAAATACCGGTGTTTATAAAGATAAGCTCGTTGGGCTGCCGGCAGAGCTTGAGACGATCGTTATCTGGTACAACAAGACCCTCTTCGACCAGAAGCAGTGGCCGCTGCCTAAAACAATAGATGAGTTGCTCGCCCTTTGCAAGACGATTAACGACGCTGGTGTGATTCCCTTTGCTGGTCAGGCCGGTGAATGCAAACCATGCAACAATTGGTATGTCATTGAATATACGAACAAGATCGCCGGTCCTGAAAAATTCTACCAAGCGTTGACCGGGAAAATTCCCTGGACAGATGACAGTTTTGTAGAAGGGATCACGACTCTGAACACGGTTGTGCAAAACGGCTGGATCGAGGGTGGCCTCGCCAAGTTCATGTCGGCTACTTTTGATGAGTACCGTTCGAACTTAGGCAAGGGCAAGGCCGCTATGAATATGGAAGGAACCTGGTTTTATTCTAATGTCTTTGACTACTTTGGTGCAAAGGCCAATAATACAAATGATTGGGATATCATTCCCATGCCTACAAAATCCGGCATTGTGACATACGATATTGGCCTCGGTTCCTCATGGGTCGTTAATAAAGTCACCAAGGCCCCTAATACTTGTGCGGCATACCTGACCAACAAGTTCTCAATCCCGGTTGCATCTGCCTCCTTCGCTTCATGCAAGCAGGAACCCCCGCCGATAAAAGTAAAGGCCGAGGATATCCAGGGGGTTGATCCTCGGATCGGTAAAGTATACGGGGACTTCGCAAAGGCTTCTGACGAAGGCCGGTACGGTTACGAAGACTACACTTTCTTCCCGCCCAAGAGCCAGGTATATTGCTATACCGAAATCGAGAAAGTTTGGACAGGTAGTGAGTCACCGAAAGATTTTCTCGCAGGCCTCGATAAAATATATAAAGAGGAACTGCAAGGAGGAGTAGTTCCACCCATTCCCCCTCGTACCTGATTTCATTCCCCTAAATGTGGTCCGATTATGGTCTGCCACAACCGGACCACTCTTTTATTATAAAAAGCCAGAACGACCATTAACGTTGAAAGGGGAAATCTTATGGCACTCTTATCAGGAATAAGAGCCAGGTTTGGTGGGCGCATTTTCCGAAAGGTGATGATTCCCCTGGTTATTAATTTTACCCATCGCTTTAATCCACCTGGTAGTAGTGATCGGTCCATCAATTATCGGTTTGTATTTCTCACTCACCAAGTGGACTGGGATAGGCCAATCTACATTTATTGGCCTGGACAATTTCAAGAACATTCTCACCAAAGATGATGAGTTTTGGCCAACTTTTGGCCACAACATGTTTTGGATGTTATTCTTTTTAACCATACCCATGTTCATGGGTTTATTTGCGGGTAGTTTAATGGCGCAGATAAAGCGCGGCGCAATGGTTCTTCGTACGATTATATTTGTTCCTTACATATTACCCAGCGTCGTATCCGCCTCTATCTGGCGCATGCTTTTAAACGGGAATATCGGCGTCGGTCCTAAGTTAGCAAGTTGGGGGATTCATGGTCTTGATCAAGCCTGGCTGGGTGATCCAAAAACAGCTTTAGTAGCAATCGCCTTTGCCGATAACTGGCACTGGTGGGGATTCCTCATGATCTTGTTCCTGACTGCCATGCAGAATATTTCCCCTGACCTTTACGATGCTGCCAAAATCGATGGGGCCAACTGGGTGCAGGAGTTTGTGAATGTCACCTTACCTGGCATTCGCCCCACCATCGTTTTCATGCTCATGATGAACGCAGTCTGGTCATTCCTGGTTTTTGATTACGTATACTTGCTCACCCAAGGAGGACCGGCTGGCTCCTCCGAGGTATTCGGAACACTGATCTATAAGGATGCGTTTGCGCGGTTTGATTTTGGCTACGCCACGGCATTAGGGCTAACGATCTGTGTATTTGCCGGGTTCATTATTACTTTATTTACATACATGCGACGGAGGGGATGGGATATATAATGGACTGGCTAATAATTAAGCGCCGAACAAAACCTTTGTTTGTCAATTATGTGATCTTAATTGCCTTATGCGGATTCGCATTATTGCCAATTTATATCCTGGGGATCAGTGCATTTAAGACCGACGCTGAAATCGGGCAGGATTCCTTTGCTCTGCCAGCACACTTTCTCTCGGATAATATTACCAAAGCATGGACGCAAGGTCATTTCGGCAGGACGATGATCAACAGCCTGATCCTTGTGGTAGGCACGGTGCTCTCGATCATGGTGCTGGGAGGATTGGCTGCCTACAGCCTGGCGCGCCTGGACCCGCCCGGCTCAAATGTGTTTATGGTTTATATGCTTACGTTATCCAGCATCCCGGTCTGGATCTATATCATTCCATTATTCATCTTGTATAAGAACCTTGGGTTGCTTAATACTCGCCAGGGTTTGATCCTTCTTTATATCGCTTTGAATTCGCCGTTTGCCATCTTTCTCTTGCGCTCCTTTATGATAAACCTGCCCAGAGATTTTGAGGACGCTGCACGGGTGGACGGTGCAAACGAAATCCAGGTATTAATTCAGGTGGTCGCTCCTCTGGTCTGGCCCGGGTTTCTAACCGTCGGTCTGGTGGTCGCCCTGGCCGTATGGAATGAGTTCCAACTAGCCTACATTTTTATTAGCACCGATGAACTCCTGCCGGTCACGACCAGCTATTTTTATTTCAGGACGCGGTTTGGACAGGATTGGGCGCTGACCAGCGCAGGGGCTTTTATTATGATTGCACCGGTGATCATTATCTTCCTTGCTTTACAACGACGTTTCATCGAAGGTTTAACTCAGGGTGGTATTCAAGCATAATCATCAATCAAGGAGTTCAACCATGATCGACTATCAAAAACTATATCAACAATTTGTCGAGATCTACAACAAAAATGGTGTAGACATCGAAACAGCTAAAACCGCACTTAAGAAACAGCATATCGAGACGCCTTCGTGGGGATACGGGAAAATGGGCACTCGCTTCAAGGTCTTCACATCCACTGCGGATGCGTGCAACGTTTATGAAAAAGTCGACGATGCTTCTTTCGTTAATAAATTGACCGGTATCTCCTCTTCCCTGGCATTGATGTTCCCCTGGGATGTGACTGACGACTGGGTTGGCCTGCGACAGTATGCTGAAAAACAAGGCATGACGATTGGGGCTTTGATGCCCAGCCTTTGGGAAGAAGAAGAATTTAAATTTGGCTCGATTTGCCAATCCGATTCCGCTTCCCGTGAGATGGCTTTTGGCCGTATCCTGGAAACGATCGAAATTATCCAAAAAGTCGGTTCGAAGACCCTGGCTGTATGGTTAGCGGATGGGACAAATTATGCGGGGCAGGACAGCATCCGCGAACGCAAACATCGCATGGAGAGTGAGCTTAAGAAAGTTTACGCGGCCCTGCCTGAAAACTGCAACTTGCTGCTCGAATACAAATTCTTTGAGCCCGGCTTTTATCATTCCGACCTGGCTGATTGGGGCATGTCTGCCAACACAGTGCGCAAACTTGGCCCGCGAGCGAAAGTCCTGGTGGATACCGGTCACCATGCCCCTGGAACCAACGTCGAACATATCGTGGCTTTCTTGATCGATGAAGGTTTGATCGGCGGATTCCACCTGAACAGCCGTAACTATGCTGACGATGACCTGATAGTCGGAACTGCCGATCCGTTCGAATTGTTCCTGATTTACAACGAGATCGTCGAGGCGGAAATTTCCGGTGATAAACTCGCCTCTCAGTGTGCGAAGGACATCGCTTATATGGTGGACGAATCTCACAATATTGAACCCAAGCTGGAAGCCATGCTCCAATCCGTTGTGAACTGCCAGACTGCCTATGCAAAAGCTTTGATGGTTGACCGCAAAGAACTGGCGCAACGCCGCGCAAACCAGGATGTACTCGGCGCGCACCGAGTCCTGGTGGATGCCTTTAATACCGATGTCCACGCCCTGTTAGCCGCGGTACGAGTAGAGATGGACTGCCCTCCTGATCCCTTCGATGCATACCATCTAAGCAAATACCCAGCTGAAATCCTCAAGAAACGGCAATGAACCAACACATCTCTCTTATAAGGAGTATCCCATGAGAACATCACCAGTACAACCAGATGCCATCCGTTGCCCGCGGCCAGATTCAACACAAATGAATGGATTGGTAGGGCAGCGCCATAGTTCCAGCAGACTGAACCGCCTGCATAAACAGGAAGGCGACCATCTCTTATTCCCTTTCCATCAACATTACCCGGTCGGCTGGATGGTTCCAGGTCGTCCTCGCCCGGAGATCCGTGGTGATTGGCAGGGAGAGTATATTGGCACGTGGTTAGACGCTGCCATTTTAAGCGCCTGGAATGCAGGCGATGCTGAACTGCACACCAAGATAGACGGTCTGGTGGAAGATTTGTTATCTACCCAGCAAGAAGATGGCTATCTGGGTACCTATGACGAAGTCGATCGATGGAAGTCCTGGGATCTTTGGGTCCAGGCGCATGACCTCATTGGCCTCCTGAGTTATTACAACTACACGGGTTCTAAAAAAGCGCTTGATGCCTGTATAAAAATAGCCAACCGGGTATTGCAGGATTTTGGCCCCGGTCTACGAGGAGTTCACCTGACTGGTCCCAGAGCTCATGGTTACCCTGGTGATTATGGCATGGCATCTTCCTCTTTTCTGGAACCTTTGATCTGGTTGTATGGGAAGACAGGCGATCAGCTCTACCTGGACTGGGGGAAATGGCTGGTGGATGAAGATTGGGAAGCACCGGATGGCCCTCGTATTGTCAGTTCCCTCATGGCAGGGCAGGGAGTGGCAGGCACAGCCAATGCCAAAGGCATCGAGATGCTGATCTGTTTTGCCGGGATGGTCGAGGTTTTCCGGGCGACCGGCGACCGGCATTACCTGGACCCTGTATTGGTTGCCTGGAAGGATATCGTCGAGCACCAACTTTACCTGACCGGAACTGCCAGTACGGGCGAACACTTCACCGCTGACTACCTCCTGCGCAATGATGGGTCTTTCCGTCTTGGCGAGACCTGTGTCAGTATGGGATGGTTGTATCTCAATTTGAGCCTGGGCCGTTTACTCGGCGAAGCACGTTTTTTTGATATGGCCGAGCAGACCTTATATAACCATTTACTGGCTGCCCAATCTCCGGACGGGCACGCCTGGGCCTACTATGTCGGGCTGCGCGACAGTAAACGCTACCGCTGGCATACCGATCCGGAGTGCTGCCCAACCCGCGGCGTACGTGCCCTGGCAGTGATCCCTCAGCATGTGTTTTGCCAGGATGACAAAGGCATTTATGTGAATTTTTATGAACCGTCCAAAGCAAGTCTGACACTTGGCTCTGGCGTACCCCTGAATATAGAAGTGACAGGTAATTACCCATTTGATGGTGATATTCACCTGAAATTGGAGATTGAGAGACCTGTTGAATTTGGTCTTTATCTTCGCTTGCCAGGCTGGTGTAAAGGATGGCGGCTTAGTTTGAATGGCGCTGAAATTGAAGCCAAAGTTGATGCAAAGGGATACCTGGAAATTCAGCGCCTTTGGAACCCGGGTGATATCGTGCGCCTGGACCTTGATATGCCGGTGCAGATTGTGGTCGATAGCCTCGGTAACAACGGGCGGGTAGCCTTAACGCGTGGGCCCGTGGTCTATGCTGCCGACAGCTCTTTCCTGCCGGCGGGCATTGTTTTGGATGATGTAATTCTCAAGCTTGATGCAGATGCCTTGACCAGGAACATAAAAGTAATCAACGACGAAGAATCTAAATTTGCTCACCTGGTGATACCCCGTGTGGTCGTAACACCCTCATTAGGCGCACCCTTATGGCAAGAAAAGGAACGTTATTATGATCTGTCAGCTAGTGATGTCACAAAAGTGATAGAAGACCTGGAATTGGTTCCCTTTTTTGATGCCGGAAATAGGGACCCTAAGAACTATCGTGACGGAGTCTTGCCAAATGATGAACCCGTCACGAATATTACCTATCAAGTATGGCTGCCTTTTTTATCCTGATGCCATGCATACGGTTAGATGAGTCCGTTATCCATTGAGGTAATCAGGAGGTTTCAATTTAGGGTAGACTTCCGCTGGTACTATCCCCAGGATGTCTACCCCGAGGTTCATAAGGGTTAGCAGGCCATTGTGTCTCAATAGGTCGAATTGAAAAAATTGAACGTGAGTTTGTCAATATTGCTTAGCTAAAGTTTCAAGAATAAATTTATATTTTGAAGGGAGGCTTCTGATGAATAAAATTGGAATTTATTACGCTTATTGGACCCATGAGTGGGACGCAGATTTTCACCCGATCCTCGATAAAGTGGCTGACCTGGGCTTCGATATCCTGGAAGTCAACGGTGGCACAGTCGCAAACATGTCCTCAACCGAGCGGAAATCGCTCAAAGCGCACGCCGACGACCGCGGCCTGACCGTCTCCTACTGCATTGGCCTGCCCCCCAGATATGATCCGGCTTCACCGGAAGCCTCGGTCAGGAAAACTGGGGTGGCGTTCCTGAAGCAGATGGCCAGGGCTATTGGCGAAATGGGCGGTGGGAATCTTGGTGGAATCCTTTACTCCTGCTGGCCTATGGTAATGCCTGATGGGGATTTCAATAAGAATGCGTACGTCGATCGAAGCATAGTCAGTATGAAAGAAGCTGTTAAATCGGCAGAAGATAATCATGTTTTCTTCAACATGGAAGTGGTCAACCGTTTCGAGCAATTTATCATGAACACCTGCGCGGAAGGCATCGCCTATGTCGATGCTGTGGGGAGTCCCAATGCGAAAATAATGCTGGATACGTTTCATATGAATATTGAGGAAGATTTCATTGGTGACGCCATAAAACAGGCCGGAAACAAAATGGGACATTTCCATATCGGTGAAAACAATCGCATGCCGCCTGGTTACGGCCATATTCCGTGGACAGAAGCTGGCTCTGCTCTCCGAAAAATTAACTACCAGGGTTATGTTGTCATGGAGCCATTTTTAATGCCAGGTGGGCAAATCGGTCGCGATATCAAAGTTTTCCGGGATCTCAGTTCTGGGTTTAACCTGGACGAAGAAGCTCGCAAAGCGCTTTTGTTTGTGCGTGGGTTCTTAAAATAAATGCGAATAAAATGTATTTCTCGGCTCATGTTCATTTTCTTGACTCTGGCAGCTTGCACTGCAACGGAAGTAAACCCATCGTCCAATCCAGCCAAAGCCCTTTCTCAAATTAATCTGACTGCCACCTCTACAACGGCTTCTCTGGCCAATTCGACCATACCAACCAGGGAAAGCTGTGTTTGCACACCCAAACCAGCCTTGACTCTGATAGGTTTGGTTGACAGGGAAGAGTCCTGGAATCTACAGGATCTGAGATCCATAGGATTCGACAAATTCAACATTTCCATTCCCAATGAGGGCAGCCAATTTTTTGATGGGTTGCATTTGAACACCCTTCTTGACAAAGCCCATCCGTTAGCGCAAGCAAAGATTCTCTCGATCGTCTCAGACGATGGCACATCGGTTGATGTAGATCTACAGACAGTAAGAGCTTGCTCCGGCTGCTTGGTCATCCTTTATGGGGATTCAAGGGGACCAACCACCCTGAGAACTGTAATGCCCGGCTTTCCAGACAACACCTGGGTCAATGCAGTGAAGAAGTTGGTTGTCAAGTAATGCTTAGATATGTATAGCGAATTATCCATTTCTACCTTTTAAGAGGCTTGCATGAAAGCTCGCTTAGCTTGATGTGTCAAGTCCCAAATTCAGAAGACAACACGGTTGGAGGTGGGATTTGCCAAAAACATTTCTGATTGGTGTAGACCTGGGAACCAGTGCGACCAAAGCCGGCTTATACGATTCTAATGGTCGCCTTGTAGCTGAAGCCAGCGTGGAGGTGCCCATTTACTATCCCGCGCCGGGTGTTGTCGAGCAGGAAAACGAAGATTTTTATGTCACCGCCGCCCAGGCAGTTTCAACCGTCATCCAGCAAAGCGGGGTGGATAGCAAAGCCATTGTCGCCATCGCTTTCGACAGCCAGATGGCCGGGGTTGGCTCGATCGATGAAGACTTCAAGCCCGCCACCCGCTTCGACTCCTGGCTGGACATGCGCTGCCAACCTTATATCGAACAGATCGACCGTGACTTTGGCAACCGGGTTACAGAGTTGACCGGCTGTCCCCCCACCTGCGACCACGGACCGAAAATATTGTGGTGGAAAGAAGAACGACCCCACGATTATGCTCGTATTGTCAAATTCGTAATGCCTACCGGATATGTAGCTGGCCGCATGGCCGGTATTCGCTCCGACCAGGCCTTCATTGATTACACCTTTATCCACTTCTCCGGACTGTGCGACGCCCGCCAAGGTGCATGGTCAGACGAATTATGTGGCCTTTATGGGATAGATCGTTCCAAGCTGCCCGAAATAGTTGCTCCCTGGCAGGTTATTGGCGAAGTGCAGCCTACGGCCGCGCGAGATTTCTCACTGGCCCCAGGAACGGCTATCGCCGCTGGTTGTGGCGACACTGCTGCCTGCGCCCTGGGGGCTGGTATTGTCAAGCCAGGCATGTTGTTCGATACCGCAGGCACCGCTTCTGTGCTGGCAGGCAGCACCAGCAACTTTGTTGCCGATGTGACCAACCGCGCCTTGCTGACCATGCGCTCGGTGGTGCCCGACATCTGGCACCCACTGGCTTATATCGCCGGCGGGGGCCTTGCCCTGCGCTGGTTCCGCGACCAGTTTTATAATACCAGCCGCGGCCAGTCAATTCCCCTGACGGAAGATCTTTACGAGCAAATGATAGCTGCGGTAGCCAACATTTCTCCCGGCGCGGAGGGGCTTTTCTTCTCGCCCCACCTGGGTGGGCGTATCTGCCCAGCAACCCCTGAGATGCGCGGCGCCTGGATCGGTTTCACCTGGCTGCACACTCAGCCCCATTTCCTGCGCGCTATGCTGGAGAGCATAGCCTTCGAATATGCCTATTATTTGCGTATCCTGCGCCAGTTATTGCCCAGCCAGCAATTCAGCCAGGCGCGCGCCGCCGGCGGCGGTTCAAAAAGCCCGCTGTGGAATCAAATCAAGGCCAACGTGCTGGATATCCCTTATCTGCGCTTGCAACGCGCTGAACTGGGGACCTGGGGCAGCGCCATGATCGCCGGAAAATCGGTCGGTTTATTCTCAGACCTGGCAGAGACTGCCTACCAGCATGCCATCGTCGAAGCAGAGCCGTTCCAGGTCGAGCCAGCAATCCACGCCGTTTATGCCCCACTGATTGACCAATATATCCGGCTGCAAAGCATTTTGGTCAATTTATTTATGAGTGGTCAACACTGAGAGTATAATGGACTGGTTTAAACTTGCATCATCCCATTATGCATCCAACCGAAAGAATTTCGATTAGTTTGAATTTTATGACACCCGTGGCGGTATCCTGCTTACCAGGAATGGATGAATGAGTCGGAATAATTTTTCATTTAAAATAATCCTTTGAGGAGGAAAACATGAAAGCTCGCTTGGTTCCAATATACTTTAAGAGTAAAGATGAAGAGTTTGATATGCAACTGGGCAATCTGAAAAGCTTATTGATCGAGGAAGCCGAATTCCTCAAACCCGTCGAGCTAGGTGACCCTCTCCCGCAAGCTGAGGCGGTCGTTTTTCCTCAACTTTTAGGGGACGCTTACCGGCATTTAGCGGATTTCAAGCTGATCCCCCTGCCGATCCTGATCATAACCTCTGAATTTGGCACGCTATCGATGTGGGACTGGGAGATCGCCAGCTACTTGCGCAGTGAAGGGGTCGAGACGATTGCCCCTTACAACCTTGGCCAGACGCAAATGATCTGTAGGGCATTGAGCGTCCGGAGAACCTTGAAACAAACCAAATTCCTGGTTTTTCAGGATAATCCGGGAAAAGGTTTTCAGGCAAGCATTTTTAAACGGTTCTATTGGTGGGAAGATGAATGTACTCAAAGGATGATCCATAAGTTTGGGATAGCACTCGAAAAGAAAAGCTTCAAAGAGCTGGCAGCCCGTGCAAAAGCTATCCCTGATAAAGAAGCGAAAACTGTCATTGAAAATCGGAAGATTTGCAACGAGGGAGTCTCTAGCCAGGCATTGAACAGCGCCGTCAAACTATATCTGGCTGTGAAGCAAGAACTGGATCAGGACAACTCCATCCGAGCTGTAGGGATCAACTGCTTGAATGAATCTCATTTTTCTGACACCACGCCCTGTTTGGCCTGGAACCTGCTCTACGAGGAACAAGGGCTCCTCTGGGGGTGTGAAGCCGATACGATGTCCATGCTTTCTGAATACATCCTTCATGAATCCCTCGGCGCGCCGGTTATGATGACCAACCTTTACCCGTTCCTCATGGGCCAGGCTGCCCTGAAACACGAACATATTCCCGAATTTCCGCAGGTCTCCGACCCTGAGGATTGCATTTTGGTGGCTCATTGTGGCTATCTGGGCGTGCTGCCAGAACCATTCTCGACCCAATGGATGTTGAAGCCCAAAGTCCTGGCCATCGTCGACGAAAACGCTACTGCGATTGATGCGCGTTTACCTCTGGGCCAAATAACCCTTGCCAAGATCTCCCCGACTCTGGACAGGCTGACGGTTATTTCAGGTAACCTCGAAAGATACGTTCAATTTTCCAATTCCGACTGCCTCAACGGAGCCATCATCCGTATAAAAGATGGACGCCGTTCGATAAAGCGGCTGGATTTACACCATTATGTGATTTTGACCGGCGATCACATGGAAAACATTGCATTGATTTCTAAAATCTTTGACCTTCAAGTCGAAGAAATTTAGGCTAGAATTTATTCAAAGGGTAAATGATACAAGAAGTTATCTTTACTCGTAAAAGCAAAGGAGTATTTCTATGGTGAGAGATTCCGTAAATATCTGTATGGTCGGCGCTGGACGGGTTGGAAAGGTTCACACTAACTCATTATTAACTGCGGTAAAGTCATGCAAAGTCGTCGCGATAATCGACCCGGTGACCGAGACCTTGACCGCCGCGGCCAACGAGTTCAGCATTTCTGACCGTTACAGTTCACTTGAAGAAGCATTGGCCAGGAGCAATTTTGATGCAGTTGTGATTACCACGCCAACGCCCACCCATAAGGATCTCTCCATTTTGGCGGCTCGCGCCGGGAAGCACGTTTTCCTTGAAAAACCGATGGCGCTCAACCTGGGCGAATGTGACCAAATAATCGAAGAAACCCAAAGTAATCATGTATACCTCCAGGTAGGATTTATGCGGCGTTTCGACCCCGAATTTGTGGCGGCTGCCCAACGTATTCGCGCCGGTGAGATTGGCAGGCCCATGATGATCAAGTCGCTGACACATGGCCCTGGACTGCCCCCGACCTGGGCGCGCGACCTGAGGACAAGTAATGGGATGCTGGCGGAAGTCAACAGCCACGATTGGGATACCTTACGCTGGTTCATGGGTTCAGACCTGGAAAGGGTATACACAGAAGTTGCAAATTTAAAAGGGAAAAAATTAGGTGTCGACACGGATAATTTCTACGACAACGTAATGGTAAGTGTTCGCTTTGAAAACGGCAGCCTGGGCAGTATCACCGGTATATGCCCGTGCGGATATGGATATGATGCCCGGGTTGAGATTGTGGGCGAGGAGGGGATCATGCAAATCGGGGAATTGAAAAGCCAGGCTATCGTCGTTTGCACCAATCGTGATCGTGGCTTGATCACCCCTATTTATCGCACCTGGCCTGAGAGATTTGCCTGGGGATATATCAATGAGATGAGACATTTTGTGGATTGTATCTTGAAAGATGAACCACCCCAGGCAGGTGGTTTAGAGGGGCGCTGGGCAGTTGCTGGGGTACTGGCAGGCACAAAATCTTTCCTCGAACAGCGGCCAGTTTATCTGAAAGAAATCCTACAGCCAGTATAATTTTATTGATTTATGAAAATCAACCGGATTGAGTTTGAAGTCACATTTCGTTGTAATTCTCACTGCAGGCACTGCCAGGTTGAGGAGTATAAACGCCATCTTACGCCGCCGGTCATCGATGCAGATCTGGCAGCAGAAATCGTCAAAAAAATAGCCGGGGTTTACCAACCAGACTCTGTGATGACTTTTGGCGGTGAACCGCTGCTCTACGTGGACGTTGTTTGTGCCATCCACCAGGCTGCAATGCAATGCGGTATCCCCTACCGCCAGATCATCACCAACGCCGGTCTCCCTCGTTTAAAAGCACAATCAAATAATGTAGCCCGGCGCCTGGCCACCAGCGGGGTGAACGAAATCGCTATTTCCGTCGATGCCTTCCACCAGGAGTACGTCCCGCTGGAAGTAGTAGAGCGCAACGTGCGCGCTTACCTTGACGCAGGCATCCCCAAATTACATTGGAATGCCTGCTGGGTTATCTCTCCGGAGGATGACAATCCTTACGATCAGCATACACGCACAATATTACAAAAACTTTCCTGCTTGCCCGTTCAAACCGGGGAAGGGAATATCCTCCAACCGGTTGGAAATTCTCAAAAGTGGCTGAAGGATTATCTCCCAGCCAAAAATCCTTTACCTGTCGGCGCATGCGAAGATGTCCCCTATGCCAACCGGCTGGACAAAATCGACGGCATCAGTATTTCTCCGGACGGCGGGATTAATATTTGCAACGATTGGCAAATTGGAAATTCAAAGGAGGAAGACATCCTTGGGATCCTGGACGGTTACGATCCTTCTGCCATTCCTGAGGCAAAGGCAATCCTGGACGGGGGAATGGAAGGGTTAGCTGGATTAGCCCGGTCAGAAGGAGTTGAATTAGATTCCCAGGGATACTATTCAATTTGTGATATGTGCCTGCACATCAGGCGCAGCTTACAATTGGCCAGCAGCCAGTCAATTACTCGGGAAAAAATGAGGTGAAAATGCTTGCAGTGGTATATCATGGGTCGGATGATTTGCGGGTTGAAGAAGTTCCCATCCCGCAAATAGGGCCGGATGAAATCCTTTTGAAGGTGTCGGCCGCATCCATCTGCGGTACAGATTTACGCATCTGGCACGGCGGCCACCGCAAATATCCACCCGGCATACTGCGCATTCCAGGTCACGAAGTGAGCGGGGAGGTCGCCAGCGTTGGGGATAATATCCAGGACCTCAAAGCAGGCCAGCGTGTTTTCGTCGCCCCCAATATGGGCTGCGGGCGCTGCCGACAGTGCATTTCCGGAAACAATAATCGCTGCGCTAATTATGCTGCGCTGGGTGTCACCCTGGACGGCGCCTTTGCCGAATTTATGCGCGTACCGGCTGTGGCTGTGCTGCAAGGCAACGTGATGCCGTTGGCAGACAGCCTGGGTGCGGAAGTGGCGGCCCTAATCGAGCCTTTTGCCTGCGTGCTGCGTGGGCAGAGAGCTCTCTCCATCCAACCGGGTGACGTCGTGCTGGTGATGGGCGCCGGGCCGATCGGTATCATGCACATGCTGCTGGCCCGGTTAAGCGGCGCCAACAAGGTGCTGGTCAGCGAACTGCAAGAAGCGCGGCTCTTACAGGCAAAGCAACTCGGCGCGGATCGAGTCATTGACCTTGCGAAGGAAGATATCCGCTTTGTGGTCGAGACCGAAAGCGAAGGCCAGGGAGCAGATGCAATAATCGTAGCTGCTCCCTCTCACCAGGGTCAGGAAAGCGCCTTGAACCTGGCCGCCATAGGGGGGCGGATCAATTTCTTTGGCGGACTGCCCAAGGACCGCCCCACGATCAACTTTGATTCCAACCTGGTGCACTATAAGGAATTAATGGTCACCGCTACGACGGCGTGCAGTACCAGCGACTGTCACCAGGCTGCTGCCATCGTCAATTCCGGACGGATTGATCTATCACCCTTAATCAGCGCCCGCTTCGCCCTGAAAGATGCCCTAGCGGCTTTTCAGGCGGCGGAGGACCGCCATTCTCTGAAGGTGGTAGTGAAACCCTAAAAATTTTTTTTCACAATTTGTGTGAAGAGAAATATCATCCATCGCCTTACCCGATCCTGTAAATAACATTCTGAACCAGAAAGGTACCTTCATGCCCGAAAACGCCAACCAACCCTTTACCTACGATATTATTTTCCAGGCCGAAAAAATTGTTCTGAGTTCTTACGACAACCACATCACCCGCCAGCTTTCTTCGATGAAGAACCAGTTCTTGGACCTGGCAGCCTACGAGGCTATGCTGGTAAAAGAAGACCGCCTGCTATACGAGGTCTATGAAATCCGGCTTCCTGAAGAAGCGGGGGTGCTCCTACAAGGCATTTCCATCGTCCATCCGGGAAAAGTAGGCGACGAATATTTTATGACCAAAGGGCATTTCCATGCGGTGATCGAGACTGCCGAAGTCTACTACTGCCTGCGCGGCACAGGCTATATGGTCATGGAAACGCCTGAGGGCAAATGGGCGGTCGAAGCGCTCAGCCCGCACCAAATCCTGTATGTTCCACCGCGCTGGGCGCACCGTTCGGTGAACGCCAGCATGCAGGAAGATCTGGTTACTTTCTTCGTTTACCCGGGCGACGCCGGGCACGATTACGGCTCGATTGAAAAGCAGGGTTTCCGCAAACTGGTGGTCGAGCGTGGCGGTTTGCCGGCCATCATCGACAACCCGCGCTGGCTGCCGCCGGACCGGAGGAGCGATGAAACCGCTTAAAGAATGCCGGGTGCTGGTCACCGCCACCTCTTACGGGAAAAACGACCCGACTCTATTCTCCCACCTGGAGATCCGCGTAGGCGAAGTGATTTACAATACCACCGGTAAGCCGCTCGTTTCAAAACAGCTCCAGGCGCTGCTACGGGATATAGATGGCTACATCGCTGGCCTGGACAGCATCGACCGCCAGGCAATCCAATGCGCCAACCGGCTCCAGGTAATCGCCCGCTACGGGGTCGGGGTAGATGCGGTTGACCTGGCGGCTGCCAAAGAACGCGGCATTATTGTCACCAACACGCCCGGTGCCAATTCGGTCTCGGTGGCCGAGTTGGCGGTGGGTATGATGCTCGCCCTGGCGCGCAACCTGGTGACGGCCACCCAGGCTACCCGGGCCGGCCAGTGGCCGCGCCTGAATGGCGTCTCGTTAGAGGGTAAAACCGTGGGCATTCTGGGTTTTGGCTCGATCGGTAAGAACGTCGCCAAACGTCTGTGCGGCTTCGATTGTACCATCCTGGCTTACGACCCCCAACTTCCGGAAGGGCCGGGGGACTATGGGGCGCAGCTCGTTTCACAAGATGAGGTCATCGAGCAAGCTGATTTTCTGACCTTGCACTGCCCGCTGGTGGAAGACAACCGGGGCATGGTCAATGATAAGTTTCTTGCCAGGATGAAGCCTGGCGCTTTCCTGATCAATACCGCCCGCGGAGAGCTTATCGACGAGGATGCCCTGCTGCGGGCTCTCCAGGGGGGCCACTTGAGCGGCGCCGCCCTGGACGTGTTTGCCAGGCAGCCCCCGGATCCCCATAACCCGCTGCTGGCCTTGCCCCAGGTGATCATGACCCCGCATACTGGGGCGCATTCCGACGGCGCCACCAACGCCATGGGCTGGGGTGCGCTGAACAACTGCCTGGCGGTCCTGCAAGGGCAGGAACCACCTAACCGCATCTTTTAACCAAATCACAGGAGGTCTGTATGCCAAACATCAGCCCATATCCCATCGTTACCAAAAACCAGCCTACTTTCTACTTTATCGGGGTGACCACCGGCCAATCGTCCATTATGAAAATTTTCCCGCGCTGGATGGAAGCCCTGGGCCGCCCGGAGGTGGTGATCGAGGGTATCGACCATTCCATCCACGACCGGCCGGAAGCCTACCGCCGCACAGTCGCCCAGATTAAATACGATCCCCTCTCACTGGGCGCCCTAGTCACCACCCACAAGATCGATCTGTTGGCTGCAGCAAAGGATATGTTCGATGAGCTGCATTCCTCCGCTATATTAACCGGCGAAGTCTCCAGCATTTCCAAGCGAGACGGAAAATTGATCGGGCACGCCAAGGACCCCTATTCCTCCGGAAAAAGCCTGGATGCCATCCTGGCAAAAGGGTACTTTGGCCGCACCGGAGGGTACCTGCTGTGTTTCGGTGCCGGCGGCTCCGGGAAAGCCATATCGCTGCACCTGATCAACAAAGTCGACCCGGCCGACCGGCCTGAAAAGATAATCGTCGTCAACCGCTCCCAGGGCCGCCTTAATTCTTTGCGGGCCATGGTCGAAAGCCTGGAGACGGACATCGAGTTTCAATATATCCAGAACGACGATCCGCACCAGAACGACCAGATCATGCTGTCTCTGCCCCCCGGCAGCGTGGTGATCAATGCCACCGGCATGGGCAAGGATACCCCCGGATCACCGGTGACGGATGATGGTCTTTTCCCAATGAACGGCGTTGCCTGGGAAATTAACTACCGCGGCGAGTTGGATTTCTGGCACCAGGCCATGAGCCAGAAAGACAACCGTTCGGTCTATGTCGAGGAAGGTTGGCTGTACTTCCTGTACGGCTGGACGATGGTCATCGCCGAAGTGCTGCATTCCGAGATCGAAGGGCCGGTTTTCGATAAGCTGGCCAGGATTGCCGAAGAGCTCCGACCACCCCTGGTATACCTACCACGCAGGTAAGCTCAAACAATCCGGTATCCACTTCAAAGGAGAGAAAAAATGAACAAAATTGGCATTTATTACGCTTATTGGACACACGAATGGGACGAGAATTTTCACCCTATCCTCGATAAAGTGGCTGACCTGGGCTTCGATATCCTGGAAGTCAACGGCGGCACCGTCGCCAACATGACCGCCGCCGAGCGTAAGGCGCTGAAAGCGCATGCCGATGAGCGCGGCCTGGATCTCTCCTACTGCATCGGCCTGCCTCCCCGCTACGACCCGGCTTCACCGGATGCCTCTATCAGGAGGACTGGCGTAGCCTTCCTGCAGCAGATGGCCCGGGCGATCGGCGAGATGGGCGGCGGTAATCTCGGCGGTATCCTCTACTCCTGCTGGCCAATGGTAATGCCGGGCGGCGATTTCGACAAAAAGGAATACGTCGACCGCAGCGTGGCCAGCATGAAGGAAGCCATGAAAGCCGCCGAAGATAACCAGGTCTACTTCAACATGGAAGTGGTCAACCGCTTCGAACAGTTTATCCTGAACACCTGCGCCGAGGCCATCGCTTACGTCGATGCGGTGGGCAGTCCCAACGCCAGGATCATGCTGGACACCTTTCATATGAATATCGAGGAGGACTTCCTCGGAGAGGCGATCAAACAGGCCGGGGATCGGCTCGGGCATTTCCACATTGGCGAAAACAACCGCATGCCCCCAGGTTACGGGCACATCCCCTGGACCGAAGTCGCCTCGGCCCTGCGCAGCATCCACTACCCAGGCTACGTGGTCATGGAACCGTTCCTGATGCCCGGCGGGCAGGTCGGGCGCGACATCAAAGTCTTCCGCAACCTCAGCGTGGGCCTGGACATGGACGAAGAAGCGCGCAAGGCACTCCTGTTTGTGAGAGGGCTGCTGAAATCCTGAAGGTGTATGATCAAACCCTGATGGTTTCGGAAAACCTTCAGGGTTTATTTCTCCGGCATCTCAAAATCCTTGCGCATCCCGGCTTCTTTCGGTAAACTGAGGGCTGACAGTAAAAGCTGATACCTCTTTGGCTCATTGGGATTTCCCGTGGAAGGTCCCCAGATTTTGGGATGTGAGCGTGCGTACGCACGCTCACACCCCAAAATCTGGGAGTTCACCACGGCAATTTCCAGAGAACCACCTCTTTTCTTACAAAGCGAGGATTCCATGGAAACAAACTTTAGCGGGCTGGGTATGTCGCTGGGGAACCTGGCGCGCCTGTCAAACGCCGAAACACGTTCGATCAGCGCCGAGAATTTCACCGGCGAAAAGGGCCAGGGCGGGATGGCCACCGAGGGCACCGGCGCAGTCTGCGCCCGCGAACTGGGCCAGGGCTGGAAGGTCTCCCCTTCGATCAACATCCCCGGGCACAGCCAGGTGGTGTTGGCGGATATCCACGGGCAGGGCGCCATCCAGCAAATCTGGTTAACCTGTCACCCGGATTTCTGGCGCCGCCTGGTGCTGCGCATGGTTTGGGACGACGAGACCACCCCTTCGGTCGAGGTCCCCGTGGGAGACTTTTTCTGCCACGGCTGGTGCGTGCGCTCAAACATTATCTCCCTGCCGGTGTGCGTCAACCCGGCCGGCGGTTTCAACTGCTACTGGGAGATGCCTTTCCGCAAGCATGCCCTGATCACCATCGAAAACCTGTGGCCAGAGGCCCTGTCCGGCTTTTATTACCAGGTCAACTATACCCTCACGGATGTCCCGGCCGACAGCGCCTATTTCCATGCCCAGTGGCGGCGCAGCAACCCGCTGCCCTACGCCCAGGTGCACACCTTGCTGGATGGGGTCAAGGGCCAGGGCCAGTACGTGGGCACCTACCTGGCCTGGGGTGTGAACAACAATGGCTGGTGGGGCGAGGGCGAGATCAAGTTTTATATGGACGGCGACACGCAGTTCCCTACCATCTGCGGTACGGGCACCGAGGATTATTTTGGCGGCGCTTGGGATTTCGAGTTCCCCACCGGCCAGTACGGTATCTTCTCCTCGCCCTACACTGGTCTGCCCCAGGTGATCATACCGGACGGGCTGTACCTTACGCAGCAGCGCTTCGGCATGTATCGCTGGCACATCATGGACCCCATCCGCTTCAAGCAGGACCTGCGCGTTACCATTCAGGCCTTGGGCTGGCGCGCTCGCCAGAAGGACGGCCCGCGCTACCTGCCCGGCCAGGATGATATCGCCTCGACGGTGTTCTGGTACCAGGAGGAGCCGCACGCCCCCTTCCCGGTGTTACCCGACCTGAATTTTCTGGAAGTCATCTGACATTCTTTATTGGAGGTCCCGATGCAGTACGTCCAGATGAAACAAACTACTGTCAGCCGCTTCATCATCGGCAGCAACCCCTTCAGCGGGTTTTCTCACCAGAGCCCGCAGAACGATTGGGCCATGCGGCATTATTTCACCAACGCCCGCATCAAGGAAACCCTGCACGAGGCCGAAACGCTGGGCGTTAATACCGTCATCGCCCGCACGGATTTCCACGTGATGCGCCTGCTGTTTGAATACTGGGACGAGGGCGGCTCTTTGCAATGGTTTGCCCAGACTTGCCCGGAAGTCGGCAGCCACGCTGCCTGCATCCAGCGCGCCAGCACTTACGGCGCCAAGGCCTGCCACCTGCACGGCGGGGTAATGGATAATGCTTTCGCCCAGGGGAAGCTGGACGACGTCCAACCTGCCCTGGACCTATGCCGTGAAAAAGGCATGCTGGCAGGCATTGCCGCCCACAATCACCACGTGATTGAGTGGGCGGAAGAACACCTTGACCTGGACTATTACATGTGCTGCTACTACAACCCGGAGCGGCGCGACGAACACGCCGAGCACAACCCGAACGCTCCCGAGCAGTACCTGGAAGAAGACCGCCAGGCCATGACCAGCCTGATCGCCCAGCTTTCCCGGCCGGTGATCCATTACAAGATCATGGCAGCCGGGCGCAACGATCCCCAGTCCGCCTTTGCTTTCGCCGCCTCGCATCTGCGCGCTAACGACGCTGTGTGCGTGGGCATCTACCAGAAGGACAACCCGGGCATTTTACGCCAGGACGTCCAGCTTCTGGAAGAAAGCCTTGCCGCCGTCGCCCTATAATGACGTAAGGTGCCCTTTATTCCCACAGCGAGGCGGCCCCGTACAAATCGGCCTGCTCTCCCAGGGTCGACAGACTGACCTTCACCTGGTAGCCCTCGAACGGGCAGGCAAACAGGCCCTGCCGGATCACCGGCAGCCAGTCGTTCAGGCTGTTGGCCAGCCCGCCGCCCAATACGATTACGTCTGGGCCGTACAGGTAAATATACGCATTCAACCCGACCACCAGGTCATCTAGGAGCAAGCCGACCGCCTGCCTGGCAGCCGGATGGCCGCCGGTCGCCAGCTCAAAGATTTTGCGGGCATCCGCGCCGGCCTGTTCTTTTCCCTCTTTATCCTGGCTGAACTGGGCAAAGCTGCGCACCAAGGCCGGCCCGCCTACTAGCGATTCCAGGCAGCCGGAAAAACCACAGAAGCACGCCGCCGCCCCCAAGCGGATAGGGATGTGGCCAGCCAGGTGGTTGATCGAGCTTTTTTCCAGCAGGCGTCCATCCACTACCAGGGCGACCCCTAAGCCAGTGCCCAGGGTCAGCGACAGCAGGCGGCGCGGCCGCCCCACCCCTCCGGCCAGGGTATACTCTCCAAAGTAAGTCTCACCCATCGCTACCGCCCGACCATCGTTATCCATGCGGACGGGAAATCCCAGTTCCTCTTGCAGGGCAGACCTTAGCGTCATTCCTTCTAGGAAAGCCAGCGATTCCCATACCAGGCTGACCTGGTCGCCATCGACGTAACCCGGCACACCCACCCCACCCGCGCCGACTTCGCCTATGCGCAGGCCAGCCTGCCGGCTCAACTCGCCGGCCGCCTTACCTGCCGCCCGGACAAAGGCTGCCAGCCTGCCCGTTTCGGTCGGCAGGGTTTGTTGGATGATGATCTGGTGGCTTGCCAGGTCGACCAGCCCATACTTGGTGTGCGTCCCGCCGATATCCATACCGAATACCAGCCGGCGTTCTTTCATCTCACCACCCAGCTCAGGTAACGCATATCTCCGGCCTGCAGGCCCAGGGCCGCCGCGCTCTGGTAAGCGATCATCTGCACCGGCATAGCGGCCGGGAGGATGCGGTAAACCTCCGGCAGGTCGAAGGCGGGGATGTTGAAGCCAGACGGGCCGGTTGCCTTCGGACCAACACAGATCAAGGCGCCGCCCTTGCCGGCCACTTCCCGGTACTGGTCGCGGCTCAATGCATCGGGCGCCAGGTCGATCCACACCCCTCGGTAGCCCTCGTCCACCTGCTCTACCGGGCCGTGCAGGTAAAAGTCAATGCTGGAATAAGCCGCCCGCCGACAGGCGGCTTCCTCCAACCACAGGGCGCCGGATTGGGCCAGACTCATCCCGGCCCGCCGCGATAGGAAGGTCAGGCTTTCTCCCAGCCATTGGATGCCTTGCATTTGCTTCAATATGGTGTCCTGGTGGGCTTCCATCCAGTCAAAAGCCCTGCCCAGCCCGTCCACCAGTGGCCGATCCAATTTGTTTTCCAGCCGGGAAACGATTAGCATCCCGATCAACGCCATCGTAGTATAGGCCTTGGTGCAGATAAAACCATCATAAGGCGCCGGGTCGACCACCACCAGACTGGCATTTTTTGCCAGCGTGCTGTCCGGAGTCATGGTGATCGCCAGGAGCGGTTCGCCGCGCCGGCGCAGTACCGCCGCGTAATCGGCAATCTCCTTGCTTTCCCCCGAACGTGACATAATCACGTACAGCGTTCCCGGCACAAATGGCAGGCTCATTTGCTCGCCGGTCTCGACCAGGTGCACATTCGGATGCAGCCGCGACAAGGCGTAAGCCATGGGCGCCAGCGAATAATGGGCGCTTCCCATGCTGGTCAGTACCAGCCTTGAGGCGCCGCCGATCATTTCTGCGGCCTGCTCAAGCGCAGCCTCGTTCTCCTCCAGAATACTCGCCAGGGTCAACCGCAGAGCAGCCGGTTGGGCCAGAATATCCTCCAAAAAGGTATTCATCATGCACCCTGTGCGCCCTCTTCCTCGAAATAGATGCCAGCGGCGTCCTGGGCGGCCAGCCTGGCTCTCACGTAGGTGCTCCCGTCCCTTTTAGTGAATTGTACAGCCGCACCCGTTTCGAGGTTCACGGCCGATTTCACAACCATCCCTTCCAGGCGCACTTCGAAATTGAATTCTTCGGGTTCGGCATTGAGCAGCACGAGCAGCCCAGTGTGGCCCTTATTGAGCAGCAGCTTGGCTTCCACTTCCTTATCATGCCGGTTGAGGATGGACGCCGAGCGGGTGATCCCTGCCAGGCTGGCGAAATCGTACACCAGTTTGGTCAGGCCATCCTCGGCGAAATCCTTAAGGCGGATAGGGAAGGTTCCCACCATCAGCGCCTGGCCTTGCCCGTAATGCCCGCGCACCGCCACCGCGTCGCCGCGCCCATCCCGGGCGATCACGTCCGTACCCTGCTCAGCTCGCAGGCTGGAGACGTAGGCGAAACCGTTGAATGTGTCGCCAACCCGGGCCGCCCCATCCGGGCTGAGCGGTTCGATGATTTCGAAGAGCGGGCGCCCGGTAATCTGCACCACACCAAAGGTGCCGAACATATTGGTCACCCGTGCATCCTGCTCGGAAAAGAAAGGGGTCAGCCTTTCTTCCCGGGCGCCGAAAACCTCATCCAGGCCGAAGCCAGGCACCACGTATTGCCCAAATCCGAAACTGTCTTTGGCCCCACACCACATCCCGGCAAACAGGAATCCGCCATCGCCTACCCACTGCTGGATGGTTTTAGCGGTGGCGGCATGCATGGCGTAAGCAAAAGGAACCACCAACAGGCGGTAATCCTTCAAACCGCCAGCCTGGATTTCCTCCTCGCTGACAAAATCAACGTAAAACCCCTGTGATTTGAACAGGGCATAAGCACCTACCTGCGACTCGAACACCAGCCGGTCGGAGCCTTCCCCGGTGGCGATGATGCGCGAAACCTCGCTGTCGAGGATGGCGATGTGCGCTTTAGGCATGTCTGCTGTCAGGATCCAATCAGCGCGCTGGTTGAGAATCTTGCAGATATTTCCGGCGCGCATCGACCGCTCGGTCGGTGTTCCGTCTATCTCGGTAAAACCGTGCCCGCCTACTTCCACTCCGCCGATGTGCGGGCGCCAGTTCCAGAATTGGATACTCTTGGCGTTCTGCCCGATGGCTT
Source organism: uncultured Chloroflexia bacterium (assembly GCA_963820415.1). Classification (GTDB taxonomy): domain Bacteria; phylum Chloroflexota; class Anaerolineae; order Anaerolineales; family Anaerolineaceae; genus CAWFZT01. The sequence goes on along the minus strand of CAWFZT010000012.1, from coordinate 111,610 downwards.
GCCAGATGAAACGCCCTGTTTCGGCAGCCGAGATGGGGGAGCTCCAATTGTTCAGACCCCAGGCATTCTGCCCGCTGCGTAGTTCCCAGATCCAGTACTGTTTGCCTTTCGACGAGCTGCGGAAATAGTCTTCCCAGTAGCTGGCGCGTACAAATTCACCCGGGTTGCTTGAAACAAACATGCTTGTGCCGAGTACGTCCATTTTGGCATTGATCTTCCAGATATTCTGGCAGTTGATGCCCGGCTCAACCACATAAGTCTGGTCGCTGATCACGGTTTCCGGTTTGATCTCGCGTACGCACTCGCCTTTGAAATGCACGTAACCGGTCAGCAGGTCGCTCATGTACAGGCGCCAATCCAGCCAGGGCACCTGGTTGATCAGCATGAACTGCTCGTGGATGAAGCGGCTGTTGGGCGGCTCAACTTCCTCGAATGCCGCGTAATGGTCGCGGTAGATGCGGTTCAATTCATCTAGAGTGCCGTATTTTTTGGCCAACCAGCTCGGGAAACCGGCGGTCACTTCAGGGTTGTAATCCCATAGACGAGCCGCCACTTCATTGCTGTCCTGCTCTTCGATCCAGAACAGGCCAGTCTCGATGCCCACGTTATAACCGATCACCAACGTGGAACCGCCGTAGCGCTCGATGACTTTGTGGATGAAATTGCAGATGCGCTGGCGGGCAAAGCTGGATCCAAATGAATGCGTCTCGCTGGCGTAACCGGTGGCGGCGATGGCGCGTACCTCCGGGTATTTCTTAATCAGCCAGCGCGGGGTCAGTTCAGCAAACATCCAGGCAAAAATTCGTAGATCGAGCTCCTGGCACAGCTCGAAAACGGCATCGGTGCGCTCAAAATCCCACACGTCCTGCCGGATCTCCATGTCCAGCCAGCCGAATTCCATGTTATGGACGTTGAAGCCGGCTTCTTTGATGTGGGTCAGGTCGCCGCGCATGAATTCTTTGTATTCTTTGGGGTTAAGCGGGGGTGACTGCTTGAGAAAATCGGCGTGGTGGCAGTGGCCCATGGGGAAAAAATCGAAGGGTTTGCGAGGAGCAGCGGGAATGGACATTTAATAAACCTTTCAGGAAAAAGAATTGACAAACCGCAAATTTAATTATACAATAGAAGAAATGATATATCAATATGGCAACATGCTAATATATCGATAACAGCCCGTTCCCTACCTGAAAAATGATCAATACCGATAAATCCACCCTCGATTCGACTAGCTACACGCCTCTTTATATCCAGATCGCCAGCATTTTGCGACAGTCCATCGAGAACGGCCAGTTCAATAAAGGCGAGAAATTGCCTTCGGAAAACGAGCTGGTGCAGCGCTTCGGTATCAGCCGCATTACTGCCACGGCGGCTCTCGACGAACTGGTCAAAGCCCGCCTGGCTTACCGACAGCGCGGCCGAGGGACCTTCGTGGCCCAACCCTTCCTCAGCAACTTCTCCTTCTTCTCCAGCTTTACCGAAGACATGCGCGAACGCGGCCTGGAACCCAGCTCGCGCCTGGTCTGCCGGCGGGTGGTCAAACCTGACCAGGAAATCCTTGAAAAACTGCGCATGTCCGCTGACGCCGACTATTACTGCCTGAAGCGCGTCCGCCTGGCCAATAACGAGCCGGTCGTCTACCAATCCGCCTACCTGCCGGTGGAAATGTATCCGGCCCTGGAGCGCACCGATTTTGAAAAGCAGTATCTATACGAGGTAATGCGCAAGACATACGGCTATAAACCCACCTGGGGTGAAGCCATCGTTGAGGCCAGGGCGGCCACCTCCGAAGAAGCCGATTTTCTCGACATAAAAAACGGCGCCCCCGTACTGATTATCTGGCACCTCACCCTGGACGACCGTTCTGTGGTGTTGGAATACGTCCGTTCGGTCTACCGGTCTGACCGCTTCAGTTTTTCAACCGGACGTAACCCGCTGCGGATCTTTAACGTCTGACTTCTGCGTAAGATTAGTTAAGGTTTCATTTACCACAAATTCTAAAAAAAGGAGGTGGTTTCCAATCTCAATCTGGCCGAAGTGAAAGCAAATGAGTGACTTGCTTGTTCCATAATACAAAGTGTACGATTTTTCAGGAGGAGTAAATGTTCAAGAAACAGATCTTCATCATTACCGTCGCCATCCTGGCATTCTCGATGGTGTTGAGCGCCTGCGGGTCTCCGGCTACTGCTGCGCCAGCCCAACCAACCTCGGCTCCTGCCGCCGCCACCTCAGCTCCCGCCAGCAGCCAGGTCGTTACCATCACCATGTGGCATGGGTTCAATGCGCACGAGGTAGATTTCCTCAAGGGAATTGTCGACAAATATTGGACCCCCACCCATCCAAACATCAAAGTTATTACCGAGGGCAATAAAGATAACACCATGATTTTAACCGCCATGTCGGGCGGCGATTTACCGGATCTGGTTATGTCAGGGTCTTCCGAAGCAATCACCCTGTGGGCCAGCCAGGGAGCCATTATGGATCTGACGCCTGCTGTCGAACCTGTCAAAGCCCAATTAGAATCCATCATGGTGCCCGCCGGTCTTCAATGGGTCATGTTCAACGGCAAATATTACGGCCTGCCCTTCGTCAACTACAACTGGGGTCTGTTCTATAACAAGGACCTGTTCACCGCGGCCGGCCTGGATCCTAATAAACCCCCCAAGACCCTGGATGAACTGAAGGAATACGCCCAGAAACTAACCAAGGTGGACGCCAATGGTAACATCACTCAACTGGGCTGGCTGCCAATCAACGATTTCTGGCGCGCCATGAACTTCATGCTGAACAGCGGTGGTCACTTCTACGATCCGGCCACTAACGCTCCCACTCTCAACGATCCCGCCAACATCGCCGCCTTCCAGTGGGACCTCGACCTGCAGAAGATCTACGGCCTGGACAAAGTGACCGCTTTCACCACCGGCTTCAGTTCTGGCGATAATCCCTTCCAGCTCGGCAAAGTCGCCATATACATCGACGGCTGCTGGAATCCCGAGTTCTTCAAGCTGAACGCCCCCAACCTGCATTACGGCGTGGCCGCTATCCCCTATTCTGACCCGAAATACGCCAACGCCGGCGACCTGGGCACCAATCCCCTGGCGGTGCCGGTGGCTTCCAAGCACCCGAAAGAGGCTATGGAGTTCGCCCTCTGGTTAGCTATGAGTAAAGACGTTGCGCGTGAATTCTCGGCCGAAATTTCCAACGTCCCGCAGATCAAGAGCGAGCTGTCCACTTTCACCACCAATCCGGACACCAAGTTCTTCGCTGACATGTCGACCTCTGCCAACACGGTCGCCTGGGCGCCGGTTCCATACAGCCAGAAGTACATCGACGAGATGACTTCGGCCATCGGCGATATGTATAACAAAGGCACGGCTCCCAAAGATGCTTTGGACGCTGCCCAAAAGATCGTTGAACAAGCCGCTGCAGATTACATCAAGAAATAAACCGCACCATCTCTACCGTAGGGGTGGGTCTAACAACCAGGATGCGCCTGAAGGGTGGACCCACCCCTACGCAAATAAAATTAAATTATTTTTAGCAAGACAGCCAGGGTTTCGGGTAACAAAGTGCCCAATACTGGCTGTTTTCAGGAGTTTGAAGGATGGCAGCTCCAACATCCGTTTCGGTGACCACCCCGATCACCAGAGAGTTGAAACCAGAAACACGTAAACTACTCAGAGGGATTGCTTTTATTTCACCATGGATCGTCGGATTCTTGGCTTTCACGATCTACCCTCTGCTGGCTTCTTTTTACTACAGCTTTACCGATTTCTCGCTCTTCGGTTCGCCCAAATGGGTTGCTGTAAATAATTATGCCAAGCTTTTCGCAGACCCAAAATTTTACAAATCACTTGGGAATACCATCATATTTTCCATCTTCGTGGTGCCCGCCTCGATCGTGCTGGCCATGGGGCTGGCAGTCTTGCTGAATAATAAGTTACGCGGTAATTCATTTTACCGCACGCTCATTTTTATGCCCTCAGTCGTACCCGCTGTGGCCTCCGCGGTGGTGTGGATCTGGATCCTCAACCCGCAGTGGGGCTTGCTCAACGGCATGCTGCGCCTGCTCAACTTGCCGGGCCCGCCCTGGCTCAGCTCTCCCGACTGGGCCAAGCCAGCCCTGCTGATCGTAACCCTGTGGATGATCGGCAGCGATATGGTGCTCTACCTGGCCGGGCTGCAAGAAATCCCCCTGGATTATTACGAAGCCGCCGAACTGGATGGCGCCGACTCCTGGCAGAAGACTATTTACATCATCGTTCCGCTGCTCACCCCGATCGTCTTCTTCCACCTGATCAACGCCTTCATCTGGTCCTTCCAATATTTTTCCATCCCATACATTGTCAGCGTCCAGGGCTCCGGCCAACCGGCCGATTCCCTGTTGTTCTATTCGCTCTATCTCTATCAGAATGCCTTCGCCTATTTGAAAATGGGGTATGCCTCTGCCATGGCCTGGCTGCTCTTCCTGCTGGTGATGGCCTGTACCGTGGTCATCTTGAAAACCTCGAAACGGTGGGTGAACTATGGCAACTAACCGCGCCAACGACCTGTTTCCCGGGCGCCGAAAATGGCTCCTGCACGGCATCCTGATCTGCATCAGCCTGGCTTTTCTCGTGCCGATCATCTGGATGTTGATCACCTCGTTGAAAGCCAACAGCCAGGTCTTTACCTGGCCGCCTATCTTCGTCCCCAACCCGGCCTTGTGGGGAAATTATCCGCAGGCGCTGAAAGTCTCCAATTTCGGGCGTTATTTCTTTAACACCGTCTTCCTCAGTTTCTGGGTCATCCTGGGCAACCTGGTATCCTGCTCGCTGGTGGCCTACGGGTTCTCGCGCATCGAGTGGAAAGGCCGCGATGCGGTCTTTCTCATTGTGCTGTCCACCCTGATCCTGCCAGACCAGGTCACCCTGGTACCGATGTTCATTATTTTCAGGAAATTAAACCTGGTCGGCGGCGGGTATAAAGGCTATCTGCCCCTGATCTTGCCGGCCTGGTTTGGTCGGGCCTATTTCATCTTTATGATGCGGCAGTTCTTCCTGGGTATCCCCAAAGAACTCTCCGACGCCGCCCGTATCGACGGCTGTCCCGACCTGGGCATCCTATGGCGCATCATCCTGCCCCTCTCCAAGCCAGCCATGATTGCGGTTTCATTATTTACCCTGATCGGCACCTGGAGCGACTTCCTCGGCCCGCTCGTCTACATCCGCGAGCCGGCTTACTACACCATCTCGGTCGGGCTTTCGAACTTCCAGAACCGCTACATGACCCAGTGGAACCAGCTTATGGCCGCCGCTGCCATGATGACCGTGCCTGTCCTGGTGGTGTTCATTTTCGCCCAAAAGCAGTTCGTTCAGGGTATTTCGATGACCGGTTTGAAGTAACAAGAAAGCGGGATCTTTATGGAAAAAGTCGTTTTATCAGGGAATTACTTTTGTGCTGCCAACCAGCGCTTTGTGGCCGTCGGCGTCAACTGGGTGCCCGCCCGCCAGGCCATGCAGTGGCCCTACGAATGGGACCCGGCCAGTATCGAGGCGGATTTTGCCGCCATGGCCGATCTGGGAATTAATTTCATCCGTTTCGACCTGGTGTGGGGTTGGTTCGAACCACGCCCAGGACAATACAACCCGGCGGCTTTCAAGCAGTTTGATTACCTGGTCAGCCTGGCCCATAAACACGATATTTATCTGAACCCGGCCTTCTTCATCGGCGGCGAGGTTGGGGATGCCTATTGGGACGTGCCCTGGCGCAACGGTCGCCACCCGCACTCCGATCCCGAAATGCTGCATCTGCAGGCCAACCACATTGCGGAGTTCGGCCGGCGTTATCACGCCGAAGCCGCGATCCTGGCCTGGGACCTGACCGACGAGCCGCCCTTCTGGATCGTGGGCGACTCCACCACCGACCCAATGGCTTCCAACTGGACCCGCTTGCTGTGCCACAGCCTGCGCGCTGAAGACCCAGACCACCTGATCGTGTGCGGCACGGCAACTCAGGAAATCTCGCGGGTTCCTTCCGCATCGACAATATCAAGACCTGGGTAGACTTTTCCAGCGTGCACCCCTACCCAATCTACGAGCCGTTTTTATACAATGAGCCCTTGCTTTCCACCCGCCTTACCTATTCAGCCGCTTTCGAAACCAAGCTGAGCCAGGGGGCTGGGAAACCCGTGCTGATGCAGGAGTTCGGCGCCACCTCGGCCATGTACTCGCCTGAACGGCAGGGTAAATACTACCGCACGATGATGTTTTCGGCCCTGGGGGCCGGCAGCCAGGGCTTCATTGCCTGGTGCGCTACCGACGCTCACCCGGAAATTCAATTTGATCGCGCTCCTTACAAGCGCGACCCGCACGAGACCCAGTTTGGCATCACCGATTTTGAACGCAAACCGCGCCCGCACGGGCTGGAGATGCTCGCCATCCGTCACGTGATGGATCAGCTCGACCTGGCCGGGATTGAACCAGCCCACGAGGAGGCCGCCATCCTGGTGCCACACGAATGGGCTAACGGTTCGGATTACACCCAATACAATTTCCCGGCCGATTCGTTTTACCAGTATTCACCCGGCAACATTCTCGACGAGCACACCGACCAGAACGCCAACGCTCGTATCCAGCAGGCCTGGCTCTCCGCCTTCATCCTCTGCCGGCAGGCTGGCCTGCTGGCGGGCTTCCCTCGCGAGATGGAAGAGTGGCATAACCGCAAGCTCGTTCTCACTCCTTCCCCGCTGACCAACACCGGTGGTTATCACTTGTACGTGCCCTTCTGGCAGCGCATCCTGCCGTGGGTCAAAGCCGGGGGCAGCCTGTACGCCTCCATCTCGGCCATGTCGGCCCTTTCCATCCCCATTGTCATCGAATTGTTTGGAATAAGTATTGAAGACCGCCTGGCCTGGCAACCCGAAATCACCCTTGAGTTCACCCAGGCCTTCGCCGGCATCCCCAAGGGTGAAAATTTCACCTTCCAGGCCCAGCCAGGTCTCCTCTACACCGGCGCCAGGTTGCAGCTCGAAGGCGCCCAGGTGATCGCCACCAACCAGGATGGCAACCCGGCCTTTGTTACCTTCGAGATCGGCCAGGGACGCACAGCCCTGTGCGCTTATCCCCTGGAGATGATGCTGGGGGTCACGCCCAACGCCCTGGAGGAGGATACCAATTACTGGAAACTTTATCGCGCCCTGAAGACATGGGCCGGCGTGCGCAGCCCTTATGCTGTCACCGCCCCCCAGGTTGAAGTGGGCCTGCTGGCTGGCAGCCAGCGCGATTACGTTGTGCTGGTCAACCACTCCTTTTACCCCAAAGAGGGGCGAGTAGCGGTTTCAGGGAATGCACTCAAGGTCGAGCAACTCACCCCGGATGGCCGCAAGTCAATATCTCCGCAAGCCACCGGTTGGGAGTATCACCTGGAGGGTTTCAGCGGCACAGTTTTTGAAGTAATTAAATAAGGATCGAGAAAACCAATGAGCGCCTATAAAACCGACATCCTGGCCCAACCGGCCGCCCTGCAGGACACCCTGGACTTGCTCAACTCCACCATCTTTCCGAAAGAAATCCAGCATGGCCTGCAAGCCGGGCGCTGGCGTAAAATCGTCCTGACCGGTATGGGCTCCTCCTATTTCGTCTTCCTGCCGCTCTACTATCGCCTGGTATCCGCCGGCCTACCGGCCTGGCTGGTCGAAACATCCGAGCTGCTCTATTGGCCGGCTTTCCTCACCCCTGACACGCTGGTGATCGCCGCCTCCCAATCGGGTTCCAGTGTGGAAATAGTCCACCTGCTGGAAGAGTTCGGCAGCCATTGCAGTGTGATAGGCGTCACCAACACCGCTGACAGCCCGCTGGCGCGCCGGTCGACTTTTGCCGTATTAACCAGGGCCGGGCAGGAGGCCAGCGTCTCCTGCAAGACCTACCTGGCCATCCTGGCTGCCCAAAGCTGGCTGGGCGATCAACTTATCGAAGGCCAACCCGAATTCGGCGGGTTGGCCTCCACCCCGCACTTCGTGCAGGCCTACCTGGATAAGCTTCTCGAGCACATTGCCGCCCTCAAGCCGCTCCTGGACGGCGTCCGCCAGGTTTACCTGACCGGGCGGGGTGTGTCAATCGCTTCGGCTGGCACAGGCGGGTTGATCCTCAAGGAATCCGCACACATCCCCGCCGAAGGCATGAGCAGCGCCTCATTCCGCCACGGGCCGTTTGAAATGGTCGGGCCGGAAACCTTCGTGCTGGTGTTCGCCGGCTACGGCGCGACGGTTCACCTCAACCAAAGACTGTATTCAGATGTGATCGCCGCCGGTGGGCGCGCGGCCCTGGTGGCGCCCGGCGGCCAGCCAGCGGTGTTCGCCTCACCGCCCTGCCCTGACCCGGCCCTACCGGTCCTGGAGATCCTGCCGGTGCAGATGATGACCCTGGCGCTGGCCGAGCTGCGCAACCTGCAGGCCGGCAGGTTCAGCCTGGGGAGCAAGGTCACCACCATCGAATAAGTTTCCATGTCAAATACAAAATTTGATTTGGTCGATGGTTGGCATGACCTGGGCGTTCGGCCGGGCGGTGTGCTGCTGGTGCATGCGTCATTGCGGTCGCTTGGCCCATTATATGGCGGAGCGAAGACACTGGTCCTGAGTTTATTGGAGGCTCTTAGTCCCCGGGGCACATTATTAATGCCGGCGCTGAGTTATACCACGGTTAGACCCCGATCTCCGATTTTCAACGTAGCCGCTACTCCATCCTGTGTGGGCGCGCTGCCCGAGTATTTTCGCAGGCGTCCCGGCACAATTCGCTCGGTCCACCCGACCCATTCCGTGTCGGGCGCAGGGCCGCTGGCGGAAGATCTGTTGGACGAGCACATTCGCTCCACCACCCCTTGTAGTCCATATTCACCATTCGCCAGGTTGCCTGAGGTGGGCGGGCAAATCCTTTTTATCGGGTGTGGGCTGCGCCCCAATACCACGATGCATGCCGTGGAAGAGCGGGTAGAACCGGTTTACCTGTACGGCGACGATGTCGAATATCAGGTCATCCTGGCGAACAGCAGCCAGCAGAGGATGGTCGTACGCAGCCACAATTTTAAAGGTTGGGTCCAGCGCTATGACCGGTTGGCGCAGCATTTACCCGCCCCCCATCTGCGCCAGGGGAGCGTTTTATTAGCGAGTTGTTACCTGGTCGAGGCGTCTGCCATGTGGGCAGCGGCTCTTACGGCGCTGCGTAAAGACCCCTTGTGTTTTGTGGAGCGGAGGCGGGCTTAAGTATCCCAGGCTAAAAGTATGCTGGCTCGCCTCGGCTGTTCTCCCGGCTGCCTTCGAAGCCGCTTTGGATACCGGGCGTATTTATCGCGCCCTGGCTGTTACAGCCGGCGTGCGTGGGTGGTTTACGACTGGCAACCCACAAGTCGAAGCTGGCTGCCTCACCGGGGCAGGTCGCGGCTACGCGGTGCTGGCCAACCATTACCCGGCTGTGCAAGAAGTCAGCTTGACCTCATCTGAAAAGTGAACCGCTTGGTTCGCCTGCTTCCCGAAGGGCGCCAACCGGTTGCCGGAAGTGATAGACGCTAGCGAGTTGCAGTTAAGGCCTGGGACGGCGCAGTGCTGGAATGGGAGAAGAGGCAGCGGATTAAAAGATATGCGTGGGCGGTGTGTCCCACGCATATCTTTTTGCGGTATTACCTTCTGCTCCGATCCTGGTCAAAGCAGATACCGTAAAAAAATTGTTAATTATTCCCCCTGTTGATTTCATTATAAATTCTTACCGGTTATTTACAATCCTACTTTAGAACGATTTAATCTATCCCTCTTTTTATGGTAAATACTGGCTCATTGGGATTTACCGTGGCAGATCCCCAGATTTTGGGGTGTCATGACACCCCAAAATCTGGGGGTTCACCACGGCTATTCCCAGAGAACCTTTTTATCATCTGCCTTAAGAATGATTACCTTTACCAGGAAAAAGGATTCCGCCCATATAAGGTTATCATTTCAGGTCTGGACTTGAATTCGAACCCGCCTGACGGATAGCTTTGATCAAAGCCACTGAATTGGCCTGCTTCACCACAAAATCGATGGCCCCGGCTTCCTTGGAAATGATGAGGTTGGTCTCGCCGTTATTCAGGCTGGTGCCAATCACCGGGAGTTCCGGCGCAGCCTGGTGTAGTTCTTCGACGGTCTTCCTGCCGGCTGAGCCAGACATATCAAAATCCACCAGGACGACATCCGGTTTGTACTTAAGCACCAGCTCCTCGGCGCGGTTTCCAATCTCATCCTCACCGACCACTTCTAAATCGGGATCCAGCTCAATATGCATTTTGAGCACATGCCGGATGAGTAGATTGTCATCGATAATCAGGATCCTGACCATCCGGTCACCTGTATAGTATTCATACCATTCGTTTAATCCTATGCTATGCCACATGTTTTCATGACAGCTTAAATGACCATACTGGAATCTTATCCTGCTATTCTTTATAGCCCGTTTAATTTCAACCCGCATCCTACGAAAGGATGAAACAGGGATTAACCTTTGATTGAAGAAAAATCGTCCCGTTTTTATTAAATTGTCCCCCACGAACCCAAAGGTTCATTGGGATTTGCCGTGGAAGGTCGAGTTCAAAACGGGGATTCCCAAGGGACCAACCCAAACCTTTTGCCTTTTAGGCCTAAACTGGTTTATAATTAACTAAACTTGAGGTTTCATGACTATACGTATTCTTATCGCTGACGATCATTCAGTTGTCCGGCAGGGTTTGCGGATGTTCTTCTCCCTCGACCCGGAGTTGGAAATTGTCGGAGAGGCCACCAACGGGTTAGAAGCGGTGAACCAGGTCAGGAAATTAAAGCCTGATGTAGTCCTGATGGATATCATTATGCCGAAGATGGACGGAATCGCAGCCACGGAGATCATCCGCCATGAGACGCCGGAAGTAGAAGTCGTGGCCCTGACCAGCGTACTGGAAGATGCCGCAGTCGTCGGAGCTATTAAGGCCGGCGCCATCGGTTATTTGTTAAAAGACACCCAGGCGGACGAGTTATGCAAAGCCATCAAGGCTGCGGCTGCCGGCCAGGTACAGCTTTCCCCTCAGGCAGCCGCAAGATTAATCCGCGAGGTGCGCACCCCCGAAAATCCGCAGGTCCTTACTGAGCGGGAGACTGATGTGCTTTCCCTGCTGGCCAACGGCAAAGCCAATAAAGAGATCGCCCTGCAACTGCACATCAGCGAAACAACCGTAAAAACCCACGTCAGCAATATCCTGACCAAGCTGGGCGTACCCAGCCGCACTCAGGCCGCCCTGTACGCCGTGCGGGTCGGCCTGACCTCCTTACCCCCAGTGGAAAAGCGTAGCTGAGGTCTTCTGAAGGGGTCGAAAATGAATAAAATTGTTCGGATTCTTGCCTGTGTAGTGATTGGCCTTGCAATCTTGGCATGCAACCTGACTAATCTCCTTTCATCAAATGGGAATGCGGTAACGGCCTCGCCAACCCAGGAGATTGTCCAACCATCACCTACTCTTGCTGTGACGGCCACACCCACCCAGGAGTTGGTTACACCGTCACCTACGGTTGACGAATCCCAACCTACTGCCAACCTGGACCCGTGTTCGCTGGTCACAACCGCTGAAGTGGAGGCTATTTTAGCTGAACCCGCCAGCCCGCCCAACCCTGTCAGTGGGGGCTGCACCTTCACCAACGCCAAAGACAGCCTGTATGCAGTCTCGGTTGGGGCAGGGCAGGATCAACAGGCGATTGGCCTTATGCAAGGCCAGGCCGTGCTGCTGGGGTTCGCCGGCGCCCCCCTGGGTGCCGACCGCATGGCTAAGTTAAAACAGTTGGCGGATGGACTGGATTACAAGGGCTTTTTTGGCGAACTGGTGGCGGCTGCCAAAGGTTCTTCAATTATTAAGGCGCAAATAAGCGAAGGCGGAGGGAACGACCTGATATATTGGGCCTGGATAACCGCGCAAAGCCGCCGGCAAGGCGCTTTAGTGGTGGTGCGAGGTCCGACCATGGTCAATATCAACCTGCTGGTGGCCGATACACGCACAGAAGAAAGCATGCTGGCTGCATCCACGGCGTTGGCTGAAGAGATCTTTAAACGCCTGCCGTCCAAGTTTTCGCTGGGTGGCCCAGCCGCGACCCCAACCTCGGTACCTACGCAGGTGCAAGACCTGAACGCCACCCCAACACTGGTGAAATAGCCTACCATAGGTGCCGGTTCGTTTTCCAAGGCCAACGCCCCGCGGGAGTGCAGGGGTTCAGGCCACCTCAACCTCAAACTTTATCTTCGTCTCCGGGCCGAGCTGAATTTCCTCGCCGCCGCGCAGCGGCACAGATTGGTTGGCTTGCAGCGGGACGCTATTTACCTGGGTGCCATTTACCCCACCCAGGTCTGTCAGGGAATATGTCCCGCCCTTCTCATCGTAACCAAGCATGGCATGTCGCCGGGAAATGCCCATGTCGCTTGCCAGGGTCAAGTCGCAGTCCTTGCGTCCCAATGTGAAGGGTATCTTAGAAACCGGGTAAACTCCCCCGGCTACTTCTCCGGGAGAAAAGGTCACCACCAACCTGGCTGCCAGCCGCCGCAGCGCGGCGACTTTCTGCGAATCCTCCGCAGTGAATACCAGCTCGATCCGGCTGGTCCCCAGGGAAATATGGTCACCCATATTAAGCAACGCCCTGGTTTGAACTGGCAGCGGAGCATCGTTGAGAAAAGTCGGGTTGGTGGCCGACAGCGGCTCAAGGAAATACTGTTCACCTTCGAAAGTCACCTGAGCATGCCGGCGAGAAATGCTCATCCCGCCCGGCGAATTTTGCAAGTTGACCGCCAGCAGTTCATTGTGCGCCGGGTCGTTATCCGGCCGGCCGATGATGGCCGGCTGCCAGCGGATCTCGTGGCGCGTTCCACCTTTCACTTCCACCAGGTAATACTGCTTCGCCCCGGCTGCGCTGACCTGCCTGTCCGACGGCATGGAATGCTTGAATACCAGCTCATCGTGGTCCTGGATGTTCAACTGTTCCATACTCAGCCCGCGTTCGAGTGGTTTCTCTTCGCCGCGCAGGAACAGAGCGTACGCCTCGGGTGTCTTCTGGTCGAGGTCGTCGAACTCACGCAGGACCTCGCCAACTAGTTCGCTGGCGGTCAAAGCCTTCTTCACCCGGGCGCGCTGGCCGGTGTTGTCGAACACATCGATGATCAAATCAAGATATTCAACCGGACCCGCCACAGTTTATTCTCCTAAAAAAATTAATGAGTTACTACTTTTCCAGCAGTCCATACTGGGTGGCCATGGTAATTACATCCTGTGGGGCAAAAGTCTTCATCATCTCATCCGGGATGCCCACCTGCTTCAGCTTGGCTTTCAATACCTCGATCTCGGTGGCAACTGGAGATGGTTTCCCTGACCCGCCATCTTTACCTCCCGCCTCGCCTGGCACTTCGGCTTTCGCCTCCACTGGCTGGCTCCAAACGGCTTTCTGCCCGGCAAAGGCTGCGGTGATCTTCTCCACCCAGGCGTCCAGAGATGGCTCAACCGCGTCGTCGCTGGTATAGGGCACCGCCAGTTGCAGCATTGCCGTGCGCCCGGACTTGATCGCAAACGAACGACCGGCCGGCAGCTCGACATCCTTCAGGCTGCGCGGCATCCTGCCGTTCAATTTGTCCACCGCATCAGCCGACTGCAGGGCAATGCCGTAGCTGGAAGACAGGATCTGCTTGCGCAGATCTTCGACCCCGCTGAACCCAGAAAGCGAACCTGCCACTACAAAATGCAGCCCGGCCGTGCCGTACTCGCGGGCCAGCAGGGTCATCGTCTCGAACGACTTGCGGCTCTTGCTGCTGCCTTCGTCGCTGAAGCTGTCGTAATTGTCGACCATCACGTAAATATGGGTTTTACCGGGCGACTCTGCCAGCAGTTTACATTCCGCCGAAAGGTTAGCTACCATGGACTCTAATTGTTCTGCACGCTGAACCACCTGCACCACCTGAGGCAGCTCACCCAGGGTATGTTTGCCGCCATATTCGAAGAAACGCCGCTGGAAATCGGCCAGTACGATCTTTACATCCTCGGGTGAATACTGGCTGGCAATCGCCAGCAAGATAGTGCGTAGCGTGGTGGTTTTGCCCGAGTTTGGTGGACCGAGCACCACGAAGTGCGGGCCATTGCGCTGCAGGTCCAGGCGAAATACTTGCAGATCCAGGTCGTTGATGCCGATGGCCGCCTGGATGCGCCGTCCAGTAGGCGCTCCCGCCATCTGCAGCGCCTTCTCCAGCGGCACGCGCACTGGCAAGGTCTCGATCGAGACCGGCGGCGTGCCCTTCCAAGCGCCGCCCCACACCTGGGTCATCTTGGCCGCCAACCGGTTGATCTTTTCTGATTCGTCGATGCCCTTCATGCGGTCTTCTTCGTCCACTCCCACCGGTAGAGCGGTCTGAAATTCGAGCGGCATTCGCCCGACGCGTACGTAACCGCGCCCGGCGATAGGGTCGACGTCTCTGACGCCGCGCCCAACGATATTGGTATATTCACTGGCGTCCGAAAGCTTAAGCGTATACCGCTCGGTGATAATGCTGAACATTTTGGCTGGCATGGCGTTGGTCTGGTCACCTGAGATAGCAAAATGGATGCCGTAAGCGCGCGCATCCCGCACCAGGGCTATCAGATCAGATAATAAGGCATCAAAGTTCTCTTTAAGCTCGGCAAAGTTGTCAATCACTACCAGGATGGCAGGAAGCGGGCTGGCGGGATGTTTTAAATTGTAAGTATACAGGTCGCTGTCGCCGGATTGGCTCAACAGCGTCTGGCGCTGTTCTAGCATGCCTGCCAGCAGGCGCACCAGGCGTTTGACGCGCTCGTCTTCGTCCGATGTAATCACCGCCCCCACGTGGGGCAGGTCGCGCAGCAGGGCCAGGTTGCGCCCGCCAAAGTCGAGAATATAGATTTGCAGCTCATCTGGTGAATGGGTAGCCGCCAGGCTGAGCACCACCGTGCGCAGGAAGACAGTCTTGCCCCAACCAGACGCGCCGAAGACCGCCATATGTCCAACAGGAAAATTGATGGTCAGCGGCATCTGTCGGGCGTTATAAGGGTCATCGATCAGCCCGACCACCGGGCGCATGGCGTTGCGGTCCCAACGGATACCCGGCCAGCCGGGTGTCCCGCTCAGCCACTGGTTCATCGCTCGATTAAGCAGCACCTGCTCGCTCGGTTTCCCATCCAATTCAGCCGGAACCTGGACGTCGCCTGTCAAAAAGCCCAGGTCGCTTTCGCTCATGTAGGTTGGGTCGACGGCGCTGCGCAGGTTGAGCACACGCGGTAGGAATGCCGGCCAGGGCCGCCACTGCGGCTTAGAGTTTTGTTTGGCCAGGTCAGCCAGGGTCTGCACCACCACCTCGTACAGCTTGGGCGCTTCAGCGGTCTTGGCTTTGTCCGATTTCTTGGGGCGGTCCAACCAGATCACATTCGGGCTGGCGTTTTCCTGAGGGCCCAGGTAATCTCCGCCGGTATGCGCCACCTGGATCAACTCGATGTTCTCGTTGCCCACCTGCAGGTAGCCGCGCCCAGGGATGCCAGGCGGCAGGAAGGCTGCGTCCGAGCGGCGCAGCAGCTCACGGCTGTCATCCGGCGTTTCCACACGCAGGCAGATCCTGAACTTAATGTTGGCGCGCATCTGGTCGGTCACGCCGGTCGGACGCTGGGCAGCCAGGATCAGGGTCACACCCAGCGAGCGACCCAGACGGGTGATGCTCTCCAGTTGCGACTTGAACTCGGAATTACCCGATATCATTTCAGCGAATTCATCGATGATCACAAACAGGTGCGGGTAGGGCGGCGAGCCTTCCACCAGGTGCAGGCCCTTTTTGCGGTAGTGCACGATATCCTTGGAATCCGAATACGTATTCAGGCGCTGGCGGCGGTCCAACTCGGCTTTAATCGAGGCGAACATACGGTCGGTAGCCGAACCCTCCAGGTTGGTGACGATATCCACGGCGTGGGGCAGGCTGCGGAAAGGCTCGAAGGCCGAACCGCCTTTGTAATCGACCAACACGAAGTTGATGATGCTAGGGTCGTAAGTGATGGCCAGGCCAAGGATCAGCGTCATCAGCAGCT
The DNA here is from genome assembly GCA_963820415.1 of uncultured Chloroflexia bacterium. Classification (GTDB taxonomy): domain Bacteria; phylum Chloroflexota; class Anaerolineae; order Anaerolineales; family Anaerolineaceae; genus CAWFZT01. The sequence goes on along the minus strand of CAWFZT010000012.1, from coordinate 95,527 downwards.
CGGATTTGCCCGAGCCGGTCGAACCGGCGATCATGCCGTGTACACCGTCGGCTTTGGCCGAAAAAACCAGCTTGCGCACCTCGTTACCCGACATGGCCCCCACATTCACCCCCATCCAATCGGCGAACTTGGGCTTTTTGCTGCGCTCCCAACTGGCCGTGGTTAGTTCGGTCATCTGGTCGATCGAGGTAATCGCGTTCATCTCGAACAGGGTCACGTTGGTGGCCAGATCTGCCCCGTACGCCCGGCGGATGCCTAACGGTTCAATGATGCGGGCAAAATCGCGCGCCTGGTCCTGACTTTTGACCAGGTCAGCCCGACCGACGTAGCGCGGGTGGTTGATATCCACCTCGGCGTAGCGGAAAACTGGCGGCTTTTCACCCTTTGCATCCGCTTCAACCTCGAGCACCGCCACACAGGCGCTGGGGACCTTGCTGCGCTCTGGAACGAGAAAGATAATCGCCGCCCCAAGCTGCGGCCCTTCTTCCAGCAGCAAAGATACGCCTGGATCGGATTCCAGGTCGCGCAGGGATGAGGTCTCCCCCAGCGGCGCCAGCATGTCTACCACTACCAGGATGAAAGGCAGCGTCACGCCGCTGCTGGCCTCTTTATCATCCCGCATGCGTGCCTTGCGCCGTTCAAGCAAAAGGCGCATCTTCTTCCAGAACAGCCTGACCCGGTCGACCGTTGCTTCGCCTGCCTTTTCCTCTTCAAAGGAAAGCGTCTCTTCCTGGGTGGTTTCCTTACAATGCGGTAATGGGAAAGCCCAGCGCCAATTAGGGCGGGCTTCGTAGGTGCCAACCACATACAGGCGGGCGTCTGTGGGTGAGTGGAAAGCGGTGTAATCTACTAAGAGGGCGCGCATGTAAGCATAGACGGCTTCGGGGTTATTACCCGCAATCCCGATGGCATGGCGAGGAGTAGTATCCGCCAGAGGACCAACCAGTTTAGGTTTCCCAGCAGCTTCGGTTGGATCCGCTACTTCATCCTTTTGCCCCTGGCGCAGAGGGATAGTCACCGGCACATCTGTGACGTAAAGCGAAGATTCTGCCAGGCGCGCCGCATCCCGGATCAGCTTATCGTCGCCGAATTGGTTTGTCTGTGCCAGCTTATAAACAACGGTTGAAGGCAACGTACCCGTACCCAATCGGATGCGCGCAAAATCCACGTCCTCTGGATGGCGTTCCCACAGGCGTGAACCGCCCCGGCTATCTTCGATACGTTCTTCAGACGACCGGCTAATATCTTTGGCGATCTCCAGGGTCATTTCTGGGTTGGGGTAATTATAGTTATAGAAAATGCGCTGCATCTCATGGTAGCTTTGCATTTCCTTGTGCAGCTCGCTGATGCGCTGCTGGTAAGCTGCCTCAGTCGCCTTGCGTTTTTTCTGATTGTTCTGGTTGGTATAAATTGCCAGAAAGGTCGAGGCGACCACCGACAGCCCCATGGGGATCATCATCAACATATTACTGCTCTGCCCAAACGTGGCCACGACAATGTAACCGATGATCGTGATAATGGGTAGAGATGCCTGGATCAGCATCTGGTTACCGGAATCCTGGAATTGGGGCGGGGTCGGAATATTATATTCACCCGTTGGCAGCTCAGGCTGCAAACGAGGAGGACGGTCGATATAATTTTGCTTGGGCACCAGTACTACCTCCTGAATTACAACATGGACGCTAATAACACCAGCAGCGAAATCGCCAGCAGCACCGACACGCCGATGAGCATGTAACGCCAGTTGACTTTCACCTGCTTCTTCACTTTCGGTACAGGTCGAAAATTACGTTGCAGCTCACGGGCGAAATCGACCACGCTCTTGTAACGCCGTTCATAATCTTTCTGAATAGCACTCAGGGCAATATCCGGTATATTCTTCAAGTCTGCCCGTCCCGGGTTGGCAGGCAGGTGGTTCAGGACTGCGTTGTAAACGTCTTCGTCGCGCTGAGAGCGGAATTCGTGCACCGGGTGTCCTGCCAGCATTTCATACAGCAGCAGCCCAAGGCCGTATACCTCGGTTGCTGGGCCAATTTTACCCTTCAGCTCAACCAACTCTGGGGCAGTGTAAGCCGGTGGAACAAAACGGCTGTCCCAGGTACTGCGCAGGTCCTGGACACCGTCTGCCAGCCCCAGGTCCAGCAGTAAGGGGCGTGGCACATGCTGGGCATCGAAATTTACCAGCACCATTTCAGGGCTTAAACCCAGGTGCAGCCGCCCGGCCTGGTTGAGACTGAGGATCACGTCAGCCAGGCTAATCACCAGCCAGCCCACGTCTTGATACCAGGGCTGCGGGGTACGGTTGAGGATGTCGCGCAGCAGTTCGCCTTCGCAGTGCTCAAACACCAGGAAGTACTTCTGTTTGGCGCCGAAAGCCACTTTGCCGTATGAAAAATCGGCCAGGCTGGCCTGGGCGTAGGCCGGCAGCAGCCTGGGCAGCATGGGATGCTGGCGGCCTTTGGAGAGATCCAGCAAGGTCTTGGCCTCGCGCTTCAATTTTTCCTGGAAGCCCTCGTGCGCTACTTTCAGCAGGATCATCACGCCATCCCGGCGGGCTTCATAGACCGCCGAAGAACGCAGCACCGCCACCAGCTTGACGATCTCTATGTTGCCCAGCCATTCCCCGTTTTCAAAGATTTCAGGCGTATTTTCCGCCGGGCAGGATTTTTCCTGGCACCACAAGTTGCCATCAACCGAAATACGGTTGCAACGTGTACAGATGTGTTTCATGCTGCCTCAATACACCTACTGGATAAACATCTTGTCACATTGGGATTTGCCATGCAAGGCTCCTGATTTGGGTATGAGCGTGTGCGTGCGCACACGCTCATACCCAAATCAGGTAGTCCATAACGGCGATTCCAAGAGGCTCAATATCTTCCCCCTCCTGAATAAAAACCTGTTTCAGGAGAGGGGTAAGCGAAATGAGGAAACTCTGATTAGACGAACAATTGTGAGCCGGAGTTGTCGCCATCACGATAGCTCCTGATGGCGCCCCCGACCCCATCTGCGATGGTGAGAGACATTTGATGTAGCTGGTCAACGATGTTCCGGACCTGGTCAGTATACCAGGCCAGGATCATATTCCCGATCATTCCAAAAAAGGCCGTCGCTCGCAAGATATCAGCCGCAATTCGCAGGATGTTGCTGATTGTCTGGGTTACATCTGCCATACCCTGGAATTTCCTCTGAACGTCCTCGACCGCCGGGATTTCCAAAAAGACTTCTTCAGCCATAGATCCCTCTCTTTATTGCCGGATTTTCCCGGCTGCTAAAAAATGCTCGAGAAAAAGTTTTCGAGGTCGTTTACGATGCCATTGGCCATGTTGTCGCCATCTTGGACGATCTGCTGGGCCAGGTTCAAATTATTGCCGGTACCCTGGCAATTCGTTTGTCCCGTGGTGGCTAGCGAAATGAACTGGGTGTTGACCATTTCCACGAATTTGTTGGCCCCGTTGCCTCTCCAGATCCCGCCGGTTACCTGGCTAACGATGGCTCTGGCTACGCCAATGATAGCCGATTCAAAAAGGTTCTGCGCCCCGGTGATCATACCAAGCGCGCCTGATATCTGATCCCAAATAGCAGTCATAGTTTAGCTCCTTCTCTAGAATAGTTCCTAAAACCTTCCGGCAGCTTCCTGGTCACGCTGCCTCATGATAGCCATGGCTTTGGCGCAATCGTTGGCTTCTTCCTGCATCTTATCGGCCAGTTTTCCGGTGGCTCTTACCAATGGCCCGCTGATAGCAGAGTTGAGGTGGGTTCCAGCCACCCCAAGCAGCGCCCCATTTTCGATCAACTGCGCCATTTGTGTTTCGAGTTTCTGCACATCCAGGAGAGACCCGTTGGCCTGGCGAAAGGCCGCAATCAGCTGCTCCATGGCAGCATAATCCATTTTTATAACATCAGCCATTTAATCCTCCGTTTCTTATGGTTAGCTAATTGAGCCAAGTTTGAACAGATTGCTGGCCTGCTGTTCATGGTCGTGGATCAACTGGGCCATTTGTTTGCTCCGCGAAGAGCCCTCGTTCAGAGCAGCCTGCAGCTTGCCCAACCCCGGCAGCACTTCGCTTTCCATTTCCTGCACAAATTTATCCGCGCCTTGCCCGATCCATTTGCCACGTATGTTTTCGATAGCTTGTTTCAATTTACCTATCGTTTCGCCAACCTGTTCGCCTCCGTTGGAAAACATCCCGGAAAGCTGATCGAGTTCATCGTACTTAATTTGAAATCTATCACTTGCCATAGCTTTATCCTTTCTTTTTCTGATTCGATTCAAACGAAAAATATTGACTTGGACCCCTTTTTTCTTTTCCAGGCGCCTCCTTCTTGAGTTTGGGGCGGATCGGTTTCCGCCAATCATCCGAACAGCAGTTGCGTATCTTTTCCCAGGGCGATCATCATCCCGGGCAATAACGGGGCAGGCAGGTTGGGGGCGATGCGCACGCCGTTCAACCATACCCCGGTAGGGCTTTGCAGGTCAAGGATTACATAGCGTTTTTGCAGCGCGTCGTACGAAATTTGCGCATATCTCCCGGCGTAACGCGGGTCTCCTCCAATCCCCAGGTGGCTGTTCTGGTTCCCGATAAAAAACGGCAGCGGTGTGACCGGTATGGTTTTACCCAGTAAAGCCGGATCGGTCGAGCGGTAGACCCTGAGCTGCACCCGGGCTGGTTCAGGCGCCGGGACGGAGGGACGGCTGACCAGGCGCGTGGCAGCACTGCTTGACGTGTCAGACTGAGAAACCTTAGACGGAGCGCCAGACGGAGCTTTTAATGGTACGCCTGGCGGCGTTTTTGCAGGAGCGCTGGAAGGGACATGGGAAGGCGCGTTGGACGAAGTCGGCGGGATAGGTATGCCCATCTTGCGCACATCTACCTTTACCGTTCTGTTGATCGGCAAAGTCGAACTTTGCGCTCCCAGCACCGTCTCGATCTGCTCTTGCAGCACGGGTGTGCCGGTCTGGCGCATGCTGCGCCGGATCAGCCAGGCCAGGAATACCACTACACCCAAAAACATCAAGAGGATCAGTCCCAATATCCACGGGTGGCTGATCAGCCCACTGACGATGCGCTGGAAGGTGGAAATAGACATGGCTGCTGGAGCGGTATATACAATCCCCGTATATTGCGTCAGGGTCAGCTCCTGGTTGTCTTTGTTCAGGGCGCGCAACACCAGGGTGTATTTACCTGATTTAATATCTTGCATGGGCAGGTTCAGGGTTGAATTGGACGGGAGCGTGTTGAGGTCGAACACCGAAGCAGGAATTTGGGCGTTCGTGCTCTCGTCTATCAACCAGCCTTCGTATTTGGCTACCAGGTTAGAGTTATCCACCGTCAGCTTGACCACCAATTGCTGGTTGATAATCGCCACCGAGGTGACGTTGATCTTGGTATTGACCACATTGGGATCGTAGGTAAACTTATGCACCACCTCGATCGGGTCGCCTTTGGCATCTTTCACCGGAGAACCATTAGCGTCTACCGGGTCGAAGCGCATTTCGTAATCGTGCGTGGCGGTCAGCCCATCTGCCGGCATCGTAAAAGCTGGCTTCGGGTTCAGGTTTTGGAAAGACCGCTCGACCACCTTGATCCCGTTCTTGGTATCCCAGATCGAAACGGTCAGGGTATTGATCAACTGCGGGCTGACCACGGAAAGGTTGATCTCGTAGTTTTTGTTGACCGGGTTGTACTCCACACCCTCCACGCTGATATTGACCGGCTCGGGGGGCACGTAATAATCTTTGCTCGACTCAAATGGCACCGTGGCGGTCAACGGGGTGCCATCCGGCAGCGTCACCTGCAGCACGGCGTTATGTTTACCTTTGGTCGGGTAAAACTCGCCGACTGCCTGGAGCTGGCTCGACAGCCCCTTCATTATCGTATTGAACAGATCGGTCAGTTGTTCCTCGTTGCCGATCGCCGAAAAGCCGCCGGTGGTGCTGGCCATGTTTTGCAGCTCGGCGGCGTTGATGTTCTTGTTCATGCCCGACAGCCCGATCGTGTTAATCGGCACCCGGCTCTGCGGCTGCATGGCAAATGCAACGATCTGGTCATAACCGTGCTTGCTGCACAGGCCGCCGCCCGTACGCGGTTCGTCTCGCCCGTCGGTGAACAGGATGATCGCTCGCCGGCCGGCCGGCGCTTTGCTCAGGTAATCAATCTCCTGGAAGACCGCGTCGTACAGGCAGGTGCCCTTGTTAGCCTGGATCACTATTTTCGAGATGGCCAGGGCAGCCACGTCCACATCAGAGGTGTAATCGTGAACGATACTCCAGTCATCGTTGAACTGCATAACGGCAAACTGAGCCCCCGGCGGGGGATTCTTGAGCGAATCAGCGGCAGCTTTTTTCATGTCGGCCGCCGAATTGGCCATGCTGCTGCTGGTATCGAGCAGCAGCCCGATGAACAGCGGGTTGTGTGCCTTGTCGATGTTGGCCGTGACGCTGTTGTTGGTGTCGATGTCGGTGATCTTCGCCGTCTTGGCCGGGCTTTCAGAAATCGGCTTGCCCGTGGCATCATCCACCAGCGTAAAATACACGCTTAGCGTCAGGTGGTCAGACCCTTCCTGGGTATCCACCGAGACTATATGCAGGCTGATCGAGGTCTGGGCCTGGCTGATCGAAGGCGTCAGAAATAATAAGATGATCAAGACCAGGCACAAGACCCGAGCATTGATGCGCATAAGAACCTCCACAAAAAACCTATATCTCTTTGGTGATGTGTGCCGGGAATCTATTTATTGATAAAAGTCAACCCTGATTGTTACAACTATTATACAGTTTGTTAACGAAGAGTTCAAGTGACTTTCCCCAGGAATAAGAAAAGCCAACCTGTGCAGGTTGGCTTTACTCATCCGGTAAACTGACCGGAAATTTATTTATATATATTTTGGATGAAGGCCAGGGCGGCTGCTTTGGCAGAATCCTGGTCTTTGGCAGGCTGTGGTTCAGTCCTGGCAAGCGAATTGCCGCCCTTCACCTGCCCCACCAGCCACCATTTGCCGGCCGGATCGGACCAATTAAATGTCAACCTGTGCCGGAATAACAGCACATCTAACTCAGTTCTTTCCATATTCATATTCGCCTCCACATGAAAACCGGCCCATACCATAGCGGAACATACCGCATAGTAATTTTATTGTAACACACTAATGAGATAGTTGGTGTCCAAATTTATAACCTTTCCTACGCCAGCGCCCTGGCCAGCTCCTTGACCTGGGTCGAGTGCACCACCGCCACCACCTCATCCGCGGCCAGCAGCAGCGTATCGCCATGCGGAATGACCAGCTTGCCCTTGCGGATAATAGCGGCAATCACACATTCCACCGGTATCTTCAATTCGCTCAAAGGCTTGTTGACCACTCCCGAGTGAGGGTGAATCTTCTCTTCCACCACCGAGTATTCCCCTTTGCGCAGCTTCAGCAAAGTCATCATATCGCCCAGCGACATTTCCTCGGCGATCAGGTGCGCCAGGATGTCTGACTGGTTGAGCGCCACGTCCACCCCCATCTCCGGGGTGTACAGCCAGGCGTTTTTAGGGTTGTTCACCCGCGCAATCACCCGCGGCACGTTGAACTCGAAGCGCGCCAGCGTGGTGATCACCAGGTTGGTCTCATCCTCGCCGGTGACGGCCGCCAGCACCTGGGCGTGGGCGATGTCGGCCTTTTCCAGCACTACCGGTGAGCTGCCATCCCCTTCAACCAGCAATTCGGGGGACAGCTCACTGCGCAGGCGTTCAAGCACATCTTCACGCCCTTCGATTACCCTGACTTTATGGCCTTCTTTCAATAAATCGGCTGCCAGGTGTGAACCCGTTTTTCCACCACCGACGATGATCACAAACATTGCTTCACTCCTTTTCACAAGCCCAGCAGGGATTTCGAACCGCTCCATGGCCGAAGCCAGCACGGCGAAATACAGCAGGTCGCCTTCGTTCAATTCAGTGCCAAGAGTGGTCATCAGCGCCTCTCCCAGGCGAGTAATCGCCACTACATTGACCTCCCCTGGCACCGTCACCTGGCTGACCGTACGACCGATCAGGTGCGAAGGTGTTTCGATTGCCACCAGGCTGACCTCGCCTCGGCCGAAATAAAACATCGGCTCGAGGTTGGTGTGAGTCAACAGCTCGTTGATGCGCTGCGCCCCCCACGAGGTCATTGAGATCGTTACCAGCCCCAGGCGCCGGTAAATTTCCGCCCGGCGCGGGTCGTACAGGCGCGCCACTACGCGAGGGACATGGAAAATATTGCGGGCGATGCGCGCCGCTACAATATTGATATTATCCGAGGGACTGGTGGCCACAAAAGCGTCCGCATTCTCGATCCCGGCCAAAAGCAGCACATCCCGGTCAAAACCTACCCCGCGCACTTTCTTGCCGGGGAAATTCGAGCCCAGGTGTTCCAGGTTAACCGGGTTGTCATCGATTACTGTGACCTGGTTACCGCCTTCTACCAACAGCCGACTGACCTCCTGTCCCACCCGACCACAACCCATGATGATCACTTTCATAACACTGACTCCTTGGATGATATAGAAGAACCCAGATTTTAGGGTTTGAGCGTGCGTACGCACACTCAAACCCTAAAATCTGGTGATCCTCGTGGTAATTCCCAGTGAACCGATTTATGCGTCAGCCTGTATACCAGGAATTTACGGCCCTTTTCCAGGGCATATAGAATGGGGGCAAACAGGCTCAACCCCACCCAATAGAATAGTGGAAGAGGCAAGTGGTCGAATTTACTGGCCACAGGCGGGATATAAATGGTGATCACGATCAGCACTACCTCGCACACGATTCCCATCAGCAGGTAAGGGTTGCTGAACACTCCCAGCCGGCGGGCACCGTTCGTCTCAGAACGGCAGGCAAGCACGTTGCCCGCTTGACAGGCCACTACCCCGGCAAAGAAAACAGTCGTCGCCAGCAGGTAGACCGTCCTGGGCGCCGCGGCAACCGCCGCCGGCCCTCCTATTATTATAGAGTATCCTGCCAGTTGGTAGGTTAAAAAGAAGCCCAGGTAACACAACAGGGTTTCGATTCCACCCAGCCAGGCCATCGAACGCAGCAAGAGTTTCCCATCCAGCAGCGACTGGCTGCGGCGACGAGGCGGGCGGCCCATCACAGTTGGCTCAGGTTTTTCGATGCCCAACGCCAGAGAGGGCAGTAAATCAGTGCCCATGTCGATCGCCAGGATCTGTACAACGGTCAGCGCCAGGGGCAGGCGCAGCAAGTCGGTCAGGATAAAGGGCAGCACTTCCGGGACGTTGGAAGCCAGGATGTATGTGATGAACTTGCGCAGGTTATCGTACACCGCCCGCCCTTCCCGGATGGCATCCACTACCGAGCCAAAATTATCCTCCACCAGGATCACATCCGCCGCCTCTTTGGCCACATCGGTGCCGGTGATGCCCATGGCAATCCCCACGTCAGATTTACGCAAGGCTGGAGTATCATTGACGCCATCCCCCACCACCGCAACCACCTCTCCGTGCGCCTGGAATGCTTCCACCAGGCGCAGCTTATGCTCCGGCGCCATGCGCGAATAGATCACTTCCTCGTCCAAGAGCGCCTGCAATTCTTGGTCGCTCATCCCCTCCAGATCAGCCCCGGTCAGGATGCGCGGCGAGGATCCAGACAGCATGCCGACGCGCCGCGCCACCGATTCGGCGGTCAGGCCGTAATCGCCGGTAACCATCACCATGCGGATACCGGCTGAACGGAAAACCTGCATAGCCTGGGCGACCTCCGGCCGGGGCGGATCCATCATCCCAGCCAGGCCAAGGAAGGTCAAACCCTGTTCAACGTTTTCGGGTGAGTAAGCCCCGCTGCGTTTGGGAAGCTGGCGACTGGCCAGGGCCAGCACCCGCAGCGCCGAACGGGCGAAGTCATCGTTGGTTGCCAGTATGGCTGCCCGTGTCAGCTCATCCAGCGCCACGATTTCTCCCTCTTTCTGGATACTCGTGCACAACTGCAAGACTTCCCTGGGAGCGCCTTTGACGAAGGCCAGCCTGCCCTCCTGCCAGGTATGGATGGTTGCCATGCGCTTGCGGCGGGCATCGAAAGGCAGTTCATGCACGCGCGGGTATGCCTGGGCCAGCTCCCGTTCCTTCAGACCGCCTTTCATCGCCAGCACTCGCAGGGCCGCTTCGGTCTGATCGCCCAGGCAGGTCCAACGCGGCTGTTCGGGGGTGGGCGGTGTAAGCCGCGAATTGTTGCACAGCATGGCCGCTTTACACAGCTCTTCCAGGTCGACCGGCTTTACCCCTTGCTTGCTGTACTCCACCGGGGCAATTTCTCCTTCCGGGTTATAGCCCACTCCAGAGATATCCAGGCGCACTCCAGCCACCCATAACCTGCGCACGGTCATCTGGTTCTGGGTCATAGTGCCACTTTTATCGGTGCAGATCACCGAAGTCAGCCCGAGCGTTTCCACCACGGATAATTTCTTCACCAGCACGCCTTTCTGGGCCAGGCGTTGGACAGCCATCGCCAGGGTCAGGGTGACCGTCGGGGCCAATCCTTCCGGGATGATAGCGACCAGGATGCCGACTGCCAGCAGGAAAGCTTCGTGAGGGACAAAGCCCACGTCCAGGATGGCGACAGCAAAGACTACCAGGGCCAGAATAACCGCCGCAACAGAAAAATAACGGCTGATCTTCTCCATCTGGAGCTGTAAAAGGCTGGGGCTTTCGCGCATGGTCTGGGTCAGGTGGGCAATGCGCCCAAACTGGGTCAGCATGCCAGTGGCGTACACCACCGCTTTCCCCGTGCCCGAAACCACCGAAGTCCCGGCAAACACCAGGTTAGGCTGTTCCAGCTCGCTCACGTCGCTGCGCAGCGAGGCATCCTGGTTCCTGGCAGCCGGCAGCGTCTCGCCAGTCAGGTTCGAGTTGTTCGTGCGCAGCCCGTAAGCTTCCACCAGGCGCGCGTCCGCCGGCACGTTATCCCCCTCGGCCAACGACAGCAGGTCGCCCGGTACAATCTCGCTGGCAGGGACTTTCATTTCCTTGCCCTCGCGGATGACCCGCGTATACACCGGCAGCAGCTCTTTCAAAACCGCCACCGCCTTGACGGCGCGGTTCTCACGCCAGTAAGAAAAACTGGCGTTGACCAGCACCACCATCCATATGATCACCCCCAGCTCGAGGCGCCCGACCAGCATGGCCGCCAAGCCCGCCAGCCACAACAGCAGCGCCATCGGATGGATCATATACTGCAGCAGCCTGCGCCAGGCCGGCCGGGGCTGCGACTCTTCCAGGATGTTCCGCCCGTAAAGATCGACGCGCTGTTCGACTTCGCGCCCAGAAAGACCGGCGGGGCTGGTTTCTAGCGCCTCGAAGACCTCCGACCTGCGCAGCGCATAGAGCGGTGAGGAAGGCATTCTATTTACTGGCTTACTTGACACGCCAGGTTAGACCTGGGTGGAATCGGGCAAGGCGGTCTCATTGGGTTTACCACCCAGGCGCGGCTCGTTGTCCCCGGTCAGGTAAGGCGCCAGGAATGATTCTTCACTATCCAGGCTGGCGTGAATGGCTCGTTCGTAATCTCCCAACTCCACCGGCAACTCGTACCGCACCGGGCGGCGAACTCCGAACAGCTCAAAAAAGCGGCTGACTGCCACTAAAATAGCGTAACGGTATTCCTGCATCCTCAGGGATTGCCATTCGACAATCGAAGCCATGTGCCCCTGCACGCGGGCCTTCTTACGCACGATGCGGTGGATCTGGTTCGGCTCGCGGTAACCCAGCGGTGAAAGCAGCATCATGTGCGCCAGCAGGGCCAGGGTGCTGAAGGAGATCAACACCACCCAACCGCCTTCCGACCATTTGCCGATGATCTGCATGACGAACACTACCCCGGAGAGAACGCCAGCAAAGGTAGCTCCAAAGGCTCCCCACTTGCGCGCCCACCCGGTAAAATGCTTGAGCACATGCTGGCGAATCGCCATGCCCATGACCATGATCGGCATGAATACTCCAACCCCATAATAGGGTACTGCCATTGTCGTCTGACCGTGTACCAGGAACATAATTAGCACTGCCATCCCAAAGGTAATGGTCACCGAACGGGTGAAGGTGCCGCGCCGGTCGCGGTAAACGATAATCTCGGGGATTTCCCCGATCGAAACATCCCGCCATTCGGTGGCTTGCGCATCCTGGAGGGCGGTCATCGAAGCCCCCGCCAGCAGCAGGACTGCCAGCAGTTGGTATGCCCAATACAGCAAGGTGCCGCCAGGAAATAAGCTGAATCCGATATAAGCCAGGTTGCCAACCAGCGTCTTTCCTAACGTGCCATCGAAGACGTTGAAACGGATCGAGAAAAAGGTCAGGAAGAAGGTAGTGATGCCGCCGTAAAAGAGGAAAGCCGTCTGCACCATGCGGCCAATCCCGGATTTTCCGCTGTAGAAATGCCAGAGTTTGTTAAGTTTGGGCAGCTTCTGTTTGCCCCATTTGACCAGGCTGAAATCCTCGTCGATCACGAACTGGATGCCGTTGGACATGGCTTCCAGGCCGGTCAGCGCTACCATGCCTTTCATCGAAGCGGTCAGCAGATGCATCAGCGCCTGGGCGATGGTGGGTGTCGTAATTACCCCTTCGGTGGCAGCCGCCGGTACACCTTTCAGGTTGGCGATCACCAACCCAACCGCGATCATGATCGTCAGCATGACAAATACACTCAGCATAGTAAAGACAAATTTGGAGGATTCGCCCCTGCCCCGGATGGTCATGAACCAGGTGACGAAGGCCAACAAGGCCCCAATAGCAAAATGCCACAACCAGGTGACGCCGTAGGCGTTGATGATCGACAGGAACTGGTCGGCACCTGACAGGGCTGAGACCACGATGGTCAGCACGTAATCTTGAATAAGGGTGACTGCTACGACCAGGCTGAGGGTCGGCGCCAGGTAGCGCATCGAGGCGGTATACGAGCCGCCGCCTTCATTGAACACCCCCAACGAATACATGTACAGCGCTCCAAACGCCAGGTTGCCGAAGGCGATCACACCCGCGGCGATATAACCATATTTCTGCAGCCCGTACGGGTGCAAAGCGCTCATCATTTCTCCCGCACCGTAATAGAAAGAGGTGAAATAATCGACCCCAAACAGCGCCACCGCCGCCAACAGCCCGATCTGCCCGGCGCCGTGCACGTGGGCGTGTTCTTTCTTTTCTTTAGGAGAAGCCTTATAAGAGAGGAAAATGATTACCGCTAGAAGTAAGATTGAAAAAACCATAGAGAATCCTTGGTGTATCGTGAAGCTTCGTTCAGGATTTTGATGTCGTAATAAAAGCCTGTTCGAGATGCTTGAGTTCGTTCAGTAAATATTTACGGGTAGAGGGGCTCAGGCGCGTATCCTGGGCCACTTTAGCCTGTTCCTCGCGGGAAGCCCGCACCACAAAAGCTGGCACGAACATGATCCGCCCGGAGGGGATTACTTCGAAATCCCGTGTGTGGAGTTCGAGGGCCTGGTCGTCAAAATAAGGCACACTCAGGCTGAGGCCGCGGTTCAGGTCGTGGGAGGCGGCGCGCTGCTTGATGACGCGGATCATATCCTCCGCCTGGAACATGGCCAGCGCCCGGCCCTGGTTGATCAACTGGCCGAGCATGCCGTAGCGTTTCTGCTGGTAGAGCGCGTCGGCCATCATGTAGGACGCTATAGAAACCGCCGCATGCAGGACGCCCAGGAAGGACTGCATGGAAGCCAGGTAGGCTTCGGCTTCGCCGGTCGATTTGACCAGCAAATGGCAGGCTTCGTCGAAAGCCACCCACTGCGGCAGGTAAAAACACCGGGCGTAGGGCACAAAGGGCGTCTGCAGCTCACCGCGTTTTTCTGTCTCTGTGGATTCCTCAACGATGGCATCGCTGGACTGGGTGATGGCCGAGGCCAAGCTGCGTTTATCCGCCACCGGAAAGGTGGGAATTTCCTCGTCTTCGCCGGTCTGGTAGACCACCGTGCGGCCCGAAGGCAGCATTTCGTGCACCATATAGAGGGCCGTGGCATGCTTGATCAACCGGGCGCTGGCCGCTACCGCCGGGTCAGCGGTTTCTTCCAACTCCGAAAGGCGCTGGCGCAGGACATAGCGCACGTCTGCGCGGGTCAGCCGGTTGATAACGCTGCCGAGCCATTGTTCGCGGTATTCCGCCGGAACGGGCACCAGGACGCCGGCTTTCTCGCCCGGCCCGGGCAGGATGACTTTGTCCGGCAGGTTGAAGCTGGCCTGCATCTGGTTCTTCTGGATCGAGTTCGGCCAATTTGCGCGCCTGCCCCTCCAGAAAACGCTTCACCAACGTCGGCTGCGCCTCAAGCAGAGCCTGTTGCGTGCGGTACTCTTCATGGATGAGGTCATCCACGGCTTTATAACTGCCCAAACCCTGAATATTCCCCCTCAGGGGAGAATCTACTTTTTTTGCCATATCCACCTATCCGGCTAAAGAAGCCAAAACGTAAATAAAACCAAATTCAATTAATAATAAAATGATGGTCAGCACTTGTCCTGGCCAACCCTTATCGATCAAGTCGCTGACTGCCTCAAATTCAAAAAAGCCAGCGAAGATGGCAATGATCATCACCCAGAAAGGCAGCCTCTTCCAGATTACCCGCCCGCTTGAGCTGCTTTCGGGGAAAAACCCCCGCAGGATATACACCGGGACCGCCAGCGAGCGGCTCAAGGCTTCACTGAGCATTTCGTGTTTGCGTAGTCCCCTGGCGAGGGTGGTTTCCGCCGGACAAACGATAAGATCTCCAGCCAGTGTCATCTTCCTCAGGGATTTTTCCCACGACTTACCCCAGGCGATCGCGGTTTGTACTTTAATCCGTGCATCGTTCACCAGTGAAGAAAGCGTGACAAGCTGGCGCTGTCCTGCCAACTCGTCATCCGGCTGGTTTACCAGCATTACCAGCACCACCGTCTTTTGGCCCGGCAGCGCCAGGTTGCGGACAGCGCGGCTGAACTGCACCGGGTCTGTCACCTGGTCAGGGATCACCACCACCAGGCGGCGAAACTCTCGCCAGGCCGCCAGGCTGTCGATCTCAGCCAGAAAAGCAGGGTTTTCTCCACTTGCCGGGTAAATGATTTCCTGGTCGAGCAGCCGTTCTGGCTTTTGCTCTACCGATTTTTCAACAGGTATCGGATGAGTCGCCATAAAAGAATCTCCTGTATTTTCATTACAGGAGATTGTAATCAACGGCCGTAAAACGGTAATAAAAAATAAGCGGCCAATGCTATAAAAAATTTATAAGGATATTCAATCGTTCGTCAAAAACCGGTACCCCACCCCTGGCTCGGTCAGCAGATACCTGGGCTGGTCCGGATTATCTTCCAGTTTCTTGCGAATTTGCCCCACGTACACCCGCAAATATTCCGTGTGGTCGGCGTCGGCGCTGCCCCATACGTGGGTCAGAATCGCCTGGTGGGTCAGCACCCGGTCGGCGTTAGCCGCCAGGTAGGCCAGCAGCTTGAATTCAGTGGCGGTCAGCTTTACCTCGATGCCTTCGCGGGTAACGATATGTCCCGGCAAATCGATGGTAATTGGGCCAGCGTTGATGATCGTGTGGCTGGTGCCCATCATCTGGGCGGAATGCTTCAACGCCACGCGTACCCGCGCCAGCAACTCTTCGATGCCGAAGGGTTTGGTCAGGTAATCGTCAGCGCCCTTATCCAGGGCGGCCACCTTGTCCCGCTCGCTGTCACGCACCGAAAGCACAATAATCGGCGCCTGAGTCCACTGTCGAAGCTGCTCGCATACCGCGAACCCGTCCATATCCGGCAGGCTGAGGTCGAGGATAATCACGTCTGGGGGCTGGGCGGCTGCCAGGGCCAGGCCCTCATTGCCCCGGCTGGCCACGCTCACCCGGAACTGGCGGGCGGTGAGTATCGTGCGCAGCGCCCGCTGGATTTGAGGCTCATCATCGATCACCAGGATGTGCGGCTGCACGTCAGGCCTCCTCTGGGATGTGCGGGTACATACCTTCCCAGGTCACCGGCAAAGTGAAATTGAAAATGAAACGCCCCGGCGCATTTTCTGCCCAAATTTTTCCACCGTGCGCCTCGATGATGCCCTTGCACACCGACAACCCCAGGCCGGTGCCGGTAATTTTCTCGGCAGCCGTCACCCGGTAAAACTTATCGAAAATCCGCCCCAGGTCTTCTTCGGTGACATGCGGGCCCTCGTTGCTGACCTGCACCAGCAGCATCTGGTCGTTCTGCAGCCGGGCGGCGATGAATATCTTCGTTTCGGGAGGGGCATATTTGACGCTGTTGCTGATCAGGTTGGTGAACACCTGCTCCATCTGGATGTAATCCACCGGCACGGGTGGGATCTCCGCTGGGATATCCACCAGGATGTGGTGTTTTTGCACATCCACATGCATGCGCTTGAGCACGCCGCCGATGATTTCGCGCAGTGAGTTCCACTTACGTTGCGGGTTCAAAGCGCCGGTTTCAATCCGCGACATATCCAACAGATTACCGACAAGCTGGTTGAGGTGATCGGTCTCCTCCTCGATGCCGGTCATCAATTCCTGGCGGGCATCCGTGTCCCAATCCACCATCCCGCTGCGCAGGCTCGAAATCGAGGCCTTGATGGTGGCCAATGGGCTGCGCAGCTCGTGCGAGACAGAATTCAATAAGGAGGTTTTCAGCCGGTCGCTTTCCTCCAACACTGTGGCCCGGTTTTCGGTCTTGATCAGGCGAGCGCGCTCGATGGCCAGGGCGCCCTGGCTGGTAAAGGTATTCAGCAGCCGCTCTTCTGCCCGGCTTAGCCGCCCGGCGCTGCGCCACAGGTTCACTGTGCCCAACTGCCCGCGCACGGTTGCCAGGGGAAAAATCTGATCAGGTTTGGGATTCTTGCTGCCCTGGTCCGGGTTTGGAGGGCAGCCAAAGGTGACCGCTGCCAGGCCGTCGTACAGGTCCACCGCCACTTTCTCGGCATAAAAGGTCTCGCAGATTTTCTCAGCCAGGATCTGGGCGATTTCCTGGTCGTTCATCAACCCCGCCAGGGCGACGCTCAATTCGTACAGGCGCGTTGCCTCACGCTCACGGGCAGTCGCCGCGGCGATGCTTTCCAGGTCCTGGCCCAGGAGCTGGCTGATCACCACCGAAATGATCAGGAATACGATCAACGCCAGGAAATCCTGGGTTTGACGAACCATCAGAGTGAAATAGGGTTGGGTGAAGAAATAATTAAAACTCAGGAAGGATAGCAGTGCTGCCAGGATACCCGGCGCCAATCCCCACAGGCGCGTGCTCAACAGCACCGGCAGTATGAACAACAAGGCAATTACCTGGATACTGATATACTTCCTGAAAACCCACAGCGCCAGGGTGAAGGCGGCTACGACCAGGATGGTGAAAATGAAACGGAAGACCGTTTTTAAGAATGGACGTTTGATCCACTGCATGGGATTATTATACCCTCGAAGACTTTGGCTCGAGCTAACTGTAGAACCTGGGCGGGTCTTTATCCCATTTGTCCCATTCTCCCCTGTAAACTTTCTCTCGGTACCCTTGCGCTGTGCGCCAGGACTTTTATTTGACAAATATGTTTCGCAAGGTTTGGATTCTACCAGTGCAAAAGAATTCCGCTATAATGAAAATGACATTTTCGGTACCTTTCCTACCTGAATTATGAAGATACGTACCCATGCTTGAAAAACCTGCCCTGGTAGACCACCTTATCCTCTCCCGCTTGCAGGATGATTATGGTCTGCAGGTCGCCCGGGTGACTTTTCTCCCACTGGGCGCCGATGTGAACACGGCAATCTATCGCATCGACAGCGTGGATAAAATGGCGTATTTCTTGAAGCTAAGAAAAGGTGGCTTCGATGAAATCACCGTGACCCTGCCCCTGTTCCTCAAAGCCCAGGGCATCCAACCGATCATTGCTCCATTGGAGACAAGAGCCCAAGAGCGATGGGCCAGCTTGGATGCCTACAAAATGATCCTTTACCCGTTCATCGAGGGCAAAAATGGGTACGAGGTGGCCTTGTCGGATCCCCAGTGGGTGGATTTTGGAGCAGCCCTCAAAGCCATTCATACGACTCGGCTACCGCCGGATCTCGCCAGGCTCATCCAGCACGAGACCTATTCTCCACATTATCGTGAATTGGTAAAGGCCTTCCAGGCCCAGGCCGAGAAAACCACTTTTGATGACCCGACTGCTGCAAAATTGGCTGCGTTTATGCGGTCCAGGTGGATGGAGATCGATGCGCTCGTTGCCCGTGCCGACCAACTTGGCCGCGGTCTGCAAGCCCGGTCCCCGCAACTGGTTTTATGCCATTCCGACATTCACGCCGGCAATCTCCTGCTTGGCGCAAACGATTCCCTGTACATTGTGGATTGGGACAACCCCATCCTGGCCCCCAAAGAGCAAGATCTGGCAATGGTAGGTGGTAGCACGGTATGGAACAGCGCATTGGAAGAAGCCCTTTTTTATCGGGGTTACGGCCCGGTGGACCTTGATCTAGCGGCCCTTGCCTATTATCGCTACGAACGGATAATTCTAGATATTGCGGAATTTTGTAAGCAGTTGCTCTTTACGGTCGAAGGGGGCGAAGACCGGAAACAGTCCTACCAATACTTCACCAGCAATTTTCTACCCAATCACGAGATAGAAATTGCCTTTAAGACCGATAAATCATGGCCGAATCACCATTGGCACCTGCCAGGTTCAAGCATTACTCAATCATTGTAAAACCCAATCGATTAAAGCCGTGGAACTCTGGACGCAGGGGGAGAGTTCAGGGCGCAGAATAACGTTCCTCTGCCTACTCCCCTCACCTTATCGGGCACGAAGTATCGGATAATCCTTCGTGAACTTCGTGCCCTTTGTGGTAAATTCTTCTCTGTTTATGCGGCTGGTTTCATGGTTTCTGGCGGCTCCTGCGCCGGCCCCTGAACCAGAGGTTTCACATCCTCACCGTTTGAGGCTGCCTTCACCCCCGGCAGGTTCTTCAACAGGTTGATCATGTTCAACCCGGTCAACGCTTCGACCACTGCCGGGAGCTGCGACATGGTATCCGCTACATCCCGGGTCACCTTGGATGCGCCTGCCCCGCTGTTATTATCTCCGCCTGTATTGATGATGACGATCTTATCCATCTTAGACAACGGCTGGGCAATCGCACTGGCCAGGGCGGGCAGCTTATCCAATATTTGCTGAAGGATGGCCGCCTGGGTATACTGCTGCCATGCCTCGGCTTTCTTACTCGTCGCCAGCGCTTCGGCCAGGCCCTGCGCTTCGATCACTTCTGCCTGCGCCAGGCCGCGGGCTTTGTTGCCGTCACCTTCACCCATGCCCAGGCTGCGCGCCGCCGACGACTGGCCTTGAGCTTCCACTTCGAGCTGGTATTTCTTGGCCTCGGCCAGGGTGCGGATGCGGAACTGCTCGGCCTCGGCCGGTTTGCGGACTGTGGCATCCAGCTCTTGCTCGCGGCGCATCACTTCCTGCTGCTGCACCTCGATCTGCTTGCGCTTCTCAACTACGGCGACCTGAACTTCCTCTTCCTTCACCCGCTGGTTGGTGATGTTCTGCTGCAGCGGATAGGCCAGCTCGGCCTCGGCTTTCTTCTGGTTGACTTCGGCGTCGTAGGCAGCTTTCTGCACCGAATAGTTCTTCTGCGCCTCGGCGATCTTGGTTTCGGCTATGAACTTGGCCGTCTCACCTTGCTGGCGGGCAACCGCTGATTGGATGGTAGCATCCCGTTGGGCGTTAGCCTGCCCAATAGTGGCATCCCGTTTGACCTCGGCAATGCGCGCCTGGCCCAGGGCGTCCAGATAACCCTGCTCATCATGGATGTTCTTGATCGTGAACGAAACAATGGTCAGGCCCATGTTCTTCATATCCAGCGCCGAAACTTCCTGCACCCGTTGGGCGAACTTATCCCGGTCTTTATAAATTTCCTCTACGGTCATCGCCCCCACGATAGCGCGCAGGTGGCCTTCCAGCGTCTGCAAGGCCACGTTCTGGATCTGATCGGTTTTCTTGGAGAGAAACTGCTCGGCCGCGGTAACGATGGAAACGTCGTCCGAGCCGATTTTGACCTGCGCCACGCCGTCTACCGTGACCGGCACGCCTTGCAGCGTGTACACGTTGGGGGTGACGATTTCGATCGTCATCAACTCCAGCGAAAGCCGGTCGATGCGCTCCAGCACAGGCCAGATGAACGTACCGCCGCCGCGTACCACGCGGAAGGTGCGCCGGTAGGTTTTCGCCGTAGTACTGTCAAGCACCTGGGTGCCGCGTCCCGAGATAATCAGCACTTCGTTAGGGCCAACTTTCTTATACCGGCCCGAATAGACCATCGCCATGACCAGGATAACGAAAAACAGCGCGAAAATAGCAAAGGATGCTAATAACAGCGGAACTCATGAGAGACTCCTTTCAAGGATATGCACCATCGCTACACCACCAATCACTTTTTCAACCACCACTGTCGCCCCGCGTGGGATCGCCTCGCCGTTGGACGATTGGGCAGTATAGGTCACCCGCCCGCCTTGCGACACGAAGGCAATTTCACCCACGCTGCCTACCGGGATGGGCGTAATCACTTCTGCCTGCATCCCGGGGAAATCTTGCAACCTGACCTCTGACGAGCCCTGCGGCGCGATCAGGAAATACCCGAAGGCAAAATGGGCGATAAGCGCCACCACAAAACCGCCTAACCCTGCCCACACCAGGCTGCCCCGGCTGGTGCTGTCGAACAGGCCCAGCGCGATCAGCCCGAAAGCGCCAAAGGCAGTTACGAAGCTGGCCACGGTGATTGGTGAAAGTGAGGGCACCTTGACCGTGGAACTATCGACCCCGGCTCCAGTATCCACGTGCCCCACGTTAACATCGTGCCCGACGCCAATATCGTGGCCATCGACATGCAGGTCGAAACCGGGGATATGAATGCCGGGCAGGTGGATATCATGCAGGCCGGCCCCTATCAGGATCAGCACAGCATAGATGACGCCGATGCCTAGAAATGTCGCATATAGGATGGTTATTCCCAGGGAATTTGCCAGCGTAGTCATACCTGCTCCTGTTCCATTCCCCCGCCAACCGCTTGGGGAAAGGTTATAAAAACACTATATCATTTATTTCCCTTAAAAACAAGAAATAAGATATAGGGTAGCCCTCTCCCTTAATCCCTCCCCTTCCGTGGGAGGGTAGGGTGGGGGTTTCTTAACTGGAATGAGCGCCGCTTGCACCGACCGGTCTGATAGCCTGGCCGCCTGCAAGACGCAAGCTCGAACAGCGAACCAACCTCCAGGCAAGATTCATCTGTAAGATTGGGATTTATTGTACGCGCCCTTGATATGCAGTTCGCCAGTGAGTAAAATGACAACAGAAATCTTTTTACCCAGGTAAAATTAATGGATAACTCCCACTTACCCACCCGGCATCGTGTTCTCTTCCTGTGTACCAGCAACTCCTGCCGCTCACAGATGGCCGAAGCTATTGTGAACGGCTCGCTTGGCAACCAATGGTCCGCCTCCAGCGCCGGCACCCAACCATCCGGCTTTGTCCACCCCCTGGCAGTCCAGGCTCTGCAAGAAATTGGCATCCCTCACCAGGGCTTCTCCAAGTCTGTCGAGCGCTTCAGAGGTGAGTTTTTTGACCTGGTGATCACCCTGTGCGACGACGCCGACCAGAACTGCCCGGTGTGGCTGGGCCAAGGCAAACGCCTGCACATCGGCTTTCCCGACCCGGCCGAAGCTCAGGGCAGCCAGGCTGAAAAGATGGTCGCTTTCCGCAGCGTGCGCGACGACATTAAATCCCGCATCCTGCCAGTTTTGATCTCCTACCCATCCTGACTCACTCACCAATTACATCCTACGACCCAGGGATCGAGGCCGGGCCTGGCTTTGGATTGGTCGGCAGCACCAGCGGAGGCCGCGGCGATTGCATGCAATTGAAATCGCTCAACAGGTTGCCGAGCTGAGTCGCATTCTCGCGCACATCCGAGCGCGGGTCAGGCCGCCCATCCGTCTGTGGGTCAATGCGCTGCCCGTTCAGGTAAACATCTTCGATAAATTTCAAATAGGCGTCGAATGACAGGGTCTGGTGGTCGATGAAGCCCTTCCTGGCGTAGGGGCTGATCACCAATCCAGGCACGCGCAAACCGTAGCCGTTCTGGTCCACCACTGGCGGTACGACATTGTCATAGAAACCACCCCAGTCATCCCAGGAGAGTAAAATGACTGTGCTGCTCCAATCCGGGCCCTGCATCACAGCGTTGATCAATCCGGTGATATAGGCCTGCCCAACGCTGATTTTAGCTGGTGGATGCTCGCTGACCGTCTGATCGGGTACCACCCACGCAACCTCCGGCAGCGACCCATCTTTAGCCGCCGACAAGAATTTATCCACGTCCTGGATGTTGGCCAACTGCCCATCCTGCTTGACCGTGTCAAAAGCCGGCAGCGGGTTCCAGATGCCGGGGACACCCTTGGTTTGCGGCTGCGCGGAGCAAAGCATAGCGTCGTCTTCACAGTCCGGCTCGCTGCCCTCGCTGAGGTAGTAGCCCCAGGTAACATTGGCTTTATGCAGCAGGTAGGTCAGATCCGTCCAGGCATAATCATTTTTCGAGACGTTCAAACCGCTGGGGCCGTTCAGGGCATTGACGCAGCTCATCGGGTCGGAGGAAGAGCATTTTGCCGACCAGGCCGACACCATGAAGAGGTGTGACGGTAGGCTCCACGAGGCGTTCGGCTCGAACATGTGATCCTGCAGCACGAAGTCTTGGGCGTAGTTCCAATAATTAGGAATTTCACGCGCATCATGCCAGCCCATCACATCCGGCGTTTGTCCTGCGACGCAGCCGGGCGTATCCGGATTCTTGCAAGCTTTCTGCGCATTACGGAACGTTTTGAGAAAACCGTTCATTTGCCCGCCGGCGATATCGGCCTTAGCCGAGGCTGCGGCATGCGGGCCGCCGGCATTGACATCACTGGGATTGTGGTACGGCTTGACACAGGTATTGGTCTGGGGGTCGGTTGCGCACACAGTGGGTACCCCGTTCTGCATCGGGATGCCATCCGCTCCAGGATAAGTACCAAAGTACTCGTCGAACGAGCGGTTTTCCTGCATGATAAGGATGATGTGTTTGATTTTATCCTTCACCAACCCGAGTTGCACAGGCGCTACCGGACCAGACGTGGTCGGCTGGTCTGATTGGGCCGATTGGGCGTCCTGCGTCGCTTTCGCCATTTTTGTGGCGGCCCTCTCTTTAGGCGTTAGCGGCGAACTGTTCTTGGCGGCCGGCGCAGTCGTAGCCGTTGAAGCCGTCACCAGGGCAGGTGCGTTGGTAACCGTTGGAACTACCGCAGAGGCGGGTGTCAAACATGCCATCACCAGGCTGAGCATGCCAATTACTGCGGACAATCTAAACCATTTGCTCATATCCTTCTCCTTTGCGAACATTTTTCGATTTTATAAAGGAACCTGAATCTCATTTCTATTATTTGTCCCAAACCCAAACAGCCCTGCCGCGGCAGAGGTGTGCAAATATGCCTGTTATGCCTTCTGCTTGCTTTACCAACATCTTTTCTTCTGACTCTGTGGGATTCCCCGGAGAAGAATTCAGATTTTGGGGTTCCAGCGCGGCAGTTCCCAATAAACCCTTCTTCTCCTTAAACGTAAAGAGAACATTTATATATTATGATTATATCAATCTCAATTATCGACCTGGAACTAATAAGAGTATTAAACGATTATGAGGATAAAATAAATATGGTGATGTACCCAACCAGGTTGGTTAACATAAGATTACCCTATCTTTGATAGGCGGCAGGCTGCAGAACAGGATGTCAAAAATGAAAACCGCCGGGTACATACCTTCCGGCGGCTGAAATGAGAGGATGGCGAGCTTCGGGGAAGCTCAAACCAGTCCTGCTGCCAACAAAAAGTTATAAAGGGTCCCGGCCAGCACTGCTCCTACCCACAGCGTCCCTACTACCAGGCCAATCACACGCCAGCGAGCGATAGTCAGCGCCCCGGCGATGGCGCCGAAGGAGGTTCCCGCCCCGGTGATCAGGAAAGCCAGCGCCGCCCCCTGGCTCATCCCGCCATCGATCAAAGCTCGCACCAGCGGCAGTGAGCCTTCAGTGTTGATATAAAGCGGTAGCCCTAACGTGGCCGCCAGGGGAATGCTGTAGATATTGCCCTTGCCAAAGACCGCCGCCACCCAGGCGGTTGGGATCAGCCCATTGAGCAGGTAGCCGATGAAGGCGAACCCGGCAAACATGATCAGCAGACGCTTTCCGGTAGTAAAAAGCTCATTCCAGAACATGCGTAAGCTCACACGTGGCTTACCTTGCGCCTGTGATATAGGCGCGGCGCATCCGCACCCAGAAGGTTGAGGCTGGACTGCCGTCCCGTACGGATTTCCGCAGCCGCAAGCTGGCGCCACCTGGGCTGAATCCTTGGTGCAACCACAGTCATCTTCTTCAACCTGTGTCCGTTGATTTTTCTGTGCCGGTCCCGAACCACTGCCGTCACCGGCTTCCCGTTGGCTTTTCGAGCTTACCTTGCCAGATTCTTCACACCCGCATCCACCTGCTCTCTGTTCAACAACCCCACCTTCCTTATCAAGCCGTCCGCTCCCGCCCTCTGGATGGATCGCCAGCCCGCCAACTGTAGAAAATGCCCATCGCCTCACATCCCCCGCTCCTTGGGTGAGAGGGTAGGCTGAGGGGCGACTCTGCTTAGCAGCAGCCCCCGTTCCGCGCATGCGCGCCTGGTTCGCCAGCCAGCCACGCTTTTCTATAATTCCCGCTGCCAGCCCGCCCAACAAACCCAGGAGAATTGAAGAGATAAAGAACGCCCAGGCGAAAGGCCAGCCAAACAAGCCGGCCGAATAAACCAACTCTTCCGGCGAGGTCAGCGGGGAAGCGACCATAAAAGCCACGATTGGCGCCCACGGCAGCATGCTCGCCATCATACCCAGGACAACGGCCGTAGTGCCGCACGAACATAGCGGCGTCGTCACCGCTACAGCGGTAGCCCCCAGTACACCTGCCCGCTGGTGTCGTAGTAAAAATTTCGAGGTCTTATTCGCATCCAGATAAAGCCTCAACAGCACAGAAATTACGATGCTGATCACCAGGAAGGGCCAGTTATGGGCGAAACTGGTTACGACTTTGAGCAGAGCATCTGCAATGAGATTGAATATGCTGTCCATGTTTTCTCCATTTCTTCTATTATCGTATAAATACGATATAATAGGGCAAAAAAAATCACGTCAGCAGCAGTCAGGCAACCATCCGCCCACTCGTTCCCTTAACCGTTTAATCCCGTCAACATCCAGGCAGTAGCTGGTCGCTGGGCCTTCGATCGAGCCACAGATCAATCCGGCCTCTCGCAGCACCTTCAAATGCTGGCTGACAGTTGACTGGGCCAGGGTAGTAAATTCGACGATCTCGCCAGTGATACAGGCCTGCTTTTCGGCCAGAATCTGCACGATCTGGAAGCGCACCGGGTTGCCCAGCGCTTTGAGCATCTTTGCCAGTCGCTGTTCTTCGGGGGTTAGGACACGGATGGTGGAGTTCTCTTTTACCACTGCTTATTTCCTATATCGTAATTATACGATATACATAAAATTTGTCAAGGGGGAATATTTCTAGTCGTTAAATCTCCCGCGTATACACCCGATGATTCTTATACCTGATCCCGCCCACATTCTCCAGGTCACGGCGCATGTTAACCGCCGTCTCGGCCACCTGGTACAGGGCGGCATACTTGAAATTGCGTTTACGCACGGCCTTCTCCATTTCCGTATAAAGCAGGGCGTTCCCACCCCGCCCCTGGAACTCAGGCAGGACGCCGGCCGCATTGACTGCCACCCACTCCGTGCGGCGCATCTCGATCAGCATATCTGCCAGGCCAAAGGGCAGCAGCCGCCCGCCCGAACGCTGCAAGGCGGCTGCCACATCCGGGAAAGCAAACAGGAAACCCACCACATCCTGGTCGTGGACGATGATCTTGATCAGCTCTGGGTCAGCGATCGTTTCCAGATTTTTAACTACGAAAGCAATTTCCCGTTCGGTCAGCGGATAATATTCCCAGTTGTTGATGAAAGCCTTGTTGTACGCCTGCCCGATTCGCCCGGCCCACGCCTTCAGCTCGCGGATGGTGTGAAAATTTTGTACTCGCAGTGTGCCGTGCTGCTGCACCTTTTCGGAGATCTGGTGTACCTTTTCCGGAAAGACAAACGTGGCGCTGTCGGTAAAACATGAGACGAAATCGACCTCTTTAGTGAAACCCAACCCTTCCACCAGGCGCGGCAGGTGCGGTTGGTTGTAATTCATCATCGTCATCATCTGGCGCTTATCGAAACCATCCACCAGCAAACCGAAGCCATCCAAAGGACCCAGGCCCTTTGGTCCGATGACTGTGTCCAACTGGCGGGCAATCGCCCATTCAAATACCCGCTCGAACAGCCGCTGGATAACCTCGGCGTCGTCCTCACTTTCCAGGAAATAGAACTGGGCTTTGTGCGTGGCGTGGTGCTGGTTGAAGCGCCGGTTATGGATGGCAGCCACACGTCCCACATCCTGTCCATCCCGCACCGCCACGAAGAAATCCGCCTCGGAATGCTCGTAGAAGGGGAAATTCTGCTTGTCCAACTGGGCCTCGTTATCGATCAGCACCGGCGGTACCCAATGAGCATCGTTTGCGTACAGGCGAAAAGGCACCCGCACGAAGCGGCGGATTTGAGCTTTAGAGGACGTGTCTATCTTTTCGACCGTTATCATTATTCACTCCTCGGAAGCTTCAATCTTATTTCCGTTCGACCCAATAGTCACAAAGATCGACCCATTTGTCAGTTTCTTAAATAACCTCGATCGAATATACACAGCCTCATCCGTATACAGATGATTATATATCGATTACGGCGGCCAATTGCCGAATCGATTGCCAGCCCTTTATGTGGAGGAAGGCTAACTCTACCATCCGGAGGAGGTATTGACCATTACCCTGCCCTTTTACTGAGCCTGTCCGATAATGTTAGACCGACTCGCCCAGTTTGATCGCCTGGAAGATCTTCATGCGCATCAACAACATTCCCAGCACTACCAGAGCAGCCACGAACAGTCCCCCGAACAGGATGTAGACCTGGAACACCGAACCCCAGTCCACGCGCACCACGAAGGGCGGGACGAGCGAGGCTATATCGTTCCCCACCTGCAGGTGGGGGATAAACAACGTGCTCACCCACACGCCCAGACCGGTGCCGGCTCCCAATCCCACCAGGAACAGGAAAGCCAGCTCCGAAGCCAGGAAAACCAGCATCTGGCTGGACGAAAGCCCGATGGCGCGCAGCATGCCCAGCTCGATGAAGCGCCGCTGGAAAGAAAACAATGCATACAGTAAAAAGCCCAGCACAGTTAGAAAAGCCAGGGCGGCAAAGCCAACCGAAAGCAGCCCGAAAAAGCCCTGCCGTTCCGGGAGTAATTGCTCGGCGGTTAATATTTCTGTGGATACCTGCGACGCGCAACACCATGTGATAAAGATTTTGGATGCCTTCCAGCATCGGTTTGACCGGAGCTTTGGGATCCACTTTCAGCCACACGTCATAGGGAAATTCGCCCCCGACCTGCTCGAAGAAATATTCCAGGTTGCCCACCACCAACGGTCCATCCTGCGGGTACCAACCTGGAAAGTAATTGAAGGCGCCCATGATTTTGAAATCCATGGTCTTGGTTTCATCAAACATGTAGGTGCTGATCCTCAGCGTGTCACCCGGTTTCAGGCCATTGTTAGACAGCACGTCCGACGAGACCAGTACCCCTTCACTGGTCAGCGCCAGCTCGTTCATCAAGTTACCCAATGGCAGTGAAGCAAAATCCCGCCGCCAGAAGGCTACTTTGGGGAAATCGATCCGGTCGATACCGTCGTAAACAGCCTTAAACTGGTTGTTCGCAGCGATTATCGTCACCGGGGTGACTGCCACCCGGGCGGCGGCCTGTACCCCGGGCACCTTCAAATGTTCGGCCACTGGTAGAAAGACCCATTTTGGGGCTGTAGTGGAATCATCACCCTGGGAACTGTCGCTGGAAACCTGGAAGCCCGACGACCCGCCTGGAGGACCCGCTGTTCCTCCTTGCCACTCTCCCAACTCCGTCACGTTCATGTCTGCGCCCACACTATAATAAGTCTGGTCGTGGGTGTGATGGTCGAGGGTTTGCGCCAGGGTTGATGTGAAAGTTGACAGGCTGAGAGTCATTATGAGCAATACCAATGGGGCAGAATAACCGCTCGATGTGCGCCCCAGGTAGCGCGCCGCCATCAGAATGCCGACGCTGCGCGTGTGTGAAAAAAACCAGGCTACCAGGCGCATCAGCATTGGCAGAAAGCGCAGCAGCAGCAAGGTCACTGCAAAAATCCCCAGGGCCGGCACCAGCAGCAGCAGCGGGTTTTGGAAAGGGCTGCCGCTCAACGCCGGTTTTCCGCCCGGCACCAACGGTAGGTCTTGATTCAATAAGTACATACCGTAGCCGGCCGGGATGAGCAGCAAGAAATCCAACCCAACCCTGCGCCACCACGGCGGTCTGCTCTGGCGGGCACGGTCCTGCTTGTAGGAGATGATTGTAAAACGGCTGGCGCTCAAAGTAGGGATGACCTGCGCCACCAGGGCCACAGCCACCGTGACCAATCCAAAACGCACCGCCGAAAGCGTTATCTGGGTATGCATGCTGGTAGCAGCAGTAAAATCCAGAAAACTCTTGGTCTTCCCAAAGAATTGAGCCACTACCTGGGCTGTCGGGGTGCCCAAAACCATACCACCCACACCGAGTATCAGGCTTTCCATCGCCGCCATACCCAACACCTGCAGGGTGGTCGAGCCCCGGCTGCGCAGCACAGCGATCTCGTTGCGCCGCCTGCCCACCACCATATCCACTACCAGGCTGATAAAAGTCAGGATCATGATCAATAGCGGCAGGCTGAAGGCGTACAGATAGATGGTTAGCGATTGCGCCGATCTCTGGTATTCCTGTAAGATCTCTTCCGGCGAAAGGTCCAGGCGCAGGCCGTTCAGCAGGTTGATGGCTTTTTGGCGAGTTGCCGCAATCCGCCCCAGCATGCCCGGGACCTCGGTTGATTGCACCTTGCTTCCATCCATCACCCAATACCATACCGCGTGATTGACGTCGTTGTCCAGCACCGGCAGAACCCGGTTGGTCAAGGTTGCTTCGGGCACAAACAGAGTTGTGTCAAACCCGCTGGCGCTGTAAAACCAGTAAATATCGGCCGGATCAACCGGCTTCCATATACCGGAAATGCGCACGCGCAGGGTGACCACCTGTTTAGCCGCCCCTACGCCGCGGGCGATGAAAGCATCGTAAAGCTCACCTGAATGCAACCCCAGCTTGGCGGCGGTATCATCGCTGAAAAGTACGTCAACCGGCCCGCTGGATTGGGCTGTCTCAGGGGCCGGAAAGCTACCTTCCACCAGGGTGATATGTTTTTCTAAATCGCTTACCGTGGCAAAATTGACGTAAGAGAGGGGTTCGGCCGTGCTGTCGTAATTCCCTTTATCGGCAGGAAAAAGCTTGAAATTATCCGTCCGCAAGAAGCGCACGAAAAGCTTGGATTTCATCCCCAGGTCGGACACCACCGGGCCGGAGAGGTAGGCGTCGATGGGCTGAAGCTGATCGAGCTTTACCGGGCCAGTCCATTCACCCACGTAGCGGTACATGAACGCAAAGGGTGGCCGGAAAGTTAGGGAATTGTCGCCTGTCGAAGGGCTTACCGCCGATTTGAGAATGGTCTGGTACACCCCGTCCGAATAGATTGGGATACTCATCGATAGGGCTACAGCAGAAATGATGCCCAGGGTAGTCGCCAGTACAAGTCCACGCTGGGCAAACATGCGCTTGGCAGTGATAATAAAGATAGCAAGAAAGCGAAGGACGAATTTCATAAAGGTTTCAGGTAGGGGAAAGGCCTGGAAAAATGCGGAACAGAATGGAACAAAGTGATTATAACGCCTTAAACCGCATTCAGGGGTAACCGCCACTTTTCTGGCGGCATTTTCGTTTAAAAACGCTCTCTTGATGCATTCAGGGCAGAAAGACCCACATTTTGGAGTGTTATAACACCCCAAAATGTGGTGACCTATCACGGCAATTCACAGTGACCCTGATTTAGAAAATTAATTTCATGGATGAACGCAGCGGAATCCCCGGTTAGAACCTGGCGAACTTGGGGGATGAGCCAGACGAGAAGAAATGCGCACATAATTTGCAGGATCATTAAAGCCGCCGCCCTTTAACACCTTCTTGGTTCCCGTGGCTGGCCCAGGGGGATTTTTGTCAGGCGCAACGGTATAATAATCGCTCTGGTACCAATCAGCCACCCACTGGCGGACGTTACCTGCCATATCCAATACGCCGTAAGGGCTGGCTCCGGTGGGATAACTTCCTGAAATGGTAGTTGAACCCAGCAGGTTGTTAAAATTAAGCATAGAAGGGTTAGGGTCTTCATCCCCCCACGGATATTTACGCGCATCCTTACTTCCCCGCGCCGCTTTTTCCCATTGAGCTTCCGTAGGAAGAGAACCGCCAACCCAATTACAATATTTTTGGGCGTTAAACCAGGTGACGTAGACTGCTGGAAGATCCAAAGCCCCCCCTGCGGTAAAATTGTTATTTTCTAATTCGTTATTTATTATTTTATCGCACTGGCCGGCAGCCATACAACTACGGTACATCGCGTTTGTTACAAGTGTCTTGTCGATCCAATAGCCGTCCAGGTATACTTTTCTTTGGGGGTTTTCACTCGTTGGCGGAAAATTCGGATTAAGTTTGCTGCCCTGTAAAAACGTTCCGGCCGGAATATAAATCAGGACCATATGATCGATGGGTGATATTTGTGTAGCACCTTTCGGCGGCTGATTAGTTGGAGTGGTTGTAATCGTGGGTGTCAGGGTAATCGTCATTGTCATCGTAGGGGTAAACGTCGCAGCTATCGTGGGCGCATCGGTCAGCGCTATTGCAGTAAGCTCTGCATGTTTTTGATCGACGAGGACTTTTAGTTGAGCCTGATAAGTCTTTGTTACGTCTATTCCTGAAACTTCCGACCCGGCCACACTTTTATTACCGGCAGAACACGCGCTAATTGATAAAATCAAAATTAAAAATCCGATTGTGATACTTATACCAAACGGGTATGCTGGAACTGTTTTACTAGAAAACATTAGATTTTTTATAAAACAGCCACCTTTTCTTAATTTACTACTTGCTTTCCGGATAAAAAAGGGGATCTCGGTCGTTCACCAATATTTATTGTTTCATTCAAGGTACATCTACGAACCGGTAACCAAATGGAACTCTTTCGGGCCGAAAAAACCGTTATGACTTTCGATTGGCTCATTGGGAGCTCCTGCTCACTCCGTGCGTGTTACCCAGCCCTTTTTGTGGGATATTCACGCCTACATTCATTATACTAACAAAAATTCGTTGGAACAACCGCATTACCTGACCGCCATTCACGAGGTGAAAGTTATTCGCACCAATGTGGTAGTTTCTCAATCCGCGCCAACAGGTCAAACACCCTTATTGGTCGTAACCTTCCCCCTTATGATTACCCGAAAATGGCAGAACTAAGTGTTCAAACCCACTTGTAATCCATAAGACAGGTTGTTATGATAGAAAAGGTTGGGGATAAAATGAATATGAGGGTATAGACAACACCATGAAAGTATCCGATTGGCTGAATTAGCAATTTCTAAAGTGGGAACAGGGGCGTGGCCGGAGAGCTACTGTAACGGAATTTGCCAAGCATCTCGGCATCACCCAGCAATCGCTTTCCAGCTACATGAGTGGGGCCTACCAGCCACGCGGAGCCAACCTGGGTAAAATCGCCGCCCGGCTCGGCCCGGAGATTTACGACCTGGTCGGTACGCCACGCTCGGCGTTGGATGACCCACTGGTGGAAGAATTGAAGAAAATCGTTCAAGGCGACCCGGCCGTTTTGAAGCTGGTAAAGAAAACTGGCAAACTCCCGGCGGAGGTCAGGTCGGCGGTGATCGAGCTGATCGACCAGGCCGCCAATTTATGCCAAAATGAAGATCCGCGCGTGCGCCAGTCGATCGAAGGCGCCATCCGCGCCCTGGTCTGGCGTCTCGCCGACCGGTTAAAGTAAAAACCAGGAGGAGTGCGTGTTATAATCCAAAAACTCTTCCTTTTCTGCCAGTCTGGAAGACCCATCAGGAGAAAACACGTTTATGGATACCCACCCTTACTGCCCCTGGTGCAAAGCCTTTACCGGCCCTCGCTTTGCCCGTTTCGCCGCTTTGACCCTCCTGGCAGCCCTGCTTCTTTCCGCCTGCACCCCGGCTGCCACCCCGATGCCGTCGCCCACCGTTCTGCCCCCTTCGCCAACTACACCCTCAACTGCCACGGGCGTCCCCACCCAGACCGCTTTGCCATCCCCCACCGCTACCTTCATCCCCTCCCCCACCCTCGAACCTACCCCTACTCAGACCGCCACCCCACTCCCAGCCATCCTCCAGGATGGATTCGACGCCTGGTGTGTACCCGGCGATTCACCCAACCTGGGCCTGGTCACCTCAAAAATGCCCTCGGATGCCGGGCATTACAAGCGGGTGAAGGATGCCATCCAACTGACCGTCCCGATCGGCTCTTGCACCTTCGTTTACACGTTCAATCAGCCGGTACCCGCCGCCGCCCAGTTTCAGATTTACGATGGTCTGGACCATCTGGCTTACACCTTACCCCTGACTTCTCCAGACGGCCAGCCCAACGTCGGCCTGGTGACTCTGGTTAACAAGCTGATGCTTGACCCGCCTTATTATTCGATTACCTTCCGCATGGCGGTTTTCACCCCCGCAAATGGGCAGATGTGGACCAGCAAGGTGGTTTTTGCCCGTCCTATCCCGGCAGCTTGCTTCGAAGCCAATTCAGGCATCCTGCCCGACCCGGTCACCGGCGCTTGCCCGGCTGCCGACCCGCGCGAGCCGGAGTACTGCCGTAAAGCCGGCAGCCTTTCCTGTCATCATAAGGGTGTCCAAACAGAAAATTAACGTGTTCAAAAGGATAAAAAGATCATGAGCTCTTTTGACCGGCTAACCGTTTACCAGACCATCCTGAAAAGCGGGTTGGTGCCGCTGTTCTTCCACCCCGACTTCGAGACCGCCCGCAGTATCGTGGAAGCCTGCGCCAGCGGTGGGGCTACTGTGGTTGAATTTACCAACCGCGGGGAAGACGCCCTGACCGTATTCGCTCGCCTGGTTGAGTTCTTCAAGAAAGACCACCCGACCCTGATCCTGGGGGTCGGGTCGGTGGTAGATGCGCCCACCGCCGCCCTGTACCTGGCGCATGGCGCCAACTATATCGTCGCCCCCAACTTCAACCCGGAGGTGGCGCGCCTCTGCAACAAGCGAAAAGTCGCCTATATCCCCGGCGCGGCCACCCCTACCGAAATCTCGACCGCTGAAGAGGCCGGGGCGGAGATCGTTAAAATCTTCCCGCCCGATCCTGAGCTGATCCGTAACGTGCTCGGTCCCATGCCCTGGTCGCGCCTGATGCCCAGCGGCGGCGTGGAGGTGAATAAGGACAACGTCACCCGCTGGATCAAAGCTGGGGCGTGCGCCCTGGGTATCGGCAGCCACCTGGTCAGCCGGGCAGCTCTGGCCAACCGGGATTTCGACTCGATTCGCGAAGGCACGCGCAGCATGCTGGCCTGGATCCAGGAAGCCCGCTCGAGCCAATAACTCGCTCGCAAGGGTTTATCGGCCAGGTTACCAGTTAGCCGGCAGCCCGATCTCCTCGAACATCTCCCACGCCCGGTCAATAGGCAAGTTGGTGGTCGGGTCGTTGAACACAGCCTGGAAAGCCAGCTCTTTATCCCGCTCCAGCGCCGCCTGGATGATCAATTCCTGGTCACTGATGTGACGGGAAATCAGGCCCTGAACTCCGGGCGGCAGCTCACCGGCAGTGACTGGCTGCACCCGGTTGCGGCTGAAATGGGCATTCGTCTCCACCACAGCCCCGGCCGGCAGGTTGGCGGCCTGGCCCAGGTTGGGGAAATTCACGTTGGTGACAAAGTCGCCCAAACCCACCAGAGCCTTGATCTGCCGCACAGCCTCTTCACCGGAGGTGTGCAGGTCGACTTCGATCTTTCCGTCCATCATGTCGCGGGCAAAACGACCGCTCTGCTCCCACACCCCCTTGCGGTAAGACACCGGCGTGCGGATGACCCCCCACCGGAACAGCATCTCCGGTGAGTGCGTAAACCCCGGTACGAACTCTGACAGGTGGCGATCGCCTGCCGCGGCCAGGATGCCGTAGCGTTCGAACAAGGCGTACTTGATCTGCCGGTTATCGAAGAACCAAGATTCCCTGGCCTCCACTTCCTGGCGGGTGAAAACCCGCTGTACCCCCGGTTTACGGATGTGCTCGTTAGCAATAGCCAGCAAGTCGCGCCCCTGGTAATCAGCCTGGTCAATCCACGTGAAATGGTTGATCCCATTCACGTTCACGCGGATCTCGTCACGCTCTGGCAGGTGTTCCAGCCCCAGGTATTCCTGGGCCAGCTCGGCCAGGATGTGCTGCGTGCTAAACACCTCGTGACAGCAGCCGAAAACCTTCAACCCCGGGGCGACCTTCGTCAGCGTGCGCGTGCATACCGACATCGGGTTGGTGTAATTGATCACCCAGGCCTGCGAGCAGTGTTCGGCGATGGCTTGCCCGAAACCGGCGAAAGTGATAGCGGCGCGCAGACCGCGCATTAAGCCAGGCGCTCCGGTAGTATCGCCAACCGGGAAGAACAGCCCGAACTTTTCGGCCACGCCAATTTCGTGCTCCATATCGTCCAGCGAGCCGGGTTGAATGGAAACAAAAACCAGGTCAGCCCCTGCCAGCGCCGTCTCGATCTTGTTCACCGCCCGGTAGCGCCAGGCGGATACCACGCCAGGTTGCTTCTGCAGCCAGTTGCCCAACTCTTCATTGATTTTAGCCGCGGCGAAATCTATATCGTAGAGACGCAGCTCTCCGCCCAATTCGGCGCAGCAAGCCAGGTCGCGCATCAGTACGCGCGCCCAGTTGCGGCTCCCACCGCCCAGGTAGGCGACCTTTAGTTGCACTGCCGGATCAGTTATGTTTATTCCCTTTCTGCAGTGAATTTATTATTAATCAAACTTCGTTTGAGTTTACATCAAGAAACCGAAAAAGGATATAATTTTCCCGATGTCACTCCCTCGCCCAACTGATCGCAGTCTACCATTGCCCATCCTGTGGGTATGCCTGCTGTCCTTCGGCCTGGCCATCCCCTTCCTCAGCCTGTATTCGGATGACTGGCCCTTCATTTACGTAAATCACCTGGCTGGATTCAGGGGAGTAGTTAACTTCATCCAATGGGTGCGCCCATTCGGGGCATGGATCTTCGCCGCCGTGACTGCCTTGTTTGGCGAGCACATCTGGTTGTACTACTCCGGGCTGCTCTTGCTGCGCGGCGTGGATGCCCTGCTCTTGCTGTGGCTGCTGCGCCTGATCTGGCCGCAACACCCCCGCCCGGCCCTGTTTGCCGCCCTGCTTTTCGCCGTCTACCCAGCCTTCAAGCAACAGCCCCTGGCTGTGGAATATTACCCGCATTTCGTCGTGCTTGGCCTGCTGCTTCTGTCCTTCATTACAATGGTCAAGGCTGTCCAAGGCCAGCGCCTCCACCGGCTGCTGTACCTGCTGTCCTGGGCGCTTTCGTTTAACCTCTTCTTTGTTGAATACTTCTCCGGGCAAGAGTTGCTCCGCCCAATGCTGCTGTGGATTGTCCTGGCCCGGCCAAACCCGCAGAGCGGGCCGAGCGGGCAGGGCGCTCAGGACCACCTGCGCGGCAGGGTCACCAGGCTTTTAGCCTTGTGGGCGCCTTACTTATTGGTCGACCTGCTCTTTCTGGTCTGGCGCGTCTTCATCCTCAAGTTCCCTTCCTACCAACCCGACCTGGTCGAGCAGATCAACGGCGCCGGGCTGGTGGCGGGCGGCGGGCTGCTGGCGCGCATCCCCGGCGACATGCTGCGAGTGGGCCTGGGCGCCTGGCTGCAGGCCTTCAGCCTGCCAGGCGACCTGCGGGTGCAGGGGCTCGAACTGGCTGTAGTGCTGGCCTGCTTCGTTCCCCTTCTGGCCTATCTGCTTCTTTATCGACCTAACCATGAGGAAAACCCTTCCCCAGGCCAGAGGGCCTCCGACCTGCAAGTCGGGTTGTCTTACCTGGGCCTGGGTGCGGCGGCGTTGTTCTTTGCCGGCTGGCCCTTCTGGATCACTAACATCGAGATCAGCCTGGACTTTCCCTGGGACCGCGCCACTCTGGCCTTCATCCTCGGCGCCAGCCTGTTCGCCGCCGGGTTAGTGCAGCTCCTGGCTGCCCCGCGCCTGTATTCTTCCTCCACGGCCCGGCGTATCCAGGCTGCGGTCTTGGCGCTGGTGGTCAGCTTTTCCTGCGGGCTGCATTTCCAGAACGCCAACCTTTACCGCAATGAAACGGCTAGTTTCACGCCCTTCTTCTGGCAGCTCGCCTGGCGCATGCCCGGCCTGGTCCCCGGCACGACCCTGGTGATGGACGAAAACCCGTTCAATTACCACGTTGATAAACTTTACAGCCCGCTGGTGAACTGGACCCTCGCCCCGGCCAACGCCAGCCTGGAGACGCCTTTCACGGTCATCGACCTGTACAAGGCCTGGGGCACGTTACTCCCTCCGTTGATAGGCCCTGCCCCCAACGACCGCCAATACGGCATGTTGACCTTCCACGGTTCCACCGATCGCCTGGTTCTGATCCACTACCAGCCGCCAGGCTGCCTGCGCCTGCTTTCTCAAGACATGCGCGGACCGCCATCTCTCTCCAAGGAAGCCAGGGCAATGCTAAAATATTCAAGGCCCGAGCTGGCGCTCGCCGGCCCGCCGGCCCCCTCCAGGCCGCCTTCCATATTGGGTTCCGAACTACCCCCCACTTGGTGCTATTATTTCGAAAAAGCCGATCTGGCTGCCCAGCAGGGCGATTGGCAGGTGGTCGCCTCCCTGGCCGTCCAGGCCGCCGCGCAGCGCCTGGCCCCGCACGACCGCTCGGAGTGGCTGGTGTTCATCGAAGGCTATGCCCGCCGCGGCGCCTGGGATAAAGCGCAGTCACTGAGCCGGACCTTGCTGAGTGACCGGCGCCTTCAATCTTCGGTCTGCCAGCTCTGGCAAGGGCTGGGGACCGACCGGCATCTCATCGCAGCCAGCCAATCCATGGCGATAAAAACCTATGCAACCCTGGGCTGTATAGAGTAGATAGCTCTTATAGAGGCGCGGAAACGCTTTCATTATGCTAAAATAAATCTTGAATTAATCCTGGACCCCCTATACTTCTCAACTGTAGCTCCGCATGGCCAGTGAAATTCCCATCACCCGAACGAAAATTCTCGTCCCGCACCGGCGCGATGAAATCCTTTCCCGTCCGCGCCTGCTCAACCAGCTTACCGAGCTGTTAGACGCCCGGCTGCTGATCATCTCTGCCCCACCCGGTTACGGCAAAACCTCCCTACTGATCGATTTCGCCAGCCACACTGAGCTGCCTGTCTGCTGGTTTGCCATCGATCCCCTTGACCAGGACCTGCAGCATTTCCTGGCTCATTTCATTACCTCGCTCCGGCTTAAATTTCCCCAGTTCGGCCAGGCCTCGCTGGCAGTAGTGACCAGCGCCACCCAGGATAACCTCGACCAGGACATGCTCTGCACCACCCTGGTCAACGATATCTACGAACATATCAAAGAACATTTCGTCCTCGTCCTGGATGACTATCACCTGCTCAGCGAAAACCCGCGCATCGAAGCTTTTTTGACCGGCCTGATCCGCAACGTAGACGAGAACTGCCATTTGGTGCTGTGCTCGCGCAATCTGGTAGTGCTGCCCGATCTGCCCCTGTTGGTGGCGCGTGCCCAGGTAGCCGGTCTCGGTTACGAAGACCTGGCGTTCCTGCCTGATGAAATCCAGGCCCTCATGCAGCAGAACTACCAGCGCAGCATCCCCTCCGAACAGGCTGACCAGCTCGCCCAGCAGACCGAAGGTTGGATTACCGGCTTGCTGCTCACTACGCAGGTGGGAGACAGCGTACGGACTGCGCGGGTTTTAGGCGTGGGTCTCTATGATTACCTGGCCGGCCAGGTCTTTGACAGCCAGCCGGCTGAAATTCGCACTTTCCTGCTGCGCACCTCCTTACTCGAAGAGTTTGACGCCGCCTTCTGCGTAGAAGTGATTGCCCAGGCGCTCGAATTACCACCCCAGGATTGGAACTATCTGATCGACCAGGCGCTGGCTTTCAACCTTTTTATACTGCCAGTTGGCGAGGATGGGCTGACCTTGCGTTACCACAACCTGTTCCGCGATTTCCTGCAGGAACGCATGCAGCACGATTTTCCCTACGAGGCTGCTCGCATCCAGTTGAGGCTTGCTGATGTGTACAGCCAGCGCGGCGAGTGGGAACGCGCCTTCGACCTGTACCGGCGCCTGGAACGTGTAGAGGAGATGATGGGGCTGGTCGAACGTGCCGGGGCGGCTATGATCGCCGGCGGTCGCCTGGTCACCCTTGGCTCCTGGCTGGAAGAGCTGCCCATCGGGGCGGTCGAAAACCGCCCGGGGTTGCTTTCAGTGCAGGCCGGTGTGGCTATGATGCGCGGCGACCCTGTCCTGGGATTGTCGCTGGCCAGCCAGGCGGTCGCCGGGTTGAGCTCCAACCACGACGTGCCCGCCCTGGCGCTGACCCTCATCCGCCGTTCTACGGCCAACCGTATGGTGGGCAACTACCAGCAGGCCCTCTCGGATGCTGAAACAGCCCTGGGTTTGGTAGAACAAAATCCGGACCTGGCCTTTTATCTGGCGGATGCGCTGCGCGTAAAAGGCAACTGCCTCTACCAGCAGGGAAAACTGCGGGATGCCCTTGGCTGTCTGACCCAGTCAGTGATGACCTACCAGAATATTAAGGATGAAGAGAGCGCTGCCCAGGCCTTGCTGGAGGTCGGGTTGGCCAACCAGGCCCTGGGCAGCACCCAGGCTGCCGAAGCCGCCTACACTCGGGCGCTCAAATACTGGCAGATCTCCTCCAACCTGGTTTGGCAGGCCAACATCCTCAATAACCTGGGCGTGCTGCAGCATCTGCGCGGTGACTATATCATTGCTTCACAAACCCTTGAAAAAGCCGTCCAAACCGCACGGGCGGGTTATACCCCGCGCGTCGAAGCCTACTCGCTGACCAGCCTGGGCGACCTGTATCGTGACCTGGACGCCCTTGACGAAGCCGAAGACGCCTACAAGCGGGCGCGCGGGATCAGTTATCACATCAGCGATCAGGGATTGACAGTCTACCTCGACCTGGCCGAGGCCATCCTGGCCCGCCTGCGTGGCCGGTTAGCCCTGGCTCAGCAAATGACCTATGCCGCCCAGCAAAAGGCTGAGGCAGGCGGTTCCTTGTTCGAGCAAAACCTGTCTCGCATGGAATTCGCCGTAGAGCAATTGATCGAGAAAGACTACCGCGGCGCCTTACCCACCCTGGCCGGAGTGAGTGCCTATTTCAGCAACGAAGGCAGCCAGGTAGAGGCCGGCCTGGCGCGCCTCTATCTGTCTATAACTCTACACCAGGCCGGTGACTACGCTGCCTGCGCCTCCCAACTAAGGGAAGTCTACTTGCTAGTAACCGAATCTGACACCGCTCAGCCAATTCTGGCTGCTGGACGCCATTTTAAGGCTATCCTGGAAAAGATCGCTGCCCGCCCGGAGTTAAGCCCGCTGGTGACTCGCCTGCTCCAACGCATTGGCGACTTTGAAAACCAGATTTCCACGCTGCGTAAGCACCTGCGCCGACACGTCTCTGCCGTGCCCTTCGCCCCACCTCGCATCATCATCCGCGCCCTGGGCAGGATGCAAGTGCGTATTAACGGCAAACTGGTACGTACCGCCGACTGGCAGGTGCAATCGGCCCGCGACCTGTTCTTCCTCATCCTCAGTTTCCAGGAAGGGTTGACCAAAGAGGAAATCGGGAACATCTTCTGGCCAGATTCGACCCCGGCCGAGCTTAATCTGCGTTTTAAGAACACCGTCTACCGCCTGCGCCGCGCCATTGGACGCGAGTTCGATCTCATTCGACGACGAGCTGTACCGCTTCAATCGTGACCTGGACTACGAGTATGATGTGGAGACTTTCCTGCAGGAAATCAACCTGGCCCAACAAACGGCTGGCGCCGATCAGCGCGTCCGCCACTTCCAGAGCGCCATTCGTAACTACCACGGGTTATTCATGCCCGAGGTGGAAGAGACCTGGGTGATCTCCGAACGGGAACGGTTACAACGCATCTTTATCGACTCGATCACCAACCTGATTGAGCTTCATCTGGCCGCCCGCCGTTACGACCAGGCGCTGGAATACTGCCAGCGCGCCCTAGAAGGCGATGCCTGCTTGGAGGCTGCCCACCGTTATGCCATGCAGGCGCACGCCGCCCTGGGTAATCGGGCCGCCGTCCAGCGCCAGTACGAGCAATGCCGCCACAGCTTACGGGAAGAAATGGACATCACCCCTTCCACACAAACCGAGAAGTTGTTCAATGAATTGATGAAAATAGTTTAAGCCGAGGTATACTGCTGCCAAACAGGCAGGCCATAGTTGGTTCCGACTAATATAGGAAGAAACCCCGCTGTGGTCCTACACCAACTTGCCGGTTACTACTTTTTTTAGGATTCTCACTTTTTACGACGCGATCCATTATATCCGTATGATGTGTTGAAAAGTGTTTCCTTGCCAAAGTACTTTACAGAAATGTAATGGCCTGAAAAGGAGGATAAGGTCGATTTTGAAGCCTGTTTTGGAGCCTGCTAAATCGCATAATGGTCTTATAGTAATTAATAAGGTTTTAAGTAAGTGGTCCAAAACCTTCAACAATCAAAATCTTATCCTACGGAGAAACACAATGAAACACCTAACAAATGAACTCATCGTCCTGTCTAGCAAAACGACTACTCAGATAATCAGCCTGGTTGTCTTCGTTCTCACTTTGGCAATGTTCGTTGTTGCTGCGGGAGCTCCGGGATGCACAGGGGGCGTCGGGCATTGTTAGCCTGCTGCCTGAATGATCTTACTGGTAGCAATTGTCCTGGGCTTGGTTGCGGGGTTGGCCCGGGCATGGCGAGGTAAGCGATCCTATCAGCCGTACAACCTGAAATACCCCTGACTGGTTCTCGTCGGGTTCGTACCTCAGTTTCTGGCCTTCAATTTTCATCCCACTATTACGTTGCTCAGTCGATGGGCTGCAGTGGCCCTGGTCAGTTCGCAAATCCTGTTATTAGCTTTTGCTCTGACCAACCTCAAAAGACCCCCGTTTTGGGCGCTGGGGTTAGGTTTACTATCGAATTTTTCTGTGATTGTCCTCAATGGTGGGTTGATGCCCATCCAACCCGAGGTGGTCCAAAAGCTCATCCCAGGTCCATCCGCTGGCCTGTGGGAAGTTGGTAAGCGGTTGCTAACTACCAAAGATTTCGTCATGCCTCTCACCGCTACCCGCCTATGGTTCCTGGATGACCGATTTATCCTGCCTGACTGGATGCACTACCCGGTCGCATTCAGTACCGGTGATATATTCATCGCCCTTGGGGCTTTCTGGCTTCTATGGAGCCTCGGTGGCCCAAACAACGAAAAAAAGGAGAATAGAAATGGACAAGATGATTAAATTTAGTGGATACAGTGTTAGCACTCACACTCATAGCAGTTATCCCAGCCGGGAAAGCCTGCGCGTGCTTTCGGCTGCCGTGGTCAGCAATCGCTTCCGGCAGACGCTGTTTTCTGACCCGCGCCATGCAATTGCCGCCGGTTACGCCGGCGAAACGTTCCACCTGGATGAAGGCGAGATGACCTGGATGTCGTCCATCCGCGCTGAAAGCCTGGCCGAATTCGCTCGCCAGATGGTCGAAGTGCCTTTCCCAGCCACCGCACCGGTGGCTTGCCTGTGAACCTCTGATCCAACCAGGCCGGTTTTACTGGAAAAGCCCGCTTTTCCAGCCAACCACTGCCGGTTTTTTGTCTCTATTGCCTGGCGATTATCCCTGATCGCCGGGGTGGAATAGCCTTCCAGAAGGTCCGATAATGCCGCCGATTTACCAGCCCGAAAAGCCTGACCTGAACAAGTCTGATCATCAGGCATTTGAACCACGAAGCGCCATGAAAAAACTCGGAATTTCCGAGTTCAGTCGCCATATGGCCGTGGCTAAAGGGCAGGATACCATTTACGATACGATTACCCATGACGCAGTCGAGCTCTTACAGGTTGATTTTGGGAAACTACTGCGCTTAGAAATTGATGGGCACCTGACCTGCAAAGCAGTTTACTTTACGCCTTGCCTGGCCAGGCGCACCTGTAAGAACCCCTGGGAATCCTCCCTGGCCGGGCCGGTCTACGACCGGGCCATGTACCAGGAAACTCCCTGGGCGCTGCACGTAGACAGCGACGCCTCTCCGGCGGAACGCCAGACGCTTTACCTCAATAGCGCTCTCTCTCTGCTCTTCATCCCTCTGCGCATTTCCTATACTCGGGTTGGCTTGTTGGTACTGGGTACCCAACAGGAGAAGTACGACGAGTCTTCCCGGCACGATTTCAAGTACCTGGCCTCCATGCTCGCTGTGCAGACCTCTTATACCATCGTTAAATCCTACCCGTTTGACAGGCAGAAGATCACTCCCCAGGACGTGGTCATGGGCTTCAACAAGGTGCTAGAAAAACACTCGCCCATCACCAGTGCCCATACCCGCCGGTTGGTCTGGCTGGTGAATACCCTGAGCCACGAACTTAACCTGAGCCTGGGTGATACCCAGGCGCTGCGCTGGTCGGCCATGCTCCATGATATCGGTAAGATCGCCGTCCCGGACAGCATCTTGCTCAAGCCAGGACGCCTGAACGAATCTGAATGGGAGATCATGAAAAAACACCCCTTGACCGGGGCTGACATGGTCTCGATGGTGGACGAATTGGGCGACGTGCAGGCCTACATCCAGTCACACCATGAATATTTTGACGGCAGCGGTTATCCCTATGGACTGAAGGGCGAACAAATCCCCCTGGGAGGGCGCATCATTTCCGTGATCGACGCCTACTGCGCCATGACCGAAGGACGCGTCTACCAGGCTGCCCGCACCCATAACGAAGCCATTAAAGAGATCCACGAATGCAACGGCAGGCTGTACGACCCACGCGTGGCTGGTGCCTTCCTGAACGTTATGGAACGCGAAAAAACCCTCGTACAAGCTTATCGCAACTTCCTGCTTCCATAGCCATTCTCGTCCACATTCCCTCCTTATCTCGCAGGGGAGAAGGGCAGGGGGAGATTTCCCCTCTCTCACGAAAATGAGAGAGGGGAAGGATGGGGCTGCGCTGATTAGTTAGCCCGGAAACGCCAGCTTACCCAGCCAGAACACCGCCAGGCCGGCCAGGATGGTCCAGAACACGTTGCGAGTGCGGTAGGCTGCCAGGCAGCCTACTACCAATGAAACCGCCGGCAGACCAAGCTGGATCTTGCCCTGTGGCGCCAGGGTGGCCGGAGCGATCAGGGCCGACAGAACTGCCGCCGGGACGTAATTCAGCCAGCGCTGCAGCCTGGGAGAGATACCGTGCCCGAACAAGGCAATCATGGTGTAGCGCGTGAAGAAGGTCACCAGCGCCATGCCAAGGAAGATCAGGATTTTGTCCACAGCCCCTTCCATTCTTCTATCAGCAGGCCCAAGCCACTGCCCAGCAGCCCGGCGATGATCACGTACCATTTACCCGGCAGGTACAACGCACCCACCAGCGCCACCCCGCCCGCCGCCAGCGCCACGATCACCCCTTTACGATCCTTGAGGAAATTGAATAGCAAGCCCAGGAAGGTCAGCGGGAAGACCAGGTCCAACCCGTAGCGAGATGGGTCGGGCACCGCCGAACCAAGCAGCGCCCCGGTCAGGCTGGCGACTGCCCAGATGGAATATACTCCCATGCTGGCGCCAAAAAAATACCAGTGGCTGCCGCTGCCGCGCTGGTACTCGGCGATAGCCACCGCGTAAGATTCATCCGTCAGCCAGAATGCCAGGGCCACCTTCCAACTGCGGGGCAGCCCGCGCAGATAGGGCGCCAGCGAGGCGCCCAACAGCAGGTGGCGCAGGTTTAGGATCAGCGTGGTCAAGATGATCGGGATAGCACTGCTGGAAGCCCACATCCCCACTGCGGTGAACTGGGCCGAGC
This sequence comes from uncultured Chloroflexia bacterium, assembly GCA_963820415.1. Lineage (GTDB taxonomy): Bacteria > Chloroflexota > Anaerolineae > Anaerolineales > Anaerolineaceae > CAWFZT01. The sequence goes on along the minus strand of CAWFZT010000012.1, from coordinate 51,300 downwards.
CAGCGAAGACGATCAGCGACATCGCCAGGGTCTGCCAGGTGGTAAAACCCACCTGGCGCGCCAGCACACCATACAACAGCCCAAAGGAGATCAACCCCGGGAAAAGCGGCAGCATGCCGGTGTAGCCGCGCTTGAAGTCGTTTGGCATGGGCGCAAGTATATCAGTTTTTATATTAGACCTCTTGCAAATTCATTGGGAATCCCCGTGGTGAATTCCCAGACAACCCGTTTTTCACAGAGATTCAATCTCATTGCCGCAATGTATAATTGCGAATTGAAAAGCGCCAAATGATTTACTTTTGCAAGAGGTCTTTTCTTCTTTCAAAATTTGGTGAATACGTGGTAAACATGTCAGGTAACTAATTCTTGACTTTCAATTGCAGATTTATTATCCTGTGGTAACCAGTATAAGAAATGTTATCTTGCTTGAAAAAGGAAAACGGACATGAGAAAAGTTATTGTCACCGAATATGTGACACTGGATGGCGTGATGGAAGACCCGGGCGGTTCGGAAAAAACCGAGTACGGCGGTTGGAGCTTTAAATTCTGGAATGAAGAAGCGGCGAAGTTTAAATTCGACGAGCTGTTTGCGAGCGGCGCCCTTCTCCTGGGACGTGTCACCTACCAAGGTTTTGCAGCCGCTTGGCCAGCCATGAAAGATGAATATGGGTTTGCTGACCGAATGAACAGCCTGCCCAAATACGTTGTTTCAACCACCCTGGAAAAGCTCGAGTGGAATAATTCGATGGTGATTACAGGAGATGTTGCTAAAGAAGTATCCGGTCTGAAACAGCAGCCCGTCCAGGATATTTTGGTCGCTGGAAGCGCCGGGTTGGCGCACTTGCTCAGGCAGCATGACCTCGTCGATGAATACCGGCTGCTGGTCCATCCGGTCATCCAGGGGGGCGGAAAGCGCCTTTTTGAAGACGGGAACCTCTCGACAGTTAAACTTGTCGAAGCACAGCCGTTCGGTTCTGGGATCGTCCTGCTCAGCTACGAGCCGGCCAGGGTCTGTTCCTCACCGGTATGACCGACTGGCATTCCGGCGGAGACGCCATTGCCGCCTTCCGCGACCCGCTCAACCTGGCCACCGATATGATTGAACACCTGCCCGAGGTCAGTCGCCTGCTGGCGCGCCTCGAAACCGATTACTACAAGCTCTACGATCTCTTTTACATGAAGCAGCCCCGCGCTGGCTTACCCATCACTTCCTGGACGACGCTGGTCCACGACGGGCGCTACTTTATCCCCTCCAACGATTTCTCTATCATGGTCAGCCGGCAGATGTTCGACGAAATCTTCCTACCCCGCATCCGGCGCGAATGCCAGTACTACGAGCGCTCCATCTATCACCTGGATGGTCCCGGGGCTCTGCGCCACCTGGATTCGCTGCTGGCTATCCCCGAGCTGAACGCAATCCAGTACGTCTACGGAGCGGGCAACGAGGGCATCCACCGCTGGATGTGGGTTTACCAAAAAATCCAAATAGCCGGAAAGGGCATCCAGGTCAACTGCCGTCTGGATGAGATTCCCCTGGTGATTCAGAACCTCAACCCGCGCGTCCTGTTCCTCAGCGTCGAAGGTGTACCTGACCGTGATTCCGCCCGGGCTCTGCTGCGGGAATTGGAGAGGTGGAGCAAACCCTAATGATCGGCTATTCTTTTCCCAATCCCGAATATCCCAACACCTGATCGGACCATTTCTTGGCCTGTAGCGAGAGAAGCGTTCGCTGCGACTGGCTGGCCTGCGCCTCAAGCCAAGCATGCTTCCACACTGTCAGCATTACCTGGATGTCGACCAACTCGGCTGCCTGATCCACCGCTATTTCACCAGCCGTCCATTCAATAAAATAACGGCTTTCCTCGATCATCTCCATCACCTGGGCGGCCCCGGTTGTCCGGCGCGCCGAGGAGGAAATGCGCGCCAGATCGGCAGCCAGTCCGGCCAGCCGTAACGGGATTGGATCGCGCATAAATCGGGTATGCATCCGTTCCAAGTCTTTCACCTGGCGCCTCCTAACAATGCCAGGGTTACCTCTGAAACTCGCTTACGAACCTCCTCACTCTGGATCACCATTCCCCGGTTAGCCAGATGCGGCCGGATATTGATAATCGCCTCATATTCAACCCTCTGTTCATCCGGGTACCAGTTAGCTCCCCAAATGTCATCTTGTTCACTACCATTATCTAGCAGCACCTTTTCGCAATCCGCATGCATTTCACCCCCTCCTGCCAGGATATTTCGGCGAATGTCAACTGCAAGTTTGATCATGCTTGAATAAACTTCAAGCATCTCAGCAATTTGCTCAGGCATAGCTTGTTGGATGATAATATGGACCATTTATGGCACCACCATATTCTTAATTCCTACCCGCCCGCGCAAAGCCTCCAGCGCTTTGTCGTAATCCTGCAGGGCAAATTCGTTGGTGACGATTTCATCGACCTTCACCTTACCGTTTTCCAGGTAAAGCAGCGATCGGTCGAAGCAGTGCGTCTGGGCGAAGGAACCCTTGATGGTGATCTCCCGCCGGAAAATCTCGGTCGGGCTCCAGGTGACGCGCTCACGCTCGGCGTACACCCCGTAGACGATCACCTGACCGCCCATGCGGACGTACTGCAGGCTGTCCTGGCAGAGCTGCGCCGAGCCGGTCGCCTCGACTACCGTGTCGAAGCCGTGTTTGAAGGTTTTCAACAGGAACCGGCGGTGCTTATCGTAATCGCTGCGGTCAATTTCCACCACCGCATCCGCCGCCAGCCGTCGCACCAGGTCGAGTTTGGGCCCGGGTGGAGCCGCCACCACCAGCTGGGCCGCCCCGTTCAGCTTGAGCAGTTGCGCCAGGACGGTCCCGGTCGGGCCGGCCCCAAACAGCAGCACCTCACTGCCCGGTTTAATAGCGATCACATCCATGCCGTGGATGGCGCAGGCGGTCGGTTCCACCATCACTGCCTCGCGCCAACTCAGGTTGTGGATCGGGAAGACCTTGGCGGCCGGGAGGCACACGTATTCCGCCAGCCCGCCGGCTGTGTTGCAGCCGTGCGAGACGAAGTTCTCGCAGAACAGCGGCTGGTCGCGCCGGCAGTAGAAACAGCTCCCGCACAATTCGGTATTATCCGCCACCACGCGCGTCCCCAGGGACAGGCCCTTCACGTTGGTCCCCAGCCCGGCGATTTCCCCAGCGATTTCGTGCCCGGGGATGAGTGGGAACTCCGCCAGGAACTCCCCTTCGTGGATGTGCAGGTCGGTGCCGCAGATGCCGCAGGCCTTGGCTCGGATCAGCGCTTCCTCCGGCCCCACCTGCGGGTCGGGGACGTCCTGGTATGAGAAATCACGTGGCGCATGGTAAACGATGGCTTTCATAGTTTCCTCTCCAGATATTATATATCTCCCCTTATAATAATATTGAAACCTTCCAGAGAGGAATGTTACCATGGTTAAGATAATCCGCCTGTTTTTACTGATAGCCCTGCTGGCAGTCACGCTGTCTGGCTGTCTGCCAGATTCCTCTGCCTCAGCGCCTACCGCAGGCAGCCCGGTCCCACCGGCCTTTATTGGCCCACCCAGGACTGGCGCACCTCCACTCCCTCACAGCAGGGCATGGACGCAGGCTTGCTGTCCCAGGCCATCGAGGCGGTCAAGCAGGATTCCATCAGCCTTTACAGCCTGCTGATCATCCGCAACGGCTACATCGTCAGCGAGACCTATTTCCAGGGCGCTACGGCTGACCAGCGGCGCGAAATTTATTCCTGTACGAAGAGCTTCACCAGCACACTGGTGGGGATTGCCTTCGACCAGGGCCTTATCGATGGCGTCAATCCAACTGTGCTCAACTTCTTCCCCGGCCGCACCACCCAAAATAACGACGCCCGCAAACAAGCCATGACCCTGGAAAACGTCCTGACCATGAACACTGGCCTGGCTTGGATCGAGGGCGACCCATCTTACCAAAAGTTGTCTACCACCCAGGATTGGGCCGGCTATATGCTCGACCTGCCCATGGCAGCCCAACCAGGCAAGCTCTTCAACTATTGCTCCGGCTGCACTCACCTGCTCTCGACCATCCTGCAGACGAAATCCGGTAACGCGGCCGCCTTTGCACGCAAGTTCCTTTTCGATCCGCTCGGCATTCAAGGCTACACCTGGGATACCGATAACCAGGGCATCCCCATCGGCGGCTGGGGATTAAAGCTTACCCCGCGTGAAATGGCCAAGCTCGGCTACCTGTACCTGCACGACGGCCAGTGGGAAGGCCGCCAGGTGATTTCCTCCGCCTGGGTGCAGGCAGCCACCCAGAAGCACACCAACACAGATGGCGCCCTAGGTTACGGCTACCAGTGGTGGACCTACCCGAAGTACGGCGCCTACGCTGCCCTGGGACGTTATGGGCAAACCATCTTCGTCATCCCAGGGACGAACCTGCTCATCGTTACCACTGCCCAAAGCGAGGATAATCACGACCGGATCTTCTCGCTGATCGATAATTACATCTTCCCAGCCATTATAAATTAATGGATCTTTGGGATTCCCCGTGGAAGGATCCATCACGGCAATTCCCGATGAAACAAATTAATAGAAGCGCTGTTTAGACCTTATTCACCGAGTTTGCATCCGGCTGGTAAGATTGGCATGATGCCATCAAACAGGAGAAATTTAATAATGGACACAGAATTTCAGGGTATACTGACTTATGAAGGGGAAGAAGGCCAGGTGCAGGCTTTTCTTTCCAGGCCCGACACAGACCAGCCGCGACCAGCGGTTATCGTCATCCGCGAAATTTTTGGGATGGTCGACCACACCAAAGACGTCGCCTACCGCTTTGCGCAGCAGGGCTACGTGGCCCTGGCGCCGCACCTATTCTCACGTCCCAGCTTGGCCAGCGTGCTGACCCCGGCCAACATCGGCGAAGCGATGCGCTTCAACTTCTCCCTGCCGCGCGAACGTATGTCGGATGCCGCCTTCGTCCAGCAGGAACTGGAAAAGCTGCCCGAAGGAAGCCGGCAGACTCTCCAGAAAGTCAGAGCACTCATTTTTGGCGGGGGACTGCCGCGTGAATCCCTGGTCAAGGACCTGGTCAGAGCTCGCCATTACCTGGCCGCCCAAAACTTCGTCCAGGCGGATAAGATCGCCAGCGTCGGTTTCTGTTTCGGCGGGGGGATGTCGATCAACCTGGCCTGCCTGACCCCCCTGGCAGCCTGCGTCGTCTTCTACGGCGATAATCCAAACCCGGTTGACATGGTGCAGAACATTGCCGGGCCTGTCCTGGGTATTTACGGCGCCGAAGACCAGCGCATCAACAGCCACCTGGACGAACTGGTCAAGAGCATGGCGCATTACAAAAAAGACTTTGAAATGCGAATTTACCCCGGCGCCGGACATGCTTTTTTCAACGACACCAACCCGAATACCTACCGAGAAAAAGCTGCCCGGCAGGCGTGGGAGCAGGTACTGAGTTTTTACCAGCGAACTTTGCTGGAAAACCAGGCCTTGCAAATGTGAAAGGCTTACAGTCCCTTGTTTTTTGAATTTGAGTATAATTAGCATCAAGTAGATTTCCTGGCTCGGGTACTATGGTGTATCAAGCATTGGGCCAGGGGACAGTGCCGGACGATTTGTTCCCCAATGAACCCAAGCGGGCTTACGAACTGATCTCAAAAGACGGGTATCAAGGGCAGAGGATGTAAGTTTTTATTCTTTTTATTGGCACGGCGGCGTGTTCCGGTCAAACTGTTGATCATGGCCTGAATACATAGCCTTTTGCGTTAATCCACCTGCCTGCTTTCAGGAACTGATCATGACCCTCATCGCCCGTATCCGTGAATGGCAAAAAGAACCCGAACTGCGCCGGCGGCTGGCCGAATACTCACGCCAGGTCAGCCCGGAGGATCGCCTGCGCTGGCAGCTCGAACGCTTCAACCAGGTCTGGCAGACAGTCGCCGTCCAGGTGCCTTACTACGCCGACCTTATCCGCCAAAAGAACGTCCCATCCCGATTCGAAAGTTGGGAGGAATTTCTGGCTTGTATGCCTGTGTCTGACCGCAGCATAGTCCGTCAAAACCGCCATCGCATGACTGACAATACCAGACGTATCGACGGTTGGGCCACTTCCGGAGGATCTACCGGGGAGCTGGTCAGGCTTCCGGTATGGCACAGCGAAGAAAAGTTCACCGATCCGGATGTGTGGGTAGCCAGAGCCTGGTGGGGAGTCAGATTCAGCCACCGCAATTTCCGCATTTGGGGCCACGGGCATCTTTTCAATAACCGCTGGGTCACCCTGCGGCATCGGCTCAAGGAACGCCTGATCGGAATTTACTTCTTCCCGGCCTACAACCTTTCCGATCAGAGGATGCGCCTCGCCGCCGATCGACTGCTGTGGTATAAACCTCACCACGTACGCGGCTTCGGCATGGCCTTGGACCTGTTTGCACGGGTCAATCAAGACCGGGCGGATGAATTCCGCAAGTTGAACCTGAAGGTGGTGGCAGCCACCGGGGAGGCTTTCCCATTTGATGACAGTCAATCCAGAATCTCGCAGGTCTTCCATGCTCCGGTAGCCCTTGAGTATGGCTCCAACGAAGCCCATACCATCGCCCATACCAGCCCAGGAGAAGACTACCGGGTCTTCTGGCAAAATTACTTCCTCGAAGCATTCGAACCCGGCATCAGCGGGCATGGCATCGTACGCATTACCAACCTTTTCCCCAAATGTTTCCCTCTCATCCGCTACGACCTGGGCGACGAAATCAAATTGGACCCCCAGGCGCAAACCGCAGGTTATGGCCTGGACAGGTTTGCCAGGGTACTCGGACGCCAGGATGATTACATTGAATTACCGGACGGCACGCGCATCAACAGTATCGCCCTGAAAAATGTGATGAGCCAGTTTCCGGAGATCATGCGTTACCAGATGATCCAGAAGGGCGGCGAGTTCAACGTGTATGTCATCACTGAACTGGCCGAAATTCCTGAAGGGATGAGCACGGCCATCCGCGCCAGGTTCGCCAAACTCCACCCTGACCTGGCCAACCTGGTTTGTGTGCACAAGGCCGTTCAACTGGAACAAACCATCGCTGGCAAGACCAGGATCGTGATCAGAAAACCCCAATGATTATCCATGGATCACCAGATTTTAGGGTGAGTTCTTCCACTAGAAATCCCAAGAATCCCCTAAATATCTTTGTGTTCTTGGTGACTTTGTGGTTTAATCTCTTATGACTTCATGGCTTTATAACTATCCACTTTTTTGTAAAGGACTTTGAAAGTGCTCAACATGAACCCGTATCCTAATCGTTTGATCGGCAGCCCGCCCAAAATTGGTATCCGCCCGGCCATCGACGGGCGTTTGAACGGCGTGCGAGAATTGCTTGAAGCGCCCACCATGGGCCTGGCCAAAGCCGTGTCCGATCTACTCATCTCCAACCTGCGCTACTCGAACGGCAGCCCGGTGGAATGCGTCATTGCCGACACCTGCATCGGCGGTGTGGCTGAAGCCGCTCAATGCGCCGAAAAATTTGCGTGCGCAGGTGTCGGCCTCTCTATCACGGTTACCCCGGCCTGGTGCTACGGTTCCGAAACCATGGATATGGATCCATTCATCCCCAAGGCAATTTGGGGGTTCAACGGCACCGAGCGCCCCGGGGCGGTCTATCTGGCAGCCGTCATGGCCGCCCATAACCAGAAGGGCCTGCCCGCCTACAAAATTTATGGGCGAGACGTGCAGGATTCTGGCGATACAAACATCCCAGCCGACGTGAAGGAAAAGCTGCTCCAGTTCGCCAGGGCCGCCCTGGCAGTGGCGACCATGCGCGGCAAATCCTACCTGGCCATGGGAGGCACCTCGATGGGCATTGCCGGCTCAATGGTCAACCCGGATTTCCTCGAAGCCTACCTGGGCATGCGCTCCGAATCGGTCGATATGAGCGAGTTTGTCCGCCGCTTCGAAGAAAACATCTACGACCCTGAAGAATTCAAGCGGGCGATGGCCTGGGTCAAACAGAAATGCCGCGAGGGCATGGATTACAACGCCCCCAACCTCCAGCATTCACGCTCTCGTAAAGACCAGGAATGGGAAATGTCGGTCAAAATGGCCCTCATCGGGCGTGACCTGATGATCGGCAACCCGCGCCTGAAGGATCTGGGCTACGGCGAAGAGGCCCAGGGACACAACGCCATCGCCGCCGGTTTCCAGGGCCAGCGCCAGTGGACTGACCACTTCCCCAACGGCGACTTTATGGAAGCCATGCTGAACTCCTCCTTCGACTGGAACGGCATCCGCCAGCCCTTCGTCGTGGCTACCGAGAACGACCACCTGAATGGCATCAGTATGCTCTTTGGCAACCTGCTCACTAACGCTGCTCAGGTCTTCGCCGACGTACGCACCTACTGGAGCCCCGAGGCGGTCAGGCGCGTAGCCGGCTTCACCCTCAGCGGCGCGGCGGAAGGCGGTTTCATCCACCTGATCAACTCCGGCTCAGCCTCCCTGGACGGTTCAGGCTACCAGGAAATCAACGGTAGACCGGCCATGAAACCCTTCTGGGAGATTACCGCCGCTGAGGTTGAAAAATGTCTGGCAGCCACCTCCTGGCACCCGGGCAACCTGGGCTACTTCCGCGGCGGGGGTTGGTCTTCACACTTCGTCACCCGTGGCGGCATGCCGGTGACCATGTGCCGCCTGAACCTGGTCAAGGGACTTGGCCCGGTGCTGCAAATCGCTGAGGGCGTCATCGTGGATATGCCGGAAAATGTGTACGATACAATCAACCTGCGCACTGACCCAAGCTGGCCGACCACCTGGTTCGTCCCCAACTTGACTGGCAAAGGGCCCTTCAAGGATGTCTATTCGGTAATGGAAAATTGGGGTGCCAACCACGGCGCGTTCAGTTATGGGCATATCGGTTCCGACTTGATCGCCCTGGCCAGCATGCTGCGCATCCCGGTCAACATGCACAACGTGCCTGAAGATAAGCTGTTCCGCCCGGCGGCCTGGGCAGCCTTTGGTACTGCCGACCCCGAGGGCGCCGACTTCCGCGCCTGTGCAGCTTATGGGCCGTTATACGGTTGAAAGGCCCTATCCCCGTCCTCTGCATCGGCTGCGGCAGCATGGGCAGCTCACACGCCCGGGCTTACCACAAGATGGCCGGTTTCAAGATCGTTGGCCTGGTCGATCGCAATCCCAAGGTGCTCGTAAGCCTGTCTGCTGAACTGAGCGGATTGCCACAGTTCGAAGATTTTGAACAAGCCCTTGAAGTTACCAACCCAGGCGCGGTCAGCATTTCGACCTATCCAGATACACACGCCCTCTACGCCCTGGCGGCTATGCGCCATGGCTGCCACGTTTTCGTCGAAAAGCCTCTGGCTGAAACGGTCGAAAATGCCCAGGCAGTGGCCGACCTGGCAAAATCGACCAACCGCAAAGTGTTGGTCGGCTACATTTTACGCGTCCACCCCGCCTGGCAGAAATTCATCGAGTTGGCTCGCACGCTGGGCAAACCGTTGGTGATGCGTATGAACCTCAACCAGCAAACCAGCGGCAGCGCCTGGTTGTGGCTCAAACACTTGATGGAAAGCATGTCACCCCTCGTCGACTGTGGCGTGCATTATGTGGATATCATGTGTCAGATGACCGGAGCGAAGCCTGTGAGTGTTCACGCCATCGGCGCTCGACTGACCGGTGAGCTGATCCCTGGCATGTATAACTACGGACAACTACAGATCGCCTACGACGACGGTTCGGTTGGCTGGTTCGAGGCCGGCTGGGGCCCAATGATCAGCGAGGAAGCTTTCTTCATCAAGGACGTCATCGGCCCGCTTGGCTGCGTCAGCATCGTCACCGCCGCAGCCCAAGGCTCAACTTCCAATCTCGAGGTCCACACTCGCACCAACCTGCTGCGGTTGCACCACGCCCAACTGGACAGTGAAGGTCGTTACGCCGCACCCGATGAGATTTTCGATATGACCGACGAGCCCAACCACCAGGAGCTTTGCGATCGCGAGCAGGCCTATTTCCTGCGCGCCATCCAGGAGGACCTTGACCTGAGCGACCATCTGCGTGACGCAGTCAACAGCCTGCGTATTGTCCTGGCAGCCGACCAGTCCTTTCGCCGTGGGGAAGTAGTTCACCTGTAGGAAGGAGCTTCCTCCACTACTACACCAACCTTATCCCATCCACCCTCCCCCATTTTCCCTGCGCCGTCTGCGCCGCAAAGGCCAATTCGCTCACCTCAAATTCCAGGCTGGTCAGCTCAGAGGCGATCTTCTGCCGGGCTTTCTCCAGGGCTGCGGGAGAATTAAAAAAGCCCACCGTCATGTGTGGGACGAACGAAAACGGCGGTTGGGGAGGCTCGACGTAATCCGGAATGCGTTCTTCCAGCCGCCGGTACATGTATGTGATCGTCCCGCCATCCTCCGGCTGCAGCCACAGCACCCGCACCGGAGAAAGGAAGCGGTTCAGCCGGGTAATTTCGATACGGAATGGAGCAAAACCTTCCAGGCAAGCGGCAAAGGTCGCCCGCTGCGCCGGCCATTCCTCCACCGCCAGGTTGAGGGGATAGACCAGCGTGATGTGCGGCTCGATCGCATCAACGTTCGGGTCGTACCACCTGCGCCAGCGGTTGACCACCTGCGTCACCTGGGCAGGGGGAAAATGGCTAAAGCACTGTCAGGTCTATCGGGCATCTAAACTAACTCGAACTCACCTACCAGGGCTAACGCAGCTCCGAGCTGCTGCCCGCGCTGGCCCGGCGAACAGCTTCCCACCACCAGGCGGAACCTGCCCGCTTCCACCTTGAACTGCCCTTCGTCGTCCACCAGCATCATCCGCTCGGCCGGGATGCTGAACGAAAGCGTCCTGCGCTCGCCTGCCGCCAGCCTCACGCGTTGGAAGCCAACCAGGCTGTTCACAGGCGCTGTCACAGACGTCTCCAGGTCGCCCAGGTATACCTGCACCACTTCCTCACCCGCCCAGGCGCCGGTGTTAGCCAGCTCGAACTCGAACTCCAGCGCCTCTCCGTCCGCCAACCGGTCTTTCGTCAGGCGCAGGTCCGTGTAGGCAAACGTCGTATAGCTCAAGCCAAATCCAAACGGGTAGAGCGGCTCGGCGGTGGCGTAGCGATAAGTGCGCCCGGCCATGTTGTAATCGTCGAAAGGCGGGAGCTGGTCGAGCGACCTGGGGAAAGTCAACGGCAGCTTGCCGGACGGGCAGTCGTCGCCAAACAGCACGTCCGCCACGGCTCGCCCACCTTCCTGCCCGGGGTACCAGGCAAAGACCACCGCCTCTACAATATCCTCGAGCCCATTCAAAGCAATCGGGCTGCCGCCAAATAGCACCAGCACGATCCTGGCGCCGGCCGCCGCCATCTTGCGCAGGTAATTTGCCTGCCCTGCCGGCAGGGCGATATCGGCGCGGTCGCCGTTTTCAGCCGACAACAGAGCGTCCCCTTCTTCGCCTTCCATGAGGTGGTTCAGGCCCAGGCAGGCGATCACCAGGTCAGCGCTGCCGGCTTCCATCAGCGTCCAATCTGTGCCAATTTTATTCATCCCTTCAAGCTGGCAGCCGGCCCGGTATTGGACCTGCATCCCCCCGGGAGCCCGCCCGGCGATGCCCGCCAGCAAGGTGGTGTAAGTATCACTCATCCCGTAATAATTACCCATCAAAGCGTCCACGCTGGCCGCATGAGGGCCGAGGACCATCACGCTCCCCACTTCCAGACTTGATCGGCAGAATGCCGTTCTTATTCTTGAGCAGCACCACCGATTTGACCGCCGCTTCGTAAGCCAGTTGGCGGTGTTCAGGGCTGTTGACCACGCTCATCGGGATGCCGCTGTAAGGCACCAACTCCTGCGGGTCGAACAGGCCTAGCTTGAAACGGGTGGCCAAGGTGCGCCCGAGGGCGCGATCGACGTCTGCCTCACTGCACAGGCCGCGCTCGATCGACTCGGCCAGATGGTCGTAAGTGCACATGCAACTGATGTCGCAGCCGGCCTTCAAAGCCAGGGCGGCGCTCTCGACCACATCTTTGGTGAGCTTATGTCCCTGGTGCAAATCGGTCAGGGCGGTGCAGTCAGATGTAACGTGCCCTGCGAAGCCCCACTCCTGGCGGAAAGTCTTCTCCAGCAGGAACGGGCTGGCGCAGCAGGCCTCGCCGTTGGTACGGTTGTAAGCGCCCATCACCGCTTCGACCTTCGCCTCGGTGACCAACTTTTTGAAGGCAGGCAGGTAAGTAGCGTTCAGGTCGCGCAGCGATACTTTGGCGTTGAAGGTGTGGCGGTCCTTTTCAGGGCCGCTGTGCACGGCGTAATGTTTTGCACAGGCAGCCGCTTTCATATACTTAGGATGGTCGCCCTGCAGGCCGTGCACGAAGGCCGAGGCCATCTCGCCGGTCAGGTAAGGGTCTTCTCCCCACGTCTCCTGGCCGCGTCCCCAGCGGGGGTCGCGGAAAATATTGACGGTGGGCGACCAAAAAGTTAGACCCTGGTACAGGTTGGTGTGGCCTTTGCGGCGCATGGTCTCGTGAAACTTGGCGCGCCCTTCGTCGCTGATTGCTGTGGCCACGCGCAGAATCAGCTCACTGTCCCAGGTAGACGCCATCCCGATCACCTGGGGGAAGACCGTGGCGCGGCCGTTGCGCGCCACCCCGTGCAGCGCCTCGCTCCAATAATCGTAAGCCGGAATGCCCAGACGCGGGATGCCCGGGCAGCCGTTCACCATCTGGCTGATCTTTTCTTCCAAAGTCAGGTGTGAAAGCAGGTCCTGGACGCGTTCGGTGATCGGCCGGGACGGGTCCAGGTAAACCGGTTGTGGAGAAGGGGAATTTGAGGGAGTCATGTAAAGTCCTTAGCAGGCGGAATATTGCAGAGAATTATACAGGTAAATTCACCGGATTCACGTAACAATGGCGAGCGCCGGCCGGCGGCTGACCGACAGCACCACCAACCCGACCAGGATCAGCCCGATGCCCAGGCCGGCCGCCAGGCTCAGACGCTCGCCCAGCACCAGCACACCCAGCTTCCCGGCGGTCAGCGGTTCGGCCAGGGTCAGGGTAGCCGCCATCGCCACCGGTACGCCGCGCAGCCCGACCCAGAACAACGTGTACCCCACTCCCACGGTAACCCGCCCCAGGTACAGCGCGCCGACCGCCAGCGGACCGGCGCCCTGCGGCGCCAGCGCCTGCGAGGTGCCGGTCGTGCCCCACAACGTGGCCGCTGCGATGACCAGCACTGCCCCGGATTTATTCACGACCTGCCCGCCAAACGCAGCCGCGCCGCCAGCACCGGCGGGATCTCGCTAAAATTACTGCCCCAGGCCAGCCGATTTTCCCCGGCCGGATGATCAGGCGGAAAACCCGGCTCTTCCAACCCGTCCAACACAAAGCCTGCTTCGAAACAGGCCCCCAGTAACTCCTGTAAAGGCCGATGAAAAACGAGCTGCTTCTTGGGCTGCCCGAAAATCGCCTGGGCTTGCTCAACCGTGGCAGTCAGGTAGCCGGATATCTTTACCGCATAGGTGACGGTGCGATCGCCGTTTGCATAGTCCACTTCGGCGGTATGGGCCATGCGGGCGCTGTTGAAGCAGGGATGCAGCACAGAAAAGACGAAGCGCCCGCCGGGGCGCAGCAGGCTGGTCAGGGCGCGCAGGAGAGGTTTGATCTCGGCCATGTCGAACAAGGCCATGTTACAGATGGCCCCATCGAACTGGCCGGCGCCTAGCGCCAGCAAAGCGGTTTCGTCAGTCGCATCCAGCACACGATAATCGATCTGCTTCGCATGCTCACCTTGCTTGCAAGTGCGTTTGCGGGCAAAGCCGATCATCTCAGCCGCAAAATCGAAGGCGGTCACCTGCGCTCCCATCGCCGCCAGGCGCCGGGAGGAAAGCCCGTTACCGCAGGCGATGTCGAGGATGTGCTCACCTGCCTTCAACTCCAGCAGGTGAGTGGTCGCCGGCCAGACCAGCACCTCCACAAAATCGTTGCCTTCTCCCATGCGCTCATCCCAGAACCCGGCGTTCTGGTTCCACGCCTGCCTGATTTCTTCATTGGCATTTTTCAAGTCATCCACCATTTCAATCACGCTCCGTCTGTCGTGTTAATCCATATCAGGCGCGATTATTGCAACGCCCAAAGATATAACCAATCATTTTTCATGGCTTTTTTCAGATGCTGTTACAATTAAGGCAACTGCCCGCGCAGTCCCTCTACTATAACATGACTGGTAACCCTTAAAGGAGGATTCAATGGCCCTTCCCGCCAAACTTCCCTCTTACCGGCTGGCTCCCGACGAAAAAATGAACCAGGTGATGATATACACCGCCAATGCCCTCCTCTGGGGGGACCTGGTGGTGAAGTCCATCATCCGGGTCAGCACCTGGCTGCGTATGAGCGCCGTCTCCGACTGGCTGACCCTATATAACGCCAATCTGCTGATTACCAACCAGGCCGCCGCGAAACCGGTCAACTTTACTGAAATTCACCTGCCGGTCACACAGATTAACGCCATTCACCTCATTCCGCCCGCCCAGGACCCAATTGACTTCGACCCGACTGAGCTCAACCGGCGCATGGAACCGGTAAACGCTATCATTGGTTCCTTCGTGGTAAAAGGCAACCTGCGTATCTCGACCAACGCCACCCTGAAGAAGTTCATCGAGCTCACCCACGAGACCTTCACCAGCCTGTACGACGTCGAAGTGACCAGCCTCACCCTGCAAAACTTTGGCTCGGTCAAAGTGCCTTACATCCTCGTCCGGCAGGCTACCGCCGTCTTCACCGCTCGCTGATTACTGCTAAACCCTATCGGAAATTTCCATCGCCACAGGCATGTCTACCCATTTTTCAGTAAATTCATCACTTGTTGAGCGGCTTCCATTACGGCCTGCGCCACCGGCGGGCTGAGTTGCTCGAAAAATTCAAACACCGGTTGGGCCTCTATAACTACAATCATAATCTCGCCAACGGGTGGAAGGTGCGCCCCCAACCTGCGCCCGATTTCCAGGGCAGTCAGAAAATTGGTCTCGTGAGTCGAGCCCAGGTGACCAGCGGAGGGGTTATCCAATGCCTCCAGCGGGAAAACCTGCACGCGGCCCGGCTCTTTTCCACTTTGCATGGCATCCACCAGGATAGCCCGGTCATAGCCCACTAGGCGCTTCATCAAATTCAACCCCCCACCTGCCACCGTATCAAATTCAAAACATTGCGAAGGTTTCCCGAAGGCCTTTGCAAGGTTGGCCTGTAACACCTCCACCACGCGCCATCCCATCCCATCATCCCCACGGATGGGGTTGCCAAGGCCGAGAACCAGGGTGCGGTGGGGAAAATCGTCAGTCATGCTTTACTGGTAGAAGAAATTTATTTCTTCTTATAAACAGCTAAGAATTCATCTCATGAAATTCCAGATTGTGTCAGAATTGTTCGTAAAGTTGAACCTTTGATTCTTCAGCGATTTGGGATTGTCAAAGGTGTTTTGGATCCGTCAGGATTATCTCTTATCAAGGCAAGATGATTGCCTTCACGAACCAAAGAGAATCCCAAGCAGCCGAGCGCTTTGATCACATCTGCAATCGCCGCATCTGTAGGGAATTCATCCGTCAAACAGTCACCCCTGCTTCAGCGATAAACGCTTCAAGAACGAGCTCTTCACCTTCCAAAACCCCTACACCAAAGGTTTCTATATGAAACGCAATCGCCGATTTCACATCGGACAACGCTTCTTCATACGTATTTCCTTCTCCGACCACAACCCCTTTTAACCCTAACGGATAAGCCACATAACCATCCGGATGTTTCTCAACCACCACCTTAAACTGCCGTGTCATATATTTGCTTCTACTTTTCTTAATTCAACTTATCGTGCTCTTTATGAATATGTCCAGATAGAACTACATACGCCTGGATCATATATCAACTCCTTCTTGTTCGATGACCCCCAACAAAGAAGGGCGAGCGATATTCACATCGACAAAGTTAATCACAAACTCATCACTGGTATCCATCACGACACCCACTGCCCGGAATGTATCTTCCGGTGGGATTCCCCACGCAGCAATATCTACATCCGACCAGCGCGTAAAACAACCTTCGTGCACCAGCGAGCCAAAAACCACCACCCGAGTTACGTGAAATCATTCTCGAAGCATTTTGGCGGTACGCCTGGCCTATTCCCAGGCTTTTCCACATAATTGGGCAACCTGAGTTTGCGTTTCTATTTGCCGGCGCACGGCTGTTTGCCGGTATCTATCAATCTCGTGAGACGTCAGGTGCGGGGTGGGTGTTTCCATCACAAATCATTATACATTGATCCAGCTTTTATCTTTACAACTCGATGGCCTGCAGGTGGACTGCAGGCCATCGGGAATATCAACTGCCGGCCATCCTGACTCAATCCCTCTTCAACACTTCCACTACCTCGCCCCCGGCGTTGCGGATGGTCAGCTCCAGCGGCATCTCTCCTGGCAGGGCGTGCGTGGCGCAGCCCAGGCACGGGTCATACAATCGGAATGCCATCTCCACCCGGTTGAGCAGGCCCTCGCTGACCACCACGCCGTGGTGGATCAACGACTGGGCGGCCTTCTTGATCGACATCGACATCGGAGCGTAATTGTTGGTGGTGCCCACGATCAGGTTGACCTTTGTTAGGATCCCCCGCTCATCCGTCACGTAATGGTGGGCGAGGGTACCGCGCGGCGCCTCGACGATCCCCACCCCTTCGGTGGGCTTTTCAGTCGGAACGGTGTGGAAGTTGGGCGAGGTGATCTCGGGGTCGGTCGCCAGCTCCACCCAGCGTTCGGCGGTACACAGCCGCTCGACCAGCCGCGCCAGGTGCGTGGCCAGGCGCTGGTGCACCGGTTTGTTGCCCAGCGTGTCGTAGAAGCGCTCATATTCTTCCTGCGCCAATGGAGTCGCCATACCGTCTGAAGCGTTCAGCCGCGCCAGGGGCGAAGCGACATACACGCCCGAATCCATCCCGTCCACAAAGCCCTTCCAGCCAACCTTCTTGAGGTAAGGGAATTTCAAGTAGGTCCATGGCTCAATGTGCTCGGCGATCCAGTCCGTGTAATCATTGGCAGCATATTTACCGATGCGCGTACCCTCCGGATCGACCACGCTGACCATGCCATCGTAGAAATTGACCTTATTGTTGGTGTCCACCGTGCCAATGTAGTAGTATGGTGAGTGTAAGCGTCGCCCAGGATCATGTCCACGTAAGCTTTATTGTCCAGCAAGATATCATTGAATAGTTTGAGACTGAAGCGGGCAAACTCGACCCCTCAGCGCCCCATCTTCTCGATCTCCTGGCGCTGTTCCTCGGTGATGCCCTTGGTCAATCCACCTGGGATGGAGGTGCACGGGTGCACCTTGCGCCCGCCGATCATCTCGACCACCGTGTGACCGTACTTGCGTGCCTGGATCACCTTGCTCCCGATCTCCAGGCCCACCTTGTGAATCACGCCTAAAATATTACGCTTCGCCACCGGCACGTCCGGCCCCATGATGAAATCGGGCCCGCCCAGGGCGTAGAAGTGGGTGGTGTGATCGGTAAAATAAAAAGCCGAATAGAGCAGCTCGCGCAGCTTTTTCGCCATGTGGTGCGCCTCGGGGCATACCCCGCAGATGCGGTTGGTCAAGAGGGGCATCTCCTCCACCGGGCGCCCCACACAGAAGCGCTCGAAGCCGCGCAGCTTCGGCACCTGAAAATACGTGTTGGCGACCTCCCCTTCTTCGTTGAGGAAGATCTCGATCTTGCCATGGCCTTCCAGGCGGGTAATAGGATCTATCGTAATGCGCTGCATAGGTTACCTCCTATTCGTTGCGCCAGGCCGGCCGCGCCGCGCGCAGCAGGGACATGGCCAGGTTGAA
This sequence comes from uncultured Chloroflexia bacterium, assembly GCA_963820415.1. Lineage (GTDB taxonomy): Bacteria > Chloroflexota > Anaerolineae > Anaerolineales > Anaerolineaceae > CAWFZT01. The sequence continues at coordinate 33,460 of CAWFZT010000012.1, read as the reverse complement.
ACGGTAGAACTGCCCGGCCGGGTCAGGCAGGCTATCCAGGATGCTGTCGATCTCCGCCGGGTCTTTACTGTCGATCACCGAAGAGAAAGCCGTCATCAAGCGCGCCCCAAAATCGGCCACGTCATCCGCCGGGCCGTAGCAGCCGATGCACTGGGCGGCAACCTTGGGGCACAGCGCCCCGCAGCCCAAGCGGGTGGCCGGGCCGTTGCAGGGGATGCCCTGTTCCAGCAGGCACACCTGCAGGTCGATGACGGAAACATCCTGCACGCGCACGAACTTCTTGATCGTCTTGACGTTGCGCGTGCGCGGGCATTCATCGCACACCGTCGAAGGCCCGGCGCCGATTACTGACCCCTTGGGCGGCAGGGCGGCTTTGCCATGCAGCACGTCCACCACCAATCCGACCACAGCCGCAATCTGGTGCGATTCGGGCGGGCAGCCCGGCATGTAGTAATCCACGTCGACCACCTCGTCCAGCGTGCGCAAAACCTGAAAGAACTCGGGGATGTGCAACTCGCCTTCCGGCTTGGGCGTCTTCCACTGCGGGCGAATATTCTGGGGATTGTCGGTGGAGATGGTCTGGTAGACCGTATCGAAGATCTCCTTCATGGAGGAAAGGTTGGCCAGCCCAGGGATGCAGCCTTCCATGGCGCACGAGCCGAACGATACCAGGATCTGTGTTTTCTGCCGCAGCAGCCTGGCCATGGCCACATTATCGGAGTTGCGCATGCTGCCGTTGAACAGGGTCAGCAGGATGGACTTATCCGGCATGGCTTCTACATCTTAAATTTTGGCGTCCATCGCCACCAGCCAGAAGACTACGTCGAAATTAGCATCCACATCCAGGATTTTTTCATTGATATTAAGCACAGCGATCTCGCACCCGCCGCACGAACACGCCCAGTACATGGCAAATTTGGGTTTATCGCTCACGCCGTTTCCTCCATGGCTTTATCCATCTTCGCATAATAGCCGTGCTCCTCCTGCCATTTCGGCCAGTTCAACGGCGCCAGGGCGCGCACTTCCTCGATAAACTCGGTCATCTGTTTGACCAGCAGGTTGCCTTCCGAAACCCAGAACATCGTCTTCCATCTTTCCGATGCACTTCAGCCGGTCCGCTACGACGGGGAAGACCTTTATGAGCTGGTAGGGTTTGCCTTCTTCCAGGCAAACCCTGAAGCAGAGACGAAGATCACCATCGCCCTGACTTCTTCAACCTAAATCCTGGGCTTTCCGACCCGCAGCGTCGCGTTTCCCAACATGATCGAATCCTATCCGGGTTATAAAAAGATCATGGCCCAGGCTGAGTTCAGCCTGGGCATCGGGCTGGCGGGATTAGCCATTTACTATGAACAGATTGCCCACACGGCTGTGCCAGTGGGCTCTTTGGAAATACTGCTGCTGTGTCTGCGTACTCATGAACTCATCAGAAAAGTGGGTAAACGTTATAAATACTATCTAACAGGGTTCGGGCGACAGGCTTCAATTATGGCTTCGAAACTACGCGAGATGACGGTTATTCCTCAACTCGCTTTTGACGTCCTTCAGGTAGAATAAATTGCTTGTTTTTTGTGCAAGGATTTAACTTTAAAGGTTCTAATAACACCTCTAAATAGGCGCGTTGTACACTTTCTGTAACTATTCGGTTTTCCCAACCCTCCGTTCCTTCACCAGTTCCTGCTATTGCTGCTCAACTTGAATCTGCGTATTGTTAGCCTAAAATGGAATTACATGTTCAATTCATTCAAGACCGCCGCAACTAATTGGTCCACCTTTCCGGCAACGACGGGTGATAAGTCCAGGCCCACCGCGATCGAACCCGGTTGAATACCCAACACGATCAATTTGCGTGGGTAACAACCGATCAATTGGGCAGCAAGGAGCAGATCCGGGATGGCTACCTGGTGGGGCGAGAGCTTTAGCGAGAAGTACGCTGGCAGCTGCTCACCGCTCAAACGGGTGATTATCCCGGGTTGGACGCCGGTGTCCATCGCATCCACAATAATCAGCCGCTCATTGCTCTCGAGATACCCCAATAAATTTAAGCCCAGAGTGCCACCATCGATGACGCGCACCCCATCGGGCAGGTGGGCAAACTGTTCTAGTCTGCGGATTACGTGTATCCCAACGCCATCATCCGTAAGTAACAGGTTGCCCACGCCGAGAATCAGAGTGTTGACCATTCTACTATCTCATATGACATTGATCTTAGTCACCTCGCGATGGTCTGGGCCGAGGACGTGCACGGCACAAGCCATGCATGGGTCGAAAGAATGGATCGTGCGCAGCAGCTCCAACGGTTTGGCCGGGTCGGCCACCGGGGTACCTACTAGGGCAGTTTCGTAAGGCCCTGGTTGATTACTAGCGTCTCGGGGAGATGCGTTCCAGGTTGTTGGAACGATGGCTTGGTAGTTTTCAATTTTTCTATCCTTAATATGGACCCAATGGCCCAATGCACCTCGAGGTGCCTCTACCAAACCCCGACCGGTACAATCCTGTGGCCAGGTGACAGGATCCCAATGTATATTTTCATGGATCTGCAGGTCCCCTTTCGAAATGTTTTGGATTAATTCCATCATCCAAGGTTCAAGTTGGTCGGCAAGGATTATCGTCTCAATGCAACGCGCAGCCGTTCGTCCTAAGGTGGAGAAAAGAACATCTGGCCCTGCACCTAACTTTTTCAATACCAAATCCACCCCCTGCTTGATTTGAGGCTGTCCAGACGCATATCCGACCAACATACGCGCTAATGGACCCACTTCCATGGCATGTCCATCATATCGTGGGGCTTTCACCCAAGAGTACTTTGAGTTCCCGTCCAGAAAATCATAGGGCGCCTTAGGCCCAGTATAATTAGGGGTTGTCTCGCCTTGTGCCGGGTGCTTGGGTTGTTGTTCGTCAGCATATGAATACCATGAATGGGTCACGTACTCACCGATCTTGGTCTCGTCTACCGGGTAGACTTTGCTCAGATCACGGTTGTAGATAATTCCACGCGGTAAGAATAAATCACCGGCCTTATCGGGTTTAGCGCCATCCACGAGGGGGAAATCTCCATAGACCATGAAGTTCCTGCAATTCTCACCTAATTTAGCCCATTCCAGGTAGAAGAGCGCGATAGCCAGCACATCCGGGAGGTAGACTTGGTTAACAAATTCCTTGCCGCGTGCGAAGAGGGAAAGAAGTTCAGCAATTTGGTCCGCGTTGAGCGAAGCGGCCTGGTCGGGGTTGACCGGGCGAGCCATTCCCCCTACCAGGTAGGTCTGTGGATGGGGGTTCTTTCCACCCAGAATAGCCTGTGCGCGGATGAAGTCGCGTTGCCAATCCAAAGCTTCAAGATAATGGGCAGTAGCCATCAGATTGACTTCGGGCGGTAATTTATAAACGGGGTGACCCCAGTAAGCGTTGGCGAAGATTCCCAGTTGGCCGCTACCAACGAAGGTTTGGATGCGCTGTTTGACATCGCTGAAATAGGTTGAGCTTGACTTAGGCCAATTCGAGATGGATTGGGCCAATTGGGCGGTTTTAGTTGGGTCAGCATTGAGCACGCTTGTGATATCCACCCAATCCAGGGCATGTAAATGGTAAAAGTGGATAACGTGGTCTTGTATGTCCTGGATGGCGGAGATCAAGTTTCGCATTAGACGAGCATTTTTAGGGATTTGGATTTGAAGTGCATCTTCTACAGAGCGGATGGAGGCTAGCGCGTGGACCGTAGTGCAAACACCACAAATGCGCTGTGCTAAGAGCCACGCCTCACGCGGGTCGTGGCCTTTGAGAATTGTCTCGATCCCACGCCACATCGTCGAACCGCTCCAGGCTTGAGTGACTTTGCCATTTTCAATCTCCACCTCCAACCGCAAGTGGCCTTCGATGCGGGTTATTGGATCGATCACGATTTTTGTCATGGTTAATTTTCTCCAGAGATTTGCTTAATTGTTAACATGATTAATGAGCCTGGCTATATACCCCAAAGATGGGGAATAGCCGAACTGCAATGTCGTACACAATCACCCCAATACAGGTCAAACCGACCGATACCACAATCTCCATCCATGAAGGGGCGTAGGCTGTACCTTCCAAAAAAATCAAACTCACGTTGAAGCGGTACAGCGCCATTCCCACAATCGGCAGGATTGAGCTCCATAGCAGTTTATATCGATCGCGGCGCACAGATTCGCATGAAAGTAAGATGATCGGGGCAATCGTACCCACCACTATCTCGATCCCAAAAAGGAGTGGGGCTATCCCACCCTGGAGAAGGTACATATAACGCCCACTCGCAACCAGATCAGCTGCACGAAACACCAAATAGAGGCCTAAGAACACCGGAATAACCCGCACCATCTTACTAACCAGTTCCTTTTCGAATTCCATGTGGTATACGCTCGAGCTCAAGTATGATTCCAGCACCAGCATGCCGATCCCAGCCGTAATCGCAGTGAGGAAGAAAAAGATGGGAGTATAGTTTGAGATCCACAAGGGAGAAACTTTAGTGGGGAAAATGGTCATCATGGCACCGAGTGCACTTTGGTGTACGACCGAAATCACGATCCCGGCGATGACTACTGGGATGGTAATTGCCCGAACCACCTTGAGCGGAACTTTCCAGCCCCTCTTTTCAAATAATACTGGGCAGAACTCCAAGAGTAACACCGTCAGATAAAGCATTACACACCAACCAATGATGAAGAGGGGTGAGAGGAAGTTCCAATAGATGATCAAGTGCCAAATGCGGTAGGGGAAACCCAGATCGACTAGGAGCGACCCTGCTCCTAAGGCATAGCCGATAAGGCCGGTCAGGACACAGGGACGTAGGAGAGGGTAAAATTGTTTCAAATTGAAGATATATACCGTGGCGGCCACCATAAAAGTTCCTGTAGCTAACGCCTCCCCGATCAGGATATCGTAGCTGATCCATAACCCCCACCCGCGGCCATCTGCCAGCGAAGTGGTCACCCCTAACCCTTTGAACCATCGAATAAAAATCATCACGATCCCGGCGGTTGCGAATAAATAAGTGAGAAGCCGTCCGAACCCGATCGGGTATTTCTTCAACTGGAGGTAGTCTGCCAACGTATTCAAGTTTGCCGCTTTTAACATAGGTTTATCCTTTGCGATGAGTCCATAGGTATGTACCAGCCATCAACGACCCGACCAACCCGATTTGCCAGGGGACAGACTCAAGGTAGGGTTTAGTGATTTCAGGCAGCGAATTCCCATCTAAGGTAGGGAAGCCCAATTTCTCAAAGGGTACCGCGGCCAGATATAGCATGGAGGCTCCCCCGACCTCATCCTTCCCATAAACATGATGGACATATCGGTCGGGTTCCTTCTGGATTCTTTGTTCGGCTTCAGCGATCAGATCACTGCGCTTACCAAAGATCAGCGCACCGGTTGGGCAGGCTTCGGAGCAGGCTGGCTTCAACCCTTGCCCCAGGCGATCGGCGCAGAAATTGCATTTTTGGATCAGGGGCAGTGCCTTTTCCCACTGGTACTTGGGGATGTTGTAGGGACAAGCTGCCATACAGTAGCGGCAGCCAATACATTTCCAATCATGGTAAATCACTGGCCCGCTATCCAGCTTCTGCAACGCTCCCACCGGACAGACTGACACACAGGCCGGATCAAAGCAGTGCATACACTGCTTTTTGACAAACGAGGATTGCCCTCCTGTTTCGGTTGACTTGTACAACTCAATCAACGTCCAGGTTTTTCCGCTCAGGTCTCTGGGAGCTTCATGCAAACCATAAGTGTCCAGTTCTGGTGGGAGATTATGAACCTTTTTGCAAGCCGTCTGGCAAGCACGACAGCCTACACAGATGGTAGCATCATACAACATTCCTACCGCATTATTGGGATCTGAACTTTGTTTTACATCCAACTTTAGTAGAAACACACCACCTAGGCTCATCCCCGTCGCTTTAAGAAAATTCCGTCGGTTAATCGTCATGTTTCCCATCCTGTTTTGTGGTTGCTTGATTTTTTTCGTCCCCAACTTCCAGTGTGGTCGGTTCATCGTCATGTTTCCCATCCTGTATTGTGGTTGCTTGATTTTTTCCGTCCCCAACTTCCAGTGTGGTCGGTTCATCGTCATGTTTCCCATCCTGTATTGTGGTTGCTTGATTTTTTTCGTCCCCAACTTCCAGTGTGGATGGGGTTTTCTTCTTTCCTAACTGTTTGACGGCTATTGTCGCCGCTACACCTGAAATCACCCCGACAGCGGCGCCGGTGGCAGCCGCATCCTGTGGCTTGATCGTTTTGATGGGTGTAGTTGTTGATGGGTAGACAGATGGTGGTGCAAATTCATCCAGAGTTGCTGGCGAATAAATAGACTTGTCCCAAAAGTCAGGTTCTGCACAGCCAATGCAGCCATGACCGGAGCCGATCGGCCAGCTCGTACCATCATTCCATCGCACGGTGGGGCAATTTTGAAATGTCTCCGGACCTTTGCAACCCATATGGTACAAGCACCATCCCTTCTGATGCCCCTCATCACCCCAAGACTTTACGAATTCTCCTGCATCAAAATGGCCGCGACGCTCGCAGTTATCGTGGATACGAGCCCCGTAGGCAAACAAAGGTCGCTTCTTTGCATCGAGCGCGGGAAGTTTACCAAAGGTAAGATAGTAGACCACTGTGGCGGTCAGGTTGACAACATTAACCGGGCACCCTGGCAGATTAACGACTGGTTTGCTAGTGACAAGCTGGTCAACCCCAACGGCCTGGGTTGGATTCGGCTCTGCTTTAGGGAGGCCACCAAAAGTTGCACATGAGCCAACCGCGATTACTGCAGCGGCATTTTTGACTGCCTCTTCAAGAAGATCCTTGGCGGATCGTCCCCCGATACAGCAATACATGCCATTATCCTTGAGCGGAATCGAGCCCTCGACAACCAACAGATACCCACCTTCGGCAAGGGTTTTCGCTTTGGCCTCCTCGGCCAATGAGCCTGAGGCTGCCATGAGGACCTCGTGATAATCGATTGAAAGCTTCTCCAAAATGATCTCTGTAGCGCTTGGTTTGGAAGCGCGTAAGAAAGACTCGGAGCAGCCGGCACAATCCTGCATTTCCAACCAGACAACTGGCGTACGTTTTTTTTGAGAAAGAGCTTTGGAAATCTGGTTGGCTATTGGTTGCGGCATTGCCAACACCCCGGATATCAAGGTGCAATACTTTAGAAAGTCACGACGAGTGATACCCTTTTGCTTTAATGCTTTAAAAAAATTACTCTCTTGATCTTGCATAGACATAATCGCTCCATTTCCTTTCTACACCAACATAAATGCCCCTAACTATTTTTCGGATAAACTGATTGAGATCTCTGTGGGTACTATCTATGTTTCCTTTGGTTACGACTGTCTCTTTTTGCTTCGCAATAGCCTGGGCGGGAGTGTTGAAATCCAGACTAATCTTATCAAGATATTTTTTCTTGACCTTACCCTTAAATTTATTGAGCGATTATATTACTGGGGGAAAAATCCATAAGGAAACCAAGCGGGCATACACCACTACAGTCCCCGCACTGGATGCAGCTCCACAGGTGAAGATCATCCGCGATCCTGTCGGAAAAATTCAGCGCAACCATATCCACCATGGCTCACCTCCAAAGATATTCAATTTTCCACCAAAGAGAATGTAAATTCGTCATTCTGGCATAAAAATACCGGCCATGCTGGGATGGTTTTGGTAGTCTTGGCATGGATAAGGGTAAAAAAGTTCTAACCATTATAGTATAAATATCAGCATTTTGGTAAGTACCAATTTAGACTATATTAGGGGTAATATTAATCACCTTTAAGTTTGCCGACGCTCCATTATTACATCTCATTCGAGAAGATCACACTTTCTCCGGTTTACCAATCTGGAACGCCATCTTCGTGTAAGTGATAGGTAGCCAACGCTAACAATTTAATAACACACTCTTTATGAATCCTTAATTATGACCAGTTATACTTATTGGGCTCGAATCATATTGAAAGGTTGGCGTAATGGAAAAACAACGCGTCTTATTTCTCTGCACGGGTAATTCATGCCGTAGCCAGATGGCAGAAGCATTTTTACGAATATATGCTGGTCAATATTTTGAGGCATACAGCGCCGGGTTGGAACCCAAACCGATTAATCCCTATACCATCCAGGTAATGGAGGAAATAGGTTTTGACCTTTCCGGACAAACCTCTAAAGGCGTCGATGTATATCTTGGAAAAGTATTGTTCAAATATTTGATCACTGTCTGCGACGAAGCTGAAAAGAATTGCCCGTCCACCTGGCCAGGCGTTAATACCCGCTTACATTGGTCTTTTGAGGACCCCGCGAAATTTGAAGGCTCTCCTGAAGAAAAACTGGCCAAATTTCGACAGGTGCGGGATCAAATACAGGTAAAAATCCGCGCCTGGCTGGCAGAACAAAATTTTCCTTTACAAAGCAATTGACAAATAAATCAGGATCAAACTGCCCGTTTGGATCGAATTTACTCTTGCCTGCCTTACACGAGTTCGCATTAATGAGGTATAATCACATTCAACATTATGAATGTGATTGAGCATAAACCAATAGAAGCTTTTTCATACGAACGGCAGGCACAACTTTTCAAGCTGCTGACCCATCCTGTCCGTTTAGCAATCCTGGATATTCTTCGAGATGGTGAACATTGTGTCTGCCACATGGAAGCATATCTGGGCTATCGTCAGGCGTATATCTCTCAACAGGTAGCCGTGCTGCGCGAAGCAGGGTTGATCCATGACCGCCGCGATGGTTGGAACATCTATTACCGGGTGACTGACCCACGTGTCTTTTCTCGTTTTCGATACCATTCAATTAATGGCAGGCCAACCGGCCGTCCCTTTTCACCGGGAAGGGGTCGTGTGTCCATGCCCACATTGCAGTTCAGGAAACGAAAAAGCCTGATTGAGGCTTTTTATTTTGACCCAATATATGCAAATACTTGAATATGATAAGGAGAAAACCCATGATAACCATTAAAGTGCTCGGTTCAGGATGCGCCAACTGTAAACGCCTGGAAGCGACCACCCGCAAGGTGGTTGAGACCCTTGCAATTGAAGCTGAAATCATCAAAGTGACTGATTATGCAGAAATCATGAAATACCCGATCATGGCAACGCCGGGCCTTGTTATTAATGAAAAACTTGTTTCCGCAGGGCGTATTCCCAGCGAAACCGAAATTACTGACTGGCTTACAGCTTAACAATTTTAGGGCGGTGACTATGATTCCCGCCCTTTATTCTGACTTAAACTCATTCAAACATTTGAATATTATGGGAGTTCTTGTATGGATCGCCTTCTTATTCAACCTAAAAAGCAGTCCAGGGTGTATATTTTCATCCTGCTTGCGCTGATTACAGCCGCCTGGTTCGCTGCCTACAATCTGATCCAGCCGCTGGCTGACTGGATCGCTTACCGCGCCCTGCCATTGACCAAAGGTTCACACCTGGGGGATACAGTGGCTTTCTTTTTCTATGACGTCCCCAAGATCCTGCTGCTGCTCGCAGGAATAATTTTCCTGATTTCGATCATCCGCACCTTTTTCAGCGCAGAACGCACGCGCGCTCTCTTGGGCGGAAAGCGCCAGGGCGTTGGCAATATGCTGGCGGCCATGCTGGGGATCGTCACCCCCTTCTGTTCTTGTTCAGCGGTACCGTTGTTCATTGGTTTCGTCGAGAGCGGTATCCCGTTGGGTGTTACCTTCTCTTTCCTCATTGCCGCTCCCACGATCAATGAGGTAGCAGTTGTCATGTTATTTGGGATGTTCGGCTGGAAGGTGGCGGGGTTGTATATCGTTTCCGGGCTGATCATTTCTATCATCGCGGGCATGGTCATTGGCCGCCTGAACCTGGAACGTTACGTGGAAGATTTTGTCTGGAAAATGCAGGCTGCCGGCGGCATTGAAGGGGAAAAATTGACCTGGACTGACCGCATCCAGCGGGCGAGTCAATCGGTCAAAGAAATCGTTGGCAAGGTCTGGCTGTATGTGGTCATCGGCATTGCCGTCGGGGCCGGAATCCACGGCTATGTACCTGAAAGCGCCCTGGCCGGTATCATGGGTAAACAAGCCTGGTGGTCTGTGCCTGCAGCCGTCTTGTTGGGGATACCTCTCTACTCCAACGCCGCAGGTGTCATCCCTATCGTCAGCGCTTTGATGGAGAAAGGGGCATCGTTAGGGACCGTTCTGGCTTTCATGATGGCCGTGGTTGGACTGAGCCTGCCTGAAACGATCATCCTACGCCGTGTGCTCAAACCTCAGCTTATTGCCATTTTCATAGGAACCGTAGCGTTGGCGATTATTATCACCGGCTATTTATTCAATCTTATTATGTAAACTGAATACCTTGTCAGACTGCAAATCAGGATTAAATTTCTTACAATCTAGGGATGAGCGCGATTTGCATACCACCCAGTTTTCGTGACTGTATGAATGTCAAAATCGGGAATATATGGTTTGATGTCCAGGAGCGGTGTGGCATCTAACATATCTGCGCCCAATATTTCCAGCATGTTTGCCCTGCGTTCCACCAACCGCACAACTGATAGGCCGATTGGGTTGGGCCGGCATGGATAACGTGTGGCGAAAATCCCATGCTGCCGGTCATCCAGAAATGGCTTTACTCTCATCGGTGCCTGGTCGGGGGAGCGATGAAATAGATACAACAAAATGAGGTGTGAAAAGTCCTCCACCCCATCTAACCCAGCGAGATATTCAGGAAATAATTCTACGACTGCAGCCACATCGGATCGGGCAGACTGGATTGGCATGTTTTCTGTTTTCTGAAAGGGCGTGTGAATCACGCCAATTGCTTTAAAATTTATTTCCATGAGATGTTCTTTCCATCAAACTGACCAGATAGGGAACGGTCCAGGTTACTCTGATGTATATTTCTGACCGAAAAAGCATGCGATGGCGTTTGCACCAAATTCCAGGGTCTGTCCGGTACTGTTCAGCTGGTTACGCCCAGAATCGGGCCAGGTGTTGTTGGGGCGTAGCACGGTTTAGCCCCTGGGGAGAACTCTGCAGGCGTTCGAACAGGCCAGCGGAACTTCAGGTATGTTTTGGCGTATAAGCGCCCCATATGCAAGGCAAAGAATGTGGTGAGATTCAGATACTATTTTAGCGCGTTTGAGCTTCACCGAAGCTCGCCATCCTCTCACTTCAACCGCCGGGAGGTATGTTCCCGGCGGCTTTCATTTGGGCCATCATGTTCTGCATCATGCCACTCATCATCCGGCTCATTATCCTGGGAATGGCCTGGGTCGCAATCGCCACGGTTATTCCACCGGCGACGGCTCCCAGGATGGCCGAGAGCCCGATCAGCTTATTTTGTGAGTGAAGCCTGTTCATATTTCGATCTCCTTAACCGAGCAATTATTTCAAATCAATTGCGTCTCCACAGCATTCCGCAATGCATAGGCCGCAACCATCGCACAGGGCGGCGTCGATGGAAATCTTCCCTCCCAGGGGCTCATTTTCATCTTCGAGATAAGTGATCGCCCCGGTTGGGCAGACCTGGATAGGTCTGCAAATAGCAGACTGAGCGGGACATTTCCTTTTATTAATGACTGCCAGCATGATCGCTCCTTTGATGTTATAGTAAGGTTTTATCCCCAGGTAAAGCAGGCTGGGGCTTATTTAGAAACATACGCTTCTGCAGCCAGAAGGCCACATTGACCAGTCCGATCATCACCGGCACCTCCACCAGCGGGCCGATCACCGCCGTGAAGGCTTCGCCGGAATTGATCCCAAAGACCGCCACAGCCACGGCGATGGCCAGTTCAAAGTTGTTGCTGGCGGCGGTAAAGGACAAGCGTGGTGGTCTTTTTATAATCCGCCCCGACGGCCTTGCCCATGGCGAAAGCTGACCAGGAACATGACCACAAAGTAAATCAGGAGCGGAATGGCGATGCGCACCACATCCAGCGGGATGGTGACGATCAGGTTGCCCTTCAGGCTGAACATGACCACGATGGTGAAGAGCAGCGCCACCAGGGTGATCGGGCTGATCCGTGGGATAAATTTCCTGTAATACCAGTCCTTGCCCATCGTGCGGGTCAGCACCATATTCGTTATGAACCCGGCGATAAACGGAATGCCGAGGTAAATAAACACACTGCGGGCGATTTCTCCGATGGTGATCGCCACGATGCTGCCCTGCAGGCCAAACCAGGTGGGCAAGATGGTGATGAAAACGTAGGCGTACACGCTGTAAAACAGCACCTGGAAGATGCTGTTGAAAGCCACCAACCCGGCGGCGTATTCCGTGTCGCCTTTGGCCAGCTCATTCCACACGATCACCATGGCGATACAGCGCGCCAGGCCGATCATGATCAGGCCGACCATATAGCTGGGATAACCGCGCAAGAAGACGATGGCCAGGATGAACATCAAGATGGGGCCGACGATCCAATTTTGGAACAGGGACAACCCCAATATTTTCCAGTTGCGGAAAACATCCCCCAGCTCATCGTAATGCACTTTAGCAAGGGGCGGGTACATCATCAGGATCAGGCCGATGGCAATGGGAATGTTGGTGGTGCCCACGGCAAAGCGGTTGATAAAGCCTTCGACCCCTGGGATTATATATCCCAGGCCGACCCCCACCGCCATGGCCAGGAAGATCCACAGGGTTAGAAAGCGGTCTAGAAATGATAATTTTTGGGTGACTGATTTTTCCAAGCTACTCCTCTTTACGCTTGATCTTTTTACAGGTCAATTGGGGGTCCACCCCGGGATTGCAGCGTGGGCAGGGACAGTCCGGCAAGGGCCGGCGGGAAAACTGCGCCAGGTCGTCTGCCGGTATTCCGGCAACCGCCGCCACCTGGCAAATCGCCTCAAACAGGCCAGGCCGGGCCAGGCGGTAAAAAATGTTGCGCCCATCCCGATTGGCAGCCACCAGGTCTGCCTCGCGCAACACCATCAGGTGCTGCGAAATGGCGGCCTGGCGAATACCTAAAGCCGCCTCGATGTGGCAGACACAGGCTTCCTGGTTGGCGATGGTCAGCAGAATTTGGATGCGGACAGGTTGTCCCAATAGGCGGAAGGCTTCGGCCAGGGCTTCAGAGGCTTCGGAGGATATATTCACCGGCATGAATATATTATAAGCTAAAATCAACAATCTTCAATCTAAAATCCTCAATTCAAAAAAATCCATAAAGCGCTCCCAATCAAAGCCGGTCACGTCGTGGGCGCCGCGACGGATGTGGTAGCCGATGTGCTTCATCACTGGCTGCTCAAGGCCGGGCATTTCTGGCGACGCCAGGCCTTCCAGCCCTAACAGGCGGTAGACCGGGCTGGCATGCCAGGCCGCCAGATACTCGCCGCGCGGGTCGGCCCACAGGTCCTCGGCGGCGCTGGCCACGTAGAGTGCCCGCGGGGCGATCAACGCCAGCAGCATATGCTGGTCGACCGGCAGGGCCTGCTCATGCCCGCCGTACTGTTTGAAGTTCTCGCAGAACCAGTGCGGGAAGCGCCGGTTGATAGAAGCCACGCTTTCGCCGAAATTGCGCCGGGACAGCGCCGCCCCGCCGCAGCCGGAATCGTTCGATATTACCAGGGCAAAGCGCTCGTCCTGCGCCCCGGCCCACAGGGCGGCCTTACCAAGGCGCGAATGTCCCAGGACTGCCACGCGCCTGGCATCCACCTCTGGGTCGGTCTCCAGGTAATCCAGGGCGCGGCTCAGGCCCCAGGCCCACGCCCCAATTGCCCCCCATTCATTTTTACGAGGGCGCCCCTGACCAGGCTGATAGAAGATCGGCTGCACCCCGTTTTGAAACCCATCGTCGAAATCCGGGTCCAGGTCGCCGTAATAAGCGGTCGCCAGGCCAAAACCGCGTTCCAGGAGGCGCTCCACCGGCCAGCGGCTGGCCTCCGCACCGCGCATGGCTTCGGTAGCGCGGTGGTCGATCACCCCCTCCTGCTCGGGCATCCAGGCCTGGGTGAGCCGTATGGCCGGGTCGGCGTGGGTGGCCTGGTTGCCCTTGAAATTAAGTCCCAGGAAGAGCGGCGCCGGCCCGTGGGCATGGGCCGGCTTCGCCGGTAAATAGACCAGCAACTCCATCCGACCAGTGTGCCGGTTCCCGGAAAATGACAGGCGCACCTGCTCACGCCGGGCCAGCCCGTGCAGGGCGCCCTCTGCCAGCTCCCAGCGCTCGACCTGCATTTCGACCGGCTGGCGGGGCGTCATCCCATATACGTATTTTTCGAAAAGGACCAAGATTTCGCGGCGCCGTTGGCGCCATTCTGCGGCCGTTCTGACCTGCCTGCTGTCCAAAAACGCCAACGGGTCAGGCAGGCGGTTTGCACCTGCCTGGCTTTCGTCGTAGTTGGCTTGGTCGGCCTGGCCGTCCCTGCCTGCGTTTGAAATGACAGACATATGCCTCCTCTATTATCTCTTTTATATTTTACCTGTCATTGCGAGTGAGCGTTCTTATGCGAACGACACCCTTGGTGCACACCCCTTCGGGTGCACCTGAAGAGGTGCCCACAGGGGTGAGCAATCTCACTGTGGGGTGGAGATTGCTTCGGCGAAGACGCCTCGCAATGACAGTCGAAGAGGAATTCAAACCGCCTTCACCACGTGCTTGATAAATAAGTCATAATTCAGGGCATTCCAGGTGAACCAATCCGGGGCGCGTTTGATTTTTTCGAAGTCGACCCGGGAAAGAAAATCCGGCCGCTGCATATCTTCGACCATCTCTCTCATTACGCCCCCCTCCATCCATTTGAACAGGTCACTGCTGAACCCCCCGCCCGCTTTGCGGTTCTTGGTTGCCTGAGAGGCCGATTTGGTTTCCAGGATGTACTTCAGCACCGGCTTGGTCCGTCCACCCATAAAGAAACGCTGGCGCGGGTCGAAGCGTAAATTGGCCCACAGCAGCAGATCGTCCAGGTATGGATAGAGAACCTGCCTGTCAAAGGCCAACGCCAGTTGGTGGTTGAGACAGGCCACATCCGAGGCGGCTTCGAGCAGGTCAACCATCTGTATCCTTTCAAGCAGGTTATCGGAGTCCAGGTATTCCACTTCGAGCTGGTTGCGGTAATCCAATGCTTCGTGGATATCCGCCGGTGAAAAACAGGCATACAGCACCTGCCAGTTGGTGTAATTATCCAGTACGTTCATGAAGTTGTCAGGTAAATACGGGTTGTCTTGCGCCAGGTACAACCTCAACGCCTTGCCGGCTCTGCCGATTTGTGGTAGATGAAATGGAGCCAGGCCGCGTTCCAGCAGGCGTGGGATGAAACGCGGTACGCCCCGCAATTTTTCGAAATAATAAATATGCCGGGCAACCTGAAGACCATTCAGTGCATCTGCTGTCTGGCCTGAAAACAGATACCTGATCGTTCCCGACTGGCTGGCGAGATAGGCATACATAGCCGTCTTATAAGCAATTATCTCGGAATAGGTGGGCTGTCCGAGCAGCTTGATCGTGACGATCAGCCAGGGGGGGTATTCGCCGGGATCCACGTTGACGAAGGTATGCCGGGTGCCGAACAACTGCGAAGCGGTCCGCGCATACTCGATCTCGTGCAAAAAACTGTCCGCCTGGATGGCCGCCGTATGCGTTTCGGGCTGAAAACCGGCCGGTAGCAGGCTGTTGATCGCCACCTGCAGCACGGAAGAATCCACCCCGCCTGACAGGGTGTTGGTCCAGCCTGCCCCTCCGAATGCCCGCAGATAGCGCCCGATCGTTGTTTTAAGCAGCTCGTAAAACTCCTCTATGGTCTCAGGCCGTACCGGCAGTCGCCCGTAATCCTCTCCGGACAAAGCGCGCAGGCTCAGGCGCAGGTCAACCTTCAGGTTGGAGCTCTGCTGGTGCAGCGCCTCGCCTGGTCGCAGGTGGAAAATGTCCTTGAAATAAGTCATCTTGCCAGGCACTTCCCGGATGATGAAATGCAATGGGATGGCCCTGGAATTAATTTCTCGCTGGACGGTCAGGCGGGCCAGGGCGCCCAGGTTATTGCTGAAAAACAGGGATTGGCCCACCCCGGTGTAGTAGCTGCCTTGCGTGCCCAGCAGGGTGTTATAGATCAACACCTCCGGCTGGTGTTTGTCAAAGCAGATCAGGCAGGCATTGCCGCGCAGCCGGAGCGGATCGATACCTGCCGGCGTCGCCAGCCCGGAGGCCAGGAGGTCTGCCGCGCTGGTGAAGTCTTCTCCCAGGCGGGCAAAGCCCAGCTTGAGCAGAACATACTTTTCGTCCTCCGCCCAATCCAGGTATTCAGGCATATTGAAAAAGAACTGGCCGTACCCTTCCAGGTCATAACGGCGTAGGGCGAGTTTATCAAGCCGGCTGGCCAGCTCAGGCGGTAAGGGTAAACGAACCAGCCCGCACACAAAGAAATTCGCCAGAGCTTTTTCAAGCGATATTTCCACCCTATTCCTGGCTAACTTGCCTGTGCGGTAATGAAAAATAAAAAGTTGCTCCCTGGTTGAGTAGGCCTTCAGCCCATACCTGGCCCCCATGACGCTGGATTATGCGTTTTACAATCGCCAACCCCACCCCGGTGCCTTCAAATTGGTCGGTGCTGTGCAGCCTTTGAAACACACCAAAAAGTTTGTGGGTATATTTTGGGTTGAACCCGACCCCATTGTCTTGAATGGTATAGATATTCGTCTCACCTTCGCTATGGCCGTTGATTTGGATGATTCGTTCACCCTTGGGCAGGGTATATTTAATTGCATTTGAAATTAAATTGGTCCACACCTGGTGTAGCAAAATCGGGTCTCCGTAAGCATCTGGCATTGGGAAGACAGTGAAGGTGAATTTCTTTTGTACTTCAGGGGAGGCAATCTCGTAATAGATCGTATTAACCATGCTGTTCATGTCAATGCGAGAGAGCTTTAATTCACTGCGGCTCACCCTTGAAAGCGCCAACAAATCGGTTATAAGCTTATCCATTTTATTGGCATTCATGCCCACATCGCCCAGCATGTCCTTGCCTTTGGGATCCAGCTTATCTGAATATTCTTCAAGAAGGATATGTGAATAACCATTGATGGCCCGTAAGGGAGAGCGCAAGTCATGCGAAACTGAGTAGGAAAAGGCTTCCAGTTCCTTGTTGGAGTTTTCCAATTGGGTGGTTCGTTCGACCACGCGTTGTTCCAGTTGGACATTGAGTTGGCGGATATCTTCTTCAACCTTTCTGTTTACAATAGAAATAGCCAGGCTGTTTGCCAGCGCAGCGATATTATGTTCATCTGCTTCGGTAAAGGTGTCTTTTTCTATACTAAATAATGCGACTACCCCCAAAAGACATTTTTCATAATTAACCGGGATGAATAGCGCAGATTTTATGGTTGGGTCAAGTGCGATCCAGCGCGGCTCCCTGGATGTATCGGCAACGTTAATGAATTGTCCGCTTTGAGCGACCAGTCCAACCAGACCCTGTATTTCACCCAGGTTAAAAACAAGTTGATCTCTAAAGATCGTCAAGGTTTCTTCTGAGAATCCTACGGCATCCAGCAAGGACAGCTTATTCTGGCTTTCATCAAAACAGAAATAGTTAGCCTTTTGGTAACCAGCGGTTTCGACAATGGCGCTCAAAATACTGTGCACCAGTTCGGTGGATGATTTGAGTGTGACCAGGTTGCAGCTCGCCTGATAGAGGGAGGTCAGACGTTTGTTAGCCCTTTCGAGTTGCATTGTTTTATGTTCCAGTTTGTGTATAAGGATTTCACTGTATTCTTTGTAGTACTCTTCTTCTTTTTGTAAAGGTTCCGGCGAAACGACTTGTTGCCTGGTCTGCGGAGACTGGAAAACTTCTTGGATAGCCGCCAAAAAATCGTCCGGGGCAATAGGTTTGATGAGAAACTTCTCGGCGCCCAGGCTGAGAGCAAACGCTTCATCTTTGGGGTCAGTGTAAGTGGCGGTGTAAAAGACAAATGGGATTAATTTTAAGCGCTCATCCGCTTTCCAGGTACGACATAAACTAAAGCCGTCCATGATTGGCATCAGGACATCAGAAATGATCATTTCCGGCGGGTTCTCACGAGCCAGTTCAAGCGCCTCAGCGCCGTTCGAAGCTAGCTCAACTTGATATCCATTAGTTTTTAATAAAACTTCTAGCATATACAAGTTTTGAACATTATCGTCGACGATCAGTAATTTGTTCATTAGGTCCCTTTCCAATAAGCTTGTAAATATTGTTCGACCTGAGTGATAAACGTGTCCGGGTCGATAGGTTTCTCGATGTATCCCGTACACCCCGCCGCCAGGGCGCGTTCGCGGTCTCCTGACATGGCATAGGATGTGACGGCAACAATAGGGATCTTGGCTAACATTTCAATTTTTCGCAATTCACGGGCGACCGCATATCCATCCATGACCGGTAGTTGGATATCCAACAGGATCAAATCAGGTTTTTGCTGGCGCGCCTGAGAAACCCCCTTTTTCCCATCGCTCGCTTGAATGATCTGATAGCCGTGTTTTTCCAGAATGAAATTGACCAGGTACATATTCTGTTCGTTGTCTTCGATCACAAGGATTTTGTATGTCATGCTCATTTCCTTTGCAGTGGTAAAGTGAATGCGAATGTGCTGCCTTTTCCCCATTCGCTCTCAACCCAGATTTTACCGCCCAGTAGTTCAACCAGCCGTTTGCAGATCGAGAGACCCAGGCCGGTGCCCTCATACTGGCGAGTGATTCCAGAATCGATTTGCTTGAATGGTTTGAACAAGGCCCGCAAGTCTTCGGGCTTTATCCCAATCCCCGTGTCACTGACGCGTGTGACCAACCAATTATTCTCTATCTGGCATTCAAGATGAACTTGACCATGTTCAGTAAACTTGACCGCGTTGTTGAGCAGGTTAAGGAGGATTTGTTCCACGCGCCGCCGGTCGCTGGTGAGATTAACCACCGAGGGAGTGATCGTGCTGGTCAAAATCAGATCTTTCTTTTCGGCCAGGGGCATGATTTTTTCCACACTATTCTGGATCGCAGCCCCCATATCAAATATCTCGGTGCTGAGTTCTATCTGATCGGCTTCGATCTTGGATATATCGAGCACGTCGTTGATGAGTTCAAGCAGGTGGCAGGCGCTGCCCTGAACCATGGTAAGCTGTTTCTCTTGCTCATCACTGAGCGGTCCGACCAGCTTTTGCAGTAAAATGCCGGTAAAACCGATGATGGAGTTGAGCGGGGTGCGCAATTCGTGTGACATGGTGGCCAGGAAGGCTGATTTTAGCCGGTCGGCGCTCTCGGCTTTTATAACAGCCGATTGCAAGTCTTCCACTCGTTTACGCTCAGTGATATCGGTGATCGTTCCAACATAACCGACAATTTCGTTGTCTGAATTCATTTCCGGAACTGCCTGTCCTATTACACAGACGATTGATCCATCCGGGTGCACGAAACGATAATCCGCCAGGGATGTGGTATGCAGGCGGGTAGCTTCTTGCCAGTGGTCGCTCAGATTTTGTTTATCTTCTGGATGGACAGCTTTAAGCCAGCCATCTCCCAGGGCTTCTTCAACAGATAATCCAGAGATTTGGCACCAGGTCGGATTCACATAAGTAGTGTTTCCGTTGGCATCCGTTTGAAAGATGCCAACTGGAGAAATCCTTGCCAGAGTCCCATAACGTTCTTCGCTTTTCCGCAGTTCTTCTTCCGCACGCTCGCGCTCAGCCTCGGCTTGCAGGTTATCTAACGCAAACGAAATATCTTGACCAATTTCCTCGAGCAGGGCCTGGTCATCGGAATCGAACCCTAGAGGTTCGGCCGCATAGACTGTTAGCGCGCCGATGATCCGGCTGTGCTGCCGGATTGGCACGGCGGCTGATGAACGGTAACCAAGTAACAACGCCTGGTCGCGCCATGGTATCATGCGGGGATCGTTGGCAATATCCTGTGAGATGATACAGTGCCCTTCGCGGATGGCTGTGCCGGTTGGGCCACGCCCCTGCACCTCGTCAAGATACGTGATACTCAGATTTGTTAAATACCCCTGCTCTTCTCCTGCGAAAACCACCGGCTTGACCTGCTGGCTGGCTTCGTCGATCAGGCCGATCCATGCCATCCGAAATTGACCGTGGTCAATCGCTACCTGGCAAATCTCCCGAAACAAAGCCTCTCGATCGTGAACATGCATGATGGTTTGATTGATCAGGCTGAGCGTAGCATACAAACGATTGAACCGCAGGATCCTCGCTTCCGCCTGTTTGCGCTCGGTGATGTCGCGAATGATGGCTATTACCTCATTGTCTCCACTGGCCATGTAACGCGCCTCAAAATCTCGGAGTACACCCTCCAGGGGCATTTGGTATTCATATGTTTGAATTTCTCCGCTTTGGATGACTCTGTTTGGCCCTGTCCAGGGTGGCCTGGGCCAGTTCGGGTGGCAGCACATCCCCGACATTTCTACCCAGAAATTCTTCTGGAGGTACATATAACCTGTCTTCAGCCGCGGCGTGGTAATCCAGGAATACACCTTCCCGGCTTATTCGAAAGATTAGGTCAGGGATATTCTCAAGTAAGGCTCGATTGCGGAATTCGCTGGCGCGTAATTCAGCCGTCTGCCGCCGCGCCTGTCTCCTGGAGATAAAACTTACCGCCAGCAGAAAGAGAATCATCCCGCCCCCACTCAATACCAGGGTGTTAACCCACGGTGGAATGATTTCTATGAAAGTCTTGGCTGTTTTATCTCCCAGGTATTGATCGAGCGCCTGGTAATATACTGAGCCAGGATCTGCCTTGAGAGCTTTCAGGCGTGCATCGATGGTTTCGATAAGATAAGGTGTTAATTGGGCATCTTTTGTAAAGGCAAACCGGATGTCCGAGGGTTGGAAAATGATGGGCGTTCTGACCACATCATAATTTTGTTCATTGAGATTACCATAGAAATTGTTCGTAATGCCTGCGTCCACTTTTTTGTTCTGCAGGGCTTGAAAGACCTGGGGATAACTACTCTTTTCTATAAAGGTGCTGTGAATGCCAAATTTTGTGGTAAGGTCTTTGATTCCATCTGGCCCGTTAAGGTTTACGCTGCCTGCCAGGCCGGCGATGGTTTTTCCTTCCAAATCAAGAATGGTTTCGATTTTTGAGCCCCTGGGGACATATAATGTCGTCCAACCGACCAGCGCTGTCTCATCATTAAATGCATATATTTGGCTTCTCGCTTCTGACCATGCCACATCAGGCATGATGTCAATTTCATTTATCTCTAATTTGCTGAGGCAATCAACCCAGGTGCCATGCACCCATACGATTTTCCAGCCCTCTTCTTGGGCAATATCCTGGATCAATTCAGGCCAGAAGCCCGAAACTGTTCCATCCTCGGCTGTATATATCTTGGGCGCATTTTCATACACCCCCACGCGAATTGTGCGGGTTTGTTGTGGTTGTGTCCAGCCCATCAGGCTGAGGCTCATGCCGGTAAAATATAGAATCAAAAAGAGACGGCGCATATCGCTGACCCCGGAATAATTAGATCAGTTGCCAAAACCCGGGATAGATGATGAGAAAACAAATAATGAACAACCAACTTTTACCAGGGAAAACAATAATTACCGGTAAATTTTATGGTTGAACCCATTATAGCAACAAATAAGTGAAAATACACAGCACTAATGCCCAAGCAGCGGGTTGAAATCACTCTCTGCGCCTGTGAGACGAGCAGGCCACCGGATGGTAGGGTTCTTCGCCGGGCGCGACAGCAGGCCGGCTGAGTAATTACCTCAAATCGTCAGATTGGCCTGGACCAGCAGGTCGTGATTGGAGAGGACTTCACGGGTAGTACCTTCGGCAACGATGCGATGGTTTTCATCAATCACATAAATGCGGCCGGCGACAGCTTCTACCAGCCTTAGGTCGTGGGTGGCCAATACGACCGTGGTCTGAGAATGAATGAAATCGATTAACCAGGCTGCGCTGCGCGGGTCCAGGCCGGCCGAAGGCTCATCCAACAACCAGACTTCTGGCGAGAGGCTTAATACGGAGGCCAGGGCTACCCGTTTCTTCTCTCCCCCGGATAGCTGGTGCGGAGCCCGGTCGCTTATTTTTTCAATATGCAAGGCTAGAAGCGCCGCCTCAACCCGTTTAATTACCTCAGCCTGGGCGATTCCCAACTGGAGCGGCCCGAAAGCTACTTCATCCCACACAGTGGGCATGAACAACTGCGCGTCGCTGTCTTGAAAGACAAACCCAACCCGGGAACGAAACTCGAAATTGAAGGCGTCGTCTCGCAGGGCCTGCTCAGATAAAATTTTTGTAAAGGCGCGTACAGAGCCACTGCCTGGAAAGTACAGGCCATCCAGGATCTTGAGCAAGGTACTCTTGCCGGAGCCATTCGAACCGAGGATGGCCAGTTTTTCCCCTGAATTTACCATCATACTGACGTGATCCAGGGCAGGTATTTGCTCGTTATAGACAAAACAAAGCTGACTTGCTTCGAAAATAGGCTGCCTGGTAAGGTTTGATTGTTCCATCTAGTTGCCTTGCGCGCTTGCGTGCTTGCGCGCTTATCCTGGAATATTTATCGTCCCACGAATTGCCAGCAGGGTGAGGAGGACCACTACCAGCCCGGCTGCCCAATCGAACCAGTGCATCTGAAAACGATCCATGGTGTGAGGATAACCGCGGAAACCGCGTGATTCCATCGCCAAATATACTTCACTGCTGAGTTGTAAGGATTTCCCCAACAGAATCCCAGAAGTGGCTGCCATCAGGCGCCGTTCCTCTGTTCCCTTCAATCGTCTCAGAATGCGGCTCTTACGCGAAAGGAACATATCGTTCGCCAGGTGTAATAACAGGTGAATATAGCGATAGGTCATTCCCAGGGTTAAGATAAGCACATCCGGTACATGCAGCACCCCCAGGGCTTTTAAGACGCTGTTCCAGGGCGTGGTCAGGACGAACAGGGTCGCCATAGAGACGGAGGTGCCCACCCGCAGCAATAGGAACAGGGCGGTCAGCGCCCCGGTGCGCGTGATGACCAGACCTAAAGGCAGGTGGGCCAGGGCCGGCCCGGGCGTGATGAAAAGGGCCGGCAGCGCCACAATGCCGGTGAAAAAAGGAATGAAGGCCCACACGCGCTTGATAAAGAAACCGAGGGAGATATTGGAGACAGCGGCCAGAATGAGCGTGCCGGTATACAACCCGGCAATAATTACCAATTGATGGGATAGACTGACCGCCAACAAAAGCATGAGCATGGCGATTACTTTTAGACGCGGATCTAATGCCTGCAGCAAGCCCTTCTTGCGGGCAATTTTCTCGGCAAACAGGGACTGCTCCAGGGTGTTATTGATGTCAATCAGCGTACGTTCGATGAATCCGCTGCGACTTTTAAGCCTGGAAGGCCGGGCAAGTTGGCTCACTTACTGCTTACATCCTCAGAAAAGGTCTTCTTACCGCTGGTTACCAACAGGCTGAATAACCAGGCCACCCCAATGATAACCAGAATCCCTACCACGGCTGAAAGGATATAACCTATATTTGCGTTCCCTATGGCAGGAACGTTATAACCCAGCATAGGCGCCGACCAAAGTCCTGAAAGCTGCCCAAGACCTTTGGGGATGAAGGACAATCCCCGGTTGGTGAGTTCCTCAGCGCCCCATTCGCCCCAGGCGGTGCCCGGGGCCAGCAGACCGAGCGGGGTAATGACCACCAGGGCCGCCAATCCGATCCACAAGGCCCGCCACCTGGCAAAACTGCTTGTTTCCGCTGTAATTTGGGTTTTGTTGATGATTTCCAGGGCAGGTTGGTTAGCGCGCATTAAATAAGCCACGATCAAAGCCGTCACAGCGCCTTCCACCACCGAAGCGATCAGGGCGTGCGGGATGACCATGGCAGGAATTGAGACGGATAGGGGATAGGGGGCATACAGCGGGGTGCCGTCAGCCGTATGCCAGAGTAATGGCTGGACGCCAAATTCAACCGCAGCAAAAAAAGCGGCCACCGTCAGGCCGGCCCAACCGCCGGCCGCCGCGCCAATAATCCGTCGTTTAGAATTCATTGGCATATTTTTTGAAACCGTCTGGTAGATGGCAAAACTGACGTAAGGCAGCACCACCGCCATATTGAAGCAGTTGGCGCCGATGGCCAGGATACCGCCATCCCCGAAGAAAAGGGCCTGGATCACCAGGGCGATTGAGACGGCAATCGTAGCAATTTCAGGCCCAAGAATGATGGCGGCCAGCATCCCTCCCACGGCATGCGCGGTAGTCCCTCCGGGAAGAGGCACATTGAACATCATCACTACAAAAGAAAAAGCGGCAAACAAAGCCACCAACGGAATGTTCCTGGCGGTCATTTTCTCGCGCAGCCTCTGCACGCCTCTGATCCAGAATGGCAGAACCAGCAGGACCATCAGAATGCACGTCACCGGACTCAAGTACCCATCCGGGATATGCATGGCGGTGGTCCCTGACCATAAGGCGATGAGTATATAATACATATACATCCAACGCGGGATTTTCTTGAGAGTTTCTTTGAGAAACATGCGCATTCCTTGGTTCATTGGGAATTGCCGGGCTGGATCACCGGATATAGGGATATACATATTATAAAACAATAATTCGCAAATGCAAAGTTTTGCATTATAATTTCTTTGTAATTGGTGAGATAATGCGCACCTCTTCTGTAGAAAAAATTATTCTAGAAATATTATCCAAAGAACACGGACACTTGACCTCTCACCAGGTGTATGAAGAAATTCGCCCACGCCTGCCGGCAGTGAATCCCTCCACGGTTTATCGCGCCTTAGAGCGCATGGCAGCTATTGGAAAGGTATCTGTCTCTGATATGGGGACAGGCTCGGCCGTTTACGAATTATTGGCAGATGGCGTGCACCATCATCTAGTCTGTCAAAAGTGCGGCGGGATAACCACGATTGGTCACGCCGAGATCCAGGATTTTTTTACGGCGGTCCAGCAAAAGAACCACTTCCATATCCTGACCAACCATTTGATCCTCTTTGGACTCTGCCAGCACTGCCAGGAGACCGATTCGCAGGGAATTGTGGCAGACTGAGTTGGATTGTACAATTATTGCTTATAACCGACTATCACTACCATCCTACAAAGCCTTGTAATACCGAACTAATGGCAAGCCGGTGTATCCGGCCTTCTCGTAAGATTTTCTGGCGGGAGCATGGCCTTCATCTCCACCTGTGCCTAACGCTGCCAGTTTCATTCCGCTTTCCTTCATCTTTTGGAGTGCAAAGATGTTTAATTCTGTGCCGATCCCGTGGTTTTGATATTCAGGATGGACTGCGAGCAAATGGACTTCCCCATTTTTGGTATTATCATTTAGCTCATATGCCACAAAGCCAACCACTTTCCCATCCACTTCGGCAACCCAAGTCGTAATTTTCTCATCATTACAGACCTTTTCAACTACCTCTTTTTGGCTTTTACGCCAATCAGGAAAAATCGCGATTGGATAGAGTTTGGGGCCCAGTATTTGTTCCCATGAGGTAAACACTGGCTCCCATGCCAGTAAGGAAAGTTGAACCAGGTTGTAAATGTCGCTGATGTTGAAAGGGCGAATTTGTAAATTCATACTAATCTCCTGGGCAGATTCTACATTCATCACAACCGATGATTTATAAGAAATATCAATTGAGCGATCATGCCAATGTCTTTAGAATTTGTCCCAGGTGCAGGTTGAGATGCCGCAGATAATCTTCAATGACAAAACCTAAAGTAACCGGGGTTTCTTTACCAATATTGCATGGATTGTTTAAAGCCTCCTCCGGCAGCCGGTCAAGCGCCCAACAAAGGTGGAAATTACATTGGGCCCAAAGCTCGATTAGATCTCCCCATTGCCTCTCGTTGTAGCCCTGCATCTCGACCCACCGGTTTTGATCATACGGTGGGAAATGCTCCGCCACGTTCAGCGCCCCCCGTACAATACGTTGGTGGTTGTTTAGAGCTGAATCAATCAGGTGACCCAGAATTTCCTGCTTTGACCAGCTATCCAGACTCACTTTACTACAGGCGCTTTCCGGCGAAATCTGCAATAACTTGGGTTTAGAGAGGGTAATTATTTCACGAATTTTTTCGGATACTGTTTTCATGGGCTGTGCTTTCCCTGTTTCCTTACTCCCCCTTTGCCGCTACCTGCGGACAATGGACTAATCCAAGCTTCGCCGGTCGCGTTGACCAATCGGCCACCAATTCTATATCGGTTTGACGACTGCGCCCTACCTACCTATTAATTATACGGCATCTTGATATGCTGCAATAATGAAATACATCATTTTCATCCTGGTAATCCAAACAATGATATAAATGATGGAAATGGTAAGAGTGGGTAAAAAAATATCACCTGAAAATCATTCAACTGGAAAGGGACAATATGCAAACTACCGCGAATCCAAAAACTGATTTCGCCAACTAGGTCTCGAAGAAGTTTATTTACGTCCCGGGTGTGTTGACCTTGCTGCTCATTGGCCTGTCCTTCCGGCTGCCAGCATTCTATCTCCCGGCCCTGCTTTTCCTGCTCATCACCGCCTATTTCGCCTACGCCTGGTGGCGTTTTTCTCCGCAAGGCGGCAACGTCCAGGCGCACATCGTCGACCTGCTGCTGGCCCGCCTGGATTGGGACGGCCAGGGCGCAGCGCTCGACATCGGCTGCGGCAACGGCCCGCTGGCGATCAAACTGGCCTGCCGCTTCCCCCACGCCCGGGCAACCGGCATCGATTACTGGGGCAAGAACTGGGACTACTCTCAATCTGTGTGCGAAGGCAATGCCCGCGCCGCAGGCGTGGGCGACCGCCTGGAATTCCGCAAGGCCAGCGCTTCCGAGCTGCCCTTCCCCGACGAGAGCTTCGATCTGGCGGTCAGCAACCTGGTATTCCACGAAGTCAGCCAGGTGAAAGATAAGCGCCAGCTCGTGGGCGAAGCCCTGCGCGTGGTTAAAAGGGCGGGCGTTTCGCCTTCCAGGACCTGTTCCTGTTGGAAGCCTACTACGGCAAACCTGAGGAACTGGTGGCGCTGGTCAAGAGTTGGGGGGTTAGCCAGGTGGAATTCGTCAAAACCTGCGATGAGCCTTTCATCCCCGGGCTGCTCAAGCTGCCATTTATGATCGGTAAAATCGGCATCCTGTATGGGATTAAAGTAGCAGGATCGATGATGGATCACCAGGAGGAAGCATGAAAATTGCGCTCGGGGGTCTTGCCAGTGAATGCTGCACTTTTTCTCCCCTTATCAGCCGGGAAAAGGACTTTAAGATTTTGAGGGGTGATGAACTGCTTGAAAGGTATCCTTTTTTACAGTCCTACCAGGATATTTCCACGGTCCCGCTGCTGTATGCCAGGGCCTTACCCGGTGGGCCGGTTGAAAGGCAATTTTATGAGCGTGTAAAGAAAGAATTCTTACAAAAGCTTGAAGAAAATGGCCCTTTGGATGGCCTTTTTTTGCACATGCACGGAGCGGTATATGTGGAAGGGATGCAGGATGCCGAGGGTGACTTTTTAACCTCGATCCGCAGCACAGTTGGCAACGCTTGTTTCATTGCAGCCAGTTATGATTTGCATGGAAATGTATCCCCTCGTGTAATGCAGTGCGTAGATTTTCTTTCTGCTTACCGGACCGCGCCCCATATTGATTGGTATGAGACCCTCGAAAGGGTCTATTCTTTACAAATAAAATGCCTAAAAGAAGGGGTGGTTCCCTATAAGGCGTTTGTTCCCGTTCCAGTCCTTTTTTCGGGTGAAAAAACTAGCACAGAATGGGAACCGGCGGCCAGTCTTTACCGGAAGATCCCGGAAGTAATATCTGGGGATGAGGTCATGGACGCGTCTATTCTGATCGGCTATGTTTGGGCCGATGAACCGCGCTCATCCGCTTGTGTGGTTGCCTTCGGGTTGAACCGTGAGAAAGTAGAATTGGCAGCCAGCTATCTGGCGCAACAGTTCTGGGATGCGCGCAGCCTATTCCAGTTCGGGGTGACCGCAGATAGTGTGGATAACTGTATCCAAATCGCTTCACATTCTGCTGTACAACCCGTGGTCATCAGTGATTTGGGCGATAACCCCACCGCCGGCGGCTCCGGCGACAACCCTTTTGTGGTAGAGCGTATGCTGGCTTTGGGGGCCAAGCAGGCGGTGTTCGCCAGTATCGCTGATGCTGAAGCTGTCCGGAAATGTGAAGCAGCCGGTGCAGGCAGTACCCTGGAATTGTCTCTGGGTGGGAAGCTCGATCCAGTGCATGCTAGGCCTCTAACCGTGAGAGTTCAAGTAAGATCCCTGCACGTTTTACCCTGGACCCTTAACAGCCAGGGCGATAACAGCATTTTGAATCCCATTGCCGTGGTGGATGTGCAAGGTATCCTGGTCATCCTTACTGAACGGAGAACACCCTTCCACCACATCCATGATTTTTCTAATTTGGGCATCAATCCTTACCAGCAGAAAATCATCGTGGTGAAAATTGGTTTCCTTGAACCGGAATTAAAAGCCTTAGCAGCTAAGTCGCTGCTTGCTCTCAGCCCAGGCGCAGTCAACCAGGATACCGCGAATCTAAAATATAACAAAATTCACCGCCCGATGTACCCGTTTGATCCGGTTTTTGAATGGTCGCCTTAGCGCCACTTTTTCTTACTTGAACACCAGCACGAACACTCCGGTCTTGACCGAGAAGGCAAAAGCCGTATTTGGGCCGGCAAACGTCGGCAGCTCTACCCACTGTTTCGCGGCCGGATCGAACCACAGCGCCACCAACTTTTTTCCTGCCGGCAGGCTGAACCCACCTGGCAGGCTGAAATGCAGCGCCAGCGCCCCGCCCGGGTTGGCCAGCCCTCCGCCCGGCCGGCTGATCGCCAGCTCGAAGGCCGGCCCCTGGAAGGCGGCTCCATCCGGCAGCGGCGCCGGCAGACCGGCCTGCCCCAGGCCCTGAAAGCTGGCAACGCTGCCTTCTTGGACGATGCACGACGGCAGCTCGACCCGCGCCAGCTCATGATCGGCGGCCGGGGGCGTGCCCTTTTGCAGGTAGACGAAGGTCGTGCCCATCTGGCAGGAAAGCCGGCCCGTACCCTGGTGTGCGTCGCTGAAAACCACGATCGTCTGCCAGGGCAGCCCGGTTTCTACCGGCGCGGCGGGTGCAAGATTATCCTGGGCTGGAGCGGGACAGGTCGTATCCAGGTTTTGTAGAAAGGGCGTTCCGCTGAGCAGGTCGACCGGACCCAGGTGGTTGAAACAGGCCCTTACGTTCACCAGGGCTGAATTCCCGGCCTGCGCCAGCGCCAGCCCATAACCGCGGTTGGAATTGAAACGGCTGTTGTTGATGAAAAGGCCAAGACTGGCGATGTCAGTCCCGCTGGCGGCATTCCCGCTGGCGCTCACGTTTTCCATGTGCACGCTGCCGAATGTATTGATCGTCAGCCCGCTGTCAACCTTTCCCAGGTTCTGATCAAAATTGCTGTTGTTGATGAAGACATCCACCGCAGGATAACTGCCGTTGCCGCCCGCGCTCACCAGGGCGCCATAATCTCCGTTCGCCAAAGCCTGCACCCGGTCGAGAGTGACGGTAAAGGAAGCTGGCGTCTCACTCCCCGGCGGGAGAGGATTAAAATTGTACTCCAGGTCCAGCCCACCCATCCCGTTCTTGTTGAAAAAACCGCTTGAAATCTGCACATCGCCGCCGCTTTGACCGATGGATGCCCCCGACGTGGTATTTGAGCTGGCGGTCACTCCATCCAGGTCCACCGGTCCGCTGTTGGCAAACAAAAGTAACCCACTGGCTCCATTGTTATTGAACTGGCTGTTGGAGATGGAGAAAAGGCCGTTGTGAGAAATAAACAACCCCCCGTTAGAACGGTTACTCGTCACCGTCACCGTATCCAGGTTGATCACGCCGAGTTGGGCAAAAGTTTCCAAACCTGTATTTTTATTGTTATTGAACTGGCTGTTACGGATGGTCAGCCCCCCGCTGTCAGACAAAAAAGCTGCTCCAAACACGCCGTTGTTGCTGGCATTTACATCCTCCAGGGTGATATCCCCGGTATGGTTCAGCACAGACACCCCGGCGTTGGTGCTGCCGTCAAACTGGCTGTTGGTGATGGTTAGCGTATTGCTGTTGCCATTCAAATAAGCGCCGTAGCCGGTTTTAGAGGTAGAGGTCGAATTGACCTGGTCGAGCAGGATGGTCAAGGTCTGGTTGATATCCACGCCCCGGCCTCCGCCGCTGTCCGCCAGGAGGATCCTTTGCAGGGTCAGGTCGTTGGATTGTGTGGCGACCACCCCACTGCCAGTACTGCTCTCATTAATATCCAGGTCAGTCAGAGTCACGTGATTCGATACGCTGACTTTGACCGCCGCGGCCGCCGGATCGCCTGCTGCGTAGCCGGTAATATTGAACTGGAACATATCCAGGCTGAAATGGCTGCTGGCGTTGAAATTCTGGATGGTGACCGGCTGGTTCAGGACGGTTTTTGTGGTCGTCGCCGTGCCCAGGCTGTAATCATACCCGCCGTGCATGTCCAGCCCGGTCGCCAGCGACGGCCCGGCATTCTTGAAGGTGTTTTGGTCGAAGACCAGGCCCGGCTGGGGGAGCGTGGCGCCGGTAGAATAGTTTTGGTCGACGTAGATCACCCCTGAGGCGTCATCCAGGCCCTTGATGTAGGTAATAATATCCTCGATGGTCGTTCGTTCCTGGCAGTCGGCGTTGAAGAAATCCGGGCCGGACTGCGGGCAGAATTTAACCTGGTTGGGCAGGACGAGGTTAGCAGAAACAGGCGCAAGCGCACCAATCGATAATTGAGACGCCAGCAGCAAGGGCGTGCCGGCCGCGTTAGGCGCATCCGCCGCGGCGGAAGAGGTGCCACTGCTATTGCCGTCGGGTACACTTGACGGTCCCGGCGAGCCTTTTTTGCTGCCCGAGCCCAGGTCGTTGGCCGGCGTCTGCGGCGGAGGCGGTTCGTGAGGGCTAGCGCCGTCAGGCGTACCGGCGTAAACCGGGATGGGGGAGAGAAGCGCCGCCAGCAAGGTCAGCCCTGCGACCAACCCCAGAAAAGTTTTGTTCAGATAACCTGGCTTCATCAAATCCTCCAAAACCGGTATGAACGGTAAAATTTGTTGCACGCGCCGGGGACAAGGATACCCCCCGCAGATTAATGGCAGTGATGAGCTATAAAATTATTATATGAATACCCTGGAGCGAAGTCAACCAATCCCGCTAAAAATCACCCAAAAGTAAGCCTGTGAATTCATTCACAGGCTGATGGCGCATCAAATCCACTAAAACGGATTATTCCGATGAACTGGCTTCAGCAGGTTTGATTTGATCAGCCTTTAAATTCATTCAAAGGCTGCTGGACTATCATACTTTGTCTGAATTACACCGTCTCCCCCAGCTTGACCGCTTCGAAGATCTTGATCCGCACCAGCAGCAGCGCCAGCCCACCCAGTCAGCGCCGCTTCACACCCCCACCCCTGGTATACCCGAAGGCCTAATGCCTGTGCAGCAACCTACACTTACCACGGCGCCAGTTCAACCCCAGCCGACAGATACTGCCCCAGCCGCGCAAGCCACCGCCACTGTGCCGGCCGCCGCTTCGCAGGATGTCCCTAAAGCAGCCGATGATCTATCGAAAATGCTCGACGACTTGACCAAGGACCTGAATTCAACGGACAACCTTAACGACGTGAAGTGAACCCAATATCACCAGCGTCTTTTTTATTTCAGGTGCACTCACTTTCCCACCGCACGGGAAAGAATTTAACAGGGATGAAGTAAGCTTCATCCCTGTTTATATCTTCTCTAATGATGCCAGGCAGTTGAACTGCCTGGCATCTAACTAATGAGCGAAGTCAGGTCTATGCGAAGAAATTCGGTAGCCACTGCCGCTGGGCCTCCAGCAGGGCGTCGGCCAGGGCTTCGGCCTGCGGCAGGGTATGCACGTTTTCGTCCGCCAGCAGGGCCTGGACGAACAGGCTGCGCGAGCCCTTCAGCGAGGCCTCGACGGTTAGCTCTTCCACACCGATCACACGCAACAGGTGCGCATTGATACCTGCCGGCAGCTCGCCGAAGGCAAACGGGTGGAAACCCGACCCGTTGACCAGCGTGGTGGCTTCCAGCACCGCCCCATAAGGCAGGTTGCCAGCCTGACCGGTGTTGGGCAGGTTGGCTGAAATCCAACGCGGCTGGTCTTTCCAGTAGGAATTAAGGATGGCCACCGTCTCGGAGTATTCGCCGATTTCATCCTTCACCGTGTAGGGGACGCGCCCGTAAGCCTTGTCCTTCATTTGCTGAAAGACACGCTCGTCCCGTTCGATGATGTCCTTTTCAAAATTATGGCTGTCGATACCGAGTGTCTTGCCAAAGAAACCACCCTGGCCATGCAAGGCCCCGGGCAGGAACTCGACGACATGCCCATCCCCGACCGCCGGCCAGGCCCCGTAGGCCTGGAAAAGCTGCCAGCACAACTCTTCTTTGTCTTTGCCGTATTTCTCGATGTATTTCTTGCGCAGCAGCGGCCAGGCGTCCTGACCCTGATAGCGCAGCTCGGTGAACCAGGTGAAGTGGTTGACGCCGATGGCCTTAGACCAGACCTCGTCCGGCTTGGCGTCCAGGATACGGCACAGGTGGTCATGGATTTCGAGCACGCCAATGCACAGCCCTACCGGCTTGGCCGGGGTAGCTTTGTAGATGGCGCGGATAATGCACGACATGGGGTTGGAATAGTTAATGAATAAGGCGTCGGGGCACATTTTGACCACGTCGTTGGCAATGTCGACCATGGGCGGGATCATGCGCAGGCAGCGCGAGATGCCGGGAGGGCCATAGGTATCGGACACGGGGAAGTAGATACCAAACTTGCGGCTGATCCACGCATCCTGCTCCCAGGCCGGGCGCGAGCCCACACCGATGGTGGTGATCACTGCGTCCGCTCCGGTCAGCAGCTCGCGCCGGTCGAGCGAACCTTTGACCGTGATGGGGGCCTTGTAACCTTCCACCAGGCGTTTGGCCAGGTTGTAGGCGATATCCAGTTGAGCGGGGTCGATATCGACCAGGCCCAGCTCGTATTCCCCGCCATCGCGGATCAGGTCGAGGATGAGACCTTCGCAGAACTTTGACGCTTCCGGCGCCGATAAGAACGATTTTTTTGGACATAGGGGGATCCTTTCTTTTGTGATGAGTTATCAATATTAATCACCGATTTTATTTTGGTCGTCAGTCGTCGGTTAAGCATGCCAAGTCCTAAAATATGTTTACAGGAAAAAAACAGGAGTCAGTAGTTCAATTAGGCGGCTACTGGAATAACTATCGGAGGCACCTCGCGGCAATGGCCGAAGAACACGTCTCCAGGAGTGGCCAGATTGAGGTACAAATGAGGTCGGTAAGTGTTATAGAGATGGATTACCTCCTCGATAAGCCATTGCGAGTTGGGTTAGCCATCAAGCCTGACGCCCCGCAAGTATCATTATAGAAGCTCGCCCCCAAAAAGAGGGCGAGCTTCTATAAGTTAAAACAACTTCATTAAGTCATTTCTGCGCCCAGGGCAAATAAGC
>CAWFZT010000011.1:0-277133 GCA_963820415.1 uncultured Chloroflexia bacterium | reverse complement strand
GGTAAAGCTGGCGGTAGAGGTCGTAATATTTTTCATAGGCGGCCAGTTCGCCCGGCTGCGGAGCAGTCGAGCCGGTCAGGCGCACGGTGGCCTGGCAGGCGGCGTCCACGTCCGGCCACAGCCCGGCGCCCACCCCGGCCAGCAGGGCCGAGCCGTAAGCCGCCCCTTCGGTGGTGTTGACGGTTACCAGCTCGGCGCCCAGCACGTCGGCCAGGATCTGCCGCCAGAGCGGGCTGCGCGCTCCGCCGCCGGAAACCCGCACCTGGGAAATTTCCTTCTGCCCGGCCTGTTTCATCAGCTCGAAGCTGTCGCGCAGCCCGAAGGCCACGCCTTCCAGCACAGCCCGCACCAGGTGAGCCTGGTTATGGCGGATGGTCAGCCCGGCAAAGGCGCCGCGCGCCAGCGGGTCGGGATGGGGAGTGCGCTCGCCGGTCAGGTAGGGCAGGAAGAATAAACCCTCGCAGCCGGCCGGGATCGCCGCCGGCCGGGGCGAGCAGGCTGTCATAGTCCATGCCCGGGGTGGAAGGTGTCGCGGTACCAGCGCAGGCTGCCGGCAGCCGAGAGCATGACGCCCATCAGGTGCCAGCGCCCCGGCACAGCATGGCAAAAAGCGTGCAGGCGGCCTTGCGGCTCGATGAATGGCTGCGCTGGTGCTGGCGAAAACCACCCCGGAGGTGCCCAAGGTCAGCGCCACGATGCCCGGCTGCACGGCGCCCACGCCGACCGCCTGGGCGGCCTGGTCGCCGCCGCCGCCCACCACCGGCGTGCCGGCTTTCAGCCCGGTCAGTTGGGCGGCCTCGGCAGAGATCGTCCCGGTGACCTGCGGGCCCTCGAAGACCTGCGGCAGCCAATCCGCCGGAATTTGCAGCGCTTCGAGCACTTCGCCCGACCAGGCGCGCTCTTTAATA
Organism: uncultured Chloroflexia bacterium; assembly: GCA_963820415.1. Lineage (GTDB taxonomy): Bacteria > Chloroflexota > Anaerolineae > Anaerolineales > Anaerolineaceae > CAWFZT01. The sequence goes on along the minus strand of CAWFZT010000011.1, from coordinate 276,225 downwards.
TCCATCAGGATCATCCCGGCCCCATCGGCGCAGTCGACTGCGAAGCCGCCGGTCAGGCGGTAGCGCACGTAGTCCTTGGGCAGCAGAATGTGGGCGACCCGCCTATACACCTCAGGCTCGTGCTCACGCACCCACAGAATCTTGGGAGCGGTGAACCCGGTCAGGGCATCGTTGCCGGTGATGGCAATCAGGCGATCTTTGCCCAGGCGGGCGCGCATCTCATCGCATTGGGCGCCGGTGCGCCCGTCGTTCCACAGGATGGCCGGGCGCAGCACCTGGCCCTGGCGGTCGAGCAGGGTCAGGCCGTGCATCTGCCCGGTCAGGCCCACGGCGGCCACCTGGCTGCCCTCCACTCCGGTTTGCACCAGCGCCTGGCGGACGCTGCTGATCGCCCCGTTCCACCAATCCGCCGGGTCCTGCTCGGACCACAGCGGGTAGGGGGTATACAGCGGCTGCTCGTTGTTGGCGCTGCCCGCTACCTGTCCGTCCGCCGCAACCAACAGAGCTTTCACGCCGGTGGTCGCTACGTCGATGCCGAGTAAGTAGATCATGGAGTCCTCCCAGGGGTGTCTCTCACCGCCTCTTCCCGCGCAATCCTCACCCAACGGACCACGCGGGTCGGGTCGCGGCGGATGGTATGGTTGTCCTTCATAATGATTTCTACCCGGCAGCCGTGCGCCAACTGCAGGTCACGCCGCAGGGCCAGGCGGATGCGCTCTTCATCGAACGTCTCCATCGCCAGGCTGGCCGGGTTGGGCTTCATCGAGTAGATGTAGCGGTCACCGAGGTTTTCGGCCATTTTGACCCGGTCCGACCAGGGCGAGACGGACACCCGGCGCAGGTTGGGGATGTGTTTCAGGATGGGCCAGCGGTTGTCGACCGGCTCGCAGCAGCCGTAGCAGGTCAACCCGAAGCGCTCGAGCAGCGGGAGCTGGTAGGGAAAGATCAGCTCGGCAAACATGCGCGGCGAGACGCCGATCGACTCCTGGCTTTCGCCCAGCGCCCACATATCCTGCGTGCGCGCCTGGCCGCTGAAATTCACCCCGGGCAGCTCGTCCGACCAGCCCAGGCCGCCCGAGCCGACGTACGTGCCGTCGCAGTTCAAGAAAAGCAGGCCGGCGGCCTGCAGGGCGTCCAGCAGGGCAGCCGTGCCCTGGCTGAGCAGCGCCATCAGGCGCTGCATCAGCCGCGGGTTATCGGTCAGGTCATAGAGCATCTGCTCCAGGCCGCGCAGGTAGACCAGCGTCTGGGTCAGGCCGAGCGTCCACCACCAGCTCGTTTTTATGCGCGCCGGCAGCAGGTCGCCAAAGATGGAATGGGCCAGCTCGGCCAGGCGTTGGGTGGCAGGGAAGTCGACCCGCAGCAGGGGGAAATGCAGCCGGTCGATGTCTTGCTCAGTTTTGACCGGGGCATCCCAGCGGTAGGCGCCGCCGTCCTTGCCGCCGATCTGCACCTGGTGCAGGCCCCAATCCGGCTCCTGGTGCACATGCTCGACCGGGAAATAGGGCAGCACGCTGTAATCGTCGCCCATCTGGGCGCCCCAAAAGACCTGTTTGCGCAGGTGAAACTCCCAGGCGCGGGCGATGGGGTTCTGGCAGGCCAGCGCCTCAGGCGGGATGATCTCGTTCCAGGAGTTTTCCGGGTCGCAGAAGATAACCGGGCGAGTGGGCTTGAGGGCGTTGTGCCGCGTCCACAGGGCGCGTTTTTCGATCTCGATGGGGCGGGCAGCCAGCTCAGCCGCCTGCTCGGCCAATACGCGCAGCGCCTGCCGCTCGGCGCGGGTGAAGGCGAAGTCGCTTTCGGGAATCAGGCTGGCAGCGCGGATGAGGTCAGCGGATGCAGGCATGCATAAATTATACAGGCGAAAGTCCCCGTTCTGAGGGGAGCTGAATCAAGACAACGGGAATTTTGATGACGACTTTCCGCACCGGGCGCGGCCCGGCCTCGGTGCAGCGGCTTGACAGGTGGGCGTCGTGCGGGAAGAAGATCACAAAATCGCCGGCCTGTAAGTTCAGCGCCAGGCCAGCGCCTTCCAGGTCGATGTAATCCTTATCGGCGTGGTATTCGCCGGGGGTGAGCTGTTCCAGCCCGGCGTAGTAGATGATCTCCTCGCCGCCGGCAATATACTGGATGTCGATGAAGCGCCGGTGAGCTTCGAATTTTTCGGCGTCGACCGGCTGGCTGTCGTATTCCTGTACCATGGCGTAGGCTCCGCCGGCCAGGGTGTAGCGCCCGGTAGCGCGCCCGGCCTGGCTGGCGATAAAAGCAAAGCCCTCAGCGAAGAGGGGGTGCAGGGCAGAGTAGAGTGAGGCATGCGGTAAGCGGTCGAGGATCATAGCGTGCGGCCTTTCCAGTGGGTTTTGGTGATTATACTCTGCAATCTCTTTGAAATACCCGTCCGGCGTCCCAGGCACCTCCCTAAAGTCCCCCTTCCGCAACCCCACCAGCCGAAAGACCCCAAGGACAATCCCTGGCGAAAGTTCAAATTCGGACGTGCCCCCTATCAACGAGACGATTCCCCGAAAGAATGATACACACCCACCCTTGATGCGCACCCTTGACCTGTAAAGAACCTCGAAGACTTGCCAAGCAAACGGTATAAAATATGCTAATATCTTATTGAAGGGAACTGGGTGAATCATGAATCAAGTTGACAGCGCTGTAAATGTGCGGCCCGCCTTAGCATCTGTGTCATATTTTGCGGGGTTGGACGATAGGATACTAGCTTCGATCGCGGCAGCTACAGTTCTACAACAATACGAACAGGGAGAAATTGTTTTCTTGGAAGGTGAACCCTGCCAGGGTTTGTACATCGTACAGGAAGGCTGGCTCAAAGGGATGATAACCTCTTCTGCGGGGAGGGAACAAATTATCCGGCTGGTAGGTCCGTGCGAAGCCTTCAATGAAATTGGGATTTTGCTCAGAGACAACCTCAATCTTGTTACTGTCCAGGCCATCGAACCGTCTACGGTGTGGGTAATTGACCGGAAGGCATTGCTCGGGCTGATGGATGAACATCCCGCTCTCTGCCGTACGGTTACCCAAAACCTGGCCAATCGCGTTGTTCACTTGGTGAAGTTGGTCGAAGATTTATCATTGCGGACCGTCGAAGGGCGGCTGGCACGTCTTCTTTTGGAACAATCCACGGATGATAAAAAGAAGCGTCGCCGTTGGGCGACGCAGGCTGAGATGGCGGCCCGGTTGGGTACCGTCATTGACGTTATCAACCGGGCCTTGCATAAGCTGGAAGAGGAAGGCATGATTCGCTTTGCGAGGCACCAGATAGAGATTGTAGACCGTAAACGCCTGGAACAAAAAGCAGCAACGCGCTACTGAAGATGTCTTAGCAGCGAAAATTGACAAAAGTCATATTTCCACAACAGCTCAAGATGTATCCTTAAAAACAGGATCTTTAGGTCGTTTTTTTGAAGTAGGAGCGGAATTTATGACTTCGTTCGACATCGACTGGCCCGTACCAATCATCGACCTGCAATTGTGCAACGGCTGCGGGAAATGCGTGGAGGTGTGCCCGACGAAGGCATTGTCTATGAAAGACGGCGAGGCGATAGTCGACAGCCCGGAAGCCTGTGGCTATTTTGGGTTATGTGAAAGCGTTTGCCCTGTTCAGGCCATTTCCAGACCTTTTATCATCATTTCTTGATTTCGTGCTAAGTAAAGGAGAATGTCGATGAATACCCAAGTTTACCAGCGCAGACTCGCCAAATGCAGCGAGCACATGAGCCATATGGGCATCGACTTGCTGCTGCTCACCAAGCCATCCAATATGTTCTACCTGACCGGTGATGGCCGTCTGTGCGCCTACGCAATGGTTACCAAATATGGCAAAGTGGCGCTTGGTGTGCCCGTCACCGACATCGAAGATGTGAAGCAATTGGCCCACTTCGACCAGATCGTCGGTTTTGACGATGAGGTCGGGATGATCCACTCCATCGCTCATTACTTCGAGCATTTCGGCATAAACAAAGGGACAGTCGGGCTGGAATATACCTTCCTGACCCAGTCTATGATGGGCATGTTGACTCACCCACATGCCAAGCCGGAGGGAGTCGCGCCGAAGGATTGCACGCATATTCTGTCCGAAATGCGCATGGTCAAGGAACCTGAGGAAATCGAGCGTATCCGCGTCGCGGCTAAAGTTGCCGCAATCGGCATGGGCGCGGCGGTGAAGGCAGTCAAGCCAGGCTTGACCGAGAGCCAGATCGCCGCCGAGGCCGAATACGCCATGCGCCAGGCCGGGGCCGAGGAATTCTGGCGATCCTACGTTTGCTCAGGTACGCGCACGAGCATCGCCCACGGTCTACCGACCACGCGCAAGATCGAGCAGAACGATCTGGTGATGATTGACATCCACCCAATTGTGAATGGTTACAGCGCGGATATCTGCCGCACGGTCTGCGTGGGCAAACCAACAAAGGAACAACAGGATGCTTATAACCTGTACCTCGAAGCCCAGCAGAGTACGATCAAGATGATCAAAGCGGGCGTTGGCATGGTTGATCTGGAAGGGCATCTGCATCAGGTCATGAAGGATGGCGGTCACGGAAACCATATCTTCGGCCCGCCCATTCACGGCGTCGGGATTGAATTCGAGGAAGCGCCGCTGCCGCCCGGACACGCTTTCTTCCACGGTGAAAAAGCGCCGCCGCCATTGGCTGAGAACATGGTTATTGCGGTGGGCAACTGCGGCTTATATGCTGGCCCATGGGGTGTGCGCGTGGAAGACACGAACTGGGTCAAATTGGATGGCTACGAAACTCTGACCGATTTTCCGCGTTCGCTAACCTTCTGAAGAGGTATTGATGATGGAGAAAAAACCAACAGATGTACTTGAGGATGAGCACCGCTACATTCTAAAGGTGGTTGGTGCCATGACCGTGCTGGCCGGATCATTGGAGAAGGGCGAGGAGGTAGAGCCAGAAACGTTCAAGAAAATAGTGGAATTCATGCGCACCTTCGCCGACAAGTGCCATCACGGCAAAGAGGAGGCTCAGTTATTCCCTCTCCTGGAAAAAAGAGGTGTGTCAGCGCACGCCTGTCCGGTAGAGGTATTGATTCACGAACACCAGACAGGGCGGACGCTCGTAACAGGACTGGCCGAGGCCGTAGAAGGTTATCAGAAGGGCGATCCTGCCGCTAAAGATGCTCTTCTGAAAAACTTACGTGGCATAACGGATCTTTATCCGGGCCATATCTGGAAAGAAGAGTACCTTTTATTCCCGATGACCAATAAAGTTCTGAATGCGGAAGACCAACAGAAGGGCTTTATCAGCCGCAAACTCCTGAAACCGCGTGAGGGAGTAAACTACGTTGGTGGCGGGGAGCACGAAAGCTACGAAACTTACATGGCCATGAACAGTAGTTCCACTCAAGCCGAAGCCCATAAACGGGTGGAGCCGTTGTTTGACGGTAATCCAACCCAGAATTTTACGAGGTCATTCTGGAGTGAGTTTTGATCGTCAGCGAAAGGGATGCTCTATGAAGAAGTCATTCGATATCCGGAGTTTGCAACTCACGTTAGGCGGATACATCATGCTTGTGCTCATCAATTAGTTATGGGCCTAACTGTTCTATGAGCGCGCCATATCCTGATTGTGGCTCTACACCACTGGACATTAATAATTCCCCAAACCAGCAGTGTTTTCGGTTTTGTGAGTTTCATCGATAAGTGAGCGAAACAGGAGGAAGAGATGGAGACAAAAGTCCAAGGGGTAGAAGCAAAAGATACAGGGAGGCTCTCACCTTGGTGGCGAAATGCTGTCATCCTAGTGATGATCGTTGGTTTCTCTATCCTGATCGGGGTGACAGTCAGCGCCTATCGGGATGCGCCGCCAGTTCCGGACCGGGTGGTTGGACCTGCCGGCCAGGTGATCTTAACCGGCGATGATATCCGCTCTGGCCAGCAGATATTCCTGAAATACGGTCTGATGGAGAACGGGTCGATATTGGGCCACGGAGCATACCTCGGTCCAGATTTCTCAGCCGCTTATCTGCACGACCTGGGGCAGGTTACCGCCGGTGCGATCGCGTTACAGCGCTACAGTCAGAGCTACCAGGCATTGGATGCTCCCGGCCAGGCTGCTGTACAGGCTGAAGTGACCCTGATGCTCAAGCAGAACCGTTATGATGCCCAGACCGGTGTGCTGACCTACACTCAGCCGGAAGTCGATACCTTTCAAGCCCAGCAGTCCGCCTGGGCTGGCTATTTCTCCAACCCTGGCAACGATGCCGGACTGCAATCAAAACTGATCAGCAATCCTGAGGAAATTCGCCATCTGACGGCCTTCTTTGCCTGGACTGCCTGGTCTTCGGTTGCTGATCGGCCAGGTCATTCCTATTCATATACCAACAATTTCCCATACGATCCATTAGTCGGAAATCGGCCGACCAGCGATGCTGTCCTGTGGAGCGCCCTGAGTCTTATCACCCTGCTGGGCGGTACCGCCGGTGTCCTGTTTGCCTTCGGCCGTTTTGATTTCCTGGGATGGAAAGGAAAGAGAGAACATATCCATCCGCAGATGCTGCCCGGTGGAGAGCTGACCGCCAGCCAGAAGGGAACGATCAAGTATTTCTTGATCGTTGCCGTTCTGCTCTTGCTGCAGGGCTTATGTGGAGCGCTGGTTGCTCATTACCGCGCCGATCCCAATTCTTTCTATGGGTTAGATTTGTCGCACCTTCTTCCAAGCAACATTGTCCGTACCTGGCATGTGCAGCTTGCGATCTTCTGGATCGCTACCGCTTATGTTGCTGGAGCACTTTTTATCAGCCCGGCAGTGGGCGGCAAGGAGCCCCGGAAACAGGCGCTCTGGGTAAACATCCTTTTTGCAGCTCTGGTGGTGGTCGTGGCCGGCAGCCTGTTGGGAGAATATCTGGGGGTCAACAACTGGTTGGGCAACCTTTGGTTCTGGATCGGAGATCAAGGCTGGGAGTACCTTGACCTCGGGCGCGCCTGGCAGATCCTGCTTACCATTGGCCTGGTGGTCTGGTTGGCGCTCCTTGTGAGAGCGATTGCACCGGCTCGCAAGAATGGGGAACGCAAAGAAGTCGCCTCGCTCTTCATGTACGCTGCGGTAGGTATTCCGCTATTTTACCTGCCGGCCATGTTTTATTCGAGCATGACAAACTACACCGTGGTTGACACCTGGCGCTTCTGGATCATCCATCTGTGGGTGGAAGGTTTCTTCGAACTGTTTGCGACGGTGATGGTGGCGATCATTTTCTATTTACTGGGTATGGTTTCCCGCCAGACGGCTGCCCGCGTAATCTATCTGGATGCCATCCTGTACATGGCGAGCGGTATTGTCGGCACCGGCCACCACTGGTACTGGAACGGTCAGACCAACATCACGATGGCGCTGGCAGCCATGTTCTCCGCCCTGGAAGTCGTGCCGCTGACCCTGCTCACCTTGGACGCCTGGGATTTTATCAAGCTAACGCGCGGCAAGTGCGATATCTGTGGACAGGAGATCTCCATCCCCCACAAGTGGACATTTTACTTCCTGATGGCAGTAGGCTTCTGGAACTTTGTTGGGGCTGGCGTTTTCGGCTTTCTTATCAATACGCCCATCGTGAGTTACTATGAGGTTGGCACTATGCTGACTCCCAACCACGGCCACGCGGCCTTGATGGGCGTCTTTGGGATGCTCGCCCTGGCCTTGATGGTGTTTGCCATTCGCGAGGTGCTCCCCGAAGACCAGTGGAAGCGCGTCGAGAAATATATCAAAGTCTCCTTCTGGGGCCTGAACATCGGCCTGGCGCTGATGGTCGTCCTGTCGCTATTCCCGGGAGGAGTGCTGCAGTTCAGGGATGTGCTGGTCAACGGGTACTGGCACGCCCGCAGCTCTGCCTATTTGGATACCAGTCTTGCCAAACTGATCGAATGGATTCGCCTGCCGGGTGACCTGGTCTTTGGGATCGTGGGGGTTCTACCGGTGGTGCTCGCGATCGGCTTGACTTACCTATATATAAAGCGGGAACGAACTTAACGAAATACCTTGGATACAAGATGGTGGTTGTGATAAAGCCGGATGAATATGTAAGGACTTATCCGGCTTACTTTGCAAGGCAGGGATAGCCGAAGGTAATTTTTCATTTCACCTCCTCGCTTGCATTTCCCCCTATCCTACCTCCCTTCCCGAAAAAATGATGCACACCCAATACCCGACTGGTGATATGCAAAAACCCAAATAGTCCGTATAATACGAAAACACCATTCCCCACAAAACGGGGACTATAGTCCCCAAAAAACGGGGATTTCCATTCCCCACAAAACGGGGATTTACATTCCACGGAAGGTCATCGTTGGCTCAACGTCGATTTTTCACGGTCTCTGCACTCCTGGTCGCGTTTGCTGTGCTTGTTTCAGGCTGCCAGCCGGCCAGCGCCACCCAGGCGCCGCCTCCTACGCTGGCTCCGACCGATACGCCAGCTCCGTCGGCCACTGCTTCGATTGAACCGACCATCACCATTATCCCTTCTATCACCGAATCCCCGACGGACATGCCTACCCCCTCGGATACCCCAACCATCACCCTTACCCCTGTGCCCTGCCTCAAGCTGATTTTTCCTGAAAATGGCAGTGATTTGCCCAAAGAGGGGCTGATCAGTTTCCTCTGGGACGAGCAGCCGGGGGCCAGCTCCTATCGTTTGGAGATCCTCCCTCCCGGCGGGAAAATGGTTACCTTCACCACCCAGTTCGTCATGCGCAACCAGTACGCCGAAGCGCTGCCCTGGGGAGGCGAACACAGATGGCAAGTCGTGGCGCTGGACGCCCATGGCCAAGCGATGTGCACCTCGCAAACCTTCACCTTCACCAAGCCCATGCCGCCCGTGGTTGTCACGTGGACGGTTACCCCACAACCGGGCGAGTTACAGGCGACAGTTCCCACGAAGACGCCGACGCCCCGGACTCTCACACCGCAGCCAAGCCAATGATTCCACTATTAAGGTGTAACCCCCCTGACAGTTTTCGGAAACCGTTAGGGCTTGAAGCCGAATCGAGCTGGTTTCGGGAACCAAAACAGGCTTTCAAGCGTCTTCACCTTACCATTGCGTGAAAACTGGCTAAGTTTGGTGTTAAACTTAGACCAGTGGTTAGTGGACGGTGGGTGGTGGTAAGCTATCTGCTAAGAGCAAAAAGCCAATTCCTACCAATCCTCAATCCTCAATCCTCAATTCTCAATCTTCAATCTTCAATCAGCAATCAGCAATCAGCAATCCTTCGAGACCCCCATGAATAAACAACTGTTTTTCAAAGCTTTTTTACTGCTCACCCTGCTGGTTTCAGCCTGCGGCGGGCAGTCGTCTACACCCATCCGCCAGGGGACGACTCTGCTTCCTCCGGCCACTGCTACCGCCCCGGCTCCGGCGGCCGCCACGACGGCTCCGACGCCGACTGCGGCCGGACCCAGCCTGGCGACGCTGCTCGCCACGCCCGGGGCGCTGCCGCCGCAGGTGGTCGAGGCCAAACCGGCTGCCAGCGATGAGGCTGCCCTGAATACGCCGGTCGAGGTGACCTTCGACCAGGCCATGGACGCCGCTTCGGTGCAGTCTGCCTTCCAGGTGACCGCCCCGGACGGCAGCCCGGTCAGCGGGCAGTTCACCTGGCCCACCCCCAGCCAACTGCGCTTTACCCCCGGCAAGCCGTTGCTGCCGGCCAGCGCTTATAGCGTTACCATCGGCGACCAGGCCGCTTCCCAGGCCGGGGTGCGCCTGGGCCAGGCCTACACCTTCCTGGTTAACACCCTTACCCCGCTGCAGGTCAGCCAGGTCTTCCCGGCTGATGCAGCCAGCGACGTGGACGTAGCCTCGCGTATCACGGTCATGTTCAACCGGCCGGTCGTGGCGCTGGGCATCCAGGAAGAACAGGCGAAGCTGCCCCAGCCGTTGCAGTTTTCCCCGGCCGTGGATGGCGCAGGGCAATGGCTGAACACCTCGGTGTACGTGTTCCAACCCAAGGCGCCCCTCCACAGTAACACGCTCTATACGGTCAGCCTGCCGGCCGGTCTGAAAGACGCCGGCGGAGCCGCGGCGACTGCCCTGGCGCAGCCGTTTGCCTGGAAGTTCACCACCCGCCCTGGCAAGCTGTGGCAGATCGAGGTGGACGGGCAGGTGTTCGACCCGCAGAGTCAGGCCGGTTTTAACTTTTCCCAGTTACCCAAAATCACCCTGCGCTTCATGCAGCCCATGCAGCCAGCCGGCGCCAACCCGGCCATCACGCTGAACGATAGTAACGGCCGGCTGCTTCCACTGCGCATGCAGTGGAGCGGTGATAAGATGTCGGTGCTGCTCACCCCGCTGGTGATCCTGCCGATGGCCAGCGCTTTCTTGATCACAGTCGGCGCGGATGCGCAGACGCTGGACGGCGGCAAGCTGGGTACGGAGGTGGTGTGGAATCTGAACACCGTCTCGCCTCCGGGAGTGACCTCCACCGACCCGGCCAACGGGGCAACCGGCGTCCAGAGTGGGCAACTCGCCCTGCACTTTGCTTCGCCGATGGATGTGAAGACCATCGCCAGCAAGGTGGTGTTCACCCCGCTGCTCACGGCCAAGAACAATCTCTATTATGACGACCAGGGCCAATCGGCCTATTTCTCCGGCCTGGCTCCTTCCACCGCATACCAGGTGCAGATCCTGCCAGGCATGACCGACCGCTATGGCAATGCCACCCACTCCAGCCAAACGATCAAGTTCACCACAGCCGCCCTGGCGGCCTCGGCGGGCTTCAATATGCCCTATAACCCAGAGTACCTGGTGGGCGGCTCGCAGCAGTTTTTCTACTACTATACCAACGCGGATTGGCTGGATATCAAGCTTTACCGGGTCACCGTCAAAGATTTCGTGCGCTATACCGAACCGAGCAAAGGCATCGACCCGGGTAGTTTCAAGCCGGATAGCAGCAAGCTGATGATCGAGTACCTGTTTAACGGCAATGCTCCGCTCAATACGACCAAAACCGACAGCCTGACCCTGCAGAAAATGGATGGTAAGCCGCTCGAGCCCGGTTTCTTCTTCCTCAGCCTGAACGTTTCCAACGTGGACCACAGCGGGCGCAGCTACGTCGACCAGCGCTTCCTGGCCGTCACGAAGGCCCATTTGACTTTCAAGACCTCCACCAGCGACGCCCTGGTGTGGGCCACCGACCCGGCCAGCGGTAAGCCGCTGCCGGACATGTCGATTCAGGTGCTCGACGGTGATTCCAACGTGCTGGGGGCTGGCAAGACCGACAAGGACGGCCTGCTGCACCTGGACCTGCCCGCCTGGGATCCCAGCCAGGGCTACCGATCACTGGTAGCGATCAGCCAGGATGCGCAGACCTTTGCTTACGCCAGCGGCAACTGGGACAGCGGGGTGTACCCCGAGCAGTTTGGCATTAACCAGGGCTTTTACATGCCGGCGACCAACACTCTCGCCTACGTTTACAGCGACCGCCCGCTCTATCGCCCCGGTCAGCCGGTGTACTTCAAGGGCATCGTGCGCACCGACAACGACCTGGCCTACTCTCTGCCCAGCCAGAAGCAGGTCGAGGTGGTCATCCAGAGCTACAGCCAGGAAGTCTTTCGCCAGACGCTGCCCCTGGACGACTACGGGGCCTTCAACGGGCAGTTCATGCTCGACCCTGAAGCAGCCCTGGGGGGTTATACCATCACGGTGGACGTCCCCGGAGCGAGTAAAAATACCCCGGCGCTGGGCATGCTCAGCTTTACCGTGGCGGAATACCGCAAGCCGGAGTTCCAGGTGCAGGTGACGGCCTCGCCGGCCAACCTGCTGGCGGGTGAGACGATCACGGCTAACGTGGCTGCCTCCTACTACTCCGGCGGCGGGGTGAAAGGCGCCGCCGTGGACTGGACGTTGCGATCCGACCCGTTCTACTTCCAGGCGCCGGCCGACCTGTCGGATTATAGCTTCTACGATGATTCGCTCGACAGCGGATTGCAAGGCCAGACCTTGACCGGCGACCGCAGCCGCATCATCGCCCAGGGCCAGGCCGTCACCGGGCCGGATGGCAAGCTGATCCTGTCCATCCCCGCCAATGTACAGAACGCCGGCGGCAGCCAGCGCCTGACCCTCGAGGTGACCGTCACCGACGTGGCGGCCAACGCCGTCAGCGCCCAGGCCCAGGTGACCGCTCACCGCAGTCAGGTGTACGTCGGCATCCGCCCCGAGGATTACGTCGGCCAGGAAGGCCAGCCGCAGGTGTTCGACCTGGCAGCCGTGGATTGGGATGGTAAACCGCTGGCCAACCAGAAGCTGAAGGTGGACATCAGCCAGCGGCAGTGGTTCTCCGTACAGCAACTGGACCCACAGGGTGTGCTGCAGTGGGTGACCAGCGTCAAGGACACCCCGGTGGCCAGCTTCAAAGACGTGGCGACCGACGAAAAAGGTCTCGCCTCGGTGACCTTTACCCCCACGGCGGGCGGCGATTACCGCGCCGTGGTGTCAGCCGTCGACAAGGCTGGCAACCCGGCCTCATCGGCCGGCTACCTGTGGGTCGCTGGTTCGGAATACATCCCCTGGCGGCAGTCCAACGACCGCACTTTCCAGCTTGTGCTGGATAAGACCACCTACAAGCCGGGCGACGCGGCCAGCATCCTGATCGCTTCGCCCTTCCAGGGCAGCGCCTACGCCCTGGTGACGGTCGAGCGCGGCAAGATCCGCCGCCAGGCTGTGCTGCAGTTGAGCAACAACAGCACGCTTTACCCGCTTCCCGTCACCGCCGACATGGCCCCGGTAGTGTATGTGTCGGTGGTGGTGGTCAAGGGCGTAGATGTGACCAATCCGCGCCCGGCCTACAAGATCGGCATGGCCAAACTGAACGTCTCGACCGAGCAGCAGGCGCTGACCGTGCAGGTCACGCCCGACAAGCAGCAGGTCGGGCCGGGCGACACGGTCAATTTCACCGTCAAAACCAGCCGGGCGGATGGTAAGCCGGCCCCGGCCGAGGTCAGCCTGGGCCTCTCAGACCTGGCGACGCTCTCGCTGATGGATCCCAACTCGCCGCCCATTCTGGACTTCTTCTACTCGGAACGCAACCTGAGCGTGCGCACCGCTATCAGCATCGCCGCCAGCATGGATGATTTCAACGCTTTGCTGCAGGCGGGGCTGGTTAGCGGCGAGCATGCCGGCGGCGGGGGCGGCGGCAAGGGCGGGGGAGAGTTTGGCGTGCCGGCCGTGCGGCAGAACTTCCCTGATACGGCCTTTTGGAAAGCCGATTTGCACACCGACCAGAACGGCATGGGGCAGGTGAGCGTGACCCTGCCGGATAACCTGACCACCTGGCGCATGGACGCCCGCGCCGTGACATTGGATACGCGCGCCGGGCAGTCGACCATCGATATCGTCAGCTCACGCCCGCTGCTGGTCAGGCCGCAGACGCCGCGCTTCATGGTGGCCGGCGACCAGGTCACCCTGGGGGCGGAGGTGCAGAACAACACCGGCCAGGCGCTGAGCGTAGACTTATCCCTGGACGCCCGCGGCGTGACCCTGGCGGGTAAGCCTACCCAGACGGTGGCGCTGAAGGATGGCGAGCAGGCCTTCGTTACCTGGCAGGCCAGCGTGCCGGCCGATTCGACCCGCGCCGACCTGGTCTTCAGCGCCAAAGGAGGCAGCTTCAGCGACTCCAGTCGCCCGACCCTGGGCACGCTGGATAACCAGGGCATTCCGGTCTATAGCTACGAAGCGCCCGAAACGGTCGGCACGGCCGGCGAGCTGAGCACTTCCGGAGTCCGCACCGAGGCGGTGCGCCTGCCCACCCAAATCCCGGTCACCAACGGCAGCCTGACGGTCAAGATTGAGCCGTCCCTGGCCGCCAGTATGACGGACGGGCTGGATTATCTCACGCATTACCCGTACGAGTGCACCGAGCAGACCGTCTCGCGCTTCCTGCCCAACGTGTTGACCACGCGCGCCCTGCAAGCGGCCGGGATAAACGACCCGGCCCTGGCGGCGGAGCTCAAGACGCAGGTCAGCACCGGCCTGCAGCGCCTGTACAACCGCCAGAACGCGGACGGCGGCTGGGGCTGGTGGACCGGCAACAGCGACGATCTGACCAGCGCCTACGTGGTGCTGGGGCTTGTGGAAGCCAAAGCCGCCGATTACACCGTCGACCAGACCGTGCTAAATAATGGGCTGAATTACCTGTCCATGCGCATCGGGGCTTTGTCCACCGACCAGCCATCTACTCGCAACCGCCAGGCCTTCATGGTCTACGTGTTGGCCATCGCTGGCCAGGCCCCGGTCAGCACGGCCGTGACTCTGTTTGATAAGCGCGAGTGGCTGGACCTGTACGGTCGCGCCTTGCTGGCCGAGACGCTGTTCATCATCGACCCGAAGGACCCGCGTCTGGATACGCTGCGCTCTGACCTGGTCAACGCCGCCGTGCTCTCGGCTACCGGGACGCACTGGCAGGAAAAGACGGTCGATTTCATGAACTGGAATACCGACACGCGCTCGACAGCCATCATCCTCGAAGCGTTGACCCACATCGACCCGCAGAATCCGCTGACGGCTAACGCCGTGCGCTGGCTGATGGCCTCCCGCACGGACGGGCACTGGCAATCCACCCAGGAAACCGCCTTTACGCTGATGGCGCTGACGGACTGGATGGTGCAGTCCGGCGAGCTGAATGCGAACTATGCTTATGCTGTACAGCTCAACGGCAAGACCCTCGGCCAGGGGCAGGTCAACAAGGACAACCTGCGCACCTCGCAGACTCTGCAGGTGGCAGTCAAAGACCTGCTGGCCGGGCAGGCCAACCGGCTGGTGTTCGCCCGCGACGGGCAGGGCGGGGCGCTCTACTACACCACCCACCTGACCGTTTACCTACCGGTGGGGCAGGTGAAGGCGCTCGACCAGGGCATCCTGCTCACCCGGCGCTACTATGCGCTGAATAACCTGAAGACTCCGATCACCCAGGCCAACCTGGGACAGGAGCTGCAGGTGGTGCTGACCATCGTGGCGCCCAAGGGGCTGAGCTATGTGCTGGTCAACGACCCGCTGCCGGCCGGATTGGAAGGCATCGACATTTCGCTGAAATCCAGCCCGACCAACGACATCCCGCAGGACTACGACTGGACGCGCATTGGCCAGGACGGCTGGGGCTGGTGGTACTTCCCGCACGCTGAGCTGCGCGACGAGAAGGTGGTGCTCTCGGCGGATTACCTGCCGGGCGGCACGTACACCTACACCTACCGGGTGCGCGCCATGACCGCCGGTGTGTTCCAGGTCATCCCGCCCACCGCCCAGGAGTTTTACTTCCCCGAGGTCTACGGCCGCGGCGATGGGAGCGTATTTACGGTCGAGCCGTAGGGTGGGTCTCTTGACCCACCTTGCTGGATTTCATACGTCTGGCAAAAGGTGGGTTCAGAAAACCACCCTACTTCTTGTTAATATTGGGCAGCGACACCCCATACAAAATCATCATAGCGCGTTTGCGAATCCGGGATATAATATGTATGTGTATACATCATACACAAGGAGAGCGTTCGATGCCTAAGCAACGTGTCCAAATGCTTCTGGAGCCCAAACAGCGTAAAAAGTTAGCTGCCCTGGCTCAGGCCCAGGGAAAAAGCTTCGCTGAAATCACCCGCCTGGCCATTGATGCCGGTCTGGAAAAACTGGCGCAAAACGAGCAGCAGGTACGCATGAACGCAGCCCTGGAAGCAGCGCAGCAGTTGCGCGATTCCATGCCAATGCTCGCTATTGACGTTGTGGCTGACCTTCATCAGATGCGCGAGGAACGCGATAATGAGCTCTTCAGTCGTGATTGATGCCAGTTTGGCTGTATTTAGCGTGCTCAAAACGCCACACTCCGCTGCAGCGGCGCGCGTCATGGACCATCTGGCCCAACGCGGCTGTGTGCCTTTTGCGCCTGGTCTGTGGTGGTGCGAGGTGACATCCGTTATTCATCACTATCGCTTCGCAAATGTGATTACGGAAGCGATAGCTTGTCAGGCGCTTGAGCTATTGACAGCCAGTTTAGGCGTTCAGCAAGTTGATGTATCCATACGCAGAGCTTTTGACTGGGCAACCCGTTTGCAGCAAAGAGCTGCTTATGATGGTTTTTACCTGGCTGCAGCCGAACAACTGGGCGCAGAACTGTGGACAGCCGACCAGGCTCTGGTCAACAATGCCCAACAGATCGGTGCAAGTTGGGTTCATTGGATGGGAGAAGTAGCAGGTTAAACCTCGTCTCTTTCCGGTAACCTTCACAAGGGAAGCTACCCGCTTGTATATGAACTCTTTACCGGTGTTGGCTATGGTGCTCGCACTGCAAAAGTGAGGTCACAAGGTTTTCTTATATTCGGGCTAAATGGACTAAAATATTCGATTTAGAGGGAACGTTTCCTTTTAAACGGAGTCCTTATGAAAATTGGTTTTCTGCGACCTGCGGAGGCTGCTTCCCGGCGCAGCCCTGAGCTCGAAACCGAGCTGAGCGATCTCTCGCGTGAAACCCTGCGCGATATCACCCTTGCCGTGCTGGGGGTTGACCTGCTCTGGTTTTTTGTGGGGGGGATGACCTGGCCGGTCGAGCTGGGCGCACGCATCTGGCTGAGCAGCGGGATCGTAATTGCCCTGCTGGGAGCCACCCTGTGGCTCATCCCGCGCCGCCTGGAGCTGGCCCGCCTGGCCTTGCTGGTCAGCCTGGCCACCGGTATCCTGGTCAACTTGGCGCTCTTCCAGCACCCTGGGATTGGCTTCCTGCTGGCGCTGCTGCCGTTGGTAGGTTTGACCATCGCCGGCTGGCCGGTGGGGGTTTTGATGGAGCTGCTGGTCGCTTTTTGCGTGCTCGTGCCACTGCGCGGCCTGCTGGCGCCGGGCGGCGCCGGTTTAGCGGTTGGCATCATCGGCGGTGGGGCGTTTACCGGCCTGATCGGGTTTATGACGCGCCGGACGCTGCTGTTCGTCACCGAGCGTTCCCTGGTCAGCTATGCCGAAGCGCGCACGCATATGGAAGAAGCGCGCGAACATCGCGGCAAGCTGGTCAAGGCCCTCAAAGAAGTCGACCTGGCTTATTACCGCCTGGAGCGCGCCAATTCGGCGCTGATGATCGCTTCCAAGACTGCCGAACAAGCCGAGCAATTTAAAGCAAACTTCGTCACCACGGTCAGCCACGAAATGCGCACGCCCTTGAACCTGATCATCGGCTTTATTGAGGTGATCATGACCTCGCCGGAAAGCTACAGCGGGGTGGAGCTTCCACCGGTCTATCGCAGCGACCTGAATGCTATTTACCGCAGCGCCCGGCACGTGCTGGAGTTGGTCGACGACGTGATCGACATGGCGCGCCTGGACGCCGGCCGCCTGGGCATGACCTATACACTCGTGCCGCTGCAAGAGGTGATGGGCGAAGCGGCCGGCATGGTGCGCGATTACACCAACACGAAAGGATTGGCGCTGGAATTGCGCGCCGCAGAGGGCCTGCCTGACCTGTGGATTGACCGGCTGCGCATCCGGCAGGTGCTGCTCAACTTGCTGGTGAATGCGGCGCGCTTTACCAACCGGGGCAAGATTACCCTGAGCGCTGAGCCTAAAGTCGATACGGTCGAGATTAAGGTCAGCGACACTGGCAAAGGCATTTCTAACGACGAGCTGCCGCACGTCTTCGATGAGTTCCAGACCAGCGGCCCGCCGGAGACCACCTGGCACAGCGGCTCGGGCCTGGGGCTGCCGATCAGCAAGAAAATCGTTGAGGCGCACGGCGGGAAGATGGGCGTGGAAAGTATCTATGGCCAGGGCTCGACCTTCTGGTTGACTTTGCCGGTCAGGCCGGAAAGTGAAGGCAAAGAAGCGGGAAACCGGCAGCCCAAACCGGCTTACATCTACCGGCCGGTTGAGCTGGCTGATCCGGCGGTGCCGGTGGTGGTGGTCGATTTCAGCGACCCCAGGGCGCAGGCGCTGTTTCAAAGGCAGATGGAAGATTGCCAGATCTATAAAACTGACAGCCTGCCGGAGGCGCTGAGCCTGGCCGAGCAGTACGATGCCCTGGCGGTGATCACCGAGCACGGTCTGGACGACCTGCCTGCCGGCAGTAAACGCCTGTTCATCCGCTGCCTCATCCCTTCTGGACGCCGCTCGGCAGAAGCCTTTGGCGCGCAGGATTTACTGGTCAAACCGGTAACCGGCAAGCTTTTGTGGGCGACCATCGAGCGCCTGGGCATCTCTCCGCACAGCGCCCTGGTAGCAGATGATGACCAGAACATTACCAGGCTTTTCCGCCGCATGTTGCGCCCGCGCATCCCCAATGACCAGATTGTAGAGGCGCACGATGGGGAAGAAGCGCTGGCTGCCATGCGCCAGCGCCATCCTGAGCTGGTGCTGCTCGACCTGGAAATGCCGGAGAAAGATGGCTTGGGTGTGTTGGCGCAGAAAAATGCCGAGCCAGAGCTAAAGGATATTCCGGTGATCGTGATCACCGGTCATGAAGAAAAATTGTTGCAACATGACCTGCAGGGGAAGATTGAGCTGGCCCGCCCGGCCGGTTTTCGGCCAAATGAAGCCATCCGGGCAGTGGATGCACTGATCAAGAGCCAGGCGCCGCAGTATAGCTGGGCTGGCTCCAGCGGGCCAGCGCCTCGATCAAGGCCTGCTGAGACACGGGCTTGGGAAGATACGCCGCCGCCCCCAGGTTAAGCGCCAGGGCTGGCGATTTAAGTACCGAGCAGACGATCACCGGAATATCCCGGGTAGCGGGATTGTTCTTGATGGCCGCCAGCAGCTCCCAGCCGTCGACCCGCGGCATCATCACGTCCAGCATGACCACCGCGGGACGAATGGTTTCGATGAGTTTAGGCGCCTCGGCTCCGTTCGCAGGGGCCAGCACCTGCCAGGGATAACCGGTCAGGTAGCGGCGGAAAAGGGCCAGGATGTCTACGTCGTCGTCTACCACCAGCACGACCGGCTCGGCATTGCTCCATTCCAGGCTGGCCTGCCAGGCGCCGGGCTGTTCGGCGATATTCAATTTTCCACCCAGGGAGGCCAGCAGCTCGCCGGCGATATCAATCGACCGGTCATCCGCCGCGCCATCCCCGCTTGCCTCCCCGCTCACCTGCAAAGCCAGGCCCATGCTTCCGGAGCGTCGGAAAGTCTCCAGGGACAGCTCGCCGTGCGGGTAACGGCTGGCGGCCCAGCCGGACAGGATCAGCACAGCCTGGCGCAGCATAACCCGGTTGGCGGAAGGCAACAGCACATTCTGTTTCGTCCGCATGCCGGCCTTCCAAAAACCGGGCTGGCCGAGCATTTCCAGGGTTGAGTGCAGGTCTTCGACCAGTTGATCCAGGTCGACCATCTCGCGCGTGGACTGGTCGGAGAGGCGTTTCGCCTCCGCCTCGGCTAAATTCTTTTCGGTTGGGGGCATCTGATCGGCCGGGAGATTGGCCAGCGATTGGCAGCGGTCCCAGGCAATATCGGCCAGCAGGTTGACCGCCCTGGCCTGGTCGCGGAAAAACTGGCTCTTGCTGATTGACAGCTCGATGGCAATCTCGTCCACCGGAAGACCGTCGAGATAGCGCATTTCCAGGATGCGGTAGGCCAGCCAATCCGGGGAAGAGTTGGGAAGCTTCGTCTCGCCCAGGCTTTGAATGCATTGCAGGAGGACTTTCCGCAGGTTTTGCCCTTTCAGCAGGCGCGTCATCTGCTCCTGGCCGAACAAATCGGCCAGTGGGTTGCGCTGGATGGCATGCGTGTCGTAAAGGTTATCCAGGGCCTGGCGCAGCCACTGCACGAAGACTTCAAACGTGGGAGCGGGTGGTTGGTCGCTCATCATGGCCTGGGAACGCTTTTTCGAGCCGGTAGGGAAAGCGCCCTCTCGAAAAGGGCGGTCAGGTGAGTTTTAAGAGGAATGGATTGAGAGTCACATGCGAGTCGGATGAGAGTAAACCCATTGTTCGGCTGAAACATATCCATTAGAATTTAACCAGACTACTTCCATCAATCTGACACACATATCATACCACTATCCCCATGGCGTTAACAAACGTTGCTGCTAATGTCGCAATGGTGCAAAGAAAACCGCCGCCAACGGGTTGATTATTGGTAATAATTTGCAGGAGCGAGTTGTATTTTGCCTATGTCTGCCTGTCAATAATTAAGGAGGTGGAAAGGGGTCAATAACCAAGGGTAGTTGTCTCGTTTGTGCTGTTTTCCCCCGATCCTCGGGAAGCTAAATCAATCTATAATTCTCAAGATGGAGGAAGAGAAAATGAATAAGATCAATCGACGAGATTTCTTACGCCTGGCCGCTATTTCCGCGGCAGGAGTCACGCTGGCGAGCTGCGCCCCGGCTCCAACTCCAACCGCCGCGCCCGCTCAGCCGGCTGCCCCGACCGCTACCACTGCGCCCACTCAGCCGGCTGCCCCGACTGCTACCACTGCGGCGGCTCAGCCGGCCGCCCCGACCGCTACGACTGCGGCTGCCGCGCCTGCCGCGACAAGCCTGATGACCCAGAAGGCCGCCGGGCAGTCGATCGCTGTGTGGGGCTGGGACAAGCCCGAGTTCAACAAGGTGGTGGAAGACTATATCAAGCAATCTGCCGGGGTGACGATCAACGGCCAGACCTACGGCTACGATGACTTATGGAAAAAGATCACTACCTCGGCTGCCGCTGGCGTTGGCTTGCCGGATGCCTTCAAGTCCGGAACTTCTCAAGTTCCCCAACTGGTTGAGATGGGGGCGGTCATCGATCTGACCCCCCTGGTAGCGCCTTACAAAGACTTGCTTCCTGATGTGGCCTGGCAGATGTCCACCTACAACGGCAAGATTTACACCGTCCCGGCCAACAGCCCGGCCAGCGGCTTCTTCTGGCGCTACGACGTGTGTAACAAATACGGCATCGACCCGGATTCTATCAATACCTGGGATGATTTCATGGCGGCCGGCCTGAAAGTGCAGAAAGACAGCGGCGGCAAGAACCACCTCATGTACACCCCGGCCACCGGCCCGCACGGGATGATCTTTACTGCCATCCAGCAGGAAAACCGCGCCCAGGTGTTGACCAGCGACCTCAAAGTGGCCATTGGCCCGGATTCGCAGCCCTGGAAAGATACCCTTGACCTGAACAAGAAGCTGCTGGATGCCAAGTTCAGCATCGTCATGGATGAGTGGACCGAGCCCTGGTACCAGGCCATGAAAGATGGCAGCGTGGCCTGCTACCCGATTGGCACCTGGTTTGTGGAGACGATCATCCAGCAGGCGCCGGACACCAAGGGCATGTGGTATTTCACCCCCTTCGCGGCGGTGAAAGCGGGCGGCGATCGCTACACCAACTCCGGCTCGGCCTCCTGCTTCATCAGCTCGCAAACCCAGAAGATCGACGCCGGCTGGGAATGGTGTAAGGCCTGGTGCCTGGATCCACACGGCACGCTTGACCTGGGCCTGGAAACCCTCGGCATTTCCTGCATCAGCAATGCCGCCCTGGACAACAGCTACGTCAAGGCGCCCCACCCGTACTTCGCCAAGAACCAGGCTTACTGGCTAGCGGCTACCGAGGCTTTCACCAAATCCACCTACGTCCCGCCCGTCACCAAGATGGACGGAGACGCAACCACGATCTTCAACACCGAGATCGAAAAGTTCTGGAAGGGATCCGTTTCGGAGGCTGATTTCCTGACGAACGTCGCCAAACAGCTCCACACCCAGTTGAAGATCTGATCAGAGTATCTGTTTTTTGCTCCAAAGTATCTAGACTGCTCCCCTTCCCAATGAGAAATGGGAAGGGGAGTTGCTCCTGCATTTCGCGGTGTGGTTTGAGCGTGAAAGGGCCTAGCCATTGAACACTGAAACGAATAAGGGATTGCCCGTGACTGCTGCGCACAACCGGCTTTTGGCGGCTGCCAGGTATATCAACAAGCATCGCTCGGCTTACCTGTTTATCTCCCCGTTCTTCATCGGGTTCGCTGTGTTCGGCCTTTATCCGATGCTGTATTCGATCTACCTGAGTTTCAACCAGTACAAGTTCAGGGCGCCCATCTTGTGGGTGGGGCTGGGCAACTACCAGGATATCTTTAACGATCCCACCTTCTGGATTAGCCTCAAGAACACGCTGATCCTGTGGTTGGGCACGCTGCCGCTGCAACTGCTGCTGGCTTTCTTCGTCGCCTCGCTGATCAATGCCTTCATCGGCCAACGCTGGAAGGGGGCGCTCTCCGGCATCTATTACCTGCCTGAGGTCACCAACCTGGTGGCGGTGGCGCTGGTCTTTCAGCTTATCTTGGATAACCAGTATGGGATCGCAAATTATTTGCTGAAGCTGGTTGGCGCGCCGTCTGTTCCCTGGTTGATCTCCGAGGGCTGGACGCGGATTTCGACCATCTTGCTGATCACCTGGCGCGGCACCGGCTGGTATATCGTCTTCATCCTGGCGGCGCTGCAGGCCATCGATAAGGAGTATTACGAAGTGGCCCTGATCGAAGGCGCCAACGCCATCCAGAAAGCCTGGTATATCACCCTGCCCATCCTGCGGCCCATTCTGCTCTACCTGGTAGTGATGGGCACGATTGCCGGCTGGCAAATTTTCACCGAGCCATACCTGCTGACGCGTGGGGTGTCGAACGTGTTGGGCGGGCCTGGACAGGCCGTGCTCACCCCGGCCATGCTGGTCTACGACAAGGCTTTTGTCAGCCTCAAGTTTGGCTATGCTGCGGCGGTATCCACCCTGCTCGGGGTGATAATTGCTTTTTTCTCGGTGATCTATTTCCGCTTTTTCCGGGAAAGGTGATCGTCCTGGAGAGGATCTGGTAAGGACACAC
Organism: uncultured Chloroflexia bacterium; assembly: GCA_963820415.1. Taxonomy (GTDB): domain Bacteria; phylum Chloroflexota; class Anaerolineae; order Anaerolineales; family Anaerolineaceae; genus CAWFZT01. The sequence goes on along the minus strand of CAWFZT010000011.1, from coordinate 253,464 downwards.
AACCTATGTTCATCAGAAAACCTGTCAAATTCCTGGTTTACCTTATCCTGGCCCTGGTGGTGTTCATCTCGCTTTTCCCGTTCTACTGGACCTTCATCTCCTCGATAACCCCGGTTTCCAAGATTTTTTCTTATCCGCCTTCGCTCTACCCGCAGGAACCGACGCTAATCAACTATATACGCCTGAAGGTCTACATTCCCACCATCTGGCAAAACATCCTGAACAGCGCCATCCTGGCCATTTTCACCCCCATTGTTGCGGTGTTCCTTGAATCCCTGGCGGCGTTCGCCTTCAGTAAACTAAAGTTCAAAGGGCGCGATTTTCTGTTTGGGCTAGTCATCTCCACCATGCTGATCCCGGCTTCGGTAGGTTTTATCCCGTTGTTTATCATTGAAGTGAACCTGCATTTGATCGATTTGCTGTGGGCGGTTTTTTTACCGGGGGCGGTGGGCGCCTTTGGCATCTTCCTCTTCCGGCAGGCCATGTATGCGGTGCCGGATGAGCTGATGGATGCGGGTAAAATCGATGGGGCTTCCGATTTTGTGCTCTATTACGCCATTACTATGCCTAATGTGAAACCTATGGTCATCACGGCTTATATCATGGGCTTTATCGGCAGTTGGAATAACTACTTTTGGCCGCTGATCGTGCTGCGCACGCAGGAAAAGCTCACTTTTCCGGTGGCGCTCTCGGCCCTGCAGACCCAGCCCTTTGAATCGCCGTGGGGTTCGATCATGGCGGGGGCAGTGCTTTTGATCCTGCCCGTACTGTTGATCTTTGCCCTGCTGTCGCGCTACATTGTGCCGGAGATCGGCGGGGCGATCAAGGGGTAACCAGTGTTGAAGGAGAATATCACATGGCATCGGTTGAAACGATCGAGAAACTAAACGCGCATCCGGAGTGGATTCCTCCCCGTTCGGACGTGCGCGTCTTCCTGGGCGAGCCTGGCGCGCCCGAGGCGACCAAAACCACCGTCGAGCCCGGCAACGTCTTCTCGCCGGGCATGCTGACCTTCGGGGTCACCTGGTGGCTGCGGTTCCCGGTGGATGGCAGCTTTTTTGCCACCGAGACGGCTCCCCTGGAGTCGCTGCACTGGCGTTATGAGGAGGGCTGCCTGCCAGTGATCCACTGCGAGGCGCAGGTGCACGGGTTGGATGTCCAGCACAGCCTGTTCCAGGATGGCAGCGCCGCGGATTACTCCGAGGCGGTCTGCGCCCGGCTGCGCCTGTCTAACCCCGGGGCGCAGGCCGCCAGCGCACAGGTTTTCATCGCCCTGCGTTCGCTGGGACCAGCTGGCGGGCCGCTGTCAGATTTGGCCGTCGACGCAAACCGGCGCGGTTTCTGCCAGCCTGAAGGCAGCCTGCCGCTTCTGGTGGTGGAACGCCCTCCGGATGCGATCGGCTGTGGGATCGGCGATCCCTCGCCGCTGGCCCGGCAGGGCGCAGTGCCTGCCGCGGCTGCCTGCCAGGATAAGGATGGTTGGGCTTACGGCCTGCTGCGCTACGATGTGCTTATCCCGGCCGGCGAAAGTTGGATGGTGCGCCTGGACTGCCCGCAGCAGACGCGGCGCCAGTGGCAGCACCTGGCTAACAATCCTGCCGTGCCCCGCCCGGAGGCGTTCGAAGCGCGTTGCCAGGCCCACCTGGAGACCTGGCGCGCCCGCTTTGCCGGGATAGAGCTGGACGTGCCTGACGCCGACTTCCGCAATGCCTTTTTCGCCGGCGTGCAGCACTTATTGACCGCCATGGTCGGCGACCAGGCGCACATCGCCGCCCTGTCTTATCCACTGGTGTGGCTGCGCGATGGTGTCTATATCATGCGCTGCCTGGACCTGGCCGGTTTTCACAAGGAAGCTCGCCTGGCCACCGAGTACTGCGTGCGTAACGATTTCTTTGGCGGGTTCGGCGCCGAAGGTGACGCCCCCGGCCAGGGCATCTGGGCGCTGGTCTCGCATTACCGGGTGACCGGCGACCGGCGCTGGTTGGAGCAGGTCTACCCGGCCATCCGCCGCAAGGTCGAGTGGCTGTTCAAGATGCGCCGGACGACTACACCCATCCAGGTTGTCATCGATAACCCTGTCCTGGCTTTTTTACAGGCCGATCGTTTTTTGGGGTTGATTTGTATGCCCGCCAGCGAGGGGATCATCCACGGCACAATGGACCACGGGATTGCCCACTCAGTCGGTTTCGTCAACCATTGGGCGCTGAACGGTCTGCGCAGCGCCGCCTTTGCGGCCGTCGAGCTGGGTTACCTGGCCGACGAAGCGGCTTATCAGGCCGAGGCGGCTGACCTGGAAAGCAGCCTGGTGGCCTATATCCAACGCCACCCCGATTATTTTGAGTTCGAGCGCACCGCCAACAGCCTGCTGTGGCCCACCCACGCCTGGGAGCATAGGCTCGATTTCGTGGAAGAACCCTTCAACCGCTGGTGGGCGAAGAATCGCGGCTCCGGCGACAGCGATTACCAACCGGAAGATTATTGGCTGTACTTCGAGTTCGCCCAGGCGCACAATGCGCTGCTGCTTGGGCAGCGCGAGCGCGCCTGGCGGGTGATCCAGTACCGCCTGCAGCATCAGGACTTACCCGGCCTGTACGGCTGGCGCGAGGGCAAGGATGGGGTAGGGATGGACAACGCCATCAACGGCGTTACCCTGATCCGCCAGTTGCGCGGCTGCCAGATTTTCGACTGCATCACCCCGCATGGCTGGTCGGGGGCGGAAATGTGGCTGCTGCAGCGCGCCGCCCTGGTGGAAGAATGGCAGGATAAACTGGTGCTCTTCTCGGGTATCCCGGACATCTGGTTGAAACCTGGGGCTCGGTTTGGTTTCCGCAACCTGCCTACCTGGTACGGTAAGGTGTCGGCCAGCCTGCAGGTCAGCCAGGATGGGCGCTCGGTGCATGTAGAAATCCTGGGCGCCGCCCCGGGGACGCTGGTGCAGGTCAGCCTACCTCAGGCGCAGAAGGAAGCCCCGGTCGACAGCCAGGGTCGCCTGCACGTAGATTTTTAATTCACTCCATGGAATAATGATGGTTTATCGGGATGCCGTACTTGATCACCGGTCTTCCACTGTAAATCCCAGAGACCCATAATAATTGGAATATAGGAGGAATCATGGCAGCTTTCAACGGTTTGGGAATGAATTTAGGCAACCTGGCCTACCTGGCCAAAGCGCACACCCGCTCGATCAGCCCGGAGAACTTTACCGGCGAAAAGGGCCAGGGCGGTATGGCGGTCGAGGGCTTGGGCGCCAAGGCTGCCCGCGACTTGGGTGTGGGTTGGAAAATTTCCCCGTGCGTGCAGATCCAGCCCGGCGAAACCTTCGTGATGGGCGAGGTGAACGGCTCAGGAGCCATTCAGCAAATCTGGATGACGCCCACAGGTCACTGGCGCTATAACATCCTGCGCATCTATTGGGACGGCTTGGACACCCCGGCGGTCGAGTGCCCGGTAGGCGATTTCTTCGCCTGCGGCTGGGGGAAGTACTGGCAGGTCAACTCGCTGCCGGTATGTGTCAACCCGGGCTTTGCCTTCAACAGCTACTGGGAAATGCCCTTCCGCAAGGGCTTCAAGGTCACCATGACCAACCTCGCCGCCGAGCCGATGATCCTCTTCTACCAGATCAACTATGCCATGGCCCAGGGAGTGCCCGAGCAGGCGGCCTATTTCCATGCCCAGTTCCGCCGCGCTAACCCCCTGCCTTACAAAGAGGTCTACACTATCCTGGACGGGGTCAAGGGACAGGGGCAGTACGTCGGCACTTACCTGGCCTGGGGCTCGAACAACTGCAACTGGTGGGGAGAGGGCGAAATCAAGTTTTACATGGACGGCGATTGGGAATTCCCGACTATCTGCGGCACGGGCACCGAGGACTATTTCTGCGGGTCGTATGCCTTCGACCTGGGCAAGGAGAACGGCGGCTACCGTGAGTTCAGCACGCCTTACGCTGGCTTTTCGGTCATCCGCCCGGACGGCCTGAACCTTTCGCAGACGCGCTTCAATATGTACCGCTGGCACATTGCCGATCCGATCCGCTTCGAGCAGGACCTGCGCGTGACCATCCAGGCCCTGGGTTGGCGCAGTGAGGGGCGCTACCTGCCGCTGCAGGATGACATCGCCTCGGTGGCCTTCTGGTACCAGACCTTGCCTGCTGCGGCGTTCCCCCGCCTGCTGGATAAGGATTACCTGGAGGTGGTGTAGGCGGTCAGGGCATACAACAGGTTCATCAGACAAACTCCAGGGTAAGGGTGTTGTTTTAATTACCTTCTGGAAGTGCTATAATAATTTTGATCGTTCGACCAGGGAGATTCCATGCCAGTTGTTTTACGCGTTCGCGGCTATAAATTTTGGTTTTATGAAGCCGACCTGGATGAACCGCCCCATGTTCATGTTGGCAAGGATGGCGATGAGGCCAAATTTTGGCTAAATCCTGTCAGAATTGACCGGGCAGGCAGGTTCCGGCAGGTGGACCTGGTCGAGATTGAGCGAATTATTGGTGAAAACCAGGCGTTTTTAATCAGTGCATGGGAAAAGGAGCAGAGCAAACATGTTAACGGTTAGAGCAAAGATCCCAGCACAGCCCAATTATTCTCCGGTTTTACCACTCTCGATTCCGAATCTCGATGAGGTGCGCTCGTTTTCAAATCATCTGCATGCCACCGGCAAACACTGGCAGGGCGAAATTTTCGGCTGGAGTGCTGAATATACGCCCGAACGCCGCCGCAAGCCTGTAGAGTCAAAAATGACTTTTACACCCGCAGAGTTTTGGATTGGTGAGAGTGGTATCTGGTTTTTCTCACGGATGTGGGAACATGGAAAGGATAAAGAACCGGTTGAGTTTCTCGATGACCGGGGGATAGTAAAATAAGATCTTTACCCAAACGGTCGCCAACCCCTTCCCTATTCTTTCAGAAGCGCCCACGTCAGCTCGATCCGCTTCGAGAGTGATTTGCGCGTGACCATTCAGGCCTGGGAGGGAAAGAACAACACTTCTTCCATTATCACTTCCAGTGATTTAATTATCAATGGAAGTGATAATGCAGTTCCATCTCCATAAAAATCCAGTGCTGCTGGAAATCGCCGGGGATTTCGCTGCCCGGATAGGGTTCGATCTCTTGAAAACCGGCGCGGCGCTAAAGCTGGTGGCGGAACTGTTCTACGCCAGCCGCCCCTGCACCGGCGGGTATTCCTTTGGGCCAAAGGCCACGTTCACCCCGCCCTTTAGTAATAACCTGTCTCCATCGAACTGGAAGGTGTGCGTGTCATAGACGGGCGTTTCGTAATAGCGCAGTGTCAGGACGAAGGTGTCCGCCGCAGTCCACACTCCGCTGGCGGCTACCGGCCGGTCGCCCATCACCCCTTCGATCCACGCCCCGCAGCCGGCGGTGATCACCTGCTCGTCGTCCTGGGTGCGCAGCTTGAGGGTAGACCCGCTGGCGCCAAAATCAAAGCTGACCGCCTCGACTTTCATCGGGTTGGGCTCCAGCAGGAAGGTTTTTCCTGAAATGGCAGCCGCCGCGGCGGTCAGCGCTTGGCCCTGCGGAGGTTCGAGCGCCAGCCCGGACAGCTTGTCCGCCAGCCTGGCCTGGGCAGCCGGATCTTCCAGCAGGGGAGCCGGGCCAAGGGCGGGCAGCAGGTGCTGCCACACCACGTTCAGCACGGCTTGCATATCGTCGACCGCGCTGGTGATCGCCAGCACGGCGCCCTGGGCGGGCAGCACCACGCAGTACTGTCCGAAGGCGCCGTCGCCCCGGTAAGCGCCGTGGCGGCAGCGCCAGAACTGGTAGCCGTAGCCCTGTTCCCAGTCGCTGTTGGGTTTCTTGCCATTCATTACCTGCTTCGAGGTGGCCTCTTTCACCCAGGCTTCGCTGAGGATGCGCTGCCCCTGCCACATGCCTTTTTGCAGGTACAACTGACCAAAACGGGTGATGTCCTCGGTTTTGACGCTCAGGCCCCAGCCGCCGAAATTGATCCCCTGCGGTGAGGTTTCCCAGGCGGCGTTCTCGATGCCCAACGGGTCGAACAGGCGCGGCTTGAGGTAATCCACCATCTTCATCCCGGTCAGTTTCTGCACTACCGCCGCCAGCATGAAAGAGGCGCCACTGTTATAGACGAAATGCGTGCCGGGGGCGTGCTCGACCGGCAGGGCCAGGAAGGCTTTGATCCAGTCCCCGTCCGGGTTGGCTCTGAGCTGCTCGGTGGTGTCTTTATCGTGCCCGGTGGACATGGACAGCAGGTGGCGGATGCGCATTTTGGCCAGGTTGGCATCTGGCCCTTCGGGTGGCGCTTCGTCCGGGAAGAAAGTCAGTAGCAGGTCCTCTACCGAGAGACGGCCTTCTGCCACTGCCAGGCCGACCGCCGTGGAGGTGAAACTTTTGCTGAGTGAGAAGAGCATGTGCGGGCGCGCCGGCCCGTAGGGCGACCACCATCCCTCAGCCGCCACGCAGCCGTGGCGCAGCAGCATCAGGCTGTGCATCTCGGGGATGCGCTCCAAGGCTTCGACAAAGGCCAGCAGGGCAGCCGAAGAAATTCCTTGCGCTTCTGGGGTGCAGCGGGGCAGTTGTTTAATAATCATATAGAATTACTCCACTTACAGTAGATTCAGTCGGGATTGCACAAAGGATTGGATGCTTTTTGCTATTTTAACAGCCGTCCGCGCCTCTTCTTTACTGGCGCTCTGTCCAGGGTAACGTACACGAACCGCATAACCATCCAATCCCCTCATGTCGGGTTCAAGAATGGCAAAGGTCCCATCAGCTTCAATGCAAAGGGACACAAGTTCAACCAGGTTGTGAATACGAGGTACGTCTTTTCCATTCTCTTGCAGCCAGGCTTTCAGGTACTTTTCGGCTGTTTGTTGGGCATGAAAGCAAGCGGCATCATAATTGGGCCGGCGACGGGCACGATATTCCCGTAAGGCTGTATCCAAATCTCCTTCAGCCTTGGCGATCCACTCAAGCGTCAGCGGATTCATAAAGGATGACCCCCTTGCTGACAACTTCTTTTAGAAACGAATCTCCCCATTCCAGGCGCTGTGCCAGACGCTGCGGTTTACATACGATCAGGTCTAGCCCAAACCGGTATTGGATGCTTCTGCAGATCGTGGTTGCCTGTTCTGTCTCGGATAACGGCGTTTCCATGATCACGCACAAATCCAGGTCGCTTTCGGGGCGAGGAGTTCCATAGGCGTAAGAGCCAAATACGATGATCTTTTCTGGTTGGAAACCCGCCACGATTTGGTCGACCACACTTTGAATGGCCGCCTGCGGGATGCGGGTGCGATTTGGGATGGTGGGGACCTGAAGAGCCGCATTCATGGCCGGCCTGAGGAAATGCTATTGGTGACTATAGAAGTATTCACAAGCAAATTATACAGCGGTTCAGGCGATAACGCCGCCCAGGCGGTGGCCGTTATGCGCTTTTTTACGCTTTCCTCGCCATAATCACGTAGTCGAAGAACGGCTCGCGCAGCCGGCCGTCATCGGCGATGCCCTTCAGCTCGGCTTCGAGGGCGGCGCTGAAGTCGGCCTGGTCTGCAGGAGAGGCAAAATGGCGCTGCCCGCGCTCCTGGGCGCCACGCAGGTAGCCAGCCACGCTCAGTTCTAGCGTGTGCGCGAAGACGGTGCTTTCGTAATTAATAAAGTCGGCCTGCCCGCCCCCGGCGAGCCCGAGCAGGTTGGAGGGAGAGTGGAAATGTGAATAGTTTCAGGGTAACAGATTGCATGGGATCTTCTGCTTTCAGGCAGTAAGGACAGTCCTCTTTTTTGGATTGAAGTAACCATTTATCAAGGTTATGGTGAAAACTCATTGCAGGATTCCTGAATGAAGGAGGCGAATGGCGGTACACCTGAATACTTAATCTTCCGGGTTGTTCCCGGCGGGGGGTTCCTCATCGTCGAATTTATCCAGCAGGTGGCGTAACTGGTCCTCCCACACGTCGTCCAGCGGGATAAAAGGCGTTTCCTTGAAATTGGTGGTGATCTCCTTCAGCTTCTCGCGCAGGCCGAGCTGGGGGGCTTCGTTTTCGATCTCATCCACCTTGGCGTCCATCATTTCGACCAGGTGCTTGCTGCGCTTTTCCAGGTCGGTCAGGTCGAGGTGTAGCTTGAGCATGAAATCGACCCGGCGCATGACCCCCAGCCAGGCCATGTAGTCGTTCTCCAGGCGGATGGCGCTGTCGATCTGGGCCAGTGAGGTGAGCTGATAGGAAGGCACAAAGGCGTAGAAGCTGGCGTATTCGATGCCCTGGTCGAACGCCCGCCGGCAGACATACGAGCCGATGCTGGCGCCGCCCTCGTAATCCGACAGGTCGACCGCCATCTGGCTCATCTCCTGCTTCATCTCCGGCAGGCTGTAGTTCGAGGAGACCATGCGCTCTTTGTCATAGGGCAGCTCGGCATATACGCCGCCTAGGCCGACGATGCGCTTCACCCCTAGTTTTTTGACCGCCGAGAGCAAGGTGGCGACATAGCGCTCGATATCCATGTGCGGCTCGTCCCCCACGAAGATAACCAGGCCGCGCTGCTCGTCGCCGGCGTAGAACAGGTCGTTGCGCTGCGATTCCAGCGACTTGGGAAAGCCTTCCTCGAAGCGCACCATCGGGCGCACCAGGTCGTAGGTGCCGGGGACCTGGAAGAGGTAGAAGCCGTCCGGTTTGATCTTGCCGATCGGTTGCGCATCCAGCAGAGTAACCAGGTATTCAGGCAGGCCGGAGGAAACCGAGCCAGCGTCGGCCCACTGGCGCCAGCCGGCCAGCAGGTTGATTTCCTTGGCCGCTGGTTTTTTCCACAGCTCTAGGGCATCCGGCATAGACAAATCCTCTTTAAAAACAGCATGGCAGCCCCATCCATCTCAATCGTTATGGCATACCTTAAAAATTATCATACCACGCAACCCGGCGCCTTGCACATAAATGTGAGCATGCTCATTAGGATTTACCGTGGAATGTCCCCGGATTTGGGGTGTCATGACACCCCAAATCCGGGAGTTCACCACGGGAATTCCCAAAGACTCTGTGAGCCGACATTAGACAGAGCAGATAAAAAGTGCTATAATGTGACTGCATTTATAAATCAGTCACACGTTCATAAAGGTGCGTTATGCCTAAAGGATTTACGCAGAATGAAAAGAAATTGATCGGCGAGCGGCTGCTTGAGCAGGGTTACCGACAGTTTTCGGCCTATGGATTGAAAAAAACCAGCGTCGAAGAGCTTGCCGCGGCCGCCGGCATTTCGAAAGGGGCGTTTTACCTCTTCTACGAGTCCAAAGAAGCCTTGTTCATGGACGTGATCGAACAGGCCGAAAAGCGCTTTCGCCTGGAGCTTCTGGAGGCTATCGACCTGCCTGGGCCGTCGCCGCGGGTGCGCCTGCTGGGGGTTTTCCAGAAGGCTTTTGACCTGTTGAAAACCATCCCCATCCTGCAGTTTTTTACCAGCAGTGATTACGACCTGCTTTTTCGACGCGTCCCGGCCGAAAAACTTCAGCAGCACCTGGCCAGCGACGAGGTCTTCATCGGGGAGCTGCTCGAGCACTGCCGCAAGACGGGCATACCCATCCGGGCGCAGGTGGAGGAGATCAGCGGCCTGCTGTATGCGCTGGTGCTGACTACCTTGCACGAGGACGATTTTGGGCCGGGTAATTTTAAGGGCACGGTAGACACCCTGATGGAACTGATGGCGGCGTATTGTATAGGAGAGATTGAGTTGGGAAGGCAGGATAGCGAGGAAATAAATGGCTGAATATCTGATTGAAACGCAGGGCCTCGGAAAACGCTACGGAGATGTACAGGCGGTCGAAAACCTGTCGATACGGGTCGCCGAGGGAGAAATTTATGCCTTTCTGGGGTTGAATGGGGCCGGTAAAACCACCACCATTCGCATGCTGCTGGGCATGATCCGGCCCACCAGCGGTAGAGCTTATGTGTTGCAAACCCGGGTGCGCCTGGGCAGCCGCCAACCCTGGGACAGGGTTGGATACCTGGTGGAAATCCCGCACGCCTACCCCGAGCTGACTGTCTACGAGAACCTGGAGGTGGCCCGCCGCCTGCATCCCGGTACGGCCCTCGCCGCCGTCGGCCAGATCATCGAGCAGATGGGCCTGGCTGCCTATGCTGGCCGGCGCGCCGGGAATCTCTCCCAGGGGAATGCCCAGCGGCTGGGATTAGCCAGGGCGTTGTTGCACGGCTGGGGCCGTCCCCGCCTGCTCTTTTTGGACGAGCCGGCCAACGGCCTGGACCCGGCCGGGATCGTCGAAATCCGCCAGCTTCTGCTTGAATTGACCCGCCAGCAGGGCGTGACCGTGTTCATGTCGAGCCACATCCTGGCCGAGGTGGCGCGCCTGGCCGGGCGCATCGGCATTATCCACCAGGGTCGCCTGCTGCAAGAGCTGGATATGGACGAGTTGGAACGCAGCCGGCGCCGGCGGCTGCTGCTGCGGGCGCGCGATGGCGAGGCCGCCCGCCGGGCGCTGGCGTCTGCCGGATATCCGGCCGAAACCCTGCCGGATGGCCTGCTCCAGCTCAATCAGCCGGCCTGCATCGAACGCCCGGACGACATCGCCAGCCTGCTGGTGCAGGCGGGCGTCCCACCCACGCAACTGCTGGTCGAAGAAGAAGAGCTGGAGCAGTATTTCCTCCGGCTGGTAGGAGATGTAAAATGAGCGCCTTTTTGGACATGCTTTGGGTCGAGTTTCGTAAAACCCTGCGCTCGCGCATGCCGCTGTTTACCGTCCTGGGGTCCTTGCTTATGCCGCTGGGGATCTCTTTTTTGATTTTCGTTTCTAGAAACCCCGATATTTCCCGCAAGCTTGGCCTGATCAGCGCCAAGGCCAACCTGATGGCGGATACAGCGACCAACTGGCCGGCCTACATGAACTTATTCGCTCAGATGATCGCTGCGGGTGGTTTTATATTTTTTTGCCTGATCGTGAGCTGGGTGTTCGGGCGTGAATTTTCCGACGGCACGCTGAAAGACATGCTGGCCGTGCCGGTGCCGCGTGCGAGCATCCTCCTGGCCAAATTTGCCGTGTCCGCCGCCTGGTCGGCAGGGCTGAGCCTGGTGATCTTATTCCTTGGGCTGGGGATGGGCGCCCTGATCGGGCTGCCAGGGGGCTCGACCGGGGTAATTCTGCAGGGCTGCCTGAAGGCGGCCATCACCGCCGGCCTGGCCATCGTAGTGGCCCTGCCCTTTGCGCTTTTGGCCAGCATCGGGCGGGGTTACCTGCTGCCGGTCGGTGCGGCGATTCTCACCATGATCGTGGCCAACGTGGTGGCGATAGCCGGATGGGGTGAATATTTCCCCTGGGACGTGCCGGGATTGTATTCCCAACCGAAAATTGTCCTGCCGGCGGCCAGCTATTGGATTGTGATGCTGGCCGGTCTGGCCGGGATGGCGGCGACCTACCTGTGGTGGAAGTTCGCTGACCAGAGCCGCTAGCTGGGTGGGGAAGGCGCGCCGGCGTTTCATGGCGGGGTTTGACGTATAATCGTAATAGCTTATAAATCCTGCTACCGACGACGCGGCTTTGATGGGCCAGGTTGCTCAGGCGCACAGCGCCGCCCTGGGAGCACTGTACGACCGGTATGGCAGGATGGTCTTCAGTCTGGCTTTCCGCATCACCGGCAGCAGCGAGACGGCTGAAGAAGTTACCCAGGATGTTTTCGTCCAGGTGTGGCGCTTCGCCCGGCATTACGACCCGCAGCAGGGCAGGCTGACCACCTGGTTGAGCAGCGTCACCCGCCACCGGGCCATCGATATCCTCCGCCAGCAGAATGTGCGCCCCGAGGGGCATGCCGACAGCCTGGAAGATGACCTGTTTTCGCTCAACGATTTTGCCGGTGAAGCGGCGGTCGAGCCATCTGTCGAGCTGCGCCAACAGCAGCAGCAGGTGCGCCAGGCGCTGGAGCAGTTGCCCGAAGAACAACGCCAAGCGCTGGTGCTGGCTTATTTTATGGGTATGACACAACAAGAAATTTCCGAGACGCTCAAGCAGCCGTTGGGCACCATCAAGACCCGCATCCGCCTGGGGATGATCAAGCTGAAGGATCTGTTAGGGTAAGAACCTATCCGAAATTCAATCCCAGCCCTTCGCCAATGTCATTGCGAGGCGTCTTCGCCGAAGCAATCTCAGAGTAAGCAGTGAGATTGCTTCGCGCGCAAAAAGCGCTCGTTCGCAATGACATCGCAAGAACAAGTAAATCCAAAACCCAGTTTTCTGCGTACTATCTCTTAGAGGCAGACCCTGTGATTGGAGCGCACGTTACTGAGCAGATTCCGGCGTATGCCCTCGACTGCCTGGATGAGGAAGAAGCTTTCCAGGTCGAGGCGCATCTGGCCGTTTGCGCTGTCTGCCAGGCAGAGCTGGAGGATTACCAGGCCACCGCTTCCCATCTCGGGCTGGCTGCCCCGCAGGTGCAGCCGCCCACCCGCCTGAAAGCCAGCATCCTGCGCGGTTTCGAAGATCCTCAGACTGCGCCGGGAAAGGCGCCCCAGAAAATTGGCGCGCCTGGGTTCTGGCTTCGGATCAAAATCCCCGTTCTGTGGAGACTGTACCGCTCGCTTGCTTCGAGCGTGCGCAACACCGGGCCAATCTGGGTGGGGGTCAGTTTGCTGCTGTTGATTGCCCTGGCTGCCAGCAACCTGGTATGGTGGAACCAGGTAAAAAGGGTTCAATCTTCCGAGTTTCACCTGGTGGCGCTGAAAGGCACCGGCAGCGCTCCCAATGCCAGCGGGATCATGGTGATCAGTCAGGAAGGCATGGCCGGCACGTTGATTGTGGATGGGCTGCCTGCCCTGGGTACGGCGCAGCAGTACCAGTTGTGGCTGGTGAAGGATGGCAAACGTGTCAGCGGCGGCTTGTTTTATGTTGGGCAGAACGGCTACGGCATGCTGGCCGTGCAGGCGCCCGGATCGCTGCTGAATTTTTCGAGCTTTGGCATTACCGTTGAGCCCACCGGGGGCAGTCCCGGGCCTACCGGGGCGAAAGTCCTCGGCGGGAATTTGTAGGGAGTGAGAAGAATACCAGGGGCGCGTTTATGCGCCCCTATTTTTTTATTTAGGCGGGTCCGCCCGCGTCCAATTGCAACTTTCTTTGCCTGTCATTGCGAGCCGTCTTCGGCGAAGCAATCTCTGTATCACGGTGAGATTGCTCGACCCTGCGGGCACCTCTTCACGCCCTTGGCGTACCCGAAGGGGTAGGAGTACCCGACGCTCGGCAGCGCACCCGAAGGGGTGAGGGGTGTGCACCAAGGGTGTCGCTCGCGTCAGAACGCGCTACTAAGAAACTTCAATCCAGTTTCTTATCGAAGGAAAGCGTTGGCGCTGTGGATTTACTCGCAATGACATTTCGAAGTAATAAAAAACAATATCGGATAATGTAAATCCAAATAGTCAGCTTATCCGTATATATTGATAGTCAAAAAAATTATTGATGAGTTTGAAGAATTACTTATCTACAAAAAAATGGAGAAAGAAATGAAACAGTCTAAATTGTCGAAAATGACCGGCCTGAGCACATTTTTCGCCATACTGGCGCTGATTTTGGCGGCGTGCTCGACCGCCGCGCCTACAGCCACTCCGGCTGCCGCACTCTCCGTCACCGCGGCTAGCAGCACTCCCATGCCGCAGCCGAGTGCGACCATGGCTCCCGCTGCTGCCGCCACAGTGATGGTGAAAAACGATCCCAAGCTGGGTGACTACCTGGTGGATGCCAAGGGCATGACCCTGTATCTGTTTACCAAGGATACCCCGGGCGTGACCAACTGCTCCGGAGGTTGTCTGAAGGCCTGGCCTGCCCTGGTTGCCGCGGGCGATTTGGTCGCTGGCCCAGGTGTGGCTGGCAAACTGGATGTGATCACCCGCGTCGATGATGGCTCCAAGCAGGTCACATATAATGGTTATCCGCTGTACTATTGGGCGAAAGACAAGGCTCCTGGTGATACCACCGGGCAGGGCGTGGGCGGCGTATGGTTCGTGGTGCCTCCCACCGCTACAACTACTCTACCCACTGCGGCTCCTACAACGGCCCCTGCTTCCGCTGCTGCCACAGTGATGGTCAAGAACGATCCTAAGCTAGGTGACTACCTGGTGGATGCCAAGGGTATGACCCTGTACATGTTCACCAAGGATACCCCGGGCGTGAGCAACTGTTCCGGCGGCTGCCTGACGGCCTGGCCTCCGCTCGGCTTGCCGGCCACGGGCGATTTGGTCGCCGGCCCTGGTGTCACCGGTAAGCTGGGTTTCATTACCCGTGCCGACGGCACCAAGCAGGTTACCTATAATGAAATGCCCCTGTATTACTGGGCCAGCGATGTGAAACCCGGCGACGTTACCGGGCAGGGCGTGGGCGGGGTGTGGTTTGTGGTGCCTCCCACCAAGCCGGCCAGCAGTGGTGGCTCTGGCTATTAAGTTTATTCAGAGTATTCCCCAAAGTATATTGAAAAAAGCCTGGCGTAGGCGTTACAGCGCCAGGCTTTCTTTTCGAAAACCCGATGAACCGCCCTACACAAGAAATCCAACCAGAAGCCTATCCAAACGAACCCTGGATAATAACCGCCGCCATCCTGGCCTCCAGCATGGCCTTTATCGACGGCTCGGCTCTCAACGTGGCCCTGCCGGCCCTGCAGGCCAGTTTGCAGGCTAGCGCCGCCGGGCTGCTATGGATCATCAACGCCTACTTGCTCATGCTGGCGGCCCTTATCCTGGTCGGAGGCTCGCTGGGCGACCGGCTGGGGCGGAAAAAAGTGTTCATGGCCGGCATCAGCTTGTTCGGCCTGGCTTCGCTGGCCTGCGGCCTGGCCCCGACGATGGGCTGGATGATCGTCTTCCGCCTGGCACAGGGCATCGGCGGGGCGCTGATGATCCCCGGCAGCCTGTCGATCATCACCGCCTTGGTCGCTCCCGAACGGCGTGGGAGGGCCATCGGCACCTGGTCGGCGGTCACTACCCTGGTGACCGTGATCGGTCCGGTCTTGGGGGGCGCCTTCTCCGACGCCGGCTTCTGGCGTGGCGTTTTTCTGATCAACCTGCCCCTGGCGGTGGCGACCCTGCTGGTGCTGTACTACAGAGTCCCGGAAAGCCGCGATGAGAGACGTTCCGCCGGGCCTATCGATATAGTGGGGGCCGTGTTGGTGGCCATCGGGCTGGCAGGCTTGACCTATGGGTTCATTTCTGACTCAGATAGAGGCTTTGGCGACCCACAGGTGTGGGGAACCCTGCTGGTGGGGGTGCTCTGCCTGGTCGCTTTTGTGATCGTGGAAGCGCGCTTGAAAAACCCCATGCTGCCGCTGAAATTGTTCAAATCGTCCACTTTCAGCGGGACTAACTTGCTGACCCTCTTCCTATATGGCGGTTTGAATGTTGGCTTTTTCTTTCTCTCGCTCAACCTGGTGCAGGTGCAGGGCTACAGCAAAACCCAGGCCGGCCTGGCAACCCTGCCCTTCGTCCTGCTGTTGACGGTGCTGTCGCGCTGGGCGGGCAGTCTGGTGGATAAGCGCGGGCCGCGCTTACCGCTAATCCTCGGCCCCAGCCTGGCCGGGCTGGGCTTCTTCTGCATGGCCTTTGCCGGGCTGACCGGCGGCCCGGGTCACTACTGGACTACCTTTATGCCGGGCGTTGCCCTCTTCGGGGTGGGGATGGGTTTTACCGTGGCGCCCTTGAGCACTTCAGTGATGACCTCGGTAGAAACGCATTATTCTGGGGTGGCTTCGGGCATCAACAACGCCGTTTCGCGTACTGCCGGCGTGCTGGCGATTGCTATGGTTGGTTCGATTGCCCTGTTCACTTTTGCCGCCACGCTCGACGGGCAGACGGCCGCCCTGTCTCTGTCACAATCCGTTCACGCCGCCATGATGGCGCAGGCGAGCAAACTGGGGGCGGCTGCCGCCCCCGATGGGATCGGCGCTGGGGCCAGGGAAGCGGTCACCACCGCCATCAAGGCCTCTTTTGTAGATACGTTCCGGCTGGTGATGTTCATCTGCGCCGGTTTGGCCTGGGCCAGCGCCCTTTGCACGGCAGTCTTGATCAAACCAGGCATTCAACCGGTTGACTGACAGTAGGGTGGGTTTCCGAACCCACCATTTTCCAGGCGCATGAAAACCAGGCAAGGTGGGTCAAGAGACCCACCCTACTTTGCAAGGACGGACATGTTTCCTTCAATGGGGTGGTGCTGCGTAATATCAATCAGAAGTAGGGTGGGTTTCCGAACCCACCATTTTCCAGGCGCATGAAAACCAGGCAAGGTGGGTCAAGAGACCCACCCTACTACTTCCGATGGTATCGAAACTGTCAGTTGGCAAGGAATAAATCATCCTTTATATTGATAGACACATCCAGTTTAATTTATTATAATGATTACGTTATACGTCTCATTTGGTCTTGATTTTCCATAGTTGACCTATTGCAGGGGACTGACTGAAAGAGGGAGAGGTGCCTATGAGATTGAAGACCGTTTCGCCGGCCGGCCGGCGCATCATTGTAGTAATCGTCGTCATCCTGGTTGTGGCCGCCGCCGCAATCCTCTCCTTTGTGACTTAAGCACGCGCTGCCCCAGCAGCAGCCCATTGCGTTTAACCACCAGGTGATGGGGCAGCTTGGCATCCAGTGCCTTTACTGCCACAATACCGCCCGGGTATCCCCAGCGGCGGGCATGCCCAGCGTGGCCAAGTGCATGGGCTGCCATAAGGTGGTCGATCCTACCAATCCGGTGATCAAAGAAGTTGCCGCATACTGGGATAACCAACAGCCCATCCCCTGGGTGCGAGTCAACGTGATGCCCCGCTTCGTCTTTTTCAGCCATGAAGTGCACGTCAACGGCGGCGTGAACTGCGAGGCCTGCCACGGGGATGTAGCTCATATGACCGTAGCTCACCCGGTGGTCAGGATGAACATGGGCTGGTGTCTGGACTGCCACGAGAAGCAGCCTAACGCTTCCCAACTGATGGACTGCGTTATCTGTCACCGATAGGAGGGAGCATGCCACCTAAGATCACGCGACGAAATTTCCTGAAAATCGCCACGCTCGGCGCTGGGGCGACCATCCTGGCTGGGTGCGCCAACCCGCGGCGCTGGGTGACGTTAGAGCCTTACGTGCGCCCGCCGGAAGAGCAACTGGCAGGCGTAGCTACCTGGTACGCCAGCACCTGCCGCATGTGCCCGGCGGGGTGCGGTATTATTGTGCGCATCATGAACGGGCGGGCGCTCAAGATCGAGGGCAACCCGGAGCACCCGCTTAACCAGGGCAAGCTGTGCGCCCGTGGGCAGGCTGGCTTGCAGTTATTGTATAACCCTGACCGCCTGAATGCGCCGGTGGTACAGGCCAGCCGGGGCAGTCACCAGTTCAGGGCTATCGCCTGGGAAGAGGGCATCAATACCCTCTTTGCAAAGCTCCAGGACGCCGGCGGCCAGGTGGCTGTGCTGGGTGGGTCGAGCATGTCGGGCCACCTTTACGACATCCTTGGGCGCCTTACCGGCGCCATTGGCGCCAGCGCGCCCGTGATCTATGACCCGCTGGTGAGCATGAACGGCTATACCGCCCTGAAGGATGTAGATATGGCTTTGTTTGGCAAAGCCGCCCTGCCCACCTACGACCTGGGTAACGCCGATATTGTCATTTCCTTCGGGGCTGACCTGCTGGGCCCCGGTCTTTCGCAGGTGCGCTACGGCATCGAATATGGTAAATTCCGCAGCGGCAGGCTGGGGCAGCGTGGCTACCTGGTGCAGCTTGAACCGCACCAATCGCTGACCGGAGCCAAAGCCGACCTGTGGTTGCCCGTCCAACCGGGCATGGAGGGACTGGTCGCCCAGGCTATCATCAGCCTGATCGCCAGCCAGTCCTTTGCTTCACCGGACCCCCAACGGGTCGAACGGGCGAAACTGTTCGCTGGTCCGGTGGATCTGGCCAAAGCCGCTGTTGCTACCGGCATCAGCCCGACCGAGCTGCTGCACCTGGCAAAGATTTTTGCCGAGGCCGAGCGCCCGCTCGCTATCCCGGGGGGTGAGCTCAGCGGTCTATCAGACGACAATGCCTCGCTAACGGCGGTGCAGGCGTTTAATTTCATCGTTGGCATGGCGCCTGGAGGGACTGGAGGTATGTCGCTCTCCGCTGAGGCGCAGCTTTCCAAAGCGGTGGTAAAGCCGCAGCCGTCCTCTTTCACTGATATGCTCGCCCTTCTGGGCAAGATGAAAGCCGGGGTGATCAAGGTGCTCCTGGTGGTGGGCTCTAACCCCGTCTACGAGCTGTCCCTCCAGGCTGGCTTAGCTGAGGCGCTGGCCAAAGTGCCCTACGTCATTTCGTTTGCTCCAATTGTGGATGAAACGGCCGCTCAGGCCGATCTGATCTTGCCCGACCGCACCTACCTGGAAAGTTGGGGCTACGACGTGCTCAGCCCGGCCTTCGACCTGCCGGTTGTGAGCAGCCAGCAGCCGGTGGTTACGCCGCTGTTCGACGCCCGCTCGGCGGCCGACGTACTGCTCATCGTCGCCAAGGGCATCCCGGCTGCCGCGGCGGTCCTGCCCTGGACGGATGAGGTGGCGTTTTTGAAAGAGGTTATCGGCGGCCTTCCTGCAGGAGCCGTCACCGGCGAAAATGGGGTGGTGTGGGAGCGCTACTTGCAGCACGGCGGCTGGTGGCCGGCTGCCGCGCCTGCCATGCAAGCCGCCCCGGCCGGGGGAACGCCCAAACCGCAGCCTCTCCAGATCGCCGCTCCCCAATTCCAGGGCGACGCCGGGCAGTATCCTTTCTTCCTGCACCTGTACGTCTCCAGCCTGCTTTCGGATGGACGCGGCGCCAACCTGCCCTGGCTGCAGGCCTCGCCCGACCCCCTCACCACCGGTTCGTGGCAAACGCTGGTAGAAATCAACCCGGCCACTGCCCAGAGGATCGGTGTGGTGGACGGTGAGGTGGTCAGGGTGGCCTCGCCCTACGGGGAGATCGAGGGCTATATTTATACCTACCCGGCCATGCGCCCGGACACGGTGGCGATTGCTACCGGGCAGGGCCATTTTGATTATGGGCGCTACGCCAGCCAGCACGGCAGCAATCCGCTTCTGTTGGTGGGGGCCCAGCCGGCCTGGGCGAGCGTGCGGGTCAACGTTACCAGCATGGGCAGAAAGGTCAAGCTGGCCATTTTCGAGTGGAAGCCGGGCGTTGAGGAAGGCTTTCCCAACCAGGCCTTTCCCGGCGGATAGAAGGAGGGTGACAGATGGCATTACCAGTACATAAATGGACCATGATCATTGACCTGGACAGGTGCACCGGTTGCGGCGCCTGCGTGGTGGCCTGCCATGCTGAAAACAATGTGCCTGTCCAGACCGAACGTGAGATCACCCGCCTGCGCGCCATGCATTGGATCCGCATCGAGCGCTACTGGGCGGGCGCTTACCCGGATGTGCAGGCCCGCTTCCTGCCGGTGCAGTGCCAGCAGTGCGGCAACGCCCCGTGCGAGCCGGTCTGCCCGGTGTATGCCACCAACCACAGCCCGACCGAAAACCTGAACCTGCAAACCTACAACCGCTGCGTTGGCACGCGCTACTGCCAGAACAACGATCCTTACAAGGTGCGCTTCTTCAATTTCTTCAACCCGAACTTCGAGGACAGCTTCACCAACCAGCTCAACCCGGACGTGACCGTGCGCACCGCCGGCATAATGGAGAAATGCAATTTCTGTGTGCAGCGCATCCGCCGGGCCGAGGAAGACGCCCTGGCGCAAGGGGTTGCGTTGAAAGATGGGGACGTTATCCCGGCCTGTGTGCAGACTTGCCCGCCCGGCGCCCTGGTATTCGGTGATTTGAACGATCCCAACAGCCAGGTGGCTGCCGTGCTGAAGGAACAGGACCTGCGCAGCTTCCGCCTGCTGGAAAACCTGGGCACCGACCCGGCGATTTATTATTTGAAAGGAGGCCCATCCCATGCCTGAAGAAAATGCAAGCCGGCCTTCCCCCACACAACGGGGATTGCCATATTGGGAACAACCTCTCCCTGAAGATAAAGAGCTGGCCAAGCAGGAAACCGAGGCCCGCAAAGACAACCTGCTACTGGACGTGCGTGCGCCGGCGGACGTAAACCGCTACATGATGGACCCCATGCGCCACCAGAGCCGGCGCTTCTGGGTTTTGTGTGTCATCCTGGCCGGCGGGGTATTAATGTGGTGGGGCACATGGCTTTACCAGGTCATCAACGGCTTAGGCGTCGACGGGCATTGGCCGCCCGGTCATGTGGGCGGTCTACATCGTCAACTTCGTCTATTTGATCGGCATCGGCCATGCCGGGACGTTTATTTCCGCCGCCCTGCGCGTGCTCAAGTTCGAATGGCGGCGCCCCATCAGCCGGGCGGCCGAAACGGTGACCGTGTTCGCCCTTTCCATGGCCGCTGTATACCCGCTGATCC
Organism: uncultured Chloroflexia bacterium; assembly: GCA_963820415.1. GTDB lineage: Bacteria > Chloroflexota > Anaerolineae > Anaerolineales > Anaerolineaceae > CAWFZT01. Next base: position 233,087 of record CAWFZT010000011.1, on the reverse strand, counting down.
ACCTGGGGCGGGTGTGGAAGTTCTACTGGCTGCTGCCTTACCCCAACCAGCGCCAGTTGTGGCCCAGCTACCACTCGCCTCTGCTGTGGGACCCGACCGCCATCCTGACCTACTTTTCTTGCAGTATCCTCTTTGCCTACATCAGCCTGATCCCCGACATCGCCATGATGCGCGACCATACCACTGGACGCTGGCAGGCGTTCTACCGCATCTTTGCCCTGGGCTGGCGGGGCACTGAGAAAGAATGGGCCCACCACGCGACCACCCAGAACGTGTTCAGCTACGGCATCATCCCGGTCATGTTCTCGGTGCACACCATCGTGTCGTGGGACTTCTCTATGGCGCTGCAGGCTGGCTGGCACAGCACCATCTTCGGCCCCTACTTTGTGGTCGGGGCGCTGTTCTCCGGCACCGGGGCGGTGATCATTGCCCTGATCGTCCTGCGACAGACGATGAACCTCAAGTTTTTCCTGCGCCCGGAGCATTTCAATGGCATGGCCATGTTTATGTTGGTGCTGTCGCTCACCTGGGATTACTTCTACTTCAATGATTACATGGCGCCCTGGTTCGCGCAGGCCCCGGTGGACAAGACGCTTTACCAACTGTTCCAGTACGGGGCTTACGCGCCTTTCTGGTATACGATGCTTATCTGCAATGCGCTCATTCCCGCCCTGACATTGTGGTCGAAGAAGATCCGCACCTCGCTGCCAGCGCTTTTCATCGTGGCCGTGCTGGTGCAGGTGGGCATGTACCTTGAACGTGTCATCATCGTACCGCTCAGCCTGGCGCGTAACGAGTTGCCCTTTAGCTGGGGCGTGTACACCTTGCAGGCTCCGGAGACAATGATCACCATTGGCACTTTTTGTTTCCTGATCCTAACCTACATTATCTTCACCCGTATCTTCCCCATCATCCCGCTCTGGGAAGTGTACGAAGGCCAGGCGCTGCATGGCCTGCGCAAGGTGGGCCGCTATTTGCTCCATCTTAAATCGGCGGAATAAGAGGGAAAAATGGCAGACATACACTTGCTTGGCTTATTCAATAATTTAGAGGCTGCCGCCGACGCCATCGACCGGTTGCACAAACAGGGCGTTGACGACGAGAAGATCCTGGTCCTGTCAGGCTCGCCTTACAAGCCGGAAATGCTCGGGCGCCCGCATTACCATGGCAAGGTAGGCCTGGCGTCGCTGGGCGGCGCCCTACTGGGCATGTTGTTGGCTGCTTTTCTGACCGTTGGAATCTTCCTGCTCTACCCGCTGTTTCAGGGTGGGCAGCCACTCATTCCTATCCCGCCTTCGCTGATCGTTTTCTTTGAAGTGATCATGCTGGGCATGATGTGGGCGGCCTTCACCAGTATGCTGGTCTTGAGCGGTATGCCGGTCTTCAAAGCCCAACCTTACGACCCGCGCATCACCGAAGGCTACATCGGCGTGCAGGTTACCCTGGACAATAAATTGGCTAACCAGGTGGAGCAGGCCTTCCAGGATTCCGGGACGGTGGGAGTGAAGCGGCAGGCCCTGGCGCCTGCCATCGACCTCAATTTCAGGCGTTTCTGGGGCGGTGGGCTGGCGGTACTGACTATCGGAGCTGTCATCACGCTGCTGTTCTTTTACGATGTCCTCCACATCGATTTCCCCACCAATATGAACGAACAGTTTTCTTACGGGTTCGAGCAGGGCCCCCGCCTGGCTGCCCCGGTGGAGTCTGTGCCGGTGCAGGGGCCGGCTTTGATCGCCGGAGAACCTGCCAGCCTGCCGGTGCCTTCCAGCCCCAATTCGTTGCAGCGCGGCAAGACCCTGTTTGGCATCAACTGCATCATGTGTCACGGGGCCGGCGGGACGGGCAATGGGGCGGTCGGGGCCTTCTTCAATCCGAAACCGTTCAATCTGACCAGCAGCGCCGTGCAAAGCCTGCCAGACAACGAGCTGTTTTTGGTGATCTCACAGGGGTTCGGCGTCATGCCGCCCATTGCCGAAAATTTAAGTCCTGAAGAGCGCTGGGACGTGATCAATTACGTCCGCACGCTTAAAAAATAACGGAGGGGTACATGTCCACACGAAACTGGATCTTCTTACTGGGCACGGTTTTCCTGATCTTATTCCTGGGCGCATGCAGCCCCAACCCACAGCCAGCCGGGCTCACGCCTGTGCCTTCCCTGGCGCCGGGCACCACGCTGACCCTCAACCCGGCCATTCAGGGTGGGCTGGCTGCCGGCGCGCAGGCCGCTGGTCCGGGCGACCCGGCCGCCGGCGCGGCCATTTTCTTGCAACACTGCACGCCCTGCCATGGTACGCAAGGCGAAGGCGCCTCCACGTCGGCAGGCCAGGGCCCGGCCCTGCGCAACAATGCCTATATCGCCGGCGCCAATTTGCAGGCTGTGATCGATACGATCTCCAATGGGCGCCCGGGCACGCTCATGCCGGCCTGGCTGATCGCCCAGGGCGGCCCGTTGAACGGCGCCCAGGTGCAAAGCGCCGCCACCTACCTGCTTTCTCTCCAGAACGTTCCATCCATTCCGGCTGCCACGCCGGTGCCGGCCGAGGCCACCGAGACGCCCCTTCCGCCCGGCCCTACCGAAATACCCGAGGTGGCCGTTCCTTCTAACCCCGGAGGTCCGGGCCCGGCCGCCAGCCTGGTGGGAGACGCCGGGCGCGGTAAGCCGTTCTTCGGCGCCTACTGCGCTGCCTGCCATGGCCCGGAAGGTATCCTGGGTTATCCGAACCCTGGCACGGACGACATGTCTGTCCCGCCGCTCAACCCGATCGACTCCACCATTGCCGATCCGGACATGCAGAAATTCATCCAGAACGTGGACCTGTTCGTCGAGCATGGCTCCATTCCGGGGGGCGATTCCCCACTGCTGATCATGCCCAACTTCGGCGACGACAAGCTGCTCACCCCGCAGCAGATCGCCGATATTATTGCTTACGTGGTCCAACTGAACACGCCGAAGTGAGCTTCTTAGAAAGTCGGGTATTTTCTTCAAAACCCGGCTTTTCTAACTAGTTTCATCTCTCACATTTCATCACCAGCAGGGTGATGTCGTCGGACTGGCTGGCGTCGTCAATGAAGGTGTGCAGCCGGTGTTCGATGCTATCCAGCACCTTCCTGGCGCTTTTCTTCTTGTGCTCGCGGATGACCTCTTCCAGGCGCCGTTCGCCGAATTGTTCCTCCTGGTTGTCGAAGGCCTCGGTCAGTCCGTCAGTAAAGGCCACCAGCACGTCGCCGGGGGTGAAAGTCACGCTGGCATCTGACAGGTGCACTTTGGGCAGGATGCCGATCACCGGCCCGCCCTTCAGCAGGTGCGCCACCTGATCCTCCGTCGCGCGTCCCAGGAAAGGCGGGTTGTGCCCGGCCAGGCAGTAGATCAGGCTGCGGTTGGCAGGGTCGATTACCCCGTAAAAGACGGACACGAACATGCCGTTGGGCGACTGTTCGATCAGTGCCCGGTTGACCTGCACCAGCAGTTTGGCCGGGCTGGGGTTTAGCTGGGCGCCGGAGCGAATCAGGCTGCGCGCCAGCACCATATACATGGCGGCCGGCACTCCTTTATCACACACGTCGCCAACCAGGACTCCCCAACGCCCGCCGGGTAGCGGGAAGACATCATAAAAATCGCCGGCCACTTCGCGCACCGAATGCCAGCTTGCCGCCAGGTCGAAGCCGGGAATTTCGGGTAGATGGGACGGCAGCAGGTTGATCTGCAGCGCCCGAGCCAGCTTCAGCTCACTTTCCATACGCTGGCGTTGAGTGTTGGCCTCTTCATACAGGCGCGTCCGGTCGAGCATCACCGCGATCTGCACGCCAAAGGCCGAGAGGAGTTGCAGGTCGGAGGCATTGAAGAGCTGCCAATCGTCCGTGGCAACGTTGAGGTTGCCCAGCGGCCGGTCCCCCATCCCATCCCCAGGTTTTGGGGGGATACCATCCCCAGGTTTTGGGGGGATACCATCCCCCGCTTTTTGGGGTATACCATCCCCCGTTTTTTGGGGGAGCATAATCGGGACGGTGGCATGGAACTGAAAACCACCGGTGCGGCTATCGCCGGCTGCCTGGGAGGCCTCCTGCAGCCGGGAGCATTCCACTAAGTTGACTGCCCGGCCCAGCCGGCCCTGGCGCAGCAGCGCCTGGCAGTGGCATTCAGGGGACTTGTACAGGAAGTGATAGTTGTCCTGTTCGAGGGCCGGGGGCAAGTTGCAGGCCGCCGCCAGGACAAATTTCGATGAAGAGGCGATGGCAGGCGAATATTGGGCCAGTCCGGAGTCGGCCATCAGGGAAATCCAGGCCGTGCGCAGCCCCATTACCTCGACCAGCGTTTTCAGTGAAGAATCAAAAGCCGTCTTTACATCCACCGAGTGGTTCAGGTGCGTCATCAGGCGGTTCAGGGCCTGCAAGCGGGCAATTTCACGGTCCTGCCCGTTGGCGTAGGCATCCCGGCGTACGCGCACCTGCTCTGGGGTGAGCATTGGATGGTCGAAATTGAAGCGGTCGAAGGGTGATTGGGGGATCAGGCCGGCCTTGTGGGCCCATTCGTAAAAGCGTTTAAGCGAAGAGGCTTTGTGCTCCAGGCTATCTGACTGCGTCCCAGTATTGCCGGAAAGGCGCAGCTCGAGGAAATAGGTGCGCAGGTCGACGTCGTCCAGCGGGCTGAGGGAGAAATCAGCATGCTGCTCGACCTGCCAGGCGATGTACTCTTCCACATCGCTGAGGGTCTCAGTGTCATGCAGCCCCAGTTTCTTAGCAAAGCGTTCCAGCAGTCTAATCATTCATGTACCTGGTAATATTTTAATATCTATAAGGAGTAATATTGCCATAATTGTAATGTATGTAAAGCATAAAGTCAACTGCGTTTGCACAAAAATCGTCTCGCCGGTACAATTCCCCTTTGAGGTATATTCAGCGTTAGGAGCGATTAGCGTGCCGGTTCAAAACACATCAAATGATATCCTAGCCAGTTGGCTGGTGGACGAGATTGAAGTTAATGCCTCTTTGACGCGCCCGGAAGGGGTGGGACCCTGGTTCTGTCAGAGCTGACGCCAGCCGAACTTATGGTGTCTCATAATGCTGAGAATGCCCGGCTGGACAACCAGGCCATGGAAATCATGCTTTCCTGGCTGAAGTCGCAGTTGTAGTCAGCCGCTGTCATTGCGAACGAGCGTTCTTACGCGAGCGACGCCCTTGGCGCACCCACAAGACAACCTTCTTTGCTGTCATTGGGAACGAGCGTTCTTACGCGAGTGACACCCTTGGTGCACCCACAAGACAACCTTCTTTGCTGTCATTGCGAACGAGCGTTCTTACGCGAGTGACACCCTTGGTGCACCCACAAGACAACCTTCTTTGCTGTCATTGCGAACGAGCGTTCTTACGCGAGCGAAACAATCTCAACGCCGGCCAGGAGATTGCTCACCAGTTACTCAGAGATTGCTCACCCCTTCGGGTGCACCAAGGGTGTCGCCGAAGGCATCTCGCAATGACAGAGAGCGAAGATGCCTTCGCAATGGAATCGGAAGTGGTTTGGAATGAGATTTCCCTACTGCCCAAAGGTGACGTCCACGCTCATGCCGGGGCGTAGGCCATCCGGCTGCGTATCCAGGTCGATGGTGGTCTGGTAGACCACATCGCCGCCCAGGGTATCAGACAGAGGGGCGATTTCGCTTACGCGCCCGGTCACATTCTGGTTGAGCGCCTTGACCAGCAGGGTGACCGGCTGGCCTACCTTGACGCGTGGGACGTCGCGTTCGCTCAGGTCGGTGGTCTGCACACGCAGGTGAGACAGGTCGGTCAGTACCAGCAGAGTCTGGCCCGCCGTGGCCCATTCGCCCACATGGATATTAACCTTGCTGACTGTGGCATCTAGGGGCGCCTTCAGCTCCAGGCTTGCCAGGTTGGCCTTCCCGGCCTCGATCTGCGCCTGGGCGTTCCTGATCTTTTCCTCGGCCAGGGCCACCGCGTCCGGGTCGGGACCGTTCTTGAGCTTATCATATTCGGCCTGGGCAGCGGTCGCCTCGGCCTGGGCCGACTCCAGCTCGGCTTCCACCTGGTTGACGTCAATCACGTTCGGCATGGCCAGCAAATAGTTCAGGTTGGCGACGGCATGGTCGTAGGCGCTGCGCGCTGCGCCCAGGGCGCTCAGGGCGGCGGCCCGGTCGACGTCGTCTGCGGCGCGGTCGGCCACCGATTTGTAGGCGTCCTGGGCGTCTTCGAGCGCATTGGTGGCCAGGATCAGGTCGGCCTGGGCGGTCTCGATGGAGCTTTCCGAACCGTTGCGGTACTGCTTCCAGGCGCGGTGCTTCTTGGCGTCGTCGAGCGCCTTCTGGGCGTTGGCCAGGCGCAGTTCGGCGGCCGCGGTCGCCTGAGCTGCATTATCTTTGAGCGTTTGCAAAGTCTGCTGGGCGGTGAGCAGTTCCACGTTAGCGGCCGCAATGGCCGCTGCCTGGGTCTGGCTGCCGGCCAGTTTTACCAGCACCTGGCCAGTCCTGACCTGGTCGCCGACTGCCACGTTGAGCGCTTCGACGGTATCTCCCCCCGCCGAAGCGATCTGGACCTCCTGGGCAGGCACCACCACCCCCGAGGCGGTCACTCCCGCGCCGCTGCCCTGGGGAGTGGGGTTGTTGCTGCCCAACACGACCGTCGGCAGGGGGGTGGGAGCAGCCGGGGCGAAAACGCCGCAGCCGCTCAGCGGGCAGGCAGCCAATGCCGTAAGCAGGATTAAACCCCCATAAAACGGGGTTAGGACCGCCCTGAATTTCATCTTATACTCCTGGTCTTAGCATCTCCGCTTCGTGATTCTCTACAATGATACCATCCCGCAGGGTAATCACACGCCGGGCGTAGTTGAAGACACGCGGGTCGTGTGTGGCAAACACAAAAGTGACGCCGGTCTCCTGGTTGAGGCGGGTCATGGTTTCCATCACCTGTTTTCCGTTGGGCGTATCCAGGTTGGCGGTCGGCTCGTCGGCCAGGATGAGCGCCGGTTTGGTGGCCAGGGCGCGCGCAATCGCCACGCGCTGCTGCTGCCCGCCGCTCATCTGGTCCGGGCGGTGGTTGGTGTGGTCGGTGAGGTCGACCCATTCGAGCAACTGGTTGACGCGCTCCCGCCGTTCGGAGGCGCCTTGCCCGATCAGCAGCAGCGGCATTTCAATGTTCTCGTAGGCCGTCAGGGTCGGGATGAGGGCAAAAAACTGAAAGACGAAGCCGATCGTGCCCCGGCGCATGTCGGCGCGCTGGTTGCGGTTGAGCTGGCTGACGTCCTTGCCGTTGATATAGACGTGCCCGCTGGTCGGCTGGTCGAGGCAGCCGATAAGCTGCAGCAGGGTGGTCTTGCCGGAGCCGGAGGGCCCTATCAGGGCGGTAAATTCACCGCTTTGGATGGAAAGGCTGACCCCGCGCAGGGCCTGCGTCTCGATTTTGCCAATCTTATAAGTGCGGGTGACATTTTCAATTTTGGTGACTTCCATGATATTCTCCTTACGTTATTTCTTCCCGCCCCGCAACGCTTCGACGGGTTCCATGCGCGCTGCCAGGATTGCCGGATAAAGGCCCGCCAGCAGGGTGATGATAAAAGCTACGATGGTCAGGGTGATGGCATCCCCCGGCACCAGGTAGGCATAAATCCGGTCGCCCAGGGCGAAGCCGGTTATACCGAGATTGCCAACGTAAAAGCCGTATTTGGCGGCTAGGCCGACCAGCACCCCGCCCAGCGCCAGCCCCATGAGGATGCCGCCGACTGCCAGCAGGCTGGATTCGGCAAAGAACATGCCCATGATGCTGCTGCTTTTCATCCCAATCGCCGCCAGGATGCCGATCTCACGCGTGCGCTCGAAGACTGACATGATCAGCGTATTGATGATCACCGTGGCGGTAATGCCCAGGATGATCAGGTAGAGCAGCGCCATATAATCACGCGAAAACTGATTGAAATCTAACAGTAAGGTGTTCATCTGCTCCCAGGTGACGACCTGGTATTGGGTAGTGCTGAGCGCCTTCGCCACCGCCCCGCTCTGGTCACGGTCTTTAAGCAGGACAAAGACAACGCGTGGCGTGTTTCTGGGTCTGGGTGATGGCCTGCGCCTTGGCCAGCGGCATGAAGACCGTGCTCTGGTCAAAGCCGGGCGTGTGGGTCGTATAGATGCCGCGGATGATGAAAGCCTGCTGGTCCACATCGCCGTTCGAGGTATTGATCAGCAGGTTGACCTTGTCACCCGTGTTGAGGCCTAGTTTATCGGCCAGCGGCTGGCCAATGACGATGCCTTCGCTATCTTCACTCGTGAGAAATTGGCCGCTGATCATTCCATTTTGAAAGGGGGCATTGGCCGTGGAGGCTGGGTCGATGCCGAAAATGCTTACGCCCAGCGAGTTGTCGCCTGTGGCCATAATCCCGCTGGCGTACAGGCGGGGTGTGGCCACCTGCACCGGGGTGAGGGAAATGATCTGCGCTGCTACCTGGTCGGGGTTCTCAACCAGGTCCTCCCAGGCCAGGCTGTTTTTATTTTCGTCGTAGGTTTTGGCGCGCACCTGTAGGTCGCCGCTTTGCAGCTTGATGGAAGCGTCCATCGAGTTGCGCAGCTCTCCGGCGATGAAGGCTGCCATCAGCAGCAGCAGCGCCACCCCGATCGCCAGGGCCAGGGAGGAAAAAAGGAGCGCCGGCGGTTGCGCCCGAGGTCACGAAAAGCCATTTTGTAAAGTTGGATCATTGTGAGCCTCACACGTAATGCAGGGATTGAGCGGGTTCGTTCTGGGCCGCTTCGTGCGCCGGGTAAAAGGATGCCAGGACGGCGATAATCAGGGCGGTCAGGGTTGCGTTGGGTCAGTTTTTCCAGCCCGAGGGTCGGGTAAATCTTCCCGCTGATCAGGGCCATATACTGTGATACGCTGGAAAACTGGCTGTAATCCAACCCGACCTGCCTGAGGAGGATGTTGAACGTCAACACCCAGACCCACGCCAAAGGCCACGCCGATCAGGCCGAGCAGGGCGCCTTCCAGGATAAACAGGGAGGAAATCTGGCCGTGGCCTCATCCCCAGGGCGCCCAACAGGCCGATCTCACGCGTGCGCTCGTAGACGGCCATCATGAGCAGGTTGAGGATGCCGATCCCGGCGATGACCAGGATGATGACGCCGAAGACGTTCATCACTGCGCCCTTGGTCCTCGATGGCCGTCTGCAGGTCAGGATAATTGGTTTGCCACGAATCCATTTCGTAGCCGGGCAGGCTGGCCTTCAGGGCGTTGATCACGGCGGGTTCCTGGCCGAGTTGTTTCAGCGAAACCATTACCTCGGTGGACTGCCCGGGCAGGCCGTACAGGTCCTGGGCTTCTGCCAGTGAGATGTAGATGGTTTCCGCTTCTCGATATCGCCCATGCCCACGTCGTAAATGCCGCCCACGGTCATGCTGCGCTGGCGCATTTGTCCGTGAGTAGCGCGCCCGGCTAGGGTGAAGCGGTCTCCCACCTTCACGTCCATGGCGTCGGCCAGGCCCTTACCGATAAAAACCACGTCCTGGTCCGAGGCGGTCAGGTTCTTTCCTGACAACAACGTGCTGCGCCAGCAGGCTGACCGGCTGTTCTTTCTCCGGCTCGATGCCGACGATGCTGATGCCAAAGGCGCCCTTGCGGTCGCTGGCCATCCCGCCGGTGACGATGCGGCGTGAAGCGGCGACAACTTGCGGCTGGGCCAGGGCGGCTTTGATCACGGCCTGGTCGTCGCCCAGCGGCAGCAGGGGGTTCAGGTCAGTTTTATCGCTATAGCCGTTGGCATGGATCTGGATATTCCCACCCAGCACCTTGATGGCGTTGCCGTAAATGGCCTGTTCGAAACCGGCGATGAGGCCGTCGTACATCATCATCATCGCCAGGGTCAGCCCGATGGCCAGGACGACGATCAGCGTGCGGCGGCGGTGGCGCCACAGGTTGCGCCAGGCCAGGCGAAGATATAATCTCATATTTGGTATTCCTTTCTGTGTTTTGGATGTTTTGCAGTTGCACTGCAAAACAGCAGTGATTTAAGGAGCAACCCATTCCTCCAGTATTGCGGTATCAACGAACTGTATTGAGCCTGGTGGGGTGCCCAGGATGCGCTCGAGCGCATCGCCATAGGACGCCAGCATGGCTTGGATATGCGGCAGGTCGCTGGGATGCAGCCCGTCCGGGAGGAATAACCCGGCCATGGCGTCGCCCATACCCAGCATGAGTGCCAGGACCACCTCGCCCGCCTGGTCGGGATAGGGGTTATTCATCACGCCTTCGCGGATGCCCTGGCAGATAATCTCGGTCAGCAGAGGCGCATACCATTTAATCCCGGCCGCGCTCACTTTCTGGCGCACGATGGCGTTGCCGTCTGAATACCAGCCTTGCAGCAGAGCCAGGATAAAATCCTTGCGGGCGGTTTTCCAGCGGGCGATGGTATCAAAGAAACCTTGGAATTTTACCAGGGCGGGCAGGTTTGGGTCGTGGACGATGGGGGTGAGCACCTGTTCGGCGTCCAGCATCATGCGCTCGATCAGCGCTTCCAGCAGGGCCTGTTTGGAAGTGAAGTAGTGGTAGAAGGCGCCCTTGGAAATCTGCAGGTCGTCAAGGATATCCTGGATGGCCATCTGCTCGTAGCCCCTGGTGTATACGAAGTGTTGGGCGGATTCGAGGATTTCGTTGCGCCTTACGTTGTATTTGTCTTCTTTGACTATTCGGGCCATAATACCTTCCCCACGGAACGGGGATTTCCATCTTTTTATAAACCGACCGTCGGTTTATTTATCCATAAGAGTATACTGCCAGGAAAGGGGGATTGTCAAGGGGGATGGAGCGCGCAGAAATCGGTTTTTTTCGAAAAAGCCCGATTTCTCTATGGAAAAACACGCGCCTGCCATCTTCTTTTCCTCAAAATCATTTCTTTGCGTTCTTTGCGCCTTTGCGGTAAATCCTCTTCCTTGGGGTTTATGTTGTACAATATTCCTACACCCCATGCGTAAAATTATCCCTTACCTGCTGGTGGCGTTGGCCCTGGCGGCGCGCTTCATCCCCGGTCCGCGGCCCATCGATGATTCCTACATCACCTATCGTTATGCCCGCAACCTGCTAAGCGGGGCCGGCTTCGTTTTCAACCTTGGCGAGCGTGTGCAGGGCACCACCACCCCGCTGTACACCCTCTTGATGGCCGGGCTGTCCTTGCCTGCCGGCGGCGGCGGCGCCTTTCCCGGCCATGGCGCTGGCGGTCAATGCCCTGGCGGACGCCGCCACCTGTCTGCTGCTGTGGCTGATCGGGCGGCGCCTGGGGGCGGAATGGGCCGGCCTGGCGGCAGCCCTGGTGTGGTGCATCGCTCCCTACAGCGTGACCTTCGCCATCGGCGGCCTGGAGACCAGCCTGTATGTGTCCTTGCTGACTGCCATAGCGGCGGCTTATTTATGGAAGAAACGTACCCTCACTACCCTGTGCGCAGCCCTGGCGCTGCTCACCCGCCCGGATGCTATCCTGCTGGTCGGCCCGCTGGCGCTCGACCGGCTGTGGCGCGCCTCTCACAGGGGGGGCGGTGAAAAGCTGGAATGGGGCGAGACGTTGGCCTTTTTGCTGCCCTGCTTGGCCTGGGGCGCCTTTGCCACGGCTTATTTCGGCAGCCCCATCCCGCACTCGGTGACGGCCAAGCTGGCGGTGTACCGCCTTGACGCCAACTCCGCCCTGATCCGCCTGATCCAGCATTACGCCACACCCTTCATGGAATACGACGCCATCGGTGTGGCCGGGATCGGCCTCGGGCTGATCCTCTACCCGTTCCTCTATCTGGTGGGGGCGCGGCGCGCCTGGCGCAGCCAGCCGCGCCTGCTGGCCTGGCTGGTCTATCCCTGGCTGTATTTCGTGGTATTCGCCCTGCCCAACCCGCTGCTCTTCCGCTGGTACCTGACCCCGCCGCTGCCGGCTTACTTCCTGGTGATCCTGCTGGGGGCAGAACAGGTGCTGCGATGGCTGTTCAGTTTGCGCGCCAGGCTGCCGCTGGCTGCCTGGCGACGTTATGCCCCGCTCGTTTTGCTGGTGGCGCTGCCGCTGGCTTCCAGCCTGAACGCCTGGACTATGCATCCCGACCACGGCCCTGACCGCCCGGCCCCGGCCATGGCCTGGTTCAAGCTGGAGCTGCTCTACCGCCAGGCCGCCGATTACCTGGCGCCGCGCCTGACCTCTTCCAGCCGGCTGGCAGCGGGCGACGTGGGCGTGCTGGGTTTCTACACCCCGGCGCGCATCCTCGACACGGTTGGGTTGAACTCGCCCGAATCGCTGCGCTATTATCCCCTGGATAAGCAGTACTACGTAATCAATTATGCCATCCCAACCGACCTGATCCTGGACGAACGGCCGGATTACGTGGTGATCCTGGAAGTATATGGCCGGTTGACCCTGCTGCAGGACCCGCGTTTCAGCCGGCAGTACACCCTGCTGCGCACCCTGCCGACGGATATCTACGGCAGCCGCGGTATGCTGATCTTCGCCCGCAATCCCTGATCTTATGTATAATTAATGGATGCAGGGAACAGGAGCCGATGTTCCAAAAACCTTTTAACCGCAGAGGCGCAAAGAATTTGAAGGATGTAAAGAGCGCAAAGGGAGCCTATAAAATTTTTCTTTGTGCACTGTGTATCTTTGTGGTGGGCGCTTTATCCGGCGCGCCTCGTGCCGCCAGGGCGCAGCCGGCCCACGTCCCAGCCGCGGACGGCCCCCCTGGGGGATACGTCCCAAATCAGGTGCTCGTCAAAGTGAGCGGTTCTGCCCCCAGCGCCCTGCGCAAGAACCTGGGCAAGCTCGGCAAGGCGACCGACAGCGGACTGGCGGTGAGCGACGGCAGCCTGCTGGTGCTCAAGGTGCCGGCAGGCACGGTAGAGAAAACTATCGCTGACTTGCAAAAACAACCCGGGGTGGTCTACGCCGAGCCGAATTATTACCTGTATGCCCAGGACGTCATCCCCAACGACCCGGAATGGCCCAGCCAGTACGGGCCTCGCCACATTCGCGCCCCGGCGGCCTGGGAGATTTCCAAAGGCTCCACGGGCGTGACCATTGCCATCCTCGATTTAGGTGTGGATTTTTCACAGCCCGACCTGGCGCCCAAGCTCGTTGTGGGTTTCGCAGTTTTGTCGTCGGGGCTGATACCCCGCAGGATGACTACGGCCACGGCACCCAGGTGGCGGGGGTCGCCGCGGCGGTGACCAACAACCACGAGGGCATTGCCGGAATCTCGTGGGGGGCGCGCATCCTGCCGGTCAAAGTGCTCGACTCTACTGGCTCCGGCTGGTCTGACGATGTAGCCGCCGGGATCTACTTTGCTGCCAACAGCGGTGCCCGGGTGATCAATCTCAGCCTGGGCGGTGCAATCCCACCCGAATATACGCACACTCTGTGTGATGCGGTGTCTTACGCCGCCAACCTGGGGGTGGTGGTGGTGGCCGCCGCCGGCAACGGTTACGGCGCCGGCGTCTACTACCCGGGGGCCTGCCCGGGGGCCCTGGCGATATCCGCCACCGATCAGACCGACCAGTTCGCCTTTTTCTCCAGCCAGGGGCCTGAAGTCGCCCTGGCCGCCCCGGGGGTGGACATCATCTCCGTGGGATGGCTGGCCGACCCCAATCCGCTGGTCCCCGGAAGCGGCACCTCTTTCTCGGCCCCATTCGTTTCGGGCGCGGCCGCCATCTTGCTCGGTATACCCGGCAACCGTTACTCGAGCGACGTGATCCGCCAGTTGGAAACCACAGCCAAGGATTTGGGGCCGGGCGGCTGGGACGAATTTTTCGGTTATGGGCTGCTTCGGCTTGATGCGGCGCTGAAGCTGGCGGTAAGCGAACACCCGCAAAAGAAAAAAGCCGAAAACGAGGCGTCGGCCACGCCCGAACTGGCCGGAGGATTTATCGGCGGGGCAGCTTCTCCCACGCCTACACCGACGATGACGGCCACGGATACCGCCACTGCCACGTCTACTGCCACCCCCACGCCAACCTCGACGTCCACGCCGACGGCTACCGCCACCTCCACGCCCGGCGGTGCGCTGGCCGCCAAACCGACTGACCAGCCAGTGGCCGGGCTGCCGATGCCGCCAATGCCCGTGGTGGCCGGGTTCTTCCTGCTGGCCGGCCTAGCGCTGATCGGCTACGCCCTGGCGCTGCGGCGCAGCCTGTAAAAAGTAAGAGTTTTCTTATAAACCGCTCCGGCTGGCAGGTGGTTGTACTATAATTAAAGGGGTTCTTTTCCGATCTTTTAACGCGGCAGAATTAGCCATATTGTCAGGAGATCCGGCAACTTTTCGTGGGAGGAAAAATGCGGGCTTACTTCAATTTGCAAGGCAGGCGATGGATTTACGGGTTGGTGCTGGCGCTGATGGTGTTGTCAATCGTTTTTGGCGGGATTCCCCAGGCAGCCCGCGCCCAGTCGCAGACGCCTCCGCCTCAAATCGCCCCGCCTGGCCAGGGCGGCGCGGGCGATCTTTCCGCCCAGTGTACGCCGAAGGGTGAGCCGCGCGTCCCCAGTTTGGTTGCGCCCCCCGATGGCAGCACGCAGATCACCACCGTCCCGCAGCTCTCCTGGAAAGCCGCTTCAGGCTATTGTATTAAATATTTCAACATCCAGGTCTGGGTGGACGGCGGCAGTATGGTTCTTTCCGCCTGGCCGACAGCCACAAACTACACCATTCCTGCCCACAAACTATCCTGGGGCGTGAAATATAACTGGTATGTGTGGGCCTACAACATTATTTATGGGTTTGGTGATCCCCTGATCGCCTCGTTCAATACGACTACGGTGACAAACGACGACTTTAACTTCGCCACCGCCATCACCGCCACGCCGTACACGTTTACCGAAGATACCACAGCAGCGACCACTTCAATTATTGATGACCCGACGTTGCCCGCTATTTGTGGCCCAGCGCAAGGTACCAAGGGTGCCAAGAGTGTGTGGTGGAGCTTCACTCCCAACAGCACGGGCACCCTGGATGTCAACACCGCCGGCAGCGATTATGACACGCTGCTGGCCATCTGGATAGTCACGCCGCCCTTGACTAACCAAAGCTGCAATGATACCGTATCGGCCACCAAAGCGGCGAAATTCGGGTTCTCCGTTACACCTGGGACAAAATATTATCTTGAGGTTGTCCAATCCGGCGGCCTGGACACGGGTGGCAGCCTGAACCTGTCGGTCGTCTTCAATACTTTTGCTGTATCCAGAACGTATGTTTCTGATCCCGCTAACGACGGCTGGGTGCTGGAAACCCGCGATGGCAGCAACAAGGGCGGGACCCTCGATTCGACCAGCTCGACCCTGATCGTGGGCAACACGCCCAACGGGCGTAGATACCGCTCGTTCCTGTCCTTCGATGCCGCCTCCGACCCGCTGCCCTCCACCTCCAACGCCGTGATTATTTCGGCGGTGGTCAGCTTAACCATCTCCAGTATTTCCAACCCTGACCCGTTCGATACATACCCTGGCCTTAAAGTAGATATGCGCAAGCCCTATTATGGCAGCAGTATAAAGCTGGCTACATCCGATTTTCAGGCCTCAAGCCAATTGGATCCAGCCGGCACCATTCTTAAGCCTTCGACCCCCACCAGCGTATATTCAGCGTCGCTCCTTCCGGCGGCGTTCAAATACATTAATAGGACTGGCACGACGCAGTTCGAGCTGCATTTTCCTGGGGATGACATCGATAATGATTTGTACGATACCATCAAGTTCTACAGCGGCGACGCTCCCACGGCTTCATTCAAGCCGACGCTGGTAGTAACGTATTACATTCCGTAAGCGTTGTGCAGGGTCTCGGTTATAGGGACAACCCGGTAAGTATTAGAAAGTAAATAGTCCCACACCCTGGGTCGCCTAACCCCGTCCAGGTATAAACCCTAAAGGTTTCAAAAACCTTTAGGGTTTGTATTTGATCATCGGGGATTTCTTGTCGCCTGCTTACAAAAGTGATAAGCCTGCATGTGGGCAGGAGCCTTTCCATACTCCCTTGCTAACAAAAGTGAAAAGTTTCACATTATCGCCTTGGGCTACACTGTAAGCATGCCCATTTCTCATTACGCCAAAAAACTGCACTTTTTAACCATCATCCTGCTTTTTAGCCTGGCCTTTTCCAATTTACTTCCCAACCGCGTCACCCCTGTGCACGCCCAGGCCCCAGAGACGGCCACGCCAGAGGCAGCCATTACTGCCACACCCCCGGCGGACGAGGCGCCCTCGCCCACGGCCGAGGCTCCTACCGGCACTGCCACCCCGGCCGACACCCTCACGGCTGCGCCGGAGGATACGGCGACCCCCGCCGCCTCTCCCACCGATACGCCAACTGCCGCCGATTCTGCAACCGTCACGCCCACTTCGGAAGCAGTCGCACCCACTCCCGAAGCAGTCACGCCCACCCCCGAAGCAGTCACGCCCACCCCGCCGGCCCCGCCTGCCCAAAATCCGGCCGGGCTGTCCCTGACGCCCGCCGATTACAACCTGCTCTCCGATGGGCAGTTCGTCTACGGACCCAACGTGGGCAGCTTCACCATCGCCGATTTCACGGCGCGCTCGGCCCCCCAGCTTAGCCCCTACGCCGATGCGCTCTACGGGCGGGCCGAATTCAACAGCATCAACCCGCGCCTGTACTTTACCCTGATGGAAATGGCCACCGGCCTGGTCTCCAACCGCTCCGCCGCCTCTCAGCAGTTTGAGAATCCCTTCGGTCTGGCCGAGCCGGGCTTTCTGCCCCAGCTCGACGCCCTTTCCAAAAGCATGTTCAACGCCTATTACCTGCACCTGTACAACTTTACGGCTCTGACGGCTGGCCAGCGCAATCTGCCCGCCCTGACCCTCGCCGACGGTTCGACCTTCGACGTGCCCGGGGCGGTCAACGCCGGCAGTTACGCCGTCCTGGCCGGGTTGGCCAGCTTCAAGGACACGGCTGGGATGGCAGCCGCTCTGGACAGCGCCAATCCGTTGGGTTTCGCCCAGACCTACCGGCGTCTATTCCCGGACGATGACCCGCTCAGCCAGGCCAACCAGATCCTTTATCCCGGCCAGTTGGCCGCCCAGGCTGCCCCGGCTAACCTGCTGCAGTTCCCCTACCCGCGCGGCCAGGCGTGGACTTTTAACGGCGTGCATAGCAACGACGGCGTCAGCTCGGATATGTCGGCCATCGATTTTAGCAACGGCTGGCCGGCCTGGGGGACTGACACCAGCAATATGTGGGTGGTGGCATCCGCCGGCGGCACGCCGATCAAGATTTCGAGCTGTAACTTCCACATCGACCACAGCAATGGCTGGGTGACCGCCTACTATCACCTGGACAACATCCAGAATTATTCCGGCTCGATCCAGCAGAACGATCGTATCGGCGTTATTGCCAACAACCAGACCCAGGCGCTGTGTAACGGCGGCAGCTCGACCGGCCCGCACGTGCATTTTGTGCTCAGGTACAACGGGGCGCTGGTGGCGATTAACGGCACGGCGTTGTCCGGCTGGGTGATCCACGCCGGCACCTACAACTACGATTACGACCACAACGATATGTGGCTGATCCGGGATGGGGTCAAGAAATACGCTTATGTAGACCCGATCCTCAACGATGCTACTGGCGGGGCGACCTGCCCGGCCCCGGCCCTTTCATCGCCGGCAGATAGCTACATCTCGCCCAGCCAGGGACTCACCTTCAAATGGTCGGCGGTCAGCGGCTGCAGCTTCAGCGGCTACACCTTGCGGATTAAAGACACCAGTGACATGGACAGCGGCGGGAATATCATCGTCGACAAGAGCGTGAGCGATACTTCGCAAAACAGGACAATTGCGGCGCAGTGGGACGACATGGACCTGTACTGGGGCGTGCAGGCCGCCAACCCTGCCAACGGAGCGGCCTGGTCGGTGCGGCATTTCCAGATCCCCTCCCCGCCCAACCCACCTACCCTGCTCAGTCCCGCCGAGAATGGCACCATTTACAGCCGCCAGTTGACTTTTACCTGGCAGAGTCCCAACGCTCCCAATCAGAACGGCTACACCCTGCGCCTGAGCGTTTCGTCCAACCCCGATACTTCTCCTTGGCTGGTGAATACCAGCCCCGGCAACAGCCTGACCAGCTACGGCTACACCTTCGCCAGCGATGGGACGTATTACTGGCACATGCGCACCCTGAATACGTACGGTACGATCGGGGCGTGGGTGACGCGTGCGTTCAACGTGCAGGGCAAGCCGCCCGGAACGCCCAGCCTGTCTGCCCCTGCCAAAAATGCCCTGCTGTACGTCTACACCCCCACCCTGGACTGGAGCGACGCGACCGACGCAGACCACTACCGGGTGCAGGTATCCACCGACAGCGCCTTCACCCCGGCCAACCTGGTACTGGATACTACAGTAATTCCCTCCACTTATCCTTTTACCAGCCGATTGCCGCCCAATGCTACTTATTACTGGCGGATACAGGCGATCAATGTCCATGCGGTGATTGGCGCCTGGGCCGCTTATTCCTACTTCCGCACCGCCTTGAATCCGCCAGCCCTGCTCTACCCGGCTAACGGTGGGGCGGCCCTGACTACCCGCCCGGCCTTCGATTGGGGCGATGTGACGGGTAACGCTGGCTACGCTTTCCAGCTTTCCACCTTGCCCAGCTTCAGCTCGAAAACGGTTGACACTACAGTGACCGCCTCTGCCTACACGATGACCTCCAACCTGCTGCGCAGCAGGCTTTACTACTGGCGCGTCCGCGCCAATGGCAGCAACCAGAGCGCCTGGTCGCCGGTGTTCAGCTTCACCAGCGCCAACCCGCCGCCCATCCCTTCGCTGTTGTCGCCCGCTAGCAATGCCCTGCTGACCAATTATGCTCCCACCCTGGACTGGAACGACGTGACCGGCGCCGACCACTACCGGGTGCAGGTGGCCACCTCCAGCAGTTTTTCGACTGCCAGCCTTCTGTACGACGACCCGAACCGCGATTCTTCAGATTTCCCCATCCCGGGGGCTTTGCCAGCTAACGCCACCTACTACTGGCGCGTGTGTACCTTCGACGCCGCCGCGCAGTACAGCCTGTGGACGGCCTACCGCACCTTCCGCACCGCCATGACGCCGCCTGACCTGCTCCTCCCGGCCAACCCCGGCCAGGCGCTGACCACCCGCCCGGCCTTTGATTGGGCAGAAGTGAATGGGGCCACCGGCTACGTGCTGCAGGTCTCGGCCAGCCCGGTTTTCACCAAGCTGGTGGTCAATACTTCTCCCACCGGCTCCGGCTATACCCCCGGCAGCGATCTGCCGCGTAACCAACTGCTGTACTGGCGCGTGTCCGCCAGCGGGAAAAATCCCAGCGCCTGGTCGGTAGTCTTCAGCTTCACCAGCGCCGACCCACCGGCGGTGCCATCGCTTCTGGCGCCCGCCGACAGCGCCTCGCTCTCGGTTTACACGCCCACCCTGGATTGGAACGACGTGGCCAATACGGCCAAGTACCAGATCCAGGTCGCTACCTCCAGCTCTTTCTCTGACACGAGTCTGGTGTACTTCAAGTACGTCCCCAAGGAGACTTCCAACTTCACCCCGCTTGACCCGCTGGCCTCGAATGCGACCTTTTTCTGGCGCGTGCGCGCTTACAACGCCGCCGGGCAGTACAGCCTGTGGTCGTCATCGCGCCATTTCCATACCAAACTGCCGGCGACCGCCCTGATCAGCCCGGGCAACGCCGGGACGGCGGCCGCCCCCGTCACCCTGCAATGGGGAAGCGTGGGTGGGGCTACCGGCTACACGGTGCAGGTGTCGACCAGCGCCAGCTTCAGCTCGACGGTGGTCAACAAGACCGTCACTGCCGCTTCCTACACCATTACCAGCAGCCTGACGAAGGGCAAGGTGTACTACTGGCGTGTGCAGGCTAAGGGCACGTATTCCAGCGACTGGTCCGCAGCGAGGACGTTTACGGCGCAGTAAAGAAGTTCTGCGGTTCAGCTTGGTGGGTTCAGAAACCCACCCTACCTGGATTATCCTCCCCACGGCCAGGGTGGGTTTCCCAACCCACCAGCCAGATTATCTCCATGCCATGGCCGGCAGTTAGTAGGGTGGGTTTCCCAACCCACCGAACCAGATTATCTCAACCCCACGGACAGGGTGGGTTTCCTAACCCACCAGATCAGTAGTTTTCCCGACCTATGCTCCTCAACATTTGCTGTAAAATATACATATGCCTGAATACCGGCGATCTATTTTAGAGGGAGGCTCTTTTTTCTTCACCGTTGTTACATACAACCGCCGGCCAATCCTCACAACCCCTGTCGCCAGGGAAATACTCAGTTCTGCCTGGATAACTGTTCAGGAAAGGTTCCCTTTCAAGACCAATGCGGTCTGCCTGCTGCCAGAACATATCCATTGCATCTGGACATTACCTGAAGGAGATTCCAATTTTCCTGTCCGCTGGAAGGAAATCAAAAGGCTGTTCACCCGCGATTATTTGTACCAGGTCGGGCTAGGGAAATTTCGTAACAAATCCCATCAGAAACAGGGGGAAGCGACTATTTGGCAACGACGTTTTTGGGAACATACCATCCGGAATCAAGAGGACTTTGCCCGACACATAGAATATATTTTTTTCAACCCGGTGAAACATGGTCTTGTAGAACGTGTTTCCGAATGGCCATGGTCAAGTTTCCACCGGTTCGTGAGGCAGGGGTTTTATCCGGTTGAGTGGGGTGGATCAGAAGTACGGGAAGAGAGGGATATGATATTCGGGGAGTGAAAAATTTTGTTGATTAGGATTTGGCAGTAAACCTTCCCCGGTTTGTGGGTAGGTTGAGAAACCCGCCTTTGAAGTTGGTAGGGTGGGTTTCCTAACCCACCAGGTTTATACTTTACAGAACCCCGACTCTGGATTACAACCAAAGCATGCCACGTTTCAAGCTGTGGGCCGGCCTGTTGCTGCTCCTGGCCCTGCTGGTTATCGGGGCGCTGGTCTGGCTGTTCCAGGATTTGCCCTCTGTAGACGAGGTCAACCAGGGCCTCAACCTGCCTTCCATCCGCATCACCGACCGCCAGGGGCGGCTGCTCTACGAAATGCTGCCGCAAGGCGGCGGGCGCAACGCCCCTACCCCGATTGAGCGCATCCCCCTGGCGCTGCAGCAGGCTACCATCGCCACCGAGGATGCCAGCTTCTACCACAACCCCGGCGTTGACCCGCTCGGCATTCTGCGCGCCCTGTGGATCAACCTGCGCGGCGGCGCAACCCTCTCGGGCGGCAGCACCATCACCCAGCAGGTGGCGCGCAGCCTGCTGATGAGCCCGCAGGAGCGCAGCCAGCGCTCGCTGCGCCGTAAGCTGCGCGAGAGTATCCTGGCCTGGCAGCTTACCCAACGCTACAGCAAAGACGAAATCCTCGCCCTCTACCTCAACCAGACTTATTACGGCGGGATGGCCTACGGCGTGGAAGCCGCTGCCCAGACTTACTTCGGCAAATCCGCTAGCGACCTGGACCTGGCTGAAAGCGCCCTGCTGGCCGGGTTGCCTCAGGCGCCGGCCCTCTACGACCCGTTTACCGACCTGGAGGCGGCCAAAAAACGCCAGGCCGTCGTGCTGGGGCTGATGGAAAAGGCCGGTTATCTAGACGCCGGCCAGGTCGCCCTGGCAGAGCGTGAACCTCTGGTGTTGGCCGGCACGCCCTACCCGCTGGAAGCTCCTCACTTCGTTATGATGGTGCGCTCGCAGATCGACGCCCTCTTCCCTTCGGTCGAACAGGTGCAGGCCTACGGCGGCCTGGTGGTGCGCACCTCGCTCGACCTGGACGACCAGAAAAAGGCTGAGCAGGCGGTGGCCGACCAGTTGGAGCGCCTGCACGCCAAAGAAAGCGGCACCCGCGGCCACAACCTGAACGACGCCGCTTTGGTAGCCCTCGACCCACACACCGGGCAGATCCTGGCCATGGTCGGCAGCGCCGACTATAACGACCGCGACCATGCCGGGGCAGTCAACATGGCCCTGGCCCCGCGCCAGCCGGGCTCGGCCCTCAAACCGTTTATCTATGCCTCGGCCTTCGACCCCGCCCGGGCCAACCCCTGGACGGCCGCCACCATGCTACTGGACGTGAGCACCAACTTCGTCACCCACGACCTGAAACCCTATACCCCGGTTGATTACGATGGGCAGGAGCATGGACCCGTGCTGGCCCGCGATGCCCTGGCTTCTTCATTGAATATCCCGGCCGTGCTCACTCTCGACCACATCGGCCTGCCGGCCCTGTTCGAGCTGGCCGGCCGGCTGGGTATGTCCAGCCTGGGCGACCCGGACCAATCCGACCTGTCGCTGGCCCTGGGCGGCGGCGACGTGCGCCTGCTCGACCTGGCCGCCGCCTACGGGGCTTTGGCCAGCGGCGGCTACCGCGTTACCCCGGTTTCGATCCTTGACATTCGCACTACCGCCGGTCAGGTAGTCTATACCGCCCCCGACAATCCGCCCCAGCGCGTGCTGGACGAGCGGGTGGCCTGGTTGATCAGCGATATTCTCTCCGACGACAACGCCCGTCTGCTGGGCTTCCAGCCCAATAGTGTGCTGCGCCTGGACCGCCCGGCGGCGGTCAAAACCGGCACGACCACCGACTTCCACGACAACTGGACGGTCGGTTACACGCCCGACCTGGTGGTGGGGGTGTGGGCCGGTAATGCCAATCACGAGGCCATGCGCGACATCACCGGGCTGACCGGGGCAGCCCCCATCTGGGCCGAGGCGATGCGCGCCCTGCTGGCCGGCACGCCCGAGAAAGACTTCACCCGCCCGGCTGGGCTGGTGCAGGTGGAGGTGTGCGCCCTATCCGGCTTGCTGCCCACCCAAGCCTGCCCCTACCGCAGGCTAGAATGGTTCATCGATGGCACGCAGCCTACCCAATCGGACCACTTCTACCGCACAGTGGAGCTGGATGCGGCCAGTGCCGTCACGCCTGGTGGGGCGCCCACCCGCCTGGCGGATGCCGCCACCCCGCCCGAGCGGCGCGTCACTGCCACGGTTCTGGACCTGCCTCCTCAGGCCGGGCCGTGGGCGCACGGGCACGGCCTGCTGCTGTTGAGCGACCTGCTGCCGCCGGCCGCAGTGGACGCTCCCTCGCCTGCCACCCAGGAGAACACGCCGGCGGGTCCTGCCGGGCCCACCCCGCCGCCTCAGGAGGAGTTTAGCCTGGTCTCGCCCGGCGACCGCACCACCTTCCAGATTTCACCCAGCCTGCCGCTGGCCGACCAGCAGATCCGCCTGCTGGCTCTGGGCGCCGGCGACCTGCGCCTGGTGACTCTCTACGTCGATGGCCAGGCCCTGGCCAGCCTGGACGCCCCGCCTTACCAGGCCTGGTGGGTGTTGGAGGCCGGATCTCACGAAGCCTGGGCGACCGGCCTGCGCCTGGATGGCTCACGGCTTGAAAGCCCGCATGTAAGGTTTACGGTCAGGCCTTAGCAGGTAGGGAAAAGAAAAACAACTCCTTCCTCACCGAACGAGTGCTATAGTCCTCACAGAACGAGGATTATAATCCCCACAAACAGAGGAATTCATAAGTCTTTACATCTTATCACTGCAAAGGTATCCGTATTGCTGCATCAATTTGCTATTGTATCTGGTGAATGTGAAATATTCGCTCCATAATTGCCTTCCTGATATGGGAAGTGCTATAATAGATCGGGATGCTAATTTACGCAAGCACGGCACCACTTTCGAGTCTGGCTGTGATCGAAGCATATCCGTTTGTATGCTATCCTGAAGATGAAACGTTGACAGTGACCTTCGAGAAAAATTATCGGATTGAGATGAACTGGCAATTCTTTACCGTTTATTGATCTGGGCGAGGATTCATTTTTACTTTCTCCCGACGGCTATCGCAGGAGAAACTTAGGAAACAAAACCGGGTTTGCAAAAAGTCCGCAATGACGAAGGTAGTTTCTATTCCGATGATCTTCTGATTACGTTGGACGTATAGCGCCAGCTCTATTTCCGGGAACATATGCCATGATTGAGCCTTTTCGCTCGGGATCACGCCCTGATGGCTGGAATCATCTTGAAGGGGGCGTGCGAACTTTCCTCTTATTGGTTGAAAGCCGAGTAAAATTATTCGTAAACGTTTAGATTATCTCATCGCTATAGTAGAAGTTCAAAGTTCAGCTCATCCCGGATAAGCGCCTATAGTACGGCTATAACTGCGTGCATGGCATAGTTTCTTCAAACGCAGATGCAGACCAGAAGAGTTATTCGGAATACGATCCAAATCCGCTGGAAGGGCGCTTTACCCTGCCGCTAAATGCGACCAGTATGGACGGCGGAAGGCCAGTATCTTCGCCCTGATCGATCTGGGTGAGGGTTCATTTTTTGCTTACCCCTGCCTCTCGCAGGTCAATCGGTCGGGAGACCGGGTGGCAGAAGTCCTCAACGAGGTGGAGTTTCGGATGAACTCCTGGCACGCCTAGATGAAGAACGCCAGCGCTACTACCGGAAACACTATGCCAAAGATTGACTTTTACATACTCCTTATTCCCACTCGATCAAATCGGTCTCTACCACCGGCTTGTCCGCCTGCTGCGGGATGCGGAAGGTCTTGATCTCGCACGCTCCGAACTGCGCCGCGAAATCCCTCCCCCACGCTGCCAGGTTGAGGCGCGCCGCCGTGGCCCGGCCAGCCGTCTCGTAAGCGCGCACGATCAGACCATGGTGGCTGTCCTCGGCCTGCTTGATCACGCTGATTACCACGTTCTCTGGCTCGACTGCCGCAAAAGAGGCGCTGGGCGGCAGCGGCCCGGCGTGGCAGGTGGTCGCCAGCGTCACAGGCGGCTGGTTCAGCTCGGCTGCCCGGCGCACGGCGCCCGCCTCGGCCCAATCGCCGCTATGCGGCAGAATGGTATAGTGGAAAACCTGCTCGCCCTGGTCGATGTAGGCGTAGCGCTTGCCCGGCTCAGGCATGGCCGGGTGATGGTGGGCGTAGATCGGGCTGCGCAGCACGGTCAGACCCAGGCTGTTGCCGGTTACATCGTAGCTGTACTTGCCGTCGTTGAGCAGGCTCACTCCCACCCTCTGGCCGGTTTCAGGCGAGACGCCTGACAGGTCGATCCAGCTCTGCCCGGGCTCTTCCTCGCCGTTGGCCGGGCGCTGGATGTGCCCGTAGGGGATTTCATAGGTGACCTGCCCTTGCGTGACATTGACCGGGAAGCGCAGCTTGAGCATCTTTTGCTGCTCGCGCCAGTCCACGCTGACCCGCACTGCGATGCCTCCCGAAGGGAGGTCGTTGAAAAGGCTGAACTCCTGGACGAGGGTCGAGCGGTTGTACTCGCTGGTCACCCGCAGGGTTGCTTTTACCGGGCCGGCTTCCACCAGCTCCACCTGGCGAGTGATAAACTGGCCGGCCGCCGTATTGAAGGCCAGTACGTCATGGCTCCAGGTGTCGGATGGGTCGTCCAGCACCATTGGGGCGGCCGCCTCTCCGTTGAACATCTCGCAGCCGGCTTGTTTATCCCACAGCGAGCGGACGGCGCCTTGGGCCGAGCCGCTGGCCGGGTTGATTTCCAGGCGGTAGCGGTCATTTTCCAGGCTGTGTGGGCCCGCCAATAGGGCAGGGAAATCTTTTTTGCCCGCCTGCGGGGGCCGCGGGGCGACGCGGTACAGCCGGTAGCCCAGCGGGGGCAGGTCGGCGATGAAGCTCAGCCGGTCGATCCAGCCGCTGGTGGGGCGCGGCTGCACGCGCTGCATGGGGAACTGCTGCCCGTTTTCGTCCAGCAGCGCTTCGCTGCCCTCCAGCATGCGCACTTCCACCTCGACGTTGGCCTTCACCTTCCAGGCGTGCGGGTTGAACACCACCACCGGCGTTACCCCCGTTTTTTTGGGGGTCACCCCCATCACTTCGGGGGTCGTCCCCTCTTGCGGGGCAACGTTGATCTTCCAGGCCAGCCCCTGCACGGCCTGGTTGAGCGCCCGTCCGGCGATCGCCAGCGCCTCGCCGGACTGCTCGCGCGTGTCAGCGTAGGCCTCGTCCAGACAGGTGCCGGCCAGGTTGTCGTGGAACTGGTTGAACAGCACGTTTTTCCAGGCGCGGCCCAAATCGGTGGGATAGACCAGCCCGGCCACCTGCCTGGCAACCGAGGCCCATTTTTCCGCCGCCAGCAGTCGGTTTTCCGCCAGCCGGTTCCAGCGCTTGGCTCCCGAATGGGCCGAATAGCACCCGCTGGCGTGATGCTGCAGGTCGTCGTGCACGTGCGGATAGTCGACCGCCGGCTTTTCGATGGCGGCGAAGAACTCCTCCGGCCCGGCGAAGACCAAATCGGGCAGGTCGCTCTCTGCCTGCATCTGCCGGATGCTGGCGATGTTTTCCCGGGTTGGCCCGCCGCCGTGGTCGCCGACCCCGTAGAAGAACATGCACGCCTCCCCGGGCGCTTTGAGCTCGCCCGCCGCCAGGGTGTGCACGTCGTCCTTCAAATCGCCGCCCCACGAGGCATACGAATAGGCGATGCGGAAGGCCAGCACACGGCTGCCGTCGTCCGCCTCCCACCAGAAAATGCGCCCGGGCAGCTCCTTCTCGTAGGGGGAAGGGCGCATGAAGACGTAATAGGGCATGCCGCTTTTTTTGAGGATCTGCGGCAGCATGCCGTTGTGGCCGAAGCTATCCACGCAGTAGCCCACCTTGCAGGTTACCCCGAATTTTTCCTTGAAGTAGCGCTGCCCGTACAGTCCCTGGCGCACGAACGACTCACCCGCCGGGATATTGCAGTCCGGCTCGACCCACCAGCCGCCGGCCAGCTTCCAGCGTCCCTCGGCCACGCGCTGCCGGATCTCGGCGAACATGCCCGGGTCGGATTGCTCGATCCATTCGTAGAGAGCTGCCTGGCTGGCGGTGAAAACGAAATCCGGGTTCTCCTGCATGCGGTCGAGCGCCGAGCGGAAGGTGGCGTGCGTCTCGTGGAAGCCGTCCTGCCACTGCCACAGCCACACCGGGTCGATGTGGGCGTTGCCGATCAAAAATATTTTGTTAGTTTTGTCTGCCATAAGAATCCTTTACCACAAAGGGCACAAAGCTCACAAAAATTCAAAAGAGCATCACCGCCAGTTGTCCGGCACCCCGCTGTTGGCCTTCCAGGGCGAATTTAGCGGGATCTCGTCCTGCATTGCCTGCATCGTCTTGAACCTTGGCAAGGCCGGCTCGATAATTTCCTCCCAAACCCGTTCGACCGTCTCGAAAGTGGTGAAATTGTGCGGCGGCTTCAGCCGGTCGTATTCCGCCAGCAGCCCGGCGGCCTTGTTCCCCAGCCATTCCACCTCGTCAGCTACCATCCGCTCGCCAACCTGGCGGTTTGCCCGGTAAGCGTCCTCCCCCATGGCAAACTGCTCCCCGCGCCGGTATTCCCTGGGCAGGCGCGACACATCCACGCAGTCAGGCTGCAGCGCCCACAGCAGCGAGGTCTCGACCTTGCCGGCGTGGTCGCCGGTCTGTGTGCCATCCCCCGCGAAGCCCTTGTAATTGGCCTCGAACTCGGGCAGGCTGTACAGGCGCGCCCCCACAAAAGGTTGTAGCAGGCCCACCAGCTCGCCCAGGTCCTCGTAGTTTGGGCCGTAGTGCCCGGTAAGAAGGATGGCGGCGTGGAAGCCCAGCGCGTCGGCGGCGCGCAGGTGGTAGCACACGTTCTTAAAATGCTGCCAGGGCGGCATGGCGGTCAGCCAGGTATGCGGCGGGCGGCCCACCGCCTCCTCAGCCCAGGCGGCGTACAGGCCGATCTCGTGGATATGCCAGTAGTCCGGCGGGGCCACGATCCCGCCGTTTTGCCGGGCGGCCTGGCAGGCGATGGCGTGCGCCTTGAGCTCATCCAGTCCCAGCGTGTTCTGCGGCCCGTGCGGCTCGCACAGCCCGTAGGTGAAGTACACCACCGGGCAGGCCTGAAAGGCCATTTCTAATTCATCTGGGAACATGCGCTCCCATTGGACTTCTCGCATATTGTCCTCCTGGCAGGGGATGTTTACCATTTTACACCGAACTATTTGCTTTTCCTATACCCACCTGGCGCTGTTCGTCGCCAGTTTCGTCGCCCAGGTCGGCGGCTTGCTGGCTGAGTTCAGCGATCCCGTCGCCGCTGGCGACGATTACGGCCTGGTGATCGCCTACGCCACAGGCATGACCGTACCCATTGTGATCTACGCCCGCTCGCGTGAAAGGGGCCGCCCTGCCCGAGCCGCTGCCCATGGAAGGCATTGAACACACCAAGATGTAAATTTTCTCGGAGCTGCATTTCTATATAATAAACATCTTGCGAAGGTTTTCCCCCTTGGGGGCCATCGCAAGGTGTTTTAGATTATTTCCTTATCGCCTTATAGCGGCGTCAGGTCGAGATTGTCCAAATCCAGTCCCGCATCGGGATCGGGTGGAGCTTTCTTTTTAGCCTCCTCAGCTTTTTTGGCCGCGGCAACTTTGGCCGCGTCCAATTCTGCCCTGTCCTTATCGCCGTACAGCGGGGTAAGGTCGAGATTGTCCAAATCCAATCCCGCATCGGGATCGGCTGCGGC
Source organism: uncultured Chloroflexia bacterium (assembly GCA_963820415.1). Classification (GTDB taxonomy): domain Bacteria; phylum Chloroflexota; class Anaerolineae; order Anaerolineales; family Anaerolineaceae; genus CAWFZT01. Next base: position 204,622 of record CAWFZT010000011.1, on the reverse strand, counting down.
TTTCTTCTTAGCCTCCTCGGCTTTTTTAGCCGCCGCAACCTTGGCCGGGTCCAGCTCCGTCAGCTCAGGCACCCGCCGGAGCAGCTCATCGTATTTTTGCTGCGCCACTTGGTCTTGAGGGTTGATCGCCAGGGCGTGCTGCAGGCAGTCGCATACCTCGTTCAAATCCTCGACCATGCCCGCCAGCAGCAGCCAGGCCTGCTCGTTGCCCGGCTCGTTGAAAATCAGCTCGTCCAGCAGGTTTTTGGCTGTGAGCTTATCCCCGCGCGTGGCCGCTTCACTGGCCCGGGTGTATAAAGATGGGCTGTCTTCCATTTTATCCTCCCAATGCATAGTTTGGGTTCATTGGGATTTTCCGTGATGGATCATCTTCCACGGGAAACCCCACTGATCCATAGTTTGATGGCCTGTATAAATTATAGGTCGGATTGGTCGAGATTCAATATCGAAAATCTTTGGCTGATCGCCGCTCCCCACCGGCTTCCCGTTTCAACGGAAATGAGGCGTTTTCTAGATTTGGAGGGGTTTTTTGTTTGCCCTTTTTTTGAGTGTTTAGATACAATGATTTCATCGTCACAAAAATGCTGCGTTCGATGATCAGGAGATTGAACCTCTTCTCTTCACATGGGCGAAAATTCACGGGAGGTTTATAGTGAAAGAAGCCTTGAAGAATGTTTGGATTTCACGCACCCCCACCCTTCTCAGCATTGCCTGGCGCAGACGCGTGCTGGCAAGCGGTTGCATTGGAGAGGCCTTTCTTTTTTTGCTGGGATTTGCCTTCCTGGCGATCCCGTTGTTCAGCATCCTGACCGCCATGAGCAGGACCGAATACAGCTTCAAATGGAGTGACCTGCTGGTGCTGCCATTCATCCTGCTGGGCGGCTTGTTGGTGTCCCGCACGCTAACCCTCATCACCAATACCGACCGCGTCGAGGTCACCCCCCAGGAATTGAAAGTACGCAGCGGCCCGTTACCCGCCTGGGATGCCATCCGCTGCACTTTGCCGGTCTCTACCATCCAAAGCGTTGAAGCCAAAAATATCGCCACCCGCTCCGGAGGGAGACATGCCGGGGTTTCCATCAGCTATGCTGTGGTCGCTACGCTGGCCAACGGCAAAGCAAAAACCCTGGTTGGCGGGTTCCCCAAAGCAGAGCCCATCTATTTCATTGCCAACGAAATCAGGAATTTCCTCGCATCACTGCACCCTTCAAATTAGAGCTCATCCATTTGGCGTTATAAGAATTTATACGAATAAGAAAGTTGGGCATCGGGAATAACCCTTTACCCAACTTATTTGTTATATAGTCAATTTGTTGCAGTCATGCGGATGGGCGTTCCCACCTCAGTCACCGGATGGCCTTGAAATCAGGGCGCCGGCGTTTCTGTTGCTTCTGGCATGGCGGTTGTGGAAAATAAGTTGCTTGGGACTTTATAGTTTTTACAGACATTTCCCATTGCCACTCCGAAAACGGCGGCATGCTGCTCCCAGGGGGTATCGATACCGATCAATTTCTGCCCGCTTGGACTGGTGTCCACGAACGGCTTGCCCTGGTTCTTGATATCGGTTTCTGCCAGGTCCATCAATTGGCGGAAGTAAGTGACTGCCTCGCTTGGCTTTCCGACGATGAGCGCGTCTGCGTCGCTAGGATCTGGTAAAGTTGCCAGTATATCCAGGTCGGATCGTAACTTTTTAAAATCCAGGTAGAAAGGTGAATCAGGACTGGTGTACGCCGTGTAGTCGGTATTGGCAGTTAAAGTCACCATATGCGCTAAAGCCATCCCCATATCGTAGTTTGCCAGGAATAAAGCATCGCAATGTACGTTACTGCTCGGGTTATTGGCTTGCGCTGGGGTGGTTACCCCCGCAGCGGGTGTGCTGCTTGGCGCTGCGTTCGCGTTTGGGGTAGTTGTGGGGTTGTTATTTCCGGCGGCGGATAGCACCGGCACCACGCTGGAAAGGCCGCAGGCGGTGGTGATGAGTAGCACGCCGACCATCAGGGCGAGGAGGAGCAACTTTTTCTTGCCGGGGAGTGTGGGGTGGATATTATTTTTTAACATTATTTAGCACCCCAATCGAGCACGCGTTCATTAATAAAGGAGAGCATTTCATTCGCTCCACCCGCAAGGATGGGCGCTGTAAAACCATAGTTAGTCATTTTTTTACCCTATTAAACACTGATTAGTATGAACCTGGTCCGTTATCACAGGTTACCAGGTATAGATTGGCAGACCCAACGTATGCTTTCATTATACCACTAATATGATAAAATAGATATATAATATCTAATTATCCTTAACTTGAGATAAGAAAACAAATTTCCTTTAGGGATCTGGGTAACTGCGGGGTGCTGCGGAAGAACCTTCGCAAGGGACTTGGATTAAGAAATGAACAGGGATAGAGGAGATGTATTACAGCAGTTTCAGCGCCTGCACGCCGCGTTGCAGATCGAAGCAGGCCGTCAAGCGCTTGCCATCCGGCTGCCAGGAACCAGACGCCATCAGGCCCCTCCCATCGCCTGTGTCCGCCCGCCGCAGGACCTGGACGGCGCCCTGTCCTGAGGCCAATTCAACCCGCTTGACCGTTCGCCCGGCCAGGGTCAGGGTGAAATCCGGGCAGGCGAAGGCCGAATTGAGTTGGAGGGTATGCTCGTCCAGCCAGGTTGTCCGCAGCGCCTCTTCGGAGGCGCGATAGCGCGCCATCTCGCTGTTGGTCATCCACAGCAGGCGCGCCCCAAAGGTGTTCGCCAGGCGTTTGGCCACCTCTTCCAGCCCGGCCAGGCCCTGGCGGCTGCCGTTCGAGTACAGCGACTGCCAGTGGGTGCAGAAAGTGGCCCAGGCGCCCGCCCGCATCAGCTCGACCAGCCGGCCAGCCTGCTGCTGTGGCAGATCGGCGGTGATCAGCTCGTTCGCCATCTGCAGGTAGCCGGGGGGATTGGGATATTGGGAGTTCCAGAAATAATCGTCGGCGTAGGCCAGCATGCTGACCACCGCCTCGCCCCGTTCCCGGTCGAGCAGCACGACCGGGTGAGGCGGGACGGGCGCTTTATCCGGGCAAAAGTCGATGAAGTAGAACGCCGCCGTCCCCGCCGGGTCGCCGCCTGGCGGGCGGATGGCTTCCAGCACCGCCTGGTCGTAGGAAGGCCGGTCGCCCTTGAAATAGCAGGGCTGGGTGATGCCGGTTGGGGCAAAGCCGGCCTGCCGCAGCAGGTCGACCGCCGTGCTCATGTACTCAGACAGCTCGGCCTGCGTACGGCTGGCCATCCAGATGTGCTCGGGTTCCGGGATCAACTGGCGCGTCTTCAAGTCCAGCGCCAGGGTGTGGGTGAGGATTTCGGGGGTGATGTCGAAGTGTGGGGCAATGGCGGAACGCACCAGGGCCAGCCAGATTTCCAGCTCAGCCTTATCGCAGCCCTCCCAGCCTTCCAGAATGCTGCCCAGGCCGGCCGGGTAAGGGATGACGGTGAATTTGCCGCGCATGCCCCATTTCTGGACCACGGCCGCAAACTGTTCCAGGAAGTCGAGCGGGATGCGTTTGACAAGCTGGTCGTAGCCTTCCTGGTTGATCTGCAGGCGGAAATAATACAGAGCGTTGACCACCGGCGCGGCATCGTCGATAATAAGGCTGACCGGGATGCCCAGGCGCGGTTTTTCTATCTCAATGCGGGTAGCGTTGTTCATCTTGAGCCTATTATTTTATGATGAAAATCCCCGCTCTGTGGGGAAAGGGAAAAGGCGGCGCCTGGCCTCGGGGGTCAACCTGCCGCCGTATTCGCACACCTCGAAAGCTTCGACGTAGTGCATCTGCTCGCCTTTTTCTTTACCGTACACCTCGACCAGCTTCTGGCGGTAAAGGGTGGCCGGGGTGGTCATTTCGGTCTCGAGCTTCTTTTTCAGCCAGACGCGCCGTTCCGCAGGCTCGCTAGACTGGGGCTTGTCAAGCCACTCGTACATTTGCGAAGTATAACAGTGCAGCGCGTCCATTTTTTGCTCGTAGACCTCGTCGATGTCGACCAGGATATCCGGAATAAACGGGTATGGTTTCTGGAAACGGTCCCAGGCGTAAACCATGACCGGGATGTAGGGCAGGCGAGGGACGTATGGGAGCAGGTTGCCGACGATGACCATGTTGATGGCGTCCTGCACTACCACCCCGGTGTAGCGGTGGTCGGGGTGATAATCCCAGGGCCGCAGCGAGATGACCAGGTCGGGTTTATACTCGCGCATGATCTGGATGACCTCCAGGCGCACTTCCAGGGTGGGCATCAGCGTGCCGTCGTGGTGGTCGAGCACGATCGATTCGGCCCCCAGGGATTTGGCGGCCGCCGTGGCTTCGTCGCGCCGGCGGCGCGCCAGCGGCGCCCCGGCCATGGTGTCGTGCCCGGCGTCGCCGTTGGTCAGTGAAACCGTCTTCACCTGGTGTCCCAGGCGGGTATACAGGGCCATCGTCCCGCCCGCCAGCCACTCGCAATCGTCCGGATGGGCGCCAAAGATCAGAATACGCAGTTGTTCGGTGGGCATAGTGAGTTCCTTATCCCTTCAGGCCGCTCAGTTGAATCCCTTCCACGAAATAACGCTGGGCCATGAAGAAGATGATCAGGATCGGCAAGGTCGAGAACATCGCCCCTGCCATCATCAAGGTCAGCGAAGCGGTGTGCTGCCCGCGCAAGAACGACAGCCCAACCGCCAGGGTCATCTTTTTCAGGTCGTTCAGGTAGATCAACGGGCCGAAGAAGTCTGTCCAGACCGCCACGATGTTGAGCACCGCCACGGTCGCCAGGGCCGGCTTGGACAACGGCAGCATGATGCGCCAGAAGATGGTCCACCAGCTTGCCCCATCCATGATGGCGGCTTCGTCGTACTCGAAGGGGATGGTCATGAAAAACTGGCGCAGTAAGAAGATGTTGAAGGCGCCTCCGCCGAAATAGGCCGGCACCACCAGGGGTAAGATGGTGTTGATCCACTTCAGGTACTTGAACAGGATGAACGTCGGCACCAGGATGACCTGGGAGGGCAGCATGATCGTGCTGATCAGGAGGATGAACAGGAAATCGCGGCCTTTCGCGCGCAGGCGGGAAAAGCCGAAGGCGACCACCGCCGAGGCGAGCACGACGCCCAGCGTGTTCAGCACGGTAATCATGACGCTGTTGATGGTAAAAGTTAAGAAAGGCAGCTCGGTGAATAATTCCGCGTAGTTGGACCACTGCACCGGGTGGGGCAGCCAGACCGGCGGGAAGGTGTAAGCCTGTCCCATCGTCTTCAGTGAGGTGGAGGCCATCCAGAACAGCGGGAATAAAAACGTCACCGAGAGCAGGATGGCGACCACGTAGAACAGCCAGGGAACGCTCAGGAGGTGGCTGCGCTTCATTTTAGGGGTGAGTTTCAAGGCCTTCGTTTGGGCGCTCATCGCTGTCTCTCCGCTTCATAATAGACCCAGTAAGGGGTGGACCGGAAGACCAGCAAGGTGATGATCAGGGTGATGGCGAACAAGACCCAGGCCATGGCGCTGGCGTAGCCCATCTTCAAATAACGGAAAGCATTATTAAATAATTCCAGCACGTAGAAGGTGGTAGAGAAATTCGGCCCTCCTCCCAGGATATATCCTTGCGTAAAAATCTGAAATTCGTAGATTACACCAATCACTAGTTGAAACAGGATGGTGGGCGACAGCAGGGGCATGGTGATTTTCCAGAAGCCCTGCCAGGTATTGGCGCCATCGATCCTGGCCGCCTCATGCAGCTCAACCGGGACGCCCTTCAGGCCGGCCAGGTAGATCAACATGGCCCCGCCCAATCCCCACAGGTTCATGAAGATCAGGGAAGGCTTCGACCACAGCTCGTCCGTCAGCCACGGCTGGGGAGCAATCCCGACCAGCTTGAGCAGGACGTTTAAAATGCCCGAATCTTTATCGAAGATCCACACCCACAGCAAGATGTTGGCGATGGTGGGTATCAGCACCGGCAGGTAGAAGATGGCCCGGAAGACGTTGACCCCGCGCAGCTTCTGGTTCAGCAGCACGGCTGCCGAAAGCGAGGCGATCAAGCCCAGGGGCAGGTCCAGGGCCACCATGAAGAGGGTATTCCCCATACTTTTCCAGAACAGGGGAGTATTCACCATCGTGGTGTAATTGGCCGTGCCGATCCAGGTCGGCGCGCTCATCACCGAGAACCTGGTCAGGCTCAAAAAAGCCGACGCGATCATCGGCCCAAAAGTAAAGATCACGAAGCCCAGCAGCCATGGCAGAATAAAGAGGTAAAAGGCGATGGACTCCCTCTGGCGCGGTCTCAACCCCTTGCGGGCCGGTCGGATAGTAGTTTCGATGGTGGACATCCACACCTCCTGGGTTGTGAACTATATTTAAATAGAACGATCTGGGGGAGGTTCTACCTTATTCCGGCAAGCGCCTCCCCCAGATTTTAGATCATCCTGTCTTGGGGCAGCCAGGCCCCACGATTAACCTTTGACTAACGGCCCGACGAAATCCTGGATTTCTTTGAGGCCCTGTGCGGCCGGTTCCTTGCCGTTGAAGATATCGGTGGTCTTCTGGCCGATGAAGTCATCCACCTGCTGCTGGTTGGTGTAGGCCGGCCAGCGGTGACCGTAATCGAACTCTTCCTTCAGCGTAGCGACGTGCTCCGGCGGAGGTGTGGCGAAGGAGGTGAAGGCAGACTTCAGGATCGGGACGGCCCAGTGCTGGCTGCCCTCGAAGGCTTGGCCGTCGGTATTGAAGTATTTGATCAGTGCGAAGGCGTCATCCTGTACCGTGCTGGCCTGATTCATCGACCAGCCAATCCCATCCGCCATTACGCCGCGCCCCTTGGGGCCCTGGGGCGGCACAGTCACGTCCCAGTTAAAGCCCTTGATGTTGTTCAGGTAGGGCAGGAGCATGTAGGTGCCGACACGGGAGAAGGCAGCCTGTCCGGCTTGGAAGACGCTGCCGTTGAATTTCTGCGTGGCCGCCGGGGAGGGGGATACCTGGTCCTTGTTGATCATGTCAGCCAGGAACTGGAAGGCTTCGACGACGGCCGGATCGGTGAAGTTAGGAGTGGTGTAGTTGTCTTTCCAGTAATCCGTCCCATTCTGGTAAACCAGGCAGGACCAGCCGCTTTCCTCGTCCAGGGACATTTCGGCGCCCCACTGCACCACGTTGGTGACGTCGAAGCCGCTGTCGGTCGGGCCTTTGCCAGTGTTATCCTTGGTGAGCTTCTGGGCCACTGTCACCATCTTGGCCCAATCCCAGGTGTTGTCCGGGTAGGGCTCACTGGCCTTGTCGAAGATATCCTTGTTGTAGCATAGGGCCTGGATGGTCAGGCACATCGGGAAGCTGATCAGCTTGCCCTGGTAGGTGAACTTCTCGAACGGTACGGCCACGAAGTCATCCATCTTCAGGTCGGTATTGGAGGTGATGAAGGGATTCAGGTCGGCCAGCACGCCCTGCGGCCCAAATTGCAGGGTGAAGTTCGACATTTCCAGCACATCCGCGGCGGTGCCGGCGGAGAACTGCGTGGGCAGCTTGGTCCAGTAGGTGGTCCAGTCCACGTATTCAATATTGACGCTGTGGCCCTTGTCCTGCCAGGGCTTGACCCACTGATTGAAATATTTGACCTCATCCGGTCCGGCCCATACGCCCATGCGGACGTTCTTGCCCGACGCCGCCGCGGGCGCCTGAGTAGGCGCAGCTGGGGCAGTGGGTTGAGCAGCCGCGGTAGTGGCAGTGGGTTGAGCTGCGGCAGGTGCCTGAGTTGGTGTAGGCTGCGGGGCGCAGGCAGCCAGTACGGCTCCGCCGGTTAACAGCGCAGCCATTTGCAAAAAGTCTCGTCGTGATAGACGCTTAGCCATAAACTTCCTCCTTAATGGTAAACCAATTTGAATTAAGAAAAAACTTGGAGTAACTTTCGCTTAGGATATTATAGGTTGACTACTTATTAAACGCAAGTAATTTATTTCAGCAATTTTCCCCTTCCACCATGCGCCCTTGTCTGAATCAGGATAAAATCATCTAATGATCGATAAATTTCGCGCCGTCGTCGCCGGGCATATCTGCCTGGACATGATCCCAAATCTGGAGCACCTCAAGCCCGGGCAGTTCAGCGAGCTATTCCAACCTGGGCGCCTGATCGTCGCTGGGGCGGTTACCTTTGCTCCCGGCGGGCCGGTGCCCAATACCGGCATTGCCATGCACCGCCTGGGCGTGCCGGTGGACCTGATCGCCCGGGTGGGGGACGATCCCTTCGGGCAGATCGTGCGCGACATCATCGCCGCCCAGGGGGCGCGGCTGGCGCAAGGCATTACCGCCGACGAGCACTCGGCCACCTCGTATACGGTCATCATCTGCCCGCCCGGCATGGACCGCTTTTTCCTGCACTGCCCGGGCACCAACGATAGCTTCTGCGCTGGGGATATCGATCTGCGCCTGGTGGCGCAGGCGGGCATTTTCCATTTTGGCTATCCGCCGATCATGCGGCGCATGTATATGGAAGGCGGCGCCGGGTTGCTGGAGGTCTACCGCCAGGCCAAGGCCACCGGCACGACCACTTCCCTGGACATGTCCATGCCCGACCCGTCCTCGCCCGGCGGCCAGGCGGATTGGTCTGCCATCCTGGAGCGTGTGCTGCCCTACGTGGATATTTTCGCCCCCAGCATCGAGGAGCTGCTGTTCATGATCGGCTACCCGCCGATCATGCGGCGCGAGACCTACGACAGCCTGTCGAGAGCGGGCGGCGCCGGGCTGCTGGAACAGGTTACCCCTGAGCTGCTTTCCGACGTGAGCGGCGAGCTGCTGCGGCTGGGGGTGAAGATGGCGGTGATCAAGCTGGGCGAGCGCGGCCTGTACCTGCGTACCGCCGGGGTGGCGCGACTGGGCCAGATGGGCCGCGGCGCGCCGGCCGACCTGGCCGCCTGGGCTGACCAGGAGCTGTGGGCCCCCTGCTTTCAGGTGGAGGTGGTTGGCACCACCGGCGCCGGGGACGCCACCATCGCCGGCTTCCTCAGCGGCCTGCTGCGCGACCTGCCTCCGCTCCAGGTGATGGCGGCGGCAGTCGGGGTGGGCGCCTGTGACGTGGAAGCCGCCGACGCTACCAGCGGCATCCGCCCTTGGGAAGAGACCCTGGGGCGCATCGCCGCCGGCTGGCCCCAGCACGCCCTGGCCCTATCCGCCCCCGGCTGGACCCGCGATGAGGCCAGCGGGGTTTGGCGCCTTAAGTGTTCACTTTTTTAGGTGTGAAAAGCGTAGCTTTTCACACCTAAAAAAGTGAATTCATTTCTTCTCTTATGCGGCAGGCGCCAGGAAGCTCACCTGCTCGGGCGTGAGCCGCACGTCCGCCGCTGCCAGGCAGTCGCGCAGTTGCGCCAGCGACTGTGGGCCAATCACCGGGCAGGTCGCGAAGGGCTGCGAAGTCAGCCAGCCCAGGCCAATTTGGGTAGTGTTCAGGCCGGTCTGCTGGCTGAGCATCTTCAAACGTTGGTAGCGCCCTTCCGTTTCCGAGCTTAAATACAGCCGGGCCAGGTCCGCCGAAAGCCTGGCTGTCCCGCCTGTGTCCATTTTCTGGAATAAGCCGTTGGCCTGGCTGGTGTAAGGGATGGCCGCCAGGCCGGTCTGCCGGTGATACTGCCAGAGTTCGTCATCCATCACTGCCAGGGTGGCGTCCCGCCGCCAGAGGACGTCCAGGTTGGGTTTCGCCAGGCTCCACAGGTTCTGCACGCCCACAAACCCGGCTATGCCCCGTCCGCCGCCTGCCGCACTCGCAGTGCCGGGCCGCCTGGATGCGCTCCAGCCGCCAGTTCGAGCAGCCAAAGTAGCGTATTTTCCCGGCTTCCACCTGTGCCTCCAGCGTAGCGATGATTTCCTCCACCGGGCGGGTGGGGTCATCGCGGTGCAGCCAGTACAGGTCGATCGTCTCTACCTGTAGAAAGCGCAAGCTTTCCTCCAGGTCCGCTTGGATTTCAGCCGGCGACAATCGCCCAACCTGCATCTGCGCCAAATCAGGGTGGGCGCCTTTGGTCGCCAGTAGCACGCCTGACCGGTTGCGGCGTCCGGATAGGTGCATCCATGCCCCCAGCAGCTTTTCGCTGCGGCTGCGCTCGCCAGGGATCCAGTCGTTGTAAATATGGGCGGTATCCACAAAGTTGCCGCCCTGTTCAAAAAAGGCATCCAGCATGGCAAAGGCGGTGGGGCGGTCGTAAGTGGCGCCCGCCCCGCCAGTGCCCAGGCTGATAACTGACACGACCAGGTCAGTGTTGGGAATGGTTGTATAGCGCATCTTGCTGCTCCTTAGTGTGAAATTGCATTATATTCTATTTTTTGAGTGATATAATCGCAAGTTGTCCGAAGAATCTGGCAGGGTTACTGGGTCCTTTGGCCTTACGCCAGTCCAATCTAGGAGCTTTTCCAAAAATGAAGAATCGCCCTTACCCCTTACCTGTAAGAAACCTGGCTCATTGGGAATTGTCGTGCTGGATTACCAGATTTTTGGGTGTGAGCGTGCGTACGCATGCATATCCCCCAAAATCTGGGTATTCCCACGGGAACTCCCCAAGATCCAGAAAACTGCCTGTTTACCGGGCAGCCCTGCTGGGCTTACTGGTGGTCCTGGTGGCGGGCGCTATGGCCGGCTGCGCGGCTGCGCCCGCTCCTGCGCCGGCGCCCACGCAAACTCCTCCACCTCCACCGCCTACCGACACGGTCGCGCCGCCGCTCACCCCCACCGCCATCGTTTTACCTTCGGACACGCCGACTGAAGTGCCCACCGCCACCCCCGTGCCCACCGCTACGGCCACGCCGGTGCCTCCCCTGGCCGTCGTCCAGGACGGGGTCACAGCCTGGTGCGTGTCGTTCAAGGACCCCAACCCGCTGGGCGGCACCCCCGATGCGCCCAGCTACGCCCGCATGGCCAAAGTGGTCAATGGCGTTCTGAACCTGAACGTCTCGCGCGGCTCGTGCACCTTCGTCTTCACCTTCAACCAGGCCCTCCCCGCAGGGGCCGAGCTGCAGGTGTTGAATGCTGGCGGGGGCAAAGCCTGGACGGAAGCCGCCCTCGCCCCGGTTAGCAGCAACCCCAAGCAGGGTTTTGCCACACTCAACCACCCGACGCTCAATAATCTGAATTACTGGCAGATCACCTATCCCTTTGCCCTGGTCGCCTCGGACGGCAGTGTATTATGGAAGAGCAACGTGCTGCTGTATAAGACCTTCCCCGGGCTGTGTTGGGAAGGTTCCACGCCTGACCCGGTCACCTTATTCTGCCCGCTCAGTGATACCGATTTCATTCCCCACTACACACCGGCGGCGCCAGGAAAATGACCCTGATTTTGTGCGTACACGCTCATATCCCAATCAGGGTACCTTCGGACACTTTCACATGTGAGCAGTTATGATGAATTTTTAAATCCATGCTAAAATAAAAACCATACGAAACTATCCGAAATGTCACGACTTTCCCAACCCTTCGGATAGTCATCATAAAAAAAGGAGCGAGTTTTATGGAACCGGTGATCAAGGAAATTTTTGACAGCATTTTGGAGGGGTCTCAGAAGGTAGCCGTCGTCAAAGTCCAGGAAGCGCTGGATAAAGGCATCAACCCGGGCGTGATCCTCAACGACGGCATGGTGGCTGCCATGGCGGAAGTTGGCCGGCTGTTCGAAGAGGGCGAGTATTATGTCCCCGAGATGCTCATCGCCGCCCGCGCCATGCAGCACGGCCTGGCAGTGCTCAAGCCGCACCTGGCTTCAGCTAACGTCAAGTCGCAGGGCAAGGTCGTGGCCGGCACGGTCAAGGGCGACCTGCACGACATCGGTAAGAACCTGGTGTGCATGATGCTGGAAGGGGCGGCTTTCGAGATCGTTGACCTGGGCTCAGACGTGACCCCGGAAAAGTTCGTGGAAGCCATCCGCACCACCGGCGCCAACGTTGTGTGTATGTCGGCCTTGCTGACTACCACCATGCCCAGCATGAAGACCACCATCGAGGCGCTCAAGGTGGCCGGGCTGCGCGACAAGGTTAAAGTAATGGTAGGCGGCGCCCCGCTCACCGACCAGTACGCCCGCGAGATTGGCGCCGATGGCTATGCCCCGGATGCCAGCCGGGCCGTCGCCCTGGCCAAGTCTTTGCTGGCTTAAGTAGATGACTGTTTCCCCTTTTCTCGGCCGCCTGAAGGAGGGCCGTGTGCTGGTGGCGGATGGCGCCACCGGCACCAACCTGCAGAAGCGCGGGCTGCCGCTCGGTGTGGCAGGCGAGCTGTGGGTGCTTGAAAAGCCGGAAGAGATCCTGCGCCTGCACCGCGATTTCATCGAGGCCGGGGCCGACATTGTGCTGACCTGCACCTTTGGCGGCAGCAGTGTGCGCCTGGAGGCGGCCGGGCTGGCCGGCCGGGCGGAAGAGATCAACCGCAAGGCCGTCGAGTTGGCGCGCCAGGCGGCTGAAGGCACGCCCACCCTGGTGGCGGCTTCGATCGGCCCCACCGGGCAACTGCTCAAACCCTACGGCCCGCTGGAAGAAGAGTTGGCCGTGGCGTCTTTCGCCGCCCAGGCCAAAACCTTGGCCGAAGCTGGGGCTGACCTGCTGGTGATCGAGACCCAGTTCGACCTGGGCGAGGCCGAGGCGGCCATCCAGGGCGTCCGCTCGGTCAGCGCCCTGCCGCTGGTGTGCTCGTTCAGCTTCGACCGCGGCACGCGCACCATGATGGGAGTGAGACCCGCCCAGGCTGGGCGGCAGCTCGAAGCGCTGGGGGTGGACGTGGTCGGGATCAACTGTGGGCGCAGCCTCGATGAAAATTTGAACGCCCTCAAAGAGCTGCGCGAGGTGACGGCCCTGCCGGTGTGGTTCAAACCCAACGCCGGCCTGCCGCGCCTGGATGATGACGGCTGCCCGGTCTACGACGTAACCCCCGAAAATATGGGCTTCTATGCCTGTGATTGGGTGGCGGCGGGCGCCAACGTGGTGGGCGGCTGCTGCGGCACCAGCCCGGAGCACCTGCAGCAGATCGCCAAAGCCGTCAAATGAGCCTCGTTGACCTCGAGCCGGTTGGTCGGCGCATCGAAGTCGAACCGGATACTGACCTGCTGACCGCCGCCCAGAAGGCCGGCGTGGATTTGGTGGCGGCCTGCGGCGGGGTCGGCATTTGCGGCACTTGCCGGGTGCGCCTGATGCGCGGCCGGCTTTCGCCGCTTACCCTCACCGAAGAAGACCAGCTTCGCCCGGAAGAGATCGCCCAGGGCTACCGGTTGGCCTGCCAGGCCTTCCCGCTCGGCGATGTGCGCCTGGATATCCCCCCCAAATCGCTGCCCGTGCCGCAGAAAATGCAGATCGACGGGCGTGAATCCGAATTCGAGATCGTCCCGAACGTGACGCCGGTCGATCTGGCCCTGGCTGCCCCGACCATCGCAGACCTGCGCGCCGACCTGACCCGCGCCAGCCAGGCCGTCACGGCTGCCGGCCATGATCCCGCTGCAGGGCGACCTGGGCCTGCTGGCGCAGCTTTCGAGCCAGCTTCGTCTCCAGCATTGGGCGGCGCGCCTGGCCATTCGCCCCCGCCCGGGCGTCTCCCACCTGGTGGCAGTCCTGCCGCCGGAGACTGGCCTGCTCGGGCTGGCGGTCGACCTGGGTTCGACCAAGCTGGCCATTTACCTGGTCGACTTGCAAAGCGGCGTCACCCTGGCCAAAACCGGGGTGATGAACCCGCAAATTGCCTACGGCGAGGACGTGGTCAGCCGGATTGCCTTCGCCAACCGCAGCGACGAGAACCGCAAGCTGCTGCAAACCCGGCTGGTGGAAAGCCTCAACCAGGCCGTGAAAGAATTCTGCGCCCAGCTCAAGCTCTCTACCGCCCAGATCGTGGATGCCGTGGTGGTGGGCAATACCGCCATGCACCATTTTTTCTGCGGGCTGCCGGTCGAACAGCTCGGCGCCGCCCCGTATGTGGCTGCCGTCAGCCAGCCGCTCGAGTTCCGCGCCAGCGAGATCGGGCTGGAGCTGGGGCGTGGCGCCTGGGTCTACCTGCCGGCCAACATTGCCGGCTATGTGGGCGGCGACCATACCTCGGTGCTGCTGACCACCCAATCCTATGCGCCCGGCAAGACCCTGGTGGCGGTGGATATCGGCACCAACACCGAGATCAGCGCCATCCACCGCGGCAAGATCGTCTCCTGTTCGACCGCCTCCGGGCCGGCCTTTGAAGGCGCCCACATCCGGGATGGCATGCGCGCTGCGCCGGGGGCAATCGAGCGCGTCCGCATTCACGGCGACCAGGTGCAGGCTATCACTATCGGCGGGCTGGCGCCGGTGGGCATTTGCGGCTCGGGGATTTTGACCGCCCTGTCGGAGATGTTGGGTGCTGGCGTGCTGGATGAGCGTGGTACGCTGCGGCGGGGCGACTCACGTGTGCGCATAGCCAATGGGAAGACCGAGTTCGTGCTGGTGCCGGCAGTAAAGACCGCCTCCGGGCGCGACCTGGTCATCACGCGCAGCGATGTGAACGAGATTCAGCTCGCCAAGGGCGCCATCCGCGCCGGCATCGAAATCCTCATGCAAGAGGTGGGCGTCACCGCCGATCAGGTGGAGGACTGGATCATCGCCGGTGCCTTCGGCACTTACCTGGACCTGGGCAGCGCCATGCGGCTGGGCATGTTCCCCACCGCCCCGCTGGAGCGCTTCCACCAGGTCGGCAACGCCGCCGGGGTAGGGGCCAAGCAGATGCTGCTCTCGCGTCAGAAGCGCCTGGAAGCCAGCCTGCTCGCCGCCCGCGCCGGCTATATTGAGCTGACCATTTACCCTGAGTTCACCAGCAAGTTTGTCGAGAGCATGTATTTCAGCGGGGGATAAGAACAAGTAAAAACCCTAAAGGTTTCCCAAACCTTTAGGGTTTTCCCTTTCTAGCATCCCGTCCATCCCCTGCATATCTGTAAATTTCGGGTCGCCCCCTTTGCCTTTGAAGTACCTTGCGATAGCGAAGCATCCTGTAAGGAAGGTTTCCCCGCTTGCGGGTCCTTCGCAAGGTTGGCTCTATCACTTGGTTGAAAAATGGCAGAGGGGCAGGTTGCTTCCACGGTTTTCCCCTTTCCCTGGCCCCGCCAGCGGATGAAATTCGCCGGCTGAAACAAAACCAAATCCGATCAATCGGGTTGTACCGGCGACTCAAATACCCTTCCACGCGAAACACCTGTAAGAAAGGTCTGTTCGCTTTCCCAAGATTTGGGTCATGCTCCTTTCAAACTAAAAAGGAACCTTTCGATTCCTCGAAAAAGTATATAATAAGCGATGGGGGTTTATCGGTACCTTGATCATTTATCGCATAAAAAAGGACCGCTATGCCCGGAAATAACTCAGAACTTGAAAAACGCCTGTGGAATGCCGCCGATGAGTTGCGCGCCAATTCCAACCTGACCTCGTCCCAATATTCCATGCCGGTCCTCGGCCTGATCTTCCTGCGCTTTGCCGACCACCGTTTCAGTGTGGCCGAAACCGAATTAGAAGGAAAAGCGGTTGGCAGGCGCGCCGTGGGTAAGACCGATTACCAGGCCCAGGGGGTCATGTACCTGCCGGACCAGGCCCGTTTCAAAAACCTGATCACCCTGCCTGAAGGCGCCAACATCGGCAAGGCCATCAATGACGCCATGCGGCGCGTCGAAGAGGAGAACGAGGATCTGAAAGAGGTCCTGCCGAAGACCTATAACCGCTTCGACAACCGCCTTTTGATGGAGCTGCTCAAAATCTTCAACTCGATCCCCATGGATATTGAAGGCGACGCCTTCGGCCGCATCTACGAATATTTCCTGGGCAAATTCGCCCTGGGCGAAGGCCAGCGCGGCGGGGAATTCTTTACCCCCACCTCCCTGGTCAGGCTGATGGTTGAAATCATCGAGCCTTACCACGGTTACATTCTCGACCCGGCCTGCGGTTCGGGCGGCATGTTCGTGCAGAGCGCCGGGTTCGTGCGCCGCCGCCAGTTGGACCCCATGGACGAGATTTCCATCTACGGGCAGGAACGTGTGGCGGATACCGTGCGCCTGTGCCGCATGAACCTGGCCGTCCACAACCTGCACGGGGATATCCGCCAGGGCAACTCCTATTATGAAGATAACCACAGCAGCCCAGGACGCTTTGACTTTGTCATGGCCAATCCGCCCTTCAATGTTAACAACATCGACAAGGAACGCATCAAAGATGACCGGGCCCATTATCCCTTTGGTATGCCGCGCCCGGACAATGGCAACTATCTATGGATTCAGTTGTTCTACTCCTCCTTGAACGACAATGGCCGCGCCGGGTTCGTCATGGCCAACTCGGCCAGCGACGCCCGCCAATCGGAGCTTGAGCTGCGCAAACATCTCATCCAGGCCGGGGCGGTTGATGTGATGGCGGCAATCGGCTCGAACTTTTTCTACAACGTGACCCTGCCGGTGACGCTGTGGTTCCTCGACCGTGGCAAGCGCGGCTCACTGCGTGAAGACCAGGTGCTTTTCCTGGATGCGCGCAATATCTTTTCCCAGGTCGACCGCGCCCACCGCGAATTTACCCACGAACAGGTGCAGCTTCTGGCAAGCATCGTGCGCCTGTACCGGTGGGAGGACCTGAACGGTTTCGTCTTCGATCGGGCAAATTATAATCTACCCACCTCACAGTTAGATGTGCTGGAATCTATGTTTTCTTCTCGCCAGTATGCGGATGTGGCCGGGCTGTGCCGGGTTTCACGCCGCGCCGAGATTGAAACGCAGGGCTGGAGTTTGAACCCGGGGCGCTATGTAGGCGTGGCAGAAAAAGGAGCGGAGGATTTTGATTTTATTGCACGGTTGGAAGAGCTAAACGAAGAATTGGATCTGCTCAATTTTGAGGCACATGAATTGGAAGAAAAGATTGCGAGGAATATTGTTGTATTGGTAGGGGGAATATCGGATGGGGAATAGTCCAATTTGGCCTTCTGTGCAATTGAAGCAAATTACCACCAAAATCGGAAGCGGTGCGACTCCTCGAGGAGGAAAAGAATCATATAAGGCTAATGGCATCACATTAATCAGAAGCCTTAATGTGTACGATTTCACTTTTGCATATGATGGATTAGCACGGATAGATGAAAAACAGGCTGGAGAATTAGATAACGTTGTAGTCGAACCGAATGATATTTTGTTGAATATCACGGGAGCATCTGTAGCAAGATGTTGCATCGTACCTAAAAATGTATTACCTGCTAGAGTCAACCAGCATGTCGCGATTGTACGAATTGCCACTGAGATTGCTGATGCTCGATTCGTCCTTTATGTAATTAACAGCCCTTACTATAAGCAGTATCTTCTTACAATTGCACAAGGAGGCGCTACTAGAGAGGCGCTCACAAAAGAAAAAATAGAAACCTTTGAAATTCCTTTGCCTTCTTTAATTATCCAGCAAAAAATAGCCTCAATTCTCTCCGCCTATGACGACCTGATTGAAAACAACACCTGCCGTATTCGTATCTTGGAAGAGATGGCGCAAACGATTTACCGTGAGTGGTTCGTGCATTTCCGCTTTCCCGGGCATGAGGGCGTGCGCATGGTTGAGTTACCGATGGGGTTGATCCCGGAGGGCTGGGAGGTGAGAAATTTATTCAATGTTGCAGAAATTACTTATGGTTATCCTTTTAATTCATCATTTTTTAGTAATAAACCTGAAGGTATGCAAGTAATTCGAATTAGGGATATTCCAAACAATTCGACCAGTACTTATACTACTGAATCCGCAATTAAAAATAAATACAAAGTAAACCAAGGTGATATTTTAATCGGTATGGATGGGAATTTTCACATGTGCAAGTGGGCTGGAGGAGAAGCATGGCTCAATCAACGGGTCACTAGATTACGGACAAAACCGAACAGCATTCCTCAATATTTACTATTTCTTTTAATCCAACCAAAAATTAGAGAGTTAAATGCAACAATTGTAGGAACAACTGTTGCACATTTAGGAGATAATCATCTAAGAGAAATCTTTTTGATAACCCCTAGTGATTCAATAAACCGAATGTGTCATAAAATTTATGACCCAATATTAAGAAGCGAAATAATTCTTCGGCAAAAAAACTCAATTCTCCGAGCTCAACGCGACCTGCTCCTGCCGCGCCTGGTCAGCGGGGAGTTGGATGTGGAGAAGTTGATGCCCGAAATCTCGGAGTCAATCTAATGGCAAACCCAAAGGGGAGCTTTTAAAGGAGAGAAGCATGAGCATTGGATATCTACCGGATACCTGGAAAGGATTGCCGGTAGTAAAGTATAACGACCGGCTAGAAGAATTGGTAAGCTTGATGCCTGCCTTTGAGATGAGGTCTTTCGGTCAAGGCGATTCTGAGAATCAATTACTGAAACAAGTAGTGCGCCTGCCGGCTAAAGAGTCTCCGTACGAAATTCCGGTCGGGGTGGTCTCCTGGAATTACAACCTCATCCAACATGTTCAGGCGGTTAATTGGCTGCGGGCGGGGTTGCAAGAAGCCAGCATTGAAGAAAACCTGGCAGAGTGTACCCTTTATCAATCCTCATACGGCGAACGCATGAAACTGTGGATAGCTTTGCATGGCCTGGATTTTGATCCGGGTGACGGGCATCCGCTGCGGGTCGTTGTCTCCTGCCAGAATTCGGTCGAAGGCAGTTGCGCCCTCGAAATAAAAGTAATCCAGGTCCGATGGGTTTGCGTAAATGGCATGATCTTAGGGAAAGGGGGAGTATTGCGAAAAACCCACATTCCCCAAAAATTGGATCAGAAGGAAATTGCCCGACATTTGCGTGGTTATTTAACCTGGCTGGCAAAAGAACAAATTATTTATTCGACCTGGTTAAAGACAATTATCGACCCAGAGCAAATAAACTCCTGGGTGGATACAACCGTGGCAAAAAAATGGGGCAACCAGGCTGCGGCGCGGGTGGCAAGCATCTGCCGGGCTGGTTACAACGGAAAAGTTCAATCTCTAAAAGATCAGCCGCCAAGTTACTGGCCGGTGGGTTGGGATCAGATTGTTCCCGGCGCATGTGCACCAGTGAATAATGTATATCATGCTGCACAGGCGCTCAGTTGGATTGCCAGCCATCGCCCAGACTTGGATGAGCGCAGCGAAAGAATGGATGCCATTCCGGAAATGGTGAAGGAATTAACTGACAATTTGTAAATGAGCACACAATCAAAGAAGAAAGATGGTTTACGAAGAAAACTTATCAGAAATTATCCATCAATACAACCAGAAGAACTATATACTAGCCAGATAGCAAATGGAGAGATTATCTAATGCCTAAAACTTATAACGTATATTGTGATGAAAGTTGCCACCTGGAAAATGACAATCAAAAAGTGATGGTTTTAGGTTCTATATGGTGTCCGCTGGATCAAGCTTCTACCATAATATTAGATATACGTCAGTTAAAGAAAGATTTCGGTCTTTCTCCGTTTTTCGAGATCAAGTGGACAAAAGTTTCCCCTGCCAAAATCTCTTTTTATCAAGCCATTATTGATTATTTTTTTGATAATGAAAATTTGCATTTTCGGGTATTGGTAGTACCGGATAAAACCATCCTTAACCATACAGAGTTTCAACAAACTCACGATGAGTGGTATTACAAAATGTATTTCGATATGTTGAAGGTAATTCTTAGTCCATATGACCTTTATCGAATTTACCTTGACATTAAAGATACGCGTGGTGGGATCAAGGTTCACAAATTGCAAGATGTTCTTTGTAATAATATGTATGATTTTTCCAAGGAAATAATTGAGCGCGTACAGATTATTCGTTCTCTTGAAGTGGAAATTATGCAAATGGCTGATTTAATGATTGGGGCAGTATCTGCCATCAATAGAGGTCAACCTCAGAGTATAGCAAAACAAGCTTTGATCAATCTGATACGTCGCCGGAGCGGATATTCGCTAACTCGCACTACTCTTTTACGGGAAATGAAAACCAATATTTTTATCTGGCACCCTAGAGAGGTTTTGTAAACATGGAAATGCCAGCATGGTTGCCTGCAATGCTTGACACCAGTTATGGGACCGATAAAGAATGGGATAGGTTAATAGCCCGCTTATATGAAATTTTTGAACGCGATTTTATCCGAATCCAGTGTCATTTTGAAGAACTTAGGGTTGTTTTCGATAACCGAAAGATTGGCAGTCCTTACGAGGAAGGATTTTGGCATCTTGTGTCACGAGATGATAAAAGAATAAATGATCGGCTTTTCGATCCTCAACGAGCCCGGCGTTTACCTTGGTGCAAACCGACGATCGAAAATTCTAGGTTAAAAGATGTTTGTGTGTGGAATTTTTTGGAAAAAAATAAAAGAACCAATACTTATATATGGCTGGTTGACTTAGATTATCTGGTCATCCTCCAAAGGAGAAAAAATGTAGTATTCCTTGTTACGGCCTTTTGGGTAGATGGCGATGCTTCCAGGAAGGCATTGCGAAAAAAGTATGGTAAAAGGATAATTTAAAACATCTGTCGCCCTTTCGGGCGACTTCAGATCTCTTTCTACACATGGTAGATGAGGCTATATATATATTAGCACATAAGTATTAGAATTCAATAAGCAATTTTGATGAAAATGGGTGATTTTACAGAAGATTCTCTGATCGAACAACCCGCTATCGCTCTCCTACGGAGCCTTGGATGGGAACCGGCAAACTGTTACGATGAGACTTTTGGACCAGGCGGCATGCTCGGCCGTGAGACCAGCAGCGAGGTGGTTTTGCTCTCTCGCCTGCGACCGGCGCTAATGCGTCTCAATCCTGACCTCCCGAAATCATGTGCTCAACTCGGCCATTGAAGAACTGACCCGCGGCCGCTCCACCCTCAGCCTGGCCGAAGCCAACCACCAGGTCTACCAATTGCTCAAGGAAGGCGTCAAGGTCATCTACCGGGTCGAAGAAGGCGACGAGAGCGTCGAGACCGTGCGCCTCATCGATTGGGACACCCCTGCCAACAACGATTTCTTCCTGGCCTCACAGTTTTGGGTTTCCGGAGAAATCTATAAACGCCGGGCTGACCTGATCGGTTTCGTCAACGGCATCCCGCTGGTCTTTATCGAGCTGAAAGCCGCCCAGAAGGCTTTGAAAAACGCTTTCGATCAGAACCTGAAAGATTACAAAACCACTATCCCTCAGCTTTTCTGGTACAACGCCTTTATCATCTTATCCAACGGCAGCGAAAGCCGCATCGGCAGCCTCACCGCCGAGTGGGAGCATTTTAGCGAGTGGAAAAAGATCAACAGCGAAGGCGAGCGAGGGGTGATCTCGCTGGAAACCATGCTGCGCGGCGTCTGCCAGCCGGAGCGCTTGCTGGATATTATCGAAAATTTCATTCTTTACCAGGAAGGCCCCGGCGGGTTGCGCAAGCTGATTGCCAAAAACCACCAGTACCTGGGGGTTAACAACGTCATCCGGGCTGTTCAAAGCATAAAGGATAACCAGGGCAAGCTGGGGGTTTTCTGGCATACCCAGGGCAGCGGCAAGTCCTTTTCGATGGTCTTCTTTTCTCAAAAAGTGCTGCGCAAGCTCCCCGGCAACTGGACATTCGTGATCATCACCGACCGCAAAGAGCTGGACGACCAGATTTACCATAACTTCCAGGGATGCGGGGCGGTGACCGAGCCGCAGGGCCGCGTGCGCGCTACCAGTGGCGAGCATCTCCAGCAAATCTTGCAGGAAGACCATCGCTTTGTCTTTACCCTGATTCAGAAGTTCCACATCGAACACGGCCAAACCTACCCGCAGCTTTCCAACCGGGCGGATGTGATTGTGATGACCGATGAAGCCCACCGCAGCCAATATGATGTGCTGGCGCTCAACATGCGCAACGCCTTGCCGAAAGCTGCCTTTATCGGTTTTACCGGCACGCCATTAATGGTGGGCGAAGAGTTGACCCGCATGGTCTTTGGCGATTACGTCAGCATCTACAACTTCAAACAATCGGTGGATGACCGGGCCACCGTGCCTTTGTATTATGAAAACCGCATTCCCGAGCTTCAGCTTACCGACCGGGATTTGAACCGTGACATGGAAGACCTGCTGGAACAAGCCGAACTGGATGAAGACCAGCAAACTCGTCTGGAGCGCGAATTCTCCCGCGAATATCTGTTGATTGCGCGCAACGACCGCCTGGAAAAGATCGCCGAAGATATCGTGCTGCATTTCCTTGGGCGCGGCTATCAAGGCAAGGCTATGGTCGTGTCAATCGACAAAGCCACCGCGGTCAAGATGTATGATAAGGTGAGGAAACATTGGAATAAACACCTGGCTTTATTGCAAGGAGAAGTTCAAGAAAATCATAGCGGCGAGGAATGGCAGGCAATCCAGCAGCGGATTGCTTACATGCAAAAGATGGATATGGCGGTGGTCCTCTCGCAGGGGCAGAATGAAGTCGAGGAGATGCGCGCCAAAGGGGTTGAAATACTGGCTCACCGCAAGCGCATGGTCAATGAAGACCTGGCGACCAAGTTCAAAGATGCGGATGACCCGTTCCGGCTGGTGTTTGTTTGTGCCATGTGGATGACCGGCTTCGATGCGCCAGGATGTTCGACCATTTACCTGGATAAGCCAATGCGCAATCACACCCTGATGCAGACCATCGCCCGCGCCAACCGGGTATTTAAAGAAAAGGTGAACGGGCTGATCGTGGATTACATTGGCGTGTTCCGCAACCTGCAGCAGGCGCTGGCCATCTATGGCTCGGTCGCAGGCGGCGAATTGGCCGAAGGCGAGATGCCGGTCAAAGATAAACAGGCCCTGGTTGAAATGCTCCGTAAAGCCATCGCCGGCGCAAAAGAATATCTGGCAGGTTTAGGCGTCGACCTGCGTAAAATCCAGCAGGCCGAAGGGTTTGAGCGGGTGTACCTGATGGATCAAGCCGTGGTGATCTTGAAAGGCACCAAAGTCGAAGCCGCCCTGGAAGACGCCTCAGAAGACGTGCTGGTAAATGACGACACCAAGCGCCGCTATCTGCTCCTTGCTGCTAATGTGGATACCCTTTTCCAGGCCATGTTGCCGGACCCCGCCGTTAACGAATTCGGCATAGATCGTAAAGCTATTGTGGTGCTGGCAGAGAAACTGCGCTCGCTGATTCCACCTGCGGATATTTCGGAGATCATGGAACAGGTTGAAGACCTGCTGGATGAACACATCAAGCCCAAAGACCAGGGCTATATCATCCGCGCCTCGCCAGGCAAAATAATCGCCGAAAACGGGCAAGGTGGAAATTCGCATTGGGTTGATTTGAGCCAGATCGATTTTGAAGCCTTGAAGAAAAAGTTTGAGCAAGCCCATAAACGCATTGAGATCGAGAAGCTGCGCGGCATGATCAGCGGTAAGCTGCGCAAAATGATCCGTTTAAATCATACTCGCATGGATTATTACGCCCAGTTCCAGCGCATGATCGAGGACTACAATTCGGGCGCCAAGAATCTGGATGCCTTTTTTGCCGAATTAGTAAATTTTGCCCAGGCGCTAAATGCAGAAGAAAAGCGCGCCCTTGGTGAGCAGCTTACCGAAGAAGAACTGGCCGTGTTCGACATCCTTACCAAACCGGAGGTGCCCCTGACCAAAGTCGAACGCGACAAAGTCAGGCAGGTGGCGAAAGAGCTGCTAAATTCCCTCCAGACCGATAAACTGGTCCTCGACTGGCGCAAGAACCAGCAGACTCGCGCCGCTGTTCGGCTGACCATTGAAGAAAAGCTGGACCAACTCCCTCCTGTATATGAAATTCCTCTTTACAGCCAGAAATGCAATGCGGTTTACCAGCACGTGTATGATTCGTACTTTGGGGAAAGTAGAAGTATTTATGAAACAACCGAAATCCGACCAAGCCAGCGGTGAAGTGCTGGTCGCCATCCTCAACAATCCTGCTGACCTGTCCATTTTACAACAAGAGGGGTGGTATCGCATACCTATCCGGTCTGCCCCGCGCCGCTGGCCGCCTGCCTGCCTGGCATTCTACCAGACAAGTGTTTTCGATCATGAAGCCTACGCGGTGCGTTATTGGGGCAGGGTTTCCGCGATTGAAAAGGCAAAGCGGACTGACCTCTTTTCTGATGAACCGTTAAATCCTAAAACCAGCAAAGAGTACTATCGGCTTAGACTGGAACGATTGGAGGTATTATCTACCCCCATTCTCAGCCACAAGCCGCGTAAAATCCTGTTCATCCCAACTACGTGGAAGAAATTTCAAAATGCTCGTGTGATCAATGACCTGTTCGATGAATCGCCCCTGGAAGATCACTTATGGGAAGCGTTAAAAAAACGGAGCTTGTCAGCCGAGCTCCAGTGGGAACTCAGGGTTAAGCAAAAGCTTTACCGCTTAGATTTTGCCTTGTTTTGTGCAAATGGGTTCGTAGATATTGAAACCGACGGTGATTTGTGGCATGCTAATCGATCGCAAATCCCTTTAGACAATCAAAGGGATAATTCCATCCAAACTATCGGCTGGCACGTTCTTCGGTTTAACAGTCACCAAATTCGAGAAGAAATGGAACAAACTTGCCTGCCCACAATCCATCACATGGTCGATGAATTAGGCGGTATAAATGACGAGATATTAGTTAACCCAACCACTTACAATTCCAGGTCTATCGGCAAGGTTTTAATGGAGATCGATTCGGGTGCGGCATACAATCTGGAAGTTTGATGCCTTGATGAAATCACTATCAAAAGGATCACCTAATATTCTTATTCTTTCCATCCTTGCATCCTTGATGTATTCCTCTTCTAATCCGATTGATCGGGTTTGGTTCTTAGTTTTTACCTCCACCGCCTCTCGCCCTTGATGTGCCCGAAGGGGTAGGTGCACCCGCAGGGGTGCGCTTCCCATTGAGATCGCAGCATGCCCAGAAAAATTTATCTCATCCATCCTAACCACAAGTTGGAAGCCATGACTGAACAACCCTACGCCAAAGAGCACATTCTCCAAGACTTGCTGGAAAAATACCCCGACCTGCTGGCCGGAGAATAAATCAACCCCGCCACTACGTGCGGGCGGCTGGCTATTGATCTCAGGATATTTTATTCGGAACAGGAGCGCGGATTTCTACAACAGGTTGGTTTTGGGAGCGAGTTGAAAGAATCTGCCGGGCAAATGAGGAGAATTTTGCCAGGAATTGGAAGAATGGACTTTTCTTACCGGCCTTTTGCAAACCCTTAGATAAATAGATCAACTCAGACAGCGCTTCTTCGGTTTTTCCAATCTGAAGCAAAGTATTTATGTCTTCCAATTCTTTGTTCATCCAATTGGCCAGGTTTTCTTCCAGGGATTGGTCCTCTTTTATGTCTACACCGGCGCCTTTCAGTAAGCGTACAATCGCATATGCCAATCCTGCGAAGGCCTGGTTTCCCTCCACAGGTTGGCCCAGCGACTGGGCCAGAACCGCTATACAGTAGGCGTTCAAGCTGACCCCTTGCAGGTCGGCGGTATGCACCAGTTGGCGGTGCAGTCCGCGCGGCACGCGCACCATGAAGCGGCCGCTGTACTCTTCGTCCACCTGCGGCTCAGGGATCGGGATGCCATCTTCCAGGGCTACCTCTAACCAGGCGCGCATGGCGTCGTGGATCATGGCGACGGCGTCTTCGGGAGTATCCCCCTGACTCATGCATCCAGGCAGCTCTTTAATCCCGACAAACCAGCTTCCATCGGATTGCTGGATTATTTCTATCGTATAAGGAAGCTTGAGATATTCTTCCATGGTTTTCATATCAGTCTCTTTTCCTTTAATCCTCATCCAAATTTCCATAAATTTGGATCAGCTTGAGCGCTTTCTTGACATATACTTCACCGACCGGTTTGGCATAGGGAACAGTAAGCAATTCAAAACAGCCTTCGATTTTATAGACAAAATGGCTGGTGCCGCTTTTTTGTGGTCGCCTGATAAATCCCGTGTCTCGTAGCAACTTATCCAGGTCTTTGAAAGTAACATTCTTCGGATTGTTTTTTATTCTATCAAAGTCATCACGTATTGAACTCATTAATCCTGCCTTATGATATCATATATAGTGTCAAAATGCAAATTTCTTGTTCAATATTGACAATAATGACCTCTATTTGTCCTTGTCCAGAAATTTATATTATCTTATGGCCCGGCTTTTTGATTATTCCCCATGGGGGGCATTTTCTGTAAAATGGATGGATTTAATTTTTCCAGTTTGATGCGAGCTTAAATTATTGATGGTCTCACCCTTAATTTAAATTATAACCTACACAATGAATCACGCCATCCCGGAGAGAACGATTTGTGCCTTCGCCTTCCCTTCTCCTAACCCGATTGATCGGGTTTGGTGTTCTTCAGACTGCGAATTCCATTCGCTGGCGTGGCCGGGAAACGCAGAAGCCGGGTTATCGTGATGGCCGGCAGGCTGCAAACCCTAAAGTTTTTCGGAAATCTTTAGGGTTTGACTTGGCCCGCTACCTATGAAGGAAAAACTGCACAATTTGCTCCCAAAACTGCACATTAATGCAGTTGACATTCTCCCCAACCCTGCTACAATAGAATATAGAACACCTATTCTATTTTTGGTTCGAGCCACAGCTTGCTTGCATGCATCTAAGGAAGGCCACCACCCATGCCCGACACACCCCCTCATGCCCCCCTCCGCAACCTCAACCCCCTCGAGCACAGGCTTCCGCGCATGCGGCCAGCCGCCCGCGAATATCGAATTGTTTCGCGTTGTTTTTTTCGCGGAATAATATCCCCGTTTTTGGGGGACAATTCCTCTCTTGGGTTTTTCCCAGCCAACGATTTCAATCGCTGGCTTTGGGGGAGCGATTTCAATCGCTGGCGGGGCCGGGTTAGCCAGAAGCCGGGTTGGCTTGATTTCCGGGAGGCTTGACTTGGACCAACCCCCTATGAAGGAAATATTGCATAGTTTGGCACACAAACTGCACATTAATGAATTTGAAGTTCTCACCGCCTTTGTCAAACTAAAGCTAGGCTGGTTTGGTGGGTAGAGAGGGCGCAAACAAGGGCCGAGCAGCGGCGGTAACTATAAAGTCTATGTAAGGTTAACCTGCGCCCAAACGTGCTATATTGGAGAATGGGGTGTGGGCATGCTAGATAGAACGAAAGGCTTTACTGTATGACGGCGCAATTTTTCCAGCAGCAGTTGGATTATATTCTCTTCTTCTACGGTTTAGTGTTTATCCTGCTGTCGGCAGTCTGCCTCGAAATGCGCCGCGACCCCGGGCGGCGCCTGCCCTGGATCTGGCTGGCCGGCTTTGGCTTCACCCAGGGGATCAACCAGTGGCAGGAAATGCTGGCGCAGAGCGAGGGGGACAGCCCGGTTTTTTCAGCGATGCGCCTGGCGCTGATGACCGTCTCGTTCATCTTGCTGCTCGAGTTCGGTCGCGAGGGCCTGCGCCAGTTGAAGGGCAAAGGCCCGGGCAGGTGGATTTATTTTCCCCTGCTGGTGTGCCTCCTGCCGGCGCTGCCGGTTGGCATTGCCGGGCTGAATGCCGCCGCCCGCTACGCCTTCGGGCTGACCGGCGGCCTGTGGGCGGCCTGGACCGTTTTCCAGCTCTCCAAAATCAAGCAGGAAAACCGCCGCAGCCTGCCCGCTATGCGGGCGGCATCCATCCTGCTGGCCGTCTACGCCGTGGCCGCCGGCGTGATTACGCCCGCCGCGCCCTTCCTGCCCGCCTCCCTGATTAACCAAACCGCCTTCCAGGAGGTGACGGGCGTGCCCATCCAACTGGTGTGCGCCATCCTGGCGATGGCGATCACGGCTGCCGTGTGGAGCTATTCCCGGCAGACTACCCTTTCAGCCCTGCCTGAGGTGGGCGAGGAGGTTAAATCAAAATATTCCATGCAGTTTCTGCTGATGCTGCTGGTCGTGTTGACTGGCGGCTGGCTGCTCACCGAGCTGCTTGGCAGGGATGCCGACCAGAGCACGCGTGGCGACATCCTCAACCTGGCCCAAGTGGCCGGCGCATCTCTCGACACCAGCCAGGTAAGGCAGTTGACCGGCCGGCCAACCGACGCCAGCCTGCCGGTATACAACGCTTTGCGCGCCCGGCTGATCCAAATAAACCAGGCCACCTCGCACATCCGCTGGCTGTATTTAACCGCGCAAAACGAGGGCAGGATCATCTTCACGGTGGATTCGATTGCCAGCGGCGACCCCAAACACGCCGGCCCTGGCGTTCCTTACAACCGGCCTCCCCAGGCCCTGTTCACTGTCTTTGCCAGCGGGCAGCCGGCGGTGGTGGGCCCTTATACCGATGGAGGGGTCTCATTCATCTCCGCCTTTGTCCCGCTGCTCGACCCCTCCACCGGGCAGGTGATGCAGGTGCTCGAGGCGGATATCAACGCCGCTGACTGGCAGATGGCGGTGGGAAAAGCACGCCTGGCTGGGATCAGCATCACCTTGCTGATCACTTTGTTGTTCGTTGGCTTTTTCATCGCCCGCGAGCGCATGGCTGCCACGGCGCAGCAGATCGAGGCCAGCGAAAAAAGTCTCTCCGCCGCCCAAAAAATCGCCCACATTGGCAGTTGGACCTACCTGCCGGAGCTTGAGCAGATGACCTGGTCGGAAGAGATGTTCCGCATCTTCGGCGTCAGCGCCAGGAACGGCGCGCCGGCCTACGCCGACCTGCACCGCTATTTCCATCCCAGGGATTGGGCCAGGTTCAATGCATTAAATCAACAAGCCGTCCAGGAGAGTGGCAGCGCTTACGAGCTGGAAATGCGCCTGATCCGGCCGGACGGCGTCATGCGTTACGTGACGGCCAGGGCCCAGGGGGTTCGGCGCGCCCAGAGCGGCGGCCCGGCGCAGATTTTGGGGACGCTGCAGGACGTTACCGAGCGCAAAAAAGCTCAAGAAGAAATGGCTGAATGGAAGAACCGCTATAACCTGGTCATCGCCGCCTCCCGCCAGCTTGTTTATGAAAATGACCTCGACAGCGGTAATATGATCTGGGGCAGCAGTCTGCCTGAGGTGCTGGGTTACTCGCCGGCTGAAATGCAGGGGGGTGTGGACCGGTGGACCGAACTGATCCATCCCGAAGAGCGCAGTGAGGCTGTCTGGACCTGGGCGCGCGCCAAGGCCAACCTGTCCAGTTACGACATGCAGTATCACATCCTGCACAAAGACGGCTCTTATCGCTGGGTGCAGGACCGGGGTGATTTCGTTTCTTCCGGCCCGGCTAAATCAGCGCATATGATGGGCATGCTGCAGGATATTACCGAGCGCAAACAGGCCGAGGAAGCCCTGGCGCTTGCCCACGCCGAGCTGGAAGCGGCCAACCTGGAGTTGCAAAAGGCCGGCCAGATCAAGAGCCAGTTCCTGGCCAACATGAGCCACGAAATCCGCATGCCCTTGAACGCCATTATCGGCATGACCGGCCTGCTGCTGGACACCGAGATGAGCGCCGAGCAGCGCGATTTTGCCGGGACGATCCGCACCAGTGGGGAAGTGCTGTTGGATCTGATCAACGATATCCTGGACTTTTCCAAGATCGAAGCGCAGAAGATGGATCTGGAAAACCAGGCCTTCGAGCTGCGGCGCTGCATCGAGGAGGGGTTGGACTTGATCGCCCCGCGCGCCGCCGAGAAAAAACTCGAGCTGGCCTGCTCGCTTGAAGACGGTCTGCCCAGGTTTGTCTTTGGCGATGTCACCCGCCTGCGCCAGATCCTGGTCAACCTGCTCAGCAATGCGGTCAAATTCACCGACGAGGGCGAAGTGGTAGTGTCGGTGAGCGGCCAGCCCGTCGAACACGACCAGTACCAGCTCCACTTTGCCGTGCATGATACGGGCATGGGCATCCCGCCCGATCGAATTGGCCGGTTATTCCAATCCTTCAGCCAGGTAGACTCTTCCACCATCCGGAGCTTTGGCGGCACCGGCCTGGGGCTGGCCATCAGCAAGCGCCTGTGCGAGCTGATGGGCGGCACGCTCTGGGTGGAAAGCGCCGGCGAACCCGGGCAGGGTTCTACCTTCCACTTCACCATCCTGGCCCAGGCCGCCCCCGATCAGCACGGCTTGCAGCCGGTGGGCGCCGAAAGCGGGCTGGCAGACCTGGCGGAAAAGAAACTGTTGATTGTGGATGACAATTCCACCAACCGCCAGATCTTGCTGCGCCAGGCCCAGTCGTGGGGCATGCAGGCGTCGGCGGTTACCTCCGGTCCCGAGGCGCTGGCCCTGTTTCACCAGGGGGCCAGTTTTGACGCGGCCGTGCTGGATTACCAGATGCCGGGCATGGACGGGGTAGCCCTGGCCAACGCCATCCGTAAGGAAGAGGCCGGCCAGACGCTGCCGCTGGTTCTGCTTACATCGTTGGGCTACCGCGATATCCTGGTGTGTACCCCCACCAGGATCAAGGACAACCTGGATTTTGCCGCTTTTATGACCAAGCCGGTCAAGCCTTCGCAGCTTTACAATATCCTGGTGGGGGTAATCGCCCGTAGGGAGGTGCCGGAAAAGGAATACGCCGCTTCCCAGGCGCAGTTCGACCACCAGATGGCCCGCCTTCACCCGCTGCGCATCCTGGTGGCCGAAGATAACGCCGTGAACCAGAAGGTGGCGCTCAGCCTGCTTGGACGCATTGGTTACCGGGCGGATGTGGTGGCCAACGGCCAGGAAGCCATTGACGCTCTTCACCGTCAGCCTTACGACGTGGTTTTGATGGACGGGCAGATGCCCGAGATGGATGGAATGCAGGCCACACACCTGATCCGTCAGCAGATCCCGGCCGGACAGCAGCCGCACATCATTGCCATGACCGCCGGCGCCCTGCAGGGCGACCGCGCAAGATATCTTTTGGCAGGTATGAATGACTACATCAGCAAGCCGATCCGCCTCGAAGACCTGGTGCGGGTTTTAATGCACGAAGTGCATATGCACGACGTGCGCCAGCCGGCTGATCCCGCTGCGGGAGCTGTGGCCGCCCCGCCGACCGAGCCCGCCGCCACGTCTGGGCGCATCGACCGCGCCGTGCTGGCCGAGTTTGGGGAGCTGATGGGCGAGGAAGGCGTGCAGATGGTGGCCGGGCTGGTTACCCTCTACCTGAAGGATTCGCCTTTGCTGATCCAGGACATGCGCCAGGCAGTTGAATGCGGCAATTTGGATGACCTGCGCCGGGCGGCGCACACGCTCAAGGGCAACAGCAGCCAAGTGGGAGCTTCTCGCCTGAGCGGCTTGTGCTTCGAGCTGGAGCAGGCCGCCATAACCGGCAAACTGGAGGGCGCGGGAGGGATGATCGAGCGCATCCAGGCCGAGTTTGCCTGCGTGGAAACAGAGCTCAAGCTGGCCTAAAGCTTACCCGCTTTTGCCTGTCATTGCGAGCCGTCTTCGGCGAAGCAATCCCCATCACCGTCGCCTATCCTACTTTATCCCGCGCATCTTCTTGTACAGCGGCTTGAGCCGGTCGTACATCTTCAAATAAACCTGGTCGTAAAGCTGGTCGTAGATCTTGTGCACCTTGGGATCGGGTTCGAAAGTTTCCCCCAGGTGGGTCATTTCCTTGACCGCCGTCTCGAAATCCGGATGGATGCCGGCCCCCACCGCCGCATCGATGGCAGCGCCTAGCCCGGAGGCTTCATATACATGGGGTCGGGAAGCAGGCAGGCCGAAGATATCGGCGGTGATTTGCATGGCGGCGTTGCTCTGGCTGCCGCCGCCCGCCACGCGCAGCTCGCGGATGGGCACGCCGCTGCGTTTGCTGGTGCGCTCGGCGCCCTCACGCAGGGCGTAGGCCACCCCTTCCAGGATGGCCCGGTAAATGTGGGCGCGCGTGTGCACGTCGCCGAAGCCGATGATCGAGCCGCGCGCCTCCGGCCCAGGATGGCGAATGCCCGGCGACCAGTAAGGCTGCAGCACCAGGCCCTGCGAGCCGGGCGGGACTGAGCGCACCAGCTCGTCGAAAAGCTGCTCGGTCTCCACCCCGGTCTGCTCGGACAGCTCCATTTCGCGCAGCCCAAACTCTTGCTTGAACCAGTTGACCATCCAATAGCCGCGGAAGATCTGGATTTCCAGGCTGTACATGCCCGGCACGGCGGACGGGTAGGGCGGGATGAGCGGGATGACCTCGATGTAGCGTTTGTGGGTGGTGTTGATCGTGGCGGCCGAGCCGTAGCTCAGGCAGCCGATGTGCGAATCGAGCGCCCCGGAGCCAATTACCTCGCAGGCCTTGTCGCCGGCGGCGGCGATCAGCTTCAGCCCGGTCGGGATGCCGGTCGCTGCGGCTGCCTGGGGGGTGACCTCGCCCAGCAGGCCGGCGGGCGGGGTCAGGTCGGGCAGTTTGGCAGGGTCCATCGGCACGGCCAGCCATTTCCAATCGCCGGGAGCGGCCCAGGTCTGGGTTTTGTAGTCGAAGGGGATGTAGGCCGCCTGGCAGCCGACCGAATCGACGAATTTACCGGTGAGCTGGTAGGTCAGGTAGCCCGAGGTGAGCATGTATTTGTAGGTTTTTTGCCAGATTTCCGGCTGGTAGGTACGGATCCAGTTGCATTCAGCCTCAGCCTGCAGGTAGGCGACCGTCTCGCTGATCCCGGCCAGGGCAAACGCCAAACCCCACAGGCCCTTGACCGGCGGCAGACCTTCGGTGCGGCGCTGGTCGAGCCAGGAGATGGCCGGGCGCAGCGGCTGGCCGTCCTTATCCAGGTTGAACACCGTGGCGCGCTGGCTGGTGAGCGCAACGGCGGCCAGGCTGGCCTTATCCACGCCCGGCTGAGTCCACAGGTTCTGGCAGGCCTGGCAGACCGCGTTCCAGAAGACGTGCGGGTGCTGTTCGGCCAGGCCGGGGGCGGTGGAGAAATAGGGCTGGATGGGGATGCGCGCTTTGGCCAGCAGCCGGCCGCGCGGGTCGAACAGCAGGGCGCGCACGCTCTGGGTACCACAGTCGATGGCGAGCAAATTTTCAGGAGACATCTTTACCCGATTATTATAACCCCGCCTGGGTTAGGGTAAAATCAATCCCAGTTCAGAGGTAGTAATGGAGCACATATGAAGTCTGTTGTAATTACCGGTAGCACGCGTGGGATCGGTTTTGGCCTGGCGGATGCCTTCCTGGCCCTGGGCTGCCAGGTGACGATCAGCGGGCGCGCCCAGGCATCCGTCGACCAGGCGACAGCCGCCCTGGCTGCCCGCCATAAGGCCAGGCGTGTTCGCGTAGCAGGTTTTCCCTGCAACGTCACCCATATCGAGGAGCTGCAGGCCCTGTGGGAGGCGGCCTGCGCCCGCTTTGGCGTCGTCGATATATGGATCAATAACGCCGGGGTTTCCAACCGGCGCTGTGATTACTGGAATTTGAGCCCGCAAGATGTGTGCGGCGTGATCGAGACGAATGTGATTGGTTCAATGTACGGCAGCAGCGTGGCGCTGCGCGGCATGCGCAGCCAGGGGCACGGCGCTCTGTATAACCTGGAGGGCCTGGGCAGCAGCGGCGGGCGCAAGGTGAAGGGGCTATCCGTCTACGGTACCTCCAAGGCCGCCCTGCGCTATTTCGACGATGCGCTGGCGCTGGAGACAGAGGGCACGCCGGTGATCGTGGGCGCCATCCAACCCGGCATGATTTTAACGGATATGATCGTTGGCCAGTATGTCGACCGGCCGGAAGAATGGGCGCACGACAAAAAGATTTTTGATATCCTGACTTCCCCGGTCGAGATTGTGGCGCCGTGGATCGCCCGCCGGGTATTGGAGAATACCCGCAACGGGGCGCGCATCCAGTGGACGACCGGCGCCAGGATCATGGGCCGCTTCCTGCTGGCGCCCTTCCGCAAACGGCGTGCCTAGAACGTCACTCCCGACACCAGGATCACGTTGGCATAGGGGGTGAATTCGCCGGTGCGGATGACCGCCACGGCTGCGTGGGTCAGCTCCTTGAGGCGGGCGTGGCTGACCCATTCAAAAGGCACCCCGGGCAGCAGCGCCTTCAGTCCCTCGGCGATATGTGGGCTATTGTCGTCAGTTTCGTTGGCTACGATGACTTTGTCCACCTTCATCTCGAGCAGCACGGCTTCCACAGTTTGCAGGAAGCCGGGTATGCCCTGCACCAGCGCCAGGTCGATGCGCTCGACCTCCGGTGGGATAGGCAGTCCGGCGTCGGCGATGACCAGTATATCCGTGTGCCCCAGTCCGGCGATCACCGCTGAAATGGGCTGGTTGAGAATACCGATCTTTTTCATCGTTAATTTCCTTTCGACCCTAAATATAACGCAGATTTTTGCGGAGTTTCGACCAGCACCGCCTCAGCCTGAATGTAACCTTTGCGCGCTAGGCCGATCAGGGTCACGTCGGCCGTGTTAGGGAAGAATGCCGGCGACTCTGGCAGGGCAAGCACCACCAGGCTGTTGGTCTGGCCGAGCAAGAAGAACACCAGGCGCGCCTGCGGCATGGCCGCGTAGCCGGTTTTAGCCGACTGCGGCTCGCCTTCGCCGGCGGCGTAGTAGCGCGGGTAGATGGCGCGGCCGCGCAGGACCAGCGCGCCCGGCTCCTGGGCCAGGGCCTGCGTCTGGTGCAGTGCATCTGAGGCCGATAG
This sequence comes from uncultured Chloroflexia bacterium, assembly GCA_963820415.1. Classification (GTDB taxonomy): domain Bacteria; phylum Chloroflexota; class Anaerolineae; order Anaerolineales; family Anaerolineaceae; genus CAWFZT01. The sequence continues at coordinate 170,168 of CAWFZT010000011.1, read as the reverse complement.
GTGGGCCAGGATCGTCTCCCGGCTGGCGAGTGGGTAGCGTTGGGGCAAGAGGTGTTCGGACAGCGGCAGGCTGGAGCCGAGGGCTAAGATGATCAGGCCAGTCAGGATGCCCCTGACCCACGTAGGGGAGGGTCTGTTTGGGCGTTCAATTGCATCATCCCAATGCTCAGACCTTCCCCTGCGGTCCGGCATAGTGCTGCCCAGGTAATCCAGCATCCCCTGCCGTGTGCGGGACAACAACAGCAGCATGCTGCCGGAAAGGGTTACCAGCCCGGCGGCGAAATAGATCGTTGCAGTCCAGTCGGCCGGGACGAGGAAACGCGCGCCAGAGCTTTGGAACAACCCCGTCCACAGGTTGTAGCCCAGGTTTATGCCCAGTGGGAGCAGCCCGGCCCAGCCGGCTTTCCGCCAGCAGGCCGCCAATCCCAGGCCGAGCAGCACCAGGTAGGCCGCCAGCAAAACCGCCTGGCCGGAGGAAGGCTGGCCGTTCCAGTCCTGCCAGAAGGCTCGGGTGGGCTGCCACAGTTCTGACAGGCTGAGCAGATCGCTGCGCAGCGGCAGGAGCAGCACATTGTCGATCTCATTGTTCAGAAAGTGGTTGGCTGCTGTGTGCAGAGCCCGGCCGGGGTCGCGGCGGATGCCGTCCAGGGCAATCTGCAGCATGCGCCGCGAATACTGGCTGTCGGTTTCCCCCGGCAGATAGGGGATGACGTCGTTGAAATTCAGCCCGCTGTAACGTTGGGCCAGCACCATGGTCTGGGAGGCCGGGTTGTCGAAAACCAGGCCGCCGGTCAGGCGCCAGTTGCGCCACAACCAGGGCGTTATCGCCAGCGCCACCCCAGCCAGCAGCAGGAGCGATCCACGCAGGGCGATGCGGGGCTTTTTGATCGCCAGCCATGCTGCCAAGATCACTACCGGCAGGGCAATGGCGCTTTGTGTCCGCACCAGCATGCCCAGGCCCAACAGGCCCCCGGCCAGCAGGGGCGCCAGGCGGGCCTGCTCGGGGCGCCGTATCCAGCGCACGGCCTGCCAGGCGAACAGGCTGAGCATCAGGGCCGCTGGCAGCTCGGAGAAGAACAGCTTGGAGTAGGTCAGGTCATTGGTGAAAGGGGCAACCTGGTTGGAGGTCAGGTCGCGTAAGACCACCAGTAGGGCGGCAGCCAGGCCCAACGGGCGGCTGCCCAGCTCCTTGCCAAGCAAGTACAGGCTGAGTGGGAAGGCGGCCAGCGCCAGCGTTTGCAGGGCGATCACCCGGCTGTAATCCTGCCCAACCAGGGCGTGCAGCCCGGCCAAGAAGACGATATATAGCGGCCGGGAGGGGATATCGTCGCCCATGAAGCCGTTGCCGATCAGGATACTCTGCGCATACTGGGCGTAGGTCAGCCCATCCGAATATGGGTAGATGGCGTAGTTGGGCGGGCGCGGCGGTGTGGCGAAGTAAGCCGGCTGGACCGGCTGGCTCAGCCACAGGACGGCAGCGCCTAACCAGATAGCCAGGCCGATGTAGACATCCATGTGTTTGCGCGCCCTGCGAAAGAAGGCAGGCGCCCGGGCTTCTGCCAGCAGGAGCAGGCTGCCGAGCAGCCAGGCCAGGCCAACCTGCCATTCCAGGAAGGGCACGGCCGGATTGCCCCACGAGCCGGTCAGTTCGGGGGTAACCCCGATGCGTGTGAATGCGACAAAGACGGCCAGACCGCCGAAAATCAGCCAGATAATGGCGGCGCGCCAGAGCAGGGCGATGGCCAGCGGGCGAGCGGCGGCCAGTTCCGCCCGGCGCAGCAGCGCCAGCCAGGTGAAGAGCAGCAGGCCGGTCAAACTGAGCACGTCCAGCACGGGCTGCAGGCGCTGGGCATAAGCCAGGTAGCGGTAATTTTCGCCGTGCTGTGACAGTCCCCATAGGACTGCCAAGGGCGCCTGGGCAGCCAGGGCGAGCAGCGGGGCGGCCAACAGGACAGCATCCCACAGCCTGGGGCGGCGACCAACCTCGAACCAGGCCGCGCCAGGCGTGCGCCAGGCGGCCAGCCCCATGCCGGCCCAGGCCAACGCCAGGCCAAGCAGTGCGATGATCAACGCCAGCCGGCTGGCCGAGAAACCCAGGGCGAGCGCCTTTTCGGGGTCCGCCGGTAGGCGAGCCAGGGCGGCCAGCCCGGCCAGGCTGATGGCCGAGAACAGGCCCAGCACTGCCGGCCAGAATCGTCCGAGGGGAGTGGATTGGCGAGGCATACCTAGAATTTTATCAGACTGTCCGGTTTTTACGGCTCTTTCCTGCTTTTTTTATTTGGTTCCCCACTTTACGCCCTTGTTTTGGCTCTTTGGGATTTACTGTGGAAGTTCACCACGGCTATTCCAAAAAAACCTTGTTTTCCCGGTTACAAGAGACTGCTGTATGCTTTTCAAGACGAAAAATACGGTTTACAAGGCGTCTTGTAAACTGTGTTGGGACTTGTGGAACCCGGAAGGTTCTCGCTCGGCCTGATTGGCGAATAAATGGGTTTCAACTGCGTTCCCCTGATAAAAAGTGGAAGGTCCCCAGATTTTGGGGTATCATGACACCCCAAAATCTGGGAGTTCACCACGGCTATTCCCAGAGAACTAAAATTGGGGCGATGATTGACAAATGTAGTAAACTTATTGTAGGAATGAATAGCAGATGGTTACCTCCAGGATAGATTTTCCCATCAATCAAGTGGTCGAATTCTGCCAGCGCTGGCAAGTCAATGAATTTTCTTTGTTCGGTTCAGTGCTGCGGGATGATTTTCGACCAGATAGCGATGTGGATGTACTGGTTTCATTCAATCCTGCCGCGCCATGGAGTTTGTTCGATCTGGTCACGATGCAGGATGAGTTGCAGAAAATATTTGGGCGACCTGGTAAACCTGGTTGAACGTGAGGGTTTACGCAACCCATTTCGTAAGCGTAACATCCTGAACAGCCGAGAGGTAATCTATGCATCCCCAGGAACGTGATATATGATGATTGATGATTGATAATTGCTGATTGAGGATTGGATTTGGCCACAATCAAAAATCAGCAATCTACAATCAAAAATCTTCAATCAGCATTTTCAAATCACACTCGAACGCTCCGGCTTTGGTAATCACCGGCAGACCGGCGTGGGGCCCGTCCAGCAATACCCCGGCGGCAATGCCCGGCAGAGGCTCACCGTGCAGCTCGATCAGGCTGGTTCCCAGGCGCCGGCAGACCGCCGCGGCGGTATCCCCGCCGGTCATCACCAGCCCGCCCACCAGCCCGGCTTCGACCAACCAACCTGCCACGGCGGCCAGGCGCCCGGCGACCTGCTCGTCGCCCAGGGGCGAAAGGGGCAGGCCGGCCGTGGTCAGGATGGCGGGCTGCCCACTGCGCAGCGTCCCTGCAAGGGCCAGCGCATAAGCCAGCTCTTCCGGCCGGAAAGTCGCTTCCTCCAGGAAGGAGGGGCGGGTACCACCACGCGGATGCCTGACCGGCGGGCGGCCTCGACCTGGCGCGCCAGGGCCGGGGCGCGGCTGCCGGCCACCACCAACACTGGCCGCGCCGCCAGGCGTGCCCTGGCCAGCCGACTGGCTGGGGGAGTGCGGCCTGCCGGATGGAAGGCTACCCTTTGCAGGGCGCGTGCCAGCCCGGCCGAGCCGCAGGCCAGGTGGAAGCCCTGCTCCGCCATCCTGTGCGCCAGCGCCTCCAGGTCGGCTTCGCTCTCGGCGTCGGCGATATAGAGACCGGGCTGGTCAGCCAACCACCCCTGGCGTACCTGACCTAACGGCAGCCAGTGTATTCTGACAGGTTGGCCTGGGGCTCTGCGCCGGGGCCGGGCGGCAAGCCGAAAACTTCGCCCAGGTCGATCTGGCGGGCAGCGCGGCCTGTCCCGATCACCTGCTGGCCGGCGAGGGTCAGGCGGCCTTGGGCCGGGAAGGCCGGGGCGACCAGTGCCCGGTCGAACCCCAGGGCGTCCAACATGGCGGCCAGCTCGACCGCCGGGTGGCCGCGCAGCAGCGAGTTGATCTTTTTGTAGAAAAAGGTCCCAGGTCTTTCGAACCCATTTTTTTCGCAGCCAGTCCACCGCCTGGCGCACGCGCCGGGCAGCCTCGTCCGCCTCTACCTGGCGGCTGTCGGTGGAGAGGCTTAATACTTCAAAGGAAGCCGGGTTTTTTTCTGAAAACCCGGCTTCTGCCAGGGACAGCGCCACCACCGTGCGCAGCCCGGCTTGGGCAAAACTGGCGGCGGCGTCGGCTGCCCCGGTCAGATCGTCGGCAAGGATAACCAGGTGAGGTGTCATTTCGGCTGTGTAGCGAACAGAGCTAGGCGTTTTATTTCAGATTGCTGATTGTTGATTGAAGATTAGAAACGTCTGCAATCAACAATCAGAAATCATCAATCTAAAATCAGAAATCTACAATCAGAAATCTACAATCGGCAACGTATCCGGGGCGTAGGGCAGCACGGCCAGGCTGGCCTGCGCCCCATGCCGCCGGAAGCTGTCTGACAGGGCTTCCTCCAGGCTGGAGAAGGGCCGGAAGCCCAGCCCCTGCGCCGCAGCCGGGGCAATCCCGCCGCTCACCAGGCTGATGTGCAGGCGCTGACGCACCTTGGCCCAGGCCAACGCCAGCGCTCCGGCGGCCACGTCCGGGATGGCGCCGCTCTCGATGCGGGCCAGGATTTCCTCCGGCGGCAGCCCGGCGTACTCCAGCACCTCGGGGTGCATCACCGAGACCCCTTCCGGGCAGGGCGTGACCAGGATGAGCGTTCCGCCGTCTTTGAGCAGCATGTCGGCCGGGTAGAGCGATTTGTGCGCCTGCCAGAATTCGATGTCGCAGGGATGTGAGCCGGCCACGATGATCTCAGGCTGGAAGGGCGCTGTGGCGCCCCATACCTGCGCCGCCAGGGCGGCCCCCCGGCGAAAGGCCAGGCGCGGCTCGCCGTAGAAGGCGCCAGCCAGGCTTCCATCCGGCCCCTGCACGGTGTTGAAAATGGCTTTCAGCCCCACCCGGTCGGCGATCCATTCCATCTCGGCCCGCACCGGGTTCTCTACCAGCCCCAGGTACGAGCGGCGGGCCCGCGTGCTGAGCAGGTGGGTGGCGCCGGTGGTGGAGGCGCCGGTAATGCCGGGTTGGACGATCTTGGCCCCGCCCGAAAAACCAGGGATGTGGTGCGGAACGATGCTGCCCACACCTAGCAGGAAACCGGCCTCCAGCGCCAGCCGGCTGACCTGCACGGGTGTGCCGTTGGGGGTCAGGCCCAGGTCGACCATCTGGGCGGGATCCTGCCAGGGATTGTTCAGCACCTGCACGCGGCGGGTGACCTGCTCGCCGAAACGCTGGCGGATTTCACCGGCGGTCATCGGGCGGTGCGTGCCCAGGGCGATCAGCAGGGTGACCTGTTCGTCGCTCACGCCGCCCTGATTGAGCTCGTCCAGCAGGATGGGCAGGATGGCGCCCTGCGGGGTGGGGCGGGTCAGGTCGTCCACCAGGATGACCACCCGGCGGGCGCCTTTTGCGGCCTGCGCCAACCGGTCTGCTCCGATTGGCTCGTCCAGCGCCCGGCGAATTTCAATTTCCACATTTTGATAGGGAGGCAGCGACGCTGCCTCCCTATCAAAATGTGGAATAAGCACCGCCAGTGGGTGCGAATCGGGCACTTCGAAGCGCAGCTCCTCGGCGCCGTAGGGGATCGACACGACCTGGGGGCTCACAGGCGGCCTGCCGTCCGGGCGTTGACCATTTGCACGGCCACCTGGATGGCGGCCAGCAGGCTGTCTGGCCGCGCCAGGCCGCGCCCGGCGATGTCGAAGGCGGTGCCGTGGTCGACCGAGGTGCGGATGATTGGCAGGCCGATGCTGACGTTCACCCCATTGTCGAAGGCCAGCAGCTTCATCGGGATGTGGCCCTGGTCGTGGTACATGGCCACCACGATGTCGAATTCGCCCTGCCCGGCGCGCAGGAAGACCGTGTCGGGGGGCAGCGGGCCGCTGACCTGCAGGCCGTGGGCGCGGGCGGCCTCCACGGCCGGGATAATCTGCTCATTGTCCTGGTGGCCGAACAGGCCGCCTTCGCCGGCGTGTGGGTTGAGGCCGGCCACGGCGATGCGCGGGTGAGGGATGCCCAGGGCGCGGCAGGCATTGTTGGCCAGGCTGATCACCTCTTCCACGCGTGAACGGGTCACCAGGCGGATGGCTTCGGCCAGGGCGACGTGCGTGCTGACGTGGATCACGCGCAGCTTGGGCCCCACCAGCAGCATGCTGACTTTGCCGGCGTGGGTGCGCTCGGCCAGCAGCTCGGTATGCCCGGCATAGTGGAAACCGGCCAGTTGCATGGCGGCCTTATTGAGCGGGGCGGTCACCACGGCGGCGGCCTGCCCTGCCATCGCCAGGTCGCAGGCCGAGCAGACATATTCGACCGCCGCCTGCCCGGCGGCGGCGCTGATCTGCCCGACCGGGCAATCCTGTGGGTCGGCGTTATGCAAATCCAGCAGGGTCAACCGCTGGGCTTCGTAGTGCGCCAGGCCGGGGTTCGCGCCGGCCAGCTCGAAGTCGGGCGGCGCCTGGCCCAGGATGCCGGCGGCGCGCTCGAGCATGCGCCGGTCGCCGACTACCAGCGGGCGGCAGAGGCCGTAAATTTCAGCCGAGCGCAGGGCTTTGAGGACGATCTCCGGCCCGATCCCGGCCGGGTCGCCCAGGGTAATGGCAATCAGGGGTAAGGGTTCCATACTTGAATTGTACCAAATTTGTCAATTCAGGGGATCAAGGCATATTTTTGCCAAGCGTTTCCAGGCGGCCGCGGTAAAAGGTTTGCCTGGAAATGTCGCCAACAACGGTCGAAAAAGCCAGGTTCGCCTCAAAGAAATGGCGGGCCTGCTCGACTGCCCCCATTTTTTCGCTGGCCTCCCCCAGGATGTGGCGATTGAGAAACGTACGCTCCGGATTGTCGATCTGCTCGTAAATCTCTTCGCTTTGGCTTGCCAGTTGATAGGCTTCCTGCAGATGACCTGCCGTAAGCTCGACCTGTGCCAGTCCCGTCAGGCACATAGCCTGGCCCCAGGCGTTCCCCAGCCTGGAAAAAGCTTCCAGGCTGGACTGGTAACAGGTGCGGCCGAGACTGATATCCACCCCGGTAAAGTTAGCTGTATCCCCAGCGATCAACCGCGCCAGGGCTTTGCCCCACGGGTCGTGCAGGCGCTCGAACATGGCCACGCATTCCATAGCCAGTTCTACGTTTTGGCGGGCAGACAGGATGCCCGTCCCGATGCTGTCGAGCAATAGGGTGAAACCTTTGGCCTGGCAGTCGGGTAACTGCCGCGCCAGGCGCAGGCTTTCCTCCTGCAAAGAACGCAGTTTCTCCTCGTCCGTGCTGGTTTGGCTGGTAAAACGGCGTAAGGCCGCCAGCAGCAGGGGCAGCAGCTCTGCCCGGGCGGGATCCGTCTCAGCCTGTCGATCGCTTGCGGAAGCCGGGCTGAGGATGACCTGCGCTTCGCCCAGCAGGCGGATGATCTCCTGGAACTCGGTGCGCTGGTTGTTCATCTCATAGTAGAGGATCGCGGCGGTAACGGCCCGCTGGAGGCGGGCGTAATCGCGTTCGCGGGTGAGCTGGCGCAGGGCGGCAAGCAAGTTTTGCGCCTCGAGGCGCATCGCAACCAGGGCGCTGGCCTGCTCGCGGCCTTTGAGCTTTTCATTCATATGCTCCAGCCAGCCGCTGTAGTAGTGGGCATGCCGCGACAGCGCCTCGGCCCGCAGCACAGGCTGCGCGGCCAACTGTTCGGCGGCATACTGCTTCAACACCGGGTGGACTTCGAAGCGCCCGGAAGCGCCATCTCCGGCGCGCCGAACGAGCGACTTATCACACAAGGCGGCCAGCACGAGCAAAGGTGCGGTGGCCACCTCCAGGGCGGCCTGACGGGTAAAGCCCCCTTCGAAGATGGACAACTGGCAAAAAACTTCACGTTCCTTATCCGATAGCAAGCGCCAGGAATGCTCGAAAATGGAGCGGAAGGTGCGCTGGGTTTCCGGCATACCGCGCCAGGTGGCTGCCAGGAAATCCAGGTCGTACTCGATTTCGGTAGCAATCTCCTGGCAGGATAACATTTTCAGCCACGCTGCAGCCATTTCCACCGCCAGGGGCACGCCCTCGACCAATTGACAGATGCGGGCAATGGCCGGCCAGTCCGCCGGAATAGGGGTAAAAGGGGCGCTGCGCTGGGCACTTTCCACGAATAACTGCACGGCGGCATATTGGGAGGCCAGTTCGGCCGCTTCTCGACCCGGGAACGCAAGGCCGGATACCTGCAAGACCCATTCGCCGGCCAAGTTCAAGCGCTCGCGTGAGGTAGCCAACAGTTTGACCCCCGGGGCGGCATTCAAGAGTTCCATCAAAAAGCTCGCCTCGCCGGTCAACCGGTCGAAGTTATCCAGCACCAACAGCATTTTCTTCCCTCCCAGGCCCAGATAGTTCAACAATTGCACCTTTGTATCTTCGGAGGTCAGGCTGCTGCCGCGCGGGGCATAGAACGACAGCTTGAGCGCCTCGGCCAGCATGGAAACCATGGCGTCTGTTGTGGTGGCGGACGCCAGCCCGACAAAGTACACCCCGTGGAACAAGGCCTGGCACTGCCCGGCGGACTGGATGGCCAGGCGGGTCTTGCCGCTGCCGCCGATACCGGTCAGCGTGACCAGGTGGCAGTCCTCATCTGCCAGCATAGCGGCAATCTTAGCCAGCTCGGTTTCCCGGCCCACAAAAGGGGTGACTTGCACGGGTAAAGAGACAGCTGGAGGGTCGACCGTGTTGAGCGGCGGGAAATCCGCTGGCAAACCGGGACCCACCAACTGGTAAATGTGTTCTGGTTGGAGCAGGTCTTTCAGGGTATGTTCGCCCAGGTCGCGCAGGCATATCTGGCTGGGAAGATGCTCGCGCACCAGCTCGTAAGTGGTCTGGTTCAGAAGCACCTGGCCTCCATGCCCGGCGTTTAAAAGGCGGGCTGCCCGGTTGAGGGTTGGGCCGACGTAATCGTCGCGGCGTTCTTCGGTCACACCCGTATGCAGGGCCATACGGACTTTGATCCGGCAGGTCTCGCCCCACTCCTCGGCATTCAGGGCGCGTTGGGCGGCCAGGGCAGCCAGGAGGGCGGCCGGGCCGGTAGAAAAAGCCACCTGAAAGGCATCCCCGATCATCTTATAGACGTACCCGCCGTAAGCGGCCATGCTTTGGCGCAGGATGGTCTCGTGGCGAGCATGGGCGCGTTTCATCGTCTCGGACTGGTGTTCCCACAAGTGGGTGCTGCCTTCGATGTCCGTGAAGAGGAAGGTCACCGTACCGCTAGGCCGTGCCTGGGCGGGTGGGGGGGCAGGCTCAGCGCCAAAGGCGCCGCTGCGGATCTGCTCGTAGAGTTGGGTCGTTTCGGGCTCGGGCAGTACGCCCAGCTCGTCCGAGAGTACTTTTTTGCAGGCTTCGTACTGCTGTAAGGCGGCTTTACGCCGGCCGCTTTCTGCCAGGGCGCGTATGCCTGCCCGGCATGCAATTTCGTTGAGCGGGTCGAGCGCCTGCCAGCGCGCCGCGTGGGCTGTCGCTGCCATGTGGTCGCCCTGCTGGGAGCATAACGTGACCAGGCCTTCAAGCGCCTGCTGCTGGTGCTGGCGCAGCCTCTCGGCCTGGATGGTGGCCCATTCGGAGAAGGCCGGGCTGTCGCGCAAATTGAAACCAGATAGAAAATCGGCCTGGTAAAGGCCGGTCATTTGCTCCAGGAGGGCGATGGCCGGCCCGCTTTCCTTCACGCCCGCTTTCCACTGGGCGAGGAGTGCTTCGAATTGGATCACATCCACCCAGATCTGGGCGTCTGGGTTGAGATAGACGAATTGGGTATTCCTGGCGATCCATTGATCCCCGGCCGATTTGCCAAAATCCCACAGCGCCTGGCGCAGGGCGGCGCTGGCCTGTTCCTGGCTGCCTTCGGGCCACAATAGGGCAGCCAGAAGTTCTCGCGGGCGCAAGCCGGGCCGGGCCGGGCCGGGAGGGTCTCGACTGCCAGGTAAGCGGCCAGAGCCAGGGTCTTGCGGCGTTCAACCCTTAGGGGGTTACCGTCGTCGACCTGGAATTGGGGATAACCGAACAAACGGATGGTGAGGCGGGTCATCCAGTGGTTGCCTTTGGTAGAGTTAGCTGGTGGCCGGGAGGAGAAAAGGATGCTTATTAATATTATACGACATCTATCTTGGGCGGCGTGCGAGGCCGATGTTGGCGGGCCAAAAATTCAGATGTTTGTCGGAGCTTTAATGGAAAAAAAGTAAATTTTGAGACGAAATTGGAACGTCTGGAAGGTATGCTGAAAGCAAGCTTTGCAAACTGAACCTTCAAGGAGTATCAATAATGAACGACAACCTTTCCAGTGAAGTCTCGATCGAAACCCTGCAGCCAATCCGGGTGGCATGCTACCGGGTGGCCAGCGTATCGCCTGAAGAAGATGGGTGGAAGTATATCATGGATTGGTGGCGTAAACAGTCTGGCGGTGTGCCAGGGAGGCGCTTCGGCTTTGATGTGGATGTCACCCCTGAACAGCAAAAAAATGGCCTGCGAGGCTACGAGGTCTGGCTGACCATACCCCTGGAAGCGCAGTCCTCGGCCGGGGTAACGGTCTGCGATTTCGCCGGCGGCCTGTACGCTGTCCAGACGCTCCATAACCCGTTCGTAGATCCTTTTGCCCGTATCCCCGCGGGATGGAAGGCGCTGCACGAGTGGGTGATCGGCAGCAGCCAGTACCGCAGCGGCGAGCACCAGTGGCTGGAAGAGCTGGTCCCTGGCGCTAATTCCGCAGGCGGAGAAGACCTGAAGCTGTATCATCCAATCCAGATGGCCGGCTGAGCCAGAAATTATAGGTTTTGCAGTGCAGTTACGAAACGTTCCCGGTCACTTCTCATAGAGGAATCGCTTCTCGAAGAACCTGTTCGCGGATGCGGATACGCAGTCCTTTCTCTGTAACCACATCCACGTTGGTTCCCAATAAAATTTGCAAATCATAGAGCAGCCCCCCAAATCCATCAAACTGCGCCCGGGTTCGAGGTTTACCAACAGGTCAATAACGCTGGCTTCATCTGCTTCACCGCGTGCCACTGAACCGAAAACTCACACATTCAACCGATCAACACGATGTCATGGAAGCTCGTTTATGTTAAAATGATTGCATATGGTCAGCCATCCTCCTTATGTTTGGGATTACGATATCGACGCAGAACAGTTCCAAGAAATCCTGGATGGAAAACGAACGTTTGGCCGCCTCAACCAGGATTGGGCTGCCCGGCGCCTGCTTGAATATGCGTCCTATGAAGAAATCATCGACTTGATTGGGTTTTGCCGTTTGATCGAGAATTGGCCGCGCTGGCGTCCGTATATTCGCTCACAAAGCCGGAAACGCGGTTTTGATTTTCTGGTTTCGTGGTTGCCCAAGAACCATCCCGAATTGTGCCATGACTAACTCCTCCTTCTTTCTTGATTCCCTCTACCCATTTCAAGATGAAGTATTGAAAGTCATTCGCTTGGTCGACACCGGTTTTTATTTAACTGGTGGAACGGCAGCTTCCCGGGGGTATCTTCATCATCGTTTTTCGGATGATCTGGATCTATTTGTAAACGACAATGAGCAATTTGGTCTTTGGGTAGACCGAATTATACGGGCATTGGTGGACCAAAGCAGATGGCTGAGTCAGATATCGCTGCGCGAAGAGCGTTTTGCCCGCTTGAATTTGATCCGCAATGATATCACGTTGAAGATCGAGATGATCAACGATGTGCCTTCCCGGGTGGGTATCGTGGTGGATCACCCAACCCTCGGCCGTCTAGACACAGCCGAAAATATCCTGGCAAATAAGGTTACAGCGCTGCTTGACCGAGAAGAGCCGAGGGATTTTGCGGATATCTGGGGATTTTGCTGCAAGATGGGTTTATCGTTACAAGAGGCTATTTCAAATGCTGAAAGCAAAGCCGCTGGTATTTTCCGGGCGGACTTGGCCCGTTTGCTTTGTACGGTAACCGAAGCGGATTGGGCAGTCGTCCGGTGGGAGAGTGCGCCACCGGTGGATGAATATTTATCGGAATTGAATACTTTAGGCGAAAAGCTGCTCTTGCTGTAGGATAAACTGGCGGGCGAGTTTGGAGACCGGGGTCGCCGCGCCGGCGAGCCGGTTCCTCGATGCGACAGGGGATATTGCGCATAGCCAATTACTAACCAACCCCTATCACCTAATAACTGATATAATCGAACCGACTAAATTTTTCTAAAGGATTCTTCCATGGAAATTTCGCTCGCCCTGCAAAGCGGCACGACCGTGGCTGTCACCTGCGACGGACAGCCTTCGCACACCTTCGACTTGCTCAACCTGACGCCGGACAAGAAGATCGCCGGCCGGCCGCCGCAGCCGCTTAGCAAACCGGTCGAATACGGCCTCGCCGTCTACGACGCCCTTTTCCCGGCCAAGTCGGTAGCCAGCCGCATGCTGGTCTCCGAGCTCAAGCAGCCGGCTGGCAAGCAGCGCCTGCTGCTGGTGGCATCTACCACCAGCCTGGAAGCCGTGGCGTGGGAGTATGCCTGTGGGGCGGAAGGGGGGTTCCTGGCCAGCCGGCTGCCCTTCGTGCGCGGCCTGGCCGCCAGCGAACGCAAGGACCCACCGGCCATGCAGACCGACCTGCGCGTGGTGGCGGTGGCCCCCAATCCCGCCGGCAAGGATGCCCAGGGCAAAGCGCTCAAGCCGCTGGATGTGGCCGGCGAGCCGCGCCTGCTGGAAGAAAGCCTGAGCGGCCGCGCCCAGGTTGAACGCGCCCTGCCGGCGACGTTACCCGACCTGCGCCATCACCTGGCTGAGCACCGCCAGCGTGTGGTGCATTTCAGCGGCTACAGCAGCATCCACGAAGGCCAGGCGGCCCTGCTGTTCGAGAAAGAAGATGGGACGCCTGCCCCGGTCAAGGGGCGCGACCTGGTCAGCCGCATCGGCGATACCGCCTTTATGTTCGTCTTGAGCACACGCTTGGCCGACAAACCCGCCCCGACCGAATTTTCCAACCTGGCATCCGCCCTGGTGAAATGGGGCATGCCCTATGCGTTGGGGATGCGTTTTACCATCCCAGATGACGCCGCGGCGCTTCTGAACCGCGCCCTTTACGGCGAGCTGGCCAGGGGCGCTCCGGTAGAACAAGCCGTCTGGCAGGTGCGCCAGCAACTGCAAGAAAGCGGCCCGGCCTGGCTGGTCGGGGCGCTGGTGCTGTACACCTCCTTGACCGCCCCGGCCGCCGGCTTTGCGATTGACACCGTCGCTCCGGTAAGCGCCAGGGTTGAGCCCGCTCCCGCTCCGCCAGCGCCGGCTGCGCCTGCCCCTGAGACGCCCGCCGACCCCCAGGTGGAGCCGGCTGTCCAAGTAGCCCCAGCCGCTGAAACAGCCGTGGGGCAGGTGATGCCTGAGGCGCAAAAAACGATCCCTGTCCACCTTTCCGGCGAACAGGTGCAGGCGATGGCCGCCAACACCGTCATCGTACTGACCCGAGCGCCTGAAAAGCGCCCCGAATGGCGCTCCGTCCTGCGCACCAATTTAAACCAGGCCAAACAGCGCGGTTACCAGCCCGAGATCGAATTCTTCTCCGCTCTGATGGGCTTGATGGATGACGTGCCGCCCTCGCTTCCGGCAGACAGCCCTTATGCCGTGGTCATCCAGGCCGTCCAGAATGCTGTCTCCGGAAAAACGCCCGAACCTGCTGAAGAGGAGGTTGAGCCGCCCAAAGAGGTGATGAACGCCGTACGTGACTTGTTGCAGGCCAAGAACCCGCATGCCTTGCGCAAGGTGATCGAAAAACGGCAGGCGCAGCTCTTTCGCCTGGAGACTCAGGATTTCCTGGCCAGCCTGGCGCAGGAAGCCCAGTCTACAGGTGACCAGCAGGCCATGCAGGTGCTGGTCACCTACGCCGGCATCCTGCAGCAGTGCCAGCAGATCGGCATCCAGGCCACCTTCGAGCAGCTCAACCAGGCCCAGCAAGCGGGCAGCGCCGTCCAGGCGCAAGCCGTCGCCGGGCCGGAGGTGGTTACGGAGCCGGAAGCGCCGGCCGAACCCGTACCAGCCATCCCAGACGGTTTCGTCGTCCGCTGCGTCGAGGGCCTGCGCGGCGGGCGCCCTGAGCGCGAGGCGCTCTTCAAGTACCTTGAATTCCTGCCCATCCCCGACGATGGTTTTTCAGCGCTGCTCAAGGCAGTCAAGCTGGCCTCGCTCGGCTCTAACCCACAAAAGCTGGGCAAAGACCTGGTCGGGGAGTACGCCGCCGCCTGGCAGGAGATCGTGACACGTCTGGCGTAAATCTTGTGTTTTACCCGCCCATATTTTCTTCGAAGGCAGCCACGTCTGCGTAGTAGCGCGCCACCATTTCAGCCTGCCCGAGGTTGGTGTAAAGCTCCGGCCGGGGGTGGTCGATCAGCTCGACGATGGCCGCGGCGGCCTGTTCGGGCGTCTGCATTGGAGCGCCGGGCCGGACGCCTCCTGGCGCCCCGGGAGGAGCCGGAGTGCCGTGCAGGGCGTTTTTGGCGAATTCAGAGCTTACCGTCGGGGGCATGACCAGTGAAACGTGTACGCCAGGGTATTCCCGGCGCAGGTCCATGCGCAGGTTGGTGGTCAGGCTGTTGAGGGCGGCTTTGGCGGCGCTGTACGCCGAGCGATAGCTGGCGAACGGAACCCGGCTAAGCGCCGAAGAAACATTTATCAAATGGCCCTCGCCGCGCCTCTTGAAATAGGGCACAATCGCCTGCATGCCGTACAGGGCGGATTTGGCGTTGATCGCCATCATCAGGTCGAAATCTTCGTCGGTCAGGTCGAGGACTGGGCGGCCGATGCCTTGCCCGGCGTTGTTGACCCATACATCCACGGAACCGAAAGCCTCCAGGGCTGCATCGCGCAGCCGCTCCACGTCGGCGCGCCGCGTCACGTCCGTCACCACGTAGCGCGCCTGCGGGCCGCACTGGCTGGCTACCTGCTCAAGCTCAGCCTGGCGGCGAGCCGCCAGTACGACTTTGTCCCCGCGCTGCGCCAGTTGAAGGGCCAGCGCTGCGCCAATCCCGCTGCTGGCCCCGGTGATCACGATTGCTTTTGCGGTCATTATTTTCTCCTATCGATGTATAGATCGTGCTCCCCATTGTAGCGTAAATTTATGGAAAAGTAACTAGATTGTGTTTTAATCAATCCATGTCTGGCCACCCTGAAATTTCCTATCCTCTCGACCATCCCATCGCTATCGGCCGGACAGCCGAAATATTTGCCTGGGGGGATGGGCGTGTGATCAAGCTTACCCGGCCCGACTTTCCCCCTTATCTGGCCGATCAGGAGTGGCGCAATGCGCTGGCTGCCTGGCAGCTCGGTGTACGTGCGCCCAAACCTGTCAAACTTCTAGAGATCAATGGGCGGCGCGGCGTGGTCTTTGAACGCATCCAGGGGCCCAACCTGATCCAGAGCTTGCAGCGCAATCCCTTTCAGCTCGTGGGTTACGCGCGCCTTCTCGCTCGCCAGCAGGCAGTGTTGCACGCCATCCCGGCAGCCATGTTCCCATCCCAGCACGAGCGTATCCAGCGCAACCTCGAAACATCCACCTTTCTGGCCGGGGATCTAAAAAAACGCCTGCTCCAACGATTGGAAGGTCTGCCCGACGGCGATAAATTGTGCCACGGAGACTTCCACCCCGAGAATATCATCCTGACCGCCCAAGGCCCGCTGATCATCGATTGGGAAGGATGCATGCGCGGCAACCCGTCTGCGGATGTGGCCGTCACCCGCCTATGGATGCGCTGCGCGCTGACCTTCGGCACAGGCGCGGCAGGCTGGCTCTTACGCCAGGCCGGTCGCCTGTTCGAGCGCGCCTATCTGGCCGAATACAACCGGGTGGCTCCCGCCCGGGCTGATCATCAGGAAGTGTGGATCGCCCTTGTGGCCGCGGCGCGCCTGCGAGAGTTAAACCCCCAGGCGATGCCGCATCTGGCGTCAATTATCGAGGCCGGACTCCATCCCTGAACAGCCTGCCCCTGGGGCAAACGCATTTCAATCGAACTTTCAGACCCTTCAATCGCAAAAAGCGCTCCTTCAGGGTGACAAATCGTCTATCACTCCTTCGCCATGTCATGCAACTCCTGGATTGCCTTGTCGACTTCATTGGAAAAGACAACAGTAAAGAAATTGCTGTTGGGGACCTTCACCATTTGGCATTTGCTGGACAGCTTGCAGAAGTCTTTGTTCGACTGCTGGATTGCTTCCCATGCTGCCTGGTCTAGCGAGGCATCCGAGTGTTCGTTGGAAAAGGTCTCCGATTCTACAATGGTCAGAGGAACATTTTTCAAGCTGGTAACTTTGAGAACCTCCAGATCGCTGGCGCGCTGGTCCAGCCATTCGGGGTGAGTATCCCAAGTGATAGCTTTTTCCACTTTGTATTGATTGAGAAGATCGATAAATTGTTTTTTCTCATCTGACTGGGTAACTGGCCCCAATTTGGCTAAACAATAATCATAATAAGTAGGATACCAGGGGTCGACTGCCACCAACCCGGCTACATCCTGGGGGTATTGTTGGGTAAAGAGGATCCCGTTGTAAGCGGCCAGGTGAAAGCTGACCAGGATGTAAGGTCCCGGCACCCCGGTTTGTTTGAGTAGATCGTGCAAGTCCTTCACCTGGTCCATAACGGTGCGCGGTCCGGTGACTTTAATACCCTGAGTCCAGGTGGAGATTCCGATTCTTTCGTAATAACAGGTACGGGTGATCTCTTTAAACCGGACAGTGTCGTAAGAGGTCCAACCCCTATCTTCCCAGGGTCCACGTTCCAGAATGACGGTTGGCTCTCCGCTCCCCTGGCATTTCATTGTCAGGGTGAAATCACCCACCTTGGCTTTCCCCGTGAAATTATCCGGGAATGGCGTGAGGGTTGGGCCAAAATGAAACATCGGCATACCCTGGCAGGCAGTCAGGATCAACACCAGACAAAGAAATATGATTTTGCGAAACATAGTACCTCCTTTTATATGTTACTGACCATTCTTTAATGGGATAGGCGCTTTCTTTGAAATAACCGATCCGATGGGGGTGGATTTTTCACCAGCCCCTATTTTGCGCTTACCGCCGGTGTCTGAGCATCTTTGAGATGCCCGCTTTGATTTTCATCATCTCGCTGACCGATTTGCCAATGACCATAAAGTACCATCCGGGCGTTAAAAGAACGACGGACCGGCGTGAAATTAACGCCTCTTCTTATTTCCTATCAGGCAGGAAACATGCTACAATAGAAAACGAAGCACCAATCCAGCTCCATCCAAGTACAGGCGCAATCGTTATTTCACAGGCGGGCAATGATAGCGCGTTTATGTCTGTCCCTGCTGGGCGCCTTTTCGGTAATACTGGATGGCAACCCCATCCACGGCCTTAAAACCGCCAAGGTGCGCGCCCTGCTGGCCTACCTGGCGGTGGAGCGCGCTCGCCCCCACCGCCGGGAGGCGCTGGTGGGGCTGCTCTGGCCTAATTTTCCCGAAAGCGCCGCCCGGACAAGCCTTCGTTATGCCCTGACCAGCCTGCGCAAGGCGCTGGGGGATGGACAGGCTCAATCCCCTTATCTGCTGGTCGCCGGTGAGACGATCCAGTTCAACCCCGCCGGCGATTACTGGCTGGATGTGCAGGCTTTCGACGACAGGCTCAAGCCAGCCTCGCCAACTGAAGACGGTTATGCCCGCCTGGAAGAGGCCGTGGCGCTCTACCGGGGCAGCTTCCTGGAAGGATTTGGTTTGCGCGACAGCTCCGCCTTCGATGAATGGTCGCTGCTGGTGCGCGAGCAGCTCCAACGCCAGGCCACGCAGGCGCTCTCCCGCCTGGCCGGTTGGCACGGGCAAAGCGGGCATTATGAAAAAGCGTGTGATTTTGCTCGCCAGCAGATAGAGTTGGAGCCCTGGCAGGAAGACGCCCATCGCCAGTTGATGCGCCTGCTGGTGGAGAGCGGGCAGCGACCGGCCGCGCTGGCCCAATTCGAAACCTGCCGCCGCAGCCTGGCAGAGGAGTTAGGCATCGAACCGGCGGCTGAAACGATCCAACTGTACGAGCGCATCCGGGATGGGTTGATCGACGTCGCCCCCGCCGAGGAAGCGCCACCCCATAACCTGCCGGCCGCGCTTTCGCCCCTGATCGGGCGCCAGGGCGAGCTGGCCGAGATCGAGGAACGCCTGCTCGATTCAGCCTGCCGGCTGCTGACCTTGCTGGGTCCGGGCGGCATCGGCAAGACCCGCCTGGCGCTGGAAGCGGCGGCCTGCCTGGTAAAGTACTTCCGCCAGGGGGCTTACTTTGTCCCGCTGGCGCCGCTGCAATCGTGCGAGTCGATCCCACCCGCCATCGCCCGGTCGCTGGGCTTCAACTTCTCCCCGGGCGGCGAGCCGTTCCAGCAGCTGCTCGATTACCTGCGCAAGAAAGAGCTGCTGCTGGTGCTGGATAACTTCGAGCACCTCCTGGAGGGAGCAAACCTGATCATTGAAATCCTCCAGGCCGCCCCGGGCGTTAAGGCGCTGGTTACTTCGCGGGAAGGGCTAAACCTGCGCGAGGAATTCCTCCTCCCGCTGGGCGGCCTGGATTACCCCGAGCCCAAAATTCAGGGCCCCCTCACCTTCGACGCGGTCAGGCTGTTCCTCGAAGGAGCTCGCCGCGTCTGCCCCCATTATCGGGCCTCTGATGAGGACCTGGCCCAGATTGGCCTGGTCTGCCGGAAGGTGCAGGGTATGCCCCTAGCAGTCCTGCTGGCGGCCAGCTGGATGGAGCTGCTCTCCCCGGTCGAAATAGCCCATCAGGTCTCCAGCCACAGCCTGGACTTCCTGGAGGCCGACTGGCGGGATGTCCCTGCCCGCCAGCGCAGCCTGCGCCTGGTCTTTGACCATTCCTGGCGCCTTCTCAGTAAAAGCGAACAGCAGCTCTTTGCCAGCCTGTCCGTCTTTCGGGGGAGTTTCAGTCAGGCGGCGGCTGAGGCGGTCACTGGCGCCAGCTTGCGAGACCTGCTCCACCTGGTCAATAAAAGCATGCTGGCCCGTAGCGCGTGGAACACGCCGCTCCGCGGGTTGCAGAGCGGCGCGGAAGCAGCCCGACTGGCCGCTGCGAAATGCACGAGCTGCTGCGCCAGTTCGCCGCTGAGAAGCTGGAACAGTTCCAAGACCTTTCCTGGACTGTCCACGAGCGCTTTGCCGCTTTCTATATCGCCGCCCTGGAGCGCCTGGCGGCTGACCTGCACGGTTCCGGCCAGGCAGAGGCGCTGCAGGCCTTCGAAACTGACATTGAGAATGCCCAGGCGGCCTGGTCCTGGACCATCGAAACCGGGCAGGTGAGCTACCTGGAGCGGGGGATGGATGGGTTGGGCGAGTTCTACGACGGGCGCGGGCGCCTGCGCGAAGGGGAACAGGCCTTACAGGCGGCGGTGGAGAAGCTGAAGGAGCTGATCCTAGCCTACCCCCGTGGGAGCGCCCGGGGCGGGGATGAGCGCCTGCGCGTCCTGGCCAAAGTACTGGCCTGGCAATCCAATTTCAGTCGCTTATTGAGTCATAATGAGGCCGCCCGGCAGGCCCTGGAAGAGAGCCTGTCCGTGCTGGACAGCCCGGGGCTGGCGGACCGGGATACCCGCCTCGAAACGGCCTTTGCGCTTTACCAGTCGGGTAAGTTCCATGACCTGAATGACGTACGGCAGGCCCGCGATTTATACAGGGAGAGCCTGGATGCTTGGCGCGAGGTGGGAGATCGTTGGTGGACGGCAAAGATGCTCACTGTTCTTGGAAGCCTGGGTGTTTTTTCGGGTGATCTTCCAGAAGCTAGGAAAATGCTGGAAGAGAGCCTGTCCATCCAGCGCCAGCTCGGAGGCCGCCGCGGCATTGCCAATACACTGCTCTCAATCAGCGATCTCGCCAATGCGGAAACAAAATACGTGGAGTACCTTGCGGTAATCCAGGAGAGCCTGGCTATCTACCGGGAGATTGGCGACCGGCATGGCATGGCAGAGAGTTTGCAATTTTTGGGAGTTTACTATAATCGACCCGGCAAGTTGCTGGAGGCGAGGTCGTTGTTTGATGAATCAGCCGCGCTTTTTGAAGACCTCGGAATACGCAAGCAATTTGGCGAATCAATCCTTTTTCGGGGCATGGTCGAGATTAAACTGGGATTATTCGATGCGGCTCGCCACGATCTCCAGGCCGCTATGGAAATTCTTCAAGAAACTGATAACCAGTATTTTATTTCTATAGGTTACTATCAAATAGCACATCTGGAAGTCCGTGAAGGCCATTTACTCAAGGCGCTCCACAACGTAGAAGAAGCTGTTGCCATTCTTAGGAAGATCAGGAGTCCCGCAGGTCTTATCCTCGTTTTAGGATTTCTGGCAAAAGTGGAATGCCTGCAGGCTCTTTTTGACCGGGCTCGGCAGCACATATGCGAGGTGCTCGCCCTGGCAATCAAAACAACAGACCTGGGCGACGTACTCGACAGTCTGCTTGCGGCGGCTCTCTTGCTGGCAGGCCAGCAGGGTAAGCCCGAACGAGCCGTAGAGATCTATTCCCTGGCGGATTATTACTATAACTACAAACAACCGGTGGTGTACCACATGTTGGAAGAGGAACAAATCCGGGCGATCACCGCCTCCTTGCCGGCCGAAGTGGTCGCCGCCGCCGAGGCGCGGGCCGGGCACGTGACCTGCTGACCACCCTCAAAGAGCTGCTGGCCGAATTCTCATGACCCTATCTTCAATACTCTTTGTACCACTCCGCCGTAATTACCGGCGGGGCGTAGACCGCTGTCCACGGGCGGGCCAGGGCGTTGCACAGGGCGGTCATGCGCTCCATGCGCCGGCGTCCCACGCCCGCCAGAAAGTTGGCGCGCGCCTCACCGGCCAGGTCGGTGGCCTCTTTCCACACCGCCCGGCCAACCGCCACACCGCTGGCTCCGTTCTGGCAGGCCACCGTCACCTGGCGCAGGTAGGTATCGTAGTCGACCGCCGCCGAAAGGAGCACCCACGGGGCAGTGGAAGCCCTGGTCAGCTCGGCGCAGGCCGCCGCCCAGGCTTTTTCGCCCGGTTCGGCCTGGGCATCCAGCGGGAATTCGGCCTTAAGCACGTCTACGCCCAGGGGAGTCAGGCGGCGGGCTGTCTCGATCACCACCTGGCGGCGTTCCTGGGGCGAAAGTTTCTTATGGGTAGGGTCGAGCGAGTAGGAGAGCGGCTCGACAAACAGCAGCAGGTCCTGCTCGGCGCAGTCGGCGGCGACTTTCGCCACCAGCGCCTCGATCTCACCCGCGGTAGTGGCCTGAGGGTGATAGTACACCAGCAGCTTGGCGGCGCTGGCGCCCATGCGGCGCACTTTGGCCACGCTCCAACCCGGCAGGATACCGCTCTGGCGGGCGCTCGCATCGCCGGTATAGCCACTGGCTTCCACAGCCACCAGGATACCGGCCTGCCCGGTTATGGTGCCTGCCGCCACGCACTGCCCCACGCCGACCTCGGGGTCGAGCAACACGGCCGTCGACTGCCGCGCCAGCTTTTCCATTACCTCAACTTTAAAGGCGGTCAACTCGGCATTAGTGACGCTTTCGGGGGCCTGCGGGCGCAGGGCATTGCGCAAATTGTTGCGGTGGTCCAGCGCCAGCACAGAAATTGCCCCGCGTTCGCTCGAACACTGCTGCAGGCCGCGAAATTTGCCGATGCTTATGGTTTTCATGTTCTCACTCCTCCGTAGAGTTGGTAGAAAGAGTTGAATGACGACTGATAACTAGTTCCCCAGATGACCCAACAAATCCATCAGGTTGAATGCGTCCACGTATTTGTCCATGATAGCGACGATGCGGTCGACCACAAACTCATGCGGGTCGGGCATCACAGCGTGCAAATTATTATACAGCTTCAGGCGGGCATCCTCTACCGCCGGCTCGGTCCAGATGTAGCGCGCTCCGGTTTCTACCAGCCAGGTGCGGCGGGCCGGCCCCAGGCGGTGGAACTCCAGGCCCTTTTCGCCCGGTTCGAGCCATTTCTTCCAGCGCCCCGAATCGACCACGGCTTGTTCCAGCACCTGCATGAAGTGCGACAATTTAATCTGTGGTTCCTGGTGGCGCAGCTCGCTTTCCGTTTCGCACAGCCGCTGCAGGGCGCGCACTTCCTCAGCGGTGAACTCCGGCCCAACGTTGGCGCCGCCCATTCCGCTGGCCGGGTAGGCCTGCGGGTTCTCGACCCAATCGGTGTAATGTCCCTTGATCAGCGAGCCATAGGGGGCGGCCGTCTCGACGGCCCATCGGGCTACCTCGGGGTCGAAGAAGGTGGTCGCCAGGTCTGTGCCGACCCTGGCGACGACGAAGCCCGGCCAGGCCTGGCCCAGGTCGCGCTGCTCCAGCCCCTGGCGCAGGCCAACCAGAAAGGCATTGAAGTTAGCGAAATCTACCAGGCCGCCGTGCACTTCCTCCGTGCCCACCTCGTAAACCACCTCCGGAAGGCCCAGGCGCCGCCGTTCGTTTTCGGCGTGAGCGATCAGCTCAACGGTGCGGGCCACCACCATCTCGACCGGCACCGGCGCGCCGTGCGGCAGGCTGCGGTCGACGGTCGGGTCGATGTGCAGCAACTGGTAGCCGGCCTCCAGGCAGGCGGTCAGCGAGAGTTTGACCTCCTGGAAGGTTTGCTCGAAGGACAGTCCGTCCAGGGTGTGGCGGTCTTTCAGCCACGGTCCGCCGTGGTCAAGGCAGGGATAGAGTGGGCCCTCCCAGGCGTATTTTTCGGCAAAAGCCTGCATCTGGCGGACGAACTCGGCCGGCGTCCAGCGTGTGTAGCCTCCGTCGCGGTCGACCTGATTGAGCGTGGCGGCGAACAGCATAGGGGTGTTGTTTACCGCGGCGCATTTGACCGCCGCTTCGAGCACTGCCGCCGAATTCGGGCAGGCGGCCAGCAAGGTTACGGGCTTGCCACCCTGCTGGCGTAATGAGGCTATCTGTTTGAGTAATGTCTTCAGGTCTACCATAAACCCTCCAAAAGAGATTTCACTGCAAAGAAACGAAGATCGCGAAGGTTCTTTATAATGATTCTCTTTGCGTCCTCACCCCTTCGGGTGCGCTGAAGAGCGTTGTTTCTTTACGGTGAATATTTATCGTTGGTTCATCAATTTCATGGCCTCCGCCAGCGTTGGTTGGGCGGCGGTGCCTCCGGCCGCGCGGGTCGAGAGCGACCCGCAGGCCGATCCCAGGCGCAGGCAGCGCTCCAACTCCCAACCCGCCAGCCAGCCGAACAGGAAGCCGGCGTCGAACGAATCGCCTGCCCCGACCGTATCCACCACCCGGGCAGGGTAAACCGGCACGCGCACAGCCTGGCGGCCGCGCCGGGCCTCGGCGCCCTGCTCGCCCAGTTTGGCCGCCACCACCTTGACCCGCCGGGACAGATTGTCCAGGGCGTCTTCAAGCTGCGGCTCGCCGGAAATATTGCATGCCTCGGTTTCGTTGGGTAGGAACACATCCACCAGTTCCAGCACCTGGTCCATGCCGGTGGTCCACTTTTCTGCCGGGTCATAGTTGGTATCCAGCGAGATGGTCATCCCGGCGGCTTTAGCCATTTTTAGCAGGCGCGGCACATCCGGCATCAGGCGGGTGAGCAGGAAGTAAGCCCCGATGTGCAGGTGGCGCGCCTGGCTGAACAGGGCCGGGTCGATTTCATCCAGGCGCAGCTCGCTGATCGCACCCAGGTAGGTGAGGATTGTGCGGTCATGGCCGTGCTTGAGGATCACACTGATGCCGGTGCGCGTGGATGAGTCTACCACCGCGCCGCGCGTGTCGATGCCGCGCTGGCGCAGTTCGCCCCACAGGAAATCGCCAAAACCGTCCGCGCCGGTCTTGCCGGTGAAGGAAACCTTCAGCCCCAGGCGCGCCGCCCCGCAGGCGAAGATGCCCGAAGAACTGCCCAGCACCAGGCTGGCGTCTTCGATAATTTTCTCTACCTGCCCGGCAGCCGGGGCCACGTCGCCGGTCAGCACCAGGTCGGGATTGAGCTCTCCCACCACCAGCACATCGAAAGGTTTATCCATGCGGCCTCCATGATTTCGGCTCTTTTAGAATCCTCGGAATGGGGCCTTCCAAAGTAAATCCCAATAAGCACCGTTTATATTTTACCATAAAACATGGTAAAATATAACAATATTTCCAAAATAATTGACATTTTTATCAATAACATATAGAATGAGTTATCTTCTATGAGTACGCACCCGTCTTCAACTGATAAACACGCCGAACGAAAAATGGATGTGCTGCGTATGCTGCAGGGCAGCATGCAAGGCAGCGTGCAGGGCAGCATACAAGGCGGCAGCGCCATCCCATTGAATGAGCTGGCGAAACGCCTGGGCGTCAGCGCATCGACCCTGCGGCGCGACCTGCGTGAGCTGCAAGAAGCGGGGGTGGTGCGCCTGGTGGCCGGTAGGGTAGAGGCGCCAGGGTCGCCCGGGGCGGAAATGCCTTTTACACTGCGCATGCTGGCCAACCGTGAAGAGAAGCAGCGCATCGCCATAGCGGCCCTGGGCCTGATCCAGAATGGGGAGACAATCTTCCTCACCGGAGGCACCACCATCCTCGAGCTGGCCTACCTGCTGCCCGGGCAGCGCCATCTGACCGCCATCACCAACTCGCTGCGCGTGGCCAATGCCTTGCTGGATAAACCCGGCATCGAGCTAATCATCCTGGGCGGGCGCGTGCGCTCCGGCGAGCAGACCTTGCATGGGCTCTTGACCGAATGGGGGGTGCAGCAAGTGCGCGCCGACAAGCTGTTCTTCAGCATCCAGGCCGTCAGCGCCCAGCATGGGTTGACGCACGGCCAGATGGTGGAGGTCAGCACCGACCGCGCCCTGGCCGATGCCGCTTCGCAGGTGATCGTCCTGGCCGACCACAGCAAGTTAGGTCGGGTGGCAGCCACTCTGGTGCTGCCACTGAGCAAAGTGCACACCCTGATCACCGGGTCAGAAATTTCGCCCGAACAGCTCAAGACGTTCCGAGCGCATGGTGCGCGCACCATGTGAATATAATGGTTGTTTAGCATATCTACAGGAGACTACCCATGACCCCAGAACTGATTCCTGCTGAGATCCACGAAACCCCCGCCGCCATACGCTCCACGCTGGAAGAAACGCGTGCGGATGCTGCCGCTGCGGCATCCGCCATGCGCACGCGCGGCGTACGGCGTATTTACCTGATTGGCAACGGCACCTCGCTGTATTCCAGCCTGGCGGCTACCTACACTGCCCGGCTGCTGGCCGGCGAAGACGACCCGCTGGTAATCGCCATGCCCGCCGGGGATTTTCGCCACTTCACCCCCTATCTCAACCCGCAGGATATCGTTGTGGGCGTGTCGGCCTCGGGTGAATTCCGCGACGTGCTCTCGGTATTCAACCGCATCTGCGACCGCTGCCTGCGCATTGGCATCACCCATGTGCCGGATTCTTCGATCACGCACCTGGCGGATTACATCCTGCTCACCAGCGGCGGGCCCAGCCAGGTGCCGGTGATGACCAAGACTTACGCCAGCACGCTGACGGCCATCCACCTGCTCCTGCTGGAGTTTTTCGAAGCCTCCCCGGAGTATTTCACCGACCTGGGCAAGAGCGCCGAGCGCTGCGCAGACGCCATCGAGACCGCCGAAGAGCGCGTGCCGGGCATCGTGGCCGAGCTGAAAGACTACCAGCACGCTTTCTACTTTGGGGCCGGGAATGCCTACGCGGCAGCCTTGGAAAGCGCCCTGAAGATGAAAGAAATGGCCCTTTTACACGCCGAGGGCAGCGAGACCTGGGAGATGGCGACCGGCCCGGCTACCCTCGTCGGCCCGGGCTGCTTTTGCACCGCCCTGTATTCAGGCCACGTGCGCGATGAAGATACGGCCGGCAACGCCCGTCTTTACCATGCGTGGGGGGCGCGCCTGATCGAAATTGGCCCGCAGGCCTACGCCACCGGCGACTGGCACCTGCCCGTCGAGGCGCCTGTTTACGACTCCTTTGCTTCGCTGGCCCTGGTTCCGCCAGCTGCCCTGCTGGCTTACCGCATGGCGCGCGCCCGCGGCCAAACCCCCGACACGCCCGCCTGGCGTGAGCGCTATTACGCCCAGGGGTTCAAACATATTTTGGGCGCGTGACGGCTTTCATCCCAACGCATACGCCAGCGCCGCTTCGGCGTGGATGCGGGTGGTGTCGAACAGCGGCACGCCCGCGTCCGCCTGGCTGACCAGCAGGGGGATCTCCGTGCAGCCCAGGATCACCCCTTGCGCCCCATGGTCGGCCAGGCGCTGGATGATTTCCACGTAGCGGGCGCGCGCTTCGGGCCGCAACTTTCCCGCCACCAGCTCGTTGTAAATGACGTCGCTCACGTAGCGCCGCTCGTCTGGCTCCGGGGTCAGCACGCTCAAGCCACGCCGCGCCAGCGCCTCCTGGTAAAAGCCCTTTTCCATGGTCGAGATAGTACCCAGCAGGCCAACCGTTTGCAGGCCGCGCTCCAGCACCGCATCGGCTACCGCGTCGAGGATGCTTAGCACCGGGATGTGCACGGCGGCGCGGATCTGGTCGATTACCAGGTGCATCGTGTTGGCGGCGATGATGATGAAATCCGCCCCGGCCGCTTCCAGCTTCTGAGCCGCCTCGCTCAGGCCTTGGGCGATCAAGTCCCAGCGCCCGCTGGCCGGCCAATCCACGTAAGGCTGGAAGCTGACGCTGTAGATGATGATTTCAGGGTAAGCATAGTTGCCGTAGCGCTCGGTGTAAGTGCGCGTCAGGTACAGGTAGTATTCCACGGTCAATTCGGGGCTCAGTCCGCCCAGGATGCCGATCTTTTTAGCCATCTAGCCTCCAGTTTGAAGAATGTATGGACGAATCAATTGTATCAAAAATATTCTGATACAATTCCTTTACCAGTTGCTACACTTGGTAGTTCGGGGTTGAATATTACGAACTGGTTTAGAAGAGATCATCATGCAGGTCATTCAGCGCAGCTATTCGGGTGAAGTGGATAAAGACACCATGGCAGCCCTCGTCAAGGACTTCCCTTCCGGCAATCTTCACGTGGCCGACCTGCCTTACCGCCTCAGCTCGTGGGCCTTCGATGACCCGCAAAACGTGGCCCTGTGGGTCACCGAAGACGGCCAGCTGCAGGCCTGGGCCGTTATGCAAATGCCCTTCTGGACAGTTGACTACGCCTACCACCCGCAAGTAGTAGGGCCCGATCTGCACCAACATATCCTGGCCTGGGCGGACCAGCGGGCGCGCCAGCTTACCGGCACCGGCAGGCGGCCTGACGCTCACCCGGCCTGGTTTATCAACGTTTTTCCAAGCCAGAAAGCGCGCATCCACGACCTGGAAGCTACCGGCTTTGTTTGCCAGGCTGACGTGGGCGAAAACTCCTGGTCCAAGGTGTGGATGGTGTTGGGAAGTCAGCCGGTCCAGGTCTACCATCCCCCACCCGGCTTTGTCGTGTGTCCCCTGGCCGGCGCCAGCGAAGTCGAGGCTTACGTGGAGCTGCACCGCTCAGTCTTCGAGACCAAAAATATGACCACCGAGTGGCGCCTGCGCACGCTGCGCCACCCCGACTATGCAGCAGATCTCGACCTGGTGGTGGCTGCCCCAGACGGGCGCCTAGCGGCTTTTTGCATCGGCTGGCTAAATAAGCACCCGGCTTCAAGGTTCACCGGCCAAATCGAGCCGTTGGGCTGTCACAAGGATTTTCGCAAATACGCCCTGGGACGCGTGGCGCTGAGTGAATGCCTGCGTCGGTTGCAAGCCTGCGGCGCCCAGAAGATCCACGTCGAAACTGACAATTACCGCAATACCGCTTTCGCCCTCTACCGTTCGATGGGATTCCGGGTAATCCGTAACGTCCTGGTTTTTCGAAAAGATTACGAAATTACCTTTTGACGCTGCATACCCGTCGCCGTAGGCGGGTCGGCTTCACGCCGTGTTGGGCGGCAGACGCAATGGCTATCTGGGTTTGGCTTTGCACGCATATACAGACACGCAATTGCCACTCGCAGCCAAAAATGGTTCCCGGTCCCAACTTGACCAGCGTTCCTGCAGCTGTAGGCCTGCAATACGTGCCATTAGATCGAGTTCAGATGGCCATGCATATCGCGTGACAATTGGGTGCAATTGCACACCCGAACTCGAAAGCGTCACATGTGTTTCTTCCAGCAGTTGCTTCACTGGGTCGAACCGAGCAACGTCGAGTCGTACATTGTCAATTCCAATTGCTTCAGCATCAACGTATTGATTATTACGTAAGTGGTAAAACTCGGCTGGCACCCCTCCTTCCACAACAAACAGACCATCTTCCGTGAGATGGCTCGCAACATTCTCAAAGCAGCGCACCTGTTCGTCTTAAGTCAGCAGATTGAACAACGTGTTGAACACCACGTAGATCAAGCGATATGTGCCTGAGACTGCAACGTCGGCGAAGTTTCCGATTGCAACCTTAATATTTTCACCTCCCGACTTGCCACGCAACTTGGCCACCATTGCTGGCGAAATATCGATGCCATCGACTTTCACTCCTCGAGCAGCCAAGGGCAGCGCAATTCGTCCAGTGCCGATTGCAAGCTCCAGCGCAGGACCACCTTTTGCCAACTGCTCCAGAAACGCGACTGTTGATGCCTCGTCGCCACGCTGTGAGGTTTCGTCATAGATCGCTGCGACATCCTCACCAAAACTCATGACTGGTTGATAGTTTTTCACTGACTTTCTCCATAAGCTTATTCGCCGGTGTTGGGATGAGTATATGTGGTTGAAAACGACGGCTGCACGCAGAGCCGCCCAACGGCTTGCGTTACTGGCGCTGGGGCGGACGGGGGAACGCCGTCCGAGCGGAAAAAGGCGGAGGCGTAGAAAACTGCTTGGGATGACCGCAAAATCCCCAGCGTCCAGTGCACGCTTTGTTAGGCGAAAGGCTCGCATGCATTGTCAATGCCCAGTATTAGATTCGATACTTTTTTTCATAGCATTTAAGGTGTCCTGTGTTTCTCGTACAATTTTTCTTTTTATGATGAAATTTAGCAACCACACTATCAATTTTGAACTTGAATAGAAATGTGACATTTCTACTTTGGTGGCGTTATCCCCTATCTTTGAAAGGTTTAACTCTACTACATAGTCAGGCAATAATTTCGTGATCCCCATTGTATCTTGTGGAAAAACGGTAACGAGTTTTTGCATCGGAACAATTTCAATATCTTTTTCAATACAAGTATTCTTCCCATCTTTTAAATGGCATTGATAAGATACGCCAGTTTCTCGAAACTGGTTGCCCGAAATTAAGTCAACTTTATTTACACGCGGATGATACTCTGCAATTTTTGACAAGTCCATATTAAATTCCCATACTTTTTCCAAAGGGGCATTAATTATCACTTCCTGCTTCGATTGAAATTTTGGTCTCATAGTGTCTTCTTCTAAATAATAATTTTTGGCTAATTCTTGCGAGCCTTTCGCCCAACTATTAATTATACAAACTCTTGATATGCTGCAGTTATGCCGTATTACTGCCCCATCATGATTGAATATATTGTAAATAAGTTGTGTAATTTACTGGTGATAACTACAGCACTTTTCCTCACAGAATCTATTATAGCTTCCTTAGTCCTATTTAAACCTCCCTCCCCTCAAATCAGGGATTTCCCTGGCGTAGCAGCGGTTTTCCACCGGCTGGTCGACCAAGTAACGCCACATGCGCGTCGGGCGGACTGCCCAGATGCGGAAGCCGCACGCCTCGTATAGATGGCAGGCCGCCTCGTTCAGGCTGGTGGTATGCAGGTGCACGCCGGTTACACCCAACCCTTGCAACTGCGCCAGGTAGGTCTGCATCAGGCGGCGTCCCAGGCCCAGGCCGCGAAAGCCGTCCGCCAGGTTGATGTGCAGGTGGGCTGGGAAGCGTTCCACATCCGCCGGGGGGAATTCGCCGCGCAGCCCTGCCCCAATAATTTCACGCGTGTAGCGCCAGACTTTGGGGCCCAGCTTGTAGCGCCGGCGCAGCACGTTCCAGATCACCCCGGGCACCAGTTTGCTATTCGTGATCTTCTCCTGGCGTTTTGTGTCGGTGCAGCCGGTCAAAAAACCGACTACCTGGCTAGCCGCACAGGCCACCCAGGCGTGCTCCGGCTCGTAATCCGTGTAATAGGCGTAAAACGAATCCAGGAAGGCGCACCGGTCTTCCATGTAAGCTTCGATGGGCGCTCCAAAGAAAGCTGTTTCCGCTCCGATTTTGAAAAGCGCCTCCCGGTCGCCAGCCTGGTAAGGACGTACTTCGAGGTTTACCTCTGTAGCGTGGGGATTCATCCCCATGGTAAGGAAACTCATGCTTTCCACCCCAGGGCAGCCTCGAAGGCGCACTGCCCGCTGTTCAGGTTGGTGCCCTGCACCAGCCAGTTGGACGGGTTGGCTTCAGCCGGGTTGGATGGATCCGGCCCGGCGGCAATGGCCAGGCGCTCGCCCGGCTTGATTTCGTTGACGTAGTTGACCTGCAGCCAGTCCAGGCTGCGGCTGCGATAATCGTCCAGGGAAAAGCAGTCGCAGATCCATTCGACGTAGCGGGTGCTGGTGACGTGTCCCAGCACATCGATGGCGCTGTAGTTAGCCTCAACGGTCATCCGTTCGGGTAGACCGTCCGGCACGCCGATCTTTTCCAGCGGTTCTTCCAGCCCGACCAGGTCATACATATAGGGGAAAGTCATATTGAGCGATTGAGGCGGCAGAAGGCGGCGGGTCTTCAGGTTGATCACCAGCCAGGCATAGGATGCGACCGCCACAGGCCGGCCGTCTGGCCGGGCCAGCTTGAAATCGCGCATGAAAAAGATCTTCTGCTGGATCCCCTTCAGCCAGGTTTGGAGGATCACCGGGTCTTCCATGCCTGGAAAGTCGTAGAAGCGGATCTTCAGGCGCGACAGCACCCAGGCGATGTCCTGGTCGAGCATGCCATAGAAACCGAAACCATGATAATTGGCATGGTTGCCGGCCGCTTCAAGCAGGGCCTGTAAGATATAGGCCGACTTCCATTTCTGTTGAAAGTCCGTCTCAGAGGATTTAATGCGGATTTCTTCGACCCAAACTGGTTTTACGCTTGCGTCCATGTGCACCCTTTAATAAGATAAGTCCGAATTTGAGGGTGTCATGACACCCTCAAATTTGCCTCTTTTCCTTTATTCTAATTTGACTCCGTCGTTGGAAATCTCGTTATCGCCCACGTAGCGGCGCGGCATAGCCAGGGAAGACCAGCCTCCGGCTTCCTGCAGGTCAAAGGGGTCCGTGCCGTGACGCGCCGCGGCCGTGGCCCAATAGTGCCGGCAGTCGTGGGCGCTCAACCCACTGATACCCAGTCTATCACCCAACAGGCGCACGCGCTGGGTAATGGCGCGCTCGCCCATCCCGGCCTGGGTCAGTTTAGCCGGATGATCGTTGCTCTTCAGGCTGCCATGCTGGCTCTGGCGCAGCAGCGGCCCGCCGGGAAACATATCCCCAGCCTGGGCGTAAGCCTGGGCGGCTTTGAGCGTGTCGGGGCTCAGGCGGTGCACCTGCTGCTTGCCCACTTTGGGGCGGTAAAAGCGCAGCAGTCCGGCTTGCAGGTCGAGCTCTTCCACCACCAGGGCGGCTACCTCACCCACGCGCAGACCATGCTCGAGCAGCAGACACATCAACAGGCGGTCGCGCCGTCCCTGCGGGGTATCCGGCTGGTCTTTGAGGGCGCTGGCCTGCTCGGCGGTGAGCAGCACCGGGGCGGCTTTCTTAGCGCCGACGCGCTTCACCTGGCGGCGCTGGTCGATGCGGCGCTGCTCCGACTGGCTGTAGCCGCGCACCGCCCGCATCAAGGCATATTCCTGGGGGTCCAGGACGCCGCTCTGCATGGCCAGCCGGGCGTAGGTCTTGACCGTCGACAGGCGCACGTTGATCGTCGAAACCGTGTAACCCTGCTGGAGCTGCCATTTGACAAACGCCTCCACCAGCCCCCAGGTCACCCCGCGCCAGGCTTCGGGGTCTTCGGCCAGGGTGCCTGGGCGGAAAAGCCCGTCCACGCCCAGCCCGCCCAGGAACCCGGCGAAGAGGGCCAGGTCGGCCTGCTGGCGGCGCACGGTCTGTTCGGCGCGGCGCATGCGG
Organism: uncultured Chloroflexia bacterium; assembly: GCA_963820415.1. Taxonomy (GTDB): domain Bacteria; phylum Chloroflexota; class Anaerolineae; order Anaerolineales; family Anaerolineaceae; genus CAWFZT01. The sequence goes on along the minus strand of CAWFZT010000011.1, from coordinate 138,056 downwards.
TAATCAGCAAAGCGGTGCCGCGCCGCTGCCTGGTTGGCTGCCTGTCCCGCCTCGACCAGCAATCCCTTTTGAAGGTAGGGTGGGTTTCCTAACCCATGAGAGTAGGGTGGGTTTCCTAACCCACCAGCAGATGGAGAGAGAAGACCCTCATCCGGAAGGCCCTCACCCCGCCCTTCCCCCACATCCCTGCGGGTGGGTGAAGCGCCGGGGGAGGGATTCAAATCTTCTTCTCCCTCCCCTTTTGGGGGAGGGCAGGGTGGGGGAAGGGGTTGGCGGTCAGGATCGACTTTGGAAGTCATCTAGCCCGCCAAGATCACCTGCTCACGCTCGGCACCGACCGACACCAGGCTGACCGGCACACCGGCGATTTCCTCCAGCCGGTGTAGGTAGCCGCGCGCCGCCGCTGGCAAGTCCTGCATACGGCGGAGGCTGCTTACGTCCTCGTTCCAGCCGGGCAATTCTTCGTAGACCGGCTGGTATTCGCCCAGGCGGGCCATGGCGAACTCGCCGCCAGCGGCACGGCCTTTCAGGGTATACGCCGTGCAAATTTTGAGGGTGGCCATCCCGCTGAGGATATCCAGCTTGGTCACGGCCAATTCGCTGATCCCGCTGATCTCGACCACATAGCGCAGCAGCACGCCGTCCAGCCAGCCCACGCGACGCGGCCGTCCGGTGGTGGTGCCGTATTCGTCCCACGGGTTGGCGCCTGTACCGCGCAGGCGCACGGCCATCTCATCGGCCAGCTCGGTGGGAAAAGGACCGTCGCCGACCCGCGTCTGGAAGGCCTTGGTGATGCCCACCACGCGCTGAACCGGCTGGATGCCGATGCCCAACCCGCCGAACAGCCCGGTGGCGGTGGTGCACGAGCTGGTCACGAATGGGTAGGTGCCCTGGTCCAGGTCCAGCAGAGCGCCCTGGGCGCCCTCCGCCAGCAGTCGTTTGCCGGCTGCCAGGCTCTTGCGAGCAATGGCGCCCGCATCGGCAATGTAAGGGGCCATCCGAGTGGCTTTTTCGACGAAAGCAGCGCTAATGCCCGCCACGTCGATCCCCACAGAACGGGGTTTTTCATTCCCCACAGAACGGGGATTTTCATCTGCCTCGCCGTGGTAAAGCTGGCGGATCAGGCAATCGACCTGTTCGACATGCGCCTGCACCTTAGCGAGCAGGCTGGCCTGGTCGAGGATATCTCCGGCGCGCAGCCCGCTGCGGGCGGTCTTATCCACATAGGCCGGGCCGATGCCGCGCCCGGTGGTGCCGAGGCGCCCGGCGCCGCGGGCAGCCTCCTGGGCCTGGTCGAGCAGGCGGTGGGCCGGGGTGATCAAATGGGCCGCCTGCGAGACAAACAGCCGGGCGGGCGAAACATCCACCCCGGCGGCGGTCAGCGCTTCGATCTCAGATAGGAACGACAGCGGGTTGATCACCATACCGTTGCCCATCAGGCACACCGTTTGCGGGTGGATGATCCCGGAGGGGACCAGGTGCAGCTTGAAAGTGGTCCGGCCAACGGTGACAGTATGCCCGGCGTTATCCCCGCCGTTGAAGCGCGCCACCAGGTCAGCCGCGTCCGAAAGCAGGTCCACCACACGGCCCTTGCCTTCATCTCCCCATTGAGTGCCTACTGCGATTGTGATGGGCATTGTATTCTCCTTTTGTAGGGTGGGTTTCCGAACCCACCGGCGATGGGTGGGTTTCCGAACCCACCTACTGAAGACTCTTCTTGTACTCCTCCAGGTCCACTGCCGCAATGTACGGCAAATTGCGTCCCTTTTCGTCGATATCCAGGCCGTAGCCGACCACGAAATAATCCGGGATCGAGAAGCCCAGGTAGTCGATGGGAAAATCCACTTTGTGGCGCTCAGGTTTATCGAGCATGGCGCAGATGCGCAGGCTTTTGGGTTTGCGGTCGAGCAGCAGCTTGCGCACAGTGTAAATGGTGTAGCCCGTATCGACGATATCGTCGATCAGAATTACGTCCCAGCCGGCGATGTTGGTCTTATGGTCGGCCTCGATGCGCACGAAGGCGGTCGAACTCAGAGCCGGAGTAGGACGAGACAGACATGAAATCCATCGTCATCGGGTGGTGCACCTTGCGCATCAGGTCGGTGATGAACATCACGCTGCCGCGCAGCAGGCCGAGCAGCAGCAGCTTTTCAGAAGTTTTGTAGTCCTGGGTGATCTGCGCACCAAGCTGGTTGACGCGCTGCTCGATCTCTTCAGGCGTAAACAAGACCTTAGCAATAAAGTTGTAAGGAAAATCGGGTGGATTGGGAGGGAGAGTCATCCGTCGTCCTCAGTCGTCAATTTTGGTGGGTTCTATCATCAAATTCGTAGGGTGGGTTTCCGAACCCACCGGCTCAGTCAGTTTTTAGCTGTAAGCCATTAGCTATGTTCTCAGTCATCAGTCTACACAAATTCGCAATCGTCAATCAGCAATCAGCAATCTAAAATCATCAATCTAAAAGCGTTTCGATCCCCACAGAACGGGGATTTTCATTTTACCCGTGCTGGTGTAAGAACGCCAGAGCAGCACACAAATCGATTTCGATTAATAGACTTCTGATTTAGTTTAATAATCAGAGTCTATTTTAGCACGATTTTGGCTGCAAATTCAACCTAAATAGGCTGAGGGGCGGGGTGACTTGGATTAGAATAGTTAAGTAGATCACAAATCCGTCCAACTTGCCCTGAAAGGTTTTTGTATGAAAATTGGCGTCGTTTTTCCACAAACAGAAATCGGCAGCGACCCGGCTGCCATCCGAGATTATGCCCAGACCGCCGAAGGGCTGGGCTATAGCCACGTGCTGGCTTATGACCATGTGTTGGGCGCCAACCCCAACCGCCCTGGCGGTTGGGACGGCCCCTATACCTTCCAGACTCCCTTTCATGAAGTGTTTGTGCTGTTCAGCTACCTGGCCGGCATCACCCGGCGGCTTGAGCTGGTGACCGGCATCCTCATCCTGCCGCAGCGGCAGACGGCCCTGGTCGCCAAACAGGCTGCCTCGCTGGACCTGTTGAGCGGCGGCAGGTTGAGGCTGGGGGTCGGGCTGGGATGGAACGAGGTCGAATATACCGGCCTGAACGAAGATTTCCACAACCGCGGCAAGCGCATAGAGGAACAGGTGGCGCTACTGCGCCGGTTGTGGACTGAGCCGCTGGTGGACTTCACAGGCCAATGGCACACCATCCCCGATGCGGGCATCAACCCGCTGCCGGTCCAGCGGCCAATCCCGATCTGGTTTGGCGGGCACGCCGAGCCAGTGCTGCGACGCACGGCGCGTCTGGGGGATGGTTGGATGCCCAATTACCGTAACCCCGCCGAGGCCAGGTCAAGCCTGGACTTGCTGGATCGCTTTTTGGAAGAGGCCGGGCGCTCGCGCAGCCAGATCGGTATCGAAGCGCGCCTCTCGTACGCGGCGGGCGATCCTAAAACCTGGGAGGCGTTGATGGGCGGCTGGCGGGCAGAAGGCGCCACCCATCTTTCATTTAACACCATGGGTAGCGGGTTCAAAACCCCCCAGGAACATATCCAGGCTATCCGGAAGTTCGCCGAATTCGCCTTCCAATAGCCAGAGGAAAATTTAACACAGATAAACACAGATTGAAGAAGGCAAAAATGGATTCTGTTTTTTTTCTTCCTATCAACGTGAATCTGTGTTCATCCGTGGTTAAACTCCTCACTTTTCGGATTGACTATATAATTAACCCATGAAGCATTTCATTATCGAACTCACTTACACTGCGCCGGCTGAACGGCTGGACGAAATCGTCGCTGAACACCGCGCTTTCCTGAAAACCGGCTACGAGCGCGGCTGGTTGTTGATGTCGGGCCCACAGGTGCCGCGTACCGGCGGGATGGTGGTGGGACGCGCCCCTTCCCTGGAGGCTATCCAACAGTTCTTCCAGGACGATCCCTACCAGAAAAAGGGCGCAGCTACCTACCGTTTCGTCGAGTTCGAGCCGGTCAGGCTACAGGAATGGATGAAAAACTGGGTTTCGGGCGAGTGACGCTGCCTGGCCTAGGACTGTAACCCTTGTAACCTTGCGAAGGTGAAAATGGCATACCGTTCGCAAAGTGTAACTTAGTTGAGGAGGAAATTATGCTTGCTAAGCGCAACCTGATGACTCTTTACCTGGGAATCTTCCTCCTGGCCTGGGGGGTGATCTTCCTGGTCGAGCAGTTCCTGGGGGGAAGTTTCTGGTCCTATTTCTGGCCATTCTTTGTCATCCTGACTGGGGCGGCCTTCTTCGCCGGCATGCGGTCGGGCGGCCAACGTGTCAGCGGGTTGGCCATCCCCGGCAGTGTGATCAGCATGATCGGCCTGATCCTGCTGGTGCAGAATACCTTTCACCAGTGGCAGACCTGGTCATACGCCTGGGCGCTGATCGTCGTCTCGGTGGGAATTGGCCTGCTCGTCCACAGCAGTTATGGCGGCCTCGCCGGGCAAGGGGCGCAGAGGGCCGGCCTGTACCTGGTGCGCCTGGGGCTGATCCTATTCCTGGCTTTTGGGATTTTCTTCGAGCTGCTCTTCTTCCTGCTGGGTGAGCACCACGCCAGCGCCATTTTCTGGTCGGTGGCGCTGATCGCCGTGGGCTTCTACATTATTTTCGCTCGCGGCAGAGGATTTTCGGCTTCTCGGCTGGTCTTTCAGTCTGCGGCAGGCGCCCCAAGTACGGGTGCAGGCGTCCCGCCAGAGGGCAATGAAATTCCGGCAGACGGCCCAAAAAGTGTGGGTGAAGGCCCCCAAGCTACGGGTGAAAACGCCCAAAGTACGGGTGCAGGCGCCCAAAGTACGGGTGCAGGCGCCCAAAGTACGGGTGCCGGGCTGACCGGCGCCTTCAACCGCGTCTCGCACCGCGGCCTGGGTAACCTGCACCTGGCGCAGGGCGAGGCCGAGGACCTTCGCATCGAAGGCAGTGAAAAGTTAAAAGCCCACGTGCGCACCGAGGTGAAAGATGGCACGCTGGAAATCCGCTTCGAGCACGACTGGCTGGACTGGTTGAGCCGGCCCTTTATGGGCGCCTGGAAACTGGATTACTATCTCACCATGCGCGATATCAACGGCATCGCCCTGCGCGGCGCCGGTAACCTGGACTGCGCCAAAATCGAGACCACTGACCTGGAGCTTTCTCAGGCCGGGGCAGGCAACGTCGCCATCAGCAGCCTGTCGGCTACCGAATTAAAAATAAAGCACAGCGGCGCCGGCAACCTGGCGGTCAAGTCACTGGCGGTCGAAAACCTATCAGTGGAGCATTCCGGCGTGGGCAACATTGAGCTGTCCGGGCGGGCAACCCGGCAGGACGTCCACCTGAGCGGGGCGGGCAACTACTCCGCCAGCCGCCTGGAAAGCCAGGACGTGGTGGTCAAGCAAAGCGGCCTGGGCAATGCCAGCGTTTGGGCGGCTGCTACGCTGGAGGCGAGCCTCAGCGGCGCTGGCAATATCGAATACCGCGGCGCTCCGGCCCTCACCCAAAAGGTCAGCGGGCTGGGCAGCGTGAAGAATATCGGCTAGTGGGAATGGTAGACCTGAAACCGTCGTTCTTCCGCACGTTGGCTGCGCAGAAAGACAGGTATCTTATCTGGGCCTGTCTGCTGGCGCTATTCCTGGGCGGAGCTTATCTGTGGGTCGTTTTCCTTCACTCGAGGCATCAACCTGATCATCTATTTCGTACCTGGCAAATCGGCCTTGCCGCCAAGCAGTTCATTGCGGTTTTTTTGATCCCACTCGGTCGCACATCGCCAACGATTACCACGATTACGCTTACTTCGCAGCTCTCGGAACCGGTCTACTTCTGAGCCTGCTCTGCATGGCTGTCCTGATTTTCCTTTCCCGGCGAGAAACCCGTTCGTCTAGTAAATGTTCAACCTCGCCATGATCAAAGGTGAATTAGAGGGTGTCATGACACCCTCTAATTCACTCCTTCCTCAATCAACAATCCCTAATAACATTTCATGGTATCATACACAAATCCACTGCTGCTTACGAGCAGCCAGACGATGATAGAACTGCCTTCAGTACCCACAGAACGGGTACTATAGTACCCCACAAAACGGGAATTACCATACCCAAAGAATGATTGAAAACGAGACTGTGGCCGGGCGGCAATCTGCCTGGAACTTAATAAAAAAATTAGGCGAGGGCGACGCCGGCGAGGTATACCTGGTCCAATCGGCCTCAGCCGGCCGCCAGCAAAACTGGGCCATCCTCAAACGACCCCGCCCCAGCGCCTTCACCGGCGAGATGTTCCGCCAGTCGACCCAGATTCGCGGCGAGGCCAAAATCCTCAAAGCCCTTTCCGGCGCCCCCTCTTTCGACGCCAGCCTGCGCGCCATGGCCCCCACCCTGTTGGATGAGAGCAAGGCCGGGGCGGAATATAACGGGCGCAATTTTATCGTCCAGGAAAGGGCGCGTGGCCTGGACCTGTCTTTCCTGGCACGCGTGGCCCAGGTGGGCCTGTCAGACTACGCCGAGAGCGTGGCCGCCTTCGACCTGGAGGACCGCCTGCTGGTTGACGCCATCTCACGCAGCGGCAGGATTCCCGACCGCCTGCTGCTGGCTGTGCTCTACCGGCTGGCGCGCTTCATTGAATTCATCCACGGCATCCGCTCGGCCGAAGGCGGCGGACAAACCTGCGGTATTTTGTGGAACGACGTCAAACCTGACCATCTGTTCTGGGACGCCCAGCGCGGCGTGCTGACCGTGATCGATTGGGGCAACGCTCGTTTCCTGGAGGACGGCCAGGCCACGCGTGACCGCCAGTTTTCCTGGGCGGACGATTACCGCCAGCTTTTCGACGAAATGGGGCGCTACCTGTCGCTGCCCGCCTGCGGGTCAGGCGAGCTGGCTACCCGCCTGGAGTGGACAGGGCGCTTCTCCGCCGAGAACTCCACCCCGGAAGCCATCCGGGCCCTGCATGCCCGCCTGGAAGCTGCTCTTCAGGAGGAAGACCAAAACATGGCCGAGGCGCGCCGCAGTGAGGAAACCCTGCTGCGCGCCGATGCAGACCAGGAAATTTCGCTGACCGACATCCAGACTATCCAGAGCCAGGTGCTGGAATTCGGCGAGGCGCCCGATTTCGAGCGCAGCCTGCGCTACACCGCCGGCTTTGCCGCCCGCCTGGCCCAGGCTGACCGCCTGGATGACCTGCGCACGCTGGCTGGCTGGGCAGCCAACCTGCCCGGGGCCGACCCGCAGCAGTGGCGTTTGGTCGACCTGCTGGCCCGCCTGCCCGGTCGCACGGAAGGCCCCGCAAACGGGCAGCGTCGTCTTTTTCTCAACGCCATCCAGGCAGCCATTTCCCGCCAGTGGGACAATGCCCTGTGGGATATCACCACCGCCATCCAGGCGCTGCCCGCTTGCGGGGCCGAGCCGGATTGGTGGCCCGACCTGACCACCGCCCTGCGCCGCCTGGCGCTTGGCCCCGAAGAAGGCAGCCTGCGCCCGCTGGTGGCGGTCAGGCGCATCAACCTGGCCGTGCAGGCCGTCGCCCGCCGCCTGGAAGAGCAGCTCGAAACCGGCGGCGAAAATTCCAACGGGACCGCCGCCGCGCTGGCGCAAGCCCGCCAGCTCATCCACTGCCTGAAAGACGAAGTGATCGCCAACTGGACCCAGCTCGACCCTTCCCCGCCCGACGGCAGCCTGGACTACGAGGCGGTCGAACCGGCGCTGGCCGAAGCCATCGGGCTGCTGCCTGAGCAGCAGCGCTTGTCGCTGCAAAGCAGCGTAGCCGCCCTCAACCTGCCCAAACTTCAGGCCAGCCAGGTGCTGGCCGCCTGGGACGGCCTGGGCTTCCTGGCCGCCCGCGAGGGCCTGCGCCGCCTGCTGCTGTGCGACCCCGACCGGCGCCGCATCCTGCGCGCTGACCAGGCCATCCTCTCCGCCCCTGATTTCCTGGCCAGGGTGCAGGCCGGGCCACAGACGGATGACAATTTCCCCGAATGGATCACCTCGGTCGAGATACGCGGCCTCGAGATGCGCAACCAGGTTGGCGGAGCTGCCTGGCTGGACGCCATCCTGGACGGCTGCAAGCAGATGCGCAAAGGCGCCTGGCCTTCCGACCTGGCCTTCTCCCGCCCGGGGCTGCTGCGCCTGATGCCCTGGCTGGCCAAATTCGAGCGGCGCGAACGCCTGCTCGCTTACGAATTGCTGACCGAAGAGGCTGCCGGCTCTGCCTCTCAAAGCGGCAGGCCCGACGATAGTGCACGGCGTGGAGGAAGCCCGCCTGGCCGAAGGGGGCGACCTGGCCCTGATCGAGCCGCTGGACGCCTGGATGCCCGAGGCGCGCGGTTCCTCCGCCCGGGTCGTCTCCGGGCTGCTGCAGCTCCCCGGCGGCGCCCTCCAGCCGGCGGCCGTCAAGCTGATGCGCATGGACCAGGTGCATTACGCCCTGCCGTTGTTCCTGGAAGAAGTCAAGATCCTCGCCCAACTGGGCGATCTGCCCGGCGTGGCCCACCTGTACGAGTGCGGTTTCATCCTGCTCGACCCTGGTGGGCAGTTCCCCTTCGTTTCCGCCACGGCCGCCCTGCCAGCCGCCGGAAAGGTGCTGCGGATTGGGCCGGATGCCGCCCCGGAATTCGCTGCCCGCATGGACGCCATGCTGGCAGCCGGCTGGACGCCCTACCTGGCCGTCGAAAAACAGGCCCAGGAAGACAGCCTGGTGCTGCTGTGCGACGCCGGCCTGACCCGCGGCCAGTACCAACCCATGCTGACTCTCTTGCAGATGGCGGTGCAAATTTGCGACATCCTGCAAACCGCCCACGAGCGCAACATCGTCTACCGTGACCACAAACTGCTGCATTACTACTGGCAGGCGGCCAGCCGCGGCATTTACATGATCGACTGGAACGTGGCCCGCTATCACCCCGAAGGCCTGACCCGCACCGACCTGGAAATGGATATCGTCCAGTTCGGGGCGCGCGGCCTGCACCACATCCTCACCGGGCGCGTCGCCCCCGGCGCCCTGCCCCTGGGACCCACCCGCCCAGAGGAGATCGAACAGGCCGCCCATTCATACCAGACCCAATGGACCTACGACGACCGGCGCCTGTCCGCCGGGCTGCGCTCAATTCTCGAACGTGTGCTGGCCGGCGATTGCTACGCGGGCAGCATGGCCGCCCTGCGGGATGACTTGAAGCAGACGATTATGCAGCTCCCCGATACCCACCTATGAAAAACCACCAGAAAGAAGGGTCATTGGGATTTCCCGTGGAAGGTCACCAGATTTGGGGGTTGAGCGTACTACGCACGCTCAACCCCCAAATCTGGGAGTTCAACACGGCATTCCCAGAGAACCAGAAAGAATGGCACGATGAATGACCTGGACCAACTGATTGCTGAGGTATCAGAGCTTACCAGCTCCACTGCGCCAGCCGTGACCGAGCTGCGCATTAAGCTGGTCGAGTTGGACGAGTACGTCCATTCCCCCGCCTATGAGGCGCTTGACCAGGCTGGTCGCGCCCGCTTCCAGGCCGCCTACAAAGAGCTGCGTGACGCCACGCTGCGCGACCGCTTTGAAAATCCGCCGGCCGGCGGGCCTGCCCCGTCTACGCCCGCCGCCGCGGGCTTCGAAACCTCTCTCCCTGGCATGGCCGGCGGGCTTGTCCCGTCCAACAACCGGGCGGCTGAAACGCCGGAGTTCGACCAACACAACCCGCTGGCCTCCCAGCCGATGGAAGGGGCCGAATCGTTCTTCTACGGCGGGCGCTACGCCGAGGCGATCAAGCTGTATGACGCGGTCTTGCAGATCGAGCCGCGTTGGGAACGAGCGCGCCAGCACCGCGGCGAGTCGGAAAACTACCTGCGTACCGGTCATATCCCCTCGGTAGCCCTTCCGCCGGATGCCGCCAGCGCCTTTGGTAAGGCCCAATCCGCTGCCCGCCTGGGACGCTACGCCGACGCCCTGGCTATGCTCAACAAGGCCCAATCCGCCCTGCGCGACCTGGGCATCCAACGCTGGCAGGACGGGCAGGAGTTCGAGCAAAAGCTGCAGCAGTACATCGACGCCGAAAGCGTCTACGGCGAAGGCGTACAGCTTTTCTCCCAGGGTATGGTCGACGACGCCATCGAGCGCGTCGACGCGGCTGCCCAGGCCACCGGGCTGCCGCGCTACATCGACCGCGTCCAGGAGATGCGCAAAGCCAGGTCCACCATGCAGACCATCGCCGAGGGGCTGACCAGCGCCAGCGCCGACCCGAAGAACATCGCCCAGGTCAAGACCGGCCTGGACGCCCTTTACCTGCAGTACGGTGAGAACCCGGCTTTCCGCAAGCTCAAGGAGCGCTTCCAGGCGCTCATCCCGGCCGCCGTCGAGCCGCTCAAAGACCAGGCGCGGGCGCTCAAGACCCAGGCCGACCAGTCACAGACGCTGGACGCCGCGGGGGCCAAGGCCCGCCAGGCCAAGGAGCTGCTCGACCAGGCCCGCAACCTGGGTTACTCTGACGAAACGATCCTGCAGCTCCAGGGCGAGATCGAGAAGCTGTCGCGTGAGGTGCAGCGCTACGAGGACGAGCTGCAGCAGGGCATCACCGTGTTCAACTCCAACCGCGCCAGGCCGGCCCCGGCAGCCCAGATCAGCCAGAATGTGCGCGCCCGCTATCCCAACGACCCGCGCGTGGTCGAGCTTAACCGCATGCTGTCCCCCTACCGCAGCTCGCGCCTGCTGGTGCGCGGGCTGTACACGCTTGTGGCAAGCGTGATCGGCCTGGCCGTGCTGGGCGGGCTGCTGATCTTCGGTTTCAACAAGCTGCAGGGCTACGTCCTGTCGCTCACCCCCACCGTCACGGTAACCCCCACGGTCACCCCCAGCTACACACCCCTTCCACCGACAGTCACCCTGACGCCGCAACCCAGCCTGACCCCCACCATCACCCCCACCCCGCTGGCCGGCATCGTGCTGCGGGAAGTATGGGTGCGCAATGGCTGCTACGAGACCTTCAAGGCCATCGGACAGGTCAAGTCCGGCTCGACGGTGCGCTTCCTGCCCGCCGACCGCCAGTTCGACAACGTGGGCCGCGAATGCCTGCTGGTAGAATACGACGCTCCGGACAGGACCTCGCTGATCGGGTGGATTTTGATCGCGGATGTGGCCAGCGGGCAGTGAAAGCTGTCAGCTTCTACCTATTAGCTACCAGCTCTCAACTGTCAGGGATCAATGGGGAGTTGATAGTTCCTAATGGATAGTTCATTCGGTTAGTTTTCACTCAGGACCGATTCGACCCATTCCTTTTTCCATTGAGCGATATCCTTGTTGGTTTCGCTTTTAATCGCTTTAAGTACATCATCCTGGCTGAGGGCCTCTAAGAAAGAGTCTATTCCCATGTTCTCAACCAGGTATTTCACAAAAGAGCCTGAGTAGACGTAAAAAAGCTTTCCATCGTACGTCTTCACGTCGATCTGGTGATTATAGCCGGCGCCTACCCATTCGATGACTGGCTTTTCTTCCCCATAAAGGCGTGCTAGCCGGTCGATATCATAGCCGTCATTGGGGAAATTTCCCCCACCCCCTAGTTTGTCATTTAAATAAACTGCCAGTCCTTCTTCAAGCCAGCGAAAATGCTTGCAGCCGGAAAACAGGTGGACCGTTTCGTGCACATAGGAGCGGAAGCTGTACTGGTCGTACTTGAGCGGCATAAGCACAACTGGCCTATCGTATACCGGTACCAATACGTGAGCTACATCGGTTGCTCCGTAAAGAAAGTGAATTTTCTTCTCACCTTTAAACCGTTCCCCAATCGTTGTTTTAAAATAGTACTCGACCTTGCTGATCCCTTCCTCAATAGCTTTTCCCTGTTCTGCATACGCCTCGGGCTGTTCACTTGAGAGCACCCAAACCACCGCCTTCTCTCCCACGTAAACAATTCGATAGTTGGCTAAGTCGAAATCGGGGGCAAACTGCTTCAAACCAGCGAAGAACCCTTCTTGGGCGTATTTATCTTTTGCCAGTCGGTAAAAAGCTTCGCTGGACTGGCTGGTGCTGGAAACGACCGCTTCCGTCTCTGATGCTCGTTGCAATACGATTATGACGCTGCCCGCCATTAATACGATCAACCCGCAGAATATCAGCACCCAGAAGACTTTTGACCGAGCAATTTTAATAAATGAGTTTTTCATTTGAAACCCGATCAGCCAAGCGACAAAACTGCCCAATCGATCTTGCTCATATCATTCGTTCCCACCCCCAGGTCAGCACCCCCTTGCAGCCAGCGCTTGGCCAGCGCCAGGGGAGCTTTTGTATTTTCACCGGCTTTTTCTTTCAACTGGCACCAGTGCTGCAGTCCCACCGTATCACAGGCCACCGGATCGAAGCTCATGAAAATCGAATCGCCGATAACCGAATCCCGCCAATAAGGCCACGAGACAGCTTCGTTCAAGGTAGAAAGCAGTGCATCGCCGATGATTAGCCGCTGTCGGTCCTTGATCGGCGCCAGCGCATTTAGCTCGGCAATCGCCGGCATCATCAAGTTGGGCGAGTGGAAGTTCTCTGGATGGTCGAAGGTGCCATAATGGTTTTTCATCGCAAAGGTGACCCCGCAGAGTGAATGGGACTTGAGAATGGGCATATTGATCAAAGCAGTGCAGTCTAACAGCACGTTGCTGATGCCGACATCTACGCCCGCCACCTTCCATCCTTCTGAATAATTAGAACCCGTAGCACGGCAGCGCACACCTGGCCCGCTTTCGTTGATAGAGTACCCTGCGCCAGTCAGCTCGTCAACAGTCCGGTCGTAAATGACAATCTGTTCAGCCGGTATACCCGCTTCCGTGAGGGACTCGACTACCGCCATCACCAGGGGTACATGCGTCCAGAAAAGACTGTTGCGGATGGTATTCACCTTAATGGCGATTTTGTCAGCGGGAGAGAATAAAGCCGCCCACGCTTTAGCTGCATCCTTCAGGCCGGTAAGTCTCACAATCGAGGCATCCAGTATCTGGCGCAGCGCCCCTGGCGCCAGCTCCTGGTCATTCCAGACACCAGAGTGCCTGGCTTGTACAACGGTGCTCGACCGATTGGGATAAAACTTGATCACCTCTGGTTGCCGAAATCTTTTGTTCAGGTGTGGTCGTTAGCTCGCTTGCGGTCTCGATAACACCTGAAGCAGCAGGCGGCTGCCCCGGGACGCAGCCAGCCACAACCGCAGCAGCCGTTGCAGAGGTTACAGCGGCAAGTTTCAGAAACTTGCGCCGGCAAATCATCCGCTGGCGATCAGCTTTGGCTTTCATCGCGTTCATTCTCTCTCTCCCTGGAAGAACTCATTACCAACACATTCTTTAACATCGCTTTCATCCCAGTCCTGCACCCCTCCCGGAAGGTCAGCTTATCACCGGTCGATAACTACATGGGTTGCCAGAGTGTCTGCCGCGCCAGAAAACTGCCTTTACGAAACCCTGGCCTTCATCCACTCGTTGCTGTTGAAGAAATCCGCCACGGCGTTGCCGGGGTGAACCAGCCCATCGAAGAGCGGGCGGTCCTCGTCGGCCAGCTTCATCTCGAGCACCGGGATGAACTCATCCAGATGGCCCAGCGTGCGCGGGCCGATGATCGGCGCAGTAATGCCGGGCTGGTCCTTGCACCACAGCAGGGCCAGTTGGGCGGCCGTCAGGCGGCGCTCCTTTGCCATCTCGACCACCTGCGCGCCCACTTCCAGGCCGCGCCGCGACAGGCGCTCCCTGGCCGACTGCCAGCTCACCCGGCTGATGCGCGAGCCTTCCGGGGTAGTCCCATCCAGGGGATAGCGCCCGGCCAGGATACCCATCGCCAGCGGCGACCAGGGCAGGATGGCCAGGCCGTACTTCTGCGCCAGCGGCACCAGCTCGTTCTCGATGCGCCGGTCGAGCAGGTTATAAGGCGGCTGCTCGCTGACATAGCGCGCCAGGCTGTATTTTTCACTGGTCGCCAGGGCTTCCATTACCATCCAGGCCGGGTAAGTGGAGCAGCCGATATAGCGCACCTTGCCCGCCCGCACCAGGTCATCCAGGGCGCGCAGCGTCTCGTCGATCGGGATGGTCAGGCTGGGCCGGTGAAGCTGGTAGAGGTCGATCGTGTCGACCTGCAGGCGGCGCAAGGAATCCTCACAGGCCCTGAGGATGTGGTAGCGCGAGGCGCCTCCTTCGTTGGGGCCCTCGCCGACGCGGCTGAAGCCCTTGGTCGCCAGCACAATCTGCTGGCGCTTGCCGTTCTGTTTCAGCGCCTTGCCCACAATGCGCTCGCTCTCGCCCTCGTTGTAAGAATTGGCCGTATCGATGAAATTAAAACCGCTATCCAGCGCCCGGTCGATAATGGCCAGCGCCTCGCTTTCCGGCGTAGGGTCGCCAAAGTTCATCGCCCCCAGGCACAACGGGGATACCATGACGCCAGTTCGTCCCAGACTGCGATAGTCCATTCATACCTCCTGCAGCTGGATGTGAAGATTTTAAATAATTGTATCACCACCATTCCGTAGGGGCGACCCAGTCAATATCAGAACCTCTATTAAAACCCGACCAGCGTCGTCCCGATTTAGCGCAACCCAAGTGGACTTATTTAGAGCAAACCCACGTCCGAAAATTGCGGGAAACCACCCCAATACAGCCCCCAGCCGGTGAATAACAGGAACGCCAGCAGGCATACCACGAAGAAAAAGGCCAGCACGGGCCGCTGCCCCAGCTTTTTACGCCCGGCAATCAGCGCAAACGCCAGGCCAATTACCACGAAGGGCAGGCCCAGCCCCACTGCTTGCCCCTCGATGAAAATGCAGAAATACGTGAACCCGTAAATGATCCCGGCCGGGATGGCCTCCCACCAGGCAGTGGCCGCGCCGGCCGGGCGGCGCCACTCGCGGTAGACCAGCAGGACCGCCAGGCCGATCATGCCGATATGCCACAGGTAATGGCCCAGGTGTTCATCGAAGAAATAGGTCAGGCTGTAGATGTCGGATGGCTTGATATTGAGCACCTGGTTGCGCGCCAGCGCATCGATCAGGTTGTCGATCGAATTGGCCGACAGGTGCATCCCCTGCCCTTCCACCCACAGGGCCGCAAACACGCAGAAGACGATTTCTTCGGCCAGGCTGGGCGGGTCGCCGCCGGAATATTTGAACAGCAGCCAGTAGACCGGGATGAGCGCCAGCGGGGTCAGGATGTCGAAAACATCCTGATAGCTCATCAGCGGGTAAGGCGGGAACTTGAATCTCAAGAAAACCAGGAGAGTGATAAACACCAGCGACAGGAGCGCAAAGACCAGCGTCAGAAGAGATATACGTTTCATCTTGGGCCTCCTTGACAGACCACCCCGAAAAGGCTGCATCATCCACTGCGGTTCATTTGATTATAACAAAAATCTAGATGTCCAGACAACTTTTGTCATTGCGAGGCGTCTCGCCCCTTCGGGTGCACTGCCGAGTGTCGCCGAAGCAATCTCGCACTGGCATTCGAAAGTAATTTTTCACGGTCCCGCCGCATCAGGTTAACAAGAACCGCGCAACCATCCTTTTATGGTTCTCTGGGAATAGCGTGGTGAACTCCCAGATTTAGGGATGAGAACGTGCGTAGCACGTTCTCATCCCTAAATCATAGGGGACTGTTATTTGTTAGACAACCAGGAGAGGTGTGAAATGGCTGAAAAAATTATCAAAACGGACGCTGAGTGGCGCAAGCTGCTGACGCCCGAACAGTATGCGGTGACGCGCAAGCATGCTACCGAACGCGCCTTTACCGGGGAATATGTCCATAACAACCAGGATGGCACTTACGTGCTGCGTGGCCTGCGGGCAGCCCCTGTTTTCCTCAAAAACCAAGTTCGAGTTCGGGCATCAGGCTGGCCCAGCTTCTGGGACATGATCGAGCAGGGCAGCGTCCTGTTGAAAGATGACAACAGCTTCCTTATGCACCGGGTTGAAGTCTTGTGCGCCCGCTGCGAGTCCCACCTGGGGCACCTTTTCGACGATGGGCCGCGCCCAACCGGCCAGCGTTACTGCATCAACTCGGCCGCCCTGGCTTTCCGGGCCGGTAAAGACCCGCAATAGATGTCATCCTGAGCCCCCGAAGGCTTTGTGAAGGGGGCGACGCCCTTGGTGCACACCCCTTCGGGTGCACCTGAAGAGGTGCCCGCAGGGGTGAGAATCTCCGACGATAATCTAGAAGTTCAATTACGTCTCAAAGCGAGATCCTTCGATCGCCAAAGCTCTCCCTCAGGATGACATTGATTGTATGCAATCGCCCTGCTTCAAAAGGATGAGAAGAGATTGACCACAGATAAACACAGAAAGTGAAAAACAATGTCATAATTAGGTTACGTCTTCGAACCTGGAGCTTGCCAGGAACCACCTGTTGCATGTAATTTGTCATGCAAAGGCATATTTCCAGTATTTGAGTTATTCCTGAGGGAGGGCGGCTATGGAAAACGACGCAAAACTTAGAAAGTACTACGATTTTGACGACGCCGATCTTTACGCCAATCGAAACGGTCATCTGACACCCAGGCAGCAGGCGCGCGAGGAAAAGGATGCGCGCGCCACGAAGAAAATATTGCTGGTCGCCGGCATAGTTTTGCTGGCTCTCGCTTTTCTCCCCTATGTCTATTTCTGGTGGGTTTCCAGGCCGGGATGGGAATTTTACCTGATCTGGTCCCTGACCTGGGTACCCCTCTGGACTTTCCTGGGGATCTTACTTCTGCGCATGGCCAGGGTGACCACCGCGATTGACACTGTAAAAACGGTAGAAGGCCCACTCAACCTTCTTGTTGAGACGAAAAAAATGCAACATTCCAGTTATGAAAGCTATACTTTGCATGTGGGCGGGGTGGAATTTGATGAAAATTCCGACCTGGCGGATATCATAACGCAGGGGGACTATTATGCTGTTTATTACCTTGATGCAGGCAAAGAAATTTTATCTATGGAAAGGCTGCCGAATAAGCAAAAAATATGAAAAGACTATCCTTGATGGAGGCACCCATGCAGCCACCAACCCCTGTACGCACGGCGATTGCCGGGATGAGCCACGGGCACGTCGTCTAGATCCTGCGCAACTGGCAGCGCAAAGACCTGGATATTGCTGGTTTCTGGGAGCCAGACCGCGCCCTGGCGCAGCGCTACGCCGAGCAATACAAATTCCCACTGGAGCGGGTTTATAGCGACCTGGATGCGATGCTCGAGGCGGTAAAGCCTGAGGCGGTGTGCGCTTTTGGCTCGATTTACGATCACCTGGGCGTGGTCGAAGCCTGTGCGCCGCGCCAGATCCAAGTCATGGTTGAAAAGCCGCTGGCAGTCAGCCTGGAGCATGCCGAAAAAATGGCTGGCCTGGTGCGGTCGCTTGGCATGGCGTATTATGCAATTCCGGTGGTGTGGAGCAACCCACAAAGCAGCGATTTTACGGCATTTGAGCAGGTAATGCAGCAACTGCCCGCCGGCAAGACGCTGCTGCACTGCGCAGCCAACTTTCGCGTGACAGCCTTTTATTCTCTGTACACATTAAAACATCTCGGCTGGTCACCAGCCCAGGCTGAGGCGTTTCGGGCGCACATCTGGGAAGGCAGCCAGATTCCGGTATGGGAGCAGCTCATCGGCGACCTCACCAAACAAATTTCTGAACAGGCAGACCCTGGGTGAACCCGGTTTAGCCTGCGCCAGGCTGGTTTGAGAAATTACTTGTTCTTCTCCCACCAGGTGTGCCATTCGGCCGGGTCAGACCCCAGGTTTTCCCCGGATATATCCCGCATACAGTTCCACACGCGATAAGTTTCGTCTGGATGAGCCTCGTAAAAGGTGAAAATCTCCGGTACGACTGACTTTGTGGCCCGACCCAGATAACAAAGCTCACTAAGAGCCATTGTATATACACCCTTATCAGGGTCCTTTTAATGCCCCCCGCATCGGCTCCAATAATATTGGATCATTGTGCTTGATCCTTCCCAGAGAGTTGACCACCACTTCACGAACGCTGGCTTCTGGATCGGTTTGAAGCATCGCTACCAGTTTTTGGAAAGCAAATTCCGCTTCCGTCGCATACTGACCAAGCACAACCACTGTGGCATAGCGCACGTCTTTGGATGGATCATCCAGGGATTGCATCATCACAGATTTCGGGATGGGGTATTTTTTCTGCTGGTACAGGTTCCAGAATTCCCAAACTGCAGAAGCGCGGATTGACTCATCCTCATCCCGGGCGGCTGCGAATAAAATCTGCGGTCCAACCAATTCCAATAAGGCCTGCCTGGCAGCTCCGAAGGCGGGGTAAGTGAAGGGAGCTTGCGTGGGCCCGGGGCAGGTGCTGATAATGACAACAATTCCCGTAGTGGGAGGGCGCGAAAAACGAGATTAATAGTCTGCGGGGCTTGCCCGCCCACGGTCATGGTGGCAGTCCCGGTGGCCTTGGCGCCAGTGTAGCAAGTACTGCTGCCTGATCCACCCAGGTTAGTGTACTTTTCGCTGAGGGGGGTGAGGGTCAACTGGATGTCGAGCGAGGCATCGCAGGCTCCACCAGGTTGAAGCACACGATAGTGGCTGTTCTCGAGCATACGCACGGCGAAAGCGCGTGTGTCGGGCAGCTTTGCTTCGGCCAGTGCAAATTTTTGATCCAGGTTCAAACAGATTGATTTTACATTTTCGGGGAGGGCCGGGGTGAGCGTGGGGGACAGAGGGGTGGGTGGAGGAGTGTAATGGGGGGTATGAGACATGGCCGTCTTGAAAATGTCTTCAGGTTTGGGCAGCGCGGGTGGTGTGTGGATGCTTTGCGCCCAGAACGTCAGAGTGACCCTGAAGGCAGCATTTTCTGTTTGCTGCGCTTGAGATTTGCCGCTGCAACCGGTAAGAAGTAGAAAGGTGAATGCGAGAAACACCCTTATAATCCATCGGCTTTTCATACAATCCTCCTTTCGGGTTGCAGCCATCTATCCTTTTCCTTTTTATAGCACGGATAATAAGTGATAGCAAGTAGATAAATTTGGATCGAAAAATGGCACCCCTGCCGATTACCCTAACCCCTTCGCAAGGTTGATGAGCAAAGGTTCATAAGGTAGAAGCCTTTTATTATGCCTTTGGTGATACCGATCTTTTCGTCATCGCGGACATACCGGACAACGTCTCCACAGCGGCACTCTCCCTGACAGTCAATGCGGCTGGGGCCGCCACCTCAAAGGCCACGGTGATCCTGACCTACCCGCAGGCGCAGGGCATCATCCAGGGGTCGTGGAACTGGCCGGTGGGAAGCAAAGATATGGAGATCTACGGCCAGAGTGGCTATGTGGTGGCGGTGGATGACCGGACGCTGCGCGTGCGCCTGCGCCAGGACCGCCGCGAGAAAACGCTGCGCCTGCCGCCCGCCCCCGCGCGGGTCTGCGACCCGTTCAATTACCTGGCCGCCGTGGTGCGGTGCGTGGAAAAAGTCGAGCCGGGCAACTTGTGGTCGCTCGAAAATGCCCTGAGCGTGGTGAAGATTTGGACGTGGCGCGGCTATCAGCGCGTGAAGGCAGGACGGTGAGGTTGGATAAGAACATCAAACCCAATCAATTGGGTTGAAAAGACTTGGGCGAAGGCTTATTTTTCACATTTATAATACAACACAATAATCGGCTTTACCGTGTATGTAACGCCAGGCAGATTGGCCAGTATCGCCGCAACATGAGCCGGAAACCAGTGAGCATGTTCTGCCATAATTCGATTCCGGCTAATCTGGCACTGTGAGGTTAACTCGTAATATGCTGACTCGATTCCTTTCCTGGGAATCTTTATTATTTTATTCCTCACTAAAGGTCTGATGATCACACCTGAATCACGTACTTCAACAACTTCAAACTTTTTCCCCTGCAGCAGGGTTTTAAGTACTTTTCCTTCTAATTGCTTAATTTCGCTCCAAAGATCCATGATTAACTCCTTTCAAGCTCCGCATCCTCAATTACCAGTCACTCTGCATACAACGCCTCGGCCTGCACCAGGATCGATCCCAATAACGGCTCTAAATCTTCCGGGCGGATATGCCTGCGCATGAGCGTGCGCCTGATTGCCGCCCGTACGGCAACCTTTACATCGTACCGTAGGTCCAGTCCACTTTCACTAATAAAGCCCATAATCTGTTCAACGGCGTATAGTATTAACACTCACCCTTAGCGCTTATTAATTCTTGTACTTCAAAGATATTTTTTATAGCTTCATCAAAATATTCTTTTTGTTTTTCTATTCCCAAATAATTGCGATTCAACAAGACAGATGCAACTGCTGTCGTACCTGAACCCAAAAAAGGATCTAATACCAAATCACCTTCTTGGGTAAAAAGTTTAATGTACCAAGTAGGTAATTCAATTGGGAAAGCAGCGCTATGATTTTTATTTGAACACTCAGTGGCAAATTCAAGCACATTCGATGGCTCTAAATAATGTTCTTTTTCAAAAACCAAAACGTTGTGTGGATAGACTTTTTTTCTATTAAGCCAATTAGCAACTCTTCTTCCTAAATTACTGTTATTTCGAGAAGTGTATCTTATAAAATCACTCTCAGACATGGATTTAAATCTTCTTTCAGCCCAATCGCCAATCGGAACCATTACCTCATCTTGATACATTTTGAATTTCTTGTTTTTTGTGAAATGTAAGCATCTTTCCCAAGAATCTCTAAACCTATTTGGCCATTTTCCGGGAAAAGAATTCTTTTTATACCAACAATATTCCTCAGCCCAATACCATCCTTGCTTTCTTAAAGCGAAAATCAACTCGATAACGTAAGTTTGCCTTTCACCATTTTCAGGATGTTCTTTAATATTCAAGATAAAAGAACCATCATCTTTCAATATTCTTTTTAGTTGTAATGAAATAGGTAAAAACCAATCAACATATTTTTCTGCATTAGCTCCACCATAAGATTTGGCGCGTTTATCGGCGTATGGCGGCGAAGTGAGAACTAAATTTATTTGATTATCGGGAAATAATTGCGAATCGCCCAAATAATTTAAACAATCACCATGGAATATTTTATTCATCAAACTCATGAACTTAAGCCTTGATCTTTATTTTTGTAAAAGAAATTAATTCTACTTGGGAATTCCATTCATCATTCTTAATAAATAATGCATTATATGGATCCGAAATTTTTTCGATCAAGGACATTTCGAATTCATTCTTGTTCTTAAATGGCACAAGATATAACCAATAAATTCCTCCTAACCCTTTAGCTTTTTGAATTTCATTATTTGACCAGAAAAAACGTGGGCTGTCCAATTTAATTGCCTTCACTTCAATATATCTTTTTATAGGTTCTCCTTCTATTGTAAAAATGCCTTCAAAACTTTCAATATCATAACCTGCATTTACAGTAAACTTAGAAACATGTTTAATTTGACTTTGCAATTCGGGGAAACCGCTTAGTCTTTTTTTTTCTTCTTCAAGTACAATTAGCTCTGCATGTTCTCCTAGTTCTTCCTGGTATTGCTTTATTTTCTTTAAAAGTGCAGGCGATAAATGCGTTTTATCTTGGTAAAGGTAGTCTTCGGGTTTTTTAACAAGAATATATTTATTTTCTTCTTTCTGGAAAATAACAATATCCAATTCCATCAATAAATTCCTGATACCTGAATATTTAATATTTTCTCTTTTTGTAGGACGAAAAACAAATTCATCGCCGCTTATCTCATATTTGCCAATATATCCAAAAAATTCATATGCTAGGTCATTGTTTTCCTCTGTGATATTCTTGAAAATAAAAATCTTTGTCATTTCTTCTAATTCTTCATTATTTTTATCAATAATATTTTCAAGAAAACTTATCAGAGCTTGGGAACAAACCAAGTCCCCTTGTTTTAAAATTATTAAATTCAAACTCTCAAAGAATTTAATGGTTTCTTGAAAATTCTCGGCATTTTTTCTGTATACCGATTCAATGTAATTTAGATCACGGCTTTTTGTCCTGAGCAATACAATAAGCAATGATTGCAGTTGCCTAAATTTCACTTTCTCAAAATTAATCATTTTTAACACCAAAAATCCGATCGTAAGCATCAATATCATCATCAGAACTAAACATATCCATAGAATAAATGCTGTAATCCTTTTCTATAAGGCTGTACATCCTCTGAGCTTTTTGGTCCAAGTTAGAAAGAATATCTTGATCAATTGAGTTGGCATACTGCAAGAAATAATAGTTGGCTTGTTTTTTTTCTGAACCGCCAACTCTATGTATGCGATCCAAGGATTGCAAATACTGAGCGCAGTTATAAGATAAATCATAATAAATTGCATGAAAACACGTTTTATGTAATGAAATTGATTCTGCGCAAGCGGCAGGATTAGCAATCAATATATCTAAACCGCTATCTGGTGACACGAATTCATCACGAATTTGATCCCTGGTTTTTTCATCCGAAAACGGCGTAGATTCTGTTGGGGTATCACCGTAAATCATTTCGCATCTGTATTTATTGCCCTTAAATTCCTTGTCTATCAGTTGTAAAGTTCCACGAAAATTGGACCATACCACTACCTTTTGCGCTTTATTCTGTAAATCATTAATCATTTGCACAAGTTTGATTAATTTACCCGGCTTTTCTAGATTGTCATAATTTAAGATTAGGGTTGCCAAATCACTTTCATCAAAGAATAGATTTTCATCATATCCATCTATAACCGTTGCTAATAGCTTTGAGTAAGACACACATTGTCTTAATCTCATAATTCTTCCCTGCATTAACCTAATAATTAAATCAATATTACGTAGATAATCATCTTTCGAATAATTTCTGATTTTCTTAACGATGGCCTCATATAAAATCCTTTCATACTTATTCATCTCAATAATAATTGGAGGGTGAAAAATCGCTGGAATTAATCCCAAATCTTTTTTTCGTACCCTATAGATTAGCGGGTCAACTTTTTTCTCCAGAATTTTTTTAACTTCTAAAACATTTTCTTGTTTTTCTAAAAGATTAATCCTTGATTTTGTCAATGAATCAAGAGGTGAATCCTTAGGGAAAAGGAAATCAAATAAGTTAAAAACATCTGAATAAGATCTAGGTATTGGTGTTCCTGTAAGGATGCAACGATATTTGGCAAAAGGAGCAACAGATAACACTGCTTTGGACCATTCTCCACCTATTTGTTTTATGTAATGAGCTTCATCGACAACAAGAAATGTCTTTATATTTTCATTTGAAATAAATTTCTGGGCATCTAATACATCATTAAGCAAAGTCTGGAAAGTCGTCAAATAAAGTTCAGCTTTATTTTCTCTAAAATTATAATATTCAAGTTTTCGCAAGGACAATTCGCCACCTGCTAGAATACGACATTCAGGTTTTCTTCCTAAAGTCTCTAAAAATTCATTTTGCCATGGGCTAAAACATGCTGGTGGACCAATAACGAATAATGTATTTACTAAACCTTCACACCGCAATTTTTCATATACTGCTAATATTACGGATGTTTTACCGCTACCGGGAACAGAAAAATTTGCCCCATTTCCGACAAGTAAAAGATGATATGCAGCTTTTTTTTGATGATCCCTTAATTTTCTTGTTAAGTAATTACCAAGAAAATTATTAAAGTTCAGAAAATCCATCTCGTCAAAATGACCATCTTTAAAATTTTGTGCCCTTTGAAGCATAATGCCCATTTGTTCTTTTTGTTTATTACTTCGATTAATTAATTCCTGGCACGAATTTGAAACTTCAACCTCTTCACCCATATCTGAGAAATAGGAAAGTAATTTTTGCAATAGTTCAGGTTGGCTATTTGTTTCAGAAGAATAGATACCGGGGGAAATTTTTTTGAAACCATAAAAGTGCAATTGACTCAATTGAATGGGTGACAATTTGCCTTGGGTCTCGTAGATCCTTATCCCCCCATTAGAAATATCAATCCGCATAATTGTCCCCTATATTAGCGTTTTTTTTGATAATCAAATAGCTCAGCATCTAAAGCATCAAGGGTCATACGAATTTCATGGATGAATGTCTTCGCCTTTGAAATATCTTTACGTTGAATTGCGTCTATAACCATGTCATTATGCCTGAGCTTTTTTAATGCTTGTTCTAATAATTCCAATGGAGTTTCTTTTGTCCTTGCTTCCTCGAAAGATTGTTTTGCCTTTTTAATTTGCCTAAATAAGTCTGTTTGATGTTTGGCAGCCCAAATTTTATCTTTTGTGCTTTCATCTTGTTCTTTTTCATCACCACCAATTGTCTCGTGATCGTCCAGATCATTGGATATTTCTGCAATTTTGAAAAGTTCTTTTTTTGACTCAGGATTTTCAATCCATTTTGGTAAGTCTCGAATTATCATATGTGCCTTGCCTAAACCTCTAAACTCCCTCTTACGAATAATCTTAAAAGCAATGTCCTCAACTTCTCCAACCTCGGTTTCTCTTATTCCTAATACTAACCTCTGCTTTTCATCACAGATTTTTTTGTACACATGATTATAGTAATCCAAAAATGCTTGCCACCGACCTTCACGATCACCTGTACCAGCAGCGATTGTATTATACAAACCTTCACGTCCCAGGGTTTCTAAATATCTATCGATACATTCTAATGGTTTGAGATATTCTTCTTGAAATGTTTTTAATGCTTTTCTTAATTCCTTCGGCTCGAGACCTGCAAAAATTGGATCATCTCTTAATTGTGCTTCAAGAGTCATTCCCATATCGATTTTTCGTTTAATAGAAAGAGCTTTGTTAAATTTTGTGTACTCGGCTTTTCCTTCACTTTGTTGTTGATACCTGTTCTCAATCTCTTCAATTTCAACTAATGTTGGGGGGCCTCCAGGATCCTTTCTTCCAGGTAAGATAACAACTTTCATGGATTTGATAGAACCTGGCTTTTTACTATTTATTCTTTCAAGAATCATTTTTCTGCGATTACCATTTATTAAGAAACCATCGCATGTAATAATGGCTGGATCACGTTGCCCATCGTGCGAAATAGACCGCTCAAGTTCTTCATTTTTCTCCGGATCATTTTTATCTAGCATTTTTCTGATTTCTTCTTGAGCTTCTTTGGATTTCTCACATAGAACTCCAAATTCCTTTTCATAACTTATTACATCAGCTCGAATTCTGCCATTATCTTTACGATATCTGAGAAGCTCAATCGGAACATCAAAAACTTCCCTTTCTATTCCATATTTACGCTCATCGCGGAAATAAATAACAGTTTTTTGGGGTTTAGGACCAGGCATTTTACAGCGTTCAATTTCCAGCGCAAAATCATCAACGATTTCACGGATTTTAGCTTTATCGATTCTTGTCATTTTATTACTCCCCATCGATCAAGTAAATTTATTGGAATTTATATATAATAACATTTCTTTTTATATCAATGTAAAAAAGAATACAGGGATTTGGCTGTTCTTGGATGAAACTGCCACTCTGATATACACCTACCTGCGTTGCGATTTTCCGTGGTTTATTATCCTTCCGCTCAGACTGCTTTCCCTCCATCGGGATACTCCCCAATCCACACCACCCAACCCAATGGAAATCCCCGTTCTGTGGGGAGAATCTCGATCTCCAACCCAACCATGGCCTGCTGAATTTCATCGGCCTGGGGGCGGGTGATATGCCCGCGCTGCTCGGCCTTGCCCAGGCTTACAGACAATAACTATTCAAGATACTCTGCCGGCAAGGTACGGATTTCTGCTGGGGAATGAATGCAGTCGCCTGATCTACAGCAGAAGATGTATCCAGAAGCAGTTGGCTAGACCTCCGGATCATAATTGGTGAAAAGCTCATAGTGGTCGACACCGACTGGAATTAACATGAAATTGAAGATCGCTGTTGCTCCTGATGCCAGATCCTCAAAAGGTTCCACGATAGTACTCTGAATGTCTATCAACTCTCCATGTATATCATAGAACACAGCCCAAACCATAGGATAGACCGCTTTTTTATTGGTGGGATTGTGCAGTTTTCCCTTTAGACTATTTCCTTCCAACTGCACATCTTGGATCTCTAAATCGGCTGGTTTTGGAAGTCCGAGAATACTTCGATCGACAATCAGACGATAATGGTCGAACTGGTCACCAAGACTGGGGAAAAGCGAGAACGGCCGCCGGTCCCCTGGATTCAGTATGCTGCCCGCTGAAGGGAGGAAGGATTCGCTTAAAGCAACGACCTTCCCTTCGGCGTCATAGAACACGCCAATAACAGTGGCATATTCAACAGTCTGGTTACCTGAAATCTCAGCCCACCCGATCACATGAGCTGGGGGGCCAACTAGCATCTCTTCGGTTATATTCACACCCAATTCTTCTCTAGCAGCCATTGGAGCAGATTTGCTTGTCGCTTCTAGGCTGTAACCACCAAAGCTGAGCGGTTTGTCGATTACCATCATGAAGGGACTTCGATCACCAGGCAGGCATTCCTTAGTGGCAGCATATCCTTTTTTCTCCAGCAGTACATTTCCCGAAGTATCAAGGAAACGGAATTTGATCTCCATAGAAAACAGGATTTTGGAGGTGTTATTTTCAATTTCACCCAGGATAGCCACTTGCGGACCTGTTTGCACAACACGGTCATTCACAATCCGGATATTACTGTCCTCAGAGGTGACCGTACGGATCACCTGTGGAGCAGGTGGAGGTGGAACGTTAAAAGGCACGGGGAGCGTTGGCTCGGGCGCCATCGTCGGCCTGGCGTTGGACTCCGGAACCGGCTGTTTAGGCAGGTCAGCTGAAGGAGTTCTGCAACGGACGTTTCTTCTTTGAGATTACCAAGCCAGCTTACCTGTCCCATATCGCAATCAGTTCCAAACGGTTCTTTGTATATGATATGGATGGTTCCACTGGCTTTCGTTGCCTCGTCAAAGCGGATATCAATTTTCCCAATCTCGGAGATATCAGCCTGTAATGTACCATTTACGATAGGAAATTTCGTACTGATATTTTGGATCATCAGTCCGGTGGAAAAGTGCTCGCATTTCACATCCATCAGCATGAGCGATACTGTTTCTACCGACGAACCATCTGAGGATACTTTCAAGCTGATCATCCCTCCGGCCGTTTTTTCCAGACCAATTAACGGGCCTGCATAGGTTGCGTTAGGACGGGGACCTGACGGTTTTTGTTCGGTTGGAGATGGGATTGGAGTTGGTTGAACTGCTGAGGTAAGAAATTGTGGGCTTGCTTGGGTAGAAGAATTGGCCAGGGGAGAACAGGAGTTGAAAATTAGAAATAATCCGGCAATCATAATGGATATCTTGAGATTATTGAACATTTCCATCTCTCCCTTCACATGAATGAATAAAAAAGACTGCTTATGCAAATATCTTAGCATAGCAGCCTTTTAAGTTACGTTTGATGGAAAACTGCCAACTGTGAATTTGCCTTCGAGGCCTATTTTTCTCTGGGTTCTATTGAGAGGGTAACTCTTTTTATTACGAATGTCAATAATCAAGATGTCAGGTGTCTGTCCCAAAATTGGTTGGCGACTTTTTTAGCCACCATCCCTGGCGATTTGAACATCCTATAAGCCCTTAAAGGTGCCGGTTTCTTCGGCCAGGGCCAGGTAAGCTGCATCATAGGCGCTGCTCTCGCAGCGCCGCGCCAGCGGCAGCATTTCGCCCCACTCCTGAGAAAATGAAAATCCCCGTTCTGTGGGGATGAAAATCCCCGTTCTGTGGGGGATGATAGTCCCCGTTCTGTGGGGGCTGGCTGTGTAAATGCTTGTTGGGCCGGGTTTTGACTTTTATGCCACTGGGGTTTATTAGAATGCCCACTATCAGGTAGTGCGGTGAGATTATCTCGCATATACCGAAGGGAGGACCGATATACCATGAGTCATCCCGAATCGTGCGGGATGGCTCATTCGTATGGGTGTGCTTCTTATTTCAGCCTTGACTTAAGCCCACATCTCTTGTTATAATGCATAAAGTATCATAATTTGTGCATTATGTAAAAGATGCCTGAATGAGAGACCGTGAATGTCCGACAATAACGAACGCCAGCAACAGATTCTCGATGCAGCCGCAGCCGTCATCATCCGATTGGGATATGACAAGGCAACCATGAGCGATATTGCAGAGGAAGCAGGCGCGAGTCGTAGAACAGTCTACCTGTATTTCCAGGGGAAAGAGGAACTTTTCGAAGCGCTCCTATACCGTGAATATATGCAATATGCCCAGACTTGGTTGGAGCAGATAGAGGCAGACCCGCGCGGTGGGACGATTGGTGGGTTCTACCGGGCGCTCTTTCACGCTGTGAACTGTCGTCCCTTGATCGCCGCTATGCTGCGCCGCGACCGGCGCGTAATCGGCAACTACCTACGCAAGCGAGACAACCTCTTCGCCCAAATGTATTCCGAGGTGAACACGCCCGGTTTCTTTCTGGCACTGCAAGCGGCGGGAGCGATTCGCCAGGATATCGATGCGGCCGTGATCTTACACATTGTCGAAATGCTGTCGTACGGCCAGTTGACCATCGGGGATTTCAAACCGCCTGACCAGTTTCCGCCCTATGATGCGGTCATGGAAGCGCTGGCCGACATGATGGATCGCGCGCTTATACCGGCAGATGGCGGCAACAGCGAGGCGGGTAAAGCCATCTGCAGGCAAATTACCGCGGCGGCACGAGCGCAGATGGAGCAAATCAAACAGGCAAAGGACACAAAGCAGACGATACACAAAGGAACGACCAATGACAACCGATAAGATCCACTTCACAAAAGAAAAAGAAACGATGCTCATGACCTTGAGCGGTCGAGCGCTTCAGAGCCAGTGGAAGAATCCCATCTTGCGTGATCCCTGGGCGGAAGAAGCGATGCGGCATATCGATTACGACATCAGCAAGCACTACAGGGGAGTGGGCTCGTGGAGCATGTGGAGCGAGATCGGATGTACCATCATCGCCACGCGCGCCGCGACCTTTGATCTACTGACGAACCGCTATCTGGCCGATCACCCGGATGCGACCGTGCTCCACGTGGGCTGCGGCATGGACAGCCGTGTTTTCCGTGTCGATCCGCCTGCCAGTGTCCAGTGGTTCGACGTGGATTACCCCGATGTGATCGACCTGCGCCGCCAACTGTTTCCCGAACGGGACGCCTATCACCTGATTGGTGCGCCGCTGGAGGATTTGCGCTGGTTGGACGAGGTTCCACGGGATCGACCCGGGCTGCTGATCGCCGAGGGGGTGCTGCACTACCTGAGCGAAACGGAAGTGAAAGCGCTCCTCAATGCGGTGGTCGCTCACTTCCCCGGCGGCCAGATGATCTTCGATATCTGCAATCCGTGGATTGTGAAAAGAGCGGGCTCGAACGTCGGGGGCACGGGTGCAACCTACAAATGGGGGCTTGATGATCCCCAGGACATCCAGCAGCTTGAGCCGAAGCTTGAACTGATCAAGGAATTCAGACCAAGCGAACTGGTCGCGTTTTCCCGATTCCCGTTATGGTGGCGGGCCCTTTACCGCGCGCAAGAGGTCATCCCCACGCTGCGTAGGATGGAACGTATTATAGTCTACCGCTATTAGGACGCAAGCTCGGCATCACGATCATGAGCAGTGTGAAACGGAAAAACCTCCGGCAGTCACGTGAGATCATCTCGCACCTCCCGCCGGGAAGACCGGCGTGAGCAGGACATCGCGAATGAACCACAGGCGGTTCGTAAGGCCGAGGGCCATGGCCGGGGTCCGAGGCTCGAAATTTTTTTACCTTCCGATTCGGCCAGGGGCAGGCGAAGCGCGCGGTGCGGGCGGCACCAGTTGTAGACGGTCAAGCCCCACCAACCGAGGGCCACTTTCGTATCGGCGCGTCGGGCAAAGGACAGCGAGCGGCGCACCTGATGGGCGCTCATACGCCGCGCCGTTCCATTACGCCGCTCAATCGCCGAGGTATTGGGCGTGGAATATCCCAGTTGGTCAAGCACCTGCTGAACGCAGCGCTGCGAGCCATGGGCGTAGCGGATGTCCACGGCCACGATGTGCTGGCCTTTCCGATGCTTCACGATCTGGACATGAGCCAGCGTCCGGGAAATACGATAGCGCACCTCGGGAGAGCGCCCCCGATTTCCCTGACGGCTGGGGCGATAGGCTTGGCCGAAAATCTCCGGGAATAGGCTGGCATAGCTGGCTTCGCCATCCGTGAACAAGACCAGACGGTGACGATTGGCAAGCCGCCGGGCAGCATCCTCCAACAGCCGCTGGATTAATACTTCGTCCCGCGGACCTTGGACGTGCGACACTACAAACTTACTTTCTGGATCAATGACTTCCGCTTCCCACTGCGGTCGGCTTTTATCCTGGGCATAGCCATGCCGCTCGTCTGCCTCCAAGGCAATGACTTCCAGATCCTGGACTCGCTCGTCATGAAAGGTTTCGACATGGCTGCCCATCTTTTCATTTAGCCGCCGGACCACGCTCGGATGCACTTTGGCGAGTCGCGCCGTCGCCTTCAGCGAACAACCCTCCGCCAAGTGCTCGGCCACCGCCACCGCCTTCTCCTCTGCCACTTTTATGTTCCACAACGCCGTGTTCTTCCGTTCGCTGAACTCCGCGCCACAGCAACGGCAGTGCAGATACCGGATCCCATCTTTCCCATACGTTTTACGTACCGTCAGATTGTCTTGCCCCGCTTGGCCGTACAACGTGCATCGTTCGTTCACACACGCTAACGTGTCCAGGGCTGGTCGTGGGTTGGTAGGTGAATTTGTGTTCATTGCCCTATCCTACCGCATCCCACCCCCTTTTCGCCATGTGCGAGATAATCTCACCGTACTACCCACTATCAGTGGGCAGCATTGATTGAAACTGTGATTATTGGACCTGCTGATCCTTTTTCTTCACCAATCACTTTGAGACCATTTCCATAAGCTTCAATATCATGTGGATCCTTGATACCAAAAACCCATGACACATCCAGACCCCAATCAATTCTGGAGTGCAGGCGAATAAGATTTTTCCATATTCCCTTCGTGTATTTCTCAGGGACCATATCCAGGACAAGTTGCGATCGATAAAACCTTTCTCCAATTTCCTTTAAAAGCCTGGTAGCATCTTGTTGAGGTATCCACGGGAATAATCCTTCGGCAAGAAGGAGGAAACCCGTGTTCCCATTTATAGTTACTTTATCAATCCATGAAGTATCCAAAACCGAACCACCAATAACTTCGTATCCGAGATGATCCTTTAGGATCTCTTTTTTCAGTTTGATTACTTCTGGAAGGTCTAATTCAATATATTTACACTTTTCATTTTCAATTCGCCAGAATCTTGTATCAAATCCGCATGCGAGGTTGATTACAGTGCATTTTGGATTGTCTGCGATGAAACGATTAGCAGCATTGTCGAAAGCCTTCCCTCTCCGTACGCCTGCTTTTGCATCTCGCGCTTGTATTCCTTCATACATTCGCTTCCTCCTGATGATCCAACGCTTTTCTTCTTCTGATGCTATGGACATCAGTCTTTCTAAACAGAGCACTGCCATTGGGTCATTGAATACAGATTTATTCTTCTCTGCTTCAATGGCACGACAAATCAATAAAAGAATTGCTGTTCGCGATACCTGTGATAGGTCCATAATCAATCTCCTCTGCCCTCAATTAACGATTATTTAGTGTGCCTGGTAGCCGCCCAACGGCATAATGCACTTTTCACCCTGCTGCCTTTCCAAGGCGGAAGTGGTAGATGCGTAAGACCCTGGCCAGGAGCGGGATGTGCCGCATCCATCGAATGTGATCCAGCCGCGGCTCAGGCCGGTCGAAGTACCCCCACTCGTCGAGCAGGTGGATGCCATCGCCCCAGCCTTCGATCTCCTGGCCGCGCCAGAGCCCCCAGTGATAGCGGGCGCCGAACTTGGTGATGGATAGGCGGAGGTTGTTCGCCCGGATGAGGAACGGCGAAAAGGCGTCGAAGACCAGCTCCGCGCCAGGGAAATGGTCACGCAGCGTCAGCACCAGCGACTTGACCTGCGCCTCTTCAAAGTACATGAAAACACCTTCGGCCAGAAACAGGAAGGGGCGCTGGCGATGCGCGCTCACCGCGTCCAGCCAGGCGCTGTCGAACGCCGAGCAGCCCAGCAAATGATAGCGCTCCCCTTCGTCGCCGATGAACTTCCGGCGCAGCTCGATGACCTCCGGCAAATCCAGGTCGTACCACTCCACCTGGCCATTGTCCACGCGCTCGAAGCGCGAATCGAGGCCGCAGCCGATGTGAACCACCACCGCCTCCGGGTGGCGCGCCAGGAAATCCCGCGCGTAGCGGTCGAATTCCCGGTTGCGCAGGATCACCGTCACCTTATCGTCCTCATCCATCTGGATCTGCCTGACCCGGTCGAAGTCATAGCTCATCTGCGTGACCAGCGCCACGGCTTTCTCGTCCTTGATCAGCGCGTCCGGGCGCTGCGATTCCATCGCCCGGATGTAGAGCGTCATGAGCAACGTTTCAGCCACGCCGCTCAGGTCTTGATTGGCATTCTCGAACATATTCGCCTCCAATTCCCAGCACTACTTTAGCCGCCCAACAATTAGGCCAATTTTGTGATTTATACAGAATAGTTATATTATCAGCTAATCCACACCATGCCTGCTGAAAAGATAATATACTCGCTTATATCTTGCACGGAATAAACATTGACTTTGTCGAGCTACGCCGGATCTCGCTCAACCGGTCTTCTCGGCCAGGGCCTGGTAGGCTGCATCATAGGCGCTGCGCTTGAAGCGCCGCGCCAGCATGGCATCCCTTCAATTAGTACCGAAGTATCCATTAACCCTCCAATTGATACAAAATCGTCATTTTGTATCAATTCAACTCTTCTTGAAGCGCCTTTAGAACCGCTTCAGCGCTGAATACACGCGCATACTTGCCCGGTCCTAGAGAGATTAAGATGCCGTCTTCTACCAACCGGTTGATATACAACCGGGCAGTTCGATTGGTCACATTTAAAAATGCCTGTGCGGTAGATACCGTTTGGTAAGGCGATTTGAACAGCCGGTCGACTAGCTCCATCAGGCGGGCAGGTTCGTCTTTGCGGATTAGTTCCTGCTGCCATCTATCGCGCAAGTCTTGCAGGCGGTTAGCGCGTTTCACTGCATCGCGGGCCTGGTTTTCCACTCCTTTTTAAGAAGAAATTCACCCACTCGTTCCAGGCCCCTCTTCTACTGACGTTTAGCAACAAATCGTAATAATACTGCCGGTTTTTTTCAAAGAAAGCGCTTAAATAGAGCAGCGGCGCAGGCAATAACCGCCAACCCACGAGCAGCAAGAGGTCAACAATCGTCCAATCCGGCCGTTTCCATCTTCGAACGGGTGAATTGCCTCAAATTGATAATGGATCAGCGCCAGACGGACCAGCTCAGGATAGCTGTTCCCATGCTGGATGTACCCTTCAAGCTCTACCAGGCATTGGCGCATCTCCGGCACAGGCGGAGGGATATAAGTTGCCTCAGCCGGGTCCTGGATAGGACCGATATAGTTCTGACGCTCGCGTAAAAATCCAGGATTGGCTCTGTCGCCGCGAACACCCTTCATCAGCCGTTCGTGCAGGGCGCACAGTAGGGAGATATCGATGGTCCGGCCCTGGATTTGATCCAGGCCATATTCCATGGCTATCACGTAATTCTGGACCTCGCGCAGGTCATCCGAAGGTGGTTGGTTTGCACCCAGGCCTGGCAGCGGCTGGTCGGTAGCTTCAGAAGCGTACAAATCCTGAAGCTCGGTAACCGTTCCTTCGATCATAGAAGAAAGGACTGCCTCGCGGCTGATAAAAGGCCGGATCAGCAGCTTAGGATTGGGCAGCATCCTTCCCAGGCCAGCTAATTCACCCAGGGCGCGGCAGCCTGTTCCAGCAATTTTATTGTCTCAGGTTGGAACAACAACTCGGGAGGTAGCGGGTTGGGCACAAAGGCGTGATAAGGCGTCAGATAAATTTGCGTCGTCACCAGTTTTCCACTGGAACTGCCCATAAAATCATTTGGATTCATCCAAAAATCCCTCAGCTTTACTCAACTGCTCGTACCCCACCTCATCCCGATCGACCAGAATCATCTGATACTTCAACCGCAAATAATTATATCCCATCCGCTGGGTTCCTCGGAAATTCTACGGTCAGGGCAATCTGGAATACTCCCCAATCCACACCACCCAACCCTCCTGCCCGTGTACGGCATTGAACAGCCGCTCGTCGCCGGTGATCAGCGGCTCGCCGGTTTTCTCGGCTAGGGCCAGGTAAGCTGGCATCATAGGCGCTGCGCTCGAAGCGCCGCTGCTGCGTCAGCATTTCTCCCCATGCACGGCATTGAACAGCCGTTCGTCGCCGGTGACCAGCGGCTCGCCGGTCTTTTCGGCCAGTGCCAGATAGGCCGCATCATAGGCGCTGCGCTCGAAGCGCAGCGCCAGGGACAGCAGGGCCGGGGTTTGATGAATATCCTTTAGTTTATGGTCATTTTCCCTCTTGTAATTATAGAACAATTGTACTATAATAAGATTACCATTTTTTACCCAACGGAGGCTCTCGCTTTGTCAAAATCCCGCTCCACCCCCGCACCTACCCCTCGCCGCCGCCCACAGGACGAAGCCGCCTGCGCGTTCAATTTGCTGGATCTCTTCTCGAAATCAGCTTTCACCCTTTCCCGCCTTCAAGCTCCAGGCTGCCATGCTGCTCATCGCCGTGAATTGTTTCGCGTTGTTTTTTTTCGCGGAATAATATCCCCGCTTTTTGGGGACAATATCCCCGTTTTTGGGGACAATATCCCCGGTTTGGGGGGACTATAGTCCCCGTTTTTTGGGGACAAATCTGCTAAAATTTTTTTACTTGAAATTATAGAACATTAATTCTATAATAAAATCCCATTTCCATAAGGAGAAAAACTTCATGCCAGAAACAACCTCACCCGCCCGGCCCTCGTTCCGCCAAACACCCTGCGCAGGCTCGGCTGGCTATCTCGCCCCCAACTGCTATGTGGGTCGCATTATTCAACACCTTGTGTTCTCCATTCAAGAGCTGGAATACCTGGCCCAATCCCCGGCGATGCCCTCCGTGCGGGAGTGCCCTGCCTGCCCGGCGCTTTTCCTGCTCAAGCCCTTCGTAGAGCGGATCGATGACTTCAACCAGTTTCTAGATGACCTCCCCGCCGCCGATTGTCCGGAGGCCGCTTCTTTCAACCTTTCCAACATCCGGCCGTCACCGGTCACCGGTCAGAACATCCCGAGGTGAGGCTAAAACTGTCGTGTCTCCAGGTTCTGGGTTTCCCCTACCTCTTCTCTGCATCCCGATGGTGAGATTTTAGAGGACTATAATAAATTTACCGCGTTTCTTTCGAAGGCTTTGAAAAGCCACCAGAAGGATATTTGAATCCCGGAAATAAACGATCTATATTGAATGTGTAAAATTCCTTTTCCTATTTTATGAAAAAGCAAAATGGAGCAGGAGGTTTCCCATGGAGCCCAGATTTGTGGAAAGATCCCCAATCCGCCTGATCGGCATTCTTACCGCCGGCAAACCAGAAGAGATCGTGCCGCATTTGAATGAGATTTGGATGGACCGGTTTATGAAATATGATGAGCTGCTCAAACCCTACAGCTCAGACAAAGCCTACTATGGCGCCTGGGCCTGGACGGTCCCGGGGGTGCAGCAGGCCTACATGGCGGGAATGGCGGTTGAAGGCTTAGCTCAAATCCCGGACGGGTTAGAAGAAATTATCCTCCCGGCCGCGCGCTACGCCGTATTTGACGCCACGGTCAGCACCTTTGGCGTTGTATACGATGAGATTTATAACCAATGGCTGCTTTCCTCGCCATACGAATACGATATCATGGCCGCCGACTTTGAGTACTACCCGCCCAACACCGAGAACGGCGATTTTCCCACTCAAATCTATATCCCCATCAAAACCAGAACGCCAGCGTAGGGATAAGCCGAAACCAGGTGTATATTTTTCCAAATCGACCATACTGGCTATCGAAAAAGGCCGGTGGTATAGTTACTCTAAGAGGTAACGCTTATGTGCCGAAATATCAAGACGCTCTTCAATTTCGAACCGCCAGTAACCGAAGACGAGATTCACGCCGCCTCAGAACAATTCGTGCGCAAGATTAGCGGCTTCACCAGGCCCTCGAAGGCCAACGAAGCCGCCTTCCTGGCTGCCGTTGAGGCGGTGGCGGCCGCTTCCCGCCAGTTGCTCAGTTCGCTGCAGACGAGCGCCCCGCCCAAGAACCGCGCCGAAGAGGCGGCCAGGGCCCACGCCCGCGCCGCCCAGAGGTTTGCCAGATGAGATCAGAGACCGGGCGGGTCTGGTTGGGAAACCGGTGGGTTCGGAAACCCACTCTACGCCTCGGCCCCTCAGGGGGGAATTTTTACGCCGCCCTCTTCAAAATCTCCAGCACGTCCGCTTTTTCCAGCTTCTTGAAATTACCCACCGGGCCTTTCTGGGTGGCTTTTTCTGCCATCTCTTCCAGCCGGTCCTCGCCGATATGCATGTCGCCCAATGAAACCGGCAGGCCCATGCGCCGGAAAAAGTCCCTGGTGTGGGCGATGCCTGCCAGGGCGATGCGCTGCGGTTCGCTAAAGCAGTCGTCGACGCCCCACACCCGCACGGCGTACTGCACGAAGCGGTTGAGGTCCTCTTGAAAGACGTACTCCATCCAGGCGGGGAAGATCACCGCCAGCCCGGCCCCGTGCGCCACGTCGTAGATGCCGCTCAGCTCGTGCTCAATCATGTGCGAGCCCCAGTCGCCCTTGCGGCCGGTACCCAGCAGGCCATTGTGCGCCAGGGCGCCCGCCCACATGATCTCGGCGCGCCCCTCGTAATCGCACGGGTTTTCCAGCAAGCGCGGCGCAAAGTTGATCACAGTTTTCAAAGTCGCCTCGCACAGGCGGTCGGTCAAATCCACGTTTTTGACGCGCGTAAAATAGCGCTCCAGGATGTGCGACATGATGTCGGCCACCCCGCAGGCGGTCTGGTAAGGCGGCAGGGTATAGGTCAGCTCCGGGTTGAGCATGGCGAACCTGGGCAGGATCAACCGGCTGTCGACCGCCCGCTTCAACAGCCCTTCCTGGCGGGTGATGACCGAGCTGACGCTCGATTCGCTGCCGGCGGCGGCAATGGTCAGGATGACCCCCACCGGCAAAGCCTGCTGCGGCTTGACGCCGCCGTCGTAGAAGTCCCACACATCGCCAGCGTAACCCACGCCCATGGCGATGGCCTTGGCCGAGTTCGATGGCGCTGCCCCCGCCCACGGCCAGGATCAGCTCGACCTGGTTGGCGCGGCACAGGTGGATGCCTTCATATACAAGGCTCAGGGACGGGTTGGGCTTGACCCCGCCCAGCTCGACCCATTCAACCCCGGCGTCTTGCAAGGACTGGATCACCCGGTCGTACAGGCCGGATTTTTTGATGGAGCCGCTGCCGTAATGCAGCAGGATCTTTTTGTAGCCCTTTAATTCGCTGCCAACCTGGCTTTCAACGCCCTTGCCAAAGATGATCTTGGTGGTGTTGTTAAAGACGAAGTTTTCCATAAGGATCTCCAGGGGGGATTATATTTTACTATTTCGAGATCAAATCCATTGATTAATATCAAAACCAGGCGTGAAAGGATTGACGAATTTTACCCCTTCCAGAAACAGCCCGTCTTGAAAATCCTCGCTGAAAACAATCGACACCTGATTCAAGCGAGCGGTTGCCCAGATTTGTGCGTCATAATAGGCTAATTTATGATCGCGCACTCCGCGTGCGGCTTCCAATACAATCTGAGGAGTAAGATCAAACACCGGCCACAACCGGACGAAACGGCTGGCCCATTCCATCGCCTGATCAATGGCCAGCCCTGGCCGAAGTTTGTGAACTACGACATTGATGAATTCAGCCAGGTTCTGAGTGCTCAGACGACCAACCTGATGCAATTCGAGCACACCTAGCGTCTCTAAAGCTCTAGACTGTCTCTCTGGTTCATTTTGGTCAACCAGGTAAACCAATAGATTGGTATCCATCAAGATAACAGCCACACCTACTCCTCATCCTGAGATCGATCGCGCAACCAACGGCCTTCCCGCTCTTCATATAACTCTTGCCGGTTCCAGCGATAGGGTTGTCCGGTAATTCCTGATTTCTTGCGTTCTTCAACGAATTGCAAAATATCTTCCCAGGCAGAATGATCGTATTGGGCAGCGGTAGGTTGGGCGTGTTCCACTTCATGATCAATCGCACAGCGGATAATCTCCGCTTCGCTGGCACCGCGCAGGCGCGCCAGGCGCTTGAGCACCGCTTCCTGCCGGCGGTTGATATAAATTTGTTTACGTACCATATCAGACATCCTGCACCTCCATTACGGGTTACTAACTGCCAATTATACATCATATTATACATCAATCATAACCCAACCGCCTGCGGGACGCAGTCTGGTGCATTTTTTTGTCACTATGAACTATTAACCGCACGTTGACGACTGATGACTTACCACGCCGAGATGCTTCGCTTCACAAAAAACATTTCACTCAGGATGACTTACTGATATAATTCATTTATGCGCCGCGTGTGGATCGCAATTTTTCTGATCGTGATGCTGGCCTGCGCCTCGCTGCCGCCTACCATTACGCCACGCCCCGGAGCGACCCGCACCCCGGCTCCGCCTACCCTCACCGTGCAGCCCACCCTGCCCGGGCAGCCCACTCTTCCCGGGCCGTCCGCGCCTTCTGGCAACCTGGCCCCGCTGGCAGTCGATAACAGCGCCCCTTACTCCACCCAGGTCGCACTCTCTCACTGGACGCCCTCTGGCGCGCCCGCGCAGACCTACTCCCTGCCTCTTCAGGCGGGCACGATCACCAATTTTGCCGTAGCCTCCGGGCTGACCGCCGAGCAGATGAACTTTTTGCTTCAAAACGGCTTCACCGTCCTGCACTCCCAGGAATTGCAGTTCTCCGACATACGCCACAGCGTAGCCGATGTGTACGGGCAGCCTTACTACCTCACCACCGACGCGGCCTACCACGCCCTGCACGTCACCTTTGACGAGCTGCTCAAGGCGCTCGAAACCAGCTACATGCGCCCGCAGATGATCCAGGTCATCACTGCCACCCTGAACGAGGTGCTGGCGTATCAGAAATCCGCCCGGCAAACGGTGATCAGCAACGACCTCGGCTTGTCGGCGGCCTACCTGGCGGTGGGGCTCAAACTGCTCGATCCGCAGGCCGCCCTCGACCCCGAGCTAGCCAAACGCATCCAGCCGCAGCTCGACCAGATCAGCGCCGGCAACGGCGTGGAGGATTCGGCGCTCATCCCCAATTTCCAAGACGATTACGCCGCCTACAAGCCGGTGGGGCACTACACCGCCAGCCCTGAGCTGGAGGCTTATTTCCAGGGTATGACCTGGTTCGAGCGGGTCAATTTCCTCTTCCAGGACCCCACGCGGCCCAGCTTCGTGCCCTCGCGCCTGCCGCTGATCGTTACCCTGGCGCTGCGCCAGGCCACCGATAGCAACGGCCCCGCCGCCGCAGACTGGGTGGGGGTGCACGAGACGCTGACCTTCCTGATCGGCCCCAGCGACGATCCCGGCCCGGTGGAGCTGGCCAGCCTGATGGACCAGGTCTACGGCACGAACCTATCCGTGCTCAGCCTGGCAGACAGCCCCGCCTGGAAGCAGTTCCTCGACCGCAGCAGCGCCCTGCCCGCCCCGCAGATCAACTCGGTCTTTGTCCCTTCCAGCCAGGCGCTGCAGGGCCAGCGAAGCTGGCGCTTCATGGGGCAGCGCTTCACCCTCGACGCCTTTATCTTGCAGAACATGCTCTACGATAAGGTCGGCACGCCCGACAAACAACGCCTGACGCCCAGCGGATTGGACGTGATGGCGGCCCTCGGTTCACAACCTGCCCTCAACGCCCAGCAGAAGGCCGGCGAGACCGCCTACCAGAACTACCTGGAGCAGTTGGCCGGCATGCAGAAAGTGGTCAACTCGCAGGGCGAGCCGGCCTGGCTCAACCCGTTCTACTCCGCCTGGCTGTACGCCTTCCTGCCCCAGGTGGCATTGAAAGGCCCGTCTTACCCGCCGGCCATGCGCACCAGCGCTTGGGGCTACAAGGACCTCAACAGCGCCCTGGGCAGTTGGGCCGAGCTGAAGCACGACACCACCCTCTACGCCAAGCGCCCTGAGCCGATGGGCGGCGGCGGGCCGCCCGGCTCGCCCCCTGCCCCGGCGTACGTTGAGCCCGATCCGGACGTATTCTACCGCCTGGCTTACGTGGCCCAGGCGTTGGTCCAGGGGCTGGAAGAACACTCGCTCTTTCCGCCGCAAGGGGGAACCCCGGCCTACGGTACGCTAACCCTGGATGACTTGCTGACCGGCATGGGGCAGCTTGGCGATACCTTCCAACAGCTCGGACAGATCGCCGCCAACGAGCTGGCTGGCCTGCCCACCAGTGCGGACGATCTTGAGCTTATCCAGAGCTGCCTGGGACCGGTGGAATGTTACGTGCTGCAGGCGCAAACCTACGGCCAGGATGAGAAACAGCCGCCCGTGCCGTTGGTTTCGGCCGTTTCCGGCGCTGGCACCCAGCTCATCCTCGAGGCCGCCTCCGGCTACGTTGACCGCATTTACGTGATCATCCCGGCCAGCAATGGGACAATCCAGCTTGCCCAGGGCGGTATCTTCTCCTACTACGAATTCCAGCGCCCCCGCTCCGACCCGCTCACCGACGCCCGCTGGCTCGACCAGATCACCCAGG
The DNA here is from genome assembly GCA_963820415.1 of uncultured Chloroflexia bacterium. GTDB lineage: Bacteria > Chloroflexota > Anaerolineae > Anaerolineales > Anaerolineaceae > CAWFZT01. Next base: position 97,462 of record CAWFZT010000011.1, on the reverse strand, counting down.
CACCGGCCGACTCACCCGCCTGGACGGATAACTTCTTGCTGCCGGTTGGCAAGGGTTTCGCGGCCGGGGTCTTGGCTATGCGCATCGGAGACGTCTACAAAATCACCCCCGCCGGCGGCAACCCGCCCCTCAGCCTGCGCACCTCGCCCTCGCGTGGCGTGCCGGCCATCACCGTGCTCAACACCGGCGATTATTTCGAGATCGTGGATGGCCCGCTCAAGGCCGAAGGCCTCACCTGGTGGAAGGTTAAGGACGACAGCTACTCCGGCGCCATTGGCTGGATCGCCGAAAACCCAACCTGGTACGAGCGCGCCTATGGCCAGTAAGCGCGGCTGGCGTGTGCTCAATTTCACCCGCCCCACCTGCCAGGTCAGCCTGCGTGTGCGCCAATGGCAGCCCTTCGCCGCCCTGCTGATCATCCTGGTCTGGTACCTCTTCGCCCCCAGCGGCGTTTCAGCCACCTGCGTGACCGCCCTGGCGGGCATCCTGGCCGCCTCCTACGTGTGGGGGCGCGCCATGGCGCTTGGTTTAGAGGGCAAGCGCGCCCTGCACTTTACCGCCCTGCAGGTGGGAGACGAGCTGGAAGAGTTCGTCACCCTGACCAACAACTCGCACCTGCCGGCACTGTGGATCGAGTTCGTCGACCGCTCGCACGTGCCCGGTTACAACGTCTCCAGCGTGCGCGCCGCCGATGCGAGCAGCATATCCGAGTGGCGCGCCCACACCATCTGCACCCAGCGCGGCGTGTTCACCCTCGGCCCGTGGGAGCTGCTCACCGGCGACCCGCTGGGCATCTTCAGCGTGCGCCAGGTGTACACACAGACCGAGGAGATCCTGGTCTATCCACCGCTGGCCGTCCTGCCGGCGGCCTTATTACCCCACCGACACAACGTCGGCGACCACCGCCCGCTGCACCAGCCGCTGGCAGCCGAGACGATCAACGTGGTCACTGCCCGCCCATATTTCCCCGGCGACCCGCTGCACCACATCCACTGGCGCACTTACGCCCGCCAGGGCGTCCCTTTTGTCAAGACTTTCGAGCCTGAGGCGTCTTCCACTATCTGGCTTATCCCTGACCTCGACCCCACCGTCCAGCTTGGCGAGGGACAGGACTCGACCACCGAGACGAGCGTGGTGCTGCTGGCTTCGTTGTTCGCCCAGCTCCTGCAGGACCGCCTGGCGGTGGGTCTATTCGCCTACACCGACACGGAACACGTGATCATGCCGCAGCGCAGCCAGGCGCATTTGTGGCCGCTGCTGCGCGCCCTGGCCCCGCTCCAGCCGGCGGCGCGGCGCCCGCTGGCCGAGACGCTCAACCGGGCCCACGCCCTCATCTCGGGCAGCGACCTGCTCGTGGTGGTCACCCCTTCGCTCGACCCAGACTGGCCGCGGGCCATCCGCCAGCTTGGCCACAGCCGGCGCGCCTTCAACGCCGAGGCGATCCTGCTCGACCCGGCTTCGTTTGGCGGGGCAGGCCAGGCTGAGACCTTTGCCCCTTTCCTGGCCGACCTGGGCATCCCGGCCCGCGTGGTGCGCCGCGGCGACATCCAGCCGATCAGCGGGGCTTACGGCGATCTGCGCCGCTGGGAATTCATCACGTTTGGCACCGGGCGAGTGGTGGTGCGCAAAGCCCCGCGTGAGGCGGCCGCCTTGTCGGCGGCGCTGAACCCAGCCCAGCGCGTCGGGAGCAGGCCGGAGGGGCTATGACTGCCTCTGATTCCTTCATCGACCAGGAAGAGAACCAGGGCGACCTCAGGAACCACCTGCTGCGCTTCCTCGCCAACTCCTGGACCACCCTGGCGCTGATCACCGGCATCATCGCTGTCTTTGCCAGCAGCGTCGGCAACGCCAAATGGGTGCCCGACAGCGCCCCCTTTACCCTGTGTGTCTGCCTGGGGACCGGCTTTGGGGCCCTGCTGGCGTCTTCACGCTTGCGCGGCTGGTTCGCCGCCCTGTACAGCCTGATCCTTTCCCTGGCAGCCAGCGGGCAGGCGGTGGGGAGCGTGGTGCTGCCGCTTAGCGTGCTGGGGACGATGTCGTTCTGGGACATCCTGCGCGTTATGAACGTGCGTATCCTGACCTTCTTCGAGCGCGCCGGCGGCTGGGCTTACGCCATCGCCAGCGGCGCTAAGGTCAACGATACTGGCCTGTTCATTTTCCTGATCGCCCTGATCGCCTGGAACGCCAGCGCCTGGCTTTTGTGGAGCGTGGTACGCCAGAGGCGCGCCATCAATGGATTGCTGCCCTACGGCTTTTTACTGGGACTCAACGTTTACCTGAGCGATCAGGGCATGGGCAACCTGCTGCTCTTCATCGCCTGCGCTATCCTGCTGATGAGCCGTACCGCCTTCACGCGCCAGTCCGCCGACTGGGAGACGCGGCGGGTCGACACGCCCTACGAGTTGGGCCTGGAATGGGGCGCCAGCACGGTGGCTATCACCGCCATCATAGTCTTCGTGACTTTATTCGCCCCGCTGTTCGGATCGCCAAAAGGCTGGAACCAGTTGCGCGAGGCCTACCTGAAATTCCAGAACCGCACCCAGAAGACCGCCGAGCAGCTCTTCACCGGGGTCACCCCGCCTAAGGCTCACGAGAACACCCCACGGGCGGAAACGCCGGTGCTGTCGGTGATTGGCCGCCCCCTCCCCAACGGGCAAGAAATCGTCATGTACGTGGCGATCAGCGACCCCGCCCCGCCGCCGCCCGAGCTGCACGCCCCCACCGTAGTGGTCAAGCGCCACTACTGGCGCAACTCCATTTTCACCACCTATACCGGGCAGGGCTGGCAGGTGGGCCCTGCGAACGACCAATCCACCCAGCCGCTGCCTGCCAAGCCGCCGCCCGGGCGCTACGCCCTCAAGCAGACTTACGAAATCCTGGCCACCCACACCACCGACCTGTTTTCGGTGGCCGAGCCGGTGACTGCCGACCAGGACACCTCGCTGCATTACACCGCCCCAGACAATAGCAGCCTGCTGGAGGGCGACACGTCGGATTACGAGGTCACCTCGTGGGTAGCCGATTTCACCATCTCGCAGATGCGCGAATGCCGGCACGGATTACCCGACCGGGATCACTACCCCTTACCTGCAACTACCCAAAGCCCTGCCGCAGCGGGTGCGCGATCTGGCCAAACGCATCGTTGGCGACGCGGTTACCCCTTACGACATGGCCGAGCGCATCCAGGACTACCTGCGCATCACTTACACCTACAAGCTGGACGTTCCACCCCCTCCCCCCGGCCGCGACGCGGTGGATTACTTCCTGTTCGAGGCCCCGGGCGGCTTCTGCACCTACTACGCCTCGGCCATGGCAGTCATGCTTCGGGCAGAAGGCGTTCCGTCCAGGGTCGTAACAGGTTTTGCCATGGGCGAATATGACTACACGCATAATGCTTACCGCGTGCCACAGTCGGCCGCACACGCCTGGGTGGAAGTGTATTTCCCGAGCCTGGGCTGGGTCGAATTCGAGCCAACCGCCGTCCTGGACACCTTCCCCCGCCGTAACGACAGCGGCACGTTGGTTTCCACCCTGGCCAACCAGAACGGCCAGGGCAAGGGAAAGGGGGGAGCCGGAGCCGGGGTGATCTTCCTGGTCCTGCTGCTCGGGCTGGGCGGGCTGGCCTTCTTCCTGATGACCCAGGCGGCGCGCGGGCGTTTCGAAGGCGGCGCTGCGCCGGCCTCCAGCCGCCAGTCGACCGCCCTCTACCGGCAGATGCGCCAGGCGCTGGCCCTGGCTGGCCTGCGCGCCCCACCCAGCGCCACCCCGGATGAGTTCCTGGCCGCCTGCGCTGCCCCCCTGGAAAAGCGCACCTACCTGCGCAGCGCCCTCGCACAGGCCACGGCCCTCTACCGGCAGGCGGCTTTCAGCCCGCGCCCGCCGGGCGCCGAGGCGGTCTTTTACGCCCAGCGCTCCTGGCAGCGGGCGCTGCCGGAGTGGCTGCTGGCGGCGGTGCAGAATTTGCTGCGGCCGAGATAAGAGTTAAGAAGGCTTGACATCCAGAGTATAATTATCCATATAGTAAGTAAATTCTTACCAATTTATCAATCGAGTAAACTGGAGCAATCTTATGAGCAATATGAGTAGTACCCCACCTGGTTCAATCCCTGTGTCCGCCGCGCCAGTCGAGCGTATCCAGTGCCAGTGGTGCCAGAGTATGAACGAGAAGACGGCCCTGGCGTGCCATACCTGCGGTGCCCCACTGGATCTGCGTAACCTGGTCAGCGAATCCGGCTGGCGCGAGGCCCCGCGCATCAAAGATATGACCGAGATCCACTTTGCCAACAGCACCTGCCAGGTGGAAGGCGAGATCGTCCCGGTGGCCGAGATCAACCTGGCCCAGGGCGATATGGTGTATTTCGAGCACCACGTCATGCTGTGGAAAGACCCGCGCGTGGCGATGACGGTGATGCAGATGCCCGGCGGGATGAAGCGCGCCCTGGCGGGTATGCCTTTCCTGGTCAGCATTGCTACCGGGCCAGGCCGGATTGCCTTCTCCCGGGATGCCACGGGCGAGCTGGTCATCCTGCCCCTGCACCCGGGCATGGAGCTGGATGTGCGCGAGCACGCCTTCCTGTTGGCCTCGAACCACATCGCTTATTCGTACGTGCGCATCAAGGGCCTGCGCAACATCCTCTTCGGTGGGCAGGGGATGTTCATGGACCGCTTTGTCACCTCCAACGTGCCTGGCCTGCTGATCCTGCACGGTTACGGCAACGTCTTCGAGCGCACGCTGCGGGCGGGTGAGACGATCCTGATCGAGCCGGGGGCCTACCTGTACAAAGATTCCACGGTCACCATGGAAGTCGAGATGCAGCAGCTCACCACCGGCCTGTTTGGCGGCATGGCCATGAGCCTGGCCAAAATGACCGGGCCTGGGCGGGTCGGCATCCAGTCGATGTATGTGCACCACAATACCGAATAAGGAGACCGCCCATGACCGGATATCCTTCAACGACTTCTCCTACCGTCCCGGCCGCCTCAACGCGCAGCAATACCTGCGCCTGGTGCGGTACGGTGACGGACGGCACGGCCTTGAGCTGCCCGAGCTGCGGCGCCAGCATGGATGTGCGCAACACCATTACCCAGTCTGGCTGGACGGAAGTGCCGGGGCGGCACGACATGGCCAGAATCCAGTTCGGCAAGTCTTCGGCGCAAATCGAAGGCGCCTACGTACCGGTGATCGACGTGGACCTGGCCGCGCAAGACAGCGTGTACTTTCCCCACCACGTGCTGCTGTGGAAAGAGCCGCAGACCAAAGTGACCACCCTGCCGCTCAAGGGCGCCTGGAAGCGCATGATGGCCGGCATGCCTGTGATTATGACCCAGGCCCAGGGGCCAGGACGGGTGGCTTTCTCGCGCGACGCCCCAGGTGAGATGATGGCGCTGCCCATCCAGCCCGGCCATTCGGTGGATGTACGCGAGCATATCTTCGTGCTGGCCAGCGGGACGGTGGTGTACGACTGGTTCCAGACCAACGTGTGGTTCACCACCAAGAGCGGCGACGAGAGCGAGACGCACTACCCGCTGGGCATGTATATGGACCGCTTCCTAGCCCAGAAAAACCCCGGCGTTGGTGTTCGTGCACGGGGCGGGCAACGTGTTCGTGCGCACGCTAGGCCCTGGCGAGACCATCCTGGTCAAGCCCACGGCGATTTTATTCAAGGACTCCAGCGTGCAGATGCAACTGCACATGGAAACGCCGAAGAGCACCTTCAGCCTGTTCGGCTTCTGGTCGCTGCGCTATATGTGGCTGAACGTGGCCGGGCCGGGGCGGGTGGCGGTGCAGTCGGCCTTTGAGCCGGTCGAAGATGACGGGCAGACGATCACCAGCACTTCACCCATCACGCATAGCAAGTGGTGAAGCGAACCCACTAAACCAGACTTTCCTCTGAATCAATCCCTAAAGGTCTTCGAGACCTTTAGGGATTTTTTTGTGGGGTGTTGCATCTTTGGGAAATTTTTTCGAAGCAATTACAGGACTACGCGTTTCCCAGCGAGGCGACGTCCTGGGTGCAACTGCACGGTGAGCAATCTTGGCCCCAATACGGGTATAATTTGCGCATGGCCCCTCTCTATTACACTATTTCCGCCGATATTTTCCGCAAATACCCCGGTTACGTGCGCGGGATCGTACTGGCGAGCGGCGTGCACAACGGCGCATCGCCCGAGGCGCTGGTTGGGCTGCTGCGCCAGGCCGAAGAGTTGGTGCGCGCCCGCCTGCACCTGGAAACGCTGGCTGAACAACCAGCGTTCAAATCCTGGCGCGAGGCTTTCCGCGCCTTCGGGGCCAAGCCGGCCGACTTCCGCCCTTCGATCGAGGCCATGGCGCGGCGGGTGCTGCGCGGCGACCCGCTGCCGAGCATCAATGCCTTGGTGGATATCGGCAACGTGATCTCGCTACGCTACCTGCTGCCAGCCGGGGCGCACGCCATCGACCGCCTGACCGGGGATATCAGCCTGCGGCTGGCGGATGGAACGGAGAACTTCGTCGCCCTGGGCAGCGAAGAGCTAGAGCATCCCCTGCCCGGCGAGGTGATCTTCGCCGAGGGCAGCACCGTGCTGACGCGCCGCTGGGTGTGGCGCCAGGGCAGCCATACTTTAGCCCTGCCGGAGTCGTCCGCCATCGAGTTCAATATCGATGGAATGCCGCCCACCTCGCTCGACAGCGTGGAGCAGGCCGGCAAAGATACGGCGGCGCTGATCAGCCAGTTCTGCGGCGGCCAACTACACTGGGAGGTGCTGACCGAGGCGCATCCCAGGATGCAACTTATATGAGAATTTCTTCCCCCAGACAGCCGAGCTGCTGGTATTGCTGGAATAACTGCCCCCACGGCGTGCTTTCACGCCAGCGCCGGGCTATGGCCCTGTACTTCAGCGGCCAGAACATGTAATCCTGCTCGACCTCGCCGATGAAAGTCGGCACGACCACAAACGGGGTGCGCAGGACCAGCTTCTGGAAGACGCGGGTAGGCCCGTACCAGGCCAGCCAGGCCAGGAAGCTGTGGGAATTGTGCCCGATTTTGAAGCCCCAGCTTTCACCGGCGACATCATCGCCAACTAGCTCGATCTGGCGCGGGTCGCCGCAGCCCAGGCCCTGCTGGTGAGCCAGGCGGATATATTTGATGCTGAGCGGATCGAAGCCCATCAGCCTGGCGGCCACGGCGTCGATGGCCACCTAGTCGGCCGAAGCCAGGATGAGGTTCTTGACCACTGGCTGGAGCATGCGCGGCCCGGCGCCGTTGCCCACCGTGGTGCCGTCCATGATGGCAAAGATACCCGGGTGGATCTCTTTCTGAATGGCCAGCAGGTCCACCAGCGTCTCGTGGATCCAGGTATGGGTGTAATGACGGTACTTGCTCAACAGCCCGCCGAAAGCATTTTTCATCGCTCCGGTAGTGGTGGTGTACAGGTGGGTTTTAACCGTCGGCAGGTGGACAATGTTTTTGCCAATAAAAAAGTCGGGGATGCGGATGCCTTCCGGGTAGATATGGTCGAGAGCCAACATGGCGGCCTTGGGGCGGTAAAGGATCCAGGCCATATCCTGCTTGCGGAAGTTATAGCGCACCGGCAGATGATAACGGCGGAAAATCGGCAGGTAGCCGTTCAAATCCTCGCCTTTGAAGGCATTGGTGACGACGGTCTGGTTCTGCACGCAGGTCAGGTCATCGAAGCCGGCCCGCCGCAGGGCGCGGATAACGCCTTCGAGCTGCCAGGGGGTGGTGTTGGCAGCCGGCATGGGGAAATGCCAGGTAATGTTATCTTTGAGTATGGTAGGAGCGCCCGGCTGAAGGGCGGTTTTCCCGCCGGCCAGCTCGAAGAGGCGCGCATAATCTTCGAGGACCGAGGCGGGGCTGGTGAAAAGCACGGCGACTTTCGATTTAACTGCCATCATGGCGCTCCATTCTTTTTGCGGGTATTGCGCAGGCTTCTAAACAGCAGCCAGCCGAAGATGGCGGCGGCGATCAGGCCAATTTCGACCCAGGCCAGGTTGCCCAACATCTCGATCAACGCCTGCACGCGGTCGCTGAACACCTCACCTGCCACGACGTACAGGATCACCCACAGCACCTCGCCGGAAGCATCCCAGAGCAGGAAACGGTGATAGGGATAGTCAGTTATGCCGCTGGTGTAATTGACCGGTGAGCCGAACGAGGTGAACAACCAGCGGCTGAAGAAGACGCCCGCCCAACCCCAGCGATTGACTGCCTTTTCAGCCTTTTCAAGCTGCGTGGCGCCGCCAAACCATTTGGTGAGCCGCTCCGACAAACGACGCCCACCCCAGCGCCCAATAGCATAGGCGGCCTGGTCGCCCGCAATGGCAGCGATGATCCCCAGCACCAGTACCCACCAGATATTCATGTCGCCCAGCTCGGCAAATGAGCCGGCAACCACCAGCACAAAGGTAGCCGGCAGCGGAAATCCCAGCGTAGAAAGGAAAATGACGCTGAAAAGCACCGGCAAGCCATACAGACTCAGGGCCGCCAGCAGTTGGTCGTTGATGCTCAAGAGGGACCTCGCGGGACCGGGCCAGGAGTTGGGGGAGGCGGCGGAGTTGTACCAGGCGGGAAGGGTAGTGGAGTGGGGTAAGGCGGGCGGGAATGGAGGATGGCCTCTTGCAGAGCAGCGATCAGGCTGGCAACCGTGCGCTTTTGCTGGCGGGCAATGACCGACAGCGGGCGGCGGTCACGCGGGGTGAGCGGCAGCCCAAGCGCCTGATAGAGCACATATTCCGGGAGGTGGTAAGAATGGGAAACGTAGGGAATGGTCATCCAGGCGCGGATTGGCTCATCGGCGCGCCGGCGCGGAGCGTGGCGGAAGGCCTGCAGGGCAAATGCGACGACGATCGCCAGGGACACCAAAAGGCCCAGGATGAACAACCACTGCTGCCAGTTGATCTTACGCGGTTCTGCCGTGTGAAAGGTCATGATCCTCGATTGGCCAACGTGATAATTATATCCAATAATATGGTATTCTTATCCTAAGGAACACAGTATATGCTGGAACGTGAATTTATCTTGAATCTTCTGCGGATCCATAAGGCCGATCTGGTAAATATGGGCGTTATTTCCATCGCATTATTCGGTTCGGCCGCACGCGGTGAAGCGCGCCCGGACAGCGATGTGGATCTGCTGGTCGAGCTGGCTCCGCCGCTCACCTTCGAACGATATACGCAGGTTAATTTCTACCTGGAAGACCTGTTGAGATGCCCGGTAGACCTGGTCCTTCCTGACACGCTTAAGTCACGCATCCGTTCATCTGTGCTGGCCGAGGCCATATATGTCACGTGACATGCGCCTTTACCTCGAAGATATTCAGCTTTCCTGCCAGAAGATCATTCGCTATACCGCTGGATGGAAATCCCCGTTCTGTGGGGAATGAGTTTTGCTGCCTTTCAAAAGGATGATCGCACCTATGACGCGGTCATCCGCAATCTGGAAATCATCGGCGAGGCAGCCAAGAATGTATCCGCTGAGTTCCAGGCTGACCATCCAGCGATTGCGTGGCGTAAGACAACCGCACTGCGTAACATCATTGCCCATGAATATTTTGGGGTGAAGGATGAGATCATCTGGGATATTATTCAGAAAGAGATTCCTGAACTTGGTGAGCGCATCCAAAGCATTCTTGGTTGACCCGCACGGTCAGCTCCCCGGCGAAGACAGTGCGGGAGACACCCATGCGAAACTTGATCCCATTTGCCACTTACGTGTTCGTGACCACCTTTACCCCCGGGCCGAACAACCTGCTGTCGATGTCAAACGCCATGCACTCCGGCTACCGCAGGACGCTAAGGTTCCTGACGGGCATCTTCAGCAGTTTTCTGGTGGTGATGCTGGCCTGCGGGTTGTTAAACTTTGCCCTGCTCAGCCTGGAGCCCCGGGTAAGGATCTGGCTGAATATCCTGGGGGCGGCCTACATGCTCTACCTGGCCATCCACATTATGACCTCCAAACCGGCCGAAGGCGAGCAGGCCGACAACCGGTTAAACACGTACCTGTCTGGGTTGGCCTTGCAGTTTCTCAATCTCAAAGTCATCCTGTACGGCGTGACCGTGTTCTCCAACTTCATCGTCCCGGCGTATCACGACCCGCGCCAGGTGGCGATGTTCGCCCCGCTGCTGGCGCTGATTGGCTTCCTGGCCACCTCGTGCTGGGCGCTGGGCGGGGATATTTTCCGCAAGACGCTCAACCGGTACTACCGGCCGGTGAACATCGCCACGGGGATTTTATTGGTCTACACCGCCATCGCCAGCCTGGTGGGATAGCTATTTGGTAACCGCCCAGTCCGATAGGAAAAGATGTGAATTTGAGGTGTTGCGGGTGTTGTGACACCCGCAACACCTCAAATTCACCTTCCTTCATCGTCTGGGCAGTTACGCTGTCTGTGGTAGATCGCCCCGCCCAGGCGTACGCTCAGGCCGTGCTTACCCAACAGGTCGTGCACCATCTGGTCGAGGATTTGCCGGTGCTGGCGCGTATCGGCGCTCTGGTAGACCCGGCGCACCTCCTCAGGAGCGGAAGACAGCTCGCTCAATAATCGTGCGCGGATGTAACCGGTCAGGTTGATGTGCTCGACGTACACCTCGCCCACGCCAACAGCGGCGATCTTGCCCAGCAGTTCGTCCAATAACTGCGGCTGGTAACGGAAGTGGGGCAGCAGCGGGCCGACAAAGGCATAGGTGCGAATGCCGCGGGCGGCAAGCTGTTGCATGGAAATCCCCGTTCTGTGGGGAAGGTATCCAGGCGGCGGCTGGCCAGCGGGGCGGTCACCTCGAGCAGGCGGCTGAGCTGGTCGTCAGCGGTAGTAATGGTCAGGCCGGCCTCGGCGTTGAGGCGCTCCAGCAGGTCAACATCCCGCAGGACGAGGGGCGACTTGGTCAGAATGGTGATCAGGCCGGGGTAGCGGGCGTCGACCAGGGCCTGGAGTACGCCGCGGGTGAGCTGGTAGCGGCGTTCGAGGCCCTGGTAGGGATCGGTGACCGAGCTGAACATAATCACGGCTTCTTTTTTCGAGGGCGGCCACTTTTCGAGCTGCCGCATCGCCAGCTCGACGGCGTTTTTCTTGACATAGACGTAGCTGCCCCAGCCGGAGCGCGGCTCATTCACAAAGCGGCTGGTGAACCCCCGCACTTCGGGGGTGAAGGTAGCATAGCAGTACAAACAGCCGAACTGGCAGCCGGTGTAGGGGTTGACCACATAATCGGCGTCCGGAAGGCGGGAAGGAACAATGATGGATTTGGCGTCGCGCTCGACGATTTTCATGGCTTATCCTGGCTCAACAGGGCGTCCATCCAGGTGCGCGGGTTAATACCCAGGCGCCGGGCGCGTTCGAGCAGGTCTTGCTGGATGACCAGCCCCTGTGGATTGCCGCCCCCAGAAAGGCTGTACCACAAACAGGCCGCCAGCCACTGCCTGACGTGAGTGCGGTCTTCGCCAAGGTAGGCGTAGACGCGCAGGATTTCATCCTTCGGGTCGCAGCCCAGGTCGAGATGCCCTAAATCGAGCAGGAGGAACTGCAGCGACTGGCCGGCCAGCCACTGATCCAATCCCAGGCTGTAGCTGAAAAGCAGGCGGGCCAGGCGTTGGCGCTCACTGCCCGGTTTGCGCGGCGAGGCCTGGCGCTTGCCCAGGCCAATGTCATAGATCCAATTCTCGATCCAGCGGAAGGTGCTGTGATGGCAGTCGGACAGGCCGTGCAGACCGTGGGCCAGGGAGCCGCACAAGCGGTAAAGGGCCTGCTGGTCGGGCGAACGGATAGCGCGCAAATTCAGCTTGAATTCCGTGGCGTAATCCGGGTAGATTTTGGGCAGGCTGGCCAAACTGGCGATTTCCTCATCAAGCTGCTGCCCCTGCCCGCCGTCTTCGAAGCAGTTGCGGTTGACGGCGTCGTAATTACGCTTGCGCCAGGTGTAGAACTCAAATGGCAGGAGCATGCGCCTGAGTAACAGCCGCTTGAGGGGGGAAAGCTGCTTTTCCGGCCCCAGCCAGGCGAAGGTACGGCGGATGAAACCCTGCGCCCGGGGGCAGCGCCTCATCAGCTCCTCCAGCGAGACGCCCGCCAGGTAAGCGGTCAGGCAGGCTTCGATATCCTGCATGACCTGAGCCTGGCCCGGCTGGGTGCCGGACGATTCCCCACCACATACTGCAGCACCAGCAGCCGTTGTAAAAAGTCTGCTGGCCGAGGCGGCCGCGGCCGATGGCCGATAACAGCTCGTCGATGGTGACAGGCAGGCCGGCCTCGCACTGCACCAGGCTGCCAATGTGAGCGCGCAGGCGGCGGGTCTCGTCGTCCAGCGGGCCGAGAGCCACCTGGAGGCGGTTGAGGCGCTGGATTTCCTCACCCGGGGGTTGATCGCCGCCGGGCTCCCAGGTCCATACGCTCCATTTATGGATGACCTGGCCCTGTTCGTCGGTGTAAATCGAGACGGGCCAGCCGTGCTCTTTGACCGGCCGGGGCGAGACCTCTCCGGTGTAGACAGCCTCGTATCCGGGCGGCACGATGGCATAAGGCACCAGGCGTTTGAGGGTTTCCATAGCTGTCCTTTCGCAAAGAGAAAAGGGTTCCATTTCACATGATACAAAACCTCGCCGGATTCTATCGGCCCTCCTGTTTATTCGACCCCAAAGGCATGCTTGGGAGACCGCTTAATTGTACCTGATGCGCACCTCACATAGAGAACCTGAAATTGAGGTAACTGAAACAGATTTTCCGTTATACTTAGGTCTGTCCGGAAATTGACCCCAACCTTTCCCGGTGTCATGGAAGAGGTCTTGCGCCTCTTAGGCCGAGGTACACCAAGGGTGTGAAGAGGTGCTCGCAGGAGTGAGCAATCTCCGACCAACGATGAGATTGCTCGCCCCTCACCCCTTCGGGTGCGCTGCCGAGCGTCGGGCGCGTCAAGGGCGTCACTCGCCAAGGACGCTCGTTCGCAATGACACTTCCCGTTTACTGTCATTGCGAGGCGTCTTCGCCGAAGCAATCTCAGACGGGGCCAGATCAAGAAACCCAAACTCAACCTCATTAAGGAGAACCTGCATGAAACCCATCACTCTGATTATCGTTGGCGCTGGAAGCCGCGGCTCCAGCTTCGCCCGTTTTGCCGCCGAGCATCCCGACCTGGCGCGTGTGGTGGGGGTGGCCGAACCGCGCCCCTTCTACCGCCAGCGCATGGCCGACCAGCACAGCCTCCCGCCCGAACACGTGGCGGCCGATTGGCCCACCCTGGCTGCCCGGCCCAAGTTCGCCGACGCAGTCATCATCGCCACCCCTGACCGCTACCACGCCGAACCTGCCGTGGCCTTTGCAGAGAAAGGCTACGCCATGCTGCTGGAAAAACCCATGGCCACCAACCCGGCCGACTGCCGGCGCATCGTCGAGGCGGTGGAGAAGAACCGCATCCTCTTCGCCGTATTTCACGATTTCCGCTACTTCAACTACACCCGCGTGCTGAAAGAGACCCTCGATTCGGGCCTGATCGGCGACGTGATCAGCATCCAACACCTGGAACCGGTGGGGTACTGGCATTATGCCCACTCCTACGTGCGCGGCAACTGGCGCAACGAAGCCAAATCCTCTTGCATGCTGCTGGCCAAGTCCTGCCACGACATCGACTGGCTGCGCTACATCCTGGGGCAGCGCTGCGTGCAGGTGTCTTCTTTCGGTTCGCTGACCCACTTTAAGAAAAGCCAGAAACCCGCCGAAGCCGGCGAGGCCCTGCGCTGCCTGGACTGCGCTTACGAGGCGCAGTGCCCTTATTCGGCCAAACGCTTCTATATGGATCGTTTAAACACGGGCTCTTTGGGTTGGCCGCTGGATGTGATCACCCCAACATTCACCGAAGAAGCCGTATTGCAGGCCCTGCGCCAGGGCCCCTACGGGCGCTGCGTGTATGAGTGCGATAACGACGTGGTCGATCACCAGGTGGTCAACCTTCTTTATGAGAATGGCGCGACAGCCTCTTTTACCATGACAGGGTGTTCCGAATTCGCCGACCGCAAGACCACCCTCTTCGGCACGCGCGGCGAGCTGCGCGGCGACTTGAGCCAACTCGTGCATTATGACTACCTGACCGGAAAAACACAGGTGATCGACACCACCCCGCCCAATTCTCCGCAGGGCGGGCACTGGGACGGAGACGTGAATGTGTTAAAAGCCTTCATGCACGCCGTGGCGACCGGGGATACCAGCCACATCCTTTCGGGCGCCCGGGAAACCCTGGAGACCCACCTGACCGTCTTTGCCGCCGAACAGTCGCGCCATGAGGGACGCGTTGTTGACGTAATCGTCTAAGACGCCAGCCTTGCGAGAATGGCACCCCACCTAAAGTCATCCTGAGCCTTGACGACGCCCTTGGCACACCCAAAGGGGTGAAGATCTTCCTATCGGCGTGGTTTCCTGCCGTATAATACACTAATGGATAAACAAAAAAACCTCGCCCCCAAAGAACGGGGGTATATTACCGCTGCCTACTACGCCTCTTTCGTCGCCATGGGCATCTCCATGGCCTCGCTGGGGCCGACCCTGCCTGCCCTGGCCGAGAACACCCGCGCCGGGCTGGGCGCCATCGGCATCCTCTTCACCGCCCGCTCGCTGGGCGGCCTGCTCGGCTCGGTGTGGGGCGGGCAGCTCTACGACCGCCTGCGCGGCCACCGGGTGATGGCGCTGATGATCCTGTGCATGGCCGCTTTCACCGCCTTGACCCCGTTTGTGCCGCTGCTGTGGCTGCTGGTAGGGGTGTTGTTCATCACCGGCGCCGTGCAGGGCATACTCAACATCGGCGGGAATGCCCTGCTGGTATGGGTGCATGGCGGCAGTAAAGTAGGCCCCCTCATGAACGGGCTGCATTTCTTCTTCGGCGTGGGCACCTTCATCACCCCCATCATCGTGGCCCAGCTCATCGCCCGCCAGGGCGGGCTGATGTGGACTTACCTGCTACTGGCGGTGATCATCCTGCCCACGGCTGCGCTGGCCTTGCTGCCCAGCCCGGCTTCGCCCAGGGCGGCGCAGAGCATCAACGGCGGCAAAAACGATGCCTGGCTGATCGTGCTGATTTCGCTGGTGTTCGCCTGCTACAACGGGGCGTCGACGACCTTCGGCGGGTGGGTATATACCTACGCTCTCAACATGAACCTGGCCAACGCTACCAACGCGGCCTACCTGACCTCGGTCTTCTGGGGCGCCCTGACCCTTGGGCGGCTGGCCGCCATCCCACTGGCTTTTCGCTTCAGCCCGCGCGCCATCCTGCGCGCTGATTTCGTCGGGGCGCTGGTCAGCCTGCTGGCCATGCTGTTCTGGCCCCGCTCGCTGGCGGCCGTGGCGATCACTTCGGCCGGCCTGGGGTTTGCCCTGGCTTCCATCTACCCCACCACCATGTCGCTGTCGGGGCAGTTGATGACCCTCAGCGGCAGGGTGACCGGCCTATTCGCCATTGGCAGCAGCGCCGGGGCGATGCTCGTCCCGTGGGTGACCGGGCAGTACTTCGAGAGCGCCGGCCCGCAGAGCATGACCTACGTGCTGGTGATGGACTTGCTGCTGGCGCTGGTGGTGCTGGCTTTGCTGGCGCGCCGGGCCGCCATCCCCCACCCTGCAGTGAGCCAGGCGGAAGAAACAACCTTTATTTAGCTTACTCTCGCGAGTTGATATGTATTCAAGAGCCGCTTGAGTAATCAACCCTGAACGACTTTCACCATTCTCGGAAGCATATTTATCCATCAATGTCAAAATTCGTTCAGGCAATGTAACATTTACCCGCTTTGTTTTACCCGACAATTTCGTTAAATCTATTGCGACGATAGCCCATACGCCATCTGCGTAATCAGGGTTGCTCCGGTGATACTCGACTGATTGCGGGGTGGGAACCGGTTCACCGTCCAACAATAATCCTTCCAGATGGCACTCAATTGCCTCAACGACTTGCTGCAATGCTTCATCAAGTGTTTCGCCCGCGCTGAAACAGCCAGGTAAATCTGGAACGGTCACACCATAATCACTTGCGGGATCTTTGTGAATAATAACTGGATAACGCATAGGTTCTCACTTTTCCTCTGACCAAAACCATCCTGCTTGACGATAAATACTCCGAAGCGTTCCTATTGGTAAGTCTTTCTTAGGATGTGGAACAGTCACTCTGCCAGATTTTGTAGGATGTTTGAAGTGATGATGACTGCCCCGTACATGAACAAGCGTCCATCCATCGGCTTTGAGTTTTGCTATGATATCACGACTGTTCATATCTTTATTATACACACTGTACACACTTCGTCAATCTATAAAAGGAAGCCGTCTAACAAATTAAGGATTGATCTGGCAGCGCATTAAACCGGGCTTCGGCATTGGCACTGACTACCACATCAATTCGTAATATTCCTGAAACTCCACATGGCGATAAACGCTGGTACCCATTTCGCTGGCCTGTAATATGCCGACCAGGTATCCCGGCCCTCGCCCCTCACATAAGGAGAGAAGGGTAATAGTTGTACCCAACCATTGCAGGCGCGCTGCGCCGCCGTTGCCCAACCTGCGGGGATTCGATCACAAATTCACACAGATGCGCGCCGATAAAAGAAAAAAGCTAAAAGCTGAAAATGATTTTTACGGCGGGGTGGTCACCCTCAAACCCAGGTGTAGTTCAAACCCGTCAAAATCATTATCGCGGTGCAGCAGCGTATGATTTTCTGCGATGCAGAACGTAGCGATTAAGCAGTCGATGGTTTTGCGGACGGTGATGCCTTTTTTGCGCAAAGCGCGGTAATTTTGAGCGCTCTGGCGCGCCAACCGCAGATTGAGCATCTCGACCTGCGCAAATTTTGCCAGGGCAGCCTGCGCCAGCTCAAAATCCCGGTCGTCTCGGAAACCTTGCAGGGTCTCCGCCAGGATCAAGTCGCCTACCAGGATCAATTCATCTGACAGGGCGCGGTCGAGATACTCTGTCTCAGGGTTGATCTGCCCATTGAAGTAATCCACCCAGACCGTGGTGTCAACCACCAGCATGGGTGCGTTCCTGTCTCAATTCACCCAGGTCGCCTTCCCAGCGCAGCTTTCCGCGCAACTCGCGCGCCGCAGACTGCTCCTGCAAACGCACCAGGGTGCGCAAGGCCGTATCGATCACCGCGCGTTTTGTACGGATTCCAGTTAACTGCTGGGCGAGCTTCACCAGGTCATCGTCCAGGACTATATTGGTGCGCATTTTCACTCCTTTGGCTATGACGCCAGTTGTGTGTATATTTTAACATATTTGTGTGTATAGAGCAAGTCGGTGAATGATTTAATTTTCTCTTCGGATTTCTCCAAAGAGTAGACAATAATCCGTATCCTTTGTCTAGACAAGGGTTGTATACATCGACATATATTATGTCATTGAAAATAGTTCATCGTAACATTCAACAGTTAGTTTGTTATGGAAAAGAAGGTCAAAATGAAACTTGCAACAGTTGGTAAATGGGCTTTCATTGTCGGTCTGGTTCTGGCGATACTGGCGGGGCTTTTCTTCCAGGTTGTGTGGTTGGTTTGGGTGTTAGCAATCCTGGGTGTGATCGTCGGCATTCTCTACATTACCACGGAAGAAACACAAAGCTTCTTGCTGGCGGCGGTTGCGATAACCCTTTCAGCAACAGCGTTAAATACCATACCCCTTATCGGTGAATTTTTGAAGAACATCCTGGGGTTTGTGGCAGCCTTCGTCGCTGGTGCAATGCTCATAGTCGGATTAAAATCAATCATCTTGCCCACCTGGAAGCCCGCAATAAAATCTAAATAACAATCCAGGCCTGCAAAGGCAGGCAGCTCGAATCACCACCTGCCTCTGACATTTTACCTAAAAAATAGCCCGATTTTTCGACATCGAAAACTATGCCGCAGGCACAGCCATAGCAGCGGCGTACAGGTCAACCGCCGCGATCATGTCGACCAACTAGTCCGCTTCGATAGTTGTGATGTCGGCCCTTTCTACGATAATGACCCTGGCTTGATCGGCGCTATATCCAGGCCGGCCAAAAAGATGACCAACTGGGAGAGCACATGGCAGTGGCTGACCCGCCTGGTGATTGGCTGGTTCATCACCTGGCGGGGTGAGAGGGATGATATTTGTCTACGTCATGGTTAGTTCGCGCAGAGTGTCAAATAAAAAAGTTTTGATGACAACTCACAAACCCTGACGTTGTCGTACCTGGCGAAATCGGCGCTCCGTTATCGATAGATGGGGTCAGTTGGTGATATAGATCGATGGAGAGTAAAGATCGACCCCGTCTACCAGTTCGGTGGTGAGGACACGGACGACCCAATATTGTCCTTCATCCGCGTTGGATGGAATGGGAATCGTCATCCTGGCGGTGCCATTCGAATTGGTTTTCCCATCGTAGGCGACACTGTAGGACTTACCCTTCCGACCAATTCGGAAGTCAATGTTTGCCTTCGCAGGAAATCCACTGACGGACACAGTCACGTTGTCCCCGGCTCCGGCCCGTGTGGTTGACAGACTGATCCGTGCATATTGAGTGGGCCTGCTGTAGCCATAATAATACCCCCCCTGCCACTGGTAATACCTATTGTAGCCCCACCCCTGCCAGGTGTAAGCAGATTGGGTGTAGCGTGGTTGCGGGGGAGCCGGCCTCCTCGGCTGCTCCGCGGCTGCCCGTCAGGCGAATTACCATCCCAGCATAGATCCAGTTTGGATTGTAGATCTGCGGGTTGAGCGCCAGGATATTGCTGAGCGAAGTACCACAGTAGCGGGCTATCTTGGCCAACCAATCGCCACGATGGACAGTGTAAGTATCACCACAAGATTCGGATGCCTGCCAAGCCGATGGAGCAGCGGCTGCAACCGGGGTGAAAAACTGCCCGGCGATTAAAATAGCAGTGAAAAGAGCGATGGCGAACCTTCTCATAGGACCCTCCTGAAAAACAATCACTAATCGTCTATCGTAAAGGATAATCCGAATCAATTTTAGAATATTAGAAATTGATATATTTCTGGTTTAGAAGAGATTAATTTTTGGTTAGAAATTCTGATTGCTCCTTCATATACTATCTATCCATTCCGCATCCACCACCACGTGCTGGATGGTGGTACGCCGGTGGGTATAGACCACGTGGATTAATCTGTCTGAGGTCTGGATGATAGCCGGGTAGGAAAACTCGCCCGGACCGCTTTCCAACAGACGCTGGCCTGGACCAGTGCCACCCGTTGTCCGTCGAACGGATATAGGCGCCGGTCCAGGCCGGTATGGTCGGGCCAATCTTGTAAAACAGCCACAGCGTCCCGGCCCGGTCGCTGAACAGCACCAGGTTCCACAGCGGCACGCCGGGCACGGCGGCAATTTTGACCGGCGCCCCCCACTGTCCAGCCTGGCTGCACGCCAGCCAGATGGCCACGTCGGCATGGCCCACGTGAGCGCTGCCGAACCAGGCCTCCAGCAGTCCGTCGCCGGCCGCGGGGTGCCCGCCGGGTATTTCGACCAGGCTGGCGGCGTGGCAGTGTTGGAACGGCTGGGAGCCGGGCTGGAAGATGGGCTGAGAGTGGAAGAACATGGCGACTTGAACCTCGGGGCGCCTTCCTGAAGTATTACCCGGTGGGTTAGGAAACACACCCTACTTAAAACGCGGCGCCACTTCCTTCATAAATAAGTTAACCCCTTCGCTGCGCGGGAAATCGACGAAGCGGAAGATGAAGTAGGTCACACCCAGGTCGACCAGGGGCTGAATCTGGGCGGCCACCTCGTCCGGGGTGCCGATCATGCGGGCGTAGCGGCCGAAAAAGCTGGCATCCGCCATGCGCTCGGCCTCGGCGTGGGTGGGCGCCACCGCCAGGCAATCGTTCGAGTAGGTGACGCCGATGGTGTTATAGTCGCGCCCGACCGCCAGGCAGTGCTGGCGCAGCGTCTCCAGGCGGCTGCGGCACATCTCCAGGTCGAAGCCGTTCAGGTTGCACCAATCGGCGTATTTGGCCACGATGCGCAGGGTCACCTTGGGCCCGGCCCCGCCGATCAGCAGGGGCGGGACGGGGTTGGGGCGCGGGGCGCAGTAGGCGTTTTCAATGGAATAATACTTGCCGTGGAAGGTGGGTGCATCCTCAGTCCACATCTTGCGCAGGATCTGCACGTACTCTTCGAGCTGGGCCAGGCGCACCCGATCGGACGGGTAATCGTAACCGTAGGCGCGGTATTCGTTCTCTTTCCAACCTGCGCCGATGCCGAAGATCAGCCGCCCGCCTGACAGCCACTGCAGCACAGCGGCCGCCTTAGCCATAAAGGCCGGTGGCCGGTAAGACTGGCTGAGCACAATGCTGCCTATGCGCATGCGGGGATAGCGCGCCATTAAGTAGGTCATGATCGTCCAGGCCTCGTGCGTGTCGAGGGACTGGTCCAGCAGATCTGCCGACGGCCAGGGGAAGAAATGGTCGCCCATCCAGGCGCTGTCGAGCCCGTCCTGGATCGTATCCATATAGTTGAAGATCTGTTCGTCCAGCAAAGTAGCACGCTGGTGCGGATCGGTGAGCATAACTTCGGGAAAATCCGGCACGCGCCAGCCAAACTGAATGGGGTTTTTCATGATCGCCTCCTGTGATATAGGAGCATTATAAGGCTGAAGCTGAAACAAACGCCAAAATTAGGCATAAGAAATAGGGTTTTTGGGGAAAAGTGCTATAATCGTATTACAAAAACCAGTCGATAAGGAGTGTGTAGAAAATGCATGCCACCACCATCTCAACCAAATATCAGGTCGTTATCCCGCGTGAAGTGCGCGAGCAGTTTGGTCTAAAACCAGGGCAAAAAGTGGTCTTTATCGCGCACAAAAAAAGCCTGCGTATGGTCATCGTTCCGCCCATCGAAGAAGCCGAAGGGTTTTTAGAGGGCATTGACACCGACGTTCAGCGTGAAGAAGAGGATGAAGAGCGATGAACGTGGTCGATTCATCGGGCTGGCTCGAATATTTTTCTAAAACCGCAAATACAGCTTTCTTTGCGCCGGTCATCCACGCCACAGGTGCGCTGCTTGTGCCAACCATATGCATATATGAAGTCTACAAACGAATTGTCTCACAGCGCGACGATGATGAAGAAGCCTTGGCCGCCATTGTTTGGATGGCAACCGGACAGGTAGTAGACTTAAATCAAGAAATCGCACTCAGCGCGGCAGTGATTTCCCTTGAACAAAAACTATTAATGGCAGACAGCATAATTCTTGCCACCGCTCGTAAGTACAACGCCATTCTGTGGACGCAGGACGCGCACTTTAAAGGGCTAGAGGGTGTGCACTATATCGAAAAGAAAATATAAAACCCCAACCTGGTACTCAACACGTCAGTCGTGTAACTTGTTTTACTGAAACCTGACGACTCTTTTCCTTTCCTCCCAGGCAGGATATAATCTTTCTTTATCCATTGGAGGAAGCATGCAACGAATATCTCGCCTGGTTTTATTTACCCTTCTGGCGGCTTCGACCCTGCTGGCCGCCTGCGGCGCACAGGCTGGGGGCAACAGCAGCCCGGCGGTGCAGGCCGTCCAGACTTACCTGCAGGCGCTGGTCGCCAAAGATGCCACCAAGCTGGCCAACCAGTCCTGCAAGGCCTGGGAATCCGAAGCCACGCTGGAAATGGATTCGTTCCAGGCCGTGACCGCCACGCTGGAAGGCGTTTCCTGCCAGGAGACCGGCAAAGACGGCAGCGCCACCCTGGTCAACTGCAAAGGCAACATCGTGGCTACCTATAATGGTGAAAAACAAAACCTGGACCTGAGCCCGCGCACCTACAAAGTGGTCCAGGAAGGCGGCGAGTGGCGGGTATGCGGTTACCATTGAGCCTGCTGCGCCGGATTTTCTCCCACGAAAACCTGTGGGCGCTGGCGCTGTGCCTGGTGCTGATCCTGCTGATTATCTTCACGGCCGATGCCTCTCCCTTGTGGATCTACCAGGGCTTTTAAATGGGGCTGCGTGATATCCTGATTTTTGCCACCCTGGCGCTGGCTTACCGGCTCATTTTCCGGCAGCGCGGGCGCAACTGGTTCCTGCTGTTGTCCAGCGCCCTGGCCATTTACTGGCTGCAGCCGCTGGCGCCCATCCGCTATATGGATTTCTGGCTGCCCACCGCCACGTTGGGGCTGGTGGTGTTGAGCTGGGTGATCACCACCCCACCCGAGGGGCGCGACTGGCTCTGGCGGGAAAACTGGCCGGCCGCGGCTGCGCTGGCCGGTATAGTGTTGCTGGTGGGGCTGACGCGTTTCCTCAGCCTGGATGGACTGCTGACGGCCGGGCGCCCGCCGCTCTTCGAGCAGGTCGCCCTGGCGGTAATCGCCATTGCCGGGCTGGCCTGGCTGCTCTCACAACACTCACGACAAACCCTAAGGGTCTCTGAGACCCTTAGGGTTTCCGTCTGGATTGTGCTTTTGATCGCACTGCTGGTGGTGCTCAAGCTGCCCGCCCTGGCGCAGTTGGCCAGCGCCGGCCTGCGCGCCCTGATGGGGCAGGAGGCCAGCCTGGCCGCCGCCACCGACCTGCGCTGGCTGGGCTTTTCTTACCTGGCTTTTCGCCTGGTGCACACACTGCGCGAGCGGCAGAACGGGCGCCTGCCGGTGGTGACCTTGCAGGAATATGTGATTTACGTGATCTTTTTCCCGTCCTTCACCGCCGGGCCGATCGACCGGTTAGAGCGCTTTATCAAGGATTTGCGGCAGGGAACGGACAAGCCGGAGGGTAAACCCTTACCTGAGGTTCAAACCCCAGGCAAGACTAGCCTGGGACTTCAGTCCCAGGACCTCGTCGTCGCCGGGCAACGCCTGGTAGTAGGGCTATTCAAGAAATTCGTCGTGGCAGACAGCCTGGCGCTGGTCGCGCTGAATGCCGCCAACGCCGCCCAGGTGCGCTCAGCCGGCTGGATGTGGGTGCTGCTGTACGCCTATACTTTGCAAATTTTCTTCGATTTCAGCGGCTACACCGATATCGCCATCGGGTTGGGGCGGCTGGTGGGAATTGCCCTGCCCGAGAATTTCAATGCTCCCTATCTCAAACCCAACCTGGCCCAGTTCTGGAACAACTGGCATATGACCCTCACCCAGTGGTTCCGCGCCTATTATTTCAACCCGCTGACGCGCTGGCTGCGCACCGGCGGGCGCAAGCTCTCGGCGGCAGTGATCATCTTCATTACGCAAATTACCACCATGGTGCTGATCGGCCTGTGGCACGGCATGACCTGGAACTTCGTGCTGTGGGGCGCCTGGCACGGGCTGGGCCTGTTCGTGCAGAACCGCTATTCCGAGTGGGTACGCCCGCGCCTGCCCGACCTGGCCGCCCGCCCGGCGCTCAAACAGGGCCTGGCGGTGGCCGGCGGGCTGCTCACCTTCCACTACGTGGCCCTGGGCTGGGTGTGGTTTGCCCTGCCCTCTACCGGGCTGTCCTGGCAGGTATTTTTAAAGTTATTCGGAGTAAGATGATGCGAAGATTAATCAACCACAGATGGACACAGATGTATGCAGATAAGGAAAAAGATAAGAAGACTTAGATAAGTTCTGTGTTTATCTGTGTTTACACCTGCCATGGGCGCTGGTGCCATGGTCTGTGGTTTCTTTTCTTCTCCTTTCCGCCTGCGCCAGCGGCACACCCGCCCAGGTGAGCGCGGTCACGCGGCCGCCGAACACAGTCACCGCCGCACCGGCGCCGACCCAAACCCCAACGCCTGTTTTCAGCCCGACCGCCACGCTGACCCCGTCGGTCACCCCCACCCCTTCCGTCACGCCCACCCCTTCCGCCACGCCCACCGTCACCCCCACCTTCACCGCCACGACCGACACACGCCCCGACCCGTATTACTGGAGCTCCTGGCCGGTCGTGCCGACCGTCAGCGGCGTGGCGGCCCAGATTTACCAGCGCGGCATGGCCGCCGGCAATGACCCGCATGTTTTTTCCGTGGTAGGCGACTGCCAGAGCGAGCCAAACGTCTTCCTCGGCATCTACGAGACCAACCGCTACTCCCTGGGCGCCACCCACCAATATTTGCAGGAGACGATCGACTACTATAAAGGCTCGTTCTCACGCAAGAGCCTGGCCGTGCGGGATGGCATGAGCGCCCCGACCGCACTCTCGGCGCTGTGGGCTGATCAAAGCGCCTGCCAGCCGGACGAATCGCCGGTAGCCTGCGAGCTGCGCGTGCGCAAGCCCAGCATTATGTTCATTAACCTGGGCACCAACTGGCTGCCAGGCGCCTCGGCCGAGGTTTACGGCAAGTACCTGCGCCAGATCATGGATCTGGTCATCGCCAACGGCACGCTGCCGGTGCTTTCCACCAAGGCCGATGACGTGGAAGGCAACCAGGGCATCAACAAGGTAACGGCGCAGATCGCCCACGATTACGACATCCCCCTGATGAATTTCTGGGCGGCGGCGCAGACTCTGCCCAACGGCGGCCTGGACCCCAACCGCAACGACGTCTACCTGAGCACGGATGGCTGGGACCGGCGCAGCTTCAGCGCCCTCGAGACGCTGGACGCCCTGCGCCGCGCCCTTAACGGAGGAAAATGAGGGACGCGAGATTTATCCGCAACGTGATCCTCAAAGCCTTGGCGCTATTCGTGGCAGCCAACCTGATCTTTGTCGCCTGGAACCCGGCCCCCCAAAAATCTTGGGGTATTACCGACCTGCTCGGCCGTATCTCGGCCTACAACCTGCTCTTTCCCGGGCGGGAGCGCTTCCCCTTTGGCGAAGATCCTGCCCGCTCCTACAACCTCAGCCTGTACAGCCTGCCGGCCATGTTCGCCTCGCACGAGATCGCTGGGATCACCAAGGCGCCGGACGAATACCGGGTCGTACTGGTGGGTGATTCCTCGGTGTGGGGCATACTGCTCAGGCCCGAGCAGACCCTGGCCGGGCAGCTCAACGCGGCCAACCTGGCGATCTGCGGCGGCCGGCGTCTGCGCGCCTCCAACCTGGGCTACCCCACCATTGCGCTCACCAAGGACCTGATGGTGCTCGACCAGGTCAACCGCTACCACCCTGACCTGGTGGTCTGGCTGACCACCCTGGAGGCTTTCCCGCGCGATAAGCAGCTTGCCTCGCCCATCGTCTCCAACAACCCGGCTATTCTGGCCGGCCTGGCAGCCCGCTACCACCTGCAGTTCAACCCCAACGACCCGGCCCTGGCGCGCATGGACTGGTGGGAACGCACGATCATCGGGCAGCGCCGGCCCCTGGCCGACCTGCTGCGCCTGCAGTTCTACGGCGTCTTATGGGCGGCGACCGGCATCGACCAGGAATATCCCACCAATTACGAGCGCGCCCAACGCGACCTGGATAGCGACGTCACCTTCCACGGCTGGCAGCCGCCCACTTTACCGCCGGAGGGCCTGGCCCTTGACGTGCTGGACGCCGGAATGAACGCCATTGCAGCCACGCCGGCGCTGCTGGTCAACGAGCCGATCCTGGTCAGCACTGGCAAGAACAGCGATCTCCGTTATAATTTCTATTATCCCCGCTGGGTTTATGACCAATACCGCCAGCTCCTGGCCGGGCGCAGCCAGCAGAAGGGCTGGAGTTACCTGGACCTGTGGAATCTGGCCCCGGAGAGCGAGTTCACCAACTCTGCCATTCACCTGACCCCGGCGGGAGAGGCCCTGCTGACCCAGCGCCTGGGTGCAGCCATCTTGCAGAAAGCCTGCCGTTAATCTTTCTAACCGTGAGTAAACCCCTGAGCCTGTGTACATTACTATTGATAATCCTGACCCTGGCGGGCCTTCTGGCCGGCTGCGCCAGCCCCCCCGCCCAGGCGAGGCTGGCGACGCCGCTGCCTCTGCCGTCTGCCACGCAAGTGACGCAAGTGGCGCAAGTGGCGCAAGCGACGCAGGCTGCCGCGCCGGAGGCTGTGACTCCCAGCCCGAGCCTGGCGGCTACTCCGGCCCAGGGCCCCAGCACTACGCTTACCCCTACGCCCCTGCTCGAAACCCCCTCTCGGCCAGCCGAGCCGGCCGAGTCGTCCGCCACCCCTGCCGGCTGGCAGGCCCTGCCGATCATCCCCACGGTCAGCGACAGGGCCCGCGCGATTTACCAGGCTGGCCTGGGCCAGGGGAACCTTGAGCATGCTTTTTCAAAGATAGGCGACTGCGAAAGCCAGGCAGTGTGGTTCCTGACCGATTTCGACCACGGCCCGGGCGCTTATTCGCTGGGCCCATTTGGATATTTGCAGTCGGTGATCGATTATTTTCCCGGCTCGTTCAGACGTACCAGCATGGCGGCCAAATCCAGCTTCAACGCCGCTTCGCTGATGAGCCCCCTGTGGGCCGACCGCTCCGCCTGCCAGCCAGACGAGTCACCGCTGGACTGCGAGCTGCGCATCTGGCGGCCCAGCCTGGCGCTGGTCATGCTGGGCACCAACGATTCGCCGCGCCCGGCGGACTTCGAAGGTAACCTGCGCAGAGTGTTGGATTACCTGGTCGGGCGGGGGGTGCTGCCGGTCCTGGCGACCAAGGCGGATAACCTGGAAGGGGATAATCACATCAACGCCACCATTGCCCGCCTGGCGGCTGAATACGATATCCCCCTGTGGAACTACTGGCGCGCCATGCAGCCCCTGCCGGACCACGGGCTACAGGATGACGGCGCCCACCTGACAAACGGTCCCAACCGCTTCGACGACCCCAAGGCGATGCAGAGCGGCTGGCCCGTCCGCAACTTGACAGCCCTGCAGGCGCTGGAAGCTGTCTGGCGCGGGGTGACGCACAAATGAGAAATAATCTCTATGAGCTGCTTCTAAGAATTGTTTCATATTTATCCATGTTCGTCCTCCTGACGGGCTGCACCGCGCCCGTAACGCAGGCGCTGGCCCCGGCGACTCAGCTTCCGGCGGACCCGACTGCGCCGCTACCCACTGCCCCGACCGGCGCTTTGCCTTCCTCCCCCAGCCCGCTGCCGCTCTCTACCCAAACCGGGACGACCTTGACGGATACCCCATCCAGCCTGGGCATTAATTCCCAGGCCACGCCCACCCTTTCGGCTACCCCAGACACCCGCCTCCCTCCCGAAGACTGGCAGGATTGGCCGGTAGTGCCGCAGGCCACCGGGCGCGCCCGCCAGATCTACCTGCAGGGCCTGGCCCAGGGGGTGGACCCGCACGCCTTCTCCAAAATCGGCGACTGCCAGAGCATCAAGGAAGCCCTGATGGGTATGTTCGACCAACCAGGGCGCTACCAGTTGCCGGCTGACCAGGCGGCCGCCCTGCAGAAGACCATCGACCAGTTCACCGGCTCGTTCAACCGGGACGGCATGGCGGTCAAAGGCGGCTTCAACGCCGCCTCGGTGCTCTCGCCGATGTGGGCCGACCCGTCCTGCCAGGCAGGCGAGACGCCGCTGGAGTGCGAAGTGCGCGCACACCGGCCCAGTTTTGTGATCATCAGCCTGGAGGTGTGGTGGCAGGGGCGCACTACCCAGCGCTACGTCGACTACATGCGCAAAATCATCGATTTTTCCATCGCCCACGGCGCCGTGCCGATCCTCTCCACCAAGGCCGACAACGTGGAAGGCGATAACAGCCTCAACCTGGCGACCGCCAGGCTGGCTTACGAATACGACCTGCCGCTGTGGAATTTCTGGCGGGCGGTGCAGCCGCTACCTTATCACGGCATGGACCCGGTGCGTAACGACGGTTTCCACATCTCCGAGGACCTGGCCTGGCCGGTGCGCTCGCTGACCGCCCTGCAGGCGCTGGATGCGGTCTGGCGCGGCGTTGCGGGGGTTGAAGCGCCCACAGTCACCCTCACTGCGCCAGCGGCCACGCCGGTCGCCCAACCCACCGCCGCCCTGCCAGTGGCGCTCACTCCCGGATCGCTGGCGGGCAAGCTGGTCTTCACCGTCGAGCAGCGCTCAGGCAGCCAGACCAGCTACCAGGGCATCTACGCCTTCGACCCCCAGACTTTCCAGCGCACGCAGGTGATTGGGGCGGGCTTCAAGCTGCAGGCCGCTGCCGCGAACGGGCAGGCGCTGCTGGTCAACCACGACACTGACCTGTACCTGGTAGCCCTGGACGGCTCCAGCCCAACCCTGCTGACGCACACCTTTTACCCGGCCGGGCAGCAGGGCGCTGCCTGGCTGGCCGAAGGGCAGACCTTGGCGGTGATCGACAGTCGCGACGGCTCACCGGCCCTTTGGCAGGTGGATAACCCCCGATCTGTGGGGGTGGATAACCCCCGTTCTGTGGGGGTGGATAACCCCCGTTCTGTGGGGGTGGACCTTGGTGCCGCCGATACGTGGACGCGCCTGACCCCGACACAGTCCAGCCCGGTTGAACTGTACGTTTCGCCGGACGCGAACTCATCTATACTGGGGACAGGGCCCCTGCAGCCTGGAAGGCTGCGCCGCGCCGCCGCCGGTGTGGGTCTCGACCCTGGATGGCGCCCCACCGCAGGAGCTGGCCGACGTGCGCAGCCCGGCCTTCTCGCCGGCCGGCAATTACTTTGCCTATACCCGCAGCGACGCCCAGAACAAAAGCAGCCTGTTCGTCGCCCGCCTGGACCGCAAGACTGACCGCAAGGTCGACCTGGGCGGCACGGCTGCCGATTACCGCCTGTTGAACTATGCCTGGTCGCCGGACGGGAAGCAGTTGGCCCTGCAAATCCTGCAGCGCGACAGCTACACCGGCGCCTGGGAGAAAATCCGCAACGTGCTGCTCGGCCTGCCCGCCTACGGCACGCGCGAGCTGACCTTTACCAGCGGGTTGGAGCCGCAGGTCACCTGGTCGCCGGATGGCCGGCGCCTGCTGCTGACCTCGACCCTGCAAATCTACAACCAGTACAGCCTGGCCTTCCGCCTGCTCGACCTGGCGACCAACAAGGTTACCCAATTGGATGATAAAATAGGCCTGTCCAACAACGACTTCATCAGCCTGACCAATATTTTCTGGATAAGATGATTCACCACAAAGTCACGGAAATTTCACCGCAAAGTCACAAAGGGCACAAAGAAAAATTTTATTAAAAACCAAAGAAAGATCTTTTTAATAATTCGCGGACTTTTTGTCTTTGTAGCAAAACTTTATTTTTCTTTTTTCCTCTTCCTCTTCCTCTTTGTCCTCTTTGCGATCTTTGTGTCTTTGCGGTGAAATCTCTTTCTTTGGAGTTAGCATGACCGACGATATCGTACCTGTCCTGGCGCAGCACATCGCCGCCAAGATCCTCAAGCAGCCCAAGCGCACCCTCAAGCCGGATGAGCCGCTCATTTCCAGCGGCGTGATCGATTCGTTCAGCCTGGTGGACGTGGCCCTGCTGGTCGAGGATACCTACGGCGTGCGCATCGGCGATTCCGAGCTGAACGCCGAGACCTTCGACACGCTTAACCAACTGGCGGAGCTGATCCGCGCCCGCCAGGCCTGACCATGCCGACTTTTTCCGACCTGCTGAAAAATTTCTACGAAAAAGAGCCGCAGCGGGTGGCGCTGTACGTGCTGCTGAGCGGGCAGCCCGACCGGCCGTTGACTTACCGCCAGCTCTTGAAGGGGGCGGCGGCTTACGCCCGGGCCCTCGAGCAGCACGGCGTCCAACCGGGCGAGGTGGTGGTGCTGATCCTCCAGCACGGCTACGAATTGATCTATGCCTTCTTTGGGGCGATCCTACACGGAGCCATCCCTTCCATCATGCCCTTCCTGACCGAAAAGCTGCTGCCCGAGCGCTACCGCGCCGATTTGGCGGCGCTGGTGGCCATTACCCAGCCCTCCGCCATCGTCACCTACCCGGATTTCGCATCCGAGGTGCACGCCGCCCTCCAGCCAGGTTCTTCCGTACATACAGTGATCGTCTCGGATAAAATTGGCGCTCCACTCGATCCGGATTTTACCGCCCTGGGCGGGATGCGCCGCTCGCCGCAGGATATTGTCCTGCTGCAGCACTCCTCCGGCACCACCGGCCTGCAGAAGGGCGTGGCGCTCACCCACCAGGCCGTCTTCAACCAGCTCGAAAGCTACAGCCAGGCCCTGCGCCTGGTCCCCGAAGACGTGATCGTCTCCTGGCTGCCGCTCTACCATGACATGGGCCTGATCGCTGGCTTCTTGATGCCTATCCTGTGGGGCGTCCCGCTGGTGCTTATGTCGCCCTTCGAGTGGGTGCGCGCCCCCTATAAGCTGCTGCAAGCCGTCTCGCGTTACAAAGGCACGCTGTCCTGGCTGCCCAATTTTGCTTACAATTTCTGCACTCAGAAGATCCGCGAGCGTGACCTGGCGGGGGTGGACCTGTCGAGCTGGCGCGCCATCAGCAACTGCTCGGAGCCGATGCGCTACGCCAGCCACCAGGCTTTCCTCGAACGCTTCCGCCTTTACGGGCTGCGCCCCGCAGCGCTGGCCACCTGCTACGCTATGGCCGAGAATGTCTTTGCCGTCACGCAGGGCGGCCTGGACAGTCCGGTGACGGTGGACGAGATCGACCGGGACGCCTTCCAGATCGAGCGCCAGGCGCGTCCGGCCTCGCCCGGTCGACCGTCAATCAAGATGCTCTCGGCCGGCCGACCGGTGCGCGGCACGCAGGTCAAGGTGGTGGCGGATGACGGCCGCCGGCTGCCTGAGCGCGGCGTGGGTGAGGTGGCCCTGCGCAGCAACTGCATGTTGGCCGGTTACTATCACCGCCCGGACGCCACCGAGCAGGCTTTCCGCGACGGCTGGTACCTGACCGGCGATTACGGTTACATGGTGGATGGCGAGGTGTACGTCAGCGGGCGCAAGAAGGACCTGATCATCGTGGGCGGCAAGAATATCTACCCGCAGGACCTGGAGACGCTGGCCATGGAGGTCGAAGGGGTGCATCCGGGGCGGGTGGTGGCCTTTGGCGTGTTCAATGAGGAAGCCGGCACCGAAGATGTGGTCATCGTGGCCGAAGTGGACACCGAAGCCGAAGAGGAACGCCAGCAGATTGCTGCCTCGATTCGCCAGACGGTGACGCGCGGCTCAGCCGTGACGCTGCGCAACGTTTACCTCACCGGCCCACACTGGATCGCCAAGACCTCCTCCGGCAAAACCGCCCGCCTGGCCAACCGCGACAAATATATCAAAGAGATTGCGGATTTGTGATTGCTGATTGCTGAGTAAAGATTGATAATTACTCCCATGTCCGCCTCTTTCGATCTTGGCATCTCGAATATCGACATCCTCCTGCGCCGCGGCAGCGAGCTGGAGCATACCTGCCTGCCCAACACCAGCCGGCCGGTGCTGGAGCAGTTCGAGGCGCTGCTGGAGCGCTTTGGCCCGCTCGAACGGGCTGCGGTGACGGGTGGGCAGTACCGCCTGCTGCCTGACCAGGTGGGCGGCACGCGCCTGGTCAAGATCAGCGAAGTGGCCGCCATCGGGCGGGGCGGGCTGTACCTATCCGACCTGGAAGAGGCCCTGGTGGTCAGCGGCGGCTCGGGCACCGCCATGGTAGCCGCGCGTGGGCGCACGGCCGCCCACGTCACCGGCAGCGCCGTGGGGGGCGGCACGCTGCAGGGGTTGGGACGCCTGCTGCTGGGCGAGACCGACCCGCTGGAGATCGACCGGCTGGCCCTGCAGGGCAACGCCAACCACGTCGACCTGACCCTGGTCGAGGCGGTTGGGGCGGCGGTGGGGCGCCTGCCGCTCAACGCCAACGCGGTCAACTTTGGCCGGGTGGCGCAGGCAGGGGTTTCTCCAACACCACAAGACGTCGCCGCCGGGCTGGTGCGCCTGGTCGGCCAGGTAATCGCCGTGATCGCCATTAACGCCGCCCACGCCGAGGGCCTGGAGACGATTGTGGTCACCGGGCACCTGGTGGACCTGCTTTCCGTGCGCAAAGTGCTTGATGAGGTAGCCGGTTTTTACGGGGCGAACATTATCATCCCGCCCAACCCGGGCACGGGCACGGCGATGGGGGCGCTGGTTAACATGGAAGAAATGTAGATTGGAATGTAAGGGCGAAGCAGGCGGAAAGGGTGTTCGCCTTGAAAAGACGGTGTTTCACTCCGCCTGCTTCGCCCCTAACGTGTATCAGGCCGTTTCGCGCAGTACTCCCAGAATATCAGAAGATCAGAAACCAGCAAATTAGAACTAAGGTGAGGTAGCACACCGGAATCCGAGGTAGTTGTACCAGTATTCGGGATAGTTTGCGTACCGACCGGCAGAGCGAACGTGCCTGTCATCGCGGTCCCAGGAACCACCTCGCAACACGCGGGAAGTCCCCGAATCCGGCCCAGTCGGGTTCCTGGCAGGCGAGTGCTGGTAATAGCTATTGCTGTACCAGTCGTTCACCCACTCCCACACGTTCCCGGCCATGTCCAACACCCCATACGGGCTGGCGCCGGAGGGATAGCTGCCCACTGCGGTTGTGTCGCCTTTATTTTGATTATAGTTCAGCAGACTTTGGTCCGGCGCAGTGTCTCCCCACGGGTAAATGCGCCCGTCTGTTCCCCTTGCAGCCTTCTCCCACTCCGCCTCCGATGGCAGCCGCCGCCCGGCCCAGGTGCAGTACATCTGCGCCTGGTTCCAGTCCACGTAAACCACCGGGTAGTTGGCATACTGGTTATCCCCGTAATAGGAAGGGTGGGTAGACGAGCGGGTCTTATACGGTGGAGTACACTGGCCAACTCCTACGCACCGGGCATACTGGGCGTTAGTCACCTCGGTATTGTCGATCCAGAAGGAGTCCAGGTAGACCGTATGCTGCGGCAGTTCATCACTATAAGCCTGGTTATCTATAGCATTGTTCGAGCCCATCAGGAACTCGCCCGCCGGCACGTTCACCATCACCATACCATCCTTGGGAGATATCTTAGTTGAGATGATCTTAGGCAAGGGCATCAGCGTCGGGCGTTGCGTAGCAGTCGCCGCCGGGGTCTCAGTCTGTGTTGGTTTAGGTATCATGGTAGGCGTTGGTGCTATTGTCATGGTTGATGTTGGCGGCATAGGCGACATGGACGGCACTGTTGTAGCCGTTGGCTGTCGTACGGCCAGTCCCTGCAAAGTCTGCGTGGCTGGCAGGCTGGAGGGTTTTTTACTGACTGCCCACCCGATCAAAGCCAACACCCCAACCAGCCCCACCAGCCCAACCAGCACGGTAGCCCCAACTGCTGCCCATACCCACCCCCTTATAGAGGGCTTGTCTGAAGCAGCTTTTTGTGGGAGACTGACCGGAATACTGCTGCTCTCTGCTGGCGGCGAGACGGGCATTCCATGCCCCGTTTCCTCCGTCCTAAAAACCTCCGGCTCCGGCGGTTTCGGGGCAGCCGCAGGCGCTTCCGGACGTGCGCTCACGGTCTCGAAAACCTGCGCCTGCGGCTGGGCCAGTTTACCCAAACCGGACAGCCCTTCCAGCGCCGCGGCAAACTCGCCCATGCTGGCGTAGCGCTCCTCCGGCTTCTTGGCCAGCGCCTTGTAGAGCACCTTTTCCACCTCTTCAGGCAGGCCGGGCACAAAGCTGCGCGGGCGGGGCAGCGGGTCGTTAGACTGTTTTAGAAATATCGCTGCCGGGGTATCCGCTGTGTAAGGCTTCCGTCCCGTCACCAGCTCGTAGAACACCACCGCCAGCGAGTAAATGTCACTCTGCGGCGAAATCTGGTTGAACCACTGCTCCGGCGCCATGTATTCCGGCGTACCGATAGCTACGTTGGTGCTGGTCAGCGTGTTGCCGCCCTCCAGGCCAAGGATCTTGGCGATACCGAAATCCGAAACCATCGGCTGGCCGCCCTCGGTGAGCAAAATATTGCCAGGTTTGATATCACGATGAATAAGATTTTTCTGATGTGCGGCTTCTAGAGCTCTGGCTACCGGTGCCAGCAGCCTCGCTGCCTGCTCGTAGGGCATCGATTTGCCAGCGAACTGCTTGAGTGTCCCTCCTGGCAGGTAGGGCATTACCAGGTAGGGTGTGCCATTATATTCACCGTAATCTGTCACTTTGACAATGTTGGGGTGGGTTAGTCGCGCTACTTCTTTAGCTTCCCGTTCGAAGCGCTTGAGCGTCTTTTCCACTTCCGCCGGCGTCACTTGATCCATGCGAATAAACTTGACCGCCACGTCGCACTCCAGGCGCGTGTCAAAGGCGCGGTAAACCGTCGCCATGCCGCCCTGACCGAGCGGCTCGATGATGTGATATCGTCCAATCGACTGGCCGGAATAATCAGGCATCTCGCTCCCCGCAAAGCGAAAGGATGCCTCTATTATACAAGAATTACGCGACCAGGCCGCTTCAAGTGTAGGCGTATAATCAATTCATCCCATCCCTTGGACGCGGAGCGTGCCATGCCTTCTTCCCCTTCTTTATCCGCCTTCTGGATCTGGCGCTGCTAGGATTCTTATACCCCTTATCACCAGGTCATCCTGGCCCGCAAGACCTTCCGCCTGGCGCCGTCCGGCGAAGTACCGTCCGGCAGCCTCAAGATCGCCGTGGACGACGCCTACCGCCTGTTCGTCAACGGCGAGTGGGTAGCGGACGGCCCAGGGCGCAGTTGGCCCGAGCACTTCCAGTACGATGAGATCGACGTGACCCCTTACCTGGCGGCCGGGGCAACCACCGTCTGGGAGGTCTTCCCCACCAGCCGCGACCATCCGGGCGGATTCCCCACTCGATCGCACTGCCACGCCTGGTCTTCAGCGCCGCTGCGTTTCCTGCCGCGGATCGTGCTGGGTATCCTCCAGGCCGAAGCCGGCGGGGCTGCTTACACGATCAGCCCCTGGCTGGGTGACCTGGAGTGGGGGCGCGGGGCAGTCTGCGCCGAACGCGGTCTGCTGGAGGTAAGCTGGCGCAAGGAAAAGGGCGCCTGCTGGTCAGCGTGAAGGCTCCGGCAGGGGTTGAGCTGCGCTTTGAACCGAATGAGTTGATGGAAGGCCTGGAGGTGAGTTTTGAGTAAACCGGAAGGTAAAATCGAGGAAAAAGCGATGGACTACTTTACCAAAATACATCAACTGGTTGGAAAAGAACAGATAATTCTCTCTGGCGCGGTTGGAGCGATTGTCAAAGATGGCAAAATCCTTCTCGTTCAGCGGCATAATTTATCTCGTCCTTGGGGAATCCCCGGTGGTGTGCAGGAACTGGGGGAAACTATTCGGGAAACTGCCCATCGAGAAGTATTGGAAGAGGTTGGGTTGAATCTACGAGCGGGGGATTTAATTGGCGTGTACAGCAGTTCCCAATGGGACATTGAAATCCCAGATGGCGGAAGAATTCAGCAATTAACTTTGTTCTTCTTGATGGAGGGCAAGATTGATGAGATAACTATCCAGGAAAGTGAAGTCGCTGATTGGGGTTTCTTTACACCTGAAGAAATGCCTGAGAATATGATGCCATGCTGTAGGCAAAAAGTTCTAGACTGGGCCAGCTATCAAGGCAAAACGATATTTCGATAGAGCTTAAATTATCATATCAGAAGATTGTTTAGAACGTAGCCAATTTTAAACAGTTACTCCTCGAAACCAATAAAGAGCTAAATCATTTTTCCGGCGCATTGATCTCCCGCGCCGCGGCTTCCAGGATTTCGTAACCCTGGGCCATCAGGCGCTCTACCTGAGGCAGATCGTAGTACAACTGCGATTTATCCGGAATGGATGGGGAGCATTTGCCCGAAGGGTGCGACCTGGCTTCCATCTCTTCGATGCAGCGCCACAGCGAGCCGCGCAGCCCGCTGGCGCGGTGGGCATAGCGCAAATCGACCGAAAGATGTTCCAGGCGGGAGATCAGCAGTTTTACGGATGCAATGATTGTGTTATCATCTTGCATGACTGATTTTTTGAGGAGGTCTCTCAGCTATGGTGGTCAGAACCAGGTTTGCGCCCAGCCCGACCGGCTATATGCACATCGGCAATTTGCGGACTGCTTTATACGCCTATTGTATTGCAAAACACAGCCAGGGTACATTCATCTTGCGCATCGAGGATACCGACCGCAAGCGCAACGTGCCCAGGGCCATCCAGGTTATCTACGACAGCCTGCGCCTGGCCGGGCTGGAATACGACGAAGGCCCGCATAAAGACGGCGGCTACGGCCCTTACGTGCAGAGCCAGCGTAAAGACCAGGGCATTTACCAGCGTCACGCCGATCGGCTGGTCGAGGGCGGGGCGGCTTATCGCTGCTTCTGCGGCAAAGCTGTCGACGGGAAAGGCAACCCTTCGGCCGCCCTGGGCGGAGCAGGCCCCCGCGGCGCGGCGGCGTGCGCCCAAAAGTCGTTGCAAGACGGAACGTATGCCGCTACCTCTCCCCGGCGGAAGTACAGGCCCAACTCAACGCCGGCGACCCCTACGTCATCCGCCAGCGCATCCCAGATGAGGGCGTGACCACCTTTCACGACCTGGTCTACGGCGATATCTCGGTCAAGAACAGCCTGCTGGACGAGCAGGTGCTGCTGAAATCCGACGGTTTTCCCACTTACAACTTCGCCAACGTGGTTGACGACCACCTGATGGCGATCACCCACGTGGCGCGCGGTGTGGAGTACCTGTCCTCTACCCCCAAATACAACCTTCTATATGAAGCTTTCGGCTGGGAGGCGCCGGTCTATATCCACCTGCCGCACATTGTCAAAGAGGGCGGGAAGAAATTGAGCAAGCGCGCCGGCGACGCCTCCTTCCAGGATTTAATTGCCCAGGGCTTCTTGCCTGAAGCCATCGTCAATTACATCGCCCTGTTGGGCTGGAGCCCGGGCAACGACCAGGAGTATTTCGATTTAGCCAGCCTGGTCGAGCTGTTCGACCCGCGCCACATCAACAAATCCAAGGCGGCCTTTTCACTGCCCAAGCTGGAATGGCTGAACGGCGAGCACATTCGCCAGATTCAGCCGGAAAAATTCCACGTCTACGCCGGCCAGTATTACCCGCCGGCGCTGAAGGCCGCCTGCGATACCCAGGTGGTCAGTCGCATGATCCAGACCCGCCTGACTCGCCTGACCAACATCCCCGAGATGACGCACTTCCTCCTGGCGGTGGAACCCTACGATCTGGCCCTGTACGAGCACGCCAAGAGCAAGTCCACCCTGGAAAGCAGCCGGCTGGTGCTCAAAGCCGCCCTGCCGGCCCTGACGGCTCTGGCGCAGCTTCAGCCCTGGAGCGAGGATGCCATCCGCCAGGCGCTGCTCGACCTGGCTGCCGAGCTGAATATGAAGACCGGTACGGTGATGTGGCCGGTGCGCGTGGCCCTGTCGGGCCTGCTGGTGACCCCGGGCGGCGCCATCGAGATCGCGGCTGCCCTGGGCCTGGCCGAAACCCTGCGGCGCATCGAGGCTGCCATCGCCTGCCTGCCCTGAAAAAAAGTGAATTTTAGGGTATCACGATACCCTAAAATTCACTCCCTTACCTCCTCTTTGCGCGGGAAGGCAGCTCGCCCACACTGACCAGAGCACCCGGCCTGCTAAAGGGGCGTGTGCGTAATGTGCATGCGCGTGATTTCGGCGTCGATGAACTGCTGGCCCAGCGCCTGGGCGACCGAAATGCGATGGTGCCCATCCCGCACGTAGTAGAAACCGTCCAGCTCGATCAGGTCGACCGCCGGCAGGTCGCGCCCGGACAGGCGGGCGATAGCCACCCCCAGCCAGCGGCTGCGGTCTTCTTCACGCGTGGGGTGGAACTGGTCGTCGAACTCGCCGGCCTTGCCCAGGCTGCCGCGGATCTTGTCGATTGGCACGGGTCGGGCGCCGGCGAAATGGCTGTTTTCAATCCAGGCGCCGACTACAGATTCATCGAAGGAGCGCAGGCATGCGGAGCGTCGGGTTAAGAACATCCACAGGCGGCGCAGGAAGCCCTGGTTTTTCTGGCTGCGAAAAAGGTAGAGGGCGCGTTCCAACAGCGACTGACCGGTCCCCACCATTGGAAGCTCCGTCGATCGGTAGTTGTCGCTTACGCCGATGTCAGAAAACATGCCCGGCCTCTTTTCTGAGGATTGCGCTTATTCGACAAATACCTCGACGTGTTCGCCGTCGTCGTCGTCAAAAACGTCCACGATCTGCCCGGTCTCACCGGACTGGATCAGGTCGGCCAGTTGCTGGATGTCCATGCCTTCCATCTCGGGGCTGAAGCGCATGCCCATCTTCATCCCGGCCGCGGCCACGCTGAGCGGCAGGCGTACGTTGACGCGCGTCTTGCCCGTCTTGGTGTCGGTAATGCGTACGCGGAACCAGCGCCCGCCGCGCGGGCCGCCGGCCTGGCCGGGCGGGACGGCCTGCCCGGGAGCGCCGCCCGCCGGCGCGGAGCGTCCTTCTTCGAGGGACTTGAGCAAGTCAGCAGCCTGGTCAGCGGTAATTTTGCCGTCCTGAACCATTTTTAAGATCTTGATGCGTTCTTCACTTGTTGCCATAAGATGATCTCCTTGCGCCCGGCTTTACTGCCCGGCTTCCTCGACCGGCGCGGGGCGGCCCTGCAGGCGGCGCTGCGCTTCTTCAAAAGTGATCTGGCCCTGTTCGAGCTCTTCCAGAATGCGGCGGCGCTCGTCAAAAGTGGGCTTGGCTGGCGCCGGCGGCTCTTCTTTGCCGGGTTCGAAGCCCAGGGCACGGATAATATCGTTCAGGCGGTTACGCAGGGTGGGATAAGAGAGTTTCAGTTCTTCTTCCAGGCGGGTGAAGCGCCCTTCACAGCGCACGAAAGCCAGCAGGTATTGCACCTGTTCGGGAGTAAGCTGGGAGAGCGGATTGGTGGGCGGGTAGAAACTGCCCTCGATGGTAGTGTCGCACTGCGGGCAGTGCAGATGGGTTACGACCATGTCGCTGTCGCACACCGGGCATTTACTGATAAACCGATTCATTGTGCCTCCTCGTAGGCTCAAGAAATATTCTTGATGCCTTATTGTTTATTATGAATATATTTTATCACAAACTTTAATTTTGTCAATGGGTATATTGATATTATTGAATATATAGGGAATTTTATCAAGCGAAGCGTGCTTTCCCGCAGACACACCCCAGTAATAATTAAAAATCAGCCGCGTGGTATACTCAAAATTTCAGAAGGAGTAGAAAATCATGATTAAACTGGCCATTGTTGGATGCGGAGGCATGGGCCATACCCATGCGAAAGCTTTCTCGGCGATTAAGGACTGCAAGCTTACCGCCGCTTGCGACATCATCCCCGAACGGGCAGAAGCCTTTTCCAGGGAGTTCGACATCCCTTATGTTTACCCGGACATGCAAGAGATGTTGGCAAAATGCGAGCTGGACGCAGTCACGCTGGTGACGCCGGACGCCACCCACGCCCCGCTGGCGCTGAAGATCATCGCCAAAGGCAAGCATATCCTGAGCGAAAAGCCGCCGGCTACCTGCTACGCCGACGCTAAAGCCATGGCAGACGCGGCCGACCAGGCCGGAGTGATCAACATGATCAATTTCTCTTACCGCGATTCGGCCGCCATTCAGCGGGCGCACCAGATCCTCCAGGAAGGCAAGCTGGGACGTATTATGCACGTGGAAGCCAGCTACCTGCAATGCTGGCTGAGCAGCAAGGTGTGGGGCGATTGGCGCAAGTCTCCGTCCTTCTTGTGGCGCCTGTCGACCGGACACGGCAGCGGCGGTGTGCTGGGCGACATCGGGGTGCACATCCTGGACTTTACCACCTTCGCCGCCGGCGACATCCGCTCGCTCGACTGCCAGTTGCGCACTTTCCACAAGGCCAGGCATGAGCGAGTGGGCGAGTATACCCTGGACGCCAACGATTCAGCGGTGATGATGGTCGAGATGGAAGGCGGGGCGCTGGGCACCATCCACGCCAGCCGCTGGGCCACCGGGCATAAGAATTCGCTGCGGCTGCGCGTGTACTGCGAAAAAGGCGCCCTGGTGGTGGACCTGGACAAGTCCTGGGACACGCTGGAGATCTGCCGGGGGAGCGACGTGAATAAGGCGGAGTGGAAAACGCT
The DNA here is from genome assembly GCA_963820415.1 of uncultured Chloroflexia bacterium. Lineage (GTDB taxonomy): Bacteria > Chloroflexota > Anaerolineae > Anaerolineales > Anaerolineaceae > CAWFZT01. Next base: position 57,678 of record CAWFZT010000011.1, on the reverse strand, counting down.
CAAGTGCCCCAAAACGCCAAAAATTTACCAGCGCTTTATTAGCAGTATTTTGAGCGGTCAAAACGACCAGCCAGATTTTGGGCGCGGGGTGCAGGTGCAAAAGATGCTGGACCTGTGTTTCGCCTCGGATAAAGCGGGGAAGCGGATGGCGGTGTAAGAAGAAAAGTTCACCACAGAGGCACAGAGAACACAAAGAAGAATCAGGAAAAGGGAAGAAAAATAAAGGTAAAGGAAAGATTTATCTGGAGTAGAAGCGTTATTCTCGCGCTGGTGGTGGGGATGGTGTGCCTGGCGGCCTGTGTGTTTTCGCCTCCGGGAGCTCAGCCCTTGACGACGGGCGGACAGTCGGCCAGGCTGGCGAGCCCGGCTGTGGCTGCCAGTCCTGAGGAAGTTTCAACGGTCGAAGCGTCTACGGTAACGGCAAGCGCTGCGCCATCTGATACGCCCGCCCCAACCGCCACGGCGACTGAAACGCCGGTCCTAACTGAAATGCCCTCCCCAACCGAGACGCTCACGCCGGTGACGCTGGCGGGGGCGGGCGATATCGCCGTGTGCGGCGCGCCGGGGGCGGAGATCACCGCCCGGTTGATCGAGCAAGTGCCCGGCGTGGCGGTGTTCACTGCCGGCGACAACACCAACGAGCTGACCACCCAACCCACCTCGCTCAAGCCGTGTTTCGACCAGACCTGGGGACGCTTCAGAGAGCGTATCCGCCCGGCGCCGGGCAATCACGAGTACTTTTACGAGGGAGCGTCGGATTATTTCGCCTACTTTGGCGCCGCGGCCGGCTCACCGGGCCAGGGCTGGTACAGCTACGACCTGGGCGGCTGGCACATCATGGTGCTGAACAGCGAGTGCGACCAGGTGGGCGGCTGCCAGGCCGGCTCACCCCAGGAAACCTGGCTGAAGGCCGACCTGGCCGCTCACCCGGCCTTATGCAGCCTGGCCATCTGGCACCGGCCGCGCTTCAGCTCGGGCTATCACGGCAGCGATCCGGTCACCCAGGACCTGTGGAAGGACCTGTACGCCGCCGGGGCGGAGATGGTGATCAGCGGGCACGACCATGACTACGAGCGCTTTGCTCCCATGGACGCCGACGGAGTCCTGGACCCGGCCCGCGGCATCATCCAGTTCGTTGTCGGCATAGGAGGCGCTGACCTGCGCACACCGCCTGGCAAACTGGCGGACAACAGCCAGGTGATCATCACCGGGGTGTATGGGGTGCTCAAGCTGAGCCTGCGCCCAGACGGCTACGATTGGCAGTTCATCCCGGAGCCGGGCAAGAGCGAGGGCGATGGAGGGAGTGGCAAGTGTCATTGAGCGGTTGGCAGCCTGGTTTCAGCTACGGGTGGAAAGGTTGGGAGTAAAATTAGGCGATCGAGCAAAATCTTTACCTGTATAGAACAGAAAATATCTGGTACTTCTAGGGAGACCCTCAAAATGAAAGCTGCGCAATCAAATTACAGAAAAACTGTGCGCTTGCTCAATACCCTCGCCGCCTGCCTGATCCTGGCGGCGCTCCTGGGAGCATGCAAGCCCACCCCGACCCCTGCGCCGCCCACGGCGACGCCGGCGCCGACGCTGACCTACACTCCGCTGCCAACTGCTACGATCACGCTGACCCCCACCCCCGCCGATACGGCCACCCCGGAGGTCACGTCCACACCCGCCCAGATCGAGCTGATCGGCGCGGGAGAGATCGTCAACTGCGGCAACCCAGGCTACGGGATCACTGCCAACCTGCTGGCGCAGTTCCCCGGGGCGACCATCTTCACTGCCGGGGATAACTCCAACGTGATCGGCACCCCGAATGAGTTCAAGAAATGCTTCGGCCCGACCTGGGGGCGCTTTTTGGCCAACATCCACCCGGCGGTGGGCGACCACGAATATTACAACAAGGGCGCCAAAGCCTATTTCGACTATTTCGGGGCGGCAGCCGGCACACCGGGCCAGGGCTGGTACAGCTACGACCTGGGCGGCTGGCATATCATCATGCTGAACAGCCAGTGCGCCCAGATAGGCGGATGCCAGGCCGGCTCAGCCCAGGAAAAATGGCTCAAGGACGACCTGGCGGCTCACCCGGCGCACTGCTCGATGGCGGTATGGCACATTCCACGCTACAACCTCTCCCTGGCGCAGGGGCTGCCCTTCCTGGACGACATCTGGAATGATCTGTATAAAGCCGGGGTAGAGCTGGTAGTGAACGCCCATCATTATTATTACGCCCGCTATGCCCCCATGGACCCATCGGGTAAAGCCGACGATGCGCGCGGCATCCGCGAGTTCATCGTCGGCACCGGAGGGGCACCGCTGGATAAGCGCAATTGGACCTGCAGCAGGAACTGCCAGGCGTTCGAGCACGATACCCTGGGCTTGCTTAAGCTGACCCTCCATCCAGACGGCTACGATTGGGCTTTCGTTCCCGAGCCGGGCAAGACGTTTAACGATGCGGGTAGTGGGACATGCCATTAGGTGATTCTGTGCGCCTGAAAAAAACCGCTTCGGCGCGCAGAATATTGGCTGCTGCCTGCCTGGTGGGGGTGGGGCTTCTGAGCGCCTGCGCGGCAGGCAGCTCGTCTCAACCACTGTTACAAAAGGTAGCGGCTGTATTCGTCAGCCAGACGCCCACCCCAACGATCACCCCGACCCCCACCCGCACGCCTACACTTACCCCAACCTCAACCGCCACGCCGGCGCCTACCCACACGCCCACGCCGACCTATACCGCCACGCCGGTGGTGCTGATTGGGGCCGGTGACATCGCCGAATGCGCAAATCAAAACGATAAGATCACCGCCGGCCTGCTCGAGCAGTTCCCGGGCGCGACCATTTTCACCGCCGGCGACAACTCGGATGACTTCATTCCGGAGTTGTCTTACCAGAACTGTTTTGGTCCGACCTGGGGGCGCTTCAAGGAGCGCATCCATCCTGCCATAGGCAACCACGACTACGATGAGGATGACAGCCCGGCAGCGTATTTTAAATACTTCGGGGCAGCCGCCGGCGAGCCGGGTAAAGGCTGGTACAGCTACGACCTGGGCGGCTGGCACATCGTGGTGCTGAACAGCGAGTGCGAGGACGTGGGCGGCTGTCAGGCTGGCTCGCCGCAGGAAAGATGGCTGAAAGCCGACCTGGCGGTGCATCCGGCACAGTGTTCTTTGGCCATCTGGCACCGGCCAGGTTTCAGCGCCGCTTACGCCGAGGGGCTGCCTTTCGTCGAAGACTTCTGGGAAGACCTCTACCAGGCCGGCGCCGAGCTGGTGATCAACGGCCATTACCATTATTACGAGCGCTTTGCCCCGATGGACCCCGAAGGTAACCTGGACAACGCCAAAGGCATCCGCGAGTTCATTGTTGGCACCGGTGGAGCGAAACTCGAGCCGCGCGGCCGCTCCTGCAACGGCAACTGCCAGGTTTTTGACCAGACTACCTACGGCCTGCTCAAACTGACCCTCCATCCTGACAGCTACGACTGGCAGTTCATCCCGGAGCCAGGCAAGACCCTGGCAGATTCAGGGAGCACAGAGTGTCATTGAGTCGCGAGTTTATTGGTCTTCCTTTTTCCACAACAATATGAGAAAGGCCATAAAATATGGGGATAGGAAAAAGCTCCATTGTTTTATTGGTAAAAGCCGGGATTATATGTCTGCTGCTGCTGGTAGCAGGGCTGGTGATCAATCACACCCTGCTCCCGAAGGGGGAAACCTTTATCGGGGCCGGCGATGTGTCCTTTTGCGACAGCAACGGGGACGTGCTCACCGGCAAAATCCTCGACCGCTTCCCCGGCACGGTCTTCCTGCTGGGAGATGCTTCCAATGACTCGGGCCGGATGGAAGAATATACCAAATGCTTTGACCCAGCCTGGGGGCGCTTCAAGCCGCGCATGAAGCCGGCCATCGGCAATCACGACTATATCACCGACAACGGGGCGAATTTTTTTGCCTATTTCGGCGCCATCGCCGGACCGCCCGGCAAAGGCTATTACAGCTACGACCTGGGCGCCTGGCACATCATCGTGCTCAACAGCGAGTGTGGGACCAGCGACTGCGCCACCGGCTCACCCCAGGAGAAATGGCTGCGCAAGGATCTGGCCAACCACCCGGCACAATGCAAACTGGCCTACTGGCACGCTCCGCCCTTCAGCTCGGGGATCGATGCCGACGAACCGCGCACCCTGCCGCTGTACCAAGAGCTGGACGGTGCGGACATGGATGTGCTGCTCACCGGGCACCAGCACCATTACGAACGCTTCATCGCCCAGGACACCGACGCCGACTCTAAACCAGGGGAAGGTATCCGCGAATTCATCGTGGGCACCGGCGGCGTCTGGACCGACCCGGTCAGAGTGCCGCCGCTGCCCAACAGCCAGATGCTCTTTACCGACACCTTCGGCGTGCTCAAGATGGAGCTTTACCCAGGCTGGTACACCTGGCAGTTCATCCCAGTGCCGGGCAAGTCGCGCAGCGATTGGGGCAGCGACAATTGTCGCAATAAAGAAGATCCCGAGTGACAACTGACCGCCTTGTTTGACAACTCCCCTTCATAGATATACAATACAAATAATAGAGGGGCTCTACATTTTACAGCACATTAATAGGGCCGCGTTTACAGATTCTCTTGGGTGATCCTTTCTGTCATCGCCATGCGGAAAGTTGTCAGACAACCCCCTTCGGGGACCAACCCATATTTCAAGGAGGAAATGTACATGAAACGCCTTCAGATCGTGCTCACTGTTATCGTCATGCTGGCATTCATTGCCAGTTGTGCGCCTCAGGCGACCCAGGCGCCTGCTGCCGCCAAGATGCCTCAGAAAATGAGGGTCTGGATCACCTGGGGCGATAACCCCGCCCAACTACAAGACCTGTTCAATAAGTTCGGCAAGGCCAACGGCATCCAGATCGAGGTCAATGCCCCGGTAGATAATGACAAGGTCATTGCCGCCCTGTCTGGCACCGAGCCGCCCGACGTGTTGATCTTGAGCGGGCCGGACAACGTCGGCACCTGGGCGCACGACAAATTGATCCTGCCTTTGGATGATTACATGGCTTCGACCAAAATCGACCAGGCGGATTTCTACGAGGCGCCGCTGGCCATGTGCAAGGTCCTGGGCAAGTACTACTGCCTGCCGTGGGGCACGGATATCTATGCCCTGTACTGGAACAAGGACATGTTCTAAGCCACCGGCCTGGACCCCGAGAAACCCCCGCAGACGATGGAGCAGTTGGCTGAATACGCCGACAAACTGACCAAGAAAGACGCCAACGGAGAGCTGACCCAGATTGGCTTCATCCCCGACTTCGCCTGGAGCCATACCGACCTTTACCTGGCCATGTTCGGCAGCAAGATTTACAGCCCGGACGGCACCAAGGTCAACATCGATACGCCGGAATACGCCGCCATGCTCAAGTGGGAGCAGCAGTTCTACTCCAAATATGGCTACGACAAGGTGCTCAAGCTGGCTTCGGCGGGCGGCAACTACATGTCGCCGGACCAGGGCTTCTACGCCGGCAAGATCGCTATGTACGTAGATGGCGAATGGCAGCCCGGTCCCAACTTCATCTCCAAGTTCAAACCCGAGCTGAACTACGGCGTGGCGCCCTTCCCGGCCCTGGCTGACCATCCGGAACGCAAGAACACCGCCACGGTAGCCGGTACCGTGGCGGTCATTCCCGCCGGAGCGGCAAATAAGTATGCCTCGGCCAAACTGCTGGCCTGGATAATGTCGCCGGATATTGTGGCGGAAGAAATGTCGACCAACTTCAACCTGCCGACCAGTAAAAAGGCCGCCAACGATCCGCGCTTCCACAGCAGCCAGAAGTTCGAGGTCTTCCTTGGCCTGATCGGCGATAAAAACTCTACTTACACTCTCACCAGCCCGGTCGGCACAGAATTGAGCACCGAACTGGCCTCGATCGAGGAACAAGTCGTCCACAACGGCCAGGACGCCGGCCCATTGCTGAAAGCCGCTCAGGCGAAGGTCCAACCCTTGCTGGACAAGGCCCTCACCGGGCAATAATCGACCTTTCTTAGGCAAAACCCTAACGGTTTCCAAAAACCGTTAGGGTTTGAAGCCGAAATGAACGGGCTTATCCCTACGTGGGGAACGCCATGGCCCGATTATTGCCTGGTCGAAGAACAACTGCCAAAACACAGGCTGTTTTTCAACGAAACGGAATCCATAATGTCAGGTAGGGGCGACCCAGAAGTTAACCTAACGGCAATTTTACGAACAACCCGGGTCGCCCTGTCGGCGCAATCGCAAGTAGCCCACATTCAGGTAAAACCCGAACGGTTTCCGAAAACTGTTAGGGTTTGAAGCCGAAATGAGGCCAATTATTCCCGCCGCACATATCTGTCGCCAGGCCGAGGAGGGTCTGGATGGCAAGAAAATTGAATTGAGCGGCGAAACAGACCCTCCCCTACGTGGTGGGCAACCCATGACCAGACATAGGGCGTGATAAAGACAGGAGGCATGGTGGCACAACTTCCAGCAGAAACCAGGAGAAAAGGGAAGCCCCCGCTTTATTGGGGGAAGCCCCCGCTTTTTTGGGGGTGGAGCCGCCAAACCCGGCGGAATTTCGCCACGGGTATGGCTTTCATCTCCCTATGGATCATCGGGTTCCTGGCCTTCAACCTCTACCCGATGATCGCTTCGCTGTATTACAGCTTCACCGAGTACCATATCAAAATTCCGCCGGTATGGATCGGGCTGCAGAACTACTCCGACATGCTGGTCGACCAGCGTTTTTACAAGGGGCTGGAAAACACGGGCTACATGGTGTTGATCGGCGTGTCCCTTGGACTGGTGTTGTCTTTCATGTGCGCCGTGCTGCTGAACCTGAAGGTGCGCGGGCAGTCAATTTACCGGGTGCTCTACTACCTGCCCTCGATCGTGCCAACCGTGGCCGGGTCGCTGCTGTTCATGTGGATTCTCAATCCCACCAGCGGCATGATCAACCGGGTGCTGGGCTACCTGGGCCTCCCCGGGCCGGACTGGCTGCACGACCCGCTGTGGGCCAAGCCCGCCCTGATCATGCTGGGGCTGTGGGGCATCGGCGGTACGATCATTATTTACCTGTCGGGCCTGCAGGACGTGCCGGTTTCACTGCTGGAAGCCGCCCAACTGGATGGGGCTTCCTGGCTGCAGCGCTTGCGTTACGTGACCATCCCGATGGTTTCGCCAATCACGCTGTACAACTTGATTACCGGGGTAATCGGCATGTTCCAGTATTTCACCCAAGCCTACGTCTTCGCCAGCGCCTCCAGCCCTATGGGGGCCAGCCTGGGCAGCCCGCTCGATTCGACCCTTTTTTACAGCGTTTACCTTTACCATGTCGGCTTCCAATACCTGAAAATGGGCTACGCCTCGGCCATGGCCTGGGTCCTGTTTATTATCATCCTGGCGTGCACCCTGCTCTTGATGCGCCTCTCTAACCGTTGGACCTATTACGCAGGATAAAGCCATGACGAAAATCGCTGTTTACCAAACCGAACCGGCTGCATATCCCTCCGAACGCGCCGCACACCTGCGTTACCTGACCAGGCGGGTGCTGACCAGCCTGCTGTCGCATGGCTCGCTGATCCTGGTCGGGCTGTTCTTCTTCCTGCCCTTTTTCTGGATGCTGTCGACCGCCTTTAAATCCGACCAGGACGTCTTCCGCATCCCGCCCACCTGGCTGCCGCACGACAACCTGCGCGTTACGATCAACGACACGCCGCTGCCGCTGTACGACGTCACCCAGCCAGATAATTCGGTCAAACAACTGGCGATGACGAAAGTGGGAGAAGGCATGGGCACCTTTCTCGACCCGGCCAACCCCTCTGCCCTGGCGCAAGAATTTCGCATGAAGTTCGCCACGCCGGTGCTGGTAGTAGGGCTGCGCTGGCAGAATTTCTCTAATGCGATGAGCCGCGCCACCCGCCCGGGCGTAGGAGTCACTTTCATGACCTACATCCAGAACAGCCTAGTGGTGTCGTTCTTTTCGATCATCGGCACGCTGATTTCCTGCACGCTGGCGGCCTACGGGTTTGCGCGCGTGCGCTGGCCCGGGCGCGACCTGATCTTCATCCTGGTCTTGAGCACGATGATGCTGCCGTTCCAGGTCACCATGATCCCGTTATACATTTTCTTTACAGCCAAATTGCACTGGGGGGATACATTCTTACCCCTGATCGTGCCCACCTTTTTTGCCAACGCCTGGGATATTTTCCTGCTGCGGCAGTTTTTCCGCACCATCCCGGAGGAGATGTGCGACGCGGCGCGGGTGGATGGCGCCAGCGAGTGGGATATTTTCTCGCGCATCGTCATGCCCCTGTCGGTGCCGGTGCTGGCGGTGGTGACAATCACCACCTTCCTGTGGTCGTGGAACGACTTTACCGGCCCACTGCTTTACCTGACCAACCCCATCCATTTCACCATGGCGCTCGGCCTGCAGGACTTCCAGGGGCAGCACTCGGTGGCCTATAACCTGCTCATGGCAGCGGCAGTGGTATTCACCGTGCCAATCGTGATCGCCTTCTTCTTCGCCCAAAAAACGTTCATCCAGGGCGTGAAACTGACCGGGCTGAAGGAATAAGAATATTCACCGCTGAGGCACAGAGATAATAACGTAGGGTGGGTTTCTGAACCCACCAATACTGTGTCCATTAATACTTTATCCATTTATTGCCCTTACAATCCAGGCACAGCGGCATATTTTCGCGATCATCCATTGCCTGACCAAGGATTTGGTCAATCGTGGCAGGTTCGTTAGCAAACAGCCCTACCAGTTTTCCAGTATTATTTGCTTTTTCAAGAAATTCCTCAATGGCAGTTACATCTAGATCGGTCTCTGATTTGTGCTGTCGCTTGACTGCCTTACGCAATGCCCGGAAGGTATTTTTCGGTAAGGGAAAAAACCCTGATCCTCACCATCCAATACCTCGAAGACGCGCCCGATCTGGAACAGCTCGATGAAAGCGCCGTGGTCGAAAAATTGCGCCGCGCCGCTGACATTTTGCCCATCACCCACTTGCTGATCGGCTGGCGCCTGCCGCCGCGCCTGCTGGAGGCCTGCCGCAAAGAGGCCGGGCGCTGCGGGATGCGCTTCATCCGCTGGCACCCGCTGTTAACCGGCGATGGCAGCTTCCAGCCGCGCCGGCCCTGGCAGGTGATCAACCTGCAGGGCGAGCCGGTGCGCGGCTTCCACGATATGCCTGAGTTCACCTTCGTCTGCCCCAACCACCCGGCCGTGCAGGATGGCATCCAGCAGCGTATCGCCGACCTGCTGGACGAAGGCCTTTACCAAGGTTTCTTCCTCGACCGCATCCGTTTCCCCTCGCCCGCCGCCGGCCCGCTGGAAAACCTGGCATGCTTCTGCCCCTGCTGCCTGGAGAAGGCTGCCACCTGCGACCTCGACCTGGCGCAGCTCCAGCGCAGCCTGCAGCGCTTGACCGCCCGGCCCGGCAGGCGCCGCTGGCTGGTGGAGGCGCTGCTGGGGGGTTACGCAGGCGCCGGTCTGCCAGACCTGCCGCGCTTCCTCGATTTCCGCCGCCAGAGCGTGACGGCTTTTATCGCTGCCCTGGCGCGCCAGCTCCGGGCATCCGGAATGGAGATCGGGCTGGATTGTTTTTCGCCCTGTTTGACCGGCATGGTCGGGCAGGACCTGGCGGCGGTCAGCCGCGTCGCCGATTGGATCAAGCTGATGAGCTATGCCCATACCCTCGGCCCGGCCGGGCTGCCCTTTGAGCTGCTCGGGCTATATGACGAGCTTACCCAGGGGGCAGGCCTGGGTGAAAGCGCCGCGCTGGCCTGCCTGGGCCAGTCCGCCGCGCTGCCCCTGCCAGTCACCCGCCAGGTCCTGGAGCGCCAGGGCCTCTCACCGCAGGCGCTGGAGAGCGAGCTGCGCCGCGGCGTGGCTGCCTGCGCCGCGCCGGTGCTGGCCGGTTTCGAGCTGGTCGAAATCGAGGGCGTGGCGCAGCTCAACCCGGCGCAAATCTCTGCCGACCTGGCGGCGGTCCACCGCGCCGGCGTCGCCGGGCTGTCCATCTCGTGGGACCTGCGCCACATCCCCCTCGACCGGCTGGAGCAGGTTCGGCAATAAATACTATCCTTCCATCCCGATAACTCACTAATGATCCCGTTTTTTGGGGTGTTGGGCGGGCTTAGGCCCGCCCAACACCCCAAAAAACCATCTTCATTTGGTCAGGGGATTTATCCTTTCAATCCGGTTAAAATGGCTCCCTGGATGAAGAAGCGCTGCGTGAAGAAGAAGATCAGCAGCGGCGGGATCAGGGTCAGCAGGGAGGCCGCCATCAGGTAATTCCAGTGCGTATTGCCCAGCGTGCTCATGTACGAGTTCAGACCAACCGGCAGGGTCAGCAGATTGTCGGAATTCAGGTAGATCAACGGGCTGCGAAAATCATTCCAGCTGTCATAGAAAGAGAAAATGGCCACGGTTGCCAGGGCTGGCCTGGAAAGCGGCAGCATAATGCGCCAATAAATATCCCAGAAAGTCGCCCCGTCAATTTTGGCCGCATCATCCAGCTCGGTGGGGATGGTCATGAAAAACTGGCGCAGCAAGAAGATGTAGAAGGCCCCGCCAAACCAGTAGGGGACGATCAATGGGCGGTAAGAATCCAGCCAGCCCAGGTTTCGCATGATCAGGTAGACCGGCACCAGGGTCACTTCCGAGGGCAGCATCAGCGTGCTTAGCAGGATGATAAACAGGATATTCTTGCCCGGCCCGCGCAGGCGGGCAAAGGCAAACGCCACCAGCGAAGACGACAGCACCGCACCAATCACCGACAAACTGGCAATAAAAAGGCTGTTGCGGTAATAAGTCGGGAAAGGCACATAGGTAATCGCATCCGGATAATTTTGGAAAAGGATCTTCCTGGGGATCCAGCTGATGGGAAGGTGAAAAACCTCGCCGTTGGCCTTTAGTGAAGTGGAAAGCATCCAGGCCAGCGGCACCATCAGGATTAACGCTCCGAGCAGGATGATGATCGTGTTGGACCATAAACTGATCCTTTTGCGCACGCTTTTGCGTTTATACCAGATGGGCCGTTCAGCTTCGGATGGATGGTAATCTAGGTGGGAGGTAGTGGTGGCTGTCATTGTGTTCTCTTAGCTCTGGATGCTACCTTCGTAGTAAACCCAGCGACCGGTAAGACGGAAAATCAGCAGGGTCAGGATGAGGATGATCATGAACATCAACCAGGCCAGGGCGCTGGCGTAGCCCATCTTGAGCCAGTGAAAGGCATTGTCATACAGGTATAACCCGTAAAACAGGCTGGCATTGGCCGGTCCCCCGCTGGTCATGATATAGGCTGGCGTAAAGATCTGGAAAGAACCAATCACCCCCATCACCAGGTTGAACAGGATCACCGGCGACATCATTGGGATGGTGACGTTGAAGAACCTCTCAAGGGTGGTGGCGCCGTCGATTTCAGCCGCCTCATAGAGGTGCTGCGGAATGCCCTGCAGACCCGGCCAGGAAGATCACCATCGGGGAGCCGACACTCCACAAACTCATCATGATAAAAGCCGGAATGACCCACTCCCGGCTGAACAGCCATGCCGGCCCTTGGATGCCAATCGTCCGCAGGGCGGAATTGAGCACACCGAAATCCGGGTTGAGCACCCACATCCACACCAGTGCTACCGGCACGCCGGAGATAATGGCAGGTATGTAATACACGGTACGGAAGACGCGAATGCCGTGGATCCCCTGGTTCATCAGGATGGCGATCAGGAAAGCCGCGGTCAACCCCAGCGGCACGGCCCCCAGGCTGTAGGTAAAAGTAACCTTGAGCGCCTGCACGACCAGATCATCCTTGACCATGTTGGTATAATTCGCCAGCCCGATCCATGTGGGGGGTACAATTAACGGATACTCGGCAAAACTGAGCACAAATGAGGCGATGGTAGGCCCTAAGATTAAGAACAGGAGACCCAATAGCCAGGGACTGGCGAACAGGTAAAAAGCGAGATATTCTTTGCGCAGCAGCTTCGAGGGTCGCTGCCGGCCTGTAATGGGCGTTGCCGTAATTTCTGTCACTGACATAAAGGGTCTCCTGTTAAAATGCCGGATGGTCGATCAGCTTAGACCCGCGGTGGTGTCCTTGATCACCTGGTTCATCTTGGGAGTAGCAAATGTGATGGCCTGCTGAGCTGTCTTTTCGCCCAGCCAGACCGTATCCAGCATGGGCTGCATCACCTGGGTTTGAATCGGGCTAAAATTGATCGTCCAGTTTTCCAGGTCGATTTGCTCGTATTTGGGCGCATCGATCATCGTCTGAAATTCCTGGTCGGTCTTTTTGGGCATGAGCGTTTTCTGCGTATCGACCCAATAATTGGCCAGTGATTTCAGGCTGCTCTGCGGGCCGTATGCGATCGGGTAGATCTTCTGGGCGTCGGCGCTGACCATAAATTTCAGCAGTTGCCAGGCGCCTTCCAGGTTCTTGACGCCTTTGATCATACTCCAGAAGTCAATCCATACGTGCCAGTGGCGCGCGACGCTGGCGCCGGGTGGGAAGGGCAACGCCGCCAGGCCCCAATCGAAATCGGTGATCTGCTGGAGGGTGCTCAAATCTCCGATGTTGCCGACATACATGGCGATCTTTCCGGTCGTAAAGGGGTTCTGGTTCGCGGCATTCAGGCTTTTCTCCTGGGCCGGGGTGGTGGCAGTTTTGTCTTTGAGCACCATGTCGGCAACCCACTGCACCGCCGCGATCGTTTGCGGGGTTTTGTCGCCAATCCAGGTTTTCACAATGCCCGTCTCATAGACATCCGGGGTGAACCAGTCCGTGCCAAAAACCCAGCCTGCGGGCCAACCACTGCTGTATATTCTCGATCCCAAGGTTTGGGTCGCCGGATCGGTCAGTTTTTTTGCAAGCTCCGCATAGGCATTCGTATCCCAGGTCTTATCCGTCCAGTCGGTGGTCAGATCGGGCAGCCCGGCTTTTTTGAACAGGTCCCTGTTGAATATGACCAGGTGCGGCCAGGCATCCAGTGGCAGTGCCATGTACTGACCTTTGTATTTGCAGCCCTTCAACGCATCCTCGAAAAAGTCGCTCATATCGACTTTATCGCGGTTGATGAAATCATCCAGCGGCTGGCTCAACCCCTTGGAAGCGTAGTAGCGGTAGCCGCGGGCAGAGAAGGGTGCATAGATCGCGGGCGGGTCGCCGCCGGCGATCATCAGGTCCAGCTTGGTTGTGTAAGGTTCCTGGCCTGGAGAATAAACGCGGGTGACCTTAATGGTCGGGTTCCTGGACTCGAACAGGGAAATTGCCTTCTCGAAATAATCTTTCTCCCCTGCATCCGAGCGCAGCAGGGCTGGCACGGGGGCGCCGGGTTGTTGGGCGGGCGGGGCGCTGGTCGCTGCAGCAACAGGCGCGGATGTCGGTGCAACTGCTGGAGCGCAGCCTGCCAGCGCCAAAGCACTGGCGCCGGTAACCATACTCGCCAATTTCAAGAAATCACGTCGACTCAACTGATTACGCATGGTCTCCTCCTTACTTGAGTTGGTATTGGAAACACCAGCGCATTTCCAATGTGGATGAATTATTGGGTGTTTATGCCCGTAAGCTGGCCCAGGCAGGCTGAAGCATTATGGAATTAAAAGAGAAAAATAAGTGTGAAAATCTGCTGTAGATGGAACGCTAAGTATATTGTACACAATTCATACTAAGAGTCAATTAGAGTGTTGAAAAACAAGTACGAATGGTATTTGCTTAGCACACTAGACAATTCCGAAAAAAATTCACAAGACCACCCCCAGCACTTTACGGCTTGACAAAAAATGGATACTTTTCTATACTGAAAGCGCTTTCAAATATCCTTTTTTTGATAAATGAATGAAAAGAAAATTTGATGAAAGGATAAAAATCATGAAGCTATGCGTAGTTGGCGGTACCGGTAACATTAGCTCGGCCTTTGTGCCTCTCTTGCTCGAAAAAGGGCACGAAGTGACCTGCTATAACCGCGGTAAAAAGGGCGCTGAGCCGCCCGGCGTGCGCTGGATCCAGGGAGACCGCCGCGACGAGGCGGCTTATGAAGCGACCATGCAGGCCGAAAAGCTCGATGCGGCTATCGACATGATCTGCTTCAACAAGACCCAGGCAGAGAGCAGCCTGCGCGCCTTTCGGGGCGTGCAGCACTTCGTGTTCTGCTCGACGGTTTGCGTTTATGGCATCCAGTATGACTACCTGCCAGTGAAAGAAGATCACCCGCAGAGGCCGATCACGGATTACGGCAGACAAAAGGGCGAGGCGGAGAAGGTCTTCCTGGACGCCTGGGAAAAAGAACATTTCCCGGTGACCATCATCCGCCCCTCCACCACCTTTGGGCCGATCCAGGGCGCCATCCGGCAGATCGGCTGGGATTATTCGTGGATCGACCGCATCCGCAAGGGCAAACCGATCGTGGTATGTGACGAAGGGCAGGCGCGCCACCAGTTCCTGCACGTCCGCGATGCGGCGCTGTGCTTTGCCAACGTGCCCGGCAAATCACAATGCCTCGGGCAGACCTACAACATGACCAAACAGGGCTACACCACCTGGCGCGAGTACCACCTGACCGCCATGGAAGTGCTCGGCCGGCAGGTCGAGCTGGTGAGCTTCCCGTTCGCCACGCTGGACCAATGCAACATCCCCGATTTCTCCCTGTGCCAGGAAATCTTTTCCCACAATACTTACTACAGCCCGGATAGGCTGTTCCGGGATGTCCCTGAGTTCCGGCCCGCCATTTCGCTGAATGCAGCCCTGGCGGACACCATCGAAGCCATGGACAAAGCCGGGCGCGTGCCCGATTCAGATAAGCTCACCTGGGAAGATGATCTGCTCAAAATGAAAGGGTAAAAAGTATGAGCCCCGCCTTCAAGATCGACATTCCTAACCTGTACGACGCCAAAAAGGTCCTGGCGATCCAGCCCCACTACGACGATAACGATATCCCAGCGGGTGGCACGATTGCCGCCCTGGCTCAGACCGGGATTGAGGTCGTCTATCTGACCTGTACGGACGATCAGAAAGGCGTGATCGACGAAACCTGGTCGTTCGAGGAAGCCGAGGCGCGCCTGAGGAAAGACCAGGCGGAAGCCGCCAAAATCCTAGGGGTCAAACGCCAGTACTGGCTGGGTTACCCGGACGCGGGCGAGTACAACTATTTCGAGCTGCGCCGCAACATCATGCGCGTGATGCGCATAGAAAACCCGGATTGCGTGCTCACGGTTGACCCGTGGCTGGCCTACGAGTTGCACACCGACCACATCATCACCGGCAAGGCCGCCGCCGAAGCGGCCCTCCTGTGCGATTTAAAACGCATCAAGACCGACTCGGAAGTGGACGCAGCCTACGAACCGCACGAAATCAAGTGCGTGGCGTTCTACGGCTCGCAGTACCCGAACACAATTTTCGATATCAGCAGCACGCTGGAAAAGAAACTGCAAGCCGTGCGCTGCTATCATGCCCAGTTCGGTGAGGAAGATTTGGAGAGAATGGCAGCTTATGTGGAGTGGAGAGCCAGCCAGGCTGCCGATGGGCAGCCATTCAAGTACGGCGAGAAGTGGAAGGTCGTGACGCCGCGGCTCCTGCACGGGTTCCCGGAGACGTGGAGGCTTTGGGTTTGACAATTAATAAAATGCCGTTATAATAGCCCTGTAAGCGCTTACAGCAACTGCTAGCTTTTTAAAGATTAAACAGAAAGGGAGTTCTTATGTCAAAATTAGCTGTCCTGGGCGGCGCACCTGTGCGCAGCGAACCTTATCCGCAGTGGCCGGTCTTTGACCAGCGTGATATCGATGCCGTTACCAACGTGATTCGCTCCGGGCGATGGGGCGGCTTCCCCTACCCCGGCCCGCAGTCGAAAGAATTCATCCGCCGCTTTGCCGAATTGCAGGGCGGAGGCTATCCCGTCCTGATGGTCAACGGCACGGTCACCATGGAAGTGGCCCTGCGGGCGGCCAACATCGGCTGGGGCGATGAGGTACTGGTGCCGGCGATGACCTTCCAGGCCACAGCCGCGGCGCCCATGGCTGCCGGGGCCATCCCGGTCATCGTCGATGTGGACCGCGAAAATTACTGCATGGACCCCAAGAAAGCCGAGGCAGCCATCACCCCGCGCACCAAAGCCATCCTGCCGGTGCACCTGGGCGCCCAGATGGCCGATATGGACGCCATTATGGATATCGCCGAGCGGCATAACCTGGTGGTGGTCGAAGACAGCGCCCACGCCCACGGCGCCAAATGGCGCGGGCGCGGCGCTGGCACGATTGGCCATTTCGGCTCGTTCAGCATGCAATCCTCCAAAATCCTCACCACTGGCGAAGGCGGCGTGCTGCTGTGCCGCACCCAGGAGCTGGCCGACCGCGCCGCCAGCATCATCGACTGCGGCCGCCCACACGACCTGGAGGGCAAAGTCTTCACCATGGGCGGCAACTACCGCATGTCGGAGCTGCATGCGGCCCTGGGCAACGTGGCCATGGAGCGCTTCCCCGCCCAGGCCAAACAGCGCGAAGAAATGCTGGGCTACCTGGAGGAATCGCTGAGCGAAATCCCCGGCGTGCGCCTGCTGCGACGCGACCCGCGCCACACCACGCGTTCCTTTTACATGTATGGTTTTGCCATCGACCCCGAGCAGTTCGGCGGCGAACGCCTGGGGGTGGTGGCGGCCCTGGAGGCAGAAGGCATCCCGGCCGAAGGCGGTTATTCGCCCATGAACCGCTACGACCTGTTCCAACCCGCCAATTCCAAATTAGCCGTGCCCAACGCCTTCCCCGAGTATTTCAAAATGGAAGAGCTGCACATGCCAGAAGCCGAGCGCGGCGCTGAGCGTGACTCGATCTGGCTGGACGAGCGCGTCTTCCGCGCCGGTCCCCAGGGCATTAACGACATGGCCTCCGCCATGCGCAAGATCCAGGACCAGCGCGAAGAGCTGGCCCAATGGGTCGAGGTCCAGAAAGCCGCCCGGAGGCACTAAACTCGATGACCGCCCAGGCTGGGGTACGGCACGCCACCATCGCCGACGTAGCTGAACGAGCAGGAGTCTCGATCGCCACGGTCAGCCGCGTGCTCAACCGTACGGCCAGGGTGAGTGACGAGACAGCTGCGCGGGTACAGAAGGCCATCGACGAGCTGGGGTTCGTCCCCCAGGCCGCCGCCCGCCACCTGGCCAGCCGCAAGACCAGCACGATCGGCCTGCTGCTGCCAGAAGTGAGCAGCCAATTCTTCTTCCCGATCCTGCAAGGCATCGAAGCCGCCACGCGCCAGGCCGGTTTCGATCTGCTGATCGCCATCCAGCCGGAGGAACAGGCGCGCCAGTTGGTACACAGCCAACTGGGCACCCACAACACGGATGGGCTGCTGATCTTCGGCGGCCTGGCGGACAGTCCCTCACTGGCGCAGTTTACCCGCTTGAATTTCCCTGTGGTGCTGCTCTACCAGGCTGCCCCGCCGGGTTCGGGAATCACCTCCATCCAGATCGAAAACAAAAACGGGGCGCACCGCCTGGTCAGCCATCTGATCGAAGTCCATGGCGCCAGGCGGATCGCCTTCCTGCGCGGCCCGCAGGGCAACCAGGACTCGTGCTGGCGCGAGACCGGTTACCGCCAGGCGCTGGTCGACCACCAAATAGAATTCGACCCGCGCCTGGTCGAACCGGGCAATTTTTGTGAGCAAGGCGGGCGGGCAGCCGTCGAAAGGTTGCTGAAAAACGGCATCCAATTCGACGCCGTTTTCGCCGGGGATGATGGCACCGCCATCGGAGCCCTGGCCGCCCTCAACCAGGCCAACCTGAGGGTACCCCAAGACGTGGCGTTGGCCGGCTTCGACGATATACCCCCCAGCCGCTACCTGAATCCACCGCTGACCACCGTGCGCGCCCCCACCGAACAGGTCGGCCACGAAGCGGTAAAACAGCTCGTAAAGCGCATCCGTACCGGCCAGGCGGATGCTGAAGTGCTGTTACCCACCGAACTGGTTATCCGCCAGTCTTGCGGTTGCAAATAGGGGTTAGAAAATGAGTCTGAAATTAGCCATTATCGGCGCAGGCAATATCGGCCACGTGCACGCCAGGGCGGTACGCAACACGCCCGGATTGGCGCTCACCGCCGCCGTCGATAACCAGCCCGACCGGCTGGCAACCTTCGCGACGGAATTCAAGATCCCATACCAATACTCCAGCGTGGAAGAGCTGCTCAAAAGGGGCAGCCTGGACGCCATGGTGATCGGCGTGCCCAACTATCTTCACGCCCCCTTTGCCATGGCCGCCCTGAAGGCCGGGGTGCCGGTGATGGTGGAGAAACCGATGGCGACCAGCGCGGCCGAAGCGCAACAAATGGCCGAAGCCAGCCAGAAATCCGGGGCCGCCCTGATGGTGGCGCACTGCTGGCGCTTTGATAAAGAGGTGGGCTGGCTCAAGCAGCAGGTGCAGGCCGGCCGGCTGGGTAAAATCATCCGCACCAAGGGTTACGGAGTGCACGTGCATTGGGGGCCGGCTGGTTGGTTCACCCAGAAGCAATTCGCCGGTGGCGGAGCCCTGGCCGACATGGGCATCCATGCCATCGACACGGCGCGCTTCTTGACCGGCGATCCGCAGCCGGTGAGCGTGTACGCCCGCCTGGGCACCTATTACAAAGAGCTTGACGTGGATGACACCGGCGTGATCCTGATTGCCTGGGATAATGGCGTCACTTCTTATATCGAATTGGGCTGGTGGCAGCCGCACATGGATGGGCCGGAGGCCAGCACGCAGCTTTACGGCTTAGCCGGTTTCGGGCAGGTATTCCCAACCCGGCTGGAGCTGCCCAATGTGAAAGAAATGAAGGTCGAGATGATTGACCCCGGCTTCCCCTTCCCGCGCCAGGAACACGGCCAACAGGAGATGTACAATGCGCAAATGGCTAGTTTTGCCGCCAGCATTCGCAGCGGGCAGACGCCCACGCCGGGCAGCCGGGAAGGGCTGGTCAACATGAAAATCGTCGACGCAGCTTACAAATCAGCTCAAACAGGAAAAGTGGTGGAGCTATGAAAATCACAGTAATTGGCGGGGGTTCAACCTACACCCCCGAGCTGGTAAACGGCTTCCTGGCGCGGCACGACAGCCTGCCGGTGGATGAGCTTTGGCTGATGGACATCAACGCCGAGCGGCTGGAAATCGTGGGTGGGTTCGCCAAGCGCATGGTGGAAGCCAGGGGAGCGCCCTTCAAGGTGGTGCTGAGCACCAACCAGCGCCAGGCGGTGAGCGGGGCCTCCTACGTCACCACCCAACTGCGTGTGGGCATGATGCCGGCACGCGTGGCCGACGAATACCTGGGCCGGCGGCACGGGCTGATCGGGCAGGAGACTACCGGCGTCGGCGGCATGGCCAAGGCCCTGCGCACCATCCCGGTCGTGCTGAACATCGCCAAAGACGTACGCGAGGTAGCCCCCGGGGCGCTGCTGGTCAATTTCACCAACCCCTCCGGGCTGGTCACCGAGGCGCTGCAGCGCTACGCCCCGGATGTGCCCTCGGTGGGCGTGTGCAACTCCGCCATCACCACCAAGATGGACATGCTGGAAGGGCTGAGAGAGGCCCTGGGCGAGGAAATCCCCCCCGAGCGGGCCGAGATCAAGACCCTCGGCCTGAACCACCTGACCTGGTACTACGGCCTGACCATCGACGGCGAAGACATGTGGCCTAAGGTGATCGAGATGTACCTGAAAGAATTTCGTACGCCGCAGGCGCCCGATCCGGAATGGGACCCGCGCACGATTGAGACGCTGGGGATGATCCCCAACGGCTACCTGGGCTACTATTATTACACTGACCGGCGGGTGGCCAGGCAGCAGAAGTGGCCGCCATCACGCGGCGAACAGGTCATGGGGATCGAAAAAGACCTGCTGCGCCAGTACGCCGACCCGAAACTGAAGGAACCGCCGGCCGGCCTGATGAAGCGCGGCGGGGCGTATTACTCAACCGTCGCCACGCAGTTGCTCAACGCCCATTACAACGACCTGGGCGAAGTGCACGTGGCCAACGTGCGCAACAATGGCGCCGTGCCCGCCTGGCCGGCCGATTGGGTGCTGGAGCTGCCCTGCCGGGTCGACCGTGGCGGCGTCCACCCCCTCCCGGCCCCGGCCCTCTCGCCGGTGTGCGCCGGGCTGATCGCCCAGGTAAAGGCTTACGAACTGCTGACCGCCGAGGCGGCCCTCACCGGCGACCGCCAACTGGCCTACCAGGCCCTGCTGGCCCACCCGCTTGGCCCGTCCGCCGACCAGGTGCAGGCGGTGCTGGACGACATGCTCGAAACGCACAAAGCCTACCTGCCCTTATTCTGGAAATAAAGGGACTTACCTTTGGCGCGTTACTTTCTTGGCATCGATGTGGGTGGGTCGAAGACGCACGCCCTGATCGCCGATGAAGAAGGCCGGGCCTGCGGCTTTGGCAAGGCCGGGCCGGGCAACCATGAAGGCGTCGGCTACGACGGCCTGTCGGCTGCCATGCAGGCGGCGGCGCGCCAGGCCCTGGCGCAGGCCGGCGTTGCCCCGCTGCAGATCGCCGGGGCCGGCTTTGGCCTGGGCGGCTTTGACTGGCCCTCCGAGCTGCCCCCCACCCTGGAAGCGATCCGCCCGTTGGGAATGACCAACGCAGCCGTGGAAGTGGTCAACGACGCCATGATCGGGCTGATAGCCGGGGCGAAAGAAGGCTGGGGCCTGGGGGTGGTGGCCGGTTCGGGCTGCAACTGTTGGGGGCGCAACCGCCAGCGCAAGTACGGCAATGTGACCGGCATGGGTTACTTTATGGGCGAAGGGGCCGGGGCGGGCGAGCTGGTCAGTGAAGCCGTGCGCCGGGTTTCACGCGCCTGGTCTCGGCGTGGCCCGGCCACCCAGTTGACCGAAGTGTTCTGCGATCTGGTGGGGGTGAAGACCGCCGCCGAGCTGATCGAAGGCCTGACCCAGGACCGCTTCGAAATCCGCGGCCGGGCCGCCCCGCTGATCTTCAAGACCGCCGAAAACGGGGACGCCGTGGCGTGCGACCTGATCCGCTGGGCCGGCGAAGGCCTGGCCGACCTGGCCGCCGGGGTCATCCACCAGATTGAGATCGAGCAAGAGCAGTTCGAGGTAGTGCTGGTCGGCAGCCTGTTCAACGGCGGGGCCATGCTGATCGACCCTATGCGGGCCGCCCTGCTCAAGACAGCCCCGGGGGCCACGCTGGTCAGGCTGACCACGCCGCCGGTGATCGGCGGGGTGCTGCTGGGCATGGAGCAGTGCGCCCTGCCGACCACCCGGCTGCGCGAGAAGCTGATTCAAACCACCCGGGCGCTGCTGGGCGCCGATATGCCGGGGTAGACCGTCTGCGGTTAATCCGGCACCGAAGAAGAAATAGACAGGGATGGAGGGGATAAAAGGGATAAAAACTTAGCTCTTTTCATCTCCTCCATCCCCTTTATCCCTGTTTAATTTTTCGGAGGGGAATTGTTCCGCGAAAAAAAACAACGCGAAACAAATCGAGGGGAAGTCCCCGGCAGGTATGTAGTTTTTTAATGTGCAAATGCCATGGCCCCCGTTTTTTGGGGAAATACAGTAGCTTCAGTTTTATTATGACAGAGGCGCGGGAAATTTCAACTGCATTAATGTGCAGTTTTGCTACCAATATGTGCAGTTTTTACTTCATGGGGAAGTCGTCAGTCCCCAAAAAGCGGGAATATACCACCAGGCCTGGTAGGGGCAACCCAGGCAATATCGCAACCTCAATTAATCAACCACCCCGGGTTGCCCTCTTTTGTTTTAAAGCTGGGTTTTCAGGACAGAAATTATGGCTGGCAATCACGAAAATCCGGCTTGTGGCTTGCCCAGCTCCGCCAGAGATTGAAATCCTTGGGCTGGGAAAAAACCAAACCCGATAAATCGGGTTGGAAGGTGCGTCCCAGAACCATTTGATAGTCCCCTTTTGCACTATTGATATACACATGAATTTGAGATTGTTATTTTCCTGGACTGAGAGTAATATAAATAAGTCCTACAATGTGATTTAATTTACTATAAGCTAACGGCAGCAATTAGCCAATTCTATATCCGAAAATAAAGGTTCCCTTTTCAATGGCGATCAAGAAAATCTGAACTCTACAGTTCCATCTGGGCAAGTTGCGACGAGCTGCGCGGCGGGATGGACGCCTCGCAGTACAAGGATTACGTGCTAGTTCTGCTGTTCGTCAAATACGTCTCGGATAAATACGCCGGACAGAAGAACCCGCTGATCGTGGTTCCCAAAGGCGGCAGTTTCGCGGATATGGTGGCGCTCAAGGGTAACAAAGACATCGGCGACAAGATGAACAAGATCATCTCCAAACTCGCCGAAGCCAACGAACTGAAGGGCGTGATTGACGTTGACCGACTTCAACGACTCGGACAAGCTCGGCAAGGGCAAGGAAATGCAAGACCGCCTTTCCAATCTGGTCGCCATCTTTGAAAACCCCGCGCTGGATTTCAGCCAAGAACCGCGCCGAAGGCGATGACCTGCTGGGCGACGCTTACGAATACCTCATGCGACATTTTGCCACCGAGAGCGGCAAGAGCAAGGGACAGTTCTACACGCCCGCCGAAGTCTCGCGTCGTCATGGCGAAGGTGATCGGCATCAGCGCAGCCACGAGCGCAGACCACGACCATCTACGATCCTACCTGTGGCATCGGCTCGTCTGCTGCTCAAAGCCGCCGATGAATCGCCGCAAGCGGATATCACCATCTACGGGCAGGAGATGGATAACGCCACCGCCGCGCTTGGCCAAGATGAATATGATCCTGCACGACAACCCGACTGCCGAGATCTGGAAAGACAACACCCTTTCCAACTCCGCACTTTAAGCAACCGGACGGCAGTCTCAAGACCTTTGATTTTGTCGTGGCGAATCCGCCTTTTTCCACCAAAGCCTGGAGCAACGGCTTTGATCCCGCGCACGATCTCTACGGGCGTTTTGAAGACGGCATCCCGCCCAAGAAAAATGGCGATTATGCCTTCCTGCTGCACATTCTGCGCTCGATGAAAAGCACGGGCAAGGGCGCGGTGATTTTGCCGCACGGCGTTTTGTTCCGCGGCAATGCCGAAGGCGAGATCCGCAAGAACATTATTCGCAAGGGCTACATCAAAGGCATTATCGGCCTGCCCGCCAACCTATTTTATGGGACAGGCATCCCTGCCTGTATCATCGTGCTGGATAAAGAAAATGCCGCGGGGCGCAAGGGCATTTTCATGATCAATGCCAGCAAGGGTTTTATGAAGGATGGCAACAAGAACCGCCTGCGCCACCAGGACATTCACAAGATCGTGGATGTCTTCACCCGCCAGCTTGAAATCCCCAAATATTCGCGCATGGTTCCGCTGGCTGAAATCAGCGATCCCAAAAACGATTACAACCTGAACATCCCGCGCTATATTGACAACACCGAAGAAGAAGACTTGCAAGACATCGACCGCACACCTGTGCGGCGGCATCCCCAATCGCGACATCGATACTCTCGCCTACTGGGACGTTTTCCCGAGCTTGCGAGTGCAATTGTTTGCTGCTGAACGCCCAGGATACAGCCAAGTCAAGGTGGAGGCATCCAAAATGAAATCAAGTATATTTTCACATCCCGAGTTTGCAGAGTTCAGTCAAGCTATTGACGGCGCTATTCGAGAAATGGAAAGAGAAAAATTTGCCACTGCTCACGGGGCTGAATATTGGCGCGCGCCCCAAAGCCCTGATTGAAACCCTCAGCGAAGGACTCCTGGCGACATTCGCCAATCTCCGGCTGATTGACCCATATGATATGTACCAGCACCTGATGACCTATTGGGCTGAAACGATGCAGGATGATGTGTACATGATTTCAAGCGATGGTTGGAAAGAAGCCAGCAGACTTCGCCTTATCGTTGAAGACGAAAAGAACAAGAGCAAAGAAAAAGCAGATTTGACGATTGGAAAACTGAAACTGAAGACTGATCTGATCCCACCTGTGCTGATTGTGGCGCGCTATTTCTCCGCTGAGCAGCAGGAACTGGCCGATCTGAAAGCCGAACAGGAGCGCATTGCCCAACAGTTGGACGAGATGAAGGAGGAACACGGCAGCGAGGAAGGGCTGTTGGCCGAAGTGATGGACGAGAAGGGTAATATCAGCAAGGGGCAGTGACGGCGAGGCTCAAACTGATCAGGTGGGTGGCTGATCCTGATACCACCGATGAACGGCACCTGCTGAAAGCCTACCTGGGGCTATTGGAGCAAGATGCCGAGGTAAGTAGAAATTTGAAAGAAGCTAAGTGGGCGCTAGACGAAAAGGTGGCCGCTCAATATGGACTGCTTAGCGAAGCTGAAGTGAAAACACTTGTAATGGATGACAAATGGCTGGCGACTCTGACCACCGAGATGACGAGTGAATTGGTGCACGTCTCGCAGGCATTGACAGGACGCATCAAGGAACTGACGGAACGTTACGCCACTCCTTTGCCGAAAATTATGCTGGAAGTGGAAGAATTGACTGCTAAAGTGGACGCACATTTGAAGAAGATGGGGTTTAGATGGTACTAAAGCAGGGATACAAACAGACAGATGCTGGATTGATCCCTGTCGATTGGGGTGTTGAAACTCTGGAAAGAGTGTGCACTCCCAATGGGTTAGTGCGTGGTCCATTTGGCGGTACACTAAAAAAGGAATATTTTGTCAAAGACGGTTACAAAGTGTATGAACAGAGAAATGCAATATATCGTACAACAGAATTAGGTTCTTATTTCATTGATGAACCAAAATATAAAGAGCTAAAACGTTTTGAGGTTAGGCCTAGAGATTTCATAGTCAGCTGTTCTGGCACAATTGGAAGGATTTATCAAATCCCCTTAGATGCTCCAAGAGGAGTAATCAACCAGGCGCTACTAAAAATAAAGACAGATGATGAAGCTATTTGTGATCATTATTTCTTATATCTCTTTGAGTGGGACAATTTTCAAAAGAGAATTATTGATAATACACAAGGTGGAGCTATGCAAAACCTTGTGGGTATGGATGTTATTAGACAAATACCAATCCCACTTCCTCCCCTGCCTGAACAGCACGCCATCGATGCCACACTGAGCGATGTGGATGCCCTGCTCACCGCGCTGGATGCGCTTATCGCCAAGAAGAGCGCCGTCGAGCAGGGAACCACGCACGAACTGATCACAGGTAAGATACGCCTGATCGGGTTCACCCAGGAGTGGGACGTGAAAAAGTTGGGGGAGCTTGCTGATTTATGTAGTGGCGGGACACCTACATCAACTATTCCCGAGTATTATGGTGGTAACATTCCTTGGGTCTCTATTGCAGATATGACCAAAAGAGGCAAGTTCATCTCAGATACAGATCGTAACCTTACAGAGAAAGGATTAATAAACAGTTCAGCCAAGATATTCCCTACAGGTACTATTTTATTTGCAATGTATGCATCTATAGGGGAATGTAGTATTGCAGCAACTGAAGTGTGCTCTAGTCAAGCTATTCTCGGTATCAAGCCAAAGGCAAATCTAAATAACAATTATTTATATTATTACTTATCCTCTAAAAAGGAAGAAATAAAGCTCATAGGGCAACAAGGAACTCAAGCAAATCTTAATGCGGGAATGGTTAAGGATTTTGTAATTAAGTCCTACGACTAGATGAGCAACTGGCTATCGTCACTGTCCTCTCCGACATGGACGCCGAAATCAGCGCGCTAGAGCAGCAGCGAGAAAAGACACACCTTTTAAAGCAAGGCATGATGCAGGAATTGCTGACGGGAAGGACGCGTCTGAACCTTGATTAGAAAGATTAGGGGATGGACAGGATTACGAACATCCAGATAACCTGGTTTTCTTGTAAATCAATTCAGATATTAGGAGAATAATTGAAAGATGGCAGCAACACGAATAATCATGATAATCCAGTAATCATATAAATCATGGTTCAGACAATGGGAGAGGGATTGAAAGGTGGACAGGATTTTGAAAAATCATGTTAATCCGATAATCCCGTAAATCACGGTTCAGACAAAGGGAGAAGGATGTACAGGTTCACAAATAATCACGCTAATTCGGTAATCCCATAAATCTTGGTTCAGACGAGGGGAGCGCGATGTTGCACGAAGAGATAACCCGCAGCATCATTGGAGCAGCGATGAAAGTCCATTCCACGCTGGGGAATGGCTTTCAAGAGGTGATTTACCAGCGGGCGCTGGCGATTGAGTTTGCCTTCCAGGGACTGAATTTTGAGCGTGAGAAAGAGATGGAACTCTTCTACCGTGGTCAGCCAATCGGCACGCGGCGAGTGGACTTTTTCGTGGAAGGCTGTGTGATGGTCGAGATCAAGGCGGTGACAAAATTGGAAGATGTTCACCTGGCCCAGGCGATCAATTACCTGGAAGCCTATCATATGCAAGTGGGGCTGCTGCTCAATTTTGGGGCCAGAAGTTTAGAGTATAAACGGGTGCATAATAAAAAGGTAATTGAAGCAAGAGCCTGATAGTGTGGATGAGAAATGGTCAAAATGAAGAGAAATCATGGGTATCCTGTCATCCTTAAATCAAGGTTCAGACCTTCCACGCTTCAGGCACCGAGGTATACCATGAATGTAGGAGCAAGAGAACGCCTCACCCAAAACCGCATCGTCAAATTGTTTCGCCATAAACTGGGTTACGGGTACCTGGGAGACTGGGAAGACCGCACCAATAACAGCAACATCGAAGAAGGGCTACTGCGCGCCTTCCTGAAAAAGCAGGGCTACCGCCTGTGCTGATAGACCGGGCGCTCTTATGAACTCAACAAAGCCGCCGGCGACCAGAACAAAAGCCTGTACGACATCAACAAAGAAGTCTACGGCCTGCTGCGCTACGGCGTCAAAGTCAAAGCCGAGGTGGGCGAGAACACCGAGACCGTCTGGCTGATTGACTGGGAAGCATCCGCTGAACAATCATTTTGCCATTGCCGAAGAAGTCACGGTCAGCGGGCAGCACAACAAGCGTCCTGACATTGTGCTGTATGTCAACGGCATCGCGCTGGGTGTGCTGGAACTCAAACGCTCAGTCGTCTCGGTGAGCGAGGGCATCCGCCAGAACCTGGATAACCAGAAAAAGATGTTTATCCAACACTTCTTTGCCACCATGCAGTTGGTCATGGCCGGCAACGACACCGAAGGTCTGCGCTACGCCACCATCGAAACCCCAGAAAAGTATTACCTGACCTGGAAGGAAGAGACGCAGGCGCAGCCGCATTGAGAACCTGCTGGATCGCGCTCTTGCTCAACTGTGCGAGAAAACGCGCTTTCTGGAAATCATCCATGACTTTATTGTGTTCGATGCGGGCATCAAAAAACTCTGCCGCCACAATCAATATTTTGGCGTCAAGGCTGCCCAGGAGCGCATCCGCAAGCGCGAAGGCGGCATCATCTGGCACACGCAGGGCAGCGGCAAGAGCCTGACGATGGTCTGGCTTGCCAACTGGATTCGGGAGAAAATGTACCAGACTGCGCGGGTGCTGATCATCACCGACCGCGATCGAATTGGATGAGCAAATCGAAAAGGTGTTCAAGGGCGTCAACGAAGAAATTCACCGCACCAAGAGCGGGCAGACCTGGTGAACAAACTCAACGCCGCCAGGCCGTGGCTGATTTGCTCGCTGATTCATAAATTCGCGGGCAAGGAAGAAGGCGACATTGCAGGGCTATATCGAAGAAGTGCAAGCGCAGCCTGCCGACCGATTTCAAAGCCAAAGGCGATATTTTCGTCTTTGTGGATGAATGTCACCGCACGCAATCGGGCGATCTGCACAAGGCCATGAAAGCGCATCTTGCCCAACGCCATGTTCATCGGTTTTACCGGCACGCCCTTGCTCAAGGCTGACAAGCAAAAAAGCATCGAGGTCTTTGGCAGCTACATCCACACCTACAAATACGACGAAGCCGTCAAAGACGAGGTGGTGCTGGATTTGCGCTACGAAGCGCGTGACATTGACCAGAACATCACCTCGCAGGACAAGATTGACCAGTGGTTTGAAGCCAAGACCAGAGGGTCTGAACGATGTGGCCCGCGCCGCAACTCAAACAGCGCTGGGGCACGATGCAGAAAGTCCTCAGCGCCCAGATCGCGCCTGGAAAAGATTGTGGCCGACATTCTGCTCGATATGGAAACCCGCGACCGCCTGCAAAGCGGACGCGGCAACGCCTTGCTGGTTTCGGGCAGTATTTATCAGGCGTGCAAGTTCTACGAGTTATTCGTCTCGAACGGTTTTGATAAATGCGCCATTGTCACCTCCTACAAACCATCTCCGTTGCGATCATAAGGGCGAAGAAACGGGCGAAGGGGAGACCGAAAAACTGAAGCAATACGAAATCTACAACAAGATGCTGAACGGCCAAGATGTCGAAGACTTCGAGAAGGAAGGTCAAGAAGAAATTCGTGGAAGAACCTGGTCAGATGAAACTGCTGATCGTGGTGGACAAACTGCTGACCGGTTTCGATGCGCCGCCCGCCACCTATCTCTACATCGACAAGCAAATGCACGACCATGGCTTGTTCCAGGCGATTTGCCGCGTCAACCGTCTGGACAGCGACGATAAGGAATATGGCTACGTCATTGACTATAAAGACCTGTTCAAAAGCCTGGAAAGCTCGATCAAGGATTACACGTCAGGCGCGTTTGACGCCTATGACAAAGAAGATGTGGTTGGGCTTGCTGAGCGACCGTCTGGATAAAGCCAAAGAACGGCTGGAAGAAGCCCGCGAAGCCATCAAAGCCTTGTGCGAACCGGTTGACCCGCCCAAAGATACAGCGGCCTACCTGCGCTATTTCTGCGCGCAAGATACCGCCGACAAAGACCAACTCAAAGATAACGAGCCCAAACGCATCGCGCTCTACAAACTGACGGTTCGCTGATCCGCGCCTATGCCAACCTCGCCAACGAAATGCCCGAGGCGGGCTATAGCGCGCAGGACATCGAGAAAATCAAGCAGGAAGTAGACCACTATGAAAAGGTGCGCACCGAAGTCAAACTTGCCAGCGGCGACTACATTGACCTGAAAATGTACGAACCTGCCATGCGCCACCTGATTGACACCTACATCCGCGCCGAAGATAGCCGCAAAATCTCGGCCTTTCGACGACATGACCCTGATCCAGCTGATCGTTGAGCGCGGTGCGGATGCCGTGCAAGAACTGCCCGCAGGCATCGCCAGCAATCCAGCGGCGATGGCCGAGACGATTGAGAACAACCTGCGCCGGGTCATCATTGACGAGCAGCCCATCAACCCCAAGTATTACGAGACGATGTCCGAACTTGCTGGACACGCTCATCCAGGAACGCAAAGCGCAGGCGCATCGAATACGAAGCCTATCTGCAAAAACTGGTCGAGCATTGACCAGGAAGTGGCTAATCCAGCAGCGGAGGGCGGTATCACTTATCCCAAATCGCTCAACACTAACGCCAGGCGTGCCCTGTACGACAACCTGGGCCACAAATGCAGACATTGGCGGTTGCACTCGATCAGGCCATTCATGACCACCCGGCAAGACGACTGGCGCGGGAATATCATCAAAGAGCGCGAAGTTCGCTATGCCATTCAGCGATATTCTTCAATGAAAGGCCGAAGCCGAGCGCATTTTTCGAACTGGTCAAGAACCAAAACGAGTATTGAGATGCATCAGATTGAGGTCAACGGGCTGGCTGGTGGATGTCGTTCGCAAGGACATCAAAAACCTGCATCTGGCAGTGTATCCGCCCAACGGCAGGGTCCGCGTGGCCGTCGCCTTTGCGCGTGGACGACGAAGCCGTGCGCCTGGCTGTGATTGCAAGACTCGGCTGGATCAAACGCCAGCAGACCAAATTCAAGGAGCAGGAGCGCCAAACCGCAGCGCGAGTATGTCAACGGCGAAAGCCATTACTTTCAGGGCGCTCGCTATCGCCTGAATGTGATTGTTCAAGATGCGCCAGGCAAGGTCATTGATCCGCAACAAACAGTTTATTGATCTTGTATGTTCGCCCTAATAGCACCACCGAGCAACGCGAGCGCGTCATGTCCGCCTGGTATCGGGCCTATCTAAGGCAAACCGTTCCCGCGCCTGATCGAGAAATGGGAAAGCAGTCATCTGGCGTCGACAGTGGCCGAATGGGGCATCAAGCAAATGAAAACCAGATGGGGCACGTGCAACATCGAAGCGGGCCGCATCTGGCTCAATCTGGAACTGGCGAAGAAATCCTCCCGCTGCCTGGAATACATTGTCGTGCATGAGATGGTGCATCTCTTGGAACGTCAGCACAACGACCGTTTCCGTGCGCTGATGAATCAGTTCATGCCTCAATGGCAGTTGATTGCGAGACGAGCTCAATCGCGAGCCGCTGGCGCACGAGGATTGGGAGTATTGATGAAGAGAAACGCTGGGTCGGCCGTGCAACCCGATTTATCGGGTTTAGAATTTTTCAACCAACGATTTCAATCGCTGGCGGGGCCAGGCAAGGCAGAAGCCGGCTTGGCGGGATGGCCGGGAGGCTGCAAACCCTAAAGATTTTCGAAAATCTTTAGGGTTTGACTTGGACCGGCCCCCTATGAAGGAAAAACTGCACATATTGCCCCAAAAACTGCACATTAATGCAGTTGACATTTCCCAAACCTGCCATAATAGAATATAGAACGCTTATTCTATTTCCGCTTCAACCTGCCGCCTGTTTCATGCATCCAAGAAAGGTCCCCACCCATGACCGATGCACCCCCTGCTCCTCCCCGCCACCGCCGCGGCGCCCCCTTGCGCAACCTCAACGCCCTCAAGCACAGGATTCCGCCGCCAGAAAGTACCGCCCCTCTGACCTCGAAGACCTGGCCGATTGCAAGTTTACCGGCCTCAAAGAAGAAATGACCATGTTACGAGTTTACATGCGCGGCGTCATCGAACAATGCGGGTTCACCCCATCCGGCGCCGGCAGCCTGGAAGAATTTATCGATGTCCTGCGTGTCCTTGCCATGGCCGCCGCCAGCCTCACCCGCATGGCCCGCACCCAAAAATACCTGGATGGCAGCGGCCAGACCCTCGAAGGCTTGAGTGAGCTTCTCGCCCAGGTCGACAAACAGCAGCGTAGAGAAGGCGTCCATGAATAATTGTTTCGCGTTGTTTTTTTTCGCGAAACAATTCCCCCCTTGGTGGGCTTCGGCTCACGCCGCCGATCTTTGGGGGAACGATTTCAATCGCTGGCGGGGTCGGGGAAGGCAGAAGCCGGGTTTTCGTGACATCCGGGGATAATTTCCGCATGAAAAACCCGCCTGTAAAAACAAAGCGGGCGGCGGGTTGATATAATAATCCTAGATATCCACTCACCAGAAAAGGGCGGTCTTCCATACGCATGGATAAATATCGTCTCCTGCTCTCGCGCTATTTCAAGCCCTACCTGAGGCAGGCCGCCTGGTTGGGAGCGCTGCTGCTGGCAGGGGTGATTCTGCGCCTGCTCAACCCGCAAATCCTGCGCAATTTCATCGACGCAGCCAGCGCGCATGCCGCGGCAAGCGTGATGCTGCGCCAGGCCGGCTGGTACCTGGTCATCGCCATCCTCATCCAGGGGCTGGCGCTGGCCGAGACCTGGCTGGCGACGAACATTGGGCTGCTGGCCACCAACCGCCTGCGCTCCGACCTGGCGCGCCACTGCCTGGGCCTGGATATGTCTTTCCACAAGCAGCATACCCCGGGCGAGATGATCGAACGCGTGGACGGCGACGTGGGCACCCTGGGCAACTTTTTCTCGCGCTTCGTGGTCGAAATCGCCGGCAGCCTGGTCCTGATGGCCGGCATCCTGGTGATGATGTTCACCATCGACTGGCGGGTGGGGCTGGCCTTCAGCCTGTTTACCGCCCTGACCTTGCTGCTGACCTACCGGCTGAAAGACGCGGCCGTACCGCACTACCGCAAGGCGCGCCAGGCCACGGCCGAGCTGTTCGGCTTCCTGGAAGAACGCTTGAGCGGCACCGAAGACGTGCGCGCCAACGGAGCGGTTGGGTACGTGCTGCGCCGCTTCTACCAACAGTCCCGCCCGGTGCTGCGCCATTGGGCCACCGCCGCCGGGGTGGGTGTGCTGTCTTTTGGCTCGGCCTGGGTGCTGTTCGCCATCGGGGCGGCCATTTCGCTGGCCCTGGGCGCTTACCTTTTTCAACACGGGCTGGTCACCATCGGCACGGTCTTCCTCATTTTTCGCTACGCCGACCTGCTCAACCAGCCGCTGGACAGCCTGATCCGCCAGTTCCAGGACTTGCAGCAGGCCGGAGCATCCGCCATCCGGGTGCTCGACCTGCTGGCGCTGCGCAGCTCTATCCCGGATATGGGCCAGCGGGAGCTGCCCTCAGGGACCGCCCTGGCGGTGCACTGCGAGGAGGTGGCTTTTTCCTACCCTCAACCAGAAGGCGCCCGCTCCATTGCAGAAGGTAACGAAGATGAGAATACGGCGCAAGCCGGCGAAGCCGACCACCTGCTGAGCGGGATCAATTTTCACCTCCCGCCCGGCACGATCCTGGGGCTGCTCGGGCGCACCGGTTCGGGCAAAACTACCCTGACACGCCTGCTGGTGCGCTTTTACGACCCGCTGCAGGGCGTGCTGCGCCTGGGGGACGCACCTCTGCCCGAGCTGCCGCTGGCCCTGCTGCGCCAGCGCATCGGCCTGGTGACGCAGGATATCCAGCTCTTCGACGCCAGCCTGCGCGATAACCTGACCCTGTTCGACCCGGCCATCCCCGACGAACGCATCCTGGCGGCCCTGGCGGAGCTGGGCCTGCTGGACTGGTACGGCACGCTGCCCCAGGGGGGGCTGAACACCAAATTGGAACCGGGCGGCAGCCGCCTCTCGGCCGGAGAAGCCCAGTTGCTGGCTTTCGTGCGCGTCTTCCTGCGCGACCCGGGGCTGATTATCCTCGACGAAGCCTCCTCGCGCCTCGACCCGGTCACCGAAGCCCGCCTTGACCGGGCCGTCGAGCGCCTGCTGCAGGGCCGCACCGCCATCATCATCGCCCACCGGCTGAGGACGGTGCAGCGCGCTGACCGCATCCTCATCCTGGAAAATGGGCGACAGGTGGAGTACGGCGAACGCCAGGCGCTGGCCAACGATGCCGGCTCGCTGTTCGCCCGCCTGCTGCGCACCGGTCTGGAAGAGGCGCTGGCATGATCCCTCCTGAGACGC
Organism: uncultured Chloroflexia bacterium; assembly: GCA_963820415.1. Classification (GTDB taxonomy): domain Bacteria; phylum Chloroflexota; class Anaerolineae; order Anaerolineales; family Anaerolineaceae; genus CAWFZT01. Next base: position 24,531 of record CAWFZT010000011.1, on the reverse strand, counting down.
CCAAAAGATCATGCTCCAAAAAAACGGAAACACGCCCACCAATGGCGGGGACGTGGCGCTACCTGGCGCGCCTGGCTACCTACCCGCCTTTCATGGCGCTGGCGCTGGTCTTTTTCGTCGGCCTGACCCTGTTCTACTTCCTCCCGCTGGCCTCTGGGCTGATCGTCCGCCAGGTCTTCAATGAATTGAGCGGAGCCGCCAGCGCCGGTTTCAACCTGTGGACTTTATTCGCCCTGCTGGTGGGGGTGGCCGTGCTCAACCAGCTCGCCGTGACCACCGCCGTGACGGCTGAGACGAGCATGCACATCATCATCGAGACGCTGCTGCGCAAAAACTTGCTCAGCCGCATCCTCGAATACCCGGGCGCCCGGCCGCTGCCCGGCTCGACCGGAGAAGCCATCAGCCGGCTGCGGGATGACGTCTCGGACATTCCCTCGCTGTTGACCTGGATCTTCGATCCCCTGGAACAGGCGCTGGTGACCCTCACCGGGCTGGCGATCCTGGCGCGCATCAACGCCTGGCTGACCCTGGCGGTGGTGATTCCGCTGGCGGTCACCGTCGGGTTAGTCAGCCTGGCCGCCAGGCGCATCCAGCGCTACCGGCGCGAGAGCCATGCCGCTATCGCCGGGGTAACCGGGCTGCTCGGCGAGCTTTTCGGGGCGGTGCAGGCGATCAAGGTGGCCGGGACGGAGGCGCACGTGGTGGCACACCTGGAAGGGTTGAACGAGACGCGCCGCAAGGCCAACCTGCGCGACCTGGTGTTCACGCGCTTCCTCGAATCGCTGAACACCAACACCGCCTCGATCGGCACAGGCATCGTGCTGCTGGCAGCCGCCCAGATGCTGCAAGCGCCGGGGGCTGCCATCAGCGTGGGCGACTTCAGCCTGTTCGTGTCTTACCTGACTTATCTCAATTTCATGACCACCATGTTCGGCAACTTCCTGGTGCTCTACCACCAGGTGGGCGTTTCGTTCGAACGGCTGTGGGCCATCCTGCCGGGTGCTCCGCCCGAACGGCTGGTGGAGCACGGCCCAGTGCACCTGTGGGGCAAGCTGCCCGTTGTGGAAGCAGTCCCAGCCGTGGAAGCTGACCGCCTGGAGACGCCTGACGGCACGCGGGCTGAGCTACCATTACCCCCTTTCAGGGGGCTTCCCCCGGAAAGGGGGCTATCCCCAGCCGGGAGACGAGGCGGAAGTGAGGGGCGGCATTTCAGCTATCAACCTGGACATCCGCCGCGGCTCGATCACCGTGATCACCGGGCGGATCGGCAGCGGCAAAACCACCCTGCTGCGCGTGCTGCTGGGGCTGTTGCCGAAGGATGCAGGGGAAATTGCCTGGAATGGGCAGCCGGTAGGCGACCCGGCCAGCTTTTTTGTCCCGCCGCGCAGCGCCTACACCGCCCAGGCGCCCCACCTGTTCAGCGAGTCGGTCAGGGACAACATCCTGATGGGCCTGCCGGCGACCGAGCAGGAGCTGCAGCAGGCCATTGCTGCGGCAGTCCTCGAACGCGACGTGCCAGCATGGCCAGACTGGGCTGGAGACGTTGATCGGCCACGCGCGGCACGAAGCTGTCCGGCGGGCAGGCCCAGCGCACGGCCGCGGCGCGCATGTTCGTGCGCCGCCCGCAGTTACTGGTGTTCGACGACCTGTCGAGCGCCCTGGACGTGGAGACCGAGCAGGCCCTATGGGAGCGTCTGTTCGCCCAGCCGCCGGCCGCCTGCCTGGTGGTTTCGCACCGCCGGGCAGCCCTGCGCCGCGCCGATCATATCATCGTGCTGAAGGATGGGCGCATCGAGGCCGAGGGGACCCTTGACGAGCTACTGGCGACCTGCGCCGAAATGCGTGAATTGTGGAAGGGCAGCGCCTGATTCCATAGAGTATAAACAAGGATGAAGGGGATGAAGAGGATAGGAGCTGCTACCGCTCCGGCGCTTCGCCCCCTCCGTAGGGTGGGTCGGCTTCCAGCGTCACCGATCCGGCGTCGCCGTCCACGGTGATCCTCTGCCCGCTGCGGATGCGGCGAGTGGCGACGCCGGTGCCGAGCACGGCCGGCAGGCCATACTCACGGGCGACGATCGAGCTGTGGCTCAGCGGGCCGCCAATATCGGTGACGATGGCGGAGGCCATGGCGAAGAGCGGCGTCCAGGCCGGGGTGGTGATGGGAGCCACCAGCACGTCGCCGGGCTGCATCAGGCTGAAGTCCTGCGGGCCGAGCAAGACGCGCGCCGTACCGGTCACCTTGCCCTGGCTGGCGCCAAAGCCTTTGATCACATTGACGTCATCGCTGGCGCGGGCGGCAGAAAGTTTTTCATAATCAAATCCGAAGAGCTTTGAGCCAGGGGGCAGCACCAGCGGGGCTACCAGGCGTTGTTCGGCCCTCCAGACAGCTTTGCGCTGGCGGATGGTTTCCAGCATCGCTTCGACCGGCTGGCCCTGGTCGAGGGCTGCCGCAGCCTGTTCAAGCTCCTCCGCCTTTAACCAGAAGACATCATCGGGCTGAGCGAACATACCCGCCCGGGCCAACCGGCTGCCCAGCTCGCGCAGCATGCGCCGCAACTGCGGATAACCCAGCCCCAGGTCCGAAAATCCGTCTTCACGCAAGGGGGCGTTCCTCTGAGCGCTGCGCAACTGCTTGAGGAAGATCCAGCGTTTCAGGCCGCGCAGCCGCTTCAACATGGCCTGAGTGGCCTGCTCGCGCCTCTCGGCGAGGGCCTGCAGGCGGTCGTAGGGGCTGCCGGCTTTGCCGAGCAGGTACATCCGGCAGGTTTCCAGCAGCGGCGCAGGATCGTCGGCGGCGACCGCCCTGGAAAAGTCCATGTCGTAGGTGGAATGCCCGTAGGCAGCCAGATGCTCAGCGAAACGGAGCCGCCATTCGCTCCAGGCTTCCGGCTCTACGCCTGCCGGTGTGGGGAGGGCTGCAGCGTGGTTGAGCTCGGCCGCCAGTTTAGCGGCAGGCTCGGCCGCCAGGTGAGTGGCCAGCCCGGCCTGAGATTTCGCCCACCCGACCAGATCGTAGAGCGCTTGCTCAGCGTGGATGGGCGTGGATACGAAGCCTATCAGAAAGACCGAGGCCTGTGGGTCGCCGGCTTTTTTGATCAGGTGGTTATAGGTCTGGGTGAACAACATCTCGCTGGTACCAGCGGCCGGGATCACGCCGCTCTGCAACACGGTATAGAGCGAGATGGCCTGGCGGGTCAACTGGCGGGCGCCATCCAGCAGCCCGGCTGCCCGGTAATCCGCCAGCGGGCGGGCCTGGTAGCGTTGGACTACCTCGATATAATGCTGGCGCGCCGCCCGGTAGCGCGCTTCGGCGTCGCTCAGCATCTTTCGCGCAATGAGCAAGGAACTCAGCACCATGCGGATCATCGTCCACTGGCTAAAATTCATATTCAGGTAGGCATAGTCGTTGATGGTATCGAAGGCGGGCCCTTCCCATTCTTTCACGCCCATGTACTCGGCATATATCCGGCGGGTTTCCTGGTCGATGATCGGCCCGCCCAGGCTGGAGAAAAGCGGCGTGAGCGGCTCGGGGAGCTGCTCGGTGATGCTGCCGCGCCCGTAAATGCCGCGCGGATCGGGCCGTTTCCACTCCGAGGGCGGCTCGACCTGCTCTTCCGGCTCGTCCCCGGGGTTTGGGGGCAGGGCAGTAATCGGCCGGGCCTGGAGGATGGCGAACTCGCCGTCAGCCAGCGTCCACTCGATGTCCATGGGTGTGCCGCCGTACAGCGCCTCAATGCGCACGCCAAGGCCGGCCAGCGCGGCGGCTTCCTGGTCGCTCAGCACGGCCTTGGAGCGCAGGTCCTCAGGCAGGGGTTGTTCTCGGGTGCCGCTTTCCAGCAGGCACCGTCTCAACCTCTTTGCGGGCAGTCTTGCGTTCGATCACCTGCCCGCTGGCCTTATGCACTGTCAGTGTATCGGGGGTGACCAGCCCGCCCACGATGGCTTCGCCCAGTCCCCAGGCGGCCGTGATCATCACCTGGTCGCGCCGGCCGTTGGCTGGGTTGGCGGTGAACATCACCCCGGACGCCCCGGCCCGCACCAGCCTCTGGACGACCACCGCCAGGCTTAGTTCTTCTGACCGGATGCCATGCTGCGCCCGGTAACTGATGGCACGCACCGTCCACAGCGAGGCCCAACAGGACTTGACCGATTCCAGCAGCGGGTGGATGCCGTGCACATTGAGGTAGGTCTCCTGCTGCCCGGCGAAGGACAGCCCGGGCAAGTCTTCAGCGGTGGCCGAAGAGCGCACAGCCACCCGCGGGACTTCGCCCGGTAGGCCGGTGTAGGCCAAGACGATAGCTGCTTCGATGGCAACCGGCATGGCGGCCTGTTGGAATAAATCCTGGATGGCGCGTGATGCGGCTTCAAGCGTAGCGTAGTGAGCCGGGTCGTCCAGCGCCAGGGCGGCCTCACTGGCTAAAGCCAGTGTGCGTTCCTGGAGGCGATTCTCAGCCACAAAGTCCAGGTAGGCCGCGGTGGTCACGTGGAAACCATCCGGCACGGGCAGCCCGGCCTGGGAGAGGCGGGCCAGGGCAGCCCCCTTGCCGCCGGTCAGCTCTAAAGTGGCCCGGGAATCTGCCAGTGAGAGAATATATTCTGCTGCCATTTTTCCTCCGGAGGATTTATCGAAGAAAGTCTACCAGCATTCTCGTTACCCCACCCGGGGCAAAGCTGAACCCATTATACCCAAAGAGGAACAAAGCCGCTGAACTCCTGGCAAAAGGGAGTCTGTACGCGGGGCCGCGCACTACGTTAAAATAATTGGAACTATATTGCGCGGGAAATCGTCATAGGCATGAGATATCGTATAATAAGAAAGGATATTTTGATGAACTCAACTTTATACCGCATGATGATCATGATTTTGCTTGTGGGATTAACCAGTTGCATTATTATCCCCGCGGCAGCGGTTGGCCCTGGGCTGTTCCAATCCAAAGCGGCGCGCGTCACCCAGGCAGATATCCCCGTTACTGACACCATGGCCCTGGTCGAAGGCAACAGCCAGTTCGCTTTCAACCTGTACCAGGCCCTGAAAGACAATTCTGGCAACCTGTTTTATTCACCCTACAGCATTACTCAGGCTCTGGCCATGACCTATGCCGGCGCGAATGGTAAAACCCAACAGCAAATGTCCGCTGCCCTCCATTTTACCTTGCCGGATAGCCGCCTGCACGCCGCGCTCAATGCGTTGGATGAAGAGTTGGCTGCCGCGGGCGGGAGCCAGGACGAACAGACAGCTTTCAAGCTTTCAATGGTCAATGCCCTGTGGGGGCAGTCGGGCTATACATTCCAACCTGACTTTTTAGATGTGTTGAGCAAATATTATGGCGCCGGGATGCATACGCTGGATTTTGAAAAAAACCAGGAAGCTTCTCGCCAGGCGATCAACCAGTGGGTCAGCCAGCAGACCAACCAACGCATTCAGGACCTGATTGCCAGGGGAGTGATCACGCCCTACACGCGCCTGGTACTGACCAACGCCATTTACTTCAAGGCCAGTTGGCAAAAACAATTTGAGAAAAGTGAGACCGCCGATGAGCCTTTCTTTATGGCGAGGGACAGCACGGTTCAGGTACCTATGATGCATGGGTCAGGGATGTATGGTTATGTTAAAGAAAATGGCGTCACAGTGGTCGAGCTGCCTTACAGCAACGCAGATTTTTCGATGGTCATTGTCATGCCGGATGCGGACACGTTTCGGCAATTTGAGCAGTCGCTGGATGCGAGCAAGATGGCCGCTCTGATCAACGATCTAAAACAGCAGGAAGTGGACCTGACCATGCCAAAGTTCACGTTTGATGACAGCTTTAGCCTGGCAAAAACCTTGCAGGGTTTGGGGATGACGGATGCCTTCACGCCTGGCCTGGCCAATTTTAGTAAAATAGACGGCGGGAAGGGACATTTGTTTATCCAGGACGTCCTCCACAAAGCTTTTATCGCGGTGGACGAGCAGGGTACCGAAGCCGCGGCTGCCACCGGTGTGGAGGTCGGGGCCACCGCCATTCAAGTGGAAAGCGCCAAAGTAGTGATCGACCATCCCTTCCTGTTCTTGATCCGCAATAAGCAGTCTGGCACAATCCTCTTTATTGGGCGGGTGGTTAATCCAACGTAAAAAAACATTCACACAGCCAGGCGGAGATACGCAGCCAGTGAAAAATTCATACCGGCATCGGTTGTACACTTTATCCAGGTTCTATTCTTTGTCCCCAGCTAAAATAATAAGCGGTCAGCAGTTGCTCATCTTGATTCAGCCAGTACAGTTAAGGAGTTTTCCGGGGAATATAAAAATTTTATCTTTACCTTGGGTCTTTTCCACCAGGCTGTGGTTGATCGGTAAAATGGAATTATTGTAGAATCAACCATAGGAAATCCTATTCGCAAGAGATCACTGATGCCTTTTTGGCGATTGTATTATCACCTGGTCTGGAGTACGAAAAATCGAGAACCTTTCATCGATGAAAGGCTTGAGAAACTGCTTTACACTTACTTGATTGACAAGGCAAATCGAATGGACTGCCATACTTTTGCGATTGGCGGTTGGTCCGACCATATTCACCTGGTAATCTCAATTCCACCCAAATATTCTGTTGCAGAAATTGTCCAACGCTTGAAAGGCGCCAGCTCGCATGATTTCGAAGGTCTCGAGTGGCAGCGAGGTTATGGAGCGTTATCTTTAGGGGAGCGCCAGCGTTCTATCGCAATAGAATATGTGGAGAATCAAAAAGTTCATCACGGGCGACAAACTACGCTTGCCTGGTTAGAACGAGAGGAGAGTGACGAGACCGAGGCGGGGAGATCATCCCTTCACGAGGGACAGGTCGAGTACAATGCCGATATCCCATTCTGATTGCGCCTGGGGATATATCCCCAGGCTGGAGAAAATCCAAATCTGCTGAAGCAGATTGCAGAAGACACTTCCAACCCGCTTCAGCGGGTTTGAGGACGGGCAGCCTGCGTTTCGATTCGCGGGTTTGAGTTTGAGCTCAAAATCGCCTGAGGATGAATCCCCAGGCTGGAATTAATCCAAATCTGCTGAAGCAGATTGCAGAAGACACTTCCAACCCGCTTCAGCGGGTTTGAGGACGGGCAGCCTGCGAATTGATTCGCAGGTGGCAAAAGAGAAGGAATTATAAATGTTAGGAAACAAACTATCTCTCGGCGACACTATCGGCGTGGTCTCCCCTTCGACCCCGGTCGAGCCAGGCAATCCACAGCTCGCTAACGGCGTGCGCTTCCTGGAAGACCTGGGATTCAAGGTGCTCCTGGGCGAGCACGTCTTCTCCAATTCACTGGGTTACGCCGCCTCCCCCACTGAGAAGGCCGCCGACCTGATGGGCATGTTTGGCGACCCGGCCGTTAAGGCCATCATCTGCTCGCAGGGCGGGGATACCGCCAACGCCAGCCTGCCCTACCTGGACTGGCAGGTGATCGTCGATAATCCCAAAGTCTTCTTAGGCATCAGCGACATCACCGTGCTGCTCAACGGTATTTACACCAAAACCGGGCTGGTCACCTTCCACGGCAACGACGTCATGTGGGGCTTCGGGCGCCACCCCACGGCCTACGACCGGGAAGAGTTCCTGGCTCGCCTGGTGGAGGGCAAAATTGGCAAAGTAAACGCCGCCGGATCTCGAAAGGCTATACGCAGTGGTCGCGCCGAGGGGCGCCTGCTGGGTGGCAACCTGCCCTGCCTGCTCAAGCTGGCCGGCACGCCCTATTTCCCCGATTTCAGCGGGGCCATCCTGTTCATTAAATCGCTGGGCTTCGAGCCGCCCGCCTGCGACTTTATGTTCCGCCAACTCCAGCAGATGGGCGTATTCGACCAGGTCGCCGGGGTAATTGTCGGCTACATTGACGGGGTGGACAACCTGCCGGACGCCCCCCTCCACATGGAGGATGTGCTGTTGACCGTCGCCAGCGATTACCGCTTCCCTATTCTGAAGGCTAACGACTTCGGCCACAACTGCCCCAACACCACCCTGCCGGTAGGCGCGCGGGTACACATGGATGCAGACGAACGGGAAATCGACATTCTGGAAGCCTGCGTAAATCACTGAGAAGATGGCTGCCATGTGATATTTCCATCAGAATCCCAAAGAATATAGTGGTAGTTCTCCGACGAATCATACACGCCGACCCCCACATGAACGCGTTCAAGCCCCTGTGGATCACGCGCCTGATCCTCAACCAGGAGTGAAAGCACCGGGCGAGAAGTCCCGATGATGTCCAGGCCGGCAAATTCATGCGGCTCTTTCCAAGCCAGCGTGCCTTCTGGGCAGTCCGGTGTGGTTTGAGCTGCCAAACTGCCCGTAAAGTACACCAGCCAGATAAAAATCCCATCCGGCCGGGCCAGGAACAGGGTCCGTCGCAGCGTGAAATTTTCGACATCGGCGAGGGTGAAACCAGCTTCTTCGTGAAGCTCACGCAATGCCGACGCTTTAAGGTCGCCGAACTCCCCCGCCTCGACCCGGCCACCGATGCCAGTCCAGCGGTTGGGGGCGAAAGCCCTGACCGGAGAGCGCTTGAGCAGGAGGAAGCGCCCGCCGTGCTCCAGCAGGATTACGCTGTAGGCCTCAAACTGGTTGGGCGACGGCATTTAGCCGCTCCATCATCTCGAAGCACATGCGGCTGTTGTGGTAGGGACACTTCCACGGGCCAACCTTGTGCTGGTCGGGGTTTTCGGCGGACGAATAGGGTGAGCCATCCCGCTTCAGGACGGCATACCACTCGCCATCTTTGTGATCGATCACTCTGGCGTCGATGAACTGCCACGCCTGCCAGGCGGCGTCGAGATAACGCTCTTCGCCGGAGACCTGGTAGGCATTGTAGAAGCCGACCACGGCCTCGGCTTGCGCCCACCAGTGCTTGTCGGCGATCGTGACCTGGCGCGGGCTGGCTTCGTACAGCAGGCTGCCGTCCGGCTCGCGGGCTTCATTATAGACCGCCTCGGCCATGCGCAGGGCAGCGGTTTTGACCCGCGCCGCTAACGCCGGATCGCCGAGCACCTGGGCCGCCTCCAGCAGCAGCCAGCTTCCTTCGATATCGTGCCCGTAAGAAACGTGATCGGAGAGCGAGGCCCAATCCGCCTCGAAAAACATTTTAAAATGGCCGGTATGCGGGTCGATCACGTGCTGCAGGAACACCTCGATCAGCTCGGTCAGGCGCTGTTTGAGCAGGGCGTCATCCCAGATGCGCAGCAGGTTGGTGCAGGCTTCGAGCACGTGTAATAAGGTGTTCATCGACTTGGGACAGTTAAGGTCTTTTTCACTCAGGCGCCAGTCCTGCAGGGCGCTCCAATCGCGGTGGTATGCCTCGAAATAACCGCCGGTTTGCGGGTCGTGGCTTTTCTCCTCGATCAGGCGGAAGATGTCCTGGGCCAGGGTCAGGGCAGCCGGCTCGCCGGCGGCGCGGTAATACTCGCTGGCGGCGTAGAGAGCGAAGGCCTGGGCGTAGATCTGCTTGCGCGGGTTGAGCGGGGCGCCCCAGGCGTCCACCATCCAGTAAAAACCACCGTATTGCCGGTCTTGAAAACAGCCGGTAAGGTACTCGTAAGCGTGGTGGGCGGCCTGCAGGTATTCCGGTTTTTGGTAGATGCGGTAAGCCGCGGCAAAGGTCCACAGGATGCGCCCGGTGAGGACAGCCGAACGCGGGGCATCCTGATCCACACAGCCGTCGTTGGCGACCAGCCCGTAAAAGCCGCCGCGCTCTTGGTCGAGAGTATGGCTCAACCAGAACGGAAGGATATCTCCGGCCAGTTCCTGCTCCAACTGGCGCCGCCATTCCTGTTTTCGATCCGCATCGATCATAACCATACTCCTAGGAAAAGAAAGAGATTAACCACGAAGACACAAAGGGAAGAAAACAAGAACACAAAGAAAAAGATTTGAAGGAAACCCCAGAAAAGAAAAAGGAACCACAAATGTGGGTGCGCTGAAGAGCGTGCGGTGAATTCTTTTATCTTTGTCGCTGCTTGAACTCGTCCAGGATAGCCGCGGTAGCGGTGGCGCCGGAGCGGGTGCAGCCGGCGTCGATCACCGCCAGCAGGGCGTCCAGCGTGCGCACGCCGCCGGCAGCCTTGACCTGCACCTGCGGCCCGACAGTGGCGCGCATCAGCTTGAGGTCCTCGATGGTCGCCCCACCCGGCGCAAAGCCGGTGGAGGTCTTGACGAAATCCGCCTCGGCCAGCTCGGCCAACTGGCAGCCCAGCACCTTCTCCTCGTCGGTCAGGTAAGCGTTCTCCAGGATGACTTTGACGATGGCGCCGCGCTTGTGGGCGGCTTTGACCACCGCCCGGATATCGCCCAGTACGTATTCGCGGTTGCCGGAGCGCAGCTCGCCGATGTTGATCACCATGTCCAGCTCGACCGCCCCGTTATCCATGGCGTCCTCGGCCTCAAAGACCTTGACAGCGGTGGTGCTGCCGCCATGCGGGAAGCCGAGCACCGTGCCGACCGCCACGTCGCTCCCCTTGAGAAGCTGGACCGCCAGGGGCACGAAACAGGGTTTGACGCACACCGAAGCCACGTGATAGCGGGCCGCCAGTTGGCAGCCGGCGGTGATATCCGCCTCGGTCAGCTCGGGTTTGAGCAGAGAATGGTCGATGGTCTTGGCCAACTGCGAGTAGGTAATGGTTTTACTGTTCAAAACTAGGCATCATTTTCTCCTATAATTCACCACAAAGGCCCAAAGATCACAAAGAAAACAAAGACCACGAAGAAATACAAAGAAAAATATTGAATAAAAACCTTGTGCCCTTTGTGCTTCTGTGGTGACCTCTTCTTTTCTTTCTCTCGTATCTCTCTTCTTTGTGCTCTTTATCTTTCTTTCCTTCACCCCTTCGGGTGCGCTGAAGAGCGTGTGCCTTTGTGGTTAAGTTTTATCCTTTCTTTATCGCCGGGTAGGCCTCCGGATGGGCGGATTCGCCTTTGAAATTCTCGATCGCCAGGTCTTCGACGCGGTGAGTTTGCAGGGCATAACGGAACTCTTCCGCCCGAGTCGCCCACACCACCTGGCAGTTGCGCAGAGTCACCTGGCGGGCGTCCTGGATAAAGAAGCCGGACGTGGCCTGTTCGAGCAGGACATCCCCGCCGGGGTACGGGCGGATATCCTGCCGGCCGCCCGGCCAGCTCGACCAGCGCTCCAGCTCGACGCGCACATTGTCGAGCAGGATATCTTCGATCACAGCCGAAGGCCAGCCCATGATTAACACCCCATTCTCGCTGCGCGCCAGCACGTTCGAGAAACGCACATGCCGCACGCGGCCGATCCTTCGCCCGGCGTCCCACGGGATGGCGGTAATGTAGATCGGCTCGCCGCGCCCCCACCACTTCTCGTGGAATAGGCGCGTCTCCACCAGCATGTTGGAAAACAGCACGTTCTCGATGTCGCTCTCCTCGCTGAGGTGGATGGCCAGGCCGCGGTTGCTGGAGCGGATCACACAGGCATCGAAGACCACGTTGCGGATCGGCGAGCGGCATTCCGCCCCGAGGATCAGGGCGCTGGAGGTCGAACTCCAGCGTGCAGCCGGACACAGTGATATTCTCGCACGGGCCAAACTCGGCGGTTTCCTGGCAGGTCTTGAGGCAGATACAGTCATCCCCGCACACGATGTGGCAGTCGCTGATGCGCACGTTGCGGCAGCGGTCCAGGTCGATGCCGTCATTGTTGGGCAGGCGCAGGTCATTCTCGATGTGGAGGGAGTGGATGGTGACGTCTTCGCAGCCCGACAGGCGCAGCGTCCACAACGCCCCATCCCGCAGGGTGACGTCACCCAAGGTGACCTTGCGGCAGCCGATCAGAAAAATGGTGAAGGTTCGCTCGGCCTTCATCTTGTGGATGTAGCGCCCGCGCTCGGCAATGAAAAGCTGCCCGACGCCGTCGATGGTCCCCGCCCCGCTAATAGCGATGTTCTCAGCCCGGTCAGCCGTGACGAGCATGCTCTGCGCCGGGTGATTGCATGTCGAGCGCCCCGCCCGAAAGCGCCCCCACCGCCAGGCGGGTGGTGTAATCGGCCCAGTCGCCGCTGCCCGCCAGGACTGCCCCGCGCTCGACGTGCAGCTCCACATTGGATTTGAGGGCGATGGTGCCCGAGCGGAAAGCCCTGCCCGCCGGGAGAAGCACCGTCCCCCCGCCAGCCGCAGTGCAGGCATCGATCGCCCGCTGGATGGCGGCTGCGTCGTTGGTTTTGCCGTCGCCCGCCGCCCCAAAGTCTACGACGTTGTAGATGGACATGCCTGAATTTTACCCGAATATCCCCATGTTGGAAGAGGAGGAGCTGGAAAAATGATGGCGCCGACCCACTACGGCCCAGACCTTCCCCTACTTGTCTTTCAAGATCCATTACCGGTATAATAGGACTGATTGTGTCATAAATGAGGAACTGGGTCATGCACCTTTCGAGCAACTCTAAACTTTTAAAATTATGCAGCCTGTTGTGCATCGTCGCCCTGCTGGCTGCCTGCGCCGCCCCTGCCCCTTCCGCCACGCCCACTTCCCCTGCCACAGCCATCAAAATCAGCCGCGTGACGATGAACCCCTGCCAGCTCGGCTCGGCGGACATTTTCCGCGTGTATAAAGCACTGTGCGGCAGCGTGCAGGTCTACGAAAATACCGCCACCCAAAAGGGGCGCAGAATCTTACTCAACGTGGCCATCGTCCCATCGGGGCCTCCGGCTCCAGCGGAGCCTCCATCCCCGGCGACGCCGGGCGCTACAACCACGCCGGGCCACAGCCCTGACCCGCTCTTCCTGCTGGCGGGCGGTCCGGGACAGGCCGCCACGCAGGCCTTCGCCCTGCATGTGCCGGATTTCGAAAGCGTGCTGCAGCAGCGCGACCTGGTGCTGGTGGATATGCGCGGCACGGGCCAGTCCAACCCGCTGCGCTGCTCGACGCCCGACCTTCAGTCCACTCCCGCGCCCTCGCCAACCTTCGCGCCGGCCGACGCCTTGAAGGCCTGCCTGGCCACGCTCAGCGCTGATCCGACCCTGTATACCACCCAGGCCGCCGCTAACGACCTGGACCAGGTGCGCCAGGCGTTGGGCTACCAGAAGATCAACCTGCTGGGCGTGTCGTACGGCACGCGCCTGGCGCTGACTTATCTGCGCCAGTATCCCGACCGGGCGCGCACCTTGACCCTGGACGGGGTCAGCCCGCTGGATTGGGAGCTTGGACCGCACAACCCGGCCAACGCCCAGCGCTCGCTCGACCTGATCTTCGCCGAATGCGCCGCCGATACGGCCTGCCACACTGGGTACCCTAATCTGCCCGAGGAATTTGCCAGCTTAATGGCCACCCTCGACAAGCAGCCCATGGAAGTGAACCTGGTCCACCCGCTCACCAACCAGCCCATCCAACTCGAGCTGACCCACGCCGAGGCCGCCCAGGCCATCCAGTTTATGTCGTTTTCTGACAACAGCATCGCCGCCATCCCGCAGTTGATCCACAACACGGTCGCCAACGGGCAGTACAACCTGCTCGCCTCGCAGTACCTGATCGCCAGCTACAGCCTGAGCCAGGCGGTTGCGGAGGGGCTGTATCTCTCGGTGGTGTGCGCCGAAGACGTGCCCTTCTATCCCGCCGCCCCCGAACAGGTCAGCTCATACCTGCCCGACCACACCCAGGAGCAGGCTCAGCAGTGCCAGATCTGGCCGCACGCCACGCTCCAGGCGGCCTTCAAGCAGCCGGTGCGCTCGAATGCGCCCGTGCTGCTGCTGTCCGGACAGCTCGACCCGGTCACCCCGCCCTCCAATGCCGAACAGGCCGCCCGCACCCTCCCAAACAGCCTCAGCCTGGTCATCCCCGGCCTGGGGCACAACGTAGTTTTCACCGACTGCCTCCCCGACCTGGTGGCAGCTTTCCTGCAGGCCGGGACGGTCAAGGGCCTGGATACTTCCTGTGTCAAGCAAATTCAGCCGGAGGCGTTCTTGACGGGACAGTAAAGAAGAGTTTAGCCACAGATTCACACAGTTTCACATTTGTCAGTCAATCAGCGTCCGCCGGTTGAATTAGAAGATTAATGCCGTCGATAATTTGTACGACTCTTTTGGGCTGCAGCGATCCGCAGAAATCTCCCAGGGCTGATTTATCTACGGTAAACATTTGGGTGATATTTACCACACTCGACTGGGGAAGCCCCCCTTCTCCAGCTTGGAGCAGGACATTCCCTGGTGATTTGGCCCTTTGCAGATTACTGGTTAAAGCGCACATGACCACAGTATGGATGCGGCTGTGATTAAACAGGTTATTCTGAACGACAACGTAAGGACGGTGATAGCCGGGTTCGGAACCTGTCGGTTCATCCAGGTCAACCCAAAAAATATCCCCCTGGTGGATATCACCATTTTTCATCCCTCACCAGCCTTTTCTGCTGTGAGCGGATAATTTCCAAGCTCTCCTTTTCATCGGAAGTCATGGGCGCCGTATAAGCCTCATTAATTTGTTCGAGCAGTTTCTTATTCTGATAGCGCTGGATATATTCCTCTAAAGCCAGCGTAATCACCTGGCTGCGCGGGAGGTTCATCTCGTGAGCGATCTGTTCAGTTTCCTGAAAAAGATTTTTAGGGACGGATATGGCTGTTTTTATTTGCGCCATGGCATACTCCTTGGTATACAATAAGTATAACATAAAGTAATACCAATATCAATCAAGAAATTCATGTTTTTTCAATGCCAGGGCAGCGGGTTTATGCCCTGGTCGCGCGCATCGCTAATATTAACCCAGCCATAATCGCTATCGCCGGCCGTGATGTGAGGCAGGGCATCCTGGAATTCTTGAGCCCCCTTTTGGACCGCGTCGGCAAAGCTGTAGCGCACGATGAAGGTCGTCTCGATGACGTAATATTGGGCATTCGTATCATCCATGCGCACGGCCAAAAAGGCATGCCCTGGGTGATGAGCGGGTCGGTATAGGTATAGTCCACATCGATATTATCCGCGCTGGCGCTGACGCTCGTGGCGGTCGGCTGGGCGGTGGATTTGACCGGCCGCGTCGCCTGGGGCATCACCACTAACGGGGGGGCGGCGTAGCCGATTTGGAGCTGCCCTTGTGGGTGGCCAAGAGCGAACAGCTCAACATCGTCGCCAGCACGATCACAGAAAACAGGAGTTTGGTAAATGCCTTGCATTGTTGCACCATCTTTGATCTCCTATCCGGCTGATCAATCGATCATCGGGTCCGGCCGTTTCGTATGCCAATAAAGGTGATAAATATTCTAGCACTTTTAAGCATACCTTCGCCCCCTTTCATCCGAACTTTCTCACCTATCTCGTTCAGGAAGAGCCAGCCAAGTTGTATTATTCGATACAATAAGAAATGGCTTAGATTGCTCTAAGCCCTTTCTACTTCTCCCTACTTATGACTACGTCGATGCGACCCGATCTTGCCGACGAAATCCTCGACAATCGCCGCCAGCCTATTGTTCAATTCGGAGGCATTGAATGGGATGGGCAGTTCTCAGCTCGAAGAATAATCAAAGTTATCAAGCATGTTTTTCAATTGGTTGACCAGTGCAGGTAAATCCTCTTGCACCGTCTGCCATACTACGGATGAATTTACACCAAAATATTCATGAATGAGTTTGTCCCTGGTCCCTGCTATCTCTCGCCAGGGTATCTCAGAGTATGTGTCGCGCAAATCAGACGGTACCTTTCTGACTGCTTCTCCGATAATTTCCATCGCCCGTACGACGGTATACACCGTCTTTTCGTCCTCAACAAACTCTTCGAATTTCATCCCCTCCACAAAATGCAACGCTTTCTCTGCGCTCTCCAGCTTATCTCGAATGTAATCCAAATACACCCGAGGATGGCTCATATCGGTTGGGCCTCTTCCAAAATGTATTTCCCGATATTTGGCTTCAGGCTATCCTTCATTACTAAATCTACCTTAATGCCTAGCGAGTCACTCAAATCATTCTCCAACGCCACAAAACGAAACAAGCTTGGTACTTCGTCGAACGTGACCAATAAATCCAAATCGCTATCTGCTCTCTCCTCTCCGCGCACAAATGAGCCGAACACTTCCAGCGTATGGACTCGATATTGTGCTCTCAAATATGGAAGCATTCCTCTGAGTTTTACCAAAAGTTCATCAAGACTTCGTGAAGCAGCGTTCATGATGCTCATTATACAGCATACCGCCCGTAGTGGTTGCGCGGTCACAGCCGGCCATTTTAGCCACGACCGCCATGTTTGCTCCGCAAAAGCCGGCCGAGCAGCTCAGCCGCCATGCCAAAAGCAGCCCCAAACAGGAGCGCCTGCTGTGCAGTCATGATAACCTTTACACCCTTTCCCAGGGCGGCCTGAGGGGCAAACAAAACCCCAATGGTACTCTGTTCAACGGATGAAACCGCGAGATCAGCAGGCCAGCTTTGCTGTTGGTGATGTCTGCTTTTCCGCCTGCCACGGTGACTACCCCTACGCTGTCCGTGAACCGGATATGGCCGCCTGCCACTACGGCGCTGCACCCGCTTTCGTTCAACGCCGCATCCCGGCCGGCGACGACCGCTCCAGTTATGCTGTTTTGTACCGCCGCACTCTGCTCAATCTTGATTTGACACACTATTTGATGCTTAACCATGCTTTCAACAGGTTTTTGCCCCTCAGGGGGCTCAGGGGGATTGACCAGTTCGACTCGGATTGGCTCATCTTGGAGGGACATGCTCGACCTCTTTCTGGAAAACATAGGTTGTCTTTTTGGCGTCCCCCGTCTTCCAGATCCCACCCGATGATTTGTTCAGGCTTTATGCGGAGCATTGCTCGCCATAGATCCGTCCATCGCCGCCAGACTATCGTTCAATGTCACTCAATCAAGCAAACTGCGTATCTTCTGGGCCATCTCATCCAGTTCATTGCGGGCTGGTTTATGGAAATAGGCTGGCCCGAAGGTCAACCCAAACCCATCTCCATCAAAACGTGGAAATACATGCAGGTGAACGTGGAAAACATCTTGAAAGGCAGCTTCACCGTCCGCTAAAAATAAATTAACTCCTTCGCATTTGACTGCGCTTCGCCGCAACGCCCGGTCGAGACGCTGCGCAATGCGAAACATCTGCGCGCCTGTCTCTTCATTCAATTCTGACAGAAAGGCCGCATGGATATTCGGCACAATGATCATATGCCCTGGATTGACCGGTTGGATATCCATCAGCGCCGTGCAGACTTCGTCTCGATAAACCTGGCTGATGAGCAGTTTGCCGGCCAGGATGTCACAAAATTTACAGTTTGTTGTGCTCATTATTTTCACCCACCATAAACAGCATAATTATAGTATTTCCAAATAATATCAATTTCTACAAAACCCAAATTAGAAAGCCAGGCAATTTGGTTGATAAGTTTTGCGGGACGGTCTTCTTTCTGATATTTAGGGAGCCATATGTTATTAATTTCTTCTTCGGCAACATGCTTTTTCATAAAATCCCTCCACTTTTCAATGTATGCTTGTTGGAGGTATTCGCTAGAGCACAAGATTACATCGGCGTTTAAAAAAACACCATTTGGACTAAGAGACTTGTGAATTTTACGATAAAAATCAATTTTTTCCTTATCAGTAACTAAGTGATGCAAGGCAAGTGAAGAAACTACCACATCATAGGTATCATCAAATTTGTAATCTCTGAAGTCACCCACTTGAAATCGAATATCGGCAAATTCAGCCAATTTGAGCCTGGCCATTTCAATCATATTTCCGGCAAGGTCAAGGCAGGAGATTCTCGCCTGCGGAAACGCTTCCTTGATACGCCTGGCTATTGTGCCGGTGCCACAGCCAAGATCAAGAACATTAATCCGGCTTGATTTATCAAAGGGAATTGCAATGACTAAAGCATCTATCATTTCCGGGTAATACGGAATAAGCTGCAAAATTATTTTATCGAACTCATTAGCTTCTTCTTCAAAGTGTTTCTTGACTATATCCATTGTTTTTCCCTCTTTTCCATCTATCCTCCGCCCGGTCACCCGTCCAGCCTATACAGCTTGGCTCCTGCAAACACCGACCAGAGTCCGAAGGTGACGAGATTTAATCCCAACCCTTGCTTGTAACCCAATTTGAAATGACCGGAATCTGGATCATTTCCCCGTGGTAAGCTTTATCGCCGTAATAAGTCAAGAGGACCAGATACAGCGGCCAGGTAATACAACCGATCAAAACAGCCGAAAGCAGGCTGTTCACCCCAAAACCGGTGATCCCCAACACCAAAGACTGCGCCAGGTGCGCCCGATTATACGGGCGCTTTTTTACATCCTCCATCAGCAGCATCACAGCCGGGAGAAACGGCGTAAACAGATAAGCCCATAAGGCCCATGTTTTATCCGAACTGTTGGCTTCGACAGGGTCAGAAGATGGGTTGATATCCGATAATTATAGCCGAACTGATCGACTCCCGACTCAGGTTCTCTGGGAATAGCCGTGGTGAACTCCCTTCCACGGTAAATCCCAATGCGCCCCAATTTATGGGGTTTTCGAAAGCGTCAGCGTCACGCTCTCAAAAACCGACGTTTTGTAGTCGGGATAGGCGCCGATGGGGAAACTGCTGAAATAGAGGCGCGGCGCCGGCCCTGCGATGGTTGGATCGCCGGTTTCACCGATGAAAGTTGGGAAATACGTGACCCGGCCTACTTCGTGGTAGGGCGCCCCGATGGGTTGAGACCAATGCAACAAGTCGTTCGAGGCGCGTACGATGAGGCCCTTACCGGTACCGAAGACAGCCAGGTACACATCGAAGGCCTTATCGTAAATTACTTCGGCGCCTCCAATTTCATCCGTGATAAGGGGCGCATATCTGCCGGCGGTGCCCGACAAATCGGGGGTGTCGCTGGTGGCGGGTTGGGTCCAGGGGTTCGGGCTGGCTCCGTCATATTTGTGGAACACCTTGGCCACCTGGTGCGGGTCGCCAGACAGGGCCGCCTGGATCACTTTGGCATAGGGCGCCCGCGCCACCCCCAAACACAACTGGGCCGCACACACACCGGGCGCCCCCGGCAAAAGGTCGGTGTAGAAGAGATAAAAGAAGGCGCCATTGGGATGGGCGGGCGGGTTATCCAGGTGCTTGCCGTTGGCATCCGCCACCACCAGTGAGCCGTAACCGACCATCATGCTCTTGCCCGAGCCGGAGAAAGCTGAGATGGGTTGGCTTGGCTGGAGGATCTCTCCCACCACCTTGAAGGTCTTGCCCTCGTCGGTCGATACAGCCAAACCGAGCGCCGAGTAGAAACAGGGCACCGTGGCGCCTCCGGAAACGTTGCAGCGGTGATCCGGGGTGTCCGGGTTCTGCCACCAGGCTTCACCGTGGAAAGGCATCAGCCATCCGCTCTGGCCGTTGAGGGCGAAGCGCACCACCTGGCCGCCTCCCGCATAATCCTTGTCGAAGATCCAGCCTTGCGGGCCATCTCCGCGGCCAAACACCCGCGTGCAGCCGTTGCTGCCTGTGACATGGTCGAGCGTACCGGTGAATGCATAGGCGCCGGCCACTTTCGGGGTTCCTGCACAGGTAGCAATGGAAGCGGCGAAACCGTATAAAACATAGTTCCCGCCCCCGGCGGGGATCGCCCCAAACTGGCCGTCCGAAGGGCCGGCATTAAAGCCAAAACTGGCAAGTTCGTCGTGGGTAGCGAAGGTAATTGGCGAACCGAATACGCCGCGCATGCCCGGCGCTGGCGCCGTGGCCTGCGCCTCAGCGGTTGCCCCCGGCATAGCTGAAGGGGAAATGCCGGTTGGAGAAGTAGTCTGGCTCGGGCCTGGGCGCGTCGCCACAGCCGTAACAGCGGTTGCGGCCGGGGCACAAATGACCAAGATGAGGATCAACCCAACTAGAAAGAAAGCGCGCATTGCCTTTTCCGCCTGAGTAATTATAGCGAGTTGGCTTCTTCGGTGCATAAAAAAAGTGGGCATAGTTCAAATCGCCACTGCCTGCGGCCACGCCTCCCGGCGCGCCTGGGTCCACAATGTGTTCACATAATCCAGGGCAAAGTGGTTCTGCGCAAGATGCAGCCAGAACGCCCCCGACTCAATCAGTTCGAGATGCCCGCCATGCTGAACCGCCAACCCGGCCTGTTCCACGACTCTCAGCCACCGGCGAGCCTTGGGGGCGTCGTTGCCAAGCGCCGCATCCAGGCCGTCCAGGGGAATGCGCGTATCGTAAAAGCGCCAGTACAGCCACCACCAGCCAGACATCTCCCCTGCGAACGGCATGCGCAGGGCAATCGCCGTATGGCCGGCGTGCGTGGCGTGCAGCCAACTCTTGAGATCGAAGGTGTTCAGCACGAACCCATCGGGTAGATGCGATCCGGCGCCGGGGCCGACCCCGATATAGCCGTCCCGGGTGACCGAGGAATAGCGTGGGACGCCGCCGCGCTTGAAACCCCACACCGAAACGCGCTCAAAGCCGTGCTCAGCGCACCACCCGCTGATGGCCTGGTAGTGCGCCTGGCGCATGGGCAGGCCTGGCATGCGCACCGCCGCCAGGCGCAGGTACGTGCCGACCGCGGTGTAGGGAAAAGTGAAGAGCGGGTAGGTGGTGAGCTGGTCCGCCCCGAGCTGGGCTGCCCGGGCTAAATCGGCCGTCACGCCGGCGGCAGTCTGGCGCGGCAGGGCAAACATGATATCCGCATTGACCGAGGCAAAGTGACTCTTCGCCAGCCGCGCCAGGGCGCGCTCGGCGACGAGAGTAGTGTAGTCGCGTCCGAGCACGGCCAAATACTCGGGCTGAAACGATTCCACACCCAGTGAAACCAGCTCAACCCCCATATCATGCAGCCGCTGTACGGTCTCATCGTCCACGTCAGCCGGGTTGGTCTCGATGCAGATGTCACCCGTCAGGCGGAAGCGCTCGCCCACGCGCCTCAGCACCCGCGCCACGCCGTCCAGCGCCAGGGTTGGCGTGCCTCCGCCGATGTAGATACTGGTTATCTCGGCCGGCCCAACTGCATCCGCCCACCAGTCCACCTCGGCCATGGCTGCCAGGGTGAAAGGTTCCACCAGCGCCTCGCTATATTGGACTTTGGTGTAGGGGCAATAGGGACAAAAGTGGCGGCAGAAGGGCACGTGCAGATACAGCGAAGTGCGCTCGATATGCGGTGGGATCCAGCCCGGTGAGGGCCGCTCGAAAGCCCAGCGTTGTTCGGGCCCCACCAGGTAGCGGCGAATAGAGCGCGTGAGCAGGCGTGACAGCCGGTGGCCTGGGCTTTTCATCAGTACCTCGTCATGCCAAGCAGCGCGCTCAGGCGCAGGCATTGAAACTGCGTGAGCTCGATGCAGGCCGCGTAACCGCAGTCTGCGCATACCTCGTCGGAGGCGCGACAGCACACCGACTCGCCGTCAACGTCTACCACGCGGGCGATGGACGGGCGCCTTGGCCAGTCGCCAGACTTGAGCGCCAGCAAGCCGGCGCGTGAGTTGAGCACCGGCCGCCCGGTCCTGATGCAGTCGAGCAGCCGGTCAATGATCGGGGCGCGCTCCTCGGCGTTCAGGAACAGCTCGTCGCGCCCGTAGTAAGGCGTGTGGAAGTAGAACATGACCCCCAGGATGGGGAATTTCGTTTCAAGCACCCACTGCAGGAATGGCTCGACGCCCGGCGCGGTGTGGCGGTCAATCACGTAGATGATGGCGATCCTGGGGTGCAAACCCGTGCGAACGGCTTGTTCGACCTGCTGAAAGTGATTGCCGCGCCGCAGCTCAAAGGTACCAGGCAGCCCGTCCATACTGACCCACACCAGATCAGCCGAGGTTGCGAGTCCAAGCAGTCCGTTGGTGTAAACATGCACGTGGAAGAAACCGATCCGTTTCGCCTCGGCAATGGCGTCCTTAAGGGTGTGGTCAGCATCGCGCCACAGCATAGGTTCCCCGCCGCTGAAGTACAGCTCGCGGAACCCGCGCCTCCAGGCGTCCTGCATGGCGGTGACCAGTTGGTCCCAGGTCATATCAGGACGGCCGGTATTGGAAACCTGACAGCCGCGGCAGGCCAGGTTGCAGCGGTCCGTCAGGGCCACCCCATAAATGAGCGGTTCCGGGCGCTGCAGCACCACAAAGCGCCACGCGAACTTGGCGTAGAAACGGAGCCGGGCCCATAAGGTTCTTCGGGACCTGTGCATATCTTCTCGCGCCTCGGCTTTGAGAAGGTGATTCACAATATTTATTTCAGCCAATCGCCGGGCACCTGCAAGGCCGGGGCGCCCTCATAAAGGGCGCGCAGCTCGGCGAAGTTAGCCTCGGGGTCGGCAGTCAGCTCGGCCAGGTGGTCGCGCGCCTCCCAATCGGCCGGGGAGAAACCGGCGGTGGCCGGGTCCATACCGGGCCAGAAGTCCCAGGGCAGGATCTCGACCTTGTTGAGCGCCAGCAGGTCACGAAACAGGTTACCGAGGATGAAATCCCAGCCGTGCATGTCGAAGATGCCAAACTGGTCGGGGTCGCAGCCGGCGCGCCGGCACAGCAGCCAGGCCTGGCCGCCGGTGACGAACTGCCCGGCGGGCATGTCCAGCGGGTCGAAGGGCAGCTTTAGCGTTTCACACATCAGCTCGTCGAGCTGCGGGTCGAACATTACCCAGCGCGCTTCGTCTGCGTTCCAATACTCGGCTACCCAGTGGTCTTCGTAATGGTCTGGCATGAAGTAGGTCCCAAAGCCGCAGCGGGCGCGCGCTGGCACCCCCTGGTGGATCAACAGCCCGGTGATCATCGTGGCAAAGTCCCGGCAGTTGCTGACGAGCCTCAGCCCGGCCGGGCGGTGCTGGTTCAGCGGGGCAGGGTCCAGCTCGCGGATGCGGGCCAGCTTGTGGCGCAGCGGGCGCAGGCCCACTTCTTTCCGGCGCTCCTCGCTCAGCTCCAGCCCGTAGCGACCGGCCCAGAAGATATGCACGGCCAGCCCCTGCAGAGCGCGCACCAGCTCGGGCAGGGCGGTTGGCAGCCCGTCCAGCCGCGGGGCGTACTCGCCCGGGTCGGTCATCGGGCCGGGAGTAGTGTAAAAAGAGGGGGATGAGTTCATCTTAGCTCCTTTTCTTCTATCATAATATATCCCCTTAATGGTAATATTTTATTTATTCCCTGCCGCAGCCGCCAGCCAAAAGGGTTCTAAGCGGAACTATGAACAGCATCTTCGGCCTGCTCAGGCTCACATGTAAAACATAACCGTTCCAGGATAGGGGCTGTCATCAGGGTGGTCACGATCGCCATGATCACCAACATGGTAAAGACCGTCTGAGAGATGACGCCAATCTCCAGGCCGATGTTGAGTAAGACCAGCTCCATCAGTCCGCGGGTGTTCATTAAGACGCCCAGCGCAGCAGCCTCCGGCCAGGGCATGCCGGCCAGGTGCGCCGCAATGGCTGAGCCGCCGAATTTTCCGGCAATCGCCACCAGAATGATGGCGGCGCAGGCAATCCACATCCACCCTTCGCTCAGCAAGCCGATGCTGGTGCGCAGCCCTGTATAGACAAAAAACATGGGCAGCAGCAAGACGACCACCGGGTCATAAAGTTTATCAAGCAGGGCCTTTGTGAAGCCTGCGTGCCTGGGTAGGACCGCCCCGGCTAAGAAAGCGCCGAAGAGCGGGTGGATCCCCAACCATTGCGTAGCCAGGCTCGAGGCCAGCATGAGCAGGAGGATGATCGCCAGCCGGTCCTGCGAGATGGCGTTCTGGCGGATAAAATCGTCTTCCAGGCGGCGGGCAAGGCGCCGGACGACGAAGAGCATGGCGGCCAGGTAAACCAGGGTGAGGGCCAGCGTCAGCCCGAGCGGGGTGGTCGATCCGGCGGCGTGGACGATGATCAGCAGCCCCGCCAGGATGCACCAGCCGCTCACGTCGTCCACGGCGGCGCAGGTGATGGCGATCGTTCCCAGGCGGGTATTTAGGAGATGATGGTCGCTGAGGATGCGCGCCAGCACGGGAAAGGCGGTGATACTCATGGCCGCGCCGCAGAAGAGGGCGAAGGCCAGGAACGGCACTCCAGGCTTCGCCAGCAGCGGGTCGAGAAATACCGCCAGGATGAAGCCCAGCGTAAAGGGAACCAGGATGCTGGCGTTACTGATGGCGACCATCCGGTAGCCGTATTTACGCAGGATGCCCGGGTTCAGTTCCAGGCCGACCAGGAACATGAAGATGACCAGCCCGACCTGGCTGAGGGCGTTGATAAAGTCAAAGCTCTCAGGAGGAAAGAGCACGTTGAACACTCCCGGCGCCAGCCAGCCGAGCAGCGACGGTCCCAGGAAGATGCCCGCCATCATTTCTCCCATCACCTGGGGTTGGTGGAAATGACGGAACACTCTCCCCACCAGGCGAGATGCCAGCAGGATGACAGCAATTTGGAGCAGGAGGGTAGTGAGATTAAACATCACATTTTTCGCAAACAAAAAATAAGAGGGATTATATATCATAATTATTAATTTTTTATGGTACGGCTCAACCTGCCAAGTTCTCCCCGCAGGCCCAGGCTGAGTAGTTAAATTCATAATATATCTCCCTGGGGGAGAGTCAAGCAAAACGCCTGGATCATGAGGGGTTCCCGGGGAGGAATCCAGCAGGGCAACTTTCGGCTGCCGGAAGACGG
>CAWFZT010000010.1:0-108038 GCA_963820415.1 uncultured Chloroflexia bacterium | reverse complement strand
TCGTTTTCTCCAGGTACCTTGCCCAGGCCAGAAGAAGGTTCCTGTGGCTGGCAGCCGCCGGCGCCCTGGGAATGTGGCTGTCCCATCCGACTGTATTTGTTTTGGCCGGCATCGGTTTGAGCCTCAGCCTGGACGCGCTGATTAAAAAGGAATGGGGCCGGTTATGGCAGTTGGGCCTCGTTTTTTTAGCCTGGCTGGTTAGTTTTGCCATCCTTTATTTTGTTTCCTTGCGGTTCTTAGCTACCAACACCTATCTTAATGATTATTGGTCGGGTGGCTTTATGCCAATCCCTCCCTGGATCGACATAAACTGGTTCAGGCATACCTGGTTTGACTTAATCAATAACTGGGTAGGCTTACCCAAAGGAATAATCAGGAGCATTGGCGGGTTGGTTCTCCTGGCAGGCTGTGTCTCGATCAGCCTGAGAAAGTGGCAGTGGGCGCTGGTATTGATTGCCCCGTTTGCCTTTACCCTTTTCGCTTCTGGCCTCGAAAAATACCCCTTCTCCGGACGTTTAATTTTATTCCTGCTCCCGAGCGTATTTTTATTGATGGCAGAAGGTGTTGAACGAACCCGCCTGCTGCTATCCAGGATTTATCCCTGGCTGGCCTATTCGGTTACTGCGCTCCTGGTACTCTTATTTTTGTACCAATCAGCCTCGCAAGCGTTAGAAAATGTCCGCCAGCCTGATCTGCGAGAAGATATCAAGCCAGCCCTATCTTATCTGAGTCAAAACCGGCAAAGCACGGATTTGATTTACGTTTATCACGGCTCAGCGCCGGCATTCAAATACTATTCGTCCTTTTACAATATTTCCGGGCGCGATTACGTGGTGGGTATTTCTTCACCCAGAGCGCCTGATAAGTACCTCAAAGATATCAATAAGTTAATTGGGCGGGCGCGTGTGTGGATTATTTTCTCCCATGAATGCCCGCTTTCATTATGTAAAGTCGACGAAAGAAATTTCTTTGTCGACCATCTCAACCGGCTCGGCAAAAGGATACAGACCTTTAAATCAACCGGTGTAACCCTGTACCTGTATGACCTGAGTGTCCCGAAACCGTAAGAAAGGCCCATGAGCAGGACTTCATCCGTCAGTCGCCAGGTAGAGCTGAAGCGGGTCGCCCTTCGCAGTTGCATTGAGGGGCAGAAGGCAGTATAACTCCCGTAAATCACGACCTATCACCATAAAGAAAGAAGAACGCATGGATAACCCGAAGGCAATCGTCATCCTCTTCAAAAATAACGGCATGGGGATAACCGGCGAGCAGCCGCTCCAGGATAAGCTCACCAAAACTTTCCTGACCCTCACCCAGCAGAACCCCAACCTGCCCCGGGCGATTTGCTTTTACACCGAGGGCGTAAAGCTGGCCTGCGAAGGATCGCCGGTGCTGGAGGAGCTGCGGGCGCTGGAAGCCAGGGGCGTGCGCCTGATCCTGTGCCAGACCTGCCTGGACTATTTCGGGCTGCGGGACAAAACGCGGGTTGGCATCGTGGGCGGCATGGCCGATATTATGACTGCTATGTGGCAGGCCGATTCCGTCATAACCGTGTAAAGAAAGAGATTCACCACTGAGCCTATTATTAACCAGAGGTTAAAATTTGATATAATTCCAAAGCTATTTTGTGTTGTATTCAGGGATTTGCAACAATCTTTTTCTAAAGTGGGAATCCAGATCATCAAAATATCAACAGTCTCAGGTGATGATCAAGATTAAAATCTAACTATCTTAAAGGTTGCCATGCTGAAAACTAAAAACGGCCTCAACTTAAAAAACCCACGGATTTGGATCGTGCCTGGTTTGATAATCCTGATTCTGGGGAGCGCCGGTTTTGTCGTTGCGCATAAATTCATGCCCCGCAGTATGGTCTACGCAATTAAAAGGGTTATCTACGGAACTCCTACAATTACCCCATCGCCCAGCCCCTACCCGACTTTTGCCCCATTTCCGACCAGGACCCCGGTTGCATTGGTGGATGAAGATGCGGTCCTGGTAGGCGCCGGTGATGTTGTCACGTGCGGCGGCGATGCTTCGGCGGAGACCGCACAGTTAATTGATCGTTTCCCTGGAGCAGCTATTTTCACTGCCGGGGATACCTCAAATAATACAGGCACACCCGCCCAATATCGCGATTGCGTTTCCAAAACCTGGGGACGCTTCAAAGACCGCATCTATCCTGCAACCGGCAACCATGACTACATGACCGAAAATGCTTACGGCTATTTTCAATACTTTGGCCAGGCTGCGGGTGACCCGCATGGGGGGTATTACAGTTTCAACCTGGGCGCCTGGCATATCGTTATGCTTAATAGTGAATGCCACGAAATTGGCGGATGCCAGCCTGGCTCGCCTCAGGAGACCTGGCTGAAAGCAGACCTGGCCGCCTGGCCAACCAAATGCAGCATGGCAGTGATGCATAGGCCGCTGTTCGTTTCCGGGGCAGTGGACAATCCCCAGGTGCGACCTTTGTGGCAGGACTTATATGATGATGACGCAGAACTCGTCATCAGCGGTCATGAGCACCACTATGAACGCTTTGCTCCGCTTGATCCGAAAGGCAAGCCAGACCCGCAGCGCGGCATCCGGGAGATCATTGTAGCTACCGGAGGCGCTATTTTGGAAGACCCCAAGGGCCCACAGATTCCCAATAGTGAGGCGATAATTTCCGGGGAATATGGCATCATCAAGCTCAACCTTCATCCCACCAGCTACGAATGGGAATTTATTCCTGTCGAAGATGGCGATGAACCCGGGATAAAATCAGATTCCGGCCAGGGAACCTGCCATTAGGGATTAATTTTTTTTAGTGGGGGTCGCTCCCGCCTACGTAATCACATAGGTGCGGGTGTGTGCCTACCAGAGCCCGCCAGCGATTGAAATCGTTGGCTCCCAAATCGGGACCCACCAAACCCGATCAATCGGGTTGAAGTCAGTTCAGTCTTACCTGGGTTTGGTTAATTGCCATAGAGCGAGAACATCCGGTTGGGGGTGATGCCATGATACAAGGCGAATTTCACGGGTGCATGGCTTTTGCATAACGTCAAAGAAAACGACCGATTATTATGTAACAAAATACTAGAAACCAGAGCTAAGGCGAGCCCCCTACGGGGATGTACCAGCGGCACACCGAAACCCGAGGTTGTTGTACCATCCCTCGGCTGTGAGCCTGCCCCGGTAAGAAGAGCTGACGTCCACATCATTATTGTCCCAGGCGCCACCGCGCAGCACACGATTGAACCCTGTTGGCGGCCCGGTTGGATTGCGAGCCGGCGACTGCTGATAATAGGTATCTCGGTACCAGTCGTTCACCCATTCCCACACGTTACCGGCCATATCCAGCGCCCCATATGGGCTGGCGCCGGAGAGATAGCTGCCAACTGCGGCCGTATCACCTACACTTATTTTGGAAATGTTGTTCAGCAGGCTTTGGTTCGGCGCAGTGTTGCCCCACGGGTAAATACGCCCGTCCACGCCGCGCGCTGCCTTCTCCCACTCAGCCTCCGACGGCAACCGCCGCCCGGCCCAGGTGCAGTACGCCTGGGCCTGGTTCCAGTCCACGTAGATCACCGGGTAGTTGGCATACTGGCTCTCCCCATAATAAGAAATGCGGGTAGCCGAGCTAGTTTCATGCGGAGTAGTACACTGACCGCCCGCCACACACCTGGCATACTCGGCGTTGGTCACTACGGTCTGGTCGATCCAGAAGGCATCCAGATAGACGGTGTGCTGCGGCAGCTCATCGTCATTCGCCATACTATCTTTGGCCTTGTCCGAGCCCATCAGGAAATTGCCCGCCGGGACATATACCATCACCATACTATCCTTGGGGGAAACGTGGGTCGAGCCAATCCCAAGGGTGGGCATGAGTGTTGGTGCGGGGGGCATGGTTGGCATAGGCGGCACTGGAGTAACCGTTGGCGGCAACGCCGCCAGAGCCTGTGCCGTCTGCGCGACTGCCAGACTGAAGGTATACTTGCCGATCCCCCAGCCTAACAGCGCCACCAGCCCAAGCAGAACAATTACCCCAATCCCCGCCCATACCCACCGGTTTACGGTAGGGCGCGCTGATAGCGGTTTTTATCGGAAGGCCCACCGGGATAATGACGCGGTCTGCGGGTGGTGGTTCAACCACGCCAGCCGGCGGCATGCTGGCAGCCGGCGGCGAGACCGGTATTCCCGGTCTGGTTTCTTCCGTCTGTAGAATTTCCAGTCCCGGCGGTTTGGGGGCAGCCGCAGGCGCTTCCGGGTGCATGATCACCGGCTCGAAAACCTCCGGCTGTGAAGGCTGGACCGGCCTGTAAGAGGTGGCCAATCCTTCCAGCGCGGCAGCGAACTCACCCATGCTGGCGTAACGCTCCTCCGGTTTCTTCGCCAGCGCCTTGTAGAGCACCTTTTCCACTTCTTCGGGCAGTCCAGGCACAAAGCTGCGCGGGCGGGGCAGCGGGTCGTTGGATTGTTTCAAAAAAACCGCCGCCGGGGTATCCGCCGTGTAAGGCTTGCTTCCCGTAACCAGCTCGTAGAACACCACCCCCAGCGAGTAGATGTCACTTTGCGTCGAGATCTGGTTGAACCACTGCTCCGGCGCCATGTATTCCGGCGTACCGATGGCTACATTGGTGCCGGTCAGCGTGTTACCGCCCTCCAGGCCCAGGATCTTAGCGATGCCGAAATCCGATACCATCGGCTGACCCTTGTCTGTCAGTAAAATATTGCCCGGCTTGATATCGCGGTGAATGAGATTTTTTTCGTGGGCATACTCCAGCGCCCGCGCTACCGGGGCCAGCAGCCGCACCGCCTGTTCGTACGGCACAGTTCCCCAGCTAACTCCTTGAGCGTACCGCCCGGCAGGTACACCATCACCAGGTAAGGTGTGCCGTTATATTCGCCGTAATCGGTCACTTTGACAATATTGGGATGGGTAAGCCGGGCAACTTCTTTAGCCTCACGTTCGAAGCGTTTGAGCGTCTTCTCTACTTCAACGGGCGGCAATTGTTCCATGCGGATAAACTTGACCGCCACCTCGCATTCCAAACGCGTATCATAGGCGCGGTAAACCGCCGCCATGCCGCCCTGCCCGAGCGGTTCGATGATCCTGTAACGGCCGATATCCTGTCCTGTAAAGTTGGTCATACGAGAGAGCCCGTAAAAGAACGCTGAAATTATTATATATCTAAAAGGGAAAACCCTCATAACGAAAAGTCTAAAACTCCCATATCTACATCACAAAAATCACTTGGGCTTTTTTTCCTTCGGAAATATACCTCCGCATGCAACCATCCATACGAACTTATTGCACAGAACGGCTCCCAGCCTTCAGGGGTCACCCCTGCGGGCAACGCTTCACGCTCGGCAGCGCACCCGAAGGGGTGAGGGGTAGGTGCACCCGACACTCGGCAGCGCACCCGAAGGAGTGAGCGGTGTGCGCCAGAGGCGTAACAAAGATGGAAATGATGAGCCCCGCCAACGAATGAATTCTCGGGCTGAAAAAACCAGACCAATCGGATAATTTTAGATTAAAGCTTCCTGATGTATTAAGAAAAATACTTTCCTGACCGAATCTGTTCAAGCCCTTTTCCACTTAATATAGGTGCATTGTACTGGACAACATCATTTTCAGAATTAGAAAATTCTATAACTTCGTTTTTAATAAATCCTTCCTCATATAATTTTTCCAAGATGTTTAAAATCGTTTTCTCCCCACCACGAAGACCTTGTAAAACGCCATAATACGGTGATGCCTCCAGACGTTTCAGCCGCCGTAGTTTTCGAATAGGATCAATTTCGTGCAATACCGCTGCATAGGCGTTTCCATGAAGAACATGAGCTAAAGTGGCTTCTGTGTAAGGCTTCGTGTATTTGCCTTGTGAAAGACTCTCATTCCATTCGATTGACCTCAAGACCATATAATTAGGGTTAATGTCGACAGGTAAATTTGGTACTTCCTCAGATGGAACGTCCTGCCAGGGAAGTATCATGTTCGGATGACATAAATCGCAACAGGGCATGGGATGATCAGCTAGGATTTCATCAAAATGTTTCAGAATAAAGCTCCGTCGACAATCACCAGCTCCAAGACTCTCGGCATATTGCACCATTCGCCTTAAATTAAGTTTCATGGATCTCTGGAGATTATCAATATCAGTCTGACTTAGGTGAGCTTGACTATCGTTTGTCAATTTTTCCAACGGTTCCAGGATGTAACCCCGATCCCAGGGACGGTAGACTGCCCAACCTTTCGCGGAGACTTCCATTAGAAGTTGATCCAATGCAATTGGATCAGTAAGGATAAGCTGCGAAACAGCTAGAAGGTCTAACTGAATACCACGCTTATCTGATGCACCACTGATAGCTACAAACGCATCAAAAAGAACTGCTTTGGTTCCTTCTAAATGCTGTGAAATCCAACCGGGGGTACAATTCAACAGAAGGTTAGCCATGAGCGTGAAATTGAAAGTGCGGTGAAAAAATTTCATTCTTTCTAACAGATGAAGAGCTACGTCCAGTCGTTCTAACTCGATGCCAGCTTCGGAAGCCAATTCATCTGGCCGGACCAACAATCGGGATCCCCCTTGGTTACGACCACGCAATGCCAATACCAAACTATTAAGGTCATCCTCATCGGGGAAAGCGTTTTGGATAAAGTATTGTTGGGTACTCAGGTCACTCTTGTGATACAGCAAAACACAATAGGCCGTTTGCATGTCCCGACCAGAACGACCTGCTTCCTGGAAATATGATTCCAGGTCGCCGGGTATATCATAGTGTATAACATAGCGAACATCAGATTTATCAATACCCATCCCAAAAGCTTTTGTGGCGACTATGATTTTTATAATGCCTTCTCGGAACACTTCCTGAACTTCTTCACGTTCTTGTGCATTCATCCGCCCGTGATAACACCTGACAATAAATCCGTTCAGGTTAAGCTGTCGTGAAAGTTGTTCAGCTTGGCGAACTGTGGCGGTGTATACCAAGACTATTTCGTCTCGGCGTTGAGCTGCGCGTAAAATTTTTACCAGAACTCGTAGCTTATCTGTCTTATTGATAATCCGTTCAGGTGAAGACCATTCATTGTATACAATGAACTTCAATTCGGGGCGGTCTACCGACTTAGTGACAAGATCAAAGCCTGAGTGTAGATTTAAAGCATCAGCGATGCCAACGCGGGTCTCCTCAGTGGCTGTTGCTGTCAAGGCGACTATTGGTGGGCGCTCTGTAGGGAATAATGTGGGAATTTTTAGAAAATCGGGCCTGAAACTATGTCCCCACATCTGGACGCAATGGGCTTCATCTACCACAATTTGAATTACTTTTGTATTACGTAAAGCTTCTGCTAGAGCGGCATCTCGGATACGTTCAGGGGCAATGTAAACCAGTTTCAGTTGACCGCGCGCCATTCGACGGTAGACCTCATCGCGATGGGCACCACTTTGTCCGCTAACGATATAATCCACCAACGTCAACCCCAGGTCGCGGAATTTATCTACTTGATCACGCATTAGAGCAATAAGTGGAGAAAAAACTATTGTCACACCATCCCGCAGCAGCGCCGGCAATTGGAAGGTGAGTGACTTTCCCGATCCGGTGGGCAGTACTACCAAAGTATCTTTTCCTGCCAGGATAGATTGCATTGCTAATTCTTGCTCAGGTTTGAACGATTGGAAACCAGTAACGAGTAATCGTGCTGCCTGGATTAGTTGTTCCAAATACTGCTGAAAATTTTCTTTGGGGATAAGCAATGGCAAAGTCAATTCGAGTAGTAGCCGTTCTAATTCCGGGATTATCTCTTCTCGTATACATGGGAATAACTCTAGACGCTGCTCCCAATCCCAATCAAAGACCGGGCGCATATGGTTAGCAATAGATCGGTAGAATTCCAAACGGTTTTCTTCTGCTTCGATTAGATCATCATTACGCTTGTAGCCTGGCAGAGAGCCTAAAACTGCCTCGCGATAGAAAGTATCTCCTCGCAGACGTTTATCCATGAAAAGAACTACGCCGCGGTCATCTGCTTTACGCATTAAGCGGCCAAAACCTTGCTTGAAATGTAAAGTTGCAAGTGGAATCAGATAATCCATCCATTCGTTTCCCCCATTGGCAAGGATCTGCTCACGGCGGGCTTCAATAATTGGTTCGGTAGGCACTGGGAAAGGAAGTTTTTCTATTACCAGATAACTAAGTGAAGGTCCTGGGACATCCACACCTTCCCAGAAGGAACGCAACCCCAAAAGGATTGATTCCTCGCGAGCGGCAAATTCTTCCTTAAGTAACCGGCTAGACCCCCCTTCAATTTGCCAATATACCGGTAAATTCTTAAGTGACTTTTCCAAATAAGAAGCAACATATTCCATACGGGTACGTGCAGTGTGCAAAACCAATCCTCGGCCTTCAGTAAAGTCGAAGAAGCAGGTTAATTCGCGCGCCATCTCTTCTTTGAACCGTTCAATCTCATCATAACGGGCGCTTGTTTTCAAATAGCCAGGTAATCCCAGAAGAACTTGTTCAGCGTAATTGAATTCTTTGGGTAATTTTATTAGATCATCATTTACTAACCGGCTGCCCAATCCAAGACGCTTTTCAAAGAAATCAAAACCACCTTCTGCCAGGGTAAGCGTAGCTGAAGTCAGTATTAGGGACCGGCTTTGCTGATATATTTTTTCTTCCAGTTTTTCGGCTACAGAAACTGGGGCACGTTTAAATGCCCAGGTAATTTGCTCTGGCTTAATTTTTTCATCATTTGTTTGGCCGCGCACCCCCAATTCAATCCAATGTACAACAACTAGCGGATCGAAATTAACTTGGGGTAACTCTTCCAATAGCGTACGCTGACCCGCCTCATCTGGAAGACCAAACAATCGTGCACTCACTGCTTGCAATTCCCGTACCAACGAGACTACTTGCTCACCAACTGATCCTAATTGACCATTTATCACATTTATGGCTTCGTTCAATTCACTTAATTCACGCACAATTTCATCAAGTGCATGTTGAACATGCTGCCAAGCAAAGTAACTCGTCTTACGCGGGGAAGCTTTCAGACGTAAGGTAGCCCCATAACGAGGATGAAAATTCACCCCTTGCCGCTCGAAGTACTCACGCAAATAACCACCGAATTCAGCTATTCTCCTTCTTAAGCGACGTACAGCACCGCTAGCGCGGTTGATGGCAGAGGTTTCCTTTACCCAACGTCTAGTAATTACTAAAATACCACGTTCGCCATCACGACGTAACAAACGATTGAGAAGCAACTCAATCTGTTCCCGAGAAGCTTCTACAGTAAGGGTACTAGTCGCTGCTTCCTCAAGGTTGTGGGCTTCATCTATAACTAAGTTAAATAACCGGTCTTCTGCCCAGCGACGTGTAAGCAGTAAGGTGTGGTTCACAACTAATATATCAGCGAAATCTGCTAATGCCTTGGCACGAGGGTGAAAGCAGTTGGAATAATAATGGCAGATCGAGCCGCAAGTTTCTCGTTCAGAATGTAACCTGGTTTTTAGGTATTCAAGAATTGGGAACCGTTTTTGCAGCCAGTAACTGGTATTTTGCAAATCACCATCAGGAGTTTCATCTGCAAAGCGCAATAAATAAACCAAAACCAATTTTTCCTCGAAGGGAGTATGACTTTCTTGAACATCAACAAAAGCTTCAAGGAACGCTTCCCACAATCGTGTAAGACAAAGATAATTTTCTTGACCCTTGAGCACAGAATAGCGGAATTGAAACGGTAAGCCTGGCTGGATGCGTTGCTGGAGGTCACCTAATAATTGGTCTTGCAATGCTTTAGTACTCGAAGAAATAACTACCTGTTCACCAGTAGAACGTGCCCACACTGCAGCAGGTAGAGCGTAAGCTAATGTCTTGCCTGTACCGGTGGGTGCTTCAATCATTCCTGCGCGACCTTGTGAAAAACGGGCGGTGACGTGCCTAACCATCTCACGTTGTGATTGGCGGGGTTTCCATCCCTGAGACGCAACCAGACTGTCATAAAGACTGAGAACATAATTTTCTTCACATCGCAGACCTGGTTCTATTGAAGTGGGGATCGCGGTAATCTCCTCACTCCAGTTTCGCAATCGAATTAACTCGGACAAATTTGTGACTGACATCTGGGTAGACCCTTGCTGAGTTGGTGCACTTATCCACTCACCGAGGGATTTAGAAAGCCGGCAAAGCAAATCCTTAAATCTGTCAGGTAATCCGGTTAGTTTGACATGGACTTCACTGATAATCAAATATAGGATCAAGCAATCAAATATAGCGCTATGGAACAGGTTTTGAGGTGTTATCCCCAACCTGGCTGAGATTCCGAGATTGTGATCAACCTCTGCTACGATGCCCCATTTCATTCCATCAACGGTTAAACCAAACATTTTTCCTAAAGCTTCGACACGATGTGAAGGCTCAGCAGGGAAAGCCAGGCAAACCAATTCTAGTGAATCGATCAACGGGTTGGGTAAATCGGGTATATGTTTATGTAAGAAACCGATATCGAATGTACCATTGTGAGCTACTAAAGGCAAATCTCCTGAAAACTTGCGAAAAGCTTCGATAGCCTCTACTTGTGTGCCTGCCCTTGTAATCTTTTCCTCTAACCCCAGTTCATCGAAATGCAGCTTGTCCCGCAAAGCCCGTGTGATCGATTTTGTTTCTATCTGAGCATAAGCATCAAAGAACGGGCCTTCGGGTTGGCCGTTCACCACTTTTATTGCACTCAACTGGAAGAAATCGGCGTTGGAAGGAGAAAGGCCGTTGGTCTCGAGGTCAAATATGACATAAGATTGCAATGATGGAAGATCTCGCAGGGTGGATGGATATTCAGAATAAGGGAATTCTGGGGGAACGTTTTCTTCTGGTTCGGCAATTACTGGTGGTTCCATTTCCCGAAGTGTAATTTTTCCCCCTGGGAGACGGTGGAACTCTGGCAGGCGTGCAATCTGTTCAAGGTCCTGTTCCTGTGCTCCCGGACGTCCAGCTTTAATCAGAGCCCGGCGCAGCTCGGGAATGGTCAGTCCTTCTGATTGC
Organism: uncultured Chloroflexia bacterium; assembly: GCA_963820415.1. GTDB lineage: Bacteria > Chloroflexota > Anaerolineae > Anaerolineales > Anaerolineaceae > CAWFZT01. Next base: position 97,013 of record CAWFZT010000010.1, on the reverse strand, counting down.
TGCCGCAAGATGGTCAGGACAGCCTGGGTCAAGGGTGATGAAGAGGTAAAAGATGGTGACATAACTGAAGATTAGTCTTTCGCTTGCACCACTTTCTCATACAAGCCCAGGGTTGTTAGTCGTTCAGCGACCTTTTTTTTGAGTGGCTCACCAGGTCGGAGGATAATTTCAAAGGTATCAGGATCATATACGTAATAGACGCCGACAGCTTTTTCCCAGGGCGGTGGCGGGGGAGGCACTGCCTGCCAGCTTTCTCCACAAGGTTGGAACAAATCGGGAACTTTAGATAACGCCTGTAAGAGAGAGATATCACCAATACCTCCTTCTGGTAATCCTGGAATTTGCGCCCTGAGCTGCTGCAAGGTCGCCTGTTTGGTAGTTCTCCAGATTTCATGATGAGCTTTCCATATATTATCGCGATTAATTTCTGGGATCCATTTCTGTAAGTACCAACGATGATGGTAGGACATAAACCTTAGATCGTTTTCGAGCGCGCTGCGAATGCGAGAGGCAATTTCTGCGCCATTTTTGAGGAGTACGATATTTTCTTGCTCATCTATGTCGGTTTTTTCAGGCAACTGGTCCACTATTCTCTGGATATTTTCGTAGTAGTGTTTGGCTTCAGGACAACCTGGTTTAACTCTCCCGTAGGTTACAACCTCGTCTGCAACCTGAATTTCAAAGTAGCTGTTATCCATTGAATTTATAATTCCAATGAATGGAACAATTTGATCATTCGGTTGGCGTGCCACTAATACCTGACACCCGACACACCAATTTTCTATCTCATCCCACAATAAAATGTGTCTCTCGTGAACCCATTCAGGTAAGGCTGAAGGACTTGTATCTTGCCCATAAAGGATTCGTCCCCGAATAATTCGGCGAGCGAGTTCCTCAAGAGTGACCCCTCTTTTTTGTTTTCCAATCCATTCCTCCAGGCGCTTAAGGTCATCCCTGGTTATATCGAAATTGGTTAGCCATAAAGGATCATTCGGCATTTTTCCTCCGAAGTAAACGCCAAATCATTACTAATCTATATCGAACTTGCACCCAAATGCGGTGTATCAATGGAATTGCTTTAATAGGTTTCGTATCTTCTTTTTTGGTCTCCGTGGTAAGTGGTTCCATTACCAAATAACTTCGTAACTCAACCGGTTCAGAAGTTGGTAACTCAACGGGACGATTTTCAGGGCCCTTGGGGCTTTCTGGCACTATTTCCGATTTGTCTGCCCTGATGCTAATCAGTACAACAATTTCTGCCTCCGGAAGGATAGAATCATGTTCTATTTCACCAGCTTCAGGCTGTTTTGTTTTAGCGAACGGTTCTTCCGGAATTGCGGGGGCAAGATCATCCTCCGGTTGAACAATATCCAATTCTTGCTGTCCAGTTTCAACAACGATCTGCTGATTTGAGGATACATTGGGAATGATATTTAAGTTAACCATTTCAGTCGCGAATTCTAAGACCGATTGCTCATCGGTATCATGAATATGCTCAGTAGTAACCATTTCAGCCACAGGTTCTAATTTCGGCTTCTCACTGATGTCATGCACATGCTCAGCTGTAACCGTTTCTACCACAGGTTCCAAAATCGGTTGTTCCTCAATTTCTGGTAAGTTGCCAGTACTAATTGTTTCAGCCCTTACAGGTTCTAAATCTTGTTGCTCTGAAATGTCATGAATATTCTTGGTCGTAACCGGTTCTGCCACAGGTTCCAAAATCGGTTGTTCCTTAATTTCCGATAAGTTGCCTTGACTAACTGGTTCAACCGTCACAGGTTCTAAATCTTGTTGCTCATTAATGTCTTGAATATGCTCGGTCGTGACCGCTTCTGCCACATGTTCCAAAATCGGTTGTTCCTCAGTTTCCGGTAAGTTGCCAATACTAATTGGTTCAGCCGTCACAGGTTCTAAATCAGGTTGCTCGGTAATGTCTTGAATATGCTCGGTCGTGACCGCTTCTGCCACAGGTTCCAAAATCGGTTGTTCCTCAATTTCCGTTAAGTTGCCTGAGCTAATTGGTTCTACCGTCACAGATTCTAAATCTTGTTGCTCTGAACTGTCCTGAATATGCTCAGTTGTAACTAATCCAGCCCCAAGGTCCAAACCCGATTTTTCATCCGTGTCCGGAAGGTTGCCGGTACCAATTGATTCAGCTACCGCAAGTTCAATATCAGATTGCTCATTAATGTCTTGAATATGCTCGGGTTTACCTGTTTCAACAGCAGATTCAAAATCCAGTTTTTTACCTGTGTAATTATTGTGTTTTGTTCTTATTATTCTGGGGATAATGGTTGCTCTATGAGGTGGCTTCTTTATGGTTCGTTTTCGATTTTTTCTCAACGAGGGTGTTACTTCGGGATTGGGCTCATAACGAAAATAACCCTCTCCTAATTGTATAAAATTAGGGTGGCTGTAGAGCAACACCTCAACAGAGTTTGGTGAGCACATCCGTTTTATGAAGACCGCATTGAAAATATCTAACCGGTAGGCGCAACGCTGTGGATCGCTGGCGCATAACTCCTGCACTGCTTCAATAAGCGCATCCAATACACTGAGTGTAGCTTCCGCAAAAAGAGCCTCAATATCTTCAAAACGCAATTCTGCTTTGAACACCGAGGGGTCCCCTTCAAAATACATTGGTATTTCAATATACTCTATGTGCAATTTACCATCGATTATGGATGCTAATTTACACGGTACTTTGTGCGGAGTTGGGAGTTGGCGTGGAGCAATCCGGTAATTCTCACTGCCTTGATATTCCAACCAAAGATGAGTACCTGCTGGTATCGCCGGGTCTGCATTCAGGATTTTTGTCCGCATGCCTTTGGGATCGAGAGCTTTGAGCATACCGGAATCCCGGTCGAACAAGAAAGGTTGGTGTTCGCCTTCAATGAACTGCACAAACACCAGGCGTATATCAGGGTGGAACGCCTGCCTTACATGGTCCACAGGGAAGTAGGATTGGGTAATATGCAGGTAGTTGAGTGTTGGCAGAGCGATGGGTTTGGAAGGGCCAATCCATTTTCCTAAATTAACTTCAGTATATAACTCATTGCCGAAGTCTTCTTCAACTGTGCGCTGCACTTTATCAGGTTCGGGCACAGCCTTGTAACGGGCAAAAATCTGGTTATCCTGTTCTGTCCATATACTTACCCTGGAATGAATATGGGGGACAGGCAGGCCGCGTGGTACTTCACGATTGAGCATGGTATACATCTCAGAAGTAGTCCATCGACCGCCGCCAAGAGAACGAAAAGAACCGGTTTCGAGTGCTTCATTTATAATTGCGATGGATGTTTCGACAGAGAGATCCGCAAGTTCAGGGATACCTTTCAGCATTTCTTGAGCGCTAACCCAGGGTTGGGTGCTGGATAAGTTCTCAAAGAAGCGCATCAGTTGATCAGGCGCCAAAGCGGGAATTTTGTTCGGCAAAAAAGTTTCGCCAATAAATTTACCAAAAAGATGTCCGGAATGGACCAGGTCTTCGATTGTGTTTAAGAGGGATTTAGCATAATTTTCCGTTACCCAGGTAGAAAGCCAGCTTAAGTCTTCGGTTGTATAATCCGAAAAAACTGGAGTAATATAACTTGCTCCCGGAATATCAGCTACCTTGTCGATCTTTTTGTTGTTTACATCCAAAGTAAGCACTTGAAAGACACCCTGGACTGGGTTCTTACATTCCTCTGTGTGTAAAATTTTCGCCACATACCATACCATCGGACGAATATGCTGCTGATCTGGTAAGGGGAGCGCGACCATTGTATTAATTTGATAGGTTTGAGAAGGATGATAGAAAGGAATCAAATCGTCGCGCCCATCCCAAGGAAAACTTTGTAGGATGGCTTCCACTAGCATCTGGCACAATTTACGCACATGAATTGCACCGTGAACCCCGTCGCGGAGAATTTTCAGGTCTGTTTCTTGCGTTTTAAGTGCTAACCAGTTTATGGCTTGCATTTCTCCTTCTTATTATTTACTCTCTTGCATCCCTTGCGATATTTTGGGAATGGCGATGGCAAGAAGGAAATATTGTGCAGAGCCAGTACGTATGAAATTTTCAGAATCAATGAGATCAATCTCAGCTAATACGAATTTCCTCTTGAAATATCGTAAAAAAGCAATTATTTAATAAAAGTCCATCGAATTCTTGAATATCCATTTGTGCTTCTTAATAGTTCAGAACAAACCTTTGATATATCTTTTTAATTCTCTGTACCGGAACGCACAAGAAAAACTAGGCCAAAACAGGGAAGTGAAACAGACAAATATGGATAGAAATCCAATCAATGGTAGTTAGTATTTTTTTTAAGTATATTCTTAAATGGTAAGTTCGTCCACCAAAAATGTCGAGAAAAGTAATGATTCTCTTATTTCGAATCGCAAAACTTCCACAGCCTGTAACATGAAAGCCTCCCTCCTCCCTCATGGCCGACACACCCCCACACTCCCTTTCGCCGTCGCCGCGGCGCGCCCCTCCATAACCTCAACACCCGCAAATACCTCCTGGCTGACCGGACTGTCCTGCTCCCCGTGTGGGAGCGTGGATTGAATTGCAACGACCAGCGCCTATCGGATGCGGGCTGTCCAGCCGCTCCCAATGCGGGATTTTAAAACGGTGATTTTGATGTGGTATAATGGTAAGAAAGTAGGAAAATCTAACCAGGAGTACGTCCAATGGATAAAACATACTACAAGACACGCCTGCGCCCCAAGGGGCAGATCACGGTTCCCCCGCAGATCCGCAGCCTGTTGGGAGTTGGGGAGGGCGATGACCTGTTATTTTCTACTGACGAAAACGGACGCGTGGTAATCAGCCGGGCGCAGGTCATCCCCCCTGAGCAGGCGTGGTTCTGGAGCGAGCGCTGGCAGCAGTTGGAACGTGAAGCTGAGGCGGATCTTGCCAACGGGCGGGTGACGGAACACGTCGATCTCTCCAGCGCCCTCAACAGCCTAGACGCGCTGGCAAAAGAATCCGATGCCGAAGATTAAATTCACCCGGCGCTTTTTGAAAAGTTTTGCGCGCCTGCCGGCGGCTGTGCAGGAGAAAATAAAGAAACAGATCGCCCTGCTGGCCGAAAACCCGCGCCATCCTTCACTGCAAACCAGGCCCATTCAAGGGGTACCGGGCATTTATGAGGCGAGAGTGGATAGTGATTACCGCATGACTTACGAACGGGACACCGACGATACGCTGGTGCTGAGGGTGTTCAGCAAGCATGATGAGGCATTGAAAAAGCCATAAGTGGTAGTGGTAGGGTGGGTCTCTTGACCCACCTTGCCTGGTTTTCATACGCCTGGCAAATGGTGGGTTCGGAAACCCACCCTACTTTCAGACCCCTTACCAGCGCTCCCAGTGCACCAGCTCACCCAGCGGCTGGCGGCCGGGGCCGGTGGGAGGGCGGTTCAGGGCGGTGGGGTCGGCCGGGTAGCCGAACGACAGGGCGATGCGCACGTGCCATTCTTCCGGGAAGCCCAGCAGGGCCCGGGCCGGCTCGGGCTCGAAGATAGTGGCCAGGCAGGAGCCCACCCCCATCTCCCAGGCCGCCAGTTGCATGTAGGCGGCCGTCTGGCCGGCGTCGAACATGATCGAGAAGCGGCTGGCCGGGTCGGGGGTGAGGATTACCACGCCCAGCGCCGCGCCGGCCAGGTGACCGGCGTAGGTACCCAGCTTAGAAAGCTGTTCGAGCGTCTCGCGCCGGGTAACGGCAATGAAACGCCAGGGCTGGCTGTTTTTGGACGACTGCGCCCGCCGGCCGGCGCGCAGGATGGCGCCCGTCACCTCTTCTGGGAGCGGGTCGGGGAGAAACTGCCGCACCGCCCGCTTGGTGCGAATGGCATCCAGTACGTTCATAGGTGGCACTCCTTCCTGAAGAATTGAAGATTGATGATTTATGATTGTTGATTTACGACCACTAATCGACAAATTCAGCCATGGTCGTGTTAAAGGCGCGGGTGGCCAGCTCGTCCAGGGGTAATAACGCCAGCTCTTCAGACATGACTTCCGTCGCCCAGGGGCCGGCGTAGCCCATGGCCTGGACGCAGTGGATCAAGCCGCGCACGTCGAAATCGCCTTCTCCGCAGTACCTGCGGGCGCGGGACGGGTCGTAAAGAGGGCTGCCGGGCAGGGCGCCGTCGTTGAGCTCGACCCCCAGCAAATACTGCAAGGGAATACGGCGGATTTCCTCGAAAGGAATGCCAAGAATTCTCTACTTGGACGATATCCAGGATGAGACCGCCGTTCTTAGCCCCGGCGGTTTCGACGAGGGTGATGGCATCCTTGAGGTTGTCGATCATGGAGGAGCCCATCAGCTCAAAGCCGATGGTGGTGCCGGCATTTTCGGCCTCTTTGCATAAGGCGGCGAACGACTCAACCAGGCGCGGCATGGAATAAGGGGTGTTGTAGAAATCGCCAACTTTGATGTGTTTGGCGTGGAGGGCCTCGGCCGCCTGCAGCAGCCGGCGCTTACGGCCATCCAATTCGTCCCGCCTTCCGCCGTCGACAAACCAATCCGTCAGAAACTCAAGCTCGAGGTATTGCATGCCGCTGTCGTCGAGGATCATTTTCATTTCTTTGAGGGAGCGGTGCAGCATGTCGTGTTCCAGGTCGGTATGCCAGAGGCCGATGCCTTTGTAACCGGCCCTGGCGGCGGCTTCGACGCGGTCTTTGAAATCAAAGCGGCTTATTTCTGCGTGCCAGGGGAATACACCGGCGGTGGTCCAGTACAAAGTCATCAACTCGACATTGTTTTTCATAATATTGCCCTTTTCCTGGTTGGCTAACAGAATTAATATTTCAACGAGGCAGAGAATAATTAAACCACAGATCCTGGCACAACCCGTCACACCGAAGGCGCGCACAGCGGGGCGATGTTCACACAGGTATGAGGGGATAAAAACCGAAGTTGCCCACCGCCAATTCAGAGATTGCTTCGAGGAAGACCTCTCGCAATGACATTAACAAGAACGCAGTGAGGTGAGGCCGTTCCTGACATCGATCATATCATATTCATTAGTTTTTATCATTTCGATCCTTGGTGGCTGCGATGGCCGGATTCCTGGCAGGTACAGACCCGTCCCTACCACCCGATTGCAAAATCGATCAAAAAAAAGTACAATCGAGCGCATGTCTTACACACTCAGCCAAATACCCCCTGCCGGCCAGGCCATCACCGTCCAAAACGGCGTTTTGAGCGTGCCGGACCGCCCGATCATCCCCTTCATCGAGGGCGACGGCATCGGCGTCGACGTTTGGCCGGCCGCCCGGCGGGTGCTCGAGGCGGCCGTGCAGCAGGCCTATCACGGCGCCCGCCAGGTGGCCTGGATGGAGGTCTTCGCCGGGCAGAAGGTCAGCCAGCGCTTCGACGCCTGGCTGCCGGATGAGACACTGAAGGCCCTGGCCGAGTTCAAGGTGGGCATCAAAGGCCCGCTGACCACCCCGGTGAGCGGCGGGATACGCTCGCTCAACGTGGCCCTGCGCCGCCAGCTCGACCTGTACGTGTGCCTGCGCCCGGTGCGCTGGTTCCAGGGCGTGCCCGCCCCGGTACGGCGCCCGCAGGAGGTCGACATGGTGATCTTCCGTGAGAACACCGAAGACCTGTACGCGGGGATCGAGTTTGAGCTGGGCTCGCCCGAAAACGCCCAGTTCAAGGCCCTGCTGCACGAGCATTTCCCCCAGGACTACGCCCGCCTGCGCTTCCCCGATTCCTCCGGCATGGGCGTCAAACCCGTCTCACGGGAAGGCTCGCAGCGGTTGGTGCGGGCGGCCATACGTTGGGCGCTGGATAACCACCGGCGCAGCGTGACGTTGGTGCACAAGGGCAACATCATGAAGTACACTGAGGGCGCTTTCCGCAACTGGGGTTACGACCTGGCCGAGAGCGAGTTCGGCGAGCGGGTCTACACTCAGCGCCAGTGGGAGCGCAGCCAGGCCGAGCAGGGCGAGACGGCGGCCAATGCGCAGCGCCAGGTCGCCCTGGAAGACGGCTGCCTGCCTGTCAAGGATATCATCGCAGACGCCATGTTCGAGGCCGCCATCACCCGCCCGGCCGAGTTCGACGTGCTGGCCACCACCAACCTCAACGGCGATTACCTGTCAGACGCCCTGGCGGCCCAGGTGGGCGGGATCGGCATCGCCCCCGGCGCCAACATCAACTACGAGAGCGGCGTGGCTGTTTTCGAGGCCACCCACGGCACGGCTCCGACCCTGGCCGGGCTGGACAAGGCCAACCCCTGCTCGCTGATCCTGTCGGGCGAGATGCTGCTGCGCTATCTGGGCTGGAGCGAGGCGGCCGACCGGGTGCTGGGCGGGGTTCAGGGCGCCATATCTGCCCGCCAGCTTACTTTTGACCTGGCTGGCCTGGTGGAGGGAGCCACCCTGCTGGGCACGGCGGCCTTTGCGGGGGCGGTGATCCAACACATGATTGAAGATTGAGGATTGCTGAATGCTGATTACCGGTGATTTGGCCACTGTCATTCCCCGAAGGGGACACATGTGCGAACGAGCTTCTTAGCGAGTGAAGCAATCTCAGCACACGCTGGGTCGAGCAATCTCACTGCCTACTCGGAGATTGCCCACCCCTGCGGGTGCACCAAGGGTGTCGGCTAAGAAGCCTCGCAATGACAGCCGCCGTGAAAGCCTCGCAATGACAGTCAAAGAGGGTTGTCATTGCGAGCGAACATTCTTATGTGAGCGAAGCAATCTCAACTCCCGCACTGAGATTGCCACGGCTAAGAAGCCTCGCAATGACAGCCGCCATGGAAGCCTCGCAGCCGCCATGGAAGCCTCGCAATGACAGAAACGACGATGCTTCACAACGACAGCAAAAAGTTTAAGGATCGTCCATGTCAGAAAACTCATTTAACGCCCGCACTACGCTGAAGACTTCCTCGGGGACGCTTCACTTTCTATAACCTGCGCGTTCTGCAGGATGAAGGCTATGCGCAGCTCGCTCACCTGCCCTTCGCGGTGCGCATCCTGCTCGAAAATGCCCTGCGCCGTGAGGATAATAAGGTCGTTTCCCGCCAGGACGTGCTCAACCTGGCCGGCTGGCTGCCCCAGCAGCACGCCCGCCCGGGCATGAACTTCTTCCCTGGGCGCATCCTGCTGCAAGACTTCACCGGCGTGCCAGTAATCAACGACCTGGCCGCCATGCGCGCCGCCCTGGCGCGCCTGGGCGGCGACCCCATGCAGGTCAACCCGTCCATCCCGGTCGACCTGGTCATCGATCACTCGGTGCAGGTCGATTTCGCAGGCGCGCCGGACGCCATGGCACGCAACGCCGCCATCGAGTTCCAGCGCAACCGCGAACGCTACGAGTTTCTGCACTGGGCGCAGAAGGTCTTCAAGAACCTGCGCGTGGTGCCGCCCGCCACCGGCATCGTCCACCAGGTCAACATCGAATACCTGGCCCACCTGGTGCTCACCCAGGAATGCGAAGGCCAGCGCCTAGCCTTCCCCGACACGCTGGTCGGGGCCGATTCGCACACCACCATGGTCAACGGCCTGGGCGTGGTGGCCTGGGGCGTGGGCGGCATCGAGGCGGTTTCGGCCATGCTCGACCAACCCGTGGCCATGCTGATCCCGGATGTGATCGGCTTCAAGCTGACCGGCCGGCTGCCCGAGGGCGCCACCCCGACTGACCTGACCCTCACCATCGTGCAGATGCTGCGCAAAAAGGGCGTGGTGGATAAGTTCGTCGAGTTTTACGGGGATGGGCTGGACCACCTGGCGGTGACCGACCGGGTGATGATCGCCAACATGTCGCCCGAGAACGGCGCCACGGTGACCTATTTCCCGGTCGACGAACAAACCCTGGCTTACCTGCGCCTGACCGGGCGCTCGGCGGAGCTGGTTGAGCTGGTGGAGACCTATTACCGGGCGCAGGGCCTGTTCCGCCAGGCCGGCTCTCCCGACCCCGAGTTTACCAGCACACTCGAGCTGGATATGGGCACGGTCGAGCCCAGTCTGGCCGGCCCCAAGCGCCCGCAGGACCGCGTGTCCCTCTCTAAAATGCAGCAAAATTTCCGCCAGGCGCTGGCCAAGCCGCGCGCCGAGAACGGCTACGCCCTCACGCCGGAAGAGCTGGAGCGCGGCGCAGCCGTGCGCCTGAACGGCGAGGAAGCGCGCCTGGGCCACGGGGCGGTGGTCATCGCCGCCATTACCTCCTGCACCAACACCTCCAACCCGGCGGTGATGCTGGCAGCCGGGCTGCTGGCGCGCAAGGCGGTCGAGAAGGGGCTGAAAGTTCCGCCGTACGTCAAGACCAGCCTGGCGCCGGGTTCGCGGGTGGTGGCCAGCTACCTGCAGCGGGCCGGCTTGCTGGATGCACTGGGCAAGCTGGGCTTCGGCCTGGTCGGCTTTGGCTGCACCACCTGCATCGGCAACTCCGGCCCGCTGCCTGAAGCGGTAGCCTCGGCCATCCAGGACAACCACCTGGTGGCGGCGGCCGTGCTGTCCGGCAACCGCAACTTCGAGGGGCGCATCAACCCCAACACGCTGGCCAACTACCTGGCCTCGCCGCCGCTGGTGGTGGCGTATGCCCTGGCCGGCACAGTCGACATCGACCTGACCAGCCAGCCTCTCGGCCTGGGGGCGGACAGCCAGCCGGTGTACCTGCGGGATGTGTGGCCTTCCACCCAGGAGGTGCAGGTCGCCATCCAGGCCAGCATCCGCCCGGAGATGTTCCAGGCCGGCTACGCCGAGGTGTTCAGCGGCAACCCGGTGTGGAACGCCATCCAGAGCGGCGACAGCCTGCTGTTCACCTGGGACCCGGCTTCCACTTACCTGCGCGAGCCGCCCTTCTTCCTCGACCTGGACCGCCAGCTCCCCGTCCTGGCGGATATCCACGGGGCGCGCCTGCTGGCCTGGCTGGGCGATTCGGTCACCACCGACCACATCTCGCCGGCCGGTGATATCGACCCGCACAGCGCCGCCGGGCAGTACCTGATCGAGCTGGGTGTGCGCCCGGGCGATTTCAACTCCTACGGCTCACGGCGCGGCAACGACCAGGTGCTGGGGCGCGGCGCCTTCGCCAACCCGCGCCTGAAGAACCACCTGACGCCGGGGGTGGACGGCAGCCGCACCGTGCACCTGCCGGACGGCAGGGAGACCAGCATCTACGCAGCGGCCATGCAGTATAAGGCCGAGGGCGTGCCGCTGCTGATCATCGCCGGCAAAGAGTACGGCGCCGGCTCCAGCCGGGATTGGGCCGCCAAGGGGCCGCTGCTGCTGGGCGTGCGGGCGGTCATCGCCGAATCGTTCGAGCGCATCCACCGCTCCAACCTGATCGGCATGGGCGTGCTGCCGCTGCAGTTCCAGCCTGGGGACAGCGCCCTAAACCTGGGGCTGACCGGCAAAGAGCTGTTCAACGTCGAGGGCCTGGCCGGGTTGATCGATGAGAACCTGCCCAAACAGGAAGACCGACTGTTGAGCGTGAGCGCCGAGGGCGGCCAGGAGGCCAACGGGCAGAAGATCACCTTTCAGGTGGTGTGCAGGCTGGATACCCCGCTGGAGGTGGAATATTATCGCCACGGCGGTATCCTGCACCGCGTCATCCGCGAGCTAATAAAATAAGATTCACCACACGCTCTTCAGCGCACCCGACGCTCGGCAGCGCACCCGAAGGGGTGAGGGGTGAAGGCACAAAGGGAAGAAAGATAAAGAGCAAAAAGAAGAATAAGGAAAGGGGAAGAAAAAAACATAGGAGGAGGTTTGCTTATGACCGGTAACGACACGCTCTGGTACAAAGACGCCATTTTCTACGAAGTGCACGTGCGCGCCTTCTGCGACGGCGACGCGGACGGGCGCGGCGACCTGCGCGGCCTGATTTCCAAACTCGACTACCTGAAAGACCTGGGGGTGGACTGCCTGTGGCTGCTGCCCATCTATCCCTCGCCGCTCAAGGACGACGGCTACGATATCTCCGACTACTTCAACATCGCCCCGGCTTACGGTACGCTGGACGATTTCCGCACCCTGCTCGACCAGGCCCACGCCCGCGGCCTGCACGTGATCATGGACCTGGTGCTCAACCACACCTCCGACCAGCACCCCTGGTTCCAGGCGGCGCGGGCCGACCGCAACTCGCCTTACCGCGACTACTATGTGTGGAGCGACACCGACCAGAAATATTCCGGGGCGCGCATCATCTTCCTGGACACCGAAAAATCCAACTGGACCTGGGACAAGACCGCCGGGCAGTACTTCTGGCACCGCTTCTACGCCTGCCAGCCCGACCTCAATTACGATAACCCGGCCGTGCGCGCCGAGATGATCAACGTAATGCGCTTCTGGCTGAAAATGGGCAGCGACGGCTTCCGCGCCGACGCGGTGCCTTACCTGTTCGAGCGCGAGGGCACCAACTGCGAGAACCTGCCCGAAACGCACGCCTACCTGAAGGAGATCCGTCGCTCCCTCGACCAGGAATTCCCCGGGCGCATCCTGCTGGCGGAAGCCAACCAGTGGCCCGAAGACACACGCGCTTACTTCGGCGACGGGGATGAGTTCCACATGGGCTTCCACTTCCCGGTTATGCCGCGCATCTACATGGCGCTGCGCCAGGCCGACCGCACCCCGCTGGTTTGGATCCTGGGCCGCACGCCACCCATCCCTGACAACTGCCAGTGGTGCACCTTTCTGCGCAACCACGATGAGCTTACCCTCGAAATGGTCACCGAAGAAGAGCGGCAGTGGATGTGGCAGGAATACGCCCCCGAGCCGCGCATGCGCCTCAACCTGGGCATCCGCCGCCGGCTGGCTCCCCTGTTGGATAACGACCGGCGCAAGATCGAGCTGGCCAACTCGCTGCTTTTCACCCTGCCCGGCTCGTCCATCCTCTACTACGGCGACGAGATCGGCATGGGCGACAACATCTGGCTACCCGACCGCAATGGTATGCGCACCCCCATGCAGTGGACCAGCGCGGTCAACGCCGGCTTCTCCAGCGCCGCTCCAAAAAGCCTGTACCTGCCGGTGATCGACAACTCGGTCTACGGACCAGGGCACGCTAATGTGGCGGACGAGCGCGCCCACCCGGACTCGCTGCTCAACAGCCTGCGCCACATGATCGCCGTGCGCAAGGAGCACCCGGCCTTCGGGCGCGGCAGCTTTACCTGGGTAGAGGGCGAATCGCTGGCGGTGGCGGCCTACCTGCGCCAGTACCAGGACGAGCGGGTGCTGGTAGTAAACAACCTGTCGGGCAAGCAGCAGTCCGTGGCGCTCAAGCTGCCGTTTGGCGCCGGACGGCCGCAAAATTTGGTGAACCCGCGCCCCTTGCCGCCAGTTCAGGACGGCCTGATCACTCTGGAGATGGGCCCCTACCAATATATTTGGGCCGGTCTTTAAACTCATACGCTGTCGGCTCCGTGTAGGCCTCCCCCAGCCGCGTTTCCGCGCCGGCGTCACCCGCCATTCCGCCTTTGAATGAATTCAAAGGCTGATCGAAACCAAACCTGCTGAAGCAGGATCATCAAAAGCTGGCGGTTTGCGCGCCAGCTCGCCTACCGCAAGCCTCTCTCCCACGCCGGAGCCGCTCACGGCAGACCTTGACCTCCGCCGGCGTCGCCAACCATTCCGCCTTTGAATGAATTCAAGGGCTGATCGAAACCAAACCTGCTGAAGCAGGTTCTTCAGGACAATCCGCTTCAGCGGATTTGGTGTGCTCCAGCCTGCGAATTCATTCGCTGGCGGTTTGCGCGCCAGCTCGCCTACCGCAAGCCTCTCTCCCACGCCGGAGCCTTTCACGGCAGACCCTGACCTCCGCCGGCGTCGCCCGCTATTCCGCCATTGAATTAATTCAAAGGCTGATCAAAACCATACCTGCTGAAGCAGGTTCATCAAAAGAATCCGCTTCAGCGGATTTGATGTGCTCCAGCCTGCGAATTCATTCGCTGGCGGTTTACGCGCCAGCTCGACCATCGCAAGCCTCTATCCCACGCCGGAGCCTTTCACGGCAGACCCTGACCTCCGCCGGCGTCACCCGCCATTCCGCCTTTGAATGAATTCAAAGGCTGATCGAAACCAAACCTGCTGAAGCAGGTTCTTCAGAACAATCTGCTTCAGCGGATTTGGTGTGCTCCAGCCTGCGAATTCATTCGCTGGCGTTTGCGCGCCGACTCGACCACCGCAAGCCTCTCTCCCACGCCGGAGCCTTTCACGGCAGACACTGACCTCCGCTGGCGTCACCCGCCATTCCGCCTTTGAATGAATTCAAAGGCTGATCGAAACCAAACCTGCTGAAGCAGGTTCTTCAGGACAATCCGCTTCAGCGGATTTGGTGTGCTCCAGCCTGCGAATTCATTCGCTGGCGTTTGCGCGCCGACTCGACCACCGCAAGCCTCTCTCCCACGCCGGAGCCTTTCACGGCAGACACTGACCTATGCCGGCGTCACCCGCCATTCCGCCTTTGAATGAATTCAAAGGCTGATCGAAACCAAACCTGCTGAAGCAGGTTCTTCGACATCTTAAAAAGGTATATCTGCTTCGTAAACCCCGCGTTCCTCATGAATACTGCCATCATCTGCTTTATCCTCGTCCTCCTCACGTTCAAGCCAGACAATTGTGGTTTTTTGGGCATGGTGAACCTTTTTGTTTTCCACGTATGCAACTGCAACCGAAAGCTGGCGTTCCCCTATGGACAGAGCCCCGTAACCTCTTTGCCACCAGAGACCTTCGAAATCATGGGAGCTGGCACCCTTTAGCCGTTTGACCAACTCTGATATCGAATATTTGGGTGGGATTGAAATGACAATGTGCACGTGATCTACCCATCCGTTGATAGCGAGCACATGAGATTCCATTTCCACGGCTTTGGCTACCAGGTAAGGAAAAGCTGTTGTTCTAATTCGCCATCGATGAATGGCTCACGATTCTTCGTTCCCCAAACCAGGTGGTAATATAAACGCCAAAATGGCATGCAAACCTCCTGTGTTGCCTCGGAATAATCCACTCACCCCTCACCCCTTAGGGTGCGCTGCCGAGCGTCGGGTGCACCATGTGGTGGACCCAAAACTTTGGACACAAAAATGGCTAAGCTAAGGGGGACCCATCCAGCGGCTCGGCGGCCAGGTGATAGGCGGCCTCGAACTCGACCGGTGTGAGGTATCCCAGCGACGAATGGATGCGCTTGGTCATGTAAACATCCTCGATGAAGCGTCCAATCTGATGATAAACGTCTGCAAAGTCTTGATACTCCGATAAGTCCACCTCCTCTTCTTTGATCGTGCGCATGAAACGTTCAGCATAGCCATTTTCTTCAGCTTTACCTTGAGCAGCCATACTGATTTGAACATGATGTTCGTGAAGCACGTCAACATACGCTTTCGCAGCATACTGGATGCCCTGATCGCTGTGGTGGATCTGCGGGCAATGGTACTTCAACGCCTGCTGCAGGGCCTGGAGGGTCAGCTCACCGTCGATCGAGCGGCTCAACTGCCAGCCACGGATGGCCCGGGTAAACACGTCCAGGATCACCGCCAGAAAGAAGAAATCGTTGCCCAGGCGAATATAGGTGATGTCGCTTACCCAAACTTGATCCGGCAGCACGATGGACAGCTCTTTGACCAGGTTGGCATACCGCGGATAAGGGTGTTCGCTGTTGGTGGTGCGATATTTTCGCCGCTTACAGGGCCTCAACAACCCCATTGTACGCATCAGGCGTTGGGTTCTTTTACGGTTGAGCCGGTACCGGAAAGGCGAACGGCGCAGTTGGTGGGTCACCCGCCGTGTCCCGTAGGTCGGATGCTGCCCGGCCACCATCCGCAGGTCGGCCATCAACTGGCTATCCTGCCCCTTTCGGCTTCGGTAGTAAAACGTGCTGCGCGGCAATTCCAGCAGCTCACAGGCCGCTTCTACCGGACTGGCATGCCACTCCTTCAGCGTTTTCACCGCTACCCGTTTCCCTTCCCGGCTGAGCTGGAGTACCCGAATACTTTTTTTGCCATGTCCAGTTCCAACGTCAAACGCCCCACCAGGCGTTCCAACTCGGCGATCCGCTCCTGTTCCCGATGCCCTGTATTGGCTTCTCCCTGGCAAAACATTTCCGGCGCTCGTTCCAGAAACTCTTGCTTCCAGCGTGAGAGTACCGTATCTTTGATCTCGTATTCCCGGCTGGCCTCCAACAGGCCCTTTTCTCCACGTAGCAACTCTAAGACAACTTTGGCCTTGAATTCGGCACTAAATTTCCTGCGATTTCCCATTGTGGACCTCTTTCTCCTAGTCTACCTCCCCCTAAGGGGAGTGTCCAGTTTTTGGGGTCCACTACACCAAGGGTGTTAGCGAATTTGATTTAATCTCAGCCTGCGAATTCATTCGCTGGCGTTTGCACGCAGACTACCTCTTCTCCAGCCGGTACAGCGGCAATTGCGAATCTACCTCGACAAAGCTATAGTCCTGCGACAGGACGTCATCCACCTGGGTGAAATACAGCGGGCGTCTGCCCAGGTTGGCCAGAATGTAGCTCACCGCAGTATCCTCGAGCTTGCCGTCGCTGCCGGCGGGGTACATCTCGTGCGCCTCGATGCCTGTGCGGCCCTGCTCCATGTAGGTGACGTAGTAGACCGGGTAAAGCGTACCCCAGTCGGTAAAGACGATGGCATTATCTTCCACCTGGGCGGCAAGCGCCCTGGCGAATTCGTGCGGCCAACCGGGGTCGTTGACCGGGTAAGGATAATCGGCGTAACGTGTTCCATCGAGGAAGGTGATGTGACGCCCACGCCAGGAGTAGGCGATGGTGCTGGCGGATGGCGACACCACCACCCACAACAGTCCGGCGACCAGGGCGGCCTGGAGGAATAGATTAGCCGCCTGGATCCATCTGGAGGGGCTATTATTTTCAGCGGCGGCTCGGGCGCCTTTAAAGAGGGGAGCAAAAATGAAAACCAGCATGTCCAGCAGGCCGCCAACCCCCGCGGCTGCCGCAGCAATCCACGGCACATAGCTGAGGCTGTAATAGGTATAGATGTCGCCGATGTCATAGTTGACGATGTACACCAGCATCGCCAGCCAGGCAGCCGCCAGCAGCAGCGCCTCGCGCCAGCGGTATCTTTCGCCCTTGCGCCGGTACACGAACATCATCAACAACCCAAAAACCGCCAGGACCGGCACCAGGCCGGGCAAGTCGTGCTGGAGGGCGCTGAAATAACGGTCGACGTTCTGCATCACCCGCTCATGCGGAAGCGTGAACATGGCGTCCTGGAACTGCTTACCGCCCATCAGGTACACCAGGCGCACGAAGGGCGACTGGAACTGCTGCATGGTCATGCCCCACGAGCCAATCTGAGGGGCGATGCTGTTGAGAAAACTGGTAGGAGAATTGAGGGCATTGAGGGTGAAAAAACTGACCAGGGTCAGCGTCACACCGGCCAAACCACCCAGGCCAGCCAGCAGCCAGGCCCTCAGGTAGGCCGGCCAGCCTTTTTTCCAACCAATGGCTGTCAGGCCCAGGTAAAGCAGCACCGCTGGGGCCGATAGCGCTACGACGGTATGGATACCCAGGCTCAGCCCACCCGCCAACCCGGCCGCGCAGAGCAGCCAGGGGCTGCCATCCCCGCGCTTCCAAAGCACGATCAACAGCAGTACCAGGGCGATCATAGCCGTCCCGGGCGTGATCGACTCGGCTATGACGGCGTGCCACCAGAACAGCCGGTACAGGCCCATCGCCGTGACGCCCACCAGGGGGGCCAGGCGCCTGCCGCTCAACACCCGCCCAAGCAAATAAAGCAGCGCAAGAGTCAGGCCGGCAAAAATGGCCGAAACCAGGTTGCCCCGGTAGGCGGCGTCTCTCACCGGCACCAGCAGGGTGATCAGCTTTGCCAGGGGGATCAGGACCGCATAGCCGGTCGGGTGGGCCAGGCCCAGCGTATAATACAGCACCTGGTATTCACCCGAGTCGCCCAGCAGCAGGGTGGTCGCCAGGGTACGCACGTAGAGGGCCATGGCAGCCGCGAAAACCCCTGCGGCGATCAGCCAATCCGGCCAGTCCAGAGAATTGGGTTTTAGGGATAAATTTCTATTGGCGGTTGACAAATTTTACTTTTTCTCCAATCTCATCAGGTTGAGCGAGGCGTCCACTGTAGCAAAATTGTAGTCCCGCGACAGGCGGGTATCCTCGAAAATCAAAAAGTAAATCGGGCGCGTGCCGTAATTGTCGTTGACGTACTGCACGGCGGTATCGGCGAAGGGCTTGGGCGTCATAGCCGGATAGGTCTCGTGGACGGAAATGCCTGTGCGACCCTATTCGACGTGCGCCACATAATAGAGCGGGTAGACCATGCTCCAATCGGTAAAGATAATAGCGTTGTCTTCCACCTGGTCGATGATTTGCTCGGCATTGCGGTAGGGATATTCCGGGTCATCCACCGGATAAGGGTAAGAGCTGTAATCGGTAAAGTCCAGGAAGGTGATTCGGTGCGCCTTCCAAGACTTTTGCAAGTAGGGGACATCCGGCTGCACCGCCCCGGCGATGATCACCAGGCCGGCCAGCAAGGTGACGCCTGCGGCCAGTCCATTTTTCCACGGCAGGGCAGGAATCTTCCGGATGAGCCACTCCAACAAGTCGAGCAGGCTGGCGGCGCCCACGCTGACGGCGATGGCCAGGGGTACGAATGTGGGCACATAGAACTGGTAGATGTCGCTGATGTCGTAATTGACGATGAAAGACAGCATAACCGCCCAGGCGAAAAGCAGCAGCAGCGCCTCAGGCCAGCGGCGCATCTCTGCGCGGCGTTTGAAGAACAGCAAAGCCAGCATGCCAAACACGGCCAGACTTAGCACACGCCGAGCAAAGTTGTCCCGCACGCCCATGGGCGTGCCGAAATAAATTTTCACATTTTCGATCACCCTGGCTTCAGGCAGGCTGAGCAGCTCGCCCTGGAACTGCCGGCCGGCCAGCTCGTAGGCAATCCGGCCAAACGGCGAGGCGTACTGGGCCGGGGTCAGGTCGAGGACGCTCACGCTGGGTTCCACCACGGCGTGAAAGTAACTGCTGGGGGTGTTGAGTGCGTCGATGGTGAAGAACGCCAGTATTGTCACCGCCAGGCCGAGCAGCGCCCCGGCGATGGCGCTGTGCCAGTCCACCTTGCGCCAGGCGGTCAGCGCCAGGTAAAACAGCACCGCCGGCGCAATCATCGGGGTGGTGTAATGAATACCCACCCCCAGCCCGCCCGCCAATCCAGCCCAAAAAAGCAGCTTGGGATTACCGCTTCTGCGCCACAGTGCCAACAGCAAGAGCACCAGGGCGATCATCGCCGCAGAAGGAGTGTACATCTCGGCGATCACCGAATGCCACCAGAACAACTGGCCCAATCCTAATGCCAACGGGCCTACCAGGGCGGCAATGCGTGTCCCTCCAATATGAGAGGAAGTCCCGCTCAACACGCACCCCATCAGGTAAACCAACGCCAGCGCCAGCGAACCGCAGATGGCCGAGACCAGGTTGGCGCGGTAGGCAAAGCTGCCGATCGGCACCAGCAGGGTGATCAGCCGGCCCAGTAGGACAGTGATCGGGTAGCCGGTGGGATGGGTTAGCGCGACGGTGTGGAACAGCACCTGGTATTCACCCGAGTCGCCCAGCAGCAGGGTGGTCGCCAGGGTACGCACGTAGAGGGTCATGGCAACGGCGAACACCCCTGCGGCAATCAGCCATTCCGGCCAGGCAAGCCACCTGTTTTGCGGGCTGAGGGCGGTGGCGCGCCGCTCCTCCAGGGTGTGTGATTTTGAACTCGTAAAGGCCCAGTGCTTCCCCGGCGGGTGAGGAGGACAGAGAAGCGGAGTCTTTCGGCTTTACTTCTGCAGCTTGGGCCATGGAAATACCCTTTCAAAGGAGCGAGATGTTTAATGGGGAACCGCGTTTAATTTTACCAGCATCCAAGGTAAGGATCCTGCAAAGAAAAGAAGAAGGAACCACAGACCCTGTCACAGCCCGTCAGGGCGGTGTGGACGGAGATACACACTGATAAGAGGAGATAAAGTGGAACCATACCACTACCCGCCCGGTGATTGCGCCATGGGTGAGGAACAGGGTATGCCCACGCGGGTGGACTGCGGGGCCATCCCTGGCTTGCAGGACGGCCAGGCGTTCGAGCGCTTCAGTGTAACCGACGGCCGGGTTGGGGTGAGATAACAGGTTGTCGGGCGGTTTCATGATAACCTCCTGTATGATATGATAAATACAGGGAGAAGGGATGCATGAATATCAATACCTATATTACCCAACACGTGGTGATGAGCGGGGATCTCAACCATCACGGTACGCTCTATGCGGGGCGTTGCGCTGAATGGTTCGTCGAGTTGGGCTTTATCGCGGCGGCCAGCCTGACCAAACCCGAAAACATCGTCTGTCTGAAGATCCACGGCATGCTTTTCAGCCGCCCGGTGCACCTGGGCGAGATCGTTTGCTTCGACAGCCGCATCGTGTACGCCGGCCGCACCAGCCTGATCGCCTTCATCGAGACCAAAGTAAAAGGGGAAGTGGTGATCAAAGGCTTCATCACCTTCATCCATGCCGATGCGCAGGGTCACCCCTTACCGCACGGCCTGACCATCGAAGCCGTTACAGATGAAGAGATGGCCCTGCAGGAAAAGGCGAGGAATTTGCCAGAGTGAGAAAATTTATTTTTTTTCCTCGAGCGCCTTCCCCAACTTTTCCACCGCTTCCAGCAGCTTCGGGTACAGCTCGGCGCGGATCGAAACGCCCTGTTTGGCCGGCTTGAGCTCCTGGCTGCCGGTGAAAGCAGCATAAGTGCGGATGTACAGCAAAGGCATTTCCTTGTAATGATTGGCGCCTACCCATACCTGCTGGGACTTGTTCTTGGGGATTTTGGCCGTGACGACTTCTTTGCCGCCCACTGCGGCCAGGGCGCGCACGCCTTCCAGCAGAGCCTGGTATTGTTCCACCGGCAGCGTTACGCCTTCTTTGGTCGGCACCGGCTGCTTTGCCTCTGGCGTCTGTGCATACAGGCGCACAAACAGGCGCCGTTTCCCTTGCCACAGGCTGACTCCCATGCAGATCATTTCCCGGCTGTTCTTAGAAAAAGATGCTACAATTGTGCTTTCACCTGCTTCATCCATATCCTGTCCTTGTCTCTATTGGGGCACAACAACGATTAGTTTCCCTCAAAATAATTAGATCCTGCCAATCAAGTTAATCATACTCGAATGTGTGAAATCGCGACAGCGATTATAACCACCAACCAGGCAGGCGTGGTCTGTCTCTCCATAGCCGTATTTTCATTCCTGGGGTAGAATCCCCCTTGCCAGTGAATGGCGTTTATTGCTGAGGATGCGTGCTCATTAGACTGCTCAAACAGTTTTTCCAAACTATCTTGCGCAATAAGGGACAGGTTTTATCGATTTCAATCACGCTGCTGGCCAGCCTCCTGGTGATCGGTTTTACCTGGTGGTACCGCAGCCGTCCGGCGCTTTCTGTGGTCGCGGCCAAAACCAGCCCGACCCTGCCGGCTGTTACCGCGCCGGTTAACCTGGACGGGCTGGCAACCACGGCAATCGCCGCAATTGCCACACCAGCGGCGAACGGCATCGCCCGCCAGGCCCAGCCGCATACTGTCCTGCCATCCAGGCCGCGCTTTGAGATCGTCGATTACGTGGTCCAGCCGGGCGATACGGTGTTTGGCATCGCCCAAAAATTCGATTTGAACCCGCAAACGATCCTGTGGGGCAACTATTACACGCTGATCGACGATCCCCACCAGCTCAGACCCGGCCAAACCTTGAACATACTGCCGGTAGACGGGGTTTATTACCAGTGGCATGCGTTGGACAATCTGAACAAGGTGGCCAGTTTCTTCGGGGTCAAGCCCGAAGATATCCTGGATTTCCCGGGCAACCACATCGATAAAAATGCCATCACGGATATGGCCCATCCTCCGATCAAGGACGGCGCCTGGATCATCGTCCCCGGCGGAGTACGCGAGATGATTTCCTGGAGCGGCGGAGCCATTTCGAGAACCAACCCGGCCGCCGCCAAGATTTTCGGCCCAGGCTTCTGCGGGCAGGTGATGACTGGGGCAGTCGGCACGGGCTCGTTCATATGGCCGACCATAGAGTACTGGGTGTCAGGCTTCGATTTCGAACCGGCGATCAACCATATGGCGATCGACATCGCCGGGCAGTTAGGCAACGCTATCTACGCGGCCGACAGCGGGGTAGTGGTCTATTCTGGCTGGAACAACTACGGCTACGGCAACGTGATCGTGATCGATCACGGCAATGGCTGGCAGACGCTGTACGCTCACCAGAGCCAGTTGCGCGCCGGCTGCGGCCAAAGCGTGTATAAGGGAGATGTGATTGGCAACGTAGGCAGCACGGGCAATTCGTCTGGGCCGCACCTGCACTTTGAGATGATTCTGAATGGAGCGCGGCAAAACCCGCACCAGTACCTGCCGCCGCCGTAGAAAAGTAAAACCTTAGCCGATGGGGGAATCTAAGGAAAAAATTCGCCTTATTTTCAGATAATTTCTGAATGTCAGTACGGCAATCCCTTCACCCCCTGCATTCCCTTCAGAGCGGAGATCTCACCGGCGTGGCTCAACGTATAACTCGCCGACAAGATCAGCATATCGGCCACGCTGCGCTCTCCACCGGCGAACTTCACCTTGCGCTCCAGATCATCGGGAGTCAGCGTTTGCAGGTAAACATCCGTGGCAGCCCACACCGTCTGCTGGTAATCCTGCAGCGGCCCCATCTCCACGTGCATATGTTTGAACTCTTCCCAATCCCCGCCATAGCCAGGCGTTTTCTTCACCCCCGTCTTTTCCATACAGTCGTCTTCTTCCCACAGCAGCCGCTTACCCTGCAGGATCACCTGCACGAAGAAATCTTCCGAGTTCAGGCAGTGGATAAAGGTAGCGCTGATCGGGTTGGCAGTTCCTTCTGGGGCCCAGTTGAACTGCTCGGCGGTGGTATCTTTCATCGAGGCGTCGAGCTGATGGTGAGCAGCCGCCATCAAACGGCGGAAAAATTCAAACGTGTCCATTTTTGATTCCTCCATGGGATAGGATGAATTAAATTATACCGCCCCCTGGTCTATCTCCGGCCAATCCATTTGCCCGGCCAGCCGGGCAAAAGCAGACCCAGCAGGACCGCCAGGACAGCGGCGTAGAAGGTGACCGTGTAGGCGCGCTCGAAGCCGGCGATGTTCTCCTGGCAGGCCAGGTTGATGATACTATCACTCTTCAAGGCTGGCACAACCAGGCTGGCGAGCAGGACCGGCGGCTGGCTGCCGGATGGGGTGACGGCAGAGACCTCACAGAGTCCCAGCGGGTGGCTGCTGGAAGCGGTCTGACCGGCGACGGGAGCAGGCGGGTCCTGCTGCAGCGCCACGACCGGCGCCGAAAGCGTGCTGGTCAGCACGGTCGCCAGCACGGCCACGCCGATGGACTGGATCACCAGGCGGGTGGCGTTGGTCAGCGAGGAACCGCGCGCCAGGTCCTGCCTGGGCACCACCGACAGGGCGGTCACCATGGTGGTCTGAACGGTCATACCCAGGGCCATGCCGCGCAGCACCAGTAAGAAGAGAATCCAGGCGATGGTCGTATCGGCGCGAATTTGGGAGAGCTGCCAGGTATTGACCACCAGCAGGAGGAAACCGGCCACCATCAGCGGGCGCGGGCCAATCTTGTCGTAGATCCGTCCGGACAGGGTGACGAAGATGCCCCCGGTGATGGCCATCGGCAGCAGGATCATCCCGGTCTGCAGGGCGGTGCGCCCGCGCAGCGCCTGCAGGTAGATCGGCATGAGGAACTCAGCCCCAAACAGCGCCACCGTGCTGACGTAACCCAACAGGCTGGCGTTTAGAAAGGTGCGGTTGCCGAACAGGCGCAGGTCCAGCAGCGGTTCTTTGGCCCAGAACAGCTCGACCAATCCAAAGGCAACCAGTCCGAGCGCCCCAACGGCAAAGCAGACCAACGTGATGGGCGACGTCCAGCCCAGCGTGGCGGCCACTGAGGTGGCATAGAGAATAGCGCTGAAGCCGATCACCGAGGTGATCACTCCGCCCAGGTCGAAGCGCGGCTTCACGGGATCCTCATGGCTGCGTAAGAAACGCAGGCCGAGCAACACGCCGGTCAGTCCGATGGGCGGGTTGAGGAAGAAGATCACCCGCCACAGACCCTGGTCAACCAGCCAGCCGCCCAGCATGGGGCCGACAGCCGGCGCTACCAGGGCGGCGATGCCGAAGATGCCCAGGGCCGTCCCCTGCTCGCGCGGCGGGAAAGCCTGCAGCAGCAAAGCGATGCCTAACGGCAGAACCACCCCACCTCCGGCGCCCTGGATAGCGCGAGCGACGATCAGCAGGCTCAGGTTGGGCGACAGCCCACAAATCAATGAGCCCAGGGCAAACAGGCTCAGACCACCCAGATAGATCTTCTTGGCGCCATAACGGTTGGCCAGGAAGCCGGCCAGGGGGGTGATGATGCCCAGGGCCAACACGTAAATGCTGATCACCCACTGCGCATCTGCCAGGCTGCCGCCGAAATCGGTGCGGATGGTTTGGAAAGCGACATTGACCACCGTCGTGTCGAGGATAACCATGAAGATGCCGAAGATGACCGTGCTAAGCACCCTCCATTTATACCCCCCCAGTTCGGGGGAGCGTCCCGGCGGGTCGTTGGTAAAATATTGAGCGGCCGGTCCCGTTTGGCTGCCCCCGCTTTTTTGGGAGTCCGGCAGGGCCGGAAGAATGGGTTGTTCTAACATAATGCGATATTATTTCCTAATATATTTAGGTAATTTATACCTAATTACTTAGTATAGCCAGTGGCCCGGGGAAAGTCAATTTGATCCCCGCCCAACCCTGTACACCTGCGCGCCAGCGCGCCAGCGTACTCCCGGTGGGAATTCACGGTGTCGCAGGGTCGCCCCTTATCTCGTCTAAGGGGCGACCCTGGCTAACCGCTATTTTTTTAGGTTTTCTGCCACCCTGAACTTTACGATCTCGTTGATTAATTCATAGGGCATGGGTTCACCCAGCGGAAATTGCACCGACCCTTTTGCCCACTTATAAGCTGATAGTTTTTCTTTGAATGCCTCAATTCCGGATGGCCTTGGATAAAATCCAATATGATGCTGATGAACGGCGAACCAGACCAGACTGCCGTTTAAATAAAAAGCTGGCATTTGATAGCTTATTTTTTCCACGGCTTCTGGAGCGGATTCTTTAATCACCGCCCTGATCTTGACCAGAATATGCTGCACGTCTTCCGGAAACTGCGCAATGTATTCATCGATCGTGGTTGGATTACCTTTTTTCCCTTCCATGACGAAATTTTGTTCTCCTTTTGTATAGATTATAGGCTATTTTTGTCTTCTATATAAACCCCGTATAGGGAAGCGTCAAAATGACAGATCGGCAGGCGTTCCCATCATTTACTTATATCCTCCCGGCTGGGCTCAATAAAATTAATTAGCTGCCCAGCCTTATACACAGGCCTGCTTTTCACGCTAAAAATCGCTACAATCGAGAGCAGATGTACGAACTGCCCCTCTTTCCTCTCTTCACAGTGCTCTTTCCGGGCATGCCGCTGCACTTGCATATCTTCGAACCGCGATATCGTCTGATGATCAAACGCTGTCTGGAACGCAACCAGCCCTTCGGCGTGGTGCTGATCCGCAAGGGCGATGAAGCTATGGGGTCCCTGGCCGAACCTTATATTACCGGCTGCACGGCGCGGATTGCCCACACGGAACATCAAAGGGATGGCACGCTCGACCTGACCGTACTGGGGGAAGAGCGCTTCCGCATCCTCGAACTGGATTACAAAGAGCCTTACCTGCTGGGGAAAGTTGAAACCTGGCTACTGGAGCATCCGCACACCCTGCAATTGCTGCGCAAACTACCGCCGCTGAAGCAGCAGGTGGTGTCTTACTTGCGCCTGATCACCCCGCTGGTCGGCGATGAGATGGACCTGGCCGGCCTTCAGCTTCCGGACGAGCCGCTAATGCTGGTCTATCTGGCGGCTGCACTGCTGCAACTCCCACCCAACGAAAAGCAACCCCTGCTGGAAGCTGAGACAGCCAACCAGTTGGTGGCAGATGTAATGCGCCTGTACGGGCGGGAAATGTGCCTGCTGCCACGCCTGGCCAAAATCAGCCAGAACGATTCCAGCCGGGCAGCCGAGATGAACTGAAGCGAGCCGCCGCTTACTCTTCCGCTTTCTCGTCATCGAAACTCGCCGAATACCAGCGTTCTTCCTCGATCTGGCTGTAGGCGGCTTGGTCCTCAGGGGTGAGCGGGTCGTCCATGCGCACCTGCAGGAGGATGCCAGCGGTGCGCACGCCGTTAGGGGTCATCATGCGGCGCACCTTGTAGCGCAGGAAGTAGCGCTGCACCAGCTCAGTGTTGAGCACATCCTTGACCGTGCGCACGCTGACCGCCGCCCGGCGTGCTAGCTCGCCCATCTCGGTCTCCACCTCGTTGCGCAGCTCTCCGGTCATCGGGTTCCAGTAGCACAGGGTGCGCGCCGCCAGGATGATGGCGACGGCTGAATGTCCGATCAGCGGCAGCCAGTTTTCGAAGAAATAGAGGGTGACGAACATACCGCGCTCAGGCTGGATGACGCGGGCGCGCTCGGTGCCATAAGCGCGCTGCAGCATCACCTTACGGTTTTTGGTCAGCGGAGGCGGCTCGGCCGCCGCCTGCGGGGATGCGGCGGCGAGCGGGTCAGGGCCTGCCGGCGCCTGGGTTGGCAGGGCCGCAGCGGCGGGCGCCTCCCCAGGGCGGTAGAAGGCGTTGCCGACTACCACCTGCAGGGTAACAGCCTCATTATACATACCCTCCATCAGGCGGGTGATGCGGCTCTTCAGGCGGTTCTCCACCCAATCGCGGGCGTAAGGGTTGAAAGCCCCAAGGCTGAAAACCCGCTCCTGGTAGCCCAGCGGGCGCAGCGGCTGGACCCAGGTTTCAAACTGGGCCCTGGACATCTCCATGCGCAACTGGCCCAACACCATATCCCAGGCTTCCTGGTAGCTGGGAGCCGGAGAGGCGGGCAGTTGGGTTTGGAGGGTGGGTTCCATGCGAGTATTCCTCGGGCCTGGGCTAGCTCTCCCGTGGAGTAGACAGTGGGCGGGCGTGAGTGGCGCGCGCCAGCGCACGCACCTGCTCTTCCAAGAACTCGACCACCGCCCGGAAATCTTCCTGGCGGATGTCTTCCGACCGGCTGACGCCAGTCAGGCGAGTGATATCCATATATATTCCCGGGTAAGGTTTAGCCACGCCGCTTTCCTGCAGCAGGCTGCCCAGGGTGGCTACCACTTCGCGGAGTTGACCTAGCTGTTCGGGGGTCAGGCGGGCCTTGGGCCCGGCCACGGCCTCGATGCGGGTCACCTGCTGGCGCAGGTTGCCAAAGGCCTCCCGGATTTGCTGGACCTTTTCCTCTTGGGTCCTGCGCAGCTCAGCCAACTCCGCGTCAACTTTTTTTGACAGACTCTCCTCGAAGGATTCCTGCTCGGCGACCATGCGGGCGATCGATTCGCGCAAGAATTGCAGCTCGCCGCGCTCGCTGATGCCAAAGTGCTCGGCCAGCACTGTGTGAGCTTCGTCGAGGAAGGCCTTGAGCAGTTGGCGGGAGTCTTCATCCTCTACCCGCTCCAGTTCAACGCCGGTCAGGAAAAGCGGTACAGCCGAGGCCATCAGGCACAGGGCCGGCTGGGCTCCGCCGGAAGTAGAGAGAAGAATGGTGGCGGTAAAGGGTTCAAAGTAACCCTGCTGGCGCATCAGGCGTTTACGCTGCCCACCGGCGTTCAGGCCGAAAGCTTCGCACAGGGAACGCACGGAGACGTAACCCTGGCCGTCTTTCAGGTCAGCGGTAGCGATTTCTTTGCCGCGGAAGAGCAGTTTGCGCTCGTGGGCGGGGCGAAAGACCGAAATTTCATCCGTCATAATAGCTCCTGTTAATGAAGGCGCTGGCGCAGGCGAGCGGCCTGGCGGCTGCCAAATTTGAAAAAGGCATATTCTTCGGCCAGCTCCTGCGAAATAAAATGGGCGACAGTCTTGCCTGCCGCCGGGTCGACCACTTTCCACAGCATGCCGGCCAGGCGCGGACCCCCCTCACGCGCCTGGCGTTGGTTGCCCGGAGTAGTGTCGATAGACAGATTGGCGGCGCGGTTGTCCTCCTTCAAGCCATTTACGTGGCGAATCTGCATGCCGGGTTCCAGGGCGCGCTCACCGAAAGCGGCATAGGCCACGATGCGATGCACGTAGGAATAATCCCCGGCGAAGCTGACCATCCGGTAACCAAAGCGGTCCAGGCGGGGCTTGAGCGGCTTACCCCTGGCGCCCGATACGCTGCCGGTAACCAGGTCGACGGTTATACGCCCACTGTCTATGGCGTTTTTGATGCGGAGCGAGGCTTGTGTGAGCAAAATGTCATCCTTTTCGATCAGAGGAGGGGGGGGCCATGATGGAGTTCCCTTCCTCGAAAATAATCCCCCACCTGTGGCGTTTCCACGAGGAAAGGGGCAT
This sequence comes from uncultured Chloroflexia bacterium, assembly GCA_963820415.1. Taxonomy (GTDB): domain Bacteria; phylum Chloroflexota; class Anaerolineae; order Anaerolineales; family Anaerolineaceae; genus CAWFZT01. Next base: position 68,538 of record CAWFZT010000010.1, on the reverse strand, counting down.
ATATATGGCTATTTTCCGTATAAATTTGCCTTTTCTTTGGATATTTTCTTCCATAAATAAGGGGGATTATCGGAAGAAATAATTATTCCTGGCCGATCATTTTTTCCACCAGCTCCGCCAGGGCCTGGGGAGATTGGTGAACAGAGATAGCGGCAAAACGGGCAGTAGCAAGGCGCGCCAGCAGTCCCACCGTCTCCCCGATGGAGATTTTACGGTGCAGCAGGCTCGATAAACGCTCCTGCCACACCTCGATCTCAGCAATTTCCCCTTGCGAAAGGGTCATGCCCACTTTATGGCGCGGAACCGGGCCGGGGGGACGACCGGGCGAACGCGTTTGCACCTCCACAGGGATGTTGCGGGCTTCGTAAAGCTGCACCCAGGCCGATTTAGCGGCGCTGCCTTCAACCGGAGTAGTCGGACTCATTTCTTGATCACCTCGCGAATGATATTCAGGCTGATAGCGTTCTCGTCACTGAGCAAGAGGTCGTCGGTGGCCAGGGCGCACAGGCGGATGATTTCACGCGGCACACCCTGGGAGCTCTCATAGAGCAGCTCGAAGGCGTCGTCGTTGATCAGCGACTCATTGCGCCCGGCCACGCGCAGGCGGAAAATTACCATCTGCAGGGCGCTGGCCAAGGTGAGGGGCGGCAGGACCAGGCGTACGAAAACCCGGGCGTTGACCGATTTGTCAGTCTCGAACAGGCTGTTCATCTCGCTCTGGCCGAAGGCCAGGATCTGCACCACCTTGGCGTCGTAGTCGAAGTTGTACAGGCGGTGGATCACCTCCAGGGCTTCGCTCTCCATACGCTGGGCATCGTCGAGCAGGATCACCACGTTCTGGTGGGAGGTATACGCCATCACCATGCGCCGTTCCAGTTCTTCCATCTGGCGTTGGAAACTGCGCTGGAGTGGCACCTTGAGGGGCATGGATATCTGCCGGGCGGCGTCCATGGCTGACTTGAAGGCCGCCGTATGGATGTAACAAATGACCATCGATTCCTCATCAGAGGCGTAGACGTCGTAAAGCCGCCGCGCCAGCGAGCTTTTTCCCATGCCCATTTCTCCGGTGATGAGGGCCAGGCCGCGGCGGCGCGTGATTACCCCCTGCGCCTGGCGGTAGACAGCCAGGTGCTCCGGGCCCAGGTAGAGGTAGCGGGGATCCGCCGAAAGCTTGAAGGGGTCCTCCTTCAAACCAAAACGTTCCAGGCGCACAAGGCGCCACTCCTCGTCACTGATCGGATTAACCATTGGCAATTTCCTCCCGCAATGAGATAATTATTACATGATTCGCGTTATTTTTCAATAGAATTAGCGTATTAATATCCTCAAACCTAGGTAATTAGCTTATTAATATTGTTTTAAATATAAACTTATGCTAATATTGGCATTATAAGCGACTTCTTAGTATCCAAGGCCATCAACTCCCAGGGAAAAGGGTTACAAAGGAATTAAGGAATATAAATGGCCATCACCATTACCATAGCCAATGAAAAAGGGGGCGTCGGGAAGACCACCACCGCCGTCAACCTGGCCGCCGGCCTGGCGCTGTGCCTGATCGAGCAGGAAGGGCCAGGGGGGCATGTGCTGCTGGTCGACATGGACCCGCAAGGGCACGCCCTTCTGGCATCCGCCTTCGAGCAGCATACCGCCAAAGCGAGCGAGTCGCTGGCGGCGCTGCTGACTGAAACGCCCCCTCCTTCGGTACAGCGTATGCTGCGTAAATCCACCCACCACCCCAACCTGTTCTTCATTCCCGGCAATCGCCCAGCCATGCTGGAAACCGGCATGAGGCTGCCGAGCCTGATGGCCAACGAGACACGCTTAGCGCGGGCGTTGGCGGCTATCCAATCCCAGTTTGCCTATATCATCATCGATACCCCGCCCAATACCGGCGACCTGTTGATCAACTCCCTGGTGGCGGCCACGCACGTGCTCATCCCGGTCGAGACCAGCTACCTGGGCGTGTCTGGGCTGCGCGAGCTGCAGCGCACCATCGAAGCCATTCGCATGCACTTCTGTCCCGACCTGCAGATGATGGGTTACCTGCCCACGCTGTGCGACGAGCAGCGCAGTGAAGCGCAGGAAATCCTGGCCGAGCTGGACAAACGCTATCCCGGGCAGGTGCTGCCGACCATCCACAAATCGACCGACCTGGCTTATGCCCATTCCAGCCACATGGATGTCTTCACTTACCGTCCGCCGCGCCAGCGCCGGCCCAGGCAACTGGCATCCAGCTCGCGCGCCACGCAGGAATACGCCCAGTTGGTAGGGGCGGTGCTGGAGATGACCTGGCCGGAGGGGCCCCGCATCTAAACCCGCCCGACTTTTCTTGGAGGACGCCTATGTCTCCTGGTTCCCGCAAACGATCCAGCGCTTTCGATGATTTCCCGGTTAGCCACCCTGGCGACTCTTTGCAGGGTCAAGCCCCCCAGGCAAAGATGCCCCTACCGCCTAAAGAGAAACTGTCCGAGGTAGAGCGCATCGAACGGCTGAAACCCAGCCAGATGCTGCCCGACCGCTTCCAGCCGCGCCACCTGCTGCCGCACCCGCTGCGTAACGCCTTCTTCAGTGGGCAAATCGACTGCTACCAGGCAGCCGCCAAATGGCTGGCGCTGGCCCGCGGCGAGCGCGGCTACCAGGCCGAGATAGACCGGCTGCTGGCGATGGGCGCATCCTTCGAGGATCACGGCCAGATCAAAGCCATCACCGGGACGTGGATATCCTCCTCAGATGGGCGCTACATTTTTCTAATCGAGACAGGCGAGCGGCGTTTTTGGGCGGCCTGCCTTCGCACGGTCGCCGGGCACAGCCAGGAGGAGCCGCGGCTGCGCGTGGAAGTAGTGTCACACCCAACGCGCCAGCGCCAGGTGCTGGAAAACCGCCACGCCGAGACCCCCTCGGCGGTCAGTCAAGCGTGTGAAATCGCCGCCCTGATCCTGGCTGAGCTGGATATCCAGCCGGACCCTGGGCTGACGGACGAGTTCGTTTATTTCCGCCGGGCGCAGGCGCAGCGCATGCCGGAGGGACTGTGGGAGCGGGTTACCCCAATTATGCAACTGACCCGGCCGCGCATGGTGCAGTTGCTCAACGTGCTCAAGCTACCCACCCCGCTGCTGGAGCTGGCCGACCGCTACCGCCTGCCCGAACGCGTACTGCGCCCAATCCTGGCCACCCCGCAGGAGCAGCGCGAGCGCATGCTGCGCCTGAGCATCCGTAACAACCTGACCTCAGACGAGGTGGAAGAGCTGGCGCGCCCGGCGGAGGAAACGGCTAGGTCGCACGCCCAGGCGTCTGGGGGGTTGGTCCAGCCCGGGCGAATTGCGGTGAGTGGGCTGCGGCGGTTTGCTAATGCACTGAGCGAGCTGGACGAGTTTTCACGGGCGCAGGCGCTGGATGAGATCGCCGACGAGCTGGTGGCGCGCCGCCAGGCGGATGACCTGATGGCCCTGATCGACGAGCTAAGCCGGCTGGTGCAGGTGCGCCTGCAGCGCTGAAAGTGTAACCGCGGTTACACTTTGGCGGGATACGCCTGGGGCAGTTGCAGCTCGAAGGTAGAGCCTCTGCCCACCTCGCTATACACCACCACCTGGCCGCCGTGCGCCCGGGCGATCCACTGTGAAATTGACAGGCCCAGGCCGCTGCCTCCCAACTCTTTTTCCTGGTCAGATTCCGGCAGATCGTCCGGCCGTCTGGGGCGAGCCTGGTCGACCCGGTAAAAGCGATCGAACAGGTAGGGCAGGTGTTCAGCGGGAATCCCAGGACCATCATCCTCGACCTGCAGCCATCCGAAAGGTTGGCCGGCAATGGCCCTTTGGCCAGTCTCAACGCGCACGTGATGGCCGCGGCCGCCAGCATATTTGATGGCATTTTCTACCAGGTTGGTGATTAGCTGGGTCAGGTATTGTAAATCGCCGTGCACGCTGACCGCCGGAAAATCACCCACATGCAGCTCGACCCCCGCCCGGCTGGCGAGGGAATTTAACCTGTCGATCACATCCAGGGCCAGGTCGCTCAAATCGAGCGGCTCGAATTTCATCTGGGTCTGGCCGGCGTCCATGCGCGCCAGGGTAAGCAAGTCGTTGACCAGGTGCGACATGAATTTATTTTCAGATTTGATCACCGCCAGGGCGCGCTCGTATTCCCCAACAGATCGCCGGCGGGAAAGCACCTGGTCTGCCTCCAGGCTGACAATGGTCAGCGGGGTGCGCAGCTCATGGCTGGCATTGGCGGTGAACTGGCGCTGGCGGTCGAAGGCCGCCTGCAGCCGGTCCAACATGGCGTCGAAAGTGTCGGCCAGCTCGCCCAGCTCGTCCTGGGTACCCAGGTTGAGCCGCCGGTGCAGGTCGGTTTCGCTGATGCTGCGGGCGGTGCGGGTGATTGTGTGCACGGGAGACATGGCGCGCGCCGCCAGCCAATAGCCGCCCAACAAGGCAATCGCCAGAGTGCCCAAGGAAGCCAGCACCAGGGTCACCAGCAGGGTGTGAAGCTGCCCGCGCGGATCGATCGGGCTGCTCAAGATGATCAGGCCAATCTGACGCCGGTCATCGGTAATAGGAGAGACCAGGTAAAGAGTTCGGTTCCCCAGGTGGAGACCGGGCAGGCCGCCCGATGAAGAAACGTAAGTTACCGCCCCAGGAAACTGTCCAGAGGTCTGCCAGGTTTGCATCAACTGGTGGATGAGATTGTCGCTGATCCCGCCTACCTTTTGGATTGTGCTGCCATTTGCCCCGATGACGGCCAGGGCCTCGCTGCCGGAAAGCATCCCGCTGTTCAACGTGGTAAGGTCGGGCAGTTGAGAACTGGCAGGGCCAGTCCCGGCCTGGCCGGTCAAATGATACAGCGGAGCCAGGCGCTGCGCCTGGTCCAGAAGCTGGACGCGCGTGTCAACCAACAGATACTGCGCCTGGCGGTAATAGACGAATATACTGAAAACTAACAAGATCACGACCAGGATGGCCGTTGACCACAGGGTCAGGCGAAAGCGGATGCTTTTAAAGAACATACGCAGGTGCATGCGGGCCTTTTTTAACCAGGTGGTCATCTCCACGTCTCTTTAATGGCCGAAGGATCCCGCAGGCGGTAGCCGGCCCCGCGCACCGTTTCAATCAGTTTAAGCTCAAACGGGTCATCGATTTTTCGCCGCAGACGGCGCACGTAGACGTCAATCACGTTCGAGGTGCTCTCAAAATCATAGTTCCAGATATGGGATTCAGCCATCTCACGGGTGATCAGGCGGTTGGGGTTGCGCATAAAGTATTCCAACAAGGAAAATTCTTTGGCAGTCAGTTCCAGAACCTGGCCGGCGCGCCGCACCTGGTGAACGGCGGGGTCCAGGATTAAGTCATCAATAGAAAGTATCCCGGATTTGTCCACCCCGTCCCGGCGCAGCAGGGCGCGCAGGCGGGCGCACAGCTCGCTGAGCGCAAACGGCTTGACCAGGTAATCATCCGCCCCGCTGTCCAACCCCTGGACGCGGTCTTCAACGGTATCCCTGGCGGTCAACATGATAATGGGAGTATTGACCCGCCGCTTGCGCAGGTCGCGGCAGACCGCCAGACCATCTTTTTCCGGAAGCATCACGTCCAGAATAATAGCGTCATAGCCGGTGAGCTCGGCGAACTCTTCACCCTCCGGCCCGGTAAAAGCCGAGTCAACCGCAAAGCCATCCTCGCCCAGGCTTCTCTTCAAGGAACTGCTTAAACGGCGATTATCTTCTACAATCAAAATCCGCATAGCAAGACATTCTCGGTTCTCTAGGATTTACCGTGGAAGGTGTTCACCTCGGCTAATCCCAATGTGCCACATTCTCTACATTATTTAGAATTTTAGCATAAGCCTAGCATTCAGAGATGACAATTGGATGACAATGCCAGAACTGGCCAATTGACCTCGATTTCATCCTATTGTCATGATGGTTTGCTATACTGCCATCTGATAAACAGATAAATCTTATCTGCAATGGAGAATAGGTCTCATGAAAGCCTTCCCAGCCTTATTATTCGCACTTGCTATCACTGCGATTATTGCTATGGCGATGTTAGTCGTCGGTGGCAACGCCCTGCTCAACACAAACAGCGTCCCGCTGTTGAATTCACCTGCCAGCACCGTTTCTAATGCGTCCGTCCCATCATCCGATCTTAAACTGGCTGCGGCGGAGCAGCGCATTTCCGATATGCAAAAATTGATTAACCAGTACCAGACGCGGGAACAGCAGTACCAGACTGAATTGCAGCAGGCCGCGCAAAAGATCAATGATGCCAATGCCCAATTGGCCCAAGACAACCAGCAGCTTCAGGTCTTCCAGCAGGTGCTCACAGCGTTGCAGCAGCGCGGCATCATCCGCATCACCCAGGACGGGCAGATCCAGCTCCTGCGGGGGAGTGACGGCTTCTAGAAAGGAAACATCCATGAAACCACTAAAGTTAGCTTTACGAATTTGGTTCACCATCACCAGTGTGCTGTCTTTCCTGATAGGGTGGGCGCTGTTATCCCACGCCCCTAAGCCAGCGTCGATTTTCTCCTCACAAACCAACCTCTCCAGCGTCTCGGTCCCGTCGGCAGTGGATCCACTGCCGACCCTGGCGCCCATTCCTTCCCTGGACAACATCCTCACCAACCCAAACACGACCGTCAACCTTCAACCGTTGCCGTCTTTTACCAATAACGCCGCCAACAATAATATATTCCCAAGTTTTCGGACGCGTGGCTCCTGAGCAGGTATCTATGCACTCCTACGAATTCCGAGCCATGAATACAGGCATCCTCCTGGCAGGAGAAGGGCCGCAGGAAGCGGTCGAGACGGGCTTCAGCCTGGCGCATAAGTTCATCGATGACAGCGAGAAACGCTTTACCCGCTTTTCCAGCCAGAGTGAATTGTCACAGCTCAACCGTTCGGCCGGCAGCTGGTTTGAGGCTTCGAAAGAGATGTTCGAAGTAGTTTCAATGGCGCTACAACTCTACAGACAGACAGGGGGACTGTTTGACCCGTCTATCCTCGCAGCCCTCGAACAGGCCGGCTACGACCGGACGATGGATGAGATCCGTCTATATGGTCCCACTCAGGTGACAGTGCTGGCCCGGCCCAAGCTGCACAGCTTCAGTGAAATCCGCCTGGACGAACCAGGCTGCCGCATCTACCTTCCAGCGGAAATGCGCATCGACCTGGGCGGGATTGCCAAGAGCTGGATCGCCGAAAAGGCAGCCCTGCTCTTATCCAACTGGACGGAAGCCTGCGCCGTTGACGCGGGTGGGGATATTTTCTTCATTGGCCTCCCGCCGGGTGAGAAGGCCTGGAAGGTGACCCTGGAAGACCCGCTCCCTCTGGGTAAGGGGCGCGGGCTGGCGGTAATCAAGACGCCAGCGGGAGCGGTAGCCACTTCTGCGGTTACCAAGCGCCGTTGGAAGCAGGCCAACAAAGCGCAGCATCACCTGATCGACCCGCGCACGCAGCAGCCGGCTGATACTGAATGGTTGAGCGTGACCGTGCTGGCCAGCCACGCCGCCCAGGCGGAAGTGTATGCTAAAAGCCTGCTCATCGGTGGGCCGCAAGAAGTCGAGCGGATCACCCGCCGGGCCGGAGACATAGAATTTATTGCCGTCGATTATCAAAAGAAATTATGGGGTTCGCAGCACAGTTTGGAGAAATTAGATGTCTGAGATGAAATCACCTTCCATCAAATCATTGCATACTCCCTGGCCATCGTTGGGTTGGCTGGCGGGGGCGCTACTCCTGCTGGGAGCCGGCTTAGCGGGCGCGGCGTACTTGCACAGCCCGGCCGGCAGCCGGGTGGACGCCTTCTTGAACTGGCTGTTTTCCGCCAACAGCATCCAGACCATGTGGTATATCACGCGCGCCTCGGGTCTGGTGGCCTATGTACTCATCTGGCTCTCAATGGTATGGGGGCTGGGCGTGGCGAGTAAGATCTTCGACGTGGTGCTGCACGGCACGTTCACCTACGATTTCCATCAATACATTTCTCTGCTGGCGATTGGGTTCACCTTCCTGCACATCGGGGTGCTGCTGTTCGACGGCTACATGCCCTATTCAGTGCTGCAGATCTTGGTGCCTTTCATTTCACCCTACCGGCCATTTTGGATTGGCATTGGGGTAATCGGCTTCTACCTGATGCTGTTGGTAACGGTGACTTTCTACATACGCACTAAGATTGGGATGAAGGCTTTCCGCGCCATCCACGTCTTCAGCCTGGTGTCTTACCTGGCCATCACCCTGCACAGTTTTATGTCCGGTTCGGACTCCTCTCTACCGAGTGTGATGGTGCTGTACGCGGTCACTTTTCTAATCACGTTATTCCTTATCATCTACTGGCTGATCATGCTGGCGCAGAAGAATTTGGAAAAGCGGGCCGCTATGCAAGCCAAACTGTTGAGCGAGCATAAGATGGCTATGAAACCACAGCAATTGCCCACGCACGCACATGTCACCCCCTACGTTCCGAAAAACAAGCGGCATTCCAGGTAAGGTTTTTTTGCCCATAAAAGGCCTCATATTTCGAAGTGTATCCATAGCCATCCCCAAATTTAAAAATACGTTACAGCGGCTCTGGTGGGCTTATAGGGCGACCCTATAAAATATTCAGGGTCGCCCCTTAGGGTCGCCGCTTGACAATATAGGGTCGCCCTTATATAATAGATAGGGGCGACCCTTGGTTAAAAAACCACCAGCCTGGCCGCAACCAGGAATGCAGCATGAAAATCATCGCTTTTGCCAATCAGAAAGGCGGCGTTGGAAAGACCACTACGGCCATCAACCTGGCGCATGGACTGGCGCTGCTAGGCCGGCGTGTGCTGTTGGTCGACCTCGATCCGCAGGGACACGTGGCTTTCGGCCTGGGCCTGGAGAAAACTCCCGGCCTGTACCAGTTGATCTGCCTGGAAACACCGATCGAGCGTGTGGTGCGCTTTGCCCGCACCAACCTGGATATCCTCTCCAGTGACAAGCGCACCGAAAAAGTCAAGCGCCAGATCACCCTGTCTGACTTTCGCGAAAATATACTGGACGACCTGCTGCGCAGCACACATTACGATGTGATCCTGCTCGACATGGCACCCTCGCTGGACGTACTGCACATCAATGGCCTGGTAGCCAGCGACTGGGTGATCATCCCCACCCGTCTGGATGCCCTGGCGGTCGATGGCGTAAAAGAGATCCTGCTGACCATGGGGGAGGTGGCGCAGCGCGGTCACATCTTCCAGGGCTATGGCGTACTGCCCACCTTCTTTGATCGCACCACGCGCGAGACGCTGGTGCAGTTCAAAGAGATCGTGCGGACTTTCAACACGCGCGTCTGGCCGCCCATCCCACAGGACACGCGCGTACGTGAAGCGTCCGCTTACGGAAAGACCTTGTGGGAATACTCGCCAGATTCGCCGGCGATGACCGGTTTTTCTGATAAAAAAATGAACCTGGGCGGCTATCGCCAGATCTTGGAACGCATGATGGAGGTATTGAATGGCTGAGCGCAAACAAAAGTACGAGCGGCGACCGTTGCTGGACTCGGCGGTGGCCGACCTGCTCAGCAATATGGAGCAGAAGCAGATCGAAGCCCAACTTCCCCGCCGTGAGCGTGAAAAAAAAGCCCGCGAACGGATAAAAATTCAATCCCGCCGCGAGCAGCGCGCCACCTATGACCTACCTCCCATACTGCGCCAGCGGGTTAAAGAAATGGCCGAGCAGGAACGCCTGCCGGCCAGCCAACTGGTTACACTGGCGCTGCTGCGTTTTCTTCAGGATTACCAGGGCGGCAAGGTTGACCTGGCAGATTACAAGCAGTCCTCGCACAGCCCGCGTTACGATTGGAACCTGTCCCTGCCCGAGGAATTGCTATCAGTGCTTTCACAAAAGCAGCGCCGGCGCAGCGCTCCCAAGTTGTTAAAGAAGAACTTTAAGTAGTTAAATGAATCACGTGCAAATTCTGCACGCAGGAGTTGTGCAAAATTTGCATTCTCATGGGGGGCAAAAATTGCACGCAGGTTGCCTGGATGCGAAAATTGCCTGTTCGCCAGGAGTTGAAATTTGCAGTCCGGCCAGAGTGCAAAAAATGTCCTCAGGCTAAGATGCAGAAATTGCACGCCGGAGGCGAGAGGGAGAGTTTTGCATTCAGGCCAGAGTGCAGAAAATGCATTCGGGATGAGCATAAACATTATACAAAACAAGTAGAGGAATGACAGTCAAACCCACTATTGGATGGGGGCAGGAATGGCGTACCAGATCTCGGCGATGAAGCCCTGTGGATCGACGTGAAAGACCTGTTGGTCGATTTGAGGTTTGCCCTGTTTGCAGGTCCAGGCGTAGATGCTTTCGTGTCCGGTGACCACGGCCGGGATGTCTGCAGTGGGGTTGGCCTGGCAGAAATCTATCTCGGCCTGGGTGGGTGTTTTATTCGTGTTGGCTTTGGCGGCGCAGGGCAGGTTGGCGCCCACCGTGCAGGCGTAGACTTTTCTGTCCATGCAGCGCCAGTAACCGCCATTGGTGAATAACTCGTTGGGCGCATCGGCGGCAGCCCCGCTAGCCTTTTTCAGCCCCTGCAACAGGGCATCCGGCATGTGTGGACCGGTGTAGCGGGAGTCGGGCGTGTCGATGGTAACAACCGCGGCGCAGTAGGCAAACGGATCCGTAAAGCTGACCGCCAGGGTTGGCGCCAAGGTGTTGGCGGGTGAGTTGGAAACAGTGGTGGAAGTGGCTGACTGGGCGGTGGGCGAAGGTAGCAGGGTGGCCGCCTGCGGGGCCTGGGTGCAGGCCGGCAGGCCTACCAGGAACAGAGCGAGAAGGATAGTGAAAAAACAATGAATTTTTCGCATGGCGTATTATAAGCCCGGCAAAGAAGGGGGGAGAAGGGGCGATATGGTAAGGGCGGGTCTCAAAACCGCCCTTACCACATCGCTGAATCTGCCCTGCGATCGGGTTAATTGCCGATAATGACGGGATTGAAGAGAATAAGCTTCGAGTTTTCCATAGTTCGAATAACAGGAACCCTAAAGCCAGCAGGACAACGATCCAAACAACCACGACCAGGGCAGCCATGAAGCGAAATTGCGGTTTGCCTTCGTCCAGGGCCTGTTCGGCTTTCGCCCGACATTCAACCATTACCTGGTCCGGGATCATTTTAAGCGCCAGCAGCACGCCCAGAGGGACGATCACCAGGTCGTCCAGGTAACCCAGCACGGGGATAAAATCGGGGATCAGGTCGATCGGGCTGAAGGCGTAGGCGACGATGAAGCCGGTGAAAGCGCGGGCATACCAGGGGGTCCGGGGGTCGCGGTAGGCGTAATACAGCGCCAGGATCTGGATTTTCAGCGCCCTGGCTTTCTTTTTCCAGTAATCAAGGAACCCGGTCTGGCGGGCTGGAGAGGGAGATTCCATTGCCCGATTATATACGGAAGCAAAACATCTTGGTACCCTTTGTGAACTTTGTGGTTAAGATTTGTTATTTTGAAATAATGATACAATTTTCTCCAGCTTGACCATTTCTGGATGAGGAGGAATTCTGATGGCCTTTTACGATCTTCCGCTTGAAGAGCTGCGGACCTACCTGCCGCCGCGCAATGAGCCGGCGGATTTTGATGCTTTCTGGCAGAGCACGCTGGCCGAGGCGCGCCAGCACCCGCTGGATGCCCGCTTCGAGCCGGTAGATTTCGGCCTGCGCGCCATCGAGACTTACGATGTCACCTTCAGCGGCTATGCCGGGCAGCCGATCAAGGGTTGGTTCCAACTGCCCAAACAGCGCTCCGGGCCGCTGCCCTGCGTGGTCGAATACATTGGCTACGGCGGCGGGCGCGGTTTCCCGGTCTCCTGGCTGAAATGGCCAGCCGCCGGCTATGCTCATCTGGTGATGGACACGCGCGGGCAGGGCAGTACCTGGCAGCCTGGCGATACTCCCGATCCCGAGCCGGACGGCAGCAACCCGCATTACCCCGGCTTCATGACCCGCGGCGTGCTGGATCCTAAGACCTACTATTACCGGCGCGTCTTCACCGATGCGGTGCGCGCCCTGGAAGCGGCTGCCAGCCACCCGGATGTGGACGCCATGCGCATCGCGGCGTGTGGCGGCAGCCAGGGCGGCGGCATCGCGGTAGCGGTGAGCGGTCTTTCGCCGCTGGTCAAAGTCAGTATGCCGGACGTGCCCTACCTGTGCGCCTACCGGCGCGCCACACAGTTGACCAATTCTCATCCCTACGCTGAAATTGCCAACTATTGCAAAACCCACCGCGATAAGGTGGAAACGGTCTTCCGCACCCTATCTTATTTCGATGGGCTGAATTTTGCGGCGCGGGCCAGCGCGGCGACGCTCTTCTCGGTCGGGTTGATGGACGATATTTGCCCGCCCTCGACCATCTTTGCTGCCTACAACCATTACAAGGGCCCCAAGCAGATCAAGATCTACGAGTATAACTATCATGACGGCGGCGGCATTTACCAGGAGGTCGAGCAGATCAAGTTCCTGAATGGGCTGTGGCCGGATAGGGCGGCCTAGTGTCGCACCGCGAGGTAGTCCCGGTTCTCTCACGGGGCGACGAATTAATCTTCCCGGAGGAGCGCATCTTCGGGCCGGATCCCCGCCAGCGCGACCTGGCCATGTACCTGTACCGGCGCGTGGCTAACCGGCCGCTGATCTGCCCGCACGGGCACGTGTCGCCGCGCCTGTTCTCCGACCCGCAAGCCACCTTTGGCAATCCGGTTGAGCTGTTCATCCAGCCCGACCATTACGTGTTCCGCATGCTCTACTCGCAGGGCATCCCCCTGGAGAGGCTGGGCATCCGACCCTCACCCCCAACCCTTCCCTCGTCACCGGTGGAGGGGGGTAATGAGGTGGAGTCTGACCCGCGCAAGGTCTGGCAAGTGTTCGCCGAGAACTTCTTCCTCTTCCGCGGCACGCCCACCGGGCTGTGGCTGACTTACGAGCTGTATCACGTCTTCGGAGTGCGCCAGAAGCTCAACGAGCGCACTGCCCAGGCTGTCTACGACCAGGTAGCGGAGAAGCTGGCTGCGCCGGAGTTCCGACCGCGCTCGCTGTACGAGCGCTTCAACATCGAGGCGCTGTGCACCACCGATTCCGCTACTGACCCGCTGGAGGCGCACCGCGCCATGCGCGCCTCGGGCTGGAAAGGGCGCATCCTGCCCACTTTCCGCCCGGACGAGCTGCTCGACCTGCTGCGCCCGGGCTGGAGCGAACAGGTCGCCGCCCTCAGCCGCCTGAGCGGTATTGAGGTGGGCGATTATAAATCTTTCATCCAGGCCCTGGAAAACCGGCGGGTGTATTTCAAGCAGATGGGGGCCGTGGCTGCCGACCATGCCGCGCTCAGCCCGTACACCGGTGAGTTGGCGGCGAGCGAGGCTGAAGCCATCTTCCAGCGCGCCCGCGCCCAGCGAGGCCAGGCTGACAACCAGGACGCAGCCCGCTTCATGGGCCACATGCTGATGGAGATGGGGCGCATGAGCATTGAGGACGGCCTGGTGATGCAGTTGCACGTGGGCGCCTACCGCAACCACAACCTGCCCTTCTTGGCCCGTTTCGGCCGCGATAAAGGCGCCGACATTCCCGCTCCGGTGGAGTTCACCCGCAATTTGCAGCCGCTGCTGGTGAAATACGGCAACGAGGCGCGCCTGTCGCTGATCCTTTTCACCCTCGACGAAACTGGCTACGGGCGTGAGCTGGCGCCGCTGGCCGGGCATTACCCGGCCGTCAGGCTCGGCCCGCCCTGGTGGTTCTTCGACAGCCTGAACGGCATGCAGCGCTACTTCGACCAGGTAATGGAGACGGCCGGGCTGTACAATACAGCCGGTTTCAACGACGACACGCGCTCCTTCCCCTCCATCCCAGCCCGCCATGACCTGTGGCGGCGCGCCGGCGCCAACTGGGTCGCTGGCCTGGTAGTACGCCACCTGATCGACCTGGACGACGCCGAAGCGATGGTCGAGGACCTGGCGGTGGGGCTGGCTAAAAGAGCGTACAAATTATGAAGAGAGTCGTCAGTTTTCCTTGAAAGGATCCTATGTACCATAAATCGCATTTCACTTCCCAAAAGATCTCCAGACGGCTGGCTTTGATCGAGCCGTTAGTCTACCGGCGCAGAAAACTCCTGCCGCCTTTCCGCCTCCTGCACCTGGGCAGCCTGCTGACCAGCCCTCCGGCTGGCGCGCAGGTGGACGATTCGACCGGGGAACAGTTCCGGCCTTTCGATAGCTGGGCCGGCCGGATGGCGAAATTTACCTTGCGTGAGGATTTCCAGGTTCCGCTGGATAAACCGCTGGCTGAACCCCCGGTTGGCCTGGACGTGGACGATTCGACCTGGGAGCAGATTAAACCTTACGATTACTGGGCCACCTGGTTGGCAGATTTTGTCCTGCGTACCCATTTTCAGGCGCCGGCGAGCTGGCCAAAAGATGCCCCGCTGGCAGTTTTCCTGCCGCTGGGCGAGTCCGGCGACTTCAGCCACCCCGAGGCGCTGGCTTACGTGGACGGCGTGTCTTATTCCTCGTGCGACCGCCATCACCAGGAGGTCAAACTGCCCGCCTCATTGCACGACGGGAAGCAGCACCTGCTGGCGCTGCACGGCTGGACCGGCTTGATGGAAGGCAATCCGCACGGCCGGCTGCAGATGAAGGAGTGCGCGCTGGTGCAGATCGACCAGCCCACGCGCGACTTCATCGCCCTGGCGCGGGTTGCGTTGGGCATAGCGGATGTGCTGGGTGAAAACGACCTGGCACACGGGCAGTTGCTGACTGCCCTGGACGAAGCCTTCAAGGTGTTGGACACGCGCGAGCCTTTCGGGGAGGGTTTTTACGCCAGCGTCCCGCAGGCGCAGGAAGTTTTGCGCCGGGGTGTGAAAGACTGCGGTCCGGCGCTCAACGTGGACATCACTGCCGCCGGGCACGCCCACATTGACGTGGCTTGGCTGTGGGTATTGGGACAGACAAGGCGCAAGGCCGGGCGCACTTTCCATAACGCCCTGCGCATGATGGAGCAGTTCCCTGACTTCGTCTACGCCCAGAGCCAGCCGCAGTTGTACGAATTTGTGCGCCAGGACTATCCTGACCTGTTCAAGCAGATCCAGCAGCGCGTCGCCGAGGGGCGTTGGGAGACCCTGGGCGGCATGTGGGTCGAGGCGGACTGCAACCTGACCGGTCCCGAATCGCTGGCGCGCCAGTTCCTGCTCGGGCGCGCCTTCTTCCGCAAATATTTCGGCGGTATCGATTCGCCGGTGCTGTGGCTGCCGGACGTGTTCGGCTACGCCTGGAACCTGCCGCAGTTGATCAAAGAAGCCGGCATGCAATACTTCTTCACCATCAAGATCGGTTGGAGCCAGTACAACCGCCTGCCTTATGATTCTTTCTGGTGGCAGGGCCTGGATGGGACGAAGGTGCTGACGCACTTCAGCACCACCCCAGAAGCTGGCTCGGCCTGGGCCAGCACTTACAACGCCAACGTGGCGCCGGCCCAGGTGATGGGCACCTGGACTAACTTCCTACAGAAGGATGCTGGGCGGCCAGGCCTGACCGCTCCGCTGCTAATGGCCTTCGGCTACGGCGATGGCGGCGGCGGGCCGACGCGTGAGATGCTCGAAAACCTGCGCGAGATGGGCAATTTTCCCTCCACGCCGCGCATCCACCCCGGCAAGGTGGGTGATTTCTTCCGCCGGTTGGAAAGCCAGGCAGGCGACACCCTGCCGACCTGGAACGCCGAGCTGTACCTGGAGATCCATCGCGGCACCTACACCACCCAGGCGCGCAACAAACGCGCCAACCGCCAGAGCGAGTTCCTGCTGCATGACGCCGAGTTCCTGGCTGCACTGGCTTCTACACTCGACCCGGCCTATCCCTATCCCCACGACGCCCTGCGCCAGGCCTGGCAGGTGGTGTGTCTCAACCAGTTCCACGACATCCTGCCCGGCAGCAGCATTGACCCGGTGTACGTGGAATCGCAGCAGCAGTATGCCCAGGTACGCCAGGCGGCCGAAACGGTACGGGATGGCGCCCTGGCGGCGATTGCGGGGCGCGCCGGTGGGGAAGCCCTGCTGGTCAACCCGACCTCCTTTACCCGCCGTGACCTGGCCTTTTGGCCGGACGGGCGCTTATCCCTGGCCGGGGAGGGTCTGGAGAGGGGTGGGTCGAGGCGATCGATGGTTCAGACCCACCCCTACCCCTACCGGCGCACGGATGGAGGCGAAGTCGTCACCCAGGTGGTGGAAGGCGGGCTGCTGCTGGATGGCGGCGAGCTGGCGCCGTTCAGCGTTATGCCCCTTCAGAAAAATGTAAGGAAGGGTCTCAGACCCTCCCGTACAACATCCTCCCCGGCCCCCGCCGTGGGGAACGACCTTTTGGTCTCGCCTTCTTTGCTGGAGAACGCCTTCGTTCGCATCGAGCTGGACCCGGCCGGCGATATCAGGCGTGTCTACGACAAGCGCAGTGGTCGCGAGGTGCTGCCAGAAGGGAAAATTGCCAACCAGTTCCAGGCCTTCGAGGATCGCCCGCGTGATTTTGACGCCTGGGACGTGGATATCACCTACGACGATAAAATGTGGCTGGCTGAGCCGGTCGAATCGGTCAGGGTAGTAGAGAGCGGCCCGCTGCGCGCCACGCTCGAGATGCGCCGCCGCATCCTCAACAGCCCGTATGTACAGCGTATCTCGCTGTGCCACAACAGCCCGCGCCTGGACATCAGCACCACCATCCAGTGGCAGGAGCGCCACATCCTGCTCAAGACCGCCTTCCCGGTAGATGTGCTGGCTCCGGCGGCGACTTACGAGATCCAGTGGGGCAACGTCCAGCGCCCGACCCACCGCAACACTTCCTGGGACTGGGCGCGCTTCGAGACCTGCGCCCAGAAATGGGTCGATCTGAGCGAGGGCGGCTACGGTGCCAGCCTGCTCAATACCGGCAAGTACGGCCACGACATCCGCGATAACGTGATGCGCATCAGCCTGCTGCGCTCCCCCACCACACCTGATTTCGAAGCTGACCAGGGTGAGCAGAGCTTCACCTACAGTTTCCTTCCCCACGCCGGCGGCTGGAACGAGACCACCGTGGCCGAGGCCTATGCCCTCAACGATCCGCTGATCGTATGGGCGAACCCGGCGCCTGTTCCAACGCCGGCGACAGCCTTGACTGCGCTGGTCTCCTGCGACCTGCCTAACCTGGTGATCGAGACAGTCAAGCAGGCTGAAGATGGGCGCGGCGTCATCGTGCGCCTGTACGAGACGCAGCGCAAACGCGGCCTGGCCACCCTCACGGCGGCTTTCCCGGTGGCGCATGCCTGGCGCACCAACTTGCTCGAAGAAGACCAGCATGAGATGGAAGTTGCGGGTAAGCAGGTCAGGGTGCCGGTCAAGCCTTACCAGATCGTGACCGTGCGATTGATGATTGGCGATTGAAGATTTTAGATTGCTGATTTATGATTGAGGATTGAAAATTAAAGATATCGACCCGCTTTGGATCGAGATCTCTAAATAGCGAGGAAAAATGGATGAGCGCATTGAAACGGTTCATATTATCTTCAAGACCCACCTGGACGTCGGCTTTACCGGAATGCCGCACGAGGTAATCGATGAATACTTCAACGTATACATCCCCCAGGCGATCCAGACAGCCCAGTTCCTGCGCCAGGCGGGGGGCGAAGAGCAGTTCATCTGGACGGTAGGCTCCTGGCTGATATATGAATATTTGGAGAAAGCCCCGCCCGAAAAGGTGCACGATCTGGAATCAGCCATCCAGCGTGGGGATATCACCTGGCATGCTTATGCCTTTACCGCTCACCACGAGCTGATGAGCGGGGCCATGCTCGAATATGAACTCAGCCTGGCGCGCCGCCTGGACCAGCGTTTTGGCAAACACACCCGCGCCGCCAAGCTGACTGACGTTCCCGGGGATACGTGCGCCACGCTGCCCCACCTGGCCAAAGCCGGGGTGAGGTTCCTGCACATCGGGGTGAACAAGGCCTCTTCTCTCCCGCATGTCCCGCCCATCTGCCTGTGGCAAGATGATGAAGGCAGCCAGGTAGTGCTGATGTATCACAGCGGCTATGGAAATATTATGGAAATCCCCGGTTCTGTGGGGATGGATGCCCCGGGTGGCGGGGACCGTTACGCCAGCAACGTCACCCACGCGGTGGGAATGAAAGACGCCATTTTCTTTGCCTTTACCCTGGATAACCACGGGCCGCAGACCCCCGAA
Source organism: uncultured Chloroflexia bacterium (assembly GCA_963820415.1). Taxonomy (GTDB): domain Bacteria; phylum Chloroflexota; class Anaerolineae; order Anaerolineales; family Anaerolineaceae; genus CAWFZT01. Next base: position 50,351 of record CAWFZT010000010.1, on the reverse strand, counting down.
TCGGTCAGGGGGGTGTTCGCCGAGGTGCACAGGCTCTTCCCCGGGGCGCGCATCATCGCCTCGACCATGGACGCCTACGCCGATAAGCTGTGGGAAATCCGCCACAGCCTGCCGGTGTTCAGCGGCGAGATTGCCAACACCTGGATCCACGGCGGCGCTTCCGACCCGAAGAAGCTGGGCCAGTTCCGCGCCCTCAGCCGGCTGCGCCAAAGCTGGCTGGAGCAGGGCAAGGTATCCGCCGGGGATGCAGCGTTCGATCAGTTTTCGCGCTGGCTGCTGCTGATCCCCGAACACACCTGGGGGATCAACGAGAGCGCCGTGCTGGATCATGACAGGCTGCATTGGAACCCGGCCCAGCTCGCGGCGGTGCGCGGTACCCGCCCGTTCCAGATCATGGAAGAATCGTGGCGGGAAGAGCGCCAGTATATCACTAAAGCGGTTAACGCCCTGGCTGGCTCCTCGCTGGCAGGCGAAGCCCGGGCGGCGCTGGCTGAAATCGAGCCAAAACCACCTTTGACAGAGGGGTTTTCGGCGGCGGACCCAGGTCAGAGTTTTGATGCCGGCGCCTTCCAGGTGTGTTTCGACCCGCAGACCGGGGCGATCAACCACCTGGTACATAAAGCCAGCCGGCGCGAGTGGGCGGCTCCTGATCACCTGCTGGGGCTGTTCCGTCACCAGTCGTTCGACGAGGCGGACTGGGCGCGTTTCTTCAAACAGTATATTATCTGCGAGCAGGAATGGGTCAATTACGATTTCGGCAAGCCGGATATTGACCGGGCCGGGGCGGTCAGCGCCTTTCGCCCGGGGCGGTTGGAGCAGATCTACGTGAAAAACGACGCTACCGGCGCGCATTTTATCGCTGACTTGAGCGTGACGGAGACCCCGCCCACCTTCTACGGCGTCCCCCGGCGGGTCACTCTTGAAATTGACTTCCCGGCGGATGATGCGTTGGTCAAGTGGAATGTGCAGTGGTTTGGCAAACAGGCCAACCGCCTGCCGGAAGCCTGTTGGTTCTCCTTCAGCCCGTTAGGCACTCAACCGGAAGGCTGGCGTATGGAAAAGATCGACCGGATGATCTCGCCCCTGGAGGTGGTCTCTAAAGGCGGGCGCAACCTGCACGGCGTCAACCGGGGCGTCTTTTACCGGGACGAGAAGGGGTCGCTGGCGCTCGAGACGCTGGACGCCGGCGTGGTGGCCCCCGGCGAGCCAAAGCTGTTAGATATGGACGACCGGCTCCCGGACCTGGATAAGGGCTGGCATTTCAACCTGTGGAACAACAAATGGGGCTGCAACTTCCCCACCTGGTACGACGACGATGCGCGTTTCCGCTTCGTGTTACGGTTCTTCTGTAAACCTGATATATAAATCAGGTTTACAAATTATTTTTACCTGGGTCGCAGTAGCGATCCCAGTGGTCGAGGAATATCTTGCGAAAGCGGTCATGACCAGATGGATGGTTGAGAGGATGCCAGGCTGTGCGCGACGTGTATTTATGCGCGATAATGGCCAGAGTAACGCTAGGGAAATATAGACATTGGTTAGGGTTGTACCACGGGTAGTGAAAGGTTGGTGACGAGTTAGGTTCGAACGGATCGCGAGACACCGACATGAAAAAGATAGCCATTCTACTCCTTACCCTGGCGTTGAGCGCCTGCACCCTGCCGGTGACACCAGGTCGACCTACGGCAAGTTCGACGCCGCCAACTGTCCCGACCCATGGGATAGCGGTGGCTACGGGTCAACCCACAGCAAGTTCGACGCCGCGAGCTATCCCGACTCGAACTCCGACCGCCGGGATACCGCTTCCCCCGGTCGAAGGTCCCGACCCATCCGTTAAAGTGGCGGCATTTTATTATCCGTGGTACGGCAATCCGACTGTGGATGGCGAATGGATCCACTGGACCCAGTACGGCCACCAGCCTCCCAAAGATATCGCCAGCGATTACATGCCGGCGCTTGGGGCTTACTCCTCAAACGACCCGGTCGTCGTGGCCCAGCACATGGCCTGGCTGCGTCAGGCCGGTGTGGGCGTGATCATCGTCTCCTGGTGGGGCCAGGGTTCACGCGAAGAGCGGCCGGTGCCGCTCATCCTGCAAATGGCGCAGCGATACGGGATCAAGGTCACGTTCCATATTGAGCCCTACGATGGACGTACCGTCGATAGTCTTTTATCGGACGTGAAATATCTCTACGGGCGCTACGGCAGCGATCCGGCATTCTTCCTTTCCACCGCGACCAGCCGCTACAGCCCAAGCCGCCAGCCCAAGCCGATGTTCTTTGCCTGGGACATCCAGAATCAGGACACGAATGGACATCCGGTGCAGGCGGATTACTGGAAGAACGCCTTGGACGCGATCCATGCTCTCCCGCAAGGCGGACTGGTGATCGCCAATACCGAACAGGGCAGTTGGATCACCGGCGGGCACTTTGATGGCTTGTATAACTATGCGACCCTTCACCTGGATCAGGAGGAAGGTTTCGCCTGGGCGCGCAGCCTTCCGCCGGATGCCCTCTTCATCCCAAGCGTCATCCCCGGCTTTTCGGCCCAGCGAGTTGGCTACTCGACCGATACCCTGGTCCTGCGCCAGGATGGCGCCACCTACTCCGCCCAGTGGAAAGCTGCCCTGAGCACGGGCGTCCAGCCTGAGATGGTTACGGTGACTTCGTTCAACGAATGGCACGAGGGCAGCATGATCGAGCCGCCGGCCGTTGGGGCGGATAACGGTCTGGGATACACCTACGAGGACTTTGGGAAGTTGCCACCGGACGGCTACCTGACCCTGACCCGCCAGTGGGTCGACAACTTCCTGGCAGTGACCTGGCCGGCGGTTGTCCGGGCGCGCATCCAGATCACAACAACATCGGATTGGACGACCCTGAACGTTGTCAGCGGAGGCGCCTGGATTCGCCCGGAACTGGTCTTGGCGGACCCCGGGCTCGTCCACGCGGATATGGAGGCCGGCGACCAATTCCTGCTGATGCAATCGCTGGCGGACGCCGAGTCCGGCAAACAGGTCCAGATGACCTGGGATGTGCTGTTCAGCGGCCTGGATCCGGCAGGCAAATTGGTCTTGGAAATCGATCGCGGAAACCTGGGCGCTTCGCAGGTGTCGATCTTCAACTATCTGGGCGATACGCCAGTATCGGTCAAGACCTTCCATTGGGGCGGCGTCACGAGCGGTCGCAACCCTCTCAAAGTGGAAATCCCCGCCAGCGAATTGCTGAACCCGGCGCCGTGAAATCTGGCTTTCTAGTGATCCAGCACGGTAATTCCCAATGAACCGAATCTGTGGCTATTTCTTCAGCAGCGAGGCGGCCGGGGCATCCAGGTAGAAATCGCAGCGCGGGTGCTGCTGCAGGATCGAGGCGGGCAGGCAGTTGGTCACGGGCCCTTCTACGGCCTGCCGGACGCTTTCTGCTTTGCGCAGGTCGGGCACGGTGCACAGGATGGCGGCGCTCTTCATGATCTGGCGGATGCTCATTGAAATAGCCTGGCGGGGGACTTCATCCAGCGAGCGGAACCAGCCCTCGCCGACCTGCTGCCGGCGGCAGGCCTCATCCAGGTTAACCACCAGGAAGGGCGTTTCCGTATCAAAGTCAGCCGGGGGATCGTTGAAGGCCAGGTGACCGTTTTCCCCGATACCGATGCAGGCCAGGTCGATGGCCAGGGGAGCGATCAGCTCGCCCAGCCGCCGGCACTCAGCCGCGGCGTCCGCCACGGCATCGCCATTGACGAAGTGGAAGGCTTTCAAGCCGGAAATCCTGTCCACGAAGCGCTCCTTCAGGTAGCGCCGGAAGCTGGCCGGGTGGGAAATGGGCAGCCCCACGTACTCATCCAGGTGAAAAGCCGTCACGCGGCTCCAATCCACGTCCAGAGCGATCAGAGCGCCCAGCATCTCGAACTGGCTGGCGCCGGTCGCCAGAATAATGCTGGCTTGCCCGCGAGCTGCAATGGCCTGATTGATCTGAGCCGCGGCATACCGGGCATCCGCTTCGCCCATTTCGATTTTATTGGGAAAGATATGCAAGTTCAAAGGGTTTCTCCATGAGGATGGAAATCCCCGGGCATCCTGCCCGGGCTACTTTTCTTATTCTTTTTCTTCCTCGACACGAAATGCTGATACCCGTTCCCCGTCCCTTCCTCCTCGATAGTCAGGCCCGCCTGCCCGATCCACGCCCGCACCTGCTCCAGCGACGGGTAATAATGGTACACTGCCACGTCTGCCAGCTCCCCGGACACCACCGTATGCCCCAACGCCTTCACCCGCTCGTAGGCTGCATCTACCTCGTCCGCCACCTCCCCGAACACTACCGGCAGCCCCCGCCCCTTCGCCCGCTCGTAAGCCGCCTCTAACTCTCCCGCTTCTGCCAGATCCAGCGTAAAATATAGCACTCCCCCCGGCTTCAACGCCTCCCGGAAGCCCTGCAAGATTCCCGGCCAATCCTCCGGACAGATATGCTCCATCGCGTCCATGCAGATCACCCCATCAAACCCTTCCCGGAAATACATCTCCTGCAAGCCCATCTTCTCATACCGCGCCCCCGGGAAACGCTCTCTCGCACGCGCCAGCATCCCCGCGGACTGGTCGATGCCAACAACGCTGTACCCTGCCTCCAGCAGTATCCCATCATACCGCCCCGCCCCGCCCGCCGCGGACAGGATCGTGCCGCTCTTTTCTATCAGCCCAAGGAACTTCTGGAGATACTCCCGGTGCGTCTCGTTCGCATACAGCCCGAAATTTACCCAATACTCTGGCGACAGTTGATCGTACAACGCCTCCGCCTTGCCCCGCATCTGTTTCAGCCACTCCGCTCGTTCCACCCTGTCACCTTACTGGATATTGTTGTTCAATAATAGTCCCCATTTTTAGGGGCTATAGTCCCTGTTCTGTAGGGAGGGTAAGCTCCAATATAGAATATTTACATGCTGATGTCAACCTTTATCCGCATCCATAAATCCATTCTCTTTGAATGTCATTCTATTCCCCGCAGGCTTTTCGGAGGAGGTGACGCTCTTAGCGCTCCCACAGGGTGAGAATCTCATCACCAGCAAGGAAGATCCTTCGCTGTGCTCAGGATGACATAAAGTGGGCTGTCATTCTGAACCCCAGGAGGCTTTGCGGAGGGGGTAACGCACTTGGCGCGCCCGCAGGGGTGAGAATCGCAACGTCGGTGGAGAGTTTCTTCGCTCCGCTCAGAATGACTCACCCTAAGAAACCCTTCGAGGCGTACGTTTGTATATGATTATTATTTATAGTATAATACTTCCAGGTATAATCATAAGGAAGAAATGATGGCTTTACTTTTTGTGGGAAGAAAAAATGAGCTGGCGACCCTGCACCGCCTGTGGGACGCCGGTGGGGCGCAGTTCCTGATCCTTTACGGGCGGCGCAGAGTGGGCAAGACAGCCTTGCTGGTGCATTGGATGCATCAATCCAGACGCCGCACCCTATACTGGGTAGCGACGTCCGATTCTGCCCTGGCTCAGTTGCGCTCTTTTTCGCAAGCCGTCATTAACTTTGCCAATCCGCGTTCGCCAGCCCCTAAATTGTTCACCTATGCTTCCTGGGAACAGGCCTGGCAGGAAATAGCTCGCCTGGCGGCAGAGGAGCGCCTGGCGTTGTTTATCGATGAATTTACTTTCCTGCTTGAAACCACGCCGGGGATTGCCAGCCATTTACAGAACTTCTGGGACCAGGTTTTAAGGGACTGCAACCTGCTGTTGGTTATCTCAGACTCTAACCTGGGCATGATGAAGCGCGAGTTTCTCGCCTATCAGGCGCCGTTGTACGGGCGGGCTACGGCGCAACTGTATCTCCAACCGCTGCCTTTTGGGCTGATCCGCGCCTATTTTCCGAACTACTCAGCTGTCGATCGGGTCGCCTTATATGCCATGTTCGGGGGTATCCCGGCCTATTGGGAGCGGGTGGATAGGCGCAAATCCGTCTCTCAAAACATCAAACAGCAGCTACTGACCGCCAACAATCTGATGCAGGCAGAGCCGCGCCTGCTCCTCCAAGATTTCATCTCCGCGCCGCACACTTACCTGGCTGTGCTGACTGCACTGGCCAACGGATCCCGTACGCCCAAGGAGATCGCCAGCTACACCGGGCTGCCTAACGTCCAGGCACCCAAATACCTGAGTGTGCTGAATGAAGCTGGCTTTGTAGAGCGGCGTACTTCGATGACCGCAGCTCCGGGCGGGCGCGCCGGTCGTTACCAAATTTCAGACCCCTACCTACGCTTCTATTTTCGTTTCCTGGCCAACCGCCAGGCGCAATTAGCCCTGGGCGTGCAGGATCAGGCCCTGGAGGAGATCAACCGGCACATGATTGATTTCATCGGTACGCATACCTGGGAAGAACTGTGCCGGGAGTGGGTTTTCCGCGCCAGCGGGAAAGGCGAGCTGCCGTTTCTTCCTGACGAAGTTGGCAGCGCCTGGAATGCATCCACGCAAATAGACGTGGCAGGCATTAACACCATGCAAAAGACCCTGATCCTAGGAGAATGCAAGTGGACGCTATCTCCAGGAGGACGCAGGGTGCTGGAAGAACTGATCGAAGAAAAGACAGGCCGGATTGTTCCTGAGCACGCCAACTGGCGCATCTATTACCTTGGCTTTTCACGCAGTGGTTGGAAAGAAGAAGCCCTGAACTACCAGGCGCAGATCGAGCAACGGCCGCCAACAGGAAAGAACTGGCAGATAGCTGGCCTGCGGCTGCTCGACCTGGAACAGGTGGACTGGGACCTCGAAAAGTGGTCGTGACCTATGGCCGCGTGACCCTTACGTGGATCTGACAGGCGCACTCGCCAAGGCTGGCGTTGGCGCGTTTCGCGTACCCGTTCAGCGTATCAGGGTTTTCTCAGTTCAAAACTGCCTGAAGGCTCTCCCCCCACAGGTGGATTTCGTCCCACTTGCGGAAGTCGCCCTCGGGGGTCTTGGTGGCTTTCATCATCAGGCGGTCGAGGAAGGATAGTTTGCTGCCGTCCATCGCTCCGGCGAACAGGCCGATGGATACCGGGCGCAGGATGGCTCGCACCGGGTCGAGGTAGGTATCGACGGTGCGGCGGTTCTCGACGGTATCGTTGGCAAGAGTGACGCAGGTGACGAAGCAGGCCACCGGCACCCGGCTCAGCTCGGCCTGGTGGGTCTTCAGGAAGGTGAGGGCTTCCGGCAGCCAATGTCCCATGCGGATGGGACTGCCCACCACGGCCGCCCGGTAGGGGCTGAGGTCGTGGATATCTTTTACCGGGCAAACATCGACGGCCGCGCCGCTGTCGCTGAGCGCCTTTCCGATAGCTTCGGCTACTTCAGCGGTCGACCCGGCGCGAGTGGCGTAGGCGACAAGGATTCGATCATTCATGTTTTCTCAGTTATTCCTATTTCGCCAGCCTGATGACGTTCCACGAGGCGGGGGGCAGGCTGGCGGTCAGGTGACCGTCGGGGGCCAGGGCGGCGTCGCCGCCGCTGCGTGGGGTAACCGGCTGGCTGTCGAGTGTGTTTACCGCCTTGAGGTCAGCGTGATTCAGGGTGATGTGCTCTACCACATGGTAGCCGGCGAAGTGGCGGGCGTCGCCTTCCAACTGCAGGGCCTGGTCGAGGCTGCGGTTGACGGCAAACACGACCAGCGTCCCGGAGGCTGCGTCGTGGGTGGCGACCGCTTCCAAGTAGGGCACCGGGCCGAACATAGTATCATCATAGACCGGAGAGGTGATATTCAGGTTGAGCGCCGCGCCGCGCCCGAACTGGGCGGCGTGCAGGTAGGGATAGTAGATAGTCTGGCGCCAGCTCCCACCGCCGGTGACGGTCATGATGGGGGCGATGACGTTGACCAGTTGCGCCAGGCAGGCCACCTTGACCCGGTCGGCGTGGCGTAATAAGGTGATCAGCATGCAGCCCACCACCAGGGCGTCTTCCATGGTGTACAGGTCCTCGAGCTGCGGCGGGGCGATGCTCCAGGGCGCGATCTGCTGGTCGGCGGCGTTGGAATGGAACCAGACGTTCCACTCGTCGAAGGACAGGTTGACCTGTTTCTGGCTGTGTTTTTTGGCCTGGACGAGGTCGCAGATGCCGGCGACAGTGCGGATAAATTGGTCCATTTCCAGGGTAAGGGCCAGGAAGTGGAGGGTATGGCCGTCGCGGTTGCCGTAGTAGGTATGCAGCGAGACGTAATCGACGTGCTCGTAGGTGTGTTCGAGCACGGTCTGCTCCCAGGCGCCGAAGGTGGGCATACGGATGCCTGAGCTGCCGCAGGCGACCAGCTCGATGGTGGGGTCGACCCATTTCATCACCTTGGCGGTCTCGCAGGCCAGGCGTCCGTACTCTTCGGCAGTCTTGCCGCCGATTTGCCAGGGGCCGTCCATCTCGTTGCCCAGGCACCACAGGCGCACGTTGTGCGGGTCCGGCGCGCCGTGGGATTTGCGCAGGTCGCTCCAGTAACTGCCGCCGGGGAAGTTGCAGTATTCCACCAGGCGGCGGGCCGAATCAACGCCGGCGGTGCCCAGGTTGACCGCCAGCATGGGGGTGGTATCGGCCTGGCGGCACCAGGCGGCAAACTCGTTGACGCCGACCTGGTTGGTCTCGATGGTGCGCCAGGCCAGGTCCAGGCGGCGCGGGCGCGCTTCACGCGGGCCAATGCCGTCTTCCCAGTTGTAGCCGGAGACGAAATTGCCGCCCGGGTAGCGTACCACGGGCACGTCGATGGCCTTGACCAGGTCGAGCACGTCCTGGCGGAAACCGTCCGGGCCGGCGGTGGGATGACCGGGATCGTAAATGCCGCCGTAGACGGCCCGGCCGAGCTGTTCGATGAAAGAACCGTAGATGCGCCGGTCGATATCGGCGATGTGCAAGGAAGGGTGCAGGGTGATACGGGCGGTTAGTGTCATAGGAATCTCCGTTTTATCGGACATTTAATCCTCCCACCACCCTCAATAGACCGCGCATCATGGCATGAGCCGGGTCGGCCTGGAAAAACATGTTTGGGCAGGCGCCGGGGATCACGGCGATGCCGTTCTCCTGGCACAGGCGCAGGATCTCAGGCGAGGAGCTGGAGAGGTAGGGGGCGAATTTGGGGTTGGTGCCCAGCGAGCAGTGCAGCCAGACGCGCCGGATACCCAGCTCGACGCACTGGTGCACGATTTGCAGGCTGATCTCGGGGCGATTGACGATGAACACGGCGTCCACCGGCTCACGCAGAGCGCAGGTCGGGGTAGCACGGGTCGCCGTCGAAGGCGGCGGTGTTGGGGTTGACGGCAAACACCTGGTAGCCGGCGGCCTTGAACTTGCGGTAGGCCAGGTTGGCGGCGTCTTCGCGGTTACGCCTGACGCCGGTCACGGCGATGCGCTTTTGCGCCAGGAAATCTTTGACCAGGGAGTTGATGGTGGGCATGGGAACCTCCGGAAAAGACGACTTGATACGAAACGGATGAGTTTATTATACTTCTGGCAAGCTCTCATTTTCGACTTTACTGACGCCCGAAAACTGACAACTACTCTGGCAGGCTCAACACGACCCGCGTATATTCCCCTGGGGCGCTTTCGAGGGCCAGCGAGCCGCCGATGACCGCCATGAGAGTGGAATGCAGGGCCAGGCCCTGGCCGCTGCCGGGCGAGGGGCGGCTCGACCCCAGGCCAACCCCGTCGTCTTCGACGGACAGGCGCAGGCCGGCCGGCCAGTCGAGGCTGACGTGCAGGTGCAGGGGGGCGGTGGAGAAGGACGGGCGGGCATGCAGGGCTGCGTTGCGCATAGCCTCACGAGCAGCGTAGAAGACCACCTCGGCGCTAAGCGCCGGCAGGCCAGGCAGGCACTCTTCGGCGGCGGGGGATACCTGCCAGCTCACGCCGTCGAAGGCGTCTTTCAGCTCGTTTTCCAATACCTGCTGCAGGGCGCCCGCCAGCCCCATGCGGGCCACCTCGGGGGCGGTGGCAGCCGGGATCTGGCGTAGCAGGTCGGAGATCTGGTGGTGCACCTGCGCCAGCAGGTCGATGGCTTCGCGCTCGCCGCCGGCCTGATTTTCAGGTGGGCGGCTGCTGAGCGCCAGCAGGGCGGTGTGCAGGCGCGGCAGCACCTCGTCGTGCAGCATGCGGCGCCCGCGCCGGTCAAGCACCTGCGCTTCGGACAGGCGCTGGCGCTGGAGGGCCATCAGGCGGCGCGCCATTTCGGTGCTGGCCTGGATATCCACCAGGCGTTCGCCGCTGGCGCGGGCGATCTCGATCTCTTCCTGCGAGAAGAAGCCACCGTCGCTCTTTTCGCCCAGCAGTAGCAGGCCGATCAGGCCGCGCTCACTCCACAGCGGCACCGCCCAGGCCATGCCCTGGTAGCGGGCCGGGTCGAGCGGCTGGGCCAGGGTGTGCGGCGAGGTGAAGCCGGCCAGCAGGCCGACGGCGCCCGGAAAAACCGGGTCGTCCTGCTCTTTGCGCTGCGCCGGATAGCTCAATGGCGCGCCAGCCAGGGCCGCCAGCGGGCCAGAAGACACAAGCAGGGCCTGCTTGACGCCCAGCACATCGGCGCACAGGGCGGTAAATGGAGCGGATAGGTCAGCATTCGGCAGGGACGCGCCGGAGGGTCGCCCTTGCCGGAGCGTATCCGAGGGACGCTCCGACAGGGGCGTCCCTCGGGCAGGGGCGAGCAGCGTTTCGTAGAGGCGCGGCCCGGCGGCAAATGGGCGCAGGCGGTGGATGCTCTGCTCGCGTTCCAGGTAGGAGCGCCAGCTCGACAGGGCGTAGAAGACGGTCATCAGCAGCAGGGCCAACAACAGAGTGTAGATGGGGGGGAACTGGCTGGTCAGGCTCCAGGCAGCCAGGGTGCTCGCTCCGGCGGCCAGGATGACGATGTTGCGCCACTGGCGCAGGAAGCCGCGCCGCGGCAGGGCTTTGCCGGTGAAGACTTCGTAAGACACGATCGCCTGTCCCAACAGGAGGATGGTGACCGACAGAAGCGCCGCCAGCACCAGATCGAACCAGGCTAAAGTGTAAGCCAGCCGGATGTAGGCATCCAACTGCAGCGGGTGCCCCTGGGCATAAGATACCAACCAGAACAGCACCCAGCCGACCAGCAGGCTGACCGCCAGCAGCAGCAGGGTGGAGCCCAGCAGCCAGGGGCGCGCCCGCCGGCGGGCCAGGTCGCCCATCAAGCGTCCGGAGGGAACCGGGCGTAATAAGGCGTCCAGGGAGAGGAAGATGCACAACAGGATGTAGACGGGGAAGGCCAGGATGAGCAGGGGGATACCGTACAGCGAGGGTACACTGCTCAGGTCAAGCTGCACGGCGTGGACGATATCCGGCAGCGGGTTGGCGAAGATCAGCAGGCCGAGCATGTAGAGGGTCAGCAGCACGCTCAGCACGAACCAGGGCAGTTGGCGGCGGTAGAGGGCGCTCTCGCGCCCGTCCCAGAAGCCGGTATACCACAGCATCAGCACGTACCAGGCGAAGGGCGAGGCGATCACCATCCCCCAGCCGGCGTGCCACCACACCTCGATCTGCGAGGGCCAGGCGCTGGCGCTTGAGACGAGCGAGTAAGGGTTCTGCCCGAGGATGGCCGAGTGGCTGATAAAAAAGGCCGCTCCCATCAGCAAGCCCTCGGCGGCCAGCCACACCCCCCAGGTGCGCCGTTCGGCGTTGAGCAATACGGTCAGGCCGAGCCAGACCAGCAGGATGGTGTTGAAGAGCGAGAAGGCCAGCGAAGCCCAATCCAGCAGAAAATTGCCGCTCAAACGCCCTCCCAGGGCACCCAGGCCCCGCGCTCGTTTTGCACTAGGGGCAAGCCGGAGGCGTCCCATTGTAGCAGGCGCCCGCTTTGCACGATGATGCTGGCGCGCGTGCGGGCGACTTTCTCGTCAGCAGCGTTCACGTCCAGGCCCCAGGCGGCGTAGATCTGCCCGTTGGTGCGGCTGATAGTGCGCTTGTCGCGGAAACCCAAGCGGGCGGCGATCTGCTCGTTGGTCAGGCCCTGGGCCAGCAGGCGCGCCACTACCTGCTCGTTGGGTTCGAGCAGCGCCATGGGCGACTGCTCGTCCTTGTGGCGCACTTCCTGGACGCGCGCTTCGATCTCGGGGTCGATGAAGCTGCGCCCGGCAGCGGCATCTTTGAGCAGCGGCACGATCATGTGCGGCAGCAGGTAGTTGGACTTGCGCACGTAGGCATAGTGGCTGAGGATGCCCGAGCGGCGGAAATCGCGGTAGTACTCGTCGTCGTCCTGGATGGAGTAGAACACCACCGGCAGGCGTGGGAATTCACGGCGGATGGCCACGGCGGCCTGGATGCCGTTCAGCGCGCCCGCCAGGTGCACGTCCATCAGGATCACCTGCGGCGGGGAATCCAGGCACAGCGCCAGGGCCTGCTCGCCGGCTTCGCAGCCGCGGCTGGCGCGCACTTCGCATGTGGCTTCCAGGCCAGCCTGCAGGGCGTGGCGTAGTTTGAGGTTATCTTCGACCAGGAGACAATCGAGCATAAGGCAATTTAACCACAAAGAGGGGAATTTCACCATGAAGAGAAGAAGTTCCCCGCGGAGGCACAGAGGAGCGGGAGCAGCGAGGCCAATTTACAGGAGCTTATCCTTCTTTTTCGATCAGGTCAAGCACTCAGGTGCGCGGGGATTGGTTTCCAGGGAGTGGAATTGGGGACGTGAATCAGGTATCCTGTATCCATAGAGGAACCCAATCCATGGAAATCAAACACACTACCCGCTTGATTCTGCTGTCTTTGTTCGTGGCCTGGTGCTTCGACCAGCTTTTCTGGCAAAAGCCGCCCGGCATTTCGTTCTTCATCTTCGTTGTGCTGTGCCTGGCGGGCGGGGCGCTGGTCACCTGGTGGGAGGGCTTCAAACCCGCCAGAACCAGCCTGTGGCTGCTGCTGCCGGCGCTGTACTTCGCTGCGATAACCTTCATTCGCCAGGAGCCGTTCACCACCGCCGTCAGCATCGTGATCGTGCTGGGGGCGATGGTGGTGCTGGCGCTCACCTGGCGCGGCGGGCAGTGGCTGCGCTACAGCCTGAGCGATTACGTGATGGGCGGCCTGCGCCTGGCGGGCAGCGCCCTGGCGCGGCCGATCGGGACGCTGTTCAGGAAAGCCCCGCCGCCTTCCACCAGCCCGGGTGAGCCGGCAGAAGGTGAGCGGTCTCCGGCTGCCCTGAAACCCTCCAACCGCAAGGCGGTTTTCGCCGTGCTGCGCGGCCTGCTGCTGGCTCTGCCGGTGATCGCCCTGCTGGCCGCCCTGCTGGCGGCGGCCGACCCGATTTTTTCCAAAGCCCTGGACGATTTCTTGAAGATCTTTCGCATCGAGAAGCTGGGCGAGTACATCTTCCGCGCTATCTACATCCTGATTGGGGCCTACCTGCTGACCGGCGTGTACCTGCACGCGGCCGGGCCCAGCCGGGAGGAGAAGCTGATCGGGGTGGAAAAAACCTGGCTGAAGCCTTTCCTGGGTTGGACGGAAGCGGTGGTAGTGCTGGGCTGCGTCGATTTGCTGTTCGTCTTGTTCGTTGCCATCCAGTTCCGCTACTTCTTTGGGGGGGCCACCAACATCAACCTGGCCGGCTATACCTACGCCGAATACGCCCGGCGCGGCTTTGGCGAGCTGGTGGCGGTGGCAGTGATCAGCCTGCTGCTCTTTCTAGGACTGAGCGCCATCACGCGCCGCTCCGCAGGGCGGCAGCGGGGTATTTTCTCCGGGCTGGGATTGGGCCTGGTAGCGCTGGTGGCCGCCATCCTGGTGTCGGCCTTCCAGCGCCTGCTGCTCTATGAGGCGGCTTACAGCTTCACCCGGCTGCGCACGTACACACACGTCTTCATGGTGTGGGTGGGCATCCTGCTGCTGGCGACGGTGCTGGTAGAGCTGTTTGGGCGGCTGCGCGCCTTTGCCCTGGCGCTGGTTTTAGTGTTGGTTGGTTTTGCCGCCTCGATCAGCCTGCTTAACGTGGACGGCTTTATCGTGCGGGAGAACGTGGCGCGGGCGGCCTCTGCGCCAGCCAGTACGGAAGCGATCGAGCTGGATACCAGCTACCTGGTGGGCCTGTCGGATGACGCGGTGCCGGCCCTGGTGGAGCAGTTCCAATCCAAAGCTCTTTCGCCCGCCTTGCACGACGATATTGGCGCGGTGCTGGCCTGCCGGGCCAAGATAGCCGAGTCGAACTACCCCATGCTGGCCCGGCAGGCCAGCATGCCGTGGCCGGCTTATCATTGGGCGCGCAGCAACGCCATCACGCTGTACGCCCAGTACAGCACTCTGCTGGCGGCCTACCCGGTGACGTTGCATGATAAATCCGGGTGGGTGGTGAAGGTGCACGACAGCACACGCCAGTGCCAGGAGTCACAGGTGATTGACTAATTTTATTTAGTCACCGGCTTTAACTGCGCCCAGGTTGCCCCGCCGTCTTTGGTCTGAACCAGGGTGATCGAGTCGCCGGTCTTGGCTATCATCCAGCCGGCGGTCTGGTCGATAAAGTCCAACTGGCCTTCTCCACCCAGACCGGACACCGGCTGCCAGGTCTGCCCGCCGTCTCCGGTCTGGTAGACGCGCCCGCCGCCGGCAAACCAACCTGTTCCAGGATTAAGGAACTGTACGAAATCGATCAGGGCCGGCAGGGAATGGGAGCTCCAGGTCTGACCGCCGTTAGCGCTAGTATACAGGAAAGTCCGGGCTACCCCGGGGCCGAAACCATTGCATTTAACTACCAGCCAACCGGATTGGCCCGAGAAACCTGGGCTGTAAGAACCGCACACGTTGGATTCGTTGGTGTAAATATCCGGCAGTTTGGCCGGTATGGGCAGCCTGACCGGCGTCCAGGTATTGCCGCCGTCGACAGTGCGGTAGAGGTAGATGGAATTGGGCACCACGCCGTTGCAATCGCCGGTAACCAGGCCATTGTTTGGATCGGTAAAGGCCAGGCCGGTCTTGGTGCAGCTCATGTCGAGGTTATCCATCCAGGGATCGACGATGCGCTTCCAGGTCTTGCCGCCGTCCTGGGAGGAGAAGATAAAGACATAGTCGTGGTTCATCCCGTTCCCGGCGTGCACCAGCAGCCAGCCATGCAGCTGGTCGGTGAACTGCATCACGCCCGGGATGTAGAAATCTCCGCCCTGGCCCACGTCGAGCGGGGCGCTGGTGGTCCAGTTCTGGCCGCCGTCGGCGGTGAACCAGATGAGCGGAGGGGTAGCGGACGGCGGGCCGCCCAGGTATTGGTAAGTGACCCAGGCATGGCCGGCGTCCAGGAAGAAACTGGTGGCTTGCTTGGGCAGGGCCACCGACGGATCGAACGGTTCAGAGGGAGTCGTATCGATCCAGGTAGCGCCGCCGTCCTGGGTGCGCAGTATGTGGTTGTTTGTGTCGTTCACGACAGTGCCGACGGCCCAGCCTTCGTTCTGGGAGAACATGTGGATGGCGCTGAGCGTCGGCTGGTCGCCCGGCGAAAGCAAGCCGACCAGGTTTTCTGGGCGAGGCGGCGTGACCGGCAGGGTGGGCGTGCCAGTCGGCAAGGGGGGAAAAGTGGCAACGACCGAGGGAGTGCCCCGGCTTTGGCCGAAGCCGCCCTGGCCACCACCGGAGGGAAAGTTGGTGCCCTCGGCTCGCTGAGTTAGCCGGAGAGGGTTAGGAGTGCCATTGAAGGTGCGAGTGCCCCGGGAACCCGGGGTGCCCCCAAATGAATAGCCTCCGTTTGCCCCGGCTGTCTGGGCGACCGGTTGGCAGGAGGCAAGCAGGATAACTGCCAGAATTAAAATGATGGAGAGAGACAATTTTCGGATCATATCTACCTCATTTCAACCTGATAATATCACAAATTTTAAGGTCAAGTGTGAGGTGAGTCTTACAATTCGCTCCTATATTTGACAAATTAGCCTAATTCCAGTACAGTGAAGGGGGAATGTCTTTTTTTTGCCCGAGTTGACTATGCGTATCCTGATTGTCGAAGATAACCCGGCTGATTTTCGCCTCTTACAGGCTATGTTAGGCGAGGTGCCGCATGCCTCCATCGAGCTGTTCCATGAAAATCGGCTGGCCGGCGGCGTCCACCGCCTGGCGCAGGGCAGCGTTGACGTGGCGCTGCTTGACCTGGGCCTGCCCGACAGCCAGGGCCTGGAGACGTTCACCCGCCTGCATGCCACGGCTCCGCACATCCCGATGATCGTGCTGAGTGAGGACCATGAAGATTGGGCGGTGGAGGCCGTGCGGCGCGGCGCCCAGGACTATCTGATGAAGGACCAGGTGAGCGGGCCGCTGCTGATGCACGTCATGCAGTACGCCATCGAGCGTAAGCAGGCCGAAGAGGCGCTGCGCGAAAGCGAGACGCGCTACCGCACCCTGTTCGAGTCAGCCGGGAATACGATCTTGATCCTTTACGAAGGCAACCTGGTCGACTGCAATGCGCGCGCCCTGGAGATGTTCACCTGCCCACGCAGCGAGTTCATCGGCCGGCCATTGAGCGATTTCACCCCACCCTACCAGCCAGATGGCAGGCATTCCGCAGAGGCTCTTATCGAAAAGATCCAGGGCGCCCTGGCCGGAACTCCGCAGTTTTTCGAATGGCGGCACCGCCGCGCCGACAAAACCTTTTTCGATGTGGACGTGACGTTGACGCGGCTCGACCTGAAGGAGGGACCGTGCGTGCAGGTGGTGATGCGCGATATCACCGAGCGAAAACGCGCCGAGGAAGCGCTGCACCATGCCAATCAGGAGCTGTCTATGTGGGTGGAAGAGCTGGAAAAGCGCAACCAGGAAGCCATCTGGCTGAACGAGATGGGCAACCTGCTGCAGAGCTGCCTGGCCGAAGATGAGGTGTACGCGGTGTTGGGGCAGTACGCCGACCGGCTGTTCCCCAACTTGCCGGGGACGCTCTACCGTCTCAACTCTCGCCGCGACCTGCTCGAAGAAGCGGCTGCCTGGGGCAAACCACTGGCGGTTGAGCCAGAGTTTCTACCGGAGGCCTGCTGGGCGCTGCGCCGGGGGCGCACACACATGGTGACTGCCTCGGCGTCGCAACTGCGCTGCCAGCACCTGGGTGAAGCGGAAATGCACCCCTACCTGTGTGTACCTCTCAACTCCCAGGGTGAAACTCTGGGCCTGCTGCACCTGCAGGAAGGGCCGGATGAGGTGATCAAACGTTGGGAAACGCTGGCTTCAATTGTGGCCGAACGCGTGGCCCTGGCCATCGCTAACCTTAAGCTGCGCGAGTCGCTGCACATTCAGTCGATTCGCGACCTGCTGACCGGCCTGTTAACCCGGCGTTACATGGATGAAGCGCTGGAACGCGAGCTGCGCCGGGCTGCGCGCCTGTGCCAACCGCTCGGCCTGATCATGTTGGACATTGACCATTTCAGTGTATTCAACCGCACTTTCGGACAAGAGGCCGGGGATACGGTGTTGCACGAGCTGGGTGAATTCATCCACCAAAAAGCGCACAATGAAGATATCGCCTGCCGCTTTAGCGGCGAAGAGTTTGTAGTCATTTTTCCCGAAACGTCCCAGGAAGAGACGCGTCAGTGTGCAAATTTGCTGCGGGACGGCATAAAGAAGTTGAGCGTATATCATCAGGGCAGCCTGCTGGACGGGGTGACCGTCTCGATTGGGGCGGCGATTTTCCCGCAGGATGGGTGGGGCGTTGAAATGCTCCTGGCCGCCGCCAGGGCGGCGCTGGCCAGGGCGAAAGAAGCCGGCGGCGATCAGGTCGTAGCCAATGGAGACAGGATTGACTAAAATTACCCGCGAGCAGTTTTTGGACCGCCTTCAGAATGACTGGCAAAACTACGTCGGCCGGTTTTACCGTCTTTCGCCCCAGGCGCAGAAGGCATTCCTCGAAAAACAGGGCTACGCTACGCTGGCCGGCCTTTTGGGGCACATTGTGGCCTGGTGGCAAGACGGGGCCGGGGTGGTACAGAAGATGCGCGGCGACCCGGGTTTTGCCAACCCCGAGTACGACGTTGACCTCTTCAACGCCCGGGCGGTTGAGAAATTTGGCTGGCTGGATGAGTTCGAGGTTGTCCGGATTTACGAAATGCAGAGGCAGGCCATGGTTGACCTGGTGAGCGGTCTGACGGATGCCGACCTCGAAAGCGAGCGCATCAACACGCGCCTGTATTATGAAATTATCATGCACTGGGATGAGCACCTGCTCGTCTGACTGGCATCCCCCAGGCGGCTGTTCTGCTGGTAGAATCAATCCAGGAAAGCGCGCCGGTTGGCTGGCCTGGAGAGGGTATGTTTTTTTTACTACGTTTAAAAACCTGGAGCGTGTTAGCGCTGCTGCTTGCCCTGGGGCTGGCAGCCGCCTGCAGCGGGCAGGCGCCTAGCCCTTCCCCGACCGCGCCGACCGGAACACCTTCTCTGGCGGCTGCCACACATTCGCCCTCGCCAACGGCGAGTACTCCCACACCCACCCGCAGTGCCCTGCTTACCCGCAGAACGCCGGTCAAAGCCACCCCCACTCCCGCCTGCCCGGAGAGGGTGGTGACAGTCAGCGTGCACGACTGGTCGAGTATGGACCAGGAAGAAAGCTGGATGCAGGTCATCCAGGAATTTGAAGCGGCTAACCCGTGCATCCAGGTCCGCCCGGTCAGGCTGCCGGATGACCGTGAGGCGCGCCTGCTGGAAATTGCCAGTGGGGCAGCGCCCGACCTGGTCGGCGTCGATTCTTCTGACCTGGCGCGCTCGGTAGCCCTGGGCGGCCTGACCGATCTGACCCCTTTCCTTGACGGCGATCCCGATTTCAAGCCGGCCACTTTGTTCGATCCAGCCGCTTGGAAGGCCGGCTTTGTGGCTGGCATGCCGGTGGCGGTGGTGAAAGATTACAGCACCAGCGCCTTCTATATCAATACTACCTTGTTCGAGCAGGCGGGCATTGCGATCCCCCAGAATGGACATTGGAGCTATGATGACTTCCTGGATGACGCCCGCCTGTTGACCCTCGACTACAACGGCAACAACGCCACCAGCCCAAATTTCGACCCCAATAATGTGGCCATCTGGGGCGCTAGCCTACCCTGGTGGGATGGCAGCGACGGCTGGTGGCGCGGCTTCCAGAACCTGCTGTATGCCTGGGGCGCCCATACCATCAGCCCGGATGGATTGACCACCCAGGGTTACCTGAATGGCCGGCAGGCCATCCAGGCCTGGGCCTGGTACAGCGATCTGATCCACGTCTACCACGTGGCGCCGGATATCAGCCTGCTGGCCAGGCAGCACACCACTAACGAGGATTTGTTCCTCCAGCACCGCCTGGCCATCGTGGCCTCGTTCTGGGGACCGTGGTACCGCGACGTGCTCGACCAGAAGCCCTTACTGAAATGGCAGGTAGTGCCGCTGCCGCAAGGTCCCGCCGGGCACAAATCCACCATGATGTGGATGGGGTGGGGCATCAATCCACGGACTAAAAACCCGCTGGCGGCCTGGACGCTGCTCAAGTGGTTGACTACCGATCCCGGCCAACGCGTGTTTGCCGCCAAGGCGCTGACCGCCGACCTGGCCGTGGCGCAGCAGCTTCAGCAAAAGTCTGATCCATTCTGGGGAGTGTTCAGCCGTGAGACGACCAACCTGGATGAGCCGGATGACGCCAGGAGTCCTTATTACACTACCTGCGTGGATATCCCCGGCAGCGCCTTGCTGGGCCAGATGACGGGGGAAGACGGCGGCCAGCTCGACATCCAGAACGAGCTCGACCGGTTTGCCGACTCGGCTGACCAGTGCCTGTGGCGGAATAATCCGGGGAAAAGCACCTCCACCCCTGGCCCTGCCACTGAAACTCCGACGGTTGAGAGCACCCCCGGGTTTTTCACAACTAGCGCCGCTCCATAGCTTGCAAGGTAATTGTAAGGCGCGTCACTCTAATTGGGGTTATACGCGCGTGTAGAAATATGTAAAATGATACAGGTTCAGACAAGCCGAAAACCAAGGTTTTCTGGGAATAGCCGTGGTGAACTTCCAGATTTTGGGTTTGAGCGGGCGTAGCCCGCTCAAACCCAAAATCTGGGGATCTTAGAGGTGGGATGGGACGGGCTATCCTTACGGGCTGAAATGCGAGCAGAATTCCACTGGCGGCGCGCATATTCGCCGTGGTGGACGTGTGGGACGCGCTGTGCATCGACCGGCCCTGCCGCCCGGCGTGGGACAGGGACAAGGCCGAGGAATACATTCGCCAGCAAAGCGGGCAGCATTTCGATCCGCAGGTGGTGGAGCGCTTCATGGGTTTGATTGGCCGGGAGTGAGGCCCGGAATGATGGTCAGCCTGCTCCTGGGGGTTGCCGGAATTCACCTTTCGTTGGATAATTCTCCTGCACTTATCAAATCGAAACAAGGTGTCTTTTATGCAATCCACACCAGATTTATTCGAGCGTATCCGCTTCGGCGGGCAGCCGGCGGCCAACCCCGCCAGCATGGTGTCCCCCAGCACTTCGGGGGAAACCAGCGGCAGCGCCCGTTTTACCGTACTGGCGCCGCGCTTGCTGCGCCTGGAATGGTCCGACAACGGCCAGTTCGAAGAGCGCGGCACGTTTGCCTTCCCCACCCGTTTTTCTGCCGCTCCGGCCCAGTTCACTACCCGCCAGGAGGGCCGCACCCTGGTCATCGATACCGGGGCGCTGGCGCTGCGCTATTTGCAGGGTAGCGGCAAGTTCCTGCCTCACAACCTTAGCATCACCTTTACCCTGAACGGCAAAAGCGTTTCCTGGACGCCGGGAACGCCCGGCCTGGCCAACCTGCGCGGCACGCGCCGCACGGTGGACGGCTGCGAGGGCGACGCGGCCCTTGACGAAGGCATCCTCTCCCGCGACGGCTGGGCGTTGTTCGATGACAGCCGCTCGGTAGTCTTCAACCAGGAAGATGGCTGGGTGGCGCCGCGCCCCGAACACGCCCTGCAGGACTGGTATTTCTTCGGCTACGGCCATGATTACACCGGCGCCCTGGCCGAATACATGCGCTTTGGCGGCAGAATCCCGCTCATCCCGCGCTTCGTGCTGGGCGCCTGGTGGTCGCGCTACTGGGCCTATTCTACCCAGGCTATGAAGGACATCGTGGCCGGTTTCGAGCAGCACGACCTGCCGCTGGACGTCTTTGTCATCGATATGGACTGGCACCTGCCAAACACCTGGACCGGTTATACCTGGAACCGCAACCTGATACCCGATCCGCCGGCCCTGCTGGATTGGCTGCATAAGAAGGGCCTGAAAGTCAGCCTGAACCTGCACCCGGCCCAGGGCGTACAGCGCTTCGAAGAAGCCTACCCAGAGTTTGCCCGCCAGATGGGTGTGGACCCGGCCAGTCAGCAGGATATTCCTTTCCGCATCACCGATAAGCGCTTCGTGCGCAGTTACTTCGAGTTATTACACCACCCGTTGGAAGACATGGGGGTGAACTTCTGGTGGATGGACTGGCAGCAGGGCGACATGTCGGAAATGAAGGGCCTCGATCCGCTGGTGTGGATCAACCATATCCATTTCCAGGATACGGCTCGCCACAGCGGGCGGCGCATGGTCTACAGCCGCTGGGGCGGGTTGGGCAATCACCGCTACCAGACCGGTTTTTCGGGCGATACGGTCGTCGGTTGGCCGGCGCTGCAGTTCCAGCCCTATTTTACCGCCACAGCTTCCAACGTTGGCTACGGCTGGTGGGAGCACGACATCGGCGGGCATATGGGCGGAGCGACCGAGCCGGAGCTGTTTGCCCGCTGGGTGCAGTTCGGCGCCCTCAGCCCGGCGCTCAAACTGCACGGCACCAAGGACCCGCTCACCGAGCGCCGCCCCTGGATGTACCCTGAGCCGGTTTTCGAGGTTTCAAAAGCGGCCTTCCACTGGCGCTACCAGCTCGCCCCGTATATCTACAGCATGGCGCGCCTGGCAGCCGATACGGGCGTCTCGCTCTGCCGCCCGATGTACTACAATTATCCCGAGGCGGAGGATGCCTATGCCGCCCGCTACCAGTATTTCTTCGGCGACCAGATGATCGCCGCCCCGATTGTCTTCCCGGCTGACCCGGCCAACGGGCTGGCGACCACAGATGTTTGGGTGCCGGAAGGAGAATGGGTGGACTATACCACGAAAGAAGTCTACACCGGCCCGGGCTGGGTGCGCCTGGTGGGCGGCCTGGCGCGCCTGCCGATGTTGATGAAGCCCGGGGCGATCCTGCCCCTGGCGCCTGATTTCGGGGACCCTTCGCCACGCGGCATGGCCTCCGGCAGCCTGGACTTGCAGGATCGCTCGCGCATGCTCCTGGCGGTCTTCCCTGGTAAAGCAGGCCGCTTCCGCCTCTACGAGGACGACGGCAGCAGCGAGAATTACCAACAGGGCGAGTGCGAGTGGACCGAGATCACCACCCACATGCCTGAGCTGCGGCGCTGGGAAGTGCACATCGCCGCGCTGGAAGGGCGCTGCCCGGTCCTGCCGGAAGAGCGCGCCTGGGAAATCCGCCTGGAAGGCAGCCGGCGCCCCGAGCACATCCTGGTGGATGGGGTCGAGTTTAAAGATTGGCGCTACCAGCCCTCCACGCTGACCACCGTTGTCACCCTGCCCCTGCGCAGCAAGCGGGAGGCGATCACGATCGAAGCGATTGGGGCGAGCAGCCTGGTGGCCCCTGGCAAGGCGCGCAACCGCAGCCTGGGCCTGGCGGACGCCGCCCGCCTGCTGGGCACGACCTGGCGCGGCAGTTCGCCGGACAGCCTGATGGCTGAGGCGCTGGAAAAACGCAACGGGGACGCGGTGGCTCGCCTGGGCGGGCCGCTGGTGCGCTTCATCGAGTTCGTCACCCCCGAAGAGACCGCCCAGCAGTTCGGGCGGGTGATCGTGGGTGGGCTGGCCAGGCGCGGCGAGACCTATGACCTGGAGGCGGAGTTCACCCTCTACCAGGCCGGCGGCCCGGTGAAGAGCGCCGTGCAACTCACCGGCCTGACCGGCAGCCGCATCCTGGATACGCCGTTTGCTTTCACTGGCAAGTTAACTCCCCTGCACTGGGAGGCCGAGGTCAAAATTGTTTACCGGGGGGCTGCGCTTACCTTCCGGCATACTTCGGCCCCGCTCGTGCTGGGCATACCTGCCTTCCGCACGCGCATCTACAACCCGGAGCAGGCCGCTATCTCGATGGACGAGGCGCTGCAGCCGGCCACGGCGCCTGACAGGAGTGACTGGAAAACTTACCTCTACGACCCGCGCCGCTTTCCCAACCTGCGCTACCCTTACTACGTACCGCTGTGGGAAGACGCCCGACCGCGGCTGGAGGCCAAGGAACCGCTGGCGGCTTACCTGGTCACCACCATCACCAGCCCGGTCGAGCAGGAGGCAACCCTGCTCTACCTGGCGGCCGGCGCGGCCAGGCTCTACCTGAACGGGAAAAAGGTGTCGCAGAAATCAGTGGAGGCGGGTGGGCTGGCGCAGCGCTACGTCCCGCTGCGCATGTCGTTCATATCATCGCTGAAGCTGGAAGGGCTGCACCTGAAAGCCGGCAAGAATACGCTGCTGGTGTTCCTGCGCCCGGCCGAAAAGGTCGAATGGCGTCCGTGGTTTTTTGGCGGCATCCTGCTCGACCCGCAGGGCGAGCTGCTGACCGACCTGTCTTACTCCGACGAGTAAGATAAAAATGGGTCACCGCACGCTCTTCAGCGCACCCGCAGGGGTGAGGGATGAGGGATGAGGGGTGAAGGGTGTGTTCTTAGTTCCTTTGCGGTGAAAATCTTAGGAAAGGATTAGATTATGCCTGAGCCGAAGGTAGTCGTGGTTGGCAGTATAAACATGGACCTGGTGGCGCGCAGCCAGCGCATCCCGCACGCCGGCGAGACGGTTATCGGCGGCGATTTCCGCACTGTGCCGGGAGGCAAGGGCGCTAACCAGGCCGTGGCGGCGCGGCGGCTGGGGGCGCAGGTGCGCATGCTCGGGCGGGTCGGTATGGATCCCTTCGGGAGCCAATTGCTCGACAACCTGTCCAAAGCCGGGGTGGATGTCACCGGGGTCGGCCGCGACCCGCAGGCCGCTTCGGGGATTGCCCTGATTATGGTCGACGATGCCGGGCAGAACAGCATCCTGGTTGCCCCGGGCGCCAACATGCTCCTCTCGCCGGCGGATATGGACGCCGCCGAAGCGGTGATCGCCACAGGGCAGGTTATGCTGTTGCAGCTCGAAATTCCGCTGGAGACGGTGGTGCGGGCGGCGCAGATCGGGCACGCCCACGGGGTGATGGTGGTGCTCAACCCGGCTCCGGCCCAGCCGCTGCCGTCCGAGCTGACCCACCTGGTGGATGTGCTGGTACCCAACGAATTCGAAGCGGCGTTATTGACCGGCCTGCCGGTTGACAGCGACGAGCAGATCCGGGCAGCAGCCAGCGACCTGCGGGCAAGCGGCGCAGCGAACGTGATCATCACCCTGGGTGGGCGCGGGGCGCTGCTGGCGACTGCCCAGGTTTTCCAGAATTTCCCGGCCTTCCCGGTCAAGCCGGTGGATACCA
Organism: uncultured Chloroflexia bacterium; assembly: GCA_963820415.1. Taxonomy (GTDB): domain Bacteria; phylum Chloroflexota; class Anaerolineae; order Anaerolineales; family Anaerolineaceae; genus CAWFZT01. The sequence goes on along the minus strand of CAWFZT010000010.1, from coordinate 25,942 downwards.
CTGCCGCCGGAGACGCCTTCGTCGGCTGCCTGGGAGCGGTCCTGGCCGAAGGTAGCACCTTGGAAGAGGCCATGCGTTGGGGCAGCGCCGCCGGGGCCCTGTCGACCACCAAAAAAGGTGCCCAGCCGTCCCTGCCGCAGCGTAAGAGGTAAAGGCGTTGCTAGTAGAGTGAGTAGATTTCAGAGAAGGATGTTGAAGGATTGGGAAATTTAGAATCGAGAGAGTATAATGCTTTTAGATTACTGAAAGATGGATTAACATTCAAAAATAAAAATGGGTAGTATAAAAACTTCTTCCACTTTTGAAATTTCTACAGATCTCATTCTGCATGAAGGAGATACTAGAAATTTATTAAAGCAAATTCCCAGCGAATTTGTGCAATTGACGGTGACTTCCCCTCCTTATAATCTCGGTAAACCTTATGAGGAACGCCTTGACCTTTCCGAATACCTTGCTCAACAAGAAGAGATTATTAAAGAATGCGTTCGTGTTCTAAATCCTCATGGAAGTATTTGCTGGCAGGTAGGCAATTATGTGAAGGATAGTGAGATTATTCCTTTAGACATCATGCTTTATCCGATATTTGTGAAATATGGCCTTCACTTGCGGAATAGGATAGTTTGGCATTTTGGACACGGCTTACACGCTTCTAAAAGATTTTCTGGTCGGTATGAGGTGGTGTTGTGGTTTACTAAAGGCGATAATTATTTATTTAATTTAGACGCTGTTCGCATCCCTCAAAAATATCCAAATAAGAAACATTTTAAAGGACCGAATAAAGGAGAATTATCCAGCAACCCTTTAGGGAAGAACCCTTCAGATATTTGGGAAATTCCTAATGTAAAAGCCAACCATGTTGAGAAAACTGCTCACCCTTGCCAATTTCCCGTAGAATTAATCGAACGGTTGGTACTTGCATTGACAAATCCAGGGGATTGGGTGCTTGATCCATTTCTTGGGGTAGGAACTACCGCTATTGCTGCACTGATTCATGGCCGAAAAGCCGTGGGGGCTGAGATAATGCCGGAGTATATTAAAATAACCAAGGAGCGGATCGGTCTCGCAGAGAAAGGGGAGTTAGGATTCGCCCTATGGAACGTTCAGTGTATGAGCCAAATGGTTCGGTTAAGAATATTCCGCCTCGGTATGTTGAGGTCGGCGATTTATTGCAAGTTAGATTACTAAAATCTGCTGAAGACTATAAGAAAAGGAAAAACGATGAGAGTAGTATATGAGTATTCTCATCTAGGCAGGTCAGAGATCCTAAAAGTGCACTACCCTGAAATCGAGAGTGAAATTTACGCGGCCGTAGGATTAGTCAAGGCACAGCGGATAAAAGAGAGCAGAGAAAGAACTAAGCAGGGCAGAATGCTATTCTCGCCCGTTGATATGAACAAGCAGTTTTCGCGTGCGCTTCGGGATTTTCATTACGAGGAATTGCGAGATACTTATACGATCCAAATTCCAAACAGTGTTATTGCTATTCCGGGGGCGTATAAACAAGTTGATTTTGTGAAAAATAAAGTCTTGGTTGAAGTTCAATTTGGTAAGTACGCTTTTATGTTCTATGATATGGCAAAATTCCAATATTTCTTCAATGAAAACAAAGCAGATGTTGGCATTGAGATCGTTCCCTGTCATAATCTTCATTCACAAATGTCTTCAGGAGTATCTTATGGCGAGCATCTGGTCTATGATATTGCACGGTTAAAACGCCATTTTCCAGACCCTCCCTATCAAGGTTATACTAATTGATGTCGATTAGATTTGTGTAATGACTTTTTTTCTTGTCCTAACCTTAGAACGAAATCACATTTGAAAGGAGACATTATGCCTAAATATTCTCTGTGTATCGAATCCGTCTTGCCTGAGGTCGATTTTTACGACCGTATCGCCATTGCGGCTGAATTGGGCTTTGACGCCATCGAATTCTGGGACCCCAAGGCAAGGATATCCCGCGCATTGCCCGCCTGGCCGCCCAGCACCACATCGCCGTCTCGATTTGTGGTATGCTGGACGGCTGGACCAACTGCGTCGACGCCCCCGGCGGGGCGTTTCTTGACAGCGCGCGCCGCTCGGTCGAGATCGCCCGGGACCTGGACTGCCATGCTTTGATCGCCCTGACCGGCCAGGCTGGGGGCGACCCGGCGGCCCAGAAGGCCGCCCTGGTCGAAAACCTGCAGCGGGCCGCCGAGGTGGTTGAGCCACTGGGGGTGACCCTGTGCCTGGAAGCGCTCAACACGCGCGTCGACCACCCCGGCTATTTCCTCAATTCGGCCCGGCTGGGCTTCGAGGTGGTGCGGGCGGTCGGCAGCCCGCAGGTGAAGCTGCTCTATGACGTCTACCATATGCAGATCATGGAGGGCAACATCATCGCCACGATCAACGAAAACATTGCTTCTATCGGTCATTTCCATTCGGCCGGCGTGCCGGGACGCCACGAGCTGTTCACGGGTGAGCTGGATTACCGCGGCATTGTCAAGGCGGTGGACGCGGCCGGTTATGGGCGCTATTTCGGCCTGGAATACTGGCCTGCGTATGACGCACGCCAGTCGCTGGCGGATACTTTGAAGTATTTAAGATAGAGATAAATGTTACATTAAAATCCTTGACATTGGCTTGCCTTTGTGATAAAAATCGACCCATTATGGTGGTCTATTTGGGAGCTAAGCGGCCGAATTGGCCTTCCGACTTCCCTCCGGGAAGGGCGGCAAATTACGCTTAGCCCACAACACGAGTAGAGATTGTAGCAAAGCGTAGAGGCCTTCCGAAAACCGGAGGGCCTCTATTTTATTCTGCCAAATTTGTCAGAGGAGAAGAGAAAATGAAAAGGTTGAGTTTTGTCAGTTTAATTGTAGTATGTACGCTGCTGCTGGCGGCCTGCGCGCCGGCTACGCCTGTGCCTGTCCCTACAGCAGTCCCGGCAGTTCCAACCGCCACCACCGCTCCACAGGCGGCTCCTACCGATACGGTCGCGCCGGCCCCCACCGCCGTGCCGCCTACCCCCACTCCAGCAGCGCCAACGCCGGTAGCCCAGATTTCACCCGATGCGCTGTCGCAGAAGGGTCACCTGTTGATCTGCTCCGACATCCCCTACCCGCCCCAGGAGTTCTTCGATGAGAACGGCAATCCCCAGGGCCTGGATATCGAGATCGGCACCGAGATCGCCAACCGCCTGGGCCTCAAGGTGCAGTTCGTCAACAGCGTCTTCGATACCATCATCGCCGCAGTGACCTCGGGCAAGTGCGACATCATCATCTCGGCCCAGAATATCACCGCCGACCGCCAGAAGCAGGTCAGCATGATCCCTTACTTCGAGGCCGGGCAGTCTTTCGTGGCCGTCAAGGGCAATCCCAACAACATCAATGGCCCCATGGACCTGTGCGGTAAGTCAGTCGCGGCCGAATCCGGCACGACCGAGGTCGATTACCTGAACGGCACCGGCGACTATGTCGGTAAGGGCCTGACCCAGCAGTGTCAAGCAGCCGGGCAGCAGCCGCCCCAGGTAGTGGTGGCTCAGAAGGATTCCGACGCGCTGCAGCAGCTCCAGGCCAACAAAGTGGTGGCGTACTTCGCTGACTTGCCCGTGGCGGCCTATTACACCGTCCAGCACCCGGACCTGTTCCAGACTGTGGGCCAGGTAATCGAGCCCATCCAGGAAGGCATCAGCGTGCCCTGCGGCGTGGCTGATTGCACCCAGGCGCCTCTCACCCCGGTTGGACAGGCGGTTGAGACTGCGCTGAAGAGCATGATGGCTGATGGCACCTATCTGAAGATTTTGACCAAATGGAACCTGACCGACGGGGCAGTGACTTTGCCCTAAGCAGGGGGTTACCCCCAGTAGTTCGGGGGTTATAGATTTGTAGTTTGCAAGCGTTCATGGGTGTACGCAGCCTGGCTGCGTACACCCGGTTAACGAATCCCCCAATAACTGAGAGGAATCCAGATCATGTATCATTTTGATTGGCCGCTGTTTTGGAAATACCTGTGGCCTACTACTGCTCTGGCGGACCCGCTCATACGCAATGGCCTGATCGTAACCATTGTAGTCAGCGTGATAGCGCAGGCCCTGGGTGTGATCCTGGGCCTGTTTGCTGCATTGGCCAAGATGTCTAAATTACCGCCCTTGCGGTGGCTCGCGGATGCTTACATCTGGTATTTTCGCGGCACGCCCCTGTTGGTCCAGATGGCACTGCTGTTCTTCGGGTTGGGGGTGACGCATATCTATGACTTCCCGGATATCCATTTCTGGATTCTGTCCATTTCGGGCGCCATCCAGGCCGGCACGCTGGCGCTGGGTGTTAATGAAGGCGCCTACATGGCCGAGATCGTGCGCGCCGGCATCGAAGCGATCGACGTCGGGCAGATGGAAGCGGCCAAGTCGCTGGGGATGTCTTTCGCCAAAGCGATGCAGCGCATCGTGCTTCCCCAGGCATTAAAAGTAATCATCCCCCCGCTCGGCAACGAGTTCAACAATATGATGAAGACCACCTCCATCATGGTGGTGATTTCCGCCAGCGATTTATTCTATGGCTATACCCAGGTCAACGCGCGGGTCTTCAAACCCTTCGAGCTTTTCATCGATGCGTCACTGTACTACCTGGCCCTTACTACCGTCTGGACCTTCATCCAGGCGCGCATCGAGGGCGGGCTGGGTGAGCGTAAAACGGTGGTGAAGAGTGTGGGCATGTTCGAACGCATGTTTGCCAAGGGAGGTCATTAATGGCTGCTTTAGCTGCTCCTAAACATGACGTGGATGAGAATGCAGTAGTTAAATTCATCAACGTCAACAAGTATTTTGCCGACCTGCATGTGCTGCAGGACGTCAGTCTCGAGGTGCGCAAGAACGAGGTGGTGGTGCTGATCGGCCCTTCAGGGTCGGGCAAGAGCACCTTATTACGCAGTATCAACCACCTGGAGAGGATAAACAGCGGTTATATCTACGTTTACGGGCGCATGATCGGCTATTATGAGAAGCACGGCCAGTTACACGAGGAATCGGAGAAGAATATCGCCCGCCAGCGCGCCGAGATCGGCATGGTATTCCAACGCTTCAACCTTTTTCCGCACATGACCGCCCTGGAAAACATCATCGAGGCGCCCATGAACGTGCGCAAGACGCCGCGCAGCCAGGCCATCGCCGACGGCGAGCGCCTGCTGGCGCGGGTCGGCCTGGCGGATAAGCGCAACCATTACCCGAGCCAGTTATCCGGCGGGCAGCAGCAGCGCGTGGCGATTGCGCGCGCCCTGGCCATGAAACCTGGGCTGATGCTGTTCGACGAGCCGACTTCGGCCCTCGACCCGGAAATGATCGGCGAGGTGCTGGATGTAATGAAAGAGCTGGCAGGTGAGATGACCATGCTGGTCGTCTCGCACGAGATGGGTTTCGCTAAGGCCGCCGCCGACCGCATCCTCTTCATGGACGAAGGTAAGATCATCGAGGATACCACCCCGGATGAGCTGTTCACCAACCCCGCGAGGAGCGCACTAAGGCCTTCCTGAGCAAGATCCTGCATCAGTGATAAATTTGTGGCGCGAAGAAGAGAAGAGGGAAACCACAGCACCTACAATCTCAGCGTATTTGTTAATTTGCGTATACCTCGTCACGGATACGCGTTTGCGGAGCGGCGAAAAAGCCAGGAGTTTAGTTTCGGACGAAACCGACCAGAAAAGCACCCGCCGTTTGGTGTTGGCTCTGGTCGTTTCCATTTTGTTCCTGCTTTTAGCGCCTCTGTTCAACTATTTCCGCTTTGGCCGGCTGGGGGCGGGATGGTTCCCGGGTTGGTTTGGAGTGGGGATAATGGGGCTGGGGATCGCTCTGCGCGCCTGGTCGGCCAGGGTGCTTGGCAGGTTTTGCACGCGCACCCTGCTGATTACCCCAGACCATGGCGTGGTTCAGGAAGGCCCGTACAAACTGGTGCGCCACCCCGGCTATTCTGGCAGCCTGCTGGTGTGGATCGGGGCCGGGCTGGCAGCCTCAAATTGGATTGTTTTTTCGATGGTCACGCTGGTGGGCTTGATCGCCTACATTTATCGAATTCAAAGCGATGAGGCCATGTTAATCGCCAGGTTTGGGAAAGAATATGAAGAGTATGTCCGCCGCACGAAGCGCTTGATTCCATATTTATATTAACTTCCTAATTTCTATTGGAACAAGAATGTGGATTGACAGCCCTTCTTATGGTATCATCGGCTGACCTTAAGTTTTAGCCGTTGTTCACGGATGAGGAGGCAGCATCGCCGCGACGAATCAGTCCACGTTGAATCAGCAGGCAGCGCTAAAGAGCGAGTTTACCGTCGAGGGCGCTTATCCTTATAATCGCTCGACCACCACACGCTGGATCTTTTCGCATTTGTGGAAGCATAAAATACTGCTCAGCGTGACCCTGGGCGGATACATGCTGAGTATGATCCTCAATAACGTGGCGCCGCTCCTGCTGGGTCAGGCAATGGGTGAAATCCTGCATCCTACCACGAGTGACGCCCTTTTGAGAATCGCCCTGACCATCCTGGTGGTGCTGGTTCTGAACAGCGTCTTCCAACTGATTGGCAGCTTCACCAACGAGGGCCTCGGCAAAGGCTTCGCCGCCGATGCGCGCCAGGAACTCTACGCCAGCCTGCTTGGCAAAAGCCAGACTTTCCACGACCGGCAGCGGGTGGGCGATATTATGGCGCGGGCCACGGATGACGTGAACTTGCTCAGCGACATGATTGCTCCCGGCGCTTCCTTTATATTTTCGGTCGTCACCGGCTTTGCCACTCCCATCCTGTTTATCGGTTTCGTAGACCCGCGACTGCTGTTGGTGCCAGTGTTCTACGCTGGCGTTTATACCATTTTGGTGGTTCGTTACAGCCGGACGCTGAACCCGATAACCCGCCTCCAGCGTAATCAGTTTGGCAAGACCAACGCCGGTCTGGAAGAAACGATTTCTGGCATCGAGGTGGTCAAGGCCAGCGCCCAGGAGGGCTACGAGCGGCGTAAATTTCGCGAGAATGCCCGCCTGTACCGTGATTACTTTGTCCGCCAGGGAATGATCGAAGCACGTTATTTGCCGCTGCTGGCTTATGGCCTGGCGGTTGGGCTGCTGTTCCTGCATGCCATGATCTTGTTCAAGCAGGGTCAGGTGACCATTCCTCAGATCGTGTCGGTGATGGCCCTGATGAATGTCATCCGCTGGCCGACCTTCGCTTCAATCTTTGCCTGGTCCTTAATGCAGCAGGGTATTTCCAGCAGCCAGCGTATTTTACAGATCATCGAGGCGCGCACCGAACTGGACGAAAATGTGGGCGGCTATAAGGCCACCGTTGCAGGGGCGATTACCTTCGATCAGGTGACCTTCCACTACGACAATACCCCGATCCTGTGTGATGTTTCATTCCACATCCGCCCGGGGCAGACCATTGCGATTGTCGGCCAGACTGGCTCCGGTAAAACCGCCCTGACTCAACTGGTCAACCGGACCTATGATGTGAGCAAAGGCCGCGTCCTGGTTGATGGCGTGGATGTCCGCCAATGGGATCTTACGGCTCTGCGTTCGCAAATCTCCCGCATCGAGCAGGACATATTTCTGTTTTCGCGCACTATTGCGGAAAATATTGCCTTTGGCGCTCCCGGCGCGACCCAAGAGCAAATCGAACAGGCAGCCCGTGAAGCCCAGGCCCATGACTTCATCCTATCCTTCAAGGAGGGCTATCAGACGGTTATTGGTGAGCGCGGCACTACCCTTTCGGGCGGGGAGCGGCAGCGCATCGCCCTGGCGCGTGCGTTTTTGAGTAATCCACGCATCCTGATTTTGGATGACTCGACCAGCGCCATCGACAGCGCAACCGAAGACGAGATCCAGAAAGCGATTCAGCGGGCAGAGCAAGGCCGGACGACCCTGTTGATCACGCACCGCCTGTCAAAGATTCGTTGGGCGGACTATATCCTGGTGCTGGACAAAGGCGGTATCGCGGCCAGTGGTACCCATGATGAACTGCTGCGGCGCTCTATCCTTTACCGCCGCATCTTTGCCCGCTATGAGGTGAATCTGCCCCCACTGGAAAGGGAAGCACAAGTAGATACAAAGGATAACTACTGATGGGCTTTTTTATGGACGGTCTGGATGCCGAGGCCTTTGACCGTAAGTACAGCGATCTGCAATTGGTACGGCGGATTGTCGGTTATTTCCGTCCCCAGTTTCGCCGGATGGTGTTGGTTGCTGCGGCGGTCGTGTTGACGTCTCTTAGCCAAACCTATCTGCCCGTGTATATCTCGAAAAGTCTGGACCAGTTGCGACAGAACGGGGCGGCCACGAACCTGACGACCATTACCCTCGTCATTACGCTGCTGGCGTGCGCCTCGTGGGGTTTCAACTACATCCGCGGCTGGCAGTCGTCGAAAGCCGTGGGCGACGTCGTCCTGAAGATCCGTAATGACGCCTTCGACGCGGTATTGAAACGCGATCTATCCTTTTACGATGAGGTCTCGTCAGGCAAAATCGTCAGCCGCGTGACTTCGGACACCCAGTCCTTTTCACAGGTTGTCACCCTGACGATGGACTTACTCAGCCAACTGCTGTTCATCGTCCTGCTGATGATTTATTTGTTCAACGTCAATGTCCGCCTGGCCCTGATGACCCTGGCGCTGGCGCCATTCATCATAGCTGCAGCTCTGGCCTTCCGCCAGATCGCCCGCACGACCATCACCCAATCACGGCGCATCAACGCCGAAGTCAGTTCCCATATCCAGGAGACGGTCAGCGGGATCAGCGTTGCCAAGACTTTCCGGCAGGAAGCAGCCATCTATGATGAGTTCCTCAAGGTCAACCGGCGCTCCTTCCTGGTCAATCTCCAGACGGGTTTCGTCTTCAGCGGGATCTTTCCGATCCTGAATATCCTGTCTGGAGTGGGGATGGCGGCCCTGGTGTATTTCGGCGGACAAAGCGCCAGGCAAGGTATCCTCACCGCCGGGGATTGGTATTTATTCATCCAGGGGATGGGCTTGTTCATGATCCCGCTGACCAGTATTGCATCATTCTGGAGCCAATTTCAGATTGGGCTGGCGGCAGGCGAACGCGTCTTTGCCTTGATCGATGCCGAACCGAAAGTTGTGCAAGGTGATGCCGTGAAATTGCCAGAGGTGCGCGGCAAGATTCGCTTCGATCACGTCGAATTCAGCTATAACAGCTCCGAGCTGGTTTTACAGGACTTCTCGCTAACGATTAAAGCTGGAGAGACGTTAGCGTTGGTCGGGCATACCGGCTCGGGTAAATCAAGTATCGGCAAATTGATCGCACGCTTTTACGAATTTCAAGGGGGACGATTGTCCATCGATGGCTGTGACATCCGCGCCCTGGACCTGGACGATTACCATTCGCACCTGGGCATTGTGACCCAGACCCCATTCCTGTTTGATGGCACGGTGATAGATAACATCCGTTACGGGAAGAGGAGCGCCAGCGATGAAGAAGTACGGCAAGCGGCGAAGAAAGTCGGCGGCGGCGATTGGATCGACGGCCTCGCCAATGGCCTGGAAACGCCAGTTGGGGAACGCGGGGCCAATCTGTCGATGGGGCAGCGCCAGTTAGTCGCTCTGGCGCGGGTGACCTTGCAAAATCCCTCGATTTTCATCCTGGACGAAGCAACAGCCAGCATCGATCCGCTGACCGAGACCTTGATCCAGGAAGGACTGGAATCCGTACTGGAACACCGAACTTCGATTGTGATTGCCCACCGGTTATCGACCATCCGCCATGCCGACCGGATCATTGTCCTACGCGAAGGGAAAATCATAGAACAGGGCAATCACGAGTCCCTGCTGGATCAAGGCGGTCATTACGCCGAGCTATATAATACGTATTTCCGGCACCAGTCGCTGGAGTATATTGAGAGGGCCGGAAGCACGTCGAGTACAGCCTAGAGAAAACTGGATAATTTACCTAAACTCCAAACCCAGGATAAAGCCATGCCCAATCTCCAATTTCTCCCTCTTCGCGAAGTTCGCCCTTCCGGTTGGATAGATGCCTTCCTCAAGACCCAGGCATCCGGCATGACCGGCCATCCCTCCGTCCATGGCTACCCGTACGGCCAAAAATTCTGGGGCAGCCCCAATGAGGATACTGGCCCTTATGCGGCTTGGTGGCCTTATGAGCAGACGGCTTACTGGCTGGATGGGGCGTTGAAGTGCGGCTATTTGTGCGGCGACGAAGCGCTGTACCGTATGGCGCTGGAAGAGATTGATAGCGCCATTGACCACGCCGCGCCGGATGGCTTTATTGGCCCGGAAAGTATGCGTAAGAAGGACCGCTGGCCCTACGCGGTCTTCTTCCGGGCGGTGCTGGCTCAATACGAAATCACCGGCGACCCGCGCTACCTGAACGCCCTGGCCCGGCATTACCAATCCACCCCACATCCGATGGACTGGGACCGGGATGTGACCGGGGTCGAAACTTTGGTATACCTGTACCGGCAGACCGGCGACAGGGCCTTCCTTGAGCAGGCCGAAGACCTTTACAGCCGCTTCAATGCCAAATTCCCGCGGCACGACTGCTCGCTCCAAACCCTGAAATCAGATAAAAAAATCTCGGAACACGGGGTCACATTCAATGAGATCGCCAAACTGGCGGCAATTCTTTATACAGTTACCGGTAAAGCGGAATACCGCCAGGCTGTGCTGCACGGCTACGCCAAGGTTGACAGGGATCAACTCCTGGCGGATGGACTGCACTCCTGCTCGGAGGACCTGCGCGGGCGTGACCCGCTCGACAGTCATGAGACCTGCGATATCACCGACCACACCTGGGCTTTGGGATACCTGCTGCAGATCACCGGGGACGCCAAATACGCTGACCGCATTGAAAAGATCATCTTCAACGCCCTGCCCGGGGCGGTCACCAAGGATTTCAAAGCCCTCCAGTATTTCTCCTGCCCCAACCAGGTGATTGCCACCCACGCCAGCAACCACAACCGTTTAATGCGTGGCTTTAACTGGATGTCCTACCGGCCTGACCATGAAGTGCAGTGCTGTCCTGGCAACGTTCATCGCGCTATGCCGAATTATGTGGCCCGACAATGGATGAAAGGCAGCGAAACTGAGCTCATCGCAGCGTTGTATGGGCCCGGCTGCATCCAGACCCACCTGGCCGGTGTGCCGGTCAGCATCACGGCCCGCACAGCTTACCCCAGCCAACAGGCCATCGAATTTGATATCCAGCCCGCCAGGCCCGCCGAATTTAAATTCACCGTGCGCATTCCCGGCTGGTGCCATGGCGCGCGTCTTTCCCTCAACGGGCAGCCCCTTAACCTGCTGCTTACACCCGGGAGCTTCGTGCCGGTGGAACGTCAATGGCAGCCGGGTGACTGTCTGCATTTGGACTTGCCGTTTGAGCTGGGCTTGCAGCACTTCCCCAAAGGCGGGATCAGCATTGATTACGGCCCGCTGACCTTCAGCCTGCCCATCGCCGCCCAGGCGGAAATTGAAACGGGGGATTCGACCAACGACCAGCGCCGGATTATCCACGAAAAATTACACACACCCCGCCCCAAAGGCGCCACCCAGGCCTTTCCGGCCTGGGAACTGACTCCCGCCAGCCGCTGGAACTATGCCCTGTGTGTGGATGAGCAGTCCCTGACCCGCCTGGTGCAGATCAGTTGGAACACCACCTCCGGCGCGCTCTTTGATCCCGGCCCAGCCCTTCGTCACGCTGCGCGTGCCCGCCCGCACGGTTGAGGGTTGGGACCTGCTGCAGCGCCATGACATTCGCCAGGAGAATAATTGGGTGGTGGGCGGTAAATGGCGGCACGGCTTGCGCCGGGTCAAAGGGAAGTTTGCCTTTACACCGCCGCTGCCGGACCGCAAAGGGCTCAGGCGCGCCTGGGTGAGCAGATTGAGTGTATCGAGCTGGTCCCGTACGGGTCTACCCTGCTGAGACTGACGGTTTTCCCGCAGGGGTGAGCAATCTCTACGTTGGCAGTGAGATTGCTTCGCTCACGGGGACATTCGCTCGCAATGACAACCCTTTTTCATCCATCTCCAACTGGTGGACCGAATAGTTATAATAAGTTCTGGCGCCCAATGTCGCCACAAATTACAGCGATTCCCGGTTCACCTTGCTATCCGGGTAACCTGATAGCTCTTTGGCAAAGCGCAGGGCTGAGCTTGAAAACATTGGGGTACTGAACTGGCCGGCCAAGAAGCCAGCGGCTCAACCTGAAACTTTTTACACCAATTGGAAGGATTCAGGTTTTTGTTATGAGCGTGCGTACGCACGCTCATAACAAAAACCTGGTGATTATAAACTGACCTCTTTACCCAGCTCGGCCGACTTATACAGGGCCTCCATCACCTCGGAGGTGATCATAACCTGGTCGATATTGGCCCGGTTCTTGACGTTTTCATTGGCGGACTTGACAAAGCTGTCCAGCTCGTCGTAGAACATGTCGGCTTTGTGATAGGAAGGAATAATTTCGGACAGCACGCCCTTATGGGCGGTATACACTTTGAAACTGCCGAAGTAATCAAGCTTGACCCCGGCTTTGTCGCCCAGGAACTCGACAAACATGGCCGATTCGCCGATATTCTGGGCCCAGGCGCCGTTCAGGGTGATGGTCGGGCCGGCAGTGCGGATCAGCCCGGTGACAAAGTCTTCCACGTCATAGGCGCCGCTGTAATCGGGCGGGCCGGCCCACATGTCGATGTAGGAGTAATTGGGCATGTCTTTGCCCAACTGGCTGTGGATTTCGCCTGAAACGGTCAAGACTTTGGGCAGACCGATGCTGTAAAAGATCAAGTCGAGGAAATGCACGCCCCAGTCGATCAGCACGCCGCCGCCCGAGTGGGCTTTGGTGGTAAAGGGCCCGCCGAGGCCGGGGATGGAGCGGTGCGCCCTGAAAGAGCAATATATATGATAGACATTACCCAGCTCACCTGCGTCGATCATTTCTTTTATTTTAATAACCGAGGTGTTAAAGCGGTTGCACACCCCGATGTTGAGGATTTTGCCGTTGCGATCGGCGGCCTCCTTCATGGCTTTGACCATTTCCAGATTGACCGAGGCCGGTTTCTCACACAGCACGTTTTTACCGGCGTCCAGGCAGGCGATGGCGATGGGGGCATGGGTATCATTGGGAGTACAGACGGAAACGGCCTCGACTTCTTTATCTGCTCAGAATGTCCCTGAAATCTACCACGGTATGGGGTACATGGTACTGTTCGGCCAGCGTTTCGGCGCGTTCGGGGATGATGTCGCACAGATACTTGATCTCTACCGCCGGGTTTTTAGCATAGCAAGGTACATGCTGGCTGCGCGCAATCGTCCCGCAGCCGATCACGGCTACTTTGGTTTTGTTCATGGTCCATCTCCTTTGTATGATCGTTACAGTTTTAATCGAGCCAGTTTTTGGTTCAGGAATTCAACGGCCATCCGAATGTCATTTTCGGGATGGTCGCCGACTTCACGTTCGATGGTTAAAAAGCCCTTATATCCCACGGCTGCCAGGGCCTTGAGATATTCATCGAAATTAACCTGCCCCATGCCCAGGGGCGTTTCAAGGAAATAATCCCGGAGATTCAGGTCTTCGATGCCTCCCTCGGCAAAGAAATTGTAAATGCGCTCGGGGTCCTCTTTTTTCTTCATGACCCCCTCCTTGGCGTGGGTGTGGACGATGTAATCTTTGAGGATATGCACTCTCTGTACCGGGTCATCTCCGGTGACCATCACCAGGTTGGCCGGGTCAAAATTGACCCTTACCCCCCGGGAGGACAGGGAGCCGAGGAAACGCTTTAGCGTGCTGGCTTTCTCGGGGCCAGTTTCAATGGCGAAGTATGCGCCGACCTGGTCGCCGTACGCTCCCAGGTTTTCGCAGGCTTCCTACAATATTTTCCAGCGGTGGGTGGCTGTCTTGATCGGGAACCACGCCAATGTGGGTGGTAATGACATGCGTGTCTAAATCCAGGGCCAGGTCCATGATCCGTTTGGATTTTTCGATTTTCCAGGCATTGTCGGCCGGCCTGGCAAATCCATGCCCGCCAAGGTCTCCCATGACGGCCGAAACGACCAATCCATCCTCCGTTGGCAATGGTGATTGTGCTGATTAAGATTCTATCACCCATCGGGTTAATTTTTGGCCAATTTTTTTTAGTTGCCGGGGAAATCGTGCCGGGCTGCAGTGGTTGCGAGATCCGAGGACGGGCACGACTGCGCCTTGGCAGGGTGAGATTATTGTAACTATCCGTCGTGCCGCTACGCCTCCATAGGGTGTAGCGGCACGATGCACCCAATCAGAACGTAAAAATATCAGGCACGCAATCGTGCCGGGCTGCAGTGGTTGCGATACCCTGGACCAGGCACAACTATGCGTCTGCTGGGTGTAATAATCATTTGGGCGCTCAGGCTACCCTTCTTGTGCAAGACCCAGGATCTTAGCGGCGTTGCCGTAGAAAAATCGGCCGATCTCCTCGGGGGTGCGCCCCAGGCCGGTGAGCAGCTCGGTCCACCAGCGCTCGTCCTGGGTGTAATCGCCCTGGGGGTAGTTGTCGGTGCCGTAGAGGAACTGCGCCATGGGGAAATCTTCCACGCCCGGCATGCGGTGCGCCCAGACCCAGCGCCCCCAGCCGGGGGTGCAGTCGGCGAAGCAGTTGGGCAGGCGCTCGCACAGTGTGATGGTCTCCAGGTAGGTGGCTCCTCCGCCGAAGTGGGCGAAGATGAAGTTGATGCCGGGGTGCCGCCGGGCCGGAACTTCGAAATGGAAGGGCGTGGCGGTCAGGGTGCTGATGCGCATCTTCGGGTTGGCCTCGCTGGGGGCCAACCAGCCGCAGTGGGAAAGGCAGGCCAGCCCGAGCTTTTCCACCGTATCCCACACCGGTTCGTAAATCTCCTCGTTGGGGTCGAAGCCCAGGTTGGGGAACATCTTGACGCACTTGAAGCCGGCCGCGGCGTAGTGTTCGATCTTCTGGATGTTGCGCTCGCGCGCCTCGCGCAGGTCCAGGTACACCGAGCCGTATAACCGCCCGGGGTGCTTGCGGCAGGCGGCCAGGACGGCCTCGTCGGTTTGCCCGGAAGAGAGCCGTTCGGACCATAGATCACCTGGGTAGGCGTGCACCAGCCCGCCCGCCACGCCGTGGGCGTCCATGATGCGCACGTAGTCGTCCATGTCCGGGCCGCAGTCATGGTTGAAATGCAGGTGGAAATCGAATTTTTTCATATTCTAAGTTTACAACGAAAAGAGCCCGTTTGCTGACGATTTCTTGTGGATTTGGGCGTTCTTTTTTCAGGTTTGTGCTACCATCATTTCAGCTTAATTACTGTTTCATCAAGCAGGAAGAGCTGGTTATGTTTACCTGGGCAGAGCCAACGGGCCCGGCGGGTTGCGCGCCCGGTTAGCTCATCACGCTGGCATCACCGTGCGCCCGCAGTGGCATCTGGACTATTTTCGCACATATGCGCAGATAACCAGCGGATTTATAGATGAAGAAATCCATATAACCTGTTATTATCTGATCTGTAAAGGCTGCCTCTATCAGAGTGGTTATAAAACTGCTATAAATATCATATGAAGCCTGTACCACGTTCCCTTGTAGAGGTGGGCATCCTGTTCCTGCCCTCTATCCCGGCCTACCTGTGGGTGTGGCCGAATGTCAGCGGCGTACACGAGCAGGCCTTCCAGGTTGTGGTGTATGTATATTTCCTGGCAGGCGCGCTGTGGATCGGGTTGCGCCGCTGGAACCTGAGCCAGCTCGGGCTGAACTGGAAGGGACTGGGGTTGAGCCTGGCCTGTGGGCTGGCGCTGCTGGTGGGGCGCCTGCTGGTCATCTTTTCTGTGAGCTGGAACCAGCCCTCACCGCCGTTTAACCTGGCGCGCCTGGGAGGTGAAATCCTGTATTATTTCGGCCTGGTCGGGTTGGTGGAAGAGCTGCTCTTTCGTGGGCTGCTCTACCGCATCCTGGAAGAGTGGGGCGGGGTGCGCTGGGCCATCTGGGGAACTTCACTGGGTTTTGTGCTCTGGCACGTTTTCGGGCAGGGGCTGCTGGTGAGCCTGGCCGGCTTTATTATCGGACTGGTGTTTGCCATGGTGCGCTGGCGGGCAGGCGGGATTGCCGGATTGATACTCGTGCATGGCCTGGCCGACATTACCTCGGCCGAACTGCTGCCATCGATAGATATCAACCAGCTCGGGCGTCCGGCCATAACTCACCCGGCACTGCTCATCCTGGGCTATTTGCTGATCCTCCTGCTACCGATGTACCTGTGGAAGATCCACCCGTGGGTCGAGCAGAAGTTTACAGCGCGCCGCCTTGGCCGGCCAGGCAGATAAGGGGTTACCCCGGTCTTACTCCTGGCAAAATTCAGGCCAGCGGCAGAAGCTCTCGATTTTCATTGCCATGAAGGCCCCGCCCTTATCCTTGAAATAGCTCTGCACCGGGACGAACTGCGAGCGGTGCTGCTTGAAGGCTTCCAGCTTGCGCTGGGCGTACGGGCAGATGTCCACCAGCAGGTCGGCCGGGTCGGACATATTCGTCTCGGCGGGTACCTCGGGGTCGGAGTAAGCCGCGCACCACGCTCGTCAGCGCACCCGAAGGGGTGAGGTGAGCACCTCCTGCGGCCGCCAGGGCTGCAACCCTCTAGGACCGAGGGCAAGATTCCGCAGGGCGCGGAAGGTGGCCTGCTGGGTGAAGATGTGCTGCGGGTGACCGTATTCGCCGTCTGTGCCGTAGGTGATGATCACGTCCGGGTGCAGGTGTTCCAGCACCTCTTGAATCTAGGCGCTGAACTCTTCCGGCGAGGTGTTGACCGCTTTGGTAACGCCATCCGAGGCATCCGCGGGTCGACATAAGGCAGGAACAGCACCTGGCGCGCCCCAATGACTGCCCCGGCGTCGTGGCCTTCCTGCTCGCGCACATGGCCCAGCTCGGAGCGCTCGAACACCGGCGGTTCGCCGGTTGAGCCACCCTCGCCGCGGGTGGTCGTCAAAACGTATACGTCATGCCCTTCTTTGGCATATTTGATCAGGGTACTGCCGGCGGCGCTGCTCAGCCTGGTGCGGGCGTGCGACCTGCTTGGGAGGATTTTCACCCGCGATGAGCTGAAGACGGCGCGCCGGCAGAGCGAGGCGCTGAGGAGTGGTGAGGCGATCGGCGAGGCGGTGCAGCAGGCCATCGAAACAATCGAAGCCGCCACATCGGCGGCGATTATGTCGGCTACGTCTATTTAGTTCGCCGGTTTCAGAGAGCCTCCTGCAATTAAGGTATAGGTGCGGCCGCGCAGGTTGGGGCAGGCGCTGGCTTCATAGTAAACCGTGTAGCCGTTGCCGGTGATATTAGCGACTATCGTCTCAAAAATTTCGTCGGGGTCGGTCAAGCAGGTCAGGTAAGAATCCCCGGTCACGTACCAACTGGTGGTAGCATCCATGGTCAGGTGGGTGAATTTAGCCGTGTGGTCGCCGTTGATCGTCCCGGTCCATGTGGAATCTTTCTGTAGGGTCAGGGTGATGGAGCTGAGGTTGTCGGCCACCAGGTTGCCGGTCAGGGCCTGGCTGTCGGCAGTGAAAATCACAGTACCGCCGTTCGAACCGTTGTTGCCCCAGTTTCCCGCACTGGCTTTCAGCAGTATCCCCGAAGCGCTGGAGATGACCGCGCCCTTCAGCGTGATTACAGCGGTTGAATTGGTCACATAGAACAAGGGGCCGCTGGTGGGGTCGTAGGCGAGCGAGCCGCCAGTCATGGTGAAGGTGCCTTGCGAGCCTTGTCCGCCTTCGGCGTCCCCCGACATGCTCTGGTAGATCATCACACCCCATTTTCTCATGGTGGAAAAAAGAGATGTATTTGTCAGGGTGATCGAGTTGCCGCCTTCGATCACGGCCGCCTCTGCCCCTGTGGCTCTCATCGTGCCGCCCGTAACTGAAATCGCTCCGGTTGAATAAATGTCAGGCGAATTCTGCCCGGAAGTAATGACTGTGCCACCGGTGACTTTGATCGTGCCGCCGCCGCGGTCGGTGGCGATGGCGCCGGAGCTGCCCCCTGCCGTGGTGATATCTACGTTGGTGAGGGTCAGGCTGCCGCTGTTGGTGGCCATCACGCCATGCGCTCCATCTGCGCTGGCCTGGATGGTCACATTCGACAGGGTTACTGACGACCTGGCATCCGTGGCGAAGGCGCCGTTAGCGCCGGTGCCGCTGGTGGCGATGGCGCTGTCCGACAGGTTGATGCTGCTGCCGCCGGCTGCCAGCACCGCCGCGTTGAGGCCGTGGAAGCTGCTGTTATCCTGCGAAGAGGTGTTGCCGCTGGTGGTGATGGTGGCGTTCCTCAGGGTCAGCTTGCCGGAATTATCCACGTAGATGGCTGACTGGTCGGCATTGGCGGCGATGTAAGTCTCGCCGTCCGCCGTTTCAGACCCGCCGTCCTGGGCGTAGGCCGCCGTGATCGTGTAGGTGCTGCTCGTATTGGGGACGGCTGGCCCAGCAGTGGGGTTGTCGGTTGCCCGCAACCTCACCGGCGACGGCGATGGCGACGGCTCCACGGGGGTGGGTGTCCGCCTGCGCCGTATTAGTGGGGTCGGGGTGTCACTGGGGGACTGAGGGGTTGCTGTAGGCTCCTGGAGGGCCGGTGTCTGGCTGGCGCAGGCGCTCAGGGCCAGCATAAGAAAAATCAAAAGGACGACGATGGCTTTTTTCATTTGAAATCAGCTCATATGTTTCTTCACCACCTGCACCAGGGGATGCACGCGGCAGTTTTTGAAAGCAAACGACTGCAGCACACGGTCGATCTCCCCTTCGGACAGGCCGGCGAAGCAGCGCGCATAGCTGCGCTGCAGCAGCAGGGCGGCATACCCAGACAGGGTCGCCTGGGCCAGGTAGGTGCGGTTGTCGGCCGGGTCAATCACAGGGTCACCGCTCAGCTCCAGGATCTGGTCGGCCAGCCCAAAAATCTCATGTTTGAGCGGGGTGGCCGGCAGCCACTTCATCCAGAAATCGGTAGCCATCTGGCGCTTGGCCTCCAGCACCGGCCCTACGGCGCGCAGGTATTCTGAGTCCGGGGCGAGCTGCACCCAGCCCATCGTGTCGATATCTTTGTAAGTCCAGGTGGTCCAGGAAGCGCCGCCTTCCTCGAACACGGCGATCTGGTCGTCCAGGGCGCGCAGCCGGTCGGGCGTCTCTTGGGACGGACCGTTGTAAGCTGCCCCAAACTCACCCACCCACAGCGGGACGTTGTGCTGGCGGGCAAAGGCCGTGCCGCTGTGCTGCTGGAAGAGGCGGTTCTGCTCTTCCGCGTCCCACCGGAGGCCGCCGATTGGGCCGGGGTAGGCGCCCGGGCCAAAGCCGGCCTGGTTGTAGTTGTGGCTGGAGTAAACCAGGTTGGGCGCAAAGGGCGCTTCCAGGCCCTCGAAGCGGCTGGAGAACAGGTCGCCTTCCAGGAAAATGATGTGCTGGGGGTCGGAGCAGCGGATGGTGTTGACCACGCGCCGGTATACGCCGTTGATGGCCAGCCAATCTGGGGCGTAAGGCGCGCCGAAACGGCCGCGCGGGGCGTTGGTGACCGGCTCGTTCATCACATTATAGCCGGCGACGGTCGGGTTGCCCTGATAGCGGCGTCCAAATTCATCCCACAGGGCCACGAAGCGATCCTGGAACTGCCTGTGCTGCCAGAAGAGCACGTGGCGGCTGGCGTTGTCGCAGTGCCAATCCGGGTTCTGCCAGCCCTGCACGGCGTGCAGGTCGAGGATCACGTACAGACCGTGGCGGGCGCACCAGGCGATGGCCTGGTCGAGGCGCTGGAAGCCGTCCTCCAGGTAGTGGAAGGGGGTATCATCCCGCTCGAAGTGACGGTAGTTGAGCGGCAGGCGCACCAAGTTGGCCCCGCAGGACTTGATGAAGGCCACGTCCTCTTCGCCGAAGAAATAATCCAGCAGGCGCTCGAAGAAAAAGTGGGCTTTGGCAGGGCCAATTATCTCGGCCATGGTGGCCCGCAGGCCGTGTTCGCAGCCGGGATAGCCGTCGATGAAATCTTCCCCATTCATCCACCCGCCGACGCAGGTGCCGCGCAGCCGCACGGTGTTGCCCTGCGCATCTACGATCCGCCCGCCATGTACTTGCAGCATATCTATCATGTAATCCTCCAAAGAAAAAAAATTAACCGCAAAGGCACAAAGTTAACGAAGAAGAATTATGGAAAGGTAAGAAAAAACAAAGAGATCACTACAATGTTCTATTTTAGTATAAATTCCTTTCATGAGAAAACTCTATATATTTCTTGCTTCTTCCAGGGATGCGGGGGCTTTTCGGGATGCAGCTCGTAACGGAGTTCTACCGTTACAGAGGTCTATTTGTAGATCAAGCGGAAAGGGCGCGCCATGATGGCGCGGCCTTACTGGCATATGGCCCTTAGAAAAACTTGCTGATATCCCGACCCACAAACCCGGGCGATGCGGTAGGGAAGGGTCTGTTGTCGTAACACCCTCCCATCCATTACAGCCCAGACCCTCCCCCCGGGGGCATTACCCCGTCGGTCTACGGCAAAGAAAAGGGCTGCACCGCTAAAGATGTGGGAGCGGCGCTGAAGGCTGTCAGCATCAACACCTTTGACGCGGACAAGTGGAGCAATAGGATCGCGGCGATTGACTTGTACATCACTGGCAAGGTCGAGCTCACATCGACGTAGTCTCAGGCAGGATGAAATGGAAGGGGCTTGGGGTAATCTAAGCCCATTTTTAATGTACTTGATTAGACAACTCATTATAATAACAAAGGAGGGGCAATCTGAACCCAAGGGCAAAAGCGGTCGTTCCAGGAGGCGTTCGCCAATGGAATGGGCCACATACGCCGTTGGTTACGTTCATTGTGAGCGATTCTTCCTTTACGTTAACTAACTGATGGACTGGGGTTTCTTCAATCTTTCTTTTGATGACCCCATTGGAATTCGATGAGAAAAGGCAGGATTACAAAGCGCCAGGGGAGGTGCTTACTATGAAAATATTACATCACATAATTTCAGGGGGCAAATTGAAACCCCAACCAATTTCTCTCGCATTCCTGATCGTAATTTGTTTATGCATGTCAGCATGTAGCTTAGGACAAATTCAAACCCTGACGATTGTTCCCTCTTCTACAATCACCCCCACGCCAATACCAACACCGACATTTACTCCCGCGGCAATATCAACACCGACGTTTACACCCACCCCCAGGACTCAAGCTATGTTGAGTCAGGATGCCACGCTTTACAGCGGACCGGGCAATGAGAATTATGAGGGCCTGGCAAGTTTGCCTGCCGGCACAATGGTGTTCCCATCGGGAACTTACGGCGATTTTGTGCAAGTGGCTGTGGTTATAGAAGGAAATGAAGTAACGGGTTTCGTTGCTAAGAATTCTCTGGCAAACCTTCCCGACGAGTTGCTGGGCCTGGAAGATCTCGAGGTTCCTTGGGAGCCATTTTACAAGCCCAAGTGCCTCCCTCCAGAGAATTATGATCCGGGAACCAACTCGGTAACGATAACCAGCGGGGACGAACCCTGGTATGGCATGCAAAGCGCAGCCTGGCCACTGACCGAACCGGTACGAATACAAATTAGCAAGCTGCAGGTTGAAGGAGAAAATTCCGGAGGCGTCAGCGTATTAGGAAATCTCCCAGGGGAAATTAACCCAGATATTTGGTGGCAGGGGATTACGCGTCTGATTATTAAGCCTGTCGATGGAAAATATGTCCTCGAAATTCACAACGGCACATCCGAAAATTTCGTTTACAGGATATATTTGAACCGCAGTGTTACTCAGCCAATCCAGATCGTGTTCGATCAGAAAACGAGCCTGGCTGTGCTGGATGAGAACAATCAAGTATTACACAGCGTGGATCTAACGAAAGAGGAGGATGGAACCATATTGCTGCCGTCTGGCCTTTTCCCTACCGGAAAGCTCTTTTTCGGTATAGGCGTGGATGGTCCCAACACTTCACTGGTTGTTACTGGATTAAGCGTCGGAATGAAGCCAGGTGGACAATGGATAGAGAAATCGGCGCTCCTTGATTACCTTAACAGTCCAGGGTTGGTCAGTCTGGCGAAGGATCATGCCCTGTCCACCGGCACTGAATTTTTTTATTCCACAATGATAGACCTGCGCTATTGCACGATCATGCAGCGCGATTTCAATGTTGCCATATTGAGCGACTTTACATGGAAAACGTTCTGGGTGGGGCCAGGCAACTATGATTGGGGTCTCGTGGATCGGGAAGTGGATTTTGCCATCCAACATGGCTGGCGAGTGCGCGCCTCTCACCTGGTCTGGGGCTCGCCGGAGGCTATCCCGGATTGGCTTCTCTACAGCAACTATACACGGGATGAGTACATCACTATTCTGGAAAACCACATTAAGACGGTTGTAGAACATTTTAAGAGCCGGGTTCAAGAATGGAGCATTGCCAACGAGGCCATTGAGCGGATCGCTTGCGATGAAGAAAATTTTCATGACTTTTGGTACAGGAAAATAGGTCCTGACTATATCAGGCTGGCCTTCCAAACGGCGAGAGAAGCAGATCCGCGTGGCATACTGATTCTCAACAGTTCTACCAATCATTCCTCCAATTTTCCCCCTCCCATGGATTGCCGGAACCCAACAATCCGTGAGATGCAAGATACCGTGAAGGCATTGAATGGGGGGGTTACAAAATTAGTCGATGTGGTCGGCATGCAGATGCATCTATTAACACATGATATTGAATCCCTGCCTCAAAAGACTGACGTGATCACAATCATGCAAGGCTTCTCACAGCTTGGTGTAAGAGTTTACATCACAGAGATGGATGTAAATCTAACTTATATACAAAATACCTATCCCAAACAAGAGGAGAGATGGGCATACCAGGCCGGAATTTACCAAGATATGGTGGATGCATGCCTGGAGTTGGGGGCGTGCGATAGCTTTGCAACGTGGGGTATCTCTGACTTAATGTCCTGGATCATTACTTCTTGCCCGGGGTGTTGGAACAAACCCGAACCCAATGGTGACCCACTGATGTTTGACAAGAATTTCCTTCCTAAGCCAGCTTATTTTGCTGTGAGAGATGTCCTTGCCAACCCACAGGCTACTGTTCCGACAAATCCATAAGTTGATCATTGAGCTCCCAAACCTACCCGGAGATGAGCCAAACCGATGGGTTCCTGTTGTAAGAGAAAGTTCTATTGAGATGAAAACTAAATTTTCCCGTCGTAATTTTGTTAAAATGACGCTATCAAACCTCGCTGCAGTGTATCTTGCCGCGTGTGAGCGGCTCGTCAAGCCTGCGCCAACCGTTTTACCAACTTTCCCGGCTACAGCATCCGAAACAGTCACGGTTTTACCAACTTTCCCGGTTATAGCATCCGTAACAGTCCCGCCACAGCCCACAAATACGAGCACACCCGAACCGGTGGACATCCCGATCTATAAGAACTCCTTCGAGGGAATTAGGGATCTGGCTGCAAATGGGATCACATCGACGAACAACGATGTGAGAATCAATACGGAAAACGTCGACTACCAGAGCGGTAGCCAGTCGCTTGAAGCCTTTGGGACGATCGCCGCTCCGATATACTCCACACTGACCATTGAAATGTCGCTTAAATCAATGACAGGTGAAGAAACGGTCGATCTTTCCAATAAAACGGTTGGCTTTTCCTACTTTATTCCGGTTGATTCCCCCATTGCCACTATCAATCTGGTGGCGAAGTCAGGTACGAAAGTGGTGGCGCTCGCGGCTGCCAGCGGTTTTGCGGCGGGCGAATGGCATTACCAACAGTTCGACTTGAAGAGCATCTACGATAATAAAGCCTGGATTTGGACCGATCTCTCGAACAACGAGGCCAGGGACGTCATCAGGAACTGCCGGGAGATTATGATCACTGGCATGCGGATATCAGAAGGCGATGCCACTCCGACGAGCTTCCTCATCGACGATATCAAATGGATCGGCATCGATGACCTCAACCACATAGCGCTCAATGACAGCGTTGATTCCATCAGAAAATATGCAAACTTGAGCCATCATAAAATTGGAGCTGTATTGATCAAAGACAAAAATATCGACTGGTTCGGCGACCCGTGGTACCCGTATACCCTGGCGCAGGAATTCAACATGACCACGGTGGGCGGTGTGGCTGCGCCTGAGACCAAACCCGCAGATATATCTGCCATCAATTACGATTACACTTATGAGGACCAAATGCTGGCCTTCGCAGAAGGCAACGGCATGTTCGTCAGGGGAGGTACGGGTGGCGACCATGCAGGGAACCCGCTCTGGCTGCTGGATGCAAGTTACGATGAATTGAAGGCTTTCCTGGAACGCAAGATCGAACAGGATATCAGCCACTACGGAGGCAAGGTATATTCCTGGGGTGTGTTCAACGAGCCGGTCAATGATGCGGGGGATGGATTCAGGAACAGACAGCAAAAGAATCCCAATGATCCAAACGCCAGTTCCTTCGCCCCTTATGGTTACCGTTATTCTCCCTTTGTGGATGGGAATGATATCTCCCTCATCGAGGCAGCCCTCATCAAAGCCAGGCAGATGGACCCGAAGGCGATGTTGTACATAAATGATTTCGATAATGAGGAGATCGGGAAGCAAAAGTCGGAATTCTTTTACAATTTTCTCATCGGAATGAGGAACAGGGGCGTCCCCATTGATGGGGGCGGTTTTGAACTTCACAAGATATACCCGTTCCAGGGAGATCCGGCGCCCGATCTGGATGCGTATCTGGACAGGATAGACCGGAACTTAAAACGCTATGCCGCGGCGGGTCTTCGGGTTGAATTTACCGAAGTCGAGTGTCAGATCTGTTTCGACGATATCGACCTTGCCACGCAGGCCGGCCAGGATGAACTCGCCCGCCGTGTTCAGAAACAGGCGGATATGTATGCAGGATTAATGAAGCTGACTGTCGAAAATCCGAATGTGCTTTCTTTTACCGCCTGGACAGTGGCCGATAAACCGCACACTTCCGCTTTTGAAGCGCCCTGGTTTCCTTTCACATATACTGATTCGTTCTTGTTCGATAAAAACTTCAACCCGAAGCCGGCGTATTACGCAGTTTTGAATGTATTGAAACAGCCATAAAGTGGAAAAAGGCCATTAGCATGATGAACTTGACCAATGTGCATTCATCCTTGAGTTCTTCTGATCCGACTGACATCGCCTTGTAGTCTCAGGCAGGAAGAAGTGGAAGGGGCGTAGAGCAGTCTAAGCCGCTTTTGTTGTATCAAATAGAACGACTGGCTATAATAGCAATGAAGGGGCAAGATAGAATCGGCGACAAAAAGTTACCGCTGCATGTATTAAGTACAGAATTAGGAGAGTTCAACCTCTGTGAAAGACCCCACATCCAAGTCAGAACTAATCCAGGCTATACACACCGCTCGCCACGAGTGGGATACCTTAATCGCTCAACTCCCCCATCACCGACTGTCCGAATCTGTGGCGTCAGGACAATGGTCCATCAAGGATATTATCGCCCACGTTACCGAGTATGACCGATGGTTGGCCCTCGGCCTTGCGATGAGGCTGCAAAAGCCTCCTCAGATCTGGCTCGACGATATCAGCCTCGATGAGTTTAACGCAGTACTCCACCAACAGATCGCCGACCGCAATCCCGACGATATCCTCCTGGACTTCGAACCGAGTGTTCCAAGACTTGATCAACGCAGTCGAGGAGCACTCCGAAGCCTATCTCTTCGGGACTCACCGCGTGGAAGGTGTTTCGTATGACATAATACCTTTCCAAATCCTGAAGAGCGAATCGTATGGGCACTACTACGATCACATCCCAGCCATCCGAGGCTGGTTATTTTCCCATCCTCAAGATGTAGCCTAGTGCCGCTGTCTACCGGTGGATTGCATACCAATCGCCATCTATCGAACAGGCAAAAATCCGTCTAACATCGCCTCCAGCGGACAGCGGCTTTGCCGCACGCGGGCAGGTGCGTTTTGGCAGAAATGGCGCGA
>CAWFZT010000009.1:0-428329 GCA_963820415.1 uncultured Chloroflexia bacterium | reverse complement strand
TCACAGATGGAGCCGAAGGGGCGCAATTTTTACAGTCGCTGGCAGTTTTATTGGAGCAACCGCTGAGGTTATTGATCTAAATTCTCTAAACGGGTTTATAGTTTATTGGGGTTTAGCCTGGTTGGAGTTCACTACGGCAATTCCCAAAGAGCCAGGTTTATTGCTACGGTTCGCGCAGGTAGACCTGTTCGTAAATTTTGGTGAAGGTAAAAATCTGCTTCAAGTAGGTGCGCGTCTCATCCGGACGAATCACTTCCACCAGTAGGTCCGGATCGTTGTTCGCCATGTCATTCCAGGCCTGGGCGTTGCCTGGTCCGCCATTGTAGGCCGCCAGAGCGGCATAAATATTGCCATCGAACAGGTCACACAAGCGGGCCAGGTAATGCGCTCCAATGCCGACGCTGATTATCGGCCGGTATAAATCGCTATCACTGTAGTTCGGAGGCCAGCCCATTCTGACCACCTCGTCTTTGGCGGTGGCCGGCATAATCTGCATCATTCCGATGGCCCCGGCGGAAAACTCGGCAAAACCTTCGAATAGGCTTTCCTGGCGAATCACGCTTAACAAGAGCAGTGGGGGCAGGTTATTTTGCTCGGCCTCCGGCAAGATGATCTCTTTGAAATAAGGCCCAAATCGAATATAGGTAAAATATTTAGGCGCGGTCAGCGTCTCGGCATCATCCAGGTTGGCCTGGTCGAGTATTTGCCGGCTGGTCGTAATAGCCAGGCGATAAAAGCCCAGGTTGACCAGGTGGTCAAGCAGGCGGAAGCTGTTGGCGGGATCCTTGACGAAATCAGTGCTCATGGAGGTAAATTCGGCGCTCGCCTGGCTGTAAAGACCTAATTCCCAGAAGGCATCCCCACGTTTCAGGCGCGGATCATCTGCCAGCAGGCCGGGGCTGGAGAGGTTGGTCTCTGCTGGGATCGAAAAGGTGGTGCGCAGCCAGGTTTCTGCATCAGGGCGTTCGGAGGCCAGGTCAAATCCCAGGTCGATGTTCGCAGCAGGTTCGAGAGGGGGTTTATTTTGCAATATTTCTTTGGCGCGTTCGGTGTAATAGCCGGTGGGATCACTTTGAGCCGCCTGCGTGAATGAGGCTTTGGCTGCTTCTGGGTCGGAAAGGGCGCTCTGAGTCTTACCAATCCAAAAATAGGCTTGTGACTGGTCTGAAGCCTGGGTAGAGAGGGCCAGCATGCGCTGGAAAACGGTCAGAGCGTGGGTATAATCGGCCAGGCGGTATAAGCAGATGCCGGATAAAAACAAAGCTGGCAGGCTGATGCTCTCGGATGGGTACTCATCGATCAAACGCTGCCAGGTGACAGCGGCTTGTTTGAGATCGTCCGAACGTTCCAGGTCACGTGCGGCTTCATAGAGGTAGGCGGGCGCTTCGGGCGCATTAGGGGATTTGGCGACAAAATCGAGCAGGGTCTGAGCGGCGCCCTTGAAATCGTTCAGGTTGGCCCACTGTGTATAGGCGATCTCATCCCAGGCAGAAGCCCAGAAGCGATCTCCGCTGTGATCCTGGATCAAGGACTGCCATTCAGCGATAGCGGCTTCATACTGGCCCTCGTAACTCAGGGCAAAGCCCAAATAATAATGCGCCGTGCCGTCATGGTTGGGGGTGTTTGCTATATACCGTTTTAAGGCCTCGATCGCCAGCCCGTTTTGCCCGGCAAAATAATCGACCAGCCCGCGGTTCAGGTCATCTACCGGCTGTCCGGCATTCACCAGCTCTACCAGACCGGAATATGAATCGTAGGAACGCGGGTAATTGTTGACCGCATCCTGATAGCGGGCGTAGGCCTGTTCGGGTTTATCGATAGACAGGTAAGCTCGTCCCAGCAATAAATCGGCTTGAGCCTTTTCGTAATCGTTGGTAGTGGCCTGATAAGCTGCCAGGTAAGTGCGGATGGCATTCTTGTAATCGCGCATTTCTGCGTACTCCTGGCCAATTTTTATCTGTAAAGAGACGGCATCCCCCAGTTGGGGAGCTCTGGCAGCCGCCTCGTAAGCCGAAATGGCGTTCGTATAATCCGCTGCGCTGGATAGGGCATCCCCGCGTAATTCCTGAATATAGGCGTCCAGGACTCCCGGACGGTAATCCAGGTAACGCTGGTAGGCGTGAGCTGCCGAGGCAGGATTGGACTGGCTGGAATAGCACTGTCCCAGAAAATAATAAGCATCAGCAGCATGGATCGATTCAGAGTAATCCTGGGTGACTTTTATTAACGTGGTCACAGCTTGTTTGCAACGGCCGTTGAGAAACTGCGTTCTCCCCAGGCCGACCAGCGCACTGGCTTTGGTATCATCATCCTGGGCATTATCCAGGGCGTTTTGATATTCAACCTGGGCGCGGTCATAATCCCCGCTGAAAAGCGCCCAATCTCCCTGGGCAATCCGTACGGCTGGCACAGGGGTGGGTGTTGGGGTGAAAGTAGGGGTGGGAGACGGACTGGGCGTAATGGTGGCGGTGTCAGTCGGCCGCGGGGTTGAAGTAGCCAAAAATGACAGAGGAGCTGCGTTGCAACTGGTGCAAACCAGCACCATCACCGTCAGCAATATAGTGATTTGCTTGTGCATAGAAGGCTTAATAGGCTTATACCGGATAGTTGGATTTAAGTCAATGCTTTGACAAACCATCCATTGCATGTTAAACTTTAGCCCGCTTAAAAATAAACCATTTAGATACCCGGTGTGAGGGATATGCGAACCCTGGAATGGGATTTTGACCGCAGAGAGCTGCGGATGATCGACCAGCGCCTTTTGCCGGCCCATTTTGAGATAAACACCTATAGAGACTACCACGATGTGGCCGTTGCTATCCGGGACATGGTGGTGCGTGGGGCGCCGGCTATCGGCGCGACAGCCGGGTTTGGCATGGCCCTGGCTGCCAGTTATTCGCAAGCCAGCTCGGTGCAAGACTTGAAATCCGAGTTGCACCAGGCGGCAGACCTATTGAAGATGACCCGTCCAACGGCAGTCAACCTGGCCTGGGCATTGCAGCGGATACTTGCGGTTATAGAGGTTCCATTTGATACCTTGGAGGGACTGCGCCAACAGGTAGTGGATGAAGCCGTGCGCATCGCTGAAGAAGATGTGGAGATAAACCACCGTATGGCCCGGCACGGCGCTGAGTTAATTCTGGATGGAGAAACAATCATTACTCATTGCAATACCGGCTCGTTGGCGGTGGTTGATTGGGGTACGGCGCTGGGCGTGATCCGCCAGGCGCATGAGAGCGGAAAGCATATTAAAGTCCTGGTTGATGAAACCCGCCCACGCTTGCAAGGATCGCGGCTGACCGCCTGGGAACTGCAACAGTACGGCATTCCTTATGAGATCATCAGCGACGGTGCGGCGGGTTATTTCCTGCGCAGCGGACTGGCGCAAAAAGTCTTTTTTGGCGCCGACCGGGTGGCTGCCAACGGGGATGTGGCCAATAAAGTTGGGTCGTACATGTTGGCGCTGGCTGCACATGCCAATGATGTGCCGGTTTATTCTGTATTTCCGACTTCCACCGTCGACCTCAGCCTGGCGAATGGCGACTTGATCCCGATCGAAGAGCGCGACGAGGACGAGGTGCTGGGCATCCAATTCCACGGCGAACCGGTTGCTCCACTGGCGGCGCATGCCCGCAACCCAGCTTTCGATGTGACCCCTCATCACCTTTTTACCGGGTTGGTGACCGAGAAAGGGATTGTACATCCACCCTTTAAAGAGAATTTGCCCCGTCTGATGAAGCAGCAGTAAAAAAACAGCAGCAGAGGTGCCCCATGGCTATCATTTGCACAGGCTCAATCGCATACGATTATTTGATGACTTTTCCCGGCCGTTTTAAAGACCATATCCTTCCCGACCGCCTGGATTCGATCAGCCTGTCATTTTTAGTCGATTCGATGGTGCGCCAGAGAGGGGGCGTGGCGTCGAACATTGCCTATAACCTGGCCCTGTTAGGCGAACGCCCTTGCCTGTTGGCTACGGTCGGTGAGGATTTCGAAGAATACCGCAAATGGCTTGAAGACAAGGGGATAGATACCGGCTGTACTCAGGTCATTCCCGGGTTGTATACGGCCTCTTTTTTCGTGAATACCGACCTGGAGAATAACCAGATTGCCAGTTTTTATCCTGGAGCAATGGCTCACGCTGCGGAGGTCTCGCTGCGAGGTTTCAAAGAGAAACCGGATCTGGTGGTCATTTCGCCTAACGATCCAGCCGCTATGTCAAAATACATTAAAGAATGCATTGAGCTGGGCTTCCCCTACCTTTACGATCCCAGCCAGCAGATCGTGCGCCTCTCGGCGGAGGATCTTTGCCTGGGAGTGCAGGGCGCCCAGAGCCTGTTTGTTAACGACTATGAATTTGAGCTGCTTCAGAAACATACCGGGTTAACAAAGGAAGATTTCCTGTCTTACCTGAAATTTATGGTTGTCACTTTGGGTAAGAAAGGCGCCAGCGTGTACGCCTGTGGGAGAGAATACAAGATCCCCGTATTTGAACCTGAGCGGATCGTGGATCCAACCGGCGTGGGTGACGCTTTCCGCGGCGGGTTCCTGCGCGGCTACCGGCTGGGCCTGGACTGGCAGACCTGCGGTCAGATGGGGGCGCTTTCGGCGGCGTACTGCCTGGAACAGCGCGGCACACAGAACCATTTCTACACACCGATGCAATATGTGGCGCGTTATCGTACGAAATTTGATGATCAAGGCGCTCTGGATGCCTTGTTGAAAATATCCTAAGGTCTCTTGGAGGAACAGCATGCCTAATTTTGATGTGAAGGATACTCATCTGGCGGAAGGCGGGCGCCGGAGGATTGAGTGGGCAGACCGGGAAATGCCTGTACTGCGCATGATTCGTGAAAGATTTGCAAAGGAGAAACCGCTGAAAGGTGTGCGCGTTTCAGCCTGCCTGCACGTAACTACTGAGACGGCCAACTTGATGAAGACTCTCCAGGCAGGCGGGGCGGATATAGTCCTGACCGCCTCTAACCCTCTGTCTACCCAGGATGACGTGGCAGCTTCGCTGGTGACGCACGAAGAAATTCCAGTGTTTGCGATCAAAGGCGAGGACAATGCTACCTATTACAAGCACATCAATGCCGCTCTGGATCACAAACCCCAAATGACCATGGATGATGGGGCTGACCTGGTCAGCACGATGCAGAAGGAACGCCGTGAACTGATCTCCGGAATGGTCGGCGGGACTGAAGAAACTACCACCGGCGTGGTGCGCCTGCGCGCCATGGCGATGGATGGAGCTTTGACCTTCCCGATTATTGCCGTCAACGACGCGATGACCAAGCACCTGTTCGACAACCGTTATGGAACTGGCCAATCGACCATCGACGGTATCGTGCGCTCCACGAACATCCTGCTGGCAGGCCGGAATTTCGTTGTGGCCGGCTACGGTTGGTGCGGGCGCGGCCTGGCAATGCGGGCGCGTGGCATGGGCGCTAACGTTATCGTTACCGAGGTGGACCCCCTGCCGGCCCTTGAAGCGGTCATGGATGGCTTCCGGGTTATGCCGATGGCCGAAGCCGCCCGGATCGGGGATATCTTCGTGACGGTTACCGGAGATCTGAATGTGATCGACCGGCGTCACCTGGAAGTGATGAAAGATGGCGCCATAGTAGCCAATTCGGGGCATTTCAATGTAGAAATTAATATCCCGGCCATGGAAGAGATGGCAACCAGCAAGCGCCTGGTGCGCCCATTCGTCGAGCAATATGAGTTCAAAGATGGCCGGCAAATTTTCTTACTAGGCGAAGGTCGCCTGATCAACCTGGTGGCTGCAGAAGGTCACCCGGCCAGTGTAATGGATATGTCCTTTGCCAACCAGGCGCTCAGCGCCGAATATATAATCAAGAACGGCGCCCGCCTGGAGAAGAAAGTCTACAGTGTGCCGGATGAGATCGACCGCGAGATTGCCCGCCTGAAACTGCAATCTATGGGCATACAGGTGGATACTCTAACTGCTGAACAGGTTAAGTACCTTCACTCCTGGGAAGAAGGCACATAACTCGGGTTTTCGATCAGTTACTGACCGTGATAGCCATATTGTGCAGCACGCCCCAGGACTGCTGAAATTCTTCCAGAGTGCGCCGGTAAGTTATGCGTCCATCTAAAATCGTCACTGTCGTTTCGTCATACGCGGTGACGATGGCGGTATGCTCGTAATTGGCAACATAAGTGGTCTGGCCGTCGGGTGTGGTGTAATCCGCGGCGTAACCCGGCCAGGTATCACCGATGATCCATACCATCACCGGGCGGCCAGCAGCGATTTCGGCCTGCAAATTTTCCCAGGCGAAATCCTTTTTTGCGTGGGCTTGCAGTCCATAATCGCGTAAAAGGGCTGCCACGGGTTTAGAGTACACCCCATAGGATCGAGGCGGGAGCTGGCCGGTCGGTCCGCGATAATCACCGACGAAGCCATCTTCTGGATTATCGGATTTGGGTAGTTTGCTGAGGAAATTTTTTTCGTCTATTACCACTCCGAAGAAGGCTGCCAGGTCAACCGCTGACCGAGCTTCACAATCCAAGGTATAAAACTGGGCATGTCCAACCACACCTTCTACAGAAGCTTCTGCAGGCGGAACGGGTGTATGGGTCGGTCTGGGAGTGTGGGTTAGGCGTGGTTTACGCGTGTTTGTGATGGTCGGGGTTAGCGTAGGGGTAAGCGAGGGGACTGTCGCTGTAGGGGTCGGCGTTGCAGTCGGCGGAGGTTCGGTGTTGGTGCGAGTGCTGGAAGGCAGAGGTTGGAAAGGGGTGCGCGTATTGGCCCAGGCTGGCGTCCTGGTCGTAGGACCGGCGGCCTGTGGGTTTTCGGAAGGCAGCGCCAGGGTCACTACGGAAATAGCCGCCGGAACCTGGGGTAAGTGGTCGCCAAAGAATGCCAGGCAGGTCAGTAGGATCCCTCCTATAAGGCCCAGCAGGAATATCAGGCTTAACAGGCTTCTACAGGTTGATGACCCGTTGGGCATATCCTTCTACGGTTCTGATACAACGATGTCCATGTAAATCGGGTCGCCGAAAAGCTGTCCTGCCGGGTTGACTGCCTGCCAGACGATGTGGTACTTATCCGGTTTCGTCGGGGCGGTCAGAACGATACGCAGGTTGGCCCGGCTGCCGCTGCGGGCTGGATAAAGCGCCTGGTCTTTGGCCAATCCCACGTCTGGCCCGGCAATCTGGCGCAGGTGGTAGTTCTCGTTCCAGTTGCAGGTGCCGGAATTTTCGACTTCCCAGCGTTTATCAATGGTTGAATTGGGTACAACAACCGTGCCATCTGGGACAGTCAGGTCACTGACATAAGTAAGCTGGTCGGTGCAGGTGATGGTGGGCGAGGGGACTGCTGCGATGGGTTGGGTGGGTTCGGCAGTGGAGGTTGGTCCTTTTACCGCCAGGGTAGGCGGTCGGTAAGGGGGCGCTTGAGATGCATCCGGCGCCTGGAGGGAAGGGCGTAGCCCACAGCCTGCGCAAAAGAGCAGTGCCGCTGAAAGGATAAGGAGAGAGAAACGGATTCTATTCGTCACCGAGGGAGTCGTCATCCTCATGGCTTGGGGCGAGTGGAAGGGGAATTTCGCCGCCCAGGGCGCGCTGGCGGACTGCGGTTTCAATTTCATTGGAAAGCTCGGTGTTCTGGCGCAGGAATTCTTTGGCGTTTTCCCGGCCCTGGCCCAGGCGAATGTCGCCGTAAGAGAAGAACGCGCCGCGCTTGGTGATGATTTCGAGCTGGGTGGCCAGGTCGATGATATCGCCCACCTTGGAAATTCCTTCGTTGTACATGATGTCGAATTCGGCGGTGCGGAATGGGGCGGCAACCTTGTTCTTGACCACGCGCACTCGTACCCGGTTGCCGATGATCTCAGCGCCCATCTTGATCGATTGGATACGCCGGACGTCCAGCCGCACGGAGGCATAGAATTTGAGCGCCAGGCCGCCGGGAGTGGTCTCGGGATTGCCAAACATGACGCCGATCTTCTGGCGCAACTGGTTGGTGAAAATAACCGAGGTCTTGGTCTGGTTGATAGCCCCAGAGAGCTTGCGGAGCGCCTGGGACATAAGACGGGCCTGCATACCCATGCTGGCATCGCCCATATCGCCTTCAATTTCGGCGCGGGGCACCAGTGCAGCCACCGAGTCGATCACCACTACATCCACTGCGCCCGAGCGTACGAGGGTTTCGGTGATTTCGAGGGCCTGTTCGCCGGTATCGGGTTGTGAGATGAGCAGGTCATCCACGTCGACACCCAATCTGACCGAGTAAGCCGGATCCAGAGCGTGTTCCATGTCGATGTAGGCGGCTGTACCACCCATTTTTTGCGCTTCGGCCACGATGTGCAGGCACAAGGTAGTCTTACCAGAGGATTCTGGCCCGTAGATTTCGGTGATACGCGCCCGCGGGATGCCACCCACACCCAGGGCGATGTCCAGGGAGAGCGACCCGGTAGGGATGACTTCAACCGCCAGGTGATGGGCTTCGCCGAGGCGAATGATCGAGCCATCTCCGTAACGCTTGGTGATTTCCCCCAGGGCTTTTTCGAGCACCGCACGACGGGCTTCATTCTGCGGGTTAATACTGGGCGGTAGAGGTTGTGCAGGTGGTTGAGATTTTCGGGCCATTTTTCTCTCCTATTCGGTCGATATCCTGATTATATACGGTTACGTGAAAAAGTTTAAGCAAAAACGACGAATCTAATTATAGTACATTTGTTCAATAGGTCAAGTAAATTTGGTTTATTAGATTTGGTTCATTGGGAATTGCCATAATGGATCACCTGATTTTGGGGCGTCATGACACCCCAAAATCTGGGCTCTTCCACGGGAAATCCCAAAGATCCGTAAATTTTTTGGTTTTTTCGCCTTGGGAAGATTAGGCAAATTGGGGATAGGCTTACCCGTATACTTGCTATAATAACCTTTGTATATTCAATACCTTCGCCAAAATAGGCTAAAGGGAATGGGCTTTTGTAGTAGAGTTGTAGTCCGCCAAGACTTCAACCCAGGAACCACAAAAGCCCATGCCAGACATTTTAGCACTTTTACAACCGATCGAGAAAACGATCTATAAAACCACCCTACGGCAAATGAGCCGGGTCATCCTGGCTATATTGGCAATGACTGGTCGCGTAACGATGTTGGGTATCTCCCGCTGGGCAGGCAAAGGCGGCAGTTACCGAACGATCCAACGCTGGTACCAAACCGCCCTTCCTTGGGCGGCGATGTTCTGGCTTTTCTTTCAGAAACAACTTTGGCAAAGTACGGATACCCACTTGCTTGTTGGCGATGAAGTCGTGATTAGCAAATCGGGTGATACGACCTTTGGAAAAGATTGCATCTTCTCCAGCATCTTTCAACATGCGATCCCCGGATTAGCCTTTTTTGCCCTTTCCTTGGTCAATGTACGCTTACGACGTTCCAGCCCTATTTCAATGGAACAGGTGGTGCGGAGCGAAGCAGAAAAAGCCGCCAGCAAAGCGCGGAACCAAGCCCGCGCAACGAAGAAATCGACCGAGCAACGCAAACGGGGACGTCCCACGGGAAGTAAGAATAAGAATAAACAGGCGGTGGAATTGAATGAAGAGCTAAAGCGGATCCAGAGCATGTTACAAGCCCTGTTGAAACGGATCGATGGTCTCATCCCGCTCAAATACCTGGCAATGGATGGGCATTTTGGCAATTATCCTTGTGCCTGGATGGTCAGGCAGTTGAACTTACACCTTGTTTCGAAGCTACGCCATGATGCTGGTCTGTATTTACCCTATGCCGGACCGAAACCAAAACGGGGCCCGTATCCCAAATATGGTCAGAAGATCGACTATACCCAACTACCGCCAGAATATCTGAAACAGACGACCACGTAAGATGTATTTGTACCGATATTTATCAGGCCAAGATGTGGAATAAGGAGTTTGCTGATCCACTAAACGTGGTCATCATCCACAAAACCAATCTGGCAACCTTAGCGGTAGCGCATGTGGTTCTGTTTAGTACCGATCTAGATCTATCTTTCGACCTGTTGATTGATTATTACAAGCTCAGATTCCAAATCGAGTTCAATTTTCGGGATGCCAAGCAGTTTTGGGGCTTGGAGGATTTTATGAATGTGGCACAAGTTCCAGTAACCAATGCTGCCAATCTGTCGTTGTTTATGGTGGATGTATCTCAAGTTTTAATGGGCAAGTACCGACAAAATGATCCGGATTTCAGCGTGCTGGATTTGAAAGCCTATTTCCGAGCATATCGCTATGTGAGCGAAACAATAGAAATGCTTCTGCAAAAACCCGATGACATTTTTATTACTCAGCTTTTTCAGAAAATTGCCGATTTGGGATGCGTCCATCCTGCAAAAAAGCCCGTTCTTTCACTATAATGGCTAGGGAGGTAAGTAATGAAGGACACGAATCCAGCAAATGAAGTCATACAGCAGTTAATCCAGTGGGCAGAAAAACAAGCCTTAGTTCGCGCGATGTTGTTGACCAGTTCGCGAGCCAACCGGCGGGCAACCGTGGATGTCTTTTCTGATTATGATGTTATTCTGGTTGTTCCAGACATCCATTCTTTCTTTGAAGCTAGAAGTTGGCTTCAGGATTTTGGAGAGGTTCTGGTTTCCTACTGGGACCCAATTCATCCAGAACCTGACTTTGGTATTGAAATATTTTCCAGTGTAAATCAATATGCAAATGGTCTGGATATCGATTTCAGTATATGGCCGATCGAGTTAATGCGCCTGATCGCCAAAAAGAGTACGCTACCAGAATACCTGGATATTGGATATTCTATCTTAGTGGACAAAGACCACATGACTGATGGGATGCAAACGCCAACTTATTCGGCCTACATTCCGAAGCCACCAACTGAAGAGATTTTTCATAAGGTAATTGAGGGTTTTTTTAGTGACGTTCCTTATGTGGCTAAATGTCTTTGGCGTGAAGAGCTTATGCCAGTCAAATGGAACTTGGATTTTGATATGAAGCACAATTTTCTACGCCCAATGTTAGAATGGCGTATGGAACTCGATCACAATTGGTCAATGCCAACAGGTAATTTAGGAAGGGGATTGAAGAAACAGCTTCCGCCCAGGATTTGGGCCGAGCTGGAAAGAACATACGCAGCGGGCGGAATCGAGGAAAATTGGGACGCATTATTTAGGACTATTTACCTCTTCCGTGAAGTAGGAATCGAGATCGCCGAACGCTTAGGATATACGTATCCCCTGGAGATGGATCAACGGATCACGGCCTATGCGCAGAGCGTAAAAAATTATATTAAAGAAAGCAGACCATGAAAGTAAGCCCTATCTTGTGTTTTCATGTCTGGATTGATGATGATACTGACATCATAGATCGATAAATACGCCTTTTGCTCAGTGTATAAAACACACAGAAACATTTTTTTCATGAGCATTTCGAAATAGATTTATAAATAGAATAGTAAACCCTCAAAATTGATTGAGAATCAGCTCATTTTGGCGAAGGTATTGATATTCAGAGAAGGTTTCTTAGATGATCGGAATGCAGCTAGTCGAACCCCATTTTCTCCCGCCCCTGGATGAAGGATTCCGCCCGGCGTCTCTGGCAAACCGCGCTTACCGGGCAGAAGCTGCTCAATATGGCGAGCGGCTGGTAATTGGCCTGGAGCGTGAAAACGGGAACCTTTCCCGTTATGAAACCCTGGTTTTTCCCGAGGGTCACCCACGCGCAGTTGAAAATAATTACTATGTTGAGCGCCTGGTAAAGTTCTTGCTCTGGCAAAGAGGCGGCTACAAGGTCTATATTGGGAGTCCACGGAGCATAGCCGAATATGTGCGCAATTGTTACGCACCGGATGGATCCCGTAAATTCGATTTTCACTTCATGGGTGAACAGGTTTATGAGCAGCCTTTCACGGTGGTGGGCTGTGCTCCGGATGAGGTGCCTGACACTCACGAGACCGGCAAACCGTTGGGACGCCATCTGAATGGCTGCCGGATCGGTTTTGACCTGGGCGCCTCGGACCGCAAGGTCAGCGCCGTGATGGATGGGAAAGTGGTCTTCAGCGAAGAAGTAATTTGGGAACCGCGCCGCCAGACCGACCCAGATTATCACTATCGCGAGATCCTGACCGCCCTCAAGACTGCCGCCGCCAGGCTACCACGCGTGGATGCCATTGGCGGTAGCTCGGCCGGGATCATTATCGATAACCGGCCGATGGTTGCTTCGCTATTTCGCGGCATTCCCGGCGAGCGATTCCACGAGATCAGGGATTTGTTCAACCGCATCCGGCGCGAAATGAACCTTCCGATGGAGGTGATTAATGATGGAGATGTAACCGCCCTGGCTGGAGCGATGTCGCTGGATGATACTGGAGTGCTTGGAATCGCCCTGGGCTCGAGCGAGGCAGGTGGTTATGTGGATGTGAACGGGAATATCCTCGGCTGGCTGAGCGAGCTGGCATTCGCTCCTGTCGATTACAACCCTCAAGGGCCAGTTGACGAATGGTCAGGTGAGACCGGCTGCGGTGCGCTGTACTTTTCACAGCAGTGCGTCTTTCGCCTGGCCCCCAAGGCTGGCATCGAGATTCCCTCCGGCTTGACGGATGCTGAGAAACTCAAATTCGTGCAGGAAAAGCTCGAAAGCGGGCACAGAGGGGCGCTGAAGATCTGGCAGAGTATGGGTATTTACTTGGGTTATGCCCTGGCCCATTATGCAGATTTTTATCAGGTTAAGCACGTGCTTATCTTGGGACGCTGCACTTCCGGGCTGGGTGGAGAGCTGATTCTCAATGGTACCAGGACCGTTCTACAGGCCGAATTTCCCGAGCTAGCCGGATCCATCCACATCCAGCTTTCGGATGAGAAAAGCCGCCGGGTTGGCCAATCGATTGCTGCCGCAAGTTTACCTGAAATCACAAAATAGGAGCAGTTATGCAATTCCACCTTCCCACTGCAGATATTTACATTCCGGATGGCCTTCCGGTCGAACAGGCCCTGGCCCGTACTACCCATATGGCCGTCAGCGCCCACCAGGATGACATTGAGATCATGGCTTGTGGCCCGATACTGGAGTGCTACCAACAAAAGGAAAACTGGTTTACCGGTGTGGTAATGACTGACGGGCGCGGATCGCCGCGTGCCGGTCTGTATGCCGGCTACTCTGATGAAGAGATGCGCCTGGTGCGTTTCAAGGAACAACGCAAGGCCGCCATGGTGGGTGAGTATGCCGCCCAGATAATCCTGGATTACCCGAGCAAAGCCATCAAAAATGGCAGCAATCGTCAGCCGGTAGAAGACCTGGTCAGCCTCTTTAAAGCTACCCACCCTAGACTGGTCTTCACCCACAACCTGGCCGACAAACATGATACCCACGTTGGGGTAGTGTTGAAGGTCATTGCCGCCATCCGCAGCCTGCCGCAGGCGGAGCGTCCTGAGAAGCTGTATGGTTGTGAAGTATGGCGGGACCTGGATTGGATAGTGGACTCCGACAAATTTGCACTGGATTGTTCCACGCATGAAAATCTGCAAGCCGCCCTTCTGGGAGTGTACGACTCGCAGATCACCGGTGGAAAGCGCTATGACCTGGCCAGCATGGGGCGCCGCCGCGCCAACGCCACTTATTTCGAATCACATGGGGTAGACATCACCACCGCCATGTCGTATGCCATGGATTTGACTCCCCTGATCTTCGACCCTGACAAAGGGATCACGCCTTATGTCCAGGAGTATATCCAGCGTTTTAGTATGGACGTAGCTGACCGTCTCAAGCGAGTAGGAGGTTAACTCATCCTTTATTAATATGTGACCAATCTAAAAGCGTTCAAAATTCTTTTATTCCGGAAGGCGGAAAGGAGCTGAAAATGGATTGCTAAATAATAGAACATAAATACTATTTTACTCTAATTTCAAACAACATTCAAGTAAAAGGAGAAAAGATAAATGCGTACAAAATTGTTTTCTGTGCTTGTTCTGGTGAGTCTTCTGCTCGCCTCTTGTGCTACTGCCACCCAAGCCCCAGTAGTCGCCCCGCCCGCCCCGGTAAAAGAAACCGTGGTCGTTCAACAGACACAAATCGTTGAGCAGACACAAATCGTTGAGCAGACTCAGGTGGTCGAGAAAGTCGTAGTAGTAACCCCCACTCCCGGCCCCAACCCAGAAGCGGTCATACCGGGCGTCGAACCCAACGCCCAGATCACCTTCTGGACATTCTGGCTGTCCCCC
This sequence comes from uncultured Chloroflexia bacterium, assembly GCA_963820415.1. Classification (GTDB taxonomy): domain Bacteria; phylum Chloroflexota; class Anaerolineae; order Anaerolineales; family Anaerolineaceae; genus CAWFZT01. The sequence continues at coordinate 414,144 of CAWFZT010000009.1, read as the reverse complement.
ACTTTCGATGATTACATCAAGAGTACGATTACTCGTTTCAATGTAGCCTACCCGGGCGTCACCGTAAAATGGGAAGATCACCAGGCGACTTTCCAGGATGATCTGCGTAACTCATTTGCCGCCGGTAATGCTCCGGATGTAATCAACCTGTCAGTCAGCGAAGGCTGGGTCAGCGACTATGCTACCCAGGGCAAACTGCTCCCCCTGGACGACAAAGTACCCCAGAGCGTTAAAGATCTGTATTTCCCCGGCCTGTGGAAAGAACAACTGGTCAACGGCGTGAACTACCAATTCCCCTGGTACCAAGGCATCAGCGTCGACCTGATCAACCGCCAGGTCTATGACAAGTCCGGCCTCAAGGTTGAGGATTTCCCCAAGACCATCGATGGCCTCCCGGCCCTGTGCAAAACCATCAAACAGAAGACCGGCACTTTGTGCGACGTGCGCTTGACCGTCAATGACATTCTGTCCCAGATGGTTTATGAGGGCGGCGTGAAGGTCATCAGCGATGATGGCAAGACTTTCACCTTCAATTCACCTGAAGGCGCTACCTGGCTGAACATGTACGTCACAATGGTCAAGGACGGCAGCGTGGATAAGACTGTGCTCGTGACCGACCAGGACCGTACCGGCCTGGACCTGTTCACATCCGGCAAGGCAGCTTTCTATGCTACCGGCCCCAATCTGATCCGCGATGTCCGCCAGAATAACCCTGGCCTGTATGGTTACCTGGCCGTCGTCCCGTCGCCAGTTGGCAAGTCTGGTGTGCTGGGCAAAGGCCTGATGAGCATTTCCGTCAGAGTTGACACCAAGTTTCCCAATGCCTCAATGGCCCTGGCGCAGTTCTTCACCAACCCGCAGAGCATGGTTGAGTTTGCCAAGAAGGTAGCCGTCTATCCTTCGAGCCCCTCCGCTTACGATGATCCCTTCTTCTCTTCTCCGTCGGCTGCCATCGAAGATTCCGCCAAACCCATCGCCAAAGACATTATCTCCAAGTACGCTGATATTGTCCCGACCATTCCAAAGAAAGCCGATGTCAATGCCATCGTGCTGGCGGCTGTTCAAAGCGCTCTATTCAATGGTGTGGATACCCAGAAGGCGTTGGATGATGCAGTAGCGAAAGCGAACGCCTTAATCCAGTAAGTCGTTTCAGTCTCGCTCCAAAGTCTGTAATAACCCATGCCCTCTCCTGTAACCTCGTTTACGGGGTTGGAGGAGAGGGCTGGCTAAGGCGAGGACCTTACATGACCAAGAAAACTTCTATCAGCCCTTTTCTCTTTCTTTCGCCGGCTCTGCTTGTAATTGCCATTTTCGTTGTCTATCCCATCTTCGCGGTCATCTATTTCAGCTTTACCGACTACAACATCACCAATCCCCCTGTGTGGGTTGGCCTGACTAACTATATCCAGCTTTTTAAAGAGCCGGTCTTCTGGCAGGCATTGGCGCACTCGTTTATTTACCTGCTGGTAACTCCCGCCCTGGTCTTCCTGTGCATCTTCCTCGCCATCATCGTCAACCGGAAACTACCGGGAATCAACGCCTACCGCGCCCTTTACTACATCCCGGTCATCAGCGGGAGCATAGCGGTAGGAATTTCCTGGCGCATGATTTTTGATACTAACGGCTTATTGAACGGCGTTCTACTTTCTATGGGTGTGATCAAAGAGGCCATCCAATGGCTGGCGGAGCCAGCTTATACCCTGCCAATCGCCATGATGGTGACCACCTGGATGGGGTTGGGTTATTATATGATGATTTTCCTGGCCGGTTTGCAGAACATTCCCGAAGAATTGTACGACGCGGCCAAGATCGATGGTTGTAACGCTTGGCAAAAGCATATAACGGTCAGTTTGCCTGGCCTGCGGCCACAGATCACCATGGTAGCAGTCGTTTCTAGCCTGGCAGCGCTGCAGGTATTCAATGAGGTGTATATTCTGTTTGGCCCTCTGGGGGGTATCCTCGACAGCGGTGTAACCATGGTATTTTACCTGTGGAGGTTAGCCTTCCGCATGCAACACGCAGGTATGGCCTCAGCGGTCGCCATGGTGCTTTTAGTCATAACCCTGACATTTTCGGTATTGAATATTCGTATTCTGGAACGCGGCACTGAGACTTCATAATGGAACTAAATAAGGTTGCCTATAACCCGAAGTTAGAAACGCGCCAGCATAAACAGAAGGTCGTGGTGCAGATATTTGCCTGGTACGTCTTACTCAGCCTTATCGCCCTGGTGACTATTGTACCCTTTGTGTGGGTTCTCAGTACATCTCTCAAAGGACCGAGCGATCCAATCGTATCCGTACCGCCTCAATTGATTCCCCACGATCCGACCCTGACTAACTTCATCCGGGTTTGGGGTCAGCTTCCTATAGCCAACTTTTTCATCAACAGCATCATTGTGGCAACTACGACCGTGGTTCTAAACCTATTGGTCACTTCTATGGCAGCCTACCCTTTGGCCAAGATGCAATTTCGTGGGCGCGATGCGATATTCTACCTGCTTCTGGCGACATTTATCATTCCGCCGCAGCTCACCTCGATCCCAAGCTTTGTTCTGGCAGTCAAAGTGTTTAAATATTACGACCAAATTACCGCCTTGATCTTTCCCAGCCTGGCGACAGTGTTCAACATCTTTCTGTTGCGCCAGGCATTCAAAGCAGTCCCCAACGACCTGATTGAAGCCGGTAAGATCGATGGGGCCGGCGAGCTACGCATCTGGTGGGATATCCTGCTGCCGGTGGTGCGCCCGACCCTGGCCACGGCGGCGATCATCACTTTTGTCCAGCAATGGAACGATTTCTTCTGGCCTTCCCTGATGCTGCACACCCGCCAGCATATGACCTTACAGGTCGGGCTGGCAGCTTTGCAGGGTATGTTTGCCTCGGATATGCGCGGGACGGCCGCGGGAGTGACCATGACGGTCATCCCGATCCTGATCTTTTTCGTCGTATTGCAGAAATATTTCGTACGCGGGCTGGGTGGAGCGGTTAAAGGATAATAAGAATTAATGTTAGGAAAACTTCAAAAGTGAACTCATCAAAAGTTGAAAAGTGAACCGTGGAATTTTCCTAACGCTGAACCAAACTTCAAAAGTGAACTGCTTTCTCGATATCCGAGATCGGCAAATTCAACCGATGAACCATTTTTCTATGTGCCCAAATGCGGATCTCAACCAGGTTCTTAGCTTCATCTGGGATCAAGTGCAATTCCACTGCTTCTCTGGGTTCAATTCCTGAGATTTGGAATGCCTGGTCGGCAATCGAGATCTTGCGATATCCATCCGCCACCCGACTGTGACGGATACAGAAAATATCCTTACTGGACTCGTAGTCTTGGGGTAAAACAAAGGGACGAAACACCGATTTGTTCTCCTGTTTGGCTTTTTCAAAGCGAATGGCGGGGATTTCTTGGGTAGTGGAGTGAACCTGGAGATAGTTATAGCGATGAATTTCTACGCGGACAACGACCCGAACCTCCTGGAGCGAGAAGATATGCTCTAGAGCACAGGTGCGGAAAATCCGATCTTGCATCCAACGGTAGGGACGCTCGATTTTGCCTTTGGCCTGTGGCGAAAGGGCATAAATCACGTCGGTGTGCATCAGCGCCAGGACTTGGCGCCACTGGGTATTCACGTCATCAGTCCCCAGGACATGGTTGCGCCACACGCTGTCCCGGTTCTGGATGAAACGAAAGACGCGTAAATTGTCGACATAGTACTGATGGGGAATGCCAAAAGTTTGCATGACGTACTGAGCCGCTTGAATATGGGCCCAACTGGTCTCAGATTCGACCAAATCGGCATACAGCACCATGCGACTATAGTCATCCAGGGAAGTGATCAGTGTCGATTTCTGACTGGCATAAGGCGTCCACAGGTGCAAAGAAGCATCATGTTGGATCAAATCGCCGGTTGCGGAGGTGACGATTGCCCGGTCATGCTGATCCTTTTTCTTCTTTTTGGCCTGGTAACATCCCAAATCCTTAGCACGCTGGATAACCGTCGTGGGGGATACTCGGATGCCCACCTTTTTCAAGCGGTCAGTCAAAGCCGCATAGTTGTATCTTGAGATAGGTAAATCTTTGTTCTCGACCAATTCTTTGTCGCGCAACAGCTCCTGTTGGATCTTGTCTTCAGCCTCGGGACCCAGATGCGGTCGGCTTTGGCGATGATAATCGATTGAAAAGGTACTGGGGTGATCCCGAAGTTGTTTCATGAGGGCGAAGAACCGGGTTTTACCAATTCCAAGGGTGTGTTCAATATCTTCCCACTCAGATGCCCTTGCTTGTAGGAGGTAAGTAAAACTTTGACTTGGTCAGCCCTGAACTGCTTATGTAGTTGTGCCATGTGGATCCCTTTTTGATCCATTATCTACCACGGATTCAGTTCACTTTTCAAGTTTGGATGGTTCAGTTTTCAGGTTTTCCTCGGTTCACTTATCAACTGGAAAGAGTTCACTTTTGAACTGCTATCGGTTCACTTTTCAACTTTGGCTGACAATTATGAAATTGCCTATTGAAATTTGATCTAAAATCTCTTATAATTATCCCTTAAATACATAGAAATTTTTCCAGGCCTGGTCTCAGGATCGTTGAGCGGACCAGGCATTTCCTTTACTTATTTCCATTTATAAGTCCTTGGGCTGATAGAACCCCCCATCGACCCTTATTATCGAGGTATGCTATGGTAGCACCTAATTCCATCCGCAATGACGCACTGGACGACGGTCCATACGGCCCGGAAAGCGATGCGTGTGCTATTTACCTAAGTGCTCGCAAGTACGGGCAAAGCACCTTTGGAACCCTCAAGCGTTCTATTGGCGCTCTGATCCAGATGGGCCACCGCACAGGTTTTGTCAATGGTGAAGGCGACGGCGCCGGTGTCCAGACTGATGTACCCCGCCGGCTGTGGGCTCGCAAGCTCAGCCAGGTCAGCCTGCGCGCTTCTTTGGCCTCTCATCCCGGCTTCTGGGTAGGCCAACTGTTCATCCCGGTCCAGTCCGACCAGCCTGAACTGCACGACCGCATCCAGGCCTCCTTCGACGCAGCCGGGCTCAACCTATTCTATCAGCAGGCGGGTCGAACCCGCCGAGAGGCGCTGGGCAGCAATGGACGCCTGGATCCGCCCGCCTTCTGGCAGATTGCCGGTTATGTCGAATTCCCGGGTGTCGAAAAACGCCTGCTCGAGGTCCAAACTCAGCTCGAGACTGAATTCCCCATCCATTTCCTGTCACTCAGCCCGCATGTAGTCGTCTATAAAGTGCGCGGCTCGGTGGAGACCCTGTCTCGCTATTATCCTGATCTGCAGGACCGCAATTACGATACCTCAGTCGTCCTAAGCCACGCACGCTATTCGACCAACACCGTTTCGAACTTCGAGCGTTCCCAACCCTTTGCCCTGCTTGGCCACAACGGTGAAATTAACACCATTACCCGCCTGCGCCTGGAAGCGGAGGAAATGGGCGTCATTCTGCCACGCAACGGCTCCGACTCCCAGGATGTGGACCGCACCCTCCACACCATGTGTACCCACTATGGCCTGGATCTGGTCGAAGCCATGGAAACTGTCTTCCCCCCTGTGCCTTACGAGCTGGAACAATTCTCCCCCGAGCTGCGCGCCGTGTACACCCGTATCCGGCAGTCCTTTGGTCCTTATGCCCAGGGTCCGGCGGCAATCCTGGCCCGTTTCGGCGACACGATTGTGGCCAGTGTGGACGCTCTTGGCCTGCGCCCACTGTGGTTTGTCGAGTCCGAGAAAGAATATCTATTCAGCTCTGAACGCGGCGCCATCCCGTTGGAAGTGATGGTGACTGAACCGCGTCCACTTGGCCCTGGCGAGAAAATGGCCATCCGCCTGCACCGCGGCGAAAACGCCGAGATCCTTACCCACGCGGCTATCCGCCAGCATGTGATGAACCGGGCCTTCCAGCGGGAAGCCCCGCAGTTGGCTCGCCGGTATTGGACCAGCGAGGAACAATCCGGCTGGGGACAGCGCCCTTCCCGGTCCCCCAGCCGCCAGGTGGTTAGCGAAATCCAGATTTCCCCCACCGAGCCTCCGACGGCGGTTCCCGCCGGCCGGCCGAAGCCGCTCACCTCACCCTGGTACCTTCAACCGGACCGCGCCACCCCGCTCGAGGCTTACGTACTGGCAGCCAATGGTTGGAACATGGAACATATACAGGATATCGATGATATTGTGATTAACGGAAAAGAGATCAGTTCGCTGGGCTACGACGGCCCCCTGGCGGTCCTGGCCAAACACCGTGTCAACATCGCCGACTTCTTCAAAGAGACGGTGGCGGTGGTCACCAACCCGGCCATCGACCGCGGCCGTGAGGTGGAGGTCTTCTCCACCAGCAGTCTGCTGGGGGCCGGCCCTACCATTGGGCGCCCACCCGATCCAAATGATATCGTGGTCACGTTAACAATCCCCGTCCTCACCGGAGGCCACCCTGACCTGGGCACCCCCGAGCAGGCCCAGATCCTGGGGGAGAAGTTCGGGACGCTGTCCATCGAGCAAGTCCTGGAGACTTTCAATGGACGCACCACCTGGCTGGTGCTGGGCGTGCTACCCGGGGAAGATGTCCCTGCCGCCCTCGAGCGCCTGGCAGTTCAAGCGGTGGCGGCGGTGGAGAACGGCTCGCAGTGCCTGATGCTGGACGATGACGAGACCCACCGGCAAGGTTATGGCTGGTTGGACCCTAATCTGGCTGTCAGCCGGATCGATGAAATCCTGCGCCAGACCGGTAAGGAAAGTAAGCTGAATATGCGCCGGCGGGCCGGGTTGGTGGTGCGCAGCGCCGCCATCCGCACCTTACACGATATCGTTCTGTTATGCGGTTTTGGGGCGGATGCCCTGAACCCCTATGCTATGGCGGCTGTGGCTGTAATGAAGGCCAGGCAGGAGGTCGCCTGGAATGGGAGCACGGTCGAGGTTGTCCAACAACGTTTGCTCAATACGCTGAAGGCAGGGCTGGAAAAAGTGATCTCCACCATGGGCTGCCATGAGCTGCGTGGCTACGGCCGGGTGTGCAGTTCCATCGGCCTGGCGCCAGGCGTAGCGGCGGTGCTGAAGACCCCCAATTTCTTCGGCAGCGAGACAGCCGGCCTCACATGGGAGCGCTTGACCCGCGAATCAGCCGAGCGTGGTCAGGAGCTGCGCGAAAAGGATGCGGCCTGCACGCTGCCGCGCGTCCATCATTTCTACCCGCGGCTGTGGAAGAAAGTTGGCCTGTTCACCAAATCTATCGCCGGTTACGAAGAAGTACTGGAAACTTTCCAGGCTCTGAAAGCAGAAAATCCGGTGGCGCTGCGCCATGTCCTGGGTTTCAAGAAGATCCGGTCTACGGGAATCGCCAGCCAGGTAGACATGAGCGTGGGTGACTACAGCCTGCCCTTCGTCATAGGCGCCATGTCCTTTGGCTCGCAGGGTGAAATTTCTTTCCGCACTTATGCCTACGCAGCTTCCTGCCTGAATATCATCTGTATCAACGGTGAAGGTGGTGAGCTGCCCGATATCATGGGCATCTATAAAAAGAACCGCGGCCAGCAGGTAGCCTCCGGGCGCTTTGGGGTCAACTCCGAATTCCTCAATTCGGCCGCAGTGATCGAGATCAAGATCGGCCAGGGCGCCAAGCCCGGCGAGGGCGGTATGCTGCCTGGTTACAAGGTTACCCCCCAGGTGGCCGAAGCCCGCCATACCCCACCCTTTGTGTCCCTGCTCTCGCCTTCCAACAACCACGACCTGTACTCTATCGAAGACCTGGCCCAGCTCATCGAAGAGCTGAAAGTCGTCAATCCCCAGGCTAGAGTTTCGGTCAAGTGCCCGGTGGTGCCGGGCATTGGCGTGATCGCGGTTGGGATTGCCAAGGCTGGCGCCGATATCATCAACCTGAGCGGTTACGATGGCGGTACGGGCGCCGCTCGTAAGCACTCCTTGCAGTACGTCGGGTTGCCGGCGGAAATTGGCGTTATTCAAGCTCACCGCGCCCTGGTTAAATCCGGCTTGCGCAACAAGGTTGAAATCTGGTGCGATGGCGGAATGAAAACCGGCGAGGATGTAGTTAAGATGGTCCTGCTGGGGGCCAACCGGGTGGGCTTTGGCACCATGGCAATGGTCGCCATCGGCTGTTCCATCTGCCGTAAATGTGAAGAAGGCACTTGCTTTGCCGGTATCGCCACTCAGATCCGCACCCAGGACGAGGCCAGGGAGAAAGGCCTGCGGGTATTCAACCCGCTGGAGTTCGAGAGCGCTGCCGTTCAGTTGGTGCGCCTGTTCAAAGGCATGGAAGAGGAAGTTCGTCAGATCACGGCCCGCCTGGGTGGCACCTGTCTGCAAGACCTGGTGGGCCGCGGCGACCTGCTGGAACAGGTCACCGGTCAGGAGCAGGTGGATCTTTCCGCTATGTTGCAATCCGTCCCGATCCGACCCCGGCCTGAATTTGAGCCGGGTGTCGGCCGCCTTCTGGTGAGACCGCGCAACAACCTTACCCGTTTACTAAGCGAGCTGATCACTGAAACTATCCTCGAAGATGGTGAGCGCGAGATTACCTACCAAGACTCAGTCACGGCCATCGATCGGGCCCTGGGCGCTCATATTGTTGGCGCCTTGTCCCGCCGGCCAGAAATCCAGCAGCAGGTGGAATGCCTGCATTTACGCTTCGGCCCCTCTTCTATCGCCGGCAATGGTTTCTCGGCCTGGCTGGCCGACCCGCTGGATATCATCATCGAGGGCGGCGCCCAGGACGGCACTGGCAAGGGCGCTTGCGGCGGGCGAGTGGCAGTCATGAAAGGCATTAATCATGACGGTGCCCGCATCGACGGGTCGGTGGGTAAGAGCTTCGCCTACGGGGCCCAGAAAGGCATCCTCATCGTCCAGGGCAACGCTGACACGCGGGCTTGCATTCGCCTCTCCGGCGCAGATGTGGTCATCGGAGGGGAGATCACTGAACCGGTGGACGCCGAAAGCTTGACCACCTCAACTCGCGCTAACCTGAAAGGATTCGCCTGCGAGTATATGACCGCCGGGCGAGTAGTCATCCTGGGGGACCCCGGGCCGTATGCCTTTTCCGGCATGACCGGCGGCGTGGTCTACCAGCAGTTGACTACCGAGATGGGTTTCGACCAGGCGGCCCTGCGCAAACGGATCGCGCTGGGCGCTCAGGTGGATATCCAACTCATACTTCAGGATGACCTCAAGGATCTGCAGCGATTGCTGAATTTCTACATTGAGGCTCTCGAACACACTTACCAGTACGAGACCGCCGAGCAGATCCGCGCCCTGAGCGCCGAGAGCATGCTCCTGGCGCGCTTCGTAAAGGTGGTGCCCAAACCGTCCACGGCTGTGCCAACCCCAGTGGAGATAATGGTCGAGGATATGGCGGAATGACCGCCTGAGAAACGGGGGTATTGGGTTGGATTTTAGGAGGTCATGAATCCACAATCCTCGCCCGGGTGGCGATGGCTGAGGCGGCCGAGCGTGTGTTCACTTCCAGCTTGGCGAAGAGCGATTTCAGATGGCGCTTGACCGTGTTGGGGGTGATTACCAGGGTGTTGGCGATCTCCTTATTCGTCATTCCACGCGCCAGCAGAGCCAGCACCTGGCGCTCGCGCCCGGTCAGGGCCTGCAGCCCGGAGCCTGCCTCAACGCTGCGTTCGAGCAGCGTGCGGGCATTGTTCACCGTCGACTGGAAAGCCTTGCGGTCGAAGACCTGCTTTTCCAGGCAGGCAAACAACTGGTATTCAGTATAGGCCCGCTCGATGGCCTCCGGCTCGGCATACCCGCTGACGATGATGGTAGGGATACCCAGCTTCTGGGTAGTCGCCAGCAGGCGGTAACCATCCTGGTTGGCATCGGGCTGCCGCGAGCTGGCCAGGGAGAGATCCACCACCGCCAGTTGGATAAGCATTGTTGTGTAGGGCGCCTAGAGCCTGCACGTAGCTGCTACACTGCTCAACATGGTAACCGGCTTCGACCAGTAGCTCGGCAAGCAAGGCTCGCCAGCCTGGGTCATCTTCGGCCACCAGGGCGCTGCCGGCTGATCCTTCTATAACTGGCGATTCTTTTTCCCCAGCCGCGGGAGACTGCCCGATCGTGTCTGCCGGCCGGGGCTCACCGGCCCCTGGTGGACGAATCCCGATAGCCAGCGCCTGGTTGACTACCTTGCGGAAATTCGCCCGGCGGAAAGTCTCTTTCCGCAGGCAGGTGTAAGCCCCCAGCTCCTGGATCACGCTGACTGCCAGCTCTACCGTGGCAAACCCGGTGAGGAAAATGCTGGCGCAGATTGGATCCAGCCGAGTGACCTCATCCAATACTTTCAGGCCATCTTGATTGCGGTGGTCTGGCCCGCCCAGGGACAGGTCCAGGACGGCGATGCGATGGCTGGAAGCGCGGATCAGCTTCAGGGCGTCTTCATAATTCACCGCCAGGTCCACCTCCAGGCCGCAGTCGCTCAGGATCTCCGAGAGGATCTCCTGCCAGGAGGGGTCGTCTTCAACAATTAAAGCCCGTAAGATGGAGTGTTCCTTGGCCATCACGCATCGCCTCCTGACAGAGGTAAGCTCAAGATAAAGGTCGTGCCGTCGGCCGTGAGCGCTTTCAACCGCCACCCTCCCGCCGAACCGGGTGACCCAGGATTTGACCCACCATAAACCAAACCCCAATTTCCCCGGGTGAGAAGCCCGGGAGCTGTAACTGAATTCAAAGATGCGTTCATGCAGTTCGGGCGGGATACCCGGGCCGGTGTCGCTGACCTGGACTTCCACCCATCTGTCCCGTACAGTTCCCAGGATGCACACCTCACCCATGCCTCCCATAGCGTCTGCGGCGTTCTCCAGCAGGTTGGCAAACACCAGATTTAGCCGCTCAGCGCCCGCCTGAACGGTTGGCAGGGCTTCCAATCCCTGCGTTTCCACCCGCACCCCGCCCGGCAGCCGGGTGGAGGAGAGGGCATTCTGCACGCAGGCCGCTACTGACACCGGTGCCAACTGGATCGGCCGCAGGTGATCCAGGCTTTCGCGCACTACCTGCATGGCTTCGGCGGCGCTGCGCTGGATCTCGGCCAGGTTGGTTGCCAGGTAAGGGTCTGCCTGGATCAACGCTCCACATTTATCCTGGATGCCTTCCACTCGCACCGGGATGGTGCCTACCTTGTTATTGAGCCGGTGCAGCAGGTTGGCGGCGATATCCCCAATGGCGGCGAAGGTTTCGGTGGTCGCGCGCTGGTCTTCAGCCAGCTTTAACGCCTCAAGATGAGCGGTGTTCTGCACCGCCAGGGCTGCGTAATGCCCCAGGATGCTGACCACCCGTTTATCCCAATCCGACTGGCTGAAGTCCCGTAAGTCACCCCGGGCAGTAAATACGCTGAAGACCCCGCCCGGCCGGCTGTCCGAACCGCTTGTGAATGGGACGAACAGCGCCGATCCGGCGCTTTCCTGGCCGGGCAGCTCGAAGTCGCCCAGATGCAGCTCCATCAGGCTTACCAATTGGCCGGATTGGATGGCGCGGCTGGTCGGCCCGCTTGCCAGGGGGATGGATTGGCCACAAATCGATTGGTCGGAAGCCGCGTGCACCACCAGGCGGTCCTTATCCTGGAGCCAGATCAAGCTGGTAGGCACATTCAACAGGTCACAGGCCCGATCGACCAGCGCCTGGTGGATGTCCTCCAGCGAATGTGTGTACAGCATAGCGGCGATGTCCTGCAACGCTTCCAGCAGGCGCACTTCCTGGATGGCAATCACCGCCTGGGTAGCCAGGATTTGTAAAATATAGCGGTCCTCTCTGTCGAAGGCATTGATTTCAGGGCTTTCAAGGTTGAGCACACCTTCCAACCGCCCGCTGGCTCCGATCAAAGGGACAGCTACTTCCGAGCGCATTTCCAGCTCGTGATCTAATGGGTAATAGATCGCCTTCCAGGGCTCTTCATGCAGATCGGAGATCACCACCGGCTCACGCTTGCTAGCGACATAGCCCATGACCGAAGTCTCGCCAATGGGCAGGTTCTCGACGGCTGGTTTTGCCAGACCGCTCCCGGTGAACGAACGGGTCACCAGGTACCTGGCGCTGCGATCCACCAGGCGGAAGATACCGTAGCTGGCATCCGTAATCTCAAGCGCCATGCGCAGGATGGTATCCAGGGTGTCTTGCAGACTGGAGCGGGAAGAGATCAGCATACCGGCCCGCCGTAAGCGGCGGAGCTGCCCTTCCCGGCCGGCCTGTTCCTGCTGGGCTTGAATTGGCAGGTGGGCCAGCGAAAGCGTCAGGGCAGCCAGGCCAGCAAGGTGCTCAAGCCAGGCCAGCTCGGCTTGTTGAAAAGGTTGGTCGCCCGGGCGGCTGGCCACCAGCACGCCCAAAACCTCCCCGCATGCCAGAAGAGGGAAGCAGGCTGCTGGCCCGGCTGCGGGTTTCAAGGCCGGGCCTTCCCAAGAAAGCTGGCGAACTTTTTCCTGGAGGGCTGCCGTGACCAGCTGGTCAACCTGGCACAGGTCGTCGCCGTCTCCCCAAAATGGCTTGCCCACCTCCACCCGCCCGCTCAGATCCAGGGCATCCCTGGCGGGGTCGAAAGAGCAGATCGATACCACCGCGCCTGGGATCAGATCGACCGCATTGCGGGCGACCAGCTCCAGAGCCGCGCGAATGCCAGGCTCGTCTTCTTTACGAAGGGAGGTGATCGCAGCGGTGATCCGGCTGAGCCGGGCTAGCGCATCATCCAGCGAGAAGGTAGGTTGGGTCATACGATTACCGCCAATCTTATGCCAGCATTCCCGGAAAAACCATTACCCAAATGGATAGTTAATTAACCAGTAGAAGTTAACAGGCGAGTGTTCAACTCGCGGACATCCTCGGTGTAGCGCATCAACTCGCTGTGCAGGCGGGCGGGCGCATCGGCGAAGTTCATCCGGCGGGCCAGGAAAGCCATTTCTTCTGTGTTTTCGATTGGCATGGTCACATCCTTGGCGTTGCCTCGCACCACCCGCAGGTAATCGATCAACCAGCGCAGGAAAGTGTGCGCTTTACGCAGACGGCTATAATCCCCTGCCGAGAGGATACCCGCCTCTGCCAGGGCCGCCATGGCTTTGCGGGTGTTGGTCTGGCGCAGGCTTGGCAGATCCCGCCCGTGGCTGATTTGTAAGCCCTGAACCAGATATTCCACGTCGACCAACCCACCCGGGCTGAACTTGGGATTAAAGGTGCCGCCCTTTACCAGATGGCGCACCTGGCGCTCGCGCATGGCCCGCATAGCGGTGACATCGAAGGGTAAACCGGTGTAAACGTATTCATCCCGCAAGCGGGCCACCTGCTGCCCCAAAGCGGGATCGCCGGCTACGTGGCGCAGCCGGACGAGCGCCTGGCGCTCGTAAGCCCAGGCCGGTCCATCCGGGGAAAAATAGCGGCGGAAGGCATCCAGCGAAACGGACAGGCTCCCGGCGTTGCCATATGGGCGGAGTTGCAGGTCAATCTGGAAAATGCCCTCGCGCCGGGCGCGCACGGCGCAGACAAAGTTATGCACCAGTTTTTCGAAGAATTCTGTGGTGGTAATCACATTCGGGCCGATCGTCTGGCCGTTGCCGGATAGATGAACATCAGCTCGATATCCGAAGCAAAGCCCATCTCGCTCCCACCAAACTTACCCAGGGCTACCACGCTCATCTGGCTGACTTGCCCGCCAACCGGGCTGTCCAGGCAGGGGCTGCCATGCACCAGGCGTAAATCCTCATGGCACAGGTGGAACACCGCATTTACGATGACTTCCGTCAGATCGGTCAGCTCGGAGGCAAAATCCCAGAACTCCCGGGTGTGTCCCAGGATATGGCGCATATCGATGCGAAACATTTCCCGGTCCTTGAAGGCGTTGAGGGTCTCGATCCAGGCAGCCTGATCTGAGGGCATCTGCGGACCGCTGCGCACCCGCCGTAGGATGGTTTCCAATTCGGATTGTAGCTGTTTCCGAGATTTGCTGGTTGAAAGAGCATCCACATCCCGCACTACTGGAAACAGATTGGTATGCTGCATGCGCAGGAAATCATCCCACAGGAAATCGCTTACCCCCAGCAGGCGGGCCAGAGCATCCAACACCTCGGGTCGTTCCAGGGATGAAAGTTCATCCGGCCAGTTAGGGCGCTTCAGCAATTCGCTGATGAACTCGCCGAAATGGAGCAGAGCCGAATCGGGGTTTGGCGAAAGCGGTAGAAGGTGGCTGAAGTGCTTGATCAGCACAGTAGTAGTTCGCAGCTCGCGCTGGCGGGTGGGATTGGTGATCTTGTGGCCGTTTTCGTCGGTCACATACAGGGTATCCTGGACGCGATTCCCGGTGGAGTCCACACTCACCCGGGCAATATAAACATGATTGAGCGTCAGGGCATTGGTGAACTCATATAGGAACCCAAAAGTGTCCAGCGAGTTGATGCGCATGACAGTATACTGGTCGCTGGCTTCATTATCAATCTGGATCTCGATCGGGTAGAGGGTCTTGACCAGGCTGGCGTTGAGCAGACCAGATTTCTGCAGGCCGGTCGCTACCCGAATGGCCAGTGCGCCCTGCGCCTCCTGCCGGGCGCCGGCGCGGACCATGCGCAGGAAATCCGCCAGATCCTCGGCATAACGTACCCAGATATCTGCCTTGAGATTCCTCCCTGGCATGGGCATGACGGTGAACACATCCACGATCTTGCGCCGGGATTCCTCGCGCGAGGGCCGCGGCTCTCCAGGGGAAATCGGCTCATAGGTGAAAGCATCCCCGGAAAAAATATTCACGCCATACACGAACATAAGGCCGCAGATGAGCGACAGCTCGCCGGGAAAATCGTAGGCTACAATGGTCACCTCCCAGTAATCGTCCGGCAGTGGGTGGGCATCCACCTGGACCAGGTTGGTCGGGTTGAGTTGATTGGCCAGGGAAGCATGGTGGGAAATTTCATCCGGGCGGAAACGCTCCGTGTAAGAAGGCGCCATGCGATCGATATGCCGGTGGACCTCCGGCGGGGTGGTGGCCGCCGGCTCTATGGAAAGGCCAGGTTCTGGGGGTAGGCTCATCTCAGCGCTCCCAACATAACGTAGAAAAACCGTCCGGATTGAAATTACATGCTGCTGGTAACCGGCCAGAAATTGCTCGCCAGGTCCATCGCCGCGAAACCCCAACCGGCGCGCCAGTTGCGCCAGGGCCTCAGCATCCTGAGGCAGGCTGTGAGTCTGCCGGTAATCCATCATTTGCAGGTGATGCTCGATGGTTCGCAAGAATATATACCCATCCGTCAGGATGCGAGCTTCCTCAATTGAAATCAAGATGGAATGAGGTCAAGCGGGCCAGGGCATCCAGGGTGTTGCCTGCCAGGATCTCCGGATGTTTGTCTCCATAAGCCAGTTGCAGCAGTTGGACTGTAAATTCGACATCCCTGATCGAACCTTCTCCCAGCTTAACCTCACCCCAACTGCGTCCATTCTGGCGCAATTGATCTTCGGTTTGGCGCTTCATGGCAAACACGGCGCTGCGCAATTGTTCGTAGGTGGCGCCCAGCAGCAGGGGCCTGGCCTTCTGTAAAAAAGCCCGGCCGTTTGGCTGGCTGCCGGCCACCACGCGCGCCTTGAGCAGTGCCTGTTTTTCCCAGGGGCGGGCCTGGTGCTCCAGGTAAGCCAGGTAACCTTCCACGGTTGAGACCAGTGGACCTACTTTACCCCATGGGCGCAGGCGCATATCCACCCGGTAAAGAAAGCCCTCATCCGATACATGCGCCAGGGCGCTGATCAGCCGCTCGCCAACCTTCTGGGCCAGGGCGGCATCCTGGTTTGAGAGGAAGAGCAGGTCGATGTCCGAACTATAATTCAGTTCTCGACCTCCCAGCTTGCCCATGGCCAGGACAGTGAGGACGTCTGCCGGTCCGCCAGCCTGTACAACCGCCAGTTTTAAGCAGGAGCGAATCAGGCTGTCTGCCAGGTTCGAGAGTTGGCGGGTCACCGCCGGTAAGTCGTACAGGTTAAGTAAGTCGCAGGCGCCGATGCGCAGTTGCTCCCAGCTTTGGAAACGCCGCAGAGCATCCAGCTTTTCGGCCAGGTCGGTCAAGTTTTCGGCTGCTTCCTGGGCTTCGGTATACAACTGCTCGGCGTTCTTGGGCACCGCCATGCGCCGGTATTCGACCAGGCGCTCGAAATAAGCCGGGTTACGCAGCAGGATTTCGGTCAGGAACTGGCTACCGGCAAACAGGGTCACCAGGATCTCAACCGCCCTGGGATTGTGGGCCAGAAAGCGTAAAAAGGTCAAAGGATCGTCTATAAGGGCAACCAGTCGATCGAGGTTGGTCAACACCCGGTCTGGCCCGGCGGCATTGGACAATGCCAGCAGCAAATGCGGGAAAAATTGGTCGAAGGCTTCCCATCTCTCATTATCCGGGGCCAGGCGCAGCAAGCAGCGCGCCGCGGCGCGCCAATCGGCAAACCTGGCCGGAGCGAGGAGCGCTTTTACCTCTTCTTCGCCGCAGCTACCATCCAATTTATCACGCAGCAGGCTCATTTCGTTCATACTGGGGATAATAATAGCATAGATTTGTATCGGAAAATATGGCCCTAAAATGACCCATATGGGGCATGGACTTCTTCTCTAAAAAGTCTTAAAATGCTGGTTACACAGTCAGGGGTTCTTTAAGGTTTTCCAAGCCAGATCCCCATCTGTAATGGATTCAAAGAATTAAGCTAAAGGAGAAGAGTATGGCTAGAACGACCTCGATTGCTGAAGTATTGAAGTTAAAAGAACAGGCCCAGATGGTGGACCTGCGTTTCGTCGATATGCCAGGAACCTGGCAGCATTTTTCCATCCCTGCCCGTGAATTGACTGCCGAATTATTCGAAGAAGGGATCGGTTTTGACGGTTCTTCGATCCGAGGTTTCAAGGAAATTCACGAATCGGATATGCTGCTGATGCTCGATCCGACAACCGCCTTCCTCGATACTCAACTGGCTGTGCCCACTGTGGTGGTGGTGTGCGATGTTTTTGAGCCGGTTACCCGCCAACCTTACACGCGTGACCCGCGTTATGTGGCTCGCAAAGCCGAAGCCTACCTCAAACAGACCGGCATCGCCCAGACCAGTTTTTGGGGGCCTGAGGCTGAGTTCTTCCTTTTCAATGACGTTCGCTATGGTGGTGGCATCAATTCGTCCTTTTATTTTATTGACAGCAATGAGGGCTGGTGGAAAAGCGGTGAAGATCTCAATCCAAACCTGGGCGCTCAAATCCAGCCCAAACGCGGCTACTTCCCGGTCCCACCTACCGATACCCTGCAAGATGTGCGCAGCCGGATCGTGCTGGCGCTGGAAGCAGCCGGCATGCCGATTGAAGTCCATCATCATGAAGTCGCCACGGCCGGTCAGTGCGAAATCGATATTCACTATGACACCCTCCTGCGCATGGCTGACAACGTGATGATGTACAAATATATGGTCAAGAATGTGGCTCGGGCCAACAACCTGACCGCCACTTTCATGCCCAAGCCGCTCTTTGGTGATAACGGATCCGGTATGCACGTTCACCAAAGTCTGTGGACCGGCAGCGCCAATATTTTCTACGATGAGTCCGGTTACGCCGGGATCTCCGACACCGCCAAGTATTATATCGGCGGCTTGCTAAAGCATGCCCCGGCCTTGCTGGCCATTGTGGCCCCTACCACGAACTCATACCGCCGTCTGGTGCCTGGTTATGAGGCCCCTGTCAACCTGGCTTACTCCCAACGCAATCGTTCGGCCATTTGCCGCATTCCCGTGTATTCCAAGAGTCCCAAGGCCAAGCGCATCGAGTTCCGCGCCCCGGACCCCTCCTGCAACCCCTATCTGGCTTTCGCGGCTCTCCTCATGGCAGGTCTGGATGGTGTCCAGAACCGCATTGACCCCGGTGATCCGGCCGATAAAGATCTTTATGAACTGCCTCCCGAGGAAGCCAAGCTGATTAAGCAGGTGCCTGGGTCGCTGCCCGAAGTGTTGGCTGCCCTGGAAGCCGACCATGAGTTCCTGCTCAAGGGGGATGTTTTCACCACTGATTTGCTGGAGGCCTATATCAGCTATAAGCGTGAGGTGGAAGTGGATCCGGTGCGGATGCGCCCGCATCCCTATGAATTTACCCTGTATTACGATGCTTAGATTCCATTCTATCGGTGGGTCTCGCCAACCACAACCCACCTAGGAGACAGTAGATCAAGTCGGGAGCAGATCCTCTCGGCCTGCTGTTTTGAGTTCTTCGGTATCGAGCAGTACGCCATCACACAGCACCAGGAAATTTTCCGCAGAACGCCCAAGTGTTTCGAGGGCCTGTTCCAATGAAAAGTCGCCTTTGACCAGGTATTCTTTTCCGCGCAGGATCAAGATCACCAGCACGGGTCAGATTACCTCGTAACCGCTGGCAATCAGAACTTCGACGGCGCGGAAAAAGTCTTGCTCTTTCACCAGCAAATAATCGGTATCGAAAGTGGAAAGGGCAAAGATCGGAATCCCGGCGGCCGCCAACGAGGCAGTCAGGGCTGCCAGGATACCGACCAGCGAAAAATCGAGCGGGCCGCGCACCTTCAGGCCGCGCCAGCCTTTTTCACTTTTCCAATCCCCAAACACATTTTCTTCGGGTAGGACCACCGACAACTCGTCAGCCGTGCGAGTGGCCGACCAGAAGGGCAATTTAAACAACCAGCCGGGTAAGGTGATGCTTGGGCTCAAACGACAAACCGCCAGGTGGTAGGGCAAGATTGACAGTGTGAGGGTTTTCATAGGGGTGAATTTATTTGTGAGCGATTGAACGCTGCAGACATAGCAGCCATTCCTTCTGCGCACCTTGCGGCTCGGTTGGGGTGATGGCCAGGATAGGCTGGCGCAGGGAAAGTTCAGAAATATCGGTGATGGACAACTGGCGCACTGACGAATCCACCCAGCGCCCGGGTAGGTATCCAATCGCTGAAGTATCGGCGGCTACCGCCTGTCGCATCGCAGCCGGATCAGGCGCCAGGAGAGCTGACGGGTTCAGCCTGAACGGGGCAAGGGCGTCTTCAAAATATTGGCGGATTTCATTGCCTGTTGGGTAGACCCATACCTGGATTGGGTTCGAATTTCCTTTTGAGTAAGCTGACCAGGCGCGGCTGGCTCCGCTGAAGATGTTTCTAAGCTGGCTGCCGGTCAGGTTGTGGACCGGGTTGTGGGGATTGACCACCACTACCAGGTCATCCGAGCCCAGCTCGGCCAGGTAGCCTGTATTTTCTGCCGCGGCGCCCCAACGTAGAATGATCTCCGCCTGGTTGACATCCAGGGCTGAGGCAGGCTTTGCAGAGACGACCAGGGCGTAACCGGGCTGCTGGCGGACGCATAGGTTGAATTCCGGTGCCATCCATGCCAGGGCAGGGGTATACTGGACATGCCAGAATTGGGGGGTTGGGACAGAAATAGGAGGCGCTGCCTGGCAGGAGGCTGTCGGCAATCCAATGACCAGAGAAATAACCATCCGTATACAAATGACTGAGCAGCGGTTGTTCAAGAGTTTTCGCAGCAAGCCCAGGATAAAGGGTTTCTTTTCATGGATAATGAGCATTTTGGTGATTTCTCACCCCAGCTTACCCGGCTGAATCCATTGCCGCCAGCCATTCTTCGGCAAACTGTTTATATCGACCTTTCTGAATAGCCTGCCGGGCCTGGCGGGTGAGTTCCAGCAAGAAAAAGAGGTTGTGGATGGATACCAGGGTAGCCGCCAGCATCTCTTTAGCAACTACCAGGTGGCGCAGATAGGCCCGGCTGAAATGGAAACAGGTGTAGCAAGCACAGCCGTCCTCGATTGGACGCGTGTCGTGGGCATAAGACGCATTAAGAAGGTTGAGGCGGCCCAGGCGGGTCATGGCTGCCTGATGGCGCGCCAGGCGGGTGGGTAAGGCGCAGTCAAAAATATCGACGCCGCGTTGGATACCATTGACCAGGTCTTCGGGAGCGCCGACGCCCATCAGGTAACGTGGCTTATTGGCCGGCAGAATGGCGTTGACCACTTCGATCATCTCCGCCATTTCGGACTTTGATTCTCCCACCGAAAGGCCACCAATGGCATAGCCAGGAAAATCCATGGAGGAGATGGTAGCCGCTGACTGGCGGCGCAGGTCGGTGAAAGCCCCGCCCTGTACGATCCCAAACAGGGCCTGGTCGCCGCGCCGGTGAGCCATCAAGCAGCGCTCTGCCCAGGCATGGGTACGTGCCATGGCCAGCTCGCTGTACGCCCGTTCCAGGGGTGGGGCGCATTCATCGAACGCCATGATGATGTCCGCTCCAAGCTTTTCCTGAACTTCGATGGAGATCTCAGGAGTCAGGCGGTGGGTGGATCCATCGATGTGGCTCTTGAATGTCACCCCGTTTTCATCGATCTTACGCATCTTTGCCAGCGAAAAGACCTGGAAACCACCCGAATCAGTCAGGATGGGGTTGGGCCAGTTCATGAACTTGTGCAGGCCGCCCATCTCTGCGACCAGGTCAGCCCCTGGACGCAGGAAAAGGTGATAGGTGTTTGACAGAACCAGCGAAGCGCCGATCTCGGTAAGCTGGGCCGGGGTAACGGCCTTTACCGTAGCCTGGGTGCCGACCGGCGCAAAGATCGGGGTAGGGATATCGCCGTGCGGGGTATGAAAAACCCCGGCGCGCGCATCTCCATCGGCGGCAATGAGCTCAAACGAAAAAAGGGAGGCGGACATAGCTAGATTTTACCTGAATCCAGCCGTTTCCCGTAGGTCTTTACACATTCCAGAACAGCTTCAGACCCACCAGGATACCGGCCATGACCAGGACGGTCAGAGGCAGGCCAACCCGTAGATAATCACGGAAGGAATAACCGCCCGGGCTCATGACCATAATATTAACCGGGTGACCGAAGGGGGTTGGAAAAGCCAGCGAGCAGCCCAAGGCTACCGCCATGGCCATGCCGCGCGGATCGACTTTTACCAGGGAGGCGGCTGCCAGGGCCAGCGGCGCCAGTACCAGGCAGGCTACCTGGCCGCTCATTAATTGGGTCAGCACCAGCGCCAGGCTGAGCAGCAGGGCGGCGATTGCCAGTGGCGGAACTTGCCCAACCAGGTTGATCAGTGAGTGTACGGTCAGATCTGCCAGGCCAGTGGCACGGATGGCGATGCTGAGCGGCCACATCCCGGCGATCAAGAAGATGGCTTTCCATTCGATGCCATGATAGGCGTCATTCATACTGATGCAGTTTGACAGCACCATCAGCACTGCCCCTACCATCACCACAATTGCCACGGGCAGGAAGCCGGTGGCTGCAACACCCAGCGTCAGTAAAGTGATCAACAACGCCCGTCTGTGTTTGCCCGGTTTTAGGACCGCGTCAGGGTCCTCTTGCAGCACAACCAGGTCGGATTCCTGCTCCAAAACATGAATGCGTTCAACGGGTCCCTGTACGAGCAAGGCATCGCCAAAACGCAGGGGCAGGTCGGCCAGGCGCGTCAGGATGGGTTTGTTTCCACGCCAGATACCCAAAACGTTAAGGTTGTAGCGGTCACGAAAGCCAAGCTGCCGCAAGGTGCTTCCGATGATCCCGGCGTGGGGAGAGACAACTACTTCCGCCAGGACAGTGGTGGCGCTGGCAATATCCGGCGTTCCTTCGCTGTGCATTGCCAGGCGCAAGCCCAGCCGCGGCAAACGTTCGAGGTCTACATCACCCTGCACCAACAGTCGGTCCCCGGCGTAAATTATCCGGTCGTTAGAAGGCGCCAGGTAAGTGTGGCTGTTATGAGTAATGCCTATGACATTTACTCCCAACTGGTTGGACCATCTGCCATTCAGAATGGAAAGGTCTACCATTGGGCTTTCAGGCAGCACTTCAATCTCGAATAAACTTTTTTGGATCTGATACAGGTTAGCCAGCTTCATCCGCAGCAACTGTGAAGGTTCTGTTGGGCTGGTAGGGTTTTCCTTGGGAAGGAGGCGGCGTCCCAGGCTGAGCATGTAAATGACACCTATCAGCACAAGCGGTGCACCAATCGGAAAAAAATCGAGCAGGCCAAAAGGTTTGATCCCGGCGTCGCGCAGTGTCCCGCTGACAATGATGTTCGAGGTCGTCAAGAGGGTGGCCATCCCACCCAGTACGGTGCCGTAAGCCAGTGGCATCATCAGTCGCGAAGGTGGAACACGTGTCTGGCGCGAGAGGGTCATCACGGCAGGCAGCAGCACACCGACCGCAGCAATATTATTCATGAACAACGACAACCCGGCAGAAACCAGCATGGTGGTCAGCACCAGGGTGGCTTCAGATCGCCCCCCCAGCTTAAACATCAGGTTCCCCAGCCAGTGAGTAACCCCAGTCTGGTGGAGACCTTCGGAGATGATCGATATACCCAACAGGGTCATCACCGCCGAGCCGCTGAAGCCGGAAAAAGTATCCTGTGGGGAGACGATTCCGGTCAGGCCAAGGATGACCATCACAATCAAGGCGATCAGGTCAGGGCGGAGAAGCTCGCTGATCAGCAGGACTGCGGCAACCAGGGTGAGGATGAGGGTAAAAATGGCCGGGTAAGTTATCTCCATTGGGTGAGATTATACCTAAAATTTTCCGCTGGTAAGCCTTGCTTGGCTGATTCATACAGGATATACTTCTGCGCATGGATGCAAAGGCCTGCTCAACCTGGGTAGAAGTCGACCTTGGGGCGATCCGTCAAAATGTGTCTTTGCTGAACCAGATAACGGGCGTTATGGTTATGGCGGTGGTGAAAGCCAACGCCTACGGCCACGGAATCGTCGAAACCGCCCGGGCGGCCCTGGCCGGCGGCGCCGGATGGTGCGGGGTGGCGCGCATCGAAGAGGCCCTGGCGTTGCGACAGGCCGGCATCCAGGCGCCAATTCTGGTCACCGGTTACACCGCCGAACAACGCCTGGCCGAGGCAATTGAGTCCAAAATATCGTTGACCGTTTACACTCCCGAGCAGGCGAAAATTTTCTCGGAGGCTGCCCAATCTCTACAAGCGCGCCTCAAAGTGCATGCCAAAATTGATACTTCCATGGGCCGCCTGGGTGTGTTTCCTGAAGAGGGCCTGCAGTTTATCCGCGGTTTGAACCAGTTGCCTGGCTTAGCGGTGGAAGGGGTTTTCACCCACTTTGCGTCGGCGGATGAGCCGAAAAACCCGGCTACGGATAGAGCCATTGACCGTTTTACAGGACTTATTGATGAGCTTGGAGCAACAGGCTTACGCCCGCCGTTGGTGCACGCCGCCAATTCGGCCACGGCGCTGTATTTTCCAAGGGCGCGCTTTGATTTGGTGCGCTGTGGGATATCCATTTACGGCTTGCACCCATCTTCTGAAGCGCTCCTGCCGGCTGGTTTCCGGGCAGCCCTAGCCTGGAAAGCGCGCTTGACCTCGATAAAAACTCTACCGCCTGGTCACGGGGTGGGCTACAATGCCAGGTACGTGACCACCCGCCATGAGCCGATTGGAACCATCTCGGTCGGTTATGCGGATGGGTTCCGCCGGCAGTTGGGCAATTTCGCCCTGGTGGAGGGGCAGCGCGTGCCGGTGGTAGGGGGAGTGTGCATGGACCAGTGCATGCTGCAGCTCGACCAGGCGCCCGGGGCGCGCATGGGAGATGAAGTGGTATTGATCGGCCGTCAGGGAGACGCCTCTATCACAGCCGAAGAAGTGGCCGCCGCCTGGGGGACGGTCAATTATGAGGTGGTTTGCGGTTTAGCAGCGCGCATTCCCCGCTTTTATCTGGGTCAGTAGAGCTACGCCAGGTTTATTTTTGGATTAACAAGAGGATTTCCATGCCGGTCCCGATTAAGAAAAGTTGGCAGATCCAGGCGGCTATCCCGTCCGATGGGGAAGAAACGTTGGATGGTTACTCGCCGGTAATGCAGCAGATGCTGTACAACCGCGGAATTAAAGATACGGAAGCCGCCGATTGGTATTTGCGCGGGGCGGGTTCGATGTACGATCCTTACCTGCTGCCAGATATGGAAGCCGCGGTGGATCGCATCTGGTACGCCCTGGAGCATCAAGAGCCGATGGCGGTTTACGGCGATTACGACGTGGATGGGGTGACGGCGACAGCCCTTTTGGTGCAAGTGCTGCAGCGCCTGGGGGGAAAAGTGATCCGTTACATCCCTAACCGGTTTGATGAAGGATATGGCGTCAACAACGATGCGCTGGACATGCTCCACGACCAGGGCATCGGGCTGGTGGTGACGGTCGATTGCGGTATCCGCTCCCCACGTGAGGCTGATCATGCCCGGCAGATGGGTATGGACCTGGTGATCAGCGATCACCACGAGCCAAAGGCAGATTTACCGGAAGCCCTGGCGGTCATCTGCCAGAAGCGTAGTACTAATACATACCCCGAACGGAACCTGGCTGGGGTAGGCCTGGCGTTCAAAATCGTCGAAGCCATGCTGGCCAAACGTCCGGTGGAGGGTGTAAATTCTGAGGATTGGCTTGACCTGGTTGCCATCGGGACAGTGGCAGACGTGGTTCCTTTGACAGGCGAAAACCGTTCTCTGGTGAGGGCTGGCTTGAAAAATATTCGTTTTGGGCAGCGGCAAGGCTTGCTTTCGCTGGTCAATGTAGCCGGGTTATCCATTCAAAAAATTTCAGCGCGGGATATCGGTTATGGCCTGGGACCCCGTCTTAATGCCGCTGGGCGATTGGAATCGGCCCTGGCTGCCTTTGACTTGCTGGTCGCGACCGACTTACCCACGTCGGGGCTGCTGGCACAAAAGTTGGACGATCAGAACCGTGACCGCCAGCGCATGACCCAACAAATGCAGGTCGAGGCTGAAAAGCTGGCGTGTGCCAGTGAAAATGATAGCCTGCTGATTGCCGTGGATGCGGGGTTTAACATGGGGGTGGTTGGTCTGGTGGCTGCACGCCTTGCGGATGCTTATTATCGTCCCGCCATCGTCGGCTCGCGCGGCGAAGAATTTACCCGGGCGTCCTGTCGCAGCATCCCCGAGTTCAATATCACCCATGCTCTGGATGAGTGTACGCCTTTGCTGGAACGGCATGGTGGGCATGCTATGGCAGCCGGTTTCACTGTTCGCAATGAAAACTTCGAAGAGTTGTCAGGCTGCTTGCATGCTATCGCCCGACGCGAGTTGGGAGAGCGCGACCTTCGTCCTGTGCTTCTGGTGGATATGCAAATCCCTTTGAGAGACCTTCGTCCCAATTTGCTAAAAGATTTGGATATGCTCGAACCAACCGGCCTGGGAAATCCTGAGGCAGTGTTTGTTTCGCGTGATCTGCGCGTGAAATGGCCTAAGAAAATCGGCAACGAAGGACAACATTTGCGTATGAGCGTCACGGATGGTTATATTACCTATGACGCGGTCGCCTTCCGCCAGGGCCACTGGGCCGATCAGATGCCCGCCAGGGTCGATTTACTATACGTTTTCGAAACCAACCTTTACCAGGGCCGCGAATCACTACAATTGAATGTGCGCGACATCCGCCCGGCTGAAAATGTTTGAGGCACGCTAAAAGCTTTTGGTGAACCTAATCCACGAAACGGTATTTAAGCAGCGTCCATAAAGCCCAGAAGGCGTCACTCATACGGATTTTCTTCCCCTGGGAATAATCTCTCGGGTTGAAAGTAATTGGGACTTCGAAAATGCGGATATTGCGCTTGAGAATCTTGGCGGTAAATTCAGGCTCAAAATCAAACCGGCGTGAGCGCAGCGGGATATCTTTGACCACCGAGCGCCGGAATACCTTGTAACCGGTTTCCATATCGCTCAAGATATTGTTATAAAGGATATTGGTGACGAAAGTGAGCATTTTGTTAGCGACCATGTTCCAATACAGGATCGGCCGCCGGGCGCCGCCAAGGAAGCGCGAGCCGTAAACCACATCGGCAATGCCTTCTTGCAGCGGTTTGAGCAATGCCGGATAATCACGCGGGTCGTATTCCAGGTCGGCGTCCTGAATGATGACCACGTCACCGGTGGCATTTTGGATTCCGGTGCGTACCGCAGCGCCTTTGCCCTGGTTGGACTGGTGCAGGATGACCCGCGTCGCATCCTTACCGTCCATACCAGCCAGGATTTCGCGGGTGCCATCCCTGGATCCGTCGTCAACGATGACCACTTCATCAACCAAATTGACATCCTTGACCCTCTGGACAATTTCTAGGATGGTGGCGGATTCATTATAAACTGGCATTACGACGGAAATTTTCATGGCCTGATTATATTAGGGTGGCACATTTCCTGCAAGGAATTCATTGGAAGTCGAATGAACATGCTATAATTAATGGAGGTATCTTACATCGGGAAAGTTGATCACAAGGCGCAGTTTGACGGCCAAGATAATGAAGGCCAGTTATCAGTAATTGACAGGAGATGATAAATGAGCAATATACCTGCTGCTCGCCCGCCTCTCACCAACGGTGTGCCATCTGCAGTTTCCAGCGGACCTTTTCTTCCACCCCCTATCAGCCGGGTGGAAGAGACCGGTCTGAATCCACTCTGGCTGCAAGATCTGGTTTTGAAAGTAATGTATTTCCAGGGATACCTTACCGGTTTTAAGATTGCTGAAGAAATCGCTTTGCCTTTTTCCGGGATAGTCGATCAGCTCCTGGATGCGCTAAAGCGGGAAAAACTGGTCGAAGTGCGCTCTTCCCAGGTTGGCCTGGGTGAAGGCGCTTACCAATACGCCATTACCGGCGCTGGCATCGCCAGGGCGCGGAGGCCCTGGAACGCAGCCAGTATGCCGGCGCTGCGCCAATCACCTTAAATGCCTATATAGATGCCTGCCGCAGGCAGGCGCGGGGACGTTTGCAGGTGACTAACCGCGTCATGCGGCAGGTGATTTCTGGCCTAATCTTTTCAGAAAAGACTTTTCATAAGCTGGGGCCCGCAATCAACTCAGGTACTTCAATCTTCATGTACGGCCCTCCAGGCAACGGCAAGACCAGCGTGGCACGGGCGATCGGCAACATGATCCTTTCCCAGAGCATGTACATCCCTTACGCCATCTCCGTGGACGGGCAGGTGATTAAATTATACGACTCGGTCAACCACCAACTGGCTACTGAAGAAGAGGCCACTCCAACTGGTACTGGCTCAATGCGTACTGGGGCGCGGCGCGACCCGCGCTGGATCAAAATCCGACGGCCGTTCATCGTGGTTGGTGGTGAGCTGACTTTAGCAGGACTCGACCTCGTTTTTGATGACGTCCACAAGTATTATGAAGCTCCCTTCCAGGTAAAGGCCAACGGGGGTATTTTATTGATCGATGATTTTGGCCGCCAGCAAGTGCGCCCACGCGATTTGCTCAACCGTTGGATCGTCCCCCTGGAAAACCGTATCGATTATCTATCCCTGCACACCGGACGCAAGATTGAAGTACCCTTCGATGTGCTGGTTATGTTCTCTACCAACTTGCCGCCGAAAGATCTGGTGGATGAAGCGTTTTTACGTCGCCTCCGCCACAAGATAGAAATTCCAGATCCCAATTACGAGGATTATCGCGAAATTTTCAAAAGCGTCTCAGCTAAAAAGGGCGTGGCTTACAGCGACGATGGGCTGGCTTACCTGCTGCAGGAATGGTATATCAAGCGCAACCGCAAGATGCGCGCTTCGCACCCCCGCGATATCTGCGATCAACTTTTGGACATCGCCCATTACCTTTCGGTCGAGCCAGCCATGACCCGGGAATTACTCGACCAGGCAGCCGAGGCTTATTTCGTCGAGTTATGAGTTGGTTGGAGAAACTGCCTCAACCGGTTATATTTGCACACCGTGGCGCTTCAGCCTGGGCGCCTGAAAATACCTTGGCGGCCTTCCGCCTCGCAATCGAACACGGCGCGCCGTCGATTGAGCTGGATGTAAAGTTGACTGCCGACCGGCAGGTCGTGGTACTCCACGATCAGACGGTAGACCGAACGACCAATGGTCACGGAGACCTGCGCCAATTTACCCTGGCGGATTTGCGCGAGTTGGATGCTAGTAATCGTTTTTCTGCTCAATACCAGGGCGAAAGAATTCCTACCCTGGCAGAAGTATTTGAGGCGGTTGGCGAGCAGGTTTATATCAATATTGAGCTAACCAACTATGCTTCGACCAGAGACGGACTACCCGAGCAGGTCGCTGGATTGGTACGCAAGTATTCTATACAAGACCGGGTTATGTTTTCTTCCTTTCACGCTCGTAACCTGGTGCGTGTCAGCCGCTTGTTCCCCCAAACGCCGGTAGGACTGCTGGCGTTGGAAGGGCGGGCTGGCAGGCTGGCGCGTGGCCTGGTAGGCCGTTGGGTAAGCCCGGCATTTATCCATCCTTACTTTCAAGATGTGAACGAGCGGTTCATGCGCCGTCAGAAGCATCTACACCGGCGGGTACACGTTTGGACCGTCGACGATCCCCAGGAAATGCTCCACCTGGCTTCACTGGGCGTGCATGGAATCTTTACCGACGATCCACGACTGGCTTTGCGCATCTTGAACCAGGGTTGAGTGGTCTACACCGCTAAATTTGAGCCTCCCGGTTTTTCCTTTAACCTGTATAATCAGGTAAATTCACCCAAAGGTTTTTTGAGTCTCCGTGCGTCGAAGCGTAAGGATTTTCTGGAATCTCCTATTGGTCTTGGCGATCTGGCTGACCGCCCTGTTCCCCGCGGCGGGTGTCCAGGCATCCTATTCCAGCCAGTCGTCCGAACAAACGGCTAAAGAGATTCTCGATCTGATGACGCCCGAGGAACGCGTCGGCCAGCTTTTTTTGATCACGTTTAAGGGCCGCGATGTCTCAGATACTTCGCCCATCTATGATTTAATCATCAATAAACATGTTGGTGGGGTGGTTCTGCAGGCAGCGAACGATAATTTTACCGGGCCAGACAGCACTGCCAGTGATGCGCTTAGCCTGACCAATCAGCTCCAACAGAATGTATGGGATGGCGGGCAGAAGGGGGTGAAAGACCCAGTCAGCGGGAATGTCATCATCCCACAGTATGTGCCTTTACTGATCGGCATTTCTCAAGAAGGCGACGAGTACCCTTACGACGAAATAATCAACAATTTGACGCCTTTACCGAATTTGATGGCGATAGGCGCCACCTGGCAGCCAGACCTGGCGCAGAGAGTTGGGAACGTGCTGGGGCAGGAACTCTCGGCGCTGGGGGTCAATCTGTTATTGGGGCCTTCGTTGGATGTGTTGGATGTGTTGCATACCGAAGGCGGTGAAGATCTGGGCACGCGTACATTCAGCGGTGATCCCTATTGGGTAGGGGTGATGGGCGATGCCTATATCACAGGAGTTCACCAGGGCAGCAGCAACCGGCTGGCAGTAATCGCCAAGCATTTCCCCGGCCGCGGTGGTTCCGATCGTCCGCCGGAAGAGGAAGTTGCTACTGTGCGTAAATCACTTGAGCAGCTCAAGCAGATCGAGCTGGCGCCATTTTTCTCGGTGACCGGAAATGCACCGACAGCGGATGCTACGACAGATGGCCTGCTGGTGTCCCACATCCGTTATCAGGGTTTTCAAGGCAACATTCGCGCCACGACACGGCCGGTCAGCTTCGATCCGGCTGCTTTGCAGCAAATCCTTAGCCTGACGCCTTTCGCTTCCTGGCGAGGGAATGGTGGTGTGATGGTCAGTGACGACCTGGGCAGCAAGGCAGTGCGTGATTTTTACGACCCGACTGGGCAGTCTTTTGATGCCCGCCAGGTAGCGCTGGATGCATTCCTGGCAGGTAATGACCTGCTCTACGTCAATAATTTTATCGCTACCGGCGACCCCGATTCCTACACGACTATTTCCCGCACCCTTGATTACTTTGCCCAGAAATACCGTAAAGACCCCGCCTTTGCCCAACGGGTGGATTTATCCGTCCAGCGCCTGCTCCAGCTCAAGCTGAGGCTTTATCCAACTTTCAACCTTGAAACTGTACTGACCCCCACTACTGCCCTGGATCAGATTGGCAAATCTGACCAGGTCTCTATCGATGTCGCCCATCAGGCAGCTACCTTGCTCAGTCCCTCCGCTTCGGAACTGAGGGATATCCTGCCTCGCCCACCTGGCCTTTCTGACCGGATTGTGATCCTCACCGATGTTCGCACCGGAAAGCAGTGCAGCACATGTCCTGACCAGGCGGCTTTGCCAATCGATGCCCTTCAGAAATCCATATTAAAATTTTATGGACCACGGGCGGGAGGACAGGTCAACCAGACGAAGATATCATCCTATTCTTTCAGCGATCTGCTTTTATGGCTCAATACCAGCCCTCCAGATAAGACCACGGCTATTGACGGCGATATTAACCTGGCCGATTGGATTATCTTCAGTTTTCTAAATGTCCAGCCTGACCAGCCTGACACATTGGCGCTGCGCCGCTTTCTTTCCGAGAAATCGAGTCTGCTGCGTAGTAAGAAGGTGATCGCCTTTGCTTTCAACGCCCCTTATTATTTGGATGCGACAGATGTTTCGAAATTGACCGCTTATTACGCCTTGTACAGCAAAATTCCCGCCTTTGTAGATATGGCGGCGCGCATCTTATTCCAAGAAATTAACCCCACCGGTTCTTTACCGGTATCGGTTCCCGGCCTGGGCTATGACCTGATTCAGGCTACGTCACCCGATCCTACCCAGGTGATCCCCCTGTACCTGGATTTACCGGAAATAGCCACCCCAACCCCTTCGGTTGCTCCCCATAATTCACCCACTCCTGGCCCTTCGCCAACTGCGACACCGACGGCCGTGCCAAAATTCAAGGTGGGGGATACGCTTCCGCTGCGTACTGGCGAAATCTACGACCAAAATCATAACCAGGTGCCGGATGGGACAGTAGTGAGGTTCATGGAGACGATAAGCGGGGTGGGTGGGGGAACTGTCCAGGAAATTGATACCACCACGACCCAAGGCATTGCGCATGCATCGTTCAGGATCCAAAGCGCCGGACTGCTCGAGTTTCAGGTAACCAGCGATCCGGCCAAGACTTCTGCTTTAATTCGCCTGGATGTTTCCGCTGGTGAAGCAGCCGCCATTACAGCAATTGCCCCTCCCACTTTCAGCCCGACAGCTACAGCTACTGCAACCCCTTCGGCGACGCCTACCGTAACCATGACACCCACCCCGATACCGCCGCTCCCACCCCCACCTGTACCCGGGATGGGGGACTGGCTGCTGGCGGTGCTGGTAAGCTGGGCAGGCGCGGCGATAGTATTCTACTTCGGCCGCAAGAGGTTCTCGCTCCGCTGGGGAGTGCGCTGGGGTTTATCCTCCCTGACTGGAGGGCTGGTGGCATATACTTACCTGGCGGTCAAGATGCCGGGAAGCAGTGCTTATTACGAAAAGGCTGGCGTATATGGGGTGATGATTGTATCCCTGGTGGGCATCCTCACTGGATGGGGCCTGGGCTGGTTATGGAAACAGCGCACAGGAAAGCACTCTCATCCTCAGACCGCGGGAAAACCACCTAGCGCATCAACGTAAAGAACAGACTGAACAGGGTTAAAGCAACTACGACACCCAGCAACACCCTTTCCTGAGATGAGCGGAAAACATCGCGCAATGTCAATGGGCGTGAGCTGCTGGCAGGGCGAGGCACAACTGGGGTATCCCCTAACA
Organism: uncultured Chloroflexia bacterium; assembly: GCA_963820415.1. GTDB lineage: Bacteria > Chloroflexota > Anaerolineae > Anaerolineales > Anaerolineaceae > CAWFZT01. The sequence goes on along the minus strand of CAWFZT010000009.1, from coordinate 382,600 downwards.
GGCTCTGGCGTAAGCGTTCGACGCTTTCAGGCCGTTCATCCGGATGAAGGCTCATCGCCCACAGAATAGCGCGCTCGGTGCGCGGGGTGATGTCTGGGTTGATCTGGCGCGGTGTCACCAGCTCATCCGGATGGAGGAAGCGATCTCGGGCGTCTATGGGGGCAGTATTGGTTAGTAGATGGTAGAGGGTGGCCCCAAAAGAATAAATGTCGGAGCGTCCATCAGTATGGCCGCTGTCCCCGCCGTACTGTTCCAGAGGGGTGTACAGCGCAGTACCCTGGCCTTGCAGGATGGTGATAGTCACTTCTCCGGAGGCGAGCAATTTTACCAGGCCAAAATCAACCAGCTTGACAACGCCACTCGGGGTAAGTTTGAGGTTGCTGGGTTTAATATCCCGGTGGAGAATGGGTGGGTCCTGACCATGGAGATAAATCAAGGCATCTGAGAGTTGCCCAGCCCAGTTCAGCACATCGTCCTCGGGAAGGAACAAGTTTAACTGGCGCGCCTCGATCATCAACGTGCGCAAGTCTTTGCCAGGAACGAAATCCATCACCAAGTAATCCCGGCTGCCGACTGAGAAGAAATCAGAGACCTTGGGCAAGTTCGGGTGATCCAGTCGCGCCAATACCGTAGCTTCGCGCAAGAACTGATCGCGCGCTTCTTTTAACAACTGGGCAGGCAAGGTGCGGTCGTGCTCGACTTCTTTCAAAGCACATTGGCGACCTTCAAGACGGAGATCATCCGCCAGGTAAATGCTACCCATCCCCCCCTGGCCAATTATGCGGCGGATACGGTAGCGGCTTCGAAGCACCTCACCGGGTTTCAGAGGAACTGGCATAAGGCAACTTCCTTATCAAACGTGTAGCTATGTTTCCTTACCTTCAGGTGAATTTCGGCGTTTCACCTGCCGGAAACTTAGCTTCCTCCACACAAGAAAACATTTTTCTGATATATTATACCTCGATGGACGTAATTTGTTTTAGAGGCATGTACGAGTTTTCCGGATTTGATAGCAGCCGCGGTCATCAGGGGAGATAAGAAAATGGAAAACGACAGCAGCTCGGATTTACCTGTTTTGATCGGACAAACCGGCATGTTGAATGGTTTGCGCTGGTTGATTAATGGTGAACTGACCATTGGGCGAGATACAGATTGTGGAGTGGTCATTGCCGACCGCCAGGTATCCCGCTATCACGCTCGCCTGACTTCTAGCCTGAAGGGGCTGCTTCTGGAAGACCTGGGCAGTAAAAACGGCACTTATCTCAACGGCAAACTGGTTTCTGAACCGGCCTACCTGCAGGATGGCGATATCATCGCCGTGGCTCTGGTACAGAATTTTGTTTTCATCAGTTCGGATGCCACCATGCCTATGGAGTCGCCGCTACCAGTTGCTAATATCCGCACCGGCCGGTTACGCCTGGACGCTCGCTCCCGCCGTGTGTGGATTGGCCAGCAAGAAATCCTGCCACCGCTCTCTGCTCCGCAGTTCCGCTTACTGCAGATTCTGTACGACCAGCAGGGTAAGGTAGTCGCTCGCCAGGACCTGATCACTGCTGTGTGGGGTGAGGAAGAAGCGGTAGGGATTTCCGAACAGGCGATGGATGCCCTGGTACGGCGGTTGAGAGACCGACTGTCACAGCTCGATCCGAAACACCCCTATGTAATTACTGTACGCGGTCATGGTCTGCGCCTGGATAACCCCGAAGATTGAGCAGCCTAAGGGCTGCCTTGATAGTATTGGCGGCCAGGTCCAGTGAAGCGCTGGACAGCCACTCTGGCAGATTGCCGGCCCAGCGTTCGGGATGGGCTGAAATACATATCTGCTCGAAGCGCTTTTCTCGAATAGCGGCGATCAGGTCGCCAGTCGATCGGATACCGGACGGGGTTTGTTCCTCAGCCACCCGGTCGCGCAGGTTGAAAGGGTTGTCGGCCCAAGAGCGTCCTGCATCCGTCAGATAAGCCAGGCGGTGGTAATCGATGGAAAGATATGCCTCGCCAGCCAGGCCGAACTGCCGGAAATCGTAGCGCTTCCAGAGGTCGCGGTTGTCGTAAGGCGAAAGCGGGTTGCCGTGCATACTGATCGTTTGGATGGGGCAGACCTGGCGCAGGCGGGCCAGCTCCTTTTCAAACAAATCGATAGCGGCCGGGTAGTTTCCCCGCCTTTTCGAAAGCGTCTCGTAGTGATAGCCGATTTCGTGGCCCATCCGAGAAATTTCCCGAAGGGTGTTTGGGCGAAAGACACTGCGGTTAGTCCGGAAATAATAAGTGGAACAAATCCCAGCGCGCTGTTCCAGGCGCGCCATATGCAGAGCGCGCCCGGGAAAACGGTCGACATCGTGCCGCAGCACAGCAATGCGAGCCTGCCTGGTAACATCCACCAGGTATTGAACCACCGTCATCACCTGGTAACCGGATTCCCGTAAAGCCAGGCAAATGGTGCGGTATTGGTCCAGGGTAAAGTCTTGGGGCATGTTTAATCCGTCAAGCGAAAACGGGCGCTGGCGATCCCGTGCTTGTGGTTCGTGGAGCGCGTGTTGCGCATCCATAAGGTACGCAGCAGTTGAAACAAACCACCGATGATTCCCAGCGGGATGAGATTGACCAGCCAGCGTGAAAATTTCCAACTGCAGACCCAGAAGACCAGCACCTGGGCTAATTCCTCTAATTGGCGGAAAAAGGAGGCGCTTTCAAGGGTATACCCGAAAGAAGGCACCGGCGACTTTTGCCATTGGCGGTACTTGATGCGCAGGAATGCTCCAGTCTTCTTCAAGTCCAGGCCATGAGAATGCATGTTGACGGCAGCATCCTCGCTGATTGGGTAAAGCTCGATCTGCTTTTTGGATTCCATTTCTCGAAGCAGACCGGCGCCCAGGGGCGTGCGTCCAAGAATAACAGACCAGCCTTTACCACGTTCTTCGTAAACCGGTGCCCAGCCGTCACCCACGGAAAGGTCGGCAAATTCGTTTGTCAGGTCGGTGCACAGCAGGCAGCGGCGCATGATGTAAAAAGGGATCAGGTAGTTGGCGTAGAATTTTTTGATCGAAAAAATTCGTCCATCCTGGAGCTTGATTTCCATTTTCCCTGGCCACTCGCCGGCGCGATATTTCAAAGAAGTCACCTGGTCGAGATTACGTACGCCATTTCGCGCCAGGTAGCTGCGCACCGAATTGAAGTGCAGGATATTGCCGCAATATAGTCCGATCACATATTTGATTTTGCGCGCCGCCGGGTGCCTGGCCTTCTGCAATTTTCGCAGCGAGTGGATCTGGCAAGGCAGGCCCACGTAGGCATAATGGCCTTCCAGGTTGATCAAACGGTGTAGGATTGTGTTGACCGGGCTGATCGAATATTTCGACTGGGCCGCTCGCAATACACTGACCCGGTCAGTCAGCACCTGCGGGACGGCACGGTAGGGTTGGTGAACGTCATCGGTCAATGAAACGATTCCATTTACCAGCTTGTTTTCCAGCAGGTAGAGAGATATCGCGCTGACGATGCCTCCACTGCCGGCCCCGCGGCGCACCTCCGGGTCGGTTGAAAAGCCGACGAAGGCTTCCTGGAAGTTGCCCAGCAGATAGTTGTCGGGTTGCTTGCCGAAAACCTGCTGGTTCAGCACTGGCCACAGCACTTCTTTACCCGAACAGCCGGTGTAACACAGGCCGCAGCTCGTGCACGCGCCGAATTGTTCCGGCAGACACGTTCCCAAAGGATCGGCAAACTGGATGCACCGCACCTTGCATACCCCTACGCAGCTTCCGCAGCGCGTGCACAAACCGGCATCGATTACATCGCGCTTGAGGTCCAGGAAACTCTTTTTGATCAATTGGCTACCTCGCACACGTAGAATTGGCGGATGCCCATTTCGGCTAGAAAAGTGCCTTGCACATGGCTTTCCAGCCACTGGTTGCCTTTTCCACGCAGGAAGGTCGGGCCAGCCGGGATCAGTACCGTACCGCGGTGTAATAACAAACGGAAACCGCACTGTCTGAGTAAATGCTTCACTTCTCCTGAGGGCAGAAAGCGGTGCGGGCCCTCGCCGTGGTTGACCTTCAGACCGTCGACCAGGGCAGTCATCCATTCGGCGTAAGCCGGCGGCAGGCTCATCACCAGGCGCCCACCCGGCTTGATTACGCGGCGGATTTCCAGCAGGAATTGGGCTGGGATAGGCACATGTTCGAGCGTTTCCAGTGAGATGACCCGATCGAAGTAAGCGCTGGGGAAAGGTAGAGCCGTCATCCAGCCTTCGGCAAAACTGCGCTGAGGGTATTTCTGCCTGGCCAGGCGGATCATTTCTTCAGAGGGTTCCAAGCCGGTGTATTCGATTTCCGGACAGGTTTCAAAAAGGTAGCGGCTGGCATTGCCGGTACGCGACCAGACGTCCAGCACGCGGATGCCGGAGGCTAATTGGATATGTTTCATCGCTTCAACGAAGCGTTGGAAGTGGGTGGTATCGTAGGCTTTATTCCAGCCATCGTACACCATCGCCACTTTGTTCCAATGCGCCCGCACGGATTCGATGGTAAATTCCCCGCGTTGGAAGATGCTCATCGGTTTTTCCGATCATTGTTGTAGTCCATGTCCATCCATACGGCGAAGATGAACGACTGGAAGGTGATCAACAGGGTGAAAACGATGATAATTAGACTCAGCTCAGGGGCGGCGCCTAACTGTTTCCACAGCACGAAAAAGCGGATGGTGAAAGGGATGAAGACAAAAATAATATTAAAAAAGCCAAACAGGTACAGAAGCACCAGCGGGTTAAACCTTTAACCAGGTAACGCCACCACAGGCGGCGAAAGAACAGGCGCATGAGCAGGCCGCTCACACGCGGGATATATTTCCATAGTATGATCTTGCTTTTTTCCATGCCGTACACCGGGCGGACTTCGGCATCAGTCACTCGAAAGTCCTGGATGTTGAGCATGGTAAGGATGTCAGCATTGTAACCGTAGCCGGTAGTCATGTTCTGGAAAGGGATTTGGGCCAGAACGCTGTTCTTTATTATTGTATATCCGCATTGCGGGTCCATCAGGCGGTAGTAGCCTGTGGCAAACTTGGTCAGAATAGTCAATACGGCATTACCGAGAAAGCGGTAAAGGGGCATCTCGCGGTAGTCGGCATGAAGCAGGCGGTTACCTTTGACGTAATCGTAGCCCTGTTCGACCAGTTGATCGAGCAGAACCGGTAGGTCGTCCGGATGCATTTGATTATCGCCGGCCATCACAGCGGTGTATTCGACGTCGCTCTTAAGGCTGGCCAGGTAGCCGTCGATCAGCGACTTTCCTAGACCCTGGTTGACCGGGTGAGCTATGAGCTGAATGCGTCCATCTTTCTGCTGCTGCTCTTCGATCAAGGCGCGGGTTCGGTCTTGGCTGCCGTCCTCGACCACAAAGATATGGTCGATACAATCCGGCATCGATTTTAAGGTGTCCAGTATGAGCATTTCCTCGTTGTATGCTGGGACGACCACGCCAATTTTTTTGCTTTTAAACACGGAGAGAAACTCCTGATGGGTGATATTTCTACTGAATTACTTTTTCCCTGGAGGAGCAATGCAGGTCGAAGGAATATATCTGGCCCTGCAAGTGTGCCTGCTTGCCAATTATATCCTGTTATTGCCACCATTCGGTCAACCCTGCTGGTTGAAACCTGGCATTTTCTGGAAATAATTTTTCGCCCAAGCTACGGTTTGTTCCAGGCCGGCGCGGAAATCGGTCAGGAATTCGAGACCGAGTTGGGTGCGGATTTTGGCATTGTCGATCTCAAAAACCTTGATGTCGCCCGGAGTCCAATCTCCATATTTGATCTGCGGCTCTGGGAGGCCCAGGATCTTCGCCACCAAGAGGGCCAATTGGCTGATGGTCACCTTAATGCCTGAAGCACAATTGTACACCTCACCCTTGGTACCTTCGGTGGTGGCAGCCAGCAGGTTGGCTTTGACCACATCTTTAACGTAAGTAAAGGAGCGCTGCTGGGTGCCGTCGCCAAAAATGGTGATGGGTTTGCCCTCGAGCATGGAACGAATAAAGATCGTTACTACTCCGCCCACCTCGCTCGATTCCTGGCGCGGGCCGTACACGTGGAAGTAGCGCAGAACGGTGGTGTCGAGCCCATACAGGTGCTCGAACACTTTGACATACTTCTCGCCCGCCAGCTTACTCACCCCGTAATAAGAAGTTGGCACCAGCGGATGTTTCTCATCCTGGGGGAAATACTGCGCCTCACCGTAAACCGAGCCGGTGGAGGCGTGTACGTATTTCTTGACTCCATGTTTGAGCGACAGTTCCAGCAGGTTGAAGGTGCCGCCGGCGTTGATCTCCAGGTCGCGCCTGGGGTTATTCAGGCAGATGGTCTTTTTAGAAGCTGCCAGGTGGAAAACCACGTCCACGCCTGGGAAATACTTTTCCAGGTGGGCCAGGTCGGTAATGTCGCAGTTGGCTTCGTGGAAATTTGGGTAGGTGGTGAACTCTGCCAGGTTTTCGTGTTTGCCGGCGAAATAGTTGTCGATACTGATCGTTTCGACGCCCATTTTGACCAGCTCTTCCACCAGATGGCTGCCGATAAAGCCGGCGCCGCCGGTGACGATGGCTTTTTTATAAGGGAAATTCATCGAAGGGAAGACCTTTCGTATGGCTTTGGGGTTGTACGGAAAAAGCCAAGGAAGATGAATATAACAAGGGATTGAGATAAAGTCAAGCCGGGGGTAACGGATTGATTATCTCACCGTTATGCTCTGGGTGATAGCCTTGACCTCTTTCATCACGTTTTCTGGCTCGAAAACGTCTTTCCAATCCGGCTGGAAGATGCGCTGGCGCGCCCGGGAAACAGCCAGTTTGGCGCCATCGGAGAGTTGGGCGTCGATATAGTTGAACAGGATGCCAATATTAACGTTCATGTGCCCCAGGACAAAGTCCCGGGCAGCCTGAGCGGGGACGCCGCGTCGCACGGCTTCATCGATGGCTTCGCGTATGATCACCATGCAGGTCAGCACGACCGTTTCAGACAAGGCCGGTTCGAGAATGGCCATTTGCTCAACGGTCACCCGGTAGACATTCATCACCGGGTAAAAGATGCTGCGCACAACCGCCTCACCACGGGCATAATCTTCTTCAGGCCCTTGCATCAGTGCCGCCACCACGTGCTGCTTGGCTTTAATGGCGCCGAAAAAGTCCATGCGCGCTTCGAGGTCGGTTTCATCGTTCACCACGGGCGGGTGACAGGGATGGGTGACGAAATAGGTGATGTCCGGGCGGGCTGGCAGCTCGCCCCCATACGGGGCGGCCGGATCGAGCAGGATCATCATGGCCCCCGCTTTCATCAGGGGCACCATTTCCTGGGAGACTTTACCGATCAATTTATCCGGGATTGCTAAGACGAGCATGTCCGCCTGGCTGGCGGCAGTATGTGAGTCAGACGGTTCGAGCCCGCGCTGGCGCAAGGCAGCCTGAGCGGCGTCGCCGGCTTCGACGTATAAGGTCTGAAATTCAGAGGAATCCTTTAAACGCCTGGAAATGCGCGTCCCCATTTTACCGGCTGCGCCAAAAAGAGCGAGGATTGTTTTCATTGGATTTTCTCCTTTTGCAAAACCTATAACGAAAAAGAGATTGATTTTCCGCTGGCGGCCGAATTGTAGGAAGCAAATACCAACCTGACCGTCTTTAGATTATCTTCGCCGGTAGTTTCAGCCAGGCATTCGCCTTTAAGCGCTTTAAGCAAGTCGACATTACACGGCACAATGCTGGCGTGCACTACGTCATAGCTTGGATCGGCCCAACCGTAGCGGGGAGGAGCCACACGGCGGGAAAGGGTGCCTGCCCTGGTAGTAATCCGCAACCAGTAGTCCGCCCCTAATTCGATTGTACCCTGTTCACCCTCCACAAAAAAGGTAGTCTGTGGAAAATGGTCACTCTCTACCGGGTTTCCAGCGTAGGCCATGCAGATTACCACCGTCGTGCGCTTGGCAGTTTCGAGCAAGATGGTGGCCGAATCCTCGCCGCGGATATCAGGGTGGACTTTATTGGTCTGGCAGTACAGCCGGGTGGCTTCGCCGAACAAAAAGCGCGCCAGATCCAACTGGTGACTGCCCAGGTCGGTAATGATTAAGTGCTCGAGAGTCTTCAGCAAAGGCTGGTTTTCAAAGACCGGAAAACCGGTAAGAAAGGATAGACGCGCTCTGAAAGGCCGGCCAATGTGGCCTTCGTCGAGGGCCTGCTTGAGAGCCCGGATGGGAGTTTGCCAGCGAAAGTTTTCGTGGATAAAAAATGACACGCCCGCTTCTCGGCAAGCATTCACCATCTTTTCGGCAGTGGCCAGGTCAGGCGCCATGGGTTTCTGGCAAATGACGGGCAGCTTATATTTCGCCGCCAGGAAAACCAGCGGGGCGTGGGCATCGATCTCGGTAATGATATCCATAAAGTCGATTTTTTCTTTGCGTAGCAGCTCTTCCGGGTCTCCGTAAATGCGGGCATCTTCAAGGTGGAATTTTTCGGCGATGCGCTCAGCTTTAGCGACGGTGCGATTATACAGGGCGGTTATCTTGACGCCGCCCACTTCGGACCAGGCTGGGATCTGGAAATTCGACCAGAAACCCGTTCCGAAAATCCCTACTCGTAAATCTTGCATGTCTCCCTCCATTCAGTGGAAAATTTAGTGGCTGTCGATCCTTGCCACAGCATAAGGCAGTAAATCCAATTCGAGGGCGCTGCCTCTGGTTTGAAGAATAGCCTCAGTTGCCTGGCGATATACTTCCGGCGACTGCATGGCCTGGATCAGATTAGTCTCATCCAGCCAGCGGGTTGAAAGTGAGGACAGAAGGTTGGCAATGACCACATGCTGCGGCTGCCCGGAATAGTTGGCCAGCAGCATGCGCTCCCTCCCGCCTTTGCGCAGCAGCAGGCCGTTCACCTGCAGCGGATGGCTGGTTTGTACGGGCAGGAGGCTGCCACCTTTAAATTCGCCGATGTCGGACAGCACGTGGTATAAGGGATAGACTCCGCCGGGGAAGGACTGAAAAATATCCGGCAGTGGAGATCCCTGCTCGGTTTCCATCACTCCCCGCCAACCGCTGGTCTCGAAATAGGTCACGCTGTCAGTGGCAGCTTCGGCAATCGCTTTGAAGCTTCCGGTTGTCCAGTCGGCCCCGAACAGCGACATCTGGCGCACATCCACCTGGGGTAATAATTCTCCGGGGGGCAAAGCTGGCGCGGCGGCCGTGGCATAGGCGTTGAAGCGTGGTTTTAATGTAATTGGGCTGACCATCACGGGCAGTCCCTGGCCTGCCAGGCGGGCGCTGGCGACCGCTGCTCCCTGCACCGGCAAGGTCTCGACCAGAGAGGCATTGTCAAAGGCGTGCACCTGTGGGGTGATCGCAAAACAAATTTTCTGGATGCGGTCGAGGGGTGGAAGGCTGCGCTTCATAAAGATAAGGTCGGTGTTAGTACCGGCACAGAACGGAATTGCAGGATCATAGTCGGTCAGGTATTTCCGGGCAGCATTCACGACTGAAGCAATAGGCGAGCCGCCCAGGAACAGTTCTTTTTCCGGGTAACACAACCAGGCGCTCACCCGCGGCTGGAGTGTATCCAACTGTTTGCGCAGCGCGGCCAGTTCTTGCTCCACTCGACTGGATACCAGCAAGGCCACTTCAAGCTTCAGATCAAGTGCAGCGGCCTGCCGGATGGCTGAATGCAAAGTTTCTATATAAGTCGAATCTGCCAGTTTGAGGTCCACACGCAGGTGGTGAAGGTTCAGAGAGCGCAGCCGTTCGATCTCGAGCGGGCTCAGAGGCTGTCCATGGCTGGCGATGCCCAGGCCTATATCAGGTAACGGGATTTCATGGGCTTTCCGGTCCACTGAGGTCGTTGGGCCGGATGTCAGGGCGGAAACAATGGTTGCAGCGGGTTGGCGGGAGGTTGGTTGTTCCTGGCGCAACCGGAGGGTGACCGATTGGCTGATGCGCGTGCCGGCCTGGATTTCGACCGGATAAGGCAGGCGCAGGGGAGTGCAAAAGGTTTTATAGGAAGCGTCTGTCCAGTTGCGCTGGTCTTCGGTCTCGAAGAGTTCGCCGCTAAATTCGACATCGGCCCAGGCGCCCTGAACAACCTGGTGGGAAATTTTCTTCATCTCCGAAAATGGCTGGACCGGTTGAGTCGACACAAAATCTACCGGGAAAATAGCCTGCTCGCACCGGCCATCTACGTGTTCCAACTGACAACTGCTGCCGGCTAGAAAAGCCGGGTGCAGGATGCAAAAACCAATCCGGTTGCGCCAAAAAGTCGACCGGGCTTTTCCGTTCATCGAAAATGTAACCGTCCCATCTACCCTACCTTGAATAGCGCCTCTCCAGGCAAAATCGATTTCATTTTGCTGGTTGGCTACGTCAAAGGTGATCTGGAAGGAATCATTTGCGATATCCATCTTCACATTTGAAAAAACCGATGGGACTGTTCCCCAATTGCGGTCACGGATGGCCACGTAGATCCTGCGAAGGATTTCACTTTTGCCCAGGCGGATGTAGCGGATTTCACCCTGCTCGTATAAAAGGGTCAATGGCCCCGCATGCAACTCGACCTGTTTGGGCAGCTTTTCGTCTTTCCCGTAATACATCACAGCTTTGGCCAGCATGGCAGCTCCTTTCCGGGCCAGTTCAGGCATGCCCGTTTTATTCTTTATGATCTTTTCATCATCAGCGGGTGATACAGGCTTTACGCTCCATTTATCGCGATGACCTGCCCATTGATATGAGCGGCTTCTTCGCTGGCGAAGAATGCCACCATGTGGGCGTGGTCTTCTTCTTTCGCCATGCGTTTATCCGGGATCAGTTCCACCATGCTATCCAGGTCCAGCTCGCATTCTTTGTGGAGACACTTCACATTTTAGATTTGACATTGGTGATGCCCCTTTCAGCTAACTTTGGTTTGGAAGATGTGACCAATCTGTTCGAGCGCCAGGTAGGGACTGGAAAGAACTGGTGCCCCTTCGTGATGAACCGTCTCAGTCTCCAAAGCGCGCGCCATGCTGGCTTGCGCCAGGACGACCACATCTACCGTGGCCCTGATCTCCCGGATAGCCTGGTGGACGAGCCGGTCATGTAGTTCTGGCTGACCCATCAGCAGAGCGTCCAGAGCGCCTTCGATAAAACTTTCCTCGTATTCAATCTTTTTACCGGTCTTGGCTGCCTGAGCCAGCAGCATCTGCCGGGTGGGTTCTAAAGTGGTGCGGTTGGTTGCCAGCACCCCGATGCGGCCGCCCAGGTGGACGGCCTGTTCAATCATGGCCTGGTCGATCTTAAAAATGGGGATCGAAAACTGCGCCTGAAGGTGGTCGACAAGTGGGGAGGTGGTCGAACAGGTCACCAGGACTGCCTGCGCTCCGATGAGTTCGGCCTGCTTCACGTGGCCCAACAGTCGTTTTCCATCTGCCTGGGCTAACCGTCCGCGCAAGCGAATGGTTTCCAGTAAAGGCTCGTCCAGAATGTGCTTGACCCGCACGCCGGGCAGAATTTGGGCGGTCAGACGGTCAAACACGCTGATCAGGGGTGGGACGGTATGGATCAGGACGAGCAAGCCGGCCATTTATACCTTCAACTTGCGCAAATAATCCACCGCCAGCTTCATTTGTACCTTTTCTCTTTCAAGGCCAGCGCTTTATGCGCCGCCTGGACGACATTTTCCACCGACAGGCCATAGCGATTGAGCAGGTCCAGGTAGGGTCCACTTTCGGTGAAACGGTCGGCGATACCAACCCGTAATACCGGCACCGGGCAGGCTTCGGCCACTACTTCGGTGACTGCCCCGCCCAACCCGCCGAGGATGTTAGCTTCTTCAGCCGTCACCAGCGCGCCGGTTTCCCCAGCCGCTTCGAGGATTTTCCCGCTGTCCAGAGGCTTGATAGTATGCACTTCCATAACGCGCACTGAAAGCCCTTCTTTGGCCAGAATGACAGCGGCTTCCAGGCAGCGGCTGACCATCAGCCCGGTGCCGATCAGGGTCAGGTCGCTGCCGGGCTGCAAGACGATGGCCTTGCCTATTTCGGGTTGGTAGGTGACTTCATCAAAGAGGAGCGGCACTTCGTTGCGGTTCATGCGGAAATAAACCGGGCCATCCCATTCGGCCACCTGGGGCAGCAGTTTGGCCAGCGCCAGCGTATCTCCGGGGATGACCACGGTCATTTTGGGCAGACTGCGCATAATGGCGATATCCGAAATGGCCTGGTGGGTTGGCCCGTCGAACGAGTTCGAAATACCGGCATAGGTAGCCATCAGCTTTACTTTGGCTCCGCCGTAGCACAGGTGCGTGCGTACCATTTCCAGGGCGCGCGTGGCAAACAAAAAGGCAAAAGTGTTGGCAAAAGGAATTTTACCAGTATAAGCCAGCCCGGCGGCTACGTCGACCAGCGACTGCTCGGCAATGCCAACATTATAGAAGCGATCCGGGAAGGCTTCCTGGAACATGAAGCTGTAATCCGAGTTCGAAACGTCCGCGCTGAGGGCGACCACGTTGGGATAGGCCTTGCCCAGTTCAACCAGGGCTTTGCCGTAGGCCTGGCGCATATTGATCATGGTTGCCATATTTTCAATCCTTCCTGCAGCTCAGCCATGGCGCGTTCGTACTGCTCTTGATTGGGCGACATGCCATGCCAGCGGTGGTCGTATTCCATAAAACTGACGCCCTTGCCTTTGGTGGTGCGGGCAATGATAACGCTCGGGCGAGCGTGCACTTCATCGGCCCGGTCCAAAGCATCCAGGATTTCTCTGACGTTGTGCCCGTGCACTTCTTGGACGTGCCAGCCGAAGGCGCGCCACTTATCGGTGATCGGCTCGGTGGGCATCACGTCGGCGGTGGCGCCGGTCTGCTGGATGCCGTTGTAATCCAGGATGGCGGTCAGGTTACCCAGGCGGTATTTGGCGGCAGTCATAATGCCTTCCCAGATCACCCCGGCGTTTATCTCGCCATCCCCGATCAACACGTAGACATTGGCAATCGAGGCCCGGGCAGATGGGGCCGTATCGGAAGAGGGTTTCCCGGCTCTACGTAGGGCCAGGGCCATCCCGGCGCCGACAGCGATGCCGTGCCCGAGCGGGCCGGCGGGGATCTCTACCCCGCGGCATTTGGCCGGGTCCGGGTGACCTTGCAGGCAGCTATCCAGCTTGCGGAAGCTGGCCAGCTCTTCCAGCGGGAAAAAGCCGCGGTAAGCCAGTGCGGCATACAGCACGGCGCAGGCGTGCCCCTTGGAAAACAGGAAACGGTCACGCTCAGGCCAATCGGGACGGGCCGGATCGATGCGCATGTGATGAAAATATAGGGCGGCCAGGATCTCGGCTGCCGAAAAAGCGCCGCCGATGTGCCCGGTCTGATTTTCATAAACCATTTTTAGCACTTCAATGCGGAACTGTTGGGCTTTGTAAGTTAGCTCACGAACCAGCTCTTCAGAATGAAATGACATTGCTTATCCTCTCATATCAAAGCAGCGTCCAATTCGGATTTTAAAGTCAGCAAACGCTTGTCCCGGTCCTGGACAAAACGGAGCATACCTTCCAGGATGTGCTGCGGAGAAAGATGGGCTTCTTCAATCACCTCATCCAGATCTCCGCCGGTGCGCCAGCGATTGTCCCAATCGGACGACAGGGCGTATTCCTCCGCCAGGTGATTGAACAGCCAGTCATGCATCAACCGGCGCGCCTGGGTGGTGATGATGGTCGAGTTTAGCCGGTCTGCCGGTGTGACAATTGTCCGGCGGTACTCCTCGGGCTGCAAGGCAAACAACTGCGGGCTGGTGACGCAGACGATTTTCACGTTCAGCCCGCGCCTGGCGAGCTCGGGCAGAAGTTTGACAATCGAAAGCATGGCGCTGGTACCCTGGACGTAGAAAGCGCCCTGCTGTGGTTGGCCGGGTTGGTAATCGCGTACAGCGTAGGCGCCGCGGGCGGCTTCGAAGTGTGAGGGGATACCAAGGGCGTCGCGATCCGGAATGGGGATGGGCGGGCGGGTGAGGTGCAGAGCCACAATCGGCGCGTCCAGGCGCAAGGCTGCGCCGAGCAGCACCGGGACTTCGTTATATTCCCAGGGATGGAGGTTGATCACCATCCCGTCTGGGAACAACTGGGTCACCCCCGGCTCGAAAATACCAAAATGGGTGCGGCTGTCATCGGCGGTTTCCGGGCCGGAATGCCCGGCAATCCACAGCACCTTACCGAGTTTCCACTGGCAGTCCTGGGCCAACTGGCTGAAAAGGCGGAACATACCATACTTCAGATAGGAGAAGGAACCGTAGGTGGAACACACCCCCCAAAAACCGTCGAATTCCTGGTTGGGATGTTCAGAAAAGTTGACCGAGGCCATGCCGGTCAGGATGCCTGCATTGGCAAACTCGGTAATTTCCTGGGGCAGGATCACGCCTTGCTGGTTGTCGCAGCGCTGGTACCATCCATAACCAGGGAAGCCGCCATAGGCCTTACCAAAACCGCTCACGTTGGTCGAGTCGGCCAGGTCAGCCGAGCAAACCAGGAAGAGCGGGCGGCCGTATTGGGAAGCCCCAAAGGCATTCGCCCAGGCGCCCCATTTTGCCAGGGCGGCCCGGTTGGCGGCCATCTCGCCAGGTTTGGCGTACAAATCCTGCGGATAGCTGCGGAAATCATACAGGCGCTCATCCATAAATGGGTTACCCCGCTTCTCGGTTTCGAAGCAGGTAGACAGGTCTTCGGGCACGCTATCTCCCAGGGATACCAGCCTGTCCGCCAGGTAATCGACCAGGGCCTGGTCGCGCCCCATTACAGCAAATATAGCCTGCAGGTTAGCGGAAAATTCAGCACGCACGGCTGCCGGATCTTTTGGAGCGGGGCCGCCGAAATTGGCAAACTCAACCGCGTACTTACCGGCAAACTCACGCTTGGTGTCCCAAAAGAGGGCGCTGTTCATCGGATGCGGGACGCCGTGCGAGGCGTTGTCGTATTTCAGATAGCCACGGCCTTTTCGGGTCTTAAACCAGGCCACGCTGGGGGCCTGGCCGGGGTTAGCACTCAACACCATGGAGAGCAAGGTCTGGCTCATGGGGCCCCATTCCATGCCGCTTTCTGTGCCGAACACCCTCCAGCCATGCGATCCGAACCAATCTTGGGGGGTGCCGTACACTACGCTGCTGCAGCGCCGCTCGTCGATGCCGAAATCGTTCCAATCCACCAGGAAGTAGAGATTATCCAGGCCCAGTCCCCAGGCGGAATTCATCGTCTCGTGGACGGCGCCAGGGGTCAGGCCGCCTTCGCCTTCGAGCGCAAAGACTTTCACCCCTTTAGCCCCGGCGCGCTTCAAGGCGAAGGCCTCACCGGCGCTGGCCGGGCTGCCGTGTCCGGAAGGCCCGGTGTTGAACTTAAGGAAAAGGGTCTTGCCTTCCATTTCGGCGTGCCCTGACAGGCCGCCGCGGCGGCGGAACTTGAGCAGGTCCTGCCAGACCAGGGCGCGTTCTTCGGGATTGGGCACCACGTAGCGGTTGTCGCCGGTCTGCTGGTATTTGATGCGAAGCGCCTCGTTGAATACCGCCAGTGTGCAGTAGACCAGCGGGATGGTGTGGCCTGCGGAAAGTATAAACCGGTCGCCGTAACGTTTCTCCGGGTGGCGGATATCCCAGCGCATGGCTCCGCTGAGCAGTAAAGAGACCAGGGCATGCACCTTGGAGCGTGAACCGCCTGGATGGCCGCTCTGGCGATAATTGACGATTACATCGATGGTATTGTCGATTAAATCCTTGATTTTTTCCCAGTGTGAAAAATATTGGGAAACTTCAGCGTATTTCCCCTTAATCAAATTCTCGGGGGTGAGGTCCATGTTTTCCTCCTTATCGGTTAGATGGTGTTGCTAACAATAATGGCCTGGCTGCCAATCAGGCCAGCGCCCAGGCATCTTTCCAGGCGCGTTTGGCCCCGGCAATCACCATTTCGGAAGGTTCGTCAGGCGATTGGGGTTTGACCTCGAAACCTACCCAGGGTTTTTCCCGGCGGCCTCCTTCAGGGGCCAGGTATCCGACGGCAAACAGGTCGCGGATAAACTCAGCCAGCTCAGGTACATCGTTGACCCCGCCGGGCCAGCCGAAGCGCGGGTGAAGGTCGCCGTAGCCGGGTAGCTTTGGATCGAGCACGCAGTTACCCACGTGGATATGGACCAGGCAGTCTTTGAGCTGAGTTAATGCAAAGGCGGAGGTCTCGTGCTGCAAGGGAACATGGCTGAGATCGCACAGCAGGCCAAAACCGGGGAAATCCTGGCGAATGCGGCGACAGAACTCAGCGGCAAGGTCGTTGGGACCGATCAAGCATTTCTTGTCGATGTCGTAATCGAAAGTCTCCAAAACCAGTTGGATGCCTTTGTCCTGGGCATACGAGCCGACCTGTTTCACCGATTTCGCCAGCGCATTCAGCGCTTTTGGCCGGTCGGCTTCGCCGGGATCGATTCCGGAGAGAAAGCCCACCCGGTTTACGCCCATTTCGGCGGCTTCGTCGACGCTGCGGAAGAGTTGCTCAACGGCGCGCATGCGCTGGGCTTCATCCAGGCTGTTGATATCCAGTTTTTGCAGGGTAAGCGCCGTCTGCGCGGCGTATCTCACCCCGATATGGGCAACTTCCAGCACCTTTTTTACACGGGCGCGTTCCTGGGCATCTTTTATCCAGCCGATTTCTATCCCGCCAAAGAAGGGGTCTCCGGCTATTTTGGAGATGCTTTCCACCATTGACCCTTCGCCAGTTATGGCGGCGGGAAAAGCCATAAAATGAACGATGCTCATCGTACAGTAGTTATCCCAATGTTGGTTCATGGTCATCTCTCCTTTTCTGATTTTTATTTTTAAAATTTTCTGTTTTTTTATTCATACACAGTCGTCAGGCAGCTTTATCTTCGTTTCTTTGGGAATTTCCGTGGTGAACTTCCAGATTTTAGGGTTTGAGCGTGCGTACGCACGCTCAAACCCTAAAATCTGGGGATCTTTCACGGTAAATCCCCATAAGCCTTATCTTCTACCGTTTGCGCGCTGAGCGCTTCGGCCTGAATTTTACGGGCGTGTTCCAGGTGGGCGCGCATGGCTTTGCCGGCTGCGCGAGGGTCGTGGAACTCGATGAACTCAATCATCTTGCGATGGTCTTCATTGACCGTTGCGATCAAGCCGGGGTGATTGAACACAAGGATGCGCACACTTTCCATGGCATCCCGGATGGCGTCCAGCAAAATCACCAGAAACGGGTTGTGGGTGATCTCTGCCAGAGCGCGGTGAAAATCACCATCCAGGATGGAATACTCACGCGGCTTGCCGTCGGCTTCTTCCATGCGTTGGTAGAGCGATTTTAGCAGCTTAATCTCTTCTTCCGTGGCTTCTTTGGCGGCTAATTGGATGATTTCCACTTCGAGGATCTGGCGCACCTGGTTGAGGTGGTCCAGATTGATGCTGCCAGATTGGGTCAGGATCATCGCCAACGGCTGCCGGACATGGTCGCTGGTAACTGCCTTAACGATCGTGCCTACACCCGGGCGGGTCTCCAGCAGGCCGCGTGAAACCAGCATGCGCACAGCCTCTCGCAGGACCGTCCGGCTGACGCCTAACTGCTCGCACAGTTCACGCTCCGGCGGAAGCATCATCCCCGGGGTAAACTGCCCGGCCATGATTTGGTGCTGGATTTCATTTACCACTCGATCCACCAGCCGGTCCTTAGCGCCCACGGTACGAAACATGGTTATGCCCTTCTTATTAAAATTCGCCCAGATTCCATGTGATCTGACATTTTTGGCAAAAATACTTCAACAATCATCATTCCTCCAGGATTAAGCGACTGGAATCAATTTTCTCAGGTATTCGATTGAAAGGCGGGCTGCCGAATCTGGATTGGGCCAGGGTTTGATTTCGATGCCGGCAAACCCGTTGAATCCACAGTCGTTCAGGGTGGCAATCACCCGGTCGAAACGGATTTTCCCACTGCCGGGGTAGCAGCGATTGCTGTCGGAAATGTGCAGGTGCCAGCAGAAAGGGGCGGCTTCGTACAGGCTGGCGATCATATCCGCATCTTCCAGATACATATGATAGGTGTCTAGCATCAGGCCGAAATTCGGGCGGTTGACCCGGCGCACCAGTTCCACCCCATCCTGGGTGGAATGGATGTACCTGGCTTCCTTGCGATTGATCGGTTCCAGGATAATCCGCACCTGAAAGGGTCTGGCATAGTCGGAAAGATCCTGGATGGCTTCTGCTGCGGCCTGCAGGGTGGCTTCTTTTCGATGCGGATTGCCGAGGCCGCGCGAACGGCCAATGTTAACCAATGTGCCTGGCCCAAAGAAGGCGGCCAGGTCGATAAACTCTTTCAGGCGAGTGATGGCGCGTGGGTCAATTTGCATCTCGGGGGTCACCAGGCCCAGGCGATCTTCACCGAATATGTGGCCGGTGCACAGGCCGGCCAGCACCAGTTGGTTAGCTGCCAGAAGCTGACGCACTGCCGGGCCATCCAGGGAAGCGGGTCGCTTGGTCATCAGCTCGATGCCTTCGTATCCGAGGGCGCTCAACTTTTTGAAGGCCAGGCCCAGGTCGCCGCTGTAAGGCGCCAGGGTGGGGGTTTCCAGGTCGGGTGTGCCTACCATCGAGGCGATTTTAATCAAATTATTATCTCCAGGTCAGTACAGCATCACATTTTATTAAGTTAGGCATTAAACCAGGACCCAGATCTTGTAATATATCATACCACGCCAATAGTACCACGCGGAAAACTGAAAATCAAGAGATTTTTTAGTCAATTCCGATGCCAGAAATGGCTCATCCTCTTGCCATTCGGACAAATCCGGTTTATTATCCTTGGGTGAGAAGGTATCCTGCTCATTTTTCACATCAACTGACAAGGAAAATCCATGACTTATAATTTTGCTATTACGGGGGTGGCTGGATATGTTGCACCTCGCCATCTCAAGGCCATCCGCGATACCGGCAACCGCCTGGTGGCAGCCGTCGACCCGCATGATTTGGTTGGCCTGCTCGACCAGTATTCCTTCGACGTGCGGTTTTTCACCGAGATCGAGCGTTTCGACCGCCACCTGGAAAAACTGCGCCGGGGTCCGGAAGAGAACCGGGTGCATTTCGTCAGTGTCTGTTCGCCTAATTACCTGCACGATGCACACTGCCGCCTGGCGTTGCGCGTGGGAGCCAATGCGATTTGTGAAAAACCGTTGGTGGTCAATCCCTGGAACCTGGACGCGCTGAAGGAGTTGGAAGAAGAGACCGGCAAGCGCATCTACAACATCCTGCAACTACGTGTTCACCCCAAGCTGCTCGAACTGAAGAAAAAACTGGAACAGGAATCGCACAACACACAGCACGAAGTCTCGATGACTTACGTAACCTCGCGCGGGCGCTGGTATGATACCTCGTGGAAGGGCATCGAAGAGAAATCGGGCGGTGTGGCGGTCAATATCGGCGTCCACCTGTTTGATCTGCTGCTGTGGTTGTTCGGCGGGGCGGGGGAAAGTCGTGTATACCACTCTGACCCACGCAAGATGTCCGGCTTCCTTGAGCTGGAGCATGCCCGGGTGAAGTGGTTCTTGTCCACCGATATTGACGACCTGCCTTTCGATTGTATGCCCGGTGTGCGCAGCACCTACCGGTCGATCACTATCGACGGGCAGGAGGTGGAGTTCACTGAAGGCTTTAGCGACCTGCATACCGTGGTCTACCAGGAAATCCTGGCCGGGCGTGGCGCCGGGATCGCTGAGGCGCGCCCCTCCATCGACCTGGTCTATCGCATCCGCAAGGCTCCCCTCTCCCCACTGGATGATATGGTACATGCTTACCTGGTAGGCGACCACAACTGCCCCTAGTAGCTGGTGTAGAAAAAATCCATGGATAAACCCGATTACTACGTCCATCCCAGTTCCTACGTCGACGAACCCTGCCAGATCGGCGCAGGCACCAAAATCTGGCATTTTTGCCATATCATGCAGGGCGCTTGCATCGGGACGGGCTGCACTCTTGGCCAGAACGTTCACGTCGCCAGCGGGGTAATCATCGGGAACAATGTCAAAATCCAGAACAACGTCTCGCTCTACGAAGGTGTAGAGCTCGAAGCTGATGTGTTTTGCGGTCCCTCCTGCGTGTTTACCAACATCAACAACCCGCGCTCGCAAATTATCCGGCGGCAAATGTACGCCCGCACCCTGGTAAGGCGCGGGGCCAGTATTGGCGCCAACGCCACCATCGTATGCGGCTCAACCATCGGGCGCTATGCCTTCATCGGCGCCGGGGCGGTAGTTACTCGCAGCCAGGTGCCGGATTATGCCTTAATGGTGGGTGTGCCGGCCGTTCGTAAGGGTTGGATGAGCCGCCACGGGCACCTGTTAGCTAACCCGGATGCGGAAGGGATACTGGTTTGCCCGGAAAGCGGTTGGCGTTACAAGGAAATTGCTCCAGAGCTGCTGTGTTGCCTGGATTGGGACGAGGACAGGCCTCTTCCGGACCCCGGCGCTTGAGATCTGTGGAGAAAAAATGACCGAGCATAAAAACGTGCCTCTGCTTGATTTGAAAGCCCAGTACGCCACTATCCGGGACGAAATCCGGGAGGCGCTCGACCGGGTGATCGAATCACAGCATTTCATTAACGGGCCAGAAGTCGAAGCGTTAGAAAATGAAGTAGCTGCTTATTCCCAGTGCGCCTATGGCATTGGGGTATCCTCTGGTACAGATGCCCTGTTAGTTGCGCTGATGGCGTTATGTGTCGGAGAGGGCGACGAAGTGATCACCACCCCGTATACTTTCGTGGCCACCATGACGGCCGCCATCCGCCTGGGCGCCCGGCCGGTGCTGGTTGACATCGATCCACAGACTTTTAACCTCGATCCAAACCGGGTTGAAGCAGCGGTGACAGCCAAAACCCGGGTGATCCTACCGGTGCACCTATTCGGCCAGGTAGCCGAAATGGATCCTCTATTGAATACCAGCCAGAAACACAGCTTGACCTTGATCGAAGACGCTGCTCAGGCCATCGGCGCTGAATATTTTACCCGCCGGGCCGGATCGATGGGCAGCCTGGGCTGCTTCAGCTTCTTTCCATCCAAGAACCTGGGAGGGTTCGGTGATGGCGGGATGGTGACCACCAGTGACCCTGGCCTGGCCCAGCAGGTGAAGCTGCTGCGCAACCATGGCCAATCGCCCAAATACCACTGCAAGGTGGTCAGCGGAAATTTCCGCCTGGACGAGCTGCAGGCCGCCGTGCTGCGCGTCAAGCTCAAGCGCCTGGACAACTGGACGCGTGCCCGCCAGCACAATGCCCAGACTTACCGGCGTCTGTTCACCGAGGCCGAGCTGATCGTCCAATCGGGCGACTTATTGGACGGGTGGGGTGTGGTTATTCCGCAAGAAGCGCCCGACCGTCGGCACATTTACAACCAGTTCGTCATTCGCGCCGCGTGCCGGGACGAGCTCAAGGCGCACCTGGCGCAATGCGGCATCGGGACCGAGATTTACTACCCGGTGCCCATGCATTTACAAGAGAGCTTCTCTTTCCTGGGTTACCATCCGGGTGATTTCCCGCACAGCGAGCAGGCGGCTGCCCAATCCTTGGCCCTGCCGATCTATCCGGAGCTGACCGAAGCCATGCAAACGCAGGTTGTCGAAACGATCCTGGAGTTCTACAAGTGATGGGCTTAACCTGGTGAGTAAGGGAAACCAAATGCGTATCTCCCGCCTGGAGCTGATCCTGATCCTATTGGGCTTCTTGGGCCTGTGGGTGGGTCTATCCCTGGTGGCCGGCGGGCCGGTCCATTCAGACGAAGTCTGGTACATGCAGGTTGGCCTGAACAACGTTAAAGATTCGTTCATCATCAACCGCTATTTCCACATCTATTTACAAAAGATGTTCATGCTCCTTGCCCCATCTCCGCTGTTAGGGGTAAAGATATTCTGGTCCTTTCTAGTCAGCCTGACCACCTTGTTGGTTTACCTGCTGGCGCGCCTGCTTTCTGGAACGAACAATTTCATTCACGGCCTCCTGGCGGTGGCGCTCTTGTTTTATTCTCCCCTGATCGCCAAATATTCCGGAGATACTATCGTAGATATCAGCGCCATGGCGATGGTGATGGTGGTGACGGCGCTATACTTGTTCTCGATCCGGGCTGGCAAACGGCGCAAATGGTGGCTGGCAGCGCTGGGGTTCGCTTTTTTCCTGGCGTTTAAAACCAAGGAAACCACTCTGCCGGTTGGGGTTGTCTTCTTGGGGCTTGGCCTTGTGGATGGTAACCGCCTTGACCTGCGTAGTTTCTGGAAGAATTTCCGTTTTGTCCTGGTTGGATTGGCAGTAGGGGTTGTGTTTTTTATTTTTCTGAATGCCATCAACCTGGGAGACCCGCTGTTTGGGTTTAAACCTGCCAATGTGCAGCAGTTATCCTCCAGCCTGGTCAGTGAAGCTGACAAAGGATCGGATAATTGGTATACCAGCTTTGTCCTCCCGCAGATGGCGCTGCTTTTTCTGCTGTTCATCGCCAGCGCTTTCAAGAGTTACGGGCGGTTGAATTTTGAATACAAGCTGTTGTGGTTCATTCCCCTGGGGCTGGTGGTCCTGCTCTCGCTTTCAGAAGCCAGAGGCGGGTTGGGCATCCGTGACCGCTACATCCTGCCGGCTTTACCGGTCTTTTGCTTGCTAGCGCCGCAGTTCCTCGATTTTGAAATTCCATATGGTTTCAGAGAGAAGCTGAAATTTGCCATTTACCTACTGGCAGGGGTGTTGGTATTTTATATCCTGCACAAGGGCGTCGTGGCGCTGTCTATCTACTTCCAAAAGAACTACGAGGATTTCGTTTTTATTATCGTTTTTCCGATCGTTCTGTCGATCTTACTGGCGGTCATTTTCTTCTTCAACCGCTATTCGACCAGGACGGTGCTGATCCCGCTGCTGTGCATCTTGGGGATGACCTTTCAGCCAACTTTCCAGAATCTAAAAAATCTGTTCGTGGTGCGGCCGGTGGAGCAGCAGTTCGAAAACAAATACTACCCACTTTCGGCTTTTGCCGGCCAGATTCACTTTAGCGGCTCGATGAAGATGTATGTATCGACGGACATTCCCCCCAGGCTGGGGATGTTGAGCCTGAACGTGGACGAAATGCTGAGCATGTTCAACGTATATTTTGACGCCAATGCCGTTCGCCAAAATTTCGTCTATTCAAAATCCTCTCATCCAATTTCTGCTGACATTATCCAGCAAAATTTCGATTATGTGCTGCTGTCGGCCCAGGATTGGGCGCAAATCGAGGCCACCCCGGCCGGCCTGGCAAAGGTCAAAAACACCTACCAGGTGCTGCAAGAGCCAACTGGCCGGCTAATTTTATTAAAAAGTTTATAATAAGTGTAATTGTTTACATTAGGCGAGTTTCAAAGGAAAATCTAGAACCTGAAGGAGGTCAAGAGTATGAATGAGGTCAAGAACATCAAAATTGGTTCATCCATCTGGCCGTGGAGGTGGGAGCCTCCCTACGAAGCAACCTTGAGCCGGATCGCTAAGGCGGGGTTCAAGGCCGTCGAACTGATTGCCTGGAACCGCGAAGCGCTGGACACGTACTATACCCCCCAGAAAATTCGCGAGCTGCGCACCAGAATTGCGGACGAAGGTCTGGAACTTTCCGAGTTCGTATCTACCCCGCATGGCATGTCCAGCCCGGACAAGCGCGCACGGGACGCCGCAGTCGACCACTTTAAAAAACTGTGCGAGGTTGGCATCGAGTTAGGTACGGGGATGGTCAACAGCGTTTCCTCGCACCCCTTCGATATCGATTTCCCCTGGATTGCTGACCGACCCCACATGCAGATGTTCCATGTCGACCTGCCCTCGAACGCCAACTGGAATCAGAACTATGAGGACTATGTCGACTCGGTGCGTCGCTGCTGCGACATCGCCGAGCAGGCCAGGCTGCGTTGGGCAATTGAAGCGCATCCTTTCCGCTATGTATCTAATGCATCGGGCATGCTCCGCCTGCTCGAACATGTTAAGTCGCCAGCCCTGGGCATGAACATGGACCCAAGCCACTTGTTCCCTTGCGGTGAGATCCCTGAGGTGGTAGTTTATGAGTTAGGCGACCGCATCTTCCATTGCCACTTTTCGGACAACGATGCTATGACCAACGCCCACTGGCGGCCGGGTAAGGGCAAGATCGACTGGCGGTCCGTCATGGTGGCCCTTAAGGAAGTCGGCTTCAAAGGTGTGATCTCGATCGAACTAGAGGACGTTGCTGGGGTCTCACGCGGCGCCAGCCAGGTGCCCGGTGTTTCCAAGTACACCCCGGACGCCAGACCCGAGTTCGAGTTCGAATGCGTGGCGGGCATGAACTACATCAAGGACATCTGTAAAGATCTCGACATTCCCATCGACTGACTGTTTCACCCCGGCGGCTGAGGCATACCTTTTCAGCCCCCGGGTCTGAATGCTCGAGTTTGCGTTGGGATAGATCGTCGACGCCTTAATCCGGGCCTGGAATGATCTGCTGTTTGCCCTGGGGCTAATCCAGTCGCGCAACCTGCTTACGTTACCGACAAGCCTGGCGTTGTGCATAGAAGAGTTTTCTTTCTGCTGGGACCGGTTGATGACCGGTTCGGCGCTGACGACGGTGCCGATGCTTTCTTCATCATCTTTATGCAGCGTTTCATCGTCTAGGGTTTGATGACCGGCGCACTCAAAGGCCGAGCGAGCAGAAGCGATGATTACGCAGCCCTTTTAAGAGAGGCGAAATATGATCGAGAAAAATCGAGTGGTTGTGATCGGCGCGGGCCTCATGGGACCCGGTATCGCAGCATGCGCTGCGCTCGCAGGACATCCTACCCTGCTGCTTGCCAGAACCGCCGAAAAGGCAGCGGCAGGGGAAGTTCGAGCCAGAGGCCACATAGACCAGCTGCTGGACAATCAGTTGGTCACCGCTGAACAGGCGGCTGCCACCGAGAACCTGATGTCTTCGGGTACCGACCTGGCACCCTATATCAACGACACCTTCATGGTAATTGAGTCCATCAACGAAAACCTGGCGTTGAAGCAGGCATTGTTTCGCAACCTGGATGCATTGCTGCCCCCGGATGTGATTCTGGCCAGCAATACCTCCGGGCTGCGGATCACGCGTATATCCCAAGATATGGCGCACCCGGAACGCGCCCTCACGACACACTTTTGGTTCCCGCCTCACCTGGTACCTCTGGTAGAGGTGGTGATGAGTGAGCACACCGATCTTACTCTGGCCGAAAAGATGCGGGAAATCTTGCTGGGTTGGGGTAAGGTGCCCGTGCTCGTCCGCCGCGATTTGCCTGGCCAACTGGCAAATCGCATCCTGCAAGCCGTGATCCGCGAGGCAGTGTATATCGTGGAATTGGGGTTGGCTTCGGCAGAAGATGTAGACACGGCGATTAAGATGGGCATGGGGATCCGCTTCCCTGCCTGGGGACCGCTGGAACACATTGATACCGTGGGCCTGGACCTGGGTCTTTCTGTCCAGCGTGACGTTTTGCCCGGCCTGTGCAATGCAACCGAGCCCGGCCATTACTTGACGAACTTGGTTGCCGACGGGATGCTGGGTTACAAGACCGGACAGGGCTTTTACGACTGGCGGAAAAAAGATATGCAGCAGCTTGTCGCGTGCCGCGATCGCTTCATCGTCTCTGCGCTGCACATCCTTCACAATCAATAGGAGGCTAAGATGTCACAGTTTAGGTTCGTTTTTGTCGGCACATACACCGAACCAATCCTCTTCGGCACCGGGCAGATCCTGCGGGGAAAGGGTAAGGGCATTCACGTTTATCGCTTCGACACTCTTTCGGGTGCGCTGGAACCGTGTGGCCTGGCCGAAGGTGTCCGTAACCCGTCCTACCTGGCCATCCACCCCTCCCGACGCTACCTTTATGCTGTTAACGAGTACAAGGAGTTTGAGGGCCGCGCCAGCGGAGCGATCAGCGCCTTCGCCCTGGATCCTGATAGCGGGAAGTTGACCTTCATTAACCAAAAGCCGACAGGCGGCACCGACCCCTGCCACCTCAGCGTGACCAAGTCGGGTGACTGCGTCCTGGTAGCCAATTTCGCCAGCGGCAGCCTCTGCGTACTCCCGATCCGGCCTGATGGTTCTCTGGGCGACGACGGCGATTTCGTTCAACACCAGGGTTCGAGCATTGATCCAAAGCGCCAAGTCGGGCCCCATGCTCATGCAGTGACCCTGGACATTCTAGAGCGCTTTGCTTTTGTCCCCGATCTCGGGATCGACAAGGTGATGATCTACGAACTGGATGCTGCTCGCGCCAAAGTGAAGTCGAACCGCACGCCTTGGGCTGCGGTCCGTCCCGGCGCAGGCCCACGCCAGCTCGTGATGCACCCGGGAGGTCGCTTCGCCTATCTCATCAACGAGTTGAATTCAACGGTGACCGCCTTCCGTTACGACGGCAAACAGGGTACGCTCGAAGAGATGCAAACGCTCTCGACCTTGCCGGAAGATTTCCGGGGCAGCAGCACCTGCGCAGAGGTGCAGATAACGCCTGGTGGTGACTTACTCTACGGGTCGAATCGCGGCCATAATTCGTTGGTTATCTACGCCATTGACCCCGTCCATGGTACGCTCAGGCTCCTCGGTCATGTGAACTCGCGTGGCAGCATCCCCCGCAACTTTACCGTCGACCCGAGCGGTAACTGGGTGCTTGTGGCCAACCAGGATTTGGACAACCTCGCCGTCTTTCGGATCGACCAGTCCAACGGCGGCCTCATCCCGACCGGCGATCCTATCGAAGTGCCAACGCCGGTGTGCGTGAAAGTGCTGTAAGCGGCAGGTACGGGAAGAGTAACTGACATTTTGATTTTCTTGAATTTATTTCTTCAGGTTAGCTTCCATCGAGAAGCGTAGCGACTGCCATATAGGCATCCTGGAAAGATTTGACCACATCCACAGACTGGCCTTGCCCTTCGCCCTGCGTAGCCAGGCCGCTCATCAATTGCAAAAATTCGGGCGTCACCTTGTCGGCGTTTTCTTCGAGAATTTTCTAGACGTTCTTCGTCCGAGGCAGCGCCAATCAGATCCTGGGCTAGGGCGATATCCCCCGGAGGCATCGATAGCTTTTGAAGGGTATCCACCACTTGCTGAAGCTTGTTCAGCCGGTCAATGTCATTTTTTTGGCGGGCATCCTGGAGCTCAGCTTTCAAGGTATCGATGAACATCTCGTTGAACATATCGGCATTTTCCTGCACAGCAGCCGGAATGTCCTTGGCTTTCAACAGCCTCTCCAGGTCCTGGCGCGCCTGGGCGACCTGCTTCCGCATGGCCTGGTCGATTTCCTGGACCATTTCGAGGAGTTTCTCGCGCAGTTCGGTCAATTTTTCTTTTTCTTTGCCTTCGACCGCATCGATGCGTTCGCTGAGGATCTGGAAGAAATTGTAATCCAGGCCTGAGCGAGCCATGCTGACTATAGTGGTCAGGCGAATCTCAGAGGACGCATTGACGATCAAATCCAGCAGTGCTTCGCGGGTCAGGCCTTTCTGACTGGCCTCCTGGAGGGCCTTAACCGCTTCTTCGGCTTCGGCAGCCTGGGCGGCCAGGTTCTGCCCGACTTTGGTCTGGAGGAGCAGTTCTTTCTGCAGGTCGGCCAGGGTGTGCCCGCTTTGCTGGTCGCCTTGTGTCATGGAGGCTTCGATCAGGCGGGAGAGCATAGAGAAGAAGCTTTCGTCGATCAGACTTTCTTCCTGCTTGATGATTTCGGCGCGGCCTTCAGTGGGTGTCGAGAACAGGCGTTGCAGCAAGTTCAGACGCTGCTGCTGGGCCTGTAGTATTTCCTTGGTGATGCCGTCAGACTCTAGCACGCGCTCGATCATCTGCTGTTGAGTTAGCATAGTCAGCGGGCGCAGCAGGTAGGCTTTGCGTTTTTCAGGCGGCAGGCGGTTGAGCGCCAGGTTGATCATGGGGCCGATCATTTTTTCCTGCTCGTTGACCGGAAAGCCAAGTTCGGGTGGGAAGTAGGTCAGTAGGAGCTCTTTGTCGGGGTCATGGTACACCAGCGGGGTGGCCAGGCTGCCCTCGTAGCCGCAGTTTTGGCAGTGGACGATGTTGAAAGTTCCGCTCAGAAAGCGTTGTTTGGCTTTGGGGTCGGTGTTGAGGTCGAAAAGCTGCTCTACATCAGCCGCAATAGGTTGGCGGCAGCGGGGACATCTTGCAGTGGTTCTTGCCATAGCTCTCTCTCAAAGATAGATTAATAACAGGCGGATTATACCATTTTATCCGGCGAGGGACAAAAATGAGCTATCCTTCTACACGAGGTAGGGAAAAGCAAATGCGAGCTCCGTGCCCGCTTTCAGGGTCTACCCACATATTTCCCCCGTGGGCTTCTACGATGGCGCGTGAAAGGTACAGCCCCAAACCGGCGCCTTTGGTCTGGCGGGAGGCCTCGGGGGCGCGGTAAAAACGGTCGAAGACGTGTGGCAGGTCTTCCGGGGCAATCCCCGGGCCCTGGTCGCTGACACAGATGATGACTTTGTCCGGGCGGGTCTGACCGCTGATGCGGATTACTCCCTCAGGGGCATATTTAATCGCATTGGAGATCAGGTTAGAAATGACCTGCTCGATGCGGGCCTCGTCAGCCATCACGATCGGGAAATCGGGCGGGAAATCGACCAGGATGGTGTGCCGGGTGGTCTGGGTACGTAAACGCTCGGCCAGCCGAGCCGCCACACTCGGTATTGAAACGTCGGATCTTTTGACTGAAAGCCCTCCAGCCTGCAGGCGGGAGGCATCCAGCATGTTCTCGATCAGGGAGGTCAGGTGATCTGCTTCCTCTTCGATCACCTGCAAGCTGTCCTTTACCACCTTGCGGTCCCAGGTAGCATCTTCCCGCCGCAGGGTGCTGACGTAACCCTTGATCAGTGCAACGGGTGTCTTGAGTTCGTGGCTGATGATCGAAATGAAGGTGCTCTTTAATTCCTCGGCCTGGCGAAAACGGGTTATGTCTCGCAGGGTGGCGATCACGTTGAGCAGGGTACCTTCGGTGGAAAGCAGGGGAGCATAGGTTATGCCTACCGGGAGCGGAGTCTGGGTGTTCTTCCTTTTGAGATTTCCTTCGACGTATAACTGGGCGTGCGGGGTAAGCGGCCAGCCGCCGGCTTCAGCCTGTTCCAGGGTCAAACCCTGGGGTGGAGTGATCCAGCGGATGATATCGCCATGCGGTTCGCTAACAGCTTGTATCGCATCGATCCCGATCATACGAGCGGCAGCCGGGTTGCAGCGTTCCACTTTGTGGTCGGCGCTGAGGATCAGGATGCCATCTGCCGCCGAATCCAAGAGAGCGTTCATACGCTGTCGTTCGTGGTTGATTTGGGAGTAGAATTGAGCGTTTTGCACGGCGATGGCGGCCTGGTCGGCAAAACTGCGCAGGAGGGCCAGATCGTTGTTGGAGAAAACATCCATATAGGCGCGGAAAATGAAAATTACTCCGACCACGGTGCCGCGCGCCACCAGGGGCAGTCCCAGGCTGCTCAAAAGACCCAGGCTGGCGTAATGGGTCAGTTCCTGCAGCCGGCGGTTGATTTCTGGGAGCTCGATGTCTTCGGTATCTTGCGTCGCCAGAGGGATCTGAGTCAGGGCTGGCTCGACGATGCGGAGAAAGGCAGGCGGCAGCCCGTGACTGGCGCGCACGCGCCAACCTCCTGTTTCAGAACGTAGTGCAATCAGGCCGGCCTGTCCCGCCAGCATCTCGACCGAGATGTGCAGGATGCGCCCGAGCAATTTATCCAGGTCGAGTTCCTGGGTAAGGGCTCGGGCGATTTCGAGCAGATAATCGCGCTGGCGCACCCGGAAATCAGGCAGCATCTAGCTGGATCCCCGTTCGGCCAGGGTGATCGCCTCATTCAGGATAATCAGGCCTTCATCGATTTCGCCGGTCGAGACACACAGGGGCGGGGCGATGCGGATCACACTCTTGCCGCAGCCTAGAGTAAGCAGACCGCGTTCGAACGCCATTTGGACGATCCTATCACGCAATTCTTCGAAGGGTTCACGGGTCTGGCGATTTTTTATAAATTCAACGCCGATCATCAGGCCAATGCCGCGTACATCCCCCATGCTGGGATGGCGCATCTGCATTTCCGCCAGAGCATCCAGGGTGTACTGGCCAACTTCGGCAGCATTTTTCAAATATTCTTTTTCGATTAAATTCAATGTGGCTATTGCGGCGGCGCAGGCAAGCGGATTGCCGCCGAAAGTATTGCTGTGCGAGCCGCGCGGCCAGGTGACGATATGGGAACGTGCTACCATGGCTCCCAATGGGACGCCGGAAGCAATGCCCTTCGCCAGGCAGATAATGTCAGGCTGGACACCGAAGTGCTCAATGGACCACCATTTACCGGTCCGTCCAACGCCGGCCTGGATTTCGTCGGCGATCAACAGGATATCATAACGATCGCATAGTTTACGTAAAGCCGGGAAGAATCCGGGAGGCGGGACGATGTATCCTCCTTCTCCCTGAATAGGTTCAACCAGGATACCTGCAACCTCTTCAGCAGGCACAATTCTGCCCAG
Organism: uncultured Chloroflexia bacterium; assembly: GCA_963820415.1. Lineage (GTDB taxonomy): Bacteria > Chloroflexota > Anaerolineae > Anaerolineales > Anaerolineaceae > CAWFZT01. The sequence goes on along the minus strand of CAWFZT010000009.1, from coordinate 352,082 downwards.
GAGTTGTTCTTCGATGTAGCGCACAACCGTTTCGCCGTAATCCTCGCCGCGTAAGGTTTGCAGAATGGGGTGGTAAGGATCGGGAAACGGCGCATGCACGACGCCACTCATTAAAGGCGCAAAGCCTTTGTGATAACTGGATTTGCTGGCGGTCAGTGAAATAGAGCCCATCGTTCGCCCGTGGAACCCTCCCAGAAAGGCGATGAACTGGCTACGACCGGTGTGGTAGCGGGCCAGCTTAATCGCCGATTCGACGCTTTCGGTGCCCGAGTTGGTCATGAAGGAAATGGCTGGTTCATCAAACGGAGCGATGCGGTCCAGATATTCCCCCAGTTCTACCCATTTTGGGTGATAAAAATCAGACGAGATATGAATGAATTTTTCGGCTTGTTCCTGTATGGCTTTGACCACTTGAGGGTGACTGTGGCCGGTAGATACGACTGCTATCCCTGCTGCAAAATCCAGAAAACGATTGTCGTCTACATCCCAGACTTGAGTACCGCGGCCGTGATCCATAACGAAGGGGTATCCACGAAGGTATGAGGGGGATATGACGGCGCGGTCCCGCTCGACAATGCTCCTGGCCTTAGGCCCTGGTAACGTCAGGGTTTCCATTTTGAACCTCCTTATGAATTTAAAGAATACGAACTTTTCCTATGCCTTCCTTGGAGATACAAGTGTTATCGAGACACGATAGACCTGCACACGCCATGTGCATGCCTACCTTTACAAATTAATTATAGCACTGAAGCCAATCCCAAATATGGTAAAATAATCCCCGTAGAGGGATTTGGCAGCATATATAGGGATAATAGGAACTTATTCTCCGCTGACTGTGCGGGCCAATGCCAGTGAACCGAGCAGCCCGGCGTCGTCGCCAAGCTGCACGGTGGTAAGCACCAGGTTCTCGGCATATTCAGGACGGTAAAGATGTTCTCGCATCGATTTACGCAGCGGATCGAAGAAAGCCAGGCCGGAGCGAGACACTCCTCCGCCCAGGATAATAATAGAAGGGTTGAAGGTTAGCAGGTAGTTAGCCAGCCCAATCCCGACGAAGTAACCAGCGCGCCCCAAGGCTTCGATGGCCGAGCGCGTCGCCCGCCTGGGCAGCTTTAGCGATCTCTTTAGAGGTTGGCAGGGGACCAGCGGGGAGGTTGGTGGGGCGCCCAAGCGCAGCTTGTTCGTTGAAATAATGCGCAATGCCTGTTCCAGAACCGACTGATTCCAGATGACCGCGCAACCCGCAGCTACAAACTGGCCCATCCGGCCAGACAGTCACATGACCCAGCTCGGCAGCCAAGCCGTGCACGCCCAGCAGGAGCTGGTCTTCTACGATCACGCCGCCGCCAATCCCGGTGCTGATGGTCAGGTAAACCAGGTTATGATGACCGCGGCCGGCGCCGAAGCGCCACTCGGCCAGGGCGGCCAGGTTGGCGTCGTTGCCAACCGCCACCGGCACGTGAAAGCGCTCGCGCAGGATCTGGCGGATCGGCAAGTTTTCCCAGCCCGGAATATTAGGGGCTGAGATTAATATTCCAGCAAAGGGGTCGATTGGCCCAGGGAAAGCTGCGCCAATGGAAAGAACCTGTCCTTCTTCAGGCCAGGCGTCGTTAATCAGACCGAGCAACCGCTCGATCGGCGTCCCTTTTCCCTGGGTGGGGATTCGTTTCTGGTAAATCGGCTCAATGCCATCATCAGGATAAACAGACACGCGTAGCTGTGTCCCACCAATATCGGCTGCGATATATGTGCCCATCAATAAAAATTATAGCATAAAAGGGGTGCACATTAGAAATGTTTCGCGGGAGTTAAATACTGCTATAATACAGCAAATATGCGGCCGCGTAAAACATCCTGGTATCGCCGAGTGTGGCAGACAATTAAACAGGAGCTGCGCTGGTTCACCCCAGGTCTGGGGGTTAAGCGCTGGGTGGGTTTGATCCTGGTTGGTACAGCCCTGATCGGGCTGGGTTTTTCCGTTCTCGTGTTGGATTTTTACCGAACAGCGCCGGACACCTGGTGGCTGCCGGCCCTTTCATTACTGGCGCTGCGTTTTATGGCGCGTCCTCTGCGCGCCCTTTTCTTTGGCGGGTTTGGCGTAGGAATGATCCTGGTAGGCATCTGGGGGTTGAATCATTCCCTTCTGCGGCCTTTTATGCGCCCGGGTACGGCTTTGCTGGATACCGTCTCGGCTTACCGTAAACGTGAACGCGGCCCGCGTTTAGTGGTCCTGGGCGGGGGCACCGGCCTGGCCTGCCTGCTGCGCGGGATTAAATTTCAAACCCACAATTTGACCGCGATCGTGACCGTAGCCGACGATGGTGGTTCTTCGGGCGACCTGCGCCGCAGCCGGGGCATCTTGCCGCCAGGTGACATCCGCAATTGCCTGACCGCTTTATCTAACGACGAAGAGATGCTCTCGCAGATCTTTCAGTACCGGTTTTCCTCCGGGGATGGACTGCAAGGACATTCCCTGGGTAATTTATTTATCGCTGCTCTGGCGGATATCACCGGCAGCTTCGAGGAGGGTGTGGCCGAATCGGGCCGTGTGCTGGCGGTACAGGGACGTGTGCTGCCCTCCACATTGCACGATGTGCGCCTGGTGGCGGACGTGAACCTGCCGGACAAAAAGGGAGACCTGCGTGTGAAAGGGGAGAGCCAGATCCCGATGACCAAAGGCCAGATCAAACGCGTCTGGCTGGAACCGAATAATCCCCTGGCCTATCCGCCCACGCTGCAGGCCATCCTCAGCGCCGATCTGATCGTGATCGGACCGGGCAGCCTGTATACCAGTTTGCTCCCCAACCTGCTGGTGCCGGATATCGCCGAAGCCATCCGGTCGAGCCGGGCGCTGAAATTCTACGTGTGCAACGTGGCTACTCAACCGGGGGAAACAGATGGTTTTTCGTGCGGCGACCACGTCCGCAACATCGAAAAACACCTCGGAGGTCACTTTTTTGACCTCATAATCTGTAATAACCGTTATAATGGGAAACTGTTGGAGGGAGTATCCTGGGTACGCCCAGAAGCAGACCTGGAAGAAAAATTTGCTGTCTATTTTGCCGATCTGGTCGACAGCGAATTTCCATGGCGGCATGATTCGATCAAGCTGGCCCAGGTCATCATGGACCTTTACTATGAAAGGACAGGCCCACTGATGAGCAAAGAAGAAAATGACGGCAGAAGCAGCTAAAAAACCATGGCAAGACATGGTAAAATATTTTCCACATTTCTGAGGAGGTTTTACAATGGCAGTAAAAGTTGGTATCAATGGTTTTGGCCGGATTGGCCGGCTGGTGTTCAAAGCTCTGCAGGAACACTACGGCAATGAACTCGAGATCGTGGCGGTGAATGATCTGTTCGATGCAAAGTCCAATGCACACCTTTTAAAGTATGACTCAACCTATGGCGCTTACTCAAAGTCAGTTGAAGTTTCTGGCAATGACATCCTGGTGGATGGCAAGGCCGTCAAAGTCTTCGCTGAAAAAGACCCCGCCAACCTGAAATGGGCTGATATGGGCGTCGAGATCGTGATTGAGTCGACTGGCATTTTCACGGATGCGATCGGCGAGCCTGCCAAAGGCAAGTGGGGCGCCAATGTACACATCCAGAAGGGTGGGGCGAAGAAGGTTATTATCACCGCCCCCGCCAAGAATGAAGACATCACCATGGTAATCGGTGTCAATGATGATAAATATGACCCTGCCAAGCACCACGTTGTTTCCAACGCATCCTGCACCACCAACTGCCTGGCCCCGGCGGTCAAAGTCGTTTACCAGAAGTTTGGCATCGTGCACGGCGTGATGACCACCATCCATTCTTATACCAATGACCAGGTTATTCTGGACCAGGGTCATAAGAAAGAAATGCGCCGCTCCCGCTCCGCTGGCTTGAATCATCATCCCCACCACCACCGGCGCCGCCAAGGCCCTGGCCCTGGTGATCCCCGAGCTGAAGGGTAAGTTTGATGGCTTTTCTCTGCGCATTCCCTCCCCGACTGTTTCGGTCGTGGACTTCGTTGCCCAGGTCGAGAAAGCGACCACCAAGGAAGAGCTGAATGCGGCCTTTGTTGAGGCCTCAAAGGGCGCTTTGAAAGGTATTTTGGGCGTAACCACCGGCGAATATTTTGACCCGGTCGTTTCCACCGATTTCAAGGGCGACTCTCGCTCTTCCATCGTTGACCTGCAGTACAACATGGTCATGGGCGGTACGCTGGTCAAGATCGTGGCCTGGTATGACAACGAGTGGGGCTACTCCTGCCGCACCGCCGACCTGGCAGCCAAGATGGCCAAATCACTGTAAAAAAACCTTTTAACCTATCCCTTCCCTGAACCAGGGAAGGGATAGGTGTATAGAGGGGAATCACTATAAATTAGAGGATGCTATGTTTAACAAGAAGACCATTCGTGATATCGATGTGAAGGGTAAAAAAGTCCTGGTTCGTGTGGATTTTAACGTCCCGACCAAGGACGGCAAAGTGGGTGACGACACGCGCATTCGGGCTGCCCTGCCCACTATCCAGTACCTGCTCGATCACGGCGCGGCTGTGATCCTCTGCTCGCACCTGGGCCGCCCCAAGGGTGGTCCGGACCCAAAATTCACCCTCAAGCCGGTCGCAGATTACCTGGCGCAACTGATGGGCAAGCCGGTGGCTTTTGCCGAAGACTGCGTTGGCCCGGTGGCTGAAGCAGCTGCCAAGGCCCTCAAACCCGGCCAGGTGCTGGTGCTTGAGAATACCCGTTTCCACCCGGAAGAGGAAAAGAATGATCTCGACCTGGCCAAAAAGATGGCTTCACTGGCGGATATCTATGTCAACGACGCTTTCGGCTCGGCTCACCGCGCCCATTCCTCCACTGAAGGGGTGGCGCACTTCCTGCCCGCTGTGGCTGGTTTCTTGATGGAAAAAGAAATTAAATACCTGGGCCAGGCAATTGATGATCCCAAGCGGCCTTTCGTGGCGATCCTGGGCGGCGCCAAAATCAGCGATAAAATCGGTGTGATCAAGAACCTGCTCACTAAGGCTGACGTGATCCTGATCGGCGGCGGTATGGCCAATACCTTCCTGGCCGCCAAGGGCTTTGCTATGGGCGATTCGCTGGTCGAGGCCGAGGCGCTGGAGACCGCCAAAGAACTGCTGGCAAGCGGCGGAGACAAACTGCACCTGCCGGTTGACATGGTGCTGGCCGATAAATTTGACGCTGAAGCCCAATCAAAGACCGTCCCGACCGGAAATGTGCCGGCTGGCTGGCGCGTACTGGATATTGGCCCCAAGACCGTGGCAGCTTTTGGCAAGCTGATCGAGGGCGCCGGTACGGTGGTCTGGAACGGCCCGATGGGCGTGTTCGAGTTCCCCAGGTTCGCTGAGGGCACCTATGGGGTGGCCAAAGCGGTGGCTGCCAGCCAGGCGGTCAGCGTGGTTGGCGGCGGCGATTCTGTGGCAGCAATCCAGCAGTCTGGCCTGGCGGATAAGATCACCCACATCTCGACGGGTGGCGGGGCTTCATTAGAAATGCTCGAAGGCCTGGTATTGCCCGGACTGGCAGCTCTCCAAGACAAGTAACCCCGATTTGACCCTGTACTTTCAACCATGCGAAGGTTTCAAATACCCTCGTATGGCCATCTTAAGCAAGTTTTTGACCCAAGGCTGGTTGGCGATTTTTTAACCGTCATATTTGACACGGTGGTATTATTTTAACTTCATAATTACCCGTCGCTTAGTTTCCGACGTCGAAAACTCTAACACAATTTTTGTTATGAGGTTTTTCCTCTTAAGATATATAATAATTTCAGTGTTTTTTTTAGGGGATCTCTCGCATGACCAACTTTACGGGGCAGGACATAGGCCGGTACCGGATCATCGAACCGCTCGGGCAGGGCGGCATGGCGACGGTATACCGCGCCTTCGATACGCGCCTGGAATGTGATGTAGCGGTCAAGTTCATCCGCATGGAACGCTTGCCTCCTGAAGAGGTAGCGAACACGCTCAAGCGCTTTGAGCGTGAAGCCAAACAATTAGCCCGGTTAACCCATCCTAACATCGTCAAAGTCACTGATTATGGCGAATACAACGGCATCCCCTTTCTTGTAATGGAATACCTGCCAGGGGGAACCCTCAAGCAGTTAACCGGAAAACCAATGCCGTATGATCAGGCGGCGAGACTGCTGGTGCCGGTAGCAAAAGCCCTGGAAGCCGCCCACCGTAAAAATCTGATCCACCGTGACATCAAACCGGCTAACATCCTGCTCACCGAGGAAGGGCAGCCGATGGTTTCAGATTTTGGGATCGCCAAGATCCTGGGCCTGGAAAGCGGCAACACGCTGACCAGCACCAACGTGACTATCGGTACACCGGAATACATGGCGCCGGAGCAGTGGCTCAACCAGGTTTCGGCGCAGAGCGATATTTACTCGCTGGGGGTGGTGTTCTACGAGCTGGTGACGGGACGGCGGCCATACATGACGGATACCCCGGCAGCGATATTTCTAAAACAATCCAACGACCCGCTGCCCCGCCCGCGCAGCTTTGTGCCCGAGCTGCCCGACGAGGTAGAAAGGGTGCTTTTCAAGGCGCTGGCGAAGACGCCGGAAGAGCGCTACGCCAGCATGGGTGATTTTGCTGCGGCGCTGGAAGGGCTGGTAGCACTGACTAAACCGGTCCAGGCACAGGCGGAGATAGAGGCGCTGCGCCCGGAAGCGCCGGCGTCTCCAGCCGCTCTCAACCTGCCGGCAGCAGAGGATATTCTTAAGACAAGGGAGGCGCGCTTAGAAATCCCGGCGCCTTCGACTGCTGCCGCTCCACCGCCCACGGTGGTCGAGCCAAGGCCTGTTGGCGAAACGCCGCCCAAAGCAGACCGGGCTGATAATATCCCATTAAGCCTTCCGTTAGCGCCACGACCTGAGAGCACCCGCCTGGGCGGATCAAAACGGCTGGTGGCCGGACTGCTGGCGCTGCTTGGGATCACGGTGGTGATCGGGTTGGCTATGGCGGTTATCTACCATTCACCGCCAGCCAGGCGGGTACCCACTCTAACCCGGACCCAGGCTGCTTCCAAAGTATCCACCATGGCTGCACCTGTGCTCACGGCTCCAACCACGGTCACAAATGGATTGACGACCAAGACCGCTGAACAAGCAGGTAGCAGCAAGTTGAAAATCGGCCTGGTGACCGACACGGGGGGTATGAATGATAAGTCATTCAACCAATCTGCCTGGGCGGGCGTGCAGAAAGCCGGCACAGATTTAAATCTGGATATCAGGTTCATCGAATCCAAACAACCCACAGATTATGAGAAGAACATCGATGCCTTCGCCACCCAGAATTATGATGTGATCATCACCGTAGGCTTCCTGATGGGCGACGCCACGGCTGCGAAAGCCAGGCAGTATCCCAAGATCAAGTTCGCCCTCATCGACTTCGCGTATGCCCCAGCCAAGAACTCGCCCGCCTGTTCTGATACGGTCAAGGATTGCTACGCCGACGGCGGCCTGACCAATGTAACCAGCCTGATGTTCCAGGAAAATCAGGCCGGTTTCCTGGCCGGTGTATTGGCGGGCGGCATGACAAAAACCGGGACAGTGTGCACAGTCTCCGGAATGGAAATTCCCCCTGTGGTGCGCTACGTAACTGGTTTCCAGAATGGCGCCAGGTGGGAAAAACCGGACGTCAAAACCCTCAATGTTTACATCCCCTCCTTTACCGATCCTGCCACGGGTAAAGAGGACGGCGTCAGCATGATCAGCCAGGGCTGCGATGTGGTCTTCGGCGTGGGTGGAAATACCGGCAACGGCGGCCTGCTGGCTGCCAAGGAAGCCAACCTGATGGCCATCGGTGTAGATACCGACCAGTACAATACCTATCCCGAAGTCCAGAGCGCCCTGATTTCCAGCGCCATGAAGAACGCGGATGTGGCTGTATACAACTACCTCAAATCAATCACTGACAAGAGTGTCAAGGCCGGCGCAGTCATTGCTAACATTCAGAATGGCGGGGTTGGCCTGGCCCCCTTTCACGATTGGGACAGCAAGATCCCTGTCAATATAAAAGCCAGGATCCAGGAAGCAACGGATGGCCTGAAGAACGGGACGATCTCCAGAAGTTACAGCCAGGGCCAGTTAAAAATCGCCGTCCTGGCCCCTCTTTCTGGCCCCTTCCCCACCTTCGGTGTATCCACCCGTGATGGCGCTCTGCTGGCGATCAAACAGTGGAATGACGCGGGCGGTGTCTTAGGCATGCAGGTTCAGGCTATCGTTGAAGACAGCCAATGCATGCCTGACCCGGCCGTCAATGCTGCCAACAAAGTCATCGATCAGGACAAAGTGCACTATATCATGGGAGAAGTCTGCTCTTCGGCTTCAATTACCGTCTCTGAAATTGCCAACGCCAAGCACGTTGTGCAGATTTCCGGCACCTCCACCAACCCGGGTGTAGTCCGCTATGTCAATGGAAATGTGAAACCCTACACCTTCGTCGCCTGCTTCAACGACGATACCCAGGGTAAAGTGATGGCCAAGTTCGCTTATGGCTCCCTGAATGCCAAGACCGCCTTCATCATGTACGATCAGGCTATTGACTATTCAAAGGGCCTGGCCATTTACTTCGAGAAATACTTCACTGCTGATGGCGGCACGATCGTTGGGAAGGAAACCTACACCTCCAAGGATACCGATTTCTCGACCATCCTGGCCAAGATCGCCAGCGCCAAACCCGACATCGTCGTCCTGCCCGATTACTACAATGTGGTCAACCTGGTCACCAAGCAGGCCAAGCAGCAAGGTATCACCACCCCCTTCATCGGCGGGGATGGTTGGGACTCTCCTGACCTGGATGCAGTATCTGCGAGTGGCGGTTACTTCACCAACCATTATTCCCCGACCGAGAACCGGCCGGCCGTCCAGACCTTTGTCAAGCTGTATGGCCAAACCTACAAGGATGCCAAGGGCAACCCCAAGGTACCGGATGCCCCGGCTGCTCTGGCTTATGACGCCACCAACATCCTGCTCGAGGGTATCAAGGAAACCGGCGTGGATGATCCCACCAAGGTGAAAGACACGATTGCCAAGGGTAAGTTCGAGGCTGTGTCCGGCATGATCACCTTCGATGCCTTCCACACCCCCATCAAACCCGTCACGATCATTCAGGTCAAAGACGGCAAGGTCGAGTTCAATTCCCAGGTTATGCCTTAGCACCGGGTAACCCGACTGATCTTCAAACTCGACCACCTCGCCCAGTAGCTTTCCTTTTTGGTGTATCTCTTGTCGCTTAGTAATGCTCTCCGTCCCCTTCCTCAAAGTAGAGAATATTTGGTAACGATTGGATTGATTGCTGCGATGACTGAGGAGTGCCGCCCGCTGCTACGGCGCGTGCAGGGTTGGGAGGTGTGCCGTCTAGGACTTTTCAGCGGCTACCGTTTCCGGATAGACGGACGCGACTGCCTGCTGGTCCAATCGGGCGTAGGGCTGAATTACGCCGGGGACGCGGCCCGCGCCCTTTTAGCAGCGACGCGGCCGCAGTTGCTGGTCTCGTTCGGTGTGGCGGGTGCGATGAAGGATGGCCTGAATATTGGAGACGTGGTCTCCATTCGCAACGCTAGCCTGCTGGAACAGGGCATCCCAGGGCCGCTAGTGCGCCTTGAGACACTATCCGACTCTTCCCAGGGAGCCGTCGCCGGGGCCCTGACGCGGCGCGGGGCGCGGCTGGTTTGGGGCATGGCACTCACCACCCGCAGCTCGCAGATAGTCCATCTGGAATTGCCCGAAATGGAAAACCCGGTACTTGAAATGGAAACCGCCGCCATCGCCCAGGCTGCCGCGGAATACGGCGTCCCGCTAATGGCACTGCGCGGGGTGAGCGATAATCCCAGGGAACCGCTGCCGATCGATCCTGATGTGCTGATGGACGAGAACAATCACCCGCGGGTGGGCAAGCTGATCCGGGTACTTGCCCGGCATCCAGAAATCCTCTTTCAGTTCAGCCGGCTACGCCGGAACACTGCCATGGCAGCAGAGAATGCCGCAATCGCGGTAATTGTGGCGTTGAGCAACAATATTGGTCCTCACAAAGGGTAGACAAATCGCCTGCACTCGGTTAAAATCTAACGTTGCATTTATGGTCAGATTCTATTGGAGGAAGTACTTTGGCAAACATTAAGTCTCAAATCAAGCGGAACCGGCAGAACGAAAAACGGCGTGTTCACAACCGCGTTTTCCGTGGGCGTGCACGCACTTTTGTTCAGAAAGCCCGCCTGGCGTTGGAAAGTGGAGATCAGGCATCTTCTGCGGCCGCTGTACTCACTGCAGTCAAAGAGCTGGATAAAGCGGCTGAAAAAGGCGTGATCCACAAGAATAACGCCGCCCGCCGCAAGAGCCGATTGATGAAGAAACTGGCCCAATCGGCCAAGTAACCTGGTAATATCCCGGCCGGGCGCCGGACGCTTGGGTTTACCTCGCAAAAGAGGGCTTCCTTCAAAGGAGGGGTATACTCCAAAAAGCGGGGATTCATCGACAGACTGGCAGCGGGAGTTTCATCGCTCCCGCTTTTGTGTTTATAACCGGTGAAAAGAGCAACTCATGTTTGAAGCCGAACAACAGGTAATCGAACAGCAAATCAAAGCTTATTGCGCCAGGAATAGTCTGCCTGAGTTGTCTGTGCAATGGAGTTTTATCCCTTTCAGCGGGCATTGGGGCATTTCAACATCGTTTTTCCAATCAGCGGCCCAGGAAGCGCGCCTGCAAAGCCGGCAGGGCAATGTCGGCCTGCGCGCCCAGGAAATTGCGCAACAGGTAGCAGATTTCCTTGGGAAGCCGGCTGGTTTCGAACGAGTGGAAGCGGTTAAGGGCTACCTGAACCTGTATTTTTCCACCGGCGAATATGCGCGCCGGGTGCTGGATACGGTTCTGGTGGAGGGGCTCTGCTTCGGGAGTGGAGCAGACAACCACCAGCAGGTGATGGTGGAATTCTCTCAACCGAATACCCATAAGGCCTTCCACGTTGGGCACCTGCGCAGCGCCATCCTGGGGGATGTGCTATCGCGCATCCTGGATTTTGCCGGGTTTGATGTGGTGCGCGCCAATTATCCCGGAGATATCGGTCTGCATGTAATCAAATGGTTGTGGAACTACATGACCCGCCATCGCGGCGAACGCCCTGAAAAGGATATCACCAAGTGGATGGGCAGCATTTACGCCGAGGCCAACCACCGGCTGGAAGAGAATCCTGAACTGGAAGGCGAAGTGCGCGCCCTGTACGCTCGCTGGGATCACCGTGACCCAGAAGTAGTCTCCATGTGGCAGGAGACGCGCCAGTGGTCGCTGGATGGCTTCACCGATTTATACGAATTGCTGGATATTCGCTTCGACCGCTATTACTTCAATAGCATGGTAGAGCACCCTGGAAAAGAAGTCGTTGAGGAGTTGATTGCGAAGAAGATTGCTCTGGATGAGCGCCCCATAGGCCCAGTGGTGGTCAAGCTGGACGAGTTGTTGGGCAATACCCAGGAAATATACCGAGTCCTGGTAGTGCTGCGCTCGGATAATACCGCGCTTTACGCCACAGAAGACCTAGCTCTGGCCAAACTTAAGTTTAAAGATTATCCCAAGCTGGAACGCTCGCTATACGTGGTAGACGTGCGCCAATCGCTGCATTTTCAGCAGGTGTTTAAAACCCTCGAGCTGGCTGGTTACACCTGGGCCAACCGCTGCCAGCATATCCCGTACGAGCTGGTCAGCCTGCCAGGCAACGTGGTGATGGCCTCGCGGGAGGGCACGGTGGTGCTGCTGGAAGATCTGATCCGCGAAGCGACGCAGCGCGCCCTGCAGGTGGTGCGGGAGAAGAACCCGGACCTGGATGAGGAGCAAAAACTGGCCGTAGCGCGCGCCGTGGGTATTGGCGCCATAAAATATCCTATGCTGGCGCGAGAAAATACCAAGGTGGTTACCTTTGACTGGCAATCTGCGCTGGATTTCAATGGGCAGGCCGCGCCTTATATTCAATATGCCTACGTGCGCGCCAACAGCATCCTGCGCAAGGTCGGTTTTGTTGTGCCAGAATCGTTGACACCCGCTTATGAGTTCTTGCCGGTGGAAACCCAACTGGTTGAGCTGATCTCACGCCTGCCGAAGGAAGTGCAGCATGCCGCCGCGGAATACCGCCCGTTGTACATTGCTTCTTTGGCCTACGATATTGCCAGGACCTTTAATGATTTTTATAACCAATGTCCAGTACTGCCGGCCGAAGAACCGGTGCGCGCTATTCGCCTGCGCATGGTAGCCGCAGCACGCCAGGCAATTGCCAACAGTCTGGCATTAATGGGTATCACAGCCCCACAAGTGATGTGATTCATTAGGATAAACTATCTACTGAAGGAGAACAATGTATGACCCCTATCCGAACTCTGATCATGGGTGCGGCAGGACGTGATTTTCACAACTTCAATGTGTTTTTCCGTGACAATCAGGCTTATGAAGTGGTGGCATTTACTGCCACTCAGATCCCGAATATCGAAGGGCGAAGGTATCCGGCAGGACTGGCAGGGTCGCTGTATCCTGAAGGCATCCCGATATTCCCGGAAAGTGACCTCGAACGGCTGATCGCAGAGCTCAAAGTCGACCAGATTATCTTCGCCTACAGCGACGTACCGCACGAGTACGTCATGCATAAAGCTTCTCTCGTGCTGGCAGCAGGAGCGGATTTCTGCCTGATGGGCATGAAAAACACCCAGATAAAATCGATTAGGCCGGTTGTTTCGGTCTGCGCAGTCCGTACAGGCTCAGGCAAGAGCCAGACTACCCGGCGTGTGTCTTTGATCCTGCGCAGCCTGGGCTACCGTGTGGCGGTTATCCGCCACCCGATGCCTTACGGCGACCTGGTCGCGCAAAAAGTCCAGCGCTTCGCCGATTACAGCGACCTGGACAAACAAAACTGCACGATTGAAGAACGCGAAGAATATGAGCCTCACCTTGACAATGGTGTGATTGTGTATGCCGGCGTCGATTACGAAGCCATCCTGCGCCAGGCTGAACAGGAAGTGGATATCATCCTGTGGGATGGCGGGAATAATGACTTCTCCTTTTACGTGCCTGACCTGGCGATTGTAGTGGCGGACCCGCACCGCGCCGGGCATGAGAAAACTTACCATCCGGGAGAGACGAACGTGCGTTCGGCGGATGTGTTTGTGATTAACAAGGTTGATACGGCCCAGCCGGAAAATGTGATTAAGGTGCGTGAGGCGCTGCAAGAGCTCAATCCGGAGGCGCAGGTGATCGAAGCGGCTTCCCCGCTCTTCATCGACCAACCCGAACTGATCCGTGGCAAGCGCGTCCTGGTCATCGAAGATGGCCCGACCCTCACCCATGGTGAAATGGTTTACGGCGCCGGCTGGGTGGCAGCCCGTCGTTATGGAGCAAGCGAAATTGTCGATCCACGGCCTTTTGCAGTAGGTTCCTTAATTAACACCTACCGTAAATATCCAGACACGGGACCCATCCTGCCTGCCATGGGGTATGGCGATGAGATGATCCACGATCTGGAATCCACGATCAATAACGCCCCGGTTGACCTGGTAATTTCAGCCACGCCCATCGACCTGACCCGTATCATTCGGGTGAATAAACCTATGCAGCGTGTGCGTTACGAACTGCAGGAAATCGGGAAGCCTACGCTGGAAGATATTCTCAAAGCAAAATTTGGAAAATAGCATGGAAATCTCACCCCAATCCTTGGTGATATTTCTGTGATGAATCTTCCACAGGAAATCCCAAAGATTCTGGTGATTGGGGTGAGATAATTCAGGAGTTTTATGTTCATTGATGAAGCAGTCATCTATGTCCGGTCCGGAAAAGGCGGCGATGGATTTGTACATTTCCATCGTGAAAAGTACGTCCCACGTGGCGGGCCAGATGGCGGCGATGGTGGCCGTGGGGGAGACGTAATCCTCGAAGTGGTTCCTACGTTGAATACTCTGTCGCCTTTCCGCCACACCATGAAATATATCGCCGCCGACGGGGCTAAAGGCGGGGTCAACAATCAGACCGGCCGGTCTGCCGAAGATCTGGTCATCCCGGTGCCTCCCGGCACGATCGTGCACGACCAGGACAGCGGTGAGCTGCTTGGCGACCTGGTGACAGCCGGGCAACGGCTGGTGGTCTGCAAAGGCGGGCGAGGCGGGAAGGGTAACCAGCATTACGCCACTTCACGCAATCAGGCCCCGCGCATCGCTGAGAAAGGCGTGCCAGCCCAGGAACGAAATCTGCGCCTTGAGCTGAAGCTGATTGCCGATGTGGGTATCGTGGGTGTGCCGAATGCAGGCAAATCCAGCCTGCTGGCAGCGGTAACGCGTGCCACGCCTAAGATTGGCGATTATCCCTTTACCACGCTCGAACCGAACCTGGGCGTGGCCGAGCTTAACATGGATACAAGCCTGGTGCTGGCGGATATCCCCGGCCTGGTGGAAGGCGCCCATCAGGGAGTTGGCCTGGGAGTGGCATTCTTGCGCCATATTCAGCGCACGCGCGTGTTGATTCACCTGCTAGATGGCTTGTCTGAAGATCCGGTAGCGGATTTTACCCAGATCAACAGCGAGCTGGCGTACTTCGACCCTCTCCTGGTGAAGAAACCGCAGGTGGTGGCTTTAAATAAAATCGACCTACCTGAAGTAACGGAACGGTGGCCGGCCATCAAGAAGGCATTAGAAGAACGCGGTTACCAACCGATGGCCATTTCCGCCATGGCGCGTACCAACCTAGATGCGCTGTTGTGGAAAGTGGTGGAGCTGCTCCAGACGGCGCCAATGTACGAAGTCGAAGCCGAGGTTCCGGTTTACCGCCCTGAAGAAGACATCCATGACTTTACCGTTGCGAAGGAGGCTGGAGGATGGCGGGTGAGTGGAAAAGGGATCGAGCGCGCCGCCGCCATGACATATTGGGAATACGAGGGTTCCGTGCGCCGTTTCCAACGCCTTATGGAAAAGATTGGCGTGGATGAAGCGTTACGCGAGGCAGGCACCCAGGAAGGCGAGACAGTCTTTATTGGAGATTACGAGCTGGAGTGGCAGGATTGATCCGATGCGAGTAGGCGTATTTGGCGGCACTTTTGATCCTCCTCACCTGGGGCACCTGATCCTGGCAGCCGAGGCGCTGGACCAGCTTCACCTTGACCGCCTTTTATGGGTTTTGACCCAGGACCCGCCCCATAAACACGGGCAGATGATTCGTCCGTGGGAGGCGCGTTTTGATATGGTGCACCTGGCCACTTCCGGAGACCCTGCTTTTGAAATTTCACGCGTGGACATTGATCGCCCCGGCCCACATTATGCGGTGGATACGATGGGTATTCTTTCGCGCCAGCTTCCGCAAACCAGTTTATTTTACTTGATTGGGGGTGATTCGCTGAGCGATTTACCCGCCTGGCACCAGCCGCGCCAGTTCCTGCAATCTTGCGCCGGGCTGGGGGTGATGCGCCGGTCGGGCGATTTGATCAATCTGGACGCGCTGGAGGGAATTTTACCTGGAATATCAGCGCACGTGCACTTTATCACCGCCCCTTTACTTGAAATTTCGTCCAGAGATATCCGCGAGAGAATTGCTTCCGGGCGGCCTTTTCGCTATTACCTTACTCCGGCAGTTTACCAGTATATCCTTGAGACGAACCTTTACCAGAAATAACGCTATTAAAAGGATTGAATTTGAGGGAGTTGCGGGTGTTATGACACCCGCAACTCCCTCAAATTCACCTAATTTATTGTGCATCCAGCTCCAGGCTGCCAACGCCTAATTCAACCGTGATAGTCAGCAGCGGTCCCTGCCCGGGCAGGCTGTAAGTCTTATCGTTGACTGTCCAGCCGCCTTGCGCGTTTACGCTGTTCATGGCCCCGGTCAAAATCACTTTACAGGCAGTTGTCGAAGGGACAATGACTTTAAAGTTGCTGACCCCACTGGAAATGTGCACGTTTGATTCTTGTTGGAGCTTACCGTTGAAATCAAGCGTGTAAGATCCCGCTCCGCCTTCGAAGCTCATATCAGCCAAATTGGCGTTGCCCAGGCCGGTAATGCTTACCGTAGATGCGCCGGTTTTGTAAACCAGTTGCTGCATCCTGGCTGGATTGGAAACTGCGAAGGAGATACTGGTATTGCTGGCACCATCGTTGATTGTCAGGTCGGTCAGCGGTATCCCGCCCAGGGCAAGAGTGCTGTCGTAGGCGCCGGCGTTGATGGTCAGGTCGAGGGGCGTCTGGCCTAGCTTTAACCGCCAATCGTTGACCACGTTCTGGGGTGGCAGTTGGTTGCTGTGATTGGTGCCCTGGGTGATCGAAACAGCGCTGTCATGGTGGGATACGACCGGTTTCCAATCGGTCACGTTGTATTTGATCATACCCTCGACCAGGCCGGTCGCCCCACTGTCGATTTGCAGGGTACCGGCGCCCATGGTAATGGATACCTGGGCCGGAGCGCTGCCTTGCGGGGCAGGTTCATTGAAAGTGAGGGTCTGAGTCTCGCCTGTCTGCATACGCGCCACCGGGATGGTGGCAGTGCATGCCAGGGTGATGACTATCAAAAGGCCAAGGGTAATCCAGGTGGCAGTTTTCATAAAAAAATCCTTACTGCGGATCAGGCCGCAGGCGGGAGATAATCATCCGGCGGAGCGGGGGGGATGGGTATTTCAGGCGCAGAGGAAGCGCTTGGGACTTCTGCAAATGGGGTGGTAGCAGGCGGTGCGGGCATGACCGGCGGCTGCGGTAGGATCGAGGGAGCCAACTTTACTGGTCCAGTGGATTGGCCGTCACGTGTGCCAAATCGGGTGAGAAACACACCACCCAGGCCAACGATGGCAATTACGGCAGGCAGCACCCACCCAATACACGGGACCAGGACAAAGATGCTGCTGAACAATGAGAGAACCAGGGTGCCGATGCCGGCGCTGACCGGCGGCGCCCATTGCACTTTGAACAGGTCCGCCAACCGGTCGCCCGCCTCCATGCCCATCGCAATCCAGCCGAAGAGGAAAGCTACCCCCAGCAGCAGCACACCAATGAGGCCAAGCGGGATCAGCAAGATGGTGATCACCAGCAGCAGGATCAACGCTGGGGCTACCACTACCGTCAGCAAGCCCAGACCGCCGGCGATGACCGGTTGGGCGATGATGGCGTTGGAAATGCGCCGGGTTGGGGTTGGCATGAATAGACCCACAAGCAAGGCCAGAGCAGCGACAGCCAGGGACTGGAAGATGCCCCATAAGACACTTCCAATCGGATGGATGATGTCATACCAGGGTATATTGCGCAGGGCGTTAAGGTTCCAATTCAGCGGCAAGCGGATGGCGCCCGGCCCTGAGCTGGAAATGTTACCCTTAACGACCGCCTGGTTGGAGCGGTTGAGCGAGCCGCCGATGGTATTGATATCGCCATCCACGACAGCAGTATCGCTCAGATTGATGGATCCGCCGACGGAGGTGATGCTGCCATTGATTTCACCGTTGATGTTCAGCGAACCGCCGGTCAGAGCTACATCACCATTCACGACCGAGCCTTTTTCCAGGGTGGCCAGGCCGCCGAAAACGACCAGATTGCCGATCAGAGTCTGGCCCGAATTGAGCGTAAAAGTACCGCCAAAAACGACCTGATCGTTGCCATTATTTGGCGCCTGTGCCAGGACTGCTCCTGGAAAGGCAAACAAAGTGATCAGCAAAACCAGAAAAATAGGGGATATTTTAGAGAGAGTTTTCATTTTTATGAACTCCTTGAAAATGGATTCTCCATATTGAGTAGATCCAGAACAGGCTCAGCAGGCCAAATATGCTGGAAAAGATCACCCACCCGGCGATGGGGATGATGATGGGAACTGTTTTCAACCAGGGAACGATAACGTGCTGGATCTGGCTTCCCCGGATGATAAGGTGTGTGACCCCTTCAAAAACAGCTACCAACAAGTTCAGCGGTGATGCAGTTAGGAACAACACAGTCGCCAGCAGCAGCAGGGTGATCAAGGCGGCAACCAGAAAGCCGATAAAGAGGCGCTTCACCTGGAGGACTTGCTGCTGGGCACGTCGTTCGGTAAGGCTGGCGCGCCAGCGCTGGCTGAACCCCGGCTGTGGAGATACCATAGGCGTAGCCTGGATTTTCACACCCAGGTTTTTCCATGTCTCTTGCAGCTCCTGGCACTGCTGGCATTCCTGCAGGTGAGCCTGCAGCGCCTTAGCCTGTTCCCTGGAGAGATCGGCTTCGTCGAAAAGCCACTTTTCATAAGGCTGGTGACTCATGCTGCTTCCTCCTTCAACAAATAATCGGGTTGGACGGCCTGCCAACGCACAGCCAGGAGCTGGCGGGAGCGGTGCAGGCGGCTTTTAACGGCACTGACCGTCAGTGATAATGATTGGGCAATTTCCTGGTCGGAAAAGTCGTACCAGTAACGCATGATCAGCGCGGCGCGGTCCTGCGGGTTTAGCTCAACCAATAACTTCCTCAACCCACGTTCTTCTTCTGTTATGGCGACCATTTTTTCTGGGTTAGGAGTTGGGTCGGGGGCGCCCTCTTCCGGGAGTAGCTCCAGGTCGATGGTCGGCAACCGGCGCCGGCGTTGCTGGTCAATGCAGTAATGGGCGGCAATCGACAACAGCCAGGTGATAAAGGGGCGGTGGGGGTCGTAGCGTTTGATGGCCTGATACGCCCGCCAGAAAGTTTCCTGGGCGGCGTCTTCAGCTTCCTGGGCATCGCCCAACATGCGGTAGCAAAGGTTGTATACCGGCGTCTGGTAAGTTTCTACCAGGCTGGCGAAGGCGTCTTCACTGCCCATTTGAGCCTGGTGCAGCCTTTGCGCTTCGATGATGCTCAACTTCTGCTCCCTTTATCAGTGTTGTTCTGAATCTATATACGCAGAAAATCCACACCGGTTGCGAGGATTGTTAATAGAAATTCTATCTTACCACTCCGGACGAATCGCATACCATGAATTTTATCGGGTTATTGGGATTTGCCGTGAAAGGTCGTTCACCACGGGGAATTCCAAAAAGACCATTTTATCGTTTCTTTGGGCGGGGACCTTATTAAAATGAGATCGCCAGGCTTGAGGGGACAAGCCTGGCGACCATCAGGGAGGGGATCACCAGTTGCACCTTTTAAGGGGGGACCGAATGGGGGGGACATCCGATCTTTTGCTTCTGGTGAAGACACAAATACCAATAAAATTTGCCGTGTCTAGGTGATAATATACATCATCATTATCTGAATTATATTAAACCTCGCTAAGAGTTATGTGAGATTATCAGCGGACCTTTTTTAATAAAAAAAGTCTTGTGATTAAAAGGACACCATTATGAAGCCTATCCGATTTCTCTTTTACCTGATCATTACGGCTACTATCCTGTTAGGATGCACCGCTCAGCAGCCAACCCAGGTCGCCAGCCCGACCGGAACACCTGCCCCTGTTACCTCTCCCACTTCTCATCCGTCCAGCCTGCCAACCCAGCCCCCACTGCCTGCGACGCCTTCTGCCCAACCGCTGCCTCAAGCGATCGTAAATGTCAAAGAATTCCTGGCGAAAGAGCTGGGGATCCAAGCCGAGGAGATTAGCGTGGTGAGTTTCACGGCGGTGGAATGGCCAGATTCTTGCCTGGGGATTCAAACGCCCGTGGTCATGTGCGCCATGATCGTAACCCCTGGCTACAAAGTGTTCCTACAGGCTGGGGATAAACGGTATGAATTGCACAGCAACCAGACCGGCCAGGTGGTCATGCTGGTAGGCAATTAGTATCATCTCTCAACTTTGTGTCCAGCTTGGTGATAAGGGATAATTTATTTTCCGGCCTGAAAATCCGGCGCAGCAAGCGCTTCGCCAGGGTTGGGGGATATAATATAGGTGGATATGCAATCATCGAAGAAATTTCTGCTTATCGGTCTGGCAGCATTGGCATGGTGTTTCGGTGTGATTGTGCTGTATTTTATCTCGCACAAACCGCTGACGCCTGGGCTGGCAGCCGCGTTGGGGCTATTTATTTGGAGGCTGATCGTTGCCCTGGCGCTGGTCTCACTGGGCGGCGGGATCGGCAGCTTGCTTTACCGCAATGAAAAAACTCATCCCCTGGCGCGCCTGGCGCTGCAGGCCGGTTTAGGCCTGGGCGCGCTCAGCCTGGGAGTGCTGATCATTGGGAGCACCGCCGGCCTGCCAGGCTGGTTGTTGTGGCTGGTGCTGCCGGCCATGTTGGCAGTCTTGTTCCGGCAGGTGAGAGTTCTGGTGGCAGCAGTGGCGCAGCCTGGGGGATTTGTGGCAGGGCGAGAGCCGTTTCAGCCGCTGGGTGGCAGTCCTGTGCGGGCTGCTGCTGTTGTGCACACTGTTAGTGGCGCTGGCGCCGCCAGTTGCGTTCGATGCTCTGACTTACCACCTAGTACAACCGAACGCCTACCTGAGCGATGGCCGGGTCTCCTACTTACCCTGGATCGTGATGACCGGCATGCCTCAGAATACTGAGATGCTGTATACCTGGGCGATTGCCCTGGGCGGTAACAGCGCTGCCACGACGTTGGCCTGGTTCTTCGGACTATTGACCCTGGTCGGTCTGGCGGGTTATCTTTACCAGTGCCTGGATGGACCGTCCGCCTGGGCGGGGATTGCCTGCTTGCTGGCCGGATTTACTACTGCCATGGTAATGGGCTGGGGTTACGTGGATTGGCTGGTAATGTTGATGGGCCTGGGGGCTTTGGTGACCCTGGATGGGTGGCGGAGCTCGGGGGAATCCTGGCTGCTTGTCCTGGCGGGGGTTTACACCGGGCTGGCGATCGGGACGAAATATACTTCGGGCGTCCTGGCACTCACCGGTTCGGCAGCGCTGCTCTGGCACGTGTGGAAGCGGCGGGCTTTGCTCGTGCCGGCTTTTTTGCGCTACGGGCTGGCCGCGCTGCTGGTCTCTCTGCCGTGGTTTCTGAAGAACTGGCTCACCACTGGAAACCCGGTGTACCCGTTTCTTTTCCCGGCGGGAGCGGTCACACCGGTAAGAATCCAGGTTTACCAGAACCTGGTACCCTGGGGCAACTGGCTGGACTTTTTCCTGCTGCCGCTGCGCGCCACATACCTGGGGTTTGACAGCGGGGATGGCTATATGGCCTCAATTGGTCCACTATTGGTGGGCCTGGGCTGTCTGGCCTGGCTGGCCTGGAGGAAGCTTTCCCCCGAAGGCCGATTGAGCCTGGAAAATGCAGCCGGGTTGGGGCTGGCAGGCTGGCTGGTCTGGGCAGTGGGCAACCGCTTGAGTGGAAACCTGATCCAGACACGCTATTATTTCTCAGTTTTCCCGGCTTTCGCTATGCTAGGGGCGGCTGGTTTTTGGGGAATCCGGCGCATCGAGCTACCTAATGTCCGGTTGGGCATGATCGTTTCTACGCTGGTAGTGCTGGTTCTGGGGTTGAACCTGGTGGAGGTGGGCGTGGATGTAACCAGGCAGGGCGCTCTGCCGGTCGTCCTGGGGTTAAAAGACCAAGAAAGCTACCTGGCGGATA
Organism: uncultured Chloroflexia bacterium; assembly: GCA_963820415.1. Taxonomy (GTDB): domain Bacteria; phylum Chloroflexota; class Anaerolineae; order Anaerolineales; family Anaerolineaceae; genus CAWFZT01. The sequence goes on along the minus strand of CAWFZT010000009.1, from coordinate 330,606 downwards.
ATTTGGGCTGGTTCCAGCCGGCCATGCAAGCCATTCGCCAGCTCCCCGCAGGCGACCGAGTCCTGTTGCTGTTTGAGGCGCGCAGTCTATATTGTATGCCGCGCTGCGCCCCGGACGAAATCCTCGACCGCTGGAAGCGCGACCGGGCTGCTCTGCACGATGCCGATTTGATACGCCAATCCTGGCTGAACCTAGGATTTACGCACGTCCTGTTCTACCGCACCGGGGCCGATTTCCTGGTGGAAGCCAATGATCCTCACCATACCCGGGCCGACCTGGATGCCCTGAAAGCCTTTCTGAATACGCTGCCGACGCCGGTTGATTTCGGGGGAGTATATCAGCTATACCCTTTGAAGTAGCTTATAAAGAGAGGCCCAAATGTCCGAAACGCTGAATTTTTTCCTTTATTGGCAGGATGGACAAATTCACAAAATTGCTGCTTTTCCCACCGCCTAGAAATTATTGGGCCATCCCAATAGGAGGATAATCTACCGTGCAGACGCGAAACGCATCCCCAATCGTCGAAAAGGTTAAACTAGCCATGCTCACCATGCAGCGCGATGCCTGGGAGCAAGGTGTGGCTGCCCAGGCGCTGCTCGAACTGGGTGAGGGGGGACTGGCGGTGCTGATGGCGCGGGATGCCATGCTGCGGCAGCATAAAGACGGACGCCTGGCAGTAGTGCGAGAGACCGATGCAGAGACAGATCCGGCAGCTAATGGTGAAGCGGTTTTGTTTGCCGCCAGTGCCACGGGCGAGCCGGCATTTACAGAAGCGGCTGACCGCATGCTGTATTACCTGCTGGAAAAAGCCCCGCGTACCCGGGATGGTACGCTGCACCACATTACCAGCCGGCCTCAACTATGGATCGATTCAATGTACATGGCGCCTCCCTTCCTGGCTGTCGCCGGATACCCGCATATCGCCATGCGCCAGGTTGAAGGGCTGCGCAGGCGCCTGTGGAATGCGGATTATAAATTATTCTCACACATTTGGGACGAAGGCGCCCAATATTTTGTCAGAAAGGATTTTTGGGGAGTAGGCAATGGCTGGGCGGCGGCCGGCATGATGCGCGTCATCCGGGCTTTGCCAGAGACGATGGAAGAAGAAAAACAGAGGTTGGTAGATTACATAAAAGAGGTTATAGATGGCTGCCTGGTTTACCAGCGGGAGGATGGGTTATTCCACGATGTCGTCGATAACCGTCAGACTTTCGTGGAAACTAACCTGGCGCAGATGCTGGCCTACACCATCTACCGCGCTGTGCGCGGCGGCTGGATTGATGGGGGTTATGGCGCGGTGGCCGACAGCATGCGGGTTGCGGTTCATGCCAGGGTGGATGCCGAGGGCCTGGTCCAGGGAGTGTGCGGATCGCCAAATTTCAATCATGCAGGAACGGCCACCGAAGGCCAGGCATTTTTCCTATTGATGGAAGCGGCTTACCAGGATTTGTCCAAATGACAACCGAAAGGTGTGTCTTAGCTATCGATATCGGCACCCAGAGCAGCCGGGCGGCGCTGGTTGATTTTTCGGGAAATATCCTCGCAAGCGCAGCCCAGGCCTACGATCTGGAAAGCCCGGCGCCTGGCTGGGCCCAACAGGATGCCCGGTTGTGGTGGCAGGCCAGCGTGGCGAATATCGGCACCGTTTTTAAAAAGACCGGTCTCTCTCCTGGCAGTGTGGCGGCTGTGGCCGCCGGCGGCCAGATGCACGCTACCATTCCCATCGATTTATCCGGCGAGGTGCTGGTGCCTGCGGTACAGTTGTGGTGCGATAAACGTTGCGCTGGGATCGTGGCCGAGTTGGGCAAACGCCCAGAGATACAGGAGGCTTTCAGCCTGGTCGGAAATGTGCCGACGGCGGCCTGGATGGGCTGGAAGATCAAGTGGCTGCAGGCCAACCAGCCGGATGTCTATCAAAAAACCTGGAAGGTGTTGACTGCCAGCGCCTACATCACTTACCAGTTGACCGGCGGAATTCCAGTCATCGACTATTCCGAAGCGTCCGGATCGTTTTTAATGGACGCCAAACGGCGAACCTGGTCAAGTCATATGTTCGAGCTGTTAGGATTAGACGCGGATAAGCTTCCTCCGCCGCTGCCTTCCAGCCAGGTCGCCGGGAAAGTGTCACGGGAAGCCGCTCTGGCGACAGGGTTGGTAGAGGGCACGCCAGTGGCCGTAGGGGCGGGGGACATGCTTTGTACGCTGCTGGCGGCGGGGTTGACCCAAACGGGCCGGGCAGTCGATATCACCGGCACTTCTTCGATTATGTGCATTTATACCAACCAGCCGGTGTTGGATCAGCGGCTGATGAATCTGCACCACAGTATGCCGGGCTGGGTTACTTTTGGCATCTGCGACAGCGGCGGCGGCTCTCTGAAATGGTTTAAAGACACTTTCTGCCAGGAAGAGAAAGATATAGCCGCTCGGAGCGGGGGTTCTCCTTACCGATTGCTGGATGAGCAGGCAGAGCAGGTAGAGCCGGGGGCTGAAGGGCTTCTGTTCTATCCCTACCTGTTAGGCGAACGGACGCTCGGCAGCCCCTATTCTCGCGGTGTTTTTTTCGGCCTTACCCCACGCAGCGGCAAGGGCGCTTTGGCTAGGGCGATCATGGAAGGAATTTCTTTCGAAATGTTGCGCAGCCTGGAAATTGCCCGGCAGTCGGGCATGCAGGTCGATCAGATTCGCCTGGTTGGCGGTGGCGCGCAAAGCCCGCTGTGGTGTCAGATCAAAGCCAATATTTACCAGCTTCCGGTGGCGGTGCTCAAAACATTTGAAGGCGGCACACTTGGCGCGGCTATCCTGGCCGGGGTGGCAGGCGGCGTTTTCCTGGATGAAGCCAGCGCAGCCGACCGGGTGGTTCAAATCGACCGTGTTTTATTACCCGACCCGGCCCAGGCCGATCTTTACCAACGGCTGTTTGAAGTGTTTAAAGAACTACACGACCGGATGATCGACCCATTTGAACGCCTGGCGCAAATTATCGCCAAATAAGCTGGACGGGCGCTACATATCCTGCCGTCCGGCCAGGGCGCGCAAGAGCGTATTTTGATCGGCGTATTCTAGGTCACCGCCGACCGGCAGGCCGCGCGCCAGGCGCGTAGTGCGCACGCCCAGTGGAGTGAGCTGTTGTAACAAGTAAAGGGCAGTGGCATCCCCTTCCATGCTTGGGTTGGTAGCCAGGATCACCTCGCGCACTGCCCCCTTTTTAACCCTTTCGATTAAAGGACGGATCTTTAAGTTTTCCGGGCCGATACCATCCATGGGAGAAAGCACGCCGTGCAGCACATGATAGCGGCCCTGAAACCCCCCGGTCCGCTCCAAAGCCAGTACGTCAAGTGGTTCTTCCACCACGCAAAGCGTGGCTTCTTCCCGCCGGGGATCGGCGCAGATTTCGCAGGTATCCCGGCCGGCGTAGGTAATGTTATAGCACACAGGGCACAGGCTGGTAGCCGTTTTCAGGGCGACCAACGCCTCCGCCAGAGAAAGCGAGAGGTCGTCAGCCGCACGCAACAGGAAGAAGGTCAGCCGCGAAGCCGATTTCGGCCCGATGCCGGGCAAGCGTTCGAAGGCATTGATCAGGTTCTGAACAGGCTCAGGTAAGACTGCCATAGCAACCGGCGCCTAAAAACCCAGGCCAGACAGCCCACCAGCTAAAGGACCCATGCGTTCTTCTTGCAGCTTGCGGGATTGGTCCAGGGCCATGTTAACCGCGCTGAGGATCAGGTCCTGCAGCATTTCGGCGTCCGCATCTTTCAACAGCTCGGGGTCGATTTCGACCGCCTTACAGTGCTGGTCGCCGGTCATGGTGACTTTGACGGCTCCACCGCCAACGCTGGCGGTGACTGTTTCCACTGCCAGTTGTGCCTGAGTGGTTTCCATTTGTTCCTGCAGCCGCTTGAGCTGGTTCACCATACCGCCTTGCTGCTTGCCGCCGCCCGAAGGACGATTAAAACCTTTTGCCATGGATTACTCCTTGTCAATAAAAATCATTCTTTGTGTACGATTTGGCCCCCCAGGTTGAGGGCTGTACCAACCATTCCATCCCGGTCGATGTCCAGGTCGTTGGACGTCGCGCTAGCTTTATTGCTGACCACGCAAATCAGTGCAACGGACGCACCAGTCACACTTTCAATAGCCTGGCGGGTCAATTCCAGATTTTCCGGCGTTTCCATTTTAGATTTTACGATTTCGCCCTGGAATCCCAGCACCAGGGCTCCATTTTTCATGCCCAGCAATTTGCAAGAGTTGAGCAGGGCCTCGGTCGAAGGGCGCAGTTTCTTGACCGCCATGCGGACCGCGCGGCCAGTTCTGACCAATACGGTTGAGGACGGCGCTGTCATCTGAAGCAGGTTCCTGCACCGGGGTAGAGGGCGAACTGGGCGGTGCGCTGTCGGCGGTCGCTGGTTTGGACGGGGTAGGAGGATTGCTTATCCCTTCCGGCCTGGCGCTCTTGGGATTTGAAGCGGGAGGGATTGTTTTCTCTTCTGAAAGGTCAGGTTTGTGAACTGGTGGAGGCAATTGGGTTGCTTCTACTGGCCTACCCTGATTTCCAGACGGGTGATGGGGTGATGGTTGTGGCGTGGGTAGAAATTTTTCTTCGATGGAATCCGCCAGCGCCAGTTCGAGGGGTAGGCTGGGCTGCCACCCGGCACGGCCCTCGCTGGCTGCGCTGTTGAACAGGCGCACCGCTCCCAAAAGCCGCGGCAGATCGAAGGCCTGGGCCTGTTGGGCCATCAGGGCGCGCAGCTCGGCGGTGGCATCCACCTGGTCGGCATTGCCCAAGCGCACCAGCAGCAGACCGCGCAGGTATTCCACCACCTGGCGGGCTAACTGGCGCGGGTCGGTGCCGCTGTCCAGCGCCTGGTGGATGGCGTTTAACCCGCCGGATGCCTGGCGTTGTAAAATGGTGTCGACCAGGTTCACCACTACCTGGCTGGTGGCGGTACCCAGGACGGTCTGGGCGTTTTGCAGGGTCACCGCTTCGCCTGTAGAGGTAAGCTGGTCGAGAAGTGAGATGGCATCGCGCATACTGCCGGTGGCCTGGCGAGCGATCAAAGTCAGCGCCTCAGGTTCTACAGACAAGCCCTTGGCTTTTACAATGATATCTAATTGCTTGATGATGTCTTTCACCGAGATACGCCGGAATTCGTGGCGCTGGCAGCGTGAAAGGACAGTAGCCGGGATTTTATGGACTTCGGTTGTGGCAAGAATAAAGATAGCATGCGCCGGCGGCTCTTCCAATGTCTTTAAAAGGGCATTGAAGGCAGCCGTGGAGAGCATATGCACTTCATCTATAATGTAGATTTTATAGCTGCCCTGGGTTGGCGAAAAATTAATTTTATCACGCAGGTCACGCACGTCATCTACGCTGGTATTCGAAGCGGCGTCAATCTCGATCAGGTCGAGGAAGCGGTTTTCATTGACGGCTATGCAATGGGCGCAGTGGTCGCAAGGACGTTTGGCCGGATCGCCCTCCAGGCAGTTTACTGCTTTGGCCAGCAGCCGCGCCGTGGTGGTCTTACCGGTGCCGCGCGGGCCGGCAAAAAGGTAGGCATGCCCGACGCGGTTGCTGCGGATGGCGTTTTGCAGAGTGTGAACGATATGATCCTGGCCGAACACCTGTTCCCAGAGATGCGGCCGGTACTCACGATAAAGAGCCTGTGGCATGGTCTTTTTGCCCTTCCATAGTTTACCAGTAGATTGTAACTCAGAATTAGTTTAAGGTATGTGGAAGCTTGCGCGCAGGTTGCCAAGCGGGTCCAGCAGTGAAACGGTCATACCGCTTTTCCAAACCGGCTGGTCCAGCCCCCAATGCAGCTCGATGACCGAGTCGGCTCCGGCGCGTGTAAAAACCTGAACGGCGCCATCCTGGTTCAAGACAAGCTTTGGAAAAATAAACGCGTGGCCATTGCTATCTTTTAGCTGCCATCCGGTTAGCTCCAATTCCCCTTCACCCTGGCGGTTGAGCATAACCACTTCGTTCTGCAAATCACCGGTCCCAAAGACATTCTTGATCAAAATCACCGGCCGGTTAAGCGGTGGCAAAGTGGGGGTATCCTCGGGGGTGGGCGAGCTGGCGACAGGTAGGGGGGTAAGAACAGGCAGGTCGATATTCCTGGAACGATCCCACAACCACAGGATAGTCAGGATGGTCGCGGCAGAAACAATGATATTCAGGATCAGGTACGGAAATAGACGCCGGGCTCTCATTTTGTTTCCCTGCCTGAATGATAGCACATTTTACGGGTAAAATGGTACTACCATGCCATATTTAATCGATGGGCATAATTTAATCCCGAAAATCAGAGGGATGAGTCTGAGGGCCATTGACGACGAGGAGCAGTTAATTGAGCTGCTGCAGGTTTTCCAACGCGTCAAACGGATTAAAGTAGAAGTATTTTTTGATAAAGCACCCGCCGGGCAAGCGCGCACCAAACGTTATGGAAACGTGATGGCGCACTTCGTCCGCCAGGGCCTGCCGGCCGACGAAGCCATCCTTGAACGCTTACACCGCCTTGGCAAAGACGCCCGTAACTGGAGCGTGGTTTCTTCCGACCGGCACGTTCAAACGCAGGCCTACGGCCTGCAGGCGCAGGTGATGTCTTCGGAAGATTTTTCGACGCGGCTCGAAGAGGCCATCCGCCAGACACTTGGGCCAGCCGGGGATGAGGCTAAGCTGGGAGAGTCTGAGGTTGAAGAATGGCTGAAAATATTCAAATCTCGGAAACCCTGAGGCTCGGTGGGCCAGGGACAGGGGTGGCTAAATCTTCAGGACCGCTGCCCCTTCGATTTTTCCGTGACGGAATTGGTCAATGGCCTCATTAGCCTGCGCCAGCGGGAATTCAGTGACCTGGGTTTTCACTTTGGCTTGGGAAGCGATTTGAAGCAGTTCCTCGCCATCTCGGCGGGTCAGGTTGGCTACCGAGCGCAGCACCCGTTCTTCCCACAGGATCGAGTAAGGAAAGGCCGGGATATCGCTCATGTGGATACCTGCACAAACTACTGTCCCACCCGGTCGGACCGCCTGCAAGGCAACCGGGACGAGCGCCCCGATTGGGGCAAAAAGGATGGCGGCATCCAGCGGTTCGGGCGGCATGACATCCGACCCGCCCGCCCAATCAGCTCCCAGCCGGCGGGCGAAAGCCTGCTTTTCAGAGTCGCCCGGGACGGTGAAAGCATATACCTGCTTGCCCTGGAAAACCGCTACCTGGATGATGATGTGAGCAGAAGCCCCGAAACCATACAGACCGATCTTCTCTACATTTTCACCCGCCAGGCGGTAAGAGCGGTAACCGATTAAACCAGCGCACAGCAGGGGGGCGGCTTCTGCATCTGAAAAACCAGACGGCAGTGGGAAGCAGTAGCGCTGGTCCGCCACGTTGTATTCGGCATAACCGCCGTTGAGGTCATATCCGGTGAATTGGGCGTGTTCGCACAGGTTTTCTTGGCCGGCCTGGCAGTAACGGCAGGTGCCATCTGTGTAACCCAGCCAGGGAACACCCACCCGATCGCCGGGGACGAAGCGGCTGACGTTCTTACCCACTCCGGTCACTTCGCCAACGATCTGGTGGCCGGGCACCAACGGCAGCCTGGGCCGGGAAAGATCACCGTCCAGGATGTGCAGGTCGGTGCGACAGACACCGCAGGCGTTCACTTTGATCAGGATCTGGCCGGCGGCTGGCTGTGGGGTTGGAATTTCCATCTCGCGTAAAGGAGTTTTGGCTTTTTCCATTACCATAGCGCGCATGGATTTAAGAATATTCATTAAGAATATTCTACCTCGCTGGGCGCCAGGTTGGCAGAAAAAAGCTTATACATTGTGATAGTCAGGGTTCGCAAGTATACTTAAATCATGAATCGTTTGACCAAATCCCTGTTAATTATATTCATCATACTGGTGTTGTCGCTGATCGGCTTATCAATATATATAGTGGAAGGCGGGTACGCGCCAGAATTAGGCTTGAAATTCTTGCCCTCCCCGGCCAGCAGCCTGAAGGTGATGGTAAACGCCCCCCAGGCGGTGAAGGTGGGGGAGGAATTCCGAATGGTGATCAATGTACGCAACGATGGCAAATCATTCCTGACTCTTTCGGAAGTCCGCCTGCCCGCTGACCTGGTGAAAAAGGTGAAGGTAGTGGAAGTTTTCCCCCAGCCAGAGAAAGAGAATTCTTATGCCGGGTACCTGGGGTATGCGTATAGCTATGGAATGGATCCGGGTGAGATCCTCGACTTTGTGTTCACGCTGGAAGCAGCCAGTCCGCTGGATTATTCGGGGAAAATGGTGGTCGTCGCTGATTCCTACCGGGCCAGCGCCCAGGCGACGATCCTGGTGGTCAACCCGGAGGTCGCCAAATCCGCTCCCCTGCCTACTCCAACCTGGATTCCGGTGGAGAACGACAATATTCCTTACCAGTCGTTGGTCCAGGTGACCGCCATGATGAATCAGGATGGGGAGCTAAAACCGGCCTGGAGCAGCTCGGGGGCGATTGTTTCTGCGGATGGACTAATCCTGACCAGCGCCCAAGCTGTCCTCCCGCGCAAGAATTTCCCGGTGGATGCGTTGGAGGTCTCGCTGACCGTTCAGCCGAACGTCCCGGTTGTGCCGACCTATTATGCCATGGTAGTGCAGGCTGATCCGGTGCACGACCTGGCAGTTATCCTAATCACCACCGATATGAAAAATAGACCGGTCAGGCGCGATCGGTTGAAGCTGCCGGCGGTGAGCCTGGTCGATTCGGACACGCTCCCGGTCGGGGCTAAGCTAAATATCCTCGGGTATACTTCGCTAGACCAGGCGACATTATCGGCTAATGAAACCACGGTGAAGGGGTTTTTTGGCGGGCCTACCTCGGCGGAAGCAGATTATATCAGCATCTCGGTCACACTGCCGGGAGGGAACAGCGGTGGGTTGGCAGTCAACCCAGATGGCCAACTGGTTGGGATGCCTACGTCGCAGGGCTTTTCCGGCGAGCGCCAGTTTATGGCCTGTCGGTCGCTGGTGGACACAAACCGGGATGGGAAGGTGGATACGTTGGATGATTGCATCCCAACCGGGGGACGGATCAACGCCCTGCGCCCTATCCGCATGGCAGTGCCTTTGATCGAAGCCGCCAGGCAAGGAGAAATAAACATCATCGAACCCCCGATGCCGTCGATTGATCTACCCGCTGGTAAGGTCATTCTGTTTCAGGATGGTTTTTCTAATCCCGATTCAGGTTGGAGCTTATTCGATGACCAAAACGGATGGGGAGCTTATCTGAACAATGAATATCACATCCTGGTCAAAAAAGACCACACCCTGTTAGGGACGACCGTGCAAAATTCGTTCAAAGATGTGGTAATCAACGTAAAGACCTCAATCCTCTCACCGACTGGCGAAGGGGACCGGGGAGTGATGTGCCGCTATGCAGACCCTGGCGATTACTATTTGCTGTCGATTTCGGAGGATGGGTACTTTGGCATCTTCAAAAAAGCATATGGGATATTCAGCCCTTTGATGAACTGGCAGTATTCATCCGCTATCACTAAATACGCGCCGGTGACCTTAACTGCCGCCTGCGTTGGGGATACCATTACTCTCGGAGTGGATGGGGTCGTGCTGGGACAGGTGAAGGATGCTGCGTTGGCACAGGGAGAGATCGGTTTGACTGCCGGCACCTGGAGCGAGGCGGATTTTGGGGCATCCTTCAGCGATCTGGAAGTTCGCTCACCCTAATCTGGCTTGGTGCCAAACACGTAATCCCAAAGTGGCGAGCTGACGCCAAACCGCTGGGTCGGGGTCTTGTAATGATGCTGCATATGATAACGCTTGATGTAACGGGCATAGCCCGAACGCATTGGCCAGTGGTGCTGGGCATAATGGGCCAGGTCGTATATCAGATAGCCGGTCAGGAAGGAGGAAAAAAGCGGGTTTATCCAATAAGGGGTTTTCAATAACAAGATTGTGATCAGGTAAAACAACCCGTAAAATAGCGCCGCCAGGGGAATGCTGACGACCGGGGGCATCACCAGACGGGTCTTGCATTGAGGTTGGGCGTGATGGATGCCGTGGAAAAGAAAGGTGATGCGCTGGCCAAGCGGAGTTTTCGCAGAGTAATGAAAAACGAAACGGTGCAGAGTATATTCTGCCAGCGTCCAAAGGAACAGGCCGACCAGAAAACCGGCTGGGATATACCAGGGAAAGCGGTCAGTCGGCCGGATGAGGATGGCGCGCACGAAGAAGAAGAGGATGACCGGTGACCAGATGACCAGCACAGCAATGGGACTGATGTGGGAAAAAAACTCTAAGAAATCCGATTTGAATAAACGGATAGGCACTTCGCTGTGATCGATGGGAAGATGAGCCACGATAATTTTCTCCTTGCTGCAAGGTAAGCTAATTATAATTAATTAAAGTAAAAGCGGTTGAACTTCACCAGAAATTGTCTACAAAGGTTGTTGTCCCTTGAAGACGGACTCTTCTTGATTCTTTTTGGTAGAATGAAGCCTGTTATGGCGGTATTATCCCCTTCAGGTCGCGAGGAAGGTCAAGATTGAAATGATACAAAGGTTAACCAGCGGAAAAATAGACTTCGAGGCACTCGCCAGGCATGCGCAGAGACCGGATTTAGATGAGCTGGGGGAAGCCTTGTTCTGGAACGATGCTTACATCGCCCAACAAATGCTCAAGGCGCATCTGGACCCCAATACAGACGCTGCCAGCCGTAAACCCGAGACTATCGAACGTAGCGTTGCCTGGATGGTCAATCAACTGAAGTTGGAAAGCGGTAGCCACTTCCTCGACCTGGGCTGTGGGCCGGGTTTGTATGCTATCCGGCTGGCACGGCGCGGTCTTGACGTTACCGGCATCGATTTTTCAACCAGTTCGCTCGAATATGCGCGCCTCCAGGCGTGCCAGGAAAATCTATCCATTAACTATGTTTTGCAGGATTACCTGACCCTCGATTATGACGGTGTCTTTGACGCGGCCTGCCTGATCTATTTCGATCTGGGTGTTTTTTCGAAAACCAACCGTGAGCGGGTTCTGCTAAGAATTGCCAGGGCGTTGAAGCCCGGTGGTTATTTTGTCTTTGACGTAGTCACCGAATATTACCGTTCGGAGGCTCAAGCGGGAATGAGTTGGGAGATTAGTCCATCGGGTGGATTCTGGCGACCTGGGGCTCACCTGGTTTTATCTCAGGTCTTCCACTATCCCGAAGACAGGGCTTACCTGGACCGCTACCTGGTCATTGACGATTCCGGAGGTTTGACTGAATATAACGTGTGGGAGCATTATTATACGGTTGAAATCCTCCAGTCAGAGTTGATAAAGGCTGGTTTTTCGGAAGTAGCCCTGTGGAGCGATTTAACCGGCACGCCCTATTTAGAACGCGCCGGTTCGATGGGAGTGATCGCTAAAAAATAGGTCTACCAATACTGGTGAACCAGGGGCTTGATCCGTTGTTCATAGATGGCGGCAACCTTTTGCATGGTTTCAGGGCTGAGGGGTGGAAGGTCTGCCGCGGCGGAGTTCTGTTCTTCCTGCTGTGGATTCTTCGCCCCGGGGATGACGGTCGAGACCGCATCAAACATTAAGATCCAGCGCAAGGCAAACTGCGCCAAACTCATCCCAGGGGGAACCAGTGGGCGCAGCTCTTCCACAGCTTTCAGGCCGGTTTCATAGTCTACGCCTGAAAAAGTTTCGCCACGGTCAAAAGCTTCACCATGCCGGTTATAAGCCCGGTGATCGTCCGCAGAAAATGTCGAGGCAGAGCTCAGCTTTCCGGTCAACAGGCCGGAGGCCAAGGGAACACGCGCCAGAATGCCCACCTGGCGCCGTTTGGCTTCGGAGAAGAACAACCCGGTCGGTCGTTGGCGGAAAATATTGAAAATGATCTGAACAGACTGTACATTCGGATACTCTATGGCTTTGAGAGCTTCTTCTACTTTCTCTACGCTTACCCCGTAAAAACGGATTTTGCCCTGTTTGACCAGGCCATCCAGGGCGTCGAAAACCTCGGGCATGTAATATACTTCAGTGGGCGGGCAGTGGAGCTGGATTAAATCCAGGGCGTCCATTTCCAGATTCTGTATACTGCGCTCCACAAAGGCGGTCAGGTTCTGTCGGTTGTATCCTTTAGCAACGTGGGGATCGAGACGCCTGCCTGCCTTGGTGACGATATAAAATGGCTCGCGGCGCTCTCTTTTTAGCCGCGCTAAGAGACGTTCACTGCGCCCATCGCCATAAACATCGGCGGTATCGAAGAAATTTACTCCCAGGTCGAGCGCGCGGTTGAGGGCGGCGAAAGATACCTGGTCATCCACCTCGCCCCACCCTCCTCCAATCGCCCAAGCGCCGAATCCAACCGTGGCGATCTTCCAACCCGTCCGTCCAAAATTCCTGTATTCCATATTTTCCTCCTATTTTTCCTTTTCATTCTTACCAGAGAAATCTTCCTCTCTGTGTAATCTACCCCTTCGGTCACCACTTCAGGTGAACCCGAAAGGGTGTGCGCTGAAGAGGGTGCAACTCTGCGGTGAATAACTCTTCAAACATAAATGTAGGTCTTGTATAAATCCTTGTGATAGATTGAAGGTTGTAAAGATTATATTCCTGGTGTGAAATTAACGGCGTATAGTCAATCCGGGCTTGCGAATCTTGGAAATGCCGCCGGTGGTTACTTTTAGAACACCTTGCAAGTCCAGATATACCAGTTGAGGAAGCCCTTTTAAAGTTCTCAACCCGATATCAGTCAGGCGGTGGCAATAACTTAGATTTAATACTCTCAATCGTTGCAGATCAAGCAAATAAGACAGGCCGGAGTTAGTGAGATCACAAGAGCTGAGGTTCAGATAAACTAACTGTGGCAGCGCCTTAAGGCATTCGAGACCGTCGTCGGTCACCTTACGGTTTTCAGCCAGGTCAAGAGCAACGATCATGCTGCAGTCTGCCAGATTCTGGCTAAGCTGGCAGAGGTCGGCGTCATCAATTTGTTTAGCCTTGACCATAACTTCCTGACCTTCCGGCAAGTTGAAATATCCCGGACCTCGATCAAACTCTTGCCATTCCTGAGCTGGCTGAACCCGCTGTTCTACTGGACGACAGAAAATTACGATAGGAAGGTTGGTCGAAAAATGGCATTCAGAAAGAGGCGAGTCAAGTTGCATAAGTTCTCTATGTGTCTGGTAAGAAGCTTGATATTTTAAAGCGGAGCTCTTTAAAACGGCGGATAAACTTACGAAGCTGCAAGGAACGGGCAAAAGGAACATTGCTACAATAATAGAATGAGTGGTTTTTGGGATGAATGATATCGTACATACATTAATTTTGGAAGATAACATCGAAAAAGCCGAGCTACTCGCATTCCAATTGCAGAGTGGGGGTTTTAATGTTGATTACCTTTCTGTGAATAATGCGGAGACAATGCTGGCAGCCTTACAACAGAAAAATTGGGATATGATCCTGGTCCGTTATGCTCGGCCGAGTTTCAATGGGATCAAGACGCTTCGGTTATTGAAGCAGCAAGGGCTGAGAATCCCGCTGATAATCTTCGCCGAAACGCTGGATGAAGCTGAGGTGGTTGAATCGATCAAGGTTGGCGCTGAGGATTATATCTCCAGGCAAAACCAGTCCCGGTTGGTCGCTTTGATAAATCGCATCAAAAATCAATCGAAAGAAAACAAGGTTGAAAAGAGCAACGAATCCTCTTTGAAAGAGGGTTCGCAGAAATACCTGGACCTGCTCGACGAAAAACAATTCCTGGACGGGGTCTTTTCAGGAATTCAAGATAGCCTGCTTGTCATGGATATAGATTTGACCATTCAGTTGGTTAATCCGACGATATCCAGGTGGTATCCGGATGCTGGACCCCTGGTCAGAAAGAAATGCTACGAGGTTTTTCGCAATTCCAGGATTATCTGTGAAGGCTGTCCAAACTTGGATACCATCCATACAGGCCAGTCTGCCCAGGAAATTATTCCACGTAAAAATGGTGGCGGAGAAACCACTGGTTGGCTGGAAATTTATTATTTCCCTTTTACCAAACCTGATTCAGGCGAGGTGAAAGGTGTTATCCAATATATGCGCGATATTACTGGTCGAAAGAAAGCCGAGGATGAATTTCACCGGCTGACCGAGAAATTAAAAGCCATCGTTCTTTCGGCGCGGCAAATGTCATCCTTACTCGACGTGCATTTGATTTCCAGGCAGGTGGTTGACTCTTTACAAGAGCTTACCGGGTGCTATTCTTCTAACCTGTTCATCCTCCAGGATGACTTCCTGGTGCTAACTGCAACGCGTGGTGGAATTGCCAAAAAACTTCCCCTGGGTTTTAAACTGCCGGTAAAAGAGGGTATCATCGCCATGTGGCGCTTACCGGCCAGCCTGGAATGAGGCGGAGATTATTCACCACATCCAGTCGGAGGCCGGACGGCATTTTGATCCACAAGTCGTCGAGTTGTTCCTATCCCTCTATCAGAATGGCGAATTTCACAGAGAATCCCTGGCGAATGTCAACACTTTACCGGTTCCGCTGCCGTAATGGTCCGATCAGTTTAGCTTGTGGTAGATATAAGCGCCAATTTCGGCCACCGGGGCGACCCACACCGCCTCTTTGCGGCGCGCCAGGTGATCGACTAGCTCGATAAGATCCGATCGCCGATTGGCAGGTGGGACTCATGGATACCGTGGATGGTAAATATGCCCCACAAACCAGCCGTAATCGCCTGTTCGACCAGACCGACCATGAAGACGCCTGGCTGGCGTTCGACTGGCCAGGAGGATAAGTGGTGGAGGTCACAATAAACTGGGTCGTTGGCGAGCTCACCGCGCAACTCGCCTTTGGCCCGGGCAGCGATAAAATTTCTCGCCACAACCGGGACGTAAGATTGCCGCTTTTCGCCTCTCCCAACGGTTGATTCATAACAGGGGTAGGCGTAGGAGGTATATGTCTGGGCAGGGAAAACGGTTTTTATGCGGCGCTGGGCTTCCAGGATGTCGGCTTCTATCCTGGCGAGATCCCAGTCCAGCAAGTTCTTGCCTTCCAGCCAATCGGCATGGATATTTAGGGAACACGGATGCATCACGGAATGGTTGCCGATTTCGTGTCCCATTTTATGTACGGCAATCCACGGTTCAAGAACCTTCTGCCAACTGTCTACGCGTGAAACATCTTCTTCACTACCGCGTGGGTTGAGATAAAAAGTGGCCCTGATTCCGCGCTCATTTAAAGCTGGAATTGCATATTCTAACTGCGATCTGAGGCCATCGTCGAAGGTGAGCGAGATTGCCCCTTGGTAATTATCAGGCCAGAATCCCATGACTGCTTCCTTCTAAAGCACGACTTGTAGAATTTGAGCCGCCTGATTCCAGCGGCGAGGTTTACTTGAGCGATTATTCCAGCGATTTCTTGCTGCGGGTTTTCTGAAGTGGGTTGTCTGGAATACGGTGGTTGAGGAAATCGAGGGAAAGATCGATCAATTCACGCGCTTCATCCGGAGTGGTGGTGCCTACAGCTATCATATCCTGGTCACGAATGGTGTTCCAGGAAAACGCCAGCCCAACCGGTGGAAGCAGCCTGCCGGCTGCCATCGGCTTGATGGTCATGACCGGTTTCTTGGCTTCCCGGATGATGCGCATAGCCCAATCGACTTCGATGGTCATCATAAAACCGATGGCGTTATAAATTTGGATGTAGCTCTCGACATCCGCGTTGGTCTTGTCAGCGATGACCACGGATTCGGGTAAGTGGGTGGATAAGCCGGGGATCATGCCGCGCTGGCGGATCATTTTTGAATACTTATCCATATCTCGGATGATGTTGTACATTCTGTCTAACAGGGCGTCGGTAATGTTTTGATGGGGCATACAGAAAATGGCGCCCAGTTTCTGACACTCGTCGAACACTCTTTCCGGTTCCATCTCGGTCGGACCACCGGGCAAGATGTTAAAATGCGGAGTCACGATCAGGTTGGCCTTGCGTCCGGTGCGGTCCTGGACGTCCTGAATCACATCGTACAGGAGCGGGTTGCGCGGGCCCATGATGGTATCGATGCCTTCCTTAAAGAAAACGGTCAGGATATCCGCCAGGCGTTTGCGCGTCTGGTAGGAGGTGATGAATTTGTCTTTGGCCAGACTGGTATGTGAATAACCAAAAAACCAGTTCGTGCCGATGATCATGCGTGAGAGAGACACTCCGCCGACCGTTGTCCTGGGAAATTCAGCCATGTTCGAATGCCTCCAATGATGATGATGATTAGGGTAATTTGATTATAACTTAGAAGTTATCCACTCACGGCGTCTTAAGCTTTGTGTTTTTTCAACCCCAGGGTCAGGGTGTAGGAGGCCAGAATCTGACGGTGCAGCGGGATATTTTCCAGGTATGTGCGCCGGAATTCGCTTTCCCAGGGGATCATTTCATATTTCCGCATCATCTCTTTGTAGGCAAGAAACAGGTAATTCCGGGCCTGTTCCTGGAAATTGTTAGCGGCCAGGGCCAGATAGTGGTAAAAATAGACTTCCTCGCTGGAACATTCAATTGTTTGGACAAAACCAAAGGTTTCGAAGATGTTCAGCGCGTTTTGTGAAGATTGCAAGGCCAGTGCCAGGTGGTTTTGCTGGGCAAGCTGGTCAGCGGCGACCCGGCTTAGATTAAGATGGGCGAAAACTGCCTGGCAGGAAGCAGCCATTGAGAACTGCCGGCTGATCATCGGATTCTCGGCGATCAGATCTTCTGCCTGGCAGGTGAAGTCCAATACTTTCTGGAAATCGAATTCACTCGTACCCACATGGTTATAAAAAATGGCTTTGACCAGTAACAGGCTAGCGCGCATGTTGTAAAAAAGGTCTTCTTCGTCAATCCTGTTCTATCATGCGCAGAGCATTGCCGCGCTTTCTCAAACTTATCCAGCGCCACAAAAATTTGTACAAGGCAAAGCTCAGCTATTATTACCTGTCTGAGCCCGATCGACTTATATTTGGCTGCTTCTAGCCAGGTGATTCCTCCATCGTAATCGCCCAGGTAAATACCCTGTACTTGTCCACAGGAGGTTAGGGCCGAAATCTCTCCCAGTGTGTAGTCAATTTCCAGGCTGATTTGCAACCTTTTCTCGTGGTGGTCTTTCAGCAAACGGTAATAATCCCCGATGCGCTCCAGCTTCAACCCCATGCGGTCGAGAAGACTCACCTGGGTGATCCGGTCCCCCTGGGCTTCGCAGATTGGGATAGCGGCGGTCAGGTAATCCATGCCTTTGTCGGGCTGGTCGCTCCAGGAATAGGTAGTACCCAACGCCAGCAAGAACCTGGCTTCAAACGGGAGGTTTCTTGCCTGGCGCGCCAGTTCCAGAGCCATATCGCCGGTGTCCTTCCAACCCGGATCGCCGAGAAAAATTTGCTGCTGCATGGATACCCACAGGCTCTGCAAGAGGCGCAGCTTATCTCCCATCTGGCGCGAAAGATCCAGGGCTTTTTGCGCCAACGGAAGGCCTGCCAGGCATTCTTCCTTACTTGTCCAGGAGGCGACTCCAGGTTGCAAAAGGAGTGCATCAACCAGCCAGGCCGGCTCATTGTTGAGTTGTTCAGCCAGCGGAAGAAGAGAAACCGCATCGGCGGATCTTTGGTCGATCTGGCCAGTCAGCTCATACAAGTCAAGACGCTCTTTAATGACCTCAAAGCGGGTCGACAAAACCGCCTGCTGGTTGGCCGGGTCAGTGATCGATTCAATTTCATCCAGCAGCTCGATCGCCCGGTTGTAAAGCTCAAGAGCTTCGCCATTCGCATAGATTTTCTTGGCCTGTTCCGCAAATTGTAGGGTATAGAATAATTCCTTTTTGGAATTCCTGGCCTGAGCGTAATGGTAAGCCAGCAGCCCAAAATGCTGCAAAAAGAACTCGACATTAAATGTATTTTCGAGATATTCGGCCACTTTGAGATGGCAGGCTGCCTTTTGGTCACTTAATAAAGTCTCATAAACAGTGTCGTGCAGCAAAGCTGACTTAAATGAATATTGCATTCCCAATTCAGGCACAGCGCCCCGCTCAATGATCAATTGGGCGCGCTGCAAAACAGTCAAGTTTTGTTTGAGCAGGTCAGTTTCAGGAACCAGCACCTGCAATGCAAACAACCAGAAATCTGAGCCGATCACTGAAGCCATTTGCAAAATTACGCGTTCTTCTGGATTCAACCTGTCAACCTGGGCTAATAGCAAGGAATGCAAGCTGCCAGGCATGTCGATTGAAGTAATCGCCCGTGTGGTATGCCATTGATTGGTTTCACCATCCTGGTACAGCAGGCCCTGGTTGACCAGCGACTGGATCAGCTCCTGGATATAGTAAGGGTTTCCCTCGGCATTCTTGACGATTAATCCCAGCGTCTGGCGGGGCAAACTGCCCGCGCCGATGATATTGTTGATAAATTCTTCGGCCTGTTCCTTGGTAAGGGGAGCGAGGTTCAACGAAACCAGGCGGTGGGGAAAATTAGTGGTGAGGTAGTGCTGGAAGCTCCAGACTAGGGAAGTACGGTCTGGCTTGAAAGTCAACACCCAGAGGATTTGTTCAGTCTCGCAAACAGGCAAGCAATAGATCAAAAGCTCCAGGCTCGACGCATCTGCCCAATGCAGGTCCGAAAAAACAATGATCACAGGAGATAGCTGAGAAAGGGTTGAGACCCAACTGCGTAAGGCAGCGAAAAACTGCTGGCGCAGCCCACCTGGGTCCAGGTACTTCATGCGCTCTTTTTCTGTGTTATCGGGTGTAAGGGATAAGAAAGCTGCCAGGTAGGGTATATATTCACTGGCCTGTTTCTCTCCCCACAGCAAGCCTGCCTTATTTTTCAGAATTTTGCGTTTCTTTTCCTCGGGCTCATCCCCCTTTATTTCCAGCCACTGATTTAGTAAATCAATCCAGATAGCATAAGGGACTAACTGGTCATAGGAATGGCTGCGCACCATGAACCGTGAAATCTCCCCGAAACCTGGCGATTTATTCCCGGTTTCAGAAAGTAGAGAAGCTTGCCGGGTAAAAAAATTGTAGACTTCGTTTATCAGGAACGATTTGCCCATGCCTTTCTCGGCGCTGATGGAGACGATTCCGCCGCGTGAGTCCAGCAGGTTATTGATACTGTTGACCAGCGCCTGGAATTCCGCATCTCTGCCGATAATCGGAGAGGAAAACCCGAAGGATTGTTTCGAGAAAGAATCCTTTGAACAGGGCTGTACCGGTCGATGGACGTCAACAGGCAGGCTTGTCACTTCGCCGGTTGTCTTCTCAAGCGGCTGCCATTCGAACCGGTCCGTAACAAGTTGGTAGGTATCCTGGCTGACTAGCACCGTCCCAGGTTGTGCGGCGCTTTCCATCCTGGCCGCGGTAAATACCGCTTTTCCCAGAGGGGCGCCTTCGCTGTGCTGGCGCTGGTTCCCCACGCTGGATAGGATCACTTCTCCGGTGCTGATTCCGACCCGCAGAAGCAGTTGTATCCCCTGGTTTTTCTCCACCTGGCTGGCAAAGGCATGAAAGGAGCGTTGCATGGATAGACCGGCCAGGACGGCCCGCTCAGGGTCGTCTTCGTGAGCGGCTGATGCGCCAAAAAACGCTACGAGACCATCCCCTCTGAACTGGTGAACCTGCCCACCGAACCGATATATTTCGATTTCCAATAAGTGCAGGATGCGGTTCATTAAAGTAACCCAGGCCTCAGTACCCATTTTTTCCAACAGAACAGTCGAGCCGGTCAAATCGGTGACCAGCGCTGTGGCGATACGGCGTTCGCCTTCGAGAGAAATCTCTTTATTGGTGAAGCTGCCAACCTGGCGAACCCACACCAGGCGTGTCCCACACATGCCACAGAACCTGGCATCCGGAGGGCAATTAAATCCGCAGTTGGGGCACAGCATGATATCTCATTTTACCAAAAAGGGCGCCTCTCATTATCAGAAGCGCCCGGAAAATTTAATTTGCGATAAAGCAGGGGGATTACATGGTATCCAGCATAATCCTGAAACGGCGCGCCATTTCGACCAGGATACTTATCGCCATAGCATTATCTTCTTTCAGAAGGCTGAGGAAATCCCACCTTGTGAGTACCACACATTTGGACGGCTCAGTGGCTACCACCGAGGCAGTCCTCAGTCCTTCTTCATCCAGCAAGGCAAGCTCACCAAAATAATTGGTAGGGCCAAACGAATTTACCTGGACCTCGTTGCCATCGCTGAGGGTGCGGAAAGCATCCGCATGGCCTTCGAGGATGATGAAAAAGCCTTCGCCTCCTTTACCCTGGGTGACGATTTTGTCATCTTTCTTGTAATTACGTTCGACGAAACGCTTTGCCAGAAGTTCTTTCTGATGAGGTGTTAAACCCTGAAACAGGGGCACTCGCTGCAAGAATCCAACAGTTTCCTTCAGGTTGACCATGGCTTTTCTCCTGTATAGCTAGACACTGGCTGATAGAATGCTCTTCAATTCTGGAATAATTATATCAAAAACTGTTCTTCTTAGCCATTCCCTTTTTACGCAAAAATGGCCGAACCTGCTATAATAAATTGCGGTATCATTAATAAGTCATAGGAGGACACAAGTGCCACAAGAGCTTCTGGGAAGACCCGCTTATACGGGAATGACGCTGCATCCTGATGATAAAGGTGGATACGCAGTCTGGCTGCCGAGTGATTGGTTTCAATTTAAACTTAGACGCCACCATCGCGGTATGCTTTTTTCTCCTTACAAAGACGACATTAATACCAGTTTCCTGGTCGAAAAGCGCCGGCTCAAGGTTTCAGTGACAGCCGAGGACATGGACGTATTGCGCGAAGGATTTCAGCATGGGATCATGCAGCTTCCGGGAGTTGAAGTCGAGTCGCAAGATGAGAGCCTTTCAGATTCAATAAATTTCTTTGAGGCTCATTTTACATTTCTAGAGAGCGAGAACCGGCGCAAGCGCTGGGTGCGCAATATTTATTGGGGCGACGGCCAGTTGATCTTGATTGCCCAGGGACGCACGGTGGAAGACTTTGAGTATTGGCTGCCGATGTTTTATAATACGATAACAACTGTACAAATTATATAGTTTCAATTCGCTTCATTTTCCACCGGGTTTGAAAGTTTTCTGGAATGGGAGAGCCGCCTTTTATCTGCCCGTATTGTGACGTAGAACTTCATTTGCCAGATAACGTCTGGTATTACACGTGCAATCATTGCGGCAAACATCTGGATTTAAAATCGCAGTTTGCCTTCTTACGCGGGTTGGATGACTTTACTGAAGGCCAGGATATCGTCGATAATATGAATCCTAAAAAGCGTCGTAAGCCCTTCAATGTTTTAGACCAGACTGCGATGAGTCTATTTAGAAGAGCTTATTCTTCCCTCCAGGTAGCTTTTCAAGTAAATTTGGCGGAGTCACAGCGCTCTCTGGGCGTTGAAATGATGACCAGTATGTCACAAGAGTTCCTCAAGCGCAATATGATTTCTTCGCTCGAAGTGAATTACTGGAACACGCTCATGGTCGAACAGACTGCCCAAAATGAGTACGATCGGTTGAAAGAAAAACTGAAGAAGATTGCTGGAACCCTGGGATTCTTAAAACGCAGGAGATGGACCTCCCGCCAAAAACGGCTTCTCAAATCGTTGGCGCAGATAGACAGAAAAATAAAAGAGCTGGAAGCTCAGATTGAATTTATCGATCTGCCAAGGGCGCGCAATAAAAATTGGAAGCCTTGATCGAGGTTCCTCGGATGATTCAAAGGGAAGATAACCCTTATTACCTTTTATCCGTAGACTGCAAGCCGGATGATGATAGAAACAACAATTATGGCAAGCTCAATTCCGAACACAATGCCAATACGTTTCAACAGCAATCCCTTGGGCCGTCCTCTCCGGAAGTAATACTCAATGACGATGACGACTGCGACCGTTGCACAACCCAGGATGAGCAGCATGAAATCGTCAATCACGGAAATGGCAAACCCTGTGGATAAGTCCAGGCCTACCCCGCCTTGTCTGTGATAATTCTCAGTCTGAGCCACCTGGAACAAGAATAACCCTGCCAGGACAGCTTCGCGCACATATAGCGCATCGATCACTGCGACTAAACTGGTAACAAGCCAGGTGACGTATTGCCCAACGCCAACAATCCATCCGCCCTTTGTTTGGTTATCGTCCATTTTACTCTCCAGTCGTGATCCCCCTTAGCTTAAGCTCGCCGGCGAAGTGACAGGCTGCCCAGTGCTCGGGAAGGACTTCTTTCAATGGCGGGTCGTCTGTGGTGCAAACGTCCTTGGCATATCTACAACGCGGATGAAAATAACAGCCCGTAGGAGGATTAATCGGGCTGGCGACTTCACCAGGCAATTTAATCGGCCGTTCACGCATACGCGGGTCGGGTTTTGGAACTGCGGCCATCAACGCTTCCGTATAGGGATGTTGAGGAGTGTAGTACAGGTTATCCGTTTTTGCCAGCTCGACCAGGCGGCCTACGTACATGACGGCTACCCGGTCAGCGATGTGCTCGACCACGCTCAGATCATGGGCGACAAAAATATAGGTCAGGTTGAAGTCACGCTGCAGGTCTTCCAGCAGGTTGATCACCTGGGCCTGGATCGAAACATCCAGGGCTGACACTGGCTCGTCGCAGACGATCAGCTTGGGGTTTAGCGCCAGAGCGCGGGCAATGCCGAGACGCTGGCGTTGGCCCCCGCTGAAGGCGTGCGGGTAACGGCTCATATACTCTGGGCGCATCCCCACCACACGCAATAGTTCGGCTACCCGGTCTCTCAACGCCTGCCCGGTGGCCAGGTGGTTGATCACAAGGGGTTCGCCGACGATGCGTTCTACCGTCATGCGGGGATCCAACGAAGAGAATGGATCCTGGAAAATGATTTGCATATTGGGCCGCACAGCCTGCATCTGCTTGCGATTAAGGTTTTCAAGGTGAAGCCAGCCCTGCTTGGGATCATTGAAGAGGATTTCCCCGGCAGTGGGTTCCATCAAGCGCATGATCGTGCGCCCGGCAGTGGTTTTACCGCAGCCGCTTTCACCCACCAGGCCAAGCGTTTCACCCTTCTTAACAAACAGATCAACCCCATCCACAGCTTTCACCGTCCCAACGCCCTTTTTAATAAATCCACCCCGGACTGGGAAATATTTCTTCAGACCTATCACCTCTAATAAGACGTCGTCATTGCGTTCTATCAAGGTTTGGCTGGTCATTTTTCCACCTCATCCGAGTATAAGAAGCAACGCACAGTGTGGCCTTCCCCCACCTCAGTAGTAGCCGGGACGGCCTGATCACACTTCCCGGGCATGAAGGAATTACAGCGCGGGTGGAAAGGACAACCTTTAATACTGGAATAGGGATCGGGCACTACGCCGCGAATTGGCTGCAGGCGGTCACGGACCCTACTCCCGGCATGCGGGATGGAGTTCAACAAAGCTTTCGTATAAGGATGCTTTGGGTTGTAAAAAATTGGCTCTATCGAAGCCTGCTCGACGATGCGCCCCAGGTACATCACTGCCACGTAATCGCACATCTGAGCGACGACACCCAGGTTGTGGGTGATAAAGACGATGGTCATACCCAGTTGGGCTTGCAGGTCGCGCATCAGGTCCAGGATTTGAGCTTCTGTGGTTACGTCCAGAGCAGTAGTAGGCTCGTCGGCAAAGAGAACTTTGGGGTTACAGGAAAGCCCAATGGCGATCATAGCACGTTGGCGCATACCCCCACTCAGCTCGTGTGGATAACGCTTGAAAATCGCAGCCGGATTGGCCATCCCGACCTGGTCGAGGATCTGGATCGTGCGTTTTTCGGCCTCGGCATTATCCACCTGCTGGTGAAGAATGATGGCTTCGGCGATCTGGTTGCCTACCGTGTAGGATGGGTTAAGCGAGGTCATGGGCTCCTGAAAGATCATGGCCAGCTCGGCGCCGCGAATGTTGCGAATTTCCTGGCCCATCGGGTCCAGGTTAGTTAATGTCACCGCGTCCACGATGGCGCTGTTGCCATTCCCCTTTTGAATGTGTCTGAACAGGGTGATATCGCCCTTGATAATTTTGGCATTCTTGGGTAACAAGCGCAAGCAGGTAAGGGCAGTAACGCTCTTTCCGCAGCCGCTTTCTCCCACCACCCCCATCACTTTACGGGCGGGGATATCAAAGCTCACGCCATTTAATGCCTTGGATACCCCGATGTCGGTGTAAAAATAGGTGTGCAGGTTGTTAATGCGCAGAATAGTATCTATATCTACTATTGTTTTTGATCCCGTTAGTTCGCCCATGGGATTCTGGTTGCCTTTCTTTGGTTAGATTGAGTAGGGATCCATGGCGTCGCGCACGCCGTCACCCACAAAGCTGAAGAACAGCACAGTGATAATTACGGCCGCGCCCGGAAGCATAATCCAGGGGTGCTGGACGATCACGGAAACCTGTTGAGAATCCTTAGGAGAGCTCCCCAACTTACCATAGGGGGCAGGATACCCAGCCCCAGGAAGCTGAGGGAGGTTTCGCCCAGGATCATGTAAGGGATGCTCAGAGCGGCTGAAACAATGATATGGCTGGCTGCATTGGGAAGCATGTGGACGAAAATGATGCGTGAATCACTGCTGCCAGCCGCCAGAGCTGCCTGGCAAAAATCAGCCGAGCGATAGGCCATCACTTTAGCGCGCAGTTGGCGGGCCAGACCTGTCCAACCCACAACGGAGAGAACCACCGTAATTAAGAAATAACGATCCATCGCTGTAAAGGACACTGAAACGGGTGGAAGAGCAGCCGCTAAAGCCGCCCACAACGGGATGGTTGGGAAGGAGGAGATTACTTCCATGGTGCGTTGGATAATATCATCCGTTAATCCCATGAAATAACCGGACATAGTTCCAAGCACCGATCCAAATATCAGGCTCAAAGCTACACCGACCAGGCCAACCGTCATCGAGATCTGGCCGCCCACCAGCGTGCGGGCAAAAATATCTCGCCCGATAGAATCAGCACCGATCAGGTAAACCCGCTGTGGTAGGCTCACACCGAAAAGATGGATGTCGGTGTGGATAAAGCCCAACAAAACGATCGGGTCGCCTTTCACAAAAAAATTGACCGGCAATTTTTTTGTCTTATCTTCAACGAAGACAAACTTAAAAGTGGCCTGATCCAGCTTGGTAGTCATCTGATATATATAAGGTTGAATACCAAGGCGACCATTCGGACCGATAAACGTGAATTGGCTGGGCTTGCCAAAAATGTAATCCGCGTTTTGATTGGTATATTCGTTGGGAGCAACAAAGGGGCCCAAGAACACCAGAATGTACATAAAAACCAAGCCAAAAAGGCCGATCATTGCCAGCTTGTTACGTGCGAAGCGAAGGCGCATCAGCGTCCATTGGGATAACTGCCCCACTTCGCTGACGGGTTCCTCAACAACCGGTACTTGCGGAAAAGGAGTCGCTACCTCGGCCATTTCTTTACCTCTTTCTATAAAGCATCACGTTGGTTGAGCACTTATTCGTAGCGAATGCGTGGGTCGACCCAGGCCAACAGGATGTCTGCCCCCAGGTTGCCGATCAGCAAAGCGAGGGCCAGAAACATCAAGAAAGCTCCGGCCAGGTACATGTCCTTCTGGAGCAATGCGTTGATGTAGAGCGGCCCGGTAGTGGGCAGGTTCAGCACGATCGCTACAATCGTCTCGCCGGAAATGATGCCGGGCAGGCTGCTGCCCAGGACCATGATCAGCGGGTGGATGGCATTGCGGAAGGCGTGTTTCCAGGTGACGACACTTTCCTTCAAGCCCTTGGCACGCGCCGTTTGGACGTACTGCATATTAAGCACGTCCAGCAGGTTGGCGCGCATCACCCGGCTCAACCAGGCGGTACCGCTGGCGCCAATCACAACGATCGGAATCCACATGTGATTGAGCAGGTCTAGAAACTTTCCCATACTGAAGGGGGCGTTTAAATACTGAGAAGAAAATAACCCACCGACTTGCATGTGAAAGACATTTTGGGCGAACACCATTAATACCAGGGCGAGCAAGAAGTTCGGCACCGCCAGACCGATAAATTGCCCGGCGGTGATCAGATAATCGGGGATGGTATAGCGGTGGGTGGCCGAATACACCCCGACTGCTATCGCCACCACCCAGCTAAATATTAATGTTAAAATTGAAAAAACCAGTGTTAGGCCGAGCCGCCCCCAGATCAACTGGTTGACTGGCATATTGTATTGATAAGATTGGCCGAAATCGCCGACCACAAAGTGTGAAATCCACAGCCAGAATTGCACATATTGAGGCTTATCCAGGCCGTAACGTTGGTACATCGCTTTTATTTGCTCTGGCGCCAGGTTGCCGCCCGCCATACGTAAGCGCGAAATTTCTGCATCTACGTATGATCCAGGCGGTAGCTCCATGATGATGTATCCCAGGACTGCTACGATCACCATCGTGACCACCATGTAACCCAGACGGCGCATAATATAATTAATCATGACTCACTCCCTCATTCCAGGTTCTGCTTTGCAAATGGGAGGAGGATAAAATCGGGTGCATAGTAAGTGCACTATCCTCCTCCCCTTGCAATTTTACCGGTAGATCAGGTTATTTGTACGAGTAAGTTTCAGGATTGGTGATGGCCGGGTAGGGAGTGATCCAGGGGTTGACGAAGCCGCCCAGCTTGAGCTGATCGTGCGTAGGCACGTTGGTCAGCTTCCGACTGACGATGATCGGGCGAGGTGGGTTGGCCACGGTGCCGATGAAGAAGGGACCTTGTTCCTCGTGGATGGTCCACATTTGCCAGACTAATGAGGCGCGCTTCACCTCGTCGGGTTCCAGAATAGCCTGGGCATATAGCTTGTGGATCTGCTCGATCGCAGAGCCCTTGTATTCAGGATCATTCTTGTTGTACCTTGGCGGTGTGCGATCCCATGGGTTCTTATCCGTTTCGCTGTTCTCCTGTGGAGTGCCTGAATACTGCAGCAGGCGACCGCATAGGGGCGCCCAGCGGTCGGGCTCATTCGGCACAACCCAGGAAGGATAGAGCAGGTGGTCGGGGCCATCGCCCACTTCCCAGTTGGAATGGACTTCGCCCTTGCCAGAGTGCCACAAGGCATCCATGGCAGTTGGGGTTACCTGGTTGACGACAATCGTCAGGCCCACGGCTTCCCAGTTCTTCTTGGCGATATCCAGGACATCCGTGCATTCCTTGCTGGCGTCGCCGGGCAGGTCGATGCGGATTGCGAGTGGGGAACCATCGGGATATGTGCGTTTGCCATCTGCGCCAGCTTTGAGGCCAGCGGAATCCAGCAAGGAATTCGCTTTAGCAGGATCGAAAGCAGCGTAAATTTCGCGGGCTTTCTTCCCAAAAGCCTGGGCATCCGCGTTGAAATTGAACTCGAAGGCCTTGGGGCTCATTGTGCCGGTGGTGAGAATGCCGGTATCGTAGTAAATGGATTTCTGGATGGTGGGGCGATCCAGGGCGAAGGACATGGCTTGCTTGAAGGCCGGATTGCGGTACAGATCATGCTTCTTCTTATCTTCTGCATTGGTATCTGGGAAGTCGTAGTTCCAGAAGTACATCATGCTCGTGCCGGAACCGGTGTCCCACAGGAACACGTCATAATTGCCAGCGTCCTGCCCGTCCTTCAGTGTGGAGATATCCGCCAGGGTCAGATCGGTGAAGTTCTGGAAATCTACAGAGCCCTGCCTGATCTGGACCAAGCGTACCTGCGGATCGGAAATAGCGGTTTCATCCATTCCATCGATGTAAGGCAACTGATTGCCCTGGGTATCCACAGCGTAATAGTAAGGATTTCGTTGCGAGGTACGGCTGGTGCCGGCCACGTACTTCGTGGCCATCCAGGAATCCAACGTTGGGCAGTCCGGGTTGTTGCGGAACAAGATATTTACCTGAAGGGTCTTCATATCCGTCATGGCAGTGTTGTACTTGGGATGGAACTGCTTCAGGTAATGCATAGGGGCAATCCAGCGTGGGCCGATATTGCCGTTTACCCACATCGCCAGGCGTTTGGCGGTCAGCGGGGCAGGAGTGCCGTAGGACAGCGTCAATGTATAATCGTCCACCTTGACCAAGTTAACCAGCTTGCCATTCGCGTCCGTGCCGAAGTCTGGCACCGGATCGATCTGAGCGGCGATCTGCGCCTGGGTCAGGTCAGTCCACCAGAACATCACGTCGTCGGCGTTGCAGGGTTGTCCATCCGACCACTTGAGGCCTTCGCGAATGTGGACGGTCCACACGCTGTTATCAGCATTGGTTGACCATGTGTCACACATTCCTGGAGCAATCCCCATGCCATCATCGATCCAGCGCAAGGCCGAGTGGCCGTATTGAGATTCCTCAAAATAGCCTTCATAACCATAGTAGCTGCGAATACGCCCACCGTATTTGCCGATGCCATCGATGGGCGAAAGCGTCAGCGGCACTTTGGGGAGGCGTTGATCGAGCGGGGGCAGTTTGCCAGCCGCGACCTGTGCAGCCAGGTCGGGTGATTCATGAGCGGCTGCGGCAGTTGGGACGGAGGTAGCGGTGGCAGCCTGGGTTGCAATTGCAGTAGGAGTGGCGGCCGCTGCTTGAGGGGCGGACGTATCGGTGGCAGCAGGCGCCTGTGGGGCGGTTGTGGCGGTTGGCGCTGCGCAAGCCGCCAGGACGGCGCCGGCAATGCCGGTAGCAGAAAGGAACAAAAATTCTCGACGAGTAGTTTTCTTGAGAGTCATTTCAAAATCCTCCAGAATATTTATGAACTGAATTGGCGGTAAAACTCAATCGGGCACGACAATCTGCTTCTCCAACCACCTCCTTTACCTTGGATTTTCCAAACTGGCTCTGCCAACCTACTTTCTGGTCGCCCGAGTAGTAGGTCTGGAATTCGGTCTGACATATCAACACCCGGGATCCTAAAAGCAACCAGGATGCACACCTGCAAAAAAGGAAACCGGGTGGATAATCCAGGGGACATTCCGCCTTATTCATCTTTTAACGAACAGACATCACCAGCAGTGTTGAGTAATCATGACAGGAAAAGAACGAACAAAATGGGGTAGAACGATAAAACGCGATAAAGAAAATAAAAAGCCGAAGTAGCTTGTTTGATATTAAGATACCTCGGCTCCCAGGTTTGCGGTCATGCGATCCTTTGGATAGTTGGTAGTTTTCTTTTGGATAAGGGAAATAACCTCCTTCTGAGTTGTCGAAGGAGCTTCAATTTTCATGTTCAGCAATATTGGCGTTAGGCTTACTATTGCAATCATCAAATCTCGCTATCTCTTGGGTTTTTAATTCCTGAAGACGTAACCGATCATTGATGCAACTCCTGACTTGAGATTGTATCCCCCTCTCTCAAACTCATCTGATTCATTATAGGTTAAGTGGAAAAACTTGTCAATAGAAAGTGGATTGTCAGGCAAATCGGCTCTCTCCTATTGGGCGAAAATTTTCCGGTACAGCCTGTAACAGGCTCGATTGGCGGACAATCAGGCTGGGTGATAACAGCGCACCGGCCGGTTCAGGCAGGGTGTTCCCATTCAGGCCATTAGCCAGCCTACCGATTACCTGCTGGCCTACTTCCCACACTGGCTGGGCGACGGTAGTCAGGGGTGGGGTGAGGTATTCGACGTACGGGCTGGAGTCGAAACCGCTGACACCGATCTCTTTGCCAACTTCCAATCCATGCGCCTGGATGGCGTGCATGGCCCCGATGGCCAAGGAGTCATTTATAGCCACGATGGCAGTTGGCCTTTTTTGTTGGGGACCGGCCATCCATGCGTCAGTGGCCTGGTAGCCAAATTCATAGGTGCCTTCCCCACGCGCAACCCAAGCGGGATTGGGTTCCAGGCCAGCGTCGTGCAGGGCCTGAAAATATCCTTCAATGCGGTTGTTGCCAACCCGTGAGGTTTCAGGCCAGCCTAGTACGGCTATCTTCCGGTGGCCTTGTTCCAAAAAATGGTCGGTGGCTAACCGCAGGCCCATGCCTCCATCCACATCAATGTAGGGAAAGCTAAGGCCGGCGCTGGAACGTCCGAAGGCGACGAAGGGGAAAGCATGCGCCAGGAGAAATTTGATGCGCGGGTCATCATACTCAATACCAGAGAGAATGAAACCGTCTACCCGGCCGGTATAGATCAATTCCTGGTACATGCACACCTGGTCGCAGGTTTCGGTTTCAACCGGGAAAGACAGCAAATAATAGCCAAACTGGGCGGCCGCCTGAAGCATGCTTTGCAAAAGCTGGTCGAGCACCGGGCTGGGTTTTCCGGGAGGAGTGGGGTTCCACGAATAGCCAATCGTGAAACTGCGGTTGGCGCGCAGGCTGCGGGCGGTGTAATTAGGCCGGTAGCCCAGTTCTTTGACCACCTGCCAGATCCTTCCCTCGGTCTCCTTAGAAACCTGGGCCTGCCCATTAATCACTTTGGAGACAGTCTGGTAGCTGACCCCGGCCCGAGATGCCACTTCCTTCAAGGTAACTCGCATCGATTGTCTTTCTTCGGGAAAGCGAAGGTTCGCCCGAACGTTCGCTTTAAAGATACACCAGAAGAGAACGCTTGTCAAGAGATCAACAATCTGATCTCCCCCGAAAAACTGATCCATACCCTTTTATAATTAAAGGATCCAATCTCGTACTTTGCGTTACCTTTTTTACACAGGGCAGGTAAGGAAGATTGCGCTTTTCACTTCCTTACCTGCCGTTTTACAAGGTGTTTGTTTACTTCTTTGGGTGAATATTCTGGTTGATGTGGAAGAAGTTAGCTGGGTCGTATTTCTTCTTGACTTCAGCGAGGCGGGCGTAGTTTTCCCGGTAGGAAGCCTGCACTCGTTCCTGGCCTTCGTCATCCATCATCATATTAACATAGGCACCGCCAGCCGAATAAGGGTGGAGGGCCGTCCAGTAATCTTTGGCCCATTGACTGATTTTCCCTTTGTTAGCTGGATCGGGATCGATGCCAGCGATCACTGATCCCCACGTGGATTCCCGGTAACTGAAAGCAGTATCCTGCTTGCCAACGCGGTGAACCGCCCCATTGATTGGGTAAAGGTGCATTGTGGATTGCCAGGTAGGCATTTGAGAAGCATGTTTGATGTGTAGCGCAATGGCCTCTTCGCTAAGTTCGTTTACGAAATCAGCCCGCCAATACCACTGCTGACCAGGTGGATAGAGTGGGGTAAACATGCTCTGTAAGGCCGGAAAAGGAATCGGGCCGACGAAATCCAAAACCGGAGGTCCAAACTGCCGAATAGGTTTAAAGACCGCTTCGGCTTTTTCCAAAGGCCCGGTATAGCACCAGACAACGCCGCACATTTTCTTGAGATACAAATATTCCGGGAAGGGCGGTCCCGGAGGAACAGACAGGAAAGCAAAGAAGCCGTTGATATCTTCGGGGGCTTTGTTGATAAAGTCGCGGTAGAAGCGCATGACTTCCGCTGCTTTATCCAGATCCCAAAGCATGGGGCCTCCGTAAACCGTGTCCACCGGATTTAGCCGGAAAAGAAAGGCGGTTACAACTCCAAAGTTACCCCCACCGCCGCGTACCGCCCAGAAGAGATCGGGATTCTTTTTTGCATTGGCGGTAACATAGCTTCCATCTGCCAGGACCATATCCACTTCGAGCAAATTATCGATCGTGAGGCCATACTTGCGGGTAAGGTGTCCTAGCCCTCCTCCCAGGGTAAGCCCGCCTACGCCAGTCGATGAGACGATCCCACTGGGCGTGGCTAAACCGAAGGGATGTGTAGCATGGTCTACATCGCCCCATGTGCATCCACCTTCGACTCGCACAGTCTTTTCTATTGGGTCAACCCGGATACCATGCATATCCTTGAGGTCAATCACCAGGCCATCATCGACGGTGCCCAGACCTCCTCCATTATGCCCTCCGCCCCGGATAGCAACCGTCAGTTGGTTTTGGTGCGCAAAGTTTACGGCGCTCATGACATCTGCTACGTCGCCACAGAGAACAATCATAGCCGGGTATCGATTAATCATCCCATTATAGACGGCTCGAGCAGCTTCATATCCTTCATCTCCCCGACGTATCAGATTTCCTCGGAGAGTTGATCTGAAACTTTGCAATGTTTTCTCATTAATTGGTACTGCAATATTTTTCGTAGCCATTTTACCTCTCTTGATAAGACCTGGCTTGAATACAAGCTTTTCTCAGGGTATTCTTTAGTCCATCTCTTCAGAGTTCAATTCCTAAAGAGATTAATTCGCCGATGCCTGGTGAAAGGAATTGATATATTTATTGAGTTATATGATATATAATATCTATTATATAATAAAATATACAAAAGTCAATCTTCAGTTTTGAAGAAAGCCTCATAGCTGCACACTGATATTGGAAACTAAGGTATTTTGCTGTGGGACTTTCCAGGATTTATCTTATACTTAAGTTGTAGCGTTATTTCCATAAAACATTAATTCTGAAAAAGGAGACGGATATGGCAGAGGATTTACCTTACCTGTGGTGGAAAAATGGGGTCATTTATCAAATATATCCGCGCAGTTTCCAGGATACCAACGGCGACGGGATTGG
Source organism: uncultured Chloroflexia bacterium (assembly GCA_963820415.1). Lineage (GTDB taxonomy): Bacteria > Chloroflexota > Anaerolineae > Anaerolineales > Anaerolineaceae > CAWFZT01. Next base: position 298,118 of record CAWFZT010000009.1, on the reverse strand, counting down.
CGATCTTGAGGGGGTGATCCAACGCCTGGATTACCTGACTGCGACATTACGCGTAGATGCCATCTGGTTGTCGCCATTTTATCCTTCCCCGATGGCTGATTTCGGCTACGACGTATCCAATTACACGGATGTCGATGCTTTGTTCGGCGACCTGGCAGTCTTCGACCGCCTGGTCACCAGGGCTCACCAGCGCAACTTGCAGGTGATCATTGACTTCGTTCCCAATCACACTTCTGACCAGCACCCCTGGTTTATTGAATCGCGCCAATCTCTTTCCAACCCCAAACGGGACTGGTATATCTGGCGATCCCCAAAGGCGGATGGAACGGCGCCGAATAACTGGCTGAGCAATTTCGGAGGTTCGGCCTGGGAGTTCGATAAAAAAACCGGGCAGTATTATCTCCATTCTTTCTTGAAGGATCAGCCTGACCTGAACTGGCGCAACCCGGCGGTCAAAGAGGCTATGTTGGATGCCATTCGCTTCTGGTTGAAGAGGGGCGTGGATGGTTTTCGCCTGGATGTGGCCCATTACATCATGAAGGACCCTGATCTACGAGATAACCCGCTCAACCCCCACCCGGAAAAGGTGGTCTTCAAAGCGATGGGAGATTACGACAGCCTGATCCACTTATACGATAAAGGTCACCCGGATGTTCACGCCGTGTTCCGTGAGCTGCGTCATATTCTGGATGAATACAGCTTGGAGAGGCCGCGTTTTTCGGTAGGCGAAATCCACGTTTTCGATTGGGAGAAATGGTGCAGCTATTACGGCAAGAATCTGGATGAGCTGCACATGCCTTTTAATTTCGCGTTGATCGGGCTGCCCTGGAATCTGGGAGCCATGCGCCGGGTGGTTGACAGCCTGGAGGGCGCGCTGCCAGCCGGGGCCTGGCCCAATTACGTACTCGGCAACCACGACGAACCGCGCCTGGGGACGCGTTACGGGGCGGAGAACATTCGCCTGGCCGCGATGCTGCTGCTGACCTTGCGCGGCACCCCCACCATCTATTACGGCGAGGAACTAGGCATGGTGAATGTCCATATCCCTGCTGAAAAAGAACAGGACCCATGGGGGAAACGCGTGCCCGGGCTTGGACGGGATCCTTGTCGCACGCCCATGCAGTGGGATTCAACCGGCAATGCTGGATTTTCCACCGTCGGGGAGGAAAAACTGTGGCTGCCTCTGGCAGCGGATTATCGTAGCACGAATGTCCAGAGCGAGGTGGCTGATCCGCACTCGGTGTTGAACCTTTACCGCAAGCTGCTCCAATTCCGCAAGGATACCCCGGCCTTGAACGCGGGCAGCTATCGTGCTCTGGACGGTTTTCCGGAAGACAGCTTTATATTCATACGGCAATCTGGTGGTAAGAAGGTCCTGGTCGTGTTGAATTCGGCTATAGACCCGATTAAATGCTGTATGACCTTGCCGGGCAAAGGGCGCGTGGCTGTCTCTACGGGTTTGAACCGGGAAGGTGAACTGGTGACGCTGGATGAACTGGTGGTGGCCGGTAAAGAAGGCCTGATTATTGAGATGGATTAGGACAGGATTTCAGGTAGAGGTGAGAAGATGAAATTGCAGCGCCATCCAGAAAACCCGGTCCTGCTGCCCGAGCAGGGGTCGGATTGGGAATGCTATAACGTGTTCAATGCTGGTGTAATCTATCATGATGCTCTATTCCATATGTTTTATCGCGCTCAGGGCCTGGATTGGAAAAGCCGCATCGGATATGCCGTCAGCCCAGATGGAGTGCACTGGAACAGGCTGCGTAAACCGGTGCTGGCGTCCTCGGATGCGCTCGATGGGCGCGGAGTGGAAGATGCGCGTGTCACCGAGATCGATGGCGTTTTCTATATGACCTATACGGCCTATGGATTCCAGTCTCCTGGCAAAGGTGAAGCCTTCCTGGAAGGAGGATATATCACCCCCATGATCGCCCGCAGCACAAACCTGATCACCTGGGAACGGCTGGGGCACGTGGTGACTGGCGAGGATAACAAGGACCATGTCCTGTTCCCGCGCAAGATCCACGGCCGTTACGCCTTGTTCCATCGACGCCGTCCCCAGGTCTGGCTGGCTTATTCGGATGACCTGGTCCATTGGCCGGAGGAGTGGATGGCGCCAATCTACGGGCCACGAACTAAGAATCGGTGGGACGCTAACAGCGTGGGGAGCAACGGGGGGCCGATCGAGACGCCGCACGGCTGGTTGGTGCTCAATCATGCCTATGATGAAGACCACATTTACCGATTGGGCGTTATCCTGCTCGACCTGGAAGATCCTACAAAGGTGATCCACCGCCCGGCCGAGCCAATATTCTGGCCTGAAGAGCAATGGGAGCTGCGTGGCGACGTACCGAGAGTGGTCTTTTCCTGCGCCAATCCGGTAGTTGACGGCACCGTTTATATATTCTACGGTGGAGCGGACCACGTGATTGGCCTGGCAACCTGCCGCCTCGACCAATTGGTTGAGTATGCACTGCACGGGTGAAGCTGCTGGTTATTTCTTCTCCAGGTTGAAAACAACCGCATCCTTGGCGGGAATGGTAATTATCCTATAATAAAGACCATGTTTCGCGCTATACTCCACGTAATTGGGAGCATACACGTAATTTGTAGTATACACGTAATTGGTAGTATACATGTAATTTTAAGTAATAAAATAACTTGTCCATGTCAGAAAGGGAACCCTATGGGTAAAAAAGTGCGCGTGGCGATCATTGGCTGTGGTGGGATGGCGCGTTACCACATCCGCCAGATGCTAAAGCAGGTCGATAACACGGAAATCGCCGTCATTTTCGAGCCGCTGGATGACCATTATCAACTGGCGGCTGACCTTTTTAAGGCGGCCGCGCAGCCCGTCCCCCGAATGAGCATGATATGCACCGGTTGCTTTCTGATTATTCGCTGGACGTCGGTTTTGTTATTTCTCCGCACGCTTTTCACCATGAAGAAGCCAAAGCCTGCCTGGAAGCCGGTCTGGATGTGCTGCTGGAGAAACCGATGGTGATGAATGCCAAAGAAGCCCTCAACCTGATGGAGGCGCGCGACCGGGCGGGTAAGTTGTTGGTGGTGGCCTTCCCGGGTAGTCTTTCGCCCAACATCCGTACGGCCGTAAGAATGCTGCGAGGCGGTGAACTGGGGCGGTTGATTTCGATTAGCGCGACTGCCTGGCAGGATTGGGGACCCAATACGATAGGGACCTGGAGGCAGAACCTGACCATTTCAGGCGGGGGATTCTTGTTCGATACGGGAGCGCACATGCTCAATACGGTGGTCGACCTGGCAGGTGAGGAGTTTGTGGAAGTGGCTGCCTGGCTGGATGATTGCCACCGCCCGGTCGAAACATTGGGGGCGGTAATCGGGCGTCTGGAATCCGGCGCGTTGGTTACCCTGCACGGCTGCGGAGAAGCCATCCATGGCTCTACGGATTCTGATATCCGCGTTTTCTGTTCGAAAGGAAATCTCCGAACCGGAATCTGGGGAGAAAGACTGCTATTGCAGATAGAAGGTCGCAAGCAAATGCGTAAAGTCGAGGTGCCGGTTTCGCTGGGAGTCTGGGAGCAGTTCCTGGCTGTGCGTGACGGAAAACTCGCTAACCCGTGTCCTCCCGAAGTAGGTTTACGAATGGCAAGGTTGTATGACGCCATTGTCGCTTCGTCAGCTAAAAATGGCCAGCCAGTAAAATGTAAATAAGAGAGGTGAAGGATGACTGCATTACCCCGTATCACTGTTTGGAACGAATATCGCCACGAGAAGACCAGTAAGCTGGTCAGCCAGATTTATCCTGAAGGGATGCATAGCCAAATTGCCGGCCACCTGCGCTCCATGGGGCTGGCTGTACAGACCGCCATTTTGGATGAGCCTGAAAATGGGTTACCCGCTGAACGCCTGGCGAACACAGACGTACTGACTTGGTGGGGTCACATGGCGCATGGAGAGGTGAAAGATGAAGTTGTCGAGCGCGTCTATCAGCGGGTGATGGAAGGAATGGGGCTGATCGTGCTTCATTCGGCGCATTTTTCCAGAATTTTTCGCAAGCTGATGGGCACCTCGTGTAATCTGAAATGGCGAGAAATTGGCGAGAAACAGCGCCTGTGGGTAGTCAACCCTGGTCACCCAATCGCCGCCGGCCTGGGTGAATATTTCGAGCTCGAGCACGAAGAGATGTACGGTGAACTTTTCGATATCCCTGCGCCGGATGAACTGGTCTTAGTGAGCTGGTTCCAGGGAGGGGACGTATTCCGCAGTGGGTGCTGTTTCTATCGGGGCATGGGGAAAATATTCTATTTCCAACCCGGGCATGAAACTTACCCGACCTACCATCACCCGCATGTGCTCAAGGTGATTTACAATAGTGTCTTGTGGGCCGCGCCCTGCGGAGGACCGGTAGTTACTTTTGGCCACCGGCCTGAACCTCTTGAAAAAGTCGGTTAGCTGCATAAAGGAGGCAGAATGGTCGGGTTTTTTCGAAGGCGTAATATGCGCGGAATTCAATTAGGCCCGGTCCAAATGCAGGTCCTGTCAGACGCCAACCGGTTGATTGCAGCCGGGCATCCCGGGGAGGCGGCCCAGTTATTTGCTGATTTAGCACAGCAAATGGAAGTATCCAACCATCCCAGGCGCGCTGCCAACTTGCACGCGCAAGCTGCCCATGCCTATGCCGATAACCAGGATGAGACTGGCGCTTTGGCGCATGCCCGCCGGGCCTTGACCCTTTTTCTCCAGCACCAGATGGTAGAACGTACGCCCCGGTTTTATGCCAACATCGAGCGGAAACTACGCGCCAGGAACATGGCCACAGCAGCCGATACCCTTCAGACTGAATTTGGTAAACAAATCGGATCTCTGCCGCAGCCTCAAGTCCAGCCGCAGGCCCCAGGACAGCAACGCCTGCCGCCTACCTGCCCGCAGTGCGGCGCTCCTGTGCGTGGCGACGAGATAGAATGGATCAACCAGTATAGCGCTGAATGCATTTATTGCGGTTCGGTGGTACAGACTGAAAAATAAAATCCAGACGCTTGCTGGCGGCTCAAGCTTCTTCAGCCCGGGATTGGATTTTGCGGTTCCAAACGAAACTGCCATCCCAAGGATGGCAGTTTATCAAGCGGGAATTGGTCGTCCGCTTAGCGTACCTTCACGAGGAAGGTACGTAGTGGGCGCGGAGGGGCTCGAACCCACGAACCTCACGGATGTGAACCGTGCGCTCTAACCAACTGAGCTACGCGCCCGAATTGTTTCGTGTTACCCAGATTTTATCACACTAGCTGTTTCTCTACAATATTTATGCTGATACTGGATATCCAACTCTATAAGCGATGATTCATATGTGCCCCCTCAATCAATGGGACCAAATTCCTGGATCACTGTTTTGGTGTGGCAAATACCTGCAAAATTTTGTTTCCATACTCTATGACGAGATGATTTCTAGTGAGCAAAAGCAAGCTGGCATACAGCAAGAGATCTAAACCAAATAAACCGCCCAGGAAAATTACCGCATTTACAGCCGAGATGGCAATGCGTGCCGAGATCAAAGGATAAAGTGTTACGCGCAGGATGCCAGCACTGACCAGCGCCATGCCGACCAGGGATAATAGCTGTTTCCAAGGATAGAGATGGTCGAGGCTTGTGTTAAGGGATTTGACATAAGAGAACATATACACAGTTACGTTGATTATTTCCGAGAATAAAACCGTTAGCGATATTCCCCAAATTCCGAACAATGCAGTCAGAGGAAAAGAAAGCAGTACCAGGAACGTGGTAGAGATGATCGAAGAACGCATGATGATCTTAGTCTGCCCGTAAACTTTCGCCAGGCTGCCATAATCGATTACACCGATGAAGGTCAGGAACGCATACACCATAAAAGGGATACTGCTGGCCGAATATGTAGACGAATAAAGCAGGCTGACGATGGGAAGTGAAAAACAGACACAGAAACCTGCGATTGGGTAAGTAAAAAGGGCCGTCCTTTCGCAGGCTTGTCGCCACCTTGCCAATGCCTGGTTTACCCTTTCCTCGGAAACATCTTCAACGAGTTTTGGAACCAATACGTTGGAGATAGAAGTCCCGATTTGGCTGACGAACGGGATTTCTTTGGCCCCGAGACTGTAAGTGGCAAAGGCTTCCTTGGATAAATATACTGAAGAGGCGATCTTATCCGTATATTGAGCAAAAATAGTTGGAATACGGCCAGCTTGCAGCGGCCAGAGGTAGTCCCAGATTTCCTTGAACAATTCTTTATCCCACCAGGGAGTGTTCGGCAGGATAGAGGGAAGGAAAACGAAAGGTACGATGGCAAAATTTAAGGCATCCGTAAGTATCCAGACTTTCAGAGCCGTCAGCAAACCAGCACCGAGCATCAGGGGGATTACAATTGAAAAAACGTTCAGCAGAGAAATAATCAGTTGCAGTGCTGTGGCCAGCAAAGGCCGGCCCCGGCAGATTTGCAATGGCCTGATCGACAGTGGCAGGATGTTTAACAAAGGAAAAATGCAGGTAATTATGAGGGCCGGCATCAAATCCGGATTGTGGTATGCCTGTGAAATAAATGGGGTTAGTACTGCCAATCCCAGGCTGGCGACCGATCCCAACCCGATTGACAGCAGGATGAGCATTTTCAGAAAGGTGGAACGGCGCGGAGGAGGTAGTAAATTCCAGAAACGATAAATGCTGGAGGCCAACCCAAATTCCACAAGGGATTGGGCGAGAGGGGTGAGGTAGACTATCTGGCGGTAAGTCGCCATGACATCCACCGGGATGATCCTTGCCAGCACCATGGATGTGATCGTCCCCGACGAATATAAAATCGCATCGCCTATTATGACCAGGACGGTAATACGGCTGACCGATCCATGGGGGAGTAAAGTCGATATCGCTCGCCTGATTTTTACTAGCATTTATCCGAACCGCCCCATAATATAGTCTTCGGTGCGTTTATCTTTGGGGTGCATGAAAATATCCACCCCTTTTCCATATTCAACCAGTTCTCCTACCAGGAAAAAAGCAGCATAATCGGCCAACCGGGCAGATTGTTGCACGTTATGGGGGGCGAGGAGGATGGTGTATTGCTGCTTCAGCTCCTGGAGCATGCTCTCGATTTTTTGCGTAGCAATCGGATCCAGGGCTGAGGTTGGTTCATCCAGCATGATCACTTCTGGTTCAAGCGCTAAAACGCGCGCCAGGCACAGGCGCTGCTGCTGACCGCCTGAAAGCGAGTTGGCCGGGTCGTTCAGCCGATCGTGCACTTCGTCCCACAGGTCCGCCTGTCGCAAGGCATTTTTGACCGACAAATCCAGAATGCCCTTACGATGTTCTCCGGCCATCTCCAGCCCGTAGCTGACGTTACCATAAATACTCAAAGGGAGTGGTACCGGCCGTGAAAAAACGATACCGATCTTTCGGCGCAACCCGACCAAGTTAATTTTGGGGTCGAGGATATTGACATCATTGATCCACACCTGCCCGGTAATTTGAGCTTCAACCAGATCGTTCAGGCGGTCCAAAGTACGCAGCAAGCTGGATTTTCCCCCGCCCGCTGGGCCGAAGAGGACCGTGATGGCATTGGCTTCAATCGACATGCAGACGTCTTTGAGGGATTCGGTGCCATCGTTGTAACGCAGGTTCAGGTGCTCGATGCGGATCTTGATCATAGCTTTACCATTGACGCCGGGCGCGGGCGCGCGAGCGGATAACAGTGGCAGCCAGGTTCATCATCACCACGAAGACCAGAAGCACCAAAACGGTGCCGTACTGGATCTGTATGGGCATTCCCGGGACCTGCGTCGAAATTACGAACAGGTGGTAAGGCAGCGCCATGGTGGCGTCCAAGGGTGAGTTTGGAAGGCGTGGTAAGTAAAAGGAAGCGCCGGTGAAAAGGATGGGGGCAGTCTCTCCGGCGGCACGCTCTAATCCCAAGATGACCCCGGTGAGAATACCGGGCAGCGCTTCAGGCAGAATGATGCGCCAGATGGTCTGCCATCGAGTGGTGCCTAACGAGATACTCACCAGGCGGAAAGAGAATGGCACGGAACGCAAAGCCTCTTCTGTGGTACTGATAATTACCGGCAAGGTCATGATCGATAATGTCAATGAGGCAGATAAGATACTTGTCCCAAAATGAAGGAAAAGGACGAATAAACCCAGGCCAAATAAACCGTATACTACCGAGGGAATGCCTGAAAGGTTGATTATAGCGATGCGGATAAGCTGAGTCCAGCGGTTATCAGGAGCATATTCGGCCAGATAGACGGCAGCGGCTACTCCCAATGGGACTGAAAAGATGGCCGTACCCAGGGTCAGGTAAAAAGTGCCGACAATGGCAGGGAAAATGCCTCCCGCTCGCATGCCATCGCTGGGCATGGCAGTCAAAAAAGTCCACGAAATAGCTGGCATACCGCGCACCAGGATATAAAGAACCATAGCGATTATCGGCAGCGCAGTCACAATGCAGATCAGCCTGAGGATGACGAAACCAAGGTTCTGCGTCTGGTTGGGAGAGAGGAGTTGCCCTAAAGATTTCATGGTCCAAGATCAAGAAAGCAGGCGTTCAGAGCGTTTGCGCCGCTGGTTACTGATGGAGGAAGCGGTGATGTTGACGACCAGGGAAAAGATGAAAAGCACGATGCCTATAAAAAAAAGCACATCGTAGTGTGGGCTCCCATTGGCTACTTCACCCATTTCCGAGGCAATAGTGGCGGTCATGGTTCGCACCGGCCGGAATAGGGCTTGCAGGCCCTGGGGCATCACCGGGGCATTACCAGTGACTATCATCACGGCCATGGTTTCCCCGATAGCCCGGCCCACGCCAAGCATAATGGCGGTCAGAACCCCGGAACGGGCCGCCGGCAGGGTGCTGCGCCAGATCGTCTGCCAGCGGGTGGCACCCAGGGCCAGAGAAGCTTCGCGATACGAATGTGGGACACTATTCAGGGCATCTTCTGAGATGGATACGATGGTTGGGATGGCGATTAATCCCAATAAGATCGAGCCAGCCAGGGCAGTCAGGCCAGTCGGCAAATCGAGAAAACGCCGGAGAAATGGGACCAAAACCAGGATGCCCAGGAAACCCAACACGACCGATGGCAGTCCGGCCAGAAGCTCGATCAACGGCTTGAGAATTTCCTTTTCCCAGCGCGAGGCGACTTCGGAAATATAAATTGCTGTAATCAGGCCCAACGGAACTGAGATCAGCAGCGCTCCCAGCGTGACTACCAACGAACCAAGCACCAGGGGCAGGATGCCGAAGTAATTTTCAATTGGGTACCAACGTGTGCCAAATAAAGAGGCCAGCGATGTATCTACCAGGGCTGGAAGGCCTTCCCGCAACAGAAAGAAGAAAATCAAGCAGACAAACAGGATACTCGAGTAACCGGATAATTTTATGATCCAGGTTATCACGAATTCTCGTCTGGCGTTTTGATCATTCATGAACCGGTCCTTGTTTCACTTTTTGATAATGGGGACGAAACCAAGGTCGGTCACGATTTGCTGCGCTTCGGGAGATACTACCCAATCGAGGTAATCTTTGATCGCCCCGCTGGGCTGGCCGTGAGTATACATATAAAGGTCCCGGGCGATCGGGTAGGTTTTATCATCGACTGTGGCTGCCGAGGGCAGGAAGTAGGGGCCACCATCCTGTTTGCTGACCGCAATCACTTTGACCTCCGGGGTGACGTAACCCAGGCCATCATAACCAATAGCATTTGGATTATCGCGCAGCTCAGCGATAATCCCTTCTGAGGAAGGTAGCAGAAGCGTATCTGCTGAGAAAATGGCTTTGTCTTTACTGTTCCCCAGGCGGATGACCGTTTCCAGGAAATAAACGTGCGTTCCCGAGTTAGTTTCACGCGATAACCGCACGATGGGCCGATTTTCACCGCCTACCACTTGCCAGTTATTGATCTCGCCCCGATAAATCTGGGAGAGTTGCTGGAGTGATAGGTGTTTCACCGGATTTTCAGGATTGACGATCACTGCAATGGCATCCCGGGCTACGCTAAACTCCACCGGTTCAAACCCGTTGGTCTTCGCCGTCTGGATTTCTGCAGCAGTGATGGCGCGCGAGGCGTTAGCAATATCCACTGTGCCATTTAGCAAAGATGTAATCCCTGTACCAGACCCTCCGCCGGTCACTGAAAGGCTTACCTGGGCATGTTTTTGCTGGTAGCGTTCTGCCCAGGCCAGCGCCAGGTTGACCATAGTATCTGAGCCTTTGTTCTGGATATAAGCGGAGGGATTTGGGGTTGAGCCGGATTTAGCTGCCCCGGGTTGGGAACAACCTGCTAACAAGGCGACGATGAGGGTAGCGATAAGGGGCGCGAGAACTTTCACAGGATGAAATTATAGTCGAAAACAAAAAAAAAGGGGTCATTCGCGGTATGAGCTGCAGTTACAAGGTATAATTTATGCCTGACTTTTTGAGGAAAAGAAAAACATGGATATTGGCTCGATTGAATCAGTTGATATAGATCACCAGATGCGCACCGCTTACATGGATTACGCCATGAGCGTGATCGTGGCGCGCGCCCTGCCGGATGCTCGGGACGGTTTGAAACCTGTCCACCGGCGCATCCTGTATGGGATGCACGATATGGGTATGCGCTCGAATACCCCTTTCAAGAAATCTGCCCGCATTGTGGGAGAGGTATTGGGCAAATATCACCCCCACGGCGATATGGCTGTTTATGATTCCATGGCGCGTATGGCGCAGGATTTTTCCATGCGTTACCTGTTGGTGGATGGACAAGGTAATTTCGGCTCGGTGGATGGCGATGCCCCAGCCGCCATGCGTTATACAGAGGCGCGGCTGACGGCCCTGGCTGAAGAACTCTTGCTCGATATTGATAAGAAAACGGTAGATTTTGTGGATAATTTTGATGGCAGCTTGCAGGAGCCAACCGTGCTGCCAGCGCGCCTACCTAATCTGTTGTTGAATGGTTCTTCCGGCATTGCTGTCGGCATGGCGACCAACATCCCTCCCCACAACCTGCGTGAACTGATCGCAGCGCTGGTCTACGTCATCGATCATTACCACGAGATTGACGAAATCATGACCGACGACCTGATGAAATACCTGCCCGGCCCCGATTTTCCAACTGGCGGAATTATCGTCGGAAAAAGCGGTATCGTGGATGCCTACAGCAAGGGGCGCGGGCGCCTGGTTGTGCGCGGCAAGGCCCAGATCGAGGACCTACGCGGCGGGCGCAACTCCATTGTCATTACCGAAATCCCCTTCCAGGTGAACAAATCTGGCCTGATCGAGCGCATTGCCGAGCTGGTGCGGAATGGCAGGATTGATGCAATCACCGATCTGCGCGATGAATTTGACCGGCGCGGCATGAGCATTGTGATCGAATTAAAGCGCGGAGCAGCCCCACGCCAGGTACTCAACCAGCTTTATAAGCATACACCCTTGCAATCGACTTTTGGCGTACACCTGCTGGCGCTGGTAGGCGGAGAGCCGCGCGTACTTTCTCTCAAACGCGCCCTGCAAATTTATATCGACCACCGCGAGGGTGTAATTACCCGCCGGTCGCAGTTTGAGCTGGATAAAGCCCGCGCCCGTGCCCACATCCTGGAAGGATTGTTGATTGCCCTGGCTAACCTGGACGATGTAATCCTGACCATCCGCCAGTCGCCGGATGTGGAGACGGCAAAAGCGCGCCTGGTCACGCGTTTCAAGCTGACCGAAATCCAGGCCCAGGCCATTCTTGACCTGCAGTTGCGCCGATTAGCAGCCCTGGAAAGACAGAAGATCGAAGATGAGCAGCACGAGACCCTGGCGCACATCGCTTACCTGGAAGATTTGCTGGCCAACCCGACGAAAATCTTGGATGTGATTAAGACCGATTTGTTGGAACTGAGCGAGAAATTTGGGGATGAACGGCGGACAAAGATCGACCTGGAAGGCAAGGAAGAGCTCGGCGAAGAAGAACTGGTCCAGGATGAAGCCGTCCTGATCAGTTTTACCCAACTTGGCTATGTAAAACGGATGGCGCTTGGAGTTTACCGCGCTCAAGGTCGCGGCAGCCGCGGGGTAGCCGGCCAGGGGACGATGCGCGAAGAAGACGAAGTACTTTTGCTGATTCCTGCCCACACCCGGGATACAATCCTGTTCTTCTCTGATCGGGGCAAAGTTTATTCAGAGAAAGCTTATCAAATCCCAGACGCCAGCCGCACTGACCGTGGTATTCCGATCGTAAATGTCCTGGCATTGGATGGCGGAGAACGCATTACCGCGGCTGTAGCGGTACCGAATTTCAGCTTTGCCGGCTATTGCACCATGGCCACGCTTAAAGGTAGGGTAAAAAGGATGGCCTTATCCGAATTTGCCAGTGTACGCCCATCTGGATTGATCACTATTTCTCTAGATGAGGGCGACCAATTAGGCTGGGCGCGCCTTACCAAAGGAGAGGACGATATTATCCTGATCACGCATGGTGGGCAGGCTTTGCGCTTTTCCGAGAAAGAAATCCGCCTGATGGGACGCCAGGCAGGTGGGGTAACCGGTATCAATCTCAAGACAGGCGACCGGATGGCCTCAATGGATGTGATCGAGAAGGGGGGAAGTCTGCTGGTAATTACCGAGCACGGATTTGGTAAACGCGTCATGCTGGAAGAATACCCGGTGAAGGGCCGCGCTACTAAAGGAGTAGCTACTTTGGACCTAAAGCATCTCCCCGATACGGGCGGGGTAGGGGCTGCCCGGGTCGTGCAGGAAGCTGATGAGGTAACTTTTATTTCGGCGATGGGCAGGGTTCTGCGCTTGAGGGTTAAAAAAGACATCCACCCCAAGGGACGAGCGACGCGCGGGATGCGGTTAATGGACCTGGTGGAGGGCGATGTGGTCGCCTCTCTGGCCCGCATGTCCGCCGCCGATCTAAGTTTCGGAGTGGATGAAAAATCTGATGGGAAAGAAGGACCGGCTGGGGACTAGAAGAACGGCGGGACGATCTTTTCAGTAATGATCAGGCAGAACGTGCCCAAAATACAGGTCATGATCAACATCATCAGCACTATCACAAACCGTTGAGCGGCGGTCATTCCAAGGAAAGATGCGCGGGTTCCCTGCCGGGCAGGGGGAATCCCGCTGGGGACGAGTTCGGGCGGAACGGGTTCTTCCGGTCCGGATACGGCGGTATTTCGTAAATCATCTAACATGAGCTTCCTCCCAGATGCTTGGTATTTATTGATCCACCGGACGAAGGTGGATGTCGCCGGCTGTGATGCTGATTTCTTTACCGCTGGCGTCTAACAATATTAAATTTCCATCCTGGTTAATCCGCAACACTTTACCTTGCAGGGCTGCTTTCCCAATCTGGCTGGCTTCAACCCATTCGCCGCGAAATGCCAGGCGATTTTCCCATGCCTGAAAAAATTCGGGCGAGGTCAGATTGGGGCGCCAGGCCAGCAGCTCTTCCAGCACCGACCGCAGCAGGCGGATGCGGTCAACCGGTTGGCCCACTTCCTGCTCGACACTGGTGGCTGGAAACAACAACTCATGCACGGGTGGTACCGATGATGGTGCAACATTGATACCAATCCCCAGGATTACCCCGCCCACTTTTTGCCCCTCCCAGACTGCTTCAGCCAGGATGCCGGCTACCTTTTTCCGGTTCAAAAGGACATCATTCGGCCATTTGATGATGGGTTGCAGGTTGGATAACTTTTCCAGAGCCTGGCTGACTGCTAATCCCGCCAGTGGAGAGAACAGGGCCATGTGGTCAGTTTCCTGCGGGCTGAGACGCAGCACCAGGCTGAAAGCCAGGGCTGCGCCTGCTGTCGTTACCCAGCGCCGGCCCAGGCGCCCACGCCCGGCGCTTTGGCTATCAGCGGTCACCAGGCTGAAATCTGGCGCGCCTATCTCTGCCCAGGTCAGGGCCAGATCGTTGGTCGAGGGTAGACTGTCAAAGTACTGGATGGCTGGTAACGGCAGGCCTGCCAACCCTGAGCGAAGGGTTTGCTCGTCCATGGGTTAATTGTACATCAAAAAGGAAAAATGAAAATTTACAAATTTGCAACGGGTGCTTGACATACGCTCCAGGTTGGTTATAATCCTAGGTAACGACTAACCCAGGGACAAGTAGCCGGTATGCTTTTCAGAGAGACAGCGGAAGGTGAAAGCTGGCAGGCAGCCCGGCCAAATCCCCCCTGGTCGCTATAGAGCAAAATGCCTATAGCGGATCGCCTTTGCAGGGATTGGTATTTTCCGATCGTAAAAGGGCCGGAGGCGCCGTTATCGCCGCAAAGAGGCTGCTGGAACATATTTATTCCAGTGGCAAACGCAGGTGGCACCACGAGCCGCCCCCTCGTCCTGCATGGGAGAGGGGATTTTTATTTCCTGCGATTGAGTTAGGAGAAAACAATGTTCGATATTAATCTCATTCGGGAACAACCTGACCAGGTGCGCCAGGCGTTGGTCAACCTCCAGAAGGATCCCAACGTTGTGGACGAGGTCCTGGAGATAGACGTAAAACGGCGCACTTTGCTGACCGAGGTGGAATTGCTCAAAGCAGAGCGTAACCGGGTGTCTAAAGAAATCAGCCAGACGAAAGAGGCTGCCGAACGACAGGCGAAAATTGAGGCGATGCGCCAGCTTGGCGTCGAGATCGCCGAATTGGATAACCAGGCCGGCCAGGCGGTGGCGAGCATGCACATTCTATTATCCAGTATCCCCAATATGCCTGACCCTAGCGTGCCGGTCGGCAAAGACGAACATGACAATGTGGTGTTGCAGACCTTTGTCGAGCCGCGCAGATACGATTTCACCCCCATCCCCCACTGGGATCTCGGGCCTAAGTTGGGCATCATCAACTTCGACCAGGGGGTCAAGCTGACCGGTTCACGCTTCTACGTATTGAGCGGCGCTGGAGCGCGCCTGCAGCGGGCATTGATCGCGTATATGCTCGACCTGCACATCCGCCAGGGCTATCTTGAAAAATACACACCCTTTATGGTTAAGAGCGATACGTTGTTTGCCTCGGGCCAACTGCCCAAGTTCGAGGATAACCTCTATCACGATGTAGAGGAAGATTACTGGATGGTGCCGACTGCTGAAGTCCCGCTGACCGGCCTGCACCGGGATGAAATCCTGGAGGAGGCCAGCCTGCCGCTGCGCTATACGGCTTATACACCCTGCTTTCGCCGTGAAAAGATGAGCGCCGGGCGGGATGTGCGCGGGATCAAACGCGGCCACCAGTTCGATAAGGTAGAAATGTACGCCTTCACCAAACCTGAAGGTTCGGCGGCCGAGCTGGTTAAAATGCTGAAGGACGCCTGTCAGGTATGCGTAGACCTTGGGCTGGCCTACCGCACCGTGCAACTATGTACCGGCGACCTGGGCTTCAACTCGCGCATCACCTTTGATATCGAAGTTTGGGCGCCGGGCTGCGCGGAATGGCTGGAGGTCTCGTCGGTATCGAACGTTGAAGATTTCCAGGCGCGGCGGGCCAATATCAAGTACCGCCCGGAGGATGGCGGGAAGGCGCGCCTGGTGCATACTCTGAATGGCTCCGGGCTGGCGCTGCCTCGCACCCTGATCGCTGTGCTCGAATTTTTCCAGCGACCGGATGGCTCAGTGGTCGTGCCAGAAGTCCTGCGCCCATGGATGGGTGGTATCGACTTGATCAAACCCGAATGACCCGATGCTAAACGGAACAAGTCAAATCGCGCTTGATCTAATTTTGCTGGCAGTTATGCTGTTTGGACTGGTCAGTCTGCTCATCCCGATCATGCCTGGCCTGACCATCATCTGGGTGGCGGTACTGGTTTATGCGATTGTCACCGGCCTGAACTGGGGGACCGGAATCCTGTTCGCCATTATCACTATCTTGATGGCGGCGGGTGGGTTTGTCGATCAGTTGTTCATGGGTGCCGGGGCGAAGAAAACCGGGGCAGGCTGGGTGGCTATTGTGGTGGCTATGGCCGCCGGTCTGGTCGGGAGCATCATCTGGCCTCCGCTGGGTGGAATCCTGCTGGCATTGCTGGGGATATTTGTGGTGGAGATCATCCGCGTGCGCGACCTGCGAAAAGCCTGGGAATTCGACGCGGGGCATGGCGCTCGGATGTGGGACGGCGGTTCTTGCGCGCATGGGTATGGGCGTGGTGATGATCTTGCTGTGGGGCCTGTGGGTCTACCTGGCAAGCAGGTGACAGGAGATTAATTCTATGAATAATTTCAGGGTGCGCGCCACGGTAGGTGCTGAGGTAACTGAACTATCTCCTGAAAGCTGGCGGCTCAGCCTCCCTGAAGGGAAAGCTGGTGTGTATCGCTGGGCGCAGTTGGACGATTACCTGCACCTGGACCGCTCAGCCTTCCTGTGGCGTCCACCGGTTAAGCTGGCAGTGTCGGCGCGGGTTTCGACCGTGCAAGTCCCTGGAACGTGGGGATTCGGTTTCTGGAATGATCCTTTCAATGCCAGTGCCGGAATTGGCGGGACACATCGCCGCCTGCCAGCCTTACCGAACTGCGCCTGGTTTTTCTACGCTTCCCCAGACAGTTACCTGGCGCTGCGCGACACCCATCCGGCCCAGGGATTCCTGGCAGCCACTTTTTCTTCCCCCTTGATCCCTCCGGTTCTACTGGCGGCTGGGCTGCCTGGGTTGCCTTTGCTAGCGCTGCCGCCGTCGGCTCGACTATTTCGTCGTTTTCTGGGTTCTTTTATAAAGGAAAGCGCCGGCAGGCTGGATGTGGAGGTTACCACCTGGCATACCTACCAGTTGGAATGGAATGACGGGGATATCCGTTTCCTGGTTGATGGGGATATTAAATTCAACACTCCCGTAGCGCCGTGCGGTCGTATGGGGCTGGTGTTGTGGATCGACAATCAGTTTGCTGCATTCCCTCCGGACGGCAAGGTTAGATTTGGCTCCCTGAATAATCCCGAGCCGGTCTGGATGGAATTGTCGGCGATTTCAGTGCATAAATAAATTCGGAACCTACCCGACCAGCAGCAGGAATCCAACCATACGAAGAAGGAAGAAATCTGGTGATCTAGCACGGCAATTTCCAAGTTATAATTCCTGGTATGGGCAGCCGAAAATCTCCACTGGTGATCGGGATTGCCGGGGGCACCGGTTCAGGGAAAACCACCGTAGCGAATGCCATTTTACAAAGCGTGGGGGTTGACCGCATTGTTTACCTCCCCCACGACGCTTATTATCGCGATCAGAGCGACAAGCCCCTCGAACAGCGCGTTAAAGTCAATTTTGACCATCCCAACTCGCTGGAAACTGAACTGATGATCCGCCATATCCACCAGCTCAGGGCCTGGCAGGCGATCGATATGCCGGTGTACGATTTCACTACACACACTCGCACGCCCAGGAGCAGCCGTATTGAGCCAAAAGGAGTAGTGGTGGTCGAAGGCATTTTGATCTTCGCCGAACCTGAGTTGCGTAGCCTGTTAGACGTAAAAATCTACGTGGATACGGACGCAGACATCCGCTTCATCCGCCGGCTGCAGCGGGATATTTTCGAGCGAGGGCGGACGACGGAATCGGTCATCCAGCAGTATCTGAACACGGTACGACCGATGCACATGGAATTTGTCGAGCCCTCCAAGCGTTACGCGGATGTGATTATCCCCGAAGGAGGGATGAACGCGGTGGCGATGAATATGGTGATTGCACGGATCGAGGAGTTGCTGCGCGGCGGAGCTGAGAAATAATACGCGGTGGATCATTTTCAATACAAAAGAGGATAACCTATGTCAAATTTCACTCTTATCGACCAATACCTGGATACACATTTGCAGGAAAGCATTGCGGAATTGTCAGTCTACTGCGCCCAACCCAGCGTTTCGGCCCAGAACTGGGGATTGGAGGACTGCGCAGAGCTGGTTGGAAAGATGCTGAAGAAACGTGGCTTCGATGTAAAAATTATTCCTACCGGCGGAGCCCCGGTGGTGTTTGGAGAAATCAAAGGACAGTCCAAAAAAACAATCCTGTTCTACAACCATTACGATGTGCAGCCGCCTGAACCAATTGAGCTGTGGGAAACACCGCCTTTTGAGCCGACCCAAAGAGAAGGAAAATTATTTGGTCGGGGTGTGGCAGATGATAAAGGTGATTTTGCCAACCGCATGCTCGTGCTGGATGCCCTGCTGGCCCAGGATAAAATCCTTCCCTGTAATATTAAGTTCGTTTTGGAGGGGGAAGAAGAAACTAGCAGCCGGCATATGCACGATTTCGTCCGCGACCACCAGGACCTATTGGCTGCCGATGTGTGCATCTGGGAATCTGGCGGAGTGGACGAACATGAAAACCCCACTCAGAACCTGGGTTTCCGGGGTATCTGCTATGTGCAGTTGAGCGTGGAGACTGCCAACCAGGATGTCCATTCCGGGTTGGGCGGCTCCATTTTCCCCAACGCAGCCTGGCGGTTGGTGTGGGCCTTGAATACCCTCAAAGGGCTGGATGAACGTGTGCACATTCCAGGGTTCTACGATCACGTGCTTCCCCCCAGTCCGCACGATATGGATCTATTGAAGGCTTTACCAGACCCGGCCGGCGAATATCGCCAGCGTTACGGGGTCAAGCAGTTCCTCAAAGGCTTGCAAGGCGGGGCTGACCTGCGCGCTGCCGCTGTGCTTGAGCCTACCTGCACAATCTGCGGGCTGACTTCCGGTTACCAGGGACCTGGTTCCAAGACGGTATTGCCTGCCCGAGCCAGCGCCAAGGTGGATTTCCGGCTGGTGCCGAACCAAACCCCGGAAGAGGTTTTCAAGTTGCTGCGAGCTCACCTGGATGCCCAGGGTTTCAGCGATGTGAAGTCAGAATATCTGGGTGGAGAATCACCTGACCGCACTGACCCTGACGATCCTTTCGTGGAACTGGTGGTGGAAATAGCCGGTGAGGTTTACAATCGACCGGTGCAAGTCTCTCCATCCATCGGCGGTTCAGGGCCTAACCACGTGTTTACCCAATACCTGCACCTGCCCATCGTGTCGGCAGGGGTTGGATATCCGGGCGCGCAAATCCATGCCCCTAATGAGAATCTGCGCCTGGACCTGTACTTGAGGGGCGCCAGGCATATTGCCCGCATCTTGAAGACTTTCGGAGAGCAATAATTCCACCTGATTGTTCACTAGGCGGTTCGCTTTCCTTCCGCTGGCTGGGCGCCGCAGGGGTTGAAATCAAAGCTGGCGAGCAAATTCTGGTTATCGACCCTTTTTTTACGCGCCCGCCTTTGCGTAAACTGCTCTTGGGACGCCGAGTGCCCTCCAATCATCGCCTGGCTTCCGAGAAGGTACGCCTATGTAATTTTATCCTGGTGACTTATTCCCATTGGGATCACCTGATGGACGTGGCCGAGGTGGTGCGTAACACGGGAGCGGTGGCATATGGTTCGGCCAACACCTGCAAGGTTTTAGCAGCAGACGGAATTCAGCCCAGACACTTCAACCAGATCGAGATTGGCGCCCTGGAGCACCTGGGGAATTTCAGCGTGGAGGTGCTGCCAGCCCGGCATATCCCCACACCATTGGACCGGTGGATCAATGGCGCTGTGGGCGAGAACCTGTCTACGCCCCTGCGCCTGGTCGATTATAAAATGGATACCTGTTTCAGCCTGCTGGTGTCCAGCGGGAAGACGCGGATTTTGTATGGGAATTACCCGGTCCGGGCGGATATCCTGTTCATCAATCCCAACGACCGGGCGGGTTTTTACCCGCCATTTATCAAAAAGGTACAGCCGAGCGTGATAGTCCCCATCCATTGGGATAATTTCTTTTCACCCTTGAGCCGGCCAATCCGTCCACTGTTGAACTTTCCCGCTTGGATTTTTCCTTCCATCAAGCGGAATACGCTGGGAGAGTTCAAGCGCGTGATCGAAATGAGCTTTAGCTCCACGCGGGTGATCATTCCCCAGGTTTTCGACGAATACAACATGGATTAGGGCTTTTTGTCCCCGGATTTATTTTCAAGCAATAATTTTCGGAAGCGTGTCCGCTGGTTGGCGAGCCAGTTCCAGGCCCGCCGGATATCTTCAACTTCGGCGGTCGTCTCAGTCAGCTCGCCATAGCGCACTTTCAAGTAAGTGTTGGTGATCAGGCTCACCTGCACCTCCCCTTCCGGAAAAATCTGTTTTAGGATGGGGAGGAATTCCAATGGGGTAAGCGTGGCCGGGCGCGGATGACCCAGCTTTTCACATAAGTCCATTAATTGAGCATAGATACGGCGCACCTGGGCGGCAGCCAGGAGGCGTCGCGGATGGAACCACCCTGGCCTTTCATCTCCAGTTTTTCCGAGGTTGTAGCCATCCTGTTTGGTAACAGTGCTAAGGTTGTTTTCTTCAGTTACCAGGCGGCGTTTCTTGGGTTGTCGCCTGAGGATAACCAGCGTAATCAGGATGACTGCAGCGATGGCGCTTCCCAGGATGATGTTACGTAGGTCATTGGTATTGGTCAGCCTTTCCACCTGGCCTTGGCCCATTTGATTTAACGTGCTTAGGCTTTGCGCAAAAGCGTCCAACACTTTTCGATCAATTATCCAGGACATAATATGAGCAACAAAAGTAATAATCCCATAAAGTAAGAGGAGCACAGGGATAAGCACTAACGCGATCAGGGCGAACAAAACGGTGATAATCCCCAGCACAATTTGCCCCAGAAAGGTAGAGACCACCTTAATGCTGAATAACCAGCCAGACAGCACTGCCATCCCGGCTACCAGCAAAGAAGAGGCCAGGATACCGGCTGTCCAGGTCCAACTCAGCCGCGGCAGGCGCCCTCCGCGCAGGTCGCTGATACCGGCGATGCTGGCCGCGCTCAGGCTGATCATTCCAAAAACCAGGAATATGAAAAATATCAGGGCCGTCCCGATTGGATCAGTAATACTTTCACCCAGTCCATACAGCAGAAACATCAGCATGCCAAGCTGCAGGCTGGCGAGCACACGAGGCTGGTCGGCCAGCGCTGTAGATAGAGCGGCGCCACGCAGCCCAAGCAGGCAAATAACCAGCACGTGCCAGAACTGTCTCCCCCCCACGGGTTGGCGAAAATGGCGCTGAGCGGATGAGTAAACGGTGCGGCAAGGACCAGCCCGATTTGCGGGAAGAGCAGCACCTTCAAACTGAAGAATACATAGAAAACCAGCCAGGCCAGGAAAATGAATCTACGTATAGCCAAGCGCCAGTGCAGGGCGCTAACCGCACGCCCTAACCCATAACTGCCGGCCAGGGCTAACCCCAGGATAAGGATGGTCGTTCCCAGGCTGGACTGCGGCTGGGTGGTGAGTATGTACCAGGCGGTAATCCAGGTCAGTTCCATGGTAATCATGCCCAGCACCGCTGCTTCCGACCAGAGTCGCAGGGATAAGCTGGAGACAGGATGGGTAAGACTTGTTTTAGTCTGCATTGAATGGTCTGTGTAAAACCCGCACTCCGGGTATATTGGGCGGTGGGTTAGGGTCGAGAGAAATCAGGGTGGTATTGGCGCGGTAGCGTTTCAGGCGCACCAGGGTTTCAACCAGGGCTGGGGTGACCATGCCAGTCACCAGCACCAGGGTCGCCCCGTAAGGGATACCAGGCAGGCTCTTGACCAGGAAAGCCTCGAATGAGGTGCTGGTATAGGGGGTGACGGCAGCCAGCGCCTGTAACAGGTAAGCCAGTTGGTCGCGCGAGCGCCCGGGTTGGATATTGAATGGATGGTCGGCGTGGGCCAGATAGCAGTTAGAAATCAGCCCGACTGAATAGCCGGATTGAAAGCTCTGATATACTACCGAGGCGCTGACCTTTATTAACTGCTCCAGTAGGTCGTTATCAATGCCCATCCAGGCTTGGTGAGAGGTGGAGACGTTCAGGCAAACCACCATCACCTGCGCTGAGACAGGTTGGAAGACTTTGACCTGCAGGCTGCCGCTGCGGGCGGTGGCAGGCCAGTGGATGTGGCGGAACTCGTCCTCCGGATGGTAAGGCCGGACGCCTATAGGATGGTTGATATCTTCAAAAAGGCGCCGCTGGGAGCGCCGGTCGCCGAAGGGATCTTCAGTCGGCAGTAGTTCTAAAGACAGCGGGATAAGTTCCGGAAAAACAGTCACGTACTCACGGTTATCCTGCTCCTGAAAGGCATCCGATAGGCCGAACAGGTCTCCAGAGCCCAGATTAGAAGGGCCAACCTGGTAAATTCCGCGCTGGCGCAGTAGCAGGTCGTAGGTGCGGCGGATGCGCTCGTGCCAGCGCAGGCTGCACAGATTAACCAGCAGCCCCAACTGGGCAATATGGGAAGGGGAAAGGATGGAGGTATCTTCAGGGGCAACCGCAAGTGGCCAGGGATCTTCGGCCTGCAGCCAGGAAATGGGTAAAAACTTGTCGTTTTTGATTTCGATCTGCACTTTAATATGCTCGCCCGGAAAACCGCGCCGGTAACGCCATCGCCGCTGGTAAGTGACCTTATCCAGGGCGTGCCTGCCCCACAGGTAACCCAGCAGGCTGATGGTCGTCACCGCCACTGAAAAGAGCACCAACCAGGGTTGGTGGATGATCAGGCCTAGCAAAAAAGCCACGGCCAGGACCGGCAGCCAGCGCATCAGGGCCAAGTCAGGCCTCGACCGGAACCGGAACGGTTGAAACGATATCAGCCAGAAGCTCTGCTGTGGTGCGCCCGCGCAATTGCGCCTGAGCCGACAGGATCAGCCGGTGGCAGAGCACGAAAGGCGCCATGAATTTGATGTCATCTGGCAGCACGAAGTCGCGCCCCTGGATAGCCGCCCAGGCCTGGGAAGATTGAAACAGGCTCAGAGTGGCACGCGGGCTGGCGCCGAGCTGGATATCCGCGTTTTGACGGGTGGCGCGGGCGATGCGCACGATGTAATCGCGTACCGAGGCTTCAACCCTTACCTGGCGGCGTTCGACCTGCAAGGCCAGCAGCTCTTCTGGTATGGTAACTGAGGTTAAATCTGTCAGTGGATCGGCCAGCTTGAAACGCTCGAGGATGGCATTTTCATCTTCCTGACTAGGATAGCCGATGGTGATGCGCAGCAAGAATCGGTCGATCTGGGCTTCGGGCAGGGGGAAGGTGCCTTCCAGCTCGATCGGGTTCTGTGTGGCCAGAACGAGGAAGGGGCGTGGCAATGGGCGGGTAACCCCCTCACCGGTCACCTGGCGTTCTTGCATGGCTTCCAGCATAGCTGACTGGGTGCGGGGTGTAGCGCGGTTGATCTCGTCAGCTAAAATTACCTGGTTCATGATTGGACCAGGCCGGAATTCAAACTCCTGGGTCTTCTGGTTGAACCAGCTCAGTCCGGTTACGTCCGAGGGGAGCAGGTCGGGAGTAAACTGGATGCGGCGAAAGGAACACCCCAGGGATGTCGCCAGACAATGTGCCAGAGTCGTTTTACCGGTGCCGGGAACATCTTCGAGGAGGGCATGCCCTTCGCATAATACGGCCACGACCATCAATTGGATGGTTTGCGGGTTACCCACAAACACTTTTTGAATGTTCCTAGTTATTTTTTTGGCGGCGGTTTGGATCAAGGATTATCTCCAGATTAAAGGATGAACCCATTATAGCGCACGCACCGGCTTGTGCTCTCCAGTAAATCCCAAAGAGCCTAAATCCCAGCAAGCGCATGCCGAATGGCTTGATTTTTTTTATAATTGTCGTTACAGTAATATAAAAGGCCGATTTTTCGGCGTGCCACCACGGGCCTTATTTAACGGATACCTGGTGACTTCGTATCTGGTTGCCGCCGGGGGCAGCGTGGTGATTGATGTATTTATTCACGTGGAAGGTCCAGCCTTGGTCGGACTGTTTGGGATATTTCCGTGGGGATGGCGGGTTACCTGAGGATGGAAGAAAGGAGTGGAGTGTATGTTGGAGAAGGTTGATTTATCATTGGACTTGTCCAAGAAAGAGTACAAGGCGCGTTTACCGGCTGTCGGCGCTCGCCTGACCCTGCTGCAGCGCTCCTGCTGGGAATCCAAGATTCCCATTATCGTGCTGTTCGAGGGTTGGGATGCCTCTGGGAAAGGGACTTCGATTAATTTGCTCACCCAGCAGTTCGATCCACGCGGTTTCAGGATTCATCCGATTAAGGGCGCCACTGCCTTGGAGAAGCAGATGCACTGGCTGTGGCGTTTCTGGTTGCGCCTGCCGAATTATGGTGAAATAGCCATTTTTGATCGGAGCTGGTATGGGCGGGTGATGGTCGAGCGGGTGGAAAAGCTCATTTCGCCGTCCGTCTGGCGCGAAGCCTACCAGGATATCCTGGAATTCGAGCGCACCCTGGCGGATGATGGGTATGTGATCGTGAAGCTTTTCTTGCATATCAGTAAAGCGGAACAAAGACGCCGCTTTAAAAACCTGGAAAAGGATAAACTGCAAAGATGGAGGGTGACCGGCGAAGATTGGGGCCATCACAACAAGTACGATGATTACCTGGTTTCCATCGAGGAAATGCTGGCGCGCACCGAAACTGAATGGGCGCCCTGGGTGATTGTGGAAGCCACGGATCGCAATTGGTCGCGCATGAAAATCCTCGAAACTGTCAGCCGGAGAATGGAGGAAGCCCTGCTCAAGCTCGGTAAACCACTCCCGGCGCCGGTCGAAGAACAGGCTGCCGAGGAAGTGCAGGAAGAGGAGGGTAACCATGTTGTCAAGAATTGACGCCAACCAGTTTCTCACCCGTGAAGATTACAGCCGTAAACTTGGCCCGCTCCAATTGAGCTTCCAATCCCTGGCGCATGAATTATACGTGCGCCGGCGCGCCCTGATTGTGCTGTTTGAGGGTTGGGATGCCGCCGGGAAGGGCGGTGCCATCCGGCGCCTGACCGAACAGTTAGACGCACGTGGCTACGAAGTTTCACCAATCGGCGCGCCAGAAGGCGAGGACCGCACTCACCATTACCTGTATCGTTTCTGGCGGCGGCTGAAACCAGCCGAAGAAAAGCAGGTGCAGATCTTTGACCGGAGCTGGTATGGGCGGGTCATGGTGGAACGCGTGGAGGGTTTTTGTCCTGAAGACGCCTGGAAGCGTGCTTATCGTGAGATCAACGATTTCGAGCGCCAGTTGGCCTCGAACGGTATGATCCTGGTGAAATTCTGGCTGCACATCTCCCCCGAGGAACAGTTAGCTCGCTTTGAAGCGCGCCAGGCCAGCCAGGCTAAGGCCTGGAAGTTGAATGAAGAAGACTGGCGCAACCGGGCTAAGCGGCAGTTGTATGAGAAAGCCGTCGAGGAGATGCTGCTGCGAACCAGCACGTTGGTCGCTCCCTGGACGGTAGTGGAAGCCAACGACAAGCATTACTCCCGCATCAAGGTGCTCAAGACGGTGGTAGATACCCTCGACAAGGATTTGAGCAGTATGCCGGAAGAAAAAAAGAAGAAAAGTGGAAATTAGCTAACTTCCTGGCTCCACTCGATTTCCACTCCGCGCTGGAAGACTGCGGCTAATAAATCTGCCCTTTGTTGGGCAGCCAACGCTTCTTCTTCAGATTTGGAAGTTGCCTCGCAAACGACGACGATTTTCTTGGTTTTGATCTTGCAGCTTATATCTTTGACACGGCTTTGGTGGGAGTGGTCCAGCCCATCAGCCAAGCGCAGGCAGGCCGAGAGGATGCACACCACCTGACGGTCATCCGGCTCCAACGAAGCGAAATGGTCGTGAGAAAGGGTGGGTAGGGCTTTACGGTGGTAGCGGGCTATGGATCCGATGATCAGGCGTTCTTTGTTATTAAACAGCAGTAGGGGTGTGGTCAGAATGATGCGAAGGGCGGTTTTATGATGGTTGTGCCAGCCTTCGATCCAGCCAATATCGTGCAGAATGCCGGCGCATTCCAACCAGTAACGCTGCTCCAGTCCGAGGTGGTGCAGAGGCTCTAATTCATCGAACAGCAGCAGCGCCAGGCGGATCACCTGGTGAGAATGGCTGGCCTCGTAGTCGCAGGTTTGCGCCAGGTGAAGCACGGTTTTTAGCCCATTTTGCTGCAGGCTGTCGAGATGATTGAGCGGATACTCCATAACGGGCTCTCCCATCGATTATGAATTTAAGGTCGAGGTTAGAGTATAGCAGTCTCCAGCATCCGCTCGATCAATCCTATCCAGGCTGCAGCCTTGTAGAAGCATCTGGGCAAACTGCTCAGGAAGCTGGTTGTCTCGGATGGCGCCGGCGGCCTGAGCCACGTCATATTCTACCCGGTAGTGAATCACTTCGACCATTTTTCGTTTCAATTTTAAGATGGCGTAGGTAGCGCGCGGGTCGCCGTCATCCGGGCGGCCGACACTGCCAGTGTTAATGAATAAAACGTTTCCTATCCAGCGGGCAAAGGGTTGGTGAGAATGCCCGCAAATGATCAAATCAGCTTTTGCCATAGTGGCTAACTCACGCAGGCGGGCTTCTGGGGTATCCGGGTTCAAATGTTCTTCAGGTGAAGCCGGGCTGCCGTGGGTGAGTAAAATCCTCCAGCCTCTGGTTTTCAGCCGCCTATTTTTTGGCAGCCTTTTCAGGTACTTGCGGCTGCGGTTGGATAGGTGTTCGTAGGCCCATTGAAAAGCCAGCCATTTTTCCGGGACTTTAGCCGCGGCCCATTCGGCTTGCTTCTTCCGCACTTTGAGCACTTTTTGATCGTAATTTCCCCTGATGCTGACAACCTTGGTACGCCTGAGTAGGCTGACCACTTCATCTGGTAAGGCGCCGTAACCGACAAAATCACCTGCATTCCAGATGGTCTTGATACCCTGGTCACTGGCATGCAGGAGAACGGCTTCAAGGGCGTGCAGATTGGCATGAACATCGCCTATCAAGGCTATCCTCATGGCTGCGCCTGGGTATCAGGATTATGTTGAAAACCAGATGCTGGGAAAACCTTATCTACCATGCTTAATGGTCGCCTAGCAACGCTTCGGAACTCTTCCCACAACCCACGCGTCTTCCATTTCTGCCAATCTTGCAAGAAAAATTCATATTCTTGCTTCCTGACTGCCAGGCGGTTCTCCGAAAAATATTGAATGCCGGGCACCAGCCGGCTATAAGGTCGCTGGCTGTTATAGAATTTGAGGATGCGCTGGCGTTCTTTCTCCATAAACTGGGGTAGGGTAATAGCCCACATATCGCAGTCATGAATGTTTCCGAGAGTCTCCTGCGTCTTGCGGATTGCCTGCAGGTGAAATTTCAACTCTTCAGGATAAAGTGGGGCGAAAATTTCCATTTCGTAGCGCAGGCGTTTGGCAGCGATACGCATGGCATGCAGCTCGGCGGCTCGTTCAGGAAAATAGATATACGGCTCGTAAGCCAGGAATTCATCCAGGCGCAGGTTGAGCGAATCAAATCCAAGCTGGTAAAGGGTCCGCGTATTGGGTAAGGTTTCCGGAAATTGTGCCAGAGATTCATTGAATTGGGTGGTCATTTCCGCTAATATCCCGCTTCCGGTGTACTCGTCTACAGCCAACAGGACTTTTGATTGGAGACTCATTCGCTGTTGGGAAAGGCGCAATAAAAGGCGGCGTAAACCGGGCTGCAAGTTAGCCGCTGGCAGGCTGGAAAAAACCTGCCTGACCAGGTCGATCTGGACATCGGTGTCACGGGCGTTGCCCAAAGCACGCGTGATCTGACGCACTTCCCGGGTCCAGGCTGATATTTTCCGAGCAGGAAGGCATCCAGCAAAGATTGCCAGAGCGCTGCGCAACCGGCGCGAGGCCACACGCATGCGGTGGATATATTCAATATCCTGGGCCATGCGTACGCCTTCGATTTCTTGTTGGAGAGCCTGGATGTGCTTTAACAGTACGCCAGTCCCATAGCAGCAGGTGCTTTCATCCAGTTTGGTTTTCAATTGCGCACCTTCTGTTCGCTTCTCCCCGTGGAGAGATTCAAATTTTCGAACGGCTAAGAATTTTGGTCAAGGATGGTACGGATGTGCGCTTTCAGGTCCTCGTTGACTGCCTGGACCGAACGGTTGGCGTCGATGGTGACGAACCCATATTCTTCAGCCATTTTATCAAGCTGTTCGATCAGGCGCGATTGGTAAACGCAGAAGCCATCATACAGGTTATTAGCAATACCGATATCCATCCCGGCTTCCCAATAATTGAAACCACGTCCGTGTACGATCCGCGAGATTAGTGTCGGGACGTCGGCCCGCAAGTATAAGACGATGTCAGGTTTGATCGCATACCCGTAGGTGGCGCGCGCCCAGGTCGGATCGAGGCCGCGGACCACATCGCGAGCGATGATCGAATAAAAGTAACGGTCGGAAAGCACCACAAATCCGGCTTTGAGGACAGGGATGATCAGATTTTCCAGCCGGTCGGCGAAATCGGTAGCATAGAATAAGCTCAAGGTCAGCGGGCCGAGGGTATGGCCTTGTTTGGCGGCGTCCAAGCCAGGCTGGGTCAGGGGTGAACGGCGCAAGCCGGTATCCGCTACGGCGTAGCCTTCGGCCTCCAGCCAGCGCCGCAGCAGGGCGGTCTGCGTCGAACGACCTACACCGTCTGTCCCTTCCAGCACGATCAGCTTGCCGCCTAATTCTGCGACCGGACGATAAGGGAAACCGGCGCCGTAAAAACTTACCTCTTTCATGCTACTTCTCCTTCACTTTTTCGGGGACTTTTTCTACGGGCGATACCTTGTGGTGTGATCTGCGCACCGGCGCCAGCGGGTTGGGAAGTCCTTCCCAACCCTGCAGGGTCTTCTTTACGTGTAGGCGGACGACTTTTTGCAATTTCTCGACCGTTTCAGTGCCATCCATCACTGAAAAGCCAAATTCATCTACCATGCCATCGTATTCGTTGATGATCCTTTGTTGGAATAGGCGGAAGCTGGTTATTTTATTTTCAGATAAACCCAGGTCCATGCCAGCTTCGTAGTATTTCAGCTTGGGCCGGCCGGATAAAATTCGTTCCACGGCCACGTCCAGGGGTACACGGAAATAGAAGACCAGGTCGGGCTGGATGGCGAAGGAATACAGGTTGCGCACCCAGGTCGGGTCCACCCCACGCGCCACATCGCGGGCGAAGGCCGTGAAGGCGAAGCGGTCAGCCAAAACGATCACACCGGCTTTGAGCAGCGGCTGCATGAAATTTTCCCAGCGATCGGCGAAATCGGTTGCCTGCAGCAGGCTGAAGGTGGTTGGGGTGAACATTTTTTCACTTTTGCCCAGGCGGGTGGTGCTTTTAACCAGGGCAGAGGAGTTCCATTCGGAGAAATAAACAGATTTACCCTGGCTTTGCAGCCATTTGTAAAGAAGGTCGATCTGGGTAGATTTACCACTGCCATCGATGCCTTCTACAACTATCAATTTTCCTCGATAATTGCCAGATCGTAACACGGCTACCCCTTTCTTTGCTGCTGATAATTACGAATATTATAGCATTTTTATCTGAATTCACAAGAATTCATATTTAGGCTCATTGGGATTTACCGTGGAAAGTCTCCAGATTTTGGGGTATCCTGGCACCCCAAAATCTGGGAGTTCATTACGACCATTCCCAGAGAACCCATATTTAGAGTACCTAAATATGAATAATTCATGTTTGCCAGCAACAACAAAATAGAAATTTCCAGGCGGGTCTATACCTGGTCGGTGGAAGTTCACTAAAGACTGATTATTCGCCGTCCTCGGCCTCGCTGTCGTCTTCGTCGTTGGTAGCCAACTCGATCAGTTCACCGGTAGCGATGAATACCGTGCGCTCGCAGATATTGACGGCACGGTCAGCCAGGCGCTCCAGGTTGTGCAGCACCCAAATCAGATAATTGCCATGGTCGATGGTGCTCGGGTTGGCAATCATGGCGCTGACCACCAGCCGGTAGCCCTTCACGTACAAGGCATCCACTTCATCGTCCAACTTAGGAATCTGGTAAGCCTGGGCGGCATTTTCGGTGATGAATGTCCCCAGCGCCAGGTGGAGCATGTTGATTGCCTTTTCCGCCATGCTTTCGATCTCACGCATGGGAATGGCCACCTCGGCATCGCTCAGATGGATAACAGTCTTGGCAATGCCTTTGGCATAATCGCCCATGCGTTCCAGCTCCGAATCCACTTCAAGGATGGCAGCCAGCAGGCGCAGGTCATGCGCCATGGGCTGTTGGGTGGCGATCAGGATGATGATGGCATTTTCGATCGCAAAGCGTTTATCATTAATCAGAATATCGTCTTCGATAATATGGTGGGCTACCTCGATGTCTCTCTGTTTTAATGCATCAATGGAGCGCAGTATTGCCTCTTCAATCACGCTGCCCAGGAGGAGTACTTCGTCTTTTATCTGCTGTATATGCTGGTTCAGGACCTCGCGTGTCATCGGTTACCTCATTCTAAAATTTTAGCCAAAACGCCCGGTAACATACTCTTCTGTCTGCTTATTCTTCGGGTTAGTAAAAATTTGCGGGGTGTTCCCGAACTCGACAAGTTTACCGGCCCGGTTTTCATCGATCATCATAAAGGCGGTGAAATCCGAAACCCGTGCCGCCTGCTGCATGTTATGGGTGACAATAACGATAGTATAGCTTAATTTTAAGGTCTGCATCAAATCTTCTATTTTTAGAGTCGATATCGGGTCAAGGGCGCTGGCTGGCTCATCCATCAGGATGACATCCGGTTCGACCGCCAGGGCGCGGGCGATACACAGGCGCTGCTGCTGCCCGCCTGAGATAGACATGCCAGACTGGTCGAGTTTGTCCTTGACCTCATCCCACAGGGCGGACTGGCGTAAGCTCTTCTCGACGATCTCATTCAACATGGAGCGCTTGTTGATCCCGTACAGGCGAGGTCCATAGGCCACGTTATCGTGGATACTCATCGGGAACGGGTTTGGGCGCTGGAATACCATGCCCACACGCCGGCGGATATCCACTACGTCCACGCCAGGCGCATAGATATCCTGGTCGTCCAGTAAGATTTTACCTTCAACCCGTGTATGGGGCACCAGGTCGTTCATCCGGTTGAAGGCGCGCAGCAGGGTGGATTTTCCGCAGCCGGAAGGTCCGATGATGGCGGTAATTTGTTTGGCCTGGATGGAAAGGTTGATGTGGGTCAACGCCTTGAATTTACCATAAAAAAAATCCAGGGCCGCCGTCTGCATTTTTATTTCTGGCACCCCGGCTACCTCTGGTAGGCTGCTTTTTCCTACGGCCAAGATTGGCATAAGGGGCTTTACTTGTAAATCGTTGGAGGGGTTGATATCGCTCATTGATTGCTCTCATCTGTGAGATGTACGTGAATTGACATAGATCCTTGAGACAAAGTTAGCGATGAAAACGAGGATCATTAATACCAGGGCGACGGCCCAGGCCTGGCTAATCCGTTCAGGGAAGGGTTGCTGGGTATATTTATACAACGTTAAAGGCAAAGAGTTTACCGGTTGTTGCAATATATTGAGGAAAATGACCGGAAGTGATTGTCCATTGCGGAGTCCTGATTGCACCATGCGTCCGATCTCGAAGCGGTCGTTGCCCAACGCCGTAAATAAAAGCGGAGCTGTTTCACCCGAGGCACGCGCCAGCGCCAGTAAGAAGCCAGTTGCGATGCCGCTGATTGCCGCTGGAAGGGTAACTTTTAGAGTAGTTTTCCATTCCGGAGCCCCCAGGGCCAGGGAACCTTCACGCAGATTGTGGGGAACCAATTTGATCATCTCTTCAGTGGTGCGAATGATTGTCGGCAGCATTATCATTGCCAGGGCCACACCGCCTGCCAGGGCTGAATAGTGTCCGGCAGGTTTGACCACGAGTGCGTAGCAGAAAATCCCTATAACGATGGAGGGTACGCCGGATAATACATCTGTGCCGAAACGGACAGCTGTGCCCAGGGGAGTATTGGGATTATATGCCACATAAAACGCGGCTAGCAAACCGGGTGGAATAGAAAATAAACCGGCCAAAATAGTAATCAGAAGTGTTCCTTCAATAGCATGCAGCACTCCACCTCCCGGTGTGCCTAACGGAGCAGGCATCTGGGTCAAGAAAGCAAGGTTCAAATACTGCCCGCCTTTCAAAATCACATATCCGATTATCCAGAAAAGCGGAATGAGGGCAACAAGAGTTAAAAGATGGTTAACCCAAGCATAAACTTATTGGTCAGCATACGCCTTTGATAACGATTGCGGGGATTGATGAGGTGGACAACCTGCAGAGGTTTCTCAGTGATTGTTCCGTTCATGCACGTGCCTCCGAAGGTGTTTTCCTGGCTACTCGCCACACCAGTAAGCGCGCGATAATATTGAGCAGCAAGGTCATGACGAACAAGATCAAACCCACTTCAACCAGCACCTGGGAATGCAAAGGACTTACCGCTTCGGCAAACTCGTTGGCGATGATGCTGGCCATGGTGTAACCAGGCTTTAATAAAGAAAGCGTCCCTTCAATGCTGTTGCCGATCACCATGGTGACCGCCATCGTCTCACCGAGGGCGCGTCCCAGGCCTAAAATCACAGCTCCTAGAATGCCGGATAAGCCGTAAGGGATCAAAACTTTACCGATTGTCTCCCATTGGGTCGCGCCCAGCGCCAGGGAAGCCTCGCGCTGGGAACTGGGGATAGCCAGAAAGACATCCCGGGTAACTGCCGAGATAGTGGGCGTAATCATGATGGTCAGGATCAGGGATGCGGCCAGACGGCTGGCCCCGCTGATCGGGATCGGGCCAGAAAGAAACAAGTTGAGGATGGGCAGCATGCCCAGTGAATTTCCGAGGAAATTTCCTAAAGGTGACACTACCAATGGTAAAAACACAAAAATTCCCCACAATCCATAGATTACACTGGGTATGGCTGCCAGCAATTCGACTAACAGACCCAAAGGAGTGCGCAACCAGACTGGACAGAGCTCGGCCAGGTAAATGGCGATTCCCAGGCTGATCGGTAAAGCAATCACTATGGCGACCAGCGAGGTTAGAAGGGTACCGTAAATGAAAGCCCAGCTATCGAAATTGTTGTTTACCGGGTCCCAATTGCCCGATAGTGAAGGCTGGATGAACTTCCAGCCAAACAGGGCACGCGCATTTGCGGATTGCTGCCAGAGCATCCAACCGATTGCCAGCGCGAGTACCAGCACCAACACAGACATGCTGATGATCAGCGCCTGCCAGGGGCGATCTCCGTGGCGAAGGATACGCGAAAGGCGGGCACTCCTTGATCTCGAAGGGGAGAACTTGCTTAACTTTTGCATAAATCAGTCTTCTAATTCGCTACAGTGAACGCGCAGATGGGCGCAGATTCTAGATCTATATCTGCGCCCATCTGGGGCAACCTGCGCTTCAAAAAATTACTTCATCATCGGGTTGCCGTTGCAGGTCACTGCGGCAAGCTTGGCAAGGACAAGTTTCTGTACATCGGCGGGCAGGACCGAATAACCCAGGGCGGAAGCCTGTTTAGCTGCAGTCGGGTCAGTCAGCGTCCAACGGATATATTCGAGAATTTTTTGTGCTTTGACGCAGTCGGTCATGCTGGTAGTATGCAGGATCAGGTAGGTATAACCTGCGATGGGCCAGGAGGCAATCCCAGGAGCATCGACGATGGTGTTGGTCAGTTTGTCTGAGAAGCTATTGGCGAAATCGTTCATGGCGGAGGCCAGGCTGGCGGCGTTGGCAACCACAGTTTTGCCGGCCTTATTGACCATTTTGACGAAGGGGATACTGTTTGAAATGGCGTAGGAGATTTCAACGTAACCGATTGAGTTGGGTGAGTTGAGCACTGCGCCAGCCACGCCAGGGTTACCCTTGGCGCCGACGCCGTTACCGAGTTTATCCACCGGCCACTGCACGGCTGAAGCCCCGCCGGCTTTCCAGTCTGGGCTGAAGGAAGTCAAAGCTTTGGTGAAGATTTCGGTCGTGCCCGAGCCATCGGAGCGATGCACGACGGTAATCTTGGCAGCCGGAAGGAAGACCTTCAGATCAGGATTGAGAGCGACGATGGCCGGATCATTCCACATAGTGATTGTGCCGTTATAGATACCCACCAGGGTATTGCGGTCCAATACCATTGGGGCAATCACCGGGGCAGGAGTGGCCTTAGCGTCGATATTCCACTTGATGTTGTAGATCGGCACGACTGCGCTGGCAACGATGGGATACATCTGCAGGTCTTTACCGGCAGCATATTCAGTGTCGAGCAGGAATGAGTCTGAACCAGCGAAATCGACCGTGCCATCGATGATAGCTTTCTTTCCACCGCCGGAGCCGATGCCCTGATAGTTAATGGCTACTGAAGGATCCACATATTGGTAGGCATAGGTCCATTGAGTGTAAAGGGGCAGGGGGAAAGTGGCACCGGCGGCATTAATCTGGATCGAGCCGGCAGGAAGGGAGGTCGGTGCAATGGGTTGGGGGGTTTGGGTAGGAGCGGCAGTTGAGGTGATCTCGATGATTTCGGGAGTGCCGGCAACGATGCGCGTGACTTCGACCGTTTGTGGGGTGGCAGCAGAGACGGGGGTGCATGCACTTATGGTTACGGCTGCCAGGATAAGGACAACCAGGACTTTGTAAAATTTTTGAAACATTTTCTTCTCCGTTTGATTTGATTTTTTATCAGTGTCATGATAACAAACGGAGTTTAACTGCGTGGGAAGGGGATGTTAACGTTTGGTAAACTGGGGTTATGGTTCGATTAAGAATGCGTTGTCTTTCTCTCGTGCTACCAACTAAGCCAGCGGAATCGAGAAGTAAAACGTGCTGCCCTGGCTGACCATACTTTCCGCCCAGATCCGCCCGCCATGGGCTTCCACCAGGTGGCGTGCAATGGATAACCCTAACCCGGTCCCGCCGCCCGAGCGCGCCCGGTCTGCCTTGTAAAAACGTTCGAAGATGCGCGGCAGCGCATCCGGGGAAATTCCCACCCCGGTATCTTTGACAAAAATAATTACACTGGCGCCTTCGTGGTAGGCAGAAACGGTGATCTTTCCGCCTGGCGGAGTAAATTTGATTGCGTTATGCAGCAAGTTCACTAAAACTTGTTCTATACGGGTGGGATCGGCGCTGACTGGCGGAAGATCAGCCTGGCACTCCAGGGCGATGTCTAAACCAGCGCGTTCGGCCTGCAACTGCATGCGCTCGACCGCCGGCGTAAGCAGTTCCAGTGGGGTGATCGACCGGCGTTCGAGGGGAACTTTACCGGACTCGATCCGAGAAAGCTCGAGCAGCTCCTGTACCATTTGAGTCAGGTTGTCAATCTCACCTTCCATACGGGTGAGAAAGCGCCGGGCTGCCGGGGGGTCTTCCAGGGCGCCTTCCATCAGGGTTTCTGTCAAGGCTTTTAACGAGGCCAGCGGGGTGCGCAGCTCGTGCGACACGTTGCTGACAAAATCACGCCGCACCATTTCAAGCCGGCGCATACGGGTCAGGTCCTGGAATACGAGCAGGCTGCTGCCTGGCAGGCTCTGCTGCAGCGGGGTGGCGATTCCTTGCACAAGCAGCCGGTCGGGGCTGGTTTCAAGGATGGTGGTTTGCTGCTCGCCGGTCGCCTGGCTTTTTCGCCATAACCCGGCTACCTGGTGGTTGCGTACAACTTCGATCAGCGAATGGCCAAGCGCTTCGGTTTCATTGACCTTAAACATACGCTGGGCAGCGAGGTTGATAAGCTGCACGTTGCCTGGCTGGTCGACAATTAAAATCCCGTCAGTCATATTGGCGAGCACAGCGGTCAAAGTACCGCGTTCTTTCTGCAACTCATCGATTTGGGTCTTAAGTTGAGAAGACATTTCGGTGAATGCCTGCTCGAGCTGGCCGATCTCATCGTTGCGCGTACCGAATATAGACAATGCTTTTTCACCTCGCCCAAGGCGAACCACATATTTCGTAAGCTGCCTGAGAGGATAGGTGGTGTAGCTACTGAGCGCCAGCGCCAACAAGATGGCCAAAATAATGGCGGCAGACACGGCAGCCAGAATGGTTTGCCGGATTACCGCCATACGGTCGTCAATTTGTTGCAAAGAGACTGCCAGTCGAGAAATCCCGATCACCTGGCTGCCCGATAGAATTGGAGTTGCTGCATATAATTCGCGAATTTTCAACGTATCGCTCTGACGGATTTCCGAATCTGCCTGCCCCTGGAGGGCTTTCTGCACTTCCGGGCGGTTCAAGTGGTTTTCCATCTGGGCCGGATCGGCGACCGAATCATAAATTACCTTGCCATCCGGTAATATCAGGGTGACACGTTCGTTCAACTGGCTGGCTTCACTGGTCGCAAGCCGGGTGAGCTGGGTGTAAGGAGGATTTTCCTGTAAAAGAGGAGTGGCCTGGTTGGCCAGCAGTCGGGCTTCTGAAAAAAGTTGGGAGCGCACCGTTTCCAGGTAGCTCTGGTAAAAATAATTGGAAAGGAACCACCCCAGACCCCCCATAGCAAAGATCAGCAGGCCAACATAGGTAATCGCCACACGCCAGCGGAAATTGACCCTCATTGGATCACCCTTCAAAACGGTAGCCAACCCCGCGTACCGTCACGATGCGGCGGGGATTGGCAGGATCGATTTCGATCTTTTCGCGCAGCCAGCGTACATGAACGTCTACCGTGCGGCTGTCGCCGGTGTATTCCCAGCCCCATACATTTTCGAGAATGGCCTCGCGGGAAAGCGCCCGGCCGCGGTGTTGGGCCAGGTAAAGCATCAGTTCATATTCTTGCGGCTTTAAGCTCAAGGCCACATCTTTCAGGACCACTTCACGGCGAGAGACATTGATGGTCAGGTCGTCAAAAACCTATGAGTTCAGATTCGGCAAGGGCGGCGTTGGAAAGCCCGATTTCCTGGCGGATCAAACGTACGCGGCGTAGTAATGCCTTCACGCGTGCCATCAGCTCACGCATGCTGAAGGGTTTGGTGAGATAATCGTCCGCGCCAACCTCCAGGCCCACCACGCGGTCGATCTCATCGTCCCTGGCTGTCAGCATCAGGATCGGGGTCGTCATTTCCTGGCGCAGCACCCGGCAGACTTCAAAACCGTCCATGCCCGGCAACATGATGTCCAGTAGAATTAAATCGGGATGGTCGCGCCGGGCAAGCTCCAATGCCTGCAAACCGTTTCCACTGGTTTCTACTTCATACCCCTGGCGCTTCAGGTTGTAGGCCAGGGTCTCCTGCAAAGTCAGCTCATCTTCAACCACCAGTATTTTCTCAGTCATTTTCCCTTCCCATTTTTTCCAGAAGTAAAGCAAGTTTTTCGGCTAATTCAGCCCGGCTGAAGTGTTTTTCCACATAACTGCGTCCAGCCAGTCCCATCTGGCGCGCTTTTTGCGGCTCTAAAGCCAGGGATTGGATGGCCTGGGCCATTGCCTGGGGATCGCCAGGTTTGACGAAAATACCTGCGCCGGCCGATTCTAGCACCTGGCGGATTTCACCATCAATTGCCAGCACAACGGGCCTCCCGGCAGCCATGTAATCAAACACTTTATTGGGATAGGTAGTTTTATACAGTTCGATTGGTTTTAGAATAGCGATGCAAGCGTCGGCCGCTGCCAGTACGGCGGGCATTTCGGCTTTGGGCGCTGGCGGAACAAAGACCAGGTTGGTCAGATTCATGTCTTTAGCCCTGGCCTGTAAGGCAGGTTTATCTTTCCCGTCGCCGATAAGCACCAGGTGGATAGCTGGTTCATTGCGCAATAAATTGGCGGCCTGCAGTACCACCCCCAGGTCGTTCGACATGCCATGCGCGCCGGCGTAAAGAACAACGAACTTATCCTGTAAATTATGGTCACGGCGGAATCTATCCCCATTTACCGCTGGATTGAACATATCCGGGTCAGCCCCGTTCTGGACCAACTCGACCTGGCGGGCGCCGTGCCCCCTGACGTGAGCGATGTAACCAGGCGAGTTGACCATCACGCAGTCAGCCTGGCGGTAGAGGAAACTTTCTAACCATAAAGAGGAGCGGATCAGAATTTTATTGCGTAAAATACCTACTGCGATGGCAAAAGCCGGCCAGAGGTCGCGCACCTCGAACAGGAAAGGGGCGCGCTTGAGGCACGCCAGCAGCCAGGCAGAGATGCCCTGGAAAATCGGCGGTGAAGTGCCCCACACCAGGTCAACTTTGCGTACACGCAGACCCAGAAAAAAAGAGGAAAGCATAAAACTAAGAAAGCTGGCCATGCGGTGGATGAAACTGCGGTGTAGAGCAGTATAGGTATACGCGCGCAGGATGGTGATGCCCGGTTCGGCTGGATGATTTGGTTTTGGATCGTTTTCTTTGCCGGTTAAATAGCTGACCTGGCTGGCGATGATGGTCACCTGGTGGCCGCGTTTTACCAGGAAGCGGGCCAGCTCGTGGTGGCGCGTCCCTCCGGCTTCGTCCAGGGTAGCGAAGGCCTGGTGAATCAGCAAAATATGCATGGTGTGATTTTACTCTATCTACGGAGTTTAGGATTGGCCAGGTGAGAGGATCCATTCACTTAGTAAGATAATAGGAGCTTTTCCCTCGAAGGAACAGCGCAAAGAAAGGGCCGGGAGCTTTACCCCGTAGGTGGGTGAATACCAGCCCAGCACTGGCGGGCATTCCGGAGAGCCTGAGATCGCTTTTCCGCCGCGAATAAGCTGGACTCCGATCATTTTAACCTGTCGGCTATCTCCGGAAAGTGTAACCACGAGGGTTATCTTTCGATTTGGGCCTGATAAACTGATCTTGGATTCTTCCATTTCCCAGGGCCAATCGGGTAGAAGCCAGTGCAGTGTGAAGCAGTGGACGTTTTGCCCTGGCCTGGTAGGCAGCAGGTCATCCTTGACTTGCCAGCGGAGCGGGTCGATTTGAAGCAACCTGCGGCGGTGGAGGATGCCCAGGCGGTTGTAGCCGCTGTGTTCGGCTGCCAGGATGTTCGGCGCTTCTTCTGTCAAGAAGCAAGCTTGCGCCCAATCTACCCAAAGGAAATGCCCGGCGCGCTGCATCTGGTCCCTGCCATCGACCGTGATCGTATTGTGGACACTTGTGCCAGCCAGTGAATTTTCCCAGGGAGGCGCGGCATTGTACTGGAAAGTCCCTGCATCCAGGGCGATATTCTGACCCTGCCACCACATATCAACGTGCAACTGGTCTGCGTGGCCCGGCCGGCTCGTGAACTGCGCTGCCCGCAGGTAAGCCCAGGATTGAGAATTTCTGATTGTTGATTGAGGATTTAGGATTTCTGATTGAGGATTGTTGCTTGTTACGGATCGATTAACTGGCGGCTGATGACTGGCGACAGAAGACTCAGATCGGAGAGCTACTAGCTGAGAGTTGGACACTGCTGGCTGAGAGCTTTCCAACCCCAACCACAGACTCAACTCATCCCAGGCGCCGGGCGTCAAACAGGATTGGCCGAGAAAGGCACGGGATGCAGCCTGGAGCACCGGCCTGTAGTCCGCATATCCGCCCGCGGCCAGGGGAAGGATATAAGAGCCGTCGTTGTGGCCCAGGTTGGGCGCCTGGCCGGATAGGGGGTCGAGCAGCGCCAGCAACCAGCGGGTAGCAGCCGCCAGTTTTTCAACAGTCTGTCGCGGAAAAGTTTCGCCAGACTGCCTGCACAGTAAATCCGCCCAGAGGGCTGCCTGGAGCATCAGACGGTGGTAGTTGGTGCTGTGCTGGATGTAGGCGCCATCTCCGGAAATTTGGGTTTGCAGGGCGTGGTTGAGCCAGCGCCAGCCCAGTTCACGCCAGCGCACGGCTTCGGGGAGGTCAGGCAGCAGGACACCTGCAGTGTACAGACCGACTGCTTCGCTGACTAGGTGATTGTTGTTCTGCGAGCGAGCATAAATGAGGGTGGGAGGAATACGGGCTGCGTGGTCAGCCACAGCCTGGATGAGACGGCGCTTCCGTTCCAAAGTGGTTTGAGCTGAATCCGAAAAAACCTGTAACGCAAAGGTTAGGGCGATCAGGCGCAGCGCCACTTCCTGCCCGGAGGTCCAATTCGGCCCCAGGTTAACCGGGTTACCTTCCAAGAACCGCTCGGTGAGCTGCCAGAAAAGCTGCGCATAGGCTTCGGAACCGGTCAGGCAATACGCCCGGCCGAGTAAAAACGCCCAACCGAAACGGGCAGGTTCCCATAGGAACTTTACGTCTTCGACGCCCCAGGCAACCTGGTGGTTTTCGTAAGCGGTCCAGTGGCGCAGGTCTCTCCCGGGTTCTAATTGCAGTGAAAGCGGAGGCCCGCCGAACAGGCGCACCCGGCCAACAGCCAACTCATCCGCTTCGTCCACTACTGCTTGAGCAGACGCCCCAAGCAACCCGGTTAGGGCTTCACGGGACGGCGTTGGAAGAAAGAACCTGGCAGGAAGCTTTTCAGGCAGATCAATGGACCGGGCAGGGGTGACTTTTCGAAAATATCCGCTCTTCAACCCTAGCCGGTAAAGTATATTCAGGGAAGTCTGCTCGAAGCCCAACTCCCGGGCGGCCCGCAGGATAAGAAGAGGATGGTTTAAAAAGGACATTCTAAGGGATCGTCACTGGTACTGGCTCTAGGCGGCCTTCTTTGAGGGCGGACGTAGCGGCAAAGGTTGCCTGGGTGACCCCAAGCAGGTGGGAGTAGGGGATGGGTGGTTTGCCTCCCTGGCGGACAACAGATAGAAAAACTTCCCAGGCGCGGCGGTGGCCCTTGTCCTGGCGCAGCGGGGCACGGGTAACTTTGCGGCTGCCGTTTTTTACCAGCTCGAGCGTGCGGAAATCATCCAGGGCGGCTGCCTGGCCGCCGCAGAAAACCTCGACCCGCTCCTTGGCGAAGCTTTTATCCCCGTTGGCCAAATAATGTAATGTACCGATCGATCCATCGCTAAAGGTCAAGGTCAGGACGACGTTATCCTGCTGGTAGCGCCCGTTGTCTGGCAGGGCCTGGGCGCTGACCGAGATGGGTGGGGACCCGACGAGGAAAGTGAGGAAGTCCACAAAATGGCACCCTTCGCCGATGATCCGTCCCCCGCCCACTTCAGGAGCATGCAGCCAGTGGTTGAGGGGTAGATAGCCGGCATTGACCCGGTAATAAGCCACGAGGGGTTCACTGCGTTCGCCCAGGAACTCTTTAAGCTGGATCGCCATGGGGGCAAACCGGCGGTTGAACCCGACCGTCAATACGGGATGCTCTTCGCTGTG
Source organism: uncultured Chloroflexia bacterium (assembly GCA_963820415.1). GTDB lineage: Bacteria > Chloroflexota > Anaerolineae > Anaerolineales > Anaerolineaceae > CAWFZT01. Next base: position 257,164 of record CAWFZT010000009.1, on the reverse strand, counting down.
CAGGAAAGCAGCAATTTCCGCTAGCTCTTCAGGGTGGATAGCCAGGGGCTTTTCGCAGTACACATGTTTTCCCAGGCGCAAGGCAGCCAACGCCAGGCGGGCATGGCTGTTATGGCGGGTCAAGATGGTCACCACGTTGATCTCGGGGTTTTCCAGGATATCTTGCTCAGATGAGCTGGAGAAAACGAAGCCAAAACGTTGGGCGGCATGCCGGGCGCTCAGGCCGGAGGCGGATACAACACCGGCTAATGAGATGCCGCCAGCCTTCCGGATGACTGGTAGAAAAATGGCGCTGGCGTAATTCCCCGCCCCCAACACGCCCAAGGAAAGCTGGCCGGCGGCCGGTTTCGACGCTCTTGGAACGAGCGGGTTGTCGATACGCTGGGTTAGCAGGCTTTCCTGGGGATAGGTGAGCAGCACGCCTAGAATTGATTCTTTATTCTGGTTGTGCGAAATTAGTTCATAGGCCTGGTCAGCCTGATCAATGGAAAAGAATGTGTGATCAGTGGGTGGACGTCCAACTTTTGCGCGGCCAGGAGATCGATGAAGGATTCCAGGTTGCGACCTTCGGTCCAGCGTACGTAGCCGATCGGGTAATCCCGGCCCCTTTCCTCATACTCGGCGTCATAGCGACCCGGGCCATAAGAGCGTGAAACAAAAAAGGACAGTTCTTTCTCGTAATACACCTTGCGGGGGATATTCAATCCCACCGAGCCGACCGCTACTATCCGGGCGCGGTCACGCGCCAAGGCGCCTGCCAGGTTGACTGGATCATCCGAGCGGCTGTCAGCCGTGATCAACACGGCGTCAAACCCGCGCCCGTGGGTGAAAGCGCCTCCCAGGCTTTCGGCATTTTCCCGTATGGAGGCAGTCATGCCCATGGACCCGAGCAGCTCGACCCGGCGCGGGTCAAGGTCGAACCCGCACACGACGCAGCCGGCTGTCTGGGCAATGCCAGCGGTCAAAAGTCCCAGCAACCCCAGACCGATGACAGCCACCCGTTCACCAAGCTGCACCTCGGCCAGCCGGAAGCCGTGCATGGCGATGGCGCCCAGGGTGGCGAAGGCTGCTGATTTAAAATCGACCTGTTCGGGGAGCAGGCTGAGCAGGTTTTGCGGAACGAGAGTGTACTCGGAATGGGAGGCAAATCCGGCCCCGGCGCAGGCGACTCGATCGCCCACGTGAAATCCCTGCAGCCCTTCGCCCACTTCGATGATCGTGCCAGCGGAAGAATATCCTAGCGCCATGGGCTGGTCCAGGCGATTGAAAGCCGCTTCGAGAGTGGTCAGCAGGCCCTCCCGGCGGGCTTTGTCGATCATTTGCCTCACCAGGTCAGGCCGCGAGCAGGCTTTCCCGACCAAGCCCTTCTCGGCGAATTCCACCACACTTCGTTCGGTGCCAACCGAGACCAGCGAGGCGGCCGTGTGCACCAGGGCCATGCCCCGGCGTATGCCAGGCACCGGTACATCCGCCACGACTGCTTTTCCGTCGCGCAGGTTCTGTAGTAATTGCTTCATAAAAGAGGTAACCTAGATCTACGGAATTGGGTCTTTCTATGATTATATTCTAAGGACCGAAAATTCACCATACGCTCTTCATTGCATCCGACGCTCTTTAGCGCACCCGAAAGGGTAAGGGGTGAATTCCCGAAGGGCACAAAGAAGAGTTGGAAGGGAGAAAAAGTCAAGTCAAAAAACAAAGAAATGACCCATATTGTTTCTTTTATTTTTGTGTTTAACAATAAATAGATACAAAGCTAAAAATATAGTCACATTCGAAACAAGAAGAGCAATCAACAATAATGGCACTATTCTTGCAAAAATTTCCACAAGGAATGGATACAAAGGTTACCAGGTTGTGTTGTCTAATTCCGCCAACGAATAACCATTTTGAGCAATCTCGAAATAATAAATAGTATCCCATAGATACCAAGGATCTAGAAGGATTTTAGAAAATAATCCACTATTTTACAGATTTGAATAAGTATTACCTAAGAAAGTTGTGTAAATGGCTTTTCATCAGGATTTTTGGTCAGACTGTAAGGTAATGGCAGATTACTGATTTGTAAACAGTGCTCTATTCAGTTTACCGTATAATTATGTAGGTGAAAACACCTTTTTGACGACATTCTTGCAATGTCGCGGCGGCGGAGCGTTGCTTATAAAGCCCAGCTTTAATGCTCAGAAATTCCCGTTCTAATTTCATCTATTTGCTGAGAGAAGATGCCCTGTTCCTGGGGTTCAGCTATCTATTTTTACTTAACGGCACCAACAACCGGCTGGTAGACATCGATATCTTGCGGGTCAGTGCGGTTTTGCTGACCCTGGTGGGGGTCGCCTGGTTTCTGGTGGGAAAGCACACCCGCCTGCCGCTGGCGCTGCCCCTGCTGGCCTGGACGCTGGTATACCTGGTGGGGGTGGCAACTTCTATCGACCCGCGTCGTTCTTTTGACCAGATGATCTTGATGTCTGCCTCGATTTTCTTTTTTGCCCTGGTAGCTGATCTGGTAGGGCGCGGCTGGCCGGTAGAATTAATTATCAAGAGCCTGCTCTTAGCCTGTGTGGTGCTGGTGTTTATCGGTTGGGCGGATGTTTTGGTATGGTACCTGCGCTGGATGCAGAGCGCCCCGGGCGAATGGATTCCGAAAGTAGTCTACCGGCCCGCTTCAGCCAATGTGATCGCCGTTTTTATGAATATCACCATTATGTTAAGCCTGGCAAGGTTGTTGTTTACCAGGAACTTGAACGGTCGTATAGCCCTGGGGATTTTGGCATTGGCGGCAGGCGGGCTTGAATTCTTCACTTCATCTCGCGCTGGATGGCTGGCAGCAGCTAGCGGTCTGGTATTCCTGGGTATTATTGCCTATCAGAGTTACTCAGTTGCCACCAGGGTTTTTATAAAAACCTGGCTGAGACTCCGCCCATTTCTTAGCGGGATTCTTATCCTTTGTGGGGTTATTTTCCTGATTGTGGCAGCCTGGCTGCTTTATCGCCAGGCGCTGCATCCCTCACATGGGCCAATCCTGTCTGCCCGTGAAGAATACTGGACTCCGGCCATCCAGGATTTTCTACGTTTACCCTTGCTGGGCAGTGGACCCTTCACTTACGCCAGTGCATTTCTCTCAGCTAATTCTGTGCCTCCTAAAGTATTATATGTCCATGCACAAGGCTCAGTATTTAATTTGCTGGCCGAAAGAGGAATCCTGGGGGCGCTGGCGATGGGCTGGCTGGTGGTTGCCATCGTGCGCAGTCTGTGGCAGCGTTTGAAGGACTCCCAGGGCGAGGTGAAAGCCGTGGTGGCCGGCGCTTCAGCGGCTTTGCTGGCTTTTTGCGTGCAAAGTATTTTCGACGGTTTCCATACCGAGCCGATCGGCTTGTGGGCTTTGGTGATTGCTCTGGCGGCGGCCTTGAGCCAGCCGCAAGCCGGGGAATCTGTTGTACGGTCACCCTGGCGCAGGCCGTATTGGGTATTGTTGTTCCTCGCGGCCGCCTGGGTTGACCTCTGGTTGGTTGCTCCCCTCTATCAGGGGGTGCAGTTGGCCAACACCAACCAGTGGCAGGCGGCGGCGGCCGTCTTCGAGCAGTCCGCCCAGCGCGACCCCACATCGACCATTGCCTACCAGCAGTTGGGGCTGGCGGCCAGCGTTCTGGCGTCCCAGGATCAAGGCAAGGAACTGCCGCAAGCCGCCGCAGCCCTGGAAAAAACCATCCAACTCGAACCATCCTGGGCAATTAATTATGCCAACCTTGGGGCGCTGTACGCCGCCCAGGGCAACCTTTCCCAGGCAGGTAAGAATTTACTGGAATCTACCCGGCACGCTCCGGGTTGTGCGTTATGCTACCTGAACCTGGGGGTGGTCGCTGAAAAAAGCGGCGACCAGGTCGCGGCTGCACAGGCCTACGCTCAGGCGCTCCAGGATCAGCCGGAATGGCAGGGAGCCTATTTCTGGCGCAGCACCGCTTTCCGGCAGAATTTTTACCAGACCTGGCGTGCGAGCCATCCGCCAGCCGCGCCCCTGTCAGCAAAAGATCTGCAAACCCGCCTGGCAACCGATGCTCTGGAGACATCCCAGTACGTAAACCTGGCCGAAGCTTACCTGGCGGAAGGCCGCCTGGCGGAAGCGGCGCGCCTGCTGGACCAGGCCGGGCAGGCTTATGCTGCTTCGGCCATCGATCCATTGGAACTGGATTGGGCCAGGGCAGAACTGGCGGCTGCCCAGGGAGACCTGGCCACGGCGGTCGGGTTGGGCCAACAGGCCCTGGACAGCTATCTCATGCAAGGAATCGGGGGGCCGAACACCTTCGGGCAGCTTTATTATGCCCCTTTGATGTTCCGCCGCCCGGCCATGGCGGTTGAGCTGGTGCCGCAGTTGGCAACGATTGCCCTGCCGGACCGCTGGGGGCAAAGGATGTTACAATTGGGGCGCTGGTACGAAACCCTGGGGGATATGGGCAAAGCTAACTCTACTTTCCAGGAGCTTCAGAAAGACATCCCGGATATCGATCTCAAGGCGAGGAATGGATGAAGAAAGCACTCATCGGATTGGGCTAGGCGCTGAAAGACCAGTTCAAAGAGCTCGTGTGGATTATGGTAGATGCGGATTTAGAGGCGGTCGTGCAAGAATCGCCGGAGGAGAGGAAGACAATAGTAGGGGAATGGATTGAAGGATGGCACCATTAGAAGGGTAATCCGATCGAGCTGATGGAGAGGGAATGAAAAATGATCAGCGTTCGTAATCAGAGTAGGTATTAATGATTCTAGTAAATAGTGACACGATAAATTTTGGAACTTCATTTGGTATGATTGCGGTGGAAAATATTAGTAATTGTTTGACACCAAATAGGGAAAGTCCATGAAAAAAATCGTAAAACAAGTCATTAAGAAGACACCTTTGTATTATCCACTACATTATTGGATGGTAAAAAGGAGTTTGAAAGCAGAATTTGCTAAATGGGAAAGAAAAGGAAAGCCGATGCCTCCACCGCATATTTACAAGCAGAGAGTACTTCGAGAATACGCAAAGAGATATGGCATAAAGGTTTTTGTGGAAACGGGGACCTATTACGGAGATATGGTCGAAGCGATGAAGACGGATTTCGACCGAATATATTCAATTGAGATCAGCAAGGATCTATATGAACAAGCGAGGATGAGATTCAAGAGGGTAGAATATATTGAAATCTTACAAGGGGACAGCGGCATTGAAATTGGAAAATTAATGGAAAAGATAAATCATAGGACTATATTTTGGCTTGACGGACATTACTCAGGGGGAGAAACAGCCAGAGGGGAAAAAGATACACCTATCTTTGAAGAACTTCGTCATATACTGAATGCTTCGGATAAAGGTCACGTAATCATTGTTGACGATGCACGATGTTTTGGAACAGACCCCAGTTACCCGAGCATAAAAGAACTTAGTGAGTTTATTCAATCACAAAGATCCAACCTGGACATTACTGTTCGGGATGACATTATAAGGATCACTCCAAAACAATAACTGTTTACCTTGGGCGTTCCCCAATTCGCATTAATGGGAAATACTTTTCTTAGTTTTAGAAAAAACATTGCATAACTGAATGTTGTTTGCAAATATCCTAATAAACTCAAAAAAATACGTGAATCTAATCCGATCAGATATAGAAAAACTGAGCAGAGAATTTATTATTGTTTCAGTTGGACAGTTTCTTAGCGTGGTTGGCAGTCTTGTAGGGATAAAAATACTTACCAATTATTTATCCCCGGTTATGTATGGTGAACTTGCACTTGGAATCACAATAAGCACTATGTTTAATCAGATAATTCTTGGCCCCTTATCTCAGGCTACCTACCGGTTTTGGTCAAGTGCAAATGAGCAGGGACAAAAGAATTCATTTTGGAATACAGTCGCATTTTTACAAAGTATCGGAACAATAGTTATCGGTTTTATTGCCTTAATCATCTCGATTTTCTTAAAAGTGACTGGCCAGGATCCTAAATGGCAGAGTATTTTAATCGCTGCCACTGTTTTGATGATTATAACTGGTTTGAGTTCCACAATCGATTGTATTCAACAGGCATCCAGGCAAAGAATTATTGTGGCCTGGCATCAAATATTAGGACAATGGTCACGGCCGGTATTAATCATAATGCTCTTTTTATATTTGCCCAAACAGAGTACAACCGCATTGATTGGGTATATTTTATCGGCCAGTATTGTACTTATTTCACAATTTTTCTTTTTAATTTCCAGGAATAAAGATCTTCGTTTATCAAGAGTCATGGGAAAGTCTAGGGAATGGATTCTTGCCATATTGCACTATAGCTGGCCATTTTGCGTTTGGGGAATATTCACCTGGGGACAATCATCCTTTGACAGGTGGTCATTACAATTCATGGGGTATACCCGTGAAGTTGGATTATATACTTTGTTGGTTCAAATTGGGTATACTCCTCTTGTTTTAATCTCTTCAGTTGTAGTGCAATTCTTAACCCCATTTATTTTTCGTATTGCAGGGGATGGTCTAGACCAAACGCGCCTGAAACGTGCTGCGTTGATAAATTTGAATGCAGCAGTTATTTTTTTCTTTGCCAGTTTAGTAATATTTATACTCAGTATATTTATTAACCGACCACTAATGAATTTACTGGCTGCAAAGGAGTACTTGGAAGTGGCTCACTTTTTACCGTATCTGATTCTTTCGGGAAGTTTATTTTCTTCGGGCCAAATTTTGGCTATCAGTTTATTGAGCAGAAGAGAGTCAAAGGATTTGCTTTTACCGAAGGTCGGTACAGCCATATTAGGGATGTTTTTTTATGTTATTGGAGCGAAATACCTGGCATTAACCGGCGTTGTTTACGCGAATGTTGCATTTTCACTAATATTTTTTATTTGGTTATTAGTAATAATTTTAAGACCATATTTAAATCGAAGCCATAAGAATTTTTATGAGCCAGGGTAAATTTCAGGGGAGGGGAAGATCCCTATTATGAGTTCACATAAATAATAGTGTAATATTGTTTTGTTCCGATCAAACCTATGCTTTGGAAATAAGAATTTCTTGGGATATATGACAATATTCCGCCGTTTGCTCTATCTGGAACGAAACTGGATCGACCGTTGGTTACCTTTGCGTCGGGTTCTTCCAGCCTTGAGTAGGATCCCAGGTTATTTTAGCAATTGGCATCAATACGAAATTTTGCTCGGGGAACATCTACCGATCTTTGAAAGTTATCCGTGCTTGCTGGACCAAACAAACACGACTCCAGTTGGCGGGCATTATCTTCACCAGGCAATTTGGGCAGCTCAAAAGATTGCTAATGACCGACCTTCCTTGCATGTAGACATTGGCTCACAATTACAGTGGGCAGGAGTAATAGCGGCGTTTATTCCGGTTGTGTTTATAGATATTCGCCCACCGGAAGAGCCGATACATAATTTGATCGGCGTTGCTAGTGATATTCTTCATCTGCCGTTCGCTACAGGATCGGTTGCATCCCTTTCATGTCTATCTGTCGCGGAACATATTGGGTTAGGACGTTACGGCGATCCACTCAATCCGATGGGAACGTGTCAGGCAATAAAAGAATTGGCCCGTGTGCTTGCTCCGAAAGGTAGTTTGTATTTCTCTTTGCCAGTGGGAAGGCAGAGAGAATGTTTTAACGCGCATCGTGTTTATGCCCCTGATAAAATTATCGAACTCTTTAGTGATTTGGATTTGGTGGAATTTTCTGCAGAGGATGATCGCGGACGTTTATGTCCCGGAATCAAAGCAGAAACGATGCAAAATGCTGAATATGCATGTGGATTATTCTGGTTTAGGAAAAGTTAAATATGAAAAATCTTATTAAAAACAGTTTTTTGAACCCTCATATTGGCAAGAAAAATCAAATCCTGCGTGAGAAATGGTTAGAGGGCACCTTAAAAAAAGTTCCGGTTGGAAATCGCATTCTAGATGCTGGTGCTGGGGAACTAAAATATAAAGGGTTATGCTCCCACTTGAATTATGTAAGTCAGGATTTCGCCCAATACAATGGACAGGGGGACGGAGTAGGTCTACAAATGGGGAATTGGGATCAGACCAAGCTTGATATTATCTGTGATATCACACACATTCCAGAGCCAGATCAATCCTTCGATGCCATTATGTGTATTGAAGTTTTTGAGCATTTACCAGATCCTCTGGCAGCTTTGCGAGAATTCGATCGTCTTGTAAAAAGTGGTGGATTGTTGATTCTAACTGCCCCATTTAATTCTTTAACACATTTCGCCCCATTTCATTTTTATTCTGGGTATAACCAATATTTCTATCGCACTTGGTTGCCAAATTTTGGCTTTAAAATCCTTGATCTAGAATCAAGTGGAAATTTCTTTGAATACATGGCGCAAGAAACATGGAGAACGCCAGAAATTATCCGTAAATATACTGGCGTTTCACAAAATTTAGTAGAGAACATTATATTCTATTTATTTTTGAAAGTATTGGAGAAATATTCAAAGATCGATCTGGGATCTAACCAGCTATTATGTTATGGTTATCATGTATTCGCACAAAAGGAATTAAAATCCCACCCAGGATGATATTAGCTCATCTATTTTAGGTCCAAAGTAATTATGCATCCTCATTTCTTGGATATTTTAGCATGTCCTTCTACCGGAGAACCGCTTACTCTAAACGCGTTAGAGTGTAGTCCGAATGGGGAAATAATTTCTGGCACATTGACTTCACCATCTGGAAAGCACTATCCGATTATTCGAGGAATTCCGAGATTCGTCAATGCCCAAGACTATGCTGCCAGTTTTGGACTCGAATGGAGTATATGGCCCAGGCTTCAGTTCGAGGCTGAAAATCTGGGCAAGCCGATGGAAGGCCATACGACTCATATGTGGGAGACGATCGTAGGAACTAATGAGAGCCAAATTCGCGGTAAACTCATTGCTGAATTCGGCTGTGGTTCAGGAAGATTTCTTGATGTTGTTCGCCGCAAAGGGGGTATTGCAGTGGGTATCGATCTTAGTTCCGCGGTCGAACAAGCTCACCAAAATCTGGGTGATGATCCAAATGTTCTCATTGTACAAGGTGACGTTACCCAACTCCCGTTTCGCGATAAATGTTTTGATGGGTGTTATTCGATTGGTGTATTGCACCACATACCAGACCCTATTTCGGGTATGAAGAGCATCAACCAAAGGTTGAAAGACGGGGGTTGGATGGCGATTTGTGTTTATCCTAAGGGTGAATTCTATGATTATGCGTCAGTCGCCCGGTTTCGCAAGTTGATAAACTGGATCAAACCTATGCTGGGATATTTCCCGGCATTAATTTATGCATTTTTCTCTGCCTATATTATTTCGCCCTTATTCTGGTTATTACGACATATTCAGATTATTCGACGGGTGATTCTTGGTATTGAAAGGAATTGGTTGGTCATACTTCCCTTGAGAGATCTACGATGGGCTGCATTGGATATTTTCGATGCAATAACCCCAAGTATTGCTAGGACTTACACCTCTGAGGAAGTAATTGACTGGTTTACCCAAACAGGTTTGAGCAATATATCACCTTCAACTTGGTGTAGAACATCTTTCGTTGGTATAAAGCGGACTTGACAATTAATACAACCCAGCAATTCCTCTTTAAGGAATTTGGCTTTTTATCCAATTCATTGGCAGGCATTGGAGTTTCTACGCGCTCATTATCGAATTAGGGCGACAGTGATTGCACATACATCAAATCATTATATTGCTTTACCTTCAAATAGCTGATAATACTATAATGCGAATCTTTTATGCTGCACCTAGTACAGCCCATCTAGCCGAGCTTCCCGATTCAAAGTTATGGGAGATGAATTTGCTCCTGCCCTTACGTGATCTGGGGCATGACGTCATAGTCTTTGATTTCGATTACAGTGGATTTTATTACAATCTCGATCCTATCACTCTATCGCAATATGCCTTCATACAGGCAAACCGCCCACGCCTTGGTGAGGCATTACTTGACCAAGTGCGCACCGCCCACAATACCAAACCGGTCGATTTATTTTTCAGCTATTTTTACTCGGCTTATGTTGATCCGCAGGTGATACGCGGGATAGGCTCGATGGGGATTAAAACAGTCAATTGGTACTGTAACGCCTCTTACCAATTCCATTTGGTAGAAGAGATAGCCCCAGCCTACGATTACTGTCTGGTGCCAGAAAAATTCCGTCTGAGAGATTATGAACGGGTGGGCGCCCACCCGATTTACTTCCAGGAAGCTGCCAACCCACAAATCTATCATCCTTATGAAGTGCCGGTCGAATATGAGGTCACTTTTGTCGGTCAACGATATGGCAACCGTTCAATGTTTGTCCGGAATTTATTGGATGCCGGGATCGATGTTCGCGTATGGGGCCCGGGTTGGCGATACGCCAGTCCATTGAAGAATATCCAGAATCAATTGATTTCCACTTTAAAACGTGTGATCAAACACAAACCTGAATACTATGTTCCACTGGCTAACTGTGGAGGACCCCTGACTGATGATGAATTGATCCGGATGTACAGCCGGAGTAAGATCAGCCTGGGGTTTGCCACGCTGGCAAAAAAACCATTGGATGGCGGGCCAGATAAGCAAGTACGCCTGCGTGATTTTGAAGCCCCAATGAGCGGCGCATTTTATCTGGTCGAGTATTTTAACGAGCTGGCTGATTTTTTTGAGCCCGGTAAGGAAATCGAAACCTTCCGTTCACCAGGAGAGTTGGTTGAAAAGGCGAAATATTATCTGAGTCATGACCTTGAACGAGAGCGCATACGTCAGGCAGGGCTGGCACGGGCTCGTCGCGACCATACCTGGCACCAACGATTTGAAATGGTGTTTAACCAGATCGGATTAGCATAAATGTGTGGCATAACTGGCTTCCTGAGCGAGCAAAATGAAATTCCCCGGGGGGTCATTGAACGGATGACTGCTAAACTAGTGCATCGCGGCCCTGATGACGAGGGTTATGCTTTTTCCCCTGGTTGTGCTTTGGGACATCGTCGGCTTAGTATTATTGATCTTTCAACCGGCAATCAACCCATGACAGAAATGTCGGGTCGTTTTTGGATCACTTTTAACGGTGAAATCTATAATTACCGGGAACTTCGCCGCGAATTAGAAGAACGAGGCTTTCACTTCCGCACTCAGTCGGATACTGAAGTAATCCTTCAGGCATATGCCGCTTATGGCGAAGCGATGCTTAATCGCCTAAACGGTCAGTTCGCTTTTGCTATCTGGGATACCATCAAGAGAAAGCTCTTTGCAGCACGTGACCGTATTGGTGAGAAGCCTTTTTATTTTGCTTCGTCTGATCGGGGTGAATTTTTATTTGCATCAGAGATAAAAGCTTTATTGGCATCGGGACTAATTCGGCCGCGGCTGGATTTACTTTCTCTTAATGCTTATCTGGCATTGCTTTATGTTCCGCCAGATCGAACGATCTACGAAAATATACAAACTCTTCGCCCGGGTCATGCACTGATTTGGGAAGCCGATGAATACCGAACATTTTCATACTGGCAGCCATCCTATGACCAAACTACGCAAATTCCCTCAGGTGAAATTGTAGAGCACCTGCGTTTTTTGATTGAACAGGCTGTACGCCGTCAAATGGTGGCAGATGTTCCAGTGGGAGCGTTTTTAAGCGGCGGATTGGATTCATCAACGATAGTCGCGTTAATGTCCAAAACGACTAATTTACCGATACAGACTTTCTCGGTAGGTTTCGATGACTTGATCAATGAATTGCCTTTTGCCCGCCAGGTGGCAGATAAGTATCATACTGACCACCATGAAATCCAAATGAATATCTCGCTGGCAGAGATGGTCGAGAATATGGCCGATGTTTACGATGAACCATTAGCCGATTCTTCAAATATCCCAACTTATTTATTGGCGCAGTACACACGGCAGAATGTAAAAGTAGCTCTTTCCGGAGATGGCGGTGATGAACTATTTGGCGGTTATGATTGGTACAAGTGGCTTTATGGGAAACAACCTCGCTATCATGGAGCAGTTGAGCGCTCTCTTCTGCAAGTCGTTTCAATGGGATTGAGAGTACTTACTCTGTCTGGGATCCCTTTGAAAAAGTGGCGAGATGCAGTAACGCAAGGATTAAGAGTTCGAAAAAGTCAATCGCAATTATTCGGATATTTGGGACCGGCATCTAGCACTCACAACTGGTGTGAATCGGGAGTGGGGAAGTCTCTTTTCTATGCAACCACCCGGTAATTTATCTACAACTTTGCAATCTGTTTATCAGCCGGATGAGAAAGTGAAAGGCATGGACCGGGCAACCGACTTTGATTTAATTTCCTATCTGCCCGGTGATATTCTTGTTAAGGTAGATCGAGCAACGCTTGCGCATGGGCTTGAATCACGAGCTCCATTTTTAGACGTTGACCTGGTCGATTTTGTGATTGGATTACCCTGGCAAGTACGCTTCCAGGAAGGTGACCTTAAAATCCTGTTGCGCCAGGCTTGTAGCGATTTATGGACCGATTTAATCCGAAGAAGAGGAAAACAAGGGTTCGGCGCCCCATTAAGAAATTGGGTGTACAAGCCAACGGTGCGCGCCCAAATCAACCATGTCAGCCGTCGAGGTGGACCGTTGCGTGCACTTTTTCCATCCATTGATGTAAGATTGAAATGGCTCGCTCCCCAAGAACAGTGGACATTCCTTTGTCTGGGATTATGGCTGGAAAGGCATGAGGATTGTCTGATAGACCTGAAGTAACCGTTCTGATGGCATCTTATAACGACCTGTCTTATCTTCCACAAGCAGTGGCAAGTATTTTAGGACAGACTTTTACAAATTTCGAATTCATTATTATTGACGATGGTTCAACAGATGGTTCGGATGATTTCCTTTGTAGGTTGAGTGATCCCCGATTGCGAGTAATTCGCAATGAGATAAACCTGGGTTTAACTCTTTCGCTCAATCGTGGGCTGCAAGAAGCACGTGGGCATTTCATAGCTCGAATGGATGCCGACGATATAGCCTTATCAACCCGGTTGCAAAAGCAGGTGGTGTTCTTACGTGCCCATCCTGATATTGGAATATGTGGATCGGCCTGCATTCGGATCAATTCAACCGGTAAACGGCTAGGGATTGGTCGTGTGCCTGTAGATCCAATGACGATTCGCTGGGCAAGCTTGTTAAAAAACCCTTTTATTCATCCCACAGTTATGCTAAATCGCCATATTTTGGATCAAGGACAGATGGCATATGATCCCTCCTTTCGGTGGGCGCAGGATTATGAATTATGGATACGTTTTCTAAAAGTGACCTGGGGGGCGAATTTAGCAGAACCTTTGTTGCTTTATCGCATTCATCCAAATCAAGTGACTAGCGGTTACCGAACGGATCAACTTGCCAACCATCGTTTGGTTTCGGTGCGAGCCTTAAACGATATGTTCCCTTCTGCATCTTTGGACGATATCGCGGTTGATGACCTTCTTTCACTCTTTAGTGGTGTGAGAGGGGGGGAAGCGGGAGAATTATCAAGCTGTGTCAATGTAGCGACTTTATATCTTGACCTTTTTGATGCTTTTAAGCGAAAACAGAAACTTCAACAAAATGAGCGCCTGCTCCATAGTTATGTAGTTCGCCAAGTCGTTTTAGCTGTTGCCCAAATACCTTTACCAACTGGCTGGCATGGTTTACTGCTCCGTCTTGCGCATCTGAATGTGTTTACGCTTGCTCTCTGCTTGCTTTTACTTCCAGGGTATCGACTTTACCACAGATATTTGAAACTTAGGGCAGTCTAGTAATTTCTATTGTTTTTCGAATCCAAAATTTTTCTAAAATCTACATAAATCCTGTGGTTTCGATAATTATTCCTACCTATAATCGGCCATCTTGGTTAATGCAGGCTATAAAGAGTGCAATAGATCAAACATATCTATCAATTGAAGTTGTAGTTGTGGATGATGGATCGGCTACTGCAGAGACTTATAATTTGGTAAACCAATTTCACGGAGTTCGTTATTTCTATCAACAAAACCAGGGTCTTGGTATTGCACGGAATACAGGAATAGAAGCCAGTATGGGTAAGTTTATCCAATTCTTGGATGATGATGACTGGTTATCGGCTGAATTGATCAATAGAAAGATTTAACCATTATTAAAGGATTCGACGCTAGGAGTAACTTATTCGAATCTCTATTTGACTGATATAGAAGGAAATTTAAAAGGCACTTATTACTCGAAAGCTGCTCAACCGAGAGGTGATATATATGGCCACTTGGTCCAGCGGAATTTTATCCCCATTCATGCGCTTTTATGGCGCAAATCAGTTTTAGAAAAGGCGGGTGGTTTTCCAAGGCGTTCTGGCATGGAGGATTGGGAATGCCTGATCAAAGTTGCTGAAATTGCATATTTTGAATATATTAATATCCCTTTAGGGTATTATCGGATTCATCGTACTAGTATGTCATTCCAGCGTAGAAAACAGATAAAAGGCTATGGAGATACTCAGCAATATATTGTCTCCTCGCCGCGATTTCAATCGTTGCCTTCTTCGATAAGGTCCTGGCTCCTTGTAAAATATGGATTGCGGCAATGGTTGGATGGAGATCAAGAAATTGCTAATAAATTTATGCAAGCAGCCATAGATATAAACCCACGAAACCCTAACTTGTTTTTGGCAAAACTCTTAATGATGGGGGGGCGACCTTTAGCAAGAGTTATATTTAATTCGTGGGGTTGGATGAGAACCTCCTTACCATTCCACAATTCTGGTGAAAGATTTTTCATTTCTTTAAATAAGTAATCTGATGGTCAACCTTAGGCGCTAAATAGAGTGAACAGGGTTCAAGCAATCTTCTTCCTTCGGTTATATTGTCCAAGGCCTATCTGAAGAGATGAGGCGGTGATCACAATTGGATTAGTTACCTGGAACAGTGCAAAGTACCTCCCAACCTGCCTGGAGGCTTTATTGAACTTGAGGGATGTAGATATCGAACTGGTTGTAGTCGATAATAACTCACATGATGATTCTTTACAGATTGTGGCAAAGTTATTCCCTCAGGCAAAAATAATCCAGAACACAACAAATCAAGGTTTCTGTGCTCCGCACAACCGGGCCATTCAATCTTCAAATACTCCATATTACATGCCGCTCAACCCGGATATCCAGCTTCAACCTGGCTATCTTGCAGCGATGGTCGAAGAACTTGAAGCGCATCCGCGCAATGGCATGTCGGCAGGAAAATTGCTTCTTGGCACGCCAACCACAACCAACAATCTGATCGAACTCGACCGGACTGTTTATTGACCGCAAACGGCGACAGTACTTACGCGGTCATGGCGAAATAGATCAGGGCCAGTATGATTCTTCAGGTGAGGTTTTCGGTGTGGATGGCTCGGCCCCCCTTTATCGTCGAGAGATGTTAGATGATATTAAAATAAACGGCGAATATTTTGATGAGGCTTTTTTTGCCCACAAGGAAGATTTGGATCTTGCCTGGCGAGCGCGACTGTTGGGATGGAAATGTGTTTATACCCCAAAGGCGGTTGCCTTTCATGATCGCCAATTTCGGCCAGGAAAACGTAAAGGGCTTTCAACGGAAATCCGTCTCGATGCGGTTAAGAACCGGTATTTCCTTCTCTTGAAAAATGAAACAAAAGAAGGCTGGCGAAGGGATTGGCTGCCTATTCTTTGGTATGACATAAAAATATTAGCGTATTTATTTGCATATGAGCGCACCTCATTAAAGGCCATTGGAATGGTGAAGAAAAATTGGCCGCGTTTAAAGAATTGGCGTAAAGAAATTATGAATCGTAAGCGAGTTTCTCCCCAAGAAACCCTTAAATGGTTTAGATGATGGGAATAAAGTAACTCGACGCTGATGAATGGCCCTAATCTACCAACAGGCAACATCCTGGGTGTACACGTCAACGCCATTACAATGGCCGACGCATTACAAGCCGTCAATTCCTGGATCTGCTCCCAGGACCCTCACTATATTTGTGTAACCCCCGCTCACACCATCATGGAGTGCTACGATCACTCCGATCTGCGGGATATCTATAATCACAGCGGGCTAACCACGCCGGATGGCATGGCGATTGTATGGCTTCTGCGCTCCAAAGGATTCTGCTTTGTCGAGCGAGTGTACGGCCCGGATTTGATGCGGAAGGTCTGCCAGCAGGGCGTCGAAAAGGGCTACCGGCATTATTTTTATGGCGGAGCGCCTGGTGTCGCAGAAAAATTGTCGGCTGTGCTCCAGCAGCAATATCCGGGTCTGCAAGTGGTGGGCGTGGATTCCCCGCCTTTCCGAAAATTGACCGCGGAGGAGGTTAAAGCCGAGCAAGCCCGCATCCGGACCGCCAACCCGGATATCGTCTGGGTGGGGATTGGCAGCCCCCGTCAGGACATCTGGATGAGCAAATACATTGACCGGTTGAACGTGCCGGTGCTGGTCGGAGTTGGGGCGGCTTTTGATTTTCTTTCGGGGAACAAACGCCAGGCGCCTGGTTGGGTACAGCGCAATGGACTGGAATGGTTTTACCGGTTGGTCAGTGAGCCGCGCCGTTTGTGGCGCAGGTATCTATTGGGTTATCCACGCTTTGGGGTTTTGGTGGTATTGCAGGCTTTGGGATTGTTGAGATTCGAGTAAAATAAGTTTGATGTGAAATCAAAAAGAGATTGACATCAGGAGGGAAAGGGATGTTTTGCATCAGACTTGCACTTTCATTTAATAAAACGAAAGGTAAAAACTGGTGATGAAATTTGAGTCCACAGAAATTCAGGGCGTCATTTTAATCGACCCGGTTATTTATTCTGACGAACGCGGTTATTTTTGTGAAACTTTCCAGGCGAAAAATTTCTTTAAAGCTGGAATCCCAACTCATTTTGTTCAGGATAACCAATCCGGCTCGCACCAGGGTGTAATCCGTGGGCTGCATTACCAGATTCGCCAGGCGCAGGGGAAGTTGATCCGTGTGACTGCTGGGGAAGTATACGATGTGGCCGTAGATTTACGTAAAAGCTCGCCAACCTGCGGAAAATGGAACGGGCATATCCTCTCTGCTGAAAATAAACGACAGATTTGGGTTCCCCCTGGCTTTGCCCATGGTTTTTATGTACTCAGCGAGTGGGCTGAAGTCTTTTATAAGGCCACTGATATCTACGCACCTGAATGGGAGCGGACGCTGCTTTGGAACGACCCTCAGGTCAACATAACCTGGCCCTTAGCGAATGATCAATTGCCAATTATTTCCCAGAAGGACTCGCGGGGTTGTAGTTTCAAAGAGGCCGAGCTTTATGAATAGCCAAGCGTTTTCCGGTCAACTAAATATAAAGAGGCGCGAATGAAAGGAATCATCCTGGCCGGCGGCCGTGGCTCACGCCTTTATCCAATTACCCTTTCGGTGAGCAAACAGCTCCTTCCGGTTTACAACAAGCCGATGATTTATTATCCACTTTCGATGTTGATGTTGGCTGGAATCAGAGAAATTCTGATTATCAGTACCCGTGAAGATTTGCCCCTCTTCAAACGACTGCTGGAATCCGGAGGTCAGTGGGGACTACATTTTGAGTATAAGGAACAGGATGAGCCACGTGGTTTACCGGATGCGTTTCTGATTGGGAAAGATTTTATCCAGGGAGAATCTGTTTGCCTTATCCTGGGGGATAACATTTTTTATGGCACCGGACTGGTTGCAGAGCTTGAGTCTCTCTCCAAAACATTACAAGGGGCGGCAATTTTTGCCTATTCGGTGGTTGACCCGCAAAGGTATGGAATAGTTGAGGTAGATGAGAACGACCATGTGATCAGCCTGGAAGAAAAACCTGCCATACCTCGTTCAAAATATGCGGTCCCAGGCATGTATTTTTTTGATGGCCAGGCAGCTAATTTGGCGGGACCTTAAAACCTTCCTCGCGCGGCGAGCTGGAAATCATCGACCTGCTGCGATTCTACCTGGTGCAAAATACATTGCGCGCTAAAATCCTTGGACGCGGGGTAGCCTGGCTGGATGCCGGGACCTACGAATCTCTCCTGCAAGCCGCAAATTTTGTTCAGACAGTTGAACAAAGGCAGGGATTGATGATCTCTTGCCCGGAGGAAATCGCTTATCGTCTGGGTTATATCGACCGGCGCCAATTAAAAAGCCTGGCTGACCAAATGAAGACCAATACCTATGGGGCATATCTCTTATCTTTGGCTGACGAATGAAGATTTTGCTTTTTGGAAAAACGGGACAACTAGGTTGGGAGCTTAACCGCTCGTTGGCAACTCTTGGCGAACTGGTAGCGGTGGATTACCCCCAGGTGGATCTTGGTTCCCCGGAAAACATCAAGGGCCTGGTCAGAGACGTTTGCCCGGATGTTATTGTGAATGCAGCGGCTTATACGGCGGTAGATAAGGCAGAGGAAGAACAGGAACTCGCTTATTCAATCAATGCGATCGCGCCTGGCGTCCTGGCTGAAGAAGCTGTTCGATTGAAAGCCGTGCTGATCCATTACTCGACTGATTATGTGTTTGATGGTGAAAAAGGCAGCGCCTATCTTGAAACTGATCCTCCAAATCCCATCAATGTGTATGGGAAAAGCAAATTGGCCGGAGAAAGCCTTATTCGAGAGACCGGAGGAGCTTTCCTGATTTTTCGCACCAGTTGGGTGTATAGTCTGCGCAAAGAAAGCTTCGTAACCAAGGTATTAAAATTAGCTCACTCACAGCCCGTATTAAGAATTGTAAATGATCAGGTAGGTAGCCCTACTTGGTGCAGAATGTTGGCGGAGATCACCGGGCAAGTCCTGGCGGAGCGAAAAGAAACTGGAACTCATTGGTTTTACGAACGGCGGGGGTTATACCATGTTACAGGGTCGGGTTCCACCTCCAGGTACGAGTGGGCGCGTATGATCCTGGAAAATGATCCGAGGCGGAATGAACAATTGGCTAAAGGAATAGTTCCAGCACTTACTTCAGATTTTCCAACCCCGGCGAAACGGCCGCTATTTTCTGCCCTGAGATGTGACCGGTTTATTGATACCTTTGGTCTTATGTTACCGGAATGGCGTGATAGCTTAAAATTGGCTATGGAAATTGGGTAGAAAAAGCAGTGAACACGGGTACCACCGGCCAAGGTGAGTCTTGCTCGGGAAAATTTTATAGATGAAAAAATACAATGTTTTGGTGGCTTTGCAGGCTTTAGGTTTATTGAAATTTGAGTAAAATAATTAAGAAAGGCTATGTTTCGCAGGTTTTCCGCTAATTTCGCCGTTTTTTCCATCTTCCTGGACTACATCCTGGTGGCGATTGCGCTGTTCCTGGCGGCCGTCCTGCGCTACCCGTTGAACACTTTGCCTTTTCTGCAGGAAATTGGCGCCCCGGTGATTATTCCCTGGCCGCTGTATGTAATTTTCCCGGGCATCTGGGTGGCTGTCTTATTAATTTTTTCATTATATGATGGACGGCGCAACCTGCGCATTGCCAATGAATTCAGCACCTTGACCATGGGCATGCTCCTGGCTGCGGTGGCTATGGCAGGCGTGCTGTACTTTTCCTTCCGTGATATTTCGCGATTCTTGTTCCTCGTCTTTGTTTTACTCGGGTTCTTGTTTATGCTGATCTGGCGGGTGGCCGTTCGCCTGGCCTTCCGCTGGAATGTGTTCCCGGGCAGCCGGGCGCGGCGTGTTTTGATCCTGGGGGCAGGTGTGATCGGTCGCCGGATGCAAGCTATGCTCATCGAGCAGGCCTCCCTTGGCCTGAGCCTGGTCGGCTTTCTGGATGATGATCCTAAGAAACAGGCGGACTATAGTAAAGAGGTGCTCGGGTCGCTTGACCTGGCGCGCCAGGTCATTCTTAAGCTAAAAGTCAACGATGTAGTGATCGCTTTGCCCCTCTCGGCCCACCAACGGCTGCTGGAGGTGGTGGGGGTACTGCACGATCTGCCCGTGCAAGTGTGGGTCATCCCCGATTACTTCTCGTTAACCCTGCACCGGGCCTCCGTGCAGGATTTTGCCGGGATTCCCATGATGGACCTGCGCGCCCCGGCTTTATCCGAATACCAGCGCATGATCAAGCGCGGTTTTGACCTGCTGATGACGCTGCTGTTGATGCCTTTTGCCCTGCCTGTAATTGGGGTAATTGGCGCGGCAATCAAGTTTGACAGCCCCGGGCCGGTTTTTTACCGGCCGACTCGGGTGGGAGAAAACGGCGGAAAGTTCAGGATGATTAAATTCAGAACCATGGTGGTGGGCGCAGAAAAGATGCAGCACCTGGTCGAGAAGCGGGATACCGAGGGGCGCCTTATTTTCAAGACGCCGGATGACCCACGCGTCACGCGCGTCGGCCGGTTGCTACGGCGGACCAGCCTGGATGAACTCCCACAGCTCTTTAACGTTTTCAAGGGCGAAATGAGCCTGGTCGGGCCTCGCCCTGAAATGCCGGAGTTGGTAGAAAAATATGACCTGTGGCAGCGCAAGCGCTTTGCCGTCCCGCAGGGCATGACCGGCTGGTGGCAGATTAACGGACGCAGCGACAAGCCCATGCACCTGCACACCGAAGAAGACCTGTATTATGTGCAGCATTATTCGATCTGGCTGGACCTGCAAATAATCATCATGACCCTGTGGGTAGTATTGCGCGGGAAGGGGGCCTACTGAGCTGGCATACAAACTGCAACAAAGTTGTTACTGGCGTCAGTCATCATTCTATCAATTGTTTGGGTTTCGGGGAGGTAAGAGATGGCACGTAAGTTGTTTTTCCTGGCACTGGCAGTAGTTCTTATATCGGCTTGTTCATTTTTATCGCTACAGCCAACCCAACCAACCCCGGTGATTGAACAGAACCCGCTCCAGCCAACTTCGACAACTGCCTGTCCGGGAGAGGCAACCTGTCCTGTACTGCCGACCCCGCTTCCACCCACGGCTGAACCGACCAACACCTCCAACCCTACTGCGCTTCCAACCAATACCTCCGTTCCGACCGTTACGCCTGTCCCATCGGAAACACCTATCCCCAAACCGTACCAGGTTCAACCCAATAATCCCCTTTACCTGCAAAACTTTGCTCATCCTAACCTGGCATGCGACTGGCTGGGAGTGGCAGGCCAGGTTTTTGACAAATCGGGAAAACCATTGTCCAGCCTGGTGGTGGTGGTGGATGGCTCGCTGTCAGGCCAAACGCTAGAACAGATTGGGCTGACCGGCAAGGCGCTTGCTTACGGCGACGGAGGTTATGAGCTTGTGTTGGGCAATCAGGCGGCAGCTTCAACCAGCCCGTTGATTATCTCTTTGTATGACCTGAAAGGGAAAGCCTTGAGCGACCCGTTTCCCATTCACTTCAGTTGCCGATTGTAAAAAGAACTTGATCCTGATCAATTTTGTCGCCAGGTAGCAGTCAGGTATTCAATTCAGAGAAATCAGAGCGTTTTCTGCCCCTGCGCAGAAAATGCTCTGATTTTAAAGGTATAATGGGCAAAATGAATCGGTCTTTTTCCCCGATGGATACTTTCAACAGAGTATTGAGATCGTGGTGGTGGGTGTTCCTTTTCACACTCCTGGGAGGTGTGGTGGGTTGGAGCATCCATGCTCTCCGTCCGCCAGTTTATGAATCATCAGCCAAGATCTCTTTCAATATCGATTACACTCATTCTGGCCAGCTTACCGATGTCGAAGAAGACCAGATACTGGGGGTGGCGGGTGACGTAATCGCTTCCCCGGGGGTGTTGGATAAAGTTGTCAGCGCTGCGCAGGCTAAAGGGATCTCGATCGACCGGTCTGCCTTGAACAAAAGCATATTTCAAGAACGCAAAGCCTATATCTGGGTTATGCGCGTCCGGCGGGGAAATCCTCAAGAGGCTGCGACATTGGCTGGCTTATGGGTTGACGCAGCATACGCCGCCTTGAGAGATGGGTGGAGTCATGCACAGAACGCGGAATTATTGCAGCGCTACCTGGACGGGTTAGTGAGCTGTATGCAGCAAGCAGTAGCCGTATTACCGGCCCAGGTAATGTGCAGCCAGGACTTACTTACTATACAGGACGGAATCCAACGGGGAGGAGCCAGGCTCCAGGTGGAGAAATTAGCCAGCCAGGGATTATCACCTGCCCTGGAATTTACCCAACCGGATAAATCCGGTGAGCAGTTTACACCAGTGCAATATGGGCGTAACCAGATCATGCTGGCGTCAGGTTTGGTTGGTTTTCTACTGGGCATCTGGAGTGTGTACCTGGGTTTCCCCGAGAGGTTGATGAGGAGCCGGCGTGCAGGTTAAGCGTGCCGTTCCGCTCCTGGCGGATGGCGGATGGATGCTGCTAGTGATGCTGCTGCCAATTACCAGCATGCCGCTGGTGACGCTGCTGTTTGGATCAAGCGACGTGGCTGTGCCTGCTGGCGTGGTTTTGCTTTTTTTTGTGCTGATCTGGTTGATTCCGTTCTTGGTAAAAAAGGGTAGGATCCCGCGCCAGAGCCTGCCGCTGATCGGTTTCGTCCTGACCGCAGTTATTTCCTGCGCCTGTGCATTTTTCCTGGACATCCCCCCTTTCAAGGACGCCAGTATTCCACTGAATGAGTTGAAAGGCTTGTTGACCCTGGCTGTGGGGTTTGTTTTTACCTGGTCACCGCAGCGTGGGTGAGCAATTCCAGGCGCATGGAAGCCACTCTGCGTTGGATGAACTGGTCTGGGTTGGTCGTTTTATTATGGTCAGCGCTACAACTGGTTATCTGGTATTCCACCAACCATTACCCTGAATGGCTGAGGACGATCCAGTCATTTTTCTCTAGTCGGGCCCCTTTATCGCCAACGTCCGACCGGGTTCACGCTGGAGCCTTCTTTTTTAGCAAACCAGTTGAACATGCTGTATTTGCCGGTCTGGTTGGCAGCCAGCGTGCGGCGTATATCAGCCCATCGCTTCCACTCTGGTGGGGTTCATCTTCGAAGATGGCTCTGCTGGTTGCCGGAGCGGGAATGATGTTCCTTTCCCTGTCGAGGGTGGGGATGTTGGCTTTCCTGCTCATGTTAGCCTACCTGATTTTCAAAGGCAGCCTGTGGCTTACCGGATGGATTCAAAACAAACTGGCCGGGCGCAAGAAAGTGGGATTTTTTTGGGCTTCCCGGCGCAAGTTAATCTCCAGTATGATCCTTATTTTCCTGTTTCTTTCATACCTGGCAGTCGCGATTGGGGTAGGGTTTGGAATGAGCAAACTCGACCCGCGCATGAAAGATCTATTCCAATTCTCATTAAAAGTTGATAACTCTTTGCTTAACTATGCTGACCAGCTCAACTTTGCCTCACGCATTGTTTACTGGCAGGCTGGCTGGGAAGTGTTCAACGATTATCCATGGCTGGGGGTCGGGCTGGGGAATGCGGGCTTTTTCTTTCCGGAAAAAATGTCCGGATTCGGCTGGGGGCTGGTCGAGGTGCGCAGGCTGATGTACGTTGAAACAGCCCTACCGAATATCAAGAGTCTTATGGGTGCGCTTGTTAGCAGAAACCGGCATGATTGGATTTACTTTTTTCATCTGTTGGTTATATCTGGTATGGCACACTTCTACCTGGCTTGAAAAAAATGAAGCTGAACCGGCGGGGTAAAATGCTGGCGCTGATGGGAAAGCTGGTCATCGTTGCCCTGGTATTCGAAGGTTTCAGCGTCGATTCTTTTGCTTTGCCATATCTCTGGTTTGCCCTGGGACTGGTAACTGCCCAGGCCGAGTGGAAAGAGCAGGCAAATTTAATGATGGCCGCTATCCCTGGAGGTGAACGATGAAATCCTGGCCAAAGTGGACGACCGCCCTGGTCATTGCAGTCGTTGTTCTCTGTTGCTGTGCGATCCTGGTCGGGCTGGGGGTTTTGGTCTACAACTACATTATTACGAGCACGTCCACTCTTTTTGCCGGGATCACAAACGCGCCTCCACAGGAGCTGACCTCTACATCGTTACCGGGCGTTTTTGGGACTCCGCCGGGTGAGACGGCTGCTGAAAACTTGAATATACTCGAACGCAACCTTGTCCCCAGTTCCGACCTGCGCGAGCTTGCCGGAAGGTTGAAAGGGATAAAAAATATTCCAGAAACGGTGCCTGACCCAAATGCCCCTCATAAGCCCGGCGAAACCAAGCAGTTCTGGGTGCTGGATAATGATACAAATAAAAATTACCAGATCACGGCTACCCTCCAATATGTAACCCCCCATCTATATTTCTGGGTGGAAAATGGGGTCAGCTTCGACGCAGATAAATTGAAAACCCTGGCCGATACATTTGAAAATAAAATATACCCGACTGATAGGCAGTTTTTCGGCAGTGAATGGACTCCAGGTATTGATAATGACGTTCACCTCTACCTGGTCTATGGCAAAAGCCTGGGAGCCCATATCGCTGGCTATTTTGCGGCGGTTGATGAAATCCCACCACAGGCTTATCAGTATTCGAACGCGCACAAAGATTTTATGGTTGCCGCAAGCCAGCCGCTTGATGCCACTTATACTTATGGAGTGCTGGCGCATGAATTTCAGCACATGATTCACTGGGCTAAAGACCGCAACGAAGAATCCTGGCTAAATGAAGGTTTTTCGGAACTGGCAGTAGATTTGAATGGCTACGGTCGCGGCGATAAGGCTTTCCTGTACGCGGCGCAGCCAAATACCATGCTGACCGACTGGCCGACGGACCCGAACAAACGCGATGTACATTACGGGGTGGCATATATGTTTGTCAAGTACTTCCTTGACCGGTTTGGTGAAAAAGCCACCCAGGCGTTGGTTAGCGATCAACGCAACGGCCTGGACAGTATCGATGGGACGTTAAAAGATCTGAACGAGACCGACCCCTCCACGGGGAAAATAATCACTGCTGATGATCTGTTTTCTGATTGGTCGGTGGCGAATTTCCTCCAGGACCCAAATGTTGGAGATGGACGGTACAGTTATAAGGATTATCAGGATGCCCCCAAATTCAACGAGACCGAGATAATAAACTCCTGCCCATCGAACACGCAAGATCTCTCAGTTGATCAGTATGGGGTCGAATACATCCGGATTTCCTGCCGGGGTAGTAACACCCTGAAATTTGAGGGTTCCTCCGAAGTAGGGATATTGCCTACTAACGCCCATTCTGGCAATTATGCCTACTGGTCGAATAAAGGCGATGATTCGGATATGACTCTCGATCAGACGTTTGATTTTTCATCGGTGAAGGGATCGATCAATATTGATTATTGGACCTGGTACGACCTGGAGAAAGATTACGACTACACTTACCTGGAGGCTTCTCAAGACGGTCAGGATTGGCAGATCCTCACTACGCCTTCATGCACCAAAGACAACCCTTCGGGGAATAGCTATGGCTGTGGATACAATGGTACCAGCGATGGCTGGCGAGAAGAAAAAGTCGATTTGTCTAAATTTGCCGGCTCGAAAGTCTCGCTGCGCTTCGAATACATCACCGACCCTGGTGTAAACGGAGAAGGTCTGCTGCTGGATGATATTTCAATCCCTGCGATTAACTACAGTACAAATTTTGAGAAAGATGATGGGGGATGGAAATCGGCAGGTTTTGTCCGCATCCAAAACAGCCTCCCTCAGAACTTCCTGCTTTCCTTGATTCAAGAGGGAGGCAAGGCAACGGTCGAAAAACTGCAGTTGAACAACGACAATACACTAAGCCTGCCTTTGAAACTAGATTCAGATGCGATCCTGGTGGTCAGCGGATCAACTCGCTTTACCCGCCAGCCAGCCAGCTACCGGTTGTCGGTAGAACGTTGATTACGACCAAAATAAGACCGGTGTAATTTGTAATCAATTGAAAAATCTGATATTTATTTTGCCGAGGGCGTTGGTGGTTGGCGAAGTTGATCTAATTCCTGTTCTTGCTCGGCGCGTTTTTCGAGCATAGCTGTCTGCACTTCTTCCTTTAACTGATCTACGTACTTAACAATGTAAGTACGGTTTTCTTCACCAGAAAAGGGAGACAGGATGAGGGCCATGCCTGCACCCACCAGGCCACCGAAAACAAATCCAGCCAGGAACCGGCCTATTGACCGCATTTCGACCTCCATTGTTGGATGAGACTCTTTGGGGATCCTCATAATGGATTCCCGGATTTGGGGGTGTTATGACACCCCCAAATTCGAGGCTTTCCACGGTAAGTCCCATTGAACCTCAAATAAAGATTGACGAATTCGTAATAAATATTGTACACTGAAAATATGGAAAATAAAGTTGAACGTTGGTGGGACGCCTCAACAATCTTAAGCCTGATCGCGGCGATCTGGATAGTGGTCTGGCGAATCCAGGCTACCGCCTGGACCAGGGACCTTTATCGGTTGGAGACCCTGGTAGTCATCGCGTTCTTATTGGGATTGTTCCTCGGAAAAAGCAGGTTCAGCAGCCGGCTGACTGCTTGGATGGGCGTTTTTTACACCTGTTTTTTCATAACGTGGCAGCTCGGTTTGACCATGGGAGAAGATATCCAGTGGACGGAAAGGCTGGTGAGCGTTTCTGGACGGCTGGTTTATTCTTTGAACCTTTTCTTCCATAACAAACCAGTCCAGGACCCGCTTTTATTCCTGGCGCTGATGAGCTTGTTGTACTGGTTGATCAGCTTTACCGCCAGCTACCAACTCGTTCGCAATGGCAGGCCCTGGGTAGCCCTTTTTGTCGCCGCGGTTGCCCTGGTGGCAATTGATTTTTATGACCGTGATTTCGCGCTAAGGGCCTGGTTTGATGGGATATTCTTTTTACTGGCGCTTATGCTCATCAGCCGGGTGTTTTTCTTACACTCTCGCAAAGAATGGGACGAGAGAGGGGCTGTACTGGACCCGGAAGTTGGGTTGAACGTGGGTGGGACGGTTTTCATCGGCGGTATAATCGTTATCCTGATTGCCTGGAATTTCCCGTTCTTTTCCCAGGCATTACAACCCGGCACGGCAGCCCAGGAGCGGACCAATATTGCCTGGGACAATATACGCAACCGCCTGGGTAATATCGTTGCCGGCTTGAGAGGGAAACCGGTCTATGAAGCTACTGCATACCCCAACCAGATCAACCTGGGAACAGGTAAGGTGTTGGGTGATGACCTGATTTTCACAGTAAATACATCGGCCAAGAAACCTGAAGGGAAAAGATATTATTGGCGCGGTTACAGCTATGATCATTATGCCCTGGGTTATTGGCGCAGCACTCAGGAAATCGTGGAAACGAAAACTCCGCGAGAATGGAATTACACCCAGCCGAATTGGATCGGGCGCCAATACCTCATTTTTTCCTTTACCCCTGAATCTTCCTTACAGCGCACTATCTTCGCCCCGGACATTCCAGTTTCAGCCAGCCGCACCTCACGTGTGCTGCGGGTGAACCTGTTGGATGTCAACGACCTGGTTTCCATCCAGGCAGATACACCCCTACAGCCCGGTGAAAATTTCGATGTGGTCTCCTGGGTGAGCGCGCCTACGGTCGAGCAGTTACTCGCCGCCGACCGAAAATACCCTGATTGGGTTACCGGCCGATATCTCCAGCTTCCCCCTGATATGCCCGGACGTATCAAGGATTTGGCGATTGCTATTACCAACGGTGAGCAAACGCAATATGATCAGGTGATGGCCATCACCAGCTATTTGCGCAGGACGATCATCTACCAGGATGTTATTCCCAATCCTCCCGCCAATCGAGAGCCCATCGATTGGTTTTTGTTCGATTATAAAAAGGGGTTCTGTTATTATTATGCCAGCGCAGAGGTTTTGCTGCTGCGGTCGATTGGCATTCCTGCTCGTTTAGCGATTGGTTATGCGGAAGGTACCGGTGACGGGGATGGCATTTCTTTCAAAATTAAGGCGCACGACAGCCATGCCTGGCCGGAAGTTTATTTCCCCAACGCCGGATGGGTTGAATTTGAACCGACTGCATCACAACCCGCTACCAGCCTGCCGCAAGGCTCTGGCGCTGCGCTGAACAGCGGGGATAATCAGTACCTCGAACCAAATCTCAAAGAACCTCGTTTTGCTCCTGGTCTGCCAGCCGGACCTTTATCCAACGATGCTGGAAACCCAAGCGGCCCGAGTTTCTTCATGGAGCGGTTTGGTTTTCCGGTGCTCATCACTGGCTTTACTCTGGGATTACTTAGCTTTCTCTGGTTTGGATGGCAACGCACGCGGCTGCACCTCCTTCCAGTCTGGACGGTCACAGCCATGCACCGCTGGGGTCTTACCGTGCCCAACTGGCTCGAGCAATGGGCCTGGCGCGTCCAGCTTTCTCAAATCGAGTGGATGTATCTTCAAATGAGTTGGATGTTATATATTCTGGGTAAGCGGGTTATCACGGGACAAACGCCATCGGAACGATCGGAATTGCTGGCCCACATGCTGCCATCTAGCAAAGAATCGGTACACACTTTTCTGGAAGAATATCATAAAGCCGAATACAGCCCACATTCGGCTGATTTTCCTAAGGCGCGGCGTGCCAACCGGGATGTATGGAAGAAAGTGCTTTTAGCTTGGTTCAGTCGCATAACAGGGTTATAATTTACACTTAAGGGTTTATAAAAAATAAATGGGTAAATTGAGGGATTATGGAGCAAGAAGGGTCTGAGTTGACAACCTTTTCATTGGTAGATTCTTTGCTCGTCCAGTTACAAACGCTTTCAGAGACAATGCGGAATGTTTTGCTTCAGACGCGCTCGGTTCCTATTCCACAGAGCGTGTATGAGGGGGTCCAGCAAATACCCGGAATCGTTTTTCAGCTCCAAAATCTGGTCAAGTCCATGGAAGAGGAGAGACGCAGTCTGCGCGCTCTGACGCAGGTAGGACAGGTCATCAACTCCTCTCTCGAATTGCACGAAGTATTGCAAATCGTCATGGACAATATCATCCACCTGACTGGAGCAGAGCGCGGCTTTCTAATGCTAAAAAATGAAGCTGGCGAGATGACCATCCGTATCGCCCGCAACTGGACTCAGGGATCTATCGATCCTTCGGAAATTTCAATCAGCCGGACGGTTATTAACCGGGTGGTCAATTCCGGGTTGCCTGTCCTGACTACCAACGCCCAGGAAGACCCCAGATTTATTGGACAGCAAAGCATTGTTGCTTACAATATTCGCTCGATTGTCTGCGTTGCTCTAAAAGTGAAAGGTGAATTGACCGGTGTAATTTACGTCGATCACCGTATTCGCACGGCCCTCTTCACCCAAAAAGATCTTGTTCTTTTGGAAGCGTTTACCAACCAGGCGGCGGTTGCGATTGAAAATGCACGATTGTTTGCCTCAGTTAAGAATACCCTGGAAGAAGTAACCCAATTGAAAAACATTATGGACAACGTATTTTCATCCATGGCCAGTGGGGTGCTTACCGCAGATATCAGCGAGCGGATTGTTTTGAGTAATCGGGCTGCAGATGCGATTCTGGGGCAGGCGGACCAGACAATGATTGGAAAAGATCTTTCTGACATATTACCGCCTTTGATGCCGGTTTTACGGCCCCACTTTGAGCGGGTATTACAAACCAATCAGCAGGTGTTGGGGTTAGAAGTCAGTCCTAATCTGCCCACCCGCGGGCTGATTGATCTGCGTTTCAGCCTGTCTCCCTTGAAGGACACCCAGCAGATTACCCAGGGGGTAGCCATCGTTATGGAAGACCTGACCGAGAAAAAACATCTCGAAGCGCAGAGAAGGCTGTTCGAGAAAATGGTGTCCCCGGCGGTTATCGACCAACTTGACCCAAACTCGTTGCAGCTTGGAGGCCGGCGTGCTGAAATTACGGTGTTATTTTCAGATATCCGCGGCTTTACCGCCTTCAGTGAAGAGTCTCAACCTGAAGAGCTGGTTTCGGTGCTGAACCAGTACCTGGGAGCGGCAGCCGACGCAGTGCTGAACGAAGAGGGTACGATCGATAAATTCTTAGGGGATGCTGTCATGGCCTGGTTCAATGCCCCAATCCTTCAAGCTGATCATTCCTTGCGGGCCGTCAGGGCCGCTCTGGCGATTCGTGCTGCAGTGGTTGAGTTGCATAAGGTAATGCCGCCGAGTAGCCAGCTTTCTTTTGGGGTTGGCATCCATACCGGTGAAGCAGTGCTGGGCCTGGTTGGAACCGAAAAACGCCTGGAATATACCGCTATCGGAGACAGCGTCAACACGGCCAAGCGCATCCAGGAAAATGCCGGTCTCGGGCAGATTCTGATCTCGCAGGAAACCTACGAACGGGTGAAAGATTGGGTGTGGGCGATCCAGGTTGAACCGGTGATTGCTAAGCACAAGCGTGAACCGGTGCAGGTCTACGAATTGATAAATTTACGCTGACCTGACCTAATTGCGAAGCAATGCCTATAAGGAATAATAACTTTTTTATGCTTTGCGCGGTACGTTGCGAAAGGCTTCCAGGCGGGCCTTGGCTAGGCCGGGAAGTGCATCCAATGCAAAAAAAGGGCCGTTTCCTTCGATTACAATGGAAGCCGAAATGTTACCGTATAAGCAGGCTTCCAGGGGATCGTAAGTCTTGCGGTAGCCGGCCAGGAAGCCGCCGCAAAAAGCATCTCCAACCCCGGTGGGATTATTACAGTGCGCTGGATAGGCCGGGATCATCCAGCGGGTGTGGTTAGCATGGGAATAAAGAAATTGGCCCCGCGCCCCACGTTTGATGAGGATGATTTCGCAGCCCAAATTGCCCAGCGTTTCCGCCATTTCCCACACATCTGAGCTGCGGCCTTGAAATAGATTGAAAAGCTTTTTTTCGTTGGTGATAAAGGCATTAATTCCACGCATGATTTTCGGAATTTCATCCCAAAAAACCGGGTTCATGTAGCCTGGAGCTGGATCCAGAGTAATCGTAGAGATATGCCCCTGGCGCAATGAGGATGGCAGTAAAGTATGACTCAAGAAATCGAGTGAGCACAGGTGAGCTGCGGTTGCATCCAGGTAATCCTGTGGTATATCCTTCAGACGGATAGTGGCGGTCGTCAGTTTAGTCTTGCTATCCAATTGGGATGGCGGGTTGGCAAACCCCAGCAATGACTTGGGAAAGGGCAAGCCGCGCCGGGCAAATTGGATAACCGGGTTATCCACCAGGCGGATATCCGGATCAGCATAAGCAGTAAAGCTGCGCAGGTCGAGCGGTTCGAGTAGGACGCGCACTCCGCGCCGGTCGAAGCCAAACCTGGCAGCTTTTTCAAGCCATTCTTCAGGATAATCCGTCCCGACCCTACCGATCAGGCCGGCATCTCTTTCCCAGACTCCCAGGCCGGCGGCTGCGTACAACAAATTGCCCCCGGGAATGTCGAGGAAAAATTTGCTATTACTTGTGATAATATAATCGCGGCGGAGCTGCCCGGCGATTAAAAACTCAATACAGGCAGACTTTCCATGCCGGGCTATTTATGCCCGCTGCCTATATCTGCTATCAATTTAAGCAATCCCAAGACCCCTACTCCTACTTTTACTCCTTCACCGGCAGACAGCTTGGGCTGTGCTTCTTCCTGCTCGGCGCGCTGAATGAGGAGGTAGGCGGCCAATAATCCAGTCAACAATCCTGCTACTCCCCCGATAATCAGGGTTTTTATTTTCCAGTTATCCGATTCTTCCATTATGACCTCTTTAAATTATTTTAGCGGACTGAGGAGTGAAAAAAGATCAAAGGCCGATGTGTTTTAGCGCAGCTTCAAAACCCGCCCACCAGCTTTTGATCGCAAGCACTGGTTGAGCGGTTTTATCACTCCACATGCGGATAAATACCGCCATCTGGCGGAAAAAGCCCTGCACCATGCGAGAATAAACCGGTAAAATGTCCAAAAGCCTGGCCAGCCCATAGATAACCAGTCCAAGAACCGCCAAAACGACAAACCCAGGGATCAAGGCTGGTGTAATCATATAAATTAATGACAGGTGGGACCAATTCGTCACAGTCGAGCTGGCAGATGTCTCGGCTGAAACCGCCGCCAGCACGGCCAGAAAGAGGATCACCAGAATGCTCAGACACAATGGGACCCAAATTTGCCAAAAAGTCTGTTTTCGATGCTTTGGATCAGGCAGTGGTCGAGGACGTTTTGAAAGAAAAGTTGGTGTACTCATAGGATTATTTTAGCATGTTTGTCCCTGGTTCGCACAGCAGTCTTCGGGCAAGTTCACTGCGGTAAACATCCATTGATATATTCAAACGCGCCACACCACTCTGAATGGCCGCGCCAGCCACTGCGGGAGCTTCCCACAGGCACACACGGGTATCCAAAGGTTTGGGTACCAGATAGTCTTTACCGAATTCAAGAGCCTCCAGGTTGTAGGCTTTCAGCACCTCACTGGTGACTGGTTCTTTGGCCAGGGCAGCCAGAGCATGGGAGGCGGCGAGTTTCATCGGTTCGTTAATCGCAGACGCGCGCACATCCAGCGCCCCGCGAAAGATAAAAGGGAAACCCAATACGTTATTGATCTGGTCGGGATAATCGGATCGTCCGGTAGCCACAATCGCATCTGGGCGTGTGGCCTTCGCCAGGTTATAGGCGATCTCCGGGTCAGGGTTGGCCATGGCAAAAATTATTGGGTTGGTGCGCATAGTTTCCAGCGTTTCGGGCTTGACGATATTCGCCACGGAAAGGCCGATGAAAACATCAGCTCCGGCCAGCGCTTGAGCCAGCGTACCGGGAACTTCACCCTGGGCGTAGATTTCCTTTTCTGGGAACATTTCTTCCTTGCGGCCACGATAAACCAGCCCACACACATCGCACATCCAAATATTCTGGCGGGGCACGCCGATTTTGACCAACTGGTTGGCGCATGCGATAGCGGCCGCGCCGGCCCCCGAAAAGACAACCTTGATCTCGCTGCATTTTCGGCCGGTTAATTCGAGGGCATTGATCAAAGCCGCCCCCAGAATAATCGCTGTGCCGTGCTGGTCATCATGAAAAACCGGGATATCCAGCATTGCTTGCAATTTTTGTTCAACGTGGAAACATCCGGGTGAGCAAATATCTTCCAGGTTGATTCCACCGAAACCGGGGGCGATAGCCGCCACCACGTTGATCACATCCTCAAGGTCACGACTGTTCACCTCGATATCGTACACGTCGATGTCAGCGAATTTCTTAAACAGCACCCCTTTGCCTTACATGACCGGTTTTGAAGCTAACGCGCCTCGATCCCCAAGGCCAAGGATTGCCGTTCCATTGGAGATGACCGCTACCAGGTTGCCTTTGTTGGTGTATTCGTAGGCCAACTGGGGGTCCTTTTCGATCTCCAGCACCGGATAAGCCACTCCCGGGGTATAGGCCAGGCTCAAATCGCGTTGAGTTTGGAGAGGTTTAGTTGGAACGACGGAAAGTTTTCCGAGCCGGTTTTCGAGTTGGTGATATTCTAGAGCGTCCTCGCGGGTGATGCGGATCATAAAAATTCCTTCCAGGAAATTAAGAGATTAATTTGCGTTGAAATCTTTGATCGCCTGAACGACCAATGCCTGGTCCTTTTCGGTCAGTTCGTTATAGAAGGGCAAGCGTAAAAGCTGGTCGCTTACTTTTTCGGTAACTGGACAATCACCTGGTTTACCGCCAAATTTGCGGCCCATATCTGAAAGGTGCAGGGGTAAATAATGAAATACACTATTGATGCCTTTTGACTTGAGGTGATTAATCATTGCCTGGCGCTGCTCCAGGTTCGGTAGCAGCAAGTAGAACATGTGATAGGGTTGCTCACAGTGGGCGGGAACAAACGGAAGGCGCACATGGTGCTCTTCGGCCCAACCGTCCAGCGCCTGGTAATAATAATTCCAAATACGTCGGCGCCGGGCCTGGATATCTTCCCACTGTTCGAGTTGGGCATACAGAAAGGCAGCCAGGATATCCGAAGGCAAATAGCTTGAACCCAGGCCGACCCAGGTATATTTATCCACCTGGCCGCGGAAAAAACGGCTGCGATTGGTGCCTTTTTCTCGTAAAATCTCAGCTTGTTCGATAAATTTGGGATCATTGATTACCAGGGCACCGCCTTCGCCGCAGGTAATATTTTTGGTCTCATGAAAACTCTGCGTCGCCATGCAGCCGAATGATCCCAAGGAGCGCCCATGATATTTCCCAAATATCCCGTGGGCGTTGTCTTCGACCACAGCAATGTTGTGGGTACGGGCGACGGACAGGATCGTGTCCATTTCGCAGCCAACCCCAGCGTAATGCACCGGCACAATCGCCCTGGTGCGCGGGGTTATCAGATCTGCCAGGCCCGTCTCGTCCAGGTTTAGTGTATCTGGCCGGATGTCGATGAAAACTGGCTTTGCCCCACGCAATACGAAGGCATTCACAGTCGAGACGAAGGTGAAAGCCGGGAGGATGACTTCGTCACCGGGTTGGATATCGAGCAATAAAGCTGCCATTTCAAGGGCATGGGTACATGAAGTTGTCAGCAATACTTTTGGACTGCCGAGGATTTGTTCCAGCAGGGCGCTGCATTTCTTTGTGAATGGCCCATCTCCAGAAATGTGCGAATTCTGTACAGCCTGGGCGATGTAAGTCATCTCATTCCCGGCCAGATATGGCTTATTGAAATCAACTATGATCGGTCCATCCAAGAGGCACCTCGAGAGATTGCATGAGATTAGAGCTGCTGACGAAATATATTGGTCTGATCAAAATGAGGAATGAGGTTCACCTTACCTCGGTTCAGAAGAGAAAATTGGGCGCTTCAGGCCCGGTCATACATAAAAGATCAATAATCGAAACAAACGGATCATAAGGCGGGTAAAGCTGGGGATATTCTGGGTAATGATATTCCAAATATTCAAGGCTGATGCCCGCGGATATAAATTTATCTTCTTCGATATAACCCCGGGCAGAAGGACCGCTGATATAGTGGGTAGCACCCACGCTCTTCAGGATTGCTATCAAGCGGTCGGTTCTGGCACCCTCTACTTGAAGCGCGGAAGAACGCATGAAACAGGTATGCTGGATTCCTAATTGCCGGGCCAGCGCAACGGTCAATTCGATGGTAAATTCTGCCAGAAAATCCGGATGCTGCCGGTAAAAAGGCTCTAAAAGCGCGGCGAGCTGGTCAAAATAAGGGGCTTTGCTGTAAGCCTGTTGGATCGAACGCCAGTGTTTCTCGTTCCAGTTTTCGATCCAGTTTATCTTCACCTGGTTGATAGGTATGCCTTTTTCGACAACCCCTTTTGAATAAACTGGAATAGTAATCCACTGGCTGCCTTGCTGAGTTTTGATGCGGTTGCGGTTCCGCCAGCCATGTTTATCATATTGTACGTCGTCGTAAAAAATGAAAAGGTCTGCCTTTTTAATCTGGTGAAAATAGCCGCGCCAAGGGATATAGGACGGTTGTAGGATGACGCAGTTCATAACATGAACCGTCTTTTATTGGGTCTCATCTTTACCGGTGGTTTCACGGATCATATAAACTGGGCGTTCCATGCTACGGTCGAAGACGGTTGCCAGGTATTCGCCAAAAATACCGAGGGCGAAGAGTTGGGTACCGCTAAATAAAGCAATGATTGAAGCCAGGAATGGGAATCCCGGGATGCTCCCGGCAATAAAAAACAGGATGATCACATAGGCGAAGATGATGATCCCCAGGATGGTGAAAGCAAAACCGATCATGCTGGCCAGCCG
Source organism: uncultured Chloroflexia bacterium (assembly GCA_963820415.1). Classification (GTDB taxonomy): domain Bacteria; phylum Chloroflexota; class Anaerolineae; order Anaerolineales; family Anaerolineaceae; genus CAWFZT01. The sequence goes on along the minus strand of CAWFZT010000009.1, from coordinate 221,634 downwards.
TAAGGGCGCGGTACTGAAACCCGTTAGGATCAACATGGCGTGGCTAAATAATTTTACAAAATTATAATTGGAGTTACCAACCTTCCGTGGATCTTCATCGACCTGGACGGTGGCAAATCGGGTGGTTCCCCAGGAAAGTAGCACATCCAGGATGACGTTTGGACTCTGAAAGGTGGCAAATGCATTGCGTAGTTCAGTGCGAAGTGCTCTAAAAGAGCCGGCATACTGCACAGTTGGTATACCCATTACAAAAGCCAGCAGGCGCTTGGTCAGGAGGGAAAATAAATTGCGCCATAAAGAGTGGGGCAGCTTCTTGGGTAACCCATAAACTACATCAATATCATCGGAGAATTTTGAAAGAAGGACGCAGATTTCTTCGGGGGGATGCTGAAGATCATCATCCATGGTGACAGTAATCTCATAATTTGCCGCACGCAGGCCACACAGTAAGGCATTGTGCTGCCCGTAATTGCGCATCATATTAATTCCACGGATCCATGGATACTGTTTTGCCAGCTCACAGATTACCTGCCAGGATCGGTCGCGGCTGCCGTCATTAATAAGGATAACTTCAAAATCTTTACAAAGCTGTGGCATCACTTTTCCAAGGCGGGCTACCAATTCTTCTAACGTGCCTTCGCTGTTGTAAACAGGTACAACTATCGAACAGGTTAATGCCATAGCTTTCCTTAATTACACCTCAGCTCTGTATACAAAGCATTAATTTTTTTCCGGGTGACAGAATTATGTGAAATGTTATCGCTGATCTTGTTCCAGGTATAGCACATCCCTGAATTGGATTTTGGCTCTTCAGCAATGATATCATGGGTCAACTGAAGCGCCGTATCTAGTTGGTCAGTATGGGCAAAGGCATAGATGAAAGGCAATCTTTCAGAAGGAATCTGGGGTGAATAACCTTTGCTTTTGGCTTCATTCCACAGGTCAATAACTTGTTGCCAATTTTTTTGCTGTTGGGCCAGTTCGGCTTTAGCAAAATAATAGCACCAGGTGTGGGGCGGTTCTACACCGAACCATTTCGCCGGTGGAACTGCCGGAGTAGTCGATGTAGACAGAATCAATTCTGAGTGTGACAACGGAATAATTTCGGTCAATTCATCGGGTAGGTCCGGCATGGAATGTTCATCGTTATAGTCTGGTTCCATGACTCTCAAACAACCTGGAGAAGGCATGTACAACGCCACAGTCTGGGAAGTATTTCCGGTAAATGTCATCGCCCGATAATCGAATTTTACCGGTGTATTTGGCACCAGGGAGGGAAGCGAACCATCCTTGCGGGCTTTGGTGTACAGAAGGAGGTAAGGCATTGACCCGCTCGGTGAAAGATTGGGAGCGTAAATCATATTCAAGGGCGCAGACAAAGAATAATCACTGTAATATTGTAATGAAAACTCGGGGGTGAGAAGCAAAGTGCCTGGTTTCAATCCAGGGATACGCCAGGCCAGTTGCCAGAAGAAGTTGCGTTCGGCATCCCAGGCACGGCGGAAAGTGTTGGCATTCTGAAACTGCCAGGCTGCTGAAAAAGCCAGCACGATCGCCAGGATGTAAATTTTACGTTTCTCGGTTTTAATCAGGAACTCAATCAAGCCAGCTACAAACAGGGATGACCCCAACATCATCGACACCATAAACCGATCCCATGGAAAACTCATCCCGATTTGAAGTCCTGCGGCCCAGGACGGCAAGCGCCCGAGGAGGATGCCTGCCAATCCAAGAATGATTGCCTGGATTCCCCAACGATCTTCATGTTTAGGCTGGATGTCTGGTTCTTCGGCAAGCGACAGGTTCAGCTTCGAGAAATAAAAAAGTGCGACCACAAAACTGAATATACAAACCAAAATATATAGAAAAGTCGATGACGCTTCAAAGGTGAAAGAGAACAAGTTCGCCGTCTGCGTCCAGGCGGCGAAGCCGCCTTTAGCAATGCTCTCGATGATTGCCTGGAGGGAATTGATGAAAGTTGACCTAGGCCCACCGGTGGCATAATCAAACACCTGGAGTTGGTAACTTTTATAGGAGCTGGATTGCATTAACCATACGTGATAGGCTGCGTAGCCTGCCCAAACCAAGAAGTAGGGCATCCAATGCGATGCGGAGCGGATGGCGCGTTTGCGCAGGCTAACCTCTTTTTGGCCGACCACGATCCATAAGAGCATCGGGCGAAGCAGCTCAAGCCCGAAGAAGTACTCGGTTGAAAACAGGCTAAACACTGAGCAAATTATCGCCAACAGTGTTAGAGGCCAATACCAGCGCGGTTTCTGGTAGGCCAGGATCGTCAGACCTAAGGAGAAAATGAAAGCGGCAAGGATTATAAAAACCTGACTGTAGATTACTGAGATCCATTGTTGTCCAAAACCAGGAAAAACGACAAACAATAAAACTACTGCGGTGATCTGCCGGAGATATTGCGGCCAGATTTTACGTAGTGTCCACCACAGGGCATATGCTGTAAGAAAGCGGGTAAGGATTCCAAATAATTGCCATGCCAGTGGTGTATCCCCAAACAGGGGAGTGGTGATCATATAGATCAGGCTTAGGAACGGCCGGTCGTGCGCAAAGGCTTTCACAAAACCGAGCGGTCCTAAGATGTGGGCGAACCACGAGTAAGGCCAATCATCCCAATAAAACCCGAGCCACGGGATCAACAAACCGTAACTGATCAAGCATAGAATAAATAGAGCTGCAGGGATTGAACTGGCGCGGAATTGGATTTTTTTCATTAATGTTTGATATTTATAATTGGGACATAAAATGCGCCTTGGAAGTATATAGAATTATTCATTTTTTGCCAAGGGTAAGTTAAAAAGGATAATTTATGCTAAATTAACTTACCCTAAATATGTAAAGTAAAGTATAATCTATAAGATATATTTGCATAAATCTCTGCTGGACGAAGGTGTGGACAGCAGGCATTGGCTGGAAAACTTGGATTGGCAAGCGTTGGGTCTGGTTACTCACTTTATTCTACGTGAGTGTTGGAATTGTGGAGAAATCGGGGCTTTCTGGATCGTTAGAAGGTCCGAGGGACTGCTCATCGAGGATTTTGCCGGTGGTTGTGGTCCGAATCGGAGAGCAGCTAGTAGCCGGGAGTTACGATTGTTATATGACAAAACTGGCTAGTAGGTTTTCAACCTGATATTTCGACAATCTTCTTGTTTCGGCAAGTTTAAATTACCTGTCGAGACAGGATGCCCGACAATTTCTCGATTCAAGTTTTAACAGCCATGGATCATCATGTAAGTCTATGGCTGTGTGTTTTAATGAACAAGATAATCACTGCACTTAAGGCTCAAAAGAAAAATCCGAACCGCGTTAATGTCTACCTGGATGGAGAATTTGCCTTCAGTTTGACGAGGATCGTGGCGGCCTGGTTGAGTGTCGGGCAGGAATTAGATGATGAAAAGATTGCCAGGCTGGAGCAACAGGATTCTGGGGAAGTTGCCCTGGAAAATGCGGTCAAATTTATCAGCTACCGTTCGAGAACAGGGTTGGAAATCCGGCGCAGGTTGTCTGAAAAAGGTTTTTCAGACCAGGAAATTGATAAAGTATTGCAACGTCTGCGCACCAGCGGGCTGGTAGCAGATGAACAATATGCACGTTCATGGGTAGAAAGCCGCTCTGCTTCGCATCCGACCAGCCGGCGGTTGATGGCAATGGAATTGCGCCAAAAAGGAGTTTCAGATTTAGATATTGAAAAAGCTCTCGAGAGAACAGAGGATGATGACAAACTGGCCTATCAGGCAGCCTCACGTTATGCCCGCCGGCTGGCAAACCTTGAATGGGATAAGTTTCGTGAGCGATTGAGCGCTTTTTTATTGCGCCGTGGTTTCGCTTATGGAACGATTGCGCCATTAGTGCGCCGCGTTTGGTCAGAAATCCAGGCTGTAGAGAATCCATATCAAAATTACAACAATGAAAGAGGATAAGTAAACCATGCTGCAAATAGTTGAATATGTGATCATATTCCTGGTGGATGTTCTGATCGTCGCAGCCGCAACCTACTACGCCACGCACTATTTGAACGAAAAATTTCGCAATGAACAGCAAAACAAGGCGGATAACAGCTTGCTGGTCGCTAAAGAACAGGCGCGCGCCATTGAGCTGGAAGCAAAGGACAAAGCCCTGAAGCTCATGCAGGAAGCTGAAGCCGAAGTGGTTCGCCGTCGCTCCGACCTGGCGCGTGAAGATGACCGTTTGCAAAAACGCCGTGTCGAACTGGACCATCGCATGGAAAAAAACGAACAGCGCGAGCAAGTTTTAGGTAAAAGGCAAAGCGCCCTGGATAAACGTTCCAATGAACTCGAAAAAGCATATTCGACGCAGATGGAAGAGCTGCAGCGTATAGCTCAAATGAGTATGGAAGATGCACGCACGGTGCTCCTGGGTGAGGCGGAGAAAGAAGCCCGTTCGGATATGGCGCGCATCATCCGGCAGGTGGAGATGGAAGCTCGCCAGGAAGGCGAGAAACGCGCTCGTGAGATCATTGCCGATGCAATCCAACGCGTTGCTTCAGACCACGTGGCCGAGGTATCGACCTCGGTGGTGACACTGCCAAATGAAGAAATGAAAGGCCGCATCGTGGGGCGTAATGGGCGCAATATCCGCGCATTCGAACAGGCTGCCGGTGTGGACGTGATCGTCGATGACACCCCAGAAGCCGTGACCATTTCGTGTTTCGAGCCGGTGCGGCGTGAAGTTGCCCGGCGTACATTGCAGCGCTTGATTCTGGATGGCCGCATCCATCCGGCGCACATTGAAAAAGTTCTAGCAGAAGAACAGCGTGACGTCGACCGGGCCATCGTTGAAGCCGGTGAAGAGGCCGCCTTTGAGACGGGTGTGGCTGGTCTGCACCCCGAAATCCTCAAGATGCTTGGCCGCCTTAAATACCGCACGTCTTATGGCCAGAACCAGCTTGCGCATGCTATCGAAGTGGCTAAGCTGGCGGCTGTGATCGCCGCCGAGTTAGGGGCGGACGTAGATATCTCCAAGACCGGAGCTTTGCTGCATGACCTGGGCAAGGCCATGGACCACAATACGGATGGTACACACGCCATGATTGGCGCGGAATTTGCCAAGCGCTATGGAGTAAACCCACGCGTGGTGAATATCATCGCTTCTCATCACCATGAGGCCGAGCAAGAGAGTGTAGAAGCCGTGATCGTCGAATTGGCGGATGCCATTTCCGGCGCCCGCCCCGGCGCCCGGCGAGAAGACCTGGAACAATACATCAAGCGCCTGCGAGCCCTGGAGGACATTGCCAATTCATACAAGGGCGTTAGCCAGAGCTACGCCATCCAGGCCGGGCGTGAAGTGCGTATTATCGTTCGCCCGGAGGACATCGACGATCTGGCGGCCACCCGCCTGGCGCGTGATATCGCCCGCAAGATCGAAGAAAGCATGCAATACCCCGGGCAGATAAAAGTAACTGTGATCCGCGAAACCCGGGCAGTCGAATTTGCCAAATAAATGATAAAAAGACAAACCTCATCCCAGATAGGGTTTGTCTTTTGTTAGTTTTCAGTTACCGAGGAAAGGGTTCTCTGTTTTTTCCTCGCCGACGCTCGTTTCTGGGCCATGCCCGCTAAGCAAGCGGGTTTGAGGGGGCAAGGTCAGAATCTGGCTGCGGATACTGTTCAGCATAACGGCCAGTTCCCCGCCGGGTAAATCGGATCTACCGATGCTGCGATGGAAGACCAGGTCGCCGCAGAAGACAGTGGCGATATCTTTCGCATAAAAGACAACGTGCCCGCGCGAATGCCCGGGGGTATGCCTGACTTCGATAAAATGTTTGCCCAGGTTGAGTTGCTGACCGTGAAAGAAGAACAAGGTAGGTTCTACATCAGGGCGCAGGTTGATACCAAAGTAGCGCGCCCCGCCTCCTTCGCGCCACAAATCCAGGTCGTCCGGATGCAACCCGATGGATTCAAAGGGGTGGATGGCCTTTACCAGTTGGTTTATCCCGCTGATGTGGTCAAAATGGGCATGGGTGACCCAGATTGCGGTGATTTTGAGGTGTCTGCGTTGAATATCCTCCAGGATGGCTTCACTTCCCAGGGCAGGATCGATGATGACTGCCTCAGAGGAAGCTGAATCCGCCAGCAAGTAGGTGTTATTTTCTAATGGTCCAAAGATGTAGGGCGTGATCGTCAGGGTCATGATCATTCCGGGGTAAGATATGAAGCAAGGTTTTGGGTTTATTTTTTGCCTACAAACCGCCCAGAGTGAAATAAGCCAGGCCGAACCAGAAGGTGGTATTACGGTTTGAGTTGGAATCTCAACCGAGGTGGATCAATTGGCGCGGCAGGTCGCTGAGCGTCTCAGCTCCTTCCCTGGTGATCACCACATCATCTTCTATCCGCACGCCGCCTCTGTCCGCCAGGTAAATGCCCGGTTCAACGGTGAAGGTCATCCCTTCCGCCAGCGTCAACTGGTTTTCCCCGTACATGTAAGGCGGTTCATGGCCTTCTATCCCCAGGCCGTGCCCAACCCGGTGGTGGAAATAAGGCCCGTAATTCGCCTGAGTAATGACCGCCCGGGCAGCCTGGTCAACCATACCCGCCGGGATACCTGGACGGGCGGCATTACGCCCGGCGGCATTGGCTTCAGCCACAACTTTTGATATCTCCTCAAATTCAGGGGAAACCTCGCCAATGGCAAACGTGCGCGTCAGGTCTGAAAAATAACCTTGGTTTGCCGCGCCCCAATCAATCACCAACAGGTCGCCGTGCGCAAGCTGCCGTTGGCTGGGTGAGGCATGTGGGTTGGCCGAATTAGGTCCGGAGGAGACGATGGGTGCGAAGGGCATTTGAGGATCGGAGCCAGCCCTCAGGAGCTGCAAGGTCAACTCAGCCGCGACCTGTTGTTCGCTGATCCCGGCCTTAATCAAGGGTAGTGTAGCCAACAGGCCCTGTTGCGCAATCTGGACGGCTTTGCGCATCGCGGCGATTTCCTGTTCGTCCTTTTGCATGCGCAGATTAGCTAACAAATCGCCGGCGGGTATGAAATTTGCTCCTGGAGCGGCGCTTTCCAGAAAATTCAACTCCAACACGCGCAACCGTTCAGGTTCAACGCCGATCCTTTTCCCGTCCAGGTGCAGGGCCTGAACGGCCTTGTTAAAGGCGTCTTGCCAGGAATCCGGGTTGTCGTTGTAGGTAAAAGGCTGTACCGGCACGCTGGATTGTTTGGCCTTGAGAATTTCCAGCCCCGCCAGGATAAGCGCCGGTGCTGCCGGGGGGAATACCAGCAGGACAGTGGGTCGTTCACTCAAATGAAAAACCAGGCCGGTCAGGTAGGTCAACGTTGGGCCTGGATTAAGAACCAGGGCATCCAGACTAGCGGATTGCATCAGATTGGTTAAATGCGTGTATCGGTTTAGGCTCACAGATTATTCTCCTGGGTTTGAATTATAGCCGGAAATTGCCGGTTTTTCCGCCGTTACACCGGTCTGGCAGCCGAAATAGCCAACCGGCTGCCTGGATTATTTTTTCTGTGTTCTTATCCATCCGGTAACCAACAACCAGGCTAAAAAAGCTGTAAAAATGGATAATGTAGAAAAGGAAATTATTTCCAGGATGATGCGAATGACCGGCCGGTATACCAGGTGTACTGAGGTAGTCCCAGCAGGAATTTTCAGACCGATAAAGTGCTTTAAGATCGGCGTTATAAAAATTTCTTTTTCGCCATAACTCCCTTGAGCAAAGGCTTTCCAATCGGGTAAATAGTATTCGTTCACCATCACAGCCGTATCCGTATTTTCCGGTGAAAGGTTCAATAAAATTTCGCCGGGTTTATGCACGATAGAGATCGGTTGGTGATCGGTTTGGCGAAGCATAACTGCAGGAGAAAAATCGGTATTGAACATATCTGAATTGCAACTATTATCGCCCGGGCAAGGGTATAGTGAAAAAGCTTTTTCATCTACGAAAACTGCATCGTCCCAAACTTGCGGATTTACGTATAATCCAATTGGCCTTTCTTTGCGGTCTACTCCCAGGACTGAGACCAATTCGAACCTATCCAGGCTTTTTTCGTCTATGTATTTCAACGCATATTTCACGCCGGCGATATTAAGGAAGGTTTGGTTTGTAAGATTGCAGTCCTGGTCTTTGGCGTTGATCGCGCCATACAGTTTTGCCGCATCAGGACAAAATGCGTTATAGGAAATCCCCTTAAAAAGGCCGTTTATTTCCCGGACGCCAACATAGGGGAGTGAATTTGTAGAAAATCCCCTGGACATCAGATCGCGCGAATTTATCGTTTTTTGCAGATCATGGCTGATGATCAAACGGCGGTCATCTTTCCCAATTAGATCCAATAGATTTGTTAGGAAAGGCGGCTTTCTGAGGATATTGATCAGCACTTCTTCGGTCGTGACATGTTTCGATAGAGATAAATCAGCCTTCCAATAAGGAAAGACCGCATAGGCCAACAAGGCCACCTGTATCAAACAGGCCAATCCAGTCCCGAATTTTAAAAGGTAACTTTTTTCAGCCAGCCAATTTAAGCCCAATCCAGCGTAAAGGATACCGATCAGGACGAGAGAAATACAAAAATCTACCGGGCCAGAGGCAAGGTTATTGAGAAAAGCGGGGCGAAATATATATAAGAGCGTAAAAGTAATCAATGGAAGTACAAACGAAATCTTTGAAGTGGACACTTTCTTCCAGAAGACCATTGCCAGTAAAGCCGCCATGGTAAATATCACCCCAAAGGAGATGAGCCTTGAACGCATATCCATATCAATGGCTTGCTGGGAGAAAGGGGTGCCAGGGATAAGAAAGGGATTCAGGAAAAGTCCCCACAAAACGTTCAAGCCCAGTTTGAAAGGAACCAGAGGAGGGGCCAGGCTGGGATCGAATTTTATTAATTCCTGGATCGTATAGAAAATCTTGCCACTGCAGATCACCAACACAATCAATGCTGTTGAAAGAAAAGCGCGCCAGTGTTTGGTGAACAAACGCCAGTTGCCAAGAGCAAGTAAACCAATAAACAGGCAATTAAAGAAAATTACAGTTGGGTGGCTGCTAAGGGCAGTCATACCGGTGCTGATGGAGAGGGCCAGTGTATAGTTCCTGGCGCGGCGCAAGTCAGTTGATTCGAGTAATTTTATGGCGAACAAAGTCATGAAAGGCAAGGATGCCCAGCCAATCAAATGTGTAATCCAAAAATTTGCGTAGGTATAATTTACGGTCGGTGAAGAAAGCAAGAAAGTAAAGGCGCATACCAGGGCAATGGGTTTCTTTATCTTGAAATGCAGGCATAAACGCCATGTCCCATACGCCGCGATAAAAAGATGAAGAAAATAAAGCAACGCAATGGCTACCCCGGGTTTTAAGGCGATCAGGAGGAATAACGGATGGTGGCTAAGATCCGTTAAGAACGGTGTGGGCATACCAAAACCAAAATAAGAGGTCCAGAAAGAGTAATATCCCTGCAGAACAGCTCGCCCCTGTAAAATTGCTGACATAATAGAATAACGGAATTCTTCGTCGTCGGATTGCCCAATCAGCCGGATTGGATAAACCATGATTAAGGCAAAGACGATCAGAAGGCAGATGGCGATAATTTCAGATTTTTTCTTCATTATCAGCGATCAAAAACCAGGGCATCCAGACCGGCGGAATGCAGCAGGTTGGTTAAAGGCGAATTGCGTCAGGCCCAGGTATTTTGCTCCTGGGCCAGAATTATAGCCGGAATTTTCAGAAAACAGGTCATCACCGGGGCGAACTTGCCGTAGGGGCGTGACCAAATTTCTCAGAACAACCTCGCTCTGAATTAATTTAATCTCTTAAGGAGACCTGGCCGCGGAAACGTTGCCCACCAGAAGGCCGGTTGGTTCGAGAAGGGGAGGAAGAGGATTGGGCCGCAACTGCCATCACTCGACTCGTAGATTGCGTTCTCGCAGCCGCCGGGGTGATTAGCTCAAAACCATCTACCTGGCGACGTTCGATAGGTTTTCCTAAAAGCCGTTCCAGGGTGTGCACCATTGGCAGATCGTCTTCAGTCATCAAGGTAAAGGCTGCGCCGCGCTCTGCCATGCGTCCGGTACGCCCAATGCGATGCGTATAGGCGTCGGCGGTATCCGGCATGTCGAAGTTGATGACATGCGAGATGCACGAGACATCAATGCCGCGCGCAGCTACATCCGTAGCTACCAGCACGCGCACACGCCCACTGCGAAAGCCGTCCAGGGCTGCCTGGCGCCGGTTCTGGGACAGGTTACCTTGCAGGTCGGCGGCCGCGATCCCGGCCCTGGCCAGTTGTTCTGCAAGGCGCCTGGCGCGATGCTTGGTGCGAGTAAAAACCAGCACCGGACCACTGCCGGTGTTACGCACCAGGGTTAGCAGCATCTCGCTTTTGCGGTCTTGATCGACAGGGTATAAAGCATGGCTGACTGATTCTACCGGGCGCGACGGACTGATCTCTACCACTACCGGGTTGTGCAGTATTTCATTGGCCAGCGAGCGGATTTCCGCCGGCATCGTGGCCGAAAAAAGCAGTGTCTGACGGGGGGTGGGCAAGACAGCCAGGATGCGCCGGATGCTGGGCAGGAAGCCCATGTCGAACATCTCGTCGGCTTCGTCCAGCACCAGGACCTGAATGTTTCTCAGATCTACTGCTCGTTGCCCCATCAGGTCCAACAGGCGGCCGGGACAAGCCACGGCGATCTCAACCCCAGCTCGCAGTTGGCTGATTTGGGGCTGTGCGCTTACGCCGCCATAAATGGTCAGGCTGCGCAGGTTGACGCGCCGTCCGAAAGCGCTGATGACCGTGTGGGTTTGTTCCGCCAGCTCACGCGTGGGCGAAAGGACCAAGGCGCGCAGCTTACCGCGCGGTCCGCCCATAAGATTCTGTAAGATGGGCAGCGCAAAGGCGGCGGTTTTGCCGGTTCCAGTCTGGGCCAAGCCAAGTACGTCACGTCCTTCAAGAATGGACGGGATCGTACGAAGTTGAATAGGGGTAGGAGTGGTGAAACCCAGCGGCCAAAATGCCCGCATTAATTTGCGGGGAAAAAGAAAACGAATCGAAATTCACAAAAAATCCTTTAAGTAAAAAAAATGAGCCAAGGCGAACCCTGGCCCGTCTGTAAATCAGATTAGTGAGTATAACACACAATCACGGGCATATCCAATTTATGGGATTTTCTGTCCAAGGTATGAGCGAAAGAAGTAATGTAATAGAGCCGGCCGACCTTGACATTCATACTTGCATCGAGTAAAATCCGACTACCCTGTCAGAAGGGCCTGTAGCGCAGTTGGGAGCGCGCTTCAATCGCACTGAAGAGGTCGGGGGTTCGAATCCCCCCAGGTCCACTGGGTGGGAAGAGAAAGTTCCACCGCAGTGCGTGAAGATTAACAATCAGACAGGTTTTACCTTGGGCCCATAGCGCAGCTGGGAGCGCGTCTCAATGGCATTGAGAAGGCCGGGGGTTCGAGTCCCCCTGGGTCCACTCAACCGGGCAGAGAGTTTTTCTCTGCGTAAATATCTAAAGTCACGCAGGAGTAGTAAGCCATCCGCCAGCGAGCCGGGAGAGAGAGGTGTGAGCCTGGCAAGGTGTACCGCGGAGCACAAACGGCTGAACTCGCCTGCGCCGCCCAATGGGCAGGCAGCCTGGTGAATTATAATAGCCAGCGCCGGGGTTTCGCCCGATAACGCGAAAGAGAGCGGTTCAGCTTGCCGGGCTGAACAAGCAGGGTGGTACCACGGAGTACTTCCTTCGTCCCTGAGGGCGAAGGTTTTTTGTTGTTTTGGAGAGGAGTTGTCGATGACCAACACACCCATACCGGTATACAATCCGGCTGAGATCGAACCCAAGTGGCAGCAGCGCTGGGAGGCGGATGGTCTGTATCAGGCAAATATCGACCCTGCACCGGCCCAAATTCTATGCCCTGACCATGCTGCCTTACCCATCCGGCGACCTCCACATCGGTCACTGGTATGCCATGTCACCTTCGGATGCCCGCGCCCGTTACAAGCGCATGCGCGGCTTTAACGTTTTGTTCCCGATTGGTTTCGATGCATTTGGCCTGCCGGCTGAAAACGCAGCCATCAAGCGTAACATTCACCCGCGTGTCTGGACTTACGCCAACATTGAGCGCATGCGCAAGCAACTGCGCAGCATGGGGGCCATGTTCGACTGGCGGCGTGAGGCAGTCAGCGCTGATCCTGAATATTATCTCTGGACAGAGTGGTTTTTCACCCAGCTTTTCAAGCATGGCCTGGCCTATCGTAAGATGTCAGCGGTAGATTGGTGCCCTAACTGCAATACCACCCTGGCGCGCGAGCAGGTGTGGGGCGACGACCGGCACTGCGAGCGCTGCCATACTCCGGTGATCAAAAAAGAATTGGAACAGTGGTTCTTCCGCACCACCCGCTATGCGGACGAGTTGTTGAGCTACGAGACGATCGACTGGCCCGAGCGGGTGCGCGTGCTGCAGACCAACTGGATTGGGAAATCAGAAGGCGCGGCGGTAGCTTTTCACACCGAGCAAGGCGACGAAATGGAGGTATTCACCACCCGCCCGGACACGCTGTGGGGGGTGACCTTCATGGTACTCTCCCCCGAGCATGCGCTGGTGGCGAAAGTGACCACGCCGGAGCACCAGGCCGAGGTCGAGGCCTACCAGCAGCAAGCCGCCCGCCAGTCGGACATCCAGCGTGAAGCGGTCGATAAAGAGAAGACGGGCGTGTTTACCGGTGGGTATGCCATCAACCCCGTCAATGGGGAACGCATCCCGATCTGGATTGCCGATTATGTGCTGATGACCTACGGAACTGGCGCCATCATGGCTGTGCCGGCCCACGACCAGCGCGATTTCGAGTTCGCTCGCAAATTTAACCTGTCCGTGAGGGTGGTGATCCAGCCACCAGAGGTGAAGGCGATCCAGGCAGATCAGATGACAATGGCTATGCCCGCTTCAGGAACGATGGTCAATTCGGGCCTGCTAACCGGCACAACCGGCGACCAGGCGATCAAGAAGGCCATCCAGATGGTGGCAAGCATGGGCGCTGGGCATGCTGCTGTTATCTACCGTCTGCGCGACTGGCTGATCTCGCGTCAGCGTTATTGGGGCGCGCCCATCCCAATGGTTTTCTGCCAGAAGTGCGGTACGGTCGCCGTGCCAGACGATCAACTTCCTGTTTTACTGCCGGACGATGTGGAATGGAAGCCGACCGGCGAATGCCCGCTTAAGCTGCATCCTACCTGGCGCTTCACTACTTGCCCGGAATGCGGCGGGCCGGCCGAGCGGGAAACCGACACGATGGACACCTTTATGTGTTCCTCCTGGTACCACCTGCGCTACCTGAGCCCCAAGTATGACAAAGGCCCGTTCGACCCGGCCGAGTACGCCTATTGGATGCCAGTGGATCTGTATACGGGCGGGATCGAGCACGCCAACATGCATTTGATCTACACACGCTTTTTCCATAAGGCGATGCGGGATATGGGCATCACTCAGGGCCCTGAGCCCATGCTGCAACTGCGCAACCAGGGCATGGTGCTGGGCAAGGATGGCGAAAAAATGTCCAAGAGCCGCGGCAACGTGATCGCCCCGGATGACCTGGTACAGGCCTACGGCGCCGATACGGTGCGCGCCTACCTGATGTTTTTCAAGCGCTGGGACCAGGGCGGTCCATGGGAAGATAACATCGATGGCACGGTGCGCTGGATCCGCCGGAGTTGGACAGTGATCCTGGAACCGGGTGACGGGAGACAAGCCACGCCGGAAACTATCCAATCTTTACGGCGCAAGGTGCACCAGACCCTTCGGTCGATTACCCATGACTACGAAATCCTGGAATTCAATACTATCGTTTCGTCCTTGATGGAATTGATGAATGAAATGATTAAAGCCAAACAGCAGGGTGCCTGGCAAAGCCCAGCCTGGGACGAGGCCGTGGATATTTATCTCAAAATGCTGGCCCCGGTCGCGCCGCACATCAGCGAGGAGCTGTGGGAGCGCCTGGGCAAGCCTTATTCGATCCATCAACAGGCATGGCCGGTGGTGGATGAGGCTGCCACCGTACAGGCAGAAATGACCCTGGCGGTTCAGGTCAACGGCAAAGTACGCGACCGCATCACCGTACCGGTGGATGCGATTGAAGAGGATGTCAAAGCCAGGGCATTATCCAGCGAGAATACGCAGAAATACCTGGATGGCAAGCAGCCGCGCCAGGTGATCTATGTGCCCGGCCGCCTGGTTAACATTGTTATGTAAATGAAAAGAAAGTACATATCCTTTTGGAGGCCGACATGCGCCTGGACGATTTAAACTGGATGGATGTGGAAGAATACTTGAAGCTGGACGACCGCCTGATGCTGGTGTTGGGGTCGACCGAACAGCATGGTTACCTCAGCCTGACGACGGACGTAAAGATTCCCCTGGCCCTGGCAGAGGCTGCCAGCCAGAGCTCCGGGGTGCTGGTGGCTCCTCCGCTCAACTTTGGCGTGGCGCCTTATTTTCTATCCTATCCCGGCACGATCTCCCTGCGCCTTTCGACCTTCTTGGATGCGGTGGAAGATATCGTCCGCTCGGTCTACGGCTATGGCTTCCGGCGCTTGCTGGTGCTGAACGGGCATGGTGGTAACGACCCGGCGCGTGGCCGGCTGACCGAGCTGGCCAATACTCTGCCAGAATTGAAGGTGGCTTTTTACGCCTGGTGGACTGCGCATAGCACGGAAGAAGTGGCGTTGCGCCATAAGCTAAAGCCCAGCCATGCCAACTGGCTGGAGGCTTTCGCTTTCACCAGAGTTTGCGACTTACCCAGGGGTGAAAAAGTTTCCACGCCTTTCAAGGGCTTACTAAATGCGGCCAAGGCGCGCCAGTTGTACGGGGATGGCAGTTTTGGAGGGCCGTATTCAGTCGATCCGGCGATTATGGATGAACTATTTGCAGCCGCTTCACAGGATGTGCTCTACCTGTTGGATTTCTAGAATTTACATGCTTTTTACACCTGCGCAATATCTGGATAACCTGCTCCGCTTAGAATGAAGATTGAAAAGTGCAAAAAGGATAAATGCACTAAATCGAGAGGAGTAGATTACCATGTTCACAAAATTTTTCAAAGCTCAAATTACATACCTGATAGGGGCAATGCTGATCGGGGCACTGGCATTGATTGTGCCGGCTGGTACGGTCAATGCAGCCACTCCGACGCAAACCCCCTTGCCTCCCCAAGCCCAACCTGCTGGGCAAGGCAAGGCGACGCCTGCCAACCTGGAAAATGCCTATCAAAAAGAACTTCAGGCTTTAAAAACCCAGGATAATAATCTGACAAAAGTGGATACGATTTTGGGCAAAGTAGACACCTTTTTGACCAACCTGAAAAATAAGGGCAGGGACGTCGATATTCTGCAAACGATCCTGAACCTGTTCAAACAGGACCTGGCCAGTGCTACCGGATTCCACGATAAAGCCACGCAAATCCTGAATGCTCATGCCGGATTCGACAACTATGGCAACGTGGTCGACCAGGCGCAGGCTCTGGTTACTGTGAGGAGCGCCAGGGATAAGCTGGTCGAGGCTCGCCTTACCCTCAAAGGCGGCATCGCCGACATACGGGAGGCCGTCCAGCTTTATCGCAAGGGAAAAACGTCCAACTCTCAATCGTCCCCAAATGTCTCGCCAACTCCAACTGCCATGCCAACCCAGTAGTAGATAGAAGTTGAAGAAAAGCCGCGCGCACCTTGACGACCGCGCGGCTTTTTCGTCGCGCTGGCTCAATTGTGAGTCCATAAAAAGGGGTTGTATTGGCATATGTGGTCGATCCAGCAGCGGATCAAAGAAGATGGGGAACTTTAATTAACGCAGGTACGTCTTAGGGGCGATAGCCCTTTCCTTGACCTGCGGAGGTTCCCATGAAACTGAAGATTTGTTTTTCCCTGTTTTTTGGAATGATGCTGTTGTTTGGCCTGATAATCCCCGTTCAGGCCGACGGAATTATTATCCCCAACCCCTGCCCGCTTACGCGTTGCCCACCCCCGCCACGGCCAACGCCGTGCGAGAATGGGTTATGCCCCCATCCGATCTCGCAGCTCGCCATCCGCTATCATCATGTTACAGTCAAGATCGAAAACCAGGTGGCAGTGACCCATGTCGACCAGGTCTTCTACAACCCAAATGCCTGGCCGGTCGAGGGTGAGTATATCTTCCCCCTGCCTGGCGATGCAGTGGTAAGCCAGTTTGTTCTGTGGGTGGATGGGAACCCTGTGGAAGGCAAGGTGCTGGACGCCACGCAGGCGCGCCAGACCTATGAAGACATCGTGCGAAGCCAGCGGGACCCGGCTTTGCTGGAGTATATTGGCAGGGGGGCGGTACAGGCCAATATATTTCCTATTCCTCCTAAAGGCGAGCGGCGTATTGAGCTGGAGTATTCGCAGGCGCTGACGGCGGATAACGGGCTGGTAAAGTACGTTTATCCCCTCAATACGGAGAAGTTCTCGGTCAGTCCGCTTGATTCAGTAGAGGTCAAGGTGGAAATCGCCGACAACCAATCGATCCGGGCAGTTTATTCCCCGACCCATCCGGTTACCACCGACCGGAAAGACGAAAACCATGTAACTGTCGCTTACGAAGCCAGCAACGTCACCCCGGATAAGGATTTTGCCCTGTATTACTCGCTGGGTGAAACTGAGGCCTTTCATCTGTTTTCCTACCGCGATCCGGTCGACCCGGTTGATGCAAATGGCTTTTTCATGCTGCTCCTGGCTCCCTCTCCCCAGGCGCTAGATAAACCGGTTGCCAAGGATGTGCTACTGGTGCTGGACCATTCAGGCAGCATGGACGGCGAAAAGTTCCAGCAGGCGCAATCAGCCTTGCGGTATATTCTACTGCATCTTAATCTTGACGACCGTTTCTACCTGGAAACGTTCAGCACCAATGTTCAGGTCTATTCCTCAGACCTGCGTCCGGCCAGCGAGGCGGCGCAGGCGATCGATTGGGTGGACAAATTGGCTGCGGCAGGCAGCACAGATATCAACCGGGCGCTGCTCGAAGCCGCCGCGGTGGCTGATAACGAACGGCCAACCTACCTAATTTTCCTGACCGACGGCCTGCCGACCGAAGGGGTCACCGACGCCCAGGAAATTATTCGCAATTTCGACCGTTCTGCCCCGGCCAACCTGCGCCTGTTTCCCTTTGGAGTGGGCTACGATGTGGATACAATCTTGCTCGACACTTTGAGCGAGAACCATCATGGCCAGAGCACCTATGTCCAGCCTGACCAATCCTTGGACGAATCTCTATCCGGTTTTTACGCTAAAATCAGCATGCCAGTGTTGACCAACCTCAAATTGGATTTAAGCAAGCTGGCAGCCTACGACATCTATCCCAATCCTTTGCCAGACCTGTTCGTCGGGTCTCAGGTGGTGGTGGTCGGGCGCTACCATACCGGCGGCGCCATCGATGTGACCCTGACGGGAGATATCAATGGGTCCAGCCAGACCTTCAATTTTCCTCAGCAGGTCTTTACCATTGACAGCCGCAGTGACGTAAGCAGCCTGGCCGAGTTGCCCCGGTTGTGGGCTACGCGCAAGATTGGTTTCCTGCTGAACAAAATCCGCCTGCAGGGCGCAGACCAGGAAACCATCGATCAGATCGTCAAGCTCAGTATCCGCTATGGGATCGTTACCCCGTATACATCTTACCTTGTCACCGAACCTTCGCCGATTGGCGCTGAAAACCAGGCGCGCGTAGCCCAACAGGCGCTCAAGGATTACAATGCCCAACCCACTGAAGCGGCTGGAGCAGGCGCCGTACAGAAAGCGGCCGGAGAAGGCGCCATTTCCCAGGCGGAGGTCGCCCCCAGCGTTTCGGACGTATCAGGCCAGCGAATAAGAACTGCCGGAACGCATACTTTCGTCTTTACCGATGGCAAGTGGATCGATACGGCCTTCGATCCGGATAAAATGAAAGCCCAGCAGGTAGCTTTCCTCTCCCCTGATTATTTTGCCCTGGCCCAGTCCCGCCCGGATGTTGGGGCGGCGCTGGCAATCGGTGACAAGGTGATCGTGGTGATAGATGGAAAAGCTTATGAAATAACGGCTGAAGGAGCCCGAGCGGGCCGGTGGATCTGCCAGCTACCCTGACTCCGACGGTGATATCCCCGACGAACAGGTTACCGGAACGCCGACCCCGGCGCGGGTAGCGCAGGTTCAAAATACGACTGTACCACAGCCGCTGGCCATTTCAGGGAACACCTCCAGCCCTCTGTGTCCGGGAGTAGCCCTTCCGATGGTCGGTCTGGTGGGAATCTGGCTAATTTTCAAAGGGCGTTCCCTGGCTGGCCAGGTAATGTTCTGGTCCAGGACGGAAATATGGCAGCCTGAGCCGGTTGAAAAACTGTCCAGACCCTCCCCTACGTCCTTGGGCAGGTCCTTTCCAGGGAATAATTGTAGTAGTCGCAGGTTAGTTTGGACAGTTTGCGTTTAACGCATGCAGTTGCGCGGCGAGCAGTCTGGAACAGATTGTCTGGTGCTATGACCGTCTCTGAAGGGCGTTCAGGATGGCTTCGGAGGAGATTACTCCCTTGCGCAGGATGGCAGGCTCAGGCAGGGTACAGTCCACCACGGTGGAAGGAATGCTACCGGGAGTGGCCCCACCATCGAGGACCAGTGCAATCCTCCCGTCCAACTGCGCCAGCACATCCTGGGCGGTCTGCGGGTCGGGTCCGCCGGACAGGTTGGCTGAAGTGGTGGCAAGCGGCCCGCAGCGGATTAACAAAGCAATGGCAAAGGGATGGTTGGGCATACGCACCCCAATCGTCGGCAGGGGTGAAAGGTTGCCGGGCAGTTCAGGCCGCCGGCTGACCACCAGGGTCAACCCACCCGGCCAAAACCGCTGCGCCAGGCGGCTGGCAGACTGGGTCAGATTGGGGGTAATTATATTGAGCTGTTCGGTACCACCGATCAAAACGGAAATTGCCTTATTGTCCTCACGCCCTTTGGCCTCAAACAGGCGGTCGATGCCTTCCTTACTGAAAGCCGGGGCTGCCACTCCATACACGGTGTCTGTAGGAAAAGCCACCAGCCCACCCGCCTGGAATACAGCGACTGCTCGTTCGATAGCGTCCGGGGCTTCACAAGAAATAATTTCGGTTTTCATATTCCACTCACCTGATTTTATCCTCTACCTGCACCAGCCTGGGATGACCGGATAGATCCTGGAAAAGCTGGATTTCCGCGGTGGGTAAAAATCGCCTGGCTATTTGTGGTACGCTCTCGCCTTGCCCCGCTTCAATTTCCAACAGCAGCAGCGCGCCGGGTGCCAGCCATCGTGGCGCATCCTCGAGGAGAGGACTGATGTAGTTGGTCCCATCCGGCCCGCCGTCCAGCGCCTGGCGTGGCTCATGACGGACGACTTCCAGCTCTGTCAGGGTGGAGGATGGGATATAAGGGAGGTTAGCGCACACCAAATCGAATTTTCCTTCCAAACTTACCAGCAGGTTGGTTTGCACTAGGTGCACACGGTCCTTTACCTGATGCTCGTAGGTATTCTGTTGAGCGACTTGCAGAGCAGGCCGGGACAAATCCAAAGCGACTACCTGCAAATCATTAACCAAATGCGCCAGGCTAATGGCGATACATCCGCAGCCGGTGCCCACATCCACAGCCAGCCGGCTGGAAGGATGCGCACGCAGCCAGGTCAATGCCTTTTCGACCAGCAACTCGGTTTCCGGGCGGGGGATCAGCACGTCGGGCGTGACTTTGAAACTAAGCCCGAAAAATTCCCAATGACCAAGCAGATAGGGTAGTGGTTCACCGCCCAGGCGCCGTTCTAAAATAAAACTAAAGGAATTGGCCTGATCGGCAGTTAGGATCGCTTCGGGGTGAGCGATTACCCAGGCACGTGGTTTGTCTAACACATGCGCCAGCAAGGTCTGGGCTTCCAGGGCAGGTTGTTCGCTGACCGGCAGCAACCTGGCGCGGGCATACACCAACCACGCGCCGGCTTTATTCTTCGGTTTCATCCTCATTGCCGCCTGAAAGCCGTTCTGTTTCGGCGCGCTGAGACAGCTCATCGATGAAAGGGTCGATTTCTCCGTCCATAACTACCGGCAAATTATAGATCGAAAGGTTGACGCGATGATCGGTAACCCGCGTTTGCGGGTAATTGTAAGTGCGGATTTTTTCCGACCGTTCACCGGTGCCTATCTGCGAACGCCGGGTGGTTTCCAACTCGGCCTGGCGTTTCTGTTGTTCGATTTCATACAGGCGGGCGCGCAGAATCGCCATGGCGCGCAGCCGGTTTTGAAGCTGTGAGCGCTCGTCCTGGCAGGCAACGACGATGCCGGTGGGCAGGTGGGTGATGCGGATGGCAGTCGAGTTTTTCTGCACGTTCTGCCCGCCGGCTCCGGCTGAACGGTAGATATCGACCCGGATATCTGAATCTGGGATTTGCACATCGACCTCTTCCACCTCGGCCAGTACGGCGACGGTCACGGTTGAAGTGTGGATGCGTCCCTGGGACTCGGTCACCGGCACGCGCTGGACACGGTGCACGCCGGATTCGTATTTCAAGCGGGAAAAGGCTCCGCGGCCTTTTACGGTGAAGATAATTTCTTTGAAACCCCCCAGGCCGATTTCGCTCTGAGAAAAGACTTCAATCGTCCAGCCGTGCCGCTCGGCATAGCGGTTGTACATGCGGAACAGGTCGGCAGCGAATAAAGCAGCTTCGTCGCCCCCGGTGCCGGCGCGAATTTCGACGATCACGCTGCGTTCGTCACGCGGGTCTTTGGGTACAATCAGGCTTTTGAGCTCTTTCTCCAACTTCTCAGCTTTGGGAGTGTATTCTTCGAGGTCGCTCAACGCCAGTTGGCGCAATTCTTCATCCTCGGTCCCTTGCAGCGAGCGGGCTTCTTCGATGCGCTTCATCACCTCCCGGTATTCTGCCAGCCGGGTGATAATCGGTTCCAGATCTGAACGTTCCTTGGCCAGCTCGGCGACGCGCTGGTAATCCTGGGCGTTTTCTTCTAAAAGAAGGGTAAGCTCGTCAAAACGAGATTGGATAGCGTTTAATTTTTCCAGCATTCGTTCGGATAACCTTCATTCTAAATTGAAAAAATATCCCAACAAATCGTTAGTCGGGGAGTATTATACCAGTCATCGGTATATTATCGACCTGAAAGGTAGATCATAGCTGAAGGCGGCCCATAAAAAAACCGAATCGTTGGAATATTAATCTTTTCCTAAGCCATAAATTAGCGTACAATCGAATCAAATTTGATTATTGAGAGGTAAATTATGAGCTGCTGTTGTTCGGAAAGAAAAATAGTTCGCACCGAAAACGGCCCGAAAGCAATCGGTCCGTACTCACTGGGCGTACAGGTAGGGCATCTGGTATTCACCGCCGGGCAGGTTGGCCTGGACCCCGCCACTGGCAACATGGTGGCTGGCGGGCTGGAAGCCGAAACTCGACAGGCGCTGGAAAACATGAAGGCGATCCTCGAAGCGGCCGGAACCAGCCTGGTTAACGTGGTCAAAACCACGGTTTTCCTGCGGGATATTAACGACTTTAATAAGATGAATGCCATTTACGGTCCATATTTCCCGGAAAATCCGCCAGCGCGTTCGGCTATCCAGGTAGCAGCATTACCACGCGGAGCAGCCGTGGAAATCGAATGTGTGGCGCTGATCCCGCCCAAGAATGCTGACGAATGCTGCTGTGACAAGAAAGAATGAAATCCGAATTAATTCTGCTGGTTGATGATGAAGTTAACATCGTCCAGTTGGCGCGCTTGTACCTTGAACGCGACGGATACCAGGTGCAGTCAGCCGGCGATGGACTGGAAGCTCTGAAAGCCGTCGAAAGTTTTCATCCTGCGCTGGTCGTGCTGGATATCATGCTGCCTGGCCTGGATGGAATGGAAGTTGTCCGGCGCCTGCGTTCTGACCACAACAACGTTCCTGTCTTGATGTTGACCGCCCGAGATGAAGACATCGACAAAATTCTTGGCCTGGAGCTGGGCGCTGATGATTACCTGACCAAGCCGTTCAACCCACGCGAGCTGGTTGCGCGGGTCAAGGCGATCCTGCGCCGCAGCGAATCCTCAAATTCAGAAGAGATCCAACCGGTGTTGCACATCGGCGACCTGATGATCGATACGGCCAGGCGAGAAGTCTCATCTAGAGGGAAAATCATTGAGCTCCGAACTCAAGAATTTGAGGTGTTGTTGGCGCTTGTTCGGCATAAGGGCCTGGTTTTGAACCGCGAACAGTTATTGAGCCTTGCCTGGGGTTTTGATTTTTATGGCCAGACCCGCACTGTGGATGTGCATATCGCCCAACTGCGCCGGAAGCTGGGCGCCAGCAGTGTGACGATCGAGACGGTTACCGGGGTCGGGTATAAATTGGTAGGTTGATGGTATCCTCTTTGCGAACTCGTTTGTGGCTTAGCTACGCCTTGCTGGTCGGGATTGTTCTATGCATAGTGGCGGTTGGGGTAGCATTGGCCCTTCAGCAAAGCCCGATTCTTTATCGTCAGGCTATCCTGCGCATCGAGCTGGCAGACGCTTTCGTTACCGCTCGCCTGGAAACCGTACTTCAAACCTCTCCGGGGCTTTATGAGCAAGTCATAAACCAACAGGCAAGTGGACGCCAGGTGCGGCTGATTTTACTACTGCCGGATGGGAGGGTCAGTTTCGATACGGGTGCAAGTATATATCCACCTTTGCAAAAAAAATTCTTCCCGGACCTTTCTACCGGTACCGATCTGAGCGTAACGAAGACCTTCAAAGATACAAATAACCTGGTCTGGTTTTATGTGGCTCATCCACTGGCGAATGGGCAATACGACCTGATGGTGATGACTCCTCGTCCCCGCCTGGCATTGCGTGCAATCTTGCGGGATGACATTATTTCCCCTTTCATCCGGGCAGGATTAGTGGCGTTGGTGTTTGCCTTTATCATCGGATTGGGTATGGCGGCCTGGATTTCTAACCCGCTCAGGGAAATGACACAGGCGACGCGCGGACTGGCAAAGGGTGTCTACGATCCCATGCCGGTTAAAGGGCCAAAGGAGGTCAAGCAACTCGCCGGTGCGTTTAATGAAATGATCAGGCGAGTGCAGGAAAGCCAGCAATCTCAACGCGATTTTCTGGCAAACGCCACCCATGAATTAAAGACGCCCCTGACCTCAATCCAGGGTTTTGCCCAGGCGATCATGGATGGGACAGTTTCAGCGCCCGAGGCGCTGCACCAGGCAGCCAGTATTATATTTAATGAAGCCGACCGCATGCATCGAATAGTCGTGGACCTGTTATCCCTTGCCCGACTGGAAGCGGGCACAGCCGACCTCCATAAGGAGTCGGTCGATTTGGGCAAGCTCTTGCACGGCGTGGTCGACAGGTTTGCCATCCAGGCCAGGCAGGCAAATATCAGTTTGCGAGAAAACCTGATTAAGTCACCGGTCTGTACCGGCGACGCCGACCGCCTTTCCCAGGTTTTCACCAATCTTGTCGATAATGCGGTAAAATTTACTCCAACCGGGGGCGTGGTTACTCTGTCGTTGGATACGAAAGATGGCATGGCTCAAGCCCAGGTTTCAGATACAGGCATTGGCATCACTCCGGAAGATCAGAAGCGGATTTTCGAGCGCTTCTACCAGTCGGATCGGTCCAGACATAGCGGTGGTGGGCGGGGATCCGGTCTTGGTCTGGCGATTGCCAGGCAGATTGTGTTGGCCCATGGTGGCCAGATCTGGGTAGGCAGTTCGCCGGGGAAAGGCAGTACTTTTACGGTAACTTTACCCCTGGCAACCAGGAATTCTTAACCTAAACCAGCTAAAGAGCGAAATTTTAATGTCCCTCGTTTCGATTATCGTTCCATGTTACAATGAGGAAGCGACTATCCGGCTTCTTTTAAAATCAATTTACGCCCAAAGCTATCCACATCACGAGATTGAAGTAATCCTTGCAGATGGTATGTCCACAGACCAGACTCGTTCGGAAGTGGCCGCTTTCCGAAAAGAATTCCCTGATTTACTAGTTAAAGTGGTTGATAATCCAAAACGGATTATTCCAGCCGCGCTCAACTTCGCCCTGGAAGCGGCCCAAGGTGAGTTCATCATTCGCCTGGATGGACACTCGATGCCTTATCCTGAGTATGTAGAACGCTGTGTAGCAGACTTAGAAGGAGGTAAAGGGGATAATGTCGGGGGTGTTTGGGAAATCCATCCGGCCGGAGAAAGTTGGATCGCCCGTTCAATTGCCGCTGCAGCCGCCCATCCCTTTGGCGTTGGAGATGCTCTTTACCGCTTTACTGACCAAGCTGGAACGGTCGATACGGTGCCGTTTGGAGCTTTTCGCCGCAGTTTGTTTGAAGAGGTTGGCCATTTTAATGAAAATTTATTGACCAATGAAGACTATGAATTCAATTCCCGTATTCGCCAACGAGGCGGTGTGGTCTGGCTTGATCCAGCCATTCGCTCAGTCTATTTCGCCCGTTCAGACCTGGGGGCATTAGCAAAGCAGTACTGGCGTTATGGTTACTGGAAATTGCGCATGCTGCGCCGTTTTCCGGGAACCCTGCGCTGGCGGCAGGCCCTACCGCCCTTGTTTGTTTCAGGATGTTTGGGACTGGCGTTACTTTCCAGTTTATGGCTCACAGCTCGCTGGATGTTGGTTATAATATTGATACTTTATTTTACCCTGCTGGTATTAAGTTCATTACCTGTCGCTTACCGACAAAAGGATCCCCGCCTGCTTATTGGCATTCCCCTGGCAATTACCACCATGCACTTTTCCTGGGGAGCGGGATTTCTATGGAGTTTGATTGATAAATAGGCTCAGCATCAACAACGCCATTCAAAGACCCCTGTTATGGCGGATCAGCTCGGCAGAACGGCGGGCTATCTTGATTTTGGGGGATCTGCTGATAACTGTTATTGCCCTGGTGTTCGCTTTATACTTCTGGGCCCAATTGGACTGGCTGCATTTCTCCTGGCTTTTCTTGAAAGAGAGACCTCAGGAGTGGTTCTATCTGCTCCCCTTGATCTGGATTATCCTGATTGTCGAGTTATACGATATACGGCGCGCCAGCCGCCGCCAGGATGTTTTACAGGGGGTGGGAATTGCCGCCGCGATTAGCCTGGTGCTTTACCTGGTGGTCTATTTTACGGCTTATACACCTTTGCCGCGGCGCGGGGTGTTGGCCTTTATCGTCGTCGTCTCGGTTCTGACTATCCTGTGGCGGTTAATGTATATCAAGGTTTTCACCGCTCCGCTCTTTATGCGCCGGGTGTTGATTGTGGGCGCTGGTCGGGCGGGCACGTCTCTTGCAAGAGTAATTAATGGAATCCGCCCCGGTCCGTTTCGCCTGGTGGGTTTTATTGACGATAACGTCTCAAAAATCAATACCCAGATCGAATGCTGTCCAGTTTTGGGAGACAGCGAGTGTTTATTAGACATCATCCAACGGGAAGCGGTTTCGGATTTGATCTTTGCCATTTCAGGGCAGATGAGCCCAGGTATGTTTCAGGCGATCCTAAAAGCAGCGGAAATGGGAGTGGAAGTGACCACCATGCCGATTGTCTACGAAGACTTGCTAGGACGGGTGCCGATCTTGCTGCTCCAATCGGATTGGCTGATCCGCTCGTTCGCCGACCAGGCCCGCACCGGCGGGTTTTACGAGATGGCCAAACGGGCCATTGATCTGGTAGGTGGTCTGGTAGGATCGCTGTTGTGCTTGATCTTTTTCCCGATCATTTCACTGGTAATATTGCTCGATACCGGGCGCCCAGTATTGTATTCTCAAATCCGCCTGGGAAAAAATGGGCGCATTTATAAAATCTTGAAATTTCGTACCATGCGGCAGGATGCTGAAAAAGATGGCGTGGCTCGCCCAGCGACGCAGAATGACGAACGCATCACCCGCGTGGGGCATTATCTGCGGAAAAGTCACCTGGATGAATTACCTCAATTTTTCAATGTGTTGCGTGGCGACATGAGCCTGGTCGGCCCACGCGCTGAACGCACCGAGTTGGTCGAAGAACTGCAGAATAACGTACCATTCTACCGGGCAAGGCTACTGGCAAAACCAGGGCTGACCGGTTGGGCGCAAGTTAACTTCGGTTACGCCGCCACGGTCGAAGATACTACTATCAAGCTGGAATACGACCTATACTATATTAAGCATCGTAACCTGTTCCTGGATTTATTAATCCTGATCCGCACCGTTGGAGCAGTGGCTGGGCTGAGAGGTCAATAATATGCGCGCGAAACCTCAAATTCGCAATCGTTACATCTTGTTTACTGATATATTTCTGGTGATAATCTCTGTTTTAGGGAGCTATGCGTTACGCCTGGAATTGGGCGCAGCGTATTTTTTCTACCTGCCCTCGGCCTATTGGATGTTGGGCGCAGCGCTGCTGATCAAGCCTTTGATGTACTATGCCTTTGGTCTCTACCGGCGCATGTGGATCTATGCCAGCATGCAGGAGATGAGGCAGATCATCACGGCTGTAACCACCGCTTCCGTCCTGGTTTCGACGGTAATGATCAGTTCCTTCACCCTGGGAGCGTTTTATGGGTTCCCACGTTCAGTCCTGGTGATTGACTGGTTGTTATCCATCCTGTTCGCTGGCGGTATCCGATTTGCTTTTCGCCTGCTGGCCGAAAACCGCAATTATTCCCAGGTCCAACCCTTGGCAAGTAAGGCTAAAAAAGCGCTGATCATCGGCGCCGGAGATGCGGGCGCCCTGGTGGTACGCGAGTTGCAGAAAAACCCTCAATTGAACGTGATTCCGATTGGCTTTCTGGATGACAACCCAGCCAAACAGAAACAACAGATATACGGCGTGCCTGTGGTTGGTACATTGACTGACCTGGCCCAGATGTTGGACAAGTACCAGGTGGGTGAAGTGGTGATAGCTATCCCTACCGCTCCGGGGAGGGTAGTGCGCCTGGTGGCGGATGTATGCCGGCTGAAAAGCGTTCCTTTCCGCACCATGCCGGGGATTTATGAGCTGCTTGGGGGAAAAGTCAGCGTCAGCCGTTTGCGCGAGGTGGATATTACTGACCTGTTGCGGCGTGAGCCGGCGCGCATCCAGGAAGATCGAATTGGCAAAGAACTCAGTGGGCGGTC
The DNA here is from genome assembly GCA_963820415.1 of uncultured Chloroflexia bacterium. GTDB lineage: Bacteria > Chloroflexota > Anaerolineae > Anaerolineales > Anaerolineaceae > CAWFZT01. Next base: position 194,537 of record CAWFZT010000009.1, on the reverse strand, counting down.
GATCCTGGTGACCGGTGCAGGCGGCTCGATTGGTCGTGAGCTATGCCGCCAGATTGCTCGTTGGGGTCCTTCTGAATTAATCCTGCTTGGGCATGGTGAGAACAGCATTTTTGAAGCATTAATCGAGTTGCAGGAGTCTTTCCCATCCCTGCCATTTCGCCCGGTGATTGCTGACGTGCGCGATTTACCCCGTATGCAAGCGGTCTTTTCCCGCTACCGTCCTCAGGTGGTTTTCCACGCCGCGGCGCATAAACATGTTCCGCTGATGGAAGTGAATATCGAAGAGGCCGTATCAAACAATATTCTCGGTACGCGCAACCTGGTCGAGACGGCCCTGGCCTGGGACGTAGAACGATTGGTTATGATCTCAACCGATAAGGCTATCCGGCCTGTCAACGTGATGGGCGCTACTAAACGTATTGCCGAAATGATTGTGTTGAATGCCGCTGGCCGTTCAGGCAGGCCATACTGCGTGGTACGTTTTGGCAATGTCCTCGGCAGCCGGGGGAGTGTGGTGCCGCTCTTCAAACGCCAGATAGCCCGGGGTGGGCCGGTGACGGTCACGCACCCGGACATGAAGCGCTATTTTATGACCATCCCGGAGGCAGTTCACCTCGTCTTACAGGCTGCCAGTATGGGGGAAGATGGAGAGACCTTCGTTTTGAATATGGGGCAGCAGATACGGATCCTCGACCTGGCGGAAGACTTGATCCGGCTTTCAGGGCTGGAGCCTGGGAAAGACATAGAAATTGTCTTTACCGGGATTCGTTCAGGTGAAAAGTTGAGTGAAGACCTGTGGGACCAGGATTCCTCCTTCCGCCCAACCAGCCACCCGGAAATTTTCAGGCTGGAATGCCCGGAATCGTTACAGTGGGGACACATTGGATAAATCTCTGGATGAATTGATTCACCTGGCCGAGGAGGGCGAAAGTCAGGCAGTTCTCAACCTGCTGGATGAGCTCATCCCGGGGGCGAAAGTCCGTACGATGCCATTTCCCGAAATGACCTCCATCGATTAATGCCAGTCCTGTTAGCTTCTGAGTGGGATTTATTTTTAACCCAGCAACCTGAGGCGCATATCCTGCAGACCAGCGCCTGGGGTGAGTTAAAGGCCGCTTTTGGCTGGACCCCAGTTCGCATCCAATCTGGGCAGGCCGGAGCGCAGGTGTTGTTCCGGCGACTGCCACTTGGCTTGAGTGTGGCTTATCTACCTAAAGGGCCGGTAGGCGAGGTTTGGGAGAGTTTATGGCCAGAGTTGGACAAGATCTGCCGCCGGTACAACGCTATTTTCCTGCTCGTTGAGCCAGATGCCTCTGAACCATTGAGTAAAGAGCGGCTGCTAACCATGCAAAAATTTGGGCAGGCAGCTCCTCCAATCCAACCACGCCGGACGATGCTGGTAGACCTTACAGGAAGTGAAGAGCAGGTATTGGAGCGGATGAAACAGAAGACGCGCTATAACATCCACCTGGCGCATCGCAAGGGGGTGGTGGTAAACCAGGCGGACGCCCCGGAAAAATTTTTCTCATTGATGAAAGTCACCGGCGAGCGGGACTGTTTTGAAGTCCACAGCCTGGAATACTACCAACGCGCCTTTGATTTGTTCAGCCCAGATGGACGCTGCGCCTTGCTGATGGCTGAATACGAGGGCCGGCCACTGGCCGGGCTGATGGTATTTTACCAGGGGTTACGCGCCTGGTATTTTTATGGCGCATCCAGCGATGAAGAACGCAACCGCATGCCTGCGTATTTGCTCCAATGGGAGGCCATGCGCTGGGCTCGCCAGCATGGCTGCCGCGAATACGACCTGTGGGGAGTACCTGATGAAGATGAAGCAGTCCTGGATGCCTATTTTACCGGGCGTTCGGACGGCTTATGGGGGGTTTATCGCTTTAAACGCGGTTTTGGCGGCAGGCTAGCCCGCTCGGCAGGGGCATGGCAGAGGGTTTACAAACCGATCCTGTATCGCCTGTACCGGTGGCGAATGAAAAACAAAACTCCGAGTGCCTGAACGATGGATGTACAAGCCTGGAATTCGCAAATTGCACATTTGCCCGGAGCCCACATTCTCCAAACCTGGGAGTGGGGAAAGCTAAAGGAAGCCAACGGGTGGGAAATGCTGCCCAGAGTTTGGCAGGGATCGGATGGAGAGATTAAAGCTGCGGCGCTGGTGCTACAGCGGACCATCTCGCTAGGCGGCTTCGCTGCCCGCTTGAGAGTATTATACGTGCCGCGTGGCCCTCTTCTTGACTGGAGCGATCAAACCTGGCGGGTGCGTGTTCTGGATGACTTGCAGCTCCTGGCGTGTAAACAAGGGGCGATCTTCATAAAGATTGACCCAGAAGTTGTCATCGCCCGTGGGATTCCGGGCGGGGCGGATGAAAAGCAAAATGATAATGGGAAGACCCTCGCCAATGAGCTGGTCAGTCGCGGCTGGCTCTTTTCGAGCGAACAAGTCCAGTTTAAGAATACTGTCTGGTTGAATCTGACCTGTTCGGAGGATGAGCTGCTGGGTCGGATGAAACAAAAAGCACGCTACAACCTGCGTCTGGCGGAACGTAAAGGGGTCAAAATAAGGGCGGGAAGCCCGGCCGATTTCCCCATGTTATACCACATGTATGCTGAAACCTCGGTACGAGATGGTTTCGTCATCCGGCCCGAACCCTATTACCAATCGGTCTGGCAGACTTTTATGCAGCAGGGCATGGCAGATGCGTTGATCGCTGAAGTGGAAGGCGAGCCTATTGCCGGCCTGTTCCTTTTTCATTTTGCCGGGAGAGCCTGGTATTTGTATGGCATGTCTCGCCAGGCCCACCGGGAAAGAATGCCCAATTATTTGTTGCAATGGGCTGCCATCCGCCGGGCAAAAGAGCTGGGCTGCACCAATTATGACTTGTGGGGCGCCCCAGACGAATTTACTGAAACGGACTCGATGTGGGGAGTTTATCGTTTCAAGGAAGGACTAGGGGGAGAAGTGGCACGCACCCTGGGGGCCTGGGATTTCCCGGCCCGCACCTGGCTTTACCCGCTTTACACGCGTGCTCTACCGCGGTTTCTGGACATCCTGCGCCGGCGCGGTAAAGTGCGTGCTCAACAGGAGGTATCCTTATGATTTCCAAGAGTTCGCCTTGCTCACCTACCCACGCCGGTCGAGAGTTTGCCGCGTTTGAGTGCTTTCCTGGGCGGTCCGCGTCTGTGGGTCAAACGGGACGATCTGACCGGGATTGCCTTTGGCGGGAATAAAGTGCGTAAGCTCGAACTGGTGCTGGCCGAAGCGCAGGCCAATGGGGCGCGTACGCTAGTTACCGTCGGCGCGGCGCAATCGAACCACTGCCGGCAAACGGCAGCCCTGGCGGCGCATTACGGAATGGATTGTATCCTCGTGCTTTCGGGTGACCCATCTCAGGCGCCATCCGGTAACTTACTGATAGATGAATTGCTCGGCGCTGAAATCGTCTGGACGAATCGACAAGATCGCTCTGTGGTATTGCAGCAAACTTTCGACTATGCCTGGGAATCCGGACGCCGGCCTTATTTGATCCCATTGGGGGCTTCAAACCCCCTGGGTACACTAGGTTACATGTTTGCGTTTGAGGAACTGCTGACCCAGCAGGTGAAACCGGATTGGATCGTGGTAGCTTCTTCTTCGGGCGGGACACAGGCTGGCCTGGTTTTAGGGGCGCGGTGCGCCAGTTGGAAAGGTCGTATCCTGGGGATCAGTATTGATGAAAAAGAAGCTGACTTACAAGAAATCGTCTCTCACCTGGCGACTGAGGCTTCTGACCTGGCCGGCCAACGCATGAATTTCCAACCAGCCGACATTCTGGTTAACGGTGATTACCTGGGCGGGGGCTATGGAGTGATGGGCGACCTAGAAAAGGAAGCTATTCTGGCGTTTGCCCGCCAGGAAGGTCTCCTGTTAGACCCGGTCTATACTGGCCGAGCCGCAGCTGGTTTGATCGATCTGATCCGGCGCGGCTTCTTTAAAGCGCGGGATACCGTTCTCTTCTGGCATACCGGAGGCACACCGGCGTTATTTGCCGGTAACTATCAAGCTAATTTGATCAAGTGATATCCGGTAAGTAAGGCCTATCAAGAAAAATTGCGGTTATGGAACGCTGGTAGGTCGCCAGGCTGGTTGAAAGTCGAAAGCCGGGTCGTTGGTCAGTTGGGTCAACTGGCTGCCGTTTTGGGTCATGATGAAAATCTCGTGGTTGCCTGTTTTTACCCCTTCGAATATGATCCACATCCCATCCGGGGAATACCTGGGTGAAAAAACCGGGAAGATTTGTTCCGCAATTTTGACCTGGTCGGTGATTGAAGGGGGATATTCGCGTGACGCCAGCCACGGTCCGGAGCCTTCACTGTAAATTATGCGACTTCCATCCGGTTGAGACCAATCCGGGGAATATGTGTTGCCATCCGTTAGCTTGGTGAACTCGGCCGCTGTTTTCCCGGTGGTATCGGTCGAGCTGATCACCCAGATTTGCGGCTGCCCCTGGCGGGTGGTCGCAAAAGCGATCTTGCTGCCGTCCGGAGACCAGGCTGCATGGCTGTCGTAAGTCGATTGGCTGGACAACCGGATGGTTGAATGGTCTTTCAAATTGTAGACAAAAATATGCGGGATATCCTGCCGGAGGGAGGTGAAGGCGATGCGGTCGCCATCCGGAGACCAGGTTGGATCATAATCCCCGGCTGGATGCGAAGGAAGAATGGTCAACCCGGTTCCGTCGGCGTTGATGATAAACAGACCGGCATTCTTATAAGAATCTTGCTTGCCTTTACAGGGCGAAACGTAAACCAATTTCTTACCATCCGGAGACCAGGAAGGCTGGCAGGCGCCATCCTGAACGTTAGTCACCTGTTTCAACCCCTGCCCGGTGATATCCATGGTCCAAATTTGAGGGATGCCAGACCGTGTAGAAGTAAAAGCAATTTGCCCTGCTCCTCCGCCCAGGGGAGTGGCTGAGGGGGTAAAGGTGGCTGTGGGAGCTTGAGTGACGACCGCAACCGGGATGGTGGAGGTGGCAGGCGCAACAGTATTGGTTGGGGCTGCGGTCTCCATGGGAGCTGTGGTAGCCGTACTGGTGGGAGGTATAACTGCGATATGAGTTGGGGGAGGCGTTGGAGTGGTTGGCTTTTGACTGCTTCCTAACAGGAAGCTGCCCCCGAAAACCAAAAGTGCGCCGACGGCTACCAGGACGAGAAGGACGAAGGCACCGATAACCAGGGGTATGACCGGCAAAGCTGGTTTGGCGACCGGGGAGGAAACCGACTGGCTGAATGTGCTTTGAGGGACAGGAGAAGTCACTTTTTTTTCGGGTAAAGAGACTGTTCGATCGGACGGCGCAGTCGTAGAGGCTTGCCTCTGGATTAATTGTGTGCGCTGAAACGCAGCAGTATTGGAACTGAGCAGGGCCTGCTTGAAATTTTCGGCGGATTGATAACGCTGGCTGATATCCACCGACATCGCTTTTTCGACTACTGTAGCCACCCGTTCTGATACCGCCGGGTTGTATTTACGGATAGGGGTCAGGGTGGCGCTGCCCATCGCCCGCGCCAGACCATCTTCGGGAATTTGTCCGGTCAGGGCTGCGTATAAGGTAGCTGCTAAAGAATAGATATCTGAAATCGAGTTGGTGCCCTGTCCGTATTGCTCGGGTGGCGCGTATCCTGGCGTAAGCGCCTGGGCGCCGATCGTAGTAGCCTGTCCAGCCTGGGATTCTTTAGCGAGGCCAAAATCAACCAGGTAAATTTGCTTGGTTGGGGTTACTTTTATATTCCCTGGCTTAATATCCCGGTGGATGATAGGTGAGGGTCGGGAGTGCAGGTAAGACAGTGCATCGCAAATGACCGATCCAATAAAAACCACGTCTGTTTCAGGCAACTTGCCATCCCGGGTGATGGTCTGCCGCACGTCTTCTCCTTCAATAAAATCCATGACCAGGTATTGGCCCTGGCTTGGTATAACAAAATGGTCGGTCACTCGCGGCAGGTTTGAATGGCGCAGGCCGGCCAGAATAGTCGCTTCACGGCGGAACTGGCGGGTTGATTCTTCGGTAGTGAATAGGTTTTCCTTAACTGCTACATCCACCCCTAGGCTTTCATCCGTGGCGCGATAGATTGCTCCCATGCCTCCTTGAGCAATGATCTGTTCGATGCGATATCGGTCGTGTAGCAAACTGCGCAACTCAAGTGTCATTTAATCCTCTCCCAGGCAAGGATCAGGGTGTTACACTACCTGGCCTCCAGGCTGGATTGAAGTCAGGTCCTGGATCTTGCGTGAGTCTTCGAAGGTTCGCGCCCTGGATGTCCATTATATAGATATCATGGTTCAATCCATCCGGCCAGCTTTCAAATGCCAGATAATTACCGTCTGGAGAAATATTTACTTGTGCAATTGGACAAGACATATCCGGTCCACCCGGCCGAATGCGTCTCTCCGTGCCGTATATCCGGTTCGAAACAATCAGGCCAACCAGGAAAGGATTAGATCCCGGCTGAACCTGGCTATAGAGTACCAACTGTCCATTCGACGACCAGGCGGGCCAATAATCGCTGATATTGTTGTACGGGCTGAACTGCGTTTCTTTCAGGTTTGCAGGATTGGTCACATCGACCCACCAGACCTGTGCGTAAAGAAACATTCGCACGAAGGCCAGGTGAGTACCGCCCGGTTCCCAGAATGGTTGGCGATCAATGTAATGGCTGTTGGTGACCTGGATCAAGACATTGGTAACCAGGTCATACAGGAAGATGTGGGGAGATCCGCCGCGCAGCGAAGTGAAGGCGATCTTTTTCCCATCCGGAGACCAGGCAGGATCGAAATCACCCTGAGGGTCGTTTGGGACGGGCAGAAGATGCAGGTTAGTCCCATCGACATTAATCAGGTATATTTGCGCCCCTGGATAAAGGTCATGCCGCCCATCGCAGGGAGAAGTAAAAGCCAGTTGATTCCCATCAGGCGACCAGGTTGGCTGGCAGGCGCCGGCAGGCATGTTGGTGATTTTGCTAAGCTGGTTGCCGCTGGCATCCATCAGCCAGATCTGTATCGTGCCATCTTGTTTTGAGGAATAAGCTATTTCTCCCATACCACCCCCCAAAGCGGTCGCGTTAGGGGTGGGTGAATCAGAAGGCGTGGGGGTCTGTGTGGGCGTGAAGGTTAGAGTTGGGTGTGGGGTAAGGCTAGGGGGGAGTGAAAAGGTGACTGTAGGTGTAATAGTGTTCGTAGGGGGCAGGGAAGGTTTATCTGTTTTTATCAATGCCAGTCGATTGGTGGGTTTAAGGGTCGCGGTTGCACGGTAAGTAGGAGTGGCGCTTTGAGGCAGGAGATTAGAAACGAATCTGGGAAGAATGGCAGTAGTCTTCCACCTCTTATCCGTCCCTAAAAGAAGCAGAGCCCCCACCGCGATCACAATCAATATCATAATGACAATCCACCACCAGGAATTCTTTTCTAGCCTGGATGAGATCGGTTCGCTATGGTTGGGACCAAGCTGGGCATGATTGTGGTTGGTCAGCCGAATTTCGGGTAAAGGACTATTTGTCTCAACTGAAGCGGGGTCCTGGCCCAAAGGCGGGGGCGAAATAAGGATTTTCCCTTGAGGGAGACGGCTAATGTCGCCGGCATGCAGCAGGGCTTGCTTGAATTCTTCAGCCGTCTGGTAGCGGTCGCATTGTTCCACGGCCAACGCTTTTTCGATCACCGAAGAAAGGCGTCGGCTGATTTTAGGTTGGAGCTGGTTCGGTGGGGTTAACTGCGCCTTACCTGTGGCCCGGGCCAGGCCATCTTCCGGAATAATGCCGGTCATAGCGGCATATAGAGTGGCTCCCAGTGAATAGACATCCGACCGTGAGTCGGTATGAGCAATGCCGTATTGTTCGGGAGGCGAATACCCCGGCGTCATGGCCCGCGCCCCAGTGGTTGTGGCCTGGCTGTCCTGCATGACTTTAGCTAACCCAAAATCTACCAGGTATATTTCACCCTCGGGGGTGATTTTAATATTGCCGGGTTTAATATCCCGGTGGATCACCGCCTGAGGGCGGGTATGCAGATAAGTGAGGGCGTCGCAGATCACAGCCCCTATCAGAATGACTTCTTGCTCCGCAAGGCAGTTCAACCGTTCAATACGCTGGCGTAAGTCTTCGCCAGCCATGTAATCCATCACCAGATATTGGCCCTGGCCGGGCATGATGAAGTGATCTCCGACCCGTGGTAGATTGGGCTGCCTCAACCCGGCCAAAATGCTGGCCTCAAGCTGAAATTGCCTGGCATACTCATCGGTCAGGAACAAGTTCTCTTTGACAGCCACATCTAGGCGTAGATTTTCATCAAAGGCGCGATAAACTGACCCCATGCCTCCTTGCCCGAGGATGGAAATGATGCGGTATCTATTATTGAGGAGCGTCCCAACTGTCAGGGTCATTATCAGAATGTATGAAATTGCTTCACATTGATTTTACTCGACTTAAATAGAATGCGCAACGATTTATGGACGTGCTATAATTTGCCTGGGTAGCGATTCCAGATACTACGACATTGCAATGAATTTAGATATTTCTACGACTGTTCAAGTAGCTTTTTTCCTGGCTGCTGCGGGTTTTGTCTTGAGTTTTATCCTGGGCATTCGGGCAATTGGTTCCGGGCGAAAGCTTAAGTTTTTCCGAAAACGCCGGGATGCGATGTTGCGCGGCTGGCGCCTGGTGCTGATGGGCGTTTTTTTAGGAGCGTTGGCTTTTTCCTTGCACAGTTTCGCTGAACCAGCCATCTACCGGGTATTTCCGCCTTCTCCCACGATCACCCTTACTCCAACGATCACCTTAACCCCGACCATAACGCAAACTCCGACTATCACTTTTACCCCGACTATCACTTTTACGCCGGCAAAATCTCCCACTCCACAGATCCCACTGGAATTAGTGGCTCAATTCACCAGTGTAGTGACGCCAAATGCGGCCGCAATCTTCAGCCCGCTTCAATTTGCTCAGAAAATTGAAAAGAACTTACCGGTCAACCCAGCAGCAGCTTTCGCCAACCCGGTCGGCAAGCTTTTTGGGACATTCAGTTATGATAAGATGAATAATGGCGCGCAGTGGAGCGCATTGTGGTATCGCCTGGCTGACCATCACCTCATTTGCACTGAAACCAAGCCCTGGGATGGCGGCACGGGCGGGTATGGATATACCGAATGCAATCCCTCTTCGGATCAATGGCAACCTGGCGATTATGAGGTGCAGATTTTTGTCGGGGTAAAATGGGAATCTTCCGGCCGTTTCAGTGTTACCGGACAGCCTCCCCTGCCGACCGTCACTCCCACCCCTTCCCGGACCCAAACACCGACTTCAACATTGACCCCAACCCGGACGAAAACGCCGACTTTAAATCCGGCCTATTCCCTTACCCCTTCGCCAACTCGCACTCCTTATCCGACGATCACTTCCACCCGTACGCCGCCGCCCACTTCGACACAAATTCCATCCTGGACCCCGAAAGTGACTGACACGCGCCTGCCTACCCTAACCCCTCCGCCGCAAAAGTAGCCTTTACAGGATTGTCTGCGTTTTCCGGCTGATTTCAACTGCGATTCTGGCTGCAAGGCGGGCATTGCTGATTAAAAGGGCCAGATTGGCGCGCAGGCTTGAACTGCCGCTCAGCTCGCTGACCCGCTGCAGCAGGAATGGCGTTAGCGCCGCTCCATGCACCTGTTTTTGTTCGGCATCCAGCAAGGCTTTCTGGATGACTTGTTCCACTTCTTCATAGGGTAATGCCACTTCTTCGGGCGGGGGATTGACCACCAGGATCGCGCTGGAAATGCCAATTTCCCATTGCGCCCGGGCCATGGCGGCTATCTCGCCAGGCGACGAGGCTGAGACAGTTACCGGCAGTCCGCTACGTCGTGAATAAAAGGCTGGCAGCTCATCCGTCTGGTAACCCACCACCGGCACCCCCATGGTTTCCAGGGTCTCGAGGGTGGCTGGCAGGTCGAGGATGGCCTTGGCCCCGGAACACACCACCACGATGGGGGTCGCTCCCAAAGCCGGCAGGTCGCTGGATATATCGAAGGGGGTGTTGCGGTGAACGCCGCCAATCCCGCCTGTCGCCATGACGCGAATCCCAACCCGGTGGGCAGCAATGAGGGTGCCGGCGACAGTTGTTCCGCCATCTTCACGCCGGGCGATGGCTATCCCAAAGTCCCTCCGGCTGATCTTCCGTACAGACGCCTTGCCTCCGGCAAGGCGTTCGAGCTGGGCATCATTCAGGCCAATGTGAACCTTCCCGTCCAGGATTCCGATGGTTGCTGGAATGGCGGATTGGCTGCGCACTTCTTTTTCCATGTCGCGGGCCAGCCGAAGGTTCTGCGGCTGGGGCAGACCGTGGGTGATCACGGTGGTTTCCAGGGCGACCAGGGGCAAGTTCAGCGCCAGGGCCTGGGCGACATCCGGATTTAATACAAAGCTGGAGGGGATATTTTCAGGCATATTGACTTTCAGGTGATCTAAATTAACGATAATGTATATTCCGATGAAATTATCAATAGAAATCGATCATTCCTAATAATCGAATGTAATACCTCGGATTTAATAATTGGACTTTCACTGGATTATGCACTTTTTTCAAATTTTCCTTGCTTGAATATATTTTTTAGATGATATTCCAGGAATTCTTTATCTATGGTGTGATTTTTTGCGACAAATAATGAGCCTATTTCATTTCCTTCGAAAGTGATAATTTTAAATGTGTCTGGAATTATGGCTATTGCGCCATAATCAAGTTGTGTGTGATGATTGGGGCAAACAACAATCATATTTGATTTAATGTCATGACCACTATGTTTTTCCCCTAATGGTTTCAAGTGATGTACTTCAGAATAGAGACCTCCTGCTAATTGGATTGTTGACCCGCAAATTTGGCATTGATTGTTATAAAGCTCTTTCAGTGAGTATGATAGAGCAGTATCTCTCTCTACTCTTTGAATAATAATTGTTTTACGGTCAGGTGGCACATTTGAATTGTCTTTTTCACCATTTTTACTCATCCAAACGCCATTAGGATGATACACCGTCAATAATTGGGTTGTGTTGAAGCAATCCACCCAGTAGGTGGGCATTTCTTTATACATTTCGTATATTGTGAATTTATTCATTCAATTTCCCATCAACCATTTTGCTCGCGCAATCTCTACAAATAAACCATTTCTTTTCGAATTTATCTATCTCGTATTTAACCAGAGCCCAAAATTCATCTGAGTTTGGATACTTTTCTTTGCATTTTGGACATGCGGGGAAATAAAACTCCCTTGTTTTGATAATATCGTACCACATGAATTTTTCCCTTTCAGAATAAAAACCAACTTCTTTTCGATTGTTTGAATATAATCCCCTGCTTTTGGGTTCAAGCAGTTCAGGATGTTTGTCTAACAATTCTATAAGTACCTTACTCAGTTTTATTTTTCTACTCTGTTTTTTGCCTTTGCCTGGAATAGTAAATTCATTTTTCTGGAGAGAATAATGATCATTTCCAAATGTTTCAATATCGTCTAATGTAATTCCATAGGCATAAAACATTTCAAATGTAAATAAAAGTTGGTATTTTTCATCTTTTAAAAGATTATTTCTAATTTCAATGATCTCGTTGATAGATAAAGGACGAGCTTTTCTTTTAGGTTCTTTTTTCCCTGGTAATTTATTAATTGCTTCATCAATAATATTAATCCCGATATTTGTATTTGTAGTTTTATTGACTTCTTTGAATAATCCTTTGAGTGCAATACGAAAAACACTATCTGCATCAACTCCCTTGGATTCGACATATCTCTCAATTTCATCGGTTTTTGGCAGCTTCTCAATCAGCTCATCAATTCCAATTCCCATTTGCTCAAAATATTCTATAAATCTTATGATTTCACTTCGATATGCTATGGCGGAAATTTCTTTTATTACAAAATTTCTTATTTCTTCCTCTAGGGATTCCAAATAAGCTGAAATATATGATTTATTAAGCCTTAGCTTATCAATTCTATTTTGTGTATCTTTCGTTATCAGCTTAGATTTAGTAAGTTTAATTGATTGTTCAAGTTCTTCTTCTTGTGGCATATTTCCCTCTTTTTATTTAAACGAAAACATTTTTCTGTTCAGTTTTTGAAAAAATTAAGCTTCAGTCAAAGGTAAATCTTTTCCACAAAATCTGCAAACTATAGCTTCACGTTTTATTATTTCAGCACAATAAGGACATTTTTTATCATCTGGTTTCAATCTTTCGATTTTTGGTTTCACAAAACCTTTCAATCGATTTACAGCTTTATTTGCCTTAACGTTACTGTCATCTCCAGAAAATTCAAAAACAATATTTTCTCTGGTTCCATCGTTATTATCCCAATCTATAAGAAGGCAAATGTTCTTTTCTGTTTTAGGAAAAGCTAATGAGAATATCCCTAAAGTAAGTAAACGAGTCACGGTAATTCGTTTGGTAATTTGTGCTCTACTATCAACCACTATTTGGTTGATGGAATTACGAGGAATTTTATCGATTTGTATACCATTAGGACGTAAAAAGACAAAATCATTTTCTGTCACAGCACAAGTCACAATTGTATTGGGTTCGACAGAGCCGTGTAATCCTGTTAGATGTTTACCAACTTCTACCTCATCCAAGGAATTAAGGTTCTTTAGAATATCTTCCTTTAATGCTTGATTTTTTGATGCTTGTGCTGTCATTATAAGGAATATTATTAATAAAAAAATTACCCCCAAAATGCATCCAGCAGTCATGCCGTTATCTAACTTTAATAATAAGACAAATCCAATTAGAAATAGTGCTATAACTACAAAAAAAATATAAACAAAATTCACAGCAGCATTAGTAGCCCGATAAGGCTTTTGTGGTTCTACGGTAATGGCCGGTTGTGGCTCTGGAATTACATCTTTTCCACCTTTTTCAATCAACCTTATTTGTTCGATTACATTTTTTGCCAGAGAATTGTTTGGGTTTATACGTAACACCTCTTGTAAACAATATTTCTTATCTTCTGATTTATCAGCACATGAAGACAACCAATACCATGCTTGCTCATTATTACGATCTGCCTTAATAATGGTTTTGAGAATTGGAATAGCTTCATCCCTCTTACCTGCCATGACAAAGGCAACTGCTTGTTTAAGTTCCTCTTCTTCTGGCATATTACCCTCTTTTTTCATTATACGAAAACAAATTTCTATATTATCAGTATATATCAATCCCAAAAAAATTATCAATCCTATAATAGCAATAGCTCAATAAAAGAATATAATTATTTTGAATTGAGTTCACAATTCGTAGGGAAGATCTACAATGTTAAAATCATGGAAGGATGTTAAAAATAATAAAGACGATTTTGTATCTCTTGATGAAATGTATGATGATAATAATAAATTAATTTCCGAATTCCATATATTTCTATATGGATATTTCGGAAAAATAACTTCTCTTAAGTTGATAGATTTAGAAGCATTAAAATATACTTTCACAAAATGACATTGTATTGCAGGATGAGATTATTATAGGAAAATCTAATTATGATCCATCTATAGGCTTTAATGAACTTATTTCTAAACACATAATGAAAAAAGGCTTCACAAGAGAACAAAAGAGAAATTATTTGATCTGGGAAATTGAATTAGATTCTAGTGATTGCCTACATGATTTTTCTATGGTTAAAAAAGACCTAAACTATAACGTCATGAGGAAATTAATAATCCCTTGTTCGATTGAAGAAAAAAATATTTATCATAAAAACCTGTATGATTATTGGGAAAAATTGGAAGATGATGATTTTATAAAATTTTCAGGTAAGATAAAAGCCAAAGTTATATAATGATTATGAGTTGCTCCACAACTCATTAGGGAGGGCATAGAAAATGCAGAAATGGGATTATTTAGTTGCTATTGGATTTAGAGAAAAAATACCGACATTTGTCGTAAAAGATAAAGATCCATTTGCTTATTTAGATGATATGCTTACTGTATTAGGAAAGGAGGGATGGGAGTTAGTCTCCACAAGTATTTATTTAGCCTCAAAAACTAAATCAGAAAATAAATTCATAGAATATTTCTATTTCAAACGTCCACATCAATCATAAATAACCAATCCCTTTAGCTTAAAAAATAGAGGGATTTTTATACGTCTGGAAATGTTGCACCGCGGCAATTTGGATGCGATTCCCACTCGTCTTCAAAATCATATTGTTTACCGTCTAGTTCCTGACAGTCATCACAAGCATCAGGTTGTTCTATCCTGACCCACCCCATTACAACTCCGCTTTCTTTCATCTGGTCGATACTGATAACACGTAAGCAATTTAGTTGTTCTGTTCGAGCAATCACCAAACTTCTAGTTAAATTTACTTCCATGTTAACCGTAATAGTTCGGATGTCTTTGAAGGATTTGAACTTCTTGTAATCGCATATCATGTAGCATTATTGGAGGATAAAAATTATATTGAAATTGCCGGTCATCCCATTACTTTAATTGATGGTAAAATTTTGAATTATCCGATTAAAAGACTTACTTTGGATGGTCATAAATTCTTAGAGGAAATAAGAAATAATAGTTAAGAATAAGATACAAATGGCGATTTTTTAGGTTTAAATCATGCAACCCAATTCTGCCCCCTTTATTAAAGTCGATTTTCATTCGCATACGAAATATTCGAAGGATAGTCTGACCACCCCGCAGGAAGCCATTGCCGCAGGGCGGCGGCGGGGCCTGGACCGGTTGGTCATTACCGACCATAATTCAATTGAAGGGGCGCGCCTCGCCCGGCGGTTGGCGCCTGACCTGGTGATCGTGGGTGAAGAGATTGAAACCCAAGCTGGCGAGCTGCTGGCGGTTTTCGTCGAAGAAGAAATCCCGCGGGGTTTACCTGTCAAAGAGGTCATCCGGCGTTTACGCCTGCAGGGCGCTTTTATCAGCGTTTCCCATCCGTTTGATGTCAATCGAAGCGGGTTTGCCCTGCCTGGCCTGGATGAAATTGCCCCCCTGGTCGACGCAGTCGAAGTATTCAATGCCCGCTGCGTGTTTGAGCGAACCAACCGCCTGGCGCAGCAATACGCCCGCGCTCACCGGTTGGGCGGGACAGCCGGCTCGGATGGTCACATTGCCTGGGAAATCGGAAGGGCTTATCTCAAAGTGCCGTTTTTTACAAGTGCAGAGGAGCTTCGCCGGGTCATTGATAAAGGCGAGCCAGGAGGTCGCCAGGTTCCACTGCTAGTACACCTGTATGCCAGTTTTATTTCGATACCAAAAAGGATCGACCATGGAAGGTGATACCCTCGCGGCATTGGACTGGTTTACCCAGGGGTTCAGTTGCGCCCAGGCAATTGTCGCCACGTTTGGCATCCGGTATGGCTTGGACACACAGCATGCGCTGCGGGTTGCCGGCGCTTTTGGGGGTGGGATGGCGCGCATGGGGGAGACGTGCGGAACAGTGACCGGGGCCTTAATGGTCATCGGACTGGTTTATGGTAGGATCCGTCCTGAGGATGAGGCAGCCAAAGATAAGACTTATCATTTGGCGCGCCTGTTCGTTGATAGATTTAGAGCTCGAAACGGTTCCATCCTTTGTCGTGAGCTGTTGGGTTATGATATCAGCACCGTTTATGGATTACAAAAAGCCCGCGATACAAATTTGTTTAGAACGCTTTGCCCAGAGTATGTGCGCATTTCGGCAGAAATCCTTCAGGAATTAATCAGAGAGGGAGAGGAATGACTGAAATCTTGGATTATATTTTTAGGCGTCGCAGTATCCGGAGTTATACCGATCAGCCTGTCGACCGGCAGACGCTCATTCTGCTTTTGCAAGCGGGTATGGCGGCCCCCAGCGCGGTCAACAGCCAGCCGTGGGAGTTTGTAGTCATCACGGAAAATGCTGTATTGGATCATCTGCGCCGGCGTATGATGTTCGGCCAATATAATGCGCAGGCGATCATAGCAGTGTGTGGTAGCCCGGATGTGGCCAAAAACAGCGCAGGCAGAACTTATTGGATCCAGGATTGCAGCGCGGCGTTGGAGAATATCCTCATTGCCGCAGCCGGCCTGGGCCTGGGTTCGGTGTGGGTGGGTGTTTATCCTGAGGAAGATAAGGTCAAGGCTGTTCGTGAGGTCTTGAATATACCGGATACGGTTATTCCTTTGGGATTGGTTTACCTGGGTCACCCGGCAGAGACTCAGGCGCCGCGCACACAATTTGACGAGCAGAAGGTTCACTGGCAACAGTACGGCGCACGCAAACCCGCAGAAACTGAGGGTTCCCCTGAAATGGACTAATTTGGCTATAGGCGTAGATCATCGCTGGCCGTCATTGATCTTCAACAGGTATGCGGACGAAGTGGCTGCGCTTTATGCGGGGATGGACCTGATACAAAATTGCTGACGGCAAACCGGGTTCAGGCTTGACGCTTACGGCACATAGAGTACAATTAATCGCAAGGGGCGGTGGCGGAATGGGCAGACGCAACGGACTTAAAATCCGTCGGTGGAGACACTGTGTGGGTTCGAGCCCCACCCGCCCTATTCAAATTGAAAGAGGTGGAAGGATGAAACACATTTCATTGATCCTTGTCGTGGTCTTCTTTATTTCCGCCTGCGGTATGCTTTCGATAGGCGAACTAAAACCTACTCTGACAGTTGTGCCAACCGCTGTCCCTCAAGCCACCGCGACTGAAATTGTCGTGCCCACTCTGGCTCCGCTTCCTACAGATACTCCTGAACCTTTACCCACGGTTGTACTCGCCACCGACACCCAAGCGGCCCCGGCCAATACGCCGACAGCGGAAGCAGAAGCCTGGCGGATTCCACCCATGCCAGGGGCGCAGTTCGTGGCCAACGAGAAAAAATCGGATCCGGAATACGATTTAGTTATGGCCAGCCAGGCGCGCAATCTGGCTATTCCATCGCCTTATTATTGGGATATCTATTCGATTGCAGCCGGAACCCGCTACAAGGACATCAAAGCCTACTTCGTTCCTGAAGTTACTCAAACTGGTTTTGCTTTGAGCCTGGATGTCCAGGGAGCTAGCGAAGTTTATCTGATGACTTTTATTAAAAAGCAATCCAAATCGAAAATTTTCGTACAATTCAATGGGAGTACCGCTCAACGGAAGACCGCCGCCATCCTCATCTTCTATTCGAATCCATGAGGTGGCTACCTTCATCTTTTAAGGCTGATTGGGATTTACCGTGGAAGGTCACCTGGTCTTATTGTAATTTTCCAGAAAGGGACTTTCTTTAATGAGCGCTCTATCCAACCGTGTGTTTACACCGACCCGATTAATGCGGCAGACTCCGGTACCCTCAGATATTCAGATTGCCCAGGGATCTGAACTGAAGCCGATTACCCAGGTAGCTGAAGAACTCGGTCTTTTGCCTGAGGAGATAGAACTCTTTGGCCCATATAAAGCCAAAGTAAAACTCGAAGTATTACAGAGACTCAAAGACGTCCCGGATGGGAAATACATCGATGTGACGGCAATTACTCCAACGCCCCTCGGCGAAGGGAAAACGACCACCACGGTAGGCCTGAGCCAGGCGCTGGGCGCCCACCTGGGGAAACGGGTGATGACCTGTATCCGCCAGCCCAGCCAGGGTCCAACGTTTGGCATCAAGGGCGGAGCAGCCGGCGGGGGTTACAGCCAGGTCATCCCCATGGAAGATTTCAACCTGCATTTAACCGGGGATATCCATGCTATTACTGCAGCTAACAATCTGCTGGCGGCAGCGATCGAAGTGCGCATGCTGCATGAATCTGAGGCGACCGACGACCAGCTTTTTAACCGTCTGTTACCAGCCGATAAATCAGGTAAACGGCACTTCGGTCGCGGCTTGCTGGGACGGTTGAAGAAACTTGGGATCAAAAAGACTGAACCGGAAGATTTGACCACCGAGGAACGTAAACGCCTCTGCCGCCTGGAGATTGACCCTTCCACCATCACCTGGCGGAGGGTAATCGATACCTCTGACCGCTTTCTGAGAAGCATCACCGTCGGTCAGGGTGAAGAAGAAAAAGGGCACGAACGGTCGACCGGTTTCGATATAAGCGTCGCCAGTGAAATAATGGCGGTGCTGGCGTTGACCTCCGACCTGACGGATATGCGTCACCGTTTGGGGGAGATGGTAATTGGGGTCAGCCGCAGCGGCGAGGCCATTAACGCCGAAGACCTGGGAG
Organism: uncultured Chloroflexia bacterium; assembly: GCA_963820415.1. Taxonomy (GTDB): domain Bacteria; phylum Chloroflexota; class Anaerolineae; order Anaerolineales; family Anaerolineaceae; genus CAWFZT01. Next base: position 176,339 of record CAWFZT010000009.1, on the reverse strand, counting down.
TGGCTGGCGCCCTGACCGTGTTAATGCGCGACGCCATCAAGCCCAACCTGATGCAAACCCTGGAAGGCACCCCTGTTTTCGTGCATGCCGGCCCATTTGCCAACATTGCCCATGGTAACAGCTCTATCCTCGCCGATAAGATTGGGTTGAAGTTGGCTGAATACGTGGTTACAGAATCTGGCTTTGGCGCGGATATGGGTATGGAAAAGTTCATGGATATCAAATGCCGCTACTCAGGGCTGGCGCCTAATGTTGTGGTAATGGTTGCCACGGTGCGGGCGCTTAAAATGCACGGGGGCGGGCCTAAAGTTGTCGCCGGTAAACCGCTTGATCCGGCCTATACGGAAGAGAACCTGGACTTGCTGCAAAAGGGTATTGGTAACCTGCTGCACCACATTACCACGTCGCGTAAGTATGGTCTGCCAGTAGTAATTGCTATTAACAATTTCGCGACTGACACAGAAGCAGAGCTGGGGTTGGTGCGCAGGGCGGCGGTTGAAGGCGGCGCCGAGGCAGCCCTGGTATGCAAACATTGGGCTATGGGCGGGGAAGGCATTACTGCCCTGGCTGAAGAGGTAATTAAAGCAGCCAACCGCCCCTCCAATTTCCAATACCTTTACCCCCTGGATTGGCCGATTAAGAAGAAGATTGAGACCATCGCCGTCGAGGTTTACGGGGCCGATGGGGTCGATTACTCGCCGGAGGCCGATGCCAGGATTGCCGAATACACCCGCCTGGGTTTCGATAAGCTGCCAATTTGCATGGCCAAAACTCATCTCAGCCTGAGCCACGATCCGGCGCTTAAGGGGGTGCCCAAAGGATTCCGCATCCCGGTGCGTGATATGCGCGCTTCAGTCGGCGCGGGATTTATCTATCCTTTATTGGGAAAGATGAGCACGATGCCCGGCCTGCCCACTCGTCCAGCCTTTTTTGATGTGGATATCGACCTGGAAACAGGCCGGGTGGTCGGGCTATTCTAAAATGTTCGTTTTTCTCTCCAAATTGCTCCCTCTGTTTGCATATCCATTGGGATTGTGCAGCATCCTTTTGGTACTTGCGGTGATATTGAATAAGCACAAGCGCCTGCGTACCGGTCTGACCATTGCGGCAGTAGTTATTCTATGTGGATTAAGCAACCATTGGGTCGCTCTTGTGTTGACCCATTCGCTCGAGTGGCAGTATCTGCCTGCTCAGGTTGTGCCGCAGGCCGGGGCGATTGTGGTATTGGGCGGCGGCACCTCTCCTGCCCAATACCCGCGCCCTACCACCGAAATCAACGGGGCGGGTAACCGGGTTTTATATGCAGCTCATTTGTATCGGGAAGGCAAAGCGCCTTTCGTCTTGCTGAGCGGCGGGACGATCGATTGGATGGGTAGCACAAGCACCACGCCGGCGGCGGAAATGGCAGATATTCTCACTTTCATGGGGGTTCCGCAGGGCGTTCTCTGGCTGGAAGATAAATCCCAAAACACCCACGAAAATGCAGTTTTTTCAGCGCAGATTCTGAAAGAAAAAGGCATTCACCGTATTTTGCTGGTAACATCGGCGATCCATATGCCGCGGGCCATGGCAGTATTTAAAAAGCAGGGCCTGGAGATCATCCCGGCCCCTACGGACTTTAAAGTCACCCAGGTTGATTGGGATAGTCTTGTGAAAGGCAGCTTGGAGTTGCATATAATTTATCTGATGCCGGATGCTTCTGACCTGGGAGCGACTACTGACGCCTTGAAAGAATATATTGGTTTGTTTGTATACCAGTTAATGGGCTGGGCCTAACCCTTACATATTAAGCCATTTCTGAGCGATACCGGGCAAATCGCTCATCGGACCGATCTTCAGCTTGCATTCAGGCAGCGATTCGATGAACAACTTGCCGTATTTTTTAGTCAGGATGCGCCGGTCGAGGATAGCCACAATGCCTCGGTCTGATTGAGTGCGTATAAGACGGCCAAAACCCTGGCGGAAGCGCAGAATGGCTTCGGGCAGACTGTATTCGCTGAATGGATCATCGAATGTTTCTGAACGGGCTGCCACGATCGGATCGGAGGGCACGTCAAAGGGCAACTTGACAATCACCAGCACGGATAACGCGGTGCCAGGAATATCAACCCCTTCCCAGAAGGCACGTGTGCCCAGCAGCACTGCCCGTTCAGCTTCTTTGAATGTCTCTAACAGGGTATTGGGAGAAGCGCCTTCGCCCTGTTCATACACCTGGATTTCTGCCTCAGCCAGAACAGGGGTGATAGCCTGCGAAGTGCGCTTGAGCTGGGCATATGAGGTGAAGAGCGCCAACATCCGCCCGCCGGTGGCTTTACTCAGCCGCACAAGGGTGTGTTCAACGGCCTTCTGGTAATTGGTCGCATCGGCTGGCTCTGGGATATCATTGACCAGGTAAAGCATGGCGGAATTTTCATAGTCAAACGGGCTACCCAAGGCCAGTTCATCGGCTTCGTCGGCGTTCAACCGGCTGCGGATGTAATCGAACTCCCCGTTGGCAGTGAGGGTGGCCGAGGTCAGGATGATGCTGGATTTCTCGTGCCACAGGTACTGTTCCATCAGCGGGCCAACGTGCAACGGGGCTATTTGCAAGGCAATCTGTCCGTTGTTCGGTGAGGTTTCAGCCCAATAGATGTCGCCCGCATCGGGTGAAGCGAACAGCCGGTTCAGGTTAGCTTCGACCTCTGACAGGCGCTGGTGCATATCCGCCAGGTTAGCCTGTAAATCCTCCAGCTCATCACTTTCTATGATTCCCAGGTCGCTGGTAGATTTGTAGATCTGCACCACCAGATTGATTAATAGCTTGAGGGTTTCGGCTGCTTGGTCCCAGGCGATCTCGACGTCACTCCAGAACGGCTGGGTGCGTGTGGCGGGCAGGATACGCGCTTGCTGGGTGTAGTTGCCGATAGGCTGTCCCTCGCGTTGTTCACTCAGAAAGACTTCGACGGCCTTGAATAACTGGCTGCTATCGTGTTCGAGGCGAAAAGCCAGGTCGGTGGCGCGCTGGATATCCTGATGGAAAGTTGCCAGTTGAGATGGCTTACCAATTTCCTTGACGAAGCCAAGCAGATGACCCAGCACTCCGCTGGAAACACTGCCCAGCTCGCGCAGCAGGCGGGCCACATCCCCTTGAGTCAGGCGATAACTTAGGGAGTTAGTCGTGGCGGCTTCCAGGTGATGGGCCTCATCGACGATCAGGTAATCGTATTCTGGGAGGACCCGGCTGCCCGTCGTCACATCGGATAACAACAGGGCGTGGTTGACGATTACCAGGTGAGAGCTCAAGGCAGCCTGGCGCGCCTGGAAGAAGGGGCAGGCGCCGCCGGTGCGCGCCATGCACACCTCGGCTTTGCAACCTTCGTCTTCGGCAGAGATGCGGGACCAGGCTTCGCGTTCTAGCGGGCCGTTCAGGTTGATCTCGGTGCGGTCACCACTGCCGCCTTCCCACAACCAGACCAACACCTTGGCCAGCACGCGCATTTGCTCGATAGTCTCGGGTGTCCGCTGGCGCAGCCCTTCCAGGCGGCGCGGGCAGAGATAGTTGGCGCGCCCCTTGAGCACCGCAGCGCGAATATCTAATCCGAGGGCTGAGCGCAGGTCCGGGATATCTTTTTTGATCAACTGGTCTTGCAGGTTGATCGTATTGGTGGAGATGACCACGCGGGTGCTGTTCTGGTAAGCCCACAGGGCTGCCGGCACCAGATAAGCGAAGGATTTACCAGTTCCAGTGCCAGCTTCGACCATCAGATGTATCCCTTCAGAAAGGGAACGGGCGACAGCTCGAAGCATTTCGACCTGCTGCTGGCGCAGTTCGTAATTTTCGAAATAGCTGGCAAATGGCCCGCCGTATTCTAACAAAGCTGCCACTTCATCGATGTCCAGCGCGATCAGGCGCTCGTTGGGGTTGAGAGAGGGCAGGGGCGGCTCAGCGGTTGGGGCGAAAAGCGGACCATGGTCGTGGTCATGGGCCGGCCTGGCGCTTACTGGCTGGCGGGCGTTCTGGCGCAGGGCCTGGTTGAAAGGCCAGCTTGCGCCCCATTCAAAGGGCTCGCTCTGGCGGACGAATTCGGCCAACATTTCCACCGGTAGGGTCTGGGCTTTATCAAAGAGCTGTAAAAAGACGGCATGGGTGACGCGGGCATCATCCAGGGCGCGATGGTTGGCCGGCAAGAGAATTCCCAATAGCTGTCCCAGGGCGCCCAGGTTGTAGCGGCTGGCGTCGGGCAAAAGGACGGAGGCCAACTCGTAGGTATCCAAAAACTCATTCAACTCAAACAGGCCATAGCGCTGGAGAAAACTCAGGTCAAAGCGGACATTATGTCCCAGGACAGGCGCATCCCCGACGAAATCGGCCAGCTCTTGCACGACCGCCCGGATCGGCGGCGCGTTGCGCACCATTTCATTGGTAATCCCGGTCAATTGGGTAATCAAAGCCGGAATAGCCCTGCCCGGGTTGATCAACGTCGACCATTCAGCTTCGATGCGCCGTCCATTGAAACGGACGGCGCCAATTTCAGTAATTGCGTCGGATTGGGAATCCAGGCCGGTAGTTTCGATGTCGATGGCGATGATTGCGGGCATGCAGGGGATTATACCATCCCGAAGGTATAATAGAATTACATGGATAGGTATTGGGGTTGGATTTTAGGATTTCCGTTCTATTTGTGGTTCTCTTAATGGCGGCTTCGATGGTCAGGGCAGCCACGATGACTTATCTATATGTGCCCATGGTGGTCTATCAGCTTACTCTCACGGCAACGATTACTCCCACCCCTACGCGAACGCCAACTCTCACGAGCACCCCAACTGCCACGTCGACGTCTACCGCTACGCCGGTCCCAAATGTCCCGCCCGCCTTTTCGACCAGTTACTATATGAGAACAATCAATACCCAGTCCCTTTACAATATTGGCTGTGACAAAGGTAAACAGGATCAGAAGCTGGCAGGTGTGCAGGATATGGTAGTAGTGCTGGATTTCGGCCAGCCCACGAACGATTTAAGCGGAGTGGGGGCAGATCTGTTCGGGTTGGGTCCGGCAACCACTGCCCAGATCGCCAGCGCGGTGGAACAATTTGGGGTAGGATATCTGGCTTGCTCCGGTAGTGACCAGGATTTGCACCTGCGGATTGGGATTGGCACTTCGAATTACGGTTCTGACGTCAATTTCACCACCGGCATTGGTTGGGGAAAAATGGTTAATAATGTCAATACCTGGTTTAAGACCCAGGGTTACTTTTCCCGGGTGGACGCAGTGGGGGCCAGCGATGTAGAATTGAGCTGGAATTCACCGGATACCACTCTTGACTGGCTGGATGGGTACAATTCGGTCAGCTCGTATTTCTTTTATAACTATGGCGACGCGGCTGGCTGCCCGACCCGCGCTTTTCCTAATTGGACTTGCAACAATCCCCGGACCCAGGAATACGTCTGGTACGTTTCCTTTGGCTCAGGATCTTCTTACCCTCTACCGTTAAATTTATGCTACGGATGGCGGAAACGCCCAGCAGTGGGCGTTATTAAGCCTGTATGCTTATAAGAATCACGGGGCACGCATGGATTTCAAGGGCGCTTTCACGCGGTGGCAGGCCTGCCAGCAGTTCCCCGATGGCTGCGGGTCAGGGTTGGATAACACGCCTGCGCAGGGCTGGCAGCAGCTTTTCGACGAGCTAAAGCGTGACGCCCACACCGCTCAGGCGTTGGGCTGGTCGACGGACATTAAATGGTGGGGTGTTTCATCCAACGCAAGTTCGGGTGTTTCAACTGCCCAAGATGAGGTGTCTACCCTGCAACAGTTATTGAGCAGCGGGCTGCCAGATGCTCAGGCCCGGCGCAGCTTGATGGAAAAACTGACCATTGCCAACCAGGTAGCTGCTGAACGGCAGGCCGAGAAAAATAATCCTGCCGTTCAGGCAGCCCGCCAGCGGCCCACCCCACAGGCGATGCAGGATGCACCCATGCGCAGTGGCATTTTCCCGGGAGACGGCGGCTTGTTCCATGACGGGCAGGCGGTAATTGCCAACCACTGGCAATCTCAGGTTGGCGGAGACTATCTCCAGGTATATGTAGGAGCCACGGGAAAGAATTCTGCCCTGGGGGTGGTGGTGGTGATGGTCACCTCGGCCAACCGTATGCAGACACAATCGCAGGTTTACCAGGCTCCGCCTGACACCGGTCCGCTTGAAATCATCGGCGCCAACGGCCTGGTCTTGAACTTACAGGCGGAAAATGGCCGGCGGCTGGATTTCAATCTTCGAACCAGGCAGTTTATCCAATAAGGGATATTTTCCTTACTCGATCACTACCACGCAATGGGCACCGGACGGAGGTAGGGAAATTTCGATGTAACCCTGATTCACCTTGAATTCAAGCGGCCTGTTTTCGGGCGCCAGGTAAACCTTTGTGGGCGCCATCCCATCCAACCGTAAAGCAAAACCCAGGCCAGTGGTCGGGAAGCACTGGTCGACATGTGGGATGGTTTGCAGGCTGCGGCGCGGGTGATAAGCCACCACGTGGACGATCTTGCGTTCGGGGTGACCGGCTGATTTGGGCTGGGTATGCAAGGTCATCTCAACCCAACCGGGGGCGTGGGGCTTGAGGAGCGCTTGAGGGAGGAAGTCACGCACAGCGCTGGCTGCAATTGCTCTATACGCCCAATAGTCCCAACTGCGATAGGCATTGAAAAGCGGGGCGGCGAAGTAAAGGATATGGTCATTTTTCACGGCGATGGGTGAATTGAGTGATTCGCCCACCGGGGCGTGGCGGTGGCTGGTGAAATGCTCCCAGGTGCGGTTGAACAAGGCGCGTTTGAGCGTGCCAAAGGCCTGGGCGCCTTCAACCGGTTCGACTAGGTAAGCCTGGTCGTAAAAAACATAATCATAATCGGTCGCTAATTCGCCTTCCCTGGCCAGATGTTGATCCAAACGAAGGTAGGATGGCCTGGTGGGAGCCAAACCGAGGTAGGTAACTGGCATTTCGCTGAGCAAGAATTCGCCGGTGGCCGAATTGAGCGCAGCGGTGCCGCTGGCAACCAGCTTACCACCGCCGGAAAGGTATACCTCCAGCTTATTCACCCACTCTGGAGATAGGGAGCTCTGATCGGGCAAAAATAATGCCGGGTAACGCGCCAGGTCGGCTTGAATGTCGATGATGTCGAATTGAATACCCATTTCGAGCAGAGCCTGCGCCGTACCTTCGACATCCGGGCTGAGCGCGCCTACCCCCGGATGAGCTTCGTCTGCGTTCCCAAGCGAAATAATAGCTGCTTCAACCGCCGGGCGCGAGTTTTCCAGCCAGGGTTCCAGAGCTTCCACCCGGCTGAAAGATTTCCCTAGCAGGCGGTAAACTGCCGGGTCGAGCACGCCCAATGGATGGAGCTGGTCGCCGACGCAAATTTTTCCTCCGGCAGAAAGGATCACGCCGCACTCATAATCGAGCTGGTCTTGGGTTTTCAGGCCGCCGAAATCTGCCCACGAGCGGTGGAAACGCCCCGTCATACCGATGATCTCTTTCCCATAGGTGCGCGCCAGGCGCGCCATAATCGGGTAGTGCAAGTAGCCCCAGGCGTCGCCCGAGGTGGGCAGGCTTTCCACTTCAAAGTGGGTTTCATAGGGATCGACTTCGCCGATATTGCGAGTAATCGTACCGTTATAAAAAATGGTGGCACGTGGAGTTTTTGCCTGGCAAATGGAAGATAGCTTTTTAAAAAAGCTGAGGTCTTGCTGGCGAGCGTAACGCCACACGGCCGCGTCATTTTCCAGGTCGACTCCAGCCAGGTGCATGCGGTTCATACCCCACGGAGAATAATTCGGGGCTGGGAAGCAGATATCGAACCAATACCCGTCTATCTCTTTGCCGAAGATCGTAATGAGCTCTTCGACCTGGGCAATGAAATAATCGGCATAAGGGGTGGAGAGGTCCATCGTTGACCAACCCCAATCTCCACTTAACACCGGGCGCATATTGAGTGAGCCGTCTTTGCGCACGCATATCCACTCGGGGTGCTGGATGCCGGCCAGATCATCCCACTTTACCGAGACGTAGATCGGGCATTTGATATCCGCCCGGTGCAGGGCTTCGACCATGTTGCCCAGCAGGTCAAACTTGAGTTTTGGATGCATTGTGCCAACCCGGGTGGGATAATAGGAATATCCATGGTGACACTTGGCAAAAATGTTAATCGTATCGACCTTGCCCATTTGTAGGGTCTCTACAAAAGCCTGGGGATCGAATTGGGAGCCTACATCGTCACATTCTAATGCGGTATGGAAATCTAGATGGACCTGGCGAAAGCGGTGATTTGTTTTTTGCATGGATTCCTCCTCCTGAATGAGTATGGCCTCTGGGTTCATTTTACAGCAAAACTCTCCTGATTGTATCTAAATACAAAAAGCGCTGGCTTTTCCCTCCCAGCGCTATCTGTACTTTTTTTTTCAATTATTGGATTTACTTCTCCGAAGAAGGCGTCAAAGCAGCCTTGCGTTTCTTACCCCGCCGGACCAGCGCCCGGATAATGATTACGACTAACCAGATTGGCAGGGCGATGGCAACCAGCATGGGAATAATAAACAGGATGATCCAGATTGCGGCGTTTGCCAGGAATTTCAAGGAATTCAACAAAGCCTGGACGGCATTACGTGCTGTACCAACCGGCTGCCACCCGCCGATGGTCAAGGGGGCGACCGCTTCCTGGGCCTGGATGGTTACACTGATAGCAGACAAGCGGGAGGCCTGGTCGTAATATTGGATTTGACCTTGCAGTACATCGATTTGCTGGCGCACTTGGACGAGCTGGTTATAAACTGCCAGTACATCTTCAGTCTTTTGGGCTGAGTTCATGATCTTCTGCAACTGTTGTTCTGCCTGCTGCAGGTTGGTGAGCTGCGATTTCAGGTCGGTATATTCCTTGGTGACGTCTTGCCCGGTGACATTTTCAGAAAGAATATCGTTTTGGGAGTCTTTGACCAGGGATTTGATCTGATCCATGGCTGCCGTCAATTTTTCAGCGGGGACGCGCACGGTAATCGTAGATTCGGGTACATCGATACCGCGATCAGTGTGGACCTTATACAGGCGGGAGCTGACGACAAAGCCTCCCATATCGTTTGCCATTTTTGTGATCGTGTTCATGGCGCTGCCAGGATCTACCACGACGATAGACAGATCGGCGTTCATCAACACGATGCGCTGGTCCGCAGCGGTTTGATCCTGGGGGAGGGGAGGAAGACCACTTTGGGCAGGTTGTGCGATTCCTTCACCTTGCGGCGCAGGCATGGCCGGCGCGGCGAGTTGTTTTTCAGTCTGATTGGATCTATCTATGCCAGGGGCGACTGCTGGCGTAGCAGCCATGCTTGCGCAGGCAGTCAGGAACAGGGTAACCATCATCAGAATAGCGATACTACGTTTTATCATTTTTCCCTCCTTTGCGGGATCAAACAATTTCAGTCGATTTCATCCCTTAGACGTAAACAGGACAGAGAATGTTCCCGTTACCATCCTTCTGCCAGGCGCAGAGCGTGACGGAGCGGTAGTCCAGCATTCATGATGCGTTTTTGGACGCTGGGAATGTCATATTCGGCGCGATAAGGTTCCCAAAGGTTTTGTTCAGGATAGAAAATAGCGTAGGCGGCACGCGGGTCGCGGTCGCGCGGTTGGCCGACTGACCCCGGGTTGATAATAGTACGTCCCTCAAAGGTAAACGGTTTGCTCTGGCGCATCAAGCGCCAATCTACGTAATGAGTCTTATCATCCATGATAAAAGCCACCGGCAGGTGCGTGTGTCCCACGAAACACAGGTGAGTTTCAAAAAAGTCGAAGTTCGAGGCAGCGGTGATCGTATCGAGCAGGTATTCCCAGACCGGGTTGCGTGGGCTGCCATGCGCCAGGGTAACTTTCCCGATGAACAATTTTTCCGGCAAGCTGCGCAGATAGGCCATATTTTCGGGGGTGAGGGTCGCCCGCGTCCATTGGGAGGAAAGGCTGGCCTCTCGGTTGAACGCTGCCAGGTCGATCTCGCCCAGCGCCGCCGCGTCGTGGTTTCCCAACAGGCAGGTCAGCTCAGGCAGTGAGCGAAGTAAGGCAATGCACTCATTCGGGTCAGGCCCGTAGCCCACCAGGTCACCCAGGCACCAGACTGCGTCGACTTTGCCAGCGGCTTTTACGACCGTCTCAAAAGCGGTTAAATTGGCATGGATGTCCGAGATAATCAAAACGCGGATAGTTATTAGGGCAGGGCGAACTGCATTTCCCATTGGCCGAGCACTGGCTGATTGAGTTTGGTATTAATCCCAGTGATAACCATCCAGGTATTACCAGGTTTGAAAGGCAGTGGATTAACTCCATTGTCCATGTAAAACTGGAGCGGATTATCCGATGCTTTCGTTTTCCAGATACCTTCTATGGCTTTACCATTACGGAATAAGATTGCCCGCTGTCCTTTCTGGTTAAAATATACGGTTATATCGTGCAGGGTGGGGGCGTATTCGGTATAGTAGGCAAACAGGATCACTACGTTGGCGAACGAGAGCTGCTTGCCGGTCAATTGGTCGATCAATGGGACCATGGTGACCGTATTATTCGTATCCACGCTTTCGATCCAGCGCAGGTAATTACCCGAGGCCGGGTCATACCGCCACTCACCCCGGTCGACCGGGTTATACTGTACGCCAATCGTCTGCCCCATCAAACCGCTGTCAGGGACGGCAGAATTGAAGGTGGTGCCGTCCAGGTTGGGACGCACCTTGGGGATGCCAAGCTGGTTGGCAGCGTACTGGGTCAATTTGGCCGAGTTCAGCAAAAAGGCTGGTCACGGTGTGGGGCCCGATGTCGTACATGGACGGGACGTTGATCGGCGCATAAGAAATAGCCCGCTTGCCCAATTGCGTCATCAATGCTGGCCAAACGGTCCACTGGTCGGCGCTGTCAAAAGCCAGGATGCCCTGGTAGATGCGGGTCAACTGCCAATCCACCAGGCGGCCCGAGCGAACCGGGCCGATTTTTGGGGCATCTTGCCCGTAGTACAGGGCCGTGAAGCGGTTGGTGCCTTCGCCGATGTAATATTCAAAAACGATATCGGCAAAGGAAAGACCGGCATGCGGGCACCCGTTGCGAGGAAAATTGGATACTTTGACCAGTACAGGCCGGCGGTCTAAAATCTTAAGGTCAGCCACTTTCAGGCCAGTGAGCGGGTCGACATCCGTCGGAAACGACTTGGGACCATAGACGACCGGCATAGGAGTTAGCGTCGCCGTTGGCGTAAAGGTCGAGGTCGGCGTTGAGGTCAGTGTGGGGGTGAAGGTGAGTGTAGGAGTGGCTGTGGGCGGGACTGGTGTATCTGTTGGTATGAGTGTGGCGGTTGCGGTAGGTACAAACAAGGAAATGGCTGGTTGGCACGCAGAAAGCAGTAGGGCCATTATGGTTAAAACTGCTGCCGGTGACCGCCTTAATTTCATATCCATTGAAAATCGCCTCCTTAAGAAAATGTGGCTCAGGGTAAATCGAAACGCAGTTCCCACTGGCCTGGCGCCGGTTGCACGAAGATTGAGCTGTCACCAACGATGACGATCCAGGTATTGCCGGGTTTCAGCGCATAAGGCAAACCCCAGCGGTTGAAGAATTGGAGCGGGCGGTCATAACCGGGAGTTTTCCAGATGCCTTCGGTCATAACCCCATCGCGGAAGAATAACGCATGCTTTCCAGACGTATTTTTCCAAATTTCGATATCATGCAGGGTAGGGTTATATTCTATATAGGTGGCAAAGATGATGACCACGTTATCGAAGGCTAACTGCTTGCCGGTGAGACTGTCCTTCAAGGGCACCATGACCGGGGGGACTTTCAGGGTGTCATCGTCAATCCAGCGCATATACCGGCTGGTTTTCGGGTCATAATGCCATTCGCCGCGGTAAAACTTAACGTATTGTACCGCAATCTGGACGGCCATTTGATCACCCTGAGGGACGCGTGGGTCGAAAATCATACCGGTCAGATTAGGGCGGTCTTCATTCACATGATTGTCGATGGCAAATTGGGTCAATTTGTCAGTATCGACGACCACCCGGTTCAGGTGAGTGTCTGCCCCCGCACACCACCGGGCAGGGGACCTCCAGGTACGAGATGGCGTGATCGCCCAGCACCTGCCTGAGCACATCATCGACGCGTTTATCGGCGCTGCCGTACATTAAAAGGCCACCGTACATATTGACCAACTGGGCATCTACATAGCGCCCCGAGCGGATCGGACCAGCTTGCGGGACATCCTGACCATAAAAAATGGCCAGGAAGCGGTTCATGAATTCGCCAATGTAATATTCGAAGACAATATCGGCAAAGGATAGCCCGGCCTGCGGGCGAGCGTTGGACGGGAAATTCGAGACCTTGACCATTACCGGACGCCGGTCCAGAATCTTAGGGTTAGCGCTGGTAAGGCCGGTCAGCGGATCCACATTGGGCGAAAAGCCAAACACGCCCAACACAGAAGGGGTTATTTGTTCCGGTTCAGGATAGGGCGTCCAGGTGGGCAGTCGGGTAGGGAATATTTCTTCAGTAAGCGTGGGCGTGGTTGGATATTTGAAAGTAGGGACAGGTTCCAGTGTCTGAGTTGGGGTGGCGGCCAGCGTAGCCGAAGATGAAAGGGGAGTTGGCGTGGTTGATCTAAATTGCGCCGGGTTAAGGGATTGAAGCATGCCAGGCTGACAGGCAGTTAAAATCAGAGCCAGTCCTGCCCACAGATATTTCAGCTTGCGATCAACCATTCAATGACCTTCGTAAAAAATAATTAGCGGTTTATGGTTTCTTAACTGTTTCGATAATTTCAGCGATATAGTCAAACCGGTTGAATGCTGGCATCAAATACACCCCCTGGACTGCCGGTCTGATTTGTTGGATTAATTCTATCGCAATTTCGATGCCTGTGCGAGCGCCGTTTTCGCCGCAGCGCTCCATACGAGTGAGAAGCTCTGCCGGTATAGTGATGCCCGGGACTTCATGATTCAGAAAGGCTGCATGACGGGCGCTGACCAGCGGGAGAACGCCAACTATGAGTGGGACTGGCAGTGGTCCAAACTCATCTGTGTAGCGCTTCAAGAAGGCCCGTACTGCATCGGGTGAGTAAATTGGCTGGGTTAAGATGAAATCGGCCCCAGCGTGCAGCTTACGGCGCAAGATTTTGATTTCCTCGGCGGGGTTTGGGGGGAGCAGGTTGAGTGCACAGCCGACAAAAAACGATGTGGGCTGTCCTATGTCTGCCCCAGCATGGTCGACGCCGGTATTAAAACCCTGTTTGATCAGTTTGATCAGGCCAGATGGGACCAGGTCGTAGTTGTCCATGGCATTTGGGTAATCGCCGATGGCGGTCGGATCGCCCATCACCACAAAAACGTTGCGCACTCCCAGGGCATGGGCAGCCAGCAGGTCACCCTGCACGCGCAGCAGGTTACGCCCACGCGTCGGAAAATGCAGCACAGTCTCTATGCCAACTTTTTCCTGGATGATGCTGCATACTGCCCAGGGACTCATACGCATACGCGCCATCGGGCTGTCGGCTACGTTGATCACATCTGCCCCCGATTCGGCCAGAAGGCTGGCGCCGGCGTGCATTTTGTGAAATGACAGGCCGCGCGGCGGGTCCATTTCCACGGCAATGACGAATTGTCCTTCGGACAGCTTCTGGCACAAGCGCGTGGGTTGTTCCGCGGAGCCTGACGTTTCTTCGTGCTCGCCGTTAACCTGGAGCGTGCTGCTAATGACCGTTTCAGGCGAGGTCGCATGGAGGGTGCGCGCCATGGCAGCGATGTGCTCGTGAGTGGTTCCACAGCACCCGCCAATTAGACTGGCGCCGGCCTGCCAGAAGGACAGGGCATATTCTCCAAAATACTCCGGCGCGGCCGGGTACATGATCCTGCCGCCTACCTGTTCAGGCCACCCGGCGTTGGGCATGACCGAAAAATGGCCGTCCGGGATAGCCTGCCGCATTTGCTTGAGGATGTGCAGGATCTGGTTCGGCCCACCCGAGCAGTTCACCCCGATTAAATCCGCCCCGGCTGCGTGGACTACGCAGGCCACCTTAACCGGGTCGTCTCCCAGCAGGGTGCGGTCATCTCGGGTGAAGGTCATCGAAGCGATTACTGGTAATTGGGGAGCGACATGGCGGGCTGCCTGGATGGCTTCACTCAGCTCGAACAGGTCAGTCATAGTCTCGATGATCAAAACATCCACGCCGGCGTTGGCCAGGGCAGCAATCTGCTCGCTAAATGCCTGGCGGGCCTGCTCCGGCTGCACGCGCCCAAAAGGGGCCAGACGCACGCCCAACGGGCCCACATCGCCGGCAATGAAGACATCTTTGAAAGACGCCAGGACGATGCGCCGGGCCAGCTCGACCCCGGCGGTGTTGATTTCAACCACTTTCGATTCGAGGCCGTGCCGGGCCAGCTTATACCGGTTGGCGCCGAAGGTGTTGGTCTGGATGATATCCGCGCCAGCGTCGATATATTCACGGTGTATTTCGGCTACCAGAGCCGGACGAGTCAGGTTGAGTTCATCGAAGCATACATTAAAACCCACCCCCCGCTGGTGCAGGACGGTGCCCATGGCGCCATCTGACAACAGCGGACGGCTGGATTGGGCAAGGATAGTCAAAAAACGGCTGGCAGAAGGTGATGTAAACATAGGATTACCTGGTTAATTGTTCAATGCGGCTTTCGCCAATGTTGAAGTATTTCGCCTGGGGATGATGGACGATAATGGCGGCGGTGGACTGTTCCGGCACTAGTTGGTAAGCGGGGGTCAGGCGCATCTTCAGTGCGCTTTCGGCCGGGAGCAGTTCGAACACTTTAGAGTGGTCGGAGAGCTCGGGAATCGCCGGATATCCCCATGAGTAGCGTTTTCCCTGGTCTGGGAGAAGGCCAAGCTCTCTGCGGATATGGGCGTGCAGGAAATCGGCGGCGGCTTCGGCGGTCTGTACTGCCAGCCCGTGAGCGAAATAAGCTTCGCTGTAATCGCTGGCTTCTTGCAGACGTTCGAAACGCCGGGTGGCCTTCTCACCGACGGTGACAATCTGGAAGGCAACCACATCCATTTGCCCGGAACCAGTCGCGGCAAAATAATCTGCCAGGCATAGGCTGTCATCCATCTGCTGGCGTGGGAATGAAAAACGTAGCAGCTCAGCCGGCGCGCCCGATTCGACCGAGCCCGGCTCATAAACGATCAGGTCATTCCCTTCCGATTGGGCCGGCCAGTATCCGTAGACGCCCTGGGGGTGCAGCCACCCTTCTTGCAAAGCCTGGCGGCGCATGCGGTCCAGGCGCGCCTCAAATTCGGTTTGTAGTTTGTTCCATTCTTCGCCGTGGGAGTTCTTGGCGCCCCAGGAAAGGCGGAAAAGCTCGTTTTTGGCCAGGTGCTGGAAAACTTCGTCCAGCGGCATTGAGCTTACCAGGCGTGCGCCCCAATTGGGCGGGCGGGGAATGACCGCTGCAGCCTGGACGCTCGATCGGGCAGTCCCGGAGGAATGCCGGCCGTCTGGCCGGGCGCGCCCCAACTCTTCTTCGGATTCCTGCCGGATTTGCGCTAACAGCGGCGGGCGTTGTTCGATATCGGTTAACCTATCCATGGTTGAAAGACCTTCGAAAGCATCTTTGCAGTAATACACGCCCGGTTCATAAAAGGTGCCCTGGTCGGTCAGCAGGATGCGCCGGCCAAAGCGACGGTTGATGGCTGCCCCGCCGATCAGCACCGGAAATTTCAGACCGCGCCGCTGCAGTTCGTTGACGATCAGTGGCATTTGCTTGCTGGTGCTAACCAACAGCGCGCTTAATCCAATGGCATCCGCTTTTTCTTCAACTGCCCGGGAGATGATCGTTTCCGCTGGTACCTGTTTGCCCAGGTCGATCACCCGGTAGCCGTTATTAGAAAGGATGGTCTTGACCAGGTTCTTGCCGATATCATGCACGTCGCCGTAGACGGTCGCCAGCACCATGGTGCCTTTGCTGGTTCCCTCTTTGCGTTCCAGGAAGTTCTCCAGGTAGCCGACGGATTTCTTCATCACTTCTGCCGATTGGAGGACGAAGGGCAGGATCAACTCGCCGCTGCCGAATTTATCGCCGACCTCCTTCATGGCAGGCAGCAAGGTGGCGTTCAGGATGGTGACGGCAGTCTTCGCCCAGGTTTCACGCGACCCACGCTGCAGGATTTCGTCGATATCCCTTTCGACGCCCTCTTTCTGGCGGTGAAGGATGCGCCAGTGCAGGCGCTGTTCGGCGGTCATAGCTTGCAGCGTTTCCTGTTCGCTGCCGGTTTTATTTTTAGCAGCCGGACCGGCCTGATCGAAAAAGGCGATCAAGCGCATGAGGGCATCCACCCGGCGGTTGAAGATCAGATCTTCAGCCAATTCCTTTTCTTCAGACGATATCTCGGCGTACGGGGTGATATTGGCCGGGTTGACGATGGCCATGTCCAGGCCGTCTTGCACGGCATGGTAGAGCATCACGCTGTTGAGAATGGCCCGGGCTGCCGGAGATAATCCAAAGGAGACGTTGCTGACCCCCAATGAAGCCAGCACGCCAGGCAGAGCGATTTTGATCGCCCGGATGCCTTCCAGCGTCTCAACCGCCGAATGGGAAAATTCAGGATCGCCGGTGGCTAAGGTGAAGGTCAGGGCGTCGAAAACCAGGTCGGCCGGGGATAAACCGTGTTCCTCGACCGCCAGCGTGTATATGCGCCTGGCGATATCCAGTTTGCGCTCGGCCGTTTTGGCCATGCCCTGCTCGTCGATGGTCAAGGCGATTACAGCGGCATTATATTTTTTAGCCAGGGTGAAAACCTTGTCGGCCTTGGCCCGCCCGCTTTCCAGGTTGGTCGAATTGATCAGGCTGCGTCCTGGGGCATTCTTCAGGGCGGTTTCCATAACCTCCACCTCGGTAGTGTCGATCACCAGCGGGACACGCACCACGGGCGCCAGGGTTTTGATCACATTGCGCATAGTCGCCGGTTCATCGGCGCGTTCGGTGAGCGCCACACACACGTCCAACCCGTGCGCGCCGCTGTTCACCTGCTGCCGGGCGACGTTCAATACCGCCTCGTAGTTCTCCTCCAGGATGATCTGCTTGAATTTCTGGCTGCCCTGGGTATTCAGGCGCTCTCCAATCAGGAATGGGCGCGGTTCCTGCTGCATGGCGACCGCCTGGGTGGCAGAGGCCAGGCGTGGAACAACCAGGGTTGGGCGCGGGGATTGGGCCCGGCCGTGCAGGATGTCGACCAGCAGTTTCAAGTGGTCCGGGGTGGTGCCGCAGCAGCCACCGACCAGGCTGACGTGATATTTTTCCACGTATTCAGCCAGGGTTTCGGCAAAGGGTTCCGGCTGGAGAGGATAAAAGGCCTGCCCGTCGACATTCAAGGGCAGCCCGGCGTTGGGAATACAGGAGACAGGCAGCCGGGATTGCTCTCCCAGAAAACGAATCGGCTCACGCATGTAATCTGGGCCGGTGGAGCAGTTCAACCCGATGATATCGACCGGCATGCCTTCCAGGATAGTCAGCACAGCCGCGATATCGGTGCCCAGCAGCATACGCCCGGTAGTATCCAGGGTTACCTGGGCTTGAATGGGTATACGTTGCCCGGTCTCCTGGAAGGCTTCCTGGATGCCAGTGATGACCGCTTTTACTTCAAGGATATCCTGGGAGGTTTCGATGACCAGCAAATCCACCCCGCCTTCGATCAGTCCACCTGCTTGCTGGCGGAAAACATCTACCAGCTCGTCAAAAGTAATGTTGGATAAATCCGGGTCATTCATCGAAGGCAGCTTGCCGGAAGGGCCTATCGAGCCGGCCACGAAACGCGGCTGGCCTTTCTGGCTGTATTCATCCGCTACCCGGCGCGCCAGGCTGGCTGCCCGGCGGTTGATCTCGACCGTCTGATCTGCCAGGCCATACTCACCCAGCGTAATCCGGTTGGCAGCGAAAGCTGTCGGTTTCGATGGCATCCACTCCCACTTCGAGGAACGAGCGGTGAACCTTTTCCACCGCCTGCGGATAGCTGATCACCAGGTAATCGTTGCAGCCGTTGGTGCGCTCACCGCCAAAATGCTCGGCGGTCAGGTTCATTTTCTGCAGGCTGGTGCCCATGGCGGCCGCGAAGGTCAGTACCCTTTTCTCAAGAGCATCCAGGTAACGGCGGTTAGTAAATTTTCTTTGCATGGCGCCCTCCAAAACGGCGGTTTAACAAAAACACCTCTCTGGAGAGGAGAGGCCTGTGGTTAGAGCAGTATTCCCTCATCTTCCAGAACACCCGTTTGCACAGGCTCTGCCGGAATTGGCACCAGCGATTTTTCTCGTGGTTGCCGAGGTATCCCAGGGCCGGTCCCTCCACCTCTCTTGATGAGTATCCAGGTATAAGTGGGCGGTATAGGGCTCGAACCTACGACCTTTGCTATGTCAAAGCAATGCTCTAACCAACTGAGCTAACCGCCCGAGTGAGAGGAATTATACACGGGAGGAAAGAAAAAAACAAGTCATCCACCGCCAGTTTTCGGTCTTATCTTTTTCCTATTTCCTTTTTGACAATCCATTATGCGGTTTTCAAAACATCTTCAGCAATGAAGTTCGCTTTTTTCGCTTTTGTGGAACCACTGCCAGATAAAACTGGCAAGCGGGATAAGAATGAATGGATAGTTGTTGTGTACCTCGAATGCAGCCAGAAAGGCCACCCAGCTAAGCGGAAGGAGCAGCCACCAGGGCGTCGAGCAGATCAGCAACACATTTTCGTACCACAGCCCGGCCGGCAAGGCCAGCAATTGAGCTGTTCTTGAAAACAGGCTATCGCGCCCCAGTCCAAAAACCACTATAACGGCGGCCAGAATGCCGATCAGAATCAAAGGGATATTCAGATTAGTCAAGGCAAACACCCCCGGACTGGCAACCAGGCGCCAGATCGATTCACCCCTCGCTACTGCCAGCCATTTCTGGTAGATTAAAGGATCGGCGATTAGTGGTAAAGTATGCAAAATCAGGGTACCGGCCGCCCAGAAAAGAAATTGGGAGCGCTGGTGCAAGATCCACTGCAGCAAGTACCAGGGCAGGATGATGAAGGCCATCTGGGGTTTCAATGTGATCAGAACGCCTGCCAGCACGGCTTTCCACCCGCGCGAAGCCAGGAAACTTGCCAGCCATAGAAAAAAGATGTCGATTTGACCAGTAATTAATATGAAGGTCGCCGGGGCAAACGCCAGCCAGGCTATTCCCCGCCAGCCTTTTTGGAAATGGACGATCGATCGCTGGAACAGGATGAGGTTCAGGCCGGTCCACAATCCAAAGGAAAGGTTAAATGGCAGCAGCCCCAGCACAGCAAAAAGGTAAGCCATGGCAGGTGGGTAAAATAAGTCGGGCACGCTGTAAGGGCCAGCGCCAGCCAGCACAGCCCTGCCGGTATTCCAGAAATTATAAAAGTCAAAGCCGAGCATCAGCCACCCTTCAGGGAGTCAGGGTTGCCAGAGGCGGCATATAGACGTCTGCCTGGAAGATCGGGTAAGTCAATCCCTTCTGAAAAAGAGCAAAATGGACGAGCATATCTATCCCTGCCAAAGGACCGCTGCAGTACAACAGGTGAGGCCGGTCAGAGAAAGTTGTACATGTATAAGGTTTATTGTCCTCTACAATGGCGTAATATTGCCCGATGATGTCGGTATTCAATTTAATCGTGATCAGGCCTTGAAAACGCGGCAAAATGCCGCTGCTGTAGATACTGGCGGTGGAGAAATCCATCAGCGGCGCGGAAGTCAGAGTAGGAGTAGGAGGGGGCAATGGTGTTCCCGTTGGAAGGGCTACGAGCGTCGAGGTTGCCGGTAGGGCTGTGGGAGCTTCAGGGGAACGCGTTGGCCGGGAGCGGAAGGCAGCCGCACGGGAGGTCGGTGTAGCCGTAGCAGTGGGCGCACAGGCGCTTAATAAGATCAACAGGCAAAAAACGAAGATGAACTCAGAAAGAAGGCTTTTTCTACTCATGGCGATCTCTATAATCTTAACTTTCCCTCTCCTGTGGACGGCGGAATAAAAACAATAAATATTGTTATTTCAATCATACATCGGTTTGCCAGAAATGTCCAAGAGGGGAATCAAGTGTTCATGGTATAATAGCGCTTGCCCGGCGGGCATGGCAGCCGGGTTTTTGGAGAGGTTGCGTAGTCTGGCCTAACGCGCACGCCTGGAGAGCGTGTTTACCGTAAGGTAACGTGGGTTCGAATCCCACCCTCTCCGCCAGTAAATAAGGGTGTAGTCGTCGATTATCCCCCTATATGCGGCGGTGGTTGGCGACTGCCTCCTATTTGAAGAAGTAGTCGTGTGCGCTACTAACGCGATTTGGGGAAATAAAATCACCGGTTAAGTATCCACCGGGGTAACGTGTCTAGGCTTGATAAGGTTATAATTCTTTCAGCCCGGCCACCTACCCTGCTGGTGTTTTGGGTCAGGCTCCGGGAAGTGCTTTCCCCACCTATCGGGGCCGATTTATTAATAGAATTGTATACTGCTTTTGGGTCTTGTCAATAGGCCCTTGTGCTACGTTAGCCCATCGGTTTGTTTAGGTTGTGTACTCAGGTAGACAACACATTCTTAGCCCTTTTCCCCTACAATGCAAGCCAAAATAGGTGTGATTAATTTTTCACCTGGACACATAAACTAAAAAGAATAATCCTTTTGGGCCAGCACATTTATGCAGGGGAAAATTATTCGAAGCTGTCAATAAGGTATTATTCTATTATGGCATTATGGTATACCAGCATTATTGTATTGTGTCTTTTACGTTTTGTGTTTCTCTAATAGACCTTATCATAGCTTGATAATAAGAACCCCAAGGGCTTGTAGCCAAGCCGCCCAAAGGAGTCCATCCTGCTTGTATGTTTTCATTTACCACTCTAATAAGAACGTCAAGTTCTTCGTTATATAAAACTTTGTATTGCATAATCCCTCCTATTCCTTCCTTTCTTTTCTGGCCAGTAAACTCTTGATACCTTTGCTCTCCAGTCCATCAAGAGGTATGTGATAGGCCTCATACTTGATGACTCGTTTTTAGCACTTTTCGCCCACAATTCAAGAGGAATCAGGTTAGAAAAAGCCACCTGCCTTCGCCCCCAAACGCTTCCAGTTCTGCCCGGTCGGCGCGCAGGCCAGGTCGGCTGCACGATTTTCTTCTAGGCGGGGCGAAAGATGAATTTGGCTTCCTTTGGGTGATATTCAACCAGGTAAATTGGGTTTTCCTTTGTCATAGACCACTCGGAAGACGATGTCGGTGTCTATCCTGGCTGACGCAGGGGCGTCCATTGCCCCAGATGTTTGCATCATCGCGGGGCATTTCTCATTTCTGGCGTTTATTCTAGTATAGGGGTTTTGTATATACAACCCGATAATTACAACTGCCCCACATGCCTCAGGTCAACTCTCTCCATTTCCCAACTCTTCAACAATCCCGGAAAACTGCCCCAACGCCGCCTCCAACTCCTCCACAATCTCGTGTGCCAGCACGTCTGGCTCCGGCAGGTTGGCGGAATCTTCGAGCAACTCATCCAGCAGCCAGGAGATATCCAGGTTGGCCTTGTCGTGCCCCATCAGTTCCTCATAACTAAAAACCCGCCAGCGGCCGCCGGGATTATCATATGACCAGGTGGGCTGGCGTTCGTGGCGGTTGTTAGGATTGTAGCAGGCGACAAACTCATCCAGGTCTTGCCGGGCAAGTGTTTTAGTTTTCAAGGTGAAGTTTTGATTGGTGCGCAGGTCATAAATCCACAGCGTTTTCGTCCAAGGGGTTTCGCTGGCCGGCTTACGGTCAAAGAACAGCACGTTGGCCTTGACTCCCTGGGCGTAGAAGAGACCCGTCGGCAGGCGCAGCAAGGTATGCACATCACACTCATTGAGCATCCGGCTGGGTAAATCCAATTCGGGAAGCAATTTGGAGTATCGGCTATTACTCACCTCCTGAGCAGAATCAAAAAAGCCCGGCCAAAATTACTGGCCGGGCTGAATAAAGAATACCGTGAGATATACGCTGACAGGCGCAGGGACACGTAAAGCCTGCTGCCTGCTCCTGGATGCCGTCGTGATTCCTACAGGAATCTGCATTCAGGGTCAGCTATTCATTTGTGGTGAACGATACCCCCATGTTCACTTTTAGGTTTGTACCTACCTCTTTATAAGTGCCTCCTTTTTTTTGAGCGAAAAAAACAGGGAATCATCTACTGTCGATGGATTCCAATATTCCCTTGTGAATCTTAACAATAAAATATAGTTCATCTTTTTTAGAAATTATGATCTACAATGGATCTGTAGATTTATGTTACTCAATCACTTCTCATAAGGATGCAAAGTTAGAAAGAAGTTGTGCTGTGAAGAACAAGGTTGTTTTTATTGACAATCTGCCTGTTTTACAAAGTATGCCTTCTGGATCGATAGACTTGATTTACATCGACCCACCTTTCAACATAGGGATGTCGCAAGTTCGAACGCAAATCCAAACAATTCGTTCTACAACCGGTGATAGGGTCGGCTTCCAAGGGCAGCGTTATGAAACGACAAAAATTGGATCGAAGGCTTATTCGGACATGTTTACCGATTATTTGGCATTCCTAGAACCCCGAATGAAAGAAGCCTATCGGGTCCTCGCTCCTAATGGGAGTTTCTATTTTCACATCGATTATCGTGAAGTTCATTACTGCAAAATTTTGCTGGACACGATTTTTGGGCGAGAGAATTTCAGGAACGAGGTCATATGGGCGTATGATTATGGCGCCCGTTCAAGAAACCGATGGCCGACAAAACACGACAATATTCTTTTTTATGTGAAAAATCGAGACAATTACATTTTCAATTTCGATGATATGGAGCGCATTCCCTATATGGCTCCTGGTCTTGTAGGGCCCGAAAAAGCCGCACTCGGAAAGATGCCAACAGACACCTGGTGGCACACAATTGTACCGACAAACGGCAAAGAAAAAACTGGCTATCCTACCCAGAAGCCATTAGGAATTCTCAAGCGCATTATCCAAGTTTCTTCACCGAAAAGCGGCAGGGTTTTAGATTTTTTTGCAGGTAGTGGAACAACAGGCGCAGCTTGTTTGGAACTGGGAAGACGTTTCATATTAGTGGATGAAAACCCTCAGGCATTGGAAGTTATGGCCCGAAGGTTTCTTGGCGTTCCGGATATTGAATGGGTAAACTTTGACCCCAAACCTTTTCAGAAAAGTCTTTTTCAGCTTTCATTTCTCGATTCGGAAATGAAGGGGAAAATTCAGATAGTCTATAAAATAGGGGGTTCCCAAGAAGATATAGCTTAGTTGGATCCATGCAGGGTGGATTTTATTGAATTACTGGGTTTTGCAGAAATTCATAGCAAAACCTTGGATTTTTTCTTGCCGTAACAGAAGCTCTCACAGGAGAAGGACTTATTTTCCTTCCTTTGCCTGTCATCGAGATGTTGAATATGGATGACCTGCATCCAGACTCAACCTTTCAGTTGTGGTGAACGATGCCCACCAGGTTCACTTTTGAATTGTTTTCTTCTCTTACATAATCGTCTTCAACCCGAATAGGGGTTTTATAAACAAATGTAGTATTGCGCAGGTGCCTGCCAAGTTTCTTGGATTTGACTTGTAAATTCGCTCAAAGGATATACAATATCCATATAGTTTCTGTGTGGTGGACCCTGACACAGAGAAGGTTCTACATTTACTCCCCAAGAACAACTCAGCCTTCCCAAAACGACTTAGCTCAACTCGGATAGATAGACATAGCGGCGCGTTGAACCGGGCTTCGGCATAGGTATTCTCCGCCACATCAATCCTTAATTCGTTGGGCGGATGGAATTTAATTATGCCGGAAGGAGTGCATAATGAGCAGACTAAGATTCCCACAGAAGTTGGTTGGTGTGATAATAACTTTCTTGTTTTTAACGGGGTGTAATACGCCAACATTAACACCATCTCCAACATCAACACCATCTCCAACATCAACACCATCTCCAACATCAACACAGACGCTGACCCCAACCAGCACACCTGACCTTGTGCTGGCTCAAGAGGCGGCGACCTTGTATGAACAGAACTTCGAGGCGAGCCCGGTGCAGGGGATTTCCGTGGACGGATCCTGGTCTATATCGCGTGACGAGACCGGAAATAATGTTTTCTGCAACGCGATCTCAAATAGCTGGCAGACGTTCAAATTCGGGTATCAGAATTGGACGGATTATGCCGTCGAGGTGCGAGTTAAACTGCTGGAGCAGAATACAAATCTAAGCGCAGAGATCTATGCACGAATTAATTCCGCGACCGATGGATATAGAGGTCAGTTGTTCTATATGCGGGCCGCCCTGGCATATATTTCCCCAGTGGAAGCTCTGGGAGGGGCGCCCATTACTACCGAGGCGAATCGCTGGTATGTTCTTCGGATAGAGGTTGCCGGCAGCCAAGTCAAATTCTTCGTTGACGATCAACTGATTGCTAGTGTTTCGGACAGCAAACGATCCAACGGGATGGGGGGATTTGGGGTTGCCCCAGGCGCAATAGCATGTGTGGATGATATCCGCGTCTGGGCGCTCACACAGGACGGTCAGATAGCAAAGATAGCACCTGCAGACCAGATTGTCAGGAATGATTCCCTTTTGAAATATGAAGGCGATTGCACCTTCTGCTTTGTCGACGGCAGCGATCCATCCATGCCTGTTTGGGATAATGCCGCTGGAGGTTATAAACAACAGCCGGGGGATGCAAGAAAACAAACCGTGTTGGACGAGAATTTCGTCGTTCCCGCCAATCACGTGACCACATTTGAGAATCAAATTGTCTTTGTCAGGCCTCATCGAAGGCACGACATCCAGGTATTTGGCACCCTGGTCATAAAGAACAGCCTTCTTCTATGGCAGCAGACGGAGTATCAACAAACACAATTGATCGTGAAAGGGGGTGGCAAACTGGTCATCGAGAATTCTTACGCGTTTTCGGGTAATCAATTTTGGGTGAGCTGGAAGTTTGAGGATGGTTCAACAGTCTCGTTCGATCATTTCGTGGGGACACCGTGGTGCAGTATCTGGGGCTCGGTCAACTATACTGCGACCAATTTCTCCACGGTAAATCTCACTCTCTTTGGTGACGTTCACAACGCGCAGGTGGAAATCTCCGATGCCCATCATGCAGAGTTCGAATTCTTCTTCCCGCCGGGGACTTATGAGTTAAGCCTGCCGAAAAAGGGACAGTGGACCGATTGGGAAGTTACCAATATTTGGCCGAATACAATCTTCAGGGTGACGCATTCATACCTTTATGCAAGGAATATCAGTCTCGAAAACAATGTTCATGTCACCATCACAAACACGCCCGATGGTTTCAATGTGGGTTGGGCTATCCATAAAGATACTCCGGGTTATGTGGAGTGCGTGCTGAAAGAGCTAGGAGTCCCTGGCAATGACCAGGGAGTGCTATATGAAAATACCACATGGGACTTGCCCTGTATTGATTCATCCATGACGGTAAAGAATTCAGTCCTGCAGACAGCATGGCCCAACATATATGGATACGTTCATCTTAAAGTTTATGATTTTAATCTGTTCGATCCACGAAACTGGGCGGCACCAGCCACATTCGAAATCTATAGCTCAAGTATGTTTTTTGTGGCAGCCTATAGCGGCGGACTGATCTACTTAGAGAACTCCAAAGTTCAAAGTGGTATCGAAATCAATGGAGCAGGTTCCATTGTGTACGGCTATGGGGTTTCTGTAACGAATCCGGGAAGCAACTATTCCATCATGCAGGAAAGCGGGGGAAAGTATGTTGAATTGCAATCTCCAGGACCACCGTGGAAATAACTCCACGGAATCTCAAAGGAGGCTCTATGAACCAACGATTGTCACGGCGTGATTTTATGAAATTGACAGGTGCCATGACCTGTGCCACCGTGGTATCCGCTTGTACACCTCGTATCCCGTCCACCAGTCCGTCGCCAAGCTCCAGTCCGCCGCCAAGCACCAGTCCGCCGCCACCGGTGTGTGTGATGCCAACACCAACACCTATCCCTATACCTCCACCTACGCCGGTCAGTGCAAAATTCGATGTTTGCTCGTTCTACTGCGACTTCCGAAATTTTGCTCCTTCTGGTCCGAGGACCCAGTCGGGGATCGAGACCATCACCCCACTTTACGGTGACCGTCAGGATCCCCTCACGATGAAGATGGATATCAAGTGGGCGCGAGAATTCGGCATCGGCACTTTCGTGGTTCCCGCGTTCTCCTCTATTGATCCGCGTCTCGAGGACTGGTTTCTCCCTGCGAGCGAACCGCCCTTTGATATCAACTACGCCCTTTTCTACAACCCGGATACCGACTTTGACCCGAAGTCCCAGGATCGGCTGGATACTCAGATAACAGACATGAAAGAATTCTTCACAAGACATACACAGAATACGCGCTACAAACGTCTGCCCGACGGAAGGCCGGTTGTTTTTTATTTCCTGGCTGATGTGGTGGCATATTGGCTGGGCGTAGACAGGGTTGAGCAAACCGCGCAGCTCCTGCGCAGCAATCTGGCCAAGGATATCTTTCTGGTAGGTGATGTAATGTGTGAGCCTTACTATGTGCAATATGACCACTCTGGATATCAAGGCGAAGATTATGTCCGCCGGCAGGTGAAGGCCTTCGATGCGATCACGAACTACTACATAATGCGAGCTGGATATAAATGGAGTACCCCTGCCGACTTCAACCATGTAGTAACGCCCTTCCAGAATATGATCAAGGGCTATGACGAAGCTTGTGCTTTTTGGGCAGCAGAGGCGCGTAAGTATGGCGTTAAGATGTTGCCGGCTCCAATGCCCACTGGTTTCTCGAATCGCCTGCTTTACGAAGCAGGATTAGACTCTTGGCTGGTCGATCGACATGAAGGTGTATCGTACGACACGTCTAAAGCGATGGTGGAGCTAGGTGCTAAGTATGCCGATCCGGACTTGAAAATAGTGATGATCAGTAACTGGAATGAGCTCAGTGAAGGTGCTGCCATTGTTCCTTCGGTGGGTTACAAGTTCGACCCCGCCCACGCGGTCCGGGATACGTTCGCCATAGAACCCGCGGGGGGTTGGCCTGAGGATTATAATCCTTCCTCATAAATGAAATTCAGAAAAGCCAAATGCAGGCTAACACTGTCTCCGGCGGACCTCGACAGAACCGGGGCATATAGGTTACTTTTTGAGCCTCTGTTGCCTCTGATGCTTCTGGCGCCTCTTATACCTATGGAACCTCAGGCACCTCAGATACCTCAAAAAAAAGACTTCCTCATCGGAAGTCTTCTCGAGTGGGGTGTCTGATGGGGGTCGAACCCGTCAGTTCTTGCATACATTCTCGCCAGGCTTGGGCGACAACGGAGGTCCGGGCGGAGATGTCCGGTGTATAATAATTAAATACAGACCCTTGTTTTCCCCCAACGTTCCGGCCCACCTATCCGGGTGGGTCGTGCATTCTATGATTGTAAACTAGAGCTACCCTCATAGTTACTTATATTTCTTCTGGGCCTGGTTTGCCAAAAACCCGCTCCTAGAGAAATTTTACCGGAACTTAAAATCCCGTAATATCTACAGGCACTGCCCTTTTAGGTGCCTCACTCATATCCAGGTTGGTCTCTTCCCGGTAATACCAGAATCTCAATAAATCGGGATGTCCATCTCAACCAGAAGGCTACAAAATGGCCCGTACATACCACCAGAACCTGGCTTACTCAATATCTCAATTCAAAAGCAATGACAATCTTCTTAGCTTTGTAAAAACGCAAGCCATGCCGGCGGTGCTTCAACTCCAAGATACGTTTTACTTTCAATGTATTCAAACCAGTTCATTTCATCAAGATTCATTGCGTGTTTCTGAACAGCTTCAATATCTGGGTATTTCTCTACGCCCCAGCCAAGCCATTCTTCAGAAGACCAAGCCGAGAAACGCATCATAATAAGTTCGCAGCCCACCTGTTTCAATGACTCGGTATCCTTCGCCACGAGTTCTTTCTGCTCTTCTTTGGTCAGTTTATACCAGGGCTCCTTATATTTCATAAACCAGACTTTATAGATTGGTTGTGCCATTTCAAATCTCCTTCTTTGACAAGAATATTGTCTGCATAAATGCAAACAATTAAATAACCCTCCACCCAGGCTTGTGGAGGGCTTTCCTATACGCGGCACGACAGAATATTTCTGCCGCTTCTATGACACCTACCTGTCATGCAATCAGGAACCTGTATCTATAGAATACAGAAAATACAATGAAGAGTCAAGATGAAATATCTTATTTGTTTTGGTGTAAGGGTAAGAAAGCAAATCTTATGTTCAAAATCCAATATTGTCCACTGGTGACCCTCGCCGGTATTCGTCTTGCAGGTCATTTTCAACCTGGCGAAGATATCGCTGAGATTATTGTGAACGAAGTTGCTTACTTCGGGTGTGTAAAATTTTTGAGCCCTGGTTTTTAATTTACGGGTTACATCATATCAACTGGTGAATATTTGGCGTGCCCGTCTTTCAAGTCGCCTTCAGTCTGCTTAAGGTACCTCCTGAGAACCTGTAAGTCAGCATGCCCCATCAGCTTTTGAAGGGTGTAGATATCTATACCATTTTTCAGACAGTTCAGGGCAAAAGCCCGGCGGAATGAGTGTAAGGAAGCCTGGTTGATGCCGGTCCGTTCGGCTCGCCGCGTAAGAATCGCTCTTAATCCGCCGTATTCCAATCGCTCTGAGTTATCCAGTTGGATGGGGTCAAGCGGTTCCTCGGCAAGTTTTGGAGCTTTTACCTTATGGATAGTATTCTTCCATCCTTCCGGCTCAACCTAGTTTTCGCGCCAAATCATGAAAGTGCGGTGCACCCGAAAGGCAGCATGCAGACCGCCTGGATTATGCCCGGTTAGCTAGTTAGCCCCATTTCTGGAGCGCCAACCCCGCAATTAACCTGAAGGCTGCCACGATCAGCAGGGCGACCATGAGGCCGGTATAGCTCGCAATGGCTGGACCCAACAGCGAGCCGGTCAGCAAAGCCAGGTTTAGCGCCAGGTTGAACCAGGTCAGGTAGGCTGGCCGGTCAGACGCAGGCACCTTGGCCAGGATATAGTTGACCTGGCCACTGTTCAATAAGCCCCATCCAAACCCGCCGATCACTTGGCTTAAGAAATAGATCCACGTGTTGAAGCTGAGAGCAAAAGTAAACAGGCCGGCAGCCGCCAGAGCAATCCCGAGGCTGGTGATTGTTTTCTGCGAAAACCTTCTGGCCATCCGGCCGGTCAGGATTGAGCTGCAGAAATACACAATCCAAAAAACGGCGTTGCCTACACTGATCGTCTCGTCAGTCAGGTTCAAGTTGCGTACCTGGTAGACCGGAACAAGCGAGGCAGCCAGGTTGAGCGCAAACTGGCTGAAGAATAGCAATCCCAGGATGCGGCCGAAAGGACTGAAAAGCACCTCGAACCTCAGGCGATTGATTGGTTCTTTCGAGGGTTTCGTGTCATTCTCTAACTCTTTTCCGGGTATGCCCAGGCTGGTATAGGAGCGGATGCGCGCCAGGTGCACCACGCTGAGACCTGCGCCCAGGAAGCCGGTTAGAAAGACGATCTGGTAAGAAAATGGAAAAACCACCCGGATCAGAATCTGACCACAAACCAGGGAGGTTATCATCGTGACCGCGGCCAGGGCGGCATAGCGCATCCCGATGGTATAGGCGCGCCAGTCT
The DNA here is from genome assembly GCA_963820415.1 of uncultured Chloroflexia bacterium. Taxonomy (GTDB): domain Bacteria; phylum Chloroflexota; class Anaerolineae; order Anaerolineales; family Anaerolineaceae; genus CAWFZT01. Next base: position 146,633 of record CAWFZT010000009.1, on the reverse strand, counting down.
GGGGGGATGCTCTCACCCAGGAAGGCGGTGCCCAGGATGCCTGTGGCAGCCCCTGGAATGTTCATCAACAGAGTATTCGCCAGGAAAGCCCATACCAGGGCGCTCGAATGGAGAAAGAAAGGCAAGATAATGTAAGAAAGATAAAATATCCGGTTGAGCACAGCCACGACAACGTTGGTTTTCAATAAGGGGTAACGCTGGCTGACCATTCCAGCAGGGATGGCCAGCAAAATATTCATGGCAGCCGGAATAGCGCTGAGAATGCCCAATTGGATGGTCGACGCCCCCAAACGGGTGACAAAAATGGGCAAGAATATCAGAACGCTGCCGTTCAAAACTCCCCACCAGGCGATATCCATGACCAGGTGGATGAAGTTGGCTCGAAAAGCAGTTGGGATGCGGGTCAGGAAAGCGGGGTTGGCCATGTAACTTGTACGGAACTGCTCTATTATAAGTCGTATTCTTGGCTTAGCACTCTCTCTGCTATAATAACCGCATGGTTGCACAGCCGGGAGTGTATGACGTTGAGATCTCCAGCCTGGTTTATGGCGGAGATGGCCTTGGGCGCCTGCCGGACGGGCGGGCCGTGTTTGTGCCTTACGTTCTGCCGGGTGAAAAGGCGCGGGTACAAGTCTTTGACGAGAAAAAAAGCCACGCACGGGCCAGGTTGGTCGAAGCAATCTCTCCTTCGCCCGAGCGGATTGCGCCGCGCTGCCGCCACTTTGGCGATTGCGGCGGCTGCCACTACCAGCATCTACCTTACGAAAAACAACTTCTGGTTAAAGAGAAATCCTGGTTGATCAGTTAAAGCGGCTGGCTAACCTGCCTGACCCACCCGTGCAGCAGGTCGTCCCCTCGCCCCGGCCCTGGAATTATCGCAACACGGTCCAGTTCCACCTTTCTCCGGGGGGAAAGATCGGTTACCTGGCAGCCAATTCAAACCGGATAGTCGAGATCAGCGAATGCCACCTTCCAGAGCCAGTATTGAATGACACCTGGCCCAGGCTTTCCCTGGAGGCCGACCCCAGCCTGGAGGAGATCGAGCTGCGCGCCGGCGCAGATGAAGAGGTGCTGCTGGTGCTTGAAGGCCGTGATCCACGACCACCGGAATTAGAGGTAGACATGCGTCTTTCGGTGGTCTACCTGGGTACAGAGCAACCATACGTCATGGCCGGGGATGATTTTTTGGTCATGGAAGTGCTTGGGCGTTCATTCAAGGTTTCAGCCGGATCATTTTTCCAGGTGAATGTCCTTCAGGCGGAAGCCATGGTCAACCACCTGTTGAATATTCTGCCGCTAAAGGCGCAAAACACCCTTTTAGACCTGTATTGTGGGGTGGGGTTGTTTAGCGCTTTTTTGGCCCCGCGGGTTGGTCGCTGTATCGGCGTCGAAGTGTCTCCCTGGGCGTGCGATGATTTTGCGGTAAATCTGGACGAGTTCGACCATGTTGGTCTATATGTTGGGACCACTGAAGAAGTGCTGCCTGCCCTGGAGCTATCGCCGGAGGTGGTTGTGCTCGATCCGCCCCGGGCTGGAGTAGAAAAGGCTGCCTTGCAGGCGCTGGTCAACATGCACCCAGCCGTGATTGCTTACGTCTCCTGCGACCCGGCCACCCTGGCGCGTGATACTCGCATTCTGCTCTCTCATGAATATACTCTGGAGCAGGTGACGCCTTTTGACCTGTTTCCCCAGACTTACCATATCGAAAGCATCAGCCTTTTCCGAGCCTGACCGGACCTGGCGAAAGCAAGATCAATCCTCTTTGCAGATTACCATTATCCCGGCTGCCCCTCGAATTCAAAGAAATCTGAATGAAGCACTTTAAGGTTATTTATCGGCGGGCCGCGCAAAATGGCCGCGCTTTGTGGGATCAGCAACCGGGAGTCCTTGACAATCACCGGTTGATCGTCCAGCAGGTTTACATACGCGCCGTCTCGCAATTGGACCGCTACTTCACCCTCATTTTTGCCAGGATTGAAAACTCCATACAGGCCGCTCGTTTCTGCTGTCCAGGCTGCCTGTAATGCCGGTTCAGCCTCCAGGACAAAAAAGTTGCCAGTCAGGACGGCTGGTTCCTTTTTCAGCCGGGCCAGGCGGGTGATGAAAGGCTGCAGGGGATAATCACCCCATTTCACTTTATCAATATCAAAAAGCGATGGGGTATGTTTTGCTCCGGATTCCTGCCCACCGTAGATCAGAAAAGCGCCTTTATTGAAGGCCTGGAAAGCCGTCCAGGCCAGCGCCTGAGCCCGGCTGGGCGCCAGGCTCATAATGCGCGGGTTGTCGTGGTTTTCGACACAGCGCATTTTGATGTATTCAGTCGTGTACATAGTGTCCTGGAAGCGAAGCATATCCGTATATCTCACCAATCGCGATTGGTCAACCACAGCAGCCTGCCAGACCGGCCAAATATCGTAATCGTATTCCAGGTCGAAGGCCTGGTAGACCTCACAATCCGAATGAGCGACCAGGCCGTTTCTTCGGCGGGAGGCTACAAAATCGGCGTGAACCGATTCGGCCAGCCAGATCACCCCCGGCTTGGTGCGGGCAACTTCCCGCCGCGCCTCGATCCAGAAATCGACCGGCACGATTGGCGCCACATCACAGCGGAAACCGTTTACGCCAAATTCCGCCCAGTATTTCAAACAGTCGATCAGATAGGCGGCCAGCCCTGGATTGGGATGGCGCAGATCGATCACGTCAGCCCAGGCTGGCACTGTGGTGACGGGATGGCCGGTGGCGTCCTGGTGGAACCAATCTGGGTGTTGTTTTACCAGGATTGAATCGTGAGCGGTGTGGTTATAGACCACGTCGATCATCACTTTTAGACCGAGGCGGTGGGCAGTATCGATCAGATGTGAAAAGTCTGCCTTCGTGCCATATTCGGGGTTGACTTCGCGATAATCGGCGATGGAATACGGGCTGCCCAGGCTGCCTTTGCGATTGATCTTGCCGATGGGGTGGATGGGCATGAACCAGACAACATCGACTCCCATGGAGCGGATACGCGGCAGATCAGTTTCTACGTCGGCGAAATTGCCATGTAGACCGTGGTTACGCACGAAAATTTCATATATAACCAGGCTTCGGTAGGAGGTGGGGGTGTCTTTTGCCATAGTATGTTTTCCTTTCTTATGAGCGTCAGATAAAGTAGAATTTTTCTCCCTTGCAAAAAATCAGGGGAAAAGGCGGGGCGCCTGCACTTCGGCGACCGCATCCGGGCGGCAGCGATACAGGCGGGCAGGCCGCCCTTCGCCGCTTCGACTCTGCTGGGTGGGCTCGATCACACCGGCCTGCAGGATGCGCCGCCGGAAATTGCGTTTGTCGAGTTTTTCGCCCAGAATCAATTCGTATGAAGTGTCCCAGGCATTTGCCGGCAGCTTCTTCGGGGGATTGGTCGATCAGAATGGGTACGCCAGCCAGTTTCCAGGCAGGGTTCTGCGAGTTGCGTACCAGCAAAGCCTGGAGAGCATTATCTCTCAGGTTGAATACGACAACTCTTACCTCGAGTTTATCCAACAAGTCTTTTTCGGTTGAGGGAGGAGAGTATTCCATCGCACAAAACACCCTGGTTGATTATACGAGAGTAGACTATTTTAAACAACGAGAAGGCTGACCTGTCGGCGCAGGTCAGCCTGGGAAAAATGGTAGAAAAACCCGCCTAAAATGATCGACATCGCAGCATAACTCGTGTAAACTTTCCTTATACATGAAAAATAAATAGATATTCCTGTTAGGTCTCAGTGTATTCTTAGGGGTGACCTTCGCTTGCAGTGCCCCTTTCCAGGTTCAACCTACCCAACCTGGTCCTTCACCGATCGATGAAACTCTTACGGCTGTGTTTAAGGTATTTTATACTTCTACAGCCATAGCTTTACAGATCACCTCTGCCACTTTGCCGCCTTCTACCATACCATCGCCTACCTTCACACTGCAACCTACCACCACATCTGTACCCCCAACACAAATTCCTTCAGATACTAAAACATCCAAGCCAACCAAAACCAGTGCGCCGCCAACCGAAACTCCTGAGCCCAATGCAAGGAAAGGTACCAGCTTGGGGGCGTCTTTTCTCAACCAGCCTCCTGTGCTGGACGGAGTATGGGACGAATGGACGACCAAAGCCTACCCGGCGACTAACCTGGTTTTTGGGGCCGGCCAATGGAGTGGTAAGAATGATTTAGGCGCGTCTTTCCGTATCGGTTGGGATTATAGATATCTGTACCTGGCAGTAAAAGTGGGCGATGACACTTATGTTCAAAACGACAGTGGGGCGAATATTTACAAAGGCGACAGCATCGAAATCCTGCTGGATACAGATGTACAGGGTGATTTTGAATCAGGGCAACTCAACAGTGATGATTTCCAGTTGGGGATCTCGCCCGGCAGCCCCGATCCTGGTAACCATCCGGAGGCTTATCTATGGTTCCCCAGGAACGTGGCCGGCCCGCGCTCCAAGGTAAGAATTGGGGCAGTGGGTGGAACGAACCTTTACCGTGTGGAAGCGGCAGTCCCCTGGAGCCTGTATGGGATCACCCCTGAGCCGGGTATGCACCTCGGCTTCGTCCTACGCGTGAACGACGATGATGATCCGGATAAAGACGTCCAGCAAAGCGTGGTAGCCAACGTACCCGGCAGCAGCCTGGCCGACCCGACTACGTGGGGAGACCTGGTTTTAGAGAAATAATGATTTCAGAAGAGGATAGAAGCCAGCTCAGAGCGGTACTGGCGGATATCAGGGTCGTCTACGCCCATGATCTCGAATAACGCAAGCGCCACCAGGCGCGCTTTACCATTCCGGAATTTTTTATTCTGAGCGCAAGATATCGAACAGGCCATCCAGGGCAGCCGGGAAGTTTCCCCTGTTTGCCAGCCGGATGCTGTTTCGAAAAGCAGCGTCCAGGTCAGTTTCATCGTCCAGCTTGTTATTCTGATAAGCCAACAAAGTATCTGCCAAAGGCATCAGAACTTCAGCATCGTTATACTGCCGACTGGCAGGAAAGTTGTGTAAGATTTGTGCAGCCTCGCTGGCTTTACCCTGACCCAAGAGTATCTTCGAGAGACCCAACAACGCGACCGGATTGCCAGGCTCCTGTTCCAGGATTGAGCGGAAAGTTTTTTCGCCTTCAGACCATTTATGTTCCCTGAGTAGACTCTCAGCTTTTTCAAGCGCCAGGCTAAGAGGGCTGGGGGGAGTGATTTTTCCCACGAACTCGCGCAAGCGGGCTTCGGGCTGTGAACCGACAAACTCACCGACCACCACACCACTGCTGAAGGCTTTCACTGTGGGGATATTGCGCACGCTGAAACGCATTGCCAGGTTGGGATTTTGATCGACATCCACGCGAGCCAGCCGAAATGCACCCTGACCTTCAATCACCAAACGTTCAAGAATTGGATCCATGACTTTGCATGGTTTACACCAGGTTGCCCAGAAGTCGACTACCACAGGGACGTTTTGAGAGTACGCGACTACCTCGTACTCGAAATCTGCGTCATTTACGTCAATAATGAAATCAGAAGACATAATTTTATATTTTACACGATTGTTATTAGAATTGTGTCAAATTATTGATAAGAAGCCATTAATTATTCTTCACCCTCTTCGCCAGAAGTGATGCCGGGTTGGTGAAATTCGATCACTTCGCCATGAACGTTGATCACCACGCGAAAACCCATCATGCCCAGGTAGGCCAATCCTTCTTGGGGAATACCGGTCTGCAGGAGGGTGTCGAACTGTTGGTCGATTTTTTTTAACTGCTGTATCAGCATTGCCTTGGTGAAAATGTCTTCCTGTCCCAGCATTTTGGCCGTTTCTTCCGAGATCAGGTCTTCGTGGCCTTCAATTTGCTGTTTCATCAACTGCAGTACCTGGCGATCCACGTATTCCGAAGAAATGTGGCGGTGGAATCCGGCATCATTGACCACGTAAACAGCCTCATCGCCCACGCAGGTACTTTCTACAGGCCGGTCATTTTCGTCTACAACCAATCCAGGAAAAAGCGCTTTAGCAGCCACCTGACCTCTTACCTATATTATTGCATAATTTGGACAGAAGTACCAGTGTCATCATCGAAAAAAAACTGATCGAAGGGGACAACCGGTTGAGTCCAGCGGTAAACCCATTTGGCGGCTGCGGGGGAAAGGTTAACGCAGCCATGGCTGCGCGGCTTTCCAAAATCATTATGCCAGTAAGTGCCATGGAAAGAAATACCGCTTTTAGTCAGGTAGGAAACCCAGGGAATACCGGGCAGATCGAAACTGTTGGGGGCCGCCGGGTCACCTGCTGCCATGTGGCGAGAAGGACGTTTGCGGTTAGTCATGTACATGCCGGTTGGCGTTGTGAAATCTCCGTCGCTGAAATGCGCCCCGGTGGCTGTACGCGTCATAAACACCGGGTTGTTGTATTCATAAGCGATAACGAACTGATTTTTGAGATGAATTTCCATGCGTTTTTCTGTGAATGGCACCCCGGGTGAAAGGGGTTTTATCTCGTCAGTTGAAATTGGCCGGAAGTGAGTGGGTTCGGCGTAATAAAACAGGTCCCACTTATCGTCAAACACCCTGTACCAATTCTTTCCCTTTTCGTCGGTAACGATCGAAGTGATCCAATACACTGTGCTGTAGTACAGGCGGTAGGCATGTGAATAGATAAGGCGCAGGTTCCAGATTGTATCGGAAAACGGTACGGTCACTTCAGCCAGAATCCCGGTAGCAGGAATGAAGCTTAGTGGGATATTGTGTTGAATTTTTACCGGCTGCACCGAACCTGAGTGCACGAAACCTTCGTCGTTCATTTTGTACCAAAGGCGGTTGTAAGATGGCTCACGATCGCCAATAGTAACAGCGGTGATCGGCAAGACCAGGTCTCGTTGGAAAGCTTTTAAAATCTTGCCCGAAAGAGAGGGCGTGGCATAAACCAGAGCACGGTCGACCAGGATGCGCCCGAGGGTGGGCACCTCAATTGGGTCAGGATTTCCTAATGGAGAGGTTCCCAGGCGAAAAGGCAGCCAGGATAATCCCAACAGGGCTGTCCCGGTTAATTTCATGAAATCCCGGCGCGAGAGTTTCTCCAGATCGGATTTGAAGAGGGTGTCCATCAATAATGTATGTTGACCAGTGTGCCGACTGACGCGAAATTAAACAACCAGGCTGCATCAGGAATGGAAAAATTTATGCAGCCGTGACTTCATCGGGTGTCCGAAGTTGTGGTGCCAGTAAGTGCCGTGCAGCCCATAACCATCATAGAAATACATCACGTAGGGAACATTCGGCAGATTATAACCAGGGCCTTTCATATTCGCGTAACGATACTTCACATAAATATGGAACTGGCCGGTCACGGTCGGATGCTGCCAGGTACCGGTAGAGACCAGGAACGAGCGGACGACTCGACTGCCTTCATACGCATAAGCCGCCTGGTGGGTCAGATCAATATCGACCCAGCGACCTACTTTACTCACGTTCGAAGGAGGGTTGTAAGCAATGTGGTTTTGTGAGGTGTTCGAGGAAATTACTTCGGTGGGTTGGGGAGTATGGGTAGGCCGAGGAGTGCGTGTAGGTGTCCGCGTGGGTTTGGGCGTGCGGGTCGGTGTTCGTGTGGGGGTCAGCGTAGGGGTGGAAGTACTGGTTTCGGTAGGGGTATTAGTGGCAGTTGCTGTCGCGGACGCGGTCAAAGAGGGTTTAGACAGAGCGCCGACCGGCCTTTGCGCCGAAAAATTTCTGGCAGAAGCGTTGAGGCTGGTACCAAAGGCAGTGATAATAATGACGGCCAGGCAAAGGATAACCAGTGAGAGAACCCAGGGAATTACCCTGGATACCGGGAAGAATTTCTTCGAAACTGGCTTGATTGGTTGGGTTTGGCGGACAGGCCCGTTCTCTTCCACGATTCGTGTTGGAAGAGCGGTCACATCCATAGGTTTTGTCTTTTCGCCTGCTTTTTCTGGAAGGGATGTACCAGGAGCGGGTTTTGTGCTGGTACGCTGGCGTTGGATAGCCCAATGCATGCCTTTGCGCGCCCGGCTGCTATCGGGGTTGATTTCCAACGCCCGTCTGAGATATTTTAGGCTTTCGTCCAGCGTTCCTAAAGCTGCCAGGATTAACCAGGCATCTTCTATATCAGGCGCAAGCCGCGAAGCCATGTCCGCCAGGCGGCGGGCTTCTGGTCTATCCCCAATTTTCAGGGCCTGGTAGGCCTGGGTGATCAGATCCTGGGCGGGTTGAAGGTCAGGTTCATGGTGCATTCGTCGGTTTGGGCTGCTTTCCGGTCACACTTTCATTACGGACGAAGCAAAGAATGCCATCAGCAACACCTTTTGCTACCAGATCGGTATGTTCGGTCAAGATCTGCCGGTCCAGGTTTAAAAAACCAGTTTCGATGATGGCGGCCGGAGTTTGATTATAGATTTCGTTGAACACATGGTATTCAAGCATATCCGGCGTGATCGAACTGGGCTTGTAAGTCAACCCGGTTGCGGCCCTGTAACGTTCTATCATGCAGGCTTCAAGGCGGTCGGCCCGCGTCGCCACGGGATTGACATTGGAGACCGCCACTTTAAATCCGGTTGCCTGGTCATTGATATACTCGCACGAATTGTTATGGATCGATACAAGTACCAGTCCGGTATATTCAAACAGGCGCGGGTCTTTTTCCTGAAGTAGATCTACGCTGAATCCTTCATTAATCAAAATTTGTTGCACCATGGCAGCAATTTTCAAGTTTACTTCGACTTCGGTCAGACCGTCTGAACAGACAGCTCCAGAATCGTTCCCAGAATGCCCGGCGACAATCCCGATGCGCGGTCGTAGCGAAGGAGTGACAGTTGGATAATTGGTTTGCGGGGTTGGATTGGTTTGCAAACCCATCAACATGCGGTCCAGCAACTTGTTTGAGAAGAGGTTAGCGGGTGTCCACATAGTGAACAATGTGGCAGAGATCACCGCTACAATGATTACATTTTGGAGTGCATTCCAAATATTCAAGACCGGGGCTGATTTTCGGCGGGGAGCAGCAGGTGGTTGGGGGGGATCGAAGAAGTTTTCGCTCATAGTTATTCTAAATAGTACCTTAAATGTCGTTAAATTTACAAGTAATATTTATCGTATAAAGTGGATGCGTTTTAGAGTTCAGGTTGAATCTTTGTTATCTATGCCTCTTGACGTGGTGGCGGTTGAATTGTATAAACATATTAAGTTGATCAGTCCAGGCAGATTACAGCCATTCATTGGAGAAGTAAAATGACCGTGCCAGACGAAATCTTGCGCCATGTCATGCGCCGTTGGCCGAGTGGAGTATGTGTAGTTTCCAGTATTTTGGGAGATTCCCGGCATGGCATGACCGTCAATTCTTTTACTTCGATTTCCGTGAATCCTGCCCTGATTACAATTACAATGATGAACATCACACGAACTTACCACATGGTTGTATCGTCTGGTATTTTTGGAATCACTGTCCTTTCGGTTGACCAACAAGCCATAGCCGATCGCTTCGCCGGCCGAGGAGGTGAGGAAAGCAACCGTTTCGCGGGGATCGATATATTCACCCTGGAAACGGGAACTCCTTTCATTTCCGGAGGTTTGGCCTACCTGGACTGCCGGGTCATTTTTTCGTACCCAATGCCAGAATCGACCCTCTTCATCGGCGAAGTACTGGCAGCACAGAGGATTGAAGATGATCGTCCTTTGGTCTATTTTAATCGAGAATACCACAGGTTGCTGCAATGATTTCTGAGCCTTTGACAGATGATGAAAAACGTATTTTACTCAAGCTGGCGCGACATTCAATCGAACTGGCTGCCAGCAATCACCCTTTGCCGGAGTTGGTACTCAGCGAATATTCGGCCCAACTGCAGCAGGAGGGGGCTTCCTTCGTCACCCTCACGGAATACGGTGAATTAAGAGGGTGTATCGGCGCCTTGGAGCCCTACCAAGCATTGGTGCAAGATGTATGCGAGCATGCGGCTGCAGCAGCCATGGATGACTATCGGTTTACTCCGGTCTTGCCAGACGAGGTGGCTCAACTTGTCATAGAAATATCGCGCCTGACCATTCCCCAGCCACTTCAATACCGTCAACCGGCAGAATTGTTAACCTGCTTGAAACCGGATAAAGATGGGGTAATTCTGCGCGATGGAATTCGCCGGGCGACCTTCCTGCCCCAGGTGTGGGAAAAGCTGCCAGATCCTGCGGCGTTTCTATCCCACCTATGCGAGAAGATGGGGGCGCCTTCCGACCTGTGGCGGCGCAAAATCCTGCAGGTTTTCACCTACCAGGTTGAAGAATTCAAAGAGGAAAAAACCTAACCAGCCGCGGTTTTCATCTACCGAAGGCTTCTTTCATCTAAAAGTGGACGAAACGATCCACTTTGACGACAAAGATAGTGGCGCGTTTGGTGTTTGGTTCAGGTGGCGTGGAACAGTTACTGCGGATAATATCCAGGGCGCTGTCAACGTGTTCGTCGTCCAGGCCGATGAGCAGGGTAGTTTGTCCACGCCGTAGGAACCCGCCGGTCGAGGCAATCGAAGTGACCCGAAAATTTGACGAGGTCAGCGCACGGGATACATTATCGCAATCTGAATCGCGTATTATAGCAATGATCAGTTTCATGATCACATCTCCTCAAAATGTTCGACTTCGACTGAGAATATGGTAGCTCCTCCCACAGTGATCGGTGTGGGCGCTGGTAGGGGAAGGGGAGCGCTTTCGAGGGGGACTGCGATGAATTCCACGCGTTGACGGCAGCTTTCGTGGAGGGAATTGATAGCGGTTTGCTGGCGCGCCTGGTCGACGCTGATAAGCAGGGTCGCATTCCGTCTACCCAGGAATCCTCCTATACTCGGGAGGCGTGTGGCGGTCAAGCCCAGTTTCGATAATGCATTTTGGGCCATTTCCAAATCCTGGGATTGCACCACGGCGATGAATAAAAATTTTCCTTCTGGGGTACTAGTTGGTTCGTTCATCGGTCTCCTTTCACTTTTCAAAACCTAATCAGGAGAAAGATACTCTATGCGGTCCGGGACCACTAACGGTAATCACCTGGCCACCCGGGTAAGTTACCACCGTATCTTTTGGATGGCGTGTAATTGTTATCCCTTGATATTTTACCGTAACTGGCCAAGAAAATGGGTTAAATCCCTGCAGAATCAACTGGTCAGCTTGAATGCTTTTTATCCCTAAAATTTGTAGGAAAAGACCCAGTGGAGGAAGGCCGCGCAGGATATTGGTTTCCCCAAAAGGTTGTCCGGTTTGAGCGTCGTAACACTCTCGAAAAGTCCCATATTGGCGGAAGGAAGTAAGAATCCCATTCATTAATCGGGTGAAAATATCAGCAGCCTCGCGAATGTAACCGCTATCCACCAGCCCTTCGATAATCAGTTGATTCCAGGGCAGTGAGATGTAAGCCTGGTTGCCAGGTTGAGATGCAGTAGCAAGGCCAGGGCAAAGGGGGATACCAAAGGGTAGCAAATACCGTTTTAACAGTGTATTTTCGATCATTTTTTTGGACTTTTCGATTCCAGGCAGGCCGGCCCAAAGAGGGAGCAGCAGCGTCATATCTTCCAAGGTATAGTCAGGGGTGGCTATGGACCCCTTTCCTCCTTCAGGCAACCTTTTAACGGCGAGCCGGGTGACTGCGTTGAACAAATTGCGGCTGGTGTAGCGCGCCTGCCCATTGTTCCACGCTAACCTGTCTGGAATGGTTTCTTCGACCAGCTCACCATTTGCGGATTTTCCGTGAATGGTCATACCGGTGACCAGGGTTTTTTCAGCTGGAGCGATGAGGCTCAGTAACAGACGCTGCGGTTTCCTGAAAATTTTCCTGAGCGTAAATTCACCCACCTGATCGAATTCGAAAATTGGACTGGAAACCAGGCTGAAATGAGTCTGGAAATCGCGATACCGGTAGGTATTCGACCGGCCATCCCAGCAGGCCGACACAGATTGCCGAAGGATGATCAGGCGTTCGTTCAACCAGGTGAGAGCGTCCTCATCACCAATCAGGAAGGCAATCTTAATCAGGCTCAGGCATTCCCGGTAAAGAAAAGCGCCCAGCGAAGGGCTTTCCAGGGTGGATATATCCAGGCCCTGAGAGCGCGGGTTCCAACGATCGTAGATAGGCGCATCTTCTGCCCCTGACTGGACTGGATGATTCCACTCCGGGAATCCATCACCATCCCGATCATGTTCCGGCTGGAACCAAACTTTATAGAAGCGCAGCAACGCTGGAAAAATTTCACTTAGCCAGGCATGGTCGGTCTTATATCGGTCGATCTGGCAGACCAGGGTAGCCAGTACGGGTTGTGATAGGAGGCGGCTGCGCTGTCCTGCCAGTCCAGGTTTCCAATCGACGAACCCTTTTTCGTCTTGGGTCGAAAGAAAATTACGTAATATTCCTTCAGCAAGATACGTACCCCCGGGCAGGATCAGGCTGTTGAGATAATAGGCGTCCAAAGCGCTCTGGCCATTCCAATGGTAAGCATAATCGCTGCCATCCCCGCATGGTGAAAAACCCTGGTCGGGTTGGCGGTTTAGGACAAATGAATGAAAAGGCAGCCTTTCATTCCCCGGATAGAATAATGTCCAGGCAATTTTTTGTGATAAGGCAAAAGCCGCATTCCATTCAGGGTCGCCGGTAGTGATCTCCATCCACTGTGAGGCATTCAGCCGTTCAACCTGGGCAATTTCGGCGTCCCAGGAGCGGGCGGTGGCGACCCGGGCGGCTTTGAACGAGGTTTCGGCGTCAGTCCTGGCAGCCAGAGCCCAGGTGAACCAGTGTGATTCTCCCGGCGCGGTCTCGACTTCGACCACCAGGCCAGGGAAAGGGCCCGTTCCAGGCTGCGCGCCGCCGGATAGGAAACAAACCAGTGAAAGGTCACCAGTTTTACCTTCCAGTACGTTGTTCATACCGAACTGTACGACTGCCATACCCCGCCCTTCTTCCAGCGGGCTGAGCTGGCTTACCCATTCGGTATTAAATTTTTCCCCTGGCTGCCCAGGTTGGTGATGGTGATCCTGCCGCAAACTGTCAGCGAATCGGGCGCCCAATATTCGGCCATAACTTCTAGGCATGCAAAGGGTTTATATTGAAGAGAGATGTAATTAGGATAAGACTTGAGCAGGCGCGGTTGAGCGTCATAAGCAGATGGATCGATCAAACTGGAATTATTACAGGAGAACCTTGGAAAAAGGCGCATCGAGCGAGCACGCAGACCAAGTGTGCTTTGCAACGACAGCGAGGCTGGTTCTCCACCGCCTGCAACCAGTTCCCAGATAATATCATTGGCATAGTCGGGCTGGCACAAGCGTGCATCAGCAGCCAATTGCAAGGTTGGAAAAAATCGCACATTAGGGCTGCCTGGTTCCATTCCACCATTGTAAGAGGAGTCCGTCAGCAGGTCAAATGGTACAGCAGTTTCTTGGTGTGCGAAATGTGCTAGAATTCGGATATGAGTAACATCTCTAACGACCAGAAACACATGCCAGCATCGAAAGAAATTCCCACTCAGCCTGGCGAACGGCTGCGCCGTTTGATGAGCGCAGTCCAGCTTGATGATAATATTGAGCAGAAGAAATCCGGGGGTGAGGAAAAAAATTCCAGCCAGCCAGTGATTCCCGCAGATCAAGGACAGGTGGGGGACGCCGACCAAACCGGACCGGTACAGTCACAGCCAGACCTTCCTCTAGCCACTGAGCCTGGACAACCTGATGAGTGGTTTGGCCAAAAGGAGGAGGAACTGCCCTCCGGTGATGGCCAGGCAGAGACAATTCCACCGCAACATATCGATCCGTTTTTAACGGATCTAAATTATCCAACCCCACCCAACCCTCGCCGTGGGGAGGAGATCACCGTACCCCCTCCACCCGGAGGAACGCGCGGTACTCCCCTGCCCAGGCGAGTTGAAGAAGTAGACATCAACGCCACACATGTCACTCCGGTAGTTTATACTCCTCCACCGCAGGCTTCCGGGCATATCTCGCCGCGGACAAACCAACCGAGACGCACATCGTCCAGGCAGGCGCGGCTTCCTATCGAAAGATATATCTCACAGTCGCCGCCGTCCCCTCCACCGCCACCGTTGGGGCAGGTGGTCGAAACGACCCCTGAGGCCGGGTCTGGTAGTTGGAAGAAGTCGTTCGGCTGCCTGTTACGAGGGACGATCACGACCCTTTTCATTGCCGTGGTTTTTCTGGTCGGGGCAGGTTCCTACCTGGTTTATCAATATTTTTCAATCGCCAGCGCGCTTCCCAGTGTGGATGACCTGCGCCAGCGCGCTTCTCAATTCGAAACGACGCGCATTCTGGATCGCAACAATAACGTACTTTATGAAATGATCGACCCCAATGCCGGGCGGCGGACTTATGTAAAACTGGACAAAATATCACCTTTTCTGATCGCGGCTACCCTTGCCACAGAAGACAAGGAATTTTACAACCATCCCGGTTTCGATCCGGTGGCTATCCTACGCGCTCTATGGCAGAACTACACTTCAGGAAACGTAGTTTCAGGCGCTTCTACGATCACCCAGCAGCTTGCTCGTGCCCTGCTGTTGACTTCCAGCGAGCGCTCCGAGCAGACCGTTCAACGGAAAGCCCACGAAATTGTCCTGGCCTCGGAAATAACCCGCCGCTACAGCAAAGAAGAAATCCTCGAGCTTTATTTAAACGAAATTTACTATGGCAACCTGGCTTATGGCATCGAAGCTGCTTCTGAGACCTACTTCAATACGACCGCTAATAAACTGACCTTGGGCCAGGCGGCATTTTTAGCCGGCCTGCCGCAGGCTCCTTCGATCTACGATATCTTTACCAACCGGGATGCTACACTGGCACGCCAGAAACAGGTATTGGTGCTTGCTTACCAGGACAGCCAGGAAAAACAGTGTATTTTTGTCAGTAATAATATCCAGGCCGTCTGCATCGATGCAACGCAGGCGACTGAAGCAGCCCAGGAAATTGAACAAGATAAGTTCAAGGTGAATGAGAATGATATGCGCTACCCGCATTGGGTAAATTACATCCGTTCCCAATTGGAAGCGCAGTTTGGGGCGCAAACTATCTACCGCTCCGGGTTTACCGTGTACACGACCCTTGACCCGGGTTTGCAGGACCAGGCAGAACAAATTGTTAAGGCACAGGTTGATTCACTGGCTGATCTCAACGTGCAGGATGGGGCCCTGGTGGCAATCCGCCCATCCACCGGTGAGATCCTGGCCATGGTCGGGTCGGCTGATTTTAATAATGACACAATCTCAGGCCAGGTCAACATGGCAATCAGCCCACGGCAGCCGGGCTCATCGATTAAACCGCTCACTTACGTAGCAGCTTTCGAACGTGGTTGGACACCTTCTACTCTGATCTGGGACGTTCCCAGTGAGTTTCCTCCTTCGGGAAACGCAGATGACCAGCGCCCGCCTTATATTCCGGTTAATTATGACGGCACTTTCCATGGACCAGTCACGGTTCGCACTACCCTGGCTAATTCTTATAACATTCCTGCGGTAAAGACGTTGCAATTTGTGGGTATTTATGATAACCAGGTTGGTCCTGGGAAACCGGGTCTGATCAGTTTCGCAAAACGGATGGGCATTACCACTCTGACGAGGGATGATTACGGCCTTTCGCTGACCCTGGGGGGGGGCGAAGTGACCCTACTGGAGCTGACCAGCGCATACGGGGTGTTCGCTAACGCCGGGCGTAGGATGCCTCCCGTGTCGATCACCAAAATCGTCGATTTTACCGGAAACGTGGTTTATGAGTATAAACCTCCCGCTGGCGACCAGGTGATCCGTCCTGAGCATGCATACCTGATCAGCTCGATCCTGTCCGATAATGATGCCCGTACACCTGCATTTGGGCCGAGCTCGGTGCTGAACTTGCCTTTCCAGGTAGCGGTTAAGACAGGCACTACCAATAATTTCCGTGACAATTGGACCCTCGGCTATACTCCTGACTTAGTGGTAGGGGCGTGGATTGGCAATGCGGATTACACCCCCATGGTGCATACCACCGGTGTGACCGGTGCAGCGCCGATCTGGGCAGAATTTTTCAAGCAGGCTGAAGAAAATCTGACCGGTGGTCATCCCACCCCTTTCAGCCGCCCGGCTGGGGTGGTAGATCGGGTTATCTGTGAGCTGTCCGGCACAGAACCTTCTGAGTGGTGCCCGACGCAACGTAATGAAGTCTTCGCCAGTGACCAGCTTCCCCTCAAGAAAGACAATGATCTATGGCAGAAGATTAATGTTGACACCTGGACGGGTTTGAAAGCCTCGTCCGCCTGTTCGGAATTTACCGAAGAAAAAATGGTCGCCAACGTTACCGATCCTTGGGCGATAAAATGGCTCCAGGATACGGATGATGGGAAGGCGTGGGCTGAAAAGGCCGGTTTCCCTGACCCAATCACATTCACACCTAAACGGCAGTGCAATTCGGACGATCCGCATGCCACTGTCCAACTTCCAGGCCTGGAGGATGGGCAAGTGATCACCAGTGTTCCACTTGATATTTATGCCATAGTGGATGCTACGGATGGTTTCAAGCAATTTTCATTGCAGTATGGCAAAGGTAGTAATCCCGGAGATTGGAAAACCTTGAAGGATGGTTTCAAATCGCCGATAAAACAGCCCGAACAGATTTACTCGTGGGATATGAAGGGGGTCAAATATACTGATATTTCCTTGCGTATTCATTTGGATGGGGACGGCGGCGGTTATGCAAATAAACAAGTGCACCTGGTATTGAACCTGCCCACTCCGACGCCCACACCCACGCGCACACCAACCCGCACGCGCACACCAACCAGCACGCGAACTCCCAGCGACACTCCAACCTCCCTGCCGATGCCTACAGATACGCCTGTTCCACCCTCTCTGACACCTTCAGATACGCCTTCCGCCCCTTAGAACTCTTCTTGGATTTCTCTGGCGTCCTCAAAACATTGTCATTTGGATAGGGCTTTCCAGAATTGGAGGATCTGCGCCTAGCAGTTCTTCCCATAAGGCCAAGGAAAGGTCGTCTCGTTCGGCTAACTGGCGCAAGTAGCGGAATTTGAGGAAACGCCAGCCTTTTGCCACTGCCTCAGCCAATCGCGGATCCCGTTTTAGCTTATATGCCAGCAGGTTCGAGCGACTGCCTGGAACGACCAGGACACATCTGTGCGGAGTTACAGGCGCATCACTCAGCACAAAACGGGAGATGATGCTGGAGGCGATCGGGTAAAAGCGAAAAACCTCACCTGATGTTCTGTCATTCCAGATAAGTGGATGCTCTCCTTGCCATTCATAACCTAAACGTTCTGCAATGCGGGCTAATAACTGGCGGACTGAAAACAGGTCTGCCTTTCGGGATGCAGCGGATTCGTTTGACCGTAAATGCCAGCAACCAAAGGGGACAGGTGTAACTTCGGCGTACGAGTCCAGACAGGTCTTAATCAGATCGATAGGTGGTGTCATCAAGCCGGGAAAAGCCTTACACATAGCTTCGTCCACTTCAGCTAGAGGACAGTCATGATGCTTCTGCAGGAAATGTACTAATTCAATTTCAACCCGGTCGGCCAGCGTCAATTCATTTTCTGGGGGAGTGGCCAACCACCACTGTCCAATTTCCAGGTTTGGTGAGGTGCTTTCATACCTTTTCAGAAAACCGGGTTCAGTAAAGACCTGATTGATGCTCGGATGGATATGGGTCAGGCTGTCAAACGGAATTTGGGTTTTGTTTTTTGGCAAAGCACCCTGAGCGGAAAGGGATTCCAGGCAGCCTGCAAAAAGGTTCATGTATGACGCGGGTTCATTACGTTCTGAAAGGTTCCTGGTGATAGCGTCCTGGCAAATCTCTGCGACAGGCAGCCGTAGAGAAGGGATGTTCTCGCCGGCGCGCCAGAGCACCTGGGCAAATTCCTGTTCTGCCCTCAGGGCTAATCCCTGCAAATCGAATCCTGCCGCTTCCCCAGCTACCACAGCCGCGGCCAGGAATCCAGGTACCAACTCGGGCAATAAGCCAATCAAAGTGAAGTGGTCGGGAGCGTTCTTGCGTAAAGTGGTGAATGAATTGTGCAGCGCCACGGTATGCCAGTTCCAGTCGTAGCGCTGGCGCTCCAACGAACCTTTAAGTGGTAGGACTGCGTCCTTTCCCCACAACCAGCCTGACCAGATCGCCGAAAGAGTCCAAAAAGCCTGGTTAGGGCGGGGAAAAACGCCGATGGCAGCTACAGGTTGTATAGTATTCGGGAGGGGTAGCAAAGCCCGCAATCGCCCAGGATAAAGACAAATCCCACCTTCTTCAGACTGTGGTAAATGCGGCCAGCGGGTGAGGGTTACCGGCTGTTTCTGGGAAGTCCAGGTTTGAATAGATTTTTCGAGCGCCATCCACAGGTTGTTCTCACGGAATTGAGGCGGGGTGGCTAACTGGCGCGGTCGCTGGCGGGCCGAGGGGTACGGCCATAACGAATTCGCCTCATCACAGATCACCAGGGCCATGGCGGACAACAGCCGGCGGTGGTTATCTGTGATCGGTAAGCCTTCAATCCGGTTAATCAGGGTGTTGAGGAAATATAATGGCCGGGCCAGGTAGGTATTGAGGGCTTCTTCAATGCCTTCCTGCAGATTTTCCAGTCCCAGGTTGACGCGTTCAAAGGCGCGCGCCCGGTGCAGGCTGGGATTCCCAGGAATAGAAAGGCGTTCAAGGTCACGCGGTGTGATTGGCCTTTCACCTTCATCACCGCACTGAAGGCAGCGATACAGGCGCGCATAAGGTTGGGTTTCACCCCGTTTCCACAAAAACGCCTGGGCCTGAATCGTCTGGCCGCAATCGGCGCACTCGGTCTGGTAAAGAGATTGGAGGTGGGTTTCCAGGCGTTCGGCCCCACGGCGCAAGTCGCTCAGCGCAGATAGAGCGGCCTGCAGGCTTGCAATTGGGGGCGCGCTGGCCAGGATTTCAAGGATGAGACTCAACACAGGATTGTTACTTGCAACCAATACTTTATAACCTGCTCTGGCAGCCTCCAAGGGTAAAATGGGAGTTGATCCGAAAGGATCAAGCACCCAATCGCCGGGTTTGACGAAGTCCTTCAGCCAGGCAGAAACCATTCCCGGATAGACCGGGGGTAAATAACGTGCCAACGGCAGGTCAATTTCTGTAACTATACCCGGTAGATAAGGGAACGTAAGGTGATTTATATATTAACATGAGTATAATAATCTTGACATAAAAAAACCAGTCCTAATCTGGTTGATGAGAATCCACAGACATTTCATAGAGATATTATAGATGGTTGAAACTGATCGTCCTTTGGTTTTTTCGGCAAAGATTGCTAATTGGCGTATGTGGCTTCCCCTGGTTGTTGTGATGATCTTCCTGGCGATTTCTACCCTGGCGAATATTGCCGTACCTTTGTACGCTTTCAGCGTTAGCGAAGGTTTTAGATTTAATACCTTCTTCTTGCCCTATCTGGCAGGTTTATTCTACCTGGGCTCTAGTATCTGGATCTTCAGTGTCCGCCGGCAGCAGACAGTCGGACGGATTTTTACCGTCTTCTGCGCTTCCGTCGCCCTGGTTTTTAGTGGAATTTACGTCTGGGGGCTGACCCAAAATCTTATCTGGGCCTGGTTAGCTGGAGTTGGCATGGTCTTCGGCGGGCCCAGTTTCATCGATTTAGCCTTCCAATTCCCACATGAGGACAGCCAGATTTCCACACATCCTCTTTGGCGATTGATCCCCTTCGGTGCTGCCTCCATCCTGGTGGTTTTGATCTTAGTCACTCGGATTGGATTATTCTTTGATTTAGATGTTGTGTTTACGTGTGCCTGTGTCGTGTTCGGATTGGCCTGGCTAATTTTGCGCCGTGAGAAAATTCCTTTTCCGTTTGAACGCGAGCAGATAAATGTGATCCTTTTGAGCAGTCTGGTTTCTTTCGGGCCGGTTGCCCTTGGTTTTGTGGCCAGCCTGATCTTTCCGGAAGTAGCCCGCTTTTTCCCTTTTTTTCTACTAACCCTGGCAATCTTTCCGATCATGGTGGGCTATACTATCCAGCGCTACCGCCTGATCCATAGCAGCTTTATCCTCCGCCGGACCCTTCTATTTGGCCTTATGGCTATCCTGGTATCGGTAGCCTACGCACTTTTGGCCAGTGGTTTGGGACTTATTTTTTCCAAAGGCGTTGGCGCTCTTCCCCCGTTTTTGGCCGGCCTGATTTTCTTCGCTCTGGCGATGTGCCTGATTCCCTTGCGCAACCAGCTTGAACGAGCCATCAATACTCTATTTTTACGCGGAGAACAAGCCTACCAGGAACGATTGCAAGCCTTCAGCAGCGAGTTGACCGGCCTGGTTGACCTGCAGTCAATTATCAAAGCTTTGCGCCAGGCAGTTGAGCAATCCTTGGTACCAGGTCGTCTTCATATTTATTTATACGACACCCTGGAAGACCAGTATAAAATCACCCAGGATCTTGAAGGGTGCACGACCAGCGACTTAAATTTTCCGGCTGGGGGTGCTTTAGCTCAGTTCTTGAATAGACACAAAACTCCCATTTCCTTGGGAAAGTTGGAAAACCTGCCGGCTGATTTGAATTCAGAAAAAGTGCGCATCCGCCTGTTGGAAGGCAACCTGGTGGTGCCGTTGCCAGGGCGCCAACACCTGACAGGTTGGCTGGTGCTAGGTGTGCGCCTTTCAGGCGACGCTTATGTCTCGCGGGATTTCAGCTTCCTGGAAACGCTCTGCGACCAGGCGTCCCTGGCAATCGAGCGTTCCCAGGTGGTCGCTAACCTGGAAAGCCGGGTAAGGCAGATGAACACGCTGGCACGCTTGGCCCAGGGGATTAATATTACTCTGACCATGGATGATATCCTGGAGCTGGTATATGCTCAAACCACCCAGATCATCCCTGCTGACGATTTTCAAATTTTCCTGGCAGACCTGCAAAGTGGGATGAGCATCCCTATTTTTATTGTGATTGACAACGAGCGGCTTACTCGGCTTGAAAACAAAATTCTCTCCCAGGGAAGGGCCCTTGAACAGGAAGTCATTCACCAACGCCGTCCCATGCTTACGAATGATTACGTCGGCGATTGCCAACACCGCGGGATTATTGCGGTTTCACCGGGCGTTTATGGCTGGATGGGAGTCCCCATAAGCGCCAGCGCTGATACGATTGGAGCGATGAGTGTAGGAAATCGGGACATCTCGGTTTCATATAATCATGAACAGCTTAACCTGCTTCAATCCATTGCCGACCAGGCAGCCGGGGCGATTGTCAAGGCGCGCCTGCTTCAGGAGTTCTCAACGGCATGCCCGCCAGCTTTCGATGCTGAATGAAGTGACCCGCCAGCTCACTTCTACCCTGGACCAGGAGCCATTACTACTCAATATTCTGCAAAGTGCAGTAGAAATCCTCAACTGTGAAGCAGGCAGCCTGTTGATGGTGGACAACCAGACAGATGAACTGGTCTTCCGGGTAGCCGTGGGGCCGGTAACCCAGGATTTACTCAACATCAGGCTTCCTCCTGGAAGCGGCGAAGCCGGGAAAGCGGTCAAGACACGGCTTCCAGTCGTGGTGAACGATGTCGCCTCATCACCTGAATGGTTTTCCAAAACCGACCAAGAGACCGGGTTCCACACGCATGCGATCCTGGTTATCCCGCTGGAAGTCAAAGAAAAAGTTATTGGCGTGATTGAGGTGTTAAACAAGAAGGATGGTTTCCCCTTCAGCCAGGAAGAAGTAGAGTTACTTTCGGCTTTTGCCTCTCAAGCTGCCGTGGCAATCGAGAATGCTCGCCTGTATACTTCTACTGACCAGGCCCTGGCGGCGCGTGTGGAAGAACTTTCGGTAATGCAGCGCATCGATCGCGAGCTGAATACCAGCCTGGATACCAAACATGCCATGCAGATTACTCTGGATTGGGCCATGCGCCAATCCAACGCCAACGCCGGCCTGGTCGGCACGCTGGAAGAAGATGGTTTGCTTATTATGGCCTGGCGTGGGTATACCGATGAAATGGAGCTTTATCAGAATATTCCCCTTTCGGTGAAAGATTATTACCTGGAAATGGTGATCGATAGCGGATTGCCTCAGCGGACGAGCTTGCCTGCTGAAAACCACCGCGGGTTATTGAAAGACGGGCGCAGCCTGTTGATCACTCCCATTCGTCGCGAATCAAATACGATTGGCCTGATCATCCTTGAAAGCACATCCCAGGAACTTCCTTCAGAAGATAAAATGGTTTTCCTGACTCGCTTGAGCGACCATGCTTCCATCGCAATTTCCAATGCCCAACTTTACAATGCCGTTCAATCAGCCAATATTGCCAAGAGTGAGTTTGTTTCATTTGTCTCCCACGAGCTTAAAAACCCGATGACTTCGATCAAAGGATATACCGAGTTGCTGGCAGCCGGGGCGGTCGGGCTGGTAAACGAAGCGCAAGCCAACTTCCTGGTCACGATCAGGTCCAATGTTGAGCGAATGTCCACCCTGGTTTCGGACCTGAATGACGTCTCGCGGATTGAGGCAGGACGTTTACGCCTGGATTTCAAGGCGGTAGCCCTGCCTGAAATTATGGACGAGGTTGTCCGCTCACTGCGCCGCCAGGTAGAAGAAAAAAGTCAAAAGGTTACCTTACAGTTACCTTCGGATCTATCTTCGGTTTGGGCCGACCGGTCACGTGTAGTCCAGATCATTACCAACCTGATCAGTAATGCCAATAAATATACCCAGGTGGGCGGTGA
This sequence comes from uncultured Chloroflexia bacterium, assembly GCA_963820415.1. Lineage (GTDB taxonomy): Bacteria > Chloroflexota > Anaerolineae > Anaerolineales > Anaerolineaceae > CAWFZT01. The sequence goes on along the minus strand of CAWFZT010000009.1, from coordinate 123,926 downwards.
TATCCTGGTTAAAGCGGAAACCTGTGATAACCAATGGGATGACAACGGGGCCGCCCGCGTAGTGCATGTCTGGGTGCAGGATAACGGCATTGGGATAAGTGTGGAAGACCAGAAGAAGATTTTCCAGAAGTTCTTCCGTTCAGAAGACCCGGAGACTCGCGAAGCCAATGGGACGGGCCTTGGCCTGAATATTACTCGCAGCCTAATCGAACTTCAGGGAGGTCGCAACTGGTTCGAAAGTGAATTTCGTAAAGGAACTACCTTCCACTTCACCCTTCCTATCGCCGAATAATTTTTATGGATTGTGGATTTATTCTCTGGCCACGAATTAAAAGCACGGGTCCATTTCTGGCCGAATTTTGCCCATGACAGCGTTGGAAAGGCTCTGGAGGTAAAGCAGCTTCTCTCCACGCGGGAAATACTTCCCCAGGGAAATCTTTTTGTTGCAGAAGGCGTCATTGGGGATGCCAGCCAGATCTGCGAGGCGCTAAAAGATAACCCACAACCCCTGGCAGGATTCCTGGCAGCCGGAGAAATCCGCGCTGGTAAAACCTTCCAGGTGGGCGGGGCGCACAGCGGTTCGGGAGCCCTTTCTATGGTCGAATTGGAAGAGAAATTCCGCCTTGGGATCAGGCAAGGGACTGGATGGAAGGATATCGGCCTGGATTTTCAGGTCAGCCAGGCGCGCGTTACTTGTATTCAGACGCTGAATGGTCTTCCTGCTGCCGAAATATATTCAAGTACGTTTGGTTTTCAGGGGCGTGATTGGGCGCGCCCACCTTTGACCGACCTGGCCCGCATCTACTGCCCGGGAATTGAAACTGCGCCAGGGGCAGCGGATTTGAGCTACCGTTCCAGCTTGCACATAGAAGTCGACGGCAGCCTGCGCATGAACGCCATTGTTCCTGAAGGACAAAAGGCCCATTTGTTGGTTGGCGATCGGAATGCTTGCCTGGAAGCAGCTCATCAGGCTGTCCATCATGCGCAGCAGACGCTGGGGAAAGCCCGCCCGTTGATGGCCTTGAATCCTGGTTGACCTGGCCTGGCATTATCTGTTTGAAGCCCACCAGGGACAACTGACGGCTGAAATCCAGGCCGCCCTGGGGAATATCTCCATGGTGGGTGCCTATACTTTAGGACAGGTTTACCGCCCTCAGCCTGAAGCCGGCTTGCGCCTGGAAAACCAGTGGCTGCAGGTGGTCATTCTGGGTGAGGCCGAGGGGTAAGCGTTCCCCTAAATTAATTCGCGATTGCGTAAGCGGGCAAAAGCATCCGGGCGCATAAAGAAGAAAATGGAAAGGCAGCCCAGGAAACCGCCCAGGTGAGCCCAATTGTTAGTGGATGAGGTGGTTGTTCCCCATGTGGCTGCAGTGGCGGCGGGGATGAGTTGGACCGCCAGGAAATACAAGATCACCCAGGCAGCCCTTAGCTTGGGAAAAACCGGGATTTTCCACAAGACGAACAGGGTGCGGATGCGTCCGTTGGGGGATAACATCAGGTAGGCGCCCACCACGCCGAAGATAGCCCCGCTGGCCCCAATTGAAGGAATATTCGGATAGGATCGGATCAGAGTGCTGAATATGTCGGTAAACAAACCGCAGACCAGGTAGAAAAACAAGGACCGGATTGGTCCGCAGACGTCCTCTACTCTGCGGCCAAATACCCACAGATCCCACATATTCGTAACCAGGTGGAGGATACTACCGTGTAAGAACAGGGAGGTAATGGTTGCCCGTCCCCCTCCGTCTTGTTGGTTTAAAACCAGCGCAGGAGTTGACCCGAAGACGGAGAATAAGTCGGGCGGGCTTAATAAAGTGAGCCCGCCCTTATTACTCCTGATTTTATTCAAGCACTATTATTCTCCAGGTAACGTTAGGAGAACAAAAGGTGGTTATACAGGCAAATCGATGCTCACTTTTGGCAAACGCTGACTGATGCTGGCAATGGCCTCATTGGGGTAATCGTAATCTTCCAGCTTGCCCGAATGGAAGGCGCTATACGCCGAAAGGTCAAAATTGCCGTGACCTGACAGGTTGAACAGGATGATCCGTTTTTCGCCCCGGGCTTTGGCATCCAGGGCTTCATCGATGGCCGTCCGGATGGCGTGCGCAGATTCAGGGGCGGGCAGGATACCTTCTGTATGAGCAAACAGCAAGGCTGCGTCAAAGGTGGCCAACTGGCGTACAGCGACCGCCTCAATATAGCCGGCATCGTATAATGCGCTCAATGTTGGCGACATGCCGTGATAACGAAGACCGCCAGCATGGATAGGAGATGGGATGAAGTCATGCCCGAGGGTGTACATCTTGACCACCGGCGCCATTTTTGCTGTATCCCCATAATCGAAAGCATAAATGCCGCGGGTCAGGGATGGGGTGGCGGTCGGTTCGACTGCAACCAGGCGGGTGTGCCTGCCATTGCGAAGGTTCTCACGCAGGAAGGGGAAAGCGATGCCGGAGAAATTCGACCCGCCTCCCACGCATCCGATTACCACGTCCGGGTATTCGTCTGCCATATCCATTTGTTTGAGCGCTTCCTCGCCGATCACTGTCTGGTGAAGCAGCACATGGTTCAGCACGGAACCCAGGCTGTATTTCTTACGACCGGCGGAACCTGCCGCCACTTCAACTGCTTCGGAGATGGCGATCCCCAGCGAGCCGGGACTGTCGGGGTCCTGGGCCAGGATCGATTTGCCTGCCTCAGTGCGGCCAGTCGGGCTGGCGAAGACCTGGGCGCCGTAGGTTTCCATCAGGAAGCGCCGGTAAGGTTTTTGATCGTAAGACACCCTAACCATATAGACTTCCAGGTCCAGGTCAAAGAACTTGCAGGCCATTGCAAGCGCCGACCCCCACTGTCCTGCTCCGGTTTCGGTGGTCAGCGCGTGCGTGCCGGCGGTTTTGTTATAGAAAGCCTGGGCAATAGCAGTATTCAATTTATGGCTGCCTGCTGGAGAGACGCCTTCGTTCTTGAAGTAAATATGGGCCGGAGTATCCAGGGCCATTTCCAGCCGGCGGGCGCGGATCAGGGGAGTGGGCCGCCACATCTTATAAATTTCGCGTACTGGCTCCGGGATTTCGATATAGCGTTCGCTGCTGATTTCTTGCAGAATCAGCTCCATCGGGAACAGGACGGATAAAAAATCCGGGGTGACCGGTTCCAGGGTGATAGGGTTCAGCACTGGGGCGGGGGGGACCGGGTTGTCGGCGTTGATGTTGTACCAAAAACGCGGGATTTCATTTTCGCCGAGGGTAAAACGGGTTTGATCAGACATGTCAGCCTCCTTTAGATTTGAACTAGATTGGGTGATTTGGTTCAGCAACCTGGGCCGTTGAGGGATGCAACCTGCTGCTGGGTAAAAGTTTCACTCAGCGACAGGCCGGTCCTCAAGCCCATCTTTTCCATAACGATTTCAAGGGTTTCACGGGCGATGATGCGCGCCCGGTTAGACCCGGACTGCAAAATATCCAACACATCCTCTGGGTGAGCAGCGAACTGTGCCCGGCGTTGGCGATGCTTTGCCAGGACTGTGTTCAGTATACCTGCCAGGTAGCCTTTGACTTCCACGTCGCCGACTTCGCCTTTCTGATAAAGGTCTTTCAGCTCTGCCACACGCTTTCTATCCGGGTCGAAGATATCCAGGTAAGTGAACACAGGGTTATCCTGGATGTGCCCCGGGTCAGTGGGGTGGATGCGAGTCGGATCGGTGAACATGTGCATCACTTTGCGGGTCGTCTCTTCAGGGGTATCCCGCAGGTAGATGGCATTGTTACAAGAAGTGTGCATGGTGCGGTTATCGATACCGGGCAGGCGAGGATGGGCCGAGAGCAGCGCTTCCGGTTCGGGGAAGTACTCGCCATACAGTTGGTTGAAACGGTGGGCGATTTCACGCGTCAGTTCCAGATGGGGGAGTTGATCTTCGCCTACCGGGACGACGTTAGCGCGGTAGACCAGGATATCGGCAGCCTGCAGAACAGGGTAGGCCAGTAACCCTAACGAAGGATTCAAACTGAGTTCGCGGACCTGGTCCTTATAAGATGGCACTCTTTCCAGACGCCCGACCGGCACGAGCATGCTTAACAGCAAACAAAGGATCGGATGTTCGGGCACCGCTGATTGCAGGACCAGCGTCGAACGTGCCGGGTCAATCCCGGAAGCCAGCCAGTCATAGACCATTTCCAGCGTATTTTCACTAATCTTGGCCGGGTTTTCGAAATCAGTAGTCAATACATGGATATCGGCGACGAGGAAGAAGCACTGGTGGGTATCCTGCATTTTGACCCAGTTCTGCAGCGTTCCGACCAGATGTCCGATATGGCGCGGGCCGGTGGGGCGGTGTCCGGTTAAGATACGTGGAACAGGTTTTTTCATATTTCACCTCCAAAAACATTCAATTTAAACAAAAAGCGTTCGTCTCGTTGGAGACGAACGTCGGTCCGTGGTACCACTCCATTTAGGCGGCTGTCTTAATAAAAAATCCCTATGGTGATGACCCATAGGGGAAAGAAAGCCAGCCTCACTCTTCCGGGTACGGTAGCCTTAGCTACTTATACCCTTTGCCTTGATAACGGTGGCAGGTCCGGCGCAGGCTACTAGTTATAACGTTCGCCTTGCAACTCTGAGGTCCATTCAACGCCACTGTGCTGGCAGGTTCTCACCTTTTCCTGCTCTCTGTACGGCCTGTGCGGCGTTTACTCGTCCTCTTCACAGTCTTTAGTTTGTTTATTTGTATAAATTATAAAGCGTTTACAGTGTTTGTCAAGAGTCTTTTTGGTTCATGTTGTTGTTCAGCGAATTTGACACCCCTAAGTGTTCAGGGAAAATGTCACCCTATGAACACACAGGTGACACTCACGATGAAAGAACAGCACAAATTGAAAATGGTGGTTGATTACGAAGCAGGCAAGGTGGTTGCCCAAAGAGCAAACTGAGTTGCTGTAGATTGCGTTTTTTGCCAGTGGTGACTGCAGCGTTGGGCTGATTATTTGGGTTTTCTCAAGTCGAAGATTACGTAGCCCTTGCCCTGGTCAAAGACCGGATAAGTGGTATAAAGCAGGGATTTAAATTCAGGTTGAGTGTCCAACTCAGCCAGCATGCTGTCCAGAAACAGATCTTTTCCTTTTGCAGCCGCTCTAAAGGATTGCAGAGGGTCCTCTGTGCTTCCGGCGATTGCCTGGTGCTCAAAGTCACCCAGGCTAGGGAAGTAGGTCGCGTCGTACCAGCCCCAATAAGACAGCCTGCCGTTGTAATCCTGGGTGAGCGCAAGCACGCTATAACCGCGCAGTTTGTTGCCCAGGGACTGCCAGAAGGCAGCTTCGGGCCGGTAATCAGTGCGTTTCAGGGTGTTTCGCACGGTCCAGGTATTTTGTCCGACAGCCAGCAGCAGCAGACCTACGATTACAAAATTGGAAAATTTACCTGGCGCTATCTCACGCAGAGTTCTGGGTAACCGCCTGTCCGACCGCAGCCAGGCCAATTGCCACGAGTGGAATTAGGGGTAGGTGGTAATAATCGTGGGTGCCGTAATAATACATGAAAAAGACACCAAAAAGAAGGTACCCACCCCACAATCCCAGGATCAGAGAACGTCCGCGGCGGTCCTTGAGTAAAAAAGTACCAGCAATTGCCAGCAAAAGTGCACTGATCCCCAGAACTTCTTGCACCTTGTTATCCCAACGGATGTAGGACAGCGGATCGATCCCCAGGTTCAACAAGATACGCCCGTTGACTGAACCCTGGCTGATATAGCCGATCACGAATATTCCTAGAATATTGTAGATGGCAGCCGGTAAAAGTGAGAAGATGCCCAAAACCCACAACTGTAGGGTGCGCAGAGACTTTGTAAAACCTCGATCTCCCAATTCCAGGCCGAAGATGGCCCCGGAGACCATAAAAATTGCTGTAAGTTTTACCAGGATGGCCAGCGCGCACAGACCGCCGGCCAGGATGGCTCGACCCCAACCAGGCCGGACGTGCCAGCGGTTGAGCGCCCAGACTCCCCAGATAATGAACATCACCATCAACGGGTCGGGCATGAAGGCCCGGCTGGCAACTACCGCATAGGGTAAGAACAGATAAAACAGCGTTCCAACCACCGCCCCGTCTTTACCCACCAGATCGCTGATAAGCAAGAACAGGCCGATTCCACCCACCAGCCAAAATAAGATCGAGGAGAAGCGTGGAAACCACAGATTCTCAGAACCGGCTGCCTGATAGGCCCACAAGGCCAGCCTTTCGATGATCTCCGGTTCTTCGGTAGGTTGGATTTTCCACTGTGAAACCGCCATCTCGCGCTGCCATTGTGGTACCCCGGGGGCATTTTCCAGGAACATACCGCGCGCCTTTAGCATAGATTGGAGCTGGCGCGCAGGATGGAAATCCAGCGGCAGGTCGTTAAGGTCATACAGGCGGATGCCCAGGGCCAGCAGGAAACAGGCTGCCATGAAAATCCGCAGAAACCAGGGCCGTGTGTTAAATATTGAGGTGTTATTGGGGGTCATTGGTTTGTATGATAACCTTTGATGGGAAAAATGAGAAGGAAAAATAGGTTTTATTCTATTTTATCCAGCGGTTCTGGGATGAAATCACCGGCCCGGCTTTGCAGAAATCGCCTGCGGTAGCGCAGGATACCCAGTAGAATAACCAGTTGCAGCGCTGCGCTGACGATGGCGGAGAATTGGTCGTAGTAAAAGACCAGCAAATCGACCATGGTCAATGAAGTTAGCATGCCCACGTAAGCCAGGTTGATTGCCTGGCGCTGTTTGCCAAGCCCCAGGAGGCCAGCCGCGGTGATTAGAATCAACCCTACGGCGGTAAGCAGGCCAAGGTGAACTTCAAACCAGGTTACTCCCCCATGGCTACGCACCAGCCGCTGGCTGACCAGGCCTAAAAGAATAGAATTCAATTCAGCCGGATCGCGCGCCTGAGTCAGGATGTATATAGGATAATAGAGGGAATAAAGACCCCATCCCAGCAAAACACCTGCCAGGGCAGCCCGGAAGCGGTTGCGCGACAGCCGGAGGGCTTCGAAATTTTCGAGGCGCAAACGCCAGCGTTTCCAGAAAGACGGTGTATCCGGTACCAGGTCCAGGTCATTATTTAAAATAAAACCTTTTAGAGTCTGGGCCAGGTTGGCGAGGTCGGGTTGAGTCACCTCCTTCAACACCAGGCCCAGGTGGTCAAGGATGTCTTTGCGTTCTTCCCTCGACAGATCGTGATCGAGCACCTCATCGAAATCCTGGAGGATATAATACATCTCGGTGCGGGCATCTGAAGCCCTACCTCGGCTGATTTCCACGTACACCAGGACGACCAGCAGGAAAAAAGCATAAATGATCGGCGCGGCAGGTGGGTAAAAATAATCGTTGGTCTGGGTAATGAATTTGCCCACTTCATCCATGAATAAGCCGACGCCTACTCCGGAAAGGATGGCGGTAGTCGTAAAAATCCACTGGTTAGCGAACAGCAGCGGGAGAAGGGTGGCGACGAACAGGATCAGCCCGCCCCACAGTACGTGGGCGATGTGCAGTTCACGGTTGCCAAGCTGAGGGAACCCGGTCAGGCTGAGGTATAGCCGGGTAAGCGAGACAGACAGGGCAAAGCTCAGCAGGGTAATCAGCAGAAAATTACGAGCTTTTTGCCTGCGAATAGGAGAGCGAGTTTTCAAGACATTTGATTTCATATTTTGCCGGGCCTGAAGGAAAAGAACTGTTTTTCGATACGCTATTCACTATTATTACGCAAATTTGCCATTGAGGTGCATCAGCCAGGGTTTAATTTTGGATTAACATTGTTGCGCTCCCCAGAATCCACGGCCTTCCACGGAATCCCAATGGACTCTCTATTCAGCTTGAAATTACCGGGGTATGTGTGATACCATACTACGACTTTACCCTTGGAGGGTCATCGTTGATACCTGATTATATTCGCTCTCCCCTGGACCTGTCCCCGGCAAAACAACATGTATCCTTATTGGTCAGGCATTCGATCCGCTTTCCTATCAATGTCCCGGAAGAAACCTTGATTGCCGGGTTGACTCCCGAAGGGGTTCAGCTCGCCGAAGAATTTGGAGCCTGGCTAGCGCAGAGACGCCGTATATACCGGGTGTTGACCAGCCCGGTTGGATGCTGCATGGACACCGGGAGGGCGATAATCCGGGGGGCAAACTACCCCAACCATGTCGTGGTTGATCGAAAGCTCGGATTCCCCTTCGTTGAAAATGGATGGCAAAAGATAAGCAAACAAAAACCTCTGGATGAGGTGCCTCACGAGGCATATGATGTATTGAACTTTTTATTGGAGGATACTAACCATGACTCGGGTCTCAATCTGCATATCACACACGATGGGAATATCGCTTTCATGGCGATTGCGCTGCTAGAGGAGCCAATCCCCGAGGAGAACTGGCCAGATTACCTGGAAGGGATGGCATTCTGGCGGGAGGAAGAGGACGTGCACATCGCCTGGCGCGGCAAAGTATACGAACTTAAGAAACAAAGCGTCTTCGCCTTCGATTTGGTACAATAAGAATCCAACAACCACACCCATTTTTCGTATATCTGAGTGGAGGGGATAACAATGGCAAAGTGGGCCAAAGCAATCTACCTGGATGCGGATAAACCAGTCAAAGAGCGGGTGAAGGACCTGGTCAGCCGGATGGCGCTGGATGAAAAAATTTCCAAGCTGATCTACAACGCCCCGGCCATCGAACGCCTGGGAATTCCTGAATATAACTGGTGGAATGAGTGCTTGCATGGCGTAGGCCGGGCAGGCATCGCCACCGTTTTTCCACAAGCGATCGGCCTGGCAGCGATGTGGGATGTAGAATTTATTTATCGGGTGGCGACAGCCATTTCTGACGAAGCACGCGCCAAGCATCATAAGGCCCTGAGCGAAGGCAACCATAGCATTTATTATGGGCTGACTTACTGGTCGCCGAACATCAATATCTTTCGTGACCCGCGCTGGGGGCGCGGGTAAGAAACATACGGAGAAGATCCTTATCTAACCTCTCGCCTGGGGGTTGCTTTCGTAAAGGGTTTGCAGGGGGATGACCCATATTACCGCAAACTGGTTGCCACGCCCAAGCATTACGTCGTGCACAGTGGGCCGGAGGCCGACCGGCACCAGTTCGATGCCAGGGTCAGCCCGCGCGATATGCGCCAGACCTACCTGCCAGCTTTCCAGGCCTGCGTCCAGGAAGGCCAGGCAGTTTCGGTGATGGGCGCGTATAGCCGGACGAATGGCGAAGCGTGTTGGGCCAGCCCGACCCTGCTGTAAAAGATACTGCGAGGGGAATGGGGTTCCCCTCTTTACCCGCAGGCCGGGCACGATTTGTGGACCGAGACGTACCAGAATCCTGAATTATACGAATGATTCCTGTCCAATAAACGGAAATAACGCCCGGATATTATAATCTTGGCAGCATGATAGACTGCTGTTTCTGGTATTTGCCCTTCTTATCGGCATAAGAGGTTTCGCACACTTCGTCGCCCTCGAAAAATAGCACCTGGGCGATGCCTTCATTCGAGTATATTTTTGCGGGCAGAGGGGTGGTGTTGGATATTTCCAGGGTCACGAAGCCTTCCCATTCCGGCTCGAAGGGGGTCACATTGACGATGATGCCGCAGCGAGCGTAGGTGCTCTTGCCGACGCAAACGGTTAACACATTGCGTGGAATGCGGAAATATTCCACCGTACGAGCCAGTGCAAATGAGTTGGGGGGTATGATGCACACTTCCCCTTTAAAATCGATCATCGAGCGGGGGTCGAAATTCTTGGGATCGACAATGGCCGAATAGACATTGGTAAAAATTTTGAATTCATCTGCCACGCGGATGTCATAGCCGTAAGAAGAGACTCCGTAAGAAATTTTACCAGGGCGGTTTTCCTGGTCGGCGTAAGGCTCGATCATCCTTTGTTCCAGCGCCATTTTACGAATCCAGTGATCAGGTTTAATACCCATTTGCGCTCCTCGTCTTTAGTGTAGAAATAATAACGATGCTGGGAAACTAATTTTCGAACTTACTGAATCCCCGTTTTTTCCTTGAAAGTCACGTAAAGCCTTCCGGTAAGTTCAACCGCCTTTTTTTCAATTTCATCTAATTCATCTATGATGGTCTGAACTTCCTGCGGGCGATCCAACCCATACAGGTTGACCCTGGCGTTCACTGCTGACCCGCTCAGGCAGGCCTGGGCCAGGATTCCCGCATTGACCGCATCGGCGATGGCGTTCTGGTTACCTGTAGAAGCTGCTTCTACAGCCAACTGAAGCACCTGAAGTGCTTTTTGAGAGACCTGCAAGGGGACCTGGGCGGCTTTTAAAGAGGCATTTTCAATTGCCAGGCGCCGTTCGGCTTGCTGGTCGGCGGTTTCCTTTGGCAGAGAGCGAGCTGCCAGTAGATCCTGGAAAGCCTTAGTGTCCTGATCGACCAGCGACGAGAGGTCGGCGCGCAGCGCATCAGCCTGCTCGATCAGCATCCACATTTGATCCTTCACCCCGGCATATTTTTTCTTGGTAGCGGTAGTTCTTGCCACCATGGCTGCCAGCCCAGCCGCCATTGCTCCGGCAAAAGCTGAGGCGCTACCCCCACCTGGCGTGGAATTCCCGCTGGCCAGTTGATCAAGAAATGTAGCCTCCAGCGGTGGAATGGTCGAGATTGGCGGGAGCGTTTTCAACTCTAACAGGCGATTCTCTAAAACCTGCTCTGGTTTAAAACCTTCTATCTGCAGGTACCAGCTTGCCGCGTCGGTGAGAGCGGACTGGGGAATCAGGCCGACCAGCTCGGAGTGATGAATTGCCGTGCCGTAAGAGGCGGCTTCACGCCGGATCATTTCTACCACCTGGCCAAGCGGCGTTTGCCGGAAATTGGTCAGGTTCATCGAGACCTGGGCTTGGCCGTGCACCATCAAGCCGATGGCCTTGACGTAACGCAGCCCGCCGGATGAATAACGGATCGCCCGGGCAATCTTCTGAGCGACGCTGAGGTTATCGGTGGTCAGGTAAACGTTGAAGGCAATCAGCGGCTGGCGAGCGCCGATCACAACGGCCCCCGCCGGGCCCAGGGTGCGAGGCCCGAAATCGGGGACACGGTTTGGGCTGCTGCCGATCTCTTTTTTCAAGGTTTCATACTCGCCGTTGCGAATATTTTCCAGGTTCTGGCGTTCCGGACGGGTTGCCGATTCTTCGTATAAATACACCGGCAGGTTCAATTCGGCGGCCACGCGTTTGGCCAACCGCCGGGAGAGTTCTACGCATTCCAGCATGTGCGTGTCGACCAGAGGGACGAATGGCACCACATCGGTCGCACCGATGCGCGGGTGTTGGCCAGTATGCTCATTCAGGTCGATCAACTCGGCCGCTTTTTGAATCCCCCGATAGGCAGCCTCTTCAGCCGCCCGGGGTGTACCGACGAAAGTGATCACCGTCCGGTTATGATCCAGGTCAGAATGGCGGTCAAGCACGTGCACTTCGGGCACGCTTTGGATAGCTTCCAAAATGGCCTCGACCACTTCGGGTCGGCGGGCTTCCGAAAAATTTGGGATACACTCAACCAGGGGAGAGGGCATGCAATTCACCAGAAAAAAGATGCTGCAATTATACCCAAAATAGCTTGATTCTTAGGCGCGTGCTAAAATGAGGTTAAAATAATATTGATAAGTTACTGGAAACTTCTGTTCATGCAGCGGCTGGCAGAATCCAACCCGCCAGAAAGGAAGAACCCATGTGTGGAAGGTTCACACTAACCCTTGAAGCTGATGACGTAAAACAGGAACTGGAGCTTGGCCCGATGCCAGCTGATTGGGTGGCCCATTACAATGTGGCTCCTTCTCAGCCGGTGGCAGTCGTCACTGAGGTCGTCGAACGGAAGGTCGAACGGATGCGTTGGGGGTTGATCCCTTCCTGGGCTAAAGACGCCAGCATTGGCGACCGGTTGATCAATGCCCGTTCTGAAACGTTGACTGAAAAACCCGCTTTTCGAAACGCGTATGCCCGGCGCCGGTGCCTGATCCTGGCCAATGGTTTTTATGAGTGGCAGAAACTGGAGGGGCCAAAACCAGCCCGCATCCCTTATTATTTCCAATTAGCTGGTGGGCGCGCGTTTTACTTTTGCCGGTTTGTGGGAATCCTGGAAATCGCCGGAAGGTCAAGAATTGCGTAGCTGCACCATCATTACCTGCCCGGCCAATGCAACCGTGGCGCAAGTACACGAGCGCATGCCGGTCATCCTTGACCGGGAATCCTGCTGGAAATGGCTGGAAGACCGGCGCATTCCTGAACTTCAGTCTTTGCTGTCGCCTTACCCGTCGGACAAAATGACAGCATTCCCGGTTTCCAGGTCTGTAAACGATCCGGCTCGCGACAGCAAAGACCTGGTTGTTCCGGTAAAGATGCCCGGACAGTCCAGTCTTCTACAGCAGTAGAGGAGGTCGAATTGTTTGAAAAGGACGGTGTATTTTCACCTCCCCTTGGGACAGTGCTGTTGGCGGAGGATGATCTTTTTACCCAACAGTTGATCACTGATCTACTGGACCGGCTGGGCTTTTCAGTCCAGGTTGTACCCAATGGCACCCTGGCAGTGCAAACGGCGGTGGAAGATTCGAGTAGATACGCTTTGGTCTTGATGGACTGCGAGATGCCCGATCTGGACGGTTTTGACGCGGCCAGGTTGATCCGAGAGAGTGAAAGCCGTAGCGCGGCGCATATCCCGATCATCGGTCTGGTAGAGCCGGGCAGTCCCGGCAGCTATGAGGATTGTTTCGCCGCCGGGATGGATGACTGTATCCCGAAACCGGTGCCGGTCGAAGGGCTAAAACAGGTACTGCAAAAGTGGGCGCGGCCAATTATGATGAACCAGGGCAATTCTAGCAATTCCGTAACCACCGAGCTGGAAGACTCGCCGTTGGATTATGCGATATTGGATGGGATTCGCGAACTGCAAGGTGAGGATGAGCCGGATGTGCTATCCGAGCTTATTGGTATGTACCAGGTTAATTCGTTGGCACTCATCGCACGCGTTCGCCAGGCGATGAACGAACACAATTACGCCGATCTACGCAAGAGTGTTCACAGCCTGAAAGGCTCCAGCAGCACTCTCGGAGCGCACCGCCTGTCGGATTACTGTAATGAGGTGCTGCGCCTGGTGGACAAGAACGCTCCTTTTGACCTCGTGGAGACGTGGCTGCCGCGCCTGGAAGTGGAGCATGCCCGTGTGTGCCAGGCCCTCCAGGCGGAGCAGAAATAGTAAACCCGGCGCTGAAATTGTCCGATCAATTGCTTGACCCTATACGGGGGTCATGATAAAATCCTTCTCGTTGCCCCCATCGTCTAGGGGACCAGGACGCAGCCCTTTCAAGGCTAAAACCAGAGTTCGAATCTCTGTGGGGGCACCTTAATAAATCGCCCTTTGACGGTTTTTAATTCCAGCTCTTTCATACCATCGAGGTATGCTAAGGTTAAAACCAGAGTTCGAATCTCTGTGGGGGCACCTTAATAAATCGCCCTTTGGCGGTTTTTAATTCCAGCTCTTTCATACCATCGAGGTATGCTAAGGCTAAAACCAGAGTTCGAATCTCTGTGGGGGTACTCGAAGACCGCTACATAGGCGGTTTTTGATTCCAGCTCTTTCAAAAAGGCAATACTCATGAAACTCGGTATCAATACCTACACTTTTATGTGGTCGATTGGTTTTCAAGCGCCAAACCCGGCTTACCCGGCCCAGGCAGCCTGCCCGGCACACCCGCTCACTCCCCTCGGCCTTCTAGAAAAAGCCCACCAGTTAGACGTCAGATTGGTGCAAACCGGACCAAACCTGCCTCTGGACAGGTTGCCGGATGGCGAGCTGGAACAATTCATCCTTCAAGCCCAGGAGTGGAACATCACCCTCGAACTGGGCACGCGCGGCCTGGATTATGCCCACCTGGTCAGGCAAGTCGCCCTGGCTGAAAGGATTGGCGCCCGCTTGATCCGCACCCTGCCCGAGATCGATGGAAATTATGCCAGCGAGGGGCGGTTGATCCCTCCAGTAGTGCGTAAGGTTCTCCCGGTTCTGGAAAAGGCTGGAATAAAACTGGGTATCGAGAACGGTCGTATGCCAGCCGATGAGCTGTGCGCCGCCCTGGATGAGATTGGCAGCCCTTATGTGGGCGTGGTGTTGGATATGGTCAACTCCCTGGCGGTCGCCGAAGGCTGGAAAGAGGTTACCCGTAAGCTGGCCCGCCACGTTATGTGCGTGCATTACAAGGATTTCATCATGCGCCGAGCCTGGCATATGATGGGGTTCATCTGCGAGGGCACTCCTTCCGGCAAAGGCATGGTTGATACTCGCTGGCTGCTGGACGAGCTTAAAATTTCCCCCTACGATTTCAACGTAATCATCGAGCTCTGGCCACCCGAGCAGCCGCAGGTGGAAGATACGATCAGGCTCGAACAGCAGTGGGCGGAAGAAAGCGTGCCTTATTTACGCCAGTTTATCAAAGAGTAGAGCATCCAAAGGCAAAAACATGAATAAAATTGATCCTTCTCAGGCTTTGACAACCAGGATGAATTCTGCCTTACGCTGGTTGACTTGCTGGCGCACCTCGCCCACGCTACCGCGGTAGACTTTCTCACCGGGCAGGGTCAGGTCACAGGCCAGGACAATTTGCTGGCCCTTGCCAAATGTTTTGGCCAGGTCGTCCAGCAGCGACCCCAGGCGATAGGGGGTATCCATCAACACCACTGGCATGCCCAGGCCGCGCAAGCGCATCAGCTCGCGCCGGCGCAACTCGGCTTCGCGAGGCAGAAAACCACCAAACACAAAACGGGTCAAGTTGAAATCCAGCAGGGATAGGGCTGCCATCAGGCTGGAAGGCCCGGGAATAGGGATGACTGGGATGCCCACATCTGTGACCTGCTGGACCAGGTAGTGCCCCGGGTCAGCGAAAACGGGCGTACCGCAGTCGGAGATCAAGGCCAGGTCCTGCTGGTTTAGCAGTCGCACCACGATTTCCGCCGTCTGTTGCTGCTCGTTATGCTCATTGAGAGCGATCAACTCACGCGGGGTGACGCCTAATTTCTTGAGCAAGGTACTGCCTTCACGAATTTCTTCACAGATCACGCAATCCACGCTGCGTAAGATTTCCAGGGCGCGCAGGGTAATGTCAGCCGGATTGCCAATCGGGGTAGCCACAATAAAAAGACGGCCAGTTACATTCATAGGATCCTTTGCTCAATATTCATCACCTGGAATGCACCAGGCGCCATATGCGGCCGCGCGGAGATAAGAAAAAGGCCAACAGAAAAATCAGGGTGGCTACCAGAACGATGGACGCCCCGGAGGCGATATTTAGATAATAGCTCAGATACAGACCGATAATCCCGGAAAAAACCCCAAACAGGATTGAAAAAGCCATCATGACAGGCAGGCGGCGGGTAAGCATATAAGCTGCCGCGGCCGGTGTGACCAGCATGGCGGCTACCAGCCCAATGCCGACTGTCTGTAAGGAGATCACAATCGTCACCGAAAGCAGTATGAGCATTAAATTGCGCAGCAGCCCGGTTGGCATGCGCAAGGTTTTAGCCAGCACCGGGTCGAAGGTGACCACCAGGAAGGGGCGGTAAAAAATCACCACGGTCAGGATCACGGCGGCTGCCAGACTGCCGATCAGCCACAAGTTGGAAGGGCTGACGCCCAGAACGTTACCGAAAAGGATATGGCTCAGGTCGACGGCGTAAGTGCGGATGCTGGAGATCAGCGCCACGCCAAGTGCGAGGGCGGCTGAAAACAGGATGCCTATGGCGGTGTCTTCCTTGATCGCTCCCCCTTGGGAAAAGAAACCGATTCCCAGCGCGACGGCAATAGCAGCGATGAGAGCCCCGATCAGCAGATTCCCACTCAACAGGTAGGCAATGGCGATTCCGGGCAAAATAGCATGCGCCATGGCATCCCCCATGAATGCCATCGAGCGCAGCACCACGTAGCATCCCACCAGTGCGCACAGCGCCCCGACGATTACTGCCGCTGCAAAGCCACGCTGCATGAAGCCGTAGGAGAAAGGCAGCCACAAAAAATCGCTCATTGGACTCTCCGCGGTTCTTCGTCTGGGGTGCAGCACTCATCGACGATGATGGCGCCATCCAAATGCAACACCTGATGGCCAAAAGCGGCTGAGATATTCAGATTATTGAAAACCTCTGCCGGGGTACCGTAAGCGACCAGCCGGTGATTGAGCAAGAGGACTTTTTCAAAACGCTCGGATGCCATCGGCAGGTCGTGGGTGGACACCAGAACGGTCACTTTCATTTGTTTCAAGTCCTGCAAAAGCTGAAGGGTGGCTTCCTGGGTGGCGGAGTCTACGGCGGTGAAAGGCTCGTCCATCAAAAGGATATGGGGTTCTTGCGCCAGGGCGCGCGCCAGGAAAGCGCGTTGCTGCTGCCCACCCGAAAGGTCGCCAATCGGCTGATCGGCCAGCTTTTCGATGCCCATTTGTTCCAGGCTGCGCTTGACAATCACCTGGTCTTCCGCCGAAGGGCGGTTCAGCCAGCCGACTTTCCCGAAGCGACCCATCATTACCACATCGCCCACAGTTACCGGAAAGCGCCAATCCACCTCTTCACGTTGGGGAATGTAGGCTACACAGTCTTTATGTTGGCCAAGCGGCTGACCGTGGATGCAAATACTGCCGCGGCGCAGCGGCAGCAACCCGACCAGGGCTTTGAACAAGGTCGATTTTCCCGCCCCGTTGGGCCCGACCACCGCTACCTGCGCTCCATGTGGGACCTCAAAAGTAACGTCATCCAGGGCAGGGTGACCGTTATAGCTGACCGTAACGTGGTCCAGTTCCAAGCGGGCGGGTTCACCTAATAATGCAGAAGAAGTCATAACCACCTCACAATCGAGCTGTTACTTCAATGCCGTTACGATGGCAGTGGTATCGAAACGGATCATATCCAGATAGGTCGGGGCAGGACCGTTGGCAGCGGTGATTGAGTGGGTGTAGAACTCGGTGATCACTTTCACCTTCGATTCTTGAGCGATCTGTTGGGCTAACTGAGGGTTGCTGCCGGTTTCCAGAAAGATGGCCGGGGCGCCAGTTTTCTTTATCTGGTCGATCAGTTGAGATAGCTGTTGGGCAGAAGGCGAGGCATCTGGGCTGACACTGGGGATGATCGTGCCGACGATTTGGAAGCCGTAATGGTCAGCGTAGTAGCCAAAACTTTCATGGTTGGTAACCAACAAGCGTTTTTCGGGAGGGACCTGGCTGACCTGGGTTTTGACCCATTGATCGAGGTTCTTAAGTTTTGCTTCATAGGCGGAAGAATTCCTGGCGTAAATGGCGGCGCCATTTGGATCTACCTGGCTCAAACCAAAACGGATGTTTTCCACGTAAGTCAGAACCTTAGTTAGATCGAGCCAGAAATGCGGGTCGGTGGTGCCGACCGGTTCGCCCGGGCGGGGAGTGCGCCCAGGCAGCCCGTTGGTTGCCACGATAACCAGGCGGGATCCGCCGGCGTTATCCAGCACCGGTTGTAGCCATTCCTCCAATCCAAATCCATTCACGATCAAAACGTTGCTATCTGCGATGCGAGCTATGTCCTGCGGGGTAGGCTCGAAGCTGTGCGGATCCAATCCGACCGGGATCAGGGTATCGACTTTTACCCGGTCGCCAGCCACGTTCTGAGCAATATCCCCCAGGAAAGTTTCAACCGCCAGCACCTTCAAGTTACCAACCTGGGCGGGTTTTATCGAGGAGCAGGCGCTTGTACTGATCAAAAAAAGAGGTTAATGGTTGCGAAAATCTTTATCAGAGTTTTCATAAATGATGCTCCTCCTCAGGTGCCTGTAAATTCTGACAATTCCCGCACAGCCCGAAGAGTTGCAGCCAATGTTCCTGGATGGAAAATCCACGTTCTTCACCGATGGTTGTCATCAGGGGCGCCAGGTTATCTCCGCTGAAGTATTCTGCCCGCTGGCAGACCCGGCAGATCAGCAGGTGCTGGTGGCCTTGCGGGGCAGCGATGAAAGAATGGCAGCCGTTGGATTGGTGGACGCGGAATATCAGACCGATTTCTTCCAGCTTTTCCAGGGTGCGGTAGATGGTGACCAGGCCGATGCTGGGATAATTTTGGCGTGATTGCAGAAATACCTGAGTAGCGTCCAGGGTGAACTGGCTTTCGGCGAGGATTTCCACCACCGCCAGGCGAGGCCCGGTCAGCCGGTAACCGCTGGCCTGCAATTTTTCCTGCCACTTATCGATGCGCTGTGTGTTTTGGGTCGTCACCAATCTCCTCAACTGATATTGATAACCATTTTCAATTATAACATAGGCATAAACCAAAAGATATGCTATATTAAGGTTTCTCCTGGAAATTTTATACCACGCTGCAACCGGCAAAGAAAAAGAATTATTTCTAGCTGATGAGCCGCCTTACTCGTACCTCTCTCATGTTGGCCTTTTTCATTGCCCTGGACAAGGGGCTGGCCTTCTTACGCCAGGTGATCATCGCCCGCCAGTTCGGGTTATCCTCTCAGTTGGATGCTTTCAACGTAGCTAACAACTTGCCCGATCTGCTGTTTGCGTTAATCTCAGGTGGGGCGCTGACGGTGGCGTTTATTCCAGTCCTTTCCCAAGTCTTGACCAAAGAAGGCCGTAGCCAGGCCTGGGAGTTGTTTTCTCGCATCGCCAACCTGGCTTTTCTGGTTACGGGTTTGTTGGCGGTCATCATCGCTATTCTGGCCCAACCGCTGGTGCACTGGAAGCTGGGTATTGCTCCGGGGTTTAACCTGGACCAGCAAAACCTGGTCGCCGAGCTGATGCAGTTGAACCTGGCGGCGACGCTGATCTTTTCGATCAGCGGGTTAATCATGGCCGGCTTGCAGGCTAACCAGCATTTCCTGTTGCCTGCCATGGCGCCCCCGCTTTACAACCTTGGACAGATTTTTGGAGCGCTTATCCTTGCCCCGGCCAAGGGCTACGTGATTGCCGGAGTAGCTCTACCGGCATTTGGGCTGGGAGTGCATGGGTTGGTGTATGGGGTGATCCTGGGGGCGCTTTTGCACCTGGCCATCCAGGTCCCCGGGCTGATCATGTACCACTTCAAATGGCGTCCCAGCCTGGGATTTAACGATGCGGCGGTGAAAAGAGTGCTGCGCATGTTTGGCCCGCGCCTGATCACCATGTTTATCGTGCAGTTGACTTTCATCGTGCGCGACAACCTGGCCTCTCGTTTGCAAGCTGGCTCGGTCACGGCTCTGACATATGGCTATATGATCCAGCAGGTACCTGAGACCCTGATTGGGACGGCGATCGGGATTGCCATTCTTCCGACCCTGTCAGAACTGGCCACTAAACAGGATTGGGAGCCCTTCCGCGCCACCATTGAGCGGGCGGTGCAGGTGTTGTTGGGGTTGTCTATTCCAATCTCGATCGTCCTCGCCATTGGCCTTCGTCCGCTGTTGGTGGTTATTTTCCATTTCGATACAGCCGGTACAGATTTGCTGCTGTGGACCACGCGCGGCTTTCTACTCGGCTTAGCAGGGCAGGCGCTGCTGGAGGTAGCGAACCGCGCCTTCTATGCCCGCCAGAATGCGCTGATGCCTCTGGCAGGCTCCTTGCTAAACATTGTGATCTATATCATCCTGGGTTTGCTGCTTTTCAGGTCACTGGGCGCTCCTGGCATCAGTTTGACCGATTCGGTGGCTTTTACCACACAGGCTGTTGTGGTCCTATTGGTCCTAAACAGGCGCCTACCTGACAGAATCCGAGCCGGGCGAACGGTCGGGCGAGCCCTGCTGGCGGCGCTGGCAGGTGGGGCGGTAAGCCTGGGCATTTATACTTTTCTCAGTGGAAGGATTTCGCCGGTTATCGTTGGGAGCGCCAGTATTTGCCTGGGAGGGCTGGCGCTGCTGCCCCTGATCTGGCGCGAGTTACGCCTGTTGTTGCATCTGTAAATGGATAAATACTGAACTCACCCCTGGGTTGAAAAACCTTACCTTATTTTGCCTACCTCAAAAAGCTGGACTTTTCTACGGTATAATACGACCTATGGAGAATTTAAACTCTGGGGACACTGTCCCGAATAAGAACCTGAATTCCAATTCTGATCCAAGCGCCGACAACGACAACTCATCCCTGGGAGAAACTATTCCGACCAGGAATTTATCTGCTGCTCTCGACCAGGGAACGCCCACTGCCAATGATGGGGAAACAGCCCCGATCAGGAATCCATCCTTTATAGCCGGAGCACGGGAGGAGACTTTACAGGAAAGTGCGGTTGATCCCGTTTCCGAGCCTGCGCCTGTCTTCGATACAGCCGAGCCCGCTGTGGTAATCGGCGATACCGCCCCGATAAAAATTCAGACTTCCGGGAGTGAGAAAAAATCAAAACCTCGTCGCTGGCCATGGGTTTTGTTGGGTTTGTTCTTGTTAATAGTGGGGGCTGTCGCCGGAGCATATTTTGGATACCAGGATGGGATTCGCATCCGTCTCTCTCGCCAGGCGTCTCAAATAGCCATTGCGGCAAAAACACAGTTTGACCTGGGAAATAAAGATCTGGCAGATGGTAATTATGAAAGCGCCCGTAAGCGCTTCGAATATGTTGCCCAAATTGCCCCCGGTTTTCCTGGCATCACCCAAAAGCTTACTCAGGTGATGGTTGTCCTTACCCACACGGATGTACCAACCGCTGCACCCACGCTGACTCCCGTTATAACCCCCACGCCGGATAATCGCGGGGTTGAAGACCTGATCAAACAAGCGCAGGATAACCTGCGCAAACAGGACTGGGATGGGGCGATCACCACCCTGGACAATATTCGTAAGGTCGATCCGACTTACCGGGCTGTCGATGTGGATGGGATGTATTACATCGCTTTACGTTTCCGTGGCATCGACAAAATCCTGAAAAATGGCAACCTGGAAGGCGGGGTATACGATATGGCGCAGGCAGAAAGTTTTGCGCCGATTGACCATGATGCAGACGGATTCCGCACCTGGGCGGCGCTTTACCTGCAAGGCGCAGCTTACTGGGGTATCGATTGGCCCAAGGTGATCGATAATTTCAGTAACATCATCCAATTCTTGCCAAACCTGCGCGATGGTTCCAATATGACCGCCATCGAACGCTACCGGGTCGCCTTATTGCGCTATGGCGACCAACTGGCTGCCAGTGGCGATTGGTGCGCCGCACAGAAACAATATGCTGCCGCTCAGCAGGTCAACGAGGTGCCGGTGGTAAAGTCGACCCTGGCGAACGCAAAGAACCAATGCGCCCCGCCCACTCCCAAAGCTACCAAGACCAAAAAGCCTACGTCAACCGAGGCCGCGCCTGAGCAACCGACCGATACACCCGCACCTGCTCAAAAGCCTACTGAGACGCCGCAGCCTGCCTCACCGGCGCAAGTAATAAACAAAACCCAATCCCCGGAAGTTACACCGATGCCAGCACTGCCTTGATTTTATATCAATAAACTTTGACCTACCCCATCCGTTTTTTGTCTGGAAGAAACTACCTGAAAAAAATAGAAATTACCTTCAAAAAGAAATAAGGGATTATCCAATCAGGGGGGAAATCTCTTTTTCAAACCTTGTGGAAGATGAATTAAGTTGGACATAAACCCTGGAGGAAAAAATGAATAGGAAATTTCAATCCATGTTGAAACAGTCATGGGCGAACCGCTTGCTTGTACTCTTCGTGTGTGCAAGCCTGCTGTTGAGCAGTGTAGCGGCGCGTCCTTTGGCCCAGTCTTACGATGGTGCATCCCCAACACCGACCTCTGCCCCGGTGGTGGACACGGCAACGCCTGCACCGGCTTCCCCAACTCAGGTACAGGCGACTCCTTCAGAGGCTCCGGTTACACCAACTGAAGAACCAGCCTCCCCAACTCAAGTACAGGCGACTCCTACAGAAGCTCCGGCTACACCCACTGAAGAACAGGCATCGCCAACCGCGCTCCCGCCAGTACCGACCGTTGAGCAGGCAACTCCGACTACTGAACCGGCCACCCCCGCGCCTACGGCAACGGCCATCCCACAACAGCCGGGCGCCCCTGTGAAATCGGCGCAAACAACCAACCCGAAGGTGGTTAGCGGGGTTAATTTTCACCAATTGGTGTTCAAGTTCAAGAATGGTTATGCCTCAGCCCTGACGGATCAGAATCTGTCGGCTCAATCTTCACCCGGGCTGGCGCCATTACTGGATTTGCTCAAAGGCGCAGAGGTAAAACCCTTCTTCAACAGCCTGAAAAAGGCCTCCACCGCCCAGGTTGCATCTCAAGCAGAATCAGTTTTGGGCCGCTATTATTTTGCCCAGCTCCCCGCAAGCACTGATTTTGCCGGCGCTCAGCAAATTCTCGATTCGGTCAAGAACTTGCCCTTCATTGACACAGCTTACATGGAACCGGTTTATAAGGCGGCTATTATTTCGACGCCTGACTTCACAGGCCAGCAGGGTTATTTGGTGGATGCGAATGGGCGTCTATTACCAGGATCCAACGGTATTGAAGCTAGCACTTATGCCTGGACACTGGACGGTGGGCGTGGCCTGGGTGTGAAGGTATTCGATATTGAGCAGGGCTGGCAGATCGGCCATGAAGACCTGCCAGTCACGAAAGATTTCCTGCTCGACAGCGCCAATACCTCGCAGCAGGATTGGGTCGACCATGGCACAGCCGTCCTGGGTGTGATCGGCGCAATCGATAACTCTAATGGTATAACCGGTGGTGTGACCGGAATCGCCTCAGACGCCGAGCTTTGGATGGTCTCAAGCATACAGAGCGATGACCTGACCCCACGCTCGTTGGCAGATGCGATCAATCTGGCAGTTATTGATGGATGGCCTGGTGACATCATTGTGATCCCGTTGGAAGCGCTGGGCCCGGTCAGCGAAGAAGTCAGCACTTGCCCGGATCCGGACAGTGCCTCCTTTGAAGATGTCCCGGTCGAATACTGGCAGGCCAATTTCGACGCCATCTCAGCCGCCACCACCGCCGGATTTGTGGTAGTAGAGGCGGCAGGTAATGGACAGATGAACCTGGACGATGACCGTTACCATGATAAATTTGACAAAGATTTGCGCGATTCTAGGCGCAATCCTCGTCGCCGGCGGAACATCAGACACGCGTTCACCGGTTTGTTCGACCAACTACGGCAGCCGGGTTGATTTGCAGGGTTGGGGCGAAGACGTCACCACGACCGGCTACGGCGATCTTTTCAACGGCGGTGGTGATCCGAACCGCCTGTATACCGAAGAGTTCGGCGGTACGTCAGCTGCGGCAGCCATCGTTGCCGGAGCGGCCGCCAGTTTTCAAGGGGTAGCCAAGGATCGTGGCTATCAGCTGACCTCACAGGAGGTGCGAGATGCTTTACACAGCACTGGCACATCCCAGGACAGCTCGTCTGCCAAACACATCGGCCCGCTGCCCAACCTCAAGGATGCTATCGACAAAAAGATCCCAGAGGAGGTAACTCTGTTAACTCCCACCAGTGGGTCTCAAATCAATACGTTACGGCCGACCCTGGACTGGTCTAATTTCTATAATGCTACTGAATATGAAGTCCAGATTTATAGAGGCAGCTCGTTAACCAATCTGGTTCTTGACAAAACGACGAGTAGCTCGATCTATACGTTAACCAATAACCTGAGCTCTGGTAACACGTATTGGTGGCAAGTCAGGCCAATGGTAAGTTCGGCGTGGCGGAACTGGTCAGAGCTGTGGTCGTTCAGGCCGATCGCAGTGTCTGTCCCGACAACTTCACTCGTTTCGCTATCTTCTGGGAGTGTGTGGAACACTCCTGCTGTCAACCCCACCTTTACCTGGAAGGCCCCTACCACTCATGTGGATGGCTATCAGATCCAGATTTCCACGGCTTCAGATTTCTCGGCAGGCCCTGGGACGTTCGACGTCGACGCGCCTACGATTTCTTACTCCGCAACGACCCTGGACCCCAACACCCACTATTACTGGCGTGTGCGCTGCAGGATTGGTCCCACACCCGCCTGACCCAAACGATTTCTATGGCGCCTGGACCTCTTCCTGGTCCCTGTATACTTCGCTGGATTTGGTCGGGCCATTGATCTTGCCGACAGACGGCAGTACGATCGATTCCCTGCGGCCGTTATTTACCTGGACAGGTGTAACGAACGCCCACGCTTACTCCTTGCAGGTGGCAAAAGACATTTACTTCTCAGGCTCATCGGTAATTTTCTCAGCCACCATCAGTATACCTTCTGGGGATACGGTTCCGCCAAGTTCCTACCAGAAGACCAGTAGTGATCTGCCGCGCAACCGCACCCTTTACTGGCGGGTGCGTGACCAGGGGAAATACGGCTGGTCTGACTACAGCGATTATTTCACGCTTTACACCGGCAACCCGCCCTCAGCCCCAAGCTTACAACTTCCCACCAATAAAAAGATCATGACCGATCCGGATGACGTTTATCTGCAATGGTCTGTTCCGGCCGGCGCGGTAAAGTTCCATTTGCAGATCTCCACCGTAAGTGACTTCAGCACCACCGTAGTGGATGACGACACGATCACAGTCAATAACTATGATGCTGCGCTCGACTCGAATAACAAGTACTCCTGGCGGGTGAGCGCCGGGAACGGTGTGCCGACCTGGAGCAACTGGTCAAGTACGTATACCTTTTACACCACGCCTCCTGATCCGGCTGGGTTAGTAACCCCGCCGAGTCCGATAAATTCGCTCACCCCAACCTTCGATTGGAACGTCATCCCCGAAGCCAGCTCGTATTGGATCCAAATCTTCAAATTCACCAGTACCTGTACATCAACCAAGGTGCTGGATAAAAAGATCACTGTTAGCCCACCGTATACGCTGACGACCACCTTGCCTCGTAATGCGACTCTGTGCTGGAGAGTGAGCGCAGGAGGACTGTTCGGGTTCAGTGGCTGGACTTTGGCGACTGACACTCCCAATTTCCAAACTCCCGATCCGCCCTATGCTCCGAATCTCACCAAACCAGCCAACGCGTCTACTGTGGGTACATTTGCTCCCCTGTTGGATTGGGCCAGCTCACTTAACCAGAACTCAAGTACCCGGTTTGTCGATGATTACCAGGTGCAGGTTTCTTCTTCACCAAGTTTTACTTCTACGGTGATCGATACCATCGTGCCAGTAGTAACCCAGTTACAGCTAGGCCCGATGGATCTGGCCGAGGCAGGCACTTATTCCTGGCGCGTGCGCGCTCATAACATATCAGGCGACCTGTACTCTTCCTGGTCTTCGACGTGGAGCTTTACCACTCCTCCGCAGTTTGAAGGCACGATCTACGACGCCATGACGGAAAATCCTGGCCCGCCTGATCCGGTCCAGTCGGTAAATCTGCAGATCTCTGGCACATCCTGGTCGACCATGACCGACTCCTCCGGTAATTTCTCGTTCCGAGGTTTGCCGCCCGGCACTTATGACCTGCTCATCTCGAAGGGAAATTACATACGCCAGACGCGCACGATATCCATCAGCAAGGGTAATAACATCGAGCAAGATTTCGATATCGTCCTCATCCCGGACCCCGGGAAGATACGCATCCAGCTCGTCTGGGGTAGTACTATCTCCGATATGGAGAGTAATCTCTGGCTGCCGAAAATCAACGAATGCCTGGTCAATAAGGATAACCTGGATGGCGGTTTGGGTGTAAACCCTTGCGCCAGCCCAGCGAATGCTGAGTTGGTGGCGCAGGATACCCAGGCTTACGGCACTGAGGTGGTTACTATCGATAGCTTGTATGGGACCACGGACACCGACCAATATTTGTTCGCCGTTTTCCTGAACGATGCGGCCAGCAAAATGGGAGGGTCGCAGGCCAGGGTGACCGTTTACTATGGTACAGATCTGGAAGGCACCTACAATGTTCCTACCTCATCCAACGGCACCTGGTGGAAAGTGTTGAAGATCAAACAAGGCTCCACGGAACCCATCGTCACCGCCGTGAATACGGTCGGATCAACTAGTCCGGCGCCCTACTAAACCGGAGATTTGGACAATTTAGCAAATTACCGGCAGGCAACCCCTGCCGGTAATCTAATATCTATCCCGGCATGTTCATTGCATATCTTTCTCCTATGCAGACAAGAATGCTTCTTTAGAGAACCGGGCTGGGTATCCTGCCAATATATATCGGTTACGCCGGCGCCTGGGGCGCGCTGACCCGGTAACCATATCGCTTCAGAACCTGGTTATCCGTTGGATTTGGGCTGTTAGTCATCCTGCCCACATCGCTGGCGTTGCCTTTTGTAATTTCTGGCAGGTTACTAGCCTGGGGAGCCGCTCTGGTAGTGGCTGATTTTTTCTACCTGGAGCCTGCCAGATTCCCTAGTTGGCTATGGGAGCGTCGCTTCATCTTATTTTACTTTGGAGGGGTCATGTTCCTGATCCTGGCTTGGACTGCCAGCGCCGGCGATCCGCTGGTCTGGTTGTGGCTGGGACTGCCTGCCGGGGTGGCTGGCTGCCTGGCGATTGGGAGGGCCTGCCGGTCCAACCATCAGCGGGGAGCAGAGTAGATTATTCCGGGTGATATCCAACAGGTTGCCGTATTCAATCCAGTCTTGCGGGATGTTTATTCCTACCAGGGTGGGGGTCAATTTTTACGCCTGGTCGGGGAGGAATGGTTGGATGCGGGACATACAGACTTTGCGCGGTAAGATCGTGGGGAAGCACGCCGGTCACGCGCACGGGTACAATTTCTCCAATTGGGGCCTGTCCCTCGATGAGCACTAGTCCATCGATCTCGGGCGCATCGCGGTAAGACCGGCCGATAGAAATGCCGTTGTCGTATCCTTCCACCAGCACATCCAGGCGCTTACCCACCAACTCCTGGTTGCGCGCCATGGAAATGTTCTGCTGGAGAAGCATCAATCGCTCCAGGCGTTCCTTTTTCAACTCATTCGAGATCGGATCGCCTAAAGGTTCGCTGGCAGTTCCTGGCTCGAAAGAGAAAGTAAACGCTCCGGCGTGGTCAAACTTGATCTCCTGAACGAAATCCAGCAGCGTTTGAAATTCTGCTTCCGTTTCGCCAGGGTAACCGACGATGAAGGTCGTGCGTAAAGCCAGGTCTGGCATGGCCTGGCGCATTTTTTCGAGGGTTTTATACACCCAATCGATATTTGCCGGACGTTTCATCCGGCGCAGGGTATCTGGATGAGCGTGCTGGAGAGGCATATCCAAATAATGCAGGATTTGAGGGTTTTCGACCATGGTCTGGATCAAGGCATCGGTCACATAGCCAGGATAGGCATATAAAATGCGGATCCAGGGGATCTCATGGGTTTCGTTTACCATCCTATTAAGCAAGATGGACAGGCCGTCCACCATACCCAGGTCATGCCCGTAATCGGTGGTATCCTGAGCGATGAGGATCAATTCCTGTAATCCCAAACCTTGCAATATTTTTGACTCGTGCAGAATGGTTTCGGGTGGGCGGCTTACCGCTGTGCCTTTAATCAAAGGGATGGAGCAGAATGCGCACGGCCTGCGGCAGCCATCGGCGATTTTGAGATAGGCGCTGCTGCCCTGAATGGCGGCGCGCAGCACGCCGTGTTCATCCTGGCCTACTGTGGGAGAATCGGGCAGGTGATACAGGGTAGTAGGATGCGGGCGGGCCTGGCGCAGCTTCTGCACAACCTCGACGATGTCCATCCAACGACGGGTGCCCACCATGGCGTCCAGCCCCAAAACCTGTTCCGCCAGGGTCTTGCGGTACCTTTCGGTCAGGCAACCGGCAGCAATGAGGAGTTGGTTATACTTTTTCTTGTTCGCCAGTTCATTCAGTACCTGGATCGATTCTTCCCTGGCTGGCTGGATAAAGCCACAGGTATTCACGATCAACAGGCTGGCTTGAGAAGGTTTTTGCACTGAAACGAAGCCCTCTTTCTGGAGGAGGGCGGACATTGATTTCAGAATCGACTGTGTTTTTCGCACAGCCGAGAGAAACCAGGTAAAAAGTTTTAGAATTCATACCTGTAAGCTTTTACGGAACATAGGGAGTAATTGTAGGAGTGCGTAGAGTAGCTGTTGGCTGCCGAGTGAATGTGGAGATGGGAGTGACGGTCGGAGTAGGAGAGAAACTGACTGTCGGAGTGACGATACCACCCTGGGAGAAAATCAAGTCAACCACCTGGCCGACGACCCCCAACTTACCGAGATTATTCTGGTTGTAATAGACTTCCAGGGCGGCCCCGTTACCGGTGTCCAACTCTATGGTTTTCTTAGCTGAGTAAGGATAAGCGTTGCCGATCATCACCCGCCCGTCGAAAACAACTTTTCCATCTACAGTAATGCGCATCCAGGCACGCTGGGAGGCTACCACGTATACTTGCAGCGGCAGATTGTCCAGCGTAGGTACCAATGTCGGTTCTTCGTTGTTCGAAGCCTCTTCGGTAACTTCTGTCTCGTCAACTGGTGTGTTCATTGCCCCTTCAGGAATGTCAGTTTCGGCAATGGCGGTCTCTGAAGGGGTGATCAGCAGTATCTGGGCAATCGAAGGGGGCGTGATTATTTTCTCCTGACTGCTGATCGCATTTACCTGGGCGGCGCTCCAGACAGCAAAACCGAAGAATACCAGAATGACCAGGCTGATCACCAGCAGATCAGGGGTCAGAAATCGTTTTAGGACGGATGGCCTGGAAAGCTCCGGCGGCCGGCGTGTAAAACCTTTGGCCGAAGTCTGTGGAATGACGCGTTCTACCCGCCGGGCTTGCTGGGCATCGGCAAAACGCAGTAGCATGGCCTCGCTGTCTATTTCCAGGAAGTGAGCGTAGTTGCTCAACATGCCGCGAACTTGCGCCAGGGATGGCAGGTCGTCTACTTTGCCAGTCTCCAGCGCCTTTAAATAATGCAGGCGGATATGCAGGTGCTGTTCTATGTCTGCCAGCGTTATCCCAAGGATTTCCCGGCGCTGGCGTAGCTCCGCCCCAATTTCCTGAAATATGACCCCAGACGGTTGTGTATTAACAGGTGGGGCAGATTTTGGCTCTGGTTCACTCTCCGGGATTTTCTCAGGAATTGAGACAGGCGCTGAAGCCGGTTTTTCGGGTGGAGAGGGTCGGCTTTCCGTGACGGGGATCTCTTCGGATGGATTCTCCGGTTCCGGCAGAATAACCGAATTGTTTTCCCAGGCCTTCATCAGCGGTTGGACAGGCAGGCCCAGGAACTCGGCATACATGCGTAAAAAACCGCGCCCCTGGACTTCTGAGGGGAGCAATTCGCGCTGGTTATTTTCCAATGCTTCCAGGAAGGGCTGGCGGATGTGCAAGGCCTGAAAGACCTGGTCAAGAGTCAGCCGCTTTTCCAGGCGGGATTTCTTGAGCAATTCACCGATTGTCTCAGGCATAGTTACAGGCATTATAACAAATAGCTGGGGCAGTCCGGCAGGTCCGGATAATTATTCCAAGTCACAAGTGCCGGTGCGGTCATCCCCCAGTACTTGTGACATCAAGTCTATGATTCTTATTCGGTTTGTCTGATTAAATAAAGATGGCTCAGGCTGCCTTTTCTTCCGAAGCCGGTTCTTCGGCTGGAGCAGCTTTCTTCTCGGCAGCCGGAGGTTCAGCCGCCTGGACGGGTGTTTCGCCTTCGCGGTGGACGAGGATCTTGACCTCGGGGGTCAGGTCAACGGTCAGTCGGACGCGCGCTTTGAAATCGCCCAGGGTGCGGATCGGCTGCATTTCAACGTTGTGGCGGTCGATTTTCGTATTCAGCTTCTGGTTAAGCGCTTCGGCGACCATCTGCGGGGTAATTGAACCATACAGCTTACCTGTTTCACCAGCCTTGCTGGCGAAGGAGAGCACGACGCCGTTGACCTGTTCGGCTACGCTGCCCATTTCGGTGTTAAGCGCGTTGCGGCGCAGGGCCGCCTGAGCGCGGATATGGTCGACCTGTTTGAGTGCTCCGGGTGTTGCCAGAACTGCCAGGCCCTGGGGTAATAAGAAATTGCGGCCAAATCCGTCTGCGACACGTTTGACATCACCGGCCCGCCCCAGTTTATAAACGTCTTTCATCAAGAGAACCTTCATTGCTCAAGCCCTTTCATAGTATTTATCGGATTGATTATTGCTGGAACGAAGGGTACAACGTTCCTGGCCGCTGAATTCTACCAGAGATAGAGCAACCGGTCAACATGAATGCTTAAGTTTCGTCTATTCCTCGTCCCAGGGCACTTTACCAGTGGATGGGCCGAGAAGTGAATTGCGGATCGTCTCGCCCAGCTCGGGTATCACATCGGCTGTGGCGGCCAGCAAGCCGTAACAGCCGGTGATCATCATATCTCCAAATGGGGCTGCAAAATAGGGACACAGGTTTGACTCTTTTAGCAGATTGCGTCGTGGCCCGGTTACTGCCAGATTGATCCCATCGGTATCTAACTTAAATGGCTCGTGCGAGTAAATCAGCGCTCCATGGCCCTGCTGCTTGAACACATCCTCATTTTTCAACGTTCCGCCAGCCAGGGCGAGTAATAACGCTTCCAGCCGTTGGAGATCTATTTCCCCGGTATGGTGCTCAAACATCCCTTCCACGCCTGTAGGTCCCAGACGGAAAGCCAGCGTGTGAAAATTGCCGATGTTGGCGATCATTATCCTTGGGCGAGCTGCCACCTGTGGGTCGAAGGTCGCCCCCAGCACGGCTGCCGGGGCGGTGTCCATGACCACCAACGGGACAGGTAAACCATTGGCTGACCTTCCTACGGCCTGCAAGCGGGTCATACTGGGCGGAATATCCTGGCGGCAGTAGGCAAAGGCGCTCAGCCGGTTCTCAGCGCGGATGCGCCGGTCGAGATAGTCGAAGCGGAAACGCCGGTCGGAAATGCCCCTGGGGGCATCCCCGTGGTCGAATACCGCCACTGCTACGGCAGCCAGGTGGTCGAGGGATACGCTGAATTGTTCGAGCGTGTGTGAAATTAAAGGGAAGTTGAAATCGCCCAATTCGATGCGTTGCACCGTTTCAGGCAGGCGGAGCGCTTCGTCATCGCTGACCAGGGTGATTCCCGTGGCTTGGATCTTTTCCAGGTCGTCGTTGATTGTACGCGCTGCATCAGGCAGGGCATACACCACCAGCCCAGCATTCAGATGGGCCTCAACTGCCCACGCGCTTGGACCACCGCCCATTGTCACCCCTGCCAGCAAGACAGCCTGTCGTTGTCGGGTGGCCTGGCGGAGTTTGTTCCTGATGATCATGGTGGGTGAAGGCAGCACCAGTTTATAGCCGTTCTCCAGGTCAAGCTGTGAATCGTACAGGAAAATGTCCTGGGTGCCGGTGCCGATGTCGACAGCAAGAATTTTCATGCATTTATCCCGGTT
Source organism: uncultured Chloroflexia bacterium (assembly GCA_963820415.1). GTDB lineage: Bacteria > Chloroflexota > Anaerolineae > Anaerolineales > Anaerolineaceae > CAWFZT01. Next base: position 92,637 of record CAWFZT010000009.1, on the reverse strand, counting down.
TCCGTTCTAATCCATAAGCCCGGGCGACCGGCAGCATTACCAATCTGCCGGTGTCGGGAAGGTAACCGGTGATCTCCTGGGTGGCAGCGAAAACTTTTTCCAACATTTATTCACCGTGAGGGATGGTGATATAACCGCCCAGTTTGGCGGCCAGCAAAATGGCAGCAAGGATGAAAGCCAGCTCGAGAAAAGGAGTCATTAATTTCGAACCCCTTCTGATTCCAGGAAATTTGCATGAAGTTTACCATAAATAAATTCTGGTCTATTGGGAATTGCCGCGGTAGATGAGTTCTTCTACAAGAAATTCCAAAGATCCAGCAATTCATGTATACTGAATAATAAATTGAATAAGTTGAGGAAGGCTATGTCCCTGGAATCCGAACAAAAACGTTGGGAAGAAGAGACGCTGAAACCGGTGCTCAGGCGTTTCCCGGAACGCAAGTCGAAATTCGAAACTTCATCAGGCATCACGATGCCATACCTGGGTCTACCTGCGGAATTGGATTACCTGGTGGAACTGGGCTTCCCAGGCGAATACCCGTTCACCCGTGGCATTCAGCCCACCATGTACCGCGGCCGTCTGTGGACTATGCGCCAGTATGCCGGATTTGCCAGCGCCGAAGAATCCAATCACCGCTACCGCTATCTGCTCCAGCAGGGTCAGACTGGACTGTCGGTGGCGTTTGACTTGCCGACCCAGATAGGTTACGACGCCGATGATTCGATCTCCGCCGGTGAGGTCGGCAAGGTAGGCGTGTCGATCTCTTCTTTGGAAGATATGGAAATGCTTTTCAAGGAAATTCCGCTGGATAAAGTTTCTACAAGCATGACCATCAACGCTCCAGCAGCTATTCTCCTGGCCATGTACATCGCTGTGGGCAGGCGCCAGGGCATAGATGAAAGTAAGCTACGTGGCACGATCCAGAATGATATCCTCAAAGAATTCGTGGCGCGCGGTACTTATATCTTCCCACCGGCGCCTTCTATGCGTCTGATCACTGATATCTTCCAATACTGCCAAGTGCACGTGCCCAACTGGAATACGATCAGCATCTCCGGCTACCACATTCGCGAGGCTGGTTCAACGGCGGTTCAGGAAGTGGCTTTCACGTTGGCCAACGCCATCGCTTATGTACAGGAAGCCTTACGGGCCGGGCTGGCGGTGGATGAATTTGCCCCGCAACTTTCGTTTTTCTTCAATGCCCACAACAATTTTCTCGAAGAGGTAGCCAAATACCGGGCGGCGCGCCGCCTGTGGGCCCAGATCATGCGCCAGCGTTTTGGCGCCAGCGACCCGCGCTCGCTGATGCTGCGTTTCCATACCCAAACGGCCGGCTCGACCCTGACCGCCCAGCAGCCGGAGAATAACGTGGTGCGGGTAACGTTACAGGCGCTGGCCGCCGTGTTGGGCGGGACACAGTCGCTGCATACGAACAGCATGGATGAGGCGTTGTGGCTGCCCACCGAAAAATCGGTTCGAGTAGCCTTGCGCACGCAGCAAATCATTGGCTACGAGTTTGGGGTGGCCGATACGATTGACCCGCTGGCGGGTTCATACGTGATCGAGAGTTTGACAAGTCAAATTTGCGATCAGGCCATGCAATATATTGAGAAAATCGACAGCATGGGTGGGGCGCTGGCGGCGATTGAAAACGGCTTCATCCAGGGTGAGATTCAAGAAGCGGCCTACCGCTTCCAGAAGCAGGTAGAAACCGGGGAGCAAACCGTGGTGGGAGTCAATGCTTTTCAGACTCAGGAGAAAATTGAGGTGGAACGGTTGTCAGTCGATCCGCAGATCGAGCGGAACCAGCGCGACCGCCTGACCGGCTTGCGGGCCCGGCGAGATACCTCTAAAGCCAGCGAGCTGATTGCCCTCCTGGACGCTACCGCCCGCGACCGGGAAAACCTTATGCCGCTCTTCATCGAGTGCGCGGAAAATTCACTCACCCTGGGCGAAATCTGTGGGACTTTACGCCGAGTATGGGGCGAATACCTACCTCCAGCATGGATATAAGTAAGATAATATGGCTAATATTACTAAGATCAATCACATCGCCATCGCCGTTGCCGATATTGACGGCGCTTTGAGCTTCTGGCGAGATGCGCTTGGCCTGGTTGTCGACCACATTGAAGACGTCCCCAGCCAGAAGGCCGTGGTAGGATTCCTGCCGTGCGGCGACAGCGAAGTCGAGCTGGTCAAACCAACCGCCGAAGATACCGGCATAGCCAAGTTTCTGGCTGAACGCGGCGGAGGTATGCACCATCTGTGCTTCGAAGTGGATGACATCGACGCTATGCTGCTGCAATTGAAAGACAAAGGTGTGCGGCTGATCAACGAGACCGCTATGGAACTTCCCGGGCGAAAAATGGCCTTTGTCCACCCTAAGAGCACTGGCGGAGTGCTGGTGGAGCTATACCAGCTAGCTGGTAAAGATCCTATGATGGGATGATTGGAGTGAATCCTATTAATTTAGGCATTCTTTACCAAAAATTTATCAGTTCGTACTATCATTTTAAGGTGAGATGATTTGCTGATTGTTTTACCGGTTTCGCATCTTTAGAAAGGATGCTTTGCATGAAGAGAATTGAACTTCCGGTTTTTCTACTGCTGTTTTCTCTAATTCTCAGCAGTTGTTCACCCACCACGTCCCCCTTGCCACCTACTCCGACCACGACTGTGCCTGCAGCGGCTAATAATACGCCAACCCAAACCAGCCAACCAGCCACAAATGTACCTACCCAGACACCCTATGTCATTACAGCTACTCCGCAAGTGGTTACATCTACTCCGGCGCTAATCCAAGCGGAGGCTGCTACTGAGGCAAAGCCTGTTCTAACAGCTACCTTGCAGCCTAATACGACTGAGTGTAACAAAGCCGGGTTTGTCAGCGACATTACAGTGCCCAATGGGACTGCCATGGCGGTCACGCAGGTTTTCGTGAAAACCTGGCGACTGATCAACCTCGGCACCTGCACCTGGACGTCAAATTACCAGATTATCCCTGTGCAGGGAGGTAGTAGCCAACAAGCTTTTAACCTGGGAGTGAGCGTTCCTCCCGGCCATTATGTAGATATTTCCATCAAAGTTACCGCCCCGGCCACAGAGGGAACTTATGGCAGTTCATACAAGCTGGAAAGTCCGGACGGAGTAATATTTGGCGTCGGTGCAGATGGGAATTCTGCTTTCGGATACCTGGTAGACGTCCAGAATATCAACACGCCCTCCTCGTTCCGTGTCACCAATGTCGACATGAGCATCAACACATCTTCGGTTGACGTTTCCTGTCCATCGGGGAAAAAGTTTGTGTTCTTAGCCAATATTTCTGTCAACGGTCCCGGCACGGTCACCTATCATTGGGTATTTAGCAACGGAGATACATCCGGTAAGGAGACGCTGACATTCGACGAAGAGGGCAGCCAATCGGTTTCCACATCTTGGACCCTGGGATCTAAAAAAGATGTCAGTCCCAATCCTTTTAGCGGATGGGCGCAACTCTACGTCAACAGCCCCAACAACCAGAGTTTTGGAAGGGTACACTTCTCCATTACATGCCATTGAATTTAAGATGAAAGGATGCGCAGCCTAAAAAACACATCCTCTTTCATCTTGAGGATTGGGTTGTGGCCCTGGTGTCGCTGCGAGTCAGCCACTTGCTGGGGCGTAGGCTGGAGCAGACAGGCAAAGCAGGAATCAGAGTCCTTACCTGATCAAGGTATTCATGCATCAGGTTGCCGGGGGATAACCTGGCCAGATAACTGATGACCTCTCTACATCCTTACTTGACAGGGATGTTATAATTTCCGTTTGCACATTTACCGAATTTGGCTATTATAAAACAATTGTGCTATAATCGAGGAGTTTCCTCGTGTAAAGGTGATGTATGACCCAGAATGCAATTCGGATCGTTGGGGCGCGTGAACACAATTTAAAAAATATTACCGTAGAAATTCCGCGCGATAAGCTGGTGGTGATCACCGGTTTGTCCGGCTCAGGTAAGTCATCTCTGGCTTTCGATACTATCTTTGCCGAAGGGCAGCGGCGCTACGTTGAATCACTTTCGGCATACGCCCGCCAGTTCCTGGGACAGATGGACAAGCCCGATGTCGATTCGATCGAGGGCCTTTCCCCGGCGGTTTCGATCGACCAGAAAGCTACCTCGCACAACCCGCGTTCAACGGTCGGAACAGTGACTGAAATCTATGATTACCTGCGCTTGCTGTTTGCCAGGGTGGGTATCCCGCACTGCCCAATCTGTGGGCGGGAGGTGGTACGCCAATCCGCCCAGGAGATTGTGGATATCATCCAGGGTCTTCCGGCTGGCAGCCGCTTACTCATCCTGGCGCCGATCGTGCGTGGCCGCAAAGGCACCTACCAGGCGGCCTTCGATGAGATCCGCAAAGCGGGTTTTGAGCGCGTGCGCGTGGACGGTAAGGTGTTCCGCCTGGACGAAGAAATTACTCTGGACCGCTACAAGATCCATACCATTGAGGCAGTCGTAGACCGCCTGGTGATAAACCCCGGCGGCAGTGAAGAAGATACCCAGACCGCCACTTCTCGTCTGACCGACTCGGTTGAGACCGCCTTGAAAGTGGGCGAGGGCTATCTGACCATCCAGAACCTGACCGACCCTCCGCAGGACCTATTCTTTTCGGAACACCTGGCCTGTCCTGAACATGGCGTCAGTTTACCTGAAATTGAGCCGAGGACTTTTTCATTCAATACTCCTCATGGCGCCTGTCCGGACTGCCAGGGATTGGGCAGCCGGCTGGAAATTGACCCCGATCTGCTCATCCCCGATCCTGACCGGCCACTCAACGAGGGTGCTATCGTGGCCCTGGAATGGAACGGGCCACGCGACCAGGGTGGTTATTACTGGCAGATGGTCGAGGCGGTCGCCGGGATGTATAGAATTAACCTGGACGCACCGGTAAAGGATATTTCCAAGGAGAAACTGGAGAAGATCCTTTACGGAACCGGCGGGCAGGAGATTGAGGTGCACATCCAGGGGCGTAACGACCGCCAGACCTCTTACCGTACCACCTTTGAAGGGGTGATCCCCAACCTGGAAAGACGTTATCGCGAGACCAATTCGGATTTCATCCGCAACCGCATTTCTGAATTCATGAGCGACCGGCCCTGCCCGTCCTGCAAGGGCAAACGCTTGCGCCCAGAAGCCATGGCGGTGACCGTGGACGGCAATAACATTGTCGAGGTGACCGCCTGGCCAGTGCTGCGCACGCTGGATTGGGTTGAACGACTGTTTAGCGGAGAAACACCGTTAACCTCCCGCCAACAAGCCATATCCGAGCGTATTTTGAAGGAAATCCAGTCACGCCTGGGATTCCTGGTCAACGTGGGCCTGGATTACCTGACCCTCAACCGGTCGGCTGCCTCGTTATCTGGCGGGGAGGCGCAACGTATCCGCCTGGCAACCCAGGTAGGCTCGCGCCTGATGGGTGTGCTGTATGTGTTGGATGAGCCTTCGATTGGCTTGCACCCGCGTGACAACACTCGCCTGCTCAACACTCTTAAAGGGCTGCGCGACCTGGGCAACACGGTGTTAGTAGTCGAGCACGATGAGGAAACCATCCGCACTGCGGATTGGATCATTGACCTGGGGCCTGGCGCCGGGCTGCATGGCGGCGAGGTTATCGCCGAAGGGCCGTTGGACGCCATACTGGCCAGCCCGGATTCATTGACTGGGGCTTACCTTTCACGGCGCAAGCAGGTGCCGATGCCCGAAAAACGCCGGGCAGGCAACGGCAAGTGGCTCAAGGTAGTCGGGGCTGCTGCCAACAATCTTAAGCACCTGACTGTGGCCATCCCACTGGGTCGGCTGGTGTGCATCACCGGCGTGTCTGGCTCGGGTAAATCTACATTGATGGTAGACGTTCTCTACAATGCCCTGGCGCGTCAACTGCATGGGGCGCATACCCAGGCTGGACCATACGAACGCATCGACGGCGTCGAATTTATCGACAAAATTATAAACATCGACCAATCGCCAATCGGGCGCACGCCGCGATCTAACCCGGGCACTTACACCGGCCTGTTCGACGAGGTGCGTAGCCTGTTCGCCGAAATGCCTGAAAGCAAGATGCGCGGTTATAAATCCGGGCGGTTTTCGTTCAACGTGCACGGCGGGCGCTGCGAGGCCTGCCAGGGGCAGGGGCAGCTACGCATCGAGATGCAGTTCCTGCCGGACGTCTACGTCCCATGCGATGTATGCCATGGCTCGCGCTTCAACCGCGAGACCTTGCAGGTAAAGTTCAAAGGTTGCTCGATTGCCGACGTGCTGGATACCACCGTAGAAGCTGGGATTGAGCTGTTTGTGGCTTTCCCTTCAATTGTGACCAAACTACGAACGCTGCAAGAAGTGGGGCTGGGTTATATCAAAATCGGGCAGCAGGCGCCGACCCTGTCGGGTGGCGAAGCGCAGCGGGTCAAGCTGGGGCGCGAGTTATCTCGCCGCGCTACCGGACGAACGATTTATGTGCTGGATGAGCCTTCCGTAGGCCTGCACGCCGCCGATGTGCACATGCTGATCGAGGTGTTGCAGCGATTAGTAGAGGCAGGAAATACGGTGGTGATTATTGAACACAACCTGGATATCATTAAGGTAGCCGACTATATTCTTGACCTGGGTCCCGAAGGCGGCGACCGCGGCGGGACCCTGGTAGCCCAAGGCACGCCGGAAGAGGTGTGTACAGTTGAGGAATCCTACACCGGCCAGTTCCTGAAACGCTACCTGGAAGAGAACCACCTGCTTGGAGTTGTGCCTGCTGTGATGGAAGAATAAAAAAGCTCCACTACCCAGCCCAGAGTAGGGGCCAATTTCCCTCATGGGAATCTGTTTAATCCGCGAATTTCGGGTAGAATAAAAAGTATGGTCTGGGTTTTTTCACCGGTCATCGCAGAAGATTGACAATTTAATCAAATTTGCGATTTCAACTGGCGCTCGGTACGGCTGCTCTGATAAAAATTCTAAAAAACGGCAAATCCCAATCCCCTGAAAATCACACCCTGGCTTTCCGCATCAACGGCTTACCAATTCTAGGATAGGAAACCCAAATGGATATGAAAAATTCTCCCCAAAAAGTAATCGGCTCTTTCAGGAGACGCCAGCAACTGATGCCTTTCATCATCGGTGGCCTGGCGGTTATCCTCGTGGCAATCGGGGTGATCATCCTGGTCGTTTGGTTCACCGGCCCAAACCACCCGGCAATCAGCTTCCTCACTTCACCGACCCCGACTCCTACTGATACGGCAACATCGACGCCTATTACTCCCACCCTTACCCTGACTCCCACCGATACCGAAACGATCACACCCACCATAACCAATACTATCACCCCAACAGGGCCATTCGAATACACTGTAAAGGAGCAAGATAACTGCTGGTCGATTGCCCAAACCTTCAAGATCGATTTGACGGTCCTGCTGGCGCTAAACAATTTCCCACCCGGCCAGTGCCCGATCGTACCTGGGCAAAAGATCCTTATCCCGGCTCCAGGTCAGGTTTTGCCCACCGAAACTGCCATCCCTTCCGATATCGCCAAGGGTACGAAAATCACCTATTACGTAAAGCCAGGCGATACCATGTTGAAAATCGCTTCGCAGTTCAACAGCACAGTCGAACAGATTCTGCTGCTCACCAACGATTACAACAAGAAAAACAATCTACCTCAGATCACAGATTCGGCCAAAATCCAGGTTGGGCAGGCGTTGATCATTCCATTGAACATTGTTACCGCTACACCGACCCGGGCACCCACCAGCACATCGGCAGCCAGTAAGACCCTTCAGCCGTCTACGGCTACCCAGACGGCGATTAAATAGGAAGATTCATGCATTTCCAGCGTGGTGGAAGCGAAAAACTTTTATCGCGCTTTAAAAACGTCGTAAGTAGATAGGGTCATAAACTGGCGAAAAAATACGCCTTGAGAATTGGCCTTTTAGTTACCAGTCTGGCCTGCGCATTGGGGATTGCCTATCTGGCCTGGATCTGGATTGCTATGCCTACTGTTACTTTTTCCCCCGGGGATGGGAAAGAAGTCGGCGGATATGGGCGTGGAGTCGGTTGACGGGCACGTCCACTGTGATCGATCAGGATGCCGGGCTGCCGGAATGGCTGCCGTGAGAAGACGTTTGCTGCCTGGCCAGGTTGATTTCGCCTGACACGCTCGGATTATCCTCCCGTCGGCAGGCCTTGTCAAGGAGGATCATGGCGGTTGGTCCGCCAATCTCACCTATGGCCCAGGCGGCGTGAGCGCGCAACAGGGGTTCTGGCTCATTTTCCAGCATCCAGGCTAGGTCCGCTAAGGCATCCGGGTCTTGTTGATTGCCGAGGGCGACTGTCACGTTGCGCAGATAACCGGCGCGCCTGGCGCGCTTAATCGGGCTGTGTTTGAACTTGCGGCTGAAATCTGCTTGAGTCAGGTGCAGTTCTTCCCTCAAATCCGGCTCTGGCAGGCCGGGACGTGGGTCGAAGAGGGGCTCGTTCTTAGCCACGGCGAGGCGATTCCATGGGCATACCTGTTGGCAGACATCACAACCGAAGACCCAGTTTCCGATCTGCGCTCTCATCTGCAACGGGATAACGCTTTTATTCTCGATGGTCTGGTAACTAATACAGCGTGAGGCGTCTAGCGTGCGGTCCGAAAGAATGCAGTGGGTGGGACAGGCCTGGATACAGCGCCTACAGCTCCCGCAGCGATCAGGCACGAAAGGCCGGTCTGCCTGGATCTCAAGGTCCACCAGCAGCTCGGCAAGGACGAAATAGGAACCCTGGCAGGGGGAAATCAAGCAGGTGTTTTTACCGGTCCAACCCAATCCGGCCAGTTGAGCGTATTCGTGCTCCAAAACAGGCCCGCTATCCGTAAAGCTGCGCCAGGCGACCGGATGACCGGCGATTTTTTTCAACCGATTGGCTAATGCAGCCAGACGAGGAGGAATAACTAGATGGTAATCCTCTCCCCAGGCATAGGCGGCAACCAGGCCGCGCCCTGGGGAGCCAGGTCCCGGTTTGAATGGCGCTGGTCGCGGGTAACGCATCCCCAAAGCCAGGATGGATTTGCAGGTAGGTAGGATGCGCCGGGGATCTGCGCGTAAATAGCGCGATCTGTCTTTTGCCAGATAAGCCATATCCCCGTGTCGCCCGGCGGAAAGCCAGCCTTCAAAAATGGCGAGATGCGGCGGAGAGACGGGCGGCGTGACTCCAAAAAGAGAAAAGCCGAGGTGGTTGGCCTCAGCTTGCAGGTCTTCCTTTAGCGAGTCTGGTTTAGTCCACAATGATGACGATGTAGAATACCCCAAAAACGAAGCGGTTGTCGTTATAGAAGGCAAACTTGGCAGTGTAAGTGCCGGCAGATGAAGGCGCTACCATGTCGAGGACGAGCTGAGTAGTCGACCCCGGATGTACATTTCCACTGACCATGGCTACTTCGCCTTTATTGGTCATTTCCTCGCCTCCAGCAAAGGTCAGGAAATATTCGCGAGTCCAGGTCTTCATGCCCACGTTCTTAAAGGTCCAGACCGCATCGAATGACTCGCGCGGCTGGAAGTGAGTGTAGGCAGCCGGTTTGGCGTACATGAGCAGGGCCTGGTCAGATTTTGGAACGGTGGGTTGGACGACTTTGCTTTGAGGTGCAGTTGGGGTGAAGGTAGCGGTCGGTGCAGGTAAAGTGAATGTAGCAGTTGGCGCCAGGGTTGGGACTGCTGTCTCAGTTGGATCGAGAATGACCTGCGCCTGAGTGGCTGTTGGCGGGGTAGTGGGAGTGTTGGGAGGTGGGTTCAAAGCAAACTGGATGGTCGGGTTGGCGATGACAGTCTGGGCAACTTCGGTTCGAAGCGCTTGAGTATCGATAGTGGAGGCAGGCGCGCCAGACGCCGGGACGCCACATCCAGCCAGAAGCGCCAGAAGGATAAAGATTGATATAGTTTTCATCATTTTTCTTGGATCTGGTACAGTCATGGGTTTTTTCCCTCCGATAAAACTAATTCTTGCGGGCTGGCTGCCATGATAGAAATTCCGGGCCGGTGAGTTATTAAGGCAGCGATGAATAGAAACAACCAGTTATGGGGATTTGGTAGACGTAGGCGCCACCGGACTGGAGGTGGGAGTCTCACCCTCATTAACCACGATAATGGTCAGGCTCATATCGCCGAAGTTTTGTCCAAGATTATTAGTCATTTTCCACCAGGTATTATAAGTGCCAGGCTTTGACGGGGCGATGGCATCGACGATAAAAGCTCCTGTATCACCCGGTTTTACATCATTCCGGAAATTAAATTGTTTGTGTTTCATGATGATATTGCCGGAAAAATAGCGAATGGTGTACTTAGTGGTCCAGGTGGTGTTGCCCGCATTTTTCATCTGCCACGTGATATCGAATTTGGCATCGGTAACAACCAGGGCGCTATCAGGCGGATCATTCGAGATCCAGGTGGCCTTATCGGCGGCCTGGGACTTCGGCAGGGTGGCTACAACAACCTGTTGGGTAAGGGTCGGCTCCCCAGGGAGGGTAGTCGAGATATCGGTTGTCTGCGGACCGGGTAGAGTTGGCAGTACGCCGCCGTTGCCCAGAATAGCGGTTGGCATCTCAGGTGTTTCGGTCATTAATCGAAAAGCGGTGATGGTAGCGGTCGCCGGGTTGGTTTCTGCAGTGAGGGTTAGTTCTGCTTCGACCGTTTGAGCGGCTGATGTGTAAATTAATGCGGGGTCAGGTGTGGGTGACTGGCTCGCTGTACCTCCACAAGCAGTAAGCAACAGGATGGCCGCAAGAACAAATAAACCCCCGATTCTTTTGATCAATCCAAACATTTTTTCCTCCTGAAATCAGGAATTATGTAGTTGAATCTTACCACAAAAAATTATGGGTTTTCACCGGTCGTCGCCGATAACCAGTTCCACTCTTCTGGTGTGCCGAGAGAAGGCAGTTGGAACTCATAGCCATTCTTACCGCGGTAGGTGAAAAAAGTGACTGCGCCAGGATGGATGGTCACGTTTGCCAGGTAAGTATGATCCAGGTAATCGATGCTGATCTCATAATCCCCGGCGGGCAAGTCGCTCAGCGCCATGTTCTCCTGGTAGTAATCATCGCTGTTGATAGTGGTGTTTGCGTAGCTGACCACAGTCCACTTGCGTCCGGTCACTTTTGAAGTTACATTCACCTCTTGGCCGGTGAGTAGCGAACGGTTGGTGTTGTACATTCTTCCCACCAACACACCCCAGCCCTGCGGAGGGGCCAGCCAAAGCTCGGGGTTACGGGTGGAAAAGAAACTGTTGCTTTCGATGCGCACCTCAAAATGCAGGTGTGGACCGGTGGTATTTCCGGTCAGGCCAACAATGCCAAGCTGATCACCTGCCTCTACGTGCTGGCCGACCCGGGCATCGATGCGGTCCATGTGGGCATAAATCGTATAAAGTAAGCGGCCCTGGTAGCCAAAATCGTGGCGGATTGTGACCGCAAGCCCGTAGGGGTCCTTGGGGTCATTGGCGCCGCCATACAGTCCATAACCGGCTGAGATGACCGTGCCAGCGCCGGCTGCCAGGATGGGGGTATGCAAGGGAGCGTCGATATCTATTCCAGTGTGGACGGAGGCGCCCTCATTTGACAGCATACCGCCATAGCGATAATTGGCCAGAGGCCAGTTAACCTCGTTAGCAGCGATGGGCCGTTTGAAATAGAAATGGTCAAAAGGCCCCAGCGCCCAGGGGGTATCGTAGAGAGGAGGGCGCCAAAGCGACACCGGCGCTGGACCCGGGGTGGGGAAAGTAAAACGCAGGGGGGTCGAATCTTGCTCCTGAGGCGTAAGCACGACAGCCGGGGAAACTTCCACTCCAGGCTCGGTAACAATCCCGGCGACCGTCTGGGTTGGCAGGACTGACGGTGTGTTTTTTGCGCTGGACGGCATGGGAGTGGACGGTTTTCCTGCCGGTTGGCATGCCATCAGGAGGGCGGGGATAAAAAGTGCACATACCAGGATGTGACGGTGTAAACGGTTGAGTTTCATGGCGAAACGGGTGTCCAGGTTGCATGCAACGTGGGGGTCATCGTCTCGGTTGGCGTTGGAGTGGCGTTTTGTTCTTGGTAGTTTTCTGGCGTTTCGGTAATGGTCGGGGTATAAGTAGGCACCAAGGTAGGCAATTCAAGTAGTTCAGGAGGATAAATTTCTGACATTGCGGTGCGCCAATCCAGGCCTTCACGCAGAACGTACTGATTGAAGCGGATGCCAGGGAAAAATGTGCGCCAATTGACCTGGGAAGGCAGGCGTTCCCAGCCATAGCGCAGGGCAATTTCCGTAAAATCGACCCAATATCCTGGGGGTATCGACGCCAGGTCCCCGCCTTTTTCATAGCTGACAGGGTTGCCGGCGTAGCGGGCGCTCAGGTTCCAGGGATGCTTTGTCAGGGGTACACCCTGCGACCCATCCTGAAAGCGAGCCTTTAGATAAAGTCGCCAATAGGTCTGTCCGTCGAAATCCTCACGAACGAGGGCCATCCAGCCGGCGTAGAGCGGTAGTGGGTTCAAGGCGATCCCCCGGCCGGTCAAAAGCCAGTTTTCTTCCATGCTGGGTGTGGGCGGTTGAGTGAGGGCTACGTATGCATTTTCAAGACTCGACAGCATATCCCAGCCAACTTCTTTGGCCACCTGTTCGCGCATGGCCTGAAAGGATTCGTCGACCGCATCATGTAAATAGGGGAAGGGCGCCGAGACATCATTCAGCGGGACTATCCCGAAACGTCCAGCAGGTGGGGGCGGGTTGACCGATAAGGCTGGTTTCCAGATTTGCGGAGTTGGGGCAGTGGCGTTGGCAGGGAGGCTCAGACCTGCGATCAGGTCTGGCACCGGCCCTGCTTTCCAGACCATACCGTGCAGGGCGCCATATAAAGGTGTGGGCGGGAACATCAGGGCGCCATTGGCGGGATGAAAGCCTCCCAGGGTTATTTCGTTAGCGTCGGACATCTCGGTCAGGATGGTGTCTCCGTAGGGATTCCACACCGGCCAACTGCCGCTGCCCACCTGGCGGGCCGGTAAATCTGGGTTCTGGCTGTCCCATACCATGATCGTGTTAAATCCATTCTGGTTGGCTGACCAGGCCAGGTAGCGGCCGTCCGGAGACCAATCCGGGTGTTCGTTGGCAGTTTCCGGACTGCGGCTGACGTTGATGAACCGGTCATCCGTCTGGTCAAGCCGGGCTAACCAAATTTCTTCTTCGCCGCTGCGGGTGGATACGAAAGCCAATGTACGGCCTTTCGGCGACCACGATGGCGAAAAATCCGGCTCGGGGTCGTTGGTCAGTCGGATAACCGGCTGAGTGGGATCAACCATCGAACGGATGTAGATATCCAGGTTTCCATCCACGTAGTTGTCGTAGGCCAGCCACTGATTGTCCGGAGACCAGGTCGGATCGCTCTTATAATCAGGTGTTTCGGTAATTTGAGTGGTCGTGCCGCTGGTCAAGTCCATCATGTACAGGTTCCAATAGCCATTTTTATGCGAACTGTATACCAGGTGCGTCCCATTAGGGCTGACCGTGGGTGTAATATCATCCCAGGTCGAATTGGTGAGGCGGGTGAAGGGCAGATATTGGGGGTTAAAGGCGAAGAGATGGGCGTAATACCCGTCCGTCATCGAGATGATCATGATGCCTTGCTTGCGCATGCCTTCCTGGGTGGGGATGCTGATTGGAATGGTGGAAAGCAGGCTGGGCGATAGAGTAGGAGAGCTGTCAGTGGTAGCAATGGGTTGTGCCCGGGTGGCGATTACTGCGCCTGGGGCGACAGTTGTGTTAGAAACCTGCATTAGAAAAGGAATAGAAAAAATCTTCCAGCCTGATTTATAAACCGGCCATCCGATCCATGCCAGTAAAAACAGGTTAAAGATCACCATGATCACCAGCACGAAAACCACCGCTCGATTGGTTTTGCCTGAATTATTCTTCATGCGCAGAGGGAAACCCCGATCACAATATAAAAGATTGTAGCACCTTTATTTTAAATACGTCAACCGGCAGTTCTTTATCTAAACTGCAAGGTCTATGCCAACGGTATCAAGGCTTAAGGGAGAGCAGTTTCATCGGATCAATCATCTGAAACAGGCCCGAAACCCGCCAGGTGCAATAGTTGAGCATTTCCTGGGTAGTAGCATCGCCGATGTAATGCGCCATACTATCGAAGCGAGCACCTGCCGGGCCGATGCGCACTTCCAGGTGGAGGTGCGGATTTACTGACATACCGGTGGTGCCTACCCCCCCCAGTGGTTGCCCACAGGTGACATCCTGACCCGGTTTCAGTGTGGTGGGTTGGTTGAGGTGGGCGTAGAGCAGGTAAAGTGAGCGCCGGTTGATATCCAGGTTGGTGAAGGCCGCCTGCTTCGGGCAGGTCAGGTTTGGAGGCGTGACGGTAGGGACAGGCGCGGGAAGCTGTAGAATTCCACTCCAGGCAGGTGGGACGGACTCCAGCGGGGTCTCGATGATCAGCATGTTGCCATAAGGTGGGCGGTCTTTGATGGCTCCCGCAACTGTCCCTGATAGGACGGACAGCACTGGCAATCCCAACATACCTACCTGGTCGTCGTGTCGGTAGAAGGCCAGGTCGACCCCGTGGTGCCCATCGTCCTCGCCAGGGCGGGGTGGGTTAAAGGGGTTGGTGACAATCTGGGACAGCTCATCCAGGGCGATACCCTGTAGAGGTGAGCAGACTTCTACACGTGGAGTGGCAGTGAGAGTTGGGGGGAGTGGAGTAACAGTGGGGGTGGGCGGTCTGGGTGTGGAGGTCGGCGGGTTAATTGTGGCAGAAGGTAGAGGTAAAAGGGTTTGCGTAGGGAGAATAGTGGGAGAAAGTTCCGGCTTGTTCTGCGGAACTGGTGTACATGCAGCCAGCCAGGCTAAGAGGAGAACGACTAAACCTAATACTTTTCGCATAGGCTAATCTTCTTCGAATCGCTGGCTGTACATGCGGTAATAAACTCTCCCACGGGCCAGCAGGTCGGTATGCTTGCCCTCTTCGACCATCTGCCCATCCTGAATTACCACGATGTGACCAGCATTGACAATGGTCGAAAGGCGGTGGGCGATAACGAAAGCGGTACGGTCCTTGAGCAGGCGCGCCAGCGCTTCCTGAATCACTCGCTCGGTTTGGGTGTCTACGCTGGAGGTAGCTTCGTCCAGGATGAGGATGCGCGGGTCTGCCAACAGGGCGCGGGCAAAGGAGAGCAACTGGCGCTGGCCAACCGATAGGATAGCTCCACCTTCCTCTACTGGCGTCTCGTAACCCAGGCGCATATTGCGGATGAAGGCATCCGCTCCGACTGCTTTGGCGGCGTTTTCCACTTCTTTATCGGAAGCTTCCAAGCGGCCAAAGCGGATATTCTCGCGGACTGTCCCAGAAAACAAAAAGGGGTCCTGCAACACGATGCCCATCTGGCTGCGCAAGCTGTGTTGGGTAACCTGGCGCAAGTCAAAGCCATCTACCAGGACACGCCCACCGGTCGGGTCGTGGAAGCGCGCCAGCAGTTTAATGATCGTAGTCTTACCCGCTCCAGTCTTTCCTACCAGGGCCACCGTTTCACCTGCCGGAACATCCAGGTCGATGCCGGTCAGCACTGGAGTTGGGTCGTCGGAATAATGGAATGAAACGTCTTCGAAGCGAACGTTGCCCCGGATGGGCGGTAAATCAGCCGCTCCGGGCTGGTCTTTCACGTCGATCGAGGCGGCTAATAGAGCCAGGATGCGCTCGCCACTGGCCATAGTGGATTGCAATGTGTCGTAGCGCTGGCTGAGGTCGCGGATCGGGTCGAAGAAGCGGTTGATATACATGATGAAAGCCACCAGCACACCGGGAGTGATCTGTTGACCGAGTACGGCTGTTCCTCCCAGCCAAATTACCAACCCCATAGCTACCGTGCCTAGAAAATCGATGGTTGGGAAGAAAAATGAAGACAGCTTTATGGCTTTCATATTGGTGTCGAGGTTGTTGTGGTTGACGTTATCGCTGAAATGGAGGTAATTGATCATTTCACGCGAGAAGGACTGCACCACGCGCACAGCGTTGATATTTTCGGCCAACACTGAGTTGACCCACGAGATGGCAGTGCGCGTCTGGCGGTAGTATTCGCGGGCGCGCTTACGGAAAACCACCGTGGCGACGGCCATGATTGGCAGGACGGTGAAAGTCAGCAGGGACAGGCGGGCATCCATGACTAGCATGGTGACAACAATAAAAATCAGGGTGAAAAAATCGCGCGGGATAGCCAGCATATCCCAGACGATGAAGTCGCGCAGTAAATTGACATCATTGATCACACGTACGATGATACGCCCCACGCTGTAATGGTTAAAGAAGCTCAGCGACAGCTCCTGCAGGTGTTTGAACAGGCGCGAGCGCATATCGTAGATGATCGTCTGTCCGACTACCGCCATGGTATTGACGCGCAGGTACATGCTCACATACTGGATGATCGCCGTCAGCAGGTATAACAACACGGAATTGCGCAAGACCGTAAAAGAATTAGCTGCCAGGCCCGAATCCAAGGCGACTTTTACCAGGTAAGGGCCAGCCACCGAGCAGGCGGCGTTGACCGCCATTAGAAAGAGAGCAGCCAGGATCGGCCAGGTATGCGGGCGCACGAACACCATTAGATCCTTGGCGACCACCGGATCGAAATCTTTAGAGGGCAGGTCATCCAGTTGTACAGGCACTTTAGATAATGACATGATATTGTGTCCCAGGCTCAACTATTGGCGACCAGGTCTTCCCGATCGGCATCGGATGGCACAGTCTGCAACGTTTCGAGGAGCTCCATTTCTTCTTGGAAACGTTCCTGGTCGCGCAACTGCAGCTCGTAGATCTCCCGGTACAACCCACCTTTGGCCAGGAGCTCAACGTGCTTGCCCTGCTCGACAATTTTGCCCTGGTCGAGCACCAGAATCAGGTCCGCCCGTTTGACCGTGGATAACCGCTGGGCAATCACGAAGGTGGTGCGCCGATCCATTAGTTTTTCCAACGCTTTCTGGATGAGGTGCTCGGTTTGTGTATCCACACTGCTAGTGGAGTCATCTGAGTATCAAGATGCGAGGATCTAAAAGCAGCGCCCGGGCAATTGCCACGCGCTGTCGCTGTCCGCCGGACAGGGTAACGCCGCGTTCGCCGACGACCGTATCGTAACCGTTAGGAAGCTGGATGATAAAATCATGCGCCTGGGCTGCCCTGGCAGCGGCAACGATTTCAGCCTCGCTGGCATCAGGACGGCCATAGGCGATGTTTTCGCCAATGGAGGCTGAGAAGAGCAGCGAAGATTGCAAGACGATGCCGATTTGCCGGCGCAGAGAGGCCAGATCGACCTGACGAATATCGCGGCCATCCACACGCACGGCACCCTGCCTGACGTCGTAAAAGCGGGGGATCAAATTGACCAGCGAGGTTTTACCCGAGCCGGTCGGCCCGATCAGCGCCACGACCTGATTGGGCTGGATTACCAGGTGGATGTCTTCCAGCGCGATAGTCGGTTCTCCGGTGTACTTGAAATAAACATGGTCGAACTCGACCTTTCCTCGCAGGGGTGGCAGGATGACTGCATCGGGACCGGACTGGATTTCCGGGAGTTGATCGAGCACTTCCATGGTGCGTTGCACTCCGGCGGAGGCTTCCCCTCCGGCATTGACCAGCCAGCCCAACTGCTGCGCCGGTGTGGCCAGCAGGAGCATGTAGCTGTTGAAAGCGACCAGCTCTCCCAGGGATAACTGGTGGTTCAGCACCATCTGACCGCCAAACCACAGGATCAACAAAGTACCGCAGGTAATCAGGAAAGTGGTGGTGGCCATGTTCTGGGACCTTTCGCGCACCACGGTGACCTGGGCGTCGTATAAGATGCGATTGGTCTGATTGAATTTATCCACTTCATGGTCTTCTCGGGCAAAAGCCCGTACCACCTGTACGCCAGTCACGTTTTCTTGGAGCTGAGAAGACAAATCTCCCATGATATTATTGACCTTTAAGAACAAGGCGCTGATGCGCTTCCCAAAATTAGTGGTCCAGATAACCATGGGAATCAAAGGCAGCAGCGAGATGAAGGCCAGCCGGGCATTGCTGGAGAACAGCACGATAGTGATTCCGACCGTCAGCAGAGCCTCGCGTATCAATTCGACCAACCCACCGCTAGTGAAGTTTTGGATGGAACGCACGTCTTCGATCGTGCGGCTGATCAACTGCCCGCTCTGGGTATGATCGTGGAAGGTGAACGGGAGGTGTTGGATGTGGTTGAAGAGCTTATTGCGCAGGTCGTAAGATATATGCTGGGCGACGTAATTAACCTGGTAGCGCTGGAAAAAATTTCCCACAGCTTTGATCAGCCCCAGGCTGAGGATGATTAGCGTAGCGTTGATCAGGTATTGTTGCTGCCCGGCGACCAGGCCGATATCGATTACTTTTTTGATGATGTCCGGGACAACCAGGTCGATTCCCATTAGAATCAACAGCATGAGGCTGGCCAAAATCACTTGCTTGATGTACGGGCGGATGAAAGTACTTAATCGGAGGAGAGCTTTCATTTATACGGAGGACGCCTCGTGGGTTTCAAACTCTGCCTTGATTTCGTCGATCAGGCCGAGATCCGGATAATAGAGACTGGCAGCAAGGGTGTAAATGCCATCAATTTTTTCACTTGATTGCAAGTGGACGGTGAACGCCAGGCGGTCCTCAGCGAATTCGATCACGTGAACGGTCGCGACTTCATTCCCGGCGGCATCGTAAATAGTTGCCTGAAGGTTGGGCGGCTTTTGAAAGGGGATGGTGGTCACCAGCACCAGGATGCGTTTACCGTCAGGCCACGGTTCTGCGCTCAGACCAGTAAAACGCACTTCCTTTGGAGGAAGTGCGCCTTCAGGTGGTTGAAAGT
Organism: uncultured Chloroflexia bacterium; assembly: GCA_963820415.1. Taxonomy (GTDB): domain Bacteria; phylum Chloroflexota; class Anaerolineae; order Anaerolineales; family Anaerolineaceae; genus CAWFZT01. The sequence goes on along the minus strand of CAWFZT010000009.1, from coordinate 73,737 downwards.
AAGGATTGTTGCAAACCATATTCAGTTAGTATCCACTTACCCGATTATAATACCGTATTGCCTTGGGGGCAAACTGGATCTTTGGAATTTCCCGTGTAAGAATTCGGATTTTGGGGTGTTATAACATCCCCGAAATCTGGTAATCCAACCAAGTAATTCACGATGAGCCAGCAAACTTAATCGATACGGCGCGCTTCCATATAGAAACGCTTTTCCTTTGCTTCCCCCATAGAAAAGGTTTTACGCGGCAGAGCGCCATCCAGGATGACCGTTTTAAACAGGTCTTTTTTGGGCATGGTGGGCAAGTAAAAGGCCAGATTGCCTTTCTGAGTGCCCAGTTTATACACGATCTCATCGCCGTGGATGTAGTCGATCTTGCCGGTCTGGCTTTGCTTGAGCCAATTGTCCAGGAAAGGCTGCAACGTGCCTACGGGCAGGTTTGAGGTCGGACGGCTGAAGAGTGCTATCCTACAGCCGGCTGCGGAAATAACCCCGACCGTTTGCTGAGCCCCCGACTGCCGGGAGACGTGATTGATCATTTCTGCTTGATCAGAACAAGGCAAGAAGTGCACATCGGCGCCGAAATGATGCTGCATGACTGCCTGGATGTCTTCTGTGACGTTGAACAGGACACGGTGGATTGGCTCGAAGCTCAAAGCATCATCGTGGACGTTTTCGATCTCGACCAGGGCATAGCGCGCCGGGTGATGGGGTCTGGCGGTCAGGCGGATTTTATCCCAAATGGCTTTGGCGGTCGCCAGTGAATGGTTCCCATCCCCCATGGCAAACAGGAGCATGCCTTTGTCGCCGCCCACGTTATAGCGTGAAGAGAAGTTATGCGGGTCAGCCAACTGTACAAGTGCGCGAACTACCTGGGCCTGCAGGTCAGGTTTACCGACTAATGAACCGTTCAGGTGTCCGCTGCCAAGCATCAGCTCGAAATCGTACAGCGGCTGAAGAGACCGGCGCGTTTCCAGCAGCGGCTCGATCACCGTGCCATGTGGGTCATCGATCAGCACCAGGATGTGCGGTAGCTCCAACGGAGCGCCCTGGCGGATCTTTATCCGCGGGGGCAGGCGTTCGAGGATAGTGCCCTCGGTCGCCCGTATCAGGCTTTGCGAGCCCGGGTTGAAATCGTACTGTTCGAGGTCCAGGGCCAGTATTAAACCCCGGCGGGTTTTCCCGCCAATAGTGCGCTCGACCAGCAACATGCCATCATGAGGTTCCAGGAGGTTTTCGCTCAGGTATTTCTGCATGGCCTGACGGGTAGCCTGGATGCGAATAAATTCTTGCGGCGTACCAAGAAAGACTTCTGGTAGGACTAAGTCATAGGTAGATGGAGCTTCTCCCACTATTAGCTCTACTTGACGCCAGTATTCGGGTTCGGAAGTGAACTGGTCGCAAGCGATGACCGCCCATTTGGTCAGATCCGTGCCGGGTTTAGGGAGCAGGATTTGGGGTATCTGGATTCCAATGTAGGGGTAGTTTTTCATACAGGTATTTCCTCAGTAAATTGGAATACCTGTATTTTACCAAGCTTCGCCGGGTTTACGGACTGCCTTCTGATTGGTTCGGCCTATCGTTGTAATTACATCCCCGCCATATAGGCGATGCCCAGGGCGCCGGGGCCGGTATGTACGCCAAGCACCGGGCTGACCACAGAAATATTGGTCTCACTGACCTCGGCAATACCGAAACGTTCTCGCGCCCGTTCGAGCATCTTCTCCGCCTGCAGGGCGGCATTGGTATGTAGAGAAGAAAGGCGGATGGGAGTGCGTTTTCCGATGCGCTGTTCCAGGATGTCAAGCAGTTTTTCCTGGGCCTTGATGCTGGTGCGCACTTTATCGGCCGGCTCGATGCCTCCGCCGCGCAGTTCCAGGATGGGCTTGATGTGAAAGGCCTGGCCGAAAAAGGCGGCTGCTCCCCCAATGCGCCCGCCTCGTTTGAGAAATTCCAGTGTATCGAGCAGGAACAGCACGCCGGAGTGAGCTTTTGCCTGTTCCGCGAGGGATTTGCATTCCGCAAGGGTGGCTCCTTCTGCCGCGGCGCGGGCGACAGCTAACACCTGCCAGCCCATTGCCATGGCAGTAACCTCCGAATCGTAGATCTCGATGTGTGCTTTTGGCAGAACTTTTTTCGCCTGCTGTGCGGAATCGAGCGTCCCGGAAAGTTTGGAGGAGATGTGGATGCTGATGATGTCATATCCATCTTCCGCCAGGCGGCGGTAGGTCTTTTCGAAATGGGCCGGAGTAACCTGGGAAGTGGTCGGCATTATTTTGGTTGTGCTTAAACGCACGTAAAATTCATCCGGCTGAATGTCGACGCCATCCAGATAAATTTCCTGCCCCCAGCAAACCTGTAAGGGGCAAATAGTAATTGGCAGGTTGCGCAGCAGCGGCGCTGGAATGGTGGCAGTACTATCGGTTACAACAGCTACTCGCGCCATAAATTACTCCCGGAAAGTATATATTTTTAATGTTGTTTGTATAAACCCTTGGAAAAGGTAAAAGTTTCTACAGCCGTATAGGGGAATTATATCAAACTAAGCTGGCTTTCTTGTAAAAGGTAGGAAAATTGCTAAAAAATTGTTGATAATCCTGTTAGAATAGGTAATATCCAGTGTCAAGGACAGAGACGAAGAACCCCGTATTATTAGAAATTAAGGGCTTAAAAGCCGCTTATTACGCATGTGAAGAATCGCACAACACACGTTTATAGCAACTTTACCAAGCCCGATTATCCTGGAGGATGGATGGCAAGGCGACTGGCAATTATTATCTTATTGTCGTTCATACTTTCTGCGTGTACGCAGGGCGCTGCGCCAGCAGCCTCACCGGCTGCGCTTATTCCGCCCACTTTGCTCGCCAATTCAACTACCATGCCGGTTGATAACTCGACGCCTGCTGCGACCTTCACCCCGGTTCCTATCGAGACCCTGTTGGCTGAGGTTACTCAATCACCTATCTTTACTCCTTCCCCTGCATCTACGCGTACGCCGACCCTCGATCCGACCTACGCCCTGGCCCCAAAACTGCCCTTTTCGATTGACTGTAACGAGCAGTCTCGTTCTTACTCGCCAGATTTGGCGTGGGTGGCGATCGTTTGTCTGACCGACTGGGGATATGCAATCACCAAAGTGTATAGTTTGGATGGCTTGCACGCGTGGAACGTCTGGCCAGAACCTGAGGAAATAAAAGCAAGGCCAGTCGAGTATACCTATTTACAGCCTTTCCACTGGATTGTCACCGGCGGTTACCTTTACCTGGTTGGTTATACCTGCTGCCGGGAAGTACAAGCGAAGTGGTATTCAGGGTATAGTCTGAAGCGTCTTGACCTGACAACAGGAAAATTGGAATTGATCGTTGATGGGCGACCAGGCTTCAACGCTTATCATTTCGGCTTTTCTGAAGGAGAAGGGTTCTTGATGGTCTTCGACATGACCAATAATTTCCGATTGCGTTTTATCACATTGGGCGATGGCACCGAGCAAAACATCTATCTGCCCCAGGCGGTGCGCTTCGTAGGTAATGAAATTTGGGCGCCTTATGGTTATGAAATGGCCCTGGAAGGCTGCACTTCAAGCGACCCGTTCAACGTAACCTGTGATACCTTTTCTATTTACCTGGTCAATTTTAACACGGCCGAGGTGGATGTGCTGGTTTGGGATACAAGCACCCTGCCACAGGCGAATGGCGCACAAAAACCGGTCGAAATTTCCAAAATTGAGTGGGAAGACGGCTATCATCTGCTCCTCTATGATAGCGCTTCAGACCAGAAGTGGGAGGTCAGTGTCGTAATCGATTGGCCGACGCCGACGGAAGAGGTATGGCAGCCGACGTTGGTGACACCGGAAAATCCGTAGGGGTATGAACAACCGGGAGGGCCAACTTTTCGGATGCACCCGAAGGGGAGGACACCAAGAGTGTGAAGAGAAAGGCAGGGTCTTGGTTTTTGCCCTGTTAGCCCAAAGTTAAAATGTCACCTATTTTGACAAAGTAAGAATGTCCCCATCTGAGGGGACCTTCTTGTCTTTCCAGGGTCGACGCCAGGGATGATCGGGGGCTGGTTTATGGGCATAGGAAGCATTGCGCAGGGCAAGATCAATCGATTTGGATGATACCACTTCGGCTTGTTTTTGTTGCTGATAAAACACGCTGAACGGGAGGGATTTATTCTTGTACAAGATGGTGACCTCACCTTGAGGGTTCTCCAAAACGGTCACCGGGGCTTTACGCATGGCGTAGGAAGGGCGGTCCACCTGGATTTGATAAATCGTCTTGAGATACTGGAGGGTCAAGTTCTTGGAAAGGATGCGGAGGGTCTTCCGGACCAAGATCCAGTCGAGGTTGTCCGTCGTTGTCAGGGGCCGATGAGCATTGAGGTTGCTGCGGGGAGTTGTGGCAAAACGCTGGTTATACTCCTCCATGAACTCAGGCAGCCAACGATTGGCTTCTTTGGGGGTTGAGATGCCAAGCAGTCTCAGTTCCTTCGTCAGGCGGTCTTGCAGGGTCTGGTTGGTGCGTTCGACCCGGCCTTTGGCCTGAGGGGTATTGGCACAGATGATCTGAACCCCCAGTTCCTGCATGGCTCTGCCGAAGTCTGTCAGGCCGTCTCCAGGGGTCAGTTTGGGGGTATTGAGGTGAAAGATGCCATGTTTATCGCTGTAAAACGCTCCTGGCTTGCCGTAGCGCTCAAAATAGTGCCTGGCAGCCTCACAGTACCCAAAGAAGCTCTCATGCTCCACAAACCACAATTCCACCAGCTTTCCTGTGGCATCATCCACAAATACCAACAACGTGCAGCGTGGTCCCCGCTCTTCAAACCAGTTGTAGTCTGAGCCATCGATCTGCACCAGTTCGCCAAAACAGGCTCGCCGCTGACGCATTTGAAATACCTGCAGTTTACGTTTCCGCCTCGGTTTCCAGATCCCTTCGGCCAGCATCAGTTGGCGCACTCGCTCATCCGAAATCCGCAATCCGTGCACTTCCACTAACTTCTCCCTGGCCAGGGTCGGCCCAAAATCCCGATATCGTTCCAAAATGAGGTCCAGGGCCTTCTGCTTCATTTCCGGGTCGAGCTGGTTGTGGCTCGGTTTGCCCCGGCTTTTGTGGATCAATCCCGCTGCCCCATCTGCCTGATAGGCCCGCTTTAGCCGTTTCACCTGCCGTACACTGATCCCTAATTGTTCGGCAGCTTTCTGTTGGCCAACCTGTTTCTTCTCAAGTTGGGTCATGATCCCTAACCGTTTGATTTCTTTCTCGTTCATCGTGTATAGTTTGTCCACTTTCTTGTCCCTTTCCTAGGGGACATTTTAACTTTGGTGAAAGGGGACATTTCTACTTTGGTTAACACCTTGGTTTTTGCCCTTGACCTTTCCAACTTTCCGGGCTAAAATCATGCGACGTACGAGCCTTCCCTCGTGGAAGGTCTATATTGTCTTGCCAGACCAAGGTATTAACCAAGCGTGTTTGAGAACCTGACCCAACGCCTCAACCAGGTATTCACCAACCTCCGCCGTAGAGGGCGACTCTCGGAGGAGGATGTGGATTCGGCCATGCGTGAGGTGCGTCTGGCCTTGCTGGAAGCCGATGTGCATTACAGCGTGGTTAAGGATTTCACCGCCCGCGTACGCCAGCGCGCGGTAGGTGTCGAGGTCTCTAAGGCGCTCAACCCGGCTCAGCAGGTGATCAAGATCGTCAACGAAGAGCTGATCGCCACCCTGGGCGAGCCTGCCCGGTTGAATTTAAGCGGTCCCAAACCACGCTTGATTATGATGGTTGGCCTGCAAGGTTCAGGCAAGACCACCGCAGCAGCCAAACTGGCGCGTCTCCTACTTGGGCAGGGTGAGCGGGTCCTGTTGGTGGCGGCTGACCCCTACCGCCCGGCGGCTATCAAGCAGTTGCAGATACTGGGCGACCAGGTGGGCGTGCCGGTCTTTACCGAAGCGGGCGTGAAGCCCCCAGATGTGGTTGCTCACGCATTTTCTTCAGGTGAAAAAGGTGGAGTGACTGTGCTCATTGTCGACACCGCCGGGCGTTCACAGCTCGACCAGGCCCTGATGGATGAGCTGCACGCCATTAGCAAGCGTGTGCAGGCCTCGGAAGTCCTGTTGGTGGTGGACGCCATGATTGGCCAGGAAGCCTTGCACATTGCCGAGGGTTTCCGCGAATTCGGTCTCTCTGACCGGGTTGATTATGACAAAAATGGATGGCGATGCCCGAGGCGGCGCAGCCATTTCCATCCGCAGCGTGACCGGCGTGCCGATCAAATACCTGGGTGTGGGTGAGGGCGTGGATGCCCTGGAAGCCTACGACCCCGGGCGGTTGTCCTCGCGCATTCTTGGCAAGGGCGATATCCTTGGCCTGATCGAGAAGGCTGAATCGGCCTACGATGAAAAAGTTAGCCAGGAACAGGCTCAGCGCATGCTCTCGGGTATGTTCACCCTGGAAGACTTCGCCGACCAGCTTCGCCAGATTCGAAAAATGGGTCCCCTCTCGCAGATCCTAGAGATGCTGCCAGGTGGTATGGGGCAGATGGCGCGCCAGGTGGATCCGAAAGATGCCGAGAATCAATTGAAAATGACCGAAGCCATCATAAATTCCATGACGCGCCAGGAACGCAAGGATCCAGATGTGCTCAATGCCAACCGCCGGCGCAGGATCGCACGCGGCTCCGGCACCGATGTCCAGGACGTTAACCGGTTGATGAAGCAGTTCCGTGATGCTCAACGGATGATGAAAACTTTGCAGAAATCAGGCGGACGAGGTATGCCGCGCCTGTTTGGGTAACCCGGCAGGAAAAGAGGATGAAAAAGCGCCCCCTTCAGCGCCCCCTCTCATCTTCCAGACCTGTAGAACCCTGTTGATCTGAACACTAACATCACTAGATTTGGGAACAGGAGAAAGTTTCGATGGTTCGTATTCGTTTACGCCGTATTGGTTTGCGCCATCAACCGAGCTACCGCATAGTGGTAGCCGACAAGGAAAGTCCTCGGGATGGCCGCTTTCTTGAGATCGTTGGTTTTTACAATCCACGTACGGAGCCCTTTACCTTCGAGGTAAAAGAAGACCGGGTTTACGATTGGATGATGAAAGGCGCTCAGCCGAGTGAGGCGTTGGCCAAGCTTTTCCGCAGCATTGGACTGCTCGATCGTTTTGCCCGCTTCAAAGCCGGCGAACCGGCCGAAACTTTGCTGACTGAGGCTAAGGCAAAGATGGAAAGCCGCTTGCCCACTGCTCAATAGGTCTGAGCTGCTGTTTCCACCCTGCCGTCAGGGGAAATAAACCATGCTGCCTGTGTTCGTTCTATCATTTTGCAACTCCGGCTGCAACGTTAGGTTGATTGGACGGTAAAGGAGAGGCTGTGAAAGAATTGATTGAGTACATCGCCCGTTCTTTGGTGGATGACCCTTCTCAGGTGCAGGTTATCCAGGACCGCAGTGGGAGTGCTGTTCACCTAGAGCTGCGTGTTTCCAAAGAAGACATGGGCCGGGTCATCGGAAAGAACGGCAAGGTTGCTAATTCCATGCGCACTTTATTACGGGTCGCGGCCGCCCGGGAAGGCAAACAAGCCGGCCTGGATGTGATCGAGCCGCGATGAAAAGGCATCGCCTGGAAGAAAATAATCTACTAGCACAGACAACAGGCTCGCCCAAGCCGGGTGAGCCTGTCTTCTTGGCTGTTGGATTTCTACGCCGACCGCACGGGATTCAAGGCGAAATTCTCATGGAAGTGCTGACCGATTTTCCTGAGAGGTTGCGTTCCGGGAAATTGGTCCATGTTGGCGAAAACCATCAGCCAATGCGCATCACTCACAAGCGCTCTCAAGACCAGGAGTTGCTCCTTACTTTTGCCGGAATTGATACTCCAGAGGCGGCCGGGAAACTGCGCAACCAACGCGTGTATATCAAAGCAGACGCATTACCTGAACTTCCGGAAGGTGAATATTACCATCACCAGCTCCTGGGCTTAAAAGTGATCGATGAGGCAGGGCTGGAGGTTGGGTCGCTAACGGAGATCATTGAGACTGGCGCAAACGACGTCTACGTGACTAACTCGGTTGAAGGTAAGGAAACGCTATTCCCTGCGATTGAATCCGTCATCCTAGGGATAGACTTGGGCCGGAACGAAATGCGAGTGAGGCTGCCCGACTGGGAGTGACGATGGAGGAGAAGATGGATGAAAAGGTTTACTGGATGGGCTTCAACTTGGTCAAGGGGATTGGCGCAGTCCGTTTCCAAAACCTAATCAACTTCTTCGGTTCTTTAGAGGTTGCCTGGCAGACGCCTGTTGAGGCGTTGGCATCCGCCGGTTTGAGCCAGAAGACCATTGAGAACCTCGTACTCGTCCGCAGAAGTAAAGACCTTCAGAAAATCTGGGATCACCTTCAGGCCCAGGGGATCCAGGTGCTCACCTGGAAGGATGCGGCCTATCCTTCGGTGTTGAAAGAAATCGATCAGCCACCGCCAGTGCTGTATTTGCGCGGCTCCTTTGTACCTGAAGATGGCTGGGCGGTAGCAATCGTCGGAACACGTCGCATTACGCCTTACGGACGCCAGGTGGCCGACGAGCTGGCTGCGTACATGGCCCACCACGGCCTGACAGTAGTAAGTGGGCTGGCGCGTGGGGTGGATGCAGTCGCCCACGAGGCAGCCTTGAAAGCTGGTGGGCGGACGATTGCTGTGTTGGGTAGCGGAATAGACATTATCTATCCCCCTGAAAATAAGTACCTGGCCGAACAGATCGTTAAACAGGGCGCCTTGATCAGTGATTATCCGCCCGGGACTCAGCCCGAAGGTGTGAATTTTCCACCACGCAACCGTATTATTTCTGGGTTGGCGCGGGCGACGGTGGTAGTGGAAGCCGGTGAAAAAAGCGGCGCCTTGATCACGGCGACTTTTGCCGCCGAACAGGGTCGCGAGGTATTGGCGGTGCCTGGCACCATCCATGCTCCGCAGAGCAAGGGCGCCAACCGCTTGATCCAGCAGGGCGCCAGGCCGCTGCTTGCGATGCAGGATGTGTTAGAAGCCATCGATTTCGAACATGCCCAGGAGCATTACCAGGCGCGCACCCTTTTCCCCTCGGACGAAAAGGAAACGGCCATTTTGCGCATTCTCAGCGATGAGCCGCTGTCAATGGATGAAATTGGCATTCAGGCCAATTTACCCATCGAGCAGGTATCTTCCACCCTGGTATTGATGGAGTTGAAGGGAATGGTCAGTCAAATGGGTGGGATGAGCTACGTGGCGGTACACGAAGAGCAGGGGGAGTATCTGACAGGCAACGAAGAATGAATTTTTTAAATTAATGGTATTATAGCGTTTAAATTTTAGCTGCTAAAGCGAAGGCTATTGCAGTTTAAATTAGGAGATCAACCTTGGAAGCATACTGTGTAAAATGCAAGACTAAGAGAGAAATTATCGACCCCGTGGCCGACTTGAACACTGCTGGGACCCCGGTCACCCGCGGCATCTGCGGGGTGTGTGGTACAAAATTGTTCCGCATGGGCAGGACTGAGGCGCATGAGGGAATGATAGCGCCAGATAAAGACCAGCGTTCACGTCGCAGCGGTAAGCTGGTGATCGTCGAATCACCTGCCAAGGCGAAAACCGTGGGCAGGTTCTTGGGCAAAGGCTATACTGTGCGAGCTTCGGTTGGTCATGTGCGTGACCTGCTGCGCTCTGAGCTTTCGGTGGATGTAGAGCACGATTTCACCCCCAAATATCGTGTCCCGAACGAAAAACGTCCGGTAGTCAAAGAATTGAAAGAGTTGGTTAAGAAAGCCGAGGAAATTTACCTGGCGACCGATCCTGATCGTGAGGGTGAAGCGATTGCCTGGCACCTGATGGAAGCCGCGGCTATTGACCGCGAGAATTCTCGGCGGGTGGTCTTTCACGAAATCACCGAACCGGCGATCAACGAGGCATTTGCCAACCCGCGCCAGATCAACATGGACCTGGTCAACGCCCAGCAGGCGCGGCGTATCCTCGACCGCTTGGTAGGTTACGGTATCAGCCCGATCTTATGGGAAAAGGTGCGCAGCCGGCTGTCCGCCGGGCGCGTACAATCAGTAGCCTTGCGCCTGATCGTCGAGCGTGAGCGTGAAATCCAGGCCTTCGTGCCAGTAGAGTACTGGACGATTAAAGCTGAGCTGAAGCCAGAAGGCGGAAAGACCAGTTATGTAGCCCACTTATTCCGGGTGAACGATAAAGAACCCGAACTGCCCAACGAGGAAGTGGTCAAGGGTATTCTGGCTGACCTGGAAAAGGCCAAATACCTTATCCAGAAGATCAAGCGCAGTGAACGACGTCGTAAACCTTCAGCCCCATTCATCACAAGTACGCTGCAGCAGGAGGCTTCGCGCAAGCTGGCCTATACTGCCCGGCGCACAATGGCCCTGGCCCAACAACTGTACGAAGGGTTGGATGTGGGTGAAGGAGGGACATCCGGCTTGATCACCTACATGCGTACCGACTCGACCAACATCGCCGAGCTGGCTCTCAACGAAGCGCGCAGCTACATTACCCAGAATTTCGGCGACAATTACTTGCCAGCTACCCCGCCTACTTATAAGACCCGGACAATGGGAGCGCAAGAGGCCCACGAAGCCATCCGTCCCACCTCGGTGTTCCGCCACCCGGAAAAAGTCAAAAGCTTTTTAAGCTCGGACCAATTTAAACTGTACCAGCTTATCTGGCAGCGCTTTGTGGCTTCCCAGATGGAAGCTGCGGTGTACGATACTGTGGCAGTCGATATCGGAGCAGACGCTGGAGAGAATAAATACATCTTGCGCGCCTCGGGTTTTACCTTGAAGTTTCCCGGATATCTGATCGTTTACGAGGAAGCCGTGGATGAAGACCAGAAATCCGAAGAGGAAAACGTGCGCATCCCGCTGGGTCTTGAAGAAGGCCAGGCGCAAAGGCTGGTTAAGCTGATCCCTGAACAGCATTTTACCCAGCCGCCGCCGAGATATTCGGAAGCGTCACTGGTGCAGGTGCTGGAAGAACACGGCATTGGGCGCCCATCCACATACGCTCCCATCCTATCAACCATTCAGGAAAGAGGCTACGTGATACGTGAAGCCCGGCGATTGACGCCTACCGAAACAGGCATTCTGGTCAACGACCTGGTGGTAGAGCACTTCCCGGATATTGTCGATTTATATTTCACTGCACACATGGAAGAGGACCTGGACGAAGTGGCAGCGGGTGACCGGGGCTGGGTGGAAATTGTGCGCGAATTCTATGATTCGTTCCAGCCGGAGTTGGCGAAGGCCCAGGCGGAAATGCCAACTCAGAAAGCCGAGTTGGAAAAGGTGGGGCGGTTGTGCCCTGAGTGTGGCCATGACTTGGTAATCCGGTGGGGGCGCTACGGCAAATTCATCAGTTGCAGCAATTTCCCGGCTTGCCGTCACACTGAAGCCTGGTTACAAAAGATCGGCGTGAAGTGCCCGGTGGACGGTGGTGAAATTGTCGAGCGTAAGACCCGCAAGCAGCGCGTCTTCTATGGATGCGCCAATTATCCAAACTGCCAGTTTACCTCGTGGAAACGCCCGATTACTATGCCTTGTCCGAAATGTGGCGGCTTGCTGGTAATTACCAACAAACGCGAAGTGCAGTGTACAAATTGTGAGGAGACCTTCCTGCAGGAACAGGTCGTGGAAACCGCATCCGAATCGGCATGAAACTTGCAACGGAAAGTCGCAGCCCTGATCTGATTGCGCTTTTCAGATATTTGTTCTAAAATAGAATAATACCTTAACAGGGAGAGAAATCTGGCGTAGTCCAGATAAATAGAGGAGTGGAAATATGGATAAGATACGTCAGTATGTCGGTAAGCCACTGGTCGCGGCCGCCATAGGATTGGTGCTCGGCCTGATTATTGGTCTGCCTTTGCTGGGGTGGTGGGTTTTCCCGGTGCAATGGACAGACGCTGCGCCTCAACACCTGCGTCAGGATGTTAAGGTAGATTACCTGCGCATGGCCATTGATTCTTATTCGGTCAACCACGATGCCGGCCTGGCTCAGCAGCGTTTCCTGGCGTTAGGCACGGGGGCCCAGGACGTGTTGACCGCCTTGAAAAACGACTCTCAGGTAGACCAGAAAGGGCTGGCCCAATTCTCGAAAGTGGTTACCGGTAAAGTGGTAGCCGTGGCGACCAATCCCGCCGCCACGCCAGTACCTGGTACGCAAGTTGCCCAAACCACTAAAACCAAGGTTCCAAAGGTTTCAGCGACCCCGCAGGCTAGCAAAGCATCTGCCACCCCGAAAGCCGGAAAAGCGACGGCGACCTTATCCACCCAGAAACTGCTTGAGCAGCTCCTCACCGGCACGCCATCGGTATCCGCTGGGGCCCCCCAGGCTGCTGGCAAGACGAGTAGCTTTTTGATCTATGTCCTGGGCGCGCTGTGCGTTTAACCCTGATCGTAGCAGCCGTGCTGCTGTACTTGTTCGTTTTCCGCAAGGGCAAAGGCGGGTCAAAAGGACAGTCGCTGGTGCAGCAGGAAACAGATGCCAGTAAAGCTGCGCTGAAGACTGATTACGGGGCACAGGGACAGGAAGCTCCCATAACCCAATTCATGTCGACCTACATGCTGGGAGACGACCTTTATGACGACTCATTCAGCATCGATTCACCGACTGGTGAGTTCCTCGGCGAATGTGGAGTGGGCATTTCCGACACCATCGGTGTGGGCGATCCGAAGAAAGTCACCGCCTTTGAAGTCTGGCTGTTCGATAAGAATGACATCCAGACCGTCACCAAAGTCTTGATGAGTGAGCACGCTTTCAACGATCCAACCATCCGTCAGCGCCTGGCTTCTAAGGGCGAGCCGATTTTGATCGGCTCGGATAAGAAGGTCCTCCTGGAAACCGCGACTCTCACGCTAGAAGCTCGGGTGGTAGATATGAATTTCGGCTCGGGCCCTTTACCGCAAAACAGTTTCTTTGAGCGCCTGACGTTGGAAGTGGCAGTGTGGCCGAAGCAGAAACCGCAATAGAGCGAAAAACCAATAATTGCAAAGGACTGCCCCAATATTCAGGGCAGTCCTTTTTCAACCTCAGAAAACAAATATTGCCACGACAATTATGCTTAATTGATGTTGATAATCTTGAGTTTGATCGTCCCACCAGGTGTCTCTGCAGCGACCACGTCGCCCATACGGTGACCGATTAGGGCTTTGCCGATGGGAGACTCGTAGGAAATCCGTCCGTTTTTCGGGTCAGCTTCTTTAGGCCCCACCAGATAATACGTGTCGGGAGGGTATTCGTCCTCTTGGACGGTAATATGGGCGCCGATATCGACCAGGTCGCGCGCCTGGGCACTCTCGTCAATGATGATCACATTTTTCAGGATCTGTTCCAACTCCTGGATGCGTCCTTCCAGGAATCCCTGCTCTTCTTTAGCGGAGGTATAATCGGCATTTTCCGAGAGATCGCCCTGCTGAATGGCGGCACGCAGTCGTTTGGATAGGTTTTCACGGGCAGGCCCCTTCAGTCCCTCCAACTCTGAGCGCAGTTTTTTCTCTCCTACGGCGGTCAGGTAAGATGCATCCGACATGTTCATTTCTCCATGGTAAAAAAACTTTAAGAGCAAACCATGTAGTAACCGGTTTTTTGGGATTTTTCGTAGAAGAGCTCAGATTTTGGTGGGTTATCACGCACCAAAATCTGGTGATCCAGCACAGCAATTCCCAATGAGCCTAGTAACCTGCATGGTTTTCCGGTTAGACTCGAAAAAAGATAATGTTATGGCAGTGTCACCGGGTCGAACAGTTTCTGGTGCTCTTCGATGGCGAAGCGGTCGGTCATGCCAGCAATGTAATCGCAGATAGTGCGTTCTAGTCCACGTTCACTCACCGAAACCTGCACGTGCCCGGGTAAAATAGTTGGCTCGGAGCAATAGGCCTGAAATAAATCCGTTATGATCCTTTCTGCCTTTACTGCCATGCGCACAACCCGATAATGCCGGTACAGCTTGCTATACAGAAAATCCTTCAACTGCCGGTTGCGCCGGGCGGTATCTTCACTGTAGCCAACCACATTATAAGGCAGTCGCTGCAATTCGTCTACCGAGCGTACTCCGCTTTCTTGTACGTGCTGAGAACTGGTATGGACCAGGTCGGTCACTTCCATACCTATCAGGCGGCGAATCAGGCGGTGACGGGTCAAGTCATCCAGCTCACCTTCTGCTCCGCCGATCGAATGGGTGAGGATCCCCCACAGGTCGACGCTCTGCAGCATGTCAGGGTTAATCATGCCAGAGCGCAGACCATCGTCCAGGTCGTGAGCAGTGTAGGCCAGCTCGTCAGCCACGTTGGCAATCTGCGATTCCATATTGCCACGCACATCCGGGTTGAAATCGTGGGCATCCGAGCGGTCGTATTCGGTCTCGTGTTTGACCATACCTTCCAAAACTTCCCAACTAAGATTCAGGCCGGGAAAATCGGGATAGCGGTTCTCAAGTTTGGTCACGATGCGCAGGGACTGCTTGTTATGGTCAAAGCCGCCGTCGTCGCGCATTAATCGAGCCAGGGTGATTTCGCCGGAATGGCCAAAGGGGGGGTGTCCCAGGTCGTGAGCCAAACAGATCGCTTCCACCAGGTCTTCGTTTCCACCCAGGGCACGCGCCAGGGTGCGCGCTATCTGAGTCACTTCGAGGGTGTGGGTCAGGCGGGTGCGGTAGTAATCTCCTTCATAATTGATGAATACCTGAGTTTTGTATTCCAGGCGGCGAAAGGCAGTCGTATGCAAGATGCGGTCTCGATCGCGCTGGAAACAGGTGCGATAATCGGGTTCGTCATCAGGATAGAACCTGCCACGGGTGTTTTTGCAACGGCAGCCGTATGGGGCCAGGTTCCTGTCTTCCATTTCCTCCATTATTTCACGCGTATAAAACATACACTACCTCCACTCTTATTTTACTGCCTGACAAATCAACGTTCCAGGTACTGCGCCCATCAGCGCCTGGCGGACCTGTCCTGGCTGACTCCCGGAAAAAATCAGGATTTCTGTCCCAGGAAGCTGTTCGACCAGGGTTAACATACTTTTTACTTTTTGCGCCATGCCGCCGGTCACATCTACGGCTGACGAGCCTGCCAGACTGGCAGCCAATATAGGGTAGGATTGGGGCGTGATAGCGGTAATCAATTGGCTGCATACAGGATAATCCACCCAGACACCTTTTTCAAGTCCAGCGAGAAGGATTCTCTGTGGCCAAAGTTGCCGTGCCAGGTATGAGAACAAATCTTCGGTGGAAAGAATAGTCCCACCCAGGAGAGTGTCGAAAACTACATCTCCGTTGACCAGTGGGAGCAGGCCGGCAGACAAAGCAGCTCGCATGGGCTGGATATCCCAGCGGCTGACCTGTCCATTTTGTGCCAACGTCGCCGCTGAAGGAGGAAAGGCGATCACTGGCAGGCCAGCGGTGAATAGAGCTTCGGCTACGATCTGGTTCAGCTCCCGGGCTGCCTGCCACACCTCTGAAAATCCCTGCCATTCGTCCAGAGTATGGACTCCCTGTCGGGTGTGATATTTGTCGCCGGCAACATGCCCGAAGGAGCCGGACCCGTGCCCGATGACAAGTTGTAAATCCGGATTGAGTTGGCGCGCCTCGGCTATCTCGTATGACAGGCGGGTAATGATTTTACGCCTCGGCGTGTGCGGTTTATTTTTATCGGTGATCAATGACCCGCCCAATTTCAAAAAATAGAGCACAGGCTTCCTACTTCTGGTCCCGGGTAAAGGGATTGACCCGGGAAATAATCACGCGTTTTGCCCCGGCGCTGGCCAGGGCGGTTGAAATTTTTTCAGCATTTTCCGCAGTAGCCAGGGCGATCATGTTGCCGCCCTGCCCGCTGCCGGAAAGCTTGGCGCCGGCTGCACCGGCCTGCATTGCAATGTCAACCAGAAAATCCAACTCGGCCGACGAAACTCCCAACTGTTGTAAAAGATGATGATTCTCAGTCATTAGAGGGCCAAGCGCCAACACCGGGCCTTCTGTAATCAACCGGCGAGCCTGTTGGGTGACTTGGGCGATTGCATCGAAAAGGGCGTCAAGGTGGTGTGGATCAGCTTGCCAGGCTTCCCTTACAGCAGCAACCGCCAGGCGCGTCGGACTTTTTATCCCGCTGTCGGCAATGATCAGGGTAATTGTTTCAGCCGGCGGCAAGATTTCAAAAGGCTGGTCGCGGGTAAAGAAGATCGGCCGGGCATAGGTCACGACCGTGTTATCGATCCCAGAAGGCGTACCATGATGTTTTTTTTCTACTTCGAAGGCCAGCGCTGAAACAATCTCATCCGGCAAAGGGTGACCCAGGAAAGCCGAAAGGGCGCGCAGGATCGCCACCGATACGGCTGCCCCGGAGCCCAACCCGGCCGCGACTGGGATGGTTGAGTTGATCCGCAGGTGCAAGGCTGGAAGGTGGTCAACCGCCAGGGCCCGCATGACTCCCTGAACAGCCAGTGCGATAGGATCGTCCACCGGCAGTTTAGCCAGGTCGCTTTCGAGCTGGATACCCGGGGCCTGTATGTGCACACGGCCGGGAGGGCCGAGTGGGTCAGCCGTAATGCTGGCCTTAACCTGCACCTGGGTAACAGGCACGGCAATAGCCGGTCGTCCGTACACCACTGCGTGTTCCCCCAAAAGTATAGCTTTACCCGGCGCCGAGGCGAGGATTGCAGGCATATCAGGTGTTGGGCCAGTGGATGTAAAAGACCAGCAAGATGGCGATACTCCATAGTACAATCGTCAATTGTAAAGGCCGGTCGGTTAGAAGGAGTTCTTCAGGGGCGCCGCCTTCATTTTTTATCTGGACCAGGTAAAGATAGCGAAAGACGCCGTAAAGAACGAAGGGGATAGAAAGCATCATGACATGATTGGTGGGCAGATTGGGAGCCGAGAAGGTGTACAGGCTGTAGGCAATGATGGTGGTGCTAGAGACAATGGTGATCAACTGATCAAGGAATGGCAAGGAGTACCCTTCCAGGACGCGGCGGTGGGCATTGGCGCTATCCGTCAGGAGAGCCAGCTCGGCGCGACGTTTACCGAACCCCATAAACAAGGCGAAAAGGGTGGTGACCACGTACAGCCAGGGAGAAAAGCGTTCGACCTCGATCAGGCTCACCCCAGCAGCCACGCGTAGCACGAACCCGGCGGCAACGATCAATACATCTATCAGGGGAACGTGCTTGAGCAGCTTGGAATAGGCCAGGTTGATTAAGAAATAGACCAGGACAACTAAGGCGAATTCATCCGAAAGGAAGAAGGCGATCGGGAAGCAAATGAGCAGGATGATGACTGTGGCAATAACGGCAATCTTTACTGACAGTTTCCCTGAGGCGATAGGCCGATTGCACTTTGTGGGATGCTGCCGGTCAGCCTCCACGTCGGCAATGTCATTGATGATGTAAACCGTAGAAGAGATCAGGCAAAAGATGAACAAGCCTTCCAGGGATTTGAACAGGGCGGGCAGGTGCTCAAGCTGGCGATCGAAAACGAGCGCCGCCAGGACGAAGGCATTCTTCGGCCACTGGCGTGGGCGCATCGTTTTGAGGATGGCGAGTAGCATATCATTATCATATCATAAGTTTTTTTTTGTAGGGAAGACTTAGGACCGGTTTTTTAGGGTTGCTGTAGGCGAAGAAGATTTTGCTTCCCTTTCGCAAAGTCTGCGCAGGTTCTGGAATAGCGACCATGCCTGAAAGCCATATTATAATTGGGCCATGGAGAAGGAACGCCTGGATGTGCTGATCGTTGGTCGTGGGCTGGCTGAAAGCCGCTCCCAGGCGCAGCGGTTAGTCATGGCGGGCCAGGTGCGCGTGAACGGGCAGGTGGTGCTAAAACCTTCCACCCAGATTCCTACAAACGACCGCATTGAGATCGAGCGCGGGCCAAGGTTTGTCTCCCGGGGTGGTGAAAAGCTGGAAGCAGCTTTACTGGCATTCGGGCTGGAAAATTTGCAGGACCGAGTGTGTGTCGACGTGGGCGCCTCGACCGGTGGTTTTACAGATTGCCTGCTGCAGCACGGGGCAGCACGGGTTTATGCAGTAGACGTAGGCTATGGGGTGCTGCATTGGAAACTGCGCAGTGATCCTCGGGTAATCTCTCAGGAGCGTACCAACGCCCGTTTCGTGAGCAGTTTTCCTGAACCGGTCCAGCTTGTGACAGTGGACGCCTCCTTCATATCATTACGAATATTGTTGCCAACCATTCGCGCCTGGTTTAGAGACGGAACAGGCCAGGTAGTAGCCTTGATCAAGCCGCAATTCGAAGCCGGCCGGGAAGATGCCGCGCGAGGCGAAGGGGTGATTAAAGATGCGGCAATCCACCGCCAGGTGTTGTTGAGTGTGCTTGAACAGGCCCAGAAAATGGGTTTTGGGGTACAAGGACTGATCCGCTCTCCGCTGCTGGGGCCGAAGGGGAATGTAGAATTCCTGGCGCTCCTGACCCTGCCCGCTGAGGGCGCTGCCAGCCTGACCGACCTGGTTGGGTCGGTTGAGGCGGTTTTATCTTGAGAATCCCTGCTTCCATAAAAAATTTATATTAAGGTATACTACTACCCGTCTATGAGTGTCCCAATCCGAAACTTCTGTATCATTGCCCACGTGGACCATGGCAAATCCACGCTGGCGGATCGGCTGCTGCAGCTTACCGGCACCATATCGGACCGGGATATGACCGAGCAGGTGTTGGATACGATGGACCTTGAGCGGGAAAAAGGGGTGACGATCAAAGCTTCCGCGGTGCGCATGGCTTACACGGCCAGAGATGGCCTGACTTACGAGCTCAACCTGATCGATACCCCCGGGCATGTAGATTTTAACTACGAGGTCAGCCGGGCCCTGGAAGCCTGCGAGGGCGCCTTGTTGGTCGTAGACGCTACCCAGGGGATTGAGGCCCAGACCCTGGCGAATCTTTACCTGGCGCTCGAATCGGACCTGGTGATCATTCCGGTGATCAATAAGATTGACCTGGTCTCCGCTATGCCGGATGAAGTGGCCAAAGAACTGGGCAATCTACTCGGTGTGATTCCGGACAGTATCATCCGTATTTCAGCTAAGGAAGGTATTAACATCGATCAGGTGCTGGAAGCCATTGTTCAGCAGGTGCCGCCTCCACGCGGCAATCCGGATGCGCCGCTGAAGGCTTTGATCTTCGATTCACATTACGATTCTTATAAGGGTGTGGTCGCCTATATCCGCGTCTTCGATGGGACGATCCTGCCTACCGACCAACTTCACCTGATGCAGCACAACGCCGACTTGAAACCAGTAGAAATCGGTTATTTTGGCCCGGCGATGAAACCTACTGATATTTTGACCGAAGGCGATGTAGGCTATATCGCTACCGGCTTGAAAACTGTGACCGAATGCCGGGTGGGCGATACTATTACACTCACCAACCGGCCAGCGCCCGAACCGTTATCAGGCTACCGCAAGGCCAAGCCGATGGTCTTTGCCGGGATTTACCCCGTGGACGGCGAGGATTACCCGGATCTTCGAGAAGCGCTTGAAAAGTTACAGCTTAACGATGCCTCACTCATTTATGAGCCGGAAACCTCCCAGGCGCTCAATTTCGGCTTCCGTTGCGGTTTCCTCGGCCTGTTCCACATGGAGATCATCCAGGAACGCTTGGAACGCGAATACGACCTGGATATCGTTATCACTGCTCCTTCTGTGGAATATGAAGTAGAGTTGCTGACTGGAGAAGTCGTTCTAATCTCTTCTCCGGCGCGCCTGCCTGATGAAGGGTTGATCCGAGAAATTCGCGAGCCTTGGATGCGGCTGGAGATTTTCAGCCCGACTGAATTCTTTGGAACGATCATGGATCTGGCAACTACCCGGCGTGGGATTTTTAATGCCCAGGACTACCCGGCGCCGAACCGCATCCAGCTCAGTTATGAGATCCAGCTTTCTGAGCTAATTGTGGATTTCTTCGACGATCTCAAGTCGCGCACGCGCGGCTATGCGTCGATGGATTACCAATTCATTGATTACCGGCCTGGTAACCTGGTCAAGCTGGAAGTACTGGTGGGAGGGGAACCGGTGGATGCGTTGGCAGCCATCGTCCACCGTGACGATGCCTATCATAAAGGCCAGGCGCTGGTCACCAGGCTGAAGGGCCTGATTCCGCGCCAATTGTTCGATGTGGTCATCCAGGCTTCGGCTGCCGGGAGGGTTATTTCCCGCGCCATCGTTAAAGCTTTACGCAAGGATGTGTTGGCGAAATGCTACGGCGGCGATATCACCCGTAAGAAAAAGCTGCTCGAAAAACAGAAAAAAGGCAAGCGGCGCATGAAGATGGTCGGGAACGTGGAAATTCCGCAGGAAGCCTTCATGGCGGTGCTGCGCCTGGAGGATCAGTGAAGCAGACTTCAGTTGGATTGTGGCGTAACACTCGCCGCTGGCTGCCGGGTGCGATAATCAGCCTGATTGCCCTGGTGACGGTCTTTCGGTTGGCCCGTTGGGAAGATTTGAAGCTGGCATTTTCTACTATCCAGCCGCTTAACCTGCTGGCAGCCGTGGTGATCTCGTTGGTGTCTTTGGGTACGCGCGGCATGGCCTGGCGGGTGCTCTTGAGATACCGGGCGACCTTCAAGCAGTCTTTCTTTATCATCTGTGAAGGTTATTTTTTGAATTACATCCTGCCTCTGCGGGCGGGGGAGATCGGCCGGGCGGTATTTATGGGCCAGACTTCCGGCCTGGGTCCGTTCCACGTGCTTTCAACGATTGTCATCGAGCGCGCTTTCGATCTGGCCATGGCCTCCGGGTTGTTGCTGACGACGCTACCGCTGGTGCTGGGCGTGACCTGGGCGCGCCCGGTGGCAATCCTGACCATGACTCTGGTGATCGCT
This sequence comes from uncultured Chloroflexia bacterium, assembly GCA_963820415.1. Taxonomy (GTDB): domain Bacteria; phylum Chloroflexota; class Anaerolineae; order Anaerolineales; family Anaerolineaceae; genus CAWFZT01. The sequence continues at coordinate 52,887 of CAWFZT010000009.1, read as the reverse complement.
GGGCTGTTTGCGCTTTACCTGGTCGCTCGTAACAGCCAGAAAGTTCACGGCTGGGTATCCGGCCTGGGACAACGCTGGCCGTTGGTGCAGAAGTGGGTTGTCCCCAGCCTTGATTCTCTACTGGATGGCCTGGGCACTCTCACTCGCCTTGACCAATTTTTCCTGGCGGTTTTCTGGATCCTCATGTCGTGGGTGCTATGGGTGAGCATCTATTTTGTCATGCTCCAACCCATCTTGCCGGGTTTCCCTTTTTACCGGGCTATGTTCATGACTGGTGTGCTGGCCCTTGGCGTGGCCATTCCTCAGGCGCCGGGCGGTCTGGGTGTCTTCGAGGCGTCGGTAGTGGCGACCCTGGCGATTTTTGGCGTTTCACCATCAGCGGCGCTGGCCTATGCGTTGTTGATGCATTTCATGCAGTTTGTGATCAATGGTATTTTGGGTTTTATCGAGCTGATCCGCAGTCGCAGCTCGATCAGTAATCTCTTCGAACAGCTTCAGATTCGTAACGATGCGAGTCAATAAAACTTTTTCAGGAGCAGAAAGATGGCGCGGAATTTCTTGGTAACCGGTGGGGCGGGTTTTATTGGCTCTAACTACGTAGCGCGCCTGGTCAGGCGCGGCGAGAATGTGATCATTTTCGACAATTTATCACGCGGCGGAGCGAAGCTCAACCTGCAGTGGCTGCGCAAGGAATTTGGAAACGATGGATTCAAACTGATCGTGGGCGACGTACGCGATGCGGACGCGATTAAGGATGCCGCCTGCAAGATGGACGTAATCGTCCACCTTGCGGCCCAGGTAGCTGTCACCACTTCAGTGACTGAGCCACGTGAGGATTTTGAAATTAATGCACTGGGGACGTTCAACGTGCTAGAAGGTGCCCGCGCCAGTGGGACCAGCCCGGCGTTTCTGTACACTTCTACGAATAAAGTTTACGGCGGGATGGAAGATTTGCGCGTAGCCGAGGAAGAAAGCCACTACCGCTATCTCGATTTCCCGCTGGGAATCCCGGAATCTCAACTGCTGGATTTCCACTCGCCTTACGGGTGCTCCAAAGGTTGCGGCGACCAGTATGTTCGCGATTATCAACGTATCTACGGCATCCCCAGTGTGGTTTTTCGCCAGAGCTGTATCTATGGGCCACGCCAGTTTGGGATAGAAGACCAGGGTTGGTTAGCCTGGTTTGCCATCGCTGTTCTGACAGGGAAACCGATCACCATCTATGGGGATGGCAAACAGGTGCGGGATGTGCTCTTCATCGATGACTTGCTGGACGCCTATGACCTGGCTTTGAATAATATCGATCGGGTGGCCGGCAGAGCTTACAACATCGGTGGCGGTCCGGACAAGACCATATCAATATGGAAAGAATTTGCGCCCATGCTAGAAAAACTGGCCGGGCATTCCATACCCACCGGGCAAGGCGATTGGCGGCCTGGCGACCAGCGCATTTACGTGTCAGACATTCGTAAGGCCAAACAGGAATTGGGTTGGGAACCGGTCGTAACACCTGAAGAGGGCATCACGCGCCTGTTCGAGTGGGTCAAGAAAAATCGCCAACTTTTTTAAAAAAGACGGGATATATGCGCATCCTGATTGTCCTGACTTACTATCGCCCGCACACCAGTGGCCTGACGATTTACGCCGAACGCCTGGCAAAGGCCCTGGTCAAGCGTGGTCACCAGGTGACAGTATTGACCTCGCAGTACTTGAAGGAACTGCCGTCTGAAGAATTTCAGGACGGGGTGCGGATTGTACGAGCTCCGGTTTTGTTTCGCTTGAGTAAGGGCGTGGTCATGCCGACTTTTGGGCTTCTGGCTGATCGACTGGTTCTGGAAAACGACGCGATCCAGTTGCACCTGCCTCAATTCGACGCGGCTGGCGTGGCTTTCCGGGGCAGGGTGCTGAAAAAGCCTACTGTGATCACCTATCACTGCGATCTGCTGATGCCGCCTGGGTTACTGGCCTGGACTGCCAACCAAGCGGTGGATGTGATGAATAACCTGGCGGCATTTTTTACTCACCGGGTAGTCACTTACACCCGAGATTACGCTGAACATTCTCCTTACCTAAATCGCTATCTAAAAAAACTGTGCGTGATCCTACCGCCGGTCGAGTTGCCGAGGATTGAGCCCGAGGCAGTGTCATCCTTCGCAAGAGAGTATAACCCGCGCGGTCAGCGTCCGGTAATCGGGATGGCGACGCGCTTTGCCACCGAAAAAGGGGTGGAAGTGCTGCTCAAGGCCATGCCGGGCCTGTTGTCTACCTATCCCGAGGCGCTGGTACTTTTTGCCGGGGTTTATAAAAATATCATGGGAGAAGAGAAATATTTTCAAAAACTCTCGCCGCTGATCCAAAAATACGAGGAAGAAGGTCACTGGCGTTTCTTGGGGAACCTTGACCTGAAAAGTCTGGCGGCGTTCTATCCCAACCTGGACGTCCTGGTAGTGCCCAGCCTGAATTCGACCGAATCTTTTGGGCTGGTGCAGATCGAAGCAATGATAAACGGAGTACCGACTATAGCTTCGGATTTGCCGGGTGTACGGCAGCCGGTGACGATGCACGAAATGGGTAAGATCATCCCAATTGGCGACTCGGCTGCGCTTGAAAAAGCTATGTTGGAAATCCTGGCAGACCCGCAGACGTTCCGTCGGGATGCCGGGCCAATTGCCCAGCGCTACCTGCCGGATACCGTGGCAGTTGAATATGAAAATCTCTTCGCAGAAATCCAGGACGAGCTGAGGGCAAAGGATGGCTGAAAAAGATTATTTGTGGCTGAATATCCGCGAGCTGCCATACTTTCGCGGCGTCTTGCGCGCCGTAGAGGCCAGGTTTTACCAGGAATTCGAACTTGCTGCGCCGGTGCTCGACCTGGGCTGCGGAGACGGTGATTTTGCCCAGATTGCCTTTGCCCAGAAGGTGGACGTAGGCATCGATCCCTGGGCTGGCCCGGTTCACAAAGCCGCCAGGCTGAGAGCTTATCGGCTGGTGGTGCAAGGGTACGGCAACCGGCTGCCTTTCCCGGATGGCGCTTTTACTAACGCTTTCTCTAATTCGGTTCTGGAGCATATCCCGGATATTGATCCGGTTCTGGTAGAAATGGCGCGCGTGCTGAAACCGGGAGCGTTATTCTTGTTCTGCGTCCCTAACCACAACTTTCTCACCAACTTATCCGTTTCGAACTTTTTTGATCGGGTCGGGCTGCGTCGATTGGGAGACGCCTACCGGGCTTTCTTCAACCGCATATCCCGTCATTCCCATTGCGATTCACCCGAGGTGTGGCAGGCAAGGTTGGAGAAGTCAGGCTTCAAGATCGAGCGTTGGTGGCATTATTTTTCACCGCATTCCTTGCACGTCCTGGAATGGGGCCACTATTTTGGGCTGCCCTCTCTGGTGATTTACGGCCTGTTTCGACGCTGGATCTTGATGCCGGCGCGGTGGAACCTGGCGCTAACTAATGCAATAGTCCAGCCAGTTTATAATGAAAACCCGCTCCATCCCCAAGGATCTTATACTTTTTATGTGGCCCGCCGGATGGAGTAACCTGTGTTTCCACAGCGAGGTGGACTTGCCGGTAAACCTTGCTTGCAGTAAGATATATTGATTACCTAGACATCCTCCCTCGAGTAAGCATAAAAATATGGAAGAACCAAGCGTCCTTGACTATCTAAAATCACTATTAAGGCTTCGGGGCGGGCAGAAAATCGTTATCCCGCCTGAAACGCCGGTTGAGATTGAAGAAGTAAATGGCATCAGCCCTACGACGAGCCCAGCCCAAACGGCAACCGAAGAAGGCATGCAGGAACTGGAAATTATCCAGACATTTCCGGTCGAAGAATTAAATTTAGCAGAATCTGACGAGTTGCTCTCTAAAGAAGTGGAGAAACCTTCCCCCTGGCCATGGCGGGCAGTGATTGCCCTCTTCCTGGCGCTGTTTGCCCAGCTGGGCTTCGAGCCGCCGGACCGCGGCCTGTTTCCTGGCTTGTTTTTCTACGGATTGGCGGCCTTGATGTTGCTCTGGTCGGTGTTAAAAAATGAATTTGGCATCGCACCCTTGCCGCATGAAGAGACCAAACCACCATCGCTCCAGATGCATAAAGCTGCCCTGGCTCTCAGCGGGCTGATGATGGTGCTGGCGTTTTTGACTTTTAGCAACAATACCTTCAATGTGCTCAACGTCTTTTTATGGGTGATTACCCTGGTTTACCTGCTTTATGCTTTATGGCTTCCGCATAAACGCCAAACCAGTCGCCCGAGTTTACTGGAGAGTCTGGCAGCCTGGTGGAGAAAGCCCACTATCCACCTGGTCATCACTCCCTGGGCGATGGTACTTCTAGCTGCGCTTGCCCTGGCCATCTTTTTCCGGTTCTACCAGTTGAATCAGGTGCCCGGTGAAATGTTCAGTGATCACGCTGAGAAGTTGCTGGATGTTTCGGATATTCTCAACGGTAAATTCTCGATTTTCTTCCCGCGCAACACCGGTCGGGAAGCCGATCAGATGTACTGGAGTGCTCTGCTCTCGATTGTCTTCAATACCGGTATTTCTTTTATTACCCTCAAACTGGGTACAGCCCTGTTTGGCCTTTTCACGTTGCCGTTTATGTACCTGTTGGGAAAGGAAATTGCCAACCGCTGGGTTGGGTTAATCGCCTTCGTCCTGACCGCTATCGGATACTGGCCCAATCTAATCTCACGCATGGGTCTGCGTTTCCCGCTTTACCCGCTTTTCGTGGCGCCAATGCTGTATTTTTTAATTCGCGGCTTGCGCACCTCCAACCGGAATGACTTCCTGCTCTCAGGTCTGGCGTTGGGTCTTGGCCTGCAGGGTTATAGTCCATACCGTATAGTGCCCTTCGTAGTAGTGATCGCTATCGCCATTTACCTGATTCACCCGCAATCTAAGGGGAAACGAAAGGAAACCATTTGGGCTTTGATTGCCCTGGCGCTGGTTTCTCTGGTAATTTTCCTACCTCTAATGCGCTACATGTTCGATAACATGGCATCGTTCGATTACCGCACCATGACCCGGCTGGGAACGGCTGAAAGGCCTCTGCCGGGGCCGGCTGGGCAAATTTTCATGAGCAATCTATGGAAAGCCTGGGTCATGTTCTTCTGGGACAACGGCAATATCTGGGTGCATTCGGTGGTAGGCAGGCCAGCTCTGGACGTTGTAACAGCAGCGCTGTATTTCCTGGGTTCCCTTTTGCTGCTGTACCGTTATATCCGCAACCGTCACTGGCTTGATTTGTTTATGCTCTTATCTGTGCCATTGTTCTTGATGCCTTCTATCCTGTCGCTGGCTTTTCCGGATGAGAATCCGTCCTTAAACCGCACGGGTGGAGCAATCATTCCTGTTTTCATGATTGCCTCCTTAGCCCTGGAAGGCATCCTGGCAGGGCTGGTCAATCGGGTGAAATCCCGGCGTATGGGGATTGGCGTCGCGGTTGTCCTGGTACTGTTCTTGTTTACCTGGTCAGCCTCACAAAATTTTGACCTGGTATTCCACCAATTTGACAACCAGTTTATGGCCGGGGCCTGGAATACAGACGAAATGGGCAAAGTAATTCGTGCCTTTGCTGATTCGATAGGGACGGAAGATTCGGCCTATGTAGTGCCTTACCCGTATTGGGTTGATACCCGCCTGGTGGGGATCAATGCCGGGTATCCGGTCAAAGACTATGCGCTGTGGCCGGATAATTTTAAGGACACATTGGCTGAGCCGCACGCTAAACTGTTCCTCGTGAAAAACGAGGACCAGAAAGATCTGGACGCCCTGGTAGCTTTATACCCCCAAAGCACTTATTGGTTGTACCATTCGAAACTGGAAGGCAAGGATTTCTGGATTCTGCTAGTTCCACCACAGCCAGGGGAAAAGCAGCAAGGCAGCCTGGCCAATTTCCTATCGATGGCCGGCAGATAAAAGCTCAATGGCAGAAACCGAAACTCCTCTGCTTACTTCAGATAATCCGTCCAACACCTCTAGGCAGATGCCCTGGCTTTGGCTGTTGCTGTTGGCGTTGATCCTGATCGGGGGGGCATATTTCCGGTATATAGGTCTTAGCTGGGACGCTTCCTACCACCTGCATCCGGACGAGCGTTTCCTGACCATGGTGGAAACCGCTATCAGCCCGGTCAAGAACCTGGGCGAATATTTCAATACGGCTGTTTCAAGCCTCAATCCCAATAACCGCGGTTATGGATTTTACGTGTACGGCACCTTGCCTTTATTCATCGTCCGTTACGTGGCTGAATGGGTCAACCGCACCGGATACGACCAGGTAAACCTGGTAGGGCGCTGTGTTTCAGGCCTGGTCGATCTGATGACGGTGCTACTGGTCTTTCTAACTGCCATCCGCTTGTATAAAAAAGTAGGCATAGGGCTTCTGGCAGCCGCTTTCGCTGCCTTTGCTGTGCTGCCAATTCAACTTTCCCATTTTTTCACCGTTGACAACTTCACCAATTTCTTTACTTTTCTTGCTTTCTATTTTGCTACCCTGCTGCTAGACGGGAATCATGTTACCGTCGTCCGTCCGGCTGCTGAAGTGGAGATACAGGGCTCTTCTTCGACCACGGTGTCTGTATGGAGATTGATTAGCGAATCCTGTCGGTCGGTGATCCCATATGTCCTTTTCGGGATTGCCCTGGGCATGGCTATGGCCTCGAAAGTCAGCGTGGCTCCCGTCGCAGTACTGCTCCCGGCGGCAGCTTTTATCTATTATACAAAACTATCAAAAGATGAAAATGGACACCTGATCGTCAAGTTCTTCCGCCACACTATAATCAGGCTTTCGCACAAAAGTCGAGATCGTGAGGTAATTCTCATCCTGTGTAACTTGATTATTGCTGGCGTAGCGGCTTCCCTTGTTTTTCGCATCACTCAGCCATATGCCTTCAGCGGCCCGAGTATTTTCGGGCTGCGGCTGAACCCTCACTGGGTAGCCAACATGAAAGAGCTGGCCTCGCAAAGCGGAGGCGATGTGGATTTTCCGCCGGCGCTGCAGTGGGCGCGCCGCCCGATCACGTTTGCCTGGACCAATATGGTGGAATGGGGCATGGGGCTGCCCCTGGGCCTGTTAGCGTGGGCCGGCTTCCTGTGGATGGCCTGGCGCATGCTCAGAGGGGAGTGGCAGAAACATGGACTGATTTGGTTCTGGACCGCGATTTACTTTACCTTCCAGTCGTTGAACTTTACTCGCAGTATGCGCTACCAACTTCCGGTTTATCCTACTCTCGAAATCATGGCTGGATGGGCGGTTGTGGAGCTGTGGGACTTTAAATCAAACCTGAAACCGGCAGCCAGATGGCTGGCGCGCAACTGGAATTGAATCCTATCCGGAGCCATCGGAGCTGTGGTGATATTGGGTACGCTGGCCTGGGCTTTTGCTTTCACGCGTATTTACACTCAGCCGGCGACACGTGTGTCAGCCAGCGCCTGGATTTACCAAAACGTGGATGGCCCGATCAACCTGAAGATCGATACAGGAACGGATGTCTGGAACCAGCCACTTGGATATTCTTTAGGGACGACTCTGCGCTCTAATCAACCGATCTTGATGGCTTTCAAACCGCGGACTTCCGGCATGCTGAAAGACATCAATTTTGGTCATATTCGCGACCAATCGGCCAATGGCAACCTAAAAACCCTGGAAGTTCATATTAACGAGGCGCCGGATTCCAAAGTTTCACTGACCGACGGGTTCTTGACGGATGCGTTCAATGACGACAGCGACCCGCGCGGGAAGGCTTACACGGTATCATTCGGCGAGCCATTGCAGGTCGAGTTGGGTAAAACATACTACCTGTCAGTCGATGTGGGTAACGACAACATGCTACTCGACCTGTCAGGTCAGCTGACCCTCGATATTTCTTTGCCCGACGGAAGTCTGCTCCCCCAGGCGTTGGCTGAACCGGTTCAGGTGATGCGCCCTGGCCAGGACTACGTCGACTTATTCACTGCCAGCCAATCCGGCGCCCTGCAGAAAGTTTATTTTCCGTGGATCGTGGATTGGGAAGGCGGCCATGGCCTGAAAACCCTGCAATTCTCCCTGATAGGTTCGGATCCGACCAGCGCTCCCCTGGGCAGTGCGAAGGTCACCAGTGATTTCGGCATCGCAGCGGATCCACGTGGAAAAGCGTATACATTCCAATTCACCTCACCGGTGACCGTACATAAGGGCGAGACCTATTACTTTACCCTAGGCGTCACGGATGGAAGCGGCGCCATCGCCGTATACGGTAGCCAGCACGCTGACGAATCCACCTGGGATGACGCATTACCGTTGGATTTGTATAATGACAACCCTTTTGATTACCAGAAGGGTGTTTATCAGTCCGACCTCAACTTTGAAATGTACTGGGATGACAATGCCGATAAACTGCAACGGTTCCAATCCATCTTAAGCCAGTCGGATTACATTTTCAGCAGCTCCGGGCGAGAGTGGGCGACCACAGTGCGCGTCCCAGAACGATATCCGCTCACCACTTTGTTTTATCGCGATCTGCTGGGCTGCCCGGACGATAAAGATATCGTTTGGTGCTATGACGTAGCCCAGCCGGGTATGTTTCAGGGCAAACTCGGTTTTGACCTGGTCTACGTCCAACAATCAGATCCGAAGCTGGGCTCGCTGCGTTTCAATACCCAGTTTGCCGAAGAAGCTTTCACCGTTTATGATGCGCCCAAGGTGATGATCTTCCGCAAGAACGCCTCTTACAATCCGGCGCAGGTGTCGTCAATCTTATCTTCGGTCGATCTTTCCAAAGTACTCCAATGGACACCCTACCAGGCCAGCCAGTATCCTGGCAACCTGATGTTATCCCAGGGGCAGTTGGAGCAGGATCAGGCTAACGGCACCTGGGCAGATCTTTTCAATCGTAACCTGATTTTTAACCAGTATCCAGGCCTAAGCATGCTACTCTGGTATATCACGGTAACCCTGCTTGGCTGGCTGGTATATCCATTCGTGCGCATGGCCCTGGGCGGTTTGAGCGATAAAGGTTACCCGTTGGCCCGGTTGATAGGGATCGTCCTGTTAGCCTACCTGGTATGGCTGGCTGGTTCCTCAGGGATTGCGGTAACCAAATTGACAATTAGCGTGGCCTTACTGCTCCTGGCGGCGGTTAACGCTGTTTTATTCTACCTGCAGCGACATTCGATAAAAGAAGAGTGGAAGCTGCACAAGCGCTACATTCTGATTGCAGAAATCCTGGCGCTGGCGTTCTTCACCTTCTTCTTACTGATCCGCCTGGGAAACCCCGACCTGTGGCATCCTGCTAAAGGCGGCGAAAAACCGATGGATTTCTCATACTTTAACGCTGTATTGAAATCCAGCACCTTTCCGCCTTACGACCCCTGGTTTGCGGGGGGCTACATCAATTATTATTATTATGGCTTTGTATTGATTGGCGTGCTGGTCAAATGGCTGGGGATCATCCCTTCGGTAGCCTATAACCTGATCTTGCCCACCTGGTTCAGCATGCTGGCTATGGGCGCTTTCTGTATTGGCTGGAACTTGCTGAAGAAGCGCAAGCCGCGCAGCCAGGGAGCCTCACCAGGGGAGGAAGTCGCAGCTAGATCACCTGATGAAGTAAGCGAAACTTCCGCTGAGAGCACGCATTTGATCTTTGGCCTGGAACGCTGGCCTTTCCTGGCCGGGATTGCCTCTTCGGTTGGACTACTAATCCTTGGCAACCTGGGCACGGTGCGTATGATCTGGCAAGGTTTCCAAAAGCTGGGCGTCCCAGGTGGAAACATCGATAATCTATCTATACCGATGCGCTGGATTTACAGCTTCGAGGGGTTCGCCAAATTCCTGGCCGGAGTGAAGCTGCCCTATCCCCCTGGCGACTGGTATTGGATACCCAGCCGGGTGTATCCCAACGAGCCGATAACTGAATTTCCATTTTTTACCTTCCTTTACGCCGATCCGCATGCCCACCTGATTGCCTTGCCGGTGACCGTGCTGGCGTTGGCCTGGGGGTTATCCATCCTCCAAGGAAAATGGCAGTGGGGCGACGAACAGGGTAGATATGGCTGGCTGCATTTTATCTGTAGCTTCAGCCTGGCCGGGTTAGTGATTGGTGCTCTGCGGCCGACCAATACCTGGGATTTACCTACCTACCTGGCGTTGGGAGTGATCGTTGTACTGTATACGGGAATTAAATATTGGCGCACGCCCCAATCGATCCTGCCTGAATTGAGCGAAACCGCCCGGCGTTGGTGGTTGACCGGCGCATGTGCGCTATTGCTGGTGGGGTTATCTTTCCTCTTTTACGAGTCCTTCGCTCGTTGGTACGGCCAGGGCTACACCTCGTTTGAGCTCTGGACGGGTGATCATTCACCTTTCTGGTCATATACCACTCACTGGGGATTGTTCCTGTTCGTGATTATCTCCTGGATGGTGTGGGAGACGCGGGATTGGATGGCAAAGACGCCGGTCTCTGCTTTGAATAAACTACGCCCCTATCTGGGAATTATCGGATTCGTATTACTGATGATGGTGGTGGCTATCTTTGCTTTGCTGTTGAAGGGAGTTCAGATCGCCTGGTTGGTGCTTCCCTTGATGCTGTGGTCGGCGGTCTTGATCCTACGACCGGGTCAGCCAGATGTAAAACGCCTGGTGCTGTTTTTCATCGGCACGGCATTGACGTTGACCCTGTCGGTAGAACTGATCGTGCTTAAGGGGGATATCGGACGGATGAACACGGTGTTTAAGTTTTATTTGCAGGCCTGGACGTTGTTTTCACTGAGCGCCGCGGCAGGCTTGATCTGGCTGTTACCCGCTGTTTTCAAAGAATGGACAGGGGCCTGGCGTACGAGCTGGCAGGTTGGACTGGTCTTGCTGGTGGGTGGAGCAGCCATGTTCACCGTATTGGGCGGGGCCGATAAAATCCGCGACCGAATGATTCCCCTGGCGCCGCATACTCTGGATGGCATGGCATATATGCAGACGGCTCAGTATTCTGATAATGGCAAGGATATGACCTTGGGCGAGGATTATGCAGCCATCCAATGGATGCAGGATAACGTCAAAGGCTCGCCGGTGATCGTCGAAGCCAATACGGTCGAGTACCGCTGGGGCACCCGCTTTACGATCTACACCGGTTTACCAGGTGTGGTGGGTTGGAACTGGCACCAGCGCCAGCAGCGGGGTGGGGTAGTGCCTACAACCTGGGTAACCGACCGGGTCGATGAAATTGGAATTTTCTACAGAACGGATGACCGCCAGTTTACGGAGGATTTTATCCATAAATATGATGTAAGTTATATAATCGTAGGACAGTTGGAGGAAGCTTATTATTCTGGGGTGGGTTTGGAAAAGTTCACAGCATGGGACGGCGACCTGTGGAAGGAAGTCTACCATCAGGGTCAAACCACCATTTACAAAGTCTTGAAATATTTTCCTTGATATCTTGTGTGATAAGAAACGAATGAGCTTATGATTGCATTTCTCTCCTGGTACCTGGTGATCATGCTGGTGGGAATCCTGGCTATTCCGCTGGCATACCGGCTGCTGCCCAACCTGGACGATCGCGGATATGCCCTGGCGCGCCCTCTGGGGCTGATTTTATGGGGCTTTGTCTTCTGGCTGTTAACCTCTTTCCAGGTGCTCCAAAACGATATAGGCGGTGTTCTGCTGGCGCTTGCCATCCTGGCTGGGCTGAGCGCCTGGTCGATCAAAGGCAAATGGCAGGAATTGTTCAAGTGGTGCCAAGGTAAAATCCACCTGCTGGTGACCGGTGAACTTTTGTTTCTGCTCACCTTTGCATTCATGGCCGTGGTGCGGGGAGGCAACCCCGATATTACTGGGACTGAGAAACCGATGGAGCTAGCTTTCATCAATGCCATCTTGCGTTCCCCGAAATTCCCGCCCATGGACCCCTGGCTTTCGGGATATGCCATTTCCTATTATTATTTTGGCTACGTCATGGTGGCTATGTTGATCCGCATGACAGGGGTGATCTCCGGAGTTGGTTTCAACCTGGCGATTTCCTTGTGGTTTGGAATGACAGCCCTGGGGGCTTATGGCATCCTCTACTCGCTACTCAACCGTTGGCGTAAGAATAAACCGGTAAAAGACCTGGACAAAGGAAGTGTTTCAACCGCTGGCGCCGGTTGTGCGCTGCTGGCGCCGTTCTTCATCTTGATTGTCAGCAATATTGAGGGGTTCCTGGAAATGCTGCATGCCCGAGGGATATTTTGGACACAGACAGCCGATGGCAGCATGCAGTCGAGGTTCTGGACCTGGCTGAACATTCTTGAAATAAATAAGCCTCCCTCGCTGCCTCTGAGCTGGTTTCCAACCCGAGTGGGTGGAATCTGGTGGTGGAGGGCATCTCGCGTGCTGCAAGATTTCGACCTGTCAAGCCAGCCACGTGAAATCATCGACGAGTTCCCCTTCTTTTCTTACTTGCTTTCTGACCTGCACCCGCACGTACTGGCAATGCCGTTTGCATTGTTGGTTATCTCCCTGGCTTTAAATCTTTATTACCAGGCCAGCCTGTCATTTGGCCCAAAGCGTTTGCTTTCAGCCATCCTCGATTGGGTCAAAGGCGAAAAAAAACCTTCTGAAGGGCTGTTCCTTTTCTCGTGGATGAAAAAGATAGATTTCTGGTTAGCGGCGGTGTTGCTGGGGGGATTGGCCTTTATCAACACCTGGGATTTCCCCATCTATGTGGCGTTTTTCTGCTGCACTTTCACCCTGGTACGTTTCCAGCAAGAAGGGTGGAGCTGGAGGCGTATCTGGGAATTCATCGAATTGGGACTGGCCCTGGGTTTGGTAGGCGTGCTGCTTTACCTGCCCTTCTACATCGGTTTCGCGTCGCAGGCAGGCGGAATCCTGCCCAGCCTGGATTTTTTCACGCGTGGGGTTTATTTCTGGGTGATGTTTTCTACGCTTTTACTGCCGATCATCGCCTGGCTGATCTGGTTATGGCGAAAACAAGGATCATGGGCACAATTTAAAAGAGGGCTGGTTTTCTCTGCCTGGTTGGTGGGTGGTCTGTGGGTATTCTCGTACCTGCTGGGTATATTGATCATCCGCTTGCCAGCCCTGGTGAATTTCTTACCTGGTGGATCCCTGCTGTATCTGCAGTTATCCGGGCTAATCGGATTGTTTACCGACCTGCACGGGGGGGTGAGTGGCACAGCGTTGATTACCGAATCTCTAATAAAGCGTTTTCTGCAGCCTGGGACGTGGATATTGCTCTTCGTTTTGCTGGCCGTAGTTTGGGGCCTGTTATGCGGCTGGCGTGATAAATCCTCTGAAAAGGAGGACCCACTATCTTCAGACACAGATCTTGTACAGCCGGCTGAAAACCTGACTGCACCGGCGATGAGGTCGCCGCATTTGTTTGCACTCCTAATGGCATTGACTGGGATCGGTTTGACACTGGCGCCAGAATTCGTATACTTAAGAGACCAGTTTGGCTGGCGCATGAATACCATATTCAAGTTCTACTTCCAGACCTGGATCTTGTGGGGAATGACGGCGGCCTTTGGTTCGGCTATCCTTTTGAAGGAGTTGAAGAAATTCTGGATTTGGATATATTCATTTGGCCTGACAATCCTGATCTTAATGGCGTTAGCTTACCCGGTATTTGGTTTGTTGACCAAGACGAACCAGTTCAACCCGGGCGTGTGGACCCTGGACGGCACCGCTTATATTCAAACCTACAACCCGGACGAAATGGATGCCATCCACTGGCTACAGCAGGCTCCACTGGGTGTGGTTGCCGAAGCTGTGGGCGGCAGCTATTCCAGTTTTGCACGTATCTCCGAGGTTTCAGGTCAGCAAACTGTTTTAGGCTGGCCCGGGCATGAAAGCCAGTGGCGTGGCGGGGCACGTGAGATAGGCTCGCGCCAGCAGGATATTGAGCAGGTGTATAAGACCACCAGTTGGTCTGAAGCTGAAACCATCCTCAAGGAGTACAATATCCGTTATGTTTACGTTGGCGGGTTGGAGCGCAGCGCTTACCGGGTCAGTGAAGCCAAATTCCAGAACAACTTGAAGATCGTTTTCCAGAAAGGTGTTGTCACGATTTACGAGTATTCCGGACCTGCTCCAGTCGATCAGGTGGGGCAATAGAAGGACTGATGTATATGAAACCTGGCAAATTAACCGTCGAGCATGGTCTTTACTGCCTGGCTTTTTTCCTGGCATTGGGTGTGCGATTCCTGGCATTGGGTGCATCTTTATTGTCTGACCAAGAAGCCACCTGGGCCCTGCAAGCGTTTAACCTGGCCCAAAATAGCCATACCCTGATCGGAATGCAGCCGGCGTATATCCTGCTTACTTCGGCATTATTCTATTTACTTCCCAGCAGCGAATGGCTGGCGCGCTTCTGGCCGGCCCTGGTGGGCAGCTTGTTGGCTCTCTCCCCATTCCTTTTCCGCAAGCAGCTTGGAAAAACTGCTGCGCTGTGCGTGGCTTTTTTCCTGGCGTTGGATCCCGGCATGGTAGCGGTCTCACGCCAGGCTGACGGGAGCATGCTGGCGGTTACGTTTGTGGTGCTGGCGTTTGGGTTTTACCTGGATAATGAACCGGCCTGGCTAGGAATATGCGCCGGATTGGCTGCTTTAGGTGGGCCCGAGCTCTGGCCTGGTTTGTTGGGCCTGGCCCTGATTGCCGGATGGTCTGCGCTTCTGAAGCCGGCTGAAGCGGAAAATCGCCCTACAAAGACAACTGAAGATGGTTCGCAATCCAGCCAGGACGTTACCCCACCACTGGCCTGGTCAAAGGGTTTGGTATGGGCTGCTGCCACCCTGTTCATTGTTGGTACAGGATTTTTCTTCGCTCCACAGGGCCTGGGCGCAATATTTACCGGCCTGGCGGCCTACCTGAAGGGGTGGGCAGTATTTCCTGCATTCACTCCCCTACGCATGCTGTCGGCTTTGCTGATCTATTCACCGTTGACATTTTTCCTCGGCCTGGCCGGAATAGTGTTGGGTTTCGTTCGCGGCGATAAAATTGATAGCTTCCTGGCACGCTGGATGCTGGTTGCTTTACTATTAGCATTATTCTACCCTGGACGGCAAGTAAGCGATCTGGTCTGGCCCTTGATTCCAATGTTAGCTCTGGCGGCCAGGGAAATTGCCCGCATCCACCTGGAGGGATTTGAAGGCTGGTATATCTCTTTGGGCCAGATGGCGCTCATCTTTGCTCTGTTGGCTTTCACGTGGCTAAATGTGAGTTGGCTGGTCAATGCCAACCCGGGCGGATTGGGAATGCAGGATGCGCAGTTACACCTGGCGGCAATTGCCGGGGCGTTGTTACTGATTGTGGTAATCTCAGTGCTGGTAGTCTGGGGCTGGTCACTTCGAGCGGCGGTGAGTGGGTTAGCAGGTGTGATAGGTCTTATCTTAATCCTATTTACCCTTGCGGGAACAATCAACGCCGCTGGCCTGGGCCCCTCGCCTTCTACCGAATTGTACCGGTCTTCTCCATATGTCCTGGAAGGTAATTTATTAATCACCAGCCTGGGAGACGTATCCGAATGGAATACCGGAAGGCGGGATTGGCTCGACCTGTCCGTCATTAGCCTGCCGTCGCCATCCTTACATTGGGCGCTGCGCAACTGGAAAAATGTAAATTTCATCGACCAGATTCCTCCGGATGCGAAACCTTCCCTGGTTATCACCCGGGACCAACAGTCTCTGTCCCTGGGCGCTTCCTATACCGGGCAGTCTTTCGCATTGGGCCAACTGGTAAATTGGTCCAAGACACAACCCTCAACCTGGCTGAACTGGTTTATGTTCCGCGATGCAATTAAGGACCAGGACATCATCGTGCTGTGGGTGAGGAGTGATTTGTTCCCCGGCGCCGGTCCAGATACAACACCTCATTACCCTTAAGTGAAAATCTCATCCGCTGGTGAAAGAAGATGACATTACCCAAAACCATTGCCATTGATGGTCCCGCCGCTTCTGGCAAATCGACGCTGGCAGAAAAGCTCGCAGAAACTCTCGGATATTTGCTTTTTGATACGGGGGTCATGTACCGCGCCGTAACGCTGGCGGCGCTCGAGACATTCCATTCGGTTAGCGACGAAAAGGAAGTCACTGGCCTATCGGAACGGGTGCAAATCGATGTGCAACCGCCTACTAAGAAGGATGGTCGAAAATATGATGTGCTGCTGAATGGCGAGGATGTGACCTGGCAGATCCGTAAGTCAAAGGTGGATGCAAATGTTTCTCACGTCTCAGCTTATCCGGGGTCCGTCTGGCTATGACGGTGCAACAGCGCAGGATCGGTCAGCGTGGCAGGGTGGTAATGGTCGGAAGGGATATCGGTACGGTGGTTTTGCCAGAGGCAGATCTCAAAATTTACCTGGATGCCTCAGTAGAAGAGCGCGCCCGCAGACGTTTCGAAGAGGTGAGACTGCGGGGTGAAACCCAGACTTACCCAGATATTTTAGCTTCTATGCGCCGTAGGGACCAGATCGATTCGACGCGGACAGTGGCGCCCTTGCGCCCCGCCAGTGACGCGGTGATCATTAATTCAGATGGGCTGAATATCGAGCAGGTTCTGCAAAAAGCTGTGAAATTATTGGAATAAGTTTCTGTTCTCCCAGATTGGAGAGTTTCTACAGGCAAGTTAAGATGGAGGATCGAGAGCAAGAAAACGACTTCCGGAATATTCAGAAACAGCTAAACCATTTATTAATCGATTAACCCGGTGGTTATCTACACAGCCGGGCTCGAATACCCATATCCTGCTACATTTGTCAGTGACAACGTGGTTTTCCAAACCGGTTATGAATCTCATGAGTTCATAGAATATATATAGTACGATTGGCCTCGGAACAACTGTGGAAATTTTATTCCCCTTAAAAAAATCGCATTATGGGCGATAAAGGTTGATTGGGAATTGCCGTGAAGGATCAATTCTTCCACGAGATATCCCAAAGATGCACGAAAGTTTGTTGCCCCTAATCGGCTCCCAATGCTATAATTTTAAGAGTTTATCCGCAGGTCGAGCATACTTGGATATTATCACTTTGTTGATTTCGAATCCTTATCTTGACCGCCCCAGCCAGGTGCTGGGGTGGGTAGGTTGGGGTATCCTGCTGGTGGTATTGGTTTTTGGGTTGCGCGCCAGTTGGGAAGCAGATCTGCTCAAAGGATTGAATAAAAAGCTAGTTTTAGGTGGCCTGGCTTTTCTGGTACCGCTGACCACCTTATTCTTTGGTCTGCGGCTCCAATTCATCAATATCTTACCATTACCCGGTGTGCCAGTAGAGCCGACTGCCCCAGCTTTGATGTTTCTGGCTGCTTTGCCCTGGGTACTGGCGGGTGGCGTCTTGGGTGTTTTTCCGGGAGTTCTGGTGGCTTTCGCCAGCGGATTGGTGTTTGCGTTTTGGGAGACGCACAGTCTATATACGCCACTGGAAATTGCCGGATTATCTTTCCTGTACAGCCTGGCCATACGCCAGCAGTACCGGACGCCTTTCTATCGTGCCTTACGCCATCCCATTGGCGCGGCGGTGGTACTGGCGATTGTTTACAGCCCTGTGTTTCTGATAACCTCTATTGTCGGAACGCAGGGGAGCATCGCCGCCCGCCTGGATTATGCTTTGACCCAATCTGTCCTGTTTCTCACCGCTCGGGCAGGCGAACTTTTCATCGCAAGTTTGTTTGCTGAAGTAATTTACCTGGCAAAGGTTGAATTCTGGGGAAGGCATGGCGATCTACTTCCATCGCCTTCTGAAACCAACCTGCAGATCCGTTTCCTGGGGGTGACGGTTCCCCTGGTGGTGTTGATGATGCTGGTATTGACCATCGGGGACTGGATTGTGGCCGGCGATGCGGCGCGAGGGATGATGAGGGAAAGACTTGCCAGCACATCCCAGGCTGCCACTGCCAGTCTGCCCTATTTTTTCGAGACAGGCCAGAGCATCATCTCCAACCTGGCCGATCCGAGCTTGCTTGGCCAATCTCCTGACGTGCTCTCCGAATCGTTATCGAAAGATTTACGTTCGGTGCCTTATTTCAGGCAGTTATTCCTGTTCGACGGCAGCGGTAAACCGATCAACGGATATCCTGAAAAACAGGTAGATGCGCTCAGGTTGAGCCCGGATGAACTGGCTGGAATCACGCTTGCCTTGAAGGGTGTGCCGGTGCAGGTTTATACGGTGCCTCCCCTGGAGGGCGAAAACTCGGCCCAGGTTTCTTTCCTGGCAGGCATCAAGGATAGCCAGGGGCAGGTTACTGGCATACTGCTTGGGCGGACAGATTTAACCTCCAATCCATTTACAAGGCCGGTGATCGAATCCTTGAACACCATGCAGGAAATTGGCGGTCAAGGATATATCCTGGATGAAAACCAACGGATTCTGTATTATTCGGTCAACCCTAATTCTTTGGTGTACTCAAATTATGTGGGGTATATTCCCACGGATACTGAATTCTTCAATGAGGCTTCACCGACTGGCACGCGCAATTACGGGTTTTTCCGCCAGGCTGAAGGGAAGCCGTGGGCGATCATGCTGACTTTGCCGGCTTCAACCACGCAGCAAATGGCGCTTGAAATTGCTATCCCATTACTGACCATGCTGCTGCTGTTGATGGGAATTTCCGTTCTGGTGGTTCAGGGGGGGCTCCAGGGGATTACTGCATCCTTGAAAGGGTTAGCCCAAGAAGCGGCCAATATCTCCCAGGGACAGATGGATCATTCCACGCAGGTGAGAGGCGTGGATGAATTAGGTCGTTTGGGCCGGGCTTTCGAACAAATGCGCAAGAGCTTAAAAGCCAGGCTGGATGAGCTAAATAAATTGTTAATTGTGAGTCAGGGAGTAGCTGGCAATCTTGAAGTCCATGCATCCATCCAACCTGTCCTGGAAGCCGCCTTGGGTGAGAATGTTACCATGGCGCGGGTGGTGCTTGTCCAAGATGTAGAACCCGATTCGCCAGCCAGCCAATCGGCTGCGTTTGGCGCTGGCCCGGCGTCTGAGGATTACGCCTATCTGGACGCACAAATTTATGAGATGATGCGCCACCAGGATATCCTGCCGATTCCGAATACAGGGCGAATCCGCAGATTGAACCTGCCTGCTACTGGTTCTCGCCCGGGTGCGCTTCTCGCTGTCGCTCTGCATCGCGAACATGCCTACCTTGGCGCTCTGTGGGTGGCATATGACCGCCCGCACAGTTTTACTGAAGAGGAAGTGCGTTTCCTAAATACGCTGGCCTTAGAAGCCGCTCTGGCTGCCAGCAATGCACGCCTGTACGCCAATGCTGAAATTGGACGTCAACGGCTGGAAGCGGTTTTAGATTCGACCCCTGAAGCCGTTTTGGTCATCGATGAAAAGATGTGCGTATTTCTGATCAACCCGGCAGCCATGCAGGTGCCTGGGTTGGTAACGTCTTCAGCCATTGGCCGGCCAATCCAGGAAGTTGTCACCCATCCGGGCTTACTAGATCTGTTGTCGCAGCCAACCGAAGGGCGTGTCTCCTCCCGAGAGATTACCCTGCACAACGGTAAGATTTACTACGGAAGCGCTTCCCCGGTGATCGCAGATGGAAAACTGGTTGGAAAAGTCTGCATAATGCGCGATATCACTTATTACAAGCAGCTCGACTCTCTAAAATCTGATTTTGTAGCAACGGTAAGTCATGACTTGCGCTCTCCATTGACCCTGATGCGCGGCTATGCCACCATGCTGCAGATGGTTGGGGATCTCAATGAACAGCAAAAAACCTACGCCAACAAGATTGTGGTAGGAGTGGAAAACATGACCCGCCTGGTGAATAACCTTCTCAACCTCGGGCGGATTGAAGCAGGTATTGGACTTCAGGTTGAAAAAGTACCAGCAGGTGAAGTGATTGCCCAGGTGATTACCTCACTACAGCCCCAGGCGACCCAGAAGAACTTGCAGCTTATGCTTGAGTCTTCTAACCAGGCTGTGGTAGTAGAAGCTGACCGGGCGCTGCTTCAGCAAGCTGTTTATAACCTGGTCGAAAATGCGATAAAATATACTTCGTCCGGGGGACAGGTGAAGATTTGCCTGCGTGTCACCCAATCAGGCGTGGTCCTCGAAGTTCGCGATACTGGTATCGGAATTGCACCTCTAGATTTACCGCACATGTTTGAGAAGTTTTACCGGAGCGGGAGGCGGGAAGCCTATCAGCAACGTGGGACTGGCCTGGGGTTGGCAATCGTAAAGTCGATTGCAGAACGGCATGGTGGGCGTGTTTGGGTGGAGAGCCAGTTGGGAAAAGGATCGACGTTTTACTTTGAGCTGCCTTACCAGCAAGCTCAAGTTATCGTTCCTAACAAAGATAATTAAGATATTCTTAGATTCTAATGATTGTTATTGCTATAAATGTGGTATAATAGTTGATTGCATGCATGTTTTGTGATTATCTAACGATTGAATAAGCGCTGAGAAATATCCTCAAGCGCTTTCTTTGTTAGTTTTCCAGACTCCCAAACTAGGAGGCGCTTAGTGGAAACCAAAGGTTTAGTTGCACTACGTATAAATCTGGCTTCGCCAGAAACAATCCGGAGTTGGTCTTATGGTGAAGTCCTTAAGCCAGAAACAATCAACTACCGCCGCCTGCGTCCTGAAAAGGATGGTTTATTTTGTGAAGCAATTTTTGGTCCAACCCGTGATTGGCAATGCTATTGCGGTAAATATAAGAATCCTCGTTATAAGGGGATCATCTGCGATAAATGCGGCGTAGAGGTCACCCGGTCTTCTGTGCGTCGCGAGCGTATGGGCCATATCGACCTGGCAACTCCAGTGGCGCATATCTGGTATACCCGCCGCATCCCTTCGTACCTGGGACTGTTGTTGGATATATCCCGCCGCAACCTCGACCGGGTGCTCTATTTTGCCCAGTATATCGTCACCTTTGTGGATGAGGAAGCTCGTCAGAAGGCCTTGAGACGCCTGGAGGATGAGATCAGCGTTTCAGAGCGCGAGCAGGCTGCTCAGATCAACGCCAAGATCCTGGAAGTGAAGATGGGTCGTGATCGCAAGCTGGCCGAGTTGCAACAACAGAAGAACGATTTTGAAAGTAGAGCTGACGAACAAATTGCCCTGCGCATTGAACCGGTCATTCAGGAAGGTCAGCATCTCGAACGCATCCTGCGGGAAAAACTTAGTACGGCGACGTATGCTCCGATCAATTTTGAGTCGATGCAGACCGTCATTGCAGAGGCGGGGGAAACTATTTCCAACCAGCATCTGGCGCGTGTGCAGAAGATTGCCAAGGAACGCGTGGATGACATTGACCGGGAAGCTAAAGATGCGCTACTGCGCGAGATCGACCGGATCAAGATGAACCAGAATGGCGTGCGCGCCGAGGCTGAAGAGCAGATGGAAGGCCTGCGCAACCAGCTCGAAGATCAATCCGCTGAATCACAGAGCCAAAACGCTCACATGCGGGATGAACTCCAGGAGCTGCGCCCATTCACTTTCTTAAGCGAAAGTCGCTATCGTGAGCTAAAGCAGCGCTGGGGCCAGGTGTTCCGCGCCGATATGGGTGCAGAAGCCTTTTTTGACGTCCTGCGCCGGTTGGATCTGGATAAACTCTCGGAAGACTTGTGGACCGAAGTGCGCACTTCTAAGAGTAAGCAGAAAAGGAAGAAAGCCACTACCCGGCTGAAGGTAGTTGAAGCCTTCCGCCGCTCAGGCAACCGCCCGGAGTGGATGATCCTGACCGTATTACCTGTTATCCCCCCCGATCTGCGCCCGATGGTGCAATTGGATGGTGGGCGTTTTGCTACCTCGGATTTGAATGACCTGTACCGGCGTGTAATCAACCGTAACAACCGGTTAAAGAGGCTGCTGGAATTAGGCGCCCCGGATGTGATTGTACGCAATGAAAAACGTATGCTCCAGGAAGCCTGCGATTCGCTGATTGACAATTCACAACGTGGCAAAGCGCTTTCGCGCCGCGGTCGCCGTGAGCTGAAATCGCTCAGCGACATGTTAAAGGGCAAGAAAGGCCGCTTCCGCCGCAACCTGCTGGGTAAGCGCGTCGATTATTCTGGACGTTCCGTGATCGTTGTTGGCCCCTCTCTGAAACTTTACCAATGCGGTTTGCCGAAGTCGATGGCGCTGGAACTCTACCGCCCGTTCGTAATTGCTCGATTGGTATCGCATAACTACGCAGCCAACGTCAAGGGGGCTCGTCGCTTCATCGAGCGCAACCGTCCGGAAGTCTGGGAAGTACTGGAAGAGGTCATCGGCGAACGCCCGGTGCTGCTCAACCGTGCGCCGACCCTGCACCGCCTTGGTATCCAGGCCTTTGAACCAGTGCTGATCGAAGGCAGCGCTATTCAATTACATCCTCTGGTAACTACTGCCTTCAACGCTGACTTCGATGGCGACCAGATGGCTGTTCATGTACCGCTTTCTGAAAAAGCAGTCTGGGAAGCGCGTAACCTGATGCTTTCGGCGCGCAACCTGCTTAAACCAGCCGATGGCGAGCCGATCATCAGCCCGTCGAAGGATATGGTGCTGGGGGTATATTACCTGACCTTGTTGAATGATCTTCCCCACCTGGGAGATGGTCATTTCTTCTCAGATATGGATGAAGTTGAGCTGGCCTACAACCTGCGCCAGGTTGATATCCATGCCCGGATTAAAGTAAAATTGCTTTCCTGGTATGACGCCAAGGGTAACCGCCTGCCTAAACAGGAGAATATTTTCCTTGAGACGACGGCTGGCCGGGTAATTTTCAACCGCATCCTGCCCCCCGAAGTTCAGTTCACGAATGATGTGCTGGACAAAGGTGGCGTGAAAGACTTGATCGCCGAAGTGTACGAGGTCTGCGGCCAGGAAGTTACTACGGAAGTGGCCGACCGGATCAAGGACATTGGCTTTGAGTTTGCCATGCGCTCCGGCGCTACTATTGCCGTAGCGGATATTACCATCCCGCCCGAAAAGGTCGACATCCTGGCCAAGGCAACCCAGGAAGTGGAAAACGTCAACCGGGCTTACCGGCGTGGCTTGCTGACCGAACAGGAGCGTAACGAACGTGTCATCGAAATCTGGCAAGAGACTACCAAGCTGGTAGCAGACGCGGTACGTAAATACATGGATCCGAACGGCAACCTGGCCACCATGGCTAACTCTGGCGCAACCAAAGGTGGTTTTGGCCCAATTGCTCAGTTAGCTGGTATGCGCGGCCTGATGGCTGACCCGGCCGGGCGCATCATCCGCCTGCCCATTCAATCGAACTTCCGCGAAGGCCTGACTGCCCTGGAATACTTCATTTCAACCCACGGCGCCCGCAAAGGCCTGGCAGATACTGCTCTACGTACTGCGGATGCCGGTTACCTGACCCGCCGCCTGGTGGATGTTGCCCAGGATGTGATCGTCAATGAGCATGACTGCGGCACCGAAGATGGTATCTTGATCCGCAAGTCAGACGACGTAGCCGGACAGACCCTGTCAACCCGGCTGTATGGGCGCCTGGTTGCACAAAGAGTGATTGATCCGCTGACCGGCGAGGTGCTGGCAGAACGAAACGATATGCTCGATCGCGACCTGGTACGCAAAATCGTCTCGGCGGGAATCGACGCAGTGAAAGTCCGCTCTCCACTCACCTGCGAGCTGACCCATGGTATCTGTGCCAAGTGCTATGGAATGGACCTTGGCCGCGGTACGATGGTCGAGCTTGGCGCGGCGGTAGGTATTGTGGCTGCCCAATCCATCGGTGAGCCGGGTACTCAGTTGACGCTGCGAACCTTCCACACAGGTGGTGTGGCGGCGGGAGGCGACATTACTACTGGTCTGCCGCGTGTCGAAGAACTGTTTGAAGCTCGCCGTGCACCTAAAGGCGAGGCCGTCATCACTCGGATCGCTGGTGTGGCGAAAATAATCCAGTCCGACCGTTACAGCGAACAGCGTATGGTGCGTGTCGAACACTGCGAAATCGTCAGCGACGAGTATGACGTTCCCGAGGGCTGGGTCATCTCCGCCAAGGATGAAGGTATGGTTTCTTTGGGCGACATCATTGCCCAGCAGGGCGAAGCTACCATCACTGCTCAACACGTCGGGCGAGTGCGTATTGAAGGGCGCAAAGTGATCGTCTCTTACGAACAGCGGGAGACCGAGGAATATGAAATTCCGAGCACTTCACGCCTGCTAATTAAAGATGGCGACCATGTTGTCGCCGGGCAGCCGCTGACCGAAGGTTCGCTCAACCCGCACACGATTCTAAAGATCAATGGGCGGGATGGCTGCATGATGTACCTGCTGACCGAAATCCAGAAGGTATACCGGGCCCAGGGTCAGAACATCAACGACAAGCATTTTGAGGTGATCATCCGCAAGATGATCGGCAAGGTGCAGGTTATCCGGCCGGGTGATTCCCCTTACCTGCCGATGGATCTGGTCGACCGGTTGGAAATCCGCCGGGTCAATGACGTGCTGATCTCGGAAGGCAAGCAGCCCGGCAAGTACATGGAAATTTTGCTGGGTGTCACCAAGGCCTCTTTGAGCACCGACTCGTGGCTGTCTGCTTCGTCCTTCCAGCACACGATCAAAGTACTGGCGGGGGCAGCGATTGCCTCTTCGAAGGACCCGATGTTTGGTCTGAAGGAAAACGTGATCATCGGTAAACTCATCCCGGCCGGTACCGGCTTTGTACTGGGCCAGTTCGAACGTGATGAGCGCCCCGGTGAATGGCATATGTCGGTTTCAAACCTGCCCAGTGCAGACTGAGCAGGTCTAAGAATAAAGTAACCAGTGTCCCCAAGGCGACCCCTCGGGGACACTTTCTTATTGCGCCTTATTCATCGTTGACGATTGAAGATTTTATTCGTATCATAGGATAATATTCTTGATCTGATGTTCTATTTGGGGATACTGCTATGGATATGGGTTTGGTACGTAAAGTAGATATTGACCGGGAGATGCAGCAGTCTTACCTGGATTACGCCATGAGTGTCATTGTGGCGCGGGCTCTGCCGGATGCGCGAGATGGTCTGAAGCCGGTCCAAAGACGAGTGTTGTATGCCATGTATGACATGGGTATGCGCCCGGAATCTATATATAAAAAATCGGCCAGGATCGTGGGTGAAGTACTCGGAAAATATCATCCGCACGGAGATATGGCGGTGTACGAATCAATGGCGCGCCTGGCTCAGGATTTCACCATGCGTTATCCTCTGGTGGATGGCCAGGGAAACTTTGGTAGTGTGGATGGGGATCCTCCGGCGGCCATGCGGTACACAGAGGCCAAACTCACCCCCTTTGCCATGGAGCTGCTGGCGCAGATCGAAAGAGAAACGGTTGACTTCGTTCAGAATTTTGATGGCACGCTCACTGAACCAGACGTGCTGCCGTCAGCGGTGCCGAATTTATTGGTGAATGGAGCAAGCGGGATTGCCGTTGGCATGGCGACCAATATTCCGCCTCACAACCTGGGGGAAGTGATCGATGGG
The DNA here is from genome assembly GCA_963820415.1 of uncultured Chloroflexia bacterium. Taxonomy (GTDB): domain Bacteria; phylum Chloroflexota; class Anaerolineae; order Anaerolineales; family Anaerolineaceae; genus CAWFZT01. The sequence continues at coordinate 27,490 of CAWFZT010000009.1, read as the reverse complement.
CTGATCTACATGCTGCACGGTTGGGAGAAGCTGGACGATATTTCTGTGCAGGATCTGATGAAGTTTATCCAGGGGCCCGATTTTCCGACGCGGGGGATCATCCTGCAAGAAGGCGAACAAAACGACATTATGACTGCCTATGCTACAGGGCGTGGGCGGGTTACTGTGCGCGGACGCGTCCAGGTAGAAGAAATGAGCCGCGGCAGGATGAGGATTCTGATCACCGAGCTGCCGTACATTGTCAATAAATCCAGCCTGATCGAGCGTATAGCAGAGTTGGTGCGTGATGGCGCTTTGGAAGGGATTGCCGATCTGCGCGACGAATCCGACCGGCATGGCATGCGCATTGTGATTGAATTGAAGCAAGGAGTTGAGGCAGAAGGTGTGATGCTTTCACTGTATCATCGTACCCCCCTGCAAACGACGTTTGGCATCACGCTGTTGGCGTTAGTCAACGGCGAACCACACCTGCTGACCTTGAAGCATGCCCTGCGTGTGTACCTGGAACACCGGCTGGAAGTAGTACGGAGACGTAGTGAATTTAACCTGGCAAAAGCCAGGCAGCGTGTACACATCCTCGATGGCCTGCGCATTGCCTTGAAGAACCTGGATCAAATCATCACTCTCATTCGTAATTCTCCGGATGTCGAGCAGGCCCGCCAACGCCTGATCAAACGTTACAAGTTGAGCGATGCGCAGGCCCAGGCGATTCTGGATATGCAGCTTCGTCGATTGGCAGCGTTGGAGCGGAAGAAAATTGAACAAGAAAACAAAGAGGTAACCGCTTTGATCAAGGAACTGGAAAGCCTGCTTCAATCCCCTAAAAAGATGCGCCTGGCGGTCGAAAATGAGCTGATGGCGGTCAAACAAACCTATGGAGACCGTCGTAAAACGCAGATAGTGTCTTTGCGAGAAGGTGAATCGGCTAAACAACTGCTCACCGCCAACGACCTGACCCCTGCCCAGGCGGTATGGGTGGGAGTGATGGAAGACGGGCACATTGCCAGGACGCATAATGACGAGCTGCCACGCGTGAGCGGTAGGGCAGCCCCACAATGGCTGGTAAAGACCAATACACACCATACCCTCTACCTTGTGACTGACCAGGGCAAAACTGCGGCGGTGTCGGTCGAGACTTTGCCGGTCAAAGAAAAGTTTGCAGAAGGGTCGTTGGTCTCAAAAGTGGCGCCTTTGGAAGAAGAAGATCCGTTGGCTGCTCTTTTCTCCCTCCCGCCCCGGGATGAAATCCAGGGAGATAAATTTATTGTTACCGTTACTCGTTTTGGGATGATCAAGAAGTCGGCTATAACCGACTTACCAGGGCCTTCTTCGCAATCTTTTGTACTGGCGAAGGTGAATCCCGGGGATTTTCTCGGTTGGGCGGTCTTGACCAGCGGTGACGCCGAGTTGATGCTAGTCACATTGGGTGGCATGGCGATCCGTTTCTCGGAACAGGAAGTGCGTCCAATGGGCCTGGCGGCAGCAGGAGTGAACGGGATCAAACTAGACACCCGTGATGAAGTAGTCGGAGTCGAAAAAATTGTCAAAGAGGCTGAAGTGCTCTTGGTGGCATCCAACGGGCAGGCCTGGCGCATGCCAGCCGAGGATTTCCCCGTTCAAGGCCGCTATGGTCAGGGAGTCATCGCCTGCCGCCCAGGCAGGGGGGTTAAGGTGGTAGGAGAAATGTCGGGCAAGAAGACACAGGCCGGAACGGTGCATTTCGAGCGCGCTGCCAGCCAGAACATTCGCATGGATGAGATTCCACTGGGTAAACGGGCGACAACCAGCAAGGCTGCTATCCCGGTGAAGGCCGGAGATGCCGTCATCCAGTTGACTGTGGCGCTGGACGGCCTGGCTTTCTGGTCGGCCAAGCTGGCCATGGTGCGTAAACCTCGCCCAAAAAAGCCCAAAGCCGAAGAGGGTTAAGCCCCGATCGTGAAATATGAGTAATGGTAGGTCACCTGTCCATTCAGCAGGCCAAAGGTGTCGTTGCCGTTTTGGATCTTGCCTTTAGGCGAGCTGGCCTCCCAGGTGAAGTGACGCGTGGTGTTGTCGCCGGTTGAGCTGGTCAGTTTGAACGAGGCTGATGGTAAGGTCTGGGTCAAGAAAGTGGTAAACCAATTCTGGATGGCAGCCGTTCCCTGGATAGTTTGGGCGGCGGTGATATGCACAGCGTCTGGCGTATACAAAGATACCACCTGGGCGGCATTGTGGGTGTTTAAAGCATCGATGTACAGTTTGGCAGTATCCACTACCGGGCCAGTAGCCCAATTGTAAGCGACGATAACGTCCCAAAGAGGTTTCAACTTGATCTTGTAGTCCCAGGTGAAGAAGTTAGCCGCCTGCAAATTTAACGTCTTGGCTGTATCCAGGAATTCCTTGATTTCACTGGGGGTAGCGCCCCATCCATTGGCGCGATAGACCGGGCCAATAGGCACAATCGGGCGGTAGGGCGACATGGCCTGGAATTCTCGAACGCAACGTTGGAGCTGCGCTCCGGCGTTATCATGAGCCCCTTCCCAGTAAACCTGAGGCATATTCAGGTCACACTGATTGAGGAAGGGTTTCCATGGAAAGTTCATATGCAAAGAAGGAAATCGAAAAGAACAAAGGGCGATCGGAAGGTTGTGCAGCCCTTTACGGAGTTCGGTCATAAATTTTCCTGCTTGCACGTCCTTGCCTGGTTCCTGGTATTCTACTTCGGCATCGATGATATAACCATCCAGCCCCAACTGCTTTACCCGGCTAACGGCAGTCTGTGCTTCGGGGATACCGTTTCCATAGACGTAGTGCCAGCCCCAGACCTGGATATCTGCAGCATGCAAAGCCGAGACCACTGGCGGGCAGTAATCGGCCTTGGTGGTAGGGTCGACGTTGTTCGGGTAGGTACTGTCGGCAATCTTGATTAAAACGTGAGTAAATCCAGACGCTTTGGCAACCGAAGCAATGGTTTTCGCATTGCCGGCTTCGCAGTCCTTGATTTTCCAGATGAAGAAGCCTTTTCCTTTCAGCCCCATTGATCAGTCCTCCATTTTAAATTTTGTGGTTCTCTTGGAATTGCCGTGGTGAACTCCCAGATTTGGGGATGTGAGCGTGCGTACGCACGCTCACATCCCCAAATCTGGGGAACTTCCACTATTGCCTTCCAGGCCAAGCTGAGGGGCGATGGAGCGCATAGCCAGGATGACGTTATCGACATGCTCCCAAAGGTCGACTCCAAAGTTTGCGGCGGCTGCCGCGATTTCTTCCCGGTTGATTGCAGCAGCAAAAGCTTTATCTTTCCATTTTTTCTTGACCGAAGACGAGGTTAAGTCGTACAACGAGCGAGAAGGGCGCACCAAGGCGACTGCGGTGATCAGGCCGGTGATTTCGTCGCAGGCAAACAAGGCTTTATTCATATGGGTATCGCGTGGAATTTCGCTGTGGTCGCCATGGCTCAGGATGGCGCGGACGATCACTTCAGGGACAGCGCGGGCGCGTAAAATTGGCGCGCCTGCATCGGGATGATCGTTGAGGGTGGGGTGAATTTCCCAATCGAAATCGTGTAAAAGGCCAGCCATGCCCCAGATTTCGACGTCCTGGCCCAGTTTTTGGGCATAGAAGCGCATGGCAGCTTCAACTGACAGCATGTGGTTGATTAACCCTTGATTCTTGACATATTCGGCGACGATGGCGTAAGCCTGGGTGCGATCCATGTTTTGCTCCTGTTTTGAACTTACCTTTGTGCAATATTAGTGCCGGATAGGCCATTAATACTCCGGTTATTTTCGAGGCCACTTTGAGGCGGAAAGATCGGCTCAGGAGTTCCCAGGACGGGTAAAGGCCGGGTTACCCATACGTTCCAAAGGGCGATGACGGTTGCCCCGACTTCACGCAAATTCCAATAAGTCAGGGATTTGCTGTTGTAAGGACGCCGGTCAGCAATGACCCCATAGCCTTTGATGCCTAGAAAATTGCAGGTAAACACGGCGCGCGGCAGGTGAAAGCGCTGGGTGACCAGCAAGGCCTCAGTCACACCGAAAATCGCCCTGGCCCGGTAGCAGGTATCGTAAGTCCTGCGACCAGCATAGTCGAGGATGATGTCCTGACGGGCTACGCCCAGCTCAAGGGCATAATCGAGCATAGCTCCTGGCTCGTTATAATCCAGAAAGCGGTTATCGCCACTCAACAAGATTTTTTGGATTTTGCCGGAAAAATACAGATCGGCGGCTGTCGCCACGCGGTCTTTGAGTATCGGCGAGGGCGATCCAGCGCGGGTCAACCCGGCTCCAAATACGATGGCCACCCGGCTTGAGGGGACATTGGCGGGTAGATAAAGACGGGAATTGGAATAAAGCCCGGTAAATAAACGCGAAAGAGCGGTAACCAGGATTGCGCCAGCCAACAGAACTACGATTATACGAAAGACCATTTTCAAATTTTATCTCCCGAGCATGCTATCCAGGCTGATTCCCATGATGTTGACCATTTTGAGTAAAGGACTATAGTCTGCATCCGTGGCAATTTCAAAATCCTGGATATCATAACTATTGGCGCCAGTCAAGGCGGCCTTTCCTGCCTGGGTTTTTACCAGGTCCAGCATTCCTTGAGCAATCTTTTTTTGCATGGCGTCCGGCAAGCTGGGGAGCAGCGCCAGGCATAAATTGGGGATGACCGGATCGCTGACCCAAAGAATGATCACTTTGTCCAGCGCATCTGGCAAATCCTGCTGGACCGCCGCGGCTGTGCGAGGGTCGCCAGCCAGAGCATAGGTGGCGCCAAAATCACAGATGCCATTGATATACAGGGCTCTTACCACCGAGGTATGCGAAAGCAGGAAGATACCATCTTTGATTGGGATGTTATTAAGCTTCAATAAACCGGCGGCGAGCAGGTAGCCTGACGAAGAACTGGGATCGACCCAACAAGGCTGCTTGCCTCTAAGTTGTGAAAGTGCGTTCAGGGCGTTTGCGGTGTTCTGGTTGCGGGTCAGGTCGAAAAAGCTTTTCAGGCCCGAGTTGGCATTTGCCAGGAACTGAGTACCATATTTATAAACGCCGAAATGGTCAGTGAGCAGAACGACCCTGGCAAAGCCTTGTTGGCTGCCATAAAGGTAGGTCAAAGGAGGAAGCCAGGCCATGTGCACCGCACCGTCGGCCATGCCTTTCAGGGTCCAGTCGTAAGTTGGGCTGACTTCACTTTCTATCTTATAGCCGGTCAATTGAGATAACTGTTCAGCAACCTTATCTGCATTCAGCTTAACCGTCGGGTCAAGTTTTTCCGAAATAAAAGAGATGACCAAAGGGTTGTTAGCGGTTCCAGGTGGCTGCGGGGTTCCGGTCGGCGCCTCTGGGTTTGGCGCCTGTGTTGGAGTTGAAATTACCGCCGGAGATTGGGCAAGGGTTGGCGTCGAAAGGGTGGATGAACCATTTTGACAGGCGCCCAGGATGGTAAAAATGATGAGAATCACAGGCGGCCAGGAACACTTGCTCCACCTGCTTTTTTTCGACCTGGATTTCATCGTCCTCACGCTAACTCTTTACCTTCATGTGCCATGCAACGATTATAATCAATTTACGTATACGGAAGTGAGTGGAATTCACCTCGTCATCTATATGGAGGAAAAATGAGAAAATCTTCATCCTTGTGGGTAGCCATAGGAGTCCTCTTGTTCCTGCTGGTCGCCCTGGTTGTATTTTCGGTGTATATGCTGCAATTGGTCAGGCAAACCACGGACCAGGTTTTATCGCCGGTGATGAATGCGAATGCGCAATTAAGGACCCAGGTTTCGGGTTTCCTGCATCCCACTCCAACCATCATACCGGACCCAGTGACCATAATAAATGAGGTGCGCTCGCTGGCTCGCCTAGAAACCATCCAGTATAGTATCGAAAAGGTCATTACGGCCGAAACCGGCCAGGGGAGTTTTGGCTTCTTGTTCGGCGATCGGCTGCTGTTCGTTGCCCACGGGACGGTCATTGCCGGGGTAGACCTCAGCCAGCTTACTTCACAAGACCTCAGGCTGGACGGCAACGTGCTGACCGTACAGCTGCCTGAACCCGAGATATTCGTCGCCACGCTGGATAACGATAAATCCTACGTCTACGATCGACAAAAAGGGCTGCTCAATTCCGGGGTAACTGACCTGGAAACCAAAGCACGCCAGGTGGCCGAACAGGAAATCGCGAAAGCTGCTATCTCAGACGGCATCCTGAGCCAGGCAAAATTAAACGCCGAAAACTACCTGACGCGCCTGTTCAAAACACTTGGGTACCAGGAAGTGATATTCATTTATCCCACACCTGAGGATGTCCCTTAATGGTTCTCTGGGAATCTTCGACGGTAATTCCCATTGAGCCATAATAATTGTGGCGCTTATTGGGGGAAGTGAATAGAAAAGAACTCCATTATAGGTTTATGTGTTGCCCTATTTGCAACGAATAGCTACTATACTGTTATAAGACACAGAATGTTCTTGGGATATCAAAATGAGCCGCTCAGAAAACAAAGCTACGCGCTTATTGCAGCTCGAAGCACTCCTGCTTGGGCACCCTGAAGGTCTGTCGCAAGCCGAGATTGGGCGCAGGTTAGGGGTGAACCGTTCGACGATCAACCGCTATATGCCCGACCTGCCCGCCCACGTTTACATAGACGAGGATGGGCGCTGGAAGATCGACCGGTCGGCTTACCTGATCAACGTGCGCCTAAACCTGCACGAAGCGCTGGCCGTGCACCTGGCGGCGCGCCTGCTGGCCGCCTGCATGGACCGCCAGAACCCGCACGCCGCTACCGCCCTGCGCAAGCTGGGCGTGGCCCTGGAAGGGCTGGCCCCGCGGGTCAGCGCCCACCTGCAGCAGTCGGCGGACGTGATGGACGACGCCGCCCAACGCCACGACCCCTGTTACCTGCAAGTCTTGGAGACGCTGACCCTGGGCTGGGCCGAACTGCGCAAGGTGCGGGTCTGGCACTGCCATTACGATATTCCTTATGGGTATGTATAATTGAGGCAGATAAAGAATGATCGTCCTATATCAATATGACAAGCCAAAAAGTTAACTTCAATAAACTACCGAATATCCTAAATCCGGCGGTATTCCTTGACCAGCTTGATTCTATTCGGATTGAAGCGCAAAAATCCCTTAACAAAAAACGGCAATCTGACCTGGGACAATTCTTTACTCCGCCATCTATTGCAAAATTAATGGCTGAAATGTTCAGCGGCTACCCCCCCTCAATAAATCTTGTCGATCCTGGGGCGGGGGTGGGGACTTTGTCGGCAGCTTTTATAGAACGGGCGGTGCTGGCCTCACCTCAGCCGAAGAAGATCCTGTTGACAGCCTTTGAGTTAGATCCTATCATTGTCAAGAGCTTAAAGGTAACCCTGGCTACATGCCAACAATTATGCAATCAATTCCAGATTGATTTCCAATACCAAATCCGCCAGGAAGATTTCATCGCGGCGAGTGTTGAGGCAATTAATGGAAAATATGCGCTGTTTTCGATTACCCAACCCGACTATAACTGTGCGATATTAAATCCCCCGTATAAGAAAATTAACAGCAACTCCAGAACCAGACACTTATTAAGCTCGGTAGGTATTGAAACAACCAACTTGTATACCGCCTTCTTATGGCTGGTTATAAAGCTGCTTGTTCCAGGCAGTGAAATGGTAGCTATCGTCCCAAGAAGTTTTTGCAATGGCACCTATTTTCGGCCTTTCCGCTATGATTTACTGCATACCATGGCGATCAACAGGATCCACGTCTTCGAATCAAGGGATAAGGCCTTTAAAGAAAGTGAAGTTCTTCAAGAAAATATAATTATGCATGCTACTAAGACGAATTTGGCTCAACAGAAGATAACCATCACTTCAAGCAACGATCCAGGAGATAAGGATTTAATTACACGCGAGGTTGAATATGACCAACTGGTTCAACCTGATGATCCTGATCTGTTCATCAGGATCATACCCGACGAACTTGGACAGCAAATAAATACGCAGGTCAATGGACTGACTACTTCATTGAAAGAATTAGGAATTACTGTTTCTACTGGAAGAGTAGTTGATTTCCGGGCAAGGGATCTGCTTCGAGAAGAACCCGATAAAGAAATTATTCCGCTGATTTATCCGGCAAATTTATATAAAGGACAGGTAGTTTGGCCCCGGCCAAATATTAAAAAACCTTCCTTTCTTGCATCGTCAAGGAAAGTCGACAATTTGGTCATCCCAGCGCAATATTATGTTTTGGTCAAAAGATTCTCATCAAAGGAAGAAAAGCGCCGGGTCTACGCAGCGGTCTACGATCCACAAAAAATATCTGTAAAAAGGGTAGGCGTTGAAAACCATATCAACTATTTTCACCGGCGGTATGGCGGCCTGCCAGTATATTTAGCGAAGGGTCTGGCGCTTTATTTGAACTCGACCCTGGTCGATCAATACTTCCGCCAATTCAGCGGGCATACTCAAGTCAATGCTACCGATCTGCGAAATCTGAAATATCCTACTGAAACCCAAATTTTGAAACTTGGCCAGAGGGTAGAAGGTGAATTTCCAGACCAGGATGAGATTGATAAGATTGTAACAGAGGAGCTACTCTTGAACGAAAAAAATGAAGAAACCGGCATACAAGATCCCATTCAGGCAAAAAGAAGAATAAAAGAAGCTCTGAACATTCTTCAGATGTTGAATGTTCCGAGAGAGCAACAAAATGATCGATCGGCTCTGACGATATTAGCCCTGGTCAATATTCGAGCTACCACGCCGTGGAGCGAAGGTGCGGAAAATTTAATCGGTATCACCGAGATGATGGATTACTTTAGAAATTATTACGGGATAAACTATGCGCCCAATACCCGTGAGACCGTAAGACGCCAGACGGTCCACCAATTCATGCAAATTGGGCTGGTCAATGCCAATCCCGATGATGCGTCTCGCCCTATCAATAGCCCCAACACAAGATATGTGATCGAGTCCAAGATATTAGAATTAATAAAAACTTTTGGTACGCCGGAATGGGAAGCGAATATTCGAGAGTACTTACACCATGCGGTTTCTTTGGGTAATCTACAGGTCAGGGAAAGATCTATGCCGATGATACCCGTCACACTTCCGGGCGGAGAGAACATCCTGCTTTCAAGCGGCGGTCAGAACGAACTGATCAAGGATATTATTGAAAATTTCTGCCCACGGTACACACCCGGAGGTAAGTTAATCTATATCGGAGATGCCGGTGAAAAACTGAATGAATTAGAGTTTCAATACTTTGAACAATTAGGCATCAAAATCAATAAACATGGCAAAATGCCCGATTTGGTAATCGTTCTTCCGGAGAAAAAATGGCTTGTGCTGGTTGAGGCGGTCACGAGCCATGGCCCAATCAATCTCAATAGGCATAACGAACTGAGAGACATTTTTGGGAAAGGTGAATACGGGCTGGTATTTGTCACAGCCTTTGAATCTCGCAAGGCCATGCACAAATTCCTGTCTGAAATTGCTTGGGAAACCGAGGTATGGGTTTCTGAGGCGCCCAGCCATCTTATCCATTTCAATGGAGAGCGATTTCTTGGACCATATCCAGAGGAACAATAACGAAAACAAGGACATAACTATTCAAATCTTTTTACTTTGCTTTTAACAAAAATTTTTGGGAATATTTGGCAAACATTACTCGCAAGCGAACGAGGAAATTTCTTCGAAAAGACTTTGAAGTACATAGTAGACTTGATGTAATATTATCCCAATATCACTTTTTGCCCTCCTACTATGTGCCATGTTCCGTTTTATCTGTGAAACCGTAAACCTTTTCACCATACAAAACTATTTTTATTTAGGTAAAATCCAGGCTTACTTAGAAGATGACCATTTAAGAAGACGCCTGGAAGTGGCTAACCCGCCTGGTGGTGGGGTGGTTCATCACTTCGCTCGTAGGAGGGTTGATCTTAGTCTTTACAGTATCATTTTATGTTATTAAATAATAAACTTATGAACCACAATACAAACAAGATTGAAAATATAGCAATATACAATATGATACGCAACTTTCTATATTTATTATTTACCAATTTATATGATATTAAGTTATTCCGATATAAAGGTGTTTGAGGCTCTAATGCAATTGCTTTTTTGACCATCTCAATGGCTTCTTCTGTCTGTTTTGTTTTCCATAAGCACATGGAAAGGTTATTGTATGCCATTGCTTGAGTTTCTTCCGGAGTGGTAGGGCGTAATAATTCGACAGCTTTTCTCCCATAAGAAACTCCCTCAATGTATTTTCCTGTAGCATAATACAGCAGACAAAGATTGGAGTAAGCCAAGATACAGTTCGGGTTTATTTCAATTGCCGTGAAATATTTTTTTTCGGATAAAGTATAGTTTTTGCTATAGTAGTAAATGAGGCCCAAGTTATTATGAAATGTAGCTATATCAGGACATAATTCAATCGCCGCCGAATATTCTTTTATAGCTTCTGAATAGTCAACAGCATCGAGCTTTCTTGCTATAAAAAAATGTTTAAAAGCCTTTGCCTCCTTAAAATTTGGTTCCAAACGATTTGCACAGTCTATGGCTTTTAGAACATTTTCATAGTCTGCTGAATTTAATTTTATATTTCCATCGTTAAATAATTGTTAATGCCAAGTTGTATTGAACAATTGCAGAGTCTGGCATAAGTAGGGCGGCTTTTTGTAAATATTGCAGAGCAACATCCCTAAGTTTTTCATTTAAATAAATTAATCCTAAAGCATAATTAGCTTCAGGATAATCTGGGTCTGTACGCAGAATTGATTTCCATTTATCTGCTGATGTCGATAATAACTGAGTATCAGATTTGCGAGAAAGGGTTTTTTCTATTGATGTAACAATTAATGTAGAACCGCAGTAGCCACACTCGCGTTCATCCAAACTAATATTTGCGCCACACATGGGGCATTTTAATGCCTGTATATCGGCCTTGTTATCGCTTATTATAGTGTTGGAATATTTAACATCATTGAGTTTAGATGAAACATTTAGTAAATCATCAAAAGTAGGGGACAAAGGCTTTCTGATTTGAGAAAGAGCTTTTTGAGCATTTTCATTGTTCGGATTAATTTCAAGGACTTTTGTAAAACAAAAATCCTTTTGTTTCGTATCGTCAACACTCGCGGCGAGCCAAAGCCACGCGGTCTCATTACGCGGGTCGGATTTAAGTATTTCGGAAAAAATTTGTAATGCGGCTTTTCTGTTTCCGTTGCGAAAAGCTGTAATACCAGAGTTTAGTTGTTCTTGAGACATTGTTGAGCCTATTTTGAAGAGTTCAAATGTATCTGTTGTATTTTCCTGGTTTGCCTCCTCCGCGTTGTGACAATTATCAGTATACAGCAAAAGATGGATAAGCAAAATCAGAAAAGGTGGGCTTATCACCCTAACCTATTTATTATCCCTGATACGCACAACTATAACCTACGGTCTGAAAGCACGATTTACAAAGCCACCGTCTGCAATAGTATAGATATTGACAATTAAGAAATTTTGCCAGTTTATCTTGTCTACGGTTGTTTTATTGTAAATCAATCCAATGACCTGCATTTCTGAGGCGTTACCATAAACATCCTGCATTAAAAATCTACCCACAACCAATACTTTACCATAGGACATTCCACTATCGTGTATGGCTTTGAGGATGGCTTCGACATCCTTCTTTGCCCCATAGATGATAAGGTTATTGGTAAAATTGTCGTCTATAGCAAAGTCAACCGTGAGGTCTTCATTATCAAGCTTTACACTATTCAAATGTGGAATATTGCGGTTGCCCGATCCCAGGGCAGTGGTGATGTTAGCTTTTAATGCATCAAGAGGTGTCAGTGTTACTGTCGGCGGTAAAGATGTATTTGTTGGTAGAGGTGTTTTGGTTGGCAGTGGTGTACTTGTTATTGTGGGAGTAGGCGTGGAGGGCGCTTTCGTAAGAATATAGCTAAATCTACAAAATAGGCAGATGATAATAACAATGGCGAAGATAATGATGATGGGATTGCCTCTCTTACCAGTCTTCCAAAAGTCCTCGATTTTTTGAAATATGTTTTTCATGATAATTTCCCTCTGATTTTCCAGATAGAACCTTGCGATCCGTATAGCCTACATCCCTTTAATTATATATGAAAGGTTCTGTAAAGGTTCTCCATACAACCTGTAATTCCTATAAAAGTGGCAAAAATAGATTGGCTGACTGGGTGGCAACTCCAATACTGCCATAAAAAGGGTGAGGCTCTTCACCTCCATCCCCTTCTTCCCTAATATGTAGGTATAACTTCATCTATGCGATCAAGCCGCCTTCTGAACTTATCTCAGTTTGGAGAACGACCTGTGGTGGACCCAAAACTTTGGACACAAAAATGGCTAAGCTAAGGGGGACCCATCCAGCGGCTCGGCGGCCAGGTGATAGGCGGCCTCGAACTCGACCGGTGTGAGGTATCCCAGCGACGAATGGATGCGCTTGGTCATGTAAACATCCTCGATGAAGCGTCCAATCTGATGATAAACGTCTGCAAAGTCTTGATACTCCGATAAGTCCACCTCCTCTTCTTTGATCGTGCGCATGAAACGTTCAGCATAGCCATTTTCTTCAGCTTTACCTTGAGCAGCCATACTGATTTGAACATGATGTTCGTGAAGCACGTCAACATACGCTTTCGCAGCATACTGGATGCCCTGATCGCTGTGGTGGATCTGCGGGCAATGGTACTTCAACGCCTGCTGCAGGGCCTGGAGGGTCAGCTCACCGTCGATCGAGCGGCTCAACTGCCAGCCACGGATGGCCCGGGTAAACACGTCCAGGATCACCGCCAGAAAGAAGAAATCGTTGCCCAGGCGAATATAGGTGATGTCGCTTACCCAAACTTGATCCGGCAGCACGATGGACAGCTCTTTGACCAGGTTGGCATACCGCGGATAAGGGTGTTCGCTGTTGGTGGTGCGATATTTTCGCCGCTTACAGGGCCTCAACAACCCCATTGTACGCATCAGGCGTTGGGTTCTTTTACGGTTGAGCCGGTACCGGAAAGGCGAACGGCGCAGTTGGTGGGTCACCCGCCGTGTCCCGTAGGTCGGATGCTGCCCGGCCACCATCCGCAGGTCGGCCATCAACTGGCTATCCTGCCCCTTTCGGCTTCGGTAGTAAAACGTGCTGCGCGGCAATTCCAGCAGCTCACAGGCCGCTTCTACCGGACTGGCATGCCACTCCTTCAGCGTTTTCACCGCTACCCGTTTCCCTTCCCGGCTGAGCTGGAGTACCCGAATACTTTTTTTGCCATGTCCAGTTCCAACGTCAAACGCCCCACCAGGCGTTCCAACTCGGCGATCCGCTCCTGTTCCCGATGCCCTGTATTGGCTTCTCCCTGGCAAAACATTTCCGGCGCTCGTTCCAGAAACTCTTGCTTCCAGCGTGAGAGTACCGTATCTTTGATCTCGTATTCCCGGCTGGCCTCCAACAGGCCCTTTTCTCCACGTAGCAACTCTAAGACAACTTTGGCCTTGAATTCGGCACTAAATTTCCTGCGATTTCCCATTGTGGACCTCTTTCTCCTAGTCTACCTCCCCCTAAGGGGAGTGTCCAGTTTTTGGGGTCCACTACAACCTTTACCCTAACGTAGGAACAAACAGTATTTTCCATCCTGGTTGCCATAGCCCACACCTAAGACTTGAAGAGTACTGCTGGAATAATTTCCTCCAATGAGGGCGGTAGCGTACCTTTTTCGTCAATCTCAACCGTTATGGAGGGCCTCCGTACGTGGGGGTGTATAATTCAGGCATCAACCATCATTGAGCTTTATCAACTAAAATTGATTTAGTTTCATCCACGAATTTTGGGGGAATAACAGGAGGAATGATATGGACTGTTGTTCAGGTTGCGTTGTAGTAACTTCTATATTCCTAATCTTGGGCGCTTGCATGACTTTTTTTGAACAGGTGAATACCTTTATTGACCAGCATCCCTGGGTTCTGATCGGCTTTTTGATAGTGATGGCCTACGGCATCTTTGCCTTTTCAAGACGCAGGAAGAAACAGTAGAAATTATCTCTCAAGGTAGGGGGCTATGCGACACCACAATCAACGTCTTCCCCAAAGGCACATCCCCTGTGCCAAATCCGATTGAGACCAGCCACGTTGGTTCATCTCTGATGTCAGCCAATCCGTAAAAGAAATATCGTTTCCCATAAGATACACTTGTCACTCCAGATGCAGATTTCTGGAGCTAATCTGTATCTTATGATCTCCAATTGGTATATAATCGCTGTAATAGCACTAAGAGGGAGAATTGGTCAAGGAGGGATCTATGACCGATGATGAACTGCAACAAGCAATTGTGCTTATCAAGGCGGGAAATAAGAGCGAAGCCGTCCCGATCCTGAAAGGCATTCTCAAGACAGACCGGAATAATGAGCTTGCCTGGCTTTGGTTATCTGCTTGTTTAGATTTACCGGAAGACAAAAGGAATTGCTTTCGAGAAACGTTACGGATAAATGTAAACAATTCTGAGGCGAAATCATCTGGCTGTTCTTGGTTTTTTAGTTTGTTTTGCTGAATGATATTTGTTGAATTTGCTATTTAGACAGTAGCTTTCGGGGATCATATTTGATTATTTCCTTAGCTGTTTACAGAGAGTTCTATTTTCTGCTTGTATCTTGCTCTGAATGTAATCCAAAATATTCCCTAAAATCTTTTTGCCTTTTCCTCCATCACCAGCCTGTAACGATGATGATGGGTGACTGTAAAGCTGCACATTGATGGTTTCCTCTAAATTCTCAAAAGTGAATTCTAAAGTCGTACTACTATCCAACCAACTTTCTTTTACGATCGCTTTGATAGTTCTTAAAAATCGATTTTTTCCTTAATCGAGTTGTAACTAATAGTTAATACAGCCTCTAAGCATAAATCATAAAAATAGTCGAACCCTATTGATGCAGGCACAGATAAGAGCACTTTTGTATGGGCGTTTTTCTTCGCATCTGAGAGTAATTGAAAACCAACATAACCGATTGAAACCAAAAGTCCCCCAGCCAAATTACCCACAACACTGGAGTTTGAATTATCACTACCTTTAGTAACCCAACCCAAATCACGGCCATATTGGTCTATATAACGGTCATCATTGTTAATATATCCTTTATCACTTCCTCCACTGGAAATATGGCCGCCATAATCAGCCTCACCTATTTCTCTCCCGTTAGAGTCTCTTAGTGTGCCATCATTCGAAATCTGATGATTAGTCATTCATTTCCTCCCTATCATAAAAACTGATTTCCATTGCGAAGGAATTTTTGTAGATAATTTTACCAAACACATTGACGATATAGTAAATAATAGCCAATTTACCTAAGGCATTAGAAAAATGTTATTAATTACCTTTTCCTAATCTCAACAATAATAATTTGTGAGAATATTGTTTATCATTTAATTATTTTTTTGTTTCACCGGGAATAAAGACAATATCATCCCGAAAGCAATAATATTGTTTATTCCATCTATTCATTGCAGCTTCCCATTGAGGAAGGTCTGTCTTTAATTGTTCTTGGTTTTCCTTATACTTCTTATTCTCATTTGGATATATTGATAAAATTATTACAAATATCAAAATTGAAATTAAAATGCCAATAAATCCAATAATACCAAAAAATCCACCTTAATAAAACCCACATCGGCTATTATTAATACAATAGATACAACCAATGTGATAACCCCACATCCGATATGACTTTTAGGTTCAGATAATATTATGGGTTTTGGGGGTGGGCTTAAACTTTGCGGCTAGTACAGTTGATTGAGAACCAGTAAAGGGCACTTTTTCGCTTGAGGTATACCATCTGCCGTCTTTGTCTCGATATTCATTTTTTTCAATTGTGACTCCATTCATACTGTTTGTTTGCGAAGACACAATTGCGGTGATTTTTTCTACCTTGTCGTTTCTGTTGCAAACAGGACAGCGGGCATAAATTTCCAATACGATACCATTTACATCCTGTCGAACAATCAACTCAGTTCCACAATTTGTGCATTTCAAGGATAATGTACTCGGTAATAATTTTAATTGTCCACCGCATTTAGGACAATCTAGAACAATGAAATCGTTTAGTCCCATAGTTACACCCCTATTGTCAAATAATATTAATTATATTGATAAACACTTGAAAAACAAGTAAATTTGTTTGATTATTTAGACCAATATCGTAATGAATAAACCTATTATGTTAGCGTTTAAGCCATTTCCGGGTAATCTCAAATTCGCCGTAGCTAAGAAGTGTAGATGTGTAGAAGGGTAGAAGGGTAGGCCCATCTGGATCCCTTTCTTCTCTGTTCTTCGGAGACGAATGTGACCTTATCTATACATTCCAGCAGCCTAGGGTACTTTTTCCAGCAACAAAAACAAAAATCACTTTTCTATTCAACGGATGACGAACTAGCTGTATTCCCCACGCACGTGGGGGTGAACCGAAAATTCTTCGGCTAAGAAGCCTCAGAATGACGGTATTACCAACACGCGTGGGGTGAACTGGTGGGTTTCCGGGAAGCCCGAACCCACCCTACGTATTCACCACACACGAGGGGGTGAACCTGCGTGGAGTTTTAACTTTCTAATATGATACAATCAGTGGGTTTATTGGGAAATCAAATACTATATCTACTCGGATGATAACAAAAGAATGAGCAATCTTATCCAGCCAGTCAAACCCCGGCCCACGGTGGAAATTCACCTGCCAGATGGGCGGGTCTTTTCTGGGCCTCGTAACACTCCCGTCGGAGAATTCTTGCGCAATTTGCCGGAGTGGGAGAATCCTCCAATTGTAGGAGGGATTGTCAATGGCGAGCTGCGGGAGCTGTCTTACCCAATCGATGTGGATGCACGCGTCCTCCCGGTGAGCATGTCAGATGCGGATGGGGCGCGTATTTACCGGCGGGCTCTGATCTTTTTACTCGAAGCAGCTTTCACGGACCTTTATCCGGATTCCAGTCTAGCGATTGATCATTCCATTTCCTCAGGAGGGTTCTTCTGCCAGGTGGTCGACCGCCAGCCGCTGGGGATCGAAGAATTACGGGCGCTGGAAGAGCGCATGGGTGAGCTGGTCAAAGCTGACCAGCCAATTGAACGACAGACGGTGCCCCTGGCAGAAGCAGTAGCGTATTTCCAGCAGCGCGGTGAAATCGAAAAAGTACGCCTGTTGAAATACCGCACGAAAGATCACCTGGTGCTATACCGTTTGGGAGATTACAGGGATTACCATCATGGGTATATGGTGCCTTCGACCGGTTATTTAAAGTGGTTCGCTCTGATGCCTTTCGGCGAGGGCTTCATCCTGAGGTTTCCACGCCGGCACGCACCTACCCAGTTGCTTCCCACCCAGGAATCGCCGAAAATGCTGGCAACCTTCCGCCAATACGGCAACTGGCTGCGCCGCTTGGGGATTGAAAGCGTCGGCGCGTTGAACGATGCGATCCAGGCCGATCGTATTCGAGAAATCATCCTGGTTTCTGAAGCGTTGCATGAACTGTTTATTGCAGAAATTGCCGGCAAGATCGTGGCGCGCTCGAACAAGGCGCGTATCGTGCTGATTGCCGGGCCGTCCTCCTCGGGGAAGACCATATTTTCCAAGCGGTTGGCAGTCCAGCTCCTGGCGCAAGGGCTGGTGCCATTTCCATTGGAGATGGATAACTATTTCGTCGACCGTGAGCGGACGCCAAAAGATAAAAATGGGCAGTATGATTATGAAGCCCTGGAAGCGCTCGATACCCGCCTATTAGCAGACCACCTGAGCCGCCTGATTGCTGGGGAAGAGGTGCAGATTCCGTTTTATAGTTTTAAAGATGGAAGGAGCGAGCCAGGTGAGGTAATCAAGCTGCGTAAGGAGCAGTTGATCATCCTGGAAGGACTCCACGGACTGGAACCGCGTCTTTTACCGGATATTCCGGCAGACCAGACCTTCCGCATCTATTGTTCCTGCCTGACCCAGTTAAACCTCGACCGGCAGAACCGCATTTCGACCACCGATACCCGGCTGCTCCGGCGCATTGTGAGAGACGCCGGGACGCGTGGATATTCTGCGATGGATACGATCCAACGTTGGGAATCAGTGCGGAGCGGTGAAAAGAACTACATTTTTCCTTACCAGGAAAATGCGGATGAAATGTTTAATTCTGCCCTGGTCTATGAGCTTTCGGGCTTGAGACCCCTGGCTGAACCGCTATTGCGCCAGGTGCCATTTGGTACACCGGAATACGTGGAAGCCAAGCGATTGCTGGCATTCCTGGGTTGGTTTTTACCGATAAAAGAAGATTTAATTCCGGATAATTCGATCTTACGCGAATTTGTAGGTGGCTCAATCCTGGCAGAATTTAAATTGTGGTAACAGCGGCTAAATATGCCGCCTCAACACTCTGGATAGCCGTGAGATGCCTTCATTAATTTCATCGGGCGTCGAGTAAGAGAAATTCATGCGCATGGTATTCGTTCCACCCCCGCAGGGGAAGAAGGATTCCCCAGGAACGAAAGCCACCTTTTGTTGGACAGCCTCGATCATTAAATTGGCTGTATTGATCTGAGGTGGGACAGTTACCCACAGGAACAGGCCCCCTTCCGGACGAGTCCAAGTTACGCCCTTCGGCATGTGTTCTTCAAGAGCGTCGAGCATGACGTCGCGACGTTCGCGGTATACCTCGATGATTTTCAGAATGTGTTTATCCAGATAGCCGTGCTGGCCAACTTCCAAAGCGATCATCTGGTTAAAGACGGCGGTATGCAAATCGGCGCCCTGTTTGGCTTGTACCAGCTTACGGATGACTTCAGGCGGCGCCACCACCCAGGCCAGGCGTAGGCCGGGTGAGAGCACTTTTGAAAAAGTGCTCAGATAGATGACGTTGCCACTGTATGAGCCGGAATTCGGATGGCATTCGGCATCTAATACCTCGACCGCTGGTAAATTTTCCCCTTCATAACGAAGCTGCCCGTAGGGGTCATCTTCGATGATGGGAACCCCATAACGGTCGGCCAGCTCTACCAGTCTTCTACGCCGTTCAAGGGAAAGGGTTACGCCCGTAGGGTTCTGGAAGTTTGGCAGGACGTAGATGAATTTGGGCCCCGTGCGTAGCGCCTCTTCGAGAACGTCGGTGTCCATTCCATTCTCGTCGGAAGCGACCGGAACGTATTCGGCGCCATATGCGTTCCAGGCCTGCAGCGCGCCCAGGTAAGTGGGAGATTCCACCAGGATGCGGTCACCTCGATTGATAAAAATTTTTCCTAATAGATCCAGGGCTTGCTGTGATCCGGAAGTGATCATGATATTGTCGGGATGCACTTCAAAGCCTAACCTGGCTGTGTGACGGGCGATCATTTCTCGCAACGGCAGGTAGCCTTCCGTCGAGCCGTACTGGAGCGCCAGGTGAGCCTGGTTGCGTAAGATGCGGGTACAGGCTTCCAGGATTTCTTCTGCTGGGAAAACTTCTGGCGCTGGCAATCCGCCGGCAAAGGAAATTACGTCCGGCAGTTCGGTCAGTTTGAGAAGCTCACGGATTGCCGAGCTCTTCATGCGCTGCGTGCGCTGGGCGTACCGATGATCCCATTGAGTTCGCATTCTACCTCCTTGATCTCAAATAAAATTATGCGGGCGACCAGCGCCCGCAAATTGTTTCATGATGTAAGTTTTGGAAAACGGCTGACGACCAATGCCGCAGTGGGTAAGGTGACACGATCACCTGCCTTTAGCTCTGCGGGAGCTTTACCGGCGGCTTTCGCAGCGCTCTGGAAGATGGCGATGGGAGTGTTTTCAGCAGTATATTTACGGTCCAGGTAGGCCTGTCCGGTCAAGAAACTCTCGCTGTCAATCGAGCAAGAAGTGACCACGCCAACTACCTTGCCCTTTAAATCGATGACGGGGTCGCCGTTGTGCGCCAGGCGCACGCCTTTCTCGGTAAATCGGAAGCGGATCACTTCACCCGTGCGAGCTTTTTCCTGGGCGATATAGGCATCCCGTCCGATGAACCAGGGCTTGTAGATCTTTACGTAGGTTCCGAACCCGGCTGCGCCCACGCCCAGGCCAAGTTCGCCGCCCATTTCGTGACCGTACAAAGGCAACCCAGCTTCAGTGCGTAAAGAATCGCGGGCGCCCAGCCCACAAGGTTTCATGCCAAGAGGGGCGCCGGTGTTTATGAGAGCTTCCCAGAACTCAACTACCCGGTCGGGGTGGACGAATAGTTCGAAGGCCATCTTCTCGCCTGTATAGCCGGTGCGTGAGACAATCAGGTCAAAATTCCCTACAACTGCTTCACACAGCTCGGTGCGCTTGAGCGCCATGATGCGCCGGCGAGTCTGACTGTCACAGCCCAGGGCGAGCAGGATGTCGCGCGAGCGAGGGCCTTGCAGAGCGATATCCCTGCGCTCATCCGCACCCGCCTGGGGGTCGCGCAGATTGCGCAGGATTGCATTCCGGCCAAACGCCCGCGCCCAGGGCCGGCTGCGATCGATCAGCACCTCGCCGTCGTGGACTGCGTTCAGCCAGGCCCAATCCTTGTCATCATTGGAGGCATTCACCACCACCAGGTATTTCTGGTCAGCGCGGTGATAAACCAGCGTATCATCGATGACATGGCCGTCCGGATCGAGGAACTGGGTATAGCAGGATTCTCCTACTGCCAGGCCAGCAATGTCGTTGCCGCAGACGCTATCCAGAAATACGCTGGCATCCGGGCCTTCGACCTGGTAGACTCCCATGTGGGAAACGTCGAACAAACCGGCGGCCTGGCGAGTGGCCAGGTGTTCTTCAGTGATCGAAGTATAGACGACGGGCATATCCCATCCGGCAAACGGGACCATTCTGGCGCCCAGTTTGCGGTGTGTCTCATTCATGCGCGTGCGGCGGATCTCGGCCGCTTCTTCCTCTTTCCAGGTAAATTCAGGCAGGCTTTTCCCGCTGCCACCGTTCATGCCGATAAAATATGGCTTGGCGGCATACACGGTTTTTCCTTGGGCTTGTTTGACCACCAGGGAGTCTGATTCAGTCACATAAACCGGTCCGGGCATCCGGCGGGTGACGTCTACATCGAAGCTGGTGTAGCCATCGGATAAATCGCGCAGCCAGGCGCTTACCAGGGCGGCTTTCGAAGCCGGCACGATCAGCCGGAAGGTTTTTTCGCTGACACAGGTCAGGGTACCTTCGATGCTGCCGCTGGGGCCGGTCAGAGAAGTTTTATGGCTCTGCCCGGGCTTTAAAGCTTCAACGTCGCTGGTGAAGGCGTAGTTGACAAACTGGCGGATGCTTTCTCCGCTCAAGTCAAAAGCCATCCAATCTGCGCCGACTTCGCCGGCAGCCGGTTTATCGTCAGTGAAGAAGAAATAAGGATAGCCATGGTGTGAGACTTCAGCATCCTTGCCGGCGGCTTCTGCCAGGTCACGGCTGCGCAGCTTGGCGTCTTCGAGGAGGTTGAAATCCAGTTTGGCCCGTTGAGCTAATCCCTGGCGTGTCTCCACCGAATAGGGCTTGCAGGCGAGAAGTACGTCCGCCATAATGTCAGCCACTTTGACCATTTCAGCTTCTCCCAGCCCACGCTGGGTCATCCAGGGAGTGCCAAAGCGAATGCCGGAGGCATACAAGGCGGTTTTATCGCCTGGGATAGTGTTACGGTTGAGCACAATGCCGGCAATGTCAAGGATGCGGGCTGCTATATCGCCCGAAAGGGTGGTCCCATCTGACCCGACGATCGTCTTGCAGTCCAGGTTAGCAAGGTGAGTGTTCGTTCCGCCGTAAGGGATGCGCAAGCCGCGCTCCTGCAAACGGCTGGTCAGTTTTACGCAGTTCTTGGCGATTTGGTGTTGAAGCTGGCGGAAAGGTTCGGTGCGGGCAAACTTGAAGGTAGTGGCAAGGGCGGCAAAGACGTGGACGTGTGGTCCGCCTTGTTCGCCGGGGAAAACTGCCCGATCAAGCTTGCGCACAGGCTGGCATTGTGGGTAAGGATGCAGGCGCCGCGCGGGCCGCAGAGGGTCTTGTGTGTGGTAAAGGTAATTACCTGGGCGAGGCCAACCGGCGAAGGAATAACACCGGCGACGATCAGGCCGGCGATGTGCGAGATGTCCGCCATCAGCACGGCTCCACACGTATCGGCGATGGCCCTGAAGCGGGCCCAATCGGGCGCCCAGGGGTAAGAAGAATAACCGGCGATGATGATTTTGGGTTTGTTCTCTTTGGCCAACGTCTCGACGGCCGCGTAATCGATTTGTTCGGTGGTTGGATCAACGGTGTAATGCACTACGTGATACAGTTTGCCTGAACGGTTGACTGATGAGCCGTGACTGAGATGCCCACCATGCAGCAAGGTCAAACCCAGAATGGTATCGCCAGGATTTAACAAGGCGCTGTAGACGGCGTTGTTAGCAGGGGCTCCTGAAAGCGGCTGGACGTTGACGAATAATTGATTGGCGGAAAAAGATGGGGTGGCAAAGGCTTCGGCACAGCGACGCCGCGCCAGGGCCTCAACGATGTCAGCATATTCGACGCCTTTATAATAACGCGGGTCAGAGTAGCGGCGGTAATGGGCCAATCGAGCGGTGTGATCCAGGATCTCTGCTTCATCCATCTGGCGGGTTTCCTCATCGGGGTAGCCTTCTGCATATAGATTTTGGAAGGTCGAAGACAACGCCTGGCGAACGGCGGCCGGTGCAGTACTTTCACTTGGGATCAAGATCAATTTCCGCAACTGCCGTTCGGTCTCCAACTCGGTCAGCTTGTAGACCTCCGGATCCAAATCGGCCAGTGAGCCGCGAAACAGAAAATCAGACATTGAACAGTCTCCTTGAGCGGGTTATTGGTTGACGCGTAAACTGGCGCAAGGATTTATTGTTTTCAGGTTGTTGTCTGACAACAGGCTTGCGCACGTTTTTATTCTAGCCCCGAGAACGAGTGAGGTCAAGTGATGATTGTTTCCAGCCTGCATAAAATTTGTAATTTTTATGCGGGGGGCTTTTTCTCAGGTATTGAATATTTATCCAGCCAATGCAGCAAGACCTTGAAAACCTCATCCCGATTGGGCTCGTTATGCAGCTCATGGTAATCACCTGCCCAAAGCTGGAAAGTGATATCTCCTTTTACATTCTTTACGAATTTCTTTGTCGCCGCCGGATCGACGATGCGGTCCGCGCTGCCTTGCATGATAAGGAGAGGAATAGGCGGAAATTCAGCGGCATGTTCAACCAACCATGGACCGCTCTGTAGCAAATCCCAGCCTAGGCGGGCCGAGATCAGGGGGTGCACCATGGGATCGCTTTTATAAGCTGCGATGATATTGGGATTGCGTGATAAGCCTGCCAAATCCATCCCATTGTCCATCGGCATCGTAGGACTGATCCCTTTCATCACTCTAGCAAGCAAGATTTTCCAACCAGGCACAGGCTTGGCCGTTCCCAGCGCTGGACTGGTCGATATGATCCCAAGTAAACAGGTGGGCATCCGCTTCATTGCATAGTATAAAACCAGGTTTCCTCCCATTGAATGGCCGTATAAAAAGACAGGCTTTCCTGGAAACAATTTTTGAGCCTCATTTATTAATCGATCCACATCATCTAGCGCTGCTGTATAAGAGAAATGCCCGCGTGGTCCTTCTGTTCTTCCATGGCCGCGCAGGTCGAAGCCGAAAAGTGCGTAACCTTCCCGGTTGAGCGTCCTGGCAACATCCTGGTAACGCCCGCTGTGTTCTCCAAGGCCGTGTACCAGGGCAAGCACAGCTTTTACTTCGCCTTCCGGCGTCCATGCCTGAGCAAAGAGCTTGAGCTGATCTTTAGTTGTCCAGGAAAATTCCTCATTAGGCATAAGATTTTCCTTCACGGTAATATCAATGTGATGGATGATAAATATCGGCTATAATCGGGTGACTGCTTACCGTTATTAAGAGTGTATATCAGCCTCAAGAAATCAGCAAGGTAATAGTCAGAGGAACCCGGATTATAAAAACGAGGAAACCGAACAAGAGTAAGATCTATGATGGACGAAAATATTCCTTTGCCGTCCTATAAAACGGCCTCACCTGACCGAAAATGGGGGTGTGGATTGACGGCATTGCACGTTATCACCATCGTCTGGATTTTAATTGCCAGTGGCATCGCCCAATTCAGCAGTTGGATGATTGAACAGGGTATTTTTGACGGTTCTTTTAAGATCCTGGACGTGCGCTGGCTGGTAGAACTGGTATACAGTGCATCCCTGTTGGTACCCTTGATGGTGATCCTGTTGCTGATTAAGGAGAGACGCCTGCGCAATGTTTTCCGCACCTGGTTGTTGGGCGGATTGCTGGCGTTATGCATGACACCGGCTCGTCTGGTGAGCATGGTCGAGGCCCAGAGCATCGCTGCTTTGCAGATCGCCGGCCTTGGGGTGTTCCTCCTCGGCCTGGGATTGTGGTCCCAGCTGCGACCGTTATCCAACCGGCCAACTGAGAAACCAGGCTGGCAAGGGTTGCATATTGGCCTGGCAGCCAGTGCGGTGTTAGTCTTCCCCTGGCTGTTGTGGGGCGCCCTTGGATCGCCTACCGACATTATGCTCGGATTGATAGTGGCCTTGCTGGGGGGAATGGCCGTGATGAAGATTTTTCAGGCTGGCCTGATGGCCGGGGAAAATGAAAGCGAGTCATCCACATCGAATGTAGGTTTGCTGGGGAACGGTTTTTTAGTCCTGGTCCTGTTAATCATATTGGCGACTGGACTCGGCCAGAGTGGGAACCAGTGGGTGCTTTCGCTCAGCATTCCCATCCTGGGTTGGATGGTCGTGCTTTTAAGAAGGGTTGGCATTGCGGCTGGCAGGAACAACTGGCCGGCAGTGGCAGTATTCCTGGGTCTATGTATCGCCTGGCCGCTCCTCTTTATCGATGCAGATGAGCTGCAAGTGGTGATTACCTCAGGGGCGGGTGAGCTGATGGACTGGGCTTTCCGCGAAGCGTTCTCGATGCTTTTCCTGGGATTTGCGCTGACGATATTACTAGTGGTCTTTTACCGCAGGCTGGAAAACCTGAAACGTCCAGCCAAATTCCTGAGCGTAGGGCTGTGGATAGCAGCATTCCTGATTTATTTCCTGGCTGGTCGACCGGGGTTTTACGGCGACCGGATTTTTGTCATCTTACGCGACCAGGCTGACGTTTCCTCAGCGGCCAAAATCAGTGATTACAACCAGCGCCGGGCCAATGTATACCACACCCTGGTTGCCCATGCTGATCAGACTTAAGCTGGCTTGCGCCAGGACCTTTCACGCGTGGGGATTCGTTATACGCCTTATTACCTGGTCAATGCGCTTGAAGTGCAAGGCGGTCCATTGGTACGCTTGTGGATGATGACTCGCCCGGAGGTAGATCGCGTCCTGGATAACCCCATCCTGCGCCCGCTGCCAGGTCCTATTCCGGCGGCGCATGGAGATACCAATACTGCCCCCAGCCAGCCACAGTGGAACCTGACCATGATTGAAGCTGACCGGGTGTGGAAAGAACTGGGAGTGACCGGCCAGGGAGTGGTCGTCGGCCAATCGGACACAGGCGTACAGGGCGATCACCCTGAGCTAGCTGACCAGTATCGCGGCAAGGGTGGCCAGAACGATTACAATTGGCTGGACCCCTGGAACGGGTCGATCCAGCCGGTTGACATCACCGGGCATGGCACGCATACCCTGGGCACAATCCTTGGCAAACATGTTGGCGTGGCCCCTGGGGCCACCTGGATTGCCTGCGTAAACCTGGCTCGCAACCTCGGCAATCCCTCGGTCTACCTCAACTGCATGCAATTTATGCTGGCTCCTTTCCCCGAGGGTGGGGATCCGTTCCGAGACGGCGATCCTTCACGGGGTGCAGAGGTATTGAATAATTCCTGGGGCTGCCCGTGGGTTGAGGGTTGCGACCCGGGATCTTTGTTACCCGCAGTAAAAGCATTGCGCGCAGCAGGTATATTCGTGGTGGTATCTGCCGGAAATTCCGGTTATTCTGGCTGTGGCTCAGTGACCGACCCGATGGCCATCTATGGACAGGTTTATTCGGTTGGGGCCGTGAACCAGGATGGGCAACTGGCAAAATTCAGCAGCAAGGGCCCGGTGACCGTGGATGGCAGCAACCGTCAAAAACCAGATATCGCTGCGCCCGGAGATGGCGTCTTATCCTCTTTTCCAGGTGGCAGCTACTACGTGGCCTCAGGGACATCCATGGCCGGACCCCATGTAGTCGGTGTAGTAGCCTTAATGTGGTCGGCCAACCCCAAACTGGTGGGCAACATCGACCAGACGGTAAAAATCCTGGACCAGTCCACCCGGCCTTACCAGGGCACCCTGGATCCCTGTGTGGGCAATGAGATTCCCAACGATGGGGTGGGCTACGGCATTGTCGATGCTTATAATGCAGTCAAGCTGGCATTGGAGGTCCGCTAATCACGGTAGGTCACATGAGCCTCTCGAAACTCCCTGGTTATTGTGGTGTTATAGATTGTAGAAGCGTTTAGCGTATCTCAATATGGCCGAAATTACCGACGAAGTCGCCCTCGAACGCGCCGTGCAAGGAGATACCGAAGCTTTTAGCGTCTTATATGAGCGCTATGTAGTGCGAATTTACAACTACATTTATTATCGGACCGGGAGCCCTTTGGATGCCGAAGATTTAACTGCACGTGTATTTCATCGTGCTTTAAGTCACATCGGTACGTATCGTAGTATGGGCGTACCTTTCTCTGCCTGGCTCTACCGTATTGCTCACAACCTGGTTGCAAACTGGCACAGGGATAACAGCCGGCGGCATGAAGTGCCTTTAGAAGACCACACCGAGCTGCATTATCCAGCGGAGCATCCCGAGCAGGTGATGGTACAATCTCAGGAGCGGGAAAAGTTGCTAAAGGTAATACGCAACCTTTCATCCGAACGCCAACAGCTCCTGATATTGAAATTTGTGGAGCATCTTTCAAATGCCGAGATTGCAATCATTATGGGGCGCAGCGAGGGCGCGATAAAGAGCCTGTATCACCGGACCGTGCTGGTTCTACGTGAAGAGTTAGGAAACCTTGAGAAGGTCGAGGAGAAATAGTCATGTTGAGGAATGAAATCAACGTATTTCCATTCGATTCAGGGGCCGGGTCGGCGATCCTGGCGATGATGTGCCGCGAAGCCCGCCTGTTGGATTGGGCCGGCATTTCTGTCCAGGACATCCTGACCAAATTGGAGAACTCTTCTCGAGAGGCTAACCGTCGTCTTTACCATCGACATGCTAAATTTTGCCAGGATGAAGGGCTGGGTGAACGCGCTGCAAACCGCCCTGACATCCGTCCTGAACATCAAGCCAATCGTTATTTTGCGGGATGGATTGCTGCAGATGGCCGATAAAGTGCGGACTCGGCAGAGAGCCATCGATCAGATCATCAATTATGCCAATAACCGTGGGGGAAATTTACCGGTCAATGTGGCAATTATCCATGCTGCAGATCCCCAGATGGCTGGCTGATGGATAAGGTGGGGCGTCTTTTCAACTGTCGTGAGTTGGTATTGA
>CAWFZT010000008.1:0-963721 GCA_963820415.1 uncultured Chloroflexia bacterium | reverse complement strand
TTTTTTCGCGGAACAATTCGACTCCGTCTTTATCTCCCTTCTTATCAGTATCCATCTGCGTTTATCTGTGGTGGGCTTGCCCTTTCTTCTTTGCCAACCAGCCCAGTAAATAGAGGGAATTACTCACCTGGAGGTAATCGAGAATGAGAAAAATCCCTTCTCCACCCTTCATTCTGCTTCTCGCCCTGGCCCTTTCCCCAGCTTTCCTGCCCGCCCGGCCGGTTTCCGCCTCTCCGGCGGCTCAAGATCTCCTTTACAGCCAGGATTTCAATTCCGGCTCTGCCCCCGAATGGCAGCTCGAGGACGGCTGGGCAATTGCGCCGAGTGAAAGCGGCTACGCCCTCAAGGGCGCCGGCCACGTCTGGGCCAGGATGCCCGCCGGGGCATGGAACGATTACTTTCTGCGCTTCCGGGTCAAGTTAGACGGGGACGCCTCTCTGCATGCTAACGTCATGTTAGTGGGGCCTGCGCGTTACTTCATCGGCGTTAACCGCCACAACCTGTATCTTTCCAAGCAGACCGGTCCTGATACTTTCTTCAACAACCTGGCCAGCGGACCGGCGCTCGGGGCAGGTTGGCACACGCTGGAAATCAGCGCTTCCGGTGGGAAAGTGGCCGTTTCCGTCGACCAGCAGCCGGTCATGAGCTATACCGACCCGCAGCCCCTGGAAAGCGGCGGGATCGCCTTCGAATCGCTGGGCGGCGATACGGTGTGGGTGGATGACGTGCAGGTCGGCGATCTCACCCCCACAGGTGCGACGCCTGCCGCCCCCGGCGCAGCCCCCACCAGCTTGCCCCACCCTGCCCGCCGGCCTAAGCTGGTTGCGCACCGGCGGCCCGCTGGGTGGGTTGGGCTACGACATCCGCATGCGCCCCGACAATCCCGACATCATGTTCGTCACCGACGCCAAGGCCGGTGTCTTCAAGAGCCTGGATGGCGGCCAGAGCTGGACACCTGACAACCAAGGCATTACCACCCGCACCGGCGAAACCGGTGAAGACATCCCTATCTTCTGCCTGACTATCGACCCCAACCAACCCGACATCGTCTGGACCGGCACCCAGGGCCAACGCGGCATCTTCAAATCGCTGGATGGCGGTGAGACCTGGAAGGAAATGGACAACGGCGTTATCGAAAAGGGCCTGACCGTGCGCGGTTTTACCGTTGACCCGCGTTCCTCGGATATCGTCTACGCCGCTGCCGAGGTTTCGAGCTGGGAGTGGAATGGCGCTCCCTTATCCGGCAAGGAATTCGATCTTACCAAAGGCGTGCTGTATAAGACCACCAACGGCGGACAGACCTGGCAGAAGATCTGGTCGGGCGACAACCTGGCCCGTTACATCTGGATCGACCCGCGCAATTCGGACGTGCTCTACGTCTCGACCGGTATTTTCGACCGCGAGGCCGCCAACTCCGATTACAAAAAGGGCATCCCCGGCGGGGTAGGTGTGATCAAGAGCACCGACGGGGGCCAGACCTGGAAGCAGGTCAACCAGGGCTTGCTCAATCTGTACGTCGGCACGTTGTTCATGGACCCGACCAACCCGGATATCCTCCTGGCCGGGGTGGGTAGTGTGACTTTCCCCGAACAATCCGGCGTCTACCTGTCCATCGACGGTGGGGTCACCTGGAAGCAGACCCTGGATGCTTACGTGATCAATTCGGTTGAATTTTCGCTCTCCGACCCCAACATCGCCTATGCCGGCAACTTCAATGCCATCTACCGCAGCCAGGATGGAGGCAACACCTGGATGCAGTTGACCCCCAAGAATGACAACTGGGGGCCGCCCGGCATCCAGGCCGGCCAGCCGATCGACTTCCAGGTCGACCCGCGCAACCCCGATCGACTGTTTGCCAACGAATACGGCGGCGGCAACTTCCTCAGCCAGGATGGCGGAAGAACCTGGACTGACGCCAGCCGCGGCTATACCGGCTCGATGATGCGCCAGATTCTGGTGCATCCCGACCACGCCTCCCAGGTCTATGTCGTCGGCCGCACCGGCATCTTCACCAGCCGGGATGGCGGCGGGAGCTGGAGCGGTTCGGCTTTCCCCCCTTTCAAGGTCAACGATTGGCATGCCCTCGCCATGCAGCCCGGTAACCCCAACGTATTATTGGCAGATCTGACCTGCTCGAACAGTCTCATCCGCTCGCAAGATGCCGGTTTGAGCTGGGCCAGGGTCAGCGTAGCCTCCCAGACCGAGCTAGTCGCCTACCGGGCGATCGTGTTTGCCTCCTCCGACCCGCAAACCGTGTATGCTGGCACCACCGGTTATTTCTCCTGCGGCGGGTTTGATAAAACTCAACCCGGCCTGGGCATCCAGGTCTCTAACGATGGAGGGCGAAGCTGGGCTTTTGCCAACGACGTCCACACCCAGGATGCCTCCGTCAGCCAGTTGGCCGTCGATCCGCAGGATGCCAAAACGGTCTACGTCGCTACCTTTAACCGGGGCTTGCTGAAAACTACGGATGGAGGAATGACCTGGCTTCCGTTGGCGCCCCAGTTTACCAAAGATTCCCCCTTGATTTCGGTGTCCATCTCGCCTGTCGACCCGCAGCTCTTATTTTTCGGGCGCAATCGGGCCGGCTTGCTGCGCAGTGAAGACGCTGGTAAAACCTGGAAGATGGTCAGTTCAGGCCTGAACCCGGAAGCCACCGTGACCTCGATTGTGTTCGATCCAACTAACCCGCAGGTGCTCTTCCTGGCCGACAGTTCCAGTGGAGTATATCGCTCTGCCAACGGCGGTAAAACCTGGAAAGCCGTCAACCAGGGGCTGGAGCAGCGCTCCGTTAACTCGCTGGCCTTTTCTGCAGATGGACAGCATCTCTACGCTGCCACCGAGGGCAAGGGTGTCTTCCGCCTGGACCTCAACGGCCGACCGCCTGAGGCGCTTCCCGAACCCTCCGTTGTCCCTTCCCCCATTATTACTCCCTCGCCCACTGCGCCGGCTCAGGTCGAAGAGGCCACCCAGCCGGCTGCCCTGCCAGAAAGCGCCACTCAGAAAGCCCCTACCTCCCCTGGGGCTACCCCGGGGCCAAGATTCCCGGCTGTCTGCCGCGCCCCGGCTCCCCTGGTCTTGCTCGTCTTCGGCTGCCTGGGATGGGAACGGCTGCGCAAAAGCCGACCGAAAAAGGGGTAGAACTGTGGACCGTTTTCCTGTGTGGGCCTTGATCTTGATTTTGGCTGGGCTGACCTCCTTGCTTTTTGGTTGCACTTCCCCGCCCTTGACCGCCTCTCCGACCCCGGCGCCCATGCCCACCCTGACCGCCATTCTGTCGATGCCGCTTGCCCCGGGCACGCTTACCGGTCAGGTGGTCGACCAGGACGGGGCGCCTGTAGCGGGGGCGCAGGTCAGTATCCAGGCTACCACCCGGACTGCGCTGACGGATGCAGAGGGTCGTTTCAGCATGTCAGGCCTCGATAACGGCCAACCGCTGACCGTCAGTGCCTGGAAGGATAAGTATTACTGCGCCGGGCAGGCATCTGTCATCCCTCCGGCTTCTGGCATCCACCTGGTGTTGCGCCTGGTGCAAACAAACGACAACCCCACCTATACCTGGGTGCCGCCCACCGGCGAAAACTCCTGCTACTCGTGCAAGCCGGGCGTTACCCAGGTCTGGCTGGATAACGACGCCCACGGTAAATCCGCCGTCAACCCGCGCTTCCTTAGCATGTACAACGGCACCGACCTGCAGGGCCACCACAGCCCGCTCACCCGCTACGCCGATACCCGCGATTACGGGCGTGTGCCGCTCCCACCCGACTTGAGCCAGCCTTACTTTGGCCCCGGCTATAAGCTGGATTTTCCCACCACGGCCGGCAACTGCGCCGCCTGCCACATCCCCGGGGCGGCTATCGACAATCCCTACGGGGTCGATCCCAACCAGGTCAGCGGGGTAGATAAATTTGGCATCCACTGCGATTTCTGCCACAAGATCGGCGGTGTGCTCCTCGACCCGCAGACCAGCCTGCCTTATGCCGAAATGCCGGGCGTACTTTCGCTGGATCTGCGCCGCCCCTTCCCCGCCGATAAGCAACGCTACCAGCTCTTCTTCGGCACCTTTGCCGACGACAATGTGCCCATGGAAGATACCCGCCTGCCGTTGATCAGCCAGGGTCAGTTCTGCGCCGCCTGCCATTACGGCATTTTTTGGAATACCCTGGTATATAACTCCTATGGCGAATGGCTGCAAAGCCCTTACAGCGACCCCAAAACCGGTAAGACCTGCCAGGACTGCCACACCCCGTCTCCCACTCTGCTGGATGGCAAGCCGCTCACCAACGTGGCCCCTGGCAAAGGTGGGGTCGAGCGCGATCCGCTGGCCATCCATGCCCATACCTTCCCCGGCGCTTCCAGCCTGCCCCTGCTCCAGAACGCCTTGACCATGACCGTGGATGCCCGGCGGCCGGCTGGCCAGCTCAGCGTGACCGTAAAGATCACCAACGACAAGACCGGCCACGATGTGCCCACCGATTTACCCCTGCGCCACCTGATACTGCTGGTAGAAGCCACCAATCCGCAGGGACAGCCCTTGACTTTCCTGCAAGGCGAAACTGTCCCCATCTGGGGTGGGGTTGGCGATCCCGCCCAGGGCTACTACGCCGGCCTGCCGGGTAAAGTTTTTGCCAAAGTCCTGGCCGAATTGTGGACCGAGCTCTCGCCCAGCGGCGCTTACTGGAACCCCACCCGCCTGGTCAGCGACAACCGTCTGGCTCCCTACGCCAGCGATACCAGCCTGTACGTTTTCGGCATGCCGGCCCAGGGGGAAGCAACCATCCACGTGCGCCTGATCTACCGCCGCGCCTACCGCTCGCTGGCCGACCAGAAAGACTGGGATATCCCGGATATCGTGATGGCGGAGAAAACAATTATCGTAAAATAAAGCTTTCGGTTACAATTAGTCCGGCCATGAACAAAGGTATCCTCTACGCTGCCGCCGCCTATGGGATTTGGGGTTTCCTGCCGGTCCTGCTTAAAACCCTCTCAAGTGTGCCTCCTTTTCAGATCACCGCCCACCGCGCCGTCTGGTGTTTTCTTTTCTTACTTACCATAGTGGCAGTAGGTCAGGGGCAGTTATCCGCCCTGAAAGCCGCTCTCACCCGGCGCAACCTGCTGGTTTACACTCTCACCGCCCTGCTCCTATCGGTCAACTGGCTGGTCTTCGTCTGGGCGGTCAACGCCGGGTTCATCGTCGACAGTAGCCTGGGTTACTTCATCAACCCGCTCATCAGCGTACTGCTGGGGATGATCTTCCTGCGGGAAAAGTTGCGCCCGCTCCAGTGGCTACCGGTTGGCCTGGTGGCGGCCGGGGTGATCTACCTGACCTTCAGCCACGGTGGGCTGCCCTGGATTGCCCTGGTGCTGGCGCTCACCTTCGGGTCGTACGGCCTGGTGAAAAAGATCACCCCTCTCGAGACGCTGCCGGGGGTCGCCATGGAAACTGGTATCATGTCGATCGCCGCCCTGGGCTACCTGCTCTTCGAGGAAGGCCGCCACACCAGCGCCTTTGGCCACGCTGGTCTGGCTACCAGCCTGCTGCTGGTCGGGTCGGGCATCGCCTCGGCCGTCCCCCTCTTGCTCTTTACGGCCGGGGCCCGCCGCGCCCCGCTCAGCGTGGTGGGGCTGCTGCAATACATCTCCCCTACCCTGCAGTTCCTATGCGGAGTTTACCTGTACGGGGAAACCTTCGACCGCACTCGTCTGATCGGTTTTAGCATCATCTGGCTGGCGCTGCTGGTTTTCATCGCCGAAAGCCTGCTGGTATACCGCCGGGCTCTGGCGAGCGCCGCCTAGGGGGCTCTCTGTGTTCTCCGCTTCTCTGCGGTGAGCTTTCTGAAATGCGATTACAGGAGTGGTAAGGCTGGTGCCCGGCCGGCAAATCCATTTGAGAATTTTTTTTAGGAATTTAACAGGTTTCATACAGGACTCTTCAAGCCCCTTTCAAATACAATTAAGAACAGTAGTAATACTTCTATCAGGAGGCAAACATGTGCTGTATCACCACTCTTCTTCTAGTATTCGTTTCACGCATCGCCATTTTTCTCTGGTGGTTGGCGGATCAGCCACTCTTCGTTTTGGCTTTTAAGAACTGGGCTCTGCCGGGCAACCTTGCCTTCCCTTACTGGGTTTGGCCGCTGCTGGGCGGCATTTTCCTGCCGTGGACGACCCTGGCGTATCTCTTTCTCTTCCCAGGGGGCATCGTGGGCTACGAATGGATTGTGCTGGGGGTTGCATTTGTGATTGACCTGGCCGGGCATGGCGGCACTTACTATCACCGCAACCGCATACCCTATCGAAGGGGTCTGTAAATATAATCAGGACCGGTCACCATCCTTTGCAGTTGCACTACAAAGGATCTTATTATGTTCGCCGCGGTAATTCCCAGAGAACCTCCCTGTTGACGAATGCCCAAGAATTGAATAGACTCTAGGCGAACAGAACTTTGATAACCGGCCCTTTTTCTGGAGGTTAATGTGACTGACCAGGTTCTATCAGGCGAATACGTAACCTTCGTAGCTCAGGGGGGAATTCCGGTTACCGTGGTCAGGTATGGCGGCACGTATGTGCGCATTACCAGCTACGGTGGAAAACAGGTCACTTACGTAAAGTACGGCGGCGCTCCGATTACTGTTGATACCGAGAGGGAGCTGCCAGAAGAGGTAAAGGAAGAAATGGGTTATTGATGAACTTTATCAGAACCATCCCACCTTGAAAGAAGGAATAAGCCATGCCCGCTCCGCGTTCGCCGATTGAGCTGCCCAAGACCATGCGCTCGGTGATGTGCCATGGGGCCTACGATTACCGGTTGGAAGAAATCCCCGTCCCGCAAGTGGAACCCGGCGAGGTGTTGGTGCGCGTCCTGGGCGCCGGCATCTGCGCCGGTGACGCCAAGTGTTTCTCCGGTGCCCCGCTCTTCTGGGGGGATGAATACCGCCCGGCCTACTGCCAGCCGCCGGTCACGCCTGGCCACGAGTTCGTCGGCGAGGTGGTCGCCCTGGGTTCCGGCGCCGCCGAAAAATACGGCCTGGCCCTGGGCGATTGGGCCATCTCCGAGCAAATTGTGCCCTGCTGGGAATGCCGCTTCTGCAAGCGCGGCCAGTACTGGATGTGCGACCGCAAGCACGACGTGTACGGTTTCCGCCAGCGCACGCCCGGCGCCATGGCGGAGTATATGCTCTTCCCGGCCGACGCCATAAACCACAAGGTGCCACGCTCGCTGTCCATCCGCCAGGCGGTCTACATTGAGCCGCTGGCCTGCGCCATCCACGCCGTACAACGCGGCAACCTTGAGCTGGGCGACACGGTCGTCATTGCCGGCTGCGGCCCGCTCGGCCTGGGCATGGTCGCCGCCGCCCGCCTGAAGAACCCCGACTGCCTGATCGCCCTCGATCTGCAGCCTTTCCGCCTCGCCATGGCGCGCAAGTGCGGCGCCGACCTGGTGATGAACCCTCACGAGGTCGACGTAGTAAGCGAAGTGCTCAAGCTGACGGATGGTTACGGCTGTGACGTGTACATCGAAGCCACCGGCCACACCGAAGGCGTCGTGCAGGGCCTGCGCATGATCCGCCGCCTGGGGACCTTCGTACAGTTCAGCGTGTTTAACGAGCCCACCACCGTCGATTGGACCATCATCGGCGACACCAAGGAGCTCAACATTCACGGCTCGCACCTGGGGCCGTATTGCTACCCGTTGGCCATGGACATGCTAGCCAAAGGCCAGGTACCGGCCGGCGAGATCGTCAGCCACGAATACGAGCTGGAAAAATTCCCGGAAGCCTTCCAGCTCGTCTTAGAGCCCAAAGATTTCGATCAAGGTGATGTTGAAACCCTGAGCCGGTCGCCGGCTCAGTTATGCCTCCAATAAAAAGATCTTTCCCGCCGACCCATCCATGCGGATGCGCTGGCCGGTGTGCAGGCGCTGAATGGCCTGGAAACTGCCGGCCTGCCAGGTATGATCCTTGCACTGATCTTTTATTATATCCATGGCAGCGGGCGCAGGCGCCCTTCGAGACAGTTGGATGAGGAATAAGCAATGATGGCAGTCACCGACATTACCCCCCTGGTGAACGACCTGGAAAGCGACAATAAACGTAAAGTCAGCCAATCCACTGACCAGCTGAAGGCCATGGGGCCGGTGGTTGTTCCGGCTCTTGTCGAAGCCCTGGGAAACCGCAAGGGCCTGGCGGCGCGACTCGATCCGCTCTCCCGGCGGTTCGATAAGCCGGGCACTCTATCGATGATCCCACCGGAAGACCCGTTGAACCAGCGCATCGAGCTGATCTTGTTTGCCTTCGGGCCAGCCGCGCTGCCCAGGCTGGCCAAAGGTCTCGATCACCCCGACCTGCATGCCCGCCAGGCAGTTGCCAGGGTGATGGCGCGGCATGGGGCGGCGGCGGTTGACTTGCTGGTACCCACCCTGGCCAATCCCCGTTCTCATTATTTAGCCATGGATGCCCTGGTAGAAATCGGCCAACCAGCGCTCGAGCCGCTGGCTGCCCTGTTGCGCAGCGAACCGTCCGGCTCGATCGCCTGGAATACAGCCGACCTGGGGCTGTGCACCATCCTGGACAGGCCAACCCGCCAAGAGATCCGGGTCTTCAAAAGCGGCCTGACCCTGGCCTGGATCGGCTGGCTGGCTGCCGCTCTGTTGTTTTTTGGCTTCGGGATGTGGATTAACCTGGGTTGGATCGTCTCAGCCCTGGTTGGCCTGCTGGTCGGCTACGTGGTGTGGGGAGCGGCGGTCAGCAGTACCGGCCTATCGGTGGATGACGAAGGGCGCAGTTTCGCCGTCATGCTCAAAGATATGCTGGCTGCGGCGGGCAAATACCCCCGGAAAATTGCCGATTACAAGAACCGGGTGGCAGCCCGCAAGCAGTTGCGCGAACGCTTTAACCTGCCTGAATAAAGAACCTTTATTATGCCGCCAGCCCTGGCCGGGTCATTTTTTGACCATCTGGCTTTTTTCTCCACGCGTTCCTTAAAGCGCGCCAGGTCGATCAGGAAACGCTCGTGCTCGCCATCGGCGATCTTATCCAGCTCGTCCCACGCTTCGACTTTGAAGCGCAGGCGGCGGTCATCCACCTCTAAGAGCTCGGCCCGGAAACGCACCTGCATACCCACCGGAGTGGCCGCCAGGTGGCAGATATTGACCAACGCCCCCACGCTGCTCTGCCCCTCTGCCAGGTAAGGTAGGATGGCGCTGTGAGCGGTGCGCTCTAGCATGCTGACCAGGCGGGGGGTGCTGAATACCGGCGGCAGGTTTTCCCCACCCGAAGCGCGCGCCGTGTCACTGTCTTGAACGGTCAGGTTCAGTTCGCCAACCAGGCCAGTTTCGATTGCCATCGGTTCAATCTCCTCGAATGCGGATAGCGGGAAATCTACGGCTGGCCGGTCAGCCGCCGGTTGAAACCCTGTCCTCATCCAGCAGGTTAATGGTGTCCTGGTCCATCTTAGACGTGGCATCAGAAGCCGCGCTGGTATCCTGGATTTCATCTAATTCAGACGCCCCCCGCCCCTTTGCTCCAATCTCTTCCGTAGATTGGGTTATTTCTTCTTTATAACCTCGCTTTTTAGCGGGTGGATCGAACTTGTCTTCCATCACAAACTCCTGGCCGGTAAACGAAGTGGGCATGCGTGATGCCCACGATCTGCAATCATTACACCTTTTCAACCTATCCTGAACTCTGTATTATCGGTTGTATGATAGCATGCCGGGAGACAAATTACAAGGCCTCTATTTTTCTTTTTCGATCACCGCTACATACATAGCTCCTGGCAAATCGATGAACTGTTTCACACGCCAGCCAGTCGC
Organism: uncultured Chloroflexia bacterium; assembly: GCA_963820415.1. Taxonomy (GTDB): domain Bacteria; phylum Chloroflexota; class Anaerolineae; order Anaerolineales; family Anaerolineaceae; genus CAWFZT01. The sequence continues at coordinate 953,907 of CAWFZT010000008.1, read as the reverse complement.
TTCCAGGATCTCTTTCATTTCGTCCCTGGAAACCATCAAATAATCGTACCAGGGGGTCCGGTACATCTGGTAACAAACGCGCATGCGGATTTGACCGGTCATACGCCCCCTTTCTCGGTTATACGCCTGGTAGGCTAGGTGATAGGGCGAGTCGGAGTTATAAACGTCGTTCGATGTGGCGATGATGTGGGCTGGAAAAGAAGTCATGCCATAAAACCGGCCAAGCAGCCATCTGGCGCGCTGGCGGTTAGCCATCAGACCCCAGTTGTTGCCCATCATCAAGATATTAGCAAAGATTCCTAGCTCTGAGCTGACCCGGGTGACCGGAAGGAGGCGAGCGTCTTTTACCCCGCGCCGGTGGCAAACCTCAATCGCCAGGGGCGAATTGTCAATTCCAACCACCTCGAAACCCTGGCTCTGCAGGTAAAGCTCCATCCTGCCGGCCCCGCAGCCCAGGTCGAGAACACGCCCAGGCAGCAGGTTGCGTAAAGCTTCTTGTTCCCAGAGAGGCCAATCCTTGAACTCCGAAAAATAAACTTTGCATCCATCGTTTGGATCGATGAATCCATCTTCCCGTTCGATGATTTCGAGGGCTTCTTCGCCTTTGAAGTGATCGAGCAGCATATGGCCGAAAGCATCCCGGTCGGATTTATACCTGGCAATCTGATCGCTCATCGATAACCCTCCTCCATCCCCTTTCTTGCACTCTATTCCAGCTTGATTTATTTTGCACTTCCATTATAAAATGAATTAAAGAACCTATAATATACTGAACTGTATTTCCTTTTAACGGGAGGGAAAAATGCCTAAACGCTTCAGAATCCTACTCTCCACCCTCGTTTTGGGAACCCTGCTGCTCTCAGCCTGCCTGCCTTCGTTTATCAAGCTTCCGCAGTTAGCGGCGAAGGCTACCCAGCCGCCCCAGTCAGTCGCGGCTGCCAGCGCTACTCCTGCCCCGGTTCCGCAGCCGGCCGATGTCAGCGATGCGGTCTTCAAGGATTTCAGCGCCACCCTGACGAATGAAGTACAGGCTTACCAGGCGCCTGGCGGCGCAGTCGCGGTGGTCAAGGACGGGAAAATCGTTTATTCTTCGGCTTTTGGGGTGCGCAACACCAAGACCAAGAAACCCTTTACCTCCGATACCGTCTTTCGCATCGGGGCGGCCTCGGAATCATTTACTTCCATGATGGTCGCCGCTCAGGTGGAAGGTGGTTTGTTCACCTGGGATACCCCGGTGGCCAAGATTTACCCGGGTTTCAAGCTGGCAGACAGCGCCCAGACCCAGAGTGTCACCGTGCGCCAACTGCTCGATATGGGCACCGGCTTGGGGTCTAACCCAATCCAGCTTTATTCCGACCTGTGGACTGCCAAATACCTGTTTGGCAGCCTGGCCGATCTGGCTGCTTTACAGAACGCCGGGAATTCGACCTTTGCTTACAATCCACAGTTATTTGCTGCTGCTGGTTATCTGGGCCTGATTTCTAAGGGCACCGGATTGGCTGACCTCGAAAAAGGCTTCGCCGCAGACATTAAACAGCGCGTCTTCGACCCGATCGGCCTGCAACACACTGCTGTTTGCGATGATCCGGCAAAGGTCAGCAGCAATTATGCGGTTTCGTATGGTTACTATCTGCCCAAGGGCACCTTACAACTCCTCGAGATGCCGGACGCCCAGGTTCACGCCGGCGCGCCAGCTTTCGGCATTTGCAGTACCCTGACTGATATGGCCAATTACCTGATCGTCCAACTCAACGATGGGACGGTCCCGGGCGGCGCGAAAGTTGTCTCGGCGCAAGACCTGGCGGAAACCAGGAAACCCCTGGTGACAGTGGATGCAAACACCTCCTATGGCATGGGTTGGATGGTCGGCAACCTGCAAGGGTCTCCGGCGCTCTACCGCTCAGGCAGCATGGATTCCTTCAAAACCGAGATGGTGCTGATCCCGCAGGATAAGTTGGGCATCCTGGTGGTTGCCAACAGCGAGCCCGGGCAGTATTTTGCTGCCGCTGTGCGGGATGATCTGCTGCGAAAAATCTACAATATCCCCACCCCATCTGCTGATCAGAACCTGGCTGCTTTCCAGGCGCACGACATCCAACTGAATACCCTGTCAGCCTCGGTTAATTCCTTCACAGTCAGCAAAAACACAGTGTCAGCCTACCTGGGTAATTATGACCTGGGCTGGACGGTTAAATTCCACGATAACATGCTGTGGATGGCCCGCCCGTCCGGAAACGAGCTCGTGTTGGTCCCCACCGACACTGGTTACGTAATCGGCACCGGCAATGAGCTCAACGGTCTGTTGATGGACGTTACTTTTACAAAAGATGGTGGAAAAGTCTGGCTAACCATCACCAATAAGGGAGCCGTGATCAATAAACTAAGCAAACAATAAGCTTGGTTGGAACCGGCAGCAGCGATACGCCGGAAATCATCGAAAGGTTGGGGTAAAGGTTAAGACCGCCTGCCGGAACCCCCCTTTTTCGTACACGGACATCCACGAATCCCGCCATGATCGACAGGCGGGATTCTGCTATCAATAACTAAACGGAAGTTTTGCACCTCCGCTTATTTTCGATTAACACCATCGCATATATCTCAAATTACCGTGGAATCCCATTTGGGTGTGAGCTGCGTACGCACGCTCACACCCAAATCTGATTACCACGGCAATCCAGAGAACCGCAGTATATTGGATGGCGATTGGAGGTAATTATGATTGATATCTTGTATGTGTTACTTGTGGTTGCATTCTTTGCAGTCTGTATCTGGATGGTTGACGCTTTGGAAAAGCTGAAGGAGAAATAAGAGATGTCCGCATTATATTGGATTGTTGGGGTAGTTGCCCTGGCGCTGCTGATCTATCTGTTTATAGCCTTGTTAAAACCGGAGAAGTTCGGATGACACTTTCTGGCTGGCTTCAAATTATATTTTATCTCGTCGTACTGGTGCTGCTTGCCAAGCCGCTTGGATCGTTCATGGCGAAGGTTTACCAGGGCGAGCGCACATTTCTCACACCTGTCTTCGCCCCTTTGGAGCGGTTGACCTACCGTCTGGCCGGCATCCATCCGGAAGATGAAATGGATTGGAAAATCTACACTGCGGCAATGCTGCTATTCAGTGCAATTAGTTTTATCTTCTTATACTTGCTGCAGCGGCTACAGGGTTTTTTGTTCCTTAACCCCATGGCAATGGGTGCGGTATCCTCGGACCTGTCCTTGAACACTGCGGTCAGCTTTATCACTAACACCAACTGGCAGAGCTACGGCGGCGAGACGACGTTAAGCTACCTGACCCAGATGGTTGGCCTGACCGTTCAGAATTTTGTGTCTGCCGCGGCTGGCATGGCGATCCTGATTGCGTTCATCCGAGGCTTTACTCGTCACAACACACGCAATTTAGGGAATTTCTGGGTCGATCTGACCCGTAGTACGCTTTACATCCTGCTGCCGCTGTCGATCGTGCTATCGTTGGCGCTCGTATCTCAGGGCGTCGTGCAGACGTTCTCGCCCAGCCTCACGGCCAAGCTGATCCAGCCGGAAGCGGGCCAAAATAATCAAACCATATCCACCCAAATACTCGCAGTAGGGCCGGCTGCTTCTCAAATCGCTATCAAACAGCTAGGGACGAACGGAGGTGGGTTCTTCAACGTAAACTCTGCCCATCCTTTCGAAAACTCCACCCCTTTGTCGGATTTTCTTGAAATGCTGTCCATCTTGTTGATCTCCGGCGCGCTGTGCTATACCTTCGGGAAGATGGTCGGCGACACGCGCCAGGGATGGGCTTTGTTGGCTGCCATGCTGATCCTCCTGGTGGCATTGATTGTGGTAGCCTACACGGCTGAAGCGGCCGGCAATCCAAAACTGACGGCCCTGGGAGTGGACCAGACAGCCGGGAATCTCCAACCGGGCGGGAACATGGAAGGCAAGGAGGTCCGTTTTGGGCTGGCGAACTCCTCATTGTGGGCTACCGTCACCACAGCCGCTTCGAATGGATCGGTCAATTCGATGCATGATTCGTTTACCCCCCTGGGAGGCATGGTGCCGTTGGTGATGATGATGTTCGGTGAGGTGGTCTTCGGGGGAGTGGGTTCCGGGTTATATGGCATGTTAGTCTTCGTGATCGTGGCCGTCTTCGTGGCCGGCTTGATGGTTGGCCGAACGCCGGAATACCTGGGCAAGAAGATCGAGACCTACGAGATGAAGATGGCCTCGCTATTGATCCTGATCATGCCCCTGACTGTCCTGGGGCTGACCGCCGTAGCCGTGCTCCTGAATGCCGGCCAGAGCTCAGTTTTAAACCCGGGCTCGCATGGATTCAGTGAGATCCTCTATGCTTACTCATCGCAGGGGAATAACAATGGCAGCGCCTTTGCTGGTCTGAACGCAAACACAGTCTTCTACAACCTCACCGGAGCGCTGGCCATGCTGATTGGTCGCTTCTGGCTGGCAGTGCCTACCCTGGCCCTGGCCGGCTCACTGGCGGCCAAGAAGAAAATCCCGACTGGTGCTGGTACGCTGCCTACCACCTCTTTACTTTTTATCGTTTGGGTGATCGGTGTGATCATCCTGGTCGGCGCTCTGAACTTCGTCCCGGCGCTGGCCCTGGGACCGATTATTGAACACCTGATTTTGATTGGGGCTTAACTATGTCTGACGCGCTAAAGAAACAAAAATCATTTAGAACAGAATTATACCAGCGGGCGATCGTCGACTCTTTCATCAAGCTCGACCCGCGCGTGCAGTTGCGCAACCCGGTCATGTTCGTCGTGGAAGTCGGCAGCGTGCTGACCACCGGGTTGTGGATCCAGGCGCTGGCAGGTAAAGGCGAAGCGCCGGCGGCTTTCATCGGCGCAGTCGCTATCTGGTTGTGGTTCACCGTCTTGTTCGCTAACTTCTCCGAGGCGCTAGCTGAAGGGCGTGGAAAAGCCCAGGCCGAGGCCTTGCGGCGCACGCGCAGAGAGACGGTTGCCAAAAAGCTGCCAAAAGCACCCGCTAAAGGCGTGCACCCGCTTGAATATATTGCCACCCCATCGACCCTGCTGCGGCAAAATGACATTTACCTGGTGGAAGCCGGGGATATTATCCCGGCTGACGGCGAAGTCGTCGAAGGGATCGCCTCGGTGGACGAAGCGGCAGTCACCGGCGAATCGGCCCCGGTCATCCGCGAATCAGGCGGCGACCGCAGCGCCGTCACCGGCGGGACGCGCATCCTGTCCGACTGGTTGGTGATCAGAGTCAGCGCCAGGCCGGGCGAAGGTTTCCTGGACCGCATGATTGCCCTGGTAGAAGGCGCCAAACGCCAAAAAACACCCAATGAGATTGCCCTGGATATCCTCCTGGCGGCTTTCACGATCATCTTCCTGGGAGTGTGCATCACCTTGTTGCCTTATTCTTTGTACAGCGTGAATGTGGCCGCCGGACAGGGCACTCCCGTAACCATCACCGTCCTGGTGGCTCTGCTGGTGTGTCTGATCCCCACCACCATCGGCGGCTTGCTGTCCGCCATTGGCATCGCCGGGATGGACCGCCTGATCCAGCGTAACGTGATTGCCCTTTCCGGGCGGGCCATCGAAGCTGCCGGGGACGTGGATGTGCTCTTGCTGGACAAAACCGGCACGATCACCATGGGCAACCGCCAGGCGGTTGAATTCATCCCGGTCGGGAAGACCACCCCGCAAGAACTGGCTGAAACCGCCCAACTGGCCTCCCTGGCGGATGAAACCCCGGAAGGGCGCTCAATCGTCGTGCTGGCCAAGGAGAAATACGGCCTGAGAGGGCGCACGGTCAGCGCCACTACCGAAGCGCCGCAGGGCATGCACTTTATCCCCTTCTCCGCCCAGACGCGCATGAGCGGGGTCGATTTTGACTCCACCCACATCCGTAAAGGCTCGCCGGACGCCATGTTCACTTACCTTGAAAATCTGGATGGCGGCGTGACGACAGAACTACGCAACACGGTCGATGCCATCGCCCGTAACGGCGGGACCCCCCTGGTGGTGGCGAAAAACAATATGGCGTTGGGTGTGATCCATTTGAAAGATATCGTGAAAGGCGGCTTGAAGGAACGCTTCGTGCAGATGCGCAAGATGGGCATCAAGACCGTCATGATCACCGGGGATAACCCGCTGACTGCCGCGGCCATCGCCGCCGAAGCAGGGGTGGATGACTTCCTGGCCCAGGCGACCCCTGAAAATAAGCTGGCCCTGATCCGGGATTACCAGACCGGCGGGCGGCTGGTGGCGATGACTGGGGATGGCACCAACGACGCTCCGGCCTTGGCCCAGGCCGATGTGGCCGTGGCGATGAACACCGGCACGCAGCCGGCACGGGAAGCTTCCAACATGATCGACCTGGAAAGCAACCCGACCAAGCTGATTGAGATCGTGGAAATCGGCAAGCAACTGTTGATGACGCGCGGGGCGTTGACCACCTTCAGCATTGCCAATGACGTGTCGAAATACTTTGCTATCATCCCGGCGGCTTTTGCCACGACTTACCCGCAGTTGGGCATCCTCAACATCATGCGCCTGGCCACCCCTGAGAGCGCCATTCTTTCGGCGGTAATCTTCAACGCCATTATCATCGTTATGCTGATCCCGCTGGCGCTGCGCGGCGTGCCTTACCGGGCAGTCGGCGCAGCCAAGCTGCTGCGGGATAACCTGCTGATCTACGGCGTGGGCGGGTTGATCGCCCCGTTCATTGGCATCAAGCTCATCGATATGCTCCTGGTAGCGCTCCATCTGGTTTGAGGTGGATGATGAACATTCACATTTCACCTGCCCGAATTGCTCACGCCCTGGTATCCGTCGGAGTTGTCTTCGCCCTGACCGTGGTGATGCTTTTGATTGGCTCAAAAACCCTGGGAGAGGGTGTGATTGCTATTCTATACCTGGTGCCGATTGGTTGGTGTACGGTGCGTTGGGGACAATTGGCTGGGGTCAGTGCTGCCCTAACCGCGGCGCTGTCCTTCGATTACCTGTTCATTCCACCCTACGGAACGTTCAACATCGGCAGCCTGGAGGGATGGCTGCTATTGTTCCTCTTCATTGCTATGGCTATCCTCGTTGTCGGGCGGATCTACTCGATCCTGACGGAGGAACAAGAACGCGAGCGGAAAGCCACCTTTTTGTATGAAATGGTGGCTGCTATAGCCAACCAGCCGACCCGAGAAGGGATTGCCCAGGCCATTGCAAACCAGATCCAACAAAAGTACCTGGCGGAAGGTGTGCAAGTCCATCTCACCGGAGATGGGGGAACCCAGCCATTTACCGCACGTACGAATAATGGACAGGCTTTTGCGCCACATGGTAGACCAGACCGGGTGCTTGCCATTATTTCTGGACCAGCGTTGATTGGTGAGATCGATATTTGGCAGGGGATCATTTCGTTGCCTTCCGAAGATGATCTCATGCTGCAGACGATGTTGAGGCAAACCGCTTCAGCGCTCGATCGGGTGCGAATGGCTGAAGCAAAACCACCGGATCCGAAACAAAGACCTTCTTACTCCGAAGGGAACTCGCTTGAAGCATCTCATTCTTAACAGGAACATGGAACGATTGATTGCGTTCATAAAGGATTTCGAATGTTAAAACAACTCAAACCAGCCTTAATTATCTTCTTATCGATGACTGTTCTTACCGGGATCATTTATCCGCTGGCGATCACCGGGATTGCCCAGGTGATCTTCCCGCGCCAGGCCAACGGAAGCCTGATTGTACAAAACGGACAGGTGATTGGATCATCCCTGATTGGCCAGGAATTTACCGACCCCAAATATTTCTGGGGGCGCCTGTCGGCGACCGGGGATCATCCTTATAATGCTTCTGCATCCGGCGGCAGCAACTATGCCACTACCAATCCGGATCTGCTGAAGCAGGTTGAAGCGCGCCTGAAGGCTTTGCATGACGCCGACCCGGCCAATACCCGGCCCGTCCCGGTTGACCTGGTGACCGCCTCTGCCAGCGGGCTGGACCCGGATATCAGCATCGCTGCCGCACAGTACCAGGCCTCTCGCGTCGCCCGGGTGCGCGGCCTATCATTAGATAATGTAATGGCTTTGATTAACCAACATACCCAGGGGCGTATGCTGGGCTTTCTCGGCGAGCCGCGCGTTAATGTTCTGGAGTTGAATCTGGCGCTGGATGAGCTAAAATAGAGGCATGCCAGAAGAATATAAACGTCCCGATCCGGATGTGTTGCTGGCTCAAATAAACGAAGAAGAGCAGCAGCAAAATCGCGGCAAGCTCAAAATTTTCCTCGGCTACGTCGCCGGGGTAGGAAAAACTTTCGCCATGCTCGAGGCCGCCCACCAGCGTAAAGAAGAGGACGTGGACTTGGTGGTCGGCTATATTGAAACTCACGGGCGCAAAGAGACCGAAGCCAAGCTCGAAGGCCTGGAGGTCATCCCTCGGCGTAGAATAGATTACCGCGGCGCCAACCTGACCGAGATGGATATCGACGCGGTGGTCGAACGCCGCCCCCAACTGGTGTTAGTGGATGAGTTGGCGCATTCTAATGCGCCCGGCTCGCGCCATCCTAAGCGGTACATGGATGTGGAAGAACTGCTCAACGCCGGGATCGACGTTTATACCACGGTCAACATCCAGCACCTGGAAAGCCTGAAGGACGTCGTCCAGCAGATCACCGGCGTGGTGGTTCACGAAACCGTGCCGGACAGCCTGGTGGATAAAGCCAACGAGATCGAGTTGGTCGACCTGCCCACTGACGAGCTGATGCAGCGCCTGAGGGAAGGCAAAGTATATATACCCGACCAGGCTGCCCTCGCCCTGGAGAAGTTCTTCCGCAAAGGCAACCTGACGGCCCTGCGCGAGCTCTCCATGCGCCGCGCCGCCGAGCGGGTGGACAGCCAGATGCTCAATTATATGCAGTCGCGCGCTATCCCGGGCCCCTGGCCTGCCAGGGATCACATCCTGGTTTGCCTCAGCTCTCACCCGATGGGCGAACGCCTGGTGCGCACCGGGCGCCGGTTGGCGGATGACCTGAACGCTGAATGGTTCGTGATCTTCGTGGAGACTCCCGGGCACCTGCGCATGCCACCCGAAAACCGCCAGCGTATGCGCGGTAATTTACGCCTGGCCGAAGAGCTGGGCGCCACGGTCGTGAATGTACCGGGGGAAAATGTAGCCGAGGCGGTCATCGAATTTGCCCGCGAGCATAACATCACCAAAATCGTGGCTGGCAAACCTCTGCGCCCGCGCTGGTTTGAAGTCTTGCGCGGCACTGTCATAGACCAGATCATCCGTGAAAGCGGAAAAATCGATGTATACGTGGTCAGCGAAGAGGTCGAGCAGCCGCGCAGTGAAATCCTGAAGCCATGGTCCCCTCACCGCCCATTGATCCGCTATTTCGAAAGCCTCGGCCTGATTGCCCTGGTGAGCGCAATCAGTTATCCCCTCAGCAAATTCCTCGACCCGACCAACCTGGTGATGCTTTACCTGATGGGGGTAGTGATTGCGGCAGTTTACCTGGGCAGGGGTCCGGCCATCCTGGCTTCTATCGTCAGCGTGCTGACTTTTGACTTTTTCTTCGTCGTCCCCTATCTCAGTTTCCGGGTCAGCGATACGCAGTATCTGCTCACTTTTGCCGGTCTGTTGCTGGTAGGTATCATCATCAGCAACTTCGCTGCCATGCTTCGCGACCAGATTGAAGCGCTCCAGCAAAGGAACCGCCAGGCCCAGGCGGTCAACCGCTTCAGCCGTGAGCTGACCGGCGCAGTCGGATTGGAAAGAGTTTTCGCCGCCATTATCGGCAATATCAGTGAGACCTTCCCAGGGGATGTGGCCATCTTTCTCCCGGCGGAAAAGGTACTGGTGAAAAGAGCCGCCACGCCTGGCTTTGAAATCAGCGAAACTGAGCTGGCAGTCGCGGATTGGTCATTCAAGAATAACCAGTCGGCGGGCTGGGCCACCGACACCCTGACTGCTTCCTCCATTCGCTACATGCCGATGATCACGGCCCGCGGCACAGTGGGTGTGTTGGGAATCAGGCCAAAGGAACCTGAAAATATTCTAACCATTGAACAGCGCATGCTCCTGGAGGGGTTTGCCAACCTGTCTGCCCTGGCGGTTGAACGCGCTTCTCTGGCGGAAACGGCTGCTCAAGGCGAGCTGCTGCAGAACAAGGAAAAGCTGCAAACGGCGCTGCTGAGCTCGATTTCCCACGAGCTGCGAACCCCCCTGGCTTCGATCACCGGCGTCCTGACCAGCCTGGAAGAATCGGAAAAATCTGGCGAAGAAAAGAGCCGCTTTGATTCTGCGACCCGGCTGGAGCTGATCCAATCGGCCACCGGCCAGGCGCGACAGCTCAACCGGCTGGTCGAAAACCTGCTCGATATGACCCGCCTCGAGGCCGGAGCGATCCACCTTAACCGTGAGCTGGCCGACGTGCAGGACCTGATCGGCAGTGTGATCAACCAGATGCAAGAACGCCTTTGCGACCACCCGCTGCAAATCCACATTGCAGAAAATATTCCCCCCATATCCATAGACCTCATGCTCATCGCCCAGGTGCTGTCCAATTTACTGGATAATGCCTGCAAATATTCTTCACTCGACAGCCCTATCGAAATTTGGGCGCAGGTCAAGGACAACCAGGCGGTAGTCAAAGTAAGGGATTATGGCTACGGCATCCCTCCTGAAGACCTGGAGCGCGTGTTTGACAAATTTTACCGGGTGCGCCACCACGCCTTGATGGTCGGAACGGGTTTGGGCCTGTCCATCTGCAAGGGTTTTATCGAGGCGCATGGTGGGCGCATCTGGGCTGAAAACAACCCTGACCGGGGCGTTACCATGACATTTACCTTACCTATCCACCTATGAAAACGCTGAACTGGAGCGAGAATGACCGGCAGTAACTCTCGAATATTAGTGGTAGATGACGAACCTGAAATCCGGCGATTCTTACGGGCCTCTTTGAAAGCACAACAATACGAAGTCCTTGAAGCCAGTAACGGCACCCAGGCATTAGAGGTGGTGACCCAACACCTGCCTGATTTGATGATCCTGGACCTGGGACTGCCGGATATCGATGGCGTTGAAATAACCCGGCGCATCCGCGAGTGGAGTCAGATCCCCATAATTATCCTGTCGGTGCGCGACCGCGAAAAAGACAAGATCGATGCCCTGGATGCCGGCGCAGACGATTACCTTACCAAACCTTTCGGCGTGGGTGAGCTGATAGCGCGCATGCGTGTGGTCTTACGCCGCACCTCGCCGGAGGTGCAAGAGCCTATTTTCGCCATCAAGGGCCTTCGGGTAGACCTGCCGCGTCGCCTGGTTACCCTGGCAGAGAAAGAAATCACCCTGACGCCGACCGAGTTTGATCTGCTGCGCGTCCTGATCCAGAACGCTGGCAAGGTGATCACCCACCGCCAGTTGATCCAGAAGGTGTGGGGCAGCGGGTACGAAGATGAATCCAGCCTGCTGCGGGTAAATATCAGCAACCTGCGTCACAAGATCGAGCCGGATCCCAACCAGCCTTATTACATCCTGACCGAGCTGGGTGTGGGATACCGCTTCAGGGAGGCCTGAGATATAATTAGCGGATGCAGATTGCTTTTCAAGGTGAGCCCGGCGCTTATTCTGAGGCAGCCGTTCTCGAACACTTCAATAACGAGGCGGTTGTTCCGGTGCCCTGCGAATCCTTCGAGCAGGTCTTCGCCGCCGTCAGTGAAGGCAGGGTCGATTACGGCTTCATCCCCATCGAGAATTCACTGGCCGGCAGTATCCACCAGAATTACGACCTGCTCATGCGCAATAATTTGTGGGTAGTGGGGGAACATCACCTGCGGGTGAGCCACTGCCTGATCGGCCAGCCGGGTGCCCGCCTGGCCGGGATCAAAAAAGTGATCAGCCACCCCCAGGCCCTGTCCCAATGCGACGGCTACCTGCACAGCCTGCCTGGAGTAAAGACTGAGGCCGTCTATGATACGGCCGGTAGTGTGAAGATGGTCCGCGACCAGGATGATGTGGGACTGGCTGCTATCGCCTCCCGCCGGGCAGCCCAACTGTACGGCATGCAAATCCTGGCCGAAAACATTGAAGATAATCCGGCTAATTTCACCCGCTTCCTGGTCACATCCCGCCAGCCGGTCCAGCCGGAGAAAGACGCCAAAACCTCGATCGTCTTCACCTTGAAGAACGTCCCAGGCTCGCTTTTCAGAGCCTTGAGCGCATTTGCCCTGCGCGATATCGACCTGGCCAAAATGGAGTCCCGCCCGCTGGTCGGCAGCCCCTGGGAATACCTGTTTTACATCGACTTTTACGGCTCAACCCTCGACCCGGTGGTGCAGCGGGCGCTGGCTCACCTGGGGGAATATGCGCTGATGCTGCGCATCCTGGGTTCTTATCCTTATCACAAGATTAAATCGCGCATTTCACTTGACAAGCTGGATGTTTGATGTAGAATTGAACGAATTCGACCTATAAAAAACATGTCTAAACAATTCTCCTTCCGCTTTTACTATTATTACTTTTACGGCACCCGAAGCCACAGGCTGCCGGCGATGTAGTTTAAGCGGACGAGAGACCCCTCTTTCACACTGAACACGATGCCAGCGGCATCGTGTTTTTTTATCTTTCTTTTTCAGGAGGTGCTATGAGTTTACGAGGTGTGCGCGGCGCCACAACAGCCGCCCAAGACCAGGCAGAAGAAATTCTATCCGCCACGCGTGAGCTGATGGAAGCCATCCTCCAGGCCAACCCTGCCCTGCAGCCGGAAGATATCGCCAGCGTGATCTTCACCACCACCGCCGACCTGCGGGCGGTCTACCCGGCCCAGGCGGCGCGTGAGTTGGGCTGGACGGATGTGCCCTTAATGTGCGCACAGGAGATCCCGGTACCGGAGGGGCTGCCTCGCTGCATCCGCGTGCTGCTGCACTGGAATACGGAGCTTCCCCAGGTTGCCATCCGGCACGTCTACCTCAGGGAAGCAACGCGGCTGCGCCCCGACCTGAATTCTTCTGCGTTTATTGGCAGTTCAGTCGCTTAGGAGATGATACCATGATGATTATTATGAATATCGAAGCCACCCAGGAACAGATCGATGCCGTGGTTGTACGCATACAGGCAAATGGTTTTAAGGCTCACCTGTCGCGAGGCGAGGAGCGCACGATCATTGGAGTGGTAGGCAACGAGCCGATCAAAACCCGTGAGCAGTTTATCTATATGCCGGGCATCGACCGCATTGTGCCGATCTCACGCCCTTATAAAATTGCTTCGCGCGAGTTCATCCCGGAGAATACGGTTTTTCGGTTGGATGGGATCCAGATAGGCGGTGACCAGGTGGTGCTGATCGCCGGGCCCTGTGCAGTGGAGAGCCGCAGCCAGTTGCTGGAAACCGCCCTGGCGGTCAAGGAAGCCGGGGCGCAGGCCCTGCGCGGTGGCGCCTACAAGCCGCGTTCGTCGCCTTACGCTTTCCAGGGGCTAGGTGAAGAGGCCCTGGAAATTCTGGCGGAGGCGCGCCAGCTCACCGGCCTGCCGGTGGTCACCGAAGTGATGGCCCCTGAAATGGTGCCCCTGGTGGCAAAGTACGCCGACGTGCTGCAGATCGGGGCGCGCAACATGCAGAATTTCTCCCTTTTGCATGCCGCTGGGGAAAGCCAGCAGCCGGTGTTATTGAAACGCGGCAATTCCGCCACGATCGAAGAGCTCCTGATGGCGGCTGAATATATCCTGTCGCACGGCAACCGGCGCGTGATCCTGTGCGAAAGGGGTATCCGCACCTTTGAAACCTCCACGCGTAACACCACCGATATCAACGCCGTGCCGGTGTTGAAGTCGCTGACCCATCTGCCGGTCATCCTTGACCCCAGTCACAGCACAGGCCGATGGGAATACGTCATCCCTGTGGCACGCGCCGCCATCGCGGCTGGGGCGGATGGGCTGATCGTTGAAGTGCACCCCAACCCGGCTGAGGCGCTCTCGGATGGCGGGCAGTCGCTCAAGCCTGAACGTTTCGCTATCCTGGTCACCCAGGTGCGCGCCATCGCCCGCGACGTAGGACGGTGTTGAGATGCCCGACGATGATCCTGGCTTTTTTACGGGTCGCCTGGCGATCCTCGGCCTGGGCCTGATGGGCGGCTCCCTTGCAATGGCGCTGCAGGGTAAATGCGCCGCCTTGCTGGGCATCGACCCTGACCCACAAACGGTGGAGTTGGCCCGGCAGCAGCACATCGTTGACCTGGCCGCGGTCGAGCCGGCCGACCTGCTGCCCCAGGCGGACGTGATTGTACTGGCCGCCCCGGTGAACGCCATCATCGACCTCCTGCATGAGCTGCCGCGACTGCACCATGGCTCACCCATCGTTATCGATCTAGGGTCGACCAAAGTAAAAATCATGCAAACCATGCAACTGCTGCCTGAACGTTTCGACCCGTTGGGAGGGCACCCGATGTGCGGTAAGGAAGTATCCGGCCTTGCCAACGCCGATGCCCGTCTCTTTCAAGGGGCGCCCTTTGCTTTCACTGCCTCGCCGCGCACCACACCGCATGCCCGCCGGTTTGCCGAATGGCTGGCGGCCAGCATCGGCGCCCGCCCGCTGTGGATCGACGCGGCCACTCACGACCGCTGGGTGTCCGCCACCAGCCACCTGCCCTACCTGGCGGCGAATGCCCTGGCCTATATTACTCCCATGGAAACCGCCCCGCTGGCGGGACCGGGTTTCCGCAGCACCACCCGTTTGGCAGTTTCCCCTCCCGACCTCATGATGGACGTTCTAATGACCAACCAGGCAGCAGTCCTCGACAGCCTGCGCAGTTTCAGGGAGCACCTGGAATGGATCGAGCGTCTGCTGGCCCAGGGAGAATTCGACGCGCTCGAGAATCTGCTCGGGGAAGGCGCCCGGCGTAAACAAATCCTATCTCAATCCATTCAACAAGGAAAAGTTTCATGAACCTGATCTCCTCTCCCGGCAGCCCTTTGCAAGGCGTGATGTGCGTTCCGGGCGATAAATCCCTTTCCCACCGGGCAGCTTTGTTTGCGGCCCTGGCCGAAGGGGAAAGCCGGATCGAGAATTTCCTGGTCTCCGGTGTTACCCAGGCCATGCTGGAAGCACTGACCGCCCTGGGGGTGGTCTGGAGGCTGGAAGACCAGGGCGGCCAGCACCGCAGGTTGGTGGTCCAGGGGCGCGGACTGCGCGGGTTGTCCAGCCCAACGGAAGCCCTCGACTGCGGCAACTCGGCCACCACCATGCGCCTGCTGGCCGGAGCGCTGGCAGCCGCCGGGGTGTCTGCCACATTGGATGGCTCCGCCGGACTGCGCCGCCGGCCGATGGACCGCATCGTCGAGCCTTTACAGCAGATGGGGGTGGCCATCCAGGCTCCAGGTGGGTGCGCGCCGCTGACCCTGCACCCCTCGGCCTTCCCACTGCGCCCGTTGCATTACAGCCTGCCGGTAGCCAGCGCGCAGATCAAGACCTGCCTGCTGCTGGCTGCTCTGGCTGCCAGCGGCCCGACCACCCTGGTTGAGCCCGGCCCTTCCCGCGACCACAGTGAGCGCATGCTGCGCAGCATGGGGGTTTCGATTACCAGCGAGAAAGGCTACCAGGACGGCAAACCGCTCTACAAGACCAGCCTGACCCCACCCAAGGGCCTGGTGCTTTCCCCGCTTGCCATGGCCCTTCCAGGCGATTTCTCTTCGGCGGCATTTTTAATCGTCGCTGCCCTGATCACCCCCGGCTCAGCGGTGACCATTCGGGAAGTGGGCCTCAACTCGGCCCGCACAGGTTTGCTGGATGCTCTGCTCGGCATGGGGGCGGATATCTGCATCACCTCGCAGGCCAACCGCAGCGGTGAGCCG
This sequence comes from uncultured Chloroflexia bacterium, assembly GCA_963820415.1. Taxonomy (GTDB): domain Bacteria; phylum Chloroflexota; class Anaerolineae; order Anaerolineales; family Anaerolineaceae; genus CAWFZT01. The sequence continues at coordinate 938,090 of CAWFZT010000008.1, read as the reverse complement.
GTAGGTGACCTGCACGTGAAATACAGCCGTTTGCACGGCGCCACCATCTTTGGGGAGCAGGTGGTGCGTATGATCGATGAATTCCCCATCTTTGCCATCGCCGCCGCGTATGCCTCCAGCCCTACCACGGTGAGCGAGGCGGCCGAACTGCGCCTGAAAGAATCCGACCGGATCGCCGTGCTGTGTGAAGAGCTGCGCAAACTGGGCGTGCAGGCCGTCGAACATCCGGATGGTTTCACCATCCAGGGCGGGACGGCCGTCCAGGGTGGCACGATCCAGCCGCACGGCGACCATCGCCTAGCCATGTCGCTGGCGGTGGCCGGGCTGGCCTCCCAGGCGCCGGTAGCCATCCAGGATGCACAGATCATCGAGGAGTTCTTCCCGGAGTTTACCCAGACGCTGCAGGCGCTGGGGGGAAAGCTGGTAGTTGAATGAGGGAAAAAGCTCTACTCCTGGGACTGGTGGGCTGGCCGCTCGGCCACAGCCTTTCGCCCAGGCTGCACAATGCCGCCCTGGCCGCCTTGAACCTGCCCGGCGAATACCAGCTCTACCCGGTGCCGCCTTTCCCGGAAGGGCAGGCGCGCCTGGCTGAACTGCTCGACCAGGTGCGGACGGGTGCGGCGGGCGCCGTGCACGGGCTGAACGTGACCATCCCGCACAAGCAAAACGTGCTGCCCCTGCTGGATGAGCTGGCCCCCACCGCCGCGGCGATCGGGGCCGCCAACCTGATCTTTCTAAAAGCTGGCCGTTTGACCGGCGACAACGCCGACGCAGCCGGCTTCCTGGCCGACCTGCGGCGCAACGGCCTGGCAGCTACCGTCTCGGGCAACCAGACGGCCCTGGTATTGGGCGCCGGCGGGTCGGCCCGGGCGGTGGTCTACGCCCTGGCAAATGCCGGCTGGCGGGTGTGGATTGCTGCCCGCCGGGTAGAGCAGGCCAGCGCATTGGCAGCCAGCCTGCCAGGGACAGGGCCGGCCATCCATGTCCTACCGCTGCAGCCGGATGCTCTTGCCGGCGCCTACGATCTGATCGTCAATACGACCCCAGTGGGCATGTTCCCCGACGTAGAATCCAGCCCCTGGCCTTCAGAACTGCCTTTCCCGCCAGGGGCCGGCGTGTACGACCTGATCTACAATCCTTCCGAGACCGCCCTGGTACGCCAGGCGCGGGCGGCCGGCCTTCACGCTGCCAACGGGCTGGGCATGCTGGTTGAGCAGGCTGCAGTAGCCTTCGAGACCTGGACGGGTCAGGCCGCCCCCCTGGCAGCCATGTGGGCTGCGGTTGCGCTCCCAATGGAGAGAATATGATACCTCCCGCTCAACGAATGCAGTTGTTGACCACGACGTTTTTTGCCACGCTGGGTCCTAAGATAGAGGCGCTTCAGGCAGCAGGGAAAGATGTAATCCGCCTGGACGAAGGCTCACCCGACCTGCCGCCTGCTGCGCCGATCATTGCAGCCCTGGCCCATTCCGCCGCCGCGCCGACCACTCACAGCTACCAGCCGCACCACGGGCCTAAGACTCTGCGCTCTGCCTGGGCGGAAATGTACCGGCGCGTTTACGGGGTCAGCCTGGATGCAGATAGTGAGGTTGTCCCGTTGCTGGGTTCTAAAGAGGGTATCTTCCACTTTTCAGCAGCTTTCTTGAACCCTGGCGACGTCAGCCTGGTCCCCGACCCCGGATACATGACCTACACGCGCGGTGCTCTTTTATGCGGGGCCGAGCCGTATTTCATGCCTCTGCGGCTGGAAAACCATTTTCTTCCCGATTTGCAGGCCATACCGGCCAGTGTGCTCCGCCGGGCCAAGCTGTTGTGGCTCAATTACCCCAACAACCCCACCGCCGCCGTGGCCTCCCGAGAATTTTTCGCCGGCGCGCTGGCTTTTGCCCGCCAGCATGGCCTGCTGCTGTGCCACGACGCCGCCTACACCCAGGTCACCTTCGACAATTACTCCGCAGCCAGTCTATTGGAAATCGACGGCGCCAAAGAGGCGGCGGTCGAGTTCAATTCGCTGTCCAAATCGCATAACATGGCCGGCTGGCGCGTCGGAGCCCTGGTGGGGAACGCCCAGGCGTTGAAAACATTTTTCACCTTGAAAACCAACGTCGACAGCGGTCACTTTTTGCCCATCCTGGCTGCCGCCACCCAGGCGATGACCGGCGACCAGGCCTGGCTGGCCAAACGTAATGAGGTCTATCGCCTGCGCCGGGACATCGTCGTCCAGGCGGTTAATGCGCTCGGTCTGCCGGCCTTGCTGCCGCAGGCTTCAATTTACGTGTGGTGCCCCGTGCCTGCCGGTTGGAACTGCCTGGATTTTGTAAATTTAATCCTGGAGGAAGCGTCAGTCAGTCTGACCCCTGGGACGGTCTTCGGCGACAATGGCGAAGGCTACGTGCGTATCTCGCTGACCGTTCCGGCGGAACGGCTGGCCGAAGCCATGCAGCGCATGGCAAAACTGTTCCCCCTTGCGCTCGAAGGGAGGTAAATGATGGCTCTACACTTTCTCACCGCAGGCGAATCGCATGGACCGGCCCTGGCAGCCATCCTCGAAGGGCTGCCAGCCGGATTGCCCCTGGCAGCCGAGGCGATCAACCAGGACCTGGCGCGCCGCCAGCAGGGTTTTGGCGCCGGGCCACGCATGAAAATCGAATACGATCAGGCGCAAATCCTGTCCGGTGTGATGGACGGCCTGACCACCGGCGCCCCATTGGCCTTTTTAATCGCCAACCGTGACCACGAGAAATGGCGCGGCCAAGCCGTGCCGCCCTTTACCCGGCCGCGCCCCGGGCACGCCGACCTGACCGGTGCGGTCAAATATGGCTACTCCGACCTGCGCCCGGCGTTGGAGCGCGCCTCCGCCCGCGAGACTGCCGCGCGCGTGGCGGTTGGCGCCGCCTGCCGCCTGTTTCTGGCCCAGTTTGGCATCCAGGTGGGCGGGTACGTCTGTTCAATTGGCGAAATCGCCGCCAATTTAAAAGATATAAACCTGGCAGAGCGTATCCGCCAGGGGCGGGAATCGGAGGTAGGCTGTCCGCAGCCTGAAGCCGACCAGGCCATGCATACTCGCATCCAGCAGGTCATGCAGGCGCGCGACACCCTGGGCGGGGTGATCGAGGTGGCGGTGCTGGGGCTGCCGCCCGGCCTGGGTTCTTACACGCAGTGGGACCGGCGCCTGGATGCCCGACTGGGAGCTGCTGTGCTGAGCATCCAGGCTATCAAAGGTGTGGAAATCGGGCCGGCTTTTGAAAATTCCCGCCTGACCGGCACACAGGTACACGACCCGATCCAGGTGGATGGCGAGCGGCTCGTCCGGCCAGCTAACCGCAGCGGTGGGCTGGAAGGCGGGATCACCACCGGGCAGCCGCTAATTGTCCGCGCCGCCATGAAACCGATTGCCACCACCCTGTCTCCCCAGGAAACGGTCGATTTGGCCAGCGGGCAGCCGGTTCCAACCCAATATGAACGCTCCGATTTCTGCCCGGTGCCGCGCGCCGTGGTTGTGGTAGAAGCCATGCTGGCCTTCGTCCTGGCAGACGCCCTGCTGGAAAAACTGGGCGGTGATTCTATGGCAGAGTTGCTGCCGCGCTTCGCGGACCTACGCCAGATGCGCCTGCCTGATCTGCCCATGGACGCCTTGGAGCATACCTGGTGGCCGGTATGAAAAACGGTACACTTTTCATTTATGGGCCTCCCGGCTCGGGGAAAAGCACCGTCGGGCGCCTGTTAGCCCGCAACCTCGGCCTGCCTTTTCACGACCTGGACGGGGAAATCGAAACCCGCCTGGGTAAAAACGTGGGGGAAATTTTTTCGATAGAAGGTGAACCTGCTTTCCGCGCTTATGAACAGGCCGAATTGCACAGGCTGCTGGCAGAGGGAGTCATGGTGGTCGCCCTGGGAGGAGGGACGCTGGTAAATAGCGAGACCCGCCGCCTGGTGGAAGACTGCGCCCCGGTCGTGCTGCTGGACGCCTCGCCAGATGTCCTGTCGGCGCGCCTGCAAAGCGGCGCTTATTTGCGCCCGTTGCTGGCCGGAGATGCCTCTACCCGGTTGAAGGGTTTGCTCGAACAGCGCAAAGACCATTACGCTTCGTTCTCCCTTCAACTGGATACCGCACGGCTGGACCCCGAGCAGGCGGCCTGGGAAGCGCAAATCCGCCTGGGTATGTTCCACATCCAGGGGATGGCAGAAGCCAAAAATCCGTATTCAGAGGGATACGATGTGCGTGTGCAGCCGGGTGGTTTGGACAGCATGGGCGAGCTGCTGCTCCAGCGCCGGCTGGCGGGGCCGGTCGTAGTGGTAAGCGATAAAAATGTTGCCGCTTTATACGCCGGGCGGGTGGAAAAAGCCCTGCAGGGCAGTGGATACGCAGTAAGTCTGGCGTTGATTGAGGCCGGTGAAGACCATAAAACCATGCAAACCATTTCCAGCCTGTGGGAAGCTTTCATGGCTGCCGGCGTAGAGCGCAATAGCACCATCGTAGCCCTGGGAGGCGGCGTGGTCAGCGACCAGGCCGGTTTCGCGGCTGCCACCTACCTGCGCGGGGTGCGCTGGGTAGCTGCGCCGACCACCCTCCTGGGCATGGTGGATGCCAGCCTGGGCGGGAAGACCGGGGTCGACCTGCCGCAGGGGAAAAACCTGGTCGGAGCGTTCCATGCCCCGGCCCTGGTACTGGCTGATCCCCTGACCCTGGCGACTCTCCCTATAGATGAACTGCGCAGTGGCATGGCTGAAACGGTCAAGCACGGTCTGCTGGCTGACCCCTACCTGCTGGCATGCTGCGCCGGCCTGAAAAACCTGGATGACCCCCAGGAATTGCAGGCCCGGCTGCCTGAAATCGTCCGGCGTGGCATGGCGGTCAAGATCCAGGTGATCGAAGCCGATCCTTTCGAACAAAACCAGCGGGCGGCGTTGAACCTGGGGCATACTGTCGGTCATGCCATCGAGTTGGCGTCTGGCTTTCGCCTGCGGCATGGCGAAGCTGTGTCAATCGGGATGGTGGTCGAAGCGCGCCTGGCGGAAGAGATGGGGCTGGCGGAGGCCGGCTTGAGTCAGATGATTGCCGGCTTACTGGCGGGCCTGGGCCTTCCTACGACAATTCCAACGGATCTCGAAACGGATAAAATCCTGCGGGCCATGGCACTGGACAAGAAACGCGCCGGCAGTAAAGTGCGCTTTGCCTTGCCGGTCAGAGTGGGTGAAGTTAAACTGGGCATAGAGGTGGATGACGAGCGGAGGAAACATGCACTCGATCTTGGTTTTGCACGGTCCCAATCTAAACCTGCTGGGCCAGCGTGAGCCGGCTATTTACGGCAGCCTGACCCTGGATGAGATCAACCGGCGCCTGGTTGAATTGGGCAAAGGATTGGGGGTGGAGGTGCGCAGCTTCCAGTCGAACCACGAAGGCGCTCTAATCGACGCCCTGCACGAAGCGCGCAATTGGGCATCCGGCGTAGTGTTCAACCCTGCCGGGTATACGCATACTTCGGTGGCCCTGCGGGACGCTATTGCCGCTATTGGCCTGCCGGTTATCGAAGTGCACCTTTCCAATGTCCACGCCCGAGAAGAATTCCGCCAACGGTCGCTGGTTTCAGCCGTGTGCGCCGGGACGATTAGCGGGTTGGGCCTGCGCTCCTACCTGCTGGGCCTGCGCGCCCTGGCGGAAATGCTGTCAGACAGTTGAAAGAAATTCTGAATTATAATTAGGCCTGAAATCCCCACCGCTAGATTTTGCTGGAAGGGGGAAACTGGCAGCAGCTGCTAAAGCCTGGCCCTTCGATGGAATAAAAGAAAGGAATGCGGCGGATAATCTAATAAGGAGCTTTTCTAGTGACCAACATCCTGTGTATTGGCGCGGGTTACGTGGGCGGGCCGACCATGGCTGTCATTGCCAGCCACTGCCCCCAGCATCGCGTCGTAGTCGTCGATATCAATGAGGCGCGCATTCAGGCCTGGCAATCTGACCAGCTTCCCATTTACGAGCCGGGCCTGGACGAGGTGGTGCGTAGTGCACGCGGGCGGAACCTGTTCTTTTCCACTGACGTCAACCGCCACATCGCTGAAGCGGATATCATCTTTGTCAGTGTGAATACCCCCACCAAGAGTTTTGGACAGGGGGCAGGCCGGGCGGCTGATTTGCAGTACTGGGAAAAGACCGCCCGCCAGATCGTGGAAAACTCAACTTCCCCCAAGATCGTGGTGGAGAAAAGCACGCTTGCCGGTGCGCACGGCCGAGGCCATGGAGCACATTCTCAATTACAACTCGGCCGGCCTGCATTTCGACATTGTCTCCAACCCCGAGTTCCTGGCGGAAGGCACTGCCATCCAGGATATGCAGAACCCAGACCGGGTGTTGATTGGCGGCAAGGATTCGCCCTCAGGGCAGAAGGCTGTGCAGGCTATCGTCGATCTCTACGCCCAATGGGTGCCGCTCGAACGGATCATTACCACCAACCTGTGGTCGAGCGAGCTGTCCAAGCTGGCGGCTAACGCTTTCCTGGCTCAACGCGTCTCGTCGATCAATGCCATCTCGGCCCTGTGTGAAAAAACCGGGGCAGACGTCACCGAAGTGTCTCACGCCATCGGCCTGGACAGCCGCATCGGGCGTAGTTTCCTGCGCGCCAGCGTCGGTTTTGGAGGTTCCTGTTTTCGCAAGGATATTCTTAACCTGGTTTATCTGTGCGAATATTACGGACTGGGCGAAGTCGCCAGCTACTGGGAGCAGGTGATCAAGATGAACGAGCACCAGCAGATGCGTTTCGTCTCCAATATGGTCTCTTCAATGTTCAACACAGTTGCGGGCAAGCGCATCGCCCTGTTTGGGGCGGCCTTCAAAGCTAACACCAGCGACACGCGCGATTCGCCCGCCCTGGCGGTTTGCCGGGCCTTATTGGAGGAACGGGCTGAAATCGTCCTGACCGATCCGCACGCCCTCGATAATGCCCGCGCCGACCTTGGAGGAGCTGCCCAGCTCGTCTGCTTCGAGCCGGACCCGTACGCGGCGGCTAAAGGCGCACATGCCATCGCCATCCTGACCGATTGGGCCCAGTTTACTAACCTCGATTACGACGTCATTTATAAATCGATGGCCAAACCAGCTTTCATCTTCGATGGGCGCAACATTCTCGACCACAAAAAGCTACACGCCATCGGCTTCAATGTTTACGCCATCGGCAAACCGCCGCTAACCCATATTCCGGCGATTTGATCAAGCCGTTCATTTACGCCTAGATCCTGACTGTCACCATTATGGCGTTCTCTGGCCAATTTGTCGATCTGCCAGCGGCACGACGCATGGAACAGGTACAATCCTGGAGGCGATGGCGCTACGCTGAAGCCTACCGGGCCCTCCACCCCGGCCTGGAGCGCTAATGAATACTCTATGAAACTCGTCACCTGGAACTGTCAGGGCGCCTTTCGCAAAAAATACTCGCGCATTGCCCGCGGCGCACCGGACCTGGCGGTTATCCAGGAATGTGAACATCCCGATAAACTCAAGTGGAAGGGCATACTGCCCCCACCTACCAGACAGTTATGGTTCGGTGAAAATGCCAACCGCGGCCTGGGTATCTTTTCCTGGAGCAACCTGGAGTTCAGGCCTGACGCCTGTTACGATCCATCCATCCATTTCTGCGTACCTGTAAAGGTTTCCGGAGGACAAACTTTAACTTGTTGGCGGTTTGGGCGATGGAACATGACGACCCGCGTTTGAGCTATGTTGCCCAGGTAAACCTGGCGATCATCACTTATCGCAGCTTTATCCAGGAAAGTGATACGATTTTAATGGGCGATCTGAACAGTAATCCGCAGCAGAACCAACTCGTCCGGCTTGGCAGCCACGACTGGGTAGTGCGCGCCTTAGCCGACCTGGATATTGTCAGCGCCTACCATTATTTCTACCGCGAGACCCAGGGACGGGAAAGCCAGTCTACCTTTTTTATGAACCGTAACATCGAGCAGCCGTTTCATCTCGATTATATTTTTACTCCCCGGCGCTGGCTGAAAAGGCTTGGGAAAGTCAGGGTCGGCAACCCCCAGGTGTGGCTGAAATATAGCGACCATTGTCCGCTATTCTTAGAGATACAGGAAGGCAGCCCTGCCCCAGGCTGAAACCTCTTTTGAACAGAATATCGACCTGGCCAGCGTATATAAAACCGCAAACATCTAACTCTTGGTTATTTCGGGCACTTTCGTCTCTGGCTCCAGTCTAGTAGATCATGCTGTTTTGATGCTTGACTTCGAAACTTTATTAGACTGCAAGGTTGATGTAGTCAACGAAAAAAAGACTTAGTCCGCGAATGCAAGAAATTGTTTTGTAGGATGCGCAGCCCCTATGAAAGAAGGTCGTTACCGGCTTTCGAAAGGGTAGAAAGCTAAACTTCCGGGGATCGATATTCATTCAGAATTATATCCAGCCCGTACAGCAGCGCCATAGCCTCTGGCAAGGAGAATTTGGTTTTCTTCAAAATATTAAACTGGGGGGCGATGGTGTAATTGGTAGCGCCGGTGAAGTCGGCTTCGGTAAGGTTGGTATGTATGAAGCGGCTGCTGTTGAAGTCGGTAAACGTGCAGTCGGCCGAGGTCAGATCGGCTTCCTCGAAGGACACGTCGTGAGCGATGCAGCGCACGATCTGGATTTGCTTCATCTTCAGGCCGGAAAATGTGGAATGGTTGAGCACACTGCCGATGAAGTCGACCGGCTTGAAGACGATGAACTTGTTTTTAGCCCAGGCGGTCTGCGTCCAATCCACGCCGATGATCTGAGAATCTTCGAAACGCGTGCTGTTGAAGGTGCTGTCCTTGAGGTTGGCCAGGCTGAGGTCGCATTCCCGGAATTTACACTCGTGGAAGCGGCACTCCTGGAAGAGAGTTTCGCTGAAGTTGCACTTGAGGAAGGTGCAGCCCATGAAGTCTTTCTGGATCACCCGGTCGGATTTGAGGGTGAGTTTTTTGAACTCCTGGGAGGAGTATTCGCGCTGGGGTAAGATAGAGCCCATCTAACAGGTCCTATAATATCTTTGGAGATAAATTGGTATTCGAATGTGATAATTGACAATTCCGAAGTCCAAATTAAGTAGATTGGCAAACCACCCATAAAAACCAAAAAAAGTCTTCATAATCCTAATTCCCAACCGATACATCGAAGCACTTGATGTTCAGGATGAACTAAATGACCTCTTTTTTCTTCAATTCTTTCCTCTAAGGGTATTGCCATTACCTCTTTAGCGATTAACTCGAATGAGAGTATTAAAGGATCAAGGCTTATCTTTGCAGGATCATGTTCATAACCAATGACGAATAGGGCTTTTCGATGATTGTTTTTTATCCCACTTAATTTGATAGCATCCCCAATCAGGCTAATATTTCCAGAATATGGATGAAGCACATTCACACTCCAATTTTCAGCTTCCTTTCCATTATCTCCGAATGGACGCACTATTTTAAACTCTATCGCCCATTCATCTTGTATTTCTAAATCTGGGGCACGTTTTGTCCGTGCTGATATTCCCCTCTTTGACAATCTTTTCGCAATTTCTGCAACAATTTGTGGTTCGCCAAATGGACCAATTCCTGGTTGGAAAACTTTATGAACAGGACGTTCTGAATCGAACTCCTTTAGTATGTTAGCGACAAGTTCGATTACTTCTCGATATTGCATGATTATTCACCTGGTTGTCTAATTCTAAATAGCTAGGAATTATGTGGATTAGTAACATCCCGTACAATTCTATAAAGAATAGGTGACTTTCCGCTGGTGCTGATAGATCCTTCATGCCCCTTACGTTTTGATGGTCGGTTAAATACAACAAAACGGGGCATTCAGGATGACCATTCGAGAGGGGTCAAATATTCACCCCCAGTTTATTGATCAGTTCGTAGATAAAGCCGGTCTGGGCGGGGTTGATTTTCTGGATGGCCAACTGCACCGAGAACCAGGCGGCTTTGTCGATCTCGGGGAAACGCTGCACCTGCCCTGAGTGAGGCGGCCATTCCAGCTCGAAGGTGTTGCTGGTAATGGCAGCCGGGTCGAGGTCGCCTTCGACTGCCCAGGCGTAGATGTTCTTGCCGCTCTTCTGCTTCTGCGGCGACAGCGGGAGCAGCTCGCCTTCTATTTTTGCCCCGGTCTCCTCGAAGAACTCCCGCCGGGCGGCCTCAACCGGCTGTTCGGCGCCGATCTCACCTTTAGGGATCGACCAGGCGCTCAGGTCTTTTTTGGCCCAGAACGGCCCGCCCGGATGGACGAGGAAAATTTCCAGGGTCGTTGGCGTGCGCCGGTACATGAGAATGCCTGCGCTGGTTTTTTTCACGGCTTGCCCTCCTTATTCTAACTGCTGGTTGCCGATCACCCTTCCGTTTTCATCGGTGTCCAGCAGCCCCTTGCTGGCGTCTAACAGCACGTACGGGTTGCCCCACGGGTCCTGCACCACTACCGCCCGCCCGATCTGGATATCGAAGGGCGGCACGAGGATCGTTCCCCCGGCCTCGACGAACTGCCGGGCAGCCTGATCTACCGAAGGCACCTTGAAATCGATCTCCTGGCCCGGCCGTTCGTCCTGCAGGGTGATCTCGGCATCCGTGCCGGGCAAGCGCAGACCCACGGCATGCCCGGCGCGCCAGACCAGGGTATGGCCCAGCCTATCGCGATAAAAGGCCAGGCCGGCCTCCAGGTCGGGCACGTAGAAGCTCACACAGTCGATTTTGTGAATGAGAGGGGCTGGTTTCGGTTTTTTCAAGCGAAACCTCGGCGGGCGGGATTCAGAATGGGTTTCATTTACGATTGTACAACACTTATTGGAATGATCTATCCCAATCACGCCTTTTTTTCAGCCGCCATGGGGGTGGTAGCGCGGAGGAAGCCGATGAACATCAGCACCGCCCCCAGCATCTCGCTCCAATACAGCGACCCGGAAATGCCAAAGCTGCTAAAGGTGCCGCCGAAGGCCGGCAGGATGGCACCGACGGCGATGAACACGTTACCGATCACGCGGTGGAGGAGGATGTGCTTGCGCCAGAATGTAATGGCGGACCAGATTGCTCCGCCGACCAGGGTCAGTGTGCCATATATGTTGAAAAAGGGCGTCAGGACACGCACGCCAGGGGAGACAATCACCTGGCCGCTCAGCTCGCTGCCAGCCGTCATTTGGGTTGGGTCGAGTTGAGCGTTGAAAACTTGTATCGCCGCGAAAAGGGATGCCAGTCCGAGCACGATCATCAGCCCATGCGCAAGCCGGCGCCTGGCCAGCAAGTAGACTGTGCCCTGGCCCAGCCATGCGGCCACCAGGATGGCCCCGAACAGGTACCACAGGCGAAAGATAAGTGGATGCCAGCCTGCTACGCTATAGGCTGCTTCGCAAAAACCGCCGATGGCATAGAAAAGCATCCCGATGCCCCACAGCAGCAAGTGCATGCCTCTGCGCACGAGGTAGCGCCTGAAGACGAAGAAGGCGAAGACTAAACTGACGATACAGGATACGAAGGGCAAAAAGGAATTCAAAGGCGCCATGCTAACCTCTTTTTTAGCCACTTTCCCAGATTGATAAGTACACCAGAAGTATACTGCGCATTTGAATATCGAAAGCGGCAAGCTTCAGCGCTTTCATCTCAATTTCTGATCACAACCACTTTGAAAAAGGGTTCCTGGAATTCGGTCAGGGCCAGCACCTGGTCGTCGGTGTACAGCATGCCATCTGGGACGAGCACCAGTTTATCGTCATCGTCGTCCAGGCGATGGATGACGGCGATGCAGCACCCTTCGAAGTGTTCGAGCGGCTCGAAAACGCCCAGCACGTAAGCGTCCTGCTCTTCTCCGTCCGGGGTCTGCACCCCGGGGACGTAGCCGTAAGCTAACGGGTAGAAGAAGCCATGCTGCCGTTAACTTCCAGACCGGCGTGGCGGCCGGTATCGTCGAATTCTACCGGCCAGCGACCGCCCTGCCGGCGCGACAGCTTGACCTGGACCTGAGCCGAGAGGGTTTCGGTGATGCGCCGGTCCATCTGGGTAGTGGTGGGGGCGCGCAGGATACCGCCCTCCGCCGGCATGGCAGTCACCTCCAGCCGGCTGGAACGGTCAGATAAAACGGCGTGGGCGGCATGATCGCTGATGGTGTATTCATCCAAATGCGCGCCGGTGTAGGTAGCAAAACGGTAGAGGCGCCCTCCGGTTAAAAGCCCGGCAATAAATCCGTCGAAGGAGTTCTTGCCCCAGGGAATGATCGCCGCGGAGAAAGTCAGGCTGCTGCCCGGCTGGCGGAAGTGGTTCGTCTGCATCCATATCCAGGCCGTGGGGAAGGATTTTCCCCAGTCCTTTTCGGTGTAACCGCGCCCTCCGCTGAAATCGACCTGTTCGCCGTTAATTTCCAGGGCGCCCCGCAGGGAATGGTCCAGGCTTACCACGCCGTGGTAACATTCCATCCCCGGCGCCCAGGCATACCAGCCCATGATGCCAGGGGAGAAGAGTGAAACCGGCCAGGGGTAAACCTGCTCAAAGTCCAGCTCGCCGTGCAGGCTCAAACCAGGATGGGAGATATCCAGCCGGATGCCATGGGCGGTGAAGCAGTTATTGGCCAGGTTGACCTCGAAACGGTCCTGCCGGGTCACAAAAGCCCGGTAATCGAACGGCAGGTAGCTGCTCTCCCCACTGACGCCGTCCATGACCTGGATGAAGGCATGCGTATCCGCCGGGTCTTTGCCGATGTACGTGCCTGGGATAATGCACCAACGCTTGTGCTGGCTGGCGTCGATCAATTTGAAATACCAGCCCTCAAAGAAAGGACCAGGTTTATGAGTCCCGTGATAGATATCCGGATTGAGCACCGAACGGACATAATTGAGCATGACACACCTGAAGCAGCCTTTTTACAACCAAATTCTTACAACCAGTATAAAGATTTTGCAGGCAGGGTGCAACCTCATGTAAACTCGTCACCTTGCGAAGGTTGAGAACGATAATATTTGAGTAATGAGTACCCTTCGCAAGGTTTGGGTCATGGTTGCAGATAACCTTGCGAAGGGTTATGGGTCAATAGCAGGGTATTTAGGACAACCTTCGCAAGGGCCGCCACTACAACAGGTGGTCTACCAGGCGGTCGACGAAGCTGTGGCGGGTGGACGGGTCGCGCAGGTCGAAGCCGAATGGAGCGAACAACTGCGGGGCCAGGATCACCATCATGGCGGCTGAGGTGATCTGGACACAGGCCAGGCGCAGCTCGTTGGCTTCCAGGCCGGCGCCTTTCTGGTCCAGGTCTTTGGCCAGGTTCTCGACGAATTCGTTCAGCTTTTGTACCGCTAAAGACTGGTAATTCCCCTGGCTGATCAGGTCAAAAAAATGAGAACGGGTCAGGCCCGGATAGTTAATCCCGCCCTGGATCAGGTCTTTGAAAATGGCGGCGCACCTTTCTCGAGCGGTCCGCCCAGGCAGGTTAGCGATATCCTCCCAATCGAAGGCGTTATCCAGGGTCACGCGCATGCAGCGCTCGACCAGGGCTTCCTTGCTGCGGAAGTAATAGTTGATGGCGGCGTTGTTTACCCCGGCCAGCGCAGCAATTTTGCGATTGGTGGCGCCCTGGATGCCGTATCTTTCGATGCACTCGATGGCAGCCTGGACGATGCGGTCTTCAACAGATAAAGAGTTTGCTTCCATTACTATTTCTCCTGGTTTTCTGCATGGATGGCGCATAACCGGCTGGAGATTTCCCACAACTGGCGGGCAAGGTCGGGGCGCTGCGCCTGCCGGCTGGGCGTTTTGGGGCGGCAGTCGCGCCAGTAGGTGGCGTCTGGCAGGGCTGCCTGGCTGACCAGGAAAAGGATCGTCCTGACCGGCACCTCGGGTGAAGCGCCCCTGCGCCGGCGATATTTCCACACCAGGGCTGACAGCCTGTCGCCGGTTTTCTGGCCGATTTCGGTGTTGACCAACCCTGGTTCAAGCGCGAAAGCCCGGGCAGGTGTGGCCGCCAGGCGCAGGCGGCGGTTCAGCTCCAGACTGAACAGCACGTTGGCCAGCTTCGAGACCTTGTAAGCCCATAGACCGTTATAGACCAATGGGCGGTTCAACCGCTTCAAATCGAGGAATGCGCCGAAATGCGAACCCGAACTGACGGTGATAATGCGCCCGGAATTGGCTGCAGTGAGGAGAGACAGTAATTCGTGGGTGAGCAGGAAGGCGGCGAAATGGTTGACCGCCAGGGTCAGCTCGAGCCCGTCGGCAGTCCTGGTGTATCTGGCGGAATAGGTGCCGGCATTGTTGACCAGTATATCCAGGGCGGGCAGGCGGCGGGAATGAAGCTCCTGGCGGACGGACGCCGCCAGCGTACGTACCTGGCTCATCTGGGACAGGTCAGCTAACAGGTAACGCACCTGGGCCTGGGGACAGGCCGCCCGGATGGACGCCTCGGCTTTAAGGCAGCGCTGCGGGTCGCGCCCCACGCCGATGACGAAAGCGCCCTGACTAGACAGGACCGTGGCAGCTTGCAGGCCGATGCCGGCGGTTGCCCCGGTGACCACGGCGATTTTGCCAGACAGGTTTGTGGATTCGGTCATTAATTATTCCTTAAATCAATAGTCAGACAGAATAATTGTAAATCAATCACGCGGTTTGTCAATAGGTTGAACCATTTGACTAAATCAGTTGATTGACAAATCAAAAGAAATGCGGTATAGTTAATCAAGATTAAAACATTAAATTGTGGAGAACGGATCATGGAAAACTACCTGATGATCAGTGGCGCCACCGGGGGACTGGGAAGCGCTTTGGTGGTGGAATGCGCCAGGCGCGGCTACAACCTGTACCTGACCGACATCAGTGAGGAAGGCGCAGATTTTGCCGACTGCATTGCTGAAATTTACGGCGTTAAGGCGCGTTATAAGGCCTGCGATTTGACCTCCAGCCAGGCGCGCCAGGAATTGTTCAACCAGCTCAAATCCGAGGGTTGCCAATTCTGGGGACTGTTAAACGTAGCCGGCCTGGATAATGAAGGTGCTTTCCTGGAAAAGACCCGCGAACAAATCCTGCGCATTATCCAGGTGGACGTCGAGTCAACCGTGGATATGACCCATGCGATCCTGGGTCTGCGCGCCCATGACCGGCGTTTTATGCTGCTCAATGTATGCAGCCTGGCGGCTTTTTTCCCCATGCCGTACAAAGCCACCTATGCCGCGAGCAAGCGCTTCCTGGTCGATTTTTCGTGCGCCATCCGCGAAGAGATCAGAGATTTTGGCAGCGTGACTGCCCTCTGCCCGGCAGGGCTGCCAACCACCCCTGCCAGCATGCGCAAGATTTTCGCCCAGGGCTTCTGGGGCAAGATGACGACTATGGATACCCAGGCGGTGGCGCGCAAGACGATTGATTGTGGGCTGCGCGGCAAGGCGCTTTACATACCGGGATTTTTGAACTGCGTCCTACAGCGACTCGGATCGCTCATCCCGCCCGGTGTGGTGGCGAAATTCGTCGGAAAGCGCTGGCGCACAGCCCAGAACAAGGTGCTGGCGGTGGCGGCGGGGCGGAAGAATTTAGAAACAACCTGAGGAATTTACTCGCTATAATCAACAGTCATTGGCTCACCATTGCCAAATCATTGCAGAGAGGAATCGCATGACCTTAACCGAGAACTATCATTTCAAGGTGGGGGCGATAAATTGTGTGGCAATCTGCGATGGGGTGGAAGTTGTAGCCATCGACAGCGTGATCAAAGATGCCCCGGCTGAGCAGGTGAAAAAAGCGCTGCTGGAAGGCGGTTATCCTGCCAACGAATCCACCGTTTACTTCAATTGCCTGTTCATGCAGGCCGGGCAGCAACGCATCCTGGTCGACGCCGGCTGGGGTAAAGGCGTACAGCGCCGCGGAGGGGCACTGCCGGAGCGGCTGCAGGACGAAGGCATTACCCCGGCCGATATCGACCTGATCATCATCACACATGGGGACATCGACCACATCGGGGGCATCCTGACTCAGGACAACCAACTGGCATTCCCCAGCGCAGGCTATATTATGCTGAAAGAAGCCTGGGATTTCTGGACCAACCAGGCCCTGGTGGCACGATGGCCGGAGTTTTTGACCTATTTCGGGCGCAAAACGCTGCCCCTGATCCGGGAGCGGGTAAGAGTTGTCGAAGCGGGGGTCGAGTTTCTACCCGGTTTCCAGCTCATCCCGGCTTCCGGGCACCGGCCCGGTCACGCCGCCCTGGCAGTGACTTCCGCAGGCGAATATTTCATCCATCTGGCGGACACGGTTGGACATCCAATCCTGATGGAACACCCTGAATGGCACTGGTACGCTGATTTCGAATTCGAGCAGGCGGAGAAAGATAAATTCCACTTGTTAAATCAGGCCGTGGCGCAGCACGCCCTGGCCTTCGGGCCGCATTTACCTTTTCCTGGGGTAGGGCGAGTCACGCCGCTAGGCGTCGAATGGCGCTGGCAGCCTGTTTCTTAGAGTCATTGCGAGTGAGCGTTCTTACGCGAGCGACACGCTTGGTGCACACCCCTCACCCCTCACCCCTTCGGGTGCGCTGCCGAGTGTCGGGTGCGCTGCCGAGCGTCGGGTGCACCTACCCCTTCGGATACGCCAAGGGCGTGAAGAGGTGCCCGCAGGGGTGAGCAATCTCACTGCCGGCTCTGAGATTGCTCACCCCTCCGGGTGCACCAAGGGTGTCGCCGAAGACGGCTCGCAATGACAGATAGCTGGGGCGACATTATTTTCGGAATAGATCGTTGACTCTACTTAAGATTCCCGAAGACGATACCCCCCAAGGTGGCCAGAACGCAGCCAGCGAGGGTCAGGACCGCCGCGCGAGTCTTTGGCGGCGGGTCTTTCAGCCAGTAAATCCCGATCAGGGCATTGACTACTACCGAAAGCTGAGAAATGGTGAAGCCTTTGCCGGTCCCCAGGCCCTCAACCAGCAGCAGCATGCCGTAGTTGCCGATGCCCCACAGCAGCCCGGTCGAAGCGACGCGCAGGTAGGCGCCGGTTTTGTCCAGGCGCAGCGGCTGGCGGGCCAATAAGGCTAGCAAAGCGCAGCCGGTAAAGATGCCCACAGCCAGGGGTAAGGCGGCGATCCACATCGAGGCCTGCGAAAGCTTGATCGGGATGAAATAGGAGCCCCACAGGATACCGGCGCCGGCCGCGCTCAGAAAACCGATGGCGGCGTTCCGCCCTTTAGGTTTTATGCCGTCACTGCGAGCCAGGATAATCAGCAGCACCCCGGCGATGATCACCATTATCGAAAGTACCAGCCACAGGCGGCTGAGTGGGCTGGTATCCAGGAATTCGTGGAAGAGCAGGGCGCCCCACAGGATACTGACCACGATGTTGACCGGCGCCCAGATGCCGAAGGCTTTGGCCATGCCGACCCGGTGGGTGGCGGTAAAGGCCAGGAAGCCGCTCACCGACCAGACCAGGCCGCCGATGAAAGGCAGCCAGAAGATGCCCGGAGTGAGCTGGCCGGGTTTTTGCAGCAGGGCCACCACCAGCGCCAGCGCAAGGTTGGCCCCCGCCACATAAAAAGTCTTGATCTGCTGGTTCTTGAATGACAGGTTCTGCGAAGGAGTAAGCCAGGTGCCCCAGGCCAGAACGGTGATGACGGCATACAGATAGCCCACGGTCAACCTCCCAGGGTAGAGCAGCGCAGGTTATTCATCCTCGACCTGCCCGTGCCACAGGCGTCGCATCTCTGGCGATGTTTCAAGCAGGTCATCCAGGTTTCCTTGCGCTTCCACTTTCCCATTTTTCAATACTAGAATTTTGCCGGCCCGGCTTAGGGCAGCCCGCCGGTGTGAAACTACCAGGCAGGTCAGGTCGCGGCCGCGTTCATCGATGCGCTGCCACAACAACTGCTCGGTCTCAACATCCAGGGCGCTGGAGAGGTCATCGAAGACCAGCAGCTCAGGTTGGCGCACAAACATGCGCGCCGCGGCGGCGCGCTGGACCTGCCCGCCGGAAAGGCGCACGCCACGTGGGCCCACCAGCGTATCGAGGCCATGCTCGAGGGCAGCCACGTCACGCTCGAATACCGCCAGGTGGATGGCTTTGTCCAGGTCGGCTGGCTGCGCCGGTAGGCCAAGCAGGATGTTTTCACGCAGGGTATCGGAGAAGAGGCGTGGCACCTGGGCGGTATAGGCGCAGCGCGGCGGGCGCAAGAAGACCGCCAGGTCGTCTACCGCCCGGCCGTTCCATGCGACCCGGCCGGATTGGGCAGGTAATAATCCCAGCAAGGCGCGCAGCAGGGTAGATTTCCCCGCGCCGATCCGACCGGTGATCACCACGAAATCACCCCGTTGCAGGGAGAAGCTGATGTCTTCGATGCCGAGGCCATCTCCATTCTCGCTCGGGTAATGATAGGTCAGGTGGTTCACTTCCAGGGTCTCCAGCCGGTCAGCCGCGGTTTTATCGGGTAAGGGTGTTTCAGGCAGTAGACCAGGCTGGCCTGCTGGAGCCGGGTGAGGTTCGACCAGCGTCCGGGCCGGCTGAGGGCGGATCAGCTCCATCAGGCGCTCGATCGAGACCGCCTGAGTCTTGTAGTCGCCATAGAAGGTACCCAGCTCAGAGGGCACTTGGGTGGTAAACCACAGGTAAGAGACGAACAGGGCAAAATCGCCGACGGTGAAGGTGCCGCGAGCGATGGCCATCACCGGCCATCAGCAGCATCACTCCGATGCCGAAGCAGACCACGGAGGAGTTGAGGGCGTCCAGCAGCCCTCTGAAAAAGGCGAAGCGCATTTCCACCTGCCGGCGTTGGTCATTGAGACGGACGAAATGCGCGGCCAGGTTTTCTTCGGCCCCGGCCACCTTGACCGCTTGCACCGCTCCGAACGCCTCACCCAGGAACCCGGCCGTTGCATCGCTGGCGGTTTTGCTGAGGCGGCTGTAAACCAGCATGCGACCCCAGAACAGGCGGGTGAGAAACATCACTCCGATCAGGGGCAGGAAGATGACCAGGGTGATACTCAGGTTGATGCGCGCCATGATCACCACGGCGATTACGGCCGCCATCCATTTGCCCACCTGGTCAGGAATCCAGGTGGGAAAGTCGGTAATTTCTCCCATGTCTTCATAGTGGCGGAAGCGGTTGAGCGCCTCGCCCGAGGAGACCGGCAGAGGCTGGTCGCCGGGGCGGCGCAGGATGCTGGCAAACAGGTTGGCCCGCAGCCAGGCGCTGGTTACCAGTCGGAAAGTCATGCCAAACCATTCGTAGCCAATGGCAATCACCAGGCGGGCCAGCTCGACCAGCACATACAGCCCGATCAGCCACCACAGAGACTCCTGGCTCGGCGCCTGACCGGGTCCGGACAGGCTGTCGAAAACGGCCTTGACGATCAGGCCCGGGACGAGCTGCTCGGCAAAGATCAGCAGGCAGAAGATAAAGTGGAGCGTAAAAGGCCCCCACTGGTATCTGATCAATAGGGCGTTGAGCTTCCAGGTCGGGATAGTTTCTTGCGCAGCGGTGGTGTTCATGCCAGCGCCTCCTCCAGGCCGGTCTGCAGCAGGTGGTAGAAGCGTGAGGAAGGGTCGGCCGCCAGCGCCAGACGCGGCCCGTATTCAACGATGCGGCCCTCTTCCAGGATGAGCAGGTCGTCGGCGCGCTGGATTGTTTTCAGGCGGTGAGCAATCACCACGCCCGTACGCCCGGAGAAAAGGCGGTCGATGGCGCGCTCCATCAACGCTTCGGTGGAAGGGTCCAGGCGGGAGGAGGCTTCGTCGAGGATCACCAGGCCGGGGTCTTTGAGCAGCACGCGGGCAAAGGCCAGCAGTTGGGCTTCACCGGCAGAAAGGCTCTGCCCGCCGGCCAGCGGGGTGTCCAGCCCCTTGGGCAACGCCTGGACCCACTCGCGCAGCCGCAGGGATTGCAGGGCGTGCTCCAGGAGTGTATCGGGGATGCTGGCGTCGAAGAAGGCCAGATTTTCGCGCAGGCTGGCCTGGAAAAGCTGCACGTCCTGGGTGACCATACCCACCCGCCGGCGGAGGTCGGCCAGGCTTACCTCGCGCAGGTCCGCCCCACCCAGCCTGATTGTGCCCTGGGAGGGGTCGTAGAGGTGGAAGAGCAGGCGGGTCAGGGTGGATTTGCCTGAACCGGTGCGACCCAGGATGCCGAGCACGCGGCCGGGCTGAAGGGAGAAGGAAATATCGGTGAGGACGTAAGCGCGGCTGCTTTCGTCATCTTCGCCTGCACCGTCGGCGTACTTAAACGAAACCTGCTCGAATTCTACGGACAAAGCTTCGGGCGGCAGGGCCCGCACGCCTGGACCAGGAGCGGTTACCTGGGGCTGGAGGGCAAACAACTCCTGGATGCGTTGGATGTTGGCCGAGGCTTGCTGCAAATCTTCTACCTGGGCGCGGATCGACTGCAAGGGGGTGCTGAGCATGCCAATGTAGTAGGTGATCAGGTAGGCCGCCCCCAGGCTGGCCTGGCCGCGGCTGTATAGGTAGACGACAACCGCCAGGCCGGCAGCATAGCCGAGCACGTAGACCAGATTGGTCAGGTTGTAAGCCAGGCCGGCGACCACCGCGGCGGCGCGCGTCCTAGTGGTGAAGAGCCGCGAGAATTCATCCAGGCGGCGCATGGCGTGGGCTTCCGCCCCGGCGGCGCGGATCTCTTCCGCCCCGCTGATGCGTTCCTCGATGTAACCATACAGCAGCGCCCCGGACTGGCGTTCTGCGGCCCAACGCGGCACGGCCAGGTTTTGGATGTAGCGCAGCACCAGCAGGGTCACGGCGGTATACAGCAGCATCCCCAGGCCCATCCAGGCGTTCTCGACAAAAAGCAGGGCCAGTATGCCGAGGACAAGCAGCCCATCGCCGAGAATACGGATGCTGAACTGGGAGAAAAAGTTGGCTAACTGGCTGACGTCGCCGTCGATGCGGTCGATCAGCTCGCCGGGGGTATGCGACTTGTGGAAGGGCATGTCTAGACGTAGGCAGTGCAGGGACAGGTCGGCGCGCAGGCGGTTGGTAGCGGTCCACCCGACCGCCTTGGAGAGGTAATCGGCCCCCAGGGTCAACCCCTGCTGCAGGATGGCAAAGGCGATAAACAGAACCCCGGCGATCAGCAGGGGTTTTGAACTGCCGCCGGATTGGGCAGTGTCCAGAAAATAGCGGATGATCTGCGGGTTGGCGAGTTCCAGGGCGATCCCTACCAGCAGAAGGACGGCCATCCAGATTACCCGGGGCGCCTGAGGCCTGAGGTAGTGGGAAAGCAGCGCCCTGTACTGGCGAAAGCGTGAAGTTTTAGAACCTTGCGAAAGACCAGCGAGTGTAAAGTCGCTCATATTGTTCAGACTCCATAAAGGTAGTTAATAAAAAACGGCCACGGGTAATCCGTGGCTGGGCAATGGAGCGGGTACATTTTGATACCCTGCGCTAAAAAAAGCCACGGGTGAGCACACCCGCGGCCGATTGGTCATTTCACAAGGTCCAGATCAGACGACAGGCATACTTAAAGAGCCAAATTGAATTGGATTAGGAAAAGTTTCATGTTTTAGTATCTCCTCACATTGGAAATAATATATCATAAGTTAGGAGGCGATGTCAAGCCAACACAAAAAAATACATTTCACTCTGAGACATTACGGGATGGGATAATCGAAATAATCTTGCCCTTAATCATGCTGTCTTTATTAGGGTAAAATTGATTCTCAACCCTTTATTGTGGAGGAAAATCATGAACAAACGCGAGGCCGTTCTCAGTCTTTTGGACGCCGATCAGAAGCCCGGTTACATCCCGGCGGCTTTTTTTCTGCATTTCGACCCGGCTTACCGGCGCGGCCAGCCGGCCATCGATAAGCACCTGGAATATTTCCGCTATACTGGCATGGATTTCGTCAAAATCCAATACGAGCACAGTTTCCCGCAGTTGCCGGAGATCCAGCGCCCGCAGGATTGGGAAAAGATGCCTTTTTACAAACTGGATTTTTACCGGGAGCCCCTGGACGTGGTGGCGGGCCTGGTGAAAGCCGCCAAAAAAGAGGCCCTGGTCGTGCTGACGCTTTATTCACCGTTCATGATGGCCGGGCAGGTGGTGGGCGGGCAGGAAAAGATCACGGAACACATCCGCCAGGACCCGGAAAAGGTGAAGCGCGGCATGCAGATCATCACCGACAGCCTGATGGGCTTTGTCAAAGAGTGCATCCGCCTGGGCCTGGATGGGTTTTATACCTCGACTCAAGGCGGCGAGGAGGGACGCTTTGCCAGCCGGGCGCTGTTCGACGAGTGCATCCGCCCATACGACCTGGCTTTGATGAACGAGATCAACCATGCCTGTCCTTTCAATATCCTGCACGTCTGCGATTATCACTTGCCCTACCGAGACCTGGCTCCTTATGTGGATTATCCCGGGCAGGTAGTCAACGCCAGCCTGGAGCTGACCGGGGATGAAACCAGCGCCCGGGAAGTGGTGCGCCTGTTTGGCCGGCCTTACATGGGCGGGTTGAACCGCAAGGGCGTGCTTGCCACAGGCAGCCCGGAGCAGCTCCGCGCCGAGGTGGAACGGGTGATCCAGGCCGCCCCGCAGCGTTTCATCCTGGGGGCGGACTGCACCGTCCCGTCCGATACGAACTGGGATAATCTGAAGCTGGCTATTTCCATCGCCCACGCCCATCCGGCCGGGTGAGGACCTTTCCAGAGCGGGATTTTCTCAGCCGTTCCCGTCGACCGGTTTCTCGTCGTTGACGATCAACGGTTCGGGCTGGATTGACTGGGCCATCTGCAAACGCCGGGCATCCCGCCAGCGCAGCCAGAGCACGAAAAAGCCTATTCCACCAATGAGCGACTGTGCGAGAAACACATCAAATCCCGGAGATAAAAACGCCGCAACAAACGCCGGCAGCCCATCCCACAGGGCGTGCAGGAGAGCCACGCCCAAGATTTTGGCAGATTCCTCGATGGCGCCGATCAATAGGACCGAACCGGCGTCCATCGAGCGGATGAAGATCGGTTCCAGATGAAAATTTTAGCTATCCATTCCTCAAATATTATTGGGCATTTTTGCATTTTTAACAATTCTGGGGAGCGGCCGGGGCTATAGTTTTACCGGAAAATATTACCTACTCAAAAAGGTCGTCTTCCAGCCTAAACTTCCACAGGCTTTTTTATCTTGACGGGAGGTTGGATAAGTTCTATCATTGTTCATCTACAAACAACTTTATGTAAGGGATGCCGGGAGTTTCATGGACATAGATCTGGGAAGGTTTAAATGAACAGTCAGTCAATCCCCTTTGGACGAGTCTTTGGAATTCCGCTCAGGATCGATTATTCCTGGTTCCTCATCTTTGCCCTGATCACCTGGACCCTGGCAACTGGCTATTTCCCGGCCGAGTTCAAGAGCTGGCCTGTGGCGGAGTATTGGGTGGTGGGTGTGATCACCGCCGTCATTTTCTTCGCCAGTGTGCTGCTGCACGAATTGGGTCATTCGTTGGTGGCCATGCGCTACAAGATGGCGGTCAACCGCATTACCCTTTTCATTTTTGGCGGGGTTTCCGAGATTAAATCCGAGCCAACCAGCGCTTTATCCGATTTCTGGATCTCCATCTCCGGCCCTATCGTCAGCTTATTGTTGGCCGGGATTTTTGGCCTGCTGGCGGTCATCTTTTCAGCCGTTGAGCCGCTGCTGGCCCTGACCAAATACCTGGCTTACATTAACTTGCTGCTGGGGCTGTTTAACCTGATCCCCGGTTTCCCCCTGGATGGCGGCGGCGTTTTGATGTCTATCGTGTGGGGCATTACTCGCAAACGGCACCTGGGAATCCTCGTGGCGGCCAGTGTAGGAAGTTTCTTCGCATACATTTTCATCATCCTGGGCGTTTACCAGGTGCTTAATGGAAGCTTTTTGAACGGGTTATGGATCGTCTTTATTGGCTGGTTTGTGCTGAACGCTTCTGGCGGCGAGGTGCGCCGGGAAAGGATCAAAAGCTCCTTATCTGGGCACAAGGTTTCTGAAGCGATGAGTTGGGGTTATACCATCATCCCGGATGATACCACCCTGCAGTACCTGGTCGACGAACACATTTTGGGAGGAAGCCGGCGCAGTTTCATTATTAAAAAGGATGATACAGTGGTCGGATTGCTGACTATGCATGCCTTGCAAGCAATTCCAAAAGAGAAATGGCCCACCACCACCGTTGAACAGGTGATGATCCCTACCAGCCAGATAAAACAGATCGGTCCGAATACAGAGATCTGGGCGGCTATCGAAGAAATGGACCGAGATGGAGTCAACCAGTTGCCGGTTATGCTAGACGGTCAGATTCAAGGTATGTTGACCCGCGAGGACGTGATTAGTTTCATCAGGCAGATGCCGCGGGGTTAGTCTTAGTCCCTATCCCTGTGCGGCTTACTGTGTCCTGCCGGTGATGAAATCCAGATAATATTGTAGCCTTGCAGATTCCCACCCCGCTCTTCTACTCAATCGATCTCCTGGATACGATATAGCTTTTTCTGCCTGCTTTTACCTATTCGAGGTTGGTGTGTCGCTGGCGGATCTGTTCGGCCGTCTGCCCGGTGGTGTTCTTCAAACGTAGCACGATGGTGTCCAGCAGAATCCATTCGGCCTGCTCATACACTGAGCCCATCAACTGAAGAGCGTCCTGGCTTTCAGCCCTGGCCATGGTCTGGGCCGGGATGAGCACCACCAGGTCGGCCTGCTGTGTCAGCGGGGCTGAAGGCTCGGCGGTCAGCAATGCCACTTTGCCGCCCACCTGGTGAGCAATGTCAAACAGGGTCGCCATCGACCTGACGTAGCCCGGCCCGCTGCTTCCGATTAGCAGGCCGCCGGGCCCGATGGGTGGGGTAGTCATATCGCCTACCACCGCTGCGGCGAAGCCCAGGTGCATCAGACGCATGGTGAAGCCGCGCAGCACCAGACCTTCGCGGCCCAGGCTGTGCAAAAACAGCCTGTCTGCGCCGAGGATGGCGCGGCATAAAGCATCGACCTCCTCATCTCTGATCTGACGGAGGACCTGGTCAATTTCGTTCAGTATCTGTTTCGTATCGTTGTAAGTAGTCATGGAATGCCTCGAATAATGAATAAAAGAAAGAGGTCCGTTTTTTATACGAACCTCTTGGACAGATTCTTCTTGGGGGGAGGAAGAATAAGCTGTAAAAATCATCGAGAGCCGGGGACGCCGACCCCGGCTCTCTATTAAGGAGGAGAAGAAGAGAAGTCGCCCTTGCAAATATAATACCAGATACCTATTTACACTACTTGACGTGTACCCTACGATTACCCTACGATTGCCTGACAATCCCCTTACAAAGGATAGGTTTTGGACATTTATAGGCGTTTTAGGTGGTTTTTAGCTCGCCTGCCAGCACAGTCACCGCCTGTCCGCCCAGTATGACTCGCTCACCGGCCAGGCGCATCCTCACTTCACCACCCCGCGACGACGCCTGATAGGCTGACATTTCGGTCTTGCCCAGGCGGCCAGCCCAGTAAGGCGCCAGGTAGCAGTGCGCCGAGCCGGTCACCGGGTCTTCGGGGATGCCAATAGCTGGGGCGAAGAAACGCGACACAAAATCGTAAGCGGGAGAAGTGGAGGGTGCGGTAACGATGACAGCTTTGACGGGCAGGTCTAACAGACGCTGGAGATCGGGCTGCAAGTCACGCACAACCTGCTCGCTTTCCAATTCCAGCAGGTAGGTCTGGCCGTTGCTTCCCACGTAAAGCGGGGAGGCTCCCAGCACCTCCGCCAGGCGCTCAGGGGGGCTGGCCGGATGCTGCGGTCGGGCCGGGAAATCCATCTCGATCCAATCGCCGAGCCGGGTGGCAGTTAGCCGCCCGCTGAGCGTGTCAAAGCAGGCCGGTTGGCTGGAGTCCAACAGCCCGGTTTGCCACAGGGCATGGGCGCTGGCCAGGGTGGCATGCCCGCACAACCTGACCTCCTTGAGCGGGGTGAACCAGCGCAGGCCAAAACCCTGCGGGTTTGGCGTAAGAAAAGCCGTCTCAGAAAGCCTCATTTCCGCCGCGACTGCCAGCATCCAGGCTGGATCAGCCGGGGTGGGCAGCAGGCAGACGGCCGCCGGGTTACCGGCAAACGGCCGACTGGTGAAGGCATCTACCAGGTAAAGGTTATTTATCATATCAATCGTGTATACTGTAATTATATGGCAAATTTACACATCCCATTGACCACCCCGCTGTGGATCGGCTGCCTGCCGGTATCTCCGCTTGGACCGATCAGCGCGGCAGTCACAAGCCAGGGTCTGGCGCGGGTCGAATTCTGCGCACAGGTTGAGCCGGAAAATGAGCTGGCGTCCTTCGCCAGGCCAGGCGCGCCCGTCCCAAATTACCTGGCAGAGGCCCTGGTGCAAATCGATGAGTATCTGGACGGCCGGCGCAGGCAGTTCGACCTGCCTATCGACTGGCGAGTGATGCCCGACTTTCACGCCCGGGCGCTACGCCTGGTGCAGGCCATCCCCTATGGAGAAGTACGTACTTATGGCGAGGTGGCGCGCGCCCTGGGCCAACCGCGGGCGGCGATCGCCGTCGGCAGCGCCAACGCTGCCAACCCGATCCCGCTGGTGCTGCCCTGCCGTCGTCTGGTCGGCAGTGACAAGCGGCTGCATGGTTACGGCGGTCAGGGAGGGCTGGCGACCAAAGCATGGCTGTTAAGGTTGGAAGGGTGTAAGGAATTTTTTGGAGAAAGACGAAAACCATGCCAAACACTCATAAAGCCGGCTATGCCGCTATCATAGGCCGCCCGAATGTGGGTAAGTCCACCTTGCTCAACTTCTTCCTGAGCCAGAAGGTCGCCGCCGTTTCCCCCCGGCCGCAGACCACCCGCCGCAAACAGCTCGGTATCCTGACCCTCGAAAATGCCCAGGTGATCTTTGTAGATACGCCCGGCCTGCATAAACCCCACCACAAGCTGGGGGAATACATGAATGAAGAAGCGTCGACCGCCCTGGATGATGCGGATGTGATCTTGTGGATGGTGGAAGTCAACGAGATGCCCACTGAAGAAGACATCTTGATTGGACAGCGCCTGGCAGGTAAAAGCGAGCTTCCACCCACACTGCTGGCGCTCAACAAGGCCGACCTGCTGCGGGAGGAGCGCCTGCCGGAACACCAGGCGGCTTACCAGTCCCTGCTGCCCAGGGCGGTCCCTTACCTGGTTTCGGCAGCCAAAGGCCAGGGCTGCCCCGAGCTGCTGCAGGCGATCTTATTACACCTGCCTGAAGGGCAGCCTTTTTTCAGCGAAGAGGAGATCACCGATTTTTATGAGCGCGACATCGCTGCCGAGCTGATCCGTGAGGCGGCCTTATTACACCTGCGCGAGGAGGTCCCGCACGGCATCGCCGTACGCATCGATGAGTTCACCGAGCGCGGCGAGGTCGGAGCTCACATCCTGGCCACCCTGTTCGTGGAAAAGGAATCGCACAAGGGCATCGTCATCGGCCAGGGGGGAGAGATGCTGAAGAAAATCGGTACGGCGGCTCGCCAGGAAATCGAGAAGATGAGCGGGCGCAAAGTCTTCCTCGAGCTGCGCGTCAAGGTCAACAAGAACTGGCGCAGCAATGTAGATGCCCTGCGGTTGATGGGGTACAGCCATAAGGAAGATTGAAAATTGATGATTGTTGATTGCTGATAGCTAAAAGCTGAGAGCTGAGAGCTAAACCATGCTTGCCCTTCCCATTTTAGTCCTATCTATTTCGGTTTTCGATTGGATTGTGCGCTGGAAAGATTGGCTACCGGTGGGGTATTTTACCAACCCGGCTGCCATCCTGATCCTGCTGATCTGGTCTTACCTGGCCAGCGGGTGGCAGGGCGGCATGCTTTGGTTTGGCCTGGCGCTGGTCTTTTCGCTGATGGGGGATATCCTGCTGGGCCTGCCTAGACGGATCTTCCTGGGAGGTATGGCGGCCTTCCTGGTAGCCCAGGTATGCTACATCATCGCTTTCAACCGCACGACGCTCCCGCTGCGGTTTCCCAGCTTACTTTTCCTGCTGGGAGTCGGGACGGCGGGTTACTTCATCGGGAAGCACGTCCTGGGTGGTCTGAGAAACGCCCCGGAAACGCGTAAATTGCAGGCCCCGGTGCTGTTTTATAGCTGCTCGGTCAGCTTGATGTTCCTTTCCGCCCTGCTGACGCTGTTAAAACCCCAGTGGGCCGGGTTGCCATCCATCCTGGCAGCCGTGGGAGGCGGACTGTTCTTCACCTCCGATTCGCTGTTGGCCAGCAATCTGTTCGTGCGCCCAATCCGCCACGGGGTGGTCTACGTTCACTTGACCTACCAGCTCGGGCAACTCCTGCTGATTTGCGGAGCGCTCCTGGCGAATCACTAAGATAAGAGATTAACCACAAAGGGCTCAAAGAGCACAAAGGTTTTTGCTCAACGGGTCAGATAGTGGTTGACTCTTTTTCTTAGCGGTCATCATTGCTTATCGACCAGCGGCTTGAAGCCCTCGCCCAGGGCTTCGTGGGCAATGCCGATAACCATGAAAGCCTGCGGGTCGACCTCGCGCACCAGCTCTTTGAGCTGGTTCACCTCCGGGCGGGTTATTACGCAGTACAGCACTGGGCGGGGAGCACCGGTGTAGGCCCCTGTGCCGGGCAGGATGGTCAGACCGCGCACCATTTCCTTCAGCACTCGCCGTGAGACTTCATCGGGCTGGCTGGTGATGATCATGGCGGTGCGGAAGATGCTCGACCCTTCTGAGACCATTTCCGCCACCAGCCCGCTCACGTAAATGACAATCAGGCCGTAGAGCGCCCGTTCCCAGTTGAAGGCGAACCCGCCTGCCAGCACCACCAGCGTATCAGTGATCATGTAAGATTGTGAAAGGGGAATGCTCAGGCGGTTGTTGAGGATGCGGGCCAGGATGTCGCTGCCGCCGCTGGTACCACGCCCGCGGTAGACCAGGCCGAGACCGATCCCCAGGGTGATGCCTCCATACAGGCTGTTTAACACCAGGTCCTGGGTGATGCCTTTAGCGGGGATAAAGAGGGTCAGAAAATCGGTAAAGAAAGAAAAGAAGGTGATCGCCGCAGCCGTGCGCAGGGCAAAGCGCCGCCCGCCCAGGAAGCGCCAGCCCAGGATGAACAGGGGCGCATTTCCAATAAAAACCATCAGACCGATTGGCCAATGAGTGTAAAAGTTGATGATCTGCGCTGCCCCGCTGATGCCTCCGCTGACCAGTTGAGCCGGGACGAGGAACAGCCGCATGGAGATGGCCTGCACCAGCGAGCCGAGCAGGATAAAGGCGTAGTCTCGCACGCGCCCGCCAGGAGAAATCCAACGCCCCTGACCCGCGCCGGGCTTTTTGCAGAAGGGATGGTTGAGAGACAGGTTGGCTTTCCACACGGCACCTCCGGTGATCAAGGATGATCCAGGATTATAAGGCCCTTTCAGGCAGATGCCGGTTTTTTAGCAGTAAAACAACCCTCTCAAAAAAGGGAGGATAAAAACCTGTCTCAATGGGCAGCGCTGTTTACAATTATTTAGAAAGATGCTCCACTGACATAACCTGTTGTCCGGAGCCATCCATATTTTCAATGTAATAAACGGCATACAGATCACCCTGCATCATAAAACCGGCGACCTCTTCATCCACGTCAAATTCCTCTCGCCCTATATGGAGCTCATGGTCGATGTAGGTATGCCCGTGTTCGCCGGTCCTTTCAATGCCTACCAGGTTGATTAGCCCGGCTGCTTTTTTGAGCAGAACTTTGCTCCTGTCTTTTGTCCCAGATTGAATCCCCCAGACAATTGCCACCAAACCAATTCCCCCCCAGACCAGCACCCAAATCCCTGCGGAAATAAAATCTCCCGTAGCAGCGCCCACATTATGTTTTTGCAGGCTGGCAAGGCCCATGGGAATAAATTCAATTGGGAAAATTGAAGCAATGGCAATGAAAAATAAACCGCCGCCGATACCGCAGCCAATGCCAAATGTTTTTGAGGATTTATTATCCTGTACCAGTTTCATTTTCTGTTTTTCAGTCAAACTGCCATTACGATTGGCATTCAGATCAGCTTCGTCGAATTTAAAATAGTCTCTCAGGGCCTGGTCATCCATAGCATTGCTACTTTCATTGATAACTTTTTGGAGAAAACGGTACCACCAATTGAGTTTATATTAATTTGATCGGTTTAGTAATTCATATGCCAACCAAACCAATCATCCGGCCCGAAACACCCTATGGGCTGCTGGTGAACGTAAACGGGCGCGCCCACAGCTCGTGCGGGTAAAATTTGTCGCAGTTCAAGCCGCGCTGGTCCGTGTGAGCATACAACACGTAACCAGTCTGGTCGATTAGGCCACCCGGCTTACCGGGAGTGACCAGGATGTAATTTAGATCCATTGGCTGGCACGGCCGCCACATCGGCATATTCAAAAACTGAGTGGGGGCTGCCCAGGTGACCAGGTCTGTCGAGGTTGAGAAAAACCAGCCCTCGTTGCACAGGAAGGTGAGCACGTAGGCATTGAGATAGGTGCTGAAGACCGGCCATACCTGCACCGGGCGCGTGCACCCGCTCCCCTTGCCGGTCGCCACGATGGTTACCCCCTTGCCTCCGAGCCCAGGTTGGCTCCAACCGCCGTTGTAGTACTTTATCCACGACCCCGGAGCCCCATCACTCGCCAGCAGGGCGCGGGCGGCCTGAATGATGGAAGGCGCGTCTGGCTCGCCATCCTGGTTGGGGACGTACTGGAAGAACATGTAAATGTAGCCGTTGGCGACCAGCGTGCCCGCTTCAGAAATACCGGGCTGGGTGGTTCCCACGGCGTTGGGCTTGGGGTCGGATCCGGAGACAATCGCACCTTGACGCGTCCAGGTACGGCCATTGTCGCTTGAGCGGGCCAGCGCCATTACGTTGTATTCCCACCCGCCTGGTTGCGTGGACCCAATGGATTTATTCCCGGCCTCATAGAACATGAGCAAGTCCTTTCCGTTGCTGGCGGTGATGACCGAATTGGCGCCCACGTAGTCCGCGTCGTAGTTCTGCCGGCAGGATGAGTCGCCTTTCAGGCAGCTTGGAGCCATGACCGGCCCCGCCTTATTTGAGGTGCCCGGGCCGGCATTCTCATAGTGAATAAAATCTTTGGTGGAGAGCATGGCGATCGAGCCGCCGCTCGGACCGATGTTCCCCGTGATCCACAGAAGATAGGACTGGTCGGGCTGCTGGAGCACGCCTGTGTGCATGTCGGGCACATTGAACAACCCCATCGCATCAGACTGGCCAAAGTGGAAGATTTGCTGCGGCGTGCCGAGGCTGATACTAACCGAAGGCGGCAGGTTGGATGGCGCCTGGGTGCTGGAAAGGATGGGAGTTATTATTCCCGCAGGAGTATTTTGCCCCGGCTGGACCTGCCGGATAGTCAGGGGGATTGAACAGGAGATTAATAGGAAGATAACAGTCGTTAAGAAGAACCAGCGCAAACGCCTCTGTGCCATATTTCACCTCCTTACCAGCGGTCACAAACTCACCTCGTTCACCTGGTATTTGGCCGGGTCGTTCGTCCCCACCCCCAGCAAGGCCGCGTTGGCGATCCATGGAGTTGCCAGCGCCTTGACCGTCTTGGGCGACGGCCCGCTCAGCGTGACCACCTTCTGAAACTCCTGCAGGGCGTAAGCGTCAGCGGCGACCGGGTCGAAGCTGAACAGCAGCGAATCGCCCGGCAGGGCGTTCGACCAGGTCCATGAGCTGGCCCCCACGAAGTTAAGCAGGCTGCCCACGATCAGGCGGGTGCGGTCCTTGATATCCGGCAGGGCATTCAACTCGGCGATGCCGCGCTGGATGCCTTTGCCGCTGTGATAGAACTCGGTCGGGCGCTGGAAAGTACCGTAATGGTTCTTCATGGAAAAGCTGATCCCGGCGTTGCTGTGCGATTTCAGGATGGGCATATTGATCAGCGCGTCGCAGCCCAGCAGGGTTTCGCTTAACCCGGCGTTGATGCCAACCAGCTTGTAACCTTTGGCGTACTGGGTCGTATTAGTGCAGCGCAGCCCCGGCCCATCCCGGTTGATGGTGAAACCGGCGTTCTTCAACTCTGAGGCGTCCCGGTCGAAGATAATGATCTGCTCGGCGGGGATGCCGGCATCCTGCAGCGACAGCGCCACCGCCATCACCAGCGGCACCGGCGTCCAATAGGAGCTGGACATGATCGTGTTGACCTTGATAGCGATGCGCTCATTGGGGGCAAAAAGGGCCGCCCAGGCCTGGCGGGCGTCCTTGATCCCGGTCAGGTGGGTAATGCCGGCGTCCAGCATCTGGCGCAGAGCATCAGGGACGAGCTGGTCGCCGCTTGTGTGCACCCCGGCGTTATGAACGCGCACCAGTTGGCTGGGTGCGTCCGGGTAGAATTTGATCACTTCTGGCCGGCGCTTCCATCCGGGACCTGCGGGGGTAACAGTGATGGTCGGCTTGGTTGTGGGGGTGGGTTGGGCAGGTTCGGGGGTATTTGTGGGGGGAGTGACAGGCAGGGGTGCGGCTGTACCAGTTAGCGCCAGCAGGGTAGCGGAACTGATTTCGGGTTGGGCGGTGGGGTTGGCCGGAGCAACCAGTGGGCTGGACGGGCTGCAGGTCGCCAGCAGGCGCCCACCGGCCGCTGCGCCCAGGCTGGTCGCCAACAGGCGCAGGAATTCTTTACGCGAAATTTTGGCCGGGTTGGACATGAGGTGTACCTATTAGGTTGAATAAGGAGGATCATGACTGGTTGGTTGTGACTGTGAATCAGGCACAACTGTTCGAGAGCGTTGACAAACAAATTTCGTTACGTTATATTGGTTATACCTTCTGTATGATAACACATGGTTATCATTCATGTTCACCTGGAAAGAAGCTCGTATCTATGCCAACGCATGATTTTACTCGGCACAACCAAGAAGTCAAGCAAGTTTGGGAGGCTTACCGCGCCGGCCGGCCGGTTAGAACCCCCATGCTCCTGGGCACCAACCCGCGCATCTGGATCCAGAACCCGGACTTGAACCGGGAAGGGGTCACTTGGAAGAGTTTTTGCGAGGACCCCGAGCTGATGTTCAACACTTTCCTGAAATATTACTATTACCTGGTACATACCCTGCCTCAGGACATGGAAATGGGTGTGCCCGAGAAAGCATGGCCGGCGTATGTCCACTTCGGTAACGTGGTCGAAGAGAGCTGGTTTGGCTGCGAGATTGCCTACCGGGATGGACAGGTCTCCGCTACCACGCCGCACTTTACCGGCCAGCACAAGCGTGAAATGTTTGAGAAAGGCGTCCCCGCTCCTTTTGATGGTATTATGGGCCAGCTCAAGGAATTTCACGAATACTTTCAACATCGGGCAGCCAACTATGAATTCTACGGGCGCCCGGTACACGTCGACTCGCCGACCCCCTTGGGCACTGATGGCCCATTTACCGTGGCGCTGGGTATGCGCGGCGCACAGTTCCTGGAAGAGATCACCACCGATGAAGTTTACTTCCACGAGGTGATGAGCTTTGTCACCCAGGCAATCATCACCCGCATCCAGGCCTGGCGCAAGTACATTGGCATGGAAGAGCGGCCGGTGGCAGGCGGCCTGGCGGACGACGCCATCCAGTTCCTTTCCGTGCGCATGTATAAAGAAAAGGTTTTACCTTATCACCGGCAGTTTTTCGAGGCTCTGTATGGGCCGGGCCCGCATTCCATGCATCTGTGCGGCAACGTGCAGCGTCATCTGCCTACCCTGGTCAAGGAATTAAATATCAAGAGCTTTGAGACCGGCTATCCGATCAATTTTACCAGCCTGCGCGGTGAGATCGGGGAAGACGTAGAAATCCAGGGCGGCATCCCGGTGGCTGCGCTCCTGGAAGGTTCACCCGCCGAGGTTTACCGGAAGACTGAAACCATCCTGCGCAGCGGCATCCGCCAGGGCGGGAAGTTTATCATGAGCGAGGCCAACAATCTGCCGCCTTGTGTCCCCCTGGAAAATTTACAGGCCATGTATTCCGCCACCCGGCAGGCCGGCATCTTTACATATGAATAACCGCCAGCCTCGACCACTCAGTGAATGGCTGCCAGGTGTGCACTTGAAACTGATTGTTTCCTGTCAGGCTCTGAAAGATGAGCCTTTATATGGCGCCGAAATCATGGCGCGCATGGCGGTTGCGGCAAAATTGGGTGGAGCAGTCGCCATCCGCGCCAACTCGCCTGAAGATATCCGCGCCATCCGCCAGACCGTTGACCTGCCTATTTTCGGATTGTACAAGGACAATTTACCCGAGTATGAAGTGTATATCACCCCTACCCTGCGCCACGCCTGCCAGATTGCTGAAGCCGGAGCGGACGTGATCTGCATCGACGCCACCTCCCGCCTGCGCCCCGAAGGACCCACCCTGGCGGACTTCATCCGCCGGATAAAGGCCGAGACGAGCCTGCCAGTCATGGCGGATATCTCCACTATCGAAGAGGGCCTGCTGGCTGATCAGAGCGGAGCCGATCTGGTCTCCTCGACCATGTCTGGCTACACCGCCTACAGCCCGCAGGTTGCCGCCCCCGAACTGGAGCCGGTGTCGGCCATGGTGGCTCATTTGGCGGTGCCGGTTATGGCCGAAGGACGCTATCTATACCCGGAACAGGCCCGTGAGGCGCTGCAGCGCGGTGCGAATGCCGTTATTGTCGGCGGCGCCATTACCCGCCCGGCGGAGATTACTGCCCGCTTTGCCGCCGCTCTGGCCAAAGTCTCCCTCAGTCTGGCGGGCGAAGAGCCATAGTTTTAGCTGCTCCTCACCAACCCGCTGCGAGGCGCAGAGGGGAGGGTCTTGATCTTTACCATCAATAGACAATTTTTTTCGAAACCCCCAGTTTTTGGCTCCTACCAGCCTGATGAATCAAAACCCTCGGCTTTTATTGGATTAGCTATTCATAACGTGGATTCATCAAGGACATCCTCTCCAAATTCGCCGACCCATAGTCGGCCTTTGAAAACTGGGTGGAGAGGGATGGCCGCTTCGGCGAGGAGATCAGCCAAAAGGACCGCCAGATGGGCCTGCCAGTCATATTGGTAGATGGCCGGGTATATATCGAGGAAAACACTGCCCTGGTTGAAAAGGCGTTAACCTTGTCAGGATATTGCTTAGCCACTGGCGCGAACTTTTTTAGAGGTGCAGACGTCTAATGGATAGAATTTACCTGTCAGGTTCGCAAAATCGGAGGAAAAAATGAGACTGTTCTATTGCGTCATGCTATCCCTGGCGCTTTTAGGAGGAATACTTATGAATGGGTGTATCCCCGTAAATCCCACGCCTTCCAATCCGGCCACCCCGCCGGTCCCGTCGACGCAGACGCCTGCGCCAGCCGATACCAATTCTGGCATGGCCAATTCGGCCTCGGTCAACTGCGAGCAGAAGGGTAATCGCCTGGAGATCCGCACCGCCGCGGATGGCAGCCAGGTAGGCATCTGCATTTTCCCGGATGGCAGCGAATGTGAGGAATGGGCGTACATGCGCGGCGAATGCGGGCCGGATACGCGGGTCCCTGCCAACTTCACCGGGACAGCCGCTATTCCTACCGGCACTCCGGCTGCTCCGGTGGCTGCCGTTGTCACGGCGACTTCCGGCCAGAAGGCAGTCATCGATCCGGCGGTGCAGAAGAGGGTGGTCGGGGCGGCGCAGTCACTGCTGGCTAAAAAGCTTAAAGTGAAACCTGGCCAGATCACCCTGGTCTCCATTGAGCCGGCCAGTTGGGGCGACGCCTGCCTGGGGCTGCCCGGGCCGGGGGAGATGTGCGCCGAGATGATCACGGATGGGTACAAGGTCGTCCTGGCCGTGAACGGCCAAAATTACACTATCCGTACCGACCAGGCCGGCCGGATCGTCCGCCAGGAGCCGTAAATCATTCCCTGAGAAAATCCCCGGCTTTTCCGGAAAAGCCGGGGTTTTGCATTGCGCCAACCTCAATCTTGTCGAGCAAATCGCTCAGTGATATAGTTAGACCCGTCGCTGTACGGGCCTTTTTAGTTACCTAGCCGCGGCTATCCTACCAGTCATTCCTAGCATACAATGGAGCCTGCTATTCCCATGGATCCCAAAATGGATGCAATTCAACGTAGCGCTGCCCGGGCTGGGAAGGGTCTGATCGTCCCGCTGCTGACCCCCCTCACCGCCGACGGCGAAAACCTGGATATCCTCGCCCTGAAAGCCCTGACTGAGTTCCTCATCCGCAGCGGAGTCCAGGGGTTGACCACCTGCGGTACCACAGGTGAATTCGCCCTGCTCAGGCATTCCGAAAGGCAGCAGGTGACCGAAGTGGTGGTAAACCAGGCCGCCGGGCGGGCGCCGGTGGTGGCGCACACTGGGGCCATCACCTCGGCGGAGACGATTTCCCTTACCCGCCATGCCCGGGAGTGCGGCGCCGATGCTGCCTCGGTCATCACCCCTTATTTTTACGGGCTCACCGACCAGGCCCTGGTGGCGCATTACGTGGCCGTCGCCAGCGCCGTCCCGGATTTTCCCCTCTTTTTATACAACATCCCCCAGAGGGCCGGCAACAACCTCTCCTCGGCTGTAGTGGCCGAGATCACTCGCCTCTGCCCCAATGTGGTAGGGATCAAGGACAGCAGCGGTAACCTGGGTCAGTTGGCCCAGGACCGCATGGAGGTCAAGCGGCGCTTCTATACCCTGGTGGGCAGCGACCATTTGATCCTGGCCGGCATGGCCAATGGCGCCGATGGCGCTGTGGCGGGCAACGCCAATGTTTTCCCCGAGCCATTTGTGGACCTCTTCAAAGCCCTGGCGGATGGCGATTGGGCGGCCGCCGGCGCTTTCCAGGACAAAGTTACCATCGGGTCGGGCATCCTGGGCAACGCCAGCGACCTGTCCCTGTTCAAAGGTGTCTTGCGCCGGCGTGGGCTGGAGTCCGGGCCGGTGCGCCACCCGCTGGTCACTGCCTCAGAGCAGGAAATTGACCGGTGTGTCACTGCCATGCAGGCTGCCGGGATCGATTTATCTCGCATCGTGTGACCGGGCGAGCTGCGTTTTGCTGCCCGGCCTTTTCCATGAAAAGGAGTACAAATGAAAGCCACAGATATCTTGATGTCAGAGCACCGCGTGATTGAAAGGGTGATCGCCACCCTGGAGACCGCCGCCAACCGTTTGCAGTCGGGACAGGAAGTGCGCCCCGGGTTCTTCATAGATGCCGCCGATTTTATTAAAGGTTTTGCGGATGGCTGCCATCACCGCAAGGAAGAGGGTGTGCTGTTCAAGGCCATGCATGCCAACGGCATGCCCGCCGGGCAAGGCCCGATTGCAGTGATGCTCAGTGAACACGAACAAGGCCGCAAGTTCACCCAGGGCATGCGCGCCGCCGCCCAGCGTTTGCAGGCCGGCGATGCTTCAGCCAGGCAAAGCCTGGTGCAGAATGTGCTTGGTTACGCGGCATTGCTCAGGCAGCACATCCAGAAAGAGGACCAGGTACTCTTCCCCATGGCCGGCCGGATCATCCCGGTCGATAAGCAGGAGCAGGTCGTCGAAGATTTTGAGAAAGTGGAGCACGAAGAGACTGGCGCAGGTGTGCATGAGAAGTACCTGGCCCTGACTGAAGCCCTCGAAAAGGAAATGAAATAAGATATTTCACCGCAGAGGCGCTGAGGGAACAGAGAAGACATTTTTAAGATTCTACAAACGTTCGGTTAAAGTCCTAAAGATCTTCGTTTTCTCTGTTTTCTCTGTGCCTCTGCGGTGAGTTAATTCGACTTTTACAGGAGAAACCATGTCTAAGCTGAATGTTAAGATCGGTTTTGTGCCTTCCTACCGGGAGTTCACCGAGAACAGCATCCCCGTCCCGGAATGGGTGCTGAAAATGCGCCGGGATGTCCTGGCGGCTTTTCGCCAGGTAGCGGGCTTGCAGGTCGTCGCCCCGGCGGCCTGTCCGGAGGATCACACCCGCCTGGATGCCGGCCAGGGTTTCACCCCGGAAGGCGTGATATGTAACCTCGACCAGGCCGAGGCCGTGGCGGATTTTTTCCAGCGTGAGAAGGTGGATGGCCTGATTATCGGGGCGCTGAATTTCGGCGACGAACGTTCGGCAGTCAAGATCGCCGAAAGGCTGCGCGTGCCGGTGCTGCTCTATGCCACCAAAGAGCCTCCCGTGCCGGCTGGCCCTTCCATGGGGCGTGTGTCCGATTCTTACTGTGGCACGCTTTCACTGGCTTCCGGGCTGTATCGGCGTAAGCTGCCCTTCCACTTTGCCGGGATTGTCTACGCTGAAGAAGCGGAATTCCTGGCCGAAGTGGATAAATTCGTGCGCGCCGTCGCCGTGGTCAAGGCCCTGAAAGGGGCGCGCATCGGCCAGATAGGCGTCCGCCCACAGCCCTTCGAGACCGTCGCTTACGACGAGACCGCCATGATCCGCAAGTTCGGGCAGAATGTGATCTGCGCCGAGGTTTCCGATATCGTTTCACGCGCCAAACGCTACGCCGACGACGATCCGGCTGTGTTGGCCAAAATTGGCCAGATGCGCAGCGAGGTGGCCGAGATCACCGTGGCAGACGCCCTGCTGCTGAAAATCGTCAAAATGGAGCTGGCGGTGGCGGATTTCTACACTCGCCAGGGTCTTTCAGCGCTGGGCATGCAGTGTTGGTATTCCATGCAGGATTTATGGGGCATGCAGACCTGCGCCGTATTCAGCCGCCTGACCGCCGCCGGCATGCTGACCGCTTGCGAGACGGATATCCTCGGCTCGTTGTCGATGATGGTCAATTACAATGCCGCTCTGGGCGAGACCGTGCCGCACTTTATCGACTGGACCATCCAGCACCGCGAGAACGAGAACCGTTTTCTCACCTGGCACTGCGGTAACTCACCGGTATGCCTGGCCAATGACCCGCGCAAGACTGCCCTGCGCGCCCGCGGCGACATGGCCGGTGCCTTGCTCCCCGACTTGGCCGACCCGCAGGCCGGCCTGTACCAGTTCCAGCTCAAGCCCGGCAAGGTAACCTTCTGTCGCCTGGCGGAATATGACGACTGCTGGAAGATGTTGATCACCACCGGTGAAATTATTCCCTCCGATGAAGTCCTGGCAGGCACGTGGGCCTGGGTGGAGGTTAAAGACCATCGCAAGCTGTACCGCACCCTGGTGGAAGAAGGCTTCATCCACCACGCCAGCATGATCCACGGCGACCAGACCGCCAGCCTGCTGCTGGCCTGCAAATTCCTGGACATCCAGCCGGTTCTGGTGGAATAAGGAGTGCCGATGGCTGATTTGCAGGTGGTGGGCCTCGGCCTGTCTACAATTGATGTCTTATCTCGCCTGGAGGTAATGCCAACCTGGGAGAAGGGCACGTTCTTAAAGGAGATTGGCACGGATGGCGGCGGCCCGGTTGGCACAGCCCTGGTGGCGGCGGCTCGCCTGGGCGCCAGAGTGGGTTACGTGGGGGTATGCGGCAACGACGCGTCGGCCGAGCTCAAACTGAGCTATCTGACCCGGGATGGCGTGGATACGTCCCGGGTAATGCGCCGCCCGCACCCTGAATTGCAAGTGGTGCTGGTCTTCGTCCACCAGTCCACCGGCGAGCGCGTTTTTGGCCTGACCGCCATGGAAGAGGACCCGCTCAAACCGGAAGAGCTGGACCGTGAGTACATCACTTCCGCCGCTTACCTGCACCTGGATGGCTATCACTGCGACGCCGCTTTGCAGGCAGCTCATTGGATGCGCCAGGCCGGCAAGAAGGTGGTCATGGACGCCGCCAAGGCCGTCGGAGATGTGTGGAAAGTTATTGACGAGCTGGTCGAGGCCACCGATATCCTAATTTGCGGCTCCGGCTTCGCGCAGACGCTCACCGGCGTGGCGGATTTCTGGCAGGCCGCTGAGGCTGTGCGGCGCTTGGGCCCCCAGATCGTGGTGCAAACCGAAGGGGAGCAGGGCTCCAATACCGCCACCGCAACCGAGCAGTTCCATACGCCGGCCTTCAAGGTGGATGTGGTAGACACCACCGGGGCCGGGGATGTTTTTCATGGGGCGTACCTGTTCGGCCTGGTGCAGGGATGGGACCTGGCACGCATTGCCAGGTTTGCTTCAGCCACCGCCGCCTTCAAATGTATGCACCTGGGCGGCCGCGCCGGCTCCCCCCGTTATAATGAAGTGCAGGAATTTTTAGACAAGCAAGGAAATCATCTATGACACTCGTATCGATAAAGAATGACCTGATTAAAGCCAGGGAAGAGCATTATGCTGTACCCCTCTACGATGTTTTCGACATGCAGGGCATTGAAGGGGTGATGGACGCTTTGGTCGAAAAGCGCGCCCCCACCATCCTGGCGATCTATTCAGATTTCGCCGCGCAGCCCTGCGCCCGCGCCATGGCGGCTTACATCCGCTGCCGGGCTGAGGATACCGATGTGCCGGTCAGCCTGATGCTCGACCACGGCGCCAGTGTGGAGCTTTGTGAGCGTGTGCTGGATTACGGTTTTACCGACGTGATGTATGACGGCTCTCGCCTACCCATCGAAGAAAATATTGCTAACACGCGCTGGGTGGTTGCAGCGGCGCACGCCCATGGCGCGGCTGCCGAGGCCGAGATGGGCCATGTGGGTTTGGGTGACCAGTATGAGACCTACGGAGGGCGGCGGGTCGGTTTCACCAACCCGGATTCGGCGGAATATTTTCACAAACAGACTGGTGTGGATTTTTTAGCGATTGCATTTGGCAACGCCCACGGCTTTTATAAGGGCGAACCCCATCTCGACCTGGATCTGCTGGCCGAGATCAAGCGGCGCGTGTCTGTCCCTCTGGTAATGCACGGTGGCACCGGCATCTCCGACGACCAGTTCCGGGCAGCGATTTCCGCCGGTATCTCTAAGATCAACTTTGCCACCGCTATCATGAACGACGCAGTCGAGAATATGCGCCAGGCTACCAGGTCCGACAAAGCCCTCCTTTTCGATGTCACTGAAGGTATCCGGGTTTCCTACCGGGAATGGTGCTCGCGCCTGTACGACGTCTTCGGCACCACCGGCAAAGCGGGAGAGCAGTCCATTCCACACTGTGATATTTGTCATCATCCGTAAGGATTGATTACAACAAAAATAATGACATTGCAAATCATAACTTTTTTTATATAATAGGGTTGTTCTAGGTATGGCAAACATCCACATGCACGATTTCAATGGAAAAATAGCATTAATCACCGGTGGGTCCAGCGGGATTGGCCTGGCCACCGCCCGGTTGTTGGCTGAGCAGGGCGCCCACGTCTGGCTGGTCGCCCGGCATACCGCCTTGCTGTCCGAAACTTTGAAAACGCTAGAAGCCTCAAGGCATTCTCCACAGCAGAAATTTGGAGTCGCCACGGCTGACGTCACCGACCTCGAACAGGTCAATCGCGCCATCCTACAGGTCAAAGAAGCCATCGGTGTTCCGGACTTG
This sequence comes from uncultured Chloroflexia bacterium, assembly GCA_963820415.1. GTDB lineage: Bacteria > Chloroflexota > Anaerolineae > Anaerolineales > Anaerolineaceae > CAWFZT01. Next base: position 896,793 of record CAWFZT010000008.1, on the reverse strand, counting down.
CTGGTCAACTCGGCTGGGGTTGCTCAAGGGGGCTACTTCCAGGAAACGGGGATGGATATTTTTCACTGGATGATGGACGTAAACTTCTACGGCACAGTCCACGTTACCAAGGCGCTCCTGCCGGATTTGATCGCCCGCCGTTCGGGCTACATTGTGAATATTTCGTCGCTGGCCGGGGTGATGGGGGTATTTGGCTATTCTGCTTATGGGGCCTCCAAATTTGCCGTACGGGGCTTTTCCGATACGCTGCGTGCAGAAATGAAGCGATACCAGATCGGCGTCTCGATCGTGTATCCGCCAGATACCGACACTCCGCAGCTCGCCTATGAGTTTCAATTTAAACCTTTCGAGACCAAGGCCCTGTCCGCCGGCTCGGGGATAATGGCGCCTGAGACGGTAGCCGCGGCGATCTTGAAGGGGGTCAGGCGCGGGCGCTACTTAATCCTGCCAGGTCTCGAAGGCAAGCTGCTCTACCGCCTGAGCAGCGTGTTTGGTGAAGTGATAAACCAAGGGTTTGACCTTATCGTCGCCCAGGCGCAGCAGAAGCAGGAAACCGCCCGGTAAAAAATCAAGCCTGTTTTTTTCTGATAAACGCACAAGAAAGGTATACGATGGATATTTTCGAAAAATGCTCCAGCTATACTCTCGCTAAGGAAGCTATCGCGGCGGGATCCTATCCTTACTTTATCCCTTTAACCGCTAACGAGGGTACTGAAGCAGTTTTTCGCGGGCATCGCCTGATCATGTGCGGGTCGAACAATTACCTGGGTCTCACCACGCATCCTAAAGTACGGCAGGCCGCTGTGGATGCGATCAACTGTTTTGGCACGAGCTGCACCGGCTCGCGCTTTCTAAACGGCACCCTCGAGCTTCACGAACAACTCGAACACGAGCTGGCTGCCTGGGTAGGTAAGGAAGCGGCTTTGGTGTTTTCCACCGGCATGCAGACCAACCTGGGCACTATCAGCGCCCTGGTGGGCCGGGACGACGTGGTCATCCTCGACAAAGATGACCATGCCAGCATCGTTGACGGCGCCAGACTGTCCTGGGGCAAGATTAACCGTTTTCAGCACAGCGACATGGGCAGCCTGGAACGCACTCTCTCCAGCATTTCACCTGATAAAGGCAAGCTGGTGGTGGTGGATGGCCTGTTCAGCATGGAAGGCGATATAGCCCCCCTGCCTGAAATTGCCCGCCTCTGCCAGCAGTACAAGGCGCGCCTGATGGTCGATGACGCCCACTCCATCGGCGTGCTGGGCGGTGGGCACGGCACGGCGGCCCACTTCGGTCTGAACGGCCAGGTTGATATCATCATGTCGACCTTCAGCAAGTCTTTTGCCTCACTGGGCGGGTTCATCGCCGGAGAGGAGTACGTCGTCCACTACGTGAAACATAATGCCCGCGCCCTGATCTTCAGCGCCAGCATCCCCCCTGCCAACGCCGCGGCCGCCCTGGCCGCCCTGGCGGTGATGCGCGAGGAACCTGAGCGGATAGCCCGTCTCACCCAGATCGCCGAGTATATGCGCAAGGAATACCGACTGCTCGGTTTTGACATCGGCAGATCTCAAACGCCGGTCATCCCCATCAAAATTGGCGATGACCAGAAAACCCTGCTCACCTGGCGGTTACTCTTTGATGCGGGGGTCTTCGTCAACCCGGTGCTCAGCCCGGCTGTCCCGGCTGGAGGCCAGCTTCTGCGCACCAGCTATATGGCCACCCATACCGATGATCAGTTATGCCGGGTGCTGGAGGTCTTCAGCAAGGTCGGCAAGCAGGTTGGGTTGATCTAGCCGCCGAACAGCCTTTGTGCGTTAGTTACAATCAAATAGGCTGCCCCGGCAATGATGGCCGCTGCCGGGATGGTCAGAATCCAGGCCCATACGATGCGCCCGGCTACTCCCCAATGCACGGACCGCTTGCTGCGGATCGAGCCGATGCCGACGATCGCCCCGGCGATGGTATGTGTGGTGGAAACTGGAATGCCGAGGGCGGAGGCAGCGAAGATGGTCACTGCGCCAGCCGTCTCTGCTGCAAAGCCCCCGATGGGGATGAGCTTGGTGATCTTGCTGCCCATGGTGTGCACGATGCGCCAGCCGCCGGAGAGTGTCCCCGTGGCAATCGCGGCGTGGGCCATTAACATGATCCAAAATGGGATGGTCAGGTGCCCGGTGGCATCGACCACCAGGTAGCGCAAGTTTGGAGCTGTGAAAAGCACGCCGGCAATAATCCCCATGGTTTTCTGGGCGTCGTTTGTGCCGTGGCCCAGGCTGTACAGGGCAGCCGAAACAAGCTGCCCGCGCCGGAACAGGTGATCAGTGCTGGCCGGCGTCCATTTGCGGAATAGCCATAAGATGGCCACCATGAAGATTGAGCCGAGGAGCCAGCCCAGCAAGGGGGCAACAACGATGAATGACAAAGTCTTGACCCAGCCGTTCACTACCAGCACGCTCCAACCGGCTTTCAAGATGGCGGCCCCTGCGTAGCCCCCGATCAGAGCGTGGGATGAGCTGGTCGGCAGGCCCAACCGCCAGGTGATCAGATCCCAGGCGATGGCACCGATCAAACCGGTAAGCAGGACCAGGTTATCCACCTTGTTGACGTCTACCAGGCCGTCCCCGACAGTTTTGGCGACGGCTGTGCCGAAAGTGAAGGCCGCCACAAAGTTAAAGAGAGCCGCCCAGGCCACACCTTGCAACGGGGTCAGCACCCGCGTGGAAACCACCGTGGCAATCGAATTGGCTGCGTCGTGAAAGCCATTAACAAAGTCGAAAGCCAGCGCTGTACCGATGATGAAGATGGCAAAGATTAAAGTCCAATCAACCATTAGAGACCAGCACCCTCTGGATCACATCCCCGGCATCTTCAATGCGGTCAGTAGTGGCTTCGAGCAGCTCGTAGATTTCTTTCCAGCGGATGAAATCGAAAATATCTTCCCGGTGAGAAACCAGGGCGGTCAGGCCATCGTAAAGGACGCGGTCGCCGTTGTTTTCGAGAGTGTTGATCTGCACGATGCGTTCGCGCACCTGGTTGAACTGGCGCTTGTCACGCAGGCCCTTGATAGCGGCATCCAGCTCCTGGGCGCTTTCGACGATCAGGTGCGCCAGGCGTTTGGCCGGCTTGCGTATGTCAGTAATCTGGTAGATCAGCAGGCGCTGCGCCACGGCGTACACGGCATCCAGGGCGTCGTCCACAGAACTGACCAGGCGCTGGATATCGTCGGCGTCGATAGGTGTGATCAGGGTGCGCGGCAGGAGGTCGGTGACTTCGTGGACGATAAAGTCGCCGCGGTGCTCGATCTCGGTGATCTGCCCAACCATTTCTTCCACATTTTGATAGTCGTCGAGTAGGGTCTGCAGCAGGCGCGCCCCTTCCAGCAGGTTGCTACTGGCCCGTTCAAAATAATCATAAAATTTTACTTCGGCCGGCAGGAAAGAAAAATTCACACGTACCTCCATCAGGACGAAATGATTGCTCAGTATTTACTTTTTGCATGTGGGACACATCCCCCCTCGACCGACACAATTATAAATGCTTTTCTATCCGTTGGGCTGTCGACCTTGTCGATCCCGCAGGGTATTGATCTCGCTCTGGCTGCGGTCAAGGTAATGGCGCAGCTCTTCCAGACCATAGGCGCTGGCCAGGGGGCGTGCCCTGGCGCCGGCTTTGATGGCCTTGAGCACGAACCATTCTTCTTCGGGCAGGTCGAGGTTGATGCCTACCTCGTCGCCGTGATCGTTTAGCAAGCTAGTGCGTTTTTGCAGGTTGAAGTTGTAGTGATAGATGCCCCGGTCCAGATCGAGAGTAAAGCGCGAAACGTTCAAGCCGGGGGTCTTTTCATACAAGACCCGTTGGCCGGTGATGTCGAAGACGCTGCAGTCGCAGGTTTTATCAGCGGTGACGATGTAGAAGTGGTTGGTGATGGCCTGGGCTTGCAGCGAAAGCCCTCCTGACACCTCGCTGATCCAAGCGACCAGTTCAGCGCCCTGCTCCGCCAACTTTTTCCATACTTCAGGAAAATTCATATCGAAGCAGGTGGCCAGCCCCAGGCAGCCAAAATCCGTCTCGAATACCGGGATGGCTGCACCGGGCAGCACAGGCGGCTGGAGGCGCAGTTCGTCCCAATACGGGAAATGCTTGTCATACACTCCGACCGGCTGGCCCTGCCGGTCGATCAGCACCGCCGAATTGAGCCGCCTGCCATTCTCATCCAGGCGGTCGAGCGGGCAAACCACATACATCCCGCACGCCCTGGCTACCTCCGCAACGGCGTGGATAGTGGGGCCGTCCAGTGGCTCGGGTTGTTCCAGGCCGCGCCAATACTCGGGCAGCACCACCAGGTCGGTGGCGAAGGCGCCTTCCAGCCGGAGTAGGGCAGTAGCGTCCTCCAGCCCCATCCTTGAAAAGCTCAGGCAGGTGATATTGACCGGTCTGCCGGCTTGTGGCGTGCGTTTTACTGGCACATTTATTTGCCTTTCATTCGTAACCATTAGGGGTGAACCCGCTAATTTTGAAGACCCATGCGCCGCATCCGGAATGATCAGCGTTATCCAGCAGTCGTTGCGGAGTTTCGATCGTCAGACCGCCGTCAGGGTCGCCGTACCACTGCAGGCATCCCGCGACGCCTGGCATGCTGACCTGGCAGCCTTCATTTGGATTGATTGACTTCAGGTGTAGACGTCCCTCAGACCGCTTCAAAGCCACGGCATACAGGCTGAATCCGTCGTCGGAGAGGGTGAACCTCAGGTCATCGCCTTCCTTCCAGCGCACCCACGGGTGCGTCCCGAAAATAGCCTCGCCATTGACCTCCAGCCACTGTCCAGCTTCTTCCAGGCGGCGGACTGCCTCGGGGTGGAATCTGCCGTTGCCATCCGGGCCGATGCCTAGCATGAAATTGCCGCCCTTCGCCACACTGTCGACCAGGTTGGCCACAATCCAAGCGGTGCTTTTGTACTGGCTTCCATCCGGGTCGTAGGAGAACGTACGCCCGAGCGGGTAAATCACCATCCAGGGCATGGCGGTGTTTTCTGTGTCGCCCGGGACGAAGTTTTCGGGGGTGTAGTAATCGGCGTAATTCCCGATGCCGCGATTGCGCAGCATGATCTCAGGTTGGAGCTGGCGCAGCAACCGGACCGTCTCGCGCAGTTCGGGCCACACCGGTTTGCCCAGCCACATATCCAGGCAAAGCATGTCGATCTTGCCATAGTGGGTCAGCAACTCGAAAAGTTGCTGGCGGTGGCGTCTCAGCATGCGGGCAGTTTCTTCTGGGGTGGGTTCGGGGTACAGGCCGGTTGACTTCAGCCTTTTCTGAAGGTCCTGCAGGTAAGCGTTGGACGGGCCATATTCTTCAGGATGTTCCAACGCACGTCGTGTCTGCAGGGGGTGGTAGCTGTAAGGTCTGAAATCGGCGTCGTACCAATCCGGATGTGAAAAATAAAAGTCGATTTTGACCCCGCGTGCATGGGCGGCGTCGCACAATTCCTTGATAATGTCGCGTTTGAAGGGTGTCTCCATCACGCCATAAGCCAGGTCGCAGTCCTCGATCTGCGGACCACCCGTGGCCGTCCAGTTGACCCGCCGCCTGACCCGAGTTTGCGTATCGAACAGCGCAAAGCCTTCATGATGTTTGGTGGTGATCGCCATGCATTTCAGGCCCACTCGCTGGAACAGCTCCATCCACTCCTTGGCGTCGAATCCGGTCGGGTTGAAGGATTGGTAAAGCTGCTGGTAGGCCTGCCGCTCTTCCGGCGCCATCTGCAAGAAAGGCCAGGAACTCCTGCTGCAGGTGCTGCATAGAATACAGACCCCAATGGATGCGCACGGCGTATTTGATCTGCCTGAAGGCTTCGATGGCGCTGTCTGGAGCATGCCGGTAATCTTGCGCCGGGCTCTCTTCGACGTAGCTCTTGACCGCCTTCCAGTGCACTTCGGACTCGGGCAACTTGAATGATAGGTTGGACATAACACCACCTCACTGGGTCTTCTGGCAAGTCTATCATAATTTAATCGCTAGAAAAGATTGGCTAATTGGGATTTAGCATGGAAGGTCCCCAGATTTTAGGGGTGAGCGTGCGTACGCACGCTCACCCCCCAAAATCTGGGAGTTGTAATTATCTTTATTAGGAATTATCTGGATAACTGCCGATAAATGGGCAAAAAAAGCAGCGATTTTTAGAAAAATACTGTAACATAATACCAACACCAACGAGGTCACCATGCTAGAACATCCCGACCAGATCAACGCCATGACCCGGGCGATCATCCGGGAAATCGTCGTCGCCATGGGCCTGCCGCTGGAAGGTTGGCAGCGCCGCCTGCTCGAACCGCTATTCTGGCAACCGGCCCACCGTTTTACCACCCTTTTTACCGCCTTTAACGACCGGGTCGCTCTATATGGCCTCTCTGCTGGAGCGCGCTGGCTGCAGCAGTTCTTTGTCAGGGACTGCCGGGTGTACGGCGCCGAAAACCTCCCGGCGCAAGGCCCGCTGCTGGTCGCCTCTAACCACCCGGGCGGTTACGATTCGGTGCTGCTCACTGCCAACCTGCGCGACGACCTGCGCATCCTCGCCAGCGGGGTGCCCTTCACCATGGGTTTCCCGGCCGTCAGCGAACACCTGATCTTCGTCACCCCCGACCCGCGCCAGCGTATGACCGCCATCAGCGCTGCCATCCGCCATCTGCAAACGGGCGGGGCGGTGCTGACCTTCGCCACCGGCCTGGTCGACCCTGACCCGGCCAGCATGCCCGGCTCGGAGGAAACCCTGCAAACCTGGTCAAAGAGCCTGGAAATTTTTCTGCGCAAAGCGCCTCACACACAGGTCGTGCCCGCCATTGTCAGCGGCATTCTCTCCCGGAGCAGCTTGAAAACCCCGCTGCTGGCCCTGGCCAGGCAGGATTGGGAAAAACGCAAGCTGGCCGAAATCCTTAAAATCATTCAGTTGATGATTTTTCACCGCCCGTCTGGCGATATCCCCTGCATCTCGTTCGGCCAGCCCATCTGTATTGCGGGGTTGGACCAGGCAGAGCTCATGTCCACCGTCATCGCTCAGGCGGGCTGCCTGTTGGCGGAACACCGGCAAAGGATCACTGCGCCGGCAGTTTGATCAGGCCCGCAGCACCTGCGCCAGCTGGTGGCGGATCGAGGCGCTGATTGTCAGCACCTCGGCCACCACCACGATCAGGGTAAAGGCCAGGGTCAGGTGGATCACCTGTTGTTCGGCGATAATGGGCAGCAGTGGGGGCAGCGGCACGCCCTTTCCGCCGGTGTAGCGGAAGAATGGGATGAACATGCGAGAGGCAGCCATCCCCACCAGGGCCCCAGCCGCCACGCCAAAGGCGGACAGGAAAGTGTATTCGATCACCACCTGGCTGATGATCTGGCGCCGCAGCACACCCACTGCCTGCAGTACGCCGAAGCGGAAGACGCTCTCGCGCAGCGAGGCGTAGCTGTAGATCAGCAGGCCGAGGATGGCCATGACCGCCGTGGCCAGGAAGCCGGTGGTCAGCGTGCCAAAAATGCCCACTCGCTCCATTTTTGCCTGTTCGGCGGCCAGGTTAGCCTGGGCATCATTGATCACTTCTGCGCGGATACTCAGCGTATGCAGAATCATGCCCGGCAGGTTTTTCCGGTCCGTCCCCGGTTTCAGCTTCAGCCAGATATCATGCGGAACCGTGAAGCTGAACAACGACGAAAGGTTATCCATGTTGCCGATCACTGCCGGCCGCTCGTCCTCGTACACTGTCGGGAAATAATCGTACACACCGGCGATGGTGAACTCCGACTGGACTTCTGCCCCCGCCATGATACCCACCAGCGCGGGCACCCGGTCGCCCACGTGTAACTGGTTGTCTGCCAGAAAATTGCGCGAGACCAGGATGCCATCCGGCATGGCGGCCAGCCTATTCATCAAGCTGCCCAGATCCTCTTGCGACAGGTCGCGGCGGTACCAGGCCACCTGCGGAAAATCCAGTCGGTCGATAGCCAGGAAGTTCCCGTCGATCTCCTCCCCCGCTGGCGGCGTGATTTTGAAGTAGAATTTGCCCACCCGGGCGGCTTTGAGGACCCCGCTGAACTCTTAGAAATTCCTGCGGGTCGGGGATCCAGCTCCCGTCGATGTAGGTGGTTCCCTCCACGTTGGGCGCCGGATGGATGGTCATATCAGCCCCCGCGTTGTAGTAAGTGCGGTCGACCAGCCATTGGTCCAGGCTGGCCGCCATCGAGAGGGTATAGACGCCCAACGCCAGGGCCACGATTACCAGCAGAAGCGGGCTGAGATAATCCTGGCTCTGCCGACCCAACTGGCGCAAAGCCAGGTGCACGGTGATCCAGGGCATGCGGCTGGCTAGCAGGTCAACCAGGCGCATCGTGAGAGAAAACAGGCGCATCGTCACCAGGGCAATGGTAATGATGAACAGGGCCGGGACCAGGATGAGCAGCGGGTCGTTGAAGAGGTCGGCCGGCTGGCGGGTGACCAGGTTGGCCAGGCTGCCTTTCTTGACCATCTGGTCGTAGGCGTAGAAAACGGGCAGAAGCAAGACCAGGTCCAGGTAAGTGCGGTGCCAGAAGGGCATGCGCGCCGGCCGCGCCCACTCGCGTTCCTCGGCGACCTTGCTTTTCCGCGCCACCTGCAGGGCCGGCGCCAGCCGCGCCAGCATAGAAATGGCCAGGGCCAAAACGGCCAACGGCCAGCTCAAGCCCTCCAGGGAGACCGGCAGGTCGGCCCGCCCAGTAAAAGTCAAGAAGCTGGCCGTGTAACCCATCAGGCGCGCCAGCAGCATGCCGAAGCCAATCCCCAGCGGGTATCCGGGGATAAACAGCAGCAGTTGTTCCAGAAAGGCCAAATTGAGCACCCCCGCCGTGCCGATGCCGCGGCTGACCAGGATCGAGGTCTCTTTGCGCTGCCAGCGAGCGATGATCCCTGAGGTCAGCGCCAGGAAGTAGAGCAGGATGATAAAGGCGGGGATATTGTAAGCCAACAGCAGCACGGTTAGGATATTGCTGCGCTGCACGAAGCTCTTCAGCGGGTCCAGCGGGGGCATATTCAACCGCGCCCCGGGCAGCATCTGGTTGACCAGGTACACTGCCTGGTTGAAGCCGTCCAGGTAGCTGGCGCCTTTGCTGGCCAGGATACTCTGGTCGTCCAGGATGATGTACCAGCTCACCTCGCGCGAACGGGATGGCAGGAGCGGCTGGACAAATTTAATGTAATCCTTGCGGCGCACCAGCAGGACGTTCTTCAGCGAGGTGTCGGGGTCGTTGAACCAGAAACTGCTGTCCTGGCCGGTGGAACGCCAGAAACCCGCCAGGCGCACGGGGATCTGGTTGTCGGCCAGGCTCACCCCCACCTGCAGGGTCTCCCCTATGTTAACGCCCATTGTCTGGGCGGTATCTTCGTGCATCCACACGTCCAGCATCTTATCCGAGACCCCGTTTTCGTCGAAAGGCTGCCCTTCGACCTTAAGGTGATTGGCCACGTCGGTGATATAAACCAGCTCGGTTTCCCCCAGGTAGTTTTTCCCGGCGGCGTATAACTGCGAATTGGGCGACGGGCCCATCATCATCCCGCCGCTGGAAATTTCCAGGCCCTGGAAGCGTAGGGGCAGGCCGACCTGTCGGGAGAGGATACCGGAAATTGTTTTGGAAAGCTTTTCGGCGGTTTCCAGGGGCACAGGCGTGCGGCTGGAGGGGAAGTAATATACCGAGGTAGAGAAGGGCGGCCGGCCGGTGCCGGCGCTGAAATCGCGCAGCTCCTGCAGCAGGATCACCCGGTCGACCGCCGTAGAAAAGAATGAGGCATCCGTGACCAGCCCGACTGACAGGATGATGCCCACCAGGGCCAGCAGGGTCAGGCCGCGGTGGTGGCCCTGGCGTTTCAGCACCAGCCTGAGCATCCCATTGAGCTGGGCAAGCGGATTGGAGAACGTGAGCCAGGCAGGCTTTTTGCGCCTGGCTGTTAGCGAGCTAAGAAAAATTAGAATCCGCCTGATGTAATTCATCACCGGGAAGTGAAAACGACTGCCTTGATTATAACTTACTCAATTATCTTTAAATCGGCTATGAATTTATTTCCTTCATCCCTACTATTCCCGTTAAGCGCTGCAAGGTATGCCGCCATTACAGGAAAATAGGTGAGATGGGCTTTATTGCCTCGATTCGGGTTTCCGGACCTGGCCAAGACCTCCTGCATCAGGTAGATATCGCCGGCTTCCCGAAGGGAAACGTCAAAGAGAGCTTTTAGCCGGCTTTGAAATTCGGTGTGGTTTCCGGCATAGATCAATGACATGAGGAGCTGCCCTTGCCCGTAACCCATATGGCTCGGATGTGGTTTTGGCAGATGCCAGCGGATGATCCTTGGATCGAAGGGATCCCCAGGCTGTTCCAAGGCCAGCCGGAGGGTTTCTTTCGCTCTGCTGTCCTCCGCGTTAAGAAGCCCCACGTCCGGATCTTGCAGGAAGTAGTTGGCAGCCAGAGAATAACAGGAGAGACCGATCCGTTGCGGACGGTTACCACTCGCATCAGGCAGCTCCTTGTACGGAAGATAGGTTGTATAACAGTTTCCGACTTCGTCAGGAATATCTAAATAAGGATTGCCTGCCTTTCCGTATAAATCATTATTCAGGCCTGACATCAGCCTGGCTACAATCCCTGAAAAATGCTCTACATCTTCTTTATTTTCTTTATCGGCCGCAATATTGATGAATAGTTGGATACCTGCGGCTGTCGGCGCCTGGGTAAAGGTCCCATAGCCTCTGTTCCACACGTTGGATTCCGTAACTCGGTTTCCATCACACAACTAAAAGATTCCCCCTGTATTTTGAGCTGGGCATTTTATTTGCGGAAATTCACCTTATTCACGAGTAATCGCATGGCTGCTTCATCCCTGATTTAGTGAACAATTCATAGCTCGGAAATGGAATAAAATCCCGCGCCAACATCAAAGTCATTTTAATCAGTTTTTTTGTCCTGTATGGCACACATTGTGCACAGAGTCGTGGATATATCGGTATTACTCAACAAGCGCAACTTTCAAATTTATATCTCCAGTGAGGGAATCTTACAATTATGCATCACACTCACTCCAGCTACGAGCTGGCTCATTCGCAAGGTACCTTCGGTACGAAAAGTACTTTAGGATGCATTTTTTGCGCTATCACGCTGCTCGCCATGCTTATGGTCGCTTTATTACCCACGGTCGGAGCCCACGCCCAGGACGCGGCAACCGCGGAAACACAAACGCCAACAGCCAACCTGCGCACAACGGGAACGACCGTGGTCCTTACAAATACACCGGCAGATGCGCCATCGGCAACGCCTGTAGAGACGCAAGATCTTGCGTCTCCACAAAGCCCTACATCCACACAGGATCTCGCCTCTATAACCCCAGCTCCTACCTCAACCAGCCAGATTTCAGCAACAGCTTTGGGCGAAGCGTCACCTTCGGTCACCCTTAGCGCTACCCCGCCGGTGGATAAAGTAACGGAGAGTTCTGCACAATCGCAATCGAGCCCGGCTTGCCAGAGCAGTGAAAAAACTGCCACCGTCAGATTGGATGGGATAACGATCTCAGTCTGCGCGCCCATTTTGCCTGGTGACTTTATCATCCCTGACCCGAGCAGTTCAGACCAGATAGCCACGGCCGCCACTCTAAATCCTTATCAAGAATTCTCGATCACGGCAATTCCCTATGGCTTGAAGGTTAGCACCGAGATCCTGCCAACTGCCGCGGCAGGTCTGGCCGGACAGTACCAGCAGGATTTGGAGAATGCCCGCATTGCGCAAGGCGGCCAGGTGAAAGAGGGACCCGCCGCATCAATTTTTAGCAGCTCGGTTAGCAGTATCGCCAGCCTGGTGAGTTTAAAGATCCACGGGGATACCCCCACCAATGTAGTGATCGTGGAATGGGTGGCGGATGCCGGGAAGCGCTTATGGATCATTCGCTACTCACAAGAGGTGGCCGAAGGTACCAATCAACCGGCTGACGACATCATCAACACCGTGATCCAACCCCTGGCACAGGTGATTGTCAGCAGCCAGGACATCGCCAGCCCCTCCACCAGCGCCAAATATTTAGCTGCATTCATTCCGCCGCCAAACGCTGGAATCACTGCACAGGCCGCCGGAGATCTGCCATTTCCATCCTGGTGGAACGGCGATTGCGACAAGAATAATTTTCCCGGCTCTTACGCCCTGGGTGGAATATACCGAGGCGTAAAAGCTTGCGGACCGATCAATACAGAGAGGGTGGTTCAGTTTGCCCCGGGATTGTGGGGGGAATTGGAATGGCAGTGTGTGGAGTTATCCATGCGCTTCCTTTACCTGGCCTATGGCATCCTACCTTATTCCGGCAACGGCAAGGACGTCGTATGGAATTACACACCCAAAAGTACCGATGAAGTACAGCTTGTAAAAATAGCCAATGACACCGTGGGTAAGTTCCCACAAGCGGGTGACGTGCTCAGTTACGGCACTACCTCAACCTACGGCCATACCTCGGTCGTGACCGGCTCCAATGTTGACAGCAATGGCAACGGCACCGTTACCATCATCGAACAAAATGTTTCCAACCCAAGCAATGGAATGGAAACACTGGCGGTAACGAATTGGCAAGTGAAGTCCTGGATGGTCATCACTGGCTGGCTGCATGGAAATAACCCGGTCCCCACCCTCAGCAGTATCAGCCCAACCAGTGTCATGGCGGGCACAAAAGGGCTGGTCGTGAGTGCCTTTGGAACAAACTTCGTCAGCAGCTCGGTGGAGCGCTGGAACGGCAAAGCCCTGGTCACGGCCTTTGTCAGTAGCACCGAATTGATCGCAGCCGTGCCCGATAGCTACATCACCACCAGCGCTACGGCCAGTGTGACCGTTCACAACCCCGGCCCGGGTGGCGGCACTTCTTCAACCAAAACCTTTACCATCAATAACCCGGTACCCGTTCTGACCAGCCTCAGTCCCATCACTGCCTTGATCGCTGGCAGCAGTTTTACCCTGACAGTTACCGGTTCCAATTATTTTAAAACCTCCAAGGTACTGTGGAACGGTTCAGCCTTGAGCACCACCTTCGTCAGCGGTATCCAGCTGACCGCCTCAGTGCCCTCATCCGATCTGAAAACGGCCGGAGAAGTTAATATCACGGTGTCCAATCCCACCCTGGGCGGCGGCACTTCCGAAGCGCAGACCTTTACGGTCAACTACCGCGTGCCAACACTTAAATCGATTTCTCCCACCTCGGCGCTGGCCAATTCTAACAACCTGACCCTGACGGTCAACGGAACCTACTTTGCTTCAGGCGCAATCGTGCGCTGGAACGGGACAAATCTTGCCACCACCTACGTTAGCAGCATAAAGTTGACCGCGGTGATCCCGGCTGCGAACTTGACCCAATCAGCCACAATACCCATTACAGTCTTCAATCCCAGCCCGGGTGGCGGTACATCCGCTAGCCAGAATTTTAACATCAAAAACCCAATGCCGGCCATGACCAGCCTATCGCCGGATCATCTGACAGCCGGGGCAAGCATATTTTCACTGACTGTGAATGGCAAGAACTTTGTCTCCACCTCAACGGTGCGTTGGAACGGGATAGATCTAACCACCACCTTTGTCAGCCCCACCCAGTTGACGGCACAGGTGACCACTCAACTGGCAGTCAATCCCGGCTGGATGAGCATCACAGCCTACAACCCGCCTCTGGCGGGCGGCACGTCAAGCCCGCTGATTTTCAAAGTCGTCAGCCAGACCCCGGGAGTGTGCTTGGAAGCCAGGAATATCTTGTTGGGCGCGAGTGACATCAATAACAACGATGGGCCTGGCTCTACCAATAACATCGATACTTACCCGATCATCAACTGGGATATGCACGGACCGGAATTCACCTATCTATTCAACACAGCTCAGCCAGCCACTGTGGCGGTGAACATCTGGGATAACACTGTAAAGGTAAAGGCCTTCCTGATCGATGGCGGGTCCGGCAGTTGCAACGCAGCCAACGGGCTGGCTTATGGGACTAAGATTGTTTTCAACGCCCTGGCCAACCACAACTATTACTTCGTGGTTGACGGCTATCAAGGGGTTGCCGGCAGTTATAGGATCGCAGTCGATGCTTTTACCCCCACGGACGGATCGCAAATACAGACTGCCAGGCCCATTTTCCAATGGCCAGCCATCTCAGGGGCAAAAACCTACACCCTGCAGGTATCAACGAGCAGCAGTTTTTCCAGCCTGTTAATGAACAAGACCACCAGCGGCACAAGCTATGCTGTCGGAACAGCTCTGCCGTCAAACAAGCAGATTTATTGGCGGGTTAAAACAAACACCGGCAGCTACATCTACATGCCGAAGGGGCACCTCGGCTTCAAAACCGGCAACCCGCCCAGCGTACCCAAATTAACTTACCCATCCACCAATAGCCTGCTGACGAGCTATACTCCGCTGTTGGATTGGAGCAACTCAACCTTGCCGGCCGGCGTCAGCCTGTCCTTTTACCAGGTCCAGGTGGCGCTCGATTCTGCCTTCAAGAGTATAGTGATCGACGAGAGCACAAGCCAGTCTTTTTATCCGGTAAGCTCGCCGGGCTTCACACCGGTCACAAAGTATTACTGGAGAGTCCAGGCCTTCGGCAGCAACGGGAACAACAGCAACTGGTCGAGCGCCATTTATTTCCGGGCGGCCATGCTGCCAACCAGCCTGATATCACCAGCCAATAGTATCAGCCCGGCTTTGACTACCTCCCGGCCCACATTTACCTGGAACCTGGTAACAGGGGCAACCTCCTATACCATCCAAATATCGACCAGCAGCACCTTCAGCAGTACGGTGGTTAATACCAAAGCCAGCGGGACGTCCTATGTGCCAACAAAGGATTTACCTTCAAGTAAAGTGTTGTACTGGCGAGTGCGCGCTGAAGGAGACAACGGGCCCAGCCTGTGGTCTCTAATATTTTCCTTCAGTACGCCGTAACAGGATTATTAAAGGAAAATCCGATGAAAAGCAACCCGACATCGATCCCCACCGGGAATGGCTGGCAAGGCGCATCGAAAGCAATGGCGACCGAACCTAAGCTTTCAGCAATTCTCCTGAAGATACCTCGCTGCAATCGCTAAAGCCCTGAAGCTGCCAGTTGCCCGGCATGGTGATCTCGGCCCAGTTGGAGCTGTCGTACTCCAGTCGGTTAAACCCTTCTGGGATGCCTGCGGGGATGGGGCCAGGTGGATTTGCCCAATCTCTCAGTTCGGTCATTGCGCCATGTCCTCCTGGGCTAAAACTTTCAGGAATGCCTGGGCATCTTCCGGGTTCAAAAATTCGTCTTCTTCGTGGTCAATTACCAGTAGAAAGCCTTTGCCCCCCAGGTTCTTGACGATGCGCCGCGCTCCCTTCGGGCGGACGAACACCTGGCATAGCTTGCCGCCGTCCCGGATGCGCTTGAGCAGGGGCAGCCACTGGTCGGGGGTGGGCTGTCCATCGCCGGGGATCCACTGGATGCCGCGCAGGCGCGCCAGGCCCAGCAGCATGTCCAGGTGGGGGATCTCGCCTTTGCCGTCCAGGTGATAGAAAGCATAGTCGAGCGCGTCGCAGATGGCGCTCAGGTCGGGCAGGACGAAGCGCTCGAACATGGCCGGCGAGATCATATAACAGAAATCCGACTGGAGCATATAGGTCTGGCCGGTAGTCCAGAGCGGCGCCCAGGTAGATGTGCCCCGGCAGGTGGGGCGGATGATTGCATCTAGCTCGGTGTAATAGCGCAGCCACAGGCCGGTGACACCTTTGACCAGGCGGTCAACCTCTTGGGGATGGTCCACCAGGTCGAACAGCAGATCATCACTGCCGTGGAAGGAGGCCAATACGTCCAGGTTGCCGCCCAGGTCGGTGTGTGAAATGGCCACCTGCCCCTGCCAGCGTTCGACCGCCGCGGCGGTCAGGGCCTTGACCCGCTTCCACCAGGCGTTTTCGGCATCGTAGTGCAGCTCGAGCTGCCGGATGTCGACCTTTCCGGGCGGGGTGAACCACACTGTTTCTGAGGGTTCCGCCACGCTGTTGACCTTGGCGCCCAGGAACCCGGCTGCCATGCCTGGGCCAAAGTTGATCCACCACCAGGGGAAGGCGTCGCCGTAGTAATGGGTGGCAGCGATGGCTTGTTCGTAATGGTCGACAATTTCCTCAACGCTCATGCTTAGCGGGTAGTTGGTCAGGAAGTCGAAGCGCGCAGGGGGCGGGAGTGGATCGGTGGCAGCCAGGTAGACCAGTGGGCGGTCCAGCTCGCCTGCCCACCAGGCCATATTGTCCTGTTCGATGCGTTCCCAGTCTTGTGCAGTGAAGTTCAATTTGGGCATGTCCTTTTCCTTACCAGATAATTAAAGTTTCAGGGTCTGTTGGCTCAACGACATTGGTGATGCGGACTCGGCGGTCAGTGGGCGTAGCCGGATGGTGAAACGCACTTCGCCCGCCTTTAACTGGTATTTTTCCAACCGTCCCGGTCCACAGGCGGCGCTGCCCAGGCCCGATTGAGCGTAATCCAGGTTGAGGGTAATTTCTTCCTGGCGTTTTAGCTCGTAGGTGTGGCGGGCCTGCTCCAGGTCGCTGGTAGTAAAGTGGTGGGCGCTGACACTCAGCCATGGTGCGCCGCATGCCAGCAGCCCACCCTGGCCCTGGCTGTCGGTCAGGGCCGCCCAGCGCACTTCGGTCTTATTGCCGTTTTCCTCAGGGAAGATATACGGCACGTACTGCTCATCGACCGACCCGCGGTAAACCCCCACCCGGGCGCCTTCCTGCCGGTCCACGTAGCTTTCCTGTGGCCCGCGCCCATACCAGGCGAACTGCTCGAACCCGCCGGGGAGCTGCATTTGCAGCCCCAGGCGCGGCAGGAATGGCACACCTTCCGACGGCGTCACGTGGCTGTCGATGAGCACATCCCCGCTGCCAAAGATGGTATAAGTCAGGTGGCAGTTGAAACGGGCCGGCTGGTACATCTTGGGTTGGAGCTGAAGTTTGCCGGCGGCCAGCGTGTTCGCCAACGCTTCTGGGATGGGCTGGCCCAGGCCGGACAGCACGTCGTACACGCCTTCCAGCAGGTTAAACAGGCGCTCCTGGCCGGCGTAGTGCATCAGCAGAGATTTAATCTTGGCCGGCCGGTCCGTTCCGGCGAGTTCGTTTTCAGGCAGACCCAGGCGTTGCAGCAGCAGGCGCAATGTATCGTCATCCAACAGGTAATTCAATCCTTGCTCGAGCATAAACAGGGTTTGCCGAGGTTCAGGTGGTTCGGGCAGCTTTGCCCCTTCCTTCACCTTGACCACCGAGTTGACCCGTATCTGCACGGCCTGGGCAGAGATCTGGGTCACCTCTAGCGCGGTTACCTGCTCTTCAAGCTGGTCCAAGGCGGCTTCCCGCCAGTGGAGGGCAGCCTTTTCGTCTCCCCAGGTGTTAAGGTCGTTCTCGGTGGGAGCGCGCCAGAAGTTCAGGCGCGGCCCGCTGGCCAGCAGTTCCTTCTGCCCGGATCGGAAAGAACTGATCCGCCCCAGCTTGCGGTCGAAGACCAGGCGGAAACCGGCGCCTTCGACAACGGCCTGGGCAGGGTCCTCCAGCAGGCGCACCGCCGGCATGCGCGCTGTCTCCAGTGGGACAGTTTCCGGCACGCCATAAGGCACTTTAAACTGCTCCCAGGCCACTTCGTGTCCCTTTTCGCCCCAGGCGGTGGGGGCGGGCAGGCTGAAGCTCAACTCCAACCAGTATTCGCTCCCCGGCTCTAGGACCGGTGGCTGGAATGGGATGGTCACAACTTCACTCTGCCCGGCTGGCGTATGCAGCCGGGGCAACTGGCCTGACTGCAGCACCCGCTCGCCGTCGGATAAAGTCCAGGTAATCTCCAACCCCTCTAAGGAGGAGAAGAAATATTGGTTGGTCACTTGCAGCCTGCCGGCCGGCAGGTCGAGCGCCTTGACCGCTACCGGCTGGTACACTTTCTTGCATTCCCACAGGCAGGGGTGGATAGTGCGGTCAGGGAAGATCATCCCGTTAAGGCAGAAGGTCAAACTGGAAGGTTCGTCGCCAAAATCTCCGCCGTAAGCGAAATATTCCTTGCCTGTGGGCGTGCGCTGGCGGATGCCCTGGTCTACCCAATCCCAAACGAAGCCGCCGCGCAGGCGCGGGTACATCTCGATGGTTTCCCAATACTCCTTCAGGTTGCCAGGGCTGTTGCCCATCGAGTGGGCATATTCGCACATGATCAGCGGGCGAGTTTCGCCCGGCAAGGTCGCCAGGGCAGCCAGGTTTTTGAGGGTGGGATACATGACGCTGACGATATCCAGGTAAGGTTCGCTGCGCGCCAATTCGTAGTGCACCGGGCGAGTCGGATCGTGCTGGTGCATCCAATCCGCCAGGGCGGCGTGGTTTAGCCCGTAGCCCAACTCATTGCCCATCGACCAGATTACCACCGAGGGGTGGTTCTTATCCCGCTCGACCATGCGCGCCCCGCGCTCTAGGAAGGCAGTCTGCCAGGATGGATCTTTGGCAAACTTATCCCACAACCCGTGCGACTCAATGTTGGCCTCATCGATCAGGTACAGGCCGAATTCGTCGCACAGGTCGTACCAACGTGGGTCGTCCGGGTAGTGACAGGTGCGCACACTGTTAATGTTGAAGCGCTTCATCAGCAGGATATCCTGGAGCATCGATTCGGGCGTCACGGCGTGGCCGCGGTCGGGGTCGAACTCGTGCCGGTTGACGCCCCTGAACAGCACCGGCGCCCCGTTGATCAAGACCTTACCATCCTTGATCTCTACCTGGCGGAAACCTACCCGGCTGCGCTCCACTTCCAGCACCTTTCCCGCTTCATCTTTCAGGGTGAACAGCAGGGTATACAGGGTTGGCTGTTCGTCCGACCACTTGTGTGGGTTGGCGACCGGTTGGGAAATTTCCAGCTCAGTTTCCGCACCGGCGGCCAGGTTGAACGCGGCGGTTACCGGCCAGCCAGCCAGGCGCTGACCCTGGGCGTCAAACAGGGCTGCTTCCAGGCGGTATCCGGTCACCGGCTGTTCGGCGTAATTCTTGAGGTTGAGGCGCACTTTCAGTACGGCATCCTTATAATCCTTATCCAGGCTGGTCTGCGTCCAGAAGTCGCGCAGGTGGACGGCGGGGGTGGCGAACAAGTACACATCGCGGAAGATGCCGCTCAGGAACCACATGTCCTGGTCTTCCAGGAAGGAGCCGTCCGAAAAGCGGTAGACGCGCGCCGCCAGCAGGTTTTCGCCGGGATGCACGCAGGCGGTAATGTTGAATTCCGCTGGCAGGCGGCTGTCCTGGCTGTAACCTACCATTTGCCCGTTGATCCACAGGTAGAATGCCGAGTCGACCCCGTCGAAGTTGATGAACACCTGCCGGTCGCTCCATTCCTCGGGGATGGTAAACACGGTGCGGTACGAGCCGGTTTCATTGGTTTCCTGCGGGATAAAGGGCGGGTTGGATTTGTCAAAAGGGTAATCGTTGGCCAGGTAGCGCGGCATCCCGTAGCCCAGCATTTGCCAGTTACTGGGCACGGGGATGGTGTCCCAGGCCTGGTCGTCATACGTCGGCTGGTAAAAGTCCAGCGGGGCTGCCTGCGGGTTGGCAGAAAACTTGAACTTCCAATCTCCGTTCAGGAGGTTGAAGAATGGCGAGGCAAGGCGCTCTCCTGAGAGGGCGCTTTTCTCATCGATAAAGGGTAGCAGGGTGACGTGGGCAGGTTCTTTGTTGCGGCCTACCACGTGCTGGTTTTCCCAATCATTCACCTGTGATGCGTCCATCGATAACCTCTTTACTCTCAAAAAAAACAAGAATTCAGATTTTGGGCTATGAGCGTGCGTATGCACGCTCATAGCCCAAAATCTGGTTGTCAATCGCTCAATTGTAATGCAGGAAGGTCGCACAGGATACCGGCTGCCATTCCGGAATTGTGGTTCAGATTACATTTACCGCCCCGGTCAGCGAAAGCTCGGCCGCGCGGTGGCACTTCACGTAATGTCCCGGGTTGATTTCTTCGAATACCGGTTCCTCAGTTTTGCAGATATCCTTGCAATAGGTGCAGCGCGGGTGGAAGTAGCAGCCCGTAGGCGGGTTGGCCGGGTTGGCCACTTCACCAGTGAGCAGCACACGTTTCTCGCGCCGGCGCGGGTCGGGCAGAGGGATGGCTGACATCAGCGCTTCGGTGTAAGGGTGCCTGGGGTTGGTGAACAGCTCCTTGGTGCGGGCCAGCTCGACCATTTTACCCACGTACATCACCGCAACCCGGTCGCTGATGTGCGCCACCACACTCAGGTCGTGCGCCACAAACAGATAGGTCAGCCCCAGGTCGTTTTGCAGGTCCTGCAGCAAGTTGAGGATCTGCGCCTGCACTGAAACGTCCAGGGCAGAAACTGGTTCGTCGCACACCAGGAACCTGGGGTTGGGCGCCAGAGCCCGCGCCAGGCCGATGCGCTGGCGCTGCCCTCCGCTGAACGCGTGCGGGTAGCGCCGCATATATTCCGGGCGCAGGCCGACCCTTTGCAGCATTTCGGCCACCCGGTCTTCCAGGGCTTTGCCGTGAGCAAGATTCATGGCGCGCAGCGGCGCCCCGACGATATCCAGCAGGGTCATGCGTGGATTCAGCGAGGCGTAGGGGTCTTGAAAAATCATGCGCATATTGCGGCGTACCTGGACCAGCGCCTCTCTTTCCAAGTCACATACGTTCACCCTGCCCATCACCGGATCGTTGAACAGGACTGTCCCGCTGGTGGGGGTGATGGCGCGCAGGATCGACCGCCCGGCCGTGGTCTTACCGCAGCCGCTTTCGCCGACCAGGCCCAGCGTTTCCCCTTCCATAATATGCAGGCTCAAATTATCCACGGCCTTGACGTGGCCTACCACCCGTTTCAAGAAACCGCGCCTGATTGCGAAATATTTCTTTAATTCTTTGACTTCCAATAAAGGGACTTCCTGGCTTGCTTGATTGGACATGGCTTCGTATCCTCTCTAATGCCTTTTTGCCTGGGCGCAGTTCTGCCTGGAAAGGATCAGGGCCTGCCGTACAGGTGGCAGCGCACGATGTGACCGGGTTTGGCTTCGATCACTTGCGGCTCGACCACGTCGCACACCCCGTTGATAAATTCAGGGCAGCGCGGGTGAAAGGGGCAGCCCTTCAACCGGGCGTATGGGTCGGGCACCATGCCTGAAATGGTCTGCAGGCGGCGCTTCTCATCGTGTTTGGTGACCGCATCGCTGAGCTGTGGGATCGACCTCAGCAGGCCACGTGTGTAAGGGTGCAACGGGCGGAAGAAGATGGATTGGATATCGGTTTGTTCGACCACCTTCCCCAGGTACATCACCGCCACCTCTTCGGCCATTTCGGCGATCACCCCCAGGTTATGGGTAATGTACAGGATGGCCATGCCAAACTCAGCCTGCAGGTCGCGCATCAACTGCAAAATTTGCGCTTCGGTGGTCACGTCCAGGGCAGTGGTCGGTTCGTCGGCGATCAGCAGGTGCGGGCGGCAGCATAGCGCCATGGCAATCACTGCCCGCTGGCGCATGCCGCCGCTCAGCTCGAAGGGATAGTTGTCGATGATGCGCTCCGGCCTGGACATTTTGACGCGTGCCAGCATCTCGATGGTTTGCTTGCGCGCTTCCGCCTGGTTGATGCCGCGGTGCAGGGTCATCACCTCGGTGATCTGCTTGCCGATGGTCAGCACCGGACTCATGGCGGTCATCGGTTCCTGGAAGACCATCCCAATCTGGTTGCCGCGGATGTGGCGCATCTCCTGGCTGTCCGGGTCCAGGTTGGTGATGTTGACCACGTCGGCCATGTTGGAAGAATTGCTATCCGTCATAGAGCGGTAGTACAGGATTTCACCGGCTTCGATGCGCCCGGGCGGAGGCACCAGCCTGAGCAGCGAGTAAGACATCATGCTTTTTCCGCAGCCGCTTTCCCCGACGATGCCCAGGGTGCGCTTGCGTTTAATTTCCAGGTCAACGCCATCTACCGCCCGGACGACCCCCTCCGCCAGATGGAAGTAAGTGCGCAGACCTTTAATCTCAACCAGAGTATCCGCTGGCATAGGGCACCTTTCTAAGTGACATAGGGATCGGCGGCGTCACGCAGGCCATCGCCCAGGAAGTTGAACATGAGCACGGCCAGCACGACGAAGACCACCGGCCAGAGCAGCCAGGGCAGTTGGGCGACCGTCTGCAGGTTCTGGGCATCTTGCAGCATTACCCCCCAACTGATGGTGGGAGAGCGCAGGCCAATGCCCAGGAAGCTGAGCGAAGTCTCACCCAGGATCATACCGGGGATCGAGAGGGTCAGCGAGACGATGATGTAGCTGGCAAAGCCGGGCAGCATGTAGCGCGTGATGATCGCCGTTTCATTTTCACCGTCCAGCGTGGCGGCCATGACGAAATCTTCCTCGCGCAGGCTGAGCATCTTGCCGCGCACCGTGCGGGCCAGGCTGGTCCAGCCGAATATAGAAAGGATGATAGTAACCAGGAAGTAGGTCTTGAGCTGCGGCCAGGCTTGCGGCAGGGCAGCCGCCAGCGACATCCATAGCGGGATCTGCGGCAGCGAGATCAGCACGTCGATCACGCGCATGATCACCTCGTCCAGCACCCCACCGAAGAAACCCGCAACACCGCCGAGCAACAACCCCATCACGAAGGCCAGGAAAATCCCGATCAAGCCGACCGTCATCGAGATACGAGCGCCGAAGAAGATGCGCGAGAGCACGTCCCGGCCAATCGAATCGGTGCCAAAAATGAAGAGCGGGCTGATTTCCTTTCCCTGGGGTTCGGTGCCGAACAGGTGGATATCGCCCGGGATGAGCGTCCAGAACTTGTAAGGGTCACCGTGCACGAATAATTTGATCGGGAAGATCAGTTTCGTGTTGTCTTTATAGATTGGGCGCAGGGTGAGGGGGTCGCGTGCCCGGACTACACCGAACACGAACGGCAGCCTGAAATTGCCCTGGGCGTCGCGCACGTGGATAACCGTAGGTGGCATAGCTGAAAGGTATTCGAAGCGGTGCGCCGGATCGTTAGGGGAAATGATTTCAGCGAAAGCGGCGATGAAATAAAGTATGCCCAATGCAACCATGGCGATCTGGGCCAGTTTATGCCGCTTGAATTTCCACCACACCAACTGCCACTGCCCGGCCCGGAAAAACTCCTCGCCTTTTTGCGTTTCTACTTCCGCTTTTGGCTTTTTTCTCCAGGCCAGGAAGGATCGTCCTTTTTTATTGGAAGTTATGGGAATGCTCATGCCGCCTCCATAGCCCCAAAGCGGACGCGCGGGTCGATCGCTGCCAGCAGCAGGTCAGAAACCAAGCTACCCACGGCGGTCATCAGGCCGATCAGTAAAACGTAGGCTCCGGCAGTGTACATATCCTGCTGGAGCAGCGCCCGCCACAACATTGGCCCGGCGGTGTCCAGGTTGAGCACAATTTCCACCACGAGCCCGCCGGAGAAGAACCACACCAGCAGCCAGCCGAAGGTGCTGACGATCGGGTTGATGGCGATGCGCACCGGGTATTCGATCAGTACTTTCAGCTCCGAGAGCCCTTTGGCACGCGCCACGGTTACGTATTGTTTGCGCAGTTCGTCCAGCATGGTGGCGCGCAGGGTGCGGATCAGGTTGGCCGTGCCGCCAATGGCCAGGATGATCACCGGCAGCCAGATGTGGCCGAGCAGATCGACGAACTTGGCCCAGCTCCACGGCTGCGTCTGCATTTCAGGAGAGTTTAACCCACCGACTTTAATGCCAAACCATGCAAAGGATATATACATCAGGACTAATGCCAGCAGAAAGCCCGGTACAGCCAGGCCAAAAAAGCCAAGGAAGGTGAAGAAATAGTCGGCCACTGAATATTGTTTCACCGCCACGAAGATGCCGACCGGAATAGCAAAGCCCCAGCAAACCACAAAGCTCAGGAAAGCGATGAAGAAGGTCATACCCATGCGGCTGATCAGGATCTTGTTCACGTCCTGGCTGAAAGCGAAAGAATAACCAAAATCGCCGCGGGTGAGGATACCGCCTATCCATTTGAAAAAGCGGACATAGCTGGGCTGGTCCAGGCCGTACTGCTTGGTCAGACGATCGACCTCGGACTGGTCGATCGTGGCGCCGGTAGCGCGCAGGGCCTGGATGCGTTCCGTCAGGAAGTCGCCTGGTGGAAGCTGGATGATGATCCACGCCAGGATCGCTATTAAGATCATCTGTGGGATCATACGTAAAATGCGGAAGAATATATAGCTTAGCATTGGGAGTTCGACCTCCTTTCAGAATACCATCACCCGTTCCAATAACGTACTGATAGGCATCTGGCGCTAAAGAACTACCGGACACAGGCCCATAGAACAGTCCTGCATCCGGTAGTCAAGTGAGTTGCGCTAGGCGCGCTGGCCGCCTTCGTAGTAGAACGCCTCAGGGTGGTAGGTGGACACACCGTAGGAGTCCCAGCCGATCAGGGAGCGGGGGCGCGGGACATTGCGCATATTCTTGTTGAAGATGATTGGGGCGGGGCATTCCAGGATCAGGCCGACCGCCAGCGGGTTATCCGCCAGCCAATCGAAGATTTCATGGCCGGCGGCCACACGCTCGTCTTCGCTGACGACCGAGGTCATCTTGGCATACAGGTCGTACAGGTGGATGATGGTGTCCGGCGGTTTCACAAGGCCGGCCGCCGTCTTATCAGCCGCGCCGTACCAGGCCGCCCACTTGCTCGACGCGCCGCCCTGGCCGCTTGCTACTGGGATGTACCAGTTCATTTCGATGTGCAGGAGCATATCGGTGCAGCGGTCCGCATGCCACAGGCCGCAGTTCACCTGGCCGTTGTTCATGCGCTGGCCGTAGAGTGATTCCTGGATTTCCTTGGCGGAAGCGTCGATGCCCAGGTCGCGCCAGTAGGTCGATACCATTTCGGCCAGCTTGGGAACGGCAGGGCCGACGCGGATGCCGGCATGTTCGATCACGAAGGTCAGCGGCTTGCCATCTTTGCGCTGGCGGATGCCCTGGGCATCCTTCTTGTCCAGGCCCATCGCATCCAGTAGTTGGTTGGCCTGGTCTTTGTTAAACGTCGCCCAGGCGGTGCCATATTTCTCCTTGTAGTACTTGGAGGAGGGCATGGGGCTCATCTGGCCCATGCGGGCGGTGCCGAAGAACAGGTTCTGGTTGATCTCATCCCGGTCGACGCCCAACGAGAGCGCTTGCAGGAACCTTGGGTCGTTGATGATGTCCTGGAGCACGGCGTCTTCGGTCTGGACGAACTGCGGGAAGAGCACCAGGCGGTCGCCCATGCAGGAGATGTAATCGCCGACTTTGTAATTGGCCTTGGCTTCGTTATCTTTATAGAACGGATAATCGGCCATGGTCACGTCGTGCTGTCCGAGGGCATCCAGCTCGCTCTGGGCCAGCTTGAGCTTGGCGGCTTCGACGCTGGCGGTATAGTCATAGCGCATCTTGTCGAAGTAGGGCAGCTGGTTGCCGGCCAGGTCGATCTTCCAGTAGTAGGGGTTGCGTTCCAATTGGTACAGGCTTTCGGCTGGCTTGGAAACGATGTGCCAGGGCGAAAGCACCGGGTATTTGCCTGTATCGGTATAGCCGGGATCGTAATCGCCCCAGATGCCGTAGCCCCAGCCGGTGTGCCTGAAGAACCACTGCACCCAGGTGGTTAGCTTGTTGGCCTTAGCATCGGCCTCCAGTTTGGCCTGATCGGTGTACTTGGGGTGGAACTGCTTCAGGAATTTGGAGGGCAGCAAGAAACCGAAGGTATTGCCGCCTTCAAAGCGGGTCATGTGGGCTGGGAAATTGCCGAACGCTGCGGCGTGAGTGATCTTGACAGTGTAATCATCGATGATATCAACCTTCATCGGCGCGCCGCCAAAGCGCCAGTGCCAGTCAAGGTTGGCAGTCAGGTCTTTGTTGTTATGGACATCTTCCCAGGTAAAGCGGATATCTTCCGTGGTTACCGGGTCGCCGGTGGACCACTTCATGCCCTTGCGCAGGTGGATGGTGTAGGTGGTGCCATCCGCGCTGGCTTCCCAGCTCTCGAAGATGTTGGGCACGATGGTGCGCAGGTCGATGTCGGAATAGTGCAGGAAGCGCTCGGCGTTCCAGTCGTAGTTGCTAATGAACTGGGTTGGGTCGTTGTGGATCATGCGGACTTCGCCGCCGTAGACGCCGATGGCATCCCGGCCGCCTACTACCAATGGTTGCGAAGGCAAACGATCGTCAACGGGGGGCAGCGTACCGGCTTTGACCAGGTCTGCCAGCATGGGAGGTTCAGCGCGCTTGGTGGGCACCTCAACCGTGACCTGCACCTGTACCTGCTGCGTAACCACCTTTTCAACTACCACAGGGGTTTGAGTTGGGGGTACTTCGGTCGGCGGCTGGGTCGCCGGGGCGCAGGCGGCCGCGGCTGCTCCGAGCACAGCCAGCGACGACACCTTCAGAAAATCACGACGTTTCAAATTTCGGGCCATTTGGTTCCTCCTTACGGGTTGGGAAAGAATGAATTGAATTTATCTGGCAAGGGTTGCCAAATACTGATCCTTGGTTACATTAGCATTCTGAATCGCTGAGTTCTTTCACTATTGGGACAAAGTCTTGGATTTTTGGGACAAATATCTCCGATAGGCGCCTCCTTTCCATCAGCCGGCAAAATCAAGTTTGAGCAGGTACTGGTTGAATTGGATTTCCATCCGCTCGGCGGGCAGGTCTGCCGTGCAGTATGGGTTTTCAAAATGCTTATATCCCTTCAAGGGCTGCTCCTGCCCATTGAGCAGCAGGGGACCTTCCCAATTGAAAGCCAGTCTGTCGCCGCGCAGCGTCTGGCACTCCACCGACAGACCAGCGAAGGCGACCTTCAGGGCCAGGATTTTCTCCTGGAAGTCGGCGAAGCTGCCATCCTGGGCGGCGCGTCCCATGTGGCACAGCCATACGTTATTTGCCCCGTAAGAGCGCAGCTCGCGCAGGGCGGTCTTGCCCTGTTTGACCAGCTCAATCCCCTGTGAGGCAGTCAGCGCCAGGTAGCCCTCGCCTTTGCGGGCAAAGGCCCAGCCACCCTCAGGGCGCAGGGTGTATTCGTCGAACTCCACCACCGGGAAATAGGCATGTGTAAAGCCCATCCAATCGTCCTCCGGAAGCTTGTGGAGGCTGACCACCACGTCTTTCCACTGGGCGGTGCGCGGCAGGGAAGCATTACCCACCCAGAAGTTTGGCGCCAGGGCCTCGCGTTCCGAAGAATTGCCCGGGTGGGTGACAAATACCACCGCTGCCGGTCCCAACGTGGCCTGCCAGATATGCTCCCGGTGGCCTTTCTCCCCGGCATGATAGTCCTGGGCCGAAGAAAGCATGTAATTGGGGGTCTTATAGGTGACCTGGTTGATTTCATCTTCGGATTTTTCAGAGCCGTACGGTTTGGTAATGATTGACCGCTCGCGGTCCCACATTTCTTCCATCAGAGAGGCGGCGATGTCGGAAATGATGGGCGGCAGCTCGTAGTTTTTCATGCAGGCCAGGCTGACCGGCCCGGCGGTGAAGTGATTGAAGACTCCCATGCCCCACATCAGCCGGGTAATGCCTGCCGTCGGTTCGAGCAGGCCGCCTTTCAAAGAAACCGCCGCGTCGGTATGCCCGTGGGTCGAGCCGGGCACACCCCAGAAGGAATTGAGCGCCAGGCTGAAAAACAGCTTATCCATCACCACCGCGGCCAGGTCATACACCTCTTCGGTCCTGGCCAGGTCCGCCAGGTGTGAAAGGGCCACCAGCACTCCGGTCAGGCGGCCGGTCGAATCCCAGTCCGAGAGCCCCTGCGGCCCGACTTTCTTCAGCCAGGCCAGCGCCAGCCCTTCTGCGCGCTTGCGATGCCAGCGCCCATCTTTCCCGCTGCGGGTGAAAATCTGGTCGGGAAAAAGCTGTCCGGACAGCACCTCGCCAGCATGGTAGAGAATGGCCTGGCTTTCGCTGGTGTAATCCGGGCTGTCGCTGGGCAGTTCCTCCGGCCAGTAGGTGAAACCCAGCGCGCATTTCTTCAGCTCTTTTTTCAGCGAGCGCGGGAATTCAGTTTTACTGCCAAAACGCGCCAGCGCTCCGATCAAGGCCAGGAGGGTCAGTTCGCTGACTTCCTGGTGCTGGTTCACGCTTTCGATGGCTTCGAACAGTATTTTCGCATCCAGCTTATCCCATTTGCCCAGGGCCATACGGGCGATTTCGGCGAAAACGTCTTTTTCCCGCTGAGAAGCTACCGTCAGGGCCTCTTCCCGCCTTTGAGCGTAGGTTGCATACGGGCCGGCAGAAAACTGGTTGGTTCCCATGCCCCAGACATAGATATCTTTGGTAAAGCGATTGTCCTTTTCATAGTATTCCCAGGCGCGCGGCATCAAGTGCACCCGGTAAAGTCCCTCGTCAACCTGGTAGGCATGGCTCAAATAAAGGCTGTCTCCGGGCGTGCCATTCACTTCTGCCTGGCCGTAGGTACGGCCGGTGGGGGTCTGGAAGATGACATCCGTTGCGGTTGGTTCCTTCAAGCTTTCCGGCCAATGTACGGTGATCTTATCTAGGGCGGCAAAAATATCTTTCTCGGCGTAGACGGCTTCGAAGGAGCGTTCCAGTTTATTGCGCCGCTCGATGGCTGGAATCAAGGTCGGCAGGCGCACACGCATGCCGGCGGGCGGCGGGGCGTCAACCGGTAAAACTTGCATGGCCATTACGTCAGGGAAGTTCCCCGCCGCGACCTGCTCAAAGCGCACCAGGATGGCGTTCTCACCTTCATTAAAAACGACCGGGAAAGCTGCACCGTGCACCGGTTGGTCCTGGACATGTTCCTGGCGGTGGACAGGTTCGCCATTCAGCCACACATCTGCCGGACCGCAGGAGGTCAATACCAGGCTGGCTTCCTGGCGGCGGTCACATTCAATCTGGACGTATGCCCAGGAGCGCAGGTACAGGAAAGCCGGGTAAGAGATAGAATGATCAACAAAGTGATCTTCACGGCAGGCATAATATTCCCAGGATCCCTGGAATTCTCCAATCTTGAAAAGACCTTCGCTGAGCGGGCCGCGCTCGACCGGCTGATTGTGGATGCCGGAACCCTTTTCATAGTAATGGCGGGCTATTTGCAGCCTCATCTCATCGTAACCGGTTAATGTTTTTTCATCCCGTATGGCAATTACCTGTGGGCCCGCTACCAACCAGTTATGGATAAAACCCCGCTGAAGGTCATAGTAAACGTACGCAATAGACATGAACTGTGCTCCTAAGTGGAATATTGGATTAATGGGGAAGGGACAACTTTATTTTATCAGACTCACCTTTTCCCTGGGAGCGCGTGTACCAGATGCATACTGCGCCCAGGCCTGATTCAACCAGCAGGAGAAGCCATCTCAGCCAGATGGTTGAGTAGGGCCCTTGCAGGATTAACAATCCCAGATCGGCCAGGAAAACCAGCAGGAATTCAGGGCCGGCGATGCGGGTGAAGCGCTTCATCAAAATTCCCTTCTTCACACTCTTTTTAAAATCATCTTCCATGACGATCATGAAGATCAACCAGGCCAGGCCCAGGACGATCAGATACACTTTATCCAGAAACCCGACCTGCCAGCCGCGCCCAATATTCTGCCCCGCGTAGGTAATCCCCAGGAAGTCTAACAAGAATTCCCGGCTGATCAGGATAAACCAGATGCCGATCGCCAGGTTGAGTGTCCACATCACGTACGCCAGGATGTAACTAAGCCACCTTTTGACCATATTATTTTTGCTCACAAGGATTGAGGCCTACGTCAGTCAAGGCAGTGATAAAGTCTTTATACAGGATTGGCATGCGCAGGTAGGTTGCCGCGCCTTCCTCGCTGCCGCGTTTCTGCTCGTCCAACCAGGAACACAGCACCACCGGGATACAGCTCGTGGTCATGTCTGATTTGAGTTCGCGCAGCAGGTGCCAGCCCACGTTACTAGAGTGATCGATTTCCATGATGATCGCCGCCGGCTGCTCGCGCCGGGCCAGGGTCAGCACATCATCCATCAAGGAGGTGATCAACGCCTGGCGTGAATTCTCTCTAATGTAAGATTGCATCAGGTAGCAGAAATGGGCGTCATTTCCGATCACCATTATGCTGCCTGGAGCTGTTCGATTCATAGGTTCCTTTGGTTGGAATCAGCCGGGAATGGCCAGATTATCTATAGTTTACAACCTTACTGCTGATAATGCTTTCATTATTGGGACGAATTGTTGCACTTATGGGACATCTGTGCAATGGCCGCGAACGTAGGCGCTCGGGGAAACTCCCACCTCGTCCCGGAAAACGCGCGTGAAATACCCGCTGCTTGAAAAACCCACGTCCAGGGCGATTTCCGTGATCTCTTTCTTGCCGGCCCCCAGCAGAGTCTTGGCCTGATTGATGCGGAAGCGGTTTAAATAAGTAATGGGGGTGATGCCCATTTCCTGGCGGAAACAGCGCGTTAGATGCCGTTCGCTCAGCCCGACAAAACCGGCTACGTCCCGGCGCGTGATTGGCTCAGCATAATGGGTGTGGATGTAAACCACCGCTTTCAACACCGCCCGCTGGGCTTCTGAACCCCATTTGCGCTTGTGTTCCAGCGCGGCGGAAATGTGTTTGAGGGTTTCTTCGACGCTGAACATGCCCTTTCCCAGCACACTGGCGACACCGTTGTTCAGGCGCAGCATATCTTCCTCGGTCAGCACCTGCCCGGTCACCACGATCACCGGGATCTTGCGGGTGGATTCCTCCACCCGCATGGCTTCCAGGACAGCAAATCCGTCCATTTCGGGCATCATCAGATCCAGCAGTACCAGGTCGGGGCGCGCCTGGCGCACCAGCCTCAATGCTTCACGCCCGTCCAGCGCCTTCAGGGTGCGGTAATTCTGCGATTGCGAATTGACCAGGCGGGTGTGCAGGTCCAGAATGTTAGGATCGTCATCCACGATCAGGATCGATTTTTGGGCGGCAGCCGGGTCGTTTTCCCCCGAAAAACCCTGGCCTGCCAGAGCCCTCGCCAGGTCAACGCTGCTGATCGGTTTGGTCATGTAATCCATTTCCAGCAGCGCCCCGGAACTCTGGTCGCCGGCCAGAGAATAGAACAGCACCGGTAAATTCCGTGTGGCGGGGTTTTCTTTGAGCACGCGCAGGATTTCCCAGCCGCGTTCCAGGGTTATCCCGAGATCTAAGATCACCGCTCCTGGGGGAGACAGCAGCAGCCAGGACAGCCAATCAGAGGTCTCATCTTCAGTGTGCATGTCAACCTTGAGTCCCTGCCCGGCCAGGTGGGCTTTCAACTGCTCTCCGCCGCGCCCATCCTTTACCAGCAGCAAAACCTGGCGCATCTCGGCCAGCGATCGCTCACCCACGGCCAAAAGCCCCGGCTGGTCCAGCCGTGGCAGAGTGAAGAAGAAGGTCGACCCTTTGTCTTCCTCTCCAGAAGAGCACACGCCGATTTCCCCGCCATGTTTTTCCACCAGCCTCTGGCAGATCGCCAGCCCAAGGCCCAGCCCGCCGAAGCCACGCGCCGAGGTGCGGGTGGACTGGCGGAATTCGTCAAAGATCAGGTTTTGCTCGTCGAGCGGGATGCCTAACCCGGTATCGCTCACTGAAATGCGCACAGTATTGTTTTCCGGGAAGGCGGTCAGGATTATTTCCCCTGAAGCAGTAAATTTAACGGCGTTATTCACCAGGTTCAATACTACCTGGCGCAGGCGGGTGCGGTCGCCGCGCACCTGCATGGCTTCCGAGCTGATTTCGACCCGCCAGGTTAATCCTTTTTCCCTCGCCAGTTGTTCGCCGATCAGCGCCACTTCATTGAGCACATCTTTGAGGTCCAGTGGTTCGAAGACCAGGTTAAGCTGGCCCACATCGATGCGGGCCAGATCAAACACGTCCCGAATCAGCCCGTCCAGGTGTTGGCTGGTGACATAGATCCTTTCCAGGTCTTTCAGATTAATTTTTATCTGGTCGATGCCAGTCCTTTCGCTGCTTTGCAACAGGTCGTCGCTGAGGCCGGAGATCAGGTTTAGTGGGGTGCGCAGCTCATGGCTGACCATGGAAAGAAAACGGCTTTTCATCCGGTTAGCCTCTTCAGCCAGCTTTTGTGCGGCTTCGGCGGACCGACGGGCCTCCACGGCCTGGCGATAAAGATGAATGTCCCGCAGGGCAGCTTCAAGCTGGCGCACGATCGAAGCGCACGGTTCCAGGTTACCGGCATCGAAGGCGATGAAGCCGGGCATATTTTCTGGCATTTTGAAGGGCAAGATCGCCAGGTTGAACGGCCTGGCTTGAGAATAAATGCCGGAGGGAGGGAACTGGCGAGTTGGGAAACGCCGCAGTTGTTCCGGCAGGGCATGGAGGGTCACCAGCCGTGTCCATGCCACGCAATCATCCCCTTCTGCCTCGTACAGGCCGGCGGTCACATGTTGTATGCCAATCAAAGGTAGCATGCGGGCCAGGATTGTAAAGATTTCGTCTTCGTCCTCGGCGGCGAAAAACAGCGCGGCCATTTGTCCGACCTGGTCGGCGACTTCGACCTGGTGGATTAGCTGGCGCGCAGATTGACCCTGGACGATTTCGCCAATCATCATCCGCGCTTGCTGGAACAAGTCTTCAATCTGCCCGGCCGGTAGACCGGTGGGCGTCTCCTTGAGAAGAGCGGGTATACTATCGCGCAGGATGGTGATCGCTTTCTGCCAGGTGTACAGGTCCTCCCCTTGCGAAGCCACCCGCTCGAGGATCTGCCGCAGGGACAGGTGGAAAGTGGAAGGGTCGCTTTGCTGCAGGCTGGTTTTAAAAGCCTCCGACAGGCTCTGGCATAGATACTCGACTTCCCCCTTGCTCAAGTGCTGTGTTTCGCCGTGCACGGCGCCAAATATAGGTTGGGCCAGCGTTGAAAAAACCTTTTGCTCACCAGGCTTCTGGCCAGGGGTTGGCAGGGTTACGCTATTTATCTCCCCGCGGCTGATGGCCTGGTTGGATACACACCCACAGGACCCCCGGATAACCAGGTGAATTGGGATGCGTACAAATACATCTTCTTTTTTCCCATCTATGATTTTCAGGAGTTCTTCGACCGCCTGGTAGCCAACTTCGAACATAGGGAAGTGCACCGTGGTGACCGACGGGATCTGCGCCTTAGCCTCGACACGGTCGTCGAAGCCGATCACCGCCACGTCTTTAGGCACCAGTAGACCTGCGTCGCGCAAGGCATCCATTGCGCCCACGGCGGTGATATCATTGCTTGCCAGCAAGGCGCTGAATCTGGCCCCGCGCTTGAGCAAATTTTCTACCGCCTGGTGACCTCCATCGTAGGTGTGGAAGCCCGGCTCGATCAGATTGGGGTCGACCTCCACCCCGTGGGCTTGAAGGCATGCTTTGTAACCGGTCAGGCGCAAGTAGCTGTCTTCGTCCGTCCTGCCGGAGATGAAGGCAATCCGGCGGTGTCCATGTTTGATCAGGTGATCCACCGCCTGGCGGATGCCACCCTCATTATCGGCGATGACCGCCGGGCTTTTCATGCGGTCCCCGGCAAACATGACCGGAAAGCCGCTTTTCAACAGGTCTTCCATATATTGGATGGTAGTTTCTGACATCAGCGGGGGAACCGCCACCAGACCATCCGTGTTCCACGGTCCAACCGGCACGAAATCGGCGTCCGGCATAACCAGCGGCCAGGCGATTCTGCCGAGGTTAATGTCATAGGGAGGGCCTATGCCGCACGCCAGGATCAGGTTGCATTCCCGGTCGTGGGCAGCCGCCAGGATGCCCCGGAACACATTTTCCAGGAAGCTGTCTAAGGTTCTGGAATAAGCCTGATAGGAAAGAATCCCAATCGTCGGCCGGTTATGTTTGTATTTTCGCATGGGGTGTTTGCAGCCGGGGATTTTCCATATCCCGCGGGCTACCATATCAATATTAACACATTCCTGAAATTTGTGTAAATGGTTATCTGAAATTTCCCCTTTACGTCTACAACTATTGCTGCCCCCACCAGTCCCTCGCCTGCCGCACCCCTGCAATGATCTATTTTCAGGAGCCACCCATGCTAAATCAACCCTACCCTGAAAGGAGGATGATTGCTTGGCTATCCCCTTTTCACCGTCCGAAGAATAGGGTACACTCCACACCGCCGGGGTTGAGATTGCTTCGGCGAAGAAGCCTTGCAGCAGGTGGAGGGGCACGCAAATGACAGATTTAAGTGTAAGTACCTCTGATTTTGGAGGACCAAGATGATCTATCGATTGGCTGGCGAAGCCGATCTCCCTGCCCTGGCGCAGATGCGCTTGGACTTTCGCAGCGAATACGGACAGCCGGCAGACGCCATGCCTGAAGCCGAATTCCTGCCTGGCTGTCTGGACGTTCTCCGCCAAAGTCTGGCTAGTGGGCGATGGGCTTTCTGGATCGCTGAAGACGGCGGGCAGATCATCGCCCAGGCTTTTGTGCAGGTCGTCCCAAAGCTGCCCGATTTATATCATCTCGAGCGTGGATTCGGCTACGTCACCAACGTGTATACCCGCCCGGAACACCGCGACCAGGGGATTGGGGCGAAGTTAATGGGGCATCTTCAGGCCTGGGCCCTTGAGCGCGGCCTGGAGTTCCTCATCCTGTGGCCGTCCAGCCGGGCAGTGCCTTTTTATGCACGCGCCGGCTTTCACCCAGCACAACGAATCCTGGAGTACCGCCTGCTGGAAGACTGAGCTCAGTTCGCCAGGCGCGCCACCAGGAACTCCTCGAAGCGCGGCGTGTCCACTTCCAGGGCAACCTGGGCGTTAACCGGAGCGTCTGGCGTTGGGGCGCGCACCAGGGTGGCGCCGGAGGTGAAGCTGCCGCCGGTCTCAACATCCACGTGCAGGTCGCGCAGCTTCACCAGGTCGGGCTGGATCAGCGTCGAAACGGCTAACGGGTCGTGGGTAAAGGTAAAGCCGCGTTCTTGATAAGGTGGGTACAGTTCCACCTGCCCGGCCAAGGCCCGGTGGTAAGGGGTGCCGGCCTGCTTGATCCGTTCGACCCCGGCCGGCCACATGCGCACCAGGGTGGTGACATCCAGCGGGACGACGGTCAGCGGGGCGCCAGCGTTGAACACAATCTGCGCCGCTTCCGGGTCGCTGCGGATATTGTGCTCGCAGTACGGCAGGTCAAGCCGGTCAATGTTGCGCACCACCCCGCCCATCAGGGTCAGGTGGGCCAGGTTCTGCGCCAGCAGCGGTTCTAGCAGAAAAGCCTGGGCAATGTTGGTCAGCGGGCCAATGCCTACCAGGTGGATCTGGCCCGGGTTGCCCATCACCATGCGCACGATAAAGTCCGGGGCGTGTTCGGGGGCCGGCTGCAGGGCGTCGTCTTCCGGTTCGAGCAGCCCCTTACCCTCATGCCCGCCCCAATAGACCGGTTTCTGCCCCAGCAGCGGCCGGGCAGCGCCGGCCAGCACTGGCACGCCGCTCACCCCGCGCAGATTCAACATCTTGAGTACCATGCGGGCGCGCAGGCGCACATCTCCGTAAACGCAAGTCACCCCCTCCAGCTTGAGCTCGGGAGAACCCAGGATCAGCCCCAGGGCCAGGATATCATCGACGTCGGTGCCAATATCTGTATCCAAAATCAATCGTGTTTGCATAGCAACCTCGAAGCATAGATTTTTGATTTATTATTATAATTCTGATATGAATTCCGGGATTCTCGTGTAATTTTGGTTCTTTGGGAATCCCCGTGGTGAACTCCCGGATTTAGGGATGTGAGCGTGCTTAAGCACGCTCACATCCCTAAATCCGGGGACCTTTCACGGTAAATCTCAATGAGCTGTAATTGTGAATTATCGGGCAGGATCAGTAAAAAAAGTTTGGTGATTATCCTTCACGGAGATTGCTTCACCCCCTTCCTTTTACCATGCAGCCATTCCGGTCATATACGGGGGTTCGCAAAGACAGCGTAGAAGGTGATTTAACTATTGGGTTATTATATTATTTATCGAGCAACCGCGACTTTCGTTGGTGTTATACCTGATCCTGTGGTAAAAAGTATCTCAAGTTTTTTCTTTCTTTTCCCTTAAATTTCCTCTTTGTGACCTTTGGTAACTTTGTTTCTTTGTGGTGATATCTTTCTCATAAGGAGAACCTATGACCGACGAAATTTCTACCGGTGGAATGACCAAACAGATGCTCGACGAATTTCTGGCGCGACCGCACCTGGCGCGCATTGCCACCACAAACCCTACCACCCTACAGCCGCATGCTGTCCCGGTCTGGTACGGTTGGGATGGGAAAAGCATCTGGATCAGCTCTTACCGCAGCACGCGCAAGATCTATGACCTGCTTAAAAACCCAAAGTGCTCCATCGTTATCGACGCCGCCGAGGGTAAAGAAACCGGGGCGGTCATTCTGGAAGGGGAAGCCGAGCTGGTCACCGAGCCGGTTGATTTTGTACGCACCCAGACCACCTGGGTATACACCCGCTACCTGGGTCCCGAAGGCGTCCAGGCCCCCGACCCGCAGTCGTGGATCGCCAGCCCCGAAAACCTGCTGATCAAGCTGACCCCGGCCAAAATCATGTCCTGGCACTGGTAGTTGTCCACACGACTACCCGCGCTTTCGTAACCATCCCACCAGCTTCTCCGCCGGCCAGGCGTTCAGCACGCACCCCGGCCCGCACCACGCCCGCCGCGCCACCGCTACCCCGTATTCCATATTTTCCAGGCTCTCAATGGAATGAGCGTCTGTGTCGATGCTCAACAAAATTCCCATCTCAGCCGCCCGCCGGGCGTAGACCTCGTCCAGGTCCAGGCGCATGGGGTCAGCGTTGATCTCCAGCGCCACCCCGCTTTCCTTTACCCCGCCCAGCACCGCCTCCCAATCCAGGTCGGCTCCCTCCCGGTCGGGCAGCAACCGGCCGCTGGGATGCCCGATGATATCCACGTGCGGGTTATGGATAGCCTTCAACAAGCGGGCAGTGATGACCTGGCGCGGCTGGCGTAAACTGGCATGCAGCGAGGCAATCACGATGTCCAGTTCGGCCAGCACCTTGTCGGGATAATAAATGCTGCCGTCCGCCAGGATATCCACTTCCGTACCGTGTAGCAGGCGGATCGAGTCGCCCATCTTTTCCTGCGCCGCCTGGATGGCGTCCTTTTGCTGGCGCAGGCGCTCCACGCTCAGCCCATTGGCGATGCCTAACCCGCCCGAGTGGTCGGTGATCGCCAAAACTTTATAGCCGCGACCTCTGGCGGCCTGTGCCATCCCTTCGATCGTCTCGGCCCCGTCGCTCCAGGTAGAGTGGGCGTGCAGCTCGGCGCGGATATCCGTCAGCTCGAGCAGTTCAGGCAGTTGGCCGGCTTTAGCGGCCTGCACCTCGCCGCGGTCTTCGCGCAGCTCGGGCGGGATCCACGGAAAGCCCAGGGCTGTGTAGACTTTCTCTTCGCTGTCATACAGCGTTTCCTCACCCTGGCCGTCCACCAGCGCCTGCTCAGACAGCGACAGCCCCTTTTTCTGGGCCAGCTCACGGATGCGCACGTTGTGGTCCTTCGAGCCGGTGGCGTAGACCCACAGTGTGCCAAAACGTTGCGGGGGTTGGACCCACAATTGCAGTTTCAGCCCGCTGCTCAGTTCGATGCTGGATTTGTTCTCGCCCTGGCCCAGCACGCGCATCACCTCGGGGTGGTGGATAAAAGCGTCCATCACCTCCGCCGGGTGGTCTGAGGCGGCCACTAGGTCCAGATCGCCGATGGTCGAGCGCCATCGGCGCAGGCTGCCGGCCGCCTCGGCGCGCTGCACTCCGGGCTGCTGGCGCAGCCAGTCCAGCCAGCGCCGGGCAATCGGCCAGGCGGTTCCTAGCAGCATGCGCTTGCTGCGCCGTCCAAGCGCTTCGAGGCCGGCCAGGATGCGCGCCTCGGATTTTTCGCCCATGCCGGGCAGAGCGCGCAGCTTCCCCGCTCGGGCGGCGGTCTCCAGCTCGGCCAGGTTGGTCACCCCGGCTTGCTTCCAAAACAGGGCCGCTTTGCGTGGCCCCACATCCGGCACCTGCAGCAGGTCGATCAGCGAAAGCGGCACTTCCTCTTTCAGCCGTTCCAGAAAGCCCAATTTGCCGGTCTCCAGCAGCTCGGTGATCTTTTCGGAGATGGCTTTGCCCACCCCGGGCACCTCGGCCAGGCGGTTTTCTTTGAAAACAGTGTTGATATCCTCCGGAAAAACGCGCAGATTTTCCGCAACCCGGCGGTATGCCAGGGTTTTATAGACAATTTCGCCCTTGATATCCAGCAGGTTGGCGATGGTCAGGAATATATCCGCAACCTGTTCGTTGGTCATTCGTCCGGATGAAGAATCCATAGCTCATTCTCCCTTGCTGCGGATTATACGCCTAAGCGCCCCAAACCTTGAAGGTTTTCGAAAACCTTCAGGGTTTTTTATGCGTGGCAATGCGTTGACACAATTTCCCATCCCGTGTATCCTATACACATGCTCCAGCCCTCTTTATTCGGCAGGGTATCTTTAACTGTCTCCGAGTTGACCCAATACCTGCGCCAGCTCTTCGAGGCTGACGAAATCCTGCAGGATGTGTGGGTGCAGGGCGAGATTTCCAACCTGGCCCGCCCCAGTTCGGGCCACGTTTATTTCACCCTCAAAGACGCCTCCTCCGCCCTGCGCTGCGTGATCTGGAAGTCTGCCGCCCTGCGCATGCGCGTTGGGCTGGACAACGGCCTGGCGGTCGAGGCGCATGGCTACATCAGCCTGTACGAGCGGGACGGCACTTACCAGTTGTACATCGATGCCCTGCGCCCATCCGGCGAGGGGCGCCTGCTGCAGGAATTCTTGCGCCTCAAGGCGCGCCTGGAAGAAGAGGGCCTGTTTGCCCCAGAGCGTAAGCGGCCGATACCAGCCCAGCCCAAATTGATCGGCATTGTCACCTCGCCGACCGGGGCGGCTTTACAGGATATGCTCAATACCCTGCGCCGCCGCTATCCCCTGGCCGAGGTGGTGCTGGCCCCCAGCGCCGTGCAGGGCGACGACGCCCCGCTTGAAGTGGTGGCGGCCCTGAATGCGCTTAACTGCCGGGTGCACCCGGACGTCATTCTACTGGCGCGCGGTGGCGGTTCGCTGGAGGACCTGTGGGCTTTCAACGATGAGCGCGTCGTACGCGCTATCGTTAGCTCGCCGGCCCCGGTGATCACAGGCATCGGCCACGAGACTGACTTCACCCTGGCGGATTTCGCCGCCGACCTGCGCGCCCCCACCCCTACCGGGGCGGCGGTCCTGGCTACGCCGGATAAGGCCGACCTGCGCGCCAACCTGGTCAGTCTGGCTGGCCGGCTGGACTCTGCCTTCCAGGCCGTCTGCGAAGAGCGCCAGGCGCGCCTGGATGAGCTAGAACGGCGCTGGCTGCGCGCCTCTCCCCTCTGGCAGATTCAGAATGGGCGCCAGCGCCTGGACGACCTGTCCACCCGCGCCCGGCTTTCCCTGGCCCATCGCCTGCAGCTCCAGCACGCCCACGTGGCCGGCTTGAGCAGTCGCCTGCTGGCCTTGAACCCGCTGGCAGTCCTCGAGCGTGGTTTTGCCGTGGTCAGCCGCCTGGATGGCAGCCTGGTGCGCAGTGCCTCACAGGTGAAGTCAGGTGACGATATCCAGGTACAGGTGGCGGATGGTAAATTTGCCGCCGAAGTGACATAAGGAGAAGGGTAGCATGCAAATTTCAACCGTACCGGTGGTCGAATTGAATTATGAAACCGCTTTTGGCGAGCTGGAGACAATTGTTACTGCCCTGGAAAGCGAACAGCCTGCTCTGCAAGACGCCATGCTGTTGTTCGAGCGCGGCCAGGCGCTGGCCCAGCGCTGCACTACCCTGCTCGACCAGGCCGAGCTGCGCGTGCGCCAGCTCACCGGGGATGGCCTTGAAGAGATGCCCGGAGAGGAAGCCGATACATGATCTGGCACCAGCTTATCATAAACCGCATCTTGATCGCGGCCATGATGGCCTGGTTCCTGGCGCAATTTCTCAAGGTGCCGTTCCAATTTTTGCTGCACCATAAGGTCAATTGGGGGATGTGGCTAGACACCGGGGGGATGCCCAGCTCGCATTCAGCCCTGGTCACCTCCACCATGCTGGCGACCGGCCTGTACGCCGGTTTCAACACCCCGGTGTTTGCGGTGGCCCTGGCGCTGGCGATGGTGGTGGTCTACGACGCCGGCGGGGTGCGCCGCCAGGCCGGTATGCACGCCGAGCGCATCAATTTGATCATCAACGAGCTGTTCAGCGGCCAGCCCATATCAGAGGAAAACCTGAAGGAAGTCCTCGGCCACACCCCCATCGAGGTAATCGGCGGGGTGATCCTGGGCCTGGTCGTCTCCTGGGGTATCTGGAATTTCTGGCATTAGAACCCCAGCTCTTTCAATATCTGCGTCTGGTCGCGCAGCCCGCCGCCCTTGCCCAGCAGCTCCTCCCAGAATTTCTGGTCGTAGCGGCGTGAGCGCACCGGGATGGGCATGGGCACCCCCCAGCCCAGCAGCAGCACTTCTTCCTTGGGCTGCAGGCGCGCCAGCATGCCGCGCAGCGCTCCCGCCCGGCCAGGCCGGACAGCACCGCCTGGATATCCGCCTCGTCCCCCAGCCAGCCGGAGATGCGCGTGCCGAGCTGCGACATCACCTCGTCGTAGATCTGCGAGGGGCGCTGGTCGATGATCAGCAGGGTGACGTAATATTTGCGCATTTCGCGCGCGATGGTGCTGAAGGTGGTTTGCGAGGCCATCTCCCGGTTGAGCAGCTTGTGGGCTTCCTCCACCACGATCACCAGCGGGCGCGGCTCCTGCTTGCCGTGGCCGCGGAACTCGTTGGTCATCTTCTCCCAGGCATCCCGGATGCGGCGGGTGAGCAGGTTGGCCACCAGCAGGTAGTCCAGGTCGCGTTCGTGCTTGCCGAAGGACAGCACCACGTGCTTGCCGGCTTCCAGCGAGCGTGATGATTTCCTGCAAGCTGTCCGCGGCGGGTTTTTCCACCACGTAGGGCAGGTCGAAGACCCGCCGCAGCTTGTCGTGCAAGCCTTCCGCCGCCGCCACGTTCACCCCCACTCGTTGGCCCAGGCCGCCACGCTGCCCGGGGCGGGGAACTTCTTGCCTTCTTCGTTTTCGACTGTGGTGCCGACCTGCATGGCCTTGAAGGCGTGGAACCAGCCCTCCCGCCTGAAACTTTGCGCCAGGGCCGACAGGGTGGTGGGGGTGGTCTCGCGCAGGTTCAGCTCGCGCATCAGCAGTTCGATGTCTTCCGGCTGGATGTCGCTTTCGGCCATCTCCAGGTCGAAATCGGGCTGGCGACCACGGATGCTGGAGCCGCTTCCCAGGCCGACCACGCGCACCTGCCCGGGGAATTTAGTGCGCAGGCCGATCACGCGCTGGTTGGTATCCGAGGCGGTATCGTCGAAACCGTATTCGTTGTGCATATCCAGCACCAGCACCGAGGCGCTGTTATTGTGGATCAGGCCAGCCAGGATGATGCGGGTGAGGAAGGATTTGCCCGTGCCGGTGGCGCCGAAAATCCCCGAAGAGCGCTGCACGAATTTCTCCAGGTTGATGCACACCGGGTGGCCCTGCTCGCGGGTGCTGCCGACCATGAAATTACCCTCTTTGGCCGGGTCGCCAAAGATTTCGGCCACGTCCCCGGCTTCCGCCAGGCGCACCGGGGCGTGGTGCGAAGGCACGGTTTTCACCGGCAGGGGTTTGGCGTCAATTCGGGTGGGCCTGGCGCCACTCCGGGTAGTGCGGCGAGCCCAGGTCAGGGCCGCGTTCCAGCATCAGCGCCGGCAGCACCTCCAGGTTGGTGTACAGGGTCTGCCCGTGCAGCAGTCCGGCCAGCCCGGCCGGTAAGCGTGTTTCGCTCTGCTCATCAGCGAAGCGCGGATCGGTAGCGCCCAGCTGCAGGTCGGTCACCAGGCCATAGAACTGCCAGTCGCCGCTCTCGATCACTACGAACCCGCCTTCCTGCACCTTCTGGGGCGGCAAGGTCAATCTGACGCGCAGATTCTCTTTCAACCCGCCGCCGACTACGTAGCCAATATATTGATGATTGTTGATTTCTGATTGCTGATTGGAGATTGTTGATTTCTGATTTCTGATTGCTGATTGATGATTGGTAATTGAGGTCAAGGTGCCTCCAGGAGATTGTGAATTGAAAATCTATTAATGGTAATTTATGATTTTTGAAGATTTTTTCGAGCGGTGATGGCGGAGGCAGTGAGAATAGCAGTAAGTTCGTTGGCCTCCTTCATCAGGTCGCTCAGTCACTGTTCTGGAATCAGGTTGACTTCGAGCAATAATTCCAACCAGTAAATTGTTTCGTCTGCTTCCTCAATGGCAATGCCCGCCTTTGAAATAAAATCAGCCTTAGAGCGCGCCCGGCAAGCTGAGCGATAATTTTCACCAACTGATGTTCCGCAACGGAGAAGTTGCCTGCCAATTACATCTCCAGTCTTTGTTTTTGGTAAAGACTCCACTAATTTGATAATTCTTAATGCAAATTTTTTTGTTCGCTGCTTTAACTCATCTGCATCCATTGTGCAATCCTAAATCAGCAATCAGCAATCTAAAATCATCAATCCAAAATCTTCAATCTTCAATCAGCAATCAGAAATCAGAAATCAGAAATCATCAATCAAAAGAGATCTAATTCAGAAATAGCTCCAAGCACGCTCACCAGGGTGGGATAGTCGTCCCTGAGCAGGGTGATCAATTCCTGGGTGGCCCCATTGACCCATTCCGGGTGACCGGCCGCCAGATGGGCTGGGGCAGCCTGTTGAAGGTGCGCCGCCAGCAGCTCGCCAACCGGCAGGTCGGCGGCGCGCAGGATGTGGCGCAGGTAGCCGAAGCGCCCCGCCGAAGTGAACTGGCAAATCTCTTCCGGCGAGCAGGTGTAAATGGCGTCCAGGGTAAGCGGCGGGCGCGGCGGCAGCAGGTGGAAAACCTGCCCATCCACCTGGTAGCCGGTGAACAGCACGCTCACCTCCACTGGCATGTTGCGGTTCTGGCGGTTATCGAGGATGACCTCCTCGGACACACCCTCGGCGGTGACCAGTTGCCGCACCAGCCCATCGTCGTCGATGTGGATGTCGTAAATCAGCCCGTAAACCTGGTAATGCCGGTCGAGCGGGATGCGCACCAACCCGCCAAATGCCGGCGCAGTCAGTTGAGACACCCGGCAGCCGACCACGCAACCGGTGGTGCTGGATCGTAACAAACGCCCTATTTCAATCTCACTCATCTGGAATACCTCGTGCGAGTTCCCGAAATGTCTTTAACCGCTTGCTTTTGCGATTTTTCTCCCACCTCGACGCCCTGGCGGTACAGTTCGGCGGCGATCATATCCAGGATTTGCTGCTTCTCCTCCAGCTTGACCAGCGCCACCTCGTGGGCGCGGTGTAGCACGTAAGGGTAAGCGTGGCTGCCCATCTGGCGGCACTGCCCCACCAGGGTGGCGTGCAGCAGGTCGAGCAAGCCGCAGTCCTCCGCCACCCAGCGCGGGATTTCAACCCGCACCAACCAGGGGTGCTCTGCCCGCCCGACGTTAAGATAAAAGAAATGCAGCTCCAGTGCCCCGGAAAAATCGCGCTTCGAGCTGGATTGGATGGCAAACACGCCCGAGCGCTCACCCGGCGCCAGCAGGTCCTGGAACAGGAAGTAATCCGTGACCCGGCTCAGTGGGCCGATACGCTCTACGTGAGCCAGTTCTTCCTCCGGCACCGCAGTTAGCTCCAACAGGCGCACAACCAGGTTGGCGCTGGGTTTGTCCACGTACCCGGCGGTGGCAACCCCTTTGGCCGCCAGCCGGCGCAGTACGGCAAGGTATTCCCGGAAGGGTTCCTCCAGATCCGGGTCGTCACCCTGCTGGCGGAAGAGTTCCAGCGGGCCGTCGGTAACGGTGACTACCGGCAGGGCTTCGGGTTCGGCCAGCTCAGCCAGCAGACGGCGTTCGTTCAAGTCACGGCGCAGGGCCACGATTTCTTCAGTGAGCGGACGGCCGGCGGAGGTGCGCAGCGAATCCCCGTAAAGAAGCTGGCTGCGCGTGACTTCATTGGGCGCTTTGCCCGGCTGTAAACGGATGGCGCCCACGTTAATCACGCTGAACTCGGCCGCATCGTGGCGGTCTGGGTTGATCTGCGAGCCGTCCGCCGCCAGGATGGTCAGGCCAGCCGGCAGCAGCGGGACCGCATAGGTGAAGGTGAGCGCTTCGTCGACCGGTACGGCGCAACGCAGGTTAGGGTTGGCCGCTGCAGCCAGTTCCACGCGCTTTTTCAGCTCTTCCAGCCGGTTAGCATTGAGTTTTAACAAATCAAGCGCCAACTGCCGCCGTTCTTTGAGGGCTTTTTCTCTTTCCGGCGCCTGCTGGCCCATCTGCCTGATCTGCTGCTGGATTTCCCAAAAATTAACCGGCATGGATTTTTATCGTTTTCTCTTATCGAACATTTGTTTGATTATACCGGATTTAACTTGGGTTTACAATATTGAAATTTTACCGTACGATTCGCCACTCTCTACTGTGTTAGACTCTATATTAGAGAAGAATCTAAAAAAATGCTGCGCAAATTACTGATTGTAGGTAGTGTCTTGTGTTTACTGGGCTGCATGCCGGCTG
Organism: uncultured Chloroflexia bacterium; assembly: GCA_963820415.1. GTDB lineage: Bacteria > Chloroflexota > Anaerolineae > Anaerolineales > Anaerolineaceae > CAWFZT01. The sequence continues at coordinate 852,210 of CAWFZT010000008.1, read as the reverse complement.
GCCCCCATGCTGTATCGGTGGTAAAACCGGCTGTCTTAATCAGCATTTCCACCCCCACCCTTCCATCCCCTACCCAGACCGAAAAACCACCTACTGTCACTGCTCTGCCGCCCACCGCTACCCTGACCCCGGCGCCCACGGATACGGCGTCCCCCACCGTAACATCCACCCCGGCGCAGCAGGCCATGGGTCCGGATAACTTCCCGCCCGGGGTGAACCCGTTGACCGGCCTGGTTGTACCCGATCCTACACAGTTGCAGGTCGCCCCCGTGCTGGTCTCGATCACCGATTCGCCGCTGACCACCCGCCCGCAGGCCGGCCTCAGTTTCAGCTCATTCGTCTACGAATTCTACATTGGCGAAGGCGCCACGCGCTTCCTGTCGGTTTTTTATGCCAACCCGCCCACCCAGGTGGTGGACGGCAAGCTGGAAAGTGACTCGGTGAAAGTCGGGCCGATCCGCTCCGGGCGCATGTTGTATGAGAGCCTGCGTAAGCTGTACAACGGCTTCCTGGTTTTCGCCGGAGCCACGCAGTTTATCCTAGCGCGCCTTACCAATTACCAGGTGGTCTACGGCAGCCTGACCATTGACATCAACCACGCTTTCATCTCGGTTAAAGGAATGAAGGACCTGGCCGCCTCCGGCGCCCGGAAATTCGTTCCGTCCACGATGACCGGTTTGCGCTTCGATCCCCAGCCGCCGTCCAATGGACTGCCGGCTACCAAGCTGTGGGTGCCTTACAATCTGCGCTGTCAGGTGCGCTGGATTTACGACCCGAGCACTGGCTATTACCACCGCTACCAGGACCAGGACGATGCCACAACCTTTGTCGAGGCGACCGACCGGTTGAACGGTAAACTGCTGCAGTTCAGCAACGTCATCGTGCTGTTTACCGACATCCATTTTTACGACGTGACCCTCTTCAGCACCGACCTGATGAATATTACCAAGCGCGAAGCCCTGCTTTTCCGGGACGGGAAAATGTACCCGATCTATTGGAAGACCGCCGTGGACGATTACAGCCGCCACACCGGCCTGCTGCGACCGCCGCACTTTGTTGATGCCCAGGGCAACCCATTCCCTATGAAACCGGGCCAGACCTGGGTGGAGATCGTCCCCCGTTTCACCCCTTATTTTAAATCGGTCGACGAAGTAGATTACCTGCATTTGATCAATCACAAACAGCCTGGCTCAGGAGTTTGGACGGTACAATTCACCGCCCCCGCCCCCGAATGGCCGGATGATTTGAGTGGTGTGCCCATGCCGTAAGGACAAACATACAGGGATGAGGGGGATTGAGGATTGTTGATTGCTGATTGAGGACTGAAGAGCATAACTAACACCTTACAAAACCCCAAAGTCAGCGTAGGGTTAAAGTACCATTAAAACGCCTATTCTACGCCGCGCTTACAGACCTGTAATGCGCCTGATTCGAGCAACGGCGTAGAATGAGATAAGAAATCCATTCGGAATCTTCATCGCCTGGCAGATATTTTCGACCATTTTCTTCTCTACTGGCACTCATCCATTATCGAGGTCATTATGTTCAAAAGAATATTCTTCTACGCAATCATTTTCTCCCTGTTGTCAACCGGCTGTACTGCGCTGGCGGCCCCGCGGGCAGCCAATTCGGTTCAAGCTCAGGCCGAAATCCTCGTTGCCCCAACCACTATGCCCGCGCCCAGTCACACCGCCACTTCGCTGCCCCCCCTCCCCACCCCTGCTCTTCCCCCACCCCAGCCAACCCCAACCCAGGTGCAGCCTACCGCCTCGGTCGCCCCGACCACCCCGGCAGCCGACCCGCCCTCCCAGGTCTACGGTCCGGACGTGTTCCCCCAGGGCATCAATCCTTTGACCGGCATGCCGGTATCGAATGTTGACAACCTTGCCGTTCCGCCGGCGCTGGTTTCAATCACCAATTGGCCGGTAACCGCTCGCCCACAGGCTGGGCTGTCTTTCAGTGATTGGATCTTCGAGATCTTCATTGGTGAAGGGTCCAGCCGCTTCCTGGCCTTATTTTATGGGGATTTCCCCCAGAAAGCACCTTCTCCCGCCAGCACGGATAAGGTCCAGGTGGATAATTCGGCCATTGGCCCAATCCGTTCCGGCCGCCTACCCTATGAAAGTATGCGCAAGCTTTTCAACGGCTCCCTGGTGATGGCCTCTGCCGCCGCCAAAGTCGCCGCTCAACTGAACGCCTTCACCGACGTGTTCGGTTCGGACGCCGGCGACATTAACAGCGCCATGATCAAGGCTACCCAGCTCGAAGCGGTTGCCCGCTCGAACAAGCTGCAGCTGCCGCCCAATGCCCTCAATGGCCTGCTCTTTGACCCTCAGCCCCCGGCAGGCGGCAAAGATGGCCAGTCAGCCTGGCTGGCTTACAACATGTTTGACCAGGTATTCTGGCGCTACGACCCGGCCAGCGGTAAATACCACCGTTTCCAGGACAATGCCGACGGCAAAACCTTCATCGAGGCCACCGACCGCCTGAACGGCGCCCCGTTGGGAATGAGCAACGTGATCTACCTGTTTGCCCAACACGTTGTCTATAACCCAACCGTGATCGACATCAACCTGCTCTACATCACCCGCATGCCAGCCTTGATTTTCCGGGATGGCAAGATATACGAGGCTTACTGGACCACCCGCAGCGGGGATTACGAGCGCAAAACCGGCCTGATGCGCCCGATCCGTTTTGTGGATGACCAGGGCAATCCCTTCCCGCTCAAGCCTGGCCAGACCTGGGTGCAGATCGTGCCCCAGTTCACGCCCTATTATGAAACGGTTGACTCCCAATCCTACCTGGACCTGGTCAACAAAAAGCAACCCGGCTCCGGCCACTGGGCGATCCGCTTCTTTGCTCCGCAGTAACGATCCTCTGTGATTGTCATTGCGAGAAGTAATTCGGGCGATATTGCCATTTCATAATCCTCTGAGCGACGAAGCAATCTCCGCGTCGGCAGTGAGATTGCCACGCCGAAGACGGCTCGCAATGACGATCCTCTGTGATTGTCATTGCGAGAAGTAATTCGGGCGATATTGCCATTTCACAATCTTCTGAGCGATCAAGTAATCTCCGCGTCGGCAGTGAGATTGCCACGCCGAAGACGGCTCGCAATGACGATCCTCTGTGATTGTCATTGCGAGAAGCAATTCGGGCGATATTACCATTTCATAATCCCCTGAGCGACGAAGCAATCTCCGCGTCGGCAGTGAGATTGCCACGCCGAAGACGGCTCGCAATGACGATCCTCTGTGATTGTCATTGCGAGAAGCAATTCGGACGATATTACCATTTCATAATCCTCTGAGCGACGAAGCAATCTCCTCGTCGGCAGTGAGATTGCTGCGCAAAGACTTCTATTTAGGATATGTATTCACATATGCCTGCAGACTGGCGTATTCAGCCGTGGCAGCGTACTTGCGGATCTGCTCAATGCGCTGGGCAATCATGGGGTGCGTCGAGAGCGTTTCCCCCAACCGGTTTAGCACCGAGTTCGTCCTGGCGCTCGATCACCTGTAGGGCGCGCTGCAGCTCGGCCTGGGATTGGACGCTGCCTGCAACCAGCTTGATCAGCGCCGAAATGGCTTTCTGCGGTTTACCGCACGCCAGCAGCCCGGCCCGGTCGGCTGAATATTCACAGGCGCGGTTCCACCCGCGGAAGGCCAGCGTGACAATCACCGCCGCCCCCAACGTTACTGGCACCCCCGCCATCCCGCCCAGCAGCGTGTTCAACCAGGTATGGCCGAGGGCTACGTGCCCCATCTCGTGTCCCAACACGAAGCGCAGCTCGTCTTCGTCCATCACGTCCAGCAGGGAGCTGTAAAGCACAATGTCTTGCGGGCTATTGAAGCCAAATGTGTAGGCGTTGAGCTGCCTGCTGCGCACAATGAACACCTCCACCTGTCCCGGTTTCAACCGGTCCAGGCAGGCCTGTTTGATGCGCGCCAGATTGGGCGTGCGCTCCGGGCTGACCGGGTGGCCGGTCTGCATCAGGGAGTTGTGGTTAGAGCGGTTCATCCAGTAAGAAATCAGCACGAACACCAGGAAAAACACCGGTACCAGGCAGAACGAGACGCCTGCAGCCAGCGCCGCAACGGCTAGCACCAGGAGCACCGTCCCGGCCAGGATCCATTCTTCATTAGGGTAACGATAACTGGTAACGCGCATGGCGGTAACCTGTTTATCCTGTCAGGGAAGCCGGCCAGTCCCAGGCGCGGAAGGTCTCTTCCAAATGATGGGCGGTCAGGTCCAGGTGGACGGGGGTGATGGAGACAAAACCTTCTGCCAGGGCGCCGAAATCGGTGCCTTCCTCCGGCACGCCTGTAGGATTGTCACCACCGATCCAGTAATAAGGCCGGCCGCGCGGGTCTTCGCGCCGCACCAGGCTGTCGCGGTAAATGCGCAAACCCTGGCGGGTGACTAGGAAGCCACGCAGCTCTCCGGCAGGCAGGTAAGGCACGTTCACATTCAATAGAATGCCCGGCGGCAGGCCGTTTTTGATCACCAGGGCGGCGATCTGGCCGGCAGCCTGGGAAGACGCCGCGTAATCACGCGGCTCGCCATCTTCTGGACCGTCTACTGAAACCGCCAGCGCCTGGATCCCGCCGATCACTGCCTCCATGGCAGCCGTCACCGTACCGGAATAGGTCAGGTCGTGGCCAGCGTTGGCGTAAGGGTTGATCCCCGATACCACCAGGTCGATGGGTTCGGGAATGATGCCCAGCAGGGCCAGGGCCACGCAGTCGGAAGGGGCGCCGTCACTGGTCAGGGCAGGCGTGTTATCGCTGAGCAGCACTTCTTTCACGCGCAGCGGCCGGCTGAGGGTCTTAACGTGCCCGGAGGCAGACCAGTTGTGGTCCGGCGCCAGCACGCTGACTTTGCCCAGCTTGCGCATTTCTTGCACAAGGGCCAGCAGGCCGGGCGCCTGGACGCCGTCGTCATTAGTACACAGGATGTGCATGGGGATCCTTATCGTCAAAGCCAGGCAGGCCCGGCAAGGTTATGCATTCAATTGCCCGCGCAGGCTTTCGACCAGCAGCTGGCGTTCGGCCTCAGGTAGGAAGGCGGCCTGGGAGGCAGCCAGGATACGTTCTTTCAGCGCCGGCAGGCTGACGCCCAAGGCTTCAGTGGCCAGGCCATATTCGCTGCCCAGGGTGATGCCTTCAATGCTCGGGTCATCCGTATTGAGGGTGACGTTCACACCGGCGGCCAACAGGCGCGGCAGGTAGTGGCCATCCAACCCGGCCACGACCCCGCTCTGAAAGTTACTGGTCAGGCAAACCTCGAAAGGCGTGCCTCGTTCGGCAGCCAGCGCCATTAAGTTTTCGTCTTCCAGCACGCGCACCCCGTGTCCAATCCGGTCAGCTTCGAATTCTTCCAGCGCCTGGCGGATGTTATCGGCGCCGCCCCATTCGCCGGCGTGCAGGGTCAGCTTCAGGCCTCCGGCCCTGGCCTGGCGAAAAATATCAAGGAAAGGCGCCGCCGGGAACTGGGCTTCGTTGCCGGCTAGGTCCAGGCCAACGATGCCCCTGCCGCGCTGTTCGACGGCCAGGCGGGCGATTTCTTCGCCGAGCGCCACCGGCTCGTGGCGGTTAATGCTGACGATCAGGCGCACTTGGATGTCACACTCCCGGCTGGCCTGGGCGGCGCTGTCCACAACCCAGTCTATCACCTCCCCCAGCGGGAACTGTCTGACCCGGCTCAAAGCAGCCGGGGAGAAGCGCAGCTCCAGGTAGCGCACGTTGTCGGCTGCAGCATCTATTATGGCTTCTCGCGTCACACGTCGGATGATCTCGGGCGAGCGGTACAGCATCCGCAGGGTCTGGAACTTGGACAGGAACGTTTCAGAGTTGGACGGTTCGTTGGTCTGCATCTGTACCAGCGCCGCCAGACCGCGTGTCATCGGCATGGTGATCTCATGCTCCCTGATCACCGATTGCATGGTATCCAGGCGCAGTGAGCCTTCGAGATGGCGATGCAGGTCCACCTTGGGGATGGAACGGTAAAAGGCTGCCTGCTGTGGAGATAGGTGTGGTTGAAAGCTCATATCTATATTTTAAGGCCAATTCCCTTCGCGCGTAAATGAAAAAGGAGAGGATTTACCGCGCAGGCACAGAGAACGCAGAGAAGAGGAAGAAATGGTGAATTCTTGTCTCTCGTTGAGGCTAACTATCAGGGCGGCGGGGGGCGAGAAGATCCTCCCACCAGTCGCTGACGATGCGCGTAGCAGCCTGCAGCATGTTAATCCGCATTCCGCCCACAGGGATCTCCAGCTCGCTCTTATCGCACACCGTGCTCAGGTTGGCGTTATCGACGCGCTGCTTGAGTTCGTGCAAGCGCAGGCGGCGTTCCCCGCCGTCGTGGGTATTCAGCACGATGCGATCTATTTCGCCCATCAGGCGGGTTGCCTGGGCGATGCGCAGGTCGGTGGCTTCAGCCACCTCGGCGGCGATTACCCCGGCTTCGCCTTTAATCAGGTTCAGCCGCCGCCCGGCCTCGTAGGTGGCAGCCACGATCTGATCACGGTTCATCCAGTCGGTTTCATAGTTCAGCACGTATTTCCAGCTCGGCGCCAGCAGGGCCTGGCGGTGCTCTTCGAGTGTACGGAAGAACAGGCGGTAGCCGTGTTTTTCGGGCTGCTCGAACACCTGGCTGCCGGGGTCGACGAAGGGAGCCAGCGGCGAGATAAAGGGGATCACCCGGTGGTCGCCAGCGGCTTTATAGAGCTTCAGCAGCGCCTGCGAATAATCCACCGTCTCCATCACGCTTTGGTAAGTCTGTTTTTTCAGGCCAACCATGAAGAACAAATCCAGTCGCTGGCAGCCTTCTTCCAGGGCGTAATTGATCGAAGCCTCGATGTCGGCGTTGGAATAAGGCCGGCCAAATGCCCGGCGGACGCCCTCATCGTGCGATTCCATCGAGATTTCCACAGTGAAATTGGGCAGAGCCTGGCCGACGCGCCGGAAAAATTCGCGCGGTGCGGCGTCGAACAGCTCGATGAACACCGGATTCTTGTAGCCGGCGATGGCGTTGAGGAAGCTCTCGGCGTAGTTCGGGCCAGGCTGGCGGATATCTCCCAGCACAAATACCGGCCCATGGCTGAATTCGCCAATCCGGCGGATGTCCTGTGCCAATTTTTCTGGCGAGCGGAAGGCTGGCTGGGCGCGGTTGTGCACGCTGTGAAACGTGCGGGCCGAACCGCCGCAGGTCACGCAGTTATAGCGGCAGCCGCGCACAGTCAGCGCGGCGGTGATCGGATATTGCAGCCAGTTGCGGAAAGGCTTGTAGCTGGCCAGGTCGCGATAGCGAACCACCGAGCGCAGCACGTGTGAGTAATCCAGCAGTAGATCGTCCAGCGTCTCCGGGCAGTAAGTCAGCGGGTTGGCGTGGCAGCTTCCGTTAACGTCTTTCCATACCAGGTTGGGTAATTTTTCCATGGCCCGGTAATCCGGCGCGCCGGGGGCGGGATGGGTGGCTCCGCCGCCGCGCAGGTACTGCATCAGCATCAGCAGCGGTCCTTCGGTCGAATCGCCGCGCACGATGAAATCCACCGCCGGGTACTGGATCAGTTCACGGTGAAAGTAAGTCGAAGAAAAACCGCCAAAAATCACCGGGCTGGCCGGGTGCAGCCGTTTAACAATGTTGGCGACTTCAATCGAGCCATGCGCGTGCGGCAGCCAGTGCAGGTCGATGCCGTAAGCCAGCGCATCCAGTTTTCGTAAAGCCTCTTCAACATTGAAGCTCTTGTCTTCCAGCATGCGCACGGCCAGGTTAACGATGCGCGTGTGCAGGCCACTGCGCTCCAGGTATTCCGCCATGGTGGTAAAGCCAATCGGGTACATCTCAAAAACCGGCGTCGAAGGGACCAAGTCGCTCACCGGGCCGTAAAGGATGGACTTGTTGCGGAAATCGTAGACGCTGGGAGCATGCAGCAATATTAAATCAGGGATAGCCATGATGCGGTTGTTTTTATCCTTGGCGCACTTTTTGGGAAGCAGTAGATGAGGGAAATCTCCACTAAATCTGGAAAATTATATCGCCTTTCCAGGTAAAAATAAAGCGAGGTTTCTGGGAATAGCCATGGTGAACTCCAATGAGCCTAAAGCGAAACTGGTCTGGACGAATCTTCGCTACTCGTGATATACTTGCCCCGCTGTGCCGCTGGCACAACTTTAATCACACACGCTTCCTGACCAGGCCTGCGTGCCGCCCTAATCGGCGGTGAGGGTCCGGGATGAGGGGAGCGGAGGTCAAACGCAAAAGGAGAATAGTTCGTATGGCAACAGTTATTTCGATGAAAGCCCTGTTGGAAAGCGGTGTGCATTTTGGCCATCGCACCAATAAGTGGCACCCCTTGATGAAGTCTTATATCTTCACCGAGCGCAACGGTATCCACATCATCGACCTGCAGCAGACGGTGAAGTCCGTCAACACTGCTTTCAACCTGGTGCGCGATACGGCCGCCAACAACGGCGTGATCCTGTTCATTGGCACCAAGCGCCAGGCTCAGGAAACCGTCCGCGAAGAGGCCATCCGCTGTGGCATGCCCTACGTCACCGAGCGCTGGCTGGGCGGTATGCTCACCAACTTCACTACCATTTTCGAGCGTATCAAGGAACTGGAACGCCTGGAAAAAATGCGTGATTCAGGCGAGATCAACAAGCTGACCAAGAAGGAAGGCCTGCTGATTGAACGTGAGATTACCCGTCTGCTGGTGCACCTGAGCGGTGTGCGCACGATGAAAAAGGTGCCCGAGCTGGTGTTCATAGTCGACGTCGCCCGCGAAGCCACTGCCGTACACGAGGCCAACCTGCGCAATATCCCCGTGGTAGCCCTGGTCGATACCAACTGTGACCCACGCGGCGTAGATTACGTGATCCCCTCGAACGATGACGCCATCCGCGCCATCAAGCTGCTGGTTGGTAAGATCGCCGAGGCGGTCCTGGAAGGGAAAGCGGCCCGCAAAGACATTGAAGAAGAGCAGGCCGCGGCTGCCCTGGAAGGCGTAACCCCCAGCATGGTTGGCCGTGTCCGTCTGACCGAGGAATCTGAGCTGGAAGACAAAGACCTGCTGGGTGAGTCGACCCTGGCCAAGTTGGGCGGCGGTAAACCTGAACCGATTGATGAAGCTGCCGTAGAAATCGAAGACAAAGAAGAAGTAAAGTAATTTGCTTTTGCGTTATTTATTCACTCATTGAAGGGATCAGGAATGGCAATTACGACTGAAATGGTGAAGCAACTGCGTGAAGCTACCGGCGCAGGTGTATTGGACTGCCGCAAAGCTCTGGAGCAGTCTGAAGGAGACATGAAGAAGGCGCTGGATTTCCTGCGCGAAAAAGGCCTGGCAATGGCTGCCAAGCGCGCCGACCGCAAAGCGTCTGAGGGTATGGTCGAGCTCTATTCTCACGGCAACGGCCGTGTGGGCGTGATGGTCGAAGTCAACAGCGAGACCGATTTCGTCGGTCGCTCCGAGGCCTTCCGCACCCTGGCCCACGAGCTGGCCCTGCAAATAGCTGCCATGAGCCCACTCTACATCCGCGAAGAGGATATCCCCGCTGACGTGTTGGAGCATGAACGGCACATCGCCACGGCGCGTGCCCTCGATGAAGGCAAACCCGAAGCGGTCATCCCCAAGATCGTGGATGGCATGCTGGCCAAGTTCAAGGGCGAAGTCGTCCTGCTGCGCCAGAAATACATCCGCGACGAAGCGATTACGGTCGAGCAGTTGGTCAACCAGGCGGTTGCCTCGCTCCACGAAAATATCGTCATCAGGCGCTTCGTGCGCTGGCAGTTGGGCGAAGAAAGCTCTTCCGATCTATGAGTTAAAAAGGCCAACCGGTGGGTTGGCCTTTTTTATAAGGAGGCACGATGGAGACTTTATCCTACCACCGCATTTTACTCAAATTGGGCGGCGAAGCTCTGGGCGGCGCCGGGGGCGTCGGGATTGATCCTATTCGCGCCAACCGTATCGCCCAGCGTGTGCGCGAAGTGCGTGAGATGGGGGTGGACGTTGCAATCGTGATCGGGGGTGGCAACCTGTGGCGTGGGCGCACCGGGTTAGAGCTGGGCATGGATCGCGCCACCGCGGATTACATGGGCATGCTGGCAACCGTAATGAACGCCCTGGCTCTGATGGACGCTTTCGAGAGCATCGGCGTGATCACCCGCGTCCAATCCGCCATCATCATGCAGTCTGTGGCAGAGCCATACATTCGCCGCCGTGCTATCCGCCACCTGGAAAAGGGCCGGGTGGTGATCTTTGGCGGCGGCACGGGCAACCCTTACTTCTCCACTGATACCGCCGCGGCCCTGCGCGCCATGGAGATCAACGCCGACGTATTGATCAAGGCCACCAAGGTGGACGGCGTGTACGACAGCGACCCGCAGATCAACCCGGAAGCCAAAAAATTCGACTGCCTGACCTACCTGGAAACCCTCAACCGCCGCCTGCAAGTGATGGACAGCACTGCCGTTTCGCTGTGCATGGAGAACAAGCTGCCCATCCTGGTGTTGAACCTGTGGGACGAGCATGCCCTGCGCCGCGCCCTGGTCGGCGAGCAAGTGGGTACGCTGGTGACGGCCTAGTCGTCAGTACTGGCAGCCCTTACTCAGTTACCGCATAGGTTGGCATGAAATTGTCCGGGTTACCGGGTAGGCTGATCAGCACCTGGCTGGTCCCTCCTGGGATTCCCAGCTTGATCTGCCAGCCGTTGGAGATGCGGTGTAAGAACAAAATCTGCCCATTACTGAGCCAGTCGACCGCCGTCGCAGAGTGGGTATCGGACAGCAGCGGCACCGAGTTCAACCCCGATCTGGCCCAGGCGGGTATCGTTGCCTTCAGTGAAGATAAAATGGGCCGAATCGGGCGCCCAACCGTTGAAATCAAGTTGGGCTGTGCGGTACACCGTGTCGCCCGATCCGTTCGGGTCTGATATGTGCAGCTCGCGCTGGTTATCCGTCGCATCGCCATGTTCTTTGACGTAGATCATCCGGCTTGCATCCGGTGAGAACTCAGGGGCCAGCAGCGAAGCCGTGGTTACGGTGCCGATTTTACTGGCATGAGAGCCATCCGTAGGGATTATGTACAGGGTGGTTTTCTGCTGGGGGGTTGCCAGGGCATCTTTAGGCGGGATGGCCACGTGCAGCAGGCTGGAATCCGGCGCCCATTTGGGGGTGGGGTAGTATAGGAATTCGCTGTAAGTGTTGATTGCGGTGAATTGCAACACGGCATCCCGCCGGTTGCTGCCGTCCGCATTGATCAGGCTGATGGTTTTCGGGGTGACCAGGGCAATCTGCTTCTTGTCCGGTGAATAATAGAAGACGCCGCCTTGACCAGGTTCAAGAAGCTCAGTCAACTGGCCGGTGTCGGCGTTCAGCGTCCAAAGATCGTCGTTGACCTGGATTCCAGGACCATCGAAGACCGGCGCGGTGACGAACGCCAGGCTGTGCGTTCCGGGAATCCAGTCCATCACGTAGGGCTGCGCGCCGATGGCGTCATCGTTATTCTTCATACCATTCATCGTATCCTGAGTGATTAACTCACGCTGGTTGCTGCCATCCGGGTTGATTGCCCAGACGCTGAATTTCTTGAAATCCTTGGTGCGGATATACACCAGCAGGCTGCCGTCAGCCGAAATACGGCCCTCGTTGACGTCGCCGGTTTTAACCAACTGGCGGGTTGAACCATCCGCCAGCCAGATCCACAGGTTGCGTCCGGCATCCGTGTAGACGATGCGCATGCCGGTTGCCGGCACGACTACCGCCCCTGTAGGGATGAAGGTGACTGTCGGCGTCAGGGTGGGTGTGATGGTGGGCGGCACGCTGGTCGCGGTGGGCGGGACCTGCGTTTGCGTTGCCGTTGCGGTCGGCTGGCTGGTAGGTTTGACCGCGGCTGTCGCCTGGCTATTCGCCTGGATGGCGGTTAAAGTTATCGCCACCCGGTTATCCTGGGTAGGGTTGGGAACCGGGGTAAGCGGGGTAAGCGGCAGGACACAGGCTGCCAGCGGGCTGACCAGGAGCATCACAATCAAATAAATGGGCAGGCGTTTCAGGTTCATCCGATTTCTCCCCAAAAAGCAAAAGCATACTCAGCCACATGCGAGCTAAGTTTTGATTAATAATATTATACATGAGGAAATCGAAAACCACACGGTATTGATTTTGGTTATCTGGGAATAGCGGAGGTGAACTCCCAGATTTTGGGTTGTCATGACAACCCAAAATCTGGGAACCTTCCACGGAAAATTCCAAAGAGCCTTGAATTTTCCCATTATCAGTGCTACCTTTACAGTGACTCATCTCGCCTATAAGGAGAAAAATCATGTCTGGCGTCTCAACGCTCGCTAAATTTCATTTGAATGATATTATCGCCGAGTATCTCGTCGATCAGTCCTCCCAGGCGGTCAGCCTGCGTATCTATCCAGCTGTGCTCGAAACCCAGGTAGCCGCCCACCGGGAGAAGCTGGGCCATCCTGACATCCCCGCCTGGTCGTTAGAACCGCTGGTGCAGTTTAAACTGCTGGGCGACCCGACGGATGAATACACCCAGGGCGTGACCATGCGCAACAGCGCATCGCTGGCCAGCTTGCGCCTGGAAGATCAACAGGTCATCAGTGAGGGTGACCAAACCGAGATCATCACCCGGCTGGCCAGTCCACGCGGTTATGCGGGTGAGCATCACCTGTCATGGCGCCGCGGCGATCAGGCGGTCACCATCCAGACTATCTTTTACAACCGCTCAGATAAGCCCCTGACGCTGGAAATGCTGGCCAGTTTTTCCCTCTGCGGAATCACCCCATTTGCGGTGGATGACGCCCCGGGGCGATTGTATATTCACCGCTTCCGCAGCAATTGGTCGGCCGAGGGCCGCCACGAGCGCCGGCTGGCAGAAGATATGGGACTGGAGCCTTCTTGGGCGCATCATGGGGTGCGGGTGGAACGCTTTGGGCAGGTTGGATCAATGCCCGTGCGTGGATTTTTCCCGTGGGCAGGTGTAGAAGACCACGCCGCTAGGGTGATGTGGGGAGCCCAGTTGGCGATACCAGGCTCATGGCAGATGGAATTCTTCCGCCGGGATGATTTCCTGTGTTTTTCGGGCGGACTGGCTGATCGGGAGCTCGGCCACTGGATGAAGACCGTGGCTCCTGGTGAGCAGTTTGCAACGCCGCTTGCCTACGTCAGCACAGTCCAGGGCGACCTGGACGATTTATGTGCCCGCCTGGTCAATATGCAGTTACCGGCTGCAGAAGCCGCCCCGGCCAGCGAGAGCGATCTTCCGGTGATCTGCAATGAATGGTGTACCAGTTGGGGCAACCCCCGTCACGAGGATCTAATTGCGATGGCCGATAAACTGCAAGGCTCTGGGGTCAAATACCTGGTCATCGATGCCGGCTGGTACAAGGGCGACGAAGGCGTCTGGTACCTGGGACAGGGCGATTGGGTGGCCAACCCGCATCTCTTCCCTTATGGGCTGGCGGCCACGGCCAAGGCCATCCGGGAACGCGGGCTGATCCCCGGCATCTGGTTTGAAATGGAAGTGGTGGGAGAACAATCACCCCGTTTTGCACAGGACATCCGCCATTTCCTGCACCGGGACGGATTCCCCATCACTGCCACAGGGCGGCGTTTTTGGGATTTCCGCGACCCCTGGGTGATCGATTATCTCAGCCAGAAAGTGATCGGCCAACTGCGCGAAAGCGGCCTGGGTTATATCAAGGTGGATTATAACGAAACCATCGGTCTCGGCTGTGACCAGGCCGATTTGCCTGGCGAGGGCCTGCGCCAGCACCTGGAAAGCGTGCAGGTCTTTTTCCGCAAGATGCGCGCCGAACTGCCTGATCTGGTAATCGAAAACTGCGCCTCCGGCGGACACCGCCTTGAGCCTTCATTCATGGGGCTGACCAGCATGGCCTCCTTTTCGGATGCGCATGAAACCAGGGATATCCCGGTGATTGCCGCTAACCTGCAGCGCCTGATCCTGCCGCGCCAGTCGCAAATCTGGGCCGTCCTGCACGCCGGCGATTTTATGGAGCGCCTGGTCTACCTGCTTACCGGCGCGTTCCTGGGACGGTTGTGCGTCTCTGGCGAAATTAGTTCGCTCAATCCGGAACAATGGGCCCTGGTTATCGAGGGCATTCAGTTCTATCAGCAGGTCGCCCCGCTGATTGCCCGCGGCAAGAGCCGGCTGTTTCAGTCCGTAAGCCCAAGCTGGCAGCATCTGCAAGGAGCGCAGGCGGTCTTACGCCTGGCAGAGGATGAGCACTCTGCTTTAGTAGTGACCCACAGTTTCGCAGCCCCTTTGCCGGCTGAGCTCCGCGTTCCACTGCCGGGCATGCTGCCTGGCAGCATACCGGGCAAGGGTTGGCAGGTTGCCAGGTGTTTCCCTCAATCTGGGCCGGCGCCAGTAATTATGGAGGATCAATTACGCTACGTTCCTTCCAAAGAATGGCAAGGCGCCGGGATTTATCTCGCCCGCTGACCTTGTAATTGTCCGGTAGGGAAGGGTCTGGGCCGCATCTGTTCCAACTAATTACCCTGATTGACGTTTCTCGTTATGGGGTAGGGGCGACCCAGTAAATATCAGAGCTTCCATCAACATAGGCTGCGGGCCGCCCTGGCTTCAAACCCTAACGGTTTTCGGAAACCGTTAGGGTTTTACCTGTATGTGGGCGACTGGCGATCGTGGCGACAGAGCGCCGTTTACATCCCCTCAATCCCCTTTATCCCTGTTTATTTCTTCCTAGATTAATACAATAACGGCGAAAAAAACGCCCCCGGCTTGCGCCTCTCAGTACGCTGCTCGGCTGCGTAGGCAATCCTCAGCAGCAGGGCTTCCTCCCAGTGCCGCCCCATGGCCTGTACCCCGATCGGCATACCCTCCGCCGTATACCCGGCCGGGAAGGTGATGGCCGGCAGGCCAACCAGGTTGCCGGGGAAAATAAACCGCATCATCTCAGTATCCGTTCCCAGGTCGGACCAGCCCCTGTCCAGCGCCTGGGCAGGCACTACCGGCGCTGCCAGGCCTGTGCCCGGGGTGATGATCGCATCTACCTCCTGAAGGATTTTTTTGAAAATTTGCATGGCGCGCGTGCGCATGCGCTGCGCTTGTAGATAATCGTGGGCGCTGACCACTTCCCCGATCACCAGGCTGAGGCGGGTAGAGGGGGCGAACTTTTCCCCGGCGAGAAGATAAGGCCGCATGCCCTCGGCCATCTCGGCCAGGATCGTGATCGCATGGGCGATGCGCATGGCATCCAGCTCGGGGATAGTGATCTCGGTGACGCTTGCCCCAGCTTCCACCAGTTTTGCCAGGGTGGCCGCGCAGGCGGCGCTGACCTGCGGGTCGGCGTGCTGGTTCCATTCCGGGTAAACCCCCAGGCGCAGCCCGTGCAGGTCCGCGTTATTCCAGCCTGCCAGGCTGGGCGATGGCTGGCGCAGCGTCAAAGGTTCAGTCGGGTCTGGCCCGGCGATCGTGGCGTACACCAACGCCACGTCCTCGACCGTCGCCCCAATGGGTCCCAGGTGAGCCACACTCCAGCCCAAGGGGGCCGCCCCATGCTCGCTGACCCGGCCAAAAGTCGGCTTCAACCCCACCACACCGCACAATGTAGCCGGGATACGGATCGAGCCGCCCCCGTCCGCCCCGATGGCTGCCGGGCAAATGCCCGCGGCTACCGCCGCCGAAGAGCCGCTCGAACTGCCGCCCGTATCACAGCGCAAGTCCCAGGGGTTAGCAACCCGCCCGTGGAATATATTCTCCCCATTAGGGTTGATCCCGATCTCATGCATGTTAGCTTTGCCAATCAGCAGCGCCCCGGCGCGGCGCAGGCGGGCGGCCACAGTTGAGTCGGCCGCGGCCGGCTGTTTGCCCAAAAAACGGGTGCCCAGCGTGGTCGGGTAGGGCAGCATATCGACTTCGTCCTTGACCGCCACCGGCACTCCATCCAGGATGCTGAGCGCTGCCCCGCCCTGAATCCGTTCAGCCGAGGCACGCGCCTGGGCCAGCACGTCTTCCTGCTGCATGGCGATAAACAGCCGCAGCGGCGTTTCCAAGGCCTCGCTGGCCGCCACGGCGTCAAAAACCTTTTCGGCAATGGTCACCGGTGTGGCGCTGCCAAGGCGGTAAGCCCGGGCATACTGGCGGATGGTCGCATAGGGGACGGGTGAGGCGGGTAACGTTTCATAGGCATCGTAATCCGGTACAGGCAAGGCCGGGCCAGGGCCGCTTTCGTTTTCTCCCAATGGGTAAAGGGTGGGCGCTTCGTCTATCAGCATCTGGCGCAGTTTGGGAATCCCGCCGTTCTCCAGCAGCGAGCCGATCAGCAGCGCCCGCCCGGCCCGGTTTTCCACCAGGCGGGTGAACAGTTCCAGCCCCATTCCATAAAGTTTCGGCAGGTTGAGAGATTTCAGATCGTAAGCGGTCATGGGATTTTCCTTTGGATAAGTTTAGTATAGTTAACCCTATCCTGCTGTTAATGTAACGTGACAATTGGTTATTGGTATAAGCTAATGCCCGAGTTACCACGATAGTATACTGATTGTAGATCTTTTTAGTTAGCTTCTGCAATGATTTTCAGATATTTCAGTTTCTCCTCGTGTAATAGAGGCTGGATGCTGGCTGGCATCCAGATGGGTAAGAACGATGATGGGATGAGTGTTAGAGTATATGGAGCGGTTCACCTCCGGGTTGGGAAAACGAATAAGCCCGGCCAGAAAACTGGTCGGGCTGGATAAAGGTGCCGCGTGGAAGACGCTAGCGGTCCAGGTGACACAGAGCCTGAGCCTGTTCTTGGATACCGCCATGATCGCCTTGAGCGATCTGCATCCACCAGGGTCAGCTATTCAATTGTTGTCAACATACCGCCTGGTTCACTTTTGGGTTTCATTCTCCCCTTAAATAATCGCCTTCCACCCGAACAGAGATTTTCAGAAACGAACATTATTTCTGTTAAGATCCACGTAACAATCTAAAAGGATTTAGCTTCAGCGATGGAGTTGGCCACAAATATCAAGGTAAAAACCACTGAATAGAATTATGGGGAGGTATATCAGTAGTCCAACTTTGTGCAATTGCTTGAGAAGTTTCCTGGTTTGGCTTGTAAACTCACCAACAGGATATATAATATTCATCTAACTTCTATGCGGTGGGCTTTGAAACAGAGAAGGTACTGCATTTACTCCCCAAGAATAACTCAGCCTTCCTAAAATACCTTGGTTGAACCCTAATAGATATGACAGAACAGTGGAACTGGCTTTGGCATATCCATTATCCGCCATATCAATCCTTAATCGTTGGGCGGCTTTAGTGATGGTGTTTTCAAATCAATCCAGAGAGAATGTTCTATGAGATATGATGTCGCTCAAATATGTGAAAACGGTCATGTGATTAACGAATGGCATATCAAGCGTCCAGAAAAGATTAAAATTTCTACGATAAATGTAGTGCGCCCACAATTAATAATTGTCCAGCTTGCAATACTGCTATTCGTGGAAATGTCTTGGATGGTTTCACTATTTTATAATTTCAAGCTCCGAAATTCTGTATAAATTGTGGAAAACCATATCCTTGGACGCAATCAAAATTAACTACTGCCACCGAGTTGGTAAATGAATTGGACAACATTGACGCAAGAACCCCGGTAGCGATCAAAGAATGGCACCAACTTCCGTTTGATCGCCTGATTTCGGATAAACTTATCTTGCCTTGCACTTACCTGGAGCGAGCAGTTTTCGCTTAAATTCCCTGAAGAGGTGATGATTATGTGGACAATGATAAAAGAGGCCAGGAGTCACAACCCCGATTTTGCCTATCTGGCCAGTGATCTGTTTGAGTCATCCTCGCGCAAGCTGATCATAACCACCACCATTATCTGCGGCGTCTGGCTGTTAGGCCTGGCTAGCTACAAATCCGGCCAGATATCGTCGGAAATCTTACCTCCCATGGCCCTGACCTGCCTGACCTTCTTGGGCAGCTACCGGCTGATCTCCAAGAAGCTGCTCGCAGCGCAGATCCTGTGGCTGACCGGGGTGCTGCTGACCATTACCCTGGCGCTGGTCATCTTCCAGCAGCCAGATATCGCTTTCCTGTATGCCTTGATCCCGTTAATGGCGGTGGTCATGATTGGCTGGCAGGTGGCGCTGATCGCGGGGGCGCTGACCACCGGGCTCCTGCTCGGTTTCGCCTTCTGGCCGGGGGCCGGTTTTCTTCCACCGGGGCAAATCGCCCCGGTTGTGTTTGGCGGTATCCTCGCGGGGTTTGTGGGCTGGTCGGCCTTCTCCCCGTTTCTGATCATGGTAGAGTGGTCTACCGAAAACTTGCGGCGCGTTGCCCAAAGCCTGGAAGAAGCCCGCAACCAGCGCATGGAGCTGCGCCAGATACAGGAAGACATGCTGCACGCCAACAATGAGCTTAACCGATTGTCGATACGCTTGAAAGTGATGACCGAGAAGGCTGAAGAGGCGCGCCGCATGAAAGAGGAGTTTGTCGCCAATGTCAGCCACGAGTTGCGCACCCCGCTCAACATGATCATCGGGTACACCGACCTGATCATGAAATCGCCCCAGGTCTACAGCAAACGCCTGCCCGCCCGCCTGCTGGCCGATATCTCGTCGATCCAGCGCAACAGCCAGCACCTGGTCGATCTGATCAATGATGTTCTCGACCTCAGCCAGGTCGATGCCGGGCGGATGGCACTGACCAAGCGCTGGACGTCCCTCCAGGAAATCATCGATGCTGCCATTATTGCCGTCAAGCCTTTCTATGAAACCAAAAACCTTTACCTGCGCACAGAGCTGCCCCAGAATGAAATGCTGATCTACTGCGACAGCACGCGCCTGCGCGAGGTAATTTTAAACCTGCTCAGCAACGCCGGGCGGATTACCGAGCAAGGCGGCGTTCTGGTGGGCGTCGTCGAAGATCATGACAATGTGGTCATCCGCGTCAAAGACACGGGGCCCGGCATTACGCCAGAAGATCAGGTCAAGATATTTGAGCCTTTCTCACAGCTTGACCGGATGCTCCATCACCGTACTGGGGGCAGCGGCCTGGGGCTGAGCATCAGCAAACGCTTTATCGAGCTGCACGACGGCAAGATGTGGTTCGAAAGTGAAGTGGGCACTGGCACAACCTTCTATTTTAGTATCCCGACGGGTATATCCTCGCAGTCCCCCGCAGCCCGAGGTGGTCTGCCGCGCTGGATCAACCGCTATGTCGAATACATCCCGCGCTCTCGCCCAAACAAAGCGCCCAGCCCCCAATACATCCCGCGCCTGGTGGTGGTTGAAAACGAGCGCGCCTTCCAACACCTGTTCAGTCGCTATGCCGACCATGTCGAGATTGTCCCAGCCGAATCGCTAGAGATGGCCATACAGCTGATGAAAGAATCCCCGGCCCAGGCGGTGATCATGAATACCCAGGCCTTTGAAAATGACCAGGCATTCACACCTGCCGTTCCCTTACCCTATAACACACCGGTGATTTCGTGTTGGGTCCCCGGAAAAGAAGAAGCCGCTCGCCGGCTGGGCGTCGTCGAATACCTGCTCAAACCAACCCGCCAGGAAGATTTGATCGCTGCTTTTGACCGCTTTAATAAACTTGAGCTGAGCCTGTTGATGGTCGAAGATGACCCCGAAACCATACAGCTCTTTGCCCGCATTATCTCAGCCAACCGGCCCGACTTCCGGGTCATCCGCGCTTCAAATGGGCGCGAGGCGCTCGACCTGATGCGCGCCGTGCCAGCCAGAGGCCGTCTTGCTGGACCTGATGCTGCCGGATCTGGATGGATACCAGGTACTGCGCGAAAAAGCCGCCGACCCGGCCATCAGCAGTATACCGGTGGTGATTGTCTCTGCCAACGACCCGGTTGGCGCGCAGGTAATTTCCAGCCAGTTTGCGGTGCGCAGGACCAGTGGGCTTTCAGTACAGGAATTTCTGGAATGTGTGATGGCTATCGTCGGAACGCTCAATTCTGAGCTGCAAAAACCTGATCCATTACAGCCAGAAACCGCTCCTGAGTGATCGGTTTGGTTACCAGCGCCCTCGCCCCCAGGGACAAGGCCAGTTCTTCCTGTGCCAGTATGCTCAAGATAATTACGGGGATCTGGCTGGTCAGCGGGTGATGCCGCAGGCGGCCCAGCAGCTCCCAGCCATCGATTTTTGGCATCATCACATCCAGGATAATCATCCTGGCGCCGCTGGTCTCAATGGCTTTAAAAGATTGTTCAGGATCTTCTAACCCGGTGAGGTGGTAGCGCGTCCCGGTGGTATAGCGCTGCAGCAGCTCGATAATATCATGGTTGTCGTCCACCACCAGCACAGAAACCCCTTTCACGATCGGCAGCAGGAGTTTTGCCTGGAAGCCCTGCACCTGCTCCTGGATGTCTAAATGTCCGTTGGACAGCTCTGTCAGCCGCGAAGCAATCTCGAGAAGATTGTCACCGGGATCGAACAACGGATGATTCATCGGGTTAGCTGGCAGATGAGCAGTAACACCCAGCACCAGGAGCGATTCCTGCAGGACCACGTCGATCTGGATCTGCCCCTGGCTGGCGTGATCAATAGCCACACGCAGCAAATTTAACAGGATCTGGCGCAGCGCAACGGGATGCACAGCCAGGTCGGGTAAGTGTTCATGTGCTTTGAACTCCAGCGCCACCTGGTGCTGGCTGGCAACCGACTCGATTAATTGAATGATCCCCCGGATGAACGGGTACGTGTTGGTCACCCGCTCGGAGTAGGCCTTCTTGATCCATCCCCATTCAGCATCGATATTCCATTCATCCGCTGGGGCCGAAAAGCCCGGCTGCGCCGGTGTGGGTTTAACGGCTGGGGTTTGTCGCTCGGGCGTGTTGTACTTTTTCCATAAGGATTCCGTCAGGATATCAATGGCCCGATTTTGTTCCCGCCGGAATTGGCGTTCGCTGACCCCGATGTGGTGCGCCACTTCTTGCTGGTTGAACTGCTGGATATAGCGCAGCAGGAGGATCTCATAAGTTTTACGCGCCTCGGAATACATTGACTCATACTGGCTCGGCCGCAGCGCCTGGATTGAATCGATTAATGTGTGCTGCAAGACAGAAGGCGCATCGGCGCGTTCAGAAAGACCAAACCACTGGATCAGTGAACTTTGGCGCAGCTGTTCCGGATTGTAGAGATGGTTTAACGCCTTGCGGACGTGATTCTGGAAATCGGTGTTTATCTGCATAAATAATACGGGCTCATACCCAATTAAAAATCTTCAAAGTGAGCGTTGGACGGACGGGTTGTGTTACACTGGTTCCGGACATTGCCTATTATAATAAATTTCTGTCCTGGTTTTGGCCGGATTTTGGCCGGAATCACGAATCCAGCCCGTTGCGCAGCGATACAATTATCTTAATACCCAACTGATCGACATCGTGCTGACTGTATGGCATCAATGAGCGCTATCTGAATGATTTTATCAGTTGAATCCTTTATTGGTTTCCTTTTCATGTTTCCGGCAGTCTGAATGCATTTCAACTATGGAAGATCGGAGAGGACTTCTCCGTTGAACAGATTTGAGGGGTCGTTGTAAAAAAATCCGTGTATTCAAAGTTTAGCAACCAGGAGAAATAAAATGAAAAAAACCAACCTGTCTCGCCGCGATTTTCTGAGGGGTGCGGCCGTCGTTGGGGCAAGCGCCCTATTTGTGTCTTGTACTCCAGCCGCAAAACCCACCGAGGTAAAGTCTACAGAAGTTATACCAACCATTGCCGCGCCTCCAGCGAGTGGTCCGGTAACACTGCGCTTTGTCACCAACCACGGTGAAGCAGACATGCCCTTATTCACCCAGGTTATCGAGAACTTCAAGGCCAAAGATCCTAACATCAAGATCGATCACCTGGATATTGCCGATGGAAACGCATTCTACGATTCCATCAATACCCAGGGCGCCAGCAAACAGCTCCCCGACGTATGGTACACCCGCACCTATGATATATACGCTTACGCCAGCAAGGGATGGACGATGAGCCTGGCCAATCTAATTGCTGCCGATGCGGCTGAAGTCAATGTCGCTGACTTCTGGCCTGCGGAAGTAGCCCAGATGACTTATAAGGGCCAGCTCTACGCGCTGCCCTATGACTTTTCAAACATCGGTATCTATTACAACAAAAACATGTTCGAGAATGCCGGTGTTTCGCTGCCGCCCGCCAGCTGGAAATGGGATGAGCTGGCCAGTTTGGCTACGAAATTCATCAAGAAAGACAGCTCAGGCAATTTCACAAACTGGGGCATGGTGATGTACACCTGGGACTGGGTTTTCCTCGGCCTGTTCTATGGTTGGGGCGGGAAAGTCTTCTCAGAAGACCTGTCTTCCTGTGTGATCAACTCGAAAGAAAATGCTGACTGCCTTAAGTACTTCATTGCCCGCCGCAAGGAAGGCCTGTTCCCTGAAACCGGCGCCACACCGTCCGGCGTCGATCCATTCGGGGCAGCCATCATCCCCATGTCGTTCCAGGGATCATGGGCAACCGTCTCTGAGCGCGCAATCATTAAGGACAAGTTCGATTTCGACTGCACGGCCATGCCCACCTCGAACGATGGGAAATCCTGCATTAACGCAGCCGGCGGCGCCTGGGGTATTGCCGCTAACACGAAGAATGTCGAAGCGGCCTGGAAATGGAATAAGTTCCTCACCAGCACTGAATCGACTAACGTCCTGATCTCTGACCCGCTGCGCTCGATCCCCGGTCGCAAATCTTCAGCCACACGCTGGAACGAAGTCGCCGCTAAGGGCGACCTGCCCCCGAAGAACGTCCAGGTCTTCTCGAAGCAGATGGAAATCGCCAACGCCGAAGTCTTCCCGACCTTCTGGAAGGGATTTGAAAACGCATGGAACAACTCGGTTGACCCGCTGGTTAACGGGGTTACCGATGACGACCCCGCCACCGTCCTCAAGGCCTTTGAGGATGAGGTCAACCGACTGGCCAAACAGCAGTCCTAATTTAGGCCGTTGGTTACCAGTTACTGGTATATTCGAGGAATAGACCCATCGGTAATGTGAGTGTATGTGGTACGCAGCCATGCTTATTGCCGCTGCGTACCACATTTTTCTATAAAATGCGCTATCCTTAATGCCGCTGCATTTCAGTAGAAAAGGAGGAAATATGGCCACCCATGTGTCCAAAATGGCGCGGCGCGAGGCATTTGAAGGTTATTTATTCATCTTACCCTGGATCCTGGGGTATATCCTGTTCCGGTTTGGCCCCTTGCTGGCTTCTCTTTATCTGAGCCTGACGAATTATGACGGCTCTGGCCTGCCCAAATTCGTCGGCTTTGAAAATTACCAGTATTTGTTTACCCAGGATCCCCGGATTATCGATTCTATCCGCGCAACATTTCAATTCGTCGGCGGCTTCCTGCCGCTCAGCCTGGTGATCGGTCTGACCATCGCCATCTTAATGAATCAAAAGGTGCGAGGCATTCTGACCTTCCGCGGCATTTATTACCTGCCTGCGGTCACCACGGGTGTGGCGGTTTCTCTACTGTGGCTGTTTGTCTTCAATAAACAGTTTGGAGTATTGAATGCCATATTAAGTTGGTTTGGCATCGCCAAGATTGGTTGGTTGGTGGACCAAAATTGGGTCATGGTCTCGTTTATCTTAATGGCGCTTTGGGGTGTGGGCGGTACCATGATCGTCTACCTTGCCGGCCTCCAGGCGATCCCCACAGAGCTGACCGAATCGGCGACCATTGATGGGGCTAATACCATCCAGCGTTTCTTCCACATTACCCTGCCCCTGCTGACGCCGACCATCTTATTCAATCTCGTCACCGGCCTGATCGGTGCATTCCAGACTTTTGAAACTTCCTATATCATGACATCCGGCGGGCCAAACTACCGCACTTTCTTCTTCGGCCTCAACATCTATCTGACTTCATTCAGGTCCTTGCAGTTTGGTTATGCTTCTACGATTGCCTGGATTCTATTTATCCTGATCGCATCCTTAACCCTATTTGTCATGTCTACTTCCCGCCGCTGGGTTTATTACGCGGGCGAGAAATAAACGGAGAGAAGGAGGAGAGAACCATGACTATCACACAAAAAGCAACCCCTGCTTCATCCTCAAAACATGAAATAAAAACATCTCGAATCGGGGTGAAATGGTCGCACAGGATCCGGGTTACCCTGGTCTACCTGGTGCTGATTGCGGGGGCCATCGTTTTGATGATCCCCTTTTTTTGGATGTTGAGCACCAGCTTGAAAACGATCGACGAGGTGCAAACCTGGCCGATTTAGTGGATCCCAAGCCGGCTGGTCTGGACGAACTACCTGGATGTTTTCGTAAAGATCCCATTTGCACGCTTTCTAAGCAACAGCGTTGTGCTCTCAACCGGTGGGATTATCGGCAGCCTGGTCAGCAGCTCAATCGTCGGGTTTGGCTTTGCCCGCCTGCGTTTCCCTGGGCGTAATTTTTTGTTCTTCGTGATGCTGACGACCCTGATGTTGCCCACCTGGGTGGTCATCATCCCGCATTTCATCATGTTTAATGCGATTGGCTGGACGGATACCTACTTGCCCATCATCGTCCCATCCTTTTTCGGCAATGCTTTCTTCATCTTCCTCTTCCGGCAGTTCTTTATGGGCATCCCCAGAGAGCTGGAAGATGCGGCCCGCATCGACGGCTGCAACACTTTCCGTATCTTCTTGCAAATCTTCATGCCCATGTCCAAACCGATCATCGCCACCGTTTCGATCTTCGCGTTCTTCTACTACTGGAACGACCTGATCTACCCCCTGGTTTATCTGCGCTCGCAATTGAATTTCCCGGTCAGCCTGGGCATGCGCATGTTCCAGACCCAGAACCCCGGCGTGGTCGATTACCCGCGGCTGATGGCCTGCGCCATGATGACCCTGTTGCCTTGCGTCATCCTGTTCTTCTCCTTCCAGCGCCTGTACATCCAGGGCGTGGTGGTGACAGGTGTAGAAAAATAGGAAACAGCATGAATTACCTCGAACGCTTTCTCAACGTGATGGAATACCAACCCGTAGACCAGGTTCCCAACTGGGAGGCCGGGGTTTGGCCGCAGACGATAGACCGCTGGGAGCAGGAAAGTCTGGATGTGCATGCCTTCCATTGGGACTGGTTCTCTGGCGAAGAGAGCCTGGGCATGGACCCGCGCGAGTTCATCCGCTTTACTGCCGACATGTTCCCGCCGTTTGAATACGAAGAGCTGGAAGAAGACGAGCGGACCGTTACATTCCGTGATGAAAAAGGCATCTTGCGCCGGGCGCTGAAAGAAGGCTCGGTCGGGCGGTCGCGGATGTCGATGGACCAGTATATCGATTTTCCGGTCAAAACGATGGAGGACTGGAAAGTGGTCAAGAAGCGCTATAACCCGTGCAGCCTGACCCGTTTTGAGCCAAACTGGAAAACCACACGCGTCGAAGGTTGGCGCAAGCGCATGCACCCCCTGATCTTCGGCCCGAACTGCTCCACGCTCGGCTTTTATTGGTTATCTCGTGAATTGATGGGCACCGAGAATCTCTCCTATGCCTGGTATGACCAGCCCGACTTGATGCACGACATCATTGAAACCCATGCGGATTTCCTGATCGAAGCGGCCCGCCCCTTCCTCGAACAAACCAGCGTGGATTACATCTTCCTTAACGAAGACCTTTCGATGAAAAACGGCCCCCTGCTTAGCCCGAAGACCTACCGGAAGTTTATCTTCCCGCGCCTCAAGCGCGTGGTCGAGTTTTACAAGAGCCACAGCGTGCGCTATGTGATGATCGACACCGACGGCAACCCCGAGGTTTTGATCCCTTACTTCCTGGATGCCGGGATCGACGGGATCTGGCCGATGGAGCGCACGGCTGACCAGGACCCCATCCGTCTGCGCAAAAAGTTTGGCCGCTCGCTGCGCCTGTGGGGCGGGGTGGATAAACGCGTTCTGGCAACCACCTGCGAGAAAATCGACGCGCACCTGCGATCTTTTATCCCGCTGATCGAGGAAGGTGGTTTTATCCCAACCGTCGATCACACCGTCCCGCCGGATGTGCCGTTTCAGAACTTCATCTACTACATGCAGCGCAAACAGGATCTGCTGGCGGGCAGGCTCTAAACGATAACTGCTGACTTAAGGCGCAGCTTACGAGGCTCAAACTGCGCGGCACTCATCCCCTAAGTTGAGGTAAAACCTTGACAGATCCCTATCAGATAGCCGTCTACTATTTCCCCAATTATCATTCCGACCCGCGCAATGCGCAGGTGCACGGCGAAGGCTGGACAGAATGGGAGGTCGTCAAGCGTGCCTGCCCGCGCTACCCACAGCACTACCAGCCTCGCGTTCCGGTCTGGGGATACGAGGATGAAGCCGACCCGGCGGTGATGGCGCGCAAGATCGGCGCTGCGGCTGATCACGGGGTGGACGCGTTTATCTTCGACTGGTATTGGTATAATGACGGACCCTTTATCGAGCGCGGGCTTGAACAGGGGTTCATGGGGGCAGCCAACAACCGGCGTCTTAAATTCGCGCTGATGTGGGCTAATCACAACTGGGTTGATATCCACCCGGCTAAACTTAACGAATGCCGCCGGCAGGATCACCGCTTGCTTTACCCCGGGCCGGTAACTCGCCAGACGTTTGATACGGTGGTCTCGTATTGCATCGAGCGTTACTTCAAGCACCCATCATACTGGAAGATCAGCGGCGCGCCCTATTTCTCAGTCTACGATCTATCCGCGCTGATCGAGGGCATGGGCGGGGTCGAACTTACCCGCGCTGCGCTGGCTGATTTCCGCACCCTCACCCAGGCCGCGGGCTTTCCGGATCTGCATCTCAACCAGGTGCTGTGGAACCGCGTTATCCTGCCTGGCGAGACAGAAGTCCGCGATCCGAACTGCCTGATGCACACACTCGGCTTCGACAGCGTCACCTCTTATGTATGGATCCACCACGTACCGCTGGTCACCTTCCCGGAGACAGATTACACCTGGGTATTTGACAACTACATGCAATATTGGGCGAAGGCAGTCCAGCAGGTCGATCTCCCCTATTACCCCAACGCTACCATGGGCTGGGATTCCAGTCCACGCACAGTTCAATCGGAAGTCTTTCTCGACGCAGGTTATCCCTTCACGCCTATCCTGACAGGCAACACACCTGAGGCTTTTTGCTCTGCACTGAAAGCGATCAAAGTGCGCATGGATGCCAGCGGGATGAAACAGAAGATCCTTACGATCAACGCATGGAATGAATGGACCGAAGGCAGCTACCTGGAGCCGGACCAACGCCACGGCATGAAATACCTGGAAGCCATCCGGGATGTATTTGGTAAACCCTAGTGGGGTATGTGGGCGTTTGCGCAGGCTGCTTCCCCCACAAACACCTAAATTCCCATACCTCACTTAAAGAGGAAAAAAACATGTGGATGAACTTGAATGAATATCGTAAAAAAGTTGAGGGCTGCTGGATGGGCAAGAACATCGGCGGCACTCTCGGCGCGCCATTTGAAGGCCAGCGCGGCGAGGTCGAAATTGATTTTTATACCCAGGAACTGGGCGGTGAGGCGCTGCCAAACGATGACCTCGATCTCCAGCTGGTCTGGCTGAACGTGGTCGAAAAATATGGGCGCGCCACCAATGCTTCCATTTTGGGAGAATA
Source organism: uncultured Chloroflexia bacterium (assembly GCA_963820415.1). Classification (GTDB taxonomy): domain Bacteria; phylum Chloroflexota; class Anaerolineae; order Anaerolineales; family Anaerolineaceae; genus CAWFZT01. The sequence continues at coordinate 824,582 of CAWFZT010000008.1, read as the reverse complement.
CTGGCACACGTATATCACGCCGAGTTGGAATGAATACGGCCTGGGGAAGAACAACATGCGCATGGGTCTCGTCCCGCCGCTCTCCGGTTGGATGAACAACCCCTATCGCGACAGCTGCGGCTGCTTCATCCGTTCCGAAATCTGGGCCTGCCTCGCGCCCGGCCACCCGGAAATTGCCGCACGCTACGCCTATGAGGACGGCGTCGTCGATCACAGCACCGACGGTGTTCACGGCGAAGTTTTCTGCGCAGCTGTGCAGAGTGCGGCTTTTGTTGAATCGGACAGATTTAAACTGATCGATATCGGCCTGTCATGGATCCCCCAGGACAGTGGTGTCGCCCGCGGCGTGCGCTGCGTACTCGACAGCTACCGTAAAGGTCTGGACTGGAAGCAAGCCCGCAAGAACCTGCTGCGCGAAGTTCCGGATCATTTTGCCATTCGCTATATGGAAGGAGCCGAAACTGACATCCCCTGGGGGCCGGTCGGGTATGACGCTCCGGCCAATGTCTCCATTTTTGTCCTTGGCTGGGTCTATGGCGAAGACGACTTCGGGCGCAGCCTGTGCATTGCAGTTGGATGTGGTGAGGATACAGACTGTACCGCCGCTACGCTTGGAGCAACCCTGGGCATTATTCACGGAATCGACGGTATTCCACAAAAATGGATTGAGCCCATCGGGTCGAAGATCGTCACGATCTCGCTCAACCTGGGCGACAGCAAGGGCATGTTCCCAAAAACCATCCAGGATTTAACAGATCGCGTCGTCCGCCTGGTGCCGCGCTTTATGGACCTGGCGGATGTAGATGTAGTCGGTGCGGAGAAAGGCTTTGTCCTACAGCTCAAGGAGGGCCGCGAGCTAGTCAATACACCGCAACGGTTATCTCCTGAAGCTGAACGTACTTTTGAGAAGGATGTGCTGGCACGCCAACCCTTCTCGGTGCGCTATGAGAACTCCCATTTATACCGCCTGGCTTGATTACTCCAGCGAGCCGGTTGCCCGAGAAGGGCAGACTGTCAAGATCCACTTGCAGTTCCGTAATGCCATACCCAACCCGCAATGGCTGGAACTCAACTGGCACCTACCCGAAGGCTGGCTTATTGCCCCGGATGCAAAGACTACCCTGGTATTACCGCAGTACACCTCCGGCCTGCTCGGCAACGCCGAAGTGGATTTCTCCATTATCCCCGGCGTTCTCACACAGCCGCGCTACGATCTATTTTTGGATGTCAAGTCCAACGGACGGCACACCCGCTGCGTCATTCCAGTGACGCTGCTGACTGCCGCCAATGGGGTATCGAATTAAGTTCTATTCCCCATAGGGCCGTAAGCAATAGATCGGGTAAGCGATGACTTCGCGGAACAAGCCGAAATAAAAATCGCGGGGAACGAAGCGTTCAGCATGGGCGGGAGTGACAGGGACCAGCTTGAACAGCTGGAAGGCCAGCCGGGCACGGGGCAGGTGGTAAAAATACGAGATCAGCACAGAGCTTTGAAAGCCGTTCGCTTTGGCCAGTTCGGCGGTGTGCTGGGCAGTCAGATAGGTGTTATTGCCGGCGCTGTCAACCAGAATCGCCTCGCGCGGTACGCCGTGATCGGCAAGGTATTGGGCCATCACCTGGGCTTCACCCCAGCCTTATTTGACCAACCCACCGCTGACAATGACTTTGGGGAACAGGCCGCGCCGGTAAAGCTGCACGTTTTTTTCCTGCCGCGATGCCAGGTTGGGTGAAGGCACGCTCGACGGCTCGACCTTGTTACCCAAGACCCCCACATTCGCGGAGCGAAAATCTTCCTGCAGGCCGGCGAAGGTCAAAACCAGCGTGGCGAGCATCTTTTGTCATGGCAGTAAATGAAGATTTAGAAAATGCATACATTTTGTTGTGAACATACCCCCTAGGTTCACTTTTGGGTTGCTTTCTCCCCTTACATAATCGCCTTCAACCCGAACAGGGGTTTTCAGAAACGAACATATTTTCTGTTTCTACCATCATAACTAGATAAGGACAGGATTTTGCTATTGAAGTTGGTCAAATATTCCAAGGAGATAACCATCGAATAGGGTAATGTTGGCACGGTGGGCATCTCTGTTTTATGTAGTTGAGTGCGAAGCCTCTTGAGTTTGAGTTGTAAACTCACCCAGGATGTATATAATCTTTATAGAGATCCATTTAGTAGTTCTATACCTGTCAATATACCTACCACAGCCGTGCTGGCGACCTTTCTGTGGCTAGAGCTTTGCAAAGCCTAAATACGGTTTTTGAGACATTTACTCTACAGGTTGACCGAGTTGCCAAACTCGATGAAAGGAGGATCGTATGGGAAACGATGTCATTCCATTCAACGTTGGCCACTTCAATTGTTTTGCCATTCGAGATAATGATGAATATGAATGTAATATCTTGCTCATCAAGACGGGGCATCAACAAGTTTTGATTGAAACTGGGTTTGGATACGACCTGACAACCCCTCCTTATTTGCTGCCGACCAGACTACAAGCAGCTGGTACATCACCAGGTGCGATCGATGTTGTCATGTTTTCTCATGCCGATTTCGACCATGTTGGCGGGACAATTGATGACGCAGGAAATCCGGCTTTTCCACATGCTCGATACGTTTTAGCACGAAAAGAATGGGCCTTCTGGTCTCAACATCCGGAGCGATTGCGATCCAGCGAAACTTTCGACGAGGAATTTCGCCGGATGGTATATACGATTCCCCAAGAGCGGCTAGCACGATTTGGGGACAGGCTTGAACTCATTGAGGGCAATGAGGAGGTCGTGCCTGGCATACGGTTGATCCCTGCTCCTGGCCATACACCTGGATACTCAGTGGTTGATATCTCCTCAGGCGATGAGCGACTACTCTTCATAGGTGATCTTATTCTTGAATTCAAAGACATCGAAAATCCAAACTGGTATTCGGTATACGACTTCGATCCTAAACAAGTTGTAATAACGCGCCATTCGATTTTTGCGCAAGCTGCTAGAGAACAGGCACTGCTCATGGCCTATCACCTCCCCTTCCCAGGTTTAGGCTATGTTTCGCCGTTTGGGCAGGGGTGGTGTTGGCAACCATTTGAAATAAAAGACTGAGCGCCTACCAACAATGCATGCGCCGATTTTACCTTATTAGGTGTCATACCTTTGGAAAGGAGTAGAAAATGGAAGAGCTTATTAGACAACACGTATCCCAAATATACCGTTTGGCAGACCTGAATACAGAGCAGATCCGTTCACTCAACCGAGAAAAGACTGTTGTGCTCATCCCTGGCGGGATCCTCGAGGAACATGGGCCATATCTTCCGTGTTTCACCGACACATATTGGAGCGAACGCGTCACCTATGACCTGGCAGAAGCGATTGTCAATCGGCCTGGATGGAACGCTCTCATCTTTCCCACTATTCCATTAGGTACTAGTGGAGCAAATGGAATTGGTGGGAAGAATAGCTTTCCAGGCACCTACACCGTACGAGCCAAGACAGTACGGGCCGTGTTTATGGACCTGGCCAGCGAATTGGGGGAACAGGGCTTTCGCTGGGTATTCGTTGTAACTCTTCATTTCCCGCCATCAAACAACAGCCCATTGCATCAAGCGTGTGCTTACTTTACCGATGTCTATGGGGGCAGGATGGCTCACCTCATGGGCCTCTTAGATTTCTCCATCCTTGAAGGGATTTTGACTGCAAAAGATCAGAAAGTAGCAGGATTCGACATCCACGCTGGCACCCTAGAGACAAGTTGGATGCTTTTTGCCCACCCGGATTTAGTCGATCCTGCATACAAACAGGCCGTTCCACAGAGCGGCGAGACCTGGGACGATTTGGAGCGGATAGCAAGCGCGCCAGACTGGCCCGGCTATCTGGGCGCACCTGCCAACGCAAAGGCATCGTACGGAGCAGCCTTAGCGGAGAAGATATCCACAGCGGTGATAGGATTGGCTTTGAGAATCTTGGACGGCGAAGACGTTGACGCCACTGCCCGCAATGATCGAACTCGCCTGCAAGACGAGGCGTGTACACAGAGGAAACAGCAAGAGTGGTTACAGAAGAATGGACTGAAGTAGAACTCTTAGCAGCCACCTAACATTGTGCGTAGGGCTGTTGAGTCACTAAACCAAAGTCTGCAACTTAGTTGGACAGCTATTGAGGAGGGAATCATGGATATCGAGATCAACCCAAATGTTTCGCTTCTGGATGAATATAAGTTTCAGGCGGAGGTGCTCGTCCCGGTCCTCAAGGCGCTGCGGGCTGAGCTTGGCGAGGAATGTACCAACCGACTCGTCCTGCGTTCCTTGCAAGAATGGTCACGCGAGCGGTGGCACCGCCTCGGGGAGCGCTTTCCTGGCAGTCCCAACGAGAAGGTGGATGCTTTGTATGCTTCAGTTGGGCCGCGAATCGGTAACGATGCTGATTTCCAGCGGCTCAAGGATGAACCTGACGAAAAAAAGGTCAATATCACGGGCTGCCGGTATGCAGATTTCTTCCGGCAAATTAGCGAACCTGAACTTGGGGCAGTTTTGTGCTGCGATGACGATTTTTATATCGCCGAGGTGAGTTGGCCAGAAACAGAGCTGACACGGACGCAGACCATCATGCAGGGCGCACCCTATTGTAACTTCCGCTGGCGCATAAAGAGTGGTCAGGTTCCAAAGTAGTATGTCATCCGACCCGCAGTGCAACCGACCGCTTCGCTTGCCGCTGATGCTGCTCTTTGTGAACGTACCCCCCAGGTTCACATTTGGATTTCCTCAACCTCAATTATGTCCGCCTCAAATTTTTCGGGGATATAGTGATGATCTATTTCCTTACCTGCCCCTATGGGGTAAACCCTTACAGTCCACAAGAAGCTACAGGAACGATCCTAAGCCATTTAAACACGCACAAGGGTGGGAATATGCCCAACCCTCGTACCGAGCGCGTGTTAGTAAAACTTCGGCTATTACCTCACTATCTAAATGGTCGGCAATTCTACCCGGGCGCATGTGGGTAAAACTGTACGCCGTTTTGAATTAGCTTGATCTTCATGCTAGCCAAATTCTTGTGATTGGAAACAATTACGGGTCCACCATTATTTACGCGCTATCATCATGTAAGTGGATAGAGAGACCTAAAGTGAAGATTAAGTAAAAAAGATCGCATTTTTAAAGATACAGAGTGCTAAAATGATTAAAACAAGGAGGGCCTGATCATGAAAACCAACCTGAGTAGAGTTTATATTTTGTTCACCTGGCTGTTGATTGCCAGTTGCATGTGCCTTCCGCCGGGGTTGACCATTGCTTCGCGGCCACCCACCCCTACCCAGACGTCCATACCTACCACCATCGTTGAAATCCAGCCTACCACCATCGTTGAAATCCAGCCTACTGAAACCCCTGCCCCAGTTGCTCCCAGTGAGCCCACATCTACCCCAGAGGTGCAAAATGGGCAGCTCTATGCCCAGGGGCCCTGGCTGCTCATCTCCACCGACAAGGGGCTCTGGGCAATAAACCCGGATGGAACGGGGCTGAAAGAACTGGCGGTACACAGCCTGAGCACACAAAAATTACAAAATGCCATCCAACCCAATGGCAATACACTGGCTGTCATCACATCCGGTGAAGAAAAACTTCACCAGTTGGCCCTCAATCTGGTCACCCTGCCGGATGGAAAGCTGGGTAAAATTACCGATTTAACCTCCCCCAAGACCGAACTGGGCCCCAACAGCGCCCCGGGAGACCCCGGATTTGAGGGGGCGCGCGCCATCACTGAGCGTAATTCCATTGCCTGGTCTCCGGATGGACGCAAGCTGGCTTTCATTGGCTTTATGGATGGACCTGCCGCCAACGTCTATTTATACGATACCACGACCCTGAAGATCAAACGCGTCAGCCAGGATATGGTTAACAATAATTACGATGTCTCCTGGTCGCCGGACGGCCAATATATTCTTTATTTTGGCACCGAAATGTTCGGCACAGGAGCCGGAATAGAAGTGAAGGGAGTGTGGACGGCCTCCAGCGACGGCAGTAAGACGAGCTTGCTATATAAACCCACAGCCAGCTCAGGGGAAGAGCTGTGGGGCTGGCTGCCACATTCACATCAGGCGCTGCTCTCAAGCTGGAGCCCGGCCTGCGGAAGTAATAATTTACGCCTGATGGATGTGAACAACGGTCAAATAAGCCTTTTGTTTAAAGATTGTATTTACAGCGTAGCTATCAGTGACCAGGGAGATATTCTCTATGGGGATAAGCAAAACATCAATTTGATTAAAAACGGTAGTAGCAAAGCCAAACCTGTTATCCTGGGCCAGGCCAACCAGCTCTTATGGAGTCAGGACAGCTTTGCTTTTATTGTCCGTTATGACGATGGTCAATTGATGACTTATGTGGATAATCAGGGCGAGGTTTACCAGCAAAAAGCGCCCCAATCCAGCTCACTATCATCGGTGGCAGCCTACGGGGCGATCTGGGCCTGGAGCTATTATGACGAAAAACAGCCGGGAGTCTGGATCAGCGGACCGGGGCTGGAAACCAAACAGATTTATCAAAATAAAGCTTATGCCCCTGCATGGAACCCGCACAACAATCTACTCTTTTTCGGCGAGAACCAGATTTACTACGCCAGCTTCCCCGCCTATACGGATGTCAATGGCGTGACCACCTTTGAGGAAAGCGTTCAGGAAGTGAAATGGATGCAGTGGCCTGAATAAACAATCTAGCATTCTCATCCATTTTGGATCAAATACAAACATACCAATTCCTGCTCACGAGCGACTGCGCTGCGAGCACACTTCGTCCTGACGGGCATCATGAAACGAGCGTGCTACCCGAGATGATTGTGTAATCTCGTTCATTTGTTCTACTCTATCACGACATTTCCCATGTAGGAATACTCCAACTGTCTCCAACATTGGAGTATTTTGGCCTAATTCATCAGAAAAATGTCATCGTCGGAATTATTTGGTCAAAAATCAGCATTTAGGATGAATATTTTGATGTTTATCATTGATGCTATCTTTTTAGAAATGTTGGCTATAATAAATAAAGTGAAGGGAAAATACGGTTCTTGTCAACAGTGAATTTCATGACTTATTTACATGCAACATATCCAGTCATGAGTGGGTAGTAATACGGCATAATTGCAGCATATTAAGATTCCGTATAGTTAATGGAAACCCGGTTACCGCGCCCGCAACCAGGACCGAGGGTTACGATTTATCTCCCTTTATGAAGTGAGGGATGAAAAGTATTCGATCTATTTTCCGATAATGTAAACTTTCCGGTCAAACTCCTAACCGAAAGGAGTCCGTAAAAATGAATCAAAGCCGATATTTAATATCTGCGGATATTGGCGGGACGTTCACCGATCTTGTATTCTTCGAGGAGATAACCGGGCAAGTCTCTACCGGCAAAGTCCTATCGACGCCTCAAAATCCTGCATTGGCCATGCTGCAAGGGATTCAGCAATTCATCCCCGACCCTGGCTTAATAAACTTCATCGTGCATGGCACCACCGTTGGGCTCAATGCCTTCCTGGAGCGAAAAGGAGCACGGGTGCTGCTGGTGACTACGGCTGGCGTCAGCGATTATTACACCATCGCCAGAGGCGACCGAACGGACCTGTACAAGCTGCAGTACCACAAACCCGAAAGGCTGGTGCCAAGACGGGATGTACATGAAGTGCGGGAACGGATCAAGTGGGACGGTACTGTCGCAGAACCTTTGCGTGCGGAGGATTTCCAGCCAATTATCGAAAAAATCGAGAGAGAAAATATCCCCGCCGTGGCGGTTTGTTTTCTCCATGCCTACGCCTATCCCCAACACGAGCTTCAGGCGAGGGAAATCCTGGCGGAGGCGCTTCCCCATGTGTCGATTACCTTATCTCACGAAGTGGCCCGGGAATGGCGAGAGTACGAGCGTGCTTCCACCGCGATCATGAATGCCTACATTGCTCCAAAGATCGAGCTCTATCTCTCCAGTCTCGAACAAGAAATGAAAGACCTGGGGATCACCTGCACGTTATCCGTGATGCAATCGAGCGGGGGAATTATGACTGCTGAGAACGCCCGTAAGCAGCCCATCCGTACCCTGCTTTCCGGCCCTGTCGGTGGCGCAATTGGGGGAACAGTTCTGGCCAAGAAGATCGAGCGGCCAAACTTGCTGTGCGTTGATATGGGCGGAACATCTTTTGACATAAGCCTGGTGGTGAACTACCAGCCAAACGTTTCCTCGGCGACTCTGCTGGAAGGGCTCCCTCTGCTGACGCCCATCGTCGATATCCATACCATTGGGGCGGGTGGGGGATCCCTGGCCCGGGTCGAAGCTGGAGGGTTGCGAGTCGGCCCGCAGAGCGCCGGCGCCGATCCTGGTCCGGCCTGTTATGGCCGAGGCGGTACGCAACCCGCGGTGACAGACGCCCACCTCTTCCTAAAGCGGCTGGGGCCCAATTCGCTTCTGAGTGGCCGGATGACCCTGGATGCAGATGCCGCTGCCCGCGCAATTCACTCTGTGGCCAACCAGGTTGGCCTGGAGGATGTCGCCCTGGCCGAAGGCATGCTCTCGATTATCAATGCGAAAATGGCAGACGGCATCCGGACGATCACGGTTGCGCAGGGCATCGATCCACGTGACTTTTCCCTGCTGGCATTCGGAGGCGCTGGCCCCATGCATGCCGTCTGGCTCGCCGGGGAATTGGGGATGAGGGAAATCATCATTCCCTTCAGTCCAGGGACATTTTCAGCTTCGGGCATGCTGCAAACCGACGTCCGCCACGATCTTGCCTATAACTATTACCGGTTGTTGGCCCAAGCGGATCCTCACGAACTGTCCCAGGCTTTCGCAGAGCTGGTCAAGGAAGGGCGCGAAGCCCTGCAGGCAGAAGCAGTGTCGCTTGATGATGCGTACTTTGAGTTCTCGATCGATATGCGCTACGTAGGCCAGGAGTATTCAGTTAATGTACGCATTGGAAAAGACGTCGACCTGCGAGAGATCGAGCGAGCCTTCCACGAGTTCTTACCGTGTTCGCTACGGCCATGCCACTCCCGGCGCCCCGGTCGAGTTTGTCACCTTGCGGGTGGCGGCCTTTGGTATGAATAAGAGGAAGTTCGGTGGTTTCCAACCCCTAGAATACGGGAAGGATCCCGTCTTCGACACCCGGCAGGTCGTCTTCGACGCGCAGGTTCATGAAACGCCGGTCTTCAGGCGCCAGTGGATCCCGGTAGGTAAAGTTTACCCTGGTCCCTTAGTAATCGAGGAAGACAGCGCCACAACGGTTGTACCGCCTGGATACGACAGTCGAGTTGACCAGTTTGGTAATATCATTATCGCGCGGAGTGAATCAAGATGAGTATCCGACCTGATCCGGTTACTACTGAAATCATCCGGAACACGTTCATCTCCATCGCCAACGATATGAACGCTGCGCTCTTCCGCAGCGCCTACTCGCCGGTGATCTATGAAGGGCGAGATTGTGCGGTTGCTTTGCTGGATGAAAATGGAGATGTTTTGGCGCAATCTGTGGGTGTGCCGCTCTTCCTGGGCAACCTGGAAGTGTGTGTGAAAATCGTTGCCGAGAAATATGGTTGGGACGTCTTTAAACCTGGCGACGTCTTCTTTATGAACGACTCGTATCTACAGGGTACTCATCTCAATGACGCCACGGTCTTTGGACCGATCTTCTGGCAGGGGAAGCGAGTAGGCTTTTCGGCCAACCGCGCTCACTGGTTGGACGTTGGCGGGAAAGATCCCTGCCAGACCACCAATTCGGTCGAAATTTACCAGGAAGGGATGCGCTGGCCTCCGACACGGATTTATCAAAACGGAGAGCCACGCCAGGACATTATCGACGTTTTACGGGCTAACAGTCGCTTTGGACATCTACTCATCGGGGATTTGAACGCACAGTTAGCGGCGATTCGTACGGGAGAAGCACGTTTCCAGTCCATTCTGGATCGATTTGGTTACAAGACTATCCTCGCTGCGCGAGATGAGATCTTCCGCCAATCTGAACAAATGGAACGAGAGGCGGTTTCAACCATCCCGGATGGCACATACACCGCCAGGGGTTTTCTGGACGATGATGGCAACGGTAATGGTCCGGTGCCGATCCAGGTCTGCGTGAATGTCGAGGGCGACCGGATCCTTGTCGATCTGGAGGGGTCATCACCCATGACGCGCGGCCCGATCAATGCCGGTTTTGCTCAAACGGTATCAGCCTGTCGAATGGCATTCAAAATGCTTGTCAACCCCGAGCGCCCGGTAGATGGTGGGACATTCAAAACATTTACCGTGAAAGTTCCCGAAGATTGTCTTCTCAATGCCAGGGAACCCGCCCCTTGCCAGTGGTACTTTACCCCTCAAGGCTTATTGATCGACTTATTCATCAAGGCGTTGGCGCCTGTCCTACCAGACCAGGTTGCAGGCGCTCATTACGGTGATTCGATGGTGATTTGGTTCGATGGCGTTGATCCACGCAAAGGGAATGTGCGTTTCCTTGCCTTAGAGGCAAATCCCGGTGGCTGGGGAGCATTCAGTACAGGCGATGGTCAAGATGCATTGATCAATACGGTCAATGGCCCCTTTAAAGACTTCCCGATAGAGGTGTATGAAAACAAATACCCCATCATGGTGCGGGAGTATGGGATTCGATGCGGTAGCGGCGGAGCTGGTAAATTCCGTGGTGGCTGCGGCGTCTATCGTACGTATGAGATGGAAGCCCCGGCCTCGTTCTTCGCATGGTTCGAACGATCCTTTACACCTGCCTGGGGCATCTTCGGTGGCAAGGACGCTGCCGGGCCGGACGTTGTCGTAAATCCAGGCCGTGAAAGCGAACTGCACAAGCTCAAGATTAATGGCCTGCAAGTAAAAGCAGGTGATGTGGTGCGCTTCCACACAGGCGGCGGAGGAGGTTATGGCAATCCCCTGGAGCGGGATTCCTCCCTGGTGAGGAAGGACGTGATCGATGGTTATATTACCCGGCTGGATGCTGAACGCGACTACGGCGTAGTTTTACGGGACGATCTTACAATTGATGAAGAGACATCCCTGGAACGCCGCCGGGGGATGCAGGAGCTGGGTTAGACGCTCACCCATGCCACCATACCCCGGACTCAGGCCAGTTTTCTGGAAAGGTGCTGGCAGCTGTTTTCACCGGCCACGATCACGTCGCTCGCCAGGCCGATGAATAATCCATGCTCGACAATGCCGGCGCGGCCGTTTAACCGGCAGGCCAGGCAGTCAGGATCGGCAATCGGGCCAAAATTGCAGTCCAGGATCAGATTACCCTGATGGCAAGTCTGAGTAGTTACCAAAAATATTATCGTCATTTATTTCGGCATTTCACAACCATAAAAACCGGACGCTGACAATTCCTATCTTGCGTAAGTCCGAATTTTATAAATCCGTATCAAAGGACTCAATCGTTCTTTAGCACAATCTACTTGAATTACTGGATTTTGCAAAAATATATAGCAAAACCTTGGATTATTTCCTGCCATAACTAAAGCTCCTACAGGAGATAACTCTTTTTTCCTTTTTCCGCATTCAGGCTATTCAATATGGAATTACTGCATCCAGGGTCAGCTATTCAATTGTGGCGAACGATACCCCCCAGGTTCACTTTGAGAATATCAGACCCCCTTACTAAGGGAGGAGAATATTTTTTTACACTTGAAAAGAGGTATTCATGATTACCATAACCGCCGCCAGGTTCCTCAAGTTACTGACCATCCAGGGTTAGAGCCAGGCCGGGCTTTTGTCCGAGATGGACATCGGAAAATCCTCGCCGGTCAGGTAAGCGCCGGCCAGACAAGAATAAAGAGAAACATCATTTGAATAAATTGCGGTGGGCTTGGGGAATAAAGAGAGTACAGTTTCAGAAGTAAAGTTACCCGAGCAGTCAATGACGCAGTCATGTCCATCAATGACCGGAGCCATAGATGCCAGAAATTGACACACACCAGAGTTAATCGCACCGATAAACACGTTTGAGTATAACGGCATGGATTTGTTTTGGCAGGGGAGGATCTATGCCATTATGATGGATTTTTTCTTAGATTTTTATTGATATGATAGTGCTACAATATTTTTAATTGAAGTTGTCTAGCTGACTATCCCGACCCGAAAGAATATTTCTTCATCATAATTTGTCTATCGATTGGTGAAGAAAGGAAGGTAGCAAAAACTCGATGGCAACTGAATATAAAATCCACCGCGGAAAATTCTTTCTTCAGTGGATGTTGGTATCAATGCTTGGCTCAGGAATTGGTTTCCTCATCGCTACCTACAATCCATACAATCTTGTTATCGGTTTTGGTTTCCTCGTAGCGAATGTTATTATTGGATATGGCGGGCAAAAAATTTTACAGCACCATCTTAAAGTTCCCAACTTATGGTTTCTGATGACGATCATTGTTGCAATTCCGGAAGCTATTTTATTCGGATTCATTAAATCACATATTTCCGACTCCGACTACAGTGAAACTGCGTTATTTCAAGTGGCTTTTGGGCTTATCGTCGCCGCTTTGTTTTGCGTGTTTATCTCTGGTATATTGCAATGGCTGGTATTGCGGAGAATTGTAAGCCGGGCAGGGCATTGGATCTGGATCAGCGTCTTGTGTTCGATCTGCTATGTGGTTTGTTTAAGTCTTTGTTTCTATCTACCAGAGACGATCTTCCCATCGTCCCCATCAATTCCAATTCCTTACGTTAATTCTGACGTAAAATTATTAACTATTTTTGTAGTGGGAGTTATCCCTGGAGCAGTGAGTGGTGCGATCAGCGGTGTTTTACTATTGTGGTTGTTAAGAGAACCTGCTTTCGTATCGGGACGTGAAGCGATTTGTAGTTAAAATGCCTCATTTATCCCCTGTTTTTACGTAAAAAGGGTCAGGTCAGTTCCAGGTGACCGATTTTCAAACACCTGTGTATCGGGGCGTATAGCCCCGTAATCGGAAAAGCCATATCAATATACCCATTTTATAAAAACCCCGTAGGTGACACGTAGCGGGGCGTGTAGCGATTCTCTTACCTGCGATTTTCCCTTCCAGGCATCCTTAATTTGGGTTGCTCTCTGAGGTTATACACCTAACCCCATAACCTGAAACAAGGAGAGAACCATGAAATACACCGAATTGCCGAAAGATGAAAACCTCCGCAACTGCATCAGAGATCTAAGCCCCATAAGCTTATCAGCCAGCGAAGTCCTGGCGGTAGCACTTTGATACACCGGCACCGAAACCGGCCACCTATTTATAACAAAACCATGGATTATTTCCTGCCATAACTAAAGCTCCTATGGGAGAAAGACCTATTTTCCTCCTCTTTTGTGCCACTAAATACCGCAATTGGGATATACCAGGCGACTTTGAGGGCACCTCACCGGTGTTGACCGCCACCGTTAGCGTGAAATAAAAAACCAAGGCGACATTTTACAGTCGCCTCAGATTCGTGCCTCAGTCAGGCTTTGCATTTATGATTATAACGAGATAGAGAAAATCGACAAGACTAGATGAAAGTGATGATAAAAACTTCATCTGTTTCGCAAATATATTTTCAGCTTTTAGATACATTGGGTATAACTCGTTTTCTTGCTTTACCGTTCTAATATTTCACCATGATGAATAAATTGTCTGAAGCCTTGCAGGTCATCCAGCGCATGAACGAAGGCTTGAGTGTAATGTTGACTGCCAGTCAACGAGAGCGTCTCTGGATGATCCTTGTCAACCAGGTCAATATTCTACAAAGGCTGATTGAAGATGGGCCGGCATTGCAGCCTTGGAAATGGTGTTACAGGTATTTATTTTGCTCCCCGATCGTGGTACTATAAAAGAGTAATTGCCGCATGTGGAGGAGATAGTTCGAACCTGGCGGTTGTGGCAGGTTATTCCGGGGAAGAAGCCGGAAGAACGAGTTGAGGGAGAATTTTTTGATTCTCCAGGAAGGGAAGAGAAATGGTCAATATCTTGATAGGAATCCTGGGATTTATAGCGCTGGTGGCGGTTTTGTATCTGATTGCTGTGGTAGGCACCGGTGGTTTGCCAAAACATCATAAAGACGATGAAAAATAAATGGGAAGAATTATCCCTTGAAAATCTTCCCATTTCGGATATAATAAAGCTTAATTCACCAGTCAATGGCTGTGAAAGAGGAAAGTACGCCGGTGGAATGCCGACAGGGAGGCGAGGGCTTAGACTGAGACCCTTGCCCGGGAGAAACCGGCCGAAGTTCCCTCCAGAGCTGCCCGGGTGAACGTCCTGCAAAGGACCATTAGTTCGGGCCGCCGGCGCAGCGTTATTGCGCAGCCAATCGCCTCGATCGCTTCGATCGCTTCGATCGCTTCGATCGGGCCGTTGGATAAAGTGGGCTGCGCCTGGCAGCCAACAAGGGTGGTACCGCGGAAGTTCATCCCGTCCCTTGAGGGGACGGGATTTTTTATTTCAGGAGGCTGAAATGAGCGAAGCAAACATTTTGACCCAGTTAGAAGAGATGCAGCAGAAAGCCTTGCAGGCGGTCAGCGCCATCGAAGACGAGGCTGCCTTGCAGGCCTGGCGCACGGCCCACCTGGGGCGCAGCGCCCCGGTCATGCAGGTATTTAGCAACCTGTCGAAGGTCGACAAAGAGCTGCGTCCTCAGGTCGGGCAGCGCGCCAACCAGGTCAAGCTGGCCCTGGAAGCCGCTTTTACCGGGCGCAGTGAGACCATCAAGCAGGCCAGCCTGCAGCGCGCCCTGACCCAGGAGCGCCTGGATGTGACCCTGCCGGGCCGCCGGCCGGTGCACGGGCGGCTGCATCCCACCACGCAGATCCTGCGCGAAATGTTTGCCATCTTCGCCGAAATGGGCTTCCAGGTTTTCCTGTCACCCGACGTCGAAACGGATGACCTTAACTTTGGCCTGCTCAACATCCCGCCCTACCATCCGGCGCGCGACATGTGGGATACCTTCCACGCCGCCACCCCTGGCGTCGTTTTGCGCACGCATACCTCACCTGGACAAATCCACGCCATGCGCGCCTATGCCCCCGAGCCGGTGCGCGTGGTACTGCCCGGCATGTGCTACCGCTACGAGCAGACCAGCGTGCGCTCGGATTTGCAGTTCCAGCAGGTTGAGGTGCTGGCGGTTGGCCTGCACATCACCTTCGCCGATATGAAGGGCACCCTCGAAGGGTTCGCCCGCCGCATGTTCGGCGATAACGTCCAGATCCGCCTGCGCCCCTCTTACTTCCCCTTCACCGAGCCCAGCGGCGAGATGGACGTGGAATGTTTTCTGTGCGGCGGCAAGGGCTGCGTGATCTGCAAAGGCTCCGGCTGGCTGGAGATCATGGGCTGCGGCATGGTGCATCCCACCGTGCTGCGCAACGGCGGTTACGATCCCGAGCAGTTCTCCGGTTTCGCCGCCGGCATCGGCCCCGGCCGGGTGGCCATGCTGCGCTACCACATCGAAGATATCCGCTATTTCTGGGCGAACGACGTTCGTTTCCTGGATCAGTTCTAAATGGAGGCAAGAATGAAAGTACCTCTTTCCTGGTTGAAAGATTTCGTTGATATTGACCTTCCACTCCTGGATCTGGCCAGCACGCTGACCATGGTCGGGCTGGAAGTAGATGAGCTCCAGGTCATCGGGCTGCCGATGCCTGCCACTCAGCCAACTCCTTCCGGCGACCGCACCCAGGCCAACCGGCCGCGGGTCAAGCTCAGCGGCCTGTCCTGGGACCCGGATAAGATCGTGGTAGCGCGCATCGACGAGGTCATGCCGCACCCCAACGCCGACCGGCTGGTGTTGTGCCGGCTGAACGACGGTACGCAGGAGATCATCGTCTTGACCGGCGCGCCCAACCTCTACCCGTACAAGGGCCAGGGGCCGCTGCCCAGGCCGCTCAAAGTGGCTTACGCCAAAGAAGGCGCGCCCATTTATGACGGTCACCAGCCCGGGCAGGTGCTGACCACGCTCAAGCGCGCCAAAATCCGCGGGGTCGAGTCGTTCTCGATGGTCTGCTCCGAAAAAGAGCTGGGCATCTCAGACGAGCATGAGGGGGTGATCATCCTGGACGACGACGCTCCCACCGGCGCGCCGCTGGCTGATTACATGGGCGATGCCGTCTTCGATATTTCGATCACCCCTAATATGACCCGCAATGCCTGCGTGCTGGGAGTGGCGCGCGAGCTGGCCGCCGTGACCGGCAAGGCGCTGCGCAAGCCTGCCCCCGTGCTGGCTGCGGATGGTGCGTCCATCGCCGGACAGGCCGCCATTCAAATCACCAACCCCGAGCTTAACCCGCGTTTCGTGCTCGGCCTGGTGCGTGACGTCACCCCCCAGCCCAGCCCTTACCTGGTGCAGCGCCGCCTGCGCCTGGCCGGGATGCGCCCGATCAACAGCATCGTCGATGCCACCAACTACGTCATGCTGGAGATCGGCCAGCCGCTGCACGCCTTCGATTACGATGTGCTGGTCGCCCGGGCGGGCGGTAAACCTCCCACCATCATCACCCGCCAGGCCCACCCTGGCGAGCGCCTGACCACCCTGGATGGCGTCGACCGCCCCCTGGACAGCTTCACCGAGCTGGTCTCCGACACAGCCGGGGCGCTTTCCATCGCCGGGGTGATGGGCGGGGCCGAGAGTGAGGTGACCGAAAAGACCCGCAACGTGCTGCTGGAAGGCGCGGCCTGGAATTTTATCAACATCCGCCGTACAGTTGGCGCCCAGAAGCTGCAATCCGAGGCGGGCTATCGCTTCTCGCGCGGCGTGCACCCGGCCCTGGCAGAATACGGCGTCCAAATCTGCATCGACCGCATGGCCGCCTGGTCTGACGGCCAGGTCGCCGCCGGGCTGATCGACGAATACCCCTTGGTGCAGGTCGACCCGCGCGTGGACGTCACCCCCGCTGACGCCCTGCGCCTGCTCGACATCCGGCTGACCGCCCAGGAGATTGGCCGGGCTGCTGACCCGGCTGGAGTTCACCTGCCGTATCGAGGGCGAGACCGTCTACGCCCAGACGCCGCCCATCCGCATGGATATCGGCGAAGGTGTGGTCGGCCGGGCGGACGTGCTCGAAGAGGTCGCCCGCCTGTACGGCTATAACAACATTCCCGATCACCCGAATGGCTGACCCAATGCCGCGCCTGCGCCCGAACCCGGTCTTCGAGATCGAGGAACGCCTGCGCGACCTGCTGGTCAGCCTGGGCCTGCAGGAGTTGGTCACCTTCCGCATGACCGCCCCCGAGAAGGAGGCCCGCCTCGTCCCAACCGGCGCGCCTTATGCCGAGCCTGAGTATCTGCGCATCTACAACCCGATCACCCCCGAGCGCAACGTCATGCGCCGCAGCCTGCTGGCATCCGTGCTGGAAATTATCGAGCGCAACACCCGCCTGAGCGACCACCTGGCCATGTTCGAGATCGGCCCAGTTTTCCTCCCTCACCCGGGGCAGGAGCTGCCGGACGAGCCGCGCCATGTCGTGATCGCCCTGAGCGGGCTGCGCCACCTGCCGGCCTGGGACCTGCCCGACCCGCAGGGATCAAACCTGGATTTCTACGACTTGAAAGGCATCCTCGAAAGCATCCTGGAGTGGCTGCACGTGCCCGGCGTGACCTACGCGCCCGCCGGTGACCCGATCTTCCACCCCGGCAAATCCGCCTTGATCCGTTCCGGCGAGGCCGTGCTGGGGATTTTCGGCGAGCTGCACCCGCTGGTCAAAGAGCATTACGACTTCGGCCCGGCCGCGGTGTTGGCGGCCGACCTCGACCTGGAAGCGCTCCAGGCGTTGGCTCAACCTTATTACGACACCGCCCCCGTGCCGGCCTTCCCGCCTGTGCTGGAAGACATTGCTGTGATTGTGGATGCAGAGACTACTGCCGAGAAAGTAGTCGAGGTGATTCGCAAGGCAGGCGGCAAGCTGCTCAGCCAGGCGCGCCTGTTCGACATCTACCGCGGCGAGCAGATCGGCGCCGGTAAGAAGAGCATGGCCTACAGCCTGACCTACCAGGCCCTCGACCGCACCCTGACCGACAGCGAGGCCGCCAAAATCCGCCAGCGCATCGTGCAGGCCCTGGAAAAGGAGATTGGCGCTAAACTACGCAGCTAATATTTGCTCAGATATTCCTGGTAAATGGCTTCCTTCACCAGGGCAATCCCAAAGCCATCCTGGAACAGCAGGTGATACCCCGGCACCCGGTTATCGCGGACGTCCGTGTAGAACTTCACGTGGTCGAGCATGGTGGCCGGGTCGGCCGCTACTTTTATAGTGGCCGGGTCGGTAAACAGATCCACGTTGGCCTGTTCGATCAGGATGAAATCCGGGGGCGGATCGGTCAGGGAACCGTAGCTGGCCAGGTTCCAGTTGATATCCACGCGCCAGTGCGGCCCGGGTGGCACATAGATCAGCCAGTCCCGGTAGAAGACTAGCGGCATGTCCGCCGGCAGCCGGGAGAGATAGGCCTGGTTCAGGTGCTCATAGAAAGCAAAGGTAGGCGAATCCTGCTCGCGCCGCAGAGTCTGCATATACAACCCGGCGTCCATACGCATGTACAGGACGACCTGGACGGCGATCACCAGCGCCGCTGCATACGGCAGCCATTTGTGCCACGCCCGCAGGGCGCCCGGCGGCCTGGCTTTTTCACCCCTCTCCAAAGCGAACCAGTTTGCCAGCCCGGCCACCACCAGCACGACCACCGGCAGCAAATAGTGCACGCGCTTGGTGCCCGTGAATTCGGCCATGTAGGTCAGCGGTAAAATCCAGGCCAGGAAGAGCGCCTCCAGCCACGGCCGCCTGGAATAGATCAGCCCTACGACCAGGCCGCCCAGCGCCAGCAGGATAAAGACCAGTTCCCCGTAGAAAGTGCGGAAAACCTCGGGGTAGTTGTTCCAGTTGAACAGCGGCTGGGTGTCGCGCAGCAGCATGCCGTAAGTGATCTGGTGGAACTGCAGCGTCTGGGTGGCGATAATCTCGGCCCGTTCCTGCGGCAGCAGTAAAAGTGGGTTAGACGCTACCAGCGCCGCCGCCATCACCACCACGAACAGCCCGGCATACAGGGCAGCCCGTTTCCAGGCAACCCGGTGGGTGGCGATGCCCCACACCAGGTAGATCGGGATCGCCAGGAAGAAATACAGCCCGAAATACTTAATCCCCGTCGCCAGCCCGCAGGCCGCTGCGGCCAGGAAAAAATTGCGACCGAAGCGTAGGTCGTCCCGGTCGAGGAAGAAAAAGACCAACACCATGAACAGCACCCCCAGGCTGTCGGTGTGCCACCACAGGTTGTTGAGAACCAACCCTGGGATGCTCAGAATCAGCAGGAACAGTCCGGCGGCTTTCCAGGCCGATTGAAAGCGCGTGCGGATAAACACCAGCAGGCCGGCCGCCAGCAGCATCGGCAGAACGCTGACCACCTGGCGCATGAACGTGATGATCGCCTGGGTGTGGGTGGTCCAGGCGGCTCCATAGGCCAGCTTGAGCGGTAAAATCGAAAGCGCCGATAAAAGGTAAAAGGGATACCCGTAAAAATAATGCACGTACACCAGGAAATTGTGCAGGCTCTCAAAGAGATTTTTCCCTGGGGCGAGCATGTGCAGTACGTGCGGGTATTGGGCGTACTCATCCACCGAGAAAACGGAGATCATATTCTCATCTTTTGCCCCGGTCAGGTTGGGAAAGAGGAACAACACGAAGTAGGCCGTCCCCAATCCGATCAGCATCAGCAGGACCCTTTTTTGCTGCCGCGTCATAGAGATAACCTTTCTGGTTCTTTGGAAATCCCCGTGGTGGCCTTCCCTGCCCCTCGGGTGATGTCGTTTGCTATTGCATCCACGGATGTGGAGCCAATTTGAGGGATGGGAAGCAAACCGGGAGAAGCAGGAGTGCGGCTCTGGTCGGGTATGGCCGTCCCCGGGACTGGTGAAAGTGACACCGGCGCGCTCACACAGCTCAGGACGAAGACAGCCAGGATGATTATGATGAAGAGGGGGATTGCCTGTTTAGGCATTGCATTCTCTGGCCTGATTATAATACGCATTATTCTTCCAGTTTTTTTTCGCTTTCACGAGGAAGACCTCAGATTTTGAGGTGCCATGACGCCTCAAAATCTGGTGATATGAAAGTATAATTTACCTGTCCAACCATAGGAGGCCGCATGCAGAATGTGCTCGTCACCGGCGGAGCGGGTTTCATCGGCTCCAATTTTGTGCATACCTTGCTCGCTTCTGATCCGGGCGTCCACATTATCAACCTGGACGCCCTGACCTATGCCGGCAGCCTGGAAAACCTGCAGGACCTGCCAGACCCGGCCCGCCACACCTTCATCCGCGGGGATATCTGCGACCGCCCCCTGCTCGACGACATTTTCCACCGTTACGCCATCGACACCGTAGTACATTTTGCCGCCGAAACCCACGTCGACCGGTCGATCCTTGGGCCGGGGCAGTTCATCCAGACCAACGTAGTGGGCACCTTTACCCTGCTCGAAGCCGCCCGGCAGGCCTGGCTGGACGTCCGCCCGCTCCCCACCGGGCAGGTGCGCTTCCACCACGTTTCGACTGACGAGGTATTTGGCTCGCTGGCTCCGCATGACCCACCTTTTTGCGAGACCACGCCTTATGCGCCTAACTCACCTTACGCGGCTTCCAAGGCCGCCAGCGATCATCTCGTCCGGGCTTACTTCCACACTTACGGCCTGCCGGTGACCATCACCAACTGCTCCAACAATTACGGGCCGCGCCAGTTCCCCGAAAAGCTGATCCCCCTGGTCATTTTGAACGGCGTGCAGGGCAAGCCCCTGCCGGTCTACGGCGACGGGCAGCAGGTGCGCGACTGGTTGTATGTAGAGGACCACTGCGAAGCCATCCGCCTGGCGCTGCAGCGCGGCCAGCCCGGCCAGACCTATAACGTGGGCGGCGGCAACCAGCCGCCCAACCTGGAGATCATTCACACCCTGTGCGACATCCTGGATGAAGTCAGCCCGGCTTCGTCTGGTGATCCGCATGGTTCGCAGATGCGCTTTGTCACCGACCGCCCCGGGCACGACCGGCGTTACGCCATGGACATTCGTAAAATCGAACAGGAATTAGGCTGGCGGCCGCGCCAGTCGCTGCACGACGGCCTGCTGAAAACCGTCGCCTGGTATCTCGACCACCCGCAGTGGGTTTCGGCTATCCTGCAGTCCAGCGACTTCACCGCCTGGGTTGAGCGTAATTACGCGCAGCGAGCAGCGAGGAGGGGCTAAATGAAAGGCATTATCCTGGCCGGCGGGCGCGGCACGCGCCTGCATCCCATCACCATGGGGATCAGTAAACAGCTTCTCCCGGTCTACAACAAGCCCATGGTGTATTACCCGCTGTCGACCCTCATGCTGGCTGGCATCCGCGACATCCTGGTGATCAGTACGCCCGAGGATTTACCGGCTTTCCAGCGCCTGCTGGGGGACGGCAGCCAGTGGGGCCTCCAGTTTACTTATGCCTCCCAGGACGAACCGCGCGGCGTGGGGGACGCTTTCCTGGTCGGCAGGCAGTTCATTGACCATTCTCCGGTTGCCCTGGTGCTGGGGGATAACATCTTCTACGGCAGCGGCCTGGTCAGCCGGCTGATAACTGCCGCCCAGAGGCTGAGCGGGGCGACCATTTTTGCCTATCCGGTGCGCGACCCGCAGCGCTATGGGGTCGTCGAGCTGGACGCCGACGGGCGGGCGGTATGCCTGGATGAAAAACCATCGGCCCCGCGTTCCAACCTGGCCGTAGCCGGCATGTATTTCTTCGACGGAAAGGTATCCGACTATGCCGCCACTATCTGCCCCTCCAGCCGGGGTGAGCTGGAGATCATCGACCTGATCCGCCTTTACCTGGTGGAAGGCAGCTTGCAGGTGGAGGTGCTGGGCCGCGGCATTGCCTGGTTGGACGCCGGAACACACGAATCCCTGCTCCAGGCAGCCAATTTTATCCAGACGGTAGAAGAACGCCAGGGATTGTTGATCTCATCCCCGGAGGAAATCGCTTATCGCATGGGTTTTATCAGCGCCGCCCAACTTCAGCAGCAGGCGGAGCTGATGAAAAATAACGAATATGGGAAATATTTGCTGAGCCTGCTCGACGAACCTCATTAAGGGGATGAGTGGCTGGATCATTCTGCGGATTTTTTCCAGCTTTTGGGGCGGCGGTAATACTGGCGCATACCTTCCCAATGGCAGTCCGGATTGGCGCAGCGGAAGCGCCGGGCATCCAGTCCCATGCCTAACACCCGGTCGATCGTGCGCCGGCGCACGCGGCGGAATTTGCTCCCCCCGCATTTCGGGCAGAAATCGCTGCGGTGAATTTGCCGGCTGTAAAGCAGCCGTAACAATAAATAAATGCCGGCCAGGATGGCAAATAATAATAATCCCCATAAATAAGCATGCATGTATTAGGTCTCCTTAGTATGAGGGTTGCCGGCAATTTCTAATGTAGATTAATGCAGGATGAGAATATTATACCTGCCCATGCAATTTTTGGCAATAAGTACCTGACTTTTGGCTATTGTCCTGAGGATCCTTTGCGAATCCCCGTGGTGAACTCCCGGATTTGGGGTTATCATGACAACCCCAAATCCGGGGACCTTCCATGGTAAATTCCAATGAACCCCCGCCTCAATAAGGTATAATTTGCTTCGTTTAGTTTCCACGGAGGTTAAAGTTTGGCGAAATACTGGTATGCGTTGCACAGCCATCCCAATAAAGAAGAACTGCTCTGGCAGCAACTGATGGCGCGGGAGGTGGAAGTCTTTTACCCGCGCATCCCGGCTAACCCGGTCAATCCCCGCGCTCGCAAAATCAAGCCGTATTTCCCGGGCTACCTGTTCATCAACGCCGATCTGGAGCAGGCGGGCATTTCTGTCTTTCGGTGGATGCCTTATGCCACCGGGCTGGTCATGTTCGGCGGAGAACCGGCGGTCGTGCCGGAAGCGTTGATTTACACCGTGCGCCAGCGGGTGGACGAAATTACCCGCGCCGGCGGCGAGGTGCTGAATGAGGTCAAACCTGGCGAGCGGGTAGTGATCCAGGATGGCCCATTCGCCGGTTACGAAGCCATCTTTGACGTGCGCCTGCCCGGAAAAGAGCGCGTGCGCGTCCTGCTGCAAATGCTCACCCGCCGCAGTGTCCCGCTGGAGCTGAGCGCCGGGCAAATCCAAAAGAAGAAACCGCGGTAAAAACCAGCATGAATACGATCAAACGCATTTTAAACCTGCCGCTGCATCCCTTTTTCTTCGCCGCCTATGCAGTCCTTTTCCTGTTGGGATATAACCTGCACGAGATCACCCCCGCCAGCACGCTGCGCTCCCTCCTGCTCAGCCTGCTGGGAGCAGCCTTTTTATTGCTGGTCTGGCGGTTGCTCACCCGCAGTTGGGTGCAGGCTTCCCTGTTGGCCACCGCCTGCCTGTTTTCCTTTTTCGCTTACGGGCATATTTTTAACCTGCTGAACGGCGTCAAACTCGCCGGGTTCATCGTCGGCCGCCACCGCCTGCTGGTTCCCATTTGGGGGGCGCTGTGCCTGGCCGGTCTATACTTGTTATGGAGGAAGGTCGGCCACGCCCAAGCCTGGGTTCCGCCGCTCAACGTAATCATGCTCGGGTTGACCGTCCTGGCCGGTTCCCAGGTGGCGTTATATACTATCCGGCAGGCATTACAGGCGGCTGACCAGAACAAATCCCTGCTGCAAAGCTTTCAAGCCAGAGGCATCCAATCCATTGACAGCCAGCTCTCCCCGCCTGCTAAAGCCAACCTTCCCGATATCTACTACGTCATCATGGATTCGTATTCACGCGGCGGACGTGCTCATGAACAGGTTCGGCTACGACAACCAATCCTTCCTCGATTTCTTGGTGAAGAAAGGCTTTTACCTGCCGGAGTGCGCCCGCAGCAATTTCCCCATAACCTACCTGTCCCTTTCTACCTCGCTGAATATGAATTATATCCAGTCCTTCGGCGAAGACTATATCAAGGCCGGGCGCGACTATGAAGACTGGGCTGTTTTTGCCCAATATGGCACCGTGCGCCAGACGCTGGCCGGGTTGGGCTATAAAGTGGTGGCCTTCAAAACCGGTTGGGCCTCGATCGATTTCCCCAACGCCGATGTCTTCTACGCCCCTCCCAGTTCGATCAGCGAGGAATCTGTGCTTTATCCTGGGATAAATTCCTATGAGGGCATGCTGATGGGGACGACCCTGTTTGCCCCGCTGCAGGAACGTATCGATGCTTACAACCTGAAGAACCCCCGCAACCAGTGGATTGACCATTACACCCTGCGCAAATACAGCTTTGAAAAACTGATCGAGGTGCCGGCCGCCGTCCCCGGGCCGAAGTTCGTCTTTGCCCACATGATGGTCACTCACCCACCCTTTGTCTTCGACGGTCAGGGCAACTTTCACTACTATACGGAAGACCTGGACAAGAATATCGTGGAAGGGTATATCAATGCCGTCAAGTATGGCAATATCCAGCTCGAAGCCATGGTGAATAGTATCTTGTCCCAACCTGGGCCAAGGCCGATCATCATCATCCAGGCCGACCACGGTTTTGGGTACAGCGGGGCCGAGGTGCAGATCCTCAACGCCTATTACCTGCCCGATGGCGGGGAACAGCAGCTTTACCCGACCATCACCCCCGTGAACACCTTCCGGGTCATCTTCGACCGCTATTTCGGCGCCCATTTGGGCCTGCTGCCGGATAAAAGCTACGAGCTAGGCGACAACCTGTACCAGTTGCTCCCCGACGTGGACCCCAAGGCGGGCTGCCTGGAACAGTAGGTCAAATGGCTTGACAACTCTCGCTGCATGACCTTATAATACGCTCGCTTTCCTCGATAGCTCAATTCGGCAGAGCGGGCGGCTGTTAACCGCTAGGTTCCAGGTTCGAGTCCTGGTCGAGGAGCCTACATTCCCCGCACCCCCTGGCAACGCCGGCCGGGGGGTGTCTTTAACTTCTAATATTTCCCCTGACACCCATTGCCCACACCCAGTGGATAACTGCTGTTTGGTATGTACGATAGACTTGACGGCACGGTTGACTTCAGACTTGTGAATATTGCCAGCAATACTCGAGTTACTCATAACCCTCTGGGTTGTGAGAAAATCGAGGAACACGACTTTTCCATAAGATGTGGACAATGCTTTGCTTCTTATATTGGTGCCTGTTGTGCTACGGCTATCACATTTTTTGCGTTGTCGTATTAGTTGGATATGTTTTTCGGGGTCAGGGTAGAAGACCGATTTAGGCTCATTGGGATTTTCCATGGAAGATCCCGGTTTAAAGGTTGACTTAATCAAAATATGTTAGAATGTCATTGAGTAAAATCCTAAAGTGGAGGATATAATGTCAGATTATGGTTTTGTTTTATACGCTAGGCCATCCTTCCTTGAAGGAATGTCAAGGCTTATTGATTATAGTGGTTCATTAAATACTTACAACACTTCCCATTCTCCAGAAGAGGCTGATTTCCGCGCTATTTTGTCTGATTGGGAAGCTGTTGGATTAGCAATATTATTGGCTGAAAAGAATTTCATTAGAGAAAATAAGTCAGTAATAAATCATGAGCATTAGAAGAAAATCTAAACGGCCCACCCCAAAACCGGTTGATAAATCATTAGCTAAACCTACCCCCCCATCGCTGCATAATGGGGGGGTAATGACATCAATTACAGCTGTACAACAATTTTCCGGACCATTACCACCACCAGAGTTGCTTGGCAAATATAATGATGTTATTCAAAATGGAGCCGAACGCATAATGGTAATGGCAGAAAAACAACAAGATCATCGAATAACACTTGAAAAGTTTGTAATTGAAAGAGATGCAAAAAGGGCAGACCTTGGTTTAATTTTGGGCTTTATTTTAGCCTTCCTGGTAGCGGGAGGTGGAATTTTGGTGGTTGTAAATGGAAAAGATATAGCAGGTCTTGCAATGATCTTTATTCCATTAGCTACACTAGTCGGAACATTTATTAATACACAAAGAATCCGTAAGCAAGAGCGTGAAGCAAAAAACTTAACTCTGCCTGGACAAGCCGCATCAAAAAAAAATTAGAGGAAATTGGTGATATTTGCTAAATAATAATGTGAGGTTTTTCCATTCTTTCTTCGCTTGGCTAATTGTGAATGCCAATTAATTAGAATTTAGCCGTTCCTAACAATTATCCTTGGTTCCATATATAATTCTCTTTCATTAACATTTATTTCTTAGAACAATAATGTATACACGTTGGATTTAGATTTATATCCGCTAGGTTCCAGATTCAATTCCTGTTCGAGGAGCTACATTCCCCCTCCCCTGGCTATGCCGGCCGGGGGTGTCTTTGTTTTCAGGCAGCTATATAATAATTATTGAAGCGACTTGCCGAAATATTGTTCATCATTTGGTCGATCCTTCTCATTCTAAAGTTAGCCTTTTACTCATCGTACAAAAGACCCAGCCCTGACTTATTCTGACATTGTCGAAATAGAAGGGATTTATTGGAATGAAGTTTCTCTCAACTGCACTGGCGGACAGCATCCTGGCGCGTTATCCCGACCCGGACACTATCCCCTACAGGCGCTGGTGCTACGTCCAGGGGTATGTCCTGATCGGTCTGGAAAAACTCTGGCTGACCACCCGCCAGGCGCGTTACTTCGACTATATGCGCAAGTTCGCCGACCAGCATGTCAGCCCCGGCGGCAGCCTGAGCGATTTCACGGGGGAAAGCCTGGACGATATGCTGGCGGGGACAGTCATCGTAGCGCTGTACGAGTACACATGCGAGGAAAAATACCGCCTGGCGGCCCGGCGCATCCGCGAAAGCTTCCGGGATTACCCGCGTAACTCGGACGGTGGTTTCTGGCACGCCCGCTCGCTGCCCCATGAAATGTGGATAGACGGGCTGTTTATGGGTGGGATGTTCTTGACGCGCTATGGGGCGGCCGTTGACGAGCGCGATGAATGCTTCAATGAGGTGGCGCACCAGATCCTGACCCTGGCCGGGCACTGCCGCAAGGGCCAGACGGGCCTATACCTGCACGCCTACGACGAGGCCCGGCGCGCCTCCTGGGCTGACCGGGAAACGGGCCTTTCCTCGAATGTTTGGAGCGAAGGACTGGGTTGGTATGCACTGGTCCTGGTCGAATTTATTGACAAACTCCCGCCTACCCACCCGCAACGCGGGGCGGTCGTGGACATCCTGCGCGACCTCGTGGAAGGACTGAAAAAGGTGCAGGACCCGCGCACGGGGTTGTGGTACCAGGTGGTCGATCAACCGGATCTGTCAGATAACTGGCACGACACATCCGGAAGTGCGATGTTCATCTACTGCATCCAGCGCTCCATCGAGCTAGGGCTGGTGAGCGGCGACGAGTACGTCGCTGCCGTCGCGCGTGGATACTCCGGGCTTGCGACCAAAGCAGTCAGCAACCCCGCGGGCTTTGTGGACATCATAGATGCCTGCGACGGGGTCTGCGTGCAGAACTCGACCGCGGACTACATCTATTACCCCAAGGTGGTCAACGCCAAGGAAGCGGTCGGTTCCTTCTTGTGGGCAGCCGGCATCGTCGAGAAAAGCGAGCTGCGTGCTCATCTGGACGATTGACGGATAATCCGAAGTGTAAAAAAAGTATTTCTGTAAAGTACTTCGAGTTAGAATAATAACATGCCAGATCAATCCCTCTTCACGGTTCGTCTCGCCGCGCCGGGCGACGCGCCCGAAATTGCCCGCCTGAACCGCCTGTTCAACGGCGTGGATGAGCCGCCTGAGAACTACGCCCACCGACTGGCCGACCCGCTCCGGGTCGACACACCCATTCTGGCCATAATCAACGGCCGGGTAATCGGCATCGCTAACCTGCGCCTCCTGCCGGCGGTTTTTTACTCCGCGCCGTACGCCGAGTTGACCGAGCTGTTTGTCGAGGAAAGCGCCCGCCGCCTGGGCGCCGGAGCCGCCCTGGTCAGTTTCGCCGAACAACTGGCCCGGCAGGGCGGGGCGGTGGAAATGCTCATCCTGACTGATTTCTACAACCACGCCGCTCAGCAGCTTTATCGCAAGTGCGGCTACGAGCATTACGATATCGCCATGGCTAAAAAGCTGCGCTGAACGCTTTCTGACGGCCTTGAAATATATCCTGCTGATTTACTGGTTTTCCTTGGGGCGGCTTACTTCATCAGCGCCGGCTGCTACCGCGTCTGGTTCTCCCCAATTCTAGCCCTGGCGTGCAAGTAAACCGGTGGTTTTTTTGCCCCGGATTTCGGATCGGATAAGTTCATAAATAAGATACTATTAGGTGGAAACGTTAACCATTTGCTAACATATTTCTAGGGTTATTTTAATCCACTGGTGTTAATATAATCTTGGATTGGATTTGGTTTTTGGGTTTTCTCCTGAAGGGTTCGTGGTTGAGGGTAAAATTACAGGTAGACAAAACAAGCAGTCGTGAGACTGCTTGTTTTGTTTAACTCTTACATTTGGTTGACCGCCAGGATATTCCCTTCGCTGTCTTTAAACCAGGCCGCTTTTAAGCTGCCCATGGTCGCCACTCCATTGACGGTCTTCAGACCCGGCATATTGTATTCCTCAAACACCACACCCCGGGAGCGGAGTTCCTTCATTTCGCGATCGATATTATCGGTCCGGAATCCGATCGCCGTATTCTTGGCCGTCCCGGCATACTGAGTTTGGTAGACGAGAAAGGCAGACTCTTTGCATTGGTAGAACAGGCTGCCATCGACCTCAACCCTATCCGGCGTCAGCCCCAGTTTATCGGCATAAAACTTCCTTGCCCTCTCAATGTTGGCAGCCGGCAATACAGCTACTGCAGTCATATTAGAAACCATTCTAACCTCCATCTCTCGAACAATATTGGGCTGTAGCCGCTATCAATTGTTAGCGGCTATACAGCCATTTGGTTGGTCCATGTGACGGTTACTGAATTGAATCTTCCGGGTAATTCACATGGTGAAAAATTGCAGACTTATCTATATAATACTATGTTTATCTGAATTGTCAATATGCTCTCCGGTTCTTTGGGAATCTCCGTGGTGACCTTCCGATGATTGGGTTTACAATCAAACGGTTGGGGCTGATTAAATCAACCTGGCAAATCACCTGGTCGAACTGGAAGGAATCCACACATGAGCACGATAGCCTTAGATGGAACCTGGAACTTATTTCATTACCAAGAAGGCGAAAAGAACATCCTCCATCCAGACGACCTGGCCGCCTCCGGCCTGGTTTGCATCCCGGCCCAGGTGCCCGGCAATGTGGAATTGGACCTTGAACGGGCGGGAGAGCTGCCGGAGATTTATTTCGCCAACAATATCCACAACCTGCGCCCGCTGGAAACCCACACCTGGTGGCTGACGCGCACCTTCAGCCTGCCGGAAAATACCGGGCAAACAGGGTGGGATCTGGTTTTTGAAGGTTTGGACACCCTGGCGACGGTGTGGATCAACGGGGTGCAGGTAGGCCAATCGGCCAACATGCTGGTCGAACAGCGCTTCGATGCCAGCCCGGCCCTCAAACCGGGCCTGGAAAACACGATTTCCGTGCGCCTGGCCTCGCCGCTCAACGCCGCCCGCCAGTACCAGTATGACGCCGCTGCGATGAGCTGGGAACTCCGCGAAGAGGGGCTGCACATCCGCAAGGCTGCCCACATGTGGGGCTGGGATATCATGCCGAGGGCTGTCTCGGCCGGTATCTGGCGGCCGGTGCGCCTCGAAACCCGGCCGGTGCACGCTATCGAGCAGCTTTATTACTGGACTAAAGAAGTAACCCCCGCTGGAGCAGTGTTGGGGGTGCGCTTCCAATTCCGCACCAGCGCAGCCAGCCTGGATGGGTTCAGCCTGCGCTTGCGCGGCGTGTGCGGCGAGCATTCCTTCGAGCACGAATATCCGGTGGAATTCATTGCCGGCGGCTGCACCATTCACATCCCAGGCACCCGGCTGTGGTGGCCCAGGGGTTACGGCGCCCCTGATCTTTACCAGGTGACTGCCCAGCTTCGTCGCCGCGGGCAAACGCTGGCGGAACGCTCTGAACGGGTCGGCATCCGCCAGATTGTGGTTGACCGCACTGAGCGAGCCGGGCAGGCCTGGGAAGTGGAACCGGCGGCCAGCCTGCCGGCGCGCCTGGATACCCCTCCCGACCCCGTTTCGCACTTCGTGGTGTATGCCAACCACCAACCCGTGCAGGTCAGGGGTACCAACTGGGTGCCGTTGGATGCCTTTCACAGCCGTGACGCCGGGCGTATCGAACAGGCGGTTGGCCTGGCCGAAGAGCTGGGCTGCAACATGGTCCGCTGCTGGGGCGGCAACGTTTACGAGAACGACCGTTTCTTCGACCTGTGCGACGAAAAGGGCATCCTGGTCTGGCAGGACTTCGCCTTCGCCTGCTGCCGTTATCCCCAGGAGGAGGCTTTTCTGGAAGAGGTGCGCCGCGAAGCCAAACAGGTGGTCAAGCGCCTGCGCAACCATGCCTGCCTGGCAGTTTGGTGCGGCGACAACGAGATTGATATGGCCTACTTATCGGATGGCATTAACCCGGAGCACAACCGCCTGACTCGCCAGGTAATTCCCCAGGTCCTCCAGCGCCACGACCCCCAACGCGCCTACGTGCCCAGCTCGCCCTACACCCCGCCCTCAATTTTTGGCCGCCCCGACGCCTGGCGGCTGACCCCCGAGCAGCACCTGTGGGGCCCGCGCGGCTATTATAAGAGTCCCTTCTACACCCGCCATTCGGCCCATTTCATCGGCGAGATTGGCTACCACGGCTGCCCGAACGTGTCTTCCATCCGCCGCTTTATCTCGCCAGAACGCTTGTGGCCCTGGCAAAACAACGCGGAATGGCACACCCACGACGTCTATCACTGGCAGCACAGCGCCGTGGATCGCGACCGCATCCGCCTGATGGCCAACCAGGTCAAGGAGCTGTTTGGCGCCATCCCCGATAACCTGGGAGATTTTACCCTGGCCAGCCAGATCACCCAGGCGGAAGCGGTGAAGTTCTTCATCGAGTCTACCCGCCTGCGCAAGTGGCAGACCAGCGGAATCCTGTGGTGGAACCTGATCGACGGCTGGCCGCAGTTCTCAGACGCCGTGGTCGATTATTATTTTGCCAAAAAGCTGGCTTACCACTACATCCGGCGCAGCCAGCCGCCGGTGTGCGTGATGATCGGCGAAGCCGGCTCCGGCAAATATCTCCCGGTGGTGGCCTGCAACGATACCCTCGCACCCGCCGAGGTGCATTTCCGGGTCAGGCAAGCTGGCCGGGATAGCCTGGTCGTCGAGGACGCCTGCACAGCCCCGGCCAACCAGAACTGGCAGGTTGGGCAAATCCGCACCTACGTCAGCGACCAGCGCCTGTATCTGATCGAATACGAGGTCAACGGCCAGCCGTTTGGCAACCATTACCAGGCCGGGCTGCCGCCCTTCTCCCTGGAAAACTACCGCAGTTGGCTGGTGCAGATCGCCCTTTTACCCGGTGGGTTCGATGCACGTGAAACAGGTAAATAAGCTGGAGGGGGCAACCATTGAAAAAAAGGACCGGCTAGGTACCCTTCTACGGCTGTATGCCGGTCTTTTGGGAATCTCCGTGGTGATCTCCCGGCACGGCAAATCCCAATGAACCCGTATGACTATGCAGGAAAGGAAAATTCATTCATGGTATAATCAAATTTTGTGTGTCTACAAAATATTAGTCAGCGGACAAAAAAGTCTTGCTCTTGCCCTCCAATCCCTTTTCTAAAGAAAGAATTACATGGATATAATCCGACGTGAAATTCCCAATCACCTGACCTTACCTCGCCGCATCAACCGGCTGACTCAGCTTGCTTACAACCTGTGGTGGGTCTGGAACCCGGAAGGCCAGTTGGTATTTTCCATAATCGATAAACCCCTCTGGGAACGCCTGAACCACAACCCGGTGGTGTTCCTCTACCAGGTGGACCGCCCGCGGCTGAACGCCATGACCAACGACCGCTATTACCTCGACTTCTACGACCGGGTCATGCGCAATTTCGACCAATATCTCAAAGCGGAAAACACGTGGTTCGACCGCACTTACCCCAGCCTGATTAACCGGCAGATCGCCTACTTATCCTTCGAATTCGGGCTGCATGAATCGCTGCCCATGTACGCTGGCGGTCTGGGTGTGCTTTCTGGCGATCACATCAAAGAGGCCAGCGACCTGGGCATGCCGTTGGTGGGCGTTGGTTTTATTTACAGCCAGGGTTATTTCGCCCAGCGCATTACTGAAGACGGCTGGCAGGAGACACGCGGCTTTACCTTCGACTTCGACAAGGCGCCGGTCATTCCCCTCTTCGAAGCGGATGGAAAACCACTCACCGTGTCGGTCAAACTGGTCGATAGGGAAGTAGCCGCCCGTATTTACCAGGTGCACGTCGGACGCAACGCCTTGTATCTGATGGACTCGAACGTGGAGACCAATTCCCCCAACGACCGGCAGCTCACCTCGCGCCTGTACAACAACGACCCAGTGGTGCGTATCTCGCAGGAAATTCTACTCGGCATGGGCGGGGTACGCGCCCTGCAGAGGTTGGGCTATAACCCCAGCATCTGGCACATGAACGAAGGCCACTCTGCCTTCCTGGTCATCGAGCGCATCCGTGGACTGATCAGAGAGGGGAAGACCTTCGAGCAGGCTTCCGATATCGTGCGTAAGACCAACATCTTCACCACTCACACCCCGGTGCCAGCCGGCAACGACCAGTTCCCCATCTGGCTGGTCGATAAATATTTTGCTCAAGTTTTCTCCGATCTACACATGACCCGCGAACAGTTCATCAACCTGGGCCTGCACACCCAGACCTGGGGAGACATGTTCAGCATGCCGGTGCTGGCCTTGCGCTTTTCCGACCAGCGTAACGCTGTTTCGGAGATTCACGGGCAGGTGGCGCGGCACATGTGGAATTTCCTGTGGCCTGACTGCAAGGAAGAGGATGTCCCGATCACCAACATCACCAACGCGGTGCATTCCTCCTCCTGGCTGGCGCGTCGCATGCGCATGCTCTTCGAGCGCTACCTGGGGGCGGACTGGTTGCAGCACCTCGACGACCAGGAAATGTGGAACCAGGTCGAAAATATCCCCGACATCGACTTGTGGGCCATCCGGCGCCACCTGAAGCGCAAGCTGGCCATCTTTGCCAACGAGCGCGCCCGCCAGCAGTGGCTTACCGGCACAGTCCACCCCATCCAGGTGATTGCCGGTGGGGTGTTGCTCGAACCTTACTCGCTGACCATCGGCTTAGCACGTCGCTTTGCCACTTACAAACGCGGCAACCTGATCTTGCACGATTTCGACCGCTTGATGCGTATCATCAACAACTCCAATACCCCGGTGCAGATCGTGTTTGCCGGTAAGGCGCATCCCTCGGATGAACCCGGTAAGCTGCTCATCCAGCAGGTATATCGCATGATCAAGGATTACAAAACCGGCGGGCGGCTGATCTTCCTCGAAGATTACGATATCAACGTGGCGCGCTACCTGGTTCAGGGGGTAGATGTGTGGCTGAACACGCCGCGTCGCCCTAATGAAGCCTCGGGGACTTCGGGCATGAAGGGCGCCTTGAATGGAGTGCTTAACTTTTCGGTGCTGGACGGCTGGTGGCACGAGGGCTACAACGGGCACAACGGCTGGGCGATCGGCGATGACACCAATTATCCTGATCCCAACCAGCAAGACCAGGCTGATGCGGAAAGCCTTTACGACACCCTGGAAAATGAGATTATCCCGCTCTATTACAATTCGCGTTCGGCGGACAACATCCCCAACGACTGGCTGGGCTGCATCAAGGAATCGATCCGCACCTTGGCCCCCCAGTTCAGCATGCGCCGCATGTTGAAAGAGTATATGAGCCAGCTCTATCTGCCGGCCATGCAGCAGCCGGAATACACGCTTAAAGAACCGCAATTGGAGAAATAGCCCGTGGCGAGCATGCGCCGGCACCAGGCGCTGGCAGGCATCGATATTGGCACCTCGGGCGCCAAGTCTGTGCTGATCGACCAGGATGGCAATCTGCTGGCGTGGGCCGGACAGGAATATCCCCTGGACGCTCCTTACCCGGGTTGGGCCGAGCAGAATCCCCAGGCGTGGCTGGATGCCGCGCAGAATACCCTGCGCCAGTGCTTGCAAGCCAGCGGGCTGGCCCCTGATCAGGTCGCCGCCATCGGCCTGACCGGGCAGATGCACAGCCTGGTGTGCCTGGATGAAAGCGGCGCGCCGGTGAGGCCGGCGATCATCTGGGCCGATCGGCGGAGCCGCCGGCAGGTGCAAGAATTAACCAACCGCTTCGGTCGGCAAAATCTGGCAGCCTGGACCGGTAACCCGCTGGCGACCGGTTTCATGCTGGCCAGTTGGGCCTGGCTGTGCCAGGAGGAACCGCAGACGGTCGCACGTACACGCTGGCTGTTGCTGCCCAAGGACGAGGTGCGCTACCGCATGACCGGTCAGATCGGCAGCGAGCCGTCCGATGCCTCTTCAACCCTGCTTTTCGACCCACACAGGCGTTCCTGGAGCCAACCTGTGCTCGACCAGGTTGGTCTGACCCTCGACCGGCTGCCCGCCGTTCACGAATCGGCGGAGGTGGCAGGCGGGCTGGTACCCGGTTTCGCCCGCGCCTGCGACCTGTTGAGCGGGACGCCGGTGGTGTACGGCTGCTCGGACCAGGCCGCTCAGGCTTTCAGCCAGGGTGTGATCCAACCCGGGCTGGTGTCGTGTACGATTGGCACCGGCGGGCAGTTGCTGGCTCCGGTAGCTGAGCCAGTGCACGATCCGGAACTGCGCCTGCACCTGTTCTGCCACGCTCTCCCCGCTGTATGGCATCTTGAGTCGGCCATCCTTTCCGCCGGCCTGGCTTTACGCTGGCTGCGCGACCAGATCTGGCCGGGCAGCCAGTACACCGAGCTGGCGGATGCCGCCGCCGGGGTGGAAGCGGCCACCGAGGGGTTGTTTTTCCTGCCCTATCTGGCTGGTGAACGTACCCCGCACATGGATTCGAGCGTGCGCGCTGCCTTTGCCGGCTTGAGCCTTCAGCATACCCGGGCGCACATGGTGCGTGCGGCTATGGAGGGCGTGGTGTTCGCTTTGAAGCAGGGCCTGGAACTGATGCTCAGCCTGGGAGTGCCGCTGGAACGGCTGGTAGTCTCCGGCGGGGGCACGCGCCATCCTTTATGGCTGCAGCTCCAGGCGGATATTTTTGGCCGGCCGGTGTATCCGTCACAGGCGGCTGAGGCCACCGGACGCGGGGCGGCCCTGCTGGCCGGGATCGGGGCGGGGATTTTCAAGGATGCCCAGGCAGCGGTGACCAGAACAGTGCAACCGGGCCAGGCGCCGACGCTGCCCAGGCCGGATATGGTGCAGCGCTACTCCGAAGCGTACCTGCGCTTCTGCGCCCTTTACCCGGCGCTGAAAGCGGCCGGGTTCGCGGGGGCCTGATTACGGTACAAACCTAACGGTTTGGAAAACCGTTAGGTTTGCAAAAAAATCACGTCAGGCTTTGCGAACTCTCAGGCGCAGTCCTTCCACGTCGGTTACCTGAATCTGGCTGCCTGGGGGCAGCGGGCCAGGCTGGTCGTCTGTCAGTTCGGCGCTCCACAGCTCGCCGGCTACCTGCACCTGCCCGCGCGGGTTCAGCTCGCGGCGCACCGTCCCAAGCCGGCCTACCAGGGTCGTCGTACCGGTCAACACTGGGCGGCGCATGGCGCGCACTGCCAAAGTCATGGCAACGAAAAAGCCCATTCCCAGGAAAATTCCACTGCCGATCACCAGCGGCACTGAAACCGGCTGGAAACCAGGCGCTCGCACCGAGTTAAACAGCACCAGCGCCCCAATGATGAATGAACAAACGCCCGCGGCAGTCAGCGCCCCGTGGGTGGGCGCCTTTATATCCAGGATGAACAGGACGAAGGCCAGCACCAGGAAGAGGATGCCAAACCAGTTGACCGGCAGGATGCCCAAGCCATAAACGGCCATTAGCAGGCAAACTGCGCCAACAAAACCGGCCACCCACCCGCCCGGGTTAGAAAGCTCGATCAGCAGGGCTTGCGCTCCCACTGCCAGCAACAGGAAGACAATATTAGGGTTGGTCAGCATCCCCAGCAGCCCTTCGATGAAATTAAGCGGAACTTCGACCACCGTGGCATTATCGGTGAGAATGGTTTTTTCTCCGGCGCCGATCTTTACCTTGCGCCCATTGAGCTGGCGCAGCAAATCTTGCACGTCGGTGGCCTTAAAGTCGACCAGGCCGACCTGCAGGGCTTCGTCCACCGTAGCAGACTTGGCCGTCTCAATGGCGTCCTGGGCCAGTTGGGTGGCGGCCGGCGGGCGATCCTGGGTCAGCGTTCTTACGGTGGCTTCCAGGATGGATTTAACCTTAGCCTCTTCAGTCTGGCCAATATCCTCGCCCTGCGACCCGACCGGGCTGGCAGCCCCGATGGTGGTATTGGGCGCCATGGCAGCCAGGTTCCCGGAAAGGGTGAT
Source organism: uncultured Chloroflexia bacterium (assembly GCA_963820415.1). Lineage (GTDB taxonomy): Bacteria > Chloroflexota > Anaerolineae > Anaerolineales > Anaerolineaceae > CAWFZT01. The sequence continues at coordinate 788,149 of CAWFZT010000008.1, read as the reverse complement.
GATTGTCCCGGCGCTGCCGGCCATCGCGCCGGGAGGGGAGACATACACCAGCACGGGGATCTGGCTGGAACGGAGGCTCTCTTCGATAGTGGTCATCAGGCCAATGTCGCCCCCTGGGGTATCGAGCTGGATGATGGCAACCTGGGCCTGGCGGTCTGTCGCCAGTTGGAGGCCGCGGTGGATATATTCAACCATCGCCGGGGTCAGCGGCCCGTCTGCGGTCATGACCACCACCACCGGGTTGGTGTCCTGGGCGCGGACAGCCGGGATAAAAACCAATAAACTGGCCAGGAGCAGGCCCATGGCCAGGCATAACCTAGCTAATCGTTTCATCGCTCGTTCCTTTAACCCGGCCCGGCTGGCTGTCGGCGGGTGCAATAGTCTTGAGTTCGACCTGAAGCGAACGCAACTCCTCGCAGGTCCGCGAATGAAGCTGTTTAATTTGGTTGTACAGGCCCGGTAATAAGTTCTCATCAATAGCGCCCCCATCTCGCGCCGCGCCGGACAAATCCTCGAGGATGCCCAACAGGTTGGAAAGCTGGTCTGCGCCCATACTGCCGCTGCTGGATCTGAACGCGTGGGTAACCGCATTCAAGCTCTTCCAATCCCGGGCGGCATAAAATCGCTCGATATCCTGGACCATGCGAGGGGAATTGTCCAGGAAAACTTCCATCACGGATAAAAATGAAGACGGGCTGCCAATTGCCTGGATCCATTCGCTGACGATCTCGCGCTGGATAACGCTCCTATTCAGCGTTTCGACCTCGATCACTGCTGGCGTGCGCGCTGAACTGGCGGCCAGCTCTCTCACCGCCCAGTAATGTTCTATAGCCTTGACCAGGTTATCGATTCCCATCGGCTTGCTCAGGTAATCATCCATGCCGTTTTCCAGGTAAAATTCCCGGCGGCCTTCCAGCGCATCGGCAGTCAGAGCCACAATATAAGGCTGGCGTTTTTGTGGCACCTCGGCGCGGATGCGGCGGGTGGCTTCCTCGCCATTCATGTCCGGCATCTGCACGTCCATCAAGACAAGGTCATAACCGTGTTGTTTCACTGCATTTAGGGCTTCAAGCCCGTTGGAAACAAGCTCCGGCTCATAACCAAATTTGGACAGCATCAACTTAACTACCTGCTGGTTTATCGGGTTATCCTCTGCCAGGAGAATCTTGATCGGGCGCTTTTCTGCCATCTGAGCATCCAGCCTGGGCTTGGCCGGGATGGGTTTGGCTGCCAAAGTGGTTTGGATAGAAAGGACGCTGGTCAGCACTTCATAAAGTTGGGCTACCTTGATCGGCTTGTTCAGGCGTCCGGCGAACAGGTCGACGGGTACCTGCCGGCCGTGCATCCCAAGCGAGGTCAGCATAACCAGCGGTAGTTCTTCTTTACGTTTGTGAATCATTTCGGCGAATTGAATTCCGTCAATCTCCGGCATCTGCATGTCCAGGATGGCCAGGTCGAATACCTCGCCATGATGGATCCAGTTCAGAGCATCCTGGGCCGAAGCTGTAGCTTTGGGATAGGCGCCCCACAGCCCGGCAAAATGGGTCAAAATCATGCGGTTAATGGCGGTGTCATCCACGATGAGCAGGCGCTTTCCTTCCATCTGCGGCTGCTTGCAGTACTGCCTGGAAGAATATTCCACCATGCCCTCTTCCACCACGATGGTGAAATGGAAGGAAGAGCCCTTCCCAGGAATCCCCAGGCTTTCAACCCACATTTTCCCGCCCATCAAATCGCATAACTGCCGGCTGATAGCCAATCCCAGACCAGTACCGCCGTATTTGCGTGTGGTGGAGACATCTAGCTGGCTGAACGGCTTAAACAGGCGGTCCTTCTTATCCTCAGGGATGCCAATGCCCGTATCGCGCACCACGAAATGCAGGGTAGTCAGCATAGCTTCTGAAATTCCGTCGTAGGGGGGCTTCTGCTGCGACGGCTCATTTTCCAGGCTGACTTCGAGGACAACCTCACCCTGGTCCGTAAATTTAATCGCATTGTGCAGCAAGTTAACCAAAATCTGCCGCAGCCGGGTCACATCCCCGACGACGACTTCGGGCACCGATTGCACCATAAAATAGGCCAGTTCAATCTTTTTCTCAGACGCCTTGACTGCCATCAGGTCCAGGATTTCTTCGATACAGACCCGCAGATCAAAAGTGGTGGCTTCCAGCTCTAATTTGCCGGCCTCGATCTTGGAAAAATCGAGCAGGTTGTTGATTATAGTGAGAAGAGTCTCGCTACTTGAACGAATGATATTGACAAAATCCTGCTGTTCCTGAGCCAGCTCGGTTTCGAGGAGCAGGCTGGTCATGCCGATCACGCCGTGTAAGGGCGTGCGGATCTCGTGGCTCATCGAGGCCAAAAAGATCGATTGGGTACGGACGGCGGCTTCAGCGGTGGCGCGGGCTTCTTCTGCCGCCAGGCTGATCTCGCGCTGGGCTTCTTCAGCTTTTTTCCTTTCGGTCACGTCGAAAATGTACCAGCCGAACTGGGTCACTTTTCCCTGAGGATTGCGTGAGACCAGGGTAAAATCGTGCACCCAGCGAATTTCTCCATCAGCGCACTTAATCCGGTATTCCTGTTCATAGGAATTAGCGCCGGATATAAGGTGGGTGTCGATCTCGTCCCTGACGCGTTGTCGGTCCTCTTCGTGCACAATATTAAAGTAGGATTTTACATTGGTAAAATCTTCAACCGTATATCCAAACTGTGAGATATTCGAAGACACATACTGCCTGGCTTCCTCACCGCGCCCTACCTGTTTCCACACCACCACCGGACCCCCAGCGAACAGGTCGCGCTCGAGCCAAAGATTGGCTTCGGCCTCGCGGCGCTCGGAGATATCCACCAGGATGAGGATTACGGCGACCAGGTTTCCCTGGGTATCTCGCTGGGCTGACGCAGACACTTCGCCCCAAAAAATGCTGCCATCTTTGCGCAAAAAGCGCCGCTCCAAGCGATAGTTATCTATCTTTCCACTGACCAGGCCTTGCAAACTTTCCTGGCTGCCGGAGATATCGTCAGGGTGAGTCTGGTCGAACAGGGTGGCCCGGGTAATTTCATCCAGTGAATATCCGGTCATTTTCAGCCAACAGGGATTGGCGTGCAAGTAGCACCCCTGTGCATCCAGGACAGCCATGCCGGCCGAGGCGCGGTCAAAAAATGCTTTCAGCCAGTCCGGCTCCCCGGTTCGGCCATAAGCCATGCGAGTACGCCTCTCCGAGCCTGATTTCGATTTCATAGTTAAATCACACTCAGTTTACCTTAATTATTATACCCCAGCCTGAGCACAGGCAACCCAGCGGTTCTCTGGGAATTGCCGTGGTGAACTCCCAGATTTTGGGGTATGAGCGGGCGTAGCCCGCTCATACCCCAAAATCTGGGACCTTCCACAGGAAATCCCAATGAGCCCAAAAGGGATGCTGTAACAGGTTACAGTCCTATTTTATACGAACGTTTACGTTTCTCCTATGTTTCGTTAATTCATTTCTTGCACTAAGAGCTTATGCTTTAATCGATAAATCAGGAAGAATACGGAATAAAGGAGAAATTCCCATGAATAAAATTATTGGCATTGATCTCGGAACTACCAATAGCGTGGTGGCAGTGATGGAAGGGGGCGAACCGGTGGTGATTTCTACCGCCGAAGGTTCGCGGCTGCTGCCATCCGTGGTGGCTGTTAATAAAAATGGAGAAAGACTGGTCGGCCAGACGGCCAAACGGCAAGCGGTAATCAACCCGGAAAATACGGTTTACTCGATCAAACGCTTCATGGGCCGCCGCTTCGAAGAGGTGGCGCAGGAACGTAAAATGGTGTCTTACGCCGTGGTGCAGGGGCCGGCTGGAGATGCGCGGGTGAAAATTCCCGCCGCCGGGCGTGAGTTTACCCCGCAAGAAATTTCGTCCATGATCCTGGCCAAATTGAAGACGGACGCTGAGGCTTTCCTGGGTGAACCGGTCACTAAAGCGGTCATTACAGTGCCGGCGTATTTCAATGACAGCCAACGCCAGGCCACCAAGGATGCCGGGAAGATCGCTGGGCTGGAAGTGCTGCGCATCATTAATGAGCCGACGGCGTCTGCCCTGGCATATGGGCTGGACAAGAAGAAGAACGAGCTGATCCTGGTCTTCGACCTGGGCGGCGGTACCTTCGACGTCAGCATCCTGGAAGTCGGCGACGGCGTCTTCGAAGTCAAGGCCACCAACGGCGACACCCACCTGGGCGGCGACGACTGGGACCAGCGTGTGCTCAATTGGGCGGCAGACGAGTTCCAGAAGGAGAACGGCATCGACCTGCGCAAGGATCGCCAGGCCCTGCAGCGGCTGCGTGAGGCGGCCGAAAAGGCCAAGATCGAGTTATCCACAATTTTGGAGACGGAAATCAATCTGCCTTACATCACGGCTGACGCCAACGGCCCCAGGCACCTGCAGTTGCGCCTGACGCGCGCCCGCCTCGAACAACTCACTCACGACCTGGTTGAGCGCTGCCGGAACTCCTTTCGAAGCAGTTTTGAAGGACGCCGGCAAGAGCGTCAACGATATCGACGAAGTCGTGTTGGTCGGCGGCGCCACCCGTATGCCTGTCATCCAGGAGATGGTGCGCGGGTTGATCAATAAGGAGCCAAACAAGAGCGTCAACCCGGACGAGGTGGTGGCGATTGGGGCGGCCATCCAGGCCGGCGTGCTAACCGGTGAGGTGAAAGATATCCTTTTACTGGACGTGACCCCACTCTCCCTGGGCGTTGAAACCATGGGCGGCATGATGACCCCGGTGATCGAACGCAACACTACCATTCCGGCGCGCAAGTCACAGACCTTCTCGACCGCCGAAGATGGGCAGACTGCGGTGGATATCCATGTCTTGCAGGGCGAGCGGCCAATGGCCGAAGACAACATGGACCTGGGCCGCTTCCGTCTGGAAGGCATCCCGGCTTCTCCCCGCGGCATGCCGCAGGTCGAAGTGACTTTCGACATCGACGCCAACGGTATCCTCAATGTGTCAGCACGTGACCAGGCCACCGGGCGCGAGCAGAAGGTGACCATCACCGCTTCGACTAACCTGAATAAAGCCGATATCGAGCGCATGGTAAAGGAAGCGCGCCAGAACCAGGGCGATGACCAGAAAAGGCGCGAGCTGGCGGAAACCCGCAACCTGGCGGACAGCGTCATTTACCAGGTTGAGAAAGCTCTCAAAGAGCAGGGAAACGCCGTAGAAACCGGGGCGCGCTCGAAGATTGAAGGAAAAATCACCGAGCTACGCCAGGCCATGACCGGCAGCGATATCGGGACCATCCGGCGCCTGTCTGAAGAGCTGCAACAGGCCCTGGCTCAAAGGATGCAGCAGCCGTCCGGGAACAACGGCGGTTCGAACGGGGACGACCGAGGTAGTCAACGTAACGCCCATACGGAAGGCGACGTGGTGGAAGGCGAATTCCACGACGCCTAACCGGCACAATTATTGCAACAAATCCTGAAAGTTATCGGATACTTTCAGGATTTGTTTTTATGTACAAGATTTCAAGTTGTCCATCACGGCAATTCCCAACGATCCTTTTCTGGGCGTTTGGGAACATTCCGAAAGGGAATGACGTCTATATTTTATTTATAGGAGAATTCCCCCATGCCTAAACGGACTTCCTTTCTGTTGCTGATTATTGCGGCGCTATCGCTTTTTTCTGGCGCTTGCATGGTAGAGTTATTCTCTCCCATGGCTAATCCAAATAATGTCTCGACCGCCGTCGTGCAAACTGTTTCAGCTCGCCAAACTCAATCCGCCCTGGACAATCTTATCGCCCAGCTCACCCAGGCTGCTGCGGCGACCGCCACGCCCTTGCCTAGCAATACCCCCACCGAGACTGCATCACCCACCCAGACGGCCTCACCTACCAACACGCCGGTGCCGCCGACCAACACGCCAGTGCCGCCGACCAGCACAACGGTACCCCCGACCGATACTCCGGTGCCACCCAGGCCCCCTTTCTCTCACCACATCCCTCCTCCCAACTCGCGCGCCTCGTGCTACCAAATCGGGCAGGTCAAAGATATCAGCATCGCTGACGGTACGGACCTGACCGCAGGCAAATCCTTTACCAAGACCTGGCGGTTGTACAACGCCGGACGGTGCACCTGGAAAGCCAATTTTGAGGTGTATTTCACCAGCGGCAACGCCATGAGCGCCCCGGCTCATGTAAGGTTGGACGACACCGTCGACCCGGGTGAATTTACGGACGTCTCCATCGACATGGTCGCCCCGCGCTACAATGGCAGATATACCGGGTACTGGCTGCTGCGCAGCAGCGATGGGGTTTCCTTTGGATGGGGTGACAAAGCCGACAGCGCCTTCTGGGTCACAATCGACGTGGTCAGGTCGGCTCACACCCACGACACCAATACGCCGGTAGATTTCATCGGAGAATACTGCACAGCAGATTGGCGCACCACGATTGGCCGGATTTCCTGCCCGAACCCACACGAAGATTTTTATAACGGATCTGTCCAGCGCCGCGAAGGCGCTACGCTGACCGGCGGCTACGAGGAAAACGAAACCATGCTGGAAACCATCCCCAGCCGCGGCAGCTCGGGCATCATCTCCGGACGTTACCCGGCCTTTGAGGTCGAAGACGGCGACCAGTGGACGGCCATCATCGGCTGCCTGGATAACAGTCCCAAGTGTAATGTCACCTTCCAGCTCAATTCCAGCGTCTCGGGAGGCTCCGTGCAGACCCTGGCGAGCTGGAAAGAAAAAGACAACGGCAGTTTTCAAAGGGTAACGGTAGATTTGAGTTCACTGGCAGGGGAATCCGTGCAGATCATCCTCACTGTGGTGAATAACGGCTCATCGACCGACGACCGGGCCTTCTGGCTGGCGCCGCATATCAAGCGCTAAACTTCGCCTTGTTTCGGTGTTCTCGGAGGTTGCAAACTATGATCCATAATTCTCGACAATCTTAGGGATAGACTTTCGTAAAAAAAATGACTATACTACTACTGTATAAGAATCTCTTTTTCTGTCACCTTTCAGGAGGGAAAAATGTCGCCCAAGAAACTAGTTAGACTGCCTGTTATCCAGATCGCGCTTAAGGTAATGCTGGGCTTGATTCTTTTAGCCGGCATGGTCATCCCTTACCAGTCGATGACCGCATCCGCACAAGGTATCCCCACCTTCAATATCACCGATGTAACCGTGGATGACACGGTGACCATCCAGACCCAAAACTATCCCGCCGGGCAAACCTTTACGGTTCGCATGGGCAGTTTTGGCACGCTTGGGGTTGGTGGAATCGTAGTAGGTTCGTTTGATTCGGGCAGCGGTGGCTCATTCAGCGTAACCTTCGACATCCCGGAGGCCCTGCAGGGACGCAGCCGTATCGCTATCCGGGCCGATAGTTCACAAGGCTTTTATTCCTTCAACTGGTTCTGGAACAACACTTCCTCCTCGTCCAGCAGCAACACCGAAACCGCCACCGAGACCCACACCCATACCCCCTCTGCGCAGGGGCTCGGTATCCCAACCTTCTACATCGTGGATGTGAACCGGGATGACAATGTCACCTTCCGTACCCGCAACTTCCCGGCCGGACAGACCTTTACGGTGCGCATGGGCAGGTATGGCACGTTGGGCATCGGAGGGATCGAGGTCGGAACTTTCGATTCGGGCGACGGCGGTAACTTCGATAAAAGCTTCGATATCCCGGACGCTTTGAAGGGCCAGGCGCGCATCGCTATCCGCGCTGACAGCTCGCAGAGCTTCTATGCCTTCAACTGGTTCTGGAACAACTCCGTCTCGGTTGAGAAGAAGAAGAGCACTTCTAGCAATAATGAATCCGGTGAAAATAACTCATCCAATGAAGAAAGCAACACCTCAACCCCGGAAGTCGTTGTTTTCCACGGCATCCCGACCTTCAGCATCTCGGCGGTGTCGAGCAATGACACGGTCACCATCGTAACCAGCAACTTCCCCGCCGGGCAGACCTTTACCGTGCGCATGGGCGCTTATGGCACGCTGGCCATGGGGGGTATGGAAGTGGCAACGACCGATTCGGGCAACGGTGGTTCGTTCACCGCCACCTATAACATCCCCGATGCGTTGAAAGGTAGCCGGCGCATCGCCATCCGTATGGACAGCGCGCAGGGTTTCTTCGCCTTCAACTGGTTCTGGAACAACACTACCAAGTAGACGAATAATTTCCAAAAAAGAGCATACGCCTGTATAGAAAATCCCCGGCTTTTCCGGAAAAGCCGGGGATTTGCATCTTTGCATCTCAGGTGAATAATTGTGCGACAATTATGGCAAAGGCGCGTAAAACACGTGGTTGCCATAGGCGATAAAGGCACGCCGGCTGGCGGACAGATCGGGCATGACGGCAAAGGCGGTGGGAAAAGTAGTGGGCAGCGGATAATCCCCGTTCTGGTCCGGCACCAGTATCTGCTGCAGGCCCATCGACAGGCTGAAGTGGTACATGGCCGGCTTCTTGACGTCCATGATGTAAATAGAATAAGGTTGGGCGATCAGCATCTGGGTGAACTGGGTATTCGGGAATTTAACCGGCCGCGAGTCGCTCCCCTGGCGTTCGTCCATATAGGGGAAAGGGGTAATGCACCTGGTGGGAGAACTCTGGAAATTACTGTAGGTACAACGGGTCATTTTTCCATCTTGGTGCAGCATGTAGAGATCGTCCGAGTAGATGCTCATATCGATCACATCCCCGACGCCGGGTACATCGTTGCCAAAAAACAGCGTGGGGGCATTGCCAAAACCAAGGGTCGAATCGCCTTTGAATATCCACACGGCGGAAAGCTTGGTATCCAGGACGTAGAGCAAGCGGCTGTCGAAAGTTATAGCGGAAATGGTGCCCCAATAGCCTTGCGGTTTAGGCAGCATTTTCGACAAGGGGCTGTCCCCAGGAGTACAATAGAGGATATTACCGCTGGCATCGATCGCCAGCAGGGTGGCCTTATTGGGTGCGTCCGGGGGGATGGCGGTGATGTCGGCCAGAGGACCGACGATGATCCCGCCGCCAGCCGGACCCTGGCCGCAATTGAACTGGGAGTCGACCTGGTAGCCCTGCCCGGTCACAAACATGCGCAGCACACGGCCCTGGGTGCTGTCGAGCAGGTACACATCTGTATCGGTAGCAACCATGCGGGTGATATTGATCGTAGAAGCAAAACCACCCGGTATGGCTGGGATCATGCCCAGGCGGATGACGCCGTCTATGTTATCGAGGGCTTGCTGGGCCTGCTTGTGCAGCGCCCGGCTGGCATCTGTGCGCCCGTAGGTCTCGGCTTTATTGACAAACAGGAGCGCCTGGTTCCAATCGTTACGCTGCAGGCTGGTACCTTTATCTTTGGCGGCTTTGGCGGCGAACTGCTGGGCCTGCTGCATATATAACTGCTGCTCAGCCGCCAGTCCTTTGCGGAAGTAGACCGTGCCGGCCACAGCAGTCACCAGCAAGGGCACCAGGATAGCTATAAACAGCAGCGCCGCCGGCGATACGTTGGGCAGTTCAGTAGAGGTTCCTGGCATCAGCCGTGCGAGCAAGGTCTGGCTGTTCTGGCTGCTCTTCTGGCGTACACGGAGGCCAGCCAGCCAAAGGGTCGCCAGCCGTTGGCGCAAGGTCGGGCCTACTTTTTTCGGACGGGCAGGCGCGGCAGGCCTGGCAGGGGCAGCAGGGGCGGCAGGTTGCGCAGGTGGGTTAGCGGGCTTAGGCCGGCGAGCTGCCCGGCGTCCCACCGGGCGAGGTTCGGGCTGAGCTTGAGGTTCCCCGCCGATAAAAACCCCTGCCGGGACAGCCGCGCCAGCGTCTTCCTGGAGCGGTTTTGCTGCTTCGGCAGGCTCAACATTGGCCAGCGGCTGGGTCGTCGGCTTGACTGGCGCAGGCCGTGAAGACCGCTCGTGCGCCGCCGGCCTCACGGGCATTTCCTCTGTATCCAGTAAAGAGGCGCTGGAGGGTTCTTGCAAGGGCTCAGAGCTTTGGGTGGACGGCAGGCTGGTGCGCAGGCGCAGACGGTGGATCTGACCTTTGCCCTTCTGGAGTTGGAAGACGCCGGCTTCCAGGTTGGGCCCGCTGTGGCTGAGCAGGCGGCGGCGCAGGTGATCCAGGGTAAGCTGGGTGCTGTTCGCCAGGGCAGCCGGCGTCCATCCGGCGGGCGGGTTGGCAGACATCACCAACACGTCGCCCGGCTGAACCTGCTCCTGAAAATAACGCAGATTGATCGTGCGACTGATCCCCGTCCCCCTGCCGGCGGTGTAGGGATCGCAAAAATCCTGCACGTGCTCACGCGTCATCACATAAGAGTGCGTCTGCCCAACCTGCACCAGGTAGAGTGATTCGCGATGGAAAACTGCCAGGTTGAGCACGCCCACAGTTTGCATGCCCTCGCGGGCATTACGCAGGTTTCGTTCGAGCAAGAAGGTGTTCAACTGCTCGGCCACGCTGCGCATTCCTGAGGTGACCGTACCGGTGGATTTGAAATAGGTTTTAACCAGGCTCTGGAACAGGTCTTCATGCTCGGCGGCGGGGAAGCTCTCGCTGCCAGCCAGGCTTAGCAGCATAACCAGCAGGTCTTGTGAACGAATGCGGCTGGATGCGCGTGGGGCTACGGCGGTGAAGAGGCCCGCCAGTTCAGGGTGGCTTTGATTATTTTTAAGATTAAGCGAGAAAAGGAAGAGGTCAAACACGCTGTCTAACCATGGCCCGGTAGAAAAATGACTGCCTGATTCATTATACAACGAATTAAGCTTGGGATGTGAGCGGGAGTTCACCACAGGGATTCCCAAAGAACCTGGGCGTGAGTACACACGCTCACATTCCAAAATCTAAGTTCTTCCACGGGAAATTCCAAACATCCTGAGTTGTATGGGCGGTTTTTTAATGTTATATTCTTCTGAAAAAGGTAGAAAATACTGGAATGGACTTAGTTTCTGGTGAAGAAAGCATGCCTTCCAGGCTGCAAACCCGGCGCCTGGTGATCTTCCTGGCCTTTACCTTTGGGATTGCCTGGCTGGTAGGCTTGATAATCTATTTGACCGGCGGTTTGGTCAACAGTCCCGTACTCGTCCAAAATCTGCATATCACTCTGGCGCTGGTTTTACTTGCCACTGCTTATATGTGGGCGCCTGCTCTTGGCAATATCATCACCCGCCTTTTGACGCGTGAAGGCGCCCACGATCTTTACCTCCGGCCACAGTTCAAGCGCGGATGGCTATTCTGGTTAGCGGGTTGGTTTTTACCTGGAATTTTCACTATCCTGGGTCTGCTGGTTTACTTTGCCATTTTCCCGGCTCATTTTGACCCAAATTTCACCACCTTGCAGCAAATCCTGAACCACGCCGCCAGCGCCGCCGGGCGGGCTTTGCCCATCACCGGGCAAACTTATTTCATAATTCAAATCATCCAGGCGTTTCTGTTGAGCCCGATCCTAAATTCACTGGCCGTATTCGGCGAGGAGTTCGGCTGGCGGGCCTACTTACAGCCTAAACTGATGCCGCTGGGAACCCGTAAGGCCCTCTTGATCACTGGTTTAATCTGGGGCGTCTGGCATTGGCCGGTGATTGCCATGGGTTACGAATATGGTTTTGATTATTGGGGGGCCCCGTTTATTGGACCACTGCTGTTCTTAGTATTCACCGTATCCCTGGCGATCCTGTTCGGCTGGCTGGTTCTGCGCGCCGGCAGCATCTGGCCATCCGTGATCGCACACGGCGCCATCAATGGGATTGCCGCATTAGGTTTGTACGCCATGACTGGGGAATCTAATATGTTGTTGGGTCCAGCCCCCAATGGATTGCTCGGAGGTCTGCCCTTTATCCTCCTGGCCGCCTTTCTGATTCTAAATCGCAAAGCTCTAGCTGCTGCGTAGGGGAAGCGGGCTATTCGCATTAGATAATTCCTGTCACACCTGCCACCAGGGCCAGCAGCAACCCACCGGCAATCACACTGCCAAGCTGCCCGGCAGTATTCGAGCCCATGGCGTGCATCAGGATGAAATTGTCGTAATCTTCATCCAAGGCCATCCTGGCTGAAATGCGGCCGGCCATAGGGAAGGCGCTGATGCCGCACGCCCCGATAAGCGGGTTAATCTTGCCACCAGTGACCAGGCACATCAACTTGCCGAAGAACAAACCGGCGATTGTGTCGATCACGAAAGCGATCAGTCCAAGCACCAGCACCCCTGCGGTCTGCAGGTTAATGAAGTTTCTGGCCGTCATGGTCGAGCCAATCGCCAGGGCCAGGAACAAGGTGGCGATGTTAATGATTTCATTCTGGGCAGATTTATTCAGCCGGTCGACCACCCCACATTCCTTGAGGAAATTGCCCAACATCAGGGTCGCGATGAGGGGCGCCGCGCTGGGGGCCACCAGGCTGACCACCACGGTCACCACGATCGGGAAAGCAATCACGGCTACCTTTGAAACCGGGCGGGCGGTGTAATCCATGCGAATCAGGCGTTCCTTGCGGGTGGTCATTATTCTCATAATGGGCGGCTGAATGACAGGGATCAGGCTCATGTACGAGTAAGCCGCCACAGCAATGGGCCCCAGCATTTGCGGGGCCAGCTTGGAAGCCACGAAAATAGCCGTTGGGCCGTCGATGGCGCCAATTACACCGATGGAGGCGGCTTCTTTGATATTGAAACCCAACACAACTGCCAGGATCAGCGTGGCATAAATGCCAAACTGGCCGGCGGCGCCTAGCAGCACCATTTGCGGCATGGCCATCAGCGGGCGGAAATCGATCATGGCCCCCACGCCGACGAAGATCAGCAGGGGGAACAACTCGGTGGTAATACCCGCATCGTAAATCACCTTCATGAACCCAACTTGTGAGGACATGCCCAGGTTAGCCAGGACACAGCCAAAGCCGATCGGCATCAGCAGGGTTGGTTCGTACTCTTTGACAATGGCCAGGTAAAGCAGAATGCAGCCCACCAGGATCATTACCCCATTGCCCCAGGTAAAAGTAGTGAACCCTATCGTGAGCTCTTTAATCAGTTCGGTAAAGTCCATGCCATCTCCCTTCAGTCTGCAAAATCGACTAGGACCTGGCCATGTTTGACATGGTCGCCTTCGGATACATAGATGTTGGCAATCGTGCCGGCCTGGTTAGCGCGGATAGCGTTTTTCATTTTCATAGCTTCCAGCACGCACAGTTCCTGGCCTACTTTAACCGTGGCGCCGGCGCAGACTGCCACACTGAGGATCACGCCGGGGATGGGAGCCAGGACGGCTTTGACCTTATTCACCCCGCCAGCCGGCGCTGCCCGCAGAGCGGGAGCGGCCGAGACGGCCAGCGCAGCCGGCCGCGGGGCAGGCTTTTCAACTGGTTGCATTTCAGCCGTGGCAAGGCTGCCTTGTTCTTCCGGCCATACTTCGAAACATTGCCCATCTACCAGGGCCACAATCGGGCGGGCGGCCAGATCATTGATTTCTACCTCGAACACCTGCTCATCGATTTTTACATTAAATTTCATCGCTTATTTTCCTCTCGACTTTCGATTGTATAAGGTGGCGCGCCGGTTTAACTGCCCGCCGCGTGAGACGGCCTGCCAGGCGTTTCCAGACATATACGAAGACTTCGGTGTAAACACCGGCTGTTCGGTTCCTTGCGCCAGGGCTAATACCACCGCGGCTGCGGCGGCTTTTCGTTTCAGTTTGGCCGAACCGTCCATAGCTTCTTGGGCGGCTTCGGCGACCGGCTCATCTTCTTCTACGACCCTCTTCACCTACTTCGGCTTCTTCTTGCCTGGCATAGCGGGCGGTGACTCTTACCATCCATTCCATCAAGCCCCACAAGGCCAGGATGGCGATAAACACTAATCCCATTCCGATGACCGTAATGATCAAGGCACCACTCATTGGACTCATGATTTTGTTCTCCTCTCTACCGGCTAAACGGGCATATTCCCGTGCCGGCGGGCCAGCGGGTTGACAACCTTATCACGCAGGGCGGTCAGGGCAATAATCAGGCGCGCCCGCGTCTCGCACGGCTCGATTACTTCATCCACGTAGCCGGTGCCGGCCGCTGCGTAGGGCGACAAAAAGCGCTGGCGGTATTCTTCTACCAGGCGGGCGCGTTCGGCGGCCGGGTCCACAGCGCTGTCAATCTGCTTGCGGTAGAGGATATTGGCCGCCCCTTCCGGGCCCATCACGGCGATTTCGGCGCTTGGCCAGGCAAAAGCCAGGTCGGCGCCCAGGGGCTTGCTGTTCATGACGATATAAGCGCCTCCGTAAGCTTTGCGGGTAACAATGCTGATTTTGGGAGCGGTCGCTTCGGAATAGGCATAGAGCAGCTTGGCTCCGTGACGGATGATGCCGCGGTGTTCCTGGTCGATTCCAGGCAGGAAGCCCGGAGAATCAACGAAGGTCACCAGCGGCAGGTTGAAGCAGTCGCAGAAACGCACGAAACGGGTCATCTTGTCGGCCGCGTCAATATCGATCACGCCGGCTTTGTCGCTGGGCTCTTGGGCCAGGATGCCCACCGGCATGCCCCCCAGGCGCGCCAGGCCGATCACGGCGTTAGCGGCAAAGGTGGGCTGCAGTTCCAGGAAAGAATCGCGGTCGACCACATGCTCGATCACCTCGTGCATGCTGTAAGCGGCGGTGGCGTCGAGTGGGACGATCGAGTTCAGCGCCTCATCCATGCGCATCATATCATCGTTGCTGTCCACGCAGGGCGGAGTATCCAGGTGGTTGGAAGGCAGGTAGGCCAGGATTTCCCGGCAGAGGAGAATGGCGCCCTGTTCGTTCGGGCTGGTCAGCGAGGCCAGGCCGCTGATCGAGAGATGCGCTTCTGCCCCGCCCAGGGTCTCAAAGTCCACCACCTCGCCGGTGACCGATTTGATCACTTCTGGCCCGGTCAGGAACATGTAAGCCTGCTTCTCGACCATGATAATGATATCTGTCAACGCCGGGGAATAAGAAGCCCCGCCGGCGCAGGGGCCGAATACCAGGCTGATCTGGGGGATGATGCCTGAGTACTGGGCGTTGCGGCGGAAAATTTCCGCATAGCCGGACAGGCTGTGAATGCCCTCCTGGATGCGCGCCCCGCCAGAATCGATCAACCCCACGATGGGGGCTCCGCTGCGCACTGCCAGATCCATCACCTGGCAAATTTTGCGCCCCTGCATTTCACCCAGGGCGCCGCCTAACACGGTAAAGTCCTGGGCGTACGTGTAAACCGGCCGGCTGTTGACCAAACCATAACCGGTCACCACCCCATCCCCGGCGAATTCTTCCACACCTTCGACACGCGGTACAACGAAAGTGTCAATTTCCTGGAAGGACCCGGGTCCAGCAGTAGGTCGATGCGCTCGCGGGCTGTCAGCTTGCCCCTGGCATGCTGCCTGGCAACCCGCTCCTCACCCCCACCCTGCATGGCTTTCGCACGCCTCTGGCGCAGTTCAAGTATTCGCGGATCTTCTTGTGGCATATTACACCCTCTTATAGATAGATTGAAATGAATTTAAACAAATCCTTCTGGCTAAGGTCGCCAGAAGGTAATAGCTTTTGATAACTCCGGCCGGAGAGTGCAATTTTGCAGGCGAAACCGGAAGGAAACCATAAGACCGTCACAAAATGGGATGCTCCCAATCTGGTTTTCAATCACCGGAATTAGGGGTCATTGGGATTTGCTGCTACAATTGTAGCATAGAATTATGCTAAATGTCTGATAAGTGCTGGTTGTCACAGGCCCTCAGGCCGAATGTCACCGGGACCAATGGATAAAAACTTGCCTGCTCTCGCCCAACCTTACCGGATGCCGGCCCGTTCTGCCGGGGAAACCGCCTTCATGGAGCTGGCCCAGAGGCAGGCAGGCCAGGTGTTTGGGGTGACCTCGCGAGGGGTTTTTATCCGCACCGCTGCTGGCGGGATCCTGTTCCTGTCGTTCGAAGAATTCCACGGCCCGCTGACGATCAATCTGGCGCAACCATTCACCCCCTTCCGAGCGCTACAAAACGGCGAACCCGCTTCGACTGGTCAGAACCGGCTGCAAATCCCGGCCGCCCGTATCGAGGTGTTGGTAACGCCCGCAGTAGTATGGCGCCCTCCCCCGCCCGATCTGGCCTGCATGGCTGTGCGGCAAACCCGGCTGGAACGCTGCGTTGACCTGGCAGGCCTGGTGAGCGCTGAAAAGAAAAATGCAGGGCTGGGCGCCTTATTACTGGCCCTGCTTGACCCGGCGGAAGATAAATCAGGCAGCGCAATGGAACCGCTTTGGTCTGAGGCGTTGCGCTTGCGCCGCGCCTTGCTAGAAAGGGATGCGTCCGCTGCGCTGGGCTCACTAACCACTTTCCTGGGCTGCGGTCGCGGGCTGACCCCCTCCGGCGACGACTTCACCTTGGGGCTTCTGTTGATGATCAACCGCTGGGGAGCCTTCACCTGGGATAATCCCTGGCGCTCTGCCCTCAATGAAAAGGTGATTCTGGCGGCCAGGCTGCCAGGCAAAACCACCGCGCTCAGCGCCGGGCTGATCGCTTGCGCCGCTGTGGCGCAGGCGGACGAACGCCTGGTCGATGCGGCAGATTATCTCTGCACTGGCCGCGGCGATGCGGCCGCCCTGGCTGCAGCGTTGTCCAACTGGGGTTCGTCTTCAGGGATTGACGCTCTGGTGGGAATGACCCTGGGGGTGCTTTCGTTCGCACCATAGAGGGCAGTTTTATGTTAAACTTTCCCACATAAGAGGAGCGTGTCATGCAGCAGATCATCCGAGAAATGTCAACCCAGGTCTCCGGCGGTGAACCGTTTGTACTGGCCACCGTGGTGACGCGCAGCGGGTCGGCGCCGCGCTCCGCAGGGGCAAAAATGCTGGTTCGGGCAGATGGCTCGATCGCCGGGACAGTCGGCGGCGGCAAGCTGGAAGCCGAGGTGCTGGAGTTGGCTGCTGAAATAATGAAAACCCACACCGCCGCGGTGAATGAATTTCATTTTACGGGTAAAGACGCCTCAACTATGGATATGATCTGCGGCGGGCAGGTGGAAGTACTGGTAGAATGGCTGGATGCCCGGGCGCCTGCGGTCATCCAACTGGTGCAGGCTTTGCAGACCCTGGCCGATTCCCACCAGAAAGGCTGGTTAGTAACCTGGCTGCCGGGGAATCCAGAGACCAAAAGCCATGCGGCAGTCTCTACAGAGAAAGTCCTGGCCGGTGATCTACCGGCGGGTCTGGAGTTGAATTCCATCCAGGCTGCCCGCCAACCAGTCCTGGTGCAATCCGGCCAACAGGACTGCCTGGTCGAGCCGGTCAACATTTCCGGGACAGTGTATATTATCGGCGCTGGGCACGTCTCGCGCAGCCTGGCAGACTTTACCCGGGCGGTTGGCTTCTGGACCGTGGTGATAGATGACCGTCCCGAGTTTGCCAACCGGCAGCGCTTCCCGTGCGCTGACCAGCTCATCGTACCCGAGAATTTCGCCGCGGCCCTGGATGGGATCGAGATAGATGAGGACAGCTACATCATCATCGTCACCCGCGGTCACCTGCACGACCAGACTGTGCTGGTTCAGGCGCTGAAGACGTCTGCCGGCTATATAGGCATGATCGGCAGCCGGCGTAAATGCGAGCTGATCTTCCAGGATCTGCTAAAGAACGGGTACACGCCTGAAGACATCCAGCGCGTATACGCCCCGATTGGCCTGCCAATCGAAGCCGAAACCCCGCAAGAGATCGGTGTCAGTATCACGGCTGAGTTGATCAAAGTCAGGGCTGGAAAAACCCGCCAGCATAAGAGATGATTGAAGGTTCATTGGGGTGTAGAATAGTAAGTATATATAAATCACACCGACAATCATTGGGAGAAATTCTACGCGGAAGAAAACACCGGTCTTTCATCACATCTTGTTTGCGATCTTACCTGTACTGACCCTTTACGTAATCAATGCAAACATAGTGCGGTTCACCCAAATAATCTGGGTGATGGTCTTAGTGGTGGCAGCAACGCTCTTGATGACGATTGTTGCCACCCGTATTCTGAAAGATATCCGAAAATCTGCCATTATCGTTTCGGGATTCCTGGTCCTGTTTTTCTCCTTCGGACATGTGATTTCAATCACTGCCAATATTTCTCATCTGGTTAATCAGTATGCCTTTGCCAGATTCTTTGTGGAGACGTCTACAGGTCTGAGGATCTGGCTGAGTCTGTGGCTTTTGATCTGGATAGGGCTGATCTTCTGGGTTTCACAGACCAAAAGCGACCTTAATAATCCGACTTTATTATTGAATGTCATCTCATTTGGGTTGGTTTTTTCGGTCTTTTTGACGAATAGCCATGTCGCACAACAAACAGTGACCAGCGGCACGCCAGTTTCGGAGGAAGCAAGCCAGCGTTGGCTGCAAGATCGATATGCGGAAGAGCAGCCGTTATCTAGCAAAACAACCTATCTTCCAACCATCTACTTCATCATCCTGGATGGTTTTAGCAGGCAGGATATGATCAGTAAATGGTATGGCGTGGATCTCAGCGATTTTGTATCCTTCCTGGAAGAAAAGGGGTTCTATGTTGCCGGGAAAAGCCATTCCAACTACGTAACAACCAGCCTATCCTTATCCGCGACCCTGAACTACTCCTACCTGGACGATTATGCCAGATACGCAGGTACCCAAACTTCAGATCTTACACCCATGCAGGATTTGATCGCTGGTAATCGGACAGCCGCCCAATTGCGCTCATTGGGTTACCGTTTTGTATCTTTTACCACGGGTTACCCTTTCACCGAAATTAAGACCGCCGACCTATATTTAGGTCCGACCTTCAACCTGAACAGTTTTTCAAGCACTCTTATCGACAACACTCCTGTTTTCCCTTTTATTCTAGATAGACAATATGACGATGCTCGGGAACGCATCCTCTACACCTTTGATCACCTGGGTGACGCCGCTATTTCCTCAAAACCCTCGTTTGTATTTGCACATATCATGTCCCCCCACCCACCCTTCATCTTCGATGATAAAGGCCAACCGACGAACCCACCCCGGGCTTACTCTAACAATGACGGAAGTGACTTTTTCCAGGTGGGAACCAGGCAGGAGTACATTCAAGGGTACCGCAACCAGGTCTTATTTACCTCTACCCGCATCCGTCAAACCATCGAGCAAATCCTGCAGAACTCCCCGCAGCCGCCCATCATCATCATCCAGGGAGATCATGGGTCAGGTTTGAACCTGGATCAACATGACCTCGCCAAGACAGACGTACAGGATCGTTTCTCTAACCTGATTGCGATCTACATGCCCGGGATGAACTCGAAGATGTTGTATCCGAATATTTCCTCCGTCAACACATTCCGCGTGATTTTGGACAACTACTTTGGGACAAATTATAAGCTGCTGGATGACCGGAGTTACTACGCGACTCTCGATCATCCTTACAAACTGGTTGATGTTACCGACCGGCTGGGGGATGCTAAATAAATGAAATACAGCGAGCTCAGTTCCGAAGACCAGAAGGTCCTTTCCGCTGCCATCGAAGTCATCCGGTGCAACTACGATGGCATCCATCATTCAGTCGGCGCGGCAGTCCTGTGTAGTTCCGGCAAAATATACAGCGGAGTAAATGTAAAATCTTGCGGTTATGGGCCATGCGCCGAACCGATCGCCCTGGGCGCAGCGCTCAGCAGCGGGGAGCGTGATTTCTTAACCATCGTGGCGATCGACGGCGGGCATCCCGGTTATCCCGTTATGCCGCCCTGCGGTAACTGCCGCCAGCTTCTCTTCGATTATGCTCCGGATGCTATGGTGATTTTAAACTATAAAAACAGGCTGGTGAAAGTAAAGGTAACTGATTTTTTACCGGTGCCCTATCAGAATTTCCCGAGTTGAAGTCGCCAGCGGCTGTCTGATTCGAGGCTTCTTATGTCTGATCCTATCCAGGCAATCTTAATCGGCGCCGGCCAGCGCGGCAGCGACGCCTACGCCCCCTATGCTCTGGCGCACCCGCAGCAAGTGCGCTTCGTAGCGGTGGCCGAGCCGGATGAAACCCGGCGGCTGTCCTTTGCCAGACGCCACCACATCCCACCCGAAAACCAGTTCTCTTCTTGGGAAGACCTGCTGGTGAAGCCCGCCCTGGGGGAAGCCGCCCTGGTCTGCACCCAGGACTGGCAGCATGCCCAGCCCACCCTGGCAGCTTTGCAGGCTGGTTATCACGTGCTGCTTGAAAAGCCAATGGCGACGACCGAAGCTGACTGCCGGCGCCTGGTGCAGGCCAGCCAGGAAACCGGGCGGCAGTTGCTCATCTGCCACGTGCTGCGCTATACCCGCCATTTCAAGCAGATACGGGAGATCGTCCAGTCCGGAAGGCTGGGTGAAGTAATCGACGTGGCTCATCGCGAGAACGTGGCTTTCTGGCACATGGCGCACAGCTACGTGCGCGGCCATTGGCGCAATAGCCGCCAATCCAGCCCGATGATCCTGGCTAAATGCTGCCATGACCTGGATATTCTGCCCTGGGTGCTTGGCCTCCGCTGTGAACGTTTGAGCAGCGTTGGGGGACTGTCACATTTTAAGGCCGAAAATGCCCCGGTCGGGGCGCCGCAGCGCTGCCTGGATGACTGCCCGGCCAGCCAGACCTGCCCTTATTTTGCCCCGTGGATCTACCTGCGCCTGACCCCGCTGTGGCGCAGCTTCGTCGACACGGCCGGCGGGCCGGATAAGGCGGTCATGCAGGTGTACCTGCGCGCCCCCTGGCTGATTAAACTCCTCAACCCACTATCCTCGGACCTACGCCGCCTGACCCGCTTTGAAGGTTGGCCGGTGTCGGTGCTGGCAAACGACCCGTCCCCTGAGAACCTGCTTGAGGCGCTGCGCAGCGGGCCGTATGGGCGCTGTGTGTACCACTGCGACAACGACGTAGTCGACCACCAGGTGGTACTGATGGAGTTCACCGGCGGGTTGAGCGTAACGCTGGGCCTGCACGGCCATTCGCACAGCGAATACCGCAACACGCGCATCGAGGGCACGCGCGGGCGCCTCCTGGCTGAATTTGGGCTGGGCGGTTCGTGGATACAGGTCGACGAACACCGCAGCGACCGGCGCAACCGTTATAACACCAGTGCGGCGGTCGGTTCGGGGCATGGCGGGGGCGATTTCGAGCTGATGGCGACCTTCATTGAGAGCATTCGCCACGGCGACGCTGGAACTGCCCGTACCACGGCGGAGCAGGCGCTGACGAGTCACCTGATGGCCTTTGCCGCCGAACAGGCCAGGCTGGAGGGCAGGGTGGTCAGTCTTGTGTAAAACGTCAGATATAAACAGGGATGGAGGAGATGCGCTCGCAAAGGGTCTTGGCTTACCTTGCGAAGGTTGCCTGCACAAGCCACCCTTTAACCCATAACCCTTCGCAAGGGTCATTTGATGTATCGCGGATCGCCCGTCAGTAGGTTGATTAGCGGACAGGCTTGAAAGGTGTGACATATTTTGGTCAGCTGCTGGCGCTGCTGTAGCTCTTCAGGCCCTGCTTCCACAGCAGGCGCACCAGCAAGAGCAGCAGCAGCGGCGCCAGCACTCCCCAAACCTGGTACATGGGCATCATCTTGTGCAGAACAAACAGGGGCGGAAAGTTGGTGATCACAAAAATGGGCAGGATAAATATCCCGATCTGCTGGATCCAACTGTTGTATATATCCATCGGCATGCTGTTAAAATCCCAGAACAAATCACTGATCTCGGCGATGGCGCTGGTATTCATCAACCAGAAGGAGAGGATCTGCGGCATCAAGAATAGGCTGTAGGCCACCAGCGAGCTGAATAGCATAAAGCCGATAAAGCCGCCCACGTTCACCAATGTAACCGGGATACCCAGACGCCCCCAGGCAATCACGATGATGACCAGGCCAGCCACCGCATCCACGCTGAAAATGGTCAGGTCGGCCTGGCGCAGGGTAGCCATGAACTGCAGCGAGACCGGCTTGGTCAGGAACACGTCCAGGTCGCCATCTTTGATCTTCGTGCGCAGTCCAAAGTTGTTGATCATAAACAAGCCGGCGTAGACGCCGGTCAGGGCAATGAAGGTGCCGATGAAAAGCAGGATTTCATCCGGCGAAAGCCCGTTAATCTTCACCCCCGAACGAAAAACCACCACCACGTAGGAAAGCTTGACGCACAGATAGCCGGCCTCCATGGAGAGGTTGCCGATGAAGTTGAAGCGGTATTCCATCTGGGCCATGACGCTGTTTTTGACAAACAGGACGTAAATGATCAGGTGCTTTTTAATTTCATGCAGCAAATTGTCCACGTCAGCCTCCTACCGCCACAAAGCGCCGGCTGCCCACGCGCCATAATAAATTGGAGACGCCCAGGAAGAGGATGATCCACAGGCATTGGACCAGGATGCCGATGGCAATACCCGCCGCATCGGTCTTGCCGTTGAGCACGTTGATCGGGAAGCTCACCGTATATTCAAAGGGTAGCAGGTTCACCACCTGCAAAAAGCGCGCCCCGAACACCTCCAACGGGAAGATGCCGCCGCTGAGCAGGATGGTGACGATGCGGATACCTTCAAACAAGAAACCAACTTCTACGATCCAGAACGAGATGGCGGAAATGCAGTAAAAAAGCAAAAAATTAAGCGTGACGGCCAGCGCCATGGTGACCAGGAAGATCAGGACATGCAAAAACTGGATAGAAACTCCCCAGAAAATGCTCAACCCGGCCAGCACAAATACCAGGATGCCCAGGATCATCGACAGGCCGGGCAGCTTATTGCCGAAAAAGGCGCACAGGCGGTACGGGAAGTAGCCTAACGGCTGCACCAAAAAACGGCTGAATTTGCCCGTTTTGACATCGTCCATGATCTCATATTCAAAACCGGTGCGCACGATGCGCGCCACCAGGCCGGCCAGGAAGGTGTAGGCGATCATCTGCCGGTAGGTGTAACCGTAGACCACCTGCTGGGCCGAAGCCTTGAAGATTGCCGTCCACAGGAACGTCTGGATGAAGATCGGGTAAGCTGCACTGACCAGGGAGAGGGCGAAATTCAAGCGGTATTCGAGGGCGGTCTGAAAACCCAGCTCGAAAGCCTTGGAATATTTTTTAAGCCACTGCATCGCTGACCCCCTGTTTTTGGAACAGCAGGGCAATCCCCTCTTCAACCGGGATATCCTCGATATTAAAATCGACTACCGGCAGGCCGTCCAGGATCGCCTTGGAGCGCTCTTTCAACTCCGGGCGCGGCACTTCGAGGGTCACGGTCAGCTCGTCCGACTGCTCGCGCACCTGGCCAAAGCTAGCCAGGATTTTCTGGCTGACTGGGACGGAAAGCTGCAATTTGATCACTTTCGACTGGGCAAACACCTCATTGACCCCCTGCAGATCGCCATCGTAGACGATGCGTCCCTGGTTGATGATGATCGAGCGTTTGCACAGGTCCTCAATATCAGCAATGTAATGGCTGGTGAGAATAATGGTGGCCTTTTTCTCGCGGTTGTAATATTTGAAAAACTCGCGGATCTTCTTCTGGGAAAGAATGTCCAGGCCGATGGTCGGCTCATCCAGGAAGATCAGCTTGGGCTTGTGGATCAGGGCAGCGATCAGCTCCATTTTCATCCGCTCGCCCAGCGACAGCCGCCGTACCTGCACGCTCAACAGGTCTTTCACGTCCAGCAGCTCGGTCAATTCGTTCAGGGTGGCCTGGTAAGTGCGGTCATCCACCTCATAGATGCACTTGTTCAGGTAGAGCGACTCATTAGCTGGCAAATCCCACCAGAGTTGGTTCTTTTGTCCCATTACGATGGCAAACTGCATCTTAAAAGCTTTTTTACGCTCCCAGGGGGTGAACCCAAGTACGGAGGCCGTTCCACCAGTTGGGTGGAGGATGCCCGAAAGCATCTTGAGCGTGGTGGTTTTGCCGGCGCCGTTGGGGCCCAGAAAACCGACCATTTCGCCTTCCTCGATCTGAAAGGAAATCTGGCGCACTGCTTCCTTGGTTAGCTTTTCCCGGTGGAACAGATTTTTGATCGAATTTTTTAAGCCGAGCTCTTTTTTATAGTAATCGAAGGATTTGGACAGGTGGTTTACATCGATGATCATCCGGGGTCTCCAGGATAACGTGAGGGTCTGGTCAATTGTAGGGTAAAGGGGGAACAAAAAATGCACCCGGTTGTCCATTTTACCGCAGATCGGACAATTTCTGGGAAGCAGTCTTGGCAGATATTCATTGACTATTATCATATTAAATGGCTTATTTAGTGCTACCATGTGTTCATTAAGTCACACTAACCCAGCAAATATCAATCTGCACGCTGGAATTTTCAAGTAACCGTTCAAAGGAGAACATGATGTCAAATTATTGCTTTTGCGCTCCAATCTTGCCGGGTGGGGAAGAGAAAATGAAGAAGTGGGACAGGGATGAAATCCAAGGTAAAGGTAGCGCTGGCCACGACAAGGTATTCCGTGAGGCGGGAATTACCCGTGAGCAGGTCTGGATTCAGCGCACCCCCATGGGCGATTTCGCTGTGGCAAGTTTCGAAGTTGAGGATGCAGGCAAGGCTTTCAAGACATTAGCTAATTCGACCGACCCGTGGGCTGCCAGGTTCCGCGACTTACTCAAACAGGCGCATGGTTTCGATCTTAAACAACTGTTGCACGTGAACGAACTGTCTATCGACTGGCATGTTGTCGAAAAGATAAAAGCTTAGCTTCTACGCAAGCAGTTGTTTTATCCGGTTGGCAGGCCCTGCTGACCGGATTTTTTCTGCCTAATCCCCTTCCCCAAGAAACACTTCCCGGTAAGCAGCGACCATCCCTGCTAGCTTCTGGCAAAGCTTTTAGCTTTTCCTCTGGCTTGACAAATCGGAAAGAGAAAGACTATACTGAATTTACTGCTCATTGGGAATTGCCGTGCGGATCAACAGATTTTGGGGCAAAGGGGCTGATGTATTTAGAAAGACCGGGCGTATCCAGGCGATCACTGCTAATCGGGATCACATTTGGGGTCCTGGTCTTGCTCTTTATCCTCTCTTTCTGGAACGAGATCCTCCAGAGCTTCCAGTTTGTGTGGGGGCTGGTCACATATGCCTTACTCCCCACCAGCAAAATTCCTCCGGCGGCTGGCAATAGCTGGTCGGTCGCCGTAATCTGTTTCAATATCGTTTTCGGGTTCGGCCTGGTCTTCGCCGGCTGGCTGTTTCTTCTTTCTCGCCAGGCTGTGCTGCCGGTCAACGGCCTGGTCGACGTCTGGCGCACTACCTGGCATTTATTCCTCTACGCCATGCGCCTGCATGGCCCGGCCATCTTCGTCAAAGATGGCAAAGCGCTGGTGACGCGCCAGGATGAACGCCGCATCGGCCCTGGGGTGGTGGTGGTCGATTTTAACAGCGCCATTGTCTTAGAGGAAATGATCTTGCCTTCTGGCCTGCTGGGCGGTTCGCGGGGCATCGTTCAATGGGTGCTGCTGGCGCTGCGATTGACCGATCGCTACGAATTGCCGCGCGCCCGCGGCTGTGGCATGATTTTTACCCGCCCTAACGAACGCATCCGAGGTGTAGTCGACCTGCGCAAGCAGTTCCGCATGAAGTTGGACGTCAGCGCCTACACTCGCGAGGGTATCGAGGTCTCTACTAACGTCTTTACCCTTTTCACGATCGGTGAGAAGCCCGACGTGCTTCAGATGACTTATTTTGGCGACCAGCGCGAAGAGAACCTGCGCGTGGTGGTGGTGGAAAAGCTGCCGGACGGTCGCCTCAAGGTCAAGGATCTGCTGGATGAAGTAGATGAAGAGGACCGGCGCGAGATCCATCATTACGCCCGCGTAGCTGGTCGCCTGGGCGCGCTTGGCCCTTACCAGCCTACCCCGCCTGACTCCCAGCTCCCCGAGTTTGACCCCGAGCGGGTCTTTGCCGCTGCCTTCTCTGCTGCTCGCAACGCCCAGGACGAGGTGGTGCCGTGGTACGACCTGCCCACCCAGGTGGCGGTCGAACAGTTCCGGGAGATCCTCTCCCGCGAAAATTACGACATGCTCTACCAACAGGGTTCTTCCCCACGCCTGCCCCTGCTGGAGGTGCAGACCAAGCTGCGCGTGCGCATGCGCGATATGGGCATCCTGTCTTTCCGCATCCTGGCCCACAAGAGCCAGGAGCTGGAGATCGGCCAGGTATATAACCCGGTCGACCTACTCGTCTCACCGGTCAGGGCGCTGACCGGCCGCAAGGTGCTGCGCGAGCGTGGAATCAAGGTCATTTCCAGCAGTTTTGGCGACCTGATGCCGGTCTCAGAAGGAGTATACAAACAGCGACTGGACAACTGGCGGGCTACCTGGGAGCGTGACATCGCCGTGGTGCACGCCAACCGCGACCTGGAAGCCATGCGCGTGCGCAGCCGCGCCCAGGCCCAGGCCCAGCGGGACCTGTTTAACGCCTTTTCCAAGATTTTTCAGTCCACCGAAAATTCCCAGGAGGTGCTCACTATCCGTGTTTTCCAGGCCCTCGAATCGCTGGCAGGCGATCCCAAGACGCGCCAGTTTTTACCGCGCGAAACGGTCAATATTATAAGTAACCTGCATGGCTGGTTGTTGCCTGAGGAAGGGCAAGGCAAACCCCAATGAGGATCGTTAAGACAGCTCGAAAAACTGCCTCGACCCGGGGCTCGCAGGAAAGCTGGCCGGCTTCCCTGGAATCTAATCCGCTGCAGTTGGAGAATATCAAAACCTTGCTGCATACCTTGATCTTAATCGCCACCCTGCTATTATTCGTCGTGTTTGGGGCGTATATTTTCGCTACGGTAAGCGCGGCGATTGTGGCTGTCCAGTTTTACGCCCGCAATCCCCTGTTGCAGATTGTGCCTTCCTGGATCATCTACCTGCTGGACTGGCATAACCTGCGCTTTGCCATCGCCCCGCTGGCGGCCATCATTGCCGTGCTGTTGGCCGGTATGGCTTACGTACAGGACATTTACGCCTTGGAAGCGATGAAAGATGCCTCAGCCCACGTAATGGCTTCCATGTTCGGCGCCGATTACCCCAGCATGGTGATTGACGGCGGTCGCCGCCAGGTGCCGCCGGATACTACCCACCTGCTGGATGCCATTGGCGGGCCGGGATTTGTGATGATCCAGCCGGGCAGCGCC
This sequence comes from uncultured Chloroflexia bacterium, assembly GCA_963820415.1. Lineage (GTDB taxonomy): Bacteria > Chloroflexota > Anaerolineae > Anaerolineales > Anaerolineaceae > CAWFZT01. The sequence continues at coordinate 761,096 of CAWFZT010000008.1, read as the reverse complement.
GTAGTCTTCAAGAAGCTGCGCAGCGCCTCGCGCGCCAGCGTGACCCGCTCGTATTTCCTGGCGCCCTTTGAGACGATTGCCCAGATCGCCAGCCTGGAGGACCAACATGGTTATATCGAGAGTCTCCAATCGATGACCCGTGATGGTATCAAGGTGGTGGTGCGTAATTTGAACTACCGCTTCCGCATCTTACCGGAAATGAAAGACGGCAAGCCAGTGCAGCGATCGCTCGAAAAGCCTTATCCTTATTCAGAAGAGGCCATGCAGAACATGACCTACAACCTTTCAGTGGCGGTGGACGGCCTGGAACCCTGGCCGGAGGCAGTGCGCCGTATGGTGGAGGGCCGTATCAAGGAGTACATCGTTACCAACAACCTCGACTACCTGACCGCCCCACGTGAAGAAGGCCAGGACCCGCGCGGCAGCCTGCGCGACGCGGTTTTATCCGGCGACCTGCGCGCCCGCCTGGCGAGCATCGGCGCTGAACTGCAGTGGATCGACGTAGGCCATTTCGACATCGAGGATAACAAGGTCGACAGTGTGCGGGTGGATATGTGGGCAGCGGAATGGCTGGGAAACGCCAAGGTGGCGCGCGCCTTTGGCGAGGCACGCTTGCAGGCCTACCAGGAATTGGGACGGGCTGAGGCGCAAGCCGAGCTTATCGTCAGCATCACCCAGGCTATGGAGGGCATCCCCATCTCCGGCGACTCGGTGCAGTCGATTAAAAATATCCTCATGGCGCGCACCGCCCAACTGCTGGACGCGCTAAAGCCTGAAGCGAGGCCGGACTGATATGCACTCCCCGCGTGAGGCGCTCACCCGGCTGAATACCTTCGAGCGTTCTTACCTGACCCCTTCCAGCAAGGCCTGGATCGGGAGGGTCAGCCATACCGGCGAGACCGGCGCTGACCTGGATCAGGAAATCAGAGAGGTGATCGAGCAAAGCCAGGCGTTGGTCAACCCGTGGGGATACGCGGAATTCCTGCTCAACCTGGCCGTCCTCGAATTTGAGCACAGCCGTTACAAAGGCGCTCACGAGCACGTTCTCACAGCCCTGCGCATCTACCCGCCGGAAAGTCACCGCCAGGCAATTGCTCTGTGGATCTTAGGCTGGGTAGAGTGGGCCCGTTCAGACCCCTACACCGCCTATTCGCATTGGATGCAGGCGCGCCAGATTTACCTCAACCTGCATTTGCAGAGCGTGGAAGAGCGCCAGTTGGCGCGCATCAGTTTTTACCTGGAATGCTTGCAAGAGATCAACATCGAAATGGTTTCGCGGGTAGAAGAACTGTATACCTGGCTCAACGCTCACGAACCCAGCCATCTATCTGATGCAGCTAAATCACTGGTCAACGGCCTGATGCAGTCTGCCCTGGAAGGCAATTCTAAAAAAGTTTACCAGCAGGGTAGCCTGCTGCAAAAAGTTGCCCAGGCGTCGGAAGATTATCTGGAAGCCATGGAAATAATGGTGGAATGTGGTATGGCTTTATACCAGGTAAAGAATTTTTCGAACGCCGGCAGCATGCTGTGCCGGGCAGCCGCTGGATTCCCTCCTGGCAGCCACCGTCAGGCGGTGGCGCGTTGGATGTCCGGACTGGCGCAGTGGCAGGTGCAATCTGAGCGCGACAGCGCCATTAACAACTGGCAGCAGAGTATCAAGGATTTCGAAGAGCTGGAGCAGCAGGCCTGGCGCAGTCGCAATCCCGACCGCGCTGCCTGGTACGCAGAACGCATTGAGGCGATGAAGCTGGCCCTGGTGCAGAAGATCAGCCAGATGCAGGTTTGACAGTTTTCTCGAAGAAGCCAGTTAATACAACAAAGAACGTCGCCGTAGATTATCCCTTTCGGAAATATGCTTGCATCGGCTTGAAATAATACTCTTCCCAGCCCTGCTTGTATTCCTCGGACTGACCCTGCGGGATGCGCGTGTGTAGCAAGGTCAGGCGCGTCCCGCCCTCAACCGGCTCCAGCAGCACCTCGAGCATCGAATCCGGGCTGCCTTCCGGGAATTCCGGTGTGCGCCAGGATTGCAGGATGCGCCGGCCGGGTTCTAGTTCCAGATTCTGGCCTGAAATGTAACCGTCCCAGGCGGTGAACGAACCGCCCAGTTTTGAGTTGATTTGCGCTGGGCTGTTGGTAAAAGCGGCGTGTTCCTTGCTGTCCAGCCAGGCGTTGTACAATCGCTGAACGCTAACCGGGAAATCGGCAGTCAATTTTAAGGATTCTTCCATTTTTCTTCCTTAAATTCTTCTTCATGGTGCTCTTTGTGGTAAATTTTTGTCTTTTTAAGCCCGGCGAGTGAAGCCGCGCAGCAGGAACCCCAGGCCGATGACGATCAGCACGACCGGCCAGACCAGGTTCCACCCGTAAATATTGCCCAATCCTGCCCCGGCGAGGATGGCGGCCAGCACCAAGTTGCCGCCCACGTGCCGGTGGAAAGCCGGTACCAGCAGGCACAGCGCCACCTCGATCAGCACGATCACCCCGGCGCCGATCAGGATTACCGACCACACCCCCGGGTTCAGCCACAGGTACCTTTCAGGTAGAATCCGGTAGAAAGGCAGTGTGAAGACCTTCAACACCCCCAGGTTGTTGGCCAGCAAAACCAGCCCGGCCCAGATCAGGATGGCCGCCCAGGTAATACTGCCCAATGGGTCACGCTGCCGCTTTTCTTCGACAAATTTCTCTTCGTGCTTATCGACTTCTTGTTCGTCTTTCTCGTCTTTTTCGTGATACGTCTGGTTGCCCATCGATCCCTCCCCTCCCTGAATCCACGACTCCCGCAGCCTTCTGGGCTGCCGGCAGCGGGGAGTCATAGAACTAATGATGCTTTCCGATCTGTTTTTGCGCTGTGAAACGCCAGCGTCGGGTCAAATTGGCTAACTGCGCCATGCAGCGCGCCCGGTTCGGGAAGGTAGTTTCGCCTTCCGGATGAGCCGCCAGTTTTTCGTGCATCTCTTGGGCCAGCTCTTCGTTCAAGCCATGGGTTTTAATTTGCTCAACCCACCCCTGTTTGACCTCGTCCGTCATGGGCATTTCGTCAACCAACTTGATTAAAAGGCGTTCTTCCTGAGTATTGTGGATTGCCATAATAACCTCCGTCCAATCCTTTTCACTATTATAAAGTAACTGGAGAGCACATGCAATTCCTGCCGCTCTCAATCCTTCACATTGATCCCGGCGAACAAATCGTAAAGGATGCGGCTATAACTGGCTTCCAGCGCCAGCCCCTTAACCCCCGAATGCGGGCCGCTCAGCGCCCAAGCCCCATCCTGGCTGGTGTACAGTTGATCCAGCCGGCTCAGGTTGGCAAACTCTAAATCCTGGCAGATCGTATGCATGAAAGCCAGCCAGCGGCTGCGCTCATCACAGGTGAAAACCAGGCCATCCACGCCTCCCAGGGCAGCCGCGGCCGCGCCAAATGCCTTCAGGATCCCGGCGCGCAACATCTGGAAAACGAGCCCATCCTTTCTGAACAGGTCAACCAACCGGCCTGGTCCGGCAATAGTTTGCCAGCCAGATTGGTGGAGGAGCAGGTCAGAAATACCTGCCGCAGGTATGCCCTGGCGGTTCAGCAGCAGCACGATCTCCGGGTCTACGTCTCCGCTGCTGGCCAGTGAGGGCAGTCCTTCGACCGGTGTAAAGCCCAGGCTGGTCTCCACTGCCTGCCCGCCGGTGATGGCGGCCAGGTTAGGGCGGTCGCACAGGTGGATGCTGACCAGGCGGCGCGGCTCGGGCAGCTCACTGCACGTACTTTGCCAGGTCCACTGGTGGGTGAAGCCGTCCCCGCCATAACGCCGCAGCCCCTGGGCGTGCAGCTCGGCCGGCAGGGCATAGGCGCCCGCCCAGGCCGGCAGGTGGGCAAATAAAGCCGTTTCGCACAGTAGTAGTTGGGGCGTTTTGGGAAAGCGCATCAACCCATCCTGCATCAGTTGCAGGGTAATCAGGTTCTGCTCGGGCCAGAACGGCAGGCAGCGCTCGACCCTGGCCAACGTTTCAGGGGTGATAAAAGTAGCTATGTGCGAGAATTCACCGGCGCCATGCGGCAGCACGTAACCAATCCGGTCAGATTCCTGACTCAGGTTGGGGGCTTCCAGGCTCACTTTTCCCGGATAGAGCTCAACCGACCCCTGCAGGATGGCCTCTTCCTCGATCCGATACCAATTATATTTCCCGAAACCCGGTTCAAAGACCAGCATAGCCCACCTCTTTCAGCAGCTTCAAGCCTTCCTGGGCGATCACCAACTCCTCGTCGGTCGGCGCTGAGAAAATGCGTGTGCGGCTGTCTGCTGCGCCGATCTCAGCCACCTGGCCGGTGGGAGCGGTTGCGTTGGCCACCGCGTCCATAGCGATGCCGCACCACTGCAAGCCCTGGCAGGCCAGCGCCCGCACGTGTGGGATTTGTGCGCCGATGGCATCAGTAAACACCAGCGCATCAGCTCCGCCCAGCAGGCATGTGTAGGCGCCGATCATCTTACGCAGGCGGTAGGTGTACATCTCAACCGCCAGGGTGGCCCGGTCGTCGCCCTCCTGGGAGGCAGCCAGCACGTCATGCATATCGCTGGAAATGCCCGAGACGCCCAGCAGCCCGCTCTTTTTATTAAACAGGTCGTCGAGCGCCTGGCTGGAATAGCCCAGGTTGGCCAGCATATACACCGGCAGAAGAGGGTCCAGGTCGCCGGTGCGAGTGCTCATCATCAGCCCTGCCAGGGGCGAATAGCCCATGGAAGTATCCAGCGACTGGCCCTTGCTAATGGCCGCTATGCTTGACCCGCCGGTGCCCAGGTGGCAGACAATTAGTTTCAGCTCTTCGAGCGGTTTGCCCAGGTACGTGGCCATTTGAGTGCTGATGAACTGGTACGAAAGCCCGTGGAAGCCGTATTTACGCAAGTTAAATTTGCGGCTCACCTCCACAGGCAGGGCGTAGCGATAAGACCATTCCGGCAAGGAGGCGTGGAAGGCTGTGTCGAAGGTCAGGTACTGCGCAACGCTGGGCAGGCGCTGCTGGCACACGTCGATCACGCTCAAGGAGTTGGGGTTGTGCATCGGCGCCAGGGCCAGTAGTTCTTGCAACTGCTGGCGTACCACCCGATCCAGGATAACAGAGCCTTGGAAAGTGCTTCCGCCATGCACGAAGCGGTGTCCGATGGCGTTGATCTCCAGGCAGTGGGTGTCGATGAAATCCAGCACCAGATTCGCAGCCGTGCGGTGATCGGGGATGGCGGTTTCTTTGCGAATTGACTCCAGGCCCAGGTGATGTTCGATGAAAGCCGGCTCGCTGCCCTGTATGCCTACCCGGTGGGCTTTGCCCCGGCAGGCGACTTCCAGGTATCCAGCCGGGCCGGGGGTGTAAATTTTGTAATTGAGCGACGAACTACCACAATTTATAACCAGGATATTCATAGCTATTCTCCCAGTCGAGATAGACCTTCATCCTATCATTTTGCTGTGGTCTTGGATAGTGCAAGGTTATCCGCCAGGCAGACCTCATCCCAACCGTTTGTCATGCTGAACAGTCTCCCTGGCGAAGCGTCCCTTGCGAAGGTTTCCCCCTTTGGGGGCCTAGCCAATAAGACCCGCTACTGCTTTCCCTGTCTTGTACAAAACAGGCCCTTCCTTTACAATAGTGAACCTGATCAGTTCGCCTCACCCGCGGATGGCCAACCTATGCAGCTTAGAGAAGACATCCACCCCCTCGACCCCGTAAAAAAACGAGAACCTTCTCTTGCCCGGAAAGTGCTGGAGCGGGTGAAGGTCTACTGGAGGTTGGTCAAGGTGATGCAGACCGGGCTGTTGCTCCTCACCGCCATCGCCGGTTATGCCACCGGCGATCACCTTTTTGGCGACGCAGGTCCTTTTCTGGGCCTGGTGGGCAGCATGTTCCTGGCTATAGCCGGCAGCACCGTGCTGACCATGGCGCTGGACCGAGACCTGGATGCCGGCATGCCCCGCACCGCCCGGCGCCCACTGCCCATGGGCCAGGTTTCCCTCGGTAAAGTTGTTGGCCTGGGGACGCTTTTCGCCCTGTCGGGTATTGCCTGGGCCTGGTTGATTGGTCTGGCCTATGGTGCGGTGGTCAGCGCCGGCCTGTTTCTCAACCTGGTGGTTTATTCTCTGTGGCTCAAACGGCGCTCGCCCTACGCGATCCTCCTCGGCGGCCTGTCGGGCGGTATGCCCATCCTGGCCGGGCGCGTATTGGCCGCCGGTGTGGGCGATGCCACCGCCTGGCTGTTGATGCTGGGCATTTTGCTGTGGATTCCCACCCACAATTTGACCCTCGCCATTAAATACGCCGCCGAATACCAGTCTGCTGGCATCCCCACCTTCGTTTCCCGCTTCGGTCGAGGGGTCACCCGGTTGGTGATTGCCGGGTCCACCATGCTGGATGTGCTGGTGATGCTCGCCGTGGGGATAAAATTATCCCTTCCAGCCGGCTTGCTGGCCTTTCTCGCCATCCTGGGGGTTCTGTTAATTGCACTGGTGGCGTTGAGTATCCTCAAACCTGGGGAAAAGCTGAATTTTGCTCTGTACAAGGGCGCTTCGATCTACATGCTCGGGACGATGGTGGTCCTCGTCCTGTCCGGACTTTAGAGAGGTAGTGAGGAGATATGAGAGGCAGGCAATCAGTTCTATTCCTTACCGGATGCCTGATAACCCTTTGTCTCTGTATGGCAGGGTCGCTGCTGCTAGTGGGGTTATCCCCGGCAGTATCGGCCTACGGGGCAGATTTCCTGCGTAAAATTGTTGGCGACCAGGTAGTTGTTGTGCTTGAAACGGTCTTGTTCAAAGTAGAAGACAGCGCTCGTAACCTGGAATACAAGCTGGGCCTGGCCCCGCCGGCTTCACCCTGGGCCATCTCCGCCGCTGCCACCCCTGTTCCGGCTGCCACTCTGTCACCTTATCATTCGGAAAGACCGACCAGCACACCGGTCCCAACCCAGCCGTCAACCGGGGTCATCATTCTTCCTACCCCCTCCGCCGCCCCAGCCTGGACGCCGCCGCCGGTGACGCCGCTGGGCGTTTTGCTGGGGGTGGCTGTCTGGGAGCCGTATATCCAGGATACCCAGGGCCGCACACTGGCTTACCGCACCTTCGTACAACCGGATGCCAAACGTCCTTACGCCGATACGGGGATCGTTGCTTTCGATCTCGCACAGACGCGCTTGCATTTCGTACTGGGTTTTGCCGAGCCGTACGCCCCAGGCATAAAAAAAATGGGCACCGGTAAGATCCCCGCCCAGGATTTACTGCCGGGGAAACTGCTGGCTACCTTTAATGGTGGTTTCAAATATAAACAAGGCGACTTCGGCGCCATGGCGGATGGCTATACCTCGGCTCCACCCAGAAATGGCCTGGGTACCCTGGCCATTTATCGGGATGGGCATATCCGCTTAGGTGTGTGGGGCCAAGATATCACCGATTCCCCGGACCTAGTCGCTTTCCGGCAAAATGGACCATTGGTGATCCAGAACGGGGAGTTGAATACAGCTGTCGAGGACCCGACCCAATGGGGCTTTACCATCTCCGGCGAGACGGTTACCTGGCGCTCGGGCCTGGCGATCAGCCAGGACGGCAGGACGTTGTATTATTTTGCTGGCCCGTATATCGACATCGCCGATCTGGCCAAAGCCATGCAAGCCGTGAACCCGCAAGCGGCTATGCAGTTGGATATTAACAACTTCTGGGTGCACTTCACCACATTCAAGGTAGATAACGGCAAGCTTGCACCCGTAGCCCTTTTCCCCAAAGAAATGGCGTCCAACCTGGAACGCTACCTGAGCCCTTACCCGCGTGATTATTTCTACGTCACCACGCCGTAATCACTGGGACCCCACCTGGATATACATCCACGGTTGGGTATACCACTTCAGGTAGTCCATCACATGGGCGCGCCAGTAATCCTGGCTGTGCCCACCCTCGAAAATGTGCCATTCATGGGCGAAATTCAATTGGTTGAGGTGGGCTTCGAAGAGGCTGGCATAACCCAGCGCTCCGTCGATATTGCCGATATCGATATACAGGCGCGGGGTTGATCCTGCTGGGATGCTTCCCAGCCAGGTTGAGAGTTCATCGTAGTCCCCGTCAAACAGGGATAGGCTATGGGCGCCGATGGCGCCAAACAAGTCCGGATAGGTGAACCCCAGGCGGATGGCCCAGCCCGAGCCGCGCGACAACCCGCCGATGGCCCGGCACAGCCGGTCGCCGCAGGCCGCGTAATGCTGGTCGATCCATGGCACCAGGGCGGTGGCCACCGCCTTGCCAAAATTGGAAACGTGCGCGTCGAGCTGCCAGCTTGCTTCCTGCGGCATCACAATCAGGAACGCCGGCGCCTCTCCGCAGGAAATGAGGGTATCCGCTGCCGCCGGGGCTCCTATCTTTACCCACTGCTCATCGTTATCATTCAGCCCGTGCAGCAAGTACAGCACCGGGTAGCCCACCGGCGGGTGGTCGCTATAGCAGGGAGGCAGGTAAACGCGGAAATCCAGGGCGGCCGGCAGCAGGTCGGTTACCATCCGGCTGGCCACGACCGTCCCCTGCGTTTCAGTGCAGGGCGCCTGTGTTGGAGAAGAGGTTGGCTGAGGCGTCAGAGTAGCCGTAGGGCGGGTAATGTCACCCTGAAGCTTGGTAAAGGAAATGTCATCCAGAGGCTTGGCGAAGGATCTCTCTGTGGTTTTAGACAAGGGAGCGACCGTCACAGAAGGCCTGGCGAGGGAAATGTCCTCCTGAGACCTGGCGAAGGATCTCGCAGTTGGCAAGTTTGCCGGGAGGATGTTGGCGTTATAGAAGGCTCCGGCCATCCCACCGCTTTTTTGGCTTTCGGTTTGGCAGCCAGTCACCAGCATAAAAATTGTCAATACTACCACTAAGAATCTAGGCATCAGGCGGATTTTACACCTATCCGGAGCTTATTGGGAATGATTTCAACCTGGCCGGCGGGCAACTGCCAGCATGTGTGGGCTGACCACCGGGTCTTTTTCCATGCGCCGGGCGATCTCCACCAGGATATCCAGGCGCTCGGCTGATTTCAGATTCGCCTCGAAATCCGGAACGATCCAGCCCGGCCCTTGTATTCCTACGATCTCATCCAGCAGCATCCCGGCTTCGTCCAGTTCGGCCCGCAGTTCATCCGGGTGGTGGAAGAAAGCGGTAGTAAACACGTTCAGGTTTTCAGGCTTACGGTGCTGCCCGCTGGCCAGTTCCAGGTCGATCATCTTTAAATAATCGGCGTCCCACACCAACCCGTGCAACAGTCCATAAATAGTCGAGGCGTACCGGCTGATGGCATAGGCGAACAATACCCCACCGGGTCGCAGCACCCGCCTGGCTTCTGCCAGCGTCTGCAGGCGGTCGTCTCGTTCGGTCAGATGGTACAACGGGCCAAACAGCAGCACGGCATCTGCCGACTCATCCTCAAATTCCAGCTTGCGGGCGTCCCCCACCCGCAGGCTGGCCAGTTGCGGCGCCTGGGGTTCTTCTGCTGCCAGCCGGGCCTGCTCGATGTGCAGCGGCACGATATCCACCAGGTGGGCCATATAGCCCAACCCGGCCAGCCAGAACGAATGCGCCCCTGTGCCGCCGCCCAGATCGTAGACCACCGCCGGGGGCGGGCAAAGGTGGCGCAGGATCAGCTCACGAATGCGCACCTGCTCGATCAGTCCCAATCCACCCGTCAACCGGTTGGATTCTTTGTATGTGTTTGTGTACCAATCGAGAATTTCCTGGGGAAAAGGGTTGGTTTCTTCACGAGGCATTATGGCACCTCTCACTTTATTGGCTGCCTGAAAGATTCATCTCGAATAGGACGAAGAGTTGAATGATACGAATAAATCAGGAAGTAAGGATTTTCCTTTACTTGTAGTAGGTAAATACCACCACCAGCCCCAGGACGACCAGGAGGATAATCCCAATCCACAGCACCTGGCGCAGGTGTCCGGCGCCTTCGTCGCGGATGACGGGTTCGTGCTGAGAGTAAGGAATGGGCGGCGGCAGCCCCTGGGCGTATGTGTCCTTTTCGGGTTCTTCCTCAGGTTCCTCCTCGATTTCTTCCTCGCCCTGGTCAGCTTCGAGCGCCGCCTGCGAGTCAGGCTGCAAACTATGCATCTCCTGGAAGGTTTCCAAAAGCCGGTCGGTTTCTTCATCCCCATAGATTTTCACCAGGGCTTGCAGGGCTGCCGCGCGTATGCTGGGTCCTTCACCCCACAGGGCGGTCGCTGCCAGGGCTTCCACCGCATGCATGTTAGTGGCGCCGAGTTTGCCCAGCGCCCGGGCGGCGCGCAGGCGCAGGCGCGGGTCCCGTTCACTTCTCAAGACGGTCACCAGGGAGCCCAGGTCATCCGAGGTCCATCCATTTTCCTGCTCATCGGGTTCCTCGCCGTCCTGCTCCTCCTCATCCTGGTCAGATTCCTCATCCCCCTCAGCTTCGAATTCTGTGTCCGCTTCTGGAACGCCAGCCGTTGTTTCAACGATCCAGGGCGCTTCATCGGGGTAAATGGGATAAGCCTGGATCACATTTTGGGCGTTGGCGCCGAACATTTCTTCCAGCGCCTGGCGCGCCATGACCTGCACCTCAATCGCCGGGTCCAGCCGCATGGAACGGATCAGGCTCTCGACCGCCAGGGAGTCATTCAACTGGCCCAGCGCCTGGGCGGCCTGGGCGCGTATCAATGCGCTGCCCGGATAACGCAGGGCGTACATCAGACCTTCCAGGTCTTTGTCCTTGCGTAATTCCTCGACGTTAGGTTTGCGCGGCATAGGCTACCTCATTCTGGTCGCAGCTTTTGTAAGATTTTATCCACATGGGATAGTTACTGCTATCGTAAAAAAAGGGGAAGTTTGACAATCTGGATGGTGAACTGGGCCAGGCAGGCCAGGATGGCCAGCCCCCAGGCTGATTTGCGCGCCACCGCTGGAAACCGGCTGCCTTCCAGTGACACAGGGATCGAAAAGGAGGCCGCGTAGAACGGCACGAACAGGGGCAGCATATATTGGGATGATTTTACCGCCACGAAATACACCAGGTATCCCGCCAGCACGACCACCCAGCCCAGCAGCATCCCGTTGAAAATTTGGCTCTGGCCATGACCGCCCTGCCCGCCCTTCGGGTCCTGCCCACCTAACCAGGTTCCCACGATCAGCGACGCCAGCAGGAAAATAGAAAAGAAATTGGCCGCGTAACCTTCTTCAAAGAAAGGCAGCCAGGCCGCCCAGCCGGTGCGGTAGATTTGCTGCGGGTCGGGTTCGTTGTAACCGTAAACCATCTCGGTACGTTTTTCATGCATGATGCGCACCAGGTTGGCCCTGGCGCTGGCGCTGAACAGGAAAGGGTCCGAGAATAGGATCGTGATTACCATCAACCCGGCAAACAGGCCCGCCTTTCCAAATACCTGCCAGCGGCTAAGACTGCGCCTGGCCAGGCCAACCAGCAGGTAGGCGGCAATGGCCAGGAAGAAGAAGAACCCGTACAGGCGTGTGGCGACCGACAGCCCGCAGGCCACCGCAGCCAGGTAGAAATTCCGCCCGAAACGCAGCCGGTCCCGGTCGAGGAAATACAGGGTCAGGACGATAAAGAGCAGGTTGAGCGCGTCCGGGTGCCAGAAATTGTGGTTATACCTGACCACGCCTGGAATAGACAGGATCAGGGCGAACAGGCCGGCTGCCGCAAGCAGCTTGCGAAAGCGCGTCGCCAGGTAAACCAGGACGAGCGCCGCCAGGATAATGGGCAGCACACTGACGAACTGGCGCAGCAGCAGCAGGTTGACCTGCGTCAGGTGAATGAACTGCGGCCCGGCTGCCAGCCGTACCGGCAGCAGGGTCAGCGCCGATAGGGCGTAAAACGGATACCCGTAATGGTAATCCTCGTAGATGAAAATATGGTAGAGGGTACCGCTGAAAGTCTCGCCGGGCTGGTACATGGTAGTCACCACCGGGTAAATGACATTCTCATCGCCCCCTTTGATGGAGAAGGTGTGCTCGTCGTTGGCGCCGGTGAGATTCAAGGGGATAAACAGGGCGAAATAAATCAAGCCCAACCCCAGTAAGACCAGCAGGACTTTCTTTTGCACCTGTTCGAGATCGCTCCAGGCTGGCAGCAGGCGGTAGCGCCGGGAAAAATCTTTTTGCCGGTACACCTGGCGGTAGGTGAAGGCGACTGCCAGCCAGGATTGGAGGAAAATCAGGCCTGCCCAGGCGATTACCGGTCTTAAATTGGGCGGGATGAAAAGCCATGAGAAGACAAAGCTGGCCATGGCATTGAGCACGCCAGCCAGCAGGCCAGTTTGGATGAAATAAAGGTGGTCCCCATCCCGGAGATAACGGTCGACCAACCCGGCGTACTTGATCCCGCCCCAGGCCAGGGCTGCCAGTACGCCCAAGGTCACCACCACCCCGCCTGCCAGGCCCAGGCGCAGGTACGAATAGCCCAACAGGCGGGCGTTGGCCTGCTTGGATGGGTTCGCCATCAGCCAGGCCAGCCCCGCCACGCCTTCGCATAATGACGCCAGGACCAGGATTCTGAGAATTTTTGAACTCATGAGCTTCCACACCTGAGACCTGCCCATCATATCATGTTTTACTTATCAGGCGGGAGTGTCTTCGACTGGAATTATATGAAACCAAAAGAATTGCGCTCATGGCTGAGATCTTTCGTGCGATAATTCATCCTATCCCCTTTGGAAGAGGTCTGCATGGACATCGAAATCCTGAATGAAGACAGGCTGCATTACTGGAGCAAACGAGCCGGCGTCGCCCCACAAGCCGCGGCCGAGCTGGCCGGTATCGCCCGCCAGGTCAAGGATGACAGCACGCTTTTACCCATCTTTGCCTCGTTTCACGAAGCGACCGCCCTGCGCGGGGAATGGCGCCGCCAGTGGTCGCCCTTACCGTTCGACCCAACCGTGCAATCGGTTTTCGGCGAGGCCACCTCCCTGTTCTACGTCCTGGCCTACATGTCCGCCCTGCCGTATGCAGAAAAAGAATATCTGCGCCGCGGCATTGGGGCGGAGGTGTTCGACGCCACCATGAGCGATTTCGGCCTGTGGTTGTTTTATGTCTACGAGCGGACCGGGCGGTGGGGTTTTGACCGCTTCATGTGGATCTGGCTTCACCTGACCGGTGAGCTTTTTCGCCTGGGACGCCTCCAGTATGCCTTGGCGGATTTTGAATTCGGCGTGGCCGCCTTCCGCCATAAAATTACCCGACGGGTGCTTCTGCTGGCCGACCCCGAGGTAAAACTGCGAGCGGACGGCTGTGCCCTGGGCGCAGGGCGGGTCCATCTCGACGATGACCAGCCGGTCGAGGCCGAACCACCTTCGGCGGAGACCTGGCAAGCGACGTTCACCGAAAGCGCCGGTGGTTGGCGTGGGAACCCGGTCGTGCCCTATGGAAATGTGCTCAAGCCGCAGGTGTTTCTGCCGCGCCCTGAGTGGGAGTGCCTGCTGCGTCGGGGCGACCCGGTGCTGGACGTCCATATCCCACGCTATGCGCCCCTCACCATCGAAGCCTGCCGGGACTCCCTGCGCCAGGCTTTCGACTTTTTCCCCGACCAGTACCCTCAACGCCCGTTTAAAGCCACGTTTTGCCACACCTGGTTTTTCACCCCCCAGCTTCAGCAGATTCTGCCGGCCGAAAGTAACATCGTGCGCTTCCAGCGCGAGTTTTACCTCTTCCCACACCCGGGTGGGCCGGGGTTCCTGTGGAGTTTCGTCTTCAGCGAAACAGAATTCGACCCGGCCAGGGCCCCACGCGACACTTCGCTGCGTCGAGCGGTGTTGGATTGGCTGGGAGACGGCAAAGAATTATTCGACCTGCCCGGCCTGCTGTTCCACTCACCGGAAGAGTGGGGCAGCCAGCCTTACATGGGCGCTTGGGACCTGGGCGAAATGCCGGGGGCGCTGCTCTGATGCTTATGGTGTTGCGACAGCAACTTTCAAAACCCATGCACCTGACTTACGCCGACTCTGGCGTGTGTCACAGGGATCGTTCACATTGACAAACTTTACAATCCTGGTTTGCTGGTCATAGCTCCATTTATAGGTGTAGGGTACGGTCGTTGAACCGCAGGCGATGAGGAGGATATCGCTGCCTTTTTCCATGGAAAAAGTGATCTGGTTGCCCTTTACTACGTAGGAACCCTCTTCCTCTACGATGGTTTGATTCCCGCTGGTGGTTATTGATTGGTAATGACCTGCCATCAGCACCAATTCCGGTTCTCCCTCGACGGTAGAATTTGAGAGAGTTCCTTCAGGCAGCGGGGGGGAAGGCTTACAACTGCTGATGATCAACGTCAGGATAAAAATGATCCCTAGAAACAGCCGCCTGGTTTCAATTGCGATCATGGATTGTCCTCCCACCATCTCTCGATGCACATGAAAGTGTGTAGTGCGATGGTATGCGACCAATCATAAATCAACAATCTACAATTTTCAATTGTGTAGGTTAGCCCCAGTTCACTGCACGCTAAGGGCCCTTAAAGCACGTAGCCAGCCTGGCTGATCTTTCCACTCGGATCGCCCGGGGTCACCAAGATGTAATTAAGATCCGAAAAATGGACTCCGATCACCCTTGGTAAATGTCTTTTCGATGCCCAACTCGCACAATTTCCACAATGCACACGGTTTCAAAAACACTGTAAATTATGCGGTAATTTCCCAGCCGCACGCGAAAATTATGCTCTGAACCTACCAGTTTCCTCATCCCCCTCGGAAATGGATCTTCAGCCAGTTCATCAACTGTTTTTAATATCTTACGGATGACTTCTTTAGGAAGCTTCTTGAGTTCTTTAACTGCAGAATGCTTCCATTCAATCCGATAAATAGCCATCTCTTTTTAGCTCTGCGATCAGTTTATCATGAGAGATGGTACCTTCTTCCCGGCGTTCGGCAATCGCTACCAGGTCTTCCATATCCTCGATCAGTTCGCGGAATGCCTCGATCGACAGGATGACATCCGTTTGTTGTCCGGCTTCATTTGTGATGAACTTCAATTTGAGTTTCTGAAGGTTAATCATCAAATTACCTCCATTGCAATCCTCTGATGTCTTTCAGAGCGCCAGAAAAAACTCGGTAACCAATGCTTTTTTTGTGAATATGGGCTCTGCGGGATTTGAATATCACAACTCAATGGTGCCTGCGACCAATCTTTTATCAACAATCCTCAATCTACAATCTGCAATTCTGTGGGCCCGGCGGGGATCGAACCTGCTACCAAGAGGTTCAAGGTTCAATTCCAGTTGGGCGGCATTTTGAGAACGGACTTTGTTTAAATTTATCAGGAGGTCGATATACCCTCCAGGATAACTTTAAATATAAAGACATCACCCCTTAAACTGCGGAGCTGTCACGTTCCAGGCCTTAAACGCGAAGCAGCCCTTGGATTGGGCATGAATTATAGACCTTTAGTTATGGTTGCTATAAGCATGAGCGCTGCAGCAATTAGGGCAAGCCAAAATGCATAAGGGGTGAGTGCAGCTATTGTATGTGTATACCCAAGCAATCCGAGTACAGCAAGCGCTAGAGCTACGAACCAGGTAACCTGTTTCGGTGGGGATAGTTTCATCTTATTCCTCCATTTGCCGCCTATTTATTACTTGAACAACCTGACATACAGGAAAATTATACAGCCATTTGACCAATGGATCATTCCACAATTGCCTGTTGTTATGCAAATTCCCACCTACCAATAAAGTTCGAGATAATCTCGGAAAATATACGAAGTACAAAAAGTGGGCCCGGAAGGATTCGAACCTTCGACCAAGCGGTTATGAGCCGCGCGCTCTGCCGCTGAGCTACGGGCCCGGCATTGAGCAAAAAAATTATATCATAGACGAAGCCATCTCGGTATGCGATAAGGGATCTCTGGTCGGGTCAGAGATTGCTTCACCCCCTTTCTTTTGGTTGTGACTTTCTTCTAGTAGAGGACGGGGGTTCGCAAAGACATAAATTCTGACTGGCCGAGTACTATCATGTCCGGCCGGCCAGAAGGACAAAGTCAGTCTATGGCGCTACCGCAAACGTCCCCGAGCTGCTCGAATTGGTAATCTGGTTCACCGCCGCATCCAGCACCGTGTCTTTCCCAGAGGTCAGGCTGTCGGCCGTGATCGGCACCTTCACCGTCGGCTGGACGCCCTTGCCTTCCAGGAAAATGCTGCCATCTGGCAGGATTTCGCGCCCGGTGGGCATCTGGAACGACATGCCCTCCGGCAGGTTGAACTGCCCGCGCCCAACTTCGGCTTCCACGCCGGCGCTCGGGCGCTGCCCAACCACAATCATGCCGGGCACCTGGCTGAAGCCGTAGGCTTCCAGCTCGCAGGCGCTGGCGCAGCCCTGGCCAACCAGCAACACCATTTTGTTAAATTTATACTGCTCCACGTTGGCGGTAAAATCGTTCGGCGCCCCGAAGGGCTCGAACTTGCCTGTATTCGTATTGAAGTATTCGAGCTGCCCCACATGGATGGTGTTGGTGGTCAGGAACCCCGCTAACCCGAGCTGCGACCCGCCTGGATTTGTGCGCATGTCTATGATAATTCCAGGCACCTGGTTGGCCTGGAAAGTGGTCAGGGCGCGCTGGAACAGGCGTATGATCAGGTTCAGGTCGTCATCGAAAGAATTCATCTTGATGTACCCCACGCCCGAGGGGAGGATGCTGAACTCGACCGGCAGGGCGTTCGGGTCATAACCATGGTAAACCGAGGTGTAGGAAAAGCTGTCGGTTTCCTGCACCGTGGTCAGGTTGACCGTCTGGGAGGCTTCGCCAGGGTTAGTAAAGGTCACCGAGGCAGTCGTACCGAGCGGGGCGCGCGTCAAATAGCGCACCTGCTGGTAGCGCCGGGCGCTATCCGTGGAAAAGCCCTGGTCTATCTGAGGCTTGACCTTGCTGATGGCATCCAGAATTGGCGTACCGTTGAACTGGGTCACCTCGGCGCCGACCTTCATTCCAGCCGCTTCAGCCGGCCCACCCTGCGTCACGAAGACCACGATCTCTTTCTGGTCGTTGGTTTCCAGGATGGAGAAGCCGTATCCGCCAGAGTAGGCTTTGGATCTCACCTGCCGGCCGATCTGCCCGCCAACAAGATCACTATGGCCATCATTAAAGGCCAGGGTGAAGTCCGACAGCGCCTGGTAGAAAGCCGTCGCGTCGTGGTTGGTTTCGGCGGTTTTGACCTGCGGGGCAAGATGGGCGTAGAGCTGGTCCCAGTTGGGCGCTTTGCCCGGGATATCGTTGAAGGCATAGTTGGTCTTGGCAAAATCAACTAATTTCTGGAACGCCACGCTGTACGAATTGTTAGAGTAATCTTTCAGCGCTATGTCGGTGGGCTCGTACAGGGTGAGCTGGGGCACCGCCTCACGGTCGATGGCGAACGGCTTCTGGTCCAGATCGATCACCGACCAGCCGGCCGGCAAAACCGCCAGTGGATCGTCCTTGGTGAAGAGCAGCCCATCCGGTCCAAACCCGGTGGGGAACATCTGGTTGGCGTCTGGGGCCCACACGACCAGTTTGCCGCCGGTAACTTCTTCCTGCCGTTGGGTATCGGTCTTCACCGAAGCCAGGTAACTCGGCCAGCCCTTGGAAGGGTCATCCCCTTCGGAGAAGGGGCCACCCGCCAGGTTGGGCGAGTACGCCACGGCAAAAATTTCCACTCCCTGGCTGCTCGTCCCGAATTTATTCAGAGTCCCCAGCGGGCGCTCCGGCAGGGAAAGCTGAAAGGCGCCGGTTTTCGTCTTGGTGTCGATCTTCAGGTAACCTAATGTCTGCCCGGCGATCGGCAGCGTCCAGAGCAGGTCGCGGATCACAAAGCCATGCATATCGTTCAAAGCCACCGCTTGCTCGACGAAATAAGTCTCGACGACAAACGGGTTGGTGTATTGGAAACTGCCGGTGATCTCATCCGGCTGGTCTGCTCCGGCGGCCGATTCGACGATGTAAGTCGGCGTGATGGTCGGCTGGGGCTCGGCGGTGATCGGCTGTGGGGTAGTGGTAGCCTGCGTGACATCCGCGGCCTTGGGGCCCGACTGCTGGACGGTTGGCGCCAGTGCAGTAAACGGCATACAGGCGCTGGCGAACATTGCAAGAACCAGAATTAATACGTAAAAAGGCGGCTTTCTCATGGTCACTCCTGACGAAAATATAGAATATGATTTTAGTTTACAATGCTTAGATTAAAATTAAGTTTAAGATTTACTAATGATTTATTAAACTAAGCAAGGTGAGGGACACGTCTTCCAGGCCATGGGCGTAGCGCAGCGGCAGAGGCTCCTCGCCGGCCGTCTGGAAATACTCGCACAGCAGCACAGCGGGTTTGTCGGCCCCGTTGGGATACCAGGTCTTCTCTTTGCCGGTGGTCGGAAAGCAGGCCACCAGGCGTTGGATGCGCGGTGAGGGCAGCGGGTCGCTCATGCGATAATTATAATCCTGCCTGCGGCGAGAAGTTCGCCAGGATGTCGATAACAGCTAAAAGCTAATAACTGTCAGCTTTTAGCTTTTCACTGGCGACTTAGGACTTAAAACATACATCTTCTTTAGAGCGGGCGACGGGATTCGGACCCGCGAATATCAGCTTGGAAGGCTGATGCCTTACCACTTGGCCACGCCCGCAATATTACACTTATTTTACCATCGCACAGGGATAGGTCAAGGCAGGCAGGCTGATGTGTTGTTGTTCAGCAAATTTGACACCCCCGCTGTTCAGCGAAAATGTCACCTGATGAACATACAGGTGACACTCACGATGATAGAACGGCACAAATTGTAAATGATGGTTGAATACGAAGCAGACAAAGTAGGCAGGCATGCTTGGGGCGTGGCTGGTAGGGCGTTTCATTTCTGTTCATCTTCGACCCGGTGGCCGGTGACGCCTATGCTAATGCCCTGCATGAGTTTCAGAAAGTGGTCACGCTGAACGGGCCGTTGCCCAAAGCGGTCAAGGCGCAAGCGACGCCGTGGATCGCCAACGCCGCCGACCGAGGGGTTGGGGACGAACGACCCGGCCAGATACCAGGTAAATGAGATCAGTTTATGTAATTTTGTTTTGATGGTTTATAATATTTGTAAGGAATAAAATGTCTCCGACAATATTAAAAGAAGGTTCCTACCGATTTTATTTTAACAGCAACGAAGAAACGCGAATGCATATCCATGTAGAGTCCGATAACGGGAAAGCCAAATTTTGGCTGGAGCCTGATATTGAACTTTCATTTTATAAGGATTTTCGCCAATATGAAATTAATGAGATTCTAAAAGTCATTCAATCTCATCAACAGGAGTTTGAAGATGCCTGGCACAAACATTTTTACTGGTAACATAGAAATAACCAATATTGAACGCGATGGTTTCTGGATATTGCTTCCAGAGAAAGAATATTTTGTTTCATTTGACCGTTATCCGGCGTTCAAACAAGCTAAAATTGAGCAAATATTTAATTTTCGGTTTGACGAAGAAGAAATTCAATGGCCTGAACTTGATGTGGATATGGAAATTGAGGCCTTAAGGCACCCTGAGAATTATCCTCTGATCTTCCGGTAGCCCCCCAATAAAATTATCCATGCAACTCTCTTTTTCTATGGATCTGAATCATATAGAATTTCTGGCTAATTTGCTCGGATCATGCATGAGGCGTGAATTTCAGAGGTGACCAAAGTCGTTAATCCAGTGAACCTGCCCAATCCAGTCTTCGGCAGATGTTTCGTTGAGAATGCGGTCTAAAACCGAAATCAATTGAGCCGGGCGGGTTGATTTTTGATTCGCCAATAATATGCCGCTATGGTAAGGATGCAGTTTCGCCAGGCGCATATAATCTTTCACATTAAAACTGAATAATATCCGGCGGTGAGAAGTGGCCCACAATAGCTGGTATTCGTCACTTACTTCCTGGCCTACATCCGGGTTGGGAGTGCGGGTGACATACTGGCCCTTTTTTACCAATGCCCGGTAGACATCCCGGCGGGATGTATCCATATCCAGGTGTAATTTGGGTTTAGTCATGGATGGGTTCTGCTTCACTGTTCGAATCGATCAGGGCATCCACCACCTTTTTGTGCGCCTCGTAAAAAGATAGCGCTTGTTTGACCATTTTTTGGGGCAGGTCATATTGCCTGGATAGCTCGGCCGCCGATTCTTTCCACTCAGCAAAGGCAATCACCAGTGTCTGTACCCGGATCCCTTTCCCTTTGATATAGGGGACTAACTGGTTATCCGAATCCAGTTTATAGGTGATATCCGGAAAATTTGGATCATCGATTTTGGATTTCAACTCGGTAACTTTTTCTGCCAGTGACCATAGGATCAATTGGTTCAAAGAAACACCCTGGCGTTCTGCCATCTGCTCGGCGTCCTGTTTTAAATCGACAGGTAAATTTAATGAGTAGCGTCCGTTCATATTTACTCCTTTTGATGTATTATAGCACATAATATAATACATCAAAAGGGACTCAGATAACTCTACGCCCCTTTCAGCCCTACTAACCTGAAAATAGTCAACTCGAGTTTTACCTTGCCGGTGATGTACTTCACAATTTATATTTTCCCAGGCCATCCCCACAGCCCCGGTCCGAAATAGTTTACAATAATCTCCAAAGGACCCCTCTTCCATGTACGACTCCTTCTCCCTCGACTACGACCGCTTCGTCAACTGGCCCAACCGCCTGGCCTTCGAGCTGCCCTTTATCCAGCAGCAGCTCGAAGGACTAAACCCGGCCCCTGGACAGCCCCTTTCCATCCTGGACGCCGCCTGCGGCACGGGTATGCACGCCGTAGCGCTGGCCCAGCACGGCTACGCCGTCTCCGGCACCGACCTGAGCGCCGGGATGATCGAGCGGGCCAAAGCCAACGCCGCCGCGGCAGGCGTGGAGGCGCGCTTCGCCGCCGCCGGTTTCGGCGCCCTGGCGCAAGAATTTCAAGGCCAGCCGGACTTCCCCTTCGATGCCGTATTATGCCTGGGCAATTCGCTGCCGCACCTGCTCAACCGGCCCGAGCTGGACGCCGCCCTGGCCGATTTCGCCGCCTGCCTCAAGCCGGGCGGGCTGCTCCTGATCCAAAATCGCAATTTCGACGCCGTGCTGGCCCAACACCAGCGCTGGATGGACCCACAGGCTCACCAGGAAGCCGGGCGCGAATGGGTCTTCCTGCGCTTCTACGATTTTGAGGCGGATGGGCTGATCAATTTCAATATTGTCACGCTTTATTGGGGGGAAGGCGACCAATGGGTGCAGCAGGTTAACAGCGCCCGCCTGCGCCCCCTGCTGCGCGGCGAGTTGGCTGGGGCGCTGCTGTCAGCCGGCTTCCAGGAGCTCGCCTGCTACGGCGGGATGGACGGTGCGCCCTTCGACCCCGAAGCCAGCGGGAATCTAATAATCACCGCAAAGCGGTAAGTAGATTTCACCGCACGCTCTTCAGCGCACCCGAAGGGGTGGAGGCACAGAGTAAACAGAGCAGAGCATTATAGGGAAAAGAAAGAGGAAAGTAGAAAAAAATTACAACAATAATTTTTTTCTCTCTTTTCCTTCTTTATCTTTCTTTACTTCGTGTTCTTTGTGCCTTTGCGGTGATATTAATCTGCAGCTTTGACCAGCTCGATCTGGGCCTCTTCTGCTGCGGCGATTTCCGCGCCCTGCTTCTCGTTCACCCACCCCAGCAGGATGATCCCCACCACGAAGAACAGCGAGATGGAGAAGATGCTGTCGCGCGGGTTATGCGTCAGCGTGCCGACCAGGCCGTACAGCAAGGGCCCCAGGATGCCGGCGAACTTTTCGCTCAGGCCGTACAGGCCGAAGAATTCGCCCGATTTGGCGCGCGGCACCAGCGAGGCGTAGATCGAACGGCTGAGCGCCTGCGTGCCGCCCTGCACTGTGCCGACCAGCCAGCCGATCATAAAAAACTCAGCCTGGGTCTTGAGGAAAAAACCCCACAACGGGATCAAGATATAGATGAATAGCCCCAGTATGACCGCCCGCTTGGTATCGATCTTATCTGCCAGCCCGGCAAACAGGCGCCGCCCGACCAGAAAGGAAAACAACGCCCCCAAAGCCTGGTCGGCCAGGATCAGCTCGAAGGTCATCGGCACGCTGACCTTGCCGCTCAGGTTGGCATACAGGCCCATCAGCGGGAAGGTCACCCCGGTCCAGATCAACATCGAAATGAAGGCGCTGCGCCAGCGGTTAGTGCGGATGGGGATGCGCCCGAAAATCAGCGCATAGGGGAAGGCCACGAACTGCGTCATCAGCAAAGTGCTGATCAGCACGGAGGTATCCAGCCGCAAGGCCGCCCCGTAGGAAGTGGCCAGCAGGATGATCGCCCCTATGCCCTCCATGTAAAACCAGAAGGCGATCAGCATCTTGAACATCTCACGGTAGCGCCGGGCGTCGCGCAGGGTGTTGGCCAGGCGGGTCAGCGTATCGAGCATGGCGCTGCCGCGGCTGCCATGCGCCAGGGGGGTGCGGGGCGGCTCCGGCACCCTCAGCGCCAGCGGGATGGTAAAAACCAGCCACCACACCCCCACCGATAGAAAAGCGATGCGCACCGCCAGGCTGCTGTCGATGCCCAGTTTAGACGAAAACAGGTAGAGCGCCGTGTTGAGCGCCAGCAGCGTCCCCCCGCCGACGTAACCCATGGCATAACCCAGGCTGGAGACCCGGTTCATATCGTCTTGGCGGGCTACGTGCGGCAGCAGGCTGCTGGAAAAGCCCAGGGCGATGTTCATCGTCACCTGGGTGAGGAAGTACAGCAGCAGGCCCATCACCCACATGCCTGTGGTGAGGATAAACATCAGCGAAGATACCAGGCTGGCGGCGATGGTGGTTGCCACCAGCAGGCGCTTGCGGCGCCCGGTAATATCGGCATACGCTCCAATCACCGGCGCCAGGATGGCTGCTATCAGCAGCGCCGCCGATACGGTCAGAGCGAAAGCGTTGGAAGCGCTGTCGCGCGCCAGCGCCTTGGCGGCTTCATCCGTGGCTGAAGCCCCGGCTGGCATGAAAGCCGCCGCAGCGATGGCGATGAAATAGGGCGGGAAGAAGGTCGAAGCCGTGGTGGTGATATAGGCATGGTTGGCCCAATCGTACCAGGCCCAGGAGAGGATGCGCCGGTTGTAGGCTTTTTGAGCCTGGGCATCGGGTACAGCGGCGGTGGATTCCATCAATGGTTGCTCCTGCTATCCTTTTGGATGCATGTGTTTAGATCTGTTCCTAAGTGAAAACCCCAAACCAGCCCATACGTGACAGTAATGGGATTGATCATGCCGCGCTGAGGATATTTAACTACTTTGTGCACCTCTGTCCATGTCGTCAGTATACGCAAGCTCGTGACTTTCTAGCCAGTCGATAGCAATTTCTTTATAGGCTTCATCACAGAATCTGAACCAATCTTTCTCGATCTTATACCGGTAAATCGTATCCTTGAACCTGCGAAACGCGCCAGAACCACGCATTTGATTTAAAAGGATATCGCTCAAATTTTCATCTGGAATTGAGAGACAAAATCTTTCCATAATATCATATTCGTGGAGTTCAAATTGGCTTGGAAGTTCCAGGTAGTCGTTCGACGACAAAACTTCTTTGGTTTGGTCGAAAATTACTTTTTCCCAGTCGTGACGGTCGCTCCAATCCTCATCTCCTTCCACTGCGGCAATGTATTCGTCAAAAATGGTGATCATTTCCCCAGAGACTTGATTCAGGTAAGCGTGGCTTTCACTGGAAACCAATTGCATTTCGCCAACTAAATCACGCAGGGAAACGATGACTGCCATAAGTAAATTATAGCATTTGGATTTCAAAGCAAGAAACTAATAAATTCTTCCTGTGAGAGGTCCTGGAAATAATCCGCCAGGTTGACCCCTGCCAGCGCGCCCTGCAGGTCGGCCTGGGCGTAGCGCGTCCCCACCAGGCGCTGCTCCAGCTCGGCCGGCTCGGCCTGGCTGAAGAAATCCCCGAAGAATTTGATCGATCGGATCACGCCGCCCTGCACGTCGATGCGGGCGTCGATCTCGCCAAAAGGAAAACGGTTGACCTTCTGCACGTTGAAGGCCGGCAACTCACCGTAGTTCCAGCCCCAGGAGCGGTAGCGCTCCTCCGTCAGCTTGTTGATCCCCTGCCAATCCTCGGCAGTCAGGTGATACTGCGGGACGCCCAGCGCGGCGGTGCCCATGAAAATACCCGTCAGCACGCGCTCCCGGAACTCCTCGACCGTCATCGGGGCGCCGAGGAATTCGCTGATGTTGGCCACCCGGCTTCGCACCGATTTGATCCCCTTGGAAATGATTTTGCTCTGCTTGACGTGCAGGGCTTCCTGGACGTGGGAAAGGTCGGAGTTGAACAGCAGCGTGCCGTGGTTGAACATGCGCCTGGTGGTGATGTACTGGGCGTTGCCGGAAATCTTGCGCCCATCCGCCAGGATATCGTTGCGCCCACTCAGCTCGGCCGGCACCCCCATCTCCTGCAGCACCCTGATCACCGGTTCGGTGAACTTGCGGAAGTTGTGCACGTTTTCTCGGGCGTTTTGGGTGATGAAGCTGAAGTTCAGATTGCCCAGGTCGTGATAGACCGCCCCGCCGCCAGACAACCTGCGCACTACGTGGATGCCGTGCGCTTCGACGTAGGGCTGGTTGATCTCCTCGATCGTATTCTGGTGGCGACCGATGATGATCGACGGCTCGTTGATATAGAACAGCAGGATATCCTCACCCGGCTCGACGTTCCGCAGCAGGTATTCCTCGATAGCCAGGTTGACCGAGGGATCGTTAATTTTGCCCTGATCTACGAATATCATCGTACTCTCCATAGTTGTGATAGAGGTTCATCATCGGAGGTCGGCCTCAGTTAATCGGATAATTACACTATATATACCATTAAATGACCCTGTCAAGTTGAAACATCCTTCTTTCAACCTTAGTAGGAAGTCGGCTTCCCTTGCGAAGGTTACCATCAAGAGACAAGGTTTACCCTTTACCGCAAGGTTGGTAGGTAAAAACCTTGGAAGGGTACTCGCCCTATAAAGGTTCTGGTTTTAAACCTTCGCAAGGGGGTCGCTTTCCTGGCGCAGTGCCTTGTCCGCCCTGCTTTATCGGTGTATGATATTTAAAATTCCTGGGAGGTTAAAAAATGACTGCAATTATCGACGGACCGGCCTCTTCGTTGTTTTTCCCGCTGCCCTTGCAGGGTAAGGACAGCGCCAGCCTGGATCGGCTGGTTGATTTCGGCGTCAGCCAACCAATGGCCGCCGCCCTGTCGGCCGCCCCGAGCGGGGCGGGGGTCTCGTGGGGCATCCCCTTTGAGATCCAGGACGTGATCGTGATCAAGGACCAGCCCCTGTCCATCCCGCTCAACCCGCTGATCGCCCGCTGGCTGGTCTTCCTGCACACCTCGGACGTGCGGCCGCTGCCGCCAGGCCCGGGCGGGATCATTTCCCCGATGCGTGGCGAGGGCCAGTTGGCCGAACACGCTGCCGATTACGTTTTCCTCTACACGGATGGCAGCGAAGCACGCGTGGCCATCCGCCGCCGCTATCAGGTGGGCCCGTTCCAACGCGGCTGGGGAGAAAACTGCTTTGAGTGCGTCCCCCAGCACAAACCCGCCCCACAGCATGCCCACCACGAGCAGGACGGCGATCCCAATTGGGGAGTCAGCCAGATGCGGGTCTTACCCTGGGCCGACAGCGGCTCCTGGATGAACTGGCTGTGGGCCTGGGAAAATCCACACCCGGAAAAAACCATCGCCGGCCTGCGCTTCGAGCCGGGCGCCGGTGTGACCATCATTTCAGCCATTTCAGCCGGGAACACCGCCACGCTGCCGCTGCGCTGGCAGGCGCGCTGCAAGGCCTGCCTGCGGCTGCCGGATGGGGCAGCCTTCCAACCCGAGCTGGATAGAGAGGGCCTGCTCAAACAGGTGCAGCTCGACCTGGGCCAGGTCATTTCGGCGGCCTTGCGCCCGCTTTATCCTGCCGAAACCTGGCCTGATACCTACAATAACCAGGTCCCCCCTGTTTCTACCAACGAAGTGCTGCTCGAATACACCGCCCATCCTGAAGCCTGTTTCCACCTGGCCAGCGGGCAGGTCACCGTTTCGGCGGCGGCGCAGCTCAGCCAAGATCAGCCGGACGCCGTCCTGCGCCCGATTGCCCCTGCTGCCCAGCCCGTCAGGCTGCGTGTGGTCGAACGCGCCAGCGGCAAGGTCGTGCCGGTCAAGCTGCACGTCCATGGCCAATGGGGCGAATACCTGGCGCCGGTCGACCGGCACCGCATCCTCAACCCGGCCTGGTTCGAAGATTACAGCGTGGACTTCCTGCACGTCAACCAGGCCGACTGGAAATGCACCCACGCCTGCACTTACATCAACGGCGAAACCACCCTCAAGCTGCCGCAGGGCAAAATCTATCTCGAGGTCTCCAAGGGCTTCGAAATCCGCCCGCTGCGCAAAGTGGTCGAGGTGACGCCCAACACCCAGGAAATCCTCCTGGAGGTGGAAAAAGTGCTGCCCTGGCGCGAGCAAGGCTGGGTCACCGCCGATACGCATGTCCACTTCCTCTCCCCCATTTCCGCCATGCTGGAAGGGTCGGCCGAGGGGGTCAACGTGGTTAACCTGCTCGCCAGCCAGTGGGGCGAACTGATGACCAACGTGGGCGATTTCGACGGCAAGACCACCTGGGGCTCGCCAGAAGCCGGCGGAGATGGCGAATACCTGGTGCGGGTGGGCACCGAAAACCGTCAGCACGTCCTCGGGCATATCTCGCTGCTGGGCTATCACGGCCCGATCATTGCCCCCATGACCACCGGCGGGCCGGATGAATCGGCCATCGGCGACCCGATCGAAATCCTGCTGACCGAGTGGGCCAGGCAGTGCCGCGCCCAGGGCGGCCTGGTGGTGCTGCCGCATTTCCCCCGCCCGCGCGCCGAACAGGCCGCCAGCATCATCAGCGGCGAGATCGACGCCCTCGAAATGACTTCCTGGGAAAACCTGTACGCCGGCCTGGACCCCTACTCGGTCTCGGATTGGTACCGCTACCTGAACTGCGGCTACCTGGTGGCAGCCGTGGGCGGGACGGATAAGATGGATTCGGCCACGGCGGTGGGTACGGTGCGCACTTACGCCCGCATCCAGTCCGGGTTGGAATTCAACTACGAAAACTGGAAAGCCGCCGTTCGTCGCGGCGAGACGTTCGTTACCTACGGCCCGCTGCTGGAATTCAGCGTGGACGGCCAGCCCATGGGCGGGCGCATCATGATGCCCGCCAGCGGGGGTACAGTGGATGTGGAGTGGCAGGTCTCCAGTGTGACCGTCCCGGTTTCGCGCGTCGAGCTGGTAATCAACGGTGCAATCTGCCAGAGCGTCCCCGTCTCCACCGGCGACAGCCGCGGCCATTGGCCGGTGAAAATCGACCAGAGCTGTTGGCTGGGCCTGCTGGTGCGCGGGCATTACTCCGGCAAGCCCGAGATCATCGCCGCCCATTCCACCCCGGTCATGGTGAATGTGCAAGGTTCAGCCCTGCTGGCCGCCGCCGACGCCGTCACTATCCTCGACCAGATCGAAGGCTCCCTGGCTTACCTGGACACGGTCGGCACGCGCGCCGAAGACCGGGTTTACAAACGCATGCGCCTGGTGCTGGAATCTGCTCACCGCAGCCTGCACAACCGCCTGCACCAGGCCGGGCAGTACCACGAACATACCCAGACCAAAGATCACCCGGAGCACCGCTGAAATGACTGGGGGCAGCACTCCGCCCGCCGGGAGCGATGCCGGGAAATCTTACGACGAGATCCCCTACGCCACGCTCTCGCACTATTTCACCCACCCGGACCGCCTGGCCACGGTGGGCACGCTCTTCGGGTTATTACCCCCGCCGGTTGAAAACTGCCGCGTGCTGGAGCTGGGCTGCGCCGGCGGCGGCAACCTGATCCCCATGGCTTATGCCCTGCCCGGCAGCCAGTTCGTAGGGATTGACCTCTCGCCGGTGCAGATCGAGCAGGGACAAAAATATATCGACATGCTCAAACTGTCGAATATCCGCCTGGTCTGCCAGGATTTAATCGACTTTGCGCCCGGCCAGGCTACCTTCGATTACATTTTGGTGCACGGCGTCTTTTCGTGGATCCCTGCCCACCTCCAGGAACAGATCTTCGAGATCTGCCGGCAGACCCTGACCGCCAACGGCGTGGCCTATATCAGCTACAATGTCCTGCCTGGTTGGACGATGGAACAGGCGCTGCGCCAAATCATGCTGTTTCACATCCGCCAGGAAAACCAGCCTCTACAACGTTTTCAAAAGGCGCTTGAGCTGCTGGATTTCCTCGCCAAAGAGGCATCCGCCGCCGGCGACGAAACCTACCGGGACCGCCTGCGCAAAACTATCCAGAGAATGCGCAAATATGCTGACGCCAATTATCAGTACTGGATCCACGAATACCTGGAAGAGTTCAATACCCCCTTCTATTTTTCCCAGGTGGTAGAAATGGCTGATCGGCATGCCATGCAATACCTGGCGGACAGCGATCTGCCCACCATGTACACCCACGATTTGAGCGATGAAAGCCGCCAGTTCCTTGATAAACATACTCAGACCTGGGTCGAACGCGAGCAGTACTTGGACTTCCTGCGCAACCGCATGTTCCGGCGCAGCCTGTTCTGCCGGCGGGAGGCAGCCCTCACCCGCCAGCCGGGTCTCGCCCAATTGGCGCGTTTGAACGTGGTCAGCCGTATTCTACCGGTCGACCATCAGGTGTCCACCGCGGACGATTCCCCCATGGTCTTTGAGGTGACCAAAGAGGACATCCTCACCATCCATGACCCCGTCCAAAAGACCGCCCTGGTCTACCTGGCCGAACAGCTTCCCCGGCCGGTGCCATTCAGCGATCTGGCCCAGGCCACCCGCGCCCGCCTGCCCGCAGGGTACCCGCAGGACCAGGCCGCCAGCGCCGAGGAAATTGCCCGCGTGCTTTTTATGATCCACACCTTCTACCCATCCCTGATCAATTTCAACACCTGGGTTCCCCCCTCGATCTGGGAAGTGAACCCGCGCCCCACCGCCAGCGCCGTGGCCAGGCTGCTGGCTGCCACCAGTAACCCGGTTACCAACCTGATCCACCGCCGCGTCGATTTGGAAAAACATAACCGCTACCTGCTGTGGTGCCTGAACGGCGAGCGCAGCCAGGCCGAGCTGGTTGATATGCTTGAAACAGCCTGGCGCGAGAGTAGAATACCTATCCCCTACCTGAAGCCCGGCTGCGAGCCTCAAACCGCCAGGGAGGCCATTGCCGCCCAGGTGGCCTTCCAGCTAAAGGACTTTGCTGGGCTGCACCTGCTGGTGGCCTGAGCAATTATGCCTGCCCTCATCATCCCATAGGAGATTCCGTATGCCTTTTACGCGCCCCATCACCGCCGTCATGCGCCAGCGCTATTCCTGCCGGAACTACCTGAAAACCCCCCTCCACGCTGGCCAACTGTCTGCCTTGCAGCAGGTCCTGCAGAACCTGTCCTCCCGGCCCGTTTGGCGTATTGGAACGCTTTGAGCTGGCGGCTGCCTCGGGCGAAGACCAGCGCGCTCTGCACCGCTTGAGCACTTACGGCTTCATCCACAACCCGCCTGCTTTCCTCATCGGCGCCACGCGGCCTGCCCCATTCAACCTGGAAAATTTTGGCTACCGCATGGAGCTGCTCGTCTTACACGCCACCGACCTGGAATTGGGTACCTGCTGGCTGGGTGGCACTTTTTCCCGCAGCGCTTTCATGCACAAGATCCGCGCCGCTGAAGAGGAAAGTATCCCGGCGGTCTGTTCGGTCGGCCACATCAACCCTGACTCTTCGGCGGTCGACCAGGCCGCCGTCACGGGCCAGGGGGCCGGCTCGCAGTACCGCCTGGATTGGGAAAGCCTGTTTTTTGACGGGGGATTTGGCGCCGTCCTCTCTCCCCAGGCCGCCGGCGATTATGCCGGGGCGCTGGAAATGGTGCGCATCGGCCCCTCCGCCTCCAACAAGCAGCCCTGGCGCATCGTAAAGCAAGGCGACCTGTGGCATTTTTACCTGCAGCGCACCAAAGGTTACCGGGAATGGTGGCTGGCCAGGCTGATGGCGATCGCCGACATGCAGCGCATCGACCTGGGCATCGCCATGTGCCATTTCGCCCTGGCCGCTGGAGAAACCGGGTTAGCCGGGAGTTGGGAAGTTAGCCCTCCCTCCGGCTCCGCCGGGCTGGCTTTCGACCGGCCTGGTAAACTGGCCGAGTATATCGTCACCTGGCGCGCAAAATAAAAAAGTAACCAGGTTTTAAGATACAAGCGTGCGTACGCACGCTTGTATCTTGAAACCTGAGTTCTTCTTATAATGGCTGCGGGCGGATATTCTGGTTGAGATGGAAAAGATTGGCCGGGTCGTATCTCTTCTTCAGTTCCACCAGGCGCTCATATTTTTCTGGCCCGTAGGCAGCCCGCACGCTCTCGTCGCCCTCGTCGCCCAGGAAGTTGATATACACTGCCCCGCTCGCATACGGCCGGATGGCCTGCCAGGCTCCACGCACCCAGGCGATATTCCGTTCAGCCTCAACTGGTTCATGCCACAGCCCCACAAGATTCAGAATGTAGCGGGCATCCCGGTGGGCAAAGGCTGTGGCGTTCTCACCGATCCGGCCCATCGCCCCTTCTAAATGGTGGATATGGATGTTGGTCAGCGGCGATGGCACGCCCGAGAACTGCTCGATCAAAGCGTGAATGGACTGGTCGCTCAGGTCGGGCAGGTATTCTGTCTTCCAATAGGATTGGACGCCCCACGGCGCCCCGGCGTCCTGGTTCGATTGCAGCAGCATATAGGGAAGTTCGCCAATACTGTCAAGCGCCGGCCTTTCGAACTCGCGCAGCGGCTGCAGCAGGCCCTTGCCCTGCTCGACCGTTCCGACAT
Source organism: uncultured Chloroflexia bacterium (assembly GCA_963820415.1). Taxonomy (GTDB): domain Bacteria; phylum Chloroflexota; class Anaerolineae; order Anaerolineales; family Anaerolineaceae; genus CAWFZT01. The sequence continues at coordinate 730,233 of CAWFZT010000008.1, read as the reverse complement.
GGCAAAGCGCAATGGCCAGCATCGGCGTTCCCTGCAGCTCAGGCGGCATAAAGGGTTCGGGCGGGGCTGTCAGAAAAATGGCCATGCTGGTGATCTCGTCGGGCAGCTCAGGCGCCCAATCGCGGTAAAAATGCAGCAGGTCATCCGCCTGGCTGAGCGGGTAAAAGAGCGCCCCACCGTAGACCATGGGGCCCACCGCATGCAGGCGGTAGCGGAACGAGGTCACAATCCCAAAGTTCCCCCCGCCGCCGCGCAGCCCCCAGAAAAGCTCCGGGTTGACGCTGGCGCTGGCGCTCATCAGGCGCCCATCCGCCGTGACCAGGTCGGCCGACAGCAGGTTATCGATGGTCAGCCCGTACTTGCGCATCAGCCAGCCCACCCCGCCCCCCAGGGTAAAGCCGGCGATGCCGGTGGTCGAAACCAGCCCACCCGTGGTGGCCAGGCCTTCAGCCTGGGTGGCCCGGTCGAACTCGCCCCAGGTCAATCCTGGCTGGGCCGTCGCCGTGCGCGCCGCTGTGTTGATCTCGATGCCTTTCATCAGCGACAAATCGATCACCGCCCCGCCGTCGCATGTGCCAAAGCCGGCCACGTTGTGCCCTCCGCCCCTTATGGCGGCCAGCATATTATGTTCACGCACAAACCGGATGGCTTGCACTACATCTGCCTCCACTGCGCAGCGGATAATCAGGCTGGGGCGCCGGTCGATCATTCCATTCCAGACTTTGCGGGCGGCTTCGTATTCATTGTCCTTGGGTGAAATCAGGTAACCTTGCAGGGCGGATTTCAACCGCTTTAATTCCGCAACGCCCGCCGCCCGGACGGGGATATTCACCGTATGTTTAATCTCCACAACTGCCTCCTGAGCTCGAGCCGGCTCTTTCTTTCTCTTCTCGATTGTTGCTACCCATAAAATCGCTCAGACAGCCTAAAAACAGCCATTCAAGATTATTTCTGTCATAATACTCTCTCAATCTTCAATCTACATTAAAGGATCGCATGTAACTCCTCAGCCAGGGCTAAGTAGTCACGGCCAGGGCGATTGCAAATGATCAATGTCTCCTGAGGGAGCGCTTTGGCATCCGAAGGATCTCGTTTTAGACATAATCGTCCTGGGTCACGACCGGATAGAAATAGCTATCCCTTGCGGCGAGAGCTCCCAATCCAGCTTCAAGTCCTGGCTGGTGGGATTATGCAGCCGCAGATCGTCGCGCCCCCACCAGATCGTCACCGTTTCATCCAACGGGAAACCGGGCACCGGCCACTGGTGCGGGATGGCCTGGTTGGGCAGGCCGGCCCGGATAGCCGCCGCCCGGAAGACGGTCGCCAGGGCGCACTGCCCTCCCGCCAGCACTCCGCTGGCCATTTTGTAGCCTGGCCCGCCGTCGAAGGTGTCGTTGAAGCTCCAGGTGGCCCCGTTCGGCAGGTCGTAGGAACCGGACTGGTTGAGCGTGCGCAGCCTCTGCCAGTCCACCCCGTCCCCGGGGCTGTAGACCCCCGCCGCGCCCGGCGTACCGCGCACCAGCGACCAGCGCGCGTTATCCGCCTCGTCGATCGAGTTGGCCCTGGCCAGTTGTTCCAGGTCGAGGAAGGCCGAACCGAGCCGCGTAGAAGCCGGGGTAATCTTTCTGGCCGCCTGAACGGAACGGCCGGCCTGGCCGGTCTTGCCGGTTCTGGCCGGTTGGTCCTTGCTATTCAACAGCAGGCCGGCCAGGCCGGCGCCCAGCAGCAAAACTGCCGTAAAAATAATTTCGGGCGGGAAAACCGCCCATCGGCGGGAATATCTGCGCGCCATTCTAGACACCTGATCTAATCCAAAATCAGAACTAATGTTCTATATTGTGAACTATATCACACTTGAAGGATGAAATCAAGCGTTCCGGATGGTATCTAAACCCTAAAGGTTTTCCGAAACCTTTAGGATTTGCAAGCCACCTGGGTACTTATTACCCGCTCTTCCCTCCCCTATGAAGGAAAAACTGCACATATTGGTCTTAAAACTGCACATTAATGCAGTTGAAATTCTCCGCGTCTCTGTCATAATAAAACTGAGCCCACTCCAGTCGCTCCAAAAATCGGGGGCTTCGCACCATTTGCACATTAAAAACCACACACCTTTGAATTGTTCCTTTTTGTTTTTTTTCGCGGAACAATTCCCCTCTTCCAACCCAATTCATCGGGTTTGGTATTTTTCAGCCCACGCCCCCGATCTTTGGGGGAAGCCCCCGATCTTTGGGGGAAGCCCCCGATATTTGGGGGTGTGAATTCCATTCGCAGGCGGGCCGGGCAAGGCAGAAGCGGGGTTTTCGTGATGGCCTTCCATAATTTCTGTTATTAAAAACCCAGCTTCACAATCAAAGAGGGCAACCCGGGAATCCGTTGGCCGGGCGGGTCTGGATTTGTGATAAACTACACTCAGCAGCCAGTCTGCCATGTCCTTTTAAAAACACATTCAAGGAGCGATCAATGTCCACTCTTAAACTGGGGATCGTTGGCGCTGGGTTCGTGGCGCATTTTCACGCCCAGGCCCTCAAGCAGGTGCGCAACATCGAAGTCGTTGGAATTTCCTCGCTGATGAACGCCGAAAGCCTGTCCGCTTACGTGAAAAAGAACCACCTGGGTGAAGGCGTAATTTACCCGGACGTCGGTGAATTGGCCAAGCACGTGGAAGCCATCGCTATCTACGTGCCCAATTTCGCCCGCATCGAGACGGTTGCCGCCATCGTGGAGGCCGTCAAAAAAGGCGCCCGGCTCAAGGGCCTCATCTGCGAAAAACCGCTCGGGCGCAACGTCAAGGAAGCCCGCCAGATGGTCGACCTGGCCAACTCGGTCGGCCTGAAAACCGCCTATTTCGAGAACCAGATCTTCATGAAGCCCATCCGCGCCCAGCTTGCCCAGCTTGCCCCGCAGCAGAGGACCATGGGGCCGCTGGCGCTGACCCGCTCTGCCGAAGAGCACGGCGGCCCGCACGAAGCCTGGTTCTGGGACCCCACCCGCCAGGGCGGCGGCGTGCTGTGCGATATGGGCTGCCATAGCATCGCCGTGGGCTGGTTCGCCCTCAACCCGCTCGGCAAACCGGTGACCTTCCTGCAGCCGGTTTCCGTGATCGGCCGAAACCGCCCTGCTCAAATGGGGCCTGCCGGCCTGGCGCGCCAAACTGCTCAAAGAGCGCGGCGTGGACTACTCCAAGACCCCCGCCGAAGATTTCGCTACCGGCATGGTCACCTATCGCAACCCGGAGACTGGGCAGTTGGTCAAAGCCCAGTTCACCAACTCGTGGATGTTCGAGAAACAGGGGCTGCGCCTGTTCATGGACGGCATGGGCCCCGGCTACGCCTTCGAAGTCAACACCCTGTCATCCTCGCTGCAAATCTTCATCGGCGACGCGGCGGCCGAAGCCACTGCCAACGCCGAGGTGGCCCTGGAGAAAGCCACCGCCTCGCGTGGCCTGCTGGCCGTCCAGCACAACGAAGCCGACCTGTACGGCTACACCGATGAAAACGAGGAAGCCGTCGAGGCATTCATGCAGGGCCGGGACGGTTTCCTGCCCTGGAGCTACGGTCTGGAGATCACCAGGCTGGTGATGGCGGCCTACATGTCGGCCGAACGCCGGCAAGTGATCGACCTGACCGACCCGGCCGTGCAGCAAGAGCTGGAGACCTACATCCCGCTTATCCAGCAGGGTAAAGGCGGCGAAGTCCTCTTCCGCTGAACCCGGGTGAGGAGGGCGTCATTCTCGCAGACCCCCGGAGGCTTTGCGGAGGAGGTGACGCCCTTGGCGCACACCCCTCACCCCTTCGGGTGCGCTGACGAGCGTCGGGTGCGCTGCCGAGCGTCGCCAAGCCTCAGGATGACAGACGCCAAGATATCAGGGAGATTATCTTGATCAACCCCGACAAGATTGAGGAATGGGTGCGCGAGGTGGAGCAAAGGCCGGCTTCGGCGCCTTTGATCCTCCGCTACATTGCCAGCCGTTTGGAGGAATTGACTCGCCGCAACGAAGAGCTGCGCGCTGAAAATATCGCCCTGGTCTCTGAAAAAAAGGTGGAAGAATATGAGAGCCGCATCGCCAGTTTGGAATACCAGCTCGAGCTGCTCAAGCGCCAGGTGAGTGGCGCAGAACCACTGCCGGGCTTGCTGGCTGAGCCGGCCCGGCCTGCGGCCGCCGAAACCCTCAGCCTGCTGGCCTTTACGCCAGGCGGCCTGGTGCTGCGGGTCGAGCTGCCGCCGGACGAGCTGGTATCAGCGGGCGCGGTGGCCAATTTCCACGGCGTGATTGCCCCGGACGGCCTCCCGCCCAACCTGCTGGTCACCAGCACGCAGGAAGAGCTGCTCTTCGTCTTCGACAGCGGGCGCACCGCCACCCTGCCGGTCACCGGTATCCCGGCCCTCAGCCGGGAAAACCTGGATTGGGAGCAGGCATATATGCAGGAGCCGCGCGCCAGCGAAGAACTGGCAGTCGTACTGCCGATTTCACGCATGGCGCTGTACGAGTTCTGCATCCAGACCAGCCGGAAAGGCTTCGTGAAAAAGATCCGCCAGGCCTCCCTGCAAACCTACATCGCCAACGCCTACCTGGGCGCCGGTGTGATCCAGCGCTCGGATAAGATGTGCAGCCTGGTCCTGGCCGGCAGCAAGCAGGAGCGCTTCGGCATGGTCAGCCAGCAGGGCTTCTTCTTCAGCATGCTGGTCGAGCGCCTGCCGGTCGCCATCGAAGAGGTCATGCGCCTGGATACCGGCGACCATATCGTCAGCACGTTTACCCTGGGCAAGAAACCCTCGCTGATAATCGCCACCCAGACCGGCAAGGCCGTCCTGCGCGACGCCGCCTGGCTGGAGCAAGCCGTCTCGTTCAAGACCAAGGGCCAGGCGCTGCTCTCGCGTGAAAGACGCGAACTCTGGCGTGCGCATCGTGGGGGCGGCCGCCGTGGACGAAAACGATTGGGGCCTGGTTTTGAAAAGCGACGGGGACGTGGTGGCTTACCAGATGAGCGACCTGTTCGCCACCGGATCGCTGCTGCCAGGCCAGGCCCCGGCGCAGATCCTCGCCTTCACCAGCTTCCGCCTGCCGCGCCCGCCGGTAGGGCCGGGAGTGCCGGGAGCGCCGGCCCTGCCGGGAGGCGAGACTTGAGCCTGCGCGTCGGCATCGATTTCGGCACCTCCAATTCCGGCGTGGCGGTCAGCGACGGCAGCCAGGTGCGCCTTTTACCGGTCGACCGGCGTAACAGCGTGCCCGAGGTGGTCAAGAGTATCCTGTATATCACCAAGGACCACCGCACCTACATCGGGCAGGAAGCCATTGAGCTGTATTACCGGCACAACGTCAACCGGGCCCGGCGCTTCGTCAAAAAATGGGCCGGCGAGATCGATTATCACGGCGCCGAGATGGACTATGTCACGGACGTCTTCGTCTATGTGGACGAGCTGCGCCCCGGCCGGCTGTTGCAGTTCATCAAAACCGCTCTGCGCTCCGAGAACTACACCGGTACAGACATCTTCGAACGCTATTTCAGCCTGGCGGACATCATCGCCCTCTACCTGCGTGAGCTAAAAAAACGCGCCGAGGCGCTCCTGCACGACAGGATCAGCGCCGTGACGCTCGGCCGGCCGGTCAAGTTCTCGCCAAACCCCCAACAGGACCAAGCGGCTGAGGACACACTGCGCCAGGCGGCCAACCAGGCCGGCTTCCAACAGGTGGATTTTGAGCTCGAGCCGGTGGCAGCGGCCTTATTTTACGAGATGTCGCTCGACCGGCCGCAGACCGTGCTGATCTTCGATTTTGGCGGCGGCACGCTGGATATCACCATCATGCGCCTGGGCGACCCGCACGACCGGCAGGTGTACGCCAGCGGCGGGATCGGCATTGCCGGGAGCGACTTCGACCAGGCCATCATTCAGAAACGGCTCCTGCCGCATTTCGGCAAAGGCTTGATCGACCACCAGCGGGATATCCTCGAGCTCGTCAACACGGTTTCGGACTGGATCGCCCTGCCCGAGCTGAGCACCCCCCAGGCGCGCCATAAGCTGGAAAAAGCTATCCGCCTGGGCGAGGCGCCGGTCAGGCTGAAGGCGCTCGAATCGCTGATCTTCAACGACCTGGCCTTTTCCTTTTACAACCATGTCGAAGGCGCCAAGATTGCCCTTTCCAGCCAGGGGGCGGCGGTGATCAGCCTGGCCGAGAAAGATATGGATATCTGGGAGCTGTACACGCGCGCCCAGTTCGAATTCGATATCCACGATTATCAGGAGCAGATCAAACAGGTGCTGCTGGATACGCTGGCCGCCTCGGGCCTGGAAGCCTGCCAGATCGATGCCGTGGTGAAGACCGGCGGCTCCTCCAGCATCCCGGCCTTTTCGGAGATGCTGGGCGGTATCTTCGGCAGCCAACGCCTCAAGACTTCCGACCTTTTCAGCAGCGTGACCGCCGGGCTGGCGATCAAAGCCCACCAGATGGAAACTCTTTAGCGGCGGTGGAGACTTTCTTCGGCTGCGTCCAGGCGCGTCACTTCCTCGTCGCTGAGACGCCAGCCCAAAGCCCCGGCGTTTTCCTGCACATGCTTCACACTGTGCGCCCCGGGGATGGGTAAGGCGCCCTTGCAAATCAGCCAGTTGAGGGCAGCCTGGGATGGGGTTTTACCGCCGTGCGCTTCTCCGAATTGGCGTAATAAATCGACCAGGGGTCGGATGCGCGCCAGGGTTCCCCGGCTGTACATCCAGCCGCGCGGTCCAGCGGGCATGTTTTGGGCGGTGTATTTGCCGGTCAGCAGGCCGCCGTGGACCGGGCGGTAGGCCACCAGGCTAACCCCCAGCTCACGGCAGGTTTTGAGCAGGCCGCTGCGCTCGGGTTGGCGGTTCAACAGGCTGTAGTCGACCTGGTTGCAGGCCAGGGCGATATGGTGTTTTGCTAGGGCGGCGTGCGCCTGGCGCATCTGCGCCGGGCTGAAATTGGACACCCCGGCCGCCAGAGCCAGCCCGGATTCGACCGCCTCGGCCATGGCTTCCATCCAGGTCTCGATCCTGACCGGCGGGAGCGGCCAGTGCACCAGGTACAGGTCTACCCGGGTAAGGTTGAGGCGCGCCAGGCTGGCCTTGAGGGCAGGAAGCAGGCCTTTCCTGGCCGAACGCCAGGGCAGGGGGGCGTATTTGCTGGTAATCACCGCATGGTGGGTGGCATCCGGCAGAAACTGGCCCAAGGTACGCTCTGAACCGCCCATGCTGTAAATCTCAGCCGTATCGAACAAGTTGATGCCCAGGTCGAGGGCGGCTTCGAACGTGCTGCGCAGCCCCGCCTCTGGCTTTCCGTTGGAACCCCAGCGGTTGGTGCCAATACCCAGCGGGCTGGTTTGCAGGCCGCTGGCGCCCATCTCGACCATTTCAACCGGTGCTGTTTCCATGTGCTTGATCCTTTCTTGTTCATTGCCACCAAATTTTGGGGTGTCCAAAATCTAAGTTTTAGTTCAGACTTTCTGGTGAGCCATCAATGTGAACACGTCCTCCAGGGTCGGCTCGACGGTCTCAATGCCTGTGACGGTCAATTTCTTGCCGGCCAGTTCTAACGTAAGCGATTCCGGCGTCCACCCGCCCCCAGCTACAATGACCTGCGCCTGGTCGCCGTGCAGGCGCGCCTGGACGATCCCAGCGGTCTGGCTCAAAACCTCCACGGCTTCCAGCAGCGGACTGACGTCAATCGCCCAGGCCGCCCCTTGCAGGTGATGCCTTTTTAGATCGTGCGGGGAATCGAAGGCCAGCAGGCGCCCGCTGTGCATAAAGCCCACCCGGCTGCAATGCTCGGCCTCGTCCATGTAGTGGGTGGTGACAAAAATGGTCGTACCCTCATCGGCAAGCTGGTAGATCAAATCCCAGAACTCACGCCGCGCCACCGGGTCCACCCCACTGGTTGGTTCGTCCAAGAAGATCAGGGGAGGTTTATGCACCAGGGCGCAGCCCTAATCTCTGCGCTTCAAATCGCCACCGCCGGAAAGGGATCCATGACAGTAGGTGCGTGTTCATTCAGGAATTTGATTTCTGCAGCGCGCCCAATAAGGTAGAGGAATTTCTTTCTCGCCGCACAGGCTACGGGCAATTTCAAGCCTTGCTTTATCCAGAATAGCTTGATTGTCGCTATTCTCCCAACGAGCAAGTTGTTCCGGAATTCGGAAAAGCCGTTCTCGCTCTTCCAGAATGGCAGATTCGTTATCTAAATATTCAGAAGGGTCATCCACCAATGAGGCAAAAAGAACAGACCGCGAGCTGCGACGAGTGGCTTACGAGACCACCATTCGTGCAGATTGGCCCGATGACCAGTGCGGATGAATTTTTCATCTACACAAGCATCCTTTATTGCCTCCAGAGGAAGTGATACCTCGATCAGCTTTCGAGCGAACGTCACTTGATCACCTTTAGTACTACTTAAATCAACAAATTTCCATGAATTTCTAGTCTTAATCCAACGGTCGTAATATTTCAAGTAGCTCTTCCCTTGTCCATTTTTGGGCTCCACTTGCAGCGTTAAAAATCTGATCAGAAATGCCGCGCTTTTCTTCCAGCAAAATATTGATTTTCTCCTCTAAGGTGCCTTCAGTCAGAATGTGGTGAACGTAAACCGTTTTATTTTGCCCAATTCGGTGAACCCGATCAGTCGCCTGATCTTCGACGGCAGGTTCCACCAACGATCGGCGTGAATGACATGGTTGGCAGCAGTCATGTTAATTCCATATCCTGTTGCCATTAAACTTAGAAGTGCTATCCTGGCGTCGCCTTTATTGAAAATGTCTATTAAAGCTTGTCTATTGTCAACACTCCCATCAATCCGAATATAAGAAAGTTTTTTTTCTTTGATCCCTAATTCAAGAAGTGTCAGCATATCTAGAAAATGACTGAAAACAACCACCTGTTCATTTCCTTCACAAATTTCCTCGATTTTTTCCATGATCCAATCAAATTTCTCGGACCGTCCGTAGATTGGGTTAGTCACCTTGGTAATCAGGGCTGGGTGATCACATACCTGTTTGAGACGTAATAGGATCGGCAATATACTTGTTGTATAGTTTACATTTTCTCCTTGTCGAAGTGCCTCTCGAATCTTTTGTATTTCCTCTATTATTGCTCCATACAACTTTTTTTGTTCAACGGTGAGACTACACCATTCTGTAATAACTATTTTTTCTGGCAAGTCTTTGGCTACATTTTCTTTTTTACGGCGTAATAAAAAAGGCTTAACTCTATTGCCCAGGTATACAGCAGCTCTCTCGGTCACCTCTCATAATCGAATTTTCATATAACCGTTCGAAAGTACCATACTTGCCCAAATGACCCCGCATCAAGAAATCAAATAAAGACCATAACTCGGAGGGACGATTTTCGACGGGCGTGCCAGACAGAGCCAGACGATGAACAGCGTTTAATGCTTTAATCGCTTGTGTGCGTTGAGCATCAGGATTCTTTAATCCGGGTGGCTTCATCAAGAATTAGATAATAAAATGGAATTTTAGAGAATTCATCAAGATCTCGCACGACCATATCGTAAGTCGTAATGATAATAAAAGGTAAACTAGAGCGAAAGATATCGGTTGTTCAATTCGAACCATGATAGATATATAACCTCATTTCAGGATAGACCCGCTTTATTTCCCGCTCCCATTGAATTAGCACAGACTTAGGTGCAATCACCAGGCTGTGCTGTTGGGTTTTCGTTTGTTCATATCCTAATCTCAGGGCACATAGTGATTCTAGCGTTTTTCCTAGGCCCATATCGTCTGCTAAAACGCCATGCAGATGATTGGCACGTAACCAATTTAGCCAATGAATGCCGGAGCGCTGGTAAGGGCGCATGATAAATCCATGATTTTTTAGATTGACCTCCATAGGATCAGGTAAACCAAAGTTTTCATTGGCCTCAAAACTGGTCAGTTGTTGGATAAATTCCTGGTAGGCCTTAGTAAGTTCTGGTCTTCCACCGATCTCTTTTATAAATTCTTCTAATGTAGCAAATTCGTAAGCAGGTAATCTGTAGCCGTTTTCGGTTAGAACTGCCCCAATATCCTCCAACTCCTTTTCTGTCCGCAGAGGAATATTTGGATCAACTTTTACCCAGGTTTTATCATCCAATTGAACATAGGGTTGACCTTTTTTCTCCATGAGAAGTTTATGAGGTAGTTCGATTCCCTGAGCGGCATATGAAACATTGAAATCGAGCCAACCCATTTTGCTTTTACTCACCCGGATCACCGGCTCTAAAGGCGCAGTAATGACACGAACTTGTTTGGCAAGGTCCGTCAATACTGCGTTGAACTCTTTCTTAATCATGACCAGGTCACGTAAGATAAATTCTGGAATATCCTTTGGAAGAATATAAGTGACCGGGCTGCTGATCAGCTCTTTGGCTTTCACACTCAACTCTTTCAACGGAGTAAAAATATTGCCAACCCGGGCATATTTTCCGTCTTTCCAATACTTTAGCTCTTCCGGGCGGTGTACTTTTTCGTCCCCTTCCAGTGAATAGCCAGTTTCAATTTCCATCCCTTTTTGAGGGTCAAACGATATTTTTGCTGTCGGTTGGATGGGACTCTCACAAATCTGAATTTGCTTAGCTAGAGAGAATTCTTTCAGGTTTTCTTTTTTGCGCAAGTATTTGAGAACAGTAGGCTCGATTTCAAAGACCAGGGCTCCATCAGCTCTGAGTTGCGGGTTCAAGCTTTTTAAAGCCATCAGTGTTTGGCGGTCTTCTTCTTTGAGAACGTAGATATTCTTACCTTCCTTCTCATCAACTTCTTCTCGATACCCGTAGGACCAATATTTACGAATGTCTGGGATAACCTTCCATTTCCCATCGACTGCCCTTCGGACAAACACTATATTCTTCCCGGCTTCATCCATACCCATAGCAAAAGATAGGATTATCGGTTGAGTTTCTACACCCCAAATTAAAGTTCGCAGCCAGGGCAGCATCAGCTTTTAAATTCCTCCATTGCTTTCTTCAACCAATCAGGGATCGGCTCCCATTCCGCAAAGACGCCCTTTAGGTAATGTTCCACAGAATCATCCGTCGGCATCTTCCCTTCCATGACACTTTTGAATTTTTGGGGCTTAACTTGCTCCAGTTTCTTTATTTCCTCGTTTATCTGCGCAATCCAGCTTTGGATTTGATAATGCCTGGCGGTAACATCATCCAGTTTGGTTTTCGTCGTGACGATCTCTTTCGAATATGTCTGGATGGTCTGCAATTTACCGGGAAAATCTTGTTGTAGCATCATTGGTATCTGCTGTTCGTATTTTTTGATCCAGATATTAATTTCCATCTGGCGGGTCGCTCCAATGCCTCTAATGTGAGCCGAGGCATTTCGAAGGTCGTGGATACCTGATCGACCAGGGAAAGAAGGGCTCCCCTAAATTTTGGCCCAATTCCCGGAATTTCACTCAAATGATTTTCTGCGATATAGAGACCTAATTGCTGTTGAAGGATCGCATCTCTTCGCTGCTCTAGCTGCCTTACCTGAGCCTGGCTGGATGAAATTTGGCTCGACAATGTTCGGGCTTTTTGGTTCAGCTGGTCTCTGGCATGGCGCAGTATTATTAGATGCTGCGTTCCTCTAGCGACTTTATAATCTTCCTTGGCTTGGCCATTCAACGCCCTTTTCCGCCTTGCTGATGGGCTGAAAGCTGCCACAAGGATGAGCAAGCACAATGTGGTGATTCCGCAGGCTAAAAATACGTCAAGCAGAGAGTTTTGCATCTCTGATTTAATTACCCCGACCAGTTTTCAAGAAGAAATTTTCATATCTGAGCATAATATGTTTTCCATATCAAAGCAACCGCTCTTGCATTGGGCCTTTCCCCGCCTGTTCTTTGATCCTCGGCCAGGCGACCACCAGCATATTGTAGGCCAGCGCTTCTTGCGCCCAACCCTTGCGCTCGCAGACTGTGTAAAGCTTGTACGCCAGGTCAGGGGAAGGAAATCACCGATCAATCGCAAAATGAAAGGCATGGAGGAGATGGGAAAAAGGAAGCCTGAAAGCATCATCGACGGCAGCATGATCGGCATGGTCATGAACTGGGCTTCTTGCTGGGTATGGGCGAAGGTTGAAATCAGCAGCCCAATGCCCAGGTTGGGCAGCAAATACAGGCCAGTTAAAGCCAGCAGGAGTAATATACTGCCGCGGATGGGGACCTGGAACCAGACCGTGCCTATAATCAGCACCATTATGGTATTCATCATCGAGACCAGGATGTAGGGGGTAATTTTGGCGATGACCAGCTCCCAGTTGCGGATGGGGGTGACAATCAACTGCTCGATCGTGCCGCGCTCACGCTCGCGCACGATGGAAAGTGAGGTAAGGTTGGTGGTGGTCATCATCAAGATCATGGCGATCAGTCCGGGTACCAGGTTGTAACTGCCGAGTAAGTCAGGGTTATACAGGATGCGCGTGCGCACGTCGAGGGGTAAAGCGGCGCTCACCGAAAAGCCCTGGCTGGCAAGCTGTTGGGAACGGATTAGCGTCCCGTGAGCCTGCCCGACCAGGGTGGCGGCGGAAAGCAATGTGCCGGCCACGGTAGGGTCCGAGCCGTCGATCAAAATGGCTACCACAGCCGTCTGCCCGGACTCCAGTTTGATGTGATAGTCAACCGGTATGATAATGCCGACCTTGACCTTGCCAACCTCGATCAGGCGGTTCAAGTCGGCCTGGCTGTTCACCTGGTAATCGAATGAAAAAAAGCCGGTCACCCGGTAAGCATCCAGCAGGGCGCGGCTAGCGCGGCTGTTATCCAGGTCAAAGATGGCGGTGGGGATATTTTTGATATCGGTATTGGTCGCATAACCTAATAAAATCAACTGGAGCAGCGGCATGATAAAGATAAACACCAGGGTGCGCGGATCACGGCGCATGTGGGTGAACTCTTTTTTCATTAAAGCGCGTAAACGTCTCATAGCTTCAGGTTCCTTTTTCTATGGCATCCACTACCCGGGATAGCAGAGACAGCAGGTCATGCCGCTCTTGTGGGGTAAACTCGCGCATAATTCGTTCCATGCGCTCCATAAAGAATTCAGTGATGGTCTGGTACATTTCCTTACCGGACTGGGTCAGCGCCACGCGCACGATGCGCCGGTCATCTGGATCTGGCAGGCGCTCGGCATAGCCATTCTTCACCAGCCAATCCATGATGCGCGTGGCTGTGCTGAGCGGAACTTCCAAGGCGTGGCTGAGCTCGCCCATACTGACCGGCTCAGTATGGCTGGAAAAGGTGATCCCCACCGAATAGAAAAGGTCGAGGTCATTCAGGACCGCGGTTTTTTCAGCCAGGTTCAATCCATCCAGGCGCGTTTTAAGCATAACCAGGTTTTCGGGTAATCCCAGCTTGAAGCGTTTCTGCAAAGAGACCAGGGTGTGCAGAAAATCAACGATTTCGGGTGAATAGGAACCAGGGGAGGGATCAGGCACATTATTTCCAGTTCGATATATTTCCAAACTGGAAATATATTAATGTTAATCCGAGATGTTGTCAAGAGCTTGTCGAATACGGCCTGGTCGACCACGTGATGGAGATCCCCGGGAAGAAAAACAAGCCCCTTCTTATTATTTACACAGAGAGTTTCTGCGTCCCGTTCCAACTTTTGGACGGCGCTAAAACGATCAGGCGACCGATCACAGCCGCCTCTACACATACCATGCGGCGGTAGCCATCCGACTCGACATCGACCAGGGTGGCTCCCAGCTCGGCCCAGGGGTTCCAGACCACCACGTCTGGGAAACCCTGGGTGGTGATGTTAACCTGGCGCTGCCGGTCGCGCAGCCACACCTCGGGCGGGGCGTTGAAGTAAATCCGGTCGACTTCGCTTCCGAAGGCCAGTTTTTCTTCCAGTTGGATTCTTTCCGTCCGGTTGCCTACGGTATCCAGGTAGGCCCTTCCACCCAACCCCTCGATGAAGACCTCCTGGATGTCGGATATGGCCAGGTAAGTATGCGGGGCGCCGGTGAAACTGAACGGGGCCTGGTCCATATTGGTCACGGACAGGCTGACTACCAGGTATTGCCCGCCGACCATGACCTCCAGCCGGACCAAAAAGGCGTGCGGCCAGATGCGACGCGTGGCCTGGTCGTCGCGGCGCTGGAAAGTGGCCGTGACCCCGGAGACGCCCTCCTCCGCTTTTATAAACGCCCATTCCATGCGGCGTGCAAAACCATGCCTGGGTAAGGGCCCTTCTTTGCCAAATTGAGGGAAGATAACCGGCACGCCGCCGCGGATGGAGGCATCCTGGCCAAACGCGGAGGTGCGACTGAGGAAGAGCTGTTCTTCTCCGCCGGCCGGTTTCCAGGAAGTGACCTGGGTGCCGTGCAGATAGATCTCTGCCCAGGCGTTATCCGGCGCATTCAGCACGACTTTTTGCAGGCCGTTGCTTCCATTGGCAAGCTTATAAAAAGAAGCAGCTTTTGTTTGGCCAGGTATACTTCCTCTCATCCGGCCAGGTAGCGTTCAACGCCCGTCGCCGCCACGACCTCCCCATAAAAAACGCGGTGATAGTCTTTTTCGGGGTAATTGCGGGCAATCCCTGGGGCGAGAAAATGGCTGGGATCCAGATCCTGCCAGTACATCTTGCGGCACTCGATCGCCAGCTCGGCCTGTTCGTAGACCGGCGCAGCCACTTTGCTGGCGGCCATTGGGGTGAGGCCGGATTTGGCGATTTTATCGCCATCCCGGCCGGATTTACTGCCAAGCAGGTTGAGGACGGCCTTATATTTGTGGGCAAAAGCGCATAAAGTGAAAGTCGGGTATTTTTCGATGAACTGAAAGGTGTAGCGATGCGGACGCACGACCACCTGGGCAAAGGGGACGTTCCACATCTCCCCCAGGCTGCCCCAACTGACGGTCATGCAATTATACTGGCCAGCGGCGAAATCACCGCAGGTGAGCAGAAACCAGCCTGGCTCCCATATTCCATGCGGGCGGGCGACGATTTTTCGAGGGCTAATCGGTTGGCGGTCCATTTTGGTCCTTTATTGAAGGGTTTATATGGATATATTTAACCACAGATGAACCCAAATTGACACGGTTATCAGGCGACTACTTTTTCCCATTCGGCCACCAGGTTGTCCAGGACAGCCTGCGATTGGGCGATCTGCCAACTCAGGCGATGCATGTGTTCGAAAGCCTGCGCCTGTCCGGCTTTTTGCAGCTCGCCCGACAGGCGTTGGATGGCGCTTTCCTGCTGGCGAATGCGCTCTTCGAGCTGGGCAATCGCCTGGATGCGCTGGCGGGTCTCTTTGCTGTTGTCTCTCACCAACGGTTTGGGCGACAGGATCAACTGGCGCGCCTGAACCCCTTGGGGAGCCGGAGCCGCCGAGACGCGGCGCAGCACGAATTCACGATAGGTGCCCTTGAAAACTTCCAACCTGCCGTCTTGCAGCTCCCACACCTGGGTTGCCAACCGGTCGATCAGGTAGCGGTCGTGGGAAACCAGCAGGATCGTGCCCGGATAGCCCTCCAGCACTAACTGCAGGGCCTCACGCGCCGGGATATCGAGATGGTTGGTCGGCTCATCCAGCATGAGGAAGTTGGCCCCTTCCAAAGCCAGGATCGCCAGGGCCAGGCGCGCCCGTTCGCCGCCGGACAGGGTGCGCACGGGATTGAAGACATCCTCGCCGCGGAACAGGTACTGGGCCAGGTGGCTGCGCGCCTGCTCGGCCTGCATGGATTTGTGGCTCAACAGCTCATCCAGCACACTGCTCTCAGAGCGGTATTCCTCTTGAGCCTGGGCAAAGTAGCCAATCTTCAGGCTGGCGCCGAGCTGCACTTCCCCTTTGAGCGGGGCGAGCTGGTCGAGCAATACCTTGAGGAAGGTGGTCTTGCCGCTGCCGTTCGGGCCTATCAAGGCGGCGCATTCGCCGCGGCGCAGCTCCACGCCGTGGGCGCTGAAGAGCGGGTGTTTGGGGTAGCCGATGGTAACCTCGTTAGCGCGCAGGATGATCGTGCCGCTGGTGTGGTCGGCGGTCAGCCGTGGGCGGATCCCCGGCGGGCGGCTGCTGGGCAGAGCCAGACCATTGACTTTGCGGATGGCTTCGATCACATCCAGGGGACGGTCGGTGTGCAAATCCATCTCAGACCACTTTTTCCCGCTGCGCAGGGCCAGGATACCGTAATTCTCGACGATGGCCAGGTCACGGGTCAGGCGTCGCAGCAAACCCAGGGCGCGGGCATGCGTGCTGGCGCGCACCCAATTACGCTGGACGAAGTCAACTTCTTTGAGCAAACGGGCTTTTTCTTCGGTAAAAACCCGCTCGAAGTATTCCCAGCGTTCCTGACGCTGCAGCAGGTAGGCGCTGTAGTTCCCAGAATAAAGCTCAATCCCGGCGCGGCTCATCTCCCAGATGGTATTGACCGTATTATCCAGGAAAAAGCGGTCGTGGCTGACGATTAGCACGGCGCCTTCCCACTCGCGCAGCGTGCGTTCCAGCCACTCGACGGCTTCGATGTCCAGGTGGTTAGTCGGCTCGTCCAGCATGAGCAGGTCGGGTTTTTTGAGCAGCAAGTGCGCCAGCAGGGCGCGCGTCTTCTGCCCGCCGCTGAGATGATTGAGCGGCAAGGACCAGTATTTTTTCCCCAGGCCCAGACCTTCCAAGGTTTGCTGGATGCGCACCTCATAGTCGTAGCCGCCGGCCTTATCGAAGGCCTCTTGCTGGAGGCCGTATTCTTCGAGCAGCGCGTCCGAGTATTCACTGCCGGACATCCTGGCTTCCAGGGTGTGCAGGTCAGCCTGGCGCGATTGCAGGTCGGCAAAGACGGTCAGCATCTCGGCATAAACGGTGTTCTGGCGGTGGGCGAAAGCCTCCACTGCTTCCTGGCGCAGGTAGCCCAGACGCCGGCTGCGCGCGATGTGGACTTTGCCGGTGGTCGGCTGGTTGATGCCGGCCAGGATCAGCAGCAGAGAAGTTTTCCCAATCCCGTTCGGCCCGATCAGGCCGATTTTGCTGTCGTTGGCAACCGTCACCGAGATGCCTTTGAACAGGTCAAAGTCTCCGAAAGATAGACCCAGCTTGTCAGCAGTAAGAATAGACATGGCGCCCTCACACAAATCTTGTAATGTATCCTGGTAAAAAAGAACCCACCGGTAGGGGCGCCCATGGCAGGGAGCAATGGCATACAAATAAAAAACCACGGATGCCCAGTGGAGCATGCCGTGGCCGAAAATAATGCGTGTATATTAATCGTCAGCAGGCATACTCCGATAAGGCAAAGCCAGCCCCTCCGCACCTGGAGCACACCTGGCTGAAGATTGGCTTGCCGATCAAGTACACCATTGCTTTCCTCAAAATGAAAATCTCACTTACTGAGTGAGTCTATCATGACATTTGGAGAGGTGTCAAGGCCAGTTTTACAGCGCCTGCTTATGAATGTGCATGCGGGTGATCTCGGCGTCGATGTACTGCTGGCCCAGGGCCTGGGCGACCGAAATGTGGTGGTACCCGTTGCGCACGTAGTAGAAACCGTCCAGCTCGATCAGATAGACGGCCGGCAGGTCGCGCCCGCTCAGGCGGGCGATGGCCACTCCCAGCCTGCGGGTGCGGTCTTCTTCACGCGTGGGGTGGAACTAGTCGTCGAACTCGCCGGGGTTAACCGCATCAGACAAGAGGATTAACCGAGGATTACTTAACCAGTGGCGCATCGCCTTCCTGGTTTCCTGAGAGCTTATTGGCGTATAATTGCTGCATGACCGAACAAGCCCCTGCCGATATGAAAATCTGCCCATACTGCGGGCAGATGACCTCCACAAAAGCGAATTTTTGCTATTACTGCGCCCGTGAACTGGTGGCCCGACCGGAACACCCGGCCGAAGAGCCCAAACCTTTTCATGTGAACTGGGTGGCGGTTGGGGTGGTCCTGGCAGTCATCCTGGTGCTGGTAGCCTTGTTCGTTTTACGTTAAAACGACCTGTTCTTATACCTCTTTTATAAGGGAGCGATCATGAGCGTTAAAACCGTGACTGAGCGTGCGTTAGAGCAAGGCCAGGGAATCCTGCGCCTGGCCCCCAATTGGGTGCCGCGTTCATTCTGTGTGCCCGGAAGGCGAATCAAGCTGCACCCCGACGATTATTACAGCTTGGGCGGCAAGCGCGGCGGCATAGATGAGCGCTGGTTCTCCTCCACTACCCCGGCCGACAACGGCCCGGACACCGCCCGAAATGAAGGGCTCAGCTTCATTGTGTTTGAAGACGGCTCCCGAGTCGAAAAAGTGACCTTGCGGGATGCCGTCGAGGAATTGAAAGGCGCCATCATCGGCGAGCGCCTGTGGAACGAACACCAGCGCTGGCCGATGTATTCCAAGTTCTTCGATAATAAGGGCGCCCTGCCCTTGCACATCCACCAGCGCGACCAGCACGCCGGGTTGGTCGGCCAATTAGGCAAGCCGGAAGCATATTATTTTCCCACCCAGGTGAACAACTACGGGGCGGATTTCCCCTACACCTTCTTCGGTCTGAAGCCGGGCACCACCAAGGACCAGTTGCGCGACTGCCTGAAGAACTTTACCACAGGCGACAACCGCATCACCGACCTTTCGACCGCTTACCGGCTGAAGTCGGGCACGGGCTGGGACGTCCCGGCCGGTACGCTGCACGCCCCCGGCAGCCTGTGCACCTACGAGCCCCAAAAGGCCTCGGACGTGTTTGCTATGTTCCAATCCCTGACCGGCGACGCCACCATCGCTGAGGAAAATTTGTGGAAAAACACTCCGCCTGAGCGGGTGGGTGACTTTGATTATCTGATCGAAGTGGTAGATTGGGAGACCAACCTCGACCCGCAATTTGCAGAGCACCGCTTCATGCTGCCGCGGCCGGTAAGGCCCGTGGAAGAGATGATCAGCGAGGGTTATACCGAGAACTGGATCTGCTACCGCTCAGATGAATTCAGCGCCAAGGAATTAACCGTATATCCCGGGAAGAGCGTGGTCATCAAAGACAGCGCCGCCCACGGCCTGATCATGCTGCAAGGGCACGGCAAAATGGGCGCCTGGGACGTCGAAAGCCCGGTTCTGATCCGTTTCGGGCAGCTTACCCTGGACGAGTTCTTCATCACCGAGCAGGCCGCCAAGGCCGGGGTCGTGATCAGCAACCCCTCCTGCAGCGACCCGATCGTGATGTTAAAACATTTCGGGCCAGGAAATCCAGACCTGAATATATAATCACTATCGCGCTCTACTTTAAACTCCGATAATGTTTACCTCTAGTTTACAAGTAAACAATAACGAAGTCATTCTAAAGAAAAAATCTTGTAATATCCCTTTATTGTTATATACAAGTTACCAATTTCTGAAACAAGGGTTATACATGAAATAAAAGGTAAGGATCACCATTCTATTGTAAATAATTGCTTTTAGGTAGGGAGGAAAAATGGAAATAGAAAGTGAAAAAGCTCGGGAATTAACCGCCTATATTAATTCACACCCTGAAAAAAGAATAGGCGAATGGCCTCTTGAAATTTCTGGGGTAGTTGAACGACATTCATTTTACCGACTACCTATTTCTCTATTACGATACAATGCAAATAACGGCCGCCTTGCAATGGAAATCAGAGGTTGGGAAGTTGAAAATGGGAGGTCATTAGACTCTGATGATCCTGATGATGCTAAGATTATCCGGGAGTTGTTGCTCTCCCTGGGCGAAACCGATACTGATCTTTTAAAAATTGATTTACATCAAAAAGGACAAATAGAACCCGGAGTTATTACTCACGATGGGTTCGTTATTAATGGAAATCGTCGAATGGCGATTCTAGAACTATTACATGGAGAAGAACCCGGAAAATGGGAAACTCTGGATGTAATACGTTTGCCTTCAGCCGTCAGCGATAAAGATTTATGGAAAATTGAGGCCGGTCTACAATTATCAAAAGATAAAATAGCAGAATACCACCCAGTAAATGAATTATTAAAAATAAAGGAAGGAATAGATGCCAAGCTATCTCCCAAGGAAGTAGCTGCAGCAATGTATGGTAGGACCGAAAATGAAGTCGAACTTGCACTTGAAAGGTTAGAGCTAATAGACAATTTCTTGGATTTCTTTGGACAACCCGGAAATTATGGTTGTATTAAAAAATTTGGTCTTCACGAACATTTTATCGATATACAAAAAACTATTTTAGGTCCTTCAAAACGTCAAGGTTTGTCCAAGCGGGAAATACAAAAGCGCCTCAATCAGACTTTTGCATTAATAAAAGCAGGGATTATTAGCCAAGGAAACGACAAAAAAGGAAAAAAGAGAGGTATTACTCATTGGGATATAAGAGATTTGGGTAAAGTCTTCGTAGATGTGGATGCTCAAGCCGAATTCGCAAAGAATTTTGAAGCACCTAGAAAAGATCAAAAGAAAGGTATAACAGCTAAACCAGAAATCATATTAGAAGGATTCAAGTCTGCCAAAGAAATAATTGCCAATAAAGAAGATCGAGATAGACCGGGTGTATTAATTGATCGTGCTATAAAAGCGTTAGAAAGTATAGATCAATCAAGTAAACACTTGCTAGAAGATCGTGCAGTCTCATCGTTTAATAAACTCAAGAATATTATCGACGATCTGGCTAAGAAAATCGTTTCAAAGTAATTACCTTATAAAATTTTTCTTATGGTCAAAATCAAGCTAGAAAAAAGCAAAATTATAATTGATGGCTCCGATAATCCGATAATTTTGGAATGGGAGCATAGATCATTCTTCACTCTAGCATCAGGATTTAGACTAAATTCGAAGAAACAGCAATATGTATATTCCACATCCCTGAACTTTCGAAAAATATTGATTGAAACAATTGATTACCTTACTGACGAAGGTATTGAATTTAGTGCTGATGTGAATATTTCTAAATTAATAAATGAATTTAGAAAAGAACAAATCGAATATGAAGAGTCAATCGAGGTCAACAAGGAAATACGGAAAAAAAAGGAGGTATCAGTTTATCCAGTAGGGCTAATAAGGCAATTGAAATGGTATCAGCGTAAAGGCTTTGAGCATCTTTTATCGATAAAAAATGGCGCTAATTTTTCTGTACCTGGCAGCGGGAAAACGTCTATTATCTATGCTGTGTTTGAAAAGCTGAGACAAGAGAAAAATATTCAAATCATGTTAGTAATTGGTCCTCGTAGTTGTTTCCAACCATGGGAAGAAGAGGCAAAAGCCTGTTTTGCAGAACCAATTAATATTGCCAGATTAAGCGGTGCAAAGGCAGTCAGACAAAGTATCTATTTACAGGTAGCCAATTTTCAAGTTCTACTTTGCACTTACCAAACAGCAACCAACGATAGAGATGAAATAATCTCTTTATGCAAAAAATATCGCGTGTTTATAGTAATTGATGAGTCACACAATATAAAGAGTTTTGCGGGGGGAAAATGGGCAGAAACGATGCTCGAAATCTCTCCTCATGCTAATCGAAGAGCCATCCTTTCCGGTACTCCTATCCCTAATAATCTAATGGATTTGTGGTCACAAATAACTTTCTTGTGGCCTGGTGAACAAGTGTTAGGTGATCGTAATTCATATCGTTTCAAATGTGAAAATGAAACGGATATTAAGGGGATTAAAGAGGCAGTGAAACCTTTTATATTTAGGACTACTAAAAGGGAATTAGGGCTTCCAAAACAAGAATTTCAATATCATTATTGCGATTTAAAACCATACCAACAGAAAATTTATAGTGCCTTATCAGCTAAGATTTTACAGGAGTTCAAATTAGGTCCCGCCGAACGGATTGCTCTAAGAGAGTGGAGAAAAGCAAAAATTGTCAGGTTAATTCAAGCAGCTACTAACCCAGCCTTATTAGCAAAATTCTCTGATGAATTTGATGTTCCCCCATTGAGTGGTGAGAGTATTTCTCCGATCCGACTTATTGAGAAATACCCAAAGTATGAAACACCTGCCAAATTCGAAGCAGCAATAAAGAGTGTCAGGGATTTGCTTGACTTAGGTGAAAAAGTTGTTTTGTGGACAACATTTGTTTTTAATATTCAAATGCTTCAAAAGGCGCTGGGTGATTGGGATCCATTTATTGTATATGGCGCTGTACCAAAAGACGCCACTGAGGATATTGAGTTCAATAGAGAGCAGCAAATCAAATGCTTCAAAGAAAGTAAAAATCCTGTTGTATTAATTGCAAATCCTGCTGCATGTGCCGAATCTATTTCATTGCACAAGGTGTGTCACCATGCAGTTTATCTTGATAGAACCTTTAATTGTGGGCAATATTTACAATCTTTAGACCGGATACATCGAATTGGATTAAATCCAAATGAAATTGTAACTTATCACTTGATTATTGCAAGTAAAACAATTGATGAGACTATTGACCGGAGATTAAAGGAAAAAGAAATAAAAATGCTTCAAATATTGGAAGATGAATTGCCAATTGGCTCATTTGAAGCAGAAGAGCATCAAATCGGTCAATCAGAAGATGAGGAAAAGATTGATTTCGATAACACTATAGAAGATATCAAGAAATTTATTTGCCCGGAAGATATAAGCTGATATGGCTAAATTATCGAATATCCCAACCATTGAGGAATTAAACTCAGTAAATTATGTGTTATTTGTCGCTATTTCCCTTTGTGATAATGAAAATTTATGCGTGACGGACTCTGTTAGAAGAATCTGCTCTTCACGCGTTCTAGGGGGTAAACCTATTAGCTTCACACGGGTTATCGAATTATGTGACCAAATGAAGTTATTGATAAAGAAGGGTCCTAGAGTTGCATTAACTCACTTGTCTAAACAATTTATGTCTCTTAATCAGAATCGATCATACGAGATATCAGATGATCAAAGAACATTCATAATAGAAAATTTTATTTTCCAAGGTGCTTGGGAATCTCATAGTCGTGGATTCTTCTTAAATTTCTCTCCAAACTATAGATTATTAACATTTGAGTTTTCAATAAGAGATAACCCCGTACCCAAGAAATATAATCCCATTCTCCAACTTTTAAAGAGATTAAAAGTAATCGAAATAAAAGATGGAATTGCCTTTGTCTCGCCATATTACGTTAAATTTGTTAAAGACTTATTGGCAAAGAAAAATGTAATAACTGAAGAACAATTGAAAAAGCTTATAGAAGCCGATGAAGAATTCGGTTTACTTGCAGAAGAGGCTGTTTTGAAATTTGAAAGAAAGAGATTATTAATTTTAGGGAGAGTACCTGAGTCAGAGCTTGTTAGACGCATAAGTCAATTCGACGTAAATGCGGGTTATGATATCGCGTCATTTAATGGTGATATTCCAAGCTTAGAACCTGACCGCTTTATTGAAGTTAAAGCATCACAACAAAAAGCAATTCGTTTCTATTGGTCATCAAATGAATATGAAAAAGCCATATTGCTTGGAGATACATATTGGATTTATTTCATTGGAAATTTCAAGGAAAAACAAAATGAAATCACCCCAATAATTATCCAAAATCCAGTAAAAAGAATTCCAGAAGTGACAGAATTTAGAATGCATGTTGCAAAATATATTATCGAAGCTACAGACGGATTATCCGTAAAACCATTTAGGTATGAAGATATTAAGGGTTTCTTAATATAATGAATACAGAAAACATACCAATGCAGCCAATGATAGAGTCTAACAATATTCCAGTTGAATGGCTTCATGAATTAGCAATTCGTGAAGGAAATTCTAAAAAGCCCATTTATCAAATCCATAAATGGTGGGCCAGAAGGTTGAGCAGTGTATTTCGAGCATTACTTTTGATGGCAATTAATACTAATGGAGTTGATCTAAAAGAAGAATTTTATAAAAAGCATGATCAAAATAATTTAGTTGTCTTAGATCCTTTTATGGGTGGGGGCACTTCTATTGTAGAGGCCAGTAAAATAAACGCCTACACTATTGGAATAGATATCGATCCTATAGCTTGGTTTATAACTAAAATGGAAGTTGATCTCTTTGATAATAATAAGGTTTTAGATGATTATGAAAAACTAAAACAATCAGTAGCAAAGGAGATTTCATCTTACTATATAACTTGTATCGGGACAAAAATAATTCCAGTTACATATTTCTTTTGGGTAGACTTGATAACTTGCCCTAAATGTAATTTTACCTTTGAGGCACACCCACATTTTATGCTTAGTGTCGAAGAAAATAAAAAAGAACAAACTGTTTTCTGCAATCATTGTCATGCTATAACTACCATCCCAATTACTGAAAAAGAATTTAGATGTCACAAATGTCAGGAGATTACAATAATTAGTTCAGGAAATATCTCCCGAGGTAAATTTAAATGTCCTAATTGTAACCACAGAGGACAAATTATCTCAACCATTTCCAAAGGTAGTCCACTAGAGAAAAAATTATTTGCCTTAGAGTACGTAGATAACAATGAATTTGGAAAGCGGATACGTAAATTTAAGACAATTGATGAATTCGACAACAAAATATATCAAAAAGCTAAGGCAAAGTTCGAGGAACTTAAAAACGATCTTCCTTTTCCAGTGCAAAAGGTACCTGTAGAAAACCGCAATGACGCAAGACCTGTGAACTATGGTTTTGAGCATTACTACCAACTCTTCAATGAGAGACAACTCCTTTGTTTATCCTTAATATGGAAAAGAATTCAATTATTCGAAAAGCCCACTCAAGAGTATTTAATAATTGCTTTTTCTGATTGTTTGACAAGCAATAATTTACTTTGTCGCTATGCTTTCGCATACGAAAAATTAACTCCATTATTTGGAATCCACGCATATGATATTGTCCACCGACCGGTCGAAAATAATGTATGGGGAACAGTTACAGGTCGAGGAAGCTTTTCCAAATGCTTCTTCAAAATGTTAAAAAGGCAAGGAATATTCCCAAAATCCATTCGAATTTATATACCATAATGGGAATGCAAAGCGTATTTATACAGGTGAAAAGGTTTCGAGGCGCGTAAATAGTGATATTCATAATTTTATGAAGGATGATATTAAATGTATTCTGTTAAATCAATCTTCTACAGAATTGGATTTAGTACCAGACAATTCTGTGGATCTGATCCTAACAGATCCTCCATATTATGATAATCTGTCGTATTCTGAATTATCTGATTTTTTCTATGTCTGGATCAGAAATTATATGCCTAAAGACGGAAATGGGCAACATCATTCTTCTACACCATATCAAGAAGCACTTTTTGCAAATAATAACGTGACTGACAATAAATTTATTACTGATTTAGCAGCAATTCTAAAACATTGTAAAAGGTCTCTCAAATCGAACGGTTTGATGATTTTTACATTTCACCACCGTAAAATACAGGCATGGATATCACTTGCAAAAGCTTTGTCAATTGTGGGTTTTCAGATAACTAATGTTTTCCCTGTTCGATCCGAAGGAATAAGTGGCTTTCACAGCACAGAGGGTACAATAAAATGGGATAGTGTTATTACATGCAGACCATCTGAAAAAACGATGAAAGATAGTGAGCCTAAATTTGACTTAAATCAAATTATCTCTAAATTTAATTACTGGAAAGAAAGATTAAATATCGCCAAATTGGAATTTAGATGCATTGATGAAATAAGTTTAAGTTGTGCACTATCAATGCAATATATTTTAGAAATAACCAATGATCCGAATCAAATAGAGAAGTTAATGCTCAAAGCGAATGATGAATTTATAAATCTATTGATTTAGAAGAACCAGAAATAACAGCTATAAACGAAGTCAATACTGGCTTATCTGTAATTCTCTGAAATTAAATATCCTTCAAATGCATAAAACGGAGCATGCCGCACATCGTTTCAGTCCCAATCCGCACACTTCATAGGTAGAAAACAATGCTGGTTAATGCCGAAGCATTTCAGGCCGGGAAAATCGGATTTAGTAATGAAATAGTCTACCACTACCGCCCAACAACCGGGTAACAGGTTGTTTTTGTCAATTGAAAAACCGACCACTTTAATCACGAAAAACCATCCACTTGGGCAATTTGAATTGTTAAAAATCACAACGAAAAGCCGACCATTTTCACACCGAAAAACCGTCCAGTGGCAAGGGACAGGCGATTTGGTAAAATAACGGCGCTCGAGTGGAGGATAGGGCAATGCTGAGGAGCTCCCTGAGCGCCGATACGAATGCTAGATTTCTGCTGCTTTCAACCCAACCCGGTCGAGGCGGCGTTTGGCCTCGGCGTAAACGCTAGCGGGCAGCGGCCCGCGCTGGACGGCCTGCAAGTTTTCGTGCAGGTGCTGCGGGTGGAGCGTGCCGACTATGATGGTATGCACGTAGAGATGGGTAAGGGTGTAACGCAGCAGGAAGGTAGTGCGATTTTCACCCGGCTCACACAGGTCATCCAAGTGAGCTTCTTCGTATTTTGCCCAGCGATCGGCGCGGCCCAGGCCAACCCCCGGCTCGCCGCGCGCCACCCCGCCACGGATAATCGTGCCGAGGCCGGCTTCGGCAGCCTGGCTGATCCAGTTTTCGTGCTCGCGTTCCAGGGCCGAATAGGGGATCTGGAAAGTGTCGAAACGGCCCCATTTCAAGTAAGTAGGCAGATGGGGCAGCGTGGTAGAGATGGACACCCAGCGCACCTTACCCTGGCGGCGCATCTCTTCCAGTGCATCCACCAGGGCGCCCTTTTCGCATTCCTCCACCGGCGGGTTGTGGAGCTGCATGATATCAATATAATCGGTTTTCATACGCTGCAGGCTTTCGTGCAGGCCGCGGAACAGGTTGTCACGCGTCCAGACGTGCGGGGTATCATCGGTGTGCTCGTCGCGGCGGATCACCTGGCAGCCGCACTTGGTAGCCAGATAATATTCCCCGCGGCGTTGAGAGATGAATTTGCCGATGAACTCTTCGCTGCGACCGTAATCATTGGCGGTATCGATAAAATTAATGCCCGAGTCGAGCACCGCGTTGAGGATCGATTTCAGCCTGTTCCTCAGTGACCGGCCGGCCGCCCCAGATGCGCGAGCCGCGGATTTCCATGGCGCCGAACCCCAAGCGGGTTACCTTGAGACCGGTACGACCGAGAGTCGTGGTGGGTAAGGTTGTGTCCATATGATTATCCTTTCAAATCGAATTATGTTTCTAGATCTCCCAGCCAGGTCGCCCATTCGATAGATCTTGCCAATGGCTCATCGGCCGTGACCAACTTTATATCTATTCGTCTGGCAAGTACAGCATAACAAGCGTCATAGGCGGTTATATTCTTGTCGTTCGCCAGGACAAGCGCATCTTCCATTAATTCTTGGGTGGGAGTTGATCGCATTGCCAGGAGATTTAAGTCTGCTAAATCGGCCTTTGAATCTTCATGCGAACGCCCATATCGGCGTATATATTTCAGAAGGATATTGGCACACTCAATGTAAAACAAATCTGGAACAAAGAGTTCGGCAGGAGGATCTTCATTAAGTTTTTCAAAGAGGGCTTGAGCTGCGTCTGAAAGCGGCTCGTCTATAAACAGCTTAATGCCAACACTTGCATCGACAACGAAACGTAATCGCCCGTCGCTCATCGTTTACGATCCTCGTGCAGGATTTCGAGGCTGGTAGGAGATTTTGCAGGGGGGGTAAATCGACGCCTACGGATGGAGGTCAACATGGCTGCCTGTCTCAAACGCAGCTCTTCATCTTCTAAGGCCTGTGACAACATCTCCACAACTTGCGCGCTCAATGAGCGATTACGGGTTTTGGCTAGTTGCTGCAATCGCTGGTAAAGGTCGTCAGGAATACTGCGAACATGCAAAGTATTCATGCTAAACTCCTTTCTTACTTAAAGTATAACATAGATGGTTGCATAATGCAACATGGATGAAGCGAGATAAGCGGCCAACCCTACCAGTCAAATTCACTTCCATAGAGCCGAGACTACTTCTCGGGAAACACGTGTTCTAGAATAACTTTGTATGTCACGCGTACCTGGCCAGGCACGAGCGGGTAGTTGCGGTTGCCGTGATATTTCAGGTTCAGGTCACAGATCCTGTCGTTGCCGCCTTCCTCGGTTTCTTCGACCACTGTTCCTCTGACCTCCAGATAGCGGTAAGAATCATGCGGGTCGAGGATCACAAAGGCCACCGCCGGATGGGTATGCATGATGCGGTCTTTCACCCGCCCACGCGCCGTGTTGAAGATGAAATGCGTGCCGTCATAATCGAACCAGATCGGGGTAACCTGGGGGGTACCATCGCGTTTGACCAGCGCCAGGCAGGCAAAAGCCTTCTTCTCCCGGTTAAGCAGGTCTTTCAACCGTTCAGGAATCACAACTGGCATATCAACCTCCTATAAAATCCCACTATTTAGAAGAAATGTGAATTTGCAGCCCTATATCCACCAGGGCTGAGTAGTACCTTGTGATTTATTCTATCCCGAATATAATACAAAGCACAGCAAAATGTAGAAGTTATCAATTTTATGGAGATTATCTATGCGTAACTTTCGCCTGGCATTGATCGGTTTTGGCAACGTGGGACAGGGTTTCGCCCAGATCCTCAACGAACGCGGGGCGACCTATGAAAAAATTTTCGGGTTGAAGCTCCAGATCGTGGCGGTCAGCGACATGCTCAAGGGCAGCCTGTACAACCCGGCTGGGCTGGACCCGGCGGCGCTGCTGGAGGCGATCCATACCCATGCCAGCCTCGATCCTGTCCAGGCGCCTTATCGTGGCTGGGATGCACTGCGCACCATCGCCGAGAGCAATGCCGACGTGGTGGTCGAGTTGAGCTACACTGATCTAAGGACCGGCGAGCCGGCCCTCACCCACCTGCGCCACGCCCTGGGAAAGCAAAAACACGTCGTCACCACCAACAAAGGCCCGGTGGCCCTGCACTACCCGGAATTATTGGCGCTGGCCGAAGCGAATGGGGTCCAGTTGGGCGTAGAAGGCACGGTGATGAGCGGCACCCCGGCGCTGCGTATGGCCAAAGAGCTGCTTTCGGCGGCCGGGATCACCCGCCTGCAGGGCATCCTCAACGGTACAACCAATTACATTCTGTCCCAGATGGAGAGCGGGGCAAGCTATGCCAGCGCACTGGCCGAAGCCCAGGGGTGCGGCTACGCCGAAGCCGATCCGACCGGTGACGTGGAAGGGTTCGATGCCGCCGGAAAAGTGGTCATCCTGGCCAACCTGCTGATGGGGCCCGGACTGGGCATGGCGGACGTGGATCGCACCGGCATCACCCGGCTCACCCCTGAAGATATTGCCGCGGCTTTCGCCAGCGGCGAACGCTGGAAGCTGATCGGTAAGGTGGAACGAGCGGAGGGCAAGGTGGTTGCCAGCGTGCGCCCGACGCGCCTGCCCATCTCTCACCCGCTGGCCTCGGTCAGCGGGGCGACCAACGCCATCACTTTCACCACTGAGCTGCTCGGCGATGTGACCATCATGGGTCCGGGAGCCGGGCGGCTGGAAACTGGCTACGCCCTGGTGTGCGATTTACTGGCAATGCACCGGGCGCTCGATCGGACAGGCGGGTAAACAGGCTTCAAAAGCAGCTTTCACTCATCCAGCAGTAAGGCCATTTCCGCTTCAGCGCGCAGGTCGCAGATAAAACTCAACAGGCGTTTCTCTTCCGGCTGCATATACATCGCCGGACCTTCGCCGTTGACACCCGTATCCCCGCTGGCGATGCCCGTATCGATCACCACCAGAAGCTCGTAACGGGCAGAAACGGAATGTTCTCCCCTGTCTTTTTTGACCATCCGGTCATTTTCTGCCAGGGGGTCCCGTGCATGGATTACCTGCTTTACCGTGATCAACAGTTCCGAGCTGGAAATGGGGAAATGGATTCTCCGCTCCTGTTCTTCCTGGGACTGCTCGAAGATCATATCTTCGATCGATTGGGTGAAATAACGGATATCGGAGCTGTGCAGCAGCACTTCCTGCCCATAAATCGTGTCTCGCCCAACCTGGAAAGCGACTTCGGTCCACAACAGGCCCATGTCGCTGTTCATATCCACCGTATTACGGGCGATCATGCCGCTTTCGGGTTCTTTGCGCAGGACGTCAATCCTGATTGAAAGGAATCCATCCTCAGTTCTACCGTTCGTGATCTCGGCCATATTCTTCTGCTCTAAGCGAAAACCTGTAAGAATGATGACGGACGCGTCAATTTCGTACGCTTAATAATTAAAGTTCATTAGGATTTACTGTGGAAGGTCCATCACAGCGATTCCCAAAGAGCCATGCTCGAGTATACCGTCGCGAGGGGCGCGTTTCAATCACGTGAAGAAGGGAGGATGGCTAAACCTTGCGAAGGGTTTACGTTAAATAAAGATCCTCGCTCACAACCTTCGCGAGGTGGTCGGTCTGCCCTAAACCCCGGCCTTTTTGAAAGCGGCGCTGACGATCGACTGGGCTTCCTCCTGAATGCGTTGCAGGTGTTCCAGGCTGATAAAGCTTTCGGCGTAGATTTTGTAAATATTTTCCGTCCCGGAAGGGCGAGCGGCAAACCAACCGTTCTGGGTGACGATCTTGAGCCCGCCAATGGTGGCGTTGTTGCCCGGCGCACGGGTGAGCCTGGCCAGGATTTTCTCGCCGGCCAGGGTAGATGCCTCTACATCCTCCGGCGATAAATTCTTCAAGACCGTTTTCTGAGCGGGGTTGGCCGCCGCATCCATGCGCTCGTAAAAGGGGTTGCCGAAGCGCTCGACCAGTTCCTGGTAAAGCTTTCCAGGGTCGCGCCCGGTCACAGCCAGCATCTCGGCTGATAGCAGGTCGAGGATGATGCCATCTTTGTCAGTGGTCCAGACCGAGCCATCCCGGCGCAGGAAGGACGCCCCGGCGCTTTCTTCCCCGCCAAAGCCAAAGGAACTGTCGATGAGGCCGTCTACAAACCACTTGAAACCAACCGGCACTTCTGTCAACTGTCGGCCGAGGGCAGCCGTGACCCGGTCGATCATGGCGCTGGAAACAACCGTTTTACCCACCCGGGCGCCTACCGGCCAGGCCTGGCGGTGCTGGAAAAGATACCAGATGGCCGCCGCCAGGTAATGGTTAGGGTTCATCAGGCCGGCGGAAGGGGTGACGATGCCGTGCCGGTCGACGTCGGGGTCATTGCCGAAGGCGATGTCAAAGCGGTCTTTGAGGCGGATAAGGCCGGCCATGGCGTAAGGCGAGGAACAGTCCATGCGGATCTTGCCGTCGTGGTCGAGGGTCATGAAAGCGAAGGTGGGATCGACAACCTTGTTCACTACGATCAGGTCCAGGCCATAAACGCCGGCGATCACCTCCCAATAACTGGCAGCAGCTCCGCCCAGCGGGTCGACCCCGATATGCAGGTGCGCTCCGGCGACCGCCTCCAGGTTAACCACATTTTTCAAATCATTTACGTAGGGAGTGACGTAATCGTATGCGCGGGTTGAGTCCAGTTGCAAGGCGCGCTCGACCGGCATACGCCGGACCTCTTTCAACCCGGAGGCAAGCAGGGCGTTGGCGCGCCCCTGCACCACGTCGGTAATTTCTGGACCGGCCGGGCCGCCGCTGGGCGGGTTATACTTGTACCCGCCGTCTTTGGGCGGGTTATGGGAAGGGGTGATGACCACCCCGTCTGCCAACCCCGCCTGGAGGCCGCGGTTGTGGGTCAGAATGGCGTGCGAAATTACTGGGGTGGGAGTGTATCCCATGCCGGCCTGGTAACGCACTTCGACGCCGTTGGCCGCGAACACTTCAATGGCGGTCATCTGAGCCGGCTCGGAAAGGGCGTGAGTATCCTTGCCGACGAACAGCGGTCCGCGAATACCCTGCTGTTGGCGATACTCGCACAGCGCCTGGGAGATTGCCAGCACGTGGTCCTCATTGAAACTGCTTTCGAAGGACGAGCCGCGGTGCCCGGACGTGCCAAAAGAGACTTGCTGGTTCGGGTCTGTCGGGTCCGGGTGATAAAGGTAATAAGCAGAAACCAGGCTCGCAACATTGACGAGCAGCTCGCGTGGGGCCGGTTGGCCGGCCAGATTTTCTTTTTGCATTTCTATTTCAGCTTCATGGCATGCCCGCCAAACTGGTTGCGCATTTCAGCCAGCAGCTTCGCCGCATAGCTTTCTTCCTGGCGACTGACGAAGCGCTGCTGCAGCGACAGGGTAATCACCGGGGCTGGTACATCCAGGTCGATCGACTCGAATACGGTCCAGCGTCCCTCACCACTGTCGGCTACCCAGGGCTGCACATTGCTCAGGTCCTGGTCTCCCGCCAGGGCGCGGGCGGTCAGGTCGAGCAACCAGGAGCGGACCACGCTACCGTACTGCCAGAGCTTTGAAATCTGCTCCAGGTCGAAGCCGTAATCCTTCTTGGCATGCATAATTTCAAATCCCTCTGCCAGGGCCTGCATCATGCCGTATTCGATGCCGTTGTGCACCATCTTGACGAAGTGTCCCGCCCCGTGAGATCCCACGTGACCCCAGCCTTTATCCGCCGCAGGAGCCAGGGTTTCAAAGACCGGGCGCAGGCGCTCGACGGCTTCAGGTTCACCGCCGATCATCAGGCTGTAGCCTTCGGTAATACCCCATATACCGCCGCTGGTGCCCACGTCTACGTAATGGACGCCGGTCGGTTTCAGCGCCTCGGCGCGGCGGATATCATCTTTGTAATAAGTGTTGCCGCCATCGATAATAATATCGCCGGGGCTTAACAAAGCCACCACATCGTTGATCATCGCCTCGGTGACCGCTCCTGCTGGCACCATCACCCACACGGCGCGTGGGGCAGCCAACGAAGCCACCAGGTCCGCCAGCGAAAAGACTGCTTTCGCCCCCGTCTCTTCGGCAAACTGGCGGCTCACCGCCGAAGTACGGTTGAAGACGGTCAAGTGATGGCCCCCATTGATCAGGCGGCGGGCCATGTTGGCCCCCATTCTACCCAGTCCAATTAAACCTATTTCCATCGAATCACTCCTTTCTTGTGTCTTCAGTCACTGCCATATAATGGGATACGCGCCCCATTGACTGCCTGCGCCTCATCAGAGCACAGGTAGAGCAAGGCGGTAAAAATTTCTTCAGGCGTCGTCCAGGATTGGTTGGCGTGAGGGGGCTGGCGGTCACGCTCGTGCTCGACGTCGAAGGTTTTGACGCGCAGCACATTAGCAGTAACGTGGCTGCCAGCTAACTCTTTTGCCAGGGTCAGGATGAGCGCTTCCTGGGCGGACTTGCCAACCGTTTCGGTCTTGCCGTCCGTGGTCACAGCGACGTTCAAAATCACGTAAGGGCGGTCGGTCATCCGGTTACTCAGAAGTTGATCCTCCACCGGCGGCGTGCATAGCGCGGTAGCGGCGGATCAGTGCGTTGGTCGAACTGTCATGTTTCAAGTATGGTTCGGCGGTAGTTTCCAGCTCAGGGATAATGCCCTGCGCCAGCACTTTGCCAAGCTCCACCCCCCACTGGTCGAAGGAGTCAATATTCCAGATGGCTCCCTGGGTGAAGACGCTATGTTCGTACAGCGCCACCAGCTTGCCTAGCATCTCCGGGGTCAGCCGGTCGGCCAGGAGGACGTTGGTGGGGCGATTGCCTTCGAAGGTGCGATGTGGCACCAGCCATTCTGGCGTGCCCTCGGCGCGTACCTGTTCAGCGGTCTTACCAAAGGCCAGCGCCTCAGCCTGGGCAAATACGTTGGACATGAGCAGGTTATGATGGTTGCCAAGCGGGTTGAGCGAATTGGCGAAGCCGATCAGGTCGCAAGGGATCAGGTGGGTGCCCTGGTGAATGAGCTGGTAAAAGGAGTGCTGTCCGTTGGTGCCGGGCTCCCCCCAAAATACTGGCCCGGTCTGGTAGCTGACCGGCAGGCCGTCGAGGGTGACGAATTTGCCGTTGCTTTCCATGGTCAACTGCTGCAGGTAAGCCGGGAAGCGCTTAAGGTACTGGTCGTAGGGCAGCACTGCCACCGTCTCAGCTCCGAAGAAATTGGCGTACCAGATGGTCAATAAGCCAAGAAGCACGGGCAGGTTACGCTCGAAGGGCGCCGTACGGAAATGCTCGTCCATGGCGTGGAAACCATCCAGCATAGCGCGGAAATTCCCCGGTCCGATGGCGAGCATGGTGGACAGGCCAATGGCCGAATCCATCGAATAACGCCCACCCACCCAGTCCCAAAAGCCGAACATGTTAGCCGTGTCGATGCCAAATTTTGCGACGGCGCCGGCGTTGGTCGAAACGGCCACGAAATGGCGGGCAATGGACTGTTCGTCGCCGAGCGCCTTCAAGCACCAGGCGCGCCCCGAATGAGCGTTAGTCATCGTTTCGAGGGTGGTAAAGGTCTTGGACGAAATGATGAACAGCGTTTCGGCTGGGTCCAAGTCATGGGTGGCTTCAACGAAATCCGTCCCATCCACGTTCGAGACAAAGCGGAAGGTGAGGTTGCGTTGGCTGTAGGCTTTCAGCGCCTCGTAAGCCATGACGGGCCCCAGGTCAGACCCGCCGATGCCCACGTTGACTACGCTACGGATAGGCCGTCCGGTGTAACCCTTCCACTCGCCGCTGCGCAGGCGCTGGGAAAAATCGGCCATCTTGTCCAGCGTGGCGTGCACTTCCGGCACGACGTCCTTGCCACCTACGTAGATGTGGGCATCGCGTGGGGCGCGCAGGGCTACATGCAGCACAGGCCGTTTCTCGGTGATGTTGATCTCGTCGCCGCGGAACATGGCTTCAATGCGCTGGTTCAACCCGCATTTATTGGCCAGGTTCACCAGCAGGTGCAGGATAGTGTCGTTAATACGGTTCTTGGAATAGTCCAGGTACAGGCCGGCAGCTTCGCAGGCCATGCGTTCGCCGCGCTGCGGGTCTTCAGCAAAAAGCTCCCGCAGATGAACATTTTTAATCTTCTGGTAGTGCGGTTCGAGCGCCTGCCAGGAAGGATGCTGAGTGAGAGGTAGTTTTTCAACCATTATTTGTCACTCCCTTATCGAAAACACATTCCATGAACAATGACTGCTATAGCATTATAAATCATCTACACCGTCAAAGCGGGCCGAGTACAAAGTTTTTTCACGACACTTCCGCATCCCGTTCATAATTTCTTCACAAATGGGAGGCATACTAAGAACAACCGGGCAGCAGTCAACGGCTGCTCTACTCAAAATAACATGGTAGCCGAGTTGGAGCGTTCCGACCGGCTGCGGCGCAACCTGACTGCCGATGTGGCCCACGAGCTGCGCACACCCCTGGCCATCCTGCAGGGCAACCTGGAAGGCATCCTGGACGGTGTTTATCAGCCGGATGCCGAGCATCTGGACCTGCTGCTCGACGAAACCTGCCGGCTCAACCGCCTGGTGGAAGACCTGCGTACGCTCTCTCTGGCCGAAGCCGGGCAGCTCTCTTTGCAACGCGAACCGGTCGACCTGCCAGAACTGCTGGATGATGTGGCTACCAGCTTCAGTGGGCAGGCAGAAGCGAGCGGCGTGAGCCTGAAGCTAACTAGTCAACGTGTGCCTGGGGGACTGATCGTTCTGGGCGACGCCGGACGATTGGACCAGGTGCTGAGCAACCTGATCGCCAACGCCTTACAGCACACTCCCGGTGGCGGGGCAATCACACTCAACGCAGAACGCAGCCCGGGTGGGATCTGCTTCAAGGTAGCCGATAATGGTCGGGGTATCCCGGCTGAAGACCTGCCAAATATCTTCGATCGCTTCTGGCGCGGCGACGAGCGCCGCCAGGCCGGCAGCGGCCTGGGACTAGCGATCGCCCGACAGCTCGTCCAGGCGCACGGGGGATCAATCAGCGTGGAAAGCCAGCTCAACCAGGGCACAACCTTTATCGTCGATTTACCTGACGGCAATCCCCACCCGATAGGCGCTATCCGCTAAGAATAGACCGGGGAAAACAGGTTCATTAGGAATTGCCGTAATGGATTATCAGATTTTGGGGAGTGAGCATGCGTACGCATGCTCACTCCCCAAAATCTGGGTTTTTCCACGGGAAATTCCAAAGATCCAAGGATTAGGGGGTATACCTGTGATACGGTAATCACTTTTTAAGTGGTTGTGTCGGCTTGATAGTTGGAGCTTCCGTTGAGGCAGGGGGGAAAGTGATGGTTATAGCTTCCGTCGGGACAGAGGTGAAAGTGCCGGTCGGGGGTTGGGTGGGTAGTGATGTGCTGCTCGGTTTTGGCGTGGGTGTAGAAGATGGATTACGGGTAAGCGTACTTGTACGGGTTGTTGTTGCCGTTGAAGTCGAAGTCGAAGTCGAGTCAGATGCCTTGGGCGTTTCTGTAGGAGTGCTGGTGTCTGCAGTCGACGTAGGCGTCGGGGTAAGCGTTTCCGCATCCGCCGAAACCTCGATTTGCACGTAGACAGAGGTCCCAAAGACATTCCCATTCGAGTCTGCCAGTCGCCAATAACCAGTATAAGTGCCCACCGAACCAGAGGCTATCAAAGACACCGATATGTTGGCATTGTTGCCAGAATAGACAGTCTGGTCGATCTCGCTATCCGAGCCGTCCATGTGCTTTCCCTTGACAAAGATTATTTGATAATCGTTGCTCCACTTGCAGGTGCCTGTATTCTGGAACTTCCACGTTTTGACGAATGCCTGGCCGGGGGCCAGGATCGTTCCGTCGGGGATGGTCACGTCGCTGATGTACGTAGAGCTGTTACATTCACTGCTGCTCGAAGACGACACTACGTTCACATATGCTTGAGTGGGCGCAGCGGCGATTTTTGGGGTGCTGGCTTCCGGTGTTGGGCTGGATGCCAATAAGGTAATCTCGGTCGCGGTAAGGCTGGGGACCGACTGGGCAGTCTCGGTTGGCGTAACTGCGTCGGCCTGGGCGGTGAGGGTGACTGCCACCTCAGTAAAAATGTCAGCGGCAGATGGCTCGGTGGACTTTACTGCGCCGCTGCAGGCACTTGCCAGGAACAATAACAATACTATCGTACAGATAGAACCCGTTTTATTCACAATTACCTTTATTGTGATGGTGGTATGTATCCTGAGAATACCAGTAAGATGTTCAGATATTATTCAAAATTCGGTTAACTCTTATTTAGGAAAACGAATTCACCCCTATCGTAGGTTAAATTTAGGTTAGGAAATGCCCGAATCGTACCGTCTTAAGGACGGCTTAAAAGTCGGCGTATTATAATGCAACTATTCTGACAAAGTTTATAAGAAAGGTTAAGAAGAAAGAAATGCGCCGCATACTTTACCTGTTTTTTGCCGTTGCCCTTGTTTTGTCTGGCTGTTCGTCCCTCGTGTATAAAATAGCGGTACCTACTGCTACCCCCGCGCCTGGCTTCAGCCCAGTCCTCCAATGCCAACCCTACTCCAATTCCGTCCCCTCAATTGCCGGTTACTGGCGCCACGCCCACCCCTTCTGCCAACACGGTGGATTTCAAGATCGTGCCGGGCGAATCGCAGGTGTCTTACCAGGTGCAGGAGACATTTATCAACAAAAACAATAAGCTCAACACTGCCATTGGGGTCACCAAGCAGGTCACCGGGGATATTTATGGCAACAAAACCGATCCGAGCCAGAGCAAGATCGGCACGATTACGATCGACATCAGCCAGTTCACCTCAGATAGCTCCATGCGCGATAATTTCATCCGCAAGAATTTTTTGCAGTCTTCCACCTATCCGCAGGCGACCTTCGCCCCGACTACCATCGACGGCATGCCAGCTTCTTACACCGAAAGCCAATCGTATTCGTTCAAAGTCACCGGCGACCTGACCGTGCACAACGTTACCAAACCGGTCACCTTCGACGTCACCGCCAGCCTGAGTGGGAATACCCTGTCGGGTACGGCGACCGCCGGGATCAAGATGAGCGATTTCGGGGTTGGGCCGATCACGCTGGCTGGGATGATACAAACGCAAGACGACGTCGCACTGACGCTTAAGTTTGTCGCCAGGCCAGGCTAATCAAGAAAGGGGATCGAAACGTGATCCCTTCCCTGTCTATCCGCTTACCCGCCGGCCGGACCAGGCTCACATTCGACCTGAGTTGGCTGGCAATTCTGCCCGCAGGCGTGTGGGCGATCGCTACCAGCTACGTGGCGGTGATTGGGGCGTTCCTCAGCCCATCCAGGATTTGGGAAGTGGCGCTGCTGTGCAGCCTGGGGGCAGGGCTGTCCCTGGTCTGCCACGTATTGGCGCATATTTACGCCGCCCGCCTGGCGCGCCACGCCATACCGCTTGCCATGCCTGTGCTGCCCTTTGGCGACGCCGGACAGGCCTGGCCGCCGGCGGCGACCGCCTGGGGAGAAGTGTTAGTCAGCGCTGCCGGACCGCTGGCCAACCTGGTGCTGGGCGGGCTGGCCTTCCTGGTGTGGAATGCCCAACCGAACGCTTACCTGGATATCATTGCGCCGTTCGTCGCCGGTTTTAACGCCTGGATGGTAGTGATCAACGCCATTCCTGCCTTTCCGTTCGACGGTGGGCGGCTGGCCGGGGTGATCCTGCGCGGTTTTCTAGGGCGGCTTGCTGGAGCATACCGCCTGGTGAGGCTGTCCGGTTACCTGATCGCCGCCGGCCTGGCAGGCTGGGCGATTTTCCTGGTCGCCCAAAAATCTCGCTACAGTTTGCAGACCGCAGGGACGACGCTGTTCTTCGCCGTCCTGATCGTGCTGGGGCTGCTGGCGCACACGGCTCCCCAAACGAGCGCGCCTGTGACTGCTGCGCCTGGTAAGGTGCGGCGGCTGGCAGGACTCCTGCTGGGCGGACTGGCGTTGCTGCTGATGGCTGGGGCAGGCTCCACGCTGCTCATGACCAACAATGGGCTGGATGCGCCGGGAGCGGCGCTGTCGGTTGAGCCAATGGTGGAAGTGCCGGCCCAATATCGCCACACCCCTAAAGGAACATTCCTCCTTACGGCGGTGTTCTCCCAGGCGCCTGTCCCGGCCGCCGGCTGGTACCTGGCAGAGTTAACCCCGATCGTCAAGCTCTTACCCCCGGAAAAGATTGCCCCCAACCAGACCAGCCCGCAAGAATCGGCCCGGCAGGGCTTTAGGATGCTGGACCAGAGCGAAGTCATCGCCGCGACGGTGGGCGTGCGGTTAGCGGGCTACCCGACCGAGATTACCGGCCAGGGGGCGCGGGTGGATTCGATCCTGCCGGAGAGCCTGGCCAAAGGCCGGTTGCAGCCCGGAGACGTGATTACCGCCATCCATGGGCAGCCGGTCAGCAGCGCCACGAACCTGATCAATCAGGTGAAGGTGCAGAACCCGGGCGCCCCTGCCGACCTGCAAATCTTGCGCGGCGGCAATAGGATGGACGTGATGGTGGGTTTGCTGCCCCCGCTGACACCCGGCGGGCCGCCAAGAATCGGCATTTCAGTCGAGGATGCCGGCTTCGATTACCACCTGCCCTTTCCGGTTAAGATCGTACCGCAAAAGATCGTCGGCGGGCCCTCTGCCGGGCTAATGTTTACCCTGACAGTCTACAATTTACTCTCCCCAGTCGACCTGACCGGCGGGCATAAGATTGCCGGCACAGGTACCATCAGCCCGGATGGCTCGGTCGGGCTAATCGGGGGGGTAGAGCAGAAGGTCGCTGCGGCCGAAATGGCGGGAGCAGAGTATTTCTTTGCGCCGGCTGACAATTATGCGGACGCCCTGAGGGCGGCGCGCCGCATCAAGGTGATAAAGGTGGAGACGGTGGAACAAGCGGTAGCATTCTTGCATAGTTTACCGCCAAAGTAAGACCTAGCCGCTAAAGCGCCTTCACTCCTACCAGGCCCACCGCGCCCGGACCGGCGTGCACGCCAATCGCAGGGGTAACCTCTCCGACCAGGGCAGTGTTCTCCAGCGGGAAGAGCGCCTGCGCCTGGTTGCGTAAATCTTCCAATTTCTTAATGGCGTGGGAATGTACCAGGGAAAGCTGTTCCAGCGGTCCAAGCTCTCTCACCCTTTCGACCACCCGCTGCAAGGCTTTTCCAAAGGTGCGCATTTTTTCCACCTCGATGACGCCGTTGTGGATGCATAAGACAGGCTTGATTTGCAGGAGGCCGCCCAGGCTCGACATCAGCCGGGAGACCCGCCCACTACGCTGCAGGTATTCCAGGGTGTCCAGAGCGGCGAAGACCCACACGCGCGGGATCATACCGGCTACCAGTTCCCTGATCTCCATCAGGCTGTGCCCGGCCTGGGCTGCACAGGCAGCCGCCATGACCAGGTGACCCAGGCCGAGGGTGAGCGTACCAGAATCGATTACCGCCACAGGGATTTCTTTGATCTCCCGGGCTGCCAGGGTGGCGACATTCACAACGTTGCTCCAGGTGCTGGAGACATGGATGGAAATCACCCCCCGGGCGCCCTGGGCCGCCAGGTGGTGATAAGTCCTTGAAAAAGATGCGCTTCCTGGCGCAGAGGTGGTGGGCAAGGGATCGAAGGTGGGTAGCTTCTCGTAAAACTCCTGGCGTGACATTTCTACACCATCCTGGTAGCTGCGCTCCCTCAGGTTAATGTAGCAGGGGACGACGGTGATATCGTGGCTTTCGACCACCTCGCTGGGCAAATCACAGGTGCTGTCCGTTACGATTTTGATGTTCATGCGACCCTATTTTACTCGTGACAGGATTGCTGCGCTGATCCTGTTTATCATCGCTTTATCGTGATCGTAACAGGATTGCTACGCTAATTTTATCCATCAGCGCTTTATCACGCTGGTAATCAAACTTGATCGACTGGCGAAAAGCCCGGTCGTAGAACCAGACCGGGCCTTTGCGCAGCTCCTCCGGCTCCGAAAGGTAGCGCGGAAGGATGTGAGTGTGCAGGACCGGGTCGGTGTTGCCCAGGATTTCATAATTGATGCGGTACGCGCCGGTCACTTCCAGCAGGGCATCCCCGATCACGCTCATGTCGTAGAGATACTGCACCCTCTCTGGCCGGCTGAGGGCGTTCAGGTCGGCGGCGACCGGGTCGGATAACAAAATGGTATAACCCGGCAGGAACGGGTAATCAGCGTAGACCGCCCAGCCTGAAGGCATACGGCAGATGACGGCTGGGTTGGCGCCGGCGCGGGCCGCCTCGACACGCTGGTGGATGAAAGTGGACATAAGATAACCTCCACGTAGGTTTAACTATTTTAGCATCACTGGTAAAATCAACCATCATGAAACTAAAACCCGGCTTCGCCCTGGCCTTGATGACCATCCTTCTGTGGAGTTTTTCGGCGTTTCTGATCTCACGCCTAACCAGTTTTCCGACCTTGCTGCTGATAGGGGTGGCGCTTTCTACCGGGGGCCTGGTGGGCGTGTTCCGCTACAGGGAATGGCGCGTGCCGCTGAAGACGTTTGCCGTGGGGCTGTTAGGCATGTTCGTCTATCACTTGCTGCTGGTGCTGGCCTTCCGCCGGGCTCCGGCGGTTGGAGTCAACATGATCAACTACCTGTGGCCGCTATTGATCGTGATACTCTCGCCGGTGATCCTGAAAGGCTATGGGCTGCGTTTCAACCACATCGCCGGGGCGCTGATTGGTTTTACTGGCGCTGGGCTGATTTTCAGCGGCGGGCATTTCAGCCTGAATGTCGCCAACCTGAACGGCTACCTGCTGGCGACCGGCGCGGCAGTCGCCTGGGCGTTGTACTCCCTGCTGACCAAACGCGTGGCGCCATTTTCCTCTTTTGCCGTGGGCGGGTTTTGCCTGGCCTCGGGCTTGCTGGCGCTGGGATTGTTTTTTGCCAGCTCATCAGCCACGCATACACCCTTCCCTTCGGCCAGCCCCGCCGAATGGTTATTACTCCTGCTGCTGGGCGTCGGGCCAAACGGGGTGGCTTTCTTTCTGTGGGATGCGGCCCTCAAGCGCGGCGACCCGCGCCAGATCGGCACGCTGACCTACTTGACCCCCATCCTCTCTACCTTCAACCTGGTGGTTTTTGGCCAGCAGCCCTTTTCTTACCTCACCTTGGCGGCCCTGGCGATGATCGTGGCGGGTGCAGTGATCGGTTCGTTTAAAACAGCCAGCGCATAACCCCCCCAACCTTTGACAAAATATTTTCAGGAAAATATAAATATAGTATTATATGTTTTTAAGCGCTGAAAACTGTTACTTTAGCCCTCCTAACATGATTTATTAATGGTAAACCGATTTATTGGAGGCAGTTATGCTTAAAATCGCAAATAAGACGCAGCAAATGATCTTCGCATCGGAAGTGCTGCCGTCTTTGTTCCACTCCACACCCGATAAATTCTTCCACTACCTGGAACGGGACGGCAATAAATTCCAGCACTTTTACTGGCACGAAGCCGGTGAAAAAATTGACCCTTCCCTGCATAATAGAGCCTTTGGGTTGAATTACGTAATCCGCAGGCCAACCAACCGCATCACCATGGCGCTGATCTCTCTGCCCGAACCCTGCCACGAGCTGGAGGCTTATTTCGTGGCCCTGATCCACCGGCCCTTGCGAATCATGCCCTTTTCTTTCGTTTCAGATACCACCAAGGTGGTCGCCCTGGATTATGCCGGAGAGGGGCCAAGCGGAGCGCAGGCTGTGCTGGTCGAATGGACGCGGCGCATGGCGCGTGAAGAACTCTGCGTCGCGCAGCCACTCAACCTGGAAGGATTTTACCAGGCGGTCAAGGAATTGATCAGAAACCAATAAGTGGGCTGGCAGGCCTGTCCTAACCGTACACCCCGGCAGCGAAGTCTACAAATACCAATGAGTTAAATCCCACCCGGCGGTCTTGAAAAGTAAAAAGGCCCACCTCCGATGTGAACGGCCATGGCATGCTTTCGATGGTAAGATTAATTGACTTCATCTTGTTCCAGCTTTAGCTACCACCCTGGAAAAAATCGAAAGGTAAAGGATTGTACCAATTCATTGATCCTATATCCGATAGTTGGCTGGCGCTGACCTCCCTGGTCTTTAAATTAAGCTCCTCCGAAATGGAGGCAGGTAAAAAAGGATGACCGGAGACATCGCCTTTATTTTCGATATGGACGGCACCGTCGTCGATAACATGCGCGTGCACAACCGGATCTGGCAGACTGTACTGGCCGAAGAAGGCGTGCAAATCGATATTGATGAATTCAACCGGCAGACGACGGGAATGAAAACCCCCGAAATCCTGCGCCTGTACCTGGGAGAAAAAGCCACCGGTGCAGAAATTTCGCGCCTTTCCGAGAAAAAAGAAGCCATTTACCGCCAGGTATTCCGCCCCTACCTGCGCGCTATCGCCGGTTTACCAGGTTTCCTCGAGCAGGCTCGGCGCCTGCACATTCCGGTGGCGCTGGCTACTTCGGCAAGCAAGGCCAATATCGAATACGTTCTGTCTGGCACCGGCCTGAAACCCTATTTCGACGTGCTGGTCAGCGGAGAAGAAGTGGTGCAGGGCAAACCAGACCCGGAAATCTTCCTGCTAGCGGCCCGGCGGCTGGGCGCCCTCCCGCAGCGCTGCCTGGTTTTCGAAGATTCCCTGCTGGGGGTAGAAGCCGCCTGCCGGGCCGGCATGCAGGCAATTGCCATCACTACCTCCATTCCCACCAAGGATTTCGAGGGCCGCTGCCCGGTGTTGGGGATGGCAGGCGATTTTCTGGACCTGCACCCCGGGCAAATCATCCAGCTTTTTCGTGAGCAAGATGGTGAAACGCTTTCAGCGGGTTGATGGTGGGCGTAATACTAAGGGCGGGTATGGTAGCTGCCCTCGATCACCCATTTGTAGGTGGTCAGCTCGCGCAAACCCATCGGGCCGCGGGCATGCAGGCGCTGGGTGGAAACAGCCACCTCGGCTCCCAGGCCAAGCTGCCCG
Source organism: uncultured Chloroflexia bacterium (assembly GCA_963820415.1). Lineage (GTDB taxonomy): Bacteria > Chloroflexota > Anaerolineae > Anaerolineales > Anaerolineaceae > CAWFZT01. Next base: position 686,613 of record CAWFZT010000008.1, on the reverse strand, counting down.
CCATCTGTGAAGCGTGTGCTGGCGTTGACGTATACGGCAGCCGAGTTCGACTTCGGCGACAAACCGGCGGGCATTCTCTGGGTTGTTGGTCAGAATCCCGTCTGAATGGGCTGTGCTGTGGGCGGCGATGTGCTCGATCGCTTCATCCAGGCTGTCCACCACTTTGATCCCCAGAACAAGGGACAGCCATTCCGTATCGAAATCCTGCGCTCCGGCGGGGACAACCACTCCTTCCGCTTTACCCGCCAGAGCCAGGCAGGCGCGCTCGTCTGCCCGGAAGGTTACCCCATCGGCAGCCAGGCCCTCGACCAGGGTAGGGATGAACTGCTGCGCCACTGCCCGGTGGACGAGCAGCGTATCCAGGGCGTTGCAAACGGTCGGGCGCTGGATCTTGGCGTTACGGATGACCGGTAGGGCCGCCTGCAGGTCGGCCGATTCGTCGACGAACAGGTGGCAAATGCCGATTCCGCCGGTGATGACCGGGATGCGGCTGTTCTCGCGGCAGAACTGGTGCAGGGCAGCCCCGCCGCGCGGGATAATCAGGTCGACGTATTCGTACATTTTCAGCAGCTCGCCCACCAGTTGGCGGTCCGGGTTGTCGATGAACTGGATGGCGTCGGCGGGGAGATGCTCTTCCTGCAGCGCCTGGCGGATTACCTCCACCAGGGTGCGGTTTGAGTGGAGGGTCTCACTCCCGCCGCGTAAAATCGCGGCATTGCCGGTCTTCAGCGCCAGTCCGGCTACGTCGATGGTCACGTTTGGGCGGGATTCGTAGATCACCCCCAACACGCCGAGGGGTACGCGCTGTTTGCGTACGTGCAGGCCGTTGGGCAGGATGGTTTCGTCGAAAATTTCACTGACCGGGTCTGGCAGAGCCGACACCTGGGCCAGGTCGCTGCGGATGCCGTCCAGGCGCGGCCCAGTCAGGGTCAGGCGGTCGAGCAGGGCCGCCGAAAGACCGGCCTGTTTTCCCGCCTCGACGTCCAGCCGGTTAGCATCCAGGATTCTTCCCTGGTGGCTGAGCAGTAGCCCGGCGATCCTGGCCAGGGCAGCGTTTTTCTGATCGGTGGTGGCTTTGGCCAGGCTGCGCGCCGCCGCCCGCGCTTTTTTACCCATTTCTTCCAACATTTTCCAACTCCTTCGTCTCCGGAAGTGGGAGCAAATCCGGGAGTTTATAAAAGCACCATATTGTTATGGTGGATTACTTCATCGCCAAAGGTATAGCCCAGCAGCGCTTCGATCTCGGCGGACTGGTGCCCGCCCAGCACTGCCAGGTCCTTCGACGAATAATTGACAAGGCCGAGGGCGACTTCCTTACCATCCAATCCTACCGCCCGCACCGTATCGCCGCGCTCAAAGCTGCCTTCTACCTTGCGCACGCCGACTGCCAGCAGGCTGCGGCCCGCCACCAGCGCCTGGGCTGCGCCGCTGTCGATGTGCAGCACACCGGAGGTGCGTTTACCGGCCAGCAGGTAGCGCTTGCGACTTTCGATGGTTGAAACGAGGGGCAGGAAACGCGTTCCGGCGGTCTCGCCGTTGGCCACACGCAGCAGAATATCCGGGTCGCTGCCACAGGCGATCACCACGGTGGTGCCTGAGCGGCGCGCCAGGTCGGCTGCCTGGAGCTTGGTCACCATGCCGCCGGTGCCCTGACCGCTGCCCGTCCCTCCGGCGGCCAGCCACAGCTCTTTGGGGATTTCGGATGAGGCCACCTCGTGGATCAGGCGGGCCTGCGGATCGCGGCGCGGGTCGCTGGTGAACAGGCCTTCCTGGTCGGTGAGCAGCACCAATAGGTCCGCCTCGATCAGGTTAGCCACCAGGGCAGACAGGTTGTCGTTATCGCCCACGCGGATCTCATCGGTGGCGACCGTGTCATTTTCGTTCACGATCGGGATGACCTTCTGCGCCAGTAGCGCTTCCAGGGTATTGCGGGCGTTGATATAACGGCGGCGGTCGGTCAGGTCGGAGCGGGTCAGCAGCACCTGGGCGATGGTTTTATCGTAAATACGGAAGTACTGCTCGTAAATCCCCATCAGGCGCGGTTGCCCGACCGCTGCCAGCATTTGCTTCTTGGGGATGAAGCGCGGCAGTTCGGGGAAGTTAAGCGCCTCTTTGCCGGCGGCCACCGCCCCGGAAGACACCAGCGCCACCTGGCTGTCGCTGGTATGCAGTTGCGCCATCTGGCGCGCCAGGTCGACCAGGTGTGGATGCGACAGGTGAGGGCTGCCGCCGGTCAGGGTAGAGGTTCCCAGTTTTACTATGATGCGTTGAAAGTGCATGCTCAGATCCAATCGATAGAATTCAGGCATCCTCTGCAGATACACTGCATGGAATTCCTAAGAAAAACTGGTTCCATCATAAGAATAATAAGCCTGCTTGTCAAGGAAGTCTTAGGCTGTTGTTGCGAGGCACCTTCGCCTTTTGTCATTGCGAGTAAATCCACAGCGCTAGTGCTTTTCCTTCGGGACGAAACTGGATTGAAGTTTCTTAGTAGCCGTTTTTGGCGACACCCTTGGTGCACCCGCAGGGGTGAGCAATCTCCCGGGTAGGCGTGAGATTGCTTCACTCGCTAAGAAGCTCGTTCGCACATGTGTCCCCTTTGGGGAATGACAACAACCACACCCTTGTGTATTCCGACATCAAGGATACAATTCACGAATTAACGTTTCTTCCAAAAATCTATAGTGATCCATCAAAGAAAAAAACTATGAACACATTCCACGAACTGGCCTATCATAACCTGGATGATTTTATCTACGGGCGCTGCCTGCACCCGTTAACGCTGAAGAACGGCCTGGTGATTGGCGGGGGCACAGTCTACCCCGAACTGAATTTCACTTTACCCGGCATGACTATCGCTGAAGACACAATGGAAGAAGTGCGCAAGCAGTATTCACAGATGATTGGGGAAGCCTGCACGCGGGCAGTCGAGCTGCAGGCCACTGGGCTGGTGGTGGAGTTCGAGCTGCTGCCGACGCTGACCACCGAACCGGAATGGGGCGCCGAAGTGGCGACTATCCTGCGCGACACGCTTGACCAAACCCAGGCCAGGCACGGATTGAAAGTCGCCCTGCGGGTTACCCCCAACGATGTGCGCGAGTTCGAGCGGCCCCCGCTGATGCGGCGGGGAGAATACGTCGATAAGATGTTCCGCAGCTTCGAGCTGTGCGCCCAGGCCGGGGCCGATTTCCTGGCGGTCGAGTCGACCGGCGGGAAGGAGGTCCACGACCAGGCCATCCTGGACGGCAACCTGCCCATGTCGGTGTTCGCTCTGGGCGTTCTGGGCAGCCGCGACATGGCTTATCTGTGGGAGCGCATCGTGGCGATCTCCCGCCAATATTCGGTCATTCCTTCGGGCGACTCTGCTTGCGGCTTTGGCAACACAGCCATGGTGCTGGCCGAGCAGCACTACATCCCACGCGTATGGGCGGCCGCCATCCGGGTGATGACTGTGGCGCGCAGCTTGGCGGCGTTCGAGCAGGGAGCAGTCGGCCCGAACAAGGACTGCGCTTACGAAGGCGTGTATATCAAAGCCATCACCGGCTACCCGATCGCCCTGGAAGGGGCCGAGGCAGCCTGCGCTCACCTTTCCCCGATCGGCAACATCGCCAAAGCTGTGCCCGACCTGTGGAGCAACGAGTCGGTGCAGAACGTCAAGCTGTTGGGCGCTATGGCGCCTACCGTGTCGCTCGAACAACTGGTATACGCCACCCGGCTGATGAACGTGGCCTCCGCACAAGGGCCGGCAGCAGCGCGCACGCTGCGCGACTGGTGGGTTGTCTCCGATTCACACTACGACCCGCAGGCTTACGTGCTGCGCCCGGACGTGGCGCTGGACCTGGCGGGCGAGATCATAACTGAGCCGACGGCTTACCGGCGCACACGCCGGGCGGCAGTGGCAGTGCTGGCCCGGCTGCGTAAAGCGCATAGCGAGGGCGCCTTCAACCTGAGCAAGCACGAGCTGCGCTGGCTGGACAAGCTGTCAAGCCAGGCCGACACGCTGCCGGAAGACGAAGACGAATTCATCGCCAGCAGGGCCGCTGAAGTCGACCGGAGCAAGGTGCTGCTGGGAGAGTACGGTCTCTAAGCTCTCAGGGCTTGTTGCCCCACAGGAGCAGGTAACGCGGCACGCAATGGATGGGGCCTTTTTGCAGGTCCGCTTCCAGCCGGTGAAGGCCGGCCTGAAAGTCTGTTTCTGAAATCAGATGCAAGCTGGAAAACGCTTTGTCGCGGTAGGCCTGGATATCGGTGGTGGTAAAGGCGTATTCGACGGTCTGCTCGCCAAGCCCGGTAAAACCGGCCTGGCGTATATAATCGTACAGGTCGGCGATTTTGGGGTAGCGGGCCAGCTCGACCCCCACGCTTTCGGGGAAGTAAACAGAAAGCGGTTGGCGGCGCCGGATGATATCCTCCGAATCGGTGACGGTGCACAGGCGCCCACCGCAGCGCAGGACGCGGTACGCCTCCCGGAAACTGGCCGGCCGGTCGACCACGTGATGGATGACATCGACCGAGAAGACCAGGTCGAAGGTATCCAGCGGGAAATCGAGCGCCTCGGCCCGCCCGCTCTGGAAGGTGACGGTGCTGGTACGAGCCCTGGCGTGGGCGAGCATCTGTTCGGAGGGATCGATCCCCCAGGCGGCGCAGCCGGTGTAAGCGGCGATGGCGGTGATGTAATTGGCGGTGCCGCAGCCAACCTCCAGCACCCGTGAGGCGCGGCCAATTTCACCACCGGCAAGCAGGCCCTTCAAAACCTCTGGGATGTACCTGCCGGTGGCGGGCATATTGCGCGGCAACCTGGTCGTAATCGATCAAGAGTTTCCTTGAAGATTAATGTCCACGCCGAGCCGCGCAGAAGGAAAGGTTAATAGCCGCCGGCAGAAACCAGGTAGCCGAAATACTTGCCGGATATGGCGTGGAAAGGATCGCCGGTAAAGCCATTTGCGCCAGTGGCGTTGGTCTGGGCATCGGCGCGGATCTTCTGGATAATCTGGGCGGGGGTCAGGCCGGCGCAAGGGCCGGTTACGCCGCCGTTACCAAAGCACAAGGCCACCGTACCGGTCACGTGCGGGGTAGCCATGCTGGTGCCGGAAATGGTATTGAACCCGCCCGACTTCCAGTCTGAATAAATGCACACGCCTGGGGCAGCCACTGTGTGGTTGTTGGCGGTGGCAGACACGGCATAATTCGAGAAGGAGGCGTACTTGTCGTCTGTTTCACTGGTACGGCAGGCAGGGGCGCCGCCTGTCCCGCCCGATTTACCGTCGCTGTCGGTCATGGCGGTGACGGTAAGGACTTCCGGATAGGCTGCCGGGACAAAGGTGTCCAGGCTGACGGCGCTGTTGCCGGCTGCCACCACGTAGGTCACGCCGGCGGCTACGGAACGGCAGATAGCCTGATGGAAGGGATCGTGATTGGTATTGCCGCAGTTGCCATCGTTTGAACCCGAGCCGCCCAGGCTCATGCTGGCGACCTTGATATTGTATTTGGCAGCATTGGCGGTGACCCAATCGATGCCGCAGATGACCTGCGACCAGGACCCGCTGCCTGCCGAATTAAGCACTTTGACCGCATACAGCGTCGTGCCAGGGGCCACGCCAACCACGCCGGAGCCGGTATTCTTTGCGGCAATGGTGCCGGACACGTGGCTGCCATGCCCGTTGTCGTCATTAGCGGTACGGGTGGAGCGCACGCAGTTCTTGCCGTTGACTGCGTTGAGATCTTTGTTGGTTAGGTCGATGCCGGTGTCGATGACCGCCACGCTGACCGTGCTGGCCTGGTGAACCTGTGTGAGGCTGTCCGCGCCCATGCGGCGCACACCGGTGGGAACGGTCTCGCCGGATTTAACCGGCACCAGCCCGCCAACTGCCTGGACTTCCTGGTCCTGGGCCACGTAGGCCACGTAGGGGCTCTTTTCGATGAATGGCAGCGCGGCGGCCGGGATGGTGGCGGCAAAGCCTTTCAAGGCATTGTGGTATCTCTGCAAAATGCCCAGGCCGCGGCCGCGCGAGACGCGGTCCACGGTACCGTCCACATCGCTGACGTTATTTTTGAAAACCACGATGTATTGGCCTTTGATCAGTTTGGCAGGAGCAGCGGCGGCGGCAGGGCTCGATACGCCGAGAAGCGCCGCCAGCAGTATAGCAATCAAGGTTAGGAAAGTCAATCGTTTGAACATAGGGGGTTCTCCATCTAACTACTATAAATTCCAGGAAAGGATTTGATTCCTGGGTTTGAAGAGGCAACGGTAAAGAAAAAGAAACAAATGGCAGACATTTATTACTGACCTTGATGATAGTAGCATACTTAGAAAGGGTTTACAAGTAGGAGCGAAGCGTCTTTGCAAAAAAGAAAATTCGCGGCAAGGAAAGCAGAAGCTGGATGCTGGATTAATTCTGTCGAGAAATCGGGGGAAGGGCAATCCCACTTAAGAAGGATTTATTGGCTAAGAAACCCGGGCAAAAATCAGGCGCCGAAGGATGCTTTGCAGCAGGATTTGTGGTAAATGCAGAACGGATTGGAACAATCGGCGGATATAATTAGCCCTGTTCTTCACAAAGGTATGCAAACATAAGGAGGAAGGATGTTAACTTTACCACCCCCAGAATCCCCTGGCATGTGCAGGCGCTGACCCTGGATTTCCTGGTGGATGGCTATATCGATGGCAGCCAGGATAAGACTTATTTCCGGGTGATGGATAATGTGCTCTACAATATTGGACTGGTGAACGTACACTTTCAGGCCACCGGCAGCCTGCCCTCGCCATCCCCCGACTCTGCGCCATCCACGATTGTGTACGGCGAGCAGTTGGTGGCGCTCATCCCAGGCGACGAGGCCAGCCTGGCCAGCGCGATGCAGAGCAATAACGCCTTAAAATTTTCGACCCGTGCGGAGGTTTTCGTGGGCAGCTACGTGATCCGCGGCACGGTGCTGTATTACGATATCAACGGGCGCCTTTTCCAGAGTTATCGCGGCTTTCCGGTGCAGGATGCGGAGATCAACTGCCGGCTGCCCGGGACGCAGTGGAGCGGGCTGAAGGCGCCCTACCTGGTGGTGTTGAGCCAGCATAAGCAGTTGGTGGTGCCGAATTGATGATTGCTGAATGGTGATTGAGGATTTATGGGTATCCTTTTTATTGTCTCGCTAATTTGGGCCTTTTCGTTCGGGTTGATCAAGGACCGGTTGGCCGGGCTGGACGCCAATTTTGTGGCGGCGGCCCGGCTGTTGATTTCGCTGCTGGTATTCCTGCCATTCCTGCGCTCGGGCGGGCTGCCGCGCAAGCTGAGCCTGCGCCTGGCGGCGATTGGGGCGCTGCAGTATGGGGTGATGTACATTACTTACATCGCAGCGTTCCGCTTTTTACAGGCCTACCAGGTGGCACTGTTCACCATTTTCACACCGATCTATGTAACGCTGTTCAACGACCTGTTCGCCCGGCGCTTCAAGGCGCTCAACCTGCTGACCGCTTCGCTGGCGGTGCTCGGCGCGGGCATCATTTCTTACGGCGGGTTGGGCAGGCGGGATATGCTGACAGGTTTCCTGCTGGTGCAGGTTTCCAACCTGTGTTTTGCCTTCGGCCAGGTGGCTTACCAGCGTTGGATGGGCCCCGGCCTGCGGGCGGATGACCTGAAGGTATTTGGGCTGCTTTATTTAGGCGGGTTTGCCACAGCCGGCCTGGCGGCGGGGGTTTTGACCCCGTGGCGGACGTTAGTGGTCAGCCCAGAGCAGGTATGGACGCTGGTGTACCTGGGAGCGGTAGCCTCGGGGGTGGGCTTTTTCCTGTGGAACTATGCCGCCCGGCGCGTGGAGACGGGCACCCTGGCCATTTTCAACGATCTGAAGGTGCCGCTGGCGGTAGTGGTCTCGCTGCTGTTCTTCGGGGAGAAGACCGACCCGGTAAGGCTGGCAATTGGCGGGCTGCTGGCGGTGGGGGCGCTGGTAATGCAGGAGTGGAACAACCGGGCCAGGCGGGAAAGGATGACTCCTGAAGTAAAAAGCCTGGATGTGTGAAGGGCGAAAAAAGAGGAATAACCGCGAAGGACAGGCAGCAGCGTAGGTGGTTTGCATCCATTGGGGTAGAATATTGCTTAAATTGACAGCGTAATCCTCAAAGGAGAAGAGTTATGCAGTACAGGCCTTATGGAAGGACAGGCATACGGGTTTCGATTTTAGGCTACGGGGCGATGCGGCTGCCGGCGCTGGCGGACGGCACGGTGGACCTGGAAAAATCGCTGCCGCTGCTGCGTTACGCCCTCGACCACGGGGTGAATTATCTCGACAGCGCCCATGTGTATATTAATGGCACCAGTGAGGTCGCCGTTGGGCAAGCGATCAAGGGCTACGACCGCTCGCAAATTTACCTGGCGACGAAGATCCACATCGACGACGAAGAGGCGGCCCGCACGGAGGTGTGGCAGGCCAAGCTGGAGAAGAGTTTGAAGCGCTTCGACACGCCGTACATCGATTTTTTGCACGTGCACGGGCTGCGCTGGGTTTCGTACCAGTATGCCTCGCGCCCGGGGTGGGCGCTGGACGTGGCGCGCAAGGCGCAGGCCGAGGGGCTGGTGCGGCATATCGTTTTCTCCAGCCACGACGAGGCGGATAATATCATTAAATTGATCGACACGGGCGAGTTCGCCGGCATGTTGGTGCAGTATAACTATCTCGACCGGCACAACGAACCAGCCATCGCCCATGCTGCTAAAAAAGGCATGGGGGTGGCCATCATGGGTCCGGTGGCCGGCGGGCGACTGGCGACCCCAGGCGGGCTGGTGGTGGACGGCGAAGGGGCGCTGGAGCTGAAAACGCCCGAGCTGGCCCTGCGCTACGTGTGGAATAATCCGAACGTGTCCACGGCCTTGTCGGGGATGAACGATCTGCAGCAGGTGGTGGACAACCTGGCGGCGGCCAGCCGGGTGGAAAAACTGGATGAAGGCGAAAACCAGGCCATCCAGGCGTTATTCGAGCGTAACCAGAAGCTGGCCGACCTGTACTGCACCGGCTGCGCTTACTGTATGCCCTGTTCTAACGATATCAATATCCCGGAGAATTTCCGCTTTATGAACTGGTACCGGGTGTGGGGTATGGAGGAGCAGGCCAGGCAGGCTTATGCCAACTTGAGCGCCCAGGGGATGTGGACGCCGTATGCGGGAATGGTCAAAGGTTTACAGGCGGGGGAGTGCCTGGAATGCGGCGAGTGCGAGCCGAAATGCCCACAGAATATCCACATCATGGACCAGCTCAAAGAAGTGGCGAAGACGTTAGGAAAAGATTAGAAATTTCACCGCAAGGCACACAGAGTTAAGCGTAGGGCACAAAGAAGTTATCTTGAATGGAGTGGCGGGTATGGATCTTAGTAGTACGCTCAGGCTAAGCAATGGGGTTGAAATCCCGAGGTTGGGATTGGGTACGTTCAGGTTGGAGAAGGGGGCGCAGACGCAGAACGCGGTGGCGTGGGCGCTGGAAGCCGGTTACCGGCACATCGATACGGCAGCCATGTACGGCAACGAAGAAGATGTGGGATGGGCGGTAGCGCAAAGCCAGCTCAGGCGCGAGGACGTCTTTATTACCACCAAGCTGCGCAACGATGACCATGGTTATGAAAGCACGCTCAAGGCCTGTGAGGAAAGCCTGCGCCAGCTCCAGACGGATTATATCGACCTGTACCTGGTGCACTGGCCGGTAAGCGGGCTGCGCGGCAAGACCTGGGACAGCGTTCACTAAGCTATATGAACAGGGTAAGTGCCGGGCCATTGGAGTGAGCAATTACACCATCCGCCATCTGAACGAGCTGCTCGCCAACAACCCCCTTGTCCCGATGGTCAACCAGATTGAGATCCACCCGTTCCTGTACCGCAAAGACCTGATTGATTACTGCACGGCAAGAGGCATTGCCGTGGAGGCTTACAGCCCGTTGAGCAAAGCCCGCCGCATGGACGACCCACGCCTGGTATCTATCGCCGGGCGCTGCCAGCGTAGTGTGGCCCAGGTGATGAGCCGCTGGACGCTGCAGCACGGTTGGATCAGCCTGCCCAAGTCGGTGCGGCAGGAGCGCATCGTCGAAAATGCGGACGTGTTCGATTTCGACCTGACCCCGGCCGACATGCTAATCCTGGACGGCATGGACGAAGGCTATTACACCGTGCGCCCGGACTGGATCCCGGATAAATGGGCTTGAACCCGCCCCAACCGGTGCACAATTCGCCGCGCTTGGGGACGATCCGCGCCCTGTATTTTTTCTATTTTGCCGGGGCTGGGATTTTTGTCTCGTTTATCAACGTATATTACAGCAGCATCGGGCTGAGCGGTTTCCAGATCGGCATTATCAACACTTTGGCGCCGCTAATCGGCATCTTCGGCAGCCTGCTATGGGGTATGCTGAGCGACCGTTTCGGCAAAATCCGCCTGCTGCTGATGGTTGCGGCGCTGGGTGCGGCTGTGGCATCCTTCGGAATCGGGACAGCGCGCACGTTCTCCTGGATTTTGCCGCTGGCAGGCGTGTACAGCCTGTTCATCAACACGATCGGGCCGCTGCTCGACAGCAGCAATCTTGCCGAACTGGGCGAGCACAAAGAACGCTATGGCTTGCAGCGTATCTGGGGCACGATTGGTTTCACCATTACCAGCTCGACGGTGGGGCTGGTGCTGGAAAAGACCGGTCTACACTTCATGTTCGTGCTTTACCCGCTGATCATGTTGATGCTGTTCGCCGTCGCCTCCGGCCTGCGCTCACGGCCGATCCGCCTGCGTGAATCGCTTTTCACCGGGGTACTCCAGATGGTTCGCCAGCGCGAGTGGCTGTTCTTTGCCGCCAGTGTATTCCTGCTGGTACTGGGCTCCAACGGGGTGTCCAATTTCCTGGGGATAGCGATGAAGGACATGGGCGCCGACGATTGGATGTTGGGCCTGGTGTGGACAATGTCGTCGCTTGCAGAGTTGCCGGTGATGTTTTTTGGAGCCTACCTGGTACGCCGGTTGGGGGCGCCGCGCATGCTGGTAATTGCGTATATGTTCTACATCATACGCATCTCGTTGTTCGGTCTGATGCCTGCACCGATGTGGGGATTGTGGATCAACCTGATGAACGCCTGCACCTACGGAATTTTCTGGATCGGCGGGGTGACTTACGCCAATGAACTGGCCCCGGAAAACATAAAGGTTACCAGCCAGAGCCTGCTGCTGGTGATCATGAATATTTCGGCAGCGGTCGGATCGCCGTTGAGCGGCTGGCTGTACGACAAGATCGGCAAGCACATGTTCCTGGTGGGGGGTGGTTTCGCCCTGGCGGCCTGGCTGGTGTTCCTGGCCGGGCGGTTAGTCGCCCGCAAGAAAATCCGCGTGGTTGTCGATCCATCATGAGGTCGAAAGAGAAGAGCCTGACTGACGCAAAAGAGATCCTGCTGAACTGGGTTATACTGAGGATCAATCTGACCCATAGAGGTATCTTGATGAACAATTACATCCTGGAGCATATCCCCTTTCAAGCTGACCTGGACGAGCTGGCTAAAACAGTGCGGCTCAAACCAGGCTCACCCATGCTGGAAGACCTGTGCCAAATGGTGATAAAAGCCCAGGCGCTGGCAAATCCCAAGGTGATCTACCGGGTGTCATTGGTTGAGGCGGGCGGAGATCGCACGGTCGATATCGATGGGGCAGAATTCACCAGCCGGGTGCTGCGGGTCAACCTGGAAAAGGCGCACCGGGTCTTTCCCTTCGTGGCAACCTGTGGGCGCGAGTTGAAGGATTGGGCAGATACTCACGCGGATATGCTGCAGCGTTTCTGGGCGGATGCAATAATGGAACAGGTCCTGTTTGCCGCCCTGCAGGAGCTCGACCGCAGCCTGGAGGAACGCTACCAGCCCGGTCCGCTGTCCTCCATGAACCCGGGCTCCCTGGAAGATTGGCCGATTACGCAGCAGCGGGCATTGTTTGGTCTGTTTGGGGATACGCACGCGCAAATTGGGCTTGATCTGACCGAGAGCATGCTGATGATCCCCGCTAAGAGCGTTTCTGGGGTGCTGTTCCCCAGCCAGGAGGGGTTTGTGGCCTCGTGCCAGTTGTGCCCGCGAGGTGTGCCCGAACCGGCGCGAGCCGTATGATCCGGCGCTGTTCGACAGGAAGTACGCCCTGACCAGATAAACGGACCCATATCACCACAAAGTCACAAAGATCACAAAGTAATTCTTGGATTGAAAAAAGAGGATAATTCACACGGAACCGGTAAGAACGCTGAGGAGAAACAGGATTTCCGCAAAAATCATTGCCAATCATATTGTGAGGACGAAAGGCACGATGAGCATAAGGAATAAATAAATAATTTTTTTATGCTAAATGCGCCATAAATATCATGAAATAGTGAGATGCTTTATACTATCTCTGGATGGATTTTCCTAAGAGAATTTGATTTTCAAAGATATATGCTAAATTTAAGAAAGGCTAAACTAATATTTCTGAATTATTATTAAACATGTTAAACAGGGTTTATATAATAATCCTTTTCATAAAGAATTGAGGTTTCTATGTCTCGGACCATTTTCTTAGTTTCCTTTGGTGCCAAGAAGCAGATGGGCAAACATCCTGCGCGCCAACTGTGCTGTTCGGATTGGTTCATCAAAGCTTCTGCCTATGCTGAACGGCATGGCGACCGCTGGTTTATTCTTTCCTCAAAATATGGATTGCTTGAGCCCGATTCCGAAGTTGAGGACTATAACGTTGTATTGAGGGATAAAACTATTACCGAACGCAAAATATGGGCTAATCAGGTTATGATTGACTTGAAGTCAAAACTAAAGCCAAAGGACCACGTCATAATCCTTGCACCAAAGACCTATCGAGAGTTCCTTGTTAATCCTCTTCAACTATTTGGATGTACTGTTGAAGTTCCGATGGAGCATCTTCGAATTGGCGAACAGCTTCATTGGTTGAAAATCCAACTGGAAAATCCGTAGAATTAGGTTAGGACTTTTTTCATTTTTTTCTCTTAACCCTCAGCACTGCGATTTTTGTCGAATGGTTGAACGGGGCAGGATCGACCGGCAGGACGCCAAGCACCGTCTCGGGGTAGCCGGTGAAATCGGGAGGGACGGGAATCAGCTCTTCGATGCGCAGGTAACCATCCGCGCCCAGTTCTTGCAGCAGGGCGTAGTAGTCGCGCCCGCTGAGGAAAAGGGCGTTGTTGATCGCTACCAGGCGCCCGCCGTCTTTAACCAACGGGCGAACTTTGTTAATCAGGCGCTGGCTCTGGCTGACCAGGTCGACCCGGCCGCGCGGGGTGACGGCAAAGAAGGGCGGGTCGAGCAGCACGCAGTCGAACAGCTCGTCGCGGCGCTTGAGGCGGTTAACTTCGGTCCAGAAATCGCCGGCGATGAAATTTTCCTGGCGGACGGGAAAACCGTTCAGGGTATACGAGACACGCGCCAGATTGAGGAAGCGCCGGTTCAGGTCGAGCTGTATCACGCCCTGCGCACCGCCGGCCAGGGCAGCCACACCCAGGCTGCCGGTGTAGGCGAAGGCGTTGAGCACGCTCTTGCCAGCCAAATTGGTCTTAAGCCATCTTCGTAACAGGCGCGTGTCCAGGTACAACGTGGCGTCCTGGTGCATGGCCAGGTCCAGGGCGTACCAGACGCCGTCCTCGCAAACTTTGCTGTCCGCCGCCACGGCGTGCCCGCAGGGGCCTGCTAGGAGCAGGCCGCGGCGGGCGGCCGGGTCGGGCGAGCTGCGTGTTTTGACCAGGGCAGTCTGCAGCCAGGGCAGCTCGCCCTGCAAGAACTGCCATGCCTGCTGGACTTTGCTGGCCGCGGCTGCCGCGTTGGCCGGGTCGTCGGCGTAGTTGTGCAGCAGTAGGGTGCGCCCGTACAGGTCGATGGCCAGGTCAGGATCGCCTTCCAGGAAGCCGTTGAAGAGGCGCAAGGCGGTGACATGCTGCGCATCATCACCGGCAGTATAACTGCCGGGTAAGCTAAGAGGTTGATTTCTGGCAGTTGTACTGCCAGAAATCAGGGAGGTGCGCGCCGCCAGGGCGCGCGAGAGGAGCGTGAGCAGATCGCTCAGTTCAGCCCTCCTCAGCTTCGATGGCGGCTGGGCGGGTCTGGGCAGCGTGCAGGCGGCCCAGGTCGAACTTGGCGCGCCGGTCGAACTTGTAGACGCCGTTCTGCTCCTGGAAGACATCGGTGAGCTGGGTATAGCAGTAGCCGAACATGAGCGGGTTATCCAGCAGGACGCCGGTCAGGCCCTCAAAGCGTTGGTGCCACTCTTCTACGTCCCGGGGGCGGTTGCCGTAGCCCCAGGAATAGTCGGTCGCTTTAGCCTCCGGGTTCCACCAGATGCCTCCGAACTCGCTGACCATGTAGGGCTGGCCGCGGTAAGCAATGGATTCCTCGTCCTTGCCATTACGGTTGGTGAAGGGACGGCCCTCCTTGAGCGGCGCCTGGTCGGCGGCAAATTTATCCACATCCTGCTCGTAAGAATGGCTGTCATAGATATCGGATTCGACCACGCGGTGCGAATAACCGGAGGCATCCAGCACCGGGCGGGTGAGGTCGATGGCCTTGGTGGCCAGGAAGAGGGCGCGCGTCACATCGTCGAGGACGCGGATGCGGTCGGTGATGGGCTGCCAGGTCTCGTTGAGCGGGCACCAGCCAACGATGGCGGGGTGCGAGTAATCGCGCTCGAGCACTTCCAGCCATTGGGTGATGTAAGTGGGGCCGGGCTGTTGGTGGTCTTCGCGCGGGCCAAAGCCGCCGCAGCCCCAGTCTGGGAACTCGCCCCACACCAGGTAGCCCAGCCGGTCGGCGTGGTAGAGGAAGCGCTCTTCGAAGACCTTCTGGTGCAGGCGGGCGCCGTTGAAACCGGCCAGCATGGCCAGTTGGATATCATTGGCCAGGGCCTCGTCGTTGGGAGCAGTCAGGATGCCGTCCGGATAATAGCCCTGGTCGAGCACCAGGCGCTGGAAAAGCACTTTGCCGTTGAGCCTGACCTTATGGCCTTCGATCGAGAGGCTGCGCAGGCCGGCGTAGCTGGTGGCCTGGTCGATGACTGCGCCGGAGGCATCCAGCAGGGACAGGTCAAGGTCGTACAGGAAGGGGTCGCCTGGCTGCCACACATGCCGGTGGGCGGCGGGGATGGGCAGGTCTAGAGACGGATTGAGGTCGAATCCCAGCCCACATTTGGCCTGGGCCACCGCGCCGGTTGGGTCGCGCAGGATGGCGCGCAAGCGCAGACCGGGCCGGCTGCCAGAAAGGGGCTGCCTCAGATGAAAACAGCCGTTATTGACGTCCGGGGTGATGCGCGGGCGTAGCATGTAAGCCTCGGCTACTGGCTCCAGCCAGACGGTCTGCCAGATGCCAGTGGTGCGAGTGTAATCGCAGTCGTGGTTGGCGTACAGGCGCGACTGCTTGCCGCGTGGCTGGGGGGAATCGTGCGGGTCGCGAGCGCGCACCACGATCGCCAGGGATTCGCCAGCTTTGGCAATGCTGCCTAGATCGCAGGTGAAAGGGGTAAAGCCGCCGCGGTGGCGGGTGACCTCCACGCCGTTGGCCCACACGGTGGAGTCGTAATCAACTGCCTGGAAATGCAGCAGGACGTTTTTCCCGGCCCAGGCTTCAGGGACGGTGACCTCACGCCGGTACCAGACGGCGTTGAGAAAATCGGTGTTGCCTATCCCGGAAAGGCTGGATTCCGGGCAAAACGGGACAAGAATGCGCGCTTGCAGCGGCCGCGTGCACAGGCCGCGTTCCAGACCGCTGTCGCCCTGATCAATTTCGAACTGCCATTCGCCATTGAGGCACAACCAATCGGGACGGACGAACTGCGGGCGGGGATATTCGGGACGGGGGATGGAGGTCATTTTAGAATACCTTTGTATGGGATTTAGATAAAGAAAGCAGAAAGTTATGATACTATGGTTTTTATAAAGTAGAGAAGATTTTCACTACAGATAAACACTGATAAAAGATGATGAAAACAGATAAAGAACTATCCGATATTGGGCTACAAAAAATCCATGAGAAAAGGAGCACGCCATGCGCGGTCTACAAGGTAAAGGAGTTTTAGTCACCGGCGGCAGCCGGGGGATTGGAAAAGCAGCCGTTGAACGCTTCCTGGAAGAAGACGCGGGTCTTTTTCTGTGGACTGGAACCCGGCGAAGTCGTAGATACCCTGGGGGAATTGAACAGGCCAGGCAGCCTGGATGCCATGCCCTGTAACCTTACCTATGTCGACGAGATCGGAAGCATGGTCGCCCGGGCGGAAGATTTCCTCGGGCGGATCGATATTTTGATCAACAACGCCGGGATCGCCTGGGAAGAGCCGTTCCTGGAGATCACCCCCGAACACTGGGATCAGATTATGCAGGTAAATCTAAGGGGAATGTTCCTGGTCGGTCAGGCAGTCGCCCGCCGCATGGTTGCAGATCGCAAGGGGGGAGCCATCGTGAATATGTCCTCCACGAATGGGTTGGTGGGAGAGGAAAAATATGCGCACTATAACGCTACCAAGGGCGGCGTGCTTCTTTTAACCAAAACGATGGCCCTCGAATTGGGGCGGTATGGCATTCGGGTCAACGCAGTTTGTCCCGGCTTCATCCAGACCCCCTTATCAGCGTCCATTTATGGTCCTGAAGCCATCGCAGCATACGGCAGGGACAAGATTCCCATGCTGCGGGTCGGTAAACCCGAGGAAGTCGCCGCGGCGTATGCATTTCTCGCCTCGGATGACGCCTCGTTCATCAACGGGGAAGGGCTTGTCATCGACGGCGGTCAGTTAGCCGTATAACGCCTTCCGACGAGAGCAGTTAGAAACGCTTATTCTTTTTAGGGTAAGGCTGAAAAGGCGTCTGCGGCTCGTGGCTTTCCCAGCCAGTGTTCCGATCGATCTGTGCCAGTGAACGCAGCAGATCCAGGGTCACCCAGCGCGAAACCTGTGTGTGAGAGGGATAGTCCCACAGCCCGTAGGGTCCCGGTTGGGCCAGCACGTATTCAACCAGGCTGGATACGCGCCGGTCGGATTTGTCCACCCCAATTTGAGCGCATAAATGTAATACCAGGGCCAGGTCGAAGCGGGCAAAGAAGGTGATGAATCCGCCGGGCGGCTCGGCCCCGACCAGCCGGGCGACCTCGAAGCCCAGGGTGTAGCCTTCACGCGTCTCGCGGCCAAGCAGCAGGTCGAGACGCTCGGCGGGCCTCGGTGCCAGAACGACGCTGTGGGTGGTGGGCCAGGCAGAGTAGGGCGCCGGTGGTATTGGAACGGCAGCCCCAACGCGAGTGGGGCAGGCGCCGGTAACCCGCCACGTAGCCATACACGCCCGAGGCCATGCCGGTCGGCCAGGCGCCATCCGGTAAGCGTTGCGCCAGCAGCCACTCGAAGGCCGCCTCACAGGGCGGGTCGGCGGCGTAGCCGCAGGCGGCCAGACCGCGCAAGGGGAAGGCGGTCTGCAGCGGGATCATGTTGTAGCCTTCACGGACGGGCCCACCTCCCTCGCCTTCGTCGTCGACCTCGTCGCGATGCAGCGGCCAGGCGCCATCCGCCTGCTGGCGGGAGAAAAGATAGCCAGCGGCGCGCTGCACGGCTGGGTGAGACCGGTCGAAGCCCAGGTAGCCCAGGCGAGCCAGGGCCAGGGCGGTGGCAGTCAGGCGGCTGCCGCGGCCCCAACTGTGGGCGAGGGCATTCGGGTCCCAGGCGCCATCGGGTCGCTGGAGGGCCAGCAGCCCGGCAACGAGCGGGTCGGTTGGTCGCAGGGCGGCGACCTCGGCCAGCTCAGGGTCACCGGCGGGCAGTTCGAGCAGGTCGTGCAGCACACGCCAGCGCAAGCAGGCAGATGGATCGGCCAAAAGGAGCGGAGACCAGATCATCGAGCTTCCTCAAATACCTGGCGCAGGTAGGGGGCGGTGGGGGTTGCGCAACGCGCCAGGTCTTCAGGCGTGCCTTCGGCTATCACTCGCCCGCCCTGCGGACCGCCGCCGGGTCCGAGCTCCACCAGCCAGTCACAGGCAGCCAGCAGGTGAACGTGATGCTCCACCACCAGCACTGAGCCGCCCGTGTCGACCAGGTGATGCAGCAACCCGCACAGGCGGCGTACGTCTTCCAGGTGCTGTCCGACGGTTGGTTCGTCGAGGATATACAGCGTGCCCGGACCGGCCTTGCGGGTCAGCTCCTGGGCAATCTTCAGCCGCTGGGCTTCGCCGCCGGAGAGGGAGTAGCCGGGCTGGCGCAGCACCAGGTAGCCCAGGCTGACCTGGCGGGCGGCCTGCAGCGGGGAGGCCAGGCGGGGGTCGTCGCCAAACAGATCGTAGACCTGGTCGATAGTCAGGGCGTTCAACTCGGGCAGCGCATATCCCTTCAGGCGCACCTGCCAGGCTTCGGGCAGGAAACCGGTGCCCTGGCAGGTCTCGCAAGGGACGTGCAGGTCGGGTAAAAAGGCCATATCGTAGGTGATCATCCCGCTGCCGCCGCACACCGAACAGCGCGCCGAAAGCTGCTCCTCACCCAGACCGAGGAGGCGCGCTTCCGGACTGGCGGCAAAGCGGGCGCGCAGCGGTTGGGCGAGGCCCAGCGAAACCGCCGGGCTGCCTAGGCCGGCCCTGGATTGATCGACCAGCAGGGTGCGGGGCGGGAATCCTTCAATGCGGTCGTGTTCGCCCGGGTCGACCGGCTCGTACGCCACTGAGGTAGTCTGCTTGCGGGGCGCCAGGGCGCGGCCGAGGGTGTCGATTACCAGGCTGCTCTTGCCCGAACCGGATACGCCGCACACTCCGGCCAGAACGCCCAACGGGAAGCGCACGGTTTGGTTTTGTAAATTATTGGCGCGTGCCCCGTGGATGACCAGCCAATCCTGGGGTTGGCGGCGCGGCAGGCGCAAATGCGGGCGGTTTTCGCTGCGCAGCCAGCCAGCGGTAAGAGTAGCAGCCTGCGCCACCTGGGAAGGAGCGCCCTGGGCGACAATCTGGCCGCCAGAGTCGCCCGCCCCGGGGCCAACATCGACCAGCCAATCGGCGCGGCGCATGACCTGCAGGTCGTGCTCGACGACGATGACGGTGTTGCCCTCGTCACGCAGGCTGAGCAGGGCCGCCAGCAGCGCCTCCACCTCGCAGGGGTGCAGGCCGCGGGTTGGCTCATCCAGCAAGAGAGTCAGCGAGGTCAGCCCGCTACCAAGCAGCCCCGCCAGGCGGATGCGCTGCACCTCGCCGGCGGAGAGCGTCCCGGCTACCTGGTTGAGATGCAAATAGCCCAGGCCGACCTGGCAGAGGAAACCCAGGCGGCGGCGAGCAGTGGCCAGGCTGCTGGAGGCCAATGAAGGGAGGTCGCCGGGGAGGGCCAGCCCAGCCAGGATTTCCGCCAGTTGTAGAAGCGGCATTTGCGACAGGGCGTGGATGTTGTAACCGGCCAGGGTCACCGCCAGGTATTCGGGGCGCAGACGGGCGCCGCCGCACTGTGGGCAGGGCAGCGAGGCTGAATAGGTGCCGCCCACGTCCCAGTCGCGCAAGAAGCCGTAAAAACCGGGGAACTTTACCATCCCTGTTCTGGCGCGCCCAGTGTGGCCGTAAGCGGTCACTTGCAGCGGTTCGGGGTCGCCAAAGAGAAAGGCCTGCTGGGCGGGGGGAGTCATCTCCTGCCAGGGAGTGGTATGCGGGTCGAAACCGTAGCGCTCTCCCAGCGCCAGCACCTGGTAATAGCCGTGGTTGAAGGGCTTGCCCAGGTAGCCGTTGGGGAAGAAGCCGGGCGAATACATGGCGCCTTCCACCAGCGGCTTTTCAGGGTGGATGATCAGCTTTTCGGGGCGAGGCATGACCAGCGTGCCGACCCCATTGCACTTGAGACAGGCGGCGGCGTAGGTGGTAGGGGAAAAATGCTGCGGCCTGGCCAGGGGAGCGGTGGCGCCGCATTGCGGACAATCCCACGCCTGCCGGCTGGTAGGGCTACGCACCATGGTGACAGCCCCGCACTGCAGGCAGGCGCGCTGGCCGGCGATAGAAAGCAACACCGCCAGGTGATAGGCCAGCTCGCTGGCCGTGCCGACGGTGGCGCGGCGGGCATAAGCCACCCGCTCGGGGGTGACGCTGACCGCCACGCCCAGCCCGCTGACCGAATCAGCCTCCGCCTCTGCGCCTTCGTGCACGCCCTGGCGCTCATAAAGGGACAGGCTCTCGAGGAAGCGGCGGCGCGCCTCGGCTTCCAGCACGTCGCTGACCAGGCTGGACTTGCCCGAACCGGAGACGCCGGTAACCACGGTCAGGGCGGCTTTGGGGAAATCCACGTCGACGTTTTTCAGGTTGTGGGCTCGCCCGCCGCGGATCGAGATGGCCGGGGGACGAGGGGCAGCCGCTCGGACAGGCGCCCGGTCAGAGCTAGGGCACGGCCGGACGAATCCCTCGGACCGCAGGGCCTGGCCGGTGAGCGATGCGGCGGCCTCCAGCAGTCCTTCGGGTGGGCCGGCGTAAAGCAGTTGCCCGCCGCGCGGTCCGGCGCCCGGGCCGAGGTCGATCACCCAACCGGCGCGGCGGATAACGTCTGTGTTGTGCTCGACCACCACCACGGTCGCCCCGGCCAGCACCAGGCGGTCGAGCACGGCCAGTAGTCCAGCCAGGTCCTGGGGATGTAAACCGGTGGAAGGCTCGTCCAGGATGAGGAGCTGGTGGTAAAGCGATTTCAGGCTCAAAAATTTGGCCAATTTCACACGCTGGGCTTCACCGCCGGAAAGGGTGGTGGATGGCTGGCCGAGGGCCAGGTAGCCCAGGCCGATGTCAGCCAGGGCTTCGAGGATGCGCAGGGCAGCCTGGCGGCTGGCAGAGGGCAGGCGCGTCTCGGCGTCAATCAGCGGGCGGGCTTCGTCGATGGTCAGGTCGAGGAACTCGGCGATGGAATAATGACGCCCGTTGAAGGAAACCCTGGTCGCCAGGACTTCTTCGCTGAAGCGCTGCCCGGCGCAGTCGGCGCAGGGCACCCAGGTGGAGGGCAGGTAGCGCATGGCCACCTCCACCGCCCCCAGCCCGCCGCAGGTGGGGCAGGCGCCCTCAGGCCGGTTGAAGGAAAAATGGGAGGGCGATAGGCGGGTGGCGGAGGCGAACAGGTCGCGCAGCAGGTCGGCCAGTTTGGTGTAGGTGGCAGGGTTAGAGCGCGGGTTGCGGCCAATCGGGCTCTGGTCGACCATAACCGGCTTGAGCGACGGTCCGTCGAGACTGCCGCAGCCAACCGGCTTACCGGATTCAAGCGAGGCGAACAAGACGTCCTCAACCAGGGTGCTTTTACCCGAGCCGGAGACCCCGGTGACGACGGTCAACTGCCCAAGCGGGATGGGGACATCGATGTGGCGCAGGTTGCGCAAGGAGGCGTCGTTAATGGTGAGGAAATGGCGGCCCAGCGGGGGCGGCTTTGGCAGGGGCAGGCGCTGGCGCCCGCTGAAGAAACGGCCGGTGGCAGTTTCGGCCTGCCAGAGCTGAGCCGGGGAACCGCTGAAAACAACCTGGCCACCCTGCGGCCCCGCCCCTGGACCGATATCGATGGCCTGATCGGCTTCGGCGGCCGCCGTGCGGTCGTGCTCGACGAAGACTACCGGCCCGGGCAACTGGCCGAAGGACCGCACCAGGCGCTGCACGTCGGCGGGATGTTGGCCGATGGTCGGCTCATCCAGCACGTGGAGCATGTCCTCCAGGCGGCTGACCAGGGCGACAGCCAGGCGCACGCGCTGGGCTTCGCCGCGTGAAAGGGTGGGAGAAGGGCGGTCGAGGTTGATATAGCCCAACCCGACCCGCTCTAGGCAGTCCAGGCGGGTCTGAATTTCTTGGAGGAGGCGCGGGGCTGGGAGACTGGCCCCGTTGGCGGCAAACCGCGCCTGGGCCTCTTCTACACTCAAAGCGAGCAGTCCAGGAAAGCGCAATCCGTCCCAGCGCACAGCCGCCGCTTCAGGGGGCAGGCCGGTGTCGGCGCACAGGGAGCAGCCCTGGCCCTGGCAGTACGGGCAGGCCTGGTGAAACTGCACCGGGCTGATCTCGCCGAACCAGGCGCCGCACGCCAGGCACAGCGGGGCGCGAGCAAGGGTCTCCTCGCCTGTCGGGCTGGCGGCCACGACTGCATTCACCCCCAACGCCAGGATCTCCTGCAAGGCCTGGCGAACGGCCTGGGGAGGCGCGCCAGGCTCCAGGCGGGTAATGGACACGTCGAGGTCGTGAGGCGAAGCCGGGTCGGGAAGCAGGCCCTGCCAGGCCGCCCCATCCAGGCGCAGACTGTCCCGGCCAAAGCGCTCCGCCATAGCATGCAGCAGCAAGCTGTGGCTGCCCGGCACGCCGCGCAGTAATGGCGCGAACAGGCGCAGCGGTTGGTGCCGGGCGCGGTCGGACAGGCGCGTGACGATCTCATCCTCACGGTAGACCTGCAGGGCGGCCCCACAGCGCGGGCAGGCGCGCCAGCCGAAACGGGCGTAGAGCAGGCGCAGGAATGGGTGCAGTCCGGAGGCGCTGGCCAGAGTGGAGGCCGGGTTGCGGTTGAGCAGGTTCTGGCCGACAGCCACAGCCGGGCCGAGGCCGGTGATCGAATCGACCCGCGCCGGGGCCAGGCGCGAGGCGGCGCCGACCGAAAATATGTCCAGAAAGCGCCGGCGGGCTTCGTGATAGAGGGTGTCGAAGACCAGCGAAGTCTTGCCGGAACCGGACACGCCGGTGACAACGGTCAGGCCCTGGCCGATCTCGACATCGATGCCCTGCAGGTTGTTTTGGCGGGCGCCCTGGATGCGAATAGGCATGGTTGGCCCTTCAACCCCTCAACGGGCAGCTTGGGCGCGCTGGCGCACACCCTTCATCAGCTTGAAATCCATGACAGGAGCGATAGGTTCGAGACCCCAGCTCCCGTTCATCAATTCGTTCTTGAAACCCGGCGGATAATCCAGGCACCAACGAGTGACAAAACGGGAGCAATCTCCCTCAATCTCGTAGACGTAAAACAACCAGCTTACGTTAACAAAATTGGCAGGCATGACTGCGCCGGAGGGGATGGTCTCACCAGTGGCAGTGTTGAGCATGCCATGCATCACAAAACCGCGGCTGGCTTCAACCAGCTCGATTGGGACGCCGGCCTTGGGGTGCATCCACAGTATGTCGCCGGTTTTGACTTCCTGGCGTTCCGGTAGCAGGCGGTCGGCGTTGTGAATGTTACAGCCAATCAGGTTCTCCAGGAATTCGTAGCTGTAAAAGCCGCCCTTGTCCTGCCCGATCTGGGCAATCCACGGGTAGACCTGGCTGATGGGGGCGTGGATGGTGATGGCGTGGGTAAAGCCGCCGCGCGGGTGGGGGACGAGCTCATCACCCAGCCAGGCGCGGGCCAGTTCTTGGTCGGTGGCGCCCCAGCGCACGCGCCAGGCGTGCAGAAAGGGTAAGAGGATATGCACGCCCATCAGAGCCGCCCCGCCAATTCCATCCAGAACTTTTTGGAATTGTGATTGAGACATAAGTTTTCCTTCAAAAAATTAGAAAATGGGAGATGATTGAATTATAACGCTGGATGGAAGAATCTCCAGGCTGGCGATAAAGGCCCACACCCCTGCGGGCACTCTTCAGTGCACCCGACGCTCTGCAGCGCACCCGAAGGGGTGAGGGGTGTGCGCCAAGGGCGTCGCCAGGCTCAGATGTTGTGAATTTATTGTAAATATGATGCCCAACGCCCCACATATGCCGTCCACGGCCAGATTAACCCAGCATATATGGCGGTGTCCGGGAGAGGAAATTGATTAATTCACAACCTCTCAGGGTGACAGCCAGAGCGAGACTTATCCTCCAGGCGAATGTCATTCGTATTTGGTACTGAATACCTGTATAATAATTTCAGTGAAATGTGCAAACTGCGGTTTTGATTCCCCGCCGGGGATGAAGTTTTGCGGCATATGCGGGACGCGCCTGGCGCAGGTATGCCTGGTGTGCGGCACGGCTAACCCGCCCGAGTACCGCTTCTGCGGCATGTGCGGCACGGCCTTGGGTGACGGCGCCTCGCCGGCGCAGAGCGTGCTGGCCCCTGTGGCCGCGCCGGTGACAGCACCGCCGCCAGTCGAAACCGCCGACGGGGCGCCCAGCCTGGAAGGCGAACGGCGCATCGCCACGGTCATCCTGGCGGATGTGCAGAACTCGACCGACCTGATGGAGCAGATCGGGAGCGAAGCCTGGGTAAACCTGATGAACCAGGTGCTGCAGCGCATGGAAACGGAAATTTACCGCTTTGGCGGGGTGGTAGACCAGTTCCGCGGCGACGGCCTGGTGGCTTTCTTCGGCGCCAGGGCTGCTCACGAGGACGACCCGGAACGGGCCGTGCTGGCAGGACTGGCCATCCAAAAAACAGTCAAGGCTTATGCGGCGGACCTGACCGAACAGAAGGACCTCGACCTGAAAGTGCGGGTGGGGATCAACACCGGCGAAGTGATCGTCACCAGCGTGGGCGACCGGCTGCGCCACCGGGAGGATACCGCCATGGGCGAAGCCATCTCGATCGCCGCGCGCATGGAAACAGCGGCCCAACCCGGCACCGTGCTGGTCAGCCAGAATACCTACCGGCTCACCCAGGGGGTTTTCAAATGGCAACCGCTGGGCAGGATCCGCGTGAAAGGGGTCAGCCAGCCGATGGCGGTGTACCAGCCACTCGACCCACAGCAGGCTGAGGAAGGGCCGCCGGCCGGGCAGCCGCCTGCCCGCCTGCCGCACGTTTTGACCGGTCGGACGGAAGAGTTCAAGGAGCTGATGCAGTCCATCGAAGAGTTGCAGCACGGGCGTGGGCGCATTGTGCTGGTGACGGGCGACAAAGGCATGGGGAAGTCGTTCCTCCTGAACCAGGTGCGGCAGCAACTAATCAGACAGGGCGTGCTGATCAGCGAGGTGTGCTGTGAGCCGCTCACGCCGGCACCCGAAGGTGAAGAAGCCGGCCTGCCCAAGGAAGTAGTGTGGATGCGCGGCACCTGCCGGTCGTACCAGCAGTCCTGGCCATATTCGATGTGGCTGGATTTCCTGCGGCGTTGGCTGGTGATGGAACCGGAAGAACCTGGAGAAAAAGTACTGGCTCGTCTGCGCCAGCAGTGCGAGCGGCTGTGGGGAAACGCGTTCGAGATTTATTATCCTTTCCTGGCGGCGCTGTTGTCATTACCGTTGGAAAAAAATTACCAGGCGCGGCTCGACCAGTTAGATGCGGCCAACCTGCAGCAGCAGCTTTTTCAGGCGGTGCGCTGCCTGGTGGAATCGATGGCCCAGCGCGGCCCGCTGGTGTTGAGCTTTTTGGATATGCAGTGGGTGGACGCCAGCTCGCTCGAACTGCTGGATTACTGCCTGCCCTTGACCGACAGCGAGGCGATTATCCTCATGGCGGTGTTTCGGGCGGAGCGCAGCTCACCGGTGTGGGATTTCCGTCACCACGTCGAAACCGAGTATCCCCACCGCCTGACGGCCATTGACCTGCCGCCATTGACGCCGGCGGAATGTAACGAAATGATCGACCTGAGCCTGGGCCCGGATTCGTTGTCCAACGAAACGCGCACCCTGGTGAGCGAGCGGTCGGAAGGCAATCCCTACTACCTGCAAGAAATGCTGCATAGCCTGATCGACCAGAAAGTGCTGGTGCAGGATGCGACTACCGGGGTGTGGCGCGAGGCCAGGGCGATTTCCAACCTCGATTTGCCGGGCACACTGCAAAGCCTGCTGCTGGCGCGCATCGACCAGCTCTCGGCCGATGATCGGCACGTTTTGCAGGTAGCCGCGGTGATTGGTTCAACCTTCTGGTACAACATGCTGGAGAATTTGCTCAGCGATAACCATTTGGACCACCTGAAGGACCACCTGACCAACCTGCAGCGCGAGCAGTTGATTCAGGAACGCCGGCGGGTGCCCAACCTGGGCATGGAATATGCCTTCAACTCGCCGCTGGTGCGCGAGGTGGCCTACGAAAGCCTGCTCAGCTCTCAGCGAGTGGCTTACCATCGCCGCATCGCCGAGCAGTTCGAGACCTCGATCAGCGACGAAGACCGCAAGCAGTACGAGGTGCTGATCGCCTATCACTTTGGCCGGTCGGGAATCCGCGAGAAGGAGCTGGAATACACGTTGCGCGCTGGTCAGCAGGCGCTGAGCGTTTATGCCAATTACGAGGCGATCGATTATTTCACCCGGGCGATTGAGCTACTGGACGAGCTGGAAAGCGAAACCAGCGAACCTGCCCCCCTGGCGGTCCTTTACAAGCAGCGCTTCGTGGGGCTGCATGGGCGTTCGGACGCAAATTACTCGGCCGGCAACCTGGAAGCCGGGGACGCGGATGCAGAGGCGTTACTTCCATTATCCGATAAAATTCCTGGAGAACCCATCTATCGCATCGATGCCCTGCTGACCCACCCTCATGTGAAAAACCCGGACAGCCTGGATGACTTGGTCAAAGGCCGCCCGATGATCGATGAGGCGCTGGAACTTTCGCAGAAAATTGGCGACCGGCGCCGGGAGATGTTCAGCCTGGTCGCCCTGGCCAGCAATTATCAAACTTCGCACGACGCGCGCTGGAAAGAGATGGGCGACCGGGCCTTGACCATTGCACGCCAGATCGGAGACCTGCGCACGGAAGTGGACTTGCTGATCGGAATCGGCAGCGCCTATGGTATGGATGACCTGACCCAGAGCAAACATTACCTGGAGCAGGCGCTATCTATTTCTCAGAAGCAGAACGATAAGTATACCGAGATGCGCCTGCTCAGCGCCATCAGCCCGCAGTTCGAACGCAGCGGCGATTATTACCGGGAACTGGTAGATTACGAACAAAAGCGGTTAAAGCTGGCCCGAGAAGTCGGCAACCGCCTGACCGAAGGGCACGCTCTGATGTTCTGTGGGCAAATCCAGGCAATTTACCTGGGGGATTACGCCGGCGGGCTGGAGATGGTGGAACAATCTCAGCGTTTGTGGGAAGAGACGACCAGCCGGTTGTTCCCGCTGTTGCGCATGGCGCAGATCAACACCTGCATGGGCAATTACGATAAAGCTTTGAAGACCCTGGAAGAAGCCAGGCCGGTAGGCGAACGGTACTTCGATACGCTTGGGCAGGCCGGCTTAAAGCTGGTCACGGCCATCCTCAACAATGCTCTGGGTGACGAAACCCATCTGAAAAGCGTGTTGGAAATTAGCCGACAGGTTATCCAACTGGTGACCGATAAGCTGGTGTCACGCCAGTACCACATGGCGGCGGCGTGCGAGGCAGCCGCGGCTCATCTGGGTCTGAGCAGCTCCTTACCGGACAGCCAGGGGGCACCCAGCGAGATGACCGAGCGGAAGGAGCACCTGCGCCAGGCGCTGGAATGCTCTCAGACGGCCTTGAAAATTTATAAGGATTTCGGTTTTACCCAGATAGTGGAATGCACCGGCGAGGAAATTTTGTTCCGCCACAGTCTGGCGTTGGCAGCCAACGGCTGCGCCGAAGAAGCCGCCGATTACCTGGAACAGGCTTACGATGAGATGATGCGCAAGCAAGCTCTGATCCCGGTCGATTCACCCTTCCATACCTCTTACCTGGCAAACATTCGCCTGCACCGGGAGATAACGGCCAGGTACTCAGGTGAAAAATAGTTGCTCATTGGGATTTACCGCGGAAGGTCCCCGGATTTGGGGTAGTGAGCGTGCGTACGCACGCTCACTACCCCAAATCCGGGAGTTCCCCACGGCAATTACCAGAGAACCACAATAGTTGCGACGTGAGAAAACGGGTTCGTCCCGATGCAGAGGATGTCGTCATGCATAATAATTATATGGGCGACGTGCAGAGTTTTGAACGTAGGTCGAGCACGTACGAGCGTTCATTCTTCCAGAGGCTTTTTTTCAATCGCATCCATCAGGCAGCGCTGAATTTGATCCCAGGCGAATTTAACCCAGAGAACATCCTGGATATCGGCTGCGGAACGGGCCGGCTGTTGCGCAAGGCGTCTGTCCGCTGGCCTGCGGCGCGCCTGATCGGAGTGGACCCGGCGGAGGGGATGATAAAAATAGCCCGCCGCCTGACGCCGGGGGCGACGTTCTACGTTGGCGCAGCAGAGTCGCTGTCGTTCCCCAACTCGTCCGTCGATCTGGTCATGAGCACGATGTCTTTTCACCACTGGCAGAATCAGGCGCAGGCGGTGCGCCAGGTGGCGCGAGTGCTGCGCCCGGCCAGCTATTTCTTACTTGCCGATCTTTTGATGCCCTTAGGGTTGTCAACCATCTTACGGCACGCACGCCAGGTGTCTCCAGCAGCAGTAAAAGAGTTGTTTGCCCAGGCAGGGTTGAAGATGCTGGCACAGCAATACAGGCTAGATCTCTTTTTGCTGGTCACGCTGGGTCAACGAAATTGATTTTGTGCAGTCAGTGCAAAAGCTCCAGCCTGCATCCCGCAGGCCGCCCGGGGAGCGAACACACCCCATGGGGTAAAAATGGCAGAACCCAATCAGTATCTGTATAAGATCCAATCGTCTCGGCCAAAAATGCTGGGCGACGGAGCAACGCCAGAAGAAGATGCCATCGTCGATGAGCATTTTGAATATCTCAAGGAGCTGCTGGCGCAGGGGGTGCTGATCCTGGCAGGGCGCACGTTGAATTCGGACCCCACCAGTTTCGGCATCGTCATTTTTAAGGCCAGCTCGCTGCCTGAGGCGATCCACATCATGGGAAAAGACCCGGCAGTAAATAAAGGCGTCATGCTGGCCGACCTTTTCCCTTACCGGGTAGCATTAATGGGGGATATCTGAGTTTTTTTCATGGAAATTCACCAACAAGATTCGCTTCATCCAGAACCGGGAAAGCTGGCCGTTGAATATGACCTCGCTGGTCATCGTGGCAGTGGGAGCCTGGCTGACCATCTCTCCCCTGGCGGGGGCGCTGGGACTGGTACCGCTGGCGCCGCTGTACTGGCTGCTGCTGGGCATGCTTGTGGCCTACGTGCTGCTTACCCAGGTGATCAAGACCTGGTTCGTGCGGCGCTTTGGAGAATGAATTTAACGGGTTTTGTTTTGGAGGCGTCATGGAAGAAAAAGTTACTGCCATGCATTACGTATGTACGATCGACCAGGCCCAGGAAATCGTGCAGGAACGCCAGCAGTTTTGGGTTTCCAACTGCGGCTGCCGGGAAAGCCGCGGGCACTGCGCCCGCTCGCGCATGGATGTGTGCCTGATCTTTGCCGAGGCCGACCCGGGCAGCGGCACAGGCAAGAAAGCCGTGTCCTATGCCGGCGTCCAGGGCATTCTGGTCGAAGCACAGACGAGGCAACTGGTCCCCCGGCCTTATCGCGACGAGACCCGCACCATCACGGATGGCATCTGCTTCTGCTGCGACGACTGCTGCGGCTACTTCCTCAACCCGGATGAACCCTGCGATAAAGGCAGTCTGATCGAAGCCACCAACCTGGAGGCATGCCAGGCGTGCGGCGACTGCGTGAATGTGTGTTATTTTGGGGCGCGCAAAATGGAAGCCGGGCTGGTGATCGACCAGGCGCGCTGTTACGGCTGCGGACTTTGCGTGGAGGCCTGCCCAGAAGACGCCATCCGCATGGTGGAAAGAGAGAGATTGTTTTTCAAAAAAGCATATTAAGATATTTCGACTGCATCGCAGGTAAGCGTGCCTTCTTCGATCAGCAAGGCAGCCGCGCCGCCTTCCAGTGGATGTTTGTTGTCGACCAGGTCGAAGAGCAGGGCGCCATCTACCCAGCCCTGCAGGCGCTGACCTTTGACTTTGAGTGAAAGTTCATATTTAACATTGAACTGTAGCGGAAAATCGACTTCTTTGAGGATAAGCGTGCCGTCCAGGGCCTTGACCAGGCGGGCTTTGCCATCCTTGCATAGCAGCAGAGCGTAATAGCGCCGCAGCCCCTGGACGCGCACCGCCAGGCCAAACGAAGTGGATAGGAAAGACAGCATACCGGCCTTCACCTGGTAGTCGGTCCATTCGCGCGTGCCGTGGGTGATCATGCCCAGCCCCTCATCCTGAATGAGACGGAAGGCCTCGTGGAACCAGCCCTCCCAGTGATCGACGGCGTTGACCCAGGCGCGCCGCCAGAGGGTGTTCTCGATTTTGGGCCGGGTGAGCAGCAGTTGTGGCTCACCGCTCCAGGACAGGTAATCCAGGTAAAGTGTGCCTGATTCTCCGTGGCTGCCGTGGATTTCAAGGCCCACGGATTGGATGGGCAGGCCGCCCAGGGCGGGGATGGTCCAGGACAGGCGGCAGCGCTCGCCGGGGTGGAAGGCGACCGGGGGTCCGGCCAACACCTGGTGGCTATCTTTCACCCCATAATACTTGATGAACAGGCCGCCTTCCACGGCGCCCGGGTTGGCAGCCTCTGCCTCGACCTCGGCTGCGACCGTCTGGCCCGGGTAAAGGGTGGGGACTCGAGATCAGGTCGTAGGTGCGCAGGTTCATCTCGGCGGCAGGGATGAAGGTGCAGGTGTAAGCGCGCCCTGCCCGGCCGGGGGCCAGGCCGTGGTAGTGAAGCGCCAGGCTGCGCGAGCCGGTCAGACTGTGGCCGGCCACGTTGGATAATGTAATCACGCCGCGCGACTCGGGCGCCGAGTCGCATTGAAAGCCCTGGACGGAGCCGGGCAGCTCGAAATGGAAGCGCGCCCCTGCCTTGGGAGCCAGCGGCGCCTGGCCGGCCAGGGCTCGCCCGATGTTGGCAATAGCATAGGTTTCACGGACGGCGTCGCTGATGGCCCGCCCGCCATCGGCGGTGGGGAGATAGAGCTGGTCGGCTACCGGGCCGCGCCAGTCCGGCCCGGCGTCGATGCCGGCCAGGCCGTTCTTGATGCCCATGAAGCAGCCGACATTTCCGGAATTGCAATCGGTGTCCCAACCGCAGGTGTTGGCGATCATCAACGCCTTCTGGAAATCATCGTCTCCATAAAGGAGAGCCAGGTGGATTAGAGCGTGGTTGGGAACCATGTGGCAGTTGCCGGGATAGATCGAGTAGCCGTATTTTTCGACGATCTTTTCACGCGTCTTGCGCCAGTCTGGCTCGGCGGCGCGCCAGCCGCGCAGGTCATTGACCAGGCGGTAAATGGTCGAATCCTTGGGGATGAAGCGCAGGCCGGTGTCGATCAGAGCATCCAAGTCCGGCTCGATGAAAGCCTGGGCTTCCATGGCTGCCAGCATCTGGGCGCCGTAAAGGGCCTCGCCGTCGTGGCTGACGCTGCCGGCTTTATGGGCCAGCTCGGCTGCCAGTTGCGGGTCGCCCGGGGCCACCATAGCCCAGCCGTCGATGAAAATCTGCGCCCCGATCTGCTCGGCGGCCACCACGCCGTTCATGGCGATTGATCCGCTCTGTGGGGCAGGCACGCCGTGCTTCAGGCGCAGGAAAGCGGTATGCTCGGTCGAGTTGCCCATGCCGCCCCACCACAAGATGGTACGTTTTTCGATCAAATAATTCAGCCAGGTCTGGCCGATCTGAGCCGGGGTCAGATCGCGGCGGTTGCCGTAATCCGGCAGGGCGCGCAGGAAGGTGAAGGTGCCGGCGATGTCGTCGTCGGTCACGATCAGGGGCAATTTGAGCTTTTCATGCACGTAGTAATACACCTCGCCCAGCTCGGCCATGATCTTTTCGTAAGGCCAGCCTTCGAAGGGGCGTCCCAGGTACACTCCGATGATCTTTCCCAATACCCCGGCATAAACTCGTTCAACATAATCAGATGGAAGGGCCATTTTTTACTCCTCGAAAAAGAAATTATAAAAACTAGGGTTTATCCTTCACTTCGATGCTGGCCCAGAGCGCGCCCGGCCAGCGGCTGTCTTTTTGCTGGTTGAGCAGTTCCAGGCGGGTTTCCTGCCCGGCGAAGGGGGATAGATCGACATCCACTTCCTGCCAATTAGAACTTAGTGTGTCCTGGCTGATGACCTGGTGAAAGAGTTCCTGGCCGTTGGCCTGTACACTCAACACCCAGCTTCCCACCGAATAAGTCACCACCAGGTGGAGGACTTTTTTAGGGCTGGAGGGAAGGCGAAGGGAGTTGGCCAGACGGCAGGGGGTACTTGCGTCGGTTGGAAAAGTCAGCAAAACGTTGTCTTTGCCCTGGGCGTTGGCGACCAGCCCGGCGCCCGGCGAATCCAGACAGTCTGAAGCCTGCCAGCCCGGGGCGAATTTGCGCAAGTCGCGTTCTAACTGGCTGCCGGACTGGGTGATCAGGGCCATCTGGGCGTCGGTAAAGACACTGTTGGCAATCGGACCCGGCTGCCAGGACTGTTCCAGGGGCCCGGGCTGGGGTTGGCGGACCGGAATAACCAGCACATCCTCGCCGCTGGCATCCTTTTCAATTCGTCCGCCCTCTTTTAAGACCACCTGGCGGGCAAGCTTTTCACAGACGTCGATCAACGTGTTGAAATCGTAGCTGGTTAAATCCCATTTTTGATTTCTATCCAGGCCGGCGGTGAAATCCGCCGGGAGCTGGCTGAAACCGAGCCTGGTGAACAGTACCCCGCCGGCGCTGGCCGGGTTGCAATCTGAATCCTGGCCGGCGCGCATGGCAATTTGCATGCTTTTCAGCAGGTCGCCTTTCCCGTAGAGCATGCCCAGCACCACGAAGGCCCCGTTGATCTTGGCGTCGATATTGAAGCTGGCGTCAAAATTCTCGTCGGTGCAGGAATAGCGCCGGTAATCCGGGTTGAGCTGGTATTTGGCGTTGATCAGGTTCCAGGCGGCCTGCCAGTCATCCGGGTTCTGCTTCCACCAGGCCAGCACGTCGCGGATGGCGCCGGCGTACTGGCTGCCAGACGGGATGCAGGTCAGGCCGGCCTCGACCAGTTTTTGCGGGTCAGTTTCAAAGAATGCCTCGCTGTACATGCAGGACATGAACTGGCCGCCGTACAAACCATCGCCGTAGTTCATCATCCGGCCAAACTTCTCGCCCAGGGCAATGTCGCTGCCCGGCAACCCGGGGGAGATCAGGCCGGCAAAGTCGGATTCGATCTGGTAGTCTATATCGTCAGAATGGCCGTTGAATTGGGGATGGCCCGAATCAGGCGGGGCGATCCCGCTGCGCAAATTGTTCCGCCCGGCGTTGTTGGCGTGCCAGAGCTGGTACTGGCTGTTGGCAAAATCGATGCCCGCCTGGGCTGCCGTGACGTCCAGCCCGTACTGCTCCAGCGTATGCAGGAAGGTTATTTCCACGTACAGGTCGTCCTGGTTGAAAGACTGGTTGGCCAGCCCACGCGTAAAAGCGGGTACCTGTCCCTGCGGCAGGATCTGTCCGCGCGCCTGAAACTCGGTCGGCGCGCCATATGATACCCCAACCGTCTGCCCTAACCAGCCAGCCATCATCTTATCCCGGTACTGCTTGATCGGTAAACGGCGGAAAGCATGGGTGGGTGGGACGGCGCTGGCCACTGGCGCGGCCTGCGGCGCCCGCCCACCCGCACACGCGTTGAGGACAAAGGCAAAAGCCAGCAGAGGGATCGTGAACGCTTTCATCGGTTTTCCTTTTCTAGCCCACTGGCTGGCTGGCGCAATACGCCTGAAAAACCGCCTAAGCTTTCAACCCGCCCTGCGTCAGGCCCTCGATGAACTGGCGCTGCAGGGACAGGAATAAGATCAGCACCGGCAGGATCATGAGCATGGCGGCGGCGCTGGTCAGGCCCCACTGGCGGTCGTAGCGGGAGACAAAGGCGTACAGGCTGGTTGAGATTGGCATGACGTTTGCGTGATGCAGGAACGTCACCGCAAACAGGAATTCGTTCCACGCCCCCAATCCGACCACCAGGCCGACCGTCAGAAAACCGGGCAGGGAAAGCGGCACGATCACGTGCCGCAGCACCTGCAGCTCGGAGGCCCCGTCCACCTTGGCGGCGTCCTCGAAATCTTTGGGGATCGAGAGCATGTAAGAGCGAAGCAGGAATGTGGCAAACGGTGACTGGAGCGCCCAGAATATGAAGATCACGCCGATGAGCTTGTCGGAAAGCCCCAGCTTGGCCCACAAGAAGAACAGCGGC
This sequence comes from uncultured Chloroflexia bacterium, assembly GCA_963820415.1. Taxonomy (GTDB): domain Bacteria; phylum Chloroflexota; class Anaerolineae; order Anaerolineales; family Anaerolineaceae; genus CAWFZT01. The sequence continues at coordinate 652,689 of CAWFZT010000008.1, read as the reverse complement.
ACCATGAAGAGTTGGGATGGCATGCTGGTCCCCACCAACAGGTAAAGGGTGATGTAATTGGCGCCGGGCAGGTTCAGTTTCGATAGGGAATAAGCCGCCATACCGGCGATGACAATCACCCCGGCGATGGTGCCGAAGGCCAGGAAGGCGCTGTTGAGCATGTTCTGGCCAAGGTGGCCGGCATTCCAGGCATCCACAAAGTTTTGGAGGCGAATACCTTTCATCGGCAGGCCGAGTGGGTTGCTGTTGGCCTCTGCGTCGCTCTTCAGCGAATTAAATACCATCGACAGCAGGGGCAGGAGGGAGAAACAGATCAAGGCGGTCAGGATTACATAATTGAATGCGAGCGAGCGGGTGCGCCTGGAGTGTTTTGCTGAAAATGCGGCCATATTATATTTCCCATCCCCTTCCCTTGAGAATCAGGTACCCGGTGACAACAATAGCGGCGAAGAAGCTCATGCTCAGGCCAACCGCAGCGGCATATCCCACGTCGAAGCGGAAGAAGGCGGCGTTGTAGACTTCGGTTGCCAGCACTTCCGAAGCGTGCGCCGGCCCGCCCTGGGTGAGGATATAAACGTAATCGAACACTAGGAAGGACCAGATGATGGTCATCAAGGCGGTGAACACAAAAGTTGCGCGGATGCCCGGGAAGGTGATAAAGCGCCATTCCTGCCAGCGTGTGGCCCCTTCCAGGATGCCTACCTCGTACAGCTCACGGTCAATCGCCTGCATGGCGGCCAGGTAGAGCACCACCAGGAAACCCCACCAGTGCCAGTTGTCTACAAATGCGATGGAATACAGCACGGTGTGGACGTTGCCAAAATAGGCCACGTTAAAGAACTTCAAGCCAATGCTGGCCAGCCAGACGCCCAGGCCGCGGGTCGGGTTGAGTAAATTGCGCCAGATCTGCGAATTGACGACGCTGGCGATGATGTAGGGCACGAAGTAACCCACCCGGTAAACCATTTGAAAACGTTTGATCGGAGCCAGCAGAGCGGAGCCAAACAGCGCCAAACTGATCGGTACGGTAAGAAAAATGGCCGTCCATTTAAGATTGTTGCCCAGGGCGATCAGGTAAACGCGATCGGTCACCATGCGCTGGAAATTCGCCAGTCCAACCCAATGGGCCGCCCCCAGTCCCGACCAATCGGTGAAGGCATAATAGGCGCTGCCAAACGATGGGCCAAGGATGACCACCACGTTGAAGAAGATCAGGGGCGCCATGAACAGCCAGGGTAAGATATTTTTGCGGAAACGGGCCGCCCGGCGGCTCGAAGCCAGGGCAGCTTCGTTGACGGTTAAGGGTGCGCCAGTCATCTGCTTTTTTCCTTATAAATCCTTCCCGGGGGGCGGGCCCACCCAAAGGGGTGGGCCCGCCCCTCATGGTTGGAGAGAGGCTTACACGTTGCGCTTCGGAACCGGTGGTATTTTGCCAGCCTTGAATTCTTCGTCGAACTGCGTCTGAATGCTGGCCAGGTATTGTGGAACCGTGATATTGCCGGCCATCACATCGTCGAAGCCCTGGTACAGGTAGACTTCGGTCTTGGCAGGCCAGAATGTCCAGGTGGTGTAACCGTAGTCACCGGCGCCGGTTACTTTCCCGAAATCTTCGTAGTAGCGCGAAACCTGTGGGAGGACATCCGCCGGGAAGTCGGCCGCGGTCACATGCACCGGGACAACCCACTCGCCGAAGTCGAAGCCGGAGGCGATCAACATGCCCCGCTTCGGGTCGTTGAAGACGTAGTCCAGGACTTCGGCGGCTTTATCCGGGTTGGTGGCCTTGGCGTTGATGGACTCGGTGGTGCCGATGCCCAGGGAATATACCGGTTTGACCCCATCCCGCAGGGATGGCATCGGGAACCAATCCCACTCCTGGCCGGAATCTTTGAACGCCCCAGGTGCCCCCTGGAAGCCCCAGGTGCCGCACATCATCATGGCGCCCTTGCCGGTGGCCAGGTTCGGCCAGTCATCGCTCCAGCCGAGGGCATGATAGTTATCGATGCTGCCTGAGTAATAACCCTTATGGAACCAGTCATTGAGCAGGTTCATGGCGTCGACGAACTCAGGATCGGTCCATTTCTTCTCGCCGATCAGGGCCTTATAGACATTGTCAGCGCCGGCAGAATGATCGTTGATCATGGTAATGAGATGCTCGGTGGCCGGTTTCCAGTCGCCGTTGCCGTAGGCAAAGGGATAAATGTTCATCTTTAAACATTCATCGGCGAGGGCTTCGATCTCGGCCCGGTTGGTGGGTATCTTCCAGCCCTGCTTGGCGAAGAGGGTCTTATTGTAGAAAACGATCATGGATTCATAGGTCAGCGGCAGAGCATAGAGGTGTCCATTAAGCACCCCGGTGTCGTAGGCCCAGCCCAGCAGCTTGTCCTTCCAGCCGTACAAGGCCGCATAGTTATCCAGCACCAGGGGGAATCCGGCATTGACGTATTCCAGCACGAAGCCAGGACCGGGGGTCTCCAGGATTTCCGGCGCCGCGCCAGCCTGGACGGCCGTGCGCAGGACGCGGTCATTGTCTACCTGGAAGACGTAGTCAATATAGGCATCCGTGTGGGTGCTGTTGAAGGCGTTGACGAAGTGCTCCGTCAGCCAATCCTCTTGAGCCGCATCGGGTACCCCACCCCACCAGCTCACTTTGACTGATCCGGCCGGCTGCGCCAGGGTGGCCACCGCTCGAGTAGGGGTTGGAGCCGCAGTGGGCGGGACCGGGGTGCCAGTGGCAGCAGCCAGAGGCTGGGTAGCCGCCGGGGCCGAGGTCGCAGCCGGGGCAGCCGGAGCTTGGGTGACAGCCGGGGCGCAGGCGGCGGCAATCAAGCCGGCTGCGGTCAAGCTGCTTGCGCGTAGAAAATCACGCCTGTTGAAACGTTTGGTTTTCATTTTTTCTTCTCCTAATAACACAACCCATTGAAGTTTTGATAATCTCCTGACGTTTTCATGAGCGGTTTGATATAGTTTTTCTCTTATGGTGTTTCTCCTCCTTTTTTCACGGTTGGTCATTGAATAGGATAGTTCCCGTACTCGAAGGTTGCTTCCAACATAGCCTTGAAGTTAGGCAGAGGCACGTAGTTGGTCACGCTGTTCGAAGATCCGACACAATACCCACCGCCAGGGGCCAGGTCACGGATGTGCTGGCGTACTTCGCCGCGCACTTCCTCTGGCGTCCCCAGGGTAAGCGTTGATCCCAGGTCGATGTTACCTACCAGACACAGCCGCCCGCTATAATCGCGCTTCAGCGAGGTGATATCCATACCCTTTGGTTCGATCGGCTGGAGCACCTTGACCCCGCAGGCGATCAAATCATCCAGGATGGGCCGCAGGTTGCCGTCCGAGTGAAAGAGAAGCGGCTTGTGGTAGCGCGCCGCCGCCTCGCCGATGCGCCGGTACCAGGGGAAGAGGTGCTTGTGCATGATCTGCGGCGAGAACAACAATCCCTGCCCGTAGGCAATATCATCCGCCAGCCAGACTGCTCTGACCTGCGGCATGGCAGCCACCTTCTCGTAGATTTCCAGCCACAGGGCGCCGATCCGGGCGAACATCTTCCAAATCAGCTCCGGCTCGTCGGCCAGCTTGAAGCAAAAGGTTTCGTACCCCATCAGGTCTTTGGTGAAGCGTTCGAAGATACCGTCCGTGCACAGGATCAGCCCCATCCCCTCCGGCAGGTTGGCGGTAATCTGGTTAACGGCTTCGTCGAAGGGCAGGCGTTCGAGGCCAGAGCCGCCCAACCCCAGGCTGCCTTTACCCGGCTCAGGCCAGGGGAAGGCCTCGAATTCCTTCATCGAGGTGATGATCCCACCCCGGTCGGGCGACCAATGGCGCGAGCGCACGTTGTCATAAGGTGAATTGTTTAATGTAGCCTGCTTGTTAAGCGCCCGGGCGACTTTATCCTCAATCTCACGGAAGACCACCCAGGTGCTGTAATAATCATATCCGGCCAGGTAGTGAAACTCGATGTCGTCCGCTACCGTGCGCACCGGCCGGCCCAGGAAAGCCTCCTTGACCTCCACGTCGTGGAACAATTCGAGCGCCGGGACATAATCCGGCTGGCCGCAGAAAAGGGCTGTGCGTAACTGATTGAAATCAGGCGGGCGGTTAGAAAGCGGCTTCAAGGTAGTTTTCAAAGATTCGTCTCGTTCCCTAAGCGGATTCACGGATCACCAGGTCGAAGGGCATTTCCACAAAACGTCCTTCTGGCGGGGCTTTGACTAGAATTTGTTCGAAGAGCATTTCGGCAGCCTTGCGGCCCATATTTTCCTGGTGCTGGTTGACGGTAGTGAGGGGCGGGTTGGTCAACTCGGCGGCGGGGATATCGTCAAACGCCACCATGGCGATATCCTGCGGAATGCGCAAGCCCGCCTCACGGATAGCAAGCATGGCGCCCATGGCCATCAAATCATTCACTGCAAAGACTGACAGGGGCGGAGAGGCGCGCTGCAGAAGAATTTTCATGGCGTCATAGCCGCTGTTTTCAGTGAAATCCCCATAGATAATCAGAGATTCATCCAGGGGGAGTTGGTGTTCTTCCAGCGCCTGACAAAACCCGATGTAGCGGTTCTGGTGAGGCGGCGTGCCCACGATGCCGGCCAGCATGGCCAGGCGGGGATTGCCGCGCTGGATCAAATGCCCGACGATTTGCCGGGCGGCCAAAATGTTATCCAGCCAGATTACATCATACGGGTACGGCCCATCGGGTTTTGGCCCAAGCAGGACGATCGGTAGGTTCAATTCAGACAGCAGGTCTTCATGGCCTTCGAAAAGGGAGGCGATCACGCCATCCACGTGGTTCCTTTTTATCCCCTCCAGGCATTTAGCTTCTTTTTCAGGGATGCCGTCGGAATTATAGGCGACCAGGTTGTAATCGTACTGTTCGGTAACATCCTGTATACCGCGCAAGAACAACGGGTAAAAGGGGTTGGTGATGTCGGGGAGGATCACCGCGATGGTGTAAGTCTTTTGAGTCCTCAGGCTGCGAGCGCTCAGGTTGGGGACATAGCCCAGTTCCTGGACGACTGCCAGAATACGCTGGCGCGTCTCGTCCGGGACCGAGATAGCCGAGGTGTTATTGAGCACTTGCGAAACCGTGGCTTGCGAAACGCCGGCGCGCTCAGCGACATCGTATTGGGTTGGCCGGCGGCTTCTTAGCCTGGACTGCATCATCCTATTTTCCTGTAAATAAGAGAGGAATTCACCTATTCGAATTACTAATTCGAATAGGTAATTCGAATTATAGTAATATTTTTCCATTTGTCAATAGGCGGAGCGCCGGGGAATTGATACCGGCTGGTGCTTTTTTCCTTCGCATTACCATTCGGTTTACCCTGGAGATTATAATGATTGGAGATCGAACGTATCGTAAAGCAAAGGACCATCTCAAATGTCGCTACCCATTCCAGAAAAATTTCATGATCTCTTTAGACGACCAATTCTGTGCGCCTTAACCACAATTAACCCGGATGGACAACCGCACAGTGTGCCGGTCTGGTGCGATTTTGACGGTGAGTATGTGCGCGTCAATGCGCCTGCGGCGACGAAGAAAGCTCGCAATCTGCAGGTCAATCCCAAACTATCCTTGCTTGTGATCGATCCTCAAAATGCGGGCCATTGGATTGAGATTCAGGGGTATGTTGGCGAGCTTAAGGATGAGGCGCATGGGGCGCGTGACCACATCAACAAGCTGTCAGAAAAATACACCGGCAATCCCATTTATCAGGCATATGGCGCCAGCGGCATCAACCGCCAGATGATTGTGATCGAAGCGGTGAAGATAAACGGCCATTAGGGGCAGTTAGTTTACCCCTTGCTACGGAAACGCCCTTCAAAGGAATGCCGGCGCTCCAGTTTCCATCGACCGGTAAGCCGCCAGGACGATTTCTAACGGGCGGCGCATGGCCCGCGCATTGGTAATCGGTTGGCTGCCCGTGCGCAGGCAGTCCAGAAAATGTTGCACTTCCAGAAAAAATGTATCCTTCTCGGGTACGTAAATCTCGTGCTGGATCAAGGCCTCGCCACCCTGCATTTCTGGCTGCTCGCTGTACAGGCGGATGGTGTGGCTGTCTTCCACCACAATACTGCCCAACTCGCCGTCGATATGGAGGGTGTGTATCTCCGACCCGGCCGCGGTGACCAGACTCTTCATCACAAAACTTTGCACGAAGGAACCAACCACCCCATTCTTGAAACGGACCAGCGCCACGCTGGTATCGTCGCCTTCCATCTCGAGGAAACGCTGCGGGGCGCGCAAGGCATACACACTGTGCACATCGCCGATCAGCAGCAGGGCCGTGCTGAAATCGTGCACGCCGCCCGACATCATCATCCCGCCCGCAGCCGCTTTGGCATTGAGAAACCAGCGCCGGTCTTCCAGAAAAGAACGCGTCAGATAGCACTGGCGGGTCATCAGGAACAAGGCCGGCTTGCCGATCACGCCCTGGTCGAGAAGCTGGCGCACTTTCAAAACCAGCGGGCTGAAGCGCTCATTCTCGGCGATCATCAGAACCACCCCGGCTTGCTCGCAGGCGGCGATCATGCGATCGGCTTCTTCCAGCGTGGCAGCTACCGGCTTTTCGCACAGGATGTGCTTCCCGGCCTGGGCGGCAGCCAGGGCCACCGGCTCGTGCAGATTGTGAGGAAGGCAGATATCCACCGCATCCACCTGGGCATCCCGCAGCGCCTCCTGGTAATCCGTTGCCAGGCGTGCTTCGCTGTTGAGCTGGCGGCGCAGCTCCGCCGCGCGTGACTCGACCACATCTACGGCCCAGGCGATCCTGGCGCCGCACTGCTTGAAGGCCTGGGCATGGCGCATGCCCGCCCAGCCACACCCGATCATGGCGACACTGGTCATGGGCAAATTCCTCTCTGAAAGACTTGTTTCTTTGGGAATCCGCGTGACGAACCACCGGATTTGTGGTTGTCATGACAACCCCAAATCTGGAGACCTTCCACGGTGAATCTCAAAGACGTAAAGACTTGATAGAAACAGGCTAACGATATTATATTATATGGGTAATTATGGAAACATCATGTTAACCGCAAGACAAAAGACCTGGCTGGCGCGCCTGCTGATTGGGCTGGTATTATTCATCAACGTGCAGTGCGCGGTGGTGTTCCTGGCCGTCCCGCAGCAGTACGTCGCCAGTTTCGAGTTGAGCGGGCCGCCTGGAGAGGGCATGCTGCGCGGCCTGGGCCTGCTGTTCCTGATGTGGAACGTGCCCTACGCCGTGGCGCTGTGGAACCCGACCCGGCAGCGCACCTCGCTCTACCAGGCGGTGGTCATGCAGGCTATCGGCGTAGTGGGCGAGTCGCTCCTTTTGGCGACCTTCCCGGCCGGGCACGCCGCCATCCGGGAGTCGGTCGGGCGGTTTATCCTGTTCGATGGCAGCGGGGTATTACTGCTGGCGTTGGCGGCAATACTAAGCAGAAAATAATTTATGTATAGCTGCCAAGCTGCTTGGCCAGCTCAACGATGCGACGGAAATCCTCCAGACTGACTGAAGATGGCACGGAATGGTCAGAGGAGAAGATGTAGCCGCCATTTTCTTTCATGATTGGGATTATTTTTTCCATTTCTGCATGGATGGCTTCAGGCTGATCCCACAATACGGCATTCACCCCGCCATGTAAGACCAACTGCCGGCCGTACAGCTCTTTAAGCTTGAGCGGGTCCATGCCGGCCTTCACTTCCAGCGGATTGAGGGCGTCCAGCCCCATTCCTACCAGATCAGGTACAAAAGGACGGATATCCCCGCAGGAGTGCAGGTGAGCTTTTATTCCTTTTGCGTGGGCCCATTCAATCACCCGCTGGTGGAACGGTTTGAGCAAATTGCGGTACATGCGTAACGAGAAAAACTGGTTTTGCTTGTAGCCCATATCATCGTACCAGAGAATGCTGTCGAAGGTATAACCGGCCTCCCAGACCATATCCAGCAGAGCCAGGTCGGTTTCCAACTGGGTGCGCCACATATCCAAGATCCATTCGGGGTTTTCGGCCAGCGCCACCAGTACCCGTTCGGTGCCCACCATCCAGGAATGAGTCACGTCAAATCCAAACCAAACCACCGGTGCAATCCAGGCGCCTTGCTCACGCCATGTTTTATATTTCTTTTCGAGCAGGTTCCAATATACCCGCTCGCGATGGGGGGCGATGCGCTCTTTGGCTTTGCGCCAGGAATCCGCATCCACAATGGTGAAATTAAGGAACTCGGGGGTCGAAGCGGCGTGTTTCCACTGCTTCATGGTCACGCCCCAGGCGCTGGTGTAGGTGATGTCTGTTTCAGTCTCCGAAAGCACCTGCTGCGGGTATTGAGGCGAATTATCGGTCAGCGCGATATTGACAAATTTGTCCAGCCCGAAGTAATCCGCGTAGTTGATACCCGCCGGCATGCCTTCGGTGTGCCAGCGTTCAATGGTCGCCTCCCAGGGCTCGTCAATGATCGGGACCCGGTCAGCTTCCTGGTGGGCGAACATACGCTGAAAACGCTCGTGAGAAGTCATTGGTTTCATGGCTGCAACTCTGTAAAATTGTATCACGACCTCCCAAATGGGGTAATCAACTCTCACTCCCCACCCGTGCAACAGCGCCGAGTGCAGTAACCCGGCCGGGCAGCGCACCTCGTTCTGCCAGGCAGTGGTGATGCAGATCATCGGCGTGTTGGGCGGGTCGCTCCTGTTGGCGTCATTTCCAGTGGGGCACACCGCCAACCGGGAGCCGGTCGGGCGGTTTATCCTGTTCGACGGCATCGGGCGGGTATTGCTGGCGTTGGCGGCGTTGTTAGGTTGAGACCGGATGCCTAGGCGTTGTTCCAATGACGTCGGGGAGGGTCTGGGTTTTTGTTTAAGTTCTTTAAGCAAGCTAACAGACCCTCCCCTACATGGATAATAAACTCTGGGCTAAAACTATTGACTCGCTTTCTAAAATCAGCTAAAATTATCATGCACACGTGTGCAGAGGAGCGTTATGTCGATCACGATCAAGGACATTGCCAGGGCGGCCGGGGTATCTCATGCCACCGTGTCGCGCGCTCTGCACAACCATCCGGCTATCCCCTCGCAGACCACCCGGCGCATCCAGGTCATCGCCGCCCAGATGGGCTACCTGCCCAGCGCGGTGGCGCGCGGCCTGAAAACCAGCCGTTCTAAAACCCTGGGGGTGATCCTCAGCCAGATCGACGACCCTTTCTTCAGCGAGGTCCTGCAGGGCATCGAAGGCACCCTGCGCCCGCAAGGTTACAGCCTGCTGGTGGCGGCTTCGCAGCAGGACCCCGAAAAAGAGCAGGCCATCGTGCAGGACCTGATCGAACGCCGCGTGGATGGCGTGATCCTGTGCGCCCCGCCTTTTCGGGCTGAACACAGCCGCACTTTTCAGGCATACCGCCTGCCGATCACGGTAATCAATAACCAGGACGCCGAAGATTACCAGTATTCCATCTACCACGACGACGTATACGGCAGCCGCCAGGTCACCTGCCACCTTCTCGCCCTGGGGCACAGGCGCATTGCCTACCTGGGCAACACTCTGGCCGGCCGCTCTAACCGCGACCGGTTGAACGGTTTCCAGGCCGAAATGGCTGCGGCCGGGAGTAGAGTCCGCCAGGAATATCTTCTCGAGGCCGCCAACGGCCGCCCGGAGGCCGGGACGACCTGCGCCCGGCGCTTTACGGAACTGCCTGAACCGCCGACCGCCATTGCCTGTTTCAACGATATGCTGGCAGTCGGCCTGCTGCACGGCCTGAAGCAGGCCGGCTGGCGCATCCCTCAGGATTGTTCGGTGACCGGGTTCGACAACATCGAAATTTCGGCCTACCTGGATCCGCCCCTCACCACCTTCCACCAGCCCAAGTTTCACCTGGGCGCAGAGGCGGCCCGGCTGATGCTGCGCCTGTTACAATCAGTGCTGCAGGGCAATGGACTGCCCGAGCCGCAATTGATCGCCCTGCGCGGCGAGCTGCGCCTGCGCAGTTCCACCGCCAGCCCGTCCGTTTCTTGAAAAATCATGGAGAATCAAAACTATGGCAGACCATAAATTTCCCCTCCTGGTCTCATCCAAACCTAACCAACAAGAAATCATTCACCTCACTCCCCAGGAGGCCGGCTGGGATTACCTGCACTTCAGCGTGCGGCGAATGCAAAGCGGGCAAACCTGGGAATTCGACACCGCCGAAAACGAGCTGGCCCTGGTGGTGCTGAGCGGGGTGGGCACAGTCCAGTCCAGCCGGGGCAGTTTTCCCCATCTTGGCCGGCGCCCGGACGTGTTCAGCGGCATGCCCTACAGCCTGTACCTGCCGTGGCGCACGCGCTTTACCGTCCAGGCTGTCAGCAAGGAGCTGGAAATTGCCTACGCCTGGTGCCCGACCGACCAGGATCACCCACCCCGCCTGGTCACCCCGGTGGAGGTGGAGGTCGAAATCCGCGGCGGCGAGAACGCCACCCGCCAGATCAACAAGATGCTGCCGCCCGGTTTCGACTGCCAGCGCCTGGTAGCCGTCGAGGTTTACACCCCCTCCGGCAACTGGAGCTCTTACCCGCCGCACAAACACGACGTGAACCGCCTGGATAAAAATGGCAGCTTGCTGGAAGCCGACCTGGAAGAAATTTATTTCTATAAATTCAACCGGCCGGAAGGCTACGCTTACCAGCGCGTTTACACCGGGGATGGGCGCCTGGACGAGCTGATGCTAGTGCACGAAAACCAACTGGTGATGGTGCCGGAAGGCTACCACCCGGTCGTCGCCGCGCCCGGTTATAGCGCTTATTATTTGAATTTCCTGGCCGGCGGAGTACAATCGTTAGCCGCCACCGACGACCCGCAGTACACCTGGGTCAAATCCACCTGGCAGAAAAAAGACCCACGCCTGCCGCTGGTAAGCATGGAAATGGAAGAATAAGGAGGCATTATGACGCCTGAAACTTACAAAAGCCCTTTGCATAAAATGGCGCTGACTACCCCCACCGATTACTGGAACGATTCGTGTTCGGTGGAAGAGCTGACCTACGCCATCGAAAACGGCGCAGTTGGCGCCACCACCAACCCGACCATCGTGCTGGGGGTGCTGAAGAAAGAAATGCACCTGTGGCGCGCGCGCATCGTGCAGTTCATCCGAGAAAACCCGGCCTGGAGCGAAGATCAGGTGACCTGGAAGCTGATCGAAGAAATGGCCGTGGTGGGGGCTGGGTTATTACGCCCGGTGTTCGAGCGCACCCAGGGGAAGAAAGGCCGCATCTCGATCCAGACCAACCCGGCTTTCTACCGCAACCACGAAGCCATCTTGCAGCAGGCACTGCATTTCGACACCCTATCGCCCAACATGCAGATCAAAATCCCGGTCACGCAGGCTGGGGTGAAGGCCATCGAAGAGGCCACCTACCATGGAATCAACATCAACGCCACGGTGTGCTTCACCGTACCGCAGGCCCTGGCAGTGGCTGAAGCGATCGAGCGGGGGCTGAACCGCCGCCACGCCGAGGGCAAGAGCACGGCAGACATGACCCCGGTGTGCACCATGATGATCGGCCGGCTGGACGACTGGGTGCACGTGGTTGAAAAGCGGGATGGGATGGTTTTCACCCCCGGCTACCTGGATTGGGCCGGCATCGCCGCCCTAAAGAAAGCCTACACTCTGTTTAAGGAACGCGGCTACCATGCCGCGCTTGCTGGCGGCGGCCTATCGCCATCACCTGCACTGGTCGGAGCTGATCGGTGGGGAGATCACCCTGACCATCCCATACGAATGGCAGCGGCTATTCAACGCCTCACAGATCGAAGTGGTCGATCGCTTCCACACCCCGGTGGCGGAGGAAATCATTGGCGACCTGTACCAGCGCATCCCGGATTTTCGCCGGGCCTACGATGCGGATGGGATGCGCGTCGAAGAGTTCGATGCTTACGGGGCCACCGTGCGCACCTTGCGCGCCTTCATCGGCTCGTACCACGAGCTGGTCGGCCTGGTGCGTGATTTCATGCTGCCCAATCCGGATGTGAAGTAATTGGTTAGGATTTCCAGATTTTGGGTTGTGAGCGTGCGTACGCACGCTCACAACCCAAAATCTGAGTTCATTTGAAAAGGAGCATTTATGAGCACTCTTCGATTGACGACCGCTCAAGCCATCATCCGCTTTCTTAAGAACCAGTACGTCGAGCGCGATGGGCATCAGAACGCCTTCTTCGCTGGCGCCTTGGGCATCTTCGGGCATGGCAACGTGGGCGGGATCGGTCAGGCGCTGCAGCAGAACCCGGATTTCCGCTACATCCTGGTGCGCAACGAGCAGTCCGCCGTGCACATGGCTTCCGGCTTTGCTCGCATGAGCAACCGCCAGCGCACCTTCGCATGCACCTCCTCGATTGGCCCAGGGGCGACCAACATGATTACCGGGGCGGCCCAGGCCACGATCAACCACCTGCCGGTGCTGTTATTACCCGGCGATATCTTTGCCCGCCGCAACGTCGCACCGGTGTTGCAGCAGGTCGAGTCGCCTGCCTCGCAGGATATCAGTGTGAACGACTGCTTCAAACCCGTCTCGCGCTACTGGGACCGCATTTACCGCCCGGAGCAGATTATCACCTCCTTGCCGGAAGTGATGCGTGTGCTTACCTCTCCCTCGGAGGCCGGGGCGGCCGTGCTGGCACTACCGCAGGACGTGCAGGCCGAGGCATACGACTTCCCGGAGGAACTGTTCGAAAAACGGGTGTGGCTGCTGCGCCGTCCCGCGGCCGACCGCCTGTCCTTCAGCCGGGCGGTAGACGCCATCCGCGCCAGCCGCTGCCCGTTGATCATCGCCGGGGGCGGGGTGCTGTACAGCGAGGCCGCCCAGGCGCTGGAGCTCTTTGCCCAGCAGACCGGCATCCCGGTGGGAGAAACGCAGGCCGGGAAAGGCTCGCTGGCCTACGATCACCCGCAGTGCGTGGGCGCCATTGGCGCAACCGGCACCCTGGCGGCCAACCGCCTGGCACACAACGCCGATCTGGTGATCGGCATCGGCACGCGCTACACCGATTTCACCACTGCATCGGTGACGCTCTTTCAAAACCCGCATGTGAACTTCGTGAACATCAATGTGGCCGAGTTCGACGCCTACAAGCGCTCGGCTATCCCGCTAATCGCCGACGCTCACCTGACCCTGGAAGAGTTGTCGGATGCCCTGCACGGCTATCACGTCAGCGCTGATTATGCCGCCTTGGTCGCCGAATTGAAACAGGCCTGGGAAGCGGAAGTGGAGCGCCTGTACCACCTGAATAACCAGCCTCTGCCCGCCCAGAGCGAGCTCATCGGGGCGATCTGGGAAGCCACCGGCCCACGCGACGTGATCCTTTCGGCAGCCGGTAGCCACCCGGGCGACCTGCACAAACTGTGGCGCGCACGCAGTCCCAACAGCTACCACCTGGAGTACGGTTATTCCACCATGGGTTATGAGATCCCTGGCGCCATCGGAGCGAAAATGGCTGACCCAAGCCGGGAGGTATTCGTGTGGGTAGGCGATGGCACTTATTTGATGATGCCGAGTGAGATCGTCACTGCCGTGCAGGAACACGTCAAACTGGTGATCGTGGTGGTGGATAATCACGGCTTTGGCAGCATTGGCGGGCTGAGCGAGTTGCTGGGCAGCCAGGGTTTTGGCACGCACTTCCGCTACCGCACCGACAGCGGGCAGCTCGATGGAGAGCGCCTGCCGGTCGATTACGCCGCCAATGCCCGCAGCCTGGGCGCCGTGGCGATCAATGCCAACGGGCTGGCGGAGTTCAAGCAGGCCCTGCAGGAGGCGCGCAAGCAGGAACGCGTCACGGTGGTGGTAGTGGAAACCGACCGCGAGGTACGCGTACCGGGGTACGAATCCTGGTGGGACGTAGCCCCCGCCGAGGTATCCGAGAAGGGCAGCGTGCGCCAGGCGCGGGCGGAATATGATGAGGCGGTGAAGAAGGAAAAGTATTATCTGTGACCCTAACCCTTTTCCAGCGTCATTGCGAGGCGTCTTCGCCGAAGCAATCTCCGATTAGGTGGCGAGATTGCTCACCCCTGCGGGCACCTCTTCAGGTGCATCCGAAGGGGTGTGCACCAAGAGTGTCGCTCGCAACGACATTCGAGAAAATTCGGATAGTTACTAAAGGAAATTAATTATTATGTCACATATAGAAAAACTTAACGATTTCATCGACGGGACGTGGGTCGAACCGGCGGGCAGCCAGACCCTGGAAGTGCACAACCCGGCAACGGCAGAAGTGCTGGCAACCGTCCCGCTTTCGCCAGCCGGAGAAAGTGACCGGGCGGCCAAGATGGCTGCAACCGCCTTCCATGATTGGCGGCGTGTACCGGCGCCCAGCCGCGTCCAATACCTGTTCAGGCTTAAGAACCTGCTTGAAGAACATTTCGAGGAGCTGGCTTGCACCGTCACGATGGAAAACGGCAAGACCCTGGATGACGCACGTGGCGAGTTGCGCCGGGCCATCGAAAACGTAGAAGTCGCCTGCGGTATCCCAACCATGATGCTGGGCGATTTTTCCGAAGATATCACGCGTGGGGTGGACGAATACATGATCCGCCAGCCGGTGGGCGTGGCTGCTATCATTTGCCCGTTCAATTTCCCGGGCATGATCCCGTTCTGGTATTTGCCCTACGCCGTGGCCTGCGGCAACACGGTCATTGTAAAACCCTCTGAGCGCACTCCTCTGACCATGCAAAAAGTTTTTCAACTGCTGGAAGAGGCCAAATTCCCCAAGGGGGTGGTCAACCTGGTCAACGGCGCAGCCGAGACGGTGGATGCCATCCTGGACCACCCGCTGATCCGGGCGGTCACCTTCGTCGGGTCGACAGCCGTCGCCCGGCACGTATACGGGCGGGCTTCAGCCAACGGCAAACGCGTCCAGGCCCAGGGCGGGGCCAAGAACCCGCTTATCATTCTGCCGGACGCCGACGTCAGTCTGACCACCTCGATTGTCACCGACAGCGCCTTTGGCAACGCCGGGCAGCGCTGCCTGTCGGCCTCCCTGGCGATCACGGTTGGTGAAGCCAGCCGCATCTTCACCCCGACCCTGGCCGAGGCGGCTGCCAGCCGCGTGGTCGGCTACGGCCTGGATAATGGGGTACAGATGGGACCGGTGATCACCCCGCAGAGCAAGAGCCGCATCGAGGGTTTGATCCAGAAGGGCCTGGAAGAAGGGGCGAAGATGGTGGTGGATGGGCGTAACACCGTCGTTTCCGGATACGAACACGGCAACTTCGTGCGCCCGACCATCCTATCCGATGTGCCGCGCCGCGGGACCATGGCCCGCACAGAAATTTTCGGCCCGGTGCTTGGCATGCTGCACGTGGACAGCGTGGAGGAAGCCATCGACCTGGTTAACGGCGGCGAATACGGCAACATGGCCTGCGTCTTCACCGGCAGTGGAGCAGCAGCGCGCAAGTTCCGCTACGAGGCTGAGGCGGGTAACATCGGCATCAACATCGGCGTGGCGGCGCCCATGGCTTTCTTCCCCTTCAGCGGTTGGAAGAACAGCTTCTTCGGCACGCTGCACGCCCAGGGCAAACACGCCGTGGAGTTTTTTACCCAGACCAAGGTGGTGGTTGAACGCTGGCTGGGAGAATGGTCACGCAAATTTTAAAAAAGAGGGAATAAATGGTAAAACAAACTCCCGTACGCATTGGTGTAATTGGGGCAGGACGCATCGGCAAAATCCACGCCGAGAACCTGGCCACTCGCATCCCTGGCGCCAGGGTGGCGGCCATTGCCGACCCGCTGCTGGCGGCTGCCGAAGAAACTGCAGCGCGCTTGCACATCCCGGTGGTCAGCTCTGACTACCACAGTATCCTGGAAGCCAGCGACATCGACGCAGTGGCGATCTGCTCGTCCACCGACACCCACGCCAGGATAATCATCGAAGCGGCCGACGCCGGCAAACACATTTTCTGTGAAAAGCCGATTGCCTACGACCTGGACAAAATCGACCAGGCCCTGCAGGCGGTGGAAAAAGCCGGGGTGAAACTGCAGATCGGTTTCAACCGCCGCTTCGACCCCAACTTTCGCCGGGTGCGCCAGATGGTCGCCGAAGGCAAGGTCGGCGAGGTGCACATCCTGCGCATCACCAGCCGGGACCCGGCGCCGCCGCCGATTGAATACGTGCGCGTTTCAGGCGGGATGTTCTACGATATGACCATCCACGACTTCGATATGGCGCGCTTCCTGACCGGAAGTGAGGTCGAAGAAGTCTACGCCGAGGCGGCCGTGCGGGTGGACCCGCGCATCGGCGAAGCCGGAGACATCGATACCGCTGTGGTCACGCTGCGCTTTGCTAACGGCGCCATCGGCACGATCGACAACAGTCGCAAGGCCGTCTACGGCTATGACCAGCGTGTGGAGGTGTTCGGCTCAGGCGGGATGATCGCCGTAGCCAACAACACGCCCGACACCCACATTTACAGCAATGCCGAAGGCGTGCACTCCGCCAAACCGTTATATTTCTTCCTCGAACGTTACATGGAATCCTTCATCACCGAAATGAAAGATTTCCTGTCCTGCGTGCAGCAGGACTGTCAACCGTCGGTGACCGGGATGGACGGGCGCGCCCCGGTGGTAATGGCCAAGGCCGCTACCCTGTCCTGCAAGGAGCGCCGGCCGGTTAAATTAAGCGAAGTCGCCTGATCCCTGATTATTTTTCCAGCACGGCCCGGATGCGGCGCACGCCGTGTCCAACCGCTTCTTCTTTCAGAATGCGGAAGCGACCCAGCTCGCCGGTGTTCTGCACGTGCGGGCCGCCGCACACTTCTTTCGAGAAGGCGCCTATCGAATAAACCTTGACCAGCTCGCCGTACTTTTCGCCGAAGAAAGCCAGCGCGCCAGCTTCAACCGCCTGGGAGAGAGGCATAATTTCCAGGCTGACCGGCAGGCTGGCTTCGATCTGGGCGTTGACGATCCCTTCGACCAGGGCTAACTGCTCGTGGGTGACCTTTTCGGGGTGGGAAAAATCGAAGCGCAGCCGCTCGGGGGTGATATTCGAGCCCATCTGGTGCACCATCGCCCCCAGTACCTGCCTGAGCGCCGCCTGGAGCAGGTGCGAGGCGGTGTGCAGGCGGGTGGTCTGCTCGGAATGGTCGGCCAGCCCGCCCTTAAACCTCTCGTCCAGGGCGTTGCGCGAGTCCTGACGGTGGGCGCGGTAACAGGCCTCGAACCCGGCCTCATCTACGGTCAGGCCCTGCTCTTTGGCCAGGTCGACCGTGAACGGCAGCGGGAACCCATAGGTCTCGAACAGGTCGAAGGCCTCCTGGCCCGAGATGGTGGATCGTCCTTCCTGGCGCAGGCTGTCCACCACATTGTCATAGTGGCGCAAGGCGCGCTCGAGGGTGGCCTTGAATTTGGTTTCTTCGCGGTCGAGGGTTTCGGCGATATGTTTCCGTTTTTGCTCCAACTCTGGGTAAACCTGCTTGAACAGGTCGACCACGCTGCTCGAAAAAGCCGCGCAGAAGTTGGCCTGGATACCCAGGTCACGGCCGAAACGCACCGCCCGGCGTACCAGGCGGCGCACCACGTAGCCCGCTTCAACGTTGGCGGGCATGGCCCCATCGGCAATGGCAAAGGTGGCTGCCCGCAGGTGATCGACTATCACCCGGAATGGAGCCGGGTTATCGGCGTAGCGCTGCCCGGACAAGCGCTCCACCTGCTGCACCAGCGGGTAGAGCGTTTCGATCAGGAAAATATCATCCACCCCTTGCAGGGCTGCCAGGGTGCGTTCGAGGCCCATGCCGGTGTCGACGTTGCGCTGCTTGAGGCGGATATAGCGTCCGTCCACCGTTTTCTCATATTCCATGAAGACGTTGTTCCAAATTTCCAGCCACTTGCCGCAGTTGCAGCCGGGCCGGCAGCCGGGGTGGTGCGGCCGGCCGGAGTCGTAGAACATCTCCGAATCCGGGCCGCACGGCCCGCTGGCGCCGGCCGGTCCCCACCAGTTGTCCAGTTTGGGCAGGTAAAAAATGCGCTCCGGCGGGATACCTAGGCTGTGCCAGACTGCGGCCGATTCGTCGTCGCGCGGCGCATCGTTGTCCCCGGCAAAGACGGTAACCGCCAGGCGCTGCGGGTCGAGGTGAAGGACCTGGGTCAGGAATTGAAAAGACCAGGCCAGCGATTCCTGTTTGAAATAATCGCCGAGCGACCAGTTGCCCAGCATTTCGAAGAAGGTCAGGTGAGCGGCGTCGCCGACCTCGTCGATATCGTTGGTGCGCAGGCACTTCTGGAAATCGACCAGCCGCCGGCCGAGCGGATGCGGCTCACCGAGAAGGAAGGGCACCAGCGGGTGCATACCGGCCGTGGTGAAAAGGACGCTTGGGTCGTTTTCGGGCAGCAGGGGAGCTGATTGAATGCGTTTGTGCCCAAGCTCCTCGAAGAACTGCAGGTAGGTTTCTCTCAATTCACTGGCGTTCATTTTTTCCTCCGG
Source organism: uncultured Chloroflexia bacterium (assembly GCA_963820415.1). Classification (GTDB taxonomy): domain Bacteria; phylum Chloroflexota; class Anaerolineae; order Anaerolineales; family Anaerolineaceae; genus CAWFZT01. The sequence continues at coordinate 634,271 of CAWFZT010000008.1, read as the reverse complement.
TTAAATAAAAGCGTCCTCAGGTTACAACTGAGGACGAACAGAGTGCGTGGTACCACCTCACTTCACCGGCGCTTTACGGCGCCAGCCTTGGCCGCCAGGAGGGCCTGGCACACCTGGCGGTGTCCGCTAACGGGGATGGCCGGCGAGGTTTACTTGCCGCAGGCGGCTTTCAGCTCGCATCTCGAGGGGGGCGAACACTGCTGGAACTGGCGCCGGGCTTTCACCATTTTACCCGGCTCGCTGCGCCGCCTGGCGGTGCTTGTGCACTGTCAACGACGTTGAATATACACAGATTATACAGGGGTTGAAGCAGGAAAGCAAGATGAAATATTTATTTCAGACCAAACCCTAAAGATCTCTGAGATCTTTAGAGTTTATTTTTCATCAAATAATCCCCTCAAGAATTTTAACCCATCCCGCGCAATGGTGTCCTGGTCGGGGGCAATTGGGCGCCACAGGCACACCGCCCGGGCGATCTCCTCCAGGTCGGGGGTGAAAAACTCGATCACTACCGCGCCCCGGTAATCAACCTGTTTGAGGGCCTGGGTGATGGCCTGCCAGTGCACCTGCCCGGTGCCCGGCACGCCGCGGTCGTTTTCGCAGGCGTGGAAATGGAACCGGCGCCGGCCGGCCAAACGGATGGCGGCCGCCGAATCTTTTTCTTCCAGGTGCATGTGGAAGGTATCCAGGTGCAGGCCAAGGTTGGCTGCACCGACGGCTTCGATCATCTCCAATCCATGGGCAGCCGTGTTGATCATATCGGTTTCGAAGCGGTTGAGCGGCTCGATGGCCAGGCGCACGCCGTGCTCGCCGGCGGGCAGCAGGCGCGCTTTACCTACTGCCGAATACATTGGGCCGTTGACCACCCTGGCTCCGACCGCCTCGGCGGTATCCACCAGAGCGCATAAGTAATCAAAGGCGCTGGCGCGAATGGAAGCCTCTTCGCTGGAAAGGTCACGTGTGGGGCCAAACGCCCCGCTTACGCTGCAATCCAGGCCAAGCTGCTGCAGGCGGTCGCGCAGGCGTGCCGAATCGACCAGGCCGGGGTCTTCTGAGGCTTAATTTTGCTTCCTAAAAAAGATTTACCACAAGGGCGAAAGCGGGCTCATTAAGATTTACCGTGTAAGGTCCGGGAGTTCACCACGGTTATTCCCAGAGAACCCGCAAGTGGATGTTGCTGGTCGAGGATACCGCCAAAGTAGGGGAGGGATTAAGCGGAAATCAGCCGTATAATATACATAACGATTAACAACGGGGAGCAGCATGTTCGATATCGTCGGCAAGTCCTTAGGGCGCTACCACGTGGTGGAACAGTTCGGCGGAGGCGGCATGGCTACCGTCTTCAAAGCCTACGATTCCAGCCTGGAACGCTTCGTGGCAGTGAAAGTGATCCGCACCGAGATCGTAATGGATCAAGAATTCTTGAAGCGCTTCCAGCGCGAGGCGCGCGCCCTGGCCCAATTGGACCATCCTTACATCCTCAAAGTGCTAGATTACGGCGAACAGGACGGCATGCCCTACCTGGTCATGCCTTTTGAGCCGGGTGGCACCCTGAAGGACCGCATGGGTTCGCCCTGGCCGTACCAGGAGGCCGCCCGCTTGCTAACCCCCATCGCCAGGGCGCTGGAATGCGCTCACCAGCAGATGATTATCCATCGCGACGTCAAACCGGCCAATATCCTCTTTACCCAGGGTGGGACGCCGACCCTGTCCGATTTTGGGATTGCCAAGATGCTCGATATGGGCGAATCGATGCAGTTGACCGGCACCGGGATGGGGATTGGCACCCCGGATTACATGGCGCCCGAACAGTGGCTGGGCAAGGTGGACGCGCGCACGGATATTTACGCCTTGGGGGTGGTGTTCTACGAGATGGTGACCGGGCGCCGCCCGTTTACCGCTGACACGCCGGCGGCGGTGATGCTCAAGCATATGCAAGACCCGCTGCCGCGCCCCAGGTCGATCGTCGCCAGCTTGCCGGACGAGGTCGAACAGGTCATCTTCAAGGCGCTGGCCAAGAAACCAGAAGATCGCTACCAGGAAATGAGCGCCTTTGCGACAGCGCTTGAAAAACTAAGTCTGGCGCCTACAATAGAGGCCAGGCCGGGCATACCCATGCAGGTCGAGCCGACCCTGCGCGCTCCCGTCGTTTCCAGGCCGGTTACCGGACCCAGGCTAGTAACCGGCCCAACTCCCGCACCCGCCCCGCCAGTCAGCTCGATCAAGAACTGGACGATGGGCGGGATTGCCTTTGCGGTTTTGGCTGGAATCGTCGTTTGCCTGGCCATAGGGGCAGTCCTGTTCGCCGCCAGATCGCCATTGCTTTTTCCGGGAAAAAGCACCGCCCTCGCTCAAACTACCCCCGCAGCGAACCTGCAGGTGACTTCATCCCGTTCTACGCCAGGCGTAAAGCAGACTGGCGCGCCGCCAATTATGGCGACGATAGCTGCCCGCATGACAGAGACTCTGCCGCCCTTCCAGGCCATCCAGGGTCTGCCAGAGGATATCCCGATCCTGAAAGAAAACAAGGGCGACCTGGTCCTATCAGAAAATACTGCCTTCCACATGTATTTGTACAGCACCTGGCTTGAGCAGGCTAAGGTGACCGATTTTTTCCGCCAGACGATGAAAGATCAGGGTTGGACGCTCAGCCAGACCAGCACTGTGGTCGGCAAATCCACGACCAGCTATGTCTATACCAAGAGTGACCGCATGGTCATGATCAGTCTCTTCACCCAGAATAACAATCCGGATACCTGGATCCAGTACGCCGTCCAAAAAGATATGAGCCAAATTATGACTACTGCCCAGGCCGTCCCGGCCCCTTGAGACCTGCGCCAGGAATCAATAACGGGGCGTATCTCCCCTCCACGTCAGGGCGAGCGCCGGGTTAGATGGCGGCAGCCATCTTTGCCAGCCACGATCACATCGCTGGCCAGGCCAATAAATAGGCCGTGCTCGACAATGCCAGTGCGGTTTTTTAACTGGGCGGCCAGCCCAGCCGGGTTGGCCAGCGGCCCAAAATAGCAGTCGAGGATCAGGTTACCCTGGTCGGTTTTAAAGGGTAGGCCGCCTTCCCTCTGGCGCACATTCACCTGGGCGTGCAGCCCTTGCAAAAAGGCGACTTGCGAGCCCCAGCCGAAAGGGATCACTTCGACCGGCACAGCCCAATGCGTGCCCAGGGCCGGAGAGAGCTTGGATTCGTCCACGATGATAATCTCACGCAGGCTGGCCTGAGCGACGATTTTCTCGCGCAGCAGCGCCCCACCCCCGCCTTTGATCAAGTTCAGCTCGGGGTCCACCTCGTCGGCGCCGTCGATGGTCAGGTCGACCACAGGATGGTCTTCCAGGATGGTCAACGGAAGGCCCATTCGCAGGGCTTCCTGTTCGGTCTGCTGCGAACAGGGAATGCCCAGGATACCTGGCAGGCGGCCGGCCTTGAACCATTCTCCCAGGCGTCGCACGGCCAGCGCCGCGGTGCTGCCCGCGCCAAGGCCGACCACCATGCCCGGCTGGACAAACTCCACAGCCAGGTCAGCCGCGACCTCTTTCAAAAGATCTATATCCATGCTCATCTCAAGGTTTACCTGCTCCATTCATCATCTGCTAAACGACGCCGGTGAGCTGCGCCGGGTCATCCATGATCCATCGTTCGTCTAGAATTTTACCAGCATGTATGGCGGAATGGGTCATGGGAGTCGAAAATCATGGCTTGTATGGTTATTACATTTTCTCCGGTGAGAGCTACCAAGCGAACAATTTACGCACTTTGGGAATTTCTGTGGTGAACTTCCAGATTTGGGGTTATCATGACAACCTCAAATCCAGGGACCTTCCACAGCAAATCCCAATGAACCACAATTTATTAGGGTGTATGACCGGGCAGTGATACATGGGCAGACGGTTCTTTGATTAAGTGTAGCAAAAAAGAGGCAGGGATTCCAACAAAATTAATAAAGGATATATCCCTCCCTTGATGTTCCAAGGGAGGGATAAGATAGGGAATGGGAGCAGGCTGGCGGTGGAACCATTAATAAACGCCAGGGCTGCTCCCGGGATGAAAGCTGAGATTACTGCCCGGTGGCGCGAGTCTGCAGCAGCTTGATCAGCGGGTCGACGAACATAGAGTTCATGCCCATGCCGCCGCTGCGGTTAGCCTGTCCCGGCTGGGGTGTACCGGTGGTAGACATGCCCTGGTCGCCGAAACCACCAGGTCCGCCAGGGAAGACACCGCCAGCCGGAGGACCTCCACCGGGTCCGCCTCCGGCGCCGCCGCCGCTATTCCGGCTACGCGACGACATCTGGAGGGCTGTGCGAGTGGCTTGCTGGTCGGCGGTCAGGGTTTTGCTGCTCTGGCCCTGGCCGAACTGGACCCCGTACTGAGTCATCAGCGCCTGCATATCATCCTGCGTCCAGGTCATCTTCTGGATCGCCTGGGTCTGTTCAGAGGTCATCACCCCCTCGATCTGCTTGTAGAGGGCCTGGATTTCAGCCGGAGCGGTGGTGTCGCTGGCGCTCAGGCTCTTCACAGCTTTCCAGAGAGGAAGGAGATCGTTGGCCTCTTTGGCGGTGACTGCCAGGTCGGTGCCTTCCAGCTTGAGCGTGCCGATGGCGAGCTTCTGCTCAAGCGACATCTGCGAGGGGTTGAAGTTAGCCCCGCCGGCGTATTGTGACGTCTGGGTGGGTTTGGCGGTCAATCCCGGAATTTGTATACCGGCTATGCTGGCGCAAGCGCCCAGGACGATCACCAGGGGCAGGGCAACCAGAAGGTAAAGCTTGTTCTTTAATCATACAGTGTTTCCTTTCAATAATAGTTTTTAGCCTTGCAATGAGATGGCCGATTGACGGAATCATTTTCCTTTGTGATCCTCGTGGTCTTGTGGTTAAGCATCTAATTACTCATGTCTCAAAGCGACGATCGGGTCGAGCTGAGCGGCTTTATTCGCCGGGATGTAGCCGAAGAAAATGCCAATCAGGGCGGCAGAGGAAAAGGACAGCACGATCGAGTAGGGCATGATCACCGTACGCATCGAGCTCAATTGACCGAACATTTCCGATCCGCCGACGCCGCCCAGCACACCAAGCAGGCCTCCGATCAGGCTGAGCATGAGCGCTTCGGACAAGAACTGTAACTGGATATCGCCCGGCGTGGCCCCGACGGCCTGGCGCAGCCCGATCTCGCGCGTGCGCTCAGTCACGCTGACCAGCATGATGTTCATGATGCCGATGCCGCCGACGATCAGCGAGACCCCGGCGACCCAGCCCAGCAATGTGCGGAACGAGGAGGTGGTCAATTCTTGCGTGCTGATGATATCTTCCTGGGTGCGGATGTTGAAATCCAGAGAGGTCAGACTGACATTGTGGCGCTTGGCCAGCAAAATGGTAATCTGCTGGCTGACGTGAGACATATCGGCGTTCGTATCGACCGAGACGAAAATGGTGCGTACACGGTCGCCCATAATACGACCAAACATGGAGGGGGTGAATTTCTTGAAAACCACGGAAATGGGGGTGTAGATTTGTTTGTCGAAATCCGTCCCGCCCGCCAGGCCCTTGGGAGCCAGCACCCCGATCACCGCCAGTTGTGTGTTGCTGGCAATGATGGTCTGGCCGATCGGGTCCGCATTGCCAAATAACTCCTTGGCGATGTCTGAGCCGAGAATTACGACTTTTACCGAACACGTTTGTTCATCCGCAGTGAACCACCTTCCGCTGCCTACGCTGACGTTTCTCACCATGGTGTAGTCGGGAGTCGTGCCGACGATCGACACACTCGAGAGGGTCGTATTGCCATATTTAGAAGTCTCGCTAGCCTGTTGTTCAACGGATACTCCCGCCACGCCTTTGATCTGCTCACGGATGGCAGTTACATCGTTATAAGTCAATCCACCTCGGGAATTTTGTGGGCCGCCACCCGGCCCAGCGCGGCTGATTGCATCTGAAATGAAGAGGAGGTTAGTCCCCAAGGCATTGATCAATTCTGAGATAGTCGCCTCGGTGCCGGCGCTGACCGCAATCATCACGATCACCGCTGCTACTCCGATGATCACACCAAGCATAGTCAGCAAGGAGCGCAGCTTGTTTGACAGAAGGCTTTTCCAGGCCGAGTTAAAAATTTCTCGAATGTTCATTGGATAACTCCTTTTTCTACAATTCCACGTGGCACTTCTTGGATGGCCTGGGAAAGCATCGCCTCTCCGTTCTTCTGGTCGGAGGACAGCTTGCCATCCTGGAGCATGAGCATGCGTTCTGTATGATGCGCCACTCCCATATCGTGGGTTACAACCACGACCGTATGGCCCTGGTAGTGTAGATCAATCAATAGCTGGATGATCTCCTTGCTGGAGCGGGAATCCAGGTTGCCGGTCGGTTCATCGGCCAGGAGTAGAAGGGGGTTGTTGATCAGAGCGCGAGCGATGGCCACGCGCTGCTGCTGGCCGCCGGAAAGCTCGCTGGGCAAATGATCCATGCGATCTCTCAGACCAACGTTCTCCAGAGCAGACATAGCCGCCTCAACTCGTTCTTTTTGATTAATCCGGTTTTCGCGCCGGTAAATAGTAGGCAAGATCACGTTTTCGAGCGCAGTTGCGCGAGGAAGTAAGTTAAAGGACTGAAAAACAAATCCCAACTCCCGGCTGCGGATCTGGGCCAGTTCTTTACGGCTGTATTCACTCACATCTTCACCGGCCAGGATATATTTTCCTTCCGTAGGACGGTCGAGACAGGCCAGGATGTTCATCAAGGTACTTTTGCCGGAGCCGCTCGGGCCAATGATGGCCACAAATTCACCGCGGCAGATCTTTGATACTGACTCCATCCAGGGCTACGACTTGCCCTTCCCCCTCTCCATAGACTTTCTTCATATCGATTGTTTCGATGATCAATTCCTTTTCCATTATTTCGTCTCCGTAATGCCGGTAGTAACGACATCCCCCTCCTTCAGGCCTGACTTGATCTCAGCGTTGGTCACGTCTTTCAGACCGACAGTAACGACCTGTAATTTAGGCTGGCCAAGGGAATCCAGCACGAAAACTCCGTACGAGCCGTCCCCCAGGTCGCGCACAGCTTCGACCGGAACCAGGAGTACATCTTTGGCTTCCGCCTGGATCACCTTCACCGAGGCATTCAAGCCTGCCATAAAGTCCGGCTGGGTGGTCTCTTTGCTCAGGTCGAGCTGGATCAGGCCTTCAATAACCTGGTAGCCGCTGGACGTTTGAAGCTGTGGGTCGATCTGAGTGACCTTGCCGGTGAAAGTCTTGTCCTCGATGGCATCGAAGGTGATGGTTGCCTCTTCGCCGATGGCGACTTTATCCATATCGGTTTCATCCACGACGAAATCGATCTTGGGATTATTCAAGTCCGCCATAGTGATGAAAGCAGTATCAGTGGCGGCTGTATAGCCAACCTGCCCGGCCACGGTCAGGATAACGCCGTCGAATGGGGCAGTCAGGGTGGCGCCAGCCAGGGTTGTCTTGGCTTCATCCAGGGTAACCTGGGCGTTGTCTACGCTGTTTTGGTCGGTGGCCAGCGTGGTGGGGTCCAGGCCGTTGTTCTTCTGCAACGTGGCCAGGGTATCTTGCGCCGTCTTTAGAGTGGCTTCTGCCAGGGAAAGGGTGGCTTCAGATGAACTGATTTCGTAATCCGTGAACCCCGCACAATATATATATGTAGCGTAAGCTGAAGCGACTACACTTTTCTCCGGCGCGATGACGGCTGTGTAGTAATCGGGATTCCCGGCGCCGCTGCCTAAGAATTCGAGATACTCCTTTTCATGAAGCCAGATGCTGTAATAGGCTTCGATTGAATCCGAGTTTGCAGCGTTGCATTCCTTTTACAATCACGGCTGATTTTGCAGTGGTAACCGCCTTCTGGTCGTCTAGCACAGCGATCTGGGCATTAGCCAGATTGGCGGCCGCGCTCTGCTTATACGTATCTAGCGTCTGTTGGGAGGAGACGAGATTCTGCTGGGCGATATTCACCTTGGCCTGCAACTGGTCGATATTATCCAGCTTGGCTAAAATCTGGCCCTTCTTGACCTGGTCCCCTGCCTGAACGTCCACGGCAGCCACGACGCTGCTGGTTGAAAAACTTAAATTGGCTGTCTGGCTGGCGGTCAGTGTACCCGTGCCAGTGGCCGAGATGGTAATATTGCCACGCTTTACCTTGCTCGTTTGCAGGCTGCTCGCCGTCGTGGCAGCCGTAGCCTTGCTCTGGCTCCAAGAGTTATAAAAGTAATAACCTATTCCGCCAGCAGCCAGAATCAAGATCAGTGTAATTGGGATCCAGATTTTCCTGGTCTTAGTTGATCTATTTTTTGACATATTTTATACGGCTCCTCTGTAATAAGAAAAGAAATGGTAGCTAAACTTGAAACATGCTACTGATTATTGAAGTTTTATATTCGTAATAATGACCTTTTCGCCTTCTTGTAACCCGCTGCGAATTTCAACTTCATCAGCCGTCTTCAAACCGACCTCAACCTCACGCTTTTCAGGTTTTCCCTGGGAATTAAGAATATACACATAGGCTGACGATCCGGCAGGTTGGTAGACCGCCTTAACCGGCGCGATGAGCACATCCTGAACCTGCTTTCCGGTCACATCCACCGAAGCGTCGAGACCGATGAGCAGCGTTTTTCCGGTCGTTAGCGTTGCGTCATCTAACATTACCGTCCCCTGCACTGAGGACCCGCCCATAACGGTGACGAGTTGCGGGACGACCTCGGTGACCTTCCCCGTATAAGTCTGATCAGGGAAACTGGTGAAAACGACCTTTGCGGAGCCGCCCACGATGAAATATTGCAGATCTGCTTCGTCCATGCTGACTGTAATGATCGGATTATCTAGATCAGCCAGGGTGATAAAAGTCATATCCGCCGTAGTTACAGTCGAGTTGGTCGTATCCTCGGCAGTCTGGCCCAGGCCGGCTGCGCCATTGATGGCCACAACCGTTCCATCCATCGGGGCGACCAGGGTAGCACCGTCCAATGTTTCTTGCGACTTATGGAGCGCCAATTGCGCATTTGTCACCTTGGCCTGGTCGATCTGCAATTCAAGCGGGTCTACACCATTATTGGCTTTCAGGTTTTGATAGGTTGCCTTCGCCTGGCGTAAGGCCGCCGTGGCCGTCTGGAGCGTGGATTGAGATGTAGCGATCTCGACGTCAGTGAACCCTTGACAGTATGTGTAGTTGGCATAGGCGATATCGCGGGCCTTGGCAAGTGGGTCGTAGTGCTCCAGGATATAGTCTCTCCCGTAATCGGTGCCGGCCGCGGTCGGCCCACCGTCGAGGTAATTTTGCCAGATCTGCGCCCGGCCCTTCTTGATCATGTAATCGAAATAGTAATCCTCTGTCAAATTATAGCCGCAACGATTATCGCCTTTGTAATGAGTGTTGGCTTTGGCTTTATCGTAGGCGGCCTGGGCGGTCGATTGGTCTATCAGCGCCTGGGCCAGGCTGGCGACAGCGCTGGATTGCAGGTCATCCGAATCCTTTTGGGCGGTCTGCAGAGTAAGCTGTTTATTCTCGACGTCGAGTTTTAGTTTATCCAAACCATCCAACACCGCCAGAACCTCCCCAGTCGTAACGTGATCGTTCAAATGGACATTGAGCTGGGAGACTTTTCCCGAAACCGCAAAACTTAGATTCACGGTCTTGGATGCTGCCAGGCTCCCGACTCCAGAGGCAGATTGAGTAAGATCTCCTCGCTGGACTACTGTGGTTTCGTAAGTCGAGCCTGACTTTGAGGTCGTAGCCAGTGAAGATTGCTGCAACCGCCAGCCGCCATACGCCAGGCCAACAAGGGCTGCCAACACCGCCAGTACAATCAGGATAGTCCTGGTTCTTTTTTTATTCGTCGAACATTTTTCTACCTTCATCGCTTATACCTTTATTGCATATCGTTTCACTTGGAAGTTGAATTAGTGTTGGACGTAGTTTCAGTTATTCCGGTGCTAACCACGTCGCCTTCCTTCAATCCACTGGTGATCTCAGTATGCGTGAGGTCGGCGATTCCAATCTCAACCGTCGTCAACTTCAACGCCCCATCGCTGCCTACCACAAACACAGCGTATTGGTTATTTCCTAGGTCACGCACGGCCTCATTCGGGATATATAGAGCATTCTTGACTTCTTTGCTGATAATCTGACAGGTGGCGTTCAGGCCTACGGGAAGGGTCTCAAAGACCTGTGCAGCAGATGAATCCAGCTTCACCTGTCCTGTGGCCATCTCGTACGAATCCTGAGTGGTGAGTTCCGGATCTACCCGGGTAACCTTACCGGTAAAGGTCTGGTCCGGCAAGGCGTCAAAAACGACCTCCGCCTGGTTACCAACCGCCAGTTTATCCAGGTCGGTTTCATCCACGGTTACTTGCACAGTCGGGTGGCTGAGGTCGGCAATAGTCAGGTATTTCGAGGTATCGATGACGGCCCCTGCCTCGGCGGCCAGATAAACAACCGTGCCATCCATTGGAGCCGCAAGCGTGATACCTGCCAGTTTTGTCTGAGCCTGTGCCAGCGCCGTCTCGGTCTGTTTGAGGGTCGCCTCCGCTATGGCCAGTTCATCGGGGTCGATCCCCGAATTAGCTTTTAGATTGTTGTAAGTGGTTTCAGCCTGCTTCATGGCCTCCTGAGCGACATCCAGAGAGGCAGCCGCGCTCGTTTTTTCGTCTGCGGTGTGGCCCATGCAATAGTTGTAATTTGCCAGGGCAGTGTCATAATCGTTCTTGGCGTTGATCCAATCGTCCGACCCGGGTTCCCATTGGGTCTCGGATTGTAGTTTCTTGTAGGCGTTTGCCAGGGTTACCGTATCTTTGGTGTTGACCTCTTTGCTGCATCGCACCATACTGGCGCGCTGGTTAGTGGCCAAAGCCGTGGCGTAAGTCTGCTGGGCAGTTACATAATCCGCATACGCTTGCGCCAGGGTGACGTCGGCATTTTGTTGGAGATCGGTGAGCGTCTTCTGCGCCTCCAGGTAGGCGAGCTGGGCAGCGGCCAGGTTTGCTTCCAGGGTCTGTGAATTACCCTGTTTGGCCAACACCTCGCCGGAGGTCACGCGATCGCCAATTTTTACGTCTAACTCCGTGACTGTGCCGTTTGCGGAAAAGCTCAAGTCTACGGTCTTGTTGGCGATGAGCGTTGCCGCGCCTGCAGCAGAAATCTGCAGGTCGCCCCGCTTGACCGTGGCGGTTTGATAATCAGGGGTTGCAGCTACCGCAGAGGTGACGTAGGGGCTGCCTGGGCCGCCCAGGAAATACCAGGCAGCCGCGCCGCCGCCGGCCAGCAGCACGAATATCACTGCCCATAAGAGCTTGCTTGAAAACATACCCCACTTCAGGGCTTTTGCCTTGCTCGAATTCATTCAAAACCTCCAATATTTGGTGAGGTTGGCGTATTATTAATGCGAAGAATTCTTAGAATGCGCCTGGAATTGGATCGTTCATCAATTCACAGAACTAAATAATCTTATCGGAGGTGTATTTAGATTTGGTTTAGAGGCTATTAAGTTCTGGCATAACCTTGCGAACGAACGTTTACCGAACCTGATCCAGTTCTAAATCAAAACTAAATATTGATATAGTAAACTCGGAAAAAATGCAGTATAGTTTTAATTGAGGAAAAAGCCATGTCCGAAACAATCTTGGTGGTTGACGACCAGTCCAGTGTGCGCCAGTTGATGCAGGAATATTTATCCGAACAGGGTTTCCGCGTGGTGACCGCCGCGGATGGCCAGGAAGCGCTCTATTCAGCGCGCCACGAGCAGCCTAACCTGATCCTTGCTCGATATCATGATGCCGAAAATGGACGGCTACCAGTTCCTGCGCCAGTACCGCCAGGAGCGCCAGACCCCGGTGATCATTATTACCGCCCGGGAAGAAGAGACCGACGCCGTGCTGGGACTTGACCTGGGGGCCGATGACTACGTGGTTAAACCCTTCCGCATGCGCGAGCTGCTGGCGCGCATCCGGGCGGTGCTGCGCCGCATCGAAGGCGCCCCGGAAAAGACAGAAGTGCTGCACGTCGGAGAGATACAGTTGGACCAGAGCACCCACATGGTGACGGTCAAGGGCAATCCGGTGGAATTGACCCCGATCGAATTCGACATGCTGGCAGTGATGATGCGCTCACCAGGGCGGGTATTCACGCGTGAGCAGATGGTCGACCACCTGCTCGACAGCGGTTTCACCGGGCTGGACCGTACCCTCAATGTACATATCCGTAACTTGCGCAAGAAAATCGAGAGCGATCCGAGCAGACCGCAGGTGATCGAAACAGTTTTTGGTGTAGGTTACCGTTTTCATAAGCCAACAGGGTTATAGTGCACACTTCATTGCTTGGCAAATTCATCCTGGCTTTTATGCTGGTAGCGCTGATTACCGCCGGGTTGCTGGCAATTTCCATCCGCCTGACCAGCGTAAACCGCCTGTCGAACTTGGTCGCCGACCAGCAACGCAGCAGCCTGCAGACCGCCCTGATCGATTACTATAGCGCCAATGGTTCGTGGAATGGGGTGACCGATGAATGGCAGCAGATGCGCTTCCGCGCTTTTCCCGTCCAGGCTAATCCCTCCACGGGCCAATGGATCAAGGCGGCGCCCAACAACTATCCTCCTAACCAGAACCGCCGTAATTCTTTCGGCCTGGCCGACGCTCAGGGGATGGTGGTTGTGTCGCCTGATCCGCGCATGCCGGTTGGATCGATAGTGCCTGCGGACGTTTTGAAAACAGGCGCCCCGCTGATGGTGAATAACCAGCGGGTCGGTACGATCCTGGATGCGAACGCCCCGCCGCCGTTCAACCCGGAAGAATACCTGTTCTTACAGCGTACCACGAACGCTTTGTTCCTGGCGATGGGCGGAGCGCTGCTCGTGGCGCTGATCGTGGCGGTAATTCTTTCGCGCACGTTGATCCACCCGCTGCGGGCCTTGACCCAGGCCGCGCAAAACATTACCGAGGGACAACTCGAACAGCAGGTCAAGGTGGGCGCTAAAGACGAAATCGGCCAGTTGGCCACTGCTTTCAACCGCATGAGCGAGGAAGTGGCGCGGGTCAACCAGCTACGCCGCCAGATGACGGCCGACATCGCCCACGACCTGCGCACTCCGCTGACCGTGATTGCCGGCTACGTCGAGGCGATGCGCGACGGCGTGCTCCAGCCCACCGAGGAGCGCCTGTCGCTGATCTATACCGAGATCGAACGCCTGCAGAACCTGGTGGGCGATCTCAAGATGCTCACCCAGGCAGACGCCGGCGAGCTGCCGCTGCACCCCCTGCCGATTGCTCCCCACTCGATTCTGGAACGCGCCGCCGCCCCCTTCCAGCAGCGCGCCGAAAAACAGGGCGTACGCCTGTCGGTCGAGGCGGATGAACATTTGCCCGATATTTGTGTGGATGACGCCCGCATGATGCAGGTGTTTGGCAACCTGGTCAGCAATGCCCTGCGCTATACCCCCAATGGAGGAGAAATTCACCTGGCGGCGCAGGGTTCTGACGGGCACGTCGAGCTGACTGTGTGGGATAACGGCGCCGGCATCCCTGAAGAAGACCTGCCGTTTATTTTCGACCGCTTTTACCGGGTGGATAAATCCCGCTCGGCGGGTGATGAAAGTGGGCTGGGGCTGGCCATCGTCAAGGCGCTGGTAGAAGCGCATGGGGGCAGCGTGCGGGCTGAGTCGCAGCTTAATAAGGGCACAGCCGTCCACATCCTGCTAAAACCTGCCTGACCCCAAAGAAAAAGAGCCACCACCGGGAATCGAATGCTTTTATCCGGCCAATTCACCCGCGATGGTGCGTGCCTCCCGGAGAGACTCCTCAGTCGAAATCGACTGGCCTTGTGCCCAGGCTCGCGAAAATTCATCACCTGTGAGGGCTTCTCGGGTAAGGGCAACGTCCTGGGAAAATTCTTCCTGTTCGATTGGATCCATTGGGTTTGGAATGGTTTTCAGCATTTTATCCACTGCCCCGAATAAGCGTGCGGCGCGGGCCGGCTGCTTCAACCTTATGGCAATCCCAGCCAGTCCGGCAATATTGGCATAGATGCCTGGATAATCTTTTGTTTCCTGGCACAAACTCAGACCTTCTAAAATGCAGGCAGAGGACCGCCGGTAATCGCCCTGATATTTCCAGGATATTCCCAAGAAGCGTAGTGCAGAAATCGTATCAATATTATTTTGCCCGAGGGCCAGATCCAATAAAAATTGGGCATACTCTTCCATCTTTTTGAAATTACCCATCCGGTAGGAAATTCCCGCTAAAATTGTATTACCGTAAAAATCAATACTCCGGTCTTCCAATTCGGGGCGATAGCGTAAATACTCTTCGCTAAAGGCGACTGCCGCAGCAAGATCGAGCTTTTTCAGGGAAATATCACTCAAAGAAATGAGCGGAAGGCAGGCTGCTCCTTTTGCCCCGGCACGCAGAAAAACTTCCAGGCTTTCCTGGAAATCGGGGACGGCCCCCTCCAGATTCCTCAGGTTTACGGGTAGACCAGGCTCATCAGAAAAATATGATATACCTTTACAAAAGAGAGCATTCCCCAAGAGAAGTGGGTCATCTATCTGGCGAGCCAGCATTACGCATTCTTCGCTGGCAAGCCGCGCTTCTTCTGGATCAAGCTCTTTTGACCAACAGGCCAGGTCTGCAAGTGCAAGCGCCAGGTCCCAAGGTCTTCCACATTGGCGGAGCATCGCCACACTTTTTTCCAACAACCGTTTGGCTTCCGGAACAATACCCAAAAAACGAACCAGCACTCCATCATAATTGAGTGCTTTGGCACGCAAGAAATAGAATTGAGGTTCGCGGTCGGCTGTTAGAGCCAAGGCTTTTGTCAGCCAGGCATGGCCCTCGAGACGCAATCCCCCCTGCGCCCAGATATCGCTAGTTGCCAATCGCAGGCCGTCTTCGACATTGGGATTGCCAGCATCTCCCAGCGCCCAGTCTAAAGCAGCACGCAGGTTTTCGATGTCAAATTTCAGCAGCTTCCACACAGCAGGCCAGTGGCCGCAAAATGGCCTTATATTAACCCGTTCGGAGAGGTCCACAAAGTACGAAAGGTGGCGGTCACGCAAGGCTTCCATCTCATCAGCCTGCTCGAGCTTTGCCTGGGCATATTGGCGAATGGGTTCCAGAAGGTGGTAACGCGTGACCGGGTTGTGACCAGCATCCAATGAAAAAGCATGGTCAAAGCCGGTGGGGTTTCCCTCAGAGGTTGCCACCATCGATTTATTTACCAGTTGGTTGAGTAAATCCAGGATACACACCGGCTCCAGGTTGGCGTTAGGTGGTTTGCCTTTCGCTGTTTCAGCGTAAGCCGTTTCAACCGCCGGGCCTGCCAGGCCATTTCCCGAAACAGCGTCTGGGCAAACCGTCTCAGCAGCCTCCAGGGTCCATCCTCCGGAGAATACGGCCAGCCGGCGCAGCAGCGCCTGCTCGGGCCCGGATAGCAGGTTGTATGACCAATCCAATGAGGTTTTCATGGTTTGATGACGAGGAATGGCCATGCGACCGCCAGCAACCAAAACCCGAAAGCAGTCATCCAGCCGTGCTTCAATCTGCTCCACGCTCAGCAGGTTTACCCGCGCGGCCGCCAGCTCCAGCGCCAGAGGAATCCCGTCCAGCCGCCGGCAAATCCGAGCGATCGCCGGGGCATTCTGGGCGGTGAGGGTAAAGCCCGGGCAAGCCAGCCCGGCGCGCTCAACGAATAACTGGACTGCCTCGTACTTTTTGAGCTCTTTTACACCCGGCAGCCGCTGTAGTTTGGGGAACGGCAGCGCCTGCACCGGATACTTAACCTCACCTGCCACACCCAGCGCCTCGCGGCTGGTAGCCAGAATGTGCAGGGTGGGACAGCAGGTCAGTAAAAAGGACACCAGCCGGGCGCAGGATTCGACCAGGTGCTCACAGTTGTCCAGGACAAGCAAGAGAGTGCGCGGGCGTAGAAAACGGACCAAACTCTCTTCGTGAGAAACACCCGAGGCGTCGCGGACACCCAGGACATTCGCTGCTGCCTGAGCAACCTGGTCTGGGTCAGCCAACCGGGAAAGATCGACCAGCCAGACGCCCTGGGTAAAAGTGGGCAGTGCTTTCTCAGCAACGCGCAGCGCCAGGCACGTTTTTCCAATTCCTCCGGTCCCAGGATGGTTACCAGGCGGGTTGTGGCTGAATGCAGCAGGAGTAGTAGATCAGCCTGCTCTTTCCGGCGCCCGATGAAGGTGGTTAGAGAAATGGGAAGGTTTTGCCTGGGACGGGCGCCTGGCTGCTGGGATATCTCGGCCAGAGGCAGAGCTGCCCATACCTCGAGCAGCCCTATCTTGATCGACTTCTCAATGGCCTGGGTGCGGCTGCTGACTTCCAGTTTGCTAAAGATCTGACGGTTATACCACTTGACCGTTCCAAGAGAAAGAAAAAGTTTTTGGGCGATGGCGTTGTTTGACAGCCCTTCCTTGATCAGACGTAAGATCTCCAATTCTCGCTGATTGAAGGTTTGTTGCAAAAGCTGAGAGTGTAAATTCCCCATTTCCCTGAGCAGTGTAGTTAAAAGACAAAGAAAGGTGGAAACAACCAACTATAAGGATAGTTTAGCATAATTTCCTCTTTTCCCTACTTAAGTCTGGTGATTTTTCATAATGAAATCAATATACTGAAAATAGTATCTAAATCACAAGTTTCAAATCGAAAAGGGCGAGAAAAGGAAGGGAAAAATGAAACGGAAATGGTTTGTTTTGTTTAACCTGGTTTTGATTGCCTGCCTGTTAGCAGTGGGGAGTGTTCCAGTCCAGGCAAGCACACCTGATCGATGGACGCAAATCCCTTTGCCCGCGGAAGTCAGCCTTACCCCCGGTACAACAGCTCTGGAAGTTTTTCAGGGGAAGCTTTTCGCCAGTTTCATGGATTTTGATCGGGGCACGGCCATCTGGCGTATGGAGAAGGATGGACTCTGGAACCGGGCCACCGAGTTTGGGTTCGGCACTCAGGAAATATCGGCTGTCGCAGATATGATCTCCTTCAAGGGAATGTTGTATGCCACTGCCACCGATTGGGCGAATAGAATACCATCCTCTCAATTATGGCGTAGCCGGGATGGACACAACTGGGAGGCGGTCACAAAAAATGGATTTGATCAACCCTACTCGAGCAAATTCAACCAGTTCGAGATCTTCAATGACAAGCTGTATATGTCAGCTGGCATGTATGGACCGGATGGTTCTTCTGTGGGTCTGCAGATCTGGCGAAGCACTACCGGCGCGCCGGGCACCTGGCATAAGGTCGTTAACAATGGCCTTGGGGATACCCTGGCCACCGGCACCACCGCCTTGATTGCGTTTAAGGGCGCTCTGTACACGATCATCGAGACAGACTGGCAAAATCCCACCCGCGTATGGCGTACCAGGGACGGCGTAAACTGGTCGGTGGTGACGAATGACGGCTTTGGCGACCCGTTCAACGTCTCGCCGGGTGGAGCAGCCATCTTCCGAGATTACCTTTACATCGGCATGCAAAACCTCGATGAGAGTAAAGTGGATTCGAACAATCCTGCCAATAACCCCGGACCTGGGCAGATCTGGCGTACGAAAGACGGTCTCCATTGGGAACGGGTGATGACAGGCGGCTTTGGCGATTGGCATAATTATAAGGTCGATTCGCTGTATACCTTCAATGGCCGCTTATATGCCGCAACCTATTGCTATGATTGGGTAACAAACGTGGATGAAGAGGGCGTGCAGGTCTGGAGCAGCCCGGACGGCCTGCACTGGACGCAGGTCAATGAGAATGGGTTTGGCGACAAGTATAACTATGTTACCCACCTTTCGGTGGATGTGACAGATTATAAAGGCAGCCTGTATTATGGGACCTGGAATGAAGGAGAAGGGGAGGGGGGACAGATTTGGAAGCTGGGTCGTTGAGGTAAATACCCTGCCTCTATTCAATTATGCAGGCTCAAATCATTAAGCAGGCTGGCGGAATGTGGATCATTGGCCCAATGAATGCGAAGAAGCAGTTGGTTATCTTAGATAAAGAAACGAGAAAACTTAGGGAATAAAGGAAGGAAAGCGATGAAAAACAAAAAAACGTTCTGGATGATTATGTGCGCCGGGCTGGTTGCTTGCACGGTTGTGATGGCATTTCTGGCTTTTCCCAAGGGAACCGTAGCGGCCCGCTCGAAGGATTGGGTTGGCGCCTGGAATGTAAGTATCACCGTCGTGAACCAAAAGGCCACTTTTCCCGGATTCATGAGCTTTTTCAACGATGGGAACATGTTGACAGATGAAACCCCCAGCCTACTCGAGACCAGCGGGCACGGCAGCTGGGTCAGCACCGGAGAAAACCGGGGTGCCTACACCTTTAGCTTTCTGATCGGCAGCGCCAACCCGAACGAGTGGATGAAAGGCACGGTCAGCGGTAATTTACGCTACAATCCTCGCGCTGACTGTTGGAACGGTCCCTTCACCATAAACATGGTGGATCAAAGCGGGAACCCGGTCTTATCTGATACAGGAACAATGAGCGCTACACGCATCACCGCCACACCCTGAGCTGAGAAAGGAACTCAATCCATCTATTTCAAACGTGACTGACTAGTACTCGTTATCTGCGCGGTCGTGGAGGGCTATCTGGCTTACCCCGGGCAGGCGGTTGAAGCAAATTCTAACAACCTGGTCGGGTCATGGGATGCAAAGATCATCATTCCTCAAGATGCCTTCTCAGCCCTGACAACAATGACGAGTGATGGGATCATTTTGAACTATTGAAGGGATCCCGAGTGAATAGGCCCTGAGTAATCATGATTAAAAGGGAACCAAGACAGGCATGCTTGGTTCCCTTCTCCGATTTCTGACTAACTATTTCCGAAAAACACAGACGCTGACTGTACGCCTTATATTCCAGTAAGTTAACGCCCGCGGTACGGCCGCTTCACACGGGCAGGAAAAGCGCGGCCTGGCGCGTCTTGACTGATTCCTGTTTGGCTATAACCAGGCGAGCAGCCACAGTAAAAGTCCAAAGAATCCCGATCACCAATAATATACTCATAAAAATCTCCTTTCGGATGCATCCGAGTATCCCGTTCTTACGCTCTTACAGTTTCTCGAACTGCCATAGCCCACCATTTTACAATGGCAAGTTATTTTCTTGACAACTCGGGCAGCGACTTTCTTACCCATTTGCCACGCACGATTAGCCGCGCAGAACGACCACGGAGACCGGCTGAGTGCGGCCTTTCAGTTCCAGGCTGCGGCGGTCGAGCCCGTCCAGGGCCAGGTCGGCCTCGGCGTAGGCATCCTGGCTGACCAGGATTTCGCCCGGCCCGGCGTTGGAGGCCAGCCTAGCAGCAATATTGACTGCATCGCCCAGGGCGGTCAGGTCGGCAACCCCATTCGCCGAGCCGACTGCCCCCATGAAGGCCTCCCCAGTGTGCACACCCACCCCAACCGGGATCCAGGGCCCATCCGGGCTGCCGTACCCGGTTGCTCGCAGGAGATTCTTGGCGGCCTGAACGGCGACGCGGGAAAATCCCGGCCCGGTCATGCCTTTGACAAAATAACCGCTGACTTGGTCGCCAGCCAGCTTGTCGATCAAAGCATTCGAACTCGATCAAAACGTTGGTGGCAGCGGCATAAAATCGGTCGATCAGTGCATGGAATCTGGTAGGGCTCATTTGTTCAGCCAGGCTGGTCGAACCTCGGATATCGGCAAACAGGAAAGACATCCTGATTTCGGCGCCGCCAATGTGTTTCTTGACGAAAATTTCACACTCGTCACACATGCGCGGGTTGATATTGGAAGGTTTGGTGCCCAGCAGACGCATGAACGCGCCGCCGATGCTCTGGAAGGGCACTCCGCACATCTTACAGCGCGCCCCTCCCGGCAGAAAATTAAAAAAGGTGATCAGTTTTTTGGATTTGGGGGAAACCCCCTCTTGCAGCATCAGGCGCCACATCTCTGCGTTTATATTATTCTCTGACATCGATTCCTCCTGAAAAAAGATGATTTTGAGGGTGCTGTGGTTGCTGCGCAACCACAGCACCCTCAAAATCACTTCTTTTCGAAATTGAGCGGTAGGGTGACCACAAAGCGCGTCAACCCTGGATGGGAAATTACCTTGATATCGCCCTGGTGCTTTTTGACGATGTTGTAGCTGATATTCAAGCCCAGACCGGTGCCTTTTCCGACCGCCTTGGTGGTGAAAAAAGGGTCGAAAATCTTAGACTGGATGGTTTCGGGGATGCCCGGCCCGTTGTCTTCAACCTCGACGACCACGCAGTCCTTTCCCTGATGGGTGCGAATGGTTATCTCACCCTTGCCATCCATGGCATCCACAGCGTTGTCGATGAGGTTGGTCCACACCTGGTTGAGCTCGCTGCCGTAAGCCTGGATGAGCGGCAGGTCAGCGGCGTATTGGCGGCGCACGCTGACGCCGCTCTTTGAGCTTGCTGCGCAGCATCACCAGGGTGTTATCCAGGCCCTCGTGTACGTCGACGGCCTGCACCGGGGCCTGGTCGAGGTAGGCGTAAGATTTCAAAGCCTTGACGATCTCGGAAATGCGTGTGGCTCCCTGCCCAATCTCCTCCAGCAGGCCATAGACGGTGAAAGTAATCCCCAGCCAGCCCAGAACCACGGCAAGCTGTTGACCAGGAAAAACGCCCGCCAGGTTTTCCAGTTCAGCCGGGCTATAGTCCAGGCCGGCCAGTTGGGGGGCCAGTTCCCAGGCGTTATCGATGGTGTTTTCATCCAGCCAGTCCTCCAGGGCGCTTTCCTGGTCGCTGCGCTGGAGAGAATCCAACCCGGCCGGTTGGGCGGCGCGTTGCCCGGCCAGCCGGTCCAGTTCGAGCAGGGCCGCCTGCTGTGGCGCAGAAAGCGACAGACTGTTCAAGCGCACCTGCGCCTGCTGCATGGCGGCGAAGGCGCGGCGCAGTTGTTCGGCGCCGCGCCGGGCGGCGGCGGCCGGGTTATTCAGTTCGTGGGCGATCCCGGCGGTGAGTGTGCCCAATTGGGCCATCTTCTCGCTCTGGCGCAGGAGCAGCTCAGTCGAACGCAGGCGCTGGGTGACGGTGTGCAGCATGACTCGGGCTGATGAAGGGCTGGCGTCGAGCAGACCGTTCAACTGCTGGCGGCTGATGGCAAGTAAAACGGAGTCGGTCAAAGCCCGCCCGGTGGCATTGCGCGGCATCGATTCCAGCAAGGCCATTTCGCCGATCACCTCGCCCGGCTGGCGTACGGCCAGTTGGACGTTGCGCCCGTCGGAAGATTTGAGGATCTCAACCTGGCCTTCTTCAATCACGTAGGCCATATCGCCCAGGCTGCCCTCGGCAAACAGCTCACTCCCTGCCGGCAGGCGCACCTCTTCCACCACCTGGCAGAGCTGCTTCAGGTCGTCTTCCGGCAGCTCGGTGAAAAGCTGCACTTTGCGTAAAAATTCATATCCAGCCATGGCTAAACTGTCTTTAAATACTGGTGAACCAGGGCAATAGCCATGGCTCCCTCGCCTACGGCGGTAGCCACGCGTTTCACCGATCCGTGGCGCACATCCCCGGCAGCAAAAATGCCCGGGCACGAAGTTTCCAACAGGAAAGGATGGCGGTCTAGTGTCCAGCCGCGCGGGCGGGCGCCGTCGCCCTCATGGGGTAGATCCAGTCCGGTGAGGATGAAACCGGCCGGGTCGCGCTGCACAATTTCTCCTACCAGGTCAGTGCGTGGGGCCGCCCCAATAAAGATAAACATAGCCGCCGCCGGCAGGGTTTGCACCTGTTGGGTGGCACGGTCGGCCACCGCGACTTCCTCCAGGCGTTGGCGGCCGTGTGCTTCGAGCACCTCGGCGTTCAACACCACCCGGATGTTGGCGGTAGCCTTGATCTGGTCGACCAGGTAGCGCGACATGCCGTTTTCGAAGGACACATCCCGGACCAGCAGGCTGACCTGGCTGGCAAAGCGCGAAAAATAAACAGCGGCCTGCCCGGCTGAATTGGCGCCCCCGACCACGATGATCTCTTTGCCCCGGTAAAAAGCCGCCTCGGTCAGCGCCGCTCCGTAATAGATGCCGGCTCCGGTCAGTGCTTCGACGCCGGGCGCTTCCAGCCGGCGCACGCTGACGCCGGTGGCAATCAGGAGGGCGCGCCCGTTGATCTCGGCCCCGCTGGCCAGCCTGACAAAGCGCAGGTTATCCTCGACGCGCAGGCTGGCGACTTCCTCGGTATTGAGGATTTCGACGCCAAAGCGCAGCGCCTGGGTGGTGGCGCGCCGGGCCAGGTCGGCGCCGCTCAGGCCGTTGGGGAAGCCCAGGTAGTTCTCGATGCGCGAGCTGGTGCCGGCTTGTCCGCCGGTGGCGGATTTCTCGATCATGACCGTGCGCAGGCCTTCGGAGCCGCCATAGACCGCGGCTGCCAGACCGGCCGGGCCTCCGCCAATGATCACCAGGTCGTAGAAAGGCCGCGTGGCGGTGGTCTGCAGGCCGACTTTCTCGGCCAGGGTGTGCAGGTCCGGCTCGACCAGGGCCGATCCATCCGGGAAGAAGACCACCGGCAGGCGCGGGGGTTCAGGGGATAGCCCCTCCACCAGGGCGCGCGCCTGGGCGTCCTGCTCGATGTCCAGCCACTGGTAAGGGATCTGGTTGCGCGCCAGGAAATCCTTGACGTTGTGGCTGGCGGCCGACCAGAGCGTGCCGGCCACGCGGATGCCCTCATAGGGCAGGCGCACGCTGGCTTTCCAGTCGCCCAGCAGGTCGTCCAGCACCGGGTAGAGCTTCTCCTCAGGCGGGTCCCAGGGCTTCATCAGGTAATAGTCCAGGCCGAGGGTATTGATGCTGGTAATGGCGGCCTGGGTGTCGGCGTAGGCCGTCAACAGCACCTTGCGTGCATCCGGATAAAACTTAATGGCTTTGCCCAGAAACTCGGTACCGGTCATCAGCGGCATACGCTGGTCGACCAGAAATAGCGCCAGGGGCGCGCTGCGCCGTTTGAGCTGTTGGACAGCTTCCAGCGCTTCAGCGCCCGAAGCGGCCTTGACGATGCGATAATCGCCATGGAAATGGGCGCGTAAATCCCGCTCGACCGTATTCAGCACCTGCGGGTCGTCGTCAACGATAAAAAGGACCGGTTTATTCATTTAAACCTGCTTTCCAAAGCAGGCGATATCGTTCGACCTGTTTCGGGTGAAAAATGCTTATAGTTGTAACGGCTAATAATAAAATTATTACTACTAAGGTAGATTATAGCATAATACCAGGGTCAATTGCAAGACGTTATCCCCCACTGATGGCTCCGATTATGCGGATTTCATCCCCAGGTTGTAACTCGAACTCCAGCCCTCGGGCGATCTCCTGGTTGATGAAGATGCGGATGCGCGGGCGGATCTGATCCTGTTCGTCGATGATGCGGAAGCGAATGCCCGGGAACGACCGGTCGAGTACGGCTAGAACTTCGGCCAGCGTGCCTCCCTCGACCTGCAGTTGTGTGGAATGCGTGTAGGATAGCAGTTGGGATGGAAAGAGCACCTTCATTTTGGCAGGACGACGGCCTCCACGGCCAGGACTTCCGGCAGGTATTCGGCCAATTGGGCCCAGGTGCGACCCTCATCCCGGCTGCCCCATATCTGGCCGGCAGTCGTGCCAAGGTACAGTCCAAGCGGGTCCTGCCGGTCGCTGTTCATCGCCTGGCGCTTGACAGTGAAATAGCCATGGTCCCTTGGAAAACCGGCGTCGTGGCGAACCCAGGACTGGCCGCCGTCATCTGTACGGAAAACGGCCGGGCGGCCGCCCGGGCTGGTGCGCGACCAGACCTCCGTGGCATCCATAGGGAAGACCCAGGCGGTCTGCGGGTTGCGCGGGTGAAAGGCAGGGTGAAAATGGACCGGATAAGGTATGGATAAGAGAGGTGACAGTAGACAGGCTTTGTCCTTGTTTTTATGATAAACTACCCTTATCTACACCTGGGAGGAAGAGCCATTATGGAAAAGCGAAGCACTTACTCGGTCGATATTGCGGGAATCCATCGCGAGCTTCCGCTGTTTGAAATCAAGCCCGGTCTGACCATTGCTATCTTGAATATCCTCGGCGATACCGAACTGGTAGCGGCATGCGCCAAGGCGCTGGCGCAGAAACTATCCTCTATCGATTATGACGCCGTGGTCACCGCTGAGACCAAAAGCATCCCGCTGGCCCACGAGCTCTCGGTCGAAACTCACAAGCCGTACGTCATCCTGCGTAAATCTTACAAACCCTA
This sequence comes from uncultured Chloroflexia bacterium, assembly GCA_963820415.1. Classification (GTDB taxonomy): domain Bacteria; phylum Chloroflexota; class Anaerolineae; order Anaerolineales; family Anaerolineaceae; genus CAWFZT01. Next base: position 610,063 of record CAWFZT010000008.1, on the reverse strand, counting down.
CATGGGCAAGGCTTTGCAGGCCGAAACGCTTTCGATTACTACCGGCCAGCCGCAGACCCTCTTCCTGGATGAGAAAGACCGCGAGCTGATGAAGGAAAAGAAAGTCGTTATCCTGGACGACGTGATAAGCACCGGTTCCACCCTGCAGGGCATGCGCCTGATCATGAACAAAGCTGGAGCGCAGGTGGTGGCGGAAGCCGCCATCTTCACCGAAGGCGAGCGCGCCAAGTGGGGCGATATCATTTCCCTCGGCCACCTGCCCGTATTCAGCGACTAGACCCCGATTTAAACGCCTCGATGGTAAGCGTCGAAGGGGCCGATGGATCGTCGCAGCGCGGCGTGTCGGTCAGAAAGCGTCCGTTCCTCTGTTCAACTGGTTTTGAGGATCAGCTTGTGCTTTTGAACGTGTGACATTCTCTTCAGGACCAGTTCACGGCGCATGGCTGACGCCCGGTCAGACTGCGGCTCGACGTAGACCAGGTGGACCGGCCGGCGTGTGCTGGTGTAGCGGGCTCCCCGGCCGCGGTTGTGCTGGCGTTCACGCCGACAGGGGTCGGTCGACCAGCCGGTATAATAGGTGCCGTCTGCACATTCGAGGATGTAACAGAAGAACGCCATATATTAATTTCTATTTTTTAGTTTTATCCTTGGATCCAAAACTTACCAGGCGGCCGAGCATTTGCCTGCTCGAGGGTACTGAGTCCATCGTGTTGTGCTCCCAGATTCCAGCGCGCCGCTCTACCCACCAGTTAACGCGTCCCTCCAGGGCGTGGGCGATCAACGTGCTCAAAGCCTGGCTGTCCTGTTTCTCGATCTGCGTACGCAGGTCGTACAGCGCTCTGATTAGATTATCGATGGCGTGCAGCACGTTATCCCGGTTGAGCAGGGCGGTCGTGCCAAGTACTTTGTTCTCATCGATCTTCAGCAGAGGCTCGGTCACGGTTGCGTAAGCGTGCCCGGCCAGTTTGCGCCCTTCGATCCAGCCCGGCTCATCGATCGTGGCGTTGAGCAGGGCGACTGCCACCAGCTCCGGCAAGGTATGCGAAGCCGCCAGCAGACCGTCTGCTTCAATCGGGTCGGCGAAGTAAGGCTTGGCCCCCAGCAGGCCGGCCAGGTCGGAAGCCAGCCGCAGCGCATCCGGGTGCGTTTCTGGGGGAGTGGTGATGATTATCAGGGCGTCTTTGAACAGGTCGGCGTGGGCCGAGTTGGGGCCTACGGTTGTGTCCGAGAGGTAAGCCGGGTTGAGGGTGGGTGTGATCGAGATGAAATGCCGGTCAGGCGGAAGGATTTCTTTGGCCCAGGCGTCGACAGCCACCCGCACCAGCGAGGTATTGATTACCACCGCTCCAGGGCGAAGGTCGTCAGCGATGGCCTTGAGGTTCTCGCGCAGTTCGTCCACCGGGCAAGCCAGGATAACCACGTCGGCGCTCTTCACCGAGCGGGGGATGTTGAAAACCACCTGGTCAATCGCCCCCATCTTTTGGGCGCGCCGGCCGAATTCGGGCTCCAGGTCGTTGCCGATGCGGTGGATAGGCGGTTTCTGGTTGGCCAGGGCCAGGCCGATCGACGCCCCAATTTGTCCCAGCCCGATGATGGTAAATTCTGTACTCATCCGTGGGCTCCTGCAAGTAAGTTGAACAGGGAGTTTATTACCGGGTACATGACCGCCCCGAGCACGTCGATTCTCAGTAAGGGTAGGACGAAAATAACCGCCATCAGGATCACAGGCCCGTAGGGAGCGATGTTTTCCAGCTTGCGCGCCCAGGTGGGCGGCAGGAAATATTCAGCAATTTTTTCCCCATCCAGGGGGGTAATCGGGATCAGGTTGAAGACCATCAAGAGTAGGTTGATCTGGATGAAACCGGCGATAAATTCATACAAAACTGAAGACAGCGGCAGGACGCCCGCCAGCCCCAAGCGCAGCGGAATGGCGCCCACCAGCGCCAGGAGGAAATTGGCGGCCGGGCCGGCCAGGGAGACCCACATCACACCCGCTGGCGTGCGGCGCTGCAGTAGATAAGCGTTGATCGGCACAGGTTTTGCCCAGCCGAAACCTGCTACCAGCAGCAGCAGCGACCCGATCGGGTCCAGGTGGTGCAGCGGGTTGAGGGTCAAGCGCCCGTTGGCGCGGGGGGTGTCGTCCCCCAGCGAATCAGCCACCCAGGCGTGTGAAAATTCATGAAATGTCAGAGCAATAACCAGGGTAATAATCCGGGTTATAAATATTACGGGCGTAAGACCGAACATAAAGGCATTATAACATGGGTGGTATAATCTGATCGTGCTCGAGGATATTAGGCTGGGCGATGTGGTCCGCTTGCGGAAGGCGCACCCCTGTGGGGGTTTTGAATGGAAGGTGGTGCGGCTGGGGGCCGATATCGGACTGGAATGCTGCCGCTGCAACCGCAGAGTGCTGCTGCCACGCCGGGAGCTGGCTCGCCGGATCAAAGCGGTCGTCACACGAGGACCTGATGGATCATCCACAACTTGAAAAACCACAAATCGTTTTCCTGTTTTCGGATACCGGGGGAGGCCATCGAAGCGGGGCTGAAGCAATCATTGAGGCGATCAACCTGGAGTTTCCTGGCCAATATGCCATGGCAATGGTCGATATTTTCACAGAATACGCCCCGATTCCGTTCAACCGTGCCCCACAATTCTGGCCGGCCCTATCTGCCATGAAGGATTTCTGGAAATTCAGCTACGAGGTGAGCAATGGGCGGCGCCGCATCCGCTCCTTTTATTCGATGGTCTACCCGCTGGTGCGCCGGTCGGTGCACCGCCTGGTGGATGAGAATCCCTGTGATCTGCTAGTTTCGTTGCACCCGATTGCCAACACCCTGGTACTGCGCGCCCTGGGTAAACGCCGCCGCGTGCCCTTCGCCACCGTGGTCACCGACATGGTTTCCACGCATGCCTCCTGGTACGACCCGCGCGCCGACCTGGTGATCGTCTCCACCGAGATCGCCCGCCTGCACGCCCTGAAAAACGGCCTCGACCCACGCCGGGTGAAGGTGGTCGGTATGCCGGTCGCCGATCGCTTTTGCCAACCGATGGGTGACCGCACCCTGCTGCGCAAGAAAATAGGCTGGCCGGTGGACCTGCCCGTGGTGCTCTTGGTTGGCGGCGGAGATGGCATGGGCCCCCTGGAACAGAACGCCCTGGCTATCCAGAACGCTAACTGCCGGGCTGCCCTGGTGGTCATTTGCGGGCGTAACCGCAAGCTGCGCGCCCACATCGAAGGGCACGACTGGAACATGCCGACCTTCATTTACGGCTTCGTCAACGAGATGCCCGATTTTATGCGCGCCGCCGATATCCTGGTGACCAAGGCCGGCCCAGGCACGATCAGCGAGGGCTTTATCGCCGGCCTGCCCATGATCCTTTACAGCCGCGTGCCCGGGCAGGAAGATGGCAACGTCACTTATGTGGTCAATGAGGGCGCTGGCCTGTGGGCTCCGCACCCCGAACAGACCGCCGAGTTGGTCAAGAGTTGGCTGGAGGATCCAGGCGAACGCCAGCGCTTCGCCGCCCGTTCCTGCGAGCTGGCCCGCCCTCAAGCCACCCGTGAAATAGCCCGCTGGCTGGTCGCCCAGGTCGGGCGCAAAGCTGGAGAGATGGACTGAAAATGCCAATCCTCGATGCGCGCACCTTGGAATTTTTCAGCCGGGGTCCCGAGCAGACCCGGCGGTTGGGTTTACGCCTTGGAGCGCTGCTGCAGATGGGTGATCTGGTCTGCCTTTCGGGCGAGCTGGGGACTGGCAAAACTACGTTGGTACAGGGAATGGCCCAGGGGTGGGGCTCGCTCGACCCGGTCTCCAGCCCAACCTTCGTGCTGGTCAATATGTACCGCCGTCCGGACGGTAAATCGCTGAGGCACCTGGACTGTTACCGGCTGCAGAAGGCGGGCGAAGCGGAAGACCTCGACCTGACCCTCATGCTGGAGACCGGCGCTTTAGTGGTAGAATGGGCAGAACGTATTGCCGCGGCGCTGCCGGCCAATAGTCTCTGGATAAAAATGCGCTGGATGGCTGACGAACAGCGCGGCATGATTTTCAATCCTCACGGGGAACGCTACGAACGTTTGCTGGTGAATTTTCGCCGGTACGTCTTTGGAGGGTAGCCATGCTGTTGGCGGTGGATTCTTCGACCCAGTCGGTGGGCCTGGCGCTGTTTGATGGCACCCAGGTAGTGGGTGAGATGATCTGGCAGACGCACAGCCACCATACCGTCGAGCTGGCGCCGGCCCTGGATAGCCTGTTCCGGCGCTGCAATGTCTCCATGAGCGCCCTGCAGGCCCTGGGAGTGGCCCTCGGCCCGGGCTCTTTCACCAGCCTGCGCATTGGCTTGGCGATGGTCAAAGGCATTGCCCTGGCGCTGAAGCTGCCCGTGGTGGGCATTCCCACCCTGGACTTCCTCGCCGCCGCCCAGCCGGTGCAGGGGTACTCGCTGGCAGCCATTCTGCAGGCCGGCCGGGGCCGCCTGGCGGTTGGATGGTATGCCGCCGTAGAAGGCGCCTGGCAGGTACAGGGGGAAGCGAAAGTCTACAGCCTGGAAGAGCTTTCCCGCCAGATCCAAAAACCGACCCTGGTATGCGGCGAGCTGACCGCCGTCGAACGCCAGGTGTTGGGCCGCAAGCGCAAGAATGTCATCCTGGCTTCGCCCGCCCAATCCCTGCGCCGGCCTTCTTACCTGGCCGAACTGGCCTGGCAGCGCTGGCAGGACGGCCAGGTGGCCGAGGTGATCTCGCTGGCGCCGATCTACCTGCACGTGGCGGAGGCGATCCCGGCGTGACGGGGGGTGAGGCGACAGTCGTCTTCCGGCTGATGACGGTGGCAGACGTCGAGCAGGTATATGATATCGACACTAAATCCTTTTCCCTGCCCTGGTCGAGCCGTTCATTCCGCTACGAAGTCACTGAGAACCTGGCCTCGCGCCCCTGGGTGGCCGAATGGCGGGAGGCTTCTGGTCAAGCCTGGATCGTCGGCATGCTGGTGATCTGGCTGGTGGTCGATGAGGTCCACGTTGGCACCCTGGCTACCCACCCGCAATACCGGCGGCGCGGCATCGGCCAGCGCTTGCTGGCGCACGCCTTGCTGGATGCCTATGAGCGCGGCGCTCGCACGGTCTTTCTGGAGGTGCGTCGCAGCAACCCGAACGCCCAGGCGCTGTACCGCAAATTTGGCTTTGTCGAGGATGGGGTGCGCTCGCACTATTATGTGGATAATAACGAGGATGCTTTATTGCTGTCTTTGCACAATTTGGAACCCGAAACCTTACAGCATCTGTTAGAATAGACCAGGATCTTTGATTTCCCGTGGAAGGACTCGGATTTTGGGAAATAAGGGCGCAGGATGGCTTGCAGTTGTACTGCAAGCTGCCCCAGGAGCCCAGCAGTGCAACTGCTGGGAATCACAAGCGTGCAATAGCACACCACCCCCCAAAATCTGAAATTGCGCGATAGAATTACGGCAGGAAGCCCCGGAAATCTCTGGAACCCCAATAAATTTATGGAGGCTGGCAGTGAAAGCGGCTGAAATATTGGCTGAAATCGGTCAACAGGTTTCTGTTTGCGAGAAATGCACCCTGCATTATTCGCGCAAACGGGCTGTGCCTGGCGAAGGCCCGGTCGACTCTACAGTGATGTTCATCGGCGAGGGCCCGGGCTTTTACGAAAACGAGCAGGGCCGGCCTTTTGTCGGGGCGGCTGGCAAGTTCCTCGACGAGCTGCTGGCGGCCTGCGGCTTGCAGCGCGAGAAGGTGTTCATCACCAACGTGGTCAAATGCCGCCCGCCCGGCAACCGCGACCCCCTGCCCGAGGAATTGGCTGCCTGCAGCGATTACCTCGAACGACAGATCGAGGCGATCAACCCGAAGGTGATCGTCACCCTCGGCCGTTTTTCTATGGCGCGCTTTATGCCCCTGGCCAAAATTGGCGAAGTTCACGGCCAGGCCTCCTGGATGCGCGGCCGGCTGATCGTGCCGATGTATCACCCCGCCGCGGCTCTGCACCAGGCTTCTCTAAAGCCAATCCTCGAGCGCGATTTCAAGCGCCTGCCGGGTTATATCGAGCAGGCCCGGCAGTCTCAGCCGGAAATGAAGCCAACCTCCGCTGATCCGCCGGCCGCTCCTCAAGAAGATGAACCAACCCAATTAAGCCTGTTTTAGGAGAATATTGCCGATAATGGAAAACCCGATTCTTACTTCATTATTGCAGCGCTTGAAAGACCACAGCGCCGTGGTGGCCGTTTTGGGACTGGGCTACGTTGGCCTGCCCTTTGCGGTGGTATTTGCCGAAGCCGGTTTCAAGGTGATCGGGATTGACCCGATCGCCGACAAAGTGGCCCGCATCCAGCGCGGCGAAAGCTACGTGCTGGACGTGCCCGAAGCGAAGGTCAAGCGCCTGGTGGGCGAGGGCCGCCTGCAGGCCACCACCGATTTTGCCGCCCTGGATAAGGTGGATGCGGTGGCGATCTGCGTCCCGACCCCGCTGCGCAAGAATGGCGACCCCGACCTGTCCTTCATCGGCAGCGCCACGGAAGCCCTGGCGCAGCACATGCACGCTGGCCTGGTGATCGTGCTCGAATCGAGCACCTACCCGGGCACCACGCGCGAGCTGATGCTGCCGCGTCTGGAGGAAGCCAGCGGGCTGAAAGTTGGCCAGGACTTCTTCCTGGCCTTTTCGCCGGAGCGCGTCGACCCCGGGCGCAAGGACTGGACTACCATCAACACCCCCAAGGTCGTGGGCGGTATTACTCCCGCTTGCCTGGAAGCTTCGATGGCCTGGTACAGCCAGGCGCTGCAGCAGGTGGTTCCGGTCTCTTCGACTGAGGTAGCCGAAATGGCCAAGCTTTTGGAGAACACCTTCCGCATGATCAACATCGGGCTGGTCAACGAGATGGCGATCATGTGCGACCGGCTGGGGGTGGACGTGTGGGAAGTGATCGAAGCCGCCGCCACCAAGCCGTTTGGGTTCATGAAATTTACCCCAGGGCCGGGGTTGGGCGGGCACTGCATTCCCATTGACCCGCTCTACCTGTCGTGGAAGCTGCGCGCCTTGAACTACAACGCCCGCTTCATCGAGCTGGCCAATGAGGTCAACACCAACATGCCGCGCTTTGCGGTGGATAAAGTCCAAAATGCGCTGAACAACCGGACCAAGTCGGTCAAGGACAGCCGGGTGCTGGTGCTGGGAGTAGCCTACAAGCCGGATATCGACGACCTGCGTGAATCACCGGCGCTGGACGTGCTCGGACTGCTGCGCAATAAAGGCGCCGTGGTGAATTACCACGACCCCTACATCGCTCACCTGGACCACGACGGCTGGCAGATGGACAGCGTGCCTGACCTGATGAAGGCGGTGGAGACGGCCGACTGCGTGGTGATCGTGACCAACCATTCGGCCTACGATTACCCGGCCATCCTGGCCAAAGCCAGCCTGCTGGTGGACACGCGCAACGCCCTGGGCAAGCTGGGGCAGAACAACCCCAAAGTGGTCAGGCTTTAATGGCAAGATACCTGGTTACCGGAGCGGCCGGTTTTATCGCCTCACGCGTGACGGAGTTCCTGCTGGCGGACGGGCACAGCGTGATCGGGGTGGACAACCTCAACGACGCCTACGACGTGCGCATGAAGGAATACCGCCTGCAAAAGCTGGTGGGCCTGCCCGGCTTTACCTTCCGGCGCATGGACATCTCCGACCAACAGCAGGTGAAAGAGCTGTCGGCCGAGGTAGGCTACGTGGATGCGGTGATCAACCTGGCCGCCCGAGCCGGCGTGCGCTCCAGCGTGGAGAACCCGTGGGTGTATTACTCTACCAACCTGACCGGCACGCTCAACCTGCTGGATATGTGCCAGCGCAAGGGCATCGGCAAGTTCGTCCTGGCTTCCTCTTCCAGCGTGTATGGGGCCAACCCGCCCCTGCCCACCCCGGAAGACGCCGACACCGACCATCCCTTGCAGCCGTATGCCTCGAGCAAGAAGGCCGCCGAAAGCCTGTGCTATACCTACCATTACCTGTACGGCACCGACGTGACCATCTTCCGCTACTTCACTGTCTACGGCCCGGCCGGGCGACCGGACATGGTCATGTTCCGCTTCACCCAGTGGATCGCCGAGGGACGCACGGTGCGGTTGAACGGCGATGGCAAACAGGCGCGCGGCTTCACCTATCTCGACGACATCGCCCGAGGCACCATCCTGGGCCTCAAGCCGCTGGGTTTCGAGGTGATCAACCTGGGCGGCCACCAGGTGATCGACATCAACGCGCTGATCGGCATGATCGAGAAACGGATGGAAACCACGGCCAGGATCGAATACCTGCCGCGGCATCCCGCCGATGCCGTGGTCAACTATGCCAATGTCGACAAAGCCCGCCGGCTGCTCGGCTGGGAAGGGCGCGTGTCATTAGATGAGGGGGTTAGCAACCTGGTGAACTGGTACCTGGCAGAGCGCAGGTGGGCCAGCCAGGTGGCAACCCCGTGAGCCTGCTGCGCCAGGCTCGGCAGGCCTGGCATACCTGGCGCCAGGACCGCCTGCTGCAACTGGTCACACGCAACAGCGGCTATCTTTTCAGCAGCAACGGCATCAGCTCGGTGATCACCGCCGCGCAGGGCTTTATGGCCGCCCTGTTGCTCGGCCCGTCGGATTTCGCCGTGCTGGGCATGGTCATCACCTATGCTTCGAGCGTCAACCGCCTGCTCTCCTTCCGCATGGGCGAGCTGGTGATCAAGTATTCCGGGCAGTACCTGGCTGTGGGTCGCAAAGACCAGGCGGCGGCGGTGATCAAGAGCGCCGGACTGACCGAGGCGGTCACTTCCGTGGCGGCCTACCTGCTGCTGGTGCTGAGCTCGCAGTTAGCGGCAGTGTACATCATCAAGGATTTACCCACCCAGAGTTGGATCAATTTCTACGCCGTGGCCCTGCTGTTGAACCTGATGACTGAGACCTCCACGGCGGTGCTGCAGGTGGGCGGGCATTTCCGCTCGCAGGCCCTGCTGAACCTGGTGCAGAGCGTCGTGACCGGGGTGTGGATCCTGGTCGTGTTTGTAACGCACGGCGGGCTCTACCAGGTGCTGGTGGCCTACCTGGCGGGCAAGGCTATCTTCGGCCTGGGGGTGATGGCACTGGCTTTCTACTGGATGAAGCCGCTGCTCGGCGAAGGCTGGTGGCGGGCGCCGCTGGCCCTGCTGCCGCGCCGCCGTGAACTGTTGAGATTCGCCATCAGCACCAATCTGAGCGGGACGATCAACATGATCTTCCGCGATTCCGAGGTGCTGTGGGTGGGCTTTTTCACCACCAAGCTGCAGGCCGGCTATTACAAGTTCGCCCTGGCGGTGATGAATGTGGTGCTGATGCCGGTGACTGCCATGCTATCCTCTTCCTCTCCGGAGGTCAACCGCCTGGTAGCGGTCAGGGCCTGGGGGCCGCTGCGCCGGTTATTACGCCGCACCTCGATTATGGCCCTGGCCTGGACGGGGGCCTGCACGCTGGGGATTAGCACGTTGGGCTATTTCCTGCTGGCCCTCCTCAAGGAGGGGGCTTATCTGCCGGCTTTCCCAGCCATCCTGATCCTGCTGGCCGGTTACGGGGTAGCCAACGTGGCTTATTGGAACCGCCCGCTGCTGCTGGCCTTTGGCATGCCGCTCTATCCGATGAACGTGACGGCGGCGGTTGGGGCGGTCAAGACGGCCTTGATGTTCGTGCTGGTCAGCCCGTTGGGTTTCCTGGCCGAAGCCGCCTTGCTTTCGGGTTACCTGGCGGTCTCGGTGGGCATCATCGTCCAGCGCGGCCTGAAAGAGCTGCGCCAGTCAGAAATTGCGCCTGTTCCAGTGGGTGAGTAATGAAGATTGCTTGCCTGTCCACCTCCCAGGTGCCATCCAGCACGGCCAACAGCATCCAACTGATGAAAGTCTGCCACGCCCTGGGCGCGCTTGGCGCGCAAGGGCAGTCCGGGCAGCAGGTATGCCTGTGGGTACCGGGGCAGGCTGCGACGCCCTGGGAGAGGCTGGCCGAGCACTATGGGCTGGAGCAGCCGTTCGAGGTGCGCTGGTTACAAACCTGGCCGCTTTTCCGCCGCTACGATTTTGCCATGCGCGCCCTGCAGCAGGCACGCGCCTGGGGGGCGGACTTGATCTACACCTGGCTGCTGCCGGCGGCCGTGCTGGGTTTACAGGCACACCTGCCGGTGGCGCTCGAACTGCACGACCTCCCCAGCGGGGCGTTTGGGCCACGCCTGTTCCGCTATTTTGCAGCTCACCCGGGTAAGAAACGCTTGCTGGTGATCACGCATGCCCTGGTCAGCCGCCTGGGCGTGGAGGGCGGGACTCTGGATGTGCAGATTGCCCCCAATGGAGTCGATCTGGCACATTACGCCGGCCTGCCCGAAGCCCCGCAAGCGCGCCGCCAGTTGGGCCTGGCCGAGAACCTGACAGCGGTGTACACCGGCCACCTGTACGCTGGGCGGGGCATCGACCTGCTGGCCGGCCTGGCGGAGGCCCTGCCGGCGGTCAACTTCCTGTGGGTGGGTGGGCGGTCCGAAGAGGTGACGGCCTGGAACGAGAAACTGGCTGGGGTGGGTTTACGCAACGTGCGCCTGACCGGCTTCATTGAAAACCGGCGCCTGCCGCTCTACCAGGCGGCAGGGGATGTGCTGCTGATGCCCTACGAGCGAACCATCCCCGGTTCGAGCGGCGGCAATTCGGCCGAGATTTGCAGCCCGATGAAAATGTTCGATTACCTGGCCTGCGGACGGGCTATCCTGACCAGCGACCTGCCGGTGTTCCACGAGGTGCTCAACGAAGCCAACGCCTGCTTCTGCCCGCCGGGAGACCTACCGGCATGGACACAGGCCCTGGCCAGCCTGCTGCAAGACGCGCCCTGCCGCCAGGCGCTGGCCGCCCAGGCGCGCCTTGAACTCGGCGCGCTACTCCTGGCAGGCCAGGGCGCACAGGGCGCTGGAGGGCTTTGCCAATGGCTGACCTGCCGCCCCTCCCCAAGCCGGTTATCGCGCCTGAGCGCCTGAGTGGGCGTATGCGCCTGCTGGTATCGTTGGGGGTTGGAATCCTGCTGGGGGCGCTGGTGGCGTACTTTTTCCCCGTGGGGGCCTTTGGGCGGAATTTCTTCGCCACGGGCTGCCTGCTTACGCTCAGCTCCTTCCTGCTGCTGAGCGCCTGGGGCTGGGCCGGAGCGGGCCGCCGGCTGGCCTGGATGATGGCCCTGGCTTTCTTCCTGCGCCTGGGGGTTGGCCTGTTCCTCAGCGTGGCCATCCCGGCGTACGGCTTTGACAACGAAACGCAGAATAACGGCTACGTCTTTTTCGACGCTTACCGGCGGGATGACCAGGCCTGGGACCTGGCGACGTCCAGCAAACCGCTGTTGGAAAGCTTCGGGCAGGAGTTCTACACCGACCAGTACGGCGGGCTTCTGGCGCTGAGCGCCCTGGTCTACCGCTACCTCAGCCCGGACGTGCAGCGGCCGTACCTGATCATCATCCTGAGCGCCTTTATCGCCGCCCTGGGGCTGCCTTTCTTCTGGAAGGGGGTGCGCGACCGCTGGGGCGACAGGGTGGCTTTAATCGCCGGATGGATTCTGGCGCTGTACCCGGAAAGCATCCTGCTGGGCAGCTCGCAGATGCGCGAGCCGTTCCTGATCACCTTTGGGGCGATCGCATTTTGGGCAGTGCTGTACTGGAAAGACAACCGGCGCGTGGCGGTGGGGGCTTTCATAGCCAGCATGCTGGGGCTGGCGCTGTTCTCTTCGCGCGTGGCGCTGGTGCTGTTGGGCGTGCTGGCGGTGTGGTTCTGGCTGGAGTACGTGGCCAGCGCCTGGAGCCAACGTCGGCAGGCGCTGGGTTGGATCGTCTTCGCCCTGGCGGCGCTGGCGATGCTGTTCTTGAGCTGGGAATGGCTGCGCAGCTCGGCGCGCCTCGACCTGGTGACGACTTGCAGCAATTCGGGGATCGTCCAGCAGGTGACCCAGCAGTTGGGCAGCCGCCTGTGCATCCCGTTCGTGGTGGTCTATGGTCTGACCCAGCCGGTGCTGCCGGCGGCCCTGGCCGAAACTACCCTGCCGCTGTGGAAATACATGGTGATCCTGCGCTCGCTGGGCTGGTATGCCCTGGCGCCGCTGCTGCTGTACGGGCTCTACGCGGTGTGGAAAGCCCGCCCGGCCGTTGAACGGCGCATCCTGCTGTGGCTGGCGGGTTTCCTGGTGGTGTGGGTGGTGCTGTCGTCGGCGCGCGGGGGCGGGGACGTGTGGGATAACCCGCGCTACCGCACGATCTTGCTGCCGTGGCTGGCGCTGCTGGGGGCGTGGGCCTGGCGTTGGGCGGTCGAGCACAAGGACGCCTGGTTATTACGCCTGCTGGCGGCCGAGGCGATCTTCCTGCTGTTCTTTACCCAATGGTACCTGAGCCGCTACCTGCGCCTGTGGCGAAAACTGCCCTTCTGGGAGATGGTGATCCTGATCTTCGTGCTGTGCGCCCTGGTCTTCGGCGGGAGCTGGCTGTGGGACCGGCGCAGGGGGAAGAGAAGAGTAACCACAGAGGAACACAGGTGATTATGATAAACCCAGATGGTTACAAAAAGGGATCAAGCGGGGTTGATGCGTGAGGAAATTGTCCCCTAAAAACGGGGACGATAGCCCCGAAAAAGGAGGGGAATTGATCCGCGAAAAAAATCAAATCGAAACAATTCAAGTTGCGGAGCAAAACAGGATTAGAACTAAAGTTCTATATTTATTATAGCAGGATTATGGAAAATGTCAACTGCATTTCCAGGCGGAAATTATCCCACACCTGATACGATTACGATCAGAAACCGGGTTTTCCGGAAAAAACCCGCCTTCATAGGATATAATAAGGAATCTGCAAGATAAGCCGCGTGATATGGGTGGGTTGAAGTATGGCCTCTAAGCATGTAGTTCCCCCAAAAAAGCGCCGTCTGCCTAGGAAGGGCTGGTTTTTCTTGCTCATCAGAATCACCGGCCTGTTGTGTAAAATCGGCGGCTTGCTGCTGCTCGTTATCGGCGTAATCGGTTTCTTAATCATGCTGGTTCGAATTGGTCCGGGATTAGGGGATGCTGTCCAACACCTCAACCAGCAGTTTGCCGGGTTTATCTTTATCCTTTTGCTGGTTAATTTGTTGATCTTCCCGTTCATTGGTTTGGTGGGTATTGTTCTGGCCGGCGCCGGATTTGTGTTGAGTTATGTTGGGACGGAGCCAGCCGTATCAACATCGATAAAAAGACCGGACCACGTGCAGATGAGTCAGCCTAAGCAGCCACCCACGAAAGGCGCCGGTTAACCCAGCCTGCACCCGACTGATGGGATTCGTCCCGCCAAAAGGAATGGTACTCTTGGCATACCATCGCATGCTTAATTTTATATTTACCGTAACCATATGTGGCAGTATGCTTCTCCTTACAGCCTGTAATAAAGGCGCCTCTCCGCCCAGCTTGCCTGGCACGCCCATGCCAACCCCCCCATCCATCATTACAACTGAAAATATGGATAAGCTGACAGAATTGGCCCACTGGCCCGTCATTGGCTGGGTGGAATACTGCCTTCTCTTTTCGCCAGATAGCCAGATACTTGCCCTTGCTATTGTTGAGGACTATGATACGACGATCCACTTAAGGGATGTTACAACCGGATATACCGTTGGCAGGCTTACCGGCCTGACAGGCCGAGTAGACGGTCTGGCTTTTTCGCCCGATGGGAAAACTCTGGCGGCTAGCTCCTACGATAAAACAGTGAAAATTTGGAATGTCAAGACCGGGCAAGAACTGCAAACCCTCTCTTTTCCGGATGCGGCCTTTGGGATTGCCTTCTCACCCGACGGGAAACTACTGGCAGTAGGGATACGTAATGGAACAGTCCAACTGCTGGAACCAGACAGCGGCAAAATATTCCGAACGTTCACTGGTCACACAGATTTGGTCAACAGTGTTGTTTTCTTTCCGGATGGGAAGAAAATTGCCTCTGGTTCCTCTGACGGCACAATCATACTTTGGGATGTCGCTGGCGGAAAAGAGATCCAACGTTTCCAGGGGCACACACGCTCAGTTTGGAAGGTTTCCATTACACCAGATGGCAAGGCGCTGGCTTCGGCTTCCACCGACGGCACAATCAGGTTGTGGAATTCAGCTACCGGGCAGGAAATGTTTATTCTAAAGGACAATACCGTCTTCGAATGGTTTGATGTGGAATTTTCAATGGATGGAAAGTATTTGGCCGCTGCCTCCCAAAATAGATTGGTGATATGGGACGTAGCCAGCGGGCGTAAACTACGCGCAATTGACAGTCTCGAGACAGGTGTTGACACCCTATCCTTCTCCCCGGATGGCAAGCTGCTGGCGACGGGCGGTGATGGTGCTGTTCGACTATGGGGTGTGCCTGAAAAGAATTGACAAATCCGATGAGCTATCGGGCCAGAAGATAAATGTCTGCGCCCAACATAGCATGTAGCCGACCGCTGCGCTTCGCGTGCCGCTTATGCACCCCGTTGTGAACATACCCCCACGTTCACTTTTATGGTCTCTCCCCTATACATAATTAGTGGCCTTTAATAAGGGAAAAAAATCAGAGCGAAATGTCACCAAAAAATCATCTTTTACTCAGGCCACGATGTGAATGAAATACCGTTCTTGCCCTGTTTTTTTACGGAGTACATAACCCTGTCAACAAACCCCATCATTTCTTCTGCGGAGGCAGGCGGTTCAGAAAACGTTACCACACCCATACTGAAAGTAACCGGCCAACTCTGGTTGGCGACTGAGTCAGCCAGAAGACTTCGAATCTTCTCGATAATGTGTTTTGTTTCCTCGACGTTAGTTTCCGGAAAAAGAATGGCAAATTCATCTCCACCCAGGCGGGCTATCGTATCCACATTGCGGCAGTGTTCCCGGATGGTGGTGGCCACCTTACGCAAAAGGGCGTCTCCGGCGTTATGACCCTGCGCGTCGTTGATGGTCTTGAAGTTGTCAATGTCAATATAGACGACAGAGAACGGCGAACCAAATCTTTGACTCCGGTTCATCTCCGCCACGGCCACTCGATTGAAAGACCGTCTGTTGGCTACTCCCGTCAGAGAGTCTTCGCTGGCTAATTCATCCAATTTCCAGAATTCACGTTTCAGCAATAACAGAAGGCTGATGAAAGCAAGAAAAAGGGCTAACTCAATAGAAGTGTTCCATAGGTCCCCTGCCCCGATTTGGGAAATCTGGCTAATCACCTTGTTCGCAAGCGCCCATACCATAGTGGCCAATACGGCCGTTACAATCCCCGCTTGTGTGCTGGTAAACCAGGTTACCATCGACAGAGGCAGCAAGTAGAAAAAGTCGATCTCTACGACACTTCCGGTCAGGTAGTCGAGGATGCCAATGATAATAACTAACGAAAATGCCAGCACCAGGATGAAGCTCTGGGATTTGCTCGCCAAGAATTGATAGATTTGCTTAAGCATAGGTTGCATGACATTTCCGGATGCGAGGGACGGTTGATTTCGGCCTCTTTATTTATTATAGCCAACATTTCTAAAAAGATAGTTCCCCTCACCACGCCACTCCCGATGGGAGAAGGTTTAGAGGCTCCTCAAGGAATAAGCCTTGCCCTGGGGTACTATCGGCTATATACTAATTTTACCTGGGTTGGGGAGAAGGCCCTTTTATCCAAAATCACGGCCAGATCCTCAGGGGAGTTACATTGATGAGTGCACCTGACAGCATCCACCAGTTGGTTGACCGTTTTGAAGAGCAGCGCGCCGCCTATCATGCGGGAAAGTACAACGAGACGCAGCTACGCAGTGATTTTCTTAACCCGTTCTTCGAGGCGCTGGGCTGGGACGTTTTAAACCACAAAGGGTACGCCGAAAGGTACCGCGAAGTGATGCTCGAGCAATCGGTAGAGGTGGAAGGACAGGCGAAAGCCGCCGATTATGCCTTCCGGGTAGGCGACAAGACCCTGTTTTTTGTGGAGGCTAAGAAACCAGCCGTCAACATTGCCGCCAATCCCGAACCGGCTTTTCAGGTGCGGCGCTATGGCTGGTCGGCGAAACTTTCCCTCAGTCTTTTGAGTGATTTTGAGCAGTTGGCGGTTTACGACTGCCGCAGTAAGCCGAAACACAGCGACCCGGCCGCCTGTGACCGGGTGGACCTCTATTCGTTTCGAGAATACATCGAAAAATGGGATGAGATCAGAGAAAAATTCTCACGCGATGCGGTGCTTAAAGGATCCTTCGATAAGTTCGCGGAGGGGATGAAGGGCAAAAAAGGCACGGCGGACGTGGACGATGCCTTTTTGGAAGAAATGGAACGCTGGCGCGAGGACCTGGCGCATAACATTGCCCTGCGCAACCTCACCTTAAGCCAGCGCGAAGTAAACAGCGCCGTGCAGACCACCATCGACCGGATGATCTTCTTGCGCATCTGCGAGGAGCGCGGCATTGAGGCAGAGGATGCTTTGCACAGCGCGGCGGAAGGGAAAAACGTCTACGAAAGCCTGGTCAGCCTGTTCAAGCAGGCCGATAAAAAGTACAACTCCGGGCTGTTCCACTTTTATGAAGAAAAGAAACAGTCGAGCTATCCCGATAGGCTGACGCTGCGTTTAATAATTGACGACAAGGTATTGAAGGACATCCTGGCTCACCTGTATTACCCGCTCAGCCCGTATGCCTTCAAATATATCCCTACCGAGATCCTCGGCCAGGTGTACGAGCGCTTTTTGGGCAAGGTGATTCGCCTGACGGCCGGGCACCAGGCCAGGGTGGAAGAAAAGCCCGAGGTGCGTAAAGCGGGCGGCGTGTATTACACGCCCACCTACATCGTGGAGTATATCGTCAAGCACACTCTGGGCGAGCTGCTCAAGGGCCAAAACCCAGAGGACCAGAAAACCAACCGCTGCGCGTGCTCGACCCGGCCTGCGGCTCCGGCTCATTCTTGCTGGGGGCTTACCAATCTTTGCTGGACTGGTACCTGGACTGGTATATCCACAACGACCCGGGGCGCTGGGCGAAAGGCAAAGCCCCGGCGGTGGTGGAGGGGCAGGGCGGCTGGCAGTTGACCATGGATAAGAAAAAAGGAATTTTACTCAGCCACATTTACGGGGTGGATATCGACGCCCAGGCGGTGGAAGTGACCAAGCTGTCATTACTGTTAAGGGTAGTCGAATCCCCTGGCCAGCTTTCCTGGCTGAGCGAGCGCATCCTGCCCGATTTGGGCGAGAATATCAAATGCGGCAACTCGTTGATCGGGCCGGACTACTACGATAACCGCCAGATGCCGATGTTTGGCGACGAAGAGTTTTACCGGGTCAATGTCTTCGACTGGAACAAAGCCTTTCCGCAGGTGTTTGCGGCGGGCGGATTTGATGCCGTAATTGGTAATCCTCCTTACTTGCGAATTCAAGGGTTACAAGAATATTATTCGGCAGAAATTGCTTATTTTCAGAAAAAATATAAAAGTGCTGTAAAACGGTTTGATTTATCTCTACTTTTTATTGAAAAAGCCTTATTTCTCTATTAAAATCAGATGGAAGATTGGGTTTTATATGTCCACATAACTTTTTAAATTCAGATTTCGGTTCAGGGCTGCGTAAATTTTTCTGATAAGTAATAATGCAATAGATCATTTTATAAGTTTTGGAAATAACCCCATTTTTGATCAAACATCTACATATACTGGCATTATAGTTTAAGAAAATCTGAAAAAGAGCAATTTTTATACTATGAATTTGAAAATTTAAAAGGAAAAGATGTTGAGGATTATTTATTAGCTCTAAAAAATAACGACTTCACTGTTTGATTACTTGAGTTTATTTTCAGATGCACCTTGGGTACTAACAAAAAAAGCTATACCTTCAATTTTGAATTCCCTTGGGCGACAACCTATTAACTTAGGCAATATTACAAAGGAAATTCTGGTTGGGGTGCAAACTGGTATAGATTATATTCATATTTTACGATACCAAAGTGAAACTAATAATACTTACATCTTCTTCATTCTGAAGAGGTCGAGTGTAATAATTGAGATAAAGAAAGAGTTGGTAAAGCCAATTTTACGTGGTGATGATGTACATAGATAGAAACCTGGATCATATTCCTATTTTTGTATCTATCCTGGGCGATTTAAAAAACAATAAAACAGTGATTCTCGATGGAGAAAGTATTGAAAGAAACAAATATCCGAAAGGTTATTCCTATGTTACGCGAATATCGGCAAGAATTGACAGAGATACGTACTCGACGAAAAAACAAAATCCCACTTATCGGTATTCTTGCCATAGAAGCCGCGATATGAATGTCTTTGAACAGGAGCGTATTATTACCCCAGAGATTCGTTTGGGATGTAATTTGACTATAAGTGCAGGGTATTTATCGATAATACCAAGGTGTATAGCATTTTGCCTTTAAATATCAGGCAAGAAACGCAGTTTTATTGGCTTTGTCTATTAAATTCGAAGTTAATGTGGTGTTTTATCTCGAATACTGGTTATGGTTTGCGAAGCGGGTATTTTGTATTCAAAACTAATTACATGAAACCTTTCCCTGTCCGTCACTATCAACTTCTCTGACCGCGACGATGCCGCCCGGCACGCACGCATGGTGGGGCTGGTCGAGGGCATGCTCGCCTTGCACAAGCAGGCTGCCGCCGCCCGGCTGCCGCAGGACAAAGAGATGCTCCAGCGCCAGATCCAGGCGACGGACGCCCAGATCGACCGGTTGGTGTACGAGCTATATGGTTTGAGCGAGGAAGAAATCAAAATTGTGGAAGGTGGATAAGAATAGGGTCGCATATAAATCAAGAAGAGAGACTAGTAATTGTCGATGACCTTAATAACTGATAAACTGAGGGATGCTAAAAGCTAGAGATTATCACCTTACAGAACAAGAATTGACAGCTGTTGAAACTGCCATTCGCCGAGATAAACGTCCAGAAGTGCGACAAAGATGTACGGCCATTCGCCTCCTTCATTTGGGACATAAACCGGAACGAAGTTGCCGAAATGCAAGCGGTCAGCAAGCCGACCATATATGGCTGGATTGATCGTTGGCGAGAATGGTGGTGTAGAAGGGTTAGCCAATCAGCCCAAAAGTGGACGACCGCTGAAAGCCGATGATGCGTACATGCCTGGCCTTGCTGGAAGTGATTGAAAAAGAACCATCCGAATTTGGGTATGACTTTACCATCTGGACGATTGATCGTTTGCGAGCCCACCTGGAGAAAAAAACCGGGATTAGCCTGAGTGAAAGCCGATTTCGAGCCTTGCTGAAACGCAAAGGATATCGATATCGTCGTCCAAAGTATGATTTAGGCCATTTGCAAGATAAGGAAGCCAAGGCCAAAGCAGCTGAAGTGCCGGAAGAGTTGAAAAAAAGGTCCTGGAGACGATTTCGAGCTCATCTTTATGGACGAAACGACCGTAACCTTGGATCCACCGTGCGAGCCTGTTGGATGAACATTGGCAACAGAACGGATTCCAGCTACCCCCGGTCAAAACAGAAACGGCATATCTTTGGCGGTTATAACTGGCTGCAAGATACGATCACCTGGACTACGGCCAAGACCAAGAACAGTGCGGCCTTCATCGGCTTTCTGGAAGAATTGCTGGTGAAGCGCTACCCGACGAAACGAGTAATTCTGGTGATGGATAATGCTTCTTATCATAAGAGTGCCTCTGCTTTAGCTGCTTTGAGTTTGTTTGAACATCGCGTCATGGTCATCTGGTTGCCACCTTATTGTTCTGACCTGAATCCGATTGAACGCTTCTGGCGATTCTAAAGGATCATGCCTGTGCCAACAAACTTCAGATAATATCGAGGAAGTGGTGAAAGCTGCAGTGAAAATGATGATTGTTCAAAATGATCAAACCTCAGATTTGAAGTTTCATGTTTCAAAAAACTTATGACGGTTTACTTATCTACGAGTCCTTCGTGTGTTCGCGGTAGCCCCATTAAAGTAATTCGCATAGATCTTGTTGTACAACGCACCCGGTCGCTTTTCACGGATCAAGGTCACCGCTTCTTCTCCACTTAGGCCTAAATAGGTAAGCATTACACCCATCAACAAGGCCGAACGATTATGTCCCATCCCACAATGCGACAAAACAACATGCCCAGCCTCCACTAAGCGGGCTCCCAACCGTGCTATGCTATGCAGCCTATGTAAATCTGGTAAATCTTTATCCTCAAAGGGAAAGTAAACATAGAGCATTTGATCTGGAATCTCCGGTATGCCAATATCCAGATCATCGTCAAGATCGAAAACGGCGGTGATTTTATGCTCTGCAAGGGGGCGCCAGTCATCGATATCCGGTGAAATAAATAACTGTCCTTTGGTATCAATCTGGAAAATCTCCATAACAATGAACCTCTCGCTATTTCAGAGCGTCACGTTTTCTACAGGATTTGCTCAATATCCTGGACGATCGTCATGGACATTCTTCCACGATGGTTATCACCCAGGTCCGCTCTGAATCCATGCACGAGTAAATCTAAGACCTCACTCTGGCTATCGCCAATTTGGATAGACTGGTGAACAATGCTTGCCACCTTTAATCTGTCCGGAAAATCTCAAAGGAGTTTGAGCTTGGCTGCACTCAACTCGGCCAGTTGATTTATACCGAAATTCCACGTCGAAATAAATTTGCCATCATTTTCGCCCAAAATGGGTGAAAATTTTGACGGAACTTTGTTAAGTTTAGCATTGTTTTGCCATTCTGCATATATTTTCGCAATTAATTTCTCAAAACCGAATATTCTGTAACGTTTTCAACGTCCCGATTAAATAGAAAAACTGTCCGGTATATTTTTGGAAAAAAGTTATGCCAGGCATTTTTCATACACATCTTTATATGGATATTTTGCCGGGAGCTTCATGACCACATATCTTGCTGATCTGATAATTTTCCCGGCAAGAAAAACATACTTCAAGCGGAATGTCTTGATTTGCTGTCTGAATTCTGAAATGCCCAGAAAATCAAATTTGAAGAGCAAAAACAGATTGTATTAAAGCATCATCAAAGGTCCTCGGAGACGATTTCGAGCTCATCTTTATGGACGAAACGACCGTAACCCTGATCCACCGCTGAGAGCTTGTTGGATGAAGGTGGGGCAACAAAAGCGAATTCCTGCTGCCCAGCCATGTCAAAAGCAGAAACGGTAATGTCTTTGGTGGCTACACTGGCCCCAGGACACGATCACTTGGACAACGGCCATGACGAAGAACAGCGTGGCCTTCATCCTCTTTTTAGAAGAATTGCTGGTGAAGCGCTACCCGACGAAACGAGTAGTTTTGGTGATGGACAACGCTTCTTACCACAAAAGTGCTCCTGCTTTAGCCGCTTTGAGATTGTTTGAACACCGCGTCATGGTCATCTGGCTGCCACCTTATTATTCTGACCTGAATCCGATTGAACGCTTCTGGCGATATCTAAAGCATCATGCCTGTGTCAACATACTTTATGATAATATAGGGCCGTAATGAACAGCTTTTGGTAAGCTGCGAATGCTCAAAACGAACCAAACCTCAATTTGACGTTCCACGTTTCTAAAAACTTATGACGGTTTACTTATCACCGGGATGTCAATACATAAAAACCTAATAATTACTTCGCAGGCAGAGCGCCGCACTTTCCCCCCTCAAAGTTGGGGTCGAATTAAGCACGATGTTATACCACCTATCACAATGAATGCAGTGCCCGTCTTTTCAGATCTGTATTCGATTAGGTTTCAATCTCCCATCCTGGCTTTCAAGTTGGCCATGAATACATCAGCCTCATGTTCGTTTTGCTTTTTAATGAAGGTCTCAGCTAACTTACCCAATAGTGGGATGGGGATGATGTATTCTACCTTCATAATTAAACGGGTTTGTTTATCTACTGCTTCAAAAATATAATCGAATGTGCTCGTGATGCTTCCCTTGCTTTTGGAAACGGTGCGCTTGTTGGCGACATACTCAACACATTCGCTACTTCCTTCGAAGCGCATACCTGCCATCTTGTAAACCCAATTATAGGTAGAGCCAATGTGATCTGGTGTATCTTTGAAGTCCTTAACCTCGACCATGCTGGGCCAAATCTCAGGGAGGTTAGTTGGCTGCGATAGGTACTCAAAGACCTTCTCGACCGGAGCGTTGATAGTGGCAGTTCGTTCTATCTTCACCATAATTATTTAACTCCTTTCCAAATGAACTAATCAAGAAAGTTTAATTCACCCAACCCTTGCCTTTAGCGAAAGGCTGCATATCAATTTGGTTCAGCAATGTGGACGGGATAGGCGAAACTACTCATTATTATCGCGCAAAATCTGGCAAAACATTGATCTGGATTACGCAGTATTTGTCATATGCAAATTTGGTGATTTTTTTCTACAAAAAAACCAGACAAAGGTGGATTGGCAGTTCTTTATTGCTGATGCAAACATCAAGTTGAAGCAACTTTATCCATCTATTTTAGATTGACTGGCTACTAGATTGGTTTCAAGAGGATGTCAGAGGAAACAAATAAACCCCCTGATGCAACCGTGGCCAGTCATAGTGAATAAAATGGAAGAGACGTCTCAAACGGCGCCGGAGGAGAGAGCAAGGGGAATTTTAAAAGGCAGACCTGCTTGCAGATGCATGCGCCTGATGGGGATAATTACACAATCGTATCTTATCTAATGGACAAAGACAACCGGGCGACCAGACGCAAAGAGGGAAGGCGTTAGATTTCTACACCATTGGCAACTGGTGGTATCCCAGACGATATTTCTGCGCGATAATCGCGACAAGCCAAAGTAACGGTCTAAGAGGAAAACATGCCCCGGGCGGTCGACTGTGTCATTCACATTTCTTTGCTTTTTATCTTGATCTTAACTGCGGCATGTCAGCCGGCAAGACATGAAATAGCATCCACCTCGAGCGCGCAGGTTATATTAGCGACTTTTTCACCTGCAGTTAACGTCCCCATTTTAATGTACCACAAGGTAGATAGCGTTGCTTATTCCAAATATTGGGTCTCGGACGAGCTGTTCACCAGGCAAATGAGCGCTCTAAAAGCTTACGGTTATCAAACAATCACCCTGACTGACTTTCTAAATTATCGCGCTGGGAAAGCCACATTACCTGAACATCCAATCATAATCACTTTCGACGACGGATACCAGGATTTCTACACCCAGGCTGTCCCCATCCTCAAGTCTAAGGGCTTGATTGCGACGATATTCTTGCCAACCGGGAAAATTGGAACCAGTGAAAAAGATCGGCAAAATAATGCATGGGATAGCAAAGAGGCCGCATACCCTACCAATCACTTGATCTGGGATGAAGTTAGAGCCTGCATCAAGGATGGCTTCCAGGTCGGATCCCATACTGTTACCCATCCTGACCTCGCGTCTATCCCCGATAGCCAGGTCAAGCAAGAACTTGCCAGGTCTCGCCTTGATATTGAGGACAAGCTAGGACTTCAGGTGGAACTATTCAGTTACCCAGGCGGAAGTGGGGCGGATAATCAGACTGTTCATGCTGACTTGCAGGAAGCAGGATATCGGGCAGCCGTAACAACAAGTAGAGGCATTGCAAATACAGCCACATCTGCCATTTATTCATTGCCGCGCTTGATGATCACAGAGCTTAATTCAGTCGTACTGGATCCAAATCAGCCCAATCTCTTTTTTATGCGCAAAATCGATCCGAATTTCCCGATCCCAATCATTTCCATTTCAAATGTCGAGTTCTTAGGGCGAGATGGGCAGCTTACGGCAGTCGCATCGCCGGGTGATTCTGTTAATATGAACGTCACTATCATTAGCAACGGAGCAAATTGCCTGTACAGATTACGGTGAAAGTGCTGAGTGGCTCCGATTATAGTATCGCTCCATACTTCAGCCAGACTTTGAACATCGGACGTGTAAATCGGGAAGCGAAAACCTACGATTTTAATATCCCCATACCGAAAGACATCGTCCCTGGCCAGGAATATTACAATATCACCATCGATGATCAATATGCGGTTTTGGAATTCGCCTCCAGCGGTTGGAAGAATGCATTCCTCGTAAAGTATTGATAGTTCTATAGTCAATCCTCGCCTTCATAAGACCGACTTATACCTCATTTTTTCGTGATTTGCTGCTCGTTTCAGAACGCCAAAACCAATATCCAGGCGCAGCCAACCATAAAAGGTATGCAAAATGGAGCTGAGCTATGCGAAAATATATTTTAGTGGTTTTCATGTTCTTTCTGGCGACATGCTCGCTGGGACAGATCATGGTCAAACCAACCAGCTCCTCCACGCCTGCGCCGTGAAGCCTGGCAAAGGATAAACGAGGTTTAGAGGTAAGATGAGGCTAAAAATAATAGCCCTTTTTGCAGTGATTTTTATCGGCATTGACTATGTATGATTAGCGGTCTAAAGATCGATGCGATAAACCCGGCAGCACTTTTTCAAACCTCGACGTTTACCATAACGCCTTCCATGACTGCCACACAGACCCTATACACCGTCTCCCACGCCACTGCTACGATAACCCTCACATCCACCCCAACGCCGCCGGCTACTCGAACGGCAACAAAAACTCCAACGCGAATACCCACCCGTCCATCACCAACTACAACAGCCAGCGGGGCTGCAAAAACTGCGCCGATTGTAATTTACGCGGCGGGGGATATTGCCGAGTGCCGGGGCAATTCACCGGATCAAAGCACCGGGGCGATGATAACGTCCAATATGTTATTAAAAACATCCGGGCCGATCTTCACCCTGGGAGATGATTCGAACGATGGGGGAACGAAAGGGAATTATGAAAAATGCTATAACCCGACTTGGGGCCGCCTGCTGGACCGCACCTATCCGGTGATGGGTAACCATGATCGAGGCCCTGATATGCAGGGGACAGCCTACTTTGCTTACTTTGCCGGGAAGACCGGCGACTGGGGGCATTACAGCCTGGATTTAGGAACCTGGCATATTGTGGTACTCAACGCTGAATGCGGAATTGGCGGCCAGGGCTGCCATACCGGTTCACCTGAAGAGCTGTGGCTGAAAGCAGACCTGGCCGCCACACGCCAGAAATGTATTATGGCGCTCTGGCACGAGCCGCTGTTTACTTCGGGCAGAGAACCTGAATTTACACCAGCGAAAAGTTTCTGGGAGGATTTATATGACGCTAAGGCGGATATTATCCTGAACGGGCACAATCACCTATATGAGAGGTTTATCCCGCTGGACCCGGATGGGGTGGCCGCCGCGCAGGGTATCCGTGAGTTTGTGGTAGGCACGGGTGGGGCTTTCTTGGAACCACCAATAAGTCCACTTGCTTTCGGCGAAGTCGTCCGAAATGCGACCACGTGGGGTTATTTAAAGCTGACCTTGTTCGCAAACAGCTACCAGTGGCAATTTGTAGCGCAGCCCGGCAGGTCTTTTACAAACTCGGGAGGAGCCAATTGCCACCGGTAACCAAGGGATGCTCAATCGTTTTACCAGACACCGTACAAATCCCCAGGGTTACGTAGGGACGACCCAGTCAATGTCAGAACGTAGCTCTGGAGGATACCCGGGTCGCCCCGGCTTGATGGCCCATAAACCCTAAAGGATTCGAAAATCCTTTAGAGTTTTGCCTTTTATGGCTGCGCGACCAGCTCCATGTGGTAGGTGACACGCGTACTACCGCTGATGCCGGAGCCGGTAGACGGGTAATCCCGGGTCTTATCGTAGCGCCCGTTGACGAGGATCCCGCCTGCGCCGGGCCAGGACGCCGTCTCTAAATCTTCGAGACACAGGGAATGGCCTGTGAAGGCAGGACTCTTCACCGGCATGGCTTTGAAAAAAACTTGCAGACTGCCGTCGGACTGTTTGGCGTAGGTCCCTTCCAGGACAGGATTCCAGGCCAGGGGACCTGCACTCCAGGCGATTTTACATCCCTTTCCACCCATCTTGTAGCCCTCGGTATAGGTGAGCTGGGCGGTGCCGGTCAAAAGGTTACCTGGGACGGATTTCAGCGTAAACTGGGCTGTCATATGGTTCTTGTCACTTACAAAACCCCCTCTATCGGTAACCGTCACATCGACGACTTCATCATACGTCCCCTGAATGGTGAAGTTGTCCGGCGTTGACGTACCTGGAGTAGCGTTTGCCGGGATGGAAGGTGGCAGGGTAGGGGTCACTTCTTTGCCGAAGATGACCGGGGTCGGGGTCGAAGTCGGCGTGAGTTCTTTAGGAGGAGTACTCGTACAGGCCATGCAAACAAGCAAAAGGGTGATTATGACCAGTGGGATTGAAACCCGGCGATTGGGTGCAGGTTGTTTTCGAACGGGAAACGTTGGTGAGACATATTGGCTTTGCATACCTATGAAAAGGAGAAGTTTAACTAATTCTGCGGCGCCAACTCGATGTGTTCGGTCCAATAGTCTACTCCAGTGGCGCCAGGCTCGGTGGGTTTCATGTCTTGCCGGGTATCAGAGCTACCGTTGACAAGAAGACCGCCTCCCCCGGGCCAGTCAGGGGTCAGGGAAAGGCTGCCAAGGCATATTTTGTCTGCCTGGTAAGCAGGGCCCATGGCCGGGCTTGGCCAGGAAACCAATCTTCATGCTGCCGTCAGCCTGTTTCTCGTACGTTCCTTCCAGAGTAGATGTCCAGGTCAAGGGGCCGGCGTTATAGGAGGTTTTGCAGCCCGGTCCGGCGAACGTGTAACTTTCAGTATAGGAAGCCTGGGCGGTGCCGGTGAGGTGGTTGCCAGGGGCGGATTTGAGGGTAAATTGAACGGTCATGTGGGACTGTGTGTGAACAGAGCCCTCTCCGCCGCTGGCATTTAAAATATCGCTGACCGCTTCGTAAGTCCCCTGGAGAGTGAAGTTGTCCGGTGGTGTGGCGCTCGGCGCAGCGGTTTTTTGAGGGGTGGAAGAGGGAGCCGCTCCATTAGCAGAGAGGATTTGGGTTGGGGTTGAGGTGGGCGTCGTGGAAGGAGGTTTAGGCGAGGTGATCAGACAGGCAGTCAAGATGAGCAGTAAGGCAATCACAACCAGCGAGGTTGGGAGCAGGTGGTTGTGTGGTGTATGTTTCAGAGCGGTTTCAGCGTGGTTAGGCATAATAGGCTTTCTTTACTATCAACCAAATTGGTCATACTTTTTATACTAATTAGATCAAGTATATTAAGTATACTGGCTCAGGTTAATTGAAAATTAAAAAACCCCCAAACTGGGAAAATTAGATCACCGGGTTTGGGTGGCAAGCCTGAGGGTCGTCTTGTCGCCGCAATTGCAAGTCGCCCACCTATAGGTAAAACCCTAACGGTTTTCGGAAACCGTTAGGGTTTGAAGCCGAAATAAGGCCAATTTTTTCCGCCGCACATATCTGTCGCCAGGCCGGGGCGACCCGGAGCCTATTTTGATTGGAATTCTGATATTGACTGGGTCGCCTCCTATACCGGGAAACGTCAATCAGGGTAATTAGTTGGGACAGGTAAGCACAGACCCGCCGCTGCATGAACACGGCGATTTCGATCCAGCGTAAGGGTAACAGCGGTTGAGATTGCTTCGTTCGCATGGGAATGCTCTCTCGCAATGACAGTTCTCTGAGACCTGAAAGCAGACAGATGACAGCTCTCTCCATGTTATAATTTTCCCACAGCAGTGGTAGCATGACTTTCCTGAAAACTTTTATCCGGCGCGCCGCATCGACGGCCTGGCTGGCAGAGATTCTGGCCGGGTTGGGCGTGCTTTTATACGTGCTCCAGTCGGCCATTTATATCCACCAGATCATTCCGACCCTGGATGAAGGCGGTTATCTCTACAAGGGCTATCTGTTCGTGACGGGCGTTTACCGGCCTTACCAGGATTACGGCCCGCTGACCAACAAGATGCCTCTGTCTTTCCTGATCCCGGGCTGGGTGCAGGCGGTCTTTGGCCCCGGGCTGCGCTCCGGGCGCTATTTTGCCATCCTTCTGGGGGTGCTGATGCTGGCCGGGCTGTGGCTGACGGCGCGGCGGCTGAGCGGGCGCTGGTGGGCGGCGGGGGTGGTGTGGGCAGTAGCGATCGATCCGATCCTGGTCAAGATGTACGCCCAGGCGCTTTCGGAAGGACTGGTGGCGGCTATGCTGCCGTGGGTGTTCTTCCTGCTGCTGGCCGCGCCGGACGCGCGGAAAGGGGGCTCAAAGCTGTGGCGGACCAGCCTGGGAGCTATCGTGCTGGGGATTGTGGTGGTCACGCGCCAGAATATGATCGTAATGGCGCCCTTTGCCCTGGCGTATATTTTCTGGCAGCACGGCAAGCGGGCCGGCTGGTGGGGGCTGGCCGGGTTTGCCCTACCGCTGGTGATCTTCCATGCCGTGTACTGGCCCAACATTTTGCAGGTGTGGCTGGCTTGGGCGCCGCGTGGCTTATTGCCCTTCATTGACAACCTGCGCCCGGCGCTGAGCGGCACGGCAGTGTGGAACCCGAACACCAACCTGGAAGGCAAGCTGTTTGCCTTCTGGATGGCCGTCCGCCACCATTTCATCGCCCTGGTGGGGGTGCTGTGCACCTGGCTGCTGTGGCCCAAAACGACGGCCTGGAAGTCGCCGGCCCATTTCAAGGCGGCGGTGCTTTTGTCGGCTAGCCTGCTGGTATTGACGGTCGCTCACGCTGCGGCGGCGTTCGGGGCGGATTATTGCCAGGCGTGTTTTACGCTCTACCTGTCGTTTTTTAGCGAGACCGGCCTGCTGCTGACAGCCGTGGCCTTCAGCGCCTGGGAGAAGAGGCCGGGCGCCGTGCGGCAGGTTATAGCGCTGATCGCCACCCTGGGGGTGGCGGTGGGGGCGGCTTACGCGGGTATGTCTGACCTGGACCCGATCCTGATGAACCTGCCTGCGCCGCGCCTGCGCTCGGCGCAGGTGCTGCCCGGGACGACCGAGCTGTGGCGCCTGCTGAACAACAAGTTCAACGTCACTTACGACCACCTGCTGGTAATCTTGCCGCTGGCGGCCGGACTGCTGGCCGGGCTGTTGATCGTGGCGGCAGCCACGGCGGCGTTGGCGGTGGGGGGACGCAAGCGGAAGGGCACCCACTGGGCCGCGCCGGGAAGCCTGGCGCTGCTGATGCTGTTCTTGTGCGGCGTG
The DNA here is from genome assembly GCA_963820415.1 of uncultured Chloroflexia bacterium. Classification (GTDB taxonomy): domain Bacteria; phylum Chloroflexota; class Anaerolineae; order Anaerolineales; family Anaerolineaceae; genus CAWFZT01. Next base: position 581,000 of record CAWFZT010000008.1, on the reverse strand, counting down.
GCGCTCAGCCCCACCCTGGTGTTGGGGGGCGGGGACGCCGACCCGGCCTGCGGGGACATCCTCGCAGCCTACGAGACGGCCGGGGCGCACCTGGCCAGCCTTATCCCGCCCGGGTCGCTGGTCTTCTGGAACGGCGGCCTGGCGCCGGCGCCGCTGCTCTACTTGCCGGGGGTGCGCATCTTCCCGCCCCAGCTCAACGACGGTTACTCCCACCGCACCGGCGGCGACGGCCCACAGCTTTTCAAGTACGGTTACTGGAACGACGACCTGGCCCAGGAGTGGCTGCACCAGGCCGATTTTGTGCTGGTGGAAGGCTGGCGGTATAAAGGGGAGATGCACCAGGAGATTTCACCGGCCGAATTCAACGAGCTGCCCGCCACGCAGCCCCTGGTTACCTGTAAAGACGGCGCACAAATCCGCATTTTCCGGAGAGAGCCATGAAATTATCCATCGTTTCGCCGGTTTATAACGAAGAAAAAAACCTGCCCCTGCTGTACGAGGCGGTCGCCAAAGCGCTCGACCCGCTGGGGATAGAGTGGGAGCTGATCCTGGTGGATGACGGCAGCCAGGATAGCAGCCTGCAGGAGATGGAAAAGCTGGCAGCGGCCGACCCCGAGCACGTGTGCCTGATCTGCCTGCGGCGCAATTTCGGGCAGACGGCGGCGATTGCTGCGGGGATCGACCACGCCAGCGGCGAGGTGGTGGTGCTGATTGACGCTGACCTGCAGAACGATCCGTCCGATATCCCGCTCATGCTGGAGAAAATCAACGAAGGCTACGACGTGGTCAGCGGCTGGCGGATCAATCGCCAGGATACCTTGATCACACGCAGGCTGCCTTCCAACCTGGCCAACTGGCTGATCTCGACCGTCACGGGGGTGCACCTGCACGATTACGGCTGTACGCTGAAGGCCTACCGGCGCGAGGTGATCACCGGCTTCCACCTGTACGGCGAAATGCACCGCTTCATCCCGGTTTACGCCAATTCGGTAGGGGCGCGCATCGTAGAGGTCAAGGTGAACCACCATCCACGGCACTTTGGCAAGGCGAAATACGGCCTGGAGCGCACGCTCAAGGTGGTGCTGGACCTGTTTACGGTCAAATTTTTGAGCAGCTACGCCAACAAGCCGATCTACCTGTTCGGCGGGACGGGAATTGGCCTGATCCTGATCAGCCTGGCGGTGCTGTTTTATCTGTTCGTGCGCCGGGTAACCTTCAGCACCTCGGTGGTGGCTTCGCCGTTCTTCTCGGTCAGCATCATGATCGCCATCCTGGGCTTCCAATCCATCCTGATGGGCCTGATCGCCGAGCTTTTGATGCGCACCTACCATGAATCGCAGGGCAAGCCCACCTATACGATCCGCAAAACGGTCAACCTTCAGCCGGTCGAAAAGTCAGAGGAGCCGCAGTTCTGATGCGCATCCTGGTGCTCAGCCACGAATACCCGCCGGTCGGTGGTGGAGGCAGCCGGGTGGTGCAGGACCTGACGCGTGGATTTGCCCGGCTAGGGCATGAGGTGCAGATCATCACCGCCCAATGGAAAGACCTGCCGCGTGAAGAGACCCAGGATGGGGTGAAGATCCACCGGCTGGCCTCCGGGCGCAGGCAGCCTTTCCGAGCCGGCCTGAGCGCCATGGCGCGCTTCGTGCTGGCGGGTGGTTGGGCGACCCTGCGCCTGGTACGCGCCTGGAAGCCGGACGTGATCCACGTGCATTTTGCCGTGCCCAACGGGGCGGCGGCCCTGGTGGTCTCGCGCCTGACCGGTGTGCCCTACGTGCTGACGGTGCACCTGGGGGATGTGCCGGGCGGCTCACCTGAAAAGACGGGGGGCTGGTTCCGCTGGGTCGCCCCGTTTACCCCGCCGATCTGGAAAGGCGCGGCCCAGGTGGTGGCGGTCAGCCAGTTCACGCGCAGCTTGGCCTTGCCGCGCTACCCGGTGGATATCCGGGTCATCTTCAACGGGGTCGACCTGGAGGAGCTGGACCCGGGCGAAATCCGCCTCAACCAGCCGGCGAGGGTGATCTTCGCTGGGCGCTTTGTGGCGCAGAAAGACCCGCTGCAATTGGTGCGCTCACTGGCGGAGGTGAAAGACCTACCCTGGACGTGCAGCCTGCTGGGGGATGGGAATCTGCGCGGGGAAGTCGAGCAGGAAATCGCCCGCCAGGGACTGCAGGAGCGCTTCAGCCTACCCGGTTGGGTGACCCCGCAGGAAGTCATCGAGGCCTTCAGGCACAGCGACATCCTGTTTATGCCTTCGCTCACCGAGGGTCTGCCGGTGGTGGGCGTACAGGCGACTGCCATGGGGCTGGCGCTGGTGCTCAGCCAGGTGGGGGGCAACGTCGACCTGGTTGAGACCGGGGTGGGCGCAAACGGCTTCCTGGTCGACCTGGAGCATCCGCAGGGTTTCGAAGAGGCGCTGCGTGCCCTGCTCAGCAGCCCGGAAACTCTGCTGGCTTACCGGCAGGCCAGCCGCAAAGTGGCTGAAAAGTTCGACCTGGCCGGTGTGGTACAATCATACGATAAAATTTTTAGCCGAGTTGCCCGTCGATAAATGAGAGCTGAAGCGTTGCCTGCGCTGTTCTTTAATTACCACAACCTGGTCGGAGAAAAAATCATTACGGAGGATGCCGTGGCGCGGCGTTTTTTTGCCGAAGAATGCCAGTCGCACGAGGTTGAGGGGGAGCTCTCCCAGGACATTCCCCAGGTTGAGCTGGTTTATCATAAACTATCCGGCAAGGTACCTGAGGCAGGGTTCGCCCGCGCCAGCCATAAGATGATGGCACGCTGGGCTTACTGGGTGAGCGTGCAGCCCGAGCGGGTCGCCATCCAGGCCTATGGCAACCCGCTGTCGGTCTCGCTGATCCACCACATGCTGGTACATCACAGCTTGCGCTACCTGGTCAGTTTCCGGGATGCGCTGATGCTGCACGCCGGGGCGGTGGTTCACGGCGGGCGCAGCCTGATCCTGACCGGCCAGGGCGGGATAGGCAAGACCACCCTGACCTCACTGCTGCTGGAGCGGGGCGGGCCGGAATGGTCGGTGCATGCGGACGATTACGTGTTCCTGACCGCCAGCGGAGAAAGCCTGGCCTACCTGACGCGGGCGCACGTTTACCGCAGCCTGTTGGGGCCCGTCCCGGAGGTTAGGCAGGTCTTGACCGGTGCAGAACGCCTGCGCCTGGAGGCCTGGTGGCGTTTGCGCACGCTGGCGGGCATTAAGTGGCCGGTGCGCGTTCCCTCTCGCGCCTGTGGCCCGGGCACTCGGTAGTTATGAAAGCTTCGCCGGCTGCCCTGGTATTGCTCGAGCGCGGCCAGGCCAGCCAGCCTCAATTGAAGCGTCTGCCGCCCGAGCAGGCGCCCGTGGACGACTTGCTGGAGATGAATTTTGACGAGGCGCGGCATTATCTAGAGCTGGTCGGCAAGTGCCTGCCGGCGGCTGAATGGCAAAGCCTGGCGGCGGATTGGCGCCAGCGCGAAAAAGCGATCCTGCAGCAGGTGGTGCAGCGTATCCCGGTCTACGCGCTGACCATTCCGCAGCAGGCGGCGCAACTGGATAACTCGGCCCTTTTCAACAGCCTGGCCGGGTTGGCAGCGGCGTGAGATGTGGGATGAAAGCCCCGCGCCGATTCCATTTCGAGAAACGCTGGATCCGCTGGGCCGGGACGGCCGTCGCCACGGGTTTGTTTGCCTGGCTGCTGGCGCACCAGAACTGGCATACCACCTGGAAAAATCTGATGCTGCTGTCCGGCTGGCTGATTCCGGCGGCGCTGGCGCTGTATTACGCCGGGATGCTGGCCAATGCGGCGCGCTGGCACGTGCTGCTGCGCGCTCAATCGGCGCCGGTCTCATTCTATGAGACGGTCAAAATCGTCTTTGTAGGGGCCTTCGTCTCCAACTTTTTACCTTCTACGATCGGAGGGGACGCCGTGCGGATCGTCTACGTGCGGCGCTATTTTACGGGCTGGGCGGTAGGGGCGGCCTCGGTGGTGATGGACCGCCTGCTCAACATGCTGTCTTTTTTCATCACCCTACCGTTTAGTTTTATTACCTTTGGCGCCCAACTGCTCTCGATGCTGAAAATTGGGCAGGCCGCCGGAGGCGCCATGCTTGCTGGGGCAAAGGCCCCAGCAAGCATGGCCGGGACGAAGGCCCCGGCCGAGAAGAAAGAACGCCCATGGAAACGGACCTTTGTGCAGGTCAAAGAAGCCCTGATATTGTGGCGTAAACAGCCCTGGCAACTGGCGCTGGCCTTTGTAATCTCCTGGTTGTCGAACTTCGTCATGTTCCTGGGGGTGTGGGTGATCTCGCGGGGGTTGGGCATCCAGGTGGCGCTCTACCAGGTGATGGGCATCAACGTGCTGACCTACCTGCTGACCCTCCTGCCGGTCTCGGTCAACGGATACGGGGTGCGCGAAGTGGCCATGGCCGCCCTTTACATGCAACTGGGGGCTACCCTCGAACAGGCATCCACGCTGGCGCTGATTACGCGCTTTTTCATGTTGCTGCAGACCCTGCCGGGAGTGGTGTGGTTACCGCAGATTTTGCCGGCCAGGGAGGCGGTCGAGGAATATCGATCGATTCCCGAAGCTCCCGTCGACCCGCCGGTGGCGTCCTAGGCGGGCTGCTGGCCTGCGGTTGAATCCAAGGGATTTTTTGGCGATATGCGCATTGCTTACCTGACTCTTCATCGGCCGCGACCCACCCTTACCGGGGTAGGTAAGAAAATCACCCGGCAGATCGGCTGCTGGCAGGCGAATGGGCATGACGTGCGCCTGTTCATGCATATGTACGCGCAAAGTCCCAAAGATGACCTGCTGCCGGCCGAGTATTTTGAATATCAGCGCGGCAAAGGGGTGACGCGCATGCTGACGCGTGAGTACACACGCGTGCAGGCTTTGCGTAAAACTCTGGCTGCCGTGGCGGCCTACCAGCCCGACATGATCTATTTCAGGATGGCAATTTACATTTACGGCCTGGAGAATATGCATAAGATTGCCCCGGTGGTGGTGGAAAATATCACCAACGATATCGACCAGCATCGCTTTGTCGGAAGGTTTTATTTTTACTACAACCTGCTGACGCGCGGCCTGATCCTGCGCAAGATGGCCGGCCTGGTGGTTAATTCGGGCGAGCTGGCCGAGGAGCGTTTGCATTCCCGCTACCACCGGCCCACGCGGGTAATTACCGACGGGATCGACCTGGTCCAGTTTCCGGCCCTGCCTGCGCCCTGTAATCCAGTCCCGCGCCTGGTGTTTGTCGGTTCGCCGGGCAACGCCTGGCACGGGGTAGATAAGTTAATTGCTTTCGCCTGTCAAAACCCGGACCTGACCATCGACGTGGTGGGATATACTGCCGGGGAAATTTCCGGAGAATTACCCACCAATCTTCACGCTCTCGGCTATCTTGCCGGGGAAAACTACCTGGCGGCCCTAGGCCGCGCCGACGTGGCCATCAGCAGCCTGGCCTTGCACCGTAAGCGAGTTTTCGAGAGCTCTACATTAAAAACGATGGAATACCTGGCCCTGGGCATTCCCCTGGTGCTGCCCTACGAAGATACCGACCTCAAAGACCTGGAGTGCGATACCATTCTCAAGATTCCCAACCAGGAAGATAATATTCAGGCGCAAACTGCCAGGGTGCGTGACTTTGTTTTTGGCATGCGCGGCAGGCGCATCGAGCGAAGGCTGATTGCGGCACGCATCGACCTGGTATCGAAGGAGAAAATGCGCCTGGATTTCTTTGAGCAATGTGTGAGGAACTGCGCATGAAGAGACGCTTCCTGCCATTCAGCGCTTGCGTTCTGACCGGCCTTTTAGTGTGGCTACCGCTGCAAGATTTCTACCAGCACTTTATCTTAATCGGTAACGCGCCTTCCTTGAGCTCCAAAAGGCTGTTGGCTTTTCTGGTGTGCCTGGCGGGATTGGCGACGGCATGGGTGTATGGGCTGGGGTTGACCTGGAACAGGAAGAAACCGGGCTGGCTGGAAAAGCTGCAAAACCTGCTCGAAAGCGCTCCTTTTTACGCCCGCCTGGCGACGGGTCTTCTGCTGGCCTGCCTGCCGGCGTACCTGTTTATCTACAGCGCGTTTGGCCTGTACGAGTTTACCCTGTGGTTCCGCCTGGGCGTGCTGATCGGCGCAGCTTTGGCGATTACTTTTATCCTCCAGCCGCGGCTTACCTCGCTCAACTGGCTGCTGTTCCTGGCGGCGGCGGTGGGCGTGGCGGCTTCTCTTTTCGCGGCAGCCAGTTGGGTTTCGCGGGTGGTCGATTATCCTTTCACACTGAGCTGGTCGGAAGGCAACCGCCTGTGGGATTATTCGGTGGCGTTTGCCAGTAGCCGCTACCTCAACCCGACGGTCACGCCGATTTTTACCTTCATCTCTTCTGGCCGGCAGTTCCTGTGGGCGCTGGCCTTCTTGGTCCCTAATGTCAGCATTTGGGGCGTGCGCCTGTGGGACGCGCTGACGTGGATATTATTCCCGCTTCTGCTGGGTTTTACGGTGGTCCTGCGCGGCAAGGGCGGGGCGGCCGGCGTAGCCAGTTGGCTGTGGAAGATTGGCTTCATTTTCTGGGTTTTCCTGTTTCTCAGCCAGGGGCCCATTTATGCGCCGCTGGTGGTCTCGGCGATCCTGGTGGTGATAGGTGTGCGGCAGCGCCGGCTGTGGTTGAGCTGCGCCCTGGTGCTGCTGGCCGGATACTACGCCAACCTCAGCCGCTGGACCTGGACGTATGCACCCGGGCTTTGGGCGGGCATGCTGGCCCTGCTGGACGAGCCGGACCCCGGTTTCCGGAAAGACCAGTGGAAGCAGCTATTGCGACCGGTCAGCCTGGGCCTGGCCGGCTATTTCGGTGGGCAGTTCATGCCCCAGTTGGTGGCCTGGATACAGGGCAGCCCAGCCGCCAGCGCGGCCGTGTCGCTGGTCATCGACCCCTCACGCGGGTTGAACCGCCAACCGCTGCTGTGGGACAGATTGTTCCCCAACTCGACCTACACCCCGGGCATCCTGCTTGGCATGTTGTGGGTGGCTGGGCCGGTGGTCATTATTCTGCTCTGGTTGGCTTTAAAGGGCTCCTGGAAAGTCAATCTGTGGCAGGCGCTGGGGATGCTGGTCCCCAGCCTGGCCTTCCTGGGGGTGGGATTGGTGGCCAGCACCAAGATCGGCGGAGGCAGCAACCTGCACAACCTGGATATGTTCTGGCTGGCGCTGGCGCTGGTGACAGGTTGGGCCTGGAAAAACCTGGTCGATATCTGCACGCAGGCCGGCCCAAGGCGCGCCTGGGGTGTGGCGCTGGTTTCGCTGGCGCTGATCGCGCCGGCTGTCTACGCCATCCAGTACGGCTCACCGCTGGTCTTGCCTTCAAAAGACAAGGTACAGACTGCCCTGGCGTCGATTCGCCAAAACGTGGCTGAGGCCCAGCCGCGCGGCGGCGTGCTGTTCCTGGATGACCGCCAGCTTCTGACCTTTGGCGAAGTGACCAATGTAGCGCTGGTGGTCGAATACGAAAAGAAATACCTGATGGACCAGGCGATGGCCGGCAACGCAGCTTATTTCCAGAAGTTCAACCAGGACCTGGCGGCGCATCGCTTTGTAATGATCATCACCGAACCGCTGGCGTTGACCTATAAAGATATCGATAATAATTTCAGCCAGGAGAATAATGCCTACGTTCATTGGGTGACCGTACCGCTGATGTGCTATTACCAGCCGAAAATCACCTTTGAAGAGGTTTCGACGCAAATCCTTGTGCCACGCAGCACGCCCTTAGCGGATCCGAGTATCTGTCCGGCGCAGCAGGAGGTACCGTGAGCTTTTTGATGCGCAACCTGGGGCAGATCGTTTCACTGGTGGGCTGGGCAGCGCTGTGGAGCCTGGGTGGGATGTGGATTGCCCGCAGGGCTTTCAATCTGCGCTCCAACGAGCAGGCCTTCGTCGGGCTGGCGATAGGCCTGGTGATGGAAGATTTGCTGGTCAATTTTCTGGCTTTTACGCTGCCTTTTGGGCTGGCCTGCTGGATTGGGGTGGCCCTGGTTTTCATCATTGGGCTGGCCTTTGCCCTGCCCGGAGGGCACGGAGGGCGTGTAGGACGGCGCTCGCTACGTTCATTGTTCTCACTGCGGAGCTTAGCGATTATGCCGGGGCAGTGGCTGGCCTTCCTGGCCCTGGTGGCGCTCTTTTACGCCATCGGGCGGGGAATGGCGATCTTCGACGATTACGCCCACTTGCCCACGGTCTCGTTGATGGCGACCGGGGACGTTCCGCCGCATTTCAGTCTGGATCCCAGTGTGCCGTATGGCTATCATTACTTCCTGCTGCTGGTGGCGGCGCAGGTCGTGCGGCTGGGAGATCTTTTCCCCTGGGTTTCCCTGGATTTTGCGCGGGCGCTTTCCCTGGGGCTGGCGGTGCTGCTGGCGGCTATCTGGGTACAGCGCCTGACCCGCAGCCGGCTGGCGGGTCTGCTGGGCGGGGCGGCCCTGGCTTTTAGCACGGGCACGCGCTGGCTGCTGTTATTCTTGCCCCCGGATTTCTTAAACCACATTTCGCAGGCGGTGCAGATGATTGGCAGCGGTTCGACCAGCGGCGCCGACCTGGCCAGCGCACTGCTGCGCAGTTGGGGCATGGACGGAGGAGGGCCTTTTCCTTTCCCCTTTGCTTTTTCGAACGGGATACTCAACCCGGGGGTGGTGGCCTTCAACGGGGCGACTGGCCTGATGATCTATGTACCCCTGCTGGCGCTGCTGCTGACCTTCAACCGCTGGCGCGGCTGGCGCGGTGGGTTGGTATCGGTATTCCTGGTGGCTTCCTCTGGCCTGCTGTCGGAGACGGGCCTGGCGCTCAGCCTGGCGGCCTGGGTGATCATCACCCTCGTGTATGCGGTAAAAAATAAGACCCTGCGCCTGCCGTCGGCGTTCATGGCCTGGTGGGGAGTGGTGGTGGCCGGCAACCTGCTTTCGCTGCTGGAAGGCGGGGCTTTCACCGATCTCGCCCGCAACTGGCTGCAAAATATCGTCTACGGACAGTCGCAGGTATCCTATCAGACCATCGGCTTTCAGTTGGCGCTTACGCCGTCAGTCGTCTCTTCGCACCTGGGAGTGCTGTCGCTGTTGAATGGGTACCAGTTAATCGCCGCCCTGGCTGAGCTGGGACCGCTGCTGCTGGTTTTGCCGCTGGTGTGCCTGTGGGGTATGAAAGCCTTTCGCAGTGGGCGCTGGTACGAAGCTTCTTTCATCCTATCCGGTGTGCTATCGCTGGGGATGCTGTTCGTCCAGTATTCAGGTTCTACGGGAGTGCGCAATACCTCACGCCTGTATACCTTCGTCAACCTGTGCCTGGTTTACTGCATCCCGCTGGGGTGGAATTGGGTGCAACACCGGGCGCAAGTGTTGAAAAATCTGGCAGGCATGCTGCTGGGGATGACCATGTTGAGCGGCCTGGTGCTGTTTGCCGTGGAAATGATCGCCATCCCCAAACCGGTCGAGTCGTATTTCTTGAACGAGTTGGATGGGCGCATGTTCAAATACTATTGGGATAAGCTCGAACCGGGGGCGCTGATCTTCGACCCAAGCCCTTCACGCGCTCCAACTGTGTTTGGACGGGCGACTAATTCTTCGCTGACCTGGTTCGAAGAAAAACCGGCCTGGAAGCAGCTTGCGGCAGCGCCGGACCCGGTTAAGTTAAAGGCAGCCGGGTTCGATTATGTCTACCTTGACAACCTGTATTGGGGCGACCTGGATTTTGCCTCGCGCGACCGGCTTAACAGCCCGTGTGTGAAGGTCGTCCAGGCATACGAAAATTCCATGCACGAGACGCGCCAGTTGCTGGATATCCGCGCTTGCCATTAAAGATGGTAAAAATTACCTTAGCGCTCTGGCGAAAGCGGGGTACGACCGCCCAGCCTCCGTTGGAGCACAGGCAAGCAGCCACAGATAATTTTTATAAATCGCCATGCTATAATGGTTCAATGACACTGAAAGATGATTTAAAAGCTTATCAGGCTGGCTGGGATGAGGTAGAAGCTCTCATTAGGGAGGAGCGGAGGGTGGCTTCACTTGAATTGCGCTGGCGGCAATTAAACAGCGCTTATGCTATGGCGAGAGGTTTGGGATTACTGCGAGAAGATCTTAGCGAAGCAGGAGTAATTGAACGATGGGCAAAGCTAAAAGAAAAAGCAGCCAGCCAGCATCCGAAAGCGCCACCCCTTTTTTAGCCCCAATTCAGGCTTTGCAAAGTCTGCTCTCACAGTTCAATGACCGGGGAGTAATCATTGGCGGCGTGGCAGCCAGCCTATTAGGTATTCCTCGATTTACAGTCGACCTGGATGCTGTTTTCTTGTTAAGTCTAGAAGAAATCCCCAAACTTCTTACCGAAGCAGCCAAATATGGGATCGAGCCACGAATTTCTGACCCGGTTGCTTTCGCTCGGAAAAGCCGGATGCTGTTATTGCGGCACCATGCCAGCGGAACAGATATCGATATTTCCCTGGGCACGCTCCCCTTTGAAGTTGAAATGGTGGAGCGAAGTAAAATCGTCGAAATTGGTGCGATAAAATTACGATTGCCAACCCCAGAAGATTTAATTGTCATGAAAGCTATCGCCCACCGGCAGAAAGACCTGGGAGATATTCAGGCAATCGCCGACAACCACCCCGATTTGGATACCGAGCGCATCCGGTTCTGGGTAGAGCAGTTTGGTGAGGCGCTGGACTTGCCTGAACTTTGGAAAGATATCGAGAAATTGCTTTAATCGGGCAATCGCGCTTTCGGAAAGGCGGCTGCTGGATAGCCGCGCTTGCCCCTGAAACAGCGCCAATATCTCCTTGTTTTTTAATCTTAGCTTGTTATACTGATAAAAAGAGGGTTCATTGGGATTTACCATGGAATGTCACCACGGTAATTCCCAGAGAACCAAGAAGAGGGCTTGATTGGGAAAGGAGTCAACATGCAGCTCGTACGTGATTGGATGATGGACCTGGTAGTATTTATTGACCCGGATAGCTCCGTTTCTGAGGCCCTGGCGGTCATGCGCCGGCGCTATATCCACAGCCTGATTGTGAACAGGACGGAAACCAATCCTGACTATGGCATCGTTACTTCAACAGATATCAGCGATAAGATTGTCGCCCAGGAGCGCAATCCAGCGCATGTTTTGGTGCGCGAAATCATGAATAGCCCCCTGATTACGGTAAACACCAGGATGGCCCTCAAGGAATGTGCGGTCTTGATGCACAAGGACCATATCCACCACCTGCCGGTGGTAGATGATGAGGGCAACCTGGTCGGAATGATCTCAGCCACCGATTTTCTGGTAGCGGCTGAAGATATGGGGCGCGCCCCGGGCGAAAGGATTGTCTGAAGGCGAGCGTGTCTGAGCTGGCAGGGTAATTCGAGCGGCGCATCGGTTATAATCATAAGACGATGCGCCGTTACTTTTCCCTCTTTACAATTTGGATCATTCTATTTTTACTGATTGCGGGGATGGTAGTAGAGCCCGTCCAGGCTGGTACGGAGATTGGCTCTGAGCCGGTTGAGTTGGTGGCCGCCAGGCAAGCCGGCCGCGCCGGACAGGCTGGCCAGGCCGGCAATGCCGGACAGGTAGCCCAGCAAGCGGCATCCCCTTCACCTACTCCGGCGGTCATCATGGCGGTCATCACGGTGACCCCCATGCCGGACGGGAGCATGGTGCATGTCGTCCAGCCGGGTCAGAGCCTGTGGGCGATTGCGATTGCCTACGGAGTCAAGATCGCCGATCTGGTCAAGCTGAATAAGCAGTTGTCGCCCACCAACCCGGTCATTTTTGTCGGCCAAAAGATCATCGTCAGGGGGACTTCACTGCCCACCCTTTCTCCCACGGTGACCGACACACCCTTCCCGGTGACGAGTTCGCCCACCTTTACCAAAACAGCCCGCACGCCCATGCGCCCGTTTGCCCCGACCCGCACCCCTGCTCCTACCGTGCAGAAAGTGGTCTTGCCCGACCTGCCGGCGTTCGAATCCTCCAACCGGCATGCGCTGGGGATCGGCCTGGTGACAGTGTGCGTGCTGGGGCTGCTGGCAGTGGTGATCAGCAGCTTAAGAAAAAAGTAAGCCATGCAGAGCTTTGTGACACAAAGGGTGGAGGTCGGAGTAAAAAGCTGGATCAAGGTGTGGTACTACAGGATCCTGGCGGCGTTCTTTTCCGACGAACAATTTATAAAGAGGCGCTATCGACGGTCGTTTGGACGGGAAATTGATCTAAACAATCCCAGGACATTCAACGAAAAAATTCAATACTTAAAATTGTACAATCGCCCAACTGGACTGTCCAGGCTGGCCGATAAATACGAGGTCAGGCAGTATGTGAAAGAAAAAGGCTTTGAGCATATTCTCAACCAGTTGTATGGGGTGTACGAGTGGGTTGGGGATCTAAAGCTTGACCAACTGCCGGATGCTTTCGTGATTAAAATGACCCATGGTTCAGACTGGAATATTATCTGCCCGGATAAAGCCAAGCTGAAGCGGGATGAAGCGCTGACTAAACTGCGGGGTTGGCAGAAGGAAAATTTTTATTTCCACACACGGGAATGGGCCTATAAACAGGTCAAACCCAGAATAATCGTCGAAAAATATTTGGACGGCGACCATGGTGCCGGAACATCCCTAAGCGAATACAAATTTTATTGTTTCAACGGGAAGCCGGTTACCATTCTGCTGGCTCGCGACCGTTTTACGGACCTCCGGGTTAATTTTTATGATTTGGAATGGAATTTAATGCCCTGGCGTAGAAAATCTCCAAATGCCAGCGTGAACATTCCAAAACCCGGGCGCCTGGGTGAAATGCTGGAGGTTGCCCGGAAACTTTCTGAGGGGCTATTCTTTGCACGCATTGACCTGTATGATGTCCAGGACAAAATTATCTTCGGTGAAGTGACCCTATATCCGGAAAGTGGCTTCGGTAAATTCTATCCGGATGAGGCTGACCTGGCCCTGGGAGAAAAATTGGATATAAGTAGCCTGTTCGACAGTCTAAAGAAAAAGTAAGCCATGCAAAACTTCGTGATTGAAAAGGCGCCAATCTGGGTAAAAAGCTGGATCAAGGTGCGGTATTACAGGATCCTGGCGGCGCTCGTTTCCGACGAACAATTTATAAAAAGACGCTATCGACGGTCGTTTGGGCAGGAGATTGATTTAAATAATCCCAGAACATTCAACGAAAAAATTCAATACTTAAAATTGAACTATCACCGAGAGGACTTATACAGGCTGGTCGATAAATTTGAAGTCAGGCAGTATGTGAAAGAAAAGGGCCTGGAGTATATTCTCAACCAGTTATACGGGGTGTATGATCAGGTTGAAGATCTACAGTTTGACCAACTGCCGGATGCTTTTGTAATTAAAATGAACCACGGTTCAAACTGGAATATTATCTGCCCGGATAAAAGCAAGCTGAAGTGGGATTCCGAGCAGATTAAACTGCTGGGTTGGCAGAAGGAAAATTTTTATTTCCACACACGGGAATGGGTCTATAAAAATGTCAGACCGAGAATCATTGTTGAAAAATATTTGGATGGCGACCATGGTGTCGGAACGTCCCTGAGCGAATACCAATTTTTTTGTTTCAATGGGAAGCCGGGTACCATTCTGGTGGCTCTCGACCGTTCTACGGACCTCAGGGTTAATTTTTATGATGTAGAATGGAATTTATTACCCTGGCGCAGAAAATTTAAAAATGCTGACCGGAACATTCCAAAGCCCTCCCGGCTGGGTGAAATGCTGGAGATTGCCCGGAAACTTTCCGAGGGGCTGATTTTTGCGCGCATCGACCTGTATGATGTCCAGGAAAAAATCATCTTTGGGGAAGTCACGCTGTCCCCAGCAAGCGGTTTCAGTAAATTTTATCCGGATGGAGCTGACTTGGCGCTGGGAGGGAAATTAGATCTCAGCGGGCTGATCGACAGTCTAAAGGAAAAGTAAGCCATGCAAAATTTCGTTACGGATAAGACGCCAGTCTGGGTAAAAAGTTGGATCAAGGTGGGGTACTACAGGGTCCTGGCGGCGCTCGTTTCCGACGAACAATTTATAAAAAGGCGCTATCGACGGATGTTTGGTCGAGAGATTGATTTAAACCATCCGAGGACATTCAACGAAAAAATTCAATACTTAAAATTGTACAATCACCCAACCGGACTGTCCAGGCTGGCCGATAAATACGAGGTCAGGCAGTATGTGAAAGAAAAAGGCTTTGAGCATATCCTTAACCAGTTGTATGGAGTATACGAAAGGGTCGAGGATCTAAAGCTTGACCAACTGCCGGATGCTTTCGTGATTAAAATGACCCACGGCTCGCGCTGGAATATTATCTGCCCGGATAAAAACAAGCTGAAGTGGGATGCCGAGCGGATTAAACTGCGGGGTTGGCTGAAGGAAAATTATTATTATCACACACGGGAATGGGCCTATAAACAGGTCAGACCCAGAATCATCGTCGAAAAATATTTGCACGGTGACCGTGGCGCTGGCACATCCCTGAGCGACTACAAAATTACTTGTTTCAATGGCAAGCCAAGTACCGTTCTGGTGGCCCGCGAGCGCTACACGGATCTCACCCTCAATTATTATGATTTGGATTGGAACTTATTACCCTGGCGTAAAAGATATCCAATAGGCGTCCAGAACATTCCAAAGCCCGCCCGCCTGGGTGAAATGTTGGAGATTGCCCAGAAACTTTCTGAAGGGCTGTTATTTGCACGGATCGACCTGTATGATGTCCAGGACAAAATTATCTTCGGTGAAGTGACCCTATATCCGGAAAGTGGCTTCGGTAAATTCTATCCGGATGAGGCTGACCTGGCCCTGGGAGAAAGATTGGATATAAGTAGCCTGTTCGACAGTCTAAAGAAAAAGTAAGCCATGCAGAACTTCGTGAAGCAAAAGGCGCCGGTCGGAGTAAAAAGCTGGATCAAGGTGTGGTACTACAGGATCTCGGCGGCGCTGCTTTCCGACGAACAGTTTATCAAGAAGAAATATAAAAAGTCTTTTGGACGAGAGATTGATCTAAACAATCCCAGGACATTCGGCGAAAAAATTCAATACTTAAAATTGTACAATCGCCCAACCGGCCTGTCCAGGCTGGCAGATAAATATGAGGTCAGGCAGTATGTGAAAGAAAAGGGTCTGGAGTACACCCTGAACCAGTTGTACGGGGTATACGAGCGGGTTGAGGATATAAAGCTTGAGCAACTGCCGGATGCTTTCGTGATTAAAATGACTCACGGTTCATGCTGGAATATTATCTGCCCGGACAAAAACAAGCTGAAGTGGGAAATCGAGCGGATTAAACTGAAGGGTTGGCTGAAGGAAAATTATTATTTCCACACACGGGAATGGGCCTATAAACTGGTCAGACCAAGAATAATCGTCGAAAAATATTTGGACGGTGACAATGGCGGCGGCACATCCCTAAGTGAACACAAATTTTTTTGTTTCAATGGGACTCCGGGAACCATTCTGGTGGTTCGTGACCGCTATACAGACCTCAAGGTTAAATTTTTATGATTTGGACTGGAATTTATTACCCTGGCGTAGAAAATCTCCAGATTCCGGCCTGAACATTCCAAAACCCGCCCACCTGGGTGAAATGTTGGAGATTGCCCACAACCTTTCTGAAGGGTTGATCTTTGCACGCATCGACCTGTATGATGTCCGAGGTAAAATCATCTTTGGGGAAGTCACCATATACCCAGGAAGCGGTTTCATCAAATACTATCCTGATGAAGTTGACCTGGTACTGGGAGAGAAATTAGATATCAGCGGGTTGTTCGACAGTCTACAGAAAAAGTAAGCTATGCAAAACTTCGTGACGGAAAAGGCGCTAGTCTGGGTAAAAAGCTGGATCAAGCCGTGGTACTACAGGATCTCGGCGGTGGTGCTTTCCGACGAACAGTTTATCAAGAAGAAATATAAAAAGTCCTTCGGAAGGGAAATTGATCTACACAATCCCAGGACATTTACCGAGAAAATTCAATACTTAAAATTGTATAATCGCCCAACCGGCCTGTCCAGGCTGGCTGACAAATATGAAGTCAGGCAGTATGTGAAAGAACAGGGTCTGGAGCATATCCTGAACCAGTTGTACGGAGTCTATGAGCGGGTTGAGGATCTGAAGTTTGACCAACTGCCAGATGCTTTCGTGATTAAAATGACCCACGGCTCAAGCTGGAATATTATCTGCCCGGATAAAAGCAAGCTGAAGTGGGATACAGAGCTGAGTAAACTGCACGGTTGGCAGAAGGAAAATTTCTATTTCCACACACGGGAATGGGTCTATAAACAGATCAGACCCAAAATCATCGTCGAAAAATATTTGGGCGGTGACCGTGGCGCCGGCACACCCCTGAACGATTACAAAATCTATTGTTTCAATGGGAAACCGGATTTCATTGGAGTGGACCTCGACCGTTACACGGATCACAGGCGCAATCTTTATGATTTGGATTGGAGCTTATTACCCTGGCAATATAACTTTCAAAATACTGACCGGATTATTCCAAAGCCCGCCCGCTTGGATGAAATGCTGGAGATAGCCCAGAAACTTTCCCGGGGGCTGATATTTGCGCGGATAGACCTGTATGCCGTCCAGGATAAGATTATCTTTGGGGAAGTCACGCTCTCCCCGGGTAGCGGCTTCAACAAATTCTATCCAGATGAGTTTGACCTGAGGGTGGGAGAAAAAATAGATATCAGCAGTCTGTTCGACAGTCTAAAGAAAAAGTAAGCCATGCAGAACTTCGTGAAGCAAAAGGCGCCGGTCGGAGTAAAAAGCTGGATCAAGGTGTGGTACTACAAGATCTCGGCGGCGCTGCTTTCCGACGAACAGTTTATAAAGAAGAAATATAAAAAGTCTTTTGGACGGGACATAGATTTAAACAATCCCAGGACATTCAACGAAAAAATTCAATTCTTAAAATTGAACTATCGCCCTGACGGCCTGTCCAGGCTGGCCGATAAATATGAGGTCAGGCAGTATGTGAAAGAAAAAGGCCTGGAATATATCCTGAACCAGTTGTACGGAGTTTACGAGCGGGTTGAGGATTTAAAGATTGACCAACTGCCGGATGCTTTCGTGATTAAAATGACCCACGGTTCAAACTGGAATATTATCTGCCCGGATAAAAACAAGCTGAAATGGGATACCGAGCGGATAAAACTGCGGGGTTGGCAGAAGGAAAATTATTATTTTCACACACGGGAATTGGCCTATAAACAGATCAAACCCAGAATAATCGTTGAAAAATATTTGCAGGATGACCTTGGCTCAGGCGCGGCAATCAATGATTACAAGATTTATTGTTTCAACGGGAAGCCTGGTATTATTGTGGTGGAGAGCGACCGTTTTACGGATCACAGGGTAAATCGCTATGATTTGGAATGGAACTTATTGCCATGGCGTTTAGCCTATCCAAATGCCAACCGGATCATTCCAAAGCCCGCCCGTTTGGGCGAGATGCTGGAGATTGCTCAGAAACTTTCCCAGGCTCTGATATTTGCGCGCATCGACCTGTATGCCGTCCAGGATAAAATTATCTTTGGGGAAGTCACTCTTTCCCCGGGAAGTGGTTTCAGCAAATTCTATCCCGATGGGGCTGACCTGGCGCTGGGAGAAAGATTAGATATAAGCAGCCTGATCAAGCATGATGACCACCACTAAAAAGTTGCAATACCCTTCCGATGGCCAGCATGGGTTCCCGTTTTAGATCATAAAGTCTTCGCCGCGCCATAGGCCGTGATCGGGAGCGTGCGGGGTCGGCTGGTAGCTGCCGACATTGTCTCCGCCGTCATTGCCATTACCATTGCCGTTTCCGGTTGAGCCGGCTGCCACGGAAAGGTGGTCGAAGACATGCATATGCAGCTTGGTTTCGACCGCTTCCAGGCGGGACATCACCGAGGCCAGGGAGGCGCCAATCGTATCGGGCAGGCGGTCGTGGTGCAGGTCGGGTTGCTCGTCAGAAGAGGGGTGGCTGCGCATTACCACCTGGCCGGGCACTCCGACAACCACCGAATTGGCGGGCGCATTCTTTACCACCACGGCGTTGGCGCCAATGCGGCTGGAATCGCCGATGGTGATGGCGCCGAGAATCTTCGCCCCGGCGCCGACCACCACGTTGTCGCCCAGGGTGGGGTGGCGTTTGCCTTTTTCGAGGCTGACGCCGCCCAGGGTAACCCCGTGGTAGAGGGTCACGTTGTGGCCGATTTCGGCAGTTTCCCCAATTACCACGCCCATGCCGTGGTCGATGAAGAAACCCTGGCCGATAATGGCCCCGGGGTGGATCTCGATGCCGGTCAGGCCGCGCACGAGCTGCGAAACTACTCTTCCCAATAACTTGAAATCATGCGTCCAGAGCCAATGCGCCAGGCGATAACCCCACAGGGCGTGCAGGCCGGGATAAGTCAAGACGACCTCAAGGGGGGTACGGGCGGCCGGGTCGCGCTCGAAGACGGACTGGATGTCATTTTTGAAGGAATTAAAAAGGTTGGTCATAATTCACCGTTTTATCTGTTCTCTTCCGCCAGGTCGGCGAAAAGCGGCGTGCTGAGATAACGCTCACCGAAATCTGGGATGATCACGACGATCAACTTGCCCGAGTTTTCAGAGCGGCGGGCGACCTGCAAAGCCGCCCAAACGGCCGCGCCGGAGGAGATGCCGACCAGCAGGCCCTCCAGGCGCGCCATAGCACGCGCCGTCTGGAAGGCGTCGTCGTTCTTCACGCGGATGATCTCATCGTAGATGCCGGTATTGAGCACCTTGGGAATGAAACCGGCCCCGATGCCCTGGATCGGGTGAGGGCCTTTCGGCCCGCCGGAAAGCACGGGCGAGGCATCCGGCTCGACGGCGATGGCCTTGAAGGACGGCCGGCGCGCCTTGATCACTTCGCCGATGCCGGTGATCGTCCCACCGGTGCCCACGCCGGCGACCAGGAAATCAACTTTCCCGTCGGTGTCACGCCAGATTTCCTCAGTGGTGGTGCGGCGGTGGATTTCCGGGTTGGCCGGGTTCTCGAACTGCTGCGGCATAAAATAGTGTGAGTCGCTCTGGACCAGCTCCTCGGCGCGCCGGATGGCGCCGGGCATCCCTTCAGGTCCGGGGGTGAGGATCAATTGGGCGCCATAGGCGCGCAGCAGCATGCGGCGCTCTTTGCTCATGGTTTCAGGCATGGTCAGCACCAGCTTGTAGCCGCGGGCGGCGCAAACCATCGCCAGAGCGATGCCGGTATTGCCGCTGGTGGGCTCGACGATGATCGTGTCGGGTTTGATCAGGTGGGCTTTTTCGGCGGCATCGATCATCGAAACGCCGATGCGGTCTTTGACGCTGTGAGCGGGGTTAAAGAATTCCAGCTTTGCCACCACGTCGGCCAGGCTGCCTTCGGTAACCCGGTGCAGGCGCACCAGGGGGGTATTGCCAACTAATTTGGTAACATCGTTTGCGATTTTCATTTTCTTACTCCTATATTTCTAAAAAAAGTTAATTAAAACACGGCCAACTGGTTAAATAAACAGCGAACTGCTGCCTGCTTACGCAGTAACAACCCCTTGATTGTTGTGCGGGGCTGTGCAGTTCGCCGCCTGACCCAGTTGACCGTGGGAGATATTTATGCCATTATTAAACGCCAGGCGGTAACTACAATCCCCGCCTCAGACACATGCAAGTAAACATCTATCACTCCAATTTGTATAAATAATATCCCGATTGAGTCAGATTATAATGGGAAAGGATAAGTTGTCAAGCCCTGTACCTGATATTTGTATAGGGGGTTATGTCAGAACAAAGATTGGTAAATCCGGATATGCTGGTCAATCGATTTTTCGGTTGAGAAGGTGGAACTAACATACTCATATCCCTTGCTGGCCTGCACACGCCAGAAATCATGGTCGAGCAGCTTACGCAGACCTGCCCCAAAATCATTCCCGGTCACCTGTACACCATAATTGGTCGTGAAGCCGTCCGGATCCAGCGCGCTCAAGATGGCGCAGTGATGAGCTGCCGCTTCAACAAATGCAAGGGGGAGACCTTCTGTTGGTGACGTGTTGGCCAGAATCCAGGATTGTCCAAGAATCTGGGAAAGTTCATTACTTTGGAAAGGGTCGATCATACCAGGCATAGACAAATTTGACAGACCCGAAAACCGGTCGCGTAAAGATTGCTCGTAGAGAGGATCACGGCTTTTTCCTACGGCAATAAATCTGACTTCCGGAAAAGATTGCGCTAACTGCAGAAAATATTCGGGACGTTTCAGCCGGTCCAACCTGGAAACAAAACATACGAAGGGTGTGACCGATTTCTGTATGCTTTGGGGAATATCTACCGGGGTTGGAAGAAATTCGGGCTCCTGTATGAGGTGGTAAATCTCTTTCGCCCTCGACCTCATGAATTTGGCTGCGGTAAATAACCCATTGGCATGGTGGATGGCATAATGGGTGAATGGGTTGTCTTCATACAGCCAATCTGTCAGGACCTGCATCTGGTTCAGCGAAGGATAGCGTAGATTCGCCAGCCAATCCTCCAGCCTGCGCGTGTTCTGAAGGGTAATGATGTGCTTGCGCCCAGGCATGGCTTTCATGGCCAGGAATGTACCGAACGAAGGTTCCTCTGAATGGTAAATATCGGCATTTGCTTCTTTATATAGACGAAAAGCAGAGAAGGGATTGCGAAATGTAAAACCCAGGACGCGCATCCCGTCCAGGTATTCGAGCGGCTTTTGATTATTTCTCCGGGGAACGATCGCCGTAACCTCGAAGCCGCGCTTGACCAGCTCACGCCCTATCATACGCGTGGCGCGGCCAAAGCCTCCAATTTTTCCCCAGGCGAAGATTTCATTGGCAAGCAAGCAAATGCGCATTTAACCAATTGCCCAAGCGGAATTTTACCATGAGATCAGGTTTGGCTTTATAATTCCACCCTCAGTTTGCCTTTACCAGGCGGTAACCCAGGGCGGTGATCGTTTTCAGGGTTTCCAGGGCAGTGAGGCGGTCGTATTCTTTCTCCGACTCGGATAAAAGGGCATAATCCACCAGAGAGGGGTGCAGTTTGAGGGTATCATCACGCCGCGGGTCGCAGCGCCAGCCCTCCGCCAGGCGCTGCCGGAGAACCTTCGCAAGGGAAGGTTTGATCTGCAACCTTTTTAAGGCCAGTGCGTATACATTATCTAAGGGATTAATTTGCTATAATGAATTCAAGCTTGAATCCTGAAACTAACCCTACCGGTTGGGGTTTCATAAAACAGCTTAGTTTGGGAGGGTAGATATGAATGCGGGTCAACGAAGTCGTCTGGCAGTGGGTGTGCTCCTGGTAGCGCTTGGAGCGGCGTTCCTGGTCTTACAACTGGTGCCAAATCTGGCGGATTGGTTCAGGGTGACCTTATCCTGGCCGCTGATTATCGTGGGGGTAGGCGCGCTGATCCTGGTGGTCGGGCTCTTGTCCGGGGCGCCTGAAACGGCGATTGGCGCTTGCGTGGTAGCCGGCATTGGGGGGATCTTGTATTACCAGAACCTGACCGGCAACTGGGTGAGCTGGGCTTATGCCTGGACTCTGATCCCCGGTTTTACCGGGGTAGGCATGGTGATCGCCGGCATCCTGGGGAGCCGGGTTCCCCGCTCGATTTCGCGCGGCCTGAACCAGATCATTGTCAGCGTAATTTTGTTCCTGATCTTTGGCTCGATCTTTGGCCCAATTTTCGGGGGTTTTAGCATCCTGGGCCCTTATTGGCCGCTGCTGCTGGTGGCGGCAGGTTTGCTGATCATTGTGCGCAGCCTGTTGCGCCGCCGGTAATAGGAGGAAGCCATGCGTAGAAGCAGTTTGTTCTGGGGAATCGTGATCGTCCTGGTGGGTGTGCTGCTCCTGATGCAGCAGTTAGGTCTGTTAGTTTTCAATTTTTGGGCGATATTCTGGCCGTTGATCTTGATCCTGGTGGGCATCTGGTTTTTGTTAGGCCCGGCTGTGTTCCGGCGAGATTTCCGTGAAGAAGCCGTATCGATTCCACTGGAAGGGGCGACTGAAGCAGATGTTCGCATCAGGCATGGCGCAGGAAGCCTGCGCATCGGGGCGCTGCCCAACGGCAGCGAGCTGCTTTCCGGTGCCTGTGTGGGCGGAGCAGACGTGGTTGTGCACCGGCATGGTGAGCGGGTCAAGGCGCGCCTGCGCACGGCTCACGATGTGTGGTTTGGATTCCCCGGCACGCTGGGCGGTCGCGGTTTGGCCTGGGAGCTGAAGCTCAACCGCTCAATTGCGCTTACGCTAGACCTGGAGAGCGGCGCCAGCGAATCGACGCTCGACCTGACCGATTTGAAAGTCTCCGTCCTGGAGGTTCAGACCGGAGCCAGTTCTACGGAAATAACCCTGCCTGCCCAGGCCGGCTATACCCGGGTGGCGGTGAAGTCGGGCGCGGCGGCAGTCAGTCTGCGCCTGCCGGAGGGCGTGGCGGGTCGCATCTATATCCAGAGCGGGCTGGCGGGCATCAGCGTGGATACCAGCCGCTTTCCGCAGGTTTCCGGCGGTTACGAGACGCCAGGTTACGGCACGGCAGCCAACAAGGCCGATATCCGGGTTGAGACCGGGGTTGGTTCAATCGACATTCGTTAAATGGAAAGGGGTATTTTGGGAATCTCCGTGGTGAACCCCCGGATTTTGGGTTTGAGCGTGCATACGCACAATCAAACCCAAAATCCGGGAACCTTCCACGGCAAATCCCAATGAACCCGGAAAGGTGTTTGGGATGAGACCAATTTTTTGGCGGGTGGTTCTGGGGGTGTTTTTGCTGATCATTGGGGTGGCGGCGCTTTTGCAGACCCTGCGAATGGTAAATTTCAATAGTGGTTTCTGGCCGGTTTTCATGGCGGCCCTGTTCGTGTTGGCTGGCCTGGCCTTCCTGGTTGTGCTTTTTCAAACCCGCGCCAACTGGTGGGCGGCCATCCCGGGGGTAACCCTGGTGAGCATCGGCGCCTTGATTGGCCTGAATGAGCTGGCACCGGGCTTTGCTCCTTATGGCGGGTCGCTGGTGCTGGGGGGCATCGGCCTGAGCTTCTGGCTGGTCTATCTGGTGGCGCCGCAGAACTGGTGGGCAATCATCCCGGGCGGCGTGATGGTAAGCCTGGCAGTGGTTGCTGGGGTCGACGCCGTGCACGTGCACAGTATCGATTCGGGAGGTTATTTATTCCTGGGATTGGCGGTCACGTTCGCCCTGCTGGGCATTCTGCCCACCGGCGGGCGAAGGATGACCTGGCCATGGATCCCGGCGGCTGTTTTGCTGGCGCTGGGCGTGTTGGCTTCATTTTCCACGGCAGGATTTGCCAATTTTGTCTGGCCGGTCGTTCTGATCCTATTGGGAGTCTTTTTCCTCACCAGGAACATGATCAGGAAAAGTCAATAGCTTAAGGTCAGAAGTCGGGTTTTATAGATAAACCCGGCTTCTTCAGAAAAAGAAGGAGGATTACCAATGAACACAAGTCGAATGTCCCGCAGCCGGGCGGACCGCATGCTGGGCGGGGTGTGCGGCGGGTTGGGAAAGTACCTGGGCATCGATTCAAACCTGGTGCGGTTGTTTTTTGTCTTGTTTACGCTTACCGGCGGGTTCGGGGTGCTGCTGTACCTGGTCTTGTGGCTGATATTTCCTGCCAGCGATGAAGCGGTAGAGGAGAGTGGGCGGCCGTTCGATCCCTCTGATTTCGGCGAGAGGGCGCGTGAAATGGGGGCCGACTTCCGCCAGGCGGTACACCACTCGAATCCCAACGCGGCTAAACTCCTTGGGATTGGCCTGGTGATCGTTGGGGCAATCTTCTTAGTGCAAAATCTAAACATACCCTGGCTGAGCTGGCTGAGGACGGACATTTTTTGGCCGGCCCTGTTGATCCTGGCCGGGGCGGCGCTGGTCTTTCGAGCAGTCAAGAAAGATTGAAAGCTGCTGTTTGTCCAGCCTGAATTTGTAAGCGCCAGCTTTGCATAATACCTCCCACCCATGCGGGCTAAATCGGGCCCAAACTGCGGGTGGGAGGTTTTCATTGCCTGGCATGTTATAATAAATCATTCCCTGGCTGTTTGGGAATCCTTGTGATGGACTCCTTCCACGGTAAATCCCAATAAGCTATTTTCTTCCGACTACTTTTTTTCTGGTGAATAAGATGAGCGATCTGGGATCAGTTCCTGAAGTTTCGATTGTTATTCCGGCCTACAACGAGTGCGAGAGTCTACCTGATCTGCTACCCCAGGTGAACGACGTGTTGTCTAAAACCGGTAAAGAATATGAAATCCTGGTGATCAATGATGGCAGCACAGACAATACCAATCAGATCTGCCGGGAGATTATTCGGGAATGTCCGAGAGTAAAAATGATTGAAATGCTTACCAATAGCGGTAAAGCATTGGCATTACAGGCAGGTTTTCAAACGGCTAAAGGCGATATTGTTATTTCTATGGATGCCGATCTTCAAGATGATCCGGTTGAAATCCCGCGTTTTCTCGAGCAACTTGAAAAAGGCTATGATGTGGTGGTGGGGTGGAAAAAGAAGAGAAAAGATCCGCTAGAAAAAACATTACCGTCGCGCCTGTTTAACAAAGTCACTTCCATGATGGTAGGTTTAGATCTGCATGATTATAACTGCGGATTCAAGGCCTATAAAAGGTATGCATTAAGAGGCTTGAACCTGTATGGAGATTTGCACCGGTATATCCCGGCGATTTTATTCAAGCAGGGATTTAAGATCACCGAGATTGCCATCGAACATCACCCACGCAAATTTGGGAAATCTAAATATGGACTTGAACGGTACGCGCGCGGTTTCCTGGACCTGATCACGATTTTGTTTCTAACTAACTTCAAGACACGCCCACTGCACCTGATCGGTGGGATTGGGTTGTTGTTTTTTTCGGTAGGCGTCATCATCGACCTTTACCTGGTCGGATTGTGGTTTGGAGGCCAAACCATCGGCGACAGACCCCTGCTGACATTGGGAACACTGCTTATCATCGTTGGGGTTCAGACCATCCTGAATGGACTCCTGGCAGAGATGTTGAACTCGATGCTTTCTACGCGCACGGATGTTTTAAGCCAAATCCGGCAAGTCGTGTCTCACCAGGATCTCAATGAAAGTTGATTTATCGATAACCGGCCGGTTCTCCAGCCTCAAGCAACTCTGGCAGCGATATAAAAAATTGGTCACCTGGCTGGTGACCTGTTTGACGCTGGCCTATATTGCTAAATACATTATTCAGAACTGGTCTCAGTTGAGTAGCCAGACCTGGTCGATCCATTGGGGTTGGCTGGGACTGGCGCTGTTGTGTGAAGTCCCCTTTTTTAGTTTGCAAGCAGTAAACTGGTTAACTTTGCTGCGTTGGAATGGAGTGGAAAGGGCCAGGGGCTCAGGTTTCTGGTTCTGGTTCCAGTCATCCCTGGCCAGGTACCTGCCCACGCCCATCTTTGCTGCCGGCAGCCGGGTCTATTTTGCAACGCAGTTAGGCGCTAACCCAGGCACGGCTTCCTGGTGTTACGTGGTGGAAATCCTTGCCTCAGTTGTGGGCGCCGGCCTGGTGTCTTTGTTTGGATTTCCACAATTCTTTAAAATACAAATCCAGGCGGGGTTAGTGGCTGTAATTATTCTGTTGTTGATCGGGGCCCTGGCAGTGGTTGTTAAATTAATTTTGCCAGCGCTCAAACGCTTTAGGATAAATCTCCAGGCCAATTTTCGCCAACTGGCAGCCTGGTTTTTCCTTTATTCTATAATTTTTATCTTTCAGGGCCTGGCCTATTTATTCATTTTGAAGAGCATTTCCTCGCAATATACCAATTTTGCTTACATCCTGGGAGTCAGCTCTTTTGCCTGGATGCTCGGAACTGTCAATGTATTCGCTCCAAGCGGTATCGGCACGCGTGAAATGATCTTGCTGCTCGGGTTCCAGAATCAGCTTCCTTCGCAGGAAATAATTTATCTAAGCCTGGTAGCTAGATTGTTGGGAACCGCGGCGGAGCTGCTGCTCAACGGAATTGGTTTTACCTATTTGTTCTTCGAGAAAAAAAACCGGCCGGGCAGTGAGGCCAGTCAATAGCTCATTTTTTGGGTATTTTATAAATGGTTAAAATCGCTGCATCGCCGACTTTGATGGAATAATATATATTTGCCCCGGTTATTAAATTTTTCGGAGCGTATCGATAAGTGGTAATAATATAGTTCAGCGATCCAGCATTAGAATTAATTCTTAACCGGCCTCGATCGCTGAGCGGTAGGATATAATAGCCTTGCCGCTGGCCGTCAGAAAGGGTGACATAAATGCGGTTGGAACCGTCGGTTTGGAGGATGAACTCCAGGCCATCTCTGACCGAAAGCCCCCAGCCATCTAATTCGTAGTTTTCTTTGACGGCGGACATACTTGGGCCAGCCAGGAAGTTAAAGTAGACAAATTCATAAGGGTGGTAGCGTATCATAAAATAAACCGGGTATACCAACCCGGCGATAAGGATAATGATCGTCCATAGCTGCCAGCGTAGAGTTTTCTGGCGAATTTTATCGATCAAGACCTTGAACCCATATAAAGAGACCAACAACAAGGCTGGATAGACAAAATACAATTGCCGGCTGCCATTGTAAAGGGTGGATTTCATCAGGATGACGGTAACAATTGGAAGGACGCCGCAGGCCCCAACCAGGTATAAATCTCGCAAGGCGCGGAAATGCTCACGTGTCCTGGACTTTATCGATCTGGCGATCAAAATAACTGCGCCCCCCAAGAATAGCAATAGATAAAAGACGGGGAAGCTGATGGCGAACCAGACCAGGGGATAATGCCAGGGAACAGTTCCCTTGATATTTTGTCCCATGTAAAGCTGGTAATTGTTCCATGGATACTGCTTCATTATATTGAAAATTTTTATAAAATTAGCGATTGGATCAGTGTACAGAATAGGAGTGAACCAGTACACTGTTGTGGCAGCAATAATCAAGATAGTAAAAAAGAAGGCGCAAGCTCTAAAATAATCCTTCCAATTAGCTTTTGCTAAAAACAGATCGAATAAATAGAAAAAGACGGTAACCGGAATAAGGATCAACCCCGGTGTGCGCGTACTGCATAATAAACCAGTCGCTATGCCATGCAAAATAGCTGTGAAAATATTTTTCTTTTCCAGTAACAATAATAAAGTATAGATGGCGATGATATACAAGCTCAGGAAGGGGATATCTTTGGGATTATAGAAGGATTGTGCGAAAATCCTGGGGCTGATAATGAGGAACAGCGAGCCTAAAAGGCCGATTTTCCAATCCTTGAAGATCATCCTTCCGATCAGGAAAAAGATAAAGACGGAAAATGCAAAAAAAGCAAAGGTCAATTGATGGCGATGCAAGTAAATCGATTGGGTGTCTCCGCTGGGTCCATACCACCAGTGATTGAATAACACGACAGGATCTTTACCCCCATAAGGTGCAAACCGGTATAGAACCATGCTAAAAAACGCCGGATAATAACAGGCATAGGTGCTGTTTATCATCGAGCAGTCTTTTTGAAATTGTTCAAGAGTCCCGCCGCTGAAGCGTTTGAAATCTACCTGCCCCCTGAGATAATCAACTGGCTCATCTGTAGAAACCCCGTAATCTCGATAAATTGAATATCCCAGAAAAATATAGAGACTGAAGAATAAAAATATGGTAATGACAGGTATCAGTTTCTTTTTCATGACACTGCTATCCAGTTACGGCAAATGATTAGGGGTAGGATCCACTTTGAATACAGTCACAATGTCAGTGTCTCCCATTTTTACTGAATATACTTTTTTCCCCGGACCATATGGGTCAAATGGGTTATTGTAGTAATTACGAATAACGTATTCTGGTTAAACATTGGTAAACACCAAACGATCGCAATCGGATTTGGGTAATATATTGTAAGCATAGGGTGACCCATCATACACCTGAACAAGGATACGCTGATCCGCATCGGTTTTAACAATGAATTCCAGACCTTGTTTCAAGGACAACCCCCAAAAATCCAGTGTATAACGCTTCTTGATATCGGACATTTTGGTCCCGGCCAAGAAGTTGAAGTAATCGTATTGGTAAGGGTGGTAGCGTACCATAAAATACACCGGATAGGCTAGCCCTAACACAAGAAGCGCCCCCGCCCATATCTGCCAGCGGATGGTTTTCTCTTTGATCTTTTCCAACAAAACCTTACATCCATACAAAGAAATCAGCAAGAGCAGCGGGTAGCAGAAGTACATCTGGCGGTTATCCGCATAAAGATTCGATTTCACCAGAATGACGATTATGATAGGTAGGATGCCGCACGTTCCCGCCAGGTAGAGGTCGCGCATGGATTGAAAATGCGCTCTGATTCTCGTTTTTATGGTTTTATAAATGAGGGTTGCTATCCCGATTATAAATAAGACCAGGTAGAAAATCGGGGAACTGATTGAGAACGAGACGATGGAATAATGCCAGGGGATATGATTTTCGATATTCTTCACCATATACAATTGATAACCTACCCAGGGGTACTGCTTCATATTTGTTCTTCGAGAAAAAAAACGGTCGGGTATTGAGGCCAGTCAATAGCTCATTTTCTGGGTATTTTATAAATGGTTAAAATTGCTGCATCGCCGACTTTAATAGAATAATAAATCTTTCCCTTAGTTACTATCTGTTGAGGGTAGTAGCGAAAAGTGGTAACAATATAGGTCGGCAATCCAGCATCAGAATTCACTTTTAACCGGCCTCGATCACTGAGTGGCAGCATATAATAGCCTTGTGGCTGGCCGTCAAAAAGTGACACATAGATGCGCGAAGAAGAATCATTTTTAAGAATATATTCCAGGCCGTCTTTGACCGAAAGCCCCCAACCATCTAACTCGTAGTTTTCTTTGATGTCTGACATGCGCGGGCCGGCCAGGAAGTTAAAGTAGACATATTCGTAAGGGTGGTAGCGCACCATAAAATAAACCGGGTAAGCCAGCCCGGCGACCAGGATAATGGCTGTCCATAGCTGCCAGCGCAGATTTTTCTGGCGAATTTTATCGATTAAGCACTTGAAGCCATAAAGGGAGACCAACAACAAGGCCGGGTAGACGAAATACATTTGCCGGTCGCCATTGTACAGGGTGGATTTCATCAGGATAACGGCAATAATCGGAAGGGCGCCGCAGGCTCCAACCAGGTAAATATCCCGCATAGAGCGGAATTGCTCGCGTGTCCTGGACTTGACGGTTCGGGCGATTGAGAGGGCAGCGCCCAGCAGGAATAATAAAAGATAAAATACGGGGGAGCTGATGGCGAACCAGACCAGGGAATAATGCCAGGGTACCATACCCATAATATTATGCCCCATGTAGAGCTGGTAATCGTTCCATGGAAACTGTTTCATTATATTAAAAATTTTTATAAAATTAGCGATTGGGTCGCTGTACAGAACAGGAGTGAACCAATACACCAAAGCAGCAGCAATAATCAGGGTAGTAATAAGAAAGGCGCAAGCTCTAAGATGACTTTTCCATTTAGCTTTTGTCAAAAACAGATCGAAGAAATAGAAAAAGAAGGTGATGGGAATAATGATCATCCCCGGCGTACGGGTACTGCATAATACACCAGTCGCTAAACCATGCAAAATAGCAGTGAAAATATTCTTATTTTCCAGGAACAATAATAAAGTATAAATGGCGATGATATACAAGCTCAGGAAAGGGATGTCTTTGGGGTTGTAGAAGGAATTGGCAAAAATCCTGGGGCTAATAATGAGGAATAAGGCCCCTAACAGGCCGATCTTCCAATTCTTGAAGATCTTCTTGCCGATGAGAAAAAAAATAAAAACAGAAAATGCAAAAAAGGCAAAAGTCAATTGATGCCGGTGCAAATAGATGGATTGGGTGTTACCACTGGGTCCATACCACCATGGATCGTGCAAGATTACAGGCTGTTTATCCCCATAGGGTGCAAACCGGTACAAAAGCATGCTAAAAAAGGAGGGATAGTAACAGATGTATGTGCTATCTATCATCGAGCAGTCTTTTTGAAATTGAACCAGAGTTCCGCCGCTAAAACGTTCGAAATTAATCTGACCCATAAGGTAATCGACCGGCTCATCTGTTGAGACACCGTAATCTTTATAGATTAAATAGCCCCCTAAAATATATGTGCTGAAGAAAAGCAATACAATTGCTGCTGGGATAAATTTGCTTTTACCTAAAGCACGTAAAAACATGTGTTTATGACCTTTGATTCGATATTTCTAAGCCCTGTGGAAAAGGTAGTGAATTTGAGGATGTTATGACAACCTCAAATTCACTTTTCTTCACATCACGGCTGCGCAACACCTTTGACTTTATAGGCAGTTAAGATATCAGCATCACCAACCCTTATAGAATAAATTTCCTCTCCTGCTATAGGACTTTTCAGAGGGTAGTGATAAGTGTTTATGATGTAATCAGTCGGTTGGTCATTGGTGATAATTATTCTCTTACGATCCGATTCGGGTAACAGGAGCCAACCCCTTGGGAATCTTCCCAAGACTTGCACATATATTTTCTGACCAGGGTCTGTTTGGGCGATATATTTCAGGCCATCCTTGACCGCTACCCCCCAGGTATCCAAACCAAAACGCTGCTTGATGATTGACATTTTGGAGCCGGCCAGAAAATTGAAGTAAGTATATTGGTAAGGGTGATAGCGAATCATAAAATAGACCGGGTAAGCCAGACCAATGATCAAAATTATGGCTGTCCAAATTCGCCAGTATTGGGTTTTTTGTCGGATTTTATCGATGAGAAACTTGAAGCCATATAATGAGATCAACAATAGGGCTGGATAGACAAAGTACATCTGGCGATTATCGGTGTAGATGATCGATTTCATCACGATCACGACGACAATGGGGAGGATTCCGCAGACTTCGACGAGGTAAAAATCGCGCATAGACTGGAAATGTTCTCGCAGCCTGGATTTCAAGGTACGGATGACGATGGTTATACTGCCCAATAGGAAAAGCACCAGATAGAAAACTGGCGAGCTGATCGAGAACCAGACGATAGAGTAATGCCACGGAATTATATTTTCGATATCCTGTCCCATATATAACTGAAAATCTTTCCACGGGTACTGCTTCATAATAGAAAATATCTTGATATAATTTTCACTTGTGTGGGTGTATAAGATAGGGGTAAACCAATATACCAATCCGGCAGCAATAACCACAGAAGTAAATAGGAAGATGCCGCCATTCAGATAACTCTTCCATTTAGCCCTTGATAAAAACAAATCCAAGAAATAGAAAAAGCAGGTGATTGGAATAATGATTAGCCCTGGCGTGCGGATATCGCAAACTACTCCAATCGCAATGCCGTGCAAGACAGCAGTGAAAATATTTTTCTTTTCCAGGAATAACAAAAGAGTGAAAATTGCTATGGCATAGGCGCTCAGGAAGGGGATATCTTTGGGGTTGTAAAAAGAATGGGCGAAAATCCTGGGGCTGATAATGAGGAACAATGAGCCTAAAAGGCCGATCTTCCAATCCTTGAAGATCTTCTTCCCGATTAAGAAAAAAATAAAGACTGAAAACGCAAAAAAAGCGAAGGTTAATTGATGCCGGCGCCAGAAAATTGCCTGTGTATCACCGTTCGGGGCATACCAATATAAGAGCATGCTGAATAAAGGAGGATAATAGCAAACATTTTCAATTTGGGAACATGCGTTCGCAAATTCAGCGTGGGGGCCCCCTATAAAGTATTCGTAATTAATCTTTCCCCGTAGATAGTCATTCTGCTCATCTGTAGATACCCCGTAATCTTTGTAAACCAAATATCCCAGTACTACATAAGTGCAAAAGAAAAAAAATACGATGAGTGACGGGATTATTTTCTTTTTATCAAAACTATCTATCTTCATATTTTTTATTACCGTTCATCTCATTATGACAATATCACATTAAGTTTGGGCTACCGCCTTGCGGCACTGACGCATTCGGCTAGCAGTTGAACGAGAGCGATTGACGAGATGTTGGACGACTTGAGCTTGAGCCTTGTATGCTTCAATAGTTGGTTTGTATAGCTATAATCAATTTTACCAGCCAATCAAGGCGTATTGCCCTGCAGGGTAAACACATACAAAGAGAAATGGATATCTCCTTGGGTGATGGTTTGCTGTTTGGCCAGCGACCAGTTGCCATACCTGCGCAGTTTAGCCAGCATCTGCTTTGCTTTCGCAGAATGATTGGTGATCACCCCTACCACCTGATCTTGCGATGTCAACTTCGTATAATATTCCGCAGAAATCTTATTGATCGGTGGGCTAGGTATCGACCTTTTCATTTCCTGGATACCTGTCCGGACCACCGACTGCCCAATCAGGTTAATCCCAACATTGGGCTCGGGGCAATGGTTGACCTGTATCGTTTCGCCTTCACCCCACCATAAATGCGTTCGGCTCCAGCCAAAACCCCATAAGTCCTTGAAAGTATCGATAACACTCAGATACCCATCTCTAATTGTATGGCACTGGTTCTCGCCAAGGCTCAATTGGGAAGGGGTAATATTAGCCTGATTCACATCTGTAGGCATACCGATGACATTCCCCAGGCACATCAAGATCACTAACGATAGGACGGCCAGCGGCTGACGCTTCAACAGCATCAAACAGGCAAAAATGAGCAAGTAGAAAAGTAAAGGCTGGATTATCTGCCATCCAGGAAAAAGGCGGGATCCTAGCGCGCCAAAAATGCGATCACTGAACATGAGCGACAAACAAATTGCCAATGGGACTGCCCCCAGGATAATCGGCGAGATGCTTTCTCGCCAGCCCATCGCCAGAAACCCGGCAAAAACAAGAAATGAATAAATATAGATCGGGTTGTCATAATAGTAATGCATGAGGGCTTCTCTTTTAGAGATTTCAAGAACCAGCCAGATCATTCCCACCAAAGTCATCTGAAGACTGAGGCTCAGTTGCTGCCAGGATCGACCATTTAAATCCAGATGAAGATGGTAAAATCTTATTGCATCCTTGATTGCCCAACTTGCAGCGAAGAAAAAGGCTGCCACAGGCAGGGCCAGGTGTTTTGCCTGCAGGGGCCAACCTGAATTTCCTGGTAGGTAAAAGCCTCTCTCAACCCCTGAATAACGAATTAAGAATATTATTTGGTTCATGAAAAAGAAAAAGCTCCGGCCAGACAACGCCGCGGCTAAACCAAGCAACCCGGTGGTCGATAAAAACCCAAGCAGGCCGAATAAAACTGCCTCCAGGACCGGTCTCTTTTTTCCAGCCCAATTCAACATGACGAACTGGACGATCATTGCCGGGAAACAGCCCAATACAAAGAACTCGCTGTGAACCGCCAGCCCATACACCGCCCCGCAAACAAAAAACCACCCGCGCTGCCTGCTTTTGGACTGGACTGCCAGGGTTAAAGAATATAAGCTCCAGATAAAAAAAAGACTTCCAGCCGCGTTATGATAATCCGGAGAGCGGCTTACCATGTAATAAGAAAAGGTGCTCAGCAATGCTGTGCTGATAAAACCGATTTCTTTGCTGAATAATCTGGATACTAACAGGTAGAACCCGATGGATCCTGGGATAACAATAATCAGGGTCAAGACAATTGCGGCTGTTGTGGGTGTAAAAAGGTTGCGGATAATGTACTCGACCAGGATCCACGGAAGTCTGGAAATCTTATAGGAGTTGGACGCCAGTAAAGGATCCTTGTAATAAAAATAACCCAAACTGATATACCACCAGGGATCATCTTCGCCTGCACGGGTGAACATCCACTCTTGGTTGACCAATGCCAGAATAATTGGAATAAGAGAAAGCGTCAGGATCGAAATCCAGGTGCTGAGCGTTGACCCTTTGACCTCATTTTGCTTTGCAAGATCAGGCAGTTGGTTTTTAATTCCGTTCACTGCTGTGGCAATTCGATCCAAAACCGAAGGGCGTTCTATCCAACGCCAGACGAGAAAAATTAATAGAAAAGCCATCAGGGAGAAAAATGTGAATATTCCGCTTTCCAAGGCAAACTGAACGGTTGCTGATCTTCTCCAATACCAGTTAAAGTAAGGTAAAAAGAGAAACGTGGAGATTGCCCCTAGAATCAGGCCGGCATCCACACTGATAAAAACTTTATATTTTTTCAACATTCACAGTAACCACCCTTCAGGATGATAAAGATCTTTTAAACCCTCTACAGGCCACCTTCATTAATATCTTTTGCAGAAAACAAATTTTCCAGTCAATCAAGGTATTTTACCATTCAGGGAAAAGACATACAGCGAAAATCGGATATCCCCCTCAAGGATGGCAGCTTGCCTGGCCAGCGACCAAGTACCATAGTTGCGCAATTTCGCCAGCATCTGCTTTGCTTTCAAAGGATCATTGGTGATTACACCTATCACCTGATCCTGTTCTGTCATCGTCTTATAATATGCCGCGGGAATCTTCTAAATCGGGGGACAAGGTTGCGAGCCTTCCATTTTTTGGATACCTGTTCTGGTCACCGACACCCCAATTAAGTTGAGCCCAATCCTGATTCCAGGGCAATTACTGAGCGGAATCGATTCTGTCTCATCCCACCAAATATGAGTTCGGTTCCAGCCAAAACCCCATAATTGTTGGAAAGTATCGATGACACTTAAATACCCATCTTCACGAAGGTGGCACTGGTTCGTAAACAGGCTTACTTGAGAAGGTGTAATGTAAATTCGCCCTGTGTCAGTATAGATACCCATGACGTTTCCCAGGCTCATCAAAATCACAATCGCCAGGGCAAGCATTTCCCGGCGTTTGAACAGGATCAAGCAGGCAAAAATCACCAGGTAAAACAGCCAGGGCTGAAGAATCTGCCAACGCGGAAAGAGCTTTGATCCTATGGCAGTAAAAATGCGGTCACTAAACGCCAAAGCGCTGCAGACCACCACAGGGACTGATCCAAGCATAACCGGGCTAATTTTTTCGTGCTTCCCCATGGCGAGGAACCCGGCAAAGACCAGAAAAGCGTATATATATACAGGATTCACAAAATAATAACGGATCAACGCTTCTCTTCGATTGATTTCTCCTATCAACCAGACAATTCCTACCAGCGTAAACTGTAAATTGATACTTGTTTGCAGCCAGCTATAACGGTCTGGCGGTAAATTAGATTGTAAGAACTTCACTAAATTCCTGACTGACCAGCCAGCCGCAAATAGAAATGCTGCAGCAGGCAAAGCCAGGTGCTTGGCTTGCAAAGGCCATTTCCAATCTGCATTGCCGTATGCTCCTGTCCCGACAATTTGCGAATAATCCAGCACAAAATTTATTTGGTTCATGAAATAGAAAAAATTCCGCCCCGATAATACGGCTGCTACTCCAAACGACCCCGTGATAAATAGAAAACCGAGCAAACTAAATAGAATCGCTTTCCAGATCGATCGTTTATTGCCCCAAGATAACATTAAGAATTGGACGACCATGGCCGGGAAACAACCCAGAACAAAAAGCTCACTATGAACGGCGATCCCATAGGTTAATCCAGTTACGAAGAACCACCCGCGCGGATTTTTTTTGGACTGTGTTGCCAGAGTCTAGGAAATACAAACTCCAGATAAGAAACAAGCTTCCTGCCATATTATGGTAATCCGGGGAGCGACTTACCAGATAATATGTATACGTGCTAAGTAATGCGCTGCTGATAAAGGCGGTTCGCTTGCCGAAAAACCTGGATATCAGCAGGTAGAAACCGATGGACGCCACAATTGTGAAACCCAGGCCTAAAATAATTTCGGCTATGGTAGGCGTAAAAAGGTTACGTATGGCGTACTCGATCAGGATCCAGGCCATCCTGGAAAGCTTATAGGAGCCAGAGTACAAGGCAGGCTCCTTGAAATAATAATAGCCCAGGCCGATATAACGCCACGGATCATCTTCACCCGCATGGGTGAATAACCACTCTTGATTGACCAATGCCAGAATAATTGGAATAAGCGAAAGCGTCAGGATAGAAAACCAGCCGCTGAGTGTTGACCCTTTGACCTCATTTTGCTTTTCAAGATCAGGCAGTTGGTTTTTAATTCCTCTTACTGCTGTCGCGATTTGATCCAAAACCGAAGGGCGATCCACCCATCGCCAGATAAAATAAATTAATAAAAAAGCCATCAGGGAGAAAAACGTGAATAATCCGCCCTTCAAGACAAGCTGAACGGTTGCTGATCTTCTCCAATACCAGTGAAAGTGAGGCAAAAAGAGAAACGTGGCGACTGCCCCTGGAATGAGGCAGGCAAGTAGACTAATAAATAATCTAACTTTCTTTAAATTCCAATTCTTCATAGATTGTGATCTGAAAATAATTCTTACAGCCAATCAACGTATTTTACCATCCAGGGAAAGGACATACAGCGAAAATCGGATATCCCCCTCAAGGATGGTATCTTGCCTGGACAGGGACCAATTTCCATAAGTGCGCAATTTTGCCAGCATTTGATTTACTGTGGAAGGATTATTGGTGATCACAGCTACCACATCATCCTGCTGTGACAGTTGCCTGTAATATGCCGCAGGAATTTTACCTATTGGCTTACTGGGATTGGACCTATACATTTCTTGGATGCCAGTCCGCGTCACCGACAGCCCAATTATATTCAAACCTATGGGGTTTTCAGGGCAATTGTTGGCCGGCATCATTTCATCCGGATCCCACCATAAATGAGTTCGGTTCCAGCCAAACCCCCATAATTGTTGGAAAGTATCGATGACGCTTAAATAACCATCTCTACGTATGTGGCATTGGTTGTTACCCAGGCTTACTTGAGCATATGATATAACTGTTTTATTATTGGGCGCCATACTCATAACATTACCCAAACTCATTAAGATAACAATAGACAGGGCAGCCAAGCGCCAACGTTCAAACAGAATTAAAAAGGTTAATATTAATAGGTAGAATAGCAATGGCTGCAAAATCTGCCAGCGAGGAAGAAACCTTAATGCTATCGCTGAAAATATCTCGTCACTAAACGCCAATGAGGTGAGGATTATCACAGGAACTAATACAAGCATAACTGGGTTGATCTTAACCTGCTGTCCCATTGCCAGAAAGCCGGCAAAAGCCAGGAAGGTGTAGATATACACAGGATGTACCAGGTGATAACTACTTAGAGAATCCTTTTGGAAAATTTCTCCTGCCAACCAGATGATTCCTACCAGGGTCATCTGTAAATTGATGCTCAACTGAAGCCAGGATCGACGACTTATCGGTAAATGAGCAAGGAAGATTTTTCTCGCGTTTATGGCCATCCAGCCGGCAGAAAATAGAAATACTGCGCCAGGCAAAGCCAGGTGGTTTGCACGCAGGGCCCAAACGAAATTTCCAGGTTGGTTATAAAGAGATTCTGAATGGAATACCACTTTAATTAATTGGGGCATGAAAAAGAAAAAGCTCCGCCCGGATATAAAAGCTGCCACTCCCAAAAGTCCTGTGATGAACAGAAACCCTGCCAGGCTTAACAAGACTGCCTTCAAGATCAAGCGTTTTTTACTACAACAATATATCGTAAAGAATTGAACGACCATGGCTGGCAAACAGCCCAGAACGAAGAGCTCACTGTGCATCGCTATTGCATAGGTTGCTCCAAACGCAAAGAACCACCAGGTTTGATTTTTCTCTGCCTGTATTGCCAGGGTCAGAAAGTATAAGCTCCAAATTAAAAATACGCCCCCGGCCGTGTTATGGTAATCCGGGGAACGGCTTACCATGTAATATGAATAAGTACCGAGCAAAGCGGCAGTAATAAACCCAGTTGTCTTGCCAAAAAACCTGGATACTAGCAGATAGAATCCAATCGACCCCAACACCGCAAAACTCAAGGTTAATATAATTGCGGAGGCGGTAGGCGTAAACAAGTTCCTGATAAGAGACTCTATCAGGACCCACGGAACTCTGGAAATTTTGTAACCATTGTTTAATGCGGGATCCTTAAAATAATAATATCCCAGGCTGACATAGGCCCACGGATCAACTTCACCTGCACGGGTGAATAACCACTCTTGATTGACCAATGCCAGAACAATGGGTATAGAGGTAAGCGCAGGGATCGCTAACCAGGACAACCGTTCTGGTTTTTCATTCTCCTGGTGTTCAGCAAGATCAGGCAGGCGCGCTTTAATTCCGGCTCCTGCTGTGGCGATCAGATCACCAAGTGAAGGTATTTGTCCATTTACTTTGTTGGCCGAAAAAATGCCATCCACCCACCGCCAGACAAGAAAAATTAATAAGAAAGCGATCAGTGAAAAAAAAATGAATAATCCGCCCTTCAGGACAAGCTGAACGGTTGCTGATCTTCTCCAATACCAGTGAAAGTGAGGTAAAAAGAGAAACGTGGCGATTGCCCCTGGAATGAGGCAGGCCAGGATACTAATAAATAATCTAACTTTCTTAAAATCCCAATTCTTCATAAATCTGGCCTAATGTGACATGGTCATCTTATAAACTGTCAAGATATCGGTATCGCCTACTTTTATAGAATAAACCACCTTTCCTCCGGTGACTTTTTCTATAGGATAACGGCGATAAGTATCGATGATGTAATCGGTCGGTTGGTGGTCCAAAATATTTAATCTCTGGCGATCTGCTTCAGGTAATAAGAACCAACCTCCCCTGAATTTTCCCATGATTTGCACCTTAATATTCTTGGCCGGGTCTGTTCTGACAATATATTGCAAGCCGTCCTTGACCGATACCCCCCATGAATCCAAAATAAAACGTTCTTTGATGATCGACATTTTAGAACCGGCCAGGAAATTAAAATAAGTAGTTTGGTAGGGGTGATAACGGATCATAAAATAAACCGGGTAGGCCAGCCCGGCGATCAGGAGGATGGCTGCCCATAGCTGCCAGCGCAGGGTCTTCTGGCGAATTTTATCGATCAAGACTTTAAATCCACACAAAGAAATCAACAACAATGGCGGATAGACGAAGTACATCTGGCGGTTATCGGTATACAGGTTGGACTTCATCAGGATCACGGTAATTATCGGAAGGACGCCGCAGGCTCCAACCAGGTATAGATCCCGCAAGGAGCGGAATTGGAGGCGCGTCCTGGATTTCAAGCTGTGGAGGATGAGGGTGACGCAACCCAACCCGAACAAAACCAGATAGAAGATGGGGGAACTGATCGAGAACCAGACAATAGAATAATGCCAGGGAATATGGTTACTGATGTTCTGACCCATGTATAACTGATAGTCGGCCCATGGGTAGCGTTTCATCATATTGAAGATTTCTATATAATTAGCGAGC
The DNA here is from genome assembly GCA_963820415.1 of uncultured Chloroflexia bacterium. Classification (GTDB taxonomy): domain Bacteria; phylum Chloroflexota; class Anaerolineae; order Anaerolineales; family Anaerolineaceae; genus CAWFZT01. Next base: position 541,744 of record CAWFZT010000008.1, on the reverse strand, counting down.
GGGTCTGTATACAACTTTGGGGTGAACCAGACCACCAATCCGGCAGCAATAATAGAAGAAATTAAGAGTAAGAGGCCAGCTTTCAGGTAGGACTTCCAATTGTCCCTGGATAAAAAGAGATCGAAGAGGTAGAAAAAGAAGGTGATTGGAATGATAATCAATCCCGGCGTACGGATGCTGCACATAACTCCGATGGCAATGCTATGCAGGATGGCAGTGAAGATATTTTTCTTTTCCAGGAACAACAACAAAGTGTAAATGGAAATGACGTAAGCGCTCAGAAAGGGGATGTCTTTGGGGTTGTAGAAGGACTGGGCGAAGATCCTGGGACTGATGATAAGGAATAAGGCCCCTAACAGGCCAATCTTCCAATCCTTGAAGATTTTCTTGCCGATCAGAAAAAAGACGAAAACAGAAAATGCAAAAAAAGCGAAAGTTAATTGATGGCGGCGCCAATATATCGCCTGGGTATCCCCGCCAGGGGCATACCAATATAAAAGCATGCTGAACAGGGGAGGGTAATAGCAAATTGTATCCGATTCGTGGCAAGCCTTTCTGTACTGCGAAAGCGGGCCTCCCACGAATCGATCGTAATTGATCGCCCCCCTGCGATAGTCATTCTGCTCATCCGCGGATACCCCGTAGTCCTTATAAATTAGATAGCCAACTAAGGCATAGATAGAGAAGAAAAGGAATACGGTAAGAACCGGAATCAGATTCTTTTTATCGAATATTGTTTTTTTCCACAAAAGGAATTTATTGCCGAGAAAGTAGCGTAGGGTCATTGGTTAAAGATGTGGATCAAGCAGGATTCGTCCAATCTTTATTTACCATCATCCCGATAGACACTAATGATATCTGCATCGAATACTTTAACTGTGTAAACCAATTTTCCTCGAACTTTGCCCACAGGATTGTAGGGAGTATTAGTTATATAATAATCGGCGGGGCCCTTATCCAGTATTTTCAATCTTTCACGTTGAGATTTAGGTAAAATTTTTAAACTCTGAACTATACCAGAGGTAGCTGCTATTTGAATATGCGGATCAGGGTCGGTTGCCAGAATATACTCCAGGGCATCTTTAACAGCCAATCCCCAGCGATCCATGGTGAAACGCGTCGCAATGACCGACAATCTTGGACCGGCCAGGAAGTTAAAGAATACATCTTCACGGGTGTGATATTGCACTAAAAAATAAGCTGGATAAGCCAGGCCCAGAATGAGGATAACGGATGCCCATGCCTGCCAGTGCTGGTTGATTTTCCTGAGCTCCTCGATCAAGAATTTAAAACCATATAAGGAAATCAAGAGCAAGGCCGGGTAGCAGAAATACATCTGGCGGTTATCCGAATAAATCACCGATTTCATCACGATAACGGCCGCAATGGGTAGAACCGCGCACGCTCCAACCAGGTATAGATCTCGGAAAGCCCGGAAATGTTCTCTCAACCTGGACTTTAGGCTGCGAATGATAAGAGTCACACTGCCCAGCCCGAACAATGCCACGTAGAAGGGCGGAGAGCTGATTGAAAACCAGACCAGCGAATAATGCCAGGGAATTTTATTTTTAATATCAACCCCCAGGTACAGTTGGGATTGATTCCATGAGTATTTCCTCATGAGGTTAAAGGTCAAAATGAAATTTGCTATGGGATCGCCATATAGAAATGGGGTAAACCAATATACCAGGAGGCTGGTAACGATACCGCAAAGAATCAAAAGTGTTAAACCTTTTCGATAATCCTTCCAGCTACTTTTCGCCAGAAAGAGGTCGAAGAAGTAGAAAGCGAAAGTAATCGGGGGGATGATCAACCCGGGCGTGCGGATAGCGCAAGCCACGCCGATGGCGATACCATGCAGAATAGCGGTGAAGATATTCTTTTTTTCAAGAAACAGCAGCATCGTATAAATGGTAACGATGTAAGCGTCCATGAAAGGAATATCTTTCGGGTTATAAAAGGCGTGTCCAAAAATCCTGGGGCTGAGTACCAGGAACAGACAACCCAATAAAGCGATGATCCAGTTCTTGAATATTTTCTTGCCAATGAGAAAAAAGACGAAAACAGCGCCGGCAAAAAAAAGAAAATTAATTAGATGGAGGCGTTCATAGATTATTTGAGAATCACCCTCAGGAACGAGGCGGTATGTCACCATACTGTAAAGAGGGGGATAAAAACATACGTTTTTCAACTTGGCGCAGGCGGTGTTGTAATCCTCAAGACTTCCCCCCCTGAAAGCCGTATAATTTACTTGACCTCTCGTGTAGTCGATTGGTTCATCTGAAGATATCCCGTAATCCTTATAAATTAAGCTGCCCGTTATCACCAAAACAGCAAAGAATAAGGCTACCGTAATAACAGGAATAAGTTTCTTACGTTCGAATATAAAATTCTTCATAAAACTCGCCGGGAATTTTTGTATCTTGTGGATAAGATTATATCATAGTCACATTTGGCAATTTTTTCTTCACACTGACCAGGTAAAAAAACCTCCCACCTGGTTGAGGGGGGCAACCAGGATGAGAGGCTATTTTATTTTAGCATTTTCTCGATTAAATAACAAGCGTTTCAGATCTGTGGGGTTTTCCGTGGAAGAACCCAGATTAACCCAAAATCTGGTGATCCATCACGGCAATTCCCAATGAACCAGCATTTCCGGATAGAATAAGATAAAAATTAGGGTTCATTGGGATTTGCCTTGGAGGTGGGCCTGGGAACTTTTTCAGAGTTTTGACGTCCATTAAGTGGAATTACCAATCAAAAAATTTGAGGAGTGGAGCAGAATGAAGAACAAATTTGTAGGAATCCTCTTGAGTATTATTGCCGTGCTGATCCTGGGGGCCTGCTCAGGTACTTCTGGCCAGGCGGTCAATAGCCCTCAACCCCCGCAGCGGGTGATCAATGTAACCGGTTCAGGGCAGGTCTATCTCACCCCGGATGTGGCTTACGTCAATGTGGGCGTGCACAGCGTGGCCGATACGGTCGGCGATGCATTGAAGCTGAACAATTCCCAGGCAACCGCCGTAGCCAGCTCGCTCAAAGAACTGGGCGTGGATGCCAAGGACATTCAGACCAACGCCTTCAACGTCTATCCACAGCAGCAGTTCGGCCCGCAGGGTGAGTTGGTCAAGACCACCTATGCGGTCGACAACAGCGTGTTTGTTACCGTGCGTGACCTGTCAAAACTGGGGCAGATTCTGGACGTGGTGGTTCAGAACGGCGCCAATGCAATTAACGGCATTACCTTCGACGTGCTGGATAAAACCAAGGCACTGACGCAGGTACGCCAGATGGCGGTGACGGATGCCCGCGCACAGGCGCAGCAATTGGCCGATGCAGCCGGGGTCAAGCTGGGTAATCTGATCTCGCTCAATGTCTACCAAAGCAGTTCTCCCACGCCGGCGTTTGCGGGCAAGGGCGGGGCGGCGAATGCGGGGGTAGCGGTGCCGGTGTCTGCCGGCCAGATGGTGTTGAGCATGGATGCCAGCCTGGTGTACGAGATCAAATAATTATTTTAAAAAGATCCTGTCAGCCACAAGACCAGGTAATACCCGATTACGCCAGCCCACAACCATGAATTCGATCCGGTCGAACATGCCCCCGTGGCCGGGCAGCAGGCTGCTTGAATCTTTCAGCCCAAACTGCCGTTTAAGCATGCTTTCTCCCAGGTCGCCGAAGGGGCAGAGGATGCTGAGGACGGCGCCAATGATCAGGCCGGCTTGAGGCGTGACGGCGGGGGCGCGCAAATGCCAGAGGGCGGCCAGCAAGACAGTCAGCACTGTTCCAAACAGGATCCCGCCCAGGTAGCCTTCCCAGGTTTTCTTGGGACTGACCCGCGTAGAAAATTGGTGCCGGCCAAACCTTTTACCGAAGATATAGGCGCCCGAATCGGCCAGGGCTGCCGACGGAACCACGGTCAAGGTCCACCATGCGCCGTCAGGCAGGTTACGCAGCGAAAAAAGATAGGCGCCAATCCAGCCCAGGTACAGCACGCCGCTGAGGGTGGCGGCAAAGCTGGAGGCGCTGCAGTCGATGCCGCGTTCGTAAGCAATTGTATGCACAATCATGGCAAGCAGAATAATTGCGCTTAATACCAGATGGCTGAAGGTGAACCCAAGCCAGGCGCGACTGGCTGCCAGCAGCAGCACGCCCCCAATCAGGATGGAGCGTGACGGATAAAGCCCCCCTTTTTGGAACATACGCCAGTATTCCCAGGCCGACGTGCCCAGGAGCGCCAATATCAACATGGCGTAAATCCAGCCGCCGGCATAAACAGCGCCTACAGTCAAGGGAATTATTAGGATGGCGACAATAAGGCGTTGTGAAAGCATCCCCGCTCAGTGAATTTACGCGCATTCTCCCAGGCGGCCAAAACGGCGCTCGCGCTGGCTGAAATCCAGCAGCGCTTTACGCAGTTCTTCTTTATCGAAATCAGGCCAGTATGCATTGGTTACGTAATATTCGGAATAGGCGCTTTGCCAGATCAAAAAATTGCTGATGCGCATTTCACCCGAAGTGCGCACGATCAGGTCCGGGTCCGGGGTGCCGGCGGTGAACAGGTACTGGCTGATCAGCGGCTCGGTCACGTCTTCAGGTTTAACCCCATCGCGCAGCATGGCGCAAATGGCGCAGACGATTTCGTCTCTTCCTCCGTAATTAAAGGCGATAGTCAAATTCAGGCGGGTGTTATTTTTGGTCAGCTCAACTGCATGAAGGACTTTGTCGCGCAGGCTCGGATTCAGGTGTTCGAGGCGGCCGATATGGCGCAGTCGTACGCCTTCTTTATGCAACTCATTCAGTTCCCTATCGATGACATCTTCGATGAGTTGCATCAGCCCTTCGACTTCTTCCTGGGGGCGGCCCCAATTTTCGGTGGAAAAGGCGTAAATGGTGAGATACTGGATGCCAAACTCGACGCAAGCGCGGATCACGGGGCGTAAATTTTCGGTTCCGGCGCGATGACCTGCCAGGCGGGGCAGCCCACGTGCGGCGGCCCACCTGCCATTGCCGTCCATGATGATGGCGATATGGGTGGGGACCTTGTTCAGTTTTTCGGCGTTTTGTTCCGGAGCCATATTTTTCTGGAGATTAGACCTCCATGATCTCCCTCTGCTTACGCTCACCGATTGAGTCGATCTGCTGGATCATTTTATCGGTCAGCTTCTGCAATTCATCTTCGCCATGTTTCAGGTCGTCTTCGGAGATAAGCTTTTCGTGCTCGAATTCTTTCAGGTCTTTAATCACGTCTCTGCGGACGTTGCGTACAGCAATCCGGGATTCTTCCAGGCGTGAATGAACCACTTTAACCAGGTCGCGCCGCCGGTCTTCGGTCAGAGGGGGCAAATTTAAGCGGATTACCTTACCGTCGTTGTTGGGGGTGAGCCCTAAATCAGAAACGAGGATGGATCGCTCGATGGCTTTCAAGGTCGTGCCGTCAAAAGGCCGGATCAGCAAGCTGCGGGGTTCAGGCACACTGATGGTAGCTAACTGCATCAAAGAGGTTTGTGAGCCGAAATATTCAACTTGCAGCCTTTCCACCAGGGCAGGCGAGGCGCGCCCGGTACGGATGGTCCCAAGGTCTTCTTCCAAGCTCAGGATGGCGGCTTTCATACGTACTTCAGCTCCTTTTATGGTTTCCTTGATCACTTGGGTCTCCTTGGTAAGAAGGTGAATGGGTTGGGTGGTTGGACTTCAAACCTGCGCCTGCAACTCAGAACGGACAGCTTTAAGCATACCTTAAATTGTCAAAAAAAGCTACGATCAAGGATTGGTTCATTGGGAATTGCCGCGCCAGTCTCACCCAGTCTATTTTATCTGCACTATCTTGTAATCATTGGTTTGATAAATGATAGGAAACTGAGTTTTTGTGGCGTGCTGGAGGACTGCATAGCTGGCACCATATTTGGTCTGGAGGACTTTGAGCCTGTCATCCGTAATCTTCCTGTAAAGCTTGGACATCTCGTGCATTGCATCGAATCCCATCCTTTTGGGAATGCCGTAGCAATCAAAAAGACGCTGCTGCCATTCCAACTGGCCCTCATCTGAAAATGGGTGGTCTTTAAAATCAACCACCAGGGCACGTTGAGCGGTCAGGCGAAAGAGGCCCATGCTAGGGTCGACCAGGAAGATGGCGTCGTCCGGAGTATTATTCCGGGCGAAAATGCCTAGATCTGCCACGTCGCCTTGTATGTCTTTCAGAGATGTGGCAGGTTTTGGCATGATAGAGGCCTTATAGGTTTGTGGAAATTTGCCGGGCCAAAGGCTGGGCGCCAGTAACGCCACAGCCAAAAAAGAAATCAGGGCAGCTCCCAACCACCTGGGGCGCAGGTAGAAAAGGGCCAGGGCCATAATTGAATAGAAAGGCACCAGGAAATAGACGTGTGAATCTTGGTGGTTGATCACTGCAATTGCCATGGAACTGGCAAGAACGACCAGGCTAGCCGGAGCACTGCGCAGCCAGGCAGCTTTTATGTGTTCCTGGATGAAGTCAACTCCGCTTACCAAAAGCAAGTTCGATGGTGAGAGCAAGCTGGTATAGCAGAGTAATCATCTTCAACCCAGAGTGACGGCGGCTTTGTTCTTCCGGAAGGGCGATTTGGAAAGATTTTTCGATTTTAAAACCGATCCAGCCGCCCGTTAGGGAAAGGCTGATAAATTTAAAGATGAGCAGGAGACGAAAGGTCTGGGCAGTGGCAAACAGGCGGGTGGGGATCAGCTCGACGAAGACATAGCCGCCCAGGCACAGGGCTAATAAGATGGCGCAGATGATGAGCAGGGCCGGCGTCACTTCTCTCAAGCGAGCGCTGAGGGAATAGCACAGACGCCATATAATGCCTGCCGCGACCAGGTAGACCACTGCTTGGACGTAATTTTGGATAGGCCAGGTGGAAGGGATTAAGTGGTGCGGGTCGCGGAAATAAGCATAGATCTGGATGAATTGAGCGGTGGGGATGTGGGGTATGCTCATGATGGGCGGCAGGACAAGCGCCGAGAAGGTGACCAGAATGGCCCCACCCCCCAATAAAGCCAGCAGGTTACAACGGCGTGGGAAACTGATTGGGCGAAACTGGTGAGCAATCTGTTCGACAGCCAGTGTACCTAATAGGATCGCCCCAACCTCCGGACCCACCAGTGGGTGGAAAAGGGTAACCAGGCCGGCTGCCAATCCGACCAGCAGCGGGCGCTGGCGTAAGGCAGCCCAGATACCGGCCAGCACCAGCGGCAGGATCAGCAGGCCGGCATCGAGGGGTCTGATGTAAAAATGATCGTAATTACCGAGCAAGAAAGTTCTAGCGCTCATCACCACCAACGCAGAAACCAAGGTGGCGCCATCCGAGCCGTCGAAGAGATGGCGTGTAAGAAGGGCGGTTCCCAGGGCGAGCAGGATGTTACATAAAATAGTCAACCCGAGGAAGACCCGCGTGAGAGACAGCAGACCAGATAACCAGGCTACCAGTCCATTGAAGTAAAAGCGTGGCGAGGAAGGGCCTGACATGCTGTTTACTAAAAAATCATTGGAGAGGTAGCCCGGGTTGAGCGTACGTAAGATCTGGGGTAAGAAATCCACCGAATTGTTGCCAAAGTATTGATAGCCCCACAGGGATGAAATCACCCCGACGATGACACAGAACAAAACCAGGTAAACCAGGGGCAGGCGGTGTTTTGGTAAATGGTCCATAGAAGATGATTATAACTTGCAGGAAGGTTGAATCAGGTTTAGTTAGCTGCTCGAAGCAAGTTGCTTTGTACACCAGGGGTGAAAACTAAATATTCCTGGCGGGCGCGGCTGAGGTCGGAATAGGCGCCGCGGTAGGCGGGCGGAAGCAGGGCGGCGAGTTGATACATGATTTCATTGGTGATTTCCTGGCGGACCTCCCCGTCCAGGCTGGCGCGTTCGGGATTCAGCCTGAAAGGACTGCCGGTTACACCGTAATAACCCCACACCGACTTTGAAGAAGCCGGCTTTTTGGCCAGCATCAGGCCGTTGAGGACTTCGCTGATTGTGCCATCTCCTCCGGAGGCGATGCTATAATCAGATCCCACGGCTACGGCCTGTAGGGTCAGTTCTACAGATGGTTACAAAGTCATGTTCCAGGCTCTGGATGGCGGCTTTCATACGTCCTTCCCTGCCTATTTTATCTGCACTATCTTGTAATCATTGGTTTGATAGATTGTAGGGAACTGAGTTTTTGTGGCATGATGAAGGACTGCATAGCTGACACCATATTTGATTTGGAGGGCTTTGAGCTTGCCGTCCGTGATCTTCTTGTAAAGCCTGGACATCTCGTACATAGCATCGAATCCAATCGCTTTGGGAATGCCGTAGCAATCAAAAAGACGTAGCTGCCATTCCACCATGCCTTCATCTGAAAATGGAAAGTCCTTAAAATCAACCACCAGGGCACGTTGAGCGGCCAGGCGAAAGAGGCCCATGCTAGGGTCGACCAAGAAAATGGCACCAGCCGGAGTATTGTTCCGGGCGAAATTGCCCAGATCTGCCACGTCGCCTTTCAAATCTTTCAGAGATATGGCAGGTCTGGGCATAATAGAGCCATTATGGGTATGTGGAAATTTGCCGGGCCAAAGGCTGGGCGCCAGTAACGCCACAGCCAAAAAAGAAATCAGGGCAGCGCCCAACCACCTGGGGCGCAGGTAGAAAAGCGCCAGGACCATAATTGAATAGAAAGGCACCAGGAAATACACGTATGTTTCTGGAAGGTAGATCACTGCAATTGCCAGGGAACTGGCAAGAACGACCAGGCTGGCTGTAGCACTGCGCAGCCAGGCAGCTTTTGTACGTTCCTGGATGAAATCAACTCCGCTTACCCACAGCAAATTCCATGGTGAGAGCCAGCTGGATAGCAGAGTAATCATCTTCAACCCGGAGTGACGGCGGCTTTGTTCTTCCGGAAGGGTGATTTGCAAAGATTTTTCGATTTTTACACCGATCCAGCCGCCGGTTAGCGACAGGCTGATAAATTTAAAGATGAGCAGGAGACGAAAGGTCTGGGCAGTGGCAAACAGTCGGGTGGGGATCAGCTCGACGAAGACATAGCCGCCCAGGCATAGGGCTAATAAGATAGCGCATAGTATGAGCAGGGCCGGCGTCATTTCTCTCAAGCGAGCGCTGAGGGAATAGCACAGACGCCATATAATGCCTGCCGCGACCAGGTAGACCACTGCCTCGACGTAATCATGGATAGGCCAGGTGGAAGGGATTAAGTGGTGCGGGTCGCGGAAATATGCATAGATCTGGATGAATTGGGCGGTGGGGATGTGGGGCCCGCCCATGATGGGCGGCAGAACCAGCGCGGCGAAGGCGACCAGAATGGCCCCACCGCCCAATAAAGCCAGCAGGTTACAACGGCGTGGGAAACTTAGTGGGCGAAAGTGGTGAGCAATCTGTTCGACAGCCAGTGTACCTAATAGGATCGCCCCAACCTCTGGACCCACCAGTGGGTGGAAAAGGGTAGCCAGGCCAGTTGCCAATCCAACCAGCAGTGGGCGCTGGCGTAAGGCAGCCCAGATACCTGCCAGCACCAGCGGCAGGATCAGCAGGCCGGCATCGAGGGGTGAGAGGGAAAAATCATTGTAATTACCAAGCAAGAAAGTTTTAGCGGTTATCACAGCCAGCGCAGAAACCAAGGCGGCGCCATCCGAGCCGTCGAAGAGATGGCGTGTAAGAAGGGCGGTTTCCAGGGTGAGCAGGATGTTACATAAAATAGTCAGTCCGAGGAAGACACTTGTGAGAGGCAGCAGACCAGATAACCAGGCTACCAGTCCGTTGAAGTAAAAGCGTGGGCTGGAAAGGCCCGAGGTGCTGTTTAAATAAAAATCATTGGAGAGGTAGCCCGGGTTGATCGTACGCAAGATCTGGGGTAAGAAATCCGGAGAATTTTTGCCAAAGTATTCATACCCCCATAGGGATGAAATCACCCCGACGATGACACAGAACAAAACCAGGTAAAGCAGGGGCAGGCGGTGTTTTGAAGAAGGTGAATGGTCCATAGAGGATGATTATAACTTGCAGGAAGGTTGAATCAGGTTTAGTTAGCTGCTCGAAGCAAGTTGCTTTGTACACCAGGGGCGAAAACTAAATATTCCTGGCGGGCGCGGCTGAGGTCGGAATAGGCGCCTCGGTAGGCAGGCGGAAGCAGGGCGGCGAGTTGGTACATGATCTCTGTGGTTATTTCCTGGCGTACCTCCCGCCCCAGGCTGGCGCGCGCGGGATTCAGCTTGAATGGACTGCCGGTCACAATGTGGAAATCGGTGCGCCTGAGGTGTTTGACGTTTTCGCGGAATTTTTCACCGCCATAATAGACCAGCGGCTGGAGAGGAGCGCCGCTGCGCAGGGCGAGCAGCACAATCCCCGAGTGACCCGCCTGCAAGCAGCCATTCCCGCTGCGCGTCCCTTCTGGGGCAACGGCTACAATCCTTTCCTCCTTGAGAGCAGTCTTTGCCAGGTGGAAAGCCTTGAAATTTGGTTCACCGCGACGGATTGGGATGCCGTTGCCGAATTCGAAAAATTTGCGCGCCCAGAAATGATCCCAGTTTTCTGCTTTTACCAGGGCTGATATGGGCCGCGGCGACAGATGAGTCAAAAGCACCGGCACTTCGAGGAAATTGACGTGGTTGGCGACCAGGATTAAGGGACCTTTTGAGGGGACACGCTCCAGTTGAGCATCGTCGACCCGGCATAATAAAGTGAAGATGCCATGGATAAAAGAGATTGCCAGCCTACGCCCAAAACTCATAACACTTTTTCAGGCGCCACGCTGATCAATACGATTTGCCTGGGGAAGATTTCGATTTCCAGACTGGAGCCTTCTTTGCAGAAGGTCTCGCCATCGGCGTGGACAGGCAAAACGCCTTCCAGGGCGGTGACAGAGACTTTTTTGGCCTGGCACAATTTGATTTTGGGATGACCGGCTTGTTTGCCCTGGATGTAGCGCAGCATCAGGAGTAGATTTTCAAATTTGCTGGCCTGCTGGACGATATTCAGATCGAATTCATTATCATCGGCCAGGCCGTTGGGGGCGAGCATAAATCCGCCTCCCAACCGCCGCCCGTTCATAACGGACACCATTAAGGAGGGCTGGGTAATAGTTTCAGCTCCATCCAGTACGATTTTTACCAGGGGCGCCTTATAGTAGATAAAAATGGTTTCAAGGGCAGCCACGAGGTAAGAGAGAAAACCGCTCAACGGTTTCAATTTTACGGCGATGAAGCCAACTACCGCGTCAAAGCCGATGCCGACCCCGTTGCCGAAATAGCGGCCTTCCGGGAAGTCACCGCCGGTTACCAGACCAATGTCGATTTCCCGTTTCAAATCTTCTGCGATCAGTTTGCAGCAGGCCTCCCAGCCGGCTGGGATACCCATACTGAAGGCAAAGTCGTTGCCCCGGCCAACTGTAATGACCCCCATGGTGGCTTTACCGAGGCCGGCTTTTTTGGCCAGCATCAGGCCGTTGATGACATCGTTGGCCGTGCCATCCCCGCCGGAGGCGATTACATAATCGTATCCCTCTGCTACGGCCTGTTGGGTCAGTTTGACAGCATGCCCGGGGTACTCGGTCCTGACCAGGCTGAAATCCAATCCGGATTTCCTGAAAGCCTCTTCGATGTCCGGAATATGCCGTCCTCCATCTCCCCGCCCTGAAATGGGGTTGGCAATGATCTTGTATTTTGTCATAAGTAATATCCTCTCCGGGGAAAATCCACAAAATCGACATTAATTATCGATGAGTAATTCTAACCGAGTTAGGATAGGTGTCAAGCCTATGTTCGGAGGGGGGCGTACGGTTGGGCGCGGGATGGTCGAAATGGAATTTTATTTCAGAACGAATGTCCTAAATTGGTTCGAAAATCTATTGACTTTTCCATTAAACCGTCGTACAATACCATATAGAACATAAATTCTAATCTGGGTAATATGGAGCCTGAAATGGCTGTGACTTTTTCTCTACAATTTGGACGTGGATTCTTGCGCAGTATCAAGCCTGACTCTGCCGCGATGGATAGGCCCGCCTCCGCCGGGATTGAAGCCGGGGAATGCCCACTTCCTGATGCGATGGACCTGACCCAATTCTTACACCGGTTTAACCATTTGCCCAAACTAACCCTGCCCATCGGGATCGATGAAGACTGCAATCCGGTGCTGTTCGACTTGAAAGACCCCCGTCCGGGTCCAATCCTCGTCCTTGGGGATGAGCCGGAAGGTAATACCAATTTCTTACGCTTGCTTGCCAGCGCTATCGACGCCAGCGAAGACGCTCCGGATACCAAATTTATGGTGATCAGCTCGCAACCTGAGCAGTGGAATAGTTGGATTGGCGCGCTTAAGGTTCCCGAATGCTGCCTGGGGGTGTTGAACAGCCAGTACGGCGAGGCGGATGAATGGGTGATTCGCCTAGCTGAGCGGGTCGAGCAGCGTTTGAACGGCCGGCGCATGAACGGCCCGATTTTATTTATGATCGACAATTTCGATTTTATCACCCACAGCGATACTGACGTACGGTTAAATTTCGAATGGTTGTGCAGCAACGGCCCGGAGGCGCAAATCTGGCCGATATTCACTTTACCTACCCTTCAGGCCCTGGAGATGGGCCGTTGGATTCGCTATTTTCGGACACGGGTGATCGGCAAAATGGCTAATCCGGCTGTCGCCCACCTGAGCATCTATGGCGGCCTGGATACGGGAGGGTTTGACGCCGAGAGGCAGTTTGCCATCCGTGTCCAGGACAGGTGGCTGAAATTTTGGCTGCCTATTCTTGATTTTGATCCAGATTCGCACGACGAGGAGGTTGAGCTATGAAGACGGGAATGTTATGGTTTGATAATGACCCTAAGACCGACCTGCCCACGAAAATTTCACGGGCAGCCGCTTATTATGAAAAAAAATATGGCCAGATGCCAGATGTTTGCTTTGTTCATCCAACCATGGTTGGCGGAGCCCCGCTTAAATCGCTGGGCATCGAAGTCCGACCAACGCGGCAAGTCCTCCCGCACCACCTCTGGCTGGGGGTTATGGAACCCTTGCCCGCCAGCCTGGCCGGATGAGGTTTCAGTTCTGGATCTTTGGGATTTCCCGTGGAAGAACTCAGATTTTGAGATATGAGCGTGCGTACGCACGCTCATATCTCAAAATCTGGTGATCCAGGCCGGTAATTCCCAATGAGCGTCAGCCCTTCATCTTATCGTGCAGCCGGGAGACGATGAACTGCCGGAGCCTTTCCAGGATGGATTGGCGGATCGGCGGGCGAGAAGAAAAAAGCTGGGTGAAATCGACGGCGGCCTGTTCGAGACTGGTTTCGCATTCCGGGCATTCTTCCCGTAAATACCAGAGGTGCTCGATGATCCACAGGTAAAGGTCGGCTTCGGTCCGCCCGGAGAACTTCTGCAGGATTTTTTCCTGGCGGATGACTTCCTCCAGGGGCAGGTAGACTTTATCGTACCAGTGAGCGACGGCTTCGGCGTAAGGGACAGGCGACTTGCGTTTTTCACCCATGAACCAGCGATGGACATTGATGTGTTCCAACAGCTTGGGATACCCAGCGGGAAGAGTCAGCTCGATATCCGCCCCAGGACGTAAGTCTAGCAGGTGGGTGCACAGGTAGAATTCGGTTTTTTCCTGTAGGCGGATCAAGTCGTCGATGTCGGCCTCCGTGTTGATCGGGACGCCGACGTCGATTTCGATGACGTTGGCGTCGATATAAGCCTGGCCCTTACGGCGCGCTACCGATACGCGGTGGTTGCCATCCTTTACGAAATAAAATGAGCCGATCTTATAAACCTCAATGGCTGGAAGGACGATATCTTGCAGGTGGGCAGCGTCGATGCTGATCCAACGGCTGCGGGTTTCTGTCCGGCGAGGTAAGAAAGCCCGGTCAAAATCGTTGTAGCGGCCAACACTGCCAACGACCTGGTCCAGAGGGATTTCTCTCAACCCGATTTCGTGCATGCCTTGCATGGGAACGAGCTTTCGCACCTCATCGAAGGGCAACAGCTCGTTGCGGCTTTGGGTGAACCAGCTAAACAGGGAACGCCAGAACCCCGTTCTCAGGGCAGATTCATAATCGTTTTTGGCAGCCTCCTGGATGGGTGTGGGTGTGTTGTTTTCGGGTAGGTAATCGAACATAATGTCCTTTAGCTGAGAAACTGGTGATTTATCTGAACCCAGAGAAATATTTGGAATGCAGGTCCAGCACACGGTAACCGTAAGTGTTGAGCACATGCGTCTGGCCTACCACGGTCTCGACAATCGTGTCCTGCCGGTAAATATGGATATGACCGTGTAAATGGTACAGCGGCTTGAACACATCGATCAGCCACCGGAAAGCCTTGATGCCTATATGGGGGAGGTCGGTTCCATCGTGGATCTTCCAGGGCGGCGAATGGGTAACCAGGATATCCAGGTAGCGGCCGAAGCGCATGCGGTTGATAAGCAGGCCCGGCACGAGGTTGAAGGCGATCAGCCACATTTCGCCCTGTGAATATTGGTGTGGGCCGTTATTATAGCGGATACTGCCTTCGATGCCGGCCAGCAACATTCCAGATTGGTCGTGTTTACAACTGCGGTGCAGGTCGATGGCCCCCCAGGGCGAGGCGCGGTCGCCGCCGGTGGTGGACTCGATTTTGCTGGCATGGTTGCCGCGTACATAATAGAGGGGCACATCCAGCATGCTGAGCATATATTCCAGGTAATAATAAGGCAGGTCGCCGCAGCTTATGATCATATCCACATCGCCGAAACGCTGGGAGATGATCGGGCTGTATAAAAAGGGGGTCTCGATATCACTTACCGTCAGAATCTTCATTAATCCCCACAGGCGACTGCCACGGCAACGGCAAACGCACTGGTATGGCTGATGCTGACCGTCCAGGAGGTCAGCCGCTGGTCGCCGGCTATCTGGCTGGCCTTTCCGTGCAGCACCAGTAGTGGTTCGCCGTTCTGCCCGCGCAGGATCTCGATTTCCTGCCAGCTTACCGGGCCGATCCCACAGCCCAGGGCTTTCACCACCGCTTCCTTAGCCGCAAAGCGCCCGGCTAGATGGAGGTTAGAATCGCGAGCGTCTTCCAACTCCCGGGCAGTGAAGACCCGCCTGAGGAAGCGCGTGCGGATGGCAGGTTCCACACCTTCCAGGCGACTTATTTCTACGAGGTCGATGCCCGAGCGCAGGGTCTGCATGGTTCAAGGAACGGCCGGAGCAGACGCGGTTCCGGCGCTGATGATAGCCAGTTTTTGGGGGTCGATATAGCTTTGGGCGGCTTCCAGGATCATTGCCGGGGTCACCTGGCTCACCATCTGGGGATAGCGCCGGTAATAATCCAGGCCAAGCTGGAACCTTTCCAGATTCAGGATGGCATTAGCCACCCCGGAGTTGGACTCCATGGAAAGAGGCAAGCGACCGATGAAGTTCGACTGACTGTCTTCCAGCTCTTCCTGGCTAACTGGTTCGGTCACGAACCGCTCAAGCTCGGAAATGACCAGGTCCACCGTCCGGTCCAGGTTTGCCGGGTTGACCCCGGCGGAGACTTCCCAGGAACCCGCGCCGATCCAGGCGTTCAAGCTGGCGCTGGCGTGATATGCCAGGCCAGCCTGCTCGCGCACCACGTCTCCGATGCGCCCCATCAGCCCGAACTGACCCAGGATGTTGTTACCTAACGAGGCAGGCAGGAAGTCGGGTGAACAGCGTTTTGGCCCCAGGGTACCCATGACCAGGTCGGTCTGGCTTTTCCCAGGGATATTCACTTGCTCACGGAAGGTGGCCTTGAGCGGGGCGGCTTCGGGCATGCTGGCGGGCTCGAGTTGAGCCGGGTTGGACCAATCGCCCAGGGCGCGCTGCACCTGGTCTTGCGCCTGTTGGGCGGTGACGGCTCCAACGATGACCAGCACCATCCCTTTTGGCCCATAATGGGCCTGGTGAAAGTCTACCAGGTCCTGGCGGGTGATGCGCTGGACGGTTTCGGTAAACCCATCTTCAGGCCGTCCGTAGGGATGCTGCGGAAAAATTACCTGGTCAAAACGCATGGAGGCCATTTCTTCGGTATCCTGGGCGCGGATGGCCAGGCTGGTCATCAATTGGGCGCGCAGTTTTTCGACCTGGTCGGCCGGAAAAACAGGCTGGCGCAGGCATTCATTCAGGATTTGTAGCAGCACCGGTAAATCTTCAACCAGCGCCCGGCTGCCGAAACTGGTAGTGTGTACGCTGGCGCTCAAACCCAGGCTTGCCCCGACCGATTCAAGGATCTCAAAGATTTCCTGGTGCGCGTGAGATTGGGTGCCGCGCATCAGGGCCGATGAGGTGAAATACGCCAGGCCCAATTTTTCGTCCGGGTCGAACTGGCTGCCGCTGGTCAGGTAGCCGCTCATTACCACCGAAGGGCTGTTGAAATTGGCCCGGGTAAGCAGGGTGATCGCGTTGGATAGTTCAAGCCGGGTAATATCTTCAGGTCCAGGCAGGCTGTTCCAACTGGTTGTAATGGACGGCTTCATGCTTCACCTCCCTGGTTCCCATCCGGTAGGTAGGCGCCGATCACCCGCCGGGAAGGCTGTAAATATTCTTGGGCGATTTGTTGAAGATCGGCGGTGGTCACTTTGCTCAACTGGTCGAGATAATTTATGAACCAGTCGTAGTTGGCAAAAATTTCTGCATAGCCCAGCCAGAAGGCCTGGTTGGTGATATTCTCGCTGCTGTAAGCGAACAGGGCGCGAGCCTGTTTGATGGCGCGGGTGATCTCTGCGACGGAAATAGGTTCTTCCTGCAGGCGCTTGATCTCGGCGTCAATGGCAGCCAGCACCGCTTCAGGCGTCTGTTTAGGATGGATTGTGGCGGTTATTTCATACAGATAAGGATCGAGGGTGGCCTGGAGACTCCCACCTACGTGAACTGCCAGCTCTTTTTCGACCAGCAGCCGGTACAGCCGGCTGGTCTTGTTGGAAATGCCTCCTCCGCCAAACATGCTCAAGCTGGAAGGCCCGGTGAGCAAGCTGTCCAGCAAAGTGAAAGGAAAAAAATCGGCATAGCTGGCAGACGGGGCCCGATACGCAATCTTCAAGAAGGTGGTTTCGCCCGGCCCTTTAACCTCTACGTGGCGTTGGCCGGTAAGAGGCGGCTCGGGTTGGGCCGGATGCGAGGGAAGCGGCGCGGGGGGGACGTTCTTGTATATTTCCTTGATTTGCGCCAGCATCTCTTCGGCCTTGAAGTCGCCGGCCGCTGCCAGGATGGCGTTCCCTGGGGTGTAATAAGAGCAGTAATGCTGGTAAAGATCCTCCCGTTTGATCTTGTGCAGGTCTTCGATGCTCCCGATGACCTCGTTCCGGTAGGGATGGGACTGGAATGCTTCTACCTGCATGGCCTCACCCAACCGGAAAAGCGGCTCGTTTTCACTACCCTCGCGCTCGGAGATCACCACTTTGCGTTCTGACTCGACCTCTAGTGGGTCGAAGGTGCTGTTCACCATGCGATCAGCTTCCAGCTCGAGGGCCAGGCCGATCTTGTCCGCCGGGAGGGTCTCAAAGTAGGTTGTCCAATCCATGTAGGTGAAAGCGTTCCAGATTCCGCCATCCCGAGAGATGGCTTTATCCAGGATACCGGCCGGGAAGTGCGGGGTGCCCTTGAACTGCATGTGTTCCACCCAATGGGAGATGCCGGTTTTACCGGGGATTTCATCCCGCGAGCCCACCCGGTACCACATCCAGTGGCTGATCAGCGGGGCGGTGTGAATTTCTTTCAACTGGACGGTTAGACCATTGTCTAAAACTGTCGTGGCGATTGGAGTTGGCATAATTCCTCAAGAAGCGTTTATGGGATTATTTCTTTAACTATTGGTTTATCATTTTGAGCTAGGGGAGGAGATGCCTCGACAGGCGCCCCCTCTGGGTAGGGAACTGTCATGGGTTTCGCCTGGGCTGTATAAACTTGCATAACTTGTTTATAGCATAGAGTAACAGTTTTGAAAAATGAAAAGGTATAATAAACTCTGTGCGAGAATAATCCGGAGGGATATCTGAATGGGTAATAGCCTTCAGCATCAAGTAGTTGTGATTGGCGCTGGCCCGGCAGGGCTTTATGCAGCACGCGAACTGGCAATTAATGGGGCCGGTGTGGCGTTAATCAACCGTGACATCAAGCCGGGCGGCCTGGCAGAATATGGCATCTATCCTGACAAATTGAAAATGAAAGATGGCTTACGTTCTCAATTTCGCCAGGTTATAGCCCAGGAGGCCATTTCCTATTATGGAAATGTATCTGTGGGGCTGCACGGCGACCTGAGCCTGGATGAATTTAGAGGTATGGGATTCCAGGCCATATTGGTGACAGTTGGCGCTCAGGGCACAAAATGGCTGGGCCTGCCCGGTGAGCAACTGAACGGCGTTTACCATGCCAAGGACCTGGTCTACCATTACAACCGCTTGCCGCCCTTCAGCGAGCAAGACTTTGCGATTGGCTGCAAGGCAGCCGTCGTCGGCGCAGGCAATGTGATGGGCGACGTGGTGCATTACCTGACCTGCGAAGCCAAAGTCAATGAGGTATATACCGTGGCCCGGCGCGGCCCGGGGGAAGTAAAATTCGATAAGAAAGAAATGGAAGCCATCGTGGCGCACCTGGATATGGCGGCGCTCGAAAAGGAGATCGACCGGGTCGCCCCGGTAATGAAAGCCCTGGGCCAGGACCCTGAGGCTTCCAAGGAAATGTTCCGCTCCATCTATGCAAAGGGCGCGCCGGCCTGCGCCGACACCCATTTCATCATGGATTTTCTGGCTTCTCCGACCCGCATCCTGGGAGATGGGCATGGAAAGGCAGCCGGCCTGGAGGTGGAGAATAACATCCTGGTTTTGGAAGACGGACAGGTCAAAGCCAGGGGACTCGGCATATACCGGGTGTTTGATGTAGATACCGTCATTTTCGCCATTGGCGACGCGGTGGACAGCGAACTGGGTTTACCTGTCGCCGGGAGTGAGTTTGTCAAGAATCCGGCACCGCGCTTTCCCATCGAGGGCATTTCGTTTGAAGCTTACAACCCCAAAAGCGAGCAGGAACTGTCGGATACTTTCGTTGCCGGCTGGGCGCGCAAGGCCAGCACCGGGTTGGTGGGGATTGCCCGCCGGGATGGCACGAACGGGGCCAAAGCAGTCCTGCAGTACCTTTCAACTCTGCCAATCGCAGACGACACGCCCTTCAAAAAACTCAACGAACGGCTGAGTTACTTGGGCAAGCCGGTGGTTGCTAAAGAATACCTTGGGAAACTGCTCGAAGCTGAACGCGGGCAGGCGCACGAGCTGGGCGTGGATGATTTTAAGTTCCAGAACAATCAGGAAATGTTAAGCGTGATGGACTTGTCCTGATTCTCAGGGTCTGGCGTGGAATTTGGTTGGGAAGGTTTATAAAATAGCGGCATCAGCATCAAGAACCCGATGATGATGATTACTTCGCCGCCCATAACCCCACGCGCCTGCCACGGTCCGAAAAAAGGGGGGTTGGGTGGTTTGTGAGTGCCCAGGCCGAACACGTCGGCAAAGCCGGAGAAAAAGGCGATCACATAGCCAGTGCCTACCAGCCGCAGGCCGATATCGGCTGGAATGCTGAGCGGTTGGACTTTCCATAGGGCGACCACGCAGATAAACCCACCCAGGCAGATGACCAACAGGCCGGTCAGAAAAATGACGATCTGCACCAAGCCGACGATTGGGCTGCGGTCCATCCCTATTAAATTCGGCTGGCAGCCGATAATAAATGCGATAAACCCCGCCATGGTGATCACCAACCCAAGGCGAATGCGCAGGTCGTGATCCATGGCCAAACGCAGCCGGTTGAAACTCGCAATAGGGCGGGGGGTTATGGGTTGTGGAGGGGGATTGTCAGGCTTGCTCATACTGCTGGAAGCGCTCTTTCGAGAAAATGACGCCAGTTTCCGCCGAAGATATTCTTGATATCTTTTTCATTATAACCGCGTTGAGCCAGCAAAGGAACGATTTTCGGCAGGTCGGCGATGGTATCGATCCCGTCCGGCACCGCCGGCCAGCCAAAGCCGCCGTCGAAATCTGTACCCAGGGCGGCGTGTTGAGAATCACCCGCCATCTGGCACAGGTAATCGATTTGGGCAGCGACCAAATCCAGCGGAACGGCCTGGCGGCCATCAGCTAATGTCCAGGCTGGGACTAAAAAGGGATTGAAAGGAATCACCCCCATTACACCACCGCGTTCGAATAAACTGCGCATAACCGCATCGGTAAAATGGCGTTCTCCTGGGGGATTCTTCAACAGGGCGCGGGCGTTGGCATGGCTGGCGATAATGGCACCTGGGTAACGATCCAAAGCCTGCAGGGCGGAAAGTTCGCTCATGTGCGAGATATCCAGAGGGAAACCTGCTTGCGCCATTTTTTCAAGCAGCCGGAAGCCTTCTGAGGTAAAGCCACCCGGCTCTAAAGTGCCTCCGCAAAAGCGGATGCCGGCCCATACCGGCCCAATGATACGCAGGCCGGCCTGCCACCATTCTTCCACTTCCCCCGGGTCGCCGATGGCTTCAGCTCCTTCCATAAGCAGCACCAGCCCAACCGGGTGAGTCACCTGTGGGAAGGCCGCCGGGGCCTGATCCCAGGGTTTCAAGACATCCTCCAGGTCGCGGCGGCTGGCAACTAGCCGGAAAAAGTCGGGGGCGTTTTCGCACAGGCGGCGGTAGGAATTGAGCTGAGTGCGCAACTTCGGACGGGCTTCCTGGAAGTCGGTAAATACCTGGGTATCCCAATTTCCTGAGCTATAGCGGCGCGGGGTTAAGAACAACGTGCCGAACACCACGGCGACCTGCGCCCGCTGGTAATCCGGCCAGCCGATCAAGGCCTGGCCATTATGTTCTGGAACGTGGGTATCATTTTCGATCTGGCGGATTTCAGCCGCCGAGCGGCGGTAATCACGCCCGAAATTTAGCATGTTATAAGCCAGGTCTTCGTGGCTGTCGATAATGAGCGCCATATTGTCCTTTGAATAAAGAGAGCGCACCTGCGCAGGTGCGCTCTCGCAGTTTCAGGCTGTTTTCTCTGCGTCCGGTTTGTCTTCCACCGGCTCTTCTTTCTTTTCTTCTTCCAACAGCGTCTGCCAGTCCATATCCGCATACGCCATCGATTCAACCCGCCGCAGGCTGAGGCCAACGCGGTGGTTCTCGGGATCGATCTTGATGATGCGCAGGGTGACTACGTCGCCTTCTTTCAGCACCTCTTTGGGATGCTCGATGCGTTTCTCGCTGATTTCAGAGATGTGGATCAGCCCTTCCAGGTCGCCTTCCAGGCGGGCAAATGCCCCAAACTTGGTCAGGCGGGTAATGGTGCCCTGGATGAGCTGGCCAACCTGGTAATGCGCCACCTGGCGCGACCAGGGGTCTTCTTCGAGCTGGCGGATGGAAAGGCCGATGCGTTTCTTTTCCTTGTCGATGCTGATAATCTTGACTTTGACCTCTTGCCCGACCTTGAGCAATTCGCCAGGATGGTTGATGCGGTCCCAGGAAATCTCGGAAAGATGAACCAGACCATCTGCGCCACTGATATTGACGAAAGCGCCGAATTCGGCCAGGCTGGTCACCCGCCCGGTACGGACTTCGCCTTCTTTCAGTTCTTCAATGACGCGTTCCTTCAAAGTTTCACGCGTTTCAGTGCTGGCTGCCCGTTCGGAGAGGATCAAGCGGCGGCGCTCACGGTCAACCTCAATGACACACACATCGATTTCTTGGCCGATCATCTTGCTCCAGCGCTGCTCAGGCGTATCACCGGCCAGGCTGGCCCGGCGGGATAGGCTGATCTGCGAGGCCGGAACAAAACCGCGCAAGCCGCCGATCGGCACGATCAGTCCGCCCTTGTTGTAGCCGATGATCGAGCTGTGGGAGGATTCCTTGGAAGCCAGTAGTTCTTCTACATGCTGCCAGCCAACTTCTTCGCGAGCGCGTGTATAGGAAAGCACCAGATTTCCATTCTGGTCCTCGGGGTTGAGGACGTAAACGTGGATAGCCTGTCCAACTTGTAGACCGGTCAGTTCGTCGGGAGGAATCTGCTCGTATTCTTTGCCTGTGATGATTCCTTCAGACTTGGTTCCGATGCTTACCAGGATCTGGCCGGGTGTAATACTGGCGACTACACCTTTTCGAATCTCGCCCTGTTGGGGGAACTCAATTCCGAGACCCTCCTGCTCCAGCAAAGATGCCATGTTGTGATTCTCGGCAATATTATTCTCGGGCTTTGCCCCCTGCTCGAGTTGGGCGTCATTTTGGTCCATACTTTTTATGTACTCCGCTGCCTAAGGATTAAACCTGATTATAAGGGTTAATCAAGTTCTTGGCAACCTTTAATAAAAGTCAAGAAAATGCAGTACACAGAAGACCCTCACCCCTGCGGGCACCTCTTCACGCCCTTGGCGTACCCGAACATGGTGAGGGGTGAGGGGTGTGTGCCAAGCGGCGTCGATAATCTCAGGGTAACCTCTTCTAATGACGACGGCGTTTCTTTTTCTTCTGTTCCTGCACTTCATTCTGCGGGACAGGGGCGAGGGCGCTCTCTTGAACTTCGACCGTTTCCTCTTCTTCCTGCGCGGCACGCTCGACTGCGGTAGCGGCGGCGCGTCGCGGGGCATAGGTGAACATACGCCCGATGACTGCCAGGCGGATATCCGCCAGCAGGCTCTGGAACATCTCCGAGGCGCGGGCTTTATACTGCACCAGCGGATCACGCTGTGCATAGGCTTCCAGACCGATCGAAATGCGTAAGGCTTCCACACGCGTCAGGTAATCTACCCACTGCTCGGAGATAATGCCCAATAGGATCTGGCGGTAGGCTTCATTCTGCAAGCGCCGGCCCAACTGCTCGCTGACCACCTGGCGGTCAGCCTCGTCCAGGCTGGTAAAAGGCAGGTCGGCCACCTCAGCGAAATGTTCTGCTCCCAGGGTTTCCCTCAGACGGTTCTGCAGGCGTTCGTCCAGCTTGGACAGGATGGCTTCCGCCTGCGCCAGGCGGTTCCATTCGATCTTACCCCAGGCCAGCTCGAGCGAGTAGCGGGCGCCGGAAAGATGTTCGACCACCTCGTCGGTCAACCCCTGGGGAGTGCGGTTCTCCATCAAGTGAGCCGCCAGGTAAACGTAATTAAGGCGGCTGTAAGTCTCGCGTCCCTGGCGGTGAGTGCGCCGGTCGAAAGCCAGGCGGGTACCCTGGGCCATGTTGCGCAGCATGCGCATCATATTATTTTCTTCCAGGCCGGTCTCTTGCAGATGTTCCAACTGCGGGTCCAGGTCATGGGGAATCTGCCCTTCACTGCCCAGCAGGCGTTCGAAGCGCTTGTTAAAGGCCGCGTCGACGGCCTGGATGATTTGTTCGCGGGCGTCCTGCCAATCCTGCCCCTGGAACTGGGCGGCGCGCAGGCCGGCGCTTTCCTCCAGGCGCCGGTCGACGGCCGCGATAATGCGGTTGATGACCACAGTCATGGCGGTCGCTTCGACCTGCCGGCGAATGTTTTCTTTTATCGCCCGGTCGCCTTCGGAGAGTTGGCGCATTTCGTCCGCTGAAAGCTTGAGTGGGGCGCGCACCTGCTCTGAGAGCTGAGCCAGGATTTCTGAGGGCCGGCGGCGGGGGGTCTCTTCATCTTCTTTCAGACCTTCCAGGAACGTATCCAGCGTGTCCTGGCGATCTTTGACCTGCTCTGCATAGGTTTCTTCGCTGCGTTCGAGCATAGTGCGAACGCTCTGCACCAGGTGGTCTTTCTCGGCCTGGAGGGCGCGTTCGGCCAGCGCCAGAAGGGCGGCGCGCAGGCGTGAAATTGGCTCACCGGCCTCCGTAAGGCTGCGCTTGATTTCTTCCAACAGCAGCCGGATGGCGAAGGAAGGGTAAAGAATATTTTCGTATTCGATGGTTGGCTGGATTTCTTCCAGGTAAGCCAGCAGCTTCCAGGGCCCGCCCTCGTCTTTCAACGCCACCGGGATGCGTTCTTGCAGCTCGGTGTGGAGCATATCATCTACGTCTTCGCTAAGGTCTTCCTTGGTGAAAACCATGTCGCGTTGGGAATAGATGCGCTTGCGCTGCGAGTTGAGCACATCATCGTATTCGAGCAGGTGCTTGCGCACATCAAAGTTGTTGCCTTCCACGCGCGTCTGCGATTGTTCCACCAACCGGCCGACCAGGTTATGTTCGATGGGCAGGTTTTCGTCGACGTTCAAGCGTTTGAACAGGTTCTCGACCTGCTGCCCGCCGAACAAACGCATCAGCTCATCTTCCAGAGAGAGGTAAAAGCGCGAGGAGCCCGGATCGCCCTGGCGGGCGGAACGGCCGCGCAACTGGTTATCAATCCGGCGCGCCTCGTGGCGTTCTGAGCCGACCACGTGCAGCCCGCCCAGCTCACGCACGCGCTCCATTTGTTCTATGTAGGTAAAGAAGGCTTTGACCTGTTCCTCGTAAATGCCGTACTGGGATGGGTCCAATTTCAACAGGGCCTGGCGGCGTTCTTCGTTCGACATATCGTAGGGATCAGCTTGCCCGGAGCGTCCCAGGACGCGGATCACGTCCTGCAGGATATCCTCGGGCAGCAGGCCGCCCAGCTTGATGTCTACCCCACGGCCGGCCATATTGGTAGCGATGGTCACCGCTCCATAGGCGCCGGCGTCAGCGATAATTTGTGATTCCTCGTCGTGCTTGCGGGCATTCAACACCTGATGGGGAATGCCGCTTTGCAGCGCCTGAATAAGAGCGGTTTTGTGCTCCGGCTTCAGGTCGAGGACTTCGATCAGTTTGTCCAGGCTAGCCAGGTCGTCCAGACTGAGCGAGATGTTCAACTGGCGGGCAAGCTGGCGGATTTCGGAAGGGTCGACTTCTGTCAAGGGCTTGCTCAAAGGTTGCAGCTCGGGGATAGCGCGCTCGATAAACTCGATTTTGTTCTGGTCGATCCAGGCCTGCCGGATGAGCAGGATCTGCAGCAGGCGGCGCAGCAGCTCAGCCTGCAAGCGGTAGGACAGCCGCTCGGAGTGCTCGACTGAGGTGGTGCCGACCAGTTGCGGGCGTCCCTGGACGTGCACGCGCATGATCTCGCGGGTGATGGCGCGCAGTTTGCCTTCCTCGGTGCGGAAGACGATGTCAGGGAAATCTTTACGGCGCCAGAAAACCGGCCTACGCTGGCTGTCATCCGGGTCGGTGTAGTAATACACCTCGTAGCCCTGCTCGTCTTTCATCTTTGTCTCGACCAGTTCTGAATCGCGTTGCATGGCGATATATTCCAGGTTGGTCGGGATGGGGAGCACTTCCAGCTTGTAGATTTTGGCGAACTCCTCCGCTTCGGTCAGGGCAGTGCCGGTCATGCCGGCCAATTTTTCGTACATGCGAAAGTAGTTCTGCAGAGTGATGGTGGCATAGGTGATGTTCTCAGGCTCGACGCGCACGCCTTCCTTGGCTTCGATGGCCTGGTGCAGCCCTTCAGACCAGCGGCGGCCCGGCATCAGGCGCCCGGTGAACTCGTCCACGATAATCACTTTGCCGCTCTGCACCAGGTAATCCTTGTTGCGCCGGTAAAGGAACTGGGCGCGCAGGGCCTGTTCCAGGTAACCGATCAGTCGCGCCTGCTCGGGGGTGATATCTTCGGGCCGCTCGGGATCGCGGAAGGGCATGCCCAGCAGCTCTTCGACGTGCGCCTCACCCAGCTCGCTCAATACCACCGTGCGGTCTTTTTCATTCACCTCGTAATCTTCGGGCTTCAAAGGCCGCACCACCTGGGCCATGCGCAGGTACCATTCCGTATCGTCGGAAGCCGGGCCGGAGATGATCAGCGGGGTGCGGGCTTCATCGATCAGGATGTTATCCACCTCATCGACGATGGCGTAGAAGTGGCCGCGCTGGACGCGTTCATCCAGGCGCATGGTCAAGTTATCACGCAGGTAATCGAAGCCGAACTCGCTGTTGGTGCCGTAGGTGATGTCGGCCTGGTAGGCTTCGACGCGCTCGACCAGGCGAAGCTGGTGCTGGTCTTCGTGCGCAGAGATACGCTCCAGGTCGACCAGGAAAGCCTTTTGACCATTCTCGGTGCGAGCAGCCATCTGCAGAACGCCCACGCTCAGCCCCAGGGTGTGGTAGATAGGCGCCATCCAGCGCGCATCGCGGCGCGCCAGGTAATCGTTGACGGTGACCAGGTGGACGCCGCGCCCGGTCAGGGCGTTCAGGTAGAGCGGCAGGGTCGCCACCAGGGTTTTGCCTTCGCCGGTGCGCATCTCGGCGATTTTGCCCTGGTGGAGGGCTATGCCGCCAATCAACTGCACGTCGAAATGGCGCAGGCCAATGGTGCGCTTGCTGGCCTCGCGCACCACGGCAAAGGCTTCCGGAAGGATCTCTTCCAGGGTTTCCTTCAGAGAAAAGCCGCTGTCTGTCCCATCTGCGATGCGCTGGCGGAATTCGTCCGTTTTGGCGCGCAGGGCTTCGCTGCTCAGTTTCTCGTACTCAGGTTCGAGCTGGTTAATCGCCTCAATAATGCCGGTTAATTCCTGAATTTCACGCTTATGGGGGTCTCCTCCCAGAATGCGAACGATGTTTCTAAACATAGATTACCTTTCTGGGGGAAAATTATAGCATAACCCCAAGAAGAAATCAGATTTTTAGTATGAGCATGCGTGCGCATGCTCATACTAAAAATCTGATAATCCGGCACAACAATTCCAGAGGAGCCAAAAGCTACATATGTATGGCTTGACCTTCTACGGCGTGGGCAGCTTCCATTAACACTTCGCTGAGGGTGGGGTGGGCGTGCACGTTGCGGGCGATTTCCAGGCTGGTCAGTTCCATGCGCTGCGCCAGGGTTAATTCGGGCAGCAGCTCGGATACGTCCGGGCCGATCAGGTGGGCGCCGAGGATTTCGCCATAGCGTGCATCGCAGATAATCTTGATCCAGCCGGCGTAATCGCCCAGGCTAAGCGCCTTGCCGTTGGCGATGAAGTTGAAACGCCCGACCTTGATGTCGTAGCCCTGTTCACGCGCCTGGGTTTCGGTGAGCCCGAAGGAGGCTACCTGCGGCTGGCAGTAGGTGGCGCGCGGCATCATGCGGTAATCCAGGGTGATCGTCTCAGCCCCGGCAATATTTTCGGCGCAGATGATGCCCTGGGCAGAGCCCACGTGCGCCAGCAGCAATTCGCCGGTGACATCCCCAACGGCCCAGATGCCGGGCACGTTGGTTGCCATGCGCTGGTCGACCTTGATGAAGCCGCGTTCATTGAGCGCCACGCCGGTGGATTCCAGGCCGATGTCACGCGTGTTCGGCTTGAAGCCGATCGAGATGAGGGCCTGCTCGGCTTCCAGTGTTTTTTCGCCTTCCTCGCTGCTGACCTTGACCAGCACGCCTTTCTCGGTGGTCTGTACGGACAGTACCTTGTGCCCGGTCAGGCTCTGGATGCCGCGCTTCTGGAAGGCGCGGCGCAGCTCGGTGGAGACTTCTTCGTCTTCGAGCGGCACCAGGCGCGGCAGCATTTCGACCAGGGTTACCTGGGCGCCGTAGGAGTTCCAGACAGTGGCGAACTCGACTCCAATGGCCCCGGCCCCGATGATTATCACCGATTCGGGCCGGTGTTCCTGCAGAATCGCTTCTTTATAGGTGAGCACCTTTTCACCATCCACCTGGACGCCGGGAATGACAAAAGGATAAGCCCCGGTGGCAATGATGATGTTTTTGGCCCCCAGCTCGGTGATCTTTCCATCCTCAGCGGTGACGGTCAGCTTGTCTTTCCCATTCAGGCGGGCGGCGCCCATATGGACGTCGATGTTGTTCTTTTTCATGAGGAACTTTACCCCGTTCACCAGGCGCGCTGACACCGTCCGGCTGCGTTTGACCGCCGTCGAATAATCAAGTTTCAGGTTTTCGAACGAGATACCGAACTCCTTGGCGCGTTCACGCAGCGTGTGGGCCAGCTCGGCGTTCTTGAGCAGGGCCTTGGAGGGGATACAGCCCACGTTCAGGCAGACTCCACCCAGCCATTGTTTGTCCACGATGGCGGTTTTCAACCCAAGCTGAGCCGCCCGAATGGCAGCCACGTACCCGCCCGGCCCGGCGCCAATGACAATTACATCATAGTCGGTCATATTGTCCTCAAAAAATAATTGAACTAAAGAAACTATCTTGCTAAAGGTTAATTCATTCCAATATACCAAAGCCGCCAAGTTTATGCAAATTTTTGCGGGAGTTCGAATATTCTTACTTTTTCAGGTGGTATGGCACGTCGATCATTACCCGCTGGAAGCCCTTTTGCCGCCTACGATACAACATAACCGCTTTAATCATAAGGCTGGCATGGTTATGTAACAGCGTCTGCCACCAGTGCGCCGGGATAAACTCGGGCAAGACCAACACTGCTTGCTGTCCGTCATTATGTTCCCGGTCGGTCTCGTCCAGAAAATCGACCAGCGGGCCAATGATGGAGCGGAAGGGCGATTGTCGAATGACCAGCGGCACGTCCGGCCACCAACGCTGCCAATCGTTTTTCACCCGCTCGGTGTCGCCGGGTTCCAACTCGATATAAAAGGCGGTCACATTGGGGGAGATGGAGCGGGCAAAATTTACCGCCCCGACGATGCCGCGATGCACCCCGGAAATCGGTACGACCACGCGGGGCGGCGGAAGGGGACGGAGAGACGGCGGGTGCCCGCCCATCGAAAGCTGGGCGGAGACCTGCCGGAAATGGCGGTGGATGCGCAGAAAAATTGCCACGAAAATGGGAATGAGGACGACAATGATCCAGGCGCCCTGGGTGAATTTGCTCACGCAGACAATTATCAGGGTGAGGCTGGTGGCTAACGCTCCCACACCGTTAGCAACGGCTTTGGCCCACCAACCACGCCCGCCCTTACGCCACCAATGCACCACCATGCCGGTCTGGGACAGGGTGAAGGCCAGGAATACTCCTACGGCAAACAGCGGGATCAGGGCATGCGTATTGCCGCCAAACAAGAAGATCAGAACGGCGGTTCCCCCAGCCAGCATCAGGATGCCATTATTAAATACCAGCCGGTCGCCCAGGTTTGACAGCGGCCGGGGCAGAAAACCTTCGCGCCCCAGGATAGCCGACAGGCGCGGGAAACCAGCGAAACTGGTATTGGCAGCCACCGCCAGGATCAATGTGGTACTGGCCTGGATCAAATAATAACCTGGGCTGGTGCCCAGGAGACGACGAGCGAAGGCGGAGAGGATGGTTTCTTCCGGTCTGGCGACCACACCCAGGTATTGGGTCAGACCAATGCTGCCAATAAACAGCAGACCCATCAGCAGCGCCATGACGATCAGCGTTTTTCCGGCATTTCTGGCTTCGGGCG
Source organism: uncultured Chloroflexia bacterium (assembly GCA_963820415.1). GTDB lineage: Bacteria > Chloroflexota > Anaerolineae > Anaerolineales > Anaerolineaceae > CAWFZT01. The sequence continues at coordinate 512,439 of CAWFZT010000008.1, read as the reverse complement.
GTTTGAAGGCCGGTACACCGTTGCTGATAGCTTCGATGCCGGTCAGCGCCGTACATCCGGAGGAAAAGGTATGCAATACCAGTAAAAGCGTTACCGGCAAGGTGGCTACCGGCGCGCTGGCTGGCAAGGAACCCGGTCCCTGGATCAGCGCCAGCACTGCGCCATAGACCAGCATGGATAGGTAGGTAAAAAGAAAAAGGTAGATCGGGATGGCCATGGCGGTGCCCGATTCGCGTATTCCGCGCAGGTTGATCACCGTAATGATCAGCAGGACAGCCAGCGCCATGATCACCTTGTAAGGCAGCAGGGCAGGGAAGGCCGAAGCGATGGCGTCCATGCCGGCCGTCAGGCTGACCGCCGCGGTGAGCAGATAGTCGATCAGCAGTGCGGCGGCGGCAATTACCCCAGGCACGGTTCCCAGGTTATCTTTGGCCACGATAAAAGAGCCGCCGCCGGATGGATAACCCTGGATAGTCTGATAATATGAGATGGCCAACAGGACGAGCAGGGTGGTAATGGCCAGACCGATTGGCCAGGCTAGTGAAAGTCCGGCGCTGCCCGCCACCACCAGGCCCAGGTAGATCTCCTGGTTGGCGTAGGCGATGGACGAAAGGGCGTCTGGTGAAAAAGCCGCCAGGGCGCGGATTTTATTTAACCTCTTGTTGAGCATCTGGTAGGTAGGCAATGGCGGCCCAGTCACTACTTCTTTGATCTTGTTTATCATAAACGGATACTTTGCCCCTGTTATTGAAGGTTTTCCTTCATCTTAATCCCCAATCACGCCTGATTCAAGCTCAATCGAGCGGCTGTCTGTGTACAAACACCAATTTATTCAGTACCGTAAAATTTACCAGATAAAGCAAAAGCTCGGCGATAATTTTGCCCAGCATGACGCCGATGTGGAATTCAGCATTGAAGAAATCGATCAGGAGGGAGGCGACCAGGCCGGAAAAAAGCACCAGGGCGAGGTATTTAGGAAATGTGCGGGTGGGCTTATCGCTCGAATAAAAGACGACTTTCCTGAGTAGGAAATAATTGACTAAAATTGCCACCAGGCGCGCCAGGTAGATGCTCACGAGCAGATAGTGCACCCAGGGGTAGCAGAGGAAAAAGACTAGGTTATCGACCACCGCCGTCAGCAGGGAGGTTGAGACGTAGCGGGCCAGCACGAAATACAGACTCATCGAGTTGAGCATCAGGCGAACGGGCGGGACCTGGCCGCCTGCGCCGGAAAGCAGCAAATGGCTGTGGATAGGGAAGCCGCCGCGTTGGCCGGCCAGGATCAAGTCCAGCTCGAACTCTGAGCCTGCGCCGTCCTGGCGCTGGGCCGGCCTGCCCTCCAGGGCCAGAGCCGGAACGGCGCGGCAAGGGATGGCCAGTAGCCCGGAGCGCAAGTCGTGGAGAGGGACGCCCAGGAAAACCTGCGCCAGCCTTTGCGAAAGGCTCCCCGCCAGCCGGGCCAGGAAGGAGCTGTCTGCTTTCGATTTTCTTTCTGCAACCACCAGGCAGCCGGGCAGGGCCTGGGCGGCCTGGATGAAAGCCAGGACATCCTCCGCCAGGTAGCCGCGCTGGGCATCTACCAGCACAATTGTCTGGCAGGCAGGCGCCTGGGCATAGATTGCCTGCAGCCCGCAGGCCGCCGCAGCCGCTTTGCCCGGCTGGGACGCCTGTAAAACCGGCAACCTGGCATGGTTTGGTACAGGCTCAGCCTGGCCGGCAGCGGCGATCGGAAAAATGCAGGTCAGCCCGCCAGCTTCCAGGCCCTCGACGAGGGCGTCGATGGGCGGGCCGGAGCGCTCAAGCAGCAGTAGCACGGCAAAATCCATCAGGGTTTCTTTTTCATAAAAATAAACTGGTAGGGGATGAAATGGTCATCCTCGAAGATCAGCCGGTAATTGCCATTTTCCAGGTTGTGGGTTACGTCGCGCTTGATCTCGTCGTTGACGCTGACGGGGATGAGCAGGTAGTTGATCTCCGGCTGGCTGCGCAACTGGTCGAACGAGGCGAAATCGGTGAAGGAATAATTCACCTCGATGTTCTCCAACCCGGGCAGGTATTCGAGCGGATAGTTGGTGAGGATTTTTATATTTGGGCCTACCTGGTCAATGTAAGCATAGAGTTGGGCGTTCAGGCTGGCGTTGAAGATCTGTTTTTGTTGGGTGGTCTGGTTTTCTTTTAGAGAGGCGGCAGGATAAAGGAAATTCACCCCGGCCAGCGCCAGCAGGAGCAAAGCCGCTCCCACATAGGCTTTCAACCGGTCCAATTTCAGGCGCAGGGCCAGGTCGAAACCAATCTTGATCAGCCTTTCCAGGGTCAGGCCGGCTGCCAGGCCCCAGAAGGGGAAAATCAAGGCCAGGTTGCGCGTGTCGTAGCTGAAATAAACCGCCCACAGGATGGAAAAGGGCATCACCAGCAGGATCACCAGCCAGCGGTAGGCGCTTTCCAGCAGAAACAGGGCGGGAAGCATCAAGGCCAGTAATAAAACGTATTTATCCAGAGACTGAAAGGCGTGGGTGAGGCGCTCCCACATCGAAGCGCCGTGATAAATGCTGCTGGTGACGTACTCGACGTTGTTCTTGTCTAACCCCTGCGCAATCTGCACCTGTTTGTAGACATACCAGGGTAGGCACAGCAGCAGGGCTATGGCGAGTGAGAGCAATAACGTGCTAGTTTTTTCTCGCCGGGTGTACCCCGGCTGGCTGCGCAGAACCAACAGGTAGGCCAGCAGAGGATAGAAGGCCAGCAGGTATACCCCGGCCTGTTTGGTGGCGGCTGCGCCTCCGGCAAAGACCGCTCCCAGGAAAATCCCCTGCCGCTGCACAGCCGGGTCTGGCTGGTCCTTGACTTTGAGCAAAGCGTGTACGCTCAGGAAGGCCATGCAAGCCATGGGGATATCGGCGTAGCCTTCGGCGATGAAATCCCCGGTGAACTTCTTGATGATCAGGCGGGTGAGAATCAGGCCAATGAAGACGCCCATGCTCTTCCATTCCAGGCCAAGGTCGAAAAAGAGCAGCAGGATGAAGAGCAGGAAGAGGGGGATGGTAGCCTTGGCGAAAAACTGCACATTCGGGTTGTTCATCAAGACATAGGTCAGCGACCAGTTAGTCGGCAGGAGCTGCGGGTACAGCCCAGCCCCGCTAGGGAACTGGTTCTGGGCCCATTCAGTGGCCCAGCGGTTCCAGGAGAGCACGGCGTCCCAGGAATTGAAGACTGTGCCGACGTTGGAGATGAAAACCCGCACAGCCCAGAATAAATCGGTGATGGCAAAAAAGGCAAAAATCGCCGTGACCGTCCCCACCAGCACCTGGTAGATCGAACGGTCCTCTTGGGCGGATTTCAGGTCAGGCAAAAGAAAATGGAAAAAGCTGATCAGACGGTTCCACAAGGACACGCCGGCTAATTTCCAGGATTGCTGCAGCTCAGCCCGGTACAGCCACACAAGCGCGGCGACTTCAGCGGCGACCAGCGCCAGCGCCACGGCCTGCCGGTAGAGGCCGAGGGTAGTCAGCAGCAGTACCGCGGTGTAGTTGGCGATCAGACTCAGGCCGAAACAATAGACCAGGCCCTGGATGGCGCCGAATTTCAGCCGGAAGGCTTTTACCAGCAGCAGGCCGGGCAGGAGTGTCATTTGCAGAATGGCCAGGATTCCCAGGAAAAACATGGATGAAACTCCGCAAACTTATTGAGGTTATCTACTGCCTGCGCACGATGGCGTCGCTCAAGCGCGCCACCCGCAGCATGGCGGCCACGTCGTGCACGCGCACGATGTCGGCCCCGCGGGCGATGCCGATGGCGACCGCGGCGGCGGTGCCTTCCAGTCGCTGGCCGGGGGGTAAATTAAGAGTATACCCGATAAAAGACTTGCGGGAAGGGCCGAGCAGGACCGGGTAGCCCAAAGCGCGGATTTCGTCCAACCGGTCGATCAGCTCAAGGCTTTGCTCGACCGTTTTACCGAAGCCGATGCCTGGGTCCAGGATGATGTGGTCGTCAGGGATGCCGGCGGCATGCGCCAGGGCCACGCTTTCCAATAACTCGGTTTTAACGTCTTCTACTAGATTATGGTATTTTACCCCGGTATAGCGCCCGCCCAGGCGCTTCTGCAGCTCAACGTCGGCCGGTTTGATGCGGTTGTGCATCAGAACCACCGGCGCCTGGGCGCGGGCGGCTGTCTCCGCCATGCCTGCATCCGCGCGCAACCCCCACACGTCGTTGATCCAGTGAGCCCCGGCAGCCAGGGCGGCTTTCGCCACGCCGGCCTTATGGGTATCGATTGAAATGATAGCATTCAGTTTTGCCGCCGCCAACGCCTGGATGACGGGCACCACACGCTGGATTTCTTCCAGGGCGCCGACCTGCTGCGCCCCCGGGCGAGTGCTCTCCCCACCCACGTCGAGGATATCCGCTCCCGCCTCGACGAACTGGCGCGCCTGGGCCAGGGCGGCGGCGGTGGCGTCCGCCTCTGACATCAGCCCATCCCCGGAAAAGCTGTCCGGGGTGACGTTGAGGATGCCCATCACAAAGGTGCGTGTCCCCCAGGCGAGTGGAAAAGAAAGCTCGTTCATTATCTGCTTTGCATCAGTCTTCCACTAATTTTACGCCCGAAAGGTCAATCCTGTCCTTTAATTCCGCCATGGTTGTCCCCAGCAGCGGATGAAGCAGACCGGGGGCCAGCTCGGCCAGGGGAACCAGGATAAACGCCCGATGGGCCAGTTGGGGATGAGGGATGACCAGGTCAGACTGGTTGAGCACCAATTGGTCGTAGAGCAGGATGTCCAGGTCGATCAGGCGCGGCCCGTAACGGAAAGTGGCCTGGCGCCCCAGGTGGGTCTCTAGGCGCTTGAGGGCTGCCAGCAGATCAGTGGGAGACAGGCTGGTTTCGGTTTCGAGCACCTGGTTGAGGAAGGCTGGCTGCTCCAGGTAGCCCCATGGCTCGGTTTCATAGATGCCGGAAGCTCTCAAGGCGGTGGTGGCGGGGGGTAAACCGCCGACGGCGGCGATAAGGTTGGCGCGCCGGTCGCCCAGGTTGCTGCCTAACGCGAGATAGACGATGGGCATGCTCAGGCGTCCCGAGCGGCGTTGACCAGGTCGGCCAACAGCCCGTAAGCCGTCGTTTTGGGCCCTGGGTTGGATTCGAGGATGCCCAGGCCGGGTAAGACGTCGGTGTCGAACTGCACGTACGAGCTGGTGCCGCTGATACTGTACAGCGGCGAACCGGCGGCGATTTTCTCAGGCGCCACACGCCCTTCTACCCGCGCGCCACTGCGTTTGGCGCGGCAAACCAGCTTCCAGCGCATGTTCTCCTGGGCGGCCTGGGCGACCATTTCCGGCGAGATCCAACGGATGCCGTGGCGGTCCACCTGCTGAGGGGTGAGGGGGGTGTGCAGCAGCACAGTCGAGAGGGCGGCCACCTTGATGGCGGCGTCCCACCCGTCGATATCGTCGCTGGGGTCGGTTTCGGTGATGCCGATGGACTGGGCCACAGCTACCGCCTGATCGAAGGTCTCACCCTTCTCCATGCGTCCCAGGATATAGTTGGTGCAAGAATTGAGGATGCCGAAGAAACCGTTGAGCTGCACCGCCGGCAGCGGGCCGCGGAACAAGGAAAAGATAGGCGCCCCGTCCATGACGGTCGATTCGAACAGGAAGCGGCGGCCTTTTTGGGTTGCCAGGTCGCTCAGCGCCTGGAATCCATGCACCACCGGGCCCTTGTTGGCGGTAATGGCGTGCATGCCTTTCTGCAGGGCAGCCTGCAAGTGGTCGATGGCCGGCTGTCCGGTTTCGTGGTTGACCGGTGAGTTTTCCAACAAGGCGTCGGCCGGGCAAGCCTGGATGAAATCCAGGTTGGAGAGAGGCGAGATCGTATCTCCCAGGGGTTCTAAGGATTGGCCGCCTTCGAAAAGGGCCAGGGCGCGCGCCAGGTCGATCCCATCGCGGCGGATGGCCATGCCGTGGCGCAGTGTGGCGATGCCGGTCACGCGCAGCGAGAGTGTCGTAGTTATTTTGCAGTTCGTCCTGTTTGGCGATCATCAAGCGGGCAAAGGCGCGCCCGACGTTGCCAAAACCGATCATTGCCAGCGATATTTGTCTCATTTAACCTCCTGGAAGAGAAGAGATTCTAACCACAGATTCACACAGATAAAAACAGATAGGAGTAGATAAAAACGGAAAAAGAAAGAGATAAAAAAACGAAAATGAATAAGAAAAAAACGAGATAGAGATTTAGAACATACTATGAAATGAGTGTAACAAAAATATTAAACCGGAGGCCAGGGATACGGGCGGCTGTTTTTTTTTGGATAGGGGAACGACCTGGTTTTCAATAACCCGCGTGCGCGTAATGACAAGGCTTCAATTTCGGAAGGCTGCAGCAGCTTGCTCAAGTCCTTGACCTGTTCCCCAGGGCGACTCAAAGTGTCGACCAGGAGGACTAAATCGGTCAGAAGGTTGTCTGGGATGGGTTCACCGCAGAAGTCCCAGACGACCGTGCGCAGCTTATCTTCCGTGTTGAAGCAGACGCCATGGTCAATCAGCCACAAGTGGTCGTGTTTATCGCGGCAGAATGTGGCTGCCCTTGCGGTCAGCGTTGTTGATAATAATGTCGAAGACTACCACAGGGCGCAGCCGCTGCTTGTCCAGGTCGGAAAAACTAAAATAATGGTAGTTAGGATCGTGTTGTATGTGCTGCTGCAGGGAGCCGGCCCCCAGGGGCGCCTTGCGGCGAAAGATGGTGGGAGGCACAAAATCCCACCCCAGCATTTCACTCACCAAGAAAGCCGCTACCTCGCGTTTGCCCAACGTACCGGCGGGAAAGTCCCACAGGGGCTGCTCACCCCGCACCGGCTTATACACAGTGGTCATACTGATCTCAGCGTAGTTCAGCTTGACGAGGAAAGTGTAATTGGAGCCGTTCAAGAACTGGCCTTGCAGGTCCAGTTCCCCTTTCTGCAAGGCCGATAAGATCAATGATTTTTCCAGGATGGCATTCATGGGGATGTGCTCCGCCCCCGCAGGGGTCTGGAGCAGTGGTTCGATCAATGTTTGTGGCCGTTTTTCTTGGGACAGAAATGGCCCTCAGGATCCATCGGTTCGCCGCACTGCGGGCAAATCGGGCGGCCGTGGCTGGCAACATCCAGACCCCAGCGGCACATTGCCATCATCTGCGAGCGTGTGCACCAGAACCTGAACGTGCGGCTTTCTTCGGGGTCCTGGCCTTCCGAAACTACTTCGTGGGTGACCAGGATGACCAGGTCGCGGTCGGAATCATACGCCAGGCCTAACTCACCCACGCGGAAGAGCGGGTCGACCGGAGGCTGGATGTGCATTTTATCTTCATCGTATTGGTCAGAGGCCTGAGGAAGGTTGGGGTATCGTTTGTAAATTTCGTTCAGGAATTGCTCGAGACCCACAGATAAGGTCTGAATTTGCACCTTTTCAACCAGAAGAGAGATGACCTGGTTGCCCTTTATCGCCTGCAGATAGAAGACGCGCTGGCCGGGTTTTCCGATTGCGTCGGTGGTGATGTGGTTTACTGGATCGATATCGATTTCAGGCTGAGGCATAGTTCACGGTCCTCCTTGGGCCAATCGCCTAATAGTATACCAGAATTTGAGGTTAACCGGCTTCTGCCTGTACCAACCTTGACCCCTGCCAGCCAGCCTGCTGGACAGAGGCGGTGCAGCCAAGCAGGTTGGGAAGCAGGTCCTGTAAAGCGCCCGGATCAGCGCTGGTGTAGATACGCACCCAGCCAGGAGCTTCTTGCGGGCCGGCTTGCAAACCGGCGGCCTGCAGCAGCCGACCGGCCTGGCGGGCGACGGCCGGGGCTGGGTCGATCACGCGCACGCCCGGGCCGGCAATTTCCTGGATGAGCGGTATGACAAAGGGGTAATGCGTACAGCCCAGTACAATCGTGTCGATCTTTTTGGCCAGCATGGGTAATAAAGCGCGTTCCAGGATGGCGCGGGTCGGCGGCGTATCGAGCTGCCCGGCTTCGATCTGCTGTACCAGGCCGGGACAGGTATCCTGGAGCAGGCGCACACCCTGGCCGAAACGCTCGACCACTGAGGCGTACAGCTCGCCCTGAAAGGTGGCCGGGGTAGCCAGCACGCCCACTACGCCTGTGCAGGTTAGCTCGGCGGCCGGTTTGACGGCTGGCTCCATGCCGACAAAAGGGACCTGCGGAAAGACCCGGCGCAGGTGGTGCAGGGCGGCTGCTGAAGCGGCATTGCAGGCCACCACGACCAGCCAGGCTGCCTGGGAAAGCAGAAAACGGGTGATCTCCTCGGAGAAGGCGCGCACTTCTAGCAAAGAACGCTGCCCATAGGGCACGTGCGCCTGGTCAGCCAGGTAGATCACCGGCTGCTGTGGCATCTGCTGGCGGATGGCCCTCAAGACGGACAGCCCGCCGACGCCAGAATCAAATACACCTATCGGAACGGCCATACCTGGTCCTTGAATTTATTCAGGTTCTCTGGGAATAACTGTGGTGGACTCCCAGATTTTGGGGTATGAGCGTGCGTAGCACGCTCATACCCCAAAATCTGGGGAACTTCCGCGGTAAATCCCAATGAGACTTTATTCACACTTTCTGGGTGGCTTCGACGAAAGCGCGGAAAAGGGCCTGCATCTGCGGCGAATCGGGCATGGCTTCCGGGTGCCACTGTACGCCCAATCCGAAGGGATGCCCGGGCAGCTCGACCGCTTCCACCAGGCGGTCGGGAGCGGCGGCAGTTGGGCGCAGGCCCGCGGCAACTTTTTCGATGCCCTGGTGGTGCAGGCTGTTGACTCTGACCGAGCGTGCGCCTACGTTGAATAGCGTGCGCGCCAGGAGGCTGTCAGGTTCAAGCTGCACCGGGTGGGCCTCAAAATCACGCTCGGTAATCGAGTCATAGTCGTGCTTCAGGGCGCCCGGCATCTGGTCCATGATATCGGTGAAAAGCGTGCCCCCCAGAGCCACATTGATCACCTGGATGCCGCGGCAGATGCCCAGGAAGGGCCAGCCGGTGCTGGCTGCCAGGCGCGCCAGGTTGATTTCCACTTCGTCGCGCTGCTCGTCGATCCCGTACACCTTGGGATTAGGTTTGCCGTTGAAGCGGAGAGGGTTGACATCTGCCCCGCCGGTGAGCAGCAGCCCATCCAGGCGCTGGCGCAGGCCATCAAACTCAGCAGGGGAGACGGTTTCCGGAATGATCACCGGCAGGCCGCCGGCTTTGAACACGGCCTGCATGTAAGCCTCTGGGATGGCGACTACGCTTTTACCTGCCTGGGTTTTCATGCCGCAGGTGATGCCAATCAATGCAAGGGACATAATGCACCTCGGATGCTCCTGGTTAAGGAAAAAGGGTGCAACCCGGCGCAGGCTGCACCCTACAAAAGGTCAAAAAAGAGGGTTTAGTTAAATTTCTGCTTGAGGCGTGCACTCTTGCCCGTGCGTTCCCTCAGGTAATACAGGCGGGCGCGCCGGACTACGTTGTGACGGTCTACCACCACTTTGTCGATGCGCGGGGAGCGCAGGAGGAAGGTGCGTTCCACACCCACGCCGTTGCTGGCAATCCGGCGGACGGTGAAGGTGGAATTATTGCCGTTTTCATGCACAAACAGCACGGTGCCTCTAAATTCCTGAATGCGTTCCCGGTTGCCTTCTTTGATTTTTACATGCACGCTGACTGTATCACCAGGGCGCAGCTCGGGAATGCTAGCGTTGGTCGGAGCTTCGATGGCTTTCAAAAGATCGGTCATTCTAACTAATCCTTACTTAAAAAGGTTACGCTACACATGATTGCTCACAGACGCGGTTGCAGATTATATCATGCTCTCCTGCCAGAGTAAAGGTGATTTTTCGTTTTAAGGTATTTGTACCAGTGGGCCGGTATTGCCTTCGTATATCAGGCGGCGTTTCGCGGTGGCGGTGCGGATGGCACTTTCCAATTCTTCCAGGTTGACCGGTTTGAATACGTAACCGTCCGCACCCATGCGCATGGTCTGTTCGACGCGGGTATCCTCGCTGTCCGATGACATGATTAATATCGGCATCTTCTTCCAGGTAATCCGGCTGCGGATGAATTGCAGGATTTCCAGACCGGAAACCTCAGGCATGCTAAGATCCAGGAAAAGCAGGTCCGGGGCAGGCCCCCTCAGAAGGGCGCGGGTGGCTTCCCGACCATCCGAGAACTCAAGCAGGTCGTAACCTAAAAGGTGGAACATCAGATGCATGGCATGTCTTATCTCGGCGTCATCATCCACAACCCAGACTATTTTCTTCATAGGTCACTCCAGTTGAGTTTTAAGGGTTTGAGCCAGTTCGGCTGTGATACCTTTTAAGGACGTCAGCTCTTCGAGGCTGGCCTGCTGGATGCGTTCTATCGAGCCAAACCTTTCGAGTAGGAGTTTGCGCCGGCCAGGGCCGATGCCTGGGATTGATTCGAGACGAGAGGTCAGCCCCTGTTTCGTACGTTGTTTGCGGTGGGCGGTGATGGCAAAGCGATGGGCTTCGTCGCGAATGCGTTGCAACAAATACAGCCCTTGCGAGTGGCGCGGCAGCACTAAAGCTTCATTATACCCCGGAAGGAAAAGCTCTTCCTCCTGTTTTGCCAGCCCGGCCACCGGAACTTTAGCGGTTAATTCAAATTCTTCCAGGACAATCACAGCGCGGCTGAGTTGGCCCTTGCCGCCGTCCACGATTAGCAGATCGGGCAGCAAGGCAAAGGATGGATCGGGTTTGCTGCCGGGAGCATCCATCTCCTGGGCGGCTCTCCAGCGGCGGAAGCGGCGTGTGAGCACTTCCTGCATGCTGGCGAAATCGTCCGGTCCTTCCACGGATTGGATGTTGAAGCGCCGGTATTGGCTTTTATTAGGTACGCCCTGCTCGAAGACGACCATGCTGCCCACCGAGGCGGCGCCTTGGGTGTTGGAAATATCGTAGCACTCGATGCGGTTGGGCGGGCTGGCTAACTGGAAAGCCTGCTGCAGCTCGGCCAGGGCCTCGGTCTGCTTGTTGGTATCCGCCTGCCACTGGGTGCGCAGGGCGCGCAGGGTTTCCGAGGCGTTTTCGGTCGCCATCTGCACCAGTTCCTGCGGTTTACCACGGTGCGGCACTGTCAGCTCCACCTTTTGGCCAAAACGGCGCGTCTTCAGCCACTGCCGGATGATATTGGCTTCCTCAATTTCATTGGGCAGCAGCACCTTGGGCGGCACCGTGGCAGCTTCCGAATAAAACTGCTTGATAAATTCCGTAATTACCTGGCTGTCCGCCTCTTCTTCGGTGCCTTCCAGGATGAAATATTCCCTCCCGATCATCTTACCGGCCCGGATGAAGAAAATCTGCACGCAGGCTTCGCCATCGCTGCGCGCCATGGCAATCACGTCCGAATCCATCTGTTCGGAAGAAATGACCTTTTGCTTTTCTACCACCCGGTCGATGGCCTGGATCTGGTCGCGCAGGGCGGCGGCCTTTTCGAAGCGCAGACCTTCGGCCGCCTGGTCCATTTCCGTTTGCAGACGGGTGACGATCGGCCCGGTGTGCCCCTCCAGGAAGTGGGATAGGTCGTCGATCAACTGGCGGTAATCTGGCTGGTTGATGGCGCCGATGCATGGCCCGGTGCACAGCTTGATGTCGTAATACAGGCAGGGCCGCGGGTCCTGGCCGGTGATGACCCGGTCACAGGTCAGGTAAGGGAAGATACGCCGCAGCACGTCCAGGGTCTGGTGGACGGCCCACACGCTGGTATAGGGCCCGTAATAGCGCGAACCGTCGTCCACCATCTGGCGCGTGACGGTTACCTTGGGGAATGGGGCTGCCCAACTCACCTTGATGTAAGGATAGCGTTTGTCGTCTTTAAGGCGAATATTGAAGCGCGGCCGGTGCTTCTTGATCAGGTTCATCTCGAGGATGAGCGCTTCCAGCTCCGAGCCGACTACGATCCATTCGATATCGACAATCTGGCGCACGAGCTGGCGCGTCTTGTGATCCATGTCGGGGCTGCTGTGGAAATAGGAACGCACGCGGTTGCGCAGGCTAATGGCCTTGCCGACGTAGATAATATCGCCGCCGGTGTTCTTCATAATGTAGCAGCCAGGTTTGGCGGGAAGTGTATCGAGAATACCTTGAATGTGCTCGGATAGAGCAACCATACACTCAATTATAAAGCGGTTTAGAAAGCGCTGTATTTATTGCGACAGGCTGTAAAAGCCTGCTGTAACCCAGAGAGATCACACAACCATCAGAACTTTCGTGTTGAAACTGTCAAGAAGCCAGATTTTTTAACTGACTTTCGAGCCAATCCAACACTTCTGAAACCGGAAGACAAATTGCGCGCATTGCTAATAATTCCCGGCTGGCGGCCAGGCGCTCACCCAGCGCCACGCCGGCCGGGTAGACCTGGCGCCATTCTTCCAGCACGACGCTGCGTTGGCCGGGGAATTTTACCAGGATATCCTCGGCCTGGATGGCGGCCAGGATATTTTCAAGGTCGCTCTGTTCCGGCCCAATAGCTTTTACTGGCTTACGTGATAGATAGGCTGTGCTTCCCAGCATATCGATGCTGCCAGCATAGGTATCCCGGCAGGCATAATAGATGCGACGAATTCCGGACATATAGATGGCGCCCATACACAGCGGGCAGGGCTCCATCGTCGAGTAAATGGCACACTGGTGAAGATCGCCATGATTGCACTCAACCGCCAGGAGGGCGTTGAGTTCAGCATGCGCAAGCTGCGTCTGGCAGATCTGCCCAGGTAAAGCGGCCTGGTCATTGATGTGGTTACGGCCGCGGGCGATAATCTCACCTATGGCGTTGACTACTACTGCTCCGACCGGCACACAGCCGGCGCAGGAGGCGCTCCAGGCTTCTTCCAGGGCGGTTTGCCACGGCAGGCTCAGCTCAGACCACATCGATGCCTTCGCCCTCCACTACCTCGCCAATTTCCCAGATGGGTTGTTCAAGCCTGGCGGCGCGCTGGCGGAAGGCATCCATTTTATTACCTGGCACAGCCAGCAGCAGTCCGCCGCTGGTCTGAGGGTCAAAAAGCAGCATTTGCTGCATTTCGCTTAGCTTTGCGGAAAAGCGCACGAATTTTCCAAAATAGCTGCGGTTATCCGAAGCGCCGCCCGGGAAGGTCCACTGTTCGGCGTAGCGAAATGCGCAGGAAACGAAGGGCACCTGGTCGAAGCTCACTCGGAAACCTACCTGGCTGGCGCGAGTCATTTCCCAGCCGTGGCCCAGCAGGCTGAAGCCAGTCACGTCCGTACCGGAAGCCAGCCCGCTCTCGACGGCCAACTGGCCGGCGGCGCGGTTGAGGCGGGTCATCCAGTTGACCACTTCGGCTACGTCTTCGGCGGCGGCTTTCTGCTGTTTGAGGGCGGTGGTGATTACGCCAAAGCCGAGCGGCTTGGTGACCACCAGCCGGTCGCCGGGCCTGGCGCCGCCCTTGGTCAGCATGCGGCGCGGGTCGACGAAGCCGATGGCAACCAGCCCGTACTTGGGCTCCTTATCCTGCACGGTATGCCCGCCGGCGATTACCACGCCGGCCTGGCGGGCTTTTTCGGCCCCGCCGCGCAGGATCTCCGAGAGGAGCCCGGTGGGCAGGTCCGGCGGGAAGGCGGCGATGTTCAGGGCCAGGAATGGGCTGCCGCCCATGGCGTAGATATCCGACAGGCTGTTGGCGGCGGCGATGGCCCCGTAATCGTAGGGTTCGTCTACCACCGGGGTAAAGAAATCGGTGGTAACGACGATGGCGCGCTGGTCGTCCAGCCGCCAGACTGCCGCGTCATCCGGGGCCTGAAATCCGACCAGCAGGTCGGGGTAATCGCTGGCCTGGAAGAGGTTTTCGAGGGGGCGCAGCACCTGCGCCAGCGTTTCCGCGCTTAGCTTGGACGCTCAGCCGGCGCAGCTTGACAGGCTGGTCAGCCGGATTTTTTTGCCAGAGGTGGAGAGAGTTAATTCGGCCATGGGAATAATTATACTTATTTTCCTGTTTACGGCGCCGGCGTAGCCGTTGGGACGGCTTCAGTCGGGACTACTTGCGTTGGGGCAGGGGTAGGTGGAAGCGTAGGTTGCTCTGTCGGCTGGTCGGCCGACTGGTCGGTTGGCTGGGCGGCAATGCCGTTCATATTCGGGATAGGGAATAAGAAGGGCGAGTTGCTGGGCAGCAGCATGGTCTGGATGGTGGGGGAGAGTTTGGTGATGTACTGGTAAGTCAATAAGGAGGGGTTATCCTTGATCACCTGTGAAATAAGCAGGAGCGATTTGGCTTCGGCGTCGGCGTTGATCAAGCGAGCCTCGGCGGCGCCCTTGGCCTCGATCACCGCCGCGTCCGCCTGGCCCTGGGCAGTCTGGCGGGCCTGCTCGGCTTCCTGTTTCTTTGACTCGACCACTAACTTGGCCTGCTGGGCCTGCTGTTCAGCGATTTGTTTCTGTTCGATCGAGGCGCTGTATTCCGGCGAGAAGGTGATATTGCGCAGGACGAAGTCGACCAGCACCAACCCGTTGTCTGAGAGCTTGGCTTCCAACGCTTTTCGGATTTGATCGACAATGTCGAAACGTTTGGAACTGACCACATCCTGCACGCCGTACTGCGAGACGATGTCGCGGATAATGCCGCGCGACTGCGGGCGGACCAGCTCATCCTGGTAGCGATTTTGCCATTCGATGTGCACCTTGACTACCTGGGCGGGATCGATGGTGTAAATCACCGAAGCGTCAATAAAGACTTCCTGCCCGTCTGAGGTCCGCGCCGTGATCGAATCATCTCCGGTGACCTGGCCTTCGCCCGTCGAGGCGGACATGGTATAGGTCTGGCGTGAGATCGGGTAGCGGATCACCTGTTCGAAGCCGGGAATAATAAAATGGATGCCCGGGGTGAGGGTATCCTGGCGGTAGCCAGTTGAGGTAAGCGCTGAGAGGACCATACCGCGTTCCTGCGGGTTGATAAAGACCACGCCTGAGCTCAAACTGGTTAATATAACGGCGATGACCGCCGTGACTAAAATGGTCAGGCCGCCGCCCCGAATGGGTTTGCTGCGTGTAGCGCGCACGATCACCAGGGCAACCGCGCCAACAAAGACCAACCAGGCCACCGTAGCGATGCCTGTGAGAAGGGTCGCAATATTCATCTTTTCTCCTCTTGCTTGTGTAGGATTACAGGTACAATCAGACGTATTATACCTGTATATCTCCACTTTATCCACAAAGTCCTTTGGGGATGGGCGGGGTGAACTCCCAAAATGGATCAACCATGATCAGAGCAGACGGCGAAATCAATGAATTGTGGCTTTCCCCAACCGGCCTGACAGGCGCAAAGATTGCCTGTTCACCGCCCATCCAGCCTGCCCCAGGTCAATATGTGCTTACTACCGCTGCAAGTGCGCTGGATGGCGCGGGAGAAGCCCTGCCGACTGCCTTGTATGCCTATTCTTCGACTGGCGGCAGCTTGCTGGCTGCCCCGCCGCTGCCCGCCTCCTGGAGGGTGGGGGCGCGCCTGCGCCTGCGTGGGCCGTGCGGCAAAGGCTTTCGCTTTCCGCCAGGCGTCCAGAAAGTAGCCCTGGCTGCCCTGGACGGCAATCCTTACCGGCTGGAAGGGCTGGCGCGTCAGGCCCTGTCACGGAAGGCTGAAGTCACTTTATACTGCGCTTTCATCCCGGCTGATCTGCCGGTGGCGGTGGAAATCCTGCCGCTCGACCTGCTGCCGGAGGCCTTGAGGTGGGCGGATTTTTTGGCGATTGAAACCAGCCTGCCCGGCCTGGCCGGTTTATCAGAACGGTTAAAATTGCCGGCCGGGCAGCCCAGCCCGTGCCCAACCCAGGTGTTGGTGGCAGCAGACATGCCCTGCGGAGGCGTGGCAGATTGCGGGGTGTGCGCGGTGCGCACGCGCCGGGGCTGGCGCCTGGCTTGCCTGGACGGCCCGGTGTTTGATTACAACTCTTTGGATGTAAGATGACTGAGGTCGCTGCACGGCAAGGGCTGGACCTTCGCTCGCCCTGGTTGAACGCCGCTGGCAGCCTGGGTTTCACCCCGCCCGAATCATGGACGTGGAGCGAGCCACCCGGCGCATTTGTCACCAACCCGGTCAGCCTGTTCCCCAGCACGCCGGCCGAAGAACGAGTGGTCATCCCCTTTCCGGGCGGTTTTCTCCTGCACAGCGGCCTGCCCAACCCGGGTTTGAAGGGGCTGCTAGCAGGCGCACGGCGCTGGCAGCGGGCGGCTGGTGCGGTGTGGGTGCACCTCATCGGGGATACCCCGCAGGAGATCGAGCGCATGGTGCGCTTGCTGGAAGGCCTGGAAGCCGTTTCAGCCATCGAGTTGGGCATTGCTCCTCAGGCCGAGCCGGAACAGGCGCTGAGACTGGCGCGCGCCGGCGTAGGCGAGCTGCCGCTGGTGGTCAATTTCTCCCTGACCGCCGCGGCGGAAGCCTGGGTGGACAAGCTGGCCAGTCTGGGCGCCAGCGCGGTCAGCCTGGGCGCGCCAAGGGGCCTGCTGCCGGACGGTAATGGCAAACTGGTGGCCGGCAGGCTGTACGGTCCGGCCATTTTGCCGCTGGCGCTGGCGGCAGTGCGCTCGCTGAGACGCCAAGCGCTGCCGGTGATCGCCGGCGGGGGCGTCTATCGCAAAGCGGATGGCGAGGCGCTGCTGGCCGCCGGAGCGACGGCGGTGCAGCTCGACAGTGTTTTGTGGCTTTAGTACTCCAGCCAGATCGTCACCGGCCCGTCGTTCTCGATATCCACCAGCATGTGCGCCCCAAACTCACCGGTCTGGGTGGGCACGCCCTGTTCTTTTAGATAGTCCACAAAACGGTCGACCAGCGGGCTGGCTTGGGCGGGCAAGGCGGCGCCGGTGAAGGATGGGCGGTTGCCCTTGCGCGTGTCGGCATAGAGGGTGAACTGTGAGACGACGATGGCCGAGCCCTGCACGTCCAGCACGGAAAGGTTCATCTTGCCCTGCTCATCTTCGAAGATGCGCAGCAGGGCAATCTTGCGCGCCAGCAGGGCGGCTTTTTGTTCGTCGTCTTGAGGTCCCATGGCCAGCAAGATGACCAGGCCGCGGCCGATTTCGGCCACTCGCCGGTCAGCGATGGTTACACTGGCCTGCCGGACGCGTTGGACGAGGGCGCGCATCTCTTTTTACTGGTTAGCTCAAGGCAAGCCGATGGCAGCGCGCACCGCTTGCATAGTCTTTTCGGCCAGGGCGCCGGCGCGGCGGGCGCCGTCGTCCAGCACATCCCAAACGTGCTGCGGCTGGCTGCCGATCTCGGCCCGGTGGGCGCGGAAGGGTTCCAGGTGGGCATTCAGGTTCTTAGCCATCAGGCGCTTGCAGTCCACGCAGCCGATCCCCGCCCGGCGGCATTCGGTATCAACCATCTGGACTTCCTCCGGGCTGGAGAAAATCTTGTGGAAGGAGAAGACGTTGCACACCTCAGGGCGGCCCGGGTCGCTGCGGCGCTGGCGCTGCGGGTCGGTGACCATGCTCATCACCCGTTTTTCGGTCTCTTCCGGGGTAGCTGCCAGCTCGATGTGGTTGTCGAGACTCTTACTCATTTTTTGCACGCCGTCGATGCCGATCACCTTGGGCATTTCGGTGACCTTTATCTGAGGCTCGATCAGCACGTTGGTGTTGTAGCGATAGTTGAACGAGCGCACCGTCTCGCGGGCGAACTCCAGGTGAGGGGCCTGGTCGACGCCCACCGGCACCAGGTCGGATTTATACAGGACGATGTCGGCGGTCATCAGCACCGGGTAGCCAACCAGCCCATAATTGACATTGTTGGGCTGCATGCGTATTTTTTCTTTGAAGGTGGGCAGTTCGGTCAGTTTGCCAAGCGGGGTCACCATGGAAAGTAGCATGTGAAGCTCGGTCACCTGGGGCACGTGCGACTGGATGAATATAATCGACTCTTGCGGGCGGATGCCGGCCGCCAGCCAGTCGAGGGCCATATCATAGGTATTGGCGCGCAATTCTTGCGTCGAATCCATGGTCGTCAGCGCATGCAGGTCGACGATGCAGTAGACGCAGTCGTACTCCTCCTGCAGGGCGACGTAATTGCGGATGGCGCCCAGGTAGTTGCCTAAATGCTGGCGTCCGGTCGGCCGGGCGCCCGAGAACACACGTCCTTTCTTCACACTCACCTAACGCCTTCCTTAATGAATTTTCCTACCAGCCCGGCCACTTCGCCGGGTTCGGCATGCCGGCCGGTGGCTTTCTTTGAGTACAACAATTTGTCGTTGACGGTGACTTCGTAGACGCCGCCTCCCGAGGGGAGCAAGGTGATCGATTCGATCAGGGTTTCGTACTTTTCCAACAGTTCGGTTGTCAAACTGACAGCCCGTGGGGTATAGTGTCAGGCTGCACAATATTGGATGGAAATTTTGAGCATGTCGATACCTCCAGAGGAAAGGATTTGGGATTCACCTGCGCCTGAATTATATCAACGAACCTCCTTTTTGGTAAAATGTTACTATGGCTGCGCATCTTTTTCCTGCCGGGATTTCGACGGACAAGCGCCTGTTCGACCTGGCGCTGACCATCCCCGGCCTGCTGCTGGTCTCGCCCTTCCTGGGAATCATCGCCCTGGCGCTGCGCATCAGCCAGGGCAGCCCGGTGTTCTTTCGCCAGAAGCGCCCCGGTTACAAAGGGGAGCTCTTCACCAATTTTAAATTTAGAACCATGCGCGACCTGAAAGGGCCGGACGGGCGCTTTCTGCCCGACTCGCAGCGCCTCACGCGCTTTGGGCGCTTCCTGCGCAGCACCAGCCTGGACGAGCTGCCCGAGCTGTTCAACGTGCTGCGGGGCGAGATGAGCCTGGTAGGGCCCCGGCCTTTGCTGGTAGCCTACCTGGAGCGCTATTCACCCGAGCAGGCGCGCCGCCATGACACGCTGCCGGGCATCACCGGCTGGGCGCAGGTCAACGGCCGCAACGCCCTGGCCTGGGAGGACAAGTTCCGCCTGGACGTGTGGTACGTCGATCACCGTTCACTGTGGCTGGATGTGAAGATCATGGCGCTGACGGTGTTGAAGGTGCTGCGACGCGAGGGCATTACCCCGGCCGGGCAGGAGAACGTAGAGGAGTTTATGGGAACGAAATAGGGCTCGGCAGGCTGTTCTACAGTGTCACCCGGTGAGTTTTATTTCGACCCACTTTAGCACTTCGCTTGAAACGAGTATTGCTTTTTCCGCTTCTTCTCGGTCTATTGTTTCCCACTCTCCAGGATAACGTGTCTGAACGGCATATTGTGTTAGGGTAAAAGCCTCATCAATTCTGGATGGAATATCAACGCCCGATTTAGCCAGCAAATCCAATAACACATCGATCGCATGCGTTGGTGGAAAAGGGATGTTCAGGTAGGATAGTAATGCTTTCAAAGCTTTTTCTGCGCATTGTTGGCCGTGGAAACAAGCGTCTTCCACCATTACATCGGGTGTGTTTAGTGCGACTTCGCCCAATCGTAAATCTGAGTGGGCGCGACGCAGCCACATCTGGGAAACTTTAACCGGCAACGGGTCTTTCATAAACCAATTTTCCTTCGGCCTGAGCACTCTGGTAAATTAAACCAGCCGTGTTGCCATACCGATCCATCTGTTCCGCTGTAACGACAATTACATCTACAGGGACCAGCAAACCCCTGAGCGCCCGGCGCAGGCGGATGCTTTCAGATCGAGGCGATTTCGACATATTTCATTACGACCAGGAGATCGAGATCGCTGTTGGTATTATTTTCCCCGCGTGCATACGAACCAAAAAGAATTATCTTTTCAGGGTCGCTCACAGATAAGATCCGCCGCGTAATTTCGGGCAGAAATCCCAGGTAATTCACTGTTTGCATATTAAGATTATACATCCATCTCCGGCCGGTAATGCAGCGCGTCGTTGTCGTTCTGCTTTTCAGACTCGACCCTCGGCACCTGGATGTAGATATCGATGTGGTCGAGTAGCGGCCCGGAGATGCGTTTTCGATACTGGGTCACCGCGCCTACGGGGGAGTAACAGGTTTTGATCGGTTCGTTGAAATAACTGCAGGGCTAAGGGTTCCACGTCGGGTGAATTTGTCGCCTACTACCATCCCGAAATGAATTTCTATTACTGTGGAAGAATTTTCTCTGACATAAGAGAAATTTTCTATAACGAGACAACTAACAACTAATTCCCAATTTCGCGAATGTCGAGGAAAGTGTCCGTTCCGTCCGGTAAAAAAAATCATCGGTCATTTTGTCATGTAAACCGTATTTCCGGTACACCCAATCGGCATAGTGATAGTTCATTCTGTCAACTATCACATAGTCAACCTTCCCCGCCAGGATTTCCGCCAGACTTTCTGCCCCGGGAAGCATCGGCGCAATCATGACATAAGTCCTTATCCCGGCCCGATGCAATTCATCAAGGGCTCTAACCCTATTCTCTATTGGGGGAGCATCTGGTTCAAATAGTTTCCTGATACTATCGTCAGCTGTGGTGATACTAAGGCCGACTTCAAAATCTCTTCCTTTTTTTAGAATATCTATATCTCGCAGAACTAAAGGAGATCGGGTTTGGACTGAAACCGGCCAGTTATTTTGTGCAAGGATTTCCAAACATTGGCGTGTAAGCTTATATTTTGCCTCTAGCGGTTGGTATGGATCACATACTCCACTTATCCAAACCCTCCCTAGTTTTTTCTTAGTCATTTCCAGCCTTAATAAATCGGGGGCTTTAATCTTGACATCCACAAATTGGCCCCAAGGTTCCGAGTGCCCGGAAAATCTTTTCATAAAACGAGCATAGCAGTACGAACAATTATGCTGACAACCCGTGTAAGGATTAATGACATAGGGATAGACCTTCGATATGGATAGGACAGTTTTTGGCTGTATTTCTTTTATAATCATATTCTTATTGTAAGCGCTTAAAGACCCGCTGACATCCCCAGCTTTTCGGCGTAGATCCTGAGTGGACAGCGCCAGCGATTGAACATGACCACAATTCCTTCCACCAGGACCTTGGAAAGGCCAATCCATGTGGTCTTGGTGACGCGCCCTGGTAGAGCAGACTTGATTATGGTAATCGAGCGAAGCATTTTGAGTTAACGAACTGTATCCAGAATAGCTTCCATTTCAGAGGCTGGACCGTCTTGGGAGAATAAAGCCGGCGATCCCGATAACCGCCACAAAAGCCGCAACGTAAAGCACATGGGAGCCAGGCGTAGAGAACTCCACGATGCCGGCCGGAAGAGGGGATGGCAATGACATATTAAAGGCGGCCGCGAAAGTGAAGGCAAGGCCGACCAGCGCGAACATTGAAGAGACCAACCTGCTTTTGTTGGCCCAAAAGATGACATGCCAGGTTAGCAATAGTAAGGCAATGGCTAAAATGAGGTTTGCCATGCCTACTAACCACAGATAGGGTGCGAGGACGAAAGTCCGGTAGGCTTGAACTTGCAGAAATTCAAACCAGCGATCGGAGGCATAGGCCACAATGAAGGTGGTTACCAATCCGGCAAATGATGCTATCTTTGACATAATACACCCCTTTCTATTTACCTGGTTCGCACAATTATCTGGCGAAATACTTTATATACGTTTGTCTATTCTGCTTGATGGTACAGTGTCTTCTACCATGTCCTCTTTCAAGAACTTGAGCACGTCCTGGCCAAACTGTTTCCCGGAGGCGGGATGGCCCATCCCCGGATAAAGGATGAGCCCGGCATTTGGAATGCCTTCCGCGGTCTGGCGGAACAGCGTTTCAGGGTAGAACGGATCTTTGAACCGATAGTATGTAGCGAGATTGAGAGGGCTAGTGGTTGGAAAGACTACTTGATATTATGGCACAAAATTTTGTAAACCGGGTGTTTTACATAACAAACATAGTGTAAATATACCGGTTCCTTATTTACATTTATGCCACAACGTGTAAATATGGTTCAACTGTATTTACACTTCTCCAGTTAAAACCGCCTGGGAACACATTGAAAAATTTGTGCCAGCCGGGGTGCTGCGTGAAATTACCGGCTATACACGCAATCGCATCTTCCAGTCAGAAGAAATTTTGAAAGTTGTGCAGGGAGAATAATAATTAAGTCCACAAAATAATCCTAATCATGATTATTATAATCATGATTAGGATTAAGAACGAGATAACGCAAGCATCCGGCGTAAACGAAATGGCCTCCGTTGGTGAAATTACTAGTTTCCCCCCTTTTATGAATTCAACGGACGCCTGGCGCTCAACGGATGGTAAACGGATATACCTGCCCATCCGCCAGGTCCTGGATCAGCAGTTGCACCAACTGCTGTTTACCGCTGCCCAGCAGGTTGTCCTGGATGTCGCCGACCACCACTGGCGCATCCACCACCTGGCCGCCCTTCCCGGACAGCAGGCCGGGCCAGAGCTGCTGCAAGGGGGTCAGGGCATCCGAGCTGACCGTGGCGGCCCAACGGCTGCGGATTGCCTGGGCGGGCGTGGCGCCGCCCACCAGGTAGAATTTTTGCGTCACCAGGTACTGCAGCAGGTCAGGCGTGGCGGCCTGGGGCGAGACGTACAGGGTGTAAAGGATGCTCTTGCGCAACCCGTCCAGGGCAGTCTGCCAGGCGGCCAGGTCGCTGTTGGCCGGCAGGCTGGCGGCAAGGGGGAACGAGATGATCGGCGAGAGGGCCGAACGGCAGGCGCCGCAGAAGTAGGAGCCGCCGTTCTTGAAGACTTCGTCCAGCTTATCGCCTAGGGGGGTATCGCTGGCCAGCAGGGCGCCAGCGCGCCAGTCGGGCGCCACCAGCATGGTGATGTAGCCGGCCACGAAGACCTCCTGTTCGGTATGGATACGGATGACGCTCAGGTTGGGGGCTTTATCCAGGTCGGCCTGGCTGATGGCCAGGAACTGGGTCCCGGGCAGAGTGCTGGCAGACTTGGACAGGTCAGCCGGCGGGTTGAGGTATACCGCCACTCTCCAGTGGCCTGCCCCGGTCGGGTTTACTTCAAGGGGCAGCCCGGCCTGCCGGGCCAGCAGCTCGACGGCGGCCTGCACCGATTGGACCAGGGCCGGATCGGTCCCAGGGGCGATGACCAGGGCGGCTTGGCCGGGTTGGGGGGTGGGGGTCGGATTTGCCTGCGTGGGAGTTACGGTCAGGGTGGCGGGTGGGGTGAAGGTAACGGGCGGGGAAATTAGTGGCAGGGTTGGTACGCAGCTTGCAAGGATTAAGCAGGCCAGCATGCCTCCGGCCAGGAGGGATGAGAACAGGCGGATTTTCATGGAATTGGCATTGATCTCGAAGTGGTTTTTCAGCGTGTGTATTATAATAGATATACACAGGCATTTCCAAAAAACGAATCTGAAAAATGAATTTACCTACCAGTGAACCTCTGCCCTCGGATGAAGATAAGAACTTGCCGCCAGCGCGCCGGCGTCGCAAGCAGAGAATGATCCTGCCGGACGAGACCAGCGAGCGGGCAGAATATGTAGACGAAATCGCCCAACGGCTGATCCCGCCGGCTGAGTTTTTCCTGTTTTCCGGCCTGGCAGGCCTGGTGCTGGCCGCGGCGTTGTTAATGGATTCGCCGGCCCTGTATGTGCTGGCGGCTCTCATTTCGCCCTTCATGGCGCCGGTGGTGGGGCTTTCGCTGGCGGTTATGCTGGGGTCGGTGCGCTATTTCCTGCGCTCGCTGGGCGCCTTTGCCATCGGCAGCCTGCTGGTATTTGTGCTGGGCGCCCTGGCTGGAGCGCTGGCCGGTATGCTGCCCGAACTGAAGATCATGCAGGCTGTCTTCCACACCCACTTTTCCTGGCCGGATTTCCTGGTGCTGACCCTGGGAGCCGGGATGACCGCCTACCTATCGGTGCGCCTGGCCCAATCGAAACCGCTGGTTACCAGTGCAGCCCTGGCCTACGAGTTATACCTGCCGCTGGGCGCAGCCGGCTTCGGGCTGACCAGCGGCATACCCAACCTGTGGCCGGATGGCTTGATCGTCTTTGCGGTCTACCTGGCCTGGACGGCCCTGATCGGGGTTGCCGTGCTGCTGGTGTTGGGCCTGCGTCCGAACAATTTCTTCGGTTATTCTCTCGGAAGCACAATCCTTTTGCTATGTATTGTGGCGGTGATCGCGCTGAGCGGACTCACCACTGCCCTGGACACCCAGGTCGCCATGCCGCTTTCCTCGCCTACCCCCACGCCAACCATTACACTCACTCCCACCCTCACCGATACCCCGGTTCCACCTACCCCTTCGTTCACACCCACTCACACACTCGTCCCGACTGCAACTACCACTCTCACGGTCAGTCCAGTGCCGACCCTGGCGTTGGCGGTCATCAACGCCAAGGAGCAGGGTGGGGCCAACATCCACTCGAAGCCCGAGTTCAATGCGCCCGTGGTGAGGATTCTCGGCAACGGCTGGCCGGTCGAAGTTTATCCGGATGCCGTGAACAGCGAAGGAGTGATCTGGAGAAAAATTCGCATCTCCGATGGGGTGGAAGGCTGGATCTGGGAAACGCTCATTCTTACAGCAACTCCAAAACCGGGCTGGTAGCCTGGTTTTGAGCATCCTTTTTTATAGGAGTAACGATCCATGCCTATACATTTTGGGACGGACGGATGGCGTGCGGTAATTTCCGACACGTTCACCTTTCATAACTTGCAGCAGGTCACCCAGGCGATTGCGGATGCGGTAGCCTCCGGGTCGTGGAGTAATGGTTGGACCGCCGGGCAGTCTCCGGACCCTAAAAAGATGGTGGTGGGATTTGACACGCGCTTTCTATCCGACCGGTTTGCGCAAGAAACAGCGCGTGTTCTGGCAGCCAACGGTTTTACTGTTTTTCTGAGCATGGCCGACGCGCCTACCCCGGCAATTTCTTACGCAGTGCGCAACTTGAATGCCGTGGCCGGGGTGATGATCACCGCCTCGCACAATGCCCCACGTTACAACGGGGTGAAGCTGAAGTCTTCTTACGGCGGGTCTGCTTTGCCTGAGCAGTGCCGCCAGGTAGAAGTTTACCTGTACGATAACGAAGGGCAGGGCCGCGGCCCCAACCTGATGGACTACGAGCTGGCCCGCAAGCAGAATTTGATCCAGAAATTCAATCCCATCCCGGCTTACGATGACCATTTACGCACCCTGATCGATTTCGATCTGATCGCAGAAAACCCGCAGCGCATCGTGGTCGATTCAATGTACGGCTCTGGCCGCGGGGTAATCCGCTCTCTGCTGCAAGGCACCGGCTGCAGCGTGCACGAAATCCGCGGTGAGATGAACCCCGGCTTCGGCGGCGTCCACCCCGAGCCGATTGCGCGCTACCTGGGGGCGCTTTCTGGGGCAATCGGCACCGGGTTGGGTAACTTCGGCGTGGTCACGGATGGTGACGCCGACCGCATCGGCGCCATGGACGAGCGCGGCGATTTTGTCGATCCGCATAAGATTATGGCCCTGGCGCTGAAATACCTGGTCGAAAAGCGCGGCTTGAAGGGCTCGGTGGTGCGTACGGTTTCGACCACGCGTATGATCGACCGGCTGGCGGCGCGCTACGGCCTAACCCTGCACGAAACCCCGGTCGGTTTCAATCATATCGCGGACTATATGCTGAAGGAAGACGTGCTGATCGGCGGCGAGGAATTGGGCGGTATTTCCTTCAAGGGCCACATCCCCGAGGGGGATGGCATCCTGATGGGGCTGCTGCTGGTCGAAATCGTGGCGGTTTACGGCACTACCCTGGTTGACCTGGTTGAAAACCTGCTGGAGGACGTCGGCCCGGTCTTCTACGACCGGCGGGACCTGCGCCTGAAACACCCGGTCGGCAAAGACCAGATGACCGACCGGTTGAAAAATGATCACCCGGCCCAGATCGGCGGCGAGCAGATCGTCCAGGTCAGCCCGCTGGATGGGGTCAAATATATCCTTTCTGACGATTCGTGGCTGCTGATCCGCCCATCCGGGACGGAGCCGGTGCTAAGGGTTTACGCCGAAGGGCGCACGCCCCAGATGGTCAAGGCCCTGCTCGGGTACGGCGAACAGGTGGCTGCCACAGTGACATAAAAAGTCCGGGGGTCGCCCGGACTTGGTTAGAAGACGGCGGTGGCTGCTGCGCGGAGACGACGCCGTCTTCTTGCGCCTCACCTGGATAGGAGGCGGAAATTGTGCCTATTATGAGCTGGAGGACAGGCGCACGCGGCGCACCAGGAAGATCACCACTACCAGTAAGACTGCCAGTCCGATCAGGGCCGGTAGGCCCACCTCATCGGCGAAGCCGGTGGTTGGCAGAGCGGTGGTGGTTCTGGTGGGCGTCTTGTTCCCGCCGGCGGCCTGGGTCAGCAAGACGGCCACCGTTTGGGTGCGGGCGCTGAGGTCCTGGGCTGAGACCGGCCCGGACAGGGTGGCCGTCGACACCACCGGGGTGGGGGTGGCAATCGCCACCACCAGGGTGGCGGATGGCACCGGAGTAGACGAAGCCGTCATAGTCGCCGACAGCTTGATTTGTTGGATTAGGGCCAGTTGGGTGGCAGCCTGGGAGGTGGCGGTATTGGCGGCGTTGATTACGGCGGCCTGCTGCAAACGCTGCTGATTGCGGGCGGGCAGGATGATCAACCCAACGACAATCAGAACGATGAGCGTCAGCAAGCTGATGGCGCCCAGGATCCCGATTGCCAGGATAAAGTTGCGGCTGCCGCCGGGTCTAGAGGGTCTCGGCGTAGGTTGGGGTTCTTCCTCAAATTCTTCAAACTGATTATCGTTGAACTCGGACATTTTCGCTCTCCTCCTGGCTCAATATATAGCCATTTAATGAATTATTCTAGCACATCCAGGTTGGCGAGGGGTACTGAAACCACCTCGGTACTTTCCAGGCGGACATCCCCGGCTGGAACACGTAAGCCATTCGGAAGGGTAGTCAGCCAGGGACGCACCCGGACCAGCGTAGCAATCTGGCCGGTATAGGGCGCCCCCTGAATGCGAACTACCTGTTCTGGCTTAAACTCATCAGTCTCTTTGGGAAGATTCCCTTCCACTGGAAGAGGGATAACCACTTCCGGTCTTTCCCCGCCGGATAAATTCCAGGGGGCGGCATTCAAACAGGTTTCACGTTTTTCGTTGGTGGACAGCAGTTTGAAAGCGGCGGCGTTCATCGGCGTCGGGCCGAACCCGTCTACCACGATCAATGGGAAAACCAACTTGTTCGCCAGGGGGATCAGTCCTGCTGCCATGCCGCCTAAAATCAGGCCGCGCAGGGGCAGCTCGTTGGCCATTTTCAGCGCTTCGGCGTCTGTGCAATAGCCGCCCAGGATCACTGCACCGCGCAAACTCACATCCAGGCGGTCACGCGTCAGAGCTTCACCGGCAGTCTGGGCCAACACCAGCAGCAGGCCCTGGTCGATCTGGTTGTTCCCCCAGATGCCCTGCACCAACGCGCCATGCGCTTCGATGATTACGCCCCGGTCGGGGAGCAGATCGACAATATTTCCACTAAAACCGGGTCTGAGCTGAAACAACTTGCTTTCCACTTCCAGGAGCACCTGCCCATTGTTGATGGCCACAATTTCGCCGTTTTCCGGAGCGCGGACAACTTTTGGCATGGCTCTGCCGGTCCTGGCGATTACGTCCCCTTTTTGGATTTTCTCGCCTACCTTGCGCTCGATCAGGCTGTCGGTTTCTTTGGTTGACACCAGGCCCAGAGCGCGGCGCACGTTGACCAGGATATGTTTGCCTTCTTGGTGCGCCTCAGCGACAACGTCGGTAGCATTGACTTTCTGGTTGGTGCGCACCAGGACGCGCCCGTCGGTGGGCAGCCGCCGAGTGCGCTGGATATGGGTTACAGGAAGGATGTGGGTGACAGGTGCGAGCATAGGTATTTCGTTAAGTGTTGCAATTTTTGTACCAGTTCAACTGGTAAGGACCAGACTCCATTTTTTGAGCATCTCCCGACGGCGAGAGGCATCCGCCGGGAGGACAACCGGGCGACCGCGTGCATCGATGATGGCTCCACAGGCGCCGCCCACGATCTTGAAGCTTTCCAGTTCGTGCGGGTGGCCGGGGGTAATTTCCACGGTGCGCAACGCCTGGAAATAGATCCTGGCGATCTGCCCGTTTTGGAGCGGCAGAACGTTGATCGACCCCTGGCGGATGTCCATGCGGGTATCATTGCCTCCTTCGTACTCCAGCCGCACGCGCAGGATGAGTGTGCCGTAGCGGGCATCGCTGACCGGCGAGATAACCGTACCCAGGTTGAGGAACGCTCCCAATTCGAGCACCTGCACCGGCAAAATTTGGTTGATCTTGGCAATGGCTCCCAGGCCAGGCAGGATGCCATTCTGGTCAAGCACCAGGGTGGTAACGCCGGTCGGCTGAATGCCGTCCAGAAGCATCAGCAGGCTCTGCGACGGGGTGGGGGCCAGGTTGAGCACGGCCCCGCTGGCCATGATCGGCTCGAAACTCGTACCCAGGTTGGGGTAGCGCGCCAGGGTGTGTTGGAAGGCGCGGCGGATCACCTGACGGGCAATGGCCTGTTCAATGGCCAGTGTTTCGGCATCCATCGGAACGCTGCCGGGGAAGGTAGCCTTTTGCGCCAGATAATCGTACACTACCTCGGGGGCGATGTGGATCGGCAGCCATTTGGCAATCTCAGCCTGTTGGTCTGGCTGCATGAACTGCATCACGCCACTTCCCTGGCCAAATGGCAGCACATTCAAGAAGAGCTTGCCCGCCACCGAGGCGGCGATGATGGTTGAGTTGGCGCCCACGTCCAGCCCCAGGACACCCTTTGACGGATCGTAGATCTTGCTCAGGAAAGTGATCATGCGCCCAAAGGCGTTGCCGGTCGGGATGGGCGAAGAGCTGACCTGCTGAGCCAACTCGTCCAGGCCGCCAATTTGGCGCTGGCGGATTTTGGTGACCATGTCGGCCAGGACGCCCTGGGCGGCGCTCAAATCCTCCACGTCGATCGAAGGGCGCACGTTAGGGGCCAGTTGGGTGGGCGTCCATTTTTCCAAGGCCTCCATGATACGTTTGCCCAGCGCCTGGTTACCGGCGTATAAAACCTCTGGCCGTTTTTCTTGGGGTAACAACCGGCAAAGCATGATGATGATCTCAGCCATTTTGAATACAGAGCGAGATGCGCCGTTTTCAGTCCCACCGGCCAGGATCAGCAGGTCCGGTTGGGCCTGCAGGATAGCATCCAGCAGGGCTTCGCTGCCCCGGCGGTCGTTCAGGCCGGTCATCTCGACGATCCGGCAGTAGGTGGTGTTGGCCAGGTGGCGGGCGCTTTCCAGGGATACGTCGGCTAACAGACCGGCAACGGCCACGCGCAGCTCAGCGCCGACTGAATAGGAGACCAGCATGCGGTCCACGCCGGAGCCGTTGGCCTGGCTCGGGATGATCAGGTGGTTGCTCGAATCGATCAGGTTGCGCCCGATGATTTCCTGCAGGTTCTGGATGGCCCGGTGGACCCCTTCGCCGATATCCTTAAAGGGAGCGTTGGCAGTGCTGGGAGCCACTCCAGAAGCAATAAAGCGATATTCCCCTTCCACCACGTCAACCAACATGGCGCGGGTGTGGACATTGCCTACGTCAATTGCCAGGACGGATTCTGCATCAACGAGTGAATTGCTCATAATATTTCACGAAATTAGATGTAGGATCGCAGTTTTGATGAAATCGAGGCGCTCAATCAGGGCGGTGAGCGAGGCGGCAAATATCCCTGCAAACAAGGCCCCAAGCGTGATGGCGATGAAGATCTGACCGATGCGGGCCAGCAGCTCGATCATCGGCGAACGGTGGGGGGGCTGGTTGGGCCGGGCGACCGCCCCAAAATTGAAATAGGCCAGCGTGCACAGCGTGCCGACCAGGATGAAAGCCGCTCCTAGCAGTGGTAAGATCGGTCCCTGAGGAGAAGTCACGGCTGCCTGTAAGTCGAACATGTCAATCGAAGCCTTGCTCTGCCCGAACAAAGTTCCCAGAACGGCTCCGCCGATGACCACTGCCGCAGCCACACCCACCAGATAGCCCATCGAAACATTCCCCAGGCTGGACAGGCGCTGGAAAAGTTTGGCGACCAAGAGAAGGCTCAGGACGATCGGCACCAGCACCTGCACAATCGATCCGGTTATGGCCGGCCAGACCAGGCGGGGCAGGATGATCTGGTAGAACAGCATGGTAGCGACGTAACCCGCCGCCACACCCACGAAAATAGCGGCGGCGATGCGGAACAATGGGTTATCGCCCAGCAGATAGCTGAAAATCATCAGGGTCAAGATGAGGCTGACAATGGTCCAGATCAGGTCGGTTGGCATATTTTCTATGCCTCCCTCTTGATCTTACTGGGGGGGAACAGTGCCAGGACGCCCTGGAAAAGCATGCCGATGAGGATGAAAAGCATGGCGGTCAGCAGTCCGGCCTGGAAAGCGCCCCAATAGGCGTGCGCGGCGCCGGGGGCCTGGCGCAGTTGTTCGTAGGTCATCCCACCTGCCAGCCCGGCTACCATGCCCTTGACCTGCAGGCTATCATAATAAGGCTGAATGACCGGGGCAGCCTGGGCGCTGGCTACCATGAGCATGGGCGTGTTGGGCAGGAGGGTTTGCACCTGTTCGACCCAGGCCCGCCCGGTTTCAGAATTGTCGGTCAGGACGATGATGCAGGCAAAATCTTGCAGACTGTTGACGCCTAACAGCGCCTGGCTATCCCAGGCCTTCACCCCGGTGATGGTTGAATCCAGGGCGTAAGCAGCCGCCTGTTTGGGATTGAGGGTGAATTCTTGCAGGGAAGTGGCGCCACCGGCCAGGTAACCCAGGTTGACTGTCTTGTTGGCCAGAGAATAGCCTGGTTGTTTTTGAGCGGCGGCGGCGATGAGCTGCTGCCCTAAAACGGGACCGGCAGGGATGGTTGAAACGATCACCAAACGGGCCTGTTTGGCTACCAGGTGATCGATCACTGGCGCGGCAGTCACGTTCATTTCTCCGGACAGTCCGGTTTCGTAATCGAAGGCCAGCAGGACGGGTGCGCCATCCGGCAGGTTGTTGATCAGGCTGTTGAAAGCCACCGTCTCGGACGGGTACAGCGTGGGGGTGCTGAGCCCGGCGGGCAGGCCTCCGCTGAACAAAATGACGGCAAGCACGGCGATGAGGCACAAGCCGACCAGCAGCCTGACCAGGGTTTGCGAAGCCCGGGTGCGTTCTTTACGCAGTTGTTTGGGCTGGATTTCTTCAGCCAGAATACTTTCCAGCAAGGAGGCATTGATACGCTGTTTATCAGTCACGCGCAGCTTGACAGAAATGGTGGGCGGTTTCTGGTACTGGGTGACCAGGTTTTCACCGGCCAATAAACCGCGCAATCCTACCAACGGCCCAGCGCGTTCGACGTGCTGGTTATCTTCAGACGCGGCGGCGCTTTCTAAGACAACCGCCTCGACAGGGCGCATGGCCTGCAGCCAGCCGGGAAGCTGGGCAGGCTCTATCCCTTCGGCAGGAGCCTCTGGCGGAGCAGCCTCTTCGGGTTGAGCTTCACCCAGCCAATCCGGCAGGGAAGGCATTTCTTCTCCCCCGAGGGTCAATTTCTCGGGTAGGCGGGCGACGCCGCCTTCGCCCAGGCCGGTCTCGGGGGCCGGAGCGGCAGGCTGTCTGGCTTCTTCCATGGCAGGTTTTTCAGACAGCCACTGGGGCAGGTCTTTGCCAGTAAAAGGAGAGACCGGCTCGCCAGGCGGCTGCGCCTCTGCGCCGACCGGCCCGGCGGGAGCCGGGGCCTCACTCGCGCTGGCGTCAAAAGCCGCCAACCAGGGAGGTGTCTCGGCTGGGACGGGTGTTTCCGGTTTGGCAGTTGAAGGCTGGGGCGCCACGTTTCTAAGCCAGTCGGGCAGCTCAGATTCGTTTTGGATGGCGGGACCTTCGCCGGCTGGGGGTTGAGTCCATACAGCCTGGTCGCCAACGAAAGGTCCAGCCTCGACGGTCTGGGGTTCTTCAGGGATAAATGGCTGCGCCGGGGCGGCCTGGGCGGCGTGTCCACTTTCGGTGGGCGCTTCAGGGGTCTCGAAGGCTGACAGCCTGTCCGGAACCTGCCCGGCAGGTGGCATAGAAAGAGGGGTTTCCGGCAGGGCAGGTTGTGCGGTAGAAATTTCACCCGATTCAGGATTGGGGATCGTATCGATTGGCGCAGCTATCTCAGTCTCAAAATCTCGCAGCCAATCAGGGATATTGCCAGAACCGGTGGGTTGCTCCGCCGGCGTGGCTTGTTCCTCCTGGGCAGCAGGTTCACTGGCGGGCGCATTTGAACCTTCCAAAGATTGCAGCCATTCTCTGAGCTGGTCGGGAGTGAATAAGGAGGAGGGCTCGTTGGGGCTGCTTTCGGCGTGCGCAGGCTCGACAGGAGCTGAAGCAGGCTCAGCGGCAGCCGGGGTTGGAACAGGCGGTTCCTGGGCGGCCTCGCCGGTCAGGCGCAGCTGGTCCAGCCAATCGTCGCCTTGGTTGGCAGCCGGGGTGGCTTTTTCGGCAGGCGAGGGACTAGTCAGCCAATCCGAGCCAGATTCGGCAGCCGGTTCTTCTTCAGGTTCGACTTTCTCGGCGCGGCTGCGCTCGCGGATACGCTCCAGCCAGTCCGGCACCTCTTCCTCAGGGGGGGCGGGCTCGGCCGGTGGTTGGGCGGGAGGGCTGGCAGGCGCCTGGGGAGTTGGAGGTGTCTCGGGTGGGGTCTCGCCGCGCAGGCGGCGCAGCCAGCCTTCGGTATCGTCTTCTGGGGTCGGCATTGACGGGGCTGGGGCGGAAGAACCCATCGGGACGATGCGCGCCCCGCAGAACTGGCAGGTAACCGAACCGGCCGGGTTTGCTTTACCACACATTGGGCAATTGACGTCGTTTGCCATAGTTTATCCGCTATAAGGACGATCAGCGCCCATCAGAATCCGTAAGCCGGTTGCCAGGGTTCCCAGGGCAATCCCGAGCAGAATGCCGCGTGCGCCTGCTACGGGAAGCTGGCTGATAGCGGCTAATATGCTTTTTATAATTGGATTATCTGAGCCTGACGCCAGAAAACCGCTGGTCACCAGCAGGAATAAAAGCGCGCTGATCACGAATACTACTGCTACCAGCCCTTTACGCTTCTGTAACAGGCGCAGGCTGGCGTAAGCCAGGCTGATCGCCAACACAGCCATCAGGCTGGCTTCAACCGGCACCTGGATAGAGGTGACTACGTGCTGGAATTGTGCATCGGAAGGCGTTAAAACCAGTCCGGTCGCAATGGTGAGTAGAAAGGACAGGATTAATACGGCGCTGTACAGGTCGCGGTCGCGAGGCGCCCTAACCCTGCGCCAATGGGTGATGACCAGGTTGATGATCCCGATCAACGTAGCAACCCCTGCCACGGTTACCGCCCAGTCCAACAGGACGGCGCGGATGCCCTGCAAAACCGGCAGCGGGACAAAATACCCCATCAGTACGATCAGTCCGCAGGCTATGGCAATAGCTGTAGCAAGGGGCGCTCTCATACGATTCCTAATAGTTTTACGGCTGAACCCACCAAAATGGCGGCGATGACGATCCAGCGCAGAATGTCCTGAGCGCCCAGGCTGGCCGTGTAGAAAGGACCGGCTTGAAGGTAGGCTGGGATGGCAAACAATTCCTCGCCAATTAAAGCCTCGCTGGCAGTGGCATACAGGGCCGCCTGGGCGGTGAGTGAATCGCTGGCAGCCAGGGAAAAGGCATTTTCCTGGTCGATGGCGTCGGTGAGTAAAGCCACCTCGCCGCCATAAGACCCCACAAGCAGGTTGGCGGCGATGCCTTCATCGTGGATGATGGGGATCGCCCCGGCGATGTAAGAGATAGGAGTGGGGCCAGCCAGCCGGGCACGTGAGGGATCGTATTGTTCCAGAGCGTTTCCACTGCGGTAGGCGCCGCGCAGGGTATCCTGGCTCAGGATTGCCAGGGAGCCTTCACCGCTGGTGGCAATGGGCGGGCGGTCGCTAATCATGCTGAGCTGAGCAATGCGGTTCAGTGTGCTTAAACCGATCAGCGCCGAGGCGCTGTTAGGGCTGAGGATGTTGGCATTACCGATCGATACGTGCAAGCGTTTGCCATCTTCCACAGCCAGGCCGATAGCCCGGCGCAGACTTTGGAAACCGGCGATCGGACGGAGTGGCCTGGGGGATTGTTTGCGGTCGAAAACGGCCAATAAGAAAATTGCTCCCGCGCCGATCAGCACTACCAACAAACCTGCTATCGTGTTAAAGCTAAAGCTGATCACCGAGAATTCCCCTCCCGTAAGAAGGCTGCAAAGTTCCGGCTTTCTTCCTGGTTTTCGAGCAGGCTGGCCAATGCTTCCCACTGGTTGGGCGAGCCGGCTTTACCCAGGAAGGGTTGTCCGATAAGGACAAACTGCGCAAAAATGATGTTTACAGGGCCCATTGCTTCCAGTAGAACAGCTACAAATTCTGTCAGTCCCCAATGTTGCAATAATTGTGCCCACCTTGACCAGAATGAACGTTCGATGCGCATAATAAAAGTATAGCACATATTATACATCTCTATGAAAAAACAGGCGAATTTTCACTAAATTTTATCTAAGAAACCCGCATTGGTGGGGTCATTTTACGCGCGACCACCAGATATGCTGTATCGAGCCGGTTGTCAAGAGGCGGCCTGCCACAGGAACCGTCCCACTCCTTCCCGGCCGTAGGCTCTCAGCGCGGCGTCTAGCTCTTTGCGGCCGGTCCAAAACGTGCTGATCTGCGATTGGTAAGCCGCCACGCCATCCTGCCAGGCCTGCAGGCCAGTGGCGCTGATCGTCTGCGAATATTTCTTGGTAAACGAAAGCACCGCCGGGGGCAGCTCTTGGGGGTGCTGGGCTACGTAAGGAAAGTCCGCATAATACAGCAGGCGACCGTCCAGCCGCTGCGCGGCGGCGCGCACGATACGGTGGTCCATATGCCCGCCAATTGTCATCGGGCTCACCAGCCGGGCGCGGGTGGGCAGATTGGATTTCAACAGCTCGTAAACCTGGTCGACCAGGTAGGCTTCCTGTGGGTGGATCGGACCGAACATGCCCTGGTTTTCTTTGACCAGGGGTTCCCCGCCTGGCAGCCAGCGATAGATGCAGTCAGGGATGTCGAAATGCCGGTAGGCGGCGCCCAGGCGCTGGCAGGCCTGCACGTCTTCGGCGCGGCGGGTGGAGACAGCTTCCTGGCCGCTGGTGTGGGTTTGCCAGCGGTCGTGCAGCGTCTGGGCCAGCGGAGAGACCGGGGCGGGCCCAGGGGGGAAGCCGGCGCAGATGGCCCAAATTTCGACTGGCAGGCCGCTTTGCACCTGTTCCCAGATCAATCCGCCGCAAGACAGTACGGCATCATCCAGGTGTGGAGAGAGATAAATCCATTTCATAATTAAACCTCAGGTCATTGCGAGCGAGCGCTTTTCCGCGAGCGAAGCAATCTTATTGCTAATGCGGAGATTGCTCACCGTTGCAGGTGCACCAAGGGTGTCGGCAAAGAAGCCTCGTAATGGCAGCACGCTTGAAGTATTTTTACCATATTATGAGAAAACCTTGCACCAAATTCAAAAAAGTGTGAAAATGATTATGCAATCGTTATATTAAAAGGAGTGCTGTATGGAATTCTTACGTGACCTGACCACCCCAATGCCCTGCCCGCTGGACAAGAAGCCAGAAGTTGAAAAATTACTTCAGGAGCTATACCAGATCGGTAAGAATGACGATTATCTTGCCGAACGCCCCGGGCCTCCTTTTAATGGACAGGCCCGCCACATGCGCGCCAGGGCGATTGGCAAACGGTTGTCTGAGATCGGGGGTTTGACCCTGATGCAGTATGCCCATCGCAAGGTCAAGCGCAAACTCGGCGCCAGCCTGAGCTCTCACCTGGAATATGCCTGGATCGATGTTGGCGAGTGGAAGCACTGATCGAATGAAATATAAATTCTTAGGCAATAGCGGCGTACGCGTATCCTCGCTGTGTTTTGGTACTATGTCGTTCGGGGGCGAAGCTGATGAGGCGACGTCAGCCGCCATGTTTCACCGCTGTCGCGAGGTGGGTATCAATTTCTTCGACTGCGCCAACGGGTATGCTGGTGGGCGTTCCGAAGAAATTCTGGGAGGACTGATAGCTGACTGCCGGGATGAAGTGATCGTCACTAGCAAGGTCTACTTCCCGGTGGGCGAGGACGTCAACGCCCGCGGCGCCTCACGCCGCCATATCATGCAGTCAATCGACGCCAGCCTGCGGCGCATGAGGACAGATCATCTGGATATTTATTTCATCCACCGCTTCGACGACTACACTCCCGTAGAGGAAAGTCTGCGCGCCCTGGACGACCTGGTGCAAAACGGCAAGATCCTTTACCCTGCCGCCAGTAACTTTGCCGCCTGGCAGGTGGCTAAGTCACTGGGCATTTCTGCCAGGCAGGGCTGGGCGCGCTTTGAATGCCTGCAGCCGATGTACAACCTGGTCAAGCGCCAGGCAGAGGTGGAAATTCTGCCCATGGCGCAGTCTGAGGGCCTGGGGGTGATCACCTATAGCCCGTTGGGGGGAGGGCTGCTGACTGGAAAATATGCGCCTGCCAACCGGCCGACGAATGGCCGCCTGGTCGAGAGCAAGATGTATATGGCGCGCTACAAAGATGATTGGATCTATGCGGCGGCCGAGCGCTTTACCGAGTTTGCCCGCAGCCATGGTTACGAACCTGCCGGGTTGGCGGTGGCCTGGGTTGGCTCGCATCCCGGCGTGACTGCCCCGATCATTGGCGCACGCAACCTCAACCAGTTGGAAGGTTCGCTGAAGGCGCTGGAAATCGAGATAACGCCTGAGCTGCGCGCCGAAATTTCTGCTCTTTCTCCAGAGCCCCCACCGGCGACCGATAGAAGCGATGAGCGTACGCCCTACGCTTATGGAACACGTTGACGAAGAGAAAAAAAATACCGCAATTAGGAGACAGGGCAATGAAGGTATTATTTATTGGCGGCACCGGCATCATCAGTTCGGCCTGCGCCGACCTGGCACTGGAACGCGGCATCGACCTTTATTTTTTGAACCGCGGCCTATCCACCAGCCGGCCTGTGCCTGGGGGCGTGCGAGTTCTCAAAGGCGATATTCGCCAGCGCAGCGCTGCCGCGGCGGCGCTTTCAGGGCAGCAGTTTGACGTGGTGGTAGATTGGGTGGCTTTCACCCCTGAGCATATCGAGACTGATCTGGAATTATTCAGCGGCCATACAGGGCAGTATATTTTTATCAGCTCAGCTTCAGCCTACCAGACCCCGCCTTCCAGCCTGCCGGTGACCGAGTTGACGCCCCTGGATAACCCCTATTGGCTGTACTCGCGCAATAAGATTGCCTGCGAAGAGCGCCTGGTGAGGGCATACCGCCAGGAAAAATTCCCCATCACGATTGTGCGTCCCTCCCTTACCTATGACAAGACGGCTTTACCAATCGATGGCGGCTACACAGTCATCAACCGGATGCGCCAGGGCAAACAGGTCATCGTCCACGGCGATGGCACTTCTTTGTGGGTTATAACCCATCACAAGGATTTTGCGCGGGGTTTCGTGGGGCTGCTAGGGAATTCGCATGCTATCGGGGAAGCTTTCCATATCACCTCCGACGAGGTGTTGAACTGGAACCAGATCTTCGAGCTGGTGGCGAAAGCGGCGGGGGCGCAGGCCAGGATTGTGCACGTGCCTTCGGATTTAATTGCCGCCTATGATGCCGAGTGGGGAGCCGGGCTGCTGGGTGACAAAGCGGTCAGCATGGTGTTCGACAATAGCAAGATCAAGCGGATCGTGCCTGATTTTGTGGCTTCGATTCCTTTTTCGCGCGGTGTGGAGGAAATCATGGCCTGGTACGATGCCGATCCGGCGCGCCAGGTGGTCGACGCAGAACTGGACCGGCTGATCGATCGCATTATCAGCGCCTATGAATCGGCCTGGCCTAAACCTTAAGACTAACCACAACGGGTACTTCTGGTTTTTTTATTCCAGATTAACATTATTTACCACGATCTCGCCGATAACTTGAATCCATTCCGCCGGGTCGAGACTTTCCAGGCTGGCTGCGGGCTTAAAATCCACGTGGGCTCCGCCGTCCTGGTCGCACACACGGCGGATGAGTAGCCGGATGGTGAGCGCCTGATCCGGTTGACCTGGGATGGGCAGGGCCAGCCAAGCATTGAGTGGCAGTCTCGTCCCGCCTGGACCAAAGGCCGGCAGCTCTAAATTGGGGATGAGCTGCGGCAGCACGGCGATGTCTACTGCCTGGTTGTGCCGGCGGGTTGTATCGCACAGCAGCAGGCGCAGTTGCAGGGCGGTTACCCTGTAGAACGGACGATGGCCCTGCTGGCAAAGCTGCAGGCTGTGCCTGAGGATTGCGAGCGCATCCCGGGTGTAAGCGAGCAGGGTCTGACGAGGCGGGGACACTTCTTCAGCGGATCTGTGCCAGAGCGCGGCGGTATTCGTCGACGTTGGGTGGGTTGAGATTGACGATACTTTCCAGGATGGTGATAGCTCCATCGTGGTCGCCGGCGTTGAGGCGCGCGTTGGCCACTAGGTCGAGTTGTTCAACAGCGGCGATTATCTGGCCATCCCGCAGGTAAGTATCAGCCAGGCGTTTACGCAGCTCGCTGTGTTCGGGCTGTTCAGCGATCACCGCGCCCAGGAAATCGATGGCCTTGTTGCGTCTGCCTGAATTTTCAAGCAGAGTAGCAAAACCGTCGGCTTCTGACGCACCGGCGGCGCCTTGCCCCAGGCGGTAATTCAGGATAACCAGATTGATGCGGCCGTCAATGTTTTCTGGCTCCAGGGTGCGGATTTGTTCGAAGATGCGCAGGGCCTGGCGCAGGTCGAGGCGCTGCAGGTCGATATCGGCCACCTTGTAGAGGATCTGGATGGCCAATTTGCGATAGTTGTGCGATTTTTGCACCAGGCGCAGGGCGGCCGCGTAGGTCTGGCGGGCCATATCCAGCTCGGTCAAGCGGTAGTAGATATCCGCCAGTTCGTTATACTGCTGGATTGCTTCGTCAATCTGGTTCTGGTTAGAAAGGATTTCAATCAGGCGGCTGCGCACGCTCAGGTCCATCGGCGCCAGCTTGATCACGCGCCTGAGCAGGCGGATAGCCTGGCCTGGTTCACCGCGCAGGTAATACAACTCCGCCACCAGCATGAATTTTTCGACGGCCTCCTGGTTTCGTCCCTCCTGCAACAACAGGTCGCCGAGCTGGATGTGCATCGGCAGGTAAGTGGGAGCAAATTGCAGGGCGTAATAGATTTCTTCGCTGGCGGAAGCAACTTTATTATTTGCAGCCAACTGGCGGATATGCGCCATGGCTGCCACCACCTGGCCACTGCCGGTCTCCAACAGCATTTCGGCCAGCGGGACGGGGGGATTGCCCTCCGGTTGGGCTGGGAGCTGCTGGCGGATATCATTCAAGTTCTTGCGCCAATCCGGCTGGCTCAACTGTTTGGTGATCGTCTCACACATATTCTTCAACGTGGCCGGATTTTTGTTCTGCGATTGGGTGATGATAATTGGCTCGTAAAGCTGGCGCAGTCCGTCCGCTTCGTCGGGAGCCACGGTAGTAAGGTCCGCCAGGCACAGCGCCTGCAAAAAGGCTGTCACTGCCTCGGGTAATTGGTTTTCTGCCAGGTATACCTGGCCTTGCAACAGGAAACTGGCCAGGGAGTATTCGGGCTGCCTGACCGATTTTTGCAGGTAGTGCAGGGCTTTTTGGGCATTCCTCCGGAAGAAGAGGTAACCAAGGTCAAAGTTAGCCGCTGGATGGTTCAGTCCAAGCTCCGCCGCCCGTTCGAGGTCTTCGGCGGCCTGCACGTCTGCCCCTTGCGTCTCCAGTTCAATCGCCTGGCCGAGGTGCAGGTTGACGCGCGTCCGGTCAGCTTCCAGGATGGGCAACCCGCCCATACCGGGCACCAGAGAGCCGATGCCCCGGCGACTGACCGAACCTTCAGGTGGGGCAGGCAGCTCGTCTTCATCATTAAGAAGCAGCTCAGCGAGCTGCGACAAAGCCAACTGCTTGGCTTCGTTGACCGGGTCGGGGCTGGTAAGTTCAGGTGGGGCAGGCGCTTTGAGCTTAGGGGCCTCTTTGGGGACTAAGGGGATAGTCCCAGCAGCCGGGCGGTTGGGCTTGGGGAGCGGCTGGTTTGAACGCAGCATGCCCAGCGCCTGGCGCGCTTCGCTGTCTCC
This sequence comes from uncultured Chloroflexia bacterium, assembly GCA_963820415.1. GTDB lineage: Bacteria > Chloroflexota > Anaerolineae > Anaerolineales > Anaerolineaceae > CAWFZT01. The sequence continues at coordinate 472,337 of CAWFZT010000008.1, read as the reverse complement.
TGGGACAATTTGCAGGCAGTATTCCACCACCTGCAGGGCCTTGGCGATGTCGCCGTTCTTCTGCAGCCAACCCGCTACGACCAGGTATTCTCGCACAGCGTTGACCTTTTTGCCGATACGGTCGAAAATCAGGGCCATGCGCGTGCGCGCCTGCAGGTTATCGGGTTGGAAGGTACACACTTTTTGCCAGGTTTCAATGGCCTTGTCTACGTCGTGGCCTTTCAAGTGCAGTTCGGCGGCCTGTAAGTAGGATTTCATGGCGTCTGGGACTTTACCCTGCTTTTCGTAGATCCAGCCAATGCGTTCAATGGGCAGCGGATCTTCAGGCGTAATGGTTGCCGCGTGCAGGTAGAAAACCAGCGCTTCGGTGTACATGGACAATTCCACCAGGGCCATGCCCAGGCTGGTCAGCGCCTGCGGGCTGTCGGGCCTTTCTTCTAACGCCAGGCGGTAGAAACCAGCCGCCCGGTCCCATTGTTTTTCCCAGGCAGCCGAATGGCCTTGTTCCATCGCTTTTTGAAATGCTTCGAGATTTCCTACCATGGATCGTGTCCTTCGACACTGTAAATTATACACGCAGTTTCTAAAGAATCCAGATTTTGGGGTTTGAGCGCGCGTACGCGCGCTCAAACCCCAAAATCTGGTGATTCATCACGGAAAATTCCAAAGAACGAGGGGTTTCAGTTCTCCCCAGTTTTTTCCGTAGCGTGCATCGGTAAGCAGTGGGATGGAAAGCGAGTAGGCATTTTCCATAATATTCTGGACTACCCGGGCTGTCTCGGCCAATTCAGCAGGAGGGCATTCCAGGACCAGCTCGTCATGTACCTGCAGCAGCAGGCGGGCTGCCAGGCCGGCTTTTTCTAACCCCTGTTGCAGGCGCACCATGGCGATTTTCATAATATCCGCAGCCGTTCCCTGGATGGGAGCATTGATGGCCTCGCGTTCTTCCCGGTTGCGCAGGTTGGCGTTGGTCAAGTTGCGCAAGTTGGGGAAGTAACGCCTGCGACCCAGCAGCGTCTCTACATATCCCTGCGAGGCAGCCAGTTGGCGGATTTGATCCAGGTATTGTTTAACGCCCGGGAACTGCCGGAAATAGGCTTTTACGAAATCTTCGGCTTCGGCCAGGGTCAGGTCGGCCGAGCGGCTGAGGCCGAAGGCGCTCATGCCATAAATCAAGCCAAAGTTGATCGTTTTGGCGTGCCGGCGCTGTTCTTTATTGACCTGGTCGAGGGGCACGGCATAAATCGCCGCGGCTGTGGCGGCGTGGATATCCTCACCGGCGTGGAAGGCATTCAGCATGGCTTCATCGCCCGACATGTGGGCAACGATGCGCAGTTCGATCTGCGAATAATCGACCGAGAGCAGCAGCATTCCCGGGCTGGCGATAAAGCTTTGCCTGACCCGCCGGCCCAGGTCAGTTCGGGTAGGGATATTTTGCAGGTTCGGGTCGGAGGAGGCCAGCCGCCCGGTGACCGAGCCGGTCTGGTTGAACGAGGTGTGCACGCGCCCGGTAATCGGGTTGACCTCCAGGGGCAGCGAGTCGACGTAGGTGGATTTCAACTTGGCCAGCTCGCGGAATTCGAGCATCCAGTCGATTACCGGGTGCTCGCCGCGCAGCTCTTCCAGCACGTCTGCTGAGGTGGAGAAATGCCCGCTGGCGGTTTTTTTGCGCCGGTCGGGCGGTTCCAAGGCCAGGGTCTCGAAGAGGACTTTCGATAGCTGTTGGGTGGAGTTCAGGTTGAAGGAATAACCCACCTTGGCAAAAATTTGCGCTTCGATCTCCGCCAGGCGCTGCGACAGTTCTACCGACATTTTCTGTAGAAAATCCGGGTCTAAAGCCACGCCCGCCTGCTCCATTCTTGCCAGCACAGGCAGGAGCGGCATTTCGATTTCCTGGAACAGCCGAGTGGAATTGTGCTCGGCCATACGCTTTTCCAGGATTGGCACCAGGCGGAAGGTGACTTCGGCGTCTGCCCCGGCATAGGGCGCAGCCTTCTCCACCGGGACCTCGGCCATGCTGATCTGGTTTTTGCCTTTGCCGATCAGTTCCTCGATGTGGGTCATTTGCACACCCAGGTAAGCGTCGGCCATATCTTTCAGTCCCAGGTGGCGGGAGGCCGGGTCGACCAGCCATTCGGCGATCATGGTATCGAAACTGAGCCGGGCGGGGGTCAGCCCGTGCTGGCTCATCACCAGGCAGTCATATTTCAGGTTGTGCCCGACGATGCTTTTTTGGGAGTCGGCCAGGAATGGCCGTAAGCTCTGCATGACCTGTTCCAGAGGGAGTTGGGTTTCGCCGGTGTGGTGGCCCACCGGAATGTAGTAGCCCTGGCCGCCTTCCACCGCCAGTGAGATACCCACCAGGCTGGCACGGATTGGGTCAGTGGAGGTGGTTTCCGTATCCAGGGCAATCCGTTCGGCTGCCCCCAGGCGTTCTTGCAGCTCACTCAAGGCCAGGGGTGTGTTGACGATGTGATACACCGGCTGGTAGGCTTGCGGCACGCCCAGGCGGGTGACCTTCTCGCCGAAAAGCGAAAGCTGCTGGGTGGGGGCGGGGGCTGCCTGACGGTTAAGGCTTTGCAGGCGGTCGATGATCGAGCGGAATTCCAGTTGGCGGAACAAGGCTTCTACCGCCGGAAAATTGATGTGGTCGGTGCGTGCATCTTCCAGGTTGAGGGTGAGGTGCAGGTCGGTGCGGATAGCAGCCAGCTTACGGCTAAGGTAAGCCGAACTCGCGCCCGCTCTCCAGCCGGGTGGAAACCCGGGTGGGCAGGTCTTTCAGGTGGGCGTAAATCTCGTCCAGGTTCGAATACGTTTTAAACAGTGAGATGGCTGTTTTTTCTCCAATGCCTGCCACGCCAGGGATGTTATCCGAAGTGTCGCCCACCAGGGCTTTGTAATCCACCACCTGGTCCGGGCGCACTCCCAGGTAAGCCACCACATCTTCCGGCGTGTAATCTTTGGCTTCGGAGATCTTGCTGCCCGACAGGCTGACGATGATGCGGTCGTTGACCAGCTGCAGCAGGTCGCGATCGCCGGTGATGATTTTGACCCCCAGGCCAAGGGCGACGGCTTGTTGGGCGATGCTGCCAAGCACATCATCGGCTTCGAAGCCCTCCATTTCAAGGCGGGGGAAGTGGAAAGCGTCCACGAGCTGGCGGATGCGCTCGATCTGCGGCTTGAGGTCGTCCGGCATCTTGGCGCGGGTGGCTTTGTATTCCGGGAAGATCTCATCCCTGAAGGTCTTTCCGGTATCGAAAGCGACTGCCAGGTATTCGGGGTGTTCCTGGTCGATCAGGCGGATCAGTACGCTGGCGAAGCCATAAACGCCGGCGGTCGGCTCACCTTCTTTGGTTTGCCAGCGCCCTCCACCGGCAGAGGTCAGTGCGAAAAAAGTACGGTAAGCCAATGCGTGCCCGTCGATTAGGTATAAAATAGGGGGCATGGGGTTTGCTCCATCATATTTGCATTGTGCAAGATAAGGCTGCGGCTAATTTTGCAGGCCCTGGCGCCGGCGGCTTTCGTCCACGAATTCATGACACATCTGGGGGGTAGGCGGTTGCAATCCACTTACAATGAGGTAATCCTGCGCCCAAAAATCCCCTGAGGGATTCTCGTTCTTGAGATGGGAGTACATGTCGAAAATATACTGCGAGGTGCGTTCGCGCAGAACGCGGATCATGTTCCCCGGTGAAATTGTCGGAGAAATTTCGACCACCCACTGTATGTATTCAGGACGGATGGTTAACCCACCCAACCGCCAACCAAAAGCCAGACAGCACTGTGGGAACCACTGGCTGAGGTGTTCTGCCAGGTCTCCGGCTAGGAAATGATGTGGCATACGCGGGATCATCAGGCAGTTGTAGGTCAGCCGGCTGTAGGACTTCGACACCAGTTCCAGGTCGCTCAGGCGGTTGAGCTGATGCAGGATCAGCGGCTGGGTATCGGCGAGAGAGCCATCTTCTGGCGGAGCCTGGTTGGGAGCCGGGGCGAGTGTAGGCTGGTCGGTCTTTGGGGCAGGGACAGGCTTTGGCGGGGGAGGTGACTCCTGCGGTATGTTTTCCGGCGTTAGCCCAAGGGTCGCGCCGGCCGGACTTGTTCCGGCAGCTTTCTTGTCGTTGGGATCGGGCATCCAATCTTGCAGGGAAAACTGTTCAGAGACAAGGTCTGGGGGAGGCATATTGGCCAGCAGCTCAGCCAGGCTGATTTGGGCGTCCACATCGAGCGGAGTCTCGTCCTCGTCTCCGGAAGAATTCTCTTCGGGGCCGGTTTCCGGTCGAGCGAGGATCTCGACGCGTTCGGCTGGAGCCCACTGCGCAGGGGGGGGAGCTGGCGGCGCGGGGGCAGGGGCCGCCTGTTCGGGTATCTTTTCGGATTGCTTCAATGCGCGCGCTAGCTTGATCACCTGGGAACGGATGCGCGTTATTGGGGTCGAGGCGTCGAAAACCAGCGCCAGAACCAGGTCATCCACCAGGATGGTGGCGTAGACCATGTATTCGCTCTTGGTAGAATTAAGGCGCACGAAACGCGCCAGGTCGCTTTTTTCAACGCCATCCAGGTAGCGCGCCAGGGTAGCGACTATTTCCTGTGAGGCGGTCTTGTCCAGTGAACCGGTAAAGGCCCAGATTTGCCCTTTGAGCATCATCAGGGCCGCGGAAGCCGAGGATTCCCCCAAAACATCCGCCAGTTGCCTGGTTGCCTGGTCTGGATCGATTTGCCAGGGGTAACTGGCGGAATCAGGGGGAATCAGCGGGTTTTTAGAAACAGGTTTCTCTTCAGACATAGGTTTGCCGTTAGACAGGACTCTTTTTACCGTCTTGAGCAGATCAGGGAGATAAAAGGTGTGATTTAAGTAGGCATCCGGTGTTATCCCTACCAGGGAAAGGTAAGCGTGATCATTTTCCGGGGTGATAACGATCAATCACAGGCCCCGATGATTAGAGTGCAAGTTTCGCACCAGATTTGTGAATGGCTGGTCGGTCAGATCGCTGTCCAGGATGGCCAGGGCTAATTCTTTGCCGTCCGTATCCGCCAGGAATTAACGACCGGTTTCCACCTGGCTCACCTGGTACTCGCCGCTTTCTTCGAGGCTGAGACGCATCTGTTCATCAAAAGTGGGGTGAGGGGTGGCTGCCAGGACAAATCTAGCCATGTTAAAAGTGTATCACGTGGCGCGGTGCGAGGCAAGAGGATTTTAAATCCTTCGCAATCCTTATTGTCTATGGGATAATAAATCTGTTTTCCATCTATTTTTCAGAGGTGCAGGTTTGTTTTCATTGAAAATCCAACCCTGGGATATCCATCTATGCGCGTATTAACCATATTCGGCACGCGTCCTGAGGCGGTCAAGATGGCCCCGGTGATCCAGGTCCTGGCTGCCTGCCCGCAAATTGAGTCGAAAGTTTGCGTTACCGCCCAGCATCGCGAGATGTTAGATCAGGTATTGAGATTATTCAAGATCGATCCGGACGTGGACCTCAACCTGATGCGTCCCGACCAGAGCCTGGCAGAACTCACCGCCGATATTTTGACGCACCTCGACCCGGTGCTGGCGCAAATCCAGCCGGATTGGATGCTGATCCAGGGGGATACCACCACGGTGATGGCGGCCGCTCTGCTGGGTTATTACCGCCGTATTCACATCGGGCACGTTGAAGCCGGCCTGCGCACGGGTGATAAATGGCAGCCGTTCCCTGAGGAAATTCACCGGCGCATTGCAGGGGTGGTGGCCGACCTGCATTTTGCGCCGACGCAGCACAGCCGGGAAAACCTGTTGGCCGAAGGTGTGCCGGACTGGCGTATCCGTGTAACCGGTAACCCGGCCGTGGATGCGCTGCAGGCGATAGGGCGTATGCCCCCTTCCAGCGAAGCGCAGGCGCTGTTGGAGAAACTGGACATCCGTCCCGGCGGGCGGCAACTCATCCTGGTCACGGCGCACCGGCGTGAAAACTTCGGCAAGCCGCTGGAAAATATCTGCCAGGCCCTGCGCACACTGGCAGAAACTTACCCCGAACGGTTGCAAATCGTTTACCCGGTGCATCTCAACCCAAATGTCCAGGAACCTGTTTACCGCTTGCTGGCAGGCGTGCCCAATATCACCCTGCTTTCCCCGCTGGATAATCTACCCATGGTGCACCTTATGAAGAAGGCCACCCTGGTGCTGACCGATTCGGGCGGCATCCAGGAGGAAGCCACCAGCCTTAAGATTCCAGCCCTGGTGCTGCGCCAGAAGACCGAGCGCCCGGAAGGGGTGGCAGCCGGGGTGCTGAAGCTGGTTGGGACGGATGCTGAACGCATCCTGGCCGAAGCGCGTAACTTGCTGGATAATAGGGAAGCCTACCTGGCTATGGCGAACGCTGAAAATCCTTTTGGCGACGGGCATGCTGCCGAAAAAATTGTCAACGCCTTGCTCGAATATAGAGAACAACTTTAATGAGTGACCTGGCCCCTATTACTGCGAACATGGGCTGTGTTTGCATCCTACCCCACCTTTCCGGCCTGGGCGGCCCGGTCTCTTTTCAGAGCCGGCTGGCAGCCGGGCTGCAGGCACGCCGGATTGGCGTGGTGCAGCAACCAACCCATCCGGCCTGCCGCGCTGTGCTGGTGATTGGCGGCACACGCCAGATTGTCTCATTATGGCAGGCGCGGCAGCGTGGGGTGCGTATTGTGCAACGTTTGAACGGCATGAATTGGATCCACCGCAAACGACGAACTGGCCTGCGACATTACCTGCGCTCGGAAATAAACAACAGGCTGCTGGCATTCATCCGCGGCTACCTGGCGGATGGGATCGTCTATCAGAGCAACTTCGCCCGCAATTGGTGGCAGACTGTGCACGGTTCCAGCCCGGCGGCTGCCAGGGTGATCTACAATGGGGTCGATTTGCAAGTGTTCAACCCGAGCGGAGAGGGCGAGCCGCCATCCGATCACGTGCGCATACTGCTGGTCGAGGGTCACCTGCGCGGGGGTTACGAACAGGGGCTGGACAGCGCAATCAACCTGACTCGTTTTCTGAACCAATCGGGCAACCTGGCGGTGAAACTGGGCGTGGTTGGCGATGTGCCTGTATCCATGCAGCAGCGCTTCAGCGCCGTGGCCGGCGCGCAGGTCGAGTGGGCCGGAATCGTCCCCCAGGCATCCATCCCCCGGCTGGATCGCTCGGCGCACCTCCTTTTTTCAGCAGACCTGAACGCCGCCTGCCCCAATTCAGTGGTCGAGGCCATGGCGTGCGGTTTACCGGTGGTCGGCTTTGCCACGGGCTCTCTGCCGGAACTGGTAGAGGGCGATTCAGGGCGGGTGGTGCCTTATGGGAGCAATTATTGGAATTTGGAGACTCCGGATATCGCCGGGTTAGCGGGGGCGGTGAAAGAGGTTTTGGCGGGAGGGCCGGTTTTTCAACAGGCTGCTCGCCGGCGCGCTGAGGCAGCTTTCAACATTGACCAGATGGTCGAGCAATATATCCAGGTGCTGCTGGGATAATTAGAACTGGCGCAGGAGAACGGCGTCTGGCCCGCGGGCAATTTCCCATGGGTAAACGATGTGGGCATCCGTGGTGGCGGCGTAGTAATCGGGGCGCAGCGTGCCGAACAGGCTGCGATAGGGGTTGAAATGCAGGACGCAGGTGTAGCTAATGCCGGCTGCTCCAGTCACGCGGCTCTTGACCGCTGTGATCGTTCGCCCGGAGCCCCACACGTCATCTACGATCAACACGCGCCGGCCACGCAGCAGCTCGTTGTCTGGGAACTGCATGAACTGCGGCCAGGCCAGCAAGCGTTCTTTTTGCTTGCGTTCCGCGTCCATTTGTGTTTCCGCCGGGAAATCGACCGCGGCAGTCAGGATGACGTCGATCTTGAGCGCTTCTGCCAGCAGTCCTCCCGGAATCAATCCGCCGCGGGTGATGAGAAGCATGGCTTCGAATCCCGTTTCAAATTGCGGAATTAAATGGTCAATCAGTTGGTCAATATCATTCCAGGTCAAGGCTTCACGCCGCGTTACCATATTAAGCCCCTTGGGGACGGATTAAATTAGATTATAGCAAAAAATCAAGGTTCATGCGTAAAACCTCGTTTCTAAAGAGCCGCTGAGCGAAAAGCTGCCTGAACAGGTTGAAGCACCTCTCGCCGGCGTAGAGATTCTCCGCTGCGCTCAGAATGACCTACCCACGTGCTCAGGATGACCTCCCTACGATCTACGACATGGAAATGTAGGCTCTCTGGGAATTGCTGTGGTGAACTCCCAGATTTTGGTGTGTCATGACACACCAAAATCTGGGGACCTTTCACTGTAAATCCCAATGAGCCGAAATGTAGTAAGATTACCCACAATCGTTTCTATAGGTGTCAAGGAATCCCGCATGCCGAACCTGGTACCTGCTTTATTACAACTCCTGGAGCAACACCGCCTGCCCGGCCTGGACGTCGGCACCCGGGTTATATACCCGCATTACCAGGGCTATTCCCTGGCCAATGTGCCCTCCAGCGTGTGCGGCTGGCTGGGCGTGCCTCCTTTCGGAGCACCCCCCCTGGCGGAAACTATCCTGAACAGTTTGACAGGCCCGTTCCAGAACGTGATCCTCCTGCTGGTGGATGGACTGGGCTTGAAGCAGTTCCAGCGCCTTTTGCAACCCGAGCATGAAAAAACCGTAGGCTCTTCGGTGTGGACGCGCCTACTGCCGGAGGCGCTTTTGTTTCCCCTCACCAGCGTGGTGCCCAGCACGACCTCTGCGGCGCTCACTACCCTGTGGACCGGCGTGCTCCCGGCCGAACACGGCATCGTAGGCTACGAGGTCTGGCTCAAAGAATACAGTGTGATTGCCAACATGATTTTTCATTCGCCAGCCAGTTTTTCTGGGGATACCGGCGGCCTTAAGCGGGCCGGTTTCCAGCCAGAAACTTTTCTGCCGGTTCCGACTTTGGGACCCCACCTGGTAAAGCACGGCGTGCAGCCGTATTCATTCCAACCCAGCAGCATTGCTCGCTCCGGGCTGTCAGTGATGCACATGCCCCAGGTGAACTGCGTGCCGTATCGCACTTTGAGCGACCTGTGGGTCACGCTGGCTAACCTGCTCGAGTCCCGCCCGGATGAGCGTAAGTACGTCTATGCCTATTGGGGTGACCTGGACGAGCTGATGCACCGCTATGGCCCGGAGGATGAGCGTGTGATGCTGGAGCTGGCCAGTTTCAGCCTGCTGTTAGAGCGGTTTCTGGTTGGGCTGCATAACCGCCGGCGGCGCAATACCCTTTTCCTGATGTTGGCCGACCATGGGCAAATTTTCACCCCGCGCAACTCCAGTTACGAGTTGAAAAATCACCCTGACCTGGCTAACTGCTTGTCGATGCTGCCCAGCGGCGAAGGCCGTTTTTCCTACCTGTTCGTGCGTCCTGGGAGGGAAGCCCAGGTTCAGGCGTACGTAGCTCAGGCCTGGCACGGCCAGTTCCGCCTGCTGCCGGTTGAGCAGGTGGCGCGCGCCGGACTGTTGGGAGACGCCAACCGCTTCCCGCGCCTGCTCGACCGCCTGGGCGATTGGATATTAATCGCCCAGGACGACGCTTACCTGTGGTGGGCCGACCGCGAAAACCCGCTGCTTGGCCGGCATGGCGGCTTGAGCTCAGCCGAGATGTTGGTGCCCCTGGTTGGCATGGTGCTCTAAGCGCCATGCTCTATTACGCGTAATCGCTTAGCCTGCCGTGCTTTGAACAGGAGCCGGGGCCGCCGGCATCTTTCCGGAACGATAGACCAGCCACATGGCGCCCACACCCAGCAGGGTGGCCGCTACCCCGATTAACCAGCCGATGAGAGGGATGGAGCGCACCAGGGTGTAAATGCCCACGCCGATGAGCATGGCCCACACGGCCTGGTGTGAGGCTTGTGGGGCAACCTTTTTCATCAGCAAGTCGCCGATCAGGTACGAAACGACGACCTTGCTGCCGTAGCTGACCAGCAGGGTGAAGATGGTCACGACCAGGGCCAGCCCAGAGAAGCCGACGCCAAAGAAGGTGCGGCTCAACCCGCCCAGGCTGAGCAAAGCGATCAGGATGCCGAAGACCAGGATAGCCAGGCCAACCGCGAAGGCAGCCGCGTAGCCGGCAATTACGGTGATAAAACCGTATCCGGCAGATGGCAGTGGTTTATTTTCCACCTGGCTGGCAGTGCGATTCAACAGTGAAGGCATCAGCCAGACTGCCAAACCGCCCAGAATCAACAGGGTGACCAGCGTACGCAGGAAATTGAACACCCAGCCCAGCACCGGGTAGCGCGTTTCCACCGGCTGTGGTTTTTGCGGCTGTTGCGGGGGCACGGGTGTCTGGTATACAATCCCTCCAGCCGGGGCAGCCTGGATGGCTGAACCCTGGTTGACCGGACTGGTGTAAACAAGCCTGCCGCCAATCTGGGCATCCTTACCGATGCGCAGCCCCTGGGCGATCATCGCCGGCATGGGGGGCATCCCGGGCTGTTGGAACATGCTCGGGTTGAAGTAATTCGGCCCGGAAGGGTTGGGAGAGGCAACATCCAGGGTGGCGTTGCGGTCAATTTTGCCATTCAGCTCGAGCGCCGCCCCGCCAAAGTTCAGGTCACGCGCAATTTCGCCCCCCAGGATAGCCTGGTAGCCAGCCAGGTAGGCGTCTTTACCTACCACGTTGCCTGGCCGGGTTTCCAGGCTGTAACCGCCGTAATACAGGTTGCGAGCGATATTAGCGGTCTCGGAAATGGCCAGGTTGTTAGATCCACCAAAAACGCTGCCGGTCACTTTCCCTTTGACCTGCAGGGCATACCCGCCCATAAACAGGTTGCCGTTGATAGTGGCATTCTCTGACACGGTCACCACCGAGCCAGCCAGGATGGCGTCTCCGTTGATTGTGCCGTTGATGGTTATATTCTGACCGGCTGCCAGCAAGTTACCGTTTATTGTTCCGTCCACGGTCACTTTTTGCCCGTTCAGAAACACGTCATCGTCGATGGTCTGCTCGGCGGGTACGATTCCACCGCCAGGGAATTCAGCAGCGTGAACGACGCCGGTAGCGCCAAAGATCAATAGAAAAGCCAGGGCGAGTGAAGCTGCCCAGCGGATCCAGGTAAACGACTGTTTTTTCATGGTTTTCCTTTTTTTTATAAGAACATGGATAATTTCTTCTCTTTTTCTTGAATACACTTCCATTTATTTAATACGAAAAATAACCGGTTTGGTTGCTGAAATGAATAAAGCAATACCGTTCGTTTATTTCAAGGGAAAATCTAGCTACTTGATGGTTTCGACACGCAGGTAGGTAGAAAAATTATTTTTCGGTGCGGTGTTCCCACTCGACGACCGCCGAGCGGATAATCAGCCGTACCTGAGGGTCGGTAACCGATTCGATCCCCTGGAATTTGTCGTTGTTGACCCATACGAACACCCCTCCCCGAGGGTCTTCCGCCAGGTGGATGGTGGGCGCCGGCGTGGGATGGGCGGCCAATTTCTCCTGCAAAATATCATCCACCTGCTGTACGATGCTAGGGGGTGTGGGCGGCGCCGGGAGAGGCGTGACCACCGGTTTGACCTGGTCTATTGGCAGCCCGGGAACATTGGCCTGAACCCCGGCGACGGCTGGGGTCGCTGCGGCCGCGGCAACGTCGGCAGCAGCAGCGGGTGCAGGTTCGACTGCCGGACCGGCGGGAATGACCGGACTGACGGGCATGTTTGGGCTCTCCAGCGCAGCCGGGCTGGCTTCGACTTGCGCGACTGATTGAGCTTCAGGAACGGTCAGCCAGGTGGACCAATCCTGGGCCAGCCTGACCAGGTAACCACGTTCACCCTGGCTGAGGGTGCGCGGGTCCCGGATAAGCCGGTTCTGGAATTCGGTGACCACCCGGCCGGTGTCCGGATCGCGCCAAAGGCGCAGGATTTCCTGCATAGCCGGGCGTGCATTCACACTACCCTTTTTAGGGGCTCCCGCCGGTGCATTGCGAGAACGGCCTGACAACTGGAAGAAGATGACTACGAGGATGATAACGATGATGAAAAGAAGGACGGTAAAGGCGATTAACGTGAAAAGGGGTGTTGGAATAGACATATCGACCTCCTGAGAATTCCACCTGGTGGGGGGTTCACGCTCTCTGCATCACTTTAATCCTAAATCCGACTGGCAGGTTGGGCAGAAATGCGTACCCCGCTGGCCTACTACTATACGTGCAATAGGCGTGCCACATACCGGGCAGGGCTGCCCGGTACGTTGGTAAACCCGGAAAGAATTCTGAAAATTTCCACCCCGATATACCCAATCGATGCTGGCGCCACTGCGGCGGATGCCCTCTTCGAGCACCTGGCGGATGGCTAAAAGCAGTTGTCCGGCCTGGTCTAACGTCAGGTTGTCGGAAGGCTGCCGCGGATGAATTTTTGCGGCGTGCAGAGCTTCGTCGGTGTATATGTTACCCAGGCCAGCCAGGAAACTCTGGTCCAACAGCAGCGGTTTCACCTGGCGGTGAACCGCGGTAAGCTTCTGGTGAAATTCTTCGACGGACAAACGCGGGTCCAAAGGTTCCGGACCCAGGTTATGCAAGACGGAGGCAGGCTGGCTTACCAGCCAGATACGGCCGAATTTACGCGGGTCGTTGAAAGCCAGGTGAAAGCCGTCCTCGAAAGCCAGCACAGCCCGGTCGTGCTTGCGCGGCTCAACCGGTTGGCCCTGTCCATCCTGGCCTGGCTCGACGCGCAGATCACCGCTCATACCCAGGTGGAACAACAGCGCCTGCCGGTCTAACTGGAGGATAACAATTTTGCCACGTCGCCCGATTTCTTTAACGGTTTGGCCTGGCAGTCTCTGGCAAAATTCAGCCGGAGAAGGTTCTACGAGGCTGCGTTCCCACAGTAAACTGGCCGAGTGGATTTTGCGCCCAGGCAGGGAAGCTCCTTCGCGCCCTCCCTGGCGCAGCGCACGGACAATCGTTTCGACTTCGGGCAGTTCGGGCATGCTTACTCGTTGAACATTTCACCTACACTGCGGCCTTCGTGAGCGCGGCGGATGACCTCACCCAACAGCGACGAGACCGAGAGGGTCTTTAACCGTTCGCCGAAAAAGGCGCGTTTTTCAGGCGGGACGGGCACCGAATCAGTGGTGATAAATTCGGTCACCGGCAGGGCGCCCATACGCTCGGCGGCGTTCAGGGAAAACACGGGATGGACGAAGACGCAGTAAATGTTGCGCGCTCCGTAATTTTTTACGAGGTTGACCGCCTGCGAAATCGATCCACCGGTGTCGACTTCATCATCGACGACAATAGCGTCGCGCCCAGTCACATCGCCGATCAAGGTCAGCGCCTGAGATTTGGAATCGTTAGCGGAACGGCGCTTTTCTATGAAGGCCATAGGTACGTCCAAGGCAGCGGCGTAATTGCGGGCCTTCTTGGCAAAGCCCAGGTCGGCGGTGACTACCACCGGGTTGAGCATGTTGGGAAGGTTGTCTTTCATGGACTCGATCAGGATCGAGAAAGCAGTCAGCACGTCTCCTGGGATGGAGAAAAAACCCTGGATCTGCCCGGCGTGCAGGTCGAGAGTGATATAGCGGTCTGCGCCAGCGATTTCGATCATGTCTGCCACCAGCCGGGCGGTAATGGGGACGCGCGGCTGGTCTTTCTTATCCGAGCGGGCGTAACACAGATAAGGGATCACGGCGGTAATCCGGGCGGCTGAGTCCAAGCGGAGAGTTTGCAGCATGATCAACAGTTCCATCAGGTTGCGGTGTACCGGGGCAGAAGTGGTCTGGATCACGTAGCAATCCTGGCCGCGCACGCTGCTGTGCAGCTTGACAAAAATATTTTCATTGGGGAAGACGACTACGTCTCGCCCGCAGCACGGTACGCCCAGGTAGTCGGCGATCTTTTTCGCCAGCTCGGGGCTGCCCGTCCCGGCGTAGAGCTTGATCTCTCCATACATGTATTCTTTGTTTTGATGCATAATGTGAATGAATCCTTCCCTAAGAGTTCTGCCTGCTTTGCCATTCAGAGCGTAAAACGCTCATCAGCAGGAGATCGATATAATGGCCATCTTCGAATTTGGCCTGGCGCAGCCTGCCTTCGAGGATAAAACCGGCGTGCTCGTAGCAGTGGATGGCTTCCCTGCCGTAACCCTGGTTCCAGGAGGTTTTTTCGCCGATGAAAATGCCCAGCTCGGTGCTGCGGTTGACCCAGTCGATGGCAAGAAAGCCGATATTGCCGATGGGCGTCCAGCCTTGCGGGGCATCCCGCTCGATCACCAGCGGCTGTTCGGCGGAGTGCTGCTGCAGGATGCGTTCGTACCATTTTTCTTCTTGCGGCAGGGACATTGGCGCATGAAGAACCAGGTGCCGGGACACCTCCGGGTCGTTTACCCAGGCCACGAAGCGAGGCAGGTCTTCTTTCTCAATCGCCCGCAGGCGCAGACGTTTGCCAATGAGCATCACAACTCCTTAGGGGCTCAAGCGGTTGGGGCCGCGGAAGAGGTACACCGCTTCGCGGATGTTGGGCAGGCCGAGCAGCACCATCATGGTGCGCGCCAGCCCCAAGCCAAACCCGCCGTGAGGCGGGCAGCCGTAGCGGAAGAAATCCAGGTAGAACTGGATCGGTTCCGGGCCCAGGCCTTTTTCCTCGGCCTGTTTTATCAGCACGTCGTAGCGGTGCTCGCGCTGGGCGCCGGTGGTAATCTCGAGCCCGGTGGCGATCAGGTCGAAGCTGCGGGTCAGGCCGGGGTTCTCCGGCAGGCGCATATGATAGAAGGGGCGCACGCTGATCGGCCAGTCGGTCAGGAAGACGAACTCGTGACCGTATTTCTCTTTGACGTACTGCCCGAGCAGGCGCTCGCCGGCCGGGTCAATATCGCCTTTCTTCTCAGGCGGGGGAGTGTAGCCCTTTTCTTTGAGGATCACCAGCGCATCCGCCATGGTGATACGCGGGAAGGGCAGGCTGGGCACGGGCAGATCGCGCTTGAAATATTGCTTCAGCTCGGCGTCGTATTTATCCTTGACCTGCTGGTAGATATACTGCAGCCAGCCTTCCATGAAGGCCATCACGTCTTCATGCGAATCAACCCACGACATTTCCATGTCCACGCCGGTGAACTCGGTCATGTGGCGCGAGGTGAACGAAGGGTCGGCGCGGAAGACCGGGCCGATCTCAAAAACGCGTTCCCAGCCGGCTGCCATGGCCATTTGTTTGTAGAACTGGGGCGACTGCGACAGGTAAGCCTTGCGGTCGAAGTAGATCATCTCAAACAGCTCAGCGCCGCTTTCAGAGGGACTGCCCATGATCTTGGGCGACTGCATTTCGATGAAATCATGGTCGACCCAGTATTGGCGCATGGCCATCTCTACCGTGGTCTCGATCTGGAAGATAAGCAGATTTTCCTTGCGGCGCAAATCGAGATAGCGCCAGTCCATGCGCAGGTCCTGGGAAGCCTGGGCCTCGGCAAAAGGATCGATGGGCAAGGGTGAATCGGCGGCATTTTCGACCTGCAGCGTTTCGAGCTGGATTTCAAGCCCGCCCAGCTTGACCACCGGGTTATCCACCACCTTGCCGGTGATGGTCAGAGCGCTTTCCACGTTCAATTTCGAAACCTGGTCGGCCAGGTCAGGGTTGCCAGGCCGCCACAAGGCCGCCTGCACCAGCCCGGTGCGGTCGCGCAGGATCAAGAACTGCATCTTCTTCTGGTCGCGCAGAGTTTCCAGCCAGCCCTGAATTTTCACGTTCTGGCCGATCTTCTGCCGCAGACTGCCAATTGGGGTGCGTTGCATCTTCTACTTCTCTCCTCGTTGTGAGATGATTATGCCAGGGATAAAAAGGCGATAATGAGTTCAATCTTTTACATAGTTTACATCATATTGCGCCAGTTCGGACACTGCATTTATAGGAGAAATCTGGCGCTCGAACACCCGGTCGAGCATGGCCTGGAAGGTTTGCTGAGGGACGCGGCTGCGCCAGCGAGCGACCAGAGTCTCCTGCAGCAGGGCTTCCAGCTCGACCTGCAGGCGGATGCGGTCGCGCTTCTGCCATTCCCCGCTCTGCCTGAGATACTCAGCATGGCGTAAGATGGCTTGATAGACTTCTTCCACGCCGCTGCCGGTGGTGGCGATGGTGCTCAAGACCGGCGGCGTCCAACCCGGCCCGCCGGCTGCATCCTTTCCTTCCGGTTGGATTGTGGGTCGGCCCAGCTCGAGCATGGCGCGCAGGGCGCGTTCGGTATTTTCCAAGCCGGGCCGGTCGGCTTTGTTGACCACCAGGATGTCGGCAATTTCGAGGATGCCGGCCTTGATGGCCTGGATGTCGTCGCCCATGCCGGGCGCCTCCACCACCAGGGTGGTATGCGCCAGGCCGGCGATGTCGACTTCGTTTTGGCCGGCGCCGACGGTTTCGATCAGGATGATCTCATAGCCGGCGGCGTCGAATACCTGTACCAGGGCGGCGGTGGCGCGCGCCAAGCCACCCAGGGCGCCGCGCGCCGCCATGGAGCGGATGAAAATGCCAGGGTCGCCGGCCAGGTCGCGCATACGCACCCGGTCGCCGAGCAGCGCTCCGCCGGTGAACGGGCTGGAAGGGTCGACCGCCACGATGGCCACTTTGCGCGGGGCAGCTCCACCCGATGGCGGGCGGCGGAAGAGGCGCGCCAGCTGGTTGACCAGCGAAGATTTGCCGGTGCCCGGGGCGCCGGTGACGCCGACCAGGTGGGCCTGGCCGGTATGCGGGAAAAGCGCAGCCTGGGCGCGCCGCCCGAGCGGCGTATCGTTTTCAACCTGGGTCAGCAGGCGAGCCAGGGCCAGGCGCTCACCTGCCAGAACCGCTTCTACCAGTTCCATAGGGGTTCCGTCAGGCGGGAAGATTGAGGACGTCTTTGCGGATATCCTCGACCACCTGGAGGGTGGATGTGCCGGGGCCGTACACGCCGCGCACGCCGGCCTGCAACAGCTCCGGGATGTCTTCGTCGGGGATGATCCCGCCGACGAAGACGCGCACGTTGGCCTGACCGTTGGCGCGCAGCAGGTCGAGGATGCGCGGCACCAGTCCCATGTGCGCCCCCGACAGGATGGACAGACCGACTACGTCGACGTCTTCCTGCAAGGCCGCCTCGGCGACCATTTCAGGGGTCTGGCGCAGGCCGGTATAGATGACCTCCATGCCGGCGTCGCGCAGGGCCCGGGCGATGACTTTGGCGCCGCGGTCGTGCCCGTCCAGGCCAGGCTTGGCGATTAGTACGCGGATTTTACGCTCTGACATACATACTCCAGAGGGGTGGGATGCTATTTCATTATACCGCGGCGCGGAAGGCGGGGAGATAAAGATTTAACCACAAAGGACACAAAGAGTACAAAGGATTCTCAATTTATCAAAATAGAGAATTTTCTCTTTATGTTGCTGGCGCCCTCGATAGCCGATATAATAATTTGAGATTTGTTATCGATAGCCTGTCGCCCCAAAGATGATATGATTTAGAAGAGGAAAGACTTTTCAAAATGTCATTGCGAGCCCCGTACCCAAAAGTATAGTACGTTGCAATATGAAAAGGGGCGAAGCAATCTTGGAGGGAATTATCACAGAAAGAAAAGGTTATGAATACATCTAAATGAAAAGCCTATCAAGACCTGGTAAGTTCCCGCAAAGCGTGTCAGTTATGCGATTATTTGACGAACCCATCCGCGATAAATGGGGGAATCTTCGACAGTAATCATATTGGGCCGTGGTCACGGTGGCAGGGAAATCTCGATTTAGAATTAATAGTAATCGGTCAAGATTGGGGTGATATAAATATTTCCAATGGTAAATAATAACTTACCGAATGTGGCTCTATTTTAAATGTTGTAGGTTTTATGTAAATGACGAATTGATTTCAATCTCAAGCCTTTACTTTTCCACATCCGTCAAAAACGAAGCCTTCACCCCATTCAGCGCCAATTTCTTGATCTCATTCACCCCAAACCCAAGCACCCTGGCAACCTTTAGATATTCCTCGGTCAAAGTAGTGTTGAACATGGGCGGGTCATCCGAGCCAAGGGTCACGAACAGCCCTTCCGCCAACAGGCGCGGCAGGGGATGTTCTGCGAAGGTCGGGGCTACTTTCAGGCACGCGTTGCTGGTCGGGCAGACTTCGAGTGGAATCTGGCGGGCGCGCCGCAACCAGGTTGTCAACTGTGTCAATCCCGGTCTTTTTCAGGATTTCGGTGATCGCGGCTGTCGTTCGGCAAACATGGCATTTAGCTCGGCTTGCGTATAAGTCTTCGCGGTTTTGTCGTCGCTATTACCAGCGCCTTCACCACCCCCCCCCGCTATCGGGGTCTTTGTCAAAGAGCATTAATGGTTTGAAAAGCATTTTTATCCCTTCCAGCGTTAACCGCCGCTGAAGCGTAATTGGGATTTCCCTGGCGACTTTGAAGGCACCTCACCGGTGTTGACCGCCACCGTAGCGTGAAATAAAAAACCCGAGGTGACCTTTTACAGTCGCCCCGGCTTCGTGCCTCAGTCAGGCTTTGACATTATGAGTGTAACGGGGTAGAAAATATCAGCAAGTCTCTTTTAGAACCTATCCGAAAAATGAGTCTTGAAAAGGGGGACGGGATCTGTTAAAACAGGATTTGCCATAATCCACTTAAAACAGGATCTCATCCCCATGAAAAAGGCTACCACAAAGTCGAGCGTGTCTAAGGTGCCGCCTATACTTAGCACGTTCCCTGCAATCATGGCATTTCAGGATGGTTTTATATGTCATTTCCCAGGCGAATAGGGGAGAAGTGGGTTATAGATCCTATAAAATAAGCCCATACGACGGCGGGAGGTGGTGGAACAGTTGGAAGAGATTAGGCGGAGGAAGGGTGATAGTTACCTTCGTGCGTGCAGGCAATGAATACTGGGCAGGCGCTAGAAGCCTGCCCAGTGCATATCTTTAGCCTTCAAAATAATGACGGGACGTTAGTATATGTCTACTCCATCATTTTAAGGCAATCCCTTGAGGATACCCTCCATTTCTACCTCGCTGAGAGCTGGCAGCGTCGTGGTTCGAATGTTTCCTGCCTGCGCCAAAGATATGAGCAGCCGGGTAGCTGTCTCAGCGTCTGGCGTTTCGTGGATAATCACACCATCATATTGTCCAAGCGTCCACCAGATGCCGATGAACCGTGCGCCGGCTTTTTCCCACATTGCTTTGGCAGCTTTAGCCCGATCCGTGGTCACCTTTGCGTTTTTGATCCCCTGTTCTGTCCAGTTAAACAAAGTAACGTACGCTGGCATAGTTTCCTCCTCTACAAGCTGATCTTTCAAGTGTCAGGGTATGGATTCGAAATCCTGGTAATTTATTATAGTGCTATTATCTAATAAGTCAACATTTTTATTAATTTTTTTTATTAATTTCACAACTTGGTGTCCGTTTCTCTAAGCTGGACTTTATCCATTTGAATGGAAAGTGCAATTCACGAAAGTAGCCTGTAAGGGTACCTTAGGAAGGTAGCTGATCAGCGCCTGCGGGAGGGCGGGCTGGTACTCCAGGCCGGGCTTGGCGATTAATACGCGGATTTTGCGCTCTGACATACATACTCCAGAGGGCTAGGATGAAGTTTCATTATACTGCACGGCGGTGGGAGGGGAGGAATAAAGATTTAACCACAAAGGACACAAAGAGCACAAAGGATTCTAATTTATAAAGCAAAGAATTTCTTCTTTGGGTTGGAGACATTCGTAATATCCAATAGTAATATGAGATATTTTGACCGATTGTCTTTCACCTGAGAAAGATGATACACTTTGGAGGTATGAAGTCTTTTCAAAATGTCATTGCGAGCCCCGTATTAGAAGTATAGTACCTCTGCAATAAGAAAAGGGGTGAAGCAATCTCGGCGGGGAATTAACACAGAAAGAAAAGGTTATGAATCCATCTAAAATAAAAGCCTATCAAGACCTGGTAAGTTCCCGCAAAGCGTGTAGGTTGTGCGATTGTTTGATAAACCCATCCGCGATAAATGGAGGAATTTTCGACAGTAATCATATTGGGCAATGGTCACGGTGGCAGGGTAATCTCGATTCAGAATTAATGGTAATCGGTCAAGATTGGGGTGATATAAAATATTTCCAAGATAATAAAGGGTATGAAAAGGACGACAACCCTTCCAATAACATGATTCGGGGTCTTCTGGCTTCAATCGATATTGAAATCCCTCAACCTTCAAAAAGTAATGAGACGAAAAATCCTATTTTTCTTACCAATGCCATTTTATGCTTGAAAAAAGGCGGATTGTCAGGCTCAGTTAAGAAACGGTGGTTTGATAATTGTGGCAAGAATTTTCTCCAACCTTTAATCGAAATAATCCAACCTAAGGTTGTGGTTACTCTTGGCAAATATGCATACGAAGTTATATGTAAATTGTACGGTTTACTGAAGGTTCAGTTCAGAGAGGCTGTTATTTTTCAAAAGGGTGGTTTTTTTCTAACAAATGATGTCCGTTTTTTCCCTATGTACCATTGCAGCCGTTTAGTTATTAATTCGAAAACACGAAGTCTTGAAGAACAGAAAGGCGATTGGCAGAGAGTTAGCGAGGCCCTTGAAAAATATTAACCTCCCAAATATGACTTTTACGGTTTTGTAAATTTTTATAGGTTCTATGTTAATGATGAACTTATCTTGGCCTCAAGTCTTTGCTTTTCCGCATCCGGCAAAAACGAAGCCTTCACTCCATTCAGCGCCAATTTCTTGATTTCATCCACCCCAAACCCAAACACCCTCGCAACCTTCAAATACTCTTCGGTCAAAGTGGTGTTGAACATGGGCGGGTCGTCCGAGCCGAGGGTCACGAACAGACCCTCCGCCAACAGGCGCGGCAGGGGATGTTCTGCGAAGCGCGGGGCTACTTTCAGGCATACGTTGCTGGTCGGGCAGACTTCGAGTGGAATCTGGCGGGCGCGCAGATCGGCGACCAGGTCGGGGTCCTCAAGACAATGTACACCGTGACCGATACGCACCGCCTGCAGGGCGCGCAGCGCCCCCCAAATGCCGGCGGGGCCGGCCGTTTCGCCGGCGTGAGGCACCCCGGGCAGCCCGGCACGGCGCGTTCTGGCAAAGGCATTCGTATAGATTTCGGGCGGGTTGCCGATTTCAGGCCCACCCAGGCCAAATGCCACCACGCCGTTGTCCCTGGCCTGGATAGCCCAATCGGCTGACAACTCACCTTCTTCTACTGGAACGCCGCGCGGGATGTCGATCACCATCGCCATGGGCACGTTGAGCTCTTTTTCAGCCCAGGCGCGCCCCCGGTTGATCGCCGCCAACTGTTCTGCAAACCCCATCCTGCTGGTATGGTA
Organism: uncultured Chloroflexia bacterium; assembly: GCA_963820415.1. Classification (GTDB taxonomy): domain Bacteria; phylum Chloroflexota; class Anaerolineae; order Anaerolineales; family Anaerolineaceae; genus CAWFZT01. The sequence goes on along the minus strand of CAWFZT010000008.1, from coordinate 451,058 downwards.
TTGGTTGAGAGGCGTCCAGGTGACCTCGCTGTAGACGATGTTCTGGGCGGCCTGTCCAGCCAGGAATTCGCGGGCGATCAGCTCCATATCCTCCGGAGTGCGCAGGCAACCCGAGATGGCCATATATATCTCGATGAAGTGGGCAAAATCGGTGAAAATGTACCAGGCGCACAGCTCCTCAACCGTGCTGGCGGGAAGCCGGATGTGGTGGCGCTTTGCCAGTAAGAGCAGCGTCTCGGGCCGCACAGAACCTTCCAGGTGGACGTGCAGCTCCACCTTGGGCATCTTTTTTATCCAGGTTTCCAGGTCCATGGATTTATCTCAGGCGAAGCTTTTCTTCCATTCATCCAGCAGCACGCCGACGTTGCGGCGCGCCTGGGGGGTATCCTCACGCACGTTATCCACCGGGGAGAGGATGAACCCGCCGCCGGGCGCCAGCACGCGCAGGGCTTGGCGCACTTCGGCGCGCACCTGCTCCTCGGTGCCCATTTCCATGGTCAGGTGGCCGTTCACCCCGCCCCACAGGCATACTTTGCCTTGCAGCTTCTGCTTGGCCACGGACATGTCCCAGGCGTGCGGATCGACGCCCACGATGACGTCCACCCCGGTCTCGGCGATCATCTCCAGCAGGGGCATGCAGTTCGAGGTGATGATGTAGGCAAACTTGACCCCGGCCTGGTGCGCCAGGCGCACGTCTTCTTCCAGAATCGGCAGGATGAATTTGCGGTAGGTGCGCGGCGACCAGAAATCGCAGTTCTCGTACCAGGCGCGTTTGAGGAACAGGTCGACGCCGGCGCTTAAGATCAGCTCCATGCGGGCCCGGTTCCAGTCGGCGATCATGCCGAGCAGCTTTTCCAGCAATTCCGGCTGGTCGACAGACGTGTAGACCATGCGCTCCAAACCGTGGATCCAGCCCAGCATATCCGCCCCGACCCCCCAGCCGCCGGCCAGCGGCAGCCCGTGTTTAGCGGCCAGGTCTTTACACTGGCGGGCGTCTTCCCGGAAGGCCTGCACCGCCTGGTTGGTGGGGGGCGCCAGCAGGTATTGGAAGGCCTCCAGGTCCTTTTCTTCGGTGACCAGGAATTTCTTCGAGCGGGTCTCCAGGTAATCGTTGAACAGCGGCACGTGGTTGCCCCATTTCCAATCCTCATCCCGCGCAACTTCAACCTGTAACGTTCCTGCGGGGGTGTGGTACTGCTTGACCAGGGTGGGGTGGCGCTCGCCCGCCCGTTCTTCGACCCATTCCTGGGTGGTGACACGCGGGTCGAAGGACACCGGCAGGCCGTGCAGGTCGTACCAGTCGTTATCCACAGCGGGTGGGCGCGGCGGCACCTGGACATAGGTGTCCAGGCCCAACGCCACCTGCCTTTCGACGAATTCCTGGTAATCCCGGCTGCCCGGTTTCATCAGGTGGAAGAGCATGAAACTGCACGGGACGTGATCAGGTTCCTGGCAGGCAATGGCGGAAAGCATACGTTCGCGTGGAGAGATAGGCATTATTATTTCTCCTGTAAAAGTTTTTCCTCAAAGGACACAAAGGGCACAAAGAACACAAAGGGAAAGAACGAAAGAAAGAAAGAAGGGAAAGAGCCATTCCCGATGATATTTACAGCCAAATACCCGGCTGGGTAATTATAAAGTATCAATGTTAAAAATCAGGTTGCCGCACGGCTTGTCTGGTGGTAAACTAACATGGCAACCAACCTGGCGATAATAAGGAAACTCGATCTTTTATGCCCTTCATCTATCCATTTACAGCAATCGTCGGTCAGGAGCGCATGCGCCGAGCCCTGGTTCTCAATGCAGTCGACCCGCGCATTGGCGGGGTGCTGATCCGCGGCGAGCGTGGCACCGCTAAATCAACTGCCGCCCGCGCCCTGGCAGCCCTGCTGCCGAGCGTACGCGTGGTCAGCGACTGCCGATTCTGTTGCGACCCGGATACCCCGGCGACCTGGTGCACAGAATGCCGTGAGCGCGTGGGGCGCGGCGAGAGCCTGCCGATTGCCAACCGCACGACCGCCTTCGTAAATTTACCGGTATCGGCTACGGAAGACCGCGTGGTCGGTACGCTGGACATTGAAAAGGCCATTCAGAAGGGCGAACGCCACTTCGAGCCCGGCGTGCTGGCGGCTGCTAACCGTGGACTGCTCTACATCGACGAAGTCAACCTGCTGGACGACCACGTGGTGGACGTGCTGCTCGATTCGGCTGCCATGGGCATGAACATCGTCGAACGCGAGGGCATTTCCTTTTCTCACCCGGCGCGCTTTATCCTGGTGGGGACGATGAACCCTGAGGAAGGCGACCTGCGCCCGCAGCTTCTCGATCGTTTCGCTTTGTCGGTGGATATTTTCGGAATTCGCGATCCGCGCGAGCGGGTCTTAATTATGGAGCGCAACCTGGCTTTCGAAGCGGATGCTGAAAGCTTCCGCGGCAGTTGGCTGGCGAAAGAAGAGGAAATTTCGCACCAGATCGAGCGGGCACGCCAGTTGGTGGATAAGGTCACCTATTCAAGGCGTGACCTGCTTTCGATTGCCGCCCTGACCGCCTCATTGAACGTAGATGGGCACCGCGCTGACCTGGTCATTCTCAAAGCTGCCCGCGCTCAGGCCGCCCTGGAAGGGCGCACGCTGATCAACGACCGCGACATTGCCCTGGCGGCTGAGCTGGCCCTCCCACACCGTCTTAAACGGGGTCCTTTCCAACAGTCTGAGATGGGCATGGAGGAGCTGCAGGAACGCATCGAGCAGCTTCAGGGGCAAAACTCTCCTGGGGATCAGACCGAAATAACCGAAGAGACTGGAGAGGCCAAAACCTCTTCTCAAAAAAAAAATAAGTGAGGGTGAGAGTACTGAGGAGCAGCCTCCCCAGGGACAGGTGGAGCACTCGCAGCAGAATGTCTTCGATGACCGCAACTCGCGCTGGTGGGAAGGCGGCCAAAAGGCGCGGGTAGGTGAGAAGTTCGCGCCGCGCCGCCTGGATACTCCACTGGATCAGATCATGCGCCGCTCTTCGGGCCGCCGGTCGCGCACCCGCACCGACCGCAAGCGCGGGCGATATATTCAGGCGCGCCCTACCCCTGGCAAGGCTGAAGACCTGGCCTTCGACGCCACTTTACGGGCCGCGGCGCCTTTCCAGAAGGAGCGCCACGAGCAGCGCAAACGCGTGGCGTTTGCTGTGCACCCCAGTGATTATATGCGCAAGGTGCGTGTGCGCCGGGCGGCCAACCTGGTGCTCTTCCTGGTGGATGCCTCCTGGTCGATGGCGGTGGCCGAGCGCATGGCAGCCACCAAGGGCGCCATCCTTTCCCTGCTGACGGATGCTTACCAGCGCCGTGACCGGGTCGGGCTGGTCGTTTTCCAGAAGGACCGCGCCACCCTGGTAATGCCTCCGACCAGCTCGATCTTCCTGGCCCAGCGCGCCCTGGCAGAAATCCCTGTGGGTGGGAAGACGCCCCTTTCCGCAGGCTTGCAGATGGCCCACGACGTGCTGCAAAAGGAGCACGTCCTTCACCCGGACGTCATGCCACTGCTGATCGTGCTGACCGACGGGGCCGGGAATGTATCCATGGGGCAGCTCCCGCCGTTGGAAGAAGCCAAGCAGGTGGCCTGCCTGATTGCTGAGGAGCACGTCCACAGCGTGGTGATTAATATGGAACATGCCGCTTTCGACCAGGGGCTGGCCCAATCCCTGGCGGATAACCTGGAGGCGCCCTGCTACACCATCACGGAATTGAAGGCCGAAAACCTGTACATGGCCGTGCGCCAGGAAATGCGTCAGGTTAATGCCGCAACCCCGGCAAGTTTTTGATGTGGTCTCCCTCCACTTGCCAGCCATTTCGGCTGGTGATATCATGGAATGAGAGAGGAGAACTACTTGATACCCCGGCCTGATCAACGCGCTGGCATCCGGACGATACTGGTGGTGATCATCCTGGCCACCCTGCCGTGCTATTGTCTGGGGTATTCTGTCCTCCAAAAAGCGCAGGCGCAGTTGAAAAAAGGCACCGATACACCCACCCCCACGCTCACCCTGACTCCCACGAACCAGCCCTCGGTCACCGGGACGGTATCTCCGACCATTACGCTTACTCCCTCTCAGACGGGCACCACCACCGACACCTTTACGCCCACCGTCACACGTACGCGTTTCATAACTCCCACACGGACGGCTTCCCGCACCCCCACCGATACACCTTTGCCATCCTCCACTCATGCGCCCACTGCCACCCGCACGCCTTCTTCCACCCCGCTGCCTTCGGATACACCCGTCCCGCCGACGGTCACCAATTCGGTAACCCCGCTGCCACCAGCAACGATCACAGACACCCCTAACCCCTAGAGTCACAGGAATCTTTTGCGGATGATTGAACTAATCCCATTTCTCAAACAATTGCTTAGCCTGCCCGGGCTGTCGGCTTACGAAGAGCCTGCCCGCCAGGTGATCGCCGAGGCCTGGCGTCCCCTGGTCGACGAAATCTCAGTCAGCCGGCTGGGCAGCCTGCATGGGCTGAAACGTGGCCGTGGACCCGATCCACGGCCACGCATCTTGTTTTCGGCCCACATGGATGCCATCGGCTTGATGGTGACGACCCTTGTGGATGGCTTCCTGCGGGTGACCGAAGTTGGCAGAATCGATCCGCGCATCCTGCCCGGGCAGTTAGTCACCGTGCACGGGCGGCGTGATCTGCCGGCGATTGTCGTCCAGCCGTCGGATCGCCTGCTTCCACCTGAACAACAGGGCGTCCCGGTCAAAATGGAGTACCTGTTTGTCGATACCGGGCTGCTGCCGGAAGAAGTGACGAAGTTGGTGCGCCCGGGGGACCTGGTTTCTTTTGCCAGCTGTCCGATTGAGCTGGAAGGCGGGGCGCTGGCCGGGCACTCGCTGGATGACCGGGCGTCGGTCGCTGCGCTGACTCTGTGCCTGCAGGAGCTACAGCACATGCAGCATGCCTGGGACGTGTGGGCGGTGGCGTCGACCCAGGAAGAGAAAACATTGGGCGGGGCGCTCACTTCTCCTTTCGAGATTCGCCCGGATATTGCCGTGGCGGTGGACGTGACCTTTGCTAAAGGCCCGGGGAGCAGCGATCACCATGCTTTTCCTATGGATAAAGGGCCAACGATTGGTTGGGGTCCGAACATTCATCCGGCAATCCACAAAGCCTTGAAAAACCTGGCCGAGCGACTGGATATTCCTCACCAGTTTGAAGCGATGCCGCGCAATTCCGGGACAGACGCCGTGGGGATGCAAATTGTGGCTGAGGGGATTCCCTGCGCCCTGCTGGGTATCCCGCTGCGCTATATGCACACCCCGGTTGAAGTGGTCTGTCTGAAGGATATTTCCCGGACGGGCCACCTCATGGCTGAATTTATCGCCAGCCTTGAACCAGATTTTGTCAAACAGATTTGTTGGGACGAATAGCCAATGGGTAACGAAAACGAAATCCTGCAGATAGCGCCGCAGATCGGCGCTGAACAAATAGCTCTCTTAGAGCGATTATCCAATGCCAGTGGTGTTTCAGGGGAAGAGGCCGAGGTACGGGCGATTGTCCTTGAACAATTGAAGCCGGTAGCCGGCGAAATCAAAGTCGATGCGTTGGGCAACGTGCTGGCCACCCGCAAAGCCAGGGTCGAGCAGCCTTTGCGTGTGATGATGGCGGCCCACATGGATGAGGTGGGCTTCATGCTGGTCGACAGCGACGACAACGGGACTTTTTCCTTCGACGTGGTCGGCGGAATCGATGTGCGCACCCTGGTTGGCAAGCCGGTGCTGGTCGGCAAAGAGCACGTCCCGGCGGTAATCGGCGCCAAGCCGATCCACCTGACCGAAGAGGGCGAGACCGAGCGCAAGATCCCCCTGGACGCCTTGCGAATGGATGTGGGCCTGGGCGGCAAGAACAAGGTCAAAGTGGGCGACCGGGCCTGCTACGCCACGCGCTTTGAGCAGGTTGGCCCCAGCCTGCGCGGCAAAGCCCTGGACAACCGCCTGGGGGTGGCCACCTTGATCGAGCTGGTCAAACACGCCCCCGAAAATGTAGAGCTGCTGGCGGCCTTTACTGTCCAGGAAGAGATAGGCGCCCGCGGGGCGGGCGTGGCGGCCTACGCCTTCAATCCGGACCTGGCGATTGTGATCGACAGCACGCCTGCTAACGACCTGCCGGTTTGGGATGGCTCGGAAAACGCCTTTTACAACACCCGCCTGGGTGCGGGGCCGGCAATCTATATCCAGGATGCGGGCACGCTGGCTGACCCGCGCCTGATTCGCCTCCTGGCGGATACGGGAGACGACCTGGGTATCCCCTACCAGTTCCGCCAGCCGGGCAGCGGGGGCACCGACGCCGGGGCTATTCACCGCCAGCGCGCCGGCATCCCCAGTGTATCCGTCTCCATCCCGGGTCGCTACGCCCATACGCCGGTATTGTTGTGCCGACTGGCGGACTGGCAAAACACGCTGGCCCTGCTGTATGCTGCCCTGGTCAGGATCAAGCCGGAAATTCTCAAGCGGTAGCCATCCTGGAATTGAGATTAATTTCTAAGTCTAAGAACAAACAGGAGTAATCCATGAAAGCGTTGATCCAAAAGTTGGTAGAGAGTTTTGGCCCTTCCGGATACGAAGATGCCGTGCGTGAGCTGATTACCGCCGAGATCAAGCCCTATGCCGATGAAATCCGGGTAGACCCGCTGGGTAACCTGATCGCTCGCAAAGGAATAAAATCACCCGGCGGGATGCGGGTCATGCTCTCTGCGCACATGGATGAGATTGGGTTGATTGCCACGCACGTAGACGAGAACGGTTTCGTGCGTTTTATCCCGATCGGCGGGGCCCGCCCGATCACTTGCGTGGGCGGCCGGGTGCGCTTCATCAACGGCGCCATGGGGACGATCAACAGCGAACGGATGGAGGCGTTGGACAAGATGCCCTCGTTCGACCGCCTCTACGTTGATGTGGGCGCCTCCAGCCGGGCCGATTGTAAGGTGCGCGTGGGCGACGTGGCGGCTTTCGACCGCCCCTTCCTGGATCTGGGCGACCGCCTGGTCTCTAAGGCTATGGACGACCGCATCAGCGTGGCGGTGCAGATTGAGGCGCTCAAGCGGCTCAAAGATACCCCGCACGAGGTTTATTTCGTCTTCAGCGTCCAAGAAGAGGTCGGCACGCGTGGGGCAATTACCTCTTCTTACGCCATCGACCCCGACCTGGGCCTATCGGTGGACGTCACTTTGACTGGCGACACCCCCAAGGGAGTAAAGATGGATGTCAGCCTGGGCAAGGGCCCGACAGTTAAGGTGCGGGATGGCGGTATGCTGTCCGACCCGCGCCTGGTGCGCTGGCTGTCCGATACGGCCGAGAAAGCCGGCATCCCTTACCAGCTCGAAGTATTGGAAGGCGGCACCACTGATGCGCGCTCGATCCAGCTTGCCCGGGCTGGTGTGCCGGTAAGCTGCATCTCGATCCCCTGCCGCTACGTGCACAGCCCGTCTGAGATGGTGGATTACCGGGATGTGCAGAATGCAGTAGCGCTGCTGGTAAAGGTGCTAGAACAGCCCATCCTACTCGTATGAGAATTTCCAGGCGACTGCGGGCTGCTTTGACGAGCTGGCTGGCGGCGGCGTTGCTGCTGGCCGGATGCAGCAGCCTGCCTCGACTGCCTTTTCTGGATACTGTACCCAGCCCGACCAGCCGGGTCCAGAGGGCCACTCAATCTTTACCCACCGCGCCGGTTCCTGCGCGGACCAAGGCTGCTACAGCGGCTGCCGTGGGACCCCAGGTTATCACCCTCTGGCTGCCGCCCCAGTTTGATCCTTCCGGAACCGGGCCTGCGGCAAAACTGCTTACGGACCGGCTGAATTCCTTTATGGACCAGAATCCCGGCGTGGAGGTCCAGGTACGCATCAAGGCTGCTTCAGGCCCCGGCAGCCTGTTGGAAACCCTGTCGGCTGCCAGCGCAGCGGCGCCTTCGGCACTGCCCTCTTTGATCGCTTTTTCGCGCTCCGACCTGGAAACGGCGGCGCTTAAAGGGTTGATTTTTCCCCTGGACAGCTTGTTGAGCACATCCATCGACGACATCGATTGGTACATTTATGCGCGCCAGGCAGCCCTGATCCAGGGCAGCACCTTCGGCCTGCCTTTTGCCGGGGATGCCCTGCTACTGGTCTACCGCACGGGGCACGTGAACCAGCCCACGGATGAGTGGGCCGGCATCCTGCGCCAGGGCCAGCCGGTCGCCATACCGGCAGCCGATCCCCAGGCGCTGTTGACTCTCGATCTTTATCAGGCCCTGGGAGGCACGGTCGCTGATGCGCAAGGACGACCGGTTTTACAGCCAGAAATCCTGGCGCAGGTGCTAAAATTGTATTCGGATGGCAGCAAGCAGGGCGTTTTCCCGGCCTGGCTGGCGGAATATCAGACTGATGGCCAGGCCTGGCAGGCCTACCACGAGCAAAGCGCCCAGTGGCTGGTGACCTGGAGCTCCCATTACCTGGCCGAATTGCCGGCTGACAGCTCTGCGATGGGTTTGCCATCCCTGGGACCGAACCATCTGTCGCTGGCGACCTCCTGGTTATGGGCTCTTTCAGATCCGGAGCCCGAACGACGCGCCCTGGCGGTGCACCTGGCGGAATACCTGGCGCAGGGCGATTTCCTGGCCAATTGGACGGCTGCGGCAGGCTACCTGCCCACTCGTCCAACCGCCCTGGCGATGTGGCCTAACCAGAGCATCCAGTCCTTGCTCAGCCAGATCGTGCTTTCGGCCCAGCTCCGCCCGAATAATGACCTGACCTCCAGCCTGGGACCGGTGCTGGCCGATGCCACCCTCCAGGTAATCAAACGTCAAACTGATCCTGTACAGGCCGCCCAGGCGGCGGCGGAAAGATTAGCTACTTCGACCACCTCGCGATGAAAAATAACCTTCACTCCTCTCCTCGAAACGCCTTTTTGCCCAGGTCACAGCGCAGAGTCCTGGCTCTAATGGCTATTCTGGTGTTTTTCCTGTTGAATGCAGCCTGGAACACGCCTTATTCCCAGCCATCCATTCCGGCTCGGATTGAAGCGACGCGCACCCTTGTGCCCACCCACAGCAGTCTGGTTAATACTCCCAGCCAGGATGAAATCCTGGCCAATCACACCCAGACGAATGGCATTGCCATCTTGGGAGGTATCCTTGTTTTAGTGATCGTTGCCGGTACCTTTTTCGTTCTCCGGCGGAAAGCGTAAGGAGCAGCGATGGCAACTTCCGAAGAAAGGGCGAAGATCCTCAGGTTGATTCAGGACGGAAAGATCAGCGCCGACCAGGGAATTCAACTCCTGGACGCGCTGCAGGACCCGCTTAAGAGTAAAGCAGAAGGCGTTATCAGCCAGCCAAAAGTCACGCAGGCGGCGCGCTGGTTCCGGGTCTCCGTCACCGATACCGACAGCGGAAAGGTACGGGTAAACGTGCGCCTTCCGGTCAACCTGATTACTGCCGGGGTAAAGATGGGAGCGCGTTTTTCACCGGAGGTCGAGGGCCTGGACATGGATCAGTTGATGGTGTTGATCAAAACCGGCGAAATTGGCAAGATCGTCGACGTGGTCGATGAAGAAGACGGCGAGCACGTCGAGGTGTTTTTGGAATAAAATCACCAATCTATACCGATTCTACATTTTCAACTTCCGGGAAGAACTGCCGGACAGTGCCTTCCACCCAGCCGTGCACCGTCGAGGGGGACAGAGGGCAGCCTAAACAGGCCCCGCCCAGGTGAACTTTGAGCACTTTCCCTTCGAAAGAAATCATTTCCACGGTCCCCCCGTGGTAGGTGTTAATATAAGCATCCAGTTGCTCGATCAGCCCCTTCATCTGCTCTTGGACTGAAAATTCCAGGTTATTATTTTCCATTTGCGCTGTTCCTCTTCTCAACTTCTCCGTACAATCCCTGGCTGAGCATCGTGAGGATCTGGGCGTGCGTACTTTGCAGTCGTTCGGCGATCACACTTGCCAGGCGTCCCAAGATGACCACTCCTGTTTCAGGATACTGGTCACAGATACGAGAAAGGCCCTCGCCACGCAGTTGATAGGCGTCGCTCTCCACGGCAGCAATGGCGGCGGAAGTGTATTCCACCCGGCCCAGGGCAGCCGACCAGCCGAAAACGCCGCCGGGAGCGACGTGCGTCACGGTCAGCAGGGGAGCGTCGTAAGGCTTAAACTGTATTATAACCTGACCCTGCCTCAAAATGTACATATATGTAGCAGCCTGACCCTGGTCGAAGATCACCTGGCTTTTTGAGAAATGGCAAAGTTCAACAAATGGATCGAGAAATTCTAGCTGCATCTCGCCTAACCCGCGGAAAATGGGCACCTGACTTAGTTCCTGTATGAACATTTTAGATATGATAACGAGACCACTCTCCTCTTTGTAGTGGAAAAGGTCATCAAAGTAATGACGTTAATCACCCGAATTGATGAACGAAAAAGACCTTGTTTCTATGCTATTTTTGCCAGGATGACATAAAATAGAAGCATCTCGCGCATGGTGAGGTAGTGTTGATCTACGATGCGATTGTGGTGGGAGCCGGACCGGCAGGGTCGATACTGGCATACCTTTTAGGCAAGAGCGGGCTGAGGGTGCTGCTACTGGAAAAAGCCAACCTTCCCAGGTATAAAACTTGCGGAGGAGGCTTGACGTATAAAGCCATTCGTGACCTGCCTTTTGACGTCCGCCCTACCGTGGAGGTCGAGGCGGCGGGCGGGATCGTCACCTTCCACGGGCAGCAGTGGTTGAGGACAGAAGTCGAGCAGCCCTTCGCCTGGCTGGTCATGCGCGATCGATTCGATCATTTCTTGGTTCAGCAGGCAGTCAATGCCGGGGTACAGCTCCTGGACGGAGTGGAGGTGATCGGCGTTGAAGAGGAGCCGCACTGCATCCTGGTACGCACCAGGCGGGGCGCTTTCCGCGCCACCCTGCTGGCCGGGGCGGATGGCGTCAACAGTGTTATTGCCTCGCTGGCCGGGCTGCTGCTGCACCGCCAGGTAGGCCTGGCGCTGGAAGCGGAAGTCAGCGTGCCGGTGGTAGACCTTGAAACCCAGGGCAATTTTGCCACCTTCGACTTTGGGGCGCTTCCGCATGGCTACGGTTGGATTTTCCCCAAGAGCGATCATCTTTCGGTAGGGATTTTTCGCGCTTATCCCGGCAAAGGGATTGGTATGAAGGATACCCTGTCGCGCTTCATTGCCAGCCAGCCGGTGCTGCAAGAGGGAAAGACGCTCAGCCTGCGCGGTCAGCTTATCCCCCTGGGAGGGCTTTTTTCTCCTTTGAATAAGGGACGTATTTTGCTGTTGGGAGATGCCGCCAACCTGGCTGATCCCTGGCTGGGAGAAGGCATTTACTATGCCATTCGGAGCGCCAGGATTGCCGCCGAGGAAATTATCCGCTTCTTGAAGGGTAATTTGACCGATCTTAGCAGCTACACCAACCGCATCAACCTGGAAATCGTCGGCCAGCTCAGCCATGCGCGGCGGTTGGCTCGCCTTATTTACCAGTTTCCGCGCCTCGGCTCGCAGTTGACCAGCAAGAGCCAATTAATGCAGCAGATTGTTTTCGGTATTATCCGCGGCGACATAACTTTTCGACAGGCGAACCAGACCCTGGTTCAGAAATTACCTGTCATCCTGGCGCAATCGCTGCGGGGAGGTTGAACGTGAATCACAACCACAAAGATAGTGTATCGTTTATTTTCCTGGCAACCGTTACGCTTCTCTCGATGTGCTTGATAACGGCCAATGCTTTGTTCAACCTGCATATCCCTTTTAGCGTGAATTTTCTGATCGGCTTTATTGGAGTGCTGCTGGTGTTCGTCGTCTGGCATTCGATCCTGACCAAGGGCTGGAGGTGCAGTCTGGGCATGTTCTTGGTCTCCTTCCTGGTCGCTTTTACCGCCGAAGCCCTGGGGGTCAATTTTGGGCTAATTTTTGGAAATTACTACTATACGCCTGCTTTAGGCGTGCAGTTATTTGGCGTGCCATTCCTGGCGGCGCTGGCCTGGGAACCGATCGTGTACGCTTCCTTTTCCATTACGGATATCCTGGCGCCACTGCTGGTCGACCATGCCGATTCCTGGTTGAAACGCTTCCCTTCCTACCTATGGATGGCAGTTGCCGGCGCCCTGGCGACGACCGCCTGGGATATGATGATTGACCCGATCGCGGTCAGCCAGGGTTGGTGGGTGTGGGAACATGGGGGCAATTATCTGCCCTACTTGGCCAATGGGGTGCCCATCCAGAACTTCCTGGGCTGGCTAGGGGTGGCGTTTGTGATTAACATGATTTACCGGCTGGTGGTCGACGGGGAACCAATCCTGCGCCGTTCGTTAAACCTTTCGATCTACGGGCCGCTGATGCTGTATTCTGCCCTCTTTTTAACTTCGTTTGGGGTCACGTTGACCGTTTTGAAGCGGCCTGAGGTAGCGCTGATCGGGCTGCTGGCGATGGGCCCGTTCATCGTGATTGCTTTGACCAACGTGAACCTTATCCAGCGCGGTTTATCGACCCTATTGGGCGCCGGATGGCTGGATGGCGAGATTGAAAAACGACCGGTAAAGACCAGCCGTTGAACCGTCTTACCTATCTGAATCATAGGATGCTGCATGCCAATCAAAACTGAAAATCTACGTTGTACAGGGTGTGGATACTGCGTGGCGGAATGCCCATCGTTCGCCATCCAGTTGGAAATTGAGGCGACTGCCTGGCCGCGCATCGATGAGAAAAAGTGTATTCGTTGTGGGGACTGCCTTTATATATGTCCCAATAATGTGTTTTCCGATCCCACGCTGCAGACGGCCACGGCGGTGTTGCAAGAAACCTATGATGTCATCGTTATTGGCGCCGGTATTGGCGGGTTGATGACTGCCGCCGGGTTGGCTAAAGCCGGCAAGAAGGTACTCGTCCTGGAGCAGTTAGCCTTCGTTGGCGGGAAATATACCCACCTGATGCACCGCGGCTACGCCATCAGCACGGCGGCCTGGACCTGCCCTGGGCCGAAAAGTCGCATCGGCAAGCTATGCACGCGCCTGGGAGCGGATATCCAATGGATTACTATACATGATGTCAAATCGCGCGGCGAGCACTGGGTTGTAACCAAAGATGGGCGGCGCTTCGCCTCTTTGGACCAAGCCCAGGCCACTTTGGTGGGCGGCGACCCGGGCATGGCACGCGTTTACCGGTGGATTGCCGATATGTACGACCCAGCAAAAATCTATCCGCCTGAAATGACCACCCGTGAATATGTGGAAACCTATTTCCCCGGCAACGATGAGTACATGCGCTACGTTGAGACGATCATCACGCATTGTTTTGCTTCGCAAACGGTGGATAATTTTCCGGCGATTGAGACCAAACGAGCCATCGTCGATTCCATCGAACAGATGAAAGATTGGGGCACCGCCATTGGCGGAACGGCGGCGATTGTCGCCGGGGTCGAGCAGGTAGTGCTCCAACACGGTGGGGAGATCGCTTTGCGCACGCGCGTGGACGCCATCTTAGTGGAAAAAGGCCGGGCGGTGGGGGTCAGGCTGGTGGACGGGCGCGTGCTCAAAGCCGGGATCATAATCCACAACGCCGGGCTGAACCGCCTGGTCAGGCTGGTCGGAGAAGAGAACCTGCCGGCGGACTATCTGGCCCGCCTTCGCTCGGCTGTACCGGCGGACGTGGCGGCTATGATCCTGGGCACTAAAAAAGACCTGCTGGACAAAGAGCACTCTTTATTACACAGTATGGGTTGGGAGCGCACGCTGAACTGCTACGCTCCCACGTTTTTCGATCCTGGCCTGGCGCCGCAGGGCATGCATATGCTGGACGTTTTCTGGGTAATGAAACCGCCTTACGACCGGCGCAAAGAGTTGGAGCTGGTGCTGGCCCAACTACGCGACATTTTCCCCGACTATGACGAGGTGGTCGACCTGCAGTTCCCTATGTTCTTCAGCGGCGCCTGGACGGCCGAAATGGCGCATCGTAAAGGCCAGAGTGGCGTTGAGCGGCTGGACCCCAAATCGCCCATCGAGAACCTTTTCCTGGTCGGCTACGATTGCATTGGCTACGGTATGGCCGGTGATATCATCCCGCATGGGGTAGAGCGGGTGCTGTACCTGATCCTGGGCGATGCGGCCTACGCTCCCCAGGATGAAAAAGCCGCCTCGCGCCTTGATAAGTGGTTGAAGTCGCGCCTTTTCCTGTTGATGGCTTTAGGAAAGAAACTCACCGCACACTCTTCAGCGCACCCGACGGGGTGAGAGCACAAAGCAGAGGTCAGAGGGAAAAGAAAGAGCTCAAACCACGCTCTTCAGCGCATCCGAACAAGTGCGAGCACAAAAAAGACAAAGGCGCTTGAGAGTCGAAATGTCATTGCGAACCCCCGCACTGGAAAGTAGATGTACTAAGTTCATAAAGAAGGGGGTGAAGCAATCTCCGCGTCCAAAGGCAGTTTCTTGCCGGGTATGAGATTGCTTCGTCGTTTTGAGGAGTGATAAATTAAGGTTTTGATGGCGATCACTCCTCGCAATGACAGATAAAATACCAGATCATATTGAGGATCAGAGAAATATCTATCCCCCGGCGAGGGGCGGGAAGAAATCCAGCACGTTCTCCGGCTGGAGAAGGGTATCCAGGCCCTTGACCAGGCTGCCAACCTCGTTGCCGTCAACAAAGACGAGCACGTGGGCGTTCAGGCAGTCGTTTTCATCCAACCAGTCTTTCCTCAAGGGAGGATACTGGCTGACGATGTGCAGCACGGCCTGGTAGACATTCGTGCCAGGTGGAAGGTCGAGAATAAAAGTCTTTACCCCAGCGTGAAGTCGAAAATTCGCATACAGGTTGACTTGCATACACCCTCAAAAGGTTACCCAACCGGCGGTAATATGTATGGCAGACCGCTTTTTCCCAATGATAACACTTGCAGAGGAGTGTGGTAAGCCTGGCTGAGCAGGTCGGCAGTGAGCACTTCTTTGGGACTGCCCAGGGCGCGCAGCTCGCCTTTGACCAGCAGCGCCACCCGGTCGGTGTAGCGCGAGACCAGGTTGAGGTCGTGCAGCACGATCATCACCGCCAGCCGTTCCCGGTCGACCAGGTCCCTGACCTGCTGAAGCAGGTTGTACTGGTATTGGAGATCGAGGTGAGCGGTGGGCTCGTCCATTAGATAGCAGCGGAGCAGCCTGCGCCAGAGCGCGCGCCAGCAGCAAGCGCTGTTGTTCACCGCCGGACAGCTCTCCTACGCGCCGGTCGGCCAGCTCGAGCGTGTCGGTGCGCTGCATGGCCTGGCGCACGATTTCTTCATCGTGGGCCGAGGTTTGTCCCAGCCAGTTGAGGTGAGCGGTGCGCCCCATTAGCACCGTTTCCCAGGCGGTAAAAGCCGGCGGGAGCTGGTTGGCCTGCGGGACCACGGCGATCAAGCGGGCGCGCTGGGTCGGGGTGAGCTGCGGCAGGTTGTGCCCCATAAAGTGCACTTGCCCGGATTGGGGCGCCAATATTCCGCTGAGGGTGCGGATCAAGGTGGATTTGCCGGCCCCGTTCGGGCCGATCACACCCAGAATTTGCCCGGCGGGCAGTTCCAGGTTTAGCCCGTGTAAAACCAGCCGCTCGCCGTAACCCACACAGAGATTTTTGATTTCTAACATAGGCTCACCAAAAATGCTGCTGTTTGGCCCGGCGCAGCACCCATAGAAAAAAAGGCGCTCCCGCCAGGGCAGTAATGATTCCTACCGGAAGTTCCTGCGGCGCCATGACTACCCGCGCCAGCACGTCGGCGATCAGCAGCAGCCCGGCGCCGCTGATCATTGAAAGAGGCAGCATGTGCCGGTAATCGCTGGTCCACACCAGGCGCACCAGGTGGGGAACGATCAACCCGATAAAGCCGATCACTCCAGAGAACGAGACGGCGGCCGCGGTGGTCAGGGAAGCCGCCAGAATGATGGTCACGCGCACGCGCTGCACCGGCAGCCCAAGCTGTTGAGCCTGCTCGTCGCCGAACTGCAGGACGTTCAGGGCATGCCCCATAGTGACCAGGGTACCCAGGCCCAGCGTGATGTAAGGCAGCAAAGCGACCACCGGCTGCCAGCCGGTCATGGTCGAGCCACCCAGCAGCCAGACCAGCGCCCGGCGCATTTCCCCGGTCGAGTTGATCATTAAAAAAGAGGTGATGGCGGTGGCAAACGAGCTGACCGCCACACCAGCCAGGATCAGGTTCGTGGTGGGGATGGTGCGGCGTACGCGCGCTGAACTGGTAGACGGCTCCCACGGTCAGAACCGCCCCGATAAAAGCCGCCAGGGGCACGCCCAGCATGCCCAGGGAGGTATACGGCCAGTTGGCGCTCATCGCCAGGACGGCCCCCAGGCCGGCGCCCGAGGCCACCCCGATCAGGTAGGGGTCCGCCAGCGGGTTACGGAACAGTCCCTGGTACGCAGTCCCGCTGCCTGCCAGGGCCGCTCCGGTCATGGCGACCAGGGCCGTGCGCGGCAAGCGCAGGTTGAACAGGATGGTTGAAAGGGTGGCGTTGTCTTCGGCCAGCGGCCGGGCGCCCGGGGCTACACCATCGATGAAGAGTTTGAACAGGGTCAGTGGGGGGATAAAAACACTGCCAACCGCTACGCTGAGCAGCAAGGCGCCTACCAGGATAAGAAAAGAGATCAGGTAAGGACGGGCAGTGTTTTTTATCAAGGGGGTTTATTTGAACAGCTCTGGATGGATCAGTTTGGTCAGGATCTCCAGGCCGTCTACCAGGCGCGGGCCAGGGCGGCTGACCAGGTTATCGTCGAAGACCTGGATATTATTATCCTTGACGGCTTTGAGGTCGGTCCACCCAACGCGCTGCTTGACCTGGGCGGGCGAATTGCCGTAAGCTGCGTCACCCAAGAGGATCATATCGGGGTTTTTGACCAGGATCTCTTCCAGGCTGATTTGCGGCCAGGCAGTGCTCAGGCTGCCGGCGATGTTGACGCCGCCGGCGATCTGGATCAACTGGTCGATGAAGGTAGTTGGGCCGGCGGTGTATGGCTTGGACGGGTCGGTGGCGTCCAGCTCGTAAAAGATGGTCGGGCGGTTGGCGACGCCAGAAACCTTGTCCTGGACAGCTTTCACGCGCTGGCGCAGCGATTCGACCAGCTTTTCAGCCTGCGCTTTATGGCCGCTCAGCTCGCCAACGGTGACCAGGTTGGCGAACATCCCTTCCAGGTCAGGCGGGTTTGACAGGTAATAGACGGTGATTTTCAGGTCTTCCAGGGCTTTGACCTGGTCAGGGGTATTCAGCTCGGAGGCGATCACCAGATCAGGCTTCAGGCTGGCGATTTTTTCAAGATCGTATTTGCCATTCGAGCCGCCGATATCCGGCAAGTCCTTGGCCTCAGCCGGGTAATTGGAGAAATTGTCCCGCCCGATCACCTGGGCGGCGGCGCCGATGGCGAACAGGATTTCGGTGTTGGAAGGCGCCAGGGAGATAATTCTGGCTGCCGGAGCAGGGAGGGTTACCGTGCGCTTTAACCCATCCGTGAAGGTGAGCAGCGCGGCTGTGGGAACGGTGGTAGGAGCTGGAGTGGCTGCCGGCGCCGCAGGCGAGCAGGCTGCCAGCAGCAGGCTTAGGGTGGTAAGTAAAACAAAATAGAAAGTTCGGGGTTTCATTAGAGGTTGCCTCTGGTCAGGTTTGCTAGAATGGTTGACGAAAAACAAAAATCCCTGTCTGGTATGGACAGGGAGGCTGGAAATCCAGGCCGGGAGAGGGAAAAACTGCTGCGCTGGGGTTTCCACCTCCTTTCCGCGAGATGTGGAGAACGCCGTTATGGGCGGGCGACCTGGCTTGCCATCCCTGAGTATCAGGGTGGCTTACAGTTGCGGGACAGCACCGGACTTGCACCGGTTTCGCCTTTGAGCCTTTCTATCCGGGGATAAAGGCACCCAACTGGCATGTATTCGATTAGTTACATTGTAAGCTGTAGCAGGCGGAGAGTCAATGATTTTTGACTTCAGGTTGTCTTCCTCGCCCTTTTCGGCTTTTCGGCCGGAGCCATGTTCCGGAAAGATGGCACGTTGATAAAAATGATATCGCACAGCCGTTTATCCAGCATGCGGCTGCGGATGCGCGGGTCGAGTTCCTCGACCTGCAGCGAGGTGGTGATGACGGTCGGCAGCTCGGCATTATAGCGGTAGTTGAAAATCTGGTAAAGCTTCTCTTTCGCCCAGGGCGTGGCACTCTGCGTTCCCAGGTCGTCCAGGATCAGCAGCCGGCAGGTTCGCACCTCTTCGAACAGGCTGTCGTAAGAGACTGAGCTGGTTGGGCTGAAAGTCGAGCGCAGGTGGTCGAGCAGGTCGGGTACTACCACGAACATGGGCGATTTACCCAGGGCATGCCGGTAATTGCCAATGGAGGCAGCCAGGTGGGTCTTGCCGATCCCGTAAGAACCCATAAACACGATCCAACCACTCGGCCGTTCAGAGAACTGCTTAGCGGCCCGGAAAGCCTTTTCCAGGCTCTTCTGTTCTTCGACCGGCAGCTTCTCGCTGTCGCGCAGGCTGAAGTTGCCGAAGGTGCGCCCGCTGTGGAGTTGCAACGAAGAAAGCGCCGGATGGCTCGTATCAACCACCGGCGAGCGGAAATCCGGGGCGTTGATCTTGACCGGCGTGACTAGCTCGGGGTCCTGCAGCCGTGAGCGGATACGCCCGTCGATCTCGTCCAGGTCCTGGTTGGTGGTCACTACCATGGGCAGTTTGGCCACGTAGCGGTGGTTGATGATCTGGTACAGCTTTTCCTGGGCCCAGGGGGTGGTATTTTGCGTCCCCAGGTCATCCAGCGCCAGCAGGGCAATATTGCGGATTTCGTCGAAGCGCTGCTCGAAAGTAGCTTCGGGGCTGTCGTAGGAAAAGCGCAGCCAATCCAGCAGGTCGGGCACGGTCAGGAAGAGGGTGGGTACGCCCAGGTTGACGGCAAAGTTGGCGATAGCGGCTGCCAGATGGGTCTTGCCGCAGCCGTAACCGCCCATCAATAGCAGCCAGCCGTTCAGGTTTTGGGCAAAGTGCTGGGCCTGGTTGAGGGCATATTTCAGTGAATTGAGCTGGTTCTCGCCCAGGCCAACCCGGCCCACCGGGTTGAAGCTTTCAAAGGTCATCGGGCGGAAGGAATCCAGGTTGCTCAGGCGAAAAAGGCGCTGCTGGGTGGACTGCACCAGCGACTGCTGGCGGCAAACACACACCTGCAGCTTACCAAAATCGGGATGGCTGACCGGCAGATCCTGGCGAACGAAGCCTACCCCGCCGCAGATCGGGCAGTTGGGGTCGCCCAGCAGCGAGGACTGCTGCTGCGGGGGCTCAGTGTTCGATGAAGTCGGCGAATTCGCCCTCGATGTAGCGGCGGCGATCTTCTTCAGAGTTTCGTCTATCGAGTGCATGGCGTCCTTTCTCCTTCCAGGAGCGGAGGATGGCGTCCACATAGCGCCAACGGCGGACGTTGTTCTCCACAGCAATCCGCAAGGCATCTTCGATCCAGCCGGCCGGAAATTCTTGCTCGGCTTGCTGTAAGGTTTCGGCGATCATTGGCGTCAGCGGGCCGATGTTCTGTTCGTATAGACCGAAAATATTCGGCCGCTCTACTGCGAGGGCCGCCGGCAGGTGTTCGGCCTGGTCGGGCGACCATTTACCTTGCTGCCAGGCTTTCACTGCAGCCCTGCCACGCGGCGAGTTCAGAAAGTACAGCGCTTTTTCGGGGTCCTGCCCTTCCACCAGAGCGCGGATGAGCGTGCCACGCTGGCAGGCGCGTTCCAAAGCATTGTTTAATTCTTCGCTGGCCGCCTCGCTGGTGGTCCCCAGTCCTTTCATCAGGCGCCTGTCGCTGGTAAAGTCTTGATAAGCGACGTAACGCGCCTGGCCTTCCTGCTGGTCGAGGAACCACAGGGCATACAGGGTCACTTTTAATTCACCCAACTGGTCGATCTCAGGCAGCAGTTCTGAGAAAAAAGGCGCCGGGATCGATGTAAAGCGCACCTTGCCTGAAGGAAAACCGGCAAAGGGGGACATGCCGTTGCTCCTTTCCTGGTTCAGCCTCGCCGGGCGGGCTCCGGGGCGGCGTTGTCAAAGCGGGCCAGCCTGCTCAAGAAGACCAGCTCGATGCCCGGATGGGTAGGGCCATTGCGGTGTTTGGCTACGATGATTTCGGCAATGTTTGCCCGAGGAGAGTCTTTTTCCATGGCATCCGGACGATGGATGAACATGACGATATCGGCGTCCTGTTCCAGGCTACCTGACTCACGCAGGTCAGACAGCATTGGTTTTTTGTCAGCGCGCTGTTCCACGGCACGGGAAAGCTGGGCGGCCGCCATAACCGGGACATTAAGCTCACGCGCCAGAACCTTCATGTTGCGGGAGATAAAAGAGACCTCTTGCACGCGGTTCTCGGTGCGCATATCACTGGACATAAGCTGCAAGTAATCCACCAGCACCAGGTCAAGCTGATATTCCAGGTGCAGGCGACGGCACTTGGTGCGCAGTTGCAAAGGGGTAATCGCCGGGGTATCATCCAGGAAAATGTGTGTGTCTGAGAGGACCTCGATGGCGTGAGTAAACAGCGGCCATTCGTCTTCATTCAGCTTGCCGCTGCGCAGGCGTTGCGAGTCGATGCCGGTCTCCTGGGCGATCAGGCGCTGGACGAGCTGTTCGTTCGACATTTCCAGCGAGAAGAAGGCCACGTGCTTCTTGTACTTCTGGGCGGCGTTTTTGGCGACACTGAGCAGGAAGCCGGTCTTGCCCATGCCAGGCCGGCCAGCGATGATCAGCAGGTCGGATTTCTGCAAGCCCCCCAGCAGCCGGTCGACGTCGACCAAGCCGGTTGGCACGCCGTAAATTTCTTCGTCCCGCCGCGAAAGTTGGTCGACCCGGTCGTACACTTCGCTCAAGACGGTCTGGATCGGCTGCAAATCGGTGCGCACCCTGCGCTCACTGACCCCGAAGATCGATTTTTCTGCCTCGTCCGTGATCGTATCGACCGAGGACTGCTGGTCGAGCGCCAGGCGTGCCACTTCGTTGGCCGAGATCAGCATACGCCGCCGGATCGAGTTCTCTTCGATAATCCTGCCGTATGCCTCGGCGTGGAACGAGGTGGGCGTCTGGTTGATCAGCGACATCAGGTAAGCAGGCCCTCCCACTTCGGCAAGCTGGTTTTGCTGTTCGAGCTCTGAGCAAACGGTCAGGAAATCGATTGGAGAGCGGCGTTCGTGCAGGCGGGTGAAGGCCTCCCAGATCCAGCGGTTGCGCACGATGTAGAAATCGTCCCCCTGGAGGAAAGACGCCACGTCAAAGTACGCGTCCGGGTTGATTAATACCGCACCCAGCACGGCTTCTTCAGCCTGCCGGTTGTGGGGCTGCACCTGGGCGGCGGTCGCCTCAAGATCGTCGAAAGGAGGTGTAGTTATATCATTCATAGGAAAAAAGACCGGGGCAAACCGAAAGTCCCGGTGAGGATGCGGCTGAACTATTTCTTCTTTTTCTTGTCATCCGGCTCGTCGTCATCCGGTTTTTCATCACCTTCGGACGGTTTGGATCCCTGGTCGAAATCCAGCTTTTCCAGAAAATCCTCAAAAACTGAAAGGCGTCCCTCGCTGTCTTCTTCAGCCGGGGCAGGCGAGGGCGGAAGGTTGGTAGGGGGGGCAGGTTTTTCAGCGATGTCTTTTTCCGGCATAACCCCAGCCGAATCCATGACCTCGTTGGCTACCAGGATGGGCACGTGGGCCCGGACAGCCAGGGCCAGCGCATCCGAGGGACGGCAGTCGATGTTCAACATGCGCCCGTTGGTTTCTACCACCAGGTTGCCGTAGAAAACGTCTTCGCGCAAGGAGATCACTTCGATGCGCACCAGGCGGGCATTCATTATGTTCAAGATATTCTTCAATAAATCATGGGTTTGTGGGCGGGCGACTTCAATTTCCTGTAAAGCAACCGTTATCGCTTCAGCTTCGTAGGGACCAATCCAGATGGGCAAATAACGTTCCGCGCCTTTTTCACGCAGCACAACAATCCGTTGCTGGTTGGTGAGGCTGACGCGTACGCTATCAATAACCACTTCGATCATTTTAGGCATAAACATCCTCCCAAACCGGGAAAGCTAGAAAGCCTGGCTATATTCTAACACTATGACATATAGGATGCAACTCAACGTAGAGATTTAAGTTTTCGATCATTGGGATTTCCCGTGGAAGTGCCCAAATTTAGGGATGTCATGACATCCCTAAATTTGGCGATCCATCACGGGCAATTCCCAATTAACCAAAAATTTCACCACAAAGGCAGGAGGAGTTCATTTTCTGAAAAAGAAATTGGGCGCGCTTTTTTTTAGGATTGCGGTATAATAGAATCACCTTTTGATCTCCGTGCAGGCAAATATCCGCGCATAAGACTGAAGGTAGCACCGCACCCGGGATAACGCAGGGAGAGTTGCATTAGCGTTGTTCCCAATCTTTACTGAGCTTTTAGCTCTTTTTGGCAAAAAATTTTATTTTTAAGAACAACAACGGAAGAATGAATCCTGACGTAGGAGTTAATATTCTAATTATGGTTCAATGGGATTTGCGGTGAAAGGTTCCCGGATTTGGGGATGTGAGCGTGCATACGCACACTCACATCCCCAAATCCGGGAGTTCACCACGGGAATTCTCTAAGGACCCTAATTATTTGACCCGGTATAAAAATGGAAAGTGGATTGACCGGTGGAATCAATAAAAGCTCGGATTTTACTTATTGAAGGCAAGAGATCGGATCATCCTTCGTTTTCGGGGGGGCTGACCAAGAAAGGTTTCCAGGTTGAGGGGGTTTTCAGTGGAAACGCAGCTTTAGCGCGGCTAAAGGAAAACCTTCCCGACCTGGTGCTTATCGACGCGGCCTCCATGCAAACCAGCGGGCGGCGCATCTGCCAATCGGTCAGAGAACATGCCAACGCTATTCCAGTTGTCCTGGTCGTGGCGCAAAACGCCGATAACGCCGGCAAGGCTGGCGCGCATGTTACCCTGGTCTGGCCGTTTACGCTGCAGAAACTCTTGAACCGCATCAAGCCATTTCTCCCTTCCGACCAAAAAAACCTCCTGCAGGTTGGGCCGCTCATGCTGGATACCGAGCAGCGCTGGGTGCGCTGTGAGGGAAAACAGGCCCGCTTGACCCCCCGGCTGGTGATCCTTCTCAAAACCTTGATGGAACGGCCTGGAGAAGTGGTCGAGCGCAACAATCTGTTCCGCATGGTCTGGGAAACAGCCTATACAGCCGATACGCGCACGCTGGATGTGCACGTGAGCTGGCTGCGCGAAGCGCTGGAAGATGATCCGCGCCATCCACGTTTCGTTAAAACCGTGCGCGGCGTGGGCTACCGCCTGGATGTAGAAACGGGCACAAAACCACTGAAGAGTTAACCACAAAGTATGGGATGGAAAGATAGCAGTTAAATCGAAACCCGGCCTTTCAACGATTTTGAAAGGCCGGGTTTCGATCTTGTACTTGCACCAATAAACGCTGTCTTATTTGCTGATGACTTTGATGGCTTTTGGCAGGGCGGTTTCCGCCTTGGGCAGCCGCAAGGTCAGCACGCCATCCTTCAGGCTGGCTTCCGCTTTGGCGGCATCCAGATCGTCCGGCAAGGTCAGGCTGCGAGAGAATTGACCGTTGCGCCACTCCTTGAGAAGGTAGTTGGTTTCTTCGGTGGTTTTCTCGTCTTTGACTTCACCTGCGATAGTGACCGTATCGCTGACCACGTTAATGTTCAGGTCCTCGGATTTCATGCCCGGCAGGTAAGCCGATAACACGTAGGCTTCTTGTTCTTCCTGCACGTCTACCGGAAACGTAATCGAATTCGGGGTTGAGTCATTATCGAGTTCAAGCAGGTGCTCCCACATGCTGCGCACGCTGGTGAATGGGGTTGTAATATACAGTGACATTTTATCCTCCGTTAATTCTATCTGTCTAAAGATTTCATGGTTCTATGCTGGTTATGATACCCGGTGCTCATCTGAAATATATAAACATAAGATAGTTTTCTAGCCACCTGACACTTTAACAAAAAAGCAGTTAATCGGTACGGGATCTCCGATATAATCGGTTTTGCCCAACCATTTTACGAGACAGAGTAACCCAATGCCGACCAACCAACTCTATCATACCTGGATTCAACGAATTATGGAACTGCGACCGAAGCAGCCAATTACGCGAGTACGCAACTTTTCCTGGCTGTTGATAGGAATATATCAAAGCAGGTCTGTAAGCTTGAGCAGGATCGCAGGGAAAATACCCGGATCGGCTCAACTGGTCAGTTTGGCTCGCCGCATGAGCCGTTTGTTGGCCAACCCTGCCATTGAGGTGCGGGAATGGTATGAACCGATTGCCAGGCAGTGGATCGAAAGTCAGGCGAAACAAGGGCAACAGATCCGGTTGATCGTGGACGGTAGTAAGGTAGGCTTTGCGCACCAACTGCTGATGATCAGTCTGGCCTACCGTCGTCGCACCATACCAATAGCCTGGACGTGGGTCGAGTATGTACGTGGACATAGTACTGGGGCGACACAATTGGCGTTGCTGAACTATGCGCGCAGTTTGCTGCCGCACGGCATTGCGGTGCTGCTGGTGGGTGACAGCGATTTGGGCCTGTGGAGGTGCTGCGCCAGTTGGACCAGTGGGGTTGGGACTACGTTTTGCGCCAGAAAACATCCGTGAAAGTGGGTCTGGGGCAGGAAACCGAATGGCATAACTTTGGGAGTTGGGTCAAGAAGCCCGGACAGAGCCACTGGTTGGGCCAGGGTTGGCTGGCGGAGAGTGAAATCTATCCGGTAAACTTCCTGGTATATTGGGCGGTTGGTGAGGACGAACCTTGGTGCTTGGTGACAAACTTGCCTGATCGAAGACTGACCCTCCAGGCGTATTGCCGAAGAATGTGGATTAAAGAAATGTTAGGCGACCTGAAACGACATGGCTTTGATTTGGAAAGTACTATGCTGCACCACGCTGATCGTCTGTCCCGTCTGACCCTGGCAGTCGTGTTGTATGTTTGGTCGGTCTCCACTGGCGCACGGACCATTCACGAAGGCCGCAGACCCCATGTCGACCGCAAAGACCGCCGGGATCTTTCCATCTTCCAGATCGGTTTGCGGTTCATTGAACGCCAATTGATCAACGCTCTTCCAGTTCATCTTTCGCTTTGTACCTACCTTTGATTTCGGAAACTGTCAGGTGGCTAGGACTTTTTCAGACTTGATATTTTCAGCACTCGCATCAACCTTTTATTCCGCTCATGACTACGCCCTTAATGAAATAGCGCTGCAGGATAAAAAAGAGAAGCACAACTGGTGTTGTCATCGCCACAGAAGCTGCCATTAAAAGATCCCAACGAGTCCGGCCAACGCCCATCATGCTGCGGTATTGTGCCAGGCCGAGAGCAATCGTGAATTTTTCAGGCGAGTTGATGTAGAGCAATGGGCCAATGAAATCGTTCCAGCTAGCCATAAAGGTGAAGATGGAGACAGTGATAAACACAGGCGTTGCTAGAGGAACAAATATTTGCCGGAAGATGCCAAATTCGGAACAGCCATCCATTCGGGCCGCGTCTGAAAAATCTTCTGGGATACCTCGGAAAAATTGGCGGAAAAGGAAGACGTTAAACGCACCTCCTCCAAAAAAGTAGGGGATGATCAGAGGCAAAAAGCTGTCCATCCAGCCGAAGCGGCTAAACATAATAAATTGGGGCACCATGGTCACGTAATAGGGCAGCATCATCGTCGCCAGGGCAACAGCAAACCAAAATCCTCGACCCGGAAAGTCTATTCGGGCAAAGCCATAACCTACCAGGGAAGACGACAGCAAGACGGCGGCCTGGTTGAAGAGCACAATAATCATCGTATTAACAAAATAGAGGACAAACGGCTTCTGGGTCAGAGCCTCAACATAATTCATCCATCGCACCGGATCAGGAATCCATTGGATAGGGAACTGAAATACCTGAGTTTCGGTTTTTAATGAGCTGCTGATCAAAAATGCAAATGGGGTGATCATAATGATGGCGCCGATCAACAGGATTATAAAAATGAGTAGACGGCTCATGGATTCACTTCTGAAGAAATTTTTCCTGGAAAAACTAGGCAGTGGTTGCCGGGTTATTTTTGGATTAGTTTCTGCGGTCATATTCCCTCGTGTCATCACATCATCAGATATCGTATTTCTTATTCCTGGTAATAAACCGTCTTCCCCACTGTCTTGAAGATGATCAAGGTAAGAAACAAAATAATAAAGAAAAGCATCCAAGATAAGGCCGATGCATATCCCATTTTTAATTGCTGGAAACCGACCCGGTAAAGATATAACACATAGAACAGGGTACTATTTTGCGGGGAGCCATTCGTGATAAGGTAACCCGCAGCAAAAACCTGAAAAGATGCGATAACCCCCATAATGAGGTTAAAAAAGATAACCGATGACATCATGGGAATTGTGATATTTGTCAACTGAGCCCATCTTCCGGCCCCATCTATTTTGGCGGCTTCATAATAAACATCATCAATCCCCTGCAAACCGGCCAAAAAGATGATCATTGCCTGGCCAACTACCCAAAGGCTCATCAAGATAAAAGCCGGCAAGGCCCATTCCGGCCTTTGCAGCCAGGGAATTTTGGCTATCCCAAAGTAATTGATAACTGCATTGAGTAAGCCGAAATCTGTGTTAAAAATCTACGCCCATAATACTGCGCTGGCGACAGCCGGCACAACACTGGGTAAATAAAAAATCGTGCGAAATACTGCGAGACCTCGTACTTTCGTGTTGAGCAGCAAGGCCGTGAAAAATGCGATGAGCAAGCCGAGCGGTACAGAAAAAAGGGTATAAGTCGTGGTAACTTTGAGCGATTGCCAAAAAAGAGCGTCGGTAAACATCGTGATAAAGTTGTCCAGGCCTACAAACTTGGCCGGAGTAATCAAATCCCATTTTTGTGCTGATACCCAGGCGGCCATCCCTGCGGGAAACACGACCCACACCAGCACCCCCAGGATGAAAGGAGAGACAAAAAGGTAACCTGTGATAGCCCTTCGCCCTTTATTTGTTTTAAAATAATGGAGGAATCTGCCAAATCTTAAATTTATTCGATGGGATTGAGCCGCCATAAATTCGAGAGATTTACTCATAATTACCTCACATCAAGACATAGGATGCAGGATGAAGAAAAAAGAAAGTATCAAACCAGGTCATTTTAAATGGTTGGAACGGTTTGTGATTATTTTACTATCAACGCTATGTAAATAAGGGATAAGTGAGGGTGTTTTTACAGATTTGACCCGTAAAAACACCCTCTAGCTCAAACTTGGATGAAATCCTTAACCAGCCATAGCGGCTGCAAGGACCTTGTTCGCAGCTGGTACAGCATCCTTCAATGCATCTGCTGCGGTTGCATCCCCGACCCAGACTTTGTCCAAAGCTGGGGTGATAATTTGACTTGCTTCGGGATAGCCTGGGGGCAGGTATAACACCTTACCATATTTTGCGGCAAATTTAGTGATGATCTGTTCGTAACCGGCAGGATGGACGCCATCGCCGGGCCCATTACGCACCGTGATCCACTTCTTAATCCCCTCGGGAGTCATTAATGCCGTTTGGCTGGGCAGCCAGAGCCCTGATTTGCAGAATTGAAGCTGGTAATACTCAGTCGCCAGGAATCTTTCCCACTTCCAGGCCGCATCCGGATGTTTTGAACCGGCAAGCACGACATGGATGTGAGCCTGCATATCGGTACCTAGTGACTTCATCTTCGGCAGCGTCGCTGTGCCCAAATCGGCGTTGATCTTGGTGATCCAGGACAGCGCCCAGGAACCATCCATCGCCATCGCCAATTTGCCACTCTCCAACATCTGGGTGTTGGTTAAGCCCAATGCTGTGACAGCCGAGCCGCGCGGGGCGACATTATATTTCAGCATCAAGTCGGCGACATTTTGGAGGCCTTCTGAAGCTGCTGGTGAATCAATCGCGAGCAGGTGGGTTTGCGGATCCAGATATGAACCTCCGTTATCGGCAACCGCGGCATCCAGGTAGACAAGATTATTTTGCGGCCATTGGACGCCCCAGCTCTGGATATTGTCCTTATCAAAGCCAGCCTCGTCAGGATGTTTTCCCTTGGTATCGACTGTTAATTTATTCGCTACGTCCAGGAACTTAGCCCAATCCCAGGCTTGTTCGGGGTCATTGCTGGGCGGCGTAATGCCTGCTTTTTTGAAGACATCGTTGTTGTAATAGAGCTGGCCTACTACCCAGC
The DNA here is from genome assembly GCA_963820415.1 of uncultured Chloroflexia bacterium. Classification (GTDB taxonomy): domain Bacteria; phylum Chloroflexota; class Anaerolineae; order Anaerolineales; family Anaerolineaceae; genus CAWFZT01. The sequence goes on along the minus strand of CAWFZT010000008.1, from coordinate 422,801 downwards.
AGGAGCCAATACCGTACCACTTGCCATCGACAACACAGCGGTTTGATTCTTGCGGTTCGATGAAGTAATCTGGGGCCCCAATAACCAGATCAGCCTGGAGCATTGGGGTGATATCCATTAGCAGCTTTCGTTTTACATAATCCCCGTAGGTACCGTTGTCGCAAAAAGCATTATCCGGGGGTGTTCCAGCGGCGATCATCGCCAGGATTTTATCAGCATAGTTATCCGGGATTTGAATCCATTTAACAGTTATTCCAGGAGTGTTATCTTGGAAATATTTAACCGCATTTTTTACTCCCGCATCTTCCTCGGCTCCACCCCATCCGGTGAAGGTAATTGTGACGGGCGCTGCGGCTGGTGGGACTGCTGTCGCTGGGACCGCTGTCGCTGCAGCAGTCGTCGGTGCTGGCGCTGATGTTGCAGGTGCACACGCCGCGAGAAATCCGGCTGCACCTGCTACACCTGCCATTTTCATGAAATCGCGCCTACTCATCTTTGTCTTCATATTCATTCTCCTCATGAAAAACAGAACGTATACGTTTGACCCGCACCTCATTTTCATAGAGTTCTATTTATTTGCTTATTTGGCCTCCTCTCCATCACTTCTCCGCAAGGTAATGATTGTTATATAAAAGGCGACCAGACCCGCATTGTGCCTGGCCCACGATTGGCCCAAGCATAATAGGGGATGGCAGTTAACTCCAAGTCCTGGTACGCCGGGCTGACTGGTGATAGTTTACGATATAGTTTGTCCTCCCAGTTGCCCAGGTCCTCCACAACCCCCCGGGCTTTAATTTCTATAATTTTCCCCAAGAGATCCTCCCGCAAAATAGCTTTAAACGGTGTGTTTGATCGAATACGCACATCCGAAAGATTCACTCCCGCTGGCAGGTCCACACCCTCAAAACAGTACACCAGCGGACCATAAGCGATTGCCAGACTGCCCCGAATGGCATCGATGCGTGGATTGGGTTGCACGAATTGAGGGTCTAACTGCAGGTCCAATTGCACGACATCTCCCGGTTGCCAGGTGCGTTTAAACCTGAAGTAACTTCCGGCACTTGCAGATACGTCGATTAGTCGATCGCCGATCTGCACGCTGGCTTTGTCACACCAGGCGGGGATACGCAAAGCGATTTCCCATAGAGAACCGCCGGTTTCCTCAACGATCAGCCTTATCTTTCCTTCCCAGGGATAAGAGGTCTCCAAACGTACCTTGACCGGATTGTCACTGCCAAGATCCCCCACGATTTCAGAGGCGATATACTGGTGAATCTGGAGGCTATCCTGGCTGGTCGTGGCGATGTAATGTCCCAACAAGGCAATCTGGCGCATCACATTGGGAGGGCAACAGGCGCAGTCATACCATTCGGGTCGTTCGATCCCACCCCGGCTTAAAAGTGGATTTACGTAAAAATATCGCTGCCCATCCAACGAGATGCCGCTTAAAAAGCCATTATAGAGTGAGCTTTCGATCAAATCCGCGAAACGAGCTTCGCCGGTAATCCCCAACATACGCCAGTTCCACATCATATTGGCAATCGTGGCACAGGTTTCAGCATAAGCGGTGTCGCTGGGTAATTCGTAGGCTTCCCCAAAAGATTCGCCATAATGCCGGGCGCCCAAACCTGCTGTGAGATACATTTTATGAGCGGTCACATCATGCCAAAGCCGTTCCATGACGTATAGTAAAGCTTTTTCACCGGTCTCCAGATAAATATCGGCGACTCCGGCCAATAAATACAACTGCCGGACCGCATGGCCCTCCGCGATCTCGGCCTCGCGAACCGGAACTCGATCCTGATGATATCCAGGTTTAAAAGGAGTCCTGCCAATCATCTTCCCCCTGCCGCGCTGGTCAATAAAGAAGCCAGCCAACCTGAGATAGCGCCGCTCACCGCTTTCTCTAAATAACTCCACCAGCGCCAGTTCGATTTCCGGATGTCCTGGTACGGCGTCCCTTTTACCGGGTCCAAAGATGGCATCGATGTGATCGGCAAAATGACAAGCAATATCGAGCAGTTTTGTTTTACCTGTAGCACGGTGGTGGGCTACGGCGGCTTCAAACAGATGCCCAGCGCAATACAGCTCGTGGCCCATCGCCAGCTCTTGCCACTTTTTTTCGGGCTCCACCACCTGAAAATAAGAATTGAGGTAGCCATCTTTCTGCTGGGCTGCCGCCAGCAAATCAATAGCTTCATTGGCCATGGCTTCGAGCTCAGGATCGGGAAGATTGACGAGCTCATAAGAAACAGCTTCAAGCCATTTGTAAACATCCGAATCCATAAAGATAGGTTTGTGGTATTCTCCCACCCCTGAACCCGCAGCTAACATTAAAATCGTTAAAATTACCAGAATCCTTCAATTTCTGATAAGCATGTTTCAAACTGATCTCGTGATTGATCGCCTGCTTACCAGACCAAAATCCAGCCCTCATAGACACATTCTTTAGCGGTATCGTTTTCAGAAGGGCATATGGGCTCTGAGTAGTATCTATTTCCATATAATAACTCTCAAGAATCGAACCTGAACATAGCAAATAGGGTTAGTTTCATTGATCCCTGTAATCACTTACCGGGATTCATTCAGCGCCTTTATTTTATTGGCGCCACAAGATTCCCGAATGATTAACTCTCCTGTAATTTGAGAGACATCCTCCAGCTCTTCCTTAGCAATTTGCTGCAGCAGCAATCGAGCTGCAGCCTGGCCCATTTCGTATGACGGCATGCGAATGGTAGTCAGCGCTGGTCTGATCCAGGCAGCAAAATCACGATCATCATATCCGACTATAGCAATATCCGCGGGGACTTCCAAACCCGCCTTTTGAATTGCATAAATTGCACCTAAAGCCATGATATCGTTGGCAGCAAAAATAGCTGTAGGCCGTTCATCGAGAGCCAACAATTCACGAGCAGCCTTGTAACCGCTGTCTACCCCCCAATTTCCCTGCCTGATTAGGGTTTCATCCACTGGCAAACCGTGCTTCTCTAAGACATCACGGTAACCAGAGAGACGATTCTGGGCTTCGATCCAATCTTCCATCCCATTGATATAGCCAATGCGCCGATGACCCAAATCGACCAAATGTTGAGTTGCTAACCGGGCTCCAGAGCGGTCACCAGGCCCCACACAGTTATGCATGCAGTTGCCAAATAATCGATTGACAAAGACGAAGGGCCTATCTTGCATGGATAATATTGGGTCGTTAAAGGTATGCAACCAGGAATTCAAAATAACAATACCGGCTACCTGGTGACTATAAAATGAATAAATAGCCTCTTTGGCTAGATCCTGGTCTCTGTTTGAATAAGCAATAGAGATTGAGTATCCTGCATTCCTTAAACCATCCTGGATACCCTGAAGAGTCGCCGCGGCAAAAGGAGACTGCATTCTGTCGACAATTACCCCGACAAGGTGCGAACGACTGCTCTGCAGGCTTCGAGCAAGTAGATTGGGCTTATATCCGATTTCTTCAGCCAGGTCGAAAATCCGCTGGCGGGTTTCTTTTTTTAGGGGGTACTTACCGTTAGCCAAGGCACGTGAAACCGTAGAAATAGAAACTCCAGCTGCCCGAGCAAGCTCTGCTAAAGTAACGGTCACGTTATCGTTTCCTTTGCTAAGTTGAGAAAACGTTTGCTTGATTTCTATTATATAAGCAAACGTTTTCTTTGTCAATAGTTTATGCTAAATTCGACCTGTTGTTCAGTCGGATGATCGGACGATCCGGGATCTAAACCACAGGCCGGCAGAGATGACAACCACCCTCGCCTGCTGCCCGAAGCTCCTGGGTCAGAATCGTGACGGCGGTCTCCCTCCATGGATGGATGATGGTGGCCAGGGTGATCAGCAGACCGCCCAGGATGCTTGCCATACCGCTCCAGCGCAGCAAATCTTTGGTTGACATGATCTTTTCGCTCCTATATGAAATCCTACTCAGTATATCGAGTAGCTTGTTATCCGTTATCCATGAGGACGATTACCTGGCAAAGTAAAACAACTTGCCGGCCAGCAGCACAGACGTTAGCTCAAATCCAATTACATGTAAATATGATAATAATTAATCTAGCTACCTGACACTTTTAACAAAAAAGCAGTTAATCGGTACGGGATCTCCGATAAAATCGGTTTTGCCCAACCATTTTACGAGACAGAGTAACCCAATGCCGACCAACCAAGTCTATCATACATGGATTTAACGAATTATGGAACTGCGACCGAAGCAGCGAATTACGCGAGTACGCAACTTTTCCTGGCTGTTGATAGGAATATATCAAAGCAGGTCTGTAAGCTTGAGCAGGATCGCAGGGAAAATACCTGGATCGGCTCAATTGGTCAGTTTGGCTCGCCGCATGAGCCGTTTGTTGGCCAACCCTGCCATTGAGGTGCGGGAATGGTATGAACCGATTGCCAGGCAGTGGATCGAAAGTCAGGCGAAACAAGGGCAACAGATCCGGTTGATCGTGGACGGTAGTAAGGTAGGCTTTGCGCACCAACTGCTGATGATCAGTCTGGCCTACCGTCGTCGCACCATACCAATAGTCTGGACGTGGAAGTAGATTCAGGCAAAAAACCACTCCCGAAATAACCAGTTCACTCAATTTATCCCGCCAGCGTCGACTGGCGGGTTTCCTTTCGCCCCACAGAGAATGCACTTGAAATGATTAATCTTTGTGGATGAAGCCGGTCAGGATCAGGTAAGCGCAGTACAAGCTGAAGGCCAGCAAGATCACGCCAGCGATCAGGGTGCCGGACCGGGTAAGCAGGGCCAACCCCAGGAAGAAGGTCAACCCTATCATACCGGCCATCACCAGCAGCGCAGGCAGGGCCTGCTGAAACCTTCCCTCCACCAGCATCTTTTTGATTTCAGCGTAAGAATATTCGGCTTCACGATCCACTTCGACGCCCTTGCCCCGGAACCAGGTGCGTCCTGCTAACGGTGTCTTGCCCTGCAGTTGCGTCTCCTCGTTCATCTTTTCAGCCATCAATTCAGCTCCAACCTCATGGCCAGTGCGCCGGGTAGTTTTGCCGCGTACGATCAACCCCCACACAAACCCGGCAACCAGCGTCAGGCCAAAAAGAATGGTCAGGATGAGGAAAAAGATAAACATGGCTTACCCTAATTCGAAATCCAAAATCAGTATAGCAATAAAATAAATCATGTCAACAATCTTTTATGTTAAAAAATCCTGGCCTTTCAGTAATATTGAAAGGCCAGGATTTTGAAATATCTAAATTAAAGCTGTCTTATTTGCTGGTGACTTTGATGGCTTTTGGCAGGGCGGTTTCCGCCTTGGGCAGCCGCAAGGTCAGCACGCCATCCTTCAGGCTGGCTTCCGCTTTGGCGGCATCCAGCTCGTCCGGTAAGGTCAGGCTGCGAGAGAATTGACCGTTGCGCCACTCCTTGAGAAGGTAGTTGGTTTCTTCGGTGGTTTTCTCGTCTTTGACTTCACCTGCGATAGTGACCGAATCGTTGACCACGTTAATGTTCAGGTCCTCGGATTTCATGCCCGGCAGGTAAGCCGATAACACGTAGGCTTCTTGTTCTTCCTGCACGTCTACCGGAAACGTAATCGAATTCGGGGTTGAGTTATTATCGAGTTCAAGCAGGTGCTCCCACATGCTGCGCACGCTGGTGAATGGGGTTGTAATATACAGTGACATTTTATCCTCCGTTAATTCTATCTGTCCAAAGATTTTATCGTTCTATGCTAGTTATGATACCCGGCGCTCATCTGAAATATATAAACAAAAGATAGTTTTTTTATCAGAGTTTTAGTCTCAATGGGAATTGCTGTGATGTACCCTCTTCAACGGGAAATCCCAAAGATGCATTTTTGTGGTATCATTTTTGCCGTTAGAGAGGTAGATTATGGACGATAAAATAACCATCATAGAAGGCCCTCCTCCAACGTTCGAGTCGATTGATGACGGATGGGCGTTAGGATTGAATGAAGGGCCCGATCTGTACGACCTGGCGATGACCCGGCTGCGCACTTTCAACGGGCAGGCGCTGGTTGAGCGCTGTTTCCGCACCTGGAATCAGCAATCGACCATGTACCTGCATTTCCGTAACGATCTTGGCCTGGAAGAACGTGTGCCAATCATGGCGGCACGCTCGGTCGATTCGACCGACGGCCAGATGCTCTTGTTATGGATTCGCCGCAAGCCGGAAGAATCCGAGACCACGCCTGATGTAGATGATGACAGCGATGACCAGGAGCTCTAATCTGGAATGCCATTAAATTCCAATGTAGTCCGCGCCCAATTTCCGGCCCTGCAAAGGCCGGTCATCTTTTTAGATAATCCAGGGGGAACCCAAATTGCTCGCACCAGCCTGGAGCAAATCCAGCGCTACCTGGTAGAGGCAAACGCCAACCACGGTGGGGCTTTCGCCACCAGCCGGGATTCGGACCAACGTGTAGAAAACGCCCGTTTGGCCATGGCAGATTTTTTGAATGCTGCCCGCCCTGAAGAAATTGTTTTTGGCCCGAACATGACCTCGCTGACCTTCAATATCAGCCGGGCTCTGGCGCGCACTTTCCAGCCCGGCAATATCCTGGTGGTCACTCGTCTGGACCACGATGCGAACATTTCACCCTGGCTGCTGGCAGCGGAAGACCGCGGCTGTCGTATTCGCTGGGTAGATTTCCATCCCGAAGACTGCACCCTCGATCTGGAGGACCTGAAGGCGGCGCTCGATGAAAAACCATGCCTGGTGGCGGTCGGGTACGCCTCGAATGCCGTCGGCACGGTCAACCCGGTGAAAGAAATCACCCGCCTGGCGCACGCCGCCGGCGCCCTGGTCTACATCGACGCGGTCCAGTACGCCCCGCATGGGCCAATAGATGTGCGCGACCTGGACTGCGATTTCCTGGTGTGCTCAGCTTATAAGTTCTTTGGACCGCATTTGGGCGTCCTGTATGGCCGCTACGAACTGCTTGACCGCCTGCCGGCTTACCGCGTCCGCCCGGCCCCGGCGGAGCCGCCCGGAAAATTCGAAACCGGTACGGGCAACTTCGAGCATTACTGCGGCTTGCTGGGGGCGCTGGAATATTTTGAATGGCTCGGCGAGACTTTCGGGCAGGCGGTTAACTTAAATGGCCGCTACAGCGGGCGTAGGCTCACTTTCAAAAAAGCGCTGAGTTTGATCCAGGCTTATGAGGTTGGACTCAGCCGGGCGCTGCTGGAGAATCTGCTGGAAGTCCCCGGGCTGCATTTGTATGGGATAGCGGATGAGCGCCGCTTTGACCGGCGCGTGCCGACCTTTTCCTTTACCCTCAAGGACTGGAAACCGCGCCAGGTGGCTGAGCGCCTGGCCAGGCACAACATCAACCTGTGGGATGGCAATTTTTACGCCCTGGCAGTCACTGAACGCCTGGGATTGGAAGGCAGCGGCGGACTGGTACGGGTGGGCGCCACGCATTACAATACCGTAGAAGAAGTGCAAAAGTTTGGAGAGGCGCTGCGAACTCTTTAACCGGCTTCTCTTCGTCCCAATAAATTCGTTGGACACTATTTCACAGGAGGATTTACCATGATTGTTACCACCAAAAAACTATTCGAGGCCGCTTATGGCAAGTATGCCATTGGAGCGTACAACATCAATAACCTCGAACAAAGCATGGGTCTGTTCAAAGGCTGCCTGGACAGTAAGGCGCCCTTTATTATTCAGATCAGCAAGGGGGCGCGCTCTTACACCCACAAACTGATGCTGGAAGGATTGATCCGCAGCGCCGACCAGGTTTTCCCCGACGCCATTTTTGCCGTCCATCTCGATCACGGGGATGAGGAAAGCTGCTACGACTGCATCAAGAGTGGTTTCTATAGCTCGGTAATGATTGACGCCAGCGGCGAAGACTTCGAAACCAACATCGCCACCACCCGTCGGGTGGTGGTGGCTGCGCATGCCAAGGGGATCGTGGTCGAAGCGGAGCTGGGCCAGTTGGGGGGTGTAGAAGAGCACGTAGCGGTCAGCGAAGCCAAGGCCAAGCTGACCGATCCCAATCAGGCCAAGGAATTTGTCACCCGCACCGGGGTCGACTCGCTGGCCTGCGCCATAGGCACCAGCCACGGCGCTTTCAAATTCACCGGTACCCAGGGTCTGCACTTTGATGTGCTGGAAGAAATCCAGAAACGGCTGCCAGGTTTCCCACTGGTGATGCATGGTTCCAGCTCGGTGCCCCAGGAAGAGGTAGCGCGCATCAATGCCGCCGGCGGCAAGCTGCAGGGCGCCAAAGGCGTGGATGAAAACCAGTTTAGGCGCGCCGCCGAACTGGGCGTGACCAAGGTCAACATTGACACGGATGGCCGCCTGGTTTGGACGCGTGTGCACCGCGAGTACTTCCTCGAACACCCGGAGAACTTCGACCTGCGCCCGGTAGGCAAGCTCTTCATGTCCGAATATGCCAAGTTCATTGCCCACAAGAATGAGAAACTGGGCAGCGCCGGCCAACTGGATGTTCTGCGGGCTATGCTGCAAGTGGCTGCCTAGGTTTTTGAGACAACCAGCATAACTCTACCAATCTACCGATTATCCGGCAGTTGCGCGAAGCGTGCCGGATAATTTTGTTTAAGTCACCTGGCGTGTAGATCCTTCGCCAGCCTCAGGATGCCTCCCAAGGAATGTCATTCTCGCAGACCGCCGCAGGCTTTGCGGAGGAGGGTGACGCCCTTGGTGCACCCGACGCTCTTCAGCGCACCCGACGCTCGGCAGCGCACCCGAAGGGGTGAGGTGAGAATCTCTCCGCTGCCCATGAAAACCCAGACCCTGAAACACTATGATTGCCCTGCTAAAACCTGCTCTTTTAAGCATTGCATTTTAAAATCGCGTGTACAATTAACTTATCGAACCATCCGGTTGAATGAACGAAAAAAAAGGAAAGAGGATCCCCATGAGTTTCCAGACCATCATAATTGTTGGCAGGTTAGGCAAAGACCCCGAGATGCGCTATACCCCCACCGGCCAGGCTGTTACCAGCTTCTCAATTGCCACCGACCGCAAGTGGACTGATTTTAGCGGCGCCAAGCAAAAAGAGACCGCCTGGTTCCGCATTTCTGTTTGGGGCAAGATGGCCGAGTCTAGCAATCAATATCTTAAGAAAGGCTCCCAGGTAATCGTGGAAGGACGCCTGAACGTAGATCCCAAGACCGGCGGCCCGCGCATCTTCAACCGCCAGGATGGCACGGCCGGGACTTCCTTTGAAGTGACCGCTAACGCCGTCCGCTTTCTGTCCAGCAAAGCCGAAACAGCCGGCGAAGCCCCTGAAGCAGCCGGTGAAGCTGAAACGAGCGAGGACGAGATTCCTTTCTAGGGGATCGCCTGCATGAAACATGAGCGCCCCTCCTGTACGCCAGGGGCCTCCCTTTCCCAATATAGAAATGCTCGCTGACCTGGAGGCAGTGTACAGTAACCTGGCGCGCATCCGTCATTCGCCGGCCGAACTGGTGTTTAATTTTGCACGCATCCTGACCTCTTATTGATATGGATAACCTTGCATTAATTGCCGAAAATGCTCACAAGGCTTTTGAATCACGCACCCGGGCGCGTGACCAGGCCCTTTCCCAGGCCCGCCAGCTCACCCGGCATGCTGCCCACGCCATCCGAGCCATCCACCGCGGCGAGGATGACCTAGCGAAAGAAAACCTCGGCCAGGCGCAGCTATTGGTAGAAGCATTGAAAAAAGACCTGGCCGGATTCCTCGACCTGTTCTTTGCTGGCTACACCCAGGATGCAATCAAAGAATATGTTGAAGCCAGCATCACCTGCGCCTTGATCCGCAACCAGCCGCTGCCCACTCCTGAAGATCTGGACGTCGAATATGCCACCTACCTCAACGGGCTGGCGGAAGTGCCGGGCGAGCTGCGCCGGCGCTGCCTGGATATCCTCCGCCAGGGCTATTCCCAGGATGCCGAGCGGCTGTTGAGCTGCATGGATGACATTTACGACTTACTGGTTACCCTGGATTACCCGGACGCCGTCACCAACGGCCTGCGCCGCCAGACCGACCTGGTGCGCGGCATCCTTGAACGCACGCGCGGCGATCTGACCATCAGCCTGCGCGAGCAAAAGCTCCAGCAGGCCCTCGAAAATGCCTTGCGCCGCCCCGATGGGGAGGGTCATGCGCCCGATCCGCGCCTCTGAGATTGGCACATTTTTATTTTGTAGACGCGCCTGGTGGTACCACATCCAGGGCTTCGAATCTCAAAACCAGAAGGAATTAGCCTCTGGCAGTGCTTTCCACAGCGAACATGGCCGAAAGGTACTGGCAGCCGGGCTGCTGCGCCTGGGAGGGTGGGCCATCCTGGCCCTGGGGTTGATCATGCTGGTCATTCTGCTGACCCTGCAGTGGTTGAAGTAGCCAGCATGATCTTCCTGCTGCCTTTATTGCTCATCCTCCTTGCCCTGGCGCTGTTCTGGATGGCAGCCCGGCGGCGCAAGGCTGGCGGTCTGCCGGCCGGCCGGGTGGTCTATACCGATACCGGACAGGGTGGCAAAGTAGAAAAACCCCTCTTCGACCCGCAGTCTAGCCTGGTCGGCAAGCCGGATTACCTGGTAGAGCAAGACGGCTTGCTTATCCCGGTCGAAGTAAAAAGCTCGTACGCTCCCTCCGAACCGTATGACAGCCACATCTACCAGTTAGCCGCCTATGGCCTGCTGGTGTTTAGAGTGTATGGCAAACGACCGCCTCACGGCCTGTTACGCTACCGCAACCGCACCTTCGCCATCGATTTTACTCCCGAGCTAGAAGCCAGCCTGATGGAGCGGCTGTCTGAGATGCGCCTGCAGGAAAAATCCGGCGACGCCAACCGATCGCACCAATCCCCGGCGCGCTGCGCTGCCTGCGGATACCGCCAGATTTGCGACCAGCGGCTTTAGGATTTATCCCTTACGGCGCCTGCGGCAGGATCAGGTTCTCCGTCAGCGGCAGGATTGTGTTCTGCACCTTCAATGTATTCACATACCCGGGAAGCTGCATTTGGTTGAGGCTGCCACCCGAGGCGGTCTTGATAAACCGCAGGGCCTGGTCGGCCACGTTGTACTGCGCTTCATGGGCGTGGATATAATAACCGTCCGAGTCCGAGAATGGGAATGGCGGCGCCGCCCGCATTAGAAAGAACAATACCGGTTCATCTACATTGGTTTGCAGGGCGTCTTGTGTATCCGATACCTTCAGCGTGATCGGGCGTTCGTTATCCAGGGAGCTGATCGTCCGGTTCGGGTCGTACTGAATAATGATTGAATGGTCCAGGTCTACCCCCAGTTGGAAGGGGATAAAGAAAGGCATCCCATCCGCATCGGTGAACCCGAAAACCGCAATGCGGATTTTCGCCGGGGCATTCTTGGATTGAATATCCATACTGCCCAGATACACCCCCTGCACGAAGAATCCCCACGACAGGCCCACATCGCGTGTGTCTGGCACGCCCAACGAAGAGCTGGCGCCCGTCGAGGAGCGAAAGAGTTTTTCGTTGGGGATCGAGACCTGGCCTTTTTTAAAGGCATCCATATTTTCCTGGAGCAGGTTCACCTGGGTAGGCGACACAACCGGCGTGGGCTTGGGCGTGGGGGTCTTCTTCCCTGGCTTCTTGGTTAGGGTCCTCTTGGGCGCCTTGGTCGACGTGGCGCTGGGAGTTGGAGTTTCGGTGATCTGTTCGGTTGGGCGCTGCAGTTGGGCCGGGAATTTTCCCAGCGGCAGAAGCAGCATCACCCCGCGGTCTGTCTTTCCCGGCAGGTAGGTCGAATTTTCTTCGACATGGACATCGAAAGAAGCCGGATTGATGTAGACCGTCTGAGTCCCATTCTGCGCGCTCCAGGCAATTACCGGCACGGTCAGCCAGGTAGGCCCATTGGCCACCGCGTCATCGAGTTTGGCCTCTTTGTTTATGCTGGCGTACTGCGCTTGCAAGAACGTCCAGACTTCTGCTGGGAGCTTCTGTTTGTCCTGTAAGGTGAGCTGTCTGACGGTGAACCATTGCACAGTGGTCAGGTCAGGCATATTGAGGATGGTCTGCGCCTGGGTGGGGTCGTTTTCGAAGAAAATAATACCGGCGCTGTTCTGGGCGAACAGGTACAGCTCGAAAGCCGAACCCTGCGGGTTGATAAAATAAGTATGCGCCCCATTCTTTTCCGTGTTGAGGGCGAAGGCGGTGGTTAGGCTGTCTACGTACTGGATGACGATGGTATTCTGCACCGTCTCGCCTGGCAGCAGGGCGCGTGAGGCGTAATTGGCGGTTGTGGTAAGTACGTTAATCTGTTTGCTCTTGGAAACCGTGTCCAGCACCTGGTTGAAGTAGGTTACCTGCTGCTGCGCGCCGCTGCCCGGACTGTTCATATCGATGATAGTGGGTAGTCCAACCGGGGCGTCATCCTTAACCTGCAGGCTGCGGATGAGCTGCTGCATGGGAGTAAGAAATTCCGGCGTGGGGGTGATGGTGGGCGGTGGGGGAGTCACCGGCACTGACCGCGCTGCCGTCGGGGCAGAAGAAGCGCCGGTGTTAAAAGGCACACTGCAGGCTGCTATTGCCAGTAAAATTGCAGCCAACAGAAACGCCAGCAGTCGGTTTAGGTGGTTTTTTGTGAGGTCATATCAGGACACTTAATTCCCTGGTTTGCCGGATTTTCCCCTGGCGAATTTTGATGTTTAAGATTAGTTTACACTTAGAGGTTAAGACTGTCAACTTAAATGCGGCATTCTGGGAAAACCGACCAGATAACAACTCTCCTCGACGAAGCCCAACGCCCGGGTTAGCCCATTATTTCAAGCCACTCCCAGTTTCTTTGAGCAGACAACCCTATTAGGATAAAGTTCTTTTGATGAACTGGCGTACAATCCGGGCAAGTTTTAAGGCTTCTTTTGATTCTTCAACTGTGGGTTGCGTCCCAGGGTAGCGCGTTTCCACCGCATAGGCTGTCAAAAACTCCAGAGCATCATCATCTACCGGCAAAATAATCCCGGCTTGCTTGCATAGATATCCCAGGGCCGCTAAATCATGAGTTCGGGGAAAATCGACTTTCCGGGAGATTAATAACGCTTTGAGATATTTTTCGATGCACTGTTGGGCGTGAAAGGTAGCCCCGTAAGTTAGAGGCGATTTACGCCTTATGGCTGATTGGGAAAGCAAATAATCTTCATCTGCCCGCTCGATCCAGGCTTTCCAGGAAATAGAAAAATTCGGGTCAGTTTTCCCGCTCATAAATAATCTTGCCTTGGGTCATGACCTCTACAAAGAAGTCATCGCCACTTTCAAGCAATGTAGTAATTTCCTGGGGAGTACGTACGAGAATGTCCATTGGGAAAGGCCGTGGACGGAGGATACGCGAGACCGATAAAACTCGTTTGGTTAACGATTCCGATGTTTCCATGATGATAAGCAGATCAATATCGCTGTCAGGCGTCGGTGAATCGGATATGTTGGAATAAGACCCAAAAAGAATAATCTTTTCAACCGGTAGTTGGTTAACGATGCGTTGAACAATGCTTTCCAATACCTCTCCCGTCAGCGGCGGAAAGCCCGCCGGGTGCATGTCAGTAGAAAGCTTGACGCCAGAGAGGTTGACCGTAGGTTTAGAAGTATTATAGAATGCTTCGCCCATCATGATTTCCTGATGATATTATAACATCCCCTTCATACCCAAGGAGCGAGCCTCTCCCACCCGTTCATGGCTGAAAATTAGGCCAGTAAATATTGGTGATGTAAGTATAATTCGGGCCGATAAGCTCTGGCACCTGGTCGAAGGCCTTCACCTGGCTGGTGGTCAGGTCCAACAGTTGCATGTTGACCCGGTAATTGAAGTTCGGATTTTTCACTTCGTCCGCCAGGGTTAGCAATACCCGCTTGCCATCCGGCGACCAGACCGCCTGGGGCTGCATGCCGGCCAGGCGTTTGTCCTGCATGTATTGAACCAGCATCCCGCTGTTCAAGTCAGTGATGTAGGTGTGCAGCATGAGCGTTTTCTCAAAGTAATTGCTGTGGTCATCGATGATCGCCAGCGACTTCGTGCTGTCGGGCGACCAGGAATAGTTTACCAGGCGGTTGCGCACTTCGTACCCTTCAGCGGCCGGGAAGACAATCAGCCTGCGGCTGGCCAGGCGGGTCTGGATATTTTCGATGACCAGCTTATCGTTGAACTGGCCGGCCCGGTCATACATCGGGTCCATGTAGGCAAACGATTTGCCGTCCGGCGAAAAGACCGGGTCGATCACGTTGTCGAGTTCCTGGGCAGGTTTTCCATCCAGGCTGGTGTACCACACGTGTTCCGGGTTGCATACCCCCCGCGCTGTGCAGGCGCCTTTCTGCCAGTATATCCCTTGCGGGTCGGGCGAAGGGAACAGGGCCATCGGCTGGTCGCCTGAGGAGGATAAAATCTTGGATGAAGCGCTGGCCACATCGTACAACTCCAGGGCAGTTTTACCCTGATCGCTGCCAATCCAGGCCACGCTTTTTCCATCCGCCATCCAATAGGCCGATTGTTTGCTGAAATCGAAGAACTGGTCGCTAATTTTCACCTGGGTTCCGCCGCTGCGCGGCGTGATAAAAAGCTGGCTATCCTGGTTGACCAGCAAGGTTTTCCCGTCCGGCGAAACGCTTTGCAGGTTGAACCCGTCCGGCGCCGCCTGGATCATTTTCCCCGAGGAAAGGTTGAACCAGTACACCCCCTTGTACTCCAGGTCGCCGTCCAGACTCTCCTCCAGGCCGAAAGCCACGCAGTTGGCGTTGGCGTTGCACAGCGGCAGCGCGGCCGGTAGGACGGCCTGGTCTGCGCCTGGGGTAGGAGTGGGACTGGCAGACGACTGGCCAGGCGACACAGGCGGGAGACCGGCCACGGCGCGCCGGATGGCGTCCAGGGTTTGCAAGGCCACGAAGCTCTTCAGGTTGTAGCCATCCTGGTTCAAATGAAACCCATCCCGGGTGGGATCGATGCCGTGGTTGGGCAGCGGCTGGGCCGAGCGCCAGAAGTTCCACAGCGGCAGGTCGTATTCGTAGGCCAGTTTGGCGATGATCGGATTGATCACGTGCACGCCGTTGCCCAGCTCGGCCACGTCCGCCTTGGTCGCCAGCACCGGCAGCACGCCGTGGGCGATGCTCTCATCCAGGATCTGGCGCAGGTACATCTCATAATGTTGGACGATGGACGGGCTGCCGACTTCCAGGGTGATGATCAAGATGCTCGGGTTGTGGATGCGGAACTCGCAAGTCAGCGGCGTCTCACCCGGCTTGCACACCTCCGGGTCGGCCTGCAGCGGTGAAAGAATGGTTGCCGCGGTAAAACCGCCCCGTGAGGCCACCCCCTGCCGGCCAAACGAGCCCTTGAAATAAGCAATCGTATCCTTGAGATAACCGTAGGCCGGGTCCAGGTGATATCCGTAGGGATTGTCGTACATACCCAGGAATACCCCCGCGAGGGACTGGCAGTCGCCCACCACTGAAAAGGCATGCGGGTCGGTGCCCATCGCCAGCCCTTGTTTGTAGATTTCGATCGCCCGGGGCGATAGGGTAGGGATATAAGGCCAGTCACGCCACTGGTCTGGTTTCAAGCGCGTGTCGGGTGTTGCCGTATAGCTTGTTTTGGTGGCAGCAGCTTTTTTAGTTTTCGTAGGGGAAAGGGTTATTTCCGCTGGCGGCGTCGCCGTCACCGCCACGGTGCTCGCCGGTGAAGACGGCGTTGCGCTTGCCAGGGTTCCTGTCGGATTTCCGGCATTCGTCGCCGCCGTCGCAGGGACAGCCTGGTCTGGCCTGCAGCCGGACAGGCCGGCCAGGCCGGCCAGCAGCATCCCAATCAATAATCCACCACCGATAAAGCTAAGCTTGTTCATCAGCTTTTTTCTCCACCATCCATATTTCTATGTTGAGCTCTTCCAGGGGAGTCAGGTCGACCAGCATGGGCCAATTATAACCGCGCTGAAGGGCAGGTATTAGAGAACGCTCATCAATTATCACTTGACAAGCGGGTCTTTCATGTTGATATGCTATAATTCTCAACCGATTTGAAATTCAAACGCAGGCAGAGGTCTTCAACTTTATCCGGCCTGGATGCCCACATTTGGTGGATGAAGGCGTTATTAGCGGCAATCACACTACTGGTGGGGTTCCCGTTGTTCCGGCATTTCTGAAGCCTTTGTTTGACATACAAAATTTTTCAAGGTATACTAATAGGAATTCCGCTTTAAGAAACAAAGATGGTGTATTACTGCCCCGATCTCTACCTAAAAGGATAATAGTTGCATGGCCGAATTATTAAACGTTCAAGGCCTTGAAACTCAATTTCGCACGCGTGAAGGGGTCGTTCATGCAGTCAATGGTGTTTCGTTCAAACTTAAAGAGGGGAAACGCTGGGGATAGTTGGCGAAAGTGGTTGTGGAAAAAGTGTCACAGTTTCTTCCATTCTTCAACTGATCCCTTCGCCTCCCGGGCAGGTTGTGGCAGGCTCCGCCATGTACCAGGGACATGATTTGCTTAAAATGAGCCAGGAAGAGATCCGCCACGTGCGTGGCGCACAGATCAGTATGGTCTTCCAGGATCCCATGACTTCATTCAACCCAGTGCTGACCATTGGCCAGCAGCTCGCCGAACCGTTAGAGATCCACAACGGACTGACCCATAAGCAGGCCCTCGAGCGGGTCGCCGAAATGATCAACATGGTCGGCATTCCGAACGGCCGCGACCGCATGAACGATTACCCGCACCAGTTCTCAGGCGGGATGCGCCAGCGCGCCATGATCGCCATGGCCCTGATTTGCACTCCCCAGGTTTTGATCGCCGATGAACCAACCACCGCCTTGGACGTGACCATCCAGGCCCAGATCATAGAGCTGGTCAAGCGCTTACGCGATGAGCTAGGCATGGCCATTATCTGGATCACCCACGACCTGGGCATCGTCGCCGGTCTGGCCGAGCGCGTCAACGTCATGTATGGCGGTTTTATTATCGAAGAAGCCCGTGTAAAAGAGCTGTATAAAAATCCCACCCATCCCTATACCATAGGCCTTTTGGGCAGCCTGCCCCGCCTGGACCTGGGCGGGAAGAAGCGCCTGATTTCTATCGAAGGCATCCCGCCGGTACTGTTCCAAAAACCGAGTTTTTGTCCTTTTGCCCCCCGCTGCAAATTCCGCGTTGATCACTGTTTCCATGAGAATCCCCGCCTCTTATCGGTTGGACCTGAGCATTCGGTGGCTTGTTGGGTAGACGTTGCAACGGGGAAGGAACGGGTATGAGCGATCAAGAATATTTGGTCAGGGTCGAAAACCTTGTCATGCATTTCCCCATCCGCCGCGGCGTCTTTCAGCGCACGACTGGCTACGTCCACGCCGTGGATGGGGTCAGTTTCGACATTAAAGAAGGGGAAACGTTGGGGCTGGTAGGAGAATTGGGCTGCGGTAAAACCACCACCGGCCGCACCTTGCTGCAGCTTTACCGGCCGAACAGCGGTCATGTCATTTTTGATGGCGTCGATCTGACCAAGATCCACGGTGAAGAGCTGCGCCACATCCGCCGCCGTATTCAGATGATTTTCCAGGACCCGTATGCCAGCCTGAACCCGCGTATGACCGTGGAAGATATCGTCGGCGAGCCGCTGATGGTGCACGAGATTGCCAGCGGCCACGAAAAGACCGAGCGCGTCCGCCAACTGCTTGGCCTGGTCGGCTTGAACCAGGCCTACATCGACCGCTACCCGCATGAATTTTCTGGCGGCCAGCGCCAGCGCATCGGCCTGGCGCGTTCCCTGGCCCTCAATCCTGATCTGATCGTTTGCGACGAGCCAATTTCTGCCCTGGATGTTTCAATCCAGGCGCAGGTAATCAACCTGCTCGAAGACCTCCAGCAAAAGCTGGGGTTGACCTATCTGTTTATTGCCCACGACCTTTCGGCAGTCCGCCATATCAGCAACCGCGTGGCAGTCATGTACCTGGGGATTATCGTCGAGCTGGCCGGCCAGGATGAGTTGTATACTCATCCCTTGCACCCTTACACCCAGGCCCTTCTATCGGCCGTACCCATCCCGGATCCTTTCATCGAAGAGAAACGGCAGCGCATCATCCTGACCGGGGATGTGCCCTCACCGGTAAATCCCCCTTCCGGGTGTCGTTTCCGCACGCGCTGCCCCCTGGCAGCCGAAATCTGCGCCGAAAAGCGTCCGGAATGGCGTGAAATATCGTCTGGGCATTCTGTTGCTTGTCACATGGTATAAGGTTTGGACATAAGGAGGTGATGTATCGATAGCGAACAAAATGGTCCTGATTTTTCACAATGTCTTCCCGTACCTAACCAATTCTCAAAATGGAGGAGAAAATGCGTTCTAAATTTTTCGTACTGTTCACTGCTGTAGTTATGCTGAGCATGGTCCTAACCGCCTGCCAGCCTGCTGCCCCTGCTGCCCCTGCTGCCCCTGCTGCACCGGCTGTACCGGCTGCCGCAACATTCAAATCCAAGGATCCCACCACGTTCAATGACTATACCATCGGCGACATCGATACCCTCGACCCGGCCCTGGCGTACGATAACATGTCTGGCGGTGTGATCAATAATCTCTATGACACGCTGATCTTCTACAAGAAGGACAGCATCAACGATTTCGTACCCATGCTGGCGACCGAAGTGCCTTCACAGGCCAACGGCGACATTTCAGCGGATGGTTTGACTTATACTTTCAAGATCCGCACCGGCGTCAAGTTCCACAACGGCGACGACCTGACCCCCGGCGATGTGGCTTTCAGCATCCAGCAGGGCATCCTGTCCGGCGGCTCGATTTCCCCGCAGTGGCTGTTTTCTGAGCCGATCCTCGGCTCGACCCCCGATAACGATGTGGCCGACCAGATCACCGCAGATGATATGACCAAAGCCGGTGTTGATCCTGCTGTAGGTGTAATGGACAACCGGGAAAATCTTTCCAAGATCGATCCCGCCACGCTCAAGGCAGTCTGCGATAATGTCAAGAGCAAGATCGTTGCCGACGATTCAGCAGGTACGGTCACCTTTAAACTCGCCCAACCCTGGGGACCATTCCTCTCCACTCTGTCCGGCACCATGTGGGGCGCCATTCGTGAGCAGAAATGGGTTGCTGCCAATGGCGGCTGGGATGGCGACTGCGCCACCTGGCAGAATTTCTATGCTCCCACTTCGGAAGAAGTTAACAAGACCGCTCTGGGTTCTGGCGAAAATGGCTCCGGCCCCTACATCCTGGTTAGCTGGACCCCGAAAGACTCCATCGTCTATAAGTCCAACGAAAACTACTGGATGAAGGATCCCATGTGGGATGGGGCCCCTACCGGCGCGCCCAAGCTCAAGAACGTAATTGTCAAGGAAGTGGATGAGTTCAGCACCCGCCTGGCAGCTTTCAAAGCCGGTGATGCAGACTATGCAGCTGTTGGTTCAGCCGCTGACTGGCCGCAGATGGATACCATGGTCGGTGACCGCTGCGATGCTTCCACCTATCAATGCCAGCCGGATGCCACCAACCCCAACAATCCTGCGCGTGTGTATGACAAGGTCCACGGCGTCAACTCGTACGGACGCCTTCTTCAACTTCGCGATTAACACCAGCGGCGGCAACAACTTCATCGGTTCCGGCAAGCTGGATGGCAATGGTATTCCGGCCAACTTCTTCTCTGACATAAATGTCCGCAAGGCCTTCGCCTACTGCTTTGACTGGAAAACCTATATCCAGGACGTCCAGCAGGGTTACGGCACCCAGGCCAATGACGTCATGCTCCTCGGCATGATCGGGGACTCCGACAAGACCCCCAAGTACACCTTCGACACGCAGAAGTGCACGGATTTCTTCAAGGCTTCCAAGTGGAAGGATAACGGAGATGGGACCTACACTCCTGATCCCAACGGCACAATCTCGCTGTGGGATACCGGCTTCCGCTTCTCAATTGCCTACAACACCGGCAACACCGCTCGCCAGTCTGTAGCCCAGATCTGGCAACAAGCTGTTTCCGGGGTCAACCCGAAATTCGTGGTCGAGGCTGTGGGTCTGCCGTGGCCAGCCTACCTGTCAGGCTACCAGGCCAAGAAGTTCCCCTTCTTCATCCTCGGCTGGATTGAGGACATCCCCGATCCGCATAACTGGACCTTCACCTACGCTGGTAAGGGCGGCGCTTTTTCCAGTAAGCAGGGCATGCCCGCAGACTTGCTGGACGCCTTCGCTCCGATCATCACGAGTGGCGCCAAAGAAACTGATCCGACCAAGCGCGCCGCCATCTACGCCCAGTTCAACCAGCTCTTCTATGACAACGTGCCCACTGTTCTGCTGGCTGAGCAGTTAGGCAAGCACTTCGAGCAGCGCTGGGTGCATGGCTATTACAACAATCCAATCTACGCAGACGTATACTTCTACGTACTTTCAAAAGACTAATTTCTAAAGTGTTTTTGGGCCTGGGGAAGTCTTACCAGATTGCAATACTGGCGGGCTTCCCCGGCCTACACCTTTTTACCGCTCTGAGCAACATCCTGTATCCGTGCAATATGGCCATAATCCGGTAGCGTGGGTTTCCTAACCCCCCTGCAGACTGTGGGGATGAGCGAAGTCCCCTTCGCTGTTGGTCAGAACGGTGAAAAAGTGTTTTAGGAGAAATGCATGCTAAATTACATCATCAGGCGTTTGTTGATCCTCCCGGTCATTTTAATTGGTGTAACCATGCTCATCTTCACCATGCTCCAGTTCCTCAGTCCCGAGGAACGCTCTGCTTTGTATGTACGCGATATTCCGAAGAACCAGGCGATAATGGAGGGCATCATCAAACGTTATGGCTTGAACGATCCAATTTATGTGCAGTACTGGCACTGGCTGGTAGGCAGAGTCGATACGAGTGGACAATTGATTGGTGGCATCTTGCGCGGCGATTTTGGCTATTCTCGTTCAGGCAACCGAGAGATTGCTGCCATTATCGAAGATCGCTTCCCCGCCACGGTTGAGCTGGCCGTTTATGCCATCATCCCCATCGTGGGCATCGGCATCTGGCTGGGAATTGCTGCGGCGGTTAACCACAACAAGCTGATCGATCAGGTCGCACGCATTTTAAGTATCATCGGGTATTCCTTCCCAACCTTCATTTTAGGCTTGATGCTGTTGATGTTCTTTTACGCCCAATTGCATTGGTTTCCCATCGGGCGCTTATCCGATTGGGCCATCGCCGTGATGCGCTTGCCTACTTACCACGAATATACCAAGCTGGTAACCATCGATGCCATCCTGAACGGCCGGATCGACATTCTGTGGGATGCCATCCGCCACCTGGTGCTGCCGGTGATTACCCTCAGCTACGTCTCCTGGGCGGTCTTCCTGCGCGTGACGCGCTCATCCATGCTGGAAACCCTGCGCCAGGATTACGTCGTGACTGCCCGCGCCAAAGGCATGTCTGAAAATAACGTGGTCAATAAACACGCCCGTCCCAATGCCCTCATCCCGGTGGTGACGCTGGGCGGCTTACAGGTGGCCGGTTTATTAGGCGGCGTGGTGTTTACCGAGACTATCTTTGATTATCCCGGGATTGGTTCAGCGGCCGCCTCAGCCGCCGCCCAGCTCGATGTAGTGACCGTCCTGGCATTTACTTTGCTGACTGCTTTCATTTTAATCCTGGCCAACCTGGTCGTGGACGTCTTGTATGGCTTCCTGGACCCACGTGTGCGCTTATCATAAGCTGAAGGAGAGTTAATATGGGTGAAGCCCTACCTGCTGAAATCGCAAAACTGGCCGGCGAGCTTCCCGAGCGCAAGATTGGGCGCCTGGAAAGGATCATCGGTCCGGAGCTTTACCGCATCTATAGGGGTATTTTTCGCAATTCGTTGTCGATAGCCGGCCTGTGTTTGATGGCTTTCTTCATCTTGATCGCCATTATTGCGCCGTTGATCTGTCCGGCGCCTATCAACGTGCGTGGCAATACCTTTATGATCGCCCAGATCCCCAGGGATGGCTTCGGCGGCACCCCGCGCGGGCCCGGTTCCGATTGGACCCACACCGCCCCGCCCGTAGCTTTCTGGATGAGGCTGTTCGGCCAAAATCAGTGGGTGCATCCCTTTGGCACAGCGTCCGGACAGTGGGATATCTTCTACGGCGTCATCTGGGGCACGCGCACGGCCATTTTTGTGGGTGTGATCGTGGTAGGTATCTGCGTCATCATCGGCATTCTGTTGGGATCTATTTCGGCGTATTACGGCGGATGGGTGGATGAGGTGCTCATGCGTATCACCGAGGTCTTTATGGCCTTCCCATTCATCATGGCGGCCCTGACCCTCTCGGCCATCCTGTCGCCCAAGATTGGCAAGGGCATCTGGGCCCCGGTGATTGCCCTGGTAACCTTTGGCTGGATGGGTTACGCCCGCCTGATCCGCGGCGATATCCTTTCCGTGCGCGAGCGCGAGTATGTGATGGCGGCCAGGGTAGTGGGCGTGAAAGATATGCGTATCCTGCTCCGGCATATCATTCCCAATGCAGTTTATCCCGTCCTGGTGGTAGCTTCGATGGATATTGGCTCGATCGTGATCAACTTTGCTGCGCTCAGCTTCCTGGGTATCGGCACCGAGGTTGGCTATCCGGACTGGGGCCAGTTGATCAGCTTTGCTCGCAACTGGATTCCGGTCCTGTCGACCTACTGGTACATCGTCGTCTTTCCGGGGATCGCCTTGCTGATGTTCACCCTGGGCTGGAACCTGATGGGCGACGCCCTGCGCGACATTATGGACCCGCGCATGCGCGGCCGCGGCGCCTGACCCCGCCTCCCCTATGGCATGACAGCGCTCCCTCTTTCTTTGCGCGGTATAATTCCCCTTATTGCTGCCCCAAGGAGAATTTATGCCTTCCCGAAAAAACCTGGCCAGAGGATTTGGCTGCCTGATCCTGTTTATTTCGCTGGCCCTGGCCGCCTGTCAGGCGAAACCTCCCGCCGCTGCGCCCGCCCAGGCGCCCTCCGCCACCCGCACGCCGGGTCTCCCAGCCACGCCTTCCGCTGTACCGGTCACCCCCACCCCCGCTTCACGCACCCTGGTGGTTTGCCTGGGCCAGGAACCCACCTCTCTCTACGTCTACGGCAGTGCCGCCCGGGATATGTGGAACGTCCTCGAAGCCATCTATGATGGCCCGATCGATACCCGCAATTTCATCCCCTCCCCGGTCATCCTCGAAAAGCTGCCCAACCTGGCGGATGGCAGCGCCGCCATCCAACCCGTCATCGTCCAGGCGGGCGACGAAATGGTCGACGCCAGCGGCAACCTGTCTTCCCTGGCCAGCGGAGTGAAATACCTGCCCTCGGGCTGCACCGGCGCCGACTGCGCCGTCCCCTGGGATGGCAAAACCGCCGTGCAGATGGACCAGCTCTCGGCCACCTTCAAGCTCAAGCCCGGTATCACCTGGTCAGACGGCCAGCCGCTCACCGCCGCCGATTCGGTCTATTCCTATACGTTGGCCGCCGACCCGGCCACCCCCACCTCCAAAAAGATCGTCGACCGCACCTCTTCCTACAGCGCAGTAGATGACCTGACCGTACGTTGGACCGGCCTGCCCGGTTACCTGCCGGAGCAATACGACGATAATTTCTTCCTACCTCTGCCCAAACACGCCTGGGGCAGCACCAGCCCGGCCGACCTGCTCACCTCCGACCAGTCCACCCGCCGACCGTTGGGCTGGGGCCCTTACGTCATCGATGAATGGGTCGCCGGCGACCACATCACCCTCAGCAAGAACCCCAGCTATTTCCGCTCCTCCGAGGGCCTGCCCAAGTTCGACAAGCTGGTTTATCGCTTTGTCGGCGAGCCGGCTGACAGCAGCCTGTCCTCCATTCTGGCCGGCGAGTGCGACTTGGTGGATAACACCGCCCTGCAGAGCGCTGATTACCAGTCTATCTTCGACCTGCGCACCGCCAAAAAGATCCAGTTGTTCACCGGCCAGGGCCCTGAATGGGAACACCTCGATTTCGGCATCCGCCCTGCCGCTTACGATAACAATTCCACCCCGACCACTGGCCGCCCGGATTTTTTCGGGGACGTGCGCGTGCGCCAGGCCTTTGCTTACTGCATCGACCGCCAGAAAATCGTCAGCGACCTGCTCTATAACCTGGTCTCCGTGCCGGGCAGTTACCTGCCGCCTGACCATCCCCTCAACCTGGCCGACCTGAAGCCCCTTCCGCACGATGTCAATGCTGGTAAGCAGCTCCTCGATCAGGCTGGTTGGACGCAGCAGGGCAGCGACCCCATCCGGCATGCCCAGGGCGTGACCGGCGAAACCGACGGCGCCCCCCTGGCGGTCACCTACCTGACCACGCAGGCGCCGCTGCGCGTGGCCATCGCCAACATTATCCAGTCTTCACTGGCGGAATGCGGCGTGCAGGTGGACGTCAAGTCCCTCACCACCGATGTCCTCTACGCCGCCGGCCCGGATGGCCCGCTGTTTGGGCGCAGTTTCGACCTGGCCGAGTACGCCTGGGATTCGAGCGCCCAGCCGCCCTGCTTCCTCTACGAATCCGACCAGATCCCCACTGCCGACAACGACTGGCTGACCGGCAACGTGACCGGCTACAGCAACAAAGACTACGACGCCGCCTGCCAGAAAGCCACGCAGGCCCGCCCCGACCAGCCTGACCAGTACACCCAGGGCCAGCAGGACGCCGAGCGTATCCTCGCCCAGGACCTGCCCACCCTGCCGCTCTTCTTCCAGTTGAAGCTGACCGCCGCCCGCACCGACCTGTGCGGCTTCGAGACGGACGTCACCGCCCGCAGCGCCCTGTGGGGCATCGAGAACCTGGATTACGGGCCGGCATGCAAATAAACCCAACCCAGATCAAACCCTAAAGGTCTTGAAGAAAACCCTAAAGGTCTTTAAGACCTTTAGGGTTTGGAAGTAATAAGAGACTGAAACCTTGACCAGCCCTTCTCTTTTATTCCACGATACGTACTACCACATTTACAATCGAGGCGTCAACCGCGAGGATGTTTTCATTGAAGAACGTAATTACGGGTACTTCTTGCTGCTCTATACTAAATACATACAACCTGTCGCCCAGACTTTCGCGTATTGTTTGCTAAAAAATCATTTTCACCTGTTGGTGAGAATCAAAGCGGAGGAGGAGATTCAATTACCACAATCCCTAGACCAAACCCTAAGGGTCTCTGAGACCCTTAGGGTTTCAAGAGACTTATATCCATCCAAAAAATTCTCCGACTTCTTAAATGCCTACGCCAAGTCGATCAACAAAGCCTACGGGCGAACCGGTACCTCTTTCAACATCCCTTCGGGAGTGTGCCGATTACCAGCGACCGCCAGTTCTTTCGGGTCATTGCATACATTCACCAAAACCCACAAAAGCATCAATTCGTTGAAGATTTTCGTGAATGGAAATATTCGTCATATCACACGATCCTTTCCGAAAAGCCAACCCACCTGCAGCGAAGTACTGTGTTGGATTGGTTTGGTGGCAAGGAACAATACGTCGATCTTCATACATCCTTGGTTACTGAAGGACAAAGCCAATGGTTCGCTGAGGATGATTAGTTTAAACCCTAAAGGTCTTCAAGACCTTTAGGGTTTTCTTGGTAAAAGGAGCCCCTCATGGACAACGAACCCCTGAAAAAAGAACTCGAACAACTGCACGCCGAATTACAGAAAACCAAAACCGTCGATCCGGATCAGAGCGAGCTGCTCCAGCAACTGGTCAAAGACGTTAAGGATTTACTCGCCCGTTCCGGTGAAATCGATCCTGAATTAAATACCTCCCTCAGCGCCCGGCTGACCCAGGCCATCGAGTTGTTCGAAATCACCCACCCGCTCCTGACGGCCCAGATGGATAAGCTGCTCAACATCCTAACCGGCGCAGGGATCTGAACTCTTTAAAATTCACCTGGATCCTAAAGGTCTTCAAGACCTTTGGGATCTTGTCGCCGCGCAGGTAACAAACTCGCCATTTTGGTAAACTAACCTGCATTATGCGTCATCGGTACTATAATAGGATGGTTTTCCAGATAAAACAACCCAATCCAATTTCTACCAAAGGAATCTCAAATGTCTACAAAACTGATTGGCGTCGGATTGATCGTCGTTGGTGTGCTCATCATTGCAGTGGCCCTCCTGGCTGGTTATATCGGGCTATCTCATTCCACCGCCATTGGCACCAGTAAAATGCTTATGGCGGCCGTCGGCTTGATTGTCGCCGTCGTTGGCAGTGTCCTGACAGCACGCAAGAAAGCCGCCTGAACTCATGCTAATCAGGTGAGTTCGGCATAACATGCTTCACCCTAATAAACCACAAACCACACAAAATACACGAAAGAAGAAAAGGCTTTCTTTTTTTTGTTCGTCCGTTTTGTGTATTTCATATATTTCGTGAATTTTGTGGTGAATCGTCATTCGGCATACAATATGAACCTTTCTATGGTCACTTTTGGGTAATGACCAAAATTCGCAAACAACCCCAATCGCATCCAGGTAGCTTTCAGAAAATTGAGAATTTGATCCCGATGGTCGTCTCCAATATTCTTTACGACGACTTACTTCTCCTTCCACCTTTTTCTATATTAAAGATATAATATCGACAATCTTTTCTGGCTTGACTTTTTGCCGGTACATACAACCCATTTTCGCCGGACTGCATTTCCCTTTAGCCGGACATTAACTTTAAGGAGTACAGGTATGGTTATGGGTAATACACTCGCCCAGGCAAACAAAGTTCTCGAAGTACGTGGTCTAAAAACCTATTTTTACACCGAAGACGGCGTGGTCAAAGCCGTCGATGGCGTCGACTTTTACGTCCGGGCGGGGGAAGTGCTTGGCTTGGTGGGCGAATCGGGCTGCGGTAAAAGCGTCACTTCTTTCTCGATCATGCGCTTGGTCGGGCCTCCCGGCAAAATCATCGAAGGCCAGATCCTCTTCGAAAATCACGACCTGCTCAAACTCACCGAAGCCGAGATGACCCGCATGCGCGGCGACCGCATCTCGATGATTTTCCAGCAGCCGCAGTCCAGCCTCAACCCTGTCTTCATGGTCGGCGACCAGGTGGGAGAAGTAATGCAAATCCACCAGAACATGTCCAAGGAGGCGTCCTGGGAAAAGGCCGTCGAGCTGCTCAAGCTGGTCGGCATCCCCGACACCGCCAAGAAGGCCAAAGCCTATCCTCACGAAATGTCTGGCGGGCAAGCGCAGCGCGTCATGATCGCCATGGGCCTGGCCCTCAACCCGACCCTGTTGATCGCCGATGAGCCAACCACTGCTCTCGACGTGACCATCCAGGCCCAGATCCTCGACCTGATCCGCGATATGCGCACACGCATGAAAACCTCGGTCATCCTCATCACCCACGACCTGGGCGTCATTGCCGAAATGGCCGACCGGGTGGCGGTCATGTACGCCGGGCGCATCGTTGAGGAGACCGGCGTGCTGTTGCTCTTTGAAAAACCCCTCCATCCCTATACCCAGGGATTGATCGGCTCCATCCCGGTGCTCGGCCGCATGTCCGAACGCCTGGATGTCATCCCCGGCTCGGTGCCTAACCTGGTCAATTTACCGCCGGGCTGCCGCTTTGCCCCGCGCTGCCGAGCCCGCCAGGAATATAACCTGGAAATCTGCACCCGGGTTGAACCCGACCTGGCGGAAATTGAAACCGCTCACGAAGCCCGCTGCTGGCTGTACCAGAGCACAGACGACTTTAACGCCCCGCTGGCCAGGTAATCCTAAGAATGACAGGAATTTTATGAGCATGACCGTCACTGAGCCGAAGAACTCCAGGGATATGATTATCGTTAAGAATCTGAAAAAGTATTTCCCTGTGCGCGGCGGTATTCTGCAGCGTACCATTGCCTGGGTTCTGGCGGTAGATGACGTCAGTTTTACCATCAAAGAAGGCGAGACGCTCGGCCTGGTGGGGGAATCAGGCTGTGGCAAGACCACCGTCGGCCGCACTATGTTGCGCCTGACCGAGCCCACCGCCGGATCGGTCACGTTCCAGGGGGTGGAAATCTTCGACCTGCAAGGCGAAGAGCTGAAAAACATGCGCCGCAACATGCAGATCATCTTCCAGGACCCCTACGCCTCGCTCGACCCGCGCCTCCCCATTGGTGAATCAGTCGCCGAGGGCCTGCGCATCCATCACATTGGCAATCCCAAGGAGCGCTACGATGTAGCCATCCAGATGTTGAAAAGGGTTGGGCTGGAGGATTACCACGCCCGCCGCTACCCGCACGAGTTTTCCGGCGGACAGCGCCAGCGCATCGGCATTGCCCGGGCGCTGGCCCTTGCTCCTTCGTTCATCGTCTGCGATGAGCCCGTCTCTGCCCTGGACGTTTCCATCCAGTCCCAGGTGCTGAACATCCTCAAGGACTTGCAGGAGGAGCTGGGCCTGACCTACCTGTTCATTGCCCACAATCTCTCGGTTGTCGAGCACATCTCCAACCGGGTGGCGGTGATGTACCTGGGCAAGATGGTCGAGCTGGCCAGCCGCGAGGATCTTTTCCGCAACCCGCTCCATCCCTATACCCAGGCGTTGATGTCAGCCATCCCCATCCCCGACCCGCGCGTCAAACGCGATCGCATCATCCTTTCGGGCGATGTGCCCAGCCCGCTGCGCCCACCTTCCGGCTGCCGCTTTCACCCGCGCTGCCCGGTCGCCATGGCGCATTGCAAAGTAGAAGAGCCCAAATTTAACCAGATCAGTCCCAACCATTTCACCGCTTGTTGGCGAGTGGGATAAAGGTTCGATGAAGCGTGTCTTGATTGTTGACGATTCCCTGGAACTTGGCCGCTGGTTGCAAACGGCCTTGACCCAGATGGACGCCCAAATCCAGATCGCCGTTTTCCCTTCTGGCGAAGAGGCCCTCTTAGACAGCTCCCGCCGCCCGGTGGATGTGCTGGTCACCGACATCCGCCTGGCAGGCATCTCCGGCCTGGATCTGGTGCGCAAGATCCGCAAGCGTTACCCGGGCATCCGCGTCGTTGTCATCACCGGCGTGCAGGATATGAGCCTCGAAAAACAGGCCAAAGAGCTGGGCATCGACGCCTTTTTCCGCAAGCCTATGAATATCCCTTCCTTCCTGGAAGCGGTCAATGCTTGCCTGAAGGTCGAAAGCGGTCAGACCGCGCCCCCTGTTCCTCCGCCCCCGCCCGCTCCCCCTCCCCAGCCGCGCCCCGTCAGGCCCGAAACTCCCCCCGCCATGCTGGTCCCTTCCGAAACGCACGCTCCCGCTGCCATTTCCAGCCTGACCGTCTTGCTCTCTGGCTTGCGCCAGGACCTGGGCGCCTTAGCGGTTTTGCTGCTCAATGAAAACGGGCAGGTGGTGGCTAAATCAGGCAGTTTCCCCGATTCCTCGTTCGAAACCCGCTGGTCCGAGTCGCTGATGGAGACCGTGCATGCCAGCATAAAGGTTTCGAAATTATTGGAAACCCCCCAGTCCAGGAACCTGGTCGCTTTACAGGGCCTGGCGTTTGACCTGGTGCTTTCGCCGGTAGGCCCTTACGCCCTCGTGCTGGCCCTGCGCACCGGGCGACCGACCCTGCGCCTGGCGCTGGCCTTCGAGGAAATCCTCAACATTCAGAAGAACCTCCTGGCGCTGGCCCCCACCCAGGCGCCTGCCGCGCCCCGGCCGGAAGCCAAACCTTCCCTCCCGCCTTTCACGCCAGTCCAGGAATCCGGCGCAGCCGCGGCGTTGAAGACCGAACCGATAGCCCCGCCGGCTGCCCCCCCTGCTCCCCAGCCGGCCGATGAACCGGCGTCGGAAGAATTCGCTGCCCTGTTCCGCCATCAGTCCAGCCTGGATTCGGAAAACGTTGAAGCGTTCTGGAAAACAGCTGCGGCGGCGTCCGGCGCCCCGCTGCCCCCCGGCTCAGAATCCATTACCTACGAGCAGGCCCGCAAAATGGGTCTCGCCCCTGGCCTGGACGAAGAAGAACCTTCCTGATCTTTTCATTATTATGATAAAATAAACATCCACGCCGGAGTGTACCGGCGTTCATTGGGGCATAGTGCAATGGCAGCACACCAGCCTTTGGAGCTGTGGATCTTGGTTCGAATCCAGGTGCCCCAGCCTGTGAACGGTCTGCAATGAGATCGATCTTGAAAAATGAGAAAAGCGTGCAAAACACCACCCAGGTTATCAGAGGGTGTGGTGGTTCACGCGCTTTTCCTTTAAAACCCGAGGAAACCATGACTGACAGGTTCGCAACCATTATTTTGGCCGCCGGGCAGGGCAAACGCATGCATTCCAGCCTGCCCAAAGCGCTTCACCCGCTGGCTGGCAAGCCGATGATCGATTACTCCCTGAAGGCTGCCGCCGCCTTAAGCCCCGAACCGCCCGTAGTGGTGGTCGGTCACGGCGCGGAAGCCGTGCAAAAGGCGGTTGGCGAAGGTGCGCGCTTTGTCTACCAGGAACCACAGCTTGGCACGGCCCACGCCGTGCAAATGGCCTCTCCGCTGCTGGCCGGCAAGGTCGACTTGGTGCTGGTCACTTGCGCCGACATACCCCTGCTGCGGGTCGAAACCTTGCAGCGGCTGGTCGAGGTGCAAAAGCACAACCCCGGCCCGCTGAGCCTGCTGACCGTAATGGCTGGCGGAAAGAGCGACCTCGGAAGGGTAGTACGCCAACCGGATGGCCGGGTCCAGGCGGTAGTTGAGCAGGACCAGGCGTTGGCCGGGGGCGAGCTGAATGCCGGCCCATTTTGCATCGCGGGGGACTGGTTGTGGGATGCGCTCCTGCGCCTACCGGTTTCGCCGGCCGGCGAATATTACCTGACCGGCCTGGTGGAGCTGGCCGCCTCCGACGGCCTGGCAGTCGAGACGCTGTGCGTGGAAGACGCCGAAGAGGCCCTGGGGGTCAACGACCGCTTGCGCCTGGCAGAGGCGGAGGCCATTATGCGCCGCAGGATCAACACGGCCCACATGCTGGCGGGTGTCACCATCCTCAACCCTGAAAATACGTATATCGAAAGCGGAGTGCAGATCGGCGCCGATACCATCCTCTGGCCGAACACCTACCTGCGCGGCAATACCGTCATAGGCTGCGGTTGTACCATTGGTCCCAACACCATCATGGAAGACTGCCGCGTCGGCAATGACTGTACCATCCTGGCTGCCGTAATGGAAAAGGCCGTCCTCGAAGACGGCGTGGACATGGGCCCATTCGCCCGGCTGCGCAAGGGCGCCCATCTGGCCAAAGGCGTCCATATGGGAAATTTCGGCGAGATCAAGAATTCCTACCTGGGCCCAGGCACCAAGATGGGTCATTTTTCCTATATCGGCGACGCCACTATTGGCGTAGACGTCAACATCGGCGCCGGGACAATCACCTGCAATTTCGACGGCGTGCACAAGCACCCGACCGAGATAGGCGACCATGCCTTTATCGGCAGCGATACCATGCTGGTAGCCCCGGTTAAAATCGGCGAGGGCGCCCGCACCGGCGCCGGGACGGTGGTCACCCACGATGTCCCACCCGGAGAAACGGTGGTGGGTGTGCCCTCCCGGCCGCTGCGGAAGCAGGACAAAGGTGACCACTAATACCCTGCTGGCCGGTTTTATCCTCTTCCTGCTTTTAGACCTGGTCGTCATCGCCATGCGCGCCAGTCTTACCCAGGCGCGCCTGCCCAACCTGATCGATTTGCGTGAGCGGCACCCCGCTGCCGTCGACCGCACCTTGCGTTTGCTCGAAAAGCCCAGCCTGCGCGTATCCTTGCGCCTGGCCCTGGGGCTGGTACGCTTTCTGCTGGCCGGTCTGGCTTTGCTGCTCTTCCAGGCCCTGGCTGGCGCTTCCTTCGGTCTGGGGGCGGCTGCCCTGGTCATGCTCCTGGTCGCCCTGCTGGTCCTGATGCTCGAATTCACCCTCGAAGGCCGCATCCTGCGTCGCGCTGAAGCCTGGTCGCTGCGCCTGAGCGGGCTGGGCGCCTTTCTGGATGGTTTATTACGCCCATGCTCGCGCCTGCTGATGGCCCTGGTCGGCTCGAACAGCCAGCTGGGCAGCAGCTTCAGCCCGGTGAGCGACGAAGACCTCCGCACCTGGCTCGAAAAAGAGCAGCCTGAAGGCGGCCTGGAAAAACCCGAGCGCAAGATGATCTATTCCATCTTCCAGTTCGGCGACACCCTCTGCCGTGAGGTCATGGTGCCGCGTATTGACGTGAACGCCCTCGACGTCACCGTGTCGGCCGAAGAGTCCATCCAGCAGATCATCAAATACGGCCATTCCCGCCTGCCCGTCTACGAGGAAACTATCGACAACGTCATCGGTGTGCTGTACGCCAAGGATTTGCTGCGTATCCGCCTGGGCGCCGGTGCTTCCAGCTCTATTCGTGAGTTATTACGCCCGGCTTATTTCGTGCCTGAGGCCAAAAAGGTAGATGAGCTGCTGCGCGAAATGCAGGATAATGGTATGCATATGGCCATCGTTGTAGATGAATACGGCGGCATGGCCGGCCTGGTCACCCTGGAAGACATAATGGAAGAGATCGTCGGTGAGATCCGCGACGAATACGACCAGAGCGAAGAGGCCCTGTACCAGCAAATCAGTCCGGATGAGTTTCTCATCCAGGGACGCATGGATTTGGACGATGTCAACGAGTTGCTGGGAACCCACTATTCAAAAGAAGTGGCCGATACCCTGGGAGGCTTTATTTATGGGGAGATGGGCCGCGTCCCGGTTGGAGGAGAGCAGGTCAGCGTGGAAGGATGGACATTGACCGTCGAGCAGATCAGTGGGCGCCGTATCCGCAAAGTGCGCACTCGCCGCTTGAACCCGATCCCTGAAGCAAAGGAGGAAGAACAGGATGCCTCTGAACGATGAAATGCGCCAACAATTGATTGAGGCCGCTCGCCAGGTGCGACACTGGGCCTACGCCCCCTATTCCCATTACGCCGTCGGGGCAGCCGTGCTGACCCCCAATGGCAAAATCTATGATGGGGTCAATGTTGAAAATGCCGCCTACCCTTCTACCATGTGCGCCGAGCGAGTGGCGGTTTTCAAGGCCGTTTCCGAAGGTGAGCACGTTTTCGAAGCCATCGCCGTAGTCACCTCCAACGGCGGCATGCCCTGCGGGGGCTGCCGGCAAGTGCTGGCGGAGTTTGGCCTTGGCACGCTCGTACTCATCGCCGATGACGAAGGGTGCCTGATCAAGGAAACTACCCTGGCAGAGCTGCTGCCGGGAGCTTTCCAACCCGACGATTTGCCTGTCTAAAGGGTCTATGTCCGAACATACCCTTAGCGTCGAGGCGGTGGTGCTGCGCCACACTGATTGGGGCGAAGCCGACCGCCTGCTCTCTTTGTTCACCCGCGAGGCCGGCAAGCTGCGCAGCGTGGCCAAGGGAGTGCGCCGCCTGCGTTCGCGTAAAGCCGGTCACCTGGAGCCTTTCACCCGTGTGGCATTGCTGCTGGCGCGCGGCCGCGACCTGTGGATTGTCACCCAGGCCGAAACAGTGGACGCCTACCTGCCCCTGCGCGAAGACCTGCTGCGCACCGGTTATGCCTCCTATGTCATCGAACTGCTTGACCGCTTTACCTACGAGGAGGGTGAAAACCGCCCGCTGTATTCCCTGCTGGTGGATACCCTTGGCCGCGTAGCCCTGGAGCCGGACCCCTTTTTATCGGTGCGGTATTACGAAATCCGACTGCTGGATATCGTCGGCTTCCGGCCTAATTTATTCCATTGCGTACAGTGTGGAAACGAAATCAAGCCGCAGGACCAGTTTTTCTCCGCCGAGAAAGGCGGCGTGCTCTGCCCCAAATGTGCCACAAACGCTCCCGCCACCCGGCCGGTTTCCATGCTGACCTTGAAATTTATGCGCTACTTCCAGCGCAGTTCCTATGCCGCCGTCTGCCGGGCGCAGTTATCTCCAGCCGTTCAGGCTGAAATGGAATCCCTGCTCCAGTTCTTTATGACCTACCTTTTGGAGCGCAGCCTGAATTCCCCGGCTTTCCTGCGCGAAGTACGCGGCAAAAACCACAGCTAGGTGATGAACGGCTCCACCAGTAGGAGAGCCGCCAGGGTCTTTCCGTCATGCACCTGGTTGGCATGCACCATCTCGTACACCTGTTTGACCGGGATTGCCTGTACCTGTAAGAATTCGTCGGTGTCCTGCGCCAGCGGCGATGGATACAGTCCGGTTGCCAGGTAGATATACAGGTATTCAGACGAATATCCGGCTGCCATGTAGAACTGACCCAGCTCGCGCAGTTCCTTTGCCGCCATGCCGATTTCTTCGCGCAGCTCACGCTCCGCCGAGACCTTGGGCGCTTCGTTTTCTTCCATCACTCCGGCGGGGAGCTCCAGCAGTTCTTGCATTGCTCCCAGGCGGAACTGGCGCACGAACCACAAGTTGCCGTCCTGGTCGACCGGCACCAGCGTTACCGCCCCACGATGGCTGACCAGGTCATATTCGTGCTCGCGCCCGTCCGGCAGGCGCGCCAGCACTTTCTGGACATCAAAAGCCCGCCCCTCGTAAATCACTTTGCGGTTTAAGATCGTAAAGTCCATTGACTGGAGCTTACGGGATATCCAGGACGGTTCCGGCCTTCAGCTTATCGGAAAGGCTCATGCTGTTATAAGTAGCAATGTCATCCGGCAGCAGGTTGCCAAAATAGCAGGCAATGGAATAGAATGTATTTCCACTCTTGACCGTATATTGGGCAGGATGATCGTGCAAGGCGCGGCTGCCTAAATTCCAGGAACCGGTCTGCGGGATACGCAGCTTGGTGCCTGCCTTGGGTCTTGAATCCATCGAAAGATTGTTGAGAGAAAGCAGAGAAGGTACATCCAGGTTGTAACGCCGGGCAATGCAGATCGGATATTCCCCTGACTTGAGGGTGTAGGTGTCCGGTCGTTCAGGGTTCAGGTTGGGCTGGAACGAAGACTTATCTTCGGTTGGCTTCTTGGTTTTGGTTGGTTTGGGCGTGGCCGTGACCTTGGGCTGCTTGGTGCTGGTCGCTTCGGCTCCTGCCGAAGTGCCGCCGAGCGCTGCGGCGGTCTGCGTCTGGCTCAGGATAGACTGGACGCTTCCTGCCGGCTGTGTCGCCTGCGGGAATGCAGTCTCCATGGTCGGAGTCGATCCGACCGCTTGTGCTGAAGAGGGCGCGGTGGAAGCGGGCCGAAAGCAGCCAGTAAGGGACAGGCTTAATAAAAACACGGCCAAAAGCAAAACGGCTGACTTCTTGAACATGATAATTTCTCCTTCCCTATGACTTTAATGATAGTAGCATAACCCTCAAAAAGCGTCAAGCGAACAGGTATTTTTTTTACCATAAGCCTTGTTATTTCAGGCTGATTAGGGTAATAATTTAGATGCAATACTCTTGCCAGAATTGGGTTCTTTGGGAATCCTCGTGGCGGCTATCCACGTTAAATCCCAATCGACCCATTCTCAACATCATCAAGGTGATTATGAATATTTATTTTTCCTGCTCCATTACCGGCGGGCGGAAGGATGAAGAGGTTTACCAGGCGCTGGTCGGCTACCTTTTAGAAAATCACCACGAGGTGCCGACCGCCCATCTTTCCAGCCCCGACGTTCTGGCCCTGGAGGCAGCCGCCTTACCCCAGGAGGTTTACCTGCGCGACGTCGCCTGGGTGCGCGGCTGCGACGTAGTGGTTGCTGAAGTCAGTACGCCTTCGCACGGCGTGGGTTATGAAATTGCCCTGGCGCTCAGCCTGGGCAAGCCCGTCTTGTGCTGTTACCGTGCCGGGCAGAAAGTTTCTAAGATGATCACCGGTAATACCAGCCCGGGTCTTAAGGTTTGTGAATACGCCACCCTCGGGCAAGCTGTGGAAACCGTACATAGTTTCCTGGCCGGTCTACAAGCCTCGTGAGCAAAGTCATCCTAAAGGGATGACTTTAGGCTTTGCTAACCAGAGGAAGTATACGGTATGATAGGGATGCGAGGAATTGTAAGACAATTACAATACTCATCGTGGCCTCCTCCTTTGGCAAATGTCTCCGCCCGACACAACCTCACCGTCTCAGGCGGAGGCACGCATTTAACCACCTAATTATCCGTTATTCTCTACCAGGGGGAAGACAATCGTGAAAGTAGACCCCTCTTCCAATTTGGAATCGACCCAGATACGCCCCTGATGGGCTTCGACGATCGACTTGACGATCGCCAATCCCAATCCGGATCCGCTGGCGTCCTTGCCGATGTTGCTGGCCTGGTAAAACTTGTCGAAAATAAAGGGCAGGTCGGCTGCCGGGATGCCAATACCTGTGTCCTTGACTTGCAGGATCATCTGGTCTTGCTGCACCTCCGCCTTCACAGTGATCGTGCTCCCGTCAGGGGAATATTTCATGGCATTGTCCAGCAAATTATCCAGCATCTGGCGCATTTGCACTGGGTTTGCAAAGATCGGCGGAAAATTCTCCGGCATTTGACATACCAGCGTCATCTGCCGGGTTTCTAATAATATCTTCAGCCCGTCCACCGCATATTCGATAAATTGCTTCAAATAGACCGCCTCGCGGTGAGAATCGAACCCAGCTTCGATGCGCCCCAGGTCGAGTAAGTCGTTCACCAAGCCGGTGATGTCTTTTACGCTGTTCTGCACGCGGTGGATGAAATCGCGTTGCAAGGTGTTGACCGGCCCAGCTCGTTCAATCAGTTCGATATAACCCAGGATGGCTGTAAGCGGAGAACGTAGGTCGTGCGAGACAGTGTTCACAAAGTCGGTCTTGATCCGGTCGAGTTTTTTCAGGTGGGTAATATCATGAATGGTAATCGCCTGTCCGATGCCAACAATGGTGGATATCTGCGCGTTAACGATGCGTCCGTCTGGTGTGGACAGCTCGACCCGGTTGAACAGGCTCGGGTTGATCGCATTTACCAGCGCCATCAACTCAGGCGTGCCAAATACTTCGTCCATCACCTGGCCTACCGGTGATTTGTCTTCCATCAGGAAGGCTGAAAGGATGACCTGGTTGACAAACAGGATCTTGCGTTCTTCGTCGATCACTATTACACCATCCTGGATGCTTTTCAGAATGGTTTCCAGTTTGTTGCGTTCCTGGTCAGCGTTTTCGTACAGGTTAGCGTTTTCCAGCGCAATCACTGCGTATTCCGCCAGCGCCAGCAGCAGCTTGACATCGTGTTCTTTAAACGGCAGCTTGGTTGTACGGTTATCCACCCCCAGCACGCCGATCACTTTCTCTTTGATTTTGAGCGGGACGTAGATCAGGCTGTGCACCAGGTAGGCGGTTTTGATCTTGGTGGGCGTCTTTTCGTCCAGCACGGTTGGGTCGCCGGTTGCCACCACTTTGCCGGCCAGCGTATCGTGGATCGGCACGTGGAATGTCCGCACGAACTCTTCGGAGAAATTGCGCGCGGCCCGGATATACAGCTCGCCATTGCTCTCATCTACCAGCATCAGGCTGCCTTCTTCTGCGCTGGTCAGCGTCACCGCCGCATCCACGATGGCAGTCAGCACGCCGTCTGTATCGAGCGAGTTGATGATGGATTTGCCCAGGCGGGTAAGCGCCTCAAGCTCGTCGATACGATGCTGCAAGGTGGCGGTGCTGCGCTTATTTTGCAGTACAGTCCACTCTCTACGCCGTTTGGCCTGCATCAGGCTGTCCTGTACAGCCGTGACGATGTCTTCAACGCGTAGGGGCAGATGCAAATAATGCGTCATACCCAGCCGCATGGCCTGTTTCACTAATTCGGACGACTCTTTTGTGAACAGCATCAGGATAGGGGTAGCCGGTAATTGTAAATACAATTCTTTGGCGGTGTCCATGCCGTCGCCATCTTTGGTCTTTTCACCCAGGATGATCAAGCTGGGGTTCAGCGTCTTGATCTGTTCGTTGGCGCTGGCCCAGTCCTGGAAGACAGCAGTGGCATACCCCAACGTCTGTAAAATCCGTTCCAGCATCAGGTTGATTTGGTAATCAGCACTGATAATAAGAATAGGTTCTGGAGTAGCTGTAGGATTTGACATGGACTGCTACGGTTTCGGGGTTGGCAGAGTGAAGTGAAAATTTGCTCCCTGGCCGGTTTTGCTTTCCAACCAGACCTTGCCCTTGTGGCGAGTGACAATCTCTTTAATCAGGTTGAGGCGAATCCCCAATCCTCCAAAACGACAGGTGGCGGAGGGATGGCTGACCCCTTCAAATATTTGGTCGGCGTAATGCGGATCGATTCCCATGCCTGTATCACTGACCGTGACGTGGGCTATTCCATCTGCCATTTTTTCAAGACGCACAGTGACATGTCCACCGGGTAAACTGAATTTGATAGCGTTGCTCAATAATCCATCCAATACCTGGTTAATTTGCATCGCATCAGCCAGGACAGGCAGCGGTTGGAGCGGGGCTTCAAATGAAAGGGTCAGCTCGTCTTGCTGTGCGAACCGTCGCGAACGTTCGACCGCCTGGTGCACCAGCTCGTTCAAATCGACCGGCCCGGCCGCCTGGCTGGCCGCCAGGGGCAGGGGCGAGATGGCTTCAACGATTCTGCCCAGATTCTGCACCGAGTCCTGCATAGCCACCATCGCCTGGCGTTGTTCTGCAGTCCAGCGGGCGCCGGGATCTTTTATCATCCGTTCTAATGCATGGTGAGTGGTTTCTAAAGGAGAGCGCAGCTCTTCTCTGACGTTCAGCAAAATATCATTGTTAATTTTTTCACCGGTCTGGGCGTTTTCCGCCAGGAGTTGCTGAGCGCGCCCCCGCTCTTCTACCCCCTGGAACAGGCGGACATTAGCCAAAGAAATGGAAGCATAGTCTGCGAACGCCTCCAGCAGGTGCTGTTCGGAAGCATTGAACGGGTTTGGCAGGCGGCGCATAACCGTCAGCAAGGCCACCACCTGTTTCTGCACCTTAACCGGCACGATCAGGGCTGACTGTCCGAGCGGCATGATTTTGAAGCGCTTGAGCTCCTCGCCGTAGATAGCAAGCGATTCACCTGACATGGCGACCAGTGAGCCGATCCCATCATCCCATAGCTGGTTGAGCCGGTCGCCCAGGGCGGGAGGGAGATTGCGTGAGCCCACCAAGACGAAAACCTTGCGCGTTTCATCGCGTAGCGAGAACCAGCCCAGGTCAGCCTGGGTGGCCTTGGCGGCCCCTTCGAGGATCTTTTCGAATAAGATCGACTGGTCGGTGATAGAGGTAACTGCTTTACCGATGGCAGAGATGGTGGTCAACTCGCGCACGCGTAGTTGCAGTTCCTGGTTGGCTTGCTGGAGCTGGTGGGTAAGTATTTCGTGTTCGGAATGTTCGTGCACCTGCTTGAGCACCCGTTCCACCACATTGATCAATTCCGCTTCACGTACTGGCCACAAAAGATAGTCGGCGGCCCCCAGGCGAAAAGCCTGCACCAGGTCAGCCTCGTTGCCTTTGCGCGTCAGCACTATGATCGGGATCGAAATGCCCTGCGAAGATAGCGCCACCATCAGGTCTTTACCGCTTAATCCGGGCAGGTTCAGGTCGGCGATGATCACGTCGGGGGATTGTTGGATAGCCTGGGCAATCGCCGAATTTGCGTCGCCGGTGACCTGGGTTTGGTACCCGGCCGTCTGCAACGCCTGCCGGGCGATCAGATCGCTGATGATTGGGTCATTTTCAACGATTAGAATGCGGTCTTGAGTTGGTTGAGGCATATATTTATAATAGCATGGAAATTAAAAAAAAGGGAAGAAAAACGCCCCTTTATGCGTGGCGGAGCGGGCAATCCTATCCTCCTGCTGAAGATAAGAGTTATATAAGAGGCTGATTAATCCGCTTGACTCAGTATGCCCCTCTGGCATAAAATGAAGGCATGGAGTATAAGGACTATTATAAAATATTAGGTGTAGAACGAAATTTCACAAACGACCAGATCAAACGTGCTTACCGCCAGCTTGCAAAAAAATACCACCCAGACTTGCATCCGGGTGACAAAAAAGCCGAAGAAAAATTTAAAGAGATCAACGAAGCCTACGAGGTCTTGGGCGACGCCCAAAAACGCGCCAAGTATGATCAATTAGGTAAATCCTATTCACAGTTTCAGCAGGCTGGCGGAAGAGGCAATTTCGACGAGTGGTACTCGCAATCGCCCGGTTACCAGCAGGCAGATTTCGGCGACCTGAACGACATGTTTGGCGGTGGTTTTTCGGATTTCTTCAACGTGATTTTTGGCCAGATGGGCGACCAAGGGCCCGCCCGAAGGCAGCCAGGCAGATCAACGCGTTCGACTCCACGCCCCATTGAACAGCCGGTGACCATCAGCTTTCAAGAGGCCTACCAGGGCACGGAGCGCAGCGTCCTGTTCGACGGGCGCCACTTGCAGGTTAAAATCCCGGGCGGGGCCAATACCGGCACGCGCGTGCGCATGGCCAGCGTCGGCCCAGGCGGCGCGGATATTTACCTGGTCATCGAAGTGACCCCCGATCCTGCCTACGAACGCAAGGGGGATGACCTGTACACAGAAGTCAACGTTGACCTTTATAGCGCAGTCCTGGGCGGGCAGGCAACGGTCGTTACGCCAGGTGGGAACGTGGTGCTCACCATCCCGGCTGGCACCCAACACGACCAGACCTTCCGCCTGGCCGGGCGCGGCATGCCCAGGCTGCGCGGCGCCCCTAAAACTTATGGGGATTTGTATGCTCGTGCGGTGGTACATTTACCGCGCAATCTTACTCTTCGGCAGCGTGAGCTCTTCGAACAGTTACGCAAGGGCTGAGAAATTTCTTTATCCAGGGTAGATATAAATCATGAAAAAGCCTCTCTTCCTCGGTATTATTAGCGTTCTATTTTCCACCTTGCTCGCCTGCCAGTTTATCCCGGCCAATCTACCCCAGCTTCCCGCCGCCGCCGCGCCCACCCTGCCGCCTGCGCCTACCCTTATCCTGCCGAAAGGCGGGGATACCCTGCTTCAGAACCAGGATCTATTGGTAAGCCTGTTCAAGCAGGTTAACCCGGGGGTGGTAGCCGTGCGGGTGATCACCGATCAGGGCGCCGGCGAAGGTTCAGGGTTTGTATTTGACGCTCAGGGCCACATCGTCACCAATTACCATGTCGTCCAGAACAATACCAGCCTCGAAGTCGATTTTCCCTCTGGCGCCAAGGTGCATGGTAAAGTGGTTGGCTCCGACCTGGACTCCGACCTTGCCGTGGTTAAGGTCGACGTGCCCGCCAGCGAGTTGAAACCCTTACTGCTTGGCGATTCTGACCAGCTCCAGGTGGGTGAAATGGTAGTGGCAATTGGTAACCCCTTTGGGTTCAGCAGCACCATGACCATGGGAATTGTTTCGGCCAAGGGCCGAAACCTCGAGTTGATCCGGCAGACTACCGAGGGGCGGTCTTTCTCGGCGGGTGACCTGATCCAGACCGATGCAGCCATCAACCCGGGAAATTCCGGCGGGCCGCTGCTCAACATGAAAGGCGAAGTGGTGGGCGTGAACCGCGCCATCCAGACCGCCGCCACCGCCACCAGCGGTGAGCCGGTTAACAGCGGTATCAGTTTCGCCGTTTCGGTGAATATCGTCAAGAAAGTTGTCCCGGTTCTCATTAGCAAAGGTTCTTATGACTATCCTTACCTGGGAGTTTCGGCTCTAGATGAAGTCACCTTGATGCTGGCCGAAGCCCTGGGCCTGCCGCAATACAGGGGCGCTTACCTGGTGGAGGTTGTTTCAGGGGGGCCGGCGGACCAGGCCGGGTTGAAAGCAGGCACGCGCGATACGTCGATCACGGGTTTGAAAGCGGGCGGTGATTTGATCACTGCCATCGATGGCCAGCCGGTCAACGCATACGCCGACCTAATCGGTTACCTGATGACTCAAAAGAGTCCAGGCGACAAAGTTGAGTTGACCATTTTACGGGATGGCAAGGAGATGCAAGTGACGGTTACCTTAGGAAAGCGCCCGTAAACCGGCGGAACCTGAGCGCAAGTCTGAAAGAATACCGACCCCCAAAATCTCTGGAGATGGAGGAAAATATGCTGAACGAAAGTGATCTGCGTGAGCTGCTGGGCTTTTATACACCCAACCTGGTGTTGAGCCTGTACCTGAATACCGATCCGGCAGAGGGTATTGTAGATGCCTATAAACTTCGTTTGCGTAACCTTTTGAAGGAGGTCAATCTACCCCAGGATGTCAGTGCAGTCGAACGCTATTTCAACGTTGATTATCATTGGTCAGGCCGCGGAGCGGTGGTCTTTTCCTCTGCGGCGGAAAATTTTTTCCGTGCTTACCAGCTGTCGGTGAAATTCCGCAGCCTGGTGCACGTCGGAGAGCGGCCGCTGGTGAAGCCGCTCAAAGATTTAATGGAAAGTTACGGTGGTTACGGGGTAGTGTTGGTAGACAAGCAAGGGGCGCGCCTGTTCCATTTCAACCTGGGCGAGCTGACCGAGCAGGAAGGCGTGCTGGGTGAGGTAGTCAAACACACCAAACGCGGCGGCGCCTCCAGTTTTCCCGGTCGCCGGGGCGGCGAAGCTGGCCGCACCGACCATATGGAAGAAACCATTGAACGAAATATGAAAGAGGCCTCCGAATTTGCGGTGCGCTTCTTTGAAGAGAACCACGTCCGCCGGGTCTTGATCGGCGGAACGGATGACAACGTGGCCAGGCTGCGCGGCATACTTCCCAAGGCATGGCAGAGCCTGGTTATGGGCGCTTTCCCGATGAGCATGACGGCCACCCACCCTGAGGTGCTGGCGCGGGCCATGCAGATCGGCCAGGAAGCCGAACTGCGGCGCACCCAACGCCTGGTAGATGAGCTGATTACCACCGCCGCTAAGGGCACAGGCGCGGTGGTTGGCCTGGAGAACACCCTCGAGGCTGTCAACAACAATAAAGTGCAGACCCTGGTGGTAGAGGAAGGTTTCCGCTCGGGTGGATCCGAGTGCCAGGGCTACGGCCATCTCACCATAAAAGATGGCGAGGTTTGCCCGGTGTGCGGCAGCCAGCTTATCTCTGCCGGGATTGACGTGGTCGACCTGGCGGTTAACTCGGTCATGCGCCATCGCGGCGACGTAGAGGTGATTCCCGCCAGCGCCGGCCTGGAAAAGGCCGGTCACATGGGGGCGGTCTTGAGGTATTAAATGATTCAGATTTTAGGTTGTGAGCGAGCTACGCTCGCTCACAACCTAAAATCTGGGGATTCTAATTCCCACTGCATGGCCCAGATGGCCAGCGGGCGCATATAGGTCAGGGCGCGGAAGTCAGCTTTCTCATTCCAGGCTTCAGGGGTTTGGAACCAATAGCCTGTGCGGTAATAGGTAGTTTTGCAGACCCCTTCGGCAGTTTTGAACGCCTCATCTTTCAGCCCGGCCTGCAGCATGGCGGCTGCCAGGGCATAGGTCGTACCCGTCCACACCTCTTGAGACTGGATGCTGGTGCGGTCGATCTTGCCGTCCGGCCGCATGCCGTTCATCGCTCCCGTCCCACCCTTATGCAACCGCATAACGTTGAAATCAAACACCGTCTTGAGCGCCGATAGGGCTTGATGGCGGTTGACCACTCCCGGCAGCCCGCAGGCCAGGGCATACCACTGCCCGGCGAGCTGGTCGGCTATGATGCTGTCGTGCTGGCGGCTGCGGCTGCTGTCATAGTTGTAATAGCGCCCGTTCCACAGTTTCGCTGCGTAGGCGGCTTGCCCTTTTTCGTAGATTCCCCGCCATCTGGCGGCCTGGTCGGTCCTGCCCAACAGATCGGCGATAGCTGCTATGGCGCTCAAGCTGGCCAGCCACAGGCCGCCTGTGTAGGCGCTCGGACCGCTGACCGTCCACATATCATAAGTCTGGTCGGGGAAGCCGGCGTTCTCGATCAGGCTATCGCCGTCGTGGTCATGCCGTAACAACGTTTCCATCGCCATGCACAGCGCCTCCCAGGTATCCACCAGGAGCTGCCGGTCGTCCGTGACCACGTAATCCCGGTACACCTGCAGCACGAATTTGGAGTTGAGGTCCTTCCATTCGTTGGTATCGTGCATGAAATAGCCGTTGACCAGCTTCCATGGGTCTTCGTCATACCAGCCCAGGTCGTGCGGCACTGCCCCAGCCAGTTTGCGCGGCGCTTTTTTCCCGTCCATGATCATCACCCGCATCTCGTGGTTTTCATCCAGCACCGCCGCGGCGAAATCACGGGTCAGGCCCAGCTCCAGCTTCGGCCACAGCATCGCCAGCGCCCACGAGGCATAAAAGTGCACGTCGTATGTGTTGACCATGCGGTATTCGTGGCCTTCCAGGTAGCCAAAGCGCCCCATCTGGTCTTCGGTGGGCCGCGGGTCGTCTTTGGCATAACCCCACAGCACTCCGCCGTCCACCAGGTAATACAGTTCATTAAAAAGCGCCATGCGGTACCAATCCGGCAGGTGGTCGTTTTCCAATAAGGGCTTCTGCCAGGCTTCGATCTGCTCTTCCCATGCGGGATAAGACAGCAGGGCATCCCGCGCCATCAGTGGGGCGGCATTGCCTTCAACCCCATAGAACTGGGTATAACGCCGGTAATAGGGGGTGCCGAAACCTGAACGCGCCTGTGGCATGTCCCAGGCCAGGCTGAACACCAGCTCCCGGCTGGCCCCAGGGGCCAGTTTGAGCGTGACGGCCACCGCCGCCCCAATGGTTTCCCCCGGCGAAGTAGGCGTCTCGTCTTGCAGGTTTTCCAGCTTGCCGCTCTGGGCAAAAGAGGTCCACACGTCTGCGCCGCTGCTGGAGGTGGTGAAGCGCGTCTGGTAGGTCACTTCCAGCTCCTTGCCTGGCCTGGCGGCGATAGCAAAGGTGAGTGGGTCTTCATAAACCGTTGCCTCGCCGTTGTGGCCGGGCAGCACCACCTTCTGCTGGCGGTGAAGGTGATGCAGCGCCACCCCGCATATTTCCTCGCCTGGTTTGCCGGTGGGCAATCGAAAAGGCAGATTGAAATGCCCGCTGGCCTGGTCGTTCGGCGCCCCGATCCCATTTTGAAAAGTAAACATCAGGCCAAGCCTGGCTTCCTTCACGCCCA
Organism: uncultured Chloroflexia bacterium; assembly: GCA_963820415.1. Taxonomy (GTDB): domain Bacteria; phylum Chloroflexota; class Anaerolineae; order Anaerolineales; family Anaerolineaceae; genus CAWFZT01. The sequence goes on along the minus strand of CAWFZT010000008.1, from coordinate 377,944 downwards.
GGTTTTCCACCCTCCACACGAAGGCTGCTTCAGGGTAGCTGGTTTCCCGGTAATTATGCGGGATGACCGGCGAGACCTGCCGGCAGGTCAGGCGTACGCCTGGCAGCGGGTTTTCGTAGGTCGTCCAGGCGCGTGGGAACAGCCCATAATAAGTGGCGCAAGCCGGGTTCATCTGCCACGGCCAGGCAGACAGTTGGTCCTCCTCCGGTCGGCCTGGGAAGAGAACCTGCACCTGGGCTGGCCCAACCTGGCGCTGGACAAACAAAGTGAACTGGTCGGCGAACACGGTTTTATAGAAGAATTTCCCCGGGCGCATCATCCAGCGCCGGAAATCGCCGCGCCAGCCGCGCCCGATCGAGCCCGCCCCCATCCCGCCCAGCGGCACACCCTGGTCAAGTCCCATATTGATCGGGTTGGACATGTTGATCGGGTCGAAGCCGGCTTCGGCCGATTTTTTCAGTATACGTTGCATGCGCAGGATAAACGGCAGCATTTTAACCATTGCGCCAAGACTGAACAGCCGCGCCGGCTGGCCCGGTTCAGCCAGGCATTCATCCATGCGGCGCTTCCAGGCTACGGAGGGAGGCAGGTCAGTCATAGAATCCTCTTGTTCCTCATTTTATCGAGTGTTTTTTATAGTCTTACCAGCATGCCCTGGTTGACCACGAAGATCATTGGGGCAAAGTCAGTGTAGTATTCCACGCTGCCGTTCTTCTGCCTGACTGCCTCAAGTAAAATGTCCTCGGCGGAAGATTTTTCACTGCCCACGGCTATCTTTGCCTTTAAATCCGTATTGTCCAGATACTCCCATCCCTTCGGCTTCAGTTTTGGAATGATCGCTTGCATGGAGGCCGCTCTTTGTTTGCCATCTACCAGCACAAAATCGAAGCTGTCATCATGAAATGCAGACAAATCGGCGTAGGTCTCTAAATCGCGCAGCATGCATTGGACATTGCCAACCTTTTTGTGCGCCAGCCGCGCTTGAACGGTCTGGTACCACTGCGGGTCATGCTCCACGCTGAAGAGCGATTTACAGCGCCTGGCCAGCCAGAGAGTCGACATGCCCGAGCCGAACTCCAATATTGTCCAATCCGGTTGGATAAGCCGGCCGATCTTTCTCTGCGCCCGGTAGGAGATCCAGGGCATATCCAGACGTTAACCGTAGAACTTACGCAGAAAGATAGTCAGGATCACGTGGGGAAGGTAAAACAGACCCTTGATTCCTACTCTGTTGCCCCTCAGGTCATGGCAATTCGAGCGCCGCTCGCCATGGCCAATCAGAATGCGGTAGATCACATTGTTAGATTTCATAGGTTTAATTTAAGTGCTGAATTATCTCTACCTTTCAATTATATCCAATCCTTTATATCCCCGGTAAAATTGGTTCCTCCTTTACCCGGCTGACTTACCCCCTGTGATAGAATGAAGGCGCATTCTTACTACCCGAGGATAAAGCTAAATGAAAGCCCTCCAAAAATCTACCTCTACACTTTCAGTCGAAGAGCGTATCGACGCTCTGGTCAGCCAGATGACCGTCCAGGAAAAAGTCTCGCTGCTGTCCGGGCGGGATCTGTGGCGCACAGCTCCCATCCCGCGCCTCGGCATCCCATCCATCGTGATGACTGACGGCCCGCACGGTGTGCGTTCGGACGGGGCCGCCGAACGCTTCAAGGGCCCGGCCACCTGCTTCCCCACCGGCGTTTCGATGGCCTCAACCTGGGACCCCGAGCTGATCGAGCAGGTCGGCATGGCCCTGGCAGAGGAGACGCACGGCATGGGCTGCGATATCCTGCTCGGCCCGTGCGTCAATATTGCCCGCCTGCCGCTGGCCGGGCGTAACTTCGAAGCTTATTCAGAGGATCCATTCCTGGCTGGCCGCATTGGCGTGGCCTGGATCAAGGGCCTGCAATCGAAAGGAGTAGGCGCCTCGCTCAAACATTTTGCCTGCAATAACCAGGAAACCGAGCGTTATCGCAACAGCTCGATGGTCGACGAGCGCACCCTGCGTGAAATTTACCTGCCTGCCTTCGAAGCGGCGGTCAAAGAAGCCCAACCCTGGACGGTGATGCACGCCTACAACCGCATCAACGGCGTTTACGCCGCTGAGCATGAATACCTGCTCACCCGCATCCTGCGCGAAGAGTGGGGCTTCACGGGCGCCGTAATTTCCGACTGGACCGCCACCCACAGCACCGTCCCATCCGTCAAGGCCGGTTTGGACGTGGAGATGCCCGGGCCGGCAGTGTGGTTTGGCCGGCTGCTGGAACATGCCGTGCGCACCTGGCAGGTGGACGAAAGCGTAATCGACTTGGCGGCCCGGCGCGTGCTGCGCCTCGTCTTCCAGTCCGGCAAAATGGACAATCCGCCTTCTACCCCGGCCGGGTCGGTCAACACTCCCGAGCACCAGGCCCTGGCGCGCCAGGTGGCCGAACAGTCTATTGTCCTGCTCAAGAATGACAAAGCTTTGCTGCCGCTGGATCACACCAAGATCAAATCTATCGCCGTGATCGGTCCGAATGCCGCCGAATGCCGCATTGGCGGCGGCGGGAGTTCCTACCTGGAACCGCCTTACCGGGTCAGCCCGCTTGAGGCGCTCAAACAAAAGCTGGGCAAGTCTGTCAAGGTCGAATATGAGCTGGGCTGCCTGAACTTTGTCCAGCCTGTAGAGATAGGCGCAGAGTTCTTTGTCCCCGCCGGCGGGAAAGGCCACGGCCTTTCGGCCGTATATTTTAGCGAGGCAGGTTTCTCCGGCAAACCGGTTGCCGAAGAGACCGTAGACGGGCTCACTTTTTTCTGGTTCGAGCGCGGCCCGGTCAAAGGGCTGTCCTCCCGCCAGTACGCCGCCCGTTTCAGCGGTTCCCTGGTGGTCCCATCCAGCGGCGAATACCTGCTAGTCCTGGCCCATACCGAAAGCTGCAAACTTTACCTGGAGGATAAGCTGCTTTTCGACGACGATTTCGGCGGCCGCTCTCTGAACGAAATCTGGGATGAGCAGGAAAAGCTCACCCGGCGCGCCAACGTCACCCTGGAGGCCGGCAAACTATACAGTATCCGTGTGGAGTACATCAAATCCTCTGACGTCAACCATGCCGCCATACAATTCCAATACATGCCGCCGGTTGCCCCTGATTTAATCGAGCGGGCGGCCAAACTGGCTGCCCGGTGCGACGTGGCGGTCGTCTTTGCCGGTATGCCTACCGGCTTCGAGTCCGAAGGTCACGACCGGCCGGATATGCATCTGCCTGGCCAGCAGACTGAGCTGATCCGCGCCGTGGTCAAAGCCAACCCGCGGCAGCGTGGTGGTGCTGAACGCTGGTTCGCCGGTCAGCATGCCCTGGCTGGATGAAGTTCCGGCCCTCCTGGAAGCCTATTACCCCGGCCAGGAAGGCGGCAATGCCGTGGCCAACGTGCTGTTTGGCGACGTGAACCCCTCCGGCAAGCTGACGGTGACTTTCCCTAAACGACTGGAAGACAGCCCGGCTTTCATTAATTTCCCCGGAACTAAAGAAGTCTTCTATGGTGAAGGCATCTTCGTTGGCTACCGTTATTTCGACAAAAAAGATCTCGAGCCGCTCTTCCCCTTCGGTTTTGGGCTGTCCTATACCACTTTTGAGTATAGCGGGATCGAGGTTTCCAAATGGGTGAAGGCCGGCGAACCGGTCAAATTATCCGTCAAGGTCAAGAACACCGGCGCCCGCCCTGGCAAGGAAGTGGTGCAGGTGTACGTCAGCGATAAAGAATCCGGCCTGGTGCGCCCGCCCAAAGAGCTGAAAGGCTTCAAGAAAGTAGCCCTCGAGCCGGGTGAGACCTGCCTGGTCGAATTCGAGCTGGACCAGCGCGCCTTATCCTATTACGATCCGTATCGCCAGCAGTGGGTGGCCGAGCCGGGCGAGTTTGAGGCGCTGGTCGGCAGTTCCTCCCGCGACATCCGCCAGAAAGCCAGCTTTACCTTGAAATAAATTTCGTGCCCACGTGGTCAATCATTTAGGGATCACTTCGAACCCTTGCTCGCTAAAATGGGGATCAAAGGTAAAAGCTCTATCCAGTTCCCTATGGCGCATCATTTCAAAACTGGTGCAGTCTACCAGAGAAAGATCGCGGCGGTTGGCAGCTAATAGAGTACTCATGCCTTGCTTGTGAATAGCCTCATCCACCCAGACTATTTCTACCACAGGCAAGAGTTCGCTTTCGAACAACCGCAGCGCTTCGATTCCAAACCGGTGCTGAAGCAAGGCGGTTGTTTCAAGAATGATATAGTTGCTGGTGAATATGGCTGAACCTGAAGTGATGATATCACTCCAGGCATTCCGGGCTGGCTGGTGGAAACGGTCGTTAGCGTTGAGGACCGCCAGGAAAGCAGATGTGTCGATAAAAATATTCATTTATCAAGCACCTCAGCCAGAAAATCATCATGGTCGGCGGCCAAGTTTTCTGGGCCATTCAATTTCCCGGCTGCAAGGATGGCTCTGTGACGCAATTCATCCTGATCTTTAATACCGCCGCTGCGGATCAAGGCGTCAACGCTGATGCGAATCAATTCAGCAACAGATTTTCCTTCCCTGGCTGCCATCCGTTTGAGGGCGCGTGCTTGTTCGTTTGTGATTTGAATCTGTGTACGGATCATAACGACCTCCAAAGCGATAAAATGCCATCACTTTAGATATAATGATAACATATTAAAATCATTCCGGCAGCTTGATCTCGGGCAGCTTTTCGATATTTAACATATACGCCCATGCACGCAGCGTTTTCAATAATGGGCGGTTATACCACATCAGTGAGGGTCTGTATCGTAGCTGATCTCAGCCATACCAAATCCAGACCCTCCTCTACGTTTCCTTTGCGTAAAACTATGCTATAGTTCTACCAGACATCCTTATTCTTCCCCGGGAGACGCCCATGGAAATCCTAACTGTACAAACCAGGACCGACTTGAAAGCATTCGTCGACCTGCCTTACCACCTTTATCGCCGCGATCCGGTTTGGGTGCCACCCCTGCGCGATGAACAGATGGGCCAGTTCGACCCGGCCCGCAATCCCATGCTCGACCATTGCAAGACCACCCTCTTCCTCGCCCAGGAGGGTGGCAAAATTGTTGGGCGGGTTTCCGCTTTCGTCGACCGCCTGGCCCTGGAGGCCTGGAAAGAACCCATAGGCCTGTTCGGATCTTATGAGTGTGCCGACAACCCAACCGCGGCGCGCCTGCTGCTGGACGCCGCCCGCCAATGGCTGCAAGGCCAGGGCATGCGGGCCATGCGCGGCCCGTGGAGTTTTGCTTCACAGGAGTGGGGCACCGTGGTCGAAGGCTATAGCCCTTCACCAGTGGTCATGGCCCCTTACAACCCACCCTATTACAACGACCAACTGGTCGCCTACGGCCTGAGCAAGGTGAAGGACCTGGTGGTCTATTACATCGACGCTCGGGAAGGCTACCAGATCCCCGAACGCATCATCAAGCTGACCGACCTGGTGCAGAAGCGCTTCAAGGTGCGCGTGCGCCCGCTCAACATGGAGCGCCTGGATGAAGACGTCGCCGCCATCGTCAAGGTGTTGAACATTTCCCTGGAAGATAACTGGGGCATTTACCCGGTCACCGCCGCCGAAGCATCCGCCATGGCGCGGGATATGAAACAGCTTGTTCACCCTAAGGCCATCTTGATCGCCGAAGACTCGGCGGGAACGCCCATCGGGGTGGCCATGTCGCTGCCGGACGTGAACTTGCTCTTGAAAGGGCTGAATGGCTGCCTGTTACCCTTCGGCTGGCTGAAGCTGCTGTGGGGCATCCCCCGCCTGAACCAATACCGCATGTGGGCATTGGGAGTCATCCCCGAATACCATGGCAAAGCCATCGACAGCCTGCTCTACCGGGCCATGTATGAGGGCCTGTACAACGACAAACTGCGCCTGGAGATCAATTACGTGCTGGAAGATAACGACCGCATGAACAACGCCCTGATGAAGCTGAACGTCAAACCCCTGCGCCGCTACCGCATCTACCAGATGCCTATCTAATCCCCGATGATTTTTACCAGCACGCGCTTCCTCCGCCGACCATCGAACTACCCATAAAAAATCTGCTCCCACGGCCTGAAGTCCAGCTTCCCGTCCGTCACGGCTACCACCACCTCGCGCCCCATTATTTGTCTTTTCAGGTGCGCGTCGGCATTGTCTTCGCCTGACCGGTTGTGCAGATACTGGTCCACCGGTTCGTGGGGCGCCAGCTCTTCCAGCCAGCGCTCGAAATCCTGGTGCAGCCCGGATTCATCGTCATTGATAAAAACCGACGAAGTAATATGCATGGAATTTACCAGTCATTCACAATTACCACTTATCACCGGACTTGACCCAGCTATTTTGTATGGCTCGTTTATGATCGGCGCGGCGAGCAGGCCAAGCAGAAGGCGGTAACCATGCTGCATGTACTCTACTGTGCGAGGGCAAAATAGCTGCTTTTTAAGCCCGTGTCAATTTTTCTTTGGCTTCTACATGGGTGTAAAAAGCATCCACCCCTGATTTTGCCAACAAAGACCTTCTTACTGCAATGGCTACTTTCTCGCCCTGATTTACCAGGTTTGGCTGCAGTTTAGCTGCGAACTTGCCCATGTGTTTATATTTTGGATTTTCGAAAAGGTCAGCGTAATCATGCACAGGCGCTTCTTCTTTCCCCTTCAACATCAAAAATTGGATAATAACCACGGGAAGACCGTAGACTAAGAACATCCCGGAAAATATAAATGCTTCTGGGTGACCAATCATGGCGCCGATAGGCAGAAGGATCAATGTCATTCCTAGAAGGATAAATGTGGCTTTCTGGAAAAATCGTGCCGTACTCCGTTCGCCTTCCAAACAAACGCATTTATTACATAAATAGCCTCTGGCTTCGGTGAGATCTTTAATTTGAGTCTTCGTCACTTTTACTTGACCCGAGTAAGAAGCAGGTCCATATTCTACGGAGCGATAACCTTTTTTTCCATAAAGAAAGCTGTAATAAGCGCCCGCGCTGGTTTTCGAATCGCATTTTTCGCAAGCAAGATCCTTTTCGCTGGCGGGAGAATCCGGATACGTTTTCCGCTTGCCAGCCAGCAGGCGACCAATGGTTGTTATCATATGAATTTTATAAGCGCTTGCCACAACCATTCTTATTAAAAACCACAAACCGTAGAAAACCGCCGATCCAATTAAATCACCAAGGATCCAAAATAGCACAATCCTTACCGTCTGTAATTTCTTGGGTCTCCAATCAAACCCGCCGGCAATAAAATAAACAAAAGCAGTGTAAACAGCAAAGTATAAAAAAGAAGTCATACCTGTTGCTAATGAAAATGAAGAATTGGGTGAACTGGAAGAATAAGCTAATATGGCTACAAAGATAACTGCCGGTATACTTATCGACAGGATATGGATGATGATCTTGAAATCATTTGAAAGCAAGTCATTCAGGTCTTCGAATTTGTTTATGACCAGAGGGGGTTTAGGAGTGGTGGACATAATTACCTCCTTATAAAGCATTGAGTATGTATAGTCCGCACCCTACTTTGAGCGATCAACCTTGAGGTGTTTTTTCAGCGGTTCAAGAACCGATAATGAGATTCCCACTATAAAATCATTATAGCCCTGCTATCTACTCTTAGTAATAATAAAGATGGAATATAACTACTCATGCTATCGGGGCTAAGCAGTCACGAAATATTAAGCAATTAGGCGAGCTTAGCAAGCCGGTTTTTTCACTTAATTCCTCCATTCTTCAGCGTTTATATTCCTAATTATATAAACCAAATGGAGGAAAAATGACCGAAACAATCTCTTGGCAGTTTACCGCCCTGGACATGCAAACAATCTAATCCATTTTCATCATAATTTTCCAAGCCCCCGGGAAATTGGGAGGCTTTTTGTTTTGAGAATTCGTATTCTTATAAGAGAAATTAGGACAATTGCATCTTATGTCTGACAATATTGAAATGGCTCTTTTCTTGGCATCCTGAAGGCTTGGGGATAAAAAAAGTTGCCCAGGTTACTTTATGGGATAAAAAAGGTCATCTGCGATTACCCTAGGGTCAACGACCCCCCCAGCTTTTTTTTCGTTATATAATTAAAGCATGAGAAAAGAGATGTACCCCAATGATAAATGGGGTGCTCTCACGGCATACAACTTGCTATAGCAGTTGTCGAGTGCACCTGTGATAGCGTAGGAGATAAAATGGATAAAAAGCGCCAAGGTTTAATGATGCTTATTTCGGTCATGAGTTTGGTGTTATCAGCCTGTGGATCAGGACAGGCAATTATGCCAACAGTGATACCGATGTCAACAAATACATCAATTCCATCCACAGCAACCATGACCTTGATTTCCCCTACAGCAACCATAACCTCAACTTCACCTATAGCAACGCTAACAACGATACCTTCGGTTACTTTTTCTCCGAATACACCCACAGTTCAGGACGCCACGATTACAACCTGCGATCAATACGGTAATGTAGAAATCAACGGCAATATTTACAATGTTCAAAATAATATATGGAACCCTTCATCGGGCGGGACGCAATGCCTGAGTGTTGATAAATTAACCGGTGTCTTCATGATTACTACCCAGACAAACAAACAAACCACGAATGGCGCGCCGGCCTCCTACCCCTTTATTTACATGGGCTGTCATTGGGGAAACTGCACCAACAGCAATCCTATGCCGATACAGGTGAGCGCCATTAAAAGCGCCACCAGCAGTTGGAGCATCACTACTGCGGCCGGGGCCTGGAATGCTTCCTACGACATCTGGTTTAACACTACTCCTACTACCACAGGCGCGCCAGACGGTACCGAACTAATGATCTGGCTCAACAGCCAGGGTGGAGTACAGCCGGCCGGCTCGGTGGTGGCCAAGGGGGTAAACATCAGCGGCGATTCCTACAATGTCTGGTTCTCGCCGGATAGCAATGCGAAATACGTTGCCTATCAGAAAACCAATGTCACAACGTCCCTAAGCCCTGATATCAAGGCGTTCATTAACAACTCGGTTTCTCGCGGCTACCTTGACCCTTCCTGGTATCTGATTGCGGTGGAAGCCGGCTTCGAGATCTGGAACGGTGGTGTGGAAATGCAGACTAATTCCTTTTCGGTCTCGGTTAGTGGAAGTGACTAATCTACCCCGTTCCGGAAAGGCATGACTAAAGTTGCCGTGCTCGTCAGTGCAGGCACGGTATTTCAGTGGGCGCGCTTGCTTTTGAACGCATCTTTTCAATATTATCAGAATGTGGGCCCTGGTAGTCATCCCCGAATACCATGGCAAAGCCATCGACAGCCTGCTCTACCGGGCCATGTATGAGGGCCTGTACAACGACAAACTGCGCCTGGAGATCAATTACGTGCTGGAAGATAACGACCGCATGAACAACGCCCTGTTGAAGCTGAACGTCAAACCCCTGCGTCGCTACCGCATTTACCAGATGCCTATCTAATCCCCGATGATTTTTACCAGCACGCGCTTCCTCCGCCGACCATCAAACTACCCATAAAAAATCTGCTCCCACGGCCTGAAGTCCAGCTTCCCGTCCGTCACGGCTACCACCACCTCGCGCCCCATTATTTGTCTTTTCAGGTGCGCGTCGGCATTGTCTTCGCCTGACCGGTTGTGCAGATACTGGTCCACCGGTTCGTGGGGCGCCAGCTCTTCCAGCCAGCGCTCGAAATCCTGGTGCAGCCCGGATTCATCGTCATTGATAAAAACAGACGAGGTGATGTGCATGGAATTTACCAGTCCTTCACAATTACAATTACCAGTTATCACCGGACTTCGCCATGCTTTTCTCGAAACCTAAAGTTGGCAATAGCGCAAGGGAGATTCTTAATCGCCGATAATCTTGAAGAACACCCATTTCCTTCATAAAACGGAGCAAGTCACACAGGAAAACGTCATAAGGCGCTTACCAATCCGGTCCATGCCGAACACTTGATGTACAATTATCTCACCAGCGCATCGTCCCCTTGAAGAACGCTGTGTATTCCATTTTACTGTGCGGCTTCAACGAAATACGCAGAAATGAATAAATACGAGTGAAATTTCTTTTATTATACCTAATTTAATGCTATATTCATTCATATCCACGATGTTTTATAATCTTATTTGATATTATCAGAATTATTTCTTTTTGATACTCTGACAATATTCAACCTTTAACGAGGTGTTTAATGAAGAACAGGAATTTGTTGATGATTCCGGGTCCGATCGAGTTCGACCCAGCCGTTATGGCCGCACTCGGAGCTCCGACGAATAGCCATGTGTCGGCTGATTTCATTGAGATTTTTGGTCGTTCATTGGAACAGATGCGCAGCGTTTTCTTGAGTGAGGATGGACAGCCCTTCATCCTGGCTGGCTCAGGGACGCTCGCCATGGATTCGGCAGGAGCCAACCTGGTCGAACTTGGCGACAAGGTGCTGGTGGTCAATACGGGCTATTTTTCGGACCGTTTTGGCAGTATCGTGGAGCGTTATGGCGCCCGCGTTAGCTACGTACGCGCCCCAGTTGGAGGCCGGCCTACTCTGGAAGAGGTTGAAAAAGCCCTTAAAAGCGATGACTACAAGTTATTGATCGCCACCCATGTGGATACCTCCACAGGTGTAATCACGGATGTTCAGCATTTGGCCTCCCTAGCCCATCGTTCTGGGGCGTTGATGATGGTGGATGGGGTTTGCTCCGTTGCCGGGGAAGAACTGCGCATGACGGATTGGGGTGTGGATTTAACCCTGACCGCCTCCCAAAAAGCGGTGGGCGTGCCACCGGGACTGGCACTGCTGATGGTTGGACCGCGTGCCCTGGCTGTCTTCAAAGCCCGCAAGACATCAGTAGCCAGTTATTATGCAGATTGGGCCAGCTGGTTGCCAGTGATGGAAGCCTATGAAGCGCGCAAGGTCGCTTATTTTGGAACGCCGGCTGTGAACCTGGTGTATGCACTGGAGGTCAGCCTCCGCCAAATCCTGGTTGAAGGAATGGAAGTGCGCTTCAAGCGGCATATTGCCATCGATACGGCATTTAAAGCAGGCATCTCCGCTTTGGGAATGGGTCAGGTGCCGTTGAAATCTGAGTTCGCTGCACATACCATGACTGCTCCGCGCTATCCGCAGGGGGTGGTTGCGAACGATTTCCCAGGGCAAGTATTGAAGGCTGGCATCATCATCGCCGGTGGTTTGCACCCGGCCATCCGGGCGGAATATTTCCGTATTGGGCACATGGGATCGGTCAATCTAGGTGACATACTTGCCACGCTAGGTGCCATTGAAATGGCCCTGGCGGCCTCGGGCTACACTTTTGAAAAGGGAGCCGGCGTGCAAGCCGCCCTTAAGGCCTATCCCGCATAATCGGTGAAATAAAAAACTTGGTATAGAATTAAAGCAATAAGGTTTATAGACAACATACCAAGGGTCTACAGAAAGGAGGTTCCAGGGGAAATTTTGGAAAGGCGTAGCGTTTGTATTTCCAATCCATCCTTTTCAAGTCCGATTTAATATATTCAAGGAGAGAACCATGAAAAGCAAACCTTTAAATCGCCGAGATTTTCTCAAAGTATCTAGTTTGACTGGCGCGGCGGCTCTCCTAGCCGCATGCACGCCAGCTACCCCTCCTCCTGCGCCGACCCAGGCCAGCGCCGCAACGCCAACCACTGCACCTCCACCAGTTCAGAAAGTAACCATCACCCTTTGGGGCTGGTGGGACCAGCGGATGAAGATCTTCGATGATGCAGGCAAGGATCTAACCGCTAAAGACCCGAATTTTGAAATGAAGACTGAAGTACTTGACTTCAATGATCTTTGGACAAAGGTGTATGCAGCAGTCCCTGCAGGTACGGGGCCAACCTTGCTGAAGCAGAAGGTCGGCGAGTATTTCAAAATGATCGACAAAGAAATGCTCATGTCCTACCCTGAAGACCGCTTTACGAATAGTTGGCTGAAGGAGAAATATCCTTATTTCAATTGGGACGCTTATGGTCGTTACATCACCCCGACAGGCGGCATGGGCGCCATGTTGGTCTACAACAAAAAGATGTTCACTGAAGCTGGTTTGGACCCGAAAACCCACCTACAACTTTGGATGAATTGATGGTTGCCGCTCAGAAATTGGCCAAGCGCGATTCAGGTGGAAACCTCATTCTGGCTGGTTACGAAAACGGCACTGAATTTCCTGCGTTGGACTTTCTATATCAGCAAGGCGGAAATTTTGTGAAGCACAATGGTGATAAACTGGTTTCTGCATTCAATTCTCCGGAAATGGAAAAAGCTTATCAGTTTTTGACCGAACTTGCCACGAAGTACAAAGTGTGGGAACCGGGTTATCTGGAATGGGTAGAAGGTCTGGGTACAGAAAAAGTCGCAATGGGAATTGGTGAAGCATTTGCATTGGGTGACATCGGCAGCAATCATCCGGATGTCCTCCCAAATATTGGCTTAGCTGCACCGCCAACCTTTACCGGCAAAGCAGACCCATATTATGGCCGAAAGTCTGAGGTGCTGATGCTTTCGGTAATGAAAAACCGGCCGGATGCAGAGTACAATGCTGCATGGAAATATCTCGAATATATCTTGAAAGACCGCATTGATGTGCTCTACGCAAAGATCGAGATCCTAAATCTTGCGCCTGATCGCCTTGAATTGTTTGATTACCCGAAGGTAAAAGCTTCGGCAACCTTGCCTAAGTTGATGCCTGTATTGACGAAAGAATACGATCCAGTGCAAACGCCCGATGAGCTTCAAAAATTGCTCGATGATGTACGCGACCGTATACTCTTGAACGGCTCTTCGATCAAGGACGCCTTGGATTATGGCCAGACTGAATGGCAAAAGATATTAGATGGTGGGTTGGCCAACCACATCGTGTAAGCCAGTCAGAATTTTCTTGAGTGATTTACGCAACTCCGGAGTCCGGCGTCGTCCGGATTCCGGTAAAGTATTTTCCATTGGTAGAAACAATGAAAGGATTGTCCCATGACTGCATCTACTCTGGTGGGTAAACGCGCCAAGAAAGCAGCGGGACCTCGTGGGGCTGAAAAACGATTCATTATAACTGCCCTGGTCCCTGCAATCCTCTTTTACTTTATCTTCCGTTTCTATCCAGTGGGTCAGGCCCTGTATATGAGCCTGTTTGATTATCAACTGATGCGGAAAGTAAATCCATTCATAGGGTTAAGGAATTATGTAACTATTCTGACGGACGCATTGTTCATCAAAGTAATCTGGAACACATTCTATTTTGCCTTTGGCACAGCGATCTTCATTACTTTACTGGCATTTATCATGGCTGTGATCCTCAATCCTATCCGCCGAGGCAATGCGACCTTGCGGTTAATTTACTATCTACCTACAGTAACTTCAGCAATCGCCATTTCGACCATTTGGCTCTTTTTATACCAGCAGCAGTTCGGATTGATTAACCAGGTCTTGAGCATGATGAGTTTACCTCGGGTAGCCTGGCTGACCACACCGACCATGGCGATGCCCAGTTTGATTATTATGTCGGTCTGGGGCGGCGTTGGCTTTTCGATGGTCATCCTGATTGCGGGGCTGCGAGGGATCCCAGTCGAATATTATGACGCCGCCGCGATCGATGGAGCTTCGACCTGGCAGCGTGTCTGGTACATCACCCTTCCTTTGGTGAGCCCGATCATCACATTTGTCTTTCTGACTGGCCTGATCGATGGTTTTAATATTTTTCAATCTGTATACATCATGACTCGTGGTGGCCCGCTGGATTCAACTCGCGTTCTGGCTCTACATATTTATGAATATGCTTTCAAGCGCATGTGGATCGGTCAGGCTTCTGCCATGGCGTTCGTCATGTTTGCAATTGTGATCGGCATTACAATCTTTCAATTGCGCTTACAACGGAAAGACCTGGGTTTGTAAAATGTGATCATTTACAGGAATTTTCTACGGAAATAGGAGTCATATTTCTAGATGAAAAATAACCCAAGTTCGGAGTTATCAAGGACCAGGCAGGTATACAACGATGGCTTCACACATTTCATGGCAAGTCTAGCAAAAATAAACTTGATCAATTATGCCATTCTGATTGTCGGTGCTCTGGCGATGGTCGTCCCATTCATATGGATGTTGAGCACGTCCTTCAAACCCAGGGCAGAAACAATGCTTTTCCCTCCCACTTTGCTGCCATCGAAACCGGTCATCACCAATTACGTGAACGTATTTAATCGCCTGGATATCGGGCGGTTGTATTTAAACACTTTTTATGTTTCGGTCATTAAAACGGTCGTAATGGTCTATACCAGCGCATTACTTGGCTATGTTTTCGGGAAGTTTAAATTCAAAGGCCGGGATTTGATCTTCTACGGGATTTTGAGCGCCATGATTATTCCCTTCCAGGTGTATATGATCCCGTTATATATCATGATGGTGAACGTCAAGATGGCAGATACACATCTGGCCTTGATCGTACCCTATCTGTTCAGCGCCTACGCCATATTCATGTTTCGACAATTTATGTACACCATCCCAAATGAGTTGATCGACGCAGCGCGTGTCGATGGGGCTGGGGAGTGGTATATCTTCAATGCGATCGTTCTACCGTTATGCAAGTCGGCCGTATTCATGCAAATCGGTTTCTATTTCATGTGGAACTGGAACGATTTTCTATGGCCTTTGATTGTCATCACCAGTGGCCAGAAGAACATGCTTGCGGTCGGGCTGGCCGTGCTGGTTAACGACCGGGGCAATGATTATGGCCTGATCATGGCGGGTGCCACCCTGGCAATCATCCCAGTTTTGGTCGTGTTCATGTTTGTGCAGAAATATATCGTGCAAGGGATTGCTATAACGGGCATGAAAGGGTAAGACTTTTACAAGGTGGAAAAAATTATTAAGGAGGTAGTTAATGGGACGTTTGTTTTATTCTATCCAAGAGATTGTCGATAGACCTCTATTTCCAGGCAATTATGATCCAACCCATTTTTATTTCCATTTCCAACCGGCTAGACCGGCAGACCTGCTGATTACCCGCGACCGTGTTTCAGGCGATCTGAATATGTCCGGTGGTACGATTGGCCCGCTGACGGATTGGCCATACACTATTTGTCTGCATATCGCCAAGAGGAGTTTTGATTCAAACCGGAACATAAAACTAATCGGGGCTGAATGTGTGGTGGCTCTGCCTGGAAAGGATATTGTGAAAGAGACCTGGATCAGCGCTCTGCCCTTGCCGCGCGGCATTTTCGAAGCCGAGGTAGCGGGACTGACACTGCTGCCGTCGAAAGTTGTCTCGGTGCCTGGGATCGCAGAATGCCCAGTCAACCTGGAATGCCGGGTTGAATTTCTTAAGGATTGGTTCACGCATGATGTAGTATTTCTGCGCGTGTTGGGAGCCAGCTTGGACGAGGAATATGTGAAACTCAACCGCATGGAGATCGTCAATTTCTTCCCAACCTATGAGGTCGATGACCAGACCAACCCTTTTGGTGGGGCGATCGAACGGCTGGGTGTCAATGGCGAATTATTAGAATGCCCTGGTTTTCCAGTTGGGCCAAAGCGATCCTACAGAGCTGGTCCGGTTGACTGGTGCAATGACTTGGCAGAGGCCGGCTACATTTCAGATTCTGAGAAAATGAAGCTGATTAGCTGGTTGGGAGATTGTAAAAAAGTTATCGATGCACCCGTGAAACCGAATGATGTGACTGACTGCCAACAAATCTCGCGTGCTTTTGAGTTAATCGCCTGGGAAGAATGGCAAGCCCTCCACGAACTTTTGAAAAATAAATTGGACAATTAAAGAGCAGAAGCCCTTAGGAGCTTAATATGCCAAGAACTTATTATTCCGAAGAGGAGCTTGAAAGTATTTATAGTCATGGCGAAGGTATGTCGGAAACTGGTTATACGTTACGGCCGCCCTGGCCACAGGCTTTGTTAGTGAGCGTTGACCCAAGCTTGCCGGCTAATAACATCACCGTACGAACGACTACCTTCAACCCCTTGAGTTGGGTACCTTATACGATGTCCGTCAGCATCCCGGCTAACGATGATAAGGTAGTAAGGGGGATGAGAGCTGGTGGAGAATGCATCCTTGGGCTACCCAGCCGCATTATGTTACGCCAGCTCACCATCTGCGCACAACGTTTCCCGCGTGGGGTCAGTGAAGTTCAGGTCGCCCGGTTGAAGCTGACTAAATCGCAACACGTCCAAATCCCAAGCCTGGATGACTGCCCGGTTAATTTTGAATGTGAGATTGCCCATATCGAGCAATATTATTCACATTTCGTCTATTTTTTGCGTTTCGTTGGCGCAAGTATTAAACCCGAGCTGCTTTTCTTGAGACGTCAGGAGATCGTGTCAATTTATCCCACTAACCTGATTGATGAAGTGGTGGATGTTAATGGAGTAATCAAGCAGCGCGTCGGTTTGATTAAAGAATTGTACCTTTGCCCTACTTTCCCAGTTGGACCAAAATTAGGCTGGTATTCCAATTTCAAAGGCTGGATGAAAGACCTGGCTGACGAGAATTTTTTAAAGCCCGGAGAATACGAGAAGGCTGTAAATTGGTTTGAGGATTGGAAAATTGCCTTTCCACATCCCGACTCCCCCGAACGGGCGAGGTTGAAAAATAATCTCACAGAGTTTTGCCGGTTGTTGTCTAACGAAGACTGGGAAGAGCTTCACCAATATATGGATGAGGCAAATTGACGAGGAAAGACTACTTATGACAAAAGCAATCAAAATCAGCGTGATTGGGGCGGGGAGCGCCGAATTTTCGATGGGGTTGGTGCGCGATCTATGCCTAACCAGTTCATTGGAAGGTAGTTGTGTTTCATTTTGGGACGTCGATTTTGAACGCCTGGACATGATCGATAATCTTGCCAGGCGATTTGCCGGTGAAGTTGGTGCAAACATTGGATTTGAAAAAGCTAACAGCCAGACAGCCTGCCTGCAAAATGCCAATTTTGTAATGAACACGGCGCTGGCAGGCGGACACAATTTGGAGGAAAGTGAGCGTTCCCTACTGGAAAAAAACGGTTACTACCGAGGCGTGCGCTTACTGGACAGTTTTCACCAGTTTGACCTGATGTTGAGCATCGCTCGAGATATGGAAAAGATCTGCCCGAAAGCTTGGCTGCTGCAGGTATCCAACCCGGTTTTCGAAGGCACGACTCTGGTGACACGTGAAACCAGTATCAAGACAATTGGCCTATGCCACGGGCATTACGGCTACCGAGAGGTTGCCTCGGTTATCGGATTGGATCCCAACCAGGTCACCTTTGAAGCTGTGGGGTTTAACCACTGCATTTGGATGACAAGTTTCCGTTACCAAGGACAAGATGCTTACCTACTGCTTGATCGGTGGATCGCCGAAGAATCTGCAAATTACTGGAAAAACCATGTCCCGCAGTTTTACGAAGCACAGATGTCGCCAGCTGCTATCCAGCTCTACCATTTCTATGGGCTGATGCCCATCGGCGACACTGCCCGTGCCCATTGGCCGGAAGTCTGGTGGTTCAACACCGACTTCGAAACTAAAAAACACTGGTATGGTTCGTTGGGCGGTTTTGATTCGACCCAGGGATGGACGCTCTACCTGGAAGACTTGAAGGAAAATATCCGGACCATACAGCAGGTGGCGGGTGATCCAAAACTAGCTGTGACCAGCATTTTCAAGCCGGAAAAAAGCGACGAGCAAATCGTGCCGATTATAGATGCCCTGGTGAATGACCGGCAAGGTTATTTCCAGGTGAATATTCCCAACCGGGGAGCTTTGCCCGGAATTCCTTCCAATATGGCCGTTGAAGTGCCAGCGCTCGTCGATGGCAAAGGCGTACGCCCCCTGCGTGTTGAACCGCTGCCCGAAAAGATCATGCTGGGTGTCCTTTGGCCCCGCTGGGTCTGGGCTGAACGCGCTCTAGCGGCTTACCGGACGGGTGACCGGGATTTCTTAATGCAGATGTTGCTTGCCGATCATCGCACGCGTAGTTGGGAACACGCCGAAGAAACCCTAGAAGAGTTCTTGGGCATGCCTGAAAATATACAACTGTCAGATCACTTTAAAGGTTCCTTAAGAAAATAATCTATGGAAGCAAGATTGTGATTGTTGTCTGCATCTCGTAAGTGGACATCCATCGTTTACATTATTCTTTAAGGCCGGAAGGTAAAGATTAAGTATTGTCAGTCAGGTTTGGCTAAACATAAACAATTTCCAGCAGATGCTGATATGAAAAATGAAATTATGATCGAAAATAATAGTAGTGTTAGGTGTGTTATTCCGGCAATAGGTGTTGGTTATGCATCAAGACTTTCCTCCGATGAATAAGGTTTCATTGCACATATTTCCTTCCACTGGAACCATTCAAGTTGCGGGTAATTCATGGGGCATTGGGAATAAATCCTGGGTCGTTACATCGTCACTCGAAAAAGATATTTCGCTGAGTTTTCAAATTGACAGATTAAAAGCCAGTCTCTGGCATGAGATAAGCGCTAATGGGAATAAGATTGGCAGTTTTCAATCCAATCCATCCGGGGTTTAACGTTTTCCAACATCGTTAACTTCAGTAAAAAGACGATGTTTTTGCTAAAAGAACCATTAATAAGCAATCCGCTAAATGTAGTAGGTTCGTGAATATGGCAATCCGCTACGCTGACAAATCATTGCCTGTCCTACGTTCCTGTGATGTCCTGGTCTATGGGGGTTCCTTGGCAGGCATCGCAGCCGCCTTGTCCCTCTCCAAAATCGGGCACAGTGTCGTCCTGATAGAGCCGCGCACTTACCTAGGGCGTGAAATTACCGCCATGTTGCGCCCATGGGTCGACTTCACCGATATACAGGCGCCAGAACTTTTCAAAAGTATGATCGAAACCACACTGGAGGATCACGCCGCAGAAATCCCGCTGCACATGGACTCGGTCAAACGCTTGCTTGAAGACGAGTTGCTTAAAAATAAGGTGGAAATTCTATATGCTAGCCTAGCTGTAGCAGCACTCGTCGAAGAGGGCCGGCTGACCGGTCTTGTTATCGGCAACAAGTCTGGTCGGCAGGTAATCACTGCCAGCCTGGTGATCGACGCCAGCGAAACCGCCCTGGCAGCGCGCCTTGTCGACCTGAAGCTTGACATTGCAGTGGACACCCAGTGGCGGCGCTGTATCGAGTTCTCGGGTGTAATTGGCCTGGAAGCTGATCGACTGGCGGTCCCGGAAAAGCTGGGCCTTGTGGGCAACGAGGTGGTGGTGCATCGTGGTTACCTCGGCCCCGAGCACGTCATCTTGGAATGCACATTCGACTTTCCGGATACGCCGGACAGTCTGGAAGGGATCACATACCGGGAAATAGAAACGCGCCAGGGCTGCATGCACCTGGCGGCATACCTAGTCGAGACCAACCCGGCCTTCAAAAAAATCTACGTCGGCGGGGTGGCCTACGATTTGTTCGGGCGCTATACAGCCGGTCTGGTCGAAACGGTAGAAGTGCCGGTTAATATTTCGCAAGCCAGCCTCAGACTGCCGCGGACCTGCCAGGAGGGCCTGGAACTACCCTTGAGCGCCTTTGCCACACCTTATCCTAACCTATGGCTGCTCAGCGAAGCGGCCCGGCTTTCAGCTGAGCAGGCCGCCTTGATGCAGGAACCGGTACCGGCTTTCTGGGTCGGGCAAGAATTGGGCGAGCAGGTCGACGCCAACTGGAGGTTGATTCAATCCGTCCGGGCGGATGCCAGCAGCAAGACGGTCGAAGCAGAAACCAAGGCGCAGTCTTACCAGATCCGCGAGCAAGATAGTCCTCAGCGCGGTCGTAATTTCGAACGCAAAAGCGTCGCAAGTGTTGAGCTGCCGCTGTGGAGCGAGGTGGATGTGCTGATCGCGGGGGGCGGCACGAGTGGGGCATTAGCCGCACTGGCTGCTGCAAGTGAGTGTGTGAAAACTTGCGTAGTGGAGATGAATCCAGGCCTGGGCGGTACGGGTACCTACGGCGGTGTGCATTCCTATTGGTGCGGATACAAGGGCGGTTACGTAGCTCGGGTTAAAAAATGGGTCAACCAGGCACAGAAGGAACTAGGCTTGTCCGTTCTGAAGGGTAATATTCCGGTGTGGAATATAGACGCCAAGGCCTTCGCCCTGGAGAAGGAGTTCCGCCGGACGGGAGTCAGGCTGATCTACAATGCTATTGTGATCGGTGTGATCATGGATGGGAATAAAGTCTGTGGTCTTGTTGCTGCTACCCGCCTGGGACCGGTAGCGCTACTGGGCAAGATTGTCATCGACGCTACAGGGGATGGCGATGTGGCGGCCTATGCAGGGGCAAAATTCGTCTACGGATCTGCCCGTGATCACACCGTGATGTGGTACGTGCTGGCGCAGCTAATCAAGCCAGGGCGCGGGCGCAACCATTTCACCGGCACAGTGGACGTTTCGAATGTTGAAGATTACACGCGTGCCATCTTATCCGAGCGGCGGCGCGGCCAAGTGGGCAAAGATCACGACCATGGCATCTACGTGGCTACGCGTGAAAGCCGGCATATTATCGGCGATGTGATCCCAAACCTGACAGACCAGCTATTGCACCGCGCCTGGGAAGATGTTATTTCTATTGCAATCAGCAATAACGATATTAAAGGCCAGACATCTTCTGATTGGTTGCGCATGGGATTGATCTCCCCTAACCTGGAGATCGAAATCCCTTACCGGTCGCTGCTACCGCAGGGGCTGGAGAACATCCTGGTGGTTGGCAAAGCCACCTCTACCACGCACGACGCCTTGCCTGCCATCCGCATGCAGCCTGATTTCGAGAACCTGGGCGCCGCCTGCGGGGTGGCAGCGGCCATAGCAGTGAAGTCTAGCACGACTGCCCGTGGGGTGGATATTCAGGCTGTACAGGTCCGGCTGGGGAAGTTGAAAATCCTGCCCAAAAAGTACTACGAACGCCAGCTCAAGCTACTGCACTTCAGCGACACAGAATTGAAAGACATGGTGGATTCGATTTCGCCAGATCATCCCTTCTATGCTTATCAGGATATACACTTTGACAAGACCTACAGCGAGCGAATCAAAGAAGTAGACCTTTGCACCGCCGGTCCGCGCGTCATTCCTATCCTGGAAGATGCTTTAGAGCGGGAAGCTGACCCACGCAAGCAACTGATGCTCGCTCAATTGCTGGCAATGACCGGATCTAACAGCGGTACGCCAGTGTTGGTTTCGGTGCTGAAGGATATCCTTAGCCAGGACATCCTGCCAATGCGTGATTTTGTTGTCCGCCATGCAGACTCGTTTGCACCTGACCAGGCAGCCATGCCTGCCGCGGGTTACCTGCTTTATTCGCTCGGCATGGCTCGCGATGCGCGCGCCCTGCCAGTCTGGCAAAGAGTGGTGGATCTGCTGGACTCTACAGCCGAAGAGGATATCTGGAGCCAGCGCAAGGGCATTTTCCATTACGTAGATGCAGTATGCGTGGGAGCTGAGCAGTTAGGTAATCCGGCTGCTATTCCGATCCTTGAGAAATTGCACAGTTACCCCCAATTTAAGAACAAGGTGTTGGTGAGCGGATTCCAGGCGGATTATCTATTGGAAAGGCTGGCTTACTTGGAAATGGTCATTGGACGGGCGCTGGCACGCTGTGGCGCGCCGGAAGGGGTGATCGTACTTATCGGTTACCTGCGCGATGTGCGAGCTTTGCTGGCAGAACAGGCGCATACCGAGCTGGTTCAGATCAGCGGAGAAGATCTGGGCAAAGATATTGCCGCCTGGAGCAGCTGGCTGGAGCAGCACGGCGAAACACTCAAACCTGTGCCATGGAGCAACCCAGTCGAAGCATTAGCGACTTGGGGAGCACAAGTGCTTGTGGTGGAAGAATAAGGTGCGTATAACAGGTCATGCCTGAAATGAGATGTCACTGGCTGAGGTTGCGATCATTAATCTTGAAGCTAGATCGCAAATTATTCAAATGAGCAGTGATTGTAGAAAAAGGCAATAGCCAAAAATTGATAGCTTATTTTCCATGACGAACTTTTATCGATTTAGGGATTTGACCATGAGCACAGAAGGAACCTTGGGCAGCCTGTCAACCTTAGTGGATGTGGTTGTAGTTATACACAGGATAACCCCAGCCATAAACCAAAATATAAGCTGTTCCCTGAGAGTACTAAGATTTATGTTTATCTTGTTCATTACCTTTCCCGGACGTCAGCATCTTAATTAATACGCAGATAAACAAAAACACAGTGCCGAGGGTTGGGTCAAATACGATAGTTGTAATTTACTGTGAGGACAAGACAGGGATAATTCTTTCTGGTTTTCCTCTTTCTCCTTTCTCTCGACCGGAAGACGTTTCTTAATACCCTAACGGGCTTTTTTGATTCGGACAAATCGAATCCGTTGTGATGAAAGGCAATCTGGCGGTGTGTCTTTACGCCCTAAGGGCATTTATTGATTCGGATAAGGATAAGCCACGAACGTCACATGTGCCGAACTCTACAAGTTCTATGCCCTCCTAGACTTCTATTGATTCGTCCGGAATCGCAGGCAAAACTGGCCAAAATGGTAAAGTTTGCTGGATTTTAGATCTGGGGTTTTATTACTTCGAAAATGAGCCTATTTTAACTTTGAAAATGCACCCTTTTAAAGTTTAAATGCGACAAATTTGTTCATACTTGATCCAGGTAGATCGCTGTCGAGTAGGTTTGGTGCTTGTGAGCCAGCCTTTCAAGAAGTCACCCAGGGTGATCTTCGTATTTACCAGTCATTCATAATTACAACTTCCGATTGTCCCCAGACCTGACTATCCTTACGATGAAACCTAAAGTTGGCCATAGTGCCGGATAGAAACTTATTCGCCGATGATCTTAACTAGCACCCTTTTTCGCCTTCGCCCATCGAATTCACCATAGAATATTTGCTCCCACGTCCCGAAATCCAGCTGCCCATTGGTGACTGCTACCACCACCTCGCGCCCCATTATCTGTCTTTTCAAGTGCGCATCAGCGTTATCTTCGCCTGACCGGTTGTGCAGGTACTGGCCTACCGGCTCGTGAGGCGCCAGCTCTTCCAGCCAGCGCTCGAAATCCTGGTGCAGCCCGGATTTATCGTCATTGATAAAGACGGAGGCAGTTATGTGCATCGGATTTATGAGAGCAATGCCTTCTACGACCCCGCTCTCTTTCAGACAGGCCTGGACCTGACTGGTGATGTTGATAAAGCCGCGGCGAGTGGGTACATTGAACCACAGTTCTTTTCGATAACTTTTCATTATCCCTCGTTTATGCTTGCTGTAAAAGCTCCAACATTTTGCGATCTAATTGATGCCCCTGATAGTTCTCGTAAGCTGCGTCCACCCGGTTGCTGTCCAGGATGCCAAAATCGCCGCGAAAGTTCCACAGCGCCCAGCCGAACCCGGCTTGCTTCCAGTTATCAAGGCAATCTTTCATCCAGGCCAGCACTACCGCATGCGGCGTATAAGAATAGGCTCCCCATTCACCGATGTGCACGCCTGTTCCGGATTTGGCCAGGTTCATCCACGGCAATACCAGGTCATTCCACAGCGTCTCTTTACTGGCGCGCACGGTCTGGTTTTCGATAATTAGTTTGCCCTGGCTGTCCACCGAATAAGAGCCCTGCCTCTGGCCCCATGTGGTATCCGTAATATTCAACGCCAGCGTATTGCCAGGCGCGCCTGGGTACGGACTGACGCTTATCTCGGACAGCGACATCCAGTCGCCCTGGCTTAATTCGATCTGGAGTGCGGCGGCATCCTTTGGCAGCGTCGCCGTATAGCTGCGGTCATACACGGCCTGGTAGATGTTCCATTCAGGTTTATAGGTGGACTCTTTCCACTCGCCTGTTCCCGCTCCCGGGGTGAATAATTTTTCAAAGACCAATTGGCCGTTTGCTCGCATTTGCAGGTTGGCCCGGTCGGAGACCATGTTGACGTGCAGGCTGACCTGGCTGCCTTTGGAGAAATGGCCCTTCAGCACCAGCGGGCTGCGCAGGTCAGGCTTGTAATCACCGTATAAGTAGGCGTTGATACCTGTGGGGGTCATTAACGGCCAGGTGGGCGCCGGCCACTGGTCCGACCCCTGGATCCAGCCTGCCTTATAATGGGTGAGCTCGATGGGCTGGTAGCAGTGCATCGATTGGGCCACCTTGAGTGTGGCCAGCACCGGCACCGGCAGGTTGCCCCACGACAGCCCGTCGGCCAGGATCAGCCTGTTCGGGTCCTCCGCACGGATAGCCGTCACGGCTGCTGACGCCGCCCGCAGGTACTGGGCCGGGCTGATTGAATTGTCAGGCTCATTGACCAGATTGAACGACAGCCCGGTGGATGGGATGCCCCGGTAGCGGGCGGCAAACATGCGCCATTGGTCGGCAAACTGCTGGCGCGCCTGGTCTCCGCCGCTGCCGTCTGCCCACAGGTTCAGCGGTTCCGCTGGCGGGTTGACGCAGTAGCCTGGGGCGCGGTGCAGGCACAGGTTGACATGTACCTGGCGAGCCTGTCCCCAGGCGACGGCCTGGTCGATCTCTTTAACGGTTGTTCCAGGAATTTCCCGGGCTGTGGCGTCCAGATACGGTAATCGGTTGGCAGCCGGACAAAATTGAATCCCCAGCCGGCCATCGTATCGAAATCCCATTCCTGGTAAGGGCAGTTCCCATCCAGGGTAAATTTTTCCAACAGGTTGAACCCACCCCAGGGCGGCAGCTTCTCATAAGAAGCCGTTGGTAAGGGCATGGATGAACTCTTCAGGACAGGCGTAGAACCTCCCGGCGTATTGGATAACTTGGCATTGGGCTTCGGGCTGCCGGTTGGAGTCACCGGCGAGGTAGTGTTCCTTCCCTGGCAGGCGGGTGCCAGGAGCGCCGCTCCCAGGCTCGCCGAAGCTGCCAGGAACCGCCGGCGTGTGATCTTACTGTGGCCTCCATCCATACTGAATATTATACGATGAAGTAATTATCCCATACCAGTGATATGTTATACTTGGGGCATCTTTACAATGAAAAAATACGGCAAAACCGGTTTGCGAGAGGAAAATTAGGAGTCCCGAATGAAAACTTTGCTGTTAATGCGCCATGCCAAGTCGAGTTGGAAGCATGCAGAAATGCCTGACCAAGAACGGCCATTGAATAAACGTGGCAACAAAGACGCCCCAATCATGGGCAGCTTGATCAAAGACAAAGAACTCGTTCCCCAAAAAATTCTTTGTTCCACGGCAGTGCGGGCTACCGAAACAGCCAGGATGGTGCAGGAGAAGAGCGGTTTTACGGGTGAGACTATTTTCCTCGATTCTTATTATTTGGCAGAACCAAATGCCTACCTTGAAGCGCTGCAAACCTTGCCAGATGAAATCGAACGGGTGATGGTGATCGGCCATAATCCGGGTCTGGAAGGTCTGTGTCAAATCCTGAGCGGGGAGATCGTGCCCCTTTCCACTGGCGCGGTGGCCCACCTGGTCCTGTCAATCAACCATTGGAATGAGTTAAACATGGACGGCGAAGGTGAGCTGGTCGAAACTTTTTCGCCTGGCGACCTGAAAGAAAAAGAGAAAAAAGGCAAAGAGAAGGTTAAAGAGAAAGTAAAAGAGAAAGAAAAGGGCAAGCAGAAAGCCAAAAAGAAAAAATAGCTCTGGCTAGTTCCCTGGAGGTTGGATGAGTTCTTTTTTAACTGTAAATGAAAAAAATTTCCCTGAACAGGTGCTGAAAGCCTCTTTACCGGTAATCGTTGAATTCGGCGCGGTATGGTGCGCTCCGTGTAAACGGCTGGAGCCCATCATGGAAAAATTAGGGGATGAATGGGGCAGCAAAGTCCGGCTGGTTAAGATCGACGTGGATGAAAGCGTCGACGTAACCATGAACTGCCAGGTGATGAGCGTACCCACCCTGATTCTCTTCATTCTGGGCCAGGAAAAGCAGCGCCTGACTGGCTTGCAATCCAGTGAGCGGATCGTCGAGAAGTTCACTCCTTATTTTTAATCGAAGCGTATACTCGTTTACTTCTGGCCTTGCTCGGGCGAGGCTGTGCCTTTGCCAGTCGACCTGTTGAAAGGAAAACCATGCCAGGACCTCAATCACAACCTTTCGGTTTATGGAACAGTCCCCTTTCTCCCTTTATGCTCAGCCAACGGCTGCGGCTCGACGACGTTTTATGGGACAGCGACGGTAAAACGCTGGTCTGGTTAGAAGGACGCTCTGACCGAAGCGTTCTGGTGGCGCGTCCCGAAGGCGAGGCGCCGCGCGACCTGACGGATGAACAATGGGTACGCGGCGGGATCGGTTATGGCGGCGGTGATTTCACCATAGCCCGGGGGTTATTGATCTTTGCCGAACGCAACGGGCGGTTGTACGTGCGCCACCTGGGCTATAGCCTGCCACACCCAATTACCCCGGCGTACGGTATGCTCGCTTCACCCCAGCTTTCACCCAACGGCCAGTGGATCACCTTCGTTTTCAGCGACGGGCAGACCGATCTGATCGGCCTGGTCGATGTCAGGGGCAGCGAGTGGCCGTTACAACTGGCGCGTGGGGCCGATTTCTACATGCAGCCCGCCTGGCACCCGGACAGTACCCACCTGGCCTGGATCGAATGGGACCATCCCAACATGCCCTGGGATGGCACACGCTTAAGAATTGCCCGCCTGTCAGGTAGCCAGCCGCGCTTGACCGAAGTCACCACCGTTGCTGGAGACCAGGACACGCCGGTCGCCCAGCCCCTTTTTTCGACGGACGGACGTTATCTCTCCTATATCGTTAGTGATGGGGAATGGGACTGCCTGGAACTGCTGGATTTACAAACCGGCGATAAACGCCGGCTGGTGGAAGGCGATCACTTCCACCTGACCATGCCCGCCTGGGCGCAGGGCATCCATACTTACGGCTGGAGCCACACCAGCCAGCGCCTCTATTACCTGCGCAACTATGCCGGACTGGCCTCCCTGTGGATGGTCGACCTGGCAAGCGGGCGGTCCACCCAGATCGATACCGCCCCCTATACCTGGCTTTCACAACTGGCCGTTTCGCCTGCCAACGACGAGTTGGCCATGATCGCCTCCGCCCCGGCCACCCCAGACCGCATCGTGCGTTGGGATGGGCAGCGCCTGCACGTTGAACGCCGCAGCGAGCCGGAGAACCTACCCCCTGAGTTCTTCCCCACCCCCACCGACCTGACCTGGCCGGCGCCAGATGGATTGGTCGTGCACGGTTTGTATTACCCGCCGGCTAACCCTGATTACACGAGCGGCGGCCTCCCCCCAGCCATAATCAACATTCACGGCGGCCCAACCAGTCAGACGACGGTCAGCTATGCCCCCGGGGCGGCCTATTTCACTAGCCGTGGCTACGCCTGGCTGGAGGTGAATTACCGCGGCAGCAGCGGTTACGGGCGCAGCTATCAAAACGCTCTGCGGCTGAAGTGGGGTCTGGTTGACCGCCAGGACGCGGCTGGCGGAGCGCACGCCCTGGTCGACCAGGGCCTGGCAGACCCGGCCAGGCTGGTGATCAAAGGCGGCAGCGTGGGTGGTTACACCGTTCTCAACAGCCTGGTTTATTCCCCGGGCCTGTTTAGGGCCGCCATCGACCTGTACGGGGTGAGTAACCTGTATGGCCTGGCCAAAGATACCCACAAGTTCGAACAGCACTACAACGACACGATGGTCGGTTTCTTACCTGAAGCTGCCGGGCGTTACCATGATTGGTCGCCGGTCTTCCATGCCGACAAAATCCAGGATCCTATCGCCATTTTCCAGGGCGACATCGACCGGGTGGTGCCGCCTGACCAGTCTGAGGATATTGTCAAAGTCCTGCGGCAGCGCGGCGTGCCGCACATTTTCCGGCTTTACCAGGGAGAAGGACATGGTTTCCGCAAGAGTGAGACGATTGCCGATTACCTGCAGCAGTCGGAACAATTCCTGCAACAGCATGTTATCTTCGTCCCGTGAAGCGACCGATGGCCAACCCTGATTATGAAGGCGCCCGCCGCTACGTTCTTGAGAAATTGGAGAAAGAACTTCCCCCCAATCTGTATTATCACTGCCTGTTACACACGCGTGACGAGGTTATCCCGGCAGCCGACCAGTTGTCAATGATGGAAAAGTTGGATGATAATGACCGGCTGGTTTTACGGACGGCGGCGCTTTTCCACGACCTGGGTTATATCGAGAGCATCGAGGGGCATGAGGCGGCCTCGGAGCGCATCGCCAGGCAGGTCC
Organism: uncultured Chloroflexia bacterium; assembly: GCA_963820415.1. Classification (GTDB taxonomy): domain Bacteria; phylum Chloroflexota; class Anaerolineae; order Anaerolineales; family Anaerolineaceae; genus CAWFZT01. The sequence continues at coordinate 349,790 of CAWFZT010000008.1, read as the reverse complement.
TACCTGGCTTTGGTTACACTGCCGATCAGGTTGATTCGGTTTGCTGCCTGATCATGGCGACCAGGATGCCGCGCACGCCCCAGACACTGCTGGAGGAAATCCTGGCTGACGCCGACCTGGATAATCTGGGCCGCAGCGATTTTATGCAGCGCAGCCTCGACCTGCGCAAAGAATGGGGGACTTTCGGGCGTCAATGGACCGACCAGGAGTGGTACATTAGCCAGCTTGAATTTTTGGCCGAGCACCGCTATTTCACCGCCTCGGCCAGACAGTTGCGCGACCAGCAGAAGCAGCAGAACATGCAGCAGCTTCGTCTTCTATTAAAATAATAACGAAACCTCCAAAGCCTATCAAAAATGTAATTAAATCCACGATTTAGTTGACAATCTTAATTTCTAATAGTAAACTAATCTTTACCAAGCAATTTATCTGGGGAAATGACGTAAGGCCAAGGAAACATAAGTCCGGTTATGACCACAGAAGGACACTTCACCCGACTTATCACAATCCTGTTGGCTGTGTTCATGGTGATGACACCTGCCTGTAATGTACCTTTCAAGACGGGTGTTTCATCCACTGTCACAGTTGTACAGGAAATTTCAGGTTCTACTCCTCAGGCGACCTTCATTCCCACGGCGGAGTTCTTCACCCCCTTTCAGCAATTCGTCAGCAGCTTGCAAACCAGGCATAAAGCCCCAGTTGGGGTGCCAACCATCGTTGATGTGAGCAGCCCCGGCAGCGGGGCGCAACAACAGGTGTCTTCTTATAAGCAAGTGTTGGATGCCGTTTCGAAGAGTAAAAAGATCAATGTCCTTACCCAAAAAGCTGAGTACGCCAAACGCTCTCTATTACCCGGTGAGACCATCCAGAATATTATCGTGGTCCATTTTGGCGACAGCCTGACCACTGCCTTTTTCCTCAGCACCGAAAAGAACAGTTCCCACACGTATATGGTCGATTCACAGGGTTCAGCCTTTGAACTATATCTGTTCGCCCAAAACAGTGCTGGAACAACCTTTTTTGAATCCGATCCGGCCAAAGTGCAGTCCATCCTGGATATGCCTGACCTTCAAACTGTGCAGTGGGTCACCATGCGCTTGCTTACCCAGCCAGATAAGCAAAAGCTTTCTGCGGAAGCCTGGATGGCTTTACAGGCGCAGTACGCCGAAATGAACCTAGAGGCCTCACTTGATGATGCCTTAGCTAAAGGCCCCACCTGGATAACCGTGCCGGTGATCACCTGGAACGCCCAGAACGGAGGGCAGACCATCTTCGTCGACCCGTCTTCCTTTGATATATTTATTGAACAGAATCCTTCTTACGTATCGGGGAAGACCGAACGCGGGATCACGCTACTGATACCGTTGGGAAAATCCCCGCCCGAGATGCAGAGTTTGACTGACCTGGTCACCCAGAACTCCACTGACCACCACCCCATCCACTGCCGTCCCCGAGTTCAGTCTGACCCAGAAAGCGAGTAAAGAGAGCGCCACTCTGGTCGCCGAACAAACCCAGGACAGCATGCTTCAGGAAAATGTGGATGCTTTCCAAAAAGGTGAAGTTTTGGTCCCCACCGAAAAGCTCTTCCGCACTTCGCAAGGGCCCGGCTCTTTGGGCGTGGCTGACACGCAAGATGTTGGCCTGTCGGGGGGGTTCAATATCCAGGGCGAATTTCTGAAATTCTACCGCAGCGCCAGCGATCCCCTGCTGGTATTCGGATATCCTATCACAGATGAGTTTATCGACCCGGATACTGGCCTGACCACCCAATATTTCCAGCGCGCCCGCTTAGAGCTGGTCTCCACTACTGCCGGACCAATGGTCCAGCTTGCTCCTTTAGGTACGCACTTGCATACCAGCGACGCCCCCACGGCGCCTATTCCCATCAACGGTTCGGCCTGCCGCTATTTCCAGCGGACGGGTAAAAATGTTTGTTATGCTTTCTTGCAATTCTACGATGGAAACAATGGGCCCGTCTTCTTCGGAAACCCAATTTCAGAAGTTGAAATCCGGGATGGGCGCTACGTGCAGTACTTCGAACGGGCTCGCATGGAATGGCAGCCAGACAATCCCACCGACCAGCATGTGGTTTTGACCGACCTTGGTGCGATTGAATTCTACGCCCGTGACATTCGACCTGTTACCCTGAGGGACTTCATCTTCCAAGCCCCCGACATCACCGGGGATATCACCAATCTCCAGGTGCGCGCCTTCGTCGACCAGGCCCTGCTGCCTGTCTACAGCCAGCAAACCGTCTATATCATTGTCCAGGATCAAAACCTGGCCCCGGTGCAGAGCGCCAATATCAACGTAAAAGTTTACTATCCGGGAAGATCGGAGCCACAACTGCTGACGCCCTTCATCACCACTGAAAACGGCCTCAGCAGCGAACAGTTCTCGATCGACAACATCCCTGCAAATTACGTGGTGCGTATAGAAGTAACCGCCAGTTATCAGGGTCTGAGCGCTAGCACATCCACCTGGTTTAGAGTGTGGTGGTAGGCGAGGTAGACGCCAGCCCTGCCAGCCTTTGATAGAATATTTCGATCTGGGCGCGTACTAATCCGGCTTCGGCGCGCTGCCGGATTATTTGCAGGTTTTTTTCAGAGGCTCTCGCCAATAAATCCGGGTTATCCAGGGCGACCACCAGGGCATCTGCCAGCGCCTGGGGTTTATCCGGCTCGACCAGAAAACCGTTGACGCCTGGCGTAACCCATTCACGCAGAGATTCGATATCGCCTACCACCGGAAAACAGCCGCAGGCAATCCCTTCCAGGAAACTGTTAGGCGTGCCATCATGCGCGCTGACCGAAACGAAGACATTCGAGCGCTCGAACAAATCCCACAGTTGGGGCTGGAGCAAGAAGGGCAGAAGGCGGATGTGCCCCTCTAATTTTAGCTGCTGCACCCACCGCTGCGCTTCAGCCTGGCCTGCCATGGCCGTACAAACAAAGAAAACCTTTGGCTTACGCTCTAAAACCAGCGGGATGGCTTGAAAAAAGACATCATTGCGCACACTGCCAGGGCGAAACCCGCGTGGATTGACCACCATGGGCACTCCGGCCGGCAGCAGGTCGGCGAACGACTCGGCAAACTTAGCCCGTAAATGGTGCATTTCGGCAAGGTCGATGCCTGCCCCGCCCGGGACTACCAACGCCGGCCGCTCCGGCGAAAAACCCCACATCTGGCCCAGGCGAATGTCGCGGTGAGCGTCCGCCAGCAGCCCATCAGCCCTGCGCAAGGTGCGCAGGGTATAGGCTTTCATCCAGGGCGAGCCACGTGCGTGGTAAGTCAGGTCATTGCCCCAGATGGATACCGCCAGCGGGATCGAAGCCGGCGTCTGGGAAGCCAGCATGCCTTCGAACGGGATGCGCAGGGCGTGCACCAGGTCCGGTTTGATTTCGGAAACCAGACGGCGGAAGCGGCGGGTATAGAACGGCAGCGACAGCGGGCCAAGGTAGTAGCGTCCTAACAGGAAAATGGAGCGGAAGCGGCTGACCAGTTGGCGCGATCGTCTCGACGAAGACCCCCTCGCTACCCGTATCTGGCTACCTCCCAGGCCAGCGAAGGCCACCGGCATGACGTGCAGGGCGGAAACCCCTTCTGGTTCGTTGCAAGGAAAGCTGGAAATCAGGCTGACCTGGTGCTGCAGGGCCGCCAGGGCGCTCACCCAGCGGCGGGTGATTGGACTGCGGCCATCTGCGACAAGTAAAATGTGCATCTCACACACCCTCCCAAACTAAATGCACGGCCTGTTCGAAGGCCTTCAGCATATTTTCAAGGTTGATCTCTTCGGCGACAATCCGGTAAGAAGCCTGTCCCATCTGGCGCAAGCGGGCGACGTCCTCAAGGGCTCGATTTAGCGTAGAGGTGAGGGCGTCCAGGTCGCCTGGCGGCAGACTCCAGCCATTGTCTGCGCGCACCAGGTCGGCCTGGGTGCCATCCGCTTCGGCCACGATCACCGGCAAGGCAAACGACATAGCCTGCTGCACCGCCAGCCCGCCGGTGCCCGGCAAAACGAACAGGTCGGCGGCTGAGAACAGGGTCTCAAGTTCTGAGCCATAGCGTGCTCCAAAGAAGCGCGCCTGGGGATAGACTTGCTTTGCCAGGCTTTCCAAATCCAGCCGGGCGGGTCCTTCGCCTACAATCCAAAGCTGCAGTGGGCGCTTTCCTTCCAGGGCAGCGCAGGCGCGCAACAGGAAATCGACACGCTTGCGGGTCTGCAGCCGGCCGACGAACAGCACGACGGCTTTACCGTCCTGGTAATGCGACGGGCGTTCAGGCGGTAGGGACTGCGGGCGGGGCGCCACCGCATTCGGGGCCACGATAATCTTGCCAGCCGGGAAACCTGAACTGGCGTACTGGCTGGCCCCTTGCCGGGAATAGGTAATCAGGGCATCGAATTGGGCCAGGAAACCTTTGCGCAGCGAGCTAGTGAACCCTTCTAGAAAGCCCGGGTGGGCAGCCGCCCCCAATCCCCAGCCGATTACCGGGCGGCGGCGGGCATGCATCCAGCGCAGCGCGGCCGGGGTATGCAGGTAGCGCGGATTGGCTTCCACGATCAGCACCTCCGGCTGCCAGGCTTCCAACCAGTGCACCAGCCCGGACTGCCAGCACAGATAATAGCTGCCGCCCAAGAAATGCCAGTTGCGCGCCGGGAAATACCTGGCCACCTGCATACTCCGTATGCCCTGACTGTCGATGGCTTCGTCCGGCCGCGGCTTGCCGGCAAAAATCCCCAGGCCCTTCGGGCAGTCCGCCGCCAGGCTATCAAAAAAGGGCTGCCGGTAGCCGGCCAGGACGCGCTGCTGCAGGCCCAGGCGGACAGGGATGGGGCTCATACTATCACTTTCAGGCACGAGCCGGTAGCCGTTTTTTCAACTTCAATGCGCGCCGGAAAAGCATCTTTCAACTCTTCCAGGTGGGTGATCACCAGCACCCTGGCGAAATCGTGCTGTACCTGGTTGATGGCTTCTATTAATCGCTGGCGACCTTCGACATCCTGGCTGCCGAAGCCTTCGTCGATCACCAGCATCTGCAGGCGCGCCCCGGCCCGCTTGGCCAGCACCTGCGAAAGCGCCAGGCGGATGGCGAAATTGATCCGAAAAGCCTCGCCGCCGGAAAACAACTCGTACTCGCGCGTCCCCGCCGAGTCACTGATCAGTATATCCAGGGTTTCTTTCTTATCTTCCCGGTTTTTGTCCTTAAAATCTTTTTGCGTGGCAAAGCGCACCGACATACCCCCGTCCGTCAGGCGGTCGAGCAAATCATTGGCCTGCGTCTCAATCTCTGGCAAAGCCTGTTCGATCAACAGGGCCGGGACGCCGTCTTTGCCGAAAGCGCGCTCGAGCACCTTCAGGCGCGCCACCTGCTGCTTGATTTCGTCCAGGCGGGCGTTTAGGCCCATCTGGCGCTGGCGTAGGGTCTTCAACACTTCGACCTTCTGAACCGCCCCACCCAGGTCAATACGCAGCCGGTTCTCCTGTTCACGCAGGTTGATCGTCTCAGCTTCAACTTTGTCCAGGTCGGGCATACGAGCGTCTTCCTGCTCATATTTAGCGCGGGCGGCCTGAAGGTCTCTCTGCTGCGTTTCAGCCTCGGCCAAGTATTTTTCGACCTGTTGTTCGAGGACGGGGATTTCCCTTTCCAGCGGCTCCAGCCTGGCGCGATTGGCTTCGAGCAGGCGTAAATGTTCTTCGCTGGCGCGGCCGGCCTGTTCCGCTCGTCGCACGGCATCATGGGAGGATGCGTCGTATCCCAATTCTTTTAAAGCCGCGTCGATACGCGCCAGATCAGCCCGGGCTGGCATAGCAAACGCTTCAGTTTCCAATACACCGGTCAATTCCTGTAAACGCACCGCCCCACCCGCCAGCCAGGCTGCCATGGTCTGCTTGACCTGGGCATCCTGGAGGGCCAGCTTATCCGCTTCACGCTGCTGGGCGTTCAGGTCAGTTTCGACCAGGCGCAGTGAGGCCAGCCTGGTTTCAGCTTCCAGGCGCTGCTGCTCGCTCTGGCGCAGCCACTCCTGGTTCGAGCGGTAGAGGTCGCCTTTTTCTCTACCCTGGGTTTCGAGCTCGGCCACCAAACGCAGGCGATCCTCCGGCGAGAGGGGCTGCCCGCACAGGGGGCAGGTGGCGCCGCTGGCCTGTTTCAGGCGTTCGATGCGCTCCTTGAGCTCGCTCATCTCGCCCTTCATGCGGTCGTTAGTCGCGCGGGCATCCGCACGGGTATCCTGAATCTCCAGCAGTTCCTTTTCCAGGGCCGGGCGCTGCTCCAGGCGCGCCGCAGCCTCATCCAGCCGGGCGTGAAGGACGGTCAACTGGCTTTGCAGCTTTGGCAAGCCAGATTCCAATTCCTGCGCTGTACGCTCCTGCGCCAGGAGACTGGCGCGCTCCTGTTGCATGCGCGCCCGTTCTGTTTCGATTGCCATCGACGGCGTGGCGCGCTGGGCTTCGTACTGGCGAAAATTAACGGCTACCGCTTCCCAGCGCCCCAATGCCCGGCGAGTTTCCTGCCAGTCCTGGTAAGCCGCTTCAATCTCGGCGGCATGGGCAAGCTGCTGGCGGATCGCCTGGCATTCCTCTTTGCGCAGGCACAGCTTTTCACGACTGTCTTCCAGGCGCTGGCGAGCGGCCTGCGCCTGTCCGGAGAGCACTTCCACCATGCGGCGCTGTTCTGCCAGCGAAGCCGCCAGCCGGTGCAGGTTTTCCAGGAGAGTTTCCTGGGCCTGTCGCAGGGCGGAGGCCGACGCCAGGGTGTCTTCCAACTGGGCCAGGCGCGCCTTGCGAGCGGTCTCTTCTTTTAACTCACCCTGGATCTCTTCGAGCTGGCCGCTGATGTTGGCCTGCTCGTTTTCAATCTGCTTGCGGCGCTCAACCGCCCGATCGCGGTAGACTTCCCACACTTCCAGGCCGAGGATGCTGGCCAGAATGCGCTTGCGGTCAGCCGGGCGCTGCTGGGCAAACTGGTCGGCCTTGCCCTGCAGGAAAAAGGAAGCGTTGGTAAAGGTGTCGTAATCCATGCGCAGGGTGTGCTGGATGCGCAGTTCGGTTTCACGCAGCGAATGCTCGGTGAGCGTCTTCCAGTTTCCCTCGCCATCCCGGACAAAAAATTCCAGGATGGCCGTTTTCTCACGCGGCTTGGTGCGCTGGATGCGGTAAAGATTATTTTCGTAAAAGAAATCGAAAACTACTTCGGCCGCTTTGGCGTGGCTGTTGATCAAGGCGTCATCCCGCCGCCGGGCCTGTCCAAATAAAGCCCAGGTGATCGCATCCAGCAGCGAGGATTTTCCCGCCCCGTTCTGCCCGGAGATGCAAGCCAGCTCGAACTGAGTAAAATCCAGCTCGACCGGCTCGTTGTATGAAAGGAAACCCGAAAGGCGAAGGTGGTAGGGATTCATTTTATTGTTGAATGCTGATTGTTGATTGAAGATTGTTGATTAAGGATTGGTGATTGCTGATTGAGGATTGTTGATTGTAAGACGAGCAAAGAAGTTCAATGACCAGGGACGGCAGGATCAAGAAAAGAGGGTGGGTCATGTGGACACTGAGGTGGAGATAATGTCTTCGGCCAGTTTTTGCAGGGGTGCGCGATCCTGTTCGGGGGTTTTGATTACCTCCCAGTATTTATCGAGCAGCTCGCTGGCGGTCAGGCTGCTGACCAGTACGTCGACCGGCAGGCGCAAGCGCGTCTGCATTTGCGGGCGGCGCACCAGGTGGAATTCAAAAGCCGACTCGGCGTACTTGCGCAGGGCCGGTTCATCCAGGTAGGGGTCATACTCGCGCGGATAATCGACCGCCAGCCGCACGACCGCATCGGCCAGGTCAGCCAGGGGCGGCAGAGCTTGCTGCATCTGCTCGAGGACGTTTTCCGGCGAGGTCAAGCTGACACTGCGGTCGATAAAATGGCGGCCCGGCAGAGGGCGCCGTTCGAATGCCGTCTTGCCACGTTGGATGTGGGCAATCACAAACGATTTTTCATCTTGCGCTTCCCCAAAATCCACCCGTTCGATTGAGCCAGGGTAAACCACCGGGGGGTAGCCATTTTCATTCAGATTTTGGGATTTATGGATGTGTCCCAGGGCCACGTAATCCAGGCGGGCATCCCGCACCAAGGAGCCTGGCAGCACCAGATCGGAACCCAGCATAACTGAACGCTCGCTGCCGTACTGGGCTCCTTCTACTGAAGCGTGGGCGGTCAGGATGGTGGGTAGGTGCGGGTCGGCAGCCTCCAGCCAGTTCTGGATCAACTGAGATAGTCGCTCTTCGATCTCGGCTAACACTTTCTCCGGTTGGCTGGCGCTCATCTCCAGGGCAGCCATCAGGCCGGAACGCGAGATCCAGGGGATAGCCAGCACCTGCAGGGGCAGGTTTTCCAGCTCGGCCGGGCCGAGGAAGGCCGGTTGGCTCAGCACGTGGATGTGCGGAACCTGCAAGGTATCGAATTCCTGCAGGGCGTTGGCGCGCCCGGTCGCCGGGGACAAATCGTGGTTGCCGATCAGCAGCAGGGTCGGGATGCCAGCCTGCGCCAAGCGGATAATGCGCCGGCCCCACTCGCGTTGGTAGGTCGGCGAGGGCGTGCGGTCTTTGTAAGCATCCCCAGCAAACAGTACCAGGTCGACCCGTTCGTCGATGGCGGTATCCACAATCCGGTCGAGGGCATTGAGAAAATCGAGCACGCGCAGCGGCAGGCCGGTGAGCGGATCGTGCCGGCCGTGACCGGCAATATCGATATGCGCATCGGCAAAGTGCAGGACGGTCAGCATGCTCAGTTCCCTAAGCCCAGGCGGTTCAGCTCATCCAGGGCGGGCTGGAAACCAGGGTGGTACTTCAAGGCGGTGCGCTGGTCGGAGATATCTTCACTTACCTCTCCGGTAGCCGCCCGGGCCCGGCCGCGCCAGTAGAAACTCTCTTCGAGGTAAGGTTTCTCCACGTAATCGATGGTCTGTGTGGCCAGGTTGATCACGTCCTGGTAGCGCCCCATGTAATAGTAGGCGAAATAAGGGCCGGTCTGATACCACATTATGCGCCAGGGACGCTTATTTTCCACCAGCGATGGATAGAACTTGAAAGCCGCATCGTAAGCGGCGGCGGCCCCGGCATAATCCTGCAGGTTCACCAGGGAGGTGCCGCGGTTGAACCAGGCAAAAAACTGGTCATTGCCGGTCAGAGTGTAAATTTCGTCGGAGGCATGTTTGGCAGCGATGCGGCTGGAATTATCCGCGTCTGCATAATCGCCCAGCACCGCCATCAGGTTTTGTTCTTTTTCGGGAGGATAGACAACCAGGAAGACATTGTCGAAAGCGCGCCATTCCTGGGTGATCGTATCGTAAGTGATGTGCATATCGGGCTTGAAATATGAATCCTGGACAATGATCTCACGCGTGGTATCGCTGTAGCCGGTCACGACGTTGTAATGCCCCATCCAGCTCAGCACCCCGGTCATATCTGTGATGAAGGCGCCCTTTTCAATCAGCACGACGTAGCCGTTTGCCAGCAACCGCTTTAGCAAATCCAGCGTGCCGCCATAGCGCAGCGCCACGGACAGCTTGGTCTGGCTGGTGACGTAATCCGCCAGCTCGTAGGGCATGACATTTTTATCTTGAGGGAATGGCTTGACGTAATTGCCGATATCCTCGCGGGTGCCAGTCCAGCCCCAGTAGGAAAGCTCCATGGCCAGGTTGGCCGGGGCGCAGTAATTCTCCAAACCGTGCTGGTTGATATAGCGAACGCCCTGGAGGGCGAAGGCCGATGGAAGGGGCGTGGCAGTTGGCTCAGGCGTGGAGGTGTCGACCTGGGGAGGAAATGTGGCGGTAGGCGCCAGCGTGGCGGATGGGTCGGGGGTGAAAGCCGAGACGGTGGCCTGGACGGCCGTGGCAATGGCCGCTTGGGGAACGAAGACGACACTCTCGGGTGGGTAAAGGGCGTAGCGAATGCGCGTTTTGATCTCCTCGAAATGATAGGCCACGCTCTCGCGCACAGGCGGCAGGGTAGCCACCAGGCCGCCCATGACTAAGAGGGTAAGCAATACCAGTAAAAGTTTTATGCGTGTGGACATGCCAATGATTATATCATTGTCATAATCATCCCCCATAAAGGCAGAGGCCGTCCGCCTTTATAAGTCATCCTGAGCGTAGCGACGCTCGGCAGCGCACCCGCAGGGGTGAGGATCTTCTTTGGCACCGCTGAGATCCTCGCGGAATCGCCCTGCGCAATGCCTCCGGGGGGTCTGCGAGAATGACACCCGAATTTTCAGTGGACCCGCATGAGCAAATTTCTCTGTATAATATAGATAACCTTTGCGCGCGAGATTTCCCTTGCCCAATACTTTTTCCTGCCCTACCTGCGGCGCGCCGCTAACCTATAAGGATGGCGATAACGCTACCATCACCTGCCCTTTCTGCCGCAACTCAGTGATCGTGCCGGCCGAGTTGCGCCAGGGCCAACCTGAGGGCGTTGCTCACGATCCGGCTGGATGAGACGCTTCTTCCGCAGATTCGCGCCCTGCTGGCCAGTTACCAGAAGCGCGAAGCGATCGTGCTGTTGCGCCAGCACATCCCGATCGGCCTGAAAGAGGCCTTGGAGGCCGTGAACGAGATCCAGGCCGGTACACGCACCAGCCTGGCCGGCCTCTCGACGGCTGAACCTTCCTTCACTGAAACCATCGACCTGCCTGCACAACCGTCGTCGCCCCGGCGTGCCTGCGGTGTCTGGATCGCAGTAATCGTCTCTTTTATCTTCCTGATGGCGGGCGTGGCTCTGGTGGCGGTCTTTATGCGGGCGGCCGCGCCGACTCCAACCGCCATCCCACCGACCGAGTGGCCCACTCCTTCCATGGTTCCCACCCTTGTTCCCACCCCGCCGTTTGCCTCGCTGGCGGCTACGATCGGCTCGGAGGGCATCGGGGCCGGCAAGTTCACCCAGCCCAACTCGCTCGCTATCGATCCGGATGGCAATCTGTATGTTGGCGATTACGTAGGCAACCGGCTGGAGGTGTTCGACCTCATCCGGAAAATTCGTGGTGCAGTGGAGCCTGGACCCCTCCCTGCACATCCACCACCTGGCGGCCGGGTTGAACGGCGAGCTGTATGTCAACATGGGCGGGCGCATTTTCCGCTACGATCCCAAGACCGGCCAGCAGACCGGCGAGGTGCAGTATACAGACGCTACGGATGGCGACACCGCTGACTTCGGCAACATGGCGGTCGGCCTGGATGGCAGCCTGGTGGCGACCTGGATCAACCATACAAGGAAACCGACACGCTCCTGCGCTTCGACCCTTCCGGGAAGCTTATCCAAACCATCCCCAATGCGGTCCAGGAGGAGACCGGCGAGTTCGAGCCGGATATTTACCTGGCCCTGGATGGCCTGGGTAACATCTACGCTGTGGCCGAGTTTAGCGATACGATCTGCGAATATTCACCGCAAGGTAAATTGATCGACCGTTTAGGCGTTGGGGGTGGCCAGGCCGGTCACCCAACGAATATCGCCATCGACAGCCGCGGCCGGATATACGTCAATGTAGGCAACCAGGTGCAAGTTTACACCTTCAGGAGCGGCATGCTGGACAAGTTCGATGTCGACTATGTCCCCTTTGGGATGGTCTTCGACCGCCAGGACAATCTATATCTGCTGGCCAGTAAGCAGGTGAATAAATATGTTTTGCGCGAGAAATGATTCGTGCGGGCGGACATGGGGTGAGATCGTAGTCTTGTATAATAGAAATAACCTTTGCTCGCGAGGTCTGTCATGGCGAATACATTTTCCTGCCCTACCTGCGGCGCGCCGCTTACCTATAAATATGGCGATGATGCAACCATCACTTGCCCTTTCTGCCGCAACTCGGTGATTGTGCCGGCCGAGTTACGCCGGGCTCAACCTCAGACCGGTGTTCACAACCGGCTGGATGAGACGCTCCTCCCGCAGATCCGCGCCCTGCTGGCCAGTAACCAGAAGGCCGAAGCGATCATACTGATGCGCTGCTACATCACGATCGGCAGGAAAGAGGCCAAGGACGCCGTGGACGAGATCGAGGCCGGTACTCGCACCAGCCTGGACGGCCTCTAGACGGACCAGCTTATTTTTCCGTCATCACCCTTCCCCGCTGCGTTCTCGCAGCGGGTGGCTGTGAAGATTATCAAGGGTGCAAGATTTTCCCCGGGCCGCCTGCGAGGACGCAGGCTGGAGGGTCGTTTACTCACTACCTTGGTAAGATTGCCAACCTGGGCCTAAACCTTGCGAAGGGCACTCGATAAAGAGAAAGCCTCGTTCACAACCTTCCCTACGGGATGCTTTGCAATCGCAAGGTGAGTAGCCACTGCGTGTAAACCACCCAACTCAACCTGCCTGGAATGTTATACAATAATAACAGGATCAAAAACCTAAAGAGGGTTTTTGAGCAGGAGGTTATTATGTCTAAAATTGCCGATTTGCGCCCATCGCCCATCGCCGGGCGGGGCTGGTACGAGGGCGACCCACGTAAGCTGGCCCGGCAGGTGGATGACTATCTCTCCCAGGCCGACGAGCCTGAGCTGGACGGCGAGGTGCTGGCCCTGATCGCCCCGCACGCCGGGCATATCTATTCCGGCGCCACGGCCGGTTACGCTTTTCGCTGTGTGAAGGGCTGCCATTTCGACCTGGTGGCGGTCATCTCGCCCCTGCACCGCGGCTTCCCTACTTCAGCGCTGTTGACCACCGCCCACCAGGCTTACCAGACCCCGTTGGGCGCCATCCCGGTCGATCACCAGGCGCTTTTCGCCCTGGCCAAGGCGCTGGAAGCGTCTCAGCTCAAACTGGCGGCGGTGGCCTATGACGAAGAACACTCGCTGGAGATCGAGCTGCCCTTCCTGCAGCGCGCGTTGACCGGTGAGTTCCGCCTCCTGCCGGTGATGATCGCCAGCCAGGAACCGACCGTTGCCTACAGCCTGGGCGACGCCCTGGCCGAGGTGCTGCCGGGGCGCAACGCCCTGATGGTGGCCTCCACCGACCTTTCCCACTATCGCACGGAGAGCGAGGCGGACAAGCTGGACGCCGAAATGCTCAGCCAGATCGGGCGCTTTTCTCCGCAGGGCGTCTTCCAGGCCGAGTTGAGCGGGGCCGGGGCAGCCTGCGGTGTGGCTGCCGTAGCCGCCGTGCTGACCGCTGCCAAAGCGCTGGGCGGACGGCGCGTGCACGTGCTGCACCATTCCACCTCCGGCGACGTGACCGGCGACCATGACCAGGTGGTGGGCTATGGGGCGGCCGCGGTAGTCAAGTGATCTTCTTAAACATCGTTATTATCCTCCTCCTTATTGGCCTGAACGCCTTTTTCGTCAGCGTGGAGTTTGCCGTGGTGACCGCCCGGCGGGCCCGGCTGGACCTGCTGGCGGACGAGCAGCACCGCGCGGCTCGCCTGGTGCGCAAATGGCTGGAGGATAGTTCGGCGCGCAACCGGCTGATTGGCGCCTCGCAGCTTGGTCAAACCATCGCCAGCCTGGCGCTGGGCGCCATCGGCCAGAACACCTTTGAGGCCCTGCTCCAGCCCTATTTCAGCACAGTGCAACTGCCTGGCTGGATCGCCTTCATCCAAGCGGTTATTCCCGCCCTGCCGTTGGTCATTTCACTGGTAATCATCACCAGCCTGCACGTGGTGCTGGGCGAGCAGGTGCCCAAGGTAGCCGTGCTGCGCGTCCCGGAGCGTTTCGCCCTGTTCGCCGCCCCGCTCATGCAGGTCTTCTCGATCATCTTCAAGGGGTTCATCGACCTGCTGGATTGGACCACCCGCACGGTGCTGCGCCTGGCGGGCCTGTCGGATGGCAGCGCCCTGGCCTCCTACACCCTGGAGGAGGTCAAGCAAATGTTCTCCGGGCCAGAGGTGGAGGGCGTGATTGAAGAGCCTGAACGCAAGATGCTCTCGGCGGTAATCGACTTCGGCGAGATGGTTGTGCGCCAGGTGAGTGTGCCGCGCACCGAGATCGTCGCCGTACCGTGCGACGCCACGGTCAATGAAGCCATCCAGGTGGCGGTGGAGTATTCCTTCAATAAACTGCCGGTCTACGACAACAGCCTGGACCAGATCAATGGGGTGGTGCACCTGCACGACCTGGTGCAGGCTTTACAGGCGGGCGAAAGCCAGCGGCAAGTGCATGAGATCAAGCGCGAGGCGCTGTTCGTGCCCGAGACGATCTCGGTCAACGATCTGTTGCACCAGTTCCGTTCACACAAGGCTCACATGGCTATCGTGCTGGACGAGTTCGGCGGCACCTCGGGCCTGGTGACGCTAGAGAACCTGCTGGAGGAAATCGTCGGCGAGGTGCAGGATGCCTTCGGCGACGAGCCGCCGGACATCCAGACCCTGCCGGATGGTACGGCCCTGGTGGACGGGATGACGCTGATCGATGAGATCAACGAGCATTTTGGGATGGAGCTATCCGATCCGCATTACGACACCATCGCCGGCTACGTGCTGGGCAAGCTGGGACGCATCCCGCGTGAAGGAGACGAGGTGGTGGACGACGAGCACCACATTCTGCTGAAGGTGACGAGCATGGACCGCCTGCGCATCGCCCAGGTGTCATTGAAGCGGCGGTAAGATTCTCGCCTGTGGCTGCATCTGTAAAACCATGCAGCAGATACTTTCCGGCAGGTAAGCCCCAGAAAGAGAAGCTTATATTGTTTTAAAGAATAATATGACTAATATGATATCATTACAAGACAATACTTTTATTTTTCTTCTTGATCGGGATTTAAAGGAAGATATCACCCGAAAATGGAACTTCTTCAAGGCGCATACGGCTATTTCCTGCAAAACCAGGCTGGTTTCTGGCAGGCGACACGACAGCATTTGACCTTAAGCGTGTCGGCCCTGGGGATCGCCATGCTGGTCAGTTTGCCGCTGGGAGTGTGGATCTCACGCCGGGCGGCAACCGCCCAGGTGGTGATCAACGTCTTTAACGCCCTGCGCGTGATCCCCAGCCTGGCAATCCTCTTCCTGGCCCTGCCCTACCTGGGGCTGGGCTTTTTGCCTTCGCTGGCAGCGCTGACCCTGCTGGCTTTTCCCCCGATCCTGATCAATACCTACGCCGGGCTGCGCGGGGTGGACCCGGCCGCCATCGAAGCCGCTTACGGTATGGGCATGGCCCCCCGCCAGGTGCTGTGGCAGGTTGAGATGCCCCTGGCCGTGGCGACCATCCTGGCCGGCCTGCGCCTCGTGGCGGTGGAGGTGATTTCCAGCGCTACCCTGGCGTCTTTTATCGGCGGGGGCGGCCTGGGCGATTTTATCACGCGCGGTTTCGCCCTATACGACGTACACATCATGCTGGTTGGGGCAATTCCAGTGGCCTTTCTGGCCCTGTTTTCTGAAGGTTTGTTAGGCAGTATTCAACGCCTGTACCGGGTGCCCGGATAAACGGCGCCGGTCCACTCGATCACTACAAGGAGTAGAGGATGTTTACACAGTTCAAAAAATCACCTGTTCTATCGATTTTGCTGGCGGCTACCATGCTGCTGGCGGCCTGCTCACCTGCGGCGCCGGCGGCAGCCCCTGCTACGGCCGCTCCGACGGCAATGATGCAGGCTACCGTCGCGCCAACCGCCGTGATGCAAGCCACAGCCATGCCGGCTACCGCTTCCGCACCAGTTACTGGAATGCCCGGCTCGGTGACGGTTGGCTCGAAAGATTTCACCGAGGAGTTCATCGTGGCTGAAATGTACGCCCAATTGCTGGAAAATGCCGGGTTCACTGTGACGCGCAAGCTGAATCTGGGCGGGACACCGATTGCCCAGGCCGCTATCGTCAAAGGCGACATCGACCTGTACCCTGAATATACTTCGACCGGCTTGCTGACCGTGCTCAAGCTGCCCAGCATGCAGGACCCGATGCAGATTTTCTCCACCGTGAAGAGCGGTTATGAGCAGCAGTTCAAGCTCACCTGGCTGACGGCTTCGCCGTTTAACGATACCCAGGCGCTGGCGATGACCCAGGCCACCGCCGATAAATATGGCATCAAGACCTACAGCGACCTGGCGACCAAGGCTGACCAGCTCGTCTTAGGTGGGCCGGCGGAGTTCCTCTCGCGTGAAGACGGCCTGCCCGGCCTGCAGAAGGCTTACGGAGGCTTTCAATTCAAGGATACCAAGCAGCTTGGCACCGGCAGCCTGCGCTACCAGGCCCTG
Source organism: uncultured Chloroflexia bacterium (assembly GCA_963820415.1). Lineage (GTDB taxonomy): Bacteria > Chloroflexota > Anaerolineae > Anaerolineales > Anaerolineaceae > CAWFZT01. The sequence continues at coordinate 333,639 of CAWFZT010000008.1, read as the reverse complement.
CTGGATGGGCAGATCGACGTGGTGGTAGCTTTCGGTACGGATGGGCAGATCAACGGAGATCACCTGGCGCTGCTCCAGGACGACAAGAGCTTCTACCCGATTTACAACATCGCCCCGGTGGTGAAGATGGATACATTACAGAAGTACCCGCAGATTACCGCCGTGCTGAATAAGCTGGCGCCTTATCTGACCGACGCGGTTATGTCTGGCCTGAACTGGCAGGTGGACGGTCCGGCCAAGCTGGAACCGGCGGCCGTGGCGAAGGCTTTCTTGCAGCAGAACGGGCTGCTGGCAAAATAAAACATTTTTCCCCGCCGCCCCCAGCGGATCTGGCGGGTCAGTAGGGGAGGGTCTGGACAATGGATGGCGGAATTAAACAAAATTCCAGACCCTCACCGGCGCTTTGCCCCCACGCAGGTGGGTACCTAGGCCAACAGGTTTTTTTGCCCGGTAAGAAAGAAATCCCGGGTTTTTCGGAAAAGTCTGCATTATGAATGATCAAAAAAACCTTCCCCTCAATGATCACCCTCCCGGCGGGGGGGCGGCGCAGATCGTGTGCGAGGAGGTTTCCAAGCAGTTCGAACATAGCCGGCGGCCGGCCGTCGACCAGGTCAGCCTGACCGTGGACGCTGGCAGCGTGGTGGTGCTGCTCGGCCCATCCGGCTGCGGAAAGACCACCCTGCTGAAAATGGTCAACCGCCTGTACGAACCGACCGGCGGGAAAATCCGCATCGGCGGGATCGAGGTGCACGACCTGCCAGCTACCGAGCTGCGGCGGCGCATTGGCTACCAGATCCAGCAGGTGGGGCTGTTCCCCCACATGAATATCGCCATGAATATCTCGGTGGTGCCGCGCCTGGTGGGCTGGGATAAACACAAGATCGCCCAGCGCAGTGAATTCTTGCTGGACATGGTCGGCTTGCCGCGGGATTACCTGCCGCGCTACCCGCGCCAGCTTTCGGGCGGCGAGCAGCAGCGGGTCGGCCTGGCGCGCGCCCTGGCGGCCGACCCGTCTATCCTCCTGATGGACGAGCCGTTTGCCGCCATCGACGCCATCAATCGGGCCAGTTTGCAGGATGAACTGAACGCCATCCACCGCAAGGTCAAAAAGACCATCCTTTTTGTTACCCACGACGTGGAAGAGGCCTTCCGCCTGGCGGATAAGATCGCAATAATGAAGGAAGGCCGGCTGGTACAATACGGCACGCCGCTGGAGATTGTCACCCGCCCCCACGACCCGTTCGTCGAAGAGCTGGTAGGCACGCAGAATATGCTGCGTCGGTTGAGCCTGCTCAACGTGCAGGCCGTGCTGGACGCCCGTCACGGGCGGAAATCCGAAGACCCCCTAGCCGGCGCTAACCTACCCCCAGGAGGGGCACACGTGCCCCCAGGAGGGGTACGCCTGCACCCTGAGGATGACCTGCGCAGCGCCCTGTCGCTGCTGCTGGACAGCGGAACGGAGGCCATCCCGGTGGTTGACTACCAGGAGCGCCAGATCGACCGGCTCAGTTTTGCCGACCTGAAGTCGGCCCTGGCGGCGCAGTCGGTGGCCGCCCGGGAGGCGGCCTGAGATGCGCTACATCGCCAATAATCCTGCCCTGGTGGGGACGCTGTTCCTCGAGCATCTGCGCCTGACCGGGGTAGTGCTAACCATTGCGCTGTTGATCGCCGTGCCGCTTGGGGTGTTAATCGCCCGCTTGCCGCGCCTGCGCGGACCGGTGCTGGCTGTTTTGGGAGTGATCTATACCATCCCCAGCCTGTCGCTGTTCGTGCTGCTCATCCCGCTCTCGGGCCTGGGGGTTACCACAGCGGTCATCGCCCTGGTAGCCTACGCACAGATGATGCTGGTGCGTAATTGGGTCACCGGGCTGACGGGCATCGAACCAACCATCATCGAGGCGGCGCGCGGCATCGGGATGAACGGCTGGCAGCGTTTCTGGCAGGTGGAGTTTCCCCTGGCCCTGCCGCTGCTGCTGGCGGGCATCCGCCTGGCAGCCCTGTCGACGATTGGGATTGGCACAATCGCCGCCTATATCAATGCCGGGGGGTTGGGCGAGCTGCTGTTTCAAGGCGTGATTACCGCCAATTACGACAAAATCCTGGCAGGCAGCCTGGCGGTCTCAGCCCTGGCGATCGGGGTGAATTATTTGCTGCGCTTCCTGGAGAAACGTGCAGAGATCGCCATTCGGGGCGAGTCGAGGTAAGGAGCGAGAGTTCAAGCCCGGCCAGATGAGTGTTATTTGTTAAAGGAACAGTGTTAGGCGGTCGTAGTTGGCAGGCATGACCAGAAATAGAACAGTTACACCTTGTTTTCCCAAGGCTTTTATGTTAATGTTAATCAGCTTAACTCCTCGAAAGTATTGAGGAGCCATGAGATGGTGAATTCAACCACCCCGCCAATTGTTTTCTGTTCAATTTAGGATGGGAAGAGGAGGAAACGATGGGAGATAAAAGTCCAAAGAATAAGGAAAAAAGAAAGAAGAAAGAGATCAAGAAAAAAGGCGTTGTTACGCCAACCATCGCATCGATCGTAAAATCCGATGCAAATGTCAAGAAATAGGAGGGCTCAGAAACACACCCAGGCATTGATCTCCTGGGTGTGTTTATTTACTGACCCGTTCTGCACTTTCCTGAACGCTTAATTTGTTTAATCACTTGCTTACCTGAACAACTTACAATCATAGGTGTTGAGCAAGAGCGATAAATATAGTCATATTACTAAATATTACAGTTCAGTTATGAAAAATAAGCCAGTCCTATTAACCATCATTTCTCTCACTGTCCTCGTCTTGGTCAGTTGCAACCTGCTTGCGGTGCTGCAACCTGCGCCGGTTTTAGCCTGGAACCCTCCTGCCACCTCAGCGCTTCAGGCTACGCTGGCACAGCCTACCCAGCCTACCCCACAGGCGACTAAGGCGCCTACGAGCTCGCCGGCGCCCAGTGCGATACTGCCCACTTTGGTCTTATCTGTCCCAACGATAACCGCCACGGCTCTCCCATGTGATAAAGCGGTTTTTGTCAGCGACGTCAGCGTGCCGGCCGGGACGGTTTTTCACTCCGGGGATGCGGTGGTGAAGACCTGGCGGTTGATGAATGCAGGAAGCTGCACTTGGACGGCCGCTTATAAGCTCATTTTTGACCATGGCTACAACTTCTTAGGGGTTAAATCCATCAACCTGGCAAAGCCTGCCGCTCCCGGGGAGACCGAGGATATTACGCTGAGTTTTAGCGCTCCTGCTCCGCAGGGGACCTACGAAAGCTATTGGAACCTGCAAGGGCCAGCCGGGGTTATCTTTGGCGTTGGTCCCAACGGTGACGTTCCCCTGGGCATCAAAATCCTTATTCAACCTAAGCCTAAACCCTAGCCGGCCGCCCGGTATGATACCTTATAAGGCGTATTTTTCCACAATCTTATGGATTGTGGATGCGTTGCGGATGGTGGCCGGTAGGCCGAGGGTCTTTTCTAGCTGGGCTAAGGAAAACCCGGAGTCGCTGAACTTCGTCCGGCACAGCCAGTAAATTTCGCAGGCGTGGGCGTGGAACTGGTTGGCGTCTGAGGCCAGCGCCAGCAGTTTCGGGACCGCCTGGTCGCCGGGCGGGTTGGCCAGGAAGGCGATGTACAACGTGCTGCTGCCGCTTTCCAGCCCGGCGTCCTGGAAGGGTTGGTAGCGGATAATTTCCGCTAGCTCATCCGGCGTGCGGATAAAAGTCGCCACGCCGTATCCCAGGGCAGCTTGCAGGGCTTCTTCTACCTGGCGTTCAAGCGTCTGTGAGCCGGTCGAGTCCGCCTCAAAGATGACGTTGCCGCTGGCAATGAACGTCTCGACGCCGGAGAAACCCATCTCCTCGAACAGGCGGCGGAGAGGCTCCATTTTAAGCGTGTGACCGCCCAGGTTGATGGCGCGTAAAAAAGCAACGTATTTTGGCATGGGGATTATTATAGTCCCTTAGAGTGGGGCTGTCATTGCGAGAGAGCGTTCTTACGCGAACGAAGCAATCTCACTGCTGGCTCAGAGATAGCTCACCCCTCCGGGTGCACCAATGGTGTCGCCGAAGACGGCTCGCAATGACAGTCGACCGGGGTGCCATTGCGAACGAGCGCTTCGCGAGTGACACCCTTGGTGCACCTACATGAGTGAGCAATCTCGCTGCCGATACTGAGATTGCTTCGTCTAAGAAGCCTCGCAATGTCAGTCAAAGACGGTAATGACAGAGGCGAAGATGGTTTTGCACCACGAAAGGATCAGGATGGGTTGTTCAGCCTGGTCAGCAATTCCGCTTTTCCGGAAAGGTACGCCTCGAAATGTTCTTCGAGCGCCGGCCAATCGCCATCCAGGATGGCGAACCAGGCCGTGTCGCGGTTCTTGCCTTTCACCAGCATATGCTGGCGGAACAGGCCCTCATATTTAAACCCCAGGCGCAAGGCAGCTCGCTTGCTGGCGAGGTTGTCGTTGTTGCATTTCCACTCGACCCGGCGATAGCCGAGGTCTCGGAAGAGGGTCTTCAGCAACAGGTAATTGACCTCGGTATTGACCTTAGTTTTCTGCACCAGTGGGCTGTACCAGACGCTGCCAATTTCGACCCGCCCGTGAGCCGGGACGATACTGAGCAGGGCGACCATGCCGACCCGCTGCTGGCGCGATTTATCCAATACCGAGAAATAGCGCGAAGTCCTGCTCCTCGACGATTTGGCTAAGCCAGTCCAGCATGGCGTCGCTGGAGGGGAACGGCCCGTAGGGCAGGAAAGTAAACAGGCCCTGGTACTCGGGAGGGTTGTGCGAAACGCGGTAAAGGTCTCAGCGTCGCGGCGAGGGTCGAGGCGCTCGACCGTCACAAAGCGACCGTCCAGACGGGATATATCCGGATACTGCCAGGGTCCTAAAGAGGTGTCTTCCATAATTATAAAAGAAGAAGAGGGCACACCGCACACGCTTAACCCCCGATTTCGCTCATCACCCGGTTGAGGGGCACCTCGCCGTCTGCCAGGCCGTGACCCCAGGGTTTATTCCAGATGCCGTTGACGATGACCTGGCGCAGGTCTTCCAGCGAGGCGCCCTGGCGCAGCGGGGTGAGCAGGTCGACCTCGTTTTCACGCAGCAGGCACAAGCGCAGCTTGCCGTCAGCGGTCAGGCGCGCCCGTCTGCAGGTGGCGCAGAAGGGCAGGCTGACCGAGGAGATAAAACCCAGCTCGCCCTGGGCGCCCGGCAGGCGGTAAAGGCGCGCCTCGCCATCCAGCGCGCCGTCGTTGAGCAGCTCCAGCGGGCCGAGGTTGGTTACAATCTGCTCCTGCATCTCTTCGGCTTTGACCACCTGCGTCTGCTGGAAGTCGGTCGCCCCGGCGAAAGGCATCATCTCGATGAAGCGCATTTGCCAGGGGTGAGCGTAGGTCAGGCAGGCCAGGTCGACCACGTCGCAGTCGTTGAAGCCGCGCGCCACCACGGCGTTGAGCTTGATGGGGGTCAGGCCGGCCTGTTCGGCTGCCAGGATGCCTTCCCACACGTCGTCGAAACGGGCGCGACGAGTGATTTTGTTGAAGCGCCCGGCGTCCAGTGTATCCAGGCTGACATTGACCCGCTGCAGCCCGGCGGCTTTGAGGGGTTGGGCCAGCTTTTTGAGCAGCACGCCGTTGGTGGTCATCGAGAGGGAGCTCACGCCGGGGACGGCGGCGATCCGGCGCACCAGGTTGACCACCCCCAGGCGCACGGTCGGCTCGCCGCCGGTCAGGCGGAATTTATCGAAGCCCAGGCGGGTGAAGAGCTGCACAAGGGTCAGCAGCTCGTCGTCCTGCATCAGCTCGGCGGTGGGGCGGAAGATCATATTTTCCGGCATGCAGTAGGTGCAGCGCAGGTTGCACTTGTCGGTCAGGCTGATGCGCAGGTAGTGGACGTTACGTCCGAAGCGGTCGAGTGCCATAGGTTATCCAGGGTCGCCAAAAGTATGCATGATATTTATAGTTATTATATCAAATAATAAGATAAACTGGAGATATTATGTCTAATATTTATAGGGATTGGGGATTGAGGATTGTGGATTGCTGATTGAGGATTGAGGAGAATGGCCGGCAAAATTCCTGAGGGCGAGGAAGGGGCGATGATAGGGCCGCGCCTGCAAGGATCTGCTGCTGCCAGACGTAGGGGAGTGTCTGTGTTCTGGCTGAATGGCGCCATTTGCAGTCCAGACCCTCCCCGGCGCATCGCCCCCACGCAGGTGGGTACGCAGGCCGGGAAATGTCGATAGGCCCGTAAAATCGCCAGATCGTGTACAATCAATTTATAGACAATACCGCCCGGCAAACCAGGCAATCCATTCCATTAAATTGTGAGCAGCGTGAAACTCTTTACCATCGGGCACTCCAACCATCCCATCGAGAAATTTATCGGCCTGCTGGAAGGCAACCACATCACCCGCCTGGTGGATGTGCGTTCGGCCCCTTACAGCAAATACAATATTCAGTTCAACAAGGAAAGCCTGGAGCACGCCCTGTCGATCCACAAGATCATCTATATTTACGGCGGCAAGCACCTGGGCGGGCGACCGGCCGACCCGACCTGTTACAAGAGCGGCAACCTCCCCAACCCTGTGATAGATTTCCTGCACGAGGTGGACTATGCGGCGGTCATGCAGCGGCCCTGGTTCCAGAAAAGCCTGGGGCATTTGTTAGAGCTGGCCGAAAAAGAGGCGACGGCCGTGATGTGCAGCGAGGAAGACCCGGCTCAATGCCACCGGCATTACCTGATCGCCAAATATATCCTGGCCGAGTTCTCCGAATGGGAGGTCCAGCACATCCGTGGAGACGGCAATCTTAACAACGCTGCCTCGATCCACACTTCCGTCAATCCCCCTGCAGGGGAGCAGCTCAGTTTGTTCTGAAAGAGGGCCTATGCGGCTCTATACAATTGGCTTCACCCAAAAAACCGCTGAGGAATTCTTCAATCTGTTAAAGGCCAACCGGGTCCAGCGCCTGGCCGACATCCGCCTGCGCCCGGATGGCCAGTTGGCCGGGTTCGCTAAAAAAGCCGACCTGCCGTATTTCTTAATTCACCTGGCGGATGGCTGCCGGTATGTGCACCTGCCGCAGTTGGCCCCCACCAAAGAGATCCTGGACGGCTACCATGGCGATCACGACTGGCCGGGTTACGTGGCCCGGTTTGAGACCCTCATGGACCAACGCGGTTTGCCAGCCGGTCTGGATAGGGAGGAATTCGAAAGCCAGGTTACCTGCCTGCTGTGCAGCGAGCCTGCGCCGGAGAAATGCCACCGCCGCCTTGTGGCGGAACGTATGGCAGCTGTATGGACGGACGTGGAGATAATCCACTTATGAAAAAGCGTATTGTCATCACCGACCTGACTCGCATGCAGCATGGGAATGTCTGTTTTTGTGGTTACGATAAAGAGCATGCCTGCATCCGCCCGATCTTGTTGCACGGGATTCCCGAAAAATCACTTGTCAAGCAAGGCAAGCCGGTCATTTTCCCGTTTGCGCTGGTTGAGTTTGATTTTTTGTCTCCCCGGCCGGAAGCGCCGCATACCGAGGATAATTTCTACCTCTCCAGCTCGCCGGTCTTTATCCAACGCGTGGCCAATCCCCAGAAGGTGCTGGACTGGTCGGTATTCGAGACGGTCGAGGAGCTCTTCGAGCAGCCGGTGCTGACCGACGTTGGCTTCAGCGTGATGGACTGCCAGGGAGCGCGCTCGGTGGGCACCATCCGGCCGAAGACTATCCAAAATATCATTTATGAAAGCGGCCCGGATGGTACGTGGGATTACCGCATCGAATTTAAGGACAGCTCGGGCGTAAGTTACCGCCTGAAAATTACCGACCTGACCTGGCATTACTACTGTAACAGCCAGCGCGGCCAGTTTTCAGGCCCGGATGCGTTAACCGGTCAAATGGCCAAAATGCTTCAAGACAAAAACGTCTATTTGCGGATTGGGTTGTCACGCGGTTGGAAGAAGTTCCCCGACCGCTGCTTTTTGCAGCTCAACGGCATTCACACTTTTCCGGATTACCTGGACGGCAAGACCTTTGCGGATTTTTATTAGAACCTAACCTGCTGTCATTGCGAGGCTTCTTAGCCGACACCCTTGGTGCACTCGCAGGGGTGAGCAATCTCTGACCCGACAGAGAGATATCTTCGTTCGCGTAAGAACGCTCGCTCGCAATGACAACCATTTTCCATTGTTATAAATCTTCAAACAGATCGCGCCATTCTTTATTCGACCCATTGATAAGATCAAGCTTCTTTTGCCTGGATCCCGCTTTAATCTGCTTTTCACGAAAAATCGCAGCATTGACATCATTTGTGACCTCAAGATACACCAGTTTATGCACTTTATATTTCTTCGTAAATTCACTTCCCCGGTTTTTCTTGTGTTCAAGGACTCTTCGTTTGAGGGTGTTGGTGACCCCAGTGTAAAGTACGTTTTGGTTTTGGTTAGTCATGATATAAACACAATATTGTTTTTCCATGGGTGGGACAACCTTTTTCAAAGAAATGGAGTTAGGTGGAACCCTACGATTAATACTATACCTGAAAAAGGAATGACATTTATTTAATCCTTTACGACGTGCTGACAAGATGGGATAAAATAGAGCATAATTCTCTATCAGCGGAGCACGTATGCCTGACTACGAAGCGGTTATCGGTCTCGAAACCCACATCCAGCTCAACACGACCTCCAAGATCTTTTGCTCGTGCAAGGCGGATTCGTGGTACGACCCGCCCAACACCAACATTTGCCCGGTGTGCACCGGTATGCCGGGTGTGCTGCCGGTGCTGAACGAGGCGGTGGTCGAGAAGGCCGTGCTGCTGGCGGCGGCCATGCACTCCGACATCCAACCGGTCTCCTATTTCGACCGCAAGAATTATTTCTACCCCGACCTGCCCAAGGGCTATCAGATTTCGCAGTACGACCGCCCCATCGGGGTGGGCGGCTACCTGGATCTGCCCGTGCCGGCCGCGCCTGACCGCCCGGCTTACACCCGCCACATCTCGATCACCAAGCTGCACATGGAAGAGGATGCCGGTAAGACCAAGAACGCCGGCGGGGTGCGCCTGATCGACTTCAACCGCTGCGGGGTGCCGCTGGTCGAGATGGTCACCGGGCCGGATCTGCGCACGGCCGACGAGGCCGCCCAGTACCTGATGCGCCTGCGCCAGCTCCTGCGCTGGCTGGGCATCTCCGAGGCGGATATGGAGAAGGGCCACCTGCGCTGCGACGCCAACGTGTCCATCCGCCCGGCGGGCGCCACCTACCTCAACCCGAAGACCGAGATCAAGAACGTCAACTCGATCGACGCCGTGCGCGAGGCCATCGAGAAGGAGATCGAGCGGCAGGTTCGCGAGACGGCGGCCGGCAAGCGCATCCAGGCCTGGACGCTGGAATGGGACGAGGACGCCGGTGTGCTGCGCAAAATGCGCTCCAAAGAGACCGAGGACGATTACCGCTATTTCCGCGAGCCGGACCTGCTGCCGGTGCGCGTGACGGAGGAGTGGAAGCAGGCTATCCTGCGCGACCTGCCGGAGCTGCCGCTCGAACGCCGCCAGCGTTTCGCCAGCCAGTACGGTCTGCCCGAGTACGATGCCGAGATCCTCACCAGCGAGCGCAGCCTGTCGGACTATTTCGAGGCGGCGGTCAAGGCTTACGGCGGCGACGCCAAGCGCGTCTCCAACTGGCTGATGAACGACGTGCTGCGCATGCTCAACGACGCCGGGCTGACTGCCGGGCAGCTCAAGCTGACCCCGGTTTACCTGGCCGAACTGATCAAGCTGGTGGACGCCGGAACGATCAACGTGTCGACCGGTAAAACGCTGCTGGAGAAGGTGCAGGCCAGCGGCAAATCTCCGGCGGAGATCGTGCAGGCCGAAGGGCTGGCGAAGGTCAGCGACGACGCCGCCATCCGGGCGGTGTGCGAGCAGGTGCTGGCGGAGAGCCCCAACGAGGCGGCCTCTTACAAGGCCGGCAAAGTGACCTTGATGGGCTGGTTCGTCGGGCAGGTGATGAAGAAGATGCGCGGCAAAGCCGACCCGCAGGTCGCCCGGCAGATTTTGGAGAAGCTTTTATCGTAAGAAACTAAAAGTGGGGTTTTTTCGGAAAAACCAGACTTTTTACTGAGATCTAGACGAACTAATCTTGAAAGGAGAAAACCTATGACTCCCACTCAAACCACCTTGTTCAATCACCTGCTCGAAGATAACCATGAGATGATTCAAACGCAAGTGAAAGACGTCACCCAGGCCGAAAGCATGCTGCAGTTGCCGTTCAAAGGGAACTGCCTGAACTGGGTGGTCGGGCATATCCTGGATACCTACAGCACTTGCCTGGAATGGATGGGGCAGCCAGCGATCCGAAGCGAAGCGGAAGCCAGAACCTATGGATATGGCTCGGAGCCGTGCACCGACCCGGCCAGGGCGTGCGATCTGGTCGACATGCTCAAGCGGTTGGACCTGGCGGCAAAGCAAATCCCAGTTACGCTGGCCAGCCTGACTCCGATCGAACTGGAACGCGAAATAGAGCTCTGGCGCGGGAACGTATCTCTGATGGAAGCGCTGTTCTTTATGTTATGTCATGTCTATTACCATACCGGGCAGCTCGAACAACTGCGAGAACTCGCCGGGAAAAACGAGTAAGTTGACATCCTGTCGCCGGAGGGGCTTTCAGATAAGAATCAACCTTACCCAGGCCTGAATGGTTTCTATTTTCCCCACTCGGCGTGCAACCGCCGGTAAGAATCGGACAGTTTTTCAGGCAGGACGCGCGTGTCGCCCACGCTGGACATGAAATTGGTGTCACCGTACCAGCGCGGCACGACGTGGAAGTGGACGTGGTCGACTACGCCCGCCCCGGCCGCCGTGCCGATGTTGGCGCCGATGTTGAAGCCATCCGGCTGGTAGACCCGACGGATGACCTGCATGGAGTGGGCGATCAACTGCATGATCTCGGTATTGATGCTGGCTTCCAGAGCATCGAAAGACGGTTGGTGCAGGAAGGGCACGACCATCAGGTGACCGCCGGTGTAAGGGTAGCGGTTCATCAATACAAAGGCCAGTTTCCCGCGCTGCAGCACCAGGTTTTCAGGGCCGTCTTCCTGCTGAAGGGCAGCGCAAAAGAAGCAGTTGGCCGCCGGTGAGTGGTGGAGGACGTATTTCATCCGCCAGGGGGACCAGAGATATTTCATATGGGCGCCTTCCTTCTTCGATCGAGATCTCACCGGAATGAGCAGAGTAGATTCTAATCGATAATAGCAAATGTGCAACTACCCGGGGCGTTGGGAATAGAGGTATTTGGGCTCTCTACTCTATTGATAGAAATTATATAGGTTATTTTGGGGACAATGATAGCTGCTCCTCCTTATACTTGTATAAACAAGGTGAAGGTTACTTATTCACTGGTTGGGTTCTTAATCAAACTCAAAACATTTGAGCCGTTTTTTTCGCTGGTTATAAGGAGATGTTTTATGATTTCTACGTATGTGATTGTCATTGCAGTGGTTTTTGTGTTGGTCATCGGCGTTGTAATCGGCCTGGTATATTCTGGCCGTACTAAGCGTTCGAAGAAAATGCAAGAACAGTACGGGCCTGAATATGATCGCATTGTGAAGGAAACAGGCAGCCGCAAGGCAGCGGAAGCAGAGCTCAAGCAGCGGAATAAGCACGTTGAGGGTTTGAATATCCGCCCTCTTACTACTACCGAGCACGACCGTTACCTGGTTGAATGGAAAGAGGTGCAAGCCAAATTTGTAGACGATCCGGCCGGGGCGATTAAAGAGGCCGACCGCCTGATCATTGAAGTTATGCAGGTGCGCGACTATCCAGTTTCTGATTTTGACGAGAGGGCAGCGGATATCTCTGTCGGTTATCCCGAATTGGTAAGTAATTACCGCGCCGCCCACGAGATCGCCCTGAAAAATGAGCAGAAAACCGCCGACACTGAAGAACTGAGGCAGGCGATGGTTTATTATAAATCTCTGTTCAACGAACTTGTTGTAACAGAGGAACCCGTACAAATAGGAGAAAGCTCAATGAACGATCAATCTCAGCAAGAACACGTAAATACATGGGAAAATAATCAATCTCAGCAAGAACACGTAAATACATGGGAAAATAATCAATCTCGGCCAGAACAGGTAAATCCATTGGAAAATAATCAATCTCAGCCAGAACAGGTAAATCCATTGGAAAATGATCATTTTTATGGGAAACCGGTTGAAACCCCGGTCGCCATCGCTGAAACCGTTCAGGAAGCTGGCAGCCCGGGAGGAAAAACGGAACCCTGGAAACAACCTTCTGCTCCTGTTTCTACTTTCACTCCAACCCCAACCCCAACTCCTGTGCCAGCCGTCCAGGTGATCGTGAATACTGCATCCCCAGAGATGCTGTTTGGCAGTGAGGAAACACAACATTTTCGCGACCGCTGGAACGAGGTCCAGGCAAAATTCGTGGACGAACCGGGCTCTTCTGTCCGCGAGGCAGATGCGCTGGTGACTGAGGTGATGACACAATTCTCCCAGATGCTTGCCAACCAACGTCGCACACTGGAGGGACAGTGGAAAGAAGGGGATGTCTCCACGGAAAACCTGCGCCAGGTCCTGCAGAGGTACCGCTCGTTTTTCAACCGCCTGTTGATATAAGGCTGGTTACAATTCGCTCGACTGGTAGGGTCTGGGAAACGCCTGACCCTACCTTTTTTACTCCCATGCGTTGGCGACCGGAGACCTAATTAAGCCCTGCGGCCGCGCAGCAAATCCAACCCTTGCATACACAGGCCCAGTTGGGCAATCAATAACCAGACCAGAACAAAAGTCGCTCCCCAGGCGATGCCTGTAATCCAACCTGGAGCAGCCAGTTGGGCCGCTTCAACGTGCGTTTTAAGCTGAATGGTGATCTGTTTGTATTGGTCGATTACTTTTTGAGCGCTGTCCAGGTTATCACTGATCCCCTTGACGGTTTCAGAGATATTGTTCAGCTCTCCTTCCATCTGGCCAAGATTGGCCTTACCGGAAATCAGGCTGGTATTGATCGTCGCCAGCGAGGCAGGGATCTCATCCAGGCTGGTTGAAACCTGGGCCAGGGCCGTGTGTAGGGGAACTTCAGGTTTGTACTGCTCCACCGGTAAAAAAGGAATACTGGTCAACACGCTCAACACGTTGTCGATCAACAGCGCACTCCCCTGGGCTGATGCAAGCGAGGACTGCGTGGCGCTGATCGCATCCGGCAGGGTTTTACCTGCCAGGAGGGTTAGGGAATCGAGCATCGGGTTAGTAGCATGGATGGCCTGGGCCAGCGCCTGAGTAGTGGTGTAAAGAGAACCCACATCAGTCGTGATGATCTGCACCATTTGCCCGACCACAGTGAGCCCGTCCTCGGTGGTGCTTAGAGTCTGGTCTAGCACTGCCAGGTTATCACCTACGGTTTGGGTCAGGATGGGTCTGTAACGCCAGACTTCAACCACGCCGAAAATGCTGAAGATGATTCCAGCCACAGCGGCGACGAGTAAAAGAAAGCCGAACAGTTTTCTTAGATTCATTTTATCCCTTACTTGCCCATCCACTCACTCAGGCGGGTCAGCAAGGCGTGGAAGGGGGAATAGCACAGCAGGCAGACATCCGCCGAGGGCTGAGAGGTCAATGGGGAGGCCAGCGTGGCATCCGCCGGTTCCACCCCGCTGGTATGCAGGTTGGTGGCGGGGGTCATGCCGTAGGTGAGGGGCGTATTCTGTGTCACGGAGGCTGCAGCCGGGGTAACCGCCAGAAAAATGCCGGTCATTGCGAAAGCCAGGATGATAGTAAAAGAAAGGACGGTCCAGGCTGTTCCTTTTGACATTTTATCCTCCCCTTTATTATACAAAAATAAACCTCCCAATGTATCCATCAAAGGGAGGATTTTGCGTCAGTCGTAAGGAGGTCGCCAGTCTTACTTCCTACTTCACCGCCTCATACCTCACATTGACGTTGGTCAGATCGCCGACCGTGACCCCCTGGATGACAATATCGGTGGGTTTCGAGCTGCTGGCGAAGACAATGCTGAAGGTGGTGGAGGTCATGCTCAACAGTTCGGGCCGCGAATGCCAGCCGGCTGAGGTGAGTTGGACTGTGCAGAAGCTCATTACATCGGTCAGGCTCATTTTGGTCTGGTAATTGATCTGCGCCTGGTCGCCGGTTGCCAGCACTTTCAGGCTGGCGGCGTCCTGGGTGACCGGGAAATCGGCCGGCACGCCGTCCGGCGCCTGTCCGCCGGAATTGGCGCCAGGGGCCTGGGGGGTATTTTCAAGCTGCTGGCCGGCGCCCGCTACGGCAGTCGCCACCATCGTTTGCGCCTGCGCCTCCAGCGTAGAGACGCTCATCGAGGGCAGCAGGGTTTCAGCCATTTTCTGGCCTAGGCCTTCCGCCTGGGTAACCACGGAGGTTTGGGCCTGGCTGGCCAGGTTGGGGGCCATGCGCTGGATGGCGCTGGTCAAGCAGCACGCCATGAGCAGGCTGATCATCATAACAATTGAAAATGCAAGATAGTGTTTCATTTCTTAATGGCTTTCTGTTTATCAACTCTTCTTCTGAATTATCGCCTTCTGGTTTTGGCAGAATTTCCAAACCAACTCTGATCATAGCACAGTTAGATTTGGCTACCATTAATTGATGATTAAGAAGATGATAGATATCGTTTTAAACAGTCTTCAGCCGACCGGTAAACCAGAGATCAAACGATGAGGTGTGTGGCCTGGAATAATGATCTTTACACTGATGACTGAAAAATGACGAATAAAAACTGCTTCCAAGAATGCTATAATCCGTCTATTGTTTTCACCATCGAAGCTCATTGGGTTTACTGTGGAAAGTGGGGTTGTGGGTCATTTAGAAAGGAAACCATAATGCGAAAATGGGTTATCGACGTGGACGTGTGGCATGATATTAAGCCAGAGCAGTGGACCTCTATGATCAGCAATGGTTTGAGCGGGGTGATTATCCGCGCCGCACAGGCGGACAACTTCGTGGACAATCTGTTGGCAGTCCACGTCGGCAACGCCAAATATTACAACCTGCCCTTCGGCCTTTACCAATGGGTGGACCCGACGCGGCCGGCTAAAGCCCAGGCGGACTACTTTCTGCCATTTATTAATAAATACCAACCGGTGTTTGCCGCCGGCGATTTCGAGCAGTACTGGTCGAGCTGGCAGGATTGGTACAACAAGTACACGCTCGGCCAGAATGTTGATCTGTCAGTGATCTCACCCGCCCAGATTTACAACACCTGCTCGGCATATATCACTTACCTGGCTGGAAAGCTTAAAATACCCTTTGTGGCTTACACGGCGGCCTGGTATATCAACGGTTTCTGCCCACAGTTGATGAGCCTGCTCAATAATTACCCATACTGGAACGCCCGCTACCTTAACTGGAACAAGTCCAGCATGACCTTTGCAGAGTTCCAGGCCTTCATCGCCGACCTGCACCCGTCCAGCCCCATGCTGCCGCATGGTTGTACGCATTGGGAAATCTGGCAAATCAGCCCGCACCTGCCGCTTCCCAACCTGCCTGCCCTGGATATCGACCTGGTTAAAGACGACACCACCTACATCAAAGTATTCGGTGGGCTGGGAAGTCCTCCCTACATTCCTCCCACGCCGCCGGTCCCAGTCTACAAGCAGTACCGGGTGATTGCAACCATCGGCCTGCGTGTGCGCTCGACGCCCGTGGTGGCATCTAACAATTACCTGTACACGATGCAGTACGATACGGTCGTGATAGCCTATGAGATGCAGAATGGTTGGGCCAGGATCAAGCCTGACCAGCCGGAATGGTGCTCAATGCAGTGGCTTCAGGAGATAACGAGTTAAGCCAGGATGTCATTATAGAAAGGATTTTCTTATGGATAATACCGTTCTTTCAGTGGATGTGGTGGCCGGCGTGGCAGGTGGGCTGCTGTCCTTGTGCTTCAATTACATTCCAGGGCTGCGTGAAAAATTCGCCGCCCTGGATGACGTGAAAAAATCGTGGATTATGGGGTTGGCGCTGCTGGTAGGAGTGGGTTTGATCATCCTGGTAAGCTGCACAAACCTGTGGGTGTTGATGACCTGCGACAAAGTAGGCTTCGTGGATATTGTCAAGCTTTTTTTAATTGCCCTGGCGATCAACCAATCGACCTACAAATTGTCGCCGCAGGTGGCCTCGGTCAAGGCGATCAAAGCCGCCCGCAATACAGTGGATTACAAGTCTGCTGGACCGGTGGGATAATGGGTTGTCATTCCCCAAAGGGGACACATGTGCGAACGAACTTCTTAGCGAGCGACACCCTTGGTGCACCCGACGCTCGGCAGCGCACCCGACGCTCTTCAGCGCACCCGAAGGGGTGAGGAGTGAGGGGTGAGCAATCTCACTGCCGGCACAGAGATTGCTTCGCCGAAGACGGCTCGCAATGACAGAAGGCCAAGGTGGCTCGCAATAACAAAAGGCCAAGGTGGCTCGCAACGACATCTGAAGAGGGTTGTCATTCCCCAAAGGGGACACATGTACGAACGAGCGTTTCCCGGCGAGGCGACAATAAAGTTATACCTGGGTATAAGTAACCGCCGAGATCATCTGCTCTACCATCTGCTGGGTTTTCACCGAATCCCAACCAGAGGTCATCGGTAGACTGCGTCCTTTCACGCAATCCAGGAAATGGTTGATCTGGCCAGTAAAGCCGCGCCCCTCGAGAGTTGTCTCCCACGAAGAAGCGTAGGTTTCCTCCTGGACGGTCTCTAGCAGTCCATCGATCAAATGCAGACGACTGAAAGCTTCGATGAGCATCGAGCAACCACTGCCGTGAAGCGTATAATTCTCTTGCCAACGACCGGCTTGCAGGCTGGTGATGACCATGCCATAACCACCCTGCACTAGAGCTACTGTGCTGGCCGCTCCCAGCAACTGGTCGGAAGCATTATAGGCGACCGTGCTGACGACTTCACCTTCCCCGCAAAAGTAGCGCAGCATATCGATCTGGTGGATAGTATCATCCATGAATTGGTGAGCAAGATGTGGGTGGGACGCATTTGCACGGTGTTTTTGAAAGAGCGCCATCCCGATAGGCCGGCTTTGCCAGGACTGTAGCGCTTTGACGTGGAGGGGAGCGTAGCGCCGGTTAAACCGACCATCATCACCCGCCCGCCCCGGTCAGCCAGTTCAGCAAGTTCCTGGGTCTCACGCGAATTAAGCGTGGCCGGTTTTTCAAAGAAAACATCGACCCCTTTTTCCAGGAGAGCCCGCCCAATGAGGGCGTGTGTATCGTTAGGGCTCAACACGAAGGCAGCGGTGATCCCCATTCTCACCAGGTCTTCAAGGTGGGTGGTAGCTTTTGGGATACGGTATTGGCTCTGCACCCGGTGGACGGTTTCTTCTGACCGGCTGCAAAGAGCCAGATCGACGCCTTCCTTGCAGCCCAGAACAGGCAAATAGGCTTTGCTGGCAATATTACCCAATCCAATCACTCCGATTAACATAGAAACCTCCTGTTTTTGTATGGCAAGTCTGATAGATAAGGCTCATTGGAATTTTATCGTAGAAGGTCCCCAGATTTTGGTGTGTCATGACACCCCAAAATCTGGGAGTTCACCACGGCAATTCCCAGAGAACCAGATTTTTAGCTCAGCAGAAGTGACGGCCGTCCTCCTTTTCAGGAAGGCTCAGGTTTTTCTGAGCCCTTCCATATTCCGTGAACAGGTTTAGGGGAAGACTTTGATGATACCCCCAAAGATGAACGAGATTGCCAGCAGTGTAACCATGATCCAGGTATACTTGACGCCCTTGCGGACAGCGTAATAGACCCCGAGTGTGGTGAGTAAAGGAAGTAATCCAGGCAGGATACCATCGAGCATGCTCTGGATGGGCAGGGTATATTTGCTGGTCGTGTAGACCAGGGTTTTAGCCAGGCCAAATGAGAGCCAGTTGGCTACTATAGCACCTACAGCCATCAAACCTGCGATAGCTGCGCCTTCCACGATATGCTTTACCCCGGCCGGATCCACACGCTCAAACAGGTTGCCGCCCAGGCGGAAACCCTGATGCAGGGTGAACCAGCTTACAAACACATGCACCGCATTGGTGACCACCAGGAACAGGATTGGGGCAATCCCGATGCCATGCAAGGCCAGTGAAGCTGACACACCGCTCATCAGGGGGCGCAGTGTGCCGTGGAACATCGAGTCGCTGATGCCGGCCAGCGGGCCCATCGGGGAGCCCTTGACAGCCTGGATAGACGCCTCGCTTACCTCTTCTGGGTTCTGAGCCCGGCGGGCTTCCAGGTCAGCGACCATAGCGAAGATCGGGCCAGGAATCCACGGGTGGGTATTTAAGAAGACCAGACGAACATTCGGGTTTTTAATCGAAAGTGCCCATAATTATTTGTCCGCCTTCTTGCGCAGCTCTTCGACCTGGGTGGCATGCTGGGCGGCGTTGGTCTGCCCGGTAGCGTTTTCGTAGTCGACCAGCATCTGCATGCTGGCGATGGCGCGCGGCAGGTCACCCTGCCCGGCGTACACCAGACCCAGGTTCCAGTACAAATTGACCTCGCCCTGCTGGTCGTTGATCTCCTGGTGGTAGAGCAGCGCCTGTTGGTACAGCTCGGCCGAGCGCGCCAGGTCGCCCAGGCGCTGGTAGACCAGGCCCAGGTTGGTCAGGTTTTTGACCTCGTTACGCCGGTTGCCGAACTGCCGGTCGAGGACCAGGGCCTGTTCGAAACACAAGGCGGCAGCCGCAGGGGTTTCCTGGTTGAGGTGGGCGACGCCCAAGGCGCTGAGGACTTCCGCTTCGCTGGGTTGGTCGCTGGTCTGGCGGAAGACAGACAACGCCTGTTGGTAGAAATCAACCGCCTGTTGAGCCTGCCCCTGACTGGAGCAGGTGTCTGCCAGGTATTTGAGGGTGACGCCTGCGCCATGCTGGTCGTCAATGGCGCGGAAAACCTGCAGGGCTTCCTGGTAGTGCTGGAACGCCAGCGGAAGCTCACCCTGGTTGGCATAAGCCAAGCCCAGGCTGCCGGTATAGACGGCTTCGTTGCGCCGGTCTTTGAACTCGCGGAAGATTTCCAGGGCTTGCTGGTAATAGCGGATGGCCTCGGGCGGCTGACGGCTCAGGCGCAAGGCGTCGCCCAGGTAAGCAAAAGTCAGGCCCTCGCGGTAACGGTCGGCGAACTCATGGAACAGCGGGGCGGCCAGTTGGAAATACTCCACGGCGCGGGATAGGTCGCCCAGGCTGGTGAGGGCTATACCCAGGTGCGACAGCGTGGTCGCTTCGCTGCGCCGGTCGCCGACCGCCCTGTCGATCAGCAGGCGGCGGTCATAATATTCCACGGCCTTGCGCATTTCGCCCAGGTTGAAGCAAAGGTTGCCCAGTCCGCCCAGGTATTGGCTTTCGAGCTGGCGGTAGCCCAGGTCTGCGGCGGCCTGCAGGCCGGGTTCGAGCCAGGCAATCAACTGGCGCAGGGAAAGGCGCTGGCTGAGGATGTTTACCCCGGCGTTGGGGAACAGGCTGCACAGGTGAGCGGCGGCCTGGCTGCTCTGCCGGTTGGTAGAGATCCACTGCTGGGCTGAACGGATATTGGCCCATTCTAGGTCGAGCCAGGGCAGGGGGTTGACCCTCCTTTTCTCGTTCTGGGCGAAAACGCTGTCGATGCGGTCGAGCAAGGCCCGGTAGTATCCGGCGTGGCGCATATGCACTTCACGGTTTTCCTGTTCGGTGAGGAGCGAAGATGCGAAGGCGCGCCCTGTGGTGGGCATCATGATGTAGCGCTGGCTGGCAGGGCCATCATCGAGCAAGCCCAAATCTTCCAGGGCGTTGATCTGCTGGAGGGCCTTGTCGGAAGGGATTTCCCAGACGGCTGCGGCGGCGTCCAGGTCGAAGCTGCCGCTGAAGACGGCCAGCGTACGCCAGCGCTTCTGCAGTTCGCCGGTCAGGTTTTCGTAGCACAGGCGCAGGGCGGCATCGCGCTGGCCGAATTCCCGGCGCAGCTCGTTGAAGCGTTGCAGCAGCGCGCCAGCGTTGGGAGCAGGGCGGCGGTTGAACTGCCCTGCGACCAGGCGTAGGGCGCCTGGCAGCCCGCCGCAGGTCTGTAAAAGGAGGGTGGCGGGGTGGTTCAGCCAGGAGAAGTTCAACACGCCGCGCCTGCGCAGGTGGCTTGTGATCAAGCGGCCGCTGTCCCAGTCGGACAGGCGCGCCAGGCGCACGGCGGCCAGTTTGGGCAGATCGAAAGACGTGTCCCCGCTCTTTGGGGGGTTGTCCCCGTTCTTTGGGGGCGTGCGGGCGGTCAACAGGGCCAGGTTGCCTGAAGGGGGTAATAAGGCCTGCACTTGTTCGGCGCTGGCGGCATTGTCGAGCAGCAGCAGGGCGTGCTTGCCCTGTAAGGCGGAGTGGTATAGGGCGGCTACCTGCGGCGAGTCGTCCGGAAGCTGGGCGAGCGGGTCGAGGCTGTGCAGCACGCTGGCCTGGGCCTCCTGCGCGGAAAGCGGTTCCGGCCTGCCGCCGCCCAGGTCCAGGTGAAATTGCGCGTCGGGATAGCGGGGGAGCAGGGTAGAGGCCAGTTTGAGCGCCAGGGCGGTCTTGCCAGCGCCATCCTCGCCGAAAATAGCCACCAGCCGGCCCTGCTTGAGCGCCGCAGCCGCCTGGTGCAACTCGGTCTTGCGTCCTATAAAGGGTAAGGGCGGGTTAGCCAGTTGGTGGATGGGGCCACGCCCCGGCATGACCGGTCTGGGACCGTCCTTACGTAATAGTCCGAAGATGCAGCCGGCGCCGGCCAGGGACAAGATAGTCCCGGCGATGTAGTTGGGCGACGGGCTGGAAAGAATAACCAACAGCAGGCTGGCGCAAATGGCCAGGCCGAGCAGATACATGATGCGGTAGGGCGAAGTTTGCATGTATAGATATTGTAACTTAAACGAATCTGCTATGGCAGTGGCAGTATAACCCGCCGTTAAGCCGTAGGGCAGGGTCTGAACCATTGATGACGTCATTAAGCCATAGCCTAGACCCTCCCTTACTTAGGCCAGCAGAGGGTAAGGGCAAACCCTAACGGTTTTGGAAACCGTTAGGGTTTAGTCTGACGCATTATCTTCTCCCTATCCGGTCCAATAAAATAGGTCATGTCCCATTACCTTTGTCGGGATTTTGTGATATAAATCACAAGTAAGCCGGTTAGAACGACAGTTGTTTTTTGTATGGCTGCGGTCTATACTGACCTTGAAAGCTAAAAACGAAAATTGGGCAGGTGCAAGGGGGGTTGAAATCGGGGACTGCCCGGTAGCAGGACGAACGGTTAATTTTTTTTTACAGGAGTCCAGGTATGATTTTCCCCTTTAACCCTATCCAGGATAAAACGGATGAAGTGCGAGCGCAGTTCGAGGACGCGGATAACCTGAAGGTGCGCATTTCGCTTCACGAACAATTCAGCATTAATCCCTACGGATGGCAGCGCTGGATCTTTGACCAGCTTGCCCTGCCGCCGGTGTGCAAGGTGTTGGAACTGGGCAGCGGGCCGGGTAACCTTTGGTTAGATAACCTGAGGCGTATCCCCGCCGGTTGGGAGATCACCCTGTCGGACTTTTCAGACAGCATGCTCAAAGTCGCCCGTTGCAGTCTGGAAGGGCAGCGCTCGTTCGAATTCAAGCAGATCGACGCGTGCATGCCCCCTTTGCCGTTCGAAGCCGAACAGTTCGACGCGGTCATCGCCAACCATATGCTGTTTTATGTGCCTGACCGGCCGGCCTTGTTCGCCGAGATCCGCCGGGTGCTGAAATGCGAAGGGCACCTGTACGCCACCACCACCGGGCGAAAGCACCTGTGGGAAATGGTTGACATTGCCAGCCACTTTGACGCCGGGTTGGTCAACTGGGGCAGCGCGGCCAACCCGTTCACGCTCGAAAACGGTATGGCGCAGCTTTCGCCATGGTTTGCCAACATCAGCCTGCGCCGCTATGAAGACGCCCTGATGGTGCGGGAAGCCGGGCCGCTGGTTGATTACGTTCTTTCCGGCATAAAGAGCATGCCGGAGACCTGGTGTGAGGATTTCAAGAAGTTCGTCGAGAATGAAATGGACGAATGCGGGGGTGTGATCTACATCACCAAGGATTTGGGTATGTTCGTGGCTGAAAAGAATTAGGCAATCACTTCCACCACACCACATCGAAACCGGCAAAGCGCGCCTCGGCGGTGGCGCCGTCCGGCGCTTCCGGTAGCACCCCGGAGGTCAGCAACACGTCGCCTTGAGGCAGGCTGTCGTCTTTTAGCTGCGCCATCAGATCGCCATGCACCTCCAGGCGAATCACATCGCTGTGGCAGATCACCTTTATCTGGTTCGGCCCGTCTACATCGATACTGTTGCTGTCCACCCACGGCCCGTGGGTCAGGTTGATAAACTGCCCATTGATCTTTTTACGGATCAGGAACTTCCCATCCTTGATGGCGACCTGGTAATAGTTCTGGTCATCGACGTAGTGGAAATCCAACCCCAGATAACCGTCCCCATTTTGCTGCAGCCCGTAGAACTCGATCTCGAAATCCCTGACCTTGTACTGGTCGTTATCAATCTTCGGAATGCGCGCCAGGTACTCGCCTTGTTGCTTGGTGGTGTCTATGAAGTAGACGCTGGGGTAATAGCCCTTGCGGGGAGGCGCATCTTTCGCATCCACGGGCCATAGGTTGTCGTTGGTCGATAAATCGTCGGTGAATTCCATGCGCTGGCCCTGCGGGGCAGGCAGCGCCGGGGTGGCCTGGGGTTCGTTGGGCGCCGGCTGGCTGGTCGAGGTGGATTCAGCTAGGATATTGGGGATTTGTGTAGCCTGGGGGATCGGCGTCTCTTCTACCACGGTCCCAGACGGCAGGTTCTGGTTGAGGCCCGGCAACTGGCGCAAAAGGCTCGCCCCGCTGACCAGCGAGCCAAGCAGAACGGCCAGCCCGCAGCACACCAGCAGCGCCCACGACCACCCCACCCACGATCAACCAGACGGGCGTTCTACGCCGCGGCCGGGGAGCGGGCGACTGCGCCGGCGGGAAATAACCGAGCGGGGGTGCGGGCGGCTGGTAATAAGCCGCTGGCGGCGACGGCTGCGCCGGTTGATAATAGGCCGGAGGGGATGTTGGAAGCGGCGGAGCTGCCGGCTGGTAAAAGGGCGGCGGGGTTGCCGGAGGAATATGCGCCGGCGAATGGCCCGGTGTTGGCGGCGGGCGCGGAATTTTCACTGCGCCGGTCACCGGCGCCCCACATGCCTCACAAAAACTGGCTCCCTGCCCAAGAGGGCTACCGCAGTTCTCGCAAAAATGGGCAGGTTGGTCCATGCGGACTCCATTCAAGTCTTCAGTTTTCAATCCTGACGACTGCTCTTAGGGCGCAGGGGTCGCCAAATTCTTGCATCACGTTCGAGAAAATACCGCCGACAGCAGGTCCCATCACGAGCCAGCACTGCGATCACACAAATTGGGACGATGATAATCAAAATGACCGCGGCCGGGACAAAGTAAGCCCCCACCGCCCGGCCGGTGCTGAGCTGGTAGTTGACCTTGAGGGCGCGCACCGAGAGGATAATCTGGAAAATACCCGCCGCTGCGCTGATCAGCCCGCCGACACAGGGTACCAGTCCCAGCAAGGCGCTGACTATACCCAGCGGGATATAAAAGAGTGACACCAGGTAAGCCAGGGATGTGAAACTGCCCCTGCCCCCGAAGATCATCGCCCCGAGGTGCATCAGGCCGATGCCGATGTAATAGCCCAACGGCACCACTACTATCAGTATTATTGGCAGGCAGACGGGGATATTCACATTTGGAGTATTCCCAAATAACCTTTGATTTAAAAGCTGCCTTAACCCAAACTGCCGTTGGATAAACCCAACAATCATCGCCACGACGGCATAGATGAGCAACGCCACCAGGGTATTATTGGTGCTGGCCCTGGGCGCCTCGGCGGCGAAGAATGCCTCGTCCATCTGGAAGACCTTCAGCCACAGGCCGAAGATCTCGCCAAGAGGCCGGGGTGAAGAGGTATTGCTGCTGATATCCATAATCCCTCCCATCGGAAATAGTATTGGGTTAGCCGCTATTTGGAAATCCCAGTCCAATCTTGAGCTAACTACGATTAACTATACAATAAAATTTGCAGATTCATCCTTAATTATTGTAGGATTCTTGTCACTTCTAAGATTGGCGGCAAATCCCCAAGAGCCTCTCATCCTACTTTATCGATATTTGTTATAATCATAAAGAGATCTCAAGTTTCTTTCATAATAAAACCTGGTTAGTGAGTAGACATAGAGGACAGGAAAAGGTCGCTATCCTATCGAATGAGGAAAGGAGAAAACCATGGCTTCAGCAGAGCAGGCGCATGAGAACAAGACCGATGCGAATAAGCAACCCACTGGCCCTGAAATAACCGAACAACCTGAAGAGGTATTACCCCAATCCACACTTCAATCTCCGAGAATGAATCCCAGGCACCCGAGTCAGGGTATGCTCTTAGACCTTCAAAGGACTGTCGGAAATAGAGCAGTTACAAAAAGGTTTTCCAAAAGCAACGAGACGGCTTTTCAAGACAAGCCGTTTGCACCTCGCCAGGTTAGTCATTCATTGCAGACCACTGCCGTTCAACGTGATGTGGCTGAGGACCTGAACGAGATGGCCAATGCGGGTGAACAAAATGAACGCTCCCGAATGCAGGCGGAGCCACCTCCGGCCATGCAGATCAACAACGTATCGGACGCAAACTCCGCCCGGTCTTTAATGGCAGGAATTGAAGGGTTGCGCCCGCGTATGCAGGAAGGGGGGTCCACAGGTACCATCTCGGGGGCAGAAATCAGCGCCAACGAACATGCTGCCGCCGTGCTATCCGATTATCTCGTCACCGTGGGGGAACAAGGCCGGACACTCTCGACCTTCCAGCAACAACTCGTCCAGGTACGTGCAGATGTTGGACGGGTTTCCGGGCAGATGGTTCACCTTGAAACCGAGGGGGTTGTGGATCGCGGCCAGACTGCCTCGTACCGGGCCGAACAGGTGGTTGGAGCCGCTACCGGCGCCACGAGCGCTCAACAGTCAGCCGGAGGATTAAGGGGTGACGCGGTGGCGAACCGCAACCAGGTACAGCTGGCTCACGACGCTTTGATGGATAAAGGAAACAAGGTCGGTGAAGCACAGACTGCGGCGAGTAAGTCTGTCCATACCTATAGCAGCGCATTAAGCAACCTCAATTCGGGTATCACCCCGCGCGAGGAGAACCCGGAGCTCGCCGCCAAGCAGCGCGCCATCAAAGCCAAGGTCTCGTCGCTGCAAAGCGGTCTATCGACTGCATTGACCGTACTGGCGGCAATCGGCGGCGCCACGGGATTGACTCCTGCGATCGGCGCCGCGGCAACTGCCGCTTCAACCGAGGCTTATGGCGCGGCGGTGACCAGCCTTGGCCAAAAAGCGTTGGGGAATATCACCCCGGATTCGATCGCTAAGGTCATCAGTGAAACCTATTACTCTGATGAAGTTAACGCTATCGAAGCTCAGGCTAAAGCGGCAAACGCCGCAGCACGCGAAAATGCCATTAATGCCAATTTTGAAGATTTGCGCAAAAATCAGACTGCCCTATTCGGCGCGTTACAGGCGCTTGGGAATAGAATGACAGAATATATGCAGGCGTGGGATACCCTTCGTACGGCGTTGACCAACCTGGGAACATCTGCTGACCAGGGTGGGCAGGGGAAAAACTATTCTGTGATCACCGGTCTATTGGCCGATGTGGATACGCTCGTGGTTCAAATTGATATGACCAAGCAACTGGGCGGGACCGAGCAGCTGGCAGGTAGCCAGGCCTCGGAAGCACGCGGAAGGGTCGAAGGAACACTCCCGCCAGGTTCTACAGAGCGCCAGGGCCAAACAATCTATTACAGACCGTATCTGACCTTTCAACTCTCAGGCCCGGGTCGAGCAGGCGGCCTGGTAAACAAGGCCTCGCCGAATCACATCATTTTTGTCACCTCGGAGTCACGTCCCGGGAGCGCCTATGGTGGTGCAGGCGCCGCCAATCCGGTGGTTGCCCAGACGATGCAGGAATTGACCGACATGCGCAATACGGTTCAGGGCATGCGGGATGTCCTCTCGCGCTCTTTAGGCCTGGCGATGCAACGCTAAGCGCCCTCATCCGCTAAACCTTTGCTCCACACCCGGCGCCAAACTTGGCTGCTGGCGGGGGTTCCACCCTCTACTGAGCAATCCTTGCCAGCCCTTCCCTCCCGGTTCTTTCCTGCTCAAATCCAGCGCCGGGTCCTTTTCATGTACTCCAGCCACTGCTCGCCAAACTTCGCCGCCAGCAAGCGCTCCTCGAAGCGGATAAAATTCCGCTGACTATTGCCTGCCCTGGCTGCTATGGATCCGTTCCAGTAAAGCCGGTAACTGGCCGATGTGCTGGATGGTGTAATAACCGGGCTGGCCCTGCGGCGGCGCTGCGCCAGCCTCGTGCAGCCATTCGGTTTCATAGGGGATATACACGGCGGTTCCGCCCAATTCCAGCACCGGTAGGATGTCCGAGCGCAGCGAATTGCCCACCATCAAAAAACGGCTCGGCTCAATCGAATGGCGCTTGAGCAGGCGTTGGTAGCTCTGGCGGTCCTTCTCACTGACAATTTCGACTGCCTGAAAATAATCCCCCAGGCCCGAACGGCTAATTTTGGTCTCCTGGTCGAGCAGGTCGCCCTTGCTGATCACCGTCAGGTGATAGCAGGCGGACAAGACAGGGATGGTTGCCTTGACGTAAGGGAGCAGCTCGATCGGGGCATTGAGCATGGTCTTGGCCAGATCGACGAGGGCCTGGATATCCCGCCCGGAAATGCGCCCCTCGGTGAGCTCCACGGCGGTCTCTATCATCGACAGGGCAAAAGATTTGATGCCATAGCCAAAATGCTCAATATTGCGCGCCTCGGTCTGGGACAGGCGCTGGTTGACCCACTCGGCCGGGTGGTAAGCCGCCAGCAGTTGGGCAAACTTATTTTGGGCGTTGACGTACAGGCGCTCGGTGTGCCATAGGGTATCGTCCGCATCGAAGGCGATCACGTCGAACATGTTCAGGCTGGCTCCTTACTGGTTTTCGGTCTCTGGGGCTGCCTTTATCTCAAGCTGGATCTATTCCACAACCACTTCGCCATTTTCTCTGACCCAAAAATAATTGTATCTCGCCACCGGCTTGAACCAGGAAATTTGCTTTGCCAGAGCATGGTAGCGGGGGAAATCCGGTAAGGCCACAGCTAAAGAAATACTTTCGTCGCGCCCACGATACTCAATCATGTCAAAAATCACAGCGTCGAACCACACTTTGGCTTGGGATGATGGGTTCGTCTTCTCTGTTCCTCTGGGATAGCCTTTGACTGACACCCAAAGCTGTTTTCCGTTTTTCTCCGCCATGATATCAATGCCCTGCTGATGGCTCTCTGTATCAGCTTCCGAGAGGATTTGAAAGTTATAGGTTTTTAAATGCTGGATGACCTGCTTTTGTATATTCCCCTCCCAAATCCACAGCTCTTTATATGGGGTGCCTTTTGGAACCACGACAGGTTCATCCGTAGCTGGGGCAATACTTTTCCCCGTTACGAAATTGCGAATGATGCCATCCACCCGGCGTCTTATCACCAGACCTTCATTTTGCAGTTCTCGGCAGCGTTCATTAGTTTGGGCATGATACTTTATACCCAGGACCCTGGTGAGGACTGCGTCGTCAACCCCCTCTGGGTGGGATTGCAAATAAGCAAAAATGCGCTGTTTTACAGTCATTTTATTCTTCCTCCCTCTTTTTGGAACGTTTTAATGATTATATACCGATTCCTGGCTAAGGGCTCGAACGACAATCGACCTTCAATGTGACCAGCCTTCCCTTGCGAAAGTTTCTGGAAAGAGAGGACCTCTCACCCTAGACCCTTCACAAGGTGATCGAATTCAGCTTTCCCTTGCGAAAGTAATATTATCCATTCACCGCTGCCAGACGCGCAAAACCCAGCGTCTGCCCGGCGTCCAGGCGCAGCAGGGTGGCCTCTTCGTCGCTGTGCCGCCCGCCGTGCTCCTTGCTGTACTCGTGCCAGAACTGCCAGTGCTGCCAGCCGTCCGGTACCAGGTCAGCGTGCACGACGGTCACCCCGGGGGTTTTCTCCCAGTGACTCTGCCACCACTGCGGGCTGTGGAAGCTGCAGAAATCCCACTCCCAGTAGGGTCTCAGGTCAGCCGGCACGCCACCTCGGTCCAGCTCGTGCACCAACCCCGGCACGACCATGCCGAAGCGCCCGCCCGGTTTGATCAGCTTGCGGTAGTAATTACCCAGGTACAGGTCGTCCGTGCCGAAGTAATGGTAGGCGTCGAAGCTGACCGCCGCGTCGAAAAAGCTGTCGGCGAAGGGCAGGCTGTGCGCTTCAGCGTGCACCGGGAAGACCTGCCCCTCCAGCCCGGCTTTCTGCACGCGCTTCCAGTTATCACCCGCTTCGATCCATAGGTCGGTTGCCCACACCTGCACGCCGAACTCCTTGGCCAAAAAGATCGAGCTGACCGCCTTGCCGCAGCCCATATCCAGCACGCGCATGCCTGGCTTGAGCTCCATCACCTGCATGAGCGCCTCGGCCAGCCAGACCACATTCGGACCCATCTGGTCTTCCACTATCCAGCCCATGTCGTATTTCTGCGAGCGCGGGAACTGCCGATATATCTCCGCTAAATTCATACCAACCTCCTGAAAAAAAATTCACCACACATGGGTTTACCTAAAGGATCTTTCTTCTCCTCTTTGTTTTCTTTGTGCCTTTATGGTGAGCTCTTTCAAACCAATTTGAAAGAGTTCCCGGGCGTAGACGATATCCTCACCGATCAGCCGGTTGACTTCCTTCTCCTCGCTGTACTCGGCTGTCAGGCACACCACCCCGGAGTAGCGGCGGCGCTTCAGCTCGGCTGCCACGCGCGGCCACGAGGCCAACCCCTGCCGCCCGCTGGTCCACCAGGGCGCCCACAGGGCCGGCCCGGCTTCCAGGGGGTTGGTACGCTGCCAGAAGGCGTTCTTCAGGTTGACCATCAGCAGCACCTGCCAGAGGATGTCCAGGGCCAGCTCGGGCTCCTCGCCCTGCAGGGCATTGTGGGCGGCGTCCCACACCGCTCCGATGCGCTGCGGATCATAGCCGCGCAGCAGGTGGCGCAGGCCCAGGGCATGGCAAACCATGCGCCCGTAATGGTTTTGCACGCCCACTTTGACCCCGTACTTTTCCAGCAACGGCAGAATACGGTCAAAATCCCGGCGCAAAGCGTCTTCGCCCTCCAGGTAACCCCGGCTGCCGAGGTCTGCCATGATGCGGATGAGCGGCACACCCTGCTCAGCGCAGGCGGCGATGGTGGCTTCGTCCGTAGGGCCCGCTACACTGAAGATCTTGAGCCCATGCTCGCCCAGGATGCGCACCGCCTCAGGCAGGCCGCGCCTCACATTTTCGGGCGGCACCTGGTAGCCGGGGCGCACGGGCAGCTCGACCCCGTCGAAGCCCCAGGCTTTGACCTGGGCAGCCAGCTCGGGCAGCGGCAAGCGCCAGGGCTTGGTAAAAACGGAGAACTGGATATTGGTTTCAGGCATGCTTCTTCCGAAATACGAACTGATAGAATGACTGCGAAGAATTTAACCACAAAGTACACTACGCTCTTCCTTTGTGGTTAAAGGTTTTTCTTAGTATCTTTGCACAATGAATGATGATACTCTTCATCGGCGGTTTCGTCTACCATGCTAAAGCGCACTTGCTCCAGCCACTCTTTGACCTGCTCGATTCTGGGGTAATAATGATACCTGCCCTCGGGAGCCCATTCGCCGTACACCACCGGATAGCCCATTTGGCGGGCTGCCTCAAAGGCATGGGCGATATCCGGCTCGGCTGCCAGTTCGACGGTAAAGTAGAAATAGCTCCCCGGTTTGAGCGCCCGATAAAAATTAACCAGCACCGGCAGCCAGTCTTCCGGGAAGACCAGCTCCATGGCATCCATGCAGGAGGCGCCGTCGAAAGCTGCCTGGTAGCGCATTTCCTGCAGACCCACTTTCTCGATGCGCGCCTGGGGGTACTTTGCCTGGGCGCGTGACAGCATCCCCCAGGATTGGTCGATGCCCAATACCTGGCGCCCGCTGGCAAAAATGGCCAGCCAGTATTTCCCTGTCCCGCCGCCCGCGTCCAGGATGAGCGCCCCGGGTGGGCAAAGGTCCAGGAAGCGTTGGTACCACTCCTGGTGGAGTGGGGTTATAATGGCGCCCCACTGCTCGTCGTAAATGGGGGCATAAAGCGTATCCATGCGCTCTACGGCCAAACGGCGTTTTTCTTTCAGCCAGGCAGGTCTGCCCATATTAAAATTGTAGCATACCTTTGAAGGACATAAATCTGGCCAGACCGGCTGATTTCAGCATTGGAAAATTTCAACTTAATTATGGGACGGTCATATCTACTTGATTACTAAGGATTTTATCGAAGAAGTCTCGCTTCAATTGGCTCCGAAAAATAGAACCCTTGTCCATATATGCAATTAAGCGCTCTTAATTTTTGTAATTGGTCGATATTTTCTATACCTTCGGCAACTGTATCGATGCCAATTCCTTGAGTCATAAGAATGATGGTTTTGATGATTTCATAACCCTTATCACCATCGACTATTTCGTCGATAAAACTTTTATCAATTTTTATTGTTTTCACCGAAAAATTTTTAAGATAAGCCAGGGACGAATAACCAGTGCCAAAATCGTCAATGACAAAATCAATTCCCATTTTCCGAAGATCTGATAGTGTTTGATTAACTAAATTCTGACTGGCAATAAAAGCATTTTCGGTGATTTCCAATTTCAATTTTTTCGGATTAACGCCGGTAGCGCGTAATATTTCTTTTACTTTATCCACAAAATCCATTTGGATAACTTGTTTTCCGGAAATATTAATATTCATGGAAAGATAATCCAATTCAGGATATTCTGTATGCCATTTTTTTAATTGGGAGCAAGCTACACGCAGCACCCAGTCACCAATCTGGATAATTGATCCTGATTCCTCGGCAATATGGATAAATTCGGTCGGCATTATTAATCCGTGAGAAGGATGACGCCAGCGGATAAGAGCTTCCATCCCGATGATATTATTCTTCTCTAACGAATAGAGAGGTTGGTAAGTAAGAAAAAATTCGGAATTTGTAACTGCGAGGCGAAGGTCACTTTCTATTTCTAAAATAGACATCGCCGAATCCCTCATATCGACCGTAAATATCTCGTATCGGGCTTTTCCCATCCCTTTTGCCTTATACAATGCAATATCAACATCCCGTAAAATGTCCTCTGAATTGGTGTATTCTGAATCTCCCTCGACAATTCCAATACTGCAGGTAATTATGACTTCTTTGCCTTTCTGGATAAAGGGGGATTGAATCTCAAATAAAATTCGATCTGCTCCAAGGATTGCATTATTATTGTTGACGGTGTGTTCCAGAAGAATAACGAATTCATCACCCCCAAATCTGGCAACGGTATCAATTGATCGAATGCAGTTCTTTAATCTTTGGGCAATTTCGATAAGTATTTGATCTCCTGCAATATGGCCCAGGCTATCATTAATATTTTTAAAATTATCTATGTCCAATAAAAGAACCGAATAATGAAATTCTGGTTCGCGTTTGGCAACTTCAATGGCATGTCCTAATCTATCCATAAATAAAACCCGATTTGCCAGGCCGGTTAATCCATCGTGCAGCGCATCATGTAATAATTGTTCCTCGACGTTCTTTCGCTTTGTGATTTCTTGCTGTAAATCCTGGTTTGTTTTATTCAGTTCTGCAGACTGTAGATTTCTTTCATCTAATGATTTCTTTAATCTTGAAAGAAGAAGGTTTATTTCACTCAGAGCAAAGATCTGCCGTAGAATTACAAACCCAATAACGCAACCAACGCCAATAAACAATATAGATGAATTTATGGGGAACTCGGAATTGTGATTTGTTTGTAACAATAAATAAGCACCCACTACCCAAAAATACGGCAGATACGCCAGGACCTGAGAGATTTTTTCACGGATAATCACACTTTTTAATGGTAATGTATCCTCTTCTTTAAATGTTTGGCAAGCGATAGCCTGGTAAATACCGGCAAGAGCTGTGAGTGCTTTTGCTATGACCCAACCCAAATCGAGAAAATTACCGTTTTTATAAATACCCAAAATAGATTGGTAGCTAAATATGCTGTCGGTAACAATCATTGCTAACAAACCCAATGCCAAAATCCAAATCGATCCCAGTATAAATTTTTCCGACCTGTAATAAATAATCACCAGCAGTCCAAAAAGTAAAATCAGATCACCAACAGGATAGGCTGCGGAGAGACTTTTTTCCAGGAAGGAGGTTGTATTACCCGATCCAATAATAGGGCCAATTAAGAAAATCCAAAAAACCAAAATTGCTGCGATCATCACAATACATATATCCAAGCTTCTTTTCAGCCACTCGACTGTTCTTAATCGTTTGTACGGCAGGATTGTTATTCCAATAAAATAGAGCGGATAGAATAATAAATAAGCTCCATTTGCAATCGAAGGAAATGGTGATTTTTTTAGGCCTAATTCCAGGACGGCCCAGATAATATCTCCTAAAGTAAAGGATAAATGTGCAATTGCTAATATGCCCCAACCCAACGAAAGGCGTTTGGATATTCTGCTCGATGCTTTCGCTGCAATAACCAATGTAATTGTCGCGATGAGGTTGTACGAAGGAGAATATAGATCGGAAATAACCGTACGTGAAGATTCGTTTTTGACGAATTCTGTTAATCCAATGAAAATAAATGGTAGTAAGACAACAACAACGGTTAACCAAAATAATTTTGGGTATTTTTTTGAATAGGTTTTTATCAAATTATTTGCTCCCTATTTCTGGCGACTTTATTATTTTTTGGACTCCGAAAGTCAGGCTTTATTCGTAAACCTATAACGAAATATTAGATAATTATTCGATTGATACTTCTGTAATTAAACTGTGACGTCGGACTCCCACAGAGCGTTGTTTCCCTAGTCTATTTCGCAGCTCTTTTTTCTTCTTCTTTGAGCCCAGACCCTTTCAGTCAGGTTTTCACATACCTGATGAACCACGATGGATGTGGTCTAAAGAACGTTGCAAACTTTGTGCCTTGTGGTGACAATAAAGTCTCCATCAGCCGCAGGGTCGAAGAAGGATCCGTTCATGCTGCCGCAGCGATTGATTTATTCGAAACCACTTTTCCTGATGCGTAATCAACCCCCATTTTCAATTTGTGCTGTTCTTTCATCGTGAGGGTCACCTGTATGTTAATAAGGTGACATTTTGCTGAACAGGTCGGGGGTGTCATATTCGCTGAACAACAGCACATACAAAATCCCAATTGACAAGGGCGTCCCTTTTCGTTATTCTTAACCAAAAAGGAGTCCCCATGTCCCGTCCCACCGTCATCGTCTGCACCTCCGCCTACTACTTCGAGCATTTCCTGACGCCCTGCCTGCAGGAGGCCGTCTGGGATTTCAACCTGCTGCGCGTCGATCCCCAACCCGGCGTCGAGTACCTGATCTCCGAGATCAACCGCACCAGCGCGGCCGTGCTGGTCACCGGCTGGGACACGCCGCCGCTGCCCGCCGGACTGCGCCAACAGGCGCCCGGCCTGAATTATATTTGTCACCTGATGGGCACCATCCGGCGCCTGGTGCCCCGCTCGCTGATCGAGGGCGGGCTGACCGTGACCAACTACAACGGCGCCACCGCCCGGATTGTAGCCGAGCACTGCCTGCTGCAAATCCTGGCCTGCCTGCGCCAGGCCGCCCACTACCAGATCAGCCTGCACACCCAGGGCGGCTGGAGCCAACCGGCGACCCACCCGCCGCGCAGCCTGTATGGGCGCAGAGTTGGCTTGCACGGTTTCGGCTTCAACGCCCGCGCCCTGGTCAGGCTGCTCGAACCGTTCGGCTGCCAGCTTGCGGCCTACGCCCCCGGCGACCCGGACGAGTTGCTGGCCAACCTGCACGTTACCCGCTGCAATACCCTGGAAGAGCTGTTCTCCGGTAACCAGATCCTGGTAGAGTTTGCCCCGCTCATCCCCGAGACCGAAGGAGTGGTCGACGAGCGCTTATTACGCCTCATCCCCGAAGACGGCATCCTGGTCAACTGTGGGCGCGGGGCCGTCCTCGACCAGTCCGCCCTGACCCGCCTGGCCCAGGAGGGCAAGCTCACCCTCGGGCTGGACGTGTTTATCGAGGAACCCCTGCCGCCCAATTCACCCCTGCGCAGCCTGCCCAACGTTTTCCTCACCCCACACATCGCCGGCCCGACCCTCGACCATTACGCCGACCTGGGCTGGTTTGCCCTGCGCAACGTGGCGCGCTACTTCAAGGGCGAGCGGCTGCAGGCGGTCATCGAAGGCTACCGCTACGACCACCAGACGTAGGAATCGAACTGACCCCAGGCTGAACAGCAAGAACGGGGAGGTGCTATGGATAATAGCCCATCTTTATATGCCCAGGCCAGGGCAGCGGCCGGCCGCGGGGATAAACTCGCCGCCAGAAGGCTGCTGGATGAGCTAATTATCAACGAACCAAATAATGAACAGGCCTGGCTGCTGCTGGCGGAGGTGGTCGACGATTTAAACGAGGTCTCCGACTGCCTGCAGCACGCCCTGGCGATCGATCCTCAAAACCAGGCTGCCCTGCATAAATATGGCCAACTGCTCCACCAGCACCAGGAGCTGGTGGAGCTGGATCCAGCCATAGTTAAGGCTAAAAAAGATGAGTTGGCCGAGCGGAAACAAAAATTACGACGGCGAAAAAAGTTGAGGCGATGAAATAGAAGACACTCAATCTTTGTTAGCCCGGGCCAGCGCCGCGGCTGGTGGGGGAGATAAACTCGCCGCCGAAAGCCTGTTGGATGAGTTGGTTGTCACCGATCCCGGCAACGAGCAGGCCGGGCTGCTGCTCTCGCAGGTCGCCAGCGATCCTGAAAAAGTGGAAAAATGCCTGCGCCAGGTGTTGGCGATCAGGCCAGATAACCTGGCGGCGAGCGAGCGCTGGCGGTTAAAACCAATGGCAAAAGCCAATGGGAATCCTCCGTCGAAGAGTATATCCAGCACCACCAGGCCCCGGCGGCCTATACCGTCGTCACCAGCTATTTTGGCCCCATCTGGGATCATATCTTGGGCCAGCCAGATTTGGCGATCACCAATCACACCAGCGCCTGGCTAGAGTAAATGTGGCAGGAGACAAAACATTAGCCAAAAACCCCCGGCGAAATAGCGGGGGTTTTTTTCGTAACCGGCTAAGGTTTCTTCACGGCATAGTTCGGACGAAAAGAAAGAATTGGCGATGAAGGACTATAGAGATGCTTTCTTAGAGAACTATAATCATATAATAAGATAATTATTATCTAATTTGTATTATAATAAGTGAAAACTTTAGTAAATCAAATTAAAGTGGGAAGCTCTTTTCAATAAACCGCCTGAATATAAGCGGATCTTGACCAATTGTTAGGTTATCTAATGGACATGCAAAGAGACGTTTTGGACCGATTGTATCGGAACCAGGTTTTACAGCAGGAAGCCGAACAACACAGGCGCTTTCGGGCGGCTTATCACCCGGAACCCCGCCCCAACCTGGTCAGATTGGCGCTGGCATTATTTGGCAGGGGCCTGGTATGGCTGTGGACCCGCCTGGAAGCTCAATACGACTGCTATAAATTGCGCGCCGCTAGCCAGCCCTGCTAAATAAATTCTTGCCTTGTTTGGGTTAAAATTCCGGAAAGATCACCTGATCTTCCCGGATTTTTTTACCTGAGTTTAACTGCGGCTAATTCCCCCTGGGCTTTTGGTATAATTCGTCTTCATGCTGCGGATTATTACCCCGGCATACACCAATCCATGAAAGCAGACACCCGTTGAACCCCCGAGCCTTTATCTTCGACCTGGACGGAGTTCCTGGCCAATACCGAGCCGATGGCTTTCGAAGCCTGGCAGCAATTAATCCTCCTTACCGGCGTGGTTTTGGATGACGCCGACTACCAGGCCATGCTCGGCGTGGACGTCGAAGCGACCGCCCAGTTCATCCTTCGCCGCACCGGGCTGGCCCAGGCTGTTGATGAAATGGTCGCCGACCACTGGCGGCGGATGAAGGTTCTGATCGACGCCGAGCTCGAACCGCCCACGGCCGCGGCCGCTTTGCTGGCCGAGCTGGCGCGGCGCGGCTGCCGGCTGGCGGTGGCTTCCAACAGCCCCACCGGTTACGTGCTGCACGTGCTGGAAAAAGTACGCCTGCTCAGCGCCTTTGAAGTCGTGGTCGGGCGCGAACAGGTCTTGAACGGCAAGCCCAGTCCCGAACTCTACCTGGAGGCGGCGCGGCGTCTCGGCTGCGCACCGCAGGACTGCGTGGCGGTGGAGGATTTACCGCTCGGCCTGCGCGCCGCGGTCAACGCCGGTATGCGCTGCCTGGCCATCACCCCGGATGGGAAGTGCCAGAACGGCCACACCCAGGCTTTGGCCTGTTTCACTTCCCTGGAAGAGCTCTACGCCGGGATGGATATCGTGTTCAACGGGTAGCTTTTAGCTGTCAGCCGTCAGGCATCCGGTTTCAGGTAGATTTGCCGCCCCTGCGCTGCCTCGACCACCCAGGCGCACACCACCAACAGCAGGGGTAGATTCCACAGTAAGATTAATCCCGGGTAATCAGTATAAACCCACACATATGGGTCTACCGCTGAGAGGGATATGGCATACACCAGCAAGCCCAACCAGCGCAGCAGGCGATTCTGGAAAAGGTAGAACAGCGTCGGCCAGAGTACACTGAGAAGAAGCGGAATATAATAACTACAGATTAGCTCGACTCGTGGACCTCCGCTATACCCGACTGTAGGTCCGAAAGGTCCCCACACCAATCCGAGACGAAACCTACCCGCCCTGAGGATTATCGGGAGCAGCGCCATCACCCTCACCAGAGTTTCATGGCTGTGCAGTGCAATCAACACCAGCCAGACAGCCAGGCCGACCAGCACAGGTAGCCAGGCAAACTCCACGATCAACGCGGATAGGATCATGTGGGGGTTGTCGATCCTGAGATCATAAAATCTGGAGGCATCACACATCAATAACGAGAATAAGAAAGCTAACGACAGCCAGTATACCCACAAGGATTTCGAACCGCGCAATATGCCGACAACGATCAGGATGACCAATGATGCAATGTACACCGGCATGTAAATAACCGGAGATACGTCGGAGGCGTTCCTCGATACCCACGGCTCGATATATTCAAACAAGAAATTTTGCAACGCGCCGCTCAGAAAGAAGATGGTTGGAAAAACCACCAGCAAGAAATCGAGCCAGCGACTGGGCCGGTAGACATTACGCAGGGCGCGGCTCAGAATCGCCCGGCGAGCCCATCTCTGCTGCCAGGCGTTGGCTGCGTGCTTCAGGGTCAGCGGCAAAGCCAGGATCATTCTGGGCCATCTCGATGTGGCCGGCAATCTCTTCAAGCAGAACGGTCCGCTTTTTAGGTGAGAAACCTCGCAGACCGGATTTAAGACGTTTGAGGTAGTCTGGCACGTTCATCGATAATCCCCGCTGATGAAGTCGTCTGGCTCACCCTTAGATTTACTCAGGCGGCTGATAAACCGGCGCCAACCCGCCTGCCCGCTGTTCAGCCGTTTCCTCCCGGCCGGAGTAATTGCATAGACCTTGCGCCTGGGCTGCCCAACGGACTGCTCCCATCGGCTGGTCACCAGCCTATCCTGCTTCATCTGATGCAGCGCCGGATAGAGCAATGCGGCGGTCAGGCTGAAATAGCCCCCACAGCGTTGATCCAACTCCCGCAGGATGGCGTACCCATGCTTATTCCCTTCCGCCAGCACGCTGAGGATAAGCGAGAGCGTGCTGCTTTTAGGCAGTTGTTGGATTTCGGCCATAGGCGTCCTCCTTTACAATTTACATTCACACCCGTTGCGAACGTGCGGGCCATCTGGAGGGTGCAACTGCGATCGGTCAGAAGATTTCACAGACGATTGACGAACTATCCCCATCCTTTGGGGGGCTGAAGACGGACGAATTCTCCAGCCCTAGCGCCTTACAGCCAGCAAGATGCACAAAATAATGAAAAATATAATCACCACCACCAGGCCGGCGGACACATGGAAACCCTGCCTGGCAGGGCGGGCGCTGTTATTTTGCGGCAACGGCGGCGGTGGAGGCGCCGTTTGCCGTGCTCTCGATTTTCTTGATCTTAGCCGGAAGCTGCTCAATTTTCGCTGGCAGCGCTTCAAGCCTGGCCGGGATCTGCCCAGCCAGGGATTTTAACGGCGCGACCCAGTCGGGTAGCAGCTCAACCGGCGGGGGTTGTGGGATAGGGGAAGCTGGCGCAGGCGCTTCGACCTGCCCGGCGCGGCGCAGCAGGCCGGCTGCAGCGGCCCCGTCTGCCGGCCGCTGCCTGGGATCCGGCGACAGCATGCGCAGAATGAGCGCACTCAGCCATTCGGGCGCCCTTAGCGCCAGGGCGCTCACTTTGGTGACCGGTTTCTGTTTGGAATACATCCGCCCGCTGAGCAGCCAAAATAGGATACCTCCCAGGGCATAGATATCGGCGGCAAAGGATATATTTCTTGGACTGGCTATTTGTTCCGGACTGCCATAATCCGATACTGCCGCAGCCGGGGCGAGGAACAACTCAAATGAATAGCCGGGAAGGTTGGCTTTACCCAGCCCGCCCAGCTTCACCTGACCTTGCTCATCCAGGAAGATGTTGGACGGCTGCACATCCCCGTGGACGTAGCCGCGTGAGTGCAGCGCTTGCAAGCCGTCGGCGATCTGGATCGCCAGCCGTACGGCCTCGCCGGGCGAGACGGCGGCCGTCCCGGAGGAGACCTGCGCCATACGGCCCGCCAGTGAACCGCCTGGCGCATCTTCCATCAACAGCGCCGCCAGGTCTGCGTTCGAATCGCTATCCAACATCTGCAGCAGGTTGGGATGGCTGATCTGCGAGGACAGCCGTACGGCAGCCTGAAATTCGTCGTTCGCCTGGCGGAACAGTTCCTCAGTGACGTTGGCGTCCGTCCGGCTGACCACCTGGAGCATGCGCAGGGCGTTGCGCGATAGGTGCGTGACCTGGTACAGCTCGCCGGGGTTGGCGCTGCCCAGCCGTTTTTCAATGCGGTACTTATATAACAGGACGTCACCCGGGGAATAGGCCATCTTTACCTCTGATTTTCAGCAGGGTTATTTTCATTATAGCACCGCGGGCAATTCCCTGTTTTCCCCCTTGACAACCCACCCAAAAGTCTATACAATAATATAGAACAAGTGTACTATATTTATCAGCCCATTTTGCCCTCCATGACCCGACCCCTCATTCCACCCCGCGGCGTATTCGTCAGCTCACGCCTACTCTTCCACCCGTCGATGAATGCTGCCCTCAAGGATACGCTCATCCAGATGATGGGCCTGACATGGGGAAATAAGGCCAGGATGACTCCTTTGCTTACGTACCCATTGCTGGAGCAGTTGACCAGAAAAAGCGCGCGACGATTGTATGGTCACCTTACCGTTCTCCGGAAAACCTACTCTGTACTCGAATTGCAGAGCGCCGGAAATGGGACCTTCGTCCTCGTGCTGGCCGATTGGCTCTTCGAACCACCCAGGCAGGGTTACAATTTTAAGCAAAAGCCTGTTAAGGAGGAGGAAGAATCTCTGGATGAATCGCGTTTGGAGATTCCTCCTCCTGATTCTTCTGATCAGGAAGAGGGGTCTGGGGAGAAACCCCGCCAGATTGAAAAATTTGGTAAACGCAAACCGTCGCGCAAATCGATGCGCAACCTCTCACCGGCCTTGCGTGAAAAGCTGCTGGCTGTCGGGGTGTTCCCCAGCCTGTTGGATGAAGTGGCCGACAGCCCTTACAGCGAGGCAGACCTGGACGCATTGCTGGCCTGGTCGCAGCAAGACAAACCTATCAGCCCAGCCGGATGTTTTATTTTCCGCCTGCGCGATCACGCCATCCTGCCAGAAGCCTACAAGCAGCCAGCCTGCCCTTACTGCGGCAAGTACGGCGGCGAGCATGAGCCCGATTGCCGCGGGCGCTACCTGTCCGACGACTACGCCGATTTCCTGGAGCATTGATGACCCGCCTGCTTTTCCTGCCTGACGACGAAACCCTGGTGGTGCTCGATTCCCCCCTGGCAGCCGGGGCTCTGGTGGAGCGCGTCAACCAGGGCCAGTGGACGCCGCCTCCGCCCTACGGCGCCGTGAAGGCCGCTGCCCTGCACGCCACCCGCCTGGGGGGCCAGGGGCGCACGGTCATCGTGACCCCGCGCCAGCCGCTCGACCTGCCCGGGCCAGCCCTCGACGAAATCCGCCGCCTGCTCAAGCCGCGCCAGCGCCAGGTGCTGCTCCTGCTGGCGCACGGCCTGTCCAACAAGGAGATCGCCGCCCAACTCGACCTGCACCCGCGCACTGTGGCGATGCACATTGCCACGCTCAAAGCCCTCTTCGGCGCCAGCTCGCGCGCCCAATCTATTCACAAGGCGGTTGAGCTGGGCTTTTTCGAAGACTAACTCAAGCCTGTCCCGGGTTAGAGAACATGCGCTCCACTTCGGGAATACGCAGCCCGGTGATCTCACGCAGCCGGGCGTACACCTTACGCAGGGCTGGCAGCATAGCGAGCATGCTCGCCTGGGCGCCTTCGCGCATACCCAACGACTCCGGCCCGGCGGACAGGGAGAGGGCCACGCTGGCTAGACGCTTCACGCACGCCGCCGCTTCGAAAACCTCGATCTGCTCGATCTTTTCGCCGGCCTGTCGCTCATAGCTCTCCAGGATCACCTTGCGGTAACGTTCATCTTCCTGTGTGCTCACCAAAAGCAGCGTCCAGGCCAGGTCGAAGCGCGTATCGGTCACGTCCACCTGGGTCCAGTCGATCACCACCATCTTTTCGTCCGGGGTGAGCAGCACATTGGCCGGGTGCAGATCCCAGTGCACCGGCCCGGGGCGCAGGCAGGGTACACCGGGCGTGCGTTCCTCCAGCCAGCCCATCAGTGCCCTGAATCCCTCAGCCGGGTTTTGGTCGAAAATATAGCGCCAACGCCGCAGCTCGCGCGTGAAAAAGAAATAGGGGTCGCGGCCGTTGTAGCCGGGCATCTCGGGGACTACCTGGCGCCAGTCCAGGTGGTGCAAACGCACCATCAGTCCGCAGAAACGCTCCAGTCGGGCCGTGCGTAGCTGCTGCGGGGCCGAAAAGAGTACCGGCCACAGCATCACCCCATCGATCTTTTCCATTACCATGAATGGTTTCCCGAAGGGCGACCGATTGTTTTCCATGAAATACACCCGCGGGATAGGATAGCCCGCCTGGAAGAGGCGCTGCATGCCGCTGAATTCGGTCTGCGCCTTGGGGGCAGCCATGCGCCCCTGGTAGAGGCGCAACACAAGATCCTGGCCTGGATCGCCTTGCCCGGACGCCAGGTGGAAAGTATATACGTCACTTTCCCATCCGGCATTGATGCCGATCACCTGGCTGACCTGCGCCCCTGTCATGTGAGGGAAAGTGCGGCGGTAATAAGATTGCAGAAGGGATTGGATCTCTGGTGACAATTCAA
The DNA here is from genome assembly GCA_963820415.1 of uncultured Chloroflexia bacterium. Classification (GTDB taxonomy): domain Bacteria; phylum Chloroflexota; class Anaerolineae; order Anaerolineales; family Anaerolineaceae; genus CAWFZT01. The sequence continues at coordinate 292,040 of CAWFZT010000008.1, read as the reverse complement.
CTCCAGCGCTGCAGCTCGATCAGGTTGCCCTCTGGGTCGGTGGCGTAAGCGAAGGTAATTATACCCGCCCCGGTCACCTCGACCGACACTATTTCGCCGAGCATCCCTCCGCCGGCCGCCAGCACCGCCTGGCAGGCGGCCGGCACGTCTTCCACCGCAAAGGCCAGATGCCCCAGCCCGGGCCGGTTGGCCGCCGGAGGGCCGCTATCCTGGAGTTCGCAGTATTGGAAAATTTCGAGGGTCGGGCCGTGCTCGCCGTGACCCGGCAGGCGCAGGTGCATCCCACGCAGGTGCGCGCCGGAGATGCCCGTGGCGGATTCAAGCCAGGCGCCCTGCAGGTCACGCTCGGGCGGCACGGGCGTACAGCCAAACACCTCCTGGTAAAAGGCCGCCAGGAACCGCCAGTCGCGGGCGATCAGGTTAGTGTGGGTATAACGGGCTGAGATGGGCATAAAGATATTGTACCGCGTCAGTACCTTATTATCGCACAAGCCCAACCACCCTTCCATATAATATAATATGCATCATTAATGGGCCCGGTGCAGGTTACGAATAATCCAAATCCAGGCTAGAAAGGACCGATCCATATGGTTAACCGAATTTATATCGAAGATTTTCAACCCCATTCCGAACTGGTAGTCCCCGAGCACAAAATCCTGCGCGCCAAATTCCCCGTGGTGGATGCTCACAACCACGTCACCTCCCCCGGCTTCGGTTGGGAAAAGCGGGATATGGCGCAGATTATCGGCGAGCTGGATTTCCTCAACGTCGCCACGGTGGTCAACCTGAGCGGTGAGACCGGCGACGTGCTCAAACGCAACCTGGAAAAACTCGACCAGGCTTACCCGGGCCGCTTCCTCACCTATTGCAACATCGACTTCACCGATTTAGGCGCGCCTGGCTGGAGCGATGCGCGTGTCAAAGCCCTTCAGGCCGACATCAAAGCCGGGGCACGCGGTCTGAAGATCTATAAAGAGCTGGGCCTGATCCACCGCGACCAGGACAACCGCCTGTTGATGCCGGATGACCCGCGCCTGAGCGACCTGTGGGACGTGGTGGGGGAGGCTGGCCTGCCGGTCACCATCCATACCGCCGACCCGCGCGCCTTCTTCCGCCCGCTCGACCGCTTCAACGAGCGCTGGGACGAGCTGCACGCTTTCCCCAATTGGCTCTTTTATGGCTCCGAGTTTCCGGCCTTCGAGGCCCTGCTGGACAGCCTGTATCACCTGATCGAAAGTCACCCCAAGACCAATTTCGTGACCGCCCACGTGGGCTGTTACCCCGAGAACCTGGGTTTCGTCTCCAAAATGATGGAGCGTTATCCCAACTTCAACACCGACATCGCCGCCCGCCTGGCCGAGCTGGGGCGGGCGCCCTATTCGGCCCGGGAGTGGTTCATCAAGTATGCTGACCGCATCCTCTTTGGCACGGATTTTATCCCGGCGTTGGAAATGTACCAGGTGCATTTCCGCTTCCTGGAAACGGCGGATGAGTACTTCCCCTACGACCCCCATTCGCCCATCCCTACTCAGGGGCGCTGGAACATCTACGGCCTGTCCCTGCCGGACGACGTGCTGCGCAAGGTCTACCACGACAACGCCGCCCGCCTGCTGAGGCTGTAAAGGTTCGATATTTATGACTGACCCCATTGAAACCAACAACGCGGCGCAGCGGGAAATCGACCGTAACTACCGCTGGAATTTTGTGGTCAACGTAATAGACGGCGCCAGTTACTGGTTTGGGTACAGTTTTATTGCTCCCGCCATCATCCTGCCCCTCTACATCAGCCATTTTACCCACGACCCTCTCATCATTGGCCTGATCCCTTTTATCAACACGGCCGGATTTCTCCTGCCGCAACTGTTTACTTCCAACTTTGTCGAGCGGGCACCCCGCAAGAAGTGGTTTCCGGTCAACCTCGGCTTTATTCTCGAGCGCCTGCCCGTTCTTCTGCTTGCGCCAGGCGCCTATTGGCTTGCCATCCGCCAGCCGGGGCTGGCATTGGTTACCTTCTTTTTGCTTTACACCTGGTACTGCGCCGGGGGAGGGTTGATCATCGTAGGCTGGCAGGATTTGGTGGCGAAAATCTTCCCGGTGAATAAGCGCGGTCGGTTCTTTGGCATCACCAATTTTATCGGCAATGCTTCCGGCGTCCTGGGGGCGCTGGCGGTGGCCTTCGTACTGGATAAATTCGACTTTCCGCTTGGTTTTGTTTTTGCTTTTTCGGCGGCGGCTGTTCTATTCTTAATCTCCTGGTTTTCCCTCTCCCTGACGCGTGAGCCGGCGGTTTACAGCCAGAAACCACACATTTCTCAAATGGAATACCTGCGCTCTCTGCCGGAGATCACGCGCAAAGATCGGAATTTCCGCAAGTACTTGCTTGCCCAGATTATTTTTTCGCTGAGCGGTATGGCTACCGCTTTTTTGATTGTTTACACCGCAAAAACGTGGAACCTGTCCGACGCTCAGGCGGGCGCCTACGTGATCGTCATGCAGGTCGGGCAAGCTATCTCGAACCTGGTATTTGGCTTCCTGGCTGATCGCACCGGCCATAAATTGAGCCTGGAGATCTGCCTGCTGTTGAACGTGCTATCCCTTGTACTGGCGATTATCGCCCCCAGCCCGGTGTGGTTTTACCTCATTTTCTTTTTACGCGGGGCCGTCTTCGCGGGCGCTTTTGTCTCGGGAGTAGCCATCGTTTTTGAATTTACCAGCGCCGAAAACCGCCCGACCTACATCGGTCTTGCCAATACCATCCCGGGGGTGGCGGGGACGCTGGCGCCTTTGATCGGCGGCTGGCTGGCCGGAGCGCTGAGCTACTCCTGGATGTTTATCCTTGCGGCGAACATCGGGGCGATCAGCTTGGGGCTGTTGCGCTTTACCGTGCACGAGCCGCGCAAAATAGGTTCCTCAAACCCGCCTTCAGAGCCGCTTCCCTCGGGTAAGTCGGCTTCCCCGTCCTAGCGATTACCCTTTCACAGCCGTCCCGGCGATGTGTGACGCAACCGGCCCGCTGCCGGGATAAAGGAAATGGTCGATCTCCACACTGGCAAACCCCACCCGGGAAATGGTCTCCCACGCAAAAAGCACTCGTTCGCGCATGTGTCTCCTTTGGGGAATGACAGGCAAAGAGAGCTGTCATTGCGAGCCGTCTTCGGCGACACCCTTGGTGCACCCGCAGGGGCGAGCAATCTCTACGTCGGCTGTGAGATTGCTCAACTCTGCGGATGCGCTGCCGAGCGTCGGGCGCACCATGGAGGTCGCTTGGAGAAAGAAACTCGGTCACAAAACAACCCTTATAGATCTTCAAACAGATCGCGCCATTTCTCATTCATCCCGTTGATAAGATCCAGCTTCTTTTGCCTCGAGCCTGCCTTAATCTGCTTTTCACGAAAGATCGCAGCATTGATATCGTTGGTGACCTCAAAATACACTAGTTTATGCACTTTATATTTCTTTGTAAACTCGCTTCCGCGATTTTCCTTGTGTTCTAGGATTCTTCGTTTGAGATTATTGGTGACTCCGGTGTAAAGCACGTTGTGGTTCTGATTGGTCATTATATAAATGCAGTATTGTTTTTCCATAGTCGGTGTCCCTATTCTCAAAAAAATGGGCTGATGATGAAACTATGCCATAATTCTATACCTGGTAAGTGAAGAGAGGGTTTTCAAAGCCTGGGAAATTTATAAATTGAGGAGATTGCTTCGTCGCTTTGATGAATATGAAATGGAAGTAATGGGTGAACCGCTTCTCGCAATGACAGCCAGCGGTGAGATTGCTTTGTCGCTTTGATGAATATGAAATGGAGGTAATGGGTGAACTGCTTCTCGCAATAACAGCCAGCGGTGAGATTGCAAGCTCGGTCATCAATAGTTGTACGGCGTGAATTAAAGCGCGATAATTAGCTTGGGGGTGGTGAAAAAGGCGCGATTTCTCAGGAGGAAACTATGCGACCGTCAAAGCATACAACTTCACAATCCATCGTTAAGCAATTTTCGACCCATCCATACCTGGCGGGCTTCTTCATCCTGGCCTTGCTGACGCTGGCAGGTATCGCCTGTAACTTTAGCGCGGCGGTGAACCCGGCTGCTGCGAAAAGTATGCCACTTGACCAGGCCCTGGCAGTCACCCCGCGGGATGACCGGCCAGCGATCTTGAAGCAAATGGGACGGCCGGATGTTTTCCGGATCACTTTTGAAACGCTGGATGCAAAACCGGTGCGCTATGAAGAGTGGTCATACCTGGACGACAAAACGCGCCTGGATTTTATCAATGGGAGCCTGGTTTCCACCGTGTCCCTGGATGGGGTGCCGAACGGGACGATCTTCGCCAGCTATTACGATCCGCAAAGTTTCACGGCGTTTATGCCGGCGGCGGACGTGAAAACGCTCCTGGCGGGCCAGCAATTGCTCGAAGAGGATACGGCCCAGGTGGGACAACCGGACGGGTTGGTGATGGCCGGCCGGCAAATCCTGCTTGGTTTTGACCATGGGCAGCTCGTTTCCGTCGAAACGCTCGCTCTTACTCCCCAGGTGACCCAATGAAAACTCAACTGGAAGTCAAAGTGTTGGTAGGCTGGTTATTGATCGTCCTGGTGGCCGGGCCGGTTGTACCTGTGCAGGCTGCCCCGTTGGCGGCGGGCGGCGGCTCACCGGTGATCCCCTTGCTCGGAATCGTGGGAAGCTGGTTTCGCCGCAACCGCACCTACCGCAACTCAGAAGCCTTTATTACCTACCAGAATCAATATTATGACCAGCAAATGGCCACCCTGGATAAGCAGCTTGCCAGCGGCACCATCTACACCGGTCAAGGCGGGAATGATAAGGAAGCCCAGAAGGCGGCCTATGTGGTAATCAAAGCGCATCTCCAACAAGACCGGGACGTAGGGCAAGCTTTTGCCGAATTGATCAAGAAAGGGGCGCGGAAGGACTTTCACCAGGCAGTCAAAGACGCCATCGTGAATATCGTCATGTCAACCGGATTTGTCCAGAATGTTTTGGGTAGTATCATAAAAGGTTTCGGACAGGCCCAGAAGATCGTGGATGGGGCTTTAAACGAGCTGCAGGGATCGGGAGACATTGCCACCCAGATCCTGGGGTTGAAGAATGTGGCCGGGCAGTTGCAACTGGTGGGAACGTTGATCGGCGGGGATACCGGGGCAGACCTTAATACTAACATCCAGGGCATGCTTGACCAGATCAATAGCAAGGTTTCGATGGCTACGGATGACTTGAACAAGATCAAAACCAATCTTGGGGCCATGCAAACTCAAGTCCAGGGGCTGATGAACCTGGGTTATATTCCCGCCTCCAGCGAGGTGACCGACGCGCTGGCCATGCAGTTAGTGGGCCTGGGCAAGGGCACGCCGGCGTCCCAGGCGATCTTAAACATCCTGGGTGTCCGCAGCGGCACCACCCGCAAAGCCATCTATGAACGCGGCATGCAGCTTATTGAAGCCGGGGACAATGCGCGCTGCCGCAGGATAATTAAAGACCTGCTGGCGGCCCTGCACGAGTTGGACGACGGTACGGCAGATGAGGATACCTCGGCCTCTGCGGATGAGAAGTGTACAGAAATCACTCCAGACGACTTGCTGGCAGCCAGCCCAACCAGTACTTCGGTAAAGAAACCCACTTCAGGTAATTTTATTGCCTTCACTACCGCAGACTGCGCCGCCCCGGGCCTGCCTGCGCCCCACTCGGCTGAAGTTTATCCCAACGGGGCCGGTATGCATTGTGAATATGATAGACCATCAGGCGGGATAATATACCTATCTTTGAATTACGGTAAGGATACGGCTCTCATGAAAAATGGTTACCAGAGCTACCGGAAAATTGTTGCAGATGAACTGGCCTCAGGGGTGAATAAGGTGCAGGAAGTATTCAATGAGCCGGATCGATTGACCGATATGATCGTGGTCCCGAATGAAGATAACCCCAACCCGGACGTCGGCATGAAGGATGCTGAATTTTATAACAATCATTTTGTAATCTACATTACTTCTTCACTCCTGAACATCAGCCCTGAGGATGCCAAGTTTATAGACCAGGACCTGGTCACCTATGCGGAAGACACCGGGGACAAGCACGCCCAGGGAAAGTGACGTGGATCTGACCTGCGCTGTGGGAATTGCCGTGCTGGCGCTGGGGCTTACCTGATCGCGAAATAATAAATAGGGAGCGCCTTCTACCCTAATTCATCCAATGCATAGGTCCTGGCCTGTTCCAGCGTCATGGCCTGGCCTTCTTTCCAGGCGGCGGTGAAAGCCTCCTCCCCCAACGCTGACCTGGCAGACGCCTGGGCCTCTTCGTTTTCACTGCGCTCGCGCAGTGGCAGGCCCAGTCTGAAGCGTTGGTACAGATCATCCAACGCGCCGCATAACCGGACGGCCTGGAGGTGCTTTCCTTGCCGGCTGAACAGCGCTGCGGCTCCCTCCAGTAATTGTATTTTATCCCTCTCCCCAATTAACTCCAGTATTGCCTTTTGGATCTGCAGGTCTGCATGGTCGAGTTTTTTCTGAGACAGCGCCACCCTGCCGAGGATATAATAGGTCATTGCCTTACTAGAAAATGCTGTCACTCCAATCTCCGCAGGTAAGTCCAGAAGTAGAGTGCCCAGGCGATCTGCCTCTGTATAATCTCCTCGCGACCAGGCCGAAATTTGCAGTATGCTAAGGATAATGACTGAGCGACCTTGCTCCTTGACATCCAGGTAAACAGATCGAGCCTTCTGGCTGTGTTGGGCGGCTTCCTCATAGCTTCCCTGAGCGAGTTCAATCTCTATTAACCTCAGGTAACATCTCGCCTCCCACCACTGGTTTTTTACCCGATGGCTGATTTCAATACTCTCCCTGGCGAGCAATTCGGCTTTTTGGTAATTCCCTTCATACATGAACAATTCCGCCAGGTTTTCGGCGCGACTCGCAATGCCGTCCAGATCCTCGATTTCTCGGCTGATGGCAAGGCTTTCTTCCAGAAAAATTTTCAACTGGCTCCATTCTCCATGTTCCCATAGTTGTGGACCCGTCGAGAAAAAGAGAAACTCAGAGTAATAAAAGCGCATTTTCTCATGCTGGAAAATCTCCAACATTTCCTGCTTTTCGGGAGAGGATTGTTCCTGGTCATTCTTGTAATACAGCAGATAAAATAAAGAAATGGCTAACTCACGCCGGGCGGGCAGCCCCAGCTTTCGCAAGAGCTTCATGCTCTCTTCGATGGCGGCGATGCCTTCCTCATGGGTGAATAATAAATTCGTATTATTTACCCACAGATAAGCCCTGAGAGCCCTGGCCCTTTGCAGGATACGGTTGGTTTCAGACCCGCGGGATTGGGTCTCTCGACTGGTTTCTTCTTTTGAGAGCATCTTTTTCAGCCAATCCCGGCCTTCCGAAAAGAAATTGCGGATCCACCAGAACCACATCAAGTCCGCCGCGATCTGTAAGCCCAGGTCAATCTGCCTGCCTTGTGACCATTCCATGGCGGAGCGCAGGTTGCCCAGCTCGATCTCCAGGCGGTCCAGCCACTCGATCTGGCCTTTGCCGCGCAGGTGCGGTTCCGCCTGGCCGGCGAGATCGGCGCAATAGACCAGGTGCCGGTTGCGGCTCGGTTCTGGGCCGCCTGCTTCCAGCAGCCGGTCACGCGTATACTGGCGGATGGTTTCCAGCATGCGGTAGCGCGTCCCGCTCTCACCTACCGCCGCAATCGCCAGGGATTTGTCTACCAGCGAGGTCAGCAGGTCTAGAACCTCTTCGGGTTCAAGCCTATCGAACCTCTCGATCAGGTCGCCGGCGCCATAGGTTTCCTTTCGGTTGGTCGAATCAAGGCTGGCTTCCGGGCAGACTGCTTCAGCCGCCTCGAGCGTCCAGCCGCCGGTAAAAACCGAGAGGCGCTGCAGGAGCAGGCGCTCTTTGGGTGAGAGCAGGTCGTAAGACCAATCGATGGTGGCTTTCAAGGTCTGCTGTCTGGGCAGGACCGCCCGGCTCCCGCCAGTCAGCAGGCGGAAAGTGTGATCTAGCCGGGCGGCGATCTGCTCGACTGCCAGCATGCGCGCCCGCGCCGGCGGCCAGCTCGATCGCCAGGGGGATGCCGTCCAGGCGCTGGCAGATCAGGGCGATGGCGGGGGCGTTGTCCCCGGTTAGCGAAAACTCCGGGGAGATTTGCCTGGCCCGTTCCACAAACAGGCGTACGGATTCGTACTGTGCTACCTGGTCAAGGCTCATCATCAGGTGGGGATCGGGCACCGTCAGGGAGGGCACGCGGAAGGCGCTCTCCCCGGCCAGGTTGAGGATTTCTCGGCTGGTCGCCAGGATGGTCAGCTTCGGACAGCTCTTCAGCAGCTCAGCCGCCAGGCTTGTGCAGGCCGCCAGGAGGTGCTCGCAGTTGTCAAGGATCAAGAGCAGGTGTTTTTTCTGCAGGTACTGGATTAGCGCCGTCAGATAAGGGGTGTCAGGTTGTTGAATCAAATCAAGACTGTGAGCGCAAGCCTGTGGCACCAGCGCTGGGTCAAACATCGGCGCCAGCTCCACCAGCCAGACGCCATCCGGGAAGGCATCCAGCAAGTAACCCGCCGCCTGCAGCGCCAGGCTGGTTTTGCCTACCCCACCCGCCCCGGTAACCGTCAGCAGGCGCGTGCCGTGCAGCAAGGCAATCACCTGGTCGATTTCTTTCTCACGGCCAATAAAGGTGCTCAAGCGGTGCGGCAGATTATGCCGGGCTTTTCGCCCTGTCGGCGGCGCTGCTTCCGGGGATGGAGGTCCTGCCGGCGCTATCGTTTCCACGGATTGGGAGATTCGTCCAGATTGAATTGATTCATACAGCTGGAGGGTGGCGGGACTTGGTTCGACCTCCAGCTCACTCTGCAGCACCTCACGCAGCATCTGGTACTGGCGCAGCGCTTTCTGGCGCTGGCCTGACAGGGCATACAGGCGCATCAGCTCGCAGTGGGCTTCCTCGTGGCTCGGGTCAACCGCCAGCAGGCGTAGCAGGGCGACGATCCCGCCCGGGTAGTCCTGGCGGTTTTCAAGCAATTGAGCCAGAGCCAGCAACAGCAGCAGAAAGGACTGGCGCAGGGCCTGGCGCGGCTGGAGGGTCCATTCTTCGTAGCGGTCATCCGGCAGAAGATCGCCGGTGTAGAGCTCCAGGGCGGACCGGTAGGCGGTCGGGTCCTGGCTTTCCCTGGCGTGGCTGGCGGCGGCCTCGAAGGCTTCCACGTCGACCGTGAGAGTGTGCGCCTCTGCATTCGACAGGCTCAGGAAACCCTTTTCCAGGACCAGGCAGCCGGGCAGAGCCTGGTCGAGCACCCGCCGGGCGGTATACAGCGTCTGGTGGAAGTTGTTGGTGGCTGCCGCCAGGTCCGAATCGGGCCACAAAGCGTCAATGACCTGGTCGCGGTGCAGGCGGTGACCCGGGGTCAAGGCCAGCAGCTTGACCAGGCTGAGCGCCCGGCGCGAGCGCCACTGTGCCGCCTGGATAGTCCTTTGATTAGCTGAGATTGAGAAACCACCCAGGAGCTGGATGGACATGGCTGTTTTTGAAGGTGGCTCAACCCGTTTATCCATCATGGGTTTCATCCTCCCCAAGGATTATTATACATAAAACGGAACTGCTCTGCCATATCTTGAAAAAAGTGAATTTTTGGGTGTTGCTGGTGTCATGACACCAGCAACACCCAAAAATTCAACCCTTTTAAACCTGCGGCTCCGGCTGGCACGTAGATTGCCAGCCGGAGCATTGGAGGATTTGATCGGATGAGGTGAGACAGTAAGCCGCTCCCCTACCCCTTACCTCGATCCTTCTTTTACGATCTGCCCACCCTCTGGGCCGATCACTAGCCAGTAGCCAGCGCCGATATCCGTCCTGGTCACTGTGGCGGTCAGGGCCGGGCTCTTGACCAGGCTGCCGGGCGCCACGATCTGTCCGCCGTCCGGGCCGATCACTAGCCAGTAGCCGTCGCCGAGGTCCATCTTGCGCACTGTGGAGGTCTGAGCCGGGCTCTTGACCAGGTTGCTGGGCGCCATGATCTGCCCGCCGTCCGGGCCGATCACTAACCAGTAGCCGTCGCCGATGTCCGTCCTGGTCACTGTGGAGGTCTGAGCCGGGCTCTTGACCAGGCTGCTGGGCGCTACGATCTGTCCGCCCTGTGGGCCGATTTCCAATTTGTAACCGGCGCCGAGATCCTGCACTTTGGTCGTGGCTGCGGCGGGTTGGGCTTTGAAGGTGCTGGGTGGGGCGACAATCTCGCCGCCATAGCCGTTCACAACCAACACGTACCCGTCTCCCAGGTCGGTCTGTTTGAAATAGAGATTGGGGCGTGCCGGCGGAATGATTTGCCCACCGCTGACAGTCAGCTTCAGCGTGTACCCGTCCCCCAGGTCCAGGGTCTCGTCCGCAGGCCGGACAATCACGGCGGGGGCGACAATATGACCGCCCTGGTCATTCATCTCTAAAAAGTAGCCGGCCCCCAGGTCGATGGTCTGGTTCGAAGCGGGGTGACTGGCTACACTGGCCGGGTTGACCGCGTTGACAACTGGAACAGGGCTTTTCAGATAGGTGAAGGCGAAAACGGCTGCGGCCAGCGCCAGCACAATGACCAGCGCAGTGACCACAAGAGAACGATTATGAGACAAAGCGAAATGGGACATGGTATTCTCCTTTTTTCTAGTTCAGCCTGTGATTTCATTCATCAGACTGTTTGTGTTGCTTGTCTACAGGATAGCGGGTGGCTCTTATTTCGCTTTTCTTTTTTATCTTAAATTTATTCTTAATGATTGGATTTAATTACTAAGAATGATGTGACCGAATCAAAATAACCCCACTCAGAAGCAAAGGGGTGATATTTTCCTTTTATCCTAGTATATGAATGGGATCAGGAACTTAGTGCGCTTTTTATATTCTGTCCATGCTTCGCCAAAACGTTCAGCCAGGGCAACCTCCTCACGGCGGGCGCGGCCGGTGAAGGCTATGACCGAGAAGACCAGCATGAGCAAGACAACCCAGGTCGGATAAAGCAGGAGCAGACCCAACATAGCCATCCACCAGCCAAAATACATCGGATTACGTACATACGCGTAGGGACCGCTTTGGATGAGCTGGTGATCATCGAGCAGCTTCACATTCTGGCTGGTGCTAATTCCCCACATCTTTCCCAGGGTGTGGCGTGCCCAGAGTGTGAAGGTACAGCCAGCCAGGTAAATCACTAGGCCCAAGATTTTCATCAAGAGCCTTTCACCGGCAGTCAGGGTTACCAGGGGAATCCACAGGAAGTAAAAAAGAGGGATGCACAGCAACAGCCCCAGCACCACCATGCCGATTTGCGTCCAAAACGGCCATTTCCACCCTCTTTGCTCGGGCAGCAAAGAGACAGCCTGGCCTCTCCACAAAGCAGCCAACCAGTCAGCCAGGGTTAGAATAAAGGACAGATACACCAGGCTGGCGATGACAATGATATTGGCGATAATTTCAAAAATTTTCATTGTTAATTTAGTACTGTTTGGTTGAAAACTCTTTACCAAGGAACCCACGAATTGTGCTCTAGGGAGCTGCACTGATCGCACAGCGAAAGCCAATGTCACTGAGGCTGCAGTCGGTGCCACAGTAGGTGCGGTAGGCAGAACGACCGCCGTTATAGATATCAACGTCGCAGGACCCGCCGCGCAATATCTTTGTATCACCGGAAGCGGGCCCGGTCGGGTTGCGTTTGGGAGAGCTGCTATAATAGCTGGCGCCGTACCAATCTGCCACCCATTCTTGAACATTGCCGGCCATATCCAGCGCCCCATAGGGGCTGGCCCCGGCCGGGTAACTGCCCACCGCGGTCGTATCTCCCACACAGCCATTTATATTTGCCTTCTGGCAGTCCATCCCCTCTCCCCACGGATAGGTTCTGCCGTCTGTGTCGCGCGCCGCTTTTTCCCACTGGGCCTCGGTGGGTAATTGCCGTCCGGCCCATTTGCAATAGGCATTGGCCTGGTTCCAGTTGACATAGATCACCGGGTAATCGGCAAATTGATCCTCACCGTAATAAAGCTTGTGGTTGAGGGAATTCGTATGGCCTGGCGGCTGGCAAGCCCCGGCGCTGATACACATGGCATACATGGCGTTGGTCACCTCGGTCTGGTCAATCCAGAAAGCATCCAGGATGACTGTGTGAAGGGGTTTGTCCAACATTTCCCATAGGTTACAATAATCCTGTTTACCTCCTGCATTGAGACATAACCTGACTGCCGCAAAGTATTGAGCCTCGCTTGAACCCATCCCAAATGCTCCGGCTGGGACGTACACCAGTTTCATCCCATCTATTTCCGAGATGCGAGTGGATCCGATCCCAGGGGTTGCGGTTATTGTAGCCGTAATTTCGGCGGTGGGGATGGCCGTCACGATAGCGGTGTTGGTTGGGGACGGGTTCAACGCCAGTGTTCGAGTGGGCAATGCTGTTGCTTCTAATGAAGGGGTTGAGGACAGGCTGGGGATTTCTGTTGCAGGGGCTGGCGTACGGCTGGCTGCTGCGGATGGGGTGGCCTCTTTGACAGGTACGCTCCCCGGCAGGACGCAGGCCAGGGTTATTAAAACCATCCCCAGGATACAAATGGCAATTTTCTTCATGATGTTCTTGTCCTATGGCGTGGATCAGGATTGGGCGTCCCTGTTGGCGCGGCCAAGGTCACCAAGGTGAATCCCAAAGGGGCAATATCCATTATATAACTGTAAGAATAAATTTGGCATAATGGTTCTCTGGGAATGGCCGTTGTGAACTCCCGGATTTGGTGGTGTGAGCCTGCGTACGCAGGCTCACACCACCAAATCCGGGGACCTTCCACAACAAATCCCAATGAGCCGGCATAACAGGCAGGTCATTGATTTCAAGTTTATAATAAAAGCGTGAACAAAAACTTTGTAGAAAGGACACATTCCCATGGTTGACCGGATATACATTGAGGATTTTCTACCCCGTTCCGAGCTGGTAGTTCCCGAGCACAAGATTCCACGCGCCAAATTCCCCGTGGTGGATGCTCACAACCACGTCACCTACCCCCATTTTGGTTGGGAAAAGAGGGATATGGCCGAGATCATCTGCGAGCTGGATTTCCTCAACGTCGCCACGGTGGTCAACCTGAGCGGCGAGACCGGCGACGTGCTCAAACGCAACCTGGAGAAACTCGACCAGGTTTATCCCGGTCGCTTTGTCACCTATGCCAACATTGACTTCAGCGGCCTGGGCGCCCCCGGCTGGAGTGACTCGCGCCGCAAGGCCCTGGAAAAAGATATCAAAGCCGGGGCGCGCGGCCTGAAGATCTACAAGGAGCTGGGCCTGATCCACCGCGACCAGGACAACCGCCTGGTGATGCCGGATGACCCGCGCCTGAGCGACCTGTGGGACGTGGTGGGGGAGGCCGGCCTGCCTGTCACCATCCATACCGCCGACCCGCGTGCTTTCTTCCGCCCGCTCGATCGCTTCAACGAGCGCTGGGACGAGCTGCATGCTATGCCGGCCTGGCTGTTCTACGGCTCCGAGTTCCCGGCCTTCGAGGCCCTGCTGGACAGCCTGTATCACCTGATCGAAAGCCACCCTAAGACCAATTTCGTCACCGCCCACGTGGGCTGCTACCCCGAGAACCTGGGTTTCGTCTCCAAGATGATGGAGCGTTATCCCAACTTCAACACCGACATCGCCGCCCGCCTGGCCGAGTTGGGGCGGGCGCCCTATTCGGCCAGGGAGTGGTTCATCAAGTACGCCGACCGCATCGTTTTCGGCACGGACGCCGGGCCGAGCCTGGAGATGTACCAGTTACACTTCCGCTTCCTGGAGACGGCTGATGAATATTTCAATTACAGCCCCCATTCGTCTTCAGGCGGCCAGGGGCGCTGGCGCATCTACGGCCTGTCCCTGCCGGACGAGGTGCTGCGCAAAGTCTACCACGACAACGCCGCCCGATTGCTGAAATTATAGGGATTCAGGTATAAAATAATACCAGCGTATATCCTGATTAACCTCAATAGAATAATGGGACTGCAATGATGAAAAAGCCGGGAAAGTATTTCTCATTCCTTGTGATTCTCTTTGCCTTAGGGAACTTGCTCGCCTGTTCTCCGAACGGGCAGGCGCGCCAGGTGGTCATCTATACCTCGGTCGACCAGGTTTACGCTGAGCCGGTGCTGAAGCGCTTCGCTGTCGAAACCGGCGTGCAGGTCAAGCCGGTCTACGACGTGGAGACGACCAAGACTACTGGGCTGGTCAACCGCCTGATCGCCGAGAAGGACCGCCCGCTGGCGGATGTTTTCTGGAGTGGGGAATTCGTGGAAATGCTGCTGCTGCAAGAGAAGGGCGTGCTACAGGCCTACCGCTCGCCTGACGCGGCCGACATCCCGGCGATTTACAAGGACCCGGACGGTTACTGGACCGGGTTCGCCGGGCGTATGCGCGTGTTATTGGTCAATAAGAACAAGGTCAAGCAGGACCACGGCATGCCGCCTACCTCGGTGGATGACCTGCTCGACCCGGCTATTCCGCCCGACCAGGTGGGCATTGTCCAGCCGCTCTTTGGCACCACCTTGGACTATGCCGCGGCGCTGTACGCTTTGCGCGGCCCGCAGCAGGGCCGGGCTTTCTTTCAGGCGCTCAAGCAGCGCGGTATCCAGGTTGTGGACGGCAACTCAGTGGTCAGGGATATGGTGTCGGACGGGCGCCTGGGGGTGGGTCTTCTCGACAGCGACGACGCCTGTGTGGCGCTGGGGAACGGCGCCCCGGTGAAGATCATCATCCCCGACCAGAAGCCGCAGGAAAAGGGTGGAACCGCGCTCGGTACGTTGATCATCCCCAATACGGTGGGCGTAGTAGCGGGCGCTCCCCACCTGGCGGAGGCGCGCCAGTTGGTGGATTTCCTGCTGCGGCCTGCGACGGAGCAGGCGCTGGTGGACGCTGGCTGGAGCCACGCTCCGCTGCACCCGGGGTTGAAGGCGGGCGGCTGTTTCAAGGGGGTCAAGGTGATTGGGGTGACCGTTCCGATCCGGGATATTTATGCGAATTTGGAGGCGGCCCAGAAGGATTTGACGGAGATTTTCATTCAATGAGCAAGGGAAAGGGATAGATGAGGTTTTCCCGTCGCCAGTGGATCGAAAAGATCGGCCATGCCCTGGGGGTGGCAGCTTACATTTTGGTGGTGTTCCTGCCTCTAGCGGCGCTGGCAGGGCAGTCGGCGGAGTGGCTGGCGGGCGGCGGGGGCGGCGACCTGGGCAGTGGTAACGGAACATTGGTCAATGGGGTTTTAATCAGTAAGCCCACTGAGTTGAAATCCGGAGACGTGCTGCAAATAGGTCAGACCCGCATCACGGTGGCGGTGACGGCCGGCCAGGCCGGCGCGACGCCCCTGCCCCTGGAAGAACCTACTCAAAGGAGGCCCGCGCCGCAGGCAACCCAGTCACATGTTCGAGCGGCAGCTATGCCTACCCAGGTCACTCCAGCGCCCCTGCGCCCGGCGGGCACGCCTGTCCAGACCACCCCCCTACGGCAGGCAGGCAGGTTTTGCCCGCACTGCGGCGCCTCACTCAAGCCGACCAGCAAGTTCTGTCCAGGCTGCGGCAAGCCGGTGGCGCCAGGGGCGCCAGGGAGGGCAGCAGCGATGCCTGCGCCAATCCCTGTGTCCGCTCCTGCCGCGACGTGCCCGAACTGCGGCGAGCCCCTCCGCCCGGGGGTGCAGTTTTGCTGGAAATGTGGGAATAAGCTAATAGCTGATTGATGATTGCTGATTGTCGATTGCTGATTGCTGAGAGGGAAAGGATTTAAGGGTGACCGAAATCTGGTTTCTTATTCCAAAAATTCCTTCGTGATCTCACCCCTCACCCCTTCGGGTGCGCTGAAGAGCGTCGGGTGCGCTGAAGAGCGTCGGGTGCGCTGCCGAGCGTCGGGTGCGCTGCCGAGCGTCGGGTGCGCTGAAGAGCGTTGTGAACTATGTGGTTAAATTGTCTATCCCCATTAACTTTTACCCATAGGAGAACCACACCATGGCTGTCATCAAGGATGAGCATTTACCCCGTAGGGCCAAGCTGTTCTACGGCACCGGCGATTTTGGCTTTGCCCTGACCGATACAGTGATCGGGGTGCTGTTTGCCATTTTCCTGACCGATGTGGTCAGGCTGGCGCCAGCCCTGGCGGCGGCGGCCATTTTCATCGGGCGCACCTGGGATTACATCAACGACCCGATTATTGGTTACATTTCCGACCGGACGCGCACCCGCTGGGGCCGCCGCAGGCCGTTCCTGCTGGTCGGGTTTATCCCCTTTGCCCTGGGATTTTCGATGATGTGGATCATCCCGCCCATCCACAGCCAGATTTGGCTGGCGGTCTACTATGGGGCAGCCTTTTTTATCTATGACACTTTCGCCACGCTGGTCTATATGCCGTATTACGCCCTGACCCCTGAGCTGACGGAGGACTACGATGAGCGCACCAACCTGACCAGCTACCGCATGTTCTTTTCACTGGTTGGGCAACTGGTGGCCTTCGTCGTGCCTCTGGCGATCATCGGTTCGATGATCCCGGCCAATGGTCTGAAGGTCACCTGGACGGGGATCGGCCTGGGCCTGGCCAGCGCCATGCCGCTGATCATCGTCTTTTTCGGCACACGTGAACGTTCTGAACACCTGGAACAGGTGCAGCCGACCATCAAGGAATTGGTGAAAGCGGCATTCGGCAACCGCCCGTTTTTCTTCGCGGTGGGGGTCTTCCTCTTCACCAATACGGCTTTCTCGATTATCCAGTCGATCTTATTGTATTTTCTCAAGTACCATATGCACCTGGAAGAGCAAAGCGACATGATTATGGGAACGGTGTTTATCGCCGCCTTGATTTCGCTGCCGTTCTGGGTATGGGCCTCGAAGCATTGGGACAAGCGCATTGCCTACGTGATCGGCATGGTGTTCTTCTCGGTAGTGATGATCACCATGATCATGATGAACCCGGCATGGAGCCCGGTTTATATTTTTGTGCTGGCCGGGCTGGCGGGGATTGGGGTGGGGGCAATGGACGTGCTGCCCTGGGCGATGATACCGGACGCGATCGAATGGGACGAGTTAAAGACGGGCAGCCGCCACGAGGGCATGTTTTACAGCCTGGTGACCCTGATCGGGAAGGTCGACGGTTCGATAGCGGTGCCGATGATGCTGCTGGTGATGGGCTGGAGCGGGTTCATCCCCAACGCAGCGGTGCAGCCGGCCAGCGCCATCCTGGCCATCCGCCTGATGACCGGCCTGGCGCCGTCGATTTTCCTGTGCCTGGGCATCTTGTTTGCGCTGTTCTACCCGCTCACGCGCACCCGCCATGCCGAACTGCGCCGGGAGATTGCGGCGCGCAAGGCCGGAAAAGCAGCGGCAGCCAAAGAAGAGATATAATCAGGGATGCGGGGGATAAAAGGGAGAGGGGCAGCCGGGAAGCCATATTGTTGCCGGAAGATTTCAAAAAATTCAGAATTGGCCAAAAAGGAGAAAAAACGATGACTCCCGAAGAAATGAATTCGATCAAAAAGCCCGCAAGCATCGCCGACCGCTCCATCCGCAAAGATGCGAGAGCCGCGGGGATTCTTTATCTGCTCCTCTTGCCACTCGGTATTTTCGGCATACTGGTTGTTCCTTCGATGCTGATTGTGCCTGGAGATGCCGCAGCGACGGCCGATCATATCCTGGCTTCTGAATCGCTTTTCCGTCTCAGCATTGTGAGCGCACTACTCGTCCAGCTAATCAATATATGGGTTGTCCTGATTTTATACAAGCTGCTCAAACCGGTGAACAAGAACACGGCATTGCTGATGGTAATCTTCCTGTTGCTCGGCGTCCCGATCGCGATGCTCAACGAGCTTAATAGATTTGCCGTCCTACTGCTGTTGCATGGCGCTAACACCATGAAAGCCTTCACAGGAGATCAACTGCAAGCGCTGGTGCCCCTATTTCTTAATTTGCACGAAGTTGGAATTAATATCGCCGGAATATTTTGGGGCTTGTGGCTATTTCCCATGGGTTATTTAGTGTTCAAGTCGGGTTTCATTCCCAAAATTCTAGGCGTCTTGTTGATGATTGGATGTTTTGGTTATCTGATCGATTCGGTTACATTCTTTCTTTTTCCCAACTTGGGTGTGGCCATCGGCCAGTATACGTTTATTGGGGAAGTATTATTTCCCTTGTGGCTTTTGATTAAAGGTGTAAACGTCGAACAGTGGAAAAAACGTTCGCTTGAATCTGCATGACACAACCCACGCCAACAGGATAGTATGGTACGGTTCATATAGGATAATAGACACTTTATGTCTATTATCCTATATGAATTGAATGTTTTACTCTACCTGCGCCAGCACCTGGCCTTTGTCAACCTGCTGGCCGGCGGCGACGGGCAGGCAGGCGACCCGACCGGTTAACGGACTGCGCATCTGCATCTGCATTTTCATCGACTCGATTACCAGCAGCGGCTGGCCTTCCTTTACTGCCTGGCCTTCTTCGACCAGCACCTGCACTACCTGGCCGGGCATGGGGGCGGTCAGCGTTCCACTAGGTGCATCCTGGCAGCGGGCCGACTTGCGCCGGAAGGGGTTGGCGATGTGCGCCACCAACCTCCGCCCGCTGACCAGCACCTGTAAGGTTTCCTCATCCTGCAAACATAGGTGGAACTCCATGGCCTGGTAACCGCGTTGGAGCAGGTGCAGCCCATACTGGTTGAGGGCGTGAAAGGTAGCTTTCACGGGCTCGCCATTCACGGTGGCCTGGCTGCCTTCAATATTCACCTGGTACTGTCGACTGCCAAAAGAAACGGTATAAAGGGTCATGGGGTGCTCCTTTAAATGGTCCCGTGCATTTGCTCGCGCCAGGCGGTGGTCATCCACTGGCTGGCGGCGGGAGGGTTGACAAATGGGGCAAGCCCGCTAGGGGCGCGCTGCTGGAGATACAGCACCGCCGCCAGGGCCATCTCGCGCTCTAGCTCGTTTTCGGGGGCCACTTCAGCCGGTTGGAAGTTTTCGAGGTAGGTGGTGGTAAACTTCCCAGAGATGAACTCGGGGCTGTCGATAATTTGCAGCAGGAATTCCAGGTCGGTCGGAATGCCGCCCACCTGGTATTCGCTGAGGGCGCCGCGCAGGCGCTGGATGGCGGCGCGGCGAGTTTCGCCCCAGGTGATCACCTTGGCGAGCATAGAGTTGTATTCGGAAGTTATGATAGCACCGGGGTAGAGGGCGCTGTCGACGCGCACGCCAGGGCCGCCGGGTTCTTTCAAATACTGGATGACCCCAGCGGCGGGCATAAACCCGTTCTGGCAGTCTTCGGCCAGCAGGCGCGCCTCGATGGAATGCCCGCGCAGGACGACATCGCCCTGGAGCAAGGCCAGCGGCTCGCCGCAGGCCAGGCTGAGCTGCTGCTTGACCAGGTCAAGGCCGGTGACCATCTCGGTGACGGGGTGTTCGACCTGGAGGCGTGGGTTGGCCTCCATAAAATAATACTGGCCGTCCCCATCCACCAGGAACTCGATTGTACCCAGGCCGCGGTATTTGAGCTGGCGTCCCAGGCTCCGGGCCAGCTCGCACAGGCGGCGGCGCAGGTCTTCACTGATCAGCGGGGCGGGCGCTTCTTCGATCAATTTCTGGCGGCGGCGCTGGATGGAGCACTCGCGCTCGCCCAGGTCGAGGACGTAGCCGCACCCGTCGCCGAGGATCTGCACTTCGATGTGACGGGCATCCTGGACGAGCGACTCCAGGTAAACTGTGTCGTTGCCAAAGGCGGCCAGGGCTTCCTGGCGGGCGGCGCTGACCATGGGAGCCAGGTCCTTGGGCGAGAGGGCCAGGCGAATACCGCGCCCGCCTCCGCCGGCGACGGCTTTGACCAGCACAGGGTAATGCACCTGGCGGGCTATTTCCAGAGGTACTTCCTGCGGGAGGGGAGCCTCCGAGCCGGGCAGCACCGGCAGGCCGGCCTGGCTGGCGGCCTGGCGGGCGGCTAATTTGTCGCCCAGCAGGGCTAGCGTCTCGGGGCGCGGGCCAATGAAGGTCAGGCCGGCGGCTTCAACACGGCTGGCAAAATCGGCGTTCTCGGATAGGAAGCCATAGCCGGGGTGGATGGCGTTGGCGCCGATGCAGCGGGCGGCTTCGATCAGCGCCTGGCCGTTGAGGTAATTGCGCCGGTCGCCGAGCGGGACGGCTTCATCGGCGTGGCGGACGTGCAGGGCCAACTGGTCTACGTCCGTGTAGACTGCCACGCTGGGCAGGCCCATCTCGCGGCAGGCGCGCAGGATGCGAATGGCAATCTCCCCACGGTTAGCGACCAGTACTTTCATCATAAGTGTCCTTAGAGAGGGATATTCCCGTGTTTGCGCGGCGAGGCGGGCTGGCGCTTGTCGAGCAGCGCTTCCAGGCCCTGGATGAGGCAGCGGCGGGTCTCGACGGGCTGGATGATGTCGTCGATGTAGCCGCGTGAGGCGGCCACAAAGGGGTTGGCCAGGTCGGCGGTGTACTGGTGGATCAGCTCGCTGCGCCGGGCGTCCGCAGCTTCGGCGTCCTCGGCGGCTTCAATTTCGCGGCGGAAGACCACGTTGACCGCTCCTTCGGCGCCCATCACGGCAATTTCAGCGCCGGGGAAGGCCAGGTTGAGATCGCCGCCCAGGTGTTTGGAGCTCATCACGATGTAGGCGCCGCCGATGGCCTTACGCACCACCACGGACAGCTTGGGCACGCTGGCCTCGGCGTAGGCGTAGAGCAGCTTGGCGCCGTGGCGGATGATGCCACCTTGCTCCTGTTCGAGGCCGGGCAGGAAGCCGGGGGTATCGACGAAGGTCACCAGCGGGATGTGGAAGGCGTCGCAAAAGCGGATAAAGCGCGCCCCTTTGTCGGAAGCGTCGATGTCTAAGGCTCCGGCCAGTTGCAGGGGTTGGTTGGCGACCATACCCACCGGGTGCCCAGCCAGGCGAGCGAAACCGACCACCAGGTTGGGGGCAAAATTGGGCTGCACCTCCAGGAATTCACTGTTATCCACGACCGCTTCGATGGCGTCGAGCACGTCGTAGGGCTGCTGCGGGTCGAGCTGGGCCAGGCGCTCCAGCTCAGGGGTCGAGCGGGCCGAGTCGTCGCAGGCGGGCGCCATGGCAGGCGGCGGGGTGAGGTTGTTAGAGGGCAGGAACGACAGCAGAGCGCGCACCTGGGCGAACAGGCTGGCCTCGTTGGCGGCGGTGAAATGCGCTACGCCGCTCTGGCTGCGATGGATGGCCGCCCCGCCCAGCCCTTCGTGGGTCACTTCCTGGCGCATGACGGCCTTGACCACCTCGGGCCCGGTGATGTACATGTAGGCGTTCTTTTCGAGCATGAAGATGAAATCAGTGATGGCGGGTGAGTAGACCGCTCCCCCGGCGCACGGGCCGAGGATGACCGAGATCTGCGGGATGACGCCAGAGGCGCGCACGTTGCGGATGAAAATTTCGCCGTAGCCGGCCAGGGCGTCTACGCCTTCCTGGATGCGGGCACCGCCCGAATCGTTCAGGCCGATCAGCGGGGCGCCGTTCTGCAGGGCCATGTCGATCAGGTGGGCAATCTTGCGCCCGTGTGCCTCGCCGACCGACCCGCCCATGACGGTGAAATCCTGGGCGAAGAGGTAGACCGGCCGGCCGTCGATCCTGCCCCGGCCGGTCACCACGCCGTCGCCGTACGGGTGGGATTTGTCCATGCCCAGGCCGTTGGCGCGGTGGGTGATGTATATGCCCGTCTCGACGAAGGAGCCCGGGTCGAGCAGCATGTCGATGCGCTCACGGGCAGTGAATTTGCCCTTGGCGTGCTGGGCGTCGATACGCTCCTGCCCGCCGCCCAGGTGGGCGATCAAGCGGTTTTCGGTAAGGTCAGAGGTGGGTTTGGACATTGAATTCCGAAGGAGAAGAGATTGTCACCGCTGAGACACAGAGAAAGCAGAGAAGAGGGAGGAAGG
Source organism: uncultured Chloroflexia bacterium (assembly GCA_963820415.1). Lineage (GTDB taxonomy): Bacteria > Chloroflexota > Anaerolineae > Anaerolineales > Anaerolineaceae > CAWFZT01. The sequence goes on along the minus strand of CAWFZT010000008.1, from coordinate 270,108 downwards.
AAAAGGTGAGGAAGAAAAGATAATCACCGCAGAGGCACAGAAAAGCTGAGAAGAGAGAGGAAGGAAAACATGAGGGAAGAAGAAAAGCGATGGTGAAACACACCTGCAACTGGCAGGCGTTAAACTATGGTTCAACCTGTCGAATTTCAATTTTTTTACACCGTTAACCGTTTATCTGGCGACAGCCAGACAACTACCCTTCCTTGCGTTGAATCCCATTAACAGGATGTGGATGATTTTTATATAAAACCCCGTTGGTATGGACAAGTTTCGCGGGGAAGGGGAGTCGACAGTCCCCAAAGATCGGGGATAATATTATCGGTCAGCAATTTTCAGATAAGACCTGAGGGTCGATTTATAAAGGGCTGGCCCGCATCACGAACTCTATCGCAATCTGAGAACGGACAGCGAAGTCTTCGGGAAATACGTGCCCCTCTGCGCTATATTTTTCCATCCGGACCTCGATTCCCGCCGCTTGCATCATTTCCAGCGTGTGGTTTAGGCCTTCAACCCGCTCTAGATCATAGGGACTGTACATTGCCACCCCGCGCAAGCCATGTGGCGGGGATTCGAGCAGTGGTTGCCAGAGTTCCGGTTGGATATGGTAATATCCTCCAGCGCCGATGGTGATAAAACCCTTCGCCCCGAACTGCCCGAGCAGGGCCAGGACCATCGCCGCCTCGCCCCCTTTAGAAAACCCACCCAGGATCACCCGATCGGCGTCGATCAGGTATTGCTTGATAATTTTCCCGGCCTGATCTGCAATAATCTCGCGGTTCTCTTCGTGCGTATCCCACCAGTGCAAACCGCAGCCCAACAATCGCTTCGCCAATGGATGGAATACCATACTTGTTGTACAACCTTCTCTTAGGATTATTCTTGTTTTATGGCTTTCCGCAGGGTATACTCTATTTAGATATTATATACCGTAAATATCCTGATTAACACTAAGTCTGGCGGCAAGATAATCCAATGGTCAGCACAATAAGCTGATCAAGTGAGTTGTTTACGAAAGATTTGAGGAGGCCAGAAAATACATGATTTAGCGAATTCCAGCCGTCCGGCGACAGCGGATTCGGGTAATCATTATTCTTGAGACGCAGCATATCTGACTTGAAAGGAGAACAAATAAAATGCCACTGTTTTTGGATATTCACAAGTATGTGCCTGGCTTGACGGCTGAAGCAGTCGCCGGTGCGCATAGGAAAGACCTCGAGACTCAGACGAAGTACGGGGTTAAGTACCTGAAATACTGGTTCGATGAAGGCACGGGTAAAGTCTTTTGTCTGGTGGAGGCTCCGAATAAGGAGGCGGCATCGAGAGTTCATCGGGAGGCTCACGGTCTCGTCGCAGACGAAATTATCGAAGTCAAGGAAGGCTCGTAGTAACTTGAAGGGAAGTTGGCTCCTGCCAGCGCCGGAGGGCAGGAGCGATTTAAAAAGTATCTGCAAGTCCTCAATATAGCAGTTGCCTTTCATCATCAATGGGGGAATTAATGCAAGTGTTCGGGTTGGCCCGGCACAAGTTGCCCAAAACAAGCGAAGGAGTTCTTTACTTCACCGTCGAGCGGGTGAAGGGAACCGTTAGGCCGCTGAGCGAGTTGGCCTTATCACCGCATGCACCACATAGTTGGCGTGACACAACAACATACGAATATCACGTTCGATGATATCATCCCTGTTCTTTGGGGTTTGATGACCGATGGTTCTTTTCAGAAGTATAATTTTTCACATGGAAACAGCCCGATCGGAGGACGTGCGCGCAGGCGTGCGAATTGAGGTGTTCACCATCGCCTGGATGGTGGTCGAGATGGCTGTTTCGATGGGGGCGGGGATCGCCGCTGGGAGCATTTTGCTGGTGGCGTTCGGGTTGGACAGCCTGGTCGAGCTGGTCAGCGGGGGGATGCTGCTGTGGCGGCTGGGTGTGGAGAGCCGGGGCGGCGACGTCGAGCTGGTCGAGCGGGCCGAAAAGTGGGCGGCGCGGGTGGTGGCGGTGACCCTGGCGCTGCTGTGCGTCTACGTGCTCGTTTCGGCGATATACGGGTTGCTGGCGCATACCTCTCCGGAGAATTCGCCGCTGGGGATTGGGGTGACGGCAGTGGCAGTGCTGGTGATGCCTTACCTGGCAACGGCCAAACGGCGTATTTCCAGGCGCATTCACAGTGAGGCCTTAGCCGGGGATGCGGTCAACTCGATCACCTGCGCTTATATGGCTGGCACAGTCCTGGTAGGTCTGGCGCTGTTTGCATTATTCGGCTGGTGGTGGGTCGACAAAGTGGCCGCTCTGCTGTTCCTGGCCTGGCTGGGGCGGGAGACGTGGGAGGTGTGGGAGGAGGCTAGGTAAAACAAGTCATCATGATTAAATTTAAAGAAATTCGCCAAGGAAACGTCGAATGCACTATTGACTTGGAAAGTCTGTACCAAGGCGAAGAGATGAAAAAATTCAATAGTCGTTGGGAAGAATTCTTTGCTTCTGATAAAGCCAACGCTTCTGTATTCAAAAGAAACGGAAATACGATTATATACCCTCACAAGTCGTGGATTCCGTCGAAAAAAGACAATAAGCCTTCAGTTCTTATGCTTCTTGGTAATTCTGCGTCTCATTCTGTACGAGACGATATTTATTTTGCTTACGAAGGGAATGGCTCAGAACACCGATTTTGGAAAGTTTTTCGAGAGTTAGGCTATATCGACATAAGTTCCGATCCTAAAACAATGAAGAAAGACTTTTTCAACCTAAAGTATGAATCGCCTTTTAGATTGGGGTTTGAAGTCCTTTATACATTTCCAAGTTCTGCGAGTAAGCCAAAATGGTCTGGAGTTACAGGATTAGAAAGATTGTTTCGCAAAAAGGTTATGAAACTTATGTTTGAATCAGAAAGGGCAAGAGTGTTGCCTTTAATAAGAGAATTTACAAAAGACGGAGGTGCTGTCATAGCTTTGCAAAAAGACGCCTATGACTCTGTGGCACAAAATTGCTACAACCTAAAACAAGCAGTGAACTTTGAGCTAAGGTCAGAATTTGACAACTCAATTAGGATATATGGGACGCCGCCAACCAGACGGCTTTATACAAAAAATATGAAGGAATTACTGAGAAACATAAAAGAAGAAATATTGAACAATTCCTGATTTAGGGCTTTGAAATACTTATTCCCATTTTACAGGTAAAAAATCCGAACAATTATACAAATGATGGAATTCTCTGAAGACTGACGACTAGTTTTTCTTCCGAATACGAATCAGCTTACTCTGCAAATTTCCCAGCGGCACGAGCAGGCCGGCTTCCATCCAGGCCGTCCCGGAGCGTACGCCGTAGCCTTCCACCTCGTAGTGCGCCTGGGGATCCAGGCCGCGCAGGTAGACCTGCGGGAGCTGGGCCGGGTCAGGTAGATAGGTGCGGAACACGAACAGCACGGCCTCCGACCTGGCTTTATCCACGTACTGCACGGCGGAAAAGGCCTGCTCCTGGGGGGAGATCAGGCGGTACTGGTCGCCGAGCTGCACGATGGGCCGGATTTCTTTATACTCGGCGATCAAGCAGGCCGCCAGGGCGCGCTCGTTCTCATCCCAGTGCAGCAGGTTGCCGCCCACGCCCAGGCTGCCGCACATGGAGACATGAAAGCGGAACTCGAGCGGCACCAGGTCGCTCCCGGCGTCGGTCACCCAGGCTTCCATGACATTGGCCGGGAAGACCTGCGAGAAGCCGTCCTGGATGGACAGGCGGGCGGTCGCCTCGGTGTTGTCGCTGGTCCAGATTTGGTCCGCCAGGCGCAAGATGCCCAGGTCTGCCCGCCCGCCACCGCCCGAGCAGCTCTGCCAGATGACCTGTGGGTGGCGGTCGCGCAGGGTCTGCCAGACGTAGTATAAACCGTAGACGTAGCGCACCCACAGCTCGCGGGCGTCGCCTTGCGCCTCGGGCCAGCCGGGCTCGCTCACGTTGCGGTTCATGTCCCACTTGACGAAGGCGATATTGTTTTCTCTCAACAGCCGGTCGAGCCGGGCGAGGATGTACTCCTGCACTTCCGGGCGGGCGAAGTTTAAGATCAACTGGTGGCGCAGCTCGGAGCGGGGGCGGATGGGGAAGTTAATCACCCAATCGGGGTGGGCGCGATACAGGTCGCTGTCGGGGTTGACCATTTCCGGCTCAACCCACAGGCCAAAATCCATACCCAGACCGTTGACGGCTTTGATCAACCCACCCAGTCCGTTGGGGAATTTGCGCTCATCCGGCCACCAGTCGCCCAGCCCGGCGTTATCCAGGTCACGCTTGTGGAACCAGCCGTCATCCAGCACGAACAGCTCGGCGCCCATCTTGGCGGCGATCTCGGCCAGCTTGATCTGCGACGGCTCGTCGACCTTGAAAGTGGTGGCTTCCCAGGAGTTGTAGAGCACTTTGTGAGGCGTAAGCCCGTGCGGCAGCACACAGTCGCGCACATAATCGTGCAGGATGCGGCTGGCTGCCCCGAAACCCTGGCGGGTGTAGCCGGCCAGGCTGGAAGGCGTGGTGAAGCTTTCCCCGCCTTCCAGGCGCCAGGCAAAATCCCAATCATTGACGCCCAGGCTGAGACGGGTGGAGAAGAAATCGGTCGTCTCCGCTACCAGTTTCCAGTTGCCGCTCCAGGCCAACACGCCGAACCATACTTCGCCCTGCTCCTCGGTGGCGGAGCCGCGGTCGAGGGCGAACCAGGGATTGGCGTGGTGGCTGGTAGTCAGGCGGCGGCTCTCCAGCACCAGTTTGCCAGGCTGGAGGGTTTGGCGGTGCAGGTGGGTTTCATCCGCCCAGCGCCCGGCCAGGTGCGACAGGCGGTATTCAATGCCGCGCGGCAGGTGCCACTGGGCGCTGAAAGCCCGCTCGATGGTGATGGGCTGGTCTCCCAGGTTTTCCAACTCGACCCAGCGCTCGAACAGGTCGTGCTCCACGTGGCAGTAATAATGCAGCTTCACCTGCAAGGGATAGTAGGCGTCATTGAGGGTCAGGACCAGTTCCTGCCCATCCGCGCCGGCGACTTCGGCGTGGAAATAATTGAGGACCGTGTCGCGCACGCCATCCATAAAGGTGACTTTAAGGCAGGGATCGATGTATTTGGGCCCGGCATTGGCGGGGAATTCTTCGTTGGTCAGGTGGGCGGCGCTGTTGAAGGATGCCCAGCCCTGTGGGTTAGCCACCGGCGGGTAATCTTCAGGGTAGGGCAGGCGTGCTCCCCAATAGCGGTGGGCCAGCAGGCCATGTGAATCCAGGCCGAGGGCGTAGCCCAGGTGAGCAGTTTCCAGGACCCAGCCAAGATCTTTCGCATAGATAGGCATGATGAACTCCTTATTTAAGCGCCTGATCCAACAGCCCCCTGGCCGCCGCGGCGTCTACCTTGCCTACCACCGCCCCAAGCAGGTTGTCTTTAGCCTGGGCGGCGACCAGGTCGTCCACCCCGGCAGACTGCAAACCCTGCTGGCCGGCCGCGGCCAATTGGGCATCCGGGTATTCGATCAGCAGCAGGCTGGCGTTTTGCCCGCCAAGGGTGTAATGCGCCAGCAGGCCGTTGGTTTTGGGGCCCAGGCCGAGTTTGTTCGTCCCACCCAGGTAGATTTCGTTCTGGATGGTAATTTCCAGGTGGAAGAAGACGGTTCCATTTTCCGCCAGGCCGTCTTTGGGCAGGCGCTGGAGTAAGGCCGGGCGCTGGCCACCTTGGGGCAGGGCACGCGCAACAGCTTTGGCGAAAGCTTCCAGGTCAGCCTGGGGGAGCTGGTTGGTGCAGTTCACGTGCACGTAATAGTGGTCCTGCCAGAAGGCGATGCGGCGTGCGGGGGTGGTTGAGCCGTCGACGCCGACGGCCACCGGAACGGCTGAGCTGGAGATGGTGTATACTCCGTAGGCATCCGCCGGTTCGGCGAACTGCCAGATCTCCACGTGCAAAGCCTGGTTGTCGGAATTCATATAACTCTGGACAGCCAACTGCTGGAAGTTGTAGGCAAAATAGGTATCGGCCTGGCCGTCGACGAAGTCGAACAGGTTGTCGTGGAGGAAGGTGCGCGGCGGTTGGGGGGCGGCGTAGGCGCCGATGGAGTTGGAAGCGGGAAAGTAGCTGTCGAGAGGCGGGTAATTCGGGGCGGCGGTATTAGTGGAGGCGGAGGCGTTTGTGGGAGCGGGCGGAGTAGAGGCAGCCGGAGCGCCTGCGGCCGGTGCGGAGGCGCAGGCGGGGAGGAGGATGAGGATTAAGGCAAAGAGCAGGAATTTTTTGATCATAACAGTAATAATGCGGCTGATAGGACAGGTTTTTTTCGAATGGATTGATTATATCCGAAATGGTATGGTAACAAAACCTGGATCCTTACCAGGACCTGCCCAATCTGTAACTGTTAATTATCGGCCAAAAAATCTTTATTGTGAAAGCTGTGTTGTGCCAAAAGTCCCGCTTGACTTTATATATATCAAATATTAAGATAGATATAGTCATTAATTTATCCTGTGAATGAGGTAATTGAAGACTACATCGACGTATCTTCTAACCCATTTTGCACAGCCGCTTCACAGAATATACCTTCTGGTAGGGGTCAGAGCTGGCGCTTGGTGGGACCCATATGAAAGGAGAAACGACCGATGTCTACATTTATTTCCTTGATGAAATTAACGGATCAAGGGGCGAAGTCTATCAAAGACGCCCCCACCCGCGTAGAAGCCGCTTTTAAAGGCATGGAAGCCATGGGTGGAAAAATCCTCGGCTTTTATATGACGATGGGTGAATATGACTATATCTCCATCGCCGAAGCGCCAAGTGATGAAGCAGCGGCGGCTTTCCTGCTCAGTCTTGGCGCGCTGGGCAATGTCCATACCACCACTTTGAAAGGCTTTACCCTCGAACAGTTTGCCAGTCTTGTGAAGATGCTTCCTTAGCGTCCCCTGGCATGGAATTTGTTGGATGCGACAGGATGCTCTAGGGACGATCGCTTTTTTAACTACCAGCGCCAGCTCTTTACTATAGGCATAGGAAATGAAAAACTGGCGGGAGGATTACCGCCAGTTTTTCGTCCACGTTTTTTCGCCAATCGGCCAGAGGCTCAGTTTATTCTGCTGAGACCTTCGCATTGACTACCCTCAGCCCAGAGGCGCACTTCATAACCGTCGCTGGTTGTACTACTTGACCGAGGCAGAGTCCGCCTTGGGAGTTTGGTTGTACAGCTTTACCTGATAGGGATAGATGATCCGGGCGCCGTCTGCACCGGTCACCAGGCTATAACCTGACCCGAGCAGGCCAATGGACTTTGGCGAGTTTGCCACACCGGAGGTGTACAGGTTTGTCTGATAGGGATAGATAATCCGGGAGCCGTTTGCACTGGTCACCAGGCAATAACCCGCCCCGAGCAGACCAATAGACTTTGGCGAGTTTGTCACACTGGATTTGTACAGCTTTGTCTGATAGGGATAGATGATCCGGGCGCCGTTTGCACCGGGCGCCAGGCTATAACCCGACCCGAGCAGGCCGATAGACTTAGGCGAGGTTGCCGCTGCGGATGCAGAAGGGATGAGGACCGGATGGGTCAAAAGCAAAGCTGCGATAAGTAAAACCCCGGCGACCAATCCCCAAAAAGTATACAACATCACTTTTTTAAGATTTATTTTGGTTTTTTCTGGCGGGCACATAATCATTCTCCTTTCAAAAAAGTTGGATCCATGTGAACTGCTTAGACTAAATAGGCTCGATTGTCTTGCTATACGATTTTCCGGGTGAAGAGTTTTTCCTTTTCTCTTTGCACAGGATAGCATGCCGAGAACCGAAATATCTGCCTTTTTTTGCCAGATGGGTTGCCAGAAACCTGGCAATCTTGCCAATCTTGCCACTAAATGAATTACATCCTTGGTTTATAATGTTTAAATACCAAATAAATAAATAACCAGGGTCATAACGAATGGGTGATCATTCCGCGTTGCTGGCAAACTTTCACACCTTTGGCGACCTGCTGAAGTACCTGCGCAGGCGAACCCAGCTTACCCAGCGCGAGCTTTCGATAGCAGTGGGCTACAGCGAATCGCAGATCAGCCGCCTGGAGGCTAACCTACGCGTCCCTGATCAAGCAAGCCTGATGGCTCTCTTCGTCCCGGCCCTGTCTATCATGGAAGAGCCGGAAACTATTCATCGCCTGTTGGAACTGGCCCAGCTCAGCCGCGCCAGCGCCAGTGACCGGCCCAGGCTCGAATGGCAAGGCCCTGCCAATGAGCCGGGCTTGCCGTTGGACGCGGCAGAGCCAGCCCATTCCCATAACCTGCCCGTCCAGCTCACCTCCTTCATCGGACGAGAGAAAGAAATCAGGGCTTTGCGGCAACATATTACCGCCGGACCTAGCCGGTTGGTGACGCTGACCGGCTCGGGTGGGGTTGGCAAGACCCGCCTGGCCCTCTGGACGGCGGAAGAACTGCTGGACGATTTTGTGGATGGCGTCTGGCTAGTGGAGCTGGCGCCGCTGAACAATCCTGATTTGGTGGCACAGATGGCAATCACGGCATTGGGTCTACAGCAGATGTCCGGCCAGACGGCCACACAGGTATTGTGTGAGCACCTGGGCGATAAGCGCCTGCTGTTGATCCTCGACAACTGCGAGCACTTAGTGAACGCCGTCGCTGAATTGGCGGAAACCCTGCTGCGCGCCTGCCCCCACCTGCGTATTCTGGCCACCAGCCGCGAGATTCTGGGGGTGAGCGGCGAGACGCCCTTCCGCTGCCCGTCGCTTTTCTTACCTGATCCTCATCACTTACCGCCCGTCGCCGAACTGGTCCAATGCGAAGCCGTCCGGCTGTTCACCGAGCGGGCGCAGACCAACTCGCCTGGTTTAAGCCTGAGCGAGGCGAACGCCGCCCTGATGGCGCGGGTTTGCCAGCGGCTGGACGGTATCCCGCTGGCGATCGAACTGGCCGCGGCGCGGGTACGTTTCCTCAGCATGGAGCAGATCGCCTCCCGGCTGGAGGCCGACTTCCACCTGCTGACCGGAGGCAGCCGGACGGCGCTACCGCGCCACCAGACGCTGAAGGCGCTGATCGACTGGTCGTACAACTTGCTTACCGAGAAAGAACGCCGGCTGCTGCTGCGTCTCTCCGTCTTTGCCGGAGGGTGGACGTTGGAAGCTGCTGAAAAGGTATGCGCCGACCAGGCAGGCAGCTGGCTGTCCAGTGATGAAATCTTAGACCTGCTGGGACAGCTGGTTGACAAGTCTTTGGTGGTCATGGCCGCGGATGCTTCAAACGAGCAACCGCGCTATCGCATGCTGGAGACCATCCGGCAGTATGCGCATGAGAAAATGGTGGGCAACCCGCCGGCCGAGGACAGTGAACTGGCGGCAGTGCGCCAGCGGCATCTGGACTACTTCCTTTCATTGGCCCTGCAGGCTGAGCCGCACCTGCGTGGAAAAGGGCAGCGGGTGTGGGTGGACCGACTGGATGTGGAACTGGACAACATCCGCCTGGCGTTGGAATGGGCCCGGTCGAACGACATCGAAAAAGGGTTACAGGCAGCCACGGCGCTGGAATGGTTCTGGCATATTCGTAATCATTGGATGGAAGGCAAAGGCTGGCTGGAGCAGTTGCTGGCGGAAGAATCCGGCACAGCAGCGCCAGGCAATCCACCCCGCTCTCCGGGGCGGAGCATCGCCCGGGGGAAAGCCTTGAACGCACTTGGGGTTATCACTTCAAATTGGGTTGGGGACGAAAACATCGCTCCACTGTATAAGGAGGCGCGCGCCATATTTGAGGAGTATGACGACCTCAACCCAAGGGATTTAGCCCGCTCACTGGGAAACCTGGCTTCATTGGAGAAGGACCTGGACCGGATTATTATGGGGGTAATGCAAGCGCTGGATATGCTGCGAAAAACAGGGGACACCTATCTCATCGCAGATTACCTCTTTTACCTGGCTGGCCTAAATTTTTTCGAAGGGGACTTTACGCTGGCCAGGGAAAATGCTGAAGAAAGCCTCGCCCGTGCCAGAGAAGCAGAAGACGCGGAATCAGCAGGCGCGACGCTGGCTCTGCTTGGTCATCTGGATCTGATTTCAGGAAACCCGAATCAAGCCGCAGCCTTGTTCGGGGAAGCCCAGTCCTGTTTTGATATTTCGGGAAACCGGCGTTATTCCGTTGGAACGATGGGTATGCGAGCCGGTGTAGCGGTGTCTCAGGGGGATTACTTGCAGGCCATCCAACTCACTGAAGCACTTCTGGAATTTCCTATTGAGATGGATAAGAGATTGAATTTGGATGCGATCAACTTACGTGGATTGGAGGCCTGGGCGCTGAAAGATTACGACCAGGCCACCCGGCAGTGTGAAAAAGTATTCGGCCTGGCCAGGGAACTGCGACCCACCCTTGGAATAAATATAGAACGCACAGCAATAACTGCTGAATACATTATTGGGCGGGTGGCTTTATCGCGGGGAGAATATCCTCCAGCGTATGCTTATTTGAAAGAGTCGCTCTTGTCGTCGTTGCAGGGAAAAAACGAAGCCAATGTGACGAGTTCTTTTTGGGATTTTTTTGGGCTTAAGGGGATCGCATACCTGGTAATCAATGCCTTGGGGGTCCTGGCCAGCGCACAGCGCCAGGCACGGCGAGCGGCCACATTATTTGGGGCGCAGGCTGAGCTGTATGAGTGGCAGAAAAACCTGCTTTCCCTGGCAGAACGCAATGAATACGAGCAGGCCCTGGACTCAGCCCGTGCGGCGCTGGGCGAAAAAGCCTTTACCACTGCCTGGGAAGAGGGCCGGGGAATGACGCTCGACCAGGCTGTGGCGTACGCAGTAGCCTTTACTGAAAACTGACGACTTTTTTACCCGATCTTCTGCTCGACCAGCTCGATATTAGCCGGGTCGCAGGTTCCCAGGCCGAGCTCGACGGCGTGGGACAGCCAGGAGTTGGCCTTGTCAGTGTAGCGCTGCACAAAGGCGTCGTCGATGCCCTGCTGTTTGACCGTGTCGCTCCACAGTTTGAAACCGCAGGCGTCGTGGGCGACTGGGTCGAAGCTCATGAAGATCGAATCACCGGTGACCTTGTCGGTCCAGTTATCGCCAAGCACCACGTCCAGGGCGTCGCCGATGATCAGGCGAGTCTTGTCCTTGATCGGCGCCAGGGCGTTCAGCTCAGGCAGGCCGGTCTTGACCTGCTCCTTGGAATGGAAGAGGGTGGGCGAATCGAAGGTGCCGTAGTGGTTCTTCATGGCGAAGGAGACCCCGGCGTACATGTGCTGCTTGAGGATGGGCAGGTTGATCAACGCATCACAGGTGAGCAGGCGGTTGCTCAGCCTGACGTTTGTATCCATAACCTTGAAGCCTTCGGCGTAGTAGCCGTCGGTGCCTCTCAGGCTAACTCCCGGCCCATCTTTGTTGATTTTAAAGCCGGCCATGCCGATCTCCCAGCTATCGCGGTCGTAGACGAATATCTGCTCGTCGGGGAAGCCGGCGGCCTTCAAGCGGGCCAGGACGGCGTCCAGAAAGGCGGGGTGCGTGCCGGTGATCGAACCGGAAATAGTGTTGATCTTGACGGCGATCTTCTCTTTGGGGTGGAAGAGAGCCTTCCAGGCGCTGAGCGGGTCGTTCAGGCCGGTCAGTTTGGTGATGGAGGCGTCCAGCATTTGGGCCAGCACGGCCGGCTGGAGGGCGTCGTCGCTCCACACGCTGGAATGGTGAGTGTGCACGACCACGCTCTTGGGCGCCTCCGGATAGATTTTGATAAGTTTGGGTTTGCCGGTGGAGTTATCGGCGAAGACGCTGCAGCCGCTGCCGACGCCAAGCGCAGCAGCCGCGCCAACTACGGCGCTGGACTTGAGGAATTGGCGGCGGGTGAGAGGGGACATAAGGCTCCTTATTTTTGCGTGACTTTCATCTGAAAGAAATGCCGTATACCCAGGAGGCGTAAGATCAGGTTCGGGGGAAATGGAAAGGCGTTCTGACCTGTGCTGGCGTCGACCGCTTGTGGATGCTCGAGGGAGTATTCCTGTCCCTGCCAGCGCAGCGTGGCATGGCCGGCCGCCAGAACGTTGCGATACCAATCCACGTGTGGGCCATAAGTCAGGGCGAAAATAAAGCCGTCCAGCGTGTGTGCCGCCATCAGCGGCGTTTCGTAAAGTGCTCCAGTGCGCCGGCCGGTATGCCAGATGAGGCAGATTGGGCTGTAGCGCAGGCCGGCGATTTTCCCGGTGATGCGATTGGTGACGCGCTTGTTGAAGTAACAAATTAGGTTGAGCAAAGTGTTCGGTTTTCCCTTTATTCCGGGAAGAGCGCCGGCAATGACTCTGGAGCGTATTTCTCGACCGCCGATGAGGCGATGCCGTTTTCCTTGCAGATGGCGGTGTACAGGTCGGCGCTGGGACGGCGGATACGCTTCTGCGTCGGCAAATCGAGCCCCCACAGGCCGAAGCGCTGCGTCCAGCCGCGCTCCCATTCGAAGTTATCCACCAGGGTCCAGTGGAAGTAGCCCTTGACCGGCCAGTTGGAATTGACCGCCCGCCAAACCTGGTGCAGGTGCTCGACCAGGTAGCGAGGGCGCAGGCGGTCCTGGCTGTCGTCGATGCCGTTCTCGGTGATCAGGATGGGCAGGTTGAAGCGCCGCGCCCAGTCCAGAGCCTCCAACATGCCCTGGGGGACGTGGGCGAGGAAGCCGGTCTGGCTGAGCGGCGCACCGGGCGGAAAGCTGCGCTGGCTAAAAAAGTTGGCGTAGGAGAGGCTGAAGGCCACCAGGTCGCGGGTGTAGTAATTGACCCCAACGAAGTCCTGCGTTTTAACCGCTTCGGGCAGGCGGGCGCGTTTACCCAGGTAATTCAAGCGACCTTTCAGTAAGGTGTTAATGAAGGAATCGTTGAAGGTAGCGGCGGTAAAATTGGCCATCAGCTTGTCCAGCGGCAGCCAGGGCCGCTTTGGCTGGAACGAGCGGTAGTTAATGCAGGAACCGACGCGGGCTTCTTTCTGCAAGGAGTGGATGGCCTGGTAGGCGGCGGCGTGGCCGCGCAGCAGGTTGGCCTGGACGGTGAAGGCAGCGCCCAGGTCTTTCTTGCCGGGCGGGAAGAGCCCTTCCAGGTAGGCTTCGGTGACGTAGGTGTTGGGCTCGTTGACTGGTATCCAGTAGGTGACGTATTCTTTGAGCGCCTCGACCACCTTGCGGGTGAAGGCGGCGAACAGCCCGGGCGCCTCCGGGTTTTCCCAACCGCCTTTTTCGGCCAACCACAGCGGGTCGCTGAAATGGTGCAGGGTCAGCAGGGGGGTCAGGCCGCGCTCGACCAGCCCGCGCACTATCTGGCGGTAGTAGTCCAGCACGTCCTCGGACCAGTGGGTGGGGGTGGGCTGGATGCGGCTCCACTCGATCGACATACGGTGTGCGTTCTGCCCGGCAGCGGTGGCGCGGTCGAAGTCTTCTTTCCAGCGCCCTCCCCACCAATCGGCGGCCAGGCCGGCCTTATCGCCGTTCTTAATCCGGCCTGGCTGGTTTTCCCAGTCGGACCAGGTATTGTTAGTATTGCTACCTTCAACCTGATGGGCGGCGGTAGCGGCGCCCCACAGGAAACCAGCAGGAAAGTGGTAGGTGGCGGTGGGCATGGCGGACGACTAAATGTGAAACGGGTTGAAATTGGTCCTGTAGTCGTAGTAATCTTCTTTTTCGGTGTGCTTGAGGAAGGAGATGACCCGGTAGGTGACCGGGGTCATCACGGCTTCCATGCTGCATTTGAAGACGTAGTTGGTCAGCACCAGGGTGAGGAACAAGCTCCAGGGGAAGACGCTGAACAGGCTGGCGATGGCGATAAAGAGGGCCGAATCGACCAGCTCGCCGACCAGGGTAGAGCCGATGGTGCGCATCCACAGCCAGCGCCCACGCGTGAAGATTTTCATTTTCGCCAGTACGAAGGAGTTGGAGAACTCACCTGCCCAGTAGGCGGTCAGGCTGGCGATGACGATCCCGCCGGAAGACATGCCGCCCAGGATGGCGTCGAAAGCTTTCTGGCCGGCGTACTGCTGCCAGGTGGCTTCGCCGGGCAGGATGCGCACGAACCACAGGATGACGGCGGACAGGCCCAGGCAGAAGAAGCCGGCCCAGATGACGCGGCGTGAGCGGCGGTAGCCGTAAACCTCGGTGAGCACGTCGCCGAAGATGTAGGAGACGGGGAAAAGGATGGTGCCGCCGTCGAAGGCCATGCGGATGCCGAAGATGGAGAAGCCCCAATCGACGATCTTGGCGGAGGAGGCGATGTTGCTGACGATCAGCACGGTGACGAAGAGGGCCATGACCAGGTCGAAGTAGCGGTAGGCGGGGAATTCTCGCCCGGTAGTGGATGAGGGAGTATAGGCCATGGGGAATATTATACCCGCTGAGTCAAGAATGGAGGTCGGACTGGTGGCGCTGATTATCGGCATCGTCGGTGGGTCATTGGGGTTGGCCTTCGGGGCGGTGGTGCTGGCGCTTGGCCTGGTGTTGGTGATCCTAGCCGTGGTGTTCCTGGCACCGTTGGGCCGGCTGGCCGGCTGGCGCTGATTTTCTAAGTCGATGTTCAGACTCTAGAGGAAAAAGAAACCGGGTTTTCAGGAAAAAACCCGGTTTCCTATTACTTGGAGGAAAAATTTTCTCACCAACCCTTAATCTGGTTCGGAGATTATTGGGATAAAATCGGTATATAAGCGTCTGTTTTATTCGTATATCTTTTCGGGATGGGGCCGGCAGGGGCGCCGTGATAGTAACCTGCGGCCTACCCGGCAGATCAATCTTGGAGGAGAAGTATGCAGAGTGCGGTAGCTTCAAGGCCAGTTTCCCTGGGACGTTTGAAATTCCTTATCGGCGGCCTGCTGATTGTTGCGGCGATCGGCTATCTGATCTTCTCGGCTACCAGCGCCAACTCTCAATATTTTTTAACGGTAGAAGAATTGCAATCCAGGGGCCAGGCCTTGGCCGGTAAGAACGTGCGCGTTTCTGGGGCGGTGATCGGCAATACCATCCAATACGACCCGCAATCCCTGACGCTGATGTTCAGCGTGGCTCAGGTGCCGGGCGATAACTCGGTCATCGATGCCCAGGGGGGGCTGGCGGCCGTGCTGCACGCGGCGGTGATCGACCCCAGCAAGCCGCGGCTGAAGGTCGTCTATCACGGCCCACGGCCAGACCTGCTGAAGGACGAAGCCCAGGCCATCATGACCGGCCAGCTCGGGTTTGACGGTGTGTTTCAGGCCAACGAATTGCTGTTGAAATGCCCCACCAAGTACCAGGAGGCCGTCCCTAACCAGGTGCAGAAATAAGTTTGTCCCCGCTCTTTCCCTGGAGCGGTTTTTACTTTACTCTATTTCCTGAATTTTTATAACCTATGATCCCAATTTTTGGTTTTGGAATACTGGTAATCACTTTCATCGTTTCCTTATATGGAGCAGGGACAGCCATCTATGGCGGGCATTTTGCAAAAAAGAATGCCCTGGCCTGGGTAGAGAGCGGGCGCTCCGCCATGCTGCTGACCTTCCCGTTGACCAGTATGGCCGTGCTGGTAATGATTTACCTGCTGTTGACCCGCCATTACGAGGTGCAGTTCGTCTACAGCGTGACCAGTGATAGCATGCCGGCTTACCTGAAGGTGACCGCCCTGTGGGGCGGGCAGGCTGGTTCGCTGCTGTTCTGGTCGTGGCTGATGTCAGGCTTTGCCATGGCGGCCGCGCTGCGCAAATGGGAGCGCGACCGGGAGTTCCTGCCCTGGGTGGTGGCGGCGTTGATGGTAACTCTGGCCTTTTTCATCGGGCTGACCGTTTTCGTCCAGGGCGAGGGGTCGTTCGAGCGCTTCTGGCAGGTCCCCAGTGGAGACGTGCTCACAGCCGTGTTCCAACCAGCCGGGTCGCTGCCGCTGATACCAGCCAACGGCGAAGGGCTGAACCCGCTGCTGCGCCACCCGGGGATGATCATCCACCCGCCCATGCTCTACCTGGGCTTCGTGGGCTTCATCATGCCCTTTGCTTTCGGATTCGCCTCGCTGGTCACCGGGCGCGCAGACGACCGCTGGATCCGCGTCACCCGGCGCTGGACGTTGATCGCCTGGCTGTTCCTCTCGCTGGGGTTGATCCTGGGCATGCGCTGGGCTTATGACGTGCTCGGCTGGGGCGGCTACTGGGGCTGGGACCCGGTGGAGATCGCCGCCCTGATCCCCTGGTTGTCGGGCACGGCCTTCCTGCATTCGGTGATGATCCAGGAAAAGCGCGGCCTGTTCAAGCGCTGGAACATGATCCTGATCATCCTGACCTACTGCCTGGTGATTTACGGCACCTTCCTGACCCGTTCGGGCGAGTTTTCTTCGGTGCATGCCTTCTCGGAGAGCGGAATTGGGTGGCCGTTCCTTATATTTATCAGCACTACCTTTTTAATCTCGCTGGGTCTGCTGCTTTATCGCTGGAATGACCTGCGTTCCGAGGGCCAGATGACCTCATTACTGTCGCGCGAAGCGCTTTTTCTGGTCAACAACCTGCTCTTCATGGGCATCCTGGTGGTATGTTTCTGGGGTATGACTTACCCGCTGGTCTCAGAGCTGTTCACCGGGCAAAAAGTGACAGTCGGCCCGCCGTTTTACACCGGGGCAACCGGGCCGCTGTTTGGCGCTTTGCTGCTGTTGATGGGGGTTGCGCCGCTTTCGGCCTGGGGCCATTCGACGCTCAAAACTTACGGGAGTGCGGTCTGGAAACCGCTGGTGGTCTCGCTGGCGGGGCCAGTGTTGGCCTTAACCGTAGGGGTGCGGCAATGGACGGCGCTGCTGGCGTTATGGCTGGCGGCCTTTGTCCTGGCGGTGACGTTATACGAATACGGGCGGGCCGCCCTGGCGCGCCACCACCGCAGCGGGGAGAGCCTGTTGGTAGCCACCTGGCGCCTGGCGGAACGCAACCGGCGGCGTTATGGCGGGTATATTATCCACCTGGGCGTGGTGATGATGGGGTTGGGAGTCATCGGAATGCAGTTTTTTCAGACCCAGACGCAAGGCACGCTGAAGCAGGGCAGCGCACTCAGCCTGGACAGTTATACGATCACGTTCAAGGACCTGGCGGTGTTCGACACCGCTGACGGGCGCAACGTAGCCCGGGCGGTAGTGAGTGTGTCGCAGTATGGGCAGCCGCTGGGCGACCTGTACCCGCGCCGGGACTATTATTACGAGTTGCAGCAACCGGTGACAATCGCTGGCCTGCACTCTACCCTGGCGGGCGACCTGTATATTATATTGGTCGACTGGCAGCCGATTTCTTCCGGCGGGACAACCTTCAAAGTTTTTCATAACCCGCTGGTGGGCTGGCTGTGGATTGGCGGGCTGGTGTTTATCCTGGGTACGGCGGTAGCAGCCTGGCCTGACCGTGAAGCCGAAGCGGTAAAGCAGGCCGCACCTGCGCCGGCGGCGGTTAAGGTGTAGGATGGAACACAAACACGTTTTTACCCAGATAGATACCTCTCCAGAACGTAGGGGAGGGTCTGGGTATTGGACATATTTAGAACCTATCCGAAAATTAATACTAGCCCTTCCAGATGTCATTGCGAGGCGTCTTCGCCGAAGCAATCTTTATTTCGGAACTGAGATTGCTTCGCTCGCAGGGAGACGCTCTCTCGCAATGACAACGCAAAGATTTTCGGATAGATACTTATTATTACAACCAAACAAACCCTCCCTTGCGTGGGTGATAAGATATCGGCCGAGGTGGCATAAGGCCGGGGAGGGTCTGGTTGTTGGAAATATTGGGTTGTGTAATAAAACAGACCCTCCCCTACAGAATGCAGGAGGCATCCTGGCATTGACCACCTTAACCCTGGTTTTTCTCCTGCTGGTTATGGTGGGTATCCGGGTGGTAGCGGCCCAGGTACCGACTCCCTCAGACGACGATGTGAACGCCGTGGCACGCGAGCTGTACTGCCCGGTATGCGAAAACATCCCCCTGGACGTGTGCCCGACCACCGCCTGCGCCCAGTGGCGCGAGCTGATCCGGCAGATGCTGGCGCAAGGCAAGAGCAAGGAGCAGATCAAGCAGTATTTTGTGGCCCAGTACGGCGACCGGGTGCTGGCAGAGCCGCCGCGCAGCGGGCTGAACTGGCTGGTTTACGGCCTCCCGCCGGTGATTTTTCTGGGGGGGGTGTATCTGGTCTATCGGGGCCTGCGCGGGGCGAGCGCCCGCCGGCCAAAACCGGCCGCCGCACCGGCTGGTCCTCCACCGGCGGATAACGCCGATCCGTACTTGGCGCAGGTGGAAGAGGAGTTAAGAAGGAGATTATGACTGAAGAAGCCTCAATGACCAGGACTGGAAAAAGATTACCCCTCTGGGTGATGGCGGCGTCGATTGCCGGACTGCTGGCGTTCCTGGCGCTGATCGCCTGGGGAATGCGCCTGAATCAGACCGGGCCAATTGCCATCGGGCAAAAGGCGCCGGGGTTTTCGCTGACGACCTTCGACGGGCAGACGCTCAAGACGGAGGATTATTCCGGCAAGGTGCTGGTGATCAATTTCTGGGCCTCCTGGTGCCAGCCGTGTGAACAGGAGGCGGACGCCATGGAGCAGGCCTGGCAGGCTTATAAGCCGGGCGGGCAGGTGGTGTTCTTCGGCGTGGATTACGTCGACACTGAGCCGCAGGCGTTGGCGTTCATGAAGAAGTTCGGCGTCAGCTATCCCAACGGACCGGACCTGCGTACGGTCATCTCTCAGATGTTCCACACGACCGGCGTGCCGGAGACGTATATCCTCGACCGGCAGGGTAAGCTGGCCTACGTGAAGAAGGGACCCTTTGAGTCTGCCGGAGAGATTACAGCTGTGGTCGATGAGCTGGTGAAGTAATATGGAATTAGGCGCACTTTTTCTGATTTTGGCGCTGGCGCTGCTGGTGGGAATGTACCTTAGCCGGCCGTTTTTCAGCCTGGAAAGCGAGCATAACGCGCCGGAAGGCGAACCGGCTGAGCAGAACGAAGGCCAACTGCTGGTCGAGCGCGACCGGCTGCTGTCAGCCTTACAGGAGCTGGATTTCGACCATTACCTGGGCAAAATCCCCGAGGAAGATTACCCACCGCAACGGGCGGCCCTGGCGCACGATACGGCGGAAGTTCTGCGCCGGTTGGACGAGCTTCCACCCCTGGAGGAGGCGCGTGAAGTTCCGGCTGTGGCAGCCGCTCCGGCTGCGCCTGTCGCAGTGGAACCGCCGGATGAGAAGCTGGAGCTGTTGATCTCTTCCCACCGGCGCAGCCGCCTGGAGAAGTCGATCGGGTTCTGCCCTAGGTGCGGCAAGCCAGTGAAAAAGTCGGATAAGTTCTGTTCACGCTGTGGAATGCCGATAACGCTATGAGCCTGGACAGGAGTGCGGCAGCGACAGTTAACCTTGCGGAGGCCTTCGAGAGACATTTGCGAACGGCTTCTCTAAACTTTGCGAAGGCCTTCGGGAAGCCTTCCCTACGGGATACCCTTACAGGGTATCCGCGATCGCAAGGGATGTTACTATTGGTTGGCCTGGCGCTGCTGCTGTTGCTGTCTGCCTGCTCGGTTTCACTGAGCGAGGATATCACACCGCCGCCGGGAGCCCAGGCGCTCCTGCTGCCGAGTCCTTCACCTGCCGCTAACCTCCCGTTTGTGCCGCCCGACCCGACCGCGGGGGCGTCTATCTACCGGGATAAATGCTCTCCCTGTCACGGCGTCTTTGGCAAAGGTGACGGAGCCCAGGCCGGCAACCTGGCCACGGCCCCCCCGGCGATTGGCACAACCGAGGTGTCTCGTCTGGCTCGCCCGGTGGACTGGTTCTCCATCATCAACACCGGCCACCTGGCCAAATTTATGCCCAGCACCAGCAATACGTTGAGCGACCGCCAGCGCTGGGATGTGGTAGCCTACGTGCTCAACCTGAGCGTCACGCTGAACGAGCTTTCCAGCGGGATGGATGTTTATCGCCAGGATTGCCAGGCCTGTCACGGCGGGAAGGGCCGCGGCGACGGTCCCCAGGCTGCCAGCCTGGCGGTGAAACCGCCGGACTGGTCCGACCCGGCCCTGCTGGCGCAGGTATCCCTGCAGGACCTGTTCAACGCCACCCAACAGGGTGATCCACAAAATGGAATGCCAGGTTTTTCCAGCCAGTTGACCGAAGACCAGATGTGGTCAGCGGTCAGCTACATGCGCACGTTGTGGTACGCTGAGCCGGGTAGGCCGCAGACGTTGTCCGGCGCCACGCAGCCTGGCCTGCGGGTTACAGCCACTCCCTCTGCGGGCGTTTCCGGTCTGCCCACGCCCACGCTTGATCTGAGCAAGACCGAGCTGACCTCAGACACCTCGGGGCTGGTGGCCGACCGGCTGCATGTAATCTTTGAGTTCCCCCAGCCGGGAATGATGCAGGTGGCCGAGGTGGTGATCATCACCAACACGCAGAATAAGATGGTGGTGCCCGCCAAAACCGGCCAGGCGGTGCTGGACTATGACCTGCCGCAGGGAGCGGTTAACCTTCAGTTCCAGGACGGGGCGCTGGGCGAACGGTTTATCCAGACCGACAAAGGTTTTGGCGATACGCAGGCTATCCCGCCTGGCAGCGGCTACCAACTGGTGTTCGCCTACGCCATGCTGTACGACCGGCAGGCGATGATCACACTGCACATGCCGGTGCAGGTACAGCAGGTGGTGGTAATGCTGCCCAACGATGGCATTATACTGACCAGTCCGCAGCTCCAATTCGCCGGCAACCGTGACGTGCAGGGTACCAGCCTGCAATTATTCGTAGGCTCCAACCTGGCGGACGGCAGCCCGCTGCAGGTCAGCCTGTCGGGCAGCCCCAAAGCCACTCCGGCAGGTGTGACAGCCGACCTTGACCTGCTGGTCGGGTTGGCGGTGTTTTTGCTGGCGGTGGCGGCGGCGGTGTTCTGGTTCTACCGGCGCCAGATCAGGAGCGCGGCTCTGGTAAGGAGGCTGCGTAGAACGCGCTGGGCTGGGCAGAGGGTTGATACGCTGCCGGTGGAGCAGACGCAGGAATCGCTGCTGGATGTTATCGTGGCGCTGGATGATCTGTTTCACGAGGGCCGACTGGACAAGTATCCCTATCAAGTGCGGCGGAAGGAGCTGGTGGGGGCTTTGAAGGAGATGAGGAAATAATCGAAGTCCGCAAGCTCTACAAGCGTTTTGGGCCAAAGACGGTGCTGCGCGATCTGGAATTCCAGGCGGCGGAAGGCGAATTTGTGGCGGTGCTGGGTCCGAATGGCGCGGGAAAGACGACCTTTCTGCGTATCCTGGCCTCGCTGGCGCGGGCTACCCTGGGTGAGGTGCGCATAGCTGGATACAGCCTGCCGCGCCAGGCGGCAGCCGTGCGGCGGCGCCTGGGAGTAGTCTCGCACCTGCCCCTGCTGTATGGAGACTTGACCGCCGAGGAGAACCTGCGCTTTTACGGGCGTATGTACGCGGTGGAGCAGCTTGAACGGCGCATCACGGCTGTGCTGGAACAGGTCGGGCTGGCTAACCGCCGGCGTGACCTGGTGCGCACCTTCTCGCGCGGTATGCAGCAACGGCTGGCGATCGGGCGAGCAGTCATCCACGACCCGCAGGTGTTGCTGTTGGACGAACCCTACACCGGACTCGACCAGGACGCCAGCCAGATGCTGGATGGGGTGCTGCGCCAGGTGACCGGGCTGGGGCGCACAGTGGTGATGACCTCCCACGACCTGCTGCGAGCAGATGCCCTGGCCGGACGCTTCGACGTGCTCTCTCACGGCGCCATGCGCGCCTCGAAGAGGAAGGCGGAGCTGGGCGAAGGGGGAGTGGTGGAGTTTTATAAAGAAGCTGTCAACAGATGACTGAAGGCTCTTACTCAACCATGCCGCCTACAACCAGCACCGCCTTTCTCAAAGCCATGACCGCCGTGATCTGGAAAGACCTGGCGGCGGAGTGGCGCTCCCGCGAAGTGATCTCGGCCATGCTGGTCTTTGCCCTGCTGGTGATCTTTATCTTCAATTTTGCGCTCCAGTTGGACGCCCAGGCGCGGGTGGCGGTGACCAGCGGCGTGCTGTGGGTGACGTTTATTTTCGCCGGGACGCTCGGATTGAACCGTTCAATGGCGGTAGAAAAGGACCGCGGCTGCCTGGATGGGCTGCTGCTGGCGCCGGTCGACCGCTCGGCGATCTATTTCGGCAAGATGCTGGCCAACCTGGTGTTCATGCTGGCGACGGCGATCATCGTGCTGCCGGTGTACAGCGTGTTGTACAACACCAACTTGTTCAACGCCGGGCTGGCGCTGGTAATCCTGCTGGGGGCCGAGGGCTACGCGGCGGTCGGCACGCTGCTGGCGAGCATGGCGGTGCAGGCGCGCACGCGTGACATCCTGCTGCCAATCCTGCTCTTTCCGGTAGCGCTGCCGGTGCTGGTGGCGGCGGTGGAGGCGTCGAGCGGTTTCCTGGGCGGGGCAGCCTGGGCCGAGGTTGCTCCATGGATCAACCAGCTTGTGGTATATGATGTGATTTTCACAGCAGCTGCCTTTATGGTGTTCGATTTTGTGGTGGAAGAATAGGGGTCTGCGATTTGGAGGTATGATGGTAAGAAATAGAAAATTGGCGACCATCCTCGATATCGGCGCCGGGGCGCTGCTGGCGGCGGCGACCGGGCTGGTGTTCCTGTACGCCCCGGTGGAACAGGTGATGGGGATGGTGCAGAAGGTGTTTTATTTTCACGTGGCGACTGCCTGGGTGGGGCTGCTGTCTTTTATCGTGGCGGCCGTATCCGGGGTGATCTATCTGCTCGGCCATAACCCGGATTGGGACGTGGTAGAGACGGCCTCGGTGGAGCTGGGCATGGTCTTCCTGCTGATTGCCATTGTGAGCGGGTCGATCTGGGCCAAACCAATCTGGAACACCTGGTGGACCTGGGACCCGCGCCTGACTACCGTGACGGTCACCGAACTGATCTACGCGGCTTACCTGATGCTGCGCTCGGGCATCGAGGAACCCGAGCGGCGGGCGCGCTTTGGGGCGGTTTACGTCATCATCGGGTTTCTCAGTGTGCCGCTGACTTTCCTTTCGATCCGCATTTTCCGCACCATCCACCCGGTGGTGGTGGGAAACAGCGACCCAAGCGCCCTGGGGGCTTTCGATATGAGCCCAAAGATGCTGCAAACTTTCCTGTTTGGTCTGCTGGCGTTTACGGTGGTGTATGCGGCGCTGCTGTGGCACCGCATCCGCCTGGGCAAGCTGGCTGAGAAAGTGGAAAGAATGAGAATGGAGAGGTAAAAATGGCCGAAACAACAAACTACATGCTTGCCGGTTATGCGGTGATCTTCGGGGTGATGGCGTTGTACCTGGTCAGCCTGGCGGCGCGCTGGCGCAGGCTGCGGCGGGATGAGCAGATGCTGGAGGGGGAAGAGAAGGAAGAGGTGGAGCGATGACAAAGGAATTGCAGGAATATTTGCGGTTTGCCCGGGAGACGGCTTACCAGGCCGGGCGGTTGACGCTGGAGTATTTCAATAAGGGTGTGCGGGCGGATACCAAGGCAGACGGCTCGCCGGTGACAATCGCCGACCGCAAGGCCGAGGAGCTGATCCGCCGGGCGGTCGAGCAGCGCTACCCGGACCACGCCGTGCTGGGCGAGGAGTTCGGCGAGAGCGGGGAGGGGACCCGCCGGCGCTGGATCGTCGACCCGATTGACGGCACCAAGGCTTTCCTTCACGGGGTTCCCCTGTACGGGGTGCTGCTCGGGCTGGAGATCGAGGGCGTGGTGGAGGTAGGCGTGGCCTATTTCCCGGCGCTGGAGGAAATGATCTCGGCGGCCAACGGGTTGGGCTGTTGGTGGAACGGCAAGCCGGCGCACGTTTCTACGGTCGACCGGCTGGATAAGGGGGTGGTGTGCTACACCGATGTGGGAGGCTTCTGGCAGCACGATCGCTGGCCGGCCTTCGAGCGCCTGGCCCGGCGGGCATCCATCCGCGCCGGCTGGTCTGACGCTTACGGCTACTTGTTGGTGGCCAGCGGGCGGGTGGAGGTGATGTTCGACCCGGCCATGGCGGTATGGGACTGCGGGGCGTTCCCGCCCATTTTCCGCGAGGCGGGCGGCTTTTTTGGCGATTGGAAGGGCAGCCCGACCATTTATGGCAAGGAAGCCGTCGCCACTACCCTGGCGCTGAAGGATGAGGTGATCGGACTGTTGAACGGGTAAAGAGGATTCACTGCCGAGGCGCTGAGCCCGCGGAGAAGAGGCTAGGAAAAGGAAAGCCGGGTTTTTTCTTGAAAACCCGGCTTTTAGTATTGTTACTCCAGCCTGCTTGCTGCGGAGTAAAAATGGTTTATTTAGTCAATTGGACAACGTTTGAGCCATTGGCATCCATTATCTGGATGTTTTCAACCTGGTTCTGTTCTGAAACAAAAGCGATATGATGGCCGTCGGGGGACCAGGCCGGACTAAAATAACTGGCTGGGCCATTTGTGAGTCTGACATTATTTGTCCCGTCTGTATTCATCACAAAAATATTATTTTTTTCGCCCTTCCCACCCGCATATGCGATGCAGGTTCCGTCGGGTGACCAGTCAGGAGCAAAGGCGAAATCATCGGAGTGGGTAAGCTGGACTATTTCTGAACCGTTCTTGTTCATCATGTAAATATCCCAGTTCCCGTTACGAGCCGAAGCAAAGACAATGCGTTCTCCTTGCGGCGACCAGCTTGGGGTGGAATTTTCCGTATGGGTATTGGTTAGATTGGTAATATTTACGTCATTGGCCGGATTTGCATAAGCCGAGAAAATATCTGGAACTTCAGAATCGTTGACGTTAGGGTACTTACTTGATGTATAAACGATGCAACAGCCATCAGGAGACCATTCGGGATAATTATCGGCGGAATAATACTGAGAACCTTCCCACGGTACAACATTCCGGCCATCCGCGTCCATGATGAAAATGTCTGTATCCACAAAGGACAAGTATGAGTTGTTACGGCCTGACACGAAAGCAATTTTCTTGCCATCTGGCGACCAGGTTGGCCCATAGTCAGCGGCGTTACCGAACATGAAATACAGGTATGCAAACGGGTTAGAGGTCAATTGCCTGACGTTAGACCCGTCGCTGTTCATGACGTAGATATCATAATTGCCTTTACGGTCTGAAGCAAAGGCAATTTGGCTTCCGTCGGGAGACCAGGCAGGCTCCTCATTCAAGTGTCCTGGAGTGCCGCTTAACTTTCCGAGCGATCCTAGGATAACGACTGTCAGCGCTACCAATAGGATCAGACCCAGGCAGGATCCGGAGATAATGGCGAGGACGCGCCAACAGCCGCGTCGGGAATGCCTGTTTAGCGGTTTTGCACCGTTTGATAGGGGGACGGGACCATAAGCCGGTTGGTTGGTGAGGTTATTTCCATTCATGGTGGACCTTCCACATAACTTATACTAGGGGAAACAATACACCCCGGAAAGTTGGGCGGGCCTACAATTAATAGGCGCATGAATGTATGATTTCCCGCCTGCTGCAAGTGAGCCGCTGTAATTTTATTTCGCTGATTATAATTTAGCACAAAAAAGACCTGGGTTCAATGGAATTATGAACAAATCCCCTTGCGAAGGGGCCTTGTAACAATGAGAACTCTTGTTCGTAACCTTCGCAAGGGACGCCCTTAAGATCCCTTCGCAAGGTAATGGGGTAAAATTTAGGAAGGCTCAAACGGGGGCGCGGAGAAGAAGAAAGCTCAGGAGGATAGTGAGATGATCAAGGTACACCTGGATACAGACCTGGGGGGCGACATCGACGATCTGTGCGCCCTGGCGCTGCTGCTGCGCCGCAAGGACGTGCAGATTACCGGGGTTACCACGGTATGTGATAACCTGGGCCAGCGTGCCGGGTATACCCGTTATGTGTTGGACCTGGAAGGCCGCCGGGATATCCCAGTGGCGGTTGGGGCGGAGGCCGAGGGGGGCTATTTCCGCCAGGTCTATGGCCTGCCGGCGCACGAAGCCTATTGGAGCGAGCCGGTGCCGGCTTTGCCCGGACCGCTGGATGATGCGCTGGCGTTAATCAAAAACAACCTCGACCAGGGGGCGATCCTCGTCGGGATTGGGCCGTATACCAACCTGCGCCTTTTCGGGGAAAAGTACCCCGGCTACCTGGAACGGGCGAGGCTGTTCCTGATGGGCGGCTACCTGTATCCCGTGCGGACCGGCTTCCCGCAGTGGGGTAACCAGATGGATTTCAACGTCCAGGCGGACGTGCGCTCGGCCCATTACGCCCTCGAGCACGCTGGCAGCGTGACGCTCATCCCGCTGACGGTGACGGTAGAAACGGCCCTGCGCCGGGCTTACCTGCCGGCCTTGCGTCAAGCGGGCAGCCTGGGCAGCCTGATTGCCGCCCAGGCTGAGGCGTTTGCCACGGAGTATCAATATGAAACCCTGTTCGGGGGGACCTGCCCGGGATTGCCCAGAGATTTGATCAATTTCCAGCACGACCCGCTGGCCTGCGCGATTGCCCTGGGGTGGGATAGGGGAGTGGAGTTTGAAGAAGCGCCGCTGGTGGTAGAGGAGCAGGACGGTTGGCTGGTGGAGCGTTTCGCCGCGCGACGCCCCGGGCGCGCCGGTCCGGGTGGTGACGAAGATCAATGCGGAGGCGTTCAACCGCTACTGGCTGGAGCTGATTACCCTCACCTAACCTCTCCCGGAAGGAGAGGGATTTACGATTCCTCCGCCGGGGCAAGCTTAAACTGATAGGTAGGGGGGAAGAGAAGGGCGAAACCACCGATACCACAGATGAACACTGATGGGGGAGATAGAAACGGATAAGCTAACCTATTAGTGGTGAAGCTCTTCATTCCATGTGTGACCGATTTGTAAAAGTGTCGGGTGGGTAGGATTCTCATTTAGAGTGCATAAAAAACTGCACATATTGGGGGTAAAACTGCACATTAATGCAGTTGTAATTTCTGTGGGGGTGGTTATCATGGTAAGAAATAGAACATTATTTCTAATATCCCATGACCAACCAACCTCCCCTCTTCAAACCTAAAACACGTCACCCGAAGCGTAAGAACTCCGCCAGGGCTGCCCCGCAAGACAGGCGCGACCTGGAAGTCGAAATTACCACCCTGCGCCGCGCCATCGACAGTCTGAGCGAGCGGATCGACGAGGACGGGCCGCTGTCCGAACAGTTGCGCCTGCTGGATACGTTGAGCAGCGCGGCCATGCGGCTGTCCACGCTGCTGAAGGTGCAACAAGGGCTGGGCCCGAGCAGCGAGGATTACCTGGCCGGCCTGAGCCGTTTACTGGCAGAAGTCAACGAGCAGCAGAGCCGGGAAGGAGTGCATGAATAATGAACGCCAAACCTTCTTCCTCTAAAGGCCGGCCCGCCCTCCAGAAGGCCAGCTGGGCGCCTCACCGGAAAATTAACCAGGCCCAGGAGCGCCAGGGTGCCCCTACCCAGCGCCCGGGCGCCCGTGAGTGTGACCCGGCTGGCCCGGCAGGCGATCGAGACCAGCGGCAGCGTGCTACCACGTGCGTCTTTCCGCCTGCCGGATGCCCAATTGCGCCGGATATCAACCAGGTGCTCGACCTGTCGGATGATTTTAACCGGGCCATACGCCAGTTGAGGCGCAAGCTGGACGCCTGTGAGAAATGCCCGCTGGACGATCTCCCACAGAACGGGAATTTACATCACTGTGGCTTCCGGCAGGCTTTCCAGGAGCGGGTAAAGGCGGTCATCCAGGAGGTCACTGGTGAATGGGGCATGCCGTGAACGGTCAACCAACCCAACCGTTGCCAGATATATATCTGAGGCCCACCCAGACCAGGCATGTCACAAAGTGTAGACGCAATCATCAAGAGGGTCATCCTAAGCCCGCTGCGGTTTGCCTCGGACGCCAGCGGTCTGAAATTACGTTCTTACCAGGAGCAGGTAGCACTGGCCGTGGTGAATTCCGTAAAGACCAACGCTGGCCTATCCTTCGTGGTAATGTTCCCGCGCCAATCCGGAAAGAACGAGCTGCAAGCACAGATCGAAACTTACCTGTTGCTGATGCTTTCGGACTTCAACGCCGAGATCGTCAAGATTTCTCCAACCTGGAAGCCGCAAACCCTAAACGCCATGCGCCGTCTCGAGCGTGTTCTGCAAAAGAACCTAATCACGCGTGGCATGTGGGCCAAGGAATCGGGCTACATTTACCGTCTCAATACCGCTCGAATTTTCTTCTTTTCCGGAGGTCCGCAGGCCAACATTGTCGGCGCTACCGCGTCGACCCTTTTGGAGGTGGACGAGGCTCAAGACGTAGAAATTTCCAAGTACGACAAGGATATCGCTCCTATGGCTGCCTCGACTAACGCTACACGCATCTTCTGGGGCACGGCCTGGACCAGCCGGACGCTGCTGCACCGCGAGCTGATCGCAGCCCAGGCCGCCGAGAAGGTAGATGGCGTCCGCCGCGTCTTCGTTCTGGACGCCGACCAGGTAGCCAAGGAAGTGCCGGCTTACGGTAACTTTGTGGCTGACCAGGTCGCCCGCCTGGGACGCAATAATCCCATGGTACGAACTCAATTTTTCTCGGAAGAGATCGACGCCGAGTCGGGTATGTTCCCGGCCGCCCGGCGATCATTGCTTTATGGCCCCCAGCCTGCCCAGGAAAAGCCCACGCCGGGTCTCGTCTACGCCTTTCTCCTGGACGTAGCCGGTGAGGACGAGTCAGCGTCCCAGGCTGGAGGCCATGAGGGAGAGCTTTCCAACCCGAAAAGGGACTCAACCGCTCTTACGATCGTAGAAGTGGACTTATCCACACTTTCTGACGTACTTATCCACAGGCCCACTTACAAGGTGGTATGAGACGAACCTGGACCGGCAAGAGCCAGACCTTTCAGTACAGCCAGGTCAAAACCCTGGCCGACACCTGGTTACCTCGCTTTATTGCTATCGATGCGACCGGGATAGGGGCGGGTCTGTCCTCGTTCCTGGAGAAGACTTTCCCAGGCAAGGTCTTACCCTTCGTGTTCAATTCCAGCAGCAAGTCCAAGCTGGGCTGGGACTTTATTGGCATCATCGAGACCGGCCGTTTCAAGGAGTACGCGCCGGCGGATGAGCTCTTTGTCGAGCAGCTAAGCTTCACCCAGCTCGAAGTGCAGCCAGGCCCGGCCCACTTGATCAAGTGGTCAGTCCCGGACGGCACGCGCAACCCCGCCACCGGCGAGCTGGTGCACGACGACCTGGTCCTATCGGCGGCCCTGGTGGGCGTGCTGGACGAACAGGAATGGGATGTATACCAGGTCCGACCTCTGATCGTGACCGCCGTGGATCCGATGTTCGAGCTGGATCACGGCTTTTAAATTCGGAAACCCTAATATAGGGGGTGAGCTGCTGCAGCGATTCACCCCCACAGCGAAAGGTGAACCTTTGGAAATCAAAATATACAAACAAAAATACTACGCCGAACACCGTGAACAATTAAAGAATATGCCAGAAAATACTACCTGAACCATGGTAGGAAATTGAGTGATTATTTTCCGGGTCGATTTAATGAAAAAAAAATAAACTTTTATGAATATCACCACGAACCACCTCGAGGAGAGATGACATTTTGCAATTATCCACCCTGTGGGAGACAGTTGGACAAAACACGTTACTCTAAGCATTATTGTTCGCCTTATTGCTACAGCACTCATTTGACAAATACCGGACCCATCCCACAGAACGGGGATTATACAAAAATGACCGTCTCACACACCATCGGCAAAGACTGCAACCTGGTACTAAACCACCCCAGCGTCAACGGCGGGGCGGACGTGGGATTCCTGCTGCAGCCGGATCCGCGCAGCCCGAACGCCGGACCGGTGGTGCAGCTGCAACGCGAGATAGACACGGATGGCAACTCGGTCTCGAAGGTCTACTTCACCGTGGTCATGGCGGACGGCCTGGTCAACCCGGACGGCACGGTGCACGCCGAAAGCCGGGCCACGATGTACGCCTTCCTGATCCAGTTCTTGCAGCAGGCCGACAGGATCACCCTGGGTTTTGCCAGCGGATGGATACCTGGCCTGGACGCCCTGGGGCACGTCTCGACCGAGATGCACTACGGGGATTTCAGCCTGGTATCCTGCCAGTTCACCGACAATGCTATCTATTTCCCGCCGGCGGATCCGGTGCTGTTCTATGCCAGCGCCTGGGACGGGGCGCTTACCTGGGCGACGTCGTATTGGAGATAAGAAGAGATTACGCTAAGATTGCTTAGCGCCTAAGAAGGATCTTTGCAGGGAAGAAAAGAAAGAGGAAAAATATGCCAGAAAAAGACCAAGAAATACACCAACAGTTTGAGATTGCCGGGTCGGTCAACTCGGCCGGCGCGTTCGAGATCCTTGCCATCACCGCCGGAGCTGCCAACGGCTGGGAGTTCTCCGAAGCCTGCCTGAGTGCAAGCCTTGCCCTTTGGGACAAGGTGGAGTGCTTCGTCGACCACGAATGGATGGGGCATTCGCTGCACGACCTGGCCGGTGTATGCCACTCCCCGGCCTGGGATGACGCCGCCAAAGGCGTGCGCTTGAAGCTAACCAGCGTTGGCCCATCCGCCCCACTCCTGATCGAGCTGGGCAAGCAGATGCTGGCCGAAGATGAGCCCCACCCACACGTGGGCTTCTCCGCCGACGTCATCTTTACTTCCCAAGGAAAGAAGGTGCAGCAAATTCTAAGAGTGCTATCCGTCGATCTCGTAATGAACCCAGCCCGCGGCGGTGCGTTCCTCCGCGCTCTTAAATTCAATCCAAAAGGAGACTAATCCAATGCCAGAAACAACCGAAGTTCAGTCATCCGCCGTTGCTGCGAAACTTTCCGCCATGGAAGCGGAAGTCGAAAAGGAACGGCAGGCCATGCATGCTGTTATGGCCGAGAAAACCCGCCTCGATGCTATTGCCGTCGAGGTGGAGAAGTCCCGCAAGATGCGCGTGGATATGTGCGGTTACCTGCTCGAATCGGCCCTGTCCGCTTCGAAGCTGCCGTCCCCTTCGCAGGCCATCGTGCGCAAGCAGTTCTCCGGAAAGGCTTTCGAGACCGCCGAGCTGCAAACCGCCATCGACGACGCCCGCAGCCTGGTCAGCGAGCTGACGGCCGGCCTGGTCGTACAGGGACCCGGGCGCATCCATTCGATGTTCGATTCGAATGACAAGCTGCAGGCCGCCATGGACGACATCCTGGGCGCGCCGCGTGACCCAGGCAAGGAAAAATTACAGATCCACCGGCCCACCGGCATCCGTGAGCTGTACCTGTCCCTCACCGGCGACTATGACCTGCACGGCGGCTACTATCCCGATCGGGCGCAGTTCGCCACCACCGCCGACTTCACCGGCCTGGTCAAGAACGCCCTGAACAAGATCATCGTGGATCGCTGGCAGGAGCTGGGCAGGGCCGGCTACGACTGGTGGACCAAGATCGTCCAGGTCGAGCACTTCGACAGCCTGAACGCCATCACCGGCATCCTGGTCGGCACGGTCGGCGCACTGCCAACCGTGGCGGAAGGCGGCGAGTACACCGAGCTGGCCGTCGGCGACAGCCCGGAGACGGCCTCGTTCGTGAAGTACGGCGGCTACATCCCGCTCACGCTCGAGCTGATCGACCGCGACACGGTCGCGCAAGCTGAAAGCCTACCCGCGCGAGCTGGCCAACGCCGCCCTGCGCAACATCTCCGCCCTGGTCGCAGCCATCTTCTCCGCCAACGCTGGCGCAGGCCCCACCATGGCGGATGGCGGCGCACTGTTCAACGCCACCGCCGTGACCACGCTGACGGGCACGCCAACCTGCTGACGATGGCCCTGTCCGCCGCCGCAGTGGGATGTGGTCGGCGCGGCCATCTTCAACCAGCCCATGCTGATCAAGCAGGCGGCCACCTACTACGGCACCGGCCCGAAGATGGGCATCAACCCGCGCTACCTGCTGGTGCCGCGGGCCCTGCAGCTCACCGCCAAGACGCATCCTGTACCCGGACCTGGAGTACCTGGCCCAGATCAACAGCCAGAACCAGCTGCAGGGCCAGCCGGGCGACGTGGTCACCGTCCCGGACTGGACGGACGCCAACGACTGGGCGGCCGTGGTCGACCCGAAAGTGGTCCCGGCCATCTTCGTGGGCGAGCGCTTCGGCATCCTGCCCGAGGTCTTCATCGCCGGGGACAGTCTCAGCCCGGCCGTGTTCATGAACGACGAGACCGCCTGAAGGTGCGCCAGTTCGTGGCGGTGTGGGTGAACGACTTCCGGCCGCTGGCTAACAACCACGTGGTAAGCCTGACCGGTTAATCCAGTACCTGGTTTACGGTAATAAGTGTCGCCTGGTAGGCGATTAGCTCGGCCGGCGACACGAACGGGGATTCCATCAATCATAAAAGGAGTAAATCTCATGGGTTACGTAACAGATCTACACGCTTCACAATTCATCGCTCCCAATCAGTTCGCTTTCACTCTCGGCACCTGGACCCCGACCATCGCTTCCAATGTGGTCTCTATGGTCCGTGCTGCTGCTGCCGCTGCCTGCACCGTCTTGATCCCCATCCTGATTCCGGGCAACGCTTCCGGCTTCAAAGGCAGCCGCCTAAAATCGATCGACGTTTGGTACACCATCGGCACGGCCGACCTGACGGACTTTGCCACGGTCGAGCTGGAGAAGCTGACCCTGCCCGCCAACGCGGTCGCCCCCACCGGCGCAGCCGTCACCACCACCTGCGACGCTGCCCACAACACGGCGGCCCTGCGCAAGGCCCAGCAGAACGCCATGATGACCGTCACCATCACCACCCCGGAATGGGTCTTAGACGCCGCCGCCTATGTACTCTCCCTGGTCCTCAACTGCGCCACCACCAGCGTGGTGACCTTGTACGGCGCTCTGGTCCACTACGACATCAGGGAGTAAATCATCCACCTATGGTGACAGGCAAAACGCTCGAGCGTGACCGAAACACCTGGTGCTGTCACCAAAGGGTAGTAATTAACCAAACCCTAAAGGTTCAAGAAAACCTTTAGGGATTGATTGAAAGAAAGGCTCTTATGACCAAACTTAAATTCCTTCTCACTTCTCGCAAGTTTTGGGCGGCCGTGATCGGGCTGGGACTGATCATCGTCAAGGCTTACCGCCCGGACTTTCCCATCACATCCGACCAGATGACCGCCATCGTGGTGGTCCTGGTCGGATACATACTCGGCACGGCGGTTGAAGACAGTGCCGCCGTACGGCGTGCCCTTCCACCTCCCCAAAGACTCAGCCAGCGGGCCTCCTCCCCCCGCTGGCTAGTCGCGTTATCGGTTTTTCTCCTGCCATGCCCCTCGGCCTGCCCGCTGGCGGAACCGGGGGGCATCGGAGAGAGATTAACCGCGAAGAAACAAAGAACACAAAGAATTTTGAAGGGAAGAAAAGAAAAGAGGTTTTCTATGGGTCTCATTGCTAGAGTTTCCTCAGTTGTAAAATCCACCATCCTCAACGGAACCGCCATCTCCGGCATCGTCAACATGCAAGACTACGCCATGGGTTCGATCATCACCCCGGCCGCCTGGACCGCCGCGGCGATTGCCTTCAAGGTCTGTGATACGCCTGGCGGAACATTCGTGCCCTTGCGCGGCGCAACCGGAGCCATCATTGAAATTACCAACGTGGTAGTTGCTGGGGCTTTCCCTCTGCCGGCTGAGTTGCTGTCTTGCGCTTATTTCCAGGTCTGGTCGGAGACGGCCGGGGCAGGCACGGACACGGCCCAGGGGGCGGACCGGATTATGACGCTCATGCTGAAGAGCTGAGAAATTTCACCGCAAAGGCGCAAACGCAAAGAATTTTGAGGGAAGAAAGGAAAACATGTTTAATATCCTTGCTATCCTGGTCTTTGTGCTTGCCTGGCTGGGTTTTCTGGTGCTGGTGGCAATCCTGGCCGGTATGATGGAAACGTAGACCACCCAGGCCCAGGCCACGGCGCAGTCGTTATCACGCTCGCTTGGTGACAATCAAGCCGCGATCCGGCCAGGTCCACCACCGTATGTGTCACCATTCGATGAGTTGATGTACCATGCCGTTGAACGTTTCGATGACCCGGAAGGTGACCTATGACTACCACTGAGATTGCTTCGCCTAAGAAGGCTCGCAATGACAGACGGACAGAATGGTGACAACCGGCGGACGGATCCCGCCGATCGCCGTCACCAGTGACCAAAAATATAGAACAAAAATAGAACAAAGTGGCCTGTTACGATTATTGACGAGTGACCACTATTAATTAATAGGACAGGCCCATTGGAAATTTTATCCGATTAATAAGGACTTTGAATGACCACCACCCTTTCCACCCTGACCACCCGCCTGCTGCTGATGCTGGGCGACACGCTGGCTAACCGCTTCACGGTCGACATCACCACCGAAGGCTTTCGCCTGGCGCTGGCTGAGTATTCCTACGCCGTGCCCTACATCAAGACCGCCACCGTCACCGTGACCGTGGCCGGCCGGGAACAGTCCCTGTCGGCCCTGAGCCGCCTGATCTCCGTGACCATGGTCCTGTACCCCTGGACGAGCGACTCAATCGAGCTGGACCCGCTGCCATCCTATTACTACTACTTCACGGATGGGGTGCCGATGCTGTACGTCGGCGGCCAGCGCACGCCGGCCGTGGGCGACAAGCTGCGCGTCAGCTACGCCCTGACCCACATCATCGACGACCTGGACGCGGCCGCCACCTGCACGGTGCCGGCCCAGGACTTCGCCCTGCTGCTGATGGGCGCAGCCGGCCACGCCGCCCGGTTGAGGACGGCCATCTACAGCGAAAGCTTCTCGGCGCACCCGGAGCTGAAAGCCTTCGCCATAGACAACCTGAACCAGTTCAGAGCCACCTTGCGGCAGAGAAGTCGCGAGGCCAGCCGGCAGCCCTTGCCGCCGCAGGGGTTCAAGCTGGACCAGTGGGACGGAACATAAGAAGACTTCACCGCAAAGGCGCAAAGAACGCAAAGAAGAGGATTTTAAAGGGAAGAAAAGAAGATGTCCGATAATTGATAATTCCAGCGTCGTCATGGGCCGTCACCGCGAGCAATTACAAGTGGGTAGCGGCCGGTCCCAATCCCTGCCCACGCTGCGACAGAGCTGAACGGTGAGATTAGAAGTTTGTCGACCTGGCAGTCTTCCATCGTGCCTGGCTTTCACAAACACTGCCACTGCAAGCTGATGCCGGTGGACGCACCCGATTCAGGCATGGTCTTCTCCTGCCAGGCGCCCTACCTGACCATGGAAGATATCTTGTTTGCCATCTCAGCCCTGTTCATTCCGCTCGAGCCGGCAGCATTTCAGCCACCATCAGGAGCGAAGAAGCCCAGGGAGCGAGCGATATCGTCCCTTACGTTCCCACCCACGCGGACATCATCGAGGCCATCACGCCTGAATTTGATTGGTCCACTGCACAACCAACGAGGATTAACCGCAAAGGCGACACGAAGAACGCAAAGAGATTTTACAGGGAAGAAAAGAAAAGGAATTTATATGATCTATCCAGTTGATCCAAGCTTTCCAATTACGCAGAAGTTCGGCGAAAACCCGGACTGGTACCCTACCACCCACGGTCACAACGGCCTGGATTTTGGAGTACCGGAAGGTACCGTGGTCAAGTCTACCTTTGCCGGCCTGGTGGTCTTTGCCGGCATGGACCCGGAAACCCTGGTCAAGCCCAAAACCGGCTATGGGCTGCACGTGCGCATGCAAGGCCAGCAATACCTGGCGATCTACGGCCACCTGTCGGTCTTACAAACCAAGCGCG
Organism: uncultured Chloroflexia bacterium; assembly: GCA_963820415.1. Classification (GTDB taxonomy): domain Bacteria; phylum Chloroflexota; class Anaerolineae; order Anaerolineales; family Anaerolineaceae; genus CAWFZT01. The sequence continues at coordinate 234,442 of CAWFZT010000008.1, read as the reverse complement.
ACGACCAGGTGAGTGAGGGCCAGCTGATCGGCTTGACGGGCAATACCGGCTTCTCCACCGGGCCGCACCTGCACTTCGAGCTGAGGACGGCCAGCAGCATCGTGACCTGCTTCGATCCGCTGCCTTTGCTGGACAAAGTTCAGCAGCCGGACCGGAAGCCGTTATTCTATGCTGTGGTTACCTGCTCGGCCGTCATGATCCGCCGTGATGCCAGCCGTGATCATTCCCCGCTTGCAGTCTTCACCAAGGTGACGTCATTCCGGTCTACAGCCTGGCCGGGCCGGAGGTCTGGGTCGAGCACGATCGTGGCTTCTCCGCCTTCCGTATTGGCGGTGAGGACCTGATGAAGGTAAAGGATTGTGATGGTAACACGCAACAGGTAACTCCTGTCACCAATGAGATTGCTTGCACAAGAGTGTCGCCTACGCTCGGAAGCGAGGCTCGCAATGACAAAATGGTGAAGGTCTTATATGAACATTTTTACCAGACTTTTCTCAGGCGAAATCAACCGGCAGGTGCGCGCCATGCTGAAGGTGATCGAGAACGACCTGACCTTCAATAAGACCGGGCATGGCCAAGGCCAGAGCACACGCGACCGCTACGATTACGACCGGCTGGACGTGATGCAGCAGGCGCTGGAAGCCTGGCGGGTAAATCCCCTGGCCCGGCGCATCATCGAGCTGACCAGCCAGTACGTCATCGGCGAGGGGTTGTCATTCGAATGCAAAAACCAATACGCCTCGAAATTTATCACCAGGTTTTGGGACCACCGCCTCAACCACATGACCATCCGGGTGACCGAATGGTGCGACGAGCTGAGCCGGACCGGCAACCTGTTCGTGCTGCTCTCGACCGACCCGGCCGGCATGAGCTACGTGCGCGCCATCCCGGCCACGCAGGTGAAAGAAATCCACGCCGCGCCGAATGATATCGAGCAGCCGCTCCAGATCGACGTCACAGAAGGGAACGATTTCTCGCTCGAGGAACACAGTTATTCGGTCTACAACGACCTGCAAGACACGCAAAACGAAAACGGGGCCTTTGATACGGTTATCTTCCATTACGCCATCAACCGGCCTTCTGGTGCCCAATGGGGCGAGTTTGACCTGGCTCCCATGCTGCGCTGGCTGGCTCGCTACGCCAACTGGCTGGAAGACCGCGCCCGGCTGAACAGATTCAAGACGGCGTTCATGTGGACGGTCAAAGGCCAAGTTTGTGAGCGAGGCCGAGCGCATTTCCAGGCAGAACCAGCTCAACAGCGCCCCGCCTTCACCCGGCAGTATCCTGGTTACGGACGCTAGCGAAGAGTGGGCGGTGGTGCAGCCCAAGCTGGAAGCCGACCAGGCCAACGAAGACGGGCTGGCGTTGAAGAAGATGATCGCAGCCGGGAGCGGCCTGCCCATGCACTTCCTGGCCGAGCCTGAATCCGCCACGCGTACCACCGCCGAAGCCGCGGGCGGACCCACCTTTCGCCGCTTCGAGCAGCGCCAGCGCTACTTTATGTACCTGATCAACGACGTGCTGCAGGCCGTCATCCGGCGGCGGTCCAGGGTCGACCGGCACATGCCCGCCTCGCCGGACTTCGAGATCAGCGGCGCGGACATCAGCCAGCGCGATAACATCAGCCTGGCGATGGCGACCACCAACCTGACCAACACGCTGATCACGCTGCGGGACAGACAGTTGATTGACGACGGCGAGTTCCTGCGCCTGGTGTACCGCTTTGCGGGCGAGCCGATAGAGGTGGACGAGATGCTAGCCAGGGGAAAGGCGGCCGGACCGCCTGTGGGGACTGGATCCCACCAGGCGCCGCGGCGATCGCTGACACCAAGCCCACCGGCCCGCCGCTATAAAGCAACCGGCCATGAAGGATTACGTCGACCCTGTGACCGGCGAGCCTAAAGACCCCAGCCAAAACAAATAACGAGGATTAACCGCGAAGACGCAAAGAACGCAAAGGGTTTTGAAGGGAAGAAAAGAAAAGGATAAACCAAAATGACATACCCTCTCTCTTCTGATGTGACCGCCGGCCAGCCGACGGCCGCCAGCCATTACAACAATTTGCGGGCGGACTGTTTGCGCCTTGGCCAGGCCCTGGCCGATAGCGCCAACCTTGGCGACCTGCTGGCACGCTGGGAAGCCGCCAACCTGACCATCACCATACTGGGGACGGACCGCCTGCGCGTGCCCTGCACGGCCGTGGCCCCGGTGGCGTTGATCGTGAACGGCTTCATGCTGCGCTCGATCTCCAACGTAGACCTGTCCGCGGGCGGCAAGCCCAGCGGATCGCCGGCCATGTGGTACGTGTTCGCCAACCGCAGCGCGGGCAGCACCAACTTCACCATCACGGTCAACTCCTCCGCCACCGAAGGCACGGACCAGCGCCTGATCGGGTCGTTCTATTGGGACGGTTCCGCCATACAAGCGCCGACCATCCGGACGGCGTTCGCCGGCATGATCAAGAGTTTGATCAACTACAACCCGTTCATTGGCTGCCAGGGTCGGTTGTCGTTCTTGAATAACGCTGTGAGTTTTGGTGATACTACCGCTTGGCACTCAGATTTACCTGGTGCCTTTCAGGGGTAATCTAATATCTTTTTATAACCCCGGTTTTGGGTGGTATTCGTTACCCAATTCCAACCGTCAGCCCGCCAACTCCTTAACTTGACTGGCCTGAACACGGCCAAGTGCTACGATGTTTTCGCCTATTGGGACGGCGACAGCGTCGAGCTTGAATATGTTGGCCTGGACCAACCTGATCTCCAGAGCCACGGCCTTGACCTACCAGGACGGCGTCTATACAAAGTCAACTGACCAGACGCGCCTTTACCTGGGCACTTTTACGCCGAGCAGCTCAAGTAACGTCAACGACCTGGTTGCTGAGCGAGGGTCTGTGGAACTATTTCAACCGCGTGCAGAAATACGTCAAACTTTTCGATAAGTACCGCAAGCTGGACTTATAACAGCTCCACCTGGCGGGTGGAGAACGCCAACACTACCAAAATCCTGGTGACGGTCGGGGTAGCCGAGGATTATGATGAATTTGAGTTGGACGTTCTCGCTTTTGGTAGCTCTAGTATTATTGCATGCGTTGGGATCGGCCTTGATTCCACCAGCGTCAACTCGGCGGATGCTTTTCCGGGTATGAGAAGCGCCGATAAAGGTCTTGCAATGGCTAATTTAAAAACCCTGCTGGCGGTTGGCTGCCACAGCATCTACTGGCTGGAGTCGACCAACGGCGGCTCAGCTACTTTCTATGGAGTGTACATAGCCGGTCAGTCTGTGTCCGGCCTGACCGGGATGGTGTGGTGCTGAGAAACTGTCGGTGCTTATCTGACGTCTAAGAACCGCGGACTCTTTTACTCATTTACTAACCTGATCAAGATCGGTACAGCGTTGTGCAGGGCACGCGAGCGGTGCGAATAACGGTTCTTTTCCTGGGTGGAAAGCTCGGCCATGGTCTTGCCCAGTTCCTTAATCAGGAAGATCGGGTCGTAACCAAATCCGCTGATGCCGCGCTCTTCGGGGATAATCTCGCCGAAGCATTCGCCGCTGGCGTATTCCAGGCGCGGGTCAAAGCCGTGCATCTCCGGAACCGCAATGGCGATGGTGCAAACGAAGCGGGCGCGCCAGGGTTGGGTTTGCTGGCGCAGGTTTCTCAGCAGATAGGCGCGCCGGTCGGCATCCGTGGCGTTAGGGCTGGGGGAGTAACGGTGTGAATGCACCCCCGGCGCGCCGCCTAAAGCGGCCACCTCCAGCCCGGAATCGTCCGCCAGGGTAACCAGGTTGCTGACCCGGCAGAACGCGGCTGCCTTACGCGCCGCGTTTTCGGCGTAGGTCTGTCCATCTTCGTTTACATCCAGGTGGACGCCGATATCCAGGGGTAAGACCAGGTTGATTTGTTCGCGGTAGGCGGGAGCCAGCTCCTCTATCAGCGCCTGGACCTCGACCACTTTGCCGGGATTGTTGGTAGCCAGTAGAATTTTCACAATGCGATTAACTCCATATTTATCAATTTAATCATAAATACTTGACTTGTCTAAATGTCTATGCTATAATTTTGTATAACGTTATTATAACTTACCCAAATCTCATTTAGCCCGTAAATCAACCTCGCTTCCCATTGCGAATTAATATTGGCTTTCTCCTGAACCAGCCGATCGGTATAAGTCGCGATATCCACTTCGATTTTCCTGAGTTGCGTCTGCCTCCCGACCTCGATTTGCATCCGCTTAGCGGGGGCGTGCGCATTGGGCGGACGCCGCAAGGGCTGGTGGTGGTGGCCGACTTTCAGGGAAGTTCCACTATGGAATGCATGCGCTGCCTGGTGGAGTTCCAGCAGCCTCTGCATGCCCAATTCAGCGAGCTTTACGCTTTCAACTCTCGTTTCGCATCCGAATCGGGGTTAATTGTACCCGATGATGGCAATATTGACCTTGCTCCTTTGGTGCGCGAGTACATGCTGCTGGAAGTCCCTATCCGGCCGCTGTGCCGCCCCGACTGCAAGGGATTGTGTATCATTTGCGGCGCAGACCTCAATACCGAACCCTGCGAACACCAAAAGGGTATCATTATATGAGATCTTCGCCTGTAGGGTGGAGTAATGAGGTGCAGTTAATGGCTAATCCAGGCAGGCGCAGGCACAACACAGAAATTCTCAGTATGCTGCTCGAAAGGGCAGACGTTCAGGGTTACCTGACTACCGACGACCTGATCGAAGTTTATCCGGATGTCAGCGGGGACGCAGAGCGCATGGAGGCGATCCTCATGGCGCTGCGCCGGCGCGGCATCGATGTCCTCGATCAGGAAAGCACGCCAGACTACATCGACGAGGAGGTTAACCTGCCGGGCAATGATTTTGACCCGTACGCCGCCAACCTGATCTCGGTCAACAGCGATGATACGATCGGCCTGTACCTGCGCGAGATGTCGTGCGTGCCGCTGCTAAAGTTGGAGGAAGAACAGGACCTGGCCAAGCGCATCGAGCGCGGCCGGGCAGCCCGCTGCGAGCTGGACCGATTCGATGGGCGCACGCCTATCCGCCACCGGCGCGAGCTGGAGCAGTTTTCCGCAGACGGGCAGTCAGCCCGCGAACACCTGATCAAAGCCAATACCCGCCTGGTGGTCAGTATTGCCAAGCGCTACATCGGGCGGGGTGTCCCGTTCCTCGATCTGATCCAGGAAGGCAACCTGGGCCTGATGAAGGCGGTCGAGAAATACGAATACCAGCGCGGCTTCCGCTTTTCTACGTATGCCACCTGGTGGATCCGCCAGACGATCACGCGCTCGATTGCCGACCAGGGGCGCACCATCCGCGTGCCAGTGCACATGGTCGACCGCATCCGCCAGCTTTACAAAGTAACTCACGAGATGGAACAGAAGCTGGGGCGCGTGCCCACCAACGAGGAGCTGGCGCTTGAGATCGCTGTGCCGGTGCAGAAAGTCGACTGGATGATGCGCGTTTCGTGGCTGCCGCTCTCGCTGGAAAGCCCGATCAACGAAGACGAAGAGGATTCGGAGCTGGGCCAGTTTGTGGAAGATCAGCTCACCCCCACGCCGATCCAGAGCGCCTATTCCAAGCTGCTGCGCGAGCGGGTGGAAGAGGTGCTGGATACACTGCCGCCGCGCGAGTCGCGCATCCTGCGCCTGCGCTTTGGCCTGGAAGATGGGCGCTATTACACGCTGGAAGAGGTGGGAGAGAAGTTTGGCCTGACGCGTGAGCGTATCCGCCAGATTGAAAGCAAGGCGCTACGCCGCCTGCGCCACCCACGCCGGGCGAGGCAGTTGAGGGATTATTTGTAATCTTCAATTTACCACCACCCCAACCAACCACTTGACCCACACGCTGCCTCCCAAATCTGGAAAGACTGCCCGCAGCGGGAAGCCGTGCAGGATAGGCACCGTCTGGCCTTCCCATTCGTAGGCCAGGTAGTTCTGCCGTTTGAGGGCTTCTTCTAACGTGATACTAGCCGTATAACCATCTGCGCCGGCCAGGACAACGGTTTCAGCTCCGGCCTGAACGCCGGCCAGGTTCAATATTTCCTCGATGGGCACGCCGGACCAGGTGGCGCTGTCTCTAAAGAGGTCCCCGCAGATCAACTCAGGCGAGGCGGTGACTTTGGGCAGGCAGCGCAGCTCATCCAGGGTGAGGCTGAGCGGGTGGTCTACCATTCCGCTCACCTTGAGCCTGTAGGTGGCCAAATCGAGCTGCTGAACGTCGCCGGTCATGTGCAGGCCGGTAGTCTCGTCCAATTGGTTTGTGGGCGGAATTTTGGCCGGGCGGGTGGGCACGACGATGGGCTGGAGGTTGCATGTCTGGCTTGCCTGAGTAGGTTGCTGGGCCGCAGCTTGTTGCGTGGGTGTAGAGGTTGGTGCGAGTGTGGTGGTAACGGTTGCGGCGAGCGTCGGGGTAGGATTGGGTGGAGCGGCTGAGCAGGCGCTGAGAAGCAGGAGTAAGAGGGTAAGACGAAGGAGTTTGTTCATTCACAACGGATACTTTGAAGAGTTATCCGGCTATTCCCCGCTGCAGCCGGTCGGAGGCTTCTTCGTTGAGCGGGATGAAGACCTGCACGCGTGCGCCCTTGCCGGGGGTGCTGTCGATGTTGAGCAGCCCGCTGATCAACTTGCTGCGCTCCCGCAAGTTGACCATGCCCAGGCTGCCGCCCTTTTCGTAGTCTTTGTTAATGGCTTTCACGTCGAAGCCCACCCCGTTGTCGCAAATTTCCAGCAGGGCGATCCCGGTGTCACGCGCGCATTTCAGGCTGACGGTGATTTGGCTGGCCTGGGCGTGCTTGCGGGCGTTGTTGACCGCTTCTTCCACCAGCGAAAAGATCACGGTTTGTTTGTTGACTTCTAACTGCCGCACAATATCCGGGTCCACATCTAGCGACATATTTTGCTGGTAGGTGTCGCGCATTTTATCTGCCATGGAATGCAGGGCCGGCACCAGGCCCTCCGTTTCAAGGATGAGCGGGCGCAGGGTGAAGAGCATGTGGCGGATTTCCTGGGTAGTGCGGCGGGCCAGGTCTTCGATCTTGACCACCTCAGCGATGGCCGTTTCCGGGTCGGAGATGACGATGCGGCGCACGACGTTGGCGCGCATGGCGATGGCCGCCACCGATTGGGTGGGGCCGTCGTGCAGGTCGCGCGCCAGCTTTTTGCGGGCCTCTTCCTGGGTCGCGATGACTTCTAGTTTTTCGCGCTCCATCTCCTGGTACATGCGGGCGTTCTGGATGGAAATGACCGCCTGGTGGCTGATCATCTCCAGCGTATCGATGCGGTCTGGGCTGAAGAAGTTCTCGTCGGCGTGGGCAAAAAGCATGGCGCCAAAAGCATCCAAACCGCGGCGTAGAGGCAATACCAGTGCCACGCTGCACGAGGACAGGCAGAGCAGGGCTTTCAACTCGGGGTCAGCTGCCGGAGTTTTAATCAGCTTGGGTTCGGCGGTAGCGATGGCGTCATGCAGCGCACCCTGTTCAGCCTGGAAAGTCTGGCGCAGGTCGGGGGGTGGGAACCGGCGCGCCGAACCGACCACCAGGTCGTGCCCGGAGAAGAGCAGCATGGCGCACACCATTTTCTGATTGTAGGCATTGGCCATGCTGTCGGACTGCTGAGGAGCGCCGGGCCCGCTCAGGGCGGTCAGGCTCAAATCAAGGGCAGTGTTCAGCACCAGTTCGAAATTAAGCGTGGCGGTGAGTGTCTCGGTCATACGGTAGATTGCCTGCATGCGCTCGCGCTCCTGCAGGCGGACTTTCCGATCCGACTCCTGGCGTTTGAGCAAGGTGTTAGAGTAATTAAGGCGCAGGCGGCGCATGAGCGGCTTGCTGCCCAGGCCCATTACCAACCCACAAGCCAGATTGAAGCCGGCCAGGATGCCCATCTGGGTCAGATGGGCCAGGCTGCCATCCAAAAGGAAGATAGCCCCATTCATCACCGCCATGACCAGTAAGGCCGACGCCAGGCTGCCGGCCAGTTCGTAATAGATCGATGCGGTGAAAAGCGGCAGCAATCCCGCCCAGTTCAGAGGCCCAGCCAGGCCGCCGGTGAGGTAGTATATTGCCCCGCAGGTGGCTAAATCGACGGCCAGGTTGATCAGACGGTGGTTGTACAGGCGTTTATTGAGGATAGCCAGTAGCGACATGAGCAAGTTGAAAACTGCCGCAGCCAACAGGACGATCCCGGTATCGGTGATATGGATGGCAGCCAGCGAGGTGACGACCTGGAAACCAAGCAGGCAGCTCCAGCGCAGAGAGATGACGTACCAGTCCGCCAGGAATGGGAAATCAGAGCTGATGATGGCTCTGCTCTTGACCGGTTCTTTGGCGTTGCTGGTCGGCGGCATGGCTATTTCAGTCCCTCTACAATGTAATTTTCGAGGTGGTCCATGTCTATCATTTCTTCGGAAATGACACGCTGGTTGACGGCGATGCCAGACTTCTGCATGCGTTTGCGGCTGCCGGTGATCAGCGGGTACCAGGCCGCCAGGCGGCGGCCTTCAGCCAGCCGGCGGTAGGCGCAGGTGCGTGGGATCCAGCCCATCTCGTTCACCCGGTGGGGGTCGAGCTGCAGGCAGGTGGGTACCAGTTGGGTGCGATCACAGTAAACCCGGCAGGCGCCGGCCTCGATATTGAAGTAGCGGCAGATCACCCGGGTGTAGAAGATTTCGTGGGTATCTTCGTCTTCGAGTTTGAACAGGCAGCACCGGCCGCAAGTATCGCACAGCGCCTCCCATTCCTCAATAGTCAATTGTTCGAGGGTTTTAGTTTCCCAAAACGGCGCTTCTGATACAGGCATAATAAAAGTATAGTACAGTTTATCGGATTATGGGACTTACAATAAGTCGTCAGAAAACACCCCGCTGTGAACCCTGAACCCTTCGCAAGGTTGCCTACGAGATCAACTGGTCAGGCGACCCGGCCTGTTTACGCCAGCCTATTTATACGCCACTAGTCCGAAGGCATCCTTGCGGTGGGCGATGTTTTTAAACCCGGCCTCTTGGAGACGCAGCGCCACGCCGCGCATCACGCGCCGGCCGCTGCTGCTCTCCAGGTCGCCGATGTAGTGGAACAGGCGCCCGGTATTTTTCAGGATGCGATAGAGCTGAACATAAAATTCGCCCGAGTATAGGTCGCCCGCCAGGCTGAACATGGGCGGGTCGTGGAGGATGCGTGAGAAGGTATTATCGGCGAACTGCGCTGCCTGCTCGAAGCTGTCGCCGATTACCTGGGTGATCCTGGGATTATCGAAGAGCTCCTGCGACCAGGGGTTGCGCTTGGCAATCGTCAGCACAGTCGGGTCGAGCTCGATGGTGGTCACCTGCCCAGCGGTGCGGGAGGCTTCGATGGCGGTGTAGCCTAGTCCGGTAGCCGTGTCTAGCACGCGCCCGACCAGCGGCCGGATAGTTTTGATCTTATTGAGCGTGTCCTGGTGCGGGTCGACGCCCTTGATGCGGTGCATGGGCAGCCCAGAAAGCAGCAGGGTGGGCGCGGCCTGGGTGGGGTAGAGGCTGTAGACTCGCCCGGTATCCGCGGAAAATGCTTGGATTTTTTCGGCTGCCCCGCCTTTGACCAGGAAACAGCCCCCTTCTGAGGCGCAGACGGTCTCCACGGTCTCCCAGTCCAGGCTTTCACCGCCCGGAAAATGCACACCGGCCGGGTCCAGGTTGGCTTCGCCGCGCGTAAGGCTCAGGTCGGGGGTGAGGACCAGGCTGGAAAGCCCGGCCCGGCGGGCTTCCAGAGCCGGACGGAGGGTGTAGGCGGATAGAACGATCATGGGGTATATATTACCGCCCTTTGATTATTCCGTCACCAGGTCATCAAGCATGACCTGCAGGGTCTTGGCCAATTTGACCATAATTTTTGTAGAGGCTTTCCGTTTTCCAAACTCAATCTGAGAAAGGAACGGAATACTGATGCCAACCGCTTCCGCTAACTGTTTTTGATTCAGGCGGCGAAACTCTCGCCAGGTCTTGATCGGGTTTTCGCCTTCTATGAGAGCATACGCCAGTTCAGCCGGTATGGTTTCTTCCTTTCCTTCTGCGACAGCTTTTATGATCTGGTCGTAATCACTGATATCCTGCAGCATTTCAGCCTGCTCTAGCAATTGTAAAAATTCTTCATAAGGGAGAATAGCCCACTCCGGCCTGCCTTCTCTCTCGATTACCTGTACGTTCATCGGTACACCTCCCCACGGGATGCTATTTTCATTACCATTATCACAACTTTTTCTTTCTGAATGTCGTAAATTACACGCCAGTCGCCTACTCTTAACCTATATCCATCCCGATTTTGCAGTTTGGTTACACCCGGATGAGGAGCAAAAGGGTCGATGGCTATCTGGTCGAGTCTATGTCGGATGTCTATCGCAATATCAGGCGGCATTCTTTGCAGTATTCTGACCGCTTGTTTCGTGAAAACAATTTGATAGGACACCATCTTATTTTAGTATATAGCTAATTTATTTTCAATGATATATTAGCTATTAAAAGCCCTCTCCCTTATCCTCTCCCTAGGAGGAGGGAACAATCCCCCCGGTGCTTCGCCCGCCCGTAGGGGCGTCGGGGAGGGCACAACCCTTCGGGTGTTCCTGCCCCTTTTGGTACACCAAGGATGTGAAGAGGGAGGGTACGGGTCTGTTCTGGTTGTCCCTTGACAATTGTATTTTATTATTGTAAAATCATTATTATATATATCTAAATGTTATTGTGGAGGTAATAATGAACACACAACCATCCAACAACAAAGAGCTGCTCAACTTCTTCAAGGCCCTGGCGGACGCCAACCGCTTGAAGATCATCGGTTTGCTGGCGCAGAGGCCGCATACTGTGGAAGAGCTGGCCGCCCTGCTTGGCCTGAGCAGCTCGACGGCCTCACATCACCTGGCGCGCCTGGCAGCCGCCGGGCTGGTGGCGGCCCGCACCGAGGGCCACTACTACTTCTACGCCTTGCAGACCGAGGTGCTCAAGGAGATGTCGCAGCGCTTGCTGCGCGAGGAGAACCTGCCCAGGTTGTCGGAGGACACCGACCAGGACGCTTATACCCGCAAGGTGTTGGAAGCCTTTACCGACAGCCAGGGCCGCATCACCACCTTCCCGGCCCAGGAGAAGAAATTCCTGGTGCTGCTGCATTACGTGCTGAAAGCTTTCGATCCAGGGCAACGCTACACTGAAAAGCAGGTCAATGAGATCCTGCTGCGTTACCACGACGATACCGCCAGCCTGCGCCGTGGCCTGATCGAGGATCACCTGATGGAAAGAGAAGGCGGGGGTGGCAGCTACTGGAGAGTTCCTTGATCTAAAACTCCGGCTTCCCTTGCGATGGAAATCCCCGTTCTGTGGGGAAGGTTGCCTGTATGAACTGCCTTTTGAGCCAATACCGGCAAGGTTGCCTTCCAGAAACCAAACCTTGCGAAGGGTGCTCGTTATCTTGCGATCCTCGCTCTCAACCTTCGCAAGGTGGCCTCCTACGCCGCTGAGTTTTGTACCTCGATTCAAACCGGCTTTAAATTCCCATTCACCAGCGTGATGGGCACCAGCATCACCTGGGGGCGGGCGTCAACGGCCAGTTCGACCACCAGGCGCGCCAGCCCATCTACCAGGCGTGGGGCCTGCAAGGTGAAGGACAGCTGGCGCGGGTTGGCGTCCGCCTTGCCGGCGAAGATAAAGAACTGCCCTTCACGGCTCGGGTTGATCGTCCAATCCTCGGGGGCCAGCCAGCGCAGGCGCAGGTTGGCCTGGTTTTTATATTTATTCCACACCGTCAGGAGGATGGTTTTGGGCATGTTATCGCAAATTTCGGGCGAGTCGACGTAATCCACGCTGACATCGAAGAAGTCGAAGCGGAAAAGCGGCCCGTTCGGACTGGCGTAGAGCGTCTCGGCCAGGCTGGCCTGCGAGCCGGCCAATAGGGCAGCGGCTGGCAGCCCGTCCAGGTCAGTGGGAGCGTCGCTCAGCCTGACCGGCAGGTGAAAGCGATCGATCACCTGGCGCGCCGCCTGTTCGGTACGGCGGGTCAACTCGTCGATATCGGCTGGGAGCTGGTTGCCGAAGTAACCCAGTTCGCCCAGGTTGAGGCAGGCGGTCTTGATTTTGCGCCCAATCGGCGCTTTCCAGCCTTCGGGGATGGCGTCTATCCCGTTCAAGATGCCAAAGATCGAGCCGGCCGTCGCCCCGGTGCAATCGGTATCTTCGCCGCAGTTGACCGCCGTGGTGAGGGTTTTGGCAAAGTCGCCTTCGCCATACAGCAGCCCGATCAGCAGCATGCCGATATTGGAAGGCACATCCCAGCCGAATTGACCCTGGTCGAAGCCCCTGGCGCGGTCTTCGGCGGCCACCGTCTCCGGGTTGTTTTGGAAGGCGCTGCCACGGAAATGCTCCAACACCTGGCAGCGCGCTTCCAGCCAGGTCTGCCCGCCCCCATAGCAGTCCAGCACCAGGCGCACCGCCCCGGCCACAGCGCACTCCACAGGTATGTAGGAAAGGGCGATCTTGATCAACGCCGGGATATCCTGCACTATGAAGGCAGTGGCTTCCAGGGCGGCGGTGAAGACCTCGGCATAGGCGCCTTCGCCGCGGCCGTGGTCGATGATGGCATCCTGGTAGGCGTAGCGGGCGGCTTGCTGCGGGCAGCCCGGGGAAATGCAAGCCCAAATTTCCGAGCGGATGAAGGCTCCGCACGAATCCTTGTAGGGGTTGTTGAAGGTGCCGGACAGAGGCGGCGGTAGCCCGGCGCGCAGGTTCACCTTGGCGTTGCCATATTCAGCCCAATGCGGGGTAACGTAGAGGAGCCAGTATTCGCTTAAAAGGTGGGCGTCGATATCCACGCCCTGCTCTTCCAGCGCCACCAACCACAGCAACTGGATATCCAGGTCGTCGTTGGGCAGCGCTTCGCCCTGTAGATCCTGGGTGTAAAAAGAGACCTGGTTGACCTGGCGGCGCCATTCGAAGGGAGCGCCCAGAGTCCCACCGATGTTCTTGCCCATCCAGCAGCCGGCGACTTTATTGAGATATTCTGCCAAGTTAAGATTCATGCTATGATCCTTTCAGGTAATGAATAATTTCAGCAAGGATTTGTCGGGCCCACGTAGGGGAGGGTCTGAACCGTAAAGGATTGACGTCTTGCACTGCCCAGATCCTCCCCTACAGCAGCTGTATTTTCCGATTGTCCCCAAGCATCAATCAAAAATCATCAATCCTCAATCCCTCCACTGCTTGAGGATTTCGAAGCGCGGGGCGGGCTTGAGCGAGAAGCGCGCCTGCGCCAGCGGGACGCCGGTCAGCTCGATCTGCTGCATATTCAGCGTGCCGTAGCCATCTCGAGCGGCGTACACCAGGTAGCCGATCTCCTGGGGGTCGAAGCCGAATACCTGAGCCGCCACTGTGTCCACGGCAACGAAGTCCGCTCCTGCCAGCGCCAGATGGGGTTCGACGTAATCGCCATCTGCGCACTGCGGCACGCGCCCGCCTTCGAAGGAGTGGAAACCGTCCAGCACCGCCACATCCGGGCGCACCCGGGCCATCAACCTGCGCAGGTTTTTGTGGATGGTTTTAGTGCAAATGACGAGGTTGTCGTCCCGGCCGAACTCGCGTATACCGTGGATGCGCCACATCTGCTCATTTTCCAGGAAGCCCATCATATTCTTGCCCGAAAGGGTAATGACCGCATCGGAGTGGGCCTTGGGCAGTGAGAGGGAGATCAGGCAGTCGTACTCTGAGACGGCGCGGGTGATGCGCGCCGGCAACGGGTTACCCTGCAAGTCGATCAGCTCGAAGGGCTCGTAGCCCAGCGAGTTGAAATCGACGTAGGTGAAATCAAACTCGCTTTGTAGGGCGGCAAAACCGCTGGCCTGGAACAGCGCCTGAACGTCTCCGCTGGCCTCGCCCACCCATACCCGCTCGGGTTTGAGCGGCTTCAAGAAGGCCAGCAGCGCCCGCAGCGCCTCGGGGTGGGTATTTGCTAGCGGCGCATCCTGCATGACCGTGTTGACCTTGACTAGCACGCGCCCGCCGATCTTTCGTTTTACGTCGTTCCCCGCCAGTTCCAGCGCCTGAAGCACGTTGGCGAAGCGGTCGTCGCCTTTGACAATCGACACACGTGGCATAGGTCACCTCCGAAAGTACGCGTAATTGTTATTTCTATTATAGTCTTATTAAACGTAGGGGAGAGTTCTGGACAGTGTAAGACGTCAACCTGCTAAGGTTCACCTCAATCAGCAATCGACAATCCTCAATCTACAATGCTATAATCGGCGTATGTCCAACACAATCGATCCGGCGCGGCAAGAAAAGGCCAAGGTGTACGCCCGCATCCAGCGCCGGCTGATGCTGGTAGATCTGGGGGTCGGGGCAGTTTACCTGCTGGCCTGGCTGGCGAGCGGCGGCGCGCTGGCCCTACGCCGCGCCCTGCAAATCTGGATGTCCAGCGCGTGGCTGCTGGTGGCCGCTTTTGCCATCCTATTTGGCGGGATTTACCTGCTGATTGACCTGCCGCTTTCCTACTATTCCGATTTCATCCTGCCCCACCGCTTCGACCAATCCGTGCAGACGCTGGGCGGGTGGATCAAGGACCAGCTCATCGGCCTGGCAATCAGCGGGGTGCTGGGACTGCTGCTGCTGGAAGCCATCTACTGGCTGCTGCGTGTCTCGCAGGCTTTGTGGTGGCTGTGGGCCGGCCTCCTGCTGGTCTTTTTCACCGTCATCCTTTCCAACCTGGCCCCGGTGCTGATCATGCCGCTCTTCAACAAGTTTGTCCCGCTGGGCGAGGAACATGCTGAGTTGGCCGAGCGCCTGACCCGCCTGGCTGCCCGGGCCGGGACGAGGGTGCAGGGGGTGTTCACCTTCGACATGAGCAAGCGTACCAAGGCCGCCAACGCCGCCCTGACCGGCATGGGCAACACCCGCCGTATCGTGCTGGGCGACACGCTCATCCAGGAATTCACCCTCGATGAGATCGAGACGGTGCTGGCGCACGAACTGGGCCACCAGGTGCACCGCGATATCCTGCTAGGCATCACCTTTGGCAGCCTGATCAACCTGCTCGGGTTGTTCCTGGCCGCCCTGGCGCTACGCTGGGGGGCGGCGGCTATGGGCGCCGGGGGGCCTTCCGACCCGGCCACCATGCCGCTGTTTGGGCTGGTGTTGGGGGCTTTCGGGCTGGTGACCATGCCGCTGACCGGCGGCTGGTCGCGCTGGCGCGAACGGCTAGCCGACCAGTATGCCCTGGACAGCACGCACAAGCCGGCGGCGTTCGCCTCGGCGCTGGCGCGCCTGGCCAACCAGAACCTGGCCGAAACCGATCCCGAGCCTTGGGTGGAGTTCCTGCTTTACTCGCACCCGGCGCTGAGTAAACGCATTAAAATGGCGGAGGAGTACCGGGATTAATAACCCTACCCCTTACCCTGACGTGAACGCTCTACTGCTTGAATTATTCGAGAGCATCCAGCCCATTCTGGAAGGTCATTTTATTGGCATGTATTTGGATGGCTCGCTGGCCAGCGGCGGTTTCGACCAGGACAGCGACATCGATTTCATTGTCGTCACGGATGTGGACATCTCCGGCGACCTTTTCTACTCACTCCAGGCCATGCACGACCGCATCGCCCAGATGGATTCCATTTGGGCGATCCAGTTAGAAGGCTCTTACATTTCCCTGCCGGCCATCCGGCGCTACGAACCGGCGCATGCCCTGCATCCCAATCTCGAGCGCGGCCAGGGTGAGCGCTTGAAAATGGCCGAGCACGACCAGACCTGGGATGTGCACCGCTATGTCCTGCGCCAAGGCGGCATCACGCTGGCCGGCCCTGCCCCGCAAACTTTCATCGAACCTGTCGGCCCTGCCCAACTGCAGCAGGCCATGCGGATCAACCTGTCTGGGTGGGCGGCGCACATCCTCGATGAACCGGCCCAAATGCAGTTCCGTGGCTACCAGTCTTTCATTGTCCTATCGCTGTGCCGCATCCTTTATACACTGCAAAATGGCGAGGTCGTCTCGAAGGCCAGCGCCGCGTCTTGGGCGCAGCAGAATCTGGGGGATTGCTGGGTTCCCCTGATCCAGCCGCGCCTGGGAGGGCCGCCACCTTGGGGGAGAGGATTCTTCGCCAGAGGATGTAGACGGGACGCTGGCGTTCATCCGCTACGCGTTAGAGGGCCTGGACTAAAATGAAATCGAGTTTTTCTACCAAAGTAGCCAGCTTCCCTTGCGAAGGTTTTCCAACAGCACCTCGCAGTTAATCCTGAACCCTTCGCAAGGTTGATAACACGAAACCTTGCGAAGGGTATTTGTCAAAGAGAGAGGATTGCTCTAAACCTTCGCAAGGTAACCAACCAAGAGCTTCTTGCCAGGTTTTTCAGGTCATTAATATTCATTTTTGCGGAACTCTCGCACCTCTTTGGTCAGAAAACCGTGGCAGCCGACTCCCGAGGGGTCGGAAATGTGCGTCCATTTATCACTGATACGCCCACCACAGGTGGGGCAAACGGATAGAGGCCCTTCATACGACAGGAGAACGATGCTTAGTTTCCTGGCATGCTCTACCATGCCGGTGATCCTGGCTTCCCTGATTTCTTTCCAGGTGCGATCTTTCACATTTTGGCTAATAGACATACCTCTACCCTATCCATTCTTTCCCCTTGAGGCGGCGATTAACTTTCAGCTAACGGCTTCTTGCCTGTTTACGTGGTTTTACCTCTTTACAAAGGTGCCGTTGCGCAGGTCCTGCAGGGCCTGGGCGATCTCCTGCTGGGTGTTCATCACGAACGGCCCGTAGCGTACGATCGGCTCGCCAGTGGGTTTGCCCATCATCAGCAGGAAGCGGGCGGCCTGCGGCCCGGCGCAGGCGGTCACCTGGTCGCCGTCGCTGAATACCAGCAGGCGCGGGGCGTTAATCTGCGCCGGCACGGGAAGCTCGCCGGCGATGATGTCGACCACGCCTTCGGCGCAGGTGAAAAAGTCGGCCCGGCCGTGGTAAAGGTAGGCCAGCACGGTATGCCCGGGGACGGTCGGGATGCTGACGCGCGCCTCGGCGGCCAGGTGCACATCCAGGTAGACCGGATCGGCGGCGATGCCCACGACCGGCCCGCGCACATTTTCGACGTAGCCGGCGATGACGTGCACGCTGACACCGTTCTCCGACTGCACGACCGGCACATCGTTAGCGGAGATCCCCTGGTAGCGCGGGCGGGTCATCTTCAACTGGGCAGGCAGGTTGACCCACAATTGGAAGCCTTCCATTTTTCCCTCAACCGGCTGGGGCATCTCCTCGTGCAGGATACCCCCGCCGGCGGTCATCCACTGCACGTCGCCCGCCCCGATGGCGCCGGAATTGCCGATGCTGTCACGGTGATTGACCGTACCGGCCAGCATGTAGGTAACGGTCTCGATGCCGCGGTGCGGGTGCAGTGGGAAGCCGGCCAGATAATCCTGCGGGTCATCCGAGCCGAAGTGGTCGAAAAGCAGAAATGGGTCGGGGAAATCCAGGGCGCGGCCGGGGAAGCTGCGCCTGACCAGCACCCCCGCCCCTTCCATGACGCTCTGGGGCTGGACGACTTTTCTGACGAGACGAGGTTGTGACGGCATACTTCTTTCCTTTTACAAATCTAGATTCACCGAGTGCAGCCCGGTGGCTCCCAACGGGCCAGGGCCAACATCCTGATCGCTTTGCAGGGCGCCCGTGCCGTCGGTGGCGCGCACCGTGAGCGTGTGCGACCCGGGGACGGCTTTCCAATCGTAGCGCCACTGCACCCAGGTTAGCGGGCTGAGCGCCGGAGTGCGCAGCTTGACCGGCGTCCAGGCGCTGTTATCGACCTGCACTTCCACCTTCTGGATGCCGCGCACGCCTGACCAGGCAATGCCGCCCAGCGGGAGCGTTCCATCCGCGGCGATCGAGCTCTTTTTCACCGCCTGGGTGTCGATCACCGAAGTGGTTTGCGGAAAAGCATCCATATCCCAGCCGCGCTCCACCCAGTAGCCGGCGGCGGGTTTATTGGTCAGGTTGATCTGGGTCAGCCACTTGGGTTGTTTCATGCCATAATGGTTGGGGATGTAAATGCGCAGGGGAAAGCCGTGCTCTGGGAGCAGGAGCTGCCCGTTCATGGCGTAGACCAGCAAGCAGCGCGGGTCCATGGCCTCTTTGACCGACATAGATTCGTAAAAACCGTCCGCGGCCATGAACGAAATCCACGTGGCGGTGGGCTGCAGGCCCACTTCGGCCAGGATGTCCTTGAAGGGCACGCCTGTCCAGAAGTTGTTGCCGATCAGGTCTCCGCCCACCTGGTTGGAAATGCACGACAGGGTGACCGCCTGCGAAACGCTGGCGTGGTTGAGGATGTTATCCAGGGTCATCGAGGCGGGCTTATTGACCAGGCCGGCTATGGCCAGCCGCCAGGCGACGCCGTCGATCGCCGCCGGCACGGTGTTGATGTCGATGCGGTAAAAGTCCTTGGCCGAGACAACTTCCGGACGTGTGCCCGGGGCCGGGTCGAAGCGGCTGGCCAGCTCCGCTGGCGAAGGCGATGTGGCTGGCCCGGAGGTGTATTGCGGGCCATACGGCTGGTTGTAGGTAGGAGCGGGCGCCTGGACAGGGTTCTCCTGGGCGGAGGGCGCTGGTTCGTCGCGGCGGAAGTTGACCAGGCCAAGCACCAGGATGACCAACCCGGCCGCCCCGCTGGCTGCTGTGATGAGGAAATTACGGCGGGTGAGCGAGCCGCGCGACGTCAGGGTGGGCACCCTGGCCAGGCTGTTCACCGCCGCCAGCAGGGCGGTGTCCCCGGCGTAGTTATCCATAATGCGGTAGAGCAGCCAGCCCCAGCCCAGCAGCAGGACCAGCAGCCAGACCAGGCCGAAGAACAGGAGGTTGGGAACGGCCTGGGGCAGGTTGGTTTCAGCCAGGGCCATGCCCAGCCACAGCAGCACGCCGCCCACCCAGCCGGTGGAGGCCAGCCAGGTTCGGCGTGTGGCCGCCACCCAGCCCATCACCAGGCCGAAGACCACCCCGGTGATCGTCACCAATCCCAGCGCCTGGATCTGCTCGGCCAGCTTGGCGGTGGAAGCGGTGGGGCCTAGGCGCAGGGCCGTGATAATGGCTACCATGCTGCGGATGCCGGTTTCGACGACTGAGCCGGGCAGGCGGCGGGTAAGCCAATCGAACAGGTCGAAAGGCAGAAAAGGCAGTCCAACCAATAAATTTCCGAGATAAGACACGGCCATCAGCGCCAGGCTGGTGAGCAAGCCAAACATGGCTCCCACTAATACGAAAGACCGTTTCATAAAAAGCCTCCGTTAACACAATACAACCGCTATTTGCCATAGCTTATGGTTAAGTCTAACCAGGTCAGAGTCAGAAGTCAACCATACTATAGAAGGATTCGATGTCCTCAAAAAGAAGGAGGAGAATTGTAGAATGAAGATTGCTGATTGCTGATTTGGGATAATGGAAGAACAGATATGGAGGGGATGGGAAATTATGAATTACAGTTTCTTAAGAATTTCTTGACAAATGATGTACTTTCACCAATAATGTAATTGAAAGTAGTTGTTGTAATACTACTTCTATTTGGGATTTAAAAGGGCTGACCGGCCATTGAGATGGTTTGGGGATGTTCTCTAATGGTTTGATTAACAGTTGTTCCTGTTCGAAATTCTTTCGATTGAATATGTCCAGGATTAGGAAAAGCAGCATGGTGGGGATAAATTTTAGCGCAAAGCGGAACAGCCCGGATGGCCAATCCTCAGGCTTATGGATCCCGATCCGGGCAAAAATTACCGTACCGTTTTTGCTCATCTCGCTTGGAATGGCGGTCGGGATGGCGTTCGTCTTATATCAGATCATCTTCGAAAACATTGACCAGCGTTTTAATACTCAACTTGTGGAAAGCGGCAGGCTGGCTTCTGAATGGATGGTGAAAGAGGAAAACCAACGCCTGGATACATTGAGGCTGCTCGCCTATACCCGGGGGGTTGGAGATGCGCTCAAGGCCAGGAATTCAGAACAGCTTCGCCTGGATACCTGGGGCCTGACCATCGGCCATCAAGAAGACGCGGTTGAGTTCCTCGACACCCAGGGAAAATTGGTGTTGAGTATGCGCCATCGTCCTGACAGTCAAAAAGTTGAAGATTATCTTTTCGCTTCCGGAGGGGAATTTAATTACCGGCAGTGGCCCTTTATTGAAAATGTGATCGATGATCAGGCGGATCACAAGGCGGATAAATATAGCGGCCTGGGGCGGGCTGATTGGGGTGATTATTTTTATGTATCTGGACCGGTGTACGACAGCGCAGGCGACTTCGCCGGGGTGGTGCTGGTGGGTAGAACAATGACTGACCTGGTCCAAAATATGCGCAAGGATATCCTTGCCCAGGTAACTATCTATGATTTAAACGGAATGCCGGTTGCCAGTACCTACACTGGACCCTCGCTTACCACAGATGAAGTCCAGACTGTCATCGCAACACAAGCCGACAGCAGTCTGCGCATAGATGGTGATCGCCAGCGCAGCCTGACCTTTAGTAATATCGATTATGCCGAAATCTTGGGAGCCTGGAAGTTACACGGAAATAACGCCGGGTTGATTGGTACAGCCATCCCTAAAAACTTTCTTATCCAAACCAGCAGCAGTACCCGGTTTCAAATCGCCATCCTGGTTGGGTTAGGACTATTCTTAGTCCTGATTACCGGTGGAATAATCGCCAACTTTATCACGCGTCCATTGCTAAATTTGGTGAGCGCTTCAAAAGAAATCGCCAAAGGGAATCTACGCGTAAAAGTCCAGCCTCAATCCCACGATGAAGTGACCGTCCTAACCGAGAATTTCAACCGCATGATCGCCAGCATAACCCAATCGCATAACGATCTGATGAAAGCCTACGACAGCACGTTATTGGGCTGGTCGGGAGCGATTGACTTGCGAGATAATGAAACAGCCCAACACTCAGAGCTAGTTACTGAGCTGGCCGTACGGCTGGCGCAGAGAATGGGGTTATCAGAAACGGATCTGACCAATATGTACCGCGGCGCACTTTTGCATGACGTAGGTAAGATTGGGGTACCGGATATTATTTTGAAGAAGCCAGGAGAGCTTACAGAAACAGAATGGGCTGAAATGCGTAAACATCCCCAATACGCCTATGAGATGCTTTCCCAAATCGAATATCTACAGCCAGCCATCGATATCCCTTATTGTCACCATGAGAAATGGGACGGCAGCGGATACCCGCGCGGGTTGAAAGGTGAGGAGATTCCCCTCGCAGCACGCATCTTTACAGTTGCAGATGTCTGGAATGCAATGATTTCCGACCGTATTTACAGAAAAGCCATACCTGAGGAAGAGGTCTTAAAATATCTCATCGAAAATCGGGGTATTTATTTTGATCCAC
Organism: uncultured Chloroflexia bacterium; assembly: GCA_963820415.1. Taxonomy (GTDB): domain Bacteria; phylum Chloroflexota; class Anaerolineae; order Anaerolineales; family Anaerolineaceae; genus CAWFZT01. Next base: position 213,077 of record CAWFZT010000008.1, on the reverse strand, counting down.
AGGTTGTGGATGCCTTTATCGCCATGATTTCTAGCCCATGAGCCTTGATTCTAAAGACCAGCTTGAGGGGAAGGTGCCCGGACCGTTTCGAGAGAAAAGGACACCTGGGCGATATTTTTGGGCAAAATCATTGGTATTGGTTCTGCTGCTGGGAATAGTTTGCCTGCTGGTGATGATCCTGATTTAGTGGATGAACCTCAACCAGAAAGACGTTATCTTGCCGGCATCTTTGTTGGCCAGATCAACGGCAGATTACAGCGGCACCCAGCCGACCGGGCAGGTGCAGAATATTGGTCTGGCTATTATTGGCGATAAAATGAGAGATGCTGGTCTTCAACCAGGCGATATTGCCTTGCGGTTAGCTTCTGTTACGGCTGAACTTCTATCTCCAGTACCTACAGCAACACCATTCAATTCTCTCAATACCATCCCAAGCCCGACGTGGACCCCCACCCTGCAGAAATCCCCGCAGCCTGTGTTCACGGGTACACAAACTCCTCTTCCATCAGCCACGAAAGCTTTCTCTGCGCCCAATACCCCAGCAATCAGTCAAACGGTCCCTCTACTCACCGAAACTGCACCGGCGGCGATATACACGGATACCCCGACGCCTTATTCGACTGAAGCCATACCACCTGGTCCCTTGCCCACGTACACTCCCAATGCCACCCCCATACCTTCGACCCAAAAACCTCACCCCGTGCACCCAACCCAAAAACCCCACCCTCCAAAACCAACCAAAAAACCTCACTAATTCTAGGCTAATATTGTCTAGTGCGGCGGGAAGAGCGAATGACGGCAATCAAAGCAAATGAAGGCCAACGTAGGGAAGGGTCTGGACAATGGATGGCGTCGATCACTTATGGCCCAGATCCTCCCCTACTGACCCGCCACATAAAAATCCTTGTTCGCAGCCTTGGCAAGGTTTGGGCCCGCAACAAACCTAATTCAGCTATAATGAGATAGAAGAGGGTGGAAAAAGTAAAAAGACCACGGTAAGTACATCCACATAAATAATTTTCAACAATAGAAGGGTCAAAAATGGGTGCATTTCTCGAAAGCGAAAAGGAGAGACTGGCAGATTTCAAAGTCAGCTCGCCATATTTTTCTGAGGTTGCACGTGCCGAAGGCTTTTATAGGACAAAATACCGTCCTTTTTGTTTTCCGGTCGAATATGCCGAGCAGAACCTTTACCCGGAAATACGGAAAACCGCGCCTGACTTCTTTGCCAAGCATGAGATCAAGTGGCACGATGGGCATGACGGCAAGCCAAGCAACCACCTGTGCAATTCACAGGTTTGCTGCGTCAACTTTCTCTTTCCGTTTGCAGATAAACCGTACACTTTGGCACGGTTGCTGCGGCCCATTTTTCCGCAATTGCAGGAAATGCTGCCGGTTGAAGATGAGCAGTTTGTTACCTTTGAATGGATAGGTTGTGAAAATTACCTGGGTGAGAAGATTTCACGCAACGGAAAACGCACCCGCGGCGCAAACTACACCAGTACAGACGCAGCCGTCAGGTTCAGGCAGATAGACCAGCGAATACATACTGTTTTAATTGAATGGAAATACACCGAATTTTACGGTGGGACTTGCCTGAAATTCTCCAAACCTGGCAAAGACCGAACTAAGATTTACCGTCATCTCTATGATCCAGACGACTGCCCAATCAATAAGACCTTTTTACCAAGTTTTGATGCCCTGTTTTACGAGCCTTTCTACCAGTTTATGCGCCAGCAGTTCCTGACCCAGGAGATGGAAAAAGTACACGAAAATGGCGCAGATCTGGTCAGTCTTTTACATATTGCACCGGCCCATAATACCGATTTCCATAAAATCACCTCTCCTGAATTGGAAGGAATTGGCGGGACCGCCATCGAGGTTTGGAAAAAACTGGTCAAGCCCGAGGGAAAGTTCGCCAGCGTAGGTACCGAGCAGCTTTTTGGAACGCTTTCGGGAGAAGATTTACCAGAGATAAAAGGATGGGTAGAATATATTTATGCGCGATATCCATGGGTATTTGAAAAGGGACAATAGTTTCTTGAATAAGTAGAGAAAGGAATAAAAAAATGACCGAGATTCTATTAAACAATGAAAAGGATTTAATTAAAAAGATAAAAGAAAACCAGATCTATAAACACTTTCAAGCAAGAGACTTCCAATATAAGGTTGAAAGAGAAAAGCGTGCTTGGCAGTTATTACAGGAATACAGAGGTCGTTATACCCAAGATATTCTCAATCAAATATTCGATACGGTTGATATTTATGAAGGTAGCAAACACTGGTTTGGAGCCCTTCTAGCAACTCCTAACCGTAATCTAATATTTCAGACTGAGCCAGATATACTATCTAAATGGCTAGATGAACTACTTTTTTCGAACAAAGGAGTCGAAAGCGCTCTAAATATTTGTCTAAAGGATATTAAAAGTAAAAGGGGCCAGTAAAGGTTTAGCTACCCTCCTACTCTACCTTGCTGACCCTATAAATAACAATGTTTGGGTGAATGCAACACAAGATGGTTTATCTATCCTGGGTAGATTGGATAATTTGAAAGGTAACGATTGGGGGAAAAATTATATCCAGTTTAGCCAGTCGGCTATAAAATTCCGAGACCAATATGAACTTCAGCCACATGAAGTGGATTGGTTTTTGGCTCTTATTTCCTCATACGTAGAATTAAAAGAAGATAATTTTGTCATCGATCAGGATATTCTCAAAGATGGGGAGGTCATCCTGACAGTGGATGAAGAATCGGATGACATTGATGATATTGTAGGAGACCCAATGGAACTAGGTGTCATGCGCTGGACTCCAACTAACGAAATGGGCGTAGTCGCATTATTTGTAGGGTTCCGAGAAGAGCTGGGGTTTCCAATAATTGAAGTTATTCGTACTAGATTTCCCGATGCAGCTGTCTTTATGAAAGTCTCCAATGGTTATGTACGAAAGTACATAGAATTTGAATTTAGAGCGAGTGGATTTAAAGCACACCTGAAAACGAAAAGAAAATGCCACTACGTAGTTTGCTGGGAAAACGATTGGAAAGACTGCCCGGTACCGGTTATTGAATTGAAGAAGGTGATTCCAAATCTATTACCACACTAGTCCAGAATAGCCTAACTAACATCCAACTTTGCTAACGTGTGCAAGAGAGATAAGTAATAACAAAACAGAAGATTCTTGGAAAGGGTGATCAACGTGAAAAAACCCGCCCGTACATGCCTGGGTACGGCATCCCTCTCGCCTAACAAGGTAGTAAAGGGTGCTTTCCTGGGATTGGGCGGTCGAACCCCTGGTCGGCGTCAGTAACTACTGGCTCGCCATCATCGACCTGGACGGGCAGATCCACATGATCCCTGTTTTGGGTCAGTTCCTCCAGTATGTTATCCGCCGGGTTCTTGAATAAGACTGATCGTAAATTTGCCACGTTTGTGGTAAATTAAATGCATGAGCCTCTTCGCTAAAGACCCCTCTGCCACCATCCCCGTCAAGATCCGCCCGAGCCTGCTCGGCCGGCTGAGGCGTGTCCTGCCCTTCCAGAAGAAGGTCGGGCGCCTGACCGTCATCCTCAACCCGGCCGCCGGGCAAAACAGCCCGCTGCTCAAGACCTTCAACCGCGTTTTCCACGAGGCCGGCTATCATTGGGATATCCGCCTGACCAACCAGTTCGGCGACGGACAGCACCATGCCCGGCGGGCCATCCAGGAGGGAGTGGATATCGTGGCGGTGTACGGTGGGGATGGCTCGATCATGGATGTGGCGGCCGGTATGGTTGGCAGCCAGGTGCCGTTGGCCATTCTACCCGGTGGGACCGGTAACGTCCTGGCGACCGAGCTCAACCTGCCACGTCTTTTGCGTGATTCTTGTGCCCTGCTGGTCAACCCCGCCCATCAGGTCAAGTCCATCGACGCCGCTTTTGTCAACGATACCTGCTTCATGATGCGCGCCGGATTCGGCCTGGAAGCCATCATCGTCAAGGAGGCCGACCGCGACCTGATAGACCGTTTTGGCGTGGTGGCTTACGCCATGGCGACCATCGAAGCGCTCAACTCCTGCAAACCCTCCAATTTTCACCTGACCATCGACGGTAAAGATATTTTCATCGAGGGGCAGTCGTGCACGATTGCCAATGCTGCCAATTTCGGTTTGCCCGGCCTGATGCTCTCGCCCACTGTGAGCATCAGCGACGGCCTGCTGGACGTATTTGTCATCCGCAAAGCCGACCTGGGCAGCCTGCTGACGGTGGCTTCGCGGGTGGTCGGTCGCACCGAGGACCTCGACATCTTTCCGCACTGGCAGGGGGCCGAGATCAAAGTCACCGCCGACCCGCCGGTGGATGTGGAAGGCGACGGCGAGATGATCGGGCACACCCCGGTGGTAGTGAGGGTCAAGCCGGGGGCGATCAAGGTGATCGTGCCGTAGCTCCCATTGACGGCTGCAAAAACCGCGCTTTTCAGTTAGCCAGGCGCAGGGTCACCGATTTGCCGTGCAGAAAATACTGCCCATCGCTGCTGCGCAGGACGGTGCGAACGTGTTTTTCAAGGACATCCACGAAAGTGTGGTCGGTGCGGATATCGATCTCACCGATGGCGCGGCCTGGAATACCCACTTCGCTGGCAATGGCGCCGACCACATCGCCGGGACGCAGCCCGTGCGTGTTCCCCAGGTTCATCCACAGCGTCACCATGCCGGGTTCCTGCTGGTGGCGCGGCTGGGTTTGGCTGCCTTCCTGCCATGTCTTGCCAGGTTTGAAAGGGGGGTTCCGGTCGGCGTGAACGGGCCTTTCTGCCTGGAAGAGCTCGTCGTTTCTGACCTTCCGGTCAAAGGTAACCTCAGTTCTGGGTTTGGCGGTTTCGACGGGCGCATCGAGTTTGAGGAGGGATTCCCCGGCGCGCGCCAGTTGAATGGCGGCGGCAGCGATGTCGGCCAGGTCCATCTGTGACTCGGCCAACCTGGCCACCAGGCGGCGCGAGCGTTCGAAGTCTTTGCCGCTGAGCTGTTCGGTCAGGCGCTTGATAAAGTGTTCGTCGCGGCTGGCGAGTACATCTTCACGGGTAGGTAGCGGCATTTCGGCGATTTTCTGGCGGGTAAAAGCCTGGATGTGGCTCATCAAGCCGCCCTCCCGCGGGGTGAGGAAAGTGATGGCGATGCCTTTTTTCCCGGCCCGCCCGGTGCGCCCGATGCGGTGGACGTAATCTTCGCCATCCGCCGGCAGGTCGTAGTTGATGACGTGCGAGACGTCTTCGATATCCAACCCGCGCGCCGCTACATCCGTGGCCACCAGCATGCTGATGGCGTGCTGGCGGAAGCGGTTGAGCACGTACTCACGCCTGGATTGGTTCAAATCGCCGTGCAGCGCTTCAGCCGGGTAGCCGCGCTGGATCAATTCATCGGCCAATTCCTGGGCGCGCAGTCGCGTGCGGGTGAAAATCAGGGCGCTGGTCACCTCGCCCATTTCGATCAGGCGGGTGAGCGCTGATAGTTTATGGTCTTCTTTCACCCGGCAGAGGCGCTGGTCAGTTTCGGCCACCGTGCGCTGCTCGGGGTGGATCAGGATTTCTTGCGGGTCGGTCAGGTACTTTTCGGCCATCTTGCGCACCGCCGGGGGCAGGGTAGCGGAGAAGAGAGCTGTCTGCACTTTGGTGGGGATATGCGCCATGATGGTCTGCACGTCCTCGATGAAACCCATTTCGAGCATTTCGTCGGCCTCGTCCAGCACCAGGAAGCGCACCTCGCCCAGGTCGAGCACGCCCTGGTCGATCAGGTCCAGAAGGCGGCCGGGGGTGCCGACCACCACGTCCACGCCGTGTTCCAACTGGCGGGTCTGGATGCGATAAGGCTGCCCGCCGTAGATGGCCAGGATGCGCGCCGGTGAATGGCAGGCCATCTGGCTGGTGGCTTCGGCCACCTGGATGGCCAGCTCGCGCGTAGGGGCTAGCACCAGGGCCTGCACGGTGCCCTTGCCCGGTTGGATTTTCTGCAGCATGGGCAGGGCGAAGGCGGCCGTCTTCCCGGTGCCAGTCTGCGCCTGCCCGACCACGTCGCGACCTTCCAGCAGGGCGGGAATAGCGGCGGTCTGGATGGGGGTGGGTTGGTCGAAATTGAGCTGCTCAACGGCCTGGATAAACTGGTTATGCAGGCCCAAATTTACAAAGGGTGAATCCATTCAACTTTCTCCTGAAATAATAAAGCGCCTTGCTGAAACCGGCAAGGCGCCAAAAACCGAGCACGATCACTGCTGGCGGATAAGCCGCCAAGGTCGGGATTATAACACAGAATTCTGAATTAATTATTTCTCAGATTTATTATTTTTGAAGTGCTACAATGATTTTATTATTATAAAGTTAAGCTATCAAGCTTCAATGGAAAAATTCAGGTAATTTTATGTTGGAATGTCCAACAATTTCGTGAGGTGAACCATGCCAGACAAAATTCCTTTTCGTATGCCAATCCCTCCAGAGCCAAAAGGAAAGCGTGTTTCAGCAGCAGAGGCCGAGAAGATACTCTTGAAAAAGTTAGCGTATCATGAAAAGCAATTAGAACAGACCATTTTTAATCTAGCTTGCCTTAACAGTCAGATTGGACATCCTGAAATAGCCACACAATATCTTAATCGGCTCATGGCGAATACAGATGACCCAGAGAAAAAGGCGTCCTATCTTTTAGCTATGGGTTGTTTAATGGAAAAGACTCAAGACTATGAAACAGCTATCGTCTTCTATTCACAGGCCCTCTCCCTCGAACCCACAAACAGAGCGACGTGGTATTTTATCAATAATAATTTGGGTTATTGCTTGAATTACTTCAATAAGTATGTAGAAGCAGAATCCTATTGCAGAGCGGCCATAAAGATTGAACCTCGTAAACATAACGCCTATAAAAACCTTGGAATATCGATGGAAGGGCAGGGTAAATATCCAGAGGCAGCAGTGTTTTATATCAAAGCCGTTGAAACCAACCCCAGAGATCCAAGGGCATTCAAGCTTCTTGAAGAGCTTGTGTCGAAGCATGAAGCAATAAAATATGATATACCGGACATTCAAGCCCAAATCAAAAAATGCCGTGAAGCGGTAAGATTAGCCCATAGGATACCGCCGGGAAATAAAGATAATTAGGATAGAGGAGTTGATGCGCAAGTAAATGGTTAAGAATAAAAAAAATTGATGGTGCTCTGGTAATAAGGAGGATTGGATGGACGGGAAAACTAGAACAAATGAAAATCTACGAAATACCAAGACAAGATATTTCGTGTACGAGAATTGGCAGGCTAATGGTCGGCAAGCTAGGATACATTATTCGACTTGTTCTCAATGTAAGGAAGGGAAAGGTACTCACAATACTTCAAACGAGGAAAATGGATGTTGGCGTGGTCCATTTAGCTTAAATGAAGCTGAAAAGTTTGCTATTGATGACGGATTTAAAGTTAACAAATGCATGCATTGTGATCCAGTTTAACTATCTGTGTTCGAGCGCCATTAAATTTTTCGAACTGGCAGGTGGTAAGCCTGGTATTATGTATGCTGTGGGGAAAACAGGTCGGAGTAAGGATCGGCGTAAAAAACTACAATTTCACGGAATGAATTAGAATACCGCTGGTTTGAATTTATTGGCCTAAATTGATATAATGATGGTATATTATCTGTTACTTTAATGGTATTTATTATGATCATTCCTCACTTCCGTTTCCGCGCCTCCCTCAGCCTCCTGCTGGCTGGGATGCTGTTCATTATGGCCTGCACCAGCCAGGCTTCCCCCCAGGTGAATTCCACGGCCGTGGCTCCCACCAGCACGCATGTCGCCGTGGAGATCATCCATACCCTCACCCCTGCTCCTTCTCCCAGCCCGCAAAATACTCCACAGTACCCCGGCGTCCTCTTACCAGGCTTACGATTGGCCGCAGTTCAACGGAAACGCCCAGCACAGCGGCAACAACACGCTGGAAAGGCGTATCACCCCCGCCAACGTGGCCGGCGTGCAGCAACTATTCCAGATCAACCTGCCCGCCGTGGCGGATGGCGCCCCGGCTTACCTGCACGGCGTACAAACTGCCCAGGGGACGGTGGATTTGCTCTTCCTCACCACCAAGGATGGGTACATTACCGCCCTGGACGCCGGCACGGGCGCCCGGGTGTGGGCGCAGCAGTACGGCCCGAACGGCTGCCTGATCAACCTGGGATCCCAACCCTGTTACACCACTTCTTCGCCGGCCATCGATCCCAACCGCCAGTTTGTCTACAGCTACGGCCTGGACGGTTACGTGCACAAATACCAGGTGGGCGACGGGCAGGAGATCAAGGGCGGCGGCTGGCCGGAGCTGGCCACCACCAAACCTTTCAACGAAAAAGGCTCAGCCTCTTTGAGCATTGTCAGCGCGCTGGACGGCAGCAGCTACCTGTACGTGGCCAACAGCGGCTACCTGGGCGACCGGGGCGATTACCAGGGGCATATCACCGCCATCAACCTGGCCAATGCCAGCCAGCGTGTGTTCAACTCACTGTGCAGCAACCAGACCGTGCACTTCTTGCAGAGGCCGGGCTCCCCGGACTGTCCGAATGTGCAGTCGGGCATCTGGTCGCGCGCCCCGGTGATTTACGATCCGGACACGCACAAAATCTACATGGTCACCGGCAACGGGCATTTCAACCCCGGCCTGTACGATTGGGGCGATACAGTCTTCGCCCTGAACCTGGACGGAAGCGGGGCCAACGGCGGACCGCTGGACAGCTACACGCCGGACAATTTCAACCAGTTGGACGTGACCGACCAGGACCTGGGTACGACCGCCCCGGCCATCCTGCCTGTTCCGCCGCAAAGTAAAGTGCGCCACCTGGCACTGCAAAGCGGCAAAGATGGGATACTGCGCCTGATTAACCTGGACAACCTGAGCGGGCAGGGCGGACCAGGCCACAGCGGCGGCGAGGTAGGGCAGACCCTGCCGCTCCCGCAGGGGGACGGGGTGTACACCCAGCCGGCGGTGTGGGTCAACCCGGCCGGTGGCAGCACGTGGGCTTTCATTGCCAGCGCCAACGGCATTTCCGGGTTGAAGCTGGCGGTCGACCGCGACGGGACGCCTGCCCTTCAGTCGCAATGGACCCAGCCGGTGGGAGGGACCTCCCCAATCGTGGTAAATGGAATATTGTTCTATGCCAGCAGTGGTGGAATCCGCGCCCTCGACCCGCTGACCGGCAACCAGGTGTGGAGCGATCCCCAGGTAGCCCGTTTCCACTGGGAAAGCCCGATCGTGGCCAACGGGGTGCTGTATATTACGGATGAGAATGGCTGGCTGACGGCTTATTCGCTCAATGGGAAGCTGTATACAGATGCCACAAGGCGGTGAGGGCGGTTTCCAGGCGCTGGCCGAGGGCTTCTCCGCCAGGGGTGGTCACGTCGTCCTCGTTTTCGAAGACCACGTACGGCACCCGTAAGCCCTGCATGCCCTGCATGCCCTGCATGGCCAGGTAACCGGTGGGTTTAGCGTGGGTGAGCTCCTGCCAGTCGACCTCGCAATAAAGCTGCTGCATTTTTTCATCCGACAGGCCGTGTTCCAGGATGCTGTCGGGACGGTCAGGGTTATAGCGCCGCCGGTTCTTGCGCAGCGACTCGGCGTAGGGCACGTTGACATACAGGATGGCGGCCCGGCTCAATAATTCCGGCGAAAGGTGTTTGAAAGCCCGCCGAAAACCGCCGTGCTGTTTACCGCGGGCGAATTCGACCAGAGTGGTCACCGGCTGCGGGCTGGCAGAACGGTCACGCAGGCGCTTGTGATATTCCAGGGAAATGCGGCGGATGAGCACGTCCCACAGGTACAGCCAGCGGAATGACCCGTCAGCGGTCGTGTGCAGGCGGGCATGCCCCATTTGGGCCAGGAGATCATCTTCTTCGAACCAGGTCCACAACATGGGAAAATCATCGATTTCATCGATAGCCCCCACGTGAAAACGCGGCTGGCGTTGGTCCAGCGGGGTATTCTTCAGGAAGTGGATGATCTCGCTCTTGCCGGCTGCCGGCCTGGCGATGAGGATGAGCACGTCAAAGAGGGATTCTGGCATAAACGCCTATTCTTCCAATGATTTTCCGTTGTAAAGAAGCTGCATGAGCCGGGTGGTGTTTTGTTCGATCCTGCCCGGGTATGAGAAATCCAGCCGGCTGGCGACTTCCATTGCCAGCCAACGGAATAAATCCAGGCTGTTGAGCAGGACCTGCCAGCTATCGTTGGCGTCGAAGCGGCCGTAGGTGTTCTGATTGATTATAAATGATCCTGGCTGGCCAGGAAATACAGGCGTAAAACCTTTAGTTCGTCGTAGGAAACTGCTTCATTCAGCTTGTCGAAGACAGGCTTCAGCCGTTCAGCCCCGGCGTCTTGAAAAGCTGCCAAAACTGCCTGGCGCGGTTCGGCTGGCAGGTTCGAATAGGACAGGATGGTTTCGTCGCGGCGCAAGGCATGCCCTTGCAGGGCGAAGGTGGAAAGGTGGTCGAGGATGGTGCCAAGCTGCACCTGGTAGCGTTCCATTAACTGGGAGATGGATTCCCCGGCATTGAAGGCTTCGCCGACCTGGGTGTACCTGGCGCTGAGATTTTTGGGTGCCTTAGGCGTCGCAGGCCGGACGGCACGCTTTGGCCGTTCAGAGATGTGGCGCGGCTGGCAGTATTCCCGGATCAGCGTCATAAATGTATGCCCGTAACGGGCAGCTTTGACGGCGCCGATGCCAAATATTTTTGCCAGGCTGGCAGGGCTCATCGGATAATAAACCGCCATTTCCACCAGGGTGCGGTCGGAGAAGACCACGTATGGTGGCAGGTGGGCGGCGTCAGCCAGCTCTTTGCGTTTCTTCTTTAACAGGTCGAACAGGTCTTGATCGTATTGATCCGGGGCGGCCGGCTTTGGCGCCTCCACCTGGACAAAACCGGTGATGCTTTCCCTGGATTTTAATACTTCGTAAGCCCTGGGAGTCAAACTCAGGCTGCCAAAGGCTTCGTTTTTGGCCAGCAGGCCCAGGTGAAGGAGCTGCCGGGCGAGATCCAGCCATTGCTTGCGCGACAGCTCTTTGCCGGCGCCGAAAGTCGACAGGTTCTGGTGGCCGTTATTGTGTACTTTTTCATCTTCCAGGCCGAGCAGCACGTGGGCAATGTAAGTAGCGCCGAAGCGCTGGCCGGTGCGGATGACACAGGAAAGGAACTTCTGGGCCGGGATGGTGATATCAGCCTGGACTTGCGCGGCGGAAACGCCGGCGCACACGTCGCACATGCCGCAGTTGTCCGCCGTGAATTTTTCCCCAAAATAGGCCAGCAGGGGAATACGCCGGCAGACGTCGCTCTCCACAAAGCGCTTGAGGGCTTCCAGGTGCTGCATGGCCGATTGGCGTTCGAGACCTTCTTTTTGATCGATAAAGTATTTCAGCTTTTGAAAGTCGCCGTAGCCGTAGAGCAGCAAACAGTGGGCGCGCAGCCCATCCCGACCGGCCCGCCCGATTTCCTGGTAATAGCCTTCCACGCTCTTGGGCAGATCGTAGTGGAGGACAAAGCGCACGTTGGGCTTATTGATCCCCATGCCAAAGGCAATGGTAGCGACGATGATCTGGACATCCTCGTGGATGAACAGTTCCTGATTGCGTTTACGTTCTTCGTCGGTCAACCCGGCGTGGTAAGGGCGGGCGGAAAACCCCTGGCGTTGGAGCAGGCTGGCCAGGTCATCCACCTGCCGGCGGGAGAAGCAGTAAATGATGCCGGATTGGCCGGCAAAACCTTGCAAGAACTGGATGGTCTGGGAAGCCGGGTCTTTCTTGGGTCGCACCTCGATAAACAAGTTTTCCCGGTTAAAACTGGCGATAAACTGGTTTGCATCGGTAAAACCCAGCGTAGCTTGGATGTCTTCCCTGACCCGCTGGGTGGCAGTGGCAGTCAGGGCCAGGCAGACCGCCTGCGGAAAACGCCGGCGTACTTCCACCAGTTGGCGATATTCTGGACGGAAATCGTGCCCCCACTCCGAAATACAATGCGCTTCATCGATGGTCAGGCAGTCGAGAGAAACGCTTCCCAGCAGGCCGAACAGGCGGGTGGTCAGCAGAGTTTCTGGGGCGACATACAGCAGTTTGATCTCCCCGTCCACCACGCGGGCCATGTTCGCCTCGTACTCTGCGTAGGACAGCGAGCTGTTCAAGAACAGGGCCGGAATGCCAAGCTGGGTAAGCTGCTCCACCTGGTCTTTCATCAGGGCGATCAGGGGTGAGACGACCACGGTCAGCCCAGGAAAGATCAGCGCCGGGATCTGGTAGCACAACGATTTTCCGCCGCCGGTTGGCATGACCGCCAGGGTATCGCGCCGGTCGAGTACGTTGCGGATGACTTCGCCCTGCAGGGGTTTGAACTGCTCGTAACCAAAGGTTTGCCGGAGGACGGATTGGGGGGTGAGGGTGGGCATCCTGGCGTTTATTTCCACGGGTAGTGCTGCACCAGGTCGCTGATCGCCCGCAGGTTGGCCACCGGGGTGGCGTGGGCGGTGGCGTCGCCGGTGCCGAGGATGAAGCGCCGGAAGGTGGGCATCTGGTCGAGGATGCGGGTTACGTATTCAGTCGTCTCGGCGGCGGTCATGCGCTCCAGAGCAGCCGGTTCCAGCCCGCCCACGATGATCTTATCGGCGCCCCAGGCAGCGCGGGCTTCGTAGGCCCAGATGTCGCCGGTAGTGGGTGGGCAGACCAATTCGAAGCCGTCCTGCAAACCGGCCTTCAGTTGTGGGTTGAAGGCGGACAATTTTCCGCACATGTGGGTCAAGTATAGTTTGCCGGCGGCGTGGCAGATCTTGGCGTATTCGTTCAAAACCGGGGCGCAGTACTTGCGGCACACAGCCGGGCTGAGGATGGTCGAGGAGGTATCCTCGTAGGTGATGACGACGGCCTCCGGGCCATAGGCGATCAGACGAAATGCCTCTTTATTCTTGGCCAGCATCAGCTCCAGGCAGGCCTGCATCTTGGCAGGATGATCAGCCAGCAGGTAGTAAGTATCCTGGATGCCGCTTAGATTTTCCATGAACTGCATCAAGGGTGTCATGGGCGAGCTGGTGGTGGCGATCCCATCCGCCCCGATGCGCCGGTCATGCTCGCGAAATGTGGCATAATCCTCCCGGTGGCGGGTGTGTTCGACCATATATTCCCAGGTGTGGATGTTGGCGACGGTGCGGAGGGGGAAGCGCGTAACGTGTTCAGCTTCCCAGGCGTTGGTGCCTCGCTCAATGGTCAGGCTGCCCAGCGGGGTTTCGATCAATTCCACTTCCTGGCTGCCATGCGAGATAATTTTTCTGGCGATCGTATCGTCCTCGAAGGATTGAATCGTAGGGGTGTGGCGCTCGATGATATCCGCTCCGACCAGCCGGTAGGCGTCCTGCCAGTCGGTGCGCTGGAAGCCCTGCGCAGGCAAGGACGAGGTGAAATAGTTATCGATCAAGGGCGACCAGCACAACCGGTCGCATTCCTGGCCGTGCAGAGAGGCCATAACGCGTTCTCGTCCAGTCATTGGTTGCATGGGATTCTCCGTGTGTGAGGAGCCTTTAAATTGCCAGTTTCAGACGCAATGTGGCAATGCAGTTAGCATAGATTTCAAAGGATACTTCGCGGCCGGAGACCTTCACCGGTTGAGCGTCCCTCAATGGCTGTTCATGCAGGTCGACCAGGGCGGCCTGCAAGACCTCTCGGCTGAACTTGAGCTTGACCGCCGTGGCCTGGCCTTCGGTCTCGTAAACCCTCACCACCAGCTCGCCGGCTTCCCCATCCTCCGGCGCCTTGATCGCCGACACGGCCGCTACGCCGCTTTCCAGGGAAACCAGGGCGCTGGAAGCAGGCCGGCGGCTGGCCCCGGAAATCACGTCGAGCGGGTGAGTGAAATCGTAGGCGGCAGAAATAAGATCCTTGTTCGAGGCAGCCGCACCGGCCAGGTTGACGGCGAAGCGCAGCCGGTGCAGGCCAATTTCGGGATACGGATCGGGATCGTAGGAACTGCGCAGGAGGGTCAGGGCCAGCGCATCATCTACCCCGCGGAAAGCGTAGCTGCCCTCGCTGACAATCTGGATCGTCTTTTTAGCCGAAGTTTCCTGCCTGATGGCGCTTCCCCAGGAATTGGCGGGCACATCCTGGTCAGCCGGCTGGCGCTGGATCGTCCCGAAGGGGATATCATAGCGGTAAGCCTGGCAGGCAAAATTAACCGGCAGGCAGAAGTTGAGCTGCGGCACTCCCTGGGCGTGGCGTCCGATCTCGTGCCAGTCACACTCCAGGGCGTACTCCAGGCTGGAGCTGCCCGCATCCAGCGCAACGGTCACACTGAGGCGGGAGGAACCCCAGGTGATCTCGTACGCCAGCGACTGGCGCAGCGGCCCGCCTGAGTCGAATTTCACCAGGCGGACGTTATCCACCAGGGGTTGCACTTGCATGTAGCGACCGACGATCCAGGCGGTCATACCGGCCCGGTCGTCCTCCTGGATCAAGCGGAATAGCGCTGGGCGGGCCAGCGCCACCAGCTCTTCGCCGCTGGCTTTATCGATCAACGAGACCAGGGCGAAGCTGCGCGGGTCGAAACGCGCCTGGACGTGTTGGTTTTCCAGGAGGAAGGTCTGGGGTTCTTCGGTGCGTGGGTCGTTAGGATAGACGATTGAATCCAGGCGGACGTTTGATTCGTTCAACACCAGGCTGGTATAGCCGCCGGCTGGGGCGGCGACTTCCACCAACACGCGCAGGTAACGGTGTCCCCAATAATCGTTGAAATCCTGGTCGAAGAGCTGGCAGCGGGCGGGCTGTCCGGCGGCGTCCTGGAAAGCCAGGCGTTGCAGATCGCCGTCCCAATCCCAGACGGTGATCTCGACCACCTGGCGGCGCGGCCAGGGGCTCGGGTTGAAAATGTGGAACAGGCGCGCTGCGCCGCTGCCGCGCGAGACCTGCGAGACTTCTGTATTGCTCAACCCCGAAACCCACCCCGGCGCCTTCGGAAGTAACGGCAGGCGCACCTTCCTGCGGGTGGTCGATTTCTTCCGGTGGGAGGAGGGCCTGGAAGGCGCGCATCTTCTGACTGTTGGCCAGGGCCAGGCTTTCCTGGAATAACCCCAGGGCGTATTCGCGCGTGTCGATCACCCCCGAACCGGGGATGATATCGTGAAACTGGTTGAAAAGGGTATTGCGCCAGGCTTTGGTAAAGGCAGTGTGGGGGTAAGCCGCGCCGGAAGTCGCCGCCAGGGCGCAAAACCGTTCGGATACGTCGAGGGCCGCTTCGGCCAGCCGGTTGGCTTTCTTGATGCGGCTCTGGCTGGAATAACAGCCGGTGAACACAAAATTCATTTCGCCCTTGACCTCGGGCAGCCTTCCGGCTATTTTTTCAACCTGGGCGAAATATTCGGCGAAGGTGCCGAAGCGCAGGGTCGGAAAGACCGGCCAGGTGTCCATATCAAGGATGCGCTGGAGGTCGCGGCGGGTGGGACCTCCGCCATGGTCGCCTACGCCGTAAACGCGCAGGGCCATGTCCAGGCCGAACTGCTGGCAAAAAGAAGGCACAAACCGCGCCAGGGATGGATCGACGTAACCCAGGTACCAGAAGGGTTCCAGGTAAGCCAGGATAGATTTACCGGAGGGGGCCAGCCAGCGGTACAGGCTGGGGTTCTTATCGCCCCGGCAGTGATAATAATATTTGACTCCGGCAGAGGCCAGGATTTCAGGCACGTTGGCGCTGTGGCCGAAGGTATCCGGCTCGAAGTCCAGGCTGAAATTTTCCGGCTTAAGATCGAGAAGCTGGCGAAGATAGCGGCGGGTTAAAAGCAGGTGACGGGCCTGGCTCTCACCGTTGGGCAGGTTCTTATCTGCTTCCACCCAGGTGGAGGCAGTGACTTCCCAACGGCCCTCGTGGATGCGCTGCTTTATTTCTGGCAGCAGCTCTGGGGCATAGGTTTCCACAATCTGATAGACCGAAGCCTGAGATTGGGAAAATTTAAATTGGGGATAATCCCGCAGCAAAGCCAGCATGGTGCGGAAGGTATCCAAGGTGACCGCCACAGTTTCATCCCAACGCCACATCCAGTTCATATCGATGTGGGCATGCCCGGCGCACAGCAGCTTTTGCTGCTTGGCCAGCGGGGAAAGCACTTGCAGGGTTTCCTCGCCCCGCAGGGCAGTTTCCTGGGTAATGGCGCCGCCCTTCTGGCTGCGTTCGGCCAGGGTAGAAATGACCTGCTCGATTAGTTCGTCGTATTGGTTGCCAGCCAGTTTGGAAAGCTCGTTGGCATATTCCAACTGGCTGATAATGCGGTCGCCCCAATAGGAGTTGCCGGTCGCCTTCATTTTTTCAAGCCGGAGGTCAAACATGCTAGAAAATTCCTTTCTGGGAGGCCATCTTTTAGATAATTTTACCCCCCTCCAGCCTGAGCTGGTGGGTAATGGCGGCTGGAATTTCGCCTTGCAGGTGGGTTACGTAGATCAAAGTCAGCCGGGTGAGGGCGCACAGCCGGTCGAGAAGCTGGAGAAAGTGGGCGCGGTGCGGTTCATCCAATGCCTGGCAGGGTTCGTCCAGGATCAGCACCGGCGGGTTTTTCACCAGGGCCCGCGCCAATAAAGCCAGGCGCTGCTGCCCGGCGGATAGGTTTGAAAACTGGGCCTCGGGCGGTGAAACCAGGCCGAGGGCTTCTATCCAGCGTGAGGCGATAGCGGCCTGGGGAGCAGAACAGGTGTGGGCGAAACCGACCGAGTTAGAAAAACCGGAACAAACCACATCCAGCAGGGAGACCGCCTGGCGGTAGAAAATGTGCAGCTCAGGCGAAACCCAACCGATGCTGTGTTTGATTTCCCAGATACTTTCCCCCGAGCCGCGCCGCTGGCCGAACAGGGTGATGGGGTTGGCATAGGACTGGGGATTATCGGCCAGAATCAGGCTGAGCAGGGTGGTTTTGCCAGCCCCGTTTTTCCCGAGCAGCGCCCAGCGCTCCCCCCGGCGCACGGTCCAGGTGATGTTTTGCAGCACTGCCGTTTGTCCATAATGGACCGACACGTCTTGCAGCTTGATCAATTCAGGATTAGCGAGGATGGGATTGTGTTCTAAGGCGCGGGCATAGCTATTGACCATCTCGGTGAAGGCTGGGAGCGCCTGAGCAGCCAGCGGGGAAACCAGCCTGGCGCCGGCCGGTTTCCGCCAGGAGCTTTTCGCCGCCGCGCCGCGTTCGCCGCAGGCCGTCACGCGACCCTCTTCGACCTCTAGAACGTGGGTGACGCCGGGTGGAAGCTCTTCTGCTCTTGCGCTGACCAGCAGGACGTGCACTTCGCCATTCAGGATCAATTCATCCAGCGCCCGGGAGAAAATCGCCCTGGATTCCTGGTCAAGGCCCGCCATCGGGTCATCCAGGATGAGCAGCCTGGGCGACTGCATCAGCAGGCGGGCGATCAACAGCTTGCGCGATTCCCCGTGCGACAGATGGATCACTTTCCGGTCGAGCAGGTAGCCGATCTTTAATAAATCTACCCAGCGCTGGCGTTTTAACCGGTAACCTTCTTCGTCCAGGTCAGGCGGAATAACCTGGAAGGGGGAAAAACTTTGCATGCTTCTGGCAGTCAATAAATCGGAAGCCGTGGGAGTATCGTCGCCTTCCAGGCTTTGCCAGCGTGCCTGGTGATAGCCGGCAAAGCGGCCCAAAAAATCGCGGTGAGTCTCGACCGATAAGGTCAAAATTTCGCCCGGGTACAGGTATGGGCGTGCCTGATTTTGCTCAGAGCCGTCAAAGAAATATAGGATTTGCCCGTGAACGAGCGAAACGCTGCGGTTAATCGCCCTGGCCAGGATCGATTTTCCGGAGCCGGTGGGACCGGTGATAGCCCAACGCTGGTCGCTCGCTATGCGCCAGGTGGTGTGGTCGAAGAACCGCCGGCTGCCGACCTGGATGGTGATATCCTGCAGAGAAATTAACATTGACCCTTTTCTCATAACCTCAGGATTTTGACAGCCTTTTTTTACAACACCAGGCTTTTTAATCCTACAAAAGGTCTGTTCTGTGGTCTGTGTGTTTCCACCCCTCTGGGTGCGCTGAAGAAGCGAATGGTGAAATAAAAACCGCTTCCAGGGCGTCCAGGAGAATTTGCCGCGCCGCCTGGTAATCCAGCGGGTCAAGCGAGTACAGGTCTTCTGGATCGGCTTTGGTTACGTCGGCGAAATCGGCCATGTCGTTGGTATGCAGGACCTTTGCGAAGGCTTTCTCGATCACGGCCGACGCTTCTGCCTCGGGCAGACTGCGTTCTACCAGTTTGAGCAGCTCGTAATCCTGCACGGCGGTGCGCAGTCCTTCGTAGCGCAGCGTCTCCACCGGGGCGCCGTCCTTGCCGGGCAGCACGAAATACATATCTCCCGCAGGCCAATCCGGGGAGCGGTAGCTGACCCGCTGCCAGGGGTCGGCCGGCCACAGGCAGAAGGCCCAGCGCAAGAAGCCATCCACCTTGAGGAAGTAGGTCAGCCAACCGAGCAGCTCGGATTCCACCAGCGGCGAATGGACGAAGGTATTGGGGATGGGCGGCCAGCAGCAGATGTAAAAGAGCATGCGCCCGCCGCGCTGGTGCGCCAGCTCGATCAGGCGGGTGGAGAGCTGCGGGTCCTTGCACAGGTGGGGCAGGACGGGAATGAAATCGAGCAGCTCAGGCGGGGCGACCTCCATGAATTCGAAATGGTCGATGGCCACCGCCAGGCGAAGGCCCGGGGCGGCCTGGCGGATGAACTCCAGGCTGGTTTTGAATTTCTCCAGGTCGTGCGGCTCGTCGGCTTCCAGGCGTACGCGCTCGAGCAGGCCCAAGGCCTGGAAGTGCTCCTGGAGCGCCGCCAGGAACTGGCGCAGCTCATCGACCTGGCGCAGGTAGGTGAAAGAGCCAGAAGCCGCGTCCCAGCAGCGCAGGCGCACCGCGTCGGGGGCGTCCGGGATGACCTTGCCAAAGCCAAAAGGTTCGTCCAACCAGATGTTAACCAGGCCAAACAGGTCGATCTGGCGGTCGATGGCGTGGCGGGCGGCCAGGGCCATCAGGCGATCCATCTTCGTATAGTCGAAGTGCAGCTTTCCCTGCGGGTCACGCGTGATGTCGATAACAGCGTGCTCGAACAGGTAGGACGGGTAGCCGAGGTCGCGGAAGCCGCGCTGCCCCGACCAGGGAATTTCGGCAGCGATCAGGCTGACCGCTTTCTGGCCGAGCTGGGCCAGGCTGGCGTAGTAGCGGTCGATCAAGGCGTAGTGCGCCTCGCTCCACAACGGCACGTGGTGGAAACGGGCGATGGAGGTGAGGTGCTGCCACAGGTTGAGGTGGAAAGACCAGTCTTTGACGTCCGGCAGGGCTGCGGCGGCCACGTGCAGGTTGATGCCGCCCTGCCAGGCCAGCTTCTCGTCCTCGAAGCCGGATTGGGAGAACAGGCGCACCTGCCCGACGTACAACCCTTTGCGGGTGTCGACCGGGATACGCAGGCGCACGTAGACCGCCTGGGGGCGGTGAGCCGGCGCTTCGGCGTAGCCGGCCCGGTCGAGGTATTCCATCCACTGGCGTCGGTCGTCGCCTTCCACGTAGCCTACGGCGAAGCATTCCACGGCGCCATCGGGCAGACCGGGGAAGCGCACTTCAAGGCGCAGGCGGGGCAGGAAACCGAGCGGGTGCAGCCAGTTGGCCCGGTCGAGCACCAGGGTGAAGTCCTGGCTGGCGGCCAGGCGAACCTGCACGCCGGTAACCTCGTTGCGGGCGGCGAGAACATTGATCTCGTCGAGGGTTGCCTCAGCGGGATTGAAGAAATCGTCCCGCACGCCCCAGTGTTGCTTGGTCATGGCTGGGGAAAAGGAGGCTTTGAAAGTGAAGGGTGAGGTAGACAAGGCGGATAATCCTCTTTATAGATGTGATTTGTAAGGGGGAAATGCTATTTGATTTTACATCATAAAAAACGAGCAATGAAGAAGCCGGGTTTTTATCTTTAATAGACAAGATGGTTATTTGAAAAACCCGATTTCTGTTCTTATTTGATAGGGCTGACTTCTCTCATCAAGCGGTCTCCCAGCACATCCAGGGCGGATTCCAGATCGTAGTCCTTCTGCAGGCCCAGCCAGAAATCAGGAGTGGTGCCTAGTGCAATTGAAAGGCGCAGGGCTGTATCGGCGGTAATACTGCGCTTGCCGCGTACAATCTCATTAATTTTTTGGGGGGCGACGTGCATATTCAACGCAAGCCTGTTCTGGCTGATACCTAAGGGCTTTAGGAATTCTTCCAGAAGAACTTCGCCAGGGTGAAGAGGAGGGAAATCTTTTGCAGTCATAAGAAAACCTAATGATAATCCTTTTTCTGGAGTAGAGTGGTTCCAGCCTGCGTCCCCCAGGCGGTCGACCCGCGAAAATCCCACGCTGGCTTAAGTAGCTACCTGTGTGGGGACGAAGCGCCGGGGAGAGTCTGGGTTCTGGCTTAATGACGCCATTCATTGTCCAGACCCTTCCCTACGCCACCATATTTGTACTGGCTATCAGCCATTATTTTACCAGCATCAGCAAGAAAGCCATTCCGACCAGGTCCGCCAAGAAGTGCGCCACCCAGGCAACAAACACGTTATTGGAACGGGCGAAGATGATCCCATAAATGATGCTGTCCACCACGATCAGGGCCAGGTCGACGAAAACGATCAAGGCCGGGCCAGGGGCGTAATGCATCAGGGCGAATACCAGCGAAGCCAGGCTGATGGCGGCCGGGGTGGATAAAAAGGCGCTGATGCGGTTTTGGAACAGGCCACGGTAGATGATTTCTTCGAGCAACGTGCTGATCAGCAGGGTGACAATTACGGCGATGCCGTTCGTATTTACGCTGAAAGGAAGGCGGGCAATCATGTGGGCTGAATATTCGGGCAGGAAAAAGTACGCTCCGAAGATGGAAAGGGCCTGGGCGCCTACCCCAACCAGCAGCACCCAGCCCAGGTTACGCAGCAGGTCTTTCGGAAAAGTTTTGGGATTGAACCCGATCTCTGTCCAGGTGCGTTGGCGAAGGCGGCGTTCGACGAGCAAGTAAACCGCCGGGATCAGAATGCCGATAATTTTCAGACTGGGAAAAACCAGGCTGATCCCGAGCGAAACAGCCATGACCAGCAATATTTCCCACCACGGGGCGGCCGGTTTTGACCTGGGAATGGCGCGAGCAGTCGTGGACATAATTACTCCTTAAAATAATGGATTGATTGTCGACGTTAGCTATTGATTTGCCCCAGCGCCGATCAGGCTCATCCATTCCCCGTTGGGATTGGCAGTCACCAACTGGTCGCCGCGGCGCAGCGTGCCCTGGTACTCTTTTTCTCCCTCTTCAGCCGTCCATCCACCCAGCACAAAAGGCGCCTCGTCCCCTACCGGGATCCATTCCCCGTTGTACAGCCGGGCGATGTGCAGGTTGCGCCCGTTGGCATGCCCGCCGTCGCAGGAAGGGTGGCCGAGCAGGTCGCCAGCCTTCAGGCGTACGCCCACGTCAGGGGCGCTTTTCTGGTAGATGTGCAGGTACAGGATGGTCCACCCGGTTTGAAGATTGCCATCCCCGTCCAGGTCGAGCACCACCACCCCATTTTCCGAGCGCGCCACCGCCCCATCCGCCACGGCGGTGGCCCACTGCGGTGAAGGATCGCAGCCGGTGTTGGTGGAAGGCGGGGCGAAATCGAGGGCTGTCAGCGGGTCGCCAATTCCCCAACCGCTGTGCGGGCCGCCGGTCAGAGCCCAGCGCACGCCTGGGTGAAAAGGCAGGCTCAGTTCCGGCTGGCGAAGCCCGCCCGGGAGTAAGGGCCTGTCGGATGCTGCGCTCCAGTCGATGTTACCGAACCAGACCTGGTAGGTATGCACCAGCCCGGCCGGGGCGACAGCAGCCTGGTAGGCTTTACCGGAAAGGAAACGCGAGAAATAATAGCGCAGGGCCGTCGAAGCGGCGTTTTCCCACGGGCTGGGAAGGATAGGGCTGCCATCCACGGTGTTGAACTGGTTCAAGCGGCCCAGGCGCCAGCCGTAGTAACCGTTGTTGAGTGCATTGGCGGCCCAGGAAAGCTGCATCGACAGGGCGGTGCGGTAGGAATCCGGGCTGCCCAATAAGAATGAACCAGGCGGGTTGGGCTGCGACAGGGCGTGCAGACGGTATTCCAGCAGCGCCAGCAGCAGGCGCGGCGAGATGGAGTAGTCCAGGGCGAAATCCCGCACCATTTCGGCCCCCGAGCGGCTTGTGGCCGTCGAGGTGTCAACGTAATCCTTCAGCCAACCTGTGGACTGGCTGACGAAGCCGGTGATATCGAAACCCACCTGGGCCGGGCCGTCGACAAACAGATAATCCGGCAGGAGCACTGCCTGCTCTTCCCAGGCAGGCTCAACTGCCAGGCGGATCGACAGAGCGCGTCCCGGTGGGAGGGTGGTAGGCGGGTCACGCTTGACCAACCAGGGATTCAAGGCGGCGATGTCCTGCACGTTGGTGTGAAAACGCCGCGCCAAAGCCGGCAGTGTATCGCCTGCCTGGACGACATAGTTGACCAGGTCTCCTTTGTGCTCACGGCCTGGGTTGGGGTCCACCGGTGGAGCGGTCGCCGATGGCCGGGCTGCCGGGGCGGTGGATTCCTGCACTTCCGTGGTTGAGGTAGGGATGGTCGTTGGAAAGAACATGGTAGGGCGCGGCTCGAGCGGCAGGTTGCAGGAAGCCAGTAGGCCCAGGATGACGACCGAGTTAATGATGTGGGATAATTTCACGGATGAGCTAGCATACCGCGAAATGGAAAAGGGGGCAATATCCTAATCTCCTCCCCCTCCGCGGCGCAGCACCTGGTGGCAGGCATTGCAGGTATTCTGGACAGCCTGAGAGTCCATAAATCCGGCCTGGGCGCTGCCGCTGGTCGGGTGGGCGGAATGGCAGCTCGTACAGGTGCCGGCTGTGGCAGGGGTGGCAGCTTGCCAGCGGGTGAGGTTTTGGTGCCAGTGATTGTTGCGGCCGCCTTCTCCGCCGATTCGCCCGGGAACCGCGATCTGTTCCTTGGGGGTGAAGCCGCGCTGGGTCACATTTTGGTGGCACTTGAGGCAGTTGGCGTCGGCAATCGGGAAAGTCAGCACCGCAGGTTGGATCGCAGTGCCGGTATACCATTTAAACGCATTGCGAGCGCCGAGCAGCTCGGCCAGCAAACGCCCGGTGAGGCCCTGCCCGGAATGGCAATCGATGCAGCGCGCGTAATGGCCTGATGAATGGTAAGAAGCCAGATCAACCGGTGAACCGGCGGTCTCCCGTTGGAAATAGGTTGATTCAGGCTGGGTGTGGCAGGAAGAGCAAAAGGCATCGTGGGCTTCCTGGCTGGCGGCGAAGGCAAAACCGCCGGCTGCCAGCAGGATGGCTACCACGACGGCCGCCAGCAGGGCGGGGATGATCAGGAATGGTTTTCTGTTCGGCGAGGATGGCTTTTTATCTATATAATTTCCCTCAAGAAGGATTGTGAAACGCCAGGCTCAATTAATCATACCATGAAATTTACAGCAAAGCCGCCCACCATTTTAAACTGGTGAGCGGCGCTGCGTAACCCAAAAATCTAGCGGAGGAACCACTGAAACCCAACCAACCAACCCAAGTCCGTATCCAGCCTTATCTTACTCTGAGAGTCTGTGGGCTACATCCGCCAAAAGGAGGAATTGGAGATCATCCAATGGGTGGAAATCCTCAAAAATGCTTATTGACAATCTCCACCGTGTCGCTTACAATAAATTCGCACAAATTAAAAACCCTCGTTAGGCGAGGTGATGGATTGCACACAGGCCGCTGCCCCGAAACGTCGAGAGACGCCAAGGAGTAGGCTAGGTAAAGTCGGCACAAGGCTTTGCTCAAAGTGGCTGGGGTCGCAATAACCCTTACGACAGTCTATCGCCAAAGCTCAACCAGTGGGGGCCGGCCAGGCATGACAACCTGGTCTTCATTATCGAGCACTAATTCTGCTGCCTCCCTGGTTATGATAGGGGAGGCGTTTTATTTGTGCCCTGCGCTGCTAACCTTCTTTTCCTGGTAAATTAAGGCAGCGTTGGTCAAGGAAGGAGGTGATGGCGTGGACAGCGATTTGAGTAGTGGGCCAGACCACCTTCTGTTTCACACGTTATGGAAGGCTGACCTTACATTAATCATACAGGGATACCACGCCTATGCCTCCGGCCGGCCGGTTAACTGGCCAGGTCCCCGGCATTCGTAGGTATCCCCGGTCGAGCGCAAGACAACTTATTTTTCATTAGCATGCTATCCCCTGGTTGCCGTGTTTGGTTTAGTTTGGGTAAGGCTGCCTTGCTGCTTCACCTGCTTATTACTGGATACCTGTACGGAGGGACCACCGTATGAATGTTCTTTCAAAATCCTTTTATCAATACCGCCGGATCAGCAAGATCCTCAAACTGTTCTTAATCATCGCCGGGCCGGGAATCATCGTCATGGTGGCCGATAACGACGCCGGCGGCATCACTACCTACGCCGCCACCGGCGCCAAATATGGCTACGACCTGATCTGGTTCCTGGTCTTGCTCGGCCCGATTGCTTATTTTATCCAGGAGATGACCGTCCGCCTGGGCGCTGTCACCAAGCGCGGCAATGCCGAAGCTATCTTCGACGCCTTCGGACGCTTCTGGGGCTGGTTCTCGTTCTTTGACCTGGGGCTGACCAACCAACTCACCCTGATTACCGAGTTCATCGGCATGACGGCGGCCCTGAGCATTTTCCACATCCCGCCGGTTTTGACCGTGGTGATTGTCATCATCCTGATGGGACTGATGGTGCTGCAAGGCAAATACTGGACCTGGGAAAAACTGGCCATCTTTTTCTGCCTGATTAACCTGATCTATATCCCGGCGGCGTTCATGGTGCACCCTTCCGTGTCAGAAATACTGAGCAGCGGCTTTATCCCCCATTTCCCTGCCGGAAAACCGGGCGATCTATTCTTTTTCTTAATGGCCAACGTTGGCACCACCATTGCTCCCTGGATGATTTTCTTCCAACAAAGCTCGGTGGTTGATAAGGGTATGAAAGAAAAAGATATCCCCTGGGGCCAGTTCGACACCATTGTCGGGGCGTTCTTTACCGTGGTGGTGGCAATCTTCTGTGTGATCTTGACTGCCACCGTATTGCGCGGGGTGGATATCGAAAGCGCCGCCCAGGCCGCCCAGATGCTGATGGGGATCGACAAGTACGTCGGCGTCTTCCTGGCCATCGGCCTTTTCGATGCCGGTTTCCTGGGCGCCATCTGCATTTCGTTAGCGACCTCCTGGGCCATTGGTGAAGTGTTTGGTTGGGCGCACTCTTTGAACATGAAGGTACGCGAAGCCCCCTGGTTTTATGCCTATTATTTTATCTCCCTGGTGATTGCTGGAGTTGTCGTCCTGTGGCCCGGCGCCCCACTGGTGCTGATCACGTTGTTCGTACAGGTCACAGCCACCACCCTGCTCCCGGCTGCCCTGGTGTTCCTGATCCTGATGCTGAATAACGAGGAGCTGATGGGCGAGTATAAGAATAACACCTGGCAGAACATGGTCAACATCTTTATCGTGATTGCATTGATCATCCTGTCTACGGGTTACGCCCTCAGCGCCCTGTTCCCAAATATTTTTAAATAGGAGCATCCCATGAACGACTCCAATGATCTCATTTAATAAACCTAATTCCTTCCTGGAAAGCATCCACGAGATCAACGAAAAATATAAAACCCCGCGCATCCACATGACCCGCATGGTGCGCATCTCGTTGGTGGCCCTGCGCGTCTACCTGCTAGTTATGCTGCTCATCCTGGCCTACAAATTTGCCACGTTGGTGATTCACTAAAGATCGACAATCCGGGAAAAGAGGTGTGATATGGAAGCAGCCCGCAATATTCCGACCAACCTGATCGAGCAGTCCTTCTTCTTGAGTGAAATTCTCGGCGCCAGGGTGCTGCTGAACAAGAAGAAGGTCGGCAAGCTGGCCGACCTGGTGATGAAAGAAAACGGCCCCTTGCCGGTGGTGACTCATCTGCTGGTCAACCGCCCGTTTGGCGAGACCGCCCTGGTAGCCTGGGAGAGCGTCTCCCAGATCAACAACCACGTGGTTGAAATCCACGTCGAGAACATCGACGCCCTCCCCAAGGAGCCTCCCGAAGGCGCTATCCAGATCAAGGACCACATCCTGGATAAAAAAGCGCTTGACCTGGACGGCCGGGAAGTGGAGGTGGTCTACGATGTGCGGCTGGTAAAAAAGGGCGGCCGGCTGTACGTGAGCGAGGTCGATCTGAGCCGCTATGGCCTGTTGCGCCGCATCGGTCTCACCTGGCTAGCCAATTTCATTTACCGCATGGCCGAATCAATCCAGGAACAGACCATTTCCTGGACGTACATCGAGCCGCTGCCCTCCTCTATTAGCAGCTTCAAGGGCAACGTGCAGTTGAAAGTGTTGAAAGAAGCCCTGGGGGATATGCACCCGGTGGACGTGGCTGACATCCTCGAAGAGCTCGACCATGAGCAGCGTATGGCCATTTTTCAGGAACTGGAGACCAAGCAAGCATCTGACACGCTGGAAGAGATCGGCCCCTCCGTACAGCGTCAGGTGGTGGAAAGCCTGGACCTGAAAAAAGC
Source organism: uncultured Chloroflexia bacterium (assembly GCA_963820415.1). Lineage (GTDB taxonomy): Bacteria > Chloroflexota > Anaerolineae > Anaerolineales > Anaerolineaceae > CAWFZT01. Next base: position 186,490 of record CAWFZT010000008.1, on the reverse strand, counting down.
CGCCGAGCTGATCGACGAGATGACCCCCGCCCAGGCAGCCGACATCCTGGCTATTTTACCCGCCGATGAAGCCAGGGAGATCATTGACCTGCTCAATCAGGAGAACCAGGAGAAAATCCAACCCATCCTGGATACCCAGGAAGAGCACATCCTCAACCTGGCCACCGAAGAATTCTTGAAATATCCGTTGGACTGTATGGCACAAACAGTTGTGGACGGCTATCGCACGGCTGCCAAGGGTAAGGACGTGATCATGTATCTGTACGTGGTGGATGCCGAGGATCGCCTGTTAGGAGTGCTGGATATCAAGGAGCTGCTGCTGGCCGAAGAGACAGCCCTTCTGGGCGATATTATGACCGAGCAGGTGATCACCCTGGAGCCGGATACTACATTTAAAGAAGCCGTAGACATGTTTTCACGGTACGGCTTTCGCGCCCTGCCGATTACGGATGAGCAGGACCACATCCTGGGGGTGGTCACCTACCGGGATATGATGAACCTGACGCACCGTTTTATCGAATAAAAAAAATTACAAGGCGTGCCCGCCGGATACCTTGATCACCTGCCCGGTCAGCCAACTGGCCTGCGCCGAAGCCAGGAACACGATCGCATTGGCGATATCCGCCGGCTGGCCGATGCGCCTCAGGGGGATTTCCTGGCGTAGTTCCTCCTCGAAGGAGCGGCTGATGTAACCGGTTTGCACCGGGCCGGGCGCCACGGCGTTGACGGTGATACCCAGCGGCCCCAGTTCCACCGCCAGGCTGCGTGTAAAGGCTTCCATGGCGGCTTTGCTGGCCCCGTAGGTAATCTGCCCGGCGAACACCTGCGCCGCATCCGTGCTGAGGTTGATGATGCGCCCAAAGCTGCCCTGTCGCGCCTGGTAGCGCCGCACGAACTCGGCTGCCAGCAGCACGGCTGCCCGGGTATTGACGCCGAAAGTACGCTCCAGGCTGCCCGCCGTGACGGTGAAGAGGGTGTCTGGTTCCTCATAGTGGGCGGCGTTGTTGACCAGCACTTCCACCGGACCGAAGCTGGCTTCGGCCCAATCGAACAGACCTGGGATGGCCGCCGGGTCGCTCAGGTCGACCTCGCGTGCTTGCGCCTGCCCGCCAGCGGTCCGGATCGACTGCAGCACCTCGTCCGCCGGATGGGTGCGCATAGCGTGGTAGAGGGGCAGCCCGGACTGCCTGGCTTGTTCGGCCTGTTCTATTTCAGTCTGATTGAGACCGAATAGCTCGGGCGGCAGGCGCAGATAAGTGATACACACCCGCGCCCCCTGGCTTGCTAGCGCCCGGGCGGCAGCCGCCCCGATCCCCAGCGGGTTATTCGCCCCGGTGATCAGCGCCACTTTATCGCGTAAACCAGTATCGATCATGGTCTCACCTCATTTCACAAAGCGTGCCCTGAATCTCAAAAGGTACCCAGCAGTAAATCTGCCGGATGTCACATATTGAACATAGGTTTGTACAGGCTGCCCGCCAGGTCGCTCACGGCTTTCCAGGCTGCCCCCAGGCTGCTCACCGTGGCGCTCAGCTCGGCCGGGGTCTGGCCTGGGTGGGCCAAGATGGCGGTCAACTGTTCGACGTAGCCCGCCGGCGCCAATTGGAAGGCGGCGATCTCTGCCATAGCCGTTTTATCGGTGATGAAGTAGGTCTCGTTCAAGGCGAACAGCGCCTGGGTCAGGCAGGAAGCCACCCGGGTCAGGCACCCGGCCGTATCGTAGACGTCGCCTTTGTCAGCGAAGCCGCCAGCGTGGTACAGGGTGAATTCAGCCATCCACAACTGCTCGGAGACAATATTGCGCTTGAGCGCTGGCGGGTAAGTTGCCAGCCTCTGCTTCAGGCGCTCCAGCCAGCCTTGCGGATCGTAAAGCGGCAGGCAGATGCGCGTCTCTGCCAGGTAGATCACGCTGTAGAAGCCGTAGGGCGGTTGCTGGTAGTAGTCGAAATGGGTCGTCCCGGCGATGGCCTCCTGGATGGTCTTTTCAACCTTTTCCAGGCTGCGGTAGAGGAAATCGACCTTGCAGGTGGGGGTGTGCAGCCAGGCGCCGCCATTGACCCAGGGGCCCCATTCGTAAAAGCCGGTGACAGTCGCCGCCTGACCGGCGGCCTGGGCGGCGATGCGCCGGATGTCCTCAATGGCAAAGGGCGCCGCCTCAGAATAATAGACGCCGAGGTCCAGGTCGGAGGCAGCGTGATGCGTGCCGCGGGCGTACGATCCGCCCAGCACGACCGCCTTGACCCCCGGCGTGGCGGATAGTTGCTCCGTTAATGTAGACAGCAGGGCTTGTTTTTCAGGTGAAATATATTCAGGAATATTCATAAAGGTATTTTAACATGATACCCTGGTTACTTTGCGAAGGGTACGCATAACTCCAAGACGTGTGTCAAAAGCCTTCGAAAGGTACCGAGAAAGCGACATTAACCATGTCTTGAAACTCTTCCTGTCCCATGCTATAGTAGATTTACCGCACCCTCTGAAACGTCCCGGGTGGTTAGCCATATCATCCCAGGGTAAAAAGCAAATTCGATAGCCGCCATTTGTTCCGCCGCTCTTTTTCTTTGGCTAAGTTCCATGAAAGTGAGGTGTCCAATGGCAGTAATCACGATTTCACGGCAATATGGCAGCGGCGGGGATGAGATCGCCGACCAGGTCTGCCAGATGTTGGGATACCGGCATTTCGACAAACGCGATATTGCCCGCGCCGCCGCCCGGGCAGGATTTTCGGAAGAAGAAATTGCCAGCTACTCGGATTATTCCGAGGAAAATTATAAAGTCAAGAAATTCCTCAGCCGCCTGATGCGCCGTACACCCCCATCGGCCAGCCATAAAGAAAACACCCTGACCACTCGGCTGGCAGATGAAAAGCTGTTTAACGAAGCCTCCGCTTTAATGTTGGTGCGAAGAGCTGTCGAAACTGCCTGCAATACCGGCAATACGATTGTGGTTGGGCGGGGCGGCCAGATGATCTTGAGGGATGAGACGAATGTCCTGCACCTGCGCGTTGAAGCCCCCATGGATGTTCGCATCCAGCGCGTCGAGGACTGGCTCAAGCAAGACCAGCCAGCTCATGCCGTCATTCACAATCTCTGGCATAACGCCCACGACCTGATTGTTGAACGGGATACTCAATCAGCGGATTACGTGCGCATGTTTTATGGCGCCGATTGGGCGAACCCGGTCCTTTACCATGCCGTCTTGAACCTGGGCAAAATGGATCCCGAGCAGGCCGCCCAGATTGTGGTCGATATGGTCCACCACCTTTTTCCTGGCTGATCACGGGTAGGCCGTCTTTACGGCTTTCTGCGCTCCCACATCTCCATGATCGCCCGGTGATCGGGTACATTTTCGAGAAACGACTGCCGCCAGGCCGGCACGTTGATCTTATCCGCCACTTCCATCAATGCCTGGTGCGCGCTCTCAATGACCGCCCGGGCATTTTCGTCCTCGCCAAGGGCATCAAAAGTTTCGGCACAGGTGTGGTAGACCATCCCCGGGTTGCTCATTCCCACCCAACCATGCTCTTTCAGGTAACACCACACTTCCAAGATATATTTGCGCGCCTCATCCAACTGCCCTTGCAGGATGGCGCAGGCCGCCAGACCGGCGGTAGCTTCGCTGGCCAGGGCAGCCAACCCCTGGCTCAAAGCCACCTCTCGCGCTTCGGTGAAGCGCCTGGATGCGCCGGAAGCGTCGCCCATCGCCAACAGAACGAGTCCCAGGTCGTCTAGCGCAAAGACCTTTCCCCGGGCATCCTGGGATGGGGAAATTTCTTGCAGGGCTTCCTCTGTCAACTGGCTTGCTTTGCGCAGGTCGCCGGTAGCCAGGTAAGTTTCCCCGAGGTTCATCAGGTCATAAGCCAGGGGGCGGCGGGCGCCCAGGGCTTTGCTAATCTGGCTGGCCTGCTCAAGAACTGCCCGAGCCTGTTTGTAAAGGCCTATAGCGAGATAGTTGCTGCCTATATTTCCCAACCCGGTGGCTTCCTGGCTGCGGTTACCCAGGCGGTGGTCCAGCTCAATCTGCTCGATTTGCAGCGGATAACACCTGGCGATATCGCCTAATTCACTGTAACAAAAAGCTGCCCGGAAGAGGACGAAAGCCAGCACGCTTTCATCGGCCAAGCGGCGAGCGATTCGCAGGGCTTCCTCGATACTTTGCAGGACGGCGGGTTGATCAGCCCGGATTACAGCCACCACCCCCATCAGAGCCAGCGCTTTTACCTCTAGCGGCTCGTTTCCGCACCGCCGGGCTGCCTTCAGAGCTTCCCGGGTACCCTGTTCGCTTTTGTGCACATCCCCCGTACGGTTCCCAAACACCGCTTGGCGGAGATAAGCCTCGGCCAGGTAATTATCATCGTCGAAAGAGCGGGCCAGCTCCAATATGGCGGTGATGTCCGCCTTCAATGGCTCTGCGTCGGACAGCACGGAAAGAGCTTCCTCCCGACCAAGCAGGGCCTGCCAACGTCGTTCCCGGTCGACCGGCGGGAGCAACTCCAGCGCCTGAGTATAAAAAACCTTGGCCTGGCGTGACGCTCCCTGGCCCATAGCGCGCCGCCCAGCGCGCAGGTACCAATCTGCTGCGACGCTCAACTCGCCGGCCCTCTCGCAGTGCTCGCCCAGCAGCCCTGCAAACTCGTCCAGGCGCCCAGCCTGGCGCGCCTGGCGCTCCAACCAGCCAGCCGCCACCTTGTGAAGGGCAGCGCGCTCGCGCTTCAGCACGCTCTCGTAGGTTACCTCTTGCAGCAGGTTGTGGTGGAAGCTCCATTCGGTATCGCCTTGGAAGGCCGACTCGGGCTGTGCTTCCACAAAACCGCGCGGCTGTAGCACCCCCAGCATCTCCGCTCCATGCTGCACGCCCAACGCTTCCACGCCCCCCGTCCAGAAACGCCGTCCAAAGATGGCCCCGCGCTGCAGGGCGGCTCGCTCAGGTTGCGAGAGCGAGCTGAGCCGGGTCAGCAGCAGGTGCTGCAGGGTAGCCGGCAGCGGCTCCTCTTTTAGCCTGTCGGGCAAGAAGTGCCACTGTTCGCGGCTCGTGTCCAGGATGCCCCGGTCGACAAACCAGTTGACGATCTCCTCGGCGTAATACGGTATGCCCTCGGAACGCTCGACCAGCAAGGCGATCACCGTCTCGGGCACGTCCACCGCTCGCTGGAGCAATTCTTGAGCCAACTGGCGGGTAGCCTGGCCGGAAAGCGGCGCAAGGCGAATCTCTATCCCCTGCACCCCGCCCGTTTTCAAGGATGGGAGGGTAGGTTTGAGTAATGCAGCCAGTTCTTCCGGCGGCTGCCATTCCTGGCGGGCCGCTCCCAGGATGAACAGGCCGTTGGGCAGTTCTCCCGCGTCATCGCCCAGGAAGACTTCCGCCAGGTACTCCCACGAAGCAGCGTCCGTCCACTGCAGGTCTTCCAACAGCAGCACCACCGGGGACGCCCGGCGCACAGCCTTGACCAGCTCACGGCTGACCACCAGCGCTCTGCCCTTCACCTGGGTGGGATCGCTGCGCATGGCTCCAATATGCGGGCTGTCCGAGAAAGACAGGCCCACCAGCAACCCCAGGGCATGCGCAGGTTCTTCGAAATCCTCCAGGTCGGAAAATTCCCGAAAACGCTCCACCCATTTCGCTTCTGCCTGGGCCAGCGGGGCATCTTCGGCGATCTGGAAGCGGTCGAACCACATGCGCCGCACCAGGGCAAAGGGCTGGTTGGCGTCGTCCGGGAAAGCTCGGGCGCGCAGCAGGCGGTAGGTTTCTTCGCGCAGCTCCATCCAATCGCTCATATCTTCCAGCAGGCGGCTTTTCCCCACCCCTGGGTCGCCCAGGAGCTGCGCCCAGACCACGTTGTGCGTTTCGTAGGCTTGCAAGTAAGCCGTTTGCAGGGTCTGCATTTCCGCCTCGCGTCCGACCGTGCGCGTTTCCACGCCCGCTACCCCGCGCGCCACGTTGCGGAAAGGACGCGGCTTGGCCCGGCGCACCAGGTAAGTCTGCACTGGCTCGCTTTTGCCCTTCACCGCCAGCGGGGGACGCGGGGTCACGTCGAACACGCCCCGCACGTAGTGGTAGGTATCATGCGAGATCAAGATCCCACCCGGTGAGGCGGCTGATTGCAGTCGCGCCGCCAGGTTCATAGCGTCCCCGCTGGCGGTAAACTCCTTGTGGACTGCCGAGCCCAGCTCACCTACCACCACCAGCCCGCTGTGGATGCCGGCGCGCAGTTGCACTTTTTCGTCTGCCAAGGCCGCCTGTCCGTCCAGGGCAGCGCGGATGGCGTTTTCCGGATCAGACTCGCTGGCCTGCCTGGCTCCGAAGAACGCCATCAGCCCATCCCCCAGGTACTGAGCGACGCTACCGTGGTGAGCTGTGACTGTCTCTCCCAGTCTGGAGTGGAGCTTAGCCATCACCTGGCGCCACTCTTCGGGGTCCAGTTTTTCCGCCATGGCGGTTGAGCCGACCATATCGATGAAGAGGATCGTGACCAGGCGGCGCTCTTCGGCTGGCGCCGCCTGCGCAATTGCCTGCTCTTCCAGCCCAGCCAGTTGCTGGCGCAAAGCTGCCAGGGCCGGGTCGACAATCGTATCCCCCAACACGCCGCGTTGCGCCTCAAGCCCGCTGATCGAGGCGCGCAATTTCTCCATTTGGGCCTGAAGTGACTCTGCCATACCTGACCTCATCTACCCGGTTGCCAGGGAAAAACAGATCGGTAATTAATTATCCAAATTTATAATATCTTTAAAATCAGGGGTATACAAGTGCCAAACAAGGCAAATCTTACTGGGAAAGCAAGCGAGAACCCTGGCAAGAGCAAGAAGATCGTCAACAAGTGTCCAGGCTCCTCTCTGCGCTTCGCCCCTACGCAGGTGGGCGCGCGCAGGTACATTTTTTCCGCTGAAAAGCCGGGTTTTCGAAAAAAAACCGGCTTTTGCAATCAACCAGTTTCTACCAGCCTTTTGCGCAAGGACAGCAAGAAGAAAATCGACTTTATATCTGCATGCGGTATACACGGATGCGCTTGTAAATTTTAGCGCCGAAGCGCGCCCCCAGGGCGGGGGTGCGTGGGTTATCGTCGGAGGTAAGCGAAGCATCGATCCAGCGGTAGCCGCGAGCGCGGCAGGAAAATACTCACTCCATCGCCAGAATGAATACCTAGTTCATGCAACAATGTTGCGATCTGGATAGACTGTTCGTCCAGCCAGGCATAAGTATACTCCTGCGCATCCATGCTGCTGGAGACCCAGCGGAAGGCGCTCATTGCAGCGTAACCTTCCAGACAGGGTTTGAGCAGGCAGGCATGGGCAAGATTTTCAACTTGATTCATTTTCGCTATCTTCGCTCCCTGGAGAAAAATTTGCTGCCCGACAATGATGTGTACTCATTCTTGTCTGGCTAATCCTTCCCTCGTAATACGTCTATAGCTAATCATCCGCCTCATGGAGTGATCAGCCATGATGTTGAAAATAACACCTCCTGACTTCCCAAGATGATCACATCCTTAATTTTAAATTCGTTTATTAATTTATTCAGAGAATATTTGCCTATGTACCGCAAATCTAAAGAATAGACATTGTGGAAATGCGCAGCAATGAACACATCCAGGGATTTTGCATAGGAATCGCTGATAATGATTGCGTTGCGGGTGGTGTTATTCTCAAACTTATACTGTACCACACCGAAATTACCGCCCCAATAGGCTGTCCGAAGGTCAGCATAAGGCTCTTTTGAAAATATACCTTTTCGAAATTTTTCCTGGGTCCCCAGCACTTTAGGTTTTCCATCGACTACAGTCTTATAAGGGGGCAGTTCCACATCAGGATATCTGAAAGGATCCGGAGTGCAGGGATACAACGAGCTCCTGGCGTACGAACCGCAGAAATTCGCTCCCGGTACAGTCACAAATCCTTTCAAGGTCAGTTTGGGGCTGATGCCAGAGTAATTGGGAGCAATCATGTCGTACACGCCCAAATACCCTTTCCAAGCGCCCTGTTCGTTCCAATGATGGTCGGTATGGTAAAAATATTTTAGGTAATCATCAAAACTGGTGAGCATTTGTTTGGCAAAGATCAGATGAGCGGGTTTGTGGGCTTCAAAATATTGAAGCGCTTGCTCATTGTCAGCTAGAGGGTAATAAGCGCCATCCATGTTAAATGGAGAGGATATGATTCGGTCAATGTAATATGCATGAAAATTTACATTGGGGTTTTCAACCATGAGTTGATTAAAATTCTCAATCCGCTTATCAATCGATTTCTTCACAGCATTGTCAAAAATTGTCGGAGCAGTAAATAAAACCGGTTGGTCGCGCAGAACAAGTAAGTTTCTTCTGGCGCTTGCGGAAATCGCTTTGTCTGGAAGAGGATCATACGCCGCCAGAATAACAGCGCGTTCGATGCTGTTGGTAGCCTGGATCAATGTCAAACGAAACGGAAAATGGTCGGCGCTTCCTTTTTCATATTTTTTTCGAGAACTAAGAAATTCATTCAATGCGGACAATTGTGGTTGTATCAGTTCCCGCGATTCTGCAAACCTGCCCTGAATGGTCCGCTTTGCCGCGGTTGTTATAGATTGAAAATCGAGATTCAAGGTGGGAAAGTCAATCAGCCGCCTCCCTTCAAGGAAGGAATATATGTTACGTTCCGGGTGGACAATCCAAACCACCAACGGGCTTACTAATAAGCCAGCCAGAACGAAGAGCAAAAGAATATCACTGATTTTTTTGATCATTTCCTTAGAATTGTGCATATAAAAGAGGTTGATACCCGTTGGTGAGAATGAAGGCTACACTGAGCAGGAATAATGCCAGAAACACCAAACGCGCTGCTGCCAGCCCCCACTGACTGGTTTGCAGTTTCTGGCTAAGGCGGTCGACCAGCGGTGTACAGCCCACAATCGCCACCAGCATCAGCGGGTAGAAGAGTAGAACATTAAGGGTGCGAGCGTTTTCGAGACTGGTCCAACCGTTCAAGCCCACCAGCGCCTTGAAGAACGCTCCCCACTGTCCCACGTTTTCCACCCGGAAAAACGCCCAGCCCAACACAATCAAGAGCAGGCTGTAAAAATGCTGGAGGAAGACCGGTAGCTTCTTCAGCCGCTTTCCCAAGAAGCTGGCTTCAAGCGCCAAAATCAGCCCGAAGTAACCTCCCCAGATGACAAAATTCCAACTGGCGCCGTGCCATAAACCGGTGAGTATAAAGACGATGAATAGATTGGACTGCTGCCGCAGGAATTTTTCGCGTTTGCGGGCAAATTCCAGTGGGTAGAATACATAACTGCGAAACCAGGCGGTGAGGGTCATATGCCAGCGCCGCCAGAAATCGCTTATGCTGCGGCTGATGTAGGGATAGTTGAAGTTTTCGGGCAGGTGAAAACCGAAGATGCGCCCCAATCCAATTGCCATATCGGTATATCCGGAAAAGTCGAAGTAGATTTGCAGGGTGTAGGCGATCAATCCATACCAGGCGAGATCCATGCCAAGCAAGTTAAATTTCACGCCAAACACACTGTTGGCAATCACTGCCATCTGATCTGCGATTAGAATCTTTTTGGCAAGACCGATGATAAAGCGGCGGCTGCCGTCTGCCAGGTCCTCCAGGGTGGTCTCGCGCTGCGCCAGGTCGGATTCCACCTGTTCATAACGGGTGATAGGTCCTTGCAGGATTTTGGGGAACAGGGCGACGTACAGTGCAAAGTGGATCAGGTTGCGCGAGGGCGGAGTGATTTCGTTGTATATATCCACCAGGTAAGAGACCGCCGAAAAGGTGAAGAACGATATGCCCAGCGGCAGCGTTTTAGGGGTCAGGCTCCAGGTGACGCCCAGGTTGGCAGTGATGAAACCGGTGTACTTATAAAACGCCAGCAGCGCCAAATTGGCGATGATGCCGAAGATCATCACAGCCTTTGCCCAGCCTGCTTTCTGGCCGGCGCGACAGGTGCCGATGCCAAGCGCAAGTCCCCAGTTGATCAAGATGACCCCTAGCAGCAGGAGCAGATAGGCTGGATACCCCCAGGCATAAAAGGCGAGCGATACGCCAAGCAGGATCAGGTTTCGCCACCGCTGAAATGGCAGTAAAAAATACAAAATCAGGGCAATGGGGAGAAAAAGGAACTGGAAATGGATGCTGGATAATTGCATAATGCGATCCGAGTACAATTTTTTAGGAATTGGTAATGGAATGCCCCCAGCCATAGGCTTGGTCGTGATGGATTCTACCTCTGGATAGAAATTTTAGAGAATAGCTGCCAGGTGCAATAAACTCTGTATCACTCATATATGCTAGAAACCCTATTACATTTGAAAAGCCAGGTTTTTTCGGAAAAACCCAGCTTTTGCAGTCAAGCAGTTTCCGCCAGCCTTTTGCGCAAGGACAGCAAGAGGAAAATCGACTTTATATCTGCATGCGGTATACGCGGATGCGCTTATAGATTTTGGCGCCGAAGCGCGCCCCCAGGGCGGGGGTGCGTGGGTTATCGTCGGAAGTAAGCGAAGCATCGATCCAGCGGTAGCCGCGGGCGCGGGCCGTACGCACCATCTGGTCGAATAATAAAATCACCACGCCGCTGCCCCAGTATTCAGGCGGCACCAGCACGCTCTTGACCGCCAGGCAGTGCGGGTGCTGGCTCCTGCGCATATACCAGGCCAGTTTGAGATAATCCCACGGCTGGCGCAAGCCGTTGACATGGATGAAGGCTTCGTTCAGATTGGGCAGGCCGGGCAACCAGCCCACTACGCGCTCGCCATCCTGGGCGAACAGCACCAGTTCTGGGTCGACAATCTTGCGGAAAGGCGCCAGGCTGCTGTAGACCACCTCGCGCGGCCAGCTGCGGTAGTCGGGCAAGTGGGTCATGGCGGTGTTGAGCAAGACGTAAATCCGTTCCAATTCGTCTTCCCAGTGCAGCAGGTCGGCGGGACGGACGGTGTAACTGCGCCGCTGGCGCACGCGCTCAGCCATGCCCTCCAGTTCACGCAGAGCGGGGTTGTCCTGGGTGAGATCCAGGGCGAAAGCGATATTATCCCCGCGCACCGGCTGGAAGCCGTAGCGCTCGACAAATCCGAGGTAATAGGGCGGGGTGTGCCCGCACATCAGGGTGGGCGGGCGATCGCGGCCTTCGACCAGGATGCCATAGCTGTCTTCGTAGTCCAGGTTGAAGGGGCCGGTCAGGGCGTCCAGCCCGCGCCCGGTGGCCCATTCACGCGCCCGCTCCAGCAGCGCTTCCATCACAGCGTAATCCTCGATGAAGTTGAAAAAGCCAAAGACGCACTCACGGGCATGCCTGACTTCATTTTCCTCACGGTCTTCGGCGGCGCAGATGGTGCCCACCGGCTGGCCATCCCGCCAGGCGATGAAAAACTCAGCCTCACCGCGCTTGAAGAAGACCCCTTTGGCCGGGTCAATGCGTTTGGCCCAGTCAGGCAGCAGGGGCGGCACCCACAACGGATCGTCACGATAGATACGCCAGGGAAAGGTTAAAAATAATCTGCGCTCACGGCGGGTGCGCACGGGCCGGACCGCCAAGTTCAGGGGCATGGCAAGGTTGCTCATTTTGCCTGCTCTTTCTGCGCCTGGCGGCGCGCTTCCAGATCATGCACGATGCGCTGGTGGCTCTCGCGGCTGAGCGGATAAATGATGGCAAAAACAATCCCACCGCACAGCAGCAGGGCCGGGATGGGGCCAATCGCCAGGCGGATGCCCAGCAGAGCGCCGGCGGGCTGCAGCCTGGCAGTCGGCACGTAGCCGGTCACCTGCAGCATCAGCAGCACCAGCGGGATGGCAATGGAAGAAGCCACTTTTTGAGCCAGCGTCACCAGGCTATAGAATAAGCCTTCATGCCGCTCGCCGGTCTGCCACTCGTCCCATTCGATGGCGTCGGGGATGATCGACCAGGGCAGCACGTGCGCCGAGCTTACCCCAATCCCCGCCAGCACGCACAGACCGAGGATCAGCGCCAGGGGTGTGCTGGGGGTCAAGGTGATCATCACTATTTGTACGATGGCCCAGAAGGCAATCCCGGCAGCGTAGGCGACGCGTTTGTTCCAGCGCCGGGAAGTCCATTCCCAGAAAGGTAGCACGAGCATGGCGGTGACGAAGATGACCGCCATAATCACATCGCTCTGCGCCTCACGCTGCACCACGTACTTGATGAAATACAGCAGCATGGCTTGCAGAATATCCACGCAAACCCAGGTGAGTAAGAAGATGATCATCCCGAAGACGAAGGGGCGGTTCTTAATCGCGGCTCTTAGCGACTCTTTCAGGCCTGGCTGGGCAAGTTCGGAATACTCCTGGCGCTCGCGCGTGCCGAAAAAGACCAGCAGCACCGGGATGGCGCTGGCTAACCCAAAGGCGCTGCCCATCAAGAAGACGCGCCCTGCATTTTGGGGTTGGAAAGAACCGATAATCAGCAAGGGGATGGTGAAGGCCACCAGGCTGCCCAGGATCGAAAAGAACATGCGGAAGGTAGTTAGAGTGGTGCGCTCATCGTAGCTGGAGGTCAGTTCGGGGGTGAGAGCGTAGAAAGGCATATATACGAAGGTGGCGGCGGTATCGAATAGAATGTAAGCAAAGGCGTAATAGGCCGCCAGTAAGGCCTGGCTTTCAAAGGGCGGGCGGTACCACATCAGCATGTAGGCCAGGGCAAAGGGCAAAGCGCCGAAGAGCAGGAATGGACGCCGCCTGCCCCAGCGCGTGCGGGTCCGGTCGGAAATGTGGCCGATGATCGGGTCGTTGATGTAATCCCAGGTGCGCCCGAAGAAGATGGCGATGGCGGCCGTGCCGGCGGCCAGGCCAACCACATCGGTGAGGAAGATGGCAAAGTAGGCACCCATGATGGTGGAGGTCAGGCTGAAGCCGGTATCGCCGAAACCGTAGGTCAGCTTGGTACGCAGGGATAGCTTTTCTTGCATACGAGTTCCCTCTTTTCGATTGGCATTGAACTGCTGGAATAGTTTGATTGTACATGCTACCTGGCAGTTAAACAACCGAAAAGTGCAGGCTCATTGAGAATGGCCGAAAGACAACGTTTTCTTATTACAAAGCCCTGACTTTTATAGGGATAGCCCTTAAATTTCCTGGATCAGCCCATTGTAAAAGCCGGGTTTTTTCGAAAAAACCCGGCTTTTCCGTTTGTTAGCGGGGGGCCCGCATCCGGTCGACCTTTGACCTGGCCAGCATGCCGGCCATGCGCAGCAGGCCCAGCTTGTCGCGTGCCTGGGCCATTTGTACGTAGTTGCTGACGGTGTCTTTGGGGATGGATGGCGGCGCGGCCTTGCGCGTCAGGCTCATCGCCCCGGACGGGCAGGTGCTGACGCACAGCCCGCAGCCGATGCAACGGTCCTGGTTGAGCGAAATCGTCCCATCCACGAGGGTGATGGCCTGCATCTGGCAGCGCTCGAGGCACGCCTCGCAGTTCGAACACAAACCGGCGTCGTGACGGGCGATGAACGGGTTGGACACCAGGTCGGCCGGTTTATCGAACTGTTTGATATTGCGTAGCACCCCGCAGCAGCAGCCGCAGCAGGCGCAGATGAAGATGGGGTCTTGCGAGTTGGACGGCTGCAGCACTAGCCCGGCCTGGTCGGCCTGCTTGAAGATATCCAGGGCTTCGTCTAGCGAAATCATGTGCGCCCGGCCGGTCCGCACTGACTGCTCGGCCCCGTTGTCGAAGGATAGGCATACCTCCAGCGGTTTTCCGCAGCCTTGGCCGATCAACTGGCGCTCCTGGCGGCAGATGCAGTTCCGCACGGCGAAGCGGGTGTGGGGGCGCGCGATATCTTCCGCCCGTTCATAGGGCATGACGGCGTGCTCGACCGGGATGCTCTCCTTGATGGGGATGGTGCGAATCTGAGGGACTTTTCTCCACGGACCCTCTTTAAAAAAGAGCGGGCCATACTCTTCAGTCAGCTCCACCAGCTCGCGGTCCAGCCGGTCGACCTGCTCTTCATAAAAACCTACCACATACTGGTTTACCGAGTACTCCGCCGGCCGGCCCGCCTGGTGGTTGCCAGCGATCAGCCCTTTCGCTTCCATTTTTTCCAGCAGGGAGGAGACCTGCGCCAGTGGCAGGCGGGCGCGAAAAGCCACCACCCGGGCGCTTTCGTCCATTAGACTGAGGTGCATAAATAGCCCGGCTTCTTCGGGGGTAAAAAGCTTGCGCAGTATCTTTAGCTCCACCCCGCCTGGGGAGGGAGGAAATCCGGCCGGCAGCCGGTCGAGAAATTTAGCCAGCCGCTGATAAACATCTGCCATTTTATTATTCTCCTTTCAATCCAGGTGGTTGGATAACCTGCGCCTGCTGGCCTGCTTTTGCTCGTACATAGCCTTATCCCCCCGTTCGAGCAGCTCGTCCAACGTGCAGGGCACGGCTGGATCAAAGCGGGTCACTCCGGCGCTGATCGATAGCTGGTACAGCTGGTCTTCTTGCAGATTGTGGATATTCAGGTAGTCCAGCAGGCGCGCCAGGAGCAACAGGAACAGCCACATCCCCCCGGGGACCGAGCGGCGTTTCCAGACCAGCGTTGCCGCCACCGCCGTAACCACCCCGGCAGCCAGGTAGACCAGGCTGTAGCTGGAGATATGGAAGAGAATAAAAATATTATAGCGTAATTAAGCTAACTTTTTTCGAGCCTTTTCGATCACGCGCAGCACTTCGCCCTCCAGCTCTGGCGACATACCTGGCGCAGGGATGCCCTTGCGCTTGATATCCAGCGCCACCTGGCGCGCCCGGTCGGCGTCCAGGCCGTCTTCAGCTTCCATCCACGGGCGCAGCATCTGGCGTGACCACAGCGCCGGCTGCCACTGCTCCTGGCGAAAGTAGCGTACCGTGTGCTCCTTGTCCATGAAATGCCCGCCCGGGCCAACCTCCAGGATCGTCTCCAGCCCGATTGAGTCTTCGGTGATTTGCGACTGGCGGGTAAACCGTTCCAGCGCCCCCAGGAACTCGTTGTCCAGGATCATCTGCACCGGCGAGCACACTTCGTCGATGGAAAGCAGCCCGGCATCCATCCACAGGCTGCCGCAAGCCAGCAAGGTGGGAATAGCGGTCAGCGCCTTTTGATAACCGGCCTCGACCGAAGGCAGCTTGGCGTCGCTCAACCCGGCGTGCCCGGAATAATACGCTCCATAGTGGCGCGCCAGTTGAGCGGTCATCAGGTTGGCGATGGCCATTTCCGGCCGCCCGTAGGGATAGATGGTCGTGCGCATGTCCATCACCGAGATCGATCCGCCCAACGCCAGGGTCTTACGCCCCCACAGCGCCCAATCCAGGATGCGCAGGGCCAGTTGTTCGGCCAGGTTGAGCGTCACCGCCCCAGCCAGGGTGACCGGAGCGCTGGCGCCCATGGCATACATGTCCCCGATACCCACCCGCAGGCCGTGCTCCCAGAAATAGGCCACCTGGTAAGCCTCGTGCACGCCCAGCTTGAGCGGCGGTACGAGATACACTGCGCCGCGGAACACCTCCCCGACCGGCTGGCCCTGCACCTGGGCGGCGGCCTGGTAAAGCTCCAACAAATAGGGGCACAGTTCGTCCAGGTAGATCGAGCTGCCTTCCCGGGCGCCATATTTCCAGCAGTAATAGCGCTCGTAGAGCGGTTCGAGCGGCGGCGGGACCGGCAGGCGGCAGCCCAGCATGCTCGCCCCACTGAGGTGTTTCAACTGGCGCGCCAGGGCAAAGTAAAAGGCCAGGCGCTCCTCTGTCCAGGGTAATAATTGGCCGGTCTCCGGGTCGTGGTAAAGGCCGTGGTACACGCCGGCCGAACCGCCCACCTGTGGGGGCGTGTTTTCCCAGTCGTAGCGCTCCGCTTCCGCTAGGAAACGCTCGACCAGGGCGGGCGGGAAGCGCACCCGCTGGGCGGCGAAATCTACCCGCAGGCCAAAATCCGCCAGGGCTTTGAGCAGCCGCTCGTTCTGGATTTCCATCCCGACTTCGTCGAGGATGCGCAGGGCGCTGCGGTGGATCGTCTCCACCTCGCTGGTTGACATCAGGTTGTAAGCATGACCGGCAGCGTACATTATATGTCCCTTCTTGGCCAATTTAAGACCATTTACTTCATCCAGGTTAAATATTATCATACTCAGTCATCATGGTTAACCACTCAATCACATATATACACTTGACATAAGCAATCGTACATGATATGATAGGCGTATCGAAAGTAAGGGGACGGCGGGCAGTTTCTTCATCGTCTAATCCCGAAAGCCTGCCGCTCCCTTGCCCAAACCTGGTTTATTTTCCTTTCCCACAGGAGTGTTGAATGACTGTCTGGGACGACATCCTCTCCAACCCTTCTAACCTGCGCAGTATCATCCACTCTCACACCTCCAGCGACCCGGCGCCGCTCAAACAGGCCGCCGCCCTGATCCGCAAGGCCGGCCGGGTCGTTTTTGCCGGGGTCGGCTCGGGGATGAATGCCTGCATCCCTGCTGTTTATTATCTCATGGGTCATGAATTCCCGGCCGAATATGTAGACGCCACCGAAGCGGCTTACGGACTGTTCCCTGGCCTGAGGGACTGCGCCATTGTGCTCAACACCCGCTCCGGGGAAACCGCCGAGGTGATCCGCCTGGGCGAACACGCCCGGGCCGCCGGCATACCGGTCATCACCGTCACCAACGAGCCGGGCAGCACTGCCGGGCGCTTGGCCGACGTGTGCCTGCCCAACCACTCGCGCTGGGACGAACTGGTGGTCATTTCCGCCTACATTGGGATGATCTCAGCCGAGCTTGTACTGGCTGGTATGGTAATCGATCAACCGGATGCCATGCTGCTGGACCTGCAGGACGCCGCCTCTGCCATGGATAGCGCCCTGAAGCAGGCCATCGAACTGCGCCAGGGGCTGCTGGCCTTGCTGCGCCGGGCTTCCCCGATCTACCTGCTTGGACGCGGTCCGTCGCTGGCTTCGGCGCACGGCGGCGCCCTGGTCATCCAGGAAACCTCGCGGCGTTCCTGTCTGGCGATGGCCACCGGGTTGTTCCGCCAGGGGCCGATCGAAGCGGTCAACCAGGAATTCCGCGCCATCGTTTTTGAGGGCCGCGATGAGACCTCTGCCTTGAGCCACCGCCTGTGCCAGGAACTGCTTGACAACCAGGCCGGCCTGGTCTGGATCGGGCGGTCGACCCTGGATAGAGCGCTCAATTTCCCTCTGCCCGACCTGCCGGCTCACGTGCTGCCCCTGCTTGAGATCCTCCCCTGCCAGGTCCTGGCCTATGACCTGGCCCTCGATTCCGGCGTCCAGCCCGGCGATGTGCGTCACATCCAACGCGTCATCACCAGCGAGGCAGGCATACAGGGGAGCTTAAAACAATCGGCAAATTTTCTATAACAATCCTTCCCCCTACCCGTTCGTCCAGCTTCCCGTGCTGGGCGAACGCGTTAACACCTCTTAATTCACAATTTCATAGGCTGGTTGGCTAGAAATTCTTCAGGAACGTCTCCATCGAGAACGGCCGGCCGTGCCCGGGGTAAAACGTCTTTATTTCCAGGCTTTTCAGCTTCTCCAGGCTGTCTTTGAAATCAAGCGGATCCCCGTACCCGACCCGTAGGCCCTCCTTGCGCTCCATCAGCATATCGCCACAGAAGAGAACCTGTCCTGAGCCTTGCGAAGGAACGCCCTGCATGGTCAGGATGCCGATAGAACCGGCGGTATGCCCTGGAAGATGAATGACTTTCGCATCCAATCCGTAGGAGGAAAGGTCCTGCCCATCCTCGACAGTAAAATCAGGCGTAAAGCGGTCGGATTTACCCGGCTTGAATATCGAAAAAAAATGTCCTGGTAAGAGAAGTCTGGCTTTTTCTGTTGTAAAGCATATTTCCGCTCTCGGCTGCCTTTGTTTCGGCCGGGTGCATGGCGATTTTTGTGGCGTACATCCGCCGCAGATAAGCTGCATTGCCGATATGGTCGGGATCCGCATGGGTGATCAGGATCAGGTTCAATTTTCCCGGCCGGCAGCCGGCGCTTTCGAGTTCTTTCAGGATGCGGGCACGGCCCATTGACAACCCGCTGTCGATCAGGACGAAACCGCCGTCGCTGGTCGTGACCAGGTAGCAATTAACGCCACTCGAGCGAATGGTTTTGATTTCTGTTGGCATGCCTTCCCCCTTAGGCCTGGCTCAACGCCTGCGCAAGCTCCGCGCCCCACTGGCGCGCTCGCTCCACTTCCCCGCCGCGCAGGGGACCATAGGCGCCGGTTACGATGAAGCGGCGCGCCGGCACAAGCGGCTGGTATCCGGCGGCTTGCAGCCCGCGCAGGATGGCGGCGGTTGACCCGCCCGGCGACCACCACAGGCGCGTCTCGAAGGCGGTCGACCGCCCATTCCCTTTCGGGAGCCCGGCCAGCCAGGCGCGCATGGATGGGTGAGAAAGGTCGGGAGGCGCCGGCGCCCTGCCGGGGTTCAATTTGATGTTTTCGCGCATCTTCTCGTCTGGCAGCCTGAACCCCAGCACCGGGGCTCCGGCGACGAGCAGGTCAGCGCCGGCAATGGCTGCGCCGGTCGCTTCGGCAGTCGAGAGCGCCAGGGCTGCCTGCCCAATGCCTTCTGCAATGGCCCGGGCGATAGCGGCCGTATTTCCCCACAGGGATTCATACACTACGACAGTTTTCATGGGTTCCACCTTTCGAAAAAGTCTGCCAGGCCGCTCTTCACCATCTGCCGCCTGCCAGAAGGAAAATGGTCACAGCCGTGGAAATTACGCTCAGGAGTGGAGCGATCTTATGGGTCGCCGATATTACTCTATTCACCGGCTTTCCGGCGCTCAACAAAGCCCCAGTAATAAATAGAAAGAGGAAAAGCAGCCCGGTAACCACCATGGCGCTCAATTCGGAAGAGCTTATGGCAGCCGTCCTGGATAAATGGTAAATTGCCAGACCGGTAAAGAGCACCGTCGCCAGTGAGATTAACTTGTGGATGGTCACAATGAAAATATTGATCGGCTTGCCCAAATAGCTCAGCCACACCCCCGAGGCCAGCGAAAGGATAAATAAAACCCCGGCGGTGATCAATCCAGGCGTAAAAATGGTCATTGAGGACACGGCATTTGGATATCATCGCTTCGAAAGGTGATGAGGTTAGCGATACCAATCCTGGCGGGTGAGGGACAGGCCGCTGCGACCGCCTTCGCCCGGGCGCACCAGCAAGGTCTGGTAGATATTGTTGACGCCGGTGTTGAACCCATGTACCGATCCGGACATAAACAGGCGCCAGATGCGGTAGGTGAATTCATCTACGAAGTGCAGCGCCTCTGCATGGTGAGCTTCCAGGCGGTTGACCCAGTTGCGCAGGGTGAGGGCGTAATGCTCGCGCAGGCTTTCCACGTCGCGCACCTCGAAACCACTCTCTTCGGCCATGTGCAGGGTGATGTTAATCGGCACCAGCTCACCGTCTGGAAAAACGTAGGTATCGCTAAAATTCGGGACGCTTAGCGCATCACCGGCCCGGCTGGCGATGCCGTGGTTTAAAAACACGCCGCCGGGTTTGACCAGGTTGAAAGCCTGCTTGAAGTAGACTGGCAGCTTGTCCCGCCCGACGTGTTCGAACATGCCCACGCTTACCAGGGCATCGTAGGTCTGGGGTTCACCGAATTCGCGGTAATCGACCACCTGGATGCGGCAGCGCTCCGCTAGTCCTGCACCGGCGATACGCTGGTTGGCCAGGTCAGCCTGGGGCTGGCTGAGGGTGATGCCTGTGGCATCCACGCCATAGTGCTGGGCAGCGTGCATCACCAGCCCGCCCCAACCGCAGCCGATATCCAGCAGCTTTTGCCCCGGGCGCAGGCGCAGCTTGCGGCAGAGGTAATCCAGCTTGGCTGCCTGGGCGCTATCCAGGTCGGTTTCCGGAGTAGCAAAATAAGCGCACGAATAAACCATGCGGCGGTCAAGGAAGAGTTGGTAGAAATCGTTGGAAACGTTGTAATGGTAGGTAACTGCCTGGCGATCGCGTTCGATTGAATGGCGCTGACCGCTAATACGGTTGGTGGGGCGCCGGTTAAGATCGTGTTTGGGTGGTTCGGGCAGCTTTAACAGGTTCTGGGCGGCTTTCAACTTCTTCTTCCACCCAGCCGTGGAGGCAGATAAGGTATCTGCCAGGGAGAATACCCGGATGATGTCGCCTTCGATGTCGAAATCATTGAATAAATAGGCTTCTGCCAGGCCCAGTTCAGTGCCGGGTAAAAACATGGCCCGCAAGGCGCCGGGGTGGTTGAGCGCCAGCGTAACCGGACGCGGGGCGTCGTCCGGCCAGGGCGTTCCATCCCAAAGGCGCACAGCCACTGTGCTTCCAGAAGTGGCCCTGCCAAAATTCTCATCTAAAAATCTTAGAGAAATCTGAACGGCATCGCCAATCCTTGTGTGGGTGATCGTTGACATTTTCCACTCCTTTATTCAATGGATGTAATATATTTTTATACATCATATTTCTTAAAAAGCAATGGGTCAAGCCTAATATTCTTATTTACTGGCTTACTCCCAGGGCTTGCAGGGCGTCGGCGCCTGGTGCGCCGGTCTGGGGGTCCCAGCCCATTTCAGCCCAGTAGGCCGGAACCAGTTCGTCCAGGGGCAGTGAACGTCCTTTGTTTACGCCTTCGGTCTGCGGGGGGATGCCAACCGCACGCGGGTTGATCGAATGCCTGAGGGGGATGCCTTCACTGGCGTTGAAGGCCTGGCGCAGAGTCTGTATATTCCAGCCGATGCGCATGTATTCTTCGGAGGATTTGTCCCAGCCGGTGGCCGCGTTCAACCACTCAAAGATTGGGATACGGTTGACGCCGATGAAACCGCTAAACATGCACATCCCGGCGCCGTTCATTACCTGGCTGAACTGGCTGCAGGCGGCCGCCCAAACCACTTATTCGTGGTCAGCCAGGTATTTTTGACCTTTAGGGTAGAAGCGCGGCCCGGCTTTAGGCAAGGATTTCACACGCGTCCAGAGTTGGAACATGTCGTAATAGGTATAGGAGCCCAGGGTATGCCGCCCATGCGTGGGCTCGACAGTACATTATCTGGCCCGAGGGAGTCCCCTCCAGGCGGGATGCGCTGGTAGAGATAATAAGCTGCCAGGCCAATCCCGGATAGAAACCGTTCGTAAACTGAGTCCGGAACAGCTTCAGTAGTGCAGGTTCCTTCGGTCAGGTTTACCTATAAAATTTTACCGGTAACAGCATGCATGAAGTGAGCTCCGCGTAGCCTGCAGGTGGTTTACGCACAGAGGCCGCATTAGAAACCTCTGGCAAAAGCGTCGATGACAGGTTGAATATCGTCCATCATCGGAAAGAGGATCGGGCAGGTGACGCCGGCGTCGACATACTGGCGCACCTTCTGGCGGCATTCTTGCGCAGTGCCGACCGCCATAAGCTCGCGCACGACTTCGTCTGGGATAACCTGGCTGGCACGGATATAGTCGGCTTCGGTGGCCGGCCAGGACATCAAGGATTGGACTTTTTCCAACAGTTCGGGGCTGACGCGGCTGGCCTTCATGATATGCGGCTCGGTGGCCAGGTAATAGGCCACCAATTTTTTCCCTTCCTGCATGGCAGCCTGCGGATCCTGATCTGAAAGGCAGCAGACGATCAGCTCGGGCCGGTCGATATCCGCCAGGGATCGACCGGCTTTGTGGAGCCTTTTTCCACCAGCGCAATCGCCCGGCGGATGTAATCGACTGACACCACGTAGTTCAAAACGACCCCATCGCAGACTTCGCCGGCCAGCTCGAGCATCTGGTCGCCGGTGGCGCCAATGTAGATAGGGATGTCGCGGGGAGAGTGATCGCCAAAGGCGACGTCCAGACAAACCCGGTCGAGATGGACAAATTCCCCCTGGTAGGTGACTTCTTGCATGGTGAAAAGCTGGCGAATGACTTCGACGTGCTCGCGCATGGCTTTGAGCGGCTTGCGCCGGTCCTCCCCCACCCGGCTGGCAATCGGTTCCCACCAGGCGCCCAGACCAAGTAAGACACGGCCGCGCCCGTTGAATTTCCCGCCCAGCTCCCACATGGTGCTGAAGGTGGCGGCAATTACCGCCGGATTGCGCGTCCAGATGGGCAGCACGCCTGAGCCGATACGGAGTTTGTGAGTGCAGGCCAGGAAGGCGCTCATCATGACAGTACAGTCACGCGCCAGGCGGGTATCGGCCTGCCACAGCTCGCTGAAGCCGCGCTCTTCGGCATATTTAGCCATCTCCAGCTCGTAGCGCATGTCGTGTTTGTCCTGCAGGTACAGGGCGAGGCGAGGTTGGACCATCAATTCACTCCTCAAATGGGGATGTTTTATTCTACCAATAAGTCTGCCAGAGCGGTGTTTTTTCGCCACGAATTGGTAATCTTGGTATGATTAACCCCGGTTGGAAAGATAGGATTATAAGGGAAGGCATGCCTATGGATCGAAACAAGATTGAAGAGGCAGTCAGAGATATCATTATTGGGGTTGGAGAAGACCCGGCACGCCTGGGGTTGTTGAAAACGCCTGGACGTGTGCGACGGGCCTATGAAGAGCTTCTCTCGGGATACGGAATGGACTGCAAAAAGGTGGTCAACGGCGCATTATATGAGGTAGAGAGCAACGATATGGTGGTGGTCAGCGAAATCGAATTTTACAGCCTGTGCGAGCATCACATGCTGCCATTTTTTGGTTACGCTTATATCGCCTACATCCCGGATGGGAAAGTAATTGGCCTATCGAAGATCCCGCGCCTGGTGGATGTTTTTGCCCACCGCCTGCAGATCCAGGAACGCATGACCGGCCAGATCGCTGACTGTATCCAGGAGACGATTGCTCCGCAAGGTGTGGCCGTGATCACCAGCGCGCAGCACCTGTGCAGCATGATGCGCGGGGTAAAGAAGGGCAAAACGCGCCTGTTGTCGATCTGCCTGCGGGGTGTGTTCGAAAATAATCAGCCGCTGCAGCAGCGTTTCTTCAGCCAAATCAAGCTACCTTGATTTTGCATGGAGTAAATCTTATAACCACAAATTTAATGTGTTAAAAGTGAATTCGGGAATATCAGCAGGAAAATACTTTGGTAAGAAATATTTGGAATAAATCTTCATTTAGGATTTAGCTGAATGAATTTCAAAACAGAAAAGATCTATGCTTTCATCGATAGTCAGAATTTAAATTTATCGATCTTAAAGGATATTGTGAAGGAACAAACTGGAAAGATGATATACAAAGGTTGGAAATTGGATTTTAAAAAGTTTTATGTATATCTAAAAGATAAATACAAAGTTGACAAAGCATTCTTGTTTATAGGACACGTAGTCGGGAATGAATCATTATATAGATTTCTGGAAGAGACTGGCTATAGCGTAATCTACAAACCTACGTTGAATTATTCCGAGGGGAAAGAAAAGATAATAAAAGGAAATGTAGATGCCGAACTTGTTCTGCACACAATGATTGAATTTCCTAACTACAATAAAGCCATAATCGCCTCGGGAGACGGTGATTATTATTGCTTAATTGAGTATCTTGAACTGCAGAATAAACTCTTTCACATAATCATTCCAAACAAATTTAGTTACTCTTCTTTATTGAAGAACTATCGGCGCTATTTCGTTTTTGTTAACGATATCAAAGCAAAGGTAGAGTATAGTAAATAAAAAGAGGGAGTAACCTTCGGACGAACCTTAGGTGTGCCCTCTATCGTGATTAGTCATATAATATCACATCGAACGCTCATTGTCAATATTATTATTTAAATTTTATGACAAACGGTCTTGATGTTAGTAAATTAATCAAATTTACCCAATCTCTGGTGTGCATTCCCAGCTTCAGCATTGGCGAGCAGGTGGTTGTGGCCAGGGTGGTCCAGGAAATGCAGCAACTGGGCTTCGACCGCGCCTGGGTAGATGAGTACGGCAGCGCCATCGGCGTGATCGAAGGCAGTCGCAGCGGCGCGACCCTGCTGCTGGACGCGCATTGTGATACGGTGGGGGCAATCCGGTCGGATTGGTCGCACGATCCCTTCGGGGCAGAAATTGTAAGCGAGGTGATGTACGGGCGCGGCACAGCCGATACCAAAGGTAACCTGGCGGCGATGGTGTATGCCGCGGCGAGCGTCGACCGGTCACGGCTGGCAGGGCGCGTGGTGGTCAGCGCAACCGTAAACGAAGAACTGATGGAAGGCCCAACCCTCAAGGCGGTCATGGAGGCCGTCCATCCGGATAGCGTCGTGATCGGCGAGGCCACCCGGCTCAACCTCAACCGGGGCGGGCGCGGCCGCGCTGAGGTGCTGATTGAAACCAGGGGACGCTCGGCGCATTCTTCTTCGCCCCAGGCGGGACTGTGCGCTATCCACGAGATGATCAAGGTGATCCAAGCAGTGGAAAGCCTGGAGGTGCAGGTCGACCCGCTGTTGGGGCCAGGCTTTATGGTTCTAACTGATATTATTTCCGATCCCTATCCAGGGCATTCGGTGATCGCCAACCGCTGCCGATCGACGTACGACCGGCGCTTGCTGGTGGGCGAGAGTATGTCCTCCGTTCTTGAACGGATTAATGGCTGCGAAGGTTTGCAAGGAATTGATTATTCGGCCAGCATCCTATACGGGGAAGAAAAGACCTATACAGGGGCGGAGCTGAAGATGTACAAGTTTTACCCGGCCTGGAAATTAACCGAAGAGCATGCCTTGGTGCAAAGCGCTTTACAGGGGCTGTGCTCAGCCGGGCTGGCTCCTTCTATAGGCGCCTACCACTTTTGCACTAATGCGGCTTACAGCGCCGGAACGGCCAAAATCCCTACGGTGGGCTTTGGATTGGGGGCCGAAGAAGACGCCCACACGGTGGATGAACACATCCAGTTGAAGGACCTGGAGCTGGCGGCGCGGGGCTACTCGGGGATTATTGAGGTGGTGGGGGGATAGCCTGCGATTAGTTTCTTTACCCATCGAAAAACTTCTTGCAGAGATTGCAAAAGTATTGCCTGGCCCAGGGCCGTTGGGGACCACGGTGTAGGGATCGAGAATTTCCACATACAGGTCGCCCAGAGTCTTCCTGAAATGGCTGTCGACCAGGCAGTCGGCGCCTTCGATCATGCAGCGAATGATCTCATCAAGGTGTTAATCACACCCAGGCGGTCGGCAGCTTTGGGATAGGGTAATCGCATCTAAAAAATGTAGGATAATGGGAAAATCCAGCAAACAGGGCATGACCATGACCGAAGATCCAGAGATAGAAAGTACTGTAAAGTTTTTTGGTAAAGTAAAAGATCCCCGGGTAGAGCTAACCTAGCGTCACATGCTACCAGACAACCTCTTTACCGGAATATGTGCAGTGATTTGTAGAGCAGTTAGATTAATTTTGTAAGCGCTTTTCATTGAGTATAGGGGTCATCGGACGGCAAGTTTTTTCCCCAGGAGATCATATAGTTCTCTAGCGACATGGGGACAAAGCACTCCCGACACCAACGACAGAAGGCTCACAATTGAGACCCTATCCTGCAATAATCGCCGTTGTGCACCTCCATATGCGAAATGAACAGAAAAATAGATATTTTATAGGATGTATTAGGGACGTAGATAGCTCCTTTAAGATAGGATGGTAAAGTAATACCAGTTGGGTAATTTACGCTTTAAGAGAGGCCGGCCATGCCCTTAGAAATCCGTGCTCCCGCCATTCTAAATTCCTCTGCTGGGATTGTTCTGGTTAGCCGCTCGGTTTGAATGGTAAGCAGATCCTGCTGACAGGGCGCATCTTCGCAGTGGTGTTTACGACGCGTTGACCTCCGACCGATCCCCCCAGAAAGCCAGGTCGATGGAGAAAGTGATCTAGTAAATCAAATCAGGTTCTGGAACACACTTTGATCCGCAAGTGGTGAAAATATTCTTTTTGGAGTATGGAAAAAATCCAACTCTCTGCAAGATTTAATAACAATGATTTATGTAGGTAGGATGAGCCGATGAGCAAAGATATTCTACCCCGGACAGCATATGAACGCAGCCCGGTAATAAGCATGGCGTTCGTGTGCGCCATTTGCCTCCTGGCGATCCTGGCATTTCTTTCGACCTGGCGCGAGCCGGGAAATGGCAGTACGGTCACACTCTGCTATCCTCCTATTCGCCTGCAAAGAACGTAGAAAACCATGAACTCTAAAAATCAAATCGTTGGTAAGTCAAAGAGCACAAAACCGAAAAAATTGACCACGAAAGCTGCCAGTCCACAAACTGACCTTCCCTTCGTCAGCACCGGGCGCAGGGACGCGGAGGAAGCCCTCCAGCTCGCCAAGCAGCGCTACCGCACCCTGTTCGAAGAAGCGCCAGCAATGTACGTCATCACCCACGAGGTCGAGGGCACCCCGGTAATTTTGGATTGCAACCAACTATTCTGCCGGACTGTGGGCTTTTGCCTTGATGAGCTGCTGAACCGACCGTTGGCTGATTTTTACTCGCCCGCCTCCCGCGTCCAATTGCTGCAGGGCGGCTATGAGCGCGCATTAACCGGTCAATCCGGGACTGAAGAACGTGAACTCGTGACGCGCGAAGGGCGTATCGTTCCCACTGTAGCGCGAGCAGTGCCCGAGGTTGACGCCACAGGGCAAGTAACCGGCACACGAGCCATGTACATTGACATCACCGAGCGCAAGCGGGCTGAGGAGGCGCTCCACCAGAGCGTAGAAAAGTTCCGCGACCTCTTCAACAATGCTGGAATAGGTATGTTCAGAACGCGGCTCGATGGTTCAGAGATCCTGGATGTGAACGAAAGGTTGCTTACGATTTTTGGTCGCACGCGTGTGGAGATGGTGGGTTCCGCTTCGGTGATCCATTGGGCGGATCCTGCTGAGCGGGAAGAAATGTTACGCCGGCTTGAAGCTGAAGGTCGCGTAATCGATTTCGAGTGTGGGATGCTGAACAAGCAAGGTGAAGTGAGAAGATGTCTCAATTCTATGCGGCTCTACCCGGCCCAGGGGATCCTGGAGGGGTCTATCTTGGACATTACCGAGCGCAAGCAGGCGGAGGAGGCTCTCCGCGAGAGCGAAACTCGGCTAAAGGAAGCCCAGATATTGGGCAAAATCGGAAACTGGGAATTCGATCTCGCCAAGCAGAGTATCGAGTGGTCTGATGAAACATACAGACTGTATGAGCGCGATCCGACGATGGGACCGCCCAGTGTGGAGGAGGAAGCAGCTTACTACTCGCCCGAAGAGGCAAAGAGACTGGGTGAGTATTCCCGCTCCGCCATCGAACAATTGCGGACCTTTGAATACGACCTGGAAGCACGGCTGCCCAGTGGAAAAATTGCTAACTTTACAACCACGATGCACCCTGTCCAGGACGCAACTGGGCGAATTGCTAAACTTTTTGGCACCGTCCAAGATATCACCAAGCAAAAGCAGGTCGAGATCGCCCTGGCCGAAGAACGCAATCTGCTGGTCACTTTAATGGACAATCTTCCGGATATGATTTACTTCAAAGATGCCCAGAGCCGCATCATCCGCTCCAACCGGGCGCATGCCAGGCGTGTCGGCTTGAACGATCCGGACCAGATGATTGGTAAAACGGATTTTGATTTGTTTGGGGAAGAACATGCCCGGGCGGCTTATGAAGATGAGCAGGAGATCATCCGCTCGGACCAACCCCTGCTGGATAAGGAGGAAAAGGAAATCTTTCAGGATGGAAATGCTTTATGGGTTTCCACCACCAAAATGCCGCTGCGGGACCAGCAAGGGCGGATTGTCGGAACATTCGGCATTTCGCGCGACATCACCGAGCGCAAACGGGTGGAGGAGGCGCTGCGTGAAAGCGAAGATCGTTACCGCCGGCTGGTGGAAACTTTTCCTATTGGTGTGATAATCCATAGCCAGGGACGCGTCGTCTTTGCCAACCTGGCCAGCGCAAAAGTCATCGGCGCGACCAACCCAGCTGAGTTAATTGGCAAGTCGGTTATAGAGCTTGTGCATCCTGACTACCGTGAACTAGCCTTGAAACGCATCCGACAGTCGTTCAGTGAAAATGTTCCCGCTCCAACCATGGAAGAAAAATTCATACAGCTTGACGGAATACCGATCGACGTTCAAGTAACCGCCCTTCCGTTTTCTGACGCTGGTAAACCGGCAATGCTCACTGTCTTCAATGACATCACCGCACGCAAGCAGGTTGAAAAACTTCAAGATGCGATTTACAGAATTTCGCAGGCTGCCGATCACGCCCAGAGCCTGGATTCCCTTTATCCGTCAATTCATGCAATCATTCAAGAGGTGATGGTCGCCGACAATTTCTACATTGCCTTGTTTGATGAAAAGAACGGCTTGCTCAGTTTCCCTTATTCCGTTGACGAACGAGATCCTCATTTTCCTCCAAGAAAGCCAGCCAAAGGTTTGACGGAATATATTCTTCGCACCGGTAGAACTGTGCTTTGTGATGAGGCGCTGTATCAGGGACTAATACAACGCGCTGAGATAGAACTTGTTGGTGCTCATTCGCCTATCTGGCTGGGGGTGCCGTTGATCGTCGAAGGCAAAGTGATTGGCGTCATGGTTGTTCAGGACTATATAAATGACCGGGCGTATGGTGAACGAGAGGTGCGCATCCTGGAATTCGTCTCCACCCAGGTAGCCCAGGCGATTGTCCGCAAGCGTTTGGAGGAGGAGATTCGCAGTTTGTCATTGACCGATGAGCTTACCGGCTTGTACAACCGGAGGGGCTTTACCCTCCTGGCCGAACAGGAAGTGAAATTAGCGCACCGGATGAAGAGAGCCATGCTATTGTTCTTCGGCGATGTGGACAATCTCAAGACAATCAACGATACCTGGGGGCACGCCCAAGGCGATCTGGCTTTGCAGGAAATATCCGCTATTTTGAAAGAAAACTTTCGCGAGTCGGATATCCTGGCCCGCATCGGTGGAGATGAATTTGTAGTTCTGGCGGTGGATGCCTCCAAGGAAAACGCCGAAATCATAACAAACCGCATCCTGGCATCCCTGGAAGCGCGCAACCAGCAGGATGAAAAGACCTATCATCTGACCCTTAGTTTGGGCGCTGCGCGCTACAATCCTGAGGCTCCCTGCACAGTGAGTGAATTGCTGACCCAGGCAGATGGTCTGATGTACCATCAGAAACAAGCCAGGAAAGGAAAAAAGTAGGTCGGGTTTCCGAACCAAACGGGGTTTTACCCCATGCAGCCGCGTTTCGTCTGCGAGGTAATCTGATACCAGCTAATGCCTCAAGGGGCGCCTCGAGTTTCCAATGAGCCGCTATCCCTTAGGCACGTCTCCCCGTAGGGCAGGTCTGTGGGTTTTTTCCCCAAACTGCGACTGGGGCAAAAACCACACTGTTTATTTTTGCAAAATCTCCAGGCAGATCCTACGAGCAACTCCAGGGAGAAGATTGAGGCTTTCTAATTGGGCCGCTTCCACCCACAAAAACGTATACGAGTCTTCTGGGGATTGGCGTTCCGCCTCTGCCCCTCCTAACACCGGCTCAGCCGGCGTCACTTTGGTAAAGTAGTAATTTTCTTCTTTCTCCAGGGTAATGTACCTGGAAACAAGACAGAGAGCCAGTACATCCAACCCGGTCTCCTCTTTCACTTCACGGATGCAGGTCTCCTCAAAACTTTCCTCTAGGTCAACCCCACCGCCTGGGAGAACATAATAATCCCGTCCTGGCTTCTGCCGGTGAATGAGCAGCAGTTTTCCATTTCGAATGATAATTGCAGTAGCCCGATTTTTTTTCATTGTTAATAGTATAACAAATGAAAATTAATTTTGGTTTGTTTTTTTGTCTCGGGCTCCTCTTGGGACAAGAAAACAAAACAAATTCCTCCTGGCCTGAGCAGTTACCAAATTTTTATCCTAAACAAATATTTTCTCTTTACTTTCATCATGTAAAACTGTGATTCTGCAGTTCAACTACCCATGGCGGGTTCGAAAGCCCGCCCTATGGATTTAATATGCCGGTAAATGCATCGGAGCGGGTTTCAGACCCGCCCCGATGGTTAGAATCAAAAACAGAAAACAGTTACACCGTCACTTCTTCCGGGATGTACATTTCTGTGTTGGCTTTGACCACTGACTCGGGTACGTTAAAGTTCAGCTCGGTGCCGGCCATCTGGCGGATGTAATCCTTGACCGTGCTATCCCAGTATTTCTTAGTGATATAGTAGACCCGCGCCCCACCCAGCTCATGCTGGTATTCGGGCCAGGGGTAGGAAGGCTGGGCCATGCCCAGACCCCAGCGCTGCCAGCCGTTGTAGCTTTCGTAGGTGGCCCAGAATTCCTTGTTGCCCAGGAGCTCGAAGCTGTAGTAAACCTTGGCGTAATACATGACCGCGCCAATGCGCCCACCGCGCGCCAGGGCCATGGTATGCAGGCTGATATTGATATCCTCGTTCATCAGGCGGCCGTTGGCAAAACCTGCCAGTTGGCCGTCGATCAGCCCAACCAGGGTATAGGGGTCCTTGAGGCGTTTGCGGTACCAGCCGAGGATTTCGGCATAGACACGCGCTCCGACGATATCATAGAAGTCGTGTTCAACTTCCATGACACGCTTCATGTAGCCCAGCATCTTGGGGGCTTCTTCCAGCCTGGCTTCGCGGATATACAGGGTGCGGCCGTCTTTCAGCGCGACCATCGCCCCGGGCCATGGTTTAAGGTTCATGGGGGGAGCCTGAAGCAAAGGCTCTATCTCGGTAACGTCCAGGGTGATTTTTTCTTCCGATACTTTCTCAGGTGGCTCAAGTTTCACAGGTTTTTCCTCCGCTCGTAGATTTAGGATCTGATCTAATACTTTATTGCCCGGCTGAGCTTGTTGAGACGCTCAACGTGGGTCGGGTCGTATGCATCACCAAATTTAGTCTTGGGCATCGATGCCTTTTTCTTCATCAGCTCGCCATATTCGCTGTCCTCTACGAAGGCTACGGCGCGGCCAATGGAGGATTCACCATCGACGAAGCGCCAGGGGAAGATGCCTACCTGCACGCGCCGGTTGAGCAGCAGGTCAAGCTCGCCGCCAAAGCACTCGGCGTGGATGATGCCGTAGGGGAACATTTCGATGTGCATTAACTGGTACTTAGTGTCATCGAAGAACTCTTCGAGGGACTTGCCAAACTTAGCCTTGAAGAAGCGCTGGGCTTCGGCAGCCTGACGGGGCATCCATTGGCGGATGATGGTGTTCATCGGGTGATCAGCGCTGCCGCAGTCGACGGCAATCCAGCGCAGTTTCTTGGCCTTGGCCCATTCTGCGAATTCGCGGTCCGGACCGGGGTGCTTGACCATGTAGCGGATTTCGTCAGCGGTGGGCATATCCCAGCCGAAGTGATGGTAGCCGGTATGGATAACCAGGATGTCGCCTTGCTTGACTTCCACCCGTTCTTCGACCATCTTGCTGGTGTAGACGTCGTAATCGCCGACGGCGTCGCTCAGGTCGACTACGGCGGCCTCATGCACCAGGTAATCCATGTCAAGTTGGGCGATGTCCTTGCCGGCGGTGAAGAAATGGATTTCCCCGTCCAGGTGGGTGCCCAGGTGGTTGGAGTGGGTCACGACCTGGCCGTTAGCGCCGTTGGGCGCCAGGCGCTTGAAGTACTTTACCTGCAGCGGTTCGTAGGTAGGCCAGGGGGGAGTGGCAATGCCTAGCGGGATGGTGAGATCGATAATCTTCATTTTGAACCTCTCCTTTTTAGAATTTTATCCCCGTTTTGTGGGGATTGTTTGATATTCAAACTTGCAATTGAAGGGCTGCCACGAGTGAAATCTGGGCAGCCTGCGTACGACCTTATTTTACAATCCCGGCCTCTAACATGGCCAGGTAGACTTTCTCGGCAGAGTAGGGGGGATTCCCGGCCCGCACGCCGACGGCGTCGAAGATGGCATTAGCGACCGCGGGGATGGTAGGAACCATGGCATGCTCGCCGATGCCGCGGGCGCCCCACGGCCCGTCCTCCTGGGGCACTTCGACGATGATGGCCTGGATATCTGACGGCGCATCGGTCGAAGTGGCGATGCGATAATCGACAAAGCTGGGGTTGGTTACCACGCCGTCCTTCAGCCGGAGGGCCTCGAAGAAAGCCGTGCTCAGGCCCTGCACCATGCCGCCTTCCATTTGCGCTCTGACCATTTCCGGGTTGATGGCTTTGCCAACATCGAATGCAGCCACGGCACGCAACACGTCCACTTTACCGGTGTCCGTATCTACTTCGACCTCGATGGCCTGGCAGCCGGTAGTATAGTGCACCACGGCGCGCGGACCCTGGCCGGTGTCTTTGTCCAGTCCCGTGACATAGGTAGGCATGAAATTGCCACGGCCGGTGATCGGTCCGCCCAGCCAGCCCTGGTCATTGGGCAGGGGGATGCCGTAGATGACGATGTTGCACAGTGAAATTTGCTCTTCGGATTTGTAAGAAATGACCGTACCGTTCTTGATATCCAGATCGCCGGGATCTTCACCCCACGAGGCGGCTACCAGCTCAAGGATCTGCTTGCGTGCATCCAGGGCCGCGGCCCGCACAGCATTGCCCATGCTCCAGGTCAGGCGGCTGGCAACCGTTTGCCATTCGTAGGGGCTGTACTTGGTGTCCACAGGTGTAGCCACCCTGACCGTATCGAAGGGCACACCCAGGGCCGCCGCGGCGATCTGAGCCATGACAGTAAAGGTGCCCTGGCCCAACTCCTGCCCGCCGATGCTGACGCTGACGGTGGCATCCTCGTTGAGCTTGACGTAGGCGCTCGAACCGGCATTGGGCGGCATGGCAGGAGCTTTCCACATGATGGCGATGCCCTTGCCGCGTTTCTTGTTAGGGGCGCTGGGTTTGGACTTTTTGTCCCACTCGATGGCTTTGGCAGCTTTTTCGATGCATTCCAGCCAGCCCGATGGGGTGCATGCGCATACCGGTAGCGATGATATCGCCGCCGCGCACGCAGTTCTTGAGGCGGAACTCGACCGGGTCCATGCCGATCTCGTAGGCCAGCTCATCCGTGCACTGTTCCAGGCCGGCGTGCAGCTCGGGCATGCCGAAGCCGCGGATGGGGCCGGTGACCGGGTGGTTGGTGTAAACGCAGTAGCTGTCGATGCGCACGTTAGGCACATCGTAGGGGCCGCTGCCTGAATAACCACCCGCCCGGGTCATGTTCACACCGTACTCGGTGTAGGCGCCGCCATCCCAATAGTAGCGGTTATCGATGGCCAGCATGTTGCCATCCTTGTCGCAGCCCATCTTAAAGTAGCCGACCAGCCCCTGGCGTACGAAGGCGGTGTAGAACTCCTCTTCACGGGTCAGGCGCAGCTTGACCGGGCGGCCTTTGACTTTGAGGGCGATGGCGACTGCCAGGGCTTCCATACTGACACCGGCTTTCGAGCCAAAACCGCCGCCGACGTAGGGGGCAATCACCTGGATTTTGCTCTGCGAAATGCCCAGCCCTTTGGCAATCAGGTCGCGCTGGGCGAAGGGAGATTGCGAGCTGGCCCAGATGGTCAAACGGTCGCCTTCATCCAGCCCTGGCAACCACGACGTGGGTTTCAATCGGCACATGCTGGATCTGCGGTACCTGGTATTTCCGCTCGACGATAGCGGTGCATTTCTTGAAGGCTTCATCCACATCCCCTTTGCGGATTTTGAAGTGGTTGGAAATGTTCGTGCCAGGTTCAGGGAAAATGAAATTGGCGACTTTATAGTCACCCAACTTGGGATGGAGAAGCGGCGCTTGCGGAGAAATCCCGTATTCGGGATCGAAGACTGGTGGTAGAAGTTCGTATTCCACCTCAATCAACGCGGCCGCTTGATCGGCAATTTCTTCAGTGACCGCTGCCACTCCCGCCACGGGGTCGCCAATGTAGCGGGCGCGGTCGCGGCAGAAAATGTGGCGATCTTGCAGGTAGAGGCCGAGGTAGCCGGGGAAATCTGCGCCGGTGGCCACCGCTTTGACGCCCGGCAGGGCCAGGGCTTTGCTGGCATCGATCTTTTTGATCAGGGCATGCGGGTGGGGGCTGCGGACAATGCGAGCATACAGCAAATTTGGGCCAAACTGGATATCGTCCGCAAATATGGCGGCGCCGGTAACTTTTTCATGTGCATCGATGCGAGTTACGCTCTCACCGATGGGTGATGGAATTTCGTTCCCCACAGAGCGGGGACTTTCGCCGCCCACAGAGCGGGGACTTTCGTCCCCTACAGAGCGGGGGCTTACGCTTGAAACTTTTTTTGGCATGGTTACCTCACTTTTCCCGCTATCAAGCTAGGCGCTCCGTTGGGCGGCATTCTTCACCGCTTCAATGATCCGGACGTAACCGGTGCAGCGGCACAGGTTTCCAACCAGGGCATCGCGGATTTGGAATTCTGTCGGATGCGGATTGCGGTCCAACAAAGCCCGGGCGGAAATCAGCACACCCGGAGTACAGAAACCACACTGCACGCCGCCGGCTTTGATAATCTCTTCCTGGACTGGATCCAGCTTTCCGTCCTGGGCCAAACCTTCCACCGTGGTGACCACTGCACCGTCGCACTCAACCGCCAGCACCATGCAGCTATTTACCGGTTCACCGTTCAGCATAACCGTGCAGGCGCCGCATTCGCCAGCGGAACAGCCGTTCTTGGTGCCTGTTACAGCCA
Organism: uncultured Chloroflexia bacterium; assembly: GCA_963820415.1. Classification (GTDB taxonomy): domain Bacteria; phylum Chloroflexota; class Anaerolineae; order Anaerolineales; family Anaerolineaceae; genus CAWFZT01. The sequence goes on along the minus strand of CAWFZT010000008.1, from coordinate 151,987 downwards.
GTTTTTCACGCAGCATCTGGAGCAGGGTCCAGTTCGAAGGGACGTCAACCTGCTCTTTTGAGCCATTTACCGTGAGATTAATCCTATGCAAAGACATGTTCACCTCCAATGGCTAATTCTGGTTCAGGCATGCCCATACGTCGCTGAGGGCCTGGCGGGTCATATTTCTGACCATATACTTGCGGTAGCGCGCCCCGCCGCGCACATCGTCGATAGGTGTGCACGCATCCATGGCAAGCTGGGCTGCTTCAGCGATGGTGGTTTCATTAATTGCCTTTTCGGCCAGTAAAGCCTCGGCTCTGGCCGGGACCAGCGGAATGGGAGCCACCGAGGCAAGGGCAATCTTGAAACGGAAACCGGAGGGGGCTGAAGCATCCGGGTAGCCAAAGGCAGTGACACCCACGATGGCCAGATCGCCGACTTTATTACGGCCCAATTTCAGGTACCGGCCACTGCAGTTGGATGGGGGTATGGGGAAAGAAATGGCAGTGACGATATCTCCAGGATGGAGAGCGGTTTTCCCGGGGCCGGTGAAGAAAGAGTGCAGCCCTTCGGTTCTTTCGCCTTTGGAGTTGAAAATGTGCAGTTTGCCACCCAGCACGATACAGGCGCCAGTAGTGTCTCCAGCAGGTGAGGCATTGCAGAGGTTACCGACGATGGTAGCCCGGGTGCGCAGTTGATAGCTGGCTACCGTATGAGCGGCTTCCGCCAGCAGGGGGTAGTGCCTGTTCACCTCAGGGGAGGCGATCACGCGGTTCATATTGACTGCCGCGCCAATCGTCAGGCCTAGAGTGGGATCGAATTCGATGCGATCCATCCCATCGAGATGTTTGACATCTACCAGATACTTCGGGTTCCAGAGGCCGTCGCGCATCCGCACAAAGCAGTCTGTGCCGCCCAATAACGGGCGGGCCTCAGCCGGATGCTGGGCCAGGAAGCGGCTGGCTTCATCCAACGAAGCGGGCTTTATATAATCAAATTCCGGGAGTCCTGGATGCGGATTGATCATATTTTTTCATCCTATGAAGATTTGTAGCCTTAAAGCCTGGGTTGTGACTTCAAGGAGGTCCTTCCGGCGAGCCAGGGGAAGGGTGGTGGGATTAAACCTTCGATTGAGCTCTATGCCTGGTCATATAAGCATCATTGAGGGTCCTGGAAGTGATTAATATTTAGGCTAATACACCTCCTCTTCGCTATAATGATTTAATTGCCAGGGGAAATTTCGGAGCTATATATAAAAGAGAAATGAAATGGCAATTGTATGACATTTCAAAGAGATAATAACACGTAAGAAATAGATTAGCAAGTTATATTTGTCATTAATGGTCAGACATTTGGTTGACATCACGGGGTGTAAATGCTATACTGACGGTGGTTCAGAGTTTGTCTTACAAACTTTCCTGGATTTTCTGGACCCTCTCAACCATTCTCTGTTCAAAAAAGGTTTATTGGGATTTGCCGTGTAGGATCACCAGATTTTGGGTAATGAGCGTGCGTACGCACGCTCATTACCCAAAATCTGAATTCTTTCACCGGAAATCCGCAAGATCAAAAAATATAGCAAAGGAAAAAGAACATGAACTCGATCCCCCTGAAAATGTATCGGAACAACAGCTCATCATTGATGTTCGAGAAATCGAACCACTCCTCCAAGCGCCTCCTATGCAGCTCAAGCCGTGGCCCGAAGCTACCATCCAGCTACGAGATGGCCGAACCCTCTATTTGCGCGAAGCAAAGAGGGAAGACGTACCGCTGATGCTTGAGCATATGAAGAAGGTGATGGTAGTTGAACATGATTTTTATGATATTGTCGGTGCACGGGTTTACGCAGAGATCCTGGGCTGGTACCGTAACCGCATCAAGGATCCCTTCCACATCCTGGGCCTGATTGATGGAGAATGGGTCGGCCTGGCGAACGGGCGTATCATGAATGACAATGTAGCCATCAGCCTGCACACCATGACCTTTGCCCGGCGGAATTGGTTAGGTTGGGCCATGTACTACGCCAAGACCTATTATGTACTCGAAGTGTTGGGCATGCGGGAGTGGTGGTCCACCTTTGAAAGCTATAACGGATGGAGAATGGCCGGACTCGAAATGGCGCAGCCAACTTATCCCTGGCCAGAATACCAGCATGAATTGGGCGGGGCGCGGGTATACTACCTGACAAAAAAACACTGGGACAGCGGCGTGAAGAACTTCTCGAAGCAGATGATCGGAGCGGATTTGAATTTCAATGTTTCAGACGAAATCCGCAAGAAAAACGAAACCTTCCGTATTCCGGCAAAGCTCGAACTCTAAAAAAGATCATCCCGTCAGGCAGGATTTTACCCAAATCCTGCCTGAATTTTTTACGCCAGTTTTCGTTTCTGTGGGAATTGCCGTGGTGAACTTCCACCGTAAATCCCAATGAGCCCAATTTTCACATTGAACTCTGGCAGGAATAGATGATATGTAACACTAATTGTCAGACATATATCACCTTTCTGATTGACAGTCATTTATTCTATGCTATACTCAAATGAGTGAAGAAACTGGCATTTTCCCTGCCAAGTTGATCAAGTAATCCCGAACGTTCTTCAAGCAAGGTCTACTAACAGTTCGAACCCTAGATTGCCAGCCGTGGACCAGGAAAGTGTTCAATCCCCAACCAGCAGACTCAGGCAGCGGTAGCCCGAAATTAAAATATCCCTCACCAAGTGAATAATTTGGTGAGGGTGTTGTTGCTTTAACCATTCCCATTACTGGATCAAAAATTTTCTGTCAGTTCTGACCAATTATACTGTACACATTTACAGCCTAATTTCAAGGAGTTGTGTATGACCATGATTAAAGCTGAAATACGCACTGGCGCTTATTACGACTCGGCTTTCTTGATGCAGTTGCAGCGCTCTATGGCCGGTTTGCCGGGTGTACAGGACGCAGGTGTGGTGATGGGCACGGAATCGAATAAGGAAATCCTGGCCCACATTGATTTGCTGCCGGCTGAAGCCCGGGCGGCCAAACCGGATGACCTGGTGGTGGTCGTGCGAGCAGACGATGCAGCAGCGGCTGAAGCGGCTTTAGGCCAACTGGAAGAACTGCTGACGCGCAAGAAATCCAGGATAGAACAGGAATACCGGCCGCAGAGTATGGAAACCGCCGCGCAGATGCTGCCGGAGGCGGAATGGGTGCTGGTTTCGGTGGCAGGTCGTTACGCTGCCGGGGTGGCGCGCAATGCTCTGCGTTTGAACAAGCACGTGTTCCTCTTCAGCGATAACGTTTCAGTCGAGGAAGAGATCGACTTAAAAAAGGTGTCTTCCGAAAAAGGCTTGCTGGTGATGGGCCCGGACTGCGGCACGGCCATCATCCGTGGCACCGGCCTGGGATTTGCCAACAAAGTGCGCTTTGGCCCGATCGGAGTGGTGGCTGCGGCGGGTACCGGCCTTCAGCAGGTTTCCTCACGCATTCACCAGCTTGGCTCCGGCATGACTTACGGCATCGGCACCGGTGGGCGCGACCTTTCCGAAAAAATAGGGGCGGTCACCTTCCGCCAGGCCCTGGAGGTGCTCAGCCGCGATCAGGAAACCAAAGTGATCGTCATGGTTTCCAAGCCCCCCGCTCCTAAAGTGGCTGAGGAAGTGCTGCGGGCTGCCCGCCAGGCCGGTAAACCGGTAGTGGTCAACTTCATTGGGCGCACGCGCGGCACGAAGCAACTGGATAACCTGTATTTTGCGACCAGCCTGGATGATGCAGCTCGCCTGGCAGTCGAGCTTGTAGCCGCCCCAGAAGGCAAAGCGCCCAGCGTTGAGCACAAACTGGAGCGGTTTGCCCCGGGTCAGCGCTACCTGCGCGGCCTGTTCTCGGGCGGCACGTTGGCCTACGAAGCCCAATACATCCTGCAGGATTACCTGCCGCTGGTGTATGCCAACGCTCCACTCAACAAGGAAAATAAGCTGCCCAACTCGCTGGTGAGCCAGGCGCATTCGATCGTTGACCTCGGAGAGGATGAATTTACCGTTGGACGCCTGCACCCGATGATGGATAATGAGATGCGCATCCGCCGGCTGTTGGAAGAGGCGGCCGACCCACAGGTAGCCGTGATCATGCTGGACGTGGTGATCGGGTACGGTTCGCATCCCGATCCAGCCAGCGAACTGGCGCCGGCGATCGAAAAGGCCAAGGCGCTCGCCCAGAAGAACGGGCGTTATCTCGAAGTGGTAGCGGTCGTCACCGGGACCGACGAAGATCCCCAAAACCTGGAAAACCAGATCGAGCAGTTGAAAGCAGCCGGCGTGTGGGTGGAAACCAGCAATGACAAGATGGTGCGCTACGCCGGGGAACTGCTGCGGGCGCTGGACCAACCGGCAGGAGGCCAGTTGCCGGAAGGCTGGAAACAGGTCAGCCTGCCCTCCCTTCAGCGCCCAACGGCCGGGATCAACGTGGGGCTGGAATCGTTTGCCGAGAATCTGGCAGCCCAGGCGGCCCCGGTCATCCAGGTAGATTGGCGACCTCCGGCTGGCGGAAACGAGCGATTGATGGCCATTCTGGAGCGAATGAAGAAATAGATTTCTAACGTTGGCGGTATGGTTTTTTTCACCTATCGCCAACGATTATTTTTGGGAGGAAGCATGATTGATATTGAAAAAGCCAACACCCAGTGCGTCGAAAGGATGATGGAATCCCAGCCAATCGTGGTTGGGGTGGCCCGGGCGATGGATGTCATCCCCGGCATGCGCGCTAACCTGTTCCTGCACGCCGGCTCGCCAATTACCTGGGAAAGAATGCCCGGCCCGATGAAAGGGGCAGTCATTGGGGCTTTGTTGTTTGAAGGTAAAGCCAGCACTCCCCAGGAAGCAGAAGCCCTGGCGAAATCTGGCAAGATCGATTTCGAGCCCTGCCACCATCATTCTTCAGTTGGTCCGATGGCTGGATTAATCAGCCCATCCATGTTGGTTTATATCGTGGAGAACAAGACGTACGGAAACAAGGCGTATTCAGGTCTCAATGAAGGACGCGGTAAGGTCCTGCGCATGGGCGCCTACAGCGCAGAAGTGTTGAAGCGCTTGCGCTGGATGAACGAGGTGCTGGGCCCGACCCTGGATGCGGCCTTGCGCGAGCGGGAAGGCGTCGACATCCGCGCCCTGCTCGGTAAGGCCCTGCACATGGGCGACGATGGCCACAACCGCCTGGATGCGGCCTCGCTGCTCTTCACCACTACCCTGGCCCCCTCCATCGTGCGCACGGCGCGTGACACCCAGACCGCCGCGGAAATCATCAAATTCCTGGCGGATAATGCCCTGAGCATCCTCAACCCGGTCATGGCAGCCTGCAAGACGATGACGGATGCAGGCGCAAACATAGAGGGAAGCACCATCGTGACCGTGATGGCGCGCAACGGCACCGATTTTGGCATCCGTGTCAGCGGTCTGGGGGACCGGTGGTTTACCGGCCCGGCCGGCTACGTCAAGGCGCTCTACTTCCCAGGATTTACCGAGAAAGACGCCAACCCGGATATCGGCGACAGCACCATTACCGAGACGGCCGGCATCGGCGGGTTTGCCATGGCAGCCGCTCCGGCGATTGTATCTTTCATCAGCGGCACTCCCAAGGATGCCATCAACACCACCCTGGATATGTATGAGATTACTTATGCCGAGCATAAGTACTTCACCATCCCGGCCCTGGATTTCCGCGGTACTCCTACCGGGATCGACATCCGCAAGGTGGTGGAGAAGAATATGCTTCCGCGGGTCAACACCGGTGTGGCGCATAAGGATCCTGGGATTGGGCAGGTGGGCGCTGGCGTGGTTTCTCCGCCGGCGAATATCTTTGAAGATGCATTGATTGCTTTTGCAGATAAATACGGAATCTAAAAACAATTCTACGGTCTGCGAGATGCAGTCCGGAAGCAATGCAGAGAAAACAATTCTAAACAGGATTGGAGGATCTTATGGATCGAGAACAATTTATCAAGATTATGACCGGGGCAAAACTGTCCGATCTGACCCAGGGCTGCAGTATTTTTACTCCCCCCTGGCCGGGAGAAAAATCACTGGAAGTGCATTTTTTCAAACGTCTGACCGGCGCCTATGGCGGTGGGCAGGGCGCCAATGGACAAATCCTCAACTGGAGTAATACAGTTGGGACGCACCTGGTTGGCGAGCGGGCCTTCAATTCAGCCGGGCGCGCCATTGCCGATATTCCTTTGACCGACCTGTGTGGGCCGGGTGTGGTGGTGGATATCTCCGACATGGTCGCAGACTATGGCCTTTACACCCCTGAAATGATTATGAAGAAAGCCACGGTCAAGCCGGGTGATATCCTGATCGTCAACACCGGCTATCACCGCTATTCCTGGGATAAGCCAGATGTATTCAATGAGGCGGCCCAGGGCGGCGTGGAATCGAAAGAGTTTGGCTTCTACGTGCGCCATCCCGGACCCTCGCCGGAGTTTTACAAGTGGGCGCTGGATATGAAGTTGAAGGTGGTTGGGGTTGACTGCGGCTGCGCTGAGCATCCCATGAATACTCCTATCCGCCGTATGCACGAAGATCATTTCAAAAAAGCAGAAGCCAAACTTAAAGAAAATTATGGCAAGACCTGGGATGAAATGTTCCCCCAGGGTGAATATTACCAGATGACCCACCTCACCCTGCCGGATGCGCATCTGGTGTTCGCCGAAGCGATCGTCGGCGACATCGACACAGCTTAAAAATCAGCGCGCCTGGATCGCCATCATGCCAATCCCCTTCATGGAAGTAGAGGCGGCCTGGTCACGCGTGGTGGCTTACCAACCCCCGGCCGGAATGAGCGAAGATGAGTTCATGAGAGTAATGAATTCAGCCGAAATGCTCGACCTGACCGTCCCATTCAGCGTGCAGACGCCCCAGTGGTTGAACTATATCCCCTTGAGTGTGACCTATACCAAACGAGTGGGCGGGCAGTTCTTTGGCATGGGCCGCAACGGCTCGATCTGTAATGCTTCAGCATCCACCTGGGTACGCACATGGATGGCGAGAAACATTTCTATCCCGCCGGTCGCACGATTGGCCAGGTGCCTCTGGATGAATGGGTCGGACCGGGCGTCATCGCCGATATTTCGCATCTTGTCAGCGATTCGAGTGTTTATACACCCAAGATGATCCACGATGTTGTGGATATCCATAAAGGCGATATCCTCATCATCAAGACTGGTTGGAACAAGTTCGGGTGGTGCAGCCCTGAATTCGGATGAATTCCGCTATATGGTCAAACACCCGGGACCATCGCCAGACTTCTCCCGCTGGTCAGCCGATATGCAGCTCAAATGGATTGGCGTCGACGCCGTCAGTGCAGACCATCCCATGAACACCATTATGAGAATCTGGCACCCCAAGACCTTTGCAGAAGCCAACGCCAAGCTGATGCGCGACTTCGGTAAAGATTGGGACCAGATGTATCCGCTGGACCAGTACTATCAGGATATGCATTTCAACCTCTTCTCCAAGAAAATTGTACATGCTGAGAACCTGGCTGGGGATATGTCCCACGCCAAGAGCGGCAGGTATTACATCGGCTGCTTCCTGCAGAAGGCGATGGAAGCCGAATCGATGTGGGGCCGCTTCGTGGCGTTCAAGGAAGGGAAATAATGAAGCCAGCTCCATTTGATTATTATGCCCCTTCCAGTGTCGCCGAAGCCTTGGAACGCCTGGCGGAACTTGGTTATGCCGGCAAGGTTTTGGCCGGCGGGCAGAGCCTGATCCCTTCCATGAACTTTCGATTGGCGCAGCCCTCCGCCCTGGTAGATCTGAATAACATCAAAGAGCTAGACTATATCCGCACCGCCCAAGATGGCGGCTTGTTGATCGGTACCATGACGCGCGACAGCCAGGTGGAGCGCGATGCGATGGTGGCCCAGCGCGCTCCGATCGTGCTGGAAGCCATGCCGCACATCGCTCACCCGCAAATTCGCAACCGCGGCACCTTCGGAGGAGCCATGGCGCATGCCGATCCGGCCGGCCAACTACCCGGCCTGGCAGTGGCGCTGAATGCCCGCTTCCTGGTGAAGAGTAAAACTAACCAATACTGGACCGAGGCGGATGATTTCTTTGTCGGGCCGTTTGCGACCGTCATCCAGCCGGATGAAATGCTGGTGGAAGTGGCCCTGCCGGCTTTACCTCCGCGCAGTGGCGCTTGCTACCGGCAGGTTTCCCGGCAGAAAGGCTCGCAAGCCCTGGTGGGAGTGGCGGTCTTCGTGGTATTGGACGAGAAGGGTAGATGCCAGAAGGCCAATATCTCTATGTTGTGCGTGGGCGAACGGCCAATCCTGGCGCGCCAGGCGGCGAATGTGTTAGTTGGGCAACCCCCAATTGCCGAGGCGATCAGTGCGGCGGCCGATATTGCTGCTAACAAAGAAATCGACCCAGGCACCGATATCCACGCCACCCGGGAATACCGCCGCTACGTGGCGGGTGTGCTGGTTCAACGAGCGCTGACCGAGGCTTTCAAGCGCGCCCAGGGCAGGGGGGGTTAAGATGAGCAAGCTCGTACCCATTACTGTAACAGTAAATAACGTCAAGTATGCGCGCCAGGTTGAGCCTCGGCTGCTGTTGAGCGATTTCTTGCGCCACGAACTCTGCCTGACCGGCACGCACGTTGGCTGCGAACACGGCGTCTGCGGCGCCTGCACGATTTTGTTCGATGGTGAATCGATGCGCTCCTGCCTGATCTTTGCAGTCCAGGCCAACGGCCACGAAATCCTGACAGTCGAAAGCCTTGGGACGGTTAACGACCTGCATCCACTGCAGGCAGCCTTCCAGGAAGCTCACGGTTTGCAGTGCGGTTTCTGCACGCCCGGTATCTTAATGTCTGTGGTGCCTTTCCTCGCAGAGAACACCAACCCGACTGAGGAAGACATCCGCGAGGCCATTTCAGGCAATCTCTGCCGCTGCACCGGCTATCAGAATATTGTGGAAGCGGTAAAGCTGGCGTCTGAAAAAATGGCTGCCGGGAAATCCTGAGGGAGTTGAACCGTGACAAAGAAAATATTTGGCCAACCAATCCAACGAAATGAAGACCCACGGCTGCTGACCGGCCAGGCTCAGTTCATCGATGACATCCAGATTGCCGGTATGCTGCACGCAGCTTTCCTTCGCAGCGATTACGCCCATGCCCATGTGCGCAGCATCGATGTCTCGGCTGCCTTAAAACGTCCGGGTGTGGTGGCAGTCTATACCGCCAGGGATTTTGGCGAGTTCTGGAAACCCGGCCCGCTGCAAGTCCCGCCTCCCTCGGCCATCCCTGGGGCGGTGTTCAATGCCCGCACGCTCATCCCGATTGCCAAAGACAAGGTGCGCTACTCAGGTGAGCCGCTGGCGCTGGTGATCGCCGAAAGCCGCTACATCGCCGAAGATGCGCTGGCAGACATCGTGGTCGACATGGACCCGCTGCCGGCTGTGGTGGACCTGGAAAAAGCGCTCGAACCGGGGGCGCCGCTCGTGCACGACGACCTGCCTTCCAACCTGGCGGCTAACGTTAAGCAGGAGCGCGGCAACTACGCCGAGGCGGCCGCTAAAGCCGACCTGGTGATCAAGCGGCGCCTGCACATCGACCGCGGCGCCGGTGCCGCCTTGGAAAACCGGGGCTTTGTGGTCGATTGGGACGAAAAAGCCCAATCGATGACCATCTGGGCTTCAACCCAGGCGCCTATCCCGCTGCGCAATTCGATTGCCGCTCGCCTGGGGCTGTCAGATACCCAGGTGCGCGTGATTACGCCCTTCATCGGCGGAGGTTTTGGCCCGAAGATCATGACCTCCATGCCGGATGATGTGCTGCTGCCGATTGTGGCGCGCTGGCTGAAACGCCCCATCAAGTGGATCGAAGACCGGCGCGAGAACTTCCTGGCGACCACTTCGGAACGCGACCAGTTGCATTACTCTGAAATCGCCCTGACCAAAGAGGGCAAAATCCTGGGCCTCAAGGACGTCTTTTACCACAATACCGGCGCTTACGACCCTTACGGCATGACCGTCCCGCTCAATACCCAGACGCATACCATGGGCTCATACGACATTGCGAACTTTTATACCGAAGTGCGCATGGTCTTCACCAACAAGATGGTGGTCACTCCAGTGCGCGGCGCCGGGCGGGCCTACGGCGTGTTCGTGATGGAAAGGCTGATGGATGAAGCGGCTAAAGAGCTGGGGATGGATCCGATCGAGATGCGCCTGAAGAATATGATCCAGCCCAACCAGTTCCCCTTGCCGACCGGTATTACCGGGCAGGACTTTGTTGAGAACGTGCTGGACAGCGGCAACTACCCGGCCACACTGAAAAAAGCGCGTGAAATGATCGAGTACGAGAAATTCAAGAAAGAAATTCAACCCAGGCTGCGCCGGGAGGGTAAACACGTCGGGATCGGCGTGGTGTGCTTCGTCGAAGGCACCGGCGTAGGGCCCTACGAAGGCGCCCGCGTGGCAGTCGATAGCGGCGGAAAGGTGAGTGTTGCGACCGGCATCAGCACCCAGGGGCAGGGACACTTCACCTCATTAGCCCAGGTGGCTGCCGAACAACTGGGAGTGGATATCCATAACGTACGCGTGGTAACCGGCGATACAGGGGTATTCCACTGGGGCGCCGGAACCTTTGCCAGCCGCGGCGCGGTGGTAGCCGGCAGCGCGGTGAACAAGGCGGCCCTGATGGTCCGAGAAAAGATCTTTAAGCTGGCCAGCCGCCTGCTGCAGGCGCCCGAAGATAAGCTTGTGCTGGAAGATGGCATGGTCAAAGTAATCGATGATCCCAGTAAGTCGATGTTGTTGGGCGAGCTATCGGCGAAATCCGCTCCAACGCGCGGCATAACCCCAGCCGATTTTGAGCCAGGGCTTGAAGCCACGGCCTATTACGGTCCGCCCTATGGAGCCACCGGGCAGGGCAGCGAGGCGATGATTGTGGAGGTCGACCCGGAAACTCTGGAAGTAAAGATCCAGCGCTTCGTGCTGGTGCATGACTGCGGCACGGTGATCAACCCGATGATCGTCGAAGGCCAGATCCATGGCGGCGTGCAGATGGGCATCGGCAATTCATATTACGAGCAGATGATCTATGACGACAACGGGCAGTTGATGAACGCCTCCTTCATGGATTACCTGATGCCCCAATCGACGGATATGCCGGCGAAGATGGAATTGGGCCACCTATCCACCCCCTCGCCGCTTAACCCGCTGGGCATGAAAGGGGTCGGTGAGGCCGGCGCCATTCCGACGCCCTCCTGTTTCGTACAGGCAGTGGAAGATGCCTTCCCAGAGCTCAAGCTGCATATCGTGGATGTGCCGTTGAGCCCAAGTCGACTTTTTGAAATCGTGCAAAATCCAAGAAATAGCTATACTTATTTAGGAAGGGAAATTTCTGATGAAATCTCGAAGGTGAACACGTTTTTAAAGGCCCCCGCCAGGATGTGTGGGAAATGTTTTACGATCCAACTGTGCTGGCCAGCGCCCTGCCTGGCACGCAAAAACTGGATAAGGTGAGTGAAAACGTATACGACGGCGTTATCAATATGCGCATTGGCCCGGTATCAGGGGCGTTTTCCGGAAAACTGACCGTTTCGGACGAGAAACCGCCGGAAAGCTGCACGCTGACCGTGGATGGGCGCGGCGCTCCCGGGTTTGCCAAGGGCGTAGGCCACGTAACCTTCCTCGACCAGGGCGACGGCACGACCCTGATGAAATATACAGGCGAGGTGACCATTGGCGGCACCCTGGCCAGCGTGGGCCAACGCATGATCGACAGCGTGAGCAAGAGCATGATCCGGCAGGGTTTTGAGTCACTGGATAAAGCACTGGAAGCACGTTTGGCAGCCAAGTCAACCGGCAAAGCGGTTGAATTCACGGCGCCAACAGAATCTGATTTTGCGAAAGGAGTAGCCAAAGATATAAGAAAAGACTGGATGAAGATTGCGGAAGTCCGCATGCTCATGTATGTAGTCCCGATCGCGCTGGCATTAGCGTTATTTGTCTATATCATTACACATTTGGGCAGATAACGATAATTGTATTCGGGAAAGGCTGCTCTGCCGATTCCCGGGTTGGCAGATAACGAAACCTTAACCGGTAGGGCAGCCGGCGCAATGAAAGGAGGTGGTGGCAGCTACATATCAAAGGTAAAAAGTCGTCTTGTATAAGGCAAGGGTAGCCTGGGGGGACTACCCCGCCGATGGATGACTGGAGCCTGAAGAGTACGACAGATTCATCCCTTGTATTTCGAGCCCTTTTCGCAGAAAAAACCAATCCATATATTCTACAGAAAGGAAGGAAGAACAAATGGCAGTAAAATCAGAAATATTAGGCTATCTTCCGAATGATACCCCCCCATTTGGGAAGATGCTCTTGCTCGGTTTCCAGCATGTCTTGACCATGTTCCCGGCCACTGTATTGTGCGCCCTGCTGATGGGATTCCCTGTCAGCACGGTGTTGACCGTCACTGGTGTGGGCACGATCGTCGCCCTGCTTGGCTCGAAGTTCGCCATGGGGAAATACATCCCACTGTATTACGGCTCCAGCTTCAGCTACCTGGCGGCGGTGATGGCGATCACCAAAACCAGTTTTGGTCAGGTCGCCCCTGCTCATATACTGTCGGTCGTACAGGCCGGGTTCCTCGCCACCGGCTGTCTCAACGTGCTCGTAGGTTTCCTCATTCGTGTCGCGGGCGGCAAGAAAGCCCTGGACGTTATTCTCCCCGCTACCATCACTGGCCCGGTTGCCTGCACCATCGGTATCGGCCTGGGAGCAACTGCGCTCAGTGAAGCCAGTGGTTATAACGCCACCTCAGCGCCTACTGGTGTTGCGGCGTGGTGGATCGTAGCCTTGATCACCATGTTAGCGGCAATCTTCTTCTCAGTTTACCTGCAGAACAAAGGATTTATCGGCATGCTGCCGATCCTTTTTGCCGCCATCCTCGGTTACCTGGTGGCCATCCCCTTTGGCCTGACCCCTGCCCAGTTAATCACTTCCAACTTCTTCGTAGCGCCGACTTTCACCTTCCCGGTCTTCAATGATCCGCTCACCGTAACTGTGATCTTTGGTGTAGGGATTATGGCTATCGCCACCATCCCCGAATCCACGGCTCACCTGTACCAGATCAGTTTGTATGTGGATCACCTGGCCGAAGAACAGAGCCGCGAGAAATTCGGCTTGAGCCAATACATTGGCTTGAATCTGATGCTGGATGGCCTGGATGATATCGTCAACGGTCTGTTTGGTTCCACCGCCGGTACCAACTACGGTGAGAACAACTCGCTGATGGTGATCACCCGCAACTACTCCGGCCCGGTGCTGTTGACCGCTGGCGTTATTGCATTCTGCCTGGGTTTCCTCGGCTGGCTTAAAGACATTGTCAACGGCTTGCCCACCGCGGCCGTTGGCGGCCTGATGATCTACCTGTTCGGCGTCATTGGCATGCAAGGTATCGCGCTGATGATCTCGGAGCGGGTAAACCTGTTCGACCCGAAGCAGTTAGCTGTGGGCGCAGTGATCCTGATCGTGGGCATCGGCGGCAACATTGGCTTTCCGGGCGGTTTCGTACCGGTAGCCGGTTTCCTTTCTGGCGTATTCCCGAATGGTTTACCTGCTATTGCGACGGGCGCCGTCCTGGGCATCCTGATCAACCTGGTCTTCGTCATCTTCAAGACGCCGGGAGAGCGGGCAAATCCGAACGACTAATTTGCACGAACCGGCCATACTGATTTTCGCGTAGTTCCTATTTACAAGACAAGCTCCCAGCGGCCTGCAAGCGCTGGGAGCTTGTGGTAAACTGGAATAGGAGGCATGTTCGGATTGCGCCCTGGCAGTAAGAAACTGTTTACTCCGATCCCAGTCGAGTAGTTTCCAAGGAAGGAGGTCCGTATGATTCTGGTGACAGGTGCAGCCGGAAAAACTGGGCGCGCAGTGGTGCAGGCCCTGGCACGGCGCGGGGAGCCTATCCGCGCGTTGGCGCGCCGGGTAGATCAGGAGGATCTTCTTAAGGCTCTGGGCGCTCAAGAAGTGATCGTGGGAGATATCCTCTCCCAATTGACTTTTGAACGGGCGATGAAAGGCATCCGGGCGGTGTACCATATTTGCCCTAACATGCACCCGGATGAGATTTTAATCGGCGCCGACGTCATCCTGGCAGCTCACCACGCTGGGGTGGAACACTTTGTTTACCACTCGGTGCTGCATCCGCAAACCGAAAGCATGCCGCATCACTGGAAGAAGCTGCAGGTGGAAGAACTGCTTTTGGAAAGCGGGCTTAATTTCACCATCCTACAGCCGGCGGTTTATATGCAGAATGTGCTGGGATACTGGAAGAAAATCGTCGACGAACACATTTACCCGGTGCCGTATGCGCCGGAAACCCGCCTGGGGATGGTAGATCTGGAGGATGTGGCATCTGCCGCTGCAGTCGTCCTGTATGAGCCAGGGCACCGCGGCGCCACGTATGAGTTGGTGAGCAGCCAACCCTTATCGCAAGTCCAGCTCGCAGAACTCCTCAGCCAGGAACTTGGCTTTACGGTGCGCGCCGAAGCAGTACCCTTAGAAAAATGGGAGCTGCAGGCCAGGAAATCTGGGATGGACGATTACCAGGTAGAAACCCTGCTGAAAATGTTCCAATATTATGAGAAATTCGGATTGTGGGGAAACCCGAATGTATTAAGATGGCTGCTGGGGCGTGATCCTGCGGATTTCACAGCATTTATCAGGAGGAGCCAATCCCATGCACATTGAGAAGGAATAAAAAATTTTGACAGGTGATGCATGCCAAAACAAGACAGCCAGCACTACCAGTTTGCTTATAAAGCCATCCCGATCCTGTTCCACAACCAGAGCAAAGACTTTCTAAAGCATCTCGAGCAGGATGGGGTTAAGTCTTAAAATTTTATTGGGACTATATTGCCACTGAAACGGATGATGAGGGAAAGTCTTCTTCGGATGGGATGGGCTATGAGATCCGAAAGATCGAAGACGGGAAAAAGATGGTGCTGATCACGCTTCCGCGCCCGCGCAAACCCCCGGAGGCTTATTTTCTGGCATTAATAACTCCTCCTCCAAAGCGCAGCCTGCTGCCCTGGCAGAATCATGCGCGGGTTGTCGGGTTGGAATACCACAGCGATGCGACGCATTTATGCGATCTGACGCCGCGGGCTATTCGCGTGGACCAGGGAATTGGCCCGCGCCCGGTAATGGAGGATTTTTATATAGCGGTCTGCAAATTAATGAAGATGAAAGAAAAGGCAGGCCATGGTGGAGAAAAACATGAAGCTTGATACCGGGATGATTGTTATTATTTTTGTGGTGGCGCTGTTTTACGTACGGATCTTAATGCTACGGGGCAAGCATCGGCGCGACGAGCGCAAGGCAACCCTGGAGCGGATCAAAGCGGTCGAGGCGCAAAAAGGCAAGAGCCGGCGCAATCAACCACCTGAGAAAAAAAATGCCTCACAAATGGACCAGCCGATGTTCCATGTCACCAGCTGGTGGGTGATTGGCCCGGCAGTGGTTTTGATGCTGGTTGGGTTGGCAATGTGGACCACGACCTGGTTCCCGCCCGAGATTAAATCCTACTATTGGGCGCCTGTAGCGGTGGGTGGAATCCTGTTTATCTTTGGCCTGAAGTAAATGAAGATTACGGTCGAGTTCACCGGCGGTACACGCGCCATGGCGGGCGCCCGTGAAGTGGAACTGGACTTCCCGGCGGGCGTCACGTATCGAGGGGTGGTGCGGCGGCTGGCGGATTTGTACCCGGGTCTGGTGGGGGCGGTGATTGCAGAGGATATGAATTCGCTGTTGAGCGCGATGATCTTCGACCGCAATGGCGGTGAGGCCATCCTGGCTGGAATGCTGGATCAAAGTCCACACGACGGCGACCGGTTGATGCTGTTGTATTTTATTGTAGGGGGATATTGAAAATCATCGAGCCGAGGCAGATCAGGGCCCCCAGAAGGTGATCTTCGAAACCTGGAAGTTGGCGCTGCCTAACACGAACAGGCCGGCCAGGATGGGGGGTAACATGGGGGATAATTTAGGCGATAACAGTCGGTAGCGTGCGCACGCTCAAACCCCAAAATCTGGGAGTTCACGCAATTCCAGAGAACCTATAAACCTTAAGCAGGAGGTTGGGTATACAATGGTATGAATTAAGAGTTTTTGATGAGAGAGGTATAGCTTATGATGACACTTGATAAACGGAATCTATATCGTCTGCCCTGGTCAATGAATGATAACCCAATTGCCTGGCTCGAGATTACTGATATATGCAATATCACCTGTGAAGGTTGTTACCGGCAGCACATGACGGGGCACAAGTCATTAGAACAATTAAAGGAAGAAGTGGATTTCTTCATCCGTTGGCGGAATCCGGATAATTTCTCGATTGCGGGCGGAGAACCGTTGATCCATCCCCAGATCGTTGACCTGGTAGCGTACATTGCCAAGCAGGGAGTCAAACCAGTCATTCTCACCAATGCCAGGGCGTTGACTCCCAGAATCTTAAAGAGCTTAAAAACGCCGGGCTAGCAGGTTTTACGATCCATGTCGATAGTCATCAGAACCGCCCGCATTGGAATGGGAAAAGCGAAGCAGAGCTAAATGAGTTCCGCCAACAATGCGCCGATATGGTAGCGGCAGAAGGAGGTATGTACGTAATATTTAATTCCACTGTTTATCCCTCGACCTTCAATGAAATTCCGGATATTATCCGCTGGGGGCAGGCAAATATCGATAAGGTGAACGGCCTGGTATTTATCACCTACCGTACGGCCACGACAGACAAGAATATTGGCTTTTCTGCGCAGGAACAGCAGGTGGATATCAGCAAGCTCAGTTATATTCGCGATCAATTTGACGAAAAGTTTGTCACGTCGCCCGAAATATACGAGCTAATCAAGCAGGGCTTCCCCGAGTATGACCCGGCTGGCTACCTGGGCGGCAGCATCCGTCACGATTCCTTCAAGTGGCTGATTGGAGCCATGATTGGCGGCAAGCATAAAGTGTATGGTTCGGTGGGAAAACAGACCATGGAAGCAGCCCAGGTAGGCCATCATATCTGGAAAAAACGCTACCTGGCTTACCTTTCGCAGGCTCGAATTGGCGGTAAAATTTTCCTGCTTTCGGCCTGGGACAAATCGGTACGCACGGCCTGGAAGAAGCGCTGCATGGACGTATTCCGTCACCCGTCCCGGATTTTCGATAGAATGTATTTACAGAGTATTGGAATCATCCAGGCGCCAGATATACAACCCAATGGACAGGCGGATATGTGCGACAGTTGCCCGGATATCACCATCTATGACGGTAAATTCATCAATTCCTGCCGGATGGACGAGTATCGTTTGTTCGGCGGTTTTGTATCGATCGTTGAAAAAGAAAAAGGCGATGGCCAGCCGCGGAATTGATCCTATGCAATCGCCCAAACAAAAAATAACTCCCGGTCAATTCCTGCACAGCCTATGGAAAATTCTCACCGGCCGGCCGCAAACGCCGCCTTCACTGGCAGGTAATCCACTGGTCGAAACGATCCTGAACCGGCGCAGTGTGCGGAATTTTACCCAGCAACCCATCCCAGAGGATGTTTTTTCGGCAATACTGGAAGCCGGCCGGCTGGCGCCGTCGACCGTGAACCTGCAAACCTGGTCTTTCGGGATCTTTACGGCTGAGACCTGGAAAACCACCTTTGGAAGGGCGCTACCCTTTCGCGCTCAAAAGGCCGTGATGATATTGGGAGATACCCACCGTAACCGGCCTGTACTGGAAACTTTTCCTCACAGCCCGTTGGTTGAGTATAGCGTGGCCGTCGTGAATGCCTCTCTGGCGGCGATGAATATGAATATTGCTGCCGAGGCCCTGGGAGTGTCGTCAGTGATGCTTGCAGAGACAGGCCGGAGCGGGCTGCTGGACGCCGGGTATCTTCAGGAAAAGCTGTGCCTTCCAGGCGGAGTTTTCCCGATTATGACGATTATGTTTGGCTACGCCAGTCAGGCCTATCCACCCATGCCGCCCAAATTACCTCTGGATCAGATCACCTTTAGAGGCAGTTATCACGAAACCGACCCGGCTGTTCTCCAGGACTGGATGGCGCAGATGCAAGCGGGTTATAAAGCCGGCCATTTATTATCCTCGTTTGATGACTCAGCTCCAGGTCTACCGCTCCAAAATCTACAAAGCCGAGGAAGATCTGCAGCGGATGATTTTTTACCAGGCAGAAGACTAGAATTTGAAAAGAATGGTCACAATCTCATGAGCACGGGCTATAAACTCGACCAACCCATCTTCGGCAGGCTGCAGCACCGCCACCTTATCTTCCGCCAAATTTGCTCGTTCGACCAGGGAAAAGGGCCGCCAGGGTTTTAGCTTAACGGCAATCTCTTTATCGCTGATATTGTATCCCCGCGCCAGCCAGCCGCGCTCGTCTTCGGTAGTCTTGACCGCGCTGATCACGAATTCTTGCGACTCGACCTGGAGGAAGGAGGCGCGGGTGGGTAGAACCCCGGCCTGGACAGGCGTGCTGACCGCCCGCAGGGGTGAAACAAAGCCATACGCCTGCTGGTAGACCGCCGGGTTTTCCGGGCCAGCGAATGGCAGGATGGAATAATCGAAGGCCCACTTGCCGATCATTTGCGCCCCGGGCGTCTCCGTAACCGGACCGGCAGGGCCTTTGCGGTTGGGCAGGTCGTCGCGCGACAGCCAGCCCACGCAGCGCAGCAGGGTCAGGGCGATCTCGGCCTGGCCGTCTGGCCTTTCGAGGGCTTCCACTTCCGGCAGGCCGCGGTTGGCAATCGCCAGGCCGAGCGTACCATCGCACAGGCTGGTGAAGGCGCGCTGGGGCACTTCCGGACGGGGCTGTTCGTTCCAGGTTTCATCGAAGGCGGGCCGGCCGATTGGACGGCGCACAATTTCGAAATGCCCGTCGTGCATCACCATACGGGCCTGGTGAGCGGCAAATGGGGCGGGAAAATGCACACGCAGACGGTGATCGCCGGCCTGGTTTTCCACTTCGGTGTGAACGTCGAGGCGCGGCACGCCGGTGGTCAGGCTGGCACGCGTGACCAGCGGCAGGCGCACAGTTTTAGCTGAGCGCGATTTACGGTCATCCGCTAGTTTTTCGGGGACGTCTAGCTCCAGTTGCAGCTCGAGCGTCTGGCGCACTGGCCCTCGCAGGACACGCACACGCTTAAGGCTTGCAGTCACGCGGCGGTCTTCGGCCAGCGGCGAGTAGTTGTATTCATCGCCGCCATCCCCACTGTCGACGAAGCGGTTCAGGCCCGGGTAAACTGCGCCGGTAGGTTTGTCGGTCAGCAGCAGCGTCCCATCCCGGGCAGCCTCGACCCGCAAGAATTCATTTTCAATGCGGAACGGCGGACGGCTTTCTTTTTCAGGATTCAGAATAGTAAACAGGCGGCTGGCGAACGGAGACTGCGCCAGTCGGGCGGCCAGCGGCATGAGGGCGCCCGCCAACCGGCCCAGCCGGATAGGCGGCTTTCCAGGCTGCTGGTGGCCTGGTTTCCCGCGCACCCAGAAGGTGCGGTAACCAAAGCCGGGTATGCCGGCGGCGGAAAAGGCCAGGTGGGTGGCTGCCGCCGACCCGGCGTGGATGTGGTAAGCGGTCACGGACGGGTCTTCCAGGCAGGCTTTGATCTTTTCTGCGCTTTCAGGCCAGGCAGCCAGGTTGGGCAAGCTTTTATCGCTCAATACCACTCTGACAAATGCCTGGCTGCCTTCCCGGTGGACGTCGATCTTCTGTAAAGTCATCCCTGCCACATGGCCTTCAGAGATCATGCTGATCGAGCGGGCGAACTCGTCCGGCTGCATAATCATATTTACCAGGTCTTGGCTGCCCAGGCCGGAGGTTTCAAAGGGCAAGCTGGCGCCTTTTTCGTCCAGCAGTTCGAATTCACCCGCACCCCCGGCGCCGGGTGCAACGAGGGTGAGCGACACATAATCGGTGCGCCGGCCGGCGGTTGGGTTGAAGACAACCACAGGGGAAAGCTGGCCGGGAAAGGCTGGCGCAAAGGGGGCGGTTGTGGCGACCATGGCGCCGAGGGCTTCCAGGCTTTGGGTGGTGATCTTCTCACCGATCTGCTCGGCCTGGTCGAAACGCGGGCGCATCTCATCGTGCACCTGGTCGATCGAGCAGCCGCAGATCGAATCGTGCGGGTGGTTCTCCATCAGCAGGCGCCAGGCCTGGCGCAGGATAGGGGCAGGCTGGCGCACCGTCTCCGGCGGCAGGTTGTTCCCACACACCAGATCGGCCCATGTGCTAAACGGTTCGGCCCATTTTTCTAGCAAATTTTCGCAGGTCCGGTTGCGCTGCTTGATCCACATGCGCGCCGAGAGCACACCAGGCAGCAGGGCGTGGCGTTTGGAGGAGCGCAGCTCGCCGGTGACGACCGGAATGACCTGGCCTGCCAGGGCGGCCCGGGCAGCTTCGATGTAAGCCGGCAGGGAGGAATGCACCAGCCAGTCGCCATCCAACTGACCTTGGGCAGCGGCGACCATATGGCTGGCGCCGGGAGAAGCCTCCTTGTGGTCGGTGCCCCACATGAGCAGGATGTGCCCGGAGGTCGCGTAAGGCGCCAGTGCATCGCGCAGGCGGCGCACCTCGCCGGTAAAACGCAGCGGGTCGGCGTCCGGGAGCTCGGCGGCGTTGCTGTAGCCGTCGCGCAGGTAGGCCATGAGCACCTGCGAGCCATCCGGCGCCCGCCACCAGAATTCACACGGCTCGTCATCCAGGCCGCGCTGTACGCAGGCAGAGGTAATCCCGAACCCGTTCAATATCTGCGGCATCTGCCCGATGTGACCAAAGGGATCTGGGACATAACCGACCTGCATGAGCGGGCCAAACTGCCGGCCGGTGCGGCGCGCCTGGAGCAGATTGCGCAGGGTGGCCTCAGGGCTGACCAGAAATTCATCGGGGAGGATATGCCAGGGGCCGATGCTGATCCGCCCGGCCTGGATGTATTTGCACAAATCGCTGAGGCGTTCCGGGCGCATGAGCAGGTAATCGTCCAGCACGATGGTCTGCCCATCCAGTAAAAAACTGGAGAAGAGCGGGTCTTTTTCCAGGATATCGAGCAGTTCGTCGACCAGGTGCACCAGCTTCAGCCTAAACTGCTGAAAAGTCAGGTACCATTCCCGATCCCAGTGGGTGTGAGTAACGAGGTGAAGGGTGCGCATATTTGTCCTGCAGCCGGTGATGGAGTGACGCGTTTCTTTTAGAAAAGCGGTTACTTAATTTATTGTAATCTAAACTTACCCGGGCTGTCTTATAATCTATAAGGTTCTTGGGAATAGCTGTGGTGAACTCGGATCAATCTTGGCGGAGGGTAAGATGAATGCTGATGACCAATATATCCATCCTGAATTTGGGACGGCGACGATTGATAACGTGCCCACGCGCAACCTGGCCCTCGAGCTGGTGCGGGTAACCGAAGCGGCGGCGCTGAGCGCTGGCCGGCAGGTGGGGCGCGGCGATAAAATTGGGGCGGATAAGGCTGCCGTGGACGCCATGCGTTTCATGCTGAACAGCATCCAGATGAACGGTCACATCGTGATCGGCGAAGGTGAAAAAGACCAGGCGCCTATGCTGTTTAACGGCGAAGATGTGGGGACGGGCGGCCTGCCAGAGGTGGATATCGCCGTGGACCCGATCGACGGGACGCGCCTGGTTTCTTTGGGAATTTCCAACGCCATCGCCACAATTGCCCTGGCGCCGTGCGGGGCGATGTTCAATCCCGGCCCGGTGGTGTATATGGATAAAATTGCCACGGGGCCCTTGGCCAAAGATGTGATCGATATCCAGGCCCCGGTGGAAGATAACCTGAAAAAAGTTGCTCGCGCCAAGGGCGTAAACGTTAACGACCTGACCGTGGTGATCCTGGACCGGCCGCGGCATGAGAAGTTGATCGCCGAAGTACGCAAAACCGGGGCGCGCATCCGCCTGATCCAGGATGGGGACGTGTCTGGGGCCATCATGACCGCCTGGCCTGAATCGCGGGTAGACCTGCTGATGGGGATTGGCGGTACGCCAGAGGGCGTGCTGGCGGCCTGTGGCCTGCGCTGCATGGGCGGCGCCATCCAGGGCAAGCTGTACGCGCGCAACGAGGATGAACGCCGGCGCGCTCTGGACCAGGGCTATGATTTCAATAAGGTGATGACCATTAATGATCTGGTCAATACCGACGACGTTTTTTTCGCCGCCACGGGGATCACGGATGGCGAGCTGCTGCGTGGGGTGAGCTATTTCCCGCACGGCGCCCGCACCGACAGCCTGGTGATGCGCGGCCTGACCGGTACGGTGCGGCAGATCATCGCCACCCATCGCCTGGAGAAGCTGGAGCGCATCAGCCCGATTCCGTACTAGAAATACTCATTTCCCCCCTTCGTCTACTGCAATCCCGGCGTTCAGGTAGTGGTTGAGCACGACCACAAACGTGTCGATCGGGTAATTTTCCATCACGCCGCCCAGGATGACGTTGTTTTGATCGCGGCGCTTGATATTACGGGCGCCCTCGTCCGACTGGAGGATAATCACCGGCGGGTTGGCCGGGTCGGCTTGCGCCAGCAGTTTGGTGACCAATTCCTCAGCCAGTTTGGGCGTGAACTCATACTGCCCCTGGTAGAAGCGGATCATTTTCGCTGACCGGTTTTCCGTCTTCGAGGATAAACTTGATGTAAAGCTGGTTGGCTGAGGCGACGTAAGTCAAAAGGACTGCCCACACGATGAGATCTTTTTTGATTAGCTGCAATCCATTTTTGTTTAGTGAGAAGCCGAGCAGGAGGTATTCATGGAAGGCACCAGGTTGAATTCGTAATTGACAGGCATTATCCCGTCAAACCCCTTGAAGACCACGTGGTCGGAGACTTTCATCGAAAGGAGCAGCGTGCCATCCGCACTCGCCAGGCTGAGCGTATAGGTTCCTGTGGCATCATGGGTTTCGCCAGCTTTTGGGAGGGAATAAGCGTAAGATAAATTGCCAGAGGAATCGTTCTGCGGGACAAATCTGGTGATAAAGGTGACGGCGGGAGCTTTGAAAGTCACATCAAAAGCATCCGTGATGCTGCACACTTCGCCCGAAATGGTTTCGCCGCCCGCGCTGCGGATTTGCTTGACGACGTAAGGGCCCTGCGGCCTGGGGGTTGGATTGGAGGTAGGCGCGGTCGTCGGGACATGGGTCGGGTGGGAGGTAGGCGCCAAGGTCGGGACAGGCGTCGGGTTGGAGGTTGGGTCCGGGGTGTTGGCAATTTCCCCACCGCTATTGCCGCCCCCTGCGCTGGTGGGCGTCGCAGACGGGGTTTGCTGCCTGGGCGGGAGTGTTACGCAGCTTATCACCATCATCAGGAACAGGCTTAGAGCAAGTACCCGCCACAGTGATTGTTGTTTTCTCATGGTATTTCTCTCTTTTTTATCCGACCAGCATAAACAAGAAGTACATTAGAAGGTTCATAAACATCTTGTTTCATGTCGGTAATTATTAGTAAATTCCATTTTTAATTAATCCTTACTTTAATCCTGAGCCAAACCCATTGGAACCCACCGCATAAAAATAGGCTTGGATAAGATTGTATCTATGCTATTAGTCAATAATATTAATATAGTTTTAGTTTTTTCTAAGATTGGATAAATCGCGTATAATAGGATAACTTTAAACCCGTTTGGTCTTTTCCAGCTATCTTTCCATCAGGAGCCATTCCACATGCTAGTTACCCTTATACAGGCCATCATCCTGGGTATTCTTCAGGGGGCAACCGAATTCATCCCCATTTCAAGCTCGGCGCATCTGATTATCGTCCCCTGGCTGTTCAACTGGACCGACCCGGCCCTGACCAGCCTGTCTTTCGACGTGGCGCTGCATTTGGGCACGCTGCTGGCAGTGTTGGTTTTCTTTGCCGCGGACCTGGTGGTCCTGGTGCGCGCCGGCTGGTTGAGCATTAAAGAGCGTAAGATTGGCCAGGACAGCCAGCGCCGGCTGGCCTGGTTTATCGTCATCGGCACCATTCCGGGCGGAGTCATTGGCTTCTTGGCCGAATCGAAGATCGAGGCGCTTTTCCATACCCCGGGCCAACCCATTCACCCCGAGGCCATGATCGCCATGGCGTTGATTATCGCCTGGTTGGGGGCGTTCCTCCTGCTGACGGACCGGCTGGCGCGCCACACGGCAGACTTACCGGACCTGACCCTCAAGAAGGTGCTCTATATTGGCTTTGCCCAGGCGCTGGCGATCTTTCCGGGCGTTTCGCGCTCGGGCAGCACGATCACCACCGGGCTGGCTCTCGGGCTGAAACGCGAGGCCGCTGCCCGTTTTTCTTTCCTGCTGGCGATCCCCATCGTAGCCGGGGCAGGTTTAAAAAGCCTGCTGGATATCTACCAGGGCTACAAAGGTGGGATGGTTACTCACCAGGACCTGCTGCTTTTCCCGGTCGGTTTTATTGCCGCCGCCATTACCGGCTATTTCTGCGTGCGCTTCCTGTTGAGCTATTTGCAGAAGCACTCGGTCAGTGTGTTTGTGTATTATCGTTTTGCCCTGGCGCTGCTGGTGCTGGTTGTGGCGATACTGCGCATGACGATCGGTGGATAGGATAAATATAACAGGGATGAAAGGGATGGATGGGATAAAACTGACCGGTTATCCCGAATAAGCGATGATGGCAGTCAGAATGACCGTTGGTAAAACAGAACCGTTCCAGTCAACGGATTGCTGCGCCTACGCCGGGGAGGGTCTGGGCCATAACGGATTTACGCGTTGCACTGCCCAGACCCTCCCCTACAGCATTGTAGGATGGTCAGCGCGGCGCTGCCTCTAAAATTTTGCGCAACAGAGTGGCAATGGTTACGATGGTTGGATGGGCGTCGATTAATAGTTGGAAAGCTCTATCCCCCGGGTCGAAGGCGCCGTCCATGTCGGAAGTGAAGGCCAATCCCCCCAGCAGCCTGCGCAAGTTTTTCGAATCAAGAGCGGGTTTCCTGAGTTCTTGCTGGAATTGGACGGCGATGTCAAGGTACTCCTTTTTATGCTCATTACTGAGCTTGGGGAACATGTCGTTGACCAGTTTGTCGACGATTTTGACCAGCTCGTTCTTCAATTCGTCGTCTTCCCCCTGTACATTGTCAACTTGAACGAGGGGATACTCCCCTCCTCTGAGGGGAGTATCCCCTCTTCTGAGGGGAATATCCGCTCCGAGGAGGGGAGTATCTACCCTGGGAAGCGGCTGGGTGTTGCCGGAGTGGAGGTCCGGGCTAATCGGAGGCAAGGGGCCGGTCGAAGGGGGAGGCGGGGTAAATTTGGCGGGCTCTTTGCGGAAGCCGGTCTTTTCAACCGTGCGCCCGGCCAGGGTGGGTTTTAAAGCCCTGAATCCCCCTGTAACATCTTCGACCAGGCCCATCTCTTTCAACTGCTGGATGGAATCCTCGAAGGTATTAACGGGGATGCCGGTGTTCTCGAAGATCTCGCGTACCGGCACGAGGTTTTTTTCGTTCACATGTGCGATCAGGTAAGTCAGGATGTGCTGTGCGTCGGTATCGATGGGCATGTAGTCATTCTTGATGGATTGGTAGGCGGCGATGCCGATCGAGGAAAGCCACATCGTGCCGTACATGCCGCCTTTGGTGCCGGTGATGTATCCAGCCTGAAGCAGATCGTCTTCCGCCTGGACGAAAGTTTCTTCAGTAAGACCACAGGCTTTGGCCAGTTTTTCGCGCTGCATGAAATTTCTGCCAAGAATGCCGTGTTCGGCCATGTATCTTAGAACAAAAGCCGCATTGTCATTCAAATATCTCATACGTTTATATCCAAACTAAGGTTTTCTGAGAATTGCTGTGGTGAACTCCCGGGTTTGGGGTTGTGAGCGTGCGTACGCACGCTCACAACCCCAAACCCGGGGACATTCCACGGTAGATCCGAATAAGCCCGATTAATGATAAGGGTCAAATGCCGATTACCTGCTGTTGATATAATAATAGTATATGTCCGACAAAAAGACAAGAAGATCAATGCTTTCTGGTGGAAATTTGTGCCTGGCTCATCCCCGGCAGGCCTGTTACCGTGCATGGAGATGCATCTCCGCCCCGGAAAGAAGATCCTCGCCCCTGTGGGCACCTCTTTAGGTGACCAAGGTAGTCGCTCCGCTATTTTCATTATCGGAGGTTATATGTACCAACCCACCTGGGATTCGCTGCGCACACACGTTACCCCGCAGTGGTTCAAAGATGCCAAGTTCGGTATTTATACCCACTGGGGCGTCTACTGCGTGCCGGCCAAGGGTCCGAACGCCATCTGGTACCCTTACAACATGTACCGGGAAGGCACGCCGCAGTGGGAATATCACGTCAAGACCTACGGCGGTCCGGAGAAGTTTGGCTGGAAATATTTTATTCCCATGTTCACCGCCGAAAAATTCGACCCGAATAAATGGGCTGAGGCGTTTGCAGGTTCAGGGGCGCGCAATGCGGGGCCGGTAGGCGAGCATCACGACGGTTTTAGCATGTGGGACAGGCAGTACAACGATACATGTTCAAGATTGTAAGAGGACAGCCTTATAATAAAACGTAAAGGAGATAAAAATGCTACAAGCCATTATGACCAGTCCAGGCAAAATAGAATTCAACGAGATCCCCCGGCCAAAGCCGGCTGCCGGTGAGGTGCTGATCGAGATCAAGCGCATCGGCGTGTGCGGCTCAGATATCCACGTTTACCACGGGCTGCACCCCTACACCAGCTACCCGGTGGTGCAGGGTCACGAGGTGGGCGGCGTCGTGGCGGAGACCGGCAGCGGGGTGACCGGTTTCAAGCCGGGCGACAAGGTCGTCTTCATGCCGCAGGTCACCTGCGGGGTATGCTATCCCTGCCGGCACGGCATGTACCACATCTGCGACAACCTGAAGGTGATGGGCTTCCAGACCAGCGGGGCGGCGCAGGAATTCTTCCCAGTCAAGGCTGAAATGGTGCTCAAGCTGCCCGAGCACATGACCCTGGACGAGGCCGCGCTGATCGAGCCAATCTCGGTGGCGGCGCATGCAGTGCGGCGCTCGGGCGGGGTGGAAGGTAAGAAGGTGGTCGTGTTGGGAGCGGGGACCATCGGCAACCTGGTGGCGCAGGTCGCCAGGGCTTCCGGAGCGGCGGACGTGATCATCACCGACGTGAGCGAATACAAGCTGAATAAAGCCCACGAGACTGGCTTTGCGCATGCCGTCAACACGAAGCAGGAAAACCTCAACGAGGCTATTCTCAAGTATTTCGGCCCGGATAAAGCCGACCTGATGTTCGAGTGCGTGGGGGTGCAGGATACGATCACCCAGGCGGTTGATTACGCCCGTAAAGGCAGCACAATCGTGATCGTGGGTGTGTTTGGCAAGAAACCTGAGGTGAACCTGGGCTTCGTGCAGGACCGCGAGCTCAGCCTGGTGGGCACGCTGATGTACCAGAAGCAGGATTACGAGCGCGCCATCGATCTGGCAGCTAACGGCAAGCTGCAGCTTGGCCCGATGGTGACGCAGCGCTTCCCGTTCAAGCGCTACCTGGACGCCTACGAGATGATCGAAGGCTCTCACGGAGAATACATGAAGGTGATGATTGACCTGTAAGATCAAAGAAGATATCACCGCGGAGAAACAGAGAAAACATAGAATAAAAAGATTAAGAATTGACCACAATGATCACAAAAAACTTCTTCTCTGTTTTCTCCACCCCTCACCCCTTCGGGCACTCTTCATGCACCCGAAGGGGTGTGCGCTACCGAGCGTTGGGTGCGCTGAAGAGCGTGTGCCTGCGCTGTGAATACCAATAGGAGGTGTTTATGGCCAAAATTTGGGGAAGAGAGTATACGAAAACCGAGTTGCTGCGCCGGATCGGCGACATAAGCCAGATCGCCTCGGCCCAGGCGGTGGAGCTGGTGGATGGCAACGAGCGTGGCGTGCGCGCCGTGATCCTGCATAACGCGGCCGGCCTGGAGATGACCGTGGCGGCCGAACGGGGCATGTCGATCACCGACCTGCGCTATAAGGCCGTGCCGCTGCCGTTCTTCACCGGCGTGGGCACCGTCCACCCGGCCTACGGTGACCTGCGCGGGCTCAACTGGCTGCGCACCTGGCCGGCTGGCTTTATGACCACCTGCGGCCTGACGCAGGTGGGCTCGCCTACCGTCGACAACGGCGAAGAGCTGGGGCAGCATGGGCGGGCAGCCGGTTCCCCGGCGCGCAACCTGGCCTGGGGTGGCGAGTGGCAAAAGAATGAATACGTGGTGTGGGTCTCGGGCTGCGTGCACGAGGTGGCCATGTTCAACTACCACCTGCAGCTCACCCGGCGCATCTACACCGGGCTGTCGGAGGCGCGCTTCTGGGTGGAGGATGAGGTCGAAAACCTGGGCTTCACCCCCGCCCCGCACATGTTCCTGCAGCACATCAACCTGGGCTTCCCGTTGGTCGACAGCACCGCCCGCCTGGAGCTTCCGCCGCATACCCCGGCGCCGCGGGATGAGGATGCCCGGGCCGGCCTGGACAGCTACACCACCTTCCACGACCCGCAGCCTGGCTACCGCGAGCAGGTCTTTTATCATTACCTGCGCCCGGATGAGCGCGGCAAGGTGGAGGTCAAGCTGATCAACCCGGCCTTCAACAACGGGCAGGGGTTGGGCGTGGCCCTGCGCTATTCTGTGCGAGATTACCCGGTGCTGGTGGAATGGAAGCAGATGGGCGAAGGCTTTTACGCGGTAGGGCTGGAACCGGCCAACTGCCGAGTGAGCGGGCGGGTGGCCGAGCGTGAAAACGGCACGCTGGAGATGCTCAACCCGGGTGAAGTGCGTAAATACAAGCTCGAGATTGCCATCCTATGAACGTGGGGAAAAGTGGTTTTGGACTATCAGCTTGTTCGCCCTAAAGGATAGTACTCCTCTCCTACTTTCGGAGGTTGTCCGGTCACCGGAATTGGTTAGAATGTATCTATCCCATTTTGGGGTGAAAGATTCAGTGTGGCTTATTGACATTTACTACACGGATTTTCTTAGTATTCTGGAAAGCTTGGCACGACAACATTAAAGAATTGATCGCCAGCCGGGCCCATCAGGCGCTGGACTGGTCGCCGCAGCCAGGGGTGGGGTCGCTGAACATGATTGTCTCGCACGTGGCAGGCGCAGAACGTTACTGGATCGGAAAAGTGATGGGTCGTGAACAGCCCGCCCGCTGCTCGGGGTCGGTGTATCGGGTGACCGGGCTGGATAACAAAGAGCTGTGCAAACGCCTGGATGATGCGTTGAGTTGCTGCCGCAAAGTGCTGGAAAAATGCGAGCGCGGCGACCTGGACGAACGACGCATTTCACCGCGCGACGGGCGAGAGGTGACAGTGCGCTGGTTACTCGAGCATGTCGTGGAGCATACGGCCAACCACCAGCGCGAAATCATTTTTTCCCTTCAGTTTGGAAAGAACGGGGATATTCACATTCCTTTAGAAAATTCGACAGAGAAATTCTGGTCGCCTGACTGGCCGGCTAGGGCGAATGGATACCAGGCAGGCGTGCTGCCAGCAGGCAGGTATTACACCTCTCAGCAGGAGCACCAGATGAAATCCGGGAGGACAACTGCCGGATAGCATTACCAAGCGCTATTCATCACTCGGGAGTACAACTGCGTGGGCTCTGTTACACTATCCGAGGATGCCGGGAAGCCTTTATCAGGTTATCCTGGGCTGGATCAGGCCTTCCTACCTAGATACCATTTATAAATATAATACCAGATAATGCATAATACCGCTGCCAGGCCCCAGATCGGAAGGCCCCTGGAGAGCGCTTCGGACCAGGACACGAACAGGCCGATATAGACCGTCACCGCCGCGAAAATGATGATGAATGTTCCGAAACACCAGAAGCGAAACAACGCCAACAGCTTGGCTTTGTCACTCGTTTTATTATCCATAGCAATCCTCCCATGATGAATTATACATACGTTAGAACAGTATAGCGGAATCGGGACAGGAAAGTATGCGAAAATATCTATCAATATCGTCAGGCGTCTGGCAGAAGGTCTGCTATCGACCTATTGAGTGGCGCTGGTCAGTTGCATCTCCTCGTTCGCCGCCCTGGACCGTTTTGGACATGACCAACCCGACGCCTTTAGCATACCATTTGTTTTCAACCACCTTCGCTTCGAGAGGTGACCATTCCTTGGTCATCAGGACGTTGTCGTACGAACCGTTCGTCACTTTAACCGATTCGGTCAGGCTGAGCACCTGCGCCATATCCTCAGCGTGTCCTTTGTAATATTCCTGGCGATAGCTCTGATCGGTGGTCGGGTTAGCCTGCATAGCGATACCTGGCAGGGCGCCTTTGCTCCCGGCCAGCCACGAACCTTCGGTGCTGGTTACCTTGCCGGCTGTGTTGTATTCTTTCGCTATCTTCGCCGAAATACCATACGTTACCCTGCTTATCCTGGGCGTACCAATCGAGGGTCTTTTCGGCGAGTTTGTCATCCACGGTGACAGTATCATCCACTTCGACACAGGTCACGCCCATGATCTTGCGGGTCTTCTTGGTGACAACCACTTCCTCAATCTGTTGGCTTTTATCTTTTGTCCCATTGTATATGAATGTGGTGCCTGGGGTCAGGGGGAAGTAGGGGTTGTCGATGGTTTTGACGTAGTTGGCAGTTTTGATGGAAGGGGCGTATTTTTGAGTGGCGGTGGGCTTGGGCGTCTTGCTCGGGGTGGGGGTTACCGTGGCAGAAGGAGCAGCGGTGGGGGGCGCACCAACCGTCACGACCGAGGGGGTCGTGATGGTGGCGGTGCCGGTGCCGGTCGGCCCGGCTGCCTGGGCGGCAGCCTGGGTCGCGGTCGATGAAGGCTGGGCGGTTTTTTGCGCCTGGGTTCCTGTGCACCCGGCAATGAGCGTGACGACAGCTAACAGGCAGACCAGGTAAAAAAAGGTTTGTTTCATGGCGTTATTTTCCTCCTATAGATTGTTAGATTACGGTGAGTTTAGGAACCCATAGTAAAGTATAGCTACGCGATATTAAATTAAGATGAGGAAGGCCAGATATTGTTTATTATAGCGGTTTTTGAGAGGCTGCCAAGCCGGGCATATCATGCCCCAACCACACTGCCTCTATTTAATATACAACTGCCGGGCATATCATGCCCCAACCAAACTACTTCTGTTTAATATACAACTGCCGGGCATATCATGCCCCAACCACACTGCCTCTATTTAATATACAACTGCCGGGCATTGTCATACATCACCGCCCGGGCATACTGGCAGGCGTCGTCTTCCCCAAACCAGCCTTCGGCGACTTTTTCCTCCAGCACGCGCGTAATATTCTGGCGGGCCAGGACGCTGTGGCCGTAGGCGCCTTCGATGAAGATATAATCCCCGCCGAAGGCGGTTACCTTGTTTTGAGGGAGGGTTTCGATCATCTCGTGCAGCATGCCTCGGCCGGCGCGCGGGCTGATAATCCATACCCAGCACAGGTCCAGCCAGACGTTGGGGAACATCTTACCCAGGGCGATGAAATCACGCGTCCAGGGGTAACCGCCATGGAAGAGGACGAAACGGGCCTCTTTATATTCCATCAGCAGAGGGATTAAGTGGCGCGGGTTGGCGTTATCCAGGTTGTTGTAGCTGCCCTCGAGCAGGCCGGTGTGGATCTGCACAGGCAGGTCATGCTGGATAGCCTGCTGGAGGATGTGGTGGATCAGGTAATCTTCCACCGGCCGGATGGCGGCGTGGCTGGCCCATTCCCCGGGGTTGGCCGAGAAGAGCAGATGGTTGAAGGCCTGTTCGGCTTCGCGAAAGGTGGGCTTGCAGGTTAACAAGCTGCGCTGGTAAGCCTGGCCAAACTTGACTGCCGCTGCATCCGGGCTGCGCTCGAAGACTGAGTTGATCAAGTCAAGGTAATCTTGCAGGGAATGCACCGGGCTGCCGCCGAGGGCTGCGACCATCTGGTAAAAAGGGGCCTTGCCTGGCAGATAGAGCAGATCGCTGCCCTTGATGACTTTTCTGAACAGGCCGGGCGGATCGGACGGCCTGGGGATGGAAAGGCCGTAATCCAGGCTGGGATCATAGATGCCATCCAGATCGTGCACGACGGCGGTTTCGATGCCGGCTTTGCGGAAGACCTTGCGGTATAAACCGGGCTGCGAGGCGTCAGCGACCCGGCGCCCGGCTTCGGTGATGGTTTCGCGGTCCAGGCGGGGGATGCCGTACAGGTCGCGCACGGCGATAACCAGCGCCCGGGCGTAGGCGGTATTGGCGACTTTGCGCCAGAACGGCTCCAGCTCCGCCCAGCGTTGTTCGAGCGGTTGGCCAGGGTCGCGCAGCTCTTCGATTTTTGCGTCTGACAGGCCAGCGTTGGCCAGGTCAGTGGTGATGTAGTGGCGCAGGAACATGGCCAGGAGGTCATTTTCCTGGCTGACGCGGAAAGATTCGTCGACCAGGTGTTCGTGAGTGTCGATCATCGGGATGGTTGAGATGTCCATTTATTAATTCCTTCCTATTTTATAGATGGTTAATATATCCGAATCACCTACCTTAATTGAATAAACCACCGTTCCTTCAGGGGCGGTATCTGTTGGATGGCCATAGGTAATTATGATGTAATCAGGCGGCTGGTTATTGGCAAAAATCAGTCTTTGGCGATCCGATGGAGGTAACAGGAACCAACCCAAATTGATTGTTCCCTGGGTTCCAACATTATTATTGTTACTCGGATCTGTTCTGGCAATATAAATTTTGCTGCGCGGGTCCGATCTGGCAATGTACTTAAGACCATCCATGACCGATACGCCCCAAGCATCAAAACCAAAACGGTTTTTAATGATTGACATTTTTGAGCCGGCCAGGGAGTTAAAAATAAACGTATTCGTAAGGGTGGTAGCGTACCATAAAATAAACCGGGTATGCCAGGCCGGCGACCAGGAGAATGGCCATCACAAGCTGCCAGTGGAGGATTTTCTGGCGAATTTCATCAATCAAGAACTTAAACCCATATAAAGCCACCAGCAACAAGGCTGGATAAACGAAATACAGTTGCCGATTGCCATTGTACAGTGTGGATTTTATCAGGATAACGATGATAATCGGAAGGACGCCGCATGTCCCAGCCAGGTAAAAATCCCGCATCGACTTAAAATGATCGCGCATCCTGGACCTGATCGTCCTGGCGAATAAAATAACCGTGCCTAACAAGAATAACACAAGGTAAAAAATAGGTGAGCTGATGGCGAACCAAACCAGAGGATAATGCCAGGGGACTTTCCCCTGTACATTTTGTCCCAGGTAGAGTTGGTACCCATTCCAGGGGTATTGTTTCATGAGATAAAAGGTCTTTATATAATTGGCAATTGGATCGGTATACAGTATCGGTGTGAACCAGTACACTAAAACGGCAGCAATGACAAGGCCAGTAATTAGTAAGGCGCAAGCCCTAAGATAGCTTTTCCATTCAGCTTTGGACAGAAAGAGATCGAAGAAATAGAAAAAGAAAGTAATCGGAATGATGACCAACCCGGGTGTGCGGATACTGCATAATACTCCAATCGCCATGCCGTGCAGGACGGCAGTAAAGACATTTTTCTTTTCCAGCAACAACAATAAAGTATAGATAGTAATGAGATAGGCGCTCAGGCAGGGGATGTCTTTGGGGTTGTAGAAGGAATGGGCGAAAATCCTCGGGCTGATAATGAGAAAAAGAGAGCCCAATAATCCGAGCTTCCAATCCTTGAATATCTTATTCCCAATCAGGAAAAAGATGAAGACAGAAAACGCAAAAAAGGTAAAGGTCAGTTGATGACGGGCCCAATAAATTGTTTGTGAATTGCCGGTGTGAGCATACCAATATAAGAGCATGCTAAATAAAGGAGGATAATAGCAAATCGTATCCTTATATTGGCATCCTTGCTGAAATTCAACCAGGCTTCCTCCGATGAAACGATTGTAATTTATCTGCCCCCTCATATAGTCAATCTGCTCATCTGAAGAAACCCCGTAATCCTTATAAATTAATGACCCGCCTAAAACGTAAACAAAGAAGAAAATGAATACGCTAACAATCGGAACCAGATTCCTCTTATCGAATACTTTATTTTTCCACCCGGTCACCCTTTGCAGCGGGTTACACACCGTGTTGAACCGGGAGATTCTGGTCATCTACACCTCCAGGTAAGAGCGGAGTGAATTGGGGATCTGGATACCGCGCTCCCAAATGGTATTCTTGATCAGCTCAGAATCCAGGTGCGGGTGAATGGTGTGGGGTGAGGTCACAGAAATACCGGCGACCAGGTTAGCCAGGAAAGCGCCGGCCTCGGGAGGTATACCCAGGGCAGCCGCGACGATCAGGCAGGCCAGGTGGGCGTCACCGGCGCCGGCTGCGCTGACTGCGGGAAAGGGAATGGAATTGGTGAAATACAGGCCGGAACCGTCCCAGAACCAGCTTCCCATTTTGCCAGCAGTGATCGACAGGGCCAGATGCGGGTTCTGAGTGCGCATCCAGGCCACTACCTGGTGGACGACGGCGCGCTCGGTGCGCTCCGAGCGCTCAATCTGCGCCAGGGCGATGGTTTCTTCCAGGTTCAAGGCTAGTAAATCGATCATACCCAGCATGCCGGACTGGCGCAGGGCATCCATTTCGCCCATGGTAAAGGAGGCTACCCGGTAGAAGGAATAGGCGCTGGCTTTTTCCAGCAGGTACTGGCGCGTCGCCAGGGGCACTTCGGGCGCAGCCAGGGCGATACCTTTACCGCGATATTGTTCGAAGAAGGATTCGACCGCGTCGATAGCGGCTTTGTCAACCAGGTCGCAGGCCGAATGGTCGAGGGTCAGGTTGCCGCCTGTTCCGTCCGGGTAGAGGTAGCAGATCGCGGTCAGGGTGGGAGCGTCCTGGGCAACGCCGACGAAGCGGGTGTCCAGGCCAACCTCCTGCATCTCTTGCAGCAGGTGCAGGCCGGCGTCGTCCTGGCCGACCTTACCGATGGGAAAGACCGGAAAGGGGTTGTCGAGGAGGACTTTGACGTAATGGGCGATGATGTGCAGCTTGCAGTAATCGCGGCTGTCGAGGAAATGTCCGAAGCGGCTCTCTTCGCGGCCGAGGGTGTGTTCGCCGTTGAGCTGGAAAAAAGTGCCGCTGCCGATGCCGCCAGTGCCGAGCAAGGCGCGGTAGTGCAGTGCGTCAGGGTTGTAGGATAGAGGTTTCATAAGAAGGAATTAAACCACAGATATAGAATTTACCACAGATAAACACTGATAAGATTCTTGCCACAGATGAACACTGATAAACACTAATTTATAAAACCCAGACAACGCTGATAACACCCAATAAAGATAAATTCATCTTCTTTTCTTTATCTATATTATCTGTGTTGACTCTGTCCCACTATGCACGCCTTAGGTGTGGCGGGTTGTGCCAGGGTCTGTGGCTGAGATTCTTCAAACTCCGAGGTCCCATTCGGGGTGTTCGCTGATAGGGTGGCGGGCGGTGTCAACGGTGGCGGTGATCAGCACATCCGGGTGCTCCTGCAGCAGAGTGATCGGGTATTCGGGGGTCAGCGGGCCAAACAGGGCCACGCGCAGGGCGGTCTGCTTCCAGGCGCCGGTATCGCTGAACACGCGGATCTTCTTCGCCGACAGGATCTCCTTCATTCCCAGGGTGATCGACATGGGTGGTACGAACTGGTAGGCCATGCCGAACAGGCGCTGTGAAATGGCAATGACCGTATCGACGTTATTTTCCTGGATGCGCACAGTCGAGTTGCGAATGTCTTCCAAGGCGACGTGGCTGAAGGGATGGCGGCGGGCCTGGTTGTAGGCCAGGTGCCCGTCCTGGCCCCAGCCGCCGTAGGTGATATCGACCGGAGCAGCCGCGATGGCGGCCTGGATTTCATTGATGTTGCCCACTTCCAGGTAATAGCGGTTCTCTTCCGGCACGCTCAAGGAGGAGTTGACCGGGTCATAAAAATGCTCTTCCATGAAGCCGTGAAAGCAGTAGGGATGCTTGCGCGGCAGGGGTTTGCCTTGCCAGTCCAGGCTTTCGTCCATGTGGAAAACCACCAGTCGGTTAGATCGACGTTTTCTGCATTGACCAAGCTGACGAATGGCCCATACCAGCGTCCTGGGCCCCAAGGGATGATGGCGCGGGTGACTTCGCCCCGGGTGTTGTGCGCCTGGATCTCTTCGACCAGCTCATGCGCCATAATGCCCCCATCTCCTGCAGAGTCCAGGCATAAGCGAAAAGGGATCTTGCAACTCGGATCCGACTTAAGTTTGTCATATGGGACTTGGCACCATTCGTAGAGTGCGCGATGAGTGATCATGTCAAAATGCCTTCCTACAGAGATTTTTGTTCAAGCTAGGATCACGCAAATACCCAGTTTGTTCAGCCGGAGCGGAATATCAGGTTCCATTTCTATATCTGTGACGATGAATTTGTACCATTGTCAATGGCCTTAACACGTGCAGTTTCCACCGCAAGAAGGATTTATCCTTTTATACCAGTCGTGGATATCCCTTCAATAAAAGTCCGTTGAGCGAATAAGAATATTATTACCAGCGGGATGGTGACGATTGTGCTGACGGCCATTAAGTCAGTAAGCTAAAGCCATTCGCGTTACTTTGCTGCTCATGGTGTCCCTTAGGAATTAAATCCCCAATGAAAGGGTGTATTGATCAGGCTTATGCAGGTAAATGAAAAGACCCAGATAGTCATTCCAGCCCCCATAAAGGTTAATAACCCAACCACGATTAGCGCGGGACGTGCCAAAGGCATGATGATCCTGAAGAGGATATCGAACTCATTCGCTCCATCGATACGGGCAGCATCGGAAAGCTCTTCAGGGATACCTTTGAAGAATTGGCATAACAAGAAGATAAAATAGGGGTTTCCAAAGAAAGATGGAATTACCAGGGGCAGAAAGGTATTATTCCAGCCCAAATTCTTGAAGATGATAAACAATGGTACCATGGTCACCTGAAATGGGATCATCATAGTGGAGAGACATATTGCAAAGAATACTCCTCGTCCTGGCCAGTCGATACGAGCAAAACCATAGGCCAATCAGGGCACAGAGAGACAGTCCCAATTGTGACTGGCAGAGCATATCTGAAAAATGTATTGAAAGTGAATAAATTGAAATTCTGTGCTCCCCAACTTCCACAAAGTTTAATCCAACGAGGTGGGTTTGGTATCCATACTGGAGGAACCACAAAGACTTGTTGATCATTCTTAACAGAGGAGGAAGCCATCCAGTAAAATGGTAGACATCCAACCAACACCCAGAACCAGAAGGATCGCATAAGTAATATATTTTAAACGGTCGCTGTATCTGTTTCTTTTTTTTTAGGGGGTTTGACCTGTTTGGGAGATATAGTTTTCATATGGAATCTTTTATCTTTCACCACTGCTGTAAAAAACCCATCTGCCTGAAGTTCTAAACAGTATGAATGTAAATAATACGATTACCAGAAACAGAATCCAGGCTAGAGCTGAAGCTTTTCCCATGCGTAAAAATAAAAATGCATTGTTGTATAAATACATGGTGTAAAACAGTGTGGATTGATTAGGCCCACCTCCGGTTAACAACATTGGAAGAGTAAAATCTTGAAAGCCCCAAATGAATGCGATTATCAGATTGTAAAGAATGACCGGGAAGGTCATTGGGATAGTAATAAACCAAAATTTGTGCCAGGCATTGGCTCCATCGACTATCGCCGCCTCATAGTATTCACGAGGTACGTTCTGAAGGGCTGCTAGGAAAATGACCATGGCGGTACCTGAAGACCACGCATTGATCATGATTAAGGATGGTTTTGCCAACCCTGGATCAAAAAGAAAACGGATCACAGGCATTTCTAAGGATTGAAGGACGCCATTAATTGCCCCGTATTGCGTGTTATCAAAAAAGACCAGATCAAGGCGATAACGACAGATGGAACAATGGCGGAAAAAAAATAAAGCCCGGAATGCGGCCCGGCCTTTAACTTCTTCCGGTTTAATAGAAAGGCCAATAAGTAGGCCGCTAAAACGCTTATTGGGCCCCTGACCAATTCCAACATAATATAAAGTGTTCGCTGCAACCACACGGAATTGGCTATCTTGTGTGAAGATTTCCCGATAATTTTCCATCCCAACAAACACAGGCGGACGAAGCAGGTCATAATTGGTTAAACTATAATACATGGATGAAATCAATGGGTAGATCGTAAAAAGCACAAACCCTATCAACCATGGAGAAATAAAGATCAGACCAAGGAGAATTTTGCGTTTCACCGTGCGAGAAATTTTTCTTCGATTTATTCGAGCAATCGGAAGCCTTTTAAGAGTTTATCCACCGCCATATATTGCCTCGTCTTATAAGAAAAATCTTTACCAGGCTTGGGATAATTATGGCAAGGACCCTTTCAGGACTAACCACTGAAATTACTTTACATAACCCTGGGAAAGGGAATTTTAGGGTCCGCAGTCCTCCCAGGGTGAGAGCCGCCAAGCGTTAAAACCAGTATTGGAAGGACATTCTATTTAGGCAAAACCCGCATTCTTATATTCTTGTTCACAACGTGTTTGGAGATCGCAGCGGCTTCATCTGCCTTCATCTCTCCACGGAATACTTTTTCCCTGAACTTCGACGAAGGTCTTGTCAACAAAGTTCACAATCGGGCATTGCTCAGGGGTACTCCACTCGGTAGCTTCCTTGACAGAAGTGAAATAGAAATTAAGCCCCGGATGTCCGCTTGTATCAAACGAACCGATATAAGCTTTATTGGCAGGTAAGAAACCGCAGACTTTAAATAAGACGTCATAGGCATTTTTGGTATTCAGTAATTCTGCAGCTTATAAGCGCCTTCGGGAACCTTCGTTCCTTTGAGGTCAGCACCGTGTGACCGCCAGACAGCTGAGGTTTGACGCCTTTGCGGCTATCGGGTACCGGCATCCAGGTATATTTCAAACGTTTGGCCAGGTCTGGTTTCCCAACCTCTTCCCAGCCAACATGCCAATATCCATCGATTACGATTGCCTCTACTTCCGCATCGAAACCAGGTCCCAAACTTCCTGTCCAGCAGCCGAATTCAAGCCAGCCAAATTATCCATTCCAATCACATCGGTGAATTTCTTGAAAGTTGCAAAAAAGTCTGCCATCTTCCCATCGGTAAAGTTGAACTTGCCTGTTTTTTCATCAAAATATCTAAATCCCCAGGAAACTGATGGGACCCAACCATCGGTGGTCCAGACATCACTACACATAAAATCGACGGGGTTGAATTCAGCCACCTTCAGATTCTTGGTGCTGTCAAATTTTGTCAATTGCTTGTTCCAATCGCTTAATTCTCCCCAGGTTTGTGGTGGTTGATTGGGGTCAAGTCCAGCCGCTTCTACAAGAGTGGTATTCATGACCATCCCGTAACGGAGAATCGCTTCGTTGGTTTGGTACCATATATCTTTTCCTTTCCAGGTACTGATCACCCAGTTGCCATCATAGAAATCGTCTTTCTTTATTTGGGTGCTGGCAGTCAGATACTCATCAATCGGTGTGCATGCGTCGCGGGCCATATAGTCCAGGTAGTTGATAGTTCTATTAGTCCGGTGGAGTTCCAGCAGCAATAGCAGTGACCAGCGCATCTTCCAATTTTCTATGCAAGTAATACTGTAATTGCCCATAATCTGGGTGTATTCAGGCAATTTTTTGAGTTCATCCCATAACTTATCAGGATAACCTGATGCCCATTTATCCAATAGACGACCTCTTTGGTTTCAGTTGAGGGTGGTACTGTTGCAGGCAATGATTTTACGGCTTTGGTCGGTTCAAAGGTCTGGTCCGTTTTAGGAGCACAGGAAGCCAGAACGGCTCCACCAATGAAAGTTGCCATACCTTTTATCACGTCACGACGACTCAACTTTTTTTTCATTTTATTCCTCCTATGGTCAAGATAGTCAAACGAATTACCAACACATCGGGTAAGACGGGAGTGATTTTTCTATTCTTTACATTGGCATTCATCTCCTTATACAAAATCTATGTTTAAATCATCTTGAGGGTATTAAAAAACCTCGAAAATCTCTCTACTTTCGTCTCTAATTAGATCAGTGTTTTAAAATATTGTAAATTGGTGATTGATTGATGATCAATTTAATATTGTTGTAGCACGCTTCTGATCGATTGTCAATCACCGAATATGGAGCGTTGAATTTGGCATTCAGACAAAAGATCGGACATTTCTGCAATCCAAAGAGGTAAAAAATGGGTATAGCAGAGCGGAAGGTCACTTCGGTTTTCATGCGCACCCGAAAAATCTGCAAAGCTCGCCCGGGGTCCAGGTGGGTCATGATCCAAACGCAGAGGCTTTTTGCTATTCCAAGTGCCATTTATCCGATCTTTTGTCCGAAAGTCAGATTTAATGATTGACAATCGATCATAAACGTGCTACAACAATATTAATTGATCCCCAATTAACCACAAATCATCATTCCATCAAGGACGGATAACTAGTATGCGTGAATTGAAAATGCTATCGGTCGAACGCGAGAAAGAATCCTGGCTTACCTGATGAAGCATGGCAAAAGGTACTGGTGCAACAGTTGTTGTACGTTAGACATCAGCGAAATTACTATACGCCGGTATGACGCCTCAGTTCTCGTTATCCTATCCAGCGCATCTATGGCGGCGCCATACTCGAAAGAGAGGTCCCATTAGAACCCCCAGTTCTGCAGCGGCGTGACCTGTTTGCCGAGGAAAAGAAGCGGATTGGGCAGGCCGCTGCCGATTTTATCCAGGATGGAGAGACGATAATGCTTCTGGGCGGCAGCACGACACTGGGTATCGTGGGACACTTGAAGAATTAAAAGAATATCACCATCATCACCGATTTCATGCTGATTGCTGAGAAAGCTGCCAAGCTGCAAGATACCAGGTGCATACTCCTGGGAGGTTCCGTTCGGCCAGCGGAGCTGACAAATGGAAGGGCCTCTTGCGCAACTTTGCCTAAAAGAGATGCACGCTCACAGAATGTTCATCGGCGCCCGCGAATCAATTTCGCCCAGCAGGGCATTATGCTCAATGAGATCTTTGATGGTCACGCTGGTGAGGGATGGTATCCGTATGGCAAGCGAGGTCATCCTTGTGGTTGATCATAGCAAGTTCAGTCAGGAAGCGACTGCAGTTGTTGGGCCGCCGACCATCGTGCAACGGATTATCACCGACAGTGCAGTCGCCCCGGAGATTCCGGTCCGGCTGCGCGAGCTCGGTATCGAAGTCACAATCGTTTGAACTGTGAGCTTTGCGTGGTGCTCCCATAATTACCACGCCCGATTCCTCAAAAGAGAACAGGTCAGATGAAAAAGCATATCAGTCGTCGGTCGTTCTTGAAAAACACGGGGCTTGCGGCAGTAGCCTCCATGTTGGTGTCGTGTGCGCCCACTGCGGCGCAGCCTAACCCGCCTACCCAGGTAGCCGCAACCAAAGAGGCAGTGCCTACCCAGGCAGCCACACCCATCGTGGCCGCGCCCACACAGGCCCCAGCACCAACAGCAGAGAGTGTCCAACTCCAGTATTGGGTTGCCTGGAGTGGCAAATACGCAAACACTTGGGACAAACTGAAAGAAACTCCTGAGTTCAAAGATATCGTGGGCAGCAATGTACAAATCACTGTTAAGGCAGCATGTATGGCGAGCCGTACTTGACTGCCGTGGCGGCAGGTACTCCTCCTGACTTGGGCGGAAATGGATTCTCTCTACCTGGACTACATGGCACGTGGCGTACTGCAATCCGTCGGTGATTTGGTGGCTACCAGTAAGATCATCAAGAAAGAAGATTTCATCCAAAGCAACTGGGACGGCGGCTTCTATAAAGGGACGCAATACGGCATCCCTGCCAACGAATGCTTCGTTCGGTACGCGCTTTGTTACAACGGCCGCATGGTGGAAAAAGCGGGTCTCGATCCAAAGACTCCGCCAGAGACCTGGTCTGAAGTGCTGGATTGGCACACGAAGCTAACCAAGTTCGATACCGCTGGCAATCTGACACAAATCGGCCTCGATCCATACGACTCGATCGGTGGCTCAATGAACCCGATTGACGGCTTCTTTGCCGTCTATCCTGGGGTTTCAAGTTCTTTGACGAAGGAACCGGCAAGTTCGATCTCGACAACGAGAAAATGGCAGATATCTTTGATACGTATGCCAAGTTTTACAAGGTAGTCGGCCCAGATAAGATGGCGGGTATGCGTGCCGTCGAAGGCAAGGTACCTGGGGTGGATCGTACTTCGCTGAAGTGCAGGCGATGGTAATCGATGGCTACTGGCACTGCGGTTCTATGGCCCACGCCAAGCCCGATAGGTTGCCCCAGGTTTCCTATTACACCTGGGCTCCTGTCACTGAGGCCCGGAAAGGTACGAAAATACAGTATCCTGGCGGGCACTTTGTCTGGAATCTTAAAAAAGTACTTAAAACATCTCACCGAAGCCTTTAAAGTTGCAGAATTCCTCCAAACCAAATCTGCATGCGATATTTTGTTTGATAACTTTGGATTCCTACCTGCCCGCCCCAATTATCTTAGACAGCGAACCGCACTCGCTACCCAGGCCTAGATTTCTACTTCAATTCTGTAGACACAGCCACAGAAATGGAGAAGCATATCCCCTGTGTGATCGCCACCTTCGTGGAAAATAAATTCCAGACGTTGGGCGAATTGGCTTACCGGGAACAGAAACCGTTGCCAAAGGGCTGCTGCAGAAATGCAGAGGGCATGTACAGAAGAATGGCAGAGAACTGGACTGGCCTGATTGATGAGCCTTTCCTTTTTTTTTTTTTTTTTTTTTTTTTTTTTTTTTTTTTTTTTTTTTTTTTTTTTTTTTTTTTTTTTTTTTTTTTTTTTTTTTTTTTTTTTTTTTTTTTTTTTTTTTTTTTTTTTTTTTTTTTTTTTTTTTTTTTTTTTTTTTTTTTTTTTTTTTTTTTTTTTTTTTTTTTTTTTTTTTTTTTTTTTTTTTTTTTTTTTTTTTTTTTTTTTTTTTTTTTTTTTTTTTTTTTTTTTTTTTTTTTTTTTTTTTTTTTTTTTTTTTTTTTTTTTTTTTTTTTTTTTTTTTTTTTTTTTTTTTTTTTTTTTTTTTTTTTTTTTTTTTTTTTTTTTTTTTTTTTTTTTTTTTTTTTTTTTTTTTTTTTTTCATACCATTCCTGTCCAGCCCGGATTTGGTGAAACCCACTTTAATTCTGATCCATATTTGGGGGCAAGGAACTGCTATGGTCATTTTTCTGGCTGCCTTGCAGGATGTCCCACGCTCGCTTTATGAAGCTGCAACAGTGGACGGCGCAAATGAAGGCCAGAAACTACTTCATATAACAATCCCCATGTGCAGCCCGGTCATCCTGTTCAATCTGGTAATGGCCTTTATCTCTGGCTTCCAGTACTTCACCTTGCCCTGGCTTCTTACGCAAGGTGGTCCAAACCGCGCCAGCGAGTTCATCTCGGTGTATCTCTATCGGAACGCGTTCTTGCTCTTTAATATGGGTAAAGCTTCAGCCCTGGCCTGGTTGCTATTTCTAGTGATTATCACATTTACCTTCATTTTGTTCAAGGGATCGGGACGATTTTGTCTTTTATGGTGGCGCAGGCACAGTAAGAGAGGCATCGAGATAATTATGTCAGTTTGGAAATTTATCTCTGCGCGAAAAGTGACGGCGATCAAATCGCATGGAAAAGAAAAAGTAAGAACGCTGGGCCAGTCAATCCGGCTCATCCTTCAGTACGCTGTGTTGTTGATCCTTTCTTTTACTTATATCCTCCCACTCGTCTGGATGGCAGTTTCCGCCCTGAAAGTGGACTCACAGGTCTACACCATCCCGCCGATTTGGATCCCCATCCCCACGCATTGGAACAATTTTGTGGATGCCTGGACGTCGTACAACTTCAACCTTTACGTTTTTGACACAGTTGTCAAATATGCCATCCCTGCTACTCTCCTGACGGTAGTTTCGTCATCGCTTGTAGCTTATTCCTTTGCTCGCTTGCGATGGCGCAGCCGTAACTTTCTGTTTGCTATCTGCTTGATGACGATGATGATCCCCAGTCAGGTTACGATGGTACCCCTATTTATCACCTATAAGCACCTGGGCTGGTTGAACACCTACCTGCCTCTTATCGCCCCAAGCCTTTTTGGGGATGCTTACTT
The DNA here is from genome assembly GCA_963820415.1 of uncultured Chloroflexia bacterium. GTDB lineage: Bacteria > Chloroflexota > Anaerolineae > Anaerolineales > Anaerolineaceae > CAWFZT01. The sequence goes on along the minus strand of CAWFZT010000008.1, from coordinate 107,873 downwards.
TATTTTCCTGCTGCGCCAGTTCTTCCTTGGCATTCCGCAGGATTTGAGTGATGCAGCAAAGATTGACGGGTGTAATGAGCTCGCCATTCTGTGGCGGATTGTATTACCATTGTCCATACCTGCGCTGGCGGTTGTTGCCCTTTTCCGCTTTCTATGGGCCTGGAATGATTATTTCGGGCCATTGATCTATTTGAATCAGGAATTGCAATTCACGGTAGCTCTTGGCATCGAGAACCTGCGCCGAACCATGGAGCAGGTAGGTAGTCGTTTGATGGCTTATCCATATTTGATGGCAGTCAGTACCATTGTAACTATCCCCGTTCTTATCGCCTTCTTCTTTGCGCAGCGTACTTTTATCGAAGGTATCTCGATGACAGGCATCAAAGGCTAACCATAGTTGGTCAATCTAATACTCATATAGGAGCTTGTAATGAGTCTCTCATCCTGGGTTAGTTCGTCATTCGTTCGCCACTTCCCGCTCACACCTCCCCAACCACCGCAGCAATTCGAGATAGATGCTGCGCTTAACGAACAATCTAGTTTTCAAGTAGCGGTACACTGGGAGGGAGCAAAGCCCATTAAGGTGCAACTTGTGGCCACAGGCCCTCAGGATTGGCAAGTTCGTGTACGGCGCGTAGGCTATGTACCGGTACGTCATCGTGACACCCCGATCTTGATAGGCGCGCTTGATGCTGACGGGGCAGGCTTTATACCCGGCTTTGTTCCCGACCCTCTTTTTGATGAAGATTCACTCCTCTTGCCAGACTACGAAACGCATGCTTTCTGGATCACCCTCCGCCCGGCGGCTAACGCTCGTCCGGGCCTGTATGTGATCGATATAGTGGTATCCAGCCCAGGCGGTGATCCGGTAATCCACCAGGTACACGTGCAGTTACATAATATCAAAATCCAGCCGCGGCGAGACTTCCCAATCACCCATTGGTTTTATGTCGATTTATTGATAGACTGGTATAAAACAGACCTTTTCGACCAGCGCTTCTGGTCCATCCTGGCTCCCTATATCCGCGATGTCGTCGAGCATGGGCAGGATACCCTTCCTGTACCTGTCTTCACTCCCTCACTGGATGGGGTGAAGCGGCCCAGCCAACTCCTCGTGCGTACACCGCAACGGAGATGGACAGTATGAATTCGATTGGCCGTGATGTACGGCGCTACATCCGGTTGGCGCGGGAAATGGGTATCCAGAATTTCGAATGGGTACACTTCTTCACCCAATGGGGTTGCGAACATCCCAATTCGAATCTATGAGGGGCAAGGGCGCGATGAGCAACTTGCTGTGGGACCCCAACATATCTGCCACCTCGGATGTCTACCGGTCGTTTCTGGCTCAATATCTGCCCCAACTAGAACAGTTCATGGCAGAAGTAGGGATCACAGGAATGCTCGTCTTTTCACGTATCCGATGAGCCTCATGGGGAGAAGCATATGGAGTGTTATCGCCAGGCGCGCAACATGCTGCGAGAGTTAGCGCCGTGGATGAGGTCATGGATGCACTCTCCGATATCGAGTTCGCCCGGCAGAGTCTGGTAGACACACCGGTCCCCAGCATACAGGTAGCGATGGATTTCGTGAAGGCTGGCATTCCCAGTTGGGTGTACTATTGTGTCGGCCCAACCGGTTCGTATCTGAACCGGCTTTTAGATACACCACTTGCCAAGCTCGCCATGCACGGCTTTCTCTTTTATCGCTGGCCGTTCCATGGTTTCTTGCATTGGGGCTATAACTACTGGTACCAGGAGCTTACCCGCAACCTGATTGACCCATACACGGTGCAAGACGCGCTCCATTGGGAAAAAGGCTGGGTGTATGGTGATTCCTTTATGGTCTACCCAGGGCCGCAAGGTCCGGTGGATTCGATGCGATGGGAGATTATTGGAGAGAGTTTGCAAGATTATGCCCTCATGCAAACCCTGGGAGTGGACCGGTCAGATGAGCTCTTTGCACCGATCCTTGACTTCTGCGACTTCCCAAAAACAGAGACCTGGCGTAGAGAAGGCCAGGGCAAAACTCTTTTCATTGGTCGACTAATGATAATCGACACCCACACCCACGTAATTCCTAAGTATGTCGATCTGGCCGTGCAGGCCATGGACCGCGCCGGATTGCCCGTAGCGTCACTTTGGAGTGGCATGACGGATTCGGCGATACGCTCAAACTGCACCTTAAGATCTTCAACGCCTACGGTGACCGTTTCATCGTCTTCGGCAACGTCGATTGGCGTCGGATCAACGAGAAGGTCTTTGCAGACGTCGCGGCCAGGCAAATGGAGGAAGACGTTGTCGCAGGGATGCGCGGCCTCAAGATCCATAAAGCCCTGGGATTGGATTACCGGCACGAAAACGGCGAATTCTGGCGTATTGACGACCCGGCGCTGGATGTGATCTGGGCGCAGGCCGGCAAGTTGGGAATTCCCATCCTGATACACACCGCAGACCCCAAGTACTTCTGGCAACCTGTCAATAGCCGCAACTTCTGGAACGGCGTGCTCTATGGAGAGTACGCCTGGTGGAGTTATTACCGTAAGGGTTATCCTTCTCCCGAGGAGCTGCTGTCCGAGCGCAACGAGGTCATTGCTCGCCATCCGAATACGACATTTATCTGCCCACACCTGGGATCGAAAGATGAGTGTTTGGACAGTGCAGCTGAATAATCTGGATGCCTTCCCTAACCTTTATTATGATATCTCGGCCAAGATCCCAGAACTCGGTTTTTCACCGCAACGTGCGGCTCACAGCCGGGAATTCTTCCTGGCTTACCAAGACCGCTTGCTCTTCGGTACCGATTGCATCTATGATGATACCAACGTTCCGACAGGTTTGCAGGCGCAATGCCTCTACCAACCCGGTGAAATCCCATTGGCAAGCGCCGATCCCTTGGTCCGCTATGTGGAAACGACCGTGAGCTTTGTGCACTCGCACATCGAGTTTATGACAACGGAAAATATCCAGGAGAATCCGCCCTTCAAGTGCAGTCGCGAGGCTTACTCGATCTACGGGCTGAACTTACCTCTCAAGGTTTGTGAGAAAATCCTAGGAACGAATGCCACCCGTTTTCTTACATGATGAAAAGGCGGCACAGCGGTACCTTAAGGTTATTTTCAAGAATTTTCCTTCACAGGGCCAGCTTCGAACTCCCGATCCTTGAATATCCCAAATTCCCCATTCGGGATGTTCACTGATTGGATGACGTGCCGTTTCTCACAGTCGCAGTCAATAGCGCATCGGGATGTTCCTGAAGTAACGTTATTGGGTACTCCGATGTCACGTTGTCCAAACAGTGCTACCCGTAAGGCTGTCTGCTTCCAGGCACCTGTATCGCTGAACAGGCGAACTTTGCGCGCAGACAGGCATTCCTTCATACCAAGTGTTACCGACATTGGCGGCACAAACTGGTAAGCTGCGCCGAAGGTGCGATGGGCCAATGCCAGGACAGTATCAATGTTGTTCTCCTGTAGGCGAATGGTCGAATTGCGTAGTTCCTCGATAGTCACCTGGCTAAACGGATGACGCCGCGCTTGATTGTAGGCGATGTGGCCATCTTGTCCCCATCCGCCGTAGGTAATATTAAGGGGTTCCGCCCATATAGCTTCTGCAACTTGTGCCATGTTACTGGCGTTCAACCAATAACGGTTCTCTTCAGGCACCATCAGCTCTGGGTTGATCGGATTATAAAAATAACGCTCCATGAAACCTCGGAAACTGTAGGGATGGCTGTGAGGTAGCTCTCGACCTTGCCAGTCGAGGCATTCGTCCATATGGAAGACTACTAGTCGGTGTAGATCGACGTGTTCTGCATTCACCAACCTGACGAATGGATCATACCAGCATCCTGGACCACAAGGTATTATGGCACGTGTGCTTTCGCCTCTGGCATTGTGCACGCGGATCTCTTCAACAAGCTCGTGCGCCATAAGTTCCCCCATCACGACAGAGTCCAGGCATAAGCGAAAATGGATCTTGCAACTCGGATCGACTTAAGTCTGTCATATGGGACTTGGCACCATTCGTAGAGTGCGCGAGGAGTTATCATGTCAAAATATCTTCCTACAGAGATTTTAGTTAAGCTAAGATCAAGCGAATACCCAGTTTGCCCAGCCGGAGCGGAATATCAGGTTCCACTTCAACATCTGTGACGACGGTTTGTACCATTGTCAGCGGCCCTAACACTGCAGTTCCCACCGCGCCGAACTTGCTGTGGTCAACTACCAATATCACATCGCGGGCAACACTCATGCAGTCACGAAAAGTCCCAATCTCGGCAAGGCGGTCGAGCATCAAGCCCTGCTCGAAATTGACGGCCCGCACCCCAATGATCGCCTTGTTGGCTTGAAGCTCTGACAGGCAAAGCTCAGTGAGATGACCCTCTACCGTGAGTTCCGATGAGACCAGATTGCCGCCGAGAATGATACAGGTGCCTCCCTGCTTGGCGAGCGCATTTGCAATCAACAGCGAGTCAGTGATGAAGTCAGGTTGCTCTTCCTTTTAGATGGGGGACGATCTCGAGGTAGTGCTACCGCCCATCAGTATAATCGTCTCATCGGCGCTAATGAGGTCAGCGACAGCTTTACCGATTTGTTTTTTCTCTTGTTTATTTAGAGACCTCCGCAGAAGAACCGGTGGCTCAAAAATGGTTTCGCTCTCCAGCATGGCACCACCATGCACACGTCGAATTTGATTATATTTTCTTAGACGAGTAGATCGCGACGTACCGTCGGCTCGCTCACTCCAAGTATGCTACTCAAATCTCTTACTCTTAAAGGTCCCTGACTTGCTAGCAGGGAGAGAATTTTCTCATCCCTCTCAACATTAAGCAAAAGAGATTGTTTCTTATCGGTCTCAATCATTCTCACACCTTACCATAATTGATTATCCCAAAACACGTAATTTTTGCACATACCAGGCTGTAAATCGATGAGTGTATTGCTACTTGCCATTGTCCTTCAGATGTTGGGACGTTGCAAAGATCACTCCTATGTTGGTACCCGGCTCAATCTAATAATGGATAGGTTCTCTCAGTAACTCGCCGATCGCCCGTAAACAGCGTTCCTGCTCTGCTGCCAGTAAGTTCAACCGCTGGCGGTAGAGATCATTTCGTGACTCTGCAGCTGCCTCGCGCACAACTGCCAGCGCCTTTGATATACGAGCACTCTGATCCAGCCACTGCTCCCTCGTGGCATCTCTAATATCTGAAATTTCCTCCAGGGGGAATACGACCTGCAACGCCTCATCGCCCAGGTAATGGAGGCAATAGTCACGCAGCCCTGCACGCAAATCCGCCTTGGGGTTCCATAATAGATCCCCCCATTGGTAGATTAGGGGTGATGCGAAGCGTTGCATGTAGCGGTCATCCACAAAGATTACAAAGCTCCAGATAGAAGGGATGCCCACACTATGGTAATACTGGATATCATGTTGCACGATGCCACCGTTGTTAGGAAGGCGTCCCCTCCATGGGGTCATTATGCTGCGAGCAAAATTCGAAGAGTCCATATGTAGTCCACGAGGAAGCATTTGGTTGGGTCGAACTTATTGAGAAGTTCTTCGATGATAGGGCGCACGCCGTATTCGAAGTGTCCCATCGGCTGTCGGTACTTATACGAAGCGTTTATCGAACAGGTGGGATCATCAATTGAATGGTTGAAGCATCTATGGATTACGCCCATACTGAGGGTGACACCAACAGCGGGCTCGACGGATGGCGGTGGGCACCATGTGGACTGATAGGCTACATAGGGAACCTCGATATCCGGGCGCACATCACGCACCGCTTTGGCCATACGATTGGTAAAACGGAGTACTTGATCCGCCAAGCTATAATCCTCATCTACGGAACAATGGCAGCGTGCGCCAAAACTATCGGCTGGGCGCAGGTGGATGCTGTCAATCGCTTTCGGGACTGACATGACACATCCTTTGGACAATGTCTCCTGCCAGCGAAGTATCCGTTCATCCTGTGAACAGAAAGTGGTCGAGTAGAAGTGTCGGCGGAGCCGTAGATGAAGCCCGCGGCCCGAAGCCAGCCTGGGAAGTGGTGGATGCCTTGTTGTGTCTCCACGCAGAAGGCATTCAAGCCGATTTTGGGGGCAAAGTTACCCATTCAGGGTAATAACGGTCTGTGCCACGCAATAGCACACCACGTTGGGTGATCACAGGTATGCTCGTCACGTCAAGTCCATCTACTTTTATGGCACTGACATGGGGGATAATTTCACCGGTGGGTCCTGGGAAGTACCACCGCGCCCCAGGCTTTTGAGAAGGCCATAAGCCGCATACAAGAGGCCACGGGATGTGGGAGATATTAGAGCTACTCCATTTGAATAACTACGGAGGTGATAACCGTCACCTGACAGTGTCGGGGAAGTTCAGGCCAGGTCTCGTTGGCTTGCCAACTCCTTTAGCCAGGTAAATTAAGGGAACTGCGGCACTGCTGAAATTAACCGCAGGACTATCTCCTGCCCAGTCATTTGCTTAGGTAGCGCTGTAATTCCAAGGTGGCAAATTGTTCGACTTCATCAGCCTGGGGATCGCGTCCAAAGGGTTGCTGCAACAGTTTCACTCATGGCGTATCTTTCCTTTCAGCACAGAAGCTTCGGCATCGATAGGTGGCCGGTTGAGTTCAGGATTTATCATGCTTTGGAGGTTATAAAGGTTAAAGCGCATGGTTTGAGTTGCGCCTGCTTCAGTAAAATCCCCTTCGTCTATTTCCCCATGCCACATCATAGCAGGTCTCCAAATACTTGAAAAAGACACCCCATTATCATATCCATCATCGACTAAGGCGCGCATCTGCCCCCGCATATCAATGAATCCCGTGCCGAACTCAACCTCACAGAGCATACCACCATGGTGCTTGTGTGTATCGATATCGCGTAGCATAATGTGGGCAATATGGCCTTGCAACGCTCGGTAACCATCGGGGTAAGGGATTTCGGGCCTGTCTACGTCAAAGATCGATGCCCCTGGTTCCCAAATGGCCTGCAAGTTCTTGTTACCGACTGCGTCTAGCAACCGCGCACCTCTCGGCCAGTACCTAAGAAGGTCTCCGGTCGTTTTGGACTTCCAGGATCAGGCCGTAGTGGTCGGCAATCGTGGCCTCCTGGAAACATGCCACAAGATGTTTCCAGTTATCTTCTATATCTCCGTCACGCATGAAGGCATAACAGCGCACTATACGGCAGTTCAAGCCTCGGTGAGCCCGAAGGTATTGTCCAGTGTCTTGAGTTGAGCTCGGATAGCGGCATCGGAATCCAACGAGCAGTGGAAGATATTATTGGCCAAGCAGAAGATCTTTAGGGATTGCTTCTTTGTGACGTATTGCAATGGCCCGTAGAAGCCACTGTCGGCCAGACGTTCGATCGGTTGTTCCCAGACCGGTTGAGGGCCAGACCATCCAGGCCACATTCGTTTGCCGTGCGGGCAGCTGTTTCCAGTCCTGGGAAGATAGCCGCTTAGAGTAGATGTCTTAATGGTATCAAATATACCTGTCATAAGAATCGTACCTCCGTTGTACCTAGTTAGTCAGTTTTAATCGGCCATTGGTACTATATATCTCATGGTTATAATCTATCATATTGCAATCTTTGAAGCTCCTATCCTTTCATCTGCAACTGACCCAGGCTACCAACGATATGTCGTTGGAAGAACAGATAAATGAGCAACACCGGGAGGATGCAAAGGATTGCTCCAACGAAGATCATGCCCACGTCGCTGCGCCTCTGGTCTTACCCTGAAGGAAGTAACCGCAATGGCCAAGGTGCGCATGTTGTCATCGTTAACTACAATAAGAGGCCATTGAAAGAAGTTCCAATTGCCCAAGAACTCTATGACCCCTAAAGTAATGAGAGGCCCTTTGCAAAGAGGGATGACTATGACCACAGGATGTTGATATAACTAGCTCCATCCATCTTAGCCTATTCCTCCATCTCCTTTTGAATTCCTGCCCATGAATTCGAATCAATGGAACAGGTTAAATGGCCATCCCAGGTAAGGCATGAACAAGCCGCGTAGGTATTGAGCAAGCCAAGCCGATATGTCATCAGTAACGGGGAATTATCAGCACCTGTTCTGGTGGCATCATCGTGCCGATAATGATGGTGAAAAGCAGTCTAGGCATAGGAAAGCGCAGACGAGCAAGGGGGTAGGCAGCGGTTATGCTCAAGAACAACACGCATACCGTTGATGAGAGAGAAACGATCAAGGTATTCATCAACGGTTGTGCGATATTGGCTTTGGAAAAGACGGCCTGGTACCAACTCAACGTCGGTGTCACAGGAAACCAGAAAGGATTCCAGGAGGTAATTTGCTGAATAGTCTGGAAGGAAAGGTTGACAGTCCAATAGATTGGAAAAAGGATCAGCAGGCCGGCGATAATAAGACTGAGCTTGCCTAGACTCGCATCACAGCGACAGACCCGAGACCAAAGAATGTACTTCGAGTAGACAAGGGGCTTTTGGCGTTGCTCAATGTCGTCTTTTTTCGGGAGAAGTCATTATCTTCGAGTGGGTTTTAACCTATCTCTATTCTTCGCTCCTAGCAACCGTCGTTCAATAAGGTGGCCCAAAATGATGGCCATCAGCAACGAGTCAGAGCAGCCCCATAGCCCACCTGCATATCCTTGAGGCTACCGTGTAGACGTACATCACATAGGTCAGAGTATGATATAGCGGGTCACCACCGTAAACAGCATTAAAGCTAGTAGTAAGAGCATACACCAAGCCGAATGCCTGGAATGCGCCAATGAACGCAAATGTTATAACAAAAAAGAGATCGGTTTTAGAAGTGGCAGCGTGATCAACCAGAAGGCAGCCCAGGTTCCGGCGCCATCAATCATTGCGGCCTCCTTAACCTCGCTAGGAATGTTCTGTATGCCAGCTAGCAGGATCAGGCCATTGAAGCCCAGCATTGTCCAGACGCTGACGATGATAACGGAAGGCATGGCAGAGTTTGTGTCGGCAAGCCAGGCGATATTCGGGAAACTCACCGCCATCAGCAGTTCGTTGAAGGGTCCAGAGTATCCCAGATAAATTCGCTTCCAAACGATGGCTATGGCAGAAGCCCCCATCAGATAGGGGATAAAGCAAACCCACTTTAACCACCTGGTCTCAAAGCTTGTACCGTTTATAGCTGATGCTAGTCCCAGAGCCAGTACGATACCCAATCCCACACTTCCAGCAGTAAAATAAAGCGTGTTTTTTAGAGACAATGCTACAAAGGAATCCGATAGGATCCTGGTAAAGTTGCTCAATCCCACAAACTGTACTGCTGAAGAGTGCAACAGATCCAAGTTGGTGAAACTTAGCCACAATCCATAAAGCAACGGGAAGATCTGCCAGATGATAAAGATAATGAGGTATGGAGACAGGAAAGCCAGTGCCCACATTGCCTCACGCCTGGCCTGCGTATGAAGCGGTTTCTTTAAGAGACCGAGTTTCATGATTAATTTTCCTTCCAGCCCATATAACTATAGGAGGCCGAATTGCAATCCCTCTTTCCGGCCTCCCACATAGCGCGAAGAGTGCCTAACTCGATAGGATCGCATTCACTTTAGCCTCTGCCTCAGCCAGAGCTTGTTGGGGAATCTTGGTGTTTAAGAACATTTCGTTCAAAGAGCTGAGTAAAGCCTCTTCTACTTCATCTAGCTTCGAACCTTGGGCAGTCCGACCATGTAAGGGACACTGTCCCTATGACCCGGCATATTTTTGGAGGCATCCACGTATGCTGGGTCTGTTGAGGATTTAATCAAGGCCGGAATATGTCCCGCTCGGATGCCCCACTCTGTGTCGCAGTTGAGTACGACCCAGGTGGCGGCGTCCCAGGCCGCTTTGGTCCTTTGGTCACCATTCGCCATGGTGAAAACGAAATTGTGCGAACCTCCGAAGGTGCCAGGCTCTTTGGGTGTGAAGACAATCGACTGGTAAGTCAGATTCTCGACGCTGTCAAAAGCGAACTTTTCCCATGTTCCGCCAAGCCTAAAGGCTACTTTATTATCAAGAAAGAGCTGATAAGAGTTTAAACCTCTTGACGGATCAGGGGTGATTTTGTCTGTGTACTCATCGTTGTACATGCGTTGAGCAGCTTTGAGACCGGCTGCGTTATTAAAGGCCGCCTTTTTTCCGTCTTCGCTAATGTAGCCTTTTTGCCCTTCGTGCGCCAGGAATGCTGTGAAATCCCAAGTACTTCCTTTGCTGTCGCCACTCGGGTGCGCGAACCCCCACTTTTGGGGGGGTTGGGTGAATGACTTTGCGATTTCGACCAAATCCGCTTCGGACTGAGGGGGGGTCACGCCTGCATTCTGCAAAATGGTTACATTATAATACAGCGCATAGAGAAAGTTATCCATTGGAAAGCCGTACTGCTTTCCTTTAAACTGCATAGCCTTCCAAGGTACATCTTTAAACATATTCGCAGTGAGTGCCGACTGGGCAGCAAGCAAGCTGTCTATTGGCTTGAAGGCAACATCGGCATACGCTGCAATCCGCCATGGATGTATGACTGCCAGGTCGGGTAAAGTCTGTTGAGCGGTTGCAAGCTTTAGCTTGGTATAGAAAGCGTCCCAATCAGTAGTCCACTGGTTCAGTTTAACGTTAGGTTGTGTGTTCTCCCAACGGTTCATGAACTCCTGCATAAGGATACCTTCAGGCGGCCCAATGCCGTTCCAAAACACAAGGGTTAGCATTTCCCCTGCCGGCGGTTTACCGGGTGTCACTGTTTCTTTTCCGGCCTGGGGCGTTGCAGGTTGGCAACCAGCCAGGACGACTGCGGCGGTAGTTCCCGCTGCCAGTCGCAAGAACATACGACGGCTCAACTTTCGCATTTTCATTCGAATCATCCTTTCTTTGAAATTTAACTTAAATCGGACAAACTGCGAGGAAAACTGTGGGAAAATTGTGAAGAAAACTGTACGCTCACCTCCTCCTAATAAAATATTAGAGCAGGCAGGGAAGTTTTTAAACATTGTGGCACTTCCCCGGACCCTTTCTACGATCTGGGACTGACTCCCGGCTACAGTTATGTAAAAGATCAGACTACCATGTCAGATTCGCCCAGTTACACGCCACCTCCGTTGTCGAGGGTACCGCTAACTCAGTGGCCCATTGCGAATACTACCTTACGAGCAAGACATTGCTCTTTCCTCCCTAATACGCAAAGCAATAACCAAAGGCCTTTCATGATCACTTCTTGATCAATATTGAATGATTATAAGCATTATAGCACACTATTGATTATTTTTCAAGTATCAAAATTTGATATATCTCTCCCAAATTTCGTTGGTGACGTTCTTAACCAGCATCCCTGGCGGTTTGAACATCCAATGAGCCCATACAGATGCCAGTTTTTCGATCTTTGCTCATAACCCACCAAGAATGGAACAGACACAAATAGGGAGAGCCGTCAGTTGTCAGCAAGAAACCCACCAGCCTGCATCTCGCAGGCGGTCCTGGGAAAAGAGAACTGACAAGGATAAAGGAGATAAACTGTTTTTTCTCCGAAATCAGCAATCAGAAATCAGCAATCTTCAATCAATAAAACAACACGCATACCGGTTGTGGTATAGAGATTTTATGATCTGTGGGGAATAGCTGCCCGTTCTGCGGATCGAGTCGCAGGGTGACGATGTTGCCGCTGTGCTGGTTGGCCACCAGGATAAACTGGCCCAGTGGATCGACGGCAAAGCCGCGCGGCGTGCGCCCGCCGGACGGCACATGGTCGAGCGGGCCGAGCAAGCCGCCGCGCTGGTCGACTGAGTAGATCGCCAGGCTGTCGTGACCGCGGTTGGAGACGTACAGGAAACGCCCGGAGGGATGCAGGTGGATGTCAGCCACGCCGTTGACGCCCTCGTACCCGCCCGGCAGGGTCGGCAGCTTTTGGAAGGGGCGCAGCAGGCCGGCCGCACCGTCCCATTCGCAGGCGGTGACGGTCGAATCGAGCTCATTGGCCAGGTAGAGGAAGCACCCGTTGGGGTGGAAGACAAAATGGCGCGGCCCGGAGGCAGGCGCCATGACCACCTCACCCCGGGTGTGAGCCGTAAGCCGGCCGTGCTCGCTATTCAGGCGGTAGATGAAAATACGGTCGAGGCCCAGGTCCGTCGCCAGGACAAAGCGCCCGGTCGGGTCGAACTTGACCATGTGAGCGTGGGCTTTGTCTTGGTGGTCCAGGTCAGGGCCGGGGACGCCCTGGTGCTCGACGTAATCGCTGGCCGGTCCCAGGCGCCCATCGGGCAGGATGGGGAAGACGGTCAGGCTGCCGCTGTTATAGTTGGCCGCCATCAGCCATTTACCGGCTGGGTCCAGGCTGGCGTGGCAGGGCCACACGCCCCCGGTCGGCTGGCTGTTGAGCAGAGTCAGCTCCCCGGTGTGCGGGTCGATGGCGAAGGCACTGGCGCGGTCGGCTTCCATTTCGTTGACCGCGAAAAGGAACGGCCGGGTAGGGTGTTGCACCAGAAAGGAAGGGTTCACCCCGCCGGGTGAGGAAGAAAGCAGGCTGAGCTGCCCGTCCTCTGACACCTGGCAGGTGTAAATCCCCTGGCTGCGGTGTTCGGTCTGGCCGTCATCTTTGGTATAGCTGCCGATGAAAACGAAGTGCGGCATGGTATTCTCCTCTTTGCAATCCTCAATCAAAAATCAGCAATCGACAACCCTTTCACAAGATGGCCTCGATCACCCCGCCAATCAGTTCATTTTCGCTCCAGACCGTCGGGCCGGAGCCGACCCGGGCAACTACCAGGTCGAGCGAGGGGACGATGTAGCAGCGGTTGGAGCGGTAACCGCTGGCGGCGAACAGGTCGCGCGGCAGGCTGGGCCAGTTGACCCCGCGCGTGTTGACCCACCAGGTGTACCCGTAGCGCGGGTTGAGCTCCTGGGAGGTTTGCGTGGACAGCTCGACCCACCAGCGCGGCAGCACCTGGCGGCCCTGCCAGGCGCCCTGGTGCAACATCAGGTAGCCCAGGCGGGCAAATTCACGGGCGGAGATGTGCACGCCGGTGTGGGCATTGGTATGCGGGCCGATGAACCCGCTGCCGCCCTGCACATCCCAGCTCATGTTTTCGATGCCGATGGGAGCGCACACGCGCTCCTGGAAGACTGGGTTAAGGTCTTTGCCCATGATGCGCGCAAAGGCCAGGGCCAGGTGAGCGATGGCCGGGTCGGAGTAATCCCAAACCGTGCCAGGCTCGCCGATTAATTGGTTAGCCCATCTTCCGTAGCGGTTCGGGCTACGGCCGAGCGAGTGCTCGAAGGGGCCCACATCTGTGGCAGTGGGAATGCCCATCACCATGGCGTCTTCACCGGGGATGCCGGAGGTCATGCTTAGCAGGTGGCGGAAGGTGATGCGTTCCTTGCGCGGGTCCGAAAGCGGGTAGCCTTCGGGAATAATCGGATAAGCCGGGGTGTCCAGGTCGACTTGCGCGCCGCCTGGAAGCAGGCCTTGGCGGTTGTCATCCAGCAGGAAGCCCCAAGTGACGCCGGTGAAGGACTTGGTGCACGACCAGACGTCGAAGCGCGTGGGCACCAGCACGTTGAAAGTGTAGTGTTCGCGCACCAGGTGACCGTGGCGGATGATAACCACTCCCCACGAATCGCCGCCCAGCAGCAGCTCCTGGTTGTGCAGCAGGTTGTCCAGTTTGACCGGGTCCATACCGCCCACCTGGCGCACCTCTTCTGGGCGTACGATATAGCGCCAACCGCCCTGCGATTCGGAGGAGGGATAATAAGTGTCAGTTTGCATGGGGTTTGGCCGCCTCCAGGCAGCGGTTGTAGTTATATTCAGCCGTGTAGCCGGGGACAAACACAGTGGCGAGCTTGAGTGTTTCGGGGCCGGTGTTCTTCATTTGGTGTTTCTCGCCGGCCATCACCCACAGCACAGTGTCGGCCTGCACCTCGCTTGCCTGACCGCCGCAAATCGCCTGGCCGCGGCCGGAGACGATATAGATCAGCTCAGGGCAGTCATGGGTGTGCTCGTCGGTCTGGCTGAAGGGGTCGATCAAGGCGAAGCTGAAGGACAGCTCATTGACCCCGCCTTTGTCGGGGGCAAACAGCATTTTGATCGTGCGGGCGTACGGGGCGGGGATGGTCACCCCTTTTTCTTCCCAGGCTCTGGCGATTTCCATAATGTTTTTCCTTTCTTATTAGATATTTCTGTTTATTCTCTTTACGTTCATTTTAGCCAGGGCTTACCCTGACCTTTCATGCGGCATTCGTTATTATATACCAAGTGGTTCAGTACAAAGAAAACGGCCAATCAAAGACTGAAAGGATTTTTCTGGTGTAAACTTAAGCAGACCGAAAACTGAAGACTGAGACCTGAACCCCGGAGGACCCCATGCCTAAAAAATATCGCCTTGGCATCATCGGATTTGCTCACATGCACGTCAACCACCTGGCTGAATTGTTCAACGCCCACCCGCAAGTGGTGTGGGCGGGCTGCGCCGACACCATACCCCTGCGCCCGGAGCTGCGTACGGCGCCTTACACACGCGCCTGGAACCTGGAGCACTTCCAGAACCTGGCCGGGCGCCCGCCAACCTACGCCGATTACGAGGACCTGCTGGAAAATGAGGAACTGGACATCGCCGTAGTGTGCGCCGAAAACGCCCAACATGGTAACGTCATCGAAGCCTGCGCGGCAGCTGGCGTGCACACAGTGATAGAAAAGCCTATGGCGGCCTCGCTGCCTGAGGCGCTGCGCATGGCCCGCGCCTGCCAGGCGGCCGGCGTCAGCCTGGCGATCAACTGGCCGACGACCTGGTACCCGGATGCTCGCAAAATTAAAGAGCTGGTCGAGGCAGGCGAGATTGGGCGGGTGCTGGAGGTGCGCTGGCGTGGCGGGCATACCGGTCCGCTGGGGCCGCACAATATGCATCCCGGGGTGGACGAGGAAACTGCCCCGATGAGCGGAGTGGAGCGCGGCGCCACCTGGTGGCACCAGGCGGCGGCCGGGGGCGGAGCCATGCTGGATTACTGCTGCTATGGAGCCATGTTTGCCCAATGGCTGGTCGGGGAACCAGCCATGGCTGCGGTGGGCTTGAAGGCTAACCTGGACAGCGCCTGGGGGGATGCAGAGGACAGCGCTGCCGTGCTGGTGCGTTTCCCCTCTGTCATGGCGGTGCTGGAAGGCTCGTGGACGACCTGGGATCACGGCGTCCCGGCCGGGCTGGTTGTGCTGGGCACGCGCGGCACGCTGGTGTTCGATTCGCACGGCGGCAAGGCGCGCCTGGAGCGCGGCCAGGGCGATACGGTGCTGTTCGAGAACCCGCCTCTGCCGGAAGGGCGCGAGGATATCGCCCATGAGATGATCCATCACCTTGAAACAGGCGAGCCCCTGCACGACACGCTGGAAATGCAGTTTAACCTGAAGGCTATGGCCATCCTGGACGCCGGCATCCGCTCGGCAGTCAGCGGGAAGGCGGAGCTGGTCGACAGTGAAAATTGGGCGATAGGATAAAAATTTTAACCACAAAGATCACGAAGTTAGCATCATCAGTGCCCTGCCGATCCTGTTGTTGTTCTTCTTCGCTCAACGCACTTTTTTAGGAAGGCATCTCGCTGACCGGCATTTAAGGGTAAAGCAAACGCGGCTGCATAACCTCCAGATTTTGAGTTGTGAGCGTGCTGCACACGCTCACAACTCAAAATCTGGGGACCTTCCGCACTATTGCATTACCTGGTCGAGCACTTTTTCCAGGACGGCAATGCTCTTGTGGAATTCGCTGAGGGGCAGGTGCTCGTGGGGGGTGTGGTCCAGGCTGGAATCGCCAGGACCGTAGGCAACCGCCGGGCAGTTCCACGCCGGCGTGACCAGGTTCATATCCGAAGTGCCGGTTTTGAGGGAAAAAACCGGATTCCCGCCCGTGCTGCGGATGGCGTTCAGAAACGCCCGCACCAGAGGAGTGTTTTTCTCGGCGCGATAGGCCGGGTCGCCATCGCCAAAGGTCAGTTCACCGGCTTTTCTCAACTCGCACAATTTATCTTTCACCTGGTCGAGGGCAATCCCTGGCGGCAGGCGGAAATTGAGCCGCATGTGGGCGGTTTCGATAAAGCCGTCGTTAGTCGAATCCATGCCGCGCAGGCTGGGGGTAAGCTGGTAGAAGGCAGTCGCATCCTGTGGGCTGAGCGAACTGCACCACTCTTTGGCTTCATTCCAGAACTGGATGGCGATTTCGCAGGCGCTGGCCGAGGCGCTGGCGGTGTGCGCCATAGGCTGCTGGACGAGGTAGCTGACCCACAGGCTGCCCTTGAAGCCCAGGGTAATGCGATCCCATTTGCTCGGCTCGCCGATGACCAGCAATTGCGGGCGGTAATGGTCGCACACGAACGATGCGCCGTGCGAGGCGCTTTCCTCTCCGACGGCGCCGATCACGGTGATACGCCAACCGGGTGGAGGCTGCACGGCTGCCGCGGCAGTTACGAAGCAGGCCAGCGAGCCTTTAGCGTCAACCGAACCGCGCCCGTACAGTAAGTCCTCTTCCCGGCGCACCTCGATAAAGCCGGGTACGGTGTCGATGTGACCAAGCAGCATGATTTCGTTTGGCCCACCGCCGCGCTTGCCGACGGCATTCCCGGCCGCGTCGACAAAGGCCGTGTAGCCCATCTTCTCCATGGTCCCTACCAGGTAATCCACCGCAGCCTGTTCCTGGTGACTGGGGCTATAAATCTTCAATAATGCTTCGAGCAGCTCAACCGGATCGTTCAACCTTGCAGTACCTCGGTAACTTTCTCCACCACAACCTGGAGGTCCGCTGTGGAGATCACCAGGGGGGGTAAAAAGCGCATCACGGTCAGGCCAGCCGGAAGGGCCATCACGCCCTTTTCCATCAACTCCTGAAGGTAAGGCGTGACTTTTTGCTTTAGCTCGATGCCGGCCATCAAACCCAGCCCGCGCACTTCACGGATCAAGGGCGACTCGATTCTGGACAGCATGCCCAGGAACCAGGCGCCCAGCTCAGCGGCGCGCTCGGGCAGGTGGTTATCCTCCAGGTAGCCGATAGCCGCCAGCGCAGCGGCGCAGGCCAGGGGATTGCCTCCAAAGGTGGAACCATGCACCTGGATCGGCAGTTCACCCAGGCGCGCGTGCATCAACGTGGCGCCCATGGGCAGCCCGCCGGCCATCGACTTGGCCACGCACAGTAAATCAGGTTCCAACCCGTAATGCTGGTAAGCAAACATTTTTCCGGTGCGCCCCCAACCGGTCTGGATCTCATCCAGGATCAGCAAAGCCCCTTTCTGGCGGCATATATCCTGGGCCAGTTTCAGGAAGGCCGGGTCGCCGGGACGCACGCCGCCTTCGCCCTGCACCACTTCCAGGATCAGCGCGGCGGTTTTGTCCGTCACGGCTGCGCCTAGGGCGGCCTGGTCGTTATAGGGAATATGCGAAAAGCCTGGCACCAGCGGCTCGAAAGGCTCGCGGTATTTTTTCTCCCAAGTGGCCGACAGGGCACCCATCGTTCGGCCGTGGAAGCCGCGCATAGCCGCCACCACCTCGCTGCGCCCGGTGAGCAGGCGGGCGAATTTGATGGCTGCTTCGACTGTCTCGGCGCCCGAGTTGCACAGGAATACGCGTCCCATATCGGTCAGGTTGGCCAGCTTTTCTTCCAGGGCGGCGCGGCGGTCGTTGTAAAACATCTCCGGGCAGGAGATCAGCCGGGTGGCCTGCTCTGCAATGGCTTGCGCTACCACGGGGTTGGCATGTCCCAGGTTGGCGGCGCCCTGGCCGCCCACGCAATCGATATATTCTTTGCCATCCGCATCCCACAGATGGGCTCCAAGCCCGCGTACGATGGCTACCGGGCGCTTGGTATACACACCCGAAGTGTACTGCCCTTCGAGCAGGCGGATGGTTTCATTGGTAATCTTATCCATCTTTACCATTCCTTTCGCATAAACTGGAGAGAATCCTTCAGGCGGAAATCACGGTCCCTTTGCCTGCCAAAGCTTCCAGCACAGGATGTTCGACCCGGCCGTCGGCAAAGATAACGCTGCCTACCCCCAGGTCGAGAGCTTCACTGGCGCCGAGGACCTTTTTCTTCATACGCCCTTCGGCAAAGCCCAGGGCCTGTTCAAGGTCTTTGGCGGCGATGTGGGGGATGAGCGTATTTTCGTCCGGGAAACTGCGCAGCAAGCCTGGCACATTGGTCAGCAGGATTAATTTTTCGGCTTTCAAGGCCCCGGCCACCATGGCGGCAGCCCGGTCGGCGTCCACGTTGAGGGCATCCCCCTCGGGGGAAATGGCCAGCGGAGCAATCACTGGGGTCAGCCCGGCCTGCAACAGCAGGTGTAATATATCGGCGTTAACCGAGGCGATTTTGCCGGTGTAATCGTCGCGCAGCATGATCTTGCGGCCATTTTCGACGATGCGGATGGCTTCCTTGCGCTGGGCGAGGATAGCTCGCCCATCTACGCCGGAAAGCCCGAAAGCGTTCACACCAAAGCGCTGCAGGCGTTCAACCAGCAGGGTGTTAATCTTGCCAGAGGTAACCATGGCGAAAATTTCCAGGGTCTCCCGGTCAGTGTAGCGGCTGGTGAATCCGCTGGGAGAAGTTACAAAGCGCGGCGGATGGCCCAACCGGGTAGAAATGGCGTTGGTTTCAGCCGAGCCGCCGTGCACTACCACGACCGGCTGGCCCTGCCTGACCAACTCGGCCACATCCTGGCAGATGGCGTCCAGGTTGACGCCCTCAGCCCCGCCCATTTTGATCACGATCATGCTCTAATTCCTTTTATTAAAGATGTAAATTTGTATATCTCAAATTTGCATTATTAAATTGGATGTAGCCCGCTGAAAGTAAGCCCGGTAACCTCTTCGAAACCGCAGCACAGGTTCATTGCTTGCACCGCTGACCCGGCCGAGCCTTTCATAAGGTTGTCGATGGCGCACAGGCTGATCACCCGGCCGCTCTTGGCGTCCAACTCGAAGCCTACATCGACGTAATTCGTGCCCGCCAAGACTTTTGGATCTGGCACACGGTAGATGCCGCGGCGGTCTTTCACCAGGCGGACGAACGGCTCGCTGTCCGAAAACTGGCGGTAGACCCGCCAGAGATCCTTTTCGGTCACACCCTGTTTGATAAAAGCGTGGGCGGCAGCCAGCGAACCGCGCACTATGTCAACCGAGGTGATGGTCAGGTGAACGCCGGGTAAGCCCAATTCCTGGATGACTTCGGCGGTGTGGCGGTGGCCGTAGGCGGCATAGGTGCGCACGACATTGCTGCGTTCCGGGTGGTGCGAGCCCGGGTTGGGAGTGGCCCCGCCTTCGGAGGAACCCACCTTGATATCGACGATGACCGGCGTATCCTGGCGCAGCAGGCCGGCTTTGACCAGCGGGTAGAGGGCCAGGTTGGCGGCGGTGGCGTTGCAGCCCACCCCGCTGATGTAAGCGGCCGCGCCCATTTCCTGGCGGTGCAGTTCAGGCAAACCGTATACAAAACGGGACAACCAGGCCGGGGCGGCATGCTCTTCGCCGTAATACTCCTTGTAGAGGCTTGCATCGCGCAAGCGGAAATCGGCTGCCAGGTCAATAATCTTACCTGCCAGGCCGGCGTAAGTATCGATCTTGCGCTGGCTTTCTCCATGGGGGAGGGCCAGGAAGAGCACGTCGCAGGCTTCCAGCATTTCGCGCGAGGTAAATTTGAGCTGGGTGCGCTTGCGCAGGTTGGGATGCTGCTGGTAGACGAATTCGCCCAAGTGCGATTCGGAGGTGGCCTGGAAGACTTCGACCCCGGGGTGGTCCAGCAGCAGGCGCAGCAGCTCTCCGCCAGTGTAGCCGGACGCGCCAACAATAGAAACTTTCATGAGTGCTCCTTTGCAATCCTAAGGACATAATCCACCATTTTCTTGGGGATGTTCACCCCGGTGGTCTGGATGCTGTTGCGGAATTCCATGGTATGGTTGACCTCGTTGACCTCCAGGCCGGTGGGAGTTTCAAAAATGTCGATTGCCAGCAGCCCTCCGCCAATGGCCTGGGCGGTGCGGGTCACCAGGTCGTTGATTTCAGGCGTCATCGGGCAGTTGGTCGCCACGCCGCCCCGGGCAGTGTTGGTAATCCAGTTTTCGGAAGTGCGATAGATGGCGCAGATGGGCTCCTCGCCGATACAGAAAGCGCGGATATCCCGGCCGGGTTTGTCGATATATTTCTGGATGTAAAAAATCTGGTGGTTTGAGCCTCCCAGGATGGTTTTATGCTCGATGAACGCTTCGGCTGAAAAGGCATTATCCACCTTGGCCAGCAGCCGGCCCCAGGAACCGATGACCGGTTTCATTACACAGGGATAGCCGATTTCCTTGGTGGCTTTGAGGGCAGCTTCTTCCGAAAAGGCCATCAGCACCCTGGGAGTGGGGATGCCGGCCTGGATGAGGATCTGGCTGGTGACGTACTTGTCGCCGCAGCGCCCGGCGATTTCAGATGGGTTGACTACCGGAACCCCATATGCTTCGAAAATCCGGGAAATATACAGCCCGCGGTTATAGGAGATGGACCGCTCAAACAGGACGTCTACCGCGTAGGGCTTTTTTCCGATGTCGAAGAACTCTTCATCATCGTTGATCAGCGCCACTTCAACGCCGGGGCGAGGCTGCAGCTCTTCCAGGAGAAATTTTTCTTCAATACGCATGCGGGAGTATAAAAAGCCGATTTTAGGCATAAGTCCTCATAATTGATCTGAAGATTCTAAGGGTTTCAAAAACCCTTAGAGTCTGGTTGGGCCTATAAATATTTCAGCACGGCGGCAGTGGATTCTTCGGTTGTGAGAGGACCACCCAGGTCTTCGGTGACCAGCCCGAGGCGGATGGTCTCGTTTACCGCTCGTTCGAGGCGACGGGCAGGTTCTGGTTCTCCCAGGAAATCCAGCATCATCGCCGTCGAAAGAAAAGTGGCCAGCGGGTTGGCCTTATGCTGCCCGGCCAGCCTGGGGGCGCTGCCATGCACCGGCTCGAAGATGGCGGCGCGGTCGCCGATATTACCCGAACAGGCCACGCCCAGCCCGCCGACCAGCATGGAGGCCTCGTCGCTCAAAATATCGCCGAACAGGTTGGTGGTCACAATCACCTGGAACTGCCCCGGGTCACGGATCAGCTCCATGGCGCAGGTATCCACCAGCATTTCTTACATTTCCAGATCGGGATATTGGGAAGCGACTTCGAGGGCCACCCGGAGGAACAACCCACAGGTTTCGCGCAGTATGTTGGCCTTGTGGACAACGGTCACCTTGTGGAAGTGGGCCGCGCGCGCCAGGCTAAAGGCTTTGTGCAGGATCCGTTCCGAAGCTTTGCGGGTGATCACCATTTCGCTGATGGCGCGGTTGCCGTTGTCTTCCACACGCTCGATGCCAGAATAAAGGTCCTCGGTGTTTTCGCGGACAATCACCAGGTTGATCTCCGGGCGCGAGGAGGGGTGGGGGATCGAACGGCATGGCCTGATGTTGGCGTATAACTCAAAAGTCTGGCGCAATCGAATGATAGCGGAGAAATATCCTGGAATGTTGGGCGGAGTGGTCACCGCTCCAAACAGGACGGCGTCGGCGCGGCGGACTTCCTCCAGGGTTTCTTCGGGCAGCGGGGTACCCAGTTTCTGGTAGGCGCCGTAGCCAATTTCGCCCTGGGTAAAATCCAGGGGAATCTGCACAGCCTCCAGGACGCGCCTGGCCTGCCCGACCACTTCAGGGCCAATCCCATCCCCCGGCAGCAGGCAGATGCGATATTTCCTCACAGAAGTTCCTCCAGGTCGTGGTCTTTGAGGAATTTGACGATGCCGCCCGCTGCAGCGATCTGGAGCACGAAGGGCGGTAAAGGCCTGGCCTGGAAGGTCTTGCCGCTGGTCAGGTCCTGGATCAGGCCGGAAGCCAGGTCGACCTGCACCTCCTCGCCTTCCTGGATGGCGTCCGCCGCTTCCGGAGATTCCAGGATCGGCAGCCCGATGTTGATCGCATTGCGGAAGAAAATGCGGGCGTAGGAGGCTGCGATCACGCAGGCGACGCCTGAACCCTTGATGGCAATCGGGGCATGCTCGCGCGAGGAGCCGCAGCCGAAATTGGCCAGGGCGACCACCACGTCCCCCGGCCTGACCTGGGAGGCGAAAGCCGGTTTTACTTCACAAAAGACTTTTTTGGCCAGCTCCTTTTCATCGATGGTGATGTTAAACCTGGCGGGGATAATTTCATCCGTATTGAGATTCTCGCCAAACTTCCAGGCTTTGCCCATGTCAAACCTCCAGGTAGCGTCTTGGGTCGGCAATTTTGCCTTCAATGGCAGTGGCGGCGGCGGCTGCCGGGCTACCCAGGTAGATTTCCGCCTCCGGGCTGCCCATGCGCCCGATGAAGTTGCGGTTCATGGTGGTGAAGGCCCGCTCGCCCGGCGCCAGCAGGCCGCCGTGCCGCCCGATGCAGGCCCCACAGCCCACCACGCCGATCGTGCAGCCGGATTCCAGGAATACGTCGATCAGCCCGTGCGCCAGCGCCTTCTGGTAAATGGCGGTGCTGGCCGGAGTGACAATCGTGCGCGTGAAAGGGTGCACTTTGCGCCCCTTGAGGATGGTGGCAGCGATCTCCAGGTCTTCATAACGCCCGTTGGTGCAGGTGCCGATAAAAACTTCATCAATGGGAAGGTTTTCTACTTCGACCAGGGGTTTCACGTGGTCGACATCCGGGTGGCAAGCCACCTGCGGTTCCAGGGTCGATACGTCCACGTCGAGGATTTTCTCATAGACTGGATGGTCAGGTTTGACGACCTGGTAGGGGGTATTCAGCCTGGTGGAGTGGGCCAGGAAATCCAGGGTTACCTGGTCAGGAACGATCAGCCCGCACTTTGCCCCGATCTCGGTGGAAATATTGGCAAACACAATCCGCTCGTGGACAGGTAACTGTTCGATATAGCTTCCGGAAAATTCGACCGATTTGTAAGTGGCCCCGTCCATGCCGATTTTTCCGGCGATAGAGAGCATCACGTCCTTGGCATATACCCCCACAGGCGCCTGTCCGGTGAGGTTGATCAAGATAGTTAGCGGGGTCTTGAACCAGGCTTTGCCGGTTGCCCAGGCCACCCCAATCTCGGTGGAACCGAAACCGGTGGCAAAAGCGCCCAGGGCGCCATAAGTATTGGTATGTGAATCGGCGCCGATGATCAGCCGGCCCGGGGCGACGAAACCTTCTTCAATCATCACCTGGTGGCAAACCCCCTGGTGATAGAAATTGGGCAGATTGTTGGCTTTGATAAAATCCAGGATCATTTTCTGGTTTTCGGCAGCTAATAGGCTGGGCGCCGGGTAAGCATGGTCGAAATGGATCACGATCTTGTTTTTATCTTTAATGGGTTTGCCGATTTCTCGGAAAGCTTTAATCGCCAGCGGGGTGGTATTATCGTGGCTCATAATGTAATCCACCTCGAGCAGGACAATTTCACCAGCTTCGACCTTCCGCCCGGCCTTATTTGAAAATAGCTCTTCAACCAATGTGCCCATGAATGTCTCCCAATGTAATGGTTCATTGGAAATGCCCGTGATGAACTCCCGGATTTGGGGGGCCATGGCCCCCCAAATCCGAGGACCTACCACAGCAAATCCCAATGATCCATGCTAATTGAATCCATTATCGATGTGTTTTTTCAGGATCAGGCGCGTCTCGGTCTGTTTGACGCCGGGAATGGTGCGCAACTGCTCGATGAAATTGTTCAGGGCCGCCGTATCAGCCACTTTGGCATAGACGCTGATGTCATAATCTCCGGTAATTTCTAACACGCTGTAGACGTTGTGCAGGTTTTTCAGCTTGCGCACCACCGCGCTGGTGTAAACGTGCGACTCGACCGAGATCATAATGATGGCGTTAATTTCCTTGGGAATGACGTCGATATTCCTGCCGGTCACTTTTTCGGCGATTTCGATAATATCGGCGTCGAAGATCATTTTACGGGTATCCCCGATATTCTTAATTTCTTGGACGATTTTCTCAAGCTCCTGCTGGTTAACGTTAACGTCGTATTCCTCCAGGCGGGAGAGGACAGCGTGTTTGCCGGTATATTTGTCGATCACTATTTTTCGTTCCCTGCCGAGGATGGCCGGGTCGAAGCTTTCGTAGGTCTGCGGGTTTTTGATCACGCCGTCCGTGTGCACGCCGGCCTTGTGTGAAAAAGCGTATTGCCCGGTGACCGGCTTATTGGGCGCCAGGAAGAAGCCGGTGATTTTTTCCATGTAGGTGGAAATCTCGTTCAAAGAGCGCAGGTCGTATTTCTGGATATTTTCCAGGTTGTGCAAGGCCAGGATAGTTTCAGAAAGATCGGGGATGCCGGCGCGCTCGCCCATCCCATTGATGGTGGTGTGAATGCAATCCGCCCCGGCGCGCAGGCCCGCCATGGCGTTGGCCAGGGCCAGCCCATGGTCGTTGTGGCAGTGGACATCCATCTTGCATGGCAGCAGCCGTTTCTTTAGCCGCCGGATCAAATCATACATTTTGTGCGGCTGCATTACCCCCGTGGTATCGGCAAAACTGATCCGGTCGGCGCCGGCTGTGATGGCCTGGTTGCAGACTTCCACCAGGAATTCGAAGTCGGTGCGGGAGGCGTCTTCCGGGGTGTAGCGTACTTTCATCCCCAGGCTGATGGCGTAACGGATGTGCTCGCAAATAATTTCGATGGCCTCAGCAGGGGTTTTCTTTACTTTCGATTCGAGGTGAATGCGGGAAGTAGGGAAGAAGATCGCCACCCGGCCCACGTTACAGGCGTGGGCCATATCAATGCAGCGCTTATTTGCCATAGAATGGGCCAAGATTTCGGCGTTTAATCTCATGGCGGCAATCTTCTTGACCGCTGTGAAAATGCTGGGAGAAACACTCGGATCGCCGGCTTCGATCATTTCCACCCCCACCTTGTCGAGCATTTTAGCAATCTCGATCTTTTCATCTACCAGGAAATTTACGTAAGGGGTTTGTTCCCCTTCACGAAGGGTGCTGTCGAGTATTTCGACCATCAGGTGTCTCCTTTTATGCCTCGGTGTGATATCTCAGCTCGAAACCAGAACGATGCCGCCGGCCCATAGACCGGGCAGTTCAGTAACAATGCTGAAAATTGGGTACTTTCAGGGTCGCCGGCAAATTTACTTTTCCAGCGGCGACCGCCAGGGTGTAATCCACAATGATGCCAGGGACGTCTACCCCGGTAGTGGGCACCAGGGTGTGAAACTCCATGGTGTGGTTGACTTCGTTGATCAGGAAGCCGCGGTGGGGATCTTCCAACACATCGATGGCCAGCACGCCGCCGCCGACGGCCTGGGAAGCCGAGCGGCAAATTTCTTCGAGCTCGGGTGTAATCGGGCAGGTTTCTCCCTGCCCGCCGCGGGCCGTGTTGGTGATCCAATGCTCCGAGGTGCGGTACATGGCGCACACCGTTGCGCCGTTGACTACGAAGGCGCGGATATCACGGCCGGGTTTCTGGATGTATTCCTGGATATAGACGATCGAGTGCTGGTAAGAGCCGAGCGTCTCTTTATGCTCCAGGACAGCTTCCGCCGCATCCCGGTCGTTGATCCTGGCCAGTAAACGGCCCCAAGAGCCTACCACTGGCTTTAACACCACCGGATAGCCCAATTCTTCGATGGCTTCCAGGGCCGATTCGGTAGTAAAGGCGACCTTTACACGCGGTTGGGCTACACCGGCTTTTGCCAATGCGGCCGAGGTAGCCAGCTTGTCGCCGCAAATCGCGGCTACGTGGGCCATGTTAACCGTCGGGACGCCCCAGGCATTCAGGATCTGGGTCGTATACAGGCCACGCGCAAAAGAAATACTGCGCTCCAACACCACTGAGTATTCCAGCCATTTGGACGGTTTATCGAAATCGAAAGTGACCTGGCCGTCATCGATCCGTTCGTAATCAACCGAGCGGGCTTCCAAAGCCTCTAACAGCCATTTCTCTTCGATGCGCACCCTGGATAAAAGAATTCCTACCTTCATCGTATTCCCTCCCTACCCACACAACGGGTACTTTCGTCCCGAAAAAGCGGGGATTATAATCCCCACACAGCGGGGACTTTCGTCCCCACAGAACGGGGACTTTAGTAGCTCGATCACTCGCCCCAATCTTCGGCTTCCATCGGAGCCAGCTCAAGCGTCGGCGGGTCGAGGCTGATGGCTTCCAGGTCGACCCCACAGTCAGCACAGACCACGATTTCGTTTTGTACCACGCTGGTCAGGTCAATTTCGGCGTCGCATTCCGGGCAGTGAGCAGCGATTTTGGCTGGCATTTCATCTTCTCCTTAAGATTCTTAACAAAAAAAGCTCTCCGGGATCGGAGAGCCTGTTTATCTAGCGAACTAATGAGTGATACTCTGGTAACCGCTACAAGCCCACTTTCCCTGGATGGGTGGGATGTAACTGCCGCCGCTTGTCGCCATTATAAACAAAAGCCGGTTGAGGTGTCATATTAGGGGGGAGTTATAAAGGATTTCTATGGTTTTGTCAATGGTATTCGGAAACAAGTATAGGGTAATTCAATGGCTTTACGGAAAGTTGACAGAGGGTTCTTCCATACCCATTAGGAGGAAAGCTAATCCTGCATTAACATCCATTTCTCTGCCGATTACGTAACATAATAGAGAGTTGAATAACGGAGGTCGTCATGAAATGGTTTCTGAATATCCTGGGTGGGTTGTTGGCCCTGGTTGGATTGGTGTGGATTTTACAGGGAGTGAATGTGCTCCCTGGAAGTTTTATGTCCGGTCAAAGCCTGTATGCGGTGCTGGGGCTCGTCTTAGTTGTGATCGGCGGTACACTGCTGTTCCTGGCTAACCGCCGTCCTAAGCTGCCAGGTGGAACGAACCGCTCATAGAATGTCATCTTTTTATAGGAGAATTGCATGCGCAACTGCACTCATCTTGGTCAAATTAAGGATGTCAAACCGAGCGCCCAGGGCTGCGAAGAATGCCTGAAGACCGGCGACTGGTGGGTGCATCTGCGCATCTGCCGTATTTGCGGGCATGTGGGCTGCTGCGACCAATCGCCGAACAAACACGCCACGAAGCATTTTCACGCCACCGGGCATCCTATTGTCCAGTCGATCGAACCGGGTGAGAATTGGTTGTGGTGCTACGTGGACAAGGTCGTCTTCGAAATCTAGCTCTCGAATTCTATATAGACCGAATCAACAATGCCAACAATCACCGAAATCACACAGGCGTCCGGGTTTTTCAGCACCTGGCGCGCCCCGTTGCCCTCACGATTGACCAGCACGGTATCGCCAATGCCGGCCTGAGTGTTATCCAGGGCGATAAAATCTTCGTCGGCCGTGTCTCCCGGCAGAACCATCGGCTGTACCACCAGCAGCCGCCGGTGCTTATAATCGTGGTGGCTGATGGTGGTCACTACCGTCCCAACCACTTTTCCCAGGATCATTGGCCGCCTTTCCGCACCTTTCAGGTGTATGCGTTCCAGCCTTTTTTCAGGGTGAAATCAAACGTCTGGTCAGGCAGGACGATCAGCTCATCCACGATGCCTACCAGGGCCAGGTCGATGGGTACAAACTTGACCTCAGGCAGCGCCAGGGCTGCTTCACGCGAACGCACCATCACACATAAGTCGCCTGGCCCGGCATCCACCACGTCCGCCGCCACCTGCAAGGCCCCCACCGGCTGAAGTTTCTTGTTTACCGGTTGGACGACGAGCAGTTTTAAGCCTTCCGTGCCGGGATATTTAAGTGTACAAACTGCGCTACCTTTCACCCTGCCGAATAACATGGAGGTCACCTGACCCCTGTGCTTTGCAGCACACGCGTGATAATTACATCCAGTAATTTTGCATCTACCTGGTTACCCAGGCGGGCAATCACCGCCTCGCGGATGCGCTGGTGAAGCTCGATCCCATCGGCTTGAGGAACTGGAACGGTGCTGGCGGCGCTGGGTGCAGGGGTTGAAAGGGGTTGGCCGGCTGTCGCCTCAGAGGAAGGGGTGGGGCGTTTTTGGGAAATGTAAGGCCGCACCGGCGCGCTAGGAGGATTATCGGGCCTGTCACGCACCAAACGCATACCCAACTTCATGGCTTTTTCGTAAGCCAGGTCGGTCAGCACGACATTATCGTTGACTTCCAGGGATAAAATCCCGCCCTTGACCAGGTCCTCGATATCTTTTTCGGTGTAAAACTCTTTTGGCATAAGTCGCTCCTATGTGGCCGGCTCCAGGATGGTTTGTCAGGCGCCTTCACGGCCTTCCAGGCTTTCCAGCGCCTGGATGGCGGCGTCTCGGGCGGTCATGATTTCAGCTTCCGTGCCAGACAGCCACATGCGCCCAAACCGTCCCACGGAGGAGACATGGATCAGCTTGATGCTGGCTTTCTTTTCCGCTTCGTTGCAGGCATAGTTGATGTAAGCCGCCGGGGCGCATTCCAGCACCAGCATCGTTTCGCCTGGCACCAACATGCTGCCGCGGCGGAAACGGTTCAACAACTGGGCCTGGTAAGGATCGATACGGGTGATTACCTGGGTCGAGACGACCTGGGGACGAAGGCGGTCTTCGACGGCCAGGTTCAGGCGCGCCAGAACCACGTCGCCGGCTTCCAGCACCGCCGCCTGGTTGGGGGAGTGCACCTCGAACATGCCAAATTCGCGCTCGACGATCTGCGCCCCCGGCCGGGCTTCGGTGGCTTTGACGGCAATATCCACCACGCGGAAAACCTCGTTGCCGGGAGACATTTCCACGTAGAGGGCCGCCATGCCTTCGGTCGGCAGATCACCCTGCGTAATCGTGCCGACAAAGGCGGCGTACTGCGGCTGCATCCGATCCAGGTAACAATAGCAGCGTAAAGTAAATGCTTCACCCATAGCCTATCCTCCGGTCAAAGAAGCTGGCAGGACTCGCAATGGCAGGTCGCTGCCAGTTCATCGCCAGCCACAGCCAATCCTGATGGCTAGCCGCCTTCCGAGCTTCTCCCGCCAAAGCTGCCTTTAGTATTTTTTGGCAGGATCATTTCGACGTCCGAATGCGGCCTTGGGATCACATGCACCGAAACTACTTCGCCAACACGTTTGGCCGCGGCTGCGCCGGCATCAGTCGCCGCTTTGACCGCGCCTACATCGCCGCGCACCATCACGGTGACATAGCCGCCGCCGACATATTCGGAGCCAATCAAAACCACGTTGGCCGCTTTGACCATGGCATCGGCTGCTTCGATGGCAGCCACCAGGCCGTGTGTCTCAACCATTCCTAGTGCGATCAGAGAAGTTTCTAGAGCCATTTTTTCCCTTCCTTAGTGAAAAATTGAAGTCAATAGGTTTTCTTACTGGCTAATATTTCATCGACAACCTGCCGGACCGTCCGCTCGATTTCTGCGGGGTCAGGCCCGTCAGGGGATTCACCGGGTTGAAAGGCTTCCAGCGGCGGGGTGAGCGTTTCATAGGCCAGCCGCTTGATATTGATAAGATGATAAGCGGTCACGTTGTCGCCGGTAATCGAACCGCCCACACCGCCAGAGCCCAGGGTCATGGATGGCATGACCCCGGTGGTCAAACCGATGGCTCCCAGCGAACCCATCGTGTTGACCAGGATGCGGAAAACCGGCTTTTCCAACCCAAAGGCCATAATGATTTTTTCGTCGTTGGCATGAATGATCTGGGTATGGCCGCGCCCACCGGTTTCGATCAGAGCAATCGAAATTTCACAGCCTCGCTCCCAATTATCGGCTTCGTACCAACCCAGCACCGTAGTCAGTTTCTCGTGGGATAAAGGCTCTTGCCGGCCCACTTTCAAGAGCGGGGTGACCAGGATGCGCGTCGCATCGGGGATTGTAAACCCGGCATAAGCGGCGACAAATCCAGCCGATTTTCCCACCACGTCTG
The DNA here is from genome assembly GCA_963820415.1 of uncultured Chloroflexia bacterium. Lineage (GTDB taxonomy): Bacteria > Chloroflexota > Anaerolineae > Anaerolineales > Anaerolineaceae > CAWFZT01. Next base: position 78,064 of record CAWFZT010000008.1, on the reverse strand, counting down.
TATTCATGGCGCCATCTGGCTGGAACAAGGCCCGCCTCAACAGGTCGGTTTCCTGGGGAGTAGTGAAATAGGCGCCTTCACGGCGCATATACTCGGCGAGCTGGCGGGCGATCGGGCGGTCGGCAATCAAAGACTGCTCGGTGGCGCATATGGTGGAATTGTCAAAAGCCTTGGAGGCGACCACGTAGCGGGCAGCTTTTTCGATATCCGCGCTGCGATCAACGTAGACGGGCACGTTCCCGGGCCCTACGCCGTAAGCCGGTTTCCCGGTGGAATGGGCAGCCTTCACCATCGCTGATCCCCCGGTGGCCAGGATCAGGGCGGTGTGGCGGTGAGACATCAGCTCCTGGGTGCCCGGCAGGGTGATTTGCTGCATGCAGCTTACCAGCCCCTTCGGCGCCCCGGCGCTTTCCGCCGCATCGGCCATGGTTTGGGCGGCTTCATTTATGCAGCGACCGGCGGATGGATGCGGAGAAAAGACGATGGCATCCCGCGCCTTAACGGCGATTAAGGCTTTGAAAAATGTGGTCGAGGTCGGGTTGGTGGAGGGAACCAGGGCGGCGATCACTCCCATCGGCCAGGCGATTTCGTACAGGCGGCGGTCAGGGTCGTGCCGGATGACCCCCACGGTCTTCATTTCGCGCAGGCTGTTCCAGACGATGCGCGAGCCAAACTGATTCTTCAGTTTTTTATGGGCGGCGACGCCGTAGCCGGTTTCCTCATGCGCCAGGCGTCCCAGGCGTTCGGAAGCCTGGTATCCGGCTTCGGCCATGGCGGCGCAGACGCGATCTACGTCGACCTGGGACGACCGGCTCCAGGTCTTCCAGGCCTCATAAGCCCTGGCGACCAGGTCGCGCCCTTCCTGAACGGAAGAAAGGTCCTTGTCCACCTATCTGGCCTTTCTGAACACGACTTCGCCATCGACTTCTAACGAGTCGATGACCGACATGATGACGGCATCCACTGGAGTGTCTTTGGTAATGGCAGTTTGCCGGGCAGAGGAACCGGCGCAGGTCAAAACCAGGTCGCCGATGCCGGCATCGACGGTATCCACAGCCACGTAAGGCTTACCGCTGGGATTGCCGTGTTCGTCGGTCTGGCGGACGATGAGCAGCTTGCGCCCGACGAGTTTTTCATCTTTGATGGTCGATACGGTCGTCCCGATCACTCTGGCAATCAACATGGTCATTCTCCCGTTAATATTTACCGGCTGCGCCTGCCGCGACCACCGCTAGGGTGGGTGCAGCCTCTTTTTCTTTGCTGGGGCCTTGGATAATCTTGACCCCGGCGCTGGCGCCAATGCGTGTGGCTCCGGCCTTGATCATATTTTCTGCGTCCTCGTAGGTGCGTACCCCACCGGCGGCTTTCACCCCTATCTCGGGGCCGACCACCCGGCGCATGAGGGCCACATCGTGCACGGTGGCTCCCCCGCTGGCAAAACCTGTCGAGGTTTTGACGAAATCCGCCCCGGCTTCTTTAACCAGCAGGCAGGCGATGGTTTTCTCTTCATCGGTGAGCAAGACCGCCTCAATGATGACTTTCACAATCGCCCCGCCTGCATGCGCTACGGTAACCACCCCGCGAATGTCTTTGGCGACCAGCTCCAGGTCGCGCGCTTTCAGCGCCCCGATATTGATCACCATATCAATTTCAGCCGCACCGTGGTCAAGGGCATTTTGGGCTTCAAAAGCTTTCACCTCGGGGGCCGAAGCGCCCAGTGGAAAGCCGATTACCGAACAAACTTTCACCGGAGAACCGTGCAGCAGTTGGGCGCACAAGGCGACCCAGGCCGGGTTGATACACACCGTGGCAAAGCCATATTTGCGCGCTTCGAAGCACAACTGGGCGATCTGGTCGGGGGTGGCATCTGGCTTTAGCAGGGTGTGGTCGATCATTTTGGCCAGATTCAGGTCCTGCGGGATGATGCCAACGGTAGAAGATAACCGCTCGGCGCCCGCGCTGACCACGTTGCCGACGCGGTCGAAACACGTGCGCACGCACAGGCCTTCGGCGCAGTTGAAATTGCACTGCTGGCCTTCCGGAATGGCGGAGCGCTGCTGCTGTTCGGCTATAGCCACCAGCACTTCACGTGTGATGACTTCGATCAGTTGCTCCACCGTTTTCAAATCAGGGTTCATTACTAGCCTCTATTTCAAATACTGCTTTTCCACGGCGGTGATCTTATTTACCCGCCGTTCGTGACGCCCGCCGCCGAAGGGGGTTGACAACCAGACCGTCACGATCTGTTTGGCCAGGTTAGCGCCAATCAGGCCGGCTCCGAGGGTCAATACGTTGCAGTCGTTATGTTCCCGGCCGTTGACTGCCGACGTATAGTCGTAAGCCATACCGGCGCGCACGCCTGGGACTTTATTCGCCACGATGCAGCTTCCGATGCCGGCGCCATCGATGAGGATGCCTCGCCAGGCTTTGCCTGTACTGACCAGTTTGGCCACTTGGTGGGCAAAATCAGGGTAATCGACGGCCTCTTTTGAATTTGTGCCGGCGTCGATAAAATCATATCCGAGGGCGGTCAGGTCGGCTTTGAGCGTTTCTTTCATCTCAAAGCCGCCGTGATCGGCGCCGATTGCCACAACTTTACGGTCAACAAGTTTTGTTTCGGTTTTAGGGGGTGGTTCAGGTTGGATGGAAGTTACCCGTGGGGTATTATCCGGCTGCGAGAGTCCCAAAGACTGCTTGAGCACGCGCTGGACAATTTGCCGGATTTCTTCATCAAGATTTTCGCCCACTTGACTCCATTTCAAAGGGGAAAGCGATAATGACAGGGACAAAGGATTTATTGCTACTAAATTATCCGCTTTTCTTTTGAGATAGTCAAGTAAAGAAATTAATAATATTTTCGATATGGGAATAAGAAATAAAGATACGAAAAGGGTGGTATTTGTTAAACGACCACGGCGGCGGATTGAGGGGGAATATGGATGCCCTGGCTGGCCGGCTGCCAATCCGGGTCATCCACCAGGCGGTAGCGCTCGAGCGCCTGGCCGTTTTCCAGGCTGGCGATGACCGTGACGGAGTCGTGCTCGTTATAGTTGCAGATCACCAACCCGCTCTTGCCGCTTATGGCATTGAGAAAAACAGAATATGGATGGTGTAGTTTTCCACCACAGCTTACCTCTGCGCCGACCGTGTCGCGGAATTCTCCGTCCCACAAGTAATCGCGCAGTTCGCTGCGCAGTCCATCCATTTTCTGGCCGTATTGCAGGGTCAGCGGAAAATCATCCAGGCGGCCCTTGAAATTATAAGGTTCGTAGCTGATGATGTAGCGATACATCAGGCATTGATTGACCATGTTGCGGTCATTGAAACCTGTGACGGCGGTCATGAACTGGGCGTGCGGCTGCAGGTAGCGGCTGAGTGGTACGTGTTCTTTGTTTTCGCTGCGGAAATAGGCCAGATGATAAGCCTCCAGCTCCCAATCGTAGCAGGCTTCGCCGGCAAAGAGGAAATCCGGGTGTTCCGCAGCCGTAACCTGGCTAAAATTGTAAATCAACTGGCGGTCGTTGGCATATACCGGGGCGCCGTAGCGGTGCCCATGACCCGTATCGAAACACAGCAGCGCCGGGGTGTGGTGCTGGCATTCGTCGAATAAAATGCCATCCGCGCCGAGGTCAACGGTCTTTTTGAATTCCCGGGCACACACATCCAGGTATTCTTGGTCAAGGAAGCACATGGGGATCAAACGCTTGGCATTGATATCCAGCAATTGGGTGGCAGTCTGGTATTGGTAACCTCCGTAATGGTAATAATCTCCATAGGGGTCTTTGATGGCCATGCGGACCAACTCGCTGCGGAACCATTCTGTAGCCCGGTCAGCCCAGGTAAATTTGCTGAACAGGATCAGCTTGACCCCCATGGCCTGGATTTTGGCGATAGCATCCTTCATTTCCTCCCAGGTACCCAGGCGCGGGTCAGGGTCATGGGAAGGGTTGCCCTGGTCTTGGCCGCCAGCGTTCCAGCCGACGAGCTGGATGGCTTTGACGCCATTCCGGGCGCAGTCTTCTCCAATTTTAGGCAGGTCAGTGAAGCGCAGGCGAAGCTCGTCTTCTGGTGAGTTGATGTGGATCTGCTGCCAGGCGTGCGGTTGTTTGGCCCAGTCAGGCAGCCTGGAGAAGGTATACCAGCTATCACGCCAGCGTTTATAGAGATCTACGCCGTGATGCCAATCGCCCTGGTAAGCTTCCAGGGCAACCGGGGTCAGGCGGCGTGTCTCACCCGGCTGGATAAAAGGCACGTGGACGGCGGCAAAACGCGTCGTCGCCTCTTTCCCTGAAATAGTCAATTCTTCCGGCGGTCGAGAATTGATCGAGCTGCCATAGCCGGGGCGCAGCTCAGTGTGCCAGGCGACCAGCTCGCAGCTTGGGCTGGCGACCCCGGCATACAGGCCCTGTTTTTCTCCGCGCAGCAAGAAGAACGGCACCATCGGCGCGCCGCAGCCCTCAAGACGGGGGCTGAACTGGGTCGGATAATCGACCCCAAAATAACCGCGCAGGTTGTCGTAATGCGGCCATAAATGCCATTCAACCGCTGCGCCATAATTGTGTGAAAATGTCTTGAACCATTTTTCATCGCCGGGGTGCTGGATATCACCCAGGTAAGGGCAGTAAACGTTCTCAACCACAAAATCCGATTGATTTTCCACCGACATGCTGAAAATTGCTCTTTCGTCCTCTAGAGATACGCTCAGAACCAAACGGATAGGGAGCTTTCCTCCGTATTCTGAGGTTACCTCATCCCAATAAAAAACCGCCCTGCGCTTATCCTGGCCAATTTCCAGCCGGGAAAGAGGCTGCTTTTCACCGAAGACCGGGTTGTTGCGCTTTTCATCGGAGAGAGGGACCAGCAATCGGAACGATAATCCCAATTGAGGCCGGTCGAGGATTTTCCAGCCAGTGTGAACTGCGGTCAGCGCCACCAGTGCGCCATTGACCCGGTTAAATTCCAGGCAAAGAGTCCCATTTTCGAGAAAGAAAGTGTCCAAGGAGGCCCTCCTGGGCGGGTGGTATATTCAGGGTAAGCGTCTGGATCAGGGGAGTAATGGAGATATACTACCCCAATTAAGATATATCAGCGCCATCAAGCCCAATCCTGCCATCCCCAGGATGATTACCCCTGCGATCAGCCAGGGAAGCAAACGCCGCCAGGTCATTCCTCGCACGATCAGCAGGGACCCTTCGACAACCACCGGGTTGGGCATATCGCTAGAGTATCCGGCGACAGTAAAAGCACACATGCGCTGGGCTTCACCCCGCAGCAGCGCTGCAGATGGGTCAACCTCCAGCCGGGCTGCAGCCTGGGAGCCTGGCGGTATATCCAGGCCGGAAGGATTGATGCCAAAGCGGCAAAGGTTTTCAGCATCGTACGGCCGCAGCTCGATATGCAAGGGAGTAGGGCGCGGGTTGCTCACCACCACAGAATAAGCGGCGGGGCCAGCGCTGGTCTGGCTGGTTGGCGAGAGTGACAGGCCGGGCTTCTGGATCGCTATTTGAACATAGCGAGCGTCTGCGCGTATAGCCGAGCCAGAACCGCCCAAAGGTCGCGCCGTGACGGCAAAGGTGTGGGTAATGGCCCCGCCATCCAGGTATTGGAGAGGGGTAACATAGATGCGGGTAACCGCTTCCCTTCCGGCAGGTACATTGACAGATTCCGCATCGAACTGGTAAGAACAAGCGCCGTCTGAATTGCTGGCGGAGAGCCGAAAGGTCTGGGGCGATTTGCTGGGGTTTGAAAGCCGCAAAGTGAAGACAACCTGCGCTGAGTTGCGTTGTTCTTCAGGCTGCAGAAGCAGCGTGCCAGGCGAAGGCCGGGTTTGCACCAGGCGGCCCTGGACAGTGGCAACCGCCGTAACACCGTCGGCCGAGGAGGCAGATACTACGAAAGGCACAGTTCGCGCCTCCATTCCGGTCAGGCTTTGCTTCGCCTGCACGGTGAGGCGGCTGGAGGTTTTGCCTCCCGGTGGGAGGGTGACGTTTGGCGGAGAAAAAGAAAAATCCAGCCAGCCGCTGTCGTCAGTCCCGAGCAGGCTTAATGTGACCGGCGCAAGGCCAGTCTGGCTGAGCAGCACGTTGAACTGACCGGTCATCTCGCCTTCGACCTGGGGTGGATTTATCTCGATCGAAACATCGCCAGGTTTGATCACCTCAAGCATCAGGTTGAAGCGGGCCGCCAGCGCCGGGTCATCCACCCCCTCGGCGAGGATGGTGAGCGGGTAATATCCCAGCGGAGCCTGGGCCGGGATGGATACGGTCAGAGAGGCGGCACTGGTCTCGCCCGGGCCAAGGTTTAGCGATTTGCCGGGCATAAAGACCATCCAGCTTTCCGGTGGTCCTTTTGCCTGCAGTTCCAGGTCGATGGCCACACCGCCGCTGTTAGACAGTCCCATTTGGATAGGTTGAGCATTGCCTGGGGGTATTTTTAAACTGTCCCGGTCGGCGGTCAGTTGAAGTTGACCGGAAGGAGAAGCAGTCTGCATGACCACCTGGGCTGGACCAGGCGCCTGATTGGATACAGGAGTCTGGGTGGCAGGTTTCTGGGTCTGGGCTGAAGGTGACCGGCGAACTGTGCCCTGCTCTGGCGCAGGGACCGGTTTTAGTGAGACCATCGTGGCATTGCCTGCCTGGCTTGTGCTTTGCACGGTCAGGCTGAGATCTGCCAGGGTTGTGTCAGAAGGGTCGACCTGGTTGACTGCCCGGATAACCACCTTGAATGTGGCTGAAACCGAATTTTCGGGGGTGCGGATATTAAGGGATGCAACCGCTCGATCCCCAGGGAAGATACCCATCTGCAGCGGATCCAGCTTGACCCAGGTTGGATCCACACCACCTACGTCCAGGCTATACTGGCCAACGGTATCGCCCTGGTTGAGCACGGTCACCCGCGCGCTGGCCCGCCCACCGGCTTGAATTAGAATGGTCGCCGGATCAACCGATATAGAAGCGGATGCTGCCATCTAGAATACTCCTGGCGAGAAATATGGTCGAATTAAAGAAATATCCGGCGCCTCCGGGTAGGTTATTTGAGTTTCTCAAATATAGGATGAAACCGACGCTGATTGCACAAATTAGCGCCAAGCAAACAATCAGCACAATCACCGGGATCAACCAGGCCGGCCTTTGTTTTTCCTGCGCCTGCGCCTGATAGACAAAGGTGGCCTGGCTGCTTCCAGGGCGAGTTTTTCCACTGCCGGATTTTGCCGTGACCCAAAAATCGAAGGTCGTTTGCCCGGCCAGGTTGGCCGGGGTGGGTGAAACGGTCAGCGTGGCCATGCCCTGGCTTTGAGGTTTTAAGGTCAATTGGGCAGGGCTAAAACGAAAACTGAGCTGACCAGAGGACGTACTGCCTTCCAGAACGACCGTTTCCGTGATCAGGCCAGGGTTACTTATCACCAGTTGATAATTCCCGCTGCTGGCATTTTCAATTCGGGCTGGATTGATTGCCACCGCCAGGACCGGCAGGGCGCCCTGCTCCCACTGGCCATTCACCTGCTTTAGGGCGGCTTCGATGGACGTCATACCTGTGATTGCCCATTCCCCCTGGGTTTTGATTGTAAAAACGACCTTCCTGATATCCTGGGACTGCTGCCTGGCACGGATACTCAAGGTTGTGGTCGTTTCACTGCCGGGAGGGACGGTGAACTGGAAGGGATCGAATTTATACCAGCAAGAATTCCGCGGGTCTTCCCCGGTACAGCGGATATTCAACGGCGCGTTGGCCTCATTGTGCACTTTGAACGGGAAAATCGCCTCCTGGTTGTTGGCTGCTGAACCTTTGCCCAGGTCGATCCGGTAATCCCCTCCGAACTGGATTTCGAGATCCGCCTTCGTTTCAGCCTGCTCGCCGGCTTGCTCCTGGAGGGACCCTGTGATGCGCAGCCGATAGATACCGGCCAGGGTGTGCAACGCATCAGCAGGAGGTTGGAAAATGACCCGCACAGAAGCTTCTCCCTGGGCGAAAACCGGCACATGCGGTGGGACGACCTGAACCCAACTTTTATCGATGCCGGCCACCGTTACCGAAACATCGTCTACCAGCGCGGTCAGGTTCTGCATGGTCACACTCAACTCGGCCTGCGCGCCAGGGGATACGGTTACCCGATTCTTATCCGATGATAGCATGAGCTGTGTCGCCGCCATGATGGTTTCTCTCCTGAAAAATTATTGGCAAGGGTTTTCGATACGCGTGACTGAGTTGGCTGCCGGGTTGGCTACGTAAGCTGTTTCATTATCCGGGTTATAGGCCAGGCCCCAGCCTCCGTTGTCGCCTTGCTTTTCGATCTTTTTCTGCCCAAGGATTTCTTTCAAGGCAGGATCAAGCAGATACAGGCGGTTTTGGTCTGGCACAACTGCGCCTACACATTTCCCAAAATTCGCCACGGCGTAAGGAGCTTTTGGCAATGTAATTTGTGGATAGGTCGGACTCACGGAAAATTCACGGGTAGTATACAAGGATAATGGCACCAATACCACTGATTTTCCATCGATGTCGGAAACATAGAAAGTTATTGGGTCGGTGCTGCTGGATTGATCGACATCTGCTAAAGCATCCTTATTGATGTTGGCAATCTTTGCGATCACACAGCCGTTGGTGGCTGTAGTTAGCTCTTTACCGACTAGGGGGTTGTAGATCGCCACAACCGCCACCTGGCCGCTCGAGTTGACCACGATGGCCGCGCCGGGGATGGCATCACTATAGCGAAATCCAATTAAACGGGTTGGTTTGTACAACACCACTTGTTGGTTGGCGGTGCTAGTGACGGGACCGCCGGTAGAAGGGTAGCATGAAACGTCGTCCGAGCCATGATTGGCCACAAAGACATCCCCGGTCGATTGCGCCACCGTTACACCGAAAGGTTGGCTTTCAACGTTGATCTTGCTGGTAATTGTGTGGGCCACCAGGTCGATTTCAGTGACTGTATTGTAGTCCTTGTTCGTTACGTAAGCCAATCCCTTGTCTTGCCAGATAGCAATTCCATTGGGGCTGTCCACCAGCATGGTCGAAACGACGTGCAGATCCTTTCCGTCCAGCTCGACCAGCAGGCTGTTATTCAGACTGGTTACCCATACATTCCCGGTGCGCCTGAATACTGCCAGGTATTGAGGGCCATCCAGCAGGTTGGGGGTAGGCGTACTGGATGGAGTGAGCGTGATGGATGGTGAAATCGTCGGTCTTTTCGTACGCGTCAGGGTGATGGTAAGAGAAGGGGTAACAGTCAAGGATGGGGTGATCGTGGACGTTACCGTTGGTGAAAATGAAGGGTTAGGGGTAAACGTGAGGGTCGGCGTCAGGGTCTGGGATGGGGTCGGGGTAGGAGGAGGCGGTGGCGTCCGGCCGCGCAAAAAGAGCAAGAACAGGCATAGACAGCATAAGCATAACAAAATCAGCACCGTTACCAGGATAGTAATGCTTCTGCGGTCCGGTTTTTTCGCCAAAAATTCGTTAATTTGCTTCATCATCGCCAGATCTCCTGATACGGTCTACGGCGCCGGGGTAGGCGCCGGGGCGGGTGTCGGAGGTGGGTTCATGCGTTCTTGCATGACTGCCATGATCTTCACCGCGGCGGAGACGATAGAATCCGAGATCGATTTAAACAACAGGGTGTTATGCAGCCCGGTAATAATATCTCCGGGGATCAGCCCGGTAATAATGGGGCCTAATTGGGCGTCATGCTGCACGAGATAGAAGAGAGTGGCGATTCCCAGGTCGGCTACAAAAATAATGAGGAGAAGGATCAGGATGACCGGTATAGCCCATTTTAAAATATTCCACAAAAACTTAATCACTGCCAGGATGAAGGCAAAAAACTTACCAACCGGCGTGCCCCAATCGAAACCTTTTACCTGGGCCAGCAAGCCGGCCACTACGGTCGGCGTGCTCAGGCCCTGCACGTACACCGAAACGGTGAACTTATGCACTCTACGCTGGTCGGTAGGCAAAAGCTTGTCTTTCGGTTTCGCGCTAACCCCAAACAAACCATCCCCGCCGGCCGGAATCTGCATTCTCTGAGGCGAGTAGCTGAATGCCAGGGCATCCGCCTCATCCCTGGCTTCGAGCCACGCCAGGATTGGGCCGTTGTAAGGATTATGCACGCGGGTAGAATAGCTTGCCCGGCCGGTCGAACTGAGCTGAGGGGGGATCAATTGGACGGTAAGGGGATGGCCGGGGACCTGGTTGAGTTGGCCCTGCACGGTAGCCGCAGGCAGCAGCTCACCCCCGCGGGTTGCCTTTACCGTAAATGTGATTTGTTTTGGCTTTTCTCCACGATAGGCGGCACGGGCTTTCACGTGCAGCCGGATCGAGCTGGTGCCATTGGCCGAGATAAACCTGCGGTCAGGCAGGAAGGCGTACTCGCAGGCCATCTCAGGGTCGTCGGCGGAAAAATAAAGGGTCATGTCCACTGCGGATGGGTTGGCCACTACCACGGCGTAGTCCGATTCCATCTGGGCATTCTGAACTTGCGGCTGGATGGACAGGCTGGGCGGCTGCGAACCGGTATGGGTCAAACGGAGATCGATCGCCTGGGAGGGGGCTGCCGCCTGGCGGGGGACTGCTTCCACCTTGATCGTGTACTGCTTGCGTTCGCTGGGTCCCAATACGGCGCGGGGTTTGACACGCAGGGTACTCATCACGCGCTGGCGGGCAGGTAGCAAGATTTCCTTGGGTTGGAAACCATAATCGCAGGCATTATCCTGGTCGTGCGCCGAAAGATCGAGCCACATGTCGCCATTAGCGGAGGGGGTGCTGCTCAGGTAGACCTGAAAATCGCGCACGCCCTGGATCTCCGCCTCACGCGGGGTAACGTCGAGCTGAAAACCCAGGCTGGCCTTCACATCTACTTTCAAAGCCACCTCGGTCCGTTCGTTCATGTTGACGTGCGAGAAGGCCCGCAAGGTAAACGGATAAGAGCCGGCCTTGGTATCGGCGCCGGGCCGCACGACCAGCAGGGCGGCGCCCTCTTCGGCCGGATAAAGCTGCATTTCGACCGGGTCAATCGAGACCCAGTTTTGGGCGATGCCGCTAAAGCTGAAACCGAAAGTGTCCAGCACGTTGCCGGCGTTTTTTAAGCGCAGTTTCCACTGCATGGCCGGTGGAGGTAAAGGATTCTCCTGGGAAGGCTCGACGCGCAGCTCGATCTGGACAGCCGTCTGCGGGCGAGCAGGAGCCGGGCGTGGGGTGACGACCTGGCCGGGTGGGGGAGCCGCAATTTTACCGGCCTGGATGGTTACCTCCGCCTCGATGACCGGAGCAGCCGGCACTTCAACCTCGAGTAAACCGCGCCCCTCGGTGCCGGCCTGGTCTTGAGTTTTGGCGCAAATGGTCAGCCGGTAGAGGGCTCCCTGGATTTTAGCGGGGGGATGAACGTTGATCTGAGCGCGCACTTCCTGAAATGGGAAAGCCGAAAGCTGGTCCGGGAGGATATCCCCCCAGGCGGCAGGCACTCCTTCCAGCGAGAGAGTGAAGTTTTCCACCTCTTCGGAGCGGTTCTTGACGATGATATTGGCGCTGGCTTTTCCTCCAGGCTGCACCTGGAGATGGGCGGGATCCAGGGTAACGACAATCAGATCGGGCATGGGGGTTTCTCCGCAATCACTTGGTCACAGTCAGAGTATAAATGGTATGGGCCGGTTTTTCCTCATCGATAATACGCCGCACACGGTCCTGATCGAAAGAGTCAGGGTTGCGGTCGTCGCCGACCCGGATAGTAACACTGAAATGGAACGGGTTCCCCTCCGGGCCATCTTCGACAATTGTGGGTGTCGTGCCCAGGTAAATAGCCAGATAATCCCGCAGAGCTCCGGCAGTGCCCCTGCGCCGGTATAAATCGGCGGCGTTCTCGATCAGCATGCGCCGGCGTGATTCGGGCCAGTTCTCGTCCAGAACGAGATCGACCCACGTCCCCAGCCAGGGGAGGAATTCTGCCGGGGTTAGAAGCGGATCAAAATAGGCGTATAGCTGATCGATTTGCCGGTCGAGAGGCAACCACAGCGCCTCAAAGATATTCAAAAATCCGCCCATGAAGGCGTAGTCCGAATAGGTGTTCGGCAGATATTTCAACAAACTACTTTTATGGTTTTCATCCACCCTGTCACCTCGCCAGATAAACGTTATGAAAATATGAAACGATCACTCCATTATTCGGAACGTTGATCACCTGGCTGCTTTTCCCCAGCCTTTGCCCGTTGGGGTCGTTCATGTCGATCGGGTAAAGGTTCAACTCCGTGGCATATTCGACGCCTGGGACGGTCTGGATTAAAGCATACACCTTGTCAATCGTCAAAACACGCCCAAACGGCCAGCCATTGCCATCTGGGCCGCCAAAAACGGGGTGGAGGAAACGGTATAAAGCCGCCTTGACTGCGTAGCGAACCCGCTCTGGTTCAGCTTTGGGGAGCGTTTTAATGCGGGTCTGAACCGTAACCCATACATATTGTGGCTGTTGAATCTCCAGCCGGGTGGTAAGCAGACGGCGGCTGTCCAGATGGTCACGTAATCGTACCACAGTCGAAGGTGTAAGAGCCAACAAGTTCTTAAGTGAAGCCTCTACAGCCGGGCGGCGCTCCTGAACGGCCAGCGCTTCGTGCAAATCAATGTGGCGGTCCATTTCATCGCCGTCCAGGGGTGGTTGGCTGGGGATAACCAGCAGCAAAACCGTGTTGGGTGGGATGGGCACGGCAGCCGCGGCGCCGGAAGCCTCAGGCTGAGTCTGCAAACAGCGTACGCGCCCAACGCCTTCGATCTGCCCGGCCAGGAATTCGTAATCATCAGCGGTGACAGCCCGGTAACGCGTCCTCAGCAGGGCTGGGCTGCGCAGACGGGCATCTTCGAGGCTTTGGGCTTCCAGGCCGCCGGTGATCGGGGAACGATTGATCACGGAGGAGACGTAAGACAAAGTGCTTTTGAGCACCCGCACGCTCCCGGCCCCGACGTTGCCACGCACACCCCCGCCAACGCGGTAGCCGCGCATGCGGATAATGCTGCCGTTGGGGGGGATCGCCCCAAACTGCGGCTCGGTGCCATTGCGCTGGCGGATCGCTGGGCCAAACTCAACTTCTCCGCTGATGGGATCGAGCACGTAATGCCAGTCAGTAGGGGTTGAATTGCCGAAATCCGGCGCCTGTTGCCAGGCTTCCCATTCGTTCCCATCCGGCGACACTTCCACCACCTCGTAGGGCCCTTCCGGTTTGAGGATGTTGCGGTTGATCAAGCGGAATTTCTGCGCCGGCTGGCCGTTGCTGGTGCCGAGGATCTCGGCTGCAATCGCCAGGGCATGGGTGACCGGCACGGTCATCCCGATGGTATAGGCGCTCACCCGGCGCAGGCGCGGCGTCTGGCGATAAGGTTCGGTACCGGGGGGCAGCTTATCCAAAGGCATGCAGCGCAGCCAAGTGGCGGCTTCGCGCAGTTGTAACTGGTTGGGCTGGCAGCGATAGGGTAAAGCAACCAGCAAATCGCCATTCTGGTTAAAACCGGCCGTCTTATCGGAAACGATGCTGACTGCCTGCCAACCAAATTCGTTGCCGCGCCACACCTGCCACTGCCAGGGCGGGTTGTTCGGATCGATGCCAATGCCGTGTTTTTCACACTCCACCGATAAAGCCAAAGTATGGGCGCTCAAGTCCTGGTCGAAGCCAAAATAGACTGCCTGGCCGGCTTTGGGTAAGCTTTCCCAGATGTCGAAAGGGGAGTCCTCATTCAAAGCCTGGGTATGATCCAGGTATTCCTGGCCGTCCAGGCTTACCATCATCCAGCGCAAGCCCGGCATGCGTACTTCGACTTCTTCGTCTGTGGTAAATACGACAGCTTCTTCAGTTTCTGTGCGCACCGTAGCCACTTCAGTGTGAATAGGGATGATGATGCGGCGGTCGGGCAAAGGCGGCGCCGAAAGCGTAAAGGTGACATCACCCCGCGCCGGTTGAGCAGGTTCTAATTTGGCGCCGATCAGGTTCAGGAAGGTCAGCATATTTTTGTCTGGCACCTGGTTCAAGCGGAAGATAAACTGTTCGGTCATCCAGGCAAACAGTTCGATCAGGGTAATCCCCGGGTCGCTGACATTATGGTCGGTCCAGTCAGGGCAGTAGCGTGGGATCAGCCGCTTGGCTTCGTCGACAAAATCCTGGAAACGTCGATCATCGAGGGATGGGATAGGCAATGACATAGTCAACTCCTGCTGGTTATTCGCCTGGAATCTGGTAGAAGGGATAGACCAAGCTGCGCTCGTCATGCGTGGCCTTGATCGAGTAGCGGATGCGGATGAGCAGAACGCCCGGCTGGGCTTTATCTGTTCCGGCGTTTACATCCAATACCTGGATGCGTGGTTCCCAAAAGTTCAACGCATCCTGGACGTACATTTCCGCCAGGCCGAAAGTTTCCGGGTTGGCCGGAGCGAAAATCAGCTCGTGCAATCGGCTGCCGAAAGTGGGGCGCATGACCCGTTGGCCGATAGGCGTATTTAAAATGATGGCGATCGACTGCGCCACCTTTTCTTCGTCCGAGACAAGGGCAATGCCGCCCCGGCTGTTCAACCCTGGCGGGAATTTCCATCCCCTGCCGATAAAATCGCTCATCCTGACCTCCGCTCAATCACCGTTATCAAAATAGGCAATAATTTCATGGTTTATGTCCCAATCACCCGAGTCTGGCCGGCAAAACTGACTGGTAATAACGGCGCAGGCGGGGCGGGCGGGATGGCGATTACCTGGTCGGCGATGCTGGTCTGGCAAAGCAGCGGCTGGCCCATCGAGGTGACTCTGGTGGTAAAGGTGGCCGGGTTGAACAGGGCCGAAACACACGGGGTTGGGCCAGGACCTGCCGGAGGGGGAACGGCGAACGCGCAGCCGGCGATCATAAAGGGGGCCGCGGCCACCGGAATGGGAGTGCCGCTTAGCAAGACGCGCGGGTTCGGCACGGTAGGGGTGGCCTGCCCGCCATGCACGCACGTCACCACACAACTCATCGTTAATAAGGGTCCAGGCATCAGATCACCTCCAGCGCGCCGTTATTGACATTGACGGAAGGGCCGGTCATGGCAATTTGTGCCCCGGCGCCGTCTTTCAAGGTAAGGTTAGCGGTGCCCTCGATAGTTGTCCCGGTGGTGCCTTTGATCGACATGGTGGTGTCGCTGCTCATTTCCACGCCAGCCAATGCGCTGATCTTGACTGAACCCTGGGCTTCGATGGTTAGATTGCCCTGCACCTTGATTTCCAGCGAGTTGTCCGGCGAGTGCAGCACGATCTTATTGCTGCCGGTCTTATCGACGATGGAAATTGTCTCGTTGCCCTGGGTATCCTCTAATAAAATTATATGTCCGGACCTGGATTTAATAATGCGTTTATTGACCAGGCCATCGCCGCCGACCGCATCATTTACATCGAGCGGGGGTTTATCCATCCCATTCCAGAGGCAACCAAGGATGTATGGGCGGTCAATATCGCCATGCTCGAAGGCCACCAGGACCTCGTCGTCTACTTCAGGAATGAACATGAAACCACGCCCATTGCCAGTCATGGGGGTGGCCATGGGCGCCCAGGCGCTTTCATCATTGTCGGCCAGCCAGGGGAATTTTACGCGAATGCGCCCACTCCCATTAGGGTCTTTGTTGTTGGACACCAACCCGACCACTACTCCCGGGATATGCTTACTGCTTGATGATTCTTCCACAATAGATAAAATATCACGGTCCCGCCGCCCGCTGATCACAAAGCGAGTAAACATGCCCTGGTCTTTATTCCATTCGTGGATCACCTGGGTGACGTAATATTGGCCGTTGAAGCGGTTGCCCACCCCCTGAATCTCAACCTGTTTACCGGGCACGACAGCCGGGTTACCATCGCATAGCCCTTCGGCTTCCACAAAGGATGAAGCCAGCTCATCCAGGGCAGCCTGGGCAAGCGTATCGGCTTCAGAGGGCGAGCGCACAAACTGGTTGACAATGGCGATTTTGGCTTCACCCCAGGTGTTTTTGGCAATATCCGCGCCGGGTTGAGAGATGCCAATTTGAGGAGCGCCGTTGCCGGTGGTAGCCCGGCCTTCGATTTTAGTCTTCTTGTCGGGATCCCAACCGCGCACCTCTACCTCGTTAACCTGCTCGGCAGTCGAAAGCCGGGCGCGAAAATTGCGCAGGGTTTCTCCCCAGGCCAACCTGACCGCCTGGCCAGTCGGTGCAGGTTTGTGAAAGTGCAGGGCATCCTCTTCGACGTAGAACTCAAAGCCAAGCCGGCGGGCGCGTTCGAGCAAGAATTCGGCATTGGTCTGGTTATTCTGATAAACGTAGTCGTAAGGCGCGCCAGGGGGATCGTCAATCTGCCCTGGCCGCAAGCCGGATTCTTGGGCCAGTGTGCGCGCCAGGTCGGCATCGGTGACATTGTTGAAGGAGCGTCTTTTCCGCCCACGATAAAGTTTGTGAGACAGGTCGTAACCGCGCACGATCAGAGCCGGACTGGCCTGGTCCAATTCGGGTTCGAGGGCAGCGATCTTACCGGACAAGAGTTTGACTGGCGGGTCGCCCGCCTCGATCTCGATCTTTTTCCCCTCCCGAAAAGTTTCGTCGTCCAGCCATTTCATGTTGGGGTTGTGCAGACGGAAGGTAAACATACTGGGCAGGTGCAGGCTGTGATCGATTACGGCATCGGTCAGGTGCCCGGTCACATCTTCGGATGCCGGGGCGCCGTCGATTTTGATCGATAGATGTGAAATGTGCGTTTCTTCAGGCATAATCGCCTTTCTGTAAGCTCATCAGCGGGGCGGGATCACCAGGGTCATCCCGGGCTGCAAGGCCAGCGGGTTGGCGATATGATTGGCTTCTGCGATCCGGCGCCATTCACGGGCGTCGTTGTATTCCCGGTAGGCGATCCAATCCAGCCGGTCGCCTTCGTTGACCACGTACATTTTCCGGCCGGGCTCGCCCCGGGAAGTAGGGTTGGTCCCACCTAGATCATCTGGGTCGGTCACTTCTTTCAAGGTAAGGTTAGCCGTAGCTCGGATGGGGACGCCGTTCTCGTTAAACATGGTGTATCTGATGGCGCAGGAAATAATATAGCAGTCAAAATGGTATTTCGAATCCTGGCCCCAGACCAACCGGCAACTGGGCGGTTGGCCCATCTTGCTCTTGGAGCCTTGTAAGGCTTTGTCGATCATCATGAAATTGAACAACATGTTGGTTTTGGTGCGCACGTCGTCGGCTGAGACGCCGCTACGCGGCAGATAAGAATCAAAGAACAATTCGAGGGTCATCTGGCGTGGGTCTCCGCCGCCGAACTCCCACTTGGGCACGTTGCCGCTCTTATTGGCCTTGTTTTCCCATTTGTTACTCTTGGATATGCTGTACTCGGTCGGATTAAACATAAAATCGACCTTCTGGCCGTTCAAAGAAGCCCCGGCCTGGTTCACTTCCAGGTGTCCGCGAAATAACTGTCCCATCTAACCTCCCATCAAAAATTGTACAACTGGCGCCGGTCACGTTCGGCGCGCAGGCGGTTCTTGAGAATACCGTAAACCTGGCGGGCCAGGCCATCCACGTTGGCGTTAGGGGCTGGGGCGCCGGTTGGCCCGGAGGAGGCGAGTGGGCCAGCCTGCCCGCCTGATGACGCAGCTCCAGCCGCTTGTCCGGATGGAGCCGTGGCCGGATTGGCAGCCGGTGGGGCGCCGCTCGTATCCCTTGGTTGAGCTGAAGCGGTGTTTTCTTCGGCCAGACGTTGGATAAATGCGCTCGTGGCGGTGATAGCCGGCGCGGCAGCAGAGCGTGCAGGATGCTGCAGCTCCATCGAGCGCGCTTTTGGCCAGCCTTGTTCCACGATGTTCTGGATACTTTCTTCCTGCTGGCGAGCAGTCCTTTCCTGGCTGTCTTCAAAGACCTGGCCTGCGCTGCTTTCCTGTTTAAAGGCTAACGGCTGGCCGATATGGGTTAGTTCATGCCCAAGCAGCGCCAGCCCTTTGCCCGTGCTTACATCGAGCCTTCCTGGTGCAAATACAATGTTTCTACCGCTGGTGAAAGCCTCAGCGTGCAGGGTTTGAACCAGGGGTGAGGTGTGCAGGCGTACGTCGCTGAGATCGCGGCCCAGGCGCGCCTGCATCGTCTCATGCAGCGGGGCAGGCAGGCGTTCACCAGTACCGCCAGAGGCCAGCGCCTGCAGGGTGCGGCGAACGAGTGGCGCTTGCGCAGGCCACATCCGGCGCAGTACCTGCACGGCGGCCGGTTCAGCTGGCTGCTCGGGCTGCGTTTCCAGGCGGCGAAGAACGCTCAACAGCGGCCACTCTTGCTCAAGCATGCCCTGGACCGATTGACCGCCAGTTGCCTGGCCTGGTTCAGGCTCAGGTTGGCTAGGTGGAAGGAGCGTGAGCATGGCCTCGGGGGGGCCGACCTGAGAGGTCGATGGCTGGAAAGGGAGGAGTACTTGCACAGGTTGGGCTGACCTGAGCGGTGAAGGTTGGGTCTGACCGCGGTGAGTTTCTGGCAAGGCTTTCCGTTGCAGAGTCCTTTTACTGGTAGAGCGAGGCGCGCCCTTCACCGGTGGTTGATCTGCCGTAGGCAGATCCGTCCAACCGTCGCTCGTGGACTGCCGGGCGGGCGGCTGCCAGCGTCCTTCAAATAAAGTGAGCATCCCCGCAGCCTGCCCGGGTTCCAGTATCGTAACAGGCGACTGGTTAGCAGTGATCGGTGGCTGCCTGGCTGTCATAGGCCGGGGCGCCAGGCGCAGACGGTCAGTCGCCTGACCAGCTTGGGGAACCCGGCTGCGCGCCAGGAATTTACCTGGTGAACCCAAACCGCCAGATGCACCTGCTGCCGGCGGTTGAGTAAAACGCCGCGCACGGATCTCCATTTTTCCGTGAGAAATATAGCTGGCGGCTGGCCGGCTTTTTTCTGCACCTAGACTGACCAGCCGGAATGGCCAGGCTGGACGAGAAACTTTTTGCGGCGCACTAGCGGTGAATTCGGGCAAAATACCCCGAGGAAGCGGGTTTTCTTTTGGAGCGGCCGGGCTGGTTGAGATGGGAGGATTATCAGCGGCAGTGGATGTCAAATCATCCTTCGGAGCGGCCGGGCTGGCTGAAATCGTGTGAATTTCAGTGGTCGTGAATGGAAAATTTTCAATTGGAGCTGCCGGAGAAGGTTCTGCCGGCTCCTCGACCGCTAATAAATTGAGCTGTTCTTTCCAGGCATCCGGCGGTTCTTCGATGCGGATACCCTCAGGCAGGCTGAGGGTTTGCAGACTGCGCCGGGCAATTTGTTTCCTGCTGATTGTGTCAGGTATGCGGCGCATGTCGCGGCGGGCGCTGAAGGCTCGTCCGGGACGCAGTGATAGATCTAAAATGCCTCGCCAGGCCTTCCCGATGGGAGGGCGGGATAACCAGCGCGACGCCAGGTTATGCGACCAGGTAGACAGCCTGTGTACTATGGGCTGGAGCGACGGGAATATACGATGAGGGGTTGAGAGGAGGGTCATGGCCGGGCGGCGCGCAAACCATCCCGGCTGGCGGCTGGTTGAGCCTGCTTGCGTACCCGTAGCGCGTGCCTTCTCATTCATAGGGTTTATTGCGCAAAGTCCAGTCCCTGGTGAGCCAGGGTCAGCGTTTCAATGGCGATGGCATTTTGATCGGCTGAGAGGGCTGTGGCAGCCCATTTGATCGGATAAGCGTCCTGATAGGTCCAGGTGCGCAGCGGCGTTTGACCGCTGACGTCGTACAGTGTCACCGTGACGGAGTGAGTGGTAAATTCGCCAGTATTGGCCCCTTTTACCACGCTCTGCACCCAATCCCACAGCGGCTGGCCATCTGTCGCAATGCCTTTCTTCAAGTTGAGATTGTTGAATTTCCATCGCCCGGGGAAACGGTGCAGGCGCGAATTGAGACCACCCTCTTTGTAATCGAAGGTTTCTGTTTCAAAATCGATCCCATTACATTCCGAAAAACGGGCCACTTCGACGCCCTGGATCTCGATGTGAAAACGGAATGAAGGCGATGGATCCGGTCCGCGAGAATAAGCCATTTGATTTTCCTCGCTATCTGCCAGGCCTGCTGCAATTTTGCAGCCCGCTGCGCTCGTGCAGGATCAGCAGGTCTAGCCGCATCAACTCGTAGACGCGGCGGGCGATCAATTGAACATCAGGAGCAGCGGCGGCCGGGCCGCCGGCCGGGGCAGGGGACTGGGCGGCGCCGGTCGGCGACGCGCCAGGCGCTTCTCCTTCCGGGCTGCCCTGGGAGCTGGGGTTAGCCAACACACGTTCAGCCGGAGGCTGCCCCTGGGTGAGCATATCCTCCTGCCGGCTCAGATTCAACATGGTTCTCTTCCAGTCATGCCAGGCCGGCCCATACCTCGAGAGGAATTCCTTTGGAGGGCGGCGGCGATCCTGAAGATTCGTTTATTTGCCTGTTGATGTCCGAAATCTCATCCATGAAACGATGGCGGTCGCCATGCTCCAGGTTGAGAATGTCAGCCAGCGGCCAGTGAAAATGAAAAGCGATGAAGGCTACCTCCTCGAACAGGCTATCGAGGGGGTAGCCTACGATCCCCCCGGGCCAGCGGTCTCCACCTCGAAGACGTGCTGGCACTGGGGACAGGTGACGGTCATCTGATTTTCGCCTTCAGGGCTGCCCTCGCTGTTGATCTTGCGATAAAAATCCTGCAAATAGGCCAGATCGGCAGTGAACAGGTTTTCGATCAGGTTGGTATTGATATCGGTGACCTTCCCCAGGTGGGTGATGACGCGGGAGAGCACAACCACGCTCAGGTAGGCCTCATTGGCCTTGACGCGCGGGTCGCGCAGCGGCGCAATCTCGTCCATAGCGGTGGCCAGGCGCATAGTGCCCTCTCTATTCAGGTTACCTTCCGCGTCGACATATCCCTTTGGCAGGGTAAATTCAAACTCGGTCTGCAATGGGTTCTTTTTATTACCAGACACGGTCAACCTCCCGGCCAGGTGGCTGCGGATGGTTTGCAGTTGAACTGCAAACCATCCCGCTCACCTGACCCGCTGCATCAAGCTAACTTGCCCGCCAGATGCGCTCGCAGATAATCTCGGCCTCTTCGATAACGATGTCGTTTGAATTAGCGTTGCCGCCAGGGTTGCTGACTTTGAGCGGCCAGGCATTCTCGAAGTTGAATTCGGCAATTGGGGATCCGTTCTGATCGTGCATGATGATGGACCCGTTGGTGCGGGCGCTGTCGATGTTGCCATCTTCCACTTCCTTGCGCCACTTCCACATTGACATGTCATTAGTCATGCCACGCTTCAGGGTTATGTGGCCATATTTCAAGCGCCCCGGTACAGCATAGTAACTCGGATTGCCCTGGTCATCGGTGAATTTATACTCTGCCGGCTCGGTCTCAGCCGAGACGACGGTTACTTCACGGAAAGAACCGGTCAGCTTGCTGCCGAATTTGACCGTGAAACGTGGACTTATTAGAGGATCTTTTCTTCCAGCCATACATCACCTCCTGGTTTTATTCATTGGCTGAGCCAGAGTTGTCTTCTTTTTGACTGATCTTGAACACCACAAACTCGGCCGGCTTGACAGGGGCCAGGCCAACCTCGATAATGCAGTAGCCCAGGTCGCGCAGCTCCTTGGGGTTGGTTTCTTCATCGCACTTGACGTAGAATGCCTCTTCGGGGGTTTTCCCAAAAAGGGCGCCCGAGCGCCAGACTACGGTGAGGAAAGCGTTGATGTCGCGCTTGATTTGCCGCCAAAGGATCTGGTCATTGGGTTCAAAAACAATCCAATTGGTGCCCTGCAGGATGGACTCCTCGATGCTGGAGAACAACCTGCGCACATTGATGTAGCGCCAGCGAGCGTCGCTGCTCAGGGTGCGGGCGCCCCAGATGCGGATGCCTTGGCCGGGGAAGGCGCGGATGCAGTTAACCCCGATGGGGTTGAGCAAATCTTGCTCATTGCGCGAGACGTTGCGTTCCAGGCCGATGGCGCCCATGACTACTTCGTTAGCGGGCGCTTTGTGCACGCCGCGCAAGCCATCGACCCTGGCATACACGCCGGCGACAAATCCACTGGGTGGGATCAGTTCCCCGTTGGAACGAACCCAGGGATAGTAGAGGGCGGCATACTTGGAATCGAAGCCCATCTTGTCTTTGCGCCAGGAGATCATGTCATCCACGCCCGTCCCATAAGGTGAATCGAGGATGGCGAAGCGGTCTTTCATACTTTCGCAGTGGTTGATCATGTCAGTCTGGATTTGCTTGACGTTGTCCAGGCTGAAGACGCCGGCTTTATAACCGGCCATGACATCCGGGCAGGCCAGGATGGTCACTTCGTCGATGGCTTCCAACCCGAGAATGCCCGTACGTTCGGAAGCTTTACCCCGGAACAGCTCGATAGTAGCCTGGTCCTTGAGCACAGGCGCCGGTTCAACAGCCGTATTATCGCCCTGTACTACGGCCAGAGCAGTCTGGCTGCCGACCGCCGGCATGCGTTCCGCCAGCGAACCAGGAGCGTCCAGGATTTCCGCTGAGAGAAGCCCGTCAGTCTCTTTGGTCAGCACATCTACCAGGTTGCGCTGGCCGCGCGCCCGCGCCAGGGTGACGTTCTGGACCGACTTGAATTCTTGCCCATCGCGTTTTACTGACAGAGTGAAAGTTCCTTCTGGAATATTGTCTCCGGAAGGCGGCTGGACTTCGACGGTGACATCCGGCCCGGCGCCTTTGATGCGCACCGTTCTGGCGCCGGCCGCGTTCAGCAGGTAGCCTTCACCGGCAGGTAGCCGGGGGGCAGCCGGTTCGATATGTTCGACGACCTTGATGGGTAAGCCCACCACAAAAGCGGCCGTCCCTCCGTTCAGGAAATAACCGTACATGGCCTGGTGTAGATACCCGCCAGGCACAGACTGGTCAAAATCGCCGAACAGGTTGGTAAACTGAGTCCAGTTGGTGACTAATGTGGGTATGCGCGGCGTGGCTTGCTGGACCATCTCACCGGTAGGTTTCTGCGCCTGGATCGCCTCCCGGCAGAAACCAACCATTGCCAGCACTGCTGTGCCGGCTTGCTCGATCGGTCGGGCCCCGCGTTCGACTTCTTCAACGTAAACGCCGGGCGATTTGTAGTTATATGGCATATGAAACCTCCTCTATCCTGACTAAAAAGGTTCGATTCAAGAAATTCACGCGGTCACACATTACATAGGCACCTCCACTGGAAATGCCAGCTCGGGCACGGGCTGGCCGCGTTCACCTACAGCTACTTTCAAAGGCACCTGCACCGGCGGCTGGCCGGGCAGCTCGACCACCAGGGTGTAATCGCCGGTCGGCACGGCAGAAAAGATGTAGCGCCCCTCGGCATCGGTCTGGATGGTCGGCCCGACCTGCACCGGCTGCCCGTCCGCCTGCTTGCTGACCAGGCGAACAGAGGCGGAGGCCAGAGGTGCGCCTTTTTTGTTGCGCACTTCCCCGCCCAGGCGGACTGTGCCAACTTCCCAACCCGCTTCGAGCTGGTGAAGGATGGTTTCCCTGCTAGCGGGCTTGCCGGGGCCATCGGGCCGGGTTGTGACCACGGGAGGGCCAAACTTCAGCGCCCTGGCCAGCACCATCGGCGAGGTAAGAATCTGCTCCAGGTCCAGGTCGAGCGTTACCACCAGTGAGACAGATGCCCTGAGCTGGTTTTCCAAGGCGCCCCAGAAATCCGAGACGTTCTTGAGCACACCATCCGGTTGGGCCACTTCGGTGCGCACCGGGTGGATAAGCTGGCGCAGGTCGCCCTGCAGCACTTCTTCCGGGATAGGAGAATAGCGGAAGAAGGTTTCGATGACGCGCCATAACAGGCGGTGCTGGTCTTCTGCCGAGCTGGTCCAGCAGGTGATCATGTAGGACAGGTCGATGCGCAGCGGACGGCGTTTGAGGTTGATCCGTCCATCTTCGCCGACCTCATCATCCCAGTAAGTCTCGCGCAACTGGCGGTTCTCGCGCAGGTCGTAAAGGTAGAGGTTAACCGTGGGGCGGGTGACCGGCGTGGACCATTCGCGGGTGGGGATATCGAAGCTGATATCCACCTCTGCCGGGTCGAGACCGGCTTTTTTTACCAGCAGTAGTTTCAGGGTTTCGTCAAGATCGTTAATCATACGAGCTTTTCTTTGTCAAGTCGCTATTCTTTCTTGGGACGAGGAAGGTGCTGATCAAATATTGGGCCGTTTAAGCTTGCGCCTTTTCCTCTTCATCTTCCCCTGGCGCAGGCTGTCGCTGGACCTGCTCCTCTTCCTCTTCCGGGTTACCCTCTCGCTGAACACCCTGGCTGCCAAGCCCACCTTGCTGGCCTACGTGGGTCAGCTCGTGCGCCAGTAAGCCCTGCCCCTCACTGCTGCCCGGGTTATATTTACCTTCAGCCATAAAGACATCGCTGCCAACGGTGAAGGCCTGGGCGTTGAGCTCGCGGTTCAGGGCAGCCGACTCATTGTCGGTATGGACGCGCACCCCGCTCAAATCTGCGCCAAAATGGTCTTCCAGCTTTTGCCGGGCGACACCGGGCAACTCGGCACCCGAGCCTTTGCGCTGTTGGACTTCGCTGACCATTTCGCTCTGCGGGAGGCCAACCAGGCGGCCTGGCTTTCCGTGAGTATCGGCCACCACTCGCTTCACGTAGGTATTGCCTCGCTGCGCCTGCAGGCGGTTGACGGCGCTCTCACGGGTTGATCCATCGGCCGTCGAAAGCGCCTGGGCGGCAGATTGGGGCTGCTTTCCGATATTTTTTAGGAAAGCATCGCGGACAGCATTCGCTTCAGTTTCCCCCAGCGCCTCGTCGAACTTCGCCGGTTCTTGAGCGGGATGCTTTCCAACTGATTTTTCTCGATCAACTTCATCCATCTCAACCTCCTTTCTGAGGAAGGAAATCTGTGGTATGTCGCCGAGCTATCTTAAGATCCCTGTTTTTACCGCAATGCCAATTCAAGCGGGGAAGAATTCACGCTTATGAATAATCCTATCCAATCAGCGTCTAAAGACCGCCTTCAAAGCGTCTCACCACAGGATAAACAGGCGTCTTTACAGCGACGAAAGCCACATTACACACCGCAATTCGCAGGTCAGGTCGTTCGGAAAGAATCTCTCAATAACTGGCTGCTCAGGTTGGCTATTTCTCATGCGCTTCACGGTCAAAAGCATCGGCAGTCACTTCCTGGATCATCTCACGCAGCAATTTTATGGCGGGGTTGGTGGATGCCTCCGCACCCGTCGCTATCACGGTCTTCTGCTGGCCGCCCAGGTTTACCGTCCAGGTGGAATGAGAAGCGTCCATCACCCGCGTCGAGTTGCCCAAATTTTCAGGCAGGGAGAAAAAATCCGCCTGGCGCAGGGCCGTGACCACCTTATCCAACTCGGCAGGTGACAGATGGGCGATCGCACGCCACGCCAGGGGCCTGGAGTGGGTGACAATTTTACCGTCTTCAAACGCCATGGCAGAGTCGTTGTATTCCTTCACCAGTCCATTCTGGTAAAAACGGATGGCCCAGGTCTTGCGCCCATCCTGGCGGTATTCCAGCAACAGATCTAATGATTTCGGCATAAATCGTTCCTCCTCCTTTAGGTTTTACCCGCCAATCGTTGACGCCGGTAATATTGTGCAATGCCTCCATAAAGGTGGCGTAATGCTGCGGGCGGACGGTACTGCCCAGGGACATGATATTGTCATTGTTTTCGTTTACCGAACCGCCCAGGCCCATGCTGGTTGCCAGCGTGTCGTGCCCGGTTTTCGTGCCTACGTCAGCCCCAGTACCACTGATCAGGCCACGCGTGACTTGATTGCCTTGCACATCGGTGACGGGATTCCCAGCAGCATCGCGTTTGGGTGTGCTGGCATATTCATCGAACAGGCCGAGCATGTGCCCGAACTCGTGGGCGGCGATATTTTGCCCTTGCCCGCTGCCTACCACAATATCCACCCGCCGCCACTCTGCTTCTTCTCCGGCGCCTCCAGCTCCCACCCCGGCGACGGCATTGATGCGGGTCTCAGCGTTTCGCAGCAGGCTGCCTTCGACTGAAGTGGTCTTCAAAAAGGTCTCCACCGCCTGGGCGCGATCAAAGGACAATTGTAAATTCCTCTCGCGGCCGGCCTCTGTATTTTCGCCTTTGGTGTTGGCATGCCCGGTGATGGCGATACTGTTGCCTGGAGTCCCCGGGGTGGCCTGGAAGCTGATGATCCATTTCTTCAAGATCTCCTTCGCCCGCGAACCGATGGTGGAGGAATTATTGGCAAAACGGACCGAATGAGTTAATAGATGAGATTGAGCGACCACCTGACCACTTCCCAGTTCCAGCTTTTGGTCGGTGCCGCTGGTGGGACTTCCTGGGGCTACGTTAGCTCCGAACACGTCCTCGTCAGGAGTTTTGTAGATATCGGCCTTGCAGTGCACTGGCTGAGGACCCGGGACGGGCGTTCCAGGAGCCAACGAGGTGATATTTTGGGTATTGACGACTACATTGATCCTGGCAAGCTGTGATTCCCAACCCGGCCGGCTGCCCTGGAAAATAATCCCTGTGCCGGCGCTGCCCCAGGCACCCATGACGTTGCCTCGGTAAGCAGCCATCCAGGCGGCAATGCGCGGGTCCGCCGCTTTGGTCCAGGTCCATTGTTCTCTGACCTGTTCCAGGGCTTTCGTGCGTTTTTCTCCTCTCAAGCGGCTCAGCATGCGGTTAATTTGGATAGCCGAGTCGTCCATGCTGTTTTGGACGGCCGTGACCCGGTCGCCGGTGATTTTCATCCCATCCAGGAAGTTCATGCCGATATTGAGCCTGATGCTGAGCACCATGGATGCGGGATCGTAACGGGCGTTAAATCCGCCCATACCGGTGGAAGGTACGATAGTCGTTCCGTTTACATCCGCAGGAACGGGTCCACGCGTGCGGAAGGCGCGTAAATCCTCCGGCAGGCCGGCGTCCGGATCGGGTGGAGCGCCTCCGGCAGCTCCGGCGTCGGTCGGCCCCTGGCGTTGGACCAGTCGCTGCACGGTGCGGTTGCCAAGCGCTTGCTGAATAGCCAGCAAATTCTTTGCCCGCGTTCCTGGATCTGAATAAAGCTGAACGCCTTCCCCGGCTAAGCCCTGCAAACTGTGTTCAATTGCATCTAAAGTAGAGGTGAAGGCTTCAGGATCAGCTTCCTCTGGAGATGAAGTCTCATTTGCCTTGGACGGAATATTTTTGGCTCTCTGGTGGTTGCCTCCAGGAGGGGTTAGCTTGGTGTGTTTGACCCGGGTCGATTGTCTCATATCTGCCTTTAATTCGTTTGGTCAGCCTGAGCGGGTACCTTCGCCCGACTCAGGTTGTTGTGAGTTTTTCTTGGCGTCGATTTGTTCGGAGTGCATGGTATTCTGCATTGCCACTTCGGCCATGGCGACCGGGGCATCGCCGGAAACTGGCTGCATTGAGGCGGGGATGCTTTTTTCAAAATCGATCCAGATGCGCTTATCGCTGCGGCAGTCAAATTGGCGGCAGACGTGCGGGCGTTTGCCGTGGATCGTGCAGGCACGCGTCTTTGGGTCGGAATGGATACAGTAACCGTCGGCAGCCTGCTTGATCCAATAGGGGTTGCCGTAATCCCAGCGCGCTATGCCTTCATCCAGGTCTTGCTTGGTCAGAAAAAACTTGAAAGTACAGCAGCGGGCATGGCAGAGCGGCAGGCGCGCAAAACAATCAATTTCGACTGATTGGCCTTCAGCGTATTTATTGCCCATATCGGCTAGGCGCACGCGTGGCATGAGCACCTGGGCAACCTCTTGCCTGGCCTTTTCCAGCGGCTCTTCCAGCTCTTCGTGTTTCAAGATGCCTTTTTCTACGAGCACATCTGCCAGGGCCTGGACGTAAGCGACGGCTTCATTGCCCTGGTCCTGGTTGACCGTCATCATCACGTGGGTGAAACGCAAGCCGCGTTCTACCTCCTGGAAGGCCTTTTGCAGATCCTGGGTTTTTTCAGAGGTTGGAGAGCGGTTGGTTTGTGCTTCAGTTTCTTTTTCCATGGCATGCCTCGCTTGAGCAGTCTTACCCTTAACCGCGCGCCTGTTCAATATAACCCTCGAAATCACCTTCGACGATCATCTTGCCAATTTTCTGGAATTCATAACTGGCCCCACGCACCAGATGGCGCATGGAAATCGGCGCGTGCTCTTCAGCGGCCAGAAAGGCCGCGATCAGGATGATGTTGCGAATGTTGCCGCCGGTAATTTTTAGCTTACGCGCCAGAAAATGCAGGTCGATATCTTCTGCCCTGGGCGCCGGGACGGGGAAGGTGCGCCGCCAGATTTCCAGCCGTTCGGGCTCTTCCGGGAAGGGGAAGTCGACCATGAAGTGGATGCGTCGGACAAAAGCTTCATCCATATTCTTTTTGATATTGCTGGCCAGGATGACCAGGCCGTTGTATTCTTCAGTGCGCTGCAACAAGTAGGCGGTTTCAATATTGGCGTAGCGATCGTGGGCGTCTTTGACTTCAGAACGCTTGCCGAAGAGGGCATCAGCTTCATCGAAAAACAGGATGGCATCGGTATCCTGCGCCTCGCTGAAAATTCGCTCCAGGTTCTTCTCGGTTTCACCGATATACTTGCTCACCACGGCCGAGAGGTTAATCTTGAAAATGTCGAGACCTAGCTCGTTGGCAATGATTTCGGAGGCCATGGTCTTGCCTGTTCCTGAAACTCCTGAAAACAAAGCGATCATGCCTTTTCCCGTGGATAGTTTACGGTCGAAGCCCCAATCTCCATAAACGGTAGGCCGCTGTCGCACGGTAGTACAGATCAGGCGCAGGGTGGCGAGTTGCTGGCGGGGCAAAACGATGTCATCCCAGGTATAGTGTGGTTCGAGCTTGCGTGCCATTAATCCCAGGCGATGCTGTGACTGGACGCGGCTGGCCGCGTCAATATCACTGGCCTGCAGGGCAGGCAAGGCAGGATCGCGTGACCACATCAGCGTCATGGCTCGTCCAACCGCGTCCCGGATCTGGCCAGGGTTGAGCTGAAAACGGCCGGCTAATGCGCTCAGTTCCTCATCGGTGAAACTGTTCGATCCGTTCAGTTCAGCAGACCAAGCCGTTTTCCTGGCTGCATAGGAAGCGGCCGGGAACTCCAGGCGTAAAAAAGGGCGCCCGCGTAGATCACGACCCGGTTCCCAGGCTTTGTTCGCCAGCAGAACCGTGGGAGTATGGCTGTCTGCCAGCGAACGGATAAAGGCTTCCCGGTCCCTGGACAGCTCGCTTTCTCTATCGAATTGTAGCAGATCATCCAACTGGTCCCAACTGACCAGCCCACCGCTCAGCAAAGCTTCCCGCTCAGCCAGGTGGACAGCCTGGTCCGGCCGCAGGCCGCTGTAGGGCAGCCCTGCCATGCTCAGCATCAGAGTTGGTTTACCAATGGCGTTGGCGAGGTGAAGGACGGCTGTATGCCGTCCCGAGCCATAACGCCCGTTGAATAAGATGACCGGGGAGACATTTTTCCAGGTTCGATCCCAGCCAGAGGCCCACAGTGAAAGGCGCTGTTGGATGTCTTCCGGTATTGCCGCAAGTGGCTTGCCCACCTGGGGGTCGATCAGTTCCAGCAGCCGGCCGTCGATCTGGTCACCACTTAACAGGTAGCGAGCAATCCGATCATCAATTTTTAGGTAGCGCGCCGGCAAAGAGGGGCGCCGGGCGCCTGGATCGTCGTGCAGGGTGAGCAGTTCCCACTCCAGCAACGCAGAGCCCGGTTCCAGGGCTCGTCTGACATCTAAACGCGCCTCCAGGGTCGGGCACAGCAGGCGCATCACCAGGTCTAAAGTTGGACGTTTCTTGGTGACATCATCCTGCAGGTAGGCGTACAGGCGTTCATATTTCAAATCCAACTCAGGCGCCAGGCAAATCAATAAGATTTGGCGTTCGATTTCGGAAAGGCCGAACAATTCCAACAAACGGTCAAAGCGCAGGATTTGTTGGGTGGCCTGTGCCTGTTCTTTCAGGGCAGCGATACGAGCATCAATCGTTGAAGAGTTCCGGTCCAGCGCCTGTTCTACCTCCTGAGGAAGACTGACGGGCTGGCTGGAGGAATGAACAGGCAACTGGCTCTTTAAAAGATCATCTACTTCTTCATCCGAAATGTACAGACCGCGGTACTCCTCATCCTGGTGGGTCGGAGTGTTTACGCGAAATCGAATGACCTCGCGTTGAATCCATAAGTCCAGGCGGGCCAGTAACGCCAGGGTGTATTCAACCGATATGCCAGAGGTTCCTTCCATCACATACGCTCCACTTCTTTTACAGGAATGCCATGTAATTCCGAGTATTTTTCGCTGAGTATTATTTCTACCCGGTTTTCCAGAAGAGTGATTTCAACCAGGCGACAACTGTCCTGGCTCCCATGCCGGTCTGCTTCTGGATGAAGGGAGTAATACTGTTCAGATTATGGAAGTAAATACGTTTGCCGCTGCCAACATGCACAATCGAGCCCCTCCAGTTCTTCATATTTCTGCTGCCTCCGGGGGGGGCATCATTCCAGATGCGTAAGATAAAGGATTGGGTATCGTCGTTGCTGTCGTCTTCCTTCATGGGGACCTTGCCTCGCGCCTGCTGGAAACAGGCTAATATCCTCCCTAAGCGATCAGGGGGGACGTTACAAAACCACAAAGAAGGATTAATTTTCCTTTATGCTAGCGCGGCAAGGTCTCTAAGACGCCTTTGCAGCGTCTTGCAGTAGAGTGTAAGTGCGTCTTTTTAGCTATTTGCTATTAATCCTGGCTTGTTCAAGCAGTTCTTCTACCCGCGCCAGCCCGGTTTTGGTCTCTTCGATCACCTGGCGGAGGTGCTGGATTTCATGAATGGCATATTCGGTGGCTGTCTCTGGGCTGAAGTTTTTGGGATTTTCAATTGAACCTGTTGGGATAAAGACCTGTGTGGGCATTGAAAAGCGGTGGTGCAGCATTTGCTGGTAAAGGTTCCTGGTCTCTTCGGATGGCTCAACACCCACCTGGTCGTGCAGGATTTGTTCGCAGCGATGGAACTGAACCAGGGCCATTTGCGGTTCACCTAATAGCCAATAAAGCAGCATTATTTCGCGGTGGACGTTTTCACGCGTATTGTCGAAAGCCAGGATGCGTTCCCCATATTCGAGGCCGAGGGTGTACATGTGATGGGAACGATTATAGACCATCAATTTGAGCAGCGTATTCAGGTGCATTAAGCTCAAACGTTCGCGTTCATACAGGCACCATTCCTCGTCCACCCCTTCAAGCAGGTCACCGTCGTAAAGCTCAATGGCCTGTTTCAGTTGCTGTGCCTGGTCCTGGCTAAGCTCTTCACCTTGAAGAGCACGGGTAGTGGATAAGAGTGTTTCAAATGTTTCTACATCAAGCTGGTAAGGGCTGGCGCACTGGAAGGCGATGCTGTCATCGTTAACTTGAAGATAATCCTCGAGCTCTGCGCCCACGGATTGGAAGACAGAACGCAGCTTCCACAGAGCATTACGTAAATATTTGCGCGAGACGTTGGTGGAGTAATTTCCCCAGAAGACTGATGCCAGTCGTTCTCGATTTTGTATACGTTGGCGGTTCAGCAGTAGATAGCAGAAGACCAAATAAGAATGGTGGAATGGGAACCCATCCATCGGTCGATCATAAAAATATGCATTGCCGCTGCCAAAAAGCTTTACGGTTAACATATCAACCTCCCTTGAAGAAAGCGCACCTATAATTTCAACGCATTTTATTCTTATAACTCAGATCAATAATTGCCCTGAAGATTTTAGATAATATTTACCATAAATATACCGCATTGGCAGGGTTTATACAACCAGGAAAGTCGACAATAAATGAGTTCTCATCCTCTTTAATATCCTGTCGTAACCGGCGATGATCAGAATAATCCCTATAATTTACTTCAGTGCGCCGATACCGGCTGAATTCAAGGATTTGTCCAACCAGACAAATACCGCCCTGGACCAGGTCAGGATAGTATACCCTGGGCAGACCGGAAAGGCGCCTGTTTTTCAGCCGAGTTGGTTTGCGTTAATGGAAATATTGGCGAAATTCTGCTCAAGCCGCAGATGGTACGACTACAGTAGAAAACGAATAGAAAGGCATGCTTAGCCCGCTGGGATTGTTCTATCAGGATTGGGTTCGCCAGCAGGCTAAGTAACCAGGTTAAATTGAGCAGTCATTGACAGAATAATGCTAGACGACTTCGATTTTGCCCAGCTTGTAGCGCAGCCGGTCATCGCCGCCTTCGATGCCCAGAGCGATACGCGGTGTGCCGTCCAGGTCGGTCATGGCGATCGACAGGTCGTAGGCGCCGGCGGGCAGGTCTTTGGGCAGGTGATAGATGGAGGTAAAGGCGTAATCCTCGCCGGATATCCAGGAAGTGGAGTTGAAGGCTCGATCCGGCTCAGAGAATACGTCATTTCCGTCTGCACCGCTCAAGTACAGGGTCAGTAAATGGCGCTTGTGCAGGCGGGCCACATTCTGGTTTTGCCAGTTTTGTTGGAAGAGCAGGAGATGGCCGGGGTGGGCCTGGTCGGGCCAACTGGCTTCCTTTAGCACAAAGCGGTAGCCCAGCCCGCCGGGTTTGAGGCCGCGCGCGTAGGACTGCGGGTCGTCGCGCATGGTGCGCCGGTAAGAGGCCGCACCGGTGTAAAAGTGCCCGTAGGTCGAGTGCCATTCCAGCATGATGTCGATATTCTCATCCAGCGTGCCGTGGGTGCCCTGATCCTTGATATCGGTGTAACACCAGTTGGCCTCGGCATACAGTGCGGTGCGCTTCCACTCGTTCTGCATAATGAGTCTGTCGTTGTGCCACAGCCCATCGATGAAGCCGTGCCGGCCGAGCAGGAAGCCGCGCTGCATGGCAATGTCGAGCGCCTGGCGGTATAGGAAGTCGTCCAGGCTGTCGCGTCCCTGGCGTTCGAGAAACGACATATAATCTTTCAGGAAAGGCGCGGCCGTCTCGCCAATGGTGAAAGTATCCAGACAGTAGGAGATGGCCAGGTCTATATTTTGAAAGGTGTCCGCATACAGGTTGACGATGCCGGCCAGCACATCGTGCTTGACCTTTTTGCTTGGCCAGGGATAGTTCGACCAGAGCGTGTGCCATTCTCCCCACTGCCCGTAGCCCATACACCCAAAGAAGTTGAAGGGATGCCCGGGATGATCGTAGCGGTTAGCCACCGCCTGTAACAGATTTTTCAAACGCGGCATGAACACTGTCTGGAAGGAAGGATCGGCGTAATCCGGCTCTCGCTTCGCCGTGCCGCCTTCCCCCTGATAATCACGCCAGCGCAGGCCGGCGTCGTAAACCCACTTGGGACAGGCCCAGGCGGCGCCCGGAGCGCCATCCCAGCCGGGGTCATCGGTTACCCAGATGCGCAAGTTTATTTGCTTGCCGCGCTGAGCCCAGTATTGGATGATGGTATCCAGCGGCGCCCAGTCGAACTGGCCTTCCTGTGGTTCGAGATCTGCCCACATCCAGTCCAGCAGAACCCATTGGAAGAGGGGCGCGTCGTCACCGAAGCCGGTAGTATTCTCTTCCAATGTGCGCGGAGCGCCGGTAAAGTAGATCGGGCCTGCCCACAAGCCCCAGCCCATCCAGGGATTCTTCAGTACGCCGGTAAATTCTTTGGGTCTGACAATCATTTTATCCTCCTCAGGGGAAAATATGGGTTTGAGATTGAATAAAAAGGTTGAAAAACTACCCGCACACCACCAGGTCGGAAGGAAAGCTGTCCAGGCGGCGGGCGCCGTTTGGCTCGATGACAAAATTTCCTTCCAGGCGCATACCTGCCCAGCCGGGGATGTAAATGCCCGGTTCGAGGGTGACGACCATCCCCGCTTCTAGCGGGGTTGTTTCAGCCGGGATGAAGTAAGGCCTTTCCTGTTGGAATAAACCGTAGGCGTGCCCGCTGTGATGGGGGAAGTTCTCGCCGTAACCGGCGCGTTCAATCACCCCGCGAACAGCGGCATCCACCTGGTTGGCCGGCGTACCTGGCAGGAGGCGGGCTATGCCAGCCTGTAAAGCTGCCTGCAGAACGCCAAAGACTTCCTTGTGGCGCTGGCTGGGATGGCCAAGCGCAAAGACGCGCGTTGTATCGGCATAGTATCCGTGCGTGTTGGAATAGATATCGATGAAAACCGTCCCACCCTGCTTCAACGTCTCATTGCCCGGTTTGGCGTCGGGGTTGCTGCCTTTTACGCCTGCGCCCAGGTCGGCTTCCAGCAACACCGGCCCGCCGCCATTCTGGTTCAGGCCGTTCTGGACGACCGACCACAGCTCTAGCTCGGGCATACCCGGGCGCAAGGCCGCCTGAACTGCCTGGAAGATGCGGTCATTGCCGGCTACATTGGCGGCGATCTGTTGCAGTTCCTGGGAGTCTTTATTACACTCGATTTTCCATAGCAAGTCTTTGAGTGGGCGCGTTTCACGCAGGTGGCGCAGCGCAATTGGCATCCAGATGGCCGGAAAATGATCCAACTCCAGCCCAACGATGCGCCCGATCGGGAAAAGGTCGGTCAGCGCCCGGTCCAGCAGCTCGGCTACGGAGGCAAAGACGTTCCAACCTTTGTGGATGTCGTAATCCACATAGGTCAGCGTTTCAACCGCTCCCAGCGGGGCGGGGGCAATCCCCAGCGTGCGGATCTGGGTCACCAGCAGCAGGGCCGGGGCCGTGCCAGGCATCACGCCGGTAAAGTAAAAGATATGCTGCGGGCGTGAAAGCACGGCGGCGCGCATGCCGGCGCCGGCGATTTGCTCGCGCAGGCGGCTGATACGGTTTTCGAGGACGTGGGTTTCCATGCTAATGCACCTGGATTTCTTATTGGACCGGTTCACTTTTACATGGGGCCGGGGAATTTCGCCATCATCCCGCCATCGATCAGCAGGCAGGCGCCGGTCATAAAATCGACTTCGTTCTTGGCCAGCCACACCACAGCGCGGGCAATCTGCTGGGGGGTGCCGATGTAGCCGACCGGCTGGGCTTCGGTGCAGGTCTGGCGCGCCTGCTCCAAATCTTCCCCTTTGAGCGTGCCCCACAACAAGGCTGTATCCACGCTGCCCGGCGCTACGGCGTTGACGCGGATACCGTCTCGCGCCAGCTCGAGCGCCAGCACCTGAGTCAGCCCAAGGATGGCGTACTTGGTCGAGCAGTAAGCCGCGATCTTGGGCAAGGCCGACATGCCGAGCACGGAGGACATATTGATGATCACCCCGCCGCCGCGCGCCCGCAGATGCGGGATGGCGTATTTGGCGCACAGGAAGTGACCTTTCAGATTGATGTCGATCACCCGGTCCCATTCCTCTTCGGACAGTTCTTCGACCGGCAGATCGATGGAAATCCCGGCATTGTTGAAAAGCACGTCCAGCCCGCCAAAAGTATCCACCGCCGCCTGAACCATGCGCTGCACGTCTTCACTGAGGCTTACGTCGGTCGGTACGGCGATAGCCTGACCGCCCGCCTCACGTCCGGCGGCATTGGCCAGGCTGACGGTCTCTTCGCACCCGGATTTCGAACGGGCAGCTACCACAACGCAGGCGCCTTCACGCGCCAGCTCGATGGCGGCGGCGCGCCCGATCCCCTGGCTGGCGCCGGTTACAATGGCTACTTTGCCTTGCATATCCGGTTTAGACATAGAATTAACTACCTTTTCTTTCACGTGAGTAATTGAACTGCGGTATACGTGTAAATACAAGCCGCGTCAATCATCTCGTTTATATCGATGAACTCGTCGGGTTTGTGAGCCTGGGCGATGCTGCCCGGGCCGAATACGACAGTCGGGATGCCTCCATTGCCTGCCAGCGTGGCGGCATCGGTGGTGGCGCGCATGCCGGTCAGGTTGGGTTGGTGGCCGGTGAATGCGGCCGTCGCCTCGCACAGCCAGCGAACGATGGGGGCATCTGCGGAAATTTCCACGGGCGGCAGGCAGTAAGGGATGGTCATGTCTGCTTCCAGTCCCGGAAATTCTACTCGTACGGCCGCCAGGATACTTTGCATTTCCTGGATAGCCTCGGATGTCGTCTCACCCGGGGCCACCCGCCGGTCGATGGTAATTTCGCAGGTGTCCGGAATAATTGAGGTCTGAATTCCGCCGTGGAAGGTGCCGATGTTGAGACTGGCAGACCCCACCAGGGGGTGCGCACGCCCGGGAAGCTCCTGATCGGCATACTTTAAAATGGCATTGACCAGGTGGATGCCATCAATTATGGCGCTACGCCCGCCGGAGGGTGTGCTGCCGTGCCCGGCTTGCCCATGTAAAGTAAACTCAAAATTGATCTGGCCGTTGGAAACAATCACCGGCATATTTCCGGTAGGTTCGCCAATCACCGCCCAATCGGCTTTGAGGCCGGATTCTACCAGGCGCTGTGCGCCAATGCCGCGGTTTTCCTCGTCGATTACAGCTGCGAAGACCAGGCTGCCTTTCAAAGGAATTTTTGCGCGTCCCAAGGCGGCGCAGGCAACCGCCATGGCGGCCAGCCCACCTTTCATATCCGCCGACCCGCGCCCGAACAACTTTCCATCCACGACCTGCCCGCCGAACGGGTCAATCGACCATCCGCTGGAGACCAGCATAGTGTCACTGTGACCGCACAACAGGAGGGTCGGTCCGCTTCCATGCCCGTCCAGGCGCGCCACCAGGTTCGAACGCCTGGGGTAAATGGCCTGGTAGGTCACCTTCAAACCGGCCGGGCGTAAGAACTTTCCCAACAGGCGCGCTACAGCCGTTTCTTTGCCAGGCGGGTTTTCACTCGGCCGCGCCACCAGCCGCCTGGCCAGGTCGATGACTTCCTGGCGGCCGATCCAGCTTCGGATGGTTTCCTTCAAGAGGAGCATGCCTTGGCTAAGCTCCGATCTGCCTTATGCCAGTATGGGCGGTCGAAAGCACTTCGTGCCCGCTCTCAGTCACCAGCACATCCTGCTCGACGTGGAACACGCCAAAGCCAGTTGCCACGCCGGGCTCGATGGTGATCACCATCCCTGCTTCGAGAATAGTATCCTCATATTCGGCGATATTGGGGGGTTCCAGGGCAGTCATGCCAATGCCATGCCCGATGCGGGCGGCCAGGTAGCCGATATCTGAGGTAACCGGGTAAGGGAAGCGCTTGATCGCTTCGGTGCAGCGCCTGGCAATTTCACGCGTACTTGCGCCCGGGCGCACCAGTTCGACGCCGGTTTGTGTAATTTCTTCAGCCACCTGTTGAGCTTCCGCCTGGGCAGGGGTGGGGATGCCTACCACACCCACTCGGTCGAAATCTGACCAGTAGCCGGCTACACTGCATCCACCGTCTATATAAACAAAGTCTCCCTTCTCAAGTCGTCGCGGTCCTGGCCCGCGCGAAATCAGGTCGTAGTTGCCAATTCCGGAGGTCATCATCAGCCAGGTATCTTCGGCGCCCTGGGCGAGCATGGCATCCTTCATCATCTGGGCGGCGGCCTGCTCGGTCATGCCAGCGTGCATGCTGGCGTAGATCTGGTCATAGGCCACGCCGGTGATGCGACAGGCCTGGCGGAGGCGGGCAATTTCCTTGTCGGTTTTATGCTGTCGCGCCCCCCACAATACAGGCGCCGAATCAACAAATACCGCCCCAGGCAGGCGCGCCTGGATCGCCCAGAAATCGGTCAGCGGGATATCCAGGCACTGTTCGGACCCGATCTCCACCCCGATGCGGGCGTTTTCCAGCTTCAGCTCGCCCAGGGTGGTCACAATTTGTTCTACAGGAGCGTGGGAAAGCGGGTAATAAGTGCGGATGTCCTCGGCCCACGAAAAGCGCCGGGCCTCGCCTTCACGCCCAGCGTGGACGATGAAGACCGGCGCGCCGGTCAAGGCCAGGATGAATAGAAACGGCCGCGGCCCGCTGCGCACCGGCGATGGGTAGCCGCTGACGTATTTGAGATTATCACCGGTGGTCAGCAGCAGGGCGTCCAATCCGGCCTTGTCCATGCGCTGGCGCAGTCCAGCAGCACGTTCGATCAATTCTTCTCGGGTAAGAGTGTAATCCATGGAATTTTATCCGGGGTGTAATTCTTTAGGCCAGGCAGCTTTTTCCAAAAGTATGCAGATCAGGCCGTTCCTAACCTGGCTTGCCACTGCAGCATTAAATTCCGCTGGGCACTAGCGGCGTCCAGGTACAGTTCGTACAGGCGCTGGTATTCCTCGGTTGCTTCTGGTGATGGCTCGACACGCGCCTTCCATCCCGTAACCGTTTTCACTGCTTCAGCCAGGTTGGGATATACACCGATGCCTACGGCTGCCAGGATCATCGCTCCCAGGGCGGTGGGTTCTTCGGTGTTGAGCACCGCCAGAGGGCGCTGGTAGATGGTGGCGCGCAGCCCGGACCAGCCCGGGTTTGCCAGCTCGCGCGCCCCTACTGTGATGCGGTTCTGCCGACCAGCTAATACCTCGATCCGGTCGAGCACGTTTTTCAGCGAAAAAGCGATGCCTTCCAGAACGGCCTGGCGCAGGTCAGCCTGGGTATGGGTCGCGCTCAACCCGCACCAGGTCCCGCGGGCGCGTGGCTCCCATTCCGGGCAGCGTTCGCCATAAATATGCGGCACGAAGATCAACGGTTCTTCTAACCTGGGACGAGGCAGGCAGGGCAGGTCATTGATAATTGTCAGGTCTTCTGAGCCCGCGTACTGGAGGGCTTTTTGAGCCCATTCCAAAGCCATGCCTGCCGCAGTCACCGAACCACCCAGCACCCACAAGCCAGGTGCGGCATGGGGGTAGACTTCCACAGCCATGTTTGGGTCGTAAGCCAGCCGATCGGCACAGGTGAGGATCGAACCGGTTGTGCCGAGATGTTCCAGTGATGCCCCGGGACCCATCAAGCCGTTGCCAAGCACTTCCACGTCATCGCCTGCGCCTACCACCACTGGAATGCCCGCTTTCAAGCCCAGGGCGGTGGCGGCTTCCACCGTCAGCAGTCCGGCCAACGAGCATGGATCAGCTACCCTGGGCATCTGGTCCATCTGGATCCCGGCTAACTTTACCAGCTCGGGTGCCCAGTTGGCGGCCTGGAGGTCATAAAGCGAGGTGCCGCAGGCGTCAATTGGATCGGTCAGAAGGTCGCCAGTCAGACGGTGGCGCAGCCAGTCCTTGCAGGCCAGGAAAGCCCGGGTTTTTTTGGGGATCTCGGGTGAATGCCTTTGCAGCCAGCAAATCTTGGCCAGCGGCATGGAAGCGTCCATCCGCGCCCCGGTCAGGTGATAAATATGTTCCAGCCCAATGCTTTTGACGATGAAATCTGATTCAGCCAGGCTGCGCTGGTCGCCCAGCACCAGGCTTGGCCCGAGAGGGCGTTGATCGTCACCCTGGCATACCAGCGAGTGCATGTGCCCGGTGACAGAGATGGCACACACAGAGGCCAATAAGGCAGGGTTGCGCCATCCGACCTCCTGCACGCTTTTGATGACCGCCTGCCACCAATCTTCGGGTTCCTGTTCCACCCAACCAGTCTGGCGTTTATAGGTAGGATAAGGCAGCGATTCGCGCTCGCAGATAGTCCCATCCAGTTGGAAGAAGACGGTTTTACAATTGGTCAGGCCAAGATCAATGGCGAGAATGGTTCCGGTCATTTGGCTTCATCCATCCATGTATATTGAACTGGCCCCAGCCCGGTGACGAAGCCGGCCGAATCAGCCCGGATTGCCTCTGGAGAGCGCGATCCGCCCAGAGCCTGCTCGATCAGGCTGGCGATCTGCTGCATGTGATCTTGCCCAGCGCCCCGGCGGGTGATTTCCTGGGTGCCCAGGCGCAAGCCTTCTAACCCCCAATAATCAGGCAGGTGAGCGGCGGTTGTGATGATCCCACAGTCTTCCAGGCGGGCAGCCAATTCGGCGCCCTTGCCAAACTTGCTCACGCAGGCCAGGATAGTATGCGAACGGGTGTAGAGGCCATCCACACATACGCAGGGAACGCCTTTTTGTTCAAGGGCTGCCCCCAGCGCCTGGGCATTGGCGATCACCTGTCCGGTGTAGGCGGCTCCCCACTGCTGCATTTCCAACAGGGCCAGCGCCAGGGCTGGAATGCGGAAGAGATGATGGTTGGTGACCAGGGCCGGGTAGGTGGCCTGGCAAACTTTTTCCATCAAGTCGTCCCGGTTGGAAAAAATAATACCGCCCTGTGGCCCGGGCAGCGTCTTGTGGGTGCTGCCGAAGACCAGGCCGGCGCCTTCTTCCAGCGGGTGCTGGAACACCCCCGAGGCCAGAAAACCCATGACGTGTGATCCGTCGTAGACCAGCACGGTCTCCGGTGCCAAGGCTTTGAGCAGCCCGGCGACTTGCTCCACCGGGTGGGGGAACAGGAAATTGCTGGAACCCAGGATAACTACCTGCGGCCGGCGTTTTTGGAGCAGGTCAGAAAAGCGGTCCAGGTCAATATTATAGCGAACGGGGTCAAAGGGCAGGTAACCGACCTCCAACGGCGCCATGGCAGAAGAGGCGAATTTTCCAGCTTCGCGGTGCCCTCCGGCGTCGCGGCCGGGTTCCAGCACCAGGTCGCCGGGCCGGCACAAACCCATCAACACGGCAGCTCCGGCCACGTGCCCGGAGATGGGGCGAAGCTCGAC
The DNA here is from genome assembly GCA_963820415.1 of uncultured Chloroflexia bacterium. Classification (GTDB taxonomy): domain Bacteria; phylum Chloroflexota; class Anaerolineae; order Anaerolineales; family Anaerolineaceae; genus CAWFZT01. Next base: position 37,567 of record CAWFZT010000008.1, on the reverse strand, counting down.
ATACCTGGCCTTGAACGTTTCCTGGGCGATGCGCACCGCTTCGCGCTCGATCAGCTCGATGTAGCGGTTGCCCCGGTAGCGCCGGTCAGACAGGTCCCGCCCTGAATAGTCTCCGTAGCGCTGCACCAGGTCGCTGTTGAGGGCGCGGCGCACGGCCGGGCTGAGCGCATTTTCGGAGGCAATGAGATTGATGGTCTGGCTGCGCCAGGTTTCATGGCTGGCGAGCAGCTGCAGGAGGTGAGAACGGGCCTCGTCCATGGTTGTCCTAACTACTAGATTTCGAATATAAATTCCTCCACGGGTGGGCGCAGAGGTTTCAAGATGGAAAAATCTTGAAAACCTCTGCACCCATACAATCCGTCGATTGCACCGCAATCTTTACGGCGCGTTCCCATGGATTGGCTCATGCGAGCCAGCTAGCTCTTGAGTTTTGCATCCAACTGGGGTTGGAGCTCTGTCTTCAGGCCTGCCAGCGCGTCCGCGGCGGATTTTTTCTGGTGGATCACCAGGTCGAACTCGCGGTTGAAGGCATCCTGGTATTCGGCGCCGATTGGCATGGCCGGGAATAACGGGCGGAAGTTGCCATTTTCCTCAAGTAAAATTTTGGCGTTGATATCCAGACCGGCGATGGCCTGGACGCGCGGGTCCGCCAGGGCTTTCTTGGTCTGCGGCAAATTGACCAGCAAAGTTGCCCACCACACCACGAACTCATTGTCGTTCATGGCTGCGGTGGCCTTCCAACCCAGCTCTTTCTGTTTGGCATTGTAGGGGATGACGACCGGGTAGGTTTCCAGGTCTACGTTGTTAAGCAGGTCTGGTTTAGCCGCCGGGTAGGGGTGGTGTCCGACCTCGAAATTAACGCCGCGTTTCCAGGTGGGAGCGTTGGAACGGATGATGTCCGCGTTCCACTCAGCATCGCTCTTCATCACAAATTTATCCTTCAGGAAAGGATCTTCGGCAGTGAATCCGGCGCCCAGGCTGGAATTGAATAAATCCAGGGCTGCCGGGTCATATTTCTTCCATTGGGCAGCCATATCTTCCCAGGCAGCCAGGATGCCGGGATGGTCGGGAGTGACCTGCTTGGTTTCCGGGTCCCAGATTTGCCCGCCAAAAGACACACACCAGCTAAGCACATCCCAGCCGGCTGGCATCATGGCTCCCAAGCGGGTGATCTTGCCACTCGAGTCTTTTTGGGTTAACTGTTCGCCGATGGCCCAGTAATCTTCGATGGTCTTAGGGGGGTCGGTAATCCCGGCTTCTTTTAACAGGTCAGGACGCCACCACAACTGGAAGGCATCCGCCAGCATGGGAATGCCGTAGGTTTTACCGCCATAAGAGGCCTGATCGAGCATGCCAGAGGGGAACATATCCTTGGTAAGCCCATCGACGGCCATCATGTCATCTAATGGCAGGAGCAGCCCTCCATTGATCCAGGAACCTACTTTCCCACTCTGGTCCCAGGTGAAGAACAAGTCTGGCGGGGTGCCTGCGTTGATGGCGGTCAGGAATTTATCTCCATCCTGGGCATGGGCGATGGTTAGTTTGGCGTTGGGAATTTTCTCCTTGATCAGGGCGGGGAATTTCTCATCCCAGGGTTTCTGGTAGAACTCGAAGGCGTTGTTGTCCCAGTAGAGCAGGTCAACGCTTCCGGATGGAGCGGCAGGCGCCTGGGTTGGTTGGGTTACGGCGGCAGTCGCCGCTGGCGCGGATGTCGCGGCCGGCGCAGCCGGTGCAGCAGTTGGCTGGGGCGCGCATGCCGCTCCGGCGGCAGCCAGGGCGGCTGCTCCGGCGGCCACTCCGGCCATCCTTAAAAAGTCCCGGCGAGAAAACTTCTTTGAGATTGACAGGTCTTTCATGGTTCCTCCTAACAAATAGTTGGTCTATTTCCTCTAGCCTTTCAGGCCAGAGGTTACGATACCCTGCACAAACGCTCTTTGCTGCCACAGGAACAGGATGATCATCGGCAAAGTCATCAGGACCGAGGCAGCCATTAAGAGATGCCATTCAGAACCGTGGACGCCGACGAACCTCTGTATTCCGATCGACAGGGTCCACAGTTTATCACTGGTCAGGTACAGCAAGGGGCCGATTAAATCGTTGTAACTACCCTGGAAGGTCAGGATTGCCACAGCGGCCATGGCCGGGGTTGACAAAGGAAGGATGATCCGCCAGAAGGTATCCCACTCCGAACAGCCGTCGATGCGGGCTGCGTCTGAAAGCTCGGAGGGGATGCCGGCGAAGAACTGCCGCAGCAAGAAGATGTAGAATGGGTTGCCGAAGAAAGGCGGGATTACCAGGGGATAGAAGGTGTTGATCCATTTGATTTTGGTGAAGATGATGAAGAGCGGGATCATCGTTACAGAAGAAGGCAGCATCATCGTCGCTAGAATCAGGTAAAAAACCACGTTGCGCCCAGGCCAGCGAATGCGCGAAAAGCTGTAAGCCACCAGCGCGCTCGACAGGATGGTTCCCAGCACATTCAAGATGGCGATAAACATGGTGTTGCCCAGGTACAGCAAGAAGGGAATCTTGGTGACCGCATCCACGTAGTTCATCAGGCGGACCGGATTTGGGATCCATTGGACGGGCAGCGCCAGCACTTTGTCGAAGGTTTTCAGCGAGGCTGACACGATAAACAACCAGGGGATGAAAAAGAACAGCCCCACGATCCAGATCACTAGGTGCGAGAGGCCCGAGTTAAAGCGGCTCTGGAACGATTTGGTGCGAGACCAGGGAATACTGCGTTGGTCGGGGACAAGTTTGGTGGTCGATGTCATGCTCTTTTTCTCCAACTCACCGCATCTCGGCGCTTTCGTAATAGGTATACCGGTTAGAGACCCAGATGGTCAGCAGGGTGACTGCCAGGATAATGAAGAACAGCCCCCAGGCCAGGGCGGTGGCATAACCCATCTTCAAGTAAACAAAAGCCTGGCGGTACAGGTACAGCCCGTAAACCATCAGCGAGCCCTGGGGAGCGCCGGAAGACGCGCCGTTGGTGCCGCCCCCTGCCGTTCCGATGATGAACACCGGGGTAAACACCTGTAACGACCAGATCATCCCGGTGATCAGGTTGAAAAGGGTAGCCGGCGAGACGAGCGGGAAGGTGATGCGGATCATCTTGTGCCAGCCTGAGGCGCCATCCAGCTCGGCCGCTTCGTACAACTCCTTGGGAATACCCTGCAAGGCGGCCAGGTAAACCACCGTGACAATAGCGATTGGCCAGCACTCCATCAGGATGAGCGCCGGCTTTGACCAAAGCGGGTCGGCAAACCAGTTGGGTCCCTGGATATGCACCAGTTGTAAAAGATTGTTGACCAGGCCCAATTGGGGATTGAGCATCCACACCCAGGCCAGGCTCATCGGCACTAGCGGGACCGCCATGGGCAGAAAATATATCGTCCGGTAGAGCGGCTGGCCGCGCACAGGCAAATTCAGCAGCAAGGCGGTGACAAACCCGAAGATCAGCCAGATGGGGTTGCCAACGAACGTCAGATACATGGTATTCCACAGGGCATTGCCTAACTGGGCATCGGAGAAAAGGCTGGTGTAATTATCGAGGCCGACGAAATGAATCGGTTTGGGGCCGAGGGTGTAGTTGGTCAGGCTGTAGTAAATGGAGGAGCCCATCGGGTATAACATAAAGATCAGGAAACCAATAATCCAAGGCGAGGCAAATAGTAGACCATTGATCAGGTTGCGGCGCTGCTGCGGGCTTATCCCTCGCCTGTGGATAACAAGTTCGGACATATCAACCTCCGTTATTTGACACGCTTTGGTCGTACAACCAGCGGAAAGATTCTTCCAGGTGACGAGCCATCAGGCGGTGGGCCAGGTGTCCATCCCGGGCAATAAGCGCATCTACCAGCTCCTGGTGCGAGTTGATTTCCCAATCGTAGTAACCTCGATGGAGCTCCAACTGGGTGCCGCGTTCAGTCAGCAGGCCAAGCACAGACTCAATGAACATGACCAGTACCCCGTTATGGGTGCAATGGGTTATCTCAAGGTGCAATCGGGCTGAGGGTTCGGCGGTTGAATTACCCCTGGCGTGCAGCTTGCGGCACTCATCTACAATCGACTGGAGGTTGACCAGCTCTTCTGCGGTGGCGCGTTTGGCAGCCAGCTCTATGGCGGGAGGTTCGATCATCTTGCGCGTTTCGAGCAGGTCGGCGGTCAGGTTGCGATCCATCAGAGTCGAAAGCATCTCGGGGTTGATGATGCTGCTCAGGCTCATTTCTTTGATAAAAGAGCCTTGCCCGGGGCGCATGTCGACCAGGTTCATCATCACCAGGCTGCGCAGCGCCTCACGGACGGTCGACCTGCCCACATTGAGACTCTTCATCAGGTCACGTTCCGAAGGCAGCCGCTCGCCAGGCGCCAGCGATCCATCCTTGATCAATGCTAACAGCTGGTCGACCACCGATTCTACTAGAGTATTTCGTTCAACAGGTTTTAGCAGCATACATCAACTCCTGCAGAAAAATTAGCTTTGCACTCGTACTACCCGTTTGAGCATGCGCGGGTGACGCGTTCGGTTCACCAACAGGTCGGGAATCTCTTCCAGGGTCACCACTGCGCCTACAAACTGCTCCAATTGCAGGGCGCGGCGGTTTAACAGATCGATGGCGGGCTCCCACATGCGCGGGGCCGAGGTGCGCCCGTATAAAGTCAGGTTGCGAAAAATGACCACGCCTACTGGAAAATGGTCGATGATTGCATTGGCCAGGCCGTACAGCAAGACTTTCCCACCGCGGCGGGCCAGCTCTAAGGCTGCCAGAGCGGCATCCTGTACCCCAATGGCGTCGATGGTCACATCATAGCCGTCGTCGGCGCGTGCCTTCGGCAAGTCACGCAGCCCTTGCGGGCCGGTGGTGACGACCAGGTCTGCACCCAGTTTTTCAGCCAGTTTGGCGCGTTCCGGAAGGTTTTTCATCGAAACGCCAATCTTACCGGCGCCTTTCAGCCGCGCTAACTGCACAAAGGTCAGCGCAGCCAGCCCGCTGCCAATAATGGCGACCGATTCCCCGAATTTAATATCGAGGGCATCCACTGCGCCAAGCTGGCAGGTCAATGCTTCGATCATCGTGCCTTCCAGGTCGCTGATGCTGTCTGGCAGCACATGCAGGTTTTCCGCTGGGAAGACGGCATAGTCGCTGAAACAGCCGTCGGCCGAAAAACCGATTTCAGTGGAAGCCATGCAAAGCTCGGGATGGCCTTCTTTACAGAAGCGGCATTTGCCGCAGGCAATCATCGTGTCCAGCGCCACGCGCTGCCCCAGGGCAGGGAAGGTCATCCCTGAGCCTCCTGGCCATCCCAGGGCAATCACGCGCCCGACCGGTTCGTGGCCCAGGATCATACCTGGGAAGGAACCCTCTACCTGTCCTTCCACGATCGGGTAGTCACTCGAACACAGGCCGTTGGTGATAATTTCCACCAGGGCCTGATGCGGACCGGGCTGCGGTACTGGGCGGCGCTGCACGCTGACGCGTCCCACACCTTCCCAGATTATCGCCCGCATTGTTTCGCCAGTTGGTTGCATTTTTTAACCCATCTCCACATTTTTCAAAAATAAGGTCAATCCAGATAAGCCATCAGCCGGGCCGGGTTGTAATACAGCAGGGTGTCAATCGCTTTAGGGGGGATGTCCATACGCAGCATGAAGGGTTTAATGTTGACCAGGATATGCTCGTAGCCCCACCCACCATATTTTTTCTGCAGCATCTTTAAACCCAGGTCATTCGACAGCAGGATCTGGCGCAGATGTCCCCGCTCGATCAGGTCCCTGACCATCTGAATACGGCCCGGGTCCTGGAGAATTTTACCCGCCAGGGCATCTGTGTAGTACTCGTGGCCGAAGCTGTCGATTCCCAGGTAAAAGCCGCGCTCGGCTGCCCAAAAACGCTGTTCCTGGCTGACCGTGGTCAAATGGCACAGGATAATATTGGCGGGGGAAACGCCTTCTTCCTGGACCAGGGCGTCGATTTTCTCCAGGCTTTGTCCGCCCCACTGGTGGATGGAGAGCGGCGCGCCAGTGGAGCGCTGGGCGCGCAGGGCGGCGCGCAGCACCTTTTCTTCATCCTGGTGCATGGGCGAAGAAATGCCAATCTCGCCGATGATGCCGGCCCGCATGCCGGTACCTTCGATGCCCTCCTGTATTTCGGCGATCATCCAGGCCGCCAGTTCGTCGGCCGCCTGGCGTGCCACGTAAGCTGGGTGGCCGGAGTGGATGTAAAGCCCGGTGCCTGCCACCACGTGTACGCCGGTCGCCCGGGCGATCTCAGTCACGCCGCGGATATCACGCTTCAGCCCAACAGAGGTGACATCCACCAGCGTACCACCCCCCTTAGCTTTGAATGAGGCGACTTCCTGCAGCGAAACTTCAGGCTCATCCAGGCGCAGATTGTCTTTGCAGCTCCAGATGTCCCGGCGCAGCTTGCCCAGGATGCCGATAGTGACTTTGTGGTCGAGCAGCTCAGGGTAGAGCGGCTGCAGACCCCAATCCGGGACGTCCGAGAGGATATGCTCGTGGGTCAGGATGTGGCCTAATTGATCGGCGGGGACCGGTCCCAGGATTGTCATGGCTTTCTTCATGCCTGGCTCCTTTATTCCCCGCACAGATAGCGTGCGACGTTATCGGTCATAATTTTATAGAGGGTATCGTGAGAAACGCCCAGGTGTTCGAGCATGGGGAGTATGTTCTCCAACAGGTGCGCATATCCATAGCCGCCGTAATTAACGGTCTGCATTTTGGAGCACACATCCTGCGAAAAGAACAGGCGCTCTGCCAGGCCACCTTCAATCGAGCGTTGAACGGCGCGGACGCGCTGGCCGTCGTTGCCGAAATACCAGGGCCAATCCCCATCGTAAGCGCCGTTGTCCACGTAAAACTCATTGCCGAAGCAGTCAGTTTCTACGTAGATGCCCAAACAGGCCAGCTCACGGGCGCCGTCTACCGGGAGCCCGTCGCAGTGGGCGAAGGACAACTTCTTGAAATTGGCGCCTTCTTCCTGGAGAATACCAATAGCTTTTTTATACATGCCCGAACCGATGTGGATGTTCATACACACATCCGCATCACGCTGGGCGTGGGCGGCAGCGCGCAGCGAGCGTTCCTCGGTCGGGGACATTTCTGGCGATATGCCAACCTCGCCGATAAAGCCGGCGCGCACGCCGGTGCCAGGAAAGCCGTCATACAGGTTGCGCATCATCACGGCGTACATACCTTCCACAGATAGGTTTTTTACCTCATCCGAAAAAGTCTGCTCCAGGTAATAGCCGGTGCCGGCGATGACTGGCACGCCGGTGCGCCGCGAGATTTCTTTAAGGGCGGCAGGATTCCCATTTAACCCATAGGTGCTGACTTCCATGATGGCCCCGCCCCCGGCGTGTTTGAAGCGTTCGACTTCCAGGCAGGCTTCATCGATGTCGTCCAGCATGGCGTTATCGCGGATAGCGCAGTAGTTGCGGCGCAGGGCGTGCAGGTTTTCAATCGAGACGTCCTGCCAGACCAGCTCAGGATAATCCGAAACGTCCGGCCACATGCCAGGCCAGTCGAAGGCCATCCAGAGATGTTCATGGGGGAGGATGACTCCCAGGCTTTCTACCGGAAGCGCTCCTGTGACGGTCATGACTTCCATAGTTTATCCTTGCGGGTCAGGCAACAGGCAAAAACTCTGTAAGTCCGGCAGCCACATGGGCAAGGTCCTTTTCTATGACTGACAGTTGATTTTCGGGAACCGCCGTGTAGAACGGGTAAGGAATTTGGCCGGTCAGCAGCCCGGGGGTCTGCCCAGAAAAATATTCTTTCGCCGCGGCGACCAACGCCCTGCGCACCAGCTCGTAAATGCGCCCATGCGAATAAACCAGCATCTCTACACTGTCGGGTATACAGTGGATAAAGCCGACCGGCTGCCCGCCCTCGTTGCAAGCCACCAGCAGGCGCCCAACCCCGGCGATGTGTTCCAGGAAGTCTGCCTGGGTGATCAGAGCGGCATAGGATATCTTGCGGATTTGCTCGTTGTACAGGCGCACCAGCTCGCCGGCCATCTCGGGCGCAAAGGGTTTGACCGTAAGGTTATAAATGTTGGAGCCGGTAAAGTTATAATCGATGCGGCGCACCAGGTCGGGTGTGCGCAGCGCCTGAGCATCGTATTTCAGGCCAATCTCCTGGAATACTTCTTCTGCCAGGCTGTAAGCCTGGTCGCCGTATTTTTCGGCAATGTACTGGACTAATATGTAAAAGCCATCCGCTTCGTACTTCTGGGCCAGGTTCCCTGCGAGATCGCGGCGCATTTCTTCGGCCGGGGGTAAGTCAGTAAACAGTTCTTTGTGCAGTGCCATTCTATACCTCACTTCCAGCTTCGCCAGCCGGTATATTCGATTGAATTCAGGCGCGCCTGTTCTTCGGGCGTATCCGCCAGACGCCGCACCTGGTAGCATAAATTGTCGCCTTTAAGCTGGTGCTTGGGCATGTACTGGCAATAGAGAGGATGCTGAGTAGGCGTGTTGCCCATGTCCCAACAGCACCAACTGATGCCGATCTTCTCTTCGTGCGCTGAACGGAAAGCGTCCGCATAGATACACCACAGGCTGAACAGCTCGTGATAGCGCCCTTCAGGTTCAGCGTTGAAGTCGCACGGGCAGGTGCGGGCCCAGGCGGCTGAAAACGACTGCCACATTTCGTCCATTTCACGGATCAGAATCTTCGGGTCTTCGTTGTACTTGCGTTCGTTGGCAATCACATCCACGCCGCGTTCACCGGAATAGCGCCCGTTGTCACGCCGCACTTCCTCGCCGATATCCAGCACCTCTTCGCCAAAAGCATCGATCATTTTCCGCATCAGTTTGGCGTAGACGATGGCGCGGAATTTGCAGAAGTCGTTATACTCGCGGGCGACTTCCTGGCTTTTAAGCTTGTCAACCGAGCTGACGCTTTGTTCAATTTCAGGTGCAGTCATATGAATGTTCTCCTTTCAGTTTGCTAAGTTTTCTATCATGCAAAGCGGATCGCGGCCAGTCCGCGGGCCGGGATGTCGAGCCGCACCATGCCACCATGGTGGAGGTCAAGCGAGTCTTTGACCCGTTCGAGTAGATCGCAGCGGTAAGCGTGTTTCACCGATAGAGCTTGCAAATCGACTGTGACCTGGGTGTCTTTCCCGTTCACCTCCCATAAGCGCAGCACCCATCCCTGTCCATTATCAGCGGCTTTGAAAGTGGTGGCGATCACGTTGGCAGGTAAGACGGAGACGAAAGACTGCGGAGTGGGAGCGACGCTTGAAGGGCGGTTGGCGTTGGAAAGCCAGGCTGCGCCAGCCGGGCGGGCGAATGAACCTGCAAAACGCAGCGCGGCATCTGGGGCAATCAGACCGCTTGCGCAGCCCAGGCGATAGCGAAAGGTAAAGCGGGTCTGCCCACCCTGGTTGGTGGCGTGATCGTTGCGAGTGAAATTATTCATCACATTCGAAAGAGCCAGCGAGCTGCGCGGGCGCGAATCGGCCAGGGGTTTCTGCAGGATGTGTTCGCCAAACTGGAACAAGTGGGCGTCGGGACTTGCCAGCACGGCGTGCGCCTGCGCGCCCTGAACGGCCAGAAAGGTTTGCACGCAGAAGCAGGTCATGCCAGCGCCCGGGATCTGGTCGCCGCCATCCTCGATTGCGCCGGCATGTAAGATAGACCCAGGGCTGTCGTAGAAATAAGCCCCTCCAGGTAAGTCACTGCCCGATTCCACCGCGAAGGGAAAGGCAAACCAGGAACACTGCGGTTCGTGGCTGGCTGGGCGTTCGATCTCGTTGGAGATATCCAGGTAAGGTAAGTCGGGGTAAAGAATATAGGTGCTGCGCAGGCTGCCCTGTGGGAAGCGCATTTCAACTACCAACCGGCTGGCAAACGGGCTGATAGTTTTAGTAACCTTTTGGAGCGTCGTGGTGGAGAGGATCCCGTCCGAATGGTGCAGGAACTGGTTGATGCCGTAACGGCTGGCAGAATTGACCAGCTCGCCCTGCTCTTTCAAGTCGTAAAAAGAGCGCAGCGCCCCATGTGATTGAGTCAACCTTAAGGCAGAATGCCTGGTTTTGAATGGTCCAATCTGCTTCGGCTGGCGAAGGCGTTTCAGTGACAACCCGTTCAGAGGAAACCCTCTTCAGGCTGTAACAGCGGTATCCGAAGGCCGGCAAACCGGCCGCCACGAAAGACAGGTAATGCTCGGGCCAGGCTCCGCTGGTTTCCAATTCGTTGGGGATAGTTTTGCCGGCGCCAAATTCCTCCACACGGTATTCACCGGCCTCGGGGACCATGACGCGCACGACCGGGGAGGCTTCCCAACCGAGCGAGTTGAAAACCAACAGGCCTGGCAGGGCCTCCTCCGGGGGACAGATACGGCTGGCCAGGACCGCCAGGCCGCTTTCCAGGGCCGCCGCGCTTTCGCGTCCGGCGCTGTAGACGTAGGTGGCCTTGCGGTCGCGCATATCGTCTGCCATGGCTGGGGTAATCCCGCCAATATTGTGATCGGCGTGGGTTATCAACCCGCGCCAGGCGGCATCCAGGGCGTTTTTGCGGGATGAATGGGTAGTTGGGTCGAAATCGCAAAGCGCAGGCGGCGGCTGCCTGGGCTGCCAGGGTGGTCTCACGCACCTGGCGGCTGCGTACACTCAAATGGGCCAGTTGGGCGGGCCATTCTTCCCAGGACGAGCCCAGGTCGCCGCGGGTGACCGGCAGGCTGTCCAAACGTCCCTCGAGCTGGGATTCGACCGCCTGCCAGAACATCGACCAGGTGGCATCGACCAGTTTGGGATATTCCCAGCCTTGCGCGTTGAACCAGGCGATGAAATCGGCCACCTGGCGGTTAAGTGGGTATTCGTCGAAGCCAGTGCCGGCCAGCAGGATGGCGCTGATCGGGTACTCGGCGGCGCGGTCGTCGTAGTGTTTGAGCGTGTCTTCAATGAACTGGAGGCGCTCCTGGGTCGATTTGGCGCGCCACAGCTTGTAAGCTTCGGCATACCCTCCCCATGTGTTGGTATCTTCATAACCATCCCATTTCACCAGCACGCGCTGCCCATCCGGGCCTTCCCACCAGCCCAGCGGAAAAGCCTGGCGTTCCTTCAGGTGCGGATTGCGCAAATGATATGCGCCTTTTACCAGATAGGGGATGCCCGCGCCAGCCAGGATGGAGATCATCCCCCAGGGCAGGGACGGCACCTCCTGCAGGCTGGCTGTGCGCACCGGTATTCCGTAAGCGTCAGAAATTCGCTGGGCGGGCAGCAGGCTTTGCAGAATTTCTTCCATGCTCATGTACCCAGGAAAAGGTACCAGGTTACAGGCTGCCATCTCGAACTGGCCGGAACGCAGCGTCTCGACCAATTCATTTGCTGCGCCAGACGGGCGCGCTTTCAAATATTCCTCAAACCAGATCGAGGTATCGAAATTCCAATGGAAACTGGAGGAACGTGCCTCTTGCAAGGCGAAATCGGTCAGGCGGTTGATGCGCTCTACCACGCCTTCGACCGGATGGATCCAGCCAAAATCCAGGTGCTTGTCCTGGGCGATGTAGATTGTCCAGGGCCGGGTGGGGGGCAGGGTTGCCTGGGAGGACCAAATCCCTTGTGAGCAGGTGACGGTTACTTCCATATCCAGAGGGCGGTCGAAGGTCGTGACGGCCGGGACGAGCGCCTGGCCTTCAGCAAGAACCTGGTCGATTAAACGGTGTTCGGAGCCTGCGGTAATTTCGACCCTGGCCTGCCCGGAATAGGGGTCGGGTAAATGGATGGAAACAGCCCGGAGAAGGTTCTCTTCATTGCGGAAGAAGAAGCTGGTGCCTGAAATATTCATGCTGTCCTTTGGTGTGGAGATCATCTGGTCATCTGGTCTGACCAGATGATATTATAACATGGAAGTCAACAGAATTCAAGGGGATTTTTGTAACCTTTTAACAAGAAACAATGACCCTCCCCCAAAAGTGGAAAGCTTAATCCCTCTCCCCTGGGGAGAGGTTAGGTGAGGGTCATGGGAAACACTCCATATTTTCAAATATCTTTCCGACCGAAAGGCGATTCCGGTATAATTGCGCAGAAATAATATTTTCTCATGAATGTCCAGAGCTATGAATCCAATTCTTCCTCTCCAGCACTTTGTTCCAGACGTGGAAGCCCGCCAATGGCAGGATGGGCGCATGTATCTGTATGGATCCTATGATCTCAGCGGCGGCACAACTTACTGCAGCTACGAATATTACGTATTTTCATCGGCGGACCTGGTTCATTGGGAACATCACGGCAGAGCTTCCGCTCGACCGGTCCTAATTCGCAGGTACCCTGGGCGGATAGACCGCTGTATGCGCCCGATTGTGTCTACCGGGATGGGCGATATTATCTCTTTTTTTGCCTTGCTGATAACAGTGAAGGGGTCGCCGAAAGCTTACACCCTGCGGGACCGTTTACCCATGCCGCGCCCGTCGCCGGCGCGCATGGGGATGCCATCGATCCGGCCGCCCTGGTCGACGAGGATGGGCAGGTCTATTATTACTGGGGCCAGTTCCACCTGCGCGGCGCCCGCCTGCGGCCTGACCTGAAAGGGATCGAGCCGGGCAGCCTGCACAGCGATTTGCTGACCGAGGCAGCCCATGGTTTTCACGAAGGCGCTTCGATCCGCAAGCACGGCGGTCTCTACTATCTGGTCTATACCGATATCAGCCGGGGACGCGCCACCTGCCTGGCGTATGCCACCAGCCGTTCAGCGCTGGGGCCGTTCGAAAAAGGCGGCATCCTCTCATTGATAATACCGGCTGCGACCCGCAGACCTGGAATAACCACGGGTCGATTGCCGCAGCAAAAGAATGTAAATCAATATACCGGCTTTATCCTGGCAGCGAGCTTTCCGGTCGATTTTGCCTATAAAAATAGCCACTAATTAATTATTCGAATGTACTTTAACAAAGGTGATAAACTAAGGGCATGCCAAAAGCCCGAGATTATCACCTAAAGATAGACCAAGAATATCATCCCAACAATTCCAATACAATATATCAATATTGGAAGGTTTTAAATTGAAAACCTATTCAATTTGATAGGTTTTCAAGGAATGTGGGAAGTTGGCGAAGCACTTGAGCTATTACAGCAATGAGGAATCATTCCATCATGGGAGTAACTAGGTGAAAATTAAGGAGAGCATATGTCAAACTTCGAAACAAAACGGTTACCCGTCGAACGAGACGCTGTGGCAAAAGATGGTTCCGGCATACGGATCCTGCTGGGTTTGCAGGGTGGCGGTATGTGCCACTTAGAGTTTCCTCCTGGCCAAACGTCGACGACGATAACACACAAAACAACTGAGGAGATCTGGTTCTTTCTATCGGGGCAAGGCCAGATGTGGCGGATGAAGGATGGCTACGAGGAAGTCGTGGCAGTTGAGGCCGGCGTGTGCCTGACAATACCGGTTGGCACCCATTTTCAATTCCGTTCGTTCGGTTATGTGCCGTTGGTGGGAATAATCGTAACGATACCCCCCTGGCCTGGTTATGACGAGGATATAGTCGTCGAGGGTAAGTGGAAACCAACATTGCCCTAAGGGGAACTAATTATTAGTCATAAGAATGATTCCTTGAAGGAGAGACCATAATGAACAGCAAACCACAGTTGATCATTGACACCGACATGTCCACCGATGATGTCATGGCGATCCTATACTTGTTGAACCGTCCGGATATTGAGATCATTGGGATTTCTGTGGCAGGAACCGGCGTGTGCCACCGACTGCAAGGGGTTAAAAACGCCCTACGATTATTGAATCTGGCTGGAAAAGGGGCTGCTGGGATTCCCGTTGTCCGCGGCGATGAACAACCAACAGATGGATTCCATGCATTTCCTGAACCATGGCGCATGGCTGCAGACGCGCTCTATGATGCTCCGCTTCCCGACTGCTCAGAGCAACCGTCCGATCAACATGCGGTCGAACTGCTCGTCTCACTGCTCACCCAAGCGATCCGACCGGTGACGATTCTATGCATTGCCCCACTGACCAATATGGCAAAGTTGTTGGAGAGAGAGCCGTCAATTCATTCCAAGATTGAACGACTGGTGGTCATGGCTGGCGCTTTGCGAGTGAAGGGAGATGTCGTGGTACCGGGATTTACCGATCATTTGAAAAACGAGGTGACGGACTGGAATACGTACGTCGATCCATTAGCTGCCCAAAAGGTTTTCCGATCTGGCGTGCCGATCACCCTGGCGCCTCTCGATGCGACCGATAAACTGCCGCTGACGCAAGACTTTGCCGCGTTGTTTAGAGAAAAGGCCAGGAGCCAAGAAGCCAAGTTCCTTGGGGCAGTTTTCGAACACGAAATGGACTTCATCAAGGCTGGCATCTACTATTTTTGGGATCCCCTGGCTGCAGCCGCAGTCGTCGACCGTGATATATTAAAATTTCAACATCGCAAACTGGATGTCGTCGTGCAATATAGTGAAGACGGAATTGTCGGAGATCCACAATTCTTTTCACCGACCCGTTGGGATGGCCAGCCCAGGCGAGCATTTGATTTATACTTCAGCGGTCAGATTGTCGAGTCTGAAGGTGGTCAGTTGACTGAGATTTGTACCGATGTAGACTCCACAACCTTCTACCAGCGTTTTATACAGACCACCAACCATGAGTATGTAATGCCTTGAAAGAAGGATTGAACGTCTTTCACAAGGAGATTCTCCATGAATACCATCCAGTCAGCTCCTGAAAATGTCCCCAAACCAGGCGACGCGCCGATCAGTTTTGACTGGGTAACGATCCCGAGTGAAGATTTTATCATGGGAAGCGAAATGAAAAAGGACCCGGAGGCGCTTCAAGATGGGAGGCCCCAACATAAGTTGCACCTGGTTGAGTATCGCATCGCGCGTGTCCCAGTAACTGTAGCGCAGTTTACCGATTTTGTATCTGCAACGGGCTATCGAACAAGAGCAGAACAAGAGGGTTTCGCTTATGTCTGGAATGGTACTGCATTCGATTGGGTAGAAGGGACAAATTGGCAGCATCCCCGAAGCCCTAACGACAGTGTTGTCAATCGGCAAAATCATCCGGTCATCCAATTATCCTGGTACGACGCGCAGGCTTTCTGTAGATGGGCAGGTGTGCGATTGCCGACTGAGGCAGAGTGGGAGAAGGCGGCTCGTGGTACGGATGGGCGAATATGGCCATGGGGTAACAACCCGCCAAACAACACCCTATGTAATTTCGACAGTAGAGTGGATGGAACAACCCCAGTGGGGAGCTATGTTGAGGGGAAGAGTCCATATGGCGTCCTGGATATGGCTGGCAACATTTGGGAGTGGGTAAGCAGCCTGTGGGGCGCACACGAAAATCTACCCGATTACGGCTATCCATACGATCCCAATGATGGGCGAGAAAATTTAGATGAGCCGAATGTAGTAATGCGTGCGCTGCGCGGTGGTGCATGGGATCAGAAATCTAGTCGAGTGAGGTGCGCTTTTCGTGGACGGTGTGATCCGAGCCACTCGGCTGATGTTGGTGGATTCCGTGTTGCAGCCTGCAGCAGTTGATTTTTCTAGCGAGCGAGTATAGGCGGAACTGTTCATCAAGCAGGTGGCGGCGCCAGTCCTGGCGCAGGCCCTCAGCGGCGCGCCCTGCCGCGATACACTTTTTCCAGTACGGGGTAAATGGCTGGCCTGGCTGGTCGATATGGAATTGAATCAAGGACATAATCCCTCCGGTGTAAGAACGGAGAAACGTTTTAAACGCCCATCCTATAAGCGGTCAACTCCCAGGTCTCGCAAATATTCCGCCATCAGCGGGGCCAGGCCCCGGTATTTCTCAAATCGTTGGTTATAGAGACGATGTTTCGTCAGGATCTGGTTCGAAGGAGCGCTTCAGGCTGACCATCGCCTCGACGCCTGCTGCGATGGAATTGTATACGCCGCAGCCCGTAGCTGCCAGGATCGCCGCGCCCAATATTCCAGCTTCGTTCACCTGTGGGCGCACAAACGACCGGCCAAGGATATCGGCACAGATCTGAACCCAGGCATCAGATTTACTCCCGCCACCGACGGCGCAGTATTCCTGGATCTCGATCCCCATTTCGGGCAATCTTTCCAGACACTCGCGGATGTAGAAAGTGGTCGCTTCGACAATCCCTTTAATATCTCGCCCCGGCTGGTTTCCAATTTTAACCCTGCGATCACACCGCTGGAATCCTGGATGAAATGGGGCGGGCCGGTGATAGTGAAATGCGGCAGTATTACAACCTTGGCCGGATCTTCGGGGATTTCAGCGAACAGCTCTCCGTAAACGTCACGCCCGCTCTCGATTGCCTTTTGGCGTTCGGCCTGTGCAAAGGTATCCCGGAACCACTTTACCAGTGACCCACCCTGATTGTATATGAAACTGACATACCGGCCCGGTACAACGTGATGCTCGGTATTCAAACCGCGTTCGATCATTGCGGCTGGCTCTGGTCTGGAACCAAACACAGGCACCACGCAGATATAAGTTCCCATCCCGTACATGGCGCGACCTGCCTCAATCACCCCACACCCGACCGAATTGCAACATTGATCGTGACCGCCGCTGACAATCGGAATTCCGGCTGGAATGTCCAGCTCTGCTGCGATTGAACGTGTCACAGAGCCGATTATCTTTCCGGATGGAACCGTGCTGGGCAGTTTTTCACGGTCGAGATCTGCCCATTTTAAAAGTTCGTCCGACCAACCCTCTCGGGTGAGGTCGAATAGAAGGGTACGGTTTGCCAGGCTGTAATCAACAAATGCATCCGCGCCCAGCATGAACGAGACAAAACCACTCCAATGTAAAAACTTATTCGCCCGTTCGTATACTTCCGGCCAGTGCTGTTTGATCCACTTGAGCTTGGTTAGGGAATATGGGCTGCCCAGGGTGTTGCCGTTGATACCGTATAAGTGCTCCTTGGGCATGGTAGAGAGTAAGGAGGCAAGGTATTCATCACCGCGGCCATCAAAATTGAGCAAAGACGGGCCGAGAATTTCTCGCTCAGCGGTTACCGGGACGATTGCTTCCCCCAAAGAAGAAACGCAAACTGCTTTAATTGGGTTCTTGTCTGCGGCAGGATCACCGGCTGCTTTACAGATTGTCCGTTTAATCTGCTTCCATACTTGCGGGGTATCCAGTTCTGCCAAACCAGGCTGAGGACGTTGGTAATCATATTCCTCGTAAGCCAGGTTGAGCAGACTACCGCTTTCCGAAAACAGCCCGCATTTACAACCGCTAGTTCCGACATCAATCCCCAGCAGGCTCATGCTGCCATCACCTTTCTTTGAATGCCAGCGATCCCCAAGAATTTCTGCAGCACCCAACAAGTGCGCTCATAGACTGCGTCCTGGGCCTTCGAGACGCTACTGCAAGTTTTCAGTGTTGTTTCGTAAGGCTGGCGTATTTCGGTCCCCACATTGATTTTCGCAATCCCACGGCTCATTGCCTGGCGAACATCCTCCTGTTTAATCCCTGAACCACCATGCAGAACCAATGGGATACCCGTTGCTTCGTATAATTGTGCCAGGCGGGTCAGCGCCAAACGCGCTTCGACTTTCTTTTGATCTTTCAGTCCCGCAGCAATCGCTCCGTGAATATTCCCGATTGCGACAGACAGCCAATCGCATTGAGTCTCACGGACAAACTGGCGCGCCTCACTCACATCCGTGAACCCTTTGCCAGAGGAGAATAATTCTTCGTACGAGGGCAGTGGACCGGCCTCATGTCCAAGTACAGCGCCCAATTCGGCTTCTACGGCTACATGGGCTGCATGGGAAAGATCGACTACCTGGCGAACTGCCTCAATATTTTCCTCGAAGGGAAGACGTGAACCATCGATCATGACCGATTCATAGCCCAGGGAGATGGCCTCCTGAAAGATAGGCATGAAATCAACCCGCAGGTTATCTTCGTCAATCACTGGCACATGGTCGAGATGCAGCCGCACGTGCTCAGGCCGGTGCCAGCGAAAAAACTCTTTAGCTACCTGGGCCGGTCCACGGCTTTCAAACTTGATCCACTCCAGTCGCGCTGTTTCAATCAGCGCGAAAAATCTTGATCAACCACTGCCTGTATCACCGGTTCCATCATCGGCATGTATGGGATATTAAAGGCAGGGATCATCAGATCTTGGTCTCTGGCATTCTGGATGATTTGAGTAACGCCTGGAAAAGAAGGATTATTTTCCATGGAAAAGCCTCTTTGTTGAAAAATGGATTGAAAAACGGTTCAGATTCAGGTTGAGCTGGATCGAAATAAGAGCTCAGTTTTTTCATTTCGCCGGTGCATTCAGTTCGAATTTACTTTGGGTCTTTGCGAGCCAATGCAATTTCATGTGGAAATTTGTTACCCTGATCAATCCCCTCGTCATACCAGATGCGGAAACCGAGTTCTTTGAGGGTGGTTGGTTCGGAATAAACGAGCCTGGCATCTTCGTGGGCATAAAGCACTAAGATGTAAGGATCATTGCCTTTGTAAGCATCGAATGGTCTGGAAAATTTCATACTGGGCATGTTATCTTTACAGAGAAAATGTTGAATGCCCCTATGATTTGATTATAAGGGAGGGAAGAACTTACGTCAAACTTAATTGGGCAGTGGCGTGGGTTGGATACAATTAACGACCTCCTGCTGTTTGTATTCCGCCTCTATGGAGCCGAGAAAGAGCGAAGGTCACACATGCTCGGCCTGAAGCCTGAAAGGTATTATGTTATTTGCGGGTTTGAAAGGGAAAGTGAAGTGCGGAAATCGGGCAGCGAATGGGTTCTGCCTGCATACATGCTCCATTTGAGTTGTTTTATGCGGAATGATCGGGTAAGATAATACCTGAGAATGTAAGAGATTGAGTTATATTGACTTCCCTATCCTTTCATCTGGACCTGATTATGTCTAAAATTATCTATACCGATCACGATATCGAAGATTTGATGAGACACGGGATCATGACGCTGACCCTTGGTGAAGATATCGTCCTCACCGACCTGGCTTATGAAAAAGCTGGAAGTCTTGGGATTAGGCTGATTTCCACCGGCGCTGAAAATCCTCCCTCTGCCCCGGTTCGCCCCTATTTATCCCCAAAAACTTACTTCAAGCCGGAACAGTATCTTGCACACCTCGTAAACTCACCCGCTTCCCAGGATCATAGCAATCTTCTGCGCTTCTCCACCGCAGCAAGTGAGGCTGATTTGCGCGCAGCCATCATAGAAACAGGCAAGATTGCTTACCAAACCGGGCTGATGATCTCAAATGATGGCAACATATCGGTTCGCATGCTCGACGGGCATATTTTAATAACCCCAGCCGGGGTGTGCAAGGGGCGGATCAACCCGGAAGATCTCCTGGTTATCGATATTAATGGTAGCGTGATAAAAATGGCTGCCGATCCGTCCATGAAACCTTCTTCCGAACAACCGATGCATCTGGAAGTATATCGCCTACGACCGGACGTGCGCGCCGTCATTCATACCCATCTGATCTTTGCCAATGCCCTGGTCATATCAAAGGGCAAAATCCGAATGGATGTGATCCCGGAGGCTGCCGCGGCTTTTGGGAGCGTCCCGGTTACCGTTTATTCGATGCCTTCTTCGGAACAAAACGCTGAAGCCATCCGCGGGCTGATCGGCGCCCATGATGTAATCCTGATCCGCAACCACGGCTGCCTGGCAGTCGGCAAGGATCTTGACACGGCCTTGATCCACGTGGAAAGGTTAGAGCACATTTCGAAGACCCTCACCTTTGCCGAATTACTTGGCGACGTAAACTCGCTCCCCCCCGAGCTCATAGAAGGTATTATCCAGGCCGCCAGGCAATCAGAATAGCCGGAAGAGTCACCCGTTCCTAAAAAACCTATGGCTGAGACGCATTGGTCGCTGGTTTATGACTATCTTGGAGCGGCCCATCGTCGCTGATCTGAGGTATTGTTAAGTAGCCGGGGTTTGATTCGATACCCTACGAAAGGGGTTTATTTTATGCTTTGAAGCGCCTCATCCATTTTCCTGATCAAGAAATCCACCATTTTGGGGCTTGATATCAGCGGAATTTTTGTTAAGGCAGCCGGTGGGCAATCAGCTTTATATGTTTGGGCGCTGATGTCGATGCATTTCGTGTTAAGGTAATGAATGAACTCCAGGGCTTGTTCGGCTTTGAAAAAGAAAATTGAGGAGAGATGCCTTTGTCCTTCTATCTCAGAAAGGATGTGTGGGTATCGCTTACAGTAAAGCGCGCAGCTCCCCTTCGTAATATTCGCCAATCCTAGAAATATAATCATGGTTGGCCTGGATAAATTCCATGGTGACCAGGTAGGCCAGCGAAGCCAATTCTTCTTGCCCATTCGTCACCAGGGCGCCGAACTGGTCCAAATTGTCCATCTCGGCGGTCGTCAGGATGCGGGAGGCAGGATACTCCCCACCTGGGAATCCCTTGCCAATTGTCACAAAGTCTGGTTGAAGGCCATATTCACGGAATAGGTAAAATTCTGGAGACCAGCTACAGGATTGGATCTCATCAACCATAATGGGAATGTCGTGTTCATGGCAAATGGTATACGCCCTTTTCAGAAAGTCCTCTTCAAGGCGGATACCGCCATAATTCATGAGAATGATCTCATGGAAGAAACCGGCAATTTTATAGGGTTCACAGTCGTATTCCTGGGCCAACTGCTCAAAGTGAGCGATGTCGTTGATCGCAACGGCTTTGGTCACAAATATTTTATTTTCCTCAAGTTGGTTTGCGAGTTCGGGCCACATCCCGCGCATAAATTGAGTGAATAAAGTTGTACCGTGATAGTTAGCTTTCTTGCCCCCCGCCCGATCCGCCATGACCAGGACGACCGGCACGCGGCCGTCATATTTAGGCCTTTCGGAGGTATCTTCCAGGCGATAGAAACGCGCCAACATCATCTTGAGACCCGCTTCGACCGCCAAACTGCCGGTTTCCAGGTTGATTACCCGGTTCAACACATGCGGCTCGGTCGAGTTGATCACCGATTTCAGGCCTTTCAGATTGTTGCGCCCAATCCCGTTGGCAGTCCGGATCAATTCTTGTTCGAGCAGGCGGGTGATATGTCCACGGGTGTTGTTATGGGTGGCGTTGGGAATCCCTAACTGGCGGGCGTTCTCGAGCAATCGATAGCCTGGAAAGCTGTGTCCTAAAGAAGCGTGGTAATGCTCGCTTTTTGAAACCAGGTAAGCCTTGCCATCTTCGTTGATTCTGATAAAACCAAGACCTGAAAGAGGCGCCATCCCAGGGTGAGAAGCCCTTGTAAAAGAGTTGGTGCCGGCTCCACGCGCTGAATCATCCAACGGTTTGCTGACCTGCTCCCCGATATAGTCTACCAACTCATCCAGGCGTTGGCGAAACTCGACCGGGATGAAATCGACCTGTTCTTCGGCCAGGGTCCATAAGGCGGCCGGATCAAGTCCCTCCAGGAAGGCGCGCCCGCTGCAAACGGCGTTAATGTAAGATTTTCCGACCAAATCGATCAGGGAAAGGGAAGGGCTTTGTATCTCAACTTTACCGGTCTGGATGGAATTCGAAAAGTGCGTCTGTTCCACTCCGCCTCCTTTATTGCTTCTTGGTATCCAGAACCACCTTAATATCCAATAGATGGCATAGTTCAACCAGTTCTTCAGCGTAATCGCCGAAAATTGCCGCAAAGTGCTGAGATTGGACGTGATCGAGGATATTACGAACGCTTGCATCCGGATAGAACTTGACGCTTGGCCAGGAGGGCAGGGGTACACCCATTTCCACCCATTGGGGTGGTGTGCGCCCTTCGCCGGTGACGATATGCATGCGATAACCTTCGTTGTCCTCCGATAAACATGCCAGGGTCATCCGGCCAGTGCGCATTTTCGAGCAGAATACCACGCCATCCAGCAATACCGTCGAAATAGGTTTTACCTGCGGATTGCCTACCGTAAGCTGCATGGGAATAAATCCATCCACCGCTAATAAAATCCATTCAGGAGCATGCTCGTAATGCTCCAGGAAAGTGGCCGTCTCTCCGGAAAGCCACTTTAACATCAATTCCGCCACCAGGTTACCAGCATCGTCCTCATCCACATAGGGATAGCCTGCGCTGGCTACCAGCGCCGCAGGAAGGCTGTGTACCGTGTTCATAAATGCCGGGACGCCTTCGACCACTTTATAGGAGACTGCGTTGAATCTTTTTTCTTTACATATTTCTATGGTAGCCATGTACATTTTTATGGCACGCCGGATGGCAGTGTCTTTTGGTTTTCCAAGCGGGTATTCCCAGTTGGCAGTCACGCGCCCTACTTCAGCATCCACCTGCTTCTCATCCAGTCCGTCCATCTTGCGTTCCAACTGGAGCATATCGAAGCTTTCCAGCTCAACACCGGTTTTCCCGCGCAGGCTGGTTACATTAAAACCGGTGGTATACAACCCCATATCATTAAAGCCCAAAATACCAACCCGCGCCGAGCGAAGTTTTTTCATTACCTGGGCCGCCCTACCAAATCTAAGAATACCAGCCACATCCAAGGGTTGGTCGGGGCCATTGAACAGGTATTTATATTTAATTCCCCAGCGTTCCATCGGGAAGCGTAAGGCGGTCGACCCAGCACCGGCGGCTGGGGATATCAAGGTATCCCCTTGGGTGGTGCCGCCTTTGCTGTAAAGGACGATGGGCTCATTACGGAACTCATACAGCAGGCGTGACGCGGCGCGAGGATCGATCCAATTGATCACGTTGACGATTAAGAAATCCCAGGGTGCGGCCCGCAGCTCCCGAATCGCTCTTTCTTCCTGCCCGAGAGAAATTAACGGATCAGTGCGAATAAGTTCAATTCCGGCTGAAGCGAGTTGTTTTTCTGCATCGGCGGTAATAGCTTCTAAGCGAGCGGGAGCATAAAATTCGGTTCCCAAAGGTACGTAACCTGCCTTCAATGGTTCCATTTCATTCTCCTATTTTTCACATCCAGGGATTGTCTAGTTTTGGTTCTCTGGGAATTGCTGTGGGGACCTTTCACGGTAAATCCCAATGAGCCCTAGTTTTTTCCATGCATTAATACCAAATCATGAATAAGAATTTGTTAGATTATGTTATATTGTGTGATTATAATATTGACAAAACCCAATTAAACAGGTATAAACAGAAGTATATCACACAATCTTACATTTTCAAACGAAACAAATAAGGTTCTCAGGGAATTGCTGTGGTGACCTTCCACGGTAAATCCCAATCAGCCACAAATGTTGTTTTGTGGAGGGTCGAGACTAAGGAGCGATATGCTGGCTGAAACCCGACGCAAACAAATCATGGATTTGCTCCGCCAGGGGGAAACTGGAGCAGTTTCTATTATCGAGCTGAGCGCAGAATTAAAAGTCTCAGACATGACCATTCGCCGTGACCTGGACTTTCTGGAAAAGAAAAACCTGCTAAGACGCGTCCATGGGGCGCGGTAGCCTTCGCTTTAGAAGAACCGGGCACTCCATTTCATGAGCGAACCAGTGAGGCGGATTTCCAAAAAAAGGCCATCGCCTATATCGCTGCCAGGTTGGTGAAAGAAGGCGAAACCATTATCCTCGACGCTGGAACAACGACGCGCGAAGTGGCGCGCAATTTGGCCGGCAGAAATAACCTTACCATCATAACTAACAACATCCCCATTGCAGAAGAAATGGCTCAGTGCCCTAAAATCACCACGATCCTTTTAGGTGGGATTCTCAAACACATCGAAGTCTGCACGGTCGGCAGTATGGTCAAGCAATCCCTGGCTTATTTGACGGCAGACAAGTTTTTTCTCAGTGCGGCTGGTATATCCCTGAAGCGAGGTTTGACTGACCCCGATATGGCGGAGGTTGATATCAAACAGGCTATGATGCGCGCCGCAGATGAAGTTATCCTGGTAGCCGACAGTACAAAAATGAATATTACTGCCCTGGTGCAGATTGCCCACATTGGCGAAATCAACAAGTGGGTGACTGATGACAACGTTTCACCTGAAATTGTGGCTGCGTTTGAATCCGAAGGGGTGGAGGTTATCACTCCTTCATTGAGGACCCAAAGTAAACGCCTCTAATTCTATAGGTCATCCTGGCGGGCGACTTTATAGGTGAAAGCTCTTATATCGTTGTCCCAGGACGTGATGGGTTTGCATTTTTCGTTAATTTGCCAGGAAGTATAATCATAAAAAAATGGATAAGTTCCCCTTCAAGAGGAATTCATTATGTTTAAAACCCTAAATATGAACCTTGGTGAAGAAATGAAGTCGGATATTGGGCATCAGGTAATTTTAGCCCTGCTCTTTCTTTTCATAGGTCTGGCGATATTTCTTTCGGATGCCATCCCGGTCAACGACAATATCTATGTTATGCCAATCGTGACCTTGACGTTATTGTTCCTGGTGATCCTTACCCTGATCTTGATTCCTAAAGGCTATCTAATCTACCGTTGGGTACCTTTGGCAGGGCTTCTGCTCTTGCCACCCATGCTGGTCTACGCATATCACCAAACGGGGATATTGTTCTTGATCCCTTTTATCGTGTTGATTACGCCGATCCTGTTTAATTTTATCGCCGGCATAATTATGGCTGTAATCGAGACATCCTTAATATTGATGTTTTCAAAAGTGATTCCATTATCCCCGGATCAGGTTGCTTACTCAATTACTGGATTTGGTTAATCCTGGGCGTTTCGATTCTCGTTCTCAGGATAATATTCGAGACGTTGGAGGAATTGAATAAGAAATACAGCGAAAATGTGGTTTTACTCGATGAGGCCAGGGAAAAACAAGGTATGCTCAACGAGCTGGTTAAAGAAAGGACCGATGCCAATATTCAATTAGCGCGTTTGAATCAACTGGCAAATCATTTACGCCAAATCGCAGAAGATGAACGCAAAATCAAAGAAGAATTTGTGGCGAAGGTCAGTCATGAACTGCGTACACCTTTGAACATGATTATTGGTTTTTGCACGATCCTTATTGAATCCAATGGAGAAAGGTTAAAACGTCTGCCAAAATCGATTGTTGAGGATCTTGAAGTCATTTTGCGCAACAGCCAGCATCTTTCCCGGTTAATTAATGACATTCTCGATCTCAGCCAAATTAATGCCGGGCAGATGGCCATCGTCAAAGAAGAAACTGATCTTCCGGAATTGATTGGTGAAGCTGTCTCTTCGGTCCAGCTCTTGTATGAGTCAAGAAATTTATATTTACGTACTGACATCCAGTCTGCCTTGCCTAAAATTTGTTGCGACCGCACGCGCATCGTGGAAGTTTTATTGAACCTGTTGAGCAATGCGGGGCGGTATACGGAGCAGGGCGGCGTGACTATAAGGGCCAGTAAAAAAGAACAGTCAGTGGAGGTCCAGGTTATCGACACCGGCATTGGCATTCCAAAGCAGAAACAGGAACGTTTGTTTGACCCGTTTTACCAGGTTGACGGCAGTATCCGGCGCAAATATGGAGGGACCGGGTTGGGATTAAGTATCAGTAAGAATATTGTTGAGCTCCATAACGGCCGTATGTGGGTAGAGAGCGAAGAGGGAGAGGGAACCACTTTTATATTCCAACTCCCCATCGAAGAGCCTGCCTATCAACCCAAAATCGGCCATGCGATGGTTCAACCCGCACCAGTCTGAATACCAGCCTCCCTCTCATCCCCTGGGTGCTGAAGAAAAGATCGAACCCCGCATTGTAATCGTAGATCCGGACGGCGACCTTACTCGCCTGTTGCGGCGATATATGGGCCAGGTGGAGTATATACCCACCGACGACTTGACCCAAGGGATTAAGGAAGTCAACCAGACACCTTCCCGGCTCCTGTTAATTAATACGGACCAGATTTCAAACGATATGGAGCAACTGCGTTCCATGGAGCCTTTTCCTTCAAATACACCGGTTATTTTATGCTCTATTCCTACCAGCCGGAGAACCAGGGCCCAGTGGGATATTTTTGATATCCTGGTGAAGCCCATCAGCCAGAAAGCCCTGGTCAGTTCGATCGCAAAGTTGGGCCCAGATATCAAGACCGTATTGGTTGTAGATGACGACCCTGACACGCGCAGGATGATCAAGCGCATGCTCAATCAAAAGAATCGGGAGATGGCGGTTTTGACGGCCAGCAACGGGGTCCACGCCTTGCAGGTCATGAAACGCCAGGTCGTCGACGCGATTCTTTTGGATTTAGTGATGCCAAAAATGGATGGTTACCAATTTCTTGAGGCCAAAAAGGAATTGCAGGAATATAAAGATATACCCGTGATCTTAATTTCCGCTCATATCATTCAGGAAGGCCCGGTGGTAAGCGATGGCCTGGGGGTCGTGATCCATGGTGGGCTGACCATTCAGCAGTTTATCCATTGCCTTTCCGATCTCTCGGCTACATTGGGCTCTTGAGGATCTGCGTATCAAGGATCTGCAACAGTTCTTTTTGGGAATATGGTTTCCTTAGAAACCCATCGGCTCCGAGAGAAATTGACAGATCCTCCTGAGGTAAAATAGTACTTATGATGATGGGGATTTTCGAGAGGCCAGGGTTGAGGCGGATCTGGCTTAGCAGCATCCATCCATCAATATTTGGCAGCATGACATCCATCAGAATTAAGGAAGGTATTTCTTTTTCCAAATCTGGGATAACTCGCTCTGGGTCCTGAACTCCGGTGACTGTATAAATATTGCCTGATAAATATTTTTCGACCAGGCGAATGGCGTCCGCATTGTCGTCGACGACCATGATTTTGTATCGTTTTTGAGCTGGAAACGACAGAAAGATAGATAACTCATTAGATAAGGTACGGCGGATCTCGACACTGCCTTGTAATATTTGCATCAGGTTGGTCAAGGCCGCCGGGATATCTGCCCCAGGGAGATAGTCGTTGTTGGGAGACTCTACTTTCCAGTTCCGCCCTTTGATCTGGATGATTCCTAGCGATCCTCTTCGCTCTGATGAGATGATAATTTGAGCTGGTTTATGCCGGTCAAAGGATGAAATTGCGGTAAGAACTGCCTGCCGAAGAAATGTCACCTGCCCCATCACCAGCCAGGTTTCTTCTGGGAATTCAATCAGGACTTTGCTCTGGTCAACGCCGCTAATGGGTTGAAGAATTTGCGAAATTTCTTTCAGCATCTTGTGGATATCAATGAAGTTGCCCGAATATTTCGCTTTCAAGGAATCAGTTTCCTTGGCCCAGGTTTCGTCCAACTCACGCAGGTTGGCTGGTTTGTCTGTCTTTTGAGGGGGTTCAACTTCATTTTCCAAGAGGGTCACATGATATTTAGACGCAATCTGTTCTGCCAGGATATCAATAGCCTCCGGTAAAAGGCGCTGCAAAGTTCGCAGACTGATGAGCAAGTTTCTCGCAGCTTCTTTTTGGCTAATCTGATCGATAAAACAGTAATTTAGCACCTCATAGAATTTCCAGGCCCTGGTCTCATAAGGCGTTTGTTCATCTGGAATGAGCGCATTAATGGAGTTGATCAAGATTAGTTTCAGGTCGCTTCGCGCATCTTCTTTTTGATCCGTTAGGATTGGATGGAGAGGATTGTGTTTCAGGTCGTATGGATTATAAAGATTAAGTAATGCTTCTCGAATTGCAATGATAAACTGAGAACGGTTCATAACCGGAGGCATGGCATTTCCCTGTCGCATGAGTGGCGGAGAGTTGGCAGAATATAGCTTGATTTTACATCATTAGTTTTATAAGATAGAAAGTGAATATATATCAGGACTGTAAAAGTTCTTGAAGTTTTTACTTGTTTAAAATCGCCTTACAATTTAGCCGATTCCATTTAAAAATTTTGTTTAAAAAAGATTGGACTTAAATAATTGTTTGGATAACACTATAATTAGTTACTTAACAATCGAATGATGAAAATTCTAATACTCATGGAAAACGATATGTCAGGAGGTGATAAATAGCATAAGTTATCGCTCAGAAACAGCGTGGAAGTAAATTTTATTCACAAACTACCATTTTCTAATTTTGAGGAGAAAGCTCAATGAGTACCAAAATTTCTCGTCGTAATATGTTAAAAGGGCTTGCCCTGGCTGCCGGTGGAACTTTGCTGGCTGCCTGCGCGCCAAAAGTGACCGAGACTCCTGCTGCCGCAGCCACCCAGGCTCCTGCCGAAGCAACTCAGCCAGCCGCTAATCCTACATCGGCTGCACCTATTAAGCTGACTATGTGGACGTACCCGGGGGATGAGCTTTTTCTGGCCGATATGTTCAAGTTGTACCAGGAGAGCAACCCCAATGCCAGCTTGGATGTCGTCAAGATCGAACTTTCCGACATGGATCAGAAGATGACAACCTCCATGGTGGCCGGCGCGGGTCTTCCCGATATGGCGGATATCGAACAAGGGTGGTTTCGGAAGCGCGTTTGTGGTACTGGCATCCTCGACCTGACGCCTTATAAGACCGCTTCCCATAAGGGCGAGATCCCCGATTGGTGTTGGAACGCCGGCCTCAGCCCGGACCAATCTCAAATCCTGTTCCTATATTACTCGGTTGGCGTAGCGGTTATCCACTACCGGCGCAGCCTGTTCAAGGCGGCCGGCCTTCCGAGCGATCCGGACGGTGTGCAGGCGCTGATCTCCAAAGACTGGCCCAGCAATCTGACCGTGGGAGATAAAATTGCGAAACCCGGCGGCCCGTGGATGTTTGATGCGGCTGGCACCGTCTTCGGGCAGTACCGCGATCAATATAACCCGGTCTGGTATGACGAGTTAAACAAGAAATTCATGATTGACGTACCACCCATGCTGGATGGTCTCAAGTTGGCGGTGGATGCTCGCAAGCGTGGACTGGACGCCAAGATGACCGAATGGACCCCGGAATGGCAGAATACGTTCAAAGCGACCACCGTGGCGACCTACCCCATGGGTGACTGGCTGCCGATCCTTCTCCAGGCTTACGGCGGCGACGCCACCAAGGGTGATTGGGGTATGGTCACCTGTCCCGGCGATACAGGCGCCTCGTCTGGCGGTAGCCTGTTCTGCGCCTTCGAACAGAGCAAGTTCAAAGATGAAGCGGCAAAAGTGCTCAGCTTTTTCACCTTTGACCTGGAAGCCCAAATGCGGCTGATCACTTATTATAATTTGCCCGCACTCATCAAAGCCTGGGACGATCCCAGGATGCAGCAGCCGGTCGAGTGGTATGGTGGCCAGCAGACCCGCCTGGTCTCAGTGGCGGGCGCCAAGAAGTTCTCCGACCGCAAATATACCCCCTATGACGATCAGTGCAGCACCATTGTCGGAACCGAGATGATCAACTGCCTTGACCAGGGCAAAGATCCTCAACAGGCCCTGACTGACGCTCAGAAGACTGCGGAAACCCAGATCGTAATAAGTTGTTAGTGATTATAGACATTTGCGGTATTTATTAGAACCTAAAAAAGGTGGCGCCGGTCGGGAAAGCTCAGATCTCGCCCGGCGCCACCCCTTGTTTTTCCTCTCCTGGCGTTAAATTACCTTGCGGTTCGCCAGGCGGAGTGGTATCGTTTTGCAAGGAGATCTAAATGACTGAAGCTTCAATCACTCCCACGTATAAATCCGTCTCCAAAACAGCCAGTTTCCTGCGCAGGTACGGCATGCCTTACCTGTTCATTTCCCCCTTTTTCATCCTCTTCTTAACTTTTGCCCTATTCCCCCTGCTGTATACTTTCTGGTTGAGCTTCAACAGTTGGGATGGAATGTCGCCGGCCAAATTCGTCGGCCTGGCGAACTTTATCCGTCTGTTTACCGTGGATGAATTTTTCAAGCTGTCTATCGTCAATACCTTCGTCCTGGGCTTCATGTGCCTGGTTCCCAAGCTGAGCCTGGCCCTGCTGGTTGCCGTTGCCATTCATTCTGCACGTTTAAAATTCAAAGACCTTTACCAGGTGGCGTATTTCCTACCCATCATCACCTCCCCGGTTGCGGTGGCGATTGTCTTTCTGACCATCTACGGCCAGCAGTACGGCATCCTGAACTATATCCTCACCCGCCTGGGGTTCCACGCGGTGCAGTGGTTGGTAGTATCCAGCACCATCAAACCTGCCATCACGATCCTGATTGTCTGGCATGAAGTGGGTTGGTATATGGTCATCTACATGGCAGGGCTGCAAAGCATTCCGCAGGACCTGTATGATTCTGCCAGTGTGGACGGCGCCGGGGCATGGGCCAGCTTCTGGAATGTCACTATCCCGATGCTCCAGAATGTAATCCTTTTTACCGTAGTAATCGACATTATCGGCGAATTGCAAATCTTTGGTGAGCCGTTCATACTGGTAGGCCCTGCCGGCGGAACTAACCGGGCCGGCTTGACCATGTACATGAACCTGTTCACGAATGCGTTCACCAATCTCAGGTTCGGTTATTCTGCAGCCCAGGCCTACGTCATGTTCGCCATAATCTCCATCATCTCTTTTTTGAATATTAAAATCTTCGGCAGGAGCGGTCTGCGCTAAAGGCTCAGTTTGGTCGAGGAGGTATTTTATGAGTACAACCTATACAACTGGAAAACAAACCGAATATCATGCTCCTTTCCACATCAGACGGATTCTACGCAGAGCTATTATTTATATTGCAGTGACATTCGGGGCTCTCTTGTGCCTTTTCCCCTTTTACTGGATGGTCGTTGTGGCTACCCGCCCATCCGGTGAAATTTTTACATTTCCTCCTAACGTGATCCCGGGTAAACTTCTTTTTTATAATATTCAGAACCTGCTAAAAATGGTTCCGTTTGTTCGAAGTTATGGGAACAGTTTGTTCTATGCCCTGTCGGTGACTACGCTGACACTCTTCTTCGACTCGTTGGCCGGATTTGCTTTTGCCAAGTATAAGTTCCCTGGGCAAAATTTCCTTTTCGGTTTTCTACTTGCCACCATGATGGTTCCCGGCGCAGTGATGATCATTCCCTGGTTTGTGGAGATGAAATTCTTTAGCTGGTTGAATTCCTACAAAGCCCTGATCATACCCGGCGCGGTGGACGCCTTTGGCATTTTCTGGATGCGCCAGTTTATCATGGACGCTGTGCCAACAGAATTGATCGATGCCGCCCGGATCGATGGCGCCCACGATTTTGCCATCTATTACCGTATCGTCGTGCCCATCATTTCTCCTGCCCTGGGCGCCCTGGCCATCCTGGTCTTCATGGGGTGCTGGAACAACCTGATCTCACCTATGATCATCCTATCTTCCCCCGAAAAGTTCCCACTCACTGTAACGCTTAAAACCCTGGTAGCCTTGCGCCTGACCGATTATGGCGCCTTAATGTCCGGTACCTTTTTATCTGTACTGCCCATCATCGTGGTGTTTCTGCTGGGGGCCAGGCGGTTTATTTCAGGGATTACAGCAGGGTCTTTACAAGGAATGTAAATATGCAAAACAAACGTTCGCAGATGCTCTTAGATGGCGCCTGGCGTTTCAACATTGACCGCCATGAGATTGGCGAAAAGAATGGCTGGCATTTTCCAGACTATTCTGACCTGCATTGGGGCGAGTACCCGGTTCCCGGAAACTGGGACTCGTACCTGCCGGAGTTGTTTGGTTATAGCGGAATTGGCTGGTACCGGCGCAGCTTTACCATTCGCCCTGCCTGGAAAGGGCGTAGGATTCACCTGCGCTTTGAAGGGGCGAACTATGCCGCCACGGTCTGGTTGAACGGGAAGCTGGCGGGAAGCCACTCCGGCGGTTTCGATCCATTTGAATTCGACGTAACGGGTTTGGTGGAATGGGGCGCGCCCAACACGCTATCTGTCAGGGTTGACAACTGGCCGAAGATCAACCGGGTGCCCAACAGCTATGCCGGGTGGTGGAATTACGGTGGAATTTATCGCAGCGTCGTGCTCAAAGCGTTGCCAGAAGTCCGAATAGCGGATGTTTTTGTTCATTCCGCCCAGGTTGTAGACGGCAAGCCATTGATCGTGAATCTGGAGCTTGTAAACGAGAGCGATCAAGCTTTCGAAATCGCCGCCTTTGGTAAGGTGAGAAGCGTTGGCCAGGTCCTCGATTTGACTGGTCCCGGGAAAGTTCGATTGCACCCCGGCGCAAAAGTTTCCCTGGACCTTTCGGTTCAACTGGCCGAACCCCGGCTGTGGACACCGCAGTCACCCAACCTCTACAACCTTCAGCTTGACCTGTTCAGTGGGCGAAAACTGCTCGACCGGACTGGCCTGCGTTTTGGCGTGCGCAAGTTTGAAGTGAGCGGAAAGCAATTGCTGCTTAACAACCAGCCCATTTATCTAACCGGTTTCGACCGGCATGAAGAATATTATGGCACCGGGCGGGTGGATACCCAGAACCAGCTTTACGACGACCTGGAATGGATCCGGCACCTGGGTGGAAACATGGTCCGTATGCATTATCAGGCCCACCCCGATTTGTACGACCTGGCAGATGAGATGGGGCTGATGGTGTTCGCTGAAATCCCTGCCTGGCAAATAGGCCTGAAGGATATCAAAGAATGGGAAAATTCTGAGGTCTGGCAGACGGCGGAAAGCATGCTGCGTACGTCAATCCACGACCTCAAGAACCATCCCTCGGTCGTGATCTGGAGCGTAGGCAATGAATGCGCCACGGATAAACAGGGATCAAGGCCGCTGATAAAACATCTGGTAGACACTGTTCGTTCGTTGGATACGAGCCGGCCGGTAGCCATGGTCGGTATGTACGCGGAACGGGATGTCTTTTTTGACCTGGTGGATCTGCCTTGTGTAAATAATTACACCTTCCACGATAAGGCCGGACTGCGGACTCGCATTGAGAAAATCCTCGCCAAGATCGGGGATAAGCCGCTCCTGGTGACCGAGTTTGGCGCTGAAGCGATGCTGGAACTGCACGGTGACAACTACGGCACCGAAGAGGAGCAGGCCAGTATCCTTGCCGACCATTGGGAGGTCTTCCAGGAATATCGAGATTCGATACCAGGGGCTTTGATCTGGTCGTTGGCTGACTACTGGCATATGCCAATGGGTCCCGATTTTAGCTGGGGGGTCAACCGCTATTACTTTTGCCACGGAGTATTGACCCTCGACCGTTTTCCAAAGAAAGCCACCGAAACGGTTGCCCGGCTTTTTCAATCTATGAAAGGATGAAGCGATGAAATCTCCAAGAACGTTCACAGTTCCTTATGCCGGCCAGGGAAGTATCCTGGGGCTGGAAGAAATCGAAGCCGTTGCCCGAACCTTACAGCAGGACACTTTAGCCTATGGTCCACGCCGCGACCAGTTTGAGGCTGAATTTGCTGCTTATACCGGAGTAAAGTACGCTTTTAGCTACGTGTAACTGCACTACCGCGCTTTATCTCTCGGTACAGTTACTTGAGCTGGGGCCAGGTGATGAAGTGATCGTGACCCCCCAGACATTTTGGGCGACGGTGCGAGGGCTTCAATCCGCGGGGGTAACTCTTAGCTTTGGCGATATCGACCCAAATAACCTCAACCTTGATCCTGCTACGATTGAGGCAAAAATCACACCTCGAACGAAAGCCATTTACCTGGTTCACCTGGGCGGTTTAATGGCTGATATGGACCCGATCATGGAGATCGCCCGCAGACATAATTTGTTTGTGGTAGAGGACTGCGCCCATGCGCCCGGCGCCGAATATAAAGGTCGCAAGGCTGGCTCGATTGGGGATATCGGTTGTTTCAGCTTTCATTCGTTGAAGAACATGTCAACCTTGGGAGAGGGTGGCATGATCACCTTTAACCGGGAAGAATGGGCAGCCAAAATCCGGCCGTTGAGCTCACTCGGTGTGCTTTATCCACGGAAAACCAGGGCGGAAGAGCGCATCGGCCCCTATCTTAAGTCTGCCTATCAATATGGCGACCATTCTGCTGGAGCTTTCACATTCGATGCGGATGGACCGGTACGCGTAGGCAATAATTATCGCATGAGTGAGGTGGCTGCGGCTGTCGGGTCTGTACAGCTTCGTAAATTGGATGGGCTGAACGAGATGCGCGCAAGAATTGCTCAACAGTTGAATGAGGGGCTGGCCGAAATCGACGGCATCCGTGTCCAGCGTACGCCAGTGGGTTACAAACATATTTACCACCTATACGTGTTTTTCTACCAACCGGTGGTTGAAGGCAGCAACCTCGAAAAAGAAAACCTGATCCGTATCCTGGATGAGCAGGATGGTATTGAAATTATTAATCGCTACTTCCCGATCCACCTGCTTCCGGAAATCCGTTACCAGGGACACTATTTTGGAGAATGCCCGGTTGCCGAAAAGGTCTGGTTCGAGCAGCATATTAATCTGCCCATCTACCCGACTTTGACTCTTGACCAGATCGACTACATGATTGATAAGATCGGTCGGGCCGTAAAAAAAGTCAGAGTATAGCCCCATCGAGGGTCCAATCGGACAAAGCCGGATAGAAAAGAATGGCAAAGGTTCTTGGGGCCGCTTCCAGTTTTAAAAACTGTAGAAGGATTAAATGGTATCTGGTACATTACACCTTTATTCTGATGCTGACTTAGACCGGCTATATGACGGTGTGCTGCATATCATGAGTTAAACCGGATTGCGTGTCTATCACGACGAATTCCTCGAGTCACTGACTGGAACCCTTGCCAGCGTTTCAAAATCAGAACACCTGGTGAAATTTCCGGCGCAGATGGTGGAGGATTTTTTGTCCGAACGCAGGCGGCAATCTTGGCTGCCAGAAAGGGAAGCAGGCTCACCGGAACAGAAAGAGAAGATAGGTCTTTCAGGCGTGATTGCCCCCTTTTATTACGATTACGATCAGAAAAGACGCCGGTCGCCAGTCAAGGAAGACCTGTTGAATATTATCCGCTGGGCGGACGTAGACCTTGATCCTGATCGAGAAGTTGGACTGGCAGTCACCCTATCCGATGAAGACCCGCGTGTAGAGCCGATTGCGGCTTACGCTTTTTTGCTCGAACACAGCCGCCGTCCCAGTCAGGCCTATGTGCTGAATGCCGACCAGATTCCCTTTCTACTAGAACTATCAACAGTATATTATGGCAGTCCTGTTTTCCCGCGCGGCACCGATTTTATGACTTCTCCGCTTACCTTTGACCAGCGCCTGGCCGAATATACACAGGCAGCCATTCGTTTTGGGAAACAGGACTTTTCGATTGGATGCATGCCAATCAGCGGCAGCAATGCGCCGATGACCCTGGCCGGTACGGTTATATTGGGTACGGCTGAATTGATTGGGGCGGCGCTGACTATCCGTTCCCTGGCCCCCAACGCCACTTTTAGTTTTGGAACTTGCAATGGATATACCGATTTGCGCAAAGGGTTTGCCAACTTTAACTCTCCTGAAGCGTTGCTGACCGACCTGGGGATCGTCGAATTGATCAACCGGCGTTGCGGAGGAGGTGGTAGTGTAGCCGCCGGCTCCGATTATATCGATGCGTCTCTGCCTGGCATGCAGGTGGCCTATGAGCGCGTCTTTCGCGCCATGGCGATTTCTGCCTTTACGGGCAGCAATTTCCGCCTTGGCGGGCAAGGAACACTGGAAGCCGGGCAAATCTTTTCGCCTGTGCAATTTATCCTGGAACGTGAGCTCAGTGAAGGCCTTTGGCGTTTAGGCCAGGGGATGGTTGTGGACGATGAAAGCATGGCCCTGGATGTGATCGACGCGATTGGCCCGGGTGAGCGGGGTTCTTACCTGGACACTGAACATACCCTGCACCACTACCGCCAGAGCTGGTTTCCAAAAATGCTTTATCGCGGCCCTTACGAGGGAGACGCCATCGATCATGCGCGCGATTGCCAGATGCTGGATGCCGCTTCCCAAAGATTTAAGCAAGCCATTGCCCGGTACGTCGCACCTCAAATCGATCCAAAAAAGGTGAAAGAAATGCATAAAATCGTTGAGAAAGCCAAAATGACTTTGATAAACGGTCACTAGAATAGCCATGTCAATCCGGACTGATCTGATTAAAGCCCTGAATGGCGAACCGCGGTGCCGGTCGTTCTGCAAACCCTGATAAAATTGGGATAATGATAAAAGGAGAGAATCCAATGGTAAACCCACACAGAATTATCAACGTGAAGGTCAGCGCTGACACAGCGTATCAGAAAATCAATGGCTTCGGCTTGAATATCAACTCCAAACACTGGAGCGAAGGTCTCGTCCCCACCATGGACCTGCTGCGTGAGGACATGGGCGCCAGTTTATACCGGGTGGATATCTGGGGAAAGTCGGACTGGATCGACCCCACTGGCGACCTTGGGAAAGAGAAAGCGCTTAGCCCTCAACACCTTGCAGAGGTGTACACGAGCCCGATATTCAAAAAAGGCTGGGCTATGATGCGCTACCTGAACCAGCATGGCATCCAGCCCTACCTGACTGCATCTGGCGACGTGCCCAGATGGATGCTCGGAGATATTTATAATAAAGGCCATCTCACTGCGATTCCTGAAATTCCGGCTGATTTGATCAGCAAGCGCGGCCATCCCTTGGTGGATTACGAAGCATTCTGCGATATGATGGTCTCGATGGTCGAATGGGCGCGCAACAAAGAGGGCCTGGAATTTAATTTGTTCGGGCCCCTGAATGAAACGGATATCGCTCAACCGGAAGGCCCCGGCGTCGACCCGGTCGAGTTCGTCAAAGTCTGCGAGCTGCTGGTCGATAAACTGGACCAGAAAGGGTTGAACGACATCCGCCTGGTGGTGGCAGAACAAGCCATCTTTGGCCCCTGGTATTTTCAGCAACTCGTGCAGAGCCGTCGACTCAAGGGGCGGATTGGCATCTTCAGCTTGCACGATTATTCGGACATTCCGTCGGAGGAATACCAGAAGGTATCGAAGATCCTCCACAATAGTGCTTATAAGGATGTGCCGGTATGGATGACCGAATATGGCGACCTGGAACAGTCGGGTGACAAAGAATGGTACGTGGGCTGGGTCAGTACGGCGCGCCTGTTCGACCATCTGGAAGCCGGATTCAGCGGCTCGCTCATCTGGGATGCATACGACAACTACCACGACCACGACGAGCACTGGACTATCTATGGCGTCTTGCGCACCGGGCTGCGAATTTATACGCCAAAGAAACGCTATTACACCGCCAAACATGTCTTCCGCTTCGTGCTGCCGGGTTTCGAGCGGATCAAGGTCGAAAGTCCCTCCTTCGATGTACGCCTGCTGGCCTTTGCCAATCCCGAGCGCACTCAGTTTACCCTGGTGGGAATGAATCTAACCAGCCAGGACCTGTTCTTGAACGTCCAGGCAGTGGGTTTTCCCTCTGAGGTGATGCAGGGCAAGGTAGCGTATTACCGCACCAGCCAGGTGGAAAACTGCGTCGGCCTGGGTGAGATCCCGATGCAGGGTCCGCACTATCCCTTTATGGGTATCGATGCAGCTATCCCCGGCGATTGCATCTTTACTCTATCGACTGTCAAATAAACTGAGGCTCCTAAGCCGACCAAAACCAGCGCGCTGCCGAAACGCTGGGTTTCGAGCGTATCCCGGTGGTGGTGGAGTAGCCTTAGTTCTATAATCGATTAGGAAATCATGATTATCATAATCTAGATTTCTTTAGTGGAGGCCACCCTGTTCGTCAATTATGTCTCGGACCTTAACCTGTTAGAAAGACGTTTTTTATCAGGTAAAGCAGAGTTTTTTGTGCTCTACGGCCGCTGGTAGGT
>CAWFZT010000007.1:0-134571 GCA_963820415.1 uncultured Chloroflexia bacterium | reverse complement strand
TGATTGCCGTTTTGATCTATTCTGAACCAGATTGGGGCTTTCTAAATTACCAGGAAGGCCACCTGCCCGATGCAATTTACGCTCACCTGGATCAAGACCTTTCTGGCAAAGTCACCCGGCAGACCGGACGCCATCCCTTGCCAGAACCTGATATTTTTTCCAATAAATTAACCTCTTGGGGAATTCAAAAAGATACTCAGGTAGTTGTTTACGATACCACTGGCGGATCGTTTGCCGTGCGCTTGTGGTGGATGCTGCGCTATTATGGTCATTCAAAGGTGGCATTGTTAGATGGCGGTTTTCCGATATGGCTACGCGAAAACCGCCCTACCCAAACAGGGGCTTATCATCCCAACCCAGCTTCTGTCCCTTTTATGCCTTCGTTCCATTCTGAAATGCTTGTTTCGACTGACGAGATAGAAAGAATCCGCCAGGACCCGGTTTATCGCCTTATCGATCCGCGTTCCCCACAGCGTTTCAGTGGGGAAATAGAGCCAATTGACTTAGTCGCCGGGCACATTCCGGGGGCGCTCAATCGCTTCCATGTAAAAAATCTGACCCACAAGGGGGTGTTTAAATCTCCTTCATTCTTCAAGTCGAATTCGCTCGACTGCTGAAAAACACCCCTCCTGAAAACGTGGTAGTATATTGCGGATCAGGAGTGACCTCTTGTCATCATCTGCTTGCCATGGAAATAGCCGGATTGAAAGGCGCCCGGCTGTTTGTAGGCTCCTGGAGCGAATGGATTCGCGATCCCAACCGGCCTATCGCAGTCAACTCTCCGTAACTCGTAATCTTTAGAAATTCATCTACTAAAACATATCATTGATTTTATCGAGCCACTCTCTTGCTGGGCGCAGTTTGTCTTCAGCTAACCGGTTCAAAGGAATTTCCGGTAAATCGTAAGCGTCAAACATAGAAGGTTGGTCTGGGTCTACATAAATCAAGCCGGTTACTAACCAATTGTTCTTTTGCGCCAATTCGAGGATGCGAAAGGCCTGCCAGCGGTCCGTTGGGTCATAATCTTTTTCAAGTTTCTTCAAAATGATTTGCGACCCATTGTGCAGGACGACTTCACGGGTCGTACCCTCTTCGAAATCCTCAATAGTTATCTCGTCGCGGGGAGCCACATAAGATAGTTCGTGCAAGGGGATTTCGTGTTCTTTTCCCCAGGTGTAGGAGTGGAGAGAATTTTCCTGGTTGTGGAAAGTCACACAAGGGCTGATAATGTCCAGTATAGCAATCCCATCGTGGCTGAAAGCGGCTTTGATCAGTTCTTTCACCTGTTTTGGATCCCCGGCAAAAGACCGGGCGACAAAAGTCGCGTTCGAGGCCAGCGCTTCCATACAAATATCAATTGGTGAATAGGGATTCACCCCTTGCCGTTTGAGATATAGATCCTTTTCTGAAGTGGCTGAAAATTGACCTTTGGTCAACCCGTAAACGCCATTGTTTTCAATGATATAGACAAAGGGCAAATTTCGCCTGACCATATGTTTGAATTGACCGATACCTATGCTGGCTGTATCCCCATCCCCACTGACCCCAATTCCTTTTAATGAGATATCGGCAAACATTGCTCCAAGTGCTAAAGAAGGCATACGGCCATGCAAGCCATTAAATCCAAACGAACGGTTCATGAAATAGGTCGGGCTCTTACTCGAGCAGCCAATACCGCTGAACTTAACCACATTATCTGGCACGATATTTAGTTCATAGCAAGCTGAAATGATTTGGTTGGCAATCGAATTATGACCGCAGCCCTGGCACAAAGTACTGGGAGCCCCGCGATAATCTGACCGTGATAGACCCACCAGATTCAATGCCGGTTTACCTGTTTGGGACTGATCGACCATGGTTATTTCCCTTCCAGGGCAAGGATCTGTTCCTTTACCCACCGCGCCGATAAGGGCATCCCATCGATATGAGATACCTGATACAGTTGAGTACAAAGGCCTGGGATTTCCAGGGTTAAAGTCTGTTTCAACTGCCCATCCCGGTTTATTTCGACAACATAAGTCCGGTCATGGGCCGCGATGAAATCAATGACTTCCTGGCAGAGGGGTAAAGACCGGACTCGGCAGTAATTTGTTTTCAACCCTTCTCTGGCCAGCATTACTCGCGCCTCCTCGACTGCCGGATCGGTGGAACCACAGGCAATGATGCCAATACGAGCGTCCGGCATAGAATGAACAACAGGTTTGGGCAAGATATTTCACGCGGTTTTAAACTTCAAACCGAGACGTTTCAGGACTCGTTCCCACACTTCGGGCTCTTCACTGTAGCGTGCTTTTTCATCGTGTCCGGTACCCCGCGTCAGGTATGCGGCTCCGGGATGATGGTTTCCAGCGACTGTGCGATAAGGGATTCCGTCACCATCCAGATCCTGGTAACGCCCCCAATCGCCTTTAGTTCGTTCCAACATTTTATCCAGGTCATCTTCCCATAGAATTTTCCCCCGATTTATTGAGGTGTCAGGATATTCGAATTTCTTCGCCATCCATTCGTTCATGCCAAAATCAAGGTCACTCATCACGATCACCGGAGTCTGCAACTCCTCCGCCAGGTCAAAAGCCTTCCATCCAAACTCAAAACATTCATTCACTGAACCTGGAAACAAGAGAATAAATTCTGTATCGCCGTGCGAGATGAAATAAGTTGAGGTAATATCACCCTGAGCCGTCCTGGTGGGAAGCCCGGTGCTTGGCCCCACTCGTTGAACGTCCCATACAACCAGGGGTACTTCAGAATAATAGGCCAACCCCAGGTATTCAGCCATCAAGCTCAAACCTGGGCCTGATGTAGATGTCATCGAGCGCAGGCCAGCCCAGCCTGCCCCAACCACCATGCCAATGGCAGCTAATTCATCCTCAGCCTGGACCACGACGTAGGTAACTTTTCCAGTTTTCACATCCTTCCGTAACTGCGGCAGGTACTCATTTAAGGATTCGGCCAAGCTGGAAGCCGGGGTGATTGGATACCACGCCGAAAATTGTACACCGCCGAATATTGCTCCCAAGGCTCCAGCCGTATTCCCATCAGTCAGGATATACCCTGCAGTGGCATTCATAGGCTCAACAGAATACCTGTCTTTCTTGAACAGATTAGCGGCTGCCCATTGTGCGGACGCTTCAATCACTGCATAATTAGAATTGATCGCTTTCTGTTTTCCTTTAAAATGAACATCCAATGCCTGATGGATTTTTTCTAAATCGATCCCCAATAATTGCGCCAGGATACCAACATAGACCATATTAGCAATGTAATCGCGTAAAGTGGGTGGAACATCCATTTCGCGGGTAATTTTCTTTACCGGCATTGGATATGCGATAATATCTTCACGCGTTACCGGCGTTTTGAATTCATCCGAATACAGCAAAACCCCACCCGGGACCAGAAAACCAATCTCACTGGCAAATGTCGCCGGGTTCATTGCGACCACAATATCGTCCCGTTCTACCCTGGCCAAGAATCCCTCCTTATTTACCCGGATGGTATACCAAGTAGGCAGACCTTGAATGTTAGAAGGGAAGATATTCTTACCCGAAACAGGGATGCCCATTTTGAACAGAGCTCTGAGCAGTACATTGTTCGCGGTCGCGGATCCAGAACCATTGACAGTGCTGAAAGTGATGCAAAAATCGTTTACAACCTTAGCAGGATGAGTTGAGGTGATTGTCTCAGCCTGGGTTTGGGTCATTTTACTCCTCTTTTGCCATTTTTCCTGCCAGTCAATTAATAATTATTCGAAGTTATGATTTACAGACGGCTTAGACCGCTGGCGAAGCAAATTCATATGGTCTAACAGGTTCTGATACCCGGCGTCATATTCTTTCTCGCGGATTAAATCAACCATCCTTTGATGGTAATCCCACACCTGCACAAGATAGGACAGGTCAGTATAGACATCCAGACCAACCGCCTCGTACAACTCCCAATACACTTCCAACAGGCCAATCACGAAGGGATTCTCCAGGCGGCGGTAGATAGTCATATGTAGTTCACGGTGTTCGTTATGGGGAATCTGTACCGGTTGACCTTGTAACTTCTTTTTAGCACGGTCAACTAACGTCTGTAGATAATCCAGGTCATCTTGAGAAAGCAGCTTGACTGCCTGTTGCCAGTAGGCAGCCTCAATATGACTGCGCAAATCTGAATACAGGTTGAAGTTCTTTAAATCCTCAGCGATTGCATAGGATAGGCTCTGACGGATAGCGGGCTGAAACCTGTAAGGGACACGGCGAATGCCGGTCTTAGGTTTTACTTC
The DNA here is from genome assembly GCA_963820415.1 of uncultured Chloroflexia bacterium. GTDB lineage: Bacteria > Chloroflexota > Anaerolineae > Anaerolineales > Anaerolineaceae > CAWFZT01. The sequence continues at coordinate 130,304 of CAWFZT010000007.1, read as the reverse complement.
CACCACCCCTAAAACACGCGCCACTTCCAACTGCTCGCGCAGGCTGGCAATGCTCACTCCCAATTTCAGGCTGAGGTCCTTCAAAGAAGGCACCCGGTCATTACCTAAATCGCAGTGCGAAATCAGAAAATCCAGGAATTCAGAGTTTAATTCAGGAGATTTACGAAACATAGAATTATATAACTCTATTAATCATATTATTCATATGATAAAAAGAGTATACCACGCTTCGAGGCGTAAGTCAATCAGAAGTAATTTCAGAAAGTAATTTCATCGCCCCAGCCGCCATCAGGGCAACCGCACGTGGTAGCACTTGCTCGTCAAAATCAAACCTGGGATGGTGGTGGCCAGCATTTAATCCCTTTTCGGGGTTAGATGAGCCCAGCATAAAATAACAGCCGCACACTTTCTCCAACATGTAAGCCATGTCCTCAGAAACCATAGTCCGGAAATTACCATCTATTTGAAGATCAGGGATGGTCTCTCTAAATATTTCTTGTAGCTGGTTCGCTACCCATGGGTCATTCACCACCGGTGGGGTCAATTCACCAATGAATATTTCCGCTTTACATCCCATCGCTTCGGCAATTCCATTTACCACCTGGCGAAAACGTTCGACGATTATCTCGTAAATATTTTTTTCAAAATAACGGATCGTTCCCCCTAAATCCGCCACAGGCGGGATCACATTATGTGCATCACCGGCATGGAACTGAGTCACACTGACCACGCCAGATTGCAGTGGAGGAATATTTCGTGAGACAATGCTCTGTAAAGCGGTGACAATTTGTGAACCAGCCAAAACCGGATCGGCAGACTGGTGAGGCAGCGCCCCATGACCACCACGCCCAGTTATTTTGATTGAAAAAAAACCTGCCCCAGACATAAACGGCCCGGGTACAACTGCCACAAAACCCACTGGATATTCATTCCACAGGTGCAAAGCTAGAGCATAATCCGGGACTGGGTTTTCCAACACTCCTTCGCTAATCATGCGCAGCGCGCCCCCATTTCCTTCCTCGGCCGGCTGAAACACAAATTTTACCGTCCCCCTCAAATCAGCCTGCCGGGATTTCAATATGCGTGCGACGGTCAGCCCAACAGCCAGGTGTCCATCGTGTCCACAAGCGTGCATGAACTCCCGGAGACTGGGACACGTAATCCACCTTGTTTTCTTCCTGGATGGGCAAGGCGTCCATATCAAAACGCAGCAACACTACCGGACCGGATTCTTCTCCCTGCAACGTAGCGACCACCCCGGTCTCTGCCACGCCAGTTTTCACTTCACATCCTAACTGGCTAAGCTCAAGGGCGACAATACCTGCCGTCCGCACTTCATGAAAAGCCAGCTCAGGGTGACGGTGAAAATCTCGCCTGAGGGTTTGCGAATAATTGAACAGGTCCTCCGCCTGGCTGAACAGATCCATCGGTTAGGGAAAAACGATGCGATAGAATTTTTCTTCAAAACGAGGAGCGCCAGGAAGGCTTAAGGGTGTCCTCCGCTCGCGCATGCGCTTGTCCAATTCGGCCGGATTGCCGATCTGTGTACGATGCTCCCACAGAGCGTAAATCTTCAGGTCCCAATAATCGGTTACATCTAATGTGAAATTTGGGTTTGCCGGGATGGATAACCAGACCTCCTTCAAGACGTGGGGCTGGTAACCCTCCTGAATCAATTCAGGGAAAAAGTGCGGACTGACCACCCCCGGAAACACTGCGTCCACTACAATCTGGCCGGCGGCGCGGTGATCGGGATGATTGATCGATCCAAACCGAGTAAACAGGTTGGTCGGATCACTGGTCACCACGATATCCGGCTTTTCCTTGCGTACCACGCGGATTACGTCTCGCCGCGCTTCCAAACTCGGCACCAGGTAACCATCCTGATAATCGAGGAAATCCACTTCCTCAACCCCAAGCACGCTGGCAGCCGCTTTTTGCTCTGCTTCCCTAACTTTGGCCAGTTCAAATGGCTTGACTGTCGGATCATGCGAACCTTTATCACCTCGGGTGAAAAGGCATTCAACCACGTGATGTCCATATTTCACCCACCGGGCAATAGTAGCACCGCAGAAAAAATCAGGGTCATCAGGATGCGCCAGGAAAACTAAAATTTTTTTAGGCTCGACCCAACCTTCTTCACCTACGATCATCTGTGTTTCCTCTCTACTCTATCGCTGCCTTTTCTACAATCTTCATTTCCCGCCGGGCAGGGAGCATGAGCCTTTTTCTCCAGGTTTTCAAGCTCTTGGGCAGGCTGTAAATCGTCCTTGGGAAATTCTCGCACGCCCTGTTCCGGAATTTCGACAAAAACAGTTCCGCGTAGCGGAGAAACGTCCACCACTTTGCCTTCTCCCACGGGGGTGATCACACGCTTATTCCGTTTGGGGAGCTGCAGACGCGCTTCGACGTACAGCTCATACTCGTAAATTAAGCAGCAACGCAAGCGCCCACACATGCCAGTGATTTCAGCCGGGGTCAGTGAAATTCCCTGCTCCTTGGCCATCTTTATGGAAATCGAGCTAAAATCAGTCAGGAACCTGGAACAACAACGCGTTTCCATCCCACAAGCGCCCATTCCCCCGACTACTTTAGCGACATCCCGCGGACCAATCTGGCGCAACTCTACCTGTGCTGGGGCATACAGCCGGAGAACATCTTGCCGTAAAGATTTTAAATCAATTTTTTCTTCGGCCTCAGTGCTGAAAAGGATGGTCAATCGAGAACCATCCAGGCTGTATTCAGCCGTAATTATTTTCACCCGGGTGATACCTAACTCGGTAATTCGCCCCCGACTGTAAGCGAGAGCTTCGGCTTCCTTTTGTTGCCAACTTTGCCTAATTACCAAATCCCTGGGAGTGGCTACTCTTTCGATAGGCTTGATGTTCATATCGTTCGGGACAGTACTTTTTTGAAGAACCTGGGCAACCTCGCCTAACTGCTGGCCGCGGCTGGTTTCCACTACCACAATGTCCCCAACTTTAAGGTCTGTGATATTGTTAGCATCGAAATGGTAAACTTTGCCGACTTTCGTGAAGCGAACGCCAGCAATAAGTTTTTTGTCTTCAATCATGATTTTCAGGCCTGTTTTCCTGCACCATTAATCTTTTCCTGCCGGATTATGTTTATTCAAATAGGATTCCATTTCCCGGCGGGATTGTTTAAATTGGTCAATTAGCTCCTCATCGCTTCCCCGAAATCGTCGAACTGTCTGCTTTGCGCATTGCGTACAGCCGCGCATGGCTCGAAACGAATCGGCATTACAACCCAAACACCCTCCAAGTTTAACCATCATGAGGACAAAAGCCAAATGATCTGTTTTTTCTGTAGGATTAGCGCATAATTCCGTCACCAGTTGCTGCCATTCTTCACTACGCATTGAGCTCAACGTGGGAATTATTCGCATTGGAAACAGCAATTCCGTATCGGAATTATACATCGCTCTAACCCTTCTTACAATCCGTGATATTTTTACCCGGCATACCTACACAGAGGTATCCGCCGCGGCAGCTTTCTTGCTGGCCTTTTCAGCCCGGGCAGCCTCTTCTCGTGCATAATTCACCGGTCTGATACTTGCATAATAGCTGACTGGTCTGGAAAGTTTTTCAATATCGAAAATATTATTCTTCATCCGGTCAGGGGTAGAAATTTCGTAATTGTGGTCCATTTTGATCGCATCAAATGGACAATATTCAGCGCATAATCCGCAATTCATACAAATATCGACATCGATGTAGAATTCCTCGGGTTCAGGAACCGGTCTACCCGTTTTGGGATCGGAGCCTCTGACAATCCAGATGCATTGAGGTGGGCAAACTTTAGCACAAATTCCACAAGATGTACAGCGTTGATTTTTCTCGCCCTTTGGGCCTTCCTCATAAACCAGGAAAGGAACGTACCGGAATTCTTCCGGGACTGGCATTTTCTCTTCCGGGTATTGGATCGTAAATATGCCACGCGTATTTCCGCTCAACCGGCTCTGGATCCCTTCGGGAGTATTGTAACGCTTACCTCGATAGGTCAGGTCTTCCAGGTAAGTGTCAATAAAATGTTTGAAAGTGATCCATAAACCGCGGAAAATTCCAAGACCGTTCATTTGAATCTCCTTTAGCTTTTAGCGGTCTACTTCTCCCAGGACGATATCGATAGACCCTAAAATGACGACTGCATCAGCGATTTTCTGGCCGATCGACATTGGGCCAAGACTGGTCAGGTTAATGAAACATGGGGCGCGCACGTGATATCGCCATGGATTGGGCTTTCCATTCGAAACAACGTAAAAGCCCAATTCACCTTTTGGATTCTCAATCCGCCCATAAGCTTCTCCGGCTGGCACACGTACCTGGTAGAGAGGCTTTCCCGTAATGATCGGTCCGGCCGGTATATCTTTCAGCACTTGCTGCAAGATCCTGACGCTCTGGCGCATTTCTTCAATCCTGACCAAGTAACGGTCGTAAGCGTCGCCATGACTGCCTACGGCAACATCGAATTCGAACCGATCGTAGATGCTGTAAGGGTCAGCTCTGCGTACATCGTAGGGTATTCCAGAAGCGCGCAATACTGGCCCTGCTGCCGAAAAGGCAACTGCCTGGTCAGCAGTCAATACTCCAACTCCTTCACAGCGAACCCGAACAATTTCATTGCCAGTCAACAGCCGGTCCAATTCCTCGATCTTCCTTGGCAAACGATCAAAAACCAGCTCTTTCACCTTCTTTAGCACATCGTCCGGGATATCCCGGGCTACCCCGCCAAAGCGGAAGTAGTTACACATCATGCGTGATCCAGACACCGCTTCAAATATATCCAGGATTAGCTCACGTTCTTCAAGCGCGTACAAAGCCGGGGTGAAGAAGGCTCCCAGATCATTCAACAAAAAACCGGTCGCTATCAGATGGCTGTCAATTCTGGTCAGCTCGGCCATCATCACGCGGATATAATCCGCCCTTTCGGTAGGTTTGATATTCATCAATTGCTCTACCGCCAACGCATAACCAAAATTATTGCTCATTGAGGTGATGTAATCCAGACGATCGGTAAAAGGCATGTTTTGCAGGTAAGTATTTCGTTCACCGATTTTTTCATGGTTGCGATGCAGATAACCCATGACCGGTTTTAAATCAGTGATGGTTTCGCCGTCTAACATAACTACCATTCGGAAAACTCCATGCGTGGAAGGATGCTGTGGCCCAAGGTTGATAATCATTTGATCGGTTTTTAAAGCCGTGTCACCGCTCTTCTGCAATTTTTGCATTCCGCCATAAAGAGCCGTCTCTCCCAGGGGCGTCCACGTTTCGGGATCGAATCCCTTCGGGTATTGGAGGTTATCAAGGTATGGATTGACATCCTCTGATCGGTATACTTTCCCATCTGGCCAACGAGCTTTGAAAGGTTTAGCCTCTTCCTCAAAATAGGGTTCGTGCCAATCCTTTCGCAGAGGGTGCCCTTCAAACCCTTCCCAGGTTAAAGTCCTGCGCAGGTCCGGATGGCCTTCAAAACGGATGCCCATCAAGTCCCAGGCCTCGCGCTCCTGAAATTCAGCCCCCGGAAAAATCGGAACGAGTGTGGGTACGACCGCCTTATCGCGCGTCACCTGGACTTTAAAGTTAAGCGCAGAGCCCCCGGTAGTTTTGAAGGCGTGGTAGACTACTTCCATTTTCCCTTCGGGCAGGTAATCCACGCCTGTAATCGAGGATAGGTAATCGAACCCCATATCATCCCGGATAATTTTCGCAAACTGGGTTAAGAACTGCGGTTGAACGATTAAGCCCTTGTATCCGGTCCGGGTATCTGCGACAACTTGCGTTGGAAAACGGGTTAAGATTTCATCCTGCGGCGAAACGGATGCTGTTTCAGTCACATTTTCCTCCTCTTAATTGGCGTTTTCTACCGGGTTGGCGGGCAGTTCGGTCTCGCTCGTCTTCCTGGCAATTTCTTCATATCTCCGTGGATCGATTAGATCCGGGCCTAATATAGGTACAGGAATCGGTAAACTGGCTTCCTTGCTGTACCAGCGTGCTTTCTTGAGCGTCTCTTTATCAATTATTTTCTGTAAAGTTACCAAACCATACAGCAGCGCCTGAGGAGTGGGCGGGCAGCCCGGGATATAGACATCGACCGGAACGAATTTATCAACGCCGGATACCACAGTATAGCCTTCCTTGAATGGACCACCCCCCGATGCGCATGCCCCCATAGCAATCACGTACCTGGGCTCGGCCATCTGGTTGTAAAGGCGCACGATCTGAGGAATCATTTTTTTCGTGACAGTGCCGGATACGATCATCACGTCTGCCTGACGAGGACTGGGGCGCATGACTTCCATGCCAAAGCGCGAAAAGTCATAGCGGCTGGCGGCCGTACAGATCATCTCAATTGCGCAGCAGGCCAGGCCGAACATCATCGGCCACAATGAATTTCGCCGGCTCCAATTGTAGATGCGGTCCAGGCTGGTGATGGCCACCCTGCCCTGCAGTTCGGAATCGATCTCATAACCCGGGGAATTTACGTCATCTTTTTTGGCCATAAAATCAGTCACCTCCACACGCAAGATAAACTGAGAAGCTTTGGGCTCTTTTGGATTTACCTTGGAATGTCACCACGGATATTCCCAGAGAACCAATCCTTGCCCCTTACACGATTGATTTTAGCATGGAACCCCGCACTGTCAAGCTTTATTAAAATAAAATATTATTTATTTTATTCGAAGCTGTAGTAAAATATCGGTATGGTTTCCAGGACTCTCACCCACATCCTTGATTATCTTGATCGGCGCCCTTTCGCATCTGCGGATGAAATCAGCCAGGTCTTAGATATGACCAAAGAGAATATTCAATATCACTTGAAGAAACTGCTGCAGGAGGGAACGGTCAAAAGAATAACCCATTCCAGAGGCAAAGCGATGCCGCGCGGCCGACCAACCTACCTGTATCGTCTTTCACAACCATCCAGTCAGGGGAATATACCCGCTCTGGCAGATAAATTGTTAGAACTCGTCCTAAATGCCATCCCGTCTTTGTCTTCTCAGCCCGACTTTCTTAATCGGCTTGCCTCCTCGATGTTCCCCATTCAGCCTTCATCCAACCAGAATCAAAATCTGCGCCAGACCATCCAAAGGCTGAACAAACATCATTACCAGTCTTCCTGGGAAGCCCACGCTACCGGGCCTTATGTGTATTTCCGAACCTGCCCATATGCCAGCATTATAAAGGCACACCCGGAATTATGCCTGCTCGATTGCGATATCCTTGCCTTGATGTTGAAAAGTTCTGTGTCTCAGATCACAAAAATTAACCTGGATAACAGAAAACCGCCCGCTTGTACCTTCTTGATCAAGGCCAAATAAATTTCCTGGTCGAAATGATCAGTTTTTAGACTCGCGCTCTACGGCGATGGATGTTATCATACCCCTATCGGTCATGGCCTTTGGCCTGGGCTTTGGCATGTCACAGCGCACCAGCATCATTGCCTCGGCAGTGCCCACCAGCGAGATAGGGATCGCTTCCTCGATCCTGGCCCTAGTGCGTAATATCGCCGGCGCCTTTGGTATTTCCGTCTTCAGCACCATCCTGACCAATTCAACCGAGAATCACCTGATTTCCATCACACAAAACAGCATCGTCAACACCAAGAATCCCCTCATCCTGGCCCAGGTGATGGGGTTAATGGAATTGAAAGCCCAAATCGATGCCTTTCGAACGGTATTCACCGTGGCGGCTGCTATCATGTTCGTCGCCCTAACAGTTCTTTCCCTCGCACTTTACTCATGGCGTATTCAGCCAGGGCAACATGTCAGCGAGGGATTAACCCCTCGTGTAAAACCATGAAATCCTGCTCATCCGGTAGGTAAGCCAGCGGACCCTGCGGGACCTGGCTCTGGATCTCTAAAAAGCCAGCGTCCATGGCTTCCCAAATGGCCTGGAAAGGCGCTTTCCCGGACACCCACTTTTCTACAATGACCAGACCGTGCCCGGGAAGGATGGTGAAGACCACCTGCCTGGGATCGTCTGGGTAAGTCAGCGCCTCGGATCGGGCAAAAGCGTTGATGATCGCATACGCCTGGGCTTCGGTTGAGCAGGAGACCGGGTAATGATAGTAAGCTGGATCTAGGTAAACATGCTCGACCCAGGCGGGATCGTAGCGCCTGACGCCGCGGTGCCCGTGCAGTTTCGAGCGCGCGACTGGCACTTGCCTCGGTGCAGCTCCTTCAGGCCGCAGCGTGATGCTGGGAAGCCGGGCATCCATCCCGATCAGCTCGACTGCTTCCGAGGATGGCGGGTCATTTTGCTTACCTTCGACCCGGCGCACCCGTACTCCCAGCCGGTCCGGGCGCATCCCAACGATTACTGACAGCTCATCCGGACCCAGGTTGCCTTTATCGACCGGGCGGGCGCTGCCGGTGATCGTAGTAACCAGCCCGTCTATCTGCGGCTCCCAGGTGGCAAAACATCCTTCGCTGTACTGGCTGGCAATCGCGCCGTGCAGCCGGGGCATGGTCACCAGCTCACCCACCGGCACCATGGGGGTGAAGAACTGGCGTCGGCCCAGCTCCTGCCCGGCCAGCACCATTGCTGGCGGGGTGGTCAACGCCTGCCAGGTCGCCAGGGAGATGGGATCGCCGATGTCTTCGTGCGCCTGGACCTCGCCGGCGCTGGCTGCGGTTACCATGCGCAGGGCGATATCTTCATAAAAGGCTGGGTTGCCATCATTGTCGATCCTGGGGTAGGCCCCGGCCAGATCAAAAATATATCCCTCTTCTGGGCGCTGATCACCAACAACTAAGATGATGCGTATGCTCAAAGTCTGCGCCTGGAGCAGCCGCACCAGCGATAAAATCGGGCCGGCCCGGCGGCCCTGCTCGTACAGGGTCAGATAAGCATTCGGGTTCAGGCCAGGGAAGGGATAGTCCGCCCGATCAACCTCCGGCTTGGCCGCCGCCATTGATAAATGATCGATCAGCGCCTGGAACGTGGCGCGTTCCAGGTGGATCAGGGTATACAGGATCGGGTTATGCTCCAGGCTGAAACGCCTGCGAGAAGAAAATAACAGGGCGTCATGCCAGTCGACCGGGTGATCATAAAAAGCCCAGGTGACCAGGACATCCAGCGAGCCTCGCGGGGTTTCCATGACGGTATGCCCCAGCCGCTTGAACTGCTGGCGCAGTCCCTGGGTAAATTCATCCAGAACAGGCTCGGGCGATTCTGAGTAAAAGGCGATCGAGATGTTGCGCAGCCAAGTATGCTTTATCCCGGCAGGGGATTCCGTTAAGGAAGGAAGATCCATCTTCTACCTCTAATCAATCCATCCCTGCAGGTTGAAAACCCGGGCAGTCCAACCCGCCAGAGAAGGCGAAATAAAATGAATGAAGTTGAGCAGGTTTGCTTGAGCGGGAAGGATGATTTCTGCCGGGCGCCGCTCAATGCTTTTCAAGATGGCCCGGGCGACCTGCTGGGGCGGTATTTTAGCCGAGATGCTGGGAAATCTAATGTGAGCGACCATCGGGGTGTCAATCCGACCGACATAAACCGCTGTGACCTGGATTCCAGAACCGTGCAGTTCCTGGCGTAGCACGTCACCCAACCCGCTTAAGGCCGATTTAGCCGCCACGTACGGCGCATCGCCCACGAGCGGGGTTTTGACATCCATGGTTAAGTTTAACACAATGTGACCGGATTTGCGGGCCAGCATGGAAGGCAGGACGTCCAGGATGGAATATAGGCCGCCGTAGAAATTGACCGCCAGCGAAGCTTCCATCACGCCCGGGGACAGGCTGGCGATGGGTGAACGCACGTACTGCCCGGCGTTGGCGACCAGGATGTCGATCTGGCCCCATTGAGAAAGGGCTGCCTGCACCAGGTGGTTCACCTGGTCAGGCTGGGTGACATCGGTCGGAACAACCAGCGCCTCGCCCCCCAAGTCTCGGATCAGCTTTTCCAGGCGCTCCAGGGGTTGTACAGAACGGGCTGCCAGGACGACCCGCGCGCCGCGCTCTGCCAGCAGCCGGGCCGTTTCCCAGCCCACTCCGCTGGAAGCTCCCGTGACAATCGCAACCTTACCTTTAATTTTGTTATTTGCCATGGCACCATCGCTAAAAAAGATACCCCAATTATAGACAAAAAAATTTCTGTTAACCGGATTATAAGCCTTAAAAAAGTGCATCCTTGCCCAAATAATTGGGTTATTATAAGGGCTCGTCGTTGGGGATTTCAAGGGCATTGGCGTAACCCAGGCTGCCGCTGCCGACGCCTGCGCCGTGCAGAACCATCATGCCCTTTAGAAACTGATCTGTAAAATACCATAGGTGCGGATGGCCGGCATCCAGATATACTTCTAAAACTGCCAGTTGTTTTTAGCGAAATCCTCCTCGACGAAGCGCTTGCCTTTTTCGAGGACGAGGACTTTATAACCTTTCTCGGTCAGTTGCATGGCCAGACGGGCCGCCAGAGCCGTGAGCCGTGATGATGTAATCGTAATGACGTCAGCCACTGATTTCCCCAGGCATTCAGTTATCCTTTTTCAGGTAATACGTTAATTAACTCTGATTGCCAGGAAAGGTGTTACGGAAAACTTATGTAAATGTAGTTAAATTCCCAGGTTTAAAGTAATACGTACTATAATTGATTTATCAACTCAAATCTATTTAGTTCTTCAAATGCTAAAGTGGAGGAAAAATGAGAAGACGGAGAATGATGATGATGTCACAACCCGGAAAAAAACCAGATAAAAAGAAAAATCTCATAAAAGTTTGTCTAGACTGTTCCGCCGCATGTGATTTGGCGATCCAATACATCGAAGGGCACCCCGAAGGATTTCCCGATCAACTCATTAAAGTTGTTAAACGATTGCTCTTCTTACACTGAACTAATGGCTGAGTTTTTAGGGCGAGATTTGGAGTTTTCGAAACCTGTTTGTGAGGTTGGTAGATCTATCTGTGCTCGATGCAAAGAAGAATGTGATAAATATCCCGATGTGGCAGAACTCAAAAAAGTTGCGCATGAGTGCGAGCAATGTATCAATGCTTGTGGGGCTTATCTGAGTTAATCGACTTTTAAATTGATGTAAACATGGTTAGTAATGAGACTTCGGCCTTGTAGAACGGGGCTGAAGTTACTTGGATTTAAAAAATAATCCTTCCGTAATACAATTGAGTTATCTAAAAGGTGGAAATTAAGGAGATCCCTAATGAGTAATCCCCCAAATGGACAAAATGGAAAAGATTTATTTGATGTCATTACGATAATATTAGCAGCATATGGGGCTATTCTTGCCACAGTCATTGGTCTAAAGGATCTAGCAAAGGAAAGAAAGTCTCTCAAGATCATATTGGAAGCAGTTCATTGGACGGAGAGACATCAGATTTTAATTACTAATAATAGTCATCGACCTATAACTATTACTACAATAAATATAAATATAATTCCCAAAAATAGAAGGGGGGGTTATACGAGTATGCCTAGTGGAGTATTTTGGGCAACAGAACCACAGTATGAACCTCCGACACTACCTTTGACCTTACAAGATGGTGATACTGTAATTTTCCATTTATCTGAATACATAACTGGAGAATTATCCGACAAAAATAATCACCTATCAATTATTGTTTATGATGGTGAAGGACACGCTTATTCGAAATACATCGAAGGGGAATACGATCCTAGGTATCAGTACCATACACTCGATAGTGTAGAAAATAATATCATTCGAAGGATTTGGTTGAGAACTACTTATAAAATAAGAAAGTTATTTACACCCAAAAGTTAAATCCATAACAATCCTTATAAATTCTCCCCAGCTTGCCTAAACTTGAGTTAGTTTAGATTTGAGGTTGCGGATTAAGACGTGGAATTTTGCCATTAGGAAAGTTATGCCTATTAGCAAAATAACTGTAACCAAATCTAAGAATAACGCAGGACCGTTTTCTTTTAAAGAAAAAATGATCTCGGTCAAAGATGTGTGCATAAGTTAATTATAGAATATCATGTCAATTTTTACTGATTACCTCAATTTACAGAAAAAGGGATTAGGCTCTCTTTTAGGCTCAGCTGGTGGTGCCATTCAGAAAGTAACCAATACTGCAAACCAATCTGGGTTTGCTCAGGCTCTAAGAAATGCTGGGGGACAACTCAATCCAACTCATACTTTTAATGTTGTTCCAACTGCATATGCAGCAGAACTTCCCCCTGACGTTAAAGGGAAACTAGCATAAGTATTGCCACATGGTGCAAGCTGATATTTCTATCTTTAGATGAACCTTTTCGGTATTTATTTTCGGAAATGGTAAGCGATGTTATTTCAAAGGAATGATTTGTAATGCCCAAGACTTGATCTGACAATCGAGAATTAACTTACATCCTGGGTGATACAAATTAATCAGGAAAAAGTTACACCAAAGGAATCATGGGGTAACCTTTTTGACTTGGTTTATAAGCTCCAATAGTAAAGGTTAATAAAACTTATGGTACGCCTTTATTATTCATAGTACGACTTAATTTTTCGAACCAAAGCACTTCAAAACAAAAATAATTCATTCCACCGTCACCGACTTGGCTAGGTTCCTGGGCTGGTCGACGTCCAACCCGCGGAGCGCCGCAATATGATAAGCCAGCATCTGCAAAGGAATCACGGTCATCACCGGGCTCAACATCCAGGGCACGTCCGGCACCCACAGCACCTGGTCAGCCAAGTTTCTGAAAATCTCTGTTCGGAGTGAAGGCGATTATGTTAGGGGAGAAACCAACCCAAAAGTGAACCTGGGGGTATAGCCGCTACAACTGAATAGCTGATCCTGGATGCAGATCGCTCAATGCGGTCATGGCGGTATCCAGGGACAGGCTCAGATCCCGTGTCATCTGGCCTGCAAGAACCATTAACAAGGCATCACTTACCAAGAGATTGTTGAAAATGTCGGATAGCCCCATACACCCCCATATATCGATGTCGACCCGGCAGATCAAGGGCGTGATACCTCCCACCAGAGGATTCGTAGTGCCTCAGATTAAAATGTTAGTTTCGGGATGTGTAACCGCCTTTCAGAAATGGAGTATAATAATAAAAATCGGGTGTTTAATTATGCAATCGTGCTTGGTCTGTTATTTGGACTAATTCGAGATATGGACGGCGACCTTTCTTCCTCATCTGACGAGATACCTGACCATAGACGCCTTTCCCAATGGTTCGTTAACCTTTTAAAAAAAACAGAAACCACTTTGAAACTACCAGATCATGGTCGTCTGGTTCGACTATTCTATATTCCACAATCATATCCGGAAGACCGCTTTCGCCAGAAGCGCTATAGCGTCTTACCGCTCATCTCGTCGGCAAAATTGATCATGCCAAAGTGGATCGGGACTTCAAATCAGATGTCATGGCAAAAATACCGGTGCGAATTTTTACCGCGACTCTATCCTGTTTTATTTTTTAACGATTGAAAACGGATCATTTATTATGAACATAGGCCTCATTTATAATTCTTTCACTTATAAAGAACTGCTGCCAGAAGAAAAAGAAATGCGGGAAACGGGTCTTGCTATTGGCAAACACCTGGCCTTGTTTGGACATAAGGTGGAGTATTTTGATATGGACAACCCGGATTCCATCGAGAAATTATGTCGAAGTAAGATAAACGTCGCTTTCGACACCTGTGAACGCATCCATGATGATGCCCGTGGAGAGGCGTACGCCGCGGCGCTTCTGGAATATCTGGGCATCCCACACACCCGCACCAGTTCCTGGCTGATTTCATTAGGCATCAGCAAAGAACGGGTAAAATCCATCCTCTCTTACAACGGGATCACTACTCCCCCCTACCAGGTCTTCTACAGTGACCAGGAAAGGCTGGATCCAGATCTGAAATTCCCGCTCTTTGTTAAGGGGCTGGCGTCTGAAAACAGCATCGGCATCGACGAACACTCCCTGGTAAACGACACAGGCGAGTTGAGATCCAAGGTCAGGCAGATCAATAATCAGCTCTTGCAGCCCGCACTGGTAGAGGAATATATTGATGGCAGGGAATTCACCGTAGCCATCCTGCCGGGAGAAAAAAACCTTGTTTTACCCATTTCAGAGATCATCTTTCATGATCTGCCGCCAAATCGCAGGTTTTTAGATTACAGTTCTAAATGGCACGACAATTCCGAACAATATCAAAAGTCCCTCCCGCTTTGCCCGGCCCATCTGACCACCGACGAGCAGCAAAACATCAGCGAGACAGGCATGCGATGTTTCAACATCCTGGGGCTTGATTCTTACGCCAGAATTGACATACGTTACCGGGACCATACCTCCTACGTCTTGGAAGTCAACCAAAATCCCAGCATCGGCGAAAAAGACAGCGCCTACGTGCGCACCTGCATAGGCTATGGGCTGGATTACACAGGCATGCTCAATTCCCTGCTGCAAAACGCCATTATGAGGAAAAGTGAAAATCGACCTATTGGGTCCATCCGAACAGAACGCTTCCGTTTTAGCCAGGATAAAAAAGATCCACGTTCTGTTGAAGCTGCTCGGGTATGAAGTCATTGAACAAGACTGCGGCCCGGCGCTATATGAGCGTGTGAGAAGAGATCACCCAGTTGTGGTATTTAACCTATCCAGTATCTATGGCTGGGAAAAAACGAATCTCGTCCCGGCGGTGCTTGAGATTGCGGGTGTGCGTTACACCGGGTCAGGTATGCTCGGCCTTTCGCTGGCCCGCAACTATACAAGGCTGTTCCCCCTGTTTCTTAATTCGGGCATCCGGGTATCCCCGTTTCACATCATCGAAACCAGAGACTCCGCCCGCTTGAAAGGACTGCATTACCCTCTTCGCCTGTACCGAGACTGGGAAAAATACACAATATTTTTGAGAAACGATAACGAACTGAGCAGGATTTTGAAGAAACTGCCAGCGCACGAAAAAATCTTGCTGTTGAATCCAACGATGGGGAAAAGAGTCAGCCTGTTCATCTTTGATAATATGCCCTTCCTGAGCACGCCCGGGTATTCCTATCTGGCGCCGGCGCAAAAAGCCTATCGTATCCTGGAAGCCAAGGGGCTGGCGCGTTTTGATTTTATCCAAGGCAGCCAACCGGTGCTGGTAAGGGTGGAAATTGCGCCTGACCCATTGGATGAAGAGCTGCTGCATGAAGCTGCATTGGCAGGATGGGATGCAGGCCATTTGCTACAATTGCTGGTAGAGCATGCCGGGAACGACTTGTAAGATGCTTCCCAGCAGCCGTTTCCCGGGCCTTATGTGAGACTCGCCATATCCGGTAGAAGAAAACTTGATGAGCAGAGAAGAAATTCACATCCGGCAACTCACCTGGCAGGAAAATGATCTCCAACAGGTTCTGGAGATTGAAAACATATCTTTCAACCGATTTGATGCTTACAAATTAGAAGATTTCGAGCGCTGGTATCATTACAACCCTGACCTATTCCTGCTTGCCGAGATCGAAGGCCGCATTGTTGGATATATCATCACGCGCATCCTGCCTGCTCAGGGCGACCTGGCCTCCCTGGCCATTCACCCAAGCTACAAGAGACGCGGCATAGCGACAGCGCTGTTAAATTACACAGTCGAGCGGGTTAAAGAATATGGCAAGAAACAAATCACCCTGGAAGTGAGGAAGACGAATACCGCCGCGCTGGTCTTTTGGCACAAAATGGGGTTCGTCCCTTTTGGCGCCCAGCCGGGCTTCTACGAAGATGGCGAGGAAGCCATTCTCATGAGGAAATGGATAAACAACCAGTATACGTAGGCATAAATGCACCGGAAGTAATTATGCAGTTTCCACCGCAGGGAACTGGGCTATCTGATATACCCCACTATAATCCTTTTTGGTGATTTTCACCTCACACAGTGTGAGAAAAGCATCAAAATCTTCACTTGTAACCCACTCCATCGCTGAAGCTAAATTCTTATCTGGTTATGAAGACCGAAATAGAAATTATGTTCGTTTCTGAAAACCTCTGGTCGGGTTGAAGGCGATTATGTAAGGGGAGAAAGCAACCCAAAAGTGAACCAGGGGATATGTTCACAACAATTGAATTGCTGATCCAGGATGCAGATCGCTCAAGGCGGTCATGACGGTATCCAGGGACAGGTTCAGATCCCGTGTCATCACCATGGGTGCAGAAAAGCGCTGTCAGGCATGCTTCGAAATCGCCTGACCTGAATTTTCGACCCACCAAGATTGCCAAGCATTCCCGCCAGTACTCATCAATCATATTCAGGCATGCGGAAAGGACGACCATCATCAGTAGTATCCATCCCGAAATCATAGCTCCAAAGCACCTCAAAACAAAAAATCATTCCACAGTCACCGACTTGGCCAGGTTCCTGGGTTGGTCAACGTCCAACCCGCGCAGCGCGGCAATGTGATAGGCCAGCATCTGCAAAGGGATCACGGTCATCACCGGGCTCAACATCCAGGGTACGTCCGGCACCCACAGCACCTGGTCGGCCAACCCTTGCATGCGCTCGTCCCTATCCGTCGCCACTACAATCACTTTCCCACCGCGGGCTTTGACCTGCTCCACCTGGCTGATCATCTTGTCATACCAGGGGTCCTGCGGGGCGATAACGATGACCGGCATGTCCCGGTCGATCAAAGCAATCGGCCCGTGCTTCATTTCACCGGCCGGATAGGCTTCTGCGTGGATATACGAAATTTCTTTGAGTTTTAATGCCCCTTCATAGGCGATGGGCATATTGATGCCACGCCCCAGGTACAGTGCATCACGAGTATCCTTCATATATCGAGCAACACTGACCACATCCTGCTCGCGGTCGAGAAGCTTGCCGACCAGGTCTGGCACCAGGCTCAGATCGGCCACCAGGCGTTTGCGCTCTGTGGTGGTGAGCATGCCGCGCAAATCGGCCAACAGGACTGCCAGCAGATACAGGTCAAGCAGCGGGGCAGTAAATGCCTTGGTAGAGGCCACACCAATTTCTGGGCCAGCTTGCATCGAGATATAGCCATCCGTCAGGCGCATGGCTTGCGAGCCAATCGCATTCACGATGGACCATACTGTTGCGCCCTCTTTGCGCGCCAGCTCCATGGCTGCCAGGGTGTCGGCGGTTTCCCCAGATTGGCTGATGGCCAGCACGACCGTTCCGGATGGAAGTATGGGCTCACGGTAGCGGAATTCAGAGGCGATGTCCACTTCCACTGGGATGCGTGCAATTTTCTCGATTAATATTTTTCCAACCATCCCGGCATGCGCGGCGGTTCCACAGGCAGTGATAAAAATCTTTTGGATTTTACAGGCAAAATCTGCGGTCAGATTCAAGCTCGGCAGCCGGATTTTGCCGTGCTTAAAATCGACTCTACCCGCCAGGGTATCAGTGAGCGAGCGAACTTGCTCATGAATTTCTTTCTGCATGAAATGGCGGTATTTGCCTTTTTCGGCTGAAACCGGATCCCAAGCTACTATACCTGGCTGAATTTTGACCGGTTTTCCCTCGAGAGTCTGGATCTCTACTCCATTACGAGTAATGACAGCCATTTGGCGAGAGTTGAGGAAGCAGACTTTGCGGGTATGCTCGAGTATCGCCGGTACATCAGAAGCCACGAACATCTCCCCTTCGCCAAATCCGACCACGACCCCGCCGGCGTTTCCAATCCTGGCTGCCACGATCTTATCCGGCTCATCGGCGGACATGACCACAACCCCGTGGGCGCCTTTGATCATACACAAGGCTTTACGGACGGCTTCTACCAGGCCCTTTCCCATCGCCAGGTACCGTTCGATCAAATGCACGATCGTCTCGGTATCGGTGTCGGAATTGAATTCGATCCCTTCCGCGCTCAATTCCTCGTGCAGTTCAAGAAAATTTTCGACGATCCCATTGTGCACGACGACAACTCTCCCGGTCACACCGGATTGTGGATGGGCATTGCGTTCATTCGGTTCGCCATGGGTCGCCCAGCGCGTATGACCGATGCCCATTTTCCCGCTTAAAGGTTGGCCGTTGACCAGGTCTGCCAGGCAGTCTAATTTTCCTGCCGCCCTGCGCACGGTGATATGACCGTCTTCTAGAACCGCTATGCCGGCCGAATCGTAACCCCTGTATTCCAATTTTTTCAGCCCACTCAAAATGATGGTCGTGGCATCTTTTTTTCCGATATAGCCAACAATTCCGCACATAGTTACCTCGTGATTAAACGAATATAAAGGTCTTTAATCTGCCAGGATTGAGTTCCGGTAAATAACCCTCCCGGAAGCTCATGTGCAGGCAGTCAACTGATTTCATCCCACCATCAACGTGGCGGAATCGAAATCACCAGTTCGCCTTCACCGGTTGAAGTGAAAGCTCAAGTTCATAATTGGTTGGGGAAAGTATCGGTAAAAAAACCGGAGGGCTTCCGCTGATCTCTCGATTTTCCCGGCGCTCAGCCGGTTAGCTCCACCTTCGCGATGGAGAACCCTCTACCTCGTCACTTCTGGCAATCCATTCCCCCTGGCCAGAAGCCATGCGCTTGTCTTTTCCCAATGTCATTTGATTTTATTCCGTTTTTCACCTCCAGTGATAGCAAAATAACAAAAGTCATTATACACGATTACGAAATAGTTTGAATGCATGATTTAGAGGGTCAATTCAAGCATTATAATTAACACGTGCTTCCTAAATCCATAACCCGTTGTTTGCTCTTCCTGGTGCTCCTGGCCGGTTTAGCCATTCCAGCGGCTAATGTATTTGCCAATCCATCCCCGGCCAATCCCGTGCAATCAGATGACGTCACGGCTTATGACTTGATAATCGCCATGAATACCTTGCGCATCTCCAACGGGCTGCCGGC
Source organism: uncultured Chloroflexia bacterium (assembly GCA_963820415.1). Classification (GTDB taxonomy): domain Bacteria; phylum Chloroflexota; class Anaerolineae; order Anaerolineales; family Anaerolineaceae; genus CAWFZT01. Next base: position 111,525 of record CAWFZT010000007.1, on the reverse strand, counting down.
GCTGGTGGAAGACCCAATCATAGATGCGGTCGCACAGACAACGGCTGAGACCATGGCAGCCAACAATATGTCCTCGCATATTGGCAATGTTTCCGGCCGGCTGGCCGCGGCCGGTTTCGGCGGGGGATCTAAAGTTTGGGGAACCGAAAATTTTGCGGTGGGCAACTACGCATCTATCGACCAGATCATGTTAGTCTGGTCAGATGCTGCCCACATGATACCGGCCGTCCAACCAGCCTACTGCAATATAGGCGCCGGGGTAGCCAAAGCCTCAAACGGATTTACGTATTATATTTTACAGGCGGCTTACACCGCCGGAAAATCCTGCGGGGAATATATATTTCCTCCTGGTGGAACCACTACAAACCCCAGCGGGACAACTGACAATGGCAGAGTACCCGGCGTGTCCCGATTAATCGTCCCGGTAAAAATTGCCAAGCCGGACGCAGACGGCAAAGTGTTCCATGTTGTTCAGGCCGGCCAATCTTTTTGGTCGATTGCCATAGCTTATAAAATTACCATAAAGGACCTGGAAACCTGGAACAATCTCTCCAGGGACTTCGCACTACAAATCGGCCAGCGTTTGTTTATCCCCACCAGCAACACGAAAGGCTATGTCACCCCTACGCCGGTTGGTATGATCCAAATCAGCACACCGGATAAAGACGGCAAGGTTGTTCATGTCGTCCAGGCATATCAAACCCTCAGCACAATTGCTCAGGCCTACGGGGTCAATGTCAACACAATCCTGGCTCTGAATGGTATTCAGGTTGATTGGCCCTTGCAAATCGGGCAGAAACTGGTCATACAGCCTTCCTCAGTGACACCCACGCCAACTGCTCGTCCTTTAACCTCCCTCGAAAAACTTACCCCTGCAAGTGACGGTAAGTATTATCACATTATCAAGAGCGGAGAGACCCTGTCATGGATCGCAAAACTTTACGAAGTAAGCCTGGCTGACCTGATGGCCTGGAATGGGCTGGATGATTCCTCCATTCTATATCCCAATCAAAAACTGCTTTTACTTGTGACGCCGCCGGCTACCAAAACACCTACTCCCAGTCCAGTTACGATGACACCGACCGCCACAGCATGGCCATCTACACCCACCTCCACCCCGATCCCGACACAAACAATCATCAGCCCGACTTCATCAGTCGATTCTCCTTTCACCAGCGGTAGAACCATTTTCGGCTGGTTTATATTGATTGGACTGGCCCTGGGTGGTTCGTTGCTGTTCTTGTTTAATTCTCGTAAAAAGTTGTAAAACTACCTGGCTCATTGGGATTTACCATGGAAGGTCCCCAGATTTTGGGGTGTCATGACACCCCAAAATTTGGGAGTTCACCACGGCAATTCCCAGAGAACCAAACTAACTATGTCACCCGCCCGGTTACCGCTGATGTATAATTACTACTTATGAAATTCGATGAACAACTCGATATCTACTTGAGAGCACGCTTCACCTTAATTACTCTGCTGACTCCCGAAGAAGAACGTGTATTGCAGACCATTCAAGGGCTGTGCGAGCGCACTCAACGCGCATGTTTGGCCTGGGACGCTGCGGATGGCTACCAGTGGGTCACTCCCAGCACGATTAATCCGCCAACTGCTAAAGATCCGCTGACTGCCCTGGATGTGATCGAGAAAAGCGACAGTAAGAATTCCACCATTTTCATCCTGAAAGATTTCCACGACGCCTGGAATAATCCTCAAATTAAAAGGAAACTGCGCAGCGTTTGCCAGAAGTTGAAATATACTAAGAAGACGATCATCATCACTACACCTGGTGGAAAGATCCCGGAAGAATTAAAAGATGATGCCGTCATCGTCGAATTTCCTTACCCAACCACGGTCGAACTGGACGATGTTTTGAAGAATATGACCCAGACACCGGGGATAAAGATCAACCTGACCGTGCTAGGCAGGGAAAAAATGATCCAGGCAGCCCTTGGATTAACCGCTTCCCAAGCGCAGCGTGTCTACGCCAAGGCAATCGTGACCGATGGAGTCCTGGACGACCGGGACATCGACCTGGTCATCGAAGAAAAGAAACAGATCATTCGCGAAAGCGAAGCTCTCGAATTCTTTTCTGTCACCCAAACCCCCGACGATGTGGGCGGCCTGGGCGTTCTTAAAGACTGGCTGCGCCTGCGTGAACGCGCGTTCACATTGGAAGCTCACAATTATGGGCTTCCGGCGCCCAAGGGGATGGCCCTGATCGGTATACCGGGCACGGGGAAAAGCCTGACGGCCAAAATGATCGGCGGCCTGTGGCATATTCCCTTGCTTCGCCTGGACGTAGGCTCGCTATTCGGCAGTCTGGTTGGGGAATCGGAGGAACGCGCCCGCCGGGCTCTTCGCCTGGCAGAAACCGTGGCGCCCTGTATCCTGTGGATCGATGAGATGGAAAAAGCTTTGGCGCACGGAGGCCTCGACGCCGGCACCAGCACACGTGTGTTTGGCACAATTTTAACCTGGATGCAGGAGAAAACTTCGCCGGTTTTCGTAGTGGCTACCGCCAACGATATCACCAGTCTTCCACCTGAACTGCTGCGACGCGGCCGGTTCGACGAAATTTTTTTCCTGGACCTTCCTACCGAAGAAGAGCGAAAGGAAATCTTTGCAGTCCACTTGAGCAAACGCCGCCGCATCCCCCAAGATTTCGACCTATCCATTCTGGCGGTCGAATCAGAAGGCTATGTCGGCTCTGAAATTGAACAGGCGATCATTGACGCCATGTACGTCGGATTTAATGACCAACAGCGAGAATTTAATACCGAAGATATCCGCGCTGCGCTTAAGCGACAGGTACCCCTGTCTGTCTCTCAACGCGAGAATATCGAGATGTTGCGCAACTGGCTGCGTGAAGGTCGCGCCCAATCGGCTTCTTTCCGAGAAAATCAGGAAGCCTCCAACCGGTTTGTGCGCATCCAGCTAGATTTGAAACCGAGGTAAAATTTAAATTATTGATTGCAGATGCTGTATGACTGGCCGCCTGGCTGTTGATTTTGGAACCTCCAATACCCTTATAGCAGTTTGGGACGAAAAGAAAAAAGAGGGAGTCCCCCTTCACTTGCCTGAATTTGGACGGATTTACCAGCAGGGCAGCGAAGAAATATCCGTAATCCCATCGCTGATCCATTACGCCCCCCACCCCCAGGGTCGGCGTTGGATTGGAGGACAGGTGCTGCAGAAAGCTCTGTACGATTCCCCGCGCACTTTTCGCTGGATGAAAAGGTATATCAGCCATCGCAGCCCTTACAAGGTCAATCTGGATGGTAGCGAGGTGACGCCATTTATTGCCGGAAAGGATTTCTTGACCACCTTACTGGTATATGCCAGCCAGGAATTTAATCTGCGAGACGAAGAAATCGCCCTGACCGTTCCGGTAGAAGCCTATGAACATTATGAAAATTGGCTGATTTCAGCAGTTGAGGCGACTGGTATCAAAAGGTATCGGCTGATTGATGAACCTTCTGCTGCTGCATTGGGTTACGGAGCCCACATCCAACCAGGCAATGTTTACCTGATTTTCGACTTTGGCGGGGGGACAATGCATTCCTCGGTTATTTTAATCGAACCAGAAGATGTCCCAGGTAAAAACCGCCGCTGCCGAGTACTTGGAAAAGCCGGCAAGGATATCGGTGGGTCTACTTTAGATCAATGGATATACGAAGAAATCTTGCGCCTGAACAGATTCGAGTCTCGGGATGAAACCATCCGAGAAATCAGCAATTCTCTCCTGGTGGAATGTGAGAAGGTAAAAGAGACCCTCTCATTTTCTAATCAGGCAGATCTCCAGGTAGTTTCTCCAAAGGGAGATCTTTCCTTTTCTGCCAGTCTGTCCCGCACATCTTTTGAGGATTTGCTGGACCAGCATAACCTTTTCTCCGAAATCGATCAAATGGTGCACTCGGCCATCAATAACGCCCGCGAGCGTGGTTACGATCAGGACAAGATCCAAGCTGCCTTGATGCTGGGAGGCAGCAGCCAGATTCCCTCTGTGCAGAAAGCGCTCCGGCAGATTTTCGGGAAAGAGCGTGTTTATCTTAACCGGCCCCTTGATGCAGTGGCGCGCGGAGCGGCAGCTTTCGTTGCCGGAGTTGATTTCTTTGACCATATCCAGCACGATTATGCCATCAGACATCTCAACCCTGTCAAAGGAGATTACGATTATCACACCATCGTCAACCGGGGAACCCCCTATCCATCCTCCGACCCGGTCGCCAGGTTGGTGGTTAAAGCCAGCTACTCCGGGCAAAAGAAGCTGGGGATCAGCATCTTCGAGGTCGGCAGCCAGGCAAACCGCGTGTCTGGCGCGCTGGAGATTGTGTTTGATCCCAGTGGAGCGGCGCGAGTTCATGCCAATCACTCCCCACGAAGAGGAACAACGCTCGACATTTTGGATGAACGAGCAAAACCCAACTTTTCTAATTGCTGATCCCCCTGCTGAACAAGGCGAAGCGCGCTTTGAGGTAGAATTCAATATCGATGGCAATAAAAGGCTAACCTTGACTGCCCGTGAACTTTCAACCGGCACCCTGACTTTAAAGAATTTCCCGGTCGTTAAATTAATCTGACCGGAAAGGATTTTATATGTCACATATTTCACACATAAAAACTCGAATGGTTGAGAAAGAGTTCTTGATTCAAGCGATAAAGGATTTGGGATACTCTTACGAGGAGGGCGATCTGGAGATACAAGGAACAGGCGGGAAAAAAGCCCCTGTAGCCATCAAGATTAACCTGAGGCTCAGCCTCGATATCGGGTTTCAAAAAAATGGAACGGCTTACGAAATAATCGCTGATTGGTATGGGGTAAGAGGTCTGAAGAAAAAAGAATTTACTGAAAAAATAATTCAGCGTTATGCCTACATCGCCACCAGGGCGAAACTGGAAGAACAAGGCTTCACCCTTGTCTCGGAAGAGGTCGGCGAAAAAGGCAAAATTCACCTGGTTTTACGCAGAGCCGTTTGAGGAGGTACGATCGTGGAGATTCAAGAGATCGAAGTAACCATTGATGAAAATGGCCAGGTCCAGATCCACGTGCGCGGGATCAAAGGAGAAGCCTGCCTGAATATTACCCGTCCCCTGGAGCAGGCGTTAGGCGGAGAATTATCCCGAGCAATGACTCCGGAAGCGCTGGAAGATCCCGGTAATCCAATTGATTTATCCTTGTCACTGAAATCATGACCGGCCAGATTCTGTACCTGTACCACATTGAACCACTCAGCCTTGTCAATGGGCCAGGCAAACGCTCAGTGGTATGGGTGCAGGGCTGTACATTGAACTGTCCTGGGTGTTTCAACCCTCAAACACACCCGGCGCTCGCCAGTAAAGATTGGCCGGTTGATCGATTGGTTAAATTGATCCTGGATCGAAAAAATGAAATAGAAGGGATAACCATCAGCGGCGGAGAGCCCTTGCAACAGATCAAGCCGTTGATTGAACTTGTCAGGAAAGTAAAAGATCAATCCGGTCTTTCAATTTTGGTTTTCAGCGGTTTTACCTGGGATGAAATTCAGCGCATTCCGGGGGTTCATCTGCTATTGAGACAACTGGATGTATTGATCGCCGGCCGTTATCTTGCCAGTAAAAGGCTCGCGAGCGGTCTCATCGGGTCGTCCAATAAGACCATTCATTTTCTAACCGAACGGTATAAAATGGCCGATTTGATCCCTGTCCCGGGTGCAGAAGTGCTCTTGAATCCTAATGGCGAAATTGTGTTGAGCGGGATCGATCCGTTACGATGGTAAACCGTTGCCTTCCGCCAGAACAAATAACCCTGCTCTCTGGCGCTTTACGCAGCGCTAATCCCCTGGAAAAACTGCCTGCCGATCAGCAGGTTCTATATATCTTGAAAGGGGCAATTTTCACTTTAGAACAAGACGGATCACCTGATACGGTTGACCTTCTCTTCGATGCCAGTCTCTCCTGCCCATACGAAGAGATCCAGCGCCTCGCCATACGTGCGCTGGAAAAACTAGCCCAAAATGGCAACCAGCTTGCCTTGAAGAACCTCTTCCATCTTGCGATCTATTCTGAAAAATCCGCAGCTTTACAAGTCATTACCGCCAATAATTTCCATAGTTCAGATGCCACCACTCAGGCGATATATGATCTTCTGGAAGGAAACACAAAAGAATATCAAGAACATGATCCGGAATATCTTTTCCTGACCCATTTCTACCTGGGCGAGATTCAGAAAGAATTAAGTCTACGAATTTGCCTGGCCGCTCAAATCGCTGGGATGAACAACTGGGTTCTAATCGCATCTTCCATAAAAAACCTGACTACTGAAGCATCCGACCATCTTGTCGATCAATATTCCCATTTTACTGAAAAAGAAAAGCGGCTACTCTTGCTATTTCTGGATGAAAAAGCAGTCGAAAGATCGGAAATTGCCGGGGATACGCTTTGCAAGCTATTCGTTTATCAGGATGAAGCAACTGCTGCTCACTTAGCTGCGAAAAATGGATTTCTCCCACACGACCTGCAGCAACGTGCATTGTTCTTATTCTTAAGTGAGCGATGGGACGATTACCAACGAGTTGACTTTAACCAGACACTGCTCAGCGCCGCATATGAGACGGCGGCTCCTACCCTAAGAAAAAAACTGCTCTACCTGAGCCGCTATTCCGGATTGACCGGATGGACCAAACAACTTTCCAACCGGTCACATTTACGCTGGCTCGGGGAAATGAATGATGCCGACTGGGAAACGATAATCCTGGGGCTAAAATCCTCAGGACAATTTGAAGATATGTGGAAATTAGCCCAGGTAGCGCCGCCAGTGTGGAGTGCATTCCTCATTAACACGCTATTCGAGAATAAATGGGAATCGTCAGAGGTAAGAGATTCCCCCGAGTGGAAAGGTCTGACTACCGAAGCTGCCTTAGCCCTTCAAAATACACCGAAGGTTCAGCTCAGCGAGGTCATACAATTCCCTTCTAGCAGCATCAACACACTGGCCCTTTCACCGGATGGAAGCCTGGCAGCGTTGGGGGGAGCAGAAACCTCAATCCAAATTATTAATCTTTCCACCAGGAAAGTATCTCTAAACATTAAATCCCCTTCAGCCCAAATCCGTGCCATGGTTTTTCATCCCGAGAATCAATTTATAGCTATAGCTGCGGGAGATAATAATATCCATATAATCGAAGTGTCGTCTGGGAAAAAAATTAAAAGTTTGGAAGGCCATACAGGCCATATACGCGCTTTAGATATGTCTCCGGATGGCCGTTTGTTATACAGCGCCAGTTTTGATGGAACGATCCGTTTGTGGCGTTTTCCCCAAGGGCCAGAATTAAAACGCCTTTCAGTCAATAATACCGAATGGTTCAGTCTGGGCCTGGGTTGTGGGGCTGAAACTCTTTTGACCGCAGGAGCCAGCCAGAAAATTCAGGTGTGGAAATTACCAGAAGGCGTGCTGCTGCGAGAATTGGAAGGCCACAACGGCACGGTTACCTTATTAGCGGTTGCTAACTCAAGCAATTACGCGGCCAGTTACAGCAGAGATCAAGATATTTACGTATGGAACTATGCCAGTGGTAAAATTTTGCGCAAGATAGCTGGCGGGAATGAGGTCACAACTGCTCTGGTAATTCACCCGGACGAACAGTTCATCATCAGCGGAAATTACAAAGGTGAGATTAACTTCTGGAATATTTCCACAGGCAGCAGGATAAGCCAGTTGGTTGCCCATGACAAGCCCATTATTGGTTTGGCGGTCACCCCGGATGGCAGACAATTGTTAAGCTGCAGTTCGGATGGGAGCTTGTGCCTGTGGAATTTGAGCACTTTTATTCTTATTCGGTTGCCAATCGGGACAGGGAAAGGGGAAAATTTAAAGTTAATCGATGAAACATTCCGACAGGGAGGTCTGTCAGAACAAGAAAAGAGATGGTTAAATTTCACTCGATCTCTAATCCATTTACACCACCGATTTGATGTTCTAATTGATGAGGCTCATCCCATCCACGTTGGGGAATTCGATATTGAACTATAGGAGCCCCTGTGTTTCTATCGAAATACCTGCCTTTTCCAAAGGATTTATCCCCAACCAGTCGTAAGAATTTCCGCTACGTCCAAATTGATGCTATCGGAGTAGGCCTTGCCAGCGCTGCCGCGCCTTTCTTGCCGGTTTTCTTAGCCCGCCTGGGGGCTTCGAACTTCCAAATCAGTCTTTTAACCACCATGCCGGCCGTGGCAGGTTTCCTGTTAGCCATCCCGCTGGGTAGGCTTCTCCAGGGCCAGCGCAAAATTGTTCCCTGGTTCAGTGGATCTCGTCTGGCAGTACTATCCAGCTATGCCATGACCGGGTTGGTCGCTTTTCTCATTACCAGGGAATTGAGTTTGGTCACAGCCGTATTGATTATTTGGGCAGCGGCGACCATTCCTCAAACCATGTTATCCATCACATTTTCGGTGGTAATGAATGCCGTAGCTGGACCTACGGGACGTTTCGACCTTATGACGCGCCGCTGGTCGACCCTGGGGCTCACCACAACCATTACGGTGTTCATGATCGGCCAATTATTGGATCGAGTGGGTTTCCCGTTCAATTACCAATTGATGTTCATCGGCCTTTCCATCGGCGGTTTAATTAGTTTTTATTTCTCAAGCCATATCCAATTGAATGACGCTGAACCTCCGCCGGCCTCGGCGGAAACTCAAACACGCAATGGGATCAGAGATTACCTGGGGAAAATTAAGCAAGAAAAACCTTTTATCAATTTCATTGTGAAAAGGTTTGTTTACCTGACCGGAGTATCCTTGGGAGCTCCCCTTTTCCCCATTTATTTTGTGCGTCAGATCCATGCCTCGGATAACTGGATCGCTATGATCACCGTCGCCCAGACTGCGGTAATGATCATCGGATATTTCGTCTGGACACAGCAGTCCCGATCACGCGGTTCGCATGTAACTCTGCTCTGGACAACCTGCGGATTATCCCTTTACCCGGTTCTAACTGCCATTACGGGTATGCCCTGGATGATTGTCATTTACTCTGGGTTGGCAGGCATCTTCCAGGCTGGCCTAGACCTGGTTTTTTTCGATGAATTGATGAAAACTATCCCCCCAGAATACAGTGCTACTTTCGTTGCCTTTTCTCAAAGCGTCCAATACGTTTCAGCCATTGCAGCGCCTATGATCGGTTCGTTTCTGGCGGATAAAATCGGTATCAGCGCCGCCTTAATCATCAGTGGAGGTATTCGTTTTCTGGGATTTATTTTATTTTTTCTGGAACGAAAAAAGCCAGCTATCTTCCCGATTTTAAGGAAAAATGAGAATGGATGAAATTATCCTGTATCACCCTGATCTTCACCCATTCATTGACTAACCAATCGCTCTAGCTTATAATTTTTCCGCTTCTAGGGGAAGTGCTGGAATTGGCAGACAGGCATGACTTAGGATCATGTGCCGAAAGGCGTAGGGGTTCAAGTCCCCTCTTCCCCATCAGAAAAACAAATCAGGAATGAGGAATAACACATTGAAAATCGAAACTCAACCTCGTGATGATCATCAAGTACGCTTACTTGTTGAATTGGAGCCTGAAGTATTGGAGAAATTCAAGCATCAGGCAGCGCGAAAAATCGCCCAGAAAGCTAAGATTCCCGGCTTCCGGCCTGGCAAAGCCCCTTATGATGTCATAAAGCGATTTTATGGGGATGATGCGCTCAAAGAGCAGGCTGTCGAGCTCCTGGTAGACGATCAGTATTCTAAAATCCTGGAAGAAGCCAAGGTAAAACCGGCTGCGGCTGGAACGTTGGATGAGGTCGTCAGCTACGATCCTCTCAAACTGGCGTTTGTCGTTCCCCTGGCACCAGAGGTTGTACTCGGCGATTATCATGCCATCCGCCAGGAATATCACCTCGAACCCGTTACCGAAGAAGAGATTAACCGGGTCATTCATAATTTGCAGACCAGCTACGCGGTGGCTGAACCAGCCGAGAGGCCGGCGCAGGAAACCGATCTCGTTTATGTCAAGATGAAAGGCGTCTTGGCCCATCCTGCAGAAGGTGAAGACGCTGAAGTGATCCGAGAATCCAGTTACCAGTTTGTCATCGGCGATGTGGATGACACCTGGCCGATGGAAGGGTTTTCCAAAGAATTGATTGGTCTTTCTGCCAACGAAGAGAAGAAAATCCTGCATTCATTCCCCGAAGATTATTCTTCTGAGAAGCTTAAAGGGAAAGAGATCGAATTTACCGTGAACGTCCAGGCGGTGAAATCGATGAAACTACCTGAGCTGAATGATGAATTTGCCAAGACTATCGGCGGCAGTTTCTCCACCATGGAAGATGTTCGCAAGAGTATCCATACCGAGATCGAACAAAATCGCACTCAGGAATATGATGAACAGTATATTTCTATGTTGGTAGATACAATCATCAGCCAGGCAGCCATCAAGTATCCACCTCAACTCATAAAAAATGAAGAAGATCACCTTCTCGAGCACTTCCAGGAAGATCTGGGCGAGAAAAAAATGGATATGGATACTTACCTGAAAACTCGCCAGATAGATAAAGCCACCTTTATTGAAAAAGAAATTACCCCAGCAGCCGTCAAAAGCCTGCACCGCAAGCTGGTGCTGGATAAAATTACCCGAGAAGAAGGCATTCAATTAAATATTGACGAGCTCAAGACAACGGTGTCCACCAGGATGGCTCAATTGCAGAATGAGCCCGAATTTAAAAATTACCAGAAGCGAGGCCAGGTCGAGAACCTGGTTAACGCGGTGACCCTCGATACGGCCGGACGATTTACTCAACCGGGACACTATCGAGAGGTTGAAAATCATCGCTAAGGGTGAATTCAAACATGAAGGTGAAGGTAAAAGCGAGGCCGAACCAGTTACCCCTTCTATGGAGGCTGAACCTGTTGTCTCTTCCATCGAGGCTGAACCGGCTGCTTCTTCTATTGAAACCGGACCATCACCGGACTCGATCCTACCTCCACCTGCTGATGAGAATCCATCAAATAGTGAAGAATCAAATCCAACTGAGGCTACTGTTGCTGAATAATTTATGTTAGTGTTCTATAGAAAGAGGAAAGAATGACAATTTCGGAGTTCTCATCAGTCATCCCAATGGTGATTGAATCATCCGGGCGTGGTGAACGCGCCTACGATATTTACTCTTTGCTACTTAAGGAGAGGATTGTATTTCTGGGGACGCCAATTGACGACCAAGTCGCCAACCTGGTTGTCGCCGAGCTGCTTTTCCTTAGCCGTGAAGATCCTGAAAGAGATATTGAAATGTATATAAACTCTCCCGGCGGACAAATTTATTCCGGGTTGGCGATCTACGATACCATGCAGATGATCCCGAATAAGATCAGCACGGTCGCCGTGGGTGTGACAGCTTCCTTTGGAACAGTACTGCTGGCAGCAGGCACAAAAGGCCACCGCTACGCCCTGCCGCATGCCACCATCCACATCCACCAGCCTTTAGGTGGAGTCCAGGGACAGGCTTCCGATATCGAGATCCAGGCGCGCGAAATCCTCAGGCTGAAAGCTCGTTTGATTTCAATCATGTCGGAAAACACGGGCAAATCGTTGGAAGTTATCGAACACGATACCGAACGGGATTTCTACCTGGATGCCGACCAGGCAGTCGAATATGGTATTGTCGATCAGGTGCTGAAAACACCAGTTAAAAAGTAGCCCGCCCTTTGGCATAAACACAGTAACGAAGCCGGATGGCAATCGCTATCCGGCTCGTTTGTGAAGCGAAATTAAATGATTTCAAGCCTTTCACCCGCCATAAAAGCCTTGATCCTGGACATGGACGGCGTCCTCTGGAAGGATGACCAGCCGATTGGAGACCTTCCCAAAATTTTTTTTCGCATTAAGGAAATCGGTCTGAGGATCATTCTTGCCACCAATAATGGCATGCGTAGCGCCGCAACAGCACCAGGAAAAATTGGCCCGGTTTGGCGTCAGAGTAGAAGAATGGCAGGTAGTCAATTCTGGTATGGCAGTCGCCTATTTACTTAGCCAGAAATTTCCCCAAGGCGGTCCGGTTTTTGTAGTTGGCGAAGGCGGCCTGATCAAAGCCCTGGAACAGAACGGGTTCTATCCAGCCGAAAAGGATGTTCTGGCAGTTGTGTGCGGCTTTGATCGCCAGGCGACTTTTGAAAAACTCACCCGAGCGACAATATTAATTCGCAAAGGCGCCCCCTTTATCGGCACGAACCCCGATCGCACCTTCCCTACCCCTGAAGGGTTGATCCCCGGAGCGGGCTCTTTCCTGGCCTTCCTGGAAGCTGCCACAGATGTTAAACCAATCATTGCCGGCAAGCCTTTCCCGACTCTTTTTCAACTGGCAATTGAGCGGCTAAAGCTTTCTCCTCAAGTAATATTAGTCGTCGGTGACCGCCTGGATACCGACATCCTGGGCGGCCAGCAGGCAGGGTGCCGTACCGCTCTGGTCATGTCGGGTGTCACTTCTGCCAACGAACTGCAAGCCTGGTCCCCTAAGCCCGATCTGGTAGCATCTGATTTATTAAGTTTGCTACAGTAAAAACAATGGATACCACACGCAGGTTGGTTTATGACCTTGACCTGCCCGATCTTCAGCATCAAGTAGAGGCCTGGGGACAACCAGCTTATCGCGCCTTTCAGATCTGGCAGGGTTTATACAAACAATTATGGCCTGCTGCCGAGCTATTCACCAACTTGCCCGTATCTCTTCGGCTGCAGCTTGGAGATCAATTTAATTTCACAGCCCTTACCCCCGGTCAGGTACTACAATCCAGTGACCGTGAAACTACCAAAACGTTGTTCAATCTAAATGACCACCGCGCCATTGAAGCAGTCTTGATGAAATACAATGAACGCAGGACGTTATGCATATCGACCCAGGCCGGCTGCGCGTTGGGCTGTATCTTCTGCGCCACCGGGCAAATGGGTTTTAAACGCAATCTGACCAGCGGCGAGATCGTGGAACAGGTCCTCTACTATGCCCGCCTGCTAAAAACGGAGGGCGAGCACGTCACCAACATCGTGGTAATGGGCATGGGAGAACCATTCCACAATTACGACGCAACCATGTCGGCCATTAACCGCTTGAACAATCCGCAAGGCATGATGATTGGTGAACGCCGGTTTACCATCTCCACGGTTGGCCTGGTGCCGATGATTTGGAAATTTGCTGAAGAAAAAAGACAGATCAACCTGGCGATTAGCCTGCATGCAGCCAACGACTCATTGCGCTCGAAACTCTTACCAGTCAATCGCAAGTACCCTATCTCGGAGTTAATCACTGCTTGCAGAGAATATGTGGAAAAGACCAACCGCAGACTGACCTTCGAATGGGCCCTTATTTATGACGTAAATGATTCAATCAACGACGCCAGAGAACTTGCCAGTCTCTTAGGCGGATTGCTTTGCCACGTCAATGTTATCCCGCTCAATCCGACTCATCGCTACGCCGGGCAGGCAACCACTCGCCAGAGGGCCGACGAATTCCGCGATGCATTGATGGAAGCAGGTATTTCCTGTACCATTCGCCTACGCCGCGGCATCGATATCGAAGCAGGCTGCGGCCAGCTAGCCATTGAAGCAAATCCAGCTCCCTGATTCCTTACATGATATAATCGCTGACTATGGTTGACTTCTTTAATAAATGGAAAGAAGGTCTGGAAAGGACGCGCAAGGTGGCGTTTGGACGCATCGCCACCATCTTTGGCGCTACCCAGATAACCAGCCAGACCTGGGATGAGTTAGAAGCCATTTTGATCCAGGCTGATCTCGGGATTGAGACGACTCAGGCCATTGTCAACTCGCTGAAGAAAAAAGTAACCAGTGAGGGATTTACTCGGGCTGAGAATCTCCAACAGTGTCTGCGGCAGGAATTGGTCAATCGCATCACTCCTCCCCCAGAGATCGACCTGGACGGGCTGCATCCGGCAGTGATCCTCCTAGTCGGGGTAAATGGCTCGGGGAAAACTACTACCGCAGCCAAACTTGGTAAGCTTTTTGCTCTGCAGGGCAAGAAAGTGCTGTTGGCCGCGGCCGATACATTCCGGGCTGCGGCAGTTGACCAGCTCCAGGTGTGGGGAGATCGCCTCGGATTGCCGGTCGTCGCCGGACAACCGGGAAGCGATCCTGGTGCAGTGACCTACGACGCTATTCAGTCTGCCATTTCACGAAAAATGGATATCGTACTGATCGACACAGCCGGGAGGCTGCACACTCGCTACAACTTGATGGAAGAATTAAAGAAAGTCCATCGCGTGACGGGCAAAGCGCTGCCTGGAGCACCTCATGCTACCTGGTTGGTTTTGGACGCCACAACCGGTCAAAATGCTCTCCAACAGGCGCGTGCCTTTAAAGAAGCAGTAAAGGTCAATGGCGTCATATTAGCAAAACTGGATTCCTCGGCTAAAGGAGGGATGGCTTTTGCCATCCAACAGGAATTGGGTTTGCCGATTCTGTATGCCGGGCTGGGTGAAAAATCAGAAGATCTCCAGCGCTTTGACCGCGAAGCTTTCGTCGATGGGATACTTATACAAAATTAGTCTTTAATCCGGAGGATTTATGCAAGACCTGGTTTCACGTTTGAGTGAAGCTGCTCAAACCATCTCCCAGCTTATGGTGCATCTTTGACTTTCCTGCCAAGGAAGTAGAACTTCAGGAACTGCAAAAGAAATCCGAAGATCCTGCTTTATGGGAGGTTCCTTCAGAAGCTCAAAAGACAATGAAACGCCTGTCGGATCTTCGCTCCGAAATTGACGGGTGGAAATCCATTCAAAAATTAACCCAGGAAACACTTGAGTTGGCTGAACTTCAAGATGAAAGCCTGGCCGCTGACCTGGAAAAAGAAACCGCGGCGATCGAAAAAGAAGTCTCCTCTCGTGAGCTAAAAACACTTCTCTCTGGGCCATACGATAAGGGCAACGCGTTGCTGGCAATCAATTCTGGCGCGGGCGGTACGGAGGCCATGGATTGGGCCGCCATGCTGGAACGGATGTACCTGCGTTGGGCCGAGAAACGCGGCTATTCGACCGAAATTCTAGATTTCACCGAAGGGGAAGAAGCTGGTATTAAGAGTATCACCATTGCCGTCAATGGTTTGTATGCTTATGGTTATCTTCGAGCAGAAAAAGGGGTACATCGCCTGGTGCGTCTTTCGCCCTTCGATGCCGCCCACCGCCGACACACATCTTTTGCCCAACTAGAGGTATTACCCGAAGTCGGAGGTGACGCGGGCATCCAGATTAGCCCAGAAGATATTCGTATCGATGTTTTCCGTTCCTCCGGGGCCGGCGGCCAAAATGTGCAGAAAAACGCCACGGCAGTGCGTATTACTCACATTCCTAGCGGTCTGGTGGTATCCTGCCAGAATGAGCGTTCTCAGATTCAGAACCGCGAAAATGCGCTGCGCGTTTTACGGGCCCGCTTACTGGAACTCAAGCAGGAAGAACAGGAAAAACAAATGGCCGAATTACGCGGCGAATTCACCAAGAATGAATGGGGAAGCCAGATCCGCTCTTACGTGCTCCATCCCTATCAGATGGTGAAGGATCACCGCACCGAATATGAAACAGGGAATACCCAGGCGGTATTGGACGGCGAAATTGATGATTTTATCGAAGCCTATTTGCGCTCACGCCGCCCGGTTGCCAGGACAAATTAATCCAGGATTCTGGCCAATTCAAACAGATTCAGATCGATAGTCTTTTTAGTCGAAGCAACCACTTCCAAAGGAGTAGTTACCATCTCGCCTTTGATCAAACCGGTCAGGACGCCGTACTGGCCATGCGCCATGAAGTCGGTCGCGGCTGCGCCGAGTTGGCTGGCAAGAATGCGGTCGAAGGCGCTTGGGGTACCCCCGCGCTGGACATGCCCAAGTGTGGTTACACGCAAGTCAAATCCCAGGCGCTCTTTATGGTTAAGAAAGTATTCATCCAATTTCGCCGCGTTATAGGTAGCGCCTTCTGCTACCACGATGATGGCATGGGCTTTGCCCTTACGGTAGGCTGATTGAAGCGTCTGGGCCAACTCCTCCGGGTCAGTTTCAACTTCGGGGATCACGCAGGCTTCAGCGCCGCCAGCAATCGCCGACATCAGCGCCAGGTAGCCGCAGCCGCGTCCCATAACTTCCAGCAAGAACGCTCGCTGGTGTGATGAGGCGGTGGTTTTCAACCGATCGATAGCTTCCAGAGCAATATTAAGGGCAGTATCGACACCGATGGTCATTTCTGAACCATAAAGGTCATTGTCGATTGTTGAAGCCACGCCTACAACCGGAAAACCCAACTTGCTCAATGCATATGCGCCGGTCTGCGAACCGTTTCCGCCAATTACAATCAGGCCTTCGATCCCAAATTCGTTCATCCTGCGAATGGCCTTGATTTGACCATCCTCGGTCCTAAATTCAGGGCTACGTGCACTGCCCAAGATCGTTCCTCCTTTTTGAAGGATACCGCCCACATCTCTGGCACCTAAAAAGTTCATTCGCCCGTTGATTAACCCTTCGTACCCCTGTGAAACGCCGTAGACTTCCCATCCTTTTCTAATTCCGGTTCGCACAACTGCCCGGATCGCAGCATTCATACCGGGGGCATCACCTCCGCTGGTCAGTACCGCGATTCGTTTCATGCTTCCCTCCCAAAGTGCAAGGACGATTTAGTTTTCTTGTTTCCTTCATTTTATCATAATCGGCTTTTTTAATTTCCCGCCAATAACGTTTTAATTCTCTGGGAATAGCCGTGATGAACCCCCAGATTTTTGGATGTCATGACATCCAAAAATCTGGAGACCTTCCACGTTAAATCATATGAGCCACGTTTTTTTTCTGCCAATCGATGGCCTGAATGACACAATGTATGTTAAGTCTGGCTAAATAGCAGTATTACGGCGTGCCTATATTTGGTAAAATGCATAACGATAGCTTCTGCTCTTTTTGCAAATGGAATCCGGATTTTCGGCCACCACCCGAAAGATGGCTCTCCCCGTTTTGATTATAGGCAGGGCCCGGTGGGTCTTTCTGCCGCCATCGAAAAAAAAGGAAAAAATAAAATGAAAGATAACTCCGTACTAATTCCAGTCGCCATTTTGCAATCCTTCATGCATGACGTATTCACCGGGGTTGGTGTACCGCTCGAAGATGCCAAAATTGCTGCAGAAGTACTGATTACTTCCGATTTACGAGGCATCGAATCCCACGGCATTGGCCGGCTTAAAATGTATTACGACCGAATCAAAACCGGGCAGCATCGACCTGTCACCAACCTCGAGGTGGTGCGTGAAAGCCCTACAACTGCGGTCATCGATGGGCATCATGGGGTTGGCATGATTATTGGCACGCGTTCCATGCAAATGGCAATCGATAAAGCGTGCGCTTATGGCATGGGATCAGTCGCCGTGCGCAATTCGACCCATTTTGGGATAGACGGGTATTACGCCTTGATGGCTGTAAAAGCCAACATGATCGGGATGAGCTTTACCAACGCTAGGCCATCCATCGCCCCGACTTTTGGCGTACAACCCATGCTCGGCACCAATCCGATTGCTTTTGGCTGCCCAACGGATGAAGATTGCCCATTCATTTTCGACGGCGCCACCTCGATAACCCAGCGGGGAAAATTCGAAGTCCTAGCCCGGGCAGAAAAAATGAGCCCGGAAGGTTGGGTAATCGACCAACAAGGTCTCTACATCACCAATCCTAACGAAGTCCTGGTCGGGTTAGGCCGCGATACCGCAGCTCTTCTTCCGCTGGGCGGAGCAGGCGAGCTAGGCGGTGGCCACAAAGGCTACGACCTGGCAACTATCGTCGAGATCCTGTCGGCTTCACTGCAAACGGGGGCATTCCTGCATGGTTTAACCGGATTTGATAAGGACGGCGACCGCCAGCCGTTTAAAGTCGGTCATTTCTTCATGGCGATTAACATCGAAGCTTTTGTCGACCTCGATCAATTTAAAGCCACCACCGGCGAAATCCTGAGAGAGCTGCGTAATTCGAAGCGCGCTCCAGGTCAGGATCGGATCTACACTGCCGGTGAAAAAGAATTTGAAATGGAAGATAAAGTCAGGGAGCAGGGCGTGGCGGTCAACCCCAACTTGCAGAAAGAAATCAAGATCATGCAGCAGGAATTGGGTCTGACCCAGTACAGATTCCCCTTCTAGAAACCCGCTACAGTTATTTCTTCGATAAACCAGGTAAAAGCAGAATCTTAATAATGGCTCTGCTTTTCCTGTTATTCTAAAATTAGAATATAATACTACCCAACTTTCCTATTGAAAGTAAGACCTTACGGGATACATACTATCCAAATATTAAGTTTAAGAAGTTCTCTATAGTAAGGTTTGTATGAAGATCGAAAACCTGCTAGAAGTTCTGCCTGAAATTTACAGCGTGGTAGACCGCGAACTGATCATGCGGGCTTACCAATTTGCAGAACAGGCCCATTCAGGTCAAAGGAGAGCTTCTGGGGAACCTTACATAACCCATTGTGTAGCCGTAGCTGCCATTCTGGCCGAAATGCTCGTGCCTCCAGCAGTAGTGATTGCTGGACTCTTGCATGATATAGTCGAGGACACCAGCCGTACTTTGGCCGATATTCGCCGGGAATTCGGGGATGAGGTCGCCCACCTGGTAGATGGAGTCACCAAACTGACCAATCTACCTCGCGTGGAGCGTGGTGATCAGCATCTGGAAGAACAGGATGAGCCAGATAACGACGGTGATGATCCTCTTATCTCAATCGAATCTGACCCACGCGGGCGAAAAAAGGATTTGCGCAATGAAACCCTGCGGAAAACTTTTATGGCCATGGGGGATGATATCCGGGTCGTGTTAATCAAACTGGCCGACCGATTGCACAATATGCGCACACTGGGTTTCATGCCGGAAAGCAAGCGGAAGAGAATCGCCCAGGAAACTCTCGATATTTTCGCTCCGTTGGCCAACCGCCTGGGGATCTGGCGCATCAAGTGGGAGCTGGAAGACCTGGCTTTTCGCTACATCAACCCGGATAAATATAAAGAAATCGCTGAAAACCTGGCCGAACGGCGTGAAGACCGTGAACATAAGATCGATCAGATCCTTGCCAGGCTAAAAGCGCTTCTAGATCAATCAAACATCCAAGTTGAAATTTCAGGTCGCCCAAAACACATCTATTCGATCTACCGCAAAATGGTCGAAAAAGGCCGGCCATTCGAAATGGTGCGCGATTTACGTGGGGTGCGGCTGATTGTCCAGGATATCCCTTCTTGCTATGCCGCCTTGGGCGTCATTCATACCCATTGGCGACCAATCCCGCATGAATTCGACGATTATATCGCTTCCCCGAAAGACAATTTCTATCAATCCCTTCACACAGCGGTCTTGTACGACGATGGTAAACCTCTCGAAGTCCAGATTCGCACTTCCGAAATGAACCAGCGTGCCGAATACGGCATAGCCGCTCATTGGCGCTATAAGGAACGCGGGAAGCGTGACGACGATTACGAACAGCGCATCAACTGGCTGCGAAAGTTAATGGAATGGCGCCAAGAAGTTGAGGATGCTCAGGAATTCGTGGATGGGATGAAGACCGACGTCTTCCAGGATCGTGTGTACGTCTTTACCCCACGCGGCGACATCATCGACTTGCCAACCGGGGCGACGCCGATTGATTTTGCTTACCACGTCCATACTGAAATCGGCAATCGCTGCCGCGGTGCAAAACTAAATGGAAAATTGGTAACACTTGATTATTCCCTGAAAACAGGCGACCAGATTGAAATTTTAACCGCCAAGCAGGGAGGCCCAAGCCGAGACTGGCTGAATCCAACACTTGGTCTGGTAAAAACTCAGCGCGCCCGCTCTAAGATACGCCAATGGTTCAAGATTTAAGATCGCGAACAGAACTTGATCCAGGGGAAATCTATCCTGGATAAAGAACTGCGCCGGTTAGGCGTCGTGGGTGTTGACCTGGAAGATCTGTCTCAATATTTTGAATTCAAAAATGTTGAAGAGCTTTATGTTGGATTAGGCTGTGGCGATCTGACGCTAGGCAGAATCATCAACAAACTTTCCGAGGTCGAAGAGGATAAAGATTTACTGCGCGAGCTTCACCCCACCGTTGAAACCAAGAAAGATATCACCGGGGTGACCGTGCTGGGCCTGAAGGGTATCCTGACCAATTTTGCTCGTTGCTGCAACCCGGCGCCAGGCGACGAAATTGTTGGCTACATCACACGCGGGCGTGGTGCAACCATTCACCGGCTGGATTGTCCCAATGTGGCGCGTATGCGTGACCGAGACAAAGAACGGATTGTCAAGGTTTCCTGGGGAGAAGCCCAAAAAACGTATCCCATTTCTATACAGGTAAAAGCCTATGACCGGCAAGGTTTGATGGGGGATATATATAATATTGTGAATAACGAAAACGTCAACATGCTGGATGTCGATGTCAAAGTGACTCATAACCTGGCTTCCATAAAAATGATCATTGAAGTTGGTGATGTGGCCCAATTAAGCCGAATCCTAACCAGGATAGAAAATTTGCCCAACGTTATGGAAGCTCACCGCTTGAAACCCGGCTAAAGGATGATATAATTCCCCGCCTGCTAAAACCTGTAACCAGGAGCAAATCTTTGCCCGAGTTACTGTCTGTCCAGGAAGCCCAAGAACTGATCTTAGCAGCATTTGAACCAGTCCATGCTGTCTCAGTTGAACTACCTCATGCCGTGAATTGGATTTTAGCTAAAGATATTCGTTCCACCACTGATCTACCTCCATTTGCCAATGCCAGCATGGATGGGTTTGCGGTGATCGCCTCAGATTTGGAAAATACCCCTGTTAAATTGGAAATAATCGCTGATATCCCCGCAGGAGTCTTTCCTGAGGTATCCATCCGGCATGGAAAAGCGGCGAGAGTGATGACAGGCGCCCCTATTCCGGATGGATCAAACGCTGTGGTCCCTATCGAAAATACCGATTTGTACCAAAGTCAGGTTCCTAATCCATTGCCTGACTCAGTAACCGTCTTGCGTCCTGTTCAACCAGGCGAATATATCCGTCCCAGGGGGCAGGACCTGCACAAAAATACGGTCGTCTTGAAAAAAGGCCGGCGCCTGCAGCCTCAGGACATTGGCCTGGCGGCTTCGCTAGGGATATACAGAATCCCTGTCTATGCGAAACCTCGCATAGCTCTCCTAGTCACTGGGGATGAATTGGTGCACCCAAACGAACCTCTTACCCCAGGGAAAATCCGCGACGCCAATTCATATATTTTAGGAAGCTTGATCGAACGGTCCGGCGGCGTAATCGTCTCCCTGGGAGTTGCTCCCGATAACCCAGCCGCCATCAGGGAACGCCTGGAGTCGGCCAAATCTCAGCATATCGACCTGATTTTAACCTCGGCTGGCGTCAGCGTCGGCGCCTTTGATTTTGTGCGTTCCGTTGTCCTTGAAAACGGCACATTAACTTTTTGGAAGGTGAACATGCGCCCAGGTAAGCCGCTCGCTTTCGGTTCCTACCGGGGAATCCCCCTGGTAGGCCTTCCCGGCAATCCGGTATCGGCTTACGTCGGTTTTCTGATCTTCATCCTTCCCGCTATAAGAAAAATGACAGGCGTTGTTGAAGTCAACCTTCCCCATAGAAAAGTTTTTCTGGCAGAAGAGGTCGAATCAGATGGAAGGGAAAGTTATCTGCGGATAATCCTTATCCATCGTGATAACCGCCTTGAGGCCGTGTTGAGCGGCCATCAGGGTTCGGGAAATATATATTCTTTAGTTCAGGCAAATGCTTTACTGATTCTGCCATCAGGAGTAAAATCGCTCCCTGTCGGAAGCGAAGTGAACTGCCTGTTGTTAGATGACGAAATTGGTTACTGATGAAAATTCGCGTCGAGAAATTACGATTGTTCTTAATAGCCGGTTCTATAATCGGTTTTCTTGATGCCCTTTACCTTACCTGGATGAAAATTACCAATAACCCGCGCATGTGCATTCAAGGTTTAGGAGATTGTTTTACCGTAGATACCAGTAAATACTCGGAAATCGCCGGAATTCCGGTAGCCGTATTAGGCGCAGCCGCATATATTTGCCTGTTTTTAATTTTGATCGTCGAAAACCGGTCCGATTTTCTAAAATCAAATTCTGCCTTATTCATTTTTGGCATTACCCTCTCTGGAACTCTCTTTTCAGCTTACCTGACCTACATCGAACTATTCGTTCTCAGAACGATCTGTCCTTTTTGTGTGGTATCCGCAATCACCATGCTGATTTTGCTTGTCATTTCTATTATTCGACTGATAAAATATCAGCCTGAAAATATTACCTGAGGAGGAGAAAATCATGGCTCGAATCCGATGTCACTACCTCGATTGCGTCTTTCTAGATGAAGGGTTCTGTAGTGCCGCCGCAGTAGAAATAGATCCCGATTCAGGATGCATGACCTATTCCCCTACTGCCGAAGCCACTGCAGAAGACGAGTGGGATGAGGAAGAAGAACTGGAAGAATGGGAAGAGCTCGAAGATGACGATGATGAAGAAGAAGATATCTGGATGGACGACGAAGAAGAAAACTATTAGACCTCAATACTTAATAATTTCACACTGATGCAGGTTTTGTGATCACATTGGGATATTTAAACAAAAGCCCCGGGAAAACTCCGGGGCTTTTTTCTCTCAGATCGAAAAAAGATTTGAATAGGATGTATAATTTTTCTTGCGGCGCATTCAATTACTCCGTTTCCGTGGTCATGTATTGCTTTAATGTGTATATGAGGAAAAATGAAAAATAACACCCGTCGCGACTTCTTACGGAAATCTGTTACGGGTTTAAGTGCATTGGCGCTTGCAACTGTGCTGGATAGCTGCTTCCAATCCAAACCAGCGCCACCAACCTCGAACTTACCGGTTCTGCCCACCCTTTCCACTAACAACCCGTACATGGTGGTTGCCCGAGCTGGCGAGCCAGAAGCGCTTATTCAGCGGGCTATGGCAGCCTTCGGTGGCATGCAGACCTTCGTAAAAAAGGGATTTACCGTAATCCTCAAGCCGAATATCTGCACCGCCTACCACGGCTACGAGTACGCCGCTACCACCAATCCCTGGTTGGTAGGAGCATTGGTTAAATTATGCCTCAGGGCCGGCGCCAAGAGTGTAACAGTAATGGATTTCCCTTTTGGCGGCACCGCCGAAGAAGCCTACGTCGTCAGCGGGATTGCCGACCAGGTTAAAAATGCTGGGGGCAATATCGTGGTTATGTCAGATTTCAAGTTCGTGCCTACCGATATCCCGGACGGAGTGGTGTTAAAGAAAACGGATATCTATGACGATATTCTAAAAGCCGACGTCCTAATCAATGTGCCGATCGCCAAGAATCATGGACTGGCGCGCCTCACCATGGGAATGAAAAATTTGCTGGGCGTGGTCAAGGACCGACCTCCCTTCCATATCAACCTTGGTCAAAACTTGGCTGACTTGGCTACACGCATCCACCCGACACTGACAGTTCTAGATGCGATCCGCATTCTAACCGCTAATGGGCCAACCGGAGGAAACCTTGAGGACGTCAAAAAATTGGACACGATTATCGTCAGCCCCGATTATGTGGCGGTTGACGCCTACGGTTCTACCCTGTTTGGGTTGAAACCGACCGATCTAGATTACGTTAGAGCGGGCGCCAAATCTGGATTTGGCCGGGCAGATATCGAAAACCTGAAAATAGAGGAAATCAACGTTGGCGCCTGAAGCTATAAGTCGGCTGCGAAAAATCGGCCGCGTCCTAAAAAAATGGGCAACCTTACGAAAAACCATTCAGGGAGTAGCGCTGTTGACCTTCCTGGGGTTGTTTGTTGCCTCGCGGCGCGGCGGATGGGCTGGGAACCTGGTCAATATTCCTTTACGGCTAGACCCCCTGGTCATTATCTCCCACCTACTCTCGAGCCGTACCTTCCTGGCCGGCTCGGCGCTTGCCCTGATCATCATCATCCTGACCCTGGTCTTTGGGCGCGCCTGGTGTGGATGGCTATGCCCCCTGGGAACAACCCTGGACCTTTTTTCTTTCAATAAATGGCGAAAGAAGAATCATCAGGCTCCAGCCGAATCCTGGCGATCAGCCAAGTACGGGTTGTTGCTGGTGGTGGTGGTGGCAGCCCTGTTAGGCAATCTGACCTTGCTTTTCCTGGACCCGCTCACGATCCTTGTGCGCACGTTAACCGTCAGTATCTGGCCGGCGCTCGACCAGGCCATCACTGCTATTGAGACAGCCCTCTACCCGGTTTCATTTCTTTCCCAACCGATCACTGCTTTTGAGAGCATCCTGCGCCCCAGCATACTCCCTACCGAACCGGTCTATTATCGGGACGCTTTCTTCTTTTCTATTGTTTTCTTGGGTGTAATTGGTTTAAACTTTTTTGCCCAGCGTTTCTGGTGTCGCTATCTTTGCCCGTTAGGTGGGATACTCGGCTTGATCAGCAAAGTGGCCTTGTTTCGGCGTAAGGTGGGTGAAGATTGTAAGAATTGCAGCCTGTGTGAAAAACACTGTCCAACTGGCACCATCGATCCAGACAAAGCTTATACCAGTGATCCCAGTGAATGCACCATGTGTCTGGAATGCCTGGACGTTTGCCCGCGCAGCTCGATCCAATTCAATCCAGCAATAAAACCTGCGGCATGGAACTCTTACGATCCTGGAAGGCGCCAGGTGCTGGGCTCTATTGCTGCGGCTGTCGCAGGTGTAGCTATTTTGCATAGCGAACACAATCCCTCACGCCCCTCTCCCTTCTTAATCCAGCCACCTGGTGCAAGGGACAACAGCCTGGTTTCCAAATGCGTTCGCTGTGGTGAATGTGGGCGCGCCTGCCCGACCGGGGCCATCCAACCCTCGGTCAGTGAAGCCGGGATCGAGGGCCTGTGGACGCCTGTGCTCATCCCCCGCATGGGCTATTGTGATTATTCCTGCA
Source organism: uncultured Chloroflexia bacterium (assembly GCA_963820415.1). Lineage (GTDB taxonomy): Bacteria > Chloroflexota > Anaerolineae > Anaerolineales > Anaerolineaceae > CAWFZT01. The sequence continues at coordinate 86,613 of CAWFZT010000007.1, read as the reverse complement.
ATTCCTGTGGGCAGGTCTGCCCGGTCCAGGCAATACCACCGCTGCCCTTGGAGAAAAAGCGATTGCAGGTAATCGGGAAAGCTTACATTAACCAGAACCGCTGCATCGCCTGGTCGGACCATCGCGATTGCATCGTTTGCGAAGAGATGTGCCCGGTATCCAATAAAGCCATCAAACTCGATCCAACAGATTTCAAGCAAGAAGATAGCAGCATCGTGACAGTAAAACTTCCCCACGTCTATCGCGAGCGTTGTATCGGCTGCGGTATCTGCGAATTTAAATGCCCGGTCATTGGTGAATCGGCTATCAGGGTATATTCGACGGACTCAGCTCCATTGGCTTGAAATTATGGGAATATCCACTCCAGGTACGCGCTTCCTGGACGAAAAGCACATTTCTTACCGCCTCTTTCAGCACGGCGGACCGGTACATTCTCTCGAACAGGCTGCGCTGGAACGCGGGGAACGCCCTGAACAGGTTGTGCGCAGCATTCTGTTCAGGTTGTCGAGCGAAGAATTCTTGCTGGTGTTAATCGCCGGCCCACGCCAAATTTCCTGGAAGGCCCTGCGCACTTACCTGAATCAATCAAGGCTGACCACTGCCAGCGAAGAAGAGGTCGTCCACGTTACAGGTTACCAGATTGGCGCGGTCTCCCCATTTGGGCTGCCCCAGCCAATGCGCATCCTGGTCGATGCAACGGCGCTGACCGAAGAGGAAATCTCCATCGGCTCGGGCCAAAGGGGCCTGGCGGTGATTCTGAAAAAAGAGGATTTCATCCAGGCGCTGGGGACTATCGAGGTGGGAAATTTTGCCGGTTGAGAAGTTACCTGCTGCCTGTAGATAGGCACGGTGAATTCAACGAAAAGAACCGAGCGGCATGATTGTATCTGAACGGGTTTCGATGATCTCAGCCCTTATAATGCCACGGGTCAGCTCGCTGAGATCTTTTTGAAAGCCATCAAATAATTCGACCGAAAAAAGAGCAGTCACAGTGACATCCGCAGCAAAATTTTCGTCGAGGATCTTGCCTTTGTTTTCTGCCACCAGACGGCGGACGTTCTCGAAATAAGGATAGGGCAAAACCAGCCTGACCGTATGAGTGGGAACCTTTTCCGCCCTGGGTAAGTCTTTCAATACCTCTTTAACCGCCTGGCTATAAGCATGCACCAGTCCACCTGTCCCTAGTTTGGTCCCACCAAAATAGCGTGTGACCACCACCGTTACATCCCCCAGGCCGCTGCCCTGCAGCACTGCCAGAGCAGGTCTGCCCGCTGTCCCTGCCGGTTCCCCGGCATCGCTGCAGTGGGCAATCACACTGTTCCCAAATCCAATCAAATAGGCCGGGACATGGTGACTGGCATCTGGAAACTCGGATTTAATTCTGGAGATAAAATCCTTAGCTTCTTCCACCTTGAAAGTTGGGGCGAGGCTGGCAATAAAACGGGAATTGATGACGAAAATCTCTTTACGGGCTTCCCGAGCAGGGATTGGGAAGCGTGCGGTCATTTCACTTCATCCAGATCGTCCACCTCTTCAGCAAACTGGCGAGCCTGCTCAACATAGGCAAGGCTTTGGTGGCGGAAATAGGTGTTATAAAGGTTGGCATAATGCCCACCTGTATACATCAAGCTGGTGTGAGTACCTTCTTCGAGGATCTTGCCATTTTCAATGACGATGATCCGGTCAGCAGATTTTACTGTGGAAAGCCGATGGGCGATTAAGATACTGGTTGTTTTGGCCAGGATCATATTCAACGCCTGCTGGATTTGCCATTCAGTGAAAGGATCAATGCTGGCAGTCGCCTCATCCAGCACAAAAATAGCCGGGCGCTGAACCAGGACTCGCATCAACGATACCAATTGGCGCTGCCCCATTGAGAGGCGCGCTCCGCGTTCACCTACTTCGGTTTCCAGTCCCTGCGGGAGAGTTTCCAGCCAATCCCCTCCACCGATTTGGTTGGCGATAGTTTCAATCTCACTTAGGGTCACCTCCGGACAGGCATAACGGATATTTTCAAGCACACTGCCTGAAAACAGGAAAGGCACCTGCGAAACGATGCCAAGCTGCCGGCGATATTGCAGCAGGTCAAAAGTTCGGATATTTTTCCCATCGATCAGTAAATGGCCTTCCTGGAACTCATAAAATCGAGCAATCAATTTGGCGATGGAGGATTTTCCTGCCCCGGTGTGCCCCACTAAAGCGACTGTCTCGCCAGCATGAATATGCAGGCTAAAATTATCCAAAACCTGCTCGTCTTTTTTATAAAAAAAACACACATTTTCGAAATCGATTTGACCTTTCAAGTCAGACACTGGTCGAGAATCACTCTGTACTACCGCTGGGGGTGCATCGATCAAAGCGAATACGCGCTCAGCCGCTGAAAGACCGTTTTGCACCTGTGTCCAGAAAGTGGACAGGTTCAAGATTGGATACATAAAGCGGTCCAAACTCAACAAGAATAAGTACCAGGCACCTGCGGTGACGGCTCCCTGGGCAGCGCTCATTCCACCGACATACACCATGATCGCCGTGGCTACCCCGCCTATGGCATTCAAGGTCGGGAATACGATGGCCAGGGTCAATCCACGGCGTACATTTACCCTATAAGAAGTCTGGTTGGCGGCATCGAATTCTTGATAGATGCTGGCTTCCTGGCGAAAATTCTTTGCTACCGCAATTCCACTGACCGTTTCTTTAATTGTAGAATTGACGTTAGCCATAGCCTGCATACCCCTGCGGGTTACGGTGCGCGCCAGGTTGCGGTAGCTGATCGCCAGGGCCAGGATGATCGGGATAGTGGCAAAAGCAAACAAAGACAATCGCCACTCAATGCTCACCAGCACAATTCCCAGGATGACTGCCTCGAACACCTGGGTGCAAAGGTCAGCCACCATGGTGATCAGTTGGCCGAAATCGCGGGTATCTGAGGTAATCCGGGATTGGATGCGACCGGATGAAAATTCGTCGAAGAAAGACAGGTCGTGCCCGACCGATGCCTGAAAAGCGTCTGTCGCCAGCTTCAAAACCACGTCCGCCACCGTACGCATGGTCAGACGGCGGTTGATCCAATTGGCGGTCCAGCTTATTACTCCAACCAGCAAAACTGCGCCGGCTATTTCAAAAATAGTTAGCCAGGAAGGGGATTGCTGTAGCAAATCCACCCCATGTGAGACGACGATGGGCTGTAAAGTGCCAGCACCCGAAATCAAGATCACCAATAAACCAATCCCGGCCAGCCGTTTCCACTGTGGGCGGAAATACCCGGACACGCGCTTAATTAAGACTCTGTCAGAATACCGCCGGTCATATTTTTCAGCATTGAGTCCCGAAAAGATTCCCATTATTGCTCACTAAAAATGCGGCGATAGGCTTCTGAGTTGGCCAGCAAATCAGTATGATTGCCAATGGCTGCGATTCGACCTTTACGTAATACAATGATCAAGTCAGCCCAACGGATTTGTGAAAGACGGTGAGTGATGATTAGAGTTGTCCGGCCACGCGCCGCAGCGAAAATGGCGCGCTGGATGCCATCCTCCGTGGCGCTGTCAATGGCACTGGTAGAATCGTCCAGGATGAGGATATGCGGATTGGTCAGGAAAGCGCGGCCCAGGGCTAGGCGCTGGCGCTGTCCTCCGGATAAGGTTACACCCCGTTCACCTAAAATTGTCCGGTAACCATCGGTAAACGAGCTAACAAACTCGTGCGCTTGGGCAGCCCGGGCAGCAGCTTCAATTTGTTGGGATGAGGCGTCTTGTTTACCAAAGGCAATATTCTCAGCAACCGTACGGGAGAAGAGAAAAACATCCTGCTCTATCATCGAGATATTTCTACGAAGAGCTTCCAGGTTCCAAACCCGCACGTCTACGCTATCGATCAAAACTTTTCCTTGAGTAACATCGTAGGTGCGATTTACCAGCTTGACCAACGAGGTCTTCCCAGAACCTGTTTGCCCTACGATTGCCACCGTCTGGCCTGGTTTAACTTTGAAGGAGATATTTACAAGGACCGGCTCAGCACCTTCATAAGCGAACGTCACATCTTTGAACTCAATTTCTCCACGCATCACCTGGTTATATCCTGAAAAATTCTGGTCCAGGTTATTCTCAAGGTTCATCAGTTCGAGGATCCGGCGCGCTCCCGCCAGGCCTAATGAAATTTGCGAATAAGCCCACATCGAGCTCCAGGTCGGAAAATCGAGCAGCAGCAGAATTCCAAAATAGCCGACTACCTGCCCTATATTAATCCAACCCAGGCGAAAGAGGATCAAGGCATGCAGCAATCCAGCAGCCAGGGTAACGCTGTAAAGCAGGAGTGGAAAGAACCGGCCCTCCATATCTCCCTGGTGTACGATCGCATTACGATAGCGGCCAGCAATCGACTTGAATAAATTAACCTCTGCAGCTTCCTGGGCAGCGCCTTTGACAGTTTCGATCCCATCTAACGCTTCGGATAGCCGGCTGTTGAGCGAACCAAATGAAGCGCGAACCTCTTCTGTGATCGGTCGGAGCATATGCAGATACTGCCACAGCAGCAAGAAGAAGAAAACGATAAACAAAGCTGGCACGAGTGTCAAAGCCGGGTGATAGGTATGTGCCAGAATCAATGGAACAATCAAGAAGATGAAGGAGCCTATCACCTGGTTCAATCCCGGGCTGAAAAGGAAATTTACTTCACGGACATCGTTGGTGGCGCGCGCCATCGTATCCCCTACCGGCTGTAAACTGTGAAAGGTCATGCTCTTCCCCAGCAGCGAGGAATATAGTTCATCTCGGATGTTACGCTCTATGCGCTGGGCAATGACTTCAAATCCGAAATTTCGGCTAAACTGGAGCAACCCACGAGAAACCTGGGTTATGCCAATCACCACTGCGAACAGGCCCAATCGCGAGGTATTGGGCGGAGACTGCAGGATATCATTAAAAGCCATGCCAACCAAAACAGGCGGAACAGCCGCCATGGCGGCATTGCCCAGAGCGCCTATCAGCGCGACAATAGCCAGCGGCCATTGGTGGACAGCATGGGAGGCCACCCAACGCCCCGGCCCACGGCGGTTGGTCGGATACTTCTGAGGTAATGTGAATTCAGCGGTTGCTTCGTTAGCGCTCATACTCGTTTTCCACCCACTGCCAGGATATTTTACCAGTGAGCCGACTTGAAATTTTATCACCAAATAAAGGTGCACCACTCATAACATCAACACCTCACTTGGATTTACCGTAGAAGGTCCCCAGATTTTGGGGTGGCATGACACCCCAAAATCTGAGAGTTCACCACGGCAATTCCCAGAGAACCGCAATAATTCATTATACCGGGATGATGAAATCGATTACAATTTCACATATCATCCCTTTAGACAGGAGGCATTAACCAGTGAATAAAAATTTATCGGACCTGATTGATCTTTCCCATGAGTTAGGCATGGAAAACCGTTGCCTGGCCATCTTAGGCGAAGGGAATACCAGCACGTTGAATGAGGATGGCACTTTTTGGGTGAAAGCATCTGGAAGCCAACTGGCCACAATCGACGAAGATGGTTTTAGCCAGGTTAATTTAGAATCGATCGATTTGGCATGTAAGGCAGCGTCCATGTCGGATGATGAAGTGGCGAAGGTTCTTCAACAGTCATTAGTTAATCAAAACCACCGTAAACCTTCTGTTGAAACATTCTTACATGGATTGTGTTATCTTGAAGCAGGTGTAAAGTGGGTCGGGCATACTCACCCAGTCTCGGTTAATTCAATATTATGCAGCCAAATGGGTGCGAAACCCTTCTCAAAGCATTTATTCCCAGACGGAATCGTTGTGTGTGGAGCTGTACCTGCAGTTTTACCCTATATCGATCCGGGTTTCCCTTTAGCGTTGGCATTTCGATATGAATTACGGCGATACCTGGAGAAAATTGGCCAGGCGCCAAAGATAGTTTTAATGGAAAATCATGGATTGGTTGCATTAGGCAATTCGGCTAAAGAAGTGTTCAATATCACCTTGATGGCAGATAAATGGGCTCGGGTGATCCAGGGTACTTTTTTATTCGGTGGGCCTCATTACTTAAGTGATGAAGAGCGATCTCGGATAAACAATCGCCAGGATGAGATCTACCGGAGAAAGCTGTTAGGAGTTGCATGAAAACATTACGCCTGTATGGCGTGCACGATTTGCGTTTCACCGATGAAATGGTTCCGGAAGTTAGAGTGGGCCATGAACTTGTCCGGGTCACCTCGGTGGGTATTTGTGGATCGGATTCGCACTGGTTTTCGGAAGGTGGGATTGGGGGTGTCCCTTTGACCACGCCCCTGGTATTGGGTCATGAATTTACAGGTATCGTAGAATCGGGTGTATTGAAAGGTCAACGTGTTGCAGTTGATCCAGCCAGGCCTTGTGGAACATGCGAATGGTGCCTGGAAGGAAAACCAAATTTATGCCCTGATATTCAGTTTGCGGGGACAGGCACAGTGGATGGCGCGCTGCAAGAATATGTGGCCTGGCCAACTAAAAACCTTTTTCAGTTACCCACGAGTGTGTCGAATGAAGAAGGCGCCCTATTAGAACCGCTTGGGGTTGCGATGCATGCGCATACCTTAGCAACCATCAGACCTGGAATGACGGTAGGTGTTTTCGGATGCGGTTCAATCGGGTTGCTAACGATTCAGTTGGCGAGATTGGCGGGGGCTGGGGGAATATTCGCAACCGATATTCGCCCGACGCGGTTGGAGGAAGCCCAAAATATGGGCGCTAATGGTGCATATCTCGCGGATGGTAGTGAAGCACGGAAAATATTACTTGAAACGCATCATAGAGGCGTCGACATTGCATTTGAAGCCGCAGGCGATAATTCTGCAGTCGAGGCTGCCATAACCTCGGTCAAACCTGGCGGGCGAGTCGTCATCATTGGTATCCCATCAGAAGATAGGACAACCTTCACCGCCTCGACTGCACGAAGAAAAGGCCTTACGATATTAATCTGTCGACGCATGAAAAATACATACCCTCGAGCAATAAACTTAGTCGCCCAGGGAAAAATTGATCTTGCTTCGCTTATTTCTACCCGTTTTCCGTTTGACCGGTCAAACGAAGCATTTCTACTGGCTGAAAAAAGGGTTGGGATCAAGGTGATGATTAACTTATCCTCTTGATCGATTAAAAATAAAAAATTTCCCAGGGAAAGAAGCATGGCAAAATCAGATAAAGAACATCAACGAGTGTTGGAGCAACAATTAAATCAATTCGATCCAGAAGTCAGGCGGAAGGCTTTGGCGACCCTGGTTGCGCTAACCGAGTCCGGAGAAATAACCATAGAGGGTGTCACGGATATCGCAAACATGCACTGCCATACCTTTTTTTCATTCAACGCCTATGGTTATTCTCCGAGCGGTCTGGCCTGGCTGGCAAAAAAGAATGGTTACCGGTTAATTGGGAAAGTAGATTTTGATGTTTTAAATGGGGTTGAAGAATTCCTGGACGCCTGCGATCTGGTAGGGGTGAGAAGCAGTGCAGCCATTGAATCCAGAGTTTTTTTTCCTGAATTTTCTACAAGAGAATTAAATTCGCCAGGTGAGCCGGGGGTTTATTACCACATGGGGATAGGCCTGACGAAAGATGCCGCGCCTGAACCAGGAGCAGCTATCCTGTCGGATATGCAGAAAAGGTCGGCGGCGAGAAACCAGGAGATGATCCGGCGCTTGAATTCATTTCTCGATCCACTCGAGGTCAGCTACCGGGATGATGTCTTGCCATTGACCCCAGCTGGCAATGCGACTGAACGCCATATATTAGCAGCCTATCTGGCTAAAGCTGAAAAAAAAGAAAAAAATCCTATTCAATTTTGGGCTGGTAAATTATCTTTAACCGAAGAAAGAGTTTGGAAGCTTTACCAGGATCCACCTGTATTTCAAAATCAGGTAAGGACAAAGTTAATGAAACGCGGGGGCCCGGGTTACATGCAGCCAGGACCAGATAGTTTTCCGTCGTTGGACCAATTTCATCAAGCTGTCACAGCCTGCGAAGGTATTATATGTGGTGCCTGGTTAGATGGGATGTCGGCTGGAGAACAGGCCATGAAAGAGCAGCTCGATATTCTGGTTAGCAAGGGGGCAGTCGCATTAAATATAATACCCGATCGCAACTGGAATATCAGTGACCCGGAAATACGTCGGATTAAACTCGCCAAGTTGTATGAAGTCGTTGACCTGGCAAATCAGATGGATTTACCCTTAAATATTGGCACCGAAATGAATACGTTTGGGCAAAAACTTGTGGATGATTTTAACGCTCCCGAGTTAGCCCCTATTCGCCAATTTTTCATGGATGGGGCATATTTTATCTGGGGGCATACCGTCATGCAGCGGAGTTTAGGATTGGGATATCACAGCCAATGGACTCGATTGAATATGCATTCGAGGAAAGCCAAAAATTCTTTTTATACCCGGCTTGGCAAGATAGTGATGCCTGGATCGCCAGGGCAGAGATATGTAAAGGATCGGGTCACAAAAAAAGGGTCGGCCGGCCAGACGATCCCGGATGATTTTTTCCTCGAACATTGACTGACATTTTATAAATAGTGAGGAGTATTTTATGAATGACAAGCTTTCAAATTATAAACAAGGAAAACAGTCTTACCCGACCAGTTACCGGTTATGGCCTTTATATGGCGCTGGCTTTGAATCGATGGGAGTGGATGGGAAACCATTAGAAGTTCCTTTCCCAGAGATTGGCCCGGATGACCTTTTGATCCGTCACGATGCTTGCGGACTATGCTTTTCAGATATCAAAGTCATTGCCCAAGGCCAAAACCATCCCAGGATTTTTCGGGACATGCAAAAAGAACCGGTGGTTCTGGGGCATGAAGTGACAATGACGGTGATCGGAGTTGGGGATAATTTGCGTAATCGATACCACCTCGGAGACCGGTTAACTCTGGAAACAGAAATCTTCACGCATGGGAAAGCCCTGGCTTATGGGTATTGGTTTCAAGGGGGTTTATCTCAATATTCAGTGATTGGTCCCAACATTTATGATAGCGATCTGGGGAATAATTTAATCACCTTGCGTCCAGACATCGGGTATGCAGAAAGCGCCTTGACTGAACCTTGGGCTTGCGTTGTCGCTGCTTACCGGCTTAAATACCGGACGGGTTTGAAACCGGGAGGCACGACCTGGATCATTGGAGCAGGAGATTTAAGACCTTTCACGATCAGCGAAGGGTTTAGTATTACATCGCACCCGGGAAAATTGTTATTAACCAACCTACCAACAGATTTTCAATCCTGGCTCACCGAAAGGGCCGATAAATTCGGTGTAGAAATTATTGAGGTGCCTGAAATATCCAATTTACCCGTCGAATTGGTCGATGATATCGTGATGCTGGGTGCAAATCCTGACCTGATCGAACAGGTCAGTCCGAAATTAAGCCACTTTGGGATTATGGCCATTATGGCTAACCAGCCGATGCTTAGGAAAGTGATGGTTGATGTCGGGCGTATCCATTACTCCCGTTGGGTTTATGTAGGCACGGTTAATGAGGATGTTGCTGATGCCTACCAGAGGATGCCTGTTCGTTCTTCGTTAAAAGTTGGTGGGGCGGCCTGGTTTGTTGGCGCTGGCGGGCCGATGGGAAGGATGCATGTGCAGAGGGCAGTTCAATTTGAAGGCAACCCATCCACTATGGTTAATACGGATATTAGCGGTTTACGACTGGGAGAGTTATGTAATTCGTTCGAAGGCGAAGCGCGAGCCAAAGGGATCGATTGGGTTTGCCTGAATCCCAATGAAAAAGATGAATATACCAAAGTCATGGCTCCCTATTTTGAAAAAGGCTTCGATGATATTATCATGTTGGTGCCTTTCCCATCTGTCATTGCGGATGCTTATCAACATCTGGCGGTGGGCGGGGTGATGAATGTGTTTGCAGGGGTCGCCCGGGGAACCATGGCTTCGTTAGATCTCAGCGATGTTTATCTTAAAGATGTGAGGGTGATTGGTCATTCGGCGTCTTTAATGAGCGACATGCAGATGGTGTTGAGTAAATTGGAAGCCGGACAATTATCGCCAAACCGCTCAGTGGCTGCGATTGGCTCATTGAGCGCCGCAAAAGATGGGTTAATGGCGGTGAAGAATACAACCTATGCTGGGAAAGTGGTAATTTATCCAAATATAAAAGAAATGCCATTAACCCTTCTTGAGGAATTAAAGGATAAAATGCCCAGCGTGTATACATTGTTAGATGATGGCGAGTGGACAAATCAAGCTGAAGAAGAATTTTTACGGATTATGCTTCCTTAATTTGAATCATCCATGATATACACGGTAACTCTCAATCCAGGGATTGATCATACCCTTGTGGTGGAACAGCTTGATTTAAATTCTGTTCTGCGCGCCGTTAAGGTGCACCGGGATTGCGGGGGAAAAGGCTTTAACGTTTCCAGAGCTTTGAAGCTCCTGGGTGTTGAAAGCCAGGCGCTTGGTTTCATTGGCGGTGATTCGGGAAAGTGGGGGGAACGTCATCTCCAATGTCTGGGAATCGCTACCAACTTTGACATCATTGATGGCGAAACTCGAACTTGTGTGGTTATCATTGATACAAGTGGCGCCCACCATATAAAAGTGAACGAGGCTGGACCTTTAATTTCCATAAAAGAACAAACAGCATTACTAAACCGGGTAAAATCTCTGGCCAAAGCCGGGGATTTTTGGGTCTTCAGTGGGAGTTTTCCACCCGGTATTGCTGAGAATTATTATGCAGAACTAATTAACATCGTACAAATGGCAGGCGCGAAAGCCTGTCTTGATTTAAGCCGAAATGAATTATTATCTGGGATAAAAGCTGCCCCTTTCTTGATTAAGCTAAATCGTTTAGAAGCAGAAGAATTATTTGGGAGAAAAATAAATACGATTGAGGATTTCAAGGAAGCTGCCAATTATTTTCTTGCAAGTGGTATTCAGGTGGTTGCACTTTCCCTGGGAATGGATGGTTTATTTTTGTCCACAAGAACCAATTCTGTTTGGGTAATTCCTCCTCGGGTAAATGCATTAACCCCGGTCGGACCAGGTGATGCTCTCCTGGCTGGAGTCCTATTTGGGTTGGTAAATCAGTTTACTCTCAGGGATATAGCACGTTGGGGCGTGGCGTGCGGGACGACATCTGTTATGAAAGAAGGGGTAAATTTTGGCACCTTGAATGAGGTTCAGAATTTTGTAAGTAGGATTGAGGTGGTCTATGATTTATAAATTCCCACCCTTGTTGATGACTTCAGACCCAAATTCCTATGCCCGGTTAACCATCCAAGAAAGAAAGCCCACCATCATTGCCCAAGTTATTTCAGATCATCATTATCCTGAATCTATTGTTGCGAAGTTGAATAAATTCAAGAGTGAAATTGCCGGCCAAGAAATTAAACCAATTGTTGAAAAAAGCCTAGATACAGTCGTCTGGAACGAATGTGTCTTAAATTACTCCGGGAAAACCTGGCTCGAACTTCCCTGGTATTTTGCAGAAACCTATTTTTATAGGAAATTGTTAGAAGCGACAGGATATTTCCAGCCTGGTGATACCTTTCACCAAGACCCATTTCTCCCGGGGAAAATAAAATCGTTAGCAGCAGATATCCCGTGGTTTGAAATAGAACTGCAGCATTACACGGAAATTCCTCAGGAACAACAGTTTTCTGCTTTATTCCACTCATGTTTATGGGGCAACCGGGCCGATTTAAGTAACTTCACTGTGAAAGAGCAGGTTCAGAATGCTTTTGATGCCCATAAGCAAAATGATCATATTCTGACTGACCATACCAGTGAGGTTGAGTTCATCCTGGCCAAAGGCTGTAAGCGGCTGGATTGGATCTGCGATAATATTGGCAAGGAACAACTTTTTGATTTAGCCACCGCTGATTTCATCCTCAATCATTTTCATTGTGACCAAATCATATTCCACTTGAAAGATACACCTTTCTTCGTATCAGACGCGACCATTGAGGATACTTTATTTACAGTGGACCGACTCCAAAATGCGACCCAAGCGGCAGCCTGTAATTTAGGCAACCGGCTTATAGAACACATAAATGCCAATCGTATAAAACTAATCACCAATCCTTTTTATACGAGCTGTTTTATGTTCCGGAAATTACCTGATGAGTTAAGCCGCGAATTGGCATCCTCGGATTTAGTGATTTTAAAGGGTGATGTTAATTACAGGCGATTACTTGATGATTGCCATTGGCCTTATACCATTCCGATGGAAAAAATCACCTCTTATTTTCCGGCGCCTTTTGTGACTCTACGAACGTTAAAAGGCGAAATCCTGGTCGATCTAGCTGAAGGACAGGCCGAAGAAATAGCCAGAGACGATCCCGATTGGTTGATCAATGGGAAAAGAGGAATCATCCGTTTAGTAAATCTGAGGAATTAAATTAAAGGAGATGTTCTTATGGCTCGATATTTAGAAGGAAAGATTGCCCTGGTCACTGGTGGAGGGCAAGGATTGGGACAAGCAATCTGCCTACACTTGGCAAAAGAAGGATGCCACGTTGTGGTGGCCGATATAAATGAGGACTCAACCATAACCACCGCACAAATGATCGTGAGCGATTCGGATTATCCAAGAAAAGCGCTTTCAATTAAAGTGGATGTCACTGATGAAACCCAGGTCTCATCCATGATCGACCGCACTGTGGCAGAGTTCGGGCGCCTGGATATTGTAATATCAAATGCCGGGATTTTAATTTCGGAGGAGATATCAGAATTTCCAGCCGAAAAATGGCGAGCCGTAATGAACGTTAATCTTTTCGGGTATTTCCTGGTAGCCAAACATGCTGCGAGAGTTATGAAACTACAGAAAAGCGGAACAATTATCCAAATTAATTCGAAATCTGGAAAGAAAGGAAGTTTTAAAAATTCGGCTTACGCGGCCTCAAAGTTTGGCGGTATCGGATTAACCCAAAGTATCGCTTTAGATCTGGCCGAAGAAAATATCCGAGTTAATTGCGTTTGTCCAGGAAACTTGCTTGATTCACCTTTATGGGTCGATTCTTTGTATAAGCAGTATGCCAAGAAATTGGGTATTACGGAAGCTGAAGTTCGCCAACGCTATATCGACCAGGTGCCCATGAAACGCGGCTGCACTTATGATGACGTATGTAATGTTGTGGTATTCCTGGCATCAGACCAGGCCAGTTACATGACAGGACAAGCAATTAATGTCACAGGCGGGCAAGAGATGCGTTAACTGTTCTGCATTAGTTGAGATCATTTTATTGAGATCACCCTACCCTCGGTCATTCGGGGCAGGTCCTGCGGATGGAATTCAAACACGGCATGCGGAGTTCCGGCGGCCGCCCAGACTGTGATATATTTCAACAAATCTTCGTCGATGAAAGTGACAACCTGCCTGGATAAACCTACCGGAGGGACTCCGCCAATCGCATATCCGGTGTGAATACGAACAAATTCAGCGTCAGCTTTTTCGATAGGCTCTTCGAGAATCTCACCAATTCTGCCTTCATTAACTCGGTTTGATCCGCTGGCAACTACCATGACCGGCCTGTGAGTGGTACGGCCCATCATGACAATCGATTTGACTATCTGTCCTACCTCGCAGCCGACTGCCTGGGCTGCCTCTTTGGCAGTACGGGTCGAATTGGGCAACTCTAAAACACTACAGTGCATCCCAAGCGCATTCAGAGCTTCTTGGACTTTCCTGGCGCTTGCGCTCAAATTACCTTTCATAGTTCGTCCTTTAGATTTGTTTTGGTCACTATTATACTGTTGATCTGGCTCAATAATTCCCAATAAGTCCGGTTCTCTGGGAATTGCCGTGGTGAACTACCAGATTTTGGGACGTCATGACATCCCAAAATCTGGAGACTTTCGACGGTAAATCCCAATGAACCATAAGCCCGCCTTTTATCGGTGGATTGGAATGATACGACAGCGTCTAAACTCTGGACATCGAAAAACGACCATGGTAGAATCATGGAAATTAATTCAGTGGGGGCTCGTCCAATGGTAGGACTGCAGACTCTGGATCTGCCTATAGAGGTTCGAATCCTTTGCCCTCAGCCTAATTGAGCAAAGCACCCTGCGGAAACCAACAGGGTGTTTTGTCTTACTAAACCAGGAGTCATCAAAATGACCAACGAACTTGCATCTAATCCCAGCAACTTTATCCGCGAAGCCATCGAAGAAGACCTGAAAAACGGGCGATTCGACCACGTTCAGACCCGTTTCCCACCTGAGCCAAATGGATATTTACACATCGGGCATGTTAAGGCATTTACCATCGACTTTAGCATGGCCGAGGCTTTCGGAGGGAAGTGCAGCTTGCGCTACGACGATACTAACCCGGTAAAAGAAGATGTGGAGTTCGTGGATGCCATTAAGGAGGACATTCATTGGATGGGCTTTGACTGGGAGGATCGTGAATATTATGCCTCGGATTATTTCGGCCAGCTCTACCAATTCGCTATTATATTAATCGGAAAAGGCAAAGCCTATGTAGACGACCTGAGCGCCGACCAGATCCGTGAATACCGTGGAACGTTAACCGAACCCGGCAAAGAAAGCCCTTATCGCAACCGGACCATTACTGAAAACCTGGATCTCTTCGAGAGAATGCGAAATGGCGATTTCCCGGACGGCGCCTGTGTTCTGCGGGCGAAAATTGACATGGCAGCCAGCAACATCAATATGCGCGATCCGGTGATGTACCGGATCCTCCATACCCCGCATCATCACACCAGCGATAAATGGGTGATTTATCCAATGTACGATTTTGCTCACGGACAATCCGACTCAATCGAAGGCGTGACACATTCTTTGTGCGACTTGGCCTACGAAGACCATCGTCCGCTGTACGACTGGTTCTTAAACGAGCTTGAGATTGCTCATCCACGCCAGATCGAATTTGCCCGCCTGAACCTGAATTATACAATTCTAAGCAAACGTTTCCTTAAACGCCTGGTCGAAGAAGGTTACGTAGCCGGTTGGGATGATCCCCGCATGCCAACCCTCGTGGCTATGCGACGGAGAGGTTACACTTCTGACGCCGTACGAAAATTCATCGATGCGGTGGGCGTGGCGAAAAACGAAAACCTGATCGACATCTCCCTGCTTGAATACATGGTGCGGGAAGACTTGAACAAGAAAGCCCTGCGCGTGATGGGTGTCTTGAACCCGGTTAAAGTGGTTATCGAAAATTATCCGGAGGGTCAGGGCGAAGAGCTTGAAGCGATCAATAACCCGGAAGACCCTTCGGCTGGGACGCGCAAGGTGTCCTTCACCAGGGTGATCTACATCGACCAGGACGATTTCCGTGAGGCACCCCCGCCCAAGTATTTCCGCCTGGCTCCGGGACGGGAAGTACGCCTGCGCTATGGTTACATCATCAAGTGTGTCGATTTCGTCAAAAATGCCCAAACCGGTGAGATCGAAGAAATCCGCTGCACCTACGATCCACAGACCCGCGGCGGTTACGCCCCGGATGGGCGCAAAGTCCAGGGGACAATCCATTGGGTCTCAGCTCAAAACGCCCTGGAGGCCGAAGTGCGCATGTACGACCGGCTCTTTACTGTGCCGAACCCTAATAAAACAGAAGATGACAAAACCTTCCTGGATTATCTCAATCCGGATTCCCTCCACATCCTCAAAACTTGCAAGGTCGAGTTAAGTTTGTCCGGCGCGTCGATCGGGGATCATTACCAGTTCGAGCGTAAAGGGTTCTTCTGTGTCGACCCGGATTCGAAGCCTGGTCAACTGGTATTTAACCTGACCGTTCCGCTACGTGATACCTGGGCGAAGATTGAAGAGGGAAGAAAAAAACTTATCTGACCTTGTCTGTCGATCGACGCAGAAAGGCTCTTAAAATTCCAGCGATTTATGGCGAGAAATGACGCTCTCAACCAACCCGATCCCCAGCACCAAAGAAAGCAAAGAACTACCCCCGTAGCTAATGAAAGGCAAGGTAAGTCCCGTGACCGGGATTACATTCAGGTTCACCCCGATATTGACTGCCATCTGGAAGAAAATCAACGTGGCAAAGCCATAGGCGATTAACGAGCCGAACGTGTCGGCTGCCAGGCGGGCGGCGCGTAAACAGCGCAGCACGACGAAAATCAGCACGCCGGTGACGATTATCGTCCCGACAAAGCCAAATTCAGCCGCCATTGCCGAAAAGATAAAATCAGTATGGCGGACCTTTAAAAAGCGTAGTTGGACCTGTGTGCTGTGCCCGTACCCTTCACCAAACAATCCTCCGGAGCCAATGGTAACCAGCGCCTGATCGACATTATACGTATTACCAGCTTGAGCATTCGGATTCGGAAAAATAAAATCCATAATCCGCTTCTGTTGATAACCGGCCAGGAAGGGGAATAAGACGGCACTGACAACGATGACCCCACCGCCAAATATAAGCAGGTATTTCAACGGCAGCCCGCTTACCCATAGCATAGCAAACCACATGACGAAAATTACGATTGAGGTACTCAGATTGGGTTGTAACAGGATCCACACCACCACCCCCAAAGTAAGCCCAAAACTTTCCCCGATCCAGCGCAGGTTGTGTGGCTGGTCCTGGTGTTTGGCAAAATAACTGGCCAGAACTAGGATCATGACAATTTTAGCCAGCTCGGAAGGCTGAATCAAGACCAGTCCAGTATCCAACCAGCGCGCCGACCCATAACGCGCCTTACCATAGACAAAAATGACCACCAAAAAAAACATTGCAGCGATGTACATGGTGCGAGTTAAAGATTCCCAATAATGGTAGTCAACCAGTGAGGCGCCAAAAATGACCAGCAGTCCAAAGCTGACATAAATCGCCTGGCGTTCGACTAAACTGGCCAATGTATCATTACCAGCAATCGCTGAGCGGATCATCGCTATGCCGAAAATACATAATAGAATTACGCTCCCGAAGAGCCAGTAATCAAAATGCCGCCAAAATTCGCGTTTCATGCTGCCCGGATTAGGGTTATCCAGATCTCCTTCGTCGCGCTACCTTTAAGGGAATATCTGCGACCAGACGCTGTTCGCGACCTTCCTGTGTCATGGTGATTCTCACCGCTGGGGGATCAATCTCTACGTATCGCGAAATAACCTGAGCGATGGCGTTCCTGAAATCGCGCTCAATACCTGCCGGGCAATCGACCAGGATCCAATCGACCTCCTGGCGTAGGTTGTCACATAGACGTACCATGTCGCTGGGAGATACAGCAGATTTGTCGAGGGTTTGAGCGGCTGGGATCAAATATAATTCCGGCAAGCGCTTGTCTCGGATCATAGCCTGGCGCAACCGGCAGCGGCCTTCGACCACATCGACCAAGTCGTAGACTATGCGGTTCTCCAGGCCCAGCACCACATCCAGGTTACGTAATCCGATGTCCCCATCAATGCACACCACCTTTTGGCCGCCTAGAGCCAATGCAACAGCCAGGTTTGCAGTTGTGGTTGTCTTCCCTACACCGCCCTTTCCGGATGTCACAGTCACGACGGTTGCGGTCATTTTCCTCCATCCCTAGTAGTCCAAATGTCCGAGATCACTTGACCCTGGCGAATATGGGCGATCTCTGGCTGAAGTTTACCCTGCCTTTGTGTAAAAGAAGCAACAACATTAGCTATGCGCAGTTGCATGGGTGTCATTTCAAGGGCGCACACCACTGCCTGCCCGTTCCCTTCAGATCCGGCATGTACACTCCCTCGCAGCCGGCCCCAAATCACCACACTGCCTTCAGCAACGATCACAGCGCCTGGATTGACATCTCCAACCACAATTACATGCCCGGCAGCGGAAATCTTGAAGCCTGAACGAAGGGTCTTCTGTACGAATACCGTATTATCGCCGGCGTAATTCGTGTCCAATTTCCTGATGACGCGCTCAGGCCTTGGCGCAGATAAACGGGTAGCCAGGCCCAACATCTGGGCGGTTTGTTCAGTCGTAGGTGAATTGCTCAAAATGGCCCACAAAGAGACCCCTTTATCTGCCAGCTTGTCACGTAAAGAGCCCATCTCTGCTGCGTGGAGGATATGATCGCCCACATCCAGGGCTACCCTGGCGCCCTGAAAAAAACTGGATTGGTCGGTGATATGTTGCATAAGTTCTTGATGAAGAACCGGCCATTCGCCTTCACCCAGTGTAATCAAAAGCCCTTCACGGACGCCTTTTATTTGCACATTAAAATGTTTTTCACCTAGCATTTATCCACTCTTATTATTGCCAGTTATTATAGCAAGTCTCTTCCGTAAACCGGCACGGATTTCGCAAAGTCTTAATCAACAAGCTTTTATGGAGCCGACCCTCCACCGGAAGATTGGTCGATAGCCTTTAATTCAAAATATGCATCCAAGACTTTCTTCACGATAGGAGCAGAAACTATTGCCCCCTCATCTCCATTATACACGAAAGCCACTACGGCAATTTCGGGATTATCGTAAGGGGCATACCCAACATACCAGGCGTGGGCTGGCCAGGCGCCCGGTTGGCACAGATTTTTTGATTGGGCTATGTTGTCACAGTATTCAGCAGTACCCGTTTTTCCGGCAGACTGGACGGAATCGCTATTGAACACATCTTTGGCCGTACCTTCGGTAACCACCATGCGCAAGCCCTGTTTTGCCAGTTGAACAATCCACGGCGCCACGGTCTTTTTCTGGCCGGTGTCAAAATTATTGGCGTCGAAGATGGCAATCTTGGGATCGACGGTGATATCCCACAACTGAGTCGGTTTAAAAGGCTGGATGACATTCCCTTCTGAGTCAAGGATTTCCTTCACCAGGGTCGGTTTCATATGTTTGCCGTCGTCAGCGATGGTAGCGATCAATTCCAACACTTGCAGAGGGGTCGCCAATACATACCCCTGCCCGATGGTGGCGATGTAGGTATCCCCGGTTGACCAATTTTCTCCGACATTGATCCGTTTCCAGTTAGGGTCCGGAATCAACCCGGCCACCTCACCCGGCAGCTCAATCCCACTGATCTGACCATAACCTAAAGCCTTGGCATACTCGCCAATCCGCCAGATTCCCAGGCCCTCGGGGACCTCTGGCGGGAATCCCCCACCGACCTTGTAAAAATATACATCGTCAGATTGGGCGATGCCGTGTAAATAATCCATCAGGCCAAGCCCGGTGCCAGTGCTCTTATAAGACCAGTTGACGTAATCCCTGGTGCGGCCAGGATCATTAGGAGAAAACTTTTCCAAAATGGTGATCTTCCCAGGGTCATTGATCAATTGGGTGGGTGTGACCACCCCTTCATTCAGAATTCCCAAAGCCGTGCCCATTTTAAAAACTGACCCCGGCGGAACTTCTGACGAAATAGCCTGATTGAAAAGCGGCCGTTGGGGATCAGCCATGAGCTGTTCGTAGTAATAGGAAGGAATGACCCTCGCCATGCGGTTATTTTCATAAGTCGGGTAAGATACCAGGGCCAGGATTTCGCCAGTCTTAGGATTCATGGCGATCACCACCCCACCCGTATATTTTTGATAGTTAAATTTGGTATTCCATGCATTGATATCGTCGATCAAGGCGGCCTTAGCAGCAGTCTGTAAGCGGGTATCAATGGTCAAGCGTATATTTTCACCTGGAACTGGATCGACCGGTTTTTGGATATCCTGGATCACCTGTCCGGCTACATCAACCTCGACTGTGCGCTGCCCGTTTTTTCCACTCAGGATGTCTTGCAAAGTATTTTCGACCCCGGCATAACCGACTTTATCTCTCCCGGGCACAAAACCTAAATCGCGGAAGTGTTGTTCTTCACTGGCCGGGATTGGTCCTAAAAATCCGATAATTTCAGAGGTCAACCAGCCGGTCGGGTAATCGCGCACAGGCTCGATCTGGACAGTCACTCCTGGCCAATCGCTGCTTTTTTCCTGAACGACCATGGCCACCGTTTGATCGACGTTACATTTGACCGCCACCGGATCGTAAGGTTTGAAGTTATCCCATATATAAACGATCTGAGTCAGGCCAAGTGTGCTCTCACAGGGTATAAAAGTCTTGGCCGTGTCGCTGTCGACAACACCGTTGTTAACCGGTACATCAACCAGCCCCGATAACTGCCGGTAAATTTCTTGCACTGCGCCGTCATCCGAAGGAAGATAAGCTGGAGTGATAACGATATTGTAAGAAGCCACATTGCGCGCCAGTACATAACCGTTACGGTCGTAAATAATGCCACGATTTGCCTGCGAACTGATCGTGGCGGTGCGGTTATCTTCCGCTCGGGCGAGGAATTCGGCTCCGCGAATGATCTGCAAGTTAAATAAACGGAACAGGTAAAAACCGAAGATGCCTGCTATCACGGCGTAGAAAACCAAAAAGCGCCAGGATTGGAACCTTGAAACAGAGGTCGCTGTTTTTGTCATTCTTCTTCCTCTAATGGGTAAACCAGGTGAGCCAGGTCAGTTATGACCACATATACCGGTAAAACCAGGATTATATTAATCAGGAAACTTGGAAGCATTACCAGGCTGAGGCTTTCTTGCCAGGGTAAAGGTGTCCCAGTTCCCTTGAGAACGATAAGATAAATGAACTGAATAATAATGGTGCCCAACATAGTCGCCAGGAACATCGCCAGTAAGGGCGCCTGCCAGACCTGCCTGCGCAGGAGGCGTACGATAGCGGTCAGGATTAAATAGCCTGCCAGAGGTGCAAACATGGGCGTGGCAGACACGAAACTGATCAGCAGCCCAGCAACCATCGCCCAGGCCCAGGCAGAGTTACCCCGTTCGTGCAATGTCCATGCGACCAGGGCAATCATAACCAAATCGCCCGTGCCGTGCAGCAAATGAAGCTGGCTCATGATCCCAATTTGAGCCATAGTCAGGATAATAAAAACTGGAAAAGCCAAAAGGTAAGCCATACCTAATGTGACGGAGTAGGAATTAAAGGCACAATATCCACAGGTTTAAAATTCATTACCACCAGCACAGCCCGCAAAGCAGTAAAATCAACCGCTGGTTGCACGGAAGCGGTCTGAAACAGGTCTGTATCGCTCTTGCGTACCGTAACCACCTGGCCGATTAAAACATCTGCGGGATAATCCCCGCCCAGGCCAGATGTCAGAACCAACTCACCGGACTGGATAACCACATCCTGTGGAACCTCTTGTAAATTGATATCGCCGGTCAGTGAACCGGACAACAGTGCGTTGGTCTGCGTGGATTGGATGCGCACATTGACCGCGGAATTGGCATCCACGATCAATTGGATACGCGATGCCCCGGCGGTGACTGCATCAACTCTACCCACCAATCCTTGCTCGGTAATCACCGGCATCCCGTGCCGAATACCATCGTCTGATCCTTTGTCAATAATAATGTATTGGATAAATGGGTTAGGGTCCCGGCCAATCACAGCCGCAGCTACATATTCGTTTTCAGGACGAGCGCGGGCAAAATCCAATAAGGCATAAAGGATCTGCGCCTCGCGCAGTTGCTGTTGAAGCTGAATCACTTGAGTCTGCAACTGCGAAACCTGGTTTTCCAGCTCAGTATTGCGTTGGCGCAATAAAGCAACATCGCGCGGCACGGTGAAAAATTCTTGCAGAGCCATATATCGATTAGAAAGCCAGCCCTGAACGGTTATAAACGGACGAAGCGCCACCCTGAAAACAGGAGCCAGGTATCCGCTCAAAGCCAGCAAGAGCACCCCACCAATGACCACCAGCAGAACAACTGTCTGCAACAACCGGGGAAAGGTAGTTTTCATGTGAATCTTTATTTAATGTGCACTGGTGCGCTCCAAACCTACCAGGAACGGAGCATAATTCTCCAGGTCTTCCAGAATCATTCCTGCGCCACGCGCCACACAGGTCATAGGATCTTCCGCGACCCAAACACGCAGGTTCAGTTCATCAGTTAAGCGGTCGGGGAGGCCCAGTAACTGTGATCCACCACCCGCCAGGCATACCCCGGATTCGATCAAATCTGAAACGATTTCAGGCGGAGCCTCATCTAAGGCGTCCTTGATCGTGTCAACAATCACCTGAACAGACCCGGTCAGAGCTTCTCGAATTTCAATTGAGGATACTTCCAACGCCTCAGGAAGTCCGGTAACCAGGTTTCGACCTCTTACCGACATGGTTTTTTCATTAGGAAGCGGGTAAGCCGACCCGATGGTTATTTTTACCTGCTCTGCCATACGCTCACCGATAAAAAGGTTGTACTTATTGCGAATATAAGTGATCACATCCTGGTCCAGCTCATCGCCGGCTACACGAAGAGAGCGAGAAACTACGACCCCACCCATGGATAAGACTGCTACTTCAGTAGTTCCTCCGCCAATATCCACAATCATACTGCCACGAATTTCAGCTACTGGTAAACCAGCGCCCAAAGCAGCCGCCTTGGGCTCGTCGATCAGGAAGGTCTCTCGGGCGCCGGCTGCCATCGAAGCATCATATACTGCTCTTTTTTCGACTTCTGTCGCCCCCGAAGGAATTCCGATCACCACGCGTGGCCGCGGCATTGGCACGATCGACTGTTGGTGCGCCCGATCGATAAAATATTCCAGCATAGCCTGGGTAATCTCAAACTCAGAAATTACGCCATCGCGTAAAGGGCGGATAGCCACCACATTTGCCGGTGTTCTGCCAACCATCTCTTTAGCCTGCGCTCCAATAGCCAGTGGTTTCCTTGTGCGTTTATCAATCGCGACCCAGGAAGGCTCGTTGATTATGATCCCTTTTCCTCGCACATTGACCAGTGTATTGGCTGTACCCAAGTCAATACCAATGTCAAGGGAGAATAATCCCATGAGCCAACTGAGTGGATTGAACGCCAAAATGTTCTCCTTAGCTTTCTGGTAAAGGCGGGTATTCTTAAAAGCGATTATACCATAGGTGTTTTTTGCCTATATTCACCTCAATGATCGAGACAGGCGAGAGTAAACCAAGTAGAAAACAGCGGCAAAAGTCGTTAATATCGCTCCCCCAGAAAAGAAAAACGGGTATCCCAGTGAAGGGATGATCAGGCCGCCCAGGTAGCTGACCACTCCCATACTTAAAGAGGCAGTTAAGGTCGTCGCGCTGGCCATTGCGGCGCGCCAGGAAGGTGAAACCACTTCCATCTGGATGGTCTGGATCGCTGGCCTGGCAATCGATGCCATCATGATCACGCCCATGTATCCCAGGCCGGCGGCTGTCCAGACCGGCATCAACCCAAGAGGAAGGAGACATAGCGCCATTCCGATGGATGCGCCGATGAAAGTCAGTTTATTTCCTGCCCGTCCAGCCAATAAAGGAGTGATTAAGGCTGCCGGGACTGCCACGAGCTGCCCAATCCCCATCAGCACCCCAATCTGGGAAGTTGGCAACTTCAATCCGGCGTCAAAGTAGACATTCGTAAAAAGGCGCGCCGTCCATTCACCGGCTACCTGGAATGCTACCAGCAGGGAAATCAAGGTAATAATTCCCAGGGGAGCAGCCTTCAGCTGAAATCGGGTCGATTGATGAGGTTTGATGGAACGAGGTTGTGTCTTCAACATTGTCCACAAACCCAGCAGACTGGCCGCGCCAGATACGAGGAGAGCAAAACGGAAAGGCCCCGGGTTGCCAATTGATGTGTGCAGTATAATGGAAAATATTAATGGTAAAAAACCGGCGATCACGCTGCCGATGAAGCCGCTCAAAGGCCAGATGGCCGATTGGACTGAAAAAACATGCCCTCTCTCCTTATCTCCAGACAAAGCAGCCAGAAAGGGTGTAGAATTAACCAGATAAAGTGCCTGCCCGACAGCATTTAAGCCGTTGATGGCCAATATCCATCCTTGTTGCCAGGCGAGTGGTAAAAGATCAGCCAATGGGGTCAAAAGGCTGGCGGTAATATTCAAAATTAAACCTGTTATAATCAGGTCACGGGTGCCCCAACGTCGTTCAAGAGTACTGATCATAAGGCAAACAATTGCCACAACGATTGAACCAACTGCACTGACCAGGCCGATAAAACCCGGCCCATAACCCATTCGCAGAATATACAGGTTAAACAATACTGCGAAAATTCCTCCGAGGTTAGTAAGACTGACAATAGTCGCGGTCAGCAGGTACAGGTGTACGTCCCGGTTAAAATCCTCGCAGTACGTCAAAATAACCAGTTTTAGGTTGGGAAGGCTTGAACGTAGTGATTTTAATTTCCTACTTTAGGAGTATTTGTTTTTCTAACCGTAACTTTTTGGCTTTTTAACCGACTTAGTTATTATATCCCATTGGAAAGAAAGGCAATTTAACAAGAGACGAATATGAATCCTTCCAGGGTACTATTGGTATCTGTGTTTATTACAGCTGCAATCCTGGTCATCGTCGGGGTAGTAACCACGACATTACTGGTGAACGATAAGGTCAGTGAAACACAAATAAAGTACGAACAACTTTTACAACAGGCCAGCCAAACCCAATCAGATTACGATCAGCTCGTCCAACAGGCCAATCAACGCGAAGCCCAATATCAAGAGCTAATCCAGGAAGCTAACCAGAAGCTTGAGAAGGCCAACAATGACCTCCTGGCTATGCAGAGCCAATTAAAACAGGTTGAGCAACAACAACAGCCGGGACAGCAGCAAGCGCAGCAGGCAGCCACCGTGGCATCCAATGACGCAGCAAGTACTACCACTACCGCTAGCAGCTCACCCAGCGCAGCTATATCACCAGAAGCGGCAGGGCAAAACTGCTGGGATTGAACTCCACCCAGGGCCACCACTCCGTCGAAACCCTCTGCCCATCCCTCAGCCACCACCTCGTTGGGAAGCTAAACCGCCGCCACAAGGGACCATTCCTCTTCCGATCGGGCCGGTTCCAAACGGTCCGGTTTTATCCATTCCTGGTGTATTGAATCTCCTTTTTATCGTTAGAAATTTATTTTTGATTTGCACGTTGGCCGCGTCGGCGGCCAAATAAGCGACCGACCGTGGCATCCCACACTCGTCCGCCCCAGCCCAATGGTTTGTTCGTTCCAGGGTTCGGGATTTGAGTGACGTTCTCTTTAGTCGAAGTGCAATTGCCCATTGCACGACCGGTGCGTGATCCCTGACCGAATGGTCCGGTTCCATCTCTTGCAGGCATATGTTATCTCCTTTCTTGTGATTCAATTCGTTTTAATAATTGCGAAATCAAATCCTGGTTTTTTCCTAGTTCATGCTGCCAATCTCGCAATGCTTTTTCGCCTTGTGCAGTCAAACGATAAGTCCGTCTAGGTGGCCCCTGTGTCTGGTCGGTTTCCCAATCCGATTGGATCCATTCCAACCCTTCATCTCGCGTAATGTTCGATAGACAACGCTGGGATGGATTGTGCTCATACCCAACGTTTCTAAATCGGCAAGCAGGGTATAGCCGTGTCGGGGTTTCTCTTTGAGTAAAATTAAAAAAGCTGGTTCGAGAATGGAAATCGTGAGCGGAGAATGCCGATCTTCGCTATGGGGTCCACCTCCCATTGCCCAACCTCTTCGATGTCTTGGCATATTGTTTCACCTCCAATCTCATGTAATTAATAATATTATAGCATCTATTCTCTTTTTGTCTATAGACTAATAGAGAATATTCTTGATGAATATCAGATAAGATAATTTCATGATAACCTATACACATTATTTTAGTATTTATAACTTGAATAATACTAGTTTTGTATTATAATATTAGTATGTAATTATATTAGAGGAGCATTATGGCTTTTAAAACAGTTAGCATTGATGCGGTCCAATTAGTCTTATTCAAAATTGAAACCAAGCCCCGACAGCACGTGGTACTGGTAGAGCAACCAATTGTGGGTGGCGGGACTAATTCGAGTCATACCCCCAATATTCACAACCTGATGCCCATCGAATTGAATCGTGGAGCAAGGATCTCAATATGACTACTTACGGACTCAACGATTAACGATAAAGTAAACTCCTGCTGAAGTGTTGGTAGGACGGAAATTGCGCGAATTACGTAACCGCAAAGGTCTTTTTTTGCGGGCATTGGCAGACCGTAGCGGCCTTAATGTCAATACCCTCAGCCTGGTAGAAAATGGCAAATCGTCCCCTTCGGTTAGTACCTTGCAACAATTAGCTCTAGCGTTGGAAGTGCCTATCGCCACTTTTTTTGAATCAGAACCTGTTGAAAAACGGGTTGTTTTCACTCCAGCGGACCAACATCCGCATGGCCACCTTTGGCAGAACCCAGATGGAAAATTTGGGCAAAGATCTGGCCGGCAGTGCTGTCCAGCCTTTTGCGGTCACCCTGAAACCTGGCACAGGCAGCGGGGATCGGATGATCGTTCATACCGGATATGAATTTGTGTATTGTCTGAGCGGGTGAATTCGTTACCAGATTGAGCAAGATGAGTTCATTTTAAAATCAGGCGACAGCCTGGTGTTTGAAGTCGCACCTACCACACTGCTGGGAGAATAAAGGAGAAGATACAGCTCAAATCTTGCTTATTCTTTACCCATCGGACGAACGTGAAGAATCCGGTGGGAGACATTTCGCACTCGAAACCATGAAAAAGGAAATAACAATGAAAATTGCAGTGATCACCGACGATGGAAAGACCATCAGCCAACATTTTGGCCGTGCACCGTACTATCTGGTGCTGACTATTGAAGAAGGAAAAATTGTTAATCGCGAAATGCGCGATAAAATGGGCCATAATCAATTTAGCGCCGAACCCCATGCGGAAGAACCACATAGCGCAGGCCACGGGGTGGATTCGGCTTCCCATGATAAACATGTCAGTATGGCAGAGACCATTGCGGATTGCAAAGTCTTCCTATGCGGCGGAATGGGTATGGGCGCTTATGAGAGTATGCGCCAACTCAATATTCAACCTGTGGTTACTGAGTTGCTTGATATTGAAGCTGCCGTCAAAGCTTTTATTGACGGAAAGTTGATCGACCAAACAGAATTACTTCATTAGTTTGTTATTGGATTTATCGCAAGGAGGTGCATCAGAAAAAAATAAAAATACAGGATATTTAAAAATGTTCATCACGGCAATATGGTATCCATAAGGTTTGATTTTAAAGAGGTTGGAATGACAGCTTTTACCATGACCCCTGCCGGAAAAGGGATCATGCGTTGCAGACACACTCTAACCTTTTTCGCCCGAGGACGTTCAGTCCCTGGCAAAATTCCTTGAGGATTACAAGGGAAAGTTATTGATCGACCTCACCGGAACAACGGCAGAAGAAATACGTGAGGAATATCAAGAACTTCCAGGCCCACGATGCCCACTTCGGCAATATTTGGCGCACCGATTGGTCCGGAAATCTTGGAACTATTGAAGAGTTACTACGAGAAAGAGGTGCGTTATTTTGAAAGCGAAGCTGAGGCGTTAGCCTGGCTGCGAGAACAATGACGACAATAGCTAAAAAGATGTAGGCTATTTTCGATTAGAAATAGCAGCTCTTCTATGATTTGCCGAAGGGAAGGATCGGCATTAGTAATTTCAGGCTGGTCTGGTATTTTCCCACGTTTTTTGATCAAAAACACCCTGAACTGGAGTAAGAAATCTCGATGCGTAAAGTCAGGTTATTCTTTAGATATTTCTTCCCTGATTGTCTTCTTCGTTACTTGCCAGGTGCTTATCTTGCCTCGGCCAGTTTTGGCGCAATTCTCCGCAGCAGTACAACACAAAGTAGTCATTTATCTGTTCTGGGGAGACGGCTGTCCACATTGTGCTGCGGCTAAACCATTTTTGAATGATCTGACGCACCGTTACGCCAATACCGAATTGCGGGCCTACGAGGTCTGGTATGTGCCCGAAAACCAGGAACTCTTCCAAAAAAATGACCGCGGCTTATGGCTTTGAGCCGCATGGCGTCCCCACCATTTTTATCGGATATCAATATTGGGAAGGATACAGCGACCAAATCGGGCAAGAGATAGAGGCAGCAGTAAAGAATTGCGAAGAAAACGGTTGCCCCGATCGGGGAATTGGGGTTATTCCGGGGCTGAAGAGTGCTCAGCCTGAAAACCAGGTTGCAGCTCCAAATCAGCTTGTCCAGCAGTCTCTCTCAGATACGATAGACCTACCTGTTTTGGGGCATGTACACCTGGCAGCCCAATCCATCTGGGTCAGTACAGCACTAATATCTTTTGTGAAATGGAGTTAACCCTTGTTCAGTATGGGTGTTGACGATGCTCCTGGCGATTACACTGCATACTGGCTCCCGCAAGAAAGTATTGACCATTGGTCTGATTTTTCTCACTATTACCGCCGGTGTCTATGCGTTATTTATCGCTGGTCTTTTCACTGTATTCACGGTTGTAAACTTTGTCGGTTGGATCCAGTTGGTTGTCGCTCTGGTCGCGTTATTTTTTGCCCTGGTAAACATTAAAGATTACTTTTGGTATAAAGTAGGGCATTTCGTTCCACTATCTCAGACAGTAAGAAACCCGGAATCTATCAACGCATGCGCAAACTGGTGGATGCCAGCCAGACCTTTTGGGGGTTGGCGAGTGCTACGGTTGTGTTAGCCGCAGGCGTTTCTCTGGTGGAGTTCTCTTACACTGCCGGATTCCCGGTTTTGTGGACCAATTTATTGGTTTCCCAGAAGGTAACTGCTTTGACCTTCATTCTACTCTTGCTGTTGTACCTGTTTATTTACCAGCTCGATGAGATGGTCATCTTTTTAACTGCGGTGTAACACCCTGAAATCCAGCAAACTTGAGGAAAAACACGGACGTATCTTGAAACTCATCGGCGGGATGCTGATGCTCACCCTTGCAGTGGTGATGCTGATTAAACCAGCCCTCATGAACAATTTGACGAGTTCTTTATTAATTTTTAGCGATGCTCTTCTGGCAACCCTGCTTGTGCTCCTGGAATTCACCCGGTCATCTTACCAAAATTGGGTATTCGACTTGGCACAGAATTCAATGGCCCTAAGGTTACCAAGGTTCGGACACATCACCGTTAAGGAGGCGCTAAGGTTCTCAATCATTCCTCGCTGCAATCTATACAGCCTAATCGATGATCGCTTTGGCCGGTCGCCCGTCTTTCACTTGTATAACTAGTAATAACAAATCATCCTCGTAGCACACCATTTTCGGAGAAACGAAATGAAATACGCATAGAAGACTGCAAAAAATAATTGGACCTTATAATAACTTTATATTCGGCGAAAAGGGTGGGGAAAAAGCTAACTATGAAGGGCGCTGCCCTATATGGTATTAATCTGGAGGGTGCAAACCTCAAGGATGTTAACCTGGAGGGTGCTTGCCTGAAGCGATCGATCCTGATGAATGCTAACCTGGAGGGAGCTAATCTGGAAGGGGCTAACTTAAAACGTGCCATCCTTGAATATACTAATCTGAATGGGGCCTGCCTGAAGGCTGCTTGCCTGAAGGGTGTCAACCTGGAGCATGCTGACTTGCGGGGTGCTAATCTGGTGGATGTTGACCTGGAAAATGCCGACTCTGATTGGCGCTACTTATAATGGCAAAACCGCACGGCCAGATAATTTTGATCCAAGAGCAGCTGGGGCTATGTATATTAATTGACTAGGTAATAACTAAAAGCCTGCACATAATCTATATGTCCCCATCGCGGCGCCCCTTTGCTCTGGGAATTATCCAGGCCATTCGGCGAAGTGCCAGGAGTTTCTGGACAGAGCATAACCGTCGTCGAATATGTTTAGGCTGATCAACTCAATGAAATTTTAAAATCTGTATTAGAAGGATAACTTGGAGGAATGCTCTATGATAGAACGTTCTACAATCATTCAAACACTGCGCAATGTCAAAGATCCTGAGCTTGAGCGAGATATTGTTGCTCTCAATTTCATCTCTGGGATCGATATTCAAAAGCATAAAGCCGTTGTTCATTTTCAGCCAGATACTTTAGCCTGTCCCCCTTCTGGATTGGTTCATGACAGAAATAGAACATGCCGTATTACAGGTTAAGGGCATCACTGGAGTCAAAGTTATGCTTGAGGCCGGAGCCGATATTGAGGCACCTGACAAGGGAGAACTATCCTTCGGCGGAATTGAACACCTCAATCACGCCCAAAAAGTGATTGCTGTGATGAGCGGCAAAGGCGGTGTTGGCAAGTCTCTGGTGGGCGGGCTTCTGGCTGTTTATCTTTAAAGTGATATATATCGCGTGGGTGTCTTGGATGCAGACATCACCGGACCGAGTATTCCCAAGATGTTCTTTGAAGATCGCCCTGAAGTGGCACATGCACCCCACAAGCAATTCTCCCGGTCGTTTCGAAAACCGGCATCAAAGTTATGTCGGTAAACCTATTGCTACCAAAAGAAGATGAGGCAATTATCTGGCATGGACCGCTGGTTGGCCGAGCCATCAAGCAGTTTTGGACAGACACCCTGTGGGGAAACCTGGACTTCTTCATTGTGGATTTGCCGCCGGGCACATCCGGCACGCGCCTCTGACGGTGATGCAATCTTTACCGATGAGTGGGGTTCTATTGGTCACCTCTCCCCAGGACCTGGCTGGCATGGTGGTACGCAAAGCTGCAAACATGGCACGCCAGTTGGGGATTTCCATTTGGGGCCTGGTTGAAAATATGAGCTTATTCAAAGCCCCTGACACCGGTAAAGAATATGAGGTATTTGGACCCGGCCCATGCAGAGGTAACTGCCCAGGCGCTTAAGGTTCCAATTCTGGCACGCTTACCCATCGATGCCGGATCTTGCAATTCGGTGCGATCAAGGCAAGGTAGAAGAATGCCAGATGCCGGAGTTCCAGGCAGTAGCCGATTGGATTGAAACGATCACCCCAGAATGCCAACCGCCGAAGATGCCTACTCAGGTTCCTCAAGCCGCACCTGTTCAATCAAAATAGGAAAGAGGATGGATACGAAAACGAAAATGGGAATCATCGTCTGTGACCGGTACCGGACTTGCGCCGGTGGAAAATGCCTGCGAGCAATGCGAAACCGGGATGCCGAATAATTTATCTACGTTTGATTCAGACGTTGAACTGGTTGGGTACACCACCTGCGGTGGCTGCCCCTGGTGGAAACATCGAATACACTGGTGAAGAAATGGTCAAAAATAACGCAGCAGGTGATTCATCTGGCAACCGGACTGCTGGTAGGGTACCCGCCTTGTCCGTATCTTGAGACCTTTAGAAATTTTCTCGAAAAACGTTATGGCGTAAAAGTAGTTCTAGGAACGCATCCTATTCCACAGAAATATCTGGACATGCATACACAGCTTGGAACCTGGGAAGATCCCTGCTGGCAGCCTGAGTCTTGCAGCCACCATGACCGATGAAGCCATCCGAAAAGTATACAACTAATGGCTAATTCCAGAGATTGCGTTTGGTCCAGTTCCTTCTCGCCGCTTAGGATCCAGTCTTGGGATCAACCATATCCCGCCCAAGCACTGTCCATATTCCTGTGTATATTGCCAGGTAGGCAGGACAGACTACACTGGAAACTACCCGCCGGGATTTTTATCCGTTAGACCTGATACTCCAGGAAGTTGAGAGTAAAATCTCTGACAGCGTAAAAACTCGAGCAGCACAATTGATTATTTGACCTTAGTGCCAGATGGTGAGCCAACCCTGGATATCAACCTCGGCAAAATTATTGAAGGGTTAAAGCCATTTGGAATTCCCATAGCGGTAATTCCAAACGCTGTATTGATCAATGTGTAAAAGAGATTCATGAACGTACCTTATTTTAGGGCCGATTGGGTATGCCTGAAAGTGACGATGCAGTCAGCGAAACAAGGATACGGCGCCGGATCGATCGGCTTCTTCGCCGCTGGACGCGCGCGAGCCGCCAAAGGTCGCGGCACCACAAAAGATCAACAGTCATTATCATCGGAGTGCTGGTTTCTGAAACCATGTTCGATGCAATTATCATCTATATTGACAAATCTATATCACATTATATGCAAATTATGGCTTCTCCTTGAGCTTCATACCTATAAAGTCGTTTCCTATCTATTCCGTCTAGCACCACCGGCAGATTTCTGCCGGTGAAGCCTTCAGGACCGCTCATTGGCTTCATTTAATTTTAGCGATGCCTTTGTGAAAAGGTTTGAGTTTAGTTGGGTACCTATTCTTATATAGAAAGGTTGCTGACTTCATTTCTACCGTAGATGTTGTAAATAACGTTATTAACCTTTAACTTCCATTCACCCCTGTCACTAGGAAGCTTTTCGATGTAGTCGTCTCTCCCAGACTGGACTGAATGGATGATGGTTGCAAAATTATTATAACCTTTCCGACAAATTTTACCTGTAAACATTTTCCATAAGCCCAGTTTTATTAGCCACAAGTTAATTTAATCAACTGAACACAAGTATATTTATTGAAATACATAATTTTATTCAAATTCTAATTAATGGTATAGATCATGATTTTTGAGAACACGTGATAAATTGATCCTAACTGCACGCGAGAATGGCTACGGACACTATGCAGCTATCGGGATTATATTTGGTTCGCTATTTGTGTTTATTCTTTCGGTTGTTTTTGGAGGATAAAAAATGAAACTTCACATTATCAATGGCTTCTTGGGTCCAGGAAAAACAACAGCAATCATTACCGCGACCAAAAGCCTTATAAAAAAAAAAAAAAAAAAAAAAAAAAAAAAAAAAAAAAAAAAAAAAAAAAAAAAAAAAAAAAAAAAAAAAAAAAAAAAAAAAAAAAAAAAAAAAAAAAAAAAAAAAAAAAAAAAAAAAAAAAAAAAAAAAAAAAAAAAAAAAAAAAAAAAAAAAAAAAAAAAAAAAAAAAAAAAAAAAAAAAAAAAAAAAAAAAAAAAAAAAAAAAAAAAAAAAAAAAAAAAAAAAAAAAAAAAAAAAAAAAAAAAAAAAAAAAAAAAAAAAAAAAAAAAAAAAAAAAAAAAAAAAAAAAAAAAAAAAAAAAAAAAAAAAAAAAAAAAAAAAAAAAAAAAAAAAAAAAAAAAAAAAAAAAAAAAAAAAAAAAAAAAAAAAAAAAAAAAAAAAAAAAAAAAAAAAAAAAAAAAAAAAAAAAAAAAAAAAAAAAAAAAAAAAAAAAAAAAAAAAAAAAAAAAAAAAAAAAAAAAAAAAAAAAAAAAAAAAAAAAAAAAAAAAAAAAAAAAAAAAAAAAAAAAAAAAAAAAAAAAAAAAAAAAAAAAAAAAAAAAAAAAAAAAAAAAAAAAAAAAAAAAAAAAAAAAAAAAAAAAAAAAAAAAAAAAAAAAAAAAAAAAAAAAAAAAAAAAAAAAAAAAAAAAAAAAAAAAAAAAAAAAAAAAAAAAAAAAAAAAAAAAAAAAAAAAAAAAAAAAAAAAAAAAAAAAAAAAAAAAAAAAAAAAAAAAAAAAAAAAAAAAAAAAAAAAAAAAAAAAAAAAAAAAAAAAAAAAAAAAAAAAAAAAAAAAAAAAAAAAAAAAAAAAAAAAAAAAAAAAAAAAAAAAAAAAAAAAAAAAAAAAAAAAAAAAAAAAAAAAAAAAAAAAAAAAAAAAAAAAAAAAAAAAAAAAAAAAAAAAAAAAAAAAAAAAAAAAATTTTTTTTTTTTTTTTTTTTTTTTTTTTTTTTTTTTTTTTTTTTTTTTTTTTTTTTTTTTTTTTTTTTTTTTTTTTTTTTTTTTTTTTTTTTTTTTTTTTTTTTTTTTTTTTTTTTTTTTTTTTTTTTTTTTTTTTTTTTTTTTTTTTTTTTTTTTTTTTTTTTTTTTTTTTTTTTTTTTTTTTTTTTTTTTTTTTTTTTTTTTTTTTTTTTTTTTTTTTTTTTTTTTTTTTTTTTTTTTTTTTTTTTTTTTTTTTTTTTTTTTTTTTTTTTTTTTTTTTTTTTTTTGATGAAAGGCAGATGGAACAAATTAACGCGGCTGAAGTGATTGCACGTGAAAGCAAGGGATAAAAATCTGGTCATTATCGGTCATTTCCCGTTCGTGGATCGGATGAAAACCATCGCCCGGAATTGTTGGGTGATTGAAAAACGCCCTTTTGGGAGGACTTTCCAGAAGAAGCGAAAGGAATTCATTCCACAGGCCAATGTCATAGCGATCACAGGAACTGCATTGATTAACCACACCATGGAAGGTCTACTTTCTTTATGTCGTCCTGGATCACTGGCTATGGGCTGCTTTTTATATCACTTTCACCATTGCTCTTCAACTACGGGTATTTGCTTTTTCGGCTCCCGTGTTATCGATGAAGATGTTGTCGTAGCTACCATTCAACATGCGCAACTTTTCCACAGGTAAAAGGGGTACGGCTCGTGACGATGTCAAAGGAGGTTGAAACTATGGAAATTATGATGAAAGCAATTGGGATTATCCATACTCCATTAATAGAAATGAGTGATGCCCCGATCCAATCCTCACGTTCAGATATTGCCGGGACGGTTGAGGTGTTTTCTCAATACATGGAAGGTTTGGATGGGATTGAAGATTTTTCATACATCTATTTACTGTGGGTGTTTCATCGTTCCGAACAAAAAATTTTTCTAAAGGTTAAACCTTTTCTGGATGATCACGTACACGGGGTCTTTGCTACCCGCCATCCATGCCGCCCCAATCCCTTAGGACTCTCAGTGGTTCAACCCACTGGAAGACAAGAAAATTTGCTATGCTTTAAAGGTGCAGATATGTTGGATGGAACGCCATTGTTGGATATTAAGCCATATATTCCGGAGTTCGATATTTTCGCTGTTGAAAAAACAGGTTGGTATCAACACAGGAAACACCCCTGATCCTATGCTGATTTTGTGATGGATGAAATGCGATTTTCGCGGAAAGTAATTACCGAAAGGAGGTTAGATATCCGAAAATATCTGCCCCGTAATTCAGGGAAATACAAAATCACATAAATGTGTTTTTCAAGACCATTTTTTTTCACCCCGAAAGGAGAATATGATGGACACAATCGAGAAAACAACCACAATGCCTCGCATAGGCGAGAAAGCCCCTTAGTTCAAAGCAATTACAACTCAAGGGAATATCAATTTTCCAGTAGATTATGAAGGAAGCTGGGTGATTTTATTCAGTCATCCGGCAGATTTCACACCAGTTTGCACCTCTGAGTTCATTACTTTCGCCTCCCTTGAAGAAAAATTCGCAAAAGCCAATTGTAAGCTGGTGGGATTGTCTGTTGATGGACTCTATAGTCATATTGCCTGGTTACGTACGATTAGGGAAAAAATCGAGTATAAGGGCATGAAAGATGTTGAAGTCAAGTTCCTGTTGATTGAAGACATCACAATGGAGGTGGCTCATAAATATGGCATGATCCAGCCGGGGGAGAGTTCAACCAAAGCTGTCCGAGCCGTCTTCTTTATTGATCCCAAGGGAACGATCCGTGCGATAATTTATTATCCGCTTAGTCTTGGTCGTAACTTTGACGAGCTCTATCGGGTAATCATTGGATTGCAGACAGCCGATGCCTTCTCGGTGGCCTGTCCTGCGGATTGGCAGCCCGGTGATGATGTGATCGTGCCCACAGCAGGATCTTGTGGGGTCGCAAAGGATCGTATGGAAGGCAAAGCAGGTGAAATGCATTGCTATGATTGGTTCTTCTGTACAAAGAAACTGGATAAGCAAACGGTGCTAGACACGGTTTAAAAGAAATAAGCGTGCACAATATAACACCTCCCGAATTGGGAGGTGTTATATATGTTAGCCTAGATTGAGTGTTGAATAGGCGGTGGAAGACCCTTACGGTGGTTGTTTGTACCATCCGTCAGGCAAGGGGACTCCGTTAGGTATCCCTGTTGTATGGTGGATGGGGAAAGCCACTCTAAAACCTGGTCCGGAATTGGCAGGCAAAGCCTGGAAAGTATGGAAGCTTGTCCAGGCTTTCCAATCCTGTACGGCCTACCAGTTGTGTTTATCTACGAGAGGCTACTCATCAACCCAGTGGTAGCCTCTCGCAATGGACAATAGTTCAGGAAATGGAATGCATGTTATTAATTGATATTCCGGGAGAAAATTATTGAAAACATATTTTGATTGTTATCCTTGTTTTTTGCGACAGGTGTTAAGAGCGGCCCGACTTTCCGGAGCAAATGAAACCTAGCTGGTAAGAGAATACTATTGGATTCGCATCGAACCCACGAATGGTAACTTGAAGGATTTTATTGTATAATAGGCAATAAATTAAAAACGGTCCTTGAGTAGCGGAATCAGTAAGTAGAACTCCAGGCGGGTGTCGCCAAGTGGTAAGGCAGTAGCTTCCCAAGTTACCATTCGTGGGTTCGAGTCCCATCACCCGCTCTATTGAAAGTGCAGATTATTGATCTGCGCTTTCTTTATTACTTTCTTTGGCACAACATTTGCTAC
This sequence comes from uncultured Chloroflexia bacterium, assembly GCA_963820415.1. Classification (GTDB taxonomy): domain Bacteria; phylum Chloroflexota; class Anaerolineae; order Anaerolineales; family Anaerolineaceae; genus CAWFZT01. Next base: position 50,440 of record CAWFZT010000007.1, on the reverse strand, counting down.
GCTTTTAGTGATGATCTAATTCACTTAACAATTCTCAAACTTAACAAAAATGAAATGCCTGGAGGCACCCGCGAGCTTGCGAAACAGTATAATAAACTTGGCACCTATCCCCTTATTTTCATTTACGCGTACAAATACTGGGAGGTATGCGCTTAATGAGCCCAGAAAAGACAATTTTGCACGTAGAAGATAACTTTGAAAACAGGCTGCTTGTAAGGAGGCTTTTACTCTCCGAAGGGTATAACGTAGTCGAGGCTGAAAGTGGCATGGAATGTCTGAAAATCCTGCTAACCCTTCATCCAGACCTGATTCTTATGGATATAAATATGCCTGATATGGATGGTTACGCCCTTACCAACCAGCTAAAATCTAATTCAGCCTTTCTTAATGTTCCCATTGTGGCAATTACTGCCAACGTGATGAAAGGTGATCGGGAACGGACTGTTGAAGCCGGCTGCGACGGATATATTGAAAAGCCAATCGATGTCGATCGATTTCTGGACCAGGTCGCTCGTTTCTTAGCTTTATAAATTCGAAGGATTTACCTATGCCTCTAGAAGTAAACTCACAAAGGATAAGTTCCATTCCGGGCTCAGATGCCAGTGGCATCCCACAGGAAACTCGCAAGGCTGGCATCCCAAAAGATTCGACCGTTCTGGTCGTTGAAGACAATGTCTCAAATTTCGTCCTTATTGCCCGCATGTTAGGTTTTCTCGGGATCCACTGCGAGTGGAAGACCTCGGGTTATGAAGTGGTCGAATATGCTGATACACTTCCTCGGTTGGACCTGATATTGATGGATATCCGCCTCCCCTACGAAGATGGATATGGCGCCCTCAAGAAGATCAGGCAGTCAACACGTTTGAAGAATGTAGCGGTTGTAGCGGTCACTGCCGAAGGGTCACAAGAACAAATCAACAAAGCCAAGGCTGCTGGTTTTACTGGCTTCCTGGGGAAACCTCTAGACCCGGACCGGTTCCCGGACCAAATTCAACGAATTTTATCAGGCGATCCGGTTTGGGAGTTGAGTTTCTAAGGATAAAAAGGAGAAGATGGGCATGGCCCATTTTTTGGACCCGTTGTTTAAGTTCTTCGAAAACCTGATGTCCTTCTTGGAGGACATCATCGATAAAGCCATGAAAAATCGTGGCGGATTAGCTCGGGCAATCCTCTCCAAAATCCGCCAGACTCTGGATACTTATACGCCAGAGCGATATCTGCTTAATTCCTGGTTGGACAACACACCAGATCAAATTTATTTCAAGGACCTTCAAGGTCAATTTATCCGCACCAGCAATTCATATGCCAGCAACCTGCATTTGAATTCTCCAGAAGACCTGATCGGCAAGTCAGACCAGCATGTTAATGGAGAAGACTATGCTCCCCTCTCTCTGAAAGAACAGCAGGCATTCCTGGAATCAAACCAAGGCTCTTCCGGTAAACTTGAACGGATCGTTGACACTGAGGGCGTTGAACACTGGTATCTCATCACTAAAATTCCGGTAAAAAATAATGCCGGCGATTCGATTGGTTTGCTAGGAATCCAACAGGATATGACGTATTTCAAGCAGGCCGAGGAACTTTCGGCCCGTCTTGCGGACCATTTACGTACTTCAGCAGAGATTGCCCGAGATACTGCAGGCACTCTCGAATTAAACGAACTTTTGCTCAAATCGGTAAAACTGGTGCGGGAACGCTTCGGTTTTTATCATTCTTCCATTTTCCTGCTCGATCCGGCAGGCCAATATGCCATCTTGCGCGAATCTACTGACGAGGCTGGGGAGCGGATGAAATCTGCCGGGCACAGACTTGCGGTAGGATCACGTTCCATTATCGGCACCGCGACTGCTACTGGAAAACCGGTCATCGTTAATGACGTGACACAAAGCCCGATTTATTATCCGAACCCGCTCTTGCCTGATACCCATTCTGAGATGGGCCTGCCACTGAAGCTGGCGGATCGCATTATAGGCGCGGTCGACCTGCAGTCCACCAATGTGAATGCCTTCACGCCTGACGACGTGGCTGTGCTGCAGATCCTGGCTGACCAAATTGCTGTGGCTATCGACAATGCTCGGCTTTATGAAATAGCCCAGAAGGCTGTTGCAGAGATGCTGGAGGTCGACCGCCTTAAAAGCCAGTTCCTGGCTAACATGAGCCATGAGTTGCGTACCCCTCTGAACTCGATTATCGGCTTTTCACGTGTTATTTTGAAAGGCATCGACGGCCCTATTAATGATGTTCAAAAACAAGACCTGGGCGCCATTTACAATTCAGGGCAGCACCTGCTGGCGTTGATCACTGATGTCCTGGATTTGTCCAAGCTGGAAGCTGGCAAGATGGAGCTGCAGTTTGCAGAAGTCAATATAAGTGATTTGATCAATTCAGCTATGTCGACTGCTGTCGGGTTGGTAAAAGACAAACCGATTAAATTAAATCACGTCGTTCCCACCAATTTACCTGTGGTGATGGCAGATGCTACCCAAGTCCGCCAGGTGTTGATCAACCTGGTCTCGAATGCCGCCAAATTTACCGATGAAGGTTCGATTACTATCGAAGCCTTTAGCAGCGTCAACCAGGGCAGAAAACCTGAAATCACGGTGAGAGTAATTGACACCGGTGTAGGTATCGCCGAAGAAGACCGAGGGAAACTCTTCCAACCTTTCTCTCAGGTGGATGATTCACCCACCCGTAAAACCGGTGGCACTGGCCTGGGCCTCTCCATATGCAAATCGCTGATCGAAATGCATGGTGGGCAAATTGGCCTGTTGAACAGTGAATTGGGTAAAGGCAGTACATTCTTCTTCACCTTACCCCTGCCTGTCCCCGACCCAGAGCCTGAACCAGAGCCAATGGCACATGGGCTGGTGATCATGGCGGTAGATGACAATTCGCAGGTGATCAATCTCTATAAACGCTATCTAAAACCGCAAGGATATTTCGTTGTTCCGGTGACGGACCCGACGCAGGCCCTTTTACGGGCCAAAGAGATCAAACCTTTTGCAATTACTCTGGATATTATGATGCCAGTAAAAGATGGTTGGGATGTGCTCAAAGATTTAAAAAACGATCCGGAAACACGTGACATCCCCATCATAATCTGCAGTATCCTTGAAAAAGAGGAAAGAGGATTCAGCTTCGGGGCAGCCGATTATCTGGTCAAACCGTTCTTACAAGAAGATATAATAAAGGCGATAACCAGGTTAGATCGAGAGAGTACGATTAATAAGGTATTAGTGATTGATGATGATCCGTCAGATTTACGCCTGGTGCAGAAGATCCTCGAGGACATGGAAGATTATCAAGTAACCACCGCCAATGGCGGCAAATCCGGTTGGGAGGCCATCACAACAAACCACCCGGATTCGATCATCCTCGACCTTTTTATGCCTGACTTGAATGGATTTTCCATCCTCGAAAATCTCAGGAAGGAACCTGATCTGCGCAACATTCCGGTAATCATCTTGACCGGCGCCGATCTGACCATGGAACAACACCAACAACTTTCCGATTATGGAATGCATTTCTTGACTAAAGGCTTATTGCATGAAAATGAGCTTCTCAGTACTTTAGTAACAGAACTTAAGAAAATTCCAAGAGCATAAACAACCAGGAATAACTATGGCATCTCATTTTATTGTCGAGTGTCTGGACTGCGGACATAAAGCATATTTTTATCCGACCGCTCCTGACTGTCCGAGCTGCGGTGGTTCCTGGCGAGAAGCTCGTTACGATTATTCGACCCTGTCTCACAGCCTACCACTGCAGCTTCCCGGACGGCCATTTGACATATGGCGTTATCACGAACTACTGCCGGTCCGCAGCCCTAACGCGGATCTTTCTCTTGGAGAAGGCGGTACACCACTCATCCGGGCGACCAACCTGGGACTTATGTTGGGATGCCCAAACATATTCATAAAAGATGAACGACAGGGCCCCACAGCTTCATTCAAAGATCGCCAGGCAGCAGTGGCTATCGCCGCCTTGAAAGAGGCAGGAATTGCCGAAGTCGTGGTAGCGTCAACCGGCAACGTAGCCATCGCCTATTCAGCTTACGCAGCCAGAGCCGGGATCAAACTATGGGCGTTCCTTACCAGCCTCGTCCCGGCTGCTAAAATGCGCGAAGTAGCCATTTACGGTACTCAAGTGATTAAGGTTACCGGTTCGTATGACCAGGCCAAGCAGGTTGCTGCGGAATTTGCCAAGCAGCGCGGTTTCTATCTGGATAGGGGGTCGCGCAGTATCCTTTGTGTGGAAGCGATGAAGACAATCGCTTTTGAGATCTCCGAACAACTCACTGCCTTACTGGGTCCGCCTCCTTCCACTGCCGAAGCGCTGGACAATCAATGGCGCGTACCAGACTGGTATTTTCAGTCCGTCAGCGGCGGGTTAGGACCGCTTGGGGTAATAAAAGGTTTTACTGAGTTGAAACAAATGGGATTGACCAATCACATACCGCAAATGGCTATTATCCAGGCGGAAGGGTGTTCTCCCATGGTTCACGCCTGGAAACTAGGGAAAGAAACCGCCGTTCCCGTCCAGTCGCCCAATACTTTGATAGCCACATTGGCGACCGGCGATCCGGGAAGGACTTATACCCTGTTGCGCCAGTACATTACCAAAGGCGCAGGAGGCGAATTCGAGAGTGTTACCGACGAAGAAGCCTTTCGCTCTATGCACCACCTGGCAAAAATGGAAGGGCTTTCGGTCGAATCAGCCGCTGCGGTTGCTTTTGCGGGGTTGGTAAAACTTGTCAGGGCAGGAAGAATCAAACCCAGCGACGTGGTGGTAATAAACTGCACCGGACATACTATGCCAATCGAACGTAACATCCTGGGTGAAGGTTGGTCGCGTAACCTGGTCTTGCCGTCCCAATCAATGGAGGATAGTTCTGAAGAGGGTTTGTTGGCTGCCTTGAGTAAGGGCGGTATTGATCGCTTCCCCTGCATCGAAATTGTCGACGACAGCCCCGATTTACGTCGCTTGATCCGCCGCATCCTCCAATCCCAGGGGACCTTCAAGCTATTCGAAGCCTCTACTGGCCGTGAAGCAGTTGAGCTGGCGAAAAAAGAGCATCCCAACCTGATCATATTGGACTTGATGATGCCTGAATTAGACGGTTTTGGGGTGATAGATGCACTTCAGCTCCAACAAGAAACAGCCGACATTCCCATGATTGTGGTGACTGCCAAGGAACTGACCCCGGCAGAAAAAGAGCGGTTGAACGGTCATATCCAATCCTTGATGCAGAAAGGCGATTTTACTGGTGACGACCTGGCAGATGAAGTTCGCGCTTTGGTAGGCTAGGTCTTTTCAACCGGTCGAATGAATAAGCCATTTTATTAGTAATCGAAGGATAGGGTATTCTTTTTATCCTATTCTTGTTGTCCTTTGGCTACTTCTTGATCGGCAGGCGATTGGATCGGCGCTCTGTTGATGATTGGCTCGGCTGTCCTCTAGCTCTCCACTTGCTGATCAATCAACGTGTCCTTTATGAAGCGCCTGCTCCAACCGGAACTCTTTATACTTACCTGACAATGGACGTCATTGTGATTGCCGCCTTCCTGATTTTTATCCCACACTTGCCACTCCGTCCACCCCCTGTTGGCCGCTCCTGCTAATGGCATTGATCACTTTTTCTCACGCAATACCCTTTTTCAGGGTGTCAAACATTTGGGTGGTAAGCAAACTTCTTTGTTAGGTCTGGGCGAGTTGCTGGTAACAGTCTTGCTTGCGCATTGGTGGCTCGGAAAACAATTGAACATTATGCAATGGATGGGAACCGACCTGCTAATGGTCAGCCTATTGTTAGTCGGTTTGGACCAGTAACTCCCTGACAAATGGCATAATTCAGGTTGGTTGGCCTGGCTCAACCCCCCACGAAATAATCCGAAAGAGATGCCCTGACAATATTAGACTGGCAGTGTCACTGCAAAACTCGCTCCAGAGCCATGCCTGGGATCAATTACTTTTAATTTACCCCCGTGGGCCTCGGTAATCCCATAGCTGATCGCCAGGCCCAATCCAGTGCCTTCTTTTTTGGTACTTACAAAAGGTTCGAAGATGACCGTTTCTTTACCGGAAGGAATCCCGGGGCCGCTGTCTTCTATTACAATTTCTGCATGATCATCCTGGGAGGAAACCTCTATCCAGAGGTTCTTGGGTGATTTATTCTCTTCCATAGCATCGGCAGCATTCAAAATGATATTGAAAAACACCTGCTGCAACTGATCCGGGACCGCCCAGATAGTAGGCCCGGGTTCTGGAAAATTCCTATGGATCTGAATACCCTTTTCATCCAATTGGACTTGAAGCAGCTTCAATACTTTATCGACCAGGGCAACCAGGGAAACCTGCACCTTATCGATCCCTCCTGGGCGATAGAACTCGAGCATCTGGCGGACGGTTTTCGTAAGCCTTTCCACTTCACTCTCAGCAAGATCGATATATGATTTTTGCTGTTCAGGGGATATATCCTGGCGAGTAGCCAGGTACAGGCAATTGCGCACAGATTGTAAAGGATTGTTAACTTCATGCGCCATAGATGCCATCACCCTGCCCAGGGCAGCCATCTTCTCAGCCTGGATTAAGGCTCGTTGCGACTCCTCAACGCGCCGGACATTATCGCGCAAATCTGAATACAGGCGGGCATTTTCCATAGCAACTACCGCCTGGCGAGTGAGGATCATCAGCATTTCCAGATCTGATTCGTTGAACGGCTGGCCTTGCGCATCTCTGGCGGCGATAAAAATATAATTTCCTTGTTCACGGCTCAAGGGAGCCACAATCATTGAAACTAAATTTAAAGATTTGAGCATGTCTTGAAGCTCAACTTCTCCGGGGCCGGTCTGGTTAATAAAAACTGGCGTCCCACGCTCAACCAGAGCGCCAATTAAACCGGTTGACACAGTGGCCGCGTCCCAAGGAAGAGGCTCGCCAATTCCGCCCATCAGGCTCCATTCCGTTTCAGCCCTCATTTTGCGGTGAATGCTCGCATAAGGAACCTGGAACGAGTCCCCAATGGAGTCGAGAATCAATTTTCCGAGGCTGGTGATATCTGTTTCAGCAATCAGCGTCTCGCTGGTATCAAACAAAGGGCGCAGCACCTGCAGACGGGCGGCATCGCGTTTCTGCCTTTGAACTAACAGGGACTGGTTAGCAGCTTCAATCAACTCGGAACCTTTGCCAAAAGGTTTCAAGATCAAACCGTCTGCCCCATAGCGCAAGGCACGGATGGCGGTTTCCACCGTCCCATAAGCAGTCATAAACAGGACTGCCATGCCAGGCTGGTATTTCTTCCCCATCTCCAATAGTTGAAAACCATCCATGAATGGCATCTGGATGTCGGAAAGAAGAAGGTCAAATTTTTGGCTTTGGATCAGCTCAAGGGCCACGCGCGAATCGGTAGCAATCGTGGTCTCAAAAGCAGCGCTTGCCAAAAAGTACTGGCACAGCCGGGCAATGCCTTGCTCATCATCTACAACCAAAACGCGTCCCGGAGACATTATTTTAAATTCCTCCCTTTAATAATCCCTTTACTGTCCTTATCTCCATCACAAGTTTCCCAACCTTTTAAAAATACTTCTTCACCCTCTCCATCAGTTAAAATATCATCACCAGAATTATACACCCGTAACTGTTCAGGCAAAATCATTGACCAGTAGATACTCATATTGACAGAAGAACATTTGTGCTATAAAATAATGCTATGAATATCTGGAGATGGATGGCTGATCTCCTGGGCGGGCATGTTTCTTCCAAACGTACTTTCCACTTTGACGAAAGACTTATCGAGTCCCTCCAGGATCTGGCGCAACGTGAACAGCGTTCTACTGAGGAACTGGCTGCCAGCTTGCTGACCCAGGCAATTCAGCAGCGGCAAGCGGTGGACGCGCGCCAGCAGGATTGGTGGTCGCTTTCACCGCGCGAACAAGAAGTGGCTGCTCTGGTGTGCCTGAACTACACCAACCGCCAGATCGCCTCTTTATTGAGCATCTCCCCAGAAACTGTCAAATCTCACGTAAGAAATGTGCTGTACAAGTTCAACTTGCATAACAAACAGGAGTTGAAACAGGCCCTGGAAGAGTGGGACTTCAGCGCCTGGGCTTCCTCCCCCCACCCCTGATCTCTTTTGGGTTCAATAACCCGCCCACCCCTATAGCTGCCTCCCCCATTCGGTTAACCTGCTTATCCCCCATAGGATCACCCCAGGTGGGATTGTTTTCTCAGCCCGGCGCAGCTAAGCTGAAAATATGGACCTTCTGTCCCTCCCAACCTCCAACCACCTGATGCTGGTTATAGCACCGTATGCTGCCAGGACAGCCATGCTAGACCTGGCAGCCCAACTGGCGGCCCATGGTCCACTGCGTGTACTGGATGGCGGCAATCAGTTCAACGTCTATCCGGTAGCGCGCTCCATCCGCCGCCATACCCCCAACCTGAACGCCGCCCTGCAGCACATTTACCTGTCGCGCGCTTTCACCTGTTACCAGATGGCAGTCATGCTCGACGAAGCCGCCGCAACGCCGATCCCGCCGATCCCCACGCTGGCTCTCGACCTGTTAACAACTTTCTACGATGAAAACGTCACCCTGGTCGAGAGCCAGCGCCTGCTGCGGGGTTGTTTGCGCCAGCTCCAGCGTATGAGCCAGCAGGTCCCGGTGATCGTTAGCGTACGCCCACCCGCCCCGATCTGCCAGGAACGCATCGTGCTGCTGGAGCAGTTGCGCCAGGCCACCACGCACGTATGGGAAATCCAGGAACTTACTCCGCCCGATGAGGAGAAAAAGCATGGGGAGAACCCTACCCTCAATTACCCAGGTCTTTATTGAAGAAGAAGGCTCTTTTGTACGTTTCCGCCGGGCCTTACGGCGTAGAGACCAGGTTGCCCTGGACGATCTGTTTGCCGCTGCCCGGCAGCACCTGGCGGCAGCCGCCTACGCCGGGCATGCCCTGCCTTTCGAAATTTTTCTGCTGGCGATGCTGTTGGAAGAGCACAAAGAAGTCATCCGGTTACGCAGCCTGGTAGAAGCGGCCGCTGAAAAACGAGATGGCTGAAGATAAATTCAATGGTTGGCTGCTGGATATTTACGACAGCCCGCAGGAAGGTGTGGTGCTGTGGTTCTTATGCGAAGACGGCCAGCGCCGCCGCCTGCACCAACCCTTCCCGGTCACCTTCTACGCCGCGGGGGAAACATCGCAACTGCGTCAGCTATGGCGCTGCCTGGAGGCGCAGCCCATCCCGCTCCAATTGTCGCGCGACCAGCGGCGGGACCTGTTCAGCAAGCAGCCCGTTACCGTGCTTGCCATGCAGACCAACCTGCCCGCCGACCAGGCGCGCCTGTTTCGCTCCTTGCAAGTAGATTACCCTGAGCTCACTTACTACGATGCCGACCTGCCCTTATCCTTACGCCATGCCGCTCGCTACGGCACTTTTCCGCTGGCCCACTGCCATGTCGTCACCAACGGGCAGGCAGAAGTCCGGTGTATTGACGTGCTGGATACCCCCTGGGAACTGGAACCACCCGATCTGCCTTTGCGCGTCCTATCCATCCAGCCCGATACAGACCCACAGCATACGCCGCCACACGAATTGGTGATCGGGGTTGGCTCGCAAACCTATCATTTTCCGCTGAAGCCCACCCGGCCCCTGCTGATCAACCTGTGTGCCCTGTTCGAACGCTTCGACCCGGATTTGCTGGTCACGCGTTGGGGCGATACCTGGCTGCTGGACTGGCTGATCGAGTGCAGTGAAGAACACCACCTGTCCCTGCCCCTCAACCGGGATGCCAGCCACACCACGGCGCATCGCCCGGAGCGTTCGTATTTCTCTTACGGTCAGATCGTCTATCGTGGCCAGCAGGTGCTGCTTTTCGGGCGTTGGCACATCGATGGCTGCAATGCCACCCTGTGGGACGACTACGGCCTGGATGGTACACTGGAGTTTGCGCGCGTGACTGCTTTGCCCGTGCAAACCGCGGCGCGTTCTTCACCGGGCACCGGCATCTCTTCCATGCAAATCCTCACCGCCCTCCGCCAGAACATTTTGGTTCCCTGGCACAAACAGCAGGTAGAAAGGCTCAAAACCGCTTATGACCTGCTGCACAGCGACCTGGGTGGGTTGGTCTACCAGCCCACGACTGGCCTGCACCGGGATGTGGGTGAAATTGACTTTGTATCCATGTATCCAAGCATCATGGTGCGATATAACATCTCTCCCGAAACAGTCACCCCGAAAGCTCTGGTGCCTTCCACCGAAGCGCCCGGCCTGGTGCCGCAGACTCTGGAACCGCTCTTGAAAAAGCGCCTGGCCCTGAAAAACCGCCTGGCAGGGATGCCGACCTGGCATCCCGAGCGGGAGCGCGAGAAAGCTCGTTCCTCCACCCACAAATGGCTGCTGGTGACCTGCTTTGGCTATCTTGGCTACAAAAATGCTCGTTTCGGAAGGATCGAAGCCCACGAAGCGGTGACCGCCGGCGGGCGAGAGGCGCTTTTACGCGCCAAGGAGGCTGCCGAAAACCTGGACTTTGCCATTCTTCATATGTACGTGGATGGACTATGGGTGGTCAAGCCAGACGCCAGCCGGCCATCTGATTTTCAAGAATTGCTGGACCAAATAGCCGAAAGCACCGGCTTATCCATCGCCCTGGACGGCGTTTACCGCTGGGTGGTCTTTTTGCCCTCGCGCGTTGACGAACGCGTACCGGTGCCTAACCGCTATTTTGGCGTGTTCCAGGACGGTTCTATCAAAGCCAGGGGGATTGAAGCCCGGCGCCGCGATACTGCTCCCTTTATTGCCAGGGTACAAATGGAGCTGCTTCAGCACCTGGCCCAGGCTCAAAATGCCGACCAGCTTCCAGCCTGCTTGCCCGGCGCGGCTGCCATCCTGCGCCGTCGCCTGGCTGAGCTCAATTCCAGGCGCCTCCCCCTCGAGGAACTGCTCGTGGCGCAAAAGTTGAGCCGAGAATTATCGGCTTATGCGGACCCTTCGCCGGCTGCCCGGGCTGCTTTGCAGCTCCAGAAGGTCGGTAAAACCATCCGTCCGGGGCAGCGGGTGCAATTCTTCTACATCCGCGGGGAGGCAGATGTGCATGCCTGGGACCTGCCCAATCTGCCCAATCCGGCCGCCCTGGATATCGCCCGCTACCGGACACTGCTGGTGCGCGCCGCCGGCACGATCCTGCAGCCAATGGGAGTGGACGAAGACTTGTTGCTGGCATGGGTCAGCAATACGCCGGTGGATATAGCGCTGCTTCCCGCAACTTTCAGCTTAAAGTAATGGGGTGGGTATAGGCGCTTGCCCAAACCCACCCCATTTTTGGAAAAATTTATGAGGGTCAGTCAGCCGAGACTAGTTGTCCCTTTCCGGATCAAACCCGGGCGCCTGCGCCGGCAGACCGATGCTCGAAGATATGCGCCTCGCTGATGGTTCGGAAATGATACCCATAAATGGATAGGGTAATCGCCATAGGGAACTTCTGGGGATAGTGAAAAAGGGTCCAGAAGAACAAATTCCAGTAATGCCAGCGCTCTTTGCCGATAATGCCCAGCCTGAAGATCGACCTGAAAAACGCCATCACTTCATTGACCTGGATGGAAACATTCGTGCTCAAGGGCCGATATTCTTTTAGGAAAGTCTTTATCCGAATGTAAAACAACTTGGGTGAGTAGATCTGCTCGACAATGCCCAGGTAACCACTCTTCAAGACTTCAGCGTCCATTTTGGGGATAATGTTGGTCGTGCCATCGGCGTTATCGCCAGACATTTCGTTGAGCAGGCGGCCATCTTTTGCCATGCGTTTATAAAGTTGGGTGCCGTGAGGAGCTTGAAGCAGGCCTACCATGGCAGTCACGATGCCGCTCTTTTGGATAAAATCGATCTGTCGTTGGAAGATAGACGGCGTATCACTGTCGAACCCGACGATGAACCCGGCCATTACCTGTAAACCTGCTCTCTGAAGCCGTTTTACGCTCTCAACCAGGTTGCGGCCCTGGTTTTGGGTCTTGTGGCATTCGGTCAAGCTGTCTTCGTCAGGTGTTTCGATGCCGACAAAGATATTGATAAACCCGGCTTTGACCATCAAATCGGTTAGCTCAGGGTCATCTGCCAGGTTTATGGACACCTCGGTAGTGAATAAGAAACCTTCTTTGCCCTTGCGCCACTCGATCAATGCCGGCAGGATATCCCGCTTCAGCTCTTTCTTATTACCGATGAAATTGTCATCTACGAAGAAAATGCTGCGCCGCCAACCCAGCGAATAAAGCTTATCCAGTTCAGCAATAATCTGCTCCTTGGTTTTAGTTCTTGGCCGGTGGCCTAACAAAGCGGTTACGTTACAGAAATCGCAGTTATACGGGCAGCCCCTGGAGAACTGGATGTTCATCGAGTTCATATTTATCCTTATCTACCAGTTCCCACATGGGGACAGGGGTGCTGCGAATATCAGGATATTCGTCCGTCTTATAAACCCGCTGTGGAGTACCTTTTTCCAGGTCAGCCAGAAAAAGCGGTAGGGTAATTTCGCCTTCGTTCAGCACAAAATAATTCACATCGGGAAAATGCTCGTAATCGGCTGTAAAAAGCGGGCCGCCTGCTACCATTATCTTCTGGCTGGTTTTACAGCGTGCGATCAAAGTCCGCACGGATGCCCTTTGTACATCCATGGCGCTTATGAAAACAAAATCGGCCCACTCCAGGTCCGACTGTTTTAATCGGGTCACATTCATATCCACCAAGCGTTTTTCCCACTGCGTGGGGAGCATCGCCGCAATAGTCGCCAAACCTAATGGAGGGTTGCCGGCCTTTTTTCCAATAAATGTCACAGCATGTTTGAAGCTCCAAAAAGTATCGGGGAATTCGGGGTACACCAATAAAATCTTCATTATAGGGTTTCCTCCATTTTTTAATGTCTTATTGAGAGTTTATCATCCGGGCTTTTTGGTTGAATGTGCCCCAGGTCATATCAACATACACATCTAGAACCATTACTTTCTGCCGGGGTATATGCCTTTCATAGGACTATAATGGTGTAAGAATGGAATCTCCTGTGCGTTTATCGATAAAAACCGGCAGTGGAGTCGATCTGGCTTTTGCTGTGGTCGTACTGGCGTCTTATTTTGCCACTTTCAGCGCCATGGATACGGCTACTCTTTCACAGATATTCTTGATGATCAGTCTGGGCACCGCATACATCCTGGTTGGCATTTATGGCTACGGTTATTGCTCTCGCTCCAATTCCTTGATGCTGAAGCTGACTTATTTCCTGGTACAAATCCTGATAGGCTGCTCGATTATCTACCTGGGAAAAGGCGCTGGTTTGAATGCGTTGGTGCTGCTGCCTCTAGCAGGTCATAGCGTGATGTTACTATCGGCGGATTGGATGTATGCGACCAATGGACTGGTAGTCGCTTCTTACATGCTCACTATGCGTATTTTGAACCAGAGCTGGAGCAGCGTCTGGTCGGGTCTGCCGATATTTTTAGCTGGTCAGGTTTTCATCGTGGTGTTTACTCAAATGGCGGTTGATGAGGAAAAAGCTCGCCTGGAGGTGGAAAGGCTGGCGGAGGAATTGACCAAAGCCAACCAGCAACTGCGCGAGTATGCTTTGCAGGTAGAAGATCTGACTATTACCAAAGAGCGCAACCGGCTGGCGCGCGAAATCCACGATGGCCTGGGCCATTACCTTACCATCGTCCATATGCAAATCCAGGCTGCCCGGGCGATTTTGACCGCGAACCCTGAGCGCGCCAGGGATGCACTCGATTCAGCGCAGAACCTGACCCAGGAAGCGCTGGTCGATGTACGCCGGTCTGTGGCGGCCTTGCGAGCCGCCCCAGAAGACAACCTGCCCCTTCCAGATCGAATTACGAAAATGTTGAAAAGTTGTGACACGGTCGGAATTTCCTCGGATTTAAAGGTGATTGGCAAGGTACGTTCATTGACACCGCAAACCGAATTGACCCTTTATCGAGCTGCCCAAGAAGGTCTAAATAATACCTGTAAACACGCCCAGGCTTCACAAATCTGGATTACTCTGGATTATTCGGGGGAAGAATACGTACGGTTGACCGTCCGGGATGATGGCATGGGCGCAGAAAATACCGAAGGTGGTTTTGGTTTGTTGGGTCTTCAAGAAAGAGTAAATTTATTGAACGGCGAACTAAAAACTACCTCTTCGTTCGGACAAGGTTTCGATCTCGAAATCAAGGTACCTGGATGAACACTACAATCCGTATATTAATTGTTGATGACCAGGCTTTATTCCGTGAAGCTTTGCATACACTCCTTTCGGTCCAAACTGATTTTGAAGTGGTAGGTGAAGCTGGCAACGGCGAAGAGGCCATTCGCCTGGCGATTCTTCTAAAACCGACAGTGATACTAATGGATATGCGCATGCCAGTTCTTGACGGAGTGAAGGCTACTTCCCGTTTGCATTCCGTCGCGCCTGAATGCCGGGTACTTATTCTGACCACTTTCGACGATGACGAAGATGTATTCGAGGGCCTGCGCGCCGGCGCGGTTGGATACCTGATGAAGGATGTTTCCGCCGAAAAATTATATGACGCCATCCGTTCTACAGCCCAGGGTGAATATTTCCTGCTGCCATCCATCACCGCCAAAGTGGTGGCGGAATTTTCCAGGTTATCCAGGCCCACCCCGTCCAACGTGGAAGAATTGGTCGACCCTCTTTCGCCGCGTGAATTAGACATTTTACAGCGGGTGGCGACCGGGATAAGCAACAAGGAAATTGCTGAAACGCTGGTGATTTCAGAAGGTACGGTCAAGAATCATCTTTCTAATATATTACGAAAAATGGGTGTTAAGGACCGGATGCAGGCAGTTATAAAGGCCAAGGAATTAGGGATTATTTAGTGCAACCGTTCAACCCATCAGTGAACCAGCCGGAAATAATTACCTGGCTAACCCCATCAAAATAAATATGCCCCTCTTTGTGACTTTTGGCACATATCATTTACCCTCCTGAGCAGTATGCTTAAACTTAAGCGGACGCAACAAATGAAAAGGAATCCAAAAAGAAAGCATCCGGGATATTCTATGCAAACGACTGAAACCGCCCAGGTAAATCAACTATTGCTGAAAAACTATCGCTACACCGGCGGTGGGTTGCTGGTTCTGTTGGGCATAGGCCTGCTGGCAGACCAATATCTGAAAACCGGCTGGCTTTCCTGGGTTATCCTACCGGTGGCAGCCCTGATTCTCTTCAGCTATGCTGCTTATCTGAAAAAGATGGGGTGGATCGTCGCCACCAGTTTATTGGGAGGGATTACCCTGGGAGGATTTCTGGCGCTGGCGCCATTTTTCCATTTCTCCATCTGGCAAAGGATGGGGACTTCGTTGTTGGCTTTTGGATTGAGCTGGGCAGTAGTAACTTTTGTCTCCAACCGCATCAATCCGATCACCTATTGGTGGGCAATGATTCCTGCAGCAGGGTTAGGGGCGGTTGGCGTTTGCTTCCTTAATTCTTCTCATCGCATCGTTGACTTTGCCCTTTACATTGCTGCTGGCCTTGGTATTGCATTCTTAATTTGGGGAACACTTACCAGGTTATTCGGCTTGATAATTCCGGGTTCTATCCTGATCGGAGTTGGCCCAGGGATTTATATGGCCTGGGGTGACCTGGGAAGACCTAACGGCCTCGCTCAGACTGGGATTATGCTGGTCTGGTTCTCCCTGGGATGGGCATTAATCACCATTTTTTCCAGAGTGATCCACGAAGGGTTTGTCTGGTGGCCTTTGATCCCTGGCGGGATCCTGGCGATGGTAGGTTGTGGTTTATATATCGGCGGAAACCCTTCTGGCGCCGCCTCTTTCATCAGCAATACTGGAGCCATCGGCTTGATCATCTTTGGCATATATCTGATGCTGATCAGGCGCGGCATCCATAACTGACATACTGGCCTGGAATGGACCATGATTGTCGCTGTCATCAACGAAACCAGCGCGGCAGATAAAAACGCAGACATCCTGGCAGCTCTGGAAGGCCGCCGGTTCACCATCGTAAATGCCGGTATGCAAAAAAAATGGCGCCAAACCCGAGCTGACCTACATCCACTCACCGAAAAGATTCCCAGCAGGAATCCCGGCAAACTCTGACGGTCATTTCTCGGGTGGCACATCCATCCTTTACCGATATTATTCGCAATCTTCCTGACCAGGTGAGCGCCCCAGTATTGAATTACCCGGTACACTCAACCTGCTCGATTTGGAAACAATAGAAGAAAAAACGCTTAAAGAAGCACTGATCTCGCGCCTGGAAAGAAAAAAACCTGCACAAATCCGGAGAAGCAGACATGATAACCCAGAAAAAAATCCGTTTTTCAGCGATTAACATCAATCACGCGCATATTTACTCTCAGACCGAGGCGCTTTTAGAGGCAGGCGCCGAGATGGTCTCTTTCTTTGCAAAAGAGCCTGAGTTGGCAACCCCTTACGGGTCGAAATATCCTCAAGCGCGCCAGGCCAAGACCCCTGAAGAAATTCTCGAGGATAAAACGATTGACATGGTGATCACCTCAGGTATTCCCAACGAACGCGCTCCCTTGGGGATGCGCGTTATGCAAGCGGGTAAAGATTTCATGAGTGATAAACCCGGTTTTACCAGTCTCGACCAGCTGGCGCAAGCACGCTCCGTACAGGCGGAAACAGGGCGCATATATTCGATTTACTTCAGCGAGCGCCTGGGCAATCCGGCCACCGTCAAAGCTGGGGAACTGGTAAAGCAAGACGCGGTTGGCCAGGTGATCCAAACAGTTGGATTGGGCCCTCATCGCATCAATCCGCCCAGCCGCCCGGCCTGGTTCTTCAAGAAAGCCCAATACGGGGGTATTCTGGCCGATATCGCTTCTCACCAGGTCGACCAGTTCTTATTTTTTACCGGGTCGACCAAAGCTGAGATCATTTTCTCCCAGGTGGCTAATTATAAATATCCTGAATATCCTGAGTTAGAGGATTTTGGGGAAATAAGCTTGAAGGGCGAAAACTGCACCGGCTATATCCGGGTGGATTGGTTTACCCCAGATGGGCTGCCCACCTGGGGAGACGGCCGCCTGACTATTCTGGGCGCCGAAGGGTATATCGAGCTGCGCAAGTACGTCGACATTGCCGGTAAGCCCGGCGGGGACCATCTCTTCCTGGTCGATAAAACCGGGATGCATTATTACGACTGTAAAGACGTCAAATGCCATTATGGGCGTCAGCTACTATCAGACATCACGAACCGTACTGAGACGGCTGTTTCCCAGGCGCATACCTTCCTTGCCTCCGAGTTGGCTCTGCTGGCTGAACAGCGGGCTACGCGGCTCGGTTACCTAAGGGGTTAGCTGGTCTTCAATAGCCTGAAGATCGATCACCTCAGCCACTTCGTAATAAGGGAGAATTCCGGACGATTTCATGCGCGTCCGAATAATAGGAGGGAAATATCCCATCCGTGCGTGCAATTCGGCCAGCGCCATCACTGAAAGGTAATTCTGCTGGGGAAGGTTGACTACAACCGGCTCAGCCCGCAGGTCAGCCTTGCTCAATTTCAGCCTGCCCATGTTTTTCTTGAACTGAAGCAGCACTTCCTGGTCGGAATCGACATTGAAGGGTATATTGATTACATTAGTAATCGGTTCATGTAAACAAGCTTCTGCCTGAGAGATCTGAAGCGGTTTAAAGGGAGCCCCAAAATTGATTAAGATCATAGCTAAGATGCGCTCTTCATAAAGTTTGATGGATAAGATTATCTTATCAGAAACCTTGAGGATGCACCAGGAAATAAAGGATTTTAAACAGGTTCTTTGCGATATCTTTACGCTCTTCGAGTAAAATTATCTACACCCCCATGCGAAAGATTTTTAACATGAAATTTCCCGTCTTCTTGGCCCGTTTTCATCTCCTGGACTGGTTGGTTACCAGTCTCATCCTGCTCTATCTCATTCCCATTTGGGCCTTTCAATACATCCCCACCCAGGATGGTCCCAGTCACCTCAATAATGCCCAGATCCTCAGCCAGTACACCAACCCGGCCTACAACTTTCAGAAAATATACGACCTGCGCCTGGACCCCTTTCCCAACTGGCTTTCTCACGCTGGCCTGGCTGCCCTCATGTGGGTCTTTCCACCGTTGGTTGCCGAAAAGATCCTCCTCAGCCTGTATGTCATCGGCTTTCCCCTGGCCTTTATTTACTTTCTTGGCGCTGTCGATCCCGCTAAAAAGCCCCTCGGTTTATTTAGCTTCGCGTTTATTTATAATTATCTCTTCATGATGGGGTTCTATAACTTCGTCTTCTCCATCCCACTCACCTTTTGGACCCTCGGTTATTTCTGGAAGCACCGTTTCCGCCTCAGGTTCAGCCAGACGGTCCTTCTTAATATGCTCCTCCTAATGGTTTACTTCGGCCATATGATTACCTACCTGGTGGCATTGGGGTCCATCGCTTTTATTGCTGTGATCCATTTCATCGGCCAATGGATCTCCCTGCATCGCAGTTCCCTCCGACGGCATATCGCATCCCTGGGCATCAGTCTCATCAGCCTGGCGCCCACACTACCTTTATTGGTCAATTATTATTTAGGCTCCAGCTTCGTTGGCAAAGTTCCCCTTATCTACACCGGGCACATCCTTGCCCTGCTGAATGATTTCATCTCTATGCGCATCCTGGTCAGTTATGAAAGCTACGGCCAGAGTGCGCTTAGCCTGGTGGTAGCGGTTCTTTTGGGTCTGATATTTATTATCACCTTAATTAAACGGATTTCCTGCATCAGTTTCTCCCAACGCCGCTTTTTCAGGTTCGAGGATTGCATTCTATGCCTGTTCATCATCCTGTTTGTGCTCTACTTGCTCATGCCGAATGATTTTGGGAGCGGCGGCTGGCTCAACGACCGCCTGGCCCTGTTGGGCAGCCTTTTCCTGTTGGCCTGGTGCGACATTAGCTTACCGATCCTCCGCAGCGCTCCTCAACCAATTTCTATCGCAGAAGGATCGACAGACTCCACCGCCCCATTGCAGATCCCAGCCGATCCAACCCGGTCGAGCGCTTTCCTCCATGAAACCAGCGCGGTTATTCGCCGTAACTGGTTCAACCTGGCTTATCCCCCCTGTCCTGGCTGTCCTTTGCTGCCTGGCTTCCCTGGCTATCCTTTCCGGAGTGTCCTATTCATTTAGACGCCTGGAGCCATTACTGCAGCAATATACCGTGGGAAAAGAGCTGATCAAGCCCAATACGGTCCTCCTACCCCTGAACTTTTCGACAGACGGTAATGACTTCACCCGCACCGATCCCCTCCTGCATGCTAACCACTACTATACCCTCACCAATGGCGCCATCAACCTGGGCAATTACGAACCTTTCGTGGATTACTTCCCGCTCAAATTCAAACCTGATCTCAACCTGCCCATTTATCTCCCCTATGATACGAATTGGAACGATTCCCTCGAAAACCACCAGCACATTCTTGACCTGTGCAGTTACACCTCGATGGTTGATTACCTGCTGGTATGGGGCACACCCGATTATTTTTTCGGGAGTGATATTGACCGTTGTTACAACCTGATTTACGCCAAGGGACGCCAGAAGATTTACGTTCCCAAGCGGTAGAAATACATCCTGGCAGCTCGATGATGTTGTTACCTTCTTATTTGCAACAAACGTGAATTATATCTTGACTTTTGGGCAACTATCTGCTTTAATTATTAAAGACAAGTAACTTTTAGTAAAGAAAAGTAAGTATTATTTTCCTCATGTAATTATCTTTACTACTCTGATTGCCGGAGAAAACCTTATGCCAAAAGACATAAGATGGATCCATACGATCACCAATGCCGATATGAAAGGGATCAATCGTACCGCCATCCTGGAAATCATCCGGCGCGAAAGTCCTATCTCACGCGTTGCCATTGCCGAATTGCTAGACGTCAGCCTGCCAACCGTGATGCGAATTGTCGAAGAGCTGTCCGGAGAAGGCCTGGTACGCTCTTCAGCCAACAAAGAATGGAGCGGTGGGCGTAAACGCGCTTTGATCGAATTCAGCGGCGAAGATCACCTGGTCATTGGCATGGACCTGGGTGGGACAAAAATTTACGGGGCGGTGACCGATCTATGTGGGAACGTCCTGCACGAAATCCAGGTTGTCCACCACGATACCCGCGATGAGGACAGTTTCAAGTTGGTGGTGGTTACGCTCCAGGAATTAATTCAGCTTGCGCAAAAGACCGGCTATCCCATTCAGGGAATTGGGTTGGGAGTGCCGGGAGTGACCCATCCGGACGGCATCGTTGAATTTGCCCCCAGCCTGAACTGGACAAAATTTCCGTTGAAGGGTCGCCTGCAAGAATATTTCAATCTGCCTATTGTGATCGAAAACGATGTCAACCTGGCTGCCCTGGGCGAGCTGTGGTTTGGCGCTGAGCGTCACCTGGACAGCCTGGTATTGATTACGGTTGGCACTGGCATCGGCTCCGGGATTATCATTAATGGCATGGTGTATCCTGGCATGCACGATATGGCGGGGGAAATCGGCTATTTGCTGCCCGACCGGACGCACCTAGGGCGAAATTATTCGGAGTTTGGCGCCCTGGAAACACTGGCCTCAGGCTCTGGCATCGCCAACCGTGCTCGCTGTATTCTGAAAGATCGCTGGCTGGCCGACCAACTCACCGCATTGACTGCTGAAGACGTCTTCAACTCGGCGCGCCTCCACGAACCCTGGGCTGAAGAGGTCCTGGCCGAAACGGTGGATTATTTAGCCCTGTTGATTGCCTCGATCACATTGTGTTTTGATCCGGAGATCATCTTGCTGGGAGGGGGCGTTTCCAAATCAGCCGACCTGCTCATTGAACCCATTTTAAAACGGTTAAAAAATAGCATTCCCATTCTCCCGAAATTAGCTCCCTCTAGCCTGGGATACCGGGCGGCTGTGTACGGCTCGATCGTCAAACTGTTGCGCATGGCGTCCAGTTATTACTGGTTACAAAAGTATTCCTGAAAGAACTTTCTCACTCGAAACAACAAAGGAGGTGGCGTAAATCAATTTCTTTTACCAGAGGCAGGCCCAACCTGCATCAACTTTTCTCACTTGACCAAACTAATAGTAAAAAATCTCATTTTCAAAAATCTAGGAGAATATCATGAAAGAGAAAAATAGAATCAGCCGGCGATCCATGCTCAAATTTATGGGCCTCGGAACTGCCGGAGCCGCCGCGATCTTGAGCGGGTGCGCACCCAGCACTCCTCCCCCTCCTACTTCAACTCCTATTCCCACGGTGACCCCAGCACCCACGCCTACCCCAGGTGTGGCTAATGTGACAGTTGGGCAGATTGCCAAAACCATCGCTGAAGGGCAAACCATGATGGGGAGCTACACGGAATATCATCCCACCAGCGCGATAACCATTCAGGTCTTTACGGCGAACGGCCCAGATACGGATCCGATGGTTATAGCAAATAATGCTGTCATCGACCGGTTTGAGAAGAAATATCCAGAAATTCACGTTGATCGCCAGCAAATTCCAGCTGATGCCCCAACACTGGATGCCAAGATCAGCACTTGGTTGACTTCTGGAAATGGCCCGGATTTGCTTCCAGACTGGGACCGGGAAGCTCAATATCCACGAGATAAGGTTACCCTTCCAATCCCGGAAGAAGTATTGCCCCTGGCTTGGGTCCAGCAACATAAGATGTTCGAAGTCCGGCCTTTAGCAGATGGGCTGCTATATGCGGTGGAAAGCGGTGTCTATGGCCCTGTACTCTTCGTTAATAATGCGTTGCTGGCGGCGAAAGGTTACAAAGCTTCCGATACACCCACGAAATGGGAAGACTTTGCCAAGTTCTGCCAGGAACTTACCATATCAGATGGAGGTAAGGTAAGCCAGGTGGGTTTTGGTTTCAACGGATATGCCCGCTATATGTGGGACGACATGATTTACCAGCAAAAAGGGCATGTTTATAACCAAACCCAGGCCTTCTTTGATTCCCCGGAGAGCGAGAACGCCTGGCAGATGATTGTTGACTTCTATGATAAGTATAAGATCAATGACCGCAATTTCCTGGCCTTCGATGAAGGCTTTGGCAAACAAAAAGCCGTTTTTGCGCCGATCTGGACTTGGTTCATTAACACGATGGAAGCCAACTATCCAGATGTAGACTATACCACGGTGCCATACCCAACCTTCACTGGTCAGCCGCCTTATGGCCGGGTCGATTACGACACGGTTGCTTATTGGATGGTAACCACCTTTAACAAGGATCCAAATAGGCAAAAAGCTGCCTGGGAATTTTATAAATTCTGCATGCACGATTACCAGTGGATCGTGGACCGCTACCATAAGACAGGGTTGGCGATTTACATGGAACCGCACCCGGATTACGCAACGCTTTTTGCGGGTGTGAAGGCTAAGCTGCAGGCGGGAACCAAACTGACCCAGGAAGATAGGAAGATCCAGGCTATTGGAACAATGTTTACGGAATACCAAGGCGGGATGGTCTTCCCTGGTGAGGTGGCTTCTCCGTTCGACGCTGATAATTGGCAGAAGCTGGAAGAGGCGATCCTGGTGACTAAGACGCCCATCAAGGATGCGTGCGCCCAATACAACAAGAGTTTTGATGATATGCTGTCCAAGACGCACTTCTGGATTACCCCGCAAGCCTGATACAATTGCGGAAGACACAATGTTGAAAATCTTTCATTAGCCTCTACTCCCAATCTTTCTCCCCAAATTGGCCCTTAGTCTCTTTTCCCTGTCAGGGAAGGGGGGCTAAGGGCGATAGGTGAGCCGTTGGTCTGAATTGGGTAGTCTTGGGCAGTTCATTTTCTCCAAGATCAAAACATCGAAATAGCAGGAGGCATCTATGACTGAAACTTCAGAAGCACTTTCGACCGGTTCTACAGTAAAAAAACCTCGAAAACGCCAGCGCTACTCGCTATTTGCACTGTGGTTGGTGCCCATTCTGGGGCACATATTTCTTTTTTCCGTCTTTCCCATCCTTGCCTCATTTTTCTTGGCCTTTACGGATAAAAATGTAAACCATCCCGAATTCCAGCTTGTCGGGTTTAGTAATTTTATTGAGGCGTTCAAGGATCATGTTTTTATTCGGAGCATTGAAAACACATTATATTTTTCATTTGTATCTGTGCCCGTGGGTATGGCGATATCCCTGGTAGTGGCCCAGTTAATTTTCAACCGGAAATATTACAAATCCATATGGCGTTCTATTTATTTCCTGCCAGGCATCACACCCTTGATAGCCTCCATAATCATCTGGCGTTATTTCCTGCAACCGTCGCAATATGGGGTTCTCAACAGCTTATTAGCCATATTCAGTATCCCTTCCCAGGAATGGCTGAGATCGACAACCGAAGTCATCCCAAGCATTATTATCATGACCATCTGGGGCGGGTTGGGATTTAACATGGTGTTATTCCTGGCCGGGTTGGGCGGTATTTCAACCACATATTATGAAGCCGCCAGGATTGACGGCGCCAATAGCTGGCAATTGTTCTGGAACATCACCTGGCCATTGTTGGCGCCTGTAGTGCTGTTTACCACGGTGACCGGTATGATTGGCGCCATGCAAATCTATGGCGTGCCCGTAGTTCTGACTCAAGGGGGGCCAGAAGATGCCAGCCGGGTTATTTTGATGCAAATTCAACAGCAAGGGTTTGAATGGTACCGCATGGGATATGCTTCCAGCCTGGCGGTAATTACTTTCTTGATTATCCTCGTCCTGACTATAATCGAATTACGATTCTTGAGCGCCCGCTATCAGTATTAGTTTTGTTAGGAGAGATTAACATGTCTGCAAATACCATGAACAAACTCAACTTCCAACGCCGCGCTCCCTATAGAAAAGAAAGAATTCCCAGGGACATCACATCCATTGTATTTTATATTATTCTGCTGGCTGGCAGTATCATTATGATGATCCCCTTTTATTGGTCGATTATCATGTCGTTTATGACAGCCTCGGAATCCGCTAAGTACCCCATGATCTGGATTCCGACACAACTCACCTCACAGTGGGTTCAGGAAGTCCTGAGGAACGCGAGTTTTGGACGCTACTATTTAAATTCTATCGTGGTCGCGGCCAATGTGGTGATTATTTCTGTCTTCACCAGTGCGTTGGGGGGATATATCTTTGCTAAATTTAGGTTTCCACTAAAAAATGCCTTATTTATAGTGGTATTGGCCACGATGATGGTACCTTTTTCTGTGACGATAATTCCCCAATATATTATCGTGGCAAATTGGTTTCATTTGCAGGATAACGTGGCGGCTATGATTGTACCGGGCATGGTCAGCGCCTTCGGGATTTTCCTGATGCGTCAGTTTATCTCAACGATTCCAGATGAATTACTAGACGCGGCACGCATTGATGGTGCCTCTGAATTTCGCATTTTCTGGCAGATTATTATCCCGCTCTGCAGACCTGCTCTTTCTGCCAACGCCATCTTCACTTTTATATGGGTTTGGAATGACTTCCTCTGGCCGACGTTGGTGACCAGTACGGAGAGATCTCGCACACTGCCGGTAGGAATAGCATCATTTGCGGGAACTCGATGGATGCAACCGAACCTGCTCTCGGCCGCTTCGTTGCTGATTTTGCTCCCGATGGTGATCATCTACTTTATATTCCAACGTGAATTTGTGCAAGGCATCACGATGACCGGGTTGAAATATTAAAATTGTCCAAATATCCGGGAGTCCTTCAGGCGGTTTTTCCTCACCACAGGTATCAGCTTTCTGCTGTCCTAAATCCTCAATCGAAGAGAAATATTTTTCCGAATTTAGAAGAGATTACCTCTTTGCACAATCTGTAATTGAATTTTCTCGCCTGGTGATTTAAGAGAAAACAGGAGAGAAATTGAGAACAAAAATCTAATCAGGAGGTTCTTATGTTGCCCACTAAAATCGTTGTCATTGGAGCAGGTAGTGCAAGTTTCGGATTGAATACTCTGGGATCCTTGCTGCACTCAAAAAGACTTGCAGGCAGCCAGCTTGCCTTGGTAGATCAAAATGCCGAAACACTGGCGATTGTCCGCCGCCTGGCTGACCGGTTGAACCAGGAATGGGGCGCAAAACTGGTGATCACCTCGCACGTGCGCCACGAAGATGCTCTGCCGGGCGCCAGCTTTGTGGTTTCGGCCATCGAAGTGCCTCCACGCGAACGCCTGTGGCGCACTGACTGGGAAATTCCGCTGCGCCACGCCGTACGCCAGCCCTATGCTGAGAATGGCGGTCCGGGTGGATTTGCCCACGCCGCCCGCAATATTGGGCCGGTGCTGAAGATTGCCCACGATATGGAAAAAGCCTGCCCAGATGCCTGGTTCATTAACTATACCAACCCAATGGTGCGCATTTGCGATGCTGTTTCTCGCTATAGCAAGATTAAAGTGATCGGTTTGTGTCACCAAATTTACCACGGTTATGGCATGGTGGCCTTCTTGCTGGCTGACCGGTATGGTTTTACGGTTCCTGACGCACCAATGAGCGCCTTTTCCGACCCTAAACACTGGCGACTTCTGCACGAGTTATCCCACAAAGCGCCTCAATTGTTCGATATCAAAGCAGCCGGGACAAACCATTTCACCTGGATGCTTTCCGTCCACGATAAAAGCACCGGCGAAGACCTTTATCCGCTGGTGCGTGAGCGCTGGTCGAAAGCTGACCCCGAATTCGAACCGCTGACCCACCGCCTGTATGATGCCTTTGGCTGGATGCCCATCCCAGGCGACGGGCACCTGTGTGAATATTTGCCCTGGGTCACCGACCCGCAGACCAAACCCTGGGAAAAATATAACCTGAAACTGTACGATTGGGATGCAGCCGAAAAAGACCGCCATGAAGGCCACAAGAAGATTACCTTGATGGGCGAAGGCAAAGAGAGCATCCATTCGTTGAAGGGAGCCGACAGCGAAGGCGCCCTGGAAATGATCGAGAATATTGCTGGAGCCGGTAACCACTATCACCTGGCAGTGAATTTACCCAACATTGGCCAGATCACCAACCTGCCGATGGGCGCCATCGTGGAAACCCCTGGCTTGATCAGCGCGTTGGGGGCGCGTGGTTTCCCCATTGGCGAGATGCCGGAGAACGTGGCTGTGTTGCTGCGCCAGGAACTGACCCGGGTCCGGCTGTGCGTCGACGCGGCAGCCAACGGCGATCGCCAGGCAGCTTTGCAGTGCTTGCTGTTCGACCCCGTCATTACTGACATCGAAACCGCCCAGGCAGTCCTTGACGATTATTTAACCAGCTACAAGCAGTACTTACCCCAGTTCTGGCAGTAAATCATGCGAAAATCACCTTTTTCCACAGACATCACTCCCGATGGGGAGGGGTTTATGAAATGCCTGCGGCGAGAAGGCACTCCGCAGCGGGCGCATTTCATCGAATTGATCATAGATGGTGAAGTGAAGGATGAAATATGCGCCCGCTTCGGATTAACGGAAAACCTGGATCCAGCAGACCCTTACTTTTCCTTTCGTCGCCAGATTGCCTTGCAAAGCTTTCTCGGTTACGACTATATCGTCAGCCCGGAAGGCCTGGGCGAATCGTTGGATACAGGTATGGAACATAATAACCTGGTGACAGCAGATACCGCCGGGCTGAAAAGGGAAAAAGGGCGCTCCTTTGTCGACGAGCACCGCGGTCCAATCACAAACTGGCAGGAGTATGAAGCTTATCCATGGCCGGAACCCAGGAATTTCAACACACGCGCCCTGGAATGGTGCCAGAAAAATTTGCCGGATAATATGTGCATGATCGGCGGCCTGACCGGTTCGATCTATGAAAATCTCTCCTGGCTGATGGGTTACGAAACCCTGTGCTACGCCCTTTACGAGCAACGCGACCTGGTGTCTGCAATCAGCCAGAGGGTAATCGATCTTTACCGTGCCGAGGTCGCGGTTCTCCTGCAGTTCGACCGGGTCAAGGTTATTTGGGGTTCAGATGACCTGGGTTTTAAAACCGGCACTTTGATCAGCCCAAAAGACTTGCGCGAGCTGGTTTTGCCGGGGCATAAAGCGCTAGCCAAATTGGCCCACGATGCCGGCCGGCCTTATATCATGCACTGCTGTGGTAACCTGACCCGCATCATGGAGGACCTGATCGAAGAGGTGAAAATCGATGGTAAGCACTCTTTCGAGGATGTTATCGAGGATGTGCGCGAGGACAAGCTGCGTTATGGCAACCGGCTTTCCCTTCTGGGCGGCATCGACGTAGATTTTCTCTGCCGCTCCAATGAAACTCAGATCCGCCAGCGTGTGGATAACACCCTGGAACGCTGTCTGCCGGGCGGAGGTTACTTCCTGGGTACTGGCAATACCGTGGCAAATTATATCCCTTTGGAAAATTACCTGATCATGCTGGATGAAGGTCGAAAGTTTACACTTTGGTAGAAAAATAAAGCCATGAACAGCCGGGAAATCGTTACCCGCGCCATTGAGTTTGGCACACCCGAGCGCATGCCGGTCGTTTTCCCGCGCTATGGCCTGTGTGATACGCATGGTATGGGATGGAACCAGATCGGCACTGGACCCAGAGATAAGAAAGAGAGCCTGGATGAATGGGGTTGCTTGTGGGTGCGTTCCGCCATCGACAACATGGGACAGGTCAAAGGGCACCCGCTGTCAAGTTGGTCGAACCTGGATACATATCAATGGCCCGATCCGGATGACCCGGCGTTTTACTCCGGCATGGAGGAGAGATTCAAAGCATCAGAAGGCAAGTATATATCCACAAATATATTTATGCTGCTTTTTGAACGGATGCATGCTCTGCGCGGCTTTCAAAATGTCTTGGAAGACCTGTACCTGGAGCAGGAAAAAGTAGAAATGTTGGCCAACCGCATAGTTGAATTCGACCTGCAGATTATCCGTAACATTTCCGCCCGTTTTCCTGGACAAATCCAGGGCTTCTCCTACTCGGATGACTGGGGCACCCAGCAAGATACCTTCATCAGTCCCAAATTGTGGACCGAATTCTTCAAGCCCCGTTATAAGAAGATCGTCGATGCCTGCCATACGGTTGGCTGGCACGTTTGGATGCATTCGTGCGGGAAAATTAACAAGTTCATCCCGGGCCTGATTGAGGTTGGCATTAATGTCCTGAACCTGGAACAGCCGCGTGCCCTCGGCATTGAAGAGATCGGGCTGAAATTCGCCGGAAAAATCGCCTTTGCTTCTGGCTGCGATATCCAGCATACCCTGCCCTTCAAGAGCAGGGAAGAAATCCGAGCCGAGGCAAAACTGTTGCTGGATTGCTGGGGTACCGATCAGGGTGGGTTCATCCTGCAGGACGACGGAAATGATTCCGACCTGGGTACACCCATCGAGAAAAAGGAAATCGCTTTTCAAGCCTTTATGGAATTTGATCGATGGAGAAAATAGACGGATGATGGATTCCACCCTGGCCCGTTTAAAGACTGCTTTTTCTCTACAAAAACCTGACCGACCGCCCATTCTGGGCGGTTGGCTTGCCGCGCCCAATCACGTACAGGCTTTGACCGGTTGCTCGGAGCAGCAGTACTACGACGATCCCTACCACTGGGGGATCGCTGCTGAACATATCCTTGGATCTGACGGCCTGGTAGACGTGTTTAGACCTGTCTCTCGGGGAGAGTACCGGATCGTCAACCATGATACAGTAGATCAAAGAGCGCGCTATACCATCGAAATCATGCTCGAAGAAATCCGGAAAAAGCCGGACATTGATCAGATAAAGGCTGATTTCGACGAAGAAAAGGAATATGCCAGGTTCGCCGATGAACTAAAGACACACCAGTCGGATTGTGGCAACATCACCTGGTGCCCGGCTAATTGGGATATTATCCCAATTGCTTTATGGTATGGTACCTACGGTTATGAAACGGCGCTTTCCTGCCTGGCGCTCTATCCTGATCAGTACCGCAAACTGATCCGTACCAGTGCAGAGACTGCCAGGCAAAAAGCCACCCTGTTGGCGCGGGCCGTGCAAGATGGATTGCATCCCGGGGCGGTGTTAACCGGTGAAGATATCTGCTCGCAGCGCGGGCCAATGGTCTCTCCGGCGTTTTTACGCAAAGAATACTGGCCTTTGATCGAATATGCCTGGGAACCCTTGAAAGCCGGTGGGGTGAAAATTGTCTGGCATTGCGATGGTAACGTCCGTCCGCTCCTTTCGGAGGTGCTGGCGTGCGGGGCGGATGGGCTGCAGGGATTCCAGCGTGAATGCGGAATGGACCTGGAATGGATTGTTGACTTGCGCACGCGCCGGGGTGAACCATTGCTGCTTTTTGGGCCGATGGAAGTGGTCACCCTATTCCACAACGGTTCTCTGGAGGATATCCGCCACGAAGTGAGACACTCAATGGAGCTTTGCCAAGATAAAGCCTCCCTGGTCTTCTTCACCTCCAATACCATCACCCCGGACATTCCACTGGAAAATATCTGCGCTTATTGGCAAACGGTTCGAGAAAGTAACTGGTAGCGTTTGTCCAGGTTGGACAGCTACTGAAGTTTTTCTTTCAGCCAGGCAAACGCTTCCTGCTGCATTTGTAGATCGAACTTGTGCACCCCGGGGTAGAACTGGCCGATATAAGCCTCAGGGCGCCCGCTGTCCTGGTAATGCCGGCTGATTTTCGCATGGGCATCGCGCATGCCTTGTTCGGTGAACAGGTCATCCTGCAGGTCATATTGCACCATCAACGGCGAGGGCGCCCGGCAGGCGGTAATATCAGGCCAGTCGCCCCAGCGCGCCAGGCCATTGGGGAAGAACATCCAGGTATGGGTAAACACATTGTGATCCAGAAGACCTGGATAAGTGCTCATCATCCCCACAATCACAGCCGCTCGCACCTGATCGTGGGTCGCCTGCATCAACGCCGTGCGGTTACCGCCGCCTGAGAGACCAAGACATCCTGCCTGACCATTTTTAACTTCTGGACGCGATAAGAGGTAATTAAAAGCAATCCTGTCTTCATGGCTGACCACCCCTGCCATGGTCGTGCCAAGGAGATTGCAGTATTTTTCGATCAAGTGCTCGTGATGACCCGCTACGGCATTGTATTCAGCAATTTCGTCCGGGGTGATGGGCATTTCCTCGCCGGAATGCCAGGAAGTCCGCGCCGCTCTTACCTCCGCAAGCAAATCATCAGGGATGCTTTCCAATGGAAATTTTCGACTGCCCCAAAGAAATGTATCGTGGACCAGGACAACAAAACCCTCCCGCGCCAGGGCATTGGCGTAGGCCCGCCCACCGTAATAGGTTTTCTGGTAATCAAACAGGACGCGCGGCGGATCAGCCTGGCCAATTGAGATTTTTTCCTTGCCATAGAATTTGAACCCGCCATGGTCATGCAAGGCCAGCATGGCCGGCAGTGGGCCTTTGACTTGGGCTGGTTTGAATAGCCAAGCATGCGTGCGCGGGCCATAACCCACCCACCAGCTTACTTCTTCACCAAGAATACCGTTGCGTTCCCAGGTCGCTTCGCTGCGCACATCCAGTGCAAGCTCCGGCTGGCTGGAAAAGCCCAAGATTTCACGCAGGTGGTGCTGCGTCTCTTTTCCAGGCTTTGACGAAGGATAAAGATCATGCTGCCGTTGAGCTTCGTTTACCCAATCATTATAGATTCCCAAGTGCCTGTATTGGTCTGTCATCTGATCTTGTCCTTTTATTTCATAAGAATCCAGATTTTTGGGTATCATGATAACCCAAAATCTGGTTATCCATCACGGCAATTCTCAATGAACCTTAATGATCATATCTGAGAAAACAGTGTAGAATCTACTTAGGGTCAGAGACCTCATTTTGTTTCACGCTAAAGGAGGCGCCTATGGATATTCCGATCCATGCTAGAGTCATTTGTCAGGACGAATTGGTAGGAAATTCGATCCTGGTCATTATTAACCCAATCACACGCGACGTCACACACCTGGTTGTCCGTAAAAAGGAATTCCCCGTAGGCGAAGATTATCTAATCCCGGTTGAGTGGGTAAAAACCAGCTCAGCGGAAGAAATCCACCTGAGCTGTTCGAAAGAAGAATTTGTCCAGGCCAAACCATTCGAGACCACAGAATTCATCAACGAGAATATGCCGTTTATGGATTACATGCCCGGGGCTTATCTGACCTGGCCTTATGTTTCCACTCAAATCCCGGTTATGCTGCACAAACAAATTCCACATGGTGAACTGGCGGTCGGTAGAGGAGCCCACGTGGTCGCTGCTGATGGTTATATTGGGCGGGTTGACGAATTTCTGGTAACTGTCCCCGATTCACACATCACCCACCTGATTCTACGTGAAGGTCACTTATGGGGTCAAAAAGACATTTCTATCCCAGTTTCGGAAATCGACCACCTGGATGAAGATGGGACTGTCCACCTAAAACTAGACCATGCGGAGATCGAAAAGCTGCCTGCCATTCCCGTAAACAGGAAAAGATAAGAGTTATTCCTCAGCTTTCAATAGCCTTCAGGTAGCGTTCTGCAGAGCGGGTCACTACCGCCTGAGCATCGCTTTGCACGACCCGCTCAGTCCATCCCCCGTAAAGGCGGTCGTAGCTTAACCCTTTCAGATTGTCTAGAATGGCACGAATAGCCCGGGCAGACAAAGGAATCAGGTTAGGATAGCTACGCATGAAACTCACGTAATGCCGGTCGGAAACGACCTGGGGCATATCCCCCGAAAGCAAGACACCCCTCCCGCTGGCTCCTGTAGCCCAATGCAGCGCGGTCGAGCCTTCAAAGTGACCTCCGACTTGAATTAATGTCGGCCCATCCCCCAAAGAAAGGGTGCTACCAGACCAGAATTTGATCGAAGGATCAGACCTCATCACCCACTTTGCATCAGCCGAATGCAGGTAAATCGGAATACCACCAAATGCATGACTCCATTCGACCATGGTCGAGTAAAAATGTGGATGGGAGATCGCCACGGCGAATAACCCTCCTATTTCCTGGATTGCTTTGACGATATTCTGGTCTAATAAGCAGGTGCAATCCCATAACAGGTTGCCTTTGGAGGTCTGAACCAGCAAGGCGCGCTGGACGATAGCAAAGCCAGGCTCGGTAGCAATTTCCCACAGGCCCGGTTCAGCCGGTTTGATCGTATTCTTATGCTGTTTGCGCAATTCATCCAGTGTAGTCCATGCCTGCCCTTCCCAGTTTATATACTGTCTTTCATCCTGGCAGATCGGGCAGTGCTCAGGCTGGGCAGGGGTAGGTGAATATTGAACACCACAGGTTTTACAAAGATAAGCTTGCATTTTGACTCCAAAATATTAATCAGACATCCATCCTTTAAGGTTTTCTGGATTAAATGGACCCAGCTCTGCGATAAGACGGCGCGCTTCTGGAACTTTTCCCCAATCGTTCCAGAACAGCACCCCACGCACCCGTTGATCGGATAGATAATAAACCACGCCTTTCTGGTAAGGAACCGTCCAATCGGATACCATCTGGTAGCGCGAATCCAACTCTCCAACTGCTTCATACCCCAGCTCGAAAAGGTCCGAATAGAAGAATGGGAGATGGCGATAAGGCTCATTTGCTCCGGCCATATTCCTGCCCGCCTGGCGGCCC
Organism: uncultured Chloroflexia bacterium; assembly: GCA_963820415.1. GTDB lineage: Bacteria > Chloroflexota > Anaerolineae > Anaerolineales > Anaerolineaceae > CAWFZT01. The sequence goes on along the minus strand of CAWFZT010000007.1, from coordinate 17,885 downwards.
ATCGCGTTGGCGTTATCCTCGTGTTCTACACGCATCCACTTACCAAGGGCCGGATTGAAAAATACAGCGACGTCACCCGCAGCATAGATATTGGGATGGCTGGTCAGCAGATTTTCATTAACATTAATCCCATTGTCCGCGCTTAAGCCAGCCCTTTCGGCTAGATCAATATTGGGTTGCAGGCCGATGCCAGCTACCACACCGTCCACGCTAAGTTTTCTGCCGTCCTCAAGGATAATTACCGGACGACCATCCTGGGAAAATACATCAGCAGCTCCCAGGCCAGGCAGCAGGTCAACGCCATTCTTGCGATAATAATCGGTCACGAACTGCGCCAGGTCAGGTGGGAAAAGATTTTCACCAATCAAAGTACCGCGAAAAAGCATCCTGACATGCTTGCCATTCATCGTCAGAGCTGCAGCAATTTCCGAACCGATGAAACCACCTCCGATAACCGCGAAATTCTGGCCATTTTCACATAAATGCTTCAGAGATCGAAAATCATTCAGTGTCCGGAAATAAATAATCTGGTCATTACCGAAAGGAAAACGACGAGGTTTACCCCCGGTCGCCAACAGCAGCTTTTGACCGGTATAAATTTCGCCGCCGTTATCGACCACACTCAAGTCATCGACGTTTAATGTGGTTACTCGCCGCCCCAAATTAAGCTCAACTCCCATGGTCTGGGTGTCACGCCAGATTCTTTCGATTGGTTTACCTTTCCAGAGTCCCTTGCTAAGCGGCGGCCGATCATAAGGAGGATCATTCTCAATGCCTATTAATCCGATGGATCCACCCGCGTCGAGCTCACGAATTCCTCTCACTGCTGCGTCTGCAGTCATACCAGCGCCGATGATCAAATATTTGTAGCTTTTCATTTTGACCCTTCCAAATCAGAAAATACCAGTTACCCGAATATTATATCGATTTTGCACAACGGGATCAAATCCCCCACTTTTACGTATAATCCTAGCCCTGTTTTAGTGCATATCATTGATTGATCGAAAAATTTCCCCCCCTTGCGAAAATGCAATTTTGCTGTTTGTGAGCCTGCTATAATAGGGCGAGCTATATTTCTTTAACCATTTTTCGGAAACAGAAGGTAAACAATGGAAAAACCCCTGGTAAGAATTTTCCCGACCCTTTCAACCATGAGTTGGGCTGCTGTGGATTTTTTTTCAAAACAGGTGAAAGAGGCCGTCACAATCCAGGATACTGCCCATGTGGCTCTGTCTGGCGGCAGTACTCCAGCGACGTTATTCCAATTGCTGGCTCAATCGCCTTATAAAGAATCGATTCCCTGGGAAAAAATACATTTTTATTGGGCAGACGAGCGTTGTGTCCCACCGGAAGATTCCGAAAGTAACTACGGGCAAGCCTGGCAGAGTCTCCTGTCAATAGTTCCTGTCTCGAAGCAAAATATCCATCGGATAAAGGGGGAACTGGAGCCGGAGACTGCCGCCCAGGATTATATTTATCAACTAAAACAAAATGCAACTGGTGACCTGAAATGGCCTATTCTCGACTATGTTCTGCTCGGAATGGGGGCGGATGGCCACACCGCTTCGCTTTTTCCAGGGCAGATAAATCCTGCTGAAACCACATCGACCGCCATCGCAGTCACCGCGGATTATATGGGCCGCCCAGCTAATCGGGTGACGCTCACACCCCTTGTATTCAATTCAGCCCGGCATATCCTCTTCCTGGTTTCAGGTGAAAATAAAGCGAAAGCCCTGTCTGAGGTATTGGATGGCTCCTACAATCCCCTGAATGTGCCCGCCCAAAGAATCAGGCCGGTAAATGGGGATGTTACCTGGATCATCGATCGGGCCGCGGCAGCTTTACTAAATAATAAATAAACAGAAAGTTACTTTTGCCATTCGGTGATCACTTTTTGAATACAGGCCAGTTGTATGGCCGAGTTCACATACTCATTCTTAGCCGAATGATGCTCTGCACTGTAGAATCCTTTGTAGCCAGAATCATGCAGCAAGGCCATGCTTTGTTCCAGGTGGTTATGGACAGCCTCCCAGGAAAAGTGAGTGTGCATCGCCCACGGCGCCATCACTGCATCCCCGGCGTTGACCCGGAAATGCAGCAGCACTCCGAATGCCGGGTGGTCCACCGCCTCAACAATTCGTTTCATATTTTCGGGGACCACCTCAGGCCCCCAATGGTTCTCCGGCCCAACCTTGTAACCATTGTCCCAGGCACGTTGAGCATATTCCTTAAACCGTTTAATGATCAGGTCAAACTGTTCTTCGGTGAAAGAAGTCCCTGACCCACCCGCATCGATGCGAATGGTTTTTGCGCCTAAGAACTCACCGGCTTTCAGGTTTGCCAGTGCGTTTTGGTAATTCTTCTCTCGTGCAGCCGGGTCATCCTCCCAGATGTGAGCGCCATCGACACATAGGTTTGCCAGTACCAGCTCGCGCCCGTCCAACCCCTCTTTTACTTTCTTGAGGTAGTCTTCATCAGTGCTGACCAGCATCCCATTCCAGATGTCTGCTGACTGTAGATGGTAGCGGTATTTGCAGCTTTCCATATACCCAAAAACGTCGATCATCCCGGCGGCCAGCAAGCCGTGAAATGAATAGGAGGCAATTGAAGTGTTCATAACAACTCCTTTTTATAGAGGCAGTGTCTTTGACTTTGAATTTTCCAGGACTTCCTCGGCGGTCACTTCACGCCCAAGTTTTTCCGACAGGTAAACCCCTTCAGAGATCAGCATTGTGTTCAACGCCAGCTCGGCCGTTGGCAGCAAAGGGACTTTACCATGCAAGACAGCCACCCAGTGCGCCTGGGGTGAATCGTAAGCGAAGGCATTGGCGCGCAAATCGTGCACGCGTTGGTTGAAATCATCCAGGTTGGCGGTCGAGTCCAGGTTTAGATCGCCCAGGCTCTGGTAAAAGCCAAACGGTTCAAGGCGCAGGCCACCTTTGCTGCCCACCACGCTGCAACCTTCAAAATTATCCAGGAGGATCGCCCAGGATTTAATGATGTCCATCGTCAGGCCGCCCTCGAAGCGCACAAAGCCCATCCCAAGCTCTTCCACGCTGTACCCACTTTTCTGGCGGCGTTCGGCGTCCATGTCAGTTTCTTGGTAGGTCTTACCACTGATACGCAGCACCTTTGGGTTTCCTAACAGGTAGAGCATGTTGGTGATGTGGTAAACGCCCATATCATACATGGCGCCGCCCGAAGCTACATCCTTCTGCACGAACTGCATTTTGCCATACCCATCCACATAGGGGCGCCCACGCCGGCGGAAACCGGTTGATCGGGCATGGTAGATACGCCCCAGCATTCCTTCGTCGATGATGAGGCGCGCCGCTTTGGTCTCTTTCTCAAACAGGGTGGCCACCTGGATAGACAGCTTCAATCCCTTTTCTTTGGCCGTGGTGTACATTTTCAAGGCATCCACGTAGGTACCCGACATAGGTTTTTCGCAAAAGACATGCCTCCCGGACTCCAGGGCCGCCACAGTCCCCGGCATGTGCAGGTTATTGTGCATACAGACATCGATGGCGTCCAGGTCATCCCGTTTAAGCATATCCCAGGCGTTGTAATATACATTGGGGATATCAAAGACCTTCCCCACCCGGTCTGCCTCCGGCCGGTCGATATCGGCCAGGGCAACGATTTCCACTCCGCCGACCTTATCGGCGATTTCTTCGTTGATTTTCTTGTATCTGCCAAGGTGGGCCTTCCCGATCTGTCCGACACCGATGATCCCTATGCGAACTTTCCGGTCCATAATGAACTCCTCCAGAGATTTTGTGGTTTTTCAACTGCAAAAAGAATTTTAGCATATTTTATCCAAACAGACAGGTATCTGTTTGAAAAAAAACCACCTGAGGATTACGGGGCATTTAGATTATGCCTATTTCACGTGTTCTGCCATCCGATGGCAGATAAGGTGATCAGTATCAGTCAGGCTGCCAATTCGCTCAGTTCCCTACTAACTCTCAACTGGTACAAGCGATGACCCCTCTGCCCCTGGAGATAACAATTATAACGAATTAGCTATTTCCAGGAAATAGCTTCAATCCCAATGTTGATAAAGGGCGTCTTGGTGGCGGAGAATATCTGTCTATCCAACATTGGAGAAATCCGGCTTGATCTTGCGAATATCATGTGTACCTCAAAAAAAGTGTCGTCAAATTTGCAATATGCTTGAATCATCTTCCTGAACTTATAGCCGTACATACGTTTCGGTCCGCACTGGGTAGCGTAAAAGTAGCAAAATAACAGTCTGCATCAGCCATTGGCGGAGCGCCAGCAGGGTAAATCGGTTGCATGCGGTTGTTGGAGCCGATTGTTATGGCAAGATCGACTCGATAACAAAATCAAGAGCGGGACAATATACCATTAGATTTGGCTAATCCCTGTCCAGCGCAATACAGCTGTCTGGCCGACCTTTAGCTGAACTTGACGGTACCTATCTGCTGAGCCCGGCCAATATGCTGCGCCCTCACATGTAAAGCTATCGAAAGCCATACGGCAGCAAGCTGTGATTTCCTGATCAACCTTGGAGGTGATATTGAGGGTAATCACGCCCTCGTCCAGATCCCATGCCAACTCGTCAATGATAGCGTATGTGCGTGCAAGCATACCTTTTATTGAGCTTTTACGTAAAGAGTCCTTTGGTAACGCAGGCAGCGGCTCAATGAAGCCCGGCCGAGAGTAGAACATACTCTCCATCAATATCGTGGGCAGCGCGCCCTGGGCGTCAGGCATCGGGAATGCCTGGTAGGGGTTGTGCGCAGTGGTAAAGTTGTCATTGATATAACCGCTTTCCACCGTGAGCCGCAACATCTTCTGCAGTAGCCAGGCATCCTTCAGCCTTGCCGCGGCCTGTGCGCGGTGCCCCACGCCGTGGAAGGACTCGTTGCCATACACGCGCATCCGATTGGCAATGAATGCCGCCTGATACAGCCTCGGATTCAGTTCCGGCTGAAATTCATGGCTCGGGTACGCACCGTACAGATGGGAGGAATGACGGTAGTCATAGTTTTCTTCTAGGTCCTGGCGCGCCCATTCCTTGAGCTCGCCATGGACACCAAACAGGTAAAGAGGCATCTTGTCAAGCATCTCCTGCCATTTTGCTATTTCCTCTTTAGTGGCGGCGCGGGCTTTCGGGGCGTAGGTGATCAAGGTCTCGAGCACTTCGCGGCACACGGAAATATCCATTACTGCGTTGATAACCGCCATGCAGGGTACGTTGCTCGGGAAATTCTCCGGGGAATAGGAGGGAATAAACATCAATTTCCCGTTCTCGTCACCCACGGTCAGGAAGTCCTCGTAGAGCAGATATAGTTCCTTGTACAGTGGAATCATCCTATCGCGCAGGAAGTCCTCGTCGGCAGTGCACTGGTAGTATTCGAGGAAGGGCTGCAGGCACCAGCCGGAAGAAGAAATCCAGTAGTGGTGTGGGTAATACTCGTTGAAGTGGAACAGTCTTCCACTCTCCTCATCTGGATGGCACGCGATAAAAAAGCCGCGCGTGCCTAAAATGCGCTGTGCGTTCTCTCGCGCGTCAGGAAGCTGCCACTCGATCCAGCGGAAGAAGGAATCCATCATCTCGGGCAGCGCGCCGATATTACCGGCGGATATCTGGTGGGTGATGTTGATATTGACATGGCCGTGGATCGGCGGGAATTTACCGCACTCGTTCAGCAAGAAAAAGCGGCCACGGTCTACCATCATTTCCGCATAAGCAGGCACGATGGTCTGGGACAGGAATTGCTTCTGTTTAAGCTCGACCCCAGTCAACAAGTAATCCTTGGGGTCGCCGCCTAGGTCAACGGAGACCCGGTCGAATATCGGCTGATGGATAGCCACGTGGCGTGCAAGCAGTTGGTCAAAGTCAAGGTTGATAGCCAGAAGTTCTCTCATCAGGGCATCATCGCCGCCCTGCGTCTGTTTGCCATAACTTCGGCGGGCATTCATTAGGAAAACCACCGAATTGGCCGCTTCAACATGCAAGCCTTTGACATCCGCACGGAGCGTACCACCCGAGACGATTCCGTGAATGGCAACCGTGAAACCGCCTTTCTTGTAGGCGTAAACGCCAGACAAAAGGATACCTTCCCGGGTGTAGCGGATCACAACTTCTGGGGGAATGGGATCGCCGGTAAAATACTTGTCCTTTCCGCCGGGCAAGTAGTTAGAGCTCAATACCCGCTTTTTCGGGATGCGAAGCTGCGGAAATTCGCCTTTCAGCGTCAAATTTAACCGGCCTGCCGGGGCTGTAGCGCGCAGCGCCGCAATGCCATCAGCGCGGGAGGCGAACATCTCGCGCTGGAAAACCCCATCCGCATCCTCCCACCGGGTGGTAATAAGCGAAGTGCGCAGGTCGAGGGTGAACAGGTATTCCTTTGCCTCTCCTACCGGCTGCGTCAAAGTCAACGTGATTGCCGAATGGTGTGGATTGCTGGCAAGCGTATCCGGCGTACCGCTTTCAACCGCGGCATTGGAAGACAATTTAGCTGCCTCTACGTATTTGCCTTCCAAGATCAGTTTGCGTATATCGCCGAGCTTGTCGGCGATCAGCGGAGCTTTCGGCGGTTCAGCCCATTGGGGCGACTTAAGTTCCTCGCGGTTCAAAATAAGATGATCGCAAGCGGGTTCGCCCATCGTCGAAAGCAGCAGTGTGCCATTGCCGGTTACCATTGCATCTCCCGGTTTCGCTGCAGGTGTACCGCAGGTCACAATGTGGCGCCCAGCCAGTCCGGCGCGGCGTTCGATGGGCATTGTTGTTACTTGGGTTGGCATATTCTGTCATATTCCTTATTTGATGTAAGTTGAAAGAATTATTGCAAAAGCCATCAAGACAGCGGTTTATAAAAGCTTGGCAGGCTGGGTGATGTGACTGCGCGCCAGTTCTGCCCTTCGGGTACACTACGGGGGATGGGGCCGGGTAGATAGGAGTTATTCCCAAAGAGCTTCTAACGGCATTGGTGTGAAACTGGTATGAAGATCCTGCGTTTTGCCTGTCTCGGCAGCAGTGTAACCCGCCTCGATAATTTCGATTACATGCCGTGCATGCTCTGCCGTGGCGATCGAAGACCGGCCGTCACGCACCCAATCGGTCAGCTGCATTAAGTCCTCGAACACGTGGAACTCGGCCATCTTGGAATGTTCACCGGTCACATGCGGCGGGAAATCATAGGGTTGTTTGAGATCCCGATCACCAAACATCGTCCCGACGATGGAGGCTTTAGTACCATAAATGTTGGGCTGGAAGCCTTCCGTAATGCCGCCCTTGACCGTCGCGTATACCAGGGCAAAAAGCGAGTCGCCGAAATCCAGTGTCAGCATGGTCGTGTCGTCGATCTCGCAAGCGATCTTTTGCCCGTGATAATCGCGCTCCGGGATGACCATTCCTGACATGGCCGTCACCCGCTTGGCGGGGCCAACGATGGCTGTCAGGATGTGAAGGCAGTAAACTGTCACGTCGTATTGCGGCCCGCCGCCCGGTTTCTTGAAATACCAGCTTGGGTTCACATCCGTCAGGATGTCTTTCCCGGTGCGGAACTCTTCATTCATGTGATAATCGCCCACCCCAGATGCCCCAGAGAGAATCCAGGCCAGCTTGCCTAGTTCCTGGGTCAACACCAGGCGGCGCTCCCGCTGGTTGTGAGGGAACAGCATCATTCCCGGCGATGCAACGATCTTCACGTCCTTCTTCGCCGCGGCAGAGATCAGCTCGTCCGCCTCGGCTGTGGTGGTCGTCATCGTCTTATTAAAATGCATGTGCTTGCCCGCTTCAACCGCCTGCATACCCTGTTCGAAGTGCAGCCCTATTGGCGAGCAAATGGTGACCATGTCCACGTTCGGGTCCGCCAGCAATTCCTCATAAGTCTGGTAATGCGCTGCCACGCCGTATTTTTCCGCCGCAGCTTGCGCCCGTCCTGGAACGGGATCGCATACCGCTGCCAGGCGGACACGATCCTGCACATCTGGTTTGCTGAGGTGCATCAAAGCCGCCCGAATGCCGATCGCACCCGCGCCTACAACACCCATTCCCAATGCTTCTTTCATCGCGCAAATCTCCTTCTAGTTCAAATATTTCCGCCAAGAAGTTTTATGCTGCCAACCAACTACCTGCTGCAGCCGTTTGTTGGAAAGGAACGAGGCATTCCCCGGTAAATCCTTGACCAGGGGGAGATACTCTGGCTTGAACTTCTCCAGGATCTCGAGAGACGGCTCCAACACCGCGGTATCGTTTCCGTTGCAATAATAAACACCCGTCGGCTCGATATCATAGGCGCACTCCATCAGCAGGCGGTGCGCTAAAGCCACGTCCTCGCTGCCTACCCAGCAGTACATCCATTCACTCCACTCGGTGACGGGTTTCACATTCTCAGCCATTGACTTGCGGCGCTGCTCGTCGCAGATGCCCGCCGAGCGGAGGGAATAGGTACGCATACCGTAGGCCCGCGAGAAGGCCGCCAGCATCTCTTCGGAGGCGTGTTTGGTATAGGAGTAAGAGTCTTCTACGTCGCTGAGATGGTTTTCATCCACCGGCAGGTATTGCAGGGGAAATGGCCGGTCGCTGATGCGAAAGCCGTGCCCGAGGGCGCAGTTGCTGCCTGTCATCACAAAAATCTTGATTTTCTTTTCGACCGCCGCCATCAGCGGGTAGTAAACTCCCAGCGTGTTCGAGCGCATAGTCGCGTCGAAAGGGATACCCCGCTTCTCGGCATCTTCACGCATTTGTGGGTGGTCTACCGGCCAGGGCTGCGCCGCCAGGTGATGGATCGCCTCAATCCCTCCCTCCATGGCTTTCTGGCAGTCCTCGAAATTGTTGATATTCCCCAAGATAAGGGGCAGATGGCTGAATTCTTCGGCCACAGGCCGGCGCGAGAACAAAACTACCTCATGCCCGGCCTTCATAAGCTCTCGGATGACGAACGGCCCAAGCTTTCCGCTGGCTCCAGTGACTAAGACTTTCATGGAAATAACCTCCTCAAAAATTTTTAATTTTAAATAACTGCTCTGTTGCAAACATCAGCTTGAGTAGACGCATAATTAGTGATGAACAGTGTAGATCAGCCTTTGATACTCGGCTGTTGAAATTGCAGGCGGTGGATATTGGGAATTTTAGCCTTTTCCCCGATATTTAAACGGGTGTTTGATTAACCTTTCAAACCGGTCAGGGCGATGCCCTCGATGAAACTGCGTTGGGCGAAGAAGAAAGCGATCAAAACCGGAATGGTGATGATGGTGCTGACCGCCATAAGGTAGGGATACACCATGGTCTTCATCCCTGATTCGTACAAGGTATTGGCCAAACCGTTGACCCCCAGGGCGAGAGTCCAATCTGGCTCTTTGTTGGCGTAAATTAACGGCCCCAGATAGTCGTTCCAGCAGCCCAGCAGGCTGAATAAAGCTACCACGGTCAAGGCGGGCTTGGAAAGCGGTAGGATGATGCGGAAGAGGATATCCAATTCGCTGGCACCGTCGATTTTGGCAGCATCTGACAGCTCGAGAGGGATAGTTCTGAAGAACTGTCGCAGCATAAAGATGAAGAAGGGGCTGGCGAAAAAGGCGGGTACCACCAGAGGTTTGTATGAGTTTAACCAGCCCAGGTTCTTGAAGATGATAAACAAGGGAACCAGCCGAACCTGGAAGGGGATCATCATGGTAGCCAGCACGACTGCAAAAAGCGCATCGCGCCCTTTCCAGTTGACCCGGGCGAAGCCGTAAGCCACCAGAGTGGAAGACAGCAAGGTGCCAAAAGTGGCCGGGATGGCGTAGCGCACCACTGTGTTAAAAGTCATCTGGTTGAAGTTCTTGATGGTCCAGGCCTCGCCAAAGTTGCTCCATAAGCGCGGATTCGGAAACCAGACCGGCGGGTAGGTGTAGACCTGGTCGTCATTTTTAAGAGCTGAGGAGGCCATCCAATAGAATGGCAGCATGAATGAAAAAGCCAGACCGATCAGGAGAACATATTTGATAATCTCCATGATAATCCCGGTGGGTCCCATCCGGCGCGCCCAACTTTTCTTGTAGACGATATCGGCTGAAACCCCCCCTCGTATACTGGTTGTAGATGCCATAGGTCGACTCCTTTTCGTTATTTGTTATTCCGTACGATAATAGACCCACCGGGCGGATGACCGGAAGAGAGCCACGGTAAAGATCACGATGACGATAAACAAAACCCATGCAAGAGCCGAGGCTTTGCCCATTTGTAAGTATAAAAATGCATTCCGGTAGAGGAAAAGCGAGATAAATTCGGTGGCTTTGTTCGGGCCACCTTGGGTGAGTAGCCAGGGCAGGTCAAAATTCTGGAAACCGCTGATGAAGGCCATCAGCATGTTAAACAAGATAACCGGGCTGCACATGGGAATGGTGATGCTCCAGAATTTCTGCAAGGTATTGGCTCCATCCACCGTGGCGGCCTCCAGCAACTCGCGGGGCACATCTTGAAGGGTGGCCAGGAAGATCACCATGGCACCTCCTTGAGCCCACATATTAATCAACAAAAGGGTGGGTTTCGCCCAATCGGGATTGGAAAGGAAGGGAATGGCATGCAATCCTAACAATCTAAGCACGGAATTGACCGCTCCGTATTGAATGTTCAACAGGTATGCAAAAACGGTGGCGGTGACGATGGAAGGGATGATGGAAGGGAAGAAGAAGATAGCGCGGAAGCCGGAACGTCCTTTGATCTTGGTGTTGAGTAGAGCGGCCATCAGGAAGGCCGAGATCACACCGCTGGGTGTACTCAACAGTACCCACCATATGGTATTCCTGGCCGCGGTCATGAAATCATCATCGGTTAGAAAATTTGTGTAATTTTGGATGCCGATGAACACAGGGGGGCGCAGCAAATCGTAGCGAGTGAAGCTGTAATACATGGATGACAACAGTGGGATGATAGTCCACGTGAGAAAGCCCACAATCCAGGGCATGACAAACAAGATGCCAGTAACCTGGTTACGGAACTCTTGCCGGGACAATCGAGTGGTTCGGTAGATCCAGGCTGTCATGGAAGATCTCCTTTAAACAGCAAATGGATAAGTATTCTTCGGATGATGCTCTCAGTATATAGGCAGAGTCAGAGGAAATCGATAACGCGACCAGCCATCCTGGTGGGATACAAGACGGAGATTGCTGGCCGCTTTTATATCCTGAGGTTGGGCGAGATACCCTCCCGCCCAACCTGTTATCAGATCTTAATTCACCGGGACGTAGCTATGAACCATAGCCAGCTTGTTTATACTGGGTGACAGCCTGGTCCTGGAAATAAGCCGCGGCTTCCTTACCAGTCTTGAATTCGCCGCGGAAGTGTTTCTCGCGAATCTCGGCGACCTTGGGCTCGAGGAAGGACTCGATCTCACACTTGAGCCAGCCGTGCCACTCGGTTTCGGGATCGGTGAGGGATTTGAAGTAGAAATCCAGCCCGGGGTATTTGGTGGGATCTGTGGCCTGAATGTAGGGTATGTAGGCTGGCAGCCAGCCGATCTTATTGAAGACCGGATCGCAGTGGTCTTTGGTCTGCAGGAACTCGGCGACCTTGAAGACCTGATCAGCCGGGTTCTTGACTTGTTTGAACAAATAGACCATATGCCCACCGGCGAACTGCATCTTGGCGGGCATGCGGCGCGCCGGAACGGGTACCCAGGTGGCCTTGTTAACCTTGGAAACCTCGGGTTTCTCGGCAAAGGTTTCGCCAGGGTGCCAGTAGCCTTCAATGATCATGGCTTGAACCGAGGCGTCATAAGAACCACCCCAGGTGCCCTCGCCCTGAACCTTACGCACGCTGGCCAGGTTGTCAGGGCCGATGATCTTCACAAACTCGCCCATTACGTCAAATGACTCAGCCATCTCGGGCGAGTCGAGGGTGAACTTCTTGGTCTCCGGGTCCCACCACTTGGCGCCGAAGGCCTCCGCCTGGTAGTAGCCGTCGCTCGACCAGGTGCCGGCTTCGGCATCGTAGGGATCCAGGCCAAACTGGATTATATTGCCGGTAGCGTCAAATTTAGTCAGCTTTTGGTGCCAGCCTAACAGGTCTTCCCAGGTTCTCGGCGGATTGTTGGGATCCAGCCCGGCGTCCGTGATCATCTTGGTGTTGAAGTTCAAACCGCGGCGCAGGAAGCATTCGATCGCTGGAACGCCATATTGCACGCCCTTGTAGAAAGCGCCGTCCCAGTTCGGGGTTGGATACTTGTCCTTGGTAACAACCTTACTGTTAGCCACCAGGGGACCCACATCCTTCAAAACGCCGGTGCTCATGTACTGAATATAATGATGTCCGGTGCCGATATCGGGCGGAGTGCCGGCCGCCACAGCCGGGACGAAGACCTGATCAGCATTCACGCCCCACTTTATATCGATGTCATTTGGTTTGATATATTCCAGCAGGGCGGGTTTGAACAGCGGTACGGCCCCCCCGTACTGGTCCCAGAAGACCCAGTAGGAAATTGTAATTTTCGCAGGGGCGGGCGGCGCTGTGGTGGGTTGTGCCGCGGCGGCCGTGGGAGCCTGGGTGGGTGCGGCCTGGGGAGCACAGCTAGCTAAAGCGACTCCCCCTAATGTCAGTGCACTAACCTTCAAAAAATCTCGACGGTTCAATTTCTTGTCAACCATTTCTTTTTCTCCTTTTTTCCCAAAAGCCAGAGAACTCTGAAAATCTTGCTAACCATCGCCATTGTATCTGACCCAATAAGGAGAACCCCTTATTGACCTACCAAATATCATTTTCACCTCCTTTACCAACTGATCTATTCCAATGTTTGACGATTGTTGTATATAATCGACTATGATCCATCTGGCTGATGAAAGGATTGAAAAAGTTGATTTAGGTCACCTCCGTTTCGAAGATTATCAAGACCAGTTTGCGACGGATAGTCGACCTGCTTGACCGCCAAGATTTAGGTATCTTTCGATTTGTATATGCATGAAAGGCATTTGGCCAACTAAACTAACCTTGTGATTTAATTCAATACAGTCTTGTGAGGAAATTTCAGATAGCTGATACTATCTCAAATAAGTCTAGCAATATCCCGTGCTAAAGTCAATAAGAAATAACGAGTATTTTTCAAAAATCTTGTTGGTGACTTTAAAAACGCCGTTTCTGGTGGTCTACGATCCTGGAACCCCTCAAATAGCGATCAGTATGATCTCACTATGCGGGGGATTTGGAGTTCAACTTCAGCCCAATAACCTTGCGATTGAGCAGGATAGCCACTAAGCAGTCATTCCATATTCTTCCCCCGCCAATGTCTCAAAAACAATCACACCCGGCCTGTCCCACCGGGTTTCGATCCTTTTTCCACGCTCAATTACCTGCAAAGGTTGATCTGTACACGCCCGGCAGGGTCGTCCAAGCAGGGAACGTACCTGCGCCTTTACCAGGTGCCCGCCCTTCCAATCCAAGTCGACCTCAAAACCTTCCCGCGCCCGCAATCCGCGCACAGAACCCTCCGCCCAGGCGGAAGGCGGTGCCGGAAGAAAATGTAGGATTCCATGATGGCTCTGCAGAAGCATCTCGGCGATACCTGCCGTCGCACCCAGGTTGCCATCGATCTGGAAAGGGTGGTTCGGATCGAGCAGGTTGGGCATACCAACCGCCTCCTCCGTTTCCTGCGCGTGGTAACAGCGGTTGAACAAATTCAGGAACGTGCTCCCGGTTAAAATCTGATGTAGGAGAGCGTAAGCGCGCTCCCCATCCCCCAGCCGAGCCCACAGGCACTGCCGATGAGCCAATCCCCAGCCCGGGGTCAAAAAGCCGCGCTTTTCCAGCGACCGGTGGGCCGCTTCAGCGATCTGTGGTGTGTCCTGCGGAGTAATTTCATCGCCAGGGAAGAGACCCCACAAATGCGATGTGTGCCGGTGATAGGGCAAAACCTCGCCGTATTCTTCCAGCCATTCCATAACCCTTCCATCCGAGCTGACCTGTATAGGGGCAAGACGAGCGCGTTTTTCGTCCAGTTCGACGCAGAACTCCTCATCCAGGTGCAAAAGTCGGCCCGCCTGACTGGTTGCAGCGAATAGGAAGTGCAAGATTTGCATATCATATGCTGACCCCATGCAAACCGCTGCGCGCTGGCCGTTGGGCAGGAGGAACACATTCTCCGGTGAGCTGGAGGGCGCAGTAACCAGCCAGCCGTGCCGGGGCTCTTCAATCAGTATATCCAGGTAAAACAACGTCGCACCTTTCAGGATTGGGTACACCCATTCCAGGTATGCTAGATCGCCGGTATACAAGTAATGTTCCCATAGGTGCAGGCACAGCCATCCTGAACCTGTTGAGCTTGATCCCCAGCGGGCGTCCTCTCCCGGCGAAGTAAACCCCCACAGGTTGGTGATCATGTGCGCCATCCATCCCCGCGCCATGTAGTAAGCCTTGGCAGTCTGCGCCCCGGGCCCCTGCAAGGATGCAGTCAGTTGAAGGTAAGGGTCGTGCAGTTCAGACAGGTTGCAGACTTCCGCAGGCCAATAGTTCATCTGCTGCGCATTCAGGTGCCAATCGCCATTCCAGGGAGTTCTGGATCTCCTCGGCCCAGATCCCCTGCAAGTTGGCAGGCAGGCCGCCCGGGCGGGACGAGCTGATTAGCAGATAACGCCCAAAGTTGAAATACAGCGCCGCTATCCCGGGGTCTTCCTCTCCTGCCCGCAGTGCTTCCATCCTTGCCTGAATGGGCAGGCTTGAAGTTTTCTTGTTGGGCTTCCCCAGGGTAAGTGAAACTCTCCGGTAATACTTTTGGTAATCAAGCATATGGGCCGCCAGCAGCGCATCCCAGGTCTGGGCGCTTGACGCAGACATGTCCGCTGCACATGCAGCAACTTCATCGGACAGGTTTCGACCGGCAAAGGCTTGAGCGTTCGTCGCAGCGGTAATGAACAACAGAACTTCGTCCGCACCCGCTACTTCCAACACCCCTTCATTGGATTGAACGCTGCCGCCCAGGTTCAAGGCTCGCACCTGGCAGGTATATTTCACCCCTTTTCCGTCAATTCCGTTTTCCAGCTGCCCGGTCATGCGTAGACCATGCTGTCCGTCCGACTCGGTATTGAACCGTTCTGGGCGGTGGAGTTGGGCGCGCAGGTAGATCGAACCTGGTCGGTCCGCCGACAGACAAATCACGATCGCCTCTGCGGCCGTGCTGGCAAATGCTTCCCTCTTGTAGCGCACGCCATTATAGTCATACTCCAGGGTCATCAATGCTCGGTCCAGATCCAAGGTTCGCTCGTAATAGTGTCGGTGAACGGGAGGCATACCTGTCATATTAAGCTCTCCCGTTAAATTCTGGTGAATGGATAAATGTAGGTTCCCCAAGACCTGGTAGCAACCGAATTGCACCGCGCTCCCCGCCCTTGACCAGAACCCGGCCCCTTGCAGACAAAGCGCTCCATCACCAACACTTCGGCTTCCTCGTTTTTCCCTTTAAAAGCAAACGGCGGATCTTGGGTAATGCCTGATGAGCGTCTGGGAAGTCGGCATCTTGAGGAGAACCTGACCAAAGCGAGCTTTCATTGATCACAATCCTTTCTTCAGTCACTCCCCCAAATATCATGGCTCCCAGCCGCCCGTTCCCCAGCGGTGTTGACTCCCGGAAAGTAGTGGCAGGCCGATCCAACCAGAGCCTCGATTCACCGGGGGTATTACCTCTGGTGTGCAAGTCTCCGGTCGAAGAAGGTGTCGACATTGTGCCTCCTTTAATTTTGGTTGATGATACGATCCACAACTAACTGGCGGAATTCCGGTGAGAGACTGGCAAAATAAGCACTGAAACCGGTCACACGCACCACCAGGTCTGGATATTTGCTGGGATCTTTGTGCGCCTCGAGGATCTTGGCCGCATCCAGGATATTCAGATTGATCTGGGTTCCGCCTAATTTGAAGTGGGTACGGATCAAGTCCGCGATGATGCCTACCCCTTCCTCGTCCCGGGTAATGGCAGGATCTAGTTCGATTTGCATCGGAGCAGTGTTGCCATATCCGGGCTGCACGGACGCGATCGCCACCGCCATGGCGGTGGGCGCACCATCTTTACGGAAACCCGGGTCAGGATTTGAGCCGTGGGAAATCGGATCACCTGCACTGCGCCCATTGGGTGTGGCGCCAACGTCTTTGCCCATCGGGATGGTGTTCGCCCAGGAGAAAATGCCTGGGATCATATTGAACCCGGCAGGTGTCGGTTTCTCTTTCACCAGGCGGGTGAATAATTGGGCGATGCGCACTGCATATTCATCCGCCCGTGAACCGCCTGTGCCATAACGGGGGATGTTTTGCATCGTCAGCCGGGCGCGTTCACCCTCAAGCCCCCCCCAGTTGTTCCTCAAATATGCAGTTATCTGCGCCCAGGTGAAGCGTTTTTCTTGCTCGATGCGCTGCTCCAGGGCAGCGAAGGAATCCGCCACCGTCGCCAGGGCAGCCGCATCCACGCACAGGTTGTAAAACTCCACCCCACCGTGACTGGCATCCTCCCCTTTCTCGATCGGGCCGTAACACAGCAAATCGAGCACCAGTTCTGGGAACACCTGGTGCATGTGCTCCATGTGGAAATCCATGCACTGCGCTGTCACCTCAACCGCCCGGCGCAGGTGGCGTTCAAAGCGCTCCCATAGTTCCTTCGTGGAAGGCTCTATGTTGGAATCTGCCATCATCTCCCGATAGGCGTACTCAAACACCGCAGCAAAATTGATCTTCACACAATCGTTCAACGTATATTCCCGCCCGGGGATCGCCGACCAATGGCAGCCCGAATAAGCACGCTGGCGGGCCAATTGAATGGGATAACCATTCCTTGCGAAACCTGCCGCAGTCTGCTCCACACCCAGGAACTTGGGGATGCCGGTCTTATCCTGAAACATGATCTCCACCCCGCGCCGCAGCAGCTCCGGGTCGACAGCTTCACCAACACACACGCCCACGTTGGCGGGAATTTTCATGCGGTGGGCTGCTTCCAGGATCAGGTAGGAGAGCGGATTGGTGAATCCTTACCGTTGGCATCCGGACCACCCAACTGGATATAAGCCGTATCGTGCAGCAGCAGGCAGGCAAGGTGGAAGATGGCTTCTTCTTCTGTCAGGACGCCGCTTTTGCGATCTCGCAGATAATAGGGATATAGCAGCACATCCAACCGGCCCAACGAACCACTGCCGTTGTACATGCGCGCCATGATCTGGTACCAGAGGATCCACTGGCAGGCTTCACGGAAGGTTACAGGCGGTTCGGTAACCAGACGTGTCATTGATCTCGGCCATCTCAAGCAGGTTCTGGCGCAGCTGTGGGTGCGGCTGAGTCTCAGCCATGCGACTAGCTTGTTCCACATAATGTCGCATCCAGTTCTGCACGCCCAGGACCACCGATTCCAGCCATCATAAAAATCCGCATGATCGGGGAAGTTTACCAGCCGGTAATGCCGGATTTTTTCCATGATCCCGCCCCAACCCAAATCCAGGCCGATTTGCAAATCCTGGCAAAAATGCTGGGCAGCGCCGATACCGGGCAGCAGCTTATATTTTTGGATCTCTGACTCAAAGCAGGTAAGATCGAAATCCGGGTTCCAATGCGGGGCGCGGTAAGACATGAAATTCGCCATGTACGCGCCGACCAGTGAACTGTTGGGGTCGATATAGACCGGTGTGCATCCATCAGGCGGCGGAAGTTCTCCCCGACGGCTTTCGGCCCAAAGAATCCCCCGCTGGGATGGTTGCTGGTGATTTTATACCCCTGGATGATGCAGTCGGTGATCGGCATCCCCGAAGAGCTCATGGTTTTGACAATCTCGCGCCGGTCTGTCGGAGGCAGGATCAAGGCAAGATCATCGTGATCTTTGTAACCGGTGATCTCGATTTTTTCACACGTCTGGGCTAGCTTGGTAGCCTGCAAAGCAGAAATACGGTCTGAATAGGTCAGTTGT
>CAWFZT010000006.1:0-1252200 GCA_963820415.1 uncultured Chloroflexia bacterium | reverse complement strand
TCTGCAAAAACTGTATTTAACAACTGCCTGGAGCCAAGCGGGGCCGAAGAAGTGACTGAAACCTGCGCCAGGCAGAAACAAAAAAAGAATTCAGGGAAGGGTTCTTCCCTCTTGATTCGGTTTTTGACCGGATCTGCCTTGCCAAATGGCGTTGGATCTGGCGGATATTGTTCATTGTTGCCGATCCAATCAACATACAGAAGATGCGAAACCTACCTCTCACGGGTAGCTTCCCCTTCGGGAAAGGGTGCTTGACTGCTCGTACTGTAGCTTCAACCGCCGATCTCAAGTTCTGCTTGGTTTTCATAAAAACCGCATTTTGCTGTCGACGAAGGGTTACCCGAAGCTTATAGTCCATGAAGTACAACCCGTAAAAGGGAACCCGTTTGCGCAAACGGGTGGGACACTGCTGGGCCTGCTGATACGGACAAGTTTGGCAGACAGACACTGAAAATCTGGCTATAAAACCCTTTTTCTTGTGGCCCAGTTCCACTTTTACCTTTTGTCCATGTGGACAGGTCACCGTAAGCGGTTGGCCGGTCTCACTACATTCAAAGTTGAAATCCGCCGTATGCAGTTTGTTCGGGTCTAAAGGCCCGCCGCGGATCCCCGTTTGCAGCATTTGCACCTGGTTCTTTTCCAGAAGCTGATCCACTGCATTTCCGCCATAGCCTCCATCCGTATACAAAGTCTCCAGATTTGTTCGTTCCACCAGGTTGGGGAGGGCTGATAGTAGTAAAAGCGGGTCGTCAGTATGGTTGGGAGCTGCCTGGACTTTAGTAATCAATTGAAAGGGGTTAGCAGGATCGCAGGTCTCAGTCAGATTGGCTACATAACCTTGATGTAAACCATTGCCTTTATCCCGAATGGTAGCTTCCCAATCATCCGGGGATTGTAGACTACACGCGCTGAGTTCTTTCTGTTCTTTGGCTTTGACCTTCTCTTCGATTACACGGAAATGTTCGTCAAACACCCGTTCTAACATCTGGTATTCTTTGCGCTCCCCATAGGCCACTTTCAACTCTTCCAACAAGCCGAGCATTACTCGGCCCACTTGCTCGATATGGGTGGCAAACTCCTCTTTCTTCAGCCGGTAGACGTACCAACCCGGATGTCCATGCAGATAGGGCTCAAAGGTTTCCGCCCACTTGCCTTGGTCGCTTTCACTGAGCATGCGCTGAACTCGCTGCAAGATTTCCACCAATAACTGTAAACGACCTTGTTGGCGAATATTACAACCCACCTGAGTGCTATCCATGCGCTGTTTACCCGTTTTCAGTTCGAAAGCAGCCAACTGTTTGTCCGTGATCTGTTCAAAAGCCTGATCGAGAAGATTGATCCCAGTTTCCTGGCTGTAACGGCTCAAGCGTTGACGAAAGTAGTACAAAGTGCGTAAGTCAAATTCCCCTTCCCCTAACTCCTGATAGCCCAGGGCATAGCGAACTTGAAGGTTGTAGAGGAAGGCATCGTACAATTCTTCGTCGCTCCAGCCAAACCCGGATTTGAGGCATTCCAATCCAACCAGCAAGTTGACCGGCACATTGGGTCGGGAAGGCAGATCGGCATATAAAACCGCAAAAGGTTCTTCATTCAAGCGACAGAAGACTTCGTGAAAGAAGACCCCGGCCCAGGACTGTTCCAGTCGTTGGCGCTGTCGCTCGGGAAGTTGTTGCACGTTGCTGATCAAGGCAGGCTGTAAGTGACGCGGGTTCTTTCGAAACATGATTTTTCGTTTCTCGCTTGTTCTTTGGAGGTTGAAACGATTATATTAAACTTTTACCTTTTTTGTCCAGTCGTTTTTGCAGGGGAGTCAAAAAACAAAAAGGAACAATTCAGGGAGAGGCGCCAGGGGTCAGCTAAAAGCTATCAGCTCTCAGCCAGACATTAGAATTTGCAAATGGAAGTCCCTAATTTCTGGGAGACTATAGTGGCTACAATTCTATTATGACAGATGCGGGGAAAATTTCAACTGCATTAATGTGCAGTTTTAAGACCAATTTATGCAGTTTTTCCTTCATGGGGGGAGGGAAGCGCAACAGAACAAGGATGTAAAGTATAAGTCCACACACGATCTAGGCAAATTATGGCTGATGATATTTTACGAAAATGGACGATTTTGTAAAATGATACTTTACAAAAATGGCTTTTTTTGTAAAGCCAGGTGGATTGCTCTAAAGGATAACCTGGCTGGAGCAAGGTTGATTGGGCGATATCCCACACCCGGGTTCGCAAACTTTGTGTGGGGCGGGTTAATTTTTTAGGGACGGCTGGTAAAGTAGGCGCCTCTGCCAAGGCGCATGGAGAAACAATGGAAGACTTTAGTGATTTAGGTACGGGAGTTTTAGACTTTTCGTTAGGAGAGTTTTCCCCTTTAGACGTATAATCAGTTCAGCATTCTATTAGGATCTCCCTCTCATGACAAACTTCACAGGGCAGGATATAGGCCGGTACCGGATCATCGAGCTGCTCGGTCAGGGCGGTATGGCGACGGTATACCGTGCCTACGATACCCACCTGGAGTGCGAGGTGGCGGTCAAGTTCATCCGCATGGACCAAGTGACGCCGGCGGAAGTGGAAAGGACGCTCAAACGCTTCGAGCGTGAGGCTAAAGAAGTCGCCCGCTTGACCCATCCGAGCATTGTCAAAGTGACCGATTACGGCGAGTACAAAGGCACGCCCTACCTGGTGATGGTGTACCTGTCAGGCGGGACTCTCAAGCAGTTAGCCGGCAAACCGCTGCCTTACGAGCAAGCGGCACGCTTGCTGGCGCCGGTGGCGCGGGCGCTGGAGTACGCCCACGAAAAAAACATCATTCACCGCGACATCAAGCCGGGAAATATTTTACTGACGGACAAGGGCCAGCCGATGGTCTCGGATTTTGGCATCGCCAAGATCCTGGGCCTGGAGGGCGGCAACACGCTGACCAGCACCAATGTAGCCATCGGCACGCCGGAATACATGGCGCCGGAGCAGTGGTTCAACCAGATCTCGGCGCAGAGCGATATCTACTCGCTGGGGGTGGTGTTCTACGAGCTGGTGACGGGACGGAAGCCTTACACGGCGGATACCCCAGCGGCAATATTTCTAAAACAGTCTACCGATCCGCTGCCCCGCCCGCGCAGCTTTGTGCCAGGGCTGCCCGAAGAGGTGGAAAGGGTGCTCTACAAGGCACTGGCGAAAAAACCGGAAGATCGCTACGCCAGCATGGGGGAGTTTGCCGCGGCGCTGGAAGGGTTGGCCGGGCTGGTCAAAGCGGTCCAATCACCGCATCCGGAGGTTTTCGAGACAGTGAGCGCACGTCCGGCAGCACCTGCGGCTGCCCCCAAACCACCGGAACCGCAGGTTTTCCAGACCGAAGAAACTGGGCTGGAAATGCCAGCCTCGCACTCGGCGTGGGTGAGCGAACCACCGACAGCAAAGAGTGCCATTATCCCGGTAAGCCTTCCGTTGAAGGATACTCCAGCCAGATCTCATATAAGCGGGTGGATATGGGCGGTGGCTGGGATAATCGTTCTGACTGGTCTGGTGATGTTGATAAGATGGGGGATCGGTAAGTACGCCTCCATCCTGGTCACCACTCAGACCGCGCCAGCCCTGGCAGCCTTACCGCCAACGTTTACGCCGGTACTGGTCATGCCAACCATAACCCCAGCAAGCACACAGACCATGACTCCAACGCAGCTTCCATCGGAATATCCGACTAACACGATCTCCCCCTCAGAATTTCCAACCAATACGCCTGCTTCCAATCTGAAGGTAATCAACGCAGACAATGTCGGCAAATTGGTGGCTCTCAGAGAACTGGAAGGAAACAAATCGACGGTCAATAAGCTGGTTTTCTCGCCTGACAGTCAATATATTGCCTCTGCCGGAGATGATAAAGTGGTGAGGGTTTGGCGGGTAGGCGATGGGAGTCTTCTGTATGAACTGAAGGGACATACAGGATCGGTCAAGTCGCTGGTATTTTCTCCGGACGGGAAAATATTGGCGTCAGGTGGAAAGGATAAGAAGGTTTTTATATGGGATGTTATCAAAGGTGATCTTATCCGCTCTTTAGACACAAATTCGCAAATATTATTAGTATCAATATACAAAGACGGAAAATCTTTGGCAGTCACTACCAGTAATCTAGACACAAAAATATACGATATGACTGAAGGTACTATGGTGAAGGATATCGGAGGGCCAAACCTATCAGATTTAAGTTGCCCATATGCGGAATTCAACAATATTGCTACCTCACCTGATGGTCAGTTTTTAGCAATATCATACTTTTACTATAATGAATCTGGATTTGAATGTGGTGTTGTTGTTCAGTATCAGTCCGAATTTCCAACTAAGCGCCTTGTGTTAAGGCCATTCGGCTGGGCTGAATTTGCATCGCCTGTTGGGTACTCAAATGATGGACAATATCTTGCATATAACGCCAATGCCGGATACGATTTCTATTGTGTTCCAGAACCTAATAATGGCTGTCGTAGTAAAATGTCAAGAATTGAGCTTATTCAAACGAAAGATGGGACTGTTTATAAACAATCAGAGAAGAATGTATATTCTGAGTTTGGTTATGCTTTCTCCCCCACTAATGATTTACTTATATTTAGTGCTGGAAATAAAGTTGAATATTGGTCAGTAAACAAAGGGGATAAAATAATTGAATTTGCACGCCATGTTGCCAAGGTAACATGCGAAGCGTTTTCCTCAGATGGGTCAGTAATCGCCTCAGGTGATTTCCTTGGTCATATTTATCTGTGGGGATTACCTTAGACTGTCTTTCGGTTTCTCTTCTATGCTTTCTTTTCAACCCAAGCGGATGTTCTCGCTCTATGACGATTATCAAACCCCAGGTAAGACCGGCTTTGCCTAGTGTGAACTGCACGGCAAGCGGCTTTAGTTACGGGAGAAGGAGAGTACGATACCGGCAATCTGAATTCTGGCGCTCTCTGAAAATGAATGGTAGAGTGGGATTATAAGGAGAAAGGTAGAAAACCAATGCACCCGAAAGAATTATTCGAGTAGCAGGTAGTCCGTGTATTCCAGTTGGGCGCCAAAATCTGTGGGTGAGAACGAAGACCACTTTTTCAACAAATAATCTTCTTGCTCCTTGTGTTCTGCTTCCCAGCGCTTACTTTCCTCTGACCCCTCATGGGGAGCTGGCGAAAAACGGTCTCTTGCCTCGCGGCTCTCGATCTCGAACAATACGGCATATTTCCCTGCGCGTTGCCCTCGATCGCCTTTGAGCAGCATGAGTTTCCAGCCAAATGAATCTACAAATGATTTGGCATATTCTTGGTTGAAAAACTTGACAAAGCTTTCCTCACTCACCCCAGGATGAAGCTCGATTTCGTGTACCCCATACATCTTTGCCATATTGAACCTCCTTCGGGAAAAAGAAACTGGCGCACATTATATGTTTTGATCCTGGTTCATCCAGGAGATAATCCAATCATAGCATGAAGGAAAATAAAATCAATAAGCGGCGAAGAAGGGCTTCAAATTTATGCGGCTCTTAACTCGCTCAAAATCGCTTTGGGCAGCTTACAGACCAGGGTGTAGGCCGGGTCGAAGACGTTGCCGACCTCGTACTCGACGCACATACCCAACAGCAGGCTGGCGCCCCGCACATCCAGGTCGTAATCTGACTGCAACCAAGCCAGCATCTCGGTGGTGGCATGCTGGAGGGCTTGCTCCATGGGGCGGGCATTGCCGAGGGTGAAGAGGTAACCGGCGTTTTCGCCGCGCGGCCAGCGGATGGGATGGCGTTTGAGCAGTCCAACCGTGAACTGGACTTTGAACGAGGTCTCGATGCCGGTTCCGACGATTTCGCCGTCGCCCTGCAGGGCATGACCGTCACCCAGGTGCAATAAAGCGCCGGGGACGAAGACGGGGAAGTAAAGGGTGGCGGCGGCGGTCACGCCGCGGTAATCCATGTTGCCGCCATAGGGGCCGGAGGTGCTGCTTGAGATGGCCTGGTCGTCTTCAGGAGCCACGCCCAGGCAGCCGAGCATAGGATGGAGGGGAAAGGCGACCTGGTCGAGGCGGTTGGGCGGTACAGATAACCGGGCAGTGCGGCCGTCCGGGGCGATATCCCACTGGACTTTGGCGCTTTCAGGCAGGCCCCGTACTGCGCCAGCCTCCAGGATGTGGGGGGCGAGGACATCCCTTGACCAGCCAGTGGGGCGGTTGGGGCCGAGGGCGTCGAGGTGCACCACCAGGGTATCACCGGGGGCGGCGTCTTCCACGTAAAACGGACCGGTCTCGGGATTGGAGCCCAGGGCGGCGGGCTGCTCGAGCTGGTCCAGCCCGGAGGCGTCCACGGTGGAGGTGATGACAGTATCGCCGGGGCGAATGCGCAGGACGGGTGGGTGCGAGCCAAAGCTGTTCCAATAGGTGTGGGGTTCAAAATGATGGTGGGTCATTATTCCTCTGGGAGATTGTTCAAAATTATCCGGTCAATCAAATTTTATTACTTCGCCGGTATCCATAGATTTCTGGATGGCCCAGGCCAGCTCAAGGGAGCGCAGGCCGTCTTCGCCGGTGACGAGGGGCTTCCGGCCTTCAAGGGCGCAGTTGACGAAATGGGTCAGCTCTTCTTTCAGGTCGCCGCTGACACGGTCGCCGATCTGGGGCCAGTGCATGGTGTCGGGGAAGAGGGTGGCGGCGGAGTTACTGTACCACAGGCCGCTGAAGCCGCAATCGACCTTGGCCATGCCCTGGGTGCCAAGGATTTCCATGTAGGCGTCCAGGTGGGAGGCATTGCCTTCGGGCAGAGCCCAGGTGCTTTCCAGGTTGACCAGGGTGTCGTCCTCAAAGCGCAGGAGGGCGAACAGGCTGTCTTCCATGTTGTAGGCTTTGAGGGCCTTGCTGTTGGACTGGGCGTAGACGCTTGTGACCTTTTTGTTCAGGTACCAGAAGATCAGGTCGAGGTCGTGGATGGTGACGTGGAAGAGAAGGGGTGTAGAGCCGCGATAGCGAGCGGGGCCTTCGCTCTTGGGGCTGTTGCGGCGGGCGTGGATGTAGACGGGCTCTCCCAACTGGCCCTGGTCAAGCAGGTCTTTGACGCCGGCGTAGCGCGGGTCGAAGCGCAGCAGGAAGCCGACCATCAAAGTCACGCCGGCCTGCCTGGCGGCCTGGACGATCTGGCGGGCCTCGCCCAGGTCGAGGGCGATGGGTTTTTCCAGGAAGATGGTTTTACCAGCCCGGGCGGCCAGCATAGCCGGCTCGAAATGATTTTTGTCGCTGACGCAGATGCTGACGGCGTCGATATCTTGGCGGTTGAGAAGGTCTTTGAAGTCTGGGTAGAAATCCACGCCGGGCAGGCTGGCGCTTTCGAAGCGGGCGCGGTCCAGGTCAGAGACGGCGACCAGCTCGGCCTGGGGCAGGCCGCTGAAGATGTTGGCATGCATTTTGCCCATGAAGCCGTAGCCGATCACTCCGATGCGTAGTTTGTCCATAGGATCCTCAATGGTGTGGGAATTTTTGTGCGGAGTGATTATATCCTGCAAAGAAGAGCTTAGCCACAGATGAACGCAGATTCACACAGAAATAAGAGAAGATCAATAAATACCATTTGTATCATTTTCATCGTTTTGCACAGGGAATTAAAAGAAGGTTAGAGTTCGGGTAGTTATCCTGGACACAGGTTACCAGGCTGCCCGGAATGGGGAAGATTGAAGTTATAATTGGCGTGAAACTAACCCAAGGTTTCTCCTAACAAAGAAGAGAAGAATTTAACCACTGATGAACACAGATGGGTTGATAAAAACGGATAAGAAAATTTCTTCTGGTATATGCATGGCGTTCGTGATATTTGTGGGAATGACTTAGACTTGCCAATCAAACAGATCCCAGTGTGAAAGTAAAGAGATGGACATTAAAAAAATTCGCCAGGATTTTCCTTTGCTGCACCCAGGGGAGGCAGGCCGGAGAAGTATCACTTACTTCGATAACGCCTGCCAGAGCCTGCGCCCCAGGCAGGTCCTGGAAGCGATCAACCAGTATTATTTGCAGTCTTCGGCGTGCAGCGGGCGCAGCGTGCACCAGTTAGCAACCGAGGTGATGCGTGAATGCGACCAGGCGCGCACGGCGATTGCCAAATTCCTGAATGCGGCCAGGAAGGAAGAGGTGGTCTTTACGCGCAACACCACCGAGGGCATCAACCTCGTGGCCAATTCGCTGGGCCTGCAAAAGGATGACGTGGTGCTGATTTCCGATAAGGAGCATAACTCCAACCTGATCCCCTGGCAAAGGATGGCTAAAAAACACGGGGTCGTGGTGAAGATCGTGCCTTCCCAGGCGGACAATACTTTCGACCTGGACGCCTTCGAGAAGCGGCTGGATAAGCAGGTCAGGCTGGTATCGCTTGGCTGGACTTCCAACCTGGACGGGGTGACGATCCCGGCGGCCGAAGTGATCAAGAAGGCGCACCAGAACGGGTCGCTGGTGATGCTCGACGCGGCTCAAACCGCCCCGCACCGCAAGATCAACGTGAAAGGGTTGGAGGCGGATTTCGTGGCTTTCTCGGGGCACAAGATGCTGGGTCCTTCCGGGATGGGCGTGCTGTACGGAAAATATCAACTGTTGGAAAAGATGGAGCCGTTCCTGGTCGGTGGGGAAACGGTGGTTTCTTCTACTTACGATTCGTGCGAGTTCCTGCCCCCGCCGGAAAAGTTCGAAGCCGGCCTGCAGGATTACGCCGGGATAATAGGGATGGGGGCGGCGGTGAAATACCTGACGGAGGTCGGTTTCGACGCCATCGAGAAGCAGGAGCTGCTGCTTAACGAGGCGATCACGGCAGAAATCAAGGATTTCCCCCGGCTGAAGCTGCTCGGCCCGGCCGAGGCGCGGCTGAGGGGCGGGATCGTCTCGTTTTATATTGAAGGAGTCGACTCGCATCGCATCGCTCTGATGCTGGACCAGATGGCGTCGATCATGGTGCGGTCGGGGCAGCACTGCGTGCATTCGTGGTTCAACGCCCACCAAATCAAAGGCTCGGTGCGGGCTTCGCTGTATTTTTATAATACCCTGGAAGAAGCGGCGCTGTTCACCAGCAGTTTGAAAAAAATCGGAAAGGTGCTGTAAAGAATGTTCTGCATCGTCGCTTTCGTCGTCCTGGGTATTTTGGGCATTTTCAGCGCTTCGAACCGCCAGTTGGCGGGGGAAGCGCTCGACTGCGTGTTG
The DNA here is from genome assembly GCA_963820415.1 of uncultured Chloroflexia bacterium. GTDB lineage: Bacteria > Chloroflexota > Anaerolineae > Anaerolineales > Anaerolineaceae > CAWFZT01. Next base: position 1,243,020 of record CAWFZT010000006.1, on the reverse strand, counting down.
AGAAGAGTCACTTTGAGACCGTGCAACACCGGCTTCGATGAGAAAATGAAGGCCAAAATCCTGGGCTTCGTGATCGTGCGCTCCGAAGGCGGGGCGCGTTTTTTGAACAAGTTTTTCGAGCCGATTGCCTGGGTGTTCTTTGTGTTGTTGATGGCGAGCAGCATCTGGTCAGTGCGCGGCCTGTATCTTTTCTATACCTCGGGGAGCTGCAACGGCCTGAACCAGGCCGGTTTCTGCGTCTTCGATCCTCAAGGCAGCAGCAACCAGGTGTCGGGGCTGCTGCAAACCTGCAAGGTAAATCCGCCTAAGCAAAGTGATTTGACGCTGAAGGGGGTGGACCTGAGCGGATTCCCGGTTTTGAACCAGGACGAGCCGGATAAGATCGTTTTTATCGGCTGCTATCACTGCGATTACACACGTGCGACTTATCCGCTGGTGCGCCAGTTGGTGGAAAAGTACCAGGTCAGCTTTACTTTCCTGCATTACCCGGTAAAGGAACCGACGGATTATATGACGCGTGTGGGGCTGTGCGCTTACCAGCAGGACCAGGCCAAATACTGGAAGATGAACGATACATTCTTCGCTTCTGAAAAGGCTAACCTGGATGACGCGGCGTGGTTGCAGTCGACGCTGGCCGGGCTGGGTTTCGATACAGCGAAGCTCAACCTGTGCGTGGCCGCCCCGCAAACCGAAGAGACGGCCAAAAAGCAGATGGCGGAGATGGTCAAGACCAAGTTCTTTGGCACGCCAACCGTATTTATCAACGGGACGGCTTTGGTAGGGCCCAAGCCTTACCGGGTGTACGCCATCCTGCTGCGGGGGCTGTTTTACTGGCTGAGATAAAAAGATTGTTCACCGCACGCTCTTCAGCGCACCCGACGCTCGGCAGCGCACCCGCAGGGGTGAGGGGTGAAGGCACAAAGTTTAACGAAGAAAACCGGATGGGGTAAGAGAAGAAAAGCACATGCGGTGATAAATCTTCCTTTTACTTTCTACCCTCTTCTTTGTATTCTTTGCTCCTTTGCGGTGAAAACTCTTCTCTGTCGCCTGGGAAGGTGATGTAGTCCTGGGTGGCTTTGGACAGGTCGGTGTAGAGGCCGCGGTAGGCGGGGGGCAGAAGAGCGGCGAGCTGGTACATGATTTCGTCCGTCATTTGCTGGCGCACCTGGCGGTCGATTGGCTGGGCATGGCTGTCGAGGTAAAACGGTGACCCTACGGCCAGGTGAAAATCAGAGCGCCGCAACCTGGCCAGATTGTGCTTGTAGTCTTCCGCTCCGTAATAGGCTACTGGCAGGAGGGGCGCCTGGCTGCGCGCCGCCAGCAGGACGGCGCCCGGGTAGGCCTGCTGCAGGCGGCCATGCCCGCTGCGCGTGCCTTCGGGGGAAATGATCAGGATGGCGCCGGCCTTCAGGTAGTCGAGCGCCCGGCGGACGGCCTGCGGGTTGGGCTCGCCGCGGGCGAGCGGGATGGTCTCGGTCACGGCGAAGATCCAGCGCAGGAGCGGGCTCTTCCAATGGGTGGACAGCACCAGGCCATGCATTTTGCGCGGTTGCAGGCGGGTGTAGAGGATGGGGATTTCCAGGATGTTGACGTGGTTGGTGACAATGATCAGCGGGCCGGTCATGGGCACGCGTGGGAGCTGGCTGTCGTCGATGCGACAGATCAGACTGGTCAGGCCGCGGCCAAACATCATGAGGAATTTGTGGGAAAAGCCCATTTATCCCCCCTGGGATGCCTGGCAGATGATTTCAAGCTGGAGCGGCAGCAGCACGATCTCCAGGCACGATCCCTCTGTGCAGATGATCTCGCCATCGGTCTGGGCGGGCAGCGGGCCATCCTGGGAGGTGATGCGGATGTGATCGGCGCGGCCGGTCTTGATCTCAGGCTGGGTGGCCTGGTCGCCGCGCATGAAATGGGGCACCATTTCGAAAATGCGCAGAGGTTTGACCTGTTCGGCGATGCACAGGTCAAGCAGGCCATCGTCAGGCTTAGAATCGGGGGCCATGATAAACCCGTCGCCCAACTGCCGCCCGTTCATCATCGAGATCATCAAGGAGCGCTGGGTGAGGGTATGCTGGCCGTATTCGATGGTTGCCAGGGGGGCTTTGTTGTAGATGAAGGCGGTTTTGAGCACAGCCGCCAGGAAGGAGAAAAAGCCGCCCCAGCGCGGCATCCTGGCTACCTCGATGGTGGCGATGGCGTCGAAGCCCACCCCGACGCAGTTGCCAAAAAAGCGGCCCTGGGGATAATTGCCTCCGCTGACCCGCCCGATGTCGATCGGGCGGCGGCGGCCGGCGGCCAGCACCTGGCAAGCCTGCTCCAGGTCTTCGGGAATGCCGAGACTGCTGGCGAAGTCGTTGCCGCGCCCTGTGCACAGCACGCCCAGGGCGGGGGCGTGGCCTTGCGCCTGGCGGGAGAGCATCAGGCCGTTGATCACCTCATTAACCGTGCCATCTCCGCCGGCGGCCACAATCACATCGTAGCCCTCGGCGACGCTCTGGCGGGTGATCTCGGCGGCGTGCCAGGGCCGTTCGGTGCGGACTAAATCGTAGGCCAGGCCATGCTTCGTAAGGGCACGCTCGATTTTGGGAATGGCCTGCAGGCCATTCCCGTGTCCGGCGACCGGGTTGGCGATTATTTTGTAGCGCATTATATTTTAAGTTAACATTGAACCTATCAGGTCTCAAAAATGGCCAGGTCAGCCCGGTGTTCCTCGTAATGGCCGTAAGAGTTGCCCTCGATCCAGGCGCCTAGAGTGGCGCCCTTCAGCCAATCAAAACGCTGCGGGTCGAGCAGGTCTGCTTCAGAAGCGTGGTCGGCCTGGGCCAGCAGCCGTTGGAATGATTGGCGTTCGAAGCGGCGCACCTCATCCAGGCCCTGATCGTGGTGCTCGGCGAAGGCGGCGGCGTTGATCTCGTCGACGGCAAACTGGCCGACCGTTTCCATGGGCATTTCCCCGTTCAGCAGCATCTGGCAGTAGGCCGCCATCTTTTGTTCCCAAAAGCCCAGGTGGGCCAGCAGGTCCTTGCCCGACCAGCCGCCGTGCAGGCGGGGAGCCAGCATCTGCTCTTCGCTGAGGGTATCGATCAATTTTTCGAGGCGGGCATGCCCGGCTCGCATGGCTAACAGCAGCTCCGCTTTATTCATAGGCAACCCCTTTTACAAACTTTTGGCCAGCAGGTAGTAGACCTCGTTCCACCTGAGCTCTTTGCGAAAATCATCCAGGCGGGTGTTTTTGTCGATCAGCAGGAATTCCATGCCGGCCATGGCAGCAAAATCGTCCAGGTGGGCAGCGGTAACGGGTTGGCTGTAACCGGCATGGTGAGCGCCGCCAGCGTAAATCCAGGCGGCCGCGGCAGTCTTCAGGTCGGGCCGGGGGACCCACATGGCGCGCGCCACCGGCAGTTTGGGCATGGGGGCATCCGGGGGAACCACATCGACTTCGTTGACCACCATGCGGAAGCGGTTGCCCAGGTCGATCACGCTGGCGTTGACTGCCGGGCCGCTGCAGGCAGTGAAGACCAGGCGGGCCGGGTCGGCTTTGCCGCCGATGGAGAGCGGGTGGATTTCCAGGGCGGGTTTCCCCTCGGCGATGGAGGAACACACCTCCAGCATGTGGGCGCCGAGCACCTTCATACCGTCTTTATTGAGGTGGTAAGTATAGTCTTCCATGAAAGAAGTCCCACCCGGCAGGCCGGCGCCCATGACCTTCATGGCTCGCACCAGGGCGGCGGTTTTCCAGTCGCCTTCGGCGCCGAAGCCGTAACCGTCTGCCATCAGGCGCTGGACTGCCAAACCGGGCAGTTGGGCCAGGCCGTACAGGTTTTCGAAGTCAGTGGTGAAGGCTTTGAAGCCGCCGTTTTCCAGGAAGGCGCGCATGCCCAACTCGATGCGAGCCGCTTCGCGCAAGTCCTGGCGCTGGCTACCGCGGCGCTGCAGCTCTTTAGCGACCACGTAAGCATCTTCATATTCAGCCACCAGTTGATCAATGGCAGCGTCGCTGACGGCCTGGACATATTGGACCAGGTCGCCCAGGGCGTAGCCGTTGACCGAATAGCCCAGGCGGATCTGCGCTTCGACCTTGTCGCCTTCGGTGACCGCCACCTCGCGCATGTTGTCGCCAAAACGGGCGACCCTGGCGCCCTGGGCATCGCGCCAGGCGCAGGCGGCGCGCACCCACACGCCGATGTCGGCCTGCACGTCTTCATCCTGCCAGTAGCCGACCACCACCTTGCGATTGAGGCGCATGCGGCTGCCGATAAAGCCGAATTCCCGGTCGCCGTGGGCAGACTGGTTTAGGTTCATGAAATCCATGTCGATACTCGACCAGGGGATGTCGCGATTGAACTGGGTATGCAGGTGCATGAAGGGTTTGTTCAGGCTGCCCAGCCCGGCGATCCACATCTTGGCCGGCGAAAAAGTGTGCATCCAGGTGATCAATCCCACGCAGTCAGGCGAGGCGTTGGCTTCCAGGCACAGGTTGTAAATGCCTTCGGGCGAAGTCAAAACGGGTTTATAGACGACTTTGACCGGGAGGTGGGGTGATTGCCCCAATCCCTGGGCGATTTGTTTGGAATGTTCGGCGACCTGCCTGAGGGTCTCCTCGCCATACATCGACTGGCTGCCGGTGACGAACCATACTTCGTATTTTTTAAGGTCGATCATGCTGGTTTCTCCTTTTGAATCCCTTGATAAGAGGATCTTATCAAGCAAATTATACCGTGTGGGGCAGAGCATCACAAGCTGGTAAAAAAAGAGAAGATTTTTTACCACTGATTCACACAGATACGAGGGGATATGAACAGATAAGAATTTTCTTGTGGGGCGCGAATATGGTATGATTTTGTAATCGATAATGGTAAGGAGTAATAATGGAAGCGACCCGCATGCCGGTGTTGTTCGTCGGGCATGGCAGCCCGATGAACGCCATTGAGGATAACGAATTCAGCCTGGGTTGGGAAGCGGCCGTCAAAACGCTGCCCAAGCCCAAGGCAATTGTGTGTGTGTCGGCCCACTGGGAAACCATGGGAAGCGCGGTAACTGCCATGCAAAAGCCGCGCACTATCCACGATTTTGGTGGCTTTCCGCGACGCCTGTACGACATGGAATATCCGGCGCCTGGGGCGCTCGAACTGGCGGGACGGATTGGCAAGCTGGTCAAATCGACCCAGGTCAAGTCAGACCTGGTGTGGGGATTGGACCACGGCACGTGGTCTGTGTTGTGCAGGATGTACCCGCAGGCAGATATCCCGGTGGTGCAGCTCAGCCTGGACCGCTCGCGGGAGGCGGCTTTCAATTATCAATTGGGCCAAGAGCTGCGGGAACTGCGCCAGGAAGGATTGCTGATCGTCGGCAGCGGCAACATCGTGCATAACCTGCGCATGATGGTTTTCGAAGACGCCGCCTTCGATTGGGCGGTGGATTACGATGCCAGGGTCAAGCAGTGGATCCTGGAAGGCGACCACCAATCCATCATCCATTACGAAAAGCAAGGCCCGGCGGCGGCCCTGTCGGTCAATTCGGCCGAACACTACCTGCCACTGCTGTACGTGCTGGGGCTGCAGGAGGAAGGCGAGCCGGTCAGCTTCTTCAACGATAAAGTATGGGGCGGCTCGCTCTCCATGTGCTGCGTAAAGATCGGCTGATAATGACAGAAAAAGGCTGTCATTGCGAGCCGCCTTCGGCGGAGCAATCTCGGCGCGGACAGTGAGATTGCTTCGTTCGCGGAAGAACGCTCCCTCGCAATGACAAAAAAAGAAGACGGCTGACAGGCAGGGTGTTGTTTAGACGGTGGATTGGGGTGGCTTGACCGCCTCGACCTCCAGCCTGACCATGCTGACGTGCAGGCTGCCCTGCGCGTCGACAGGATGCCCGGCGGTGTAGGCTTCGACCAGGGCGTCGATGAAGACGGAGCGTTTTTCCTGCGGCAGGCGCTGGGTATACGGCAGCCAGGTGGTGCGCAGCCAGCCGGCCAACCCGGCGACGCCGGGGTGGAGCATATCCTTGGGGATCAGCTCGAGACGGGTGGGCTGCAAACCGGCGGCGAGGAGCCAGCCCTGATATTCCTGTGGGGCATAGAAACCATAGGGAAATTCAAACCTGGCGAAGTAAGACGACCATTGCGGCTGGCTGAGAAGCTCTTCGATCACGGCCACAATGCCAGCCGCGTTGCCTTTGCCGCCCATTTGCAGCAGGATTTTTCCGCCCGGTTTCAAACTTCTGGCAATGCCCTGCAGAGCCGGGCGGTGGTCGCGCAGCCAGTGCAGGGTGGCATTGGAAAAAACCACGTCGAATTCACTCTCAAAAGGCAGGCGACTGGCATCTCCTTGCTGGAAGAGCAGGTTGCTATAGTCACCGGCAGGAAAGCGCGCCTGGGCCAGGGAGAGCATTTCACCGGATAAGTCGATGCCTAGCACCCGCCCGGCATGCACACAGGCAGCGATCTCTGCGGTGACTTTGCCATCCCCGCAGCCCACGTCCAGAACGGTTTCATCGCCGCGCAGCTCGAGCTTGCGGATGAGCTCCTGCGCCCACAGTCTTTGCTGGGCGGAATTTTTTTCGTAGTCCTGGGCATCCCATTGATAAGGCGGCATAGGCGTTACGCCTGCTTATAGTGGATGCGCCACTTCCACTTGATGGTAGTTTTGTGATGGGTGCGCAGGTAATCAATAGCAGCCTGGCCAAAAATGAAGCCGTAGGTGGATACGATCTTGTCGAGCGTGCCATAATCCTGCAAATTATAAAAATCTTTGTGGCGAAAATCCAGTTTTCCCAGCACAAGGTCACGCAACGCCTCGTCTTCCAGTTTTCTGGCTTTGCCCAGGATAACCGGGGCCAGCTCGCCGCCGTACCAGCCCGGGGCGATGTCCAGCGCCAGGACTGTCCCGCCTGGTTTGACCACGCGCAGGGCTTCGCGGGCGAAGGCAGCGATATTTTCCTGGCTATACAGGCTGGCCAGGGTGATGGCCGTGACCATGTCTACCGAATGGTCTTCCAGCGGAAGGGCTTCAGCCCGTCCGGCTAAAAAATCGACGTTGTCGATTTTTTGCCCGGCGGCGTTCTTTACTGCGATTTTCCGCATATTTTCTTCCGGCTCGACGCCGGTAACATACGCAGCCCAGCGAGCCATCTCGAAGCTCGACAACCCTGTGCCGGAACCGACATCCAGGATGGTTTTGCCTTTTAGATGGAAGAGCTGGTCGATCACCGTGAAAGGCGAGGGAGTTTTCGGGATGCTGCCGAATTGTTCGTAGACCTCAGGGTAATCCCGGTATAAAACATCCCAGCGGTTTTCAATGGTCAGGAGACGATTATCGTTCATAGTCCACCTTGTGAGAGGATCAGCCAACGATGACCGGTTTTTCCATCCGGTCTGAGCTTGACCGTCCGACTTTAGAACTAGTAAAGGACAGCAGCAGCATGGCTACCAGCAGAAACCCGGCGTTGACCGTATACATCCCGCCACCAATGGCGTCCAGCAGTGCGCCGTTTACAACTCCATTGATCATGCCACCCAGGCTAAAGGTTGCGTTGTAAAGGCCCATCGCCGTGCCCTTCCAATGCGCTGGAGTAATTTCAGCCACAAAGGCTACGCTGGATGTCTGCATGAAGCTGTAACTGATCCCATTAGTGGCTGCTCCGAAGAGGGCCCAGCCGGGTACGCGCATGAACGAGTAAACTACCAGGCGCAGGAAATAACCGGCAAAGCTGATCAATAAAAGGGTGCGGCTGCCAAAACGCCGGATCAACCAGGACCCGGCATACATGAACGGGATTTCGACCAGGGCGCCAAGCGCCCCAACCGTACCTACCAGGCCGGGTGAGCCGCCCAATCTTACCATGTAAACGGCCAGGAACACGATGATGGAATTCATCCCAATCGCCATCACAAACATACTTGCCGAAAACAGGGCCCAGGAGCGCTGCTTGAGCAGTTTAAAGATACCTTTATCGATTGAAGAGACCGCAGCTTTTGGCCGCTGCAGCGGCAGGCCAAATGAGACCAACAGGTAGAGGCCCATAATGGTGATGTAACCGGGGAAAATCCAGCGCATGCCATGCGCTTGCAAGAACTGGCCAAAGAAGTATGAGGTAAGGATAAAACCGGCCGATCCCCACAGGCGCTGTTGGCCATATAAATCACTGCGTTTGCCCAGCAGCACCAGGGTCGTGCTGTCGAGCAGGGTCATCAAGGGTGAGGTGAAAAAAGACATCAGGATGGTCAGGAACATGATCCGGGAAAACAGCACGGTAGCGCTCAACAAGTAAGTCAGGCCCATCCCGGCGGCGGCGGCGAAAATGAACAGCGGGCGAGTAATTGAAAAGCGATCGCTCACCCATCCCCACAGCGGGCCAGCCAGCATGCCCATCAGGGGGCCGACCGAGCTGAGGATGCCGATCTGTGTGCTGCTCAGCCCGATTTGGGTGTAATAGATAAACAGGTAATAGGAAAAACCGCCAATGCCGGCAAAATACAAGAAATAGAGGGCTTTAACCACCACTAATCGACGTGGCGCTGACGGGGGAGGGTGCGGGAGGTTCACGTTTGGGGATTATATCATTTTCCTAGCCACCCTCTGGGTTTTTATGTCCAGCCTAATCGATAAGGGATTCCAGGCATTATCGCAGGTCAGCCTGGAATCCCCGATGTAAATTTATTCGATTTGCAACACCGGTTTATATTCGAAATGAGCCAGCTATCCTCGGGTGATGGTGGCAGGTTTCTCCTGGATTTCCCAGGAGCGGAGTTCTTCTGCACAATCGTGGATTTTCTTCACCACGGTAATAATATCCTGCATGTCCGCTTCAGTGCCCAGAAGAACTTCATGCATAAGCCGGCAGGCGGTTTCCCGGGTGGTCTTTTCAGAAACAGGCGTCAGCACCTTGCTGTAATCCAGGCGGTCGCCATACAATCTCTTCCAACGGCAGTTCTCCCAGGGAAAGAGGAGCGATCGATAAACCGGTTGGCCGCTTTCTATCTGAAGCGGGATACCTTCGGCCTCGGCTGCTTTCACAAAAGTTGCCCGCGGCACACCGGCAAAAGCCTCAGATTCATATTGGAAGCCGTAGCGATAATAATTTTGGCGCGTCTGGCGCTGGTCGCCAACCACCAGTTTAATCCCATCGATCTTACTCAAACCGGCGGTGAGGATGGCTGCGTTGTGCAGCCGGGTCTCCATTTGCTGGGGAAAGCGCGACCACTGGCTTTTGAGCAGGGCTGCCTGCAGCTCGGTCATGCGCAGGTTGCCGCCTATCATCGGCTGGGCATATTGGAAGCTTTCGTGCACCCGCCCGCAGTTGATGTAAACCCGGCAGGCTTCCATGTAAGCCTGATTATTGGTGAGAATAATGCCGCCTTCACCGGGGGTGACCAGCTTCAGGTTTTGGAAACTGAAGCAGGCCATATCACCGTAAGCGCCAATTCCTTTGCCATTCCACCTGCAACCGTGTGCATGGGCGGCATCCTGGATCAGCAGCAACCCGTGCTTTTTGCAGATAGCTTCGAGGGCATCCAGGTCGGCCACGGTGCCGCCCAGGTGGACCGGGATGACCGCTCGAGTATGGGCGGTAATCAGGCTTTCCACGCTCTTCGGCGACATGCACAGGATTTCAGGATCGACATCCGCGAAGACAGGCAGGGCGTCGACAAAAAGGACAGCCAGTCGCTGTGGCCACAAAGGTAGTGGCCGGGATAATGACTTCGTCTCCATAACCAATCCCGGCTGCCGCCATAGCAGTTTCGAGGGCAAATGTACCGTTCATACAGGGGACGCCAAACTTTGCATCGTGAAATGCGGCAAACTCCTGGGCAAAATCATCGGCGATGTACCCCGGATCGCCAGTGTAGTTCCCACCCCAACGCCCGCTTTTCAATACTTCTTCTACAACCTTAAGATCCGCTGGATCATAAATTGGCCAGGACGGGTAGGGTGCAGTCCGCACCGGTTTCCCGCCTAATAGAGCTAATTCAGACATGATACGCCTCCTAAGAAAAAGTTATTTTATCAGGCAGTTAATTCCACCGCCGTGTGTGTTCTGGCAGCCTCGTAAAAAGCCAAAGCTACCGCAAGACCTGCACGGTCATCCTCTACCGTACAGATAGGGGCTCGATTTTCCCGGATACAGTCAATCAGGTGATCGATCATCAGGGTGGCGCGGGTTTTCAAGTCCGCCGGGCGCTCCAGCATAGTCCAACCCTTTCCTTCCCCACCGAACCTGCCGGTAACGGCCACTTTATTCAGCAAGGTATCCCAGATGATAGCGCCGCCAGTGCCGTAAAATTCCAGGCTTTGTCGTTCAGCCTCGCCAGCCGCCAGCCAGGTGGCGCAGATCGTGACAATCGTACCGTCGGCGAAGGTGAGTAGCGACTGCCCATAGTCTTCGACGCCCAGCTCCGGATACTTCAGCCTGGCGGTGACACCTTCTACACGCACGATCTTCGAGCACAGGATGCGGCTAAAGGTCTGGATATAAAATATAGCATGGTCGATCCAGGCGCCACCTGGTACGCGTTTCGGATCGACAAACCAGCCGGGTTGGGAGCTATCCGGCCAATCAGCCGGCAAACCCGCATGGAAGCTACCAAAAGCATATCTGACCTTGCCAATGCGGTTTTCATCAATCCACTGTTGATAGAGCTGGTGACTGGCAAAAAAGGCCTGGCAGGCGGATCCACGGCAAGTATTTCACTCCCGAACGCCTGACCGCCTCGACCACTTTTCTGCTTATTCCAGTTCATTGCCATGGGTTTGATGCTGATGATATGTTTTCCGGCTTCAGCCGCGGCGATGCAGAGTTCGGCGCTCCGGTCCACGCTGCAAAAGCAGGTAACGATCTGGACCGCCGGGTCATTCAAGGCTTTTTCATAGTTGGCTGCAAATTGAAGCGCGCCGTACTTTTCAGCAATGAATTTCGCCTTGTCCAGGTCCGGATCGATGACCCAGCGCAGTTGCACCTGCGAACTGGAATGGATGGTTTCCAACATCGGAAAACCATTATACCAGTGGTCCAGGCCAATCAGTGCAATTCCAATCGGTTCCATAATTTCCTCACCTTCCTTTGATTTTGAATAATTGTCTGGCATTCTCACCCAGGACAAGCTTTCTTTGCCCAGGATCCGGGATGCGATATCCACTTTTTTCAGGCTGACTTCGAAATATTCTACCGGTGTATCCGTACCAAGAAGCATTTTTTCCGGCCCAGCAATCTCCCTGGCTATCTAAGTCTGCTGGCTGGTAGTGGTACTGGTATTGACATACACATTCGGGCATAGTTTTGCTACCCGGTGAACGTCGTCGTAGCCTCCAAACATGCCCATATGCGCAAGGATTATTTTTAGATCGGGAAATGTCCAGGCCACATCGCGGAACTGGTACGGCATGCTGTAATGGCTGTCTCCATATCCCTCGACCAGCACGATAAGCCCTTTTTCTACGCAAAAACTGAAGACGCTGTCCATAAACCAGTGATTTTCGATGCTGAGGGAATACCCATCGTATTTCGGGTTGAGCGAAATCCCGATCAGGCCGAGTTCCTGAGCCCGCTCAAGCTCTACACGGGCAAATTCGCGGCGAGGGTTAATGTAGGAAAAGCCAACAAACCGGTCAGGATGCTGCCGGACGGCCAAAGTGGTGTAATCATTGTCAAAAAAAGCGCCGGAATGGCAGTAGATCACTGCCATATCGATCCCGGCCCGATCCATGCCTGCCAGCAGTTCTTCCGGGGTCTGCAAGTATGGATGAATAATGTTTTGAGAATCGATGATCATTTTGGCCGGTTCCTTTCTAATCGAAATTAAACATACGCCTGGTATTTTCCCCCAGCACCAGCTTCAGGTCTGCGGGATCGGGGACGGCCATCTCCATCTTCTTGATTTCTACTTCGAAATCCTGGTAAGGCCAATCCGTGCCTAAGATCACTTTGTGGGCGCCGGCGCGCTTGACCGCCTGTCGAATGACTGAACCGGGAGCCGCATGCGAACCCAGGTAGACATTCTTATTCCAGGTAGCCACCCGGATGGCTTCCTCGCAATCATCCGGCACGCCGATGTGCGCCATGATAATCTTAAAGCTTCGGGAAAGCCCGGGCAACTTGTTCAAACTGGTATGGCATCGAGAAGATGTGGTCGCCTTCCGTGGAATGGCCCAGCAGGACGGCATCATAATCGATCAGCATGGTGAAAATTTCATTCATGACCGAGTTTGGTCGCAGAACGGCCTGGGATTTGGGCATATTCAACTTGAGCCCTTTAAACTTGAGCACCTTGAGACATTTTTCCAGTTCTTCGCAGGCTCCAAAATCACTGGGAATAATCCAGCCCATGCCCCAAAGCCGGTCAGGAAATTTCTCAACCGCTTCGGCCACCACCTGATTATCGGTGCAATACACACCGCAGCGGGCCACGCCGCCGCGGTCCATATCCGCCACCAACTGGGCGGCGCTGTTGGGCACCGAAGCGTTTTCACCCACGGTGTAAATCACGTTATGCGGGTCAATGATCACGGCAGATTCTCTTTTATCAGACTGTTCATAAACTCTCGAGCAAGTTGGACTTGTTCATCGACATATGCGATGCCCTGGGGTTCGTGAGCTTCATTGACGATCGGATGGCACAGCTCGAAGCAGATGTAACCGTTGTAACCAATTTCTTTCATCAGGCTGAGGAAATATCCATAATCTGGCAGAGGCTGGCCATAATTCAAATACTTTGGCTGGACGCGACCCTGTGCATCCCGGTAATATTCACCGCCGAAGTGGGTGTGCGCCTGGAGGACACCGGTGGTCAGCGCAGCCTGCCGAACTGCATCCTTCTGGCTGAACTCATGCATGTTGGGAAGGTCCAGGCACATTTTAACCAGGGTGAATTGACCTCTTTCACAAGGTCATAGCAATCTTTCCAGTTACGGATCAAAGGGGCGTGGTTTTGCAAGGCCATGACCACGCCGAATTCTTCCCCAAAAGCGGCGGCTTCCTTCAGGCAGTCTTTGACGAAATTCCAGCGTTCCAGGCGGGTGGCATATGGATATTGCCGTTCGAAAGTATAAAAATCACCGCGCACCAAATCGTAGGTAGCAATGCCTTCATGCATGACAATCCCAGGCCAGGCAGCGAAAAGTCGGACCACTTTGGCACCCAGATCGGAAGCCAGGCGGGCTGTCTCACGGACCATCAAAAGTTGGCACTCGCGATGTTCGGGTATGGGGCTGGAAAAATCGTTATTGGCCGCCACGCAGGGGATTTCGAGCCCCTCACGCTCCAGGATGCTGCGTATACGGTGGCGGGCAGCCCGGTCCAAATCCATTGGGTTGCCAAGCGGGCGTTTCCCGTCAAATTCAATGCCTGTATATCCAAAGTCTTTGGTACGTTTGACAAACTCCTCAAAGCTTAATGCAGATCCTTTTGTACCAGACCCCGGCATAACTGATGTTATATAATCCAATCTTCATTTCGTTGATCCTTTCTTTAGCCATTCACCAACCAATTCAGTAATCCGGTCTTCAGCTAAAGAGAGCAGGATTTGTCCTTTATCGATCGAAGATTCACTGATCCGGCCGCCATACTCTGGCCATTTCGGCAGCCGGCCTCCATCCTTGTGGACGGACATCATCAATTGCTCGCACTCGCGAGGATCGATATTGGCAGCCCGGGAAAGATCGACTGCCTCTGGAGCAACCGCCCAGGCGGCGGAGGTCTCTAGCGGGCCGCCATGGCCATGCCCGCCTCCCTTTGAAAACAGCCCCAGCGATTCAATCAGGGGCGTTGGCAGAGTTTCCCACCAATTTATCGAGAGAATAAAACAGTCCGGGAATTCGAAGAAAAGCCGGTCTGACGCTCTATGGATGGTATCAATATTGCCGTCATGTGCGTTAATGGCGGATATGCCTTTGGCCCCATGTTTGAACAGCCCGCGGAAGATGTTTTCGATGTAAGCCGTCATGATATCAGCGTCGATGGAGAACGTACCCGGGTTGTTGCGGGTGGTGACCGGGCAAGTAGTATAAGCGATAAGAGACGAGGATGGCGTTTAGCCTCCTTGCGATCCTTGCTCCCAGCTCCTGGGCAATCAGGCTATCTCTCCCTAAAGGGGCATGCGACCCGTGGTATTCGATGCTGCCGAACGGGATAACTGCCAGGTCTACCTGGCTGAACCTCTGCAGAGCTTCGGATCCGAGAATTTTTAGAATGGGGGTATCCTGTATACCTGAGTCTCCTGACCGATCTAATTCTAACAGGGCATGCGGGAAAGCTATTTATTTCATTCCGGTAAGGGAGATACCTTCTACAATCTGGCGTTGGGCGAGGATGAATAGAATAATCCCAGGTATAATGGCAATGGTCGTACCGGCCATTAATAAAGGCTTATATTTCATCGTGCCATAGCTTTCCTGCAGGTAGCGAGCAGCACCTGAACGGTGTACATATCGCGGCTCTGTGTTACGATCAGCGGCCAGAGAAAATCATCCCAGTTGGTAATAAACGTGATCACCCCTAAAACCAAAAAAGCCGTTTTACAAAGCGGCATAACGATCAATAAAAATAACTGAAATTCAGCGCACCCATCTATTGTAGCCGCGTCGATTAGCTCATCAGTAACAGTCTAGATGATGAACTGCCTCATTAAAAATATTCCGAAAGCAGTGATGCATCCAGTAACAATTAATGCCCAGTATGTATTTACCCTACCTAAAGCATATATCATCAGTTAATGCATCATCAGTAAGATGAAAGTGAGAACAGTCATCTTGTTCAGTATAAAAGCAAAATAGAAATTACTTGCAGAGAACTGTTATTTCTCCAGAGCACAGCACGCCAGAGACCCAAAGAAAATGACACAAACAGTGATTGAACCGTAAACCAGAAGACTGTTTTCAAAAGAGCGCGCAAAGGTGTATCAGTGAAAATTTTAGTGTAATTATTCCATTGAGCTACTGTAAGCAGCCACTGTATAAGAACAATAAGAATTTATCTTACTTTTTCATCTGTTGACCACAGCCCACAGAAATGAGAAAAGGAAGATAAACCCAGACTGTAATTAGAATGATGTAGCTAATGATCTAAACTATTCCGAGTTTTCTTACGATTATTATCTTCTATCGTTCACCTAGTTTTTCGATAGCGAAATCCATATCAGTCTTTTTCCTGTAGTGATTTGTTTTCAATCTCACGATCACCATAATTAAAGCCAGAGACACGATCGCCATAGCGGAAGCGCTGCCCATTTTCAGCCATTTGAAAGCCACCAGATACATATAGTGAACGACCACTTCAGTTGCATTAACCTAGCTGCCCCTATTCATCACATAAACCTGAGCGAAAACCTGAAAAGCGCCAATCTTACCTTTAACAATCTAAAACAGTAAAGTATTCCGTAAAAGCGTAATATTGATCTGCCAGAAACAATCCCAGTAGTTCTCACCATCCACCTTAGCAGCTTCATAATACATATTCTTAATATTCATACATCCCTACCACTTAGATTACCATCTTATACCCTTTCCATTTCCACACTTCCATCAGCTTTATAGAATAATAGCTAAAGAAGAACTCTTTCAACCACCCTTTATTTTTAATTCCTACCCATTTAAGCTGTTCAACACTCCGCTTTTTTTATAAATAATCAACCACAGATCCTGGCACAGCCCACCACATCCGAAGGTGCACACAGGGCGCTGTGCGCAGATAGTTTTGCCGATAAACGAACTCATCAGCAAGCGCCAAGCCCATCCCAATACAAGAACCAACATGTATTTACTACAGCATATGTAAAAGTATTTCTCACTGCTATGACTAAGATCTATTCCTTTTCAAACAATCTATTTAAATTACTCATCCACTAAAATTCACCTTTCTTAGTCCTCCTAAAATATTCCATTCCTTCATTTAAATCCCAATATTGAATAGAAAATTACCAATCCATAATACCAATAAGTAAATCTTCTCATCAAAAGTTAGAGTTATATAGCCTTCTATCTCTGACATCTCCCTAAACTTTTTCCACTATAGAGATATAAAGCCCTAGCCATTATTTATTCTTCTCCATAATTTCATCCTCTGCCTCAGCAGCATCATCCAGCTCTGCCTTAATATCTTTCCCATTCATTACACATTTTCTATCTCTCCAGCCATAATATGCTATATTTCAATGTAACCCTTTAAACTCTCTGTACTATAGCTGTATTCATCATCCCACTTATGCCTCAGTGTACAGCTTTCCTTCAGAACCTTAGACAGCTTCTGTTCTTGCAGTTGCTGTTAATGATACCCCAGAAGTGTTGAGTAAATCAGCCATGTATGCTCCGAACAGCATCTCGTGTAGCGCAAGAGACCTGTCCATTTCCAAGCTTCCGCTATATGCTTGCTTTATAACTTACCACAAGACCGAAGACATAGGATCTAGAAGTGTTTTTCTTGTGTAGAGAGTACCGTTACCTTGATTACTTGCTGAGCAGCACCCTTTCCATTGGTCTGATCGTAAGTGTCTAAGAACATTAGCTTCCACCAGTTAGCGTCATAGTAAGTAGCGATCTTTTCAGTTGCCAGAGCTCGCCGTGTCATCCGTATTGTAGAGAGACACAGATTTGTCGTCGATCATATCTTTCCACAGCTTCTAGACTTTTTTTTTTTTTTTTTTTTTTTTTTTTTTTTTTTTTTTTTTTTTTTTTTTTTTTTTTTTTTTTTTTTTTTTTTTTTTTTTTTTTTTTTTTTTTTTTTTTTTTTTTTTTTTTTTTTTTTTTTTTTTTTTTTTTTTTTTTTTTTTTTTTTTTTTTTTTTTTTTTTTTTTTTTTTTTTTTTTTTTTTTTTTTTTTTTTTTTTTTTTTTTTTTTTTTTTTTTTTTTTTTTTTTTTTTTTTTTTTTTTTTATTTTATTTTATTTTATTTTATTTTATTTTATTTTATTATATTATATTATATTATATTATATTATATTATATTATAATATTATATTATATTATATTATATTATATTATATTATATTATAATATAATATAATATTATATTATATTATATTATTTAGAAGCAGATCATATTTGATATATAATACATCCGTAGCATTTCCATCGTTATATTTAGTCATGTAAGTAATCAGCAGATCATCGCTGTAGTCGAAAAGCTTATCTGAATATTGAGATTTTCTGCCATAAATTGAGCAGCCACTTTATCCCAATAAGCAATCGTAGCCATATCACTCCAGTGTTCAGCCAGTTGATTGTACCGTTCTGCATTAGCAATCACCTGTATAGCAGCCGTATCAGTTATCTTTATAGTAGCTTGAGAAACCTAAGTGAGTTGTTCTACAGCAGTTGTTTAGCAATAACCGCAGTGAGAAGCAGTATCTGAGTTTTGTTCTGCGCAGTTGTTAGCATAGCTGCGTAACCCCATCCCAGGAAGCCATATCAATACTGCGATGATCAACACTAAAACCGGAGAAACAATTGCCAGTGAGAACTTCTAGTTGTGTTCATCTTTCTCTCCTTTTTCTAACAAATCTATAAATCAACATATAAAACTAAACTATATATAACTTTACAATATTATAATTCTATCTATGCTCCTTCTATATAACACACTAATTTCTTCTGAGTAAACAAATAATATAATTATTGTTTATAATAACAATATATCTCTGTTATCACCTTGCTTTATCTAATTTTTACCTATTTTTGCCATATATATATACTCTCATACCAACCAAAGAATAGTTTACCAAACTCATTGTATATCTTATCACCACCTATATTACCTTTATACCTTCTCACACATCCATTAGCTTATTTATTATCCATAAGCTTTCTTCACCTTTTTTAAAAAGCACATCTCTTCATCACCTCCTCTTTAATTCTTTTAATAACTCTATTCATTTCTCATCTCCTTTTTTTTCCAAAGAATGGCGGCGCTACCGCTTGATGGTACTGCATATTGTGGATGGACTGGAACCCCAAGCTGTAGCAGCTCTATTAAACATCAGCCGAGGCAGTTCTACCGCGAACAAGATGCCGCAATTGATGCAATCGCGGATATTTTATGGGAGCGCTATAAAGCTACCCCATCGGTTCGGAACAATCCTTCGCTCCCGAGCAGAACCGGCCTCGTCTGACCGGATTGAGCTACTAAGGTTAGAAGCTGCCCGGTTATCACAAACTAAACGCTATACCAGTCTGGAAGAAGTGATCCAGGGAGTTATCTTGCTCTTGCAAGAAACGCTAAACAGGCAGAAGATCTCCCTGGAATTACTACTTCCTGAAACGCTCTCGGAAGTGACTATTGACTATCGCCTGATCCGGCAGTTGATTTTAGCGGTATTGGGATACATGATAAAACCCGCCGAACAAGCCCGACTTCAGATATCAGCCGTTGATAAAGATGCAGAAGTAATCCTTCAAATTACCACCGAGCCCACCACATCCGTTCCTCTTATCAATGAAGGCGAAATACAAGAACAGCTGTCAATGATCTTTGAGATGGCAGAGCTGAGCGCAGTTGAGATTACTCCCATAGTCAAGGGGAATATAACCAACGGTTTTTACATGCATCTGCCTACCAGTCTTCCTCGAACCGTGATGGTTGTAGATGATAATGAAGATATTCTTGAATTATTCCAACGTTATCTTAACATGCATCATTACCGGGTTGTTCCTGTCGGTAACTCTTCCAAAGCCATCAGACTGGCACGTGAAATCCAGCCATATGCGATCACCCTCGATTTGATGATGCCTGGGCAAGATGGCTGGGGTCTGCTGCAGTACTTGCTAAACCAGCCTGATATCCGCCATATTCCGATTATTGTTTGCAGTGTGATCAAACAAAAAGACTTGGCATTAATGCTGGGCGCCACAGCTTTCCTAGAAAAACCAATCTCGGAACAGGCCCTTCTTTCTGTGCTGAATTCACTGGAAGTCACTGAACCTTCTAAGAAGGCGAAACGGGCCGCAAACCGTCTCTGAGCCCGTACAATTATTGCATTGAGTAGTCGATGCGACCTTCTTCTCCTGAAAGCCATGGATGAGCATTCAGGTCCAGAGCTTTTTGCGCCCATTGGACTACTTCAACCGGCATAAACCCATCTACTATTGTGATCAACATGGTTCCGGTCGAATTCTTCAGACTGTCAATTTCATCCTGGGCGGAAACGACCACAACCGGGATTTTCTTCCATTTTGGCCTGGAACGGATGCGCTCGATTAATTCGAACCCATGCACGTCTTCTAAAGCCAGATCGATTAGGATCACTTCAGGCGGTCTATCTTGCATCAACGCCAGGCCTTCCTGGGCATTATTGGCGATAACGACCTGGTAACCGCGGATGGGGCTGGTAAGGAGGCAGCTCGATAAACGGGCAAACTCACGGTCGTTGCTGATTACCAGGACGTTGTCCACGTTTTCTCCAAACTGGCGCAGGATGTTCAAGAGACTTTGGCGGGTGACCGGTTTTACCAAGTAACCATCGACCACTAACCGCTGGCGTAGGGGTTCTTCCCCTGGGAGTGGGCAGGCCAAGAATGACACTCTTGGCATAGCCCATTCCCGTGATAGCCGCTCTAACTCTTCCGGATCCAGATGTTCAGCGGCCAGATCAATAATGACGACTTGCGGTAATAATTCCTGGGCCAGGTTCCTGGCCTGTTCGAGGTTCTGTACCACCACCGTCTGGCACCTGCGCAAATAGCGAGCCATCAACATGGCAGCGGACGAGCTGCGAGTAACTACCAGTACAATTGATTCGGCACCAGATACCGTGGATGAACCTTTTTGTGTTGAAATCAAATGGATATTTGCCAAAGAGATCAGGCCATCCGTGCGATGGACGGGCAGAGTAAAGTAAAAAGTGCTTCCTTGCCCTACCTGGCTCTCGACCCATATGCGGACCTCCGTGCAGCTCTACAAAACGCTGGCAGATCGTCAAGCCCAAACCCGAACCACCGGCAAGGCCTCCTGCATTATGGCTTGCCTGCCTGAACTCTTCAAAGATACGGGGAACATCTTCAGCCGAAATTCCCACGCCGGTATCGGTGACCGAAAACTGCACTTCTCTTTCCTGAAGCGAGGCGCTAATTGTGATATTGCCAGTTTCGGTAAAACGGGCGGCATTGTTAAGCAAGTTAAGGAAAATTTGCCTTACCCGGATTCGATCGATCCACATCTTGGGCAGCCCGGGGTCAATGTTGATAATTAATGCCAGGCCACGCATTTCCACTAAACGCGTGGCAGTATTGGCGGTTTCGATTATCAAGGCAGTAATGTCTGTTTCTTCCTGAATCAGGCTCATTTGAGCTGTTTCAATGCGAGCTAGGTCCAATACATCATTCACCAGGGATTGGAGGTGACTGGCGTTGCGATGGACGATACTTAAATCACGCAAATAAGAGGGGGGAAGTTGTTCTCGATAGGATTTGGGAAATTAAATCATCAGTTCCGTGAAGCTCACGATCAGGTTGAGCGGTGTGCGCAATTCGTGGCTGATGGTTTGGACAAACTGCTGTTTCAACCGACGGGCCTCTTCGGCCTGGTCACGCGCCAGAGTCAGCATATAGTTAGTCCGTTCCAACCGGTTGGTGGTCTCGTCAAGCGCTTTCAATACCCGTCGTAGCTCGCCTTGTTGTTCGCGAACCATTTGTTCATTCCGCCGGGCTTCCTCATAACCGCGCCAGACCCAGGCCAGCACTGCATATAAGTTACGCGTCGAGAGCCATCCGACCAAGGTGGCTGAAACTATAATCAGGAGAGGAAGAAACATTTCTATTGAAATAGAATTCTGACGTACAAAATCGATCGATAAAATCAGGATGCTCGTCCCGCTAGCTACGATAAAAACACTGCGTGGTTTCATCAGTACACTGGTAATAATCACCGGCAACGTAAAAAGATAGGGGATGGCTGCCAGAGGAGTGGAAAGCATGGCGCAGGTGATGGCGCCGATAATTCCCAACACCAGTAAGATGGAAGCCCAGAGTAAATATTTCTAATCAGAAAATAGCAGCTAAAGGTACTCAGTAGCAGGACCAGTACGCCAGCCCACGAACTGAGCGGGGCAAAACCACCCGTCACCTGCCATAATAATAAGGAAAGCCAGACATAACCAATGATACTGGTGAATATCGAGATTGTTTTTATTACTCTTCTTGTAAATAAGAGAGATTCTGGCTCAAATCAATATTATCGGATCCTTCAGCCATTCATTCCTCCGTTGTTAAATAAGCGTAGACCAGTAATCTGATTATAGCGAGGTTTATTTTGCTAAGGATCAAAACCGGGGATTTGTTGAGCTATACCTTCCAGCCGCCGTACGAACACCCGCGCGAGCCCGATTCGGGCAAGCTGTGCATGTTGATAAACGCCCCCTGGTACGATTCGGTGAAATCTTCAATGATCGACAGCCGTTTTGCTCACCTGCCGGAATGGCCGGGAATAACCGCGGATTCCGCTGCGCCGCCGTTGGCATTATGTGGGATATTCAAGCCCAGTGCAGTTGTCACTGTCTGACTCTTTCATCTGGGAAAATTGCTCACTGGATTGAACTCGTATCAGTGCGAAAACATCTGCAACTATGAATATTACCTTGCTATCGATGCCCATAAACATAAACGCTATATTGTAGTGGGGGAATTGGATGCCCAAATGAAAATTGTTCACTTGCTGTGTGTGGGCTTGAAGATTGGACATAGAGCGATCTTAACTGTACGTTGATATTGAAAATCAAGTATCTGTGAGAATGATTGTTAATAGACGTTTAGCAAACAAATTATCAAACTATTGATGATGCCAGATAGCTCGCATCATGTATTTTTGTAATGATCGTTAGACCTTGAGAAGTAATGACTTGGCTTTACTGCAATTTAGATACCTAGCCTAAATGGGTCATTTTGATCAATTACAAATTGGTTTAACGCAATGATATAAGCTTTCCCAGAAATTTCTGGCACAACAGCTCGAAATTCACCAACATCAACAGTACTAATTAACCGTCCTTCAAATCTTGATCCAATAATACTTTCTCCGAAATAAGACTGTCCTAAACTGACTGCACCTCTTTTATATTGCAAAGCCATCTCAGCTGATAAGCCCGTACCGCATGGAAATATGTCATAAGCTTTACCTGGGCACATAACAAAGCTTTTTGAACTATTGGATGATATGTGATCGCATATTTTTATGTCGTCTACTTTAATTATTTCTTCTTTCCAAGGCAACTGAATAGTATATTTTTCACTGAGTTCAGCTTGTATTTCGAAAGAGATGTCTTTTAGTTGTTCTAAATTCCTTTTGTCAATTTTAATGCCTAATTTGCCACTATCTACAATGAAGAACCAATTCCCGCCATAAACAATGTCGCCTACTATAGGGCCTATCGAAAGAAACATTTGAACATTTTCTTCATAAACAAAAGATGGAACATTTCTTATTGTTACTTGAGAAACATTCCCCCTATCAACAAAAACTCTGGCTTCTACAATTCCTTCACTTGTGTCGAAGCATATGATATTTTCACCTTCATTCTTGACCATGTAGCCTAGTTCAATCAATGTTGTAGCAACCCCTATTAGGCCATGCCCACACATTCCAAGATAACCTATATTATTCGCAAAAATCACACCATAGGAACACCCCAATGATACAGGAGGTATTAAAAACGCTGCTACAATACCATCGTGCCCTCTCGGTTCACAGACCAGAGCTGAACGAAGATGGTCTAATTTTAAGCGCATATAAGAAATTTTTGCTGTTATTGAGTCTCCTTCAATAAGCGGCATTCCGGCAGTGATAAGGCGCGTTGGCTTGCCGCCTGTATGCAAATCAAAACCAGTCAGATAATGTATTATTTCCATATGGAAAGTTTTCCTTCCGAAAAATTTTTTCTAACTTCAGCTTCATGAACAAGTCTTGGATTGAAGTAGTAAGTGCAACAGAATGACGTTTAAAGTATACCTGATATGAGTTTCTTGAAATCAAGGCATTTTCTAGGACGTAGATTAAGACGATCCATAGCCACCAATTGTTCTTGTGCTGTACCTGTTATCAGATTGCGGTTTTTAGGGAAATATTGTCTGATCAGGCCATTCGTATTCTCATTGGAGCCGCACTCCCAAGACGAGTAAGGATGGAAAAAATAGACTTCAGTCGCCAATTCTTTGGCGATTCGTTGATGTGCCGCAAACTCTTTGCCATTGTCCGAGGTAATACTCTCGACGGGTTGCGTCCAGCCCAAATGCTCGATAATGGCTTCAGCCACTAAGCTGGAATGTTTACTAAAGACTTTCCGGATCAAGGTAAAACGGGACTTGCGCTCCGTCAAGGTGACCACAGCACCTTGATGCTCCTTTCCAACGATTAGATCCAATGCCTAGTCACCAATGCGATCTCGTTGCTCAACGATGGCTGGCCGGTCATCAATGCTCTTGCGAGCAGAGATTTGGCCCCTGCGATCGTATTGGCCATATCGTTTGCGCCGCTTCTTTTGACAGCGCAGGTGTTTGTATAAATCACCACCGCACTTTTCTCCACATAGACATGCTGGTAAATATGTTCATGGCTGACAGTACTATTCCCGTTCTTCGCAAGCCACCTAGAAATTTGTTCCGGACTCCAATCCAGACGAAGTTTTTCTTCAACCAGGAGCCAAGTCTGATCTGAAATCCGCCGTTTCACTCTTTGTTTGCGCCTTGCGCTTGCCATCTCGTCGGCCTGGTTGGGTAGATAACCTCGCTGTCCTCGGTTGCCCCCAAGTTCCCGACTGATGGTGGACTTGTCTACGCCAATCGCCTTGGATATTTCTGTCTGGTTGTGTTCTGTTTTCAAAAGCACCTTTATCTGGTATCTTTGTTCTCGGGTAAGCTGAGTGTAGATTTTCATAAGCGCTCCTTTCACTCGGTGGTCTGGGAGACTATCCTACTTCAGCTTGCCTCTTTTTGCCCACCTTTGTTGCACTTATGACTTGAATCTAAGAGTAATGAAAAAGGGTCTTTTATAAGAGTAGGTACTCCTTAGAGGTGGTTTCTGGCTGGCAATTTAGCTCGACGTTTTCGGGCGGCAGAACGACAGAAGCCGTTGCTGCGTAAATCTTATAGTACAATTTTAATTAGCACCTTACACTAAATGTGCCGTGGTGAATCTACGTTTTTCAGACCAACTGATAATAAAGGAATAAAGAAAATGGAAAAAATATCTCTCGACCAGGCCTGGCGTTTCTACTTCGGAGATCCTCTTGATCGACACGGCGGGAAACCGGACAACTCGACCTGGCGCATCGTCGATCTGCCGCATGATTGGAGCATCGAGATGGAGCGGGATCCATCCAACCCGAGCGGGGTGGCCGGCGGCTTTTTCCCGATGGGACGTGGCTGGTATCATAAGACCCTGGACGTGCCCGAGGCATGGCGCGGCAAGAAAGTGCTGGTGGAATTCGAAGGGGTCTATATGAATTCCCACGTCTGGCTGGATGAACATTTCATCGGCCTGCATCCTTACGGCTATACCAGTTTCGTCTACGACCTGACGCCTTACCTGAGATATGGTAAGCCGAACCTTCTGCGGGTGTTAGTGGATAACGCCAGCCAGGTGAACAGCCGCTGGTATTCCGGTTCGGGGATATACCGCCATGTACGGCTGCTGATCTATCAACCCGTGCATGTGGCGCATTGGGGCGTGTATGTCACCACCCCGGCAGTGAGCACGACTGATGCGACTGTGCACGTGGCCACGCGGGTCGAGAATGAAGCCGGCGAGGCGCACGAGGTAACCTTGCGCTCACGCCTTGTTACCCCAGATGGATCGCCGGCCGGTTCGACGGAACACAGCGCCACGATCAAAGCCGGGCGGCGACACGAATTTGCCCAGGACGTACGAGTGGCAGCGCCGCGCCTGTGGTCGCCAGATACGCCAGTGCTATACCGCCTGGAGACCGAGGTAGCAGCAGGTGGAGAAACCCTGGATAGCCAGACAACCTGGTTCGGCGTTCGCAGCTTGCGCGTCGATGCTGAAAATGGCTTTGTCTTGAACGGAAAGCCTTTGAAGCTGAAAGGCGGCTGCGTGCATCACGATGATGGCGTGATGGGAGCAGCCTCCTACGACCGGGCGGAAGAGCGCAAGGTGGAGGTGCTCAAGGCCAGCGGTTTCAATGCCATCCGCTGTGCCCACAACCCGCCTGCCCCGGCCTTCCTGGAAGCCTGCGACCGCCTGGGCATGCTGGTGATCGACGAAGCTTTCGACTGCTGGCGGGATGGCAAGAATCCCTACGACTATCACCTGGCCTTTGACGCCTGGTGGCAGCGCGACATTGAAAGCATGGTGCGGCGTGACTGCAACCATCCCAGCGTCGTGTTGTGGAGCATTGGCAACGAGCTGATGGAACGCGCCCGCCCGGAAGGCTTCGAGATTGCCCGTAAGCTGGCCGACCACGTGCGCGCCCTCGATCCGACCCGCCCGGTGACGGCGGCCATGTGCGGCCCGTGGGGCGACCAGTGGCAGTGGCCCGAATCGGCCAGCTTCTTCGCCGCCCTGGACGTGGGTGGGTATAACTACCAGTGGCAAAATTACATTTCAGACCACGCCCAGGCTCCCCGCCGCGTGATGGTTGGCACCGAATCGTTCCCCAATGAGGCCTTCGAGAACTGGATGAGCGTGCTGGACAACAGTTTCGTGATCGGCGATTTTGTGTGGACTTCGTTGGATTACCTGGGCGAATCCGGGATCGGGCGGGTGCATTTCGGTGGGGAAGGTGAATCTTTCCTGGGCCAATATCCCTGGCACCAGGCCAACTGCGGCGACCTGGACCTGTGCGGTTTCAAACGGCCCCAATCTTATTACCGGGATATACTCTGGCAGAATGGCGATAAGCTGCACATAGCCGTGCATTACCCTGTCCCAGAAGGTAAAACGCCGGTGGTTACCAGGTGGGGCTGGCCGGATGTGGGAGCGAGTTGGACCTGGCCCGGCTGGGAAGGCCAGACGTTTAAAGTGGATGTTTACTCGGCCTGCGATAAAGTGGAACTGTTCCTGAACGGAAAGTCGCTGGGCGTGCAGCCCACCACACGCAAGGAGAAATTTACGGCTACCTTTGAAGCGTCCTATGCGCCAGGCACGCTGAAAGCAGTTGGCTACCTGGCCGACCAGCCGGCCGTCGAATGCGTGCTCAAGACCGCCGGGCCGGCCACCCACCTGCGCCTGTCGCCCGACCGGAGCGTTATCCGGGCTGAAACAGGGGATCTGTGTTTCGTCACCGTCGAGGTTGTAGATGCTGAGGGCCAGATGCACCCGGATGCGGACGCTAAGGTTTACTTTACGGTCAAAGGGGAAGGGTCACTGGCGGCGGTTGGCAACGCCGATCCGCAGAGCACCGAGCTCTACCGCGGCAACCAGCGCAGAACCTACCGCGGCCGCGGCCTGGTGGTGGTGAAATCCAACGGCACACAGGGTGAAATACACCTGCGTGCCCAGGCCGACAGCCTGGATGGGGCGGAAGTGGTCATCCAAACCACATAGATATTCCTGAACACTTACCTGAGATTCATCCATATTCCGGTAGTATCTGGTATAATGGATATAGTCTTATGCAGGGCTTGTGTGCAAATGCCGCCATCCCTTCTAGTGGGATGGCGGTCAAATTTTTTATGGCGGAAACGCCGGAAGTTAAGGATCGGAAAAAATGGATGTGAAATTGTACGTCGGCAATCTTTCGTTCTCCACCACGGAGGATGAACTGCGCACTCTGTTTGCGCAGGCGGGAACAGTAACCTCAGTGGCTTTGATCAAAGACCGCGACACGGGCACCTCCAAAGGCTTTGCCTTTGTGGAGATGAGCGCCCAGACCGGCGCGGAAACCGCCATCAAAATGTTCAATGGTTACTCACTCGGCAATCGTGAAATCAGAGTCAGCCCGGCCCGCCCGCGCGAAGAGACTGGACGCAGTGGGTTCAGCGGCCCCCGGCATGACAACTATGGACGCGGCGGCGGAGCTGGTGGTGGTGGGCGTGATCGCCGCGGTGGAAACAGTCGTTACTAAAATTTGTTCTATTTCAAAAGGAAAAGTAAGAAATGTCTGAACGTTTGATCGGTACGGTGAAGTGGTTTAATAACAGCAAGGGTTATGGTTTTCTGGCGCAGGACAATGGGCCAGATGTATTCGTCCATCATTCCGCTATCCAGGGTGAAGGTTACCACACCCTCGAAGAAGGCCAAAAGGTTGAATTCTCCATCGAAAAAGGCCCTAAAGGACTTCAAGCTACCCAGGTGGTTATCCAATAAGCTTCGACGGACAAAATAAAATCATAAAAAACCCCGCTTGTAAAAGTGGGGTTTTATTTTGGCTCTCTGGGAGTAGCCGTGCTGAACTCCCAGATTTGGGGTTGTCATGACAACCCCAAATCTGGGAGTTCAGCACGGCTACTCCCAGAGAACTTTTTTGTACAGAGAGGAAGAACGAAAAAAGCCCGGGGTTGCAGGACCGGGCTGGACAATGTGAATGATGCGCCAGATAATTAAAAGTGGCATTGGAAGATCAAGAGCTGGTTTTCGGACTCTTTCTATCAGCGAAAATTTTTCCTGGAGCCCAGGGGGTCCCCATGGCGGGCAGCACCCAGTGGTCCAGGCCCAGCCAGCCGGCGGTCTTCCAGGCCAGCACCAGCCAGGTTCCAATGACAAAAAACAGCGGATTGATGCTGACGGTGCCGGCAAACAAGTAGTTGGCGTTCATGAAGCTACCGAAGAAGGCGGCGATGCCGGTGAAAATTCCCAGGATCAGGCCGATGCCTACCAGTAGTTCGCCGATGGTAACGAAGTAACTCCACAAAGCGGCATGTGGCAGCACCAAGTTACTTAAGAAAGCCGCGTACCATCCCGCTACATCCGGGTGAGCGCCGGTCGTTTTGGGTAGGGCGCCTTTGATGAAGCCGGTTAAAGCGGTGCCTGCCTGGCTGCCGAACCAGGTCGGGCTGATCAATTTTTCATAACCAGCCAGGAGCCACTGATAGCCGATGTAAACGCGCAGGATCAGCCAGAGCCACGACATGCGAACGTCGCCCCATAAAAACTTTGCCGCCGCTGGGTCTTCTAACTGGACCAGGGTTTTACCAGATGCTTTGGCGTTTTCAGTTGTAGCCATTTCTCCTCCCAAAAATGAAAAATAATTAGTGACTGCGCCTGCATTTCCTATCCTTGGAAATGCAGTCCATTACCGGTCAAGACATATTTTATCCTAAAATGGTATTTATTATCTAAGAATTAGATGAGATTTTTGTTTTTTCACGGCGCCCCTGCAAGAATTCTTCTAGACGGGCCAGCGCCTCGGGCAGGTTCTGCCGTCCAAAGCCGATGCGGAAGTGGTTGCCGGGGTCGTCAAAGAGGCTCCCGGGCAGTAATAACACGCCGGCCGAGGTGACCAGCGCATGGCAGAAAGCGTCGATATCCTCTCCGAGCAGGCGCGGGAAAGCAATCGAGCCGGCTTTTGGGCGTTTCCAGGTGAATTTTCCTGCGTGGCGGGCGAAAAAA
The DNA here is from genome assembly GCA_963820415.1 of uncultured Chloroflexia bacterium. Classification (GTDB taxonomy): domain Bacteria; phylum Chloroflexota; class Anaerolineae; order Anaerolineales; family Anaerolineaceae; genus CAWFZT01. Next base: position 1,214,545 of record CAWFZT010000006.1, on the reverse strand, counting down.
CCATCCAGCAAGGACAGGTTGGCAGTGATAATATCCACATTGCGTTGGGCGATTTTTTCACGATGGCGCAAAGCCAGCTCGGCCAGGAACTCACTCGGGGCGCTGCTGCAGATCGAGGTGTAATCCTTTATTTTGGCCAGGCGTCCGTACAACCCGGCGTAACGCGTGGCAATCCAGCCGATGCGCAGCCCGGCCAGGCCGTAGGTCTTCGACATCACCCCCAGGGAAACGGCCCGTTGGTTAATGTCACAGGCAGCCGGAAGCCGGTCAGACGGGTCGTATTCAGACTCGCGGTATACCTCGTCCGAGAAAAGCAGCAAGCCGTGCTCCTGGGCGAAGCGATTGACCTGGGCGAAGTTCTGGCGGGTCATCAGCAGCCCGGTGGGGTTGTGCGGGGTGTTAATCACCACGGCGCGCGTGGTAGGGCGCAGGCTGCGTTTTAACTCGTCAAGGTCGGGCATCCAGTCGTTTTCCTCCCTGGCGATCCAGGGGGTGACCTCGCAGCCAAGGCTGCGCGCTACTTCTGACAGGGATTGGTAGCAGGGAGAATGAACAATGATATGGTCGCCCGGCTGCAAAGCCGCCAGCATGAACAAGAAGATGCCCTCCTCGGCGCCGCTGAACACTAGCACCTGGTCGGGCTGGATGTCTGTGTAGATGCGGCAGATCTCCTGGCGCAGGGAGGGGGCTCCCAGCGATTGGGTGTATCCCAACCAATGTTTTTGCAGCCGGTCACCGGCGTCCGGTTCGAGCGCCAGCAGGTCCTCTACTGCCAGGGATTGGCAGTCTGAACTGCACAGCAGGTACTGCACGTCGAACTCATAGCGGGCGAAATAGCGTTCCAGCTTGAAAGGGTTGATCTGCATAAAACCTCACGGAAAAGTGAAGGCCTGGTAGGCAATTATAGTACGTAGCCCAGGTGGAGAGGGTTTCTTAGTTATAATGAGGCCATTATGAAAGAATCCTTTCGAACGCGCTTAAAAAGGGGCGACCTGCTGGCCGGCACACTAGTCAGTCTGCCAGCCCCAGAAGTGGCCGAAATCCTGGCTGAGGCCGGTTTCGACTGGCTGTTCATCGATATGGAACATTCGCAGCTCGACCCGCCGGCGGCCCAGGTGCTCTTACAGGCGGTTGACTACCGCATCGACTGCGTCCTGCGCGTGGCGCTCAACGATGAAATCTGGATCAAGAAAGCGCTCGATACTGGGGCAAGCGGTGTGATGGTGCCGCAGGTGAACAGCGCCGAGGATGCCCGGAGGGCGGTGCGCTTCTGTAAATATCCGCCGCAAGGCAGCCGCAGCGTGGGCCTGTTCCGCGCCCAGGGTTACGGCGCCAGGCTGGCGGAATACCTGGCCGTGGCCAACCAGGAGACGGCCGTGATCGTGCAGGTGGAGCACATCCAGGCAGTCGGTAACGTGGAGGCAATCATTGCGGTAGAAGGGGTGGATGCCGTGCTGGTAGGCCCCTACGACCTGTCGGCCAGCATGGACCACATGGGCCAGGTAGAGCACCCGGAAGTGCAGGCGGCCGTCCAGCGCGTACGCCAGGCCTGCCAGGCGCAGGGCATGCCGCTGGGGATTTTCGCCGCTACGGCTGAGCGGGCAAGGGCCTATATCCAACAGGGCTACCGCCTGGTGGCAGTGAGCGGCGACACACTCATGCTGGGCGCGGCGGCCAGGGACATGCTGAGTAAGCTGCGCGCATGACCATTTTTTATTCTTCAACCTGCACCGAATAATTCTCCCCTTCCCAGGCGCCGCTGGCGGTCCATTCGAAAGTAAAGATCAGGCTGGCCCGCCCCGCAAGTTCAGCGATGGCCAGGTCGACAATATGCACACCCAGGCCGGTGTCGCGGGTCTGGACATCGTGGGTGGTCTGCCATTCGTCGGTGCTCCAGTGCACCAGGGCGGCATCCGGCAGGATGATGCGCAAGATTTTCCCGGCAGGAAAGCTCTGCACCTTCTGGTTGTACTGCCAGAGAGCGTAGGACGATATCAGGTCGCCCCACACCAGGTGGATACGCCAGGTCGTCAACGGCCATTATATATATCTACGTCCTTCCACAGGAAATCCCGAAGATCCAAAAACTCCCCAAAAACCCGGCATTGAGTTAGAATCAACAGGGCAGGTCCTGGAATTGCCCTTTCCTGGGAAAAAGCCGGACCTGTATTTTTAAGATAGGCAACCAAGCTGGCAAAAATGGATACCCGCTCTTAAGGAGTACGCATGACAACGTTTACCTATCCTTTTGTTTTTTCGGAGGCCAACTCCAACCAGGTCAAAGGCCACTTCGAACTGGATCAGCCGCTTCCCTTCAGCAACTCTCGGGGAAGCGGCTTTTATCGTCCCGGCAAGATCGCCCTGGAAGGCTGCCCGGACCTGGAGCTGGTGCTCTATCACAGCCAGGCCATCTCGACTTTTATGTATATCCGCGAGAGCCCGGTAGATGCGAACTTATTGGAAATCGTTGGCTTGCCGGATGAGGAAATTGCACAAATATCCAGCCTGCATATGCCAGGCCAGTTGTGCATGGGATCGGAACGGGCTAACCTGATCGGTCGGGCGATCAAAGATATCGTCGGGGCGCCGCCTTTGAACCCGACCATCACCACCCGCAAACAGCAGAACCTGGCCATCTTCCCCATCGCCCGGGAAGGCTTGAAATACCAGGTGGCTGAAGCTATCTTTGAAAACCACGGGTATTACTGTGACGAAATCGTCCTGGATGCCCACCATGTCTTCGACAGCTCGGTGCCGGTCTACAACCGCAAGGTCGAGTTGACCCTATTCAAGGACAAAGACCTGGATAAGACCCAGAAAGAAAATATCTCGGTGGCTTTCATCGCCGACAGCATTGCCAGCGGACTGGTGATGCGCGAGGTGATCGAGCGGGTCAAGGAGCGCTTCGAGCATCTCGAACAGGTCGAGGTGATCTCCCCTCTGGCGACCATCCGCGGCCTGACCCGCATCGCTCGCTCGAAATGCATGCAGAACACGCACATTCGCCTGCACGTGTTCGAGACGCTACTGAATGCCCTACCCCCTGATTACTACTACTCGGCGCACTTTGATATCCCTGAGTTCCACATCCGGCCGGACCTGGAGCAGGAATACCGCCAGTGGTGGGGCAAGGACAAAGAGGGTAACTGCATCGCCGATACCGCCTGCGCCGGTTACGGCTGGAGCGAGGTGTTTTATTCGCCGCGCAAGCAGATCGAGATGATCAACAACCAGCTACAGACCAGGCACAACCTGACCATCACGGATATCATCCGGCGCAATGTTCAGTGACCCCTGCGCATGGTGAAATTGTAGCTCGTTGGCCTCGACCAATTACTATTTCCGTTCCAGCCAGATGACCTGGTAAGGCTGCATAGTCCAGGGGTCGCCCGGGTTCAGGTTGAACGATTGATTTGTAAGCAAATCTACCAGGGTGATGGAGGGTTGCTCGAATAATGCCTGCCAATCCGGGTTCGCTGTCTGGACCTGGTTGGTTATATTGTGAAAGCAAAGAACGCGCCGGTTTGAAGCGGGAGAAAGGCGCAGCAGGGCAAAAACAGCCTCACCGCATTCAATGATTTGCTGGCCGCCGTTGGGATGGAAAGCAGGCTGGGCTGCCCGGACTTTGAGCATTTTTGAAAACCGCTTGAAAACCTGGCTGCGCCGGGATTCGGGCTGCCGAAGCTCTCGTTCCAGGGCAAGCCGCTCGAGCTTCTGGCGGTTGATCGTGCGGTTTCGACCGGTCAATTGGACGCCTTCCGGCCAGCCGCGCAAGCCGAACAGGCTGTGAAAGTATATTCCCGGAACGCCGGCCAGACAAAGCATGATCGACTGGGCGGTCATGAACCGGTCAACCTGCACTTGATCTTGCTCGCCCGAAAAAGGGTTTGAAAGCGCATCGAAGTAGTTTATATTCAGCTCGTACGGGCTTTGTGTGCCGTCGGGATTGCTCTTGTAGGATACAAGGCCTCCATGAGCCAGGGTCTTTTCCACAAGAGCAGCAATTTCTGGCTCGGTCAAAATCCCCCGGGCCGGATTTAAGCCAATCCCGTCATGGGAAGCCAAAAAATTTAAAAATGCGGCCGTTTTGGCTGGCAGCACCAAAGAGCTTACCCAGCGGGTGAGCGCCCGGGCCGTACCAGTCTGCAAAGTGTGTAAAACCAGTGGCGGGAGGGCAAAATTATAGACCAGTTGGGCCTCGTTGGTCCCATCGCCATAATAGGAAAGGTTGTCGGCATGCGGGACGTTGGTCTCGGTGATGAGTAAAACTTGTGGGAACGCCGCATCCAGGGCGGCCCGGATCAGTTGGATGACGCAGTGGGTCTGGGGAAGGTGGATGCAAGACGTGCCGATTTCTTTCCACAGATAGGCAATCGCATCCAAGCGGATAAATTGCGCCCCTTGAGCGGCGTAAAAAAACAGAGTATCCAGGATTTCCAGCAGCACCTCGGGGTTGTGATAATTCAGGTCAACCTGGTCGGCGCTGAAAGTTGTCCAGATGGCTTTACTGCCGGAGGAGGTATCGAAGCGGGTCAGCAGGGGCAGCGCCCGCGGACGCACCACCTGAGACAGGTCGGGGTTGCCACTGACCTCGATAAAGTACCGGCTGTAGCGTGGGTCGCCGGAAAGATACCCCTTGAACCACCGGCTGCGGGCAGAAATGTGATTGATCACGACATCGACCATCAGGCGGAAGGTGCGCCCAAGGGAATTAATATCCTCCCACGTTCCCAGGGCCGGGTCAACTGTTTTGTAATCGATCACCGAAAAGCCGTCGTCGGAGGAAAAGGGATAGAAAGGAAGGATATGAATCCCGCTGACTACGTGGGTGAGATGCTGAGCGCAAAAATCGGCCAGCGACCGCAAGGGTGGAGTTCCCGCCTGGGACACTTGATCGCCGTAAGTAATGAGAATGGAATCTCGCTGGCTTACTTTTCGGCGTTTTCGCCTGGCCAAGGGTAGAGAGGAAGGCCTATAGTGATCGATCAAGCTGCACAGGCGTTGAAAGGTATCCTGACCCAATTCTTTCCCGTATAGCTCGACCAGATGGTCATGGATAGTGGAAAGCTCGTCCAATTTGGAATTCCTTATTTCAAGCTGCGCTGGCGGTACTCCGGGATATCCAGCATGGGCGGGCGGTCCTGCTCGGCAATCTCGTCCACTTCCAGGAAAAACCGCCCGGGCTCGTAGCGGATCAACTTCATGGTCTGGTTCATATCCTCGAGGAAGTTGTGGTTATAGCGCCTTTCCAGCTTGCGGAAGACGGTCTGGATGATGGTGAAGGACATCTTGCTGAGGGCTTCGAGGGGCTGGTTGTGGTGGATGCGTTCCTGCAAATCGACCTGGGCGATGGCGCCCAACCCGAACAGCTCCAGCGTGTCGATCAATAAGCCAATCTCCACGCCGTAACCCGAAGAGAAATGCAGTCTCTCGAGGGCGGTCCGGCGCCCACCGTATTCACCTGCCAGGGGCTGGATCAGACCGGAAAGCTCGGGATAGAGCAGGTTGAGCAGCGGACGGGCGGTCAGCTCGGTCACTCGGCCGCCTCCACTGGCTTGCAGCTTATTGCCGACGCGCAGGGGACGCTGGTAAAAACCCTTGACCAGTTGGATTTCCGGCCTGAGTAATAACGGCCCGATCAAACCGTAGACGAAGTGCGGCTGGATGTTGACGATATCCGTGTCGATCCATAGAATGATGTCGCCACGGGTGACGAGCAGGCTCTTCCACAGCGCCTCGCCCTTACCGCGCCGGGCTCCATAGTCGGGTAAAAGCTGCTGGTGGATGAAAACGGGAAGGCCCAGCTCGTGAGCGATGTCGCGGGTGCGATCAGTCGAGTTCGAGTTGATCAGCACGATCTCATCCAAGAGGGGTACGGCATCCATCAGGGCGCGTTTAACGGTTTTTATCACTTTGCCGACCGTTTCTTCCTCGTTCAGCGCCGGCAGCGCCAGGCTGATGCTCAGGTTTTGGGCGCGTTTCAGGTCGAGCAGGGCCGGCAGGTCCTTGAACTCGTCGGCGTGATAGGTGTTTTCGGCAAACCACTTGTCGACCAGGACTGAAATTGCCGTCTGGCCGACGGTTTCGCTTTCGAAGTTGGTCGGGACAGGACGCCGGGTTTTAACCACGATCACCTTGGAATAGCCCTGCTGGAGGATAGTTTTGGCGACCGGCCCGATAGGGTCAGCCTCGTTTTCCGGACGGGCGGTGGCGCCCATTACTACCAGATCGTGGTGCCGGGCGGCTTCGAGGATGGCTGCCACCGGATCATCCGTGATTACTTCCTGGCGATGTATCTCAGGCAGGCGCACCAGAACGCGGTCGATGTTGCGAAAAGGGATATCCTGCCTGGTATTGGGCGGGGAAATGTGCAGGGAGGTGACTTGCGACTGCCGGCTGCGCGCCACTGCCAGGGAAAGCTGCAAGGCCAGCTCAGCATGCGGGCCACCACGGATCGGGATCAGCACGTTGCGGGGTGTCTCCGGCAGGGGACCGCCGATGATCGCCACGTCACAGGGCGGGTGGGCCAGACCATTGCGGGGTATTTGCAGCTCATCAAAGTCAACTGGCCATTCCAACACCAATAGATCCGGTTTCTTGAGCTGGATATAGTGAGTCAGCTCTCCCCATAGGTTATAGGAAGCCTGGACGCGCTCTTCTGTGCGGAACTGCGCATCCGCCGAAAATTTTTTTAACTCCTGTCGGACTTCCCTGGCCGGGACTGCGGCAGAACTCAGGCTTTGGCCATCCAGTACGCGAACCAGCCCAAGCAGGATTACCTGTCCATCTCCAGCGATTATCCTGGCGGCGGAAAGTGTGCTCGTACAATCTTTACCATGGATAAACGGAACGAGCACTTTGCGAAACACGCTTTTTGAGTAGCGGCTTTTGGCCATGCATTACCTCTTTTCTTGAACTCAAATTTTGGGATTTTATAACATCCCAAAATCTGGTGTTTCAACTGGACTTCTTTCCCATCAGAAGCGGGCGAATGTTGTCTTTGTAAATACTTTGCCAGGTGTACATCTGTTTGACCCGCTGGCGTAGTTTAAAAGTGTTTTCATCCATGATTTTGTGGGCGATCAGGCGGGCCACCTGGCTCGGGTCAGCCTTGGGAGAGAAGAAAACTGCGCCTCCTTCGCCGAGCTCGCGGAGGGGAGGGATATCGGTGCAGAAAACCGGCAGCCCGGCCAGGCCGGCCTCCAGGATGGGGATACCAAAGCCTTCCTCCAGGCTGGGAAATATCAGGGCATCCGCCAGGTGATAAAAATCGGCGATGACTTCATCCGGCAGGTAATCGGAAGTGTGTTCAGTCAGGAAAACTACCGCATGATCCAGCTTCAAACTGGCGCGCAGGCTGGTCAGTTGTTGGAAGTAGGTCGTGTTGGCGGGGTTGTGCGGGCCTAATGGGCCGGTAACGACCAGCCGGGCTGAAGGAAAAGCGCCGCGCAGGGCAGCCAGGCTGCGGATGGCCAGCTCGATATTTTTACGGGGCGTGATCCTGACTGGCAGGAGTAATAAAGGATCCGCGTCGAGTAAATCCAGTTCTTCAATGAACTGAATAGTCAGATCTTCCAGCTTCAAGAAACGGGCCAGGTCAACCCCGTTGGGCACAACCTCAATGCGCCGGTCGGGCACACCCAAAAGCTGGGCCAATTCATAGCGGCGCATCTCAGACACGGTCACCTGGGTGGCTTCCGGCCAATCCGTGCGCAGCAAATCCCAAGGGTAGCCATCATGCAGCTCACTGCGGTAACGGGGAGTGGTCCAGGCCAGGTCGTGGTGCCAGAGGATCAGGCTCGGGGCGCCCGGTTTTTCAACGATTTTCTTCAGGGCGGCGGTGAGGGCCAGGTTCTTGTTCAACGAACACACGTTATGGGCAATTAAGACCTGGGTGTTGGCCAGTTGTTGGGTGAGCTCAGCTTGCAGGTCTCCCACCAGGCGGTCGAAGCGTTGGGTAACCTTACCAGCGTCCAGCTCGGCCTTGACCGCCAATACTTCAGGGTGGCGAGAATCGACCCGGGGCAACTCGGTGAAGGGGATGCACGGGTCGGTCTGAGCGCCGCGCCCGGCCAGAATGGACACCTGATGCCCATCGCGCCCCATCAAGCGGGCGTGTTCACCAATCACGCTCTCTACCCCACCGACGACCGGTGGGGCGGCGTAATGCAGCAGGGTTATATTCATCCTTATTCCATTCCGCTGGCGAGGCGTGCATCCAGGGAGGCCTGGATGGCCAGGTCGATGAATACCGCCGAAGACCAGCCAAAAATAGCGGCGGCCTTGGGCGGCTTCTCTCCTGTAACGGGGTGATAATACTCGTAGATGTCTTTTTGGGCGCCAATCAATTCCAGGGTGCGCTGGCGCAGCTCGCCGGACACCTCAGGGTAGCCAGCCTTGCCCAGCCCTTCGATGAGCAAGTAATTAATGTTGACCCAGGTAGGGCCGCGCCACATCTGGTTTGGATCGTACCTGGCATCGTCCATTGCCACAGAGGGGACCGGGAAGGGCGGCCAGAACTCTTGTTGGTTGGTCAGGTGGGCTACCAGGCGGCTGGTGATGCCAGGCGGCATGCGCCCGGTGATCAACGGGAACAGGTTGAAGGGGGTGCGCACGTGGATGGGCTGCCCATCTTTCCTGGCCCAGAACAGGCCGGCCTGGTTGTCCCAGGCACTGTCGATCATGCGCTGCGCCAGGCTGGCGGCGCGCCGGGACCACATCTGCGCATCCTCAACCTCGCCAATTTCGCCGGCGATTTTGGCCAGGGTGTCTTGCTGGATGACCAGGTAAGAGTTGAGGTCAGGCGATTCTACCGGCATGCCTTCGTCCCACAATGGGTTGTCGTCCAGGCCGGAAGAAAACGGATGCCCGTATTCGCACAGGCCGTTGCCATCCCGGTCATTCTGTTCGAGCCACCAGCGCGTTGAACGCACGAGCGGTTCGTAAACTTCGTTGAGGAATTCCCGGTCGCCGTCTTTTTCATAAAGTTTCCATACCGCCCAAGCCAACAGGGGAGGCTTGGTCACGTCGGCGTCCACCGGGAAATCCAGGTGGGTGACGATACCCTCGTCGTGAATGGCGTCGGGAATAAAACCATCCTCGCGCTGGTGATCGAGCAGGATGCGCAGTTGGTCCTGCGCCAGGCGTTTGTCGACGTGGCGATAAGCCAGGATATGGAAATAGGCGTCCCACTGCCACACCCCCACGTAGTACATCTTCGAGGGGGTCATGGCCTCGCGGGTGGTGAAAAAGCGGGTGGAGATCAGCCCGGCGCGCATGACCCACCAGGCAAAATAATACTGGGAGCGCAGCGGTTCGAGGACCGGCGGAGCGGCGGCAAACCAGTCATGCCAGCGGTGGGCGGCGGCATCCAGAACCACCTGGGGATCGGGTATATAGCGGTTGAAGCCCAGGCGCGGGGTGATGTTCAGGAGCAGCTCGGCCCCGCCGGCGGTTTCCATGGTGAGGCGGACCTGCTGGCATTCAGGGGCGCAGTGATCGATCTGGTTGGCGGTAATACGGGCGTTGGTGGTGTAAGCGATGTTGCGGCGGATATCGCCGGTCAGGCGCATGACCCCGCCCCGCCGGTCGGCGTGTCCGATATCCAGGTTGGCCTGGAAGGCTACCCCGCAGCTTCCGGGGGGGAGGGTAATCAGAATCGATTCAGGGTCAACAAACACCAGCGAAAAAACGCCAATGGGGGTGATGGCATCCAGGCGGTGAGGGTAGGTGACCAGGGTAAAATCGAGCGGGCGGCCCTCTCCATCCGTAAATACCCACCGGTCAATCATCGGCGGGCGGCGGCGGTAGGCTGAGAGCTGGCGGTCGCGTTTCATCCAGCGTTCGGCCAGGCGGAAAGACAAATGGTAGTCTTCCAGGAAGACCAATAGGCGGGAACCGCGCTCGGTAAAAGGCACGTCGCGCAGGTTGATGAGGTCCTTGAGCAGGTCGAAGTAAGGAGACTCGAATGGCATATAGACCATCCTTACTGAGCCAGTCTGCCAGGAGGAAGCCGCGCAATCCTGCCTGCATTATAAAAGAATAAAATCGTTCTGCAAACCGTTTGGCATTGGCTCATTGGGATTTGGCGTAGATGACCCCGGATTTGGGATGTGATGACATCCTAAATCCGGAAGTCCATCGAGCCTCGGCATGCTCAAACCGTTGTAAAACGGGTGGCGCCCAGGGTGATGACAAACCAGCCCACCAACAATACGATAATGTTCAACAACAGCCAGAAAACCAGCCGCAGCCCTTCGTCTTGCTGAAGACGGTTTCCCAGCAAGTCATACAGCAGGTCGAGCAGGTTAGCCGCCGGTATCGAGCAGATAAAAAGGCCAAGCAGGATGCCAAGGATGCCCTCCACCTTGTGGGCGCGCGACAATGGGCGCCAGAAGTAGACGGTCACGTGGTAAGACATCGCAAGCAGTAACATCACCCCTAATGTGACGTAGTTATGCCAGCGTTTTTGAGCGGACATACGGCCTGCGGCCTTCCTGATCCAACCATCACCTGGTTAAGAAGAGTATACTACGAAGGTTCGACTTCCATCCCGAATTGCACCACTTCTAACTATGTGGTAAATTCATCCTAACCTGGAGGCGGCAAAGCGATGAATACAAAAATATGGACCGACATGTTCGTACTGGCCATCCCTTGGCTGGAAAAAATCCTACGCCCGATTATTGTTTATATCGCCCTGGTGGTTGGCCTGCGCCTCGCAGGCAAACGCGAGCTGGCGCAGTTGAATCCATTCGACCTGGTGGTGCTGCTGACTCTCTCTAACACGGTGCAGAATGCCATTATCGGCGACGATAACACGGTGACCGGCGGGATCATCGGGGCGGCGACCTTGCTGGCCTTGAACTATGTAGTGGTGCGTTTCGTCTCCAAGAATAAACAGGTCGAAGTGATGGTCGAAGGCGAGGAGGACGTACTGATCAAGGGTGGGGTGGTACAGAAAGACATTCTCGAACGCGAGGTAATCACCCAGGCCGAGCTGGAAATCGCCGCTCACCGCCAGGGATTCGGGTCGCTGGATGAAATCGAGACGGCCACGCTCGAGCCGGAAGGCGGGATTTCGTTCATTGGAAAGGAACCAGGGCCGGCCGAACAGCGTTACCAGGAGATTATCACTCACCTTGAAAAATTGACCAGCGAAGTAACTACCCTGCACGCCGAGCTGGCCGGGAACAAGCCTGGCTAGCCGTTTTCATGTAAAATTAATCCGGCGCATGGATAATATAGGATATCCAAATTTGCATTAATTTCTTTCCGGGGCGTACAAAAAGCTTTGAATTTCAAGCTGGATTGGTAAGCCCTGGAAAGGTGGAAATGATGTCGGCCAAGGATATCGTTCTGCGAGAGCTGGAGAAAATCACCGGCACTGACCAGGTGCGCCTGGATCTTGATCTACCTCTTTTTGACGAGGACCTGTTGAATTCGTTGGGCACGATGGAGTTGATCGTGGCTCTCACGGAGCAGCTCGGCATCAGCCTATCTCCAGCTGAGATCGACCGCCAGCAGTGGTCCACGCCGCGCAAGATCATCGCTTACATAGAGAAAAAGGTCAGAGCGTGAGAAAAGAAATCCCTCACGTTTTACCTGCCCTGGCAGCTATCTTGATCCTTATCGGGCTTTTGGCGGGCGGCAGTCTTTTTGCCAGATCCGTAGAGCTTAGATATGTGAATACCCTGGCCCCGGACCGGCTTAAACAGACCAATGTAGGCAGCGCCCTTCAGGAGGCCGCCTTTCTCCGGCCCGACCTGTTACCTGTGTATGGCAGCTCGGAGATGTTTGAAGAGAATGATGAGAATTCGGCTTACCGGTTCTTTCAAACCTACCCTACCGGTTTCACTGTTTTTGAAGTTGCAGCCAGCGGCATGACTTCGCTTGAGATAGCCCAAAACCTGGCCGCGCTTGGGACGGAGATAAAAGGGAAGAAAGTCGTCATCTCTTTTACCCCTTCCATGTTTACTTCAACGGCGGTGAGCGAAAAAGAGTACTCTGGTGATTTTTCTCGCCTGCATGCCAATGAATTGGTCTTCAGTCCCTCCATCAGCTTTGATCTCAAGCAGCGCATTGCATCCCGGATGCTGGATTATCCAGACACCTTTGCCGATGATCCAATCCTTGGATTTGCGCTGCAAAACCTGGCCAGCCGTTCTCCGTTTAACTTTCTCCTGTATAATCTGAGTGTGCCGGTTGGCGGGTTGCAGACCCAGGTCATCCGGCTGCAAGATCACTGGGAGGTATTGAATTGGATCTATTCGCATCCGCAGGTCTTTCTGCCTATCCCGAGCAAAACTTACTCGATCGATTGGAAAGCAGAAATGGCCAGGGCGCAGAAACTGCAAACTAAGCTTACATCCAATAATCCCTTTGGAATTGAAAACAATACATGGAATAGACACCCCTATCTGAAAATTGGGAAAAATATTAATCCATTCTCTAGTGATGAGAAATTTATCCAGGAATTGTACAATTCTAAAGAATGGGAAGACTTTGATATCCTGCTCGCAACCCTTAAAGAGACGGGCGCACAACCATTGCTCTTGGGCCGCCCTTTGAACGGCGTGATGTGGAATGCGTTGGGCGTGTCCTTGCCGGCGCGGCAAGTTTTTTATGTAAGGCTGCAAGCAACAGTACAGCCTTACGGGTTCCCGCTGATTGATTTCTCAAACCAGGATACCAACCGGTTATTCTCCGTTGACCTTTACTCTCATACGAGCCGTTTAGGATGGGTCTATGTCGATCAAGCGTTGGATGCTTTTTATCACGGGAAAATTCACTAATCCCTGGGTACGGGGGATTCTTTTGACCCTATACTATCTGGCCATCTTGCTGGGGTTGGTCCTGATGTATGGCAAGGGAAATTTTTCTACTCCTCCCTTCATCTACCAGGGTTTTTAAAAAGCTGCCTATGAACCTGTTCGAAAAAATTGACCAGTGGAGCACACTGGCGCCCGACCGGCTGGCTCACATAAGCGGAGTAGATAAACTTTCATACCAGCGCCTGATCGAAGATTCGGATAGCCTGGCGGCCTATCTGGCAGCCTCCCTTGCGGATGACCAATCACCGGTGGCCGTGGTAGGGTATAAAGAGCCAGAGATGATCATCGCTTTCCTCGCAGCCGTGAAAGCCGGCCACCCTTACATCCCTATTGATACTTCCCTTCCCTCTCATCGCGTAAAAATTATTATGGAAACCGCCGGGGCATCCTTGAGCCTGACCCCTGCAGAGTAAAAATACTGCTGCAGGGGTTGAGAGGTAGGCCTACTCAATTACCAGAGCGAAAAACTTCATCCAATACTGCCTGGTACATCATCTTTACCTCGGGCAGCACTGGCGAACCTAAAGGCGTGGTGATCACTTACGGCTGCCTGGAATCTTTCATCGATTGGATGTTGTCCGAACATAACCTGGAAGGCCATGCTAATACCTTTTTGAACCAGGCCCCCTTCTCTTTCGATCTGTCCGTCATGGATCTGTATCTAAGCCTGGTATGCGGAGGAACATTATTCAGCATTACAAAAGAAGATATCAATGAGCCCAGGCAGCTTTATCAATCGCTAACCAATTCTAACGTCAGCATATGGGTCTCCACGCCATCTTTTGCTCGAATGTGCCTGATTGAGCCCACCTTTTCTGAGCGCATGCTCCCCAATTTACGCATCTTCCTTTTTTGCGGGGAAATCCTTGCCCCCGAGGTAGCCGCCGGAATGTTGAAACGCTTTCCCAGGGCCGAAGTATGGAATACCTACGGGCCCACGGAAACAACAGTCGCCACCACTTCGGTGCGGATCGACCAGCAGACACTGGCTAACTACTCGCCGCTGCCGGTTGGATATCCCAAACCAGACAGCCGCATTTACGTCTTTGGCCCGGATGGCAATCAGGTTGGCGGGGGTGAACGCGGCGAGATAGTCATCGCCGGCCCAAACGTCAGCCCTGGTTATGTCAATCGCCCGGAACTTACCCGCCGCGCCTTTTTTGAAATCGAAGGCCAGCCTGCCTACCGAACTGGCGACCTTGGGCATTTTGACAATGGTCTGCTCTTTTTTGACGGGCGGATGGATAGCCAGATAAAACTGCACGGCTACCGCATCGAGATCGGGGATATAGAGGCTAACTTAAGGATATGCAACAACATCCAGGATGTCGCCATTCTTCCGGCAGTCAAGGATGGTTTACCCGACTACCTGGCAGCTTTTGTGATCCTTAGTGAGCGCCAGGCTGGCACAGACTACGAAATTACCCGCCGGTTGAAAAAGGAGCTGAGCCAGCGCCTGCCCGCCTACATGGTGCCGCGCCGCTTCGTTTTCCTGTCAGAATTCCCCATGACCGCCAATGGAAAAGTTGACCGGCGTAAGCTGTCAGAAAGAATAGCATGATTCCTTACGCAAGCTTTCTATACTTTGCTGTTTCGCTCTACGTGGCGCTGCCCAGTTTGCTCATCGGATGGGTAAAAAAGCTTTCGCGCGCCTGGATCGTAGTAGCCACCCTGGGCATGCTGGCGGTCCAGTATTGGATCGTGCAAAAAATCTCGGTAAGTGTATCCGTTCGAGGAATATGGCTGGTGGCGGGATATGGTGTGTTCGAATGGCTGGCTGCGAGGAGTTTCCTGTCTGTCCGGCAGCGTGGCAGCCATCACTGGGTATTTTACGGCGCCCTTTTGATAGGTTTAGTGCCTGTGTTGGCGGCCAAATTCATTCCTCTTTTCAACGCATCCTATGGCCTTACCTTTCTGGGATTATCTTACGTTACATTTCGCAGCCTGGACGTGATCATCGGCATCCAGGATGGATTGATCCATGCACTTCCGCCCGTCCAATACCTGTCTTTTCTGCTGTTTTTCCCGGCAATTTCCTCTGGTCCTGTGGACCGCTACAACCGGTTTGCCGAAGATTGGAAGAGAACGCGCACCGCGCAAGAATTCTTGCAGGACCTGGATGGCGCTGTCCATCGCATCTTCACCGGGTTTCTGTATAAATTCATCCTGGCAGTCTTGATCAAACAGTATTGGTTGGACCCGGTTGCCCAGGGAACCCAGTTTCTCCAAATTGTTTCCTACATGTACGCTTACAGCCTGTATCTTTTCTTCGATTTTGCCGGCTACTCCGCCTTCGCAGTTGGTTTCAGTTATCTTTTTGGGATTCACACGCCGGAGAATTTCAACCGGCCTTTTCTTTCGCGCAATATCCGGGATTTTTGGAACCGCTGGCATATCAGCTTATCCTGGTGGTTCCGAGACCACGTTTACAGCCGGTTTGTTTTTGAAGCCCTAAAGGAGCGCTGGTTCAAGAACAAATATGTGGCTTCCTACCTTGGTTTTCTGATCTCCATGGGGCTGATGGGCCTGTGGCATGGCACCGCCTGGTACTACCTGGTTTACGGGCTGTACCATGGGGTGCTACTTTCTGTTTACGACTGGCTTGGACGCTGGAACAAGCGGGTGAAGATTTGGGGAGAAGGAATCTGGTGGCAGGCCGCTTCTATTTTCATCACGGTCAACCTGGTGTGTTTTGGACTGCTGATCTTTTCGGGGCGCCTGGCAGTAAAATAGGGTATGATCAAAGCTGACTACACTACCTGATATGGAGGCAGCATGGAATTAAGCGAGTATCTTCCCAAAAGCGCCCTGGTAGTCAAGACCACCGAAATTAACCAGCCGCGCTTTCCCGTCATCGATATGCACAATCACCTGGGAGAAATGTTTGGCGGGGGTTGGGACCAGCGCCCGCTCAGCGAGCTGCTGGATGTGCTGGACCGGTCCAATGTCCGCCGTTTGGTCGACCTGGATGGCGGTTGGGGCGAGGATATCCTTTACCGTCACCTGGATAAATTTAAGCAGGCCGCTCCAGAACGCTTCCTGGTCTATGGGGGTGTGGATTGGTCCGCCTGGCAGGAGCAGGGCGATCATTTCGGCGAATGGGCCGCCAAACAACTGCGCCAACAGGTCCGCCGCGGCGCGCAGGGCCTGAAAATCTGGAAGCCGCTGGGTCTGTCGGTGCGCGACCAACATCAGGAGCTGGTCAGGGTGGACGACCCGCGCCTGGACCCCATCTGGCAGGCTGCCGGAGAATTGAACATCCCTATCACCATCCATGTCGGCGACCCGGTAGCTTTTTTCTGGCCCTTGAACGGCAGCAATGAACGGTACGAAGAGCTGGTCCACCATTCGGATTGGCAGTTCCCCTGCCCGCCCTTCCCGCCGCTCGAAACAGTCTTGAATGGCCTGTGGAAAATGGTAAAAAGGAACTCCCAGACAACCTTCATCGTCGCCCACGTGGGCTGCTACGCCGAAAACCTGGCCTGGGTGGGAGCATTTCTGGAGGATTGCCCCAACCTGTACGTGGATATCGCCGCGCGTGTTCCCGAACTGGGGCGGCAGCCGTACTCTTCCCGCCGGTTCTTCCTGAAATATGCCAGCCGGATTGTTTTTGGGATGGACCTGCCGGCCAATCCCGACAGCTACCGCATTTATTACCGCTTCCTGGAAAGCGACGACGAATATTTCGATTACGATATTTCAGCCCCGCCCCCGCAAGGCCGCTGGCGCATCTATGGCATCTTCCTGCCGGACGAAGTCCTCGAAAAAGTTTACTACGGCAATGCGGAGAAAATTTTGGGGAAGGCCTGAGATCCGCCCACCTTGCGAAGGTTGAGGACAAGGATCTCCATTTGGCGAGTGCCCTTTGCAAGGTTTTCATTGAGGCGGTTAGCTTGCAATGACAGCCAAAGAGAGGTTTTTACAAAACCGCAAACTTCGTTTTTTCATCGAATTTTATAGCGTTTTCTTTTGATGCAGGTCTATAATTTCATAATAAAGCCTGATTCCCAGGAGGATTCTATGAGTGCACAATCGGGTTCAAATAGTGCAGCCCAGGCCATGCAACAAGAAATAGAACAGCTACGAAGCCTGCAAGATAGCATCGCTTTTCGGGATATTTATACAGAAATTGACCAGCTCGACCAGCTCTTGGCCAACCTGCCCGCCAAGCTGCGCGCCATCCGCTCCGGCGGCTATCTTTATAAAAGCTTCCTGGAAGAACAAGCCCAGATCTTGTCTTCTGATTGGCAAAACCAGCGCAACCTGGTGCGCATGCAGTTGTTGGACAAGCAAAGCGCCTTGCAAGCCGAGGCCGCCGCCATCCACGGCATCCACTCCCGCGGTGCCGCAGCCGGTTCTGTTCTTACCACCCTGGAAGATCATATCAGTTCAGCCATTCAATCGGTCAGGTCGCTTTACTCGCTGACCCAAGAATCCTCCCAACGCCTGGACAAACAGGTCAACGACGTCGCCTGGACGCTCGAACAGATCGGAGAGGCCTCCTTCCAGCTTGCGACGGGGGAGGAGCCGGTCGAGGCAGTCTCTGCCCGTTGGAAGCCTGCTGAGGTGAAAGACGGCCTGGGTGGGGTGCTTTACCTGACCGATCAGCGCCTGATCTTCGAGCAAAAAGAGGAAATTGCCTCCAAAAAAATGCTCTTCATCACCACCGCCAAACAAAAAGTGCAGGAACTGAAATGGGCTTTCCCGGTGGATGAAGTGCAAGATGCCCGGGGTTCGAAGCGCGGTTTCCTGAATAAAGATGATTTCCTGACCATTACGATCTCTAGCGGCAAGCCTTTCCAGACCACCGATATCCATCTAAAAGGAGAAAGCGGAGATACCTGGCGCGAGCATATCCAGCGCGTCAGCAGCGGCGCCCTGGGCAGTGAAAAGGTTGGCGCAGGCGCGCTGGCAGCAGTTACCCCTTATCCTCCCGCCGATTTGATCGAATACACTTCTGGGCCAGAAGATGAGCTGGCAGCGCGCTTCCCCAGGATGGGAGCAGCCTGCAGTGTTCGACCGGCACCCGCCTGAACGTAGGTGAGAACCAGCAGGCGGTCCTATGCTACAACAGTCACTTTTACGACCGGCTTGGCCCTGGCGGCCACACCTTCAGCGCCTCAGAAACCCCTCTCCTGGCAAAAGCACCTGGCGCCGGCCTTCTTTCAGGAACAGCTTTTCCATTGCAGGTTTACTTTGTGAACACCTTTCAGTTCCGGGATATTCCCTGGGGCACGACCTCACCTATCTCTGTAAAGGCAGAAGGGACCTCGTCGGGCGTGGCGCATCTAAAGGCATATGGCAAATGCTCATTCTCGACCAGCGACCCGCTGCTGTTCGTCAGCCAGCTAGCAGGCAATCGGGCAAAATTCACGCTTGCCGAAATGCGCTCATACCTCGTATTGCAGGTGATGGAAGCCATAACCGACCTGTTGGCACGCCAGGGACGCCAGGTGTCCGATTTAATTTATTTGACCGGAGATGTCAGATCAACCATTGCCGCCCAGGTAATGGAAAAAGCTGCCAGGAACGGCATCAACATGGCCCAGTTCACAGTTGAGGCAATCACCGCTGAGGAATTCTGAACCCGGCGCTTACTCTATCCGCCTATCTTCATTGAGGCGGTTACCTTGCGAAGGGTTCAGAGTTAACAGAGAGGTACTTGGGCAACCTTCGCAAGGAGCCCTTTATGGCGAGATTCTCACCCCCGCGGGTGCACCAAGGGCGTCACCCGCTGCGCAAAGCCTGCGGGGGTCTGCGAGAATGACAAACACGAAATGCCGTTATTCATCCTTAATCCTGCACCGTCAACGCGTGCAGCGCCTGCAAGGCTGCCTGGGTATCCCCGGCGCTGACCACCAGGTTTAGCGAAATGTCTGACGCCCCATAAGAAATGGCGAGCACATTGATGCAGGCCGAACCCAGCCGGCCGAAGATCTGCCCGGCAATGCCTGGCGTAGAACGCAAGCCGGGGCAGACCAGTGTGATGATGTCTATATCCTCACTGGCGTAAGCCTGGTCGATATCCCGGCGCTCGAACTCCTGGTGTAAATCGCGGTGCAGGGCTTGCAGCACGTCCTGAACCATTTCGCGCGGTACGGCAAAGCAAATGGTCTGCTCGGAGGTCAACTCGATGATCAGCGGGATAGACACCCCCGTGGTGGCGGCCGCCGAAAAGATGCGCCCGGCCACCCCTGGCACGCCCAACATTCCGCGCCCGGAAATGGTCACCAACTTCAGCCCGCGCAGGGCCGCCATGGCCTTGACTGTACCGTGGCTGTTGCTGCTTTTGTCGGCCACCAGGCGCGTGCCTGGGTGAGTGGGATTGAAAGTGTTGCACACCCTCACGGGTATCCCAGCTTCGATTACCGGGTAAATCGAACGCGGCTGGAGCACCTTGGCGCCGAAATGGGCCATTTCGGCCACCTCACGGTAGGAAAGCACCGGTAGAGAGCGCGCCTCGCTGACCAGGTGTGGATCGGCGGTCATTATCCCGTCCACGTCCGTCCAGATCCACACTTCGCTGGCCTGCAGCGCCACTCCCAAGATCGAGGCGGTGAAATCGCTGCCGCCGCGCCCCAGGGTGGTCACCAACCCCTCTGGTGTAGCGCCGATGAAGCCGGTCACCACCGGAATGAGCCCATTTTCCAGCATGGGGGAAAGCACCTGGCAGGCAAGGCGGGTGGTGGCCTTCATATCCGGCAGAGCGTTCTGAAAACGGTCGTCGGTCAGGATCAATTGAGTGGCCTCAACCGGTTGGACAGGCAGGTGACTGTCTTCAATGGCAGCCGCCAGGATGCGCACGCTCATGCGCTCACCCAGCGAAGCCACCGCATCCAGGGCGCGCGGCGTGGCTTCCCCCAGCACATGGATGGCCTGGCACAGGTTATTGAAATCGGCCAGCAGGCAGCAAATCTCAAGGCGCGCCTGGACCTGGCGGTGCGGGTCGGTCACCAGGGCGCTCACCATGTTCAGGTGCCGTTCGTTTAGCTCTGCCGCCGCCTGGGTAAAGGTGGTCAGGTCGCCATGAGCGGCGCGTATGGCGCTCTGGATGAGCAGGTCTGTCACCCCCGAAAGGGCCGAGGTCACCACCACTAGGCGCGGCCAATCCTGCTGAGCCGCGGCTATGATCTGCACTACCTGGCGCATGGCTGCTTCCGTGCCCACCGAAGTGCCCCCGAATTTCATCACCAGCAGCCGGTGATCGGTCACTATATCAAATTCTTGATTTTGGTCAGCAAGCGGGAGAGCCATGGGTAGTTCCTTCCTGGGGATAAACAAAACGGGCCGCCTCTGGATCAGGCAGCCCGTACACTTACCGTTGTGGTGGATTACGGGAGCTTACGCTTTTTTCTCAGTTCCGTCACAATCGCTGCCTGCTGGGAATAACTGCGCATGGCCATAGACATCATCCTATCCATGCTGACCAGGAAAACCAGAGCTACTGCGAGTGAAACGAGAACTGAGGTCATAATGAACCGAATTATATAGACAATGGTTGAATATGTCAATGACAAATACTCATGCTATAATGCCAGTGGAAGAACTCAGATTTTAGGATGTGAGCGTGCCCTCGCACGCTCACATCCTAAAATCTGATAAGCTTAAGGATCAACCACAATGAATTTATACCTGGATGATTGGGTTGAATCAGGCAGCGACGCCGGGCGAGGCAACCTGCTGGGCATCCAGCCCTACATGCTCGCCGCCGATTACGCTTCAGAAGAAACTTTTTTTGAAAAAATAGACGGCTATCTGGAGGCTGCCAGCCAGAAAGGCTGGTTGAACCCCTGCACCGTAGCCGTCCTGCCTGAATACCTGGGAACCTGGCTAGTGGTTTTGGGAGAAAAAGCCCAGGCCTACCAGGCCAAAACGATCACCCAGGCCATGCGCTCGATCGTCTTAAGCAATTTACTGCCCTTCATTCAAGAACTATTCTCAGCCAGAGATGGCAATAAAGTCAATGCCAGCATCTTCCGCATCAAGGCCGCTCAGATGGCGCAGGCCTACCAGGCGGTATTTTCAAAGCTGGCGGCAAAATACGGCGTGACGATTGTCGGCGGGTCCATCCTGCTTCCATCTCCCAGCATTCAGGAGGGGGTGATTACACCCGGCAAAGGAGCGCTCTATAACGTTTCGGCTGTTTTTCGACCGGATGGGCAGGTGCACCCGGCCCTGTCGATTAAATCCTTCCCAATCGCCACGGAGCTGCCTTTTGTTGCCTCCGGTTTGACCGGCAATTTACCGGTCTTCGAAACGCCGGCGGGCAAGCTGGGGGTGCTGGTGTGCGCCGATTCCTTTTATCCGCAGGCGTACGAACAGATGAAATCCCTCAAGGCTTACTTGATCGCCGTGCCCTCTTTCAGCATGGGCAAGGGACTATGGGTTCAACCCTGGGGCGGTTACAGCGGCGCAGAGGCGCCGGCCGACGTGGACTCGGCTGATGCCAGCCGTCTGACGGAAGGCGAGGCATGGCATAAGTATGCCCTGTTGGGCCGGATCGCCTCAGCCGGAGTAAAGTACGGCGTGAACGTTTTCCTGCACGGCGAGCTTTGGGACCTGGACGCAGAAAACAGCCCATCCATCCTGGTGAACGGCCAGGCCTGGGTCGAGTCAATCGCTACGCGGGCGGCGCTGCTCAATCTGTGGCTCTAAGAAGATTCACTCCCTGGAGGACGGGGGTTACCCTGACCCTCTCCCGGCAGGAACCAGGGCCTGAAATACTTTGGCCAACCGGCTGTCTTCTTTTAGAAACACCGGTATCTGTGCCAACGGGGCTGAGACGGTGACAGTTTGCCCACCCGGATAGACCTGGCCTGTCCAGGCCTCCAGCCAGCGCACTCCCCCAGGCAGATACAGGCTGCGTTCGCGTTGCCCCAGGTGGAGCACCGGCGCGACCAGAATTTCGGGCCCGAACATGAACTGATCCTCGATGCTTTCACAGGCCGGGCTGGCCGGAAAGTCTACAAACAGCGGGCGCATGGGCGGCAGGCCGGACTGGCTGGCAATTTCCATCTGTTCCTGGATGTATGGGCGCAGCTTCTCGCGCAGGGCCAGCATGCGGGTGATTAGCTGGTAGGCCGGCTCGCCGAATGACCAGACCTCGTTGTCAGCGCCGCTGCGCGGCAAGGGACCTTGCGCCGGCTCGCGGTAGCCGTGCAGTCGAAAAATCGGGCAGAAGACGCCGTACTGGAACCAGCGCACGATCAACTCGCGGAAGTAATCGGTATGAATATTGCCGCCGTGGAAACCGCCGATATCAGTTGTCCACCAGGGGATGCCGCTCATAGCCATATTCAGGCCGGCCCGCACCTGCGCCTGCAGCGCCTCAAAAGTCGAGGCAATGTCGCCCGACCAGATGATCGAGCTGAAGCGCTGGCTGCCAGCCCAACCCGAGCGAGACAGGGTGACCACTTCGCTTTCCCCAGCCCTGCGCATCGACTCGTAAAAACCGGCCTGGTGTAATAACGGGTAAATATTGGCTACCTCCACCCCATTACCCAGGTAAAAGTGCAGGTTTTCTGGATTCCAGGGATTGGCATCCGGCTCGTCGTTATCCAGCCACCACAGCCGCACGCCGTGATCGTAATACCCCTTTTTAACCTTGTCCCAGATGTAGCGGCGCGCCTCGGGGTTGGTGGCGTCGTAATAGGCGAAATAGGCTGGCCCATTAACGTCGTGGTCGACGAAAACGTGCTGGGCGTCGACCCCGCGTTCGTTGCCGATCAGCAAGCCGCGCTCTTTCATCTCGGTATAATTTTCACTGAGCGGGCTGACCGTCGGCCAGATGGAGACCATCAACTTGATCTCCCAGCCCTTCGAGCTCTTGGGTCATTGCGGAAGGGTCGGGCCAGCACCTGGGATCGAAGCGCCAATCGCCCATGTGCGACCAGTTGAAGAAATCGCTGACGATCACCGCAAGCGGCAGCCCGCGCCGTTTGTATTCACGCGCTACGTTTAGCAGTTCCTCCTGGGTTTCATAGCGCAATTTGCACTGCCAGAAACCGGTGGCCCATTCGGGCATAGGAGGGGCATGCCCGGTCACATCGGCGTAGCGCTGCAGGATTTCCGCATAATCATCCCCACAAACCACGTAATAATCAAGCTGCTGCGAGCCGTAAGCCACCCACCGCGTGGCGTTCATCCCCAGCTCGACCCGGCCCAGGCCGGGGTTGTTCCACAGGAAACCGTAGCCGCGGTTGGAAACCATGAAAGGGATCGAAACTTCGGTGTTGCGCTGTTGGAGCTCGATCACTGAGCCTTTATTATCCAGGCGGCCGTGCTGGTGCTGGCCCAGCCCGTAGAATTTCTCGCCATCGTTGGACTTGAACCAGGCTTCGATCTGGTAAAGGCGACCATCCCGGTACTTGAAATGCCGGCTGGGTGGGGCAAAATACTGGATGTGCGGTTCTTCGAACAGCACCTTTCCGGAGGCAGCCTGCAAGAACTGCAGGTGACCCGCGCCGGTGATCACGGCGCGCAGCTTGCCGTTGCGGATCGAGGCAGACTGCTCACCTATCTCCAGTTGAAATTCTGAGGCGAACGGCGGGTCGACTGTAAGGAGCGCCTGGGGCAGTTCGAGGGGCGAACCGGACAGATTGGCCTGCACGCGCAGGCCGTTCGCCCCCCAGGGCTGGAGCCACAGTTTTTGCTGGCCTTCCTGCCAGACCAGCAGGTTTTGGGTTGAATGAAAGTACCCCATTGAATTCTCCATCTTTACCAGGAATAGGGCTAATTATACCCTGGGGCGGGCCAGCCTGTTTACGCCACATAAAAATTGTTTCGCAAAAAATTCACAGCACTTGACAAATACGTCAAAACCGATAGAATAAAGCTCATGGCAGCTAAAGTATTAAGCCTACGCTCCCGGCGACTGCTCAGCGACCCGCAACTGCGGAAAGCTGGGCGTATTACGTCGGGATAAAACAGGAAGATTTTTTCGTTTCTGCTTTTCCAGTACGTATCCAGGCCCCACCTTTCCGGTGGGACTTTTTTATTTTTCATAACCCTGAGGAGGTTTTCTATGCCAAAGCAAACTGTTAAGAAAGTTGTTCTCGCCTATTCGGGAGGGCTGGACACGTCGGTAATTGTCCCCTGGCTGCGTGAAAATTATGACTGCGAAGTCATCTGCTTTTGCGCCGATGTTGGCCAGGGCGAGGAAATGTCAGACCTGCCGCAGCGTTCCAAACAGAGCGGTGCATCCAAACTGATCATCAAAGACCTACGCGAAGAGTTCTGCACCGATTATCTTTTCCCCATGCTGGCTTCAGGGGCGATCTACGAGCGCAAGTATCTGCTTGGCACCTCGATCGCGCGCCCGCTGATTGCCAAGCACCAGGTGGAAATCGCCGAACAAGAAGGCGCCGATGCAGTGGCGCACGGCTGCACCGGCAAAGGCAACGACCAGGTGCGTTTTGAGCTGGCCTACACCGCCCTCAATCCCAAACTGAAGGTGATTGCTCCCTGGCGCGAATGGGATATTCATTCCCGTGAAGACGCTGTGGCTTACCTGAAAGCGCATAACCTGCCGGTACCTTTCAAGAACCCTTCCTTGTTCAGCCGCGACCGCAACCTGTGGCACATTTCACACGAAGGCGGTCCGCTCGAAGACGCCAACTACGCCCCGGACGAATCGCTCTTCCAGATGAGCGTCTCACCCGAAAATGCCCCCAACCAGCCGGAGGTGCTGGAGATTGGCTTCGAAGAGGGCGCGCCGGTCAGCCTGAACGGCGCTGCGCTTGCGCCGGTCAAGCTGGTGGAAACGCTCAACGCCCTGGGCGGGATGCACGGCATTGGGCGCATCGACCTGGTCGAGAACCGCCTGGTGGGAATGAAAAGCCGGGGTGTCTACGAAACCCCGGGCGGAACGATCCTCAGCTTCGCCCACCAGGAGCTTGAATCGATCACGCTGGATCGCGAGACCCTGCATTATAAAGATGTCATTGCCCAGCGTTACGCAGAAATGATCTACTTTGGCCAGTGGTTCACCCCTCTGCGCCAGGCGTTGGATGCCTTCTTCAAAGAAACCCAAAAGGTAGTCACTGGTAAAATCAAGGTGAAGCTGTATAAGGGCAACCTGATTGTTGCCGGGCGCACCAGCCCGTACAGCCTGTACCGCGAGGAATTTGCCACCTTCGGGCATTCCCCGGTCTATGACCACACCGACGCGGCCGGATTCATCCGCCTGTTCAGCCTGCCTTCCAAGGTGCAGGCGATGATGAAGGGCCTGGGTGAGGATATCCCGCCTGTGCCGTTCGACCAGATTGTGCGCGACTAAAAATCAGGAGTAGCTTATGAAACTATGGACAGGCCGGACTATCCGGCTCGCTGGATGCGCTGGCTGCCCGGTTGAACAATTCTTTGCCATTCGATCAGCGCCTGGCGCAAGTGGACGTGCGCGGCAGCATCGCCTGGGCCAGAGCGCTGGCGCGGGCCGGAGTGCTGGCCCCAGGGGAAGAGACCAGCCTGATCGTACAGGGCTTGGAAACCATCCTGGAAGAGTTTAACCAGGCTGCCTTTGCATACCAGGACAGCGATGAAGACATACACACGGCCGTAGAGCGCCGCCTGACCGAGCTGGTTGGCCCGGTGGGTGGGAAACTGCACACCGGGCGCAGCCGTAATGATCAGGTAGCAACCGATTTTTGCCTGTGGGTACAGGAAGCGGCCCTCACCCTGGAGAAAGAGCTTGCCGGGCTTCAGAGCGCCCTGGTGCAGCGCGCTGATAAGGATTGGGGCGTCATTTTACCTGGCTATACCCATTTCCAGCAGGCTCAGCCGGTCCTGCTCAGCCATTGGTGGCTGTCTCACTTCTGGCCGCTGCAGCGTGACCGGGAAAGGCTGCAGGCTGTCTACCGCGCCGCCCGGATCATGCCGTTGGGCAGCGGGGCGCTGGCAGGCACCAGCTTCCCCATCGATCGCTTTGCCCTGGCGAGCGACCTGGGCTTCGATGCGCCGGCTCCCAACAGCCTGGATGCGGTCGCCAACCGCGACTTTGCCGCCGAGTTCCTGTTCTGGGCAGCCCTGCTGGGGGTGCACCTCAGCCGCCTGGCAGAAGCGCTGATCCTGTATTCCACCAGCGAATATGGTTTCATCGTCCTGGCAGACGAATATTCCACCGGTTCCAGCCTGATGCCGCAAAAGAAGAACCCTGATCCGCTCGAGCTGGCACGCGGGCGCAGCGGGTTCCTGATTGGCCGCCTGGTGGGATTGCTGACCATGCTCAAGGGCTTGCCCTCCGCTTACGATAAAGATTTGCAGGAGGATAAAGTACCGGTCTTCGAAGCCGCCGATACTCTTTCGCTGCTGCTTCCGGTGATGAGCGGGCTGCTCGCCACCCTGACGGTGCGCGGCGAGTGGATGCGGGCTGCGATCAACCCGCAGGTGATGGCGACCGACCTGGCCGATTACCTGGTAAAACACGGTGTGCCTTTCCGCCAGGCGCACGCCGCAGTCGGGCGGGCGGTGCGGCGCGCCGATGAGCTGAATGTCTCGCTGGCGGTTTTACCCCTGGAAGAATGGCAGGCTATCCAACCGGCTTTTGCGGACGACCTGTTCCAGATGTTTGACCCGGAGGTCTCGGTCGCCCAGCGGGCCGCTTATGGGGGCACTGCCCCGAAAGCGGTAATGGAGCAGCTCGACCAGGCCAAGAAAATCCTTGAGGGTTGATCGAAAATTCCCGGCTTTTTCGGAAAAGCCGGGAATTTGCATTGCGCCAGCCTCTTCAACGTTCCAGCCTGCATCTAGCCTGGGTAAGTGACCTAATATGTTATGATTAAGTACATCGGCAGATCGTCCGATGAATGATTCAAATAACGAGAGAGGGATAAAAATTATGGAAACCGTCCAACCAGAAAGTATGGGGTTTTCCAGCCAGCGGCTGGGGCGCATCAACCAGGTCATGCAGCAGTATGTGGATGAAAAGAAGCTGGCCGGCATAGTTACCTTAATTGCACGGCAAGGCAAGATTGTCCATTTCGATAAGTTTGGCATGGCGGATATCCGCGGCAAAAAGCCGATGCAGACCGATTCCCTTTTCCGCATCTATTCCATGACCAAACCGATCACCAGCACGGCCGTACTCATGTTATTCGAGGAAGGCCGTTTTCGACTGACGGATCCCGTGCACCAGTACATCCCGGCTTTCAAAGATATAAAAGTGCTCGACAACACAGTTAATTCAGACAAACGCCTCATCGAACCCAGGCGGCCCATCTCCATCCGCGACCTGCTTACCCACACGGCTGGGTTAAGTTACGGTTTCGATGACAATTTCTACATCGATGAGCTGTATCGGAAGAACGTTTGGGCTAAGCAGGACCGCAATCCCAAGATGACCCTGGAAGAGCTGGTGACAGCGATTGCTGGAATTCCTCTGGCCTTCCAGCCGGGCTCCAACTTCCGCTACTCCACGGCAGTCGACGTGCTTGGCTACCTGGTGCAGGTGGTGTCGGGCCTGCCCTTCGAGGATTTTCTCAAGCAGCACATCTTCAACTCACTGGGCATGGTCGATACTGCTTTTTACGTGCCCCCTGAAAAAGTCGGGCGCTTTACCGTCGTTTACGGGCCGGAGAAAAAGGGCGGCATGAAGGTGGTCGAGAAGGTGGAAGGAAGCCACTACTTAAATCCTCCCAAGGCGCCTTCCGGCGGAGGGGGCTTGGTCTCCACCACGCAGGACTACCTGCGCTTTTGCCAGATGCTGCTCAATCATGGCGAGCTGGAAGGGGCGCGCCTGCTCGGGCGCAAGACGGTTGAGCTGATGACCCTGGACCATTTGCCGGCCGGCGTGGATTGCTTTGGCAACCCGCACGAAGGCTTTGGCCTGGGGGTCAGCGTGGTGCGCGACCTGGCCAAATACCAGAACCTGGGCTCGGCCGGCAATTACGGCTGGGGCGGGGCTGCCAATACCAATTTCTGGATCGATCCCAAAGAAAATCTGATCGGCATCCTGATGCTGCAATATATGCCCGGCGATACCTATCCGGTGGTGACCGATTTCCGCAACCTGGTCTATCAGGCGCTTGTCGATTAACGATGGTCGAAATTAACACTCCCAGGCTGCGCCTGGTAGCGCTAACCCTCGAGCAGCTCAAACAGTCCCAGCACTCCCCGCAGGATTTGGAGCGTGAACTCGGGTTCGCCATTGCTCCGATTGACCCTGCCGGAGCGGTCCAGCGCGCCAGCCATATCAAGATCTCGAAAATGGAGCAGGCGGCCAAGAGCGACCATCCATGGTACACCTACTGGCTGATCGTGCCGCGCCTGGCGCCCTACGGCGCCGGGCAAATTGGCTTCAAGGGTATTCCCAATGGGCTGGGCGAGGTAGAAATTGGTTATGGGATCGAGGAGGCCTACCAACGCAAGGGCTATATGACTGAAGCCGCCAGGCTGCTGGTGGAATGGGCCTTTCAATCCGGCCGCTGCCGGGCAGTAACGGCTGAAACCCTCCCAGATAACTTCCCGTCACAGCGTGTGTTGCAAAAGATCGGCATGCGCCAGTATGGGGATATGGATGGAATGCTGCTCTGGCGCATCGATAAGCAAGGCCAGGCGTAATTACTCAACATGGGGCGCTGGGGTGGGTTCGGGTGGGGGAAGCCTGGCTGCCAGGAATGCCAACAGACCACCGATAGCAAAAAAGGTCATGTTTATCAGAAAAGGCAACACCCGGTTGATCTGTGACAGCGCACCCGCGATCCAACCGAACGGGGTGGTCAAGATGACGACTATCATATAAATGATCGCCAGGATGCGGGCGCGTTCATGTGGATCAATTGACACTGCCACCATACGGTCGACCTGCGGACTGACCGTAGCATAGCTGCATGCTTCCAGCAAGGTGCTGACCAGCAGCAGAAAATAGTTTTTTTCCGGGATGTTTACCAGGATCAGCAAGCTGATGATATAACCGGCAAACCCGAACAGCATAGGGCGTTTGAAATGCATTTCACGGATGGCCGGCATGGCAACAAAGAAGAACACCAGCATGATGCCCGAGCGTGCGAAGGCATAGTAAGCCAGGTCCTGGGCAGGGATGTGCAATCGTGAGGTGACCAGGATTGACCAGAAAGTATTACTGATGGTGGTGCAGGAGCTCATCACCAGCATGATTCCCAGGGTGTACAACGTACGCGGCGATTTGAGGAAGATCCTGAACACTCCCCGGTATTCGCGCAGGTTAGTTAAAACACTTTGGTGTTTTGTTTCTTGCATGCGTTGCAGGCCATGCTCGGTTTCTTTAACCATAGCGTTCGTGGAAAGGGCCTTGATCGCCATCATTACGCTGGCAAACAGGTACAGTCCGCGCATGGTGGGGATCAGCGTATAAAAGTGGATCAGCAGGCCAGCAATGGGCGAGACGAAAGCGGTCAGCAAGCCCGAGATATAAAGCCAGGTATAGATATCCACGAGCTGTTTCGGTTTGGTGTGTCTGTCTTCCACGAACAGGCAGGTCCAGGAAGTCTGAGGAATACGCCACATGCTGTTAAAGATAGCAGCCACCACGAAGTAGTAAAAGTTCTGGGATATGGCCCAGATCAGGGTGGGGACACTCCACGAAAGGAGATCGAAGATCAGCGTGGCGCGTCTGCGGCCTAACTTATCCGCGATCATCCCGCTCAGCAAGGCCGTGAAAACCTGGAAAGCCAGCCCAATGCTGATGACTGTCCCGATCTGCCGGTCGCTAAGCCCCAGGGCCAGCATATAGACCGAAACGTAAGGCGCGTATAAATTAAAAGGGATGCCCCACATCGGTTCAGTAAAAACGACGCCGCGGGCGTTGCCCTTGAAGTTTTTGAGCGCGGTAAACAGCGGGTGAGCCATAAGCGGTATTTTCCCTGGTAGAAGCCCGATTTTACCTTGAACATCCGGCCAGCGCCAGTGTCTTACATCCTTGGCCGCAGGGTACTCTCCTCCGCCTTGATCACCGCCCGGGCGCGGAGCAAGCCTTGCGCCTCAGCCAGCAGCAGGATATCGCCCAGTTGGGTGGTAGCCTGCACGGCTAGCCGTCACCTGGCACAATCCACCGAAGGCTGAACGTTGGGAAGCTTTGTCAGCTTCGTGGCTGGACGGGTTGCCATTGCCTGTTCCCAGGATTTTGGTGCTGCCTTCGACGCTGAAATGCACCAGGGTAGACGCCTCGGGTACTACCAGGCCGTGCTCGTCTTCGACGGCCACCTTGACTACCACCACATCCTCACCATCGGCCCAGACCTTTTTCCGGTCGGGATGCAAAGTCAGGCGCGCCGGTGCGCCGGTGGTCCGGCGTTCGGTGTAGGCGACTTCCTGGTTATCTCTGTACCCACGCGCTGCCACCACACCCGGGGCGTAAGGCACCGGCCATTCCACATGGCTGTTGGCTGGCACCGATTTTCGGCCCAGGCTGGCGCCATTTAGAAATAGCTCTACCTCATCGCAGTTGCTGAAACACTATACGTCGATCACCTTGCCCTCGCATCCGGGCCAGTTCCAGTGAGGCAGAATGTGTAAAACGGTGTGGTCGCTCCACCAGGATTGGTAATAGTAATAATTGTCTTTTGGGAAACCGCACGTATCCATAATTCCAATAGGAAGAAAGTGTGCCAGGGGAAATTCATCCCTGGGCGATTCGGGCAGGGGGAAGGCAGGTTCGCCCAGGTAAAAGCGCCAGGCTGGGTCGAATAAGAAGCGTTGGCGTGTGGAACTGGATGAGGTTGTGGTTTGGTCGCTCATAGAATTATCCTTACAGATACGAAAAATAAGTGTCGGAGGGTTAATTCGATTATAGCAAGGTTTACATTAACCTGGAAAACAGTTGGCCAACCAGGTTGGCCGGTTTAAGGCCAATCAGGAGGTGCTGGATGCGATCGGAGAGCGCCGTCCCAGCCGGTTTGACGTCTGCCAGCGAGCGAACGATCAGGTTCTGGCGCGCCTGCCCCAGGTTCCAACCGGTTGGCAGCGGGCAGTTGACGCGCTGCATGCGCCCGGCCGGCAGGTCGAAGAAGTTGTCGCTGAAGATGACGCACTTTGTGGCCCCGCAGAATGATAGGGCCACAAAGCGCGCCAGCGCCCTGGCTGAAAGGTCGATGACCAACTCTTCGTTCTCTACCTGGATTGTGTAAGCAAGGCCGGGGTCGGGCAGCCACAGGTCCTTTTCCAAGGCGAAGATTGCCACCTGGCTCGACAGGCGTTGGCCGGCCTGCCACACCTCGGCTACGAAAACCAGGTTCTTGGAGCCGTGTTGGCGAATCTGGTGGGTGAAATCAAATTTGTGTAGGAGAGATGGCGCCAGGGGAACCGCGTTCACCGCCTCTTGACCGGCTTCTATCTTTTTGCCTTGCAGGGTTTCCAGCGACCAGCGCAGTTCTCCCTGCCAGCCTTGTGGGGTGTCGTTAGCCAGGTAAACCCCGACCTGGCTGCCGTCGTCTTCGAGAGACAGCGCAACCGGGGCAAAAAAGCGCCGGGCGGTATATTGCAGGGCCTTCCAGCGGCCGGCGTAATCGATGCTGGCCCACGAGGTCACCGGCCAGCAGTCGTTGAGCTGCCAGTAGAGCGCCCCACTGCAGCGCGGCCGGTTGCGCCGCCAATGCTCCACCCCAGTGCGGATGGCTTCGGCCTGGTCGATCTGGGTCAGGTAAACCACATCGGCGAAGGCAGCCGGCAGGCGGAAGCGGCTGGCCAGGTAGTAGATCATTTTGTCATTGCCGCCGGCGCAACGCTGGTGGTGCAGGAACACCCTGGACTTCAAATCGTAATCCTCTGGGCTGGCAAAGCTGGCGATAGTCTGCATATCGGGCAGCGCTTCCAGGCCGAATTCGCTGCAGAAGCGGGTAAAACGCTTGCGGAAAAAGTTGAAAGGCTAGCCCATGCCACACCTGCCACAGGTGAGTGTCGCCGCGGCTGTCCCCGTTGGGGTTCTGCATGAAGTCGCCCGAGGAAGGCGAGCTGGGCCAACAGGCGTGGTCGGGGTCTTCGGTCCGTACCCAATCCGGCAGCAGGTGGTGGAAAAACTGCTCGCAGGCGGCGGTCAGGCCAGCATTCTTGGTCCTGTTCCACATCCTCCACATGAGCTCGATTTCGTTGTTACCACACCACAGCGCCAGGCAGGCGCGATGGCGCAGGCGGCGGACGTTCTCTATCACCTCGCCGCGCACGTTTTCCAGGAAGGCTGGCTCATCCAGCGGGTATGGGGCGCAGGCAAAGAGAAAATCCTGCCAGACCAGGATGCCATAGCGGTCGCACAGGTCGTAGAAGCGCTCGTCTTCGTAATAGCCGCCGCCCCATACCCGCAGCATGTTCATATTGGCCGCCGCGGCGCTGCGGATCAAATGCTCCAATGATGCGTCGCTGAAGCGGGTCACGAAAGAATCGGCCGGGATCCAGTTGGCGCCTTTGGCAAAAATAGGCAGGCCATTGACCACGAAGGTGAAGGATTGACCCCATTCATCCGGGTTATTGCGTAATTCGAGCGTGCGCAGCCCTACCTGGTAAGCCCGCCGGTCGAGCGGCTGTGCTTGGCCCAGCCCTGCCTGTACACTGGGAAGTAAACTCACTTCCACCTTGTACAGGGGTTGGGAGCCCAGGCCGTTAGGCCACCAAAGCTGCGGATCCTGGATGATCAGGTCAACTTTGGCCTGGTTGTGGTCGAACGGCGGCGCGGCGCGGCTGACTGAGCCGTCCGGGGCGGTGAGGGTTAGGGCCAGGCTAAGATCGCCGGTAACCCACTGGTCGAGAGAGGCTGTGATTGACAGGCCTACACTGCTATCTGCGTGCACCTGGCGCACGTGCACATCCTCCAGGCGGGCGGTCGAGCAGCCTTCCAGGGTTATTTCACGCCAGATGCCACAGGTTGGCAGCGTGGGACCCCAGTCCCAACCGAAATGGCTCTGCACTTTGCGCAGGTGCGCCATGCCGCCATTCATGATCGTGGGGAGGGGCCGGGCGGCCTGGCGCGCTTTAATATAGGCCAATGGCGAGCTGAACACAACCAGAAGGGTGTTTTTCCCTGGAGCCTGGAGCAGCTTTTTGACCTCCCAACGGTACTGGCGGAACATGTTATCGGTGCGGCCAAGGAGCTGCCCATTCAGTGAAACCTCTGCCAGGGTGTCCAGCCCGTCGCAAACCAGGAATACCCGCTCCTCGGCTAACAGGGCAGCGCTTGCTTCAAACTCTCGCCGGTACTCCCAGTTTTGATCGGCGACCCATTTGACCTGCAACTCATTTTCACCGACGAACGGGTCGGGGATGCGCCCGGCTGCCATCAGGTCAGTATGCACGGCGCCCGGCACGCTGGCAGGCAGCCATGTCCCGGCGCCCGCCTGGCGGAACTGCCAGGCCCCAATCAGGGTTTGCTTGACCATTCAAAGCTCCTGGTGAAAAATAAAAAAACCATTTGGATTATATACCCGCAAATTTCTTTGGTTGTCCCTTACCCATGGTCAAACTGCCTGTGTTCAGGTTTATAATCTGGTATCCCAGATACTTCCTGTTTAGGCTTTGATCGTGAACCTGAAAAATATATCGAGACTCTCTCTCGCCAAGGTCTTCCCGGTCCTTTTCGACGCTGATCGCCGGGCGCGTTTGGCCCTGGCCAGCTTATGTTTTCTAAGCGCTTTAGAAGGCGCGGTCTTATCGATCTCCCTGGTGAAGAATTTCGGCAGCCAGGCGCGTTCAACCGCAGGGTTTACCAGCCGGCAGATGGCTCTCCTGGTGGTCTGCACAATCGTTATGGCTGGCCTGGTATGGGTTGGGGTGACAGTTTTACGCCGGCCGCAAACTGCCCAAAAATGGTTGGCCTGGTTGAGCACGCCGGGGTTTTTGGGCGGCGCTCCCCACGCGCTGTCTTTTTTAATTCTAGCGCTGTGGGTGATTGTGTTTGGTTGGAAGGGAACGCTTGAGCTGGTAATGCCTCAGTATAATATTTTGTACGACAGGTATTACCCTTTATTCCTGTGGGCCTTACTGGTCAGTGCGCAAGCCGGCTTGTTTTTGTGGCTTGCCAATCAGCCTCGTCCGGAAATTTTGGCAGAAAATAAAGCGCTATTTCGCAGGCCGGCCAGAAGCAGCCCGCTGTTGGAGATTGCTGCCATCCTGTTTGCCCTGTCCCTTTATGGTTTATTTCTCAGAATCCAAATTCCAGGACCGGTTACCTTAATTTTCCGTTATGACCTGGCGCTGCTTAGCTTTCCGGTTTTATTCCTGCTTTACTTTGGTTTTCGACACTCGGGATGGGTCGCCAATTTGATCGGCTTGAGTATTGTGCTCGTCCTGGCGAGTTTTGCTTTGGCCTGCTTGTGGAATTCGGGGATCAGTGAGGAGCCTGTTGTCATGGGCCTCCTTCCATACAAAGACGCCTCAAACTATTACACCGAAGCGCAACTCCTGTTGAATGGCTTTCCTATCCGGAGCTGGGGAGGGCGTCCTATTTTTTCGTTATTCCTGGCGGTGCTGCTTCGCCTGACGGGATCCAATTTGCAGGTCGCGATCGCGATTATGGTGGCAATTACTATACTGTGCTGTTATGCTGCCGCACGTGAGGTCAATCGTAATTTCGGGGCGGCCCCAGCCGCCTTTACCATGTACCTGCTGTTTGTTTATTACCCGCCAGTTTATTGGGGTGACTTATACTGAGAACCTGGGGCTGGCATTCGGCGCGCTCAGTCTGGCTTTCCTCCTGCAGGGCGCCCGCACAAGCAACTTCTGGACTACGGTTTTTGGATTATTTCTGGCTTCCCTGGCCATGAATGTCCGCCCTGGACCTTTGTTGATATTGCCATTTTTAGTTGTGTGGTTTGTGATCAAATTTCGACGCTCGAATTCTTTCAAAACTTGGGTGCTCCCGTCATTAATTAGCTGCGGGGCCATCTTCCTGCCTTTCGCTCTCAACTTGCTGATGATCAAAAGTATGGTTGTTCCTGGGACGGCCATGTTTTCGCGCTTTCCTCCCACATTCTACGGGTTGGCGATGGGGGGCAAGAGTTGGGACCGGGTTTACCAGGACCATCCCTCTGTCACCGGCTTACCCCAAGACCAACAATCTGCGGCTATCTATAGTTTTGCTTTTCAGCAAATTCGTTCCAAACCGGGCCTTTTTCTTACTGGGATAGGAAAGTTTTTTACCGATTTCTTTACCGTCCAATATGGCGCCTTTAACTTTATCCGGGACGCGTTGGAAATAAGGGCAGCTTTGTTCTTCCTGAGCTTGTTCGGATTGGGATATCTGCTCAAAAAATACAGACACCCTGGCAGCTTCCTGCTCCTGGCCTGCCTGGCCGGTATCCTCTTATCCACCCCCTTTGTTCCTAGCAGGGATTCGGACCGCATGCGCACTTATGCCGCGGCAACCCCTTTCATCGTGGTGATCCCCTCCATTAGTTTAGGTTGGTTAGGTTTCCGTTTTATAGTTGAAACAGATGAGAAACAACCTCACACAATCCCATTTCGTTCTCCAGGCCTGGTATTGTCAGGATTATTAGTGGTGTGTGTGATAGTGGGTCCCTTTATCGTAAAATCCCTGGCGCAAAAACCGGCCAGCCTGAAGTTGGATTGTCCTTCTAATGAAACTGCTTTCACCTTTCGCATCAATAAGGGTTCATATGTCCAGATAATTGCTGATGGCGCGGCGCCTTCGTCACATCTTCCGGACCTGCGCATGAGCGATTTGATCCACGGCGTAAAGGAATTTTCATACAAAGAAGCCTTTGCCCAAGAACCTTACCAGCCTGGGATGATAATCCTGAGTACGCTCGACCTGAAAAGTGAGCAGCAAGTCTGGATTGCGGTTCCTTCAGCCGGCTTACCGGTGGATGGCAGGGTGGTGGAGGTGTGTGGATATCAAGAAAAGGGCAGCATCTTCGTCTTTGCGCAAAGCTTTACACCCGCGGGAAAATGATACGGGCTGGATTTTTCTGCGATCCAGGGATAAAAGCATAACTTGAATATTCGGAGTTGAACTCCGAATATTTAAGTTGTTTTGAAATCAAATAAAATCTTGCGTGATCAATGCAATGCCAATTATGATAAAATAAGCGCGAAATCCTTGTGTTCTTTGGGAATAGCCGTGGTGAACTCCCAGATTTTGGGTGTGAGCGTGCTACGCACGCTCACACCCAAAATACGGGACCTCCACGGTAAATCCCAATAAGTCAATCCTTGTCTCACGCCACAGGTTGGATTTAGCGGTAAGAGGAGTTTCCAAATGTCCAGCACTCCACGCGTCGTGCGATTACGCCAGCAGAGCCTTGAAGCCGTCCCCACTCTTTCCACCGAGCGGGCTGAGTTGATCACAGAATTTTACCAGCAGGAACACAGCCTGGTTTCCATTCCCGTGCAGCGGGCGCGGGTTTTCCAGTACCTGATGGAGCACAAGGCCATCTGCATCAACCCGGGTGAGCTGCTTGTGGGTGAAAAAGGCCCGCAGCCGCAAGCCGCCCCCACCTACCCGGAGTTGTGCTGCCATTCCCTGACCGACCTGGAAATCATCGATTCGCGCCCCAAAATTTCCTTCAAAGTCAAGCCCCAGGCTAGCCAGGTGTACCAGGAGAAAATCATCCCCTTCTGGCAGGGGCGGACGATGCGCGAGCTGCTCTTTCAGGAGATGACCGTGGAATGGATAGCGGCCTACGAAGCCGGCATCTTCACCGAGTTCATGGAACAGCGCTCGCCTGGGCATACCGTTCTGGATAATAAAATTTATCGCAAAGGCATGCTGGATTTTCAGCAGGAAATCCAGGCCAGCCTGGACAGGCTGGATTACCTGAACGACTCCCAGGCATACGCCCGGCAGGAAGAGCTGAAGGCCATGGCGATCTGCGCCGGCGCATTGGTGCGCTTCGCTGCCCGCCACGCCGAGCAGGCGCGCGCCCTGGCGCAGGCCGAGCAGGACCCCCAGCGCCGGCAGGAGCTGGAGCGCATTGCCGAGGTTTGCTCGCACGTGCCGGCCCACGCCCCGCGCGATTTTTGGGAGGCGCTGCAGTATTACTGGTTCGTTCACCTGGGGGTGACGACCGAGCTGAACACTTGGGACGCCTTCAACCCGGGCCGTCTGGATCAGCACCTTAATCCGTTCTACCAGCAGGGCCTGGCGGATGGTACCCTCTCCCGGGCCCAGGCCGAAGAGCTGCTGCAGTGCTTCTGGATCAAGTTCAACAACCAGCCTGCTCCGCCCAAGGTGGGCGTGACTGCCGCCGAGAGCGGCACCTATACCGACTTTGCCCAGATCAACCTGGGCGGCGTGCGCGAAGATGGCTCGGATGGGGTCAACGAGGTCACCTACCTGCTGTTGGACGTGATCGAAGAGATGCGCCTGCTGCAGCCCAGCTCTTCAATCCAGGTCAGCAAAAAGAATCCCGACCGCTTCATCCAGCGCGCGGCCCGCATTATTCGCACCGGATATGGGCAGCCCTCGATCTTCAACCACGATCTGATCGTGCAGGAGCTGGTGCGCATGGGCAAATCCCTGGTGGACGCGCGCAACGGCGGGTCGAGCGGCTGCGTTGAGGTGGGCGCCTTCGGCAAGGAAAACTATAACCTGACCGGCTACTTCAACCTGCCCAAGGTGCTGGAAATTACCCTGCATAACGGGGTGGACCCGCGTAGCGGTAAGAAGATTGGCCTGGACGCTCCGGGCGGCGACCCGGGCCAGTTCCAGTCTTTCTCAAGGCTTTTTGAAGCGTTCGAGAAGCAGGTGAATTACTTCATCGACGTCAAGGTGCGCGGCAACAACCTGATCGAGCGACTTTACGCCCGTTATATGCCGGCCCCCTTCCTGTCCCTGCTGATCGATGACTGCATTACTAACGGCAAAGATTATCACGATGGGGGGGCGCGTTACAACACCTCATATATCCAGGGCGTCGGGTTGGGCTCGATCACGGATGAGTTGTCCGCCATCCAGCATCATGTGTACGAGCATAAAACGCTGGCGATGGGCGACCTGCTGGCGGCGCTGGCGGATAACTTTGCCGGGCAGGAAGGCCTGCGCCAGACCTTGCTGCACAAGACCCCGCGCTACGGCAATGACGACGACCGGGCCGACGATGTGATGCGCTCGGTTTTTGAGGTCTATTTCAACGCCGTGGATGGGCGCAAGAATACCCGCGGGGGTGAATACCACATCAACCTGCTGCCGACCACCGTGCACGTCTATTTCGGTTCGGTGACAGGCGCTATGCCGGATGGACGGCACGCCTGGGAGCCGCTTTCTGAAGGGGTTTCGCCTGTCCAGGGCGCCGACCGGCGCGGTCCTACGGCGGTGCTCAAGTCGGTCGCCAAGATGGACCACGCCCGCACCGGCGGCACGCTGCTCAACCAAAAATTTTCCCCGGCGCTGCTGCAAGACGACGACGACCTGGACAAACTGGTTGCCCTAGTGCGGGCTTACTTCCGGCTGGACGGCCACCACATCCAGTTCAACGTGGTCGATGCGGCCACCCTGCGGGCTGCCAAGCAGGACCCTGACCAGTATCGCAACCTGATCGTGCGCGTGGCCGGCTACAGCGATTACTTCTGCAACCTGAGCGAAGCCCTGCAGGACGAAATCATCTCCCGCACCGAACACCAATCCTTCGGGTAGGCCGGTCCTGGCAGATGCCTGGAAGAGCCACAGGTGAACACTTTTACGCACAGCGGGGTTAATTACATAGATTAGAAATCTCTACGAAGAGGAGCAACGCGCATGCCAGAGCAGAAATTCAAGGTTTACGGTTACCGCTGGGTGGTGTTGGCAGTCTTTATGTTCGTCAACCTCGCCATCCAGGTGTTGTGGATCACCTATGCCCCCATCACCGGGCCGGCGGCCCTCTATTATGGCGTATCTGACCTGAAGATCGGCCTGCTGGCAATGACCTTCATGATTGTCTTTATTCCTCTGTCTATCCCGGTTTCCTGGGTGATCGACACCTACGGTTTCCGGATTGGGGTCAGCATTGGGGCAGTCCTGATGGGCATCTGCGCGATCTTACGCGGGTTGGCTGGCCCTAACTACAACCTGGTGCTGTTGAGCACGATTGGACTTGGCATCGCCCAACCTTTTATGATGAACGCCTGGACCAAGGTGGCGGCGAAATGGTTTGCCGTGGAGGAACGCGCCACAGCGGTAGGGCTGGCGACTATCGCCACCTCTGATTGGGATTGCCCTGGGTATGGCGCTTACTCCTACGCTCATTTTGTCGATGTCTATTCCCAACGTGCAGTTGGTATACGGCGCGCTGGCAGGCCTCTCGGCGCTGTTGTTCCTGGCCTTCGCCCGCGAGAATCCACCCACTCCGCCCTGCCCGGCCGGGATGGAAGAGCGCGCCCTGATGCTGGACGGCCTCAAGCACGCCCTCAAAGTGCCGCGTTTCTGGATGTTCGTATTCATTTATTTTATTGCCATGGGCGTCTTCAACGGTATTTCGACCTGGGTGGAAGATATCCTGCGCCCGCGCGGTTTCACTCCCACCCAGGCAGGCACGGTAGGGGCGGTGCTGCTGGTGGGCGGGATCATTGGGGCGTTTATCCTGTCCACCGCCTCGGATAAACTGCATAAACGGCAAATTTTCATCATGCTGGGCGTCCTTTTTGCCGTACCCGGCCTGGTGGGGATGGCTTTTTCCACCGATTTTTTCTGGTTGATCGTATCTGCTTTTTCCATCGGCTTTTTCATGGTAAGCGCCAACCCGGTTGGGATGCAGTACGTGGCGGAAATCACCTACCCAACCCCGGAAGGCACCTCGAACGGGCTGATCGCGCTGTTTGGCCAGGTTTCGGTGGTCTTTGTCTACATCATGGAAGCCATGCGCACGCCGGATGGCGC
This sequence comes from uncultured Chloroflexia bacterium, assembly GCA_963820415.1. Classification (GTDB taxonomy): domain Bacteria; phylum Chloroflexota; class Anaerolineae; order Anaerolineales; family Anaerolineaceae; genus CAWFZT01. The sequence continues at coordinate 1,174,942 of CAWFZT010000006.1, read as the reverse complement.
CTTCACCCCGGCGCTGCTGCTCTCGGTCGGCCTGCTGCTGGTGTGCGTGGTGGTGGCTTTCTGGTTGAAAGACCCTAGCGCCCGAGAGGCCGGGCAGGAACAGCCGGCTGCCAAACCCGCCCAATTGTAAACGTCCGGCCTGGTGGCCTGGGGAATCTTAAAGATTCCGACAATTCCCGGAATCCACAGCCTGCTTATGAAATGAGCAAACAGGCCACCGAATTACTGCTTGCTCGCATCGCCGGGCAAGCTCCTCCGCAGTATCAGGAGATCATTCTGCCGATTGAGATTATCGTTCGACACTCAAGTGGCAATTAAGGATTCAATTCTCCATGGTTTTGAGCAGCAAAGAAAGAACTCTGGCCGCGATACACGGTGAACCGGTTGACCGGACGCCAGTATTCCCATTACTGATGTTCATGGCTGCCGACCGCTTCAAGGTCCCTTACCGGCTGTTTGCTACCAATGGCCATGTGTTGGCAGAAGCCCAACTGATGATGCGGGATAGGTTTGGCGTGGATGCGATCACTGCCTGCAGCGATGCTTTCCGGCTCTCTGCGGACCTGGGGGGAGAGATGGTCTACCCGGAAGATAAAACGCCTTATCTTGCCTGGCCGGTCATTACCTCGGATGATAGCTTAAAAATTCTGAAGAAACCCGACCTGGCGGATTCGAAAACGCGTGCAGCCGACCGTGCGCTGGCTATCCGTGAGATGGTGGAGGCCGTGGGCGACGAATGCCTGGTATTAGGTTGGGTGGACATGCCCTTTGCCGAAGCCTGTTCGCTGTGCGGGGTGTCTCAATTCATGCTCATGCTGCTCGAAGATCCTGGATTGGCGCACCGCATCCTGGAATTCCTCACCGAATTGGTAATTGAGTTCTCCCGTTTACAACTCGAAGCCAGCGCTCCAATGATCGGGGCCGGGGACGCGGCGGCTTCACTGGTTTCAGCCAGGATGTTCCGAGAATTTGTTCTGCCCTATGAGCAGCGCGTTTGCGCTGCCATCCACCAGGCCGGCGGCCTGGTAAAGCTGCATATTTGCGGAAAGACGACCCACCTGCTGGCAGATATGGTCCGCTCGGGAGCCGATTTGTTCAATGTGGATCACCTGGTTGATCTGGCGGCTGCTCGGCAGGTCTATCAGCCGGCCGGGAAATGTTACAAGGGAAACCTGAACCCGGTCGCAGATATTCTTCAGGCCAGCCCGGTAAGCTGCGAGCGATCGGCGCTGCACTGCCTGCAAACTGCCCGGGGCTCGGCCTACATGCTCAGCGCCGGGTGCGAGGTGCCGGCTGGCGTGCCGGATGAAGTTTTTATGGCTTTTTGCCAGGCGCCTCTCAAGTTTGCGGCGGAGGAGAAAGAGTTCTGCTTCATGACGGAAGAATTAGAATTCCAACGCCAGGTCGAATCCAATTTCCGTTGGAACTTTGCCGTAAACGCTCTGGACCTGTCGTTTTACTCGTTTGGCTTCACCCTCGTCTCACAGTCTACCATCATGCCCCTGCTGGTCAGCCATCTCACCCCTTCGAAACTGCTGATCGGGCTGATCCCGGCCACCTACAGCCTGGGTTTTCTTCTCCCACAGCTCCTGACGGCCAACTTTGCCGAGAGCCTGCGACGCAAACTGCCTTTTGTCAAGCTGGTCGGCGGGCTGGCGGAAAGGACGCCGTTCCTATGGATCAGCCTGGTGCTGTGGCTGCTGGCCAAACCTTCGCCAACCCTCACCCTGGTGGCTTTCTTCTTGCTCCTGGCGACCACGGCGGCGGGAAACGGCGTGTGTACCCCGGCCTGGTACGACCTGATTGCCAAGGTCATCCCGGTCAGCCATCGCGGCCTGTGGTCGGGAGTCTCGAACAGCCTGGGAGCCTTCATGGGCATCGCCGGGGCATACGTAGCCGGGCGCATCCTGGTCGGGAAACCGTTCCCGGACAATTTCGCCCTGTGTTTCCTGATCACATCGGCGGCCATGCTCATTTCCTGGTTTGGCCTGGCGTCTAACCGTGAACCGGTCAGTCCTACTTTCAAGCCGACCATTGGGTTGGTCAACTACTTTCGCCAGCTTCCCGGCGTACTGCGGCGTGACAGGAACTACGTGCATTTTTTGATCGGCCGCTCGGTGGCCAACCTAGGCGGTATGGCGGCCGGCTTCTTCATGGTTTATGGGGTAGAACGCTTCTCCCTGGGCGGGGCGGAGGCCGGCGCGCTGACGGCGGTGCTGGTAGGCAGCCAGGCTCTGATGAACCTGCTGCTGGGAAACCTGGGCGACCGGCGCGGCCACAAGCTGGTGCTGATGCTGGGGGCCTTCGCCATGGCGCTGGCGGCGGTAGCGGCCTGGATGGCCTCTTCTCCGGCCTGGTTGTACGTGGCTTTTGCCCTGCTGGGAGCGGGGATGGCCGCCGATATGGTCTCCGGGATGAACATCATCCTGGAGTTCTGCGCCCCTGAAGACCGCCCGACCTACATCGGCCTGACCAATACCCTGCTGGCGCCAGCAAAAACGCTGTCGCCCATCCTCGGCGGCTGGCTGGCCACCCTGGTGGGATATCCACCCATGTTCCTGGTAGCCCTGGTAGTGTCAGTCCTGGGCGGCCTGCTCTACGCCGCCTGGGTGCGTGAGCCGCGCCACAATCCCCAACCCGGGTTGCACGGGTGAACTGAAATGCCAGGCCCGTTTTCAAACGTAAAGGGCAACGCCCGGGTGATCGTGCTCACCGAAGGCGTATCTGCCATCACCTTCCAATGGGCTGATATCTACCTGCCGCTGTATATGCTGGCCCTGGGAGCCAGTGATCTCCAGGTGGGGCTGCTGGCCAGCGTTTTCATCCTGACCCAGCTTGTCAGCTCTTTTTTAGGAGGATATATTGCGGACCGCTTCGGGCGCAAACGCGTCCTGGTCGTGGTTGATATTATTTGCTGGGCCGTGCCATTTTTTATATACGCCATTGCGAACAATCCCTGGTATTTCCTGGTTGGACGCTTTATCAGTGGTTTTATCAACATGGTCATGCCGGCTTTTCAATGCCTGTTCGTCGAAGATGTGCCGGTGGAGCACCGCCCGGCGGTGTTCAATATGCTGCAGTTCGCTTACGCGGCAGCCAGCCTGCTCGCCCCGGTGGCCGGCTTGCTGGTCGGGCAGTTAGGCATCGTTGCCGCCGGCCGGATTATTATGATCGCCTGTACCATCACCAACCTCGTCAATCCTCTTTACCGTCAGCTCACCCTGCACGAGACCAGCATTGGCAAAGAAAGGATGGCCGCTACCGCCAGCCAGCCCCTGGCAGAAATTGCTGGCGATTATGCCAGAACGGTGGCGTCCATTGCTAAAGACAGCCGCATACGCATTTTCCTGGGTGTACGCACCCTGGTGACTTTCAACACGACCATGTGGGCCACCTATGCCATGATCTATTTGACTGACAGCCAAGGCGTCGGGCTGCCAAAACCGTCCATTGCCTTTTTGCCTTTTGTGGCTGCTCTGACTACCATGGGGCTGATCTTTCTGCTCAATCGCCGCAGCCAGCCGGCCTCTGTGCTCAACAACCTAGTGGCAGGACAGGCGCTGTGGCTGGCTTCCGCTTTATTTTTCGTGACCTCCCCGGCGGGGACCATCTGGTTTGCCATCCTGTCCACCTTCCTGGGGGCAATCAGCCTCGTTTTATTCCAGCCGGCCAACCAGACTTACTGGGCCAACATCGTCGAAGACCAGCGGCGCGCCCAGGTCTTTTCAGCCGGAACGGCGTTGAGCACTTTCTTCAGCCTGGCAGCCGGTCCACTGGCAGGAGTGCTGTACATTGTCTTTCCCAGGCTGCCGTTCATCCTGGCCATCCTTTTGCAGGCGGTCGCACTGGGCCTAATCCTCACCCTCAAATACCAGCAAGCAAATCTTTATCCGGCAAGCCTGCCGGGGAACGGGTGGAGGTAGATAGCACGCAAAAAGAAAGGAGTTATTATGTCATTCGAAGACGGTTGGGCAGCCATCAACCTGGAAAAACCAAAACGCATCCCGCGCACCGAATATTCAGCGGAAATGCATTGGGATCTGATCAAGGCGGTTACCGGCATCGACGTGGGCCTCGAAAGCTCGCCGGAAGTAAGGAAACAGTCAGCCTCGGCCTTTATGAAGGCCTGGAATTATGATTTCTTCTGGAGTACACTTATCAGCGAGCAAATCTTCGGCAAGTGGGCCACCGACATGGGCCACGCTGAATACATGGCTGGCGGAGAGGATCGCCGGGACACAATCGTGTGTCCCTACCAGGATGTGGAAGAGGTGCTGAACTTTGACTACTGGGAGAAACTGGGCGTGAAAGACCAAAGTGTGCTGACCCAGCAGTTCGAAGCCCAATACCAGGCCAATATCAGCGACCATCCGGATGGGGTCAACATGACCGGCATTTATACCACGCTGATCTCGGGCTTTATCCTGCAGTTTGGCTGGGATATGCTCCTGCTGGCGGCCGGGACAGACCTGCTCAGGTTCGGCGACCTGGCCAACCGCTATGCTGCCTGGGTGCAGCAGTACTTCGACGCCCTGGCGGACGCCGATATCCCGCTCGTCATGGTGCACGACGACATCGTCTGGTCTTCGGGGGCAGTCTTCCGCCCGGCCTGGTACCGCCAGTACGTTTTCCCGAACTATAAGAAATACTTTGCCCCGCTGCTAGACAGCGGCAAGAAGATTATGTTCTGCTCAGACGGCAACTTCAACGCCTTCATTGACGATATCGCTGCCACCGGGGTGCACGGTTTTGTCTTTGAGCCGTTGACCAGCCTCAAATATATGGTTGAGAAATACGGCCAAACGCACGTGATCATCGGTAATGCCGACACCGGCATCCTGCTGCGCGGCACCAAGGCGCAGATCCGCGCCGAAGTCGAGCGCTGCATGTCGCTGGGGCGCGATTGCCCGGGCTTCTTTATGGCAGTCGGCAACCACATCCCGCCCAACACACCGGTAGAAAACTGCCTGTACTACAACCAGGTCTACTTAGAATTGTGCCGGCGCTGACCCGGCAGCCTGTAATTCAAACGCATTGATCGAAAGAGGAAAATACGATGAATAAACCCGAACCAAAAATAACCCGATATGAGCCGACCTGGGAGTCGCTCAAACACTACAGCGCCCCGCAGTGGTACATGGACGCCAAGTTTGGCATCTTCATCCACTGGGGCGTCTACTGCGTGCCCGCCTTCGGCAACGAATGGTACCCGCGCAACATGTATTTGCAGGGTACGCCGGAGTTCGAGCACCATCTCAAGACCTATGGCCCGCAGAATAAGTTCGGCTATAAGGATTTCATCCCTATGTTCAAAGCCGAGAAGTTCGACCCGGCCGCCTGGGCGGACCTGTTCCGCAAAGCCGGCGCCCGTTACGTCATGCCGGTGGCCGAGCACCACGATGGCTTCGCTATGTACGATTGCAGCCTTTCCAAGTGGAACTCGGTCAAGATGGGCCCCAAACGGGATATTGTCGGCGAGCTGGCGGCAGCCGTGCGCAAAGAAGGCCTGGTCTTCGGCCTCTCCAGCCACCGCGCCGAGCACTGGTTCTTCATGAACGGCGGGCGCGCCTTCGATTCTGACGTACAGGACCCACAGTACGAAGATTTCTATGGGCCGGCCTGGCTCTATCCTACCGATATGCAGAGCGAATGGAAGAGCCTGGATTGGAAACCACGCCCGCATGCTAAACACCTCGAGGATTGGCTGGCGCGCACTTGCGAGCTGGTCGACAAATACCAGCCCCAGGTGGTCTGGTTCGACTGGTGGATCGAGCAGACGGTTTTCCAGCCCTACTTGCAGCGCTTTGCCGCTTACTACTACAACCGCGGCCTGGAATGGGGCAAGGGCGTGGCGATCAACTATAAGAACGAATCCTTCCCCATGGAATCGGCCGTGTACGATATCGAGCGCGGCCAGTTGTCTGGGATCAATCCGCATTTCTGGCAGACCGATACCTCCATCTCGAAAAACTCCTGGGGTTACGTGACCGAGCAGGATTATAAGACTGCCGAATCAATCGTGGGCGACCTGGTCGATATTGTCAGCAAGAACGGCGCGCTGCTGCTCAACATCGGTCCGAAGGCCGACGGCACCATCCCCGAGCCGGAGCAAGACATCCTGCTGGAGATTGGCCGGTGGCTGGCGGTCAACGGTGAGGCCATTTACGACACGCGCCCCTGGAAGGTCTATGGCGAAGGCCCTACGCAGGTCTTCGAAGGCGGTTTTACCGACACCAAGCGGGCAGCCTTTACGCCCCAGGATTTCCGCTTCACCCAAAAAGGCGCAGCCCTGTATGCCATCGCCCTGGCCTGGCCCGGCGAGCAGGCCATCCTCACCTCCCTGAAGAGCGCAGAAGGGCAGGTCAAACGGGTGCAAATGCTGGGAGTGGACGGCGTTTTGTCGTTCACACAGGATCAAAGCGGGGTAAAGGTTAAACTACCTGGCAAGAAACCCTGCCAGTACGCTTATACGTTAAAAATTACTTTTTAGAGGAAAATAGGAATGAAACGCAATCCAACTGCAAAAGATGTTTTAAATAAAGCCGACTTGATCGTAATCACCGGGGCGGGCGGTTTCATCGCCGGGGCTTTGACGCGTGCTTTCCACGAACAGGGCTTCACCCGCATCCGCGCCATCGATAAAAAACCGCTGCCCAACTGGTACCAGCGCGTCCCGGGTGTGGAAAGCCTGTGTATGGACCTGACCGAAAAAAACAACTGCATCCACGCCTGCGAAGGGGCGGTCGAAGTCTACAACCTGGCAGCCGATATGGGCGGCATGGGTTTTATCGAGCACTTCCGCGTCGACTGCCTGCGCAGCGTGCTGATCAACACCCAGATGATCGAGGCCGCCTACCGGGCCGGCGCCAGGCGCTATTTCTTCTCCTCGTCGGCCTGCGCTTACAATATCCTGCTTCAGCAGGACCCCAACGTGCGGGCGTTGAAGGAATCGGATGCCTATCCGGCCATGGCCGAGCGCGGCTACGGCTGGGAAAAGCTGATCTCGGAAATGTTCTGCCAGGAATATTGGGCTGAGCGCCACCTGGAAACCTATATCGCCCGTTTCCACAATATTTATGGTCCGCACGGCACCTGGTTCGGCGGCCGTGAAAAAGCCCCAGCAGCCCTGAGCCGCAAGGTGATCGAAGCCAAGGATAGCGGTAAGCTGGAGATCGAAATCTGGGGCGACGGGCGCCAGACGCGTAGTTTCTGTTTCATCGACGACTGCATCAAGGGCATCGATATGATCATGCACTGCGATGAGCTGATTGCCACGCCAATCAACCTGGGCTCGAAAGAGTTGGTGTCGATCAACCAGTTGGTCAGCATTATCGAAGAGATAGCCGGGGTGAAGCTGGACCGCACCTACGACCTGGACGCTCCCAAGGGCGTAGCCGGGCGCAACAGTGATAATACTTTCATCAACCAGATCCTGGGATGGGAGCCAAATACCACCTTGCACGACGGGCTGACCAAAACCTACGCCTGGATCGAACAGCAGTACGCCGACCGTAAAGCCGGCAAGCAGGTGGTGACCGAGGTAGCATAGTTGACAACCTTGCGAAGGTTTCTTTTACCTTAGCAAGGTTAATTGTCGAACAGGATGCATGGATGGAACTTACTGATATCATTGGAAAAATTCCTTACCGCATGGCCTTTGCCGGAGGGTGGATCGACCAGCCCTTCGTGTCGAAGCTGAACCCGTCTCCGCCTGGATCAATGGTGGTGGTAGCCCTGCAGCCGACCTGCCGTTACATGGACCGCTGCGGCATGGCGACCAGCACGCGCAAAGTCGCCGTAAAGTTGTGGTGTGGCGGGCTGCCCGCAGGCGACCCAGCCGGGCTGGTGCGTCAGCTTTACCAGGCCGAGAACCAGGGCCTGGCCGAGCCTTCCGGTTCGCAGGATATGGTTGGGCTGATCTACCCGGGTGTCAGCCGCCTGGACTTCGATTATGCATACGAGGGCGGCTATTTCCCGGTGCAGGTTGAATCTAACAACGATGCTCAGGTGGCGGCCTGGCTGGAGCAGGTAATTCACATGCTGCCGGTAGCGCAGCGCCCGGATGGCTACAACCCGTTGGTAACCAAACACCTCGACCCGCAGTGGGTGCGACGGCTGGGCCAAACCGGCAAAGACTGCTACGAGGCGATTGTCGCCAGGGACCTAAAGGGCCTGGGCGCTTCCATGAACGAGTGCATGCTGTGTTGGGAGACCCTACTGCCCAACACAATCTGCCACCCAGCCATCCAAGTCGACCTGAAGAGGATTCTGAGTTATTACCAGAGCCGTTACGCCGGGGCGATGTATTCCGGCAGCGGCGGCGGGTATCTTTACGTGGTTTCAGAAGAGCCGGTGCCTGGTTCGCTGGTTGTCAAAGTCAGGATTGCCGAGAGAATATAGGCACCGGGATGAAAAAAGTAGTCGTGTCTGGTGGTTTCGACGATCTCAGGTCTCCCGGAGTGCTTTTTTTGGAAGAAGCTGGCCGCCTGGGCGAGGTTACTGTGTTACTCTGGTCGGATGAAACCTTGCGAGTCCGAACTGGCAAACCGCCCGCATTCTCCCAGGCAGAGCGGGCTTATCTGGTCCAGGCCATGCGCTACGTCAGCGACGTGGTGATCGTCGAAGAGCTCTTGCGGCAGGCTCACACCCTGCCGCAGGAGCTCGACTTCCAGCCAGACCTGTGGGTTGAGGATCAGGCAGGCGACGATGCGCGCAAAAAGGCGTACTGCCAAACGCACGGGCTGGAGTACCACGTGATCGGCGCCGACCAATTGAAAGGCTTTCCTGCGGTAGCTTACCAGGCCGGAAGCGAGACTTCGCCGCGACGCAAGGTGATTGTAACCGGCTGCTACGACTGGTTCCATTCCGGGCATGTGCGCTTTTTCGAGGAGGTCTCCGTCCTGGGCGACCTGTACGTGGTGGTCGGCAGCGATCCCAACGTCAGGCTGCTGAAAGGCGAAGGCCACCCGCTTTTTCCGCAGAACGAGCGGCGCTATATGGTCCAATCCGTCCGCTACGTCTGCCAGGCGCTCATCTCCAGTGGGCAGGGCTGGATGGACGCTGAGCCGGAAATTGCCCTGGTCAGGCCAGACATGTATGCTGTGAATGAAGACGGCGATAAACCTGAAAAACGCCGGTTCTGCGTGGAACATGGGATAGAATATGTGGTATTGAAGCGCACTCCCAAAGAGGGTCTGCCGCGCCGGCAGAGCTCAGATTTGAGAGGCTTTTAGCCGGATGGTTTGCAGTACAACTGCAAACCGTCCTTAGGAGAGTCATGTACTACGCATTGATTATGGCCGGGGGAACCGGGACACGCTTGTGGCCGCTCAGCCGCCAGAACCGCCCCAAGCAGGCGCTCAAGCTGGTCGGCGAGCACACCATGTTTCAGCATGCCGTCGACCGGATTGCCCTGCTGTTTCCCCCACAGCGAATTTTTGTCGTCACACGCGGCGACTACATCCCGCTCCTGGCCAAACAGGCCCCGGAGCTGCCGGTTCAGAACTTCATCGCTGAGCCAGAAGGACGCGGTACGGCGCCTGCCATTGGCCTGGGCGCCATCCATTTGCGCCACCACCATGGCCCCGAGGCGGTGATGGCAGTGCTGACCGCCGACCACTACATTACCGAAACGGCTCGCTTCCGCCAGGCGCTAAAAGCCGCCGAGCAGGTGGCCAGGGAAGGACACCTGGTCACCCTGGGCATCAAGCCCTCATCGCCTTCAACCGGCTATGGGTATATCCAGCAAGGGGCAGCCCTGCCGGCGGTGGGGGAATTCCCGGTTTTCCGCCTGCAGCGTTTCACTGAAAAACCCGATCCTGAAACGGCCCGCCGCATGCTTGCCAGCGGCGAGTATTCCTGGAACAGTGGCATGTTCATTTGGGGTGTCGGGCCCATTTTGGGAGAGTTCCAGCGGCAGATGCCGGGCTTTTTCGCTCAACTGGCGCAGGTCGAGGCGGCCTTAGGGACCCCGGCTTATGCTTCAGAGATAGCCCGCATCTGGCCCCAGGTTGGCAAACAGACCATCGACTACGGTGTGATGGAAGGCGCCCGGGACGCGGCGGTTATCCCGGTAGACATCGGCTGGTCGGACCTGGGCAGTTGGGCCAGCCTGCTGGACCTGCTGCCTGCCGACAGCCACGGCAATACCATCCGGGGCGCGCACGCTGGGATCGATACTGACAACACACTGGTGTTTGGCGACACCCGCCTGATCGCTACGATCGGGGTTAAGGACATGGTGATTGTCGATACGCCAGATGCTTTGCTGGTGTGTCCCAAGGAGCGCGAGCAAGAAGTGCGTGAGCTGGTGAGGAAGTTGGAAAAAGAAGGTTATCAGCGTTGGTTATAAAAGGAGAAAAAAGCCATGCAATATACCAGGTTAGGCCGTTCGAGTTTGAAAGTCAGTCGCATTTGCCTGGGCACGATGCATTTTGGTGGCGTTGCCCATGAGGAAGAATGCTTCAAGATTATGGACCACGCTTTGGAACTGGGGATCAATTTCTTCGATACTGCCAACGTGTACGGCGGGCGCGGGCACCACGGCCATTCCGAGGAAATCATCGGCAAATGGTTCAGCCAACGGCCCGGCAGCCGGGATAAGGTGATCCTGGCCACCAAAGTTTACGGTAACATGGTGGATGCCAACCTGCCCAATGAAGAGGGCGGCATTTCCCTTTACAAGGTGCGCAAACACTGCGCCGATTCGCTGCGCCGGCTGCAGACCGACCACATCGACCTTTACCAGGTGCATCACTTCGTACGCGACATGTCCGGGGAAGAGTTCTGGGGCATTTTCGAGAAACTGGTGGCGGATGGGGATGTGCTTTACATGGGCTCCAGCAATTTTCCTGGCTGGGGGCTGGCTAAATTCCAGATGTTGGCCTGGCAGCGCGGCTTCATGGGCCTGGTCTCGGAGCAGACCCAATACAACCTGCTCAGCCGTTTCCCTGAGCTGGATGTGCTGCCGGCGGCGCGCGAGTTCGGCATTGGCGTGATCCCCTACATGCCCATGGCCGGCGGCCTGCTGACCGGTAAGCTGCGCTCTCTGGATGGGACGCGCACGCGTGAGGTCGAGCAAGAGTACGGCATCAGCCTGGGTGAGCACAACACCCAGTTGATGGGCTTCTCGAAGCTGTGCCAGGAGCTGGGTGAGAAGGAGCACATCGTCGCTATCGCCTGGACGCTGGCTCACCCGGCCGTGTCTTCACCCATCGTGGGTATCCGCACGGTTGAACAACTGGACGGGATCGAGCGGGCGGCCGATTTGAAGCTTTCCCCTGAGGTGCTGGCAAAGCTCGACCAGTTATTCGACATCAACCACGGACGCCCGCTCCAGCCGGGAGAAGCGCCGGAAGCCTATTCCTGGTAATTTAGGGCTTTTCTTCATCCATTTCCTCGATCAGGCCGGTTGGGTCGTAATCGCCCCATTTACCGTTGTATGACGAAGCAAACAAGACCGCGTTGGTCAGGTCCGACTGCCTGACCGCCTTGCGCAGGGCGGCCTGGCGGCGCGCCTCGATGTCTTTATCCGGGCTGGCCTGGCTGCGCTGCACATCCAGGATGTGGATTTCAACGATCTCATCCACCCGGTAGGGCACATGCTCGCCGGCGAAGTGCCCGCGGATGGCCTGGGCCAGCGGCGTTTTTTCGCCCAAAAAGCCGTTCTTGAAATCGGCCAGCTTATCCGGCACGATATCGAACGACAGAGCTTCCCGCCCGCCGGAGGCATCGATTAATTCCAGGTCAACGTGCGCCCCGGATAGAGCTGGGCGCCGTTTCTCTCCGGTTGGCTTGTCTGGCTGGATTTTCAGATCGTTTTCCATAACAACCTCTTCTACCTGTAAGTGGGTTCTTTGGGAATCCACGTGGTTAACTTCCAGATTTTGGGTAGTGAGCGTGTGTACGCACGCTCACTACCCAAAATCTGGTTTCTTGCACGAGAAATCCCAAACATACTGTAAGTATGCCACAGTTTGCGGATTTTTGGGATTTATAATTGAAGTCCCTCTCCCGACTGAAAGACCGCCATCCATAATTCCACCAGGAGATGCCATGGCATTTTTCAAGCACGACCGCCAGATTATCCAGGACCTGGCCCGTCAGGTGATGCTGGTCGCCAGCCTGCCCGTCCAGGATGAAAAGCGCCGCCTGTGGGCGCAGTTGAACCGCCTCGCACCAGCCCGCCCGATGGTGTGGATCAACGAGATCCCCTGGGAGGAAATGCAGGATGAAGAGCTGCTTTGCCAGTGCGAGCACGGCTTCAGCCGCCAGGTGGAGAGCGAGTTGCGCACCACTCTCTACCTGTGGGAGCACATGCGCGTCGATATGGTGGTGGACGGGGTTTATTATTCCAATTACGTCTACCAGGACAGCGGTTACCAGTTGGCCATCGACGCCCTCAAGACTAGCAGCCAATATGGGCTGGCGGCCGAAGACTACCGCCCGGTGATCAGGTCCGAGGCGGATATCCAGCGCATCCAGATGCCGCGCATTACGCCGGATTGGGACGCCAGCGAGCGTAATTACCAGATGGCTTGCGACCTGCTGGGTGAGGTGATGCCCGTGCAGAAGCGCGGCGTGGTGCACATGTGGTGCGCCCAGTGGGATGAGCTGGTGCGCTGGTGGGGCATCCAGGAGCTTTACACCGACATGCTCGACCGCCCGGCCCTGGTGCATGCCGGCATTGCCCGCATGATGGAGGCCCACCTGTCCCGGCTGGACCAGCTTGAACAGCTTGGTCTGCTGTCAGTAGGGAATGGCAACTACCGGGTTGGCTCCGGGGGTTTGGGGATCACCAGCGAGTTGCCTCAGCCGGATTACGATGGCCGGCATGCCCGGCCGCTTGACCAATGGGGTACCTCCACCGGGCAAATTTTCTCTTCAGTCTCGCCGGCCATGCACGACGAGTTCTGCCTGCAGTATGAGCTGCGCTGGCTGGAACGCTTTGGGTTGAACTGCTACGGCTGCTGCGAACCGCTGCACCACAAGGTCAAAATGATCAAGAAAATACCCCGCCTGCGCCGCGTCTCGATGAGCCCGTGGGTCAACGTCGAGAAAGGCGTGCAGGCGATTGGCCGGGATTACATTTTTTCTTATAAACCGACCCCTTACATCTTCACCGAAGATACCTGGAACCCTTGCCTGGCGCGGAGCATGCTGGTGGATGTGCTGGAAAAAACGCGCGGCTGCTGCGTGGAACTGATCATGAAAGACGTTAGCACCTGCCGCGGCGACCCGCCGCGCCTGTGGGATTGGTGCCGGATTGCTATGGAAGTGGTCGAAGACTTCGCCTGAATTGGAAAATGAAAGCCACTCGTTTTAGTTTACCCGGCGTTCTGTAGAGCGTGGTCGAGTAAGTCTTCTACTTGTAGTTCATCTGCCATACGGTGCAGATAATCAACATCAAGTACGCCTGCCTGTACTTTTAATATCCCAAGCACATCTCGCCACTGGCGCTCGGATACATCTCCGCCTAAGCGATACCATTCCAGCTTGGCCAGAAGAGTATCTTCCGGACTGGCCACAATTGCTACCATTTGAGGATCTGAAGATAAAATTTCTTTATGGGCGCGAGAAAATTGCATTTTTAAAAATGTGCGTGGGCGTGGAATAAAAACATCTACTTTAAACATACTCTCACGATGAATAATATTGAAGCTGGAATGATGAATAATGGCATTTGCGATCATTTCATCATCCATATAAAATTCGTTTTGAAGTGCATCCAATAACAAAGGGATATGTTCTGTGCTCAGCTCAGCAATAATATCCAAATCCTGCGTTGTGCGCACCATCCCATAAAGCGTGCTGGCAAGTGAACCCCCGATAAAATAGGATACTCCCAGTTTTTCCAGAACAGTCGTTACGCTTACTGTAACTGAAATGGCATCAACGGGCATATCCCCGGCCTCCATAGACTTTACAAGCCAGGTCTTCGCCGAGCAGGAGGTCTGCCAACCGGCGGCGTAACTCGCTTAAGCTGGCTTCTGGATAACGCCGGCGTAAACCTGCCAGGGCTAACTCCTGGGCTGAAGCATTCAGACTGACCAACATTTCCATCTTTCGCCAGGGGGGAGCTTCTCGCAGAAGTTTAATTTGGAGGGCTTCCATTTTGGGATGTGTGTCAGAATAGTATCCGCTCATGGTTTTAGTATACCCTATAGTACAATTACCCAGGCATATATCCTCTTACGGACCAACCCATTGACCCCACTTGCATCAGGATCATCCTACCAACGCCTGTTCCGCAACCGCAACTTCATGGCCTTGTGGATCGGGCAAATGATCTCCTTCATCGGGGATTATTTTGTTTACCTGGCCATCCCGATCGTGGTCAACCGCCTGACCGGCTCGGCCCTGATGGTCGGTTTGTCGTTGATCTCCGGCGCCATCCCGGCCTTGCTGCTGGGCCCCATTGCCGGGGTGTTTGTCGACCGCTGGGACCGCAGGCGGACGATGATCGCCTCCGATATGATCCGCGCCGCGCTGGTCCTGTTTTGCCTGCTGGTGCATACCAAAGAGCAGGTGTGGATCTTCTATCTGGTCGTATTCCTCATGTCCAGCACCAGCCAGTTTTTCTTCCCAGCCCGCGGCGCCCTACTGCCTTTGATTGTCACCCATTCAACAGACTGGCTGGCGGCTAACAGCCTGATGCAGATCATCCAGACCGTCGGCATGGTGGCAGGACCCAGCCTGGCAGGTTTTGCGATCGGTTTATACAGCGAGCGGGTCGCTTTCATTGTTAATTGCTGTGGTTTCATCATCTCAGCCCTGGCTGTACTGACCATCCGCTCCCCTAAACCTGCCAGGCAGCGAGAGCATGCCCCGGCCAGTATAAAGGGTGTCTGGCGGGACTTACGGGAAGGTATGGCTTACCTGTTTGGCAGCCGCACCCTGGTAGGCATCCTGGTCTGTATGTGTGTGATTATGCTGGGAATCGGGGCGATCACTGTGGTATGGGTGCCCTACCTGCAGCGTACTTTTGGAGTTGGCGCCACCGGGTTGGGCATTCTCAATTCGGCCCAGGGGGCTGGCATGGTGATCGGGGGCGTGCTGCTCGGTTTCATCGCTTCAAAAGTATCGAAAAAATCCATGGTATCGGCGGGAACGATCGTGATTGGGATTTCTATGGCGGCCATGGGTGTCGCGCCTGCGTTTGGCTTTATCATTGCCATGGGGTTTATCGTCGGTCTGGGGATTGTACCTGCCGAATCTGGTATCACCACGATGATGCAAATGGCGGTGCCCGATCTCAAGCGTGGGCGGGTAGGCAGTTCGTTGAATGCTTTTTCCACCGCCGCCAGCCTGATATCCATGTCTTTCGCGGCGCTCCTGGGAGATTGGATCGGCCTGGGCACCGTTTACGTGGTCTTTGGGATGTGTATCGTCGTTTCTGGCCTGCTGTGTATTTGGATAGTCGAAGAGCCGCAGGAACAGGCCAGTGATGCGCCGTCGCTGGCAAGAACCAAACTGGATATATCACAAGAGGGCTAAAATGGATTTTCTGGATAAATCCGTAAAAGTTAATCTCAACCGAACCAAGAAAGGATAAGCTATGTGCGCTCAGTCGAAGGATAGACCGTACCTTGACCCGGCTCTGCCTGTGGAGCAAAGGGTCGCCGACCTGCTTTCTCGTATGACCTGGGAGGAAAAAGTCGCCCAGCTCGGTTCGTATGACTCATTCAATGGGTGGGAAGGTTGGGCAGAATTTGGCCGTTTGAGCCTGGAAAAGCGCATCGAGCGCATCAAATCTATCCCCCCTGCTGTTGGGGTCGGGATTGGGACCGGCCAGTTCAGCGTCTTTTTACGCGAGCTGCCGCCCCAGGACGCTGCGAAAAAGGCCAACCAGATCCAGGAATATGCGCGCAAAAATACTCGCCTGGGCATCCCGCCCATCATCCACGACGAAGGCCTGCACGGTTTGCTCGCCAATGATGGCACCAGCTTCCCCCTGAGTATCGGCATGGCCAGCAGTTGGGACCCGCAGCTCCTGGAAGAGGTGGCTGGCGCCATCGGTCGTGAGGCGCGCACGCGCGGCATCCGCCAGTTGCTCAGCCCCACTATCAATATCGCCCGTGACCCGCGCTGCGGGCGGACAGAAGAGACTTACGGTGAAGATACTTACCTGGCGGCGCGCATGGCGGTGGCTTTCGTGCGCGGCCTCCAGGGCCAGGGGGTGATTGCCACACCCAAACATTTTGCCGCCAATTTTGTCGGCGACGGCGGGCGCGACAGCTACGCCATCCACCTCTCGGAGCGGCTGCTGCGCGAGGTCTATTTGCCTGCCTTCGAAGCGGCTGTGCGCGAGGGTGGGGCGCTCTCGATCATGGCGGCTTACAATTCGCTGGATGGGCTGCCCTGCTCCTGCAACCCCTGGCTGCTGACCGACCTGTTGCGCGGCGAGTGGGGCTTCGAAGGGTTTGTCGTCTCTGACTACGATTCGGTTATCCATATCCTGGAAAAACACGCCGTGGCGGCCGACAAAACCGAAGTAGCCAAACGCGCCGTCGAAGCCGGCATGGACGTGGAGCTGCCCAAGTCAATCTGCTTCACCGACCCGATGCTGGCCGGCTTGAAAAACGGCGCAATTTCTGAAAAAGCGGTGGATGAGGCGGTGCGCTGCGTGCTCGCGGTTAAATTCCGCATGGGGCTGTTCGACGACCGCCTGGTAGACGAAGCCAGGGCTGCCGTTTCCAGCCACACCCCCCAGCACCAGGCGCTGGCCTTACGCATGGCCCAGGAAGCCATCACCCTGCTGAAAAACGGCCAGAATGTCCTGCCTTTCCATGCCGGACTCAAATCCCTGGCGGTGATTGGTCCCCAGGCTGCCCGCACCGTGTTGGGCGGCTATACCTGGGAAGGTTATGCGCCAGACCGGTTCACCACGCCCCTGCAGGCGATCAAGCACAAGGCTGGGGAAAAGGTGGCCGTCCATTATGCCTTTGGCTGCGATGTCACCGGTGATGGCGATGCTAAAGACGGGATTGCCGCAGCAGTTGCGGCTGCCCAGCAGAGCCAATGCGCGGTGTTGTTCGTCGGCAACGATAAGCGCACCGAGGGTGAACAGAAAGACCGCGCCAACCTGGAACTGCCCGGCGCCCAGCCCGAGCTGATTGCGGCTGTGGCGGCGACCGGCGTGCCGGTGGTGGTAGTGCTGATCAACGGCGCCCCGGTGGTGATGACAGAATGGATCGATAAGGTGGCGGCGGTGCTAGAGGCGTGGTATCCGGGCGAGGCCGGCGGGCTGGCCATCGCCGACGTGCTGTTTGGGGACGCCAACCCGGGCGGCAAGCTGCCGGTCAGCATTCCGCGCAGCATGGGACAGCTCCCGCTCTTTTATAATTACAAGCCTTCCGGGCGGATTGAAGATTACGTCGACCTGATCGGCAAACCGCTCTTCCCCTTCGGTTTCGGGCTGAGCTACACCACGTTTGCTTATCGCAGTCTGGGCATCAACCCGCAAAAAGCTGGCCTGGACCAGAAGGTAACGGTCAGCCTGGAGGTGGAGAACACCGACAGCGTGGCAGGCGACGAGGTGGTGCAGCTTTACGTGCACGACCGGCTGGCCAGCGTGGTGCGCCCGGTCAAAGAGCTGAAGGCCTTCCAGCGTATCAGTCTCAAGCCCGGGGAGATCCGCCAGGTCAGGTTCGGGCTGGATGTGCTCCAGTTGGGCCTGTACGACGCCGGGCTTCACTATGTCGTCGAGCCGGGCGAGTTCGACATTATGGTCGGCAGTTCGTCGGAAGATATCCGCCTCAAAGGCACGCTAGTGGTAACCGCTTAGTTTAGCAATTGAGGGAATTTAACAGGGATATAGGGGGTAAAAGGGATAAAGATTATATTGCTTCTTTTATCCCCTCCATGCCCTTTATCCCTGTTTATTTTCTTCTTCATCGTATGATCTGGCCTCTTTCGGAAGGGCCCGCACCCGCTGCAGGTACTCGTTCGTACGACGATCATCTTCCAGCGGATACTCATAGCCGAGATTGCCTGCCAGTTCCAGGCCTACTTTGCGCACAAGGCGCAGGGCTTTGAACAGGGCTTCCCAGGTTTCGGCGTAACCGGCGCCGGTGTAAGTCTTCTCATAAGATTCCCAGATTTCTTGGGGGAGATAGCGCTTCAGCCGCCGTCCGAATTTACCCGTATTCAGCATCCAGTTATGCAGCATGGCTGCATACCAGGCCAGCATTTTCAAAATGTGATCGCGCACGACCACGTCGTACATGGCTTTGGCATAGGGTAATTCATCGCGCCAGATGCCTTTGGCGATATTGTTCGAACACCAGAAAATTTCATTGACCGCCTCGGCAAATTCCTTGGGCGAGGGTTTGGGGGTGTAATAACCGGCCTCCGAGGGCGGCGGCAGCGGGGCGATACGCTGGTCTTTATCTAACAGCACCACGGTCAGGGTATCTTCTGCAATATAAGCCAGCTCCGAGAGCGCCGCAAAGGACAGATCGATGCGTACCCCGTCTGAAAACAGCATCAGGAAGATGAAGCCTTCGACTCCGTGATAAAAATCGTCATTCTGCTGCAGGATGATCAGCTTGCCGAAATAATCAATCCACGACTGGTCTTCCAGGAAGTGACGAGGATTGGTGACGTAATAAACCACGTCATAATCGCGGAAGATGTCTTTGGGCGCGTTGGGATCGACCCGCGAGCCGTTCATCGCCACGGCGCGCACCATGTCGTGGCTGCGGGCGAAGGCAAGCACTTGGTCGATGACCTGCTGCTCAGTGCGCATTAATCCAGCAAACCCTGGTCTACCAGCAGCTCGGCGTTGTAGATCGAGCCGCCGGCTGCCCCGCGTATGGTATTGTGCGAGAGCACCACCATCTTCAAATCGAAAAGCGGGTCGGGACGGATGCGCCCTACCACGGTAGTCATGCCGGCGCCGGTGTCGCGGTCCAGGCGCGGCTGAGGGCGGTCGGGTTCTTCGCGCACCAGGATCACAGGTCTGGGGGCAGAGGGCAGGCTGGCGCTGGCGGCCGGGGCCTGGTAGTCGCGCAGGGCCTGGGCGGCCTGCTGCGGCGTGGCCTTATTACCCAGCTCAACCGATAGGCACACCAGGTGCCCATCGCTGACCGCCACCCGGTTGGTGTGAGCCGAGATAGTGAAATCGGCCAGCTCGATTTGCCCATCCTTGAGCGTGCCCAGCATTTTGCGCGGCTCCCACTCCACCTTGTCTTCCTCGCCGCCCACGTAGGGGATGGCATTGTCGATGATATCCAGCGCGGCCACTCCCGGATAGCCGGCGCCCGAAAGAGCCTGCAGCGAGACGGCAAATACCTTGCGCAGCCCGAACGCGGCTTGCAGAGCGCCCAGCGCCACGCTCATGCCTGCGCTGGTGCAGTTGGGATTGGTCAGGATGCAGCCCTTCCAGCCTGTCCGCCGCCGCTGCGCTTCCACCAGACGCACGTGATCGGGGTTGACCTCAGGCAAAAGCAGCGGCACATCCGCCTGGCGCCGGTAGGCCGAGGCGTTGGAGCAGACCGCCATGCCGGCCTGGGCGAAGGCCGGTTCGACCTCTTTGGCCACGTCCGCCGGCAGGGCGGAAAAGACCAGAGGGACTGTGACTGAATCGGGCGCAGTCGGCAGGACGGTCAGCCCGGCAACCCTTTCCGGCATGCCTTCCGGCAGGATCCAATGGCAGGCCTTCCCATAAGTCTGCCCCACTGAGCGGTCGGAGGCGGTTACCACCGCCACTTCGAACCACGGGTGACCTTCCAGAAGCTGGACAAAGCGCTGCCCCACGCTGCCGGTGGCAGCCAGGACGGCGACGGGGATTTTTTCACGCTTCATTTTTCAGAACCTCCTGCTAACCCTGAGAAGGGTGGGGTGGCTGGACGATCAGCTCGTGCAGCGTATTGACGGCCTGTTTTGTGTCCGCCGCATCGAGCATCATGCTGATCGAGACTTCGGAAGAACCCTGGGCAATGGCAACCACGTTGAGGTGGCGCTTGCCCAGGGCGCTGAACACCCGCCCGGAAACTCCGGGCGTGTTGCGCATTCCGGCCCCCACCACGGTAATGATGACCATTTCGCCGGTCGCCCACACCCGGTCAATGTCGTTTTCGGCAATCTCGTAAGCCAGGGCTTTTTCGACCGCCGCGATGACCCTGGCGCTGGCTTCGCTGGGCACGGCAAAACAAATCGACTGCTCGGACGAGGCCTGCGAGATGAGCGGGACGCTGGTGCCGGTAGCCGCCACCGCCCCAAAAGTGCGCGCCGCCACGCCCGGCACGCCCAGCATGCCGCGCCCTTCCACGGTGATCAACTGCAGCCCGCGGATAGCCGTGACTGCTTTAATCACCCCATCGCTCGGCGAGGTATGGTCGGCCACCAGGCGCGTGCCCGGGTGGGACGGATTGAAGGTGTTGCACACGCGCAGGCCAATTCCGGCGTCGATGACCGGGCGGATGGTCTTGGGGTGGAGCACTTTGGCGCCGAAATAAGCCAGCTCGGAGACCTCCTTATAGGTCAGCTCGGGGATGGTGGCGGCTGCGGGCACCAGGCGCGGGTCGGCGGTCATTATCCCGTCCACGTCGGTCCAGATCCACACTTCGTCCGCCGGTAAGACTGCACCCAGGATAGCCGCCGAATAATCGCTGCCGCCGCGCCCCAGGGTGGTGGTGACCCCCGAAGGGGTGGCGCCAATGAAGCCAGCCACCACCGGTACGGCTTTTTTTTCCAGCAGCGGCAGCAGCACCTGGCGGGACTGGCGCGTAGTGGCGGAAAGATCCGGGTGGGCCGACTGGTATTTGTCATCGGTGACGATCAGCCGGCTGGCCTCGATGGCCTCAGCCGGCGTGCCCTGCGCCCGCAGCCCGGCCGCCAGCAGGCGGATGCACATGCGCTCGCCCATAGCAGCCACGGCGTCCAGGGCGCGCGGGGTGGCCTCACCCAATACGTAGATGGCCTGGCACAGGCTGGCAAATTCAGCGGCCAGTTTGTCGATCTCCGCCATGACTGCCTGCCGGAGCTGCGGCTCGGGCAGCAGGGCGGTGGCGATGGCGCTGTGTTTCTGGCGCAGGATAGCGGCGGCACCGCTGAAGGTTCTATCGTCGCCCTGGGCGGCCTGGTTGGCGCTTTTAAGGAGCAGGTCGGTCACCCCAGACAGGGCGGAAGTGACCACCACCAGGCGCGGCCAATCGTACAGTGTATCCTGAACGATACGCATGGCCATGGTCATGGCTTCCGGCGAGCCAACGGACGTACCGCCAAACTTCATTACCAAAGTGCGTTCTGTGTGAGGTGGAGTCTGGTTGGATTGAGTCATGGGTGAACCTTTCAGACTTTCCTTTTAAGGGAGGAAAGGTAATCCGCAAATTATATCAAATCCCTCAAAAAAGGAAAGAAAATTCTCTTACTCCACCACCGCTACCACGCGCACCGGCGAGCCGGAGCCGCCTGCCAGTTTGAGCGGCAGGGCGATCACCAGGCAGCGCGGGGCGGGGATTTCATCCAGGTGCGCCAGGCATTCCATCACCAGGATGCCTTTGGGCAGGAAGGTATGGTGCGAGGAGCGGTCGACCAGCGCGCCCGACGGCGCGCCGTCCTGGGGCAATTCCATATCCGGGCTGAACGTCTCGACCCCCAGGGCCTTGATGCCTTTTCCGGCCAGGTACTCGACCGCCGAGCGCGCCAGGTAAGGCCAGCCGTTCTTCCAGAACGCCTCGCCCTGCGGTCCTAATTTCCAGGTCTGATAGTGGTCGGTGCGCAGCAGGACGATGTCCCCGGCCTGGATGCTTTCCGCTGAGGCGCTCTCCCAGGCCTGGATATCCGCCGCCTGGATAGCCACGCAGCCTTTTTTGGCGCTCAGATCGACCACGATGCCCGGTCCGATCAGGCAGTCGACCGGCAGCTCGTCCACGTGTCGCAAGCTGGAGAAGAAATGGTAGGGCGCGTCCATGTGCGTGCCCGAGTGCGGCACGAAATGCAGGATTTCCACGTTGGCCACGTCGCCTTTGGCCTGCGAGAGCATCGTCTCGAAGCGCGGGTCGGGAAAACCCGGGAAGACTGGGATGCCCGGTCCCAAGGACTGGGACAGGTCGATCACCCGGGTGGTGCGCCCCAGGGAATGGATAAAGGCATCCAGCGGGGTTTGGTTTTGAGCGGGATTTATGGGATGGGTGTCCTTTCTTTATTTTCGCTGTACCGACCAGCGCGATCACCAGGATAGGATAAAAAAGGTCGAAGGAAATGGATCACCGGGGATTCCTGGGTAGGGATAGATTAGTTGGTGGAAATTGAATCAATCCAAAAGGGTTTGAACCATTATACATTAGGCAATATTGATTCGAGGCAACTAAGAAAAACTTCGAGACATGTTTCTAATGAGGATATCTGCCAGGACCCCGATAAATTGCCACAGCACGCTAGGGTTGGGAAACCCAAAAACCCCGTCCGATCCAAGACTCTCTAACTTTGGCAGGAATTTGATCTGGCTGGGCTGTTGTGGTTAGTCGGGGTTGTAAAATCGTTGGTTACAGAAAGTGCCAAACGCGGCCCGGACCTAGTCTTTATTGGTAAGTAGAGTATCGTAAAGTTTTTGGAAATTATAGAAAAATAGATTTATAATTTTATAAGAACTGTGGCTCACAAATTTTGCTTGATCTGAAATTCATTGTCCTGTAATGTAAGGAGGAAGTGATGACATATGGAGAGGGACCGTTTGTCCAGGTTGCGTGTTTCTGTGAGAATATCATTGAAGACAAAACAGGGGCATTATCCTTAATTAGGATTATAGACACAATAACGAACTCAGCAGTTGGAGGATCGCCTCCTGAAAATATGCCCCCTCTTCAATATTCTTTTAAGATAGTAGTTGCATTAAAATCAGGCATGGCGCGAGGGCGCCATAATTTGCGCATCGTCTCTGAGTGGCCAGATGGATCAACAAAAGATCCCCTTGATGTTTCTGTTCACCTTGACGGTGAAGAAAAAGGTGCAAATGTTATCTTAAATATGACCTATACTTTCAAGTTAGAAGGGCTTTATTGGTTTAATATTTTCCTAGGTGAAACCAAACTTACATCTATCCCATTGAGAATTCGATACAACAGAATGGTTACTAGTATGTAATAACCGCACCCTCCAACTCGTTATCAACAAATTCTAATTGCAGAGATGAATAATTAGACCCGCTAGTAGTGACCTGAGATGAATTCTCGGGATAAACGAATTGTATAAAGTGGTTTTCTTGTAATATTTCCTCTAGATATTTACGAAATTCTATAATGGTTCGAATTCCGGCATTAAGTTCTGCTAAATCGAGTTCAATTGCTGCTGCTGTGTTAGCATCAGAAGAGGTAGGAATTCGTACTAGAGAAGGAAGCCTGGGTACAAGCCATTCTTCAAGCTGTTGAACTGTGATCTTGGCTTCTAAAAATTGGTGAATTATTTGATTAAATTCGGAGGTAATCATATTAATGCCTCAAGAGCAAAGTGAACCACTAGTTGAATGGGTGACACCTGACATTATACGATATCATTTCAACAAATGTCAAATTTTCGAGAAAATGAAATCAGGGGAGTATCATACAAATCTCAGGCGCGATTCACATCCCGAAAATATAGGGGGTCGTGAACCATATTGCACGAGAAGCCAAATAGTTTTTTATTATGACCTGGAAAATAATCTGGTAGCAGTTGTTCACCAGTATTTGCGACTTGATGGAACTTTAGGAGCAAGCGGTCTACCGGATCCAAAATGGCTTTACATAAACAATCGGATATTGGCATTAAGAAGCGAAAAATAACACAGGTGGTAACAATCATATACGCTTCTCCAACTTCGCTGGGTCAAGACTCTGAAGAAGTTCTGTAAGATAAATTGTCGCTAATCGCAAAGATGACCACCATTCCTCACGATTGATTTTTGTATTCTTGGAACCTGACAATTTATCCACAAGACCATCTTTTCTCTGACCCCAACGATTTGCCAAGGATTTAATTTCATCCATTGAAATACTATCATGTTTAAGAAATTTGCTGAGACATGAATTTTGATGACATCCCTTGCCCCTGTGTTTTGTAATACTTTTAGCTGAATTGAGCGGAATAACGGCTGGCGTTAGTTGCATTGGGTCACAGCGTGGATTGCTCATCGAAACAGAAAACTGCCTGGGTGTAGTATAAACCCAATTTAACGGGACAAATCCCCACTGTCCACTGATCGCTGTTAGCCTTTTTTTGCTTATAGAGCGAGTAATGCCAGCATAAATCTGTGAACGGTTTGTAAGGCTTTTAAGCAGAATTCGTACTCGATAAAAACTTGATTATTATCTACTCCAAACAAACTAAGCCCATTTTCGCGGTTTACGAATTTAGCAAGAGTTGAATCTATTTCAAAATCACTAAAACCAGTGAGACTTCCTTGACGATGGATGACACAATCTCGTAAGAGTTGAAAATTGGTTATCCATAACCAATCTTGACTTGAACCAAAAGGATATTCACTCTCCATAACCCCAGAAAAATATTCCTTTACTTTTTCTATTCCTTTTCCTTTTGTAGTCTTATAAGACTTCTCCGCCATCTCTGCGTTTACTATCGAGATGGCATTCACGAATAAGCCATAATTCCATAAAGGAGTAAAGGCTTGTTAGAAAGGTCTGCCTCAAAAGGTTTGTAAAGCCTTTTAACTGTTCGGCTTCTACCTCGAGATTTATCAATTCTTTTCGGCGTTCATCATTTTTATCTATGTCATCTACGTTACTGTCTGCAATACCAATGCTGGTAGATATTTCTTGCCTTTTTATGATCAAACCTTCATCAAGAGTATTTAAGAATTTATAAAAGTTTGCTATTTCTCGCTCGAGAAAAAAGCGATAAAGTTTTTTATATATTTGACCGGAATTATCTTGGTTTTCAGGCATAGATTTTCAGAATATTATGGTATTAAAAGGTCCGGACTAATGACTTGGCTCAGCGGCAGTGGCAGGACTGGCGAGACTTCACTCCATTTTCGCATCATTTCTACAAATCGAGCCGGTTACCGAGCGGCGCAGCCGATGTCCGCATGAGACAATCTTAATTTGCTTTTTCCTTGCCGTGAGTGACTGAGAAGGGCCTGAAAACTGCAATAGGGTGTAAAGTAATGTTTGGATACCTTGAGTATCTGACAGAGCTCTCTAGCCCATCCATTGCTCCAAACATTGCCCGAAAAGCTTTCTCAAATGACATTTCATTAGTCATTTGGACATCCCCATCGAATTCAGATAGTGGATTAAAGACATCTCCGGTCTTAGAAGGAATAGAGGTGATTAAACCAAATATCGCTAGTGGTATATTGGGGCGAGTGCTGTATCCATAAAGTAAATGTTCCAAATCTTGGTCAACAAAAGAGCCTCGCTTAAGATTGCAGAGAACTTGAAATGACGGACATTTTGGGAATGGATATACTCGAAAATTGATGCGCGTTGGAACAAAAGTTGTAATCCATAGTTTTATTCCATCGAGTATCCATTGGTCTACACTTGCAATCTGAGATTTCGAGCATTTTTTCGAGATTTTTCTCTAAACCTTTAATTTTGGCTAGTTCTTGAGCTTTCTTGTTTCGGTCAGTGATAGATTTAGCAGTCTCTTTTGCTTGTTCAATTGTGTGTAATAGTTCAAGGTATGCAGGATTATCTTTAAAACCTTCCATTGCACTTCTACCTACGAATTTTGCTAAATCAGTAAATCTCTCAGAGATTGAAAGAATTCTCTGGTAATCCTCAATAAAGCTCCAGCCACTTGCAACAACGTAAGGTATATCGCCGATGGATGTACGGATTGCGTCTGGGGATGTTTCGTCGGAAGATATCGCCTCGTTAAGATTAACAACAAGGCCAGCCAAAGACAATAAGGCTTCAATGCGATTCAATAAGTCGTGATGCAGGATTCTAGTCTCTAGTATCGTGCGTTTTTCTCCCGCGCCAACATTTAACTTGGCCTCGGCAAGTTGAGGTATGCCTACCCCAATTTCTACTTGTTGGTCTGCGTTCTCTTCAGTTGTAACAGAAATTTCTTTAGAGCGCCCCCATTGGAATTGACTCCATATAGAAGATGCTTTTTCAAAATCGAAATACAGGATGTCTCGAAGCATTGGTAAGTCAATATTCATTTCATTCCTCGAATTGTAGCATTATGCTTCATTCAAATAAGTCGTGAAATTCGCTGTTGCCAAGAACCGCGTTTCTCGTCACCAAATTTATTATAGCCAACATTTCGAAAAAGATAGCATCTAGGTGCCACCTGGCGGCCAGCAATTCCGCCGGCATGTCATCACCTTGAATCCTTACGACGGTATCCCGTTTGTCTAATTCGCAACTCCCATTTCTACAACTTCATGCGTCCCCATCACCCCACCTATTGACAAACCTGTTTAATTGTAATATCCTGTACAATTATGCGCAGGTTAAACGAACTGATTAAGCTGGACCGGAAAATATACCATACCAATGACCTGGCTCTGCTATGGGATATCACCAACAAAAACACCCTGTATACCGCCATCAAGCGCTACGTCCAAAAAGGGGTGCTGTTGCCAGTTTATAAAGGGTTGTATAGCACCGTTCCGCTTTCACAACTGGATCCGCTGCAATTGGGCAAAGCCATCATCCACCGCTATACTTACTTGAGCACCGAATCGGTATTGGCTCAAGCGGGAGTGATTGCCCAAATCGTATATCCGTATACTTTTATCAGTGACCGGCCTAAGAAGGTGACGGTAGGAACTCTGTCGTTTCTAATTAGACAGCTAAAGCCGGATTATCTTTATAACCCCACCGGGATAATCGATCACCATGGTGTTTTTGTAGCCACCCCTGAAAGAGCGATGGCTGATATGCTTTATTTCAACCCCAGATACCATTTTGACGTTCCCGAAAGCCTAGATTTACAAAAAGTTAAATCTCTCCAAAAAGAAATAGGTTATCCAGGCTAGAGCTAAGTCCGGAAGACATCCTGAATAAATCCTATCTGAACAGGCTCGTAAATAGGACGCTGACCGGCGGTTCGGACCCGCGAGGAGACCCGGGCGGTGGGAAAATAATGCCTGGGTGGAAAAGGGCTATAATTCATCCATCTCACTTTTGTTGAAAGGAGGCATCTGCCGGTTGGTGGAACACGTTTACCGGCAGCCGGTTGACTATGGAATACCGCAGGCTGGGAAATTCAGGTTTGAAGGTGGCCCGCCTCTGCCTGGGCACCATGCAGTTCGGGTGGAGCGCCGACGAGGCCACCTCGCTGCGTATCATGGATGCTTACGCGGAAGCCGGTGGAAATTTTATCGACACGGCTGACGCCTATTCACGCTGGTACAAGAATAACAAAGGCGGTGAAGCCGAGACGATCATCGGGCACTGGCTCAAGCAGCGCCGCAACCGCTATCTGATGGTCATCGCCACCAAGTTCAACGGCCGGCTGTGGGAAGGCCCCAACGGGGATGGATTGAGCCGCGCGCACGTCATGAAAGCCGTCGAAGACAGCCTGCGCCGCTTGGGCGCTGATTATATCGACCTCTACCAGACCCACTGGCCGCATTACGACACGCCCCAGGAGGAAACCCTGCGCGCCCTGGACGACCTGGTGAAGGCCGGCAAGGTGCGCTATATCGGCTGCTCGAATGAGCCCGCCTGGCGGCTGACCAAAGCCCTGTGGATCAGCGAGCGCTGCAACCTCAACCGCTTCATCAGCTCACAGCCGCCCTACAGCCTGGTGCGCCGGGCCGATTTCGAGCGCGAAAGCGAGCCGCTGTGCCTGGACCAGGGCATCGGCGTGATCCCTTACAGCCCTCTGCAAGGCGGCTTCCTGACCGGCAAGTACCGCCGTGATGCCGTGCCCGACAGCGTGCGCGCCGGCGAGCTGCAAAAGTACGCCACCGAGAAAAACTTCAAGCTGATCGATTTGCTGGAGGAGCTGGGCAGGGCCTACCAGGCCACGGTCGCCCAGATGGCCCTGGCCTGGATGCTCAACCGGCCGGTGATCACTGCCCCGATCATTGGGGCCAACAGCGTCGAACAGCTCCAGGAGATCCTTGGCTGCCTGGAGGTCAATTTATCGGCTGAGGACGTAAAAGCCATTGACCTGGCCAGCGATTGGAATGAAAAGGAATAGGAAGCCAAAGGAGCCCTTATGCCTTCTGCTGCCCTGACCCACCGCCAGCGCGTCCTGACCGCCCTCAACCACCAGCAGCCTGACCGGACGCCTATCGATTTCGGCGGGCACCGCTCGTCCGGCATCGCCGCCACGCTCTACCCCCGGCTGCGCCGCGCCCTGGGCCTGGAGCCGCGCCCTGTCCGCGTCTATGATCCCACCCAACAACTGGCCATCATCGATGAGGACGTGCTGGACCGCCTGGGGGTGGATACCATCGAGCTTGGGCGGGGTTTTGCTTTGCAGGAGCAGGATTGGGCAGAATGGGTTCTGCCGGATGGCGCGCCCTGCCTGCTGCCGGCCTGGGTGCGCCCGGAAAGGCAACCCGGGCAGTGGGTGATCCGCACTAAGACCGGGCGAGTAGTTTCGCGCATGCCGGATGGCGCCCTGTATTTCGAGCAGTGCCACTGGCCCTTCCTGGAAGAGGATGACCTGGACCACCTGGAAGAGGCCCTGGACGACCAGATGTGGGGCGCCGTTCAGGCCCCGCCTGGGCCGCTCGTCTCCGGACCGAACGGTTACCAGAAGCTGGCCGAAGGCGCCCGTCGCCTGCGCAGCCGCACTGACCGCGCTATTATCGGATTGTTTGGTGGTAACCTGCTGGAAACTGGGCAGTTCCTCTACCGCATCGACCGCTTTTTGATGCTGCTGGCCGAAAACCCGGCCCGCACCCACGCTTTCCTCGACCGGCTGGTGGGGATCCACCTGGCTAACCTGGAACAATACCTGGCGGCGGTGGGGAACAGCATCGATATCATCCTGTTTGGCGACGACCTGGGCATGCAAGGCGGCCCGCAGATTTCGCCGCGCATGTACCGGGAGTTTTTCAAACCGACGGCATGCCCGGCTGTGGCGGCGCGCCAAGGAGCTGGCCAACGTCAAGGTGATGCTGCACTGCTGCGGCGGCATCCGCCCTTTGATCCCCGACCTGATCGAAGCTGGGCTGGACGCCACCAACCCGGTGCAGATCAGTTGCGTCGGCATGGACGCCGCCGGACTGAAGCGCGATTTTGGCGACCGGCTGGCCCTGTGGGGCGGTGGATGCGATACGCAGTGGGTGCTGTCGCATGCTTCGGCAGAGGAAGTCCGCCGGCATGTGCGCCAGCAGGTAGCCATCCTCAGCCCAGGGGGTGGTTTCATCTTCCAGCAGGTGCACAACATCCTGGCGGATGTCCCGGTCGAGAATGTGATCGCCATGTTCCAGGCAGTCGGCGAAGAGCAATAAAAATCAAGGAAAAACATAATGGAATTTCCCAGATCGTTTGTGTGGGGCGCGGCCGCCGCGTCCTATCAGGTAGAAGGGGCGGCATTCTTGGATGGCAAGGCCGCCTCGGTGTGGGATATGTTCTGCCGCAAGCCCGGGGCGATCCGCAACGGCGAGAACGGCGACGTGGCTTGCGACCATTATCACCGTTTTAAAGAAGATGTGGCCCTGATGAAGCAGATTGGGCTGAAGGCTTACCGCCTGTCGATTGCCTGGCCGCGCCTGATCCCGGCTGGGACCGGCAAGGTCAACCCGAAGGGCCTGGCCTTCTACGAAGCCCTGGTGGATGAGCTTTTATCGGCTGGCATCCAGCCCTACGTGACCCTTTTCCATTGGGATTTTCCTTACGAGTTGTACTTGCGCGGCGGGTGGCTCAATCCGGACAGCCCGGATTGGTTCGCCGAATATACGCAGGTAGTGGTCGACCGGCTGTCCGACCGGGTACAGCATTGGATGACACTCAACGAGCCGCAGTGTTTCATCGGCTCGGGCCATAAAGATGGGGAGGATGCCCCCGGCGACCGGTTGGGGTTGAGCGAATGCCTGCTCGCCGCCCAGCATGCCCTGCTTGCCCACGGAAAAGCGGTGCAGGTGATCCGCTCCTCCGCCCGGCGCACCCCGGCGGTGGGCATTGCGCCGGTGGGCGTTACTTACCTCCCGGCCACCGACACCCCGGCGGACATCGCCGCCGCCCGCCAGGCGATGTTTGCCGTTAGCCGCAAGGATTTCTGGAATAATACCTGGTGGACCGACCCTATTTTCTTCAAACGCTACCCAGAGGACGGCCTGGCGCTGTTTGGAGATGCAGCCCCCGTTTACACCGACCGGGATATGGAAACCATCGGGCAGCCGCTGGATTTCTATGCGGCCAATATTTATAACGGATATTACATGCGGGCAGGAGTGGATGGCAAACCCGAGCCTGCGCCCTATCCCACCGGGATGGCCCACACAGCTTATCCGTGGCCGGTTACCCCGCAGGCGTTGTACTGGGGACCGCGTTTTTTCTGGGAGCGTCACCACCTGCCCGTCCTGATCACCGAAAACGGCCTGGCCAACGCCGATTGGGTCGCTCTGGATGGCCAGGTGCACGATCCGCAGCGCATCGACTTTACCGCCCGCTACCTGGCGGCCCTCGGCCAGGCTATCCGGGATGGCGTGGAGGTAGCCGGCTATTTCCATTGGGCGGTCATGGATAATTTCGAGTGGACGTATGGCTACCTGCTGCGCTTTGGCCTGATCTACGTAGATTTCAACACGCAGCAGCGCCTGTTGAAGGACTCGGCGCATTGGTATGCCACGGTCATCGCGTCCAACGGCAGCAATCTGCCGGGATAGGGTTCTTTTCAGCGTATGAAAACAGAATTGGACCGGAAGGCGGACAGCCGCATTTTCAACCGGGTGGCTGACCTTTATGACGCCTGCCGCCCCGGTTATCCGGAAGAGCTGGTCGAAACCGTTCTGCACAAATCAGGCATACCAGCCGGCGGAAAAATCCTGGAAATCGGCAGCGGCACCGGCAAAGCTACCCTGCCTTTTGCCCGCCGGGGATATGCGATCCTGTGCATCGAGCCCGGAGAAAAACTGGCAAAAGTGGCCCAGGACAACCTGCGCCAATGGCCTGGCGTGCGATGGGAGATAGCTACTTTCCAGGACTGGCAGGAAGGCCCGGCGCAGTTCGACCTGATCATTTCAGGCCAGGCTTTTCATTGGGTACCCAGGCCGGCCGGTTTTATCAAAGCGGCCAAGGTGCTCAAAAAATCCGGATATCTGGCCATTTTTTGGAACATGCAAGCAGAAAATCAGGGGCCTGTGTTCGAGGAGCTGGCCGAGGTCTACCGGGAACGTGCGCCTGAGCTGGAGGATGGCAAAAGCTCCGAAGATGTTATCCTGGAGCGAGAGCAGGAACTGCGCGCGTGTGAGAATTTTGACAAAGTGGAAGTCCTTCGTTTCCCCTGGACCAGGCGCTTTGATACCCGCCAGTACCTGGGACTGCTGAATACGTACTCAGACCACCTGCGCATGAGCGAAGCGCAGCGCGCCTACCTGTTCGAGGGGGTCGCCAAGGTGGTAGACCGTTATGGCGGCGTGGTCGAGAAGCCTTACAATGCGGTGCTGTATATGGCCGAGGCAAAGAAATAGTCGCCTGGAAGCGGTTCACCACGATGATGACGGAAGAATTGAGACGCTCCTTCGCCCTCCTGGCTGTATCCTGGCTGGGTATTCTGCTCACCGCCTGTGGGGGTGGGTTAGCGCCGCTGCCCAGCCCCACCCTGACCAATACGGTTACACCCACAACCACGCTGACCTCTACGCCTACTTTTAACCCCATCGCCGACCAGCACGCCAACCCCGACGTCTACCCCCACGAAAACACGCATTCCTCCTTCTCCGACTCCTGACCTGGGTTTCCTGTTTAATTTTTCAGGGAAACCGCTGCCCTCTTGGAACGGCTTGCCGGTGATGCCTCAGGCGATCGCCGGCGAGGATAAAGGTAGTGTGTATTATTATTATCTCAGGACCTCCCGGGAAGGGGTACGCCAGTATTACTTGCAAGAGATGCCGCGCTGGGGCTGGCAGTTGTTTTCTTCTGGTGTTGGAGTTGGCGGCGACCTGCTGATCTTTCTGAAGGGGCATTATTCGGTCACGGTAGGAATTGTCGCCCAGGGCGAGCTGGTCAGCGTCATGCTGGTTAATTCGTGAGGCAGGCATGAAAAATCCGAAGTGGCTCACTATTGTGTTTATCCTGCTCCTCCTGGCCATTGTGGTCGCCGCCGACAGCCGCAGGATGCCGGTTTTTGTGGCGGCGCTGTATGATTTCCCAAGCGGCGATAAGGTGGGGCATTTTGTTTTGATGGGCCTGCTCAGCCTGCTGGTGAACCTGACGGTGCTTTCCGGGCCGGGCCGGCGCACCCTCCGCCGGGCGATTACAGCCAGCCTGGTGGTAGCCGGGGTGGTGGCGTTGGAAGAATTCTCCCAGAGATTCTTCCCCAGTCGCAATTCTTCGTGGACCGACCTGGCCAGCTCGCTGGCAGGCATTGCTGTATTTGGCGCTTTAGCCTGGTTTTTCGTCGAACGAAAAAAGGGTTTCTCCCCACCAGAAGAACCCAAAGAATGAAAGGGAAGGAACAAACCTTGAACCCTTCTGCGATTTCTTACACAACCGGTATGGCCCAGGTAGATTGGGCGGCGATGAAGGATTATAATTGCGCCTTATGCGCCTTAAAGCTGACTTGACTTTGTTTTTTGTGGCTGTAGTATGGGGCTCAGGGTTTGTCGCCCAGCGCCTGGCTGCCAGCCACCACCTGGGCGCTTTTTTATTCAACGGTGGGCGCTTTTTGCTGGGCGCATTGATATTGCTGCCATTCGCCCTGCCGCGCTGGAAACTCAAACCAACCGATCTGCCCTGGGTTGGGTTAGCCGGAGTACTGCTGTTTGGCGGGGGCTGGCTGCAACAGGCCGGGATGCAGTACACTTCAGCGGCCAACGCCGGCTTCATCACCGGCCTGTACGTGGTGCTGGTGCCGATGCTGTTGGCGCTGTTCTGGCGGCAGAAGGTCCGGTTGTTTTCCTGGTTGGCCGCCGGCCTGGCGGTGGTGGGCATCTGGCTGCTCAGCGCCCAGGGCACGTTTCGCCTGGCCCCAGGAGATAGTCTCGAGCTGATCGGCTCACTGATCTGGGCGTTGCACGTCATCCTGGTTGGCCGGCTGTCGCGCCGCATGGATGTGCTGCCGTTCTCGGTCAGCCAGTTCCTGGTCGGCGGCGCGCTAAACCTGCTCGCCGGGTCTTTGTTCGAGCTACCCAGCCTGGGCGCCCTGCCGCTTACCTGGCCAGCCATCCTTTACAGCGCCTGTTTCCCGATTGCCATAGGTTTTACCCTGCAGGTCGCCGGGCAAAAGCACGCCCCCGCTACAGACGCGGCCATCCTGCTGAGCATGGAGGCGGTCTTCGCCGCCCTATTTGGCTTCGTCTGGTTGGGTGAAGGGCTGCGCGCCGGGCAGGTGGCCGGCTGCGCCCTGATGCTGGCGGCCATGCTGCTGGCGCAGCTCAATCGCCAGGCTGATCCTGGTGGGTTGAAAGTAGAAACCTCACCATCTTCGCCCACTGCGATCGAATAAGGGTTCTCTGGGAATAGTCGTGGTGAACTCCCAGATTTTGGGATGTCATGACATCCCAAAATCTGGGGACCTTCCACGGTAAATCCCAATGAGCCCAAATAAGTGCGATAATCATCCATAGAAGGCATGAAAAGCGTGTCCCATTCTCACCCTCATCTTTCCACCTGGCTGGCAGTCGAACAGCAGCCTTTCTCAGGTTGGGATTTTTCTTACCTGGATGACAAAGTCATTAACGAACTCCCACCCTGGTCTTACGAGGTGATGGTGCGCCAGCAGATGTTGCAGGCGCAGTCGGCCCTCGACCTGGGCACGGCCGGGGGTGAAAAGCTGCTCGAATTCAAAGACGTTTTCCCGCCCCGCCTGGCGGTAACTGAAGGTTATTTACCCAACCTGGAACTGGCGCGCCAGCGTCTGGCGCCTTATGGGGTAGAGGTGCGCCATTCAGAGGCGGCGTTGGCCGAAATCCTACCCTTTGGCGATTCGGAATTTGACCTGGTGATCGACCGCCACACCGGCTACAATACCCGCGACGTGGAGCGGGTGTTGAGACCCGGCGGCGTCTTTTTAACCCAACAGGTCGACGGTAAAAGCCTGCTCGACCTGTTCGAAGCCTTCGACGACCAGCCGCATTGGCCTTATTTCAACCTGGCGTTCGCCCTGGAGCGGGTTGCAGAAACCCATCTTGTCGTAGAATTTGCGCAAGAATGGAGCGGCAGGAAAATCTTCAAAGATGTGGCTGGCCTGGTCTACTACCTGAAGGCGATTCCGTGGATCGTGGATGATTTCTCGGTTGAAACGCACCTGCCCTATCTGCTACGCCAGCAGGAACGGCTGGAGCGAGAAGGCCAACTGGTCTTCCACGAGCATCTTTTGGTCTTACAAACAAGAAAACCTGCCTGAGCGCCAATAAAACACCAATTTTTAGGTATTTGAGGGTCTCATGACAGCCGCAAATACCTGAAATTCGGAACCTTCTTCTTCTCGAATTCTTTGCGCCCCCTCAATCATGGCCAGGTAACCATCCACCGGCACATAATCCGGGATTGAATTGCCCGACCCAAGGGCGTAGCCGCGGGCAGTCTGCCTGAAACGCCGCCCATTTTCAAACACAGTTTCCACAATTTCGACCGGTTTCTTCTGGCAGAGCAGGTCGACGTCAATCCCGCCCAACAGGCCGATGCGTTGGCCATAAAGCTCGATCCATTCGTCGAATGGGGCGATGATATCTTCGTTGGAATGCTTGGCGTCGATGCCCAGGTCGATCATATCGTCCATAATGGCGAAAATTTTTCCGCAGGAATGCCACAGAAAAGGCATCCCGGCCTGCTTAATTTGGGCGATCACCCGCCGGTACTGCGGAATAACCTGCTGGCGGATAGTCCTGGGCGAAACCAGGGTGCCAGTCTTGAACCCCAGGTCATCGCCGACCCGGCAAATGGCAAAGGCTTCGGAGTGGCGCTCCAGAAAACCGCCCCAGATCGTTACCATCAAGTCGCCGATCTTGCGGTAAAGGTCGTCAAACAACCCGGGGTCATCAGCCTGCATGTAAGCCAGATACTGAAACCCCACCAGGTCTTCGCTGATCTCAAAAACACCATTTCCCACTCCGCCGAGGGCTTTCATCCCGGCCGGCAGGCATTCACTCAAAGCCTGGAACTTTGTCTCAGCATTGTTCCAGAATAACTCCGGCAGCTTATCCCAAGGGTAGCGTTCAAAATCGTCCCGGTTTTGGATTGGTCCGAGCCGGCTGCCCATCAATGCCCCGTGGTCGGGCAAAATTTCCGTAATGCAGACTTCGAAAGAAACCGTATCGTAGGTCATTTGCTGGAAAAAGCGGCAGTACTGGGTAAAGAACTGCTTAAGATCAGCCTGACTGCCTTCCAAAAGGTTGGCGAATTCCACACCCAGGATTTTTTCCATGATCTTGGGGCTGATAATGTGTTCGTAGACAGGCAGTCGAGCTGGTCGTTTGTTGGCCAAAACTGCCAGCATATTGCGGAAATCGTTGGTAAATGGTTCCATAAAAATTCAATCAACGATAATGCATTTCAGGTCCGCCTCAACTGGTGGAGAATTCCTGTTCATAAACGGTTCTCACTTCAAACTGCTGCTTCGTTTTGGCAGCCTGGACCACGTCGAAATTCTCGTCAACAATGTGGATGATATTCTTATCCAGGTAATTCTTTCAGCCCATGTCCTTCAAAGTGGCGAGGATTTCCTGGCTTTTCATAGCTGGACGATAGGGACGTGGTTCTGTCAATGCAGTGATTGTGTAAATAGCTGTTCATTGATTATACGGCACATCCGCTGTCACAAAGGTGTGAATTTGAGTTGTCGCTGGCACGGCGCGCCCGCGACAACTCAAATTCACCTTTCTTTACTTTGGTTCGTTCAAAGTATAATAGGGATATCCCAAACAGGAGTATTGTGATGACCTCAGACCCAAAACCTGTCACTGCTGTGATTGCCGGCGCAGGCGGGCGCGGCATGACCTATGCTAAATTCGCCCAGGAACACCCTGATCGCCTGAAAATTGTGGGGGTGGCAGAGCCCCGTCCCTTACAACCGCCAGTACATGGCGGATACCTACGCGCTCCCTTCCGAAAGCGTTTTTTCGAAATGGGAGGAGTTGGCCCGGCGGCCGCGCCTGGCAGATGTGGCCATTATCGCCACCCAGGATGCCATGCACCTGGGGCCAACCCTGGCTTTTGCCGGCCTTGGCTACGATATTTTGCTTGAGAAACCCATGGCCCCCAACGAGGCCGACTGCCAACGCATCGTCAAGGCAGTCAAAGACGCCAAAGTTCTGTTTGCCGTTTGCCACGTGATGCGCTACACCCATTACACGCAGGTGCTCAAGCAGGTGGTTGACTCTGGCGATCTTGGTGAGGTGGTTTCCATCCAACACCTGGAACCGGTTGGCTACTGGCACCAGGCGCATTCCTTCGTGCGCGGCAACTGGAGCAACGAAAAGAAATCCTCATTCATGCTGCTCTCGAAATCCTGCCATGACCTGGATTGGATCCGCTACATCATGGGCGAGTCGTGCAAGTCGGTCTCCTCATTCGGCGCACTCAAGCATTTCAAGCGCTCGGAAAAACCGGCCGCGGCCGGTGAGGCAAAGCGCTGCCTGGACTGCGCTTACGAGGCGCAGTGCGCCTATTCGGCCAAAAAGATCTACCTGGGCCGTCTGGCGCAGGGAGACACCGATTGGCCTGTGAACGTGCTCACCCCTGAGCCGAGCGTCGAGACGGTTACCGCCGCGCTCGAAAACGGGCCTTATGGTCGCTGCGTTTATGAGTGTGACAACGATGTGGTCGACCACCAGGTGGTCAGCATGCAGTTTGCCGGTGGGAAAACAGCGGTTTTCACCATGACTGCTTTCAACCAGGCTGCCCCGCGCAAGACACGCATTTTCGGCACGCGCGGCGAGTTGTTCGGCGACGGGGAGAACATCCAGGTTTTCGACTTTTTGACCGATCAGACCCGCACAATTTCTACGGCAATGGATGATGATACGGAGATGAGCGGGCATGGCGGCGGGGATTACGGCCTGATGGATCGTTTTGTGGCGGCTGTGGCGGCTAAGGACCCGGCCAGAATCCTTTCCGGACCGGATGAGTCGCTCGAAACTCACCGCATGGTATTTGCTGCTGAACGGGCGCGCTGCGAGCACCGGGTTGTAGATTTGTAATGGCAGAGGACATCACCCTTATCATAATGGCTGCCGGAATAGGCAGCCGTTATGGCGGCTTGAAACAGGTCGACCCGGTAGGCCCTGGCGGCGAAATTGTCATCGATTATTCTATCTTCGATGCTCTGCGGGCAGGTTTCAGCAAAGTAGTATTTCTCATCCGCCCCGATCTCCAGGAAGTATTCCATGCCAAAATTGGCCAGAAGGTCGCCCGGCGTGCTGAGATAGAGTACGTTTACCAGGAGTTGGCCGACCTGCCGCCAGGATTCGCCGCGCCTGCCGGGCGCCAGAAGCCGTGGGGCACCGGCCACGCCGTACTGAGCTGCCGCAAGGTCGTTCACAGCCCATTTACGGCAATCAACGCTGACGATTTTTACGGCCGAAGTACGTTTATAGCCCTGGCAGAATACCTGCGCTGGGGCCAGCCTGGCCAGCCAGGCGTTTACGAGGGCTGCATGGCCGGTTACCGTTTGGGCAATACCCTGTCCGAGTATGGGTGGGTGGCGCGCGGCGTTTGCCAGGTGACCGAAGATGGTTACCTGTCAGGCATCCAGGAGCGCACCCACATCGAGCGGGAAGGCAAGCGCGCCAGGTTTCTTGAAGGCAGTGGAGAGTGGGTCTACCTGCCGTTCGAAACGCCTGTATCGATGAATATGTGGGGCTTCACACCGGCTTTTTTCCTCGCCCTGCAAGAACAGTTCCCGCTGTTTTTGGAAAAAAATTCTGGGAACCTGTCTAATGCAGAGTTTTATTTACCTGAGGTGGTCGACACTTTACTCCAGCAGCAACGGGCGCAGGTGAAAGTTCTGCCGACCGCCGAAAAATGGTTCGGCGTTACCTATCCGGAAGACCGCCCGTTCGTCCAATCCGCCATTCGCCAGTTGATCAGCCAGGGCGTATATCCTGAGCGCCTGTGGGAATAATGATGATTTATGGAAAATGAGTGCGTCCGTGAAATCAGCCGCCAGTTTCAAATCGACGGCGAGTTCATCGAAGCCCGGCCCCACGGGTCAGGCCACATTAATGATACCTACCTGGGTTTGTATAAGACCCGCCATGGGCCAAAATGCTTTGTCCACCAGCGCATCAACCACAACGTTTTCAAGCAGCCCGAAAAGTTAATGGAGAACATCGAGCGAGTGACCAGCTATGCCCGCCAGCGTATTATCGAAGCCGGCGGCGACCCTGAACGGGGCACCTTGACCCTGGTACCTACCCAGGACGGCAAGTCTTTTTACAAGACCGACGGAGGCGAATACTGGCGCACTTACGTTTTCATTGATGGGGCGCGCACCTATGAGATTGTCGAAGACTTGCGCCATGTTTACAGCGCCGCCAAAGCCTTTGGAAATTTCCAGAAGCTGCTGGATAGCCTGCCAGGCGAAAGCTTGCATGAAACGATCCCGGGTTTCCATCACACCCACCGGCGTTTTGAAGCTTTCAGGCAGGCGGTCGAACAAGATGCTGCGAACCGTGCCAAAACTGTCTGCAGCGAGATCGACTTTTATCTGCAGCGCGAAGCCATTGCTTCCCTGGTGGTTGAACGGCTGGAAAACGGCCTGCTTCCAGAACGCATCACCCACAACGACACCAAGCTGAACAACGTCCTGATCGACAACCATACCGCGGAAGGGGTGTGCGTGATCGACCTGGATACGATGATGCCTGGGTCAGCCCTGTACGACTTCGGCGACCTGGTGCGCATGGGCACCGCCACCGCCGCGGAAGACGAGGTGGACCTTTCGAAGGTGGGCGTGGACCTGAATATGTTTAACTGGCTGGGGCGCGGCTACCTCGACGCTGCCCGGGATTTCCTGACCACCCAGGAAAGCGACCTGCTGGTCTTCGCCGGACAGTTGATCACTTTCGAGCAGGGTATCCGCTTCCTTTCTGATTACTTGAACGGCGATATCTATTATAAGATCCACCACCCTGAGCATAACCTGGAGCGCACACGTACCCAGCTCAAAATGCTCCAGGAAATGGAAGCCAAGCAAGACGAAATGGAAGCCATTATCCGCCGCTATCGTTAGCTGCCTGCCGGGCATCCAACGGCGTTGGCGGTTATTTGGCCTTCGACACTGGCGGAAGCGACTGCAAGTAAAGAAATATGGCGCCTAGCTCATCGTCGGTGGATTTGCCGTAATCCTTCCATGGCATAACATCACTCAATATCTTGCCGCTGGGAGTTTTACCGGTGTGCAGGGTAGTGAGGAAATCCGCTTCAGTCCATTTGGCCAGGTCTCCCGCTGGGGTCAGGTCAGGCGCTAAAGCAGGGGTCGGGCCCCCGCTGACGCCTCCCGATAGGCCTGCTCCGTGGCAGTCCGGGCAGCCGCGTGTTTTGGCCAGATAACCACCGTAAGCGGCGGTCACTCCCGGAGCGGGAGCGACCGGGCGAGGGCCGGTCTGGTTGATGGTCTCGGCGATAAAAATATTACCAAATCTCCCGGCGGCGATCAACAGTTTTCCCAGCGGCTTGATTTGCGGTTCGGGCACCTCTTTATTTACTGCCGGCAGGCTTTTGAGATAAGCGATAATCGCACCAAGATCTTGGTCGCTAAAATAATAAAAACCATTGGCGGGCATGATTAGCAAGGTTTTTCTATCCGGGTCGAGGCCGTGGCGAATGGCAAGCACGAAATCTAAGTCTTTGAATTCTGAGCCTGCGCCACCTTTGCCGGGGGTCAGGTTAGCCAATTCGATGTGACCAATCTGTGGAGAGTCAATAATCACCGTTCCGGACAGGTCGGGCCCGTGACAGCCAGTGCAAATGCTGGTAACAATGTGTTTGCCCTGTGCGATAGAAGCGGCGTCGGTTGGGATGGTGATCGCTTCGGGTTGAACGTTATAAACTTTGTCTGCGCGCACGTTAACGCTGAGGATCATCCCTCCTGCCACCAGCAGGAGCAGGATGACCAGGCCAGCTAGAACTATACCGATCCATTTGAGTATTTTTACCATTTTCAATGACCTCCCTTGTATAGATAGTAAATCAAAATAATAAAAAAATATCCTGAATGGTCGCTAAATTACCCATTAAGAAGCTCTCGTTGAATTCTCCGAGAGCTTCGAGTTTGACAGCCCCGCTAACTTAACCGATTTGTTCCACCAGGTAAGTCTGGATGCCCATCTGGCTGATCTGGTCGAGTTGGGCTTCCAGAAAATCGATATGCTCTTCCTCATCTTGTAGGATCGATTCGAACAGCGCCCGGCTGCCGTTATCTCCCACTTCGACTGCCAGGCGAATGCCCCCGTTGTAACCCTGGATGGCGCCTTCTTCGGCGGTGTGATCATTCTGGTGCTGGACCGGCACAGTCGCGCCAATATGCATCGGGTTCAGGTTGTTAACCAGGGGAATGCCTTCCAGGAAAAGGATGCGGTCGATTAATCTCTCGGCGTGCTTCATTTCGTCGATAGCGCGTTTTTCGGCAGCATCGTGCAGTTCTTTGTAGCCCCAATTGTCACACATGCCAGCATGCACCATATACTGGCTGATGGCGGTCAGCTCATCTGCCAGCAAAAAATTTAATTTATCAATTATTTTTTCGTTGCCTTTCATGATCCATCCTCCTTATGAAAAGTTATCCTAAAAACCGTTTTACTGTGAAAGCTTTTACGCACACAGCCATCTTTATTTTATCACTGCCTGGCACCCTTAAGGGAAGGCCGGATGACCAATAATTATTTTTTCCGGGCGATCCTGGTATCTACCCATTCTCGGAAGGTTTTCCAATCCTCATCACTGTTGAAAAATCTGCGCGGAAAGATGGACAACAAGCCGTCTTCGGTCATCAGGAGCTGCATGTCTTCAACAGATTGCCCGCGGCCGTAGCGTTCCCAGGGGACGGTAGTCGTGTCAGGGTGGTAGGTAATGCCTTTTTCGTTGATCGTCCCGGCCTGTTCCTGGTGTACTCCTTCGCCTTTCCACAGGCGCGAGGCCAGAGCGTAAGTAGTGAGCCGCACGCCAAAGATGAAATAGAGCAAAATAATCACGCTCAACACCGCCGAAAGGATATCGTTCGAATTTTGGCCTCCCCTGGCAAAAAAGTTGAAGACATTGATGACCAGGAAGATGGCTGCAATCCCGGTCAATACGTAGCGGAAGATCGTGCTGCGCTGGCTCTGGCGATTGGCAAGCGCCACCGCCTTGAAAAAAGTCTGCTTATCGAACTGCCCGCGAAATTCGACATCCATGTCGGTTGCCTATTTTCTCAAATACAAATCGCGTAAGAAAGCCCGCTTGGGTTGGTCGCGGTCGACAATTAAAGGGACCTGTTGGCCTTCCTGCAGGGTCTTGGTGTAATCATTTTTAGGGATCATGCTGTGTATTTGGACCGGACGTTTTTCCCAGATAAACGTAACCACAAGCCGGCCGCGTTCGCGGTAAAACCACACTTGCCGGACTTCTCCCGGCGTCGCGACGCCTTCGGCAAAAATACGCCGGATAAGCCAGCAGCGCCAGGCCAGCAGCATAAGGCTGCCTGCAGTCAGCCCGATCACCAGGTAGCGCGGGATTTGCAGGTCAACCAGGCGCAAGACACTCAGTATCCAGAACAACAGCCAGAAAAGAAACGGCATCAGTAGCGCCAGGGCAGCCGCGTAATCGGAATCGATGATGCAAAGTATGGATGGACGCTTTCGCTCGTTCATGGCCATAATTCCTTGATCATTCTTCAGGTCTGCTTCATCCCGAACATGGCTTCTTTCAAGTCCAGGTAATACAGGTAATCCTCCGGGAGGACGTTGGGGGGGCAGCGGTGGTCGCAGAAGGGAATGTAGCCGCCACGCTCGACCAGCGGCGGCAGGGTATCCAGGTAGGTTTTGATGGCAACCGGGCCTTTGCCAAGTTGGATTTTGTCTACCCCGCCCATGATGCGCAACTCTTTACCAAATTGTTTGAACAGCTCAGCCGGGTGGGCGCAGCCGTTCACCTCAAAGGGGAACAGGCAGTTGATCCCGCTGGCCATCATAGCCGGCAAGATCGGGCGCACGTCGCCATCGCAGTCGATGTACCAGAAGTCGATCCCTGCCTCCTGCAGCTTGCGGTGAATGCGCTGGTAGCGCGGCACGATCACCTTTTCGAAGAACTTTACCGAGACAATCGGGCCGCCTTTGTAGCAGATGTCCTCCCAGCCGGCCGCAAAATCGAAAGCGAAGTGGGGCAAAAGCTGGTCGAGGGTATCTTCCACCATCTGGCAGGAGGTTTCAACCATGTCTTCGACCATCTCCGGGTAATCGTAAATGGCATAAGCCAGGCCTTCGAAGGTGAGCATATCGCGCACTTTGCCGATCATTGAGCCGGAGTTCACCCCCAGGGGATAATCGCGCTCTGCCGGGTGCTGCTGTTCGAGCGCAGTAATATCCAGTTTGCGTCCAGGGTTGCTGGTCTGAAAGCGCTCGGCTTTCACCTTTCGCCAGTCCACGGGCGTGCGCACCGTGGCGCCGATGTAATGCGGAATGGTATCGTGCCCGTCTTTGGGGATTTCAGCCAGCAGCCCGTCCTCATTCAGGATGACTTTGGTAGTCTGGCGCTCTTCCACCACCACTTCGTCAAACCTGGGATAGAGCCAGGTGTAGCCGCCGATGACCTCGATCCGGTCAAAGTTGAA
Source organism: uncultured Chloroflexia bacterium (assembly GCA_963820415.1). Taxonomy (GTDB): domain Bacteria; phylum Chloroflexota; class Anaerolineae; order Anaerolineales; family Anaerolineaceae; genus CAWFZT01. Next base: position 1,132,111 of record CAWFZT010000006.1, on the reverse strand, counting down.
AAAACGATTGGCTTCGGCTTCGTTGGTGATCCCGTTTTCAACGAACATCGGCCACAGTTTGTAGTTTTCATCCCAGTAACCGAACTCCATGTTGAAGCAGCGGTCGACTGACTGGTAGTGCATCTGGCGGTTGAAGCGTTCGCGGTCGCTCATAAGGCCGGCCCATTTGGGCCGGATGGGGGTAATGGGCATGCTAAAACTCCTCGGATATACTTGTACTTATTATAGCTGACCTGATTAATTTAATCTTTACTAACAAGGGGAGTTTAATTCGAATTGTTTTAGTTTCATTGTCAATCAAGGGAGTAAGAATGGCCGCATGGGTGCCCATTTGTCTTTCCACACCACTGGCACCAGTTGTTGGGTCACCAGGGGCGGCAGGTTCTGCGCTATGGCTTCCCGATCTTCACCTTCCATGTTCATGAGAAGGAAGGGTGTAACCAAATAATCGGGCGCGGCATGCCGGGCGCTGTGCTCTCCGAACTGTCTGCTCATGGTTACCTGCTGCTCTAAACTCATTACCTGGTCGAGATGCTGCGGGCTGAAGCTATTTTCCTCTTTGGGAATATGCTGGCGCCAGATTTGGTCGATATCGGTCACAGCGCTTTCCAGGTTCTTGAGCTTACCAGGTTCTATGGCAGCCCCACCCGGTTCACCTACCATGCTGCGGATTTCGTAGACCAGCCAGGCTATTTGGCTGTGCTCTGTTAACATGGCGTCGTATGGTTCATCGGGTAATTTTGTTCTAAAGTAAGGAAAAACCAGTTCTTCCTCGGTGGTATGGTGAGCGTGAATATAGGATTGAAAGCAGCGCACGTAATCGGTAAAGCCAGCCTGGGTGACGGCGTCGGGAAAACCAGCTTCGGCGAAATCCTGGCTTCGGCTAAGGATTACTTGCATACTTCGAGTGATCGCCTTATGGACTCGTACCAAATCCCAACCTATGCCTTTTTTAATCGTGCTGACCATTTTTACCTCTTCTCCAACTGGATTATTTTCTTGGAGGTAAATAACCACCCATCTGTACTATACTCCTGTCAGGGCAACCGTTCAAGCATTATCCGCTTAATTTTGGGTAGAATTTCTAATTTATACCGGAAACACTGACGCCACACTTATTAGGGGGGTGAAGACCACCCAATAAGTGTGGCGCCTGCCAATCATAAAAGTCGGATGTTTTAAGCGTTTACATAATCCAACCAGCCGGCCGAGCGTGGATGCTTGCCGTGGATGGTTTCGTGGAATACTTTCTGAAACTCCTTGGTGACAGGGCCGGTCCTGCCTTCCCCGATGACGCGAAAATCGATCTCACGCACCCCGATCACCTCGGCAGCCGTGCCAGTGACAAAAATTTCGTCGGCGATATAAAGCTGGTCACGCGAAACCGGTTGTTCGAAAACCGGGTAGCCCAGGTCGCCAGCCAGAGTAATAACAGCATCGCGGGTTACCCCTTCAAGGATGGTGGTGGTTGGAGGAGTATACACCTTACGGTCGCGCACCAGGAAAATGTTCTCGCCGGTGCACTCCGCCACAAAGCCCTGCGGATCGAGCATGATAGCTTCGTCAAAGCCCAGCCGGCCAGACTCAGTTTTTGCCAGGGTGCTGTTGGCGTAGTTACCGGTGATCTTGGCCTTGGTCATCATTACGTTGACGTGATGGCGGGTGTAGGAGGAAACATTCGCCCGAACGCCCTTTCCCATGGCTTCTGCTCCCAGGTAGGCGTCCCATCCCCAGGTGGCGATGCCCACCCGCGCCCAACCACCGTCCATGCTCAGATTGGGTTCAGGGCAATCGTAGAAGATCAACGGCCGGATATAGCACTCCTTGAATTCATTGGCCGTAATGGTCTGTTTGGCGGCGGACATCAGCTCTTCGACCGTGTAGGGCAGCTCGCGGAAGCCCAGGATCTTGGCCGAATCGACCAGCCGCTCCATGTGCTCGCGCAGGCGGAAGACGGCCGGGCCGCGTTCAGTGTCGTAGCAGCGGATGCCTTCAAAAACACCCAGGCCATAATGCAGGGCGGTGTTCAAGAAATGCACCGTGGCTTTTTCGAACTCGACCAGCTTGCCGTCCATCCAGATATACTTACCATCGACTTTCATAAAAAACTCCTTGTGTAGAAAAATAATTGCTCAAGACAGGTTGAGGATGACTTCATCGGCGGCCTGGCGGGTCGAAAGCGATCCACCCAGGTCGGCCGTTACCCGGCCAGAATCAATGCTGCGCTCGACGGCCGCTTCCAGTGCAGCCGCCTCTGCTTCCAGGTGAAAGGAATAACGCAGCATTAGCGCCGCGCTGAGGATGGTCCCCAGCGGGTTGGCAATCCCTTTCCCGGCAATATCCGGGGCTGACCCGTGGATCGGCTCGTACAGGCCGGGCTGCCCGGCTGCGCCCAGCGAAGCCGAAGGGAGCAACCCTATTGAGCCGGCCAGCACGGAGGCTTCATCGGTCAGGATATCGCCAAACATGTTTTCGGTGACAATCACATCAAAATTGGCCGGGCTAGTGATCAAGCGCATGGAGGCGGTGTCGACCAGCATGTGTTCCAGGGCCACGTCCGGGTACTCCTGGTGGACCTCGTTAGCGATCTGGCGCCACAGCCGCGAGGATGCGAGCACATTGGCTTTGTCGACCGAGGTAACTTTTTTCCGCCGCCCTTTAGCCAGTTCGAAGGCAGTTTTGACCACCCGGCAGATCTCGTAATCCTGGTATTCCAGCGTATCCACTGCCCGTTCGTGCCCATCCACCATGCTGCGTCCCTGCGGTTTGCCAAAGTACAGCCCCCCGGTCAGCTCGCGCACCACCAACAGGTCGACCCCGGCCAATTTCTCGGGCTTCAGGGGCGAAGCGCTTACCAGCCGCGGGTGCACTTTCACCGGGCGCAGGTTAGCAAATACCCCCAGGCCCTTGCGCAGCGCCAGCAGGCCCTGTTCAGGGCGCACAGCCGCGGCCGGGTTGTCCCATTTTGGGCCGCCAACCGCTCCCAGCAGGACTGCATCGGCCTTTTGGCAATCCGCCAGCGTCTCTTCTGCCAGGGCCACACCGCCATCGTCAATGGCGCAGCCGCCGATCAGGCGCTTTTCAAAATTGAACTGGTGGCCCATCCGGCTCGCCAGGGTTTCCAGGACGCGCACCGTTTCCATGACCACTTCGGGCCCGATGCCGTCCCCGGGAAGAAGGATGATGTTGGCTTTCATGTAGGGTAGGATGCTCCAAAAATAGGGTTTTAGATCAAAATCAAACCGTACTCAATCGAATCGGACAAAGCACGCCAAGAGGCTTCGATGATGTTGGCGCTGGCGCCGACCGTGCTCCAGCTTTTTCCATCATACTGGGTATCGATCAGCACGCGCGTGGTTGCCGCCGTGCCCTTGTCCCCATCCAGGATGCGCACCTTGTAATCTCGCAGGTGGAACTGGGCCACCTGGGGGTAATTGCCAATCAGCGCCTTGCGCAACGCCGCGTCGAGCGCATTTACCGGTCCATCTCCTTCGGCGGCGGTGTGCTGGATTTCATCGTTAACGCGCACTTTGACGGTCGCTTCAGCAAAAGTGCCGCGCCCACGCCGGTGCTCCACCGACACTGAATAATCGATCATCTCGAAGGGCATGTGATAGCCAGGCTGCTGGCGTTTGAGCATCAGCACTACCGAGGCTTCGGCGGCGTCGAAGGAGAAACCTTGCGATTCGAGCAGCTTGATCTCGTTCAGCACGCTGGTGACTTCACTGGAACCATTCGGCTCCAGCCCATATTCTTCGGCCTTGCTGATCAGGTTGCCGCGCCCTGACAGCTCAGAAACCACCACGTGCATTTCGTTCCCCACCAACAGGGGGTCGATATGTTGGTAGGAGTGCGGGTTGCGGCGCATGGCAGCCACATGGATGCCACCCTTATGAGCAAAGGCCGCCCGCCCGACGTAAGCCTGGTAATCATCTGGGTTGAGGTTGGCGACTTCTGCAATGTAATGCGACACGTCGAAGAGTTGCGCCAATTGGCCGTCTGGCAGGCATTTCAGCCCAAGCTTGAGCTCCAGGTTGGGGATGAGCGAGCACAGGTTGGCGTTGCCGCAGCGTTCGCCGTAGCCATTGATCGTGCCCTGTACGTGGATGACGCCGGCGCGTACAGCCGCCACTGAGTTGGCCACGCCTGAATTCGCTGTCGTTATGGGCGTGGATGCCCAGCGGATGGTCGATGGAGGCTTTCACCACCGCGATCGTATCGCTGATCTCCCACGGCATGGACCCGCCGTTGGTATCGCATAATACCAGGGTTTCTGCCCCACCGCGCACGGCGGCCTGCAGCGTTTCCAGGGCATACTGGGGGTTTTCTTTGTAGCCGTCGAAGAAATGTTCGGCGTCGTAGATCACGCGCCTGCCCTGGCTGGCCAGGTAGGCCAGGCTCTGCTCAATGATGCGCAGGTTCTCCTCAAGGGTGGTTACCAACACATCGCGCACGTGCATCACCGAGGATTTGCCCACCACCGTACATACCGGGGTATTGGCCTCCAGCAGGGCGCGGATGTTGGCATCCTCAGCCGGATGCGCGTTCGCCCGGCAGGTTGCCCCGAAGGCAGCGATCAAAGCGGTCTTCCAGGGGATGTGCTGGGCCCGCTGGAAAAACTCAGCATCCTTCGGGTTCGATCCGGGCCAGCCGCCTTCGATAAAAGCCACCCCCAGTTCGTCCAGCTTGTGGGCAATGCGCAACTTGTCTTCGCAAGAAAGGGAGATTTCCTTACGCTGGGAGCCATCACGCAGGGTGGTGTCGTAGACCTGGATCATTATAGTCCTCGTTGTGTAGGGAATTGGCGGCTTTCGAAGGCCGCGATCTTATTGCTGAACGAGAGCAGGTAGTCAAGCTCATCCATGCCTTTGAGCAGGCAGGCCTTGGAGAATCCATCGATGGGGAAATGGACCGTTTGCCCATCCGGCAGGAGCAGTTCCTGCTCTGCCAGGCGGATGGTCAAGGTGGCCCCTGGCAGCTCTTCGAGCAGATCTGACAGGTGTTGGTGGGTCTCCTGGTCAAGTTGTACCGGCAACAGGCCATTTTTGAGGGCATTGTTGCGGAAAATGTCGGCAAAAGAGGCGGCGATTACCGCCCGGAAGCCAAACCCTGCCAGCGCCCAGGGAGCGTGTTCACGGGAGGAACCGCAGCCGAAATTGCGCCCGGCAAAGAGAAGCTGCGCCTCTTTGGCGCCCGGCTGGTTGAGCACAAAATCCGGGCGAGGCGAGCCATCCGGGTTGTAACGCCAGTCGGAAAACAGGCTGTCGCCTAGGCCGGTCTTGTCGGTAGTCTTCAGGTAGCGCGCCGGGATGATCTGGTCGGTATCGATATCATCTACCGGCAGCGAGACAACATTAGAAGTAAGGGAAGTAAAGGGTTGCATAGTTTTATAGGAGCGTGCGCGGGTCAGTGACTCTGCCGGTAAGCGCAGCGGCTGCGGCAGTCAAAGGGCTGGCCAGGAATGTGCGCCCGCCCTTGCCCTGGCGGCCTTCGAAGTTGCGGTTGCTGGTCGAAACAGCGTACTGCCCCGGTTCGAGCTGGTCGCCATTCATGGCGATGCACATGCTGCAGCCAGGTTCGCGCCATTCCGCACCGGCTTCTCGGAAAATAAGGTCCAGGCCTTCAGCTTCGGCCCTGCGCCTGACCTGCTGAGAACCTGGCACCACCAGCACGCGCAGTCCGGCGGGCGCCTTGTGGCCTTTCATCAGGCTAGCCGCCTGGCGAAGGTCGTGCAGGCGCCCATTGGTACAGCTTCCAATGAACACCACATCCACCGGGTGACCAAGCAGCGTCTGTCCGGGCTGCAGGGCCATATAATCCAGGGCTTTCTTCAAAGCGGAACGGCGGATGGGATCAGGATAATCCTCAGGGACAGGCACGCTCCCGCTCAAGGGGATGCTCATGCCCGGGTTTGTGCCGTAGGAGATCATTGGCTCCAGCCTGGCGGCATCCAGCGTGAGGATCTGGTCGTAAACAGCCCCCGCCTCGCTGGGCAGGCCGCGCCATTCAGCTAACTGGTCAGCAAAACCTGCCTGGCCTGCAAGGTGAGCAAATGGGGTGTCAGCCAGGTAGGCGTAGGTAGTCTCATCGGGCGCCACCATCCCGGCCCGCGCCCCGCCTTCAATGGACATGTTGCATAGGGTCATGCGTTCTTCCATGTTCATGGCTTGCACTGCTTCACCGGTGTACTCGAAGACGCTGCCCTGCCCACCGCTGACGCCAATCTTGGCGATCAAGGCCAGGATCAGGTCTTTAGCAGTCACACCACTTTGCAGGCGTCCCTGGAACTGCACGTTGCAGGAGCGCGGGCGATACTGCAGCAGGCACTGCGTTGCCAGGACGTGTTCTACCTCACTTGTGCCGATGCCGAAGGCCAGCGCGCCAAATGCGCCATGGGTAGCAGTGTGGCTGTCGCCGCACACTATGGTCATGCCGGGCCGGGTAAGCCCCAGTTCGGGGCCGATGATGTGCACGACGCCCTGCGAGGGACTATCCAACCCGTGCAGGGGGATGCTGAATAACCGGGAATTTTCTTCGATCTGGTGAATCTGCTTGCGGCTCTCTTCGTCGGCAAAGGCCAGGCGGTCGCCGGCGAGCGAGCGGGTGGGTACGGCGTGGTCGATGGTCGCCACGGTCAGATCAGGCCGGTGTACCTGGAGCCCGCGCTTCTTCAAGCCGGTAAAAGCCTGTGGGGAGGTGACCTCATGCACCAGGTGCAGGTCAATGTACAGGACTGACGGGCAGTCCGGCTCCTCAGCCACCACATGAGCATCCCAGATTTTTTGGAAAAGCGTATGCGCTCCCATCAGAAGTCGAAGCCATTCCTTTCCTGCTGGTCCGGATCGTTCCAGGCGGGGCGTTTTTGATCCTCTTTGTTCGTGAACATTTCCGATAGGTCCCAACCGGTGGGGATGGTACGCGGATCGGCAAACGGGTCGAACTCATATTCCGGCTGCAGAGTGGTCTTTTTCTTAGACGGCGGGTTCATCGGTTCCTCCTTTGGAACACTCTAATGGGCGGCGGCTTTACCGGCAGTTTCGTACTGCCCGGTGGCTGCCAGCAGTTTATTCAACGCAGACAGGTAAGCTTTGACGCTGGCCACGATGATATCCGTGTCGGCGCCATAGCCCCCAAAGGTCCTGAGCTGGTCCACTTCACTTTGGGCGTCGATGACCTGACCGGCGGCGGAACTTTCGATCCGGACGGTCACCTCACCGATTGCATCGATGCCTTCAGTAACAGCGTGGATTACAAACTCCAGCAGGTTATTGGGGGCCTGGATAATGGCGTCGACCGCTTTGTAGGCCGCATCCACCGGTCCTGTGCCGACCGAGGCGTGGACGTGAGCCTGGTTATCCGGGCCGAACAGGCGCACGGTGGCGGTGGGCATGCCCATCGTACCGCAGGCCACCTGCAGCCCGTCCAGCTTGAAATACTCCTTGGGTTGGTAAAGCTCATCCGAAACAAGGGCTTCCAGGTCGGCATCTGTAATGCCCTTTTTCTTATCCGCCAGCAATTTAAAACGCTCGAACAGGCGTACCAGGCCATCTTCTTCTATGCGATAGCCCAGCTCGAGCATGCGCTGCTTGAGTGCGTGGCGCCCGGAATGTTTGCCCATCACCAAGCGAGTTCTGCTTGGCGCCCACCGTTTCGGGGCGCATAATTTCGTAGGTCAGTTGGTGCTTGAGCATGCCGTCCTGGTGGATGCCGGCTTCGTGGGCAAAAGCGTTAGCGCCCACGATGGCCTTATTGGCCTGCACGCTGATGCCGGTATAATTGCTGACCAATTTGCTCACCCGGGTGATCTGGGTGGTGTCGATGCCGGTTGAGCAGTTGAAAGTGGCGTGGCGAGTATAGAGAGCCATCACCACCTCTTCCAGGGCGGTATTGCCGGCGCGTTCGCCGATGCCGTTGATGGTCACTTCCACCTGGCGCGCCCCGGCCTGGATGCCAGCCAGGGTATTGGCCGTCGCCAGCCCCAGGTCGTTGTGGCAGTGCACCGAGACGATGCAGTTTTCGATCCCCGGGGTGTTATGGATGATCCCGGCGATCAGGGCGCCAAACTCTTCCGGCGTGGTATAACCGACCGTGTCGGGGATGTTGAGCGTGGTAGCCCCACAGCGGATGGCTTCTTCCAGCACCTGGTACAGGAAGGTCGGCTCACTGCGCCCGGCGTCTTCCGGGCTGAACTCGACGTCCTCGCATAGGCTGCGGGCCAGGGTCACCATTTCACGCACCTTATCGAGCACCTGCTGGCGGGTCATCTTGAGCTTGTACTGCATGTGGATTTCGGAAGTTGCCAGAAAGGTGTGGATGCGCGGCCGTGATGCAGATTGAACACCTTCCCAGGCGCGTTCAATGTCATTGGCTGTGGCACGCGCCAGGCCGCAGATGATCGGCGCCCGACTACCCTCTGTAGGACCATGGTCCCCGCTCTGTGGGGTATTGCCAACCTCGATGGCGATGCGCCGCACAGCTTCCAGGTCGTCAGGCGAGGCAGCCGGAAAACCAGCTTCGATTACGTCCACACCCAGGCGCGCCAGTGAGCGCGCCACTTCCAGTTTTTCGGCCGAGGTCATGGTGGCTCCCGGTGACTGTTCCCCATCGCGCAGGGTTGTGTCAAAGAAACGTACGTATGAATCTGCCATAATCTCCTCCAACAGCGAAACCTATTTCCACATTTCCATGCTCAAGCCTTGTTCCAGTTTTCAGGCCGCAGGGAGCGCACGGCTGCCCCGGCCTGCCACATTTCCGATTCGCGCATCTGGCGCAGCTCCTCGGTCAGTTTTTCCAAGTAATCTGGGGCGCTGTTAGCTTCCAGCACGATGCGGGTTTCCTCACCTGAAACCACACTTTGATACAGCCGGGCGAACACAGGTTCGGTGGCTTTGCGGAATTCGTGCCTCCAGTCCAGGGCGCCGCGTTGGGCGGTGGTGCTGCAGTTAGCATACATCCAATCCATGCCATTCTGCCCCACCAGGCGGATCAGGCTCTGGGTAAGTTCTTCCACGGTCTCGTTGAAGGCCTCGCTGGGGGTGTGGCCGTTCTTGCGCAGCTCGTTATATTGAGCTTCCATGATGCCGGCCAGGGCGCCCATCAGCACGCCGCGCTCGCCGGTCAGGTCGCTGAAGACTTCTTGTTTGAAGGTGGTTGGGAAGAGGTAGCCGGAGCCGATGGCAATCCCCAGCGCCAGAGTGCGCTCGAGGGCGCGGCCGGTGAAATCCTGCTCTACGGCGAAGCTGCTGTTAATGCCGCTGCCGCTGAGGAAGTTGGCCCGCACGCTGGTGCCGGAACCTTTTGGCGCCACCATGATCACATCCACGTATTCGGGGGGGATGACGCTGGTCTGCTCTTTGTAAACGATGGAAAAACCGTGTGAAAAATACAGCGCATCGCCTTTATTGAGGCAAGGCTTGATCTTTGGCCACATCATCTTCTGCCCGGCGTCCGAAATCAGGTACTGGATGATCGTGCCGCGCCGGGCAGCTTCTTCCAGGTCGAACAGGGTTTCGCCGGGCACCCAGCCATCCTTGAGCGCCTTTTCCCAGTAATGATCGCCCGGTTTCTGCCCTACGATAACCTTGATGCCGTTATCACGCATATTGAGCGACTGGGCCGGCCCCTGCACGCCGTAGCCCAGCACGGCTACGACTTCCTTGTTCAACACGTCACGCGCCTTGTCGAGCGGGAACTCCTCCCGCATGACGACTTCTTCTTCTACCCCACCGAAATTAATCTTTGCCATAAGTCTCTCCTGATGATAATCCCCGTTCTTTGGGGGACTATAGTCCCCGTTCTTTGGGGAATGTTTGGGTTTTATAGACTCAACTCGCCAAATACTCTGCCGGTAAATCCTCGAAATTATAGCCGTTGCTGCTTTTGCCATTGCCATTGCTTAGCACCGGTGCGGCGCTGGCGCCACGCGCCATCACCACCACGCCCGTACGCACCATCTCGGTGATTCCCAGCGGGCGCAGCACTTCGACGAAGCCCTCGATTTTCTCTTCGTCGCCGGTGATCTCGATGATGAACGAGGTATTGGTGATATCGACGATGCGCGCCCGGAATACGTCGACGATTTGCATTATGTGCGTGCGGTTTTCTAGGCCGGTAGTTACCTTGATCATGGCCAGGTCGCGCGTCACACAGGCCATCGAGGTCAGGTCACTGACCTGTAAAACGTTGACCAGCCGGTATAGATAGGCGATCAGGCGTTCGATGCTGGTCGGATCGCAGTCGACTACGATGGTCATGCGCGAGACACCGGGCTGTTCAGTACGCCCGACGGTGAGGGAGTCGATGTTGTAGGCGCGCCGGCGGAACAGCGAAGCCACCCGGTTGAGGACGCCCGGTTTATCTTCTACCAGAACAACAAGGGTATGGTACATAGCTCTTCTCTCCTCTTATTATCCCCATAGAACGGGGACTGATGTCCCCATAGAACGGGGACTGATGTCCCCATAGAACGGGGACTGATGTCCCCACAGAACGGGGATTTTCAAATATCGTCTTTAGCGGCTTCGTTCACCGGGCTGGGGAGCGGTCGGCGGATCATTTGCTTCAGGTCCGCCCCCGTTGGGACCATCGGGTAAACGCTGTCTTCTTGTTCGACCCGAAAATCGATCACCACCGTGCCATCGGTCTGGTGGGCTTTGCGTACGGCGCTTTCAACCTCTGATCGGTGGCTGACCCGCAGGCCGGTCAGGCCGTGCGCTTCAGCGATTTTGACGAAATCAGGGCCTTTCATGGGTGTAGCCGAGTAGCGTTTGTCATAGAAGAACTCCTGCCACTGGCGCACCATGCCCAGGTAGCCGTTGTTGATGATGGCGACGTTGACCTTGATGCCTTCCTGGGCGGCGGTGGACAGCTCGGCCTGGGTCATCTGGAAGCCGCCGTCTCCGGCAATCACCCACACGTCCGCTTCTGGGCGGGCGAATTTGGCTCCGATGGCCGCCGGCAGGCCAAAGCCCATCGTTCCAAGCCCGCCCGAACTAAGGAAGTTCCCCGGGTAGTCCTGGCGGTAGTATTGACCTGTCCACATCTGGTGCTGGCCCACGTCTGTCACCACCAGGGCTTGACCGTTGGTGTAGCGCCAGAGGTCGTTGATCACGTGAGCGGCGTAGAGATGGCCGTCATCCGGCAGGTTGAGGATGTCGCGAGCGGCGCTGTCGCCCTTCATTTCCTCGATTTGCGCCAGCCAATCGCTGTGATCGACCGGCTGGACGTATTCCAGCAGTTGGGAAAGCGTGCTGCGCAGATCGCCGATCAGAGGCAGGTCGACGTGGACGTTCTTGTTGATTTCGGCCGGGTCGATTTCGGCGTGGATCTTCTGAGCGTTTACGGCATAAGTTTTCAAGTTGCCGGTCACCCGGTCGTCGAAACGCATGCCGAAGGCCAGCATCAGGTCGGCGTCCTGGATGGTATTGTTGACCCAGGCTTCGCCGTGCATGCCCATCATGCCCAGGTTGAGGGGATGGCTGCCTGGGAAACCGCCCAGGCCCAGCAGGGTCATGGCGATAGGAGTCTGGGTGCGTTCGGCAAATTCGATCAGTTCAGCCATCGCTCCACTCATCAACACGCCGTGCCCAGCCAGGATAACCGGGCGTTTGGCGCTGTGGATCATCTCCACAGCGCGCTGGATATCGTGGCTGGAGGGCCGGTGATCGGGCCGGTAGCCGCGCATACGGATCGGGCTGCCGTCATATTCCCATTCGATGCTTGTCTGCTGGGCGTCTTTTGAAATGTCCACCAGTACCGGGCCGGGCCTGCCGGAGCGGGCAATATAAAAAGCTTCACGGATGGCATGGTTGATCTCGTGCGGGTCGGTTACCAGGTAATTGTGCTTGGTGATGGGCAGGGTGATGCCGGTCACATCCACTTCCTGAAAGGCATCATAGCCGATCAGCTTGCTGATTACCTGCCCGGTAATGCAAACGATGGGCGAAGAGTCCAGCATGGCGGTGGCGATGCCGGTGACCAGGTTGGTAGCGCCCGGGCCGGAGGTAGCCAGGGCTACTCCTACGCCGCCGCCAGCCCTGGCAAAACCGTCTGCCATATGGGCGGCGCCCTGCTCATGCCGCACCAGCACGTGGTGGATGGGGAACTGGGGCAGGGCGTCATAAATCGGCAAAGTGGCTCCACCGGGATAACCAAACACGGTCTTAACGCCTTCCCTGACCAGGCATTCCCACATAATTTGTGCACCGTTAAGTTTCATTTCTCCTCCGTTGCCATTTTTCAGTCTTCCTCTTTTCTTCTGCGTCCCGCAGAAGGAAACGAATTTAATTCTTCAACACTGCGCCTGTATCCGCGCTGGTTACAAAATGGGCGTAGCGCCGCAGCCACTTACTGGTGGTGCGAGGGGTGAAAGGCGGCAGTGCAGCCAGGCGCGCCTGCACCTGCGCCTCAGAAAGACGCATATCTAGCGTGCGAGCCACCAGGTCGATCTCGATCACGTCGCCGTTCTGCAGGGCAGCGATCGGGCCGCCGGCGGCTGCTTCGGGTGAAACGTGGCCGATGCAAGCGCCGCGTGTCCCGCCCGAGAAGCGCCCGTCCGTAATCAGGGCGACTTTGTCTCCCAGGCCCATGCCCATGATGGCGCTGGTCGGGCTTAGCATCTCTACCATGCCCGGACCACCGCGCGGACCCTCGTAGCGGATCACCACTACCTCGCCGGGCTGTACCTGGCCGGCCAGGATGCCTTGTTGGGCATCTTCCTGCGATTCGAAGATACGCGCCGGACCGGTGAAATGCCACATGTTCTGGGGCACGCCGGCGGCTTTGACCACCGCGCCACAGGGAGCCAGGTTGCCGAACAGCACCGCCAGTCCGCCACGCGGCGAGTGTGGATTGTCGAAACGGCGGATTACTTCAGCGTCTTTCACGACTGCCCCAGCGATCGACTGCCCTAACGATTGGCCGGAAACAGTCTGGCGCTGCATGTGTAAGAGCTGCGTCCCGGCCTGGACTTCATTAAGGATTGCCGGCACGCCCCCAGCGCGGTGCACGTCATCCATATGCCACTTCCCGGATGGGCTGACCTTGCACAGGTGTGGAACCCGGTCAGCTACGGCGTTGATCCGCTCCAGCGAATATTCGAAACCCGCTTCGTTGGCAATTGCCAGGCCGTGCAGCACGGTATTGGTCGAGCCGCCCATGGCCATATCCAGGGCAAAGGCATCGTCCAACGCTTCGGCGGTCACAATCGAGCGCGGGGTGATATTGCGCGCTACCAGGTCGAGGATACGCACGCCAGCCTGCCGGGCCAGCTCCTCGCGTTCGGGAGTGTTGGCCAGGGCTGAGCCGTTGTAAGGCAGAGCCAGGCCGATAGCTTCCATGAGACAGTTCATGCTGTTAGCAGTGAACATTCCTGAGCATGAGCCGCAGCTTGGGCAGGCGAAATCTTCCAGCTCTTTGAGGCGAGTTGCGTCAATTTTGCCAGTCTGGAAAGCGCCCACACCTTCGAAGACCGAAATCAGATCGACTGCTTCGCCCTTGGGGGTGCGCCCGGTGGCCATCGGACCCCCAGAAACAAAAACGGCCGGGATGTTGACCCTTACGGCAGCCATCAACATACCCGGCACGATTTTGTCACAGTTTGGGATACACACCATCCCGTCGAACTGGTGCGCTTCGATCATGGTTTCCACGCAGTCAGCGATCAGCTCACGCGAGGGCAGCGAAAAATGCATACCCTTGTGTCCCATGGCGATCCCGTCATCCACGGCAATCGTGTTGAACTCGAAGGGTACCCCGCCGGCGGCCCGTACGGCCGCTTTGACCAGCTTCCCGAATTCCTGCAAGTGTGCATGCCCCGGGACGATTTCGGCATATGAATTGACCACGGCGATGAAGGGTTTATTCATATCCGCGTCGGTCACACCGACTGCTTTCAGCAGCGCCCGGTGGGGGGCACGTTCAAACCCGGATTTTATTAAATTTGAACGCATTGCTCGCCTGCTCCTTTTGATTTTGAGGTGAATAGATAAAAAAGAACCACCCTTGGGTTGGGTGGCTCTTTTTGGTTTATGTCCGATTACTGTCTGTCTGCTATGTTACTGGACCTCTACTTTTTTGGCCTTCCCAACCCGAATGAGGCTCTCAAGGATGAGAACCGCAATTAAGATTACGATCGAAAGGGCCAGTGAATAGATGTCCATATTTATGAGTTCCTGTCATAGTATCAAATCCATCATATTAAGTCAATAGGCAATTTTTTTGTGTGTTAGCGATAAGTAGTAGAGTCCCCTTTACGACAAGTTAAAATGTCCCCATTGAAAGGGCGACAGAATGGACCTACTGACGATGAGCAAGAAAGAGTTAAGCCGCATGGAAGTGATGGGGCGGTTGCAAGAGAAGAGGATGACGCAAAAGGTGGCTGCGAAAATTATGGGGGTTAGCGAACGGCAAGTTAAGCGGCTGTGGAAACGGTATCGAGAAAAGGGGGCGAGCGGGCTGGTATGCGGGCGGCGTGGGAAACCGAGCAACAACCGGATGAGGGCAGAGAAGGTGCAAGCGGCGGTAGATTGGCTGCATCGTCGTTATGCAGATTTTGGTCCAACCCTGGCCTGCGAGAAATTGGTAGAGAAACATGGGTTGAAGCTATCGGTGGGGAGTGTACGCAAGATCATGATCGAGGAGGAGTTGTGGAAGCCGAAGAAAGGTCGGAAGGTAGGAGTGCACCAGATGCGGGAGCGGCGGGCATGCAGAGGGGAACTGGTGCAGGTGGATGGTTCGCCGTACGACTGGTTTGAAGGGCGAGCTGCGGAATGCACCCTGCTGGTGTTCATTGACGATGCCACCGGCAAACTGGGGCAGTTATTGTTCGTGAAAAGCGAGAGCTTTTTCAGCTATTGCCGGGCGACGGAAGGCTATTTGGCCCGCCACGGCAAGCCAGTCGCCTTCTACAGCGACAAACATGGTGTTTTCCGGGTTAATCAACCTGCGGCAGGTTCTTCGGACGCCCTGACCCAATTTGGGCGGGCCATGCAGGCACTGGATATCCAGATCCTCTGTGCCAATACCCCGCAGGCCAAAGGCCGGGTTGAGCGGGTCAACCAGACCCTCCAAGATCGCCTACCCAAAGAACTCCGTTTGCGTGGCATCTCTGACTGGCAAGCAGGCAATGCCTTCCTGCCAGAATTCATGGACGATTTCAATCGCCGCTTTGCAGTCCAGCCCAGAAGCCAATTTGACGCCCATCGCCCGCTCTCCCCGCAGGACAACCCCGCCCGCCTCTTCACCTGGCAGGAGACACGCATTCTCTCCAAGAATCTGACCCTGCAGTTTAACAAGGTCGTCTACCAGATCCAGACCGAGCGCCCCTCCTACGCCATGCGCAATGCGGCTGTGACTGTCTGCCTGGATGATCAGGGAAACATCACCATCCTCTATAAAGGCAAACCCTTGAACTACACCGTTTTTCACCAGCAAGCCAAACAATCCGAAGTCGTGCAGTCCAAACAAATCGACCAAGCCCTCCTCAACCAAAGCAAGGCTCACAAGCCTGCTCCCAATCACCCCTGGCACAATCGCTTTGCCACCCCGCTTTCGAATAGTAGAGATTGTCCCCCTCAAAGGGGACATCTCTACTTCGCGCAATTAGGGGACATTTCTACTTAACGTTGACATAGGCAATTTTTTGTGTGTTGTTGTTCAGCGAATTTGACACCCCCGAACTGTTCAGGGAAAAGAAAGCCAAACCGTTACCTGATCTCCCAAAGATTAGCAGACACCTGAGCTTGTGACCATCAAAGCATTAAGCATTATCCTTGACAATTGGCTTTTTTTGTTATATACTTATATATGTATATTACATCTAAGTAGGATAAACATATATGTGCGAAAATGAAAAAGCCGGATCAGGCGAATGTCATTGCAAGGTAGAGCGGGTACCTAATTTTGCTTTGCCACGCTTGCTGCTTGAGTTGGCAAAAAAAACATCCCATGGATATGAGTTGATCGAGCGCTTGGGCCAGGAAGGTAACGCCGCCCCCGACCCCGGCAATTTCTACCGGATGTTGCGCTCACTAGAAGAAGATGGGCTGGTCTGTTCCAAATGGGATACACAGAACAGCGGCCCGGCGCGGCGCGTGTATGAATTAACTGACCAGGGCATGGAATTTTTGCATGCCTGGGCAGCGACTATTCATCAGACACATCAGTCGTTGGACCGATTTTTGTCGGATTACAAGACCCTATTCCCAAAGTAAAGGAAAGATGCAATGTATAAGCAATGTGATTGCCAATCAGATCAAGGGTGCAGATGTGGCTGCGAAGGCGGCTGCGATTGTGAATGCAGCAGACACGCCGGACACTTTGAGCGGCGCTACCAGACGAAGGCTGAACAGATCGCAGAATTGGAAGCTTATCTCGATGAGTTGAAAACTGAAGTACAGGCAGTAGAGGAGCATCTGGCAGATTTACGCAAGTAAGCAAACGCGGCAAGAAGCCTTACCTACCTACCACAGGTCTGGGAACCGACAAAACCAACCAGAAAGAGGATAGTCACTTCTAGTGGGTTGCAGCTCGCACTTGATTAATTCTTTATAGTATGTCGCAAGGGAAGTTTGACGGATTGTGGCGCTTACACTCCTGCTCGTAAATCCTTGACCGTGCGCGGCTCGACGCTGAAGCTGAGGAAATCGATGGCTACCCCGGGGCCGCCCGGGCACTGCGCCACCAGCCCGACTTTGATCGAGGTCGGCATGGCCAGGCGCAGCAGCCGCACCATACGCCAGGTTTGGCCGTCCACGGAATAATGCAGGCCGAACACATCCCCTGTCCGGTGAACCTGCAGCCATACTTGCGGCAGCGACAACTCGACGCCGTTGGCGTCATCGGATGTGCCGTTGGTGACCACGCTGACGGCCGCCATGACGCCCCAATCGGTGCGTTCGTAGCATAGCTTCACCCAATGCAAGGCATCCTGGCGCGCCATGATCGCCCCGGCATCCCAATGCAGGCTGGATTGGGGAGCGCGCACCTGCGCCCGGGCGACAAAGTTACCGGAAGCGTTCAGCCACAAATAAGGGGCAGCATCTTTTTTTGTTACCCCGCCCGGATCCTGGAAATAATCTGATTTTTCCGGGGCGTACACGCGCAGCCCGCTTCCCGGCAGGGCTTCCCATTTTACAGGCGGATGATCCCAGATCAACCCCGCCCGGGCCATTTTTTCGGAGGAAAAGTTTTCAAGCAGGTTCATGGGTGTATTCTCCTCAGTGAAATGTTGTAACTGGTTATTGCCTGGCCTTGACCTTCCAGTTGACCAGGAACAGCAGGCCGGCCAGGAACAGCGGGCCGGCAATTATCAGGTAAACCGACCAATTAAAGCGCCCGCCGAAACTGATAATGTAATAGGCTCCCAGGCCGATGAAGAGGATTCCGCCGATCCTTTCCCAGCGCCAGGCAATCGCCAGGGCGAGCAAGACAGCGCAAGTGGGGAGGAGATGCATGAAAAGGGCCAGCAGGGTCTGCCAGAAATCGTATCCTTCGCCGAACACATCCAGGGCAAACAGGCTGATGAAAATGGCCAGCAGGATGACCAGGCCCCTGGGCGCCCAGAAGAGAACGGGGTGGATGGGTTTCTTCACGGCGGGATCCTTTCTGATGCAGCAACTAAGAACAGTATACAGGCTTTGAGCGCGTGAGACAAGCCGGTGATTAGATGAGCCGACAAATTTATTGGAGATAAATGGAACATATATTCTATTTTAGTGTATTCAATACCCTCTTCCCGGCGGACTTTTTTACCTCGCACCGGTTGATCAGGTAGAGTGTCGCCAGGTTGGCGAACATGAATACACCCAGGATGCCTTCGAGGAAATAAGTCGAACCTCCCAGGAGTGGCAGTGCAACCGTCAGTCCTTCCATGAAAGCATGGTACAGGACTGCCCCCAGATACCACGCCCAGGCGCCCCGCCTGGTACAGCCTGCCAGACCATTACCGAAAGGGTGAGATGCAAACTGAAGGCGGTAAAGCGCTCAAACAAGTTGATCAAAGGCACATACCAGGGGTAAGCGAAAATAGCCGCCGCGCTTTGTGGCGTCACCCCGGCTACCGTCTGGTTGCTGCGCATTGCCAACAGGCTCACGACAAAAGTAAAGGTTAGGGATAATCCGATCCCGATCGATTCGATTCCGCCGTGCCCAGCGCCCAGTGTCAAAGCTGCTGTAAATGCTTTTGCCCGCTCTTTCAAGGCCCAATAGCCCACCAGGCGAGCAGTCTCCTCGCACAGCCCGGCCAGCAGGCCTAACATGAGCGCCTCGAGGAAGATCGCCGTATAACTGACTTCGTAAGAGGGCAGTTGGTACACCAGCATTTTGTTCAGCGCCGCCAGCAGCGGAATATGAACCACCTGCGAAGCAATGAAAGTGAGCACGCCCACTCCAAACAGCACCCACCCCACGCCGTAGCGCCTCTTTAGCCACAGCATAATTCCAATTGGGAGGGCAATCTCACCTAATATTGCCAGTATGAACGCCCCATAAATCATATCCGTCTCCAAAATGTTGCACGTGAAACCGCATCCGGACCTTACCCAGCTTCGCTGCGAAACACGAAGTAAGAATAGACTACCGTGATCGTGGATGCCACCATGAGTGGCACCAGCAGGAACAGGAGCGCCAGGTTGGGCGACAGGATACCCAAGATGGCGATGACCCCGCTGATCTTGAACAGCAGACCGCCTAACAGGTGCGTTTTGGCCCATACCGTATCGCTGTTCAACGTCCAGGGGTGCGGATTCCAATGAAATAGTTGCGTTTGGCTTTTCCCAGCAGCACACCACAGCAGTAGATAAATATGCCAAAGCCAGGCACCAAGAACTGGTTCAAACTGAACTGAAAGCCCAGGTTCAGCAGTGTGGTCAGGGCGTACAGGTAAAAGAAGAAAAGAGCGAAGGCCAGCATGAACGCGTTGAAATCCTTGCGGAATTTTTCTATATTGGACTTGAGCGGGTCGATCTCCGGGATAAACAGGAGCAGGGCCGCCACGCCAAGGGTGATCAACGGCAGCAAAAAGGCTCCCTGGAAGCGAGAACCGTAGCCGTTGGCCATTCCCTGGGCATTCCAATGCACGGCGACTACCTCCGGCATGCGCGGGTAGCTATACAGGCCCAGGCCCAGCATCAGTACGGCCAGGAGCAGGATTATGAGAAGCGTATTACGAGCAGCATGTGTTGTCATAAGATGGCTTACTTCAATCCTCAGTTTTAGATAAAAGCTGATCGCTAAAGCCAGCCATTGTTTCACGTGAAACGTATTATACACCTGCCTCGGGGCCTGGTTTTACCCGGGACTGCTGGCCAAGGGCGACCATGCCGCTCAGCCCGCCCAGGTTCATCGTATCCACTGCGCTGGAGGGCACGATCACCAGGGCGCCTTTTTCCTTCAGGCCTTCAAAGAGCATGTTCATGGCGCGCAGGTGCAGGGCCGTCGGGTTATCGACGTAGGCCTTGGAGGCCTCGGCAAAGCTGCCAGCCACCTGCATCTCGGCCTCACCCAGGATTACGCGGGACTGGCGTTCGCGTTCGGCCTGGGCCTGCTGTGACATGGCGTCTTC
Organism: uncultured Chloroflexia bacterium; assembly: GCA_963820415.1. Taxonomy (GTDB): domain Bacteria; phylum Chloroflexota; class Anaerolineae; order Anaerolineales; family Anaerolineaceae; genus CAWFZT01. Next base: position 1,112,550 of record CAWFZT010000006.1, on the reverse strand, counting down.
CAAGCCCTGGGGAATGATCACGTCTCTTATTTCTACCGACTGGACGGAAATACCCCAGGGCGTGGTGCGCTCGTCGATGATCTTCTGCAGATCGGCGTCCATTTTGGCGCGCCCGACCAGGATATCCGCCAGGGTCATCTGGCCGATCACCTCGCGCAGCGCAGTCTGGGCCGCCCAGGAGATCGATTGGCGGTAGTCCTGCACTTCCAGAGCCGCTTTCTCGGCATCCCAGATCACCCAGAACAGCACCGCATCCACGTCAACCGGCACGGTATCCTTGGTGAGGGTTTTTTCAGCGTTGAAAGGGGTCACCATCACACGGTGATCGATCCACACCGGCGTGGCGTCGAGAATCGGGATCATCCAGAACATACCCGGCCCGCGCAGCCCGTGAAACTTGCCCAGGCGCAGCACCACCGCTTTTTCCCACTGCTGAGCCACTTTGATGGCGAACAGCAAATACGTGCCCAGCACCGTGAAGCCGATTGTCCAGGCTGTAAATGAACCATTGGGGGGCTCTCTGATCCATCCACATCGCCCCGAACACGGTGATCAGGTAAAAGATCACCGCAACAAATGCGGCGATTGGGCTGATGTGGATATTATCGGGCGCCTTTTCCGTGCGGCCCTTGGATTGGTTTTGATTATCTTTCTTATTTTGAATAGACTGTAGCAAATTCATCATTTTTTCCTCTCTTATTTCTCATCATCTTGTCGATCTTCTTGATTCTCACCCTCGGTGTGAACACCATCCAGGTGAATGCGCTTCAGTTCTCCGACGGCATCTTCCAGGGAGTAGCCCAACCGGCCGGTTTCCTCCAGGTAGTTGCGCGCCAGTTCTTCCAGACTTTTCTTTTTGAGTTGTTTCAGCGTTTCTTCGTTCGGCGCCTCCCAGATATACGTGCCACGACCTTGCTGAGTAGAGATCAGCCCGGCTTCGTCCAGCAGGCGATAGGCGCGGGCAATAGTGTTGAAATTGACCCGCAGATCAGTTGCCATCTGCCGGACGGTTGGGAGCTGGTCGCCGGGACGCAGCTCGCCAGTTGAGACCCGCTGACGAACTTGCTCGACGATCTGCAGGTAAATCGGGACGCCGGAGCGGTGGTCGAGAGCAATTGGGAAGTTTTGGGTCTTCAAATCATAACCTTCCAATAATAGGGTGCTGCTACTTCTTTCCTGCTTGTTTAATTTTCTTATTTGTACTGATTATGTATCCCACAGTTACAGCCGCGCCTGCTCCAGCAAGAAATGCTCCCAACAGATCAGCTTGTATACTTTTTGAGAATGCAACCAATGCAGTGGTGAATAATGCCATTGCCGCGGCAATGATTACTTCTTTCTTACGGGTTATGTTTTCCATTTTATCTCCTTTCGCTCATCTTTCTGAGTATTACCTAACATTGTATAATTGTATCAATGTATTATTGTATCATTGTAATAATTGTATACCAACTGACCAATTTGTCAATAGGCAATTAGCCCGGCCGGAGATCTGTCACAAGATTTTTTAGGGTTTTCAAATACCGCAGAAATTTACCTGGACAGCCGCTGGCGTGCTTCCAGATAAAACGCTGCCATCCCCCGGTAAGGCGTTAAAGGTGCCAGGAGCTGCTCCACCTGCCCGGCGCTTACCTGCCAGCCGCCGCGCGCACTGCCAGGTCGTCGGCAGGAACGCAGTCTGGCCGGGCCGGTTTCACCTTTCGCCTTTGACTTCCGCCCCCAATTGGATAAAGAATTCGGCCAGGTAGGCGTCGCGTTCCTCCGCCAGGCGCTGGGCAGTGGCCGTGAACAGGCGCCCTTTGATCTTGCACAGCTTAAAAATGTATTCGTGGTAGGCACTGTGCGGTTCGCAGGGCTCTTTTTCGCCGGTGCGGCGGAAGTGTTCCGAAGGCTCGGTGTAGATCGGTTCACCTGCCAGTACGGCATAGGCGATGGTGCGCGCCGCGCCGATGGCGCCCAGCACGTCCAGTTTGTCGGCGTCGAAAAGCACTTTTGCTTCGATAGTATCCGGCGGCTGGCGGTTATCGCGGAAGCGGTGGGCACGGATGCAGTGCTGCACGGCGGCAATCCGCTCAGCTGGCCAACCCTCTTCCGCCAACACCCGGCCAGCAAATTCCGCCGACGAGTGTTGGTGGTCGCGGCGCTCTTCGGCCCCCGGCGTGGTACCCTCGGCGTCGTGTAATAGCGCCGCCGCATGCACGATCTCCAGATCGGCGCCCTCGGCCAACGCCAGGCGCTCGGCCATGCGATAGACCCGCTCGACGTGCTCGAAATCGTGCACCACATCCGCCCCTGCGTACCACTTGCGCGCCTGCTCAATGGTTGGCATAGTTATCCTCCCAACTCCTCTTTCTTCAATTTTTACCCGATGTTGGTTATTTTCACCCGCGTCAATACCAGCATGGCAATCAAGTCCAGGACTGCACAGGCTAAAGCGTTCGCCCAGATACCGTGGGCGTAAAACAGTGGGGCCAGCCCAGCTCCGATGGCCACCCCCATCGAAGCCGCAGCGATGTAAACCGCCATGGTAGTCGCCCGCTGCGCCGGTAGAATTTCGCTCATCAACGGCAGGGTGCTGACCACGGCAAACTCGTAGGAGATATAGAAAAGCGCCAGGCAGAGTAAAGCACCCCATAGGGAGAACGCCAGCCAACGCAAGCTGACCGCGACCAGCAGGTTAGCTGCCAGGCCGATAAATACCGAGCGTTCCTTCCCAACCCGGTCGGATAACCAGGCGGCCAGCCCCTCTCCGCCCAGTTCCGAAAACCCCATTACCACTGCCGCTAAGCCGAGGGCAGTAATTTTCAAACCATAAGAATCTTCCATCCAGACGCCAAAAACCAGGTTGAAGACAGTATAACCCACCAGCATGATCATTCCCATCATCAGCCCGGCAATCGCCGGTGCGTGTTTTAAAACCGTCTTGAGGTCGGAGAGTATCGGAACTGCCAGCGTAGGCATGTCATCTTTCGGGACGGCTCTCAGGAATAAAAGCACCATAAAAATTCCCGCCCCAGCAATGGCCGTGAAGGGCGAATCCCAGCCAAAGCGAGCAATTAATAGCCCAACCAGCGGCACCGTTATGATGAAACTAAGCGACCAGCCCAACTCGAGGATCGCCAACGCCGTGCCGCGTTGAGCATAGGGCGTCTGATCGCCAAGGTAAGCCTGGGCTGCTGGGGCATACACATTATCTCCCAGGTTGATCAGAAAAAGCGCCAGAAAGAAGGCCTGGATGCTGGGCCAGAAAATGAGCACGGCCACCCCGAAGAGAAAAAGCAGCAGCCCGGTCAGCATCCCCGCCCGCCGGCCGCGCCGTTCAGCAATCGGGGCCAGAAAAGGGCCCATGGCGCTGGCCCCCATGGAAGCGGTGACCGCCAGCGAAATGGTAGTCAGATCCACTCCCATACCCCGGCTGAAAGCCGGTAAAAAAGGGGAGAGCATGCGCATGGGGGTAAAGATCACCAGCCGGCAGGCTGATAGGAGGATGGCTTGTGATTTTACGTTTATTCTATAGTTTTCTGGTGGCGCTCGGGTAGATTGTAGAAAGATATTACCTTGGCATCGTATTCAGCCACCTTGCCGGCCCGCTTTAATACTTCGAGCTCGTCATTCTGAATATGGTGGCTGATTTCTTCCTCAGTCACTTTAATAAAATCACCTGTATGGACATCCTGGAACGTCTCATCCCCCCAGTCGATAATTACTGCCCCAGAATGTGTAACCAGCACCCATTGGCGGTTCACCGGAACCCCACTATCCTTCATACTGGCCTCCTTGTTGAAACTGGAAAGGTCAAGCAGCCGGTTGAGCAGAAATCGAGGCAAAACGGGCAAAGTTCGTTTTGCGGAGACGATCAATCAATTCAGCCTGAGTTTCACACCACAGCGGCCGCAGCGGGCAGTCTTCACCGAATGGGCAAGCCGAAGGATCTCCAGTGCAATCATTTAATGAAATTGGACCATCGATAGCTTCCACGACTTCGAGTACAGAAACTTCTTCCGGCGATCGCGCCATCGAAACGCCTCCCCGAGCGCCGCGGGAAGTATGGATAAGACCCGCAATAGACAACTGCGAGATGATCTTAGCCAGAAAAGAAGGGGGAATATGCTGTTCTGCAGCGATCTGGCTAGTGGCCGCCCGCTGGGTTGGGTCCAGCTTGGCCAGGTAGATCATTGCTCGCAGGGCGTAATCAGCCTGCCTTGTTATTTGCATGCTTAATTCCTCTTTCGGCAATAAGGGTAAGATTACTCTAGTTTAAATAAGTCTATTCCAACCTTATTTGACCGGCAAGTGACAGAGGTCATACCTCCAAGATGACCTTTTACTTTAAAGATAAATAATGGGATTTTCTAATCAAACGGATTTAAGTATAATTTTCCTATGCCCAATTTCCACTTTTATTATCCCCTTCAGGTGCGGTATGGCGACCTGGACCCACAGTGGCACGTCAACAACGCCCATTTTGTCACTTTTATCGAGCAGGCGCGCTTTGCCTACCTGCATGAGCTGGGCCTTTTTGACGGCGAACATTTCCTCGAGCTGGGTTTAATCGTCGCGGATGTGCATGTGGCGTACCTGGCCCCCATAATGCTGACGCAAAAGATCCGCATTGGGGTGCGCGTGGCGCGCATCGGCGTGAAAAGCCTGACCTTCGAATACCTGGCCGAGGACGAAGCCAGCGCCGCCCCACTGGCGCGCGCCGAGACGGTCATGGTCGCCTACGATTACCATGCGCATACCAGTCTACCGGTTTCGGATGCCTGGCGAGAAAAAATCTCCCACTTTGAGAATCGAGTGCCCCTATGATCCCACCTATCGACACCGGCTACCTGCTGGATTTCCTCACCGGGCTGCTCAATACCCCCAGCCCAACCGGCCTGGCTGAGCCAGCCATCGCTTACACCGAAAAGGCGCTGGCGGCATTTCCGGACCTGAAAATAGGGCGGACGCGCAAAGGCGCCTTGCTAGTCACCTGGCCCGGGCAGCGCCAGGATGCGCCGCGCGCCCTGACCGCTCACGCCGATACGTTGGGCGCCATGGTCAAAGAGATCAAGGAAAACGGCCGGTTAAAAATGACCCAGATTGGCAGTTATGCCTGGAATACAATTGAAGGCGAAGGCTGCACGGTCCTCACCGAAAAGGGCAAACACGTGCGCGGCTCGATCCTGCTCAGCACCGCCTCTGCCCACGTCTACGGGAAACAGGTCGGCGAGTCAAAACGAGACGAAGAAACCATGGAAATCCGCCTGGACGAGCTGATCTACAGCGCGGCCGAGACGCGCGCCCTGGGAATCCGCGTCGGCGATTTTGTGGCGTTTGACCCGCGGGTCGAGGTGACCAATAACTTCGTACGCTCGCGCCACCTGGACGACAAAGCCTGTGTGGCGAATATCCTTTCAGCGGTCAAGACCCTCCACGAGGCCGGCTTACAGCCCCTACAAACCACCTACCTGTTGATCAGCAACTATGAAGAGGCCGGTCACGGCGCAGCGGTTGGCATTCCGGCTGAGGTGGTCGAACTAGTAGCGGTCGATATGGCGGCAGTCGGCGAAGGACAAACCTCGGATGAGTTTCACGTCTCGATTTGCATCAAGGACTCGGGCGGCCCTTACCACCACGGCTTGAGCCAGCGCCTGCGCCAGTTGGCCGAGCAGAATGAAATCCCTTACCGGGTCGATATTTACCCGTATTATGGCTCGGACGGGGAAGCTTTCTGGCGCGCCGGCGGCGACGTCGCTGTGGCGCTGATTGGCCCGGGTGTGGATGCCTCGCACAATTACGAGCGCACTCACCTGGAGGCGCTGGTCGCCACCACGCAGTGGATTTTGGCCTACCTATTGCAGTGATGCCGGTGTTTGTATAACCATCCGGATGGGTGACTCGACTTTCGCCTAAAGAATGGTAGAATCCAAGCTGACCTTAGCGTTAACACAACCCAGGAAGGCCAGCAGCGGCCGGTCACCATTGAACCTTCCTAAAAGAAGCGTTCCTGCTGTTTTCGGGTTTCTCCTCCCGGAGGCAGGTATTGGACGTAGAAGGAGAGGAGATTAAATTGGCTGGAATGGAACGATTTACCCAACGGGCACGCCGTGTGCTCAGCCTGGCTCACCAGGAAGCTGAACGGCTGCGCCAGAATGCCATTGGCACCGAACACCTTCTCCTGGGCTTGATCCAGGAAGATGGTGGTGTCGCCGGACGGGTATTGCGCGATTTAGGGCTAGAGCCTGATCGAGTTCGTGAAATTGTGGAACGATTAAGTGGTTTTGGACAATACCGCGGTGGCAAAATAGATCTTTCACCCGGCGTGCAGCAAGTGTTGGAATTTGCAGTCGATGAAGCACGCCAGTTAGGACATCATTATATTGGTACTGAGCACCTGCTGCTTGGCCTGGTGCGCCTGCCAGAAGGCCCAGCGGTGGATGTGCTGCGCAAGCTGGGGGTCACTCCTGAACAAATTCGCCGGCAGACCAGGCGGGTACTGCAAGAGAGCAACACCGCCCCTGCTGCAGCGGCCAGCGCAGGAAAACCTGCCTCTGCACACAGTGAAAAAGATAATCCAAAGACCCCCCTGGTCGACCAGTTGGCTGTCGATCTGACCTCCCAAGCCGAAGAAGGCAAGCTAGATCCGGTCATCGGGCGCCAGATGGAAATCGAACGCGTCATCCAGATCCTGGCCCGCCGCAACAAGAACAACCCGGCCCTGATTGGAGAACCCGGGGTAGGCAAAACCGCCATCGTGGAAGGCCTTGCGCAGCGCATCATTGAAGGGGATGTGCCCGCCCCTCTACTCGACAAGCGCGTCCTGCAGTTGGATGTAGGATCGCTGGTAGCCGGTACCATGTATCGCGGCCAGTTCGAGGAAAGGCTCAAGCGTGTCATCGACGAGCTGAAATCCTCGGGCGCCATCCTGTTCATCGATGAGGTGCACATGCTGGTCGGCGCCGGCGCGGCCGGGTCTTCGGTCGATGCAGCCAACATCCTCAAGCCAGCCCTGTCACGCGGCGAACTGCAGGTGATTGGCGCCACCACCATCGACGAATACCGCAAGCACATCGAAAGCGACGCGGCTCTGGAACGTCGCTTCCAACCCATCATCGTCAACGAACCATCGGTGGAAGAAACCATCCAGATCCTGCGCGGCATCCGCAGCGCCTACGAAGAACACCATCGCTTGACCATCTCAGATGAGGCCCTGGATGCTGCGGCTCACCTCTCTGCCCGCTACGTGACTGAGCGCTTTTTGCCCGATAAGGCCATCGACCTGATCGACGAAGCCTCCTCGCGCGTGCGCATGTATAAGAGCCCAGCGGCAACCACCGCCAAAAATATCGTCACACAACTGCGTGAAACCCGCCAGAACCGCAGCCTGGCTGTGGAAGACAACCGCTACGACGACGTCCAGGAACTGACCGAGAAGGAAGAAGAGTTGCAGTTGCAGCTCGACCGCATGCGCACCGGCTGGGAACGCTCCAACAGCCCGGTGGTGACCGTGGACGATATCGCCGAAGTGGTGCACATGTGGACCGGCGTGCCAGTGATGCAGATGGCCCAGGAAGAATCCGAGCGCCTGCTGAGGATGGAAGATGAGCTTAGAAAGCATATCATCGGGCAGGAAGAAGCCATCCAGATCATCTCCAAGGCCGTCCGCCGCGCCCGCTCGGGCCTCAAAGACCCACGCCGCCCGATTGGTTCCTTCATCTTTCTTGGCCCGACCGGGGTTGGCAAGACCGAGCTGACCAAAGCGCTGGCGAGCTTCCTGTTCGGCAGCGAAGAAGCCCTGGTGCAGCTCGATATGTCTGAGTTCATGGAACGCCATACGGTCAGCCGTTTGGTAGGCGCTCCTCCTGGCTACGTCGGATATGAAGAAGCCGGACAGCTTACCGAGGCCATCCGGCGCCACCCGTATTCGATCGTCGTCTTCGATGAGGTCGAAAAGGCCCACCCCGAAGCGCATGAATATGCTCCTGCAGATCATGGAAGAAGGACATCTCTCCGATGCGCGCGGTCACAAGGTGGATTTCCGCAATACGATCATCGTTATGACCTCTAACATCGGCGCGGACGTGATCAAGCGCCAGACCTCGCTGGGCTTCTCTTTGACGCGCGACGAACGCATCGAAGAACAGGAAGCCTACGAGGAGATGCGCAAAAAACTGCTCGATTCGCTCAAGCGGGTCTTCCGCCCCGAGTTCATCAACCGCCTGGATGGTGTGATCGTTTTCCGCGCCCTGACCAAGGAAGACATTCGCGGCATCGTCAACCTCGAGCTGAACAAGGTGGCTGAGCGGCTGCAGGAACACCACATCACCCTGCACGCCACGGATGCGGCTCTCGACTTGCTGGCCGCCCAGGGTTACGATCCAGACATGGGCGCTCGCCCCTTGCGGCGAGTGATCCAGCAGTCAGTCGAAGACCGCCTGTCGGATTCCCTGCTGGCGCATGAATTCGCCGACAACGATGCCGTAATGGTAGACGTGAATGAGGCCGGTGAAATCTACCTACGCCACGAACAACAGGCCCCGGCTCAAGCCGAAAAGGTGGTAGGGGTAAGTGCGTAAATTATTAAAACCTTGCTAATTTTACCGGTCTTACGAAGATCGCTTGCAGTTGAACTGCAAGCGATCTTCATAAGCCATTGAAAAATTTTATTTTCGCAAAAACGGCTCAAGTCGTGACTATTTTATCCCCACAAAATCAAACTCTATGAAATCCCTGAGCTGCAAAGTCATCTTATCCACCCCTGACTTGGCGGTGAAAGTCCATTGCAACCCATCCCATCCCGGACCTAATTTCTCACGAAAATAAATCTGGTTCGGCGGCTTGGCCGGGTCCCAAATCAAGGCTTTGAAGTCCCCTCCTGGGCCAATCGCCAGCATCAGGTTATACCAGTTATCCGGTTTCACCGTAAAATTTCCAGTCAGATAATTGTACCCAAGATCATTTTTCCCAAAAGTAAGATTTGCCTTGGTCAAGGTACAGCCGAACACCCCAAAGTTGCGGTAGCCATCCGTCTTCCAGGTGCCAGTATCCAGGGTAAAACTGCACTCATTCTTGCCGGCGAAGCGATAAGAAAGTAAGATACCCTGCCCCACTGTATAAGGCTTGTTCCGGAACAACCCGGATATCCAGCCAGGCTGCCCGATCATCGTAAATGTCCCATCGGATTCAGCCGATCCACTTTCCGGGTTATATGTACTCCATTTCGCGGTGAAATTAGAATTAAAATCCACCTTCCCAACCATTCGTACGCCAGTCAAAGCGTCAGCAAGGACGGAAGGTACAGGAATTTCCGTGGGCATTAGGATAGGAATTATCGTAGAAGCCGGCAGAAACGTAGTTGACGGAAATGGAGTCAGGGTAGGAATAGGAGTTCTGGTTGGCACGGCGGTCGGAGGTATTGGCGTACCGGTAGGCTGCGCCAGCACTGCGGAGAGGCTCGGTACTGCCAGCGATATTCCTTTCCCCCAAAAAGTCACTCCCAGCGCCACTAAGATAACCAGCCCCATAAACCCTACCAGCCACATCCACCCGCGAGAAGAGCTCCGCTTCTTCCGCTCACGGATGGCAAGGGTTCACCCTGGGCCGTAGCGGGCTCAGCCACGGGGGCGCTTTCCGCCGGGGTAACCTCCTCAAGCTGAGGGCTCGCCGGAGTTGGCGGAGCTAAAACCGTAGAGGCTGCGCCAGGTACCGCCGGGATTGACGGCGGCTGCACATACACAGTCTTCAAAATGTTATCGTTCTCTGACGTCGCCGGCGCAGGGATAACCGGGAGAGTCAACCCTTCCAGCGCCGCAGCGAACTGCCCCATATCAGCGTAGCGGTCTTCCAGCTTCTTTGCCAGCGCCTTGTAGAGCACCTTTTCAACTTCCTCGGGTAGATCGACCACAAAATCGCGCGGCCGGGGCAGCGGATCATTGGACTGTTTGAGGAACACCGCCGCCGGTGTATCGGCAATATAAGGTTTCCGCCCGGTCACCAATTCGTAGAAAACGATCCCCAGCGAGTAGATATCGGTCTGGGGTGAAATTTGATTTAACCACTGCTCGGGCGCCATGTATTCCGGGGTGCCAATGGCCACATTCGTGCTGGTCAGCGTTGCCCCAGATTCCGCGTCCAGGATTTTGGCAATACCAAAATCGGCCACCATCGGCTGGCCCTTGCGTGTCAGCAGGATATTGCCCGGCTTGATATCACGGTGGATCAGCTTTTCCTCATGGGCATATTCCAACGCCCGGGCAACCGGCGCCAGAAGCCGCGCCGCCAGGGTATAAGGCACAGGTTTACCGGCCATCTGCTTGAGCGTCCCGCCCGGCAGGTAAGGCATCACCAGGTAAGGGGTGCCGTTGTAATCACCGTAATCGGTTACCTTGACAATGTTGGGATGATTAAGGCGGGCCAGTTCCTTGGCCTCACGCTCGAAGCGTTTGAGCGTCTTTTCCGCATCCTCCGGTGACAGACGCTCCATGCGGATGAATTTAACCGCTACCTCGCATTCCAGGTGCGTGTCGTAGGCGCGATACACAGTCGCCATGCCGCCCTGGCCCAGCGGCTCGATCAAATGATAGCGACCGATCGACTGGCCCGAATAATCAGGCACTCTATTCCCTCCCTAATCAAGTGTGCTTAATTAATTATACTCACCCTGTCAACAATCAAGAGATAATAAAGATCATCCCCTTTCTGGTGTAAAATTGTCCCATGCCAAAAATCCAGACCCGCTTTGTCTGCCAGGAGTGCGGGCGCATCTCGGCCCGCATGATGGGACGCTGCCCGCAGTGCGGCGCTTATGGCAGCATGGTGGAAGAAGTCATCTCCACCGCCGCCGAGCCCTCCCGCTCCACCGGGCGCGGCCTGGGAGGCGGTTCGCAGCCGCAGCGCCTGACCGATATAAAGGGCGAAGTCGAAGAGCGCATGCCCCTGCCCATCGGGGAATTTGCGCGTGTCCTGGGCGGAGGCGTGGTGCCAGGATCAATTGTTTTGGTCGGCGGCGACCCCGGCATCGGCAAGTCTACCTTGATGTTGCAAATGGCCATGGAAATGACCCGGCGCAGCACCGTGCTGTACATTTCTGGCGAGGAATCCGAGCGCCAGATCAAGATGCGCGCCCTGCGCCTGCTGCGCCTGGATAACGGCGCCGCCCAGAATGGCGGCAGCGCAGGCGGGACGCAAGAGATGCCCAGGCAGCTCTTCCTGGTTACCGAAACCAACCTGGAACGCATCCTCGAGCACATCGCCGCCGTCAAACCTGACCTGGTGATCGTTGACTCGATCCAAACCGTGTATATCCCCGAAATCAGCTCGACCGCCGGCTCGGTTACCCAGGTGCGCGAGTGCTCGGGACGCCTGCGCGAGCTGGCCAAAGCCTCGGGGATGGCCGTCTTCGTCATCGGGCACGTGACCAAAGAGGGCATTATTGCCGGGCCGCACGTCCTCGAACATATTGTGGATACTGTCCTCTACCTGGAAGGCGACCGTTTCCAGACTTTCCGGCTGCTGCGTTCGGTGAAAAACCGCTTTGGCGCCACCTCCGAGGTAGGCGTCTTCGAGATGCAAGAACACGGCATGGTCGAAGTGACCAACCCCTCCGAGGCTTTCCTGGCCGAGCGCATGGTCAACACCCCCGGTTCGGCGATTGCCGTCACCATGGAAGGCACGCGCCCGCTGCTGGTGGAGGTGCAGGGCCTGACCTGCGCCAGCAACCTGGGCAACCCGCGCCGCACCCCCAACGGGCTGGACTTCAACCGCCTGCTGCTGATCACGGCGGTGCTTGGGCGCCGGCTGGGAATAAACCTTTCCGACCAGGACGTCTTCGTCAATATAGTGGGAGGGCTGCGGGTGACCGAACCGGCGGCTGACCTGGCCGTCGCCGCCGCAATTGCTTCCTCGATGCGCGATATTTCCGTGCGCGCTGACACGGTCTTGATCGGCGAGGTGGGCCTGTCAGGCGAACTGCGCTGGGTAGGTCATATGAACGCCCGCCTGAATGAGGCGGCCAAACTCGGTTTCAAGGCCGCCATCGTCCCGCGCAAGATCCGCCGCGGCGGCGAACCCTGGCCGGCCGGTATCCAGATTATTGAAGCACGTTCCCTGCGTGAAGCGCTGGGGCTATCGATGGTCAGCGAAAAGTACGCTAGTCCCCATACTGTGGGGGACGCTAGTCCCCGTTCTGAGGAGCACGATATCCCCGTACTGTGGGGGACGATAGTCCCCGTTCTGTGGGGTAGGAGGTTTTATGTCCGGCTCGAATAGCTTGCTCTCCCTGGGACCCGTCTCCCACGTCCGGCGCAATCACGCCCTGGAACATGCCACTTTGCAGGTGCTCGCCCGCACCGATCCTCTCCTGAGACTGGCCGGTTATTCGAACATGGGTGGATTCTGGATCGTAGGCGAGCTCTCCACCGATACGCTGGCCGCTGCCGTCCAGGAAGCAGTAGCGCGCCTGCGCGCTGGTGAAATCGGGCTGGCCATTCATCCAAACTGCGGTACCAACTTCGTCGCCACCGGCTTCCTGGCCGGGATCGCCGGCTGGTTGGGAATGTTGGGCGCCGGCAGCGGATTCCGGCGTAAGCTCGAGCGGCTACCCGTGATCATCGGCCTGGTGACGCTGGCGATTATCCTGGCCAACCCGTTGGGCCCGCTGCTGCAGGCAAAAGTCACTACCCAACCCGATATCGGCAGCCTGGAAGTCGTGCGTATCGAGCGCGGCATGCGCCAGCAAGTCCCTATCCACAGGGTGGTTACCAAAGGATAACTCAGGCTTTCACCATATAAGCCTGCGCCAGGCTTTTTTCCTCATTCATTATCACGCGCAGGCTGTACCCCGGGCGATAATCATTCACTCGAATCAAACGCAGGCTGGACTGCAGGTCAACACCCGCAGGGGCCGGCATCCAATCCGTCAGGTGGTTAGGCAAATTATAAAAGAATTCCCGGTTGAACACCGACTGATCGTCATCCAGTGAGATCGCCAGCGGATAAATCTGCGATTCGAGCAAATCCTGGAAGAAATGCGTGCCCAGCGAAGGTTCTGGCGCCGGGCCAATCTCGTGTCCAGAAAGCTCGACCAGCGCCCGCGTATTGTAAATATCGCCAAAATCGATCGGCACGCCCAGGTCAGAGTTGGTGCTGCCCCAACGCCCAGGCCCAACGCAGATAAACGGCTCGTTCTTGAGCAGGTTGTTCAGCTTACCGATCGCCCGCGCCAGCTCACGCCGCGCCTCCGGGGTTGGCAAGGCAAAAAAACCTTCGTGGGGCACGAAAATCACATAATTGACCCGGTCGATATGCCCCTGTGGGACGACGAAACTGGTGGTAAAAATGATATCCGCCTTAGGCAGGTCGGCCGGGATGGGGATTTGCTCGGTCGCCACCAGGTGGCTTTGCGGGCGGCATTGCAGGATGCAGATGCCCACCTGGGGTTTGCTGGTTTCAGCGTGCTCCAGCTTCAGCACAAATTCCACGTCGACAGGCGCCCGGTAGGCCCGTTCCAGCAGGCTCAGCATTTCGGTCATACGCCCGGCGAAAGGTGTGCGCCGCAGCAAATCCTCGAAAGTCAGCACCAGGCTGCGCGGGTCGCCGCCCAGGATCGAGGTGCGCAGGGAAGTAAAATAGCCTTCCTCGTCCATTTGGGCCAGGTAGCGCAGGGGTGGATACTGGGCTGACAACACTTCATGCACGGGCAAGGTTTTGAAGGCGTTGTCCTTCAAATCGATCAGGTCGACATATTGCTGGGAATAGCGGCGGATGGCCTTTGGATCGGTGGAAGGGCGCAGCAGGGGATGGCTGAGCGCCACCAGGCGCGGGTAATCGTTGCCGACCCGGTCCACGGCGCGCGTCCCCAGCCCCCACACCAGGCGCACAAAACCGTCTTCGCGGCGGATTTGCGGCGTCCAGCGGTACAGGTTGCGGCTGAAGGCCACCCCGGCAGCGTGGGGCAGATAATAACGCCCGAAGGGTTCGCCTTCCACAGTCTGGATCAGGACCGCCATGCGTTCGTCATAATCCTGCAGGCCCTTGCTGCGGCGGTAGAGCAGGGCCGTGGGGCTAAATGTGCTGGCGTATATGCGCACCAGGGCCGAGTTAAGCGCCTTCAAGTTCTCGTTCAGGCTGCCCTGGTTGGGTAGAAAAATGCTTTCATATTTCCCGGCAAACGAAGTGCCAAAGTTATCCTCCAGCAGGCTGGAGGAACGCACGATCAAAGGCCGGCTGCCCACGTTGACCAGCAGGATTTGCAATCTTTCCAGGATATCAGGAGAGAACTCGCCCGCCTGGAAGTCTTCGTGGATGTGCGGATAATCTGCCCGCATCTGGTCTTCGGTTTTATACTTCTGATCATTCCATTGCACCAACCCGTTGAGCGCCATATACGAATACATCTCATCCGAGCCGATGTAGTACGATTCGGGCACGTGAATCGAGGCCTTTAAAGTTTCGCCGGCCACCGCCTGGAGGATGCGAAAGGCCAGCAGCATGCCAGCCGCTTTGCCGCCGATCCGGCCAACCCCGATCTTGCGCCGGCGGATTTCGACCAGGTCTGAGATGGTAAACCATTCTTTGGCGATATTGATATAACGCAGTTGGTCGCTGATCATCGAACGGATCAACACCACTTTTTCTTCCTGGAGGCGCGGCTCATATTTGGGCCGTTCGGACGCCGGCATGCGTTCGATAGTCATCGCCTGCTCCAACACCATCTCCTGTGGCGCCAGCTCGGGGTTGATTGAAAGCATCAGTTCCTGCATATGGATGCCACGCTCGCCCAGCACTTCGTTGACCAGTTTTTGAAAAACCTCGAAGGACAGATGCTGGCTGAACATCAGGTCGGTCAATTGATCGCGCACGCGCCCCATGCGCAGATCCCACACTTCTGGCGGTTCTTCGCTGTAAGGGTTGCTCAGCCCTTCCTGGGTCTGCGAGCGGATCGCCGCCTGGCGGACTTCGGCCTCGAACTGCTGGATGGTGATGATGCCGCAGTCGAACAGCTCCTTGCGCATGCGCGCCCGCACGCGCGTGTTTAAAATCGGGTATTGGCCCAGCGTCAGGTAAATGCTGAGCAGTTCATCGGAGGGGGCCGGGACGAAGCTCATAACCTACCACGTAGTGCGAATAAAAAGTTCCCGGCCGCTCTGCGACCGAGAGCCCTCAATAGCTGCCAATTTAGCCCAGATGCATGGGCATGATCACGTGAGTAAAATCGTCGCTGCCCACCGGGTGGATCATCGCCGGGGTATTGTTAGCGTTAGTCTCCAGGGCCACATTGGGGGTCTTGATCACGTCCAGCACCTCGCGCAGGAAACGCACGTTGAATGCCACCACCAGGCCCGGGCCATCCACGGTGGCGTCGACTTTAATGTCACTCGAACCGGTCTCCTCGGTCTGCGCCGAAATCTCGACCTCGCCGGGCTGGTCTGTGCCGGGCTGGATGTTCAGGCGGATGACGTTGTTGCCTTCCCGGGCGATGATCTCAGCCTGTTTGCAGGCCTTGAGCAGGCTGGCCGTGGTCAGGATCGTGTGGGTTTTGAGCGTACGCGGGATGATCACCTTGTAATCTGGGAAATTGCCATCGATCAACTGCGAGCTCAGCTCGACGTCCTTGAGATGGAAAACTACCTGCCCGCGGCCGGGCGGCATGACCATGCTGATGTTCTCTTCGCCATCCGTGGCGATGCGCGCCAGCTCAGTCAGGGCACGCGCCGGGATGATGGCGTTCATCGTCCCGCTGACCGGGTTGGAAAGGATGGCTTTGCGCACCGAGATACGGAAGCCATCCGTGGCTGCCAGGGAAATTTGCTCGCCGGAGACGGTCAGGGACACCCCCTGCAAAACCGGGCGCGCTTCGTCCGTAGAAGCAGCAAAAGCCACCTGCTGGATCATCTCCTTAAAATCGGTCACGCTGATTTGCATCGCCTTGGCAAGGTCGGGAGCGGCCACGGGTGGGAATTCCTGGGCATCAATGCCCTTGATGTCGGTTACCGAGGCGCCGCAGCGCACGGTCATTGTTTGAGTTTTGATGTTCAGGGTGAGGGTGATGGTATCATTGGGCAAAGCGTTGATTAGATCGGTAAAGGTGCGCGCCGGCACGGTAATGGCAAAATCCGGCTCGACCTGGGCACCGATCCAGCAAGATATACCCAGTTCCAGGTTGGTCGCGGAAAGGCGCAGCCGGCCCTCGTCCGCCGCTACCAGTACGTTTGCCAGCACTGGCAGCGTATTGCGCGGCGAAACCGCCCGTGAAACCACACTCAGCCCATGCGCCAGATGTTGTTGGGAGACAGACGCCTTCATGGATCACAACCCTCTCTCCGAAAATAAGAATCAAAGCCTGTTATTCCATCTGAATTATACATCATAAATTAAACAGGTTGAGAGGATACCCAGATTTGGGGACGTGAGCGTGCGTATACACGCTCACATCCCCAAATCTGGAAGATCACCCACCCACGAACGACATCACCAACGCAATCAAAACGAGCAGAATCTCCAGCCCGAATAAACCCGCCAGGATATACCCGGCGATCACCCACGGGCTGTTCGGCGTAGGCGGTTTGACCGGCTGGCCTTCGGCTACCTGGCGCACCGCCTGGGCAGTCGCCTGAGCCAGCTCGCGCACGGCCGCCGCGCCGGCCGTGCGCCGCGGCGTCCCCAGCCACACCCATTTTTCATCAGGCACCGGCGCCAGGATGCACCGGCCGGAGAAGTTCCCCAGCCACAGGCGCAGCGCCTCGGGTAGATGCGTGGCCAGGTCGAGCGGCAGCACCACCAGCCTGGCTGCCGAAAGATCGTCGTCCAGGGGCACTGACCCTAACCTGTAAATGGCGACTGGCAGGCGCGGCATCTGGCGCTGCAGGATAGGCGCCAGCTCGCCTGCAAAAGCGCCCGCTTCATTGTCGAGGATCAGCACCGGGTAACTGGCATGCCGGTCGCTCAGAGCGCGCTGGGCAAACCGGGCGTCCCGGCGCAGCGCCTCCAAGTGGTACAGCAGCCACACCAGCACGATCAGCAGGGTTTGCAAACGCTGGAAGAAACTAAGCCAGAAATCAGCAGCTGGGTTGACCAATACAGCCTTTAGCGCCAGGAAGAACAGCGCCCCGGCGCTGGCCATGCCCCCCGCCACGGTCAGGAAAAGCGTCAGGTAAAGATAAGTTTTGCGCACAAGCGAGCGCCGGGCGTGATCGCCCTGATCGGTCAGCAGGGCAGCTTCGGCCTGCATACGCGGCCAGTAGCTCAACCACACAGGCATACCCACCAGCAGCGCTGCCAGGCCGGTGCTGACGCGCGTGCGCAGGAGATCCGTCCCGGTCAGGCTGCCAAACAACAGGTCGACCAGCACGCTCAGCAGCCACCAGGCGCCGAAAAAGGCCACCCCATTGCCCGCCAGCGCCAGAATATACCCGTACAAGCGGTGCAGACCCGCCTGGCGCAGCGGGTCGGGCTCCAGGCTGATCTCGCTATGCAGGCGCCGACCGTAATAAGCCCACAGGATGGCAAAGGTGATCCCGATGGACAGGGAAATGTTGTGCACAGACAGGAAATCTACCAGGGTCTGCGTCTCGCCTAATATCCAGCGCAGCACATAAGCCAACACCACGCCCACCGAGCTGAGCGTTACCACCACGCCGGTCAGCGCCAGCAGGTAAAGCACGCTCAGGCGCAGCGGCGAAGATCGCTCCCCGGGCTCTCCGGTCCGGGTCAGCAGGCGCTGCACTGACTGCCAGGTAATCACCCACAGGGGCACGCCCACCAGCGCCCAGGCCAGCCCGTTGCCCAGCCAGCCAACCTCCACGCGGTTGATGGTCTGGACCGAATAGAAGATATAGCGCAGGAGCTGCAGAACCCCGGAAATGGCGTAGACCAGGCTGTAAAGCACCCAAATGAAGCGGTACAGACGGCGTACGTCCGCCAGCGGGGTGGTAGCGCCAGCCCCCGAAAGGCCCGCCTGCCAATCGGCGCGCAGCACCCACTCAAAATAAGCCCAGGCCACCAGGTTGATGGCGATTGCCGCCAGGTTATCCCACACGCTCTGGGTCGCCCCAATCAGGGCCAGGTTGGCGCTGCTCCCCAGCAGCGCCAGCATCGGGCGGCTGATCAGCGCCAAAACGTTCTGCACCACCGGCATCAGGGTCGCCAGGCGCGCCCCATACAGGAAAACCGCCCGCAGGCGGCTGGCGTGTTCTTCTTCGTCGCGGAGAGCGTCGCGCTGGGCAATCAGCCAGTGCAGTAGGAAAATGGGCGCTCCCACCAGCACCAGCGAAAGGCCGGTCGCCAGTTGGTTAGTGTTACCTCCCGGCAGATTCTCAAACAGGGTGCGCGCCAGCGAAATGCCCCCCCACACCACCACTTCCAGGCTGATAAAAGCCACCAGGTAAAAATAGAAACGCCGGATTGTGCGCATGATTAGCTAATTTTCCTTCTTTTTATATCTTTTTCGTGTATTTCGTGTATTTCGGGGTTCTAACTCATCGCTAGGGGACGGGGATGGCTTTTTGCGGGGTTTCTGCCGGAACCTGGTACCAGCTATAGTCCCAGTAAGGATAAGGTATATTATCGATCTTCCACGGCCCGGACTGCCGCCTCAGCACAGCCGTCTGCAGGTTGCGCTGGATGTCGTTGAACGGTCCATTCCCGGCATTCATCAGGGTTACCGAGACGGTAGCGTCGTCGCCGTTGATGATCACATCGCCCACCTGCATGCCAAAGTTTGAGAGGTCAAACCTCTGCACGGTAAAAGTCTGGCGGAAGTGATCCAGGTCCGGTTTGCCCTGTCCCTCCGCCAGGTAGCTGTAGGCGCGCGGGTAATCCATTTTATATAGCGCCAGGACGTAGTTTTGCACCACTCCAGCGGGGTTATCGTCCGCCACATAGCTGGCATGCGACTGGCGCAGGAAGAATAAGACAATTGCCAGGACGGCCAGCGCCCCGATCCCCACCAGGATGCCGAGTAAAAAACGGTCTTTTTTCATAGATGCCCTGCTTTATCGGTAGAGGTAGAAATCCTGAATAAAAAGGGTGGGCAGGCGCTCGCCCGTCCACCCCCAGGAATTGATAGAGCCGGCCTTTACAGCGCCCGCCACCTGCCAGGCCGGGAAGCGATCACCAGGAACGGCCCGAGCACCGGCAGGACAATCGCCAACAATCCCCAGAAGCAGTAAGCTGCCCAACCCAATTGGCGCCGGCGCAGATAAAAAATCGCCAGAAAAACCATTGCAAGGATGTTAATCAACAATACCGCTTTCATAATCACTACGCCCGGCATAAGATTCTCCTGGATTGAGTTTACAACTCTATTTTACGAAAAATAGAACAAAATTACAAGCTATTTGGGCGGTTTTCGAAAAAATACAAATCGAATCAGGGACCAGACCCTCCCTGGCGCTTCGTCCCCACGCAGGTGGGTATGTAAATAGCAGGGAATTTAGATCCAGCCGCGCAGCTCCATGGCTTTGACCACCCGGGCGATGGCGACCATGTAGGCCGCATCGCGCATGTCGACTTTTTCTTTCTCAGACATTTCCAGCACGCCGTGGAAGGCGCTGGTCATCTTGGAATCCAGCCGGTCGAGGACTTCCGCGTGCGTCCAGTAATAATTCATGTCGTTCTGCACGCTCTCGAAATAAGAAACCGTCACACCGCCGGAGTTGCACAGGAAATCGGGGATGACGAAAATGTTGCGGCTCTTGAAGACCTCGTCCGCCTCGGGTGTGGTCGGGCCGTTGGCGCCCTCGGCTACCAGGCGCACGCGCGCGTGCACGTTTAGCACCGTTTCGTTATTTACCTGCCCTTCCAGGGCGGCTGGGATGAGGATGTCGGCTTCCTTTTTGATCCAGGCGTTGCCGTCTTCGATGGCATACCCGGCGGCCCGGGCCTTGGCTTTATCGATCGAGCCGTACTGATCGGTAATCGACATCAGGAAATGCGGGGCGATGCCATCTTTATGGCTGAAAGTATAGCTGACCTTGTCCTCGCGGTCCCAGCAGGAGACGCAGGCCACCTTGCCCTTCAACAGCTCGACCATGCCGATGGCGGCGTATTGGGCCACGTTGCCAAAGCCCTGGATGGCCGCCACACACTGGCTCGAATCCATCTTGAAGTGTTTCAAAGCCTCGCGCACGGTGTAAATCACGCCGTAACCGGTGGCTTCGGTGCGTCCCAGCGAACCGCCGCCGCCGACCGGCTTGCCGGTAATCACGCCCGGCGTATACTGGCCGACCAGCTTGGAATATTCATCCATCATCCAGCCCATCATTTGCGGGGTGGTGCCCACGTCTGGCGCCGGTACGTCCTGGCGCGGGCCAATATTGTGCACAATCCCCTGCACCCAACCCCGGCACAAGCGCTCTTTTTCTGAAATGGTCAAGGTCGCCGGATCGACCACCACGCCGCCTTTGCTGCCGCCCAGCGGGATATCCGCCACGGCGCACTTCCAGGTCATCCACATAGCCAGGGCGCGCACGGTATCGATGGTCTCATTGGGGTGGAAGCGGATGCCGCCTTTGTTCGGGCCGCGCGCATCGTTGTGCTGCACGCGGAAGCCCTGGAAGGCGCGCAGGGAGCCGTCATCCATGCGAACGGGCACCCTGAAGTGAAACTCGCGCAGCGGCCAGCGTAAAATTTCGCTGACCTGCGAGTCAAGGCTGAGCAGTTCCGCCACGTGATCGAACTGGCGCTGCGCCATTTCAAATGCATTGGTTGTCATTGCCATTAGTTGTCTCCTTACAAGAACCTGTTTTTGCGACGATGCAGAAAAATAAGCGGGCACCCCGGTTTGGCGCCCACTCCATCATTCAACCTTCGTTATTCGGCTTTAGGATTTGCACTGCATCCTCCGCTCGCGCTTTTCTAGCTTAAGCGTACCGGAGAAAAGTATACGAGTCAATATGATAAAAATCGCCTGTTAAAGGTGATATTCGCCTGAAGTTGAAAATTCACCCTCGGCCAGGAGCTCCGCAAGGCGCGGGTGCCCGGTGTAAAAACCACGGTATTTTTCGGGCAGCAGGGCCGCTATCCGGCACATGATCTCATCCGTGCAGGTCTTCATCTGCGCCTCGCGGTTGTCGCGATCCAGCGCCGGCAGGCGAAAGGCCTTGCCGTAATGCAGGGTCACCTGCGATCTTTTCAAACGGCGCAGGTTGGGCACCAGCGTTTCCGTGGCGGCCAGGCCAACCGGGACGATCGGGACATCCGCTTTGAGCGCCAGTAAGACTGTGCCGGGTTTACCCTCCAGGAGTTCTGCCGTCGTGCTGCGCGTCCCTTCAGGCGCAATCCCGATGCAGTAGCCTCGTTTCAGCGCATCGACTGCCACTCGAAAGGCTCCAAAATCCGCCTTGGTGCGGTCCAGCCAGATGATCCCCGCCATATTCAAGATAACCAGGAAGAGCAGGTTGCGCTTATATTTATCGGCTACCAGGGCGGTAATATCCGGGCGGGTGGGAGTGAGCGCCAGCAGCAGGGTATCGAACCTGCTCATATGGTTGGTCGCTAAAAGCACTCCACCCTGCGAGGGTACATTCTCTGCGCCCACATAATCTATCCTGGATGCAGCGTGAAGTAAAACGCTCAGAAGCGCATTGATCACCTTGCGCCGCCCGGTAAGCGTGCTTGCCTGGGTTTCCATCTCGCCCGCCTTCAATAGGGTTCAACTTTTGGGGCTGGGGCAGAATTCTTGCGGCTGCGGATTACTTCCACTACCGCAGGCACCACCGAGATCAACACGATGGCGATCACCACCAATGAGAAATTATTGCGCACAAACGGCACATTCCCAAAGAAGTACCCGGCGAAGATGAACAGGCCTGTCCAAAGGATTCCGCCAAAGACGTTGTAGGAGATGAAATAACCGTAGCGCATCTTGCCTACGCCGGCTACAAACGGTGCAAAGGTGCGAATGATAGGCACAAAGCGGGCCAGGAAGATGGTCTTACCGCCATACTTTTCATAAAAAGCCTGGGTGCGCTCGAGATACTCGCGCTTAAGAAAACGCGATTTAGTGGTGAAGGCCCGGTCGCCAATATAGTGCCCAATCCAGTAGTTCACCGTATCGCCCAGGACAGCCGCCAGGGCTAAAATGACGAACAATGCCGCCACGTTTAGCGAACCGAGGGCAGCAAAGGCCCCGGCTGCAAACAGAAGTAAATCGCCCGGCAGGAAGGGGGTGACTACCAGGCCGGTCTCGATGAAGATCACGACAAACAAAATGAGATAAGTCCAGATGCCCACACTGCGAATAATCAGGTCCAGGTATTTGTCCAGGTGCAGAATGAAGTCGATGCCAAGTTCAATCAAATGCATTATTAACGGTTCCTTCCAAGGCTAAGTTTGAGGGGATGAGCCAATTTTACCCGATACTGCGCGCAAACGGCGGTTACTGCCCAGCAGAATCAAGAATAAAAGGATCGCCAGAACCAACAGCGCCAGGGGAGCAATCTGCCCCAGGCGCAGCAACACTGCCACGATGCCCGTGACACTGGCCGGGCCAAATAAATCCGGCAGGGCCAGCAGCGCTCCAAACACGTTCCACAGGCCATGCAGCCCCACCGCCAGCAGGTAGACGCCTGCCAGGCGCAGGTAGCGGCCATCGCGCCAGGTGGATGCCAGAGCCCAACCCACCAGGCCGGTGTTTACCGTGTGCAGTATCCCGGTGCCGGTGCGCCCCAAGACCAGGCCCAACCAGTCCTGCCCGGATGGGCTGGCAAGCGAACCCAGGCTCTCCAGCAGCGCAAAAGCCGCGCCACTGAGCAGCCCGGCCAGAAAACCCTGGGCAGGGGTTAATTTTTTGCCCGCCAGCACCCACAGGCCCAGCGGCTTGACCAACTCTTCGATCAGCGGGACCAATCCGGAGGCCACCAGCAGGACAGCAATCAGAAAGGACGGCTTCGTTACCTCCGGGCGCAAGATGCGCAGGATTACCTCAGGATCTGTCCCAGCGTTGGCCAGGCGCTGCGCCAGCAGTGTGATTTGCTGAGCGGCCCCTGGCTGCGACGACAACCAGACCACGAAAAGCGCTAACACCAGCACAATCGCCGCCAGCTCGGCCAGTGTAGCCACGGTCGGGGAGACGAGCAGGCCGGCGCTCAAAATGCCCCAGGTGCGCTGCGGTCCGTTGCCCGGCAGGCCGCGCCGGCCGAATTCGATCAGCCACCACAGGGGCAGCGCGACTGCCAGGAGTTGCAGTGGGGGTAAGAACAACCAGTTCAGCGTCTCCGTTCGTCCCGTACGGGATATATAAGTCCCGGTGGCAATAACCAGCAGCCAAGCCAGCATAGCCAGCGAAGCCGCCCGGTACTCTCCGCGCCACTGCCAGGCCGGCAGCGGCCTATCCAGTAATCGAATCAGCGACAGCCCAATCGAAGGTACCAACAGCAGACACACCAGGCCGCATACCCACACCAGCGAAAAGTAAGGCAGGATTTGCCCGGCTGAAGGCCGGCTCCCCAACACGCCAGACAGCCCCATCAGCAGGAGCAGCGCGCCCGCCGCGGCGAACTCCAGGAACCCCAATCCACTGAGCAGGACCTGGCCTAAAGAAAGCCAATGAAAACGGGCTGGCGGCTGCATTACTTCTCCAAAATGGTAACGGTTAAAGTCTTGGATCCCTCCGGCAGGGTGCCGGCCAATCCGGGATCGCGCGGGTTCAGTTTCTCGGCAATATCCAGGCCCTGAATTACCTGGCCGAAAAGGGTGTATTGTCCGTCCAGGCCTGGCGCAGGCGCGAACATTATGAAAAACTGGCTGCCGTTGGAATTTGGCCCGGTGTTATACAATCCGACCAATCCAGGTTTGTCGAAGCGTGAGGTAGCGGTGATCTCGTTGCTGAAGGCGTAGCCGGGGCCTCCGTAACCGCTGCCGCTCGGGTCGCCGGCCTGGGCGAAAGACCCTGGAATCACACGGTGGAAGATGGTGTTATCGAACCAGTGCTGGCGCGCCAGGAAGACGAAGCTGTTGACCGCCATGGGCGCTTTATCGGGAAAAAGCTGGACGACAATGTCACCCAGGTCGGTTTTGATGGTGGCTGTGTACAATTTTCTGGCGTCGATCGTGATGGGCGGGCATTCCGTGTACTGGCGATCCTGCAGCGTGGTCAGATTGACAATCGCATTCAGGCTTTCCGCATCCCGAGGCCCTTCGTAAGGCTGGCCGTTGATCAGCAAGAAAGGCGTACCCGGGATGGGGATCTTCATCGCATCCGCCTGGGCTTGCGTGACTTTTTTGACGATCTCATCGCTCTTCAGGTCAGTTTCAAACTCAGCCGTATCCAAACCCAGTCCTTTGGCCTGCTCCATCAGCCAGGTTTCGAACTGGTCCGGCTGGTAATCAGCCCAGGTATTCTGCCCGGCAAAGATGGCATCGTGCATTTCCCAGAATTTTCCCTGTTTGCCGGCCGCCTCTACGGCCTGGGCAGCCAGCATGGATTTGTCATGCCCGCTCAGCGGGAAATGGCGGTAAACGATCTGAACCTCTTTCGGGAACGTTTTCGGGAGCTGCCCCAACACGGGGGCAAGCATGGCGCAGTATGGTCACTGAAAATCGCCATATTCGATGAAAACTACCTTGGCGTCGTCCGGGCCTTGTTTCCAGTCCGCCTGGCTGACGCCCGGGAACAAGGAAGTCTCGGTCGGGCCGGGGGTTGGCTTGTGGCTGGACATTGTGCAGGCGGCCGGTTCAGAAGTTGGCAGGGGCGCCTGCGTCGGCGCAGCGGCGACAGGGGACGAAGTCGGAGCAGGCGTGCTGGTTGGTAGGAGCGGGATGGGTGTCGGGGCGACTGCGCAGGCCTCACAAGCGAGAAGCGCAAGTCCGGCCAGCACACCGATCAAAAACCACAATTTTCGCATCTTGGATTTCCTACCTTTCACGAATTAAAAAGACAATCCCCTGTTACAGCCCAGTCTCAAAATAAAATCGAGCGATTAAGCCTGCTGGCGGAACTCTTCCAGGCGGGCGGAGATGATTTTGCGCAGATCGGCCTGCACCTGCTCGAAAGGACGGTTGGCATCCAGCGTCACCCAGCGCTGTGGATCGCGTTGGGCCAGGACGTGATAGCCCTGGCGTACGCGCTGGTGGAACGCCACCGCGTAAGCGTCCAGGCGGTTCCACTCGCCGCCGCCGGATAACCTGCGCCGCAAGCCGGTTTCCACGTCCACGTCCAGCAGGATGGTCAGGTCAGGCCACAGGCTGCCGGTAGCAAAATCTAATAACTGGCGTAATAAGTCGCAGTCGACCTTGTGCCCATAGCCCTGGTAGGCCAGGGTCGAATCGGCGTAGCGGTCGCTCAGCACGATCTCACCGGCCGCCAGGCGCGGGCGGATCACCTCTTCGACAAGCTGCGCCCTGGCCGCCAGGAAGAGCAGGATTTCCGTGCGCGGGTGCATGGCCTGGTTCTCCATGCGGTTGAGCAGCACGGTGCGCACCTGGTCGCTAATTGGCGTACCGCCAGGCTCACGTGTGGTCAGCGCCGGGTAGCCCTGCTGGCGGAGGAATTCTGCCAGCGGGCCAATCTGGGTAGACTTTCCGCTTCCATCCGGGCCTTCCAGCGTGATGAACATGGCCGGCTACTCCCTGAAAATCCGCACCCGCCGGTGGGGTTCTTTTCCATAAGAGTGGGAAACGAGCTGCGCCTGCCGGGCCATGTCGTGCTGCAGGCGGCGTATCGCCGAAGAGGCCGGGGGTAAATCCGCCCACCGCTGGCCATTTAATACAGCCTGGATGGCCTGCTGGGTCTGGTTGCTGACTTCCTCCCATTCCTCGGTCCCTGAAGAACTGTTTTCAACCGACAGGTTGAACAGCTCCGCCAGCGACTGCTCCATCTGGTTGACGGTGTTGGCGCGCAGCACGTAGATCGGCATGCCACGCTGTTCTGCATCCGTAATGGCCTGCATGCGGTTGCGGTAATACGAACGCAGGGTGATCAGCACGTCTGCATCGCCCACATCGTTTATCACCACTGCCGGCACGCTCAAACGCTTGGCCGCCTGGATCAGCCGGTTGCGCGCCACCCCGTAAGGATAGATACGCACCGAGCGCTGGCTGGCCTGGCTCTCATGGGAGACAGTCTCGCCGGCTTCCTCGTCGCTCTCTAAAAAGCGAGAAGAGGCCACCATTGGCCGCCCTCGCCCGCCCTGGTCAGTAATGGCATTCGCAGGGACTACGCCGTTCACCCGGCGCAGACCCTGGGAGGGCGAGCGGGTGGTGATAGGCTGCGGAGCTGGCTTTTCATAATGGATTTCACCGTTGGCGTCGCGATAACGCACCTCCGGTTGCACCGCCGCGCCGCGTACCAGGGCATCCACCGCCGCGGCTACGTCCGGATGGATGGTCAGGCGGTCACGTTCCTGGATTTCGATCAGCACGTCGAAAGTCGGCGGAGCGCGCCGTTCGAGGACAGTCTTCTGCGTACTGCGCCGGCGCGCCTCTTCATCCGAGAGAGTGACCGATTCAATCCCGCCGATCAGGTCGGACAGGGTTGGATTAAGCAGTAAATTTTCCAGCGTACGCCCGTGGGCAGTGCCGATCAACTGCACGCCGCGCTCGGCGATGGTGCGGGCGGCCTGGGCTTCCAGCTCGCGCCCGATCTCGTCGATGACGATCACTTCCGGATTATGGTTTTCGACTGCCTCGATCATTACTTCGTGCTGTAAGGAAGGCGTGGCGACCTGCATGCGGCGCGCCCTTCCAACGGCCGGGTGGGGCACATCCCCGTCGCCGCCGATTTCGTTCGAAGTATCTACAATGATGACCCGCTTACCTTCCGCCAGGATACGCGCCGCTTCACGTAGCATGGTGGTCTTGCCGATGCCGGGTTTGCCGAGGATCAGCAGGCTTTTGCCCAATTCCACCAGGTCCTGGATGATGTCGATCGTGCCATAAACGGCCCGGCCGACCCGGCAAGTCAGGCCAACGATGTGGCCGCGCCGGTTGCGGATGGCCGATATACGGTGCAGGGTGCGTTCCAGCCCGGCCCGGTTATCTGCATCGAACTCACCGATGCGGCTGACCACGAAATCGATATCCGTGTGGGCCACTTCTTCTGGGCGCAGGATGACTTCACTATCCACAAAGCGAGCCACTGGAGGTCGCCCAAGGTCGAGGATGATCTCCAACAGGTTGTCGCTGTTGTTGGCTTTCACCACTGCTTCGGCAACCAGGGGGGGTAAAACGCCCAGCAGGGCGTGTAAATCGTCGGTAATTCGCCGTTGCGTCATAGACTTATTCTAGATCAACCCTTCGTTTTTGAGTAATTATTGACCATCGGAGCGGTCGGCTCAGCCTGTTGTTTTTCCATGGCCAGGCGTTTGTTGGTCGCCAGCACGCGCTGCGCCGACACCAGGTGCTTGACAAACAGAGCCTGCCGGGGGGCCGCCTGTCCATGCAGCTCTTCCATCGCAGCTTCCAGCCAGGATTGGTACGAACGTACTGCAATATACACAGGCCGGCCCAGGTAAAGTGCAGGCAGCGCCTGTAAAAGATCGACCAGTAAACCCTGGGCATCTTCCACGTCTGGATGGATGACCGGCTGGAGATAAACCCCGCGCGGGCCGTGCCTGCCTTCTATATAACCAAGCACCTCGCCGTGCTGATGCTTAGCATCAGCATGCCGGTAAACCAATCCTTGATGCGAATTCAGGACAAACGGTTCGGCGCTTTGCACCAGGGGAGGCACCAGCGACTGGTATAACGAACGCAAGGCAATTTCATCCAGCGCCGAGGCGGTCCTCCAGCGATTGGATACCCCTCTTTCCCCCTGACCAGGGGGAATAAAACGCCAGATGCGCTGCCAGGCGTATACGAAGAAATTCGACCGGCGAAGGTTCTCAAAAATCGGGTGGTGTTCTTCCGCCTCAGCCAGCAGGTTGAACGCCCCCCAATCGCCGGCCTGGCAGGTCAGGCCATCCAGCAGGTCGGAAATCCCCGGAGAAGCTCCGGCATTGGAGGGAGCCATGAACGAAAGGCGCGCCGAGCGCTGTCCCTGCGTGTAGTACATCTGCCCGATCAGCTTGGGGTCGCAGTCAGAAGCGGGCACCACCCCGGTGAAACTATCACGCCTGGGATTGAGTTGGGAAAACGCAGCCAGAGGCCCAACCGGATTGCCGCGCGTCAAACTTAACGCGCTATCCAGGCAGAGCACCTGGTTGCGATAGCGAAAGAGAGCTAACAGATCATGCCAGGCAAACGGGCGAAAGCTTATTTTGATAACTCCAAAAAATAGCGATGGAAGCGATCATCACCGGTCAGCTCCGGGTGGAACGAAGTCGCCAGCCAGAGTCCCTGCTGGGCAGCCACAATGCGCCCATCCGGCAATCGCGAGAGCACTTGCGCATCGCCACCCACCGTTTCAATCAATGGAGCCCGGATGAAGACGGCGTGGAATGGACACACAGAATGATCTCCGCTCTTAAAACCTAGGCAGGGCACATCCAGGTCGATTTCGAAGCTGTCAACCTGCCGTCCGAACGCATTGCGTTCCACGGTGATATCCATCAACTGCAACAATGGCTGCTGGCGGTGGATATCCTTGGATAAGAAAATCGCGCCGGCGCAGGTGCCCCAGATGGCGTGTTGATGGCCAAACTGGCGCAGCGGCGCGATCATCTGAAAATCTTCAGCCAGCTTGCCAATCGTCGTAAACTCGCCACCCGGGATGATCAAACCACTCAATCCTTCCAGGTGCTCCGCCAGGCGCACCTGCACTGATTCAACACCTAAACCCTTTAGCATCACCTGGTGTTCTGCAAAGTCTCCCTGTAATGCCAGGACTCCAATCTTCATAAACCAGCTACCAGCCTCTTCCGGCAATCAGCTCGCCTTCCGGGATGGCTGAAATCTGGCGTCCAACCATGGGTTCGCCCAGGTTGCGGCTGACTTCCGCCAGGATCTTAGGATCGTTGTAGTACGTGGTGGCCTTGACAATCGCAGCGGCCCGGCGGGCAGGATCACCAGACTTAAAGATGCCCGAGCCAACGAATACCCCGTCCACACCGAGCTGCATCATCAAAGCCGCATCCGCCGGGGTGGCAATCCCACCCGCGGCAAAGTTAACCACCGGCATGCGGCCCAGTTTGCGCGTTTCCAGGACAATCTCGTAAGGCGCGCCGATTTCCTTGGCAAAGGCCATCACTTCTTCGTCGGGCAAGTTCTGCAGGCGGCGGATCTCACCCAGCACCGTCCGGGCATGGCGTACCGCCTCAACCACATCCCCGGTGCCTGCTTCGCCCTTGGTGCGGATCATCGCCGCCCCTTCACCGATGCGCCGTAAGGCCTCCCCCAGGTTGCGCGCCCCGCACACGAAGGGCACCTTGAAAGGATGTTTGTAGATGTGGTGCTCTTCATCGGCGGGAGTGAGCACTTCCAACTCATCGATGTAATCGATGCCAATGGCTTCCAATATTTGCGCTTCAACGAAATGACCGATGCGGCACTTAGCCATCACCGGGATAGTGACCGACTGCTCGATCTTGAGGATCAGTTCCGGGTCGCTCATGCGCGCTACGCCTCCGTTGGCGCGGATATCCGCCGGCACCCGTTCGAGAGCCATTACAGCTACTGCGCCGGCATCTTCGGCAATTTTGGCATGCTCTGGGGTGACGACATCCATGATTACGCCACCCTTGAGCATCTGCGCCAGGCCCTTCTTTACTGCAAAGGTGGCAATTTCCTGTTCCATATTCAAAGCCTCCTAAAATGATACCAATTTCCTCCTGATTCTACCACGCACCTGAAAAAGAATCATACCGGATCTTTGGGATCTCTGGTAATTGCCGTTGTGAACTCCCAGATTTTGGGGTGCGAGCGTGCGTACGCACGCTCGCACCCCAAAATCTGGTTTCTTCCACGGGAAACCCCAAAGATCCATCTTTGGGATTTCCACGCTAAACCCTAATGATTGATTATCCCTCTAAGAGCGGCGCGATCTGCCGGTGGTAGATCGACTGCCAGGTGTATTCCTGGCGCAGGTGCACCCTCAGCCGGTACACCGGGTCGAGCTTGAGCTGTTTGGCGATCAGCCTGGCTACGTTTTTGGGCGTGTCGTCCACCGAAAAATAGGTTGCATAGTGCCCGGCCAGGTCACGCAGCGCCGGCAGGTCGCTGCAAAAGATGGGCAGGCGCGACAGCCCAGCTTCTAGGATCGGAAAGCCAAAACCCTCCTCCTTACTGGGTAAAAACAATGCATCGGCGAGGCGATAAAAATCCGCCAGGCTGGCTTCAGGCAACCCTTCCGGCGCAAACTCCGCCAGCAAGTGCGCCGAACCTTCCAGTTCCAGGTCAGAGCGCAGTTTTAGCAGGTGATCCAGGTATTCCTGGTTGGAGGGATTCTGCGTACCGGCGGTTCCCGTCACCACCAGAGCCGCCCTCGGCAGGTCCTTACGCAGGGCTGCCAGGGTGGCAAAAGCCATCTCCAGGTTCTTGCGCCGGGTCACCCGCACTGGGGTGAGCAGGATGGGCGCCGCCTGGGAAAGCTGCAGGTTATCCATCAGGTCAACTGTACGCGGCTGCAAGCCGAGAAAACTGGTCATGTCCAGACCAGCCGGGATGACGGTGATCTCCTGGGGCGAAATCTTAAGCAGGTTGGCCAGTTCCTGCCGGCGCGCTTCTGAAACCGTCACCTGTTTGGCTCCCGGCCAGGCGGTGCGCAGCAGATCCCACGGCCAGCCCGGGTGCAACTCATCCTGGTAGCGCTGGGTGGTCCAGGCCAGGTCATGCTGCCAGAGGATGAGGCGCTGGATCTGTCTATCCTGCCAAAGGTTGTACAGCGCCGCCGTCAACGCCAGGTTTTTGTTCAGGGAGGCCACGTTGTGGGCGATAACCACCTGTGCGGAAGACACGTAGCGTTGCAAGTCGGATTGGATCTGCTGCACCAGCCCGGCGAACTGGTACGGCACTGTACCGGCGTCCAGGCTGGCTTTCACCTTGAGGGTCTGTGGATGGCGGATATCCAGGCGTGCCAGCACTTCCACCGGGATGCGGGCGTCCCAGGTCTGCCCGCGGCCAGCCAGAATGCGCACGCGGTGTCCGGCGCGGTCGAGCTGCTCGGCCTGATGCTCCAATACCGTCTCTACACCGCCTACTACGGGCGGCGCCGAAAAATGCAATAAGACGATGTTCATACTAACCTCCTGCAATAGAAAGAAACCCTGCCTGCTGGATGATTACGGATATGTGTGTACAAATACAACCTGCGATCCATTCGGCGAAAAGTGCGGTGAAGATACCAGCCCGCTTGTGTTATCAATCAAGAGGTCAGGAACTATGTTGTTGGGAACAACAAGCGGATCTTCGAACAGCCAGGTTATATCCAGGGTATAGATCGCCGGAATCACCTGGTCCTGGACGAAAATGAGCGTATTACAATCTGGCGACCAGTCCGGGTACGAATTGCCGTAATCTTTGGTCAACCGCACGACGTTGCTTCCATCTGTCTTCATCACGTATATCTGGCGAGCGCCGTAGTAACTATCTCTTGCACTGAATACAATCCACGGCTTATCTGTATCCATACAGTAATGCGGCGGCGTTTCAATGTTAACGCTGGTCATGGCTACCAGCGGAGTAGCCGGGATATCTTCCGGAGTATGGCTTGTCTCCCGGTCGTCTAACCAGCTCACGTCCAGCGTAAATATTTGCGAATAATATCCGTATTCTACCGAAATGAAAATGATTTTTTTACCATCCGGCGACCAGCTCGGTTGGAGTTCCTCGTTATATATTCCTTTGGTGAGTTGGTAGAGTATTTTGCCGTCCGAACTCATTATGAATAAATGATGGTGAACCCGGTCATCGACGGGGAATGAGCTGAAGGCCATCCAATCCCCTTTCGGAGACAGGGCCGGCTGGATATCATCTCTGTTGTTTTTAGGCGGATTCTCGTCTAGCAACTGGCTGTTCTGACCCGCCACCAGCACCGGTTCCCCATCGTGAAGCTGCAGCGTGTACAGCCTACGGTGGTCGGGGATGCTGCCTTCGAATAACAATCCATTCCCTCCCGGCAGCCAATTGGCGTTTACCGCCAGCTTGATTGCGCCTGTAGCAGAAAAAACCACGGTTGGTAGAACGGTGTGGCTTAGATCAGGCACATTCGCCACCAGGATATGGTTGTCAACCATAGCTGTAGCAGTAAGCTGATCGGTAATGATGCCAGTAGCTGTTTGGATTTCATGTAGTTTTTCCGATGTTTTCTTAATGCTCAACGTGGGCAAACTGGTATAAGTGGGCCGCGGTGTAAAGGTGTAGGTAGGCCATTTGCGCAGTGTTACCGTTGGAAATACTTTATCGTACCAGGTGGGGGTAATAGAAGGAGTGCGGGTAATCGTATAGATCGAGGTGGACGAGCCTATCGGCCGCGTTTGGGTAAGGTCGCGCTGCGCCATCAGAGTCATTGCCAGGGCAGTCGGTCGCCTTGGGGTAGGAGTAACTGTCCAGGTCGGCTGCTCTCCAGAATCCGCACTGCTGATTACCAGCGGAGAAGAGGTTGCCGAAGGGGTGGGACTTTGGGTAGGAACTGGTAGGGGCGCGGGGTCCTGGATTTTGCTTGCCAGGTCACATCCAGCCACCAGGCTGACTGCCAGGGCGAATACCAGTCCCACAAGCAACCAGCGCGCCGCCAGGCGTTGACTATTATTTTTCGATAAAGAAGCGAAACGAGCCTCCATGAGGGTTCTCAAAATCATTATAACCCATCTGATTAGGATGTGACATTAGCCGCCTGAATCGGTGACAAAAGGCAATCTATACAATGTTGAAATAAACGTCCGATGGTATAATTTTTTTATGGAAAACCTACCTGAAAATCTTCCTCCCCTCATTCCTCCCTCACTCATTCCACCTCAATCAGAAAATACGATTACTTTCAAGCGTTCTCACCTTTACGCGGTGATGATTCCGCTGGCTTTCGTGCTGGGATTGAGCGTAGGTTACCTCTTCTGGGGACGCAACCAGGTCCAGCCACAAAACGCACCGGGCCAGGCTGTGGTCCAGGATGTGCCGGTCGCACCCACACAGCAAACTTACCGCCGCTACGACGTTCCCGCCGGCGATAACCCTTCCCTGGGGCCTGCCAATGCGCCCATTACCATTATCGAATTCAGCGATTATCAATGCCCCTACTGCCGAAAATGGGACCTGGAAGCCAGGCCGCAGATCCAGGCCGCCTATCCCGGAAAAATCCGCCTGGTTTATCGCGATTTTCCCCTCTACAGTATCCATCCGGAATCCGAAGCGGCTGCCATTGCTGCTGACTGCGCCGGCGATCAGAATAAGTATTGGGAATTCCACGATTTGCTTTTCAGCAACCAACTCCCCTATGGAAAGGACAGCTATATAAAATACGCCGCCCAGGTCAACCTGAACGTAGACCAGTTCACGCAGTGTATCACCGCCCAAAAATTTAAGGATAACGTATCTAAAAACTACGCTTATGCGTCAAACCTGGGAGTAAGTTCGACGCCAACTTTTTTTGTCAACGGCATCCCTATGGTAGGCGCACAACCTTTCGAATCCTTCAAACAATTGATTGATAAAGAGCTGGCGGGAGAAATCCCCAAGTAAAGTCAATGAAAAAGTTTATTGTCGTGGCTGGCAATATCGGGGTAGGAAAATCTACCCTGGTCAGCCTTTTATGCCAACGACTGGGCTGGCAGCCTTTTTTTGAGCCGGTCGCCGAAAATCCTTATCTGGCTGATTTTTACCAGAATATGCCGGCCTGGAGTTTCCATTCTCAAATTTTTTTTCTAACTCTCCGGCTGCGCATCCATCAACAGTTAAACCACTTCCCCGGTCCGGTTATTCAGGATCGCAGTATTTACGAGGATGCCGAGATTTTCGCACAGAACCTTTTCCTACAGGGATATCTAAGCCAACGCGACTATGCTACTTACTATCTGCTCTACCAGACCCTGAGTGAATTCTTACCCCCGCCCGACCTGGTGATTTACCTGCGCGCTTCGGTTTCCACCCTGCAGCGCCGTATCACCTTGCGTAATCGGGACTATGAGCGTACCATCAATCCGTCCTACCTGGAGAGGTTGAACGGCCTGTATGAAAACTGGATCTCTGGTTTTACCCTTTGCCCGGTTCTAACCGTTCCGGCAGATGATCTCGACTACGTGGCGCACCCCCGTCATTTAGAGTTAGTCGCCGACAAAGTCCAGGAAAAACTTACCGGGAAAGATATTGTGGTCTTTTCCGCCAACGAAGTCACTCAGACCAAAGACTGATCCTTTTTTGTCTGACGCTTGCCCATTGAAAAAACTGCTGGTTAACGCGGTTCTACGACAATCTTAATGGCAGTCCTTATTTTTCCTTCAATGTCCACATCAACAAACTCTGGAATGAATACGACTGCGATCCCATCTTCCGCCAGGTACCCCTTGGCTAAGATCATCGCCTTAACTGCCTGGTTGACCGCTCCTGCCCCAATTGCCTGAACATCAGCCCTTTTATGCTCTCGGACTACACCCGCAATTGCCCCTGCAACGGCTGCTGTGCGGGAGTTTGCTTTGACTTTGATGATGTCCATGGTTATGCTCCCTTTTGTCCATCTTTAATCATCATGCCCAATGAAAAGTAGTCCTTTAATATCATTCTGAGCGGCGAACTGATTATAAATATTACTTTATTACTAAAGATTTTACAGGAATACTAGATGAGAATCAAGTAGGAATATCTCCCCAATATATTTTAATTTATAGGATTTCAGTATTAACAGTAGGGCCTGTGGATAATGTGGATAAAACTAAAACATATGATTTTAACCGTACTACTGGGAGAAAATTGGTCTGGCGGCCCCTTGGGTAGGGGCTGCCGCCTGGAATTTATCCGGTCGAGTTTGTGGATAAAAAAGTAATGAAAAGTTGATTGATTTATGAATTTCAGATAGTTAAAAAAGGGAGGGAAAGATTTGGTGTACCTGTCAAAACACCCCCCACGGGTGGGGGGTGTTTAATCTTCACGTTCTTGGTGGTTCTTCAAATTTAAAGTTAGTTGTCCACAGTTTGGGTGATTTATCCACAGTTTTTCGTGGTTTATCCACAGCTTTGTTGGATAACGCATCTGTGGATTGAGATGGGCAGTGCCAAGATATGGGGTCATACGCCGTTGCTTTTAGCCCAAATATCCAGCGTCTCTTCGACGCTATCCAGGTACGCATCCATCACCTCCAGCCGGGAGGGCAGGTTTTCCTCATCCAGGCCAAGCGCCTGGAGGGCGGCTTCCCAAGGTTGGCGCAGGTTGGCCTCTTCCGGAAGGTGTACCAGGGCCAGAGTCCACGTGCGAAAAAGTAGCCAGATGGCTGCCTCGGGATGTTCCTCGCGCAAGGCGGAGGCCGCTCGTTCGTAATAGCCGCGCCGGCAGGCGTGTAAGCGCGGTGGGCAGGTTTCCAGGTTGTTCACGGCCGAATAAGCCGCTTTCCAGCCTGTGACCCAACCAGACCAGGTTTCCTCCGTCAGAGGCTGGCTGACGATCAGGTCAACCAGGCCGGAGGCCAATCCAGGTCGCTTGATGGACTGGGTTCGCTGGGGAAAGGTGAGCAGAAAACGCCGCTCGGTCAATGGCACTCCGGTCAGGCAGGCGATGGCGTTGGCGGCTTTTTCCAGCGCAGACAGATATACCATGATCTTTTGCGGGCCGGGTGAAACAGCCCCGCTGTGCAGGCTGATCCAGGCCTGGCGCGCCCCTTCAGCCAGTGGGGTAGCTCTTTCGAAAACGTAATCCGGGCGGTAAAACTGGGCGTTAACGCTGGCCTGGGTGAACTCGAACCAGTGTTGTGTATCATACAGGACTACTGGGTTGTCGCACAGATAACCACCTACCCATGGATCAGCCCGCAGATGGCGCGGTTGGCGGAAAACCACATCCGAAACGTGAGCGATATCCAGGTGAACTTCGTCGCTCAAGCGCACGATTTCACGCGCCGCCGGCGGTTGGCTGTCGTGGACGACGTACAGGTCGATATCGGCTGTGCCTCCCAGCAGAGGGTCATCCCGGCGTAGGCTGCCCGTCAGGTAAATACAGATCACTCGGCGGTCAGCTCGCCCGCGTTGAGCAGCGGTATCCCGGGCAATCTTGAGCAACGTTTCACGAGTGATACGCATTCACATCCCTCAAAGGTAGGAAATCACCTGGATTAAGAAAACGGCTTCAATGACTGGCATTGTTTATTCTGCCAACGGTAATTCGGGTTGGAAGGGCGCCAGCGCCATAGCCTGGCGGATGCGGTTCTCGACCAGGTGCAGGCTGTATGGGTCGCGCACCGTGTCCAGGTTATCCGTTTCCATGGTTAGCACCGGCGAGCGCGTCGATGGTTGGTAAAGGAAGAAAGAGTTGTAAGCCCGGTTCAATTCGTCAATGTAGCTGCGTTCCATCTGCCGCTCGTACGGCCGGTCGCGGATGGCAATCCGCTGCATCAAAATGTCTGTTGAAGCCCTCATATAGACAATCAGGTCGGGCAGCGGGATTTTCTCTGCCAGGGCTTCATGCACCCGGTAATACATCTGCAACTCGTCGCCCTTTAGGTTGATCCCGGCGAACAGGGCATCTTTCTCGAAGGTGTAATCGCTGATTAGGCACAATCCGGTAGAGAGAAAGCGCGGGGCGTTAGAGTTCTGCTGGTGGTAGCGGCTGAGCAGGAAAAAGATCTGCGTCTGGAAAGCATAACGCTCCCGGTCTGAGTAAAAACTGCTCAGGAACGGATTTTCCTCGAATACTTCCAGCAGTAAATTGGCCTGGAATGAAGGCTGCAGCAGCCGGGCGAGTGTGGTTTTTCCTACCCCGATAACGCCTTCGATGGCAAAGTACATGGAAACTCCTACCCGCAAGTACCGGTGAAGAAGAATTACGAGCCTGAACCAGATGCCGGAAACCTGGTATTAATATACCATAAAATCCTTCTCCAGCTTATCTACTAGGCTGCCGATCACATCAAAGCCACCCTGCCAGAACTCTGCCGGTGTGATATCGATGCCCGCCTCGGCCAGCAGTTTCACCGGCGCCTGCGATCCCCCGGTGGACAGAATCTTCACGTAGCGCGGCTTGAAGGCTTCACCTTCCACCTTGTACTGCTGGTAGAGTGACAGCACCAGCAGTTGGCCGAAAGCGTAAGCGTACACGTAGAAAGGCACTTCGTAAATGTGCGGGATAGACACCCACTCCCAGC
Source organism: uncultured Chloroflexia bacterium (assembly GCA_963820415.1). Taxonomy (GTDB): domain Bacteria; phylum Chloroflexota; class Anaerolineae; order Anaerolineales; family Anaerolineaceae; genus CAWFZT01. The sequence goes on along the minus strand of CAWFZT010000006.1, from coordinate 1,075,415 downwards.
GGAATTCCTCGCCGACCTCCACCGCGTCGCCGAACTGTTCCTTAAGGGTCTGTAAATAGGTTTCCGAAAGCTCGTCCACTGAGGCCCCATTGGCTGCCATCTCATGCGCCTGGCGTTCGAACAGGGCAAAGTAAGCCTGCCGTTGGATGGTGGCATAAGCATCATCCACCTGGCGGAAAAGCAGGTCGCGGCGCACAGCCGCGTCTGTCTCTTCAGCCAGCAAACGGTCGACCAGCATCATCTCGGCGAAGGTTGAGGCAGTTTCGGCCAGCGGCAGCGAGGCGTGGGCGGTGAAAGCCGTGTGCTTAGATGCCAGTTGCGAATGGATGGCGTGCCCCAACTCATGCGCCATGGTCGCCACATCCGAAGGCTTGCCCTGGAAATTGAGCAGCACCCACGGGGTCAGGTCGTGCACCGGGGTCGAGCAGAAAGCCCCGCCGCGCTTGCCCTTGCGCACCTGGCTGTCCAGGTGATTGGCTTTGAACACTCGCTCGGCCAGCTCGGCAAATAGGGGGTCAAAATGGGCGAATGAATCAAAAACCATCCCGGCAGATTGTGCAAATGTATACTGTTTGTCGGCAGCCGCCACGGGCGCGTAAATATCGTAACGGCGCAGGTGCGGCATGCCCAGCCAGCGCGCCTTGAGTTTGAAAAAGCGTCCAAACACGGGGCGGTTCTTCTGGCAAATTTCCAGCAGCGTATCGACCACCCCATCCGGGAGGTCGTTGGCCAGGTTGCGCGCTGAGATCGGGCTGGCAAACTTGCGCAGGCCGACCTGCTCATTGCGCCAATCGCGCACCAGCGCCTGGTAAATCTGACCCAGGATCGGCCCATCGTTGCCGTACACGCGGTACAGTTCCTGGTAAGCGGCCGCCCGCAGATCAGGGTTCACGTGGCGGGCGTAAACCATCAGCGCGTCCCGCGTCAATTCCTTCGTCTCGCCTTCTACCTCCAGCTTGAAGGTATAGCGGTTGGTGAGCGAGTCGTACAGCAGCGACAAGGCGCTGGCGCCGGTTACGTCCTTAAGATTGATGATTTTCTCTTCCGCTTCGCTGAGTGTGTGCGGCTTGAAATGGCGCATCTCTTCCAACCAGTAGCAGTAGTCGCCAGCGCCGGCCATCAGACGTTCAGCCGCCGTATCTGGCAGGTCTTTCCACCACAGGCTGAAGAACAGGGTGCGGTTGGTAAGTTCGGCAAACAACTGCTGCACACGCGCCAGCAAAGATTGGGCAGCCTGGTTCTGCGTATCTTCAGAGAATTGTAGATTGACAAACCCGTACAGGCGCCCGGCTTCTATGTTGGTTTCCTCCAACTGGCGCACGACCTGCATGAAATCCGCCGAAGAAACCGTTTCAGTTAAGGCCGGCCGGATGGTCTCAAATTGGGCCACCTTTTGTTCCAGGCCGCTAAAAGCTTGCTGCATCTCGCTGGGCTCGGCCGAAGGGAAAAGTTCGGCCAGGCTCCAGCGGCTCTGCTGGTAAGTAGGTAAAGCGTTCATTCCTCACCCTCTTGTGGTAGTTCTTGAATAATTTGGCGTAAAACCTGGCGCAGGTGGTCGATCGGGAGGCGCTGGCCAGTCCCCGGGTCGGTATAGAACCAGGCCTGCCAGCCGTTGCCCGGCCAAGGGTCAAGCGTACGGGCCACGGCGTGGATCGAACCGCGAGTGCCCTGGCACTCCAGCGTGCCATCCGCCATCACGCGGGCGGTGATTTTACCATCCGCTCCGTAATACAGCACCTCTCCCGGTCGGATCAGCCCGTTTTCGAGCAGGGCGCCGAACGGCAGGCGCGCCTCCCGGCGCGGGTTGGCGCTGCGAAAAATCTCCGGGTCTTCCACACCCGCCGGTGTGTTCTCGATACGCTGGCGGGCGATCTCTACGTAATGTTGGTCGAGTTCGATGCCGATCCAGCGCCGTTTTAGCCGCCGAGCCACCGCCCCGGTGGTGCCCGTGCCGAAGAAGGGGTCCAGCACCACGTCCCCCGGGTTAGAGCTGGACAGGATCACCCGGTAGAGCAGCGCCTCGGGCTTTTGGGTTGGATGAGCCTTCTGGCCGTTGACCTTCAGCCTTTCCCGGCCGGTGCACAGCGGCAGGTACCAGTCGCTGCGCATCTGCAGGCCCTCATTCAGACCCTTCATGGCGTGGTGGTTGAAGGTATATTGTCGCCCCACGCTCTTTCTGCGCCCAAATCAGCGATTCGTGGGCGTTGGTGAAGCGTACCCCGCGGAAATTGGGCATTGGGTTCTGCTTGATCCAGGCCACGTTGTTTAGAATCCAGTAGCCCAGCTCCTGCAGAATCGCCCCGACCCGGTAAATATTATGGTAAGAGCCGATCACCCACAGCGTGCCGCTGCGCTTGAGCACGCGCCGGCAGGCGGTCAGCCAGGCACGCGTGAAGGCGTCGTAAGCAGCGAAATCCGCAAACTGGTCCCAGGCGTCATCCACCCGGTCGACGCGGGTCAGGTTTGGCCGCCGCAGCTCCTGGCGCAGTTGCAGGTTATAGGGCGGGTCGGCGAAGACCAGGTCGACCGATTCGGGCGGCAAGCCCTGCAAAACCTCGACGCAGTCGCCCTGCAGCACCTGGTCTAATGGTAATTTATCCATAGATAGACCATTTTATCTTAATTCGTACGAATATGCCTGGATGTCGATTTGGTGTAGAGGTCTTCCTATGAGATTAAAACTATGCTCCCCGCAGCGTCATAGCAGCGGGTTCAGAGAGAAGACATTACGGTTGTTACCCCAGGACGCCCTCCTCCCATCCGCCTGCGGGACGCAGGCCGGAACGGTCTAAATTACATTTTCCGCCGCGTCCCGGCAGCGGGTAATGTAGGTAAAATGGTTATAATCATGTCTATGAAACACCCCCCCGATTTTCTTCAACTGGAAAAATACAATATCTCGCCGGTCGACGTGGTCCGCATGGCCTTCCGGAGCGCTCCCGAGGCAATCCATGCGGACGTTATCCTGGCCCCGTGGTGGCAGGCCGAGATATTTGAGTTGTGGGTGGAGCAGATCACGATGATCACTCCCAACGTTTTGTACGAAATGGTATTCCAGGGCAAACCTCTCAGTTTCGTCCGTTCGGGCATCGGCGCCCCGCAGGCGGGGGACGCCGTCCTGGCCCTGAGCTGTACGCCTTGTGAGCGGATCCTGTTTGCCGGATCGGTAGGTGGTTTGCGCCCGGATATGCACGTCGGCGACCTGATGATGCCTGAATTCTCTTACGCCGGGGATGGATTTTGCCGCTATCTCCAATCGGGTTTCCCTGCCGAGGATTGTTTTTTAGAGCGGAATGCCCCAGATGAGGGGTTATCTTCGGCGCTTGGGGATGCGACCTTGCCCCTGGCGCTCCCGGCGGGCGTGACCTTACACACCGGTCCGGTCTTCAGTATAGATACTATTCTGGCTCAGTTCAGCATCCTGGATGAGATAGCCAACCAGTTAGGCTGCATCGGAATCGAAATGGAAACCGCCGCTGTGTTCAAAGCGGCCCGATTTGCAGGCATGCGGGCGGCCGCCTTGTTTTCTGTATCAGACGTGCCGGTAAAGAACCAGACCCTTTTCGCAGGGCGACTACCAGCCGAGCAGGAGCATCGGAAAGAAATTCGCAGCAAGGTCCTCGCAAAGGCGTTGCTCGATTGTCTTTCCACCACTCACTAACCACTTTTATTCAGCACCCCCAGCATCGCCCCATGCAGACTCGGCGTGCAGGCCAGGATATCGTAGGGTGGCTGCATGTAATCCGCCTCTCCATTGAGCTTGGTCACCACCCCACCGGCCTCCTCGACGATCAGCGCCCCGGCGGCGATATCCCACGGCTTGATGCGGATCTCCCAGTAGCCGTCCAGCCAGCCGGCCGCCACGTAGCACAGGTCTAGGGCCGCCGAGCCCAGGCGCCTCACTCCCTGGCTCAGGCGGGACAGGGCGATGAAATTGTCCAGGTTATTATCCGGCTGCTCCCACATATCGTAGGGAAAACCGGTCACGAGCAGGCTGTGGATCAGGTCGGGGGTATCTTTTACGTGGATCGGCGACCCGTTCAGCCAGGCGCCCTGGCCTCGCTCGGCGCTGAAACATTCGTTGTGGATCGGGTTGTAGATCACCCCTAACCGTACCCGCCCGTTTTCGGCGTAAGCCAGGGAGACGCCAAAGAAGGGCATGCCGTGCGAATAGTTCACCGTCCCGTCCAGGGGGTCTACGAACCAGCGCTGGCTGCGCAAGCCATCCAACTTGCCGCTCTCTTCGGTAATGATCGAATGATCGGGGAATTCCCAGCGGATATGGCCGATGATCAAATCTTCCGAGAGGTGGTCCGTCTCGGTGACCAGGTCGATCGTGCCCTTGTACGAGATGTCGTGGCTCTTGCCATAGCCGGCGCGCACTATCTCGCCGGCCTCGGCCGCCCAGGAGGTTAAATGCTCCAGGGTTGGTTTCATTGGGCGATATGCAGGTCGTCCATTAATTTCAGCAGCTCGTCCAGCTCATTCTGGACTTCGTCCCGGTCCTTGATCGACTGCGCCAGCAGCGCTTCGAAGGCCGGTTTTTGCGCTGGTGAAAGCGTGGAAAGCAGGCGCTCGGTGCGCATGATCTGTGTATTCTTATGTCGCAGCTTGCTTTCCAGGCGCAAACGGTAACCGCTGTAAAACGTCTGGTCGGACATCGCCCGCGGCGTGGTATCTAACCCCTGGGTCAGGATTTCAGCCACGGTCAGCAAGAAGTCTTCAGCGTCGATCGGCTTTTCGACGAAGCGCACGCTGCCCATGCTGAGGGCAAAATTCTTATCTTCCGGGGTTATGTAGGTGGCCGAAACAAAAATGACCGGGATATGGCGGGTAAGCGGGTCCTTACGCAGGTTGTGAACCAGGGCATAACCGTCCATCTTAGGCATCAGGATATCGGTGATGATCAATGCCGGGCGTTCTTGCGCCACTTTTTCCAATGCCTCCAGGCCGTTCCGGGCGGTTACCACCGGATAGCCTTTGAACCGCAAGGTTACTTCCAGCAGTTCCAGGACATTGGGGACGTCTTCTACCACAAGTAGGGATCCTGATTGGTTCCTCATAATCCTATTTTAACGTTGTTGATTGAAGTGCACAAGCGAAAAAAGGCCGCGGCCTGTTTAAGCAAAGCGTTCTTCCTCCCACACATCGGCGCTGTTGCTGTATCCGGCCAGTTCCCAGAACCCTAACTGGTCCTGGCTGAGGAATTCCAGGCCGCGCAGCCACTTGGCGCCTTTCCACAGGTAAGGCGTGGTCAGGTCTTTCCGGTCGGGAATGGCTCCGACCACCGCCCTCAGCGGGTAGCCGTGTTCGGGAGAGATCGGTTCGCCGTTGAAATAAGTCGCCAGCAAGAAATTCTCCTGCAGCGCCACCGACAGCGGCACGTTGGTGGTAAACCCGTATTCGGCGTGTTCCAGCACAAAGCGCGCTTTAGGGGTGAGTTTGATCAGCCCCTGGTCGAGCAGCGTCTGCACCTGCACACCCTCCCAGAGCGTGTCGAACTTACTCCACTTGGTCACACAGTGGATGTCCATTTTGACCTGGCTGCGTGGCAACTTGTTGAACTCTTCCCAGGTCAGGCGTAGAGGGTTTTCCACTTCGCCCCAAACGCGGAAATCCCAGGTAGCGGAGGTAAAGGCGGGCACCGACCCGTAATGCAGGACGGGGAAGCGCACCGTATAAGATTGGCCGGGTGGCAGCCGCCCTTCTTTTTTGAATTTCTCTTCATCTTCTTTTCGTCTAAAAATGCTATCGAACATAATGGACATCTCCTGCTCATATTCTTACATACTACCAATGGTTTTCAAGCTATTCTTATACAAGATTAATCAATCCTTATACAATATCACAGCTCCTGGCCTAGCCGTGTTACCGCATCGTATGGGAGGGTCTGGACAGTTAATGGCGTCAATCAGCTACAGCACAGACCCTCCCATACGTAGGCCGGCCAATCGGCCTGGCACTGAGGTTCCATCATGATGATGTATGGATACGTTGTATGGCTTTGGGGCATTAATTGCTAATGTGGACAATTTGGAGTAAAATTTATAAATCATGAACATGATTACCCTGACCCGCGAGCAGCTCGAAGAACGCCTGGCCGGTCTGCACCGCGCCAGCCTGGATCTGATCCAGGATACTTCCCTCGAATCGCTCCTGGAGCGCATTGCCAGGATCGCCTGCGAGGAAGCCGGGGCGCAATATGCCGCCGTGGGCGTGCTGGACGATCAGGGCGAGCTGGAAAAGTTTATCCCCATCGGCATGACCCATGAAGACATCAAACAGATGGCCCATTCCCCGGTTGGGAAAGGCCTGATCGGGGTCCTGATGCGCGGCGAGGGCCCGGTACGCATCGCTAACATCGCCGCTGACCCGCGCAGCTCCGGTTTCCCGCAGCACCACCCTCCGATGACCTCATTCCTCGGCGTCCCGATCGGGGCTTCCGGTCGCCAGCTCGGCCAGATTTACCTGACCAACAAGATCGGGGCGGATGAATTTTCGCCGGAAGACCAGCAGGTGATCGAGACCCTGGCAGCCTATGCTGCTATCGCTATCTCTAACTTGCGCCTGTACCAGGAGCTTACTCGCCGTGACCAAATCCTCACACAGCGCAGCGAAAACCTGGCCCTGCTGAATGACCTGGCTTCTACCCTGGCTTCTTCTTCTGACATCGACCAGATCCTCGATAAAGCGCTAACCCAGATGATGGAATACCTGCACCTCGAGCTGGGGGATATTTTCCTGCGCGAGGAAGACAGTAAGGTGCTCAAGCTGGTTTTACATCGCAGTGAGATAAGCGGCTCGCTTTGGGCGCATAAAGAGTTCCACGTTGGCGAGGGCCTGGTTGGCCAAGTCGCTAAAGCCGGGCAGCCGCGCCTGCTGGACCTGCCGGGCGTGGATGGCGACGGGCTTGAACCGGCGGTTATGGGAAGCTGTTTCCGCCAGATCGCTTGCTTTCCACTGCCAGGACGCAGCGGTGTGATCGGCGTGCTGGTGATCGCCAACTGCCATCCAGGGCCTTTGAACGAGCAAGAAATCCAATTACTTTCTTCGATTGGTTCGTGGGTGGGTATGGCGGTGGAAAACGTGCGCCTCAGCCTGCAGCAGCGCCGCCTGGCCGTGCTGGAGGAGCGCGAGCGCATTGGCATGGACCTGCACGATGGCATCATCCAGTCTATTTACGCCGTTGGCCTGACCCTCGATCACGCCCGCCTGCTGATGGCCGAAGATCCCGAGGCGGCCCGCCAACGCATCATCCAGGCCACGAGCGACCTGAACAGCACCATCCGCGATATCCGCACCTACATCCTCGATCTGCGCCCGCGCCAGCTTTATAACGAGAGTCTGATGCAGGGCGTTCAGCGCCTGGTGAGCGAATTCCGTGCCAATACCCTGGTAGACGTCAACCTGCAGGGCCCGGCAGATAACCTGGCTGGCTTACCGGATGCTCAGGCGATTGCCCTCTTTCACATCTGCCAGGAGGCGTTGGCCAACACTGCCAAGCACGCCCGGGCGCGCCACGTCGAATTATCCCTTTGGAAAACCGCCGACCGCGTCCTACTGGAAGTCAGCGACGACGGGCGGGGTTTCGACGCCAGCAAGGTCAAATTAACCCTTGGGCACGGGCTGGCCAACATGCAGACCCGCGTGCATAACGTGGGTGGAGAAGTAGAGATTTCTTCAGAACCTGGCAAGGGCGCCGCGGTTCTGGCCTGGGTGCCATTCTCAAATGAGGGGTGAACCTCATTCAGAACGCGCTCGATACGTACAGGGGATGTTCGAGCGTATTGCCCCGCACTACGATCTGCTCAACCGGCTGATGACCGCCGGCCAGGACAGGCGCTGGCGCCACCAGGTCATCCGCCTGTCCGGCCTGCCGGAAGACGGTCGCCTGCTCGACCTGGGCGCCGGTACCGGCGACCTGTCGGGCGAGGCGCTGCGCCAGCATCCATATTCTCGCCCCTTAGCGGCCGATATTACCCCCGCTATGCTGCGCGTCGGCCAGCCGCGCTACGTCGGCAGACTGGATTGGTGCGCCGCTGACGCGCTGCACCTGCCTTTCCCCGCTGAGAGCTTCGACGCCGTGGTCTCCGGCTTTCTCTTGCGCAACGTAGTCGATCTGCCCCAGGCTCTATCCGAACAGCAGCGCGTGCTCAAACCGGGTGGGCGCCTGGTGGCGCTGGATACCACCCGGCCGCATCGTTCGCTGCTCACCCCTTTGATTCGCTTCTACATGCACACAATCATCCCTTTCTTGGGTAAAATCATCAGTGGGCAGCCGGATGCTTACCACTACCTGCCCGAGACCAGTGAAGGTTTTTTACCCGCCGAAGAGCTTCAGGCGCAGATCGCTGCCGCCGGATTCCGCCAGGTCGAGTTCCACCGCCTGATGTTCGGCACAATTGCCATCCACTGGGCCAGAAAGTAGCCGAAATGACCAAAGACCGTCGTTTGATTGTGGGCATTACAGGCAGCTCAGGGGTCATCCTGGGGATCCGCTTGTTGGAGGCCCTACAGGACAGCCAGGTGGAAACGCACCTGATAGTCAGCCCGGCGGCTCGCCTGACCATCGAACAGGAGACACGCTGGAAGGTCGATGACGTGATGGCCCTGGCGGATGTTACCTATAACTACCGCGACCTGGGAGCGCGCATCGCTTCCGGGTCTTTTACCACCCAGGGGATGGTGATCATCCCCTGTTCGATTAAACTCTTTCGGCGGTGGCCAACAGCCTGGCCGGAGACCTGCTCACCCGCGCCGCCGACGTCACCTTGAAAGAAGGCCGCCCGCTGCTGTTGGTTGTGCGCGAAGCGCCCTTTCACCGCGGCCACATCCGCCTGATGGACCTGGCGGCCGCCGCCGGCGCAGTCATCTTCCCGCCCGTGCCGGCTTTTTACACTCACCCGCAAAGTGTCGACGCCCTGGTCAACAACCTGGTTGGGCGCGTCCTGGCCCGCCTGGGGATCGAGAATTCGCTCTACCAGGAGTGGCAGGGGATTACGCCTGCCGGGCCACCTTCGAAAATCCCGGCGGACCTGCTGGCGCTGCCGCTGGTCAACCTGGCCACAGTCGGCGCAGATGGCGCCCCCCACGCCGCCTCGGTCTACTTCGCGGCTGGCGAGGATCACCGGTTGTATTTCTTTTCCTCTCCTGCCAGCCAGCACGGGCGTGACCTGGCGGCTAACCCGGCGGTTGCGTTGACCCTTTCTCCGGTGGTCGAAGGCTGGTGCGACATTTACGGGCTGCAAATCCGCGGCGAGGCCCAGCCTGTGCCCGCCGGCCCGGAATGGGAGCGCGCCTACCAGCTTTACCTGGCTCGCTTCCCTTTTACCGCCAAATTCAAAGAAGAGATGGCTCGCAATACCCTGTACGTTTTTACGCCGCAGTGGCTGCGCCTGGTGGATAACTGGCGCGGTTTTGGCTTCAAAGAGGAATGGACCGAAGCATGACAGACAGAGCCTCGGAAAAGGCCGCCTTGCGGGGTGAGCCTTCTTATGTCTGGCGCGCCGGGCAGGAGCGGCGCTTTGAAATGGTGCGCGAGGCAGCCGGCGAGCGCATGCATGGCAGCGTTTTCGAAGCCGGCTGTGGGGTTGGCTCTTACCTGTTCCGCCTGCAGAAAGAAGCCCGCCAGGCGGTCGGCCTGGATATCGAGTTGGAACGCACCCGCCAGGCCCACCTGGCCGCTGACCAGGTGGTGTGCGGCGCCGGGGAGAGCCTGCCTTTTCCGGATGGGTGGTTTGACCTGGTGCTCAGCAACGAGGTCCTCGAACATGTCCAGGATGACTGGGCTGCCGTGGGCGAAATTGTGCGCATCCTGCGCCCGGGTGGCCGGCTGGTGCTGTTCTGCCCCAACCGTGGCTATCCCTTCGAAACGCATGGCATCTACTTGCGCGGGCGCTACCACTTTGGCAACATCCCCTTGGTCAATTATATGCCCCGCCGCTGGCGCGACCAGCTGGTGCCGCACGTGCGCGTCTACTCGCGCGGCGATATCGAGCGCCTGTTTGCTGGGCTGCCGGTGCGCTCCGTGCGCCGCTCGGTTATTTTCGGCGCTTACGATAATATCATCGCCCGCTGGCCGGCTGCTGGCCGGTTATTACGCAGGGTGCTCCAGTCCCTCGAACGTACTCCCCTGTCAAACCTGGGCCTTTCCCATTTCTGGGTTATTGAAAAAATGTAACTGTCATTTTTGACAATCCCATTCCAACACCATTTGCCACTGTTCGTCGCTTTCAGGCGTACGCCGCCAGGTATCCGCCTGTCCGGCGCGCAGTTCGGCCAGGCGGGCTAAGGCCTGCTCGCCGGTCAGGCCATGCCGCACCAGGAAACAGCCCACCAGCGTCCCCGTGCGCCCGATGCCGCCCCAGCAGTGCACGTAGGCAGCCTGCCCGGCCTCCAGGGCCGTGTCAAGCATGTCCAATAGGCCATTCATCTGCGCTCGGGTGGGGACGCCAAAGTCGGGAATGGGAAACCGGTGGTATTCAACCCTGTATCCCAACCTGCCGGCTTCTTGGAAAAGCGTCTCACTGTAGGGGGTCAGCGCACCCGGCTCGGTCAGGTCGAGGAAGTAGCTGACCTTCCGTTCGAGCAGGTAGTCCAGCTTACGATTCAGCAGCGGGTCGTAGATCAGCTGCGTTCCCGGGTATTCCCCGGCCAATAACTTTCCGGGGATCACCCAATAGGTTTCGATGGGGGGAGGAGTCGGGTCAGTCATGCTGGTAAACCTTGCCGATTTCGTCGCGTTCCGGGCGGGGAAAAACCAGCCGCCCGGCCTGGCCGGCCAGGCCGGCCTGCCAGACCGCCGCCGGCCCTGCTTCAACCTGCCCGATAACGCTGCCCAGAATGCCTTCGGCCTGCAGCGCCTGGCAGATTGCTTGGGCGTCACCCGCCGCACAGGTGAGCAAGAGCGCCCCCGAGGCAATAGTTGCCAGCGGGTCGAGACCTAACACCCGGCAAATTTTGGCTGCCAGACTCGGCACGAAAACCTTTTCAGGTTGTATCATCAAGGCGTGCCCGCAGGCTTCCGCCAGCTCCCACAGCGCCAGCGCCAGCCCGCCTTCGGTGGGGTCGTGCATGGCAGTTACTTTCCCGGCTTTTTGGGCGATGCGCGCATCCTTCACAATGCTGATCCCAGGCTGGTAAAGAAACCTAGCAGCCTCGCTGATCTCGGCTTCGCTAAGGTCGGGGCGCAGTCTTTCGGGGAACTCGCGCGCCAGGATGGCTGTGGCCTCTACCGGCACACCCTTGGTCAGCAGGATTTTATCGCCGGGGGAGGCGCCGCGCGGGGTGACCAGGCTGCCGCGTTCTACCTCGCCTACCAGCGTACCCGCCAGGATGGGACGTTCCAGCCCGTGGGTGATCTCAGTATGCCCGCCGATTACCGAAATGCCCAGCTCACGGCAGGCCGAAAACACCTGCCCGGTGATAGTATTCAGCAGGCTTTCCGAAGTGCGGCCTTCCGGCAGCAGGGCGGTCATCAGGAACCAACGCGGCGTGGCGCCGGTAGTGGCGATATCGTTGGCATTGACCTGCACGGCGTACCAACCGATATCCTCGGCGGCGAAGGTGATCGGGTCGGATTTGAACACCAGCACGCGCTCGCCCAGGTCGAGCACGGCGCAGTCCAGGCCAATCCCCGGGCCAAGCACGACCCGTTCGTCCAGGACTGGCGCCCGAGCGAGCAGCCGCCCCAGCAGGTCTGACGGAAGTTTACCGACCGAGAAGAAGGGATTTATCGCCATGAGGGTACCCAATAAAACCATTATAGCAAAATCCCGACACCCTTGCGGAATCCTCATCTAAGATGGCAGTAAGGCTGAGCGCCAACTGGGCATCGCATACACGCCCATTCGCCAGGCGCTCAGTGAACCCATTGCCTCACTTGTTTCGTCCAGGCCCGGCTGTACCAGCGCAGGTATTCTTCGACGTGCGCCTGCCAGTAATCTTCGTTGTGTACTCCCTGGTTGATCACCCAGGTATGCGGCACCTGGTACTGGCTCAACAGTCCTTCAAATTCGCTGGCGGACGGTAGGTAGCTGTCCTGGTCGCCAATATCCATATACACGGACGGGAACTGGTCGACCGGGATGGCGCGCGTCCACTGGCGCAGCATGACGTTATCGCCCCAGAAGTATGCCAGACTGTGAGCGCCGATCTCCCCAAACTGCTGCCAGTCGGTAAAACCCAGGCGCACTGCCCAGGCGGCTCCGCGTGACAGCCCGCCGATGGCCCGGCAGGCGCGCTCGCTGCAGGTGCCGTAATGCTGGTCGAGCCAGGGCACCAGTCCCTGGGTAACTAGCTTCCCGAAGCTCGATTCTGCCGGTTCCTGCAGGTCGTATTCTTCGTTAGGCATAGCGATCAGGAAGGGTGCGCTTTGGTTGGAGGAGATCAACCGGTCAGCCGCCGCCGCGGCGCCCAGTCGCACCCACTGCTGGTCATCCGAATCCTGCCCGTGCAGCAGGATCAGCAGCGGATAACGCACTCCCGCCGTAGGATTGTAACAGGGCGGCAGGTACAACTGGAACTGGAGCGGCTTGGAGAAGAAGTCGAAGCTCGCTTGCAGGCTTAATACCTTCCCTTGCGTATCCAGGCAGGGGGCCGGAGAGGGTGAGACGAACGGCGACGGCGTCGGGGTCCACTCCGGCGTCAGGCTGGGCGCGGCGGAGGGAGTCAAGGCCGGCTGGTTGGTTGGGGAAGGCGCCTCCGTCTGGGAAGGGACGGGGAATGGGCTTTTAACCGGTAAGGGGGCCGGAGGGGCAAACTGGCAGCCAACCATATTGGCGCTTAGCGCCAGTATGGCGCTTAGCGCCAGCAGCCAGGTCAAGAGCAGCAGGTAAAATCTAAATATTTTCGATTGGTTTGGTAACACATGATTTCCTTGACGTGAATGCCAACTGCGCATTATACTCTACATGCCGGGGTGTAGCGCAGTTGGTAGCGCACCGCGTTTGGGACGCGGGGGTCGGCGGTTCGAGTCCGCCCACCCCGACTGAGTTGTAGCCGCCGAGGAGACTTGGCGGCTGTTGATAGATGCCCTGGAATCGAGGATAGACAGGCAATGGCGCAAGTCAAATACGATGGTGTAGTCGAGGCAGTTCGTTACACGCCGGCTGGCCGGGTCACAGTGGTAAGGGCTTACGAACGGCGCGGGCCAACTTTTTCTGACCGGGTTCTGATCAGCCGGGAGGAACTGGTGCGTCGTATGCAAGCCGGAAAGCGTTTTGTCACCGGTGAGCGGCAGCTTCTGCTTGCCAGCACCTTCACCGTTGCTTCTCCAATCTCTTTGGTGGAGAAAGATGGCCAAAAATACCTGGCTACTCCCGAAGCGCTGGCTGCAAACGGCGACTGCCTGGTGGGAGTGCCGCTGTTTTGAACCTGTCAACCTCAGGGCAGTTCCTGGCCTGAAGCCAGGTGAACGGACCGAACCGGTTTGCCTACCCCCCTGCTTTCGATCATCATCCCTGCGTATAACGAAGAAGTTCGGTTGTCCGGTACCCTCGAGCAGGTCACTTCTTTTCTGGACGCCCAGGCCTACCCGGCCGAGGTGCTGGTGGTGGAGAACGGCAGCCAGGACCGCACGCTGGAGATCGCCCGTGAGTTCAGCCAACGCTTCCCTTATCTGAAGGCCTTACATGTGGATGGGCGAGGCAAGGGCCTGGCGGTCAGGTATGGTATGCTGCAGGCGACCGGCGCCTACCGTTTTATCTGTGATGCTGACCTTTCTATGCCAATCAAGGAAGTCAATCGCTTCATCCCGCCCGAGCTGCCCGAAATGGACGTTGCCATCGCTTCCCGTGAAGCGCCCGGCGCCATTCGTTATAATGAGCCGCTTTACCGTCACCTGACCGGCCGGTTTTTCAATCTGGTCGTAAGGGTGCTGGCTTTACCGGGTCTGCAGGATACGCAGTGCGGTTTTAAATGTTTTCGCGGGGCGGTGGCCGACGAAATTTTCCCCCTTCAGACCATTAACGGCTGGTCCTTTGACGTTGAGGTGCTGTTTATCGCCCGCCAGCGTGGTTACCGGATTATGGAAATCCCTGTGCCCTGGTATTTTAGCCCTAACAGTAAAGTGCGCATTTTCCATGACCTGTACAAGGTCGGGCTCGATTTACTCGCCATCCGGCGCAATGCCTGGAGAGGAAAATACAAAGGCTAGCGCCCGCTGCAGTTCAACTTTTGGTCGACGGTCGACCAGACTTTTTCTCGCTCGGGGCTGGTAAAGGTACCTTTCGTTATGCGATCCCAGGTCTGGCACAGGAAAGGTTGCATCCCGCCGGTCTTCTCGTTGGCCTTCAGGGTGTACTGGTAGGCTTTCTGCCACTGCCCCAAATGAGCATAACCTTCGATGAATGGTATCAGCTCAACCCCCAGCTTGGTAGTGTAACCGGCCTGCCCGGCGGACTGGTCCAGGACTGCGATCTGCTGCCAGTCGCCAATCTGCCGCGCCAGGTCGGCCTTTTCGTAGTAATAGCACCAGCCGTGGAATGGCTCGACGCCAAAGATGGTTTCGGGCGGGAAGACGGCTTTGGCCGGGTCAGTTTCGATCTGGTTGGGGTGTGAAATTTTGAGCAGGCTGGCCTGGGCGTCGCTTGTGCCGGGGCGCAGGGCGTCTTCCGGGCTCATTACGTATACGCAGCCTTGTCCCGAATTGTAATCTATTACCACTGCCTGGGATGTGTTGCCTTGGAAGAGCAAACTGCGGAAGGCATAGCGCATCGGAAGGTTTTCTTTGAAATCCGGTATGTGCGAGCTGCCGTGAGAACGCGGGGCGTCTATGAACCAATAGGGCAGGTTGGTGGAATGCAGATTGGGGGCGTAAATCAGGTTTAGTGCCAATCCGATGGCATAGTCGGATGAATAATTTAGCGGCATTTGAGTGCCCAACACAGCGGTTCCTGGCTTGAGCGCCGGCATGCGCCAGTTGAGCTGCCAGAAAAAATCTCGCTGGATTTGCCAGTCCCGCCGGTAGGCAGTGGTCGCCCGGATTTGCGCGGCGGTGGAAAACCCCAGCAGCAGCGCCAAGAAGGATCGACTTGCGCGCCGGTTTGCCTGGGCCCGCCAGCCAATCCAAACCACAGACCACCAGGATCACCGCCCCGAGCATCGGCGCCATGGCATAGCGGTCGGCCCATTTGCCCACAATGATCTGGCTGCCGAGCGCCCACACCGGCAAGCCGCCGCCGAGGATGCCCAGCACTCCGAGCAGGGCTGCCTGCCCGGTGAAAGAGTCAGGCAGGCCGGTTTCTGGCAGGTCTATTCCGTCAGTCTTGATCAAAGCCCAGGCCAGCAGGGAGGCCAGCCCAAGCCCGATAGCCCACGAATACAGCGTAGAAAACAGGCTCAAATTGATGCTGGATGCCTGGACTGTATTGGCCCAGGCGAAAACCACCAGGTAAACAGAATCCTGCAAGATCGCCTGGGCGAAAGTGAGCATGGTCGAAAATGGGGAATGGGCCAGGTTCAAGAGCAGTTTGGGCGAGTTGGGGTCGGGTCCGGGCATGATCTTGGGGAAATAGATAAAGCGCCAGGCCAGGAATATGAACAGGATGACAAGATAAGGCGCCCATAGCTTGAGGACTCTGATCGCGGTGCGGCGGATTGATTCGCCCTTCCCTTGAAGTAAAAACCACAGAATTACCGGGCGCAGCAGCTCCAGCCCGACGAAATATTCTATGGTGAAGACGTTCGCCAGGCAGGCCAACAACGCCAATGGAGTCAACAGCCAGAAGCGGTTTGGCCGGCGCAGGCTTGCGACCATTGCTCCCAGCGACAGAGTAAACAGGCAGAAGCTGGCGAAATGAATCAGGTAACCGGCCGCCTGGGACTGCTGAAGGAAGCCGGGGAAAACCACCAGCAGTAGCGCCATCCAGCGGATTTGCCAGGTGCGCGCCGGCCATAGTCCCTTTAGCGTCCAGTACAAAGCCAATGTGCCCGCCCAGCGCAATAACAGGGATAGTATATGCCATGGCAGCGGTGAAACACCCAGCGCCGGTACGGTGAGCATCCACACCCAGGCGCCGGTTGGCCGGTTGCTCAGCCAATAGTTCCAGTAATCGATCGGGTGCAGCAAGCGGGAAATAAACACTGTCTCCCAATCGTCCCAGTAAAAACCCAGCCCGGAAATCTTCAATGCGTAGGCAGCCGCCATCACCAGCAGCAGGGCACCAAAGAACACCCAATCATGCCTGAAAGCTTCCTGAACCCAGGCAGCCGTCTGCTGGTAGGATTTACGTAAGTCGTTCACGGATTGATTTCTGGTCAGAGATTCACTGGCTCTGGCTGTATTCTGGGCTAAAATCATAACATATGGAGATGAAATGAGTCAAACCGGCTTTTGGTGGATCTTGCTAGCCTGGGCGATGTACGGCGCCCTGCACACCCTGCTGGCCTCTTTCTCCGCCAAGGCGCTGGCCGAACGCTGGCTGGGCCCGGGCGTTTGCCGTTATTACCGCCTGTTTTACAACCTGGTCGTCTCATTTACCTTGCTGCCGCTGCTCGCCCTGGTGGTCCTGTCGCCTGACCTGCAGATCTCGCGCATCTCCTTCCCCTGGCTGGCGTTGACCCTGGGGATCGAGGGCCTGGCGGCGATGGGCCTGCTGTTCGGCGTGCTGCAGACCGGCGCCCTGCAGTTCCTTGGCCTGGCGCAGTTGTCTGCCCCGCCCGATTCCGGCGGACCGCCCAAATTGGTGGTCAGCGGGTTGTATCGCTACGTGCGCCACCCGCTCTACCTGTTCGGCCTGGTAATAGTCTGGCTGCTGCCGCTGATTACCTGGAACATCCTGGCCTTCAACCTGGGCGCCACGGCCTATGTCCTGGTGGGTATCCATTTCGAAGAGCGCAAGCTGCTGAAAGAGTTTGGCCAGGCGTATGCCGACTACCAGCGCAACGTGCCCATGCTGCTGCCCTGGACAAAATTTCATCGCAGATAATTGATATCTACTCCCCCGAGGTAAAATGCCTTCCCTGCCGCTGCTCTGGTTATCCACTGCTTTTCTCGCCGGCATCTTGCTGGGTTATTGGCAGCCGCTGACCTGGCAAACCTGGGGAGGGTTGGCAGCCGCAGTTTTCCTTGTAGGGCTGTTTGAACGGCGCTTGTCCGGACGAATAGCGGTTTTTAAAAACTGGTGCAAGGTCAGCCCAGTGCCGTTTGGCATACTCCTGGCGGCCCTGCTGGCCGGGGCGCTGCGTTATACCCTGACGCTTCCCTCCAATTCTCCGGGCGACCTGGCTTATTACAATGACCAGGGAGAGGTAGTAGTGACCGGCCTGGTGGTTGATCCGCCGAACATAAAGGCCACCGGCACCGATTTGCGCCTGCAGGTTAGAGACCTGGCGACGGTGGCTACTGCCAGCGGATCAGTCCAGCACCTTCCGGTGCACGGCTTGCTTCTGGCGAAGATGCTCCCCGGCGAAGACTGGCAATACGGCGATTTAATCAAGCTGCAAGGCAAGCTCGCCACACCGGCCAACGATGTCGAGTTTTCTTACCAGGATTACCTGGCGAGACAGGGCATTTATTCGCAAATGGGCTACCCAAAGGCCAGCCTGCTGCAGCACCGGGCTGGCAACCCGATCATGGAGGCTCTGTATAGTTTACGCATGCAAGCTTACCAGGTAATCAACCAGATCCTGCCTCAGCCTGAAGCAGCCTTACTCAATGGCATCTTGCTTGGCCTGGACAACGATTTGCCAGCCAGCCTGACCCAAGCTTATCAGAGGACCGGCACCGCTCACATCATCGCCATATCCGGATTTAATATCGCCATCGTCGCCGGGCTCTTTTCGGTCTTTTTCGGCAAGCTGGCGCGGCGCGGCTGGGCAGCCTTGCTCACCATCCTGGCGGTTGTCTTGTATACTCTGTTGGTCGGAGCCGGTCCTTCGGTGGTGCGGGCGGCGATCATGGGCAGCTTGAGCCTGCTGGGGCAGTTGATCGGCCGCCGGCAGACCGGACTGAACACTCTGGCTTTTGTCGCCGCGCTGATGTGCCTGGGTACGCCCACCCTGCTGTGGGACATCAGCTTCCTGCTAACCTTTGCAGCAACCCTGGGCCTGGTGCTTTTCGCCTCCCGCTTTCAGGGCAGTTTCGAAAACCTGGTGCAGAGGCGCTTCTCTTCGGAAACTTCGGGTAAGCTGGCCAGCCTGGTGGGTGAATACTGTCTTTTCACCCTGGCCGCCCAACTCACTTCCTTGCCGGTGACCCTTTTCAACTTCGAGCGACTTTCGTATACCACCTTGCTAGCCAATCCGCTGGTGCTGCCGCCCCAACCGGCAGTGATGATTATGGGCGGCATTGCCTTGCTGGGCGGGCTAGTTTACCTGCCCCTGGGACACCTGCTGGGTTACCTGGCCTGGCCCCTACTGGCCTACACTAACTGTACAGTGGAATTTTTCGCCGCCTTGTCCACGGGTGGGGCAACGATGGGTAGGATCAGCCTGTGGGCGGCGGCCATTTATTATGGGATCCTGTTAGGGTTGGCTTTTTGGCGGCCGCGCCAGCCTGTGCAACTGCAGTGGCTGGCTCCGCTGAGCCTGTTGGGCGCCGCCCTCCTGTCGGCGGTCATCTGGCAGGCGTTGGTGACCACTCCGGACGGGCGTCTGCATCTGATTGTTATCGCCGCTGATGACGCCCCGGTCGTTCTGGTTGAGTTGCCGGGTGGGAATCGTATGCTGATCAACGGGCAGCGCGATTCCAGAGAGCTGAGCAGCGTCCTGGGCAGGCGCATACCCCTCTTTGCCCACCGCCTGGACGGTCTGCTCCTGACCGGCGGTTCTCCTGGAGCGCTTGACGGTCTGCCGGCGGTGTTGGTGCGTTTCCCGGCTCAGAATGCATACTGGAACTCAAACATGGCGACTTCAACTCCCCTGAACAACCTGCAGATGAGTCTGACGGCTCAGGCGGCGCCTATTAACCTGCTGGGGGCTGGGCAGTCGCTGGATTTGGGTAGTGGGGCGCGCCTGGAGGTGCTGACCGCTTCCACTGAAGGAATGGCATTGCTGGTGGAATACGGTAGTTTCAGCGTCCTGCTGCCGGGTGGAATTTCACCGGAAGCCTTGGGCGGCCTGGACATCCAGCCGCCTCCGCAGGTGCTGCTGTTGGGGGCTGCCGACGCAGTTCTCCCGACCACGCAAGAACTGGTGGATTGGTCGCAATTTCAGCCCGAGCTGGTGGTCTGGCAGGGGAATCCGCTGCTTAATGAGTCTGGCAGCCCCGCCTGGCTCAATTTGGCCGAGCATGGCTGGGTGGAGCTGGTGTCAGATGGGGAGAAAATGTGGGTGGAGGTGGAAAAGTAAAAAATATTCAATACACTTCAGCAATGAAACATTCATCAATTAAGATTCATTCAAGCACGTGGCTGGCAGTCCGATAAGGTGATACTGTATAGTATGTGCATGTAGGATTATCGGTTGATAAACCAGATCCTGCCCCAGCCTGAAGCGGCTTTGCTCAATGGCATCTTGCTTGGCCTGGACAACGATTTGCCAGCCAGCCTGACCACCGCTTATCAGCGTACTGGCACGGCTTACATCATCGCCATCTCCGGAATAATTGCACTAAAGTGGCCAATGGCCTTTTAAGTCATTGCTTTTTTTGAAAAAAACGGATATACTATCAAATAGTTAGTTTATCCATTCGATAAACATAATAAGGGGAATATCCTACGATTACTGGCAATCTGGATAAAGTACGAAAAGTCAATAAATCTATCGTAATGAATACATTACGACTCCATGCTCCTATTTCTCGAGCCAGAATTGCTAAACTTACCGGTTTAAACAAGAGCACGGTTTCAAACATTGTCAATGTTTTAATCGATGATGGTTTGGTTTCGGAAAACGAACAGGATAGCTCTAGAATTGGCCGCCCAAGTATAAATCTTGGTCTCAGACCTGATGGGGGTGCGGTGATAGGTTTGGAAATAGGAGTGGATTTTATTAATATTGTTTTGACCAATTTTGCAGCAGAAACATTATGGGAAACTGTAGTTGAAACCAGTCCAACACAATCTCAAACCAGCATAATTAACCAGGCAGAAAAATTGATAGATCAGGCGCTCTCCCTGACTGAAGAGCGTCACCTTAGACCGTTGGGGGTGGGAATCGGGCTTCCCGGTCTTGTAAATCTCCTTCGGGGCGAGCTGATTGTTGCACCGAATATGAATTGGAGAAACGTGCCTCTCCGCCTGATGTTGAATTAACGTTTACGCCTTCCTATCTATATAGAGAATGAAGCCAATCTTGCAGCTCTGGGTGAGTATTACTTTGGCGTGGCGCGTGGCTTTGATAATTTTATTTACTTGAGTTCGGGGATAGGTCTTGGAGGGGGTATTCTGATTGACGGTAAAATATTCCGTGGCAGACATGGCTATGCAGGGGAAATTGGCCATATTCAACGCGATCCGCAAGGGGAGAAATGTAGTTGTGGCCGCATTGGTTGCTGGGAAACCCAGGTTGGACCGTGTGCTGTTCTTCGCCGGGTAAGGAAGGAACTCCAGGTTCATTCAGATCAAATTCTATTTGATGCTTGCCAAGGTGATTTAAGTCACTTAACATTTGATATGGTGGTGAATTTTGGCCTGCAGGGGGATAGCATATGCCGTCAGGCAATTGAGGATGTGGCGAGGTATTTAGGAGAGGGAATTGCGGACCTGGCCAATATCTTCGATCCAGATTTGGTTGTCATCGGAGGAGGATTTATTCAGGGAAAAGATATCCTGCACCCCATCATCGAAAAAACTGTATTTTCCGGCGCTCTGCAACCTTCAGCTGATAGCTTGCGTATTGTCTTCTCTGAACGTGGAGTTGACGCGTGCGCTATGGGCGCAGTTGCGATTGTATTGGACGATATCTTACGAGAGATGGCCCTTACTTAACTTGTGCTGATACTCGTCCTGTCTCAATTCATGTCTTGGGTGCATGAGTATTTTCAAGGAGGCTCTATGAATGAATGAGAATAATATATTCAAATAGACAATTGTTTTTGAAACGCTAAATATGAAAAAAGGAGATACAAAATGAAGTCCAATCGTGTAATAACCCTCTTCACTCTGCTTGTTGTTATCGCAATGCTAGCTGCCTGTGCCCCAGCTGCTGCTACTAGCGGCAAAGTAAAAATCGGCCTTTCCTTCTCCGATTTCGCAACCGAACGCTGGCCGATTGAAAATGCCCAGATGGTCCAGCTTCTTCAAAAGGATGGCTACGAGGTAATTTCACAGGAAGCCGACCATGATGTGAAGCTGCAAAGCGACCAGATTGACAACATGGTGTCACAAGGCGCGAAGGGCTTAATTATCATCGCTGAAGATGGCGATGCCGCTGTTACGCCTGTTGAGAAGGCCGTTGCAGCAGGCGTAAAGGTAATTTCCTATGATCGCCTCATCAAGACTGCTAAAGTTTCTGCCTATTTGTCCTTCGATAACGTCGCGGTTGGCAAGGCAGAAGCCGATGGTGTCGTGAAGGCCCTCGGACTACCCGGCAGCACTACATGGACGAAAGCTACCCCAGCCAAGGTAGTCCTGTCCGGCGGGTCTCCGACTGATAACAATGCCATCCTGGTCCGCCAGGGCCAGATGGAAGTCCTCCAGCCATTCATTGACCAGGGTGTAATCAAGGTCGTGGCTGACCAGTGGGTGGAAAATTGGGATGCTGCTAAAGCCGAAACGATGATGGAAAATATTCTCACGGCCCAGCAAAATAAGATTGACGCGGTCGTGGCATCGAACGATGGCACAGCGCTAGGCGAACTGCAGGCATTGAAGGCACAGGGATTGTGGGGTAAGGTGCCGATCTCGGGTCAGGATGCCACGGCGGATGGCTGCAATAGCATCGTCTTGGGTGGGCAGACTGTCACCGTCTTCAAAGATACGCGTTTGCTGGCACCGCAGGCAGTGAAGATGATCGAAGCCCTAGTAAAGGGCCAGACTCCTACTGGCCTGCAGCAATACACTTTGGCTCAATTGACCAACGACAAGAGCAAGACGGGGAATGTCATGGCGTCCTTCCTGCCGGTTGTCGAGGTTACGAAAGACAATGTTTTTGATGTCATCGTCAAGAGCGGCTTCCAGACTTACGATGCTGTCTATCGCAACGTTCCTGCCGCTCAACTTCCACCAAGGCCGTAACTCTAATTTGGACAACTTTCCCGGCCCTCACGGCTCGTTGAGGGCCGGGAATCTTTATAATTGTGGAAGCAAATCTCTAATAAACTGGAGGAGTGCGCAGTGGACGGTGAAAATATTCTCGAATTCAAGCATGTGACCAAGCAGTTCCCGGGTGTTGTGGCATTGGATGATGTTACTTTCGATATTCGCCGCGGCGAAATACATGGCATCTGCGGAGAGAATGGCGCGGGTAAGTCAACGTTGGTGAAAGTCCTTTCAGGTGTGTATCCCTATGGAACTTATGAAGGTACCGTGATCTATGACGGCGAAGAATTGAAGTTGGGTCAAAGTTCTATTCAGGAAGCGATCAAGAAAGGAATTGCCATTGTTTATCAGGAATTAACTCTGGTCCCAACCAGAACGGTTGGCGAAAATGTTTACTTAGGTAAAGAGCCAGTGGAACATGGCAGGATCATCTGGGATAAGGTTTATGCCGATACCCGGGCGATCCTGACGAAGTATCAATTGGATGTTGACCCGCGGGCAGTGGTTAATAATTTGGGGGTCGGTAAAATGCAAATGGTCGAGATCGCCAAAGCTCTCTCTGAAAATGCCAATATCTTGATCCTGGACGAGCCTACCAGTGCTCTCAGTAGAGCCGAAGTCGAAAAACTGATGGAAATCCTGAGGACACTTCAGCAAAATGGTATCACCTGTATTTATATTTCTCACCGGTTGGAGGAATTCTTCCTTATCACCGATAGAGTGACGGTAATGCGGGATGGCAAAGTCGTTACCACTCAACCAACAAAAAATGTAATCCAGAGTGATTTGGTTAAATACATGGTAGGCCGTGAGATGAAGGAACGCTTTCCCAAAGGGAACCGCAAGCCCGGCGATGTGGTATTCGAAGTGGAAAACCTTGAAGCAGTAGACCCAAACGATCCCAATCGAAAAATCCTGAACGGGGTAGGCTTCAATGTCCGTAGGGGTGAAATTCTCGGGATTGCCGGCTTGATGGGTTCGGGTCGAACTGAATTGGTAACTACATTATTTGGTGAATATGGGATAATCTCCAAAGGTAAAATCAAGATGAATGGGCAGGAAATTAAGCCCAAAAGTGCACGTGAAGCAATCAACGCGGGTTTGAGTTTGGTGCCGGAGGATCGCAAGAAGATGGGGCTGATATTGATTTAAACTATTCTGAAGAACATATCTCTGCCCAATCTAGATCAGTTTTCAAAATTTTTCCGCATTAACTTCAATGCAGAATTACAAGCCAGTCTGCAACAGGCTAAAAGCTTGACAATCAAGACGCCCAGCCTGGAAGTGCTAGCCGAAACCTTATCGGGCGGCAATCAACAGAAGGTGGTCATTTCAAAATGGCTGCTATCCAAACCGGAAGTTTTAATCATGGACGATCCGACCCGCGGTATTGATGTTGGGGCGAAGTTCGAGATTTACAAGCTGATGAACGACCTGGCTGAAAAAGGTGTGGCAATTGTTATGATCTCGAGTGATTTGGAAGAGGTCCTGGGAATGAGTGATCGCGTTATGGTGATGTGCCGGGGATACTCTACAGCCACATTGCCTGCTGCTGAAGCTGACAAGGAACGCATCATGGCATTAGCCACTGGCGTGGTGTTGCCTGAAAATAACTAAGAAAAAGTGAGGTGTCCCGTGAACGTTTCGACTACAACTGTTGACACAAAGGCAGAATCATTATGGACCAGGTTCTTTCAAAGCGTGAGGCGTAACATCCAATCATATATTCTCCTCGTGGCGGTAGCCGTTATTTGGGCAATCTTTTTCTTTTGGACCAATGGCTCTTACTTAGATCCCCAGAATATTTCGAATCTCTTTCGCCAGATGTGCGTAACCTCCTTCCTGTCCATTGGCATGGTGCTGGTGATTGTTACAGGAAGTATTGACCTGTCAGTGGGCAAACTGGCTGGCTTCGTCTCTGTAGTTGTGGCTTATCTGCAATTCTATGTTTGGTTCAAGCTTTTTCCGGGTCAGGTGGTCTTGCCAGCTATACTTTCAGTCATCTGCGGCCTACTGGTCGGTCTATTGGCTGGTGTAATCCAGGGTTATATTATTGCCTATTTGGGTTTACCCGCCTTCATCGTGACCTTGGGCGGCATGTGGCTGTTCAATGGTCTCCTCCTGCTGGTTACCCAAGGGAAAACCATCGCAGCCAACCAACCGGTGTTTTCTGATATTGCCCAAGGTTATATCCCTTCTATGTGGGGTTGGGCGATATTCGCGCTAATTGTGCTAGCGCTTTTATGGAACGTATTCAGCGGTCGACGCAGCAAGCAAAAATATAATTTTACGCCTCGTCCACTCTACCTTGATTTGCTAACGGTGGGCATAGTAGCGGTGTTGATCTTTGCCTATCTTTATAGCGTCAATAATTACAAGGGCATACCTGTGCCAGTATTACTGCTTGCGATCGCGGCAATACTTATGGCGTATGCCGCGAATAATACTCGCTTTGGCCGATATACCTACGCCATTGGTGGCAATAGGGATGCGGCTCGCTTCTCCGGTGTTAGCATTAAGGGAACACTATTCCGGGTTTTCGTGCTGATGGGTTTCCTGTGCGGCGTAGCTGGCATAGTATTGGCCTCTTATGTCGGTTATGGCACAATTGCTGCGGGTACTGGGTATGAATTGGATGCTATTGCCGCTACCATTTTGGGTGGCACCTCACCTTTGGGTGGAGTTGGCACAATTCATGGTGCTCTAATCGGCGCGTTGATTATCGCCAGTCTGACCACCGGACTCCAAATGATGAATGTGCAACCGTCATGGCAATATGTTGTAAAAGCGATCATTCTGGTTGCGGCAGTCTACGTAGACGTTTACTTCAAGCAGCATCGCTAAACCAAACGCCATTCCACTGATGCAAATGTGTAAATGAGGTGAATAAACGACAGTAATTCACAGATTGGTATAATTCATATTCTTTCATATGGAAGATCCCTTCTTTGAAGAAAAGTGCTCCGCGCATAAAGAAAGGCATGAATATATGACTATTAACTATGAACCTAAACCTGAGCATAAATTTACTTTTGGCTTGTGGACGGTAGGCAACATCGGAAGAGATCCTTTTGGTGGTCCAGTTCGAGAGTTTAAAACGCCAGCTGAATTGGTTTACTTGTTGGGAGAAGTTGGCGCCTATGGCGTCAACTTCCATGATAACGACTTGATCCCCATAGATGCGACACTGTCTGAAGCTGACCTAATCAAGAAGACTTTTCGCAAGGCATTAGATGATACGGGTCTTAAAGTTCCTATGGCTACTACCAACTTGTTCAATGATCCGATTTTCAAAGACGGTGCATTCACTTCTAATGATCCAAAAGTGCGCGCCTATGCATTGCAGAAAACAATGAACGCCATCGATTTGGGGGTAGAGTTTGGAGCTAAGGTTTATGTCTTTTGGGGAGGACGCGAAGGAGTAGAAACTGATGCATCCAAAAACCCAATCGATGCAATCAAGCATACGCGCGAAGCAATGAACTTCCTTTGCGAATATGCTCTCGATAAGAAATATGATTTGAAATTTGCGCTGGAGGCCAAGCCTAATGAACCGCGCGTAGACATCTACAATCCTACGACCGGTCACATGTTGGCCTTCATTACTACACTTGATCACCCCGAGATGGTAGGTGTCAATCCCGAGGTGGCCCATGAGCATATGTCTGGAATTAATTTTATGCACGGTGTAGCACAGGCCTGGGAAGCAGGAAAGCTCTTTCACATTGATCTAAATGATCAATATCCTGGCCGGTATGATCAGGATTTGCGATTTGGTTCACGTGATCTTAAAGCTGCATTCTTCTTGGTTAAGTTTCTCGAGGATGTAGGCTATACAGGTTCGCGTCACTTCGATGCTCATGCCTATCGAACTGAAGATTATGAGGGCGTCAAAGATTTTGCACGTGGCTGTATGCGTACCTATCTCATCCTCAAAGAAAAAGCTGCCCAGTGGAATGCGGACAAGGAAATTCAAGAGCTCGTTGCTGAGAACATCGCAAATGACGGCTCCATGAACCAATACTTCGGCAAATATTCAACGGAGAAAGCCAACTCCATCAAAGCAAAGTCGTTTGATCGCAACGCCATCGCCTCACGTGGATTGAAATACGAACGACTCGACCAATTGACCGTGGAAATTCTACTCGGCGTACGCTAGTCCAAGAGTAAATGGATACAGTACATTACTCCGGGCAGGATTGTTGTGTGCTGGAAAACTCAACATTGTAACTGTTGGTGACGCGCAGCCGCCTGACTCGCACGCTGACCCTGGAGGAGTGCCAGCAATTCCTGCATTTGCAGAATTGCCCTTGAGGGAATTTGTTTTACAGTCTATCTTTCAGGATTTCCTTCAATTTAGCTTCGTCATAATCGGAGAGGATCGTGCCATCGATGTTGAAGGTTGGGGTGATCAAAATCCCGTTGTTCCATTCCATCACCTGCTTCAGGGCGCCTTCGACCGAATAAATGTCTACCTCGGTGAAAGGTAGCTTGTGGTCCTGGAACCACTGGCGCGCCACGTTGCAGTCGGCGCACCACTTGGTGCAGTACATCACAATCCCGCCGTATGGCAGTGGGGAGGGTGGTCGTCTGATTTCGCGCGCCGCAGCGCCAGGGTCGATCTTGCGCAGCACATCCCGCAGCTCTTCATTGTCCGGCTGGAGATCGATGTCGTGGATATCGATATAACGGATAATACCCTTTTTGTCGATCACAAAGATGGCCCGTTCAGAACGCCCTTCCTGCGGGCGCATAACGCCGTATAATTCCGTAACTTTCCCGTGCGGCCAGAAATCGCTCAACAGCGGGTAATGGATACCGGTCAGGCTGTCGGCCCAGGCCTTCAAACAAGGAACATGGTCGATGCTTATACCCAGAACCTGGGTATCTAATCCCGCAAACTTGGCAGCTTCAGCCTCGTAAGCCGGGATTTGATTCGTTCATATGGGCGTCCAGGCCATAGGGAAGAAGGCCAGGACTACGTTTTTCCTGCCCCGGTAATCGCTCAACCGGACCGATTGGCCCAGGTGTGAGGGCAGAACAAAGTCAGGTGCTTCTTGTCCGGTCTTCAATAACATGCTTACCTCCTAAATATTTATGGTTGATTGGGGGTGGCCGCATGGATCACCAGTTTTTGGGGTTTGAGCGTGCTGCGCACGCCCAAACCCCAAAAACTGAATTCTCCACAAGAAACCCAAAAGCCATATTTATTGGCTAATTGTACAGCAAATTCTTCGTAGGTCAATTAGATAAAGGTTATAAAATTTCTCCTGTCAGGCTGGTGTTTCAGCACGGCAAATTCCAATGAACCTCCCAATGAGGGCTCATTGGGATTTATTCGTGGAAGGTCCCCAAAATCTGGGAGTTCACCACGGCTATTTCCAGTGAACCCCAATTAGCCATCGGTTTTAGGAAGATTTTTGGTATTATACTTAATCCAACCAATTATACGTAACTAAGAGGCGCATGCTCAACCCTCCAGCTCTTCCACGGGTGGATATCGTTGTTCCTGTTTACAACGAGGAAAAAGTTGTGGCCGGGTTCCACCGGCAGCTCTGCCAGGCCATCGATCGCCTGCCGTATGCCTTCACCCTTTTTTATGTCAACGATGGCTCGCGCGACCAGACCCAGACGCTCTTGGAAGGCCTCGCCGCGGCCGACCGGCGAGTGGTGGTAATCGAATTAAGCTCGCAATTTTGGCCACCAGGCCGCTCTTACCGCTGGCCTGGACCAGGCCAGCGGCGATTACGTGATCACCATGGACAGCGACGGGCAGCATCCGCCTGAAATGCTCGCCCAGATGCTCGACCTGGCCTGCTCCGGCTACGATGTGGTGCTGACCCAACGCGTCGAAGAAGAGGGCTTGCCGGCCTTCAAGCGCTGGACCTCTAACCAATTCTACAAACTGCTCAACCGCATTGGCGACACACGCGTCACCCCCGGCGCGGCCGACTTCCGCCTGCTGGCCCGTACGGTGGTGGATGCCGTCCGCTCCATGCGCGAATATCACCGTTTCCTGCGCGGCATGGTCGCCTGGAGCGGCTTCCGTACCGTGATCCTACCTTTCAAACCCCCGCCGCGCATGGCCGGTAAATCCAAGTATTCATTGAAGAAAATGGTGCGGCTGAGCATGGACGCCATTTTCTCCTTCTCACTCCTCCCGCTCTACGTGGCTATCTCGGTCGGGGTTGGCTTTCTTTGCCTGGCGCTGGTCGAAATGATCTACGTGCTCAGCTTCTGGATCAGTGGTAATACGGCGCGGCTGGCTCCCGGTTGGAGTTCTCTGATGTTCATGCTGCTGTTTGTGGGCGGTTCCTTGATGATCTTCCTGGGATTCCTGGGTATTTATGTGGGCTATATTTTCCAGGAAGTCAAACACCGCCCGATTTATATCATCCGCCGCAGGTTGGCTGCCATGGACCCTGGAGGGGATTCACCACAGCCTGCGGTCGAAGATGCTGATGAATAGGCTTTTCAAGCGTATTTCTGCCATTTCGCTGCCCTCGGTGCCCTCGTGGACGGCACCGCTGGCGCTGCTGCTGGCCTGCCTGGTCAGCTATGCCCTGCTGATCCCGCGCCTGGGTTTCTATTGGGATGACTGGCCGATCAATTGGATCGCCGCCCGTCTGGGCCCTGCCGGGCTGGCGCGCTATTTCTCCACCAACCGGCCGTATTGGGGGATGATCTACCAGGTGACTACCTCCCTGCTGGGCAGCCTGCCCTGGCGCTGGCAGGTGTTTGCCCTCTTCTGGCGCTGGACGGCCGGGGTCACTCTGTGGGGGCTGCTGCGCCTGGTCTGGCCCCGCCAGTCTCAGGCGGCTGTCTGGGCCGCTTTGCTGTTTGTGGTTTACCCGGGCTTCGAACAGCAATTCATCAGCCTGATGTACAGCCATTTTTTCATCGTCCTGACGGCTTTTCTGGCTTCTCTGTTGTGCACGCTGCTGGCTTTACGGCAGCCGCGCTGGCGCTGGTCGTGGCTGCTGACTACCATGGTGGCCTTGCTGCTCTCCTTCGCCAACCTGATCACCATGGAGTATTTCTTCCTGCTCGAGTTGGTGCGCCCGGCCCTGATCTGGATCGTTCTGACTGAAAGGATTCCGAATCGCCGCCAGAGGTTGGCGCAAGTCTTCAAAATCTGGTTGCCCTACCTGCTGCTCTTCGCCGCCCTGGCAGCCTGGCGAGCTTTTTTCTTCCGCTTCCAAACCCAGAATTATCAGCCCAAGGCTTTCGAGCAGCTTAAAACCCAGCCATTCCAGGTCTTTGCTGCTCTGCTGGGCCGCATCGCCGCCGACTTGTGGCTGACCACTTTCGCCGCCTGGGGAAAAGTCTTCCGCTTGCCTGACCCGGCAGTATTGGGGGGGCGCACCACCCAGGTTTACGCCCTGATCGTTCTTTTAGGAGCAGCGCTCCTGGGGCTGTACCTGGCGGTCATCAAAGGCGGGGAGGATGCTTCTCCTCGCTCTCGGCGCGCCTGGGCCTGGCCGTGCCTGCTGACCGGCCTGCTGGCCCTGCTCCTGGCGGGCTGGCCTTTCTGGCTGACCCAAATCCCGGTGGGGTTGAGCTTCCCCAACGACCGCTTCACCCTTGCCTTCATGCTGGGATCCACTCTGTTCATTACCGGCCTGCTTGGACTGCTTCCGCTGCCGCACTGGTCGAAGATCCTTACCCTGGGTGTGCTGCTCGGCCTGGCTATTGGGCTGCAGTTCCAGGCCGCCAACGCTTACCGGCGCGATTGGGCTACCCAGAAAGCGCTTTTCTGGCAGCTTTCCTGGCGCATGCCCCAGTTAAAACCGGGCACCACGTTGCTGTTCAACGACCTGCCTGTGCGCTATTTCAGCGATAACAGCCTGACTGCCCCGCTGAACTGGATTTACGCCGCAGGTAACTCCAGCGCCCATATGTCTTTCATGCTCTATTTCCCTTCGCTGCGCCTGGGCACTGGGCTGCCTTCCCTCCAGCCGGGCCAACCCATTACCCAGGATTACCTGGCGGCTGATTTCAGCGGCAGCACTTCCCAGATGATCGCGCTAAATTATGTCCCACCGGCCTGCGTGCGTGTGTTGGACCCTGACCTGGACCCCTTGAATATCATGCTGCCAAATCGCATGCGTGAGGCGGCGGCGGTTTCCACTAACCAGCTGATCCAGGATGCAGCTCCTGGCCAGGCTGTCCATCCGGACGAGAATATTTTTGGTGCAGAGCCCGCACATTCCGGCTGGTGCTATTACTTTGAAAAAGCCGACCTGGCCCGCCAGCAGGAGGACTGGCAGCAGGTAGCCAACCTGGGTGACCAGGCTTTCAGCCAGACGGATTATCCTAATGACCCGTCCGAGCGGCTGGTGTTCATTGAGGGGTATGCCCATAACGGTAACTGGAAACGGGCGCGCCAACTCAGCCAGGAAACTCGCCAGGTGACCGCCGCCATGCAGCCGATGCTCTGCCGGCTGTGGCAGCGCATTGATGGAGCCACCCCCTCCAGCCCGGAAAAGAGCGCCACTTTCCAGGCGGTGCGCACCGAACTGCAGTGTCCCTGAGATTCAACTGTAAAGATTGCATTTTTTAGATTAAAATCATCACTCCAATATCATCATTCATCAATCGTCAATCGTCAATCATCAATCAAAAACCATAAATCTTCAATCCAAAGAGGTTGCATGAAATACTTGATCACCGGCGGAGCCGGCTATATTGGCAGCACGATCTGTTCAGCTCTGGAAGACAACGGGCACACCCCCATCATCCTCGATTCTCTGGTCACCGGGCGGGTCGAATTCACCCGCCGGCGTATCTTCTACCAGGCGGATATTGCCGATGCCGCCGCCCTTAAGCAGATTTTTGGCGACCATCCGGATATCCAGGCGACCGTCCACTGTGCAGCCCTGATCGTTGTACCCGATTCGGTTGCCTATCCTTACGAGTATTACCATGAAAATGTGTGCAAATCTCTGGAGTTGTTCCGTACACTCAACCAATTGGGCTACAACCGGGTAGTATTCAGCTCATCCGCCTCGATTTACGATGTGGTGCCCGGGTTTATGGTGACTGAAGCGGCACCCTTGAAACCGGGCAGCCCCTACGCGCGCACCAAGTACATGATGGAAATGGTTCTGCAGGATTTCTGTTCCGCCTATGGCATGCGCGGCATCGCCCTGCGCTATTTTAACCCCATCGGCGCCGACCCCAAGATGCGCTCGGGCATCCACGTAGAACAGCCCTCGCACGTGTTGGGCAAGCTGGTCGATGTGGCTCAAGGCCGCCTGCCTCAGTTTGTCCTGACCGGGACGAACTGGCCCACCCGGGATGGCAGCGGCATCCGTGATTACATTCACGTCTGGGACCTGGCCCAGGCGCACATCACCGCTCTGACGGATTTCGATGCAGTTTTCGAGCGCGCCGGCAACCCGCAGGATGGCTATCTGGTGATTAACCTGGGCACCGGGTGTGGGGTGACTGTCAAAGAGCTGGTGGCAGCCTTCGAAAAAGTTTGGGGCAGCCCGATCCCGCAGTACGAAGCCGAGCCGCGTCCTGGTGACGTGGCCGGGTCGTTTGCCAACGCCGATGTGGCGCGCCGCCTGCTAGGCTGGGAAGCCAGATTATCCATCGAGCAAGGTATCGCGGATGCCCTTAAGTGGGGTGAGCTGCGCAGCAGCAAACTGAATTTTGGATAGCGTCCTAAAATAAAAACGGGATGAACATGTGTGTCTTTTGCATATAAGCCGTGTAGCTTTGGCCGAAGCGCGCCTGGTTTTCGTTTTCTTCCAGGCGCGCTGTCCTATACAGGCAGACGACTTCTATGGCGAATAGCAAAGCTGAGGGTAGAGAAATCTCCTTCAACCACGCGCCTGCCCCCAGGATGAGCAGCGAAGCATACAGCGGGTGGCGGATATAGTGGTACACCCCATTGGTGACGAGTGCAGAGGTATTTTCAAAGTCAAAGTTGACTGATTCCGCTCCTCTGCCCGCCTGGCGGCTCGCTTTCTGCGGTTTCCCGAGCTGCCTCAGCAGCCAGAAACCATGGATTGCCACCGGGATGCTGCCGAACAGCAGCAGCCAGGAAATGATCTGGCGCGGGCTGAACGGGTTGGTGAACCAGGCCGGCGCATTGAGCAGGATCACCCCTGCCAGCGCCTCCCAGGCGAAGAAGCGCGCAAAGCCATGCGAGCGGCTGGCCCTCAGCGAGTGCCAGGAGACTGCTGCCAGGCCAGCGCTGATCAGGAAGAAAATGATCAACCGGACGAGATAAAGGTTCATAGTTTGTGGTTTCACAGTCGAAGTAGTTTGCGGATATGTTCGACGTGGTCGAGCTCGTGCCAGACAGCGCGGCGCAGCATCTTGCGTGGGCTCCACAGCTCGCCCTCCCTGCCGGACACCTTCTCCAATCCGGCCAGGTCAGGTAGCACTGCTTCTGTGCGTGCACGCGTTACCTTCAATCTTCCGAAGGCATCCTGCGGGAGTTGGGCTTCAGTCATGCCTTCCATTCCCAAAGACTGCAAATACCACCATTCGGCGCCTCCCACGTGGGACAGAATGCCGCGAATGCTCCAGCGCTCGCCTGGATAGGTTTGATCCAGTTTAGCGTCGTCCAGATCCTGGACCAGTTTGAGCAGATCTTCCCGCCCCCACTTCAGCAGCAGGGCGGCGCGCCTGGCCTCTACCACGTCGAGCGGCTTCCAATCGTGGTGGAAAAACGATTCGACCGGGGAGCCATCCTTGACAACCTCGTAATCCTGGTTGATGCAGTAGATCTGCCAGGTTTCTACCAGGCGCACGTCGAAATCGCCCAGGTCCTTCAGCCAGGAATTGGGCGTGTGCCGGGCCAGCCAATCGTGGTAAGCCAGCACTGCGGCGGGCACGTTGAGCAATGTCTCGTTGCCATCCTTGCCGTAGGCAAAACAGCCCGGATAATCCAATGCCCAGGCCTGTGAACGACCGTTTGGATCATTTTCCAGTCCGATTTTTATCACAGCAGCCATAACAATTCTTCCCTTGGTCATATGGCTAAGGATCAGAAAATCGGAGACGTTTATAAAGTATTTTCGCTGTCTCCGTGGATGGTATTTTCGACCTCTTGCCAGGCTGGGGGATAGCTACCATACAGTACTTCCGGGTCTATATCGGCATTGTTGTCCCAACAAATCGTGCCAGATTCTTCATCTACATGCACAGTGCGAAAATAAGCGGAATCCTGGCGAATTGGCTCAAATATGGGACCTCGCAGCAGCGGCAGCAAATCAACCACCCTTTGTTCTCCATTGCTGAAACGGAGAAAAACCTTATATTCATCCAAAGGTTTTACAGCCTGTATCAAAATCATACCTTCCTCCACACTATTCCAACGGAGCAATATCCTGCAAAGGCAAACCATCTCTGGCATTTTGCCAGTTCTGGTGCAATTCGTTACGGTGCATAACGGCCTATTCGATGATGAGAGATAATGCCCGGTGGGGCAGTTCACCTTCCAGAATTTCCAGAGTTTCGATGTTGATTTGGGTACGGTATTCACCGTATTTTGCATGAAAATGCGGTGGGACATGGTCATCATAGTACATATAAATTACAATTCCGAAAAACCGGCTTATGGAAGGCATGAATTTGTCCTTGAAAATTTTATGACGCTTAATATTCTGTATCTATGGATTTATTATACATAACAAAGGCATGACTTTTCCAAATTGGGGCGATTTATGCTTGCATATCTTCATGGTTAGTATACCATTTCCTATTAACTCTTTCTCCTTGTAGTAAATCTGCCAGTAGATTCGAGATCAACTCCAACTATAATTGAAAAATCAAGCCTCAACCGCAAGTTCACCAGAAGTCAAAAGGGTCTGGAACAAGAAAACAGGTAGACGAAATGCTGGAGATCCAAATAATCGACACTTTCCCGGCCTTCGAACAGTTCTGGCAGTGTTTCAATCGCCAGCCTATCGACGTACAAATCGACGCCTGGACCGCAGTATATATGTCGGCCTGGCCCGAGCTGCTCCAAATGCAGGTCGAAGATTACCAGGCAGAAGGTCTGGATTGGAAGCAGGTGGCCAGGCAGCGCATCTTCCCTTACACGCAGGAGCGTTTCCGCGCTATGCAGACTGCCCACGCCAACCTGTTGAAAGTGTGCGAGCGGGTCTTATCGAAAGCGCAAATCCTGCTGCCCCTGGATAGCGATATGCTCTTCGTAATTTATACCGGGATCGGATGCGGGGCGGGATGGGCAACCACCTACCAGGGAAAACCGGCCGTCTTATTTGGACTGGAGAATATTGCCGAAGAAGGTTGGAGCGAATCTCCCATCATCGATGGGTTGGTCGCCCACGAGCTCGGGCATGTCATGCATTCCGAGCTGCGCCGGCGCAGCCGGCTGGCCGAAGGCTCTGGCGCCTGGTGGCAGCTTTACAGTGAAGGTTTTGCCCAACGCTGCGAGCACCGCATACAGGGTCGTGATACCTGGCACATGGCGCACGGCCAGGTGGGCGGCTGGCTGGAATGGTGCCGGGCCAACCGAGCCAGCCTGGCGGCCAGTTTCCTCGAACTGGCCGAGAATGGTGGGGATATCCGTCCTTTCTTCGGTTCCTGGTTCGACATTTCCGGGAGGAAACAATGCGGCTACTACCTGGGGCACGCGGTTATACGCCAGTTGGAAAGGGATTTGAGCCTGACGCAAATTGCCCTGCTACCGGATGTGGATGGGGAGATGAAACGCCAGTTGCGTAGATTCCTTAAAACGCAAAAATATTAAGTGAATCTGGCGAGGTATGGTATCATCATTACAGGAAAGGAGATCATCCTCAGCCTGTGAGCGCATTTGCCTTCCTGGTGGGATTAGGGGCCTCCCTGGGCCTGTGGCGAGTGATTTAGCGCGTGCCGTGCTGGCAGGCTTCACGTTGGATGAACTCCGCCCTGATTACTTTGCTGGGCGGCCTGTTGGGCTCCAGGATCGCTTACGTTGCCTTCCACACCAGTTATTACGCCTCACATTTGCTCGAAACTATAGAAATATGGAAAGGCGGCCTGGCCTGGCCGGGAGCGGTAGCCGGCGGGTTGGTAGCATTGCTGGCAGTGGCATGCATCTGGCACATCCCATTAGCCATGCTGTCGGACCGGTTGATCCCGCTGGCCTCCCCTCTGGCGATTGCGGTCTGGTTGGGTTGTTGGCAGTCCGGGGTGGCTTATGGAGTTCGCCCGCCGCCGGGCGCTTGGTGGGGCATCCCCAGCCGGGATGAGACGGGGGCTGTCTATTCGCGCTTCCCGGTCCAACCACTGGCTGCCCTGACCCTGGTGATCTTCTTCTGGTGGCTGGAAGTGAAAAGTTTTCCACGCGAGCATCCGGGGCGTTTGGCCAGCCTGGCAGGATTGGGCCTCTCGGTCAACTTGCTGTTCTTTTCTTTCCTTCGCGCAGACCCCACTCAACTGTGGATCGGTTTGCGTCCGGATGTTTGGATGTCCCTGGGATTGGGTTTATTTTGCTTGCTGGTCTATACTATGACATTTCGCTCGCCGCGCAAGGGAAGTTAATGAAACTGACAATTGCCTTAGCTCAAATCAACACCCATCTTGGCCGGGTGGACATCAATCTGGAGAAACACCTGGCCCTGGCTGCCGAGGCGCATTCCAAGGGGGCTGATCTGCTGGTCTTCCCCGAGCTTTCGCTGACCGGTTATGTTCTCCAGGATCTGGTTCCGGCCGTTTCCCACCGCCCAACCTACGACGATCCCATTTTCCGCCCGCTCCTGGAAGCCAGCCGCAAGCTGGACCTGGTGGTCGGCTTTGTCGAAGAGGACCGGCGCAACCGTTTTTACATCTCGGCAGCTTACCTTTCTGGTGGGGATGTCGTCCACATCCACCACAAGGTCTATCTGCCCACTTATGGGTTATTTGATGAAGGACGCTTCTTTGCCTGGGGCGATTCGGTGCGCGCTTTCGATACCCGTTTTGGGCGGGTGGGTATGTTGATCTGTGAAGATTTCTGGCATGCTTCGCCGCCTTACTTGCTCTGGTTAGACGGGGCCGACCTGTTTCTGTTCATCTCGTCGTCCCCGGGGCGCGGCCTGAACGCCGGTGAAATGCTTGAATCGGCGCGCTGGGTTGACCATATCAATCGCGCCTACGCCAGTGTGTTCACCTCGTTTGTCGCCCACACTAACCGGGTTGGTTTCGAGGATGGCCTGAACTTCTGGGGTGGGGCGGCGGTTTATGATCCGAACGGCGACATCGTCAAGCATGCTCCCTTCCATGAAGAAGCCCTGACCCTGGCCGAAATTGATCTCAACCAGCTCCACCGCACGCGCGCTCGCCTGCCGCTTCTGCGGGATGAGCGCACCGGCCTGGTGCAGCGCGAGCTGGCGCGTATCCTCAGCAGCCAGGACAGCAACGCAGGGAGGTAGGATTGCTATGATGGACCTGACCATTGATGTCAACCTGGTGCGCAAGATTTTAACCGGGTTTATCCATAGTGAGGTAACCCGTATGGGCTTCTCACGCGCCGTGATCAACCTGTCCGGCGGCATCGATTCCAGTCTGGCCTGCGTGCTGGCGGCTGAAGCCCTGGGGCCAAAAAACGTACTGGCCATACGCCTGCCCTACAAGACTTCTTCGACTGACTCGCTTGAACACGCTCAAATGATGATCGACGCCACCGGGGTTCAGTCGGTGACTATCCCAATCACTGAAATGGTAGACCCATTAATTGAGCGGTTCCCAGAGATGAATAGCATACGCAAAGGCAATATTATGGCGCGCATGCGCATGATCGTGCTGTACGACCAGTCGGTGGTCTTTAATGGACTGGGGGTTGGCACCGGTAATAAGACCGAGATCCTTTTGGGCTATACCACCCTGTACGGGGACTCGGCCTGCGCCATCAACCCAATTGGCGACCTGTACAAAACCCAGGTTCGCCAGCTTGCGCGTGCTTTGGGCGTGCCCGATGTAATCATCGATAAGCCGCCCACGGCGGACTTGTGGATAGGACAGACCGACGAAGGCGAGTTGGGCTACACCTACGCCGAGGTTGACCAGTTGCTCTACTTGCTGATCGACCAGCGTTATACCCCCGAAGAGTGCATCGAGGCCGGTTACGCCGAATCATTTGTCCGTTCGGTGGTAGAGCGGGTGCGGCGTAACCAGTTCAAGCGCATCTTACCGCCCATCGCCAAGCTGAGCAACCGCACCATTGGCTACGATTTCCTATACCTGAGGGATTGGGGTACGTAACACTATAAAATCCTTTTCCATCACACTACCCCCCGCCCTTCGTTATCCGCGCTTCACCTGGCTGTGGGTGGGCCTGTTGATCTCCACTGCCGGTTCGCAGATGCAGCTTGCCGCGTTGCTCTGGCACCTGCGCCTGCTCAGCAGCCTGCCGCTGGTGGTCAGCGGGATTGGTATGGCTCGTTTCCTGCCTATCCTGGTGTTTACCCCGTTCGGCGGGGTCGTCGCGGATGCGTTCAACCGGCGTAAAGTCTTGCTGGTTACCCAGACTACCATGACGCTGACCGCCCTGGGGCTGGGTCTGCTCACCTGGCAGGGCATTATCCAGATCTGGCACATTTATGCCCTCACCGCCGTCCAGGCCGTGGCAGCCTCGTTTGACGGGCCAGCCCGCCAGTCCTTGGTGCCAAACTTGATACCGCGCCAGGCGCTGCCCAGCGCTTTCAGCCTGCAGTCGATTGCTTCGAACACCGGCTCGATCGTCGGCCCGGCCTTGAGCGGAGTGGTGATTGCCTACCTGGGGCTGCAATACGCCTACCTGTTCAACGCGGCCAGTTTTTTAGCTGTGATCCTGGCCTTGCTGCTGATTGGGCCTATCACCCAGGCTAAGGGCCTGGTGATCAAAGGCGCCAAAGCCAGCCTGGAATCTATCCGGGAAGGCGCCCACTTTGTCATCAACCAGCCCATCATCCTTTCCAGCATGCTGCTGGATTTCATTGCCACTTTCTTCTCTTCGGCGACCACCCTGCTGCCTTTCGTCGCTCGCGACGTACTGCACGTGGGAGAGGTGGCCTACGGCTGGCTGGTCTCGGCAAACGCGATTGGGGCGGTGGTGGTCGGTTTTATCTTCTCTCAGCAGAGCCACATCCGCCGCCAGGGGGTGCTTTTGCTGGCTTCGGTCACCGCCTATGGGTTGGCGACCACCCTGTTCGGTTTCGCCCGCACCTTCCCGTTTGCCATGCTGGCGCTCGGCCTGGTCGGCGCCGGGGATTCTATCAGCACCATCCTGCGCAACACTATCCGCCAGATCCAGACCCCGGACATCATCCGCGGCCGCATGGTCAGCCTGAACCAGATTTTCTTCCTGGGCGGCCCGCAGTTGGGCGAGATCGAAGCCGGCGTGGTAGGCCAACTCCTGGGCATCTCCGCCTCGATTATTTCCGGTGGGATCGGCTGTGTTATCGGGGTGATCTGGGTGACCTTGCACTGGCCCCAGCTCAGGCGTTATAGCGGAGAAGAACCAGTGGCGGCCATATCTTAGCTATCTCTAGTTGGTCATTCCCACCCTTGTCCGGCTTTCCAAGACTTCTTATAAGTCCTTTGGGCAATAATTGCTTCTACGGGTGGCATTAGGAAAGTACGCAGCCTTTCAACCACAAATATAAAGTTTTCAATATTTCCTGTAAAAAGCCTGTTTTTGGCTAAAAATGTCTGCCATTGTTTTTGTCGTTCTCTGGCAAATTCATCCGATAAAGCAACTGGCAGCGAAGATGGAATCAAGGTTTCACGCTGTCGAAACGTAGCAGATATGGCCTCCTGAAGGATCGAACCCTGAAAGTCGGTTTGTTCACAGAGCAGCCAGATATCGTAGAAATCTTTCCAACGGCTGTTGATTTCCACCAAACGAACCATTGCGTGGAATTTTTCAGAGATAATAGACTCAGGTGGATACCCAAGCAATTGGGGAATCCCCATTCCTGCAAATAAAACTGGAAAGGAAAGATGCTGAGATGCCGGTATAATTTGGTCTGTAAAACCTAGATCGATTAAGACAGGGATTTTGGCTTTTCCCAACGTGGCTTCGAAAGACACATGAACTCCCTTGTAATCAGCGCTTGTCATGATTAACCTCGACTTGAATAGTCTCTTCGTGAAAGGTGAGACCATCGTCTGGAACAAAATAGATACATACTTCCTTTATTATTTCTTTGAGGTTCTCTTCTGAATTCTTAACATACGCCCGAAAATCAATGTCTCGGGTCGGTCTCCTTAATGGGAAACACCAGGCGTATAAAACTAGCCCCCCTTTGAGCACAAACAGGCTGCAATATTTTGTCTATGAAAACGGTACAAAAACCGTTCAATTACATAATTTTGGAGTAATTCTTGAAATGATTTGCCTTGATCCCTGGCAAGATTATGCAAACGGGAATGTATGGATGCAGCAATATTCTTAATTTCTCTCACCCCAATGCCTCTAGGTACGGGCGTATGACGTTTTCGACCCGGTTTACCCGGGCGAAGTCGATCAATTTAGCGATCTTTCCATGGGACCGTCTCATATAGTCTTTTAGGGCCTCTATCGCAACATCCCGCCCAATTTTATTACGAAATTTAAAGCAATCAGCGATGGTTTTTTCTGGACTATAGATACGCACCTTTATACCATCCAGAAATTGCTCTTCTATTCCGGCCTGATACGGCTTTGGGGCGAGTTTGATAACTTCAATTGGTGGATATACAATCCGTGGCGTCCTGATATGACGCGGAAGGGCAATCCAGACAACATGTGGAACCTGAGTGGTAAGATTGTAAAAATAAAGCGCTGAGATCAAACAAATGACTGCTTTCGGAACAAGCAGGCTTATATTTACCAGATCTGGGTTTGCCAGTGGTTCTGCCTCTGCAAGGTGGTAAAGCCCCCGCTCTTCCCTCGATAGAATTCCGGCTGAAACCATCTTATAGATGAAATGCCTGGGAACGCCTTTTTTTACCGCTTCATACATTCGAAGGGAATTATGGTTCTCCTTAAATATTTCGATCGAGGGTTCAAATCTCTTCATAAATGCTTTCACCATTGTATATAATCTGATTATACTACAAAATGAATGCATATTTATAATTATGCATTCATTTTGTAATATTTTCCGTGTAAGATATGAATGAAGCCTTCCGTACTTAAGCAATAAAAATGGAAAATTCTATTGCAATAAGTGACCATTTTTGGTAACTTATTGCAATGGTTTTCTACCACGGCGGCCCGTTGACATCCACTTCCCCCTCCGGCCAGGGCTTTTCGGAGAGCGGCAGCACCATCTTGTTATCTTCGAAGAAAACCCGCCGGCCAGACTGGAGAATATACAGTGGGTTATACACCAGGCAGTAGCCCCTTTTGGTATAGTAGGGGATCATGTGCGTGCCACAGAACAGCATGGCGAAGTCGTAGCCGCCGCACTGCCGCATCTGCTCGGCGGCCGCTTGCAACAAAACTTTGGCAAAGCCACGCCGCTGAAATTCCGGGTGGGTAGCCACCCCACCTACCCCGGCAATGGAAAGTGTCTGCCCGCCGGCCTGGATGGCGCGGTCCATTATCCCGATCTGGCTGACCAGCCTGCCGTCCAACCGGCCCAGGAAGTACCAGGTTGAAGACATGGCCCACTCGATGCAATTGTCTTCTTCGCCGCTCTCGGAAAAGGCCAGGTGATCGAGAGTTTTGATCTCTTGCTCCAGTTCCTTCGTCAGGCAGTCTGCGGCCTGAAAGGTGATCTGAAATCGTGTTCCTTCCGGCAGGGTCATGTTGGCTCCTCGCTGAACGCGGTCCACTCGTCCATCTTTTTCTCCAAATCCTGCTGCAGCCGGGAATACTCCTGCCCCAGGCGCTGGATGCGCAATGAATCGTTGACCGGGTTCTCAAGCTGGCGCGTGATGGCAGCCAGTTGGGTCTCCATCCGGGCAATTTCCCCTTCGACCGCCTCCAGACGCTGCTGGCGCCGGCGCATTTCCATCTTGCTTGGCCCGCTCAGCTGCCGCGGCCGGGAGATTTCAGCCTTAGGGCGCGCCCCTTGCAAGGTGGCTGCTGCAACCTGGGCGGCCTTGAACTCTTTGTACTCGCTGTAAGCGCCGGAGAAGACGCGCAGGGCGCTTTCGGCAGGGATCACTTCCCAGATTTGGGTCGCCAGCGCATCGATCAGGTAGCGGTCGTGCGAGACGAGCAGGATGGTGCCCTTATAATCAGCCAGGATCGCCTGCAGCACTTCCTGGGCGGGCAGGTCGAGATGGTTGGTCGGCTCGTCGAGCAGCAGCAGGTTGGCCCCCTGCAGGGCCAGG
This sequence comes from uncultured Chloroflexia bacterium, assembly GCA_963820415.1. GTDB lineage: Bacteria > Chloroflexota > Anaerolineae > Anaerolineales > Anaerolineaceae > CAWFZT01. Next base: position 1,034,019 of record CAWFZT010000006.1, on the reverse strand, counting down.
CAGGCCAGCGCCAGCCGCCCGCGCTCTCCGCCGGAAAGCACGCTGACCTCTTTGAAGACATCGTCCCCGGTAAACAGGAATTTGGCCAGGTAATCACGCATTTCAGCCGGGCGCAGGTTGGGTGCGACCCCCTGGATTTCTTGCATCAGGTTCATTTCTGAGTGCAGACCCTCGTGCGCCTGGGCGAAGTAGCCGATTTTCAGGCTGGCGCCCAGGGTCAGCTCGCCCCGGTAGGGCGGCACCTGGTCGAGTAAGGTTTTCAGGAAGGTGGTCTTGCCCGCCCCATTCGGCCCCAGGATAGCGGCGCATTCGCCGCGCACCAGGGTCAGGTCGGGCGCGGAGAACAGGGGGCGGCCTTCGTCGGCGTAGCCGACCTGCAGGCCAGTAGTACGTAGCACCAGATCGCCTGAACGCATAACCGGCTGCAAGTTGAGGTGCAGGCGGCGTGAATCGTGCGGAGGCGTCAGGCGCGCTTCTTCCAGCATGCGTTCCAGGCGCTTGCGGCGCCCCTGGGCCTGGCGTGTGTTCTGCCCGGCAATATTGCGCCGGATGTAGTCTTCTTCTTTATCGACGAATTCTTGCTGCACCTGGTATTCTTCCAGGCGGCGCTGGTAGCGTTCGGCGCGCTGTTGGATGTAAGCGCTGTAATTGCCGCGGTACAGTTCCAGCGCCGGAGTCATTTCCCAGATGGCGCTAACCACCTGGTCGAGGAAATAGCGGTCGTGCGAGACGAGCAGCACCGCCCCGTCCCAATCGTGCAGGTAAGCTTCCAGCCATTCGATGGCGGCAATATCCAGGTGGTTGGTGGGTTCGTCCAGCAGCAGCAGGTCAGGGTTAGAGAGCAGCAGGCGCGCCAGCAGAGCGCGCGTGCGCTGACCTCCGGAAAGCTGCTGCATCGGGCGCCGTTCGTCTGCCTCGGAAAAACCCAGGCCGGCCAGGGTCTGGCGGATGCGCTGTTCGTAAGTGTAGCCGCCCAGGTGATCGAAGCGCGCCTGGATATAACCGTAGGCCTCGAGGGCCGCCTCGGCCTGCTGCGGGGTGCTCATTTCCCCTTCCAGGCGCGCCATCTCCCTCTGTAGCGCCAGCAGGTCTTCGAAGGCCTCCAGGCACTGCTCCCACAGTGTGCCGCGCGCCTCGATACCGGCCTCCTGGGGCAGGTAGCACATGCGCAGGCTGCGCGCCTTTTGCACCTCGCCGCTGGACGGCTCTTCCAGGCCGATCAGGATGCGCAGCAGGGTGGTCTTGCCCACCCCATTCGGCCCTACCAGGCCGATGCGGGCGCGGTGCGGCACGCTCAGCGAGATATGGCTGAACAGGTCGACAGGGCCGTAGGATTTACCTACGTCGATGGCAGTTACCAGGGGCATCTTTGCTCCAGAACCCGGTCATGGGTTCAAGCGCAAAGTATACCATGGTAGAAACGCTACTTTTTCAGGAAGAAGGGGAAGTAGTATTCCACCACGTAGGTACGCCCGGTCACGGTCACGTAGGGCGAATCGCCGTAAATGTTGTGGGCATAGATGCGGTAAGAATACTGCGTGTCCGGCGCCAGGCCCTGATCGATAAAAGTGGTCGCGTTCGATTGAGGGAGTGTACTGCCGACTGGGACCCAGGTCGACCCATTGAGTCGCTCGATGGCGTAGTAGTCCTCCCCATCGATGTCAGTCCAGGTCAGGCGGATGCTGGTGCGGTTACGCCCCTTGGCGGCAACACCAGCCGGCGCCGGGGGTAGATCGCAGGATTGCGTGGCGCCGGTTACTTCGTCGCTGGGGCTGATCGAATTTTGCCCAGCTTTGAAGGCCCATACCCGGTAGACGTGGTTTGTGCCGCAGGCCAGCGAGGCGTCTGAATAGGTGGTCACACCGCTGCCCACGCTGGCGGACCAGCCCCAACTGCGCGGCAGGCTGTCAGGCGAGCGTTCAATGCGGAAGCCGTCTTCGTTCTGGCTGGTGTCGTTCCACTGCAGGTTGATGCGCACCTGTGACATGGTCGTCAGGCTCAAACCGGTGGGCGGGCAGGGCAGGATAGAGGCCGCCGCGCTATTGCTGGGCAAGAGCGAATCCCCACTGTCGTTGTAAGCCCACACCCGGTACTGGTAATCGTGCCCGCAGGCGACGCTCGAGTCGGTAAACGTAGTCACGGCTGGGCCGGTTGTACCGTGGGAAGTCCAGACGGCGCTGTCCAGGCGTTCGACCCGGAAACCGGTCTGGTTGCCGCCGGTCTCGGTCCAGTTCAGCGCCACCTGGTAAGGCGGCGGCGGGCTGGCGGTGGCGGTCAGGCCGGTCGGTATGGGTGGGGGGCAGGGTGGAACGCTTACCACGGCTACGTTGGTATAGTCGGTAAAACCATCCCCGGCGTAATATGCCCGCAGGCGGTAGCTGTAGGAGGTGTTGCAAACCACGCTGCCATCCGGCAGGTTCTGAGTGCCTGCCGGCAGGCTGGTAATTTCGCTGAAATCTCCCCACACTCCCCCGGCCTGGCTGGCGCGTTCGACGCTCAGGTCAGTCTCCCCCTGCCCGTTGTCCGTCCAGTGCAGCGTAACCTGGCTGGGTGATCCGGTGGTGGCGGTCAGGTTAGTCGGGGCGGCACCGGCGTACGGCCCGTCGCGGAACTGGGCCACCACCGGGGCGGTATTGTTTAGCGTGCGGTGGTTATCCTCGGAGTCGGTCACCCCGGTGGCGACCCCGGCATAGGTGATGGCTGGATTTGACCAGTAGTTGATGGTGGTGTAGCATGGGTCGTTATAGGCCATGATGGTGTGGTAATCTGTGCCCGGTAGGCAATAGCCATAAGAATAAGAGTAAACTCCTGGCACCATGTTTCCATTATTGTCTTTGGCATGATCTTGATCGTGCTGGGCTCCCATGTTGTGCCCCATTTCGTGCTCGAAGACGTAGAAGTCGCTGTACCAGAAATCTGTGACCACGCTGTAAGCGTATGGCTCGAAGCCATGCTGGTCCCATCCAGGGCCCATCAGCCAAGCGATTCCGGCATAAGAAGGGTCAACGTTATCTACCAGCATGACTACCAGGTCGGCCGCGTAGGTCTCGCGCATCGCCTGCACCTGATCCAGGATTCCATCCGTTCCGTTGGGATAATTGCTAAGTTGTTTCAATATGGTGTAAAGCGAACTACCGGATTGGGTGCTTTCATCGTAGTCAACCTCTTCGGCATGCACCACGCGCACGCGCTGGTTGACTTGGCTGTTAATATAACCCTGGTTGGTTTCGGTGACCAGGTCATCGATGGCGGCCTGCACACCATCGGCGCCTCCCAGCATGTCCAGAATTGCAGGCGTATAAACCACCATCACGTCGATGTAGGAGCCGTCGTCGTCCGAGGTAGCCTGAGAGGAGACACCAGGCCGGCCCGGAGGCACGATGGCGTCGTTGGATAGGGGGGCCTGGCCGCGCTTGACCTGCCCCACGTATTGCACTCCTCCTCGGGTGTAACCAAGGGTATAATGCCCGCCCGGCAGGCTGGCGTGTCCTACCAGTACACCGCCTTCCAGCGCCAGGCCGACTTCGCTGTCCTGGACGCCATCCAGCACCCCCGACAGCACGTATCCGCCGGTGAAAGTACGCTGGACCCGCTCGATGCGGGCAGTGTAAGCCGCATCCGGGAAGAAAGCCAGCCCAAGCAAGGCGCTGCCTGCCGGGTCACGCTTGAAAGCATCCAGGACCGCCTTGAGGGCAAGCCGGTTGATGGCCACGTAACGGTAGCGCGCCAGGGTCGGGTCTGCTGAAGCGACGCTGACCGCCGGCCCCCTGGCATTCATAAACAGAGGCGGCGGAGGGCTGGTTTGCGCGGCTGCCATTCGGACGGCTCCTCCCGGTAGAGAGAGCAGGCTGGCGGTGAAAATCAGGGTCAATACCAGGTGGGAAAGTTTCACGGGATCATCTCGGAGTTGTTTTCATCAAGAAAAGAATTGTTTCCTCCAGAATGATTTTATCCCTATCCGCCAAAACCACGGATAGCGATCAGGATCCAGAACCCCACCACAGCCGCAGCAGTTTCAGGCAGTGAGGCTACCACGGCCAACAGCGCCGCCACCCACGAGTGCATCATCAGGTAGGGCGAAAGGCAGGGTGAGGCAGCCATAGCAAATTCAATCTTACGTTTGTGCAAGGCGGCGGCCAGCAGGGCCAGACCGACCGGGATGTACATGGGCCACAGGCTGGCATTCCACCATACCCCGGCCTGGGTCTCAAAACGCAGAGGCCAGGGGCCAAAAATGACGATGGAGAGAGTCAGTGCAACCGTGATGGGCCAGAAGATGCGAACGACCTCGCGCCAACCACCTTTCCGCCAGGCTTCTACCAGCCAGAAAATCGCCACGGCAAATCCAATCTGCGGTTTGATGGTAATGAAGAACAACCCGATCTGGGGGGGCATAATGAAGCCCAGCACTACCAGCCAATCTATGTTGCCGACCAAAAGGCAATGCATTACCGGTGGGGAGACCAGAAGCAGCGCGACCGCCAGTGGTTTTCCGCCCAGGCGGTGTGCCACGTAGGCAAAGCTCAGAATGGTGACGACTGCTAACAGGGCGCGTCCGACCTGTACAGGCAGCACTGCCAGCAGTATCAGGGGCAGCAGAGCCCAGGGTGCGTTGAAAAAATCGTATTGATCCCATGATGCCCGATAAGGAGAATGGCCTGCCAGCAGCTCAAACACTGCCGGGCGAAAGATATATTGCCAGTCCACACCAGGCGGGAGGAACATGGCCATGGCAGCCACGATGAGCGCCAGGACAAGCAGGATTAACAGCACTGCCCTCAGGTTGCGCCTGGTAAAGGAAAGCGCTGCATTCAAGGCCGGTTGCCCGTTTACTTGTTAGAGCGCATGCGCAGTAGCGTGCTGAACATGAACCCCAGGGCGGTCAGGCCCGCCAGAATGATCTTGGTCGTATCGAAGACCGGGGTTACCCGCACACCTTCGGGACTGGCAACGATAACCGCTACCGGCCGGCTGAAGGTCCTGCCGCCGCCCCCGCTGCCAGACCATTTCCCGCCTTTGGTCTCTTTGCCGCTCATCGCCCCCTGAGAGGCGCCGAAGCCTAAGGCCGAAAGCACCTCGGCGGTCGGGATGATCACCGTATCGCCTTTGCGGATCGGCTGCCCGTAGACCGTATCGACGCCCGCGGTGGCCAGGAAGTGCGCCAATGTATCGTTGATGGTTTCCTGCACCGGGTCGGTTTCTTGGTTTTGGCCCTTGTTGTAGTCGAATTCAACTTCGTCGGTCATGCTGTGCCTCCTTAAACCTTGGAATTAGAACGTTTTCGAAAGATCAGCCAGATCAGCGCCGAGCCCAGCAGCCCGGCTCCCAGGATCAACAACTGCGCCAGGCGGGTACGGTCATAAACTGGCAGAACCTGCATTTCATTGCCGGGCGCCTGAACTCCTACGGCGACCGGCCGGTTCCAAACCAGTCCATTGGACTGGCCGGGGGCGCGGAAGACCACCTCCTGTGAAACCGGGGTTACCTTCAGGTTTCCGACCTGGATTGGGCTGCCGCTGGATTTTTTAATTGAAATAGAAAACCTGGACAATGCTCACCTCCTCCTATGGCTTTCTCTCTTACCTTTGGACAACGGTGCGTTTACCCCATCTCAGCCAGCCTGCCTGCAATGCAATTCCGAAGACCACCAGGACCAGGATCAAGATGGTGGTATTCTGCAGGCTCAACCTGAGGTTGTCGGCCACCATCGTTGCGCCGCTGATCGATGAGAGAGCGATGACTGCCCAGTCAAACAGCGACGTCACCAGGGCGGCTCCGATCAGTCCACACAGCACAAATAAAACCTGAGGATTGACCGGAATATTGAATTGAAACAGCCTGATCAGGAACGAGATGATATATCCGCCAGCGACAAAGCCAGCCAGTACCAGCATCAATTGCTGGAAGGCACGCGCCAGCCCTGCCCCAATCAAGCCAAGCACCAGGCTTGCTACTATCACCACCCATTCGGGTTGACCTTTGAAAAGCACCGCCGCCAGGATCAAGCCCAGGACAAATCCCATGGCGCCCACGAACAGCCAGAAAAGGCTGCGCCCGGCCACCAGCAGGGCCGACCCCAACAAGATTTCGAAGATGGCCATAGTCCCTCCGCATCTATATTATATCAGCCGCCGGATGGGTTACTGTAAAAAAACCCGGGAATATCTCACTCCCGGGTTTCAGTTTATACACGCTATCCAGATCTCAACCTGTCTATGGCGACAGGACAGGTGAGATCAGTTTGCGCTGGCAGTAAGGTATTCTCCGGCAGTGAAACCGGATTTGCGGCAACCCGCTGGCAGGTTCAAGCATCTTTAACGGTGCTCCTGCATGGTGACCAGGCTTAGAGCGGCAAATAACAGGCAGACTAAAATAATGACAATATAGACAATGATCGCCATTTTTTCCTCCTCCTGAGAAAAAAGACATTTGCAGGATGGCGTTCCTGCATTGAAAGGGCTTCTAATATATATAACCCTGTTCGCATAGAAAAGGAGCGATAAAAAATAGGGTTTTATATAGAGCCGAAAGAACCCCTCTAGAACAAGTATACTACTTTCGTTGCGTAATAGTCTTTTCATTTTTGAAAGCTTATTGACAGGCCGGCTTTCCTGGGTTATCCTTAGCCCGCGTCCGGGCGGGACCGGCGCGGCAAAATCCACCGAACCCCGTCAGGTCCGAGAGGAAGCAGCGGTAAGGAGGTCACTCTGGGCGCCGCCGGCAAACCTGCCCGGATGCATCCTTATTTTCGTGGTAAAAACGGTTTCCATGCAGACACCACCCATCTGTAATTACGAGGGGTCTGACTACCAGACCTCTTTCTGGGAGCGAGGCGGGCGCCAGTACGAAGACGCTGTCGAGGAGGTGGCTTTGCGCCGCCTGCTGCCCGCCAGCGGGAAACATTTGCTGGAGCTGGGTGCTGGCGCCGGGCGCAACACCCTCCGCTACACCGGTTTCGAGCAGATCACCCTGCTTGACTATTCGCGCACCCAGCTCGTCCAGGCCCAGCAGCGCCTGGGTGCCGGGCCCAACTATCGCTACGTGGCTGCTGATATTTACCATCTGCCCTTTGCCGGCGGTTCCTTTGACGCCGCCACCATGATCCGCACCCTGCATCATATGGTGGATGCCCGCCGGGCGCTCAACCAGGTGCGCCAGGCGCTGCAAAGTGGGGCAATCTTCATCCTCGAGTTTGCCAACAAGAAAAATATCAAGTCGATCCTCCGTTATACCTTCCGACGGCAGACCTGGAATCCTTTCTCTCCCGAACCGGTCGAATTCGCTCCACTCAGCTTCGATTTCCACCCTGGCACCGTGCGTACCTGGCTGAACCTGAGCGGCTTTGCCATAGAGAGACAGCTCACCGTTTCACATTTCCGCATCGGCCTGTTCAAACGCACCCTGCCGTTGGGGCTGCTGGTGCGCATGGATGCCCTGGCGCAGCTCACCGGAAACTTGTGGCAGCTCAGCCCCAGCGTATTTGTGCGCTCGCGCGCCACTGGGGAGGGCCTGGAGGTCGATCATGTCAGGCCGTTCGTTTGCCCGGCCTGCGGACAGCCCTTGCCCGACACCCCGCCTGAGCTGGTTTGCGACGGATGCGGGCGCAGGTGGCCCGTGCAGGACGGGATTTACGATTTTCGTCTTTCGCCGGATGGCGACTAATAAGATTATCCTCACAGCCGCGGGTTTTTACACTATCCCAAAAAGCCCAAGCGTTGTAAAATGTTCATACAATTACGCCGGTTCCACACTTTTCGTAACTGAGCTATAAGTTAATTTAATGGTGCAGGCGGGGGCGGACGCTCCCGGCACCATTTTGTGAATACTTTTTCACTTTTCTGGAGGTCTATATGCAGGAGTTGAAAGATCGCATTATCCGGGAAGGCAAGAATTTGGGTGGAGGGATTTTGCGCGTGGATAGTTTTATCAACCACCAGGTGGATCCGGCATTGATGGACCTGTGCGGGCAGGAGTTTGCCCGCCGCTTCGCCGGTGTGAACGCCACACGGATTCTCACCGCCGAAATTTCCGGCATTGCGCCGGCCTTGATGGCAGCGCTCCACATGAACCTGCCTGTGGTTTACGCCCGAAAAAGCAAGCCAATCACCATGCCTGAGACCGTTTACCTTACCACGGCGCCTTCCCACACCAGGGGGCGCATCACCGAGCTGATCGTTTCCCCGGAATACCTGGGGCATGGTGAGCGGGTGCTGATCATCGATGATTTCCTGGCCTCCGGAGAGACCATCCTGGGCCTGGTGCGCCTGACCCGCGCCGCCGGGGCGACCCCAGTGGGGGTGGGCGCCATGATCGAAAAGTCCTTTGAGGGCGGTCGCCGGGCATTAGCCCATTTGGGCGTCCCGGTTGAAACGCTGGTATGCATCACTTCTATGGATAACGGCGAAGTCATCTTCGGCAGCTAAGTTTCTTCTATGATCAATTCCATCGCTATTTTAGATTTTGGCTCGCAGTACAGCCAACTGATTGCCCGCCGGGTGCGTGAGGTTCAGGTCTACTGTGAGCTTTTCCCCTGGGACGCGCCGGCTGCGCAGGTGCTGGCCATCCAGCCGCGCGGCTACATCCTTTCCGGCGGCCCGGCTTCTGTCTACGCGCCAGGGGCGCCTTTCCTTCCCGCCTATGTGCTTGAGTCAGACCTGCCCATCCTGGGCATCTGTTATGGCATGCAGGCCCTGACCTATGCCTTGCACGGGCAGGTGGCGCCCTCCGGCGAGCGGGAATATGGCCCAGCCCAGGTGGAAACGGTGCTGGATAACCCGCTTCTACCATCTGGCTCACAGCCGGTGTGGATGTCGCACGGCGACTGCATTGAAGCGCTTCCGCCCGGCTTTACTGTCCTGGCTCGCAGCGCCAACAGCCCGGTGGCAGCCATGGGAGACCTGGCGCGGCGCCGGTTCGGGGTGCAGTTCCACCCCGAGGTGTACCATACCCCGGCAGGTAAAGAAATCCTGCGCCGCTTCGTGGTAGAAATTTGCGAGGCGCGGCCTGATTGGACACCCGAATCGATCGTCCAGCAAGCGGTAGAAAGGGTGAGCCGCCAGGTTGGGCAGGAACGCGTGCTGGCAGCGGTCAGCGGCGGCGTCGATTCGAGCGTGGCTGCCGCCCTGGTGTACAAGGCCGTTGGCAGCCAGCTTGCGGCAGTCTTTGTTGACAACGGCTTGCTGCGCCAGGGTGAGCGAGAGCAGGTGGAGGCGGCCTTCCACGAGCGCCTGGGCGGGGTGCTGAATGTGGTGGACGCTGCGCCGGTTTTCCTTCAATCCCTGGAGGGCGTTAGCGAGCCGGAAACCAAGCGGCGGATCATTGGCGAGACCTTCATCCGTACTTTTGAGCGAGAAGCGCGCCGGTTGGGCCAGCCGCGCTTCCTCGTCCAGGGCACGATTTACCCGGATGTGGTCGAATCCAGCGCTCCCGATCGGAATAAAGCTGAACGGATCAAAACCCACCACAATGTAGGCGGGCTGCCCAGGGACATGCCCTTCGACCTGGTTGAGCCGCTGCGCTACCTGTTCAAAGACGAGGTGCGCTCCGTGGGCGAGGCGCTTGGCCTGCCAGCTGGATTGGTGTGGCGCCAACCTTTCCCCGGCCCGGGCCTGGCTGTGCGCTGCCTGGGCGAGATCACCCCCGAGCGATTGGCGCGCCTGCGCGCCGCCGACGCAATTTTCACCGGCGAGCTTGAGCAGGCTGGTTTGTTCCGCCGCCGTACCGGGAGTGGCGAGGGCGGCATTGCCCAGGCCTTTGCAGTGCTGCTGCCGGTGCGTTCGGTGGGCGTAATGGGCGACCAGCGCACTTACCAGGAAGCGGTGGCCTTGCGCGCCATTACCAGTGAGGATTATATGACCGCCGATTGGGCGCGCTTGCCTTACGAATTGCTGGGACGCGTCGCCAACCGGATTGTCAATGAGGTCAAGGGCGTCAACCGGGTGGTGTTGGACGTAACCAGCAAACCCCCGGCAACCATCGAATGGGAATAAGATGAACTCAGATTTTGGGTTTGAGCATGTGTACTCATGCTCAAACCCAAAATCTGGTACCTTTTCAGCATGGCGTACATTTCTCCCGACCTCAGCTTCGAACTCCCGCTTTGGACAGCCGGTACGCTTCACCTGGCAGGCCTGGACGAAGCCGGGCGCGGCGCCTGGGCCGGGCCGGTGTCTGCCGCTGCCGTAATTCTGCCGCAGGATGCGGACCTGTGCATCCAATTGAAAGGCGTGCGCGATTCAAAACAGATGACCCCCCGCCAGCGCTGTATCTGGGCGGTTGAAATCCGGCGCGTCGCCCTGGCCTGGGGAGTGGGTTTTGCTAGCCACACAGAAATTGATGCGTTGGGCATCCTGCCGGCTACCCGGCTGGCCATGCAGCGTGCCCTGGAGCAGCTTGTTTTGCCGCCGCAGCACCTCCTTCTGGATGCAGTGCGCCTGCCAGACGTGACCTTGCCCCAGACCGTATTGATCAAGGGTGATGTGCGCTCGTTGAGCATTGCTGCCGCCTCGGTGCTGGCCAAAACTGCCCGGGACGAGCTGCTGGTGGCCTGGGAGCAGGAGTACCCGGGGTATGGTTTTGCGCGTCACAAGGGCTACGGCACGGTTGCCCACCGGCTGGCGCTGCAGCTCAAAGGCCCTTGCCCGCTGCACCGGCTAACCTATGCCCCCATTCGCGACCTGAAAAGGCAATGAGCCCGTTTTTTGGTCCTTTGGGAATTCCCGTGGTGAACCTTCCACGGCAAATCCCAATGAGGCCCGTTTTTTGGCATTTAAAAGGATGATATAATCTTTCGCAGTGACCCGAAAGATTCTTGCCCTCATCTTTGGCCTGACGATAGCCGCCCTGGTACTGGTAGCGGTAGATTTCCCCGCCGCCGCCGCCCCGCTGCCCCAGGCTTACTACCAAACTCCTACTGCCGGAGCGGATGGGCGTATCCTGTATACGGTCAAGAGCGGGGATACCTGCACCAGCATCTCCTTGTTGAACAGCATCTCCATGGATCAACTGCGCAAGCTGAACAACATCCAGGGTGTCGACTGCCCGGTGATCGTCGGGCAGAAACTTATGCTGGGTGTGGTTCAGACCCCTACCTTGCCTGTCGGGCCTGTTCCAACGACTACCCTCGTTCAGCCCAGCCCGACATCCTATAATGGCAATGCTTCGGTTTGCATCATGCTTTTCGAAGACATCAACGGTAACGGCATGCCTGACAATGGTGAATCGCCTCTGGCTGGAGGCGCAGTCAGCCTTACCGACCGTGCCGGAAAAGTATCATTGACCGGTTCGACCACCAGCGGGCCGGACCTGCTGTGTTTCGATAAAGTCCCTGAAGGCGATTACAACGTCAGCGTGGGTGTCCCGGCTGGATACAACGCCACTACCAACAACAACTATCCCCTGAAGGTCAACGCCGGTGACCAGATCGTGTTGGATTTTGGGGCGCAGGTCAGCGTCAGGGCTGCGCCTCCGCCGCCCAGCGAGGGTGGTCATTCCCCCCTGTTGGGCATCCTCGGCGGGCTGCTGGTTGTCTGCGGGATCGGGCTTGGCGTGGTGATGCTCTTTATGCGCCGCTGAAGTAAAGGCTTTTCAGCCGCTGGCACAGCTCTATATCATCCGCCACGTCGGTGGAATCCAGGAACTGATTGATCGAGCTTATGTTGGGGGGCAGCCTGCGCACTTCCTCACTTTGCACTGCCTTCAACAGCGCTTCAGAAAACCGCTCTCCGTGGATAACCAGGTAGGGCCGTTCATGAAAGCTGGAGACGCGCCCATCCAGCGCCGGGAATAAATGAAGGGCGTTGTGCATTTCCGCCAGGATTTCGTAAGCCTGGCTGAGGCGCCGCTGGCGCTCATGCCAATCCGGCGCGGCCAGAACCTGGTTGAAAACGGGCGCCAGTTTCCGGCTGCATTCCAGGCGCATAAAGCTGCTGCCAAACCACTTGCTGTACGGAGCGTAGCGCCGTTCGATGAGAAAGCTCAGGTGCATCAAATACTGGACCAGCCGGGCGTCCAGGATGCGCGAACCGTTCTCGTCGCCTACGTCGCCGGTGCGCCCCATAAAAGGCTCCTCCTGGCTGATCTTCATCCAGGCGGCTGCCATGATATACAACCACACGTCGCGCGGGTAATAGGCCAGCTTTTCCCGGCTGGTTTGCAGGCCGAGGTCGTCGTGGAAGACCTTCCCGCTGGTCACCGTCAGCAGGCGGTGCTCCAGGCAGACCAGCCAGTCCGGCACGCTAATTTCCTGCGAAGGATCGAATCCCAGGTAATTATTGAAATATTTGCCCAAAGTGGTAATTTCGACCTGGTGGTTCACCGGGCCTGAGTTGATCTCAACCATCCAAAACACGGATTCTGGGCTTTCCCGGTCAAAATTGGTCGAGTAGCCGTGGAAAGTATAAGGCAGGCGACTGCGCAGAGTTTCATTGATAGGCTTGTACCACCGATCAAACTGGTCTCCCGGCAGGAACAACACCAAGCGCGGCCCCCAGCCGTGGTCAGTGGAAAGCGGGGTATCGCAGCTGATCACGTCTGAGCCAGAACCGATTAAAGCCGCCGAATGGGCCAGGCCGGGGAAATGGCTATCCAGTAAAGGCCGGATAGCTTCGTGATAGTACAGCTCGCTCAGTTTCAGCCCAGGGATAAACTCGGTCATGTTCTAATTCCTGTCTAATTTCCCAGGGATATATAACGCAGGCTTTCGCCGGTGGTATCGTCGACCGACTGGAATACCAGGGTGAGGTTACTGGAATTCAGGGAAGACTGCACTACCACATAGCCAGCGTATTCGCCGCCAGGGAAGAGGGCCACGTCCAGCGCCGGCGATGGGCTGATTACCGAGGTGAAATCATACGTGGTACCCGTGCTGTCGGTAGTGGTGAAATAGTAATTGTCGACCCCCATAGGCTGGTCCACAGTGCTGCGGTAGCGTACGTAGACTTTAACCACGATGTACTGCATGCCATCGTCTGGCGGCAGATTATAGGAGTTAGCCATGACCATATCGATGGCTGTTTTTCCCTTGATTACGTCGAGAACCGACACTTCCCATTCGTTGGTGACCACCTTGGCGTTGCGTGGCGCCGGTTGAGAGGGGGTGGTACCCACACCGGTTGCCTGGATGGCTACCAGATTGGCGGGGATACCTATGGATGCGCCGTCTTCCAGGGCGATATAACGCAGCCGGTCCGGACTGTCATTGGCGATCTCATCTACCGCCAGGATCAGGTCATGTTCATTTCCCCCTACCATGAAGGCTGCCCAGCCCTGTACTACTTCGCCTGCCTGGAGCACATTATCCAGGGGTGGGTCGGGGACGGTCACATCCAGAGGGCTGTAGGCGATCAGCCGGTCGCCGGTCACCTTGAAATCGCTGGCGCTGATGGAATGCTGCTCCTTGTCGGTATAAGTGCATTTCACTTTTATTTTGACCAGCAGGTATTCAAAATTCGTGGGAGGCGTCATCGTGGTTGAATTGGCTTGCTCGAGGGCGGCCTGGGCGTCTTGGCCGCGTTGCATTCCAACCACCTGTACGTTCCAGTTGGGCGCTGCGACTGCCTGGCCCACCGGATACGGATGGTCGCGCCCCATGCCAGGCTTAGCCGGGATAGAGGTAGGCGTATTGGTATCCGCCCCAGCCACTGCAAAAGTGGCTGAAGATGTGTTCACCGGCTCGCCGTTGATTTCGGGCGTAATGCTGGCTTCACTGCCGGCTTCTGGGGTGAGACTTGGTCCGACTAACCCTATGGCAGGGACGGTGGGGGTGTCGGTCGGTTTGGCTGTTGGACTTGGTCTCAACGTCCGGGTAGGACGTGGGGTCAGGCTGGGTTTACGGTAGATAAGACTGGCCGTGGCGGTCTCAGTGGGGAGGCTGGTTGGTGTAGTGGTAGCCGGGACAGATGTCCTGCTGGCGCAAGCGTTGCACAATAAAGAAGACAGTACGGCAGCAAGCGTCAGCAGCCTGAAACTGTGCTTTATCTTCATCCTCTCTATTCTCCTGGGCTCGGTTACCGGCATCTGCAAGCAATTTTACCCTACAAAATCAGCGGCGGTTCAACGAGAACCGTCGGCAGCCCTGGTTTGAGAGGAAATTTCCACCTGGCGTGTATAAATCCTTACTTCAGCTCCGAAGTGCAGTTTGGGCAGCGTGAGGCTTTGATGGGGATCTGGGTATGGCAGAAAGGGCATTCCTTGTTGGTGGTGGCAGCCGGCGCCGGGGCGGGCGCCTTCGTCATGCGATTGATCGCACGCACCAACAGGAAAATCGCGAACGCAACGATAATAAAATCGATAATCGTGTTGATAAACGAGCCATAGTTGATCGTGGCTGCACCGTCAGCTTTAGCGGCGGCCAGGTTGGAGTAAGACATTCCTGAAATATTGAGATACATGCTTGAGAAATCTACTTTGGCAAGCAGTAATCCCAGGGGAGGCATGATGATATCGTTAACCAGCGATGTAACGATCCTGCCGAAAGCACCGCCGATAATAATACCGATTGCCAGGTCAATCACATTTCCCCGCATGGCAAATTCTTTGAATTCCTTCAACATAATCCCAGTCTCCTTTCGATGTATTCAAAAAAAAGGACTTCCTCTCAGCCCCCTACTGCTTTTTCTTCAGCTCCTGAAGCTGTTTTTCCAACTCCTGGCGAACCACCTGGGGGTTGGCCTGGCCGCGAGCGGCGCGCATTACCTGGCCAAAGAACCAGTTGGCGACTGTTTCCTTACCTTCCAGATAGCTGGACAATTCCTGTGGATTTTCAGCCAGCGCCTTTTTTACCAGACCGGCGAGAAGACCGGCGTCCGAAATCTGCTGGCGGCTCCCGGCCGCGATGATCGCCTGGGCCGGCTGCCCGCTGGACAGCATTTCAGCCAGCACGGCCTTGGCAGTGCCCAGGTTGATCTCGCCGTTGCCCGCCAGGCTGATCAGCTCACCCAATTCCTGCGGGCTGACCTTGATCTGCCCGATCGTTTTTCCGTTCTGGTTCATCCAGCCAAACAGCTCACCAGTGATCCAGTTGGCGACCGTGCGCGGCGGCGTCTCCGTCGCGGCTTTCACGACCTGTTCAAAATAGTTTGCTACGGCGGTGTCTTCGGCCAACAGGCGCGCATCCGCTTCCGCCAGCCCATATTGTCGTTGCAGCCGCAGGGCCTTGGAGCGCGGCAGCTCGGGCAGGGTGGCCGCCAGGCGGGCTACCCATTCTTTTTCGACCACCAACGGCGGCAGGTCGGGTTCGGGGAAGTAACGGTAATCGTGCGCTTCTTCCTTGCTGCGTTGCGAGAGGGTCACGCCGTTGGCTTCGTCCCATCCCAGGGTTTCCTGGATGATTTTCTCGCCCTGGTCGAGGCGCAGGGCCTGGCGCTGGATTTCATAGGCGCAGGAGCGTTCCAGCGCCCGGAAGCTGTTCAGGTTCTTGATCTCCACGCGGGTGCCCAACCCGGTGTGGCCGGCCGGGCGCAGAGAAACGTTGGCCTCGAAGCGAATCACCCCTTTTTCCATGTCGCCTGAGTTGACTCCCAGGCAGCGTAACAGGGTGCGCAGTTCCATGGCATAGGCGCGTGCCTCTTCTGGCGAGTGCATGTCCGGCTCAGACACAATTTCTAGCAACGGAACGCCAGCCCGATTCAGGTCCACCAGCGAAAAAGACTCATTGTCGCGGGTGACATGGGTCAGCTTGCCGGTATCTTCTTCAAGGTGTACCCGGCGGATGCGGATGGGGCGCTCACCCTGGGCGGTAGGTACGCGCAGGATCCCGTGCTCCGCCAGGGGATATTCGTATTGCGAAATCTGGTAGCCTTTGGGCAGGTCGGGATAAAAATAATTCTTGCGGGCGAACAAACTCGTAGAGGCCACCTGGCATTCCAGCGCCACCGCCACACGCAGCCCATATTCGACCGCCTTTTGGTTGACCACCGGGAGCACGCCTGGCATTCCGGCGCATACCGGGCAGACAGAAATATTCGGCCTGGCCTGGGTGGAATCGATCACCTGGCAGGCGCAGAACATTTTCGAGCGGGTTAGCAGCTCGGCGTGGACTTCCAGCCCGATGACCGGCTCGTATTGCATACGCTCAATCCAACTTTCTCACGAATCTTTCGATCCTTCTCAGCGCTTCCTCGATCTTTTCGTAAGATGTAGCGTACGAGCAGCGCACAAAGCCCGCCCCACCCGCCCCGAAAGCCGAGCCAGGCACCACCGCCACGTGTTCTTCCTGCAGCAGGCGGCTGGCGAAGGTTTCATCATCCAGTCCGGTGATGCTGACCTGCGGAAAGGCATAAAATGCACCGTGCGGCTCGAAGGTGGGCAGGCCAATCTGGTTCATCCCACTCACGATCAGCTTGCGCCGCCGGTCATATTCGGTAATCATTTCTTCCACGAACTGCTCGGCGTTGGTCAGAGCGGTAATTGCCGCTTCTTGGGCGGTGGTGGGGGCGCACATGATTGTATACTGGTGCACGCGGTTCATACCGCGGATTAAATCCACCGGTCCGGCGGCAAAGCCGATCCGCCAGCCGGTCATGGCGTAGTCTTTCGAGAAACCGCCCAGCAGGATGGTACGCTTGCGCATGTTGGACAGGGCCGGGAAGCAAACATGGGGCAGCCCATACACCAGGCGATCGTAGATTTCGTCCGAGATGACGATCAGATCGTGTTCCTCGGCGATGCGGGCTACTTCCAGCAGGGTTGCCCGGCTGGCGACCGCCCCGGTTGGGTTGTTGGGGAAGCTGAGCAGGATGGCCTTGGTGCGCGGGGTGACCGCTGCTTCCACTTTCTTGGGGTTCAGGTCGAAGTTGTCCTCCATGCAGCAGGCAATTTCCACTGGCGTCCCGCCTGCCAACAACACTTCCGCCTGGTAGGATACAAAGCAGGGGGTAGGGATAACGACTTCGTCGCCCGGGTCCAGCAGGGCGGTCATCGCCAGGTAAAGCGCTTCTGAGCCGCCGACGGTCATGATGATCTCGGAGCCCGGGTCGTAACTGACCTGGTACAGCTTTTCGAGGTGAAGGGATAAAGCCTGGCGCAGCTCCAGGATGCCGGCGTTTGAGGTGTAATGGGTTTCACCGTGCTGTAAGGAGCGGATGCCGGCTTCGAGGATGGGCTGCGGGGTAGTAAAGTCAGGTTCGCCGATGCCCAGTGAGATGACTTCTTTCATGGTGGCGGCAATATCAAAGAATTTGCGAATCCCGGATGGTTTCAGTGTGGCAACCCGCTCAGACAGGTAAATTTCACGCATTTTATACCTCGTTTATTTTCCAATTAGCCTCGAGTTCATTGTAGAATAACTCGAACCGCCGGTTATCCCGCGTGCGCACCCTGAAACACAGCTCCCCCGGAATTCTCCAGCGCTCTTCGATGCCGGTGATCTCCAGGCGCTGTCCATCCCATAGCAGGGCAATAGGACGCTCGGCATATGCGCTGCCCGAATAGCATTCCACCGTCGGTTCTAGCTCTTCACCCACGATTGATCCCCCAGGTCGAAGCGGAACGACTGCCCTTCCAGGGTCACATTGCGGCCCAGCAGTGAATCTTCCAGAATCATTTTCTTTACGTTGACGCCATCGCCCAGGATCGAGTTGCGCACGATCGTGCCTTCCAGGAAGCACTCATCGCCGATTGACACATATGGCCCGACCACTGAGCTTTCGATCTGCGCCGAAGGCGAGATGAACACTGGCGGGACGATTGCCACCCCCTTTAGCTGCACGCCAGCGGAGTTGTCGTGGCCGTGTTCCAGCAGATAGCGGTTGGTTTCCAGCAAGGATTCGGGTGTGCCGGCATCCAACCATACCCCTACCGGCTGGGTGCGCATCAGGGCGCCTTGTTCCAACAGGATATTGATCGCGTCAACCAGGAAGAATTCACCTTTCAGCATGGTCTTGCGGCGCATCTGTTCTTCGATGGCGGCTATCAGATTTTCGCCGGAACGGAAATAATAATATCCTACCACCGCCAGGTTGTTGGAATTGTCGGTGGGTTTTTCGATCAGGCGCACCACCAATCCCTGGGCGTTGATTTGGGCCACCCCGAAACGGCGTGGGTCAGCCACGGCTTTCACCCAGGCGACCATATCGCATGTTTCATTCTGGAGGAAGGCCAGGTTGGTCTCGATCAGGGTATCGGCAAAGGTCATCAGCATCGGGCCGGACAAAAGCTGGCGCGCCTGGTAGAGCGCGTCGGATTGGCCGCGCATCTGCTCTTGCAGAACGTAATGGGCCTTCTTTTCCGGATAGTGCTGTTCCATGAAGGTTTTCACCTGGTCACCCTGCGGGCCCACGATAAAGATATACTCCACGTTTTCCGGATCAGGCAGGCTGTTGAACTGGTCCAGCACGTAGTCGAGCACAGTCTTGCCTGCCAGGTGAAGCAGGGGCTTGGGTTTGCTCCAGGTGTGTGGGCGCAGGCGTGTCCCCAGGCCGGCCATGGGAATGGCGATTTTCAGAGTTTGCGGCATGCTTTATCACCTCTTTGGTGGCTAATTTTCACCGGTTTCATTTGATTTTATCATTTTTATTGATTATCCAAAAAGTCCTCAATCAGTGTGATTGCGTCGTACAAAATCTCGCTATCGAAAGCCAGCCGGGTGCCTGCAGACAGGTAGAGCTGCGGCAGAGGCAGCGTACCCCCTAAGGCCAGCGCCTGGCGGTAGCTGGCTACGGCAGTCGCCTGGTTATCCAGGGCATTGCGCCACACCTGCGCCGCTCCCAGGGACGCCAGTCCGTATTCTACATAATAAAACGGCTCCGTATGGATGTGCAGCTTGCGCTGCCAGCCAGTGATCTTGAAATCTTCCAGCCCGCTCCAATCCACGCCGGGCATGAAACGCTCCCACAATTTGCTCCAGGTGTTGTCGCACTGCACGGGGTCAGATGCGTTCCCGGGGTTTTCGTACACCCAGTGCTGGAAAGCATCCACCACCGCCATATAGGGCCAGAAGGTGATCATGCCTTCGAGGTGTTCAACCAGGGCGCGCCTGGCGTCAGCTTGAGAATAAAAACCGCCCTGGTCGGCTGCCAGGTAAGGGGATGCCAGCAGTTCCATGCTCATCGAGGCGACTTCGGCAAATTCCATCGGGGCGGAGCGCTGTTGGGCGAAGCGCAGTTTGGCCGATTTAAAGGCGTGGAAGGCGTGCCCACTTTCGTGCAGCAGCGTCTGCACGTCACCCTGCAGTCCAACCGCATTCATGAAGATAAAAGGCCGTTTGATAGCCGGAAAATCGGTGCAGAACCCGCCTGGCGCTTTATTCTTGTGGTTCTCCAGGTCGAGCAGGTTCTCGTTTACCATGATATCAAAATATGCGCCAAGCTGCGCGTCTACCTTGTGGAGTATGGCCGAGACCCTGGTTTTTAATTCTGCTTCTTCTTTGAATGGGCGCAGCGGAGGGCGGTTCAGCGGGTCCACATCCAGGTCCCACGGGCGCAAACTGCCCACCCCCAGGCGCTGGCGGCGGCGGTCGTACACGCGCAAGGCGGCTGGCACCACCACCTGCTCGATGGCATTGTGAAAGCTGCGGCAGTCTGCCGGCGTGTAATCGAAGCGCAGCAGTTCCTGCCAGCGGTAAGCCCGGTAGTCGGGTTTGCCGGCGTTGTGGGCAATCTTCAGGCGCAAGACAAGCAATTTTTGCCACAACTCGTTGATGGCGCCCCGGTCGGCAAGCTGCCGCTCGAAGGCCGTCCGCCAGGCTTTCTCGCGCACGTGCCGCTCAGGCTCCTGGTAGATTGGGGCAAGCTGCGTCGGGGTCAGCTCCTGGCCATCCCAAAGGGCGGTCTGCGCCCCGACGATTTGGTCGTACTGGTTGGAGAGCTTTGTCACTTCGGCGAGAAGGGGAAGGTTTTCACTGCGAAACAGGTCAGCCTGGGCGCGCAGGTTGCGCAAGGCGATTTCGAACCCAGCCGGCTGCAGCCCGCTGGCAAGCAGCTTTTGCTTGAGTGTTTGTGAGGCGGCCTCGGCTGGTGGGTAAACGGCGTCGACAAAGGTGTCGAAACGCCGCCGGGCGGCTGAATCGGCCGTGTTTACCGCTGTAGCCACGTAGAGGCGGGCGTACTGCTCTTCCAGGCTTTCGTTCACTATCGTCCAGTCCTCCAGCCAGCCGTCCACACTGGCGGCGCTGAGGCTGCACCCTGCCAGATCGTTATAATATGGCTCGTATCTTGACCAATCCCAATCGATCAGGTCTTCGGGAGACGTGAAAATATTTCCAGACATTTCTCTCTCTTCCTTCTCCGTTCTCATAGCAGGGCAGGGGCGCGCAGGTGCCAGTCTGTGGCTTTCTGGTAAGCGTGCCCAACCTGAATAAGCAGCTCCTCGCGGAAATGCGCTCCCATCAACTGCATACCGACCGGCAGGCCGTGCTGATCGAAACCGACCGGAAAAGCCAGCCCGGGTATACCTGCCAGGTTAGCCGGCAAGGTAAAGACGTCTTCCAGGTACATGGCCAGTGGGTCGTCGCCGTGCTCGCCCAGCCGGAAGGCAGTTGTGGGGGCGACCGGGGCGGCAATCACGTCGACCATCTGGAAAGCTTGTTCAAAATCGTCCTTGATCAGCGTACGCACCTTTTGCGCCTGCCCGTAATAGGCATCGTAATACCCGGCGGAAAGGGCGTAAGTGCCCAGCATAATGCGCCGCTTGACCTCTGCCCCAAAGCCTTTGCCGCGCGACTTGAAGAACACGTCCCGCACCGAATCGGCCGGCTCACGCAGCCCATAGCGCACTCCATCATAGCGCGCCAGGTTGGCCGATGCTTCCGCCGGAGCGATCAAATAGTACGCCGGCAGAGCTTCCCCGGTGTGCGGAAGGTTGACCGGTCGGATCTCCGCTCCCAGGCTGTGCAGTACATCGATGGCCTGGCGAATGCGGGCTTTCACCTCCGGCTGGATGCCGTTGATGAAATACTCCTGAGGTACACCCACGCGCAGGCCTTCCAGGCTATCATTTTTCTCCAGAGCTATCTCTGGGACCGGCACGTCCAGCGAGGTGGCGTCGCGCAGATCATAACCTGCCAGGTGGGTGAAGATCAGCGCTACGTCTTCGGCGCTGCGCGCAAGTACGCCGACTGTATCCAGCGAGGACCCATATGCCACCAGGCCGTAGCGTGAAACCCGCCCATAGGTGGGCTTGAGGCCGGTCACGCCGCAAAAAGAAGCCGGCTGGCGCACACTGCCCCCGGTATCGGTGCCCAGCGCCGCCGGAATCATCCGCCCGGCGACGGCCGCCGCGCTGCCCCCGGACGAGCCGCCCGGTACACGGGTCAGGTCCCAGGGGTTGTGGGTTGGGCCATAGCCGGAATTTTCGGTGGAAGAGCCCATGGCGAACTCGTCCATGTTGGTTTTCCCGATTACTACTACCCCGGCGTCCAGCAATCGCTGCACGGCTGTGCCGGTGTAGGGCGGGACGAAATTTTCCAGGATGTGCGAGCCGCAGGTGCAGCGAACGCCCTTTAACGCCAGTACATCTTTGATCGCCACCGGCAGGCCCAACAGCGGCAACAGCGCTAGCGATTGCGAAGCATCCCGCTTGCAGGCCTGGCGGCGCTGGTCGGCGGCCTCCGCCATGTGCAGGGCCAGCTCGGGTGTGGGCGTAATGAAGGCATGTACCTTAGGCTCTAGGCGCTGGCTGCGTTCCAGGAAGGCCAGAGTCAGCTCACGGCTGGAACAATCGCCGCGCCCCAACGCTTCCAGGCACTGGCGCACCCCCAACTCGGTCAGGTCGCTCATGGCGCTTGCTCCAACACGGGCGGGACACGGAACTGGTCGTCTTCTGACTGAGGAGCGTTGTCCAGCACTTCTTTCAGCTTCAGGCTGGGAGCGGGCACGTCCGGGCGCAGGACGCTGTGCGGCGCCACGGCGGACCGAGCCGCGGCGGGCCGCGCCGCGCTGGGCAGCATGATCTGGCCGGTATCGATCGACTGCAAGCGCGCCGCGTACTCCAGTATTTCCGAAAGCTGCCGGCGAAAGCGTTCCTTCTCTTCATCCGTCAGCTCTAAGCGGGCCAATTCAGCAATATGCTCGACTTCCGACAGGGTCAGGCTCATGAGGAAAGATTATAACATTTTAGATTGCTGATTGCTGATTGTAGATTTTCGATCTTCAATCAACAATCATCAATCAGAAATCAGCAATTATTTGAGATAGCCCAGGTATTTGGCCTGCGTGGTCAGCATCGTGTCGAGGGTGTCCCTGGCGGCTTTCACACTGTGCACCACCGGGTCGACCAGCATGGCCTGCAGGGCGGCTTTCTTCGAGCCGTACAGCACTGCCTCGGCGGTCAGATCGTGTACGGCGTACTGGTTGTTGAGCAGCCCGCCAAAGGCCTTGGGCAGCTTGCCCAGGCGCACGCCGTGCACGCCGTCCTTATTGATGATCGCCGGCACCTCCACGACAATGTCGTCGGGCAGGTTGTCAATCAACCCGTCGTTCATCACGTTGACTGCCAGCTCCTCGTGCCCCGAATTGGTCAACATGCCTTCCAGGATAGTCTTGATCGTCCAGCCTTCGTCGGTGCCTTCCACACGTTCCGGGGTGATCTGGTGGGCGCACCAGAACTCGTAAGCCCGGTAAAAGTCGAGAATACCGCGATGATCAACCACGTCCTGCGCCCATTGGATGTATTCCCCGAAATGGCTGTCGGTGGTGATCGGCAGCAGGTCGAATTCTTCCAGGATGACCTGGAACAACCGGCGCTCCACCCATACAGCATGCCTGGCAAAGCTTTTGCGCAGGTCAGCGTCTTGTGAGCCTTCCAGCGCCCAGTAATAGTCGTGCGGCACACTTTCAAAATAAGCCAGAGCTTTGGCGCGCACGTCCGGGTAGGCGTCTTGCCCGCTGTCCTTGTAATGGATTTGCAGAAGCACGCTGAAATGGTTCAGGCCGCCGGCGCGGAAGTTCAGGTTAGATAAGGGAGTTTTCAACAGCCTGGGCAGGTGTTCAGGCAGTGAGGCGATCTCGTGGCACAGGCCGGTCAGCTTCAGCTCTGGGAATTTGCGCTTGACCGTGGTGCAAATGCGGCTCATCGGGTTGCTGAAGTTGAAAACCTGTGCCTCTGGGCAGATGTGCATGATATCATCGCAGATATCCAGGATGGGCGGGATGATGCGCAGTGAATGGAACAAACCGCCGGGCCCGCCGTTTTCGCCGTAAACCTGGCGGATGCCGTACTGCAAAGGGATTTTCCAGTCCTGATCCCACAGCTCGAAACGGTTACCGACCTCGATCGAGATCACGCACATAGTGGCGCCCTGAAGAGCTTCTTTCCGGTGGGTGGTCGCTTTGAGCTCAAAGGGCAGGTGGTGTCGCTCGATGTGCTGTTTGCCAATCTCATACACGGTCTGCAAGGCCACCGGGTTGATGTCGTGCAGGGTGATCTTGCTGCCCTCGAAAACTTTGCTCTTGAGGATATCGCCCAGCGTTCCCAGGCCGAAGTTAGCGCTCCCCGCGCCGATCAAGACAATGTGCTGCTGCATATGGTTTGTCTCCTGTTCAGATAAGGTGGATGAATCACAGATACAAGCCTATTCTACTCCAGCTTTTGGGGTGTCCGAATTAATTTCAAGGATAACCGGCTATAATTCGGTGGCATCGTGGTCCCAGGAATTAAATGGATATAGAATGACAAATACAAAAAAAGGATCATGCCATGGATACCTTAAAAACGCTCATCCAGCACGGCATCGAATATGCCATTAATGTTGACATACCCGGTCCTGAAGCAGCCTCGGTTCAGATAGAAGCAATACAAAAGAAAGAAGTGCCGGATACGTCTATCGTCAAGATCAGCATCCATAACAAGTCCGGAAAACCGCTATCGGATGGGGTGCTATCCATCCGATGGGAGCTACCCGTGATCGATATGCATGGCATGCTTTACTTTCCACCCAGTCCTGAGGACATGGGCCGCTTGCCATATTGGTGGGGCCACAAGGTTTCATGTGCCAATTCCAGCTTACCATTCTTTGTGTTTTATAACCGCAACAGTCACAACCGTTTTACTTTTGGGATGCTTAATCAGGTTCCGGAAACCCGCTTCGATTTTGAAATGTCAGAATTGAAAGCCAGCTACACTTTCCAGGTCCAGAGCCCGATCACTTCAGGCATGGATGGCGCCTGGGAAGAAAAACTTTATCTTTCGCGGGCAAACCTCCCCTGGCAGAAAATTTTGAGCGACTATACCAGTTTCGTTGACGTCGGTTGGCCGCAGGCGAGATTGAAAGTGCCTTCTGAGGCTTTCAATCCGGTTTTTTGCACCTGGACGGCGATTCACCATAACGTCGACCAGGAATGGGTCCTCAAAAATGCTGGATTGGCGGCCGAATTGGGTTTCAAAACCTGGATTACGGATGATGGCTGGTTTACCGAAAAAGCTTCTTTTGCGGATTACAGTTATACGGGGGATTGGAAGCCTTCCTCAAAAAAGTTCCCCGACTTTGCAGGACATATCCAACAGGTTCAAGAGTTGGGATTCAAATATCTTCTATGGGTAGCGCCTTTCATGATCGGGCAAGAATCCGCCGCGGCAAAAACTTACGCACATTTATTACAGAAGCCCATCGACCGCCTGCATTTTGCCAATCTGACGCCGTGGAAGCAGGAAGTCAGCCAGATCATTGGCGACATGCTCGAGAACTTGATAAGCCGGTATAACCTGGATGGGTTTAAACTCGACTTCATCGATTCTGTCAGACCCGAGGAGATCCCTGATAATACCGATTACCACTCGGCCGGCGAAGGCGTCTATACGATATTGAGCGAGGCAGTAGATCGGTTGATCCGCATCAAAAAAGATGTGCTGATCGAATTTCGCAATCCGTATACCAACCTGGCCTCTCGCCGGTATGCGAATCTTTACCGGGCCTCTGACGTCCCGATCAATTTTCCTCTAAACCGCTGGCAGGTAGCGCTGGAACGGTTGCTCACACCCGACCGGGCCGTCTTACTCGATCCGGCGCTCTGGCATCCAAATGATACGGACGAGAACGTCGCTGTGACCCTCATCAATACGATTGTCAGCGTACCGATGGTCTCTGTCGACCTGCAGAAGTACCCTAAGACCCACCTGGACTTGATCCGGTACTGGATCGGTTTCTATATTGAACATCTCGATACGATCATCCATGGCGAATTTCGCCCGGAATTCCTGCGTGGTTTCTTGCCTGTTATCCGCTTCACAAGCCAAAAAGAGCGTATTATTGGAGTTTACGAAGATTATCCAATCCAGATTAATGATGGACCTTCGCCCTTGTGGATTTTAAACGCCTCCTCCCGCCCATTTATCGATGTCTCGCCGAATACATTCTCAGGCTTGCACCTGGTTATCACCCGCGACAAATTCGGAAATATCACGTCCAGGAAACCAATGCAATTCCCAATTCCCTGCCTTTTTGTAGAGGTTGGCGGCAGCCTGGAAATCATCAATATACAATTCCCTCAAATCAGACAATTATCGTAGACTTTTCCGCTATTCGGGCTTAAAATTAGAGCTGGCAAGAAGCTGACCACTGACAGCCGAAAGCCAACTGCTTACAAAGGAGTCCGCATGCCAATTGAAAAAGATATCATGGCTGCTCTGTCGCAGGTAAAAGATCCTGAGTTGGGACGCAACCTGGTCGAGCTGGGCATGATCCACGACCTGGAAATCGGCAAAAATGGCAGAGTTTCCTTCACCGTGGCGCTGACCGTGCCCGGCTGTCCGCTGCGCGACAAAATTGAAACGGATGCCCGCCAGGCAATCCTGGCGCTCAAGGGCGTCAAGGAAGTTGCCATCAATTTCCGATCGATGACGCCCCAGGAACGCCAGTCCGCTATGGGCGGCATGCAGCCCAGCCTGCCGAAGATTAACCAGTTCAATCACGTCAAGCACGTGCTGGCGATCATGAGCGGTAAAGGCGGGGTAGGCAAATCTTCCATTACCGCCATGCTGGCTTCTGCGCTGGTGCGGCGCGGTTTTAAAGTGGGCGTGCTGGATGCGGATGTCACCGGACCGAGCATCCCCAAGCTGTTCGGCATGCCAGCCGGCGGCCTGCGCTTCAGCGAGCAGGGCATCCTGCCCGCCGTGACCCGCACCGGCATCAAGATGATTTCGACCAACCTGCTCCTTCCGGAAGATGACTCGGCCATCATCTGGCGCGGGCCAATGATCTCTGGGGCGATCAAACAGTTCTGGACCGACGTTTTGTGGGGTAACCTGGATTATTTGTTAGTCGACCTCCCGCCGGGCACGTCTGATGCAGCCCTGACGGTGATGACCACCCTGCCGATCAACAGTGTGCTGCTGGTTACCACCCCGCAGCAGTTAGCCGCCATGATCGTGCGTAAGGCGTTGAACATGCTCAACCAGGTGCATAAGCCGATCACCGGCGTGGTGGAGAACATGAGCTATTATGTTTGCCCGGACACCGATAAACCGCATTATATCTTTGGCCCCAGCCATGCCGAAGAAATTGCCCAGGCAGCCGGGGTAGCCGTACGGGCGCAAATCCCGCTCGATCCCAATGTGGCCCTGATGTGTGACGCCGGGCAGGTGGAAGATGTGCGTATGCTTGAAATCGAAGCCCTGGTCGACCAGATCAGCGTTCCGGTGCCAGCCAAAGCTTAATTTGTTTTCCAGTGAATCACCTGCGCCGCGGCATTGCCGGGCACCCGGTCATAAGCTTCCTGCAGCGGCCAATGATTCGCCAGGCATAACAACGCGGCCAGCGCCAGGCCGTGTGTCACCACCAGCACTGGCCCAACCGGGTGGGCGCGCGCAATGTCGTCCGCCATGCTCGACAGGCGGGCTGCCACCTCCGCCAGCGATTCTCCGCCGGGGGAGCGTGAATACAGCGGGTCTTCCTGGCGCTGGCGGATCGCTTCGTTGGAAAGTTCGCTCACTTGGCTCACCTGCCTCCCTTCCCAGTCGCCCTTGCTGATCTCGCGCAGGCGGCGGTCTTTGTGCACCGGCAGGCTCAGGCTTTTACCAATTTCTTGGGCGGTTTGGAAGGCCCGCTTCAAATCGCTGCTGTAAATCGCCTGAAAAGTCTGCCCGCTTTCAGCCAGTTCCGACGCCAGGCTGCGCGCCTGATCCAGTCCGGTGGGGTTGAGCGGGATATCGGCATGTCCCTGCCAGCGACCCTCGATATTCCAATCCGTTTGTCCGTGACGTACCAGCCATATTTCAGTCATGCTTTGTGCATCCGTGGAGCGAAGATGTATTTCGTCAGTTCGGCTGCCAGTGAGGGGAGAATGAGCAGCGGCAGCAGTTCTGACCACTGCGCCCAGCCGAGCGGTTCTGTTTTGAATATGGTTTGCAAAAAAGGCACGTAGACGACGGCCATGATCAACGCCAGCGAAGAAAGCACCGCCAGGTCCATCCAGCGGTTCTTGAACGGGCCAATTTTTAGCAGCGGGTAGTATTCCGAGCGCGCCGTAAAAGCCCGCAGCAATTCCGAACAGCTCAAGGTGACGAACGCCATGGTATTAGCGAATTCTATGTGGATATTCGAGGTTTGCCCGATGCGATAGGCTGCCAGCGTGACCAGGGTGATTGCCAGGGTCTGGATGAGGATGCCGGTGCGCATGTAGGGGTTGATAATCGGCTCCCTGGGCGGGCGGGGGGCCTGGTTCATGATATCCGGGTCGCCTTTTTCGGCTGCCAGGGCCAGCGCCGGAGCGCCGTCGGTCACCAGGTTCAGCCAGAGCAACTGAAGGGCTGTTAGCGGAGAACCCCACCCGGCTACTGTGCCGATGAAGATCACCGCAATCTCGGCCAGATTGCACGACAGCAGGTAATAAACAAACTTGCGGATGTTGCTGTAAATTATGCGCCCCTGCTCGATGGCCGAAACAATGCTGGCGTAGTTATCGTCGGTCAGCACCATGTCCGCTGTTTCCTTGGCCACATCGGTGCCGGTAATCCCCATGGCTATCCCGATGTCGGCGCGCTTGATCGCCGGCGCATCGTTGACCCCGTCTCCGGTCATCGCCACCACTTCGTGATTGGCGGATAAGGCATTGACGATGCGCATCTTGTGTTCCGGTGAGACGCGTGCAAACACATCCGTGCGCTCAACTTCCCTAGCCAGGGTGGCGTCATCCATCTGGCTGAACTGGCTGCTGGTCAGCACCTGGTGACCCGCTTGCAGCAGGCCGATCTCTTCGGCGATGGCCCGCGCCGTATTGGGATAGTCCCCGGTGATCATGATTGTGCGGATGCCAGCCGAGCGCGCTTTTTCTAATGCCGGTTTTACCTCCAGGCGAGCCGGGTCGATCATGCCAATCAGCCCGGCGAAGATCATCTCTTTTTCCAGGTCTGGGCTGTTTACCTCTTCCGGACGGTCCGGCACCAGCCGGTAAGCCAGTCCCAACACACGCAGGGCGTCCCGGGTCATGGCGTCGTTGGCGTCCAGAATGTGTTTTCGGGCGGTTTCGTCCAGCGGGTTGGCGTGGCGGTCATCCATATCCTGGTAGCTGGTACACAGGTCGAGCACCACGTCCGGGGCGCCTTTGACGGCGATGGCATACCAGTTATCTTTCCCTCTCCCGTAGATGGGTGAAAAATCTTCATTCTGCGGGTTCTGCACCAGGTGTACCGTCAGCATGCGCTTGCGCACCGAGTTAAACGGGATTTCATCATTGCGCGGGTAGGCTTCCACCACTTTGGAAGCCAGCACACCGGCTTTGGCGGTCGCCACCAGCAGCGCCCCTTCGGTCGGGTCGCCCAAAATCCGGTAAGATTTTTGACCGTCCTCGCCCTGAATCGCTTCCAGGCGGGCGTCATTATTGAGCGCCCCTACCCATAGGGCGGTGGTGACGGCCGGGTAGGTTTGCAGGTTGATTTTCTCCCCGCCCATCCTGAATTCACCGACCGGCGTGTACCCGCTCCCGGTGACCTCGACAAACGTGCCGTCCACCCACAGGCGCGTCACCGTCATCTCATTCTGGGTCAGTGTGCCGGTCTTGTCTGAGCAAATCACCGTGGCCGAGCCCAGCGTTTCCACCGAAGACAGGCGGCGGATCAAGGCATGCCTGTGTACCATTTCGCGCATGCCCATTGCCAGGCTGATGGTTACCACGGCCGGCAGGCCTTCAGGCACGGCCGCGATGGCCAGGCTGACTGCGATCATGAACATATTGACTATTTCAGTCAGGCTCCAGTTTGTGCGCAGCACCCCCACCACAAAGACCAGGCCGCAGATCGCTAGTGCGCCCCATCCCAATACTTTACCCAGGTTGTCCAGCCGTTTCTGCAGAGGCGTTTCTTCCTCATCCACGCTCGCCAGCATGTTGGCAATCAGGCCAAGCTGGGTATGCATGCCGGTGCTGACCACGATCCCCTGGCCGCGCCCATAGCTCACCAGCGTACCCATAAAGGCCGTGTTGTGCCGGTCGCCCAGCGGAATTTCAGCCTCCAGCACTGCCGCGGCATTCTTCTGCACCGCCACCGATTTACCGGTCAGCGAAGCCTCTTCAATGCGCAGGTTCACCGCCTCGATCAGGCGCAGGTCAGCCGGGATAAAGTTGCCGGCTTCCAGGAAGACTATGTCACCTGGCGTTAGCTCATGGGCAGGAATATCGACCCGGCGCCCATCCCGCAGGGCGTGCGCTTCCGGTGCGGCCAGCTTTTTAAGCGCCGCCAGGGCCTGCTCCGCCCGGCTTTCCTGCACCACTCCCAGGATGGCATTCAAAACGACGATAGCGAAGATAGCCCCGGCGTCGATCCATTCTCCCAGCACCCCTGAGACTGCCGCGGCGACGATCAGCATGATCACGATGAAATTTTTTAGCTGGGCAAACAGCAGCTTCAGGAAAGTCGGACGAGGCTTTACTGCAAGCTGGTTGGGACCGTATACTTCCAGCCGGCGAGCGGCTTCTTCGGAGGATAATCCGGTTTGGACGGGCGTCTGCAGGGTTTTGAGCACCTCATCGGCGCTCATTGCATGCCAGGTATGGGAAAGTTCGTCGCTAAGTTTTTCCATGGCTTGGTTTATGGCGGCTCGCTCCTCGGCATGTTATTTCCTCCAGGACCCTGAATTTTAACCGATTAAAATAGGCTATACCCTATAAAATATAGGGTTCTCTGGGAATTGCCGTGGTGGACTCCCAGATTTTGGGGTGTGAGCGTGCGCACGCACGCTCACACCCCAAAATCTGGGAGTTCATTACAGCGATTCCCGAAGCGTCACATATAGGGTTTGAATTTGAGTTCTTATACAATCAAAAAGGGGGACTGGCTTTTCCAGGCCCCCCATTTTTGTTC
This sequence comes from uncultured Chloroflexia bacterium, assembly GCA_963820415.1. Taxonomy (GTDB): domain Bacteria; phylum Chloroflexota; class Anaerolineae; order Anaerolineales; family Anaerolineaceae; genus CAWFZT01. The sequence goes on along the minus strand of CAWFZT010000006.1, from coordinate 1,003,794 downwards.
TAGTTACAATCAGGATTCGAGTTATGGAAGAGAGGTCGGCTCATGCTTGGCGGAGATCTTCACCGGCAGCGGGTCGGCGGGATCGGGAGGGGCTGTCCGGCTCGTCAAGCGTTTGAATGGTTGCCAGATCAGCCGGAACAGGCCGAACACGGGCACCAATGCCCAATCGATCAGCTCGTTCACATTGCCGAAACCCTGGCTGATCCAGGTCAGCACTGGCCGGAACTGCTGCAAGAACTTGAACCGTTCATAGGCCAGCGCCAGCAGCAGGGTGGTTACCGAAATGCCGAAGCGTGTCCAATCACCGAACTGGTAGATGTTAAGCTCTTCGATGATCAGCTCAATACCGATGTTAAACACCAGGATGTAAGCGGCAGATCTCAGCACCGGATGGCGTTCCACGGCGTAGCTGAACAGCCCGGCTGCAAAGCGCATGAACAGAATGCCGATGGCTACGCCCGTCATTACCACCCAGAAGCGGTGGGAAAGAGCTACGGCCGCCACCACGTTATCCAGGCTGAAAACCAGGTCAGTAAGTTCCACAGTCAACACGATCATCCAGAAGGTTTTTCCTTCGATGGGGTGGGCATGGGAATCCGTTTCGTACACCTCAGTCGTGCTGAGGTTGTTGAATGCCAGGCGCACCAGGTAGGCCGCCCCCAGCAGCTTGAGCCACGGGTTCTGGATGATCAGGGTGGCCAGGAACAGCATCAACCCGCGCCCGAGGTAGGCCCCTAAAAGACCGGCCCGCAGCGCAGCCGTGCGCTGGTTGCCTAGAATTGGGTGGAGCAGATCGCCAAATCTGCGCAATACCCTGCCCCATGCCACCGGCTTGTCGTCCGGTAAGGGCGACACCAGGGCGCCTAAAACCGCTGCATTGTCGATAGAAAGGATGCCCTCGAGGAAAATCAACTGGATAACAATAACAATCGTAGACCAATCCATTAATTAATCTCCGGTCGTTTCAGGGGATAGGACGGTGCCGTTTGGAATGATAGTGTTTTTGGGGATCACTACGATGCCGTCGCGCACTACCCAGTTGCCTCCGTCGTAATCAACGCCACGTGGGAAGGGGCGGATGATCACTTCGGAACCTACCCGAGCATTTTTGTCGATGATGGCGCCTTCAATATGGCTGCCGGTGCCAATGCCGAGTGGGACGGTGACGCTGCCCGGCTCGCAGCGCACTGGATCGTAATAATCAGAGCCCATGATGACCGTATCGACGATCTTCACCCCAGAACAGATCTGGCTGCGCAGCCCGATCACCGAATGCCGGATTTCTGCGTTTACTACCGAACAGCCTTCAGCCAGCAGCACCTGTTCCATTGTGGTATTGAACACCGACGAGCACGGTAAGTGACGCGGTCTCGAATACATAGGCCGTTGTGGATCGTAGAAATTGAACGGAGGGTTAGGGGCGGTCAGGGCCAGGTTGGTATCGTAGAAAGACCGGATGGTCCCAACATCCACCCAGAAATCATCGAAATTATACCCATAAACGTCGTGGGAATTGATGGCGTGCGGGATGACGTGGTTGCCGAAATCGTCGAAAGCGAAACCTTCCAGCAGCTCGATCAGCAGGTCGGTATTGAACAGGTAAATTCCCATTGACCCCAGGTAGGGGCGTTCCTTATCATCCCGGCTGACCAGGTCGGCCAGCAGGGCCGGGTCCTTAGGCTTTTCGGCGAAGCGGGTGATACGCTTGCTGGCGTCCCGTTTAAGAATGCCAAGGCGTCCGGCGTCTGCTGCGGCTACCGGTTGAACGGCCACGGTGATATCGGCTTTGTGTTCCCAATGGAAATTGGCCATCTGGCCGTAGTCCATGCGGTAAAGGTGATCGCCGGCCAGCACCAGTACGTAGCGCGCCCGGGTTGCCCGGATTTCGAAAATTTGTTTACGCACGGCATCCGCCGACCCTTGATACCAGTCTGAAGAGGCAGCGGTCTGTTCAGCGGCCCAGATTTGCACGTAGCCGGAATGGAAAGCGTCGAACTGGTAGGTGTTGGTGATATGCCGGTTGAGCGAAACCGAGTTGTACTGCGTCAGCACGGCAATGTGGTAGATGCTTGAATTGATGCAGTTGCTGATGGGGATATCGATCAGGCGGTATTTTCCGGCAATTGGGACGGCAGGTTTAGAGCGCAACTTGGTTAAAGGATACAAGCGGGCGCCAGCGCCTCCCCCAGTATGACGGCCAGGATTTCATCAATAGATGGCATGCTGATCCTCCTTTCCAGGGTTTACCGGAGCAACGTGTGTATTTTTTGTTGCTTCAGGGTTTCCCATAGTAAACCCCCATGGCTCCACGAGAAATCCCAAAGACCTGATATAGAGACTCATTTGGATTTACCGTGGAAGATCCCCAAAATCTGGGAGTTCACCACGGCTATTCCCAGTGAACTTCTATAGCCATAAGGATAATGTAGAAAAGTACCGGAGTCAATGTTAAGGAACTGGCTTTTCTTGTGACCCGGCCTGGGACAACCTTTTCTCCGCCAGGGCACAGTATTCAGGTGAGATATCGAAACCGGCGAAATGGCGGCCCAGCCTCCTGGCAGCCACGCAGGTGGTGCCGGAACCGCAGAAGGGGTCCACCACCAGGTCGCCTGCATAAGAAAAAAGCTTGATCACCCGTTCGGCCAGTTCGATTGGGAAAGGGGCCGGGTGCCCGGTTCTCCGGGCTGAGACCGGGGGGATCTGCCACACCGAGAGAGTGGCTTCCATGAATTCTTCGGCTGAAATATCCGAGGCGCCGTGGTCGGGACGTGAGAAGGACTGTTTGGCAAATACCAGCAGGTATTCGTGCACGTCGCGCAGGCGCGGCGAGCGGGCGCTTTTCCAGCTCCCCCAGGCGCAGTTGCTGTTGTTGCCCCGCCCTTTCTGCCAGATGATTTCACCCATTGGCAGGAAACCGGCCGCTGCGTGTACCTGATAAAAGTAGGCATGCAGGGGAATGTAAGGCTTGCGCCCCAGGTTGGCCACGTTGACCACGTAGCGCCCGCCTGGCCGGAGCACCCGGTAGATCTCCACCGCCACGCGCTTGACCAGGCCCAGGTAATCTTCCAGGCTCAAATTGCCGTCGTATTCCTTCCCATTGTTATAAGGCGGAGAGGTGAAGGCCAGCCCGGCGCTGCCAGACGGCAGGGGCATGCTTTCTGAGGATTGTAGGTAGATTCGGTCGGCCCATTCACCGGCTTCCACCTTGGTCAAGGCGGGTTGTATTCCCGGTTCGCTCGCGCCGGGCAGCGAACGATACAACTCGCGCCCGTAAAACTGGGACGAGTCGTGTCCCTCGCGGTTCGACACCCCGAAAGAGGAAGTGCGGGTCCTTTTTGGCATCTATAAAATATTATAGCCTTGAAGTAATCAAGAAACCAATATTTTGGTTAGTTCTGAGGAATGAGCAAAATCGGCAACTAATAGATCAGCGCCTGCGTGGGTTAATCGCTCCATTTTATGCTCATTCCAGCCACTACGCACTACTTCATCGCTGGCAACTCCCAGAGAAAATGCGCCACGTTGGCGTCCTTCGATGATTTCAACTGGACCATCTCCCACCACCAGCAGTTCATTTCCCGCAAGATGATGGTCATCCAATATGCGTTGGATCACGCGCTCCTTGCCGTTTAATTCACTTACATCTAAAGCGCCATAGATTCCACCCTGGAAATAATCTGATATACCTAATGCGTTGGCTTCGCGTACCACATCTGCATGGTCGCTGCCGCTGGCAATATACAGTTCTACACCTTTCTCCGCCAACCGGCGGATGAATTCCTGCGACCCCTGGATCAGGTAATCCCCAGCAGAAGCGGTACCATTTTCCAAGGCTTCCAAACGCGCAGAAACCGAAACCATCAATGCTTTTAAATATCTTTTTTTATATGCTGCTGCGGAAAGCGGATTCTTCTCCATCCCGAAGCTGCGCACTTTATCCGCCAGCCATTGCATCTGCAAAATGGTGAGTTTGCCGGTTGAGAGATCAATATAATTGCGCACCTCGGCAATGAGTTCCTCAGATGGCATTTTCTCCCCACAAATCGCTTCTAGCATGACTGTTTCCATTACCGGTTCCCAGCCCTGGCGCAGAACGGAAAGCGTCCCATCAAAATCGAAAAGGACATGATGCACACATCCAAGGTCTGCCATCCTGGCCGGATTTAGGATTCTGAGCCAATCATTCTGTGATAACGACAAAGAAAATTCCTCACTGGTAGAACTCAGCTTTTGGAATATGAGCGTGCGTACCCACGCTCATATTCCAAAAGCTGATGATCTAACCCACTGTTCGTACATCGATAGCACTTCTGCGGGTGAGGAAGTACCGGTGACACCAATTTTAGTGACCGTTACAGCCGCTGAAAGGTTAGCCAGGCAGGCTGCTTCAAGTGGGTTTGCTCCGCTTGCGATTGCAGCGGTGAAGGAGGCAAGGAAGGCATCTCCAGCGCCAACCGTATCCACCGGTGGGGGAATATGCACCCCCGGCAGGGTGACACATTCTCCATCTAATGCTACCAAGCAACCCAGCTCACCTCGGGTGATGATGATCGGTTGACCGGTTTGCTGGTTATGCTGGACAGCAGCCTGGATAAGATCAGAAAGCTCAACCGCGATGATATTTCGTTCTGGAAAGAATAAGCGGGCGGCTTCAATGTCATTTGGCTTCAAGATGAGCTGGCGAAATTCTCCGGCTCGCTCGCGCAAATCCACTACAAAGGGCTTATTACCATGATATCCGGCTAATTTAAGCAGCCCTCGGGTGACTCTGGCAGTGATAACACCTATAGGTTGATAATCCGCAATAATTAGCCCGTCCATCTTTGCGAGGGATGCCCCTAAAGCGCTCAGTAGAGCCTCTTCAATTTCTGGAGAAAGCGGTTGATTGTTGATGAAATCCAGGCGTGCATCTTCCTGGGAGCGCCTTCCAAGTGCAGTCAACATCACTTTCCCATAAAAAGGTGTTTGACGATCTACCTGGGTTAATATTCCGCCCGTCTGAATATCTGCGCCAGCCAATAAATCGCACAGGATATTTCCGCGCCAATCATCTCCAATCACGCTGAAACCCCTCACAGCTCCCACTCCCAACGCCGAAAGATTCCAGGCTACGTTTGCAGCTCCACCTAACGAATATGTCTCGCGTACAATGGGGCGTGGGAATGTGGCTGTCTCGCGTGAAAGCTGGGATTGTTCCATATCCGCGTACCAATAGCCATCCAGGGTAAAATCTCCTACCACGCCAAGAGAGATATTTTTCATGGTGATTAAGATCGTTTCAAGACGAGCGCGGCTTATGGGAATGTTCATTGCCCATCCTCGGTAGAAAAAATTTGCGCTTCTAACATTTCACACAAACAGTGATATATATGAACATGCCAGGTTTGCACCAGGGAGGTTTCCTGCGCCGGGGCATGCATCACAATATCTGCTTGCGCAGACAATAATCCGTCGCTGTCACCCGTGAGACCAATGGTGGTCATGTTCAACAAGCGTGCAGTTTGCACAGTATAAAGAATATTTTTTGCGTTGCCACTCGTGCTGATTCCTAAGAATACATCCCCGGCATGCCCCAATGCATACAACTCCTGTGCATAGCTTAAGTAAGGTTTGCTAAAATCATTTTCCACTGCACTGGCTAAAGCCGGGTTATTTCCCAGCACGATGCTGCGCAAACCCACTTGTAAGCATTCTGCCAGTTCCTCGCCGCCCGGAACAGCAGTTAAGCGCAGGCTGTGGGAAGCTGGAATGGGACGCCGTTTCTTGTATGCCTTATCCAGCTCGCCGCTGATGTGTAAAGCATCAGACATGCTGCCGCCGTTTCCCGCCAGGTAAAGTGTCCCACCCGTCAAGAAGCAGCGTTTGAGTGCTATGTAGGTGCGCATCAAATCCGCACGCACCGGTTTCAACGCCGGGTATTCGCGCAGCATGGTTTCAAGAATTTCAGCCGCTCTTGGATTTTCGGTGGAAAATACTACCGATTTTCCAACTGGGGTGGCAGAATTCTGGCTAACTGGTAGGATCGGCTCCAGTTGGGCTACAATTTGATGATAGAGATTGGGAAGCGTATGGCGGTGGTCGCCGGTGATGTGATAACCATGCCCGCCTAATAATACTGGGCGGTTGACGATATTTTTGCGAGGACGGTAATAATAATCCGGTTCATCGTCGCCAACAGGCTTGCGGTAATCGCCCAAGGAAATCAAATCAAAATTTGCAGTGGTAAAAATCTTGACAGTATTACCCAGATTGCGGGCTATCGAGAGCGCTTTTAAAAATACTTCCGGTCCGATGACGGATGAACCAAAATTACAGAAAACACCGCCTTCCAAAGCACAAACTGTCCTGGTAAAGATCTTAAAATCTTGCCCGCTTGCCCAGCCAATCGCAGCAAAGTCCGCTTTGGGGTGCTGGTGGATGATATCCGTTCCAATCGCAACATGCACTGTATAGGGGATGCCCAGCTTATATGCAGTAGATAACACGCTGTTCTCTCGATAAATGAAGCGCGCATCTTTGGCAATCAGGCGTCCCAAGGCTTCGCCCATGCCCATGCCTTGGTTTGCCCCGCGCTGGATGGCCAGATTCATCAGCAGGCCGGTTTCTTCTGCCATCCCAAAACTGCCATCTTCCAGACTCTTGACCACATCTTCGCTAGTATGCCCCTGGAGCGCGATTTCAAAATCATGAATGGTGGCCGCGCCATTAGAAGCCAGGTGGGTAATCACACCGCGCTTCAACAGGTCAATCACCAGGGGAGCCAGTCCCCGTTTAATGACATGCCCACCGAACATAACCATCAAGGGTTTCCCGTTCTTGCGCGCTTCTACAATCCGTGAGGCCACTTCGAAAAGCTCAGGTTTTTCAAACTGCTCATAAGCAGTCGTAGGGAAGATGAGGTCTTCTAGCGCAACGCGGTTTTCGCGTTTTACCAGGGGGTAAGTTTTCACTTTGGTGAGATCTACGCTTGGATAAGGCATATCAATTTCTCCATTACTAATAAGGACAGTATTGTGTCAGGCCTGTGATGTGACCTCCTCCGGTAGCGGTCATCTCGGGCGATAGTTCAACCGTTGCACACCGCACTTCTGCCCCGCTGGCCGTGGAATCAAATCTTATGTATATACCTCGCCATAAACTACCTGCAGCCAAAAGGTGAGCAAGAAGCTTTTTGATTATTATAGCAATGAATCCCCATCCACTCCTGCGTGTGTAATCGGCTCTTTGTGAATCCTAGTAGTGAACTTCCGGATAATGATCCGAAGCCTTCCACGCCAAATCTTAATGAGCCGTATAATAATCGTGGGAGGGAAAAAATGGCCATACACATTCGCCGGGCTGTCGAAAAGGATTACGAAGTCTACTGCGACCTGTTTTACGAAATCAACGAACTACACCGGCTGGCGCTGCCGGGTACTTTCCAGCAGCCGGCGGGGAAAATTATCGATCAGGAATATTTCCTCAGCCTCCTGAAGGATGAGCAGGTTGCCATCTTTTTCGCCGAAAGCGAAGGCCGGGCCGCCGGGTTTGTTTTTGTCTTGATCCGCGAAACCCCCTCCAACCCGTTGCTGGTGCCGCGCCGCTATGGTGTGCTGGACACCCTGGTGGTGCGCCCGGTCTTCCAAAGAACGGGAGTCGGCCGGGCGTTAATGCACGAGGCAGAAGATTGGGCTGCCAGCCAGGAGGTACATGTAGTGGAACTGAACGTGTACGAGTTCAACCAGGGCGCCCAGGCTTTTTATGAACGCCTGGGATACGCCACCTACAGCCGCAAGATGAGCAAAAAGCTCACCTAGAAAGCAATTACCGCTTTTTTCCTTTTCTCCACGCCCAATTTAGGGTTGACCGTTGTGGTCTTCCCATCCAGGGTGATGACCAGCTTCTCCACCTGCAGCCGGCCTTCCTCCAGGTGGATAGAAACCTCGTGACCTTTGATCACGATCGTCCCCCAGCCGGTGGCGGTCGAGAAGAACACCTTGAATGGATCAACAGCGATTCTCGGCTCCAGGTACAGGGTCTTTGCCGGCGCTGAATAGCGGAAGCCACTCAAAGCGATCAACAGGCCGTAGCTAGCCATGGCCCGGGCGTAGTAATTTCCGCATTCGTACTCATTCCAGGGGTTACGCGCCAGACCATCGTAGCGCGAACGCAGCGCTTTCACTACCGTCAGGCCTTCGTCGACCAGATCTTCGGCGATCATATGCGCGGCTGCCTGGTATTCGATGCCCGTCCACACCTCGTCTGAGTAGACGAAAGGCAGGGTGGGTTTTCCACCGTGCGGCCAGGTGCATAACAGCAGGCCGGGTTCGTCGCCGATGGCATAGCCTGGGCGCTGCGGGTTGGCGTACTCCCACAGCGAGTCTTTGAAGTTGTACTCGAAGATCGCCTGCAGGTTCTTGCGCAGGTTGGCGCGGTTCTGCATCGACTGCATCCCGCACAAATTGGCCAGCCAGGCGCCAAACACCCCATCGCTGATGCAGCCTGTGCCGTACTGGTATTTCGGGCCTTCACCGATCAGCAGGGCATGCTCTTCCGGGTTATTTTCTTGCACTTTCTTTAAATCTTCCTCTGAAGGCGAGGCGCGCAGGCCCGTCAGCATCACCTTCTGCTGGTAATATTCCCCGTTGAACAGGTGTTCGTCCAGGTAGGCGGCGCCTTTTTTCCCCAGCTCCTCGTAAAAACCGGCCTCTTCGGGATGGCAGGAATCCTTCGCCATCTGGGCGATACAAGCCAGCGCCCCCAGGTAGAAACTGGTGCACATGCCGTCCGGTCCCCAGAATTCGATGTCGTAGGTGTTGTGGTGGGGTTCCATCAAAACGCCCAGGTGCTCGGGGTCCCAATACTCGATGCAGAAATCCATGCTGCGCTTCGCCAGCGGGTACATTTCATACAGCCAGTCTTTATCCCCCGAGATTTGCCATTCGCGGTAGATCTTCATAATCCCGCCCAGTTGCCCGTCCGAAGCGGGGTGGAAGGTGTGAGAGGTCGGCCCGTCCGGCAGCGCCGAGCGGAAATTGACGTGCCCGCGCTCGTCCATTGAGCGCCGTAATTCCTGCTCACGCAAGGTGCGCTCGAGCTGCGGGAAGAGGTGTGGGATGGCCTGGGCGTAGTTCCATACGTGCGTGCATGAGCCGTGACAGCAGCCGCTGTTGCAGAAACAGCCTTCCCAGGCCCACAGATTGCCGTTAGCCTGGCGCAGCACGGTGGGTGATTTAATGATCGCCAGGTTGGCGGAAACTGCATCCAGCACGTAGGCGGGCAAGGTGGAGCGGAACAGGGCGTCGTGAAAAGTCTGGGTGCGCCCGCGCAGCGAAGTGTACTGGTCGCGCACGTATTTGAGTACGTCCTTGGCGTCTTTCCACTGCGAGGTGTAATAGGGTTTCCAGCGCGGCGGTTTGGCCGGCTTGCAGTCGCAGCCCGGCCCACAGCCTCCGGCGGTGCTGCCGTGTTCGGCGTATGAATTAATGTCTTCCCCTTCGGCCTTTTTCTGCTCTCCGAAAGCATAATCCACGTTGGGGAAATACCAGGTAATGACGATGGGGTATGTGACCTTTTCGCCCGGTTGCAGCTCTCCTTTGAGCAGGATCGAGGCGCCGTTACGGCCTTGGCTGGTTTCGGCCTTGGCCCCGTTGTTGGTGGTGAAGGCACCGGTTGAAATCTCTTTCCACAGGGCTGAGATGCTGTCGAACCAGCCGCCACGGAACCACATGGCTTTGATTGCTGGAGAAAATCCGATCACGCCCAGGGCGCAGCTTCCAAACAAGGTCGAGTTTGGGTCCTCCAGGTTGTACATGTAAGCCCCTGTATCGGGGATGATGGCATTGCGCGTCCGGTCGTAATCGTAACCGGTGCCGCCGTAGGCAAAGTGCGACATGTGGTAGGAGAACTCATATTTGACCGCTTCGCTGGTGGGGTTATCGAAGGTGTATTCCAGCACCACGCACGGGATGGACGAATTTTTATCATCCAGCGGAATAAACGGGTTGAACCCGGTGATTGTCACCTTGAGCGGGATATCCGGGTCATCCAGTTTGACGTAGCCGAAGGGATATTCGCCCTTGAAGGTGCAACCACGGAAACGCGGCAGGCCCTCGAACCCGCCGCAGCGATAACCCTGGCCCTTGAGGCCCTGGTCGTAGATGCGCTCGGTCGGCATCTGCCCTTCCAGCAGGCGGGCGATTCCCCTGGAGGGAATATATAAAGTAGCGAAGGCGCTGTCTTGCGGGAAATGGCCGTCTGGTACGGCTGAAACGGCCGGGGCGTTGCGGATCGAGAAGTCTTGCAGGCCGCCCTGCCCATTCAGGCAGATGCAGCCGGCGCCGATGCCGCCCATCGGTAGGGCTACCTGGAGCAAGTTCCTGCCTCGCAAGGCCGGCAGGCCTTTTTCGCGGTACAGTTCTTTCTTTGGGTAGGGGATGGCTTTGCCTTTCACGACGTATTCTCCTTCGAATGAATAGGATGCACAGATTCAGTTAGATCAGGCGAGGTTGATCACCAGCGGGTTGTCTTTCCAGATTTTTACCGGCCGGATGAAGATAATTTCTCCGTCATTTTGGGTGAAGGTCGCCTGGTTGCGGCCCAGGTGGATCGACTTAACCGCCTTTTCCTTCAGGAAGGGCAGGTGCAGGCGTTGGAGCTCGATTCCGCCGTTGATGATTTCCAGCTCAATTTTTTGCGGAGCCTGGCGGTACATCCCCCAGCCGGTGGCCAGCGACCAGAAGACCTGGAAGCGCCCATTCTGCAGGCGCAAGGGGTTGAAGCCGATCATCTGGTGAGGAAGGTCGAACTCGAAGCCGCTGAAGGCGGTCAGCAGGGCGTAGCTGGCCATGCTGCGGGCGTAATTGCTGCCGCATTCGATCTCGTTCCACGGGTTGCGTTTTTCGCCGTCGTAGCGGGCGCGCGACAGCCGAGACCACTTGCAGGCCCTCATCTACCAGCCCGGATTGGATCATCAACACGGCCGCGGCGTACTCAAAGCCGGTCATCACTTCTTGCGAATACGGGATAGGGATGACCGGTTTCTTCGTTCCTTCAGGCCAGGCGCACATCACTAGGCCGGCCTCGTCGTTGAGGGCGAATACCCGGCAGGGGTTATAAGCTTCACGCATGCACTGCTTGAAGTTGTATTTATATAACGAGCGCAGCGCCACGTGGGCCTGCCCGGGATCGAAAATATCCCCCAGGCCGTAGATGTTGGCGTGAAACTGCGCCAGGAGCTGGTCGATTTCGCAGCCTTCGCCAATCTGATATTTGATTTCCTGGTGCTCTTCATCCCAATAGGCATCCATCACCTTGGCGGATAACGAGGCGATGCCGGATTCGAACCTCTTCAATACAGACCTGTCTTTCAGGTCAATCAACTGGTGATAGTATTCGCCGTTGAACAGGCGGCTGTCTACCCAGGCTTTGCCTTTTGCGAAGATACGGCGGTACTCTGTGGCGGTTTCAGGCTCGCCCATCACCTCGGCTATTTCGGCGCCGGCTTTCAACGCTGCCAGATAAAAACCGCTCAGCCAGGCGTCCGGGCTGTACAGCTCCATGTCCAGGGTGTGGTGCATCCGCCCGGACAGCACCCCTTGCTTCTCGGGGTCCCAGCGGTATTCGTTACTGGGCGCCCAAGCAAACTCGATAGCTTTCTTGATCGCTGGCCAGAATTTTTGCAGCCATTGGGTGTCTCCGCAGATTTTCCAGTCGGCGTAGGCTTTCAGCACGTTGCCAAACTGCCCGTCTGCGCAAGGATGAAAGACCCAGTAATCTTCGGCGGTCAGGCCGGCCGGCAGCGGCAGGCGGAAGCGCATCGCCCCATCGCTGCGTTGGTTAAATGTAAAGTCGGCTGCCCGCATGGAGCGCTCCAGGGCCGGGAAAAGAAATGGCACTGCCTGGGCGTAGTTCCACACGTGGGTGCAGGAACCTTCGCAGCACCCGGCGTTGGCGTGGCAGCCTTCGAAGCCATAGAAGGTGCCGTTTTCCAGGCGTAAGACGGTTGGGCCTTTGATGACTGCCAGGTTTGCCGCCACAGCATCCATCACCGCCGGGTCGAGGTCGGAAGAGTATAACGCTTCCTTGAAGGACAGGGTCTCGGCGAACAACCTGTCCCAATTCTCCAGGGCGTAATGGGCGCTGACCAGCGAATTGATGAACTGGGTGGCGTAATAATTGATCCAGCGTGTGGGTAGGCCTTTTTCCTTGGAGATCTTATTGGTGTCGTTGTTCCAATAGTTCTCGTAATAGGGGAAGTTCCAAGTGATCACAAAGCGCACGCGCCGGGAGGCGCTGGGTGGCAGGGTGAAGCGCGCCGCCAGACTGCCGGAGTTATTCGCCCCGGCCTTTTCGGCCGGGTAGCTGCGCGGTTTCAGCTCGCCCGGCCGGTTGAAATCCTGCCAGTAGACCTCCAGGTTGTCGAACCAGCCGCCGCGGTACCAGTAGGCCTGGGCGCTGATCTCTTCACTTTCCACGCCCAGGGTTAAATCGCCCGGGCCAGTTTTGGGAGCCTCGGAAGCCTCGGGGCAGTCGGAGGCAAGGTGCAGATAGGCCCGGTTGGTCTCTCTTTTTATCGTCTGCAGGTTATTGGCCGGCAGCGGATTGCTGAGCGTGCCGGACAGGCTATAGACCAGGGCCTCGGCGCGGGTATTTTCCACATCGAATTCGAAAAAGGCCGCCGGCAGACCGGAGTCGAAGTCATTCAATGGGATGAATGGGTTGAAAGCCGTCAGCCGGACTTTACCGGGAAACTTTTCATCCACAAAATCGAGCCCGGCTAGGGGGAATTCACCGGTAAATTCCAAAGATTGGAAATGCGGCAGGCCGGTTAGAAATTCTCGGCTGGGGCCGAACCCAAATGAATTGAACGCCGGCCCATTGATGATCCCCGAGTAGGGCGGGTGCAGGTCGCTCTGCAAAACGCGGGCGTCCACCACCTGCCGGTCTTGCCCGCCATGCGGGCTGCGTTCGACTTTGACTGCAAAGTGCGAGAAACCGTTGAAGCTGCCTTTGTTGGGCCGGTTAAAGATTTCCCAATCGATCAGGCGTCCATTGCCTGCCAGGCCGATTGAGCCGGTGCCGATGCCGCCCAGGGGAAAAGAAATTTCTCGCGTCTTAGCATGGCGATAATGAAACCGGGGGTTGCTAACCATGAGCTGTCCTTTTATGAAGAAAAAAAGGGAAAAAAGCTTGACAAAACGCTGACAACGTTTACAATTAACTATAGTATAGTTTTCGAAATTTGTCAAAATATTCCCTACAAATTCAGCATTCACTCAAGAATAACACCGGATTATTTAAAAAAGACCAAGGATAATAAAGTATTTTCACCTGGAGACGGTTTTCCGCTCGTTTCTTCCTGGTAATATAAGAAATAAAGACCAAAATTGTACGATATTCTTATCAGCCCGAGTGTTGTGCCTTCCCAATAATGTAATCGTTTCCAAAGCCATCGTCGCTTCTCTTTCTGGTTAGCCCGTTTCCGCTATATAATATATGTTTGAAGCTTGATCGTTGATAAAGGAGGTGATTTATCCTAACTGGTTGTGCGTGTGTTGATCCCTTTAACAAATCGTATCCATGCAATCTATAAAAACAGGAGAAGAAACAATGTCTGATAAAGTAAGTAAACAAATCGGGCGTCGAGATTTTCTAAGGCTCGCCAGCCTTATATCGGGTGGCGCCATCATGGCTGCCTGCGCTCCGCAGGCAACTGCTACTCAGGCGCCAGCCGCTGCCCAACCCACCTCCACCACCGCTCCAGCCGCCAAGGCCAATGTCACCATCCGCGCCACCTCCCAGATGGCTATTGATCAATTGAACGGGTTTGGGGCACAGATCAAGGATCAACTGGCCACCAAGAACATCACGCTGAATGTCTATCAGACCACGATGGCTAACTGGTCGGAATATGCTGATAAGGTCATCACCCAGATCGCCGGCGGAGAGCAGGTGGATGTAATCATGATCGCCATTGAAGGCATCCCGCTGCTGGGCATCAAGAACATCCTGGTTGATCTTGCTCCCTACCTGGCAGCCGATCCGGCTACCACCAACATGATCAATACCGACGTCGCCCCTGTGCTGACCGACATGCTCAAGTACAAGGGCAAGCTCCTCGAGATCCCCTTCTCCTGGAACAACATGGTTCTGTACTACAACACCAAGATCATGGGGGATGCCGGCATTACGGTTCCCATGCACATGACCTGGGACGATTTTCTGCAGCTCTGCCAGAAGGTCGCCAACGTCAAGGGCACTGCCTCGGATCGCTATGCCTATAACTTCTGGCCTTCCGGCGTCTTCGGCTGGCTATCCTGGTTCTACCAGAACGATGGCCAGGGCTACCTGACCGATGACCAGGTGAATTCCAACCTCAATAACCCCAAAGTGGCCGAGACCGTGCAGTTCATGGCTGACCTGGTGCTCAAGTACAAAGTTGCCCCCAATCCCAAGGGCTGGGACGAGCAAGGCCAATTCCTGGCCGGGAACCTGGTCATGCGCACCTGCGGCCGCTGGTGCATCGCCGGCTTGCTGCAGAACAAATTCACCGATTACGACCTGGTCTACCAGCCGCACAAGAGCGGTCCGATCCTCACGGATGCCGGTACGGATGGTTGGGGCGTTTCTTCCAAGAGCAAGACCCCCAATGAAGCCTATGATGTGGCCGTAGCCCTGTCTGGCCCCGGCCCCTCGCTCGCCATGACCAAGTTAGGTGGCAACATCCCCGCCCTGAAATCCGTGGCTTCGATGCCCGAATTCACGCAATACGGCCCGAAGAACACCGCCATCTTCTACGAATCGCTCTCCGGCGCCAAGGCCTTGCAGGCGCCCACCAACTTCAACGTAATCGAGCCCATCGTGGACCGCAACCTGGCTCCCATTTGGAACGGCGAAGTCTCTGTTGCCGACGGCCTCGCCAAAGGTCACGCTGAACTTCAGGCCGAGATGGACAAGATCAAGGGCCAGTAAAATAAAAGGCTCTGTTTTCAGTCCCCGACATTCTTCTGGGGGATCATGATCCCCCAGAAGATGTTTGTCTGCATGGGAATATTCATAGTGAACTTCCGGACTTTGGGGTGTGAGCGTGCAGATGCACGCTCACACCCTAAAATCCGAAGACTTCCAATTATCTGAATTTTCCTGTAGAATTAGAACTGCGCTTAAAATTCCTGAGACGCCATTATTGATGCGGAGGAAACATGGCTAGTATTACCGGCATAAGGACCAGGGGTTGGAACTATAAGAAAACTGAAACCGCTGCCGGCTATGGCTTCATCACGCCGGCCGTGCTGGCAATCCTGGCATTTTTGATCGTGCCGATTTTGATGTCGATTGGTCTGGTCTTCATGAAATACGATCTCCTTAGCCCGCCGGTTTTCGTCGGGTTTTCGAACATCGCCGAGATTTTTAAGGACCCCCGCCTGGCAAATTCTTATTTGGTTACACTCGAGTTTGTGTTGGGGGCCTGTTTTTTTAATAATGTGCTGGGCATTCTTCTGGCGATGGGGGTCAACCGGGCCATGCCCGGGGTGATCAAGTACTTGCTGCGCACGGCCTTATTTTTTCCGGTATTGACCACCAGCGCTTCACTGGCGGTCGTCTGGCAGTATCTGTTGACTACCGACCGGGGTGTGCTGAACTATTTGTTGAGCGTGGTTGGGATATCTGTCATCCCCTGGCTGTCCAGCAATGGCTGGGCGATCCCTTCGGTGATCATGTACGATGTCTGGCGCGCCTGCGGTTATATGATGGTGCTCTATCTGGCCGGCCTGCAGGGTATCCCGACAGAAATTATTGAAGCAGCCAAGATGGATGGGGCTGGCCGCTTCCAACTCACCCGCTTTATCACTTTGCCGCTGCTTTCGCCGACGGCTTTTTTCTGCGTGGTGACCTCCATCATTGGAGCTTCGCAGGTCTTTGATAATGCCTGGGTATTGACCGGCGGCGGGCCGAAGGACGCCAGCCGTTTGATCGCCCTGTATATCTATGAAAAAGGTTTTAAAGCGTATGAGATGGGCTATGCCGCAACCATCTCGATGACTTTTTTGATCATCCTGCTGCTGATCACCCTGTTCCAATTCTGGTTCGCGAACAAGTGGGTCAATTACGAGTAATCCATTGGAGGCGTGAATGGCTTCGGTTCAAAATCTTCCGCGGTTGAAGCTAAAGGAAGAAAAAAATGTTGAAGAGGGCAGGAAACATTCACCTGCCTTTTACATTGGCGAAGTAATCCTCTGGACCCTTCTGGTTATCATGGCGTTCATTGAGTTTGCGCCGGTTAGCTGGCTGTTTGCCAACTCCCTGCGTAACCCATCTCAAACCTATGTCCTCCCCCCCAGCTTTTGGCCTACCGCTTTCGAGTGGCAAAACTATGCGGCGGTGATTAACTCGCCCCAAATTAAGTTTTTGTTGTTCTTTTGGAACAGCGTGAAAATTGCCGTCATTGTCACTTTTTCGCAATTGTTGACCTGTTCGCTGGCCTCTTTTGCCTTCGCCCGGCTGCACTTTCGAGGCAGGAATACCCTGTTCTTCATGTTCCTGGCGACGATGATGGTGCCAGGCACGGTCATCTTGATCCCTACTTTCATTATCATCGCCCGCCTGGGGATGTTGGATACCCATTGGGCCCTGATCCTGCCCGGCCTGACCAGCGCCTTTGGTATTTTTCTGCTGCGCCAGCAGTTTATGTCGCTGCCCGAAGCCTTAATGGACGCCGCCAAGATCGATGGCGCCGGTTTCTTGCGCATCTTTTTCCAGATTATGCTCCCGCTGATCGGCCCCGGCCTTTCAGCGCTGGGCATTTTTACCTTCCTGGGCTCCTGGAACAACTTCTTGCAAGCCTTGCTCTATCTGCGCTCGAATGACCAGTTCACCTTCCCACTGGCGATCGTCACACTGCAAGGTTATATGGGCACCGGCAACCGCTCGCAGGTGCTGGCGGGCATCATGATTTCCGTGGCGCCGGTGCTGCTTTTCTTCCTGCTGGCTCAGCGCTTTATCATCCAGGGTATTGCCGTGACTGGCCTGAAAGGCTAGATGGCAGGCCGGCAAGCCGGGGCCCATGTGTGATATGATATGACCCCTATCTTATTCTTAAGCCTGTTTCCGGCCGCGATGGATTTACACTTTGGATGACAAAGATCTTCCCATCTTAGACCAGAATACTTATGTCAAAGAAACTGCCCTGGCCCTCTGGTTCGGGCTGCCGAGAGTGCTTTTGGCAGGCTTTTTCTTTACCCTGGCCAGCCTGCCTGCGCTCATGCTGGGCCTGGCGGCAGGCTTCGTCATCCCGGGTATCCTTCTGGGAGCCCTCACCTTGGGGCCCGGCTGGTTGGCCATGGGCGCGGTAATTGCCAGGACGATCCTGCGCGAACCCGATCCATCTTTGCTGGATTTTTTTCGTGACTTTGGCCATTTTTTCTTGCGAGGTATCCTGCTGGGAGGATTGATAGCTCTGCCGCTGGTGGCGGCGGCCGGGAGCACCCCTCTGCTGGGGCTGAACCCTGTCCCAACCGTCGCCTGGGTCGGGCTGTGCGCCGACCTGGCCGGGCTTTTTTTCCTGACCGCCCTGTATCTGTACGCCTGCCCGCAGATCGTGCTGTACGACGTTGGCATCCGCCTGGCCATGCGCAACGGTTTACTGTTGGCCACGCGCCATTTGAGCAACACGCTCGGCCTGATTGCCCTGGCGATCCTGCTGGGGTTTCTGGCTTCCAGGGTCAGCCTGCTTTTATTAGTGGTTTTTCCAGCCTTCTGGCTGGTCTTTGTGATTAACAACTGTCGCCTTGTTTTGCGGTTAGAATCAGACCAGCCAGACTGAGCCATTAAATTTTATAAACCGGGAGTATCAGGAATTGAAGAGCAAGGTTCCAAAAACGGCTTCATTCGGTGTGACAGGACAACCCAAAACCTATCGCGGCCTGCTGCGAGGTGTGGATAAACTGGTCAAAACCATCCAGCCCACCCTGGGCCCGCTGCCGCGCCTGGTAGCGGTGTCTACAACCCCGTCTGACCGGTCGCCCGAGCTGATGGATGACGGCGGCCTGATCGCCCGCAGGATCATCCAGCTTCCCGACCGCGACGAGGATATTGGCGCCATGTATCTGCGCCACCTTCTCTGGCGGATGCGCGAAGACTGTGGCGATGGCACCAGCACTACCGCTGTCCTTTTTAACGAAGTCCTGCAGCAGGGCGTCCGCCATATCGTCAACGGCGGGTCAGCTATGCCGCTGCGCGCTTACCTCGAAAAAGGGGCACGGCTGGTCCATGACGAGCTGGCGAAAATGTCCAGGCCGGTCGCAGGCAAGGATATGCTCGTGCATATTGCCGAATCGATCTGCTACGACCCGGCCATGGCCAAAATGTTGGGTGAAATTTTCGAAACGATCGGCGAATACGGACATTTTGAGCTGCGTTCGGGGCAGAGCCGTGGCCTGGATTATGAATATACCGAGGGGGCCTTTTGGGAAGGCATGCTGCATTCCAAGGCGATGATCAACCAACTGGCTGAGAACCGCGCCTACCTTGAAAACGCCGCCGTGCTGGCCACCGATTTTGTCGTCGATGACCTGCACCACCTGGTGCGCATGATCACTGAGGCCAAAAAAGCCGGCAAAACCGCTCTGATGCTGATTTGCAGCACGATCAGCGATACCTGTGTCGGTTTTCTGACGATGGAGTCCACCCGCGCTATCCTGCCGGTCTTTACCGTCAACACTCCCTATTCTCGCCAGGATTACCAGATGGCCGCCATCGAAGATATCGGCGTGCTCACCGGGGGGGCTCCAATGACGCGCCAGGCCGGGGAAACGCTCGAGTTCGGTCAGCGCCCGCAACTTCGGGCAGGCGCGCAGTGTGTGGGCTAAGGACCAGTATTTTGGTATTATCGGCGGGCAGGGCGATCCGCGTAAGATTCGCCAGCATTTCCATAAACTGAAAAACCTGCATGCCAGCCTGGACAGCGGAGAAACCCGCAATATCGTCCGCCAGCGCATCGGCAAAGTGATGGGGGGTTCCGCCATCTTATGGGTGGGCGGCGCCACCGAAAGCGAGATCAAGGTGCGTAAAGACCTGGCTGAGCGGACTGCCGAAGCCATGCGTGGGGCGATGCTGAAGGGCATTTTGCCCGGGGCTGGTCTGTCATTCCTGGCCTGTAAGCCGGCCTTGCAGGCAGCCTTGCAGCAGGCTGTCGATCCGGATGAAGCCGCCGCTTATCGCATCCTGGTGGGCGCCATGGATGTTCCTCTGCGCGCCATCGCCGCCAACGCCGGCCTCAAGCCCGATGAAGTCATGGCCGACCTCAAACATGCCGGGCCGGGCAGCGGCTATGATATTTTTCGCAAACAGGCCGTCCCGGCTTCACAGATCAGCGTGCTGGATTCGGCCAGCGTCGTCCAGGCGGCTGCTTATCGGAGTATCACCGCCGCCGCCCTGCTTTTAACCGTGGATGTGCTTATCCATCACAAGAAACCCGAAACCGTGTTGGAGACCTAGACCTGGTAATCGTTTTGATTATTTCTCTATTGGACTGCTATGGAAAATGACCTTCGCAATACTATGTTTAGCTGCCTGGCCTTTTCGTCAGACTTCAAGCGCCAGCCGGTTTGTTTTGCCGGTACGCAGCACACCCTGCTGGTATCCAGGGATGGGGGAAGCAACTGGCAGGATGCCTTGACCTCCCTGGGGTTGGCTGAGCCGGTTGCCATCACGGCCCTGCTCAGCCTGGCGCAGCCCACAAAGCCAGCCTTGCTGGTGGCTGGCATGGTAGGCGGGTTCCTGCGCTCGGAGGATGGCGGGCAAACCTGGCAGGCGGTTCCCTGTGGGTCGCCGCTGCCGGTGATTACCGCCCTGGCTGCTTCTGGCAGCGCCAACCTTTACGCCGGCACGGCTGAGGACGGTATCCTTGTCTCACAGGATGGCGGGAACAAATGGGTGCGCTGGAATTTCGGTCTCTTAGACTGGCATATCTTTTCCCTTGCCACGCTGCCCGCTGCTGACGGAGGCCAGTCCATCCTGCTGGCTGGAGCCGAATCAGGCCTGTTCCGCAGCACGAACAACGGGCGCGCCTGGCGCGAGGTGGAGTTCCCAGAAAATGTTGGCGCAGTGCTGTCCCTGGGAGTATCTTCCGCAGGTGATCAGACGGTGATGTATGCCGGCGTCGAATTGGGAGCGCTCTTCTGCTCGCAGGACGGCGGGCACACCTGGACGCCGGTTGCTGAAGGGATGTTTGAGGCCGAGGTCAGCGTGCTGGTAGCTTCAGGGAAGAGTGTCCTGGTCGCCAGCCATGAACAGCTTATGGTATCCCACGACCGCGGCAGGTCCTGGAAAGCCTGGAACGCCGCAGCGCAGATCGCCGGCAGCATTTTATCGATGGCTGCCCCCCAGGGATTGGACTCAGGTCAGCCCGTTCTGGTGGGGACCAACGGCAATATTTACCGCATTTATGAGAAATAACACCCACCCCTAATATCCCCCGGGGGGTACTTCGCAGCAGGGCAATTGGATTTCTACCGACCAGGGCCCCTTGGCCGACACCACGATCCAACCGGCGCCTTTGGGCAGCACCGCTTTGCCCTTGTAATCGCCGTCCGGGTTGATATACAGCTCTTTGCCCACCCCGCCCGGCCCGTAAGCCCAGGCCTGGAAATCCTGCGCCCGGTCCTTTTCAAAGGTAGCGACGCTATATTTCCCCACGATGATAACCACCGCGCTGCCATTGCCCTGGTATTTTCCCGGCACTTTCAGACTGGTGAAATAGCGCGGATCTACCGGGTAGACTGTGACCTTCCAGGTTCGGTCGCCCTGGATGGCAAGGCCGGTATTCCCGGAAGCCTTGAAATCGTAGCCGCGGTAATCGTCCACCGCGCCGCTGGCGTTCTCCAATGGTTGTAAATCCAGGCCGCTGGCCAGGGCCGCCACAAATGGTTGGCTGCCCTGGCTGGCAGTGATATGGAGAATGGCCGGCCCGCTCCACTGGATGGTTTCCTGGGCCGGCCCTTTCCCGCTGAGCTGCACTGGCGGCGGCCCGGGCGGCGGCAGTGTGGCAGTAGGAACTGCCGGTGTGCGCCCTACCTGGCAGGCGGCGGCTAATAGGATCAGCAGAAAGGGCATAACAATGCGAAGGATGGTATTCAACTTAACCAGTAAAAAAAACAGCTCAATTCGTTTCCAGGACGTAGTGTACGCCTGACGACTTACGCACGATCAATTGTGTATCCAGGATCACGTGCCGGAAAGGCCGCTGGGGGTCGTTGATCCGGTCTAGCAGGAGCTGGGCGGCGACCGACCCCAGTTCGTGGGTGGGTTGGGCGATAGTGGTCAGGGGTGGATTGAGTGAGCTGGCCCACGCCATGTCGTCGAACCCGACGATGGCGATATCGCCGGGGATGCGCAGTTTATATTCGTAGATGGCCTGCAGGGCGCCCAGGGTCATCAGGTTGTTAGCTGATATGACTGCAGTTGGGCGATCCTCCAGCCTTAAAATGTCCATCATCGCCATAAACCCATTTTCACGGCGGAAATTGCCCGGTTGGACCCACTGCGGATTGACTGGCAGATTGTGGATCTTCATGGCCTGCTCGAAACCCAGCAGGCGTTCGAAGGCTGTGCTGATTTTGGGCAGCCCGGTGATGAATCCTGATCTTGGTGTGCCCCTGGTCGATCAGGTGCCGGACTGCGGTTTGGGCCCCTTCTATGTTGTTGACCGTCACCCGGTCGATCTTCAGATTCATTGGACAGCGGTCGATGGCGACGATCACCAAACCCGTTTGCAAGAACTGTTCGTAGCGCTTTGGATCCTCATGAGTTGGTGCCAGGATCACGCCCGCTACCCCTTCGGCGCGCAGATTGAGCAGGTGTTCCATCTCGAGCTGCTCGTCTTCATCCGAGTTGGTCAGCAGCAGGGTATAGCCGGCGTTGCGCAGCACGCGTTCAGCCCCGCGGATTACGCTGGTGAAGAAAGGGTTTTCGATATCCGATACCGCCACAGCGGCAGAGTGGGTCTTCTGTGTGCGCAGGTTGCGGGCGATGCGGTTGGGCTGGTAGTTGACCGAGTGGGCTGCAGCCTGTACTCGTTCGACCAGCTCTCGGCTTACCAGGTCGGACCCGGCAAAGACACGTGAAACAGTGGCGATAGACACCCCCGCCATTTCGGCAACCTGGCGAATGGTAGCGACTTTCTGGATCGAAAGTGTGCGCGTTTTGCGTTTGTTCACCATTTCTACCTGCGACATTCCGAAAAATCGAAGGATTTCAAAGGAAACGATTACATTAATTCAACGAGCAGACCTGGCAATTCGAGATAAATAAAACCGTTGTGGAACCCGCTTAATAATATTTAATGAGAAATATAAAAACAACCCATTTCATCTGGTTAAAATGCTTCTATCTGTGGTAAATTATACCATTTCTCGGTTCGGGCAGCCAAGAACAACTTGCTGGAATAATTATATTATAGCTCAAAAATGAAAACGATTTCAAGAGGTTCGTTGGGATTTGGTGTGAAGTCCATCAAGGGGATTCCAAAAGAGCCAGATCGTAAAATAGTGGGGATAGGCGTCTCGGTTAAATAATAATCCAAACGACCCTATGAATTCAACCGAACACTGGTTATAATCTTGGTTCATTGGGAATCTCCGTGGTGAACTCCACGGTAAATCCCCATGAACCATAATCTTCAATGGCGAAGGTGGGAATCGAACCCACATACCCGAGGGTACACGATTTTGAGTCGTGCGCGTCTGCCTATTCCGCCACTTCGCCTTGCAGAAAGTAAGTATATCGAATATTGCCAGAAGGGTCAAGGTGTCAGAAATCTATGCGACTTGGAATTCTCGGCCTCCCACAATCCGGAAAACCACCCTCTTTAATGCCCTCACGCACGGCACCCAGCCGACCGGGATTGCTACCGGCAAAATTGAGGTCCACACCGCCGTGGTAGACGTGCCTGACCCGCGTGTCGACCGTCTTTCAGCCATGTTCAAACCCAGGAAAACCATCTATGCCAAGGTGACTTACGCCGATATCGCCGGCCTGGACGGCAGCGCCGGCAAGACCGGCATTTCGGGCACCTTACTCAACCAACTTACCCAGATGGACGGCTTTATCCACGTTGTGCGCTGCTTCGAGGACGAAAACGTCCCCCACATCAACGGCAGCGTCGACCCCCGCCGCGACCTGGCGGCCATGGACAGCGAGTTTGTGCTCAACGATCTGATTGCCGTGGAGCGCAAGCTGGAGCGGCTGCACGAGGAACGCCAGAAGGGCGGCGGGCGCGAGAAAGCCGCCATCGACCGGGATGTGACCCTCTTTGAACGTTTCCAGAGGGAGCTTTCCGCCGAGAAACCCCTGCGCGACGTGTCCATCTCCGCCGAAGAAGAGAAATTGCTCTCCGGTTTTGGCTTCCTCAGCCGCAAACCGGTGCTGGTGGTGCTCAACCTGGCCGAGGGACAAAAGGCGCCTGAGATCAATTACCCGCATAAGCTCAGCCAGGTGGTAGACCTGCAGGGGCGCCTGGAAATGGACATCGCCCAGCTTCCCCCCGACGAAGCCGCCCTCTTCCTGGCCGAGTATGGTATTGCCGAGCCTAGCCTCAACCGCATGATCCGCCTCTCCTACGACCTGCTCGGCCTGGAATCCTTTTTCACCGTCGGGCCAGATGAGGTGCGCGCCTGGACCGTACACCGCGGCGCCACCGCCCCGGAGGCAGCCGGGGAGATCCACACTGACCTGCAGAAGGGCTTCATCCGCGCCGAAGTGGTCACTTACACCGACCTGATGGCGCTGGGCGGTATGACCGAAGCGCGCGGGAAAGGGAAACTGCGCCTGGAAGGCAAGGAATACATCGTGCGGGATGGCGACATCCTCAACATTCGCTTTAACGTTTAACGGCAAAAGCTTGATCCATTTCTCTCACATAGCGATCCGTCTCGACCGGCGCGATCCCCTGGCGATTGCCAAAGAGGCTATCCTGCCGGGCGAAGTGATATCTGCCGACTTGCCGGGCCTGCCGTTTGACCGGCTCACCACAGGTCAAAAAATCCCAGCCGGCCATAAATTCGCCTTGCGCAGCCTCGCCCCTGGCCAGGAAATCCTGCGCTACGGCTGCCGGATTGGGATTGCCTCGGCCCCGATTGCCGCCGGGGATTGGATCCACAGCCACAACCTGGAGGTAGGCGACCTGGCGCGCAATTTCGCCATCCAAACGGTCGCCCCTTATCAGCCACCTGCCCTGCTAGAGCGTCTTTTCTTGGGGTACCCGCGCCTGCACGGCCTGAGCGGCACACGCAATTACATCCTGGTGGTTTCCACGGTCAACTGCTCGGCACAAACCGCCCGCGCTATCGCCCAATCTTTCACCCCAGAAACATTAGCGGTTTACCCCAACGTGGACGGCGTGCTCGCCATCACCCATTCTTCGGGCTGCAGCGTCCCGGCCGGATCGCTGGCCCAGCAGTACCTGCAGCGCACGCTGCTCAACCTGATCGGCCACCCCAACGTGGGCGGGATTGTCTTCGTTGGCCTTGGCTGCGAGGTAAACCAGCTCGCCAGCCAGGTCGAAGCCTGCCGCGGCGCTCAAGCCGAAGGTCCCGGCGCCTGCCAAATCGGCCCCTACCTGGCATTGCAAGAACTGGGCGGCATCGAAGCCACCATTGCCGCCGGGCGGCAGGCCGTGCAGGCCATGCTTCACCAGGTAAACCGCAGCCGGCGCGTGCCTGTCCCGCTTGCCAGCCTGAAGGTGGCCGTGCAATGCGGCGGCAGCGATAGCTGGTCGGGCGTGACAGCCAATCCGCTGATCGGCCAGATCGCCGACCAACTCGTCGCAGCCGGAGGCACGATAGTTCTGTCTGAGACCCCTGAAATCTACGGGGCTGAGTACCTGCTGACCTCACGCGTGTCTTCCCTGGCAGTCGGGCAGAAGCTGGTCGAGCGCATCCAGTGGTGGCAGGCGCAGGCTGAGCTGCTGGGCGTCAGCTTGGATAACAACCCTTCCCCCGGCAACAAGGCCGGCGGCCTGACCACCATTTTCGAAAAGTCGCTTGGGGCAGTTTCCAAGGGCGGCAGCACCCCTCTTATGCAGGTCTATGAGTACGCCGAAACAGTCGACTGCCCCGGGCTGGTTTTCATGGATACCCCCGGCAACGATCCCATTTCCGTTACCGGGCAGGTGGCAGGTGGGTGCAGCCTGGTGCTGTTTTCCACCGGGCGCGGCTCGGTCTTTGGCGGCAGACTCGCTCCCTGCCTGAAAGTGGCCAGCAACACGCCCACCTTCCAGCATCTGGCCGCCGATATGGATTACGATGCCGGCGCCATCCTGTCCGGTAAATTAATGGAAGACGCCGCCCAGGACCTGTTGGAGATGGTCATCCGGACGGCTTCGGGATCCCCCACCCGCGCCGAGCGCATAGGCTACCGTGAAGCCGAGTTCGTTCCCTGGCAGCCGGGCATCGTCTTGTGACCGGTCATGCTTTTGGCCAGCTCTTGCAGGTCGACCCGGGCGGTCATATCCAACGTCAACGGGGTCACCGCCACCACCTTGTCGATCACCAGGGCATACAGGTCTGAATCGGGCGCCACTTCCCCCGGGGGATCGATGCGGTAGTCGATGTAACCGGAGGAATCCCAGCCGCCGCTACGCTTGACCACTGGGGTGAAATAGGGGTGGTGGGCCAGGCGGGTGAAGCGCCAGGCGGTTTGCGGGGTGGCCGAAGAGGGCACCTCCAGCTTGAACAGGTCCACTCCCGCCGGCAGGCCCTGTTCCAGGATCATTTTGGCGATCAACCAGGTAAAATGCGCCGCCGCCGAAAAATCGATGCGCTGCGAGTAGCTCAGGTAGCTCTCGTCGATGAGCTGCAGCGAGGACGCCATGGCCGGGATGCCCAGGTCGGCCGCTTCTATGGCCGCCCCGACCGTGCCGGACATGGTGATGCTGGTGCCGATGTTTTCGCCATAGTTGATCCCCACCACCACCAGGTCGGGCGGGGTGGGCATGATTTCCATCACGGCGTGCAGCACGGTCTGGGCGGGTGAGCCGCCCACCGAATGCACCAGCCATTCCTGACTGCCGATGCGCAGCCTGGTCAACTGGATTTTGCCATCCGAGCTGAGCGGCAGGCTGCGCCCGCTGCCGGAGGCCTGCTCGCGCGGCGCTGCCACGGTCACGTATCCCAGGCTGGAAAGGGCTTCCGCCGCCGCCCACAGCCCGGGGGACCGGATGCCATCATCGTTGGTCAATAAGATTTGCCGTTGCACGGGTGTCATTGAGGATATTCTACCAGAAATCATCCGAATAAGGATAATCCTCTTCCTCTCCATGTTCTCCACTTTGTCCTCACCACCAGCTTCACATTGGCGGGGCAGACACCAGCAGCAACGGCAGGCGCGTCCCCGCCTCTAGCAGGCCCTTCAGGTGCGCCCTGACCACCAGGTCAGGCCGGGGCCGGGGGAAAGCTGAATTTTGTTTCAATCAGGGGAGACAGGTCGGGCATCCCCGCTGAGGTAATTATACATCTAGTAAAACTGCCCTTTGGAACGGTGGGAGGGGCCCCAAAGATAAAGGTGGCCAGAAAATGATATTTAATCTATGCAGGTATTAAAAATTCTATGTCTGAGGTAACCCAAGGTTTTCTATGAGTTATATCCGCAATATAACTTATTTCCAAACAACAAACTGAATAAAAAGTTGCCATTTCGTACCTATAACTATTCACTTCGATTGAACAATACAAGTAAGAAAAGCATCAGAGTTGAAAAATAATTCAAGTTGGCTTTCGCCATTCGGGAAGGGGCCTAAACAATCTATAAAATCGTACTATAGTTGAAACACTTGTAACAAAAGGTAAGAGAATGACCATAAAGGGATAGTACGGAGTAATCGTATTATGAATTTTCAGCTTGATTTTAGACCTCCAGTATACCGGTTTTCCTTGGTTTCTCTGATCACAGCATTTTTTAATAGCTTTTAATAATTCCGTACCATTATCGTATAATAAAAGAAAGATAAAGATTCAAAGATTAGAAAATGTGGCAATTATGAATAATTTACAGGACTCTGACCAGACAATTCTTAAAAGATAACCAATGGGATAAAATTGATAACAAATTTCCAGTTATTAATGGAGCCGATCTGTTCAGCGGGTGTGGTGGTTTATCCCTAGGCGCATGGGAAGCTTGTCGAATTACGGGTTATAACTTCAAAGTAGTTCTTTCTATTGATAAGGATCCTGCTAATCTGGACGTATATAAAGACAATTTCGATCCAGAGAAGGCTTATGCGGTAGATATACGGACTGTAATAAATGGTTTGGGGAGATCAAAACCGACTATTCAAGAAATATCATTTTTAAAAGATATGCCAAATATTGATATCCTTCTTGCTGGACCTCCTTGTCAAGGGCATTCTGATCTTAATAATCATACTAGGCGAAAAGATGAACGGAACGAGTTATACGAAAGAGTTGGCCAATTCGCAGAATTAGCCAAACCCAAATTTGTTCTAATTGAAAATGTACCAAATATAATTCACTCTCATGAGAAAGTATTACAGAACACAGTCAGCTTGTTGGAAAGCTGTGGTTATACGATCGATACCGGCATGATCGATCTCGTCGACTTAGGGGTCCCTCAAAAACGCAAGCGACATGTTTTGGTTGCATCGCTACTCGTCCCGATTTCAGTACATGCCACATTGGATAAATATAGATATTCCGAGACAAGGGATGTCAAATGGGCTATCGAAGATTTAGAACATTTAAATAATAACGATGTACTTGATCAGCCAACAAAACATAGTATTAAGAATCTTATACGCATAAAGTATCTATTCGATCATGATCTTTATGATCTGCCTGATGAGATGAGGCCAAGATGTCACCAAAATGGCCATACCTATAAATCCATGTACGGGCGTATCAACTTTTAAGGAACCGGCCCAAACTATAACTAGTGGTTACGGATGTCCAGGACAAGGTAGATTTATCCATCCCTCTCAACAGAGAGCTTTAACAGCCCATGAAGCAGCTCGTCTGCAATTTCTCCCGGATTTCTTCGACTTCTCTAGAGCGAAGAATTGTACTTCATTAGCAAACATGATAGGAAATGCCGTGCCAATGAAATTGTCCTATTTTTTCTGCCTAGAATTCTTAAATGGGTTGCGAGATAACAAGTATGGCTGACCGAACAGAACGACGAAAGATTAAGACCAAGAATGATCCCAATAATGCCATGAATGAAATCCCATTCACTGTTTCATCAGCTTTACTAAGTGAACTTGGTGAGCGTCTTGTCGGAAAACCTCACATTGCCCTTGCGGAACTCGTAAAAAACAGTTATGACGCAGATGCAAACAAAGTCATAATTCAATTCAAATCTGATCGCATCGAAGTAATTGATAATGGTCATGGAATGGACTTTTCCGAGTTCAGAGATTTCTGGATGCGAATTGGAACGCCGCACAAGCAAGAAAAACGTGTATCTCGAAATTTCGAACGCCCTCTAACCGGTTCAAAAGGGGTAGGAAGACTCGCTGTACAATTACTCGCAAAAGAGATCCAACTATTCACAGTTTCGGAGAAAGATATTCACGAAGAGATTTATGCCAGTGTTGATTGGGATGCTGCAGTTAATGCGGGGGAATTGACCGAAGCTAAAGCCCTTTACAAGCAAATTCCAACCAGGACCAAGTTTCCAAATGGCAGTTATAGTGGAACTACAATATGCCTTTCCAAACTCAAGCAAAGTTGGGCAAATGAAGAGATAGTCAAGTTAGCGCGCGAAATTTGGTGGTTACAGCCTCCTTTCCGAAGTAATCCCAGTCTTGAAACCGATAAACAAAGAGCTTTTACTGTAATTGTAGAAAGTCCAGATGCAGAGGCTGTTACGAAATTTCAAAATCAAATGGAAGCGATACGTGACATTTGGTATGCTCGAATTACTGGAAAGTTTAACTAAAACAAACGCTGACGGGAATTCAGTTTTTAAAGTTCGTCTTTCTTTAGAGTTTTCAGGGGAAACACCTGATATTATAGAATATCCTGTCCCTAATTGTAGATTACACGATGCCGAATTTGAAGTACGCATTTTTCACTTAATACAGAGACAACCATTTGGGATAAAAGTCGAAGAAGCCAGAGAGTATCTAAATGAATTCGGAGGGGTCAGAGTATATGATGCCGGTTTTCACTTGCCCTTTTACGGTTTAGCTGAAAGTGATTGGTTGGGAATTGAACTCGACCATTCACATCGCTTGTCCAATTCAAAATTACTCCCCCAAGAATTTCAAGTACCAAGTGGGCTTGAATATTTACCTACCAATTCACGTCTCTTAGGAGTTGTTCATGTAAACACGTCTCAAGAGCGAAATAAAACCAAATTTGCAAAGGAAAATGAAGAGGAATGTTTAAGCATCTCGGTAACAAGGGATCGATTGTTAGACAATCTCGCATTTCAAAATCTCAGATACATTATTCGATATGCCCTCGATTTTTATGCGATGCGAGAGGCAAGACGAGGATGGGATCGAACCCAATCCCAACAAGCAATCGAGCCAATAAAAGAAAAAGCTGAACGGATAGATCAGGTATTAAAAAATTATCAATCTGAAATGCCACTACCGGTTTTCGTTACTCTTCAGGATAGAATTCGGGAAGTAATTAGAGCAACCGAATCTGATGCTGAAATTAGAGCACGTCAGGTTGGGCTTTTAGGAGCACTCGCTACGGCTGGAATTACTGCCTTAGCATACGAACATGAAGTAAATAAACAATTTCAGCTTCTTGATGAAGTAATCAAGAAGGTCAGAACTATTCGAGCCTTTGATACGAATTCAACCTACACATTGAATGAAATTGCAGAACAGTTATCTAGATGGGTAGAACGTGCTCGCGCCACACGCGCTTTGTTTTCACCACTTTTGGATGAAGAGAATTGAAGCATCAAAGCGCGTTTCAAGGCAAGGGCTCTTGTAAATGAAGTTAAAACTCAAATGGGTATTTTAAGTCGGGGAATCATTATTGAGACCAGCAAAATCGATGAGGATTTACGGTTACCAGAAGCAAGATTTGTCGAATGGAGCGCCATTTTCCAAAATGTTTTCATTAATGCAATTAATGCAATGCTAGAATTTGAGATCAAGCGCATATATTTAAGCACACATATATATGGCCGAACGCGTGAACTCCTGGTTCAAGATACAGGATCGGGAGTCGATTTATCTTCAGCTGAGGAATTATTCAAACCATTCGTTCGTAAGTTGAAGTTATCATCAGAGCGTAAAGCACTAGGATTTGGGGGTAGTGGGTTGGGTTTAACCATTGTTCGTATGATTGCCGATAATATTGGTTGTAAAGTGACTTTTGTCAAACCGCATCCAGGCTTCAATACATGTTTCCAGATATTATGGAGAGAAATAGGATGAAGAAAAAAGAAATCTTGATTTATGACGATGATCCTGGTGCTGTAGCTCTATGGAAAAAGAAATTGGAAGACCAAGATAAAATTGGATCATTTTACAATATCGCAACTATAGAAAAAGATGATTTCGCCAAAGCTATCTCTGGATTAGAGTATCGTCGTCGAGAAGCAAGAAGAGGGATAAATCCCGAACCAATATGGGATAACCGCTTCGACCAGGTTCATATTCTCGTAATTGACTATGATTTGTTCAATGCCAATAACCTTTCGGGAGAAGAAATCGCATATCTAGTTCGTTGTTATTCAAGATGCGGGCTTATCATTGCGCTTAATCAATTTGACAAAGGTTATGCTGCATATGATTTAACCTTAGAGGATCATCCCGAATCTTTTGCAGATTTAAATATTGGTGATCCACTCTTGGATAATATGGGATTATGGTTCGAGCCTTGGGAAGGATTTAGACCTTGGGCCTGGCCATTGTTGCCCTCAGCATTCGAACAATTTGATCGAAAAATACGAAAGTTAATGGATAACTTGGATAAGCCAATTCTCGAATACCTAGGCTTTCCCCAAAAAATCGCAAGAATTTTGCCAAGATCGATTTTAGAATTTCTATCGAAAATAGACAATCCGATGGAAATTACATTTAATGATTTTGTAACCAAATCAGGAAGCGGGTTGCGGGGAAAAGATAAACCTTATTGTGAAGAGGGACTAGTACGAATTGCAGCCGCTAAAATCTCTCATTGGTTGGAGTACCTTGTCCTACCAGGTCAAAATATATTGGTTGATGCCCCGCATTTAAATTTCGCGTTTTCCGAGTTTGCTCGATGATCGTTCAAACGATTTGGAAACCTGGAACAGTTTGGCGTCATTCAAAAGAGATAAGGACCTTGTCATAAATTCTGTATTACTTCGGCGGTATCGATTTAAACAGTTAGATTGGTTGTCTAGATTGGCTTGGTTTTGGCCTGAAGTTAGTAATTGCCAAAAGATTTCAGAAGTTACCAATCCTTGGCGATCGAATTGGCCGAACTGGGTATTTTGTGAAGATATATCTCTTTTTCTTAACCGTGATCAAGCACAAGAGTTCATTTCATCATCACCAACATCATTCGTACAGCGTTACGTCAAAGTTGTTGAAGGTATCCGTTATCCATCATTCCGATTTGCTTTATGATTGCAATTGCAGGAGGAACCTAATGGATCAAGAATTAGATCTATTCTGCCAACTAGTTTTATTAAATATGGGATCATCGAAAAAGGTTTGAAGAATTACCGACCAAATGCGCTTCTCCTATTTAATGAGCTACAATCTGGCTTTTCTAGTCTCATAAGTCGAGATGACCTTGCTAGATCACTTCCTTCTGAGCTTTCAGTTAACAGTGAATTCCCACAAAATAGATACCTATATCTTGATCCAATCGAATCCTATCAAATCATGATTCCAATAGTTTGGATGAAGTTTGATTTCGGTAGGTCGATACCAAAATCACGCATTTATTTAGGTTTGTTTCTGATCGAAAATAACAATTTAAAATCTTTTGGATATCGTTTCTATTCTCCAGAAGGTGAAGGTTTACATCATTATTATCACGCCCAGATTATTCGGAGCCTTCCATACGATAAGCCTTTTATACCTCCTGAGTTTCATCAATGGCTGCCAGAAAGTCAACCCTCATTTCCGCTTGATGCAAATAACCCAATTAAATTATTGCTTTGCTTGCTACTTTCTCTTTATGGTAAGAACTATATTATTGACTTGATGCAAACTATGAATTCGGGTTTAAGAAATGTATTGCATAAATCTTGTACCGAAATGTTATGGGAATCCCATAACCCTTTAAGATGGTACTGGATTATAAAGAGTCGAGATGGTAGCAAGGTTCATACATGTATTGATAGTCCAAAGGAACCTAAGTACTATAAGGAATTAATATATGAATATCCAAGAAGTGAATATCTAGGTATAACTCGTACAGCCTTCGAAAATCAACCTTCAAGTAGAAAACAATCTCTTTGAAGGTTGTCATGGAAATTCATAATAGTTTTGATATTTTATCCAAAGAAGAACGCCATGAACGAATGTCGCGTATTCACCAACAAGGTACTGGTTTAGAAATGGTGGTTCGGAAGTTTTTATTTAGAGAAGGTTTTCGGTTTCGTAAAAATGATAAACGGTATCCAGGTACTCCGGATATCGTATTGCCCAAATATCGTACGGTCGTTTTCGTTCATGGCTGCTTTTCGCATGGGCATGTGGAATGCAAGGCATCAAGACTCCCGAAATCGAACCATGAATTTCTGGGAAAGAAAGATTTCTGAAAATATAAACGCGACAACCGTTTCACATATTTATTGGAGCAAAATGGTTGGAAGGTTATCGTTGTATGGGGCTGTGAACTAGAAACGGCTGATAAACGCAACCAAAAATTGGTGGAATTGGAGGAAGAAATTAAGTGTAGTCCGATCTTATCGTGTAGGAAATAAATATTTTGATGATGGTTGAACATTTATATTATCCAAGATTATGATACTAACTGCAATCAAAAAATTTATATAGCATTCGAATTAAAAAATTTCTTGAAGCGGTTTGGCAAAAAAGAGGAGGGATAATAATATGATCGAATTGCCTGAAGCTGTAGTTTTGGCCGGACAGGTCGAGCGCACTCTGGCGGGCCGGCGTGTGGTAAAAGCGGTCGCCAACCAGTCGCCGCACAAATTCGCCTGGTACAGCGGCGATCCGGCGAAGTATCAGGACCTCTTGACAGGGAAGATTATCCGGAGTGCGGCCGCCTTTGGTACTAACATCGAGATCCACGCTGGTGACCGGGTTCTGGTAATCAGCACGCCAATGAAATTTCACGCCCAGGGCGAAACGGCCCCGAAAAAGCACCAGCTTTTGCTTGAATTCGAGGATCATAGCACTGTTAGCTGCACCGTACAGATGTGGGGAGGCCTATTATGCTTTGCGGAGGGCGAGATGGGCGGTTTGCCGGATTACTACATCGCCAGGCAAAAACCTTCCCCGTTGAGCGAGGAGTTCGACCGGGCCTATTTTGACCGTCTGTTCGACGAGAATACGGGCGGCCTGTCTGCCAAGGCGTTTTTGGCTACAGAGCAGCGCATTCCCGGCTTGGGCAATGGGGTGCTGCAGGACATCCTTTGGACGGCGCGCATCCACCCAAAACGCAAGATGGCGGACCTGTCCGCAGGCGAAATTGGCAGGATGTTCGAGGCGGTCAAATCTGTCCTGGCAGAGATGACCGAACGGGGCGGGCGAGACACCGAGCGAGATCTGTTCGACCAACCCGGCGGCTATAAGACAGTGTTAAGCAAAAATACGGTAGGCATGCCGTGCCCGCTGTGCGGCACGATTATCCTGAAAGAGGCTTATATGGGCGGCAGCATCTACGTCTGCCAGGGCTGCCAGAAAATAAACGGCCAGTGATATTTCAGGAAAATCCGAGCACCGGGTGCGGCTGGTAGACCTCTTCCAGCCGGTGGATTTCATCTTTCGAAAGCTTGACCTCCAGTGCCGCCACGGCATCTTCCAGGTGACCCGGCTTGGTCGCCCCGATGATTGGGGCGGTGATGACCGGCTTGGTGAGTATCCAGGCCAGGGCAATCTGCGCCTCCGCCAGGCCGCGCTCCCTGGCAATCTCGCCTACCCGGCTGGCGACCGAGAAATCATCCTCACGCGTATACAGTTGCTTGGCGAAATTGTCCGTGCGGGCGCGCTCGGTTTCCCCGCCGCCTTTCACCCGTTTGCCGGTCAGCAGCCCGCGCGCCAGCGGCGACCAGGGGATCACCCCGATCTTCTGGTCCTGGCACAGCGGCAGCATCTCGCGCTCCTCTTCCCGGTAGACCAGGTTGTAATGCGGCTGCATCGATACGAAGCGCGTCCAGCCGTGCAGGTCGGAAGTGTACAGTGCTTTAGCGAACTGCCAGGCGTACATCGAAGAGGCGCCAATGTAGCGGGCTTTGCCCATGCGCACCACGTCGTGCAGGGCTTCCAGCGTTTCTTCGATGGGCGTTTCGTAATCCCAACGGTGGATCTGGTAGAGGTCCACGTAATCCATGCCCAGGCGTTTCAGGCTGGCGTCGATCGAGCTGAGGATGTGTTTGCGCGACAGGCCCTGGTCGTTGGGCTCCGGCCCCATCACCCCATGCACCTTGGTGGCGACCACCACCTCGTCACGCCTGGCAAAATCACGCAGCGCCCGCCCGGTAATTTCCTCACTCATCCCGCTCGAATAAACGTCAGCGGTATCGAAAAAGTTGATCCCCAGCTCGAGGGCCCGCTTGAAAAATGGCCGGCTGTCCTCTTCACCCAGCGCCCACACCCAACGCCCGCCGGGTTGCCCGTAGCTCATGCAGCCCAGGCAGATCCTGGAAACCTTGAGACCGGTTGACCCTAATCGCACGTATTCCATGATTTCCTCCTGTTTAGCTTGGAACTTCTTCCGCGCCATCCTTTGTATCTTTATCCATTTTTAACTACCTCTCTCTGCGTTCACACTGCCCTAGCGGGCTGTGCTAGGGTCTGTGGTTCCGCTCTTCTCATGCACCTGGGCCAGCATGCCCTCCAGGATCTCTTCAGCGGGCATGGGTAATAAGCGCTGCTGGAACATCAGCACGCTCAAAAGCGGCATATCCATTATCATATCCATCACGTCCATGCCGATCGAATTGCCGTAGCGTTCGCCGCCGCCAAAGATCTTGCGGCTGTACTCTTCCAACTGTTTGAAAAACGGCCCAAACACTGCCTGGCCGCGCCGGTCTGCCATCCATTGGCGCACGGTCGACTCTTTGTCGATCAGGCAGGGCAGGTCGAGCGTCGATTGCAGCGTCACTGCCAGGCAGGCGCGCAGATCCGCCGACGAAGCGCCGATCAGGATGTCGAAATCCCCGTCCTCGGTGATCCACTGTTTGTAAGCCGGGTGATAGTAGGCGAAGGCGCGGATATCCAGCGGGATGGATACGGTTTTGGTCTCGCCCGGCTGGAGGGATACTTTGGCGAAGCCTTTCAGCTCCTTGCGCGGGCGTACCAGCTCAGATTTTTGATCGTGGACGTAGACCTGGACGATCTCCTTGCCTGCCACGCCGCCCGTATTGGTCACGTCGACCGTCACCGTCAGGCCGTCGACATCTTTAAAGTGGGTCGCCGAGACCCCGGGGTGGCTGTAGGCAAAAGTGGTGTAGCTCAGGCCATAGCCGAAGGGGAACAGCACCGGCATTTCTTTGGCGTCGTAATAGCGGTAGCCGATGAAAATCCCTTCGCCATAACGCACCTCGCCGTTGTCACCCGGCCAGTTGATGTGGGCCGGGATGTCGTTGGCCTTGAGCGGGAAAGTTTCGGCCAGTTTGCCGCTCGGATTGGCGCGGCCGAAGAGCACGTCGGCGATGGCGGCCCCGCCCGCCTGGCCCATCATCCAGGCTTCGAGCACGGCGGCCACATCCTCGATCCAGGCGCTCATCGCCACCGGCGCTCCGTTGTTCAGGATCACCACCGTATTGGGTTGGACTTTCGCCACAGCCTTGATCAGGGCAATCTGCTGGCCGGTCAAGTCGAGATCGGGCCGGTCGTAGCCCTCGGATTCTTTGAAGGCCGGCAGGGCGATGAAGAGCAGGGCCACTTCCGCCGCCTGCGCCGCCTTCACCGCCTGGTCGATCAGGTCCTGGCGGAAACTGTTGTCAGTGGGATAGCCCTCGGCGTAAGTCAGTTCGGCTGTCCCGGCCCTGGCTTGCAGTTCCTTGAACGGCACGGCCACTTTGGTGGGATTAATGTGCGAGCTGCCCCCGCCCTGGAAGTGGGCCTCGTTGGCCGAGTGACCGATCACGGCAATGTGCAAAAAATTCTTCAGGGGCAGGAGTCCGTTATTTTTGAGCAGCACCATGCCTTCAGCGGCAATCTGGCGCGCCAGCTCGTGGTGACTTTCAACGTCGAACTGCGCGCCCTGCGCGCCTTCACTGCCCCGGTGTATCTGGGCGGCCTTGAACACCA
The DNA here is from genome assembly GCA_963820415.1 of uncultured Chloroflexia bacterium. GTDB lineage: Bacteria > Chloroflexota > Anaerolineae > Anaerolineales > Anaerolineaceae > CAWFZT01. The sequence continues at coordinate 967,394 of CAWFZT010000006.1, read as the reverse complement.
CGCCCAGGATGCGCCGCACGGCTTCGTCCAGGACCGCTTCATCCAGCGCGCCCGAGCGCACCGCCTGCACCACCGCCTGTACGCGGCGTTCCTGTGGGCCGGGCATTTCCAGATCCAGGCCGCCCTGCAGCGATTTGACCCGGTCGTGCACCGCCCCCCAGTCGGAGACGACCAGGCCCTCGAAGCCCCATTCCTTTTTGAGGATCTCCACCAGCAGGTGGTAATTTTCGGAGCAGTAAACGCCGTTGAGCTTGTTGTAGGCGCACATCACCGTCCAGGGATGCGCCTTTTTGACCGCCGTTTCGAAGGCCGGCAGGTAAATTTCACGCAGCGTGCGCTCGTCCACCTCGGCGCTGATGCTGAAACGTTGGAACTCCTGGTTATTGGCGGCGTAATGTTTGAGCGAGGCGCCCACGCCCTTGCTCTGCACACCGTTGACCAGGCTGACCGCCATTTCTCCGGCCAGGAAAGGGTCCTCGGAGTAGTACTCGAAGTTGCGCCCGCCCAGCGGGGAGCGCTTCATGTTCACGCCCGGGCCAAGCACCACGTCCACCTTCAAAGCGATGCATTCCTCGGCCAGGGCTTCGCCCATCTTGCGCAGCAGGTCCACGTCCCAGGTGGAAGCCAGGCAGGAAGCCGTCGGGAAGCAGGTGGCCGGCAGGCTGATGGTGGCAATATCGTCAGGGTCCGGCACACGCCGCACGCCGTGCGGCCCATCGGCAACGAACAACTCGGGCACGACCAGCCGCTCTACCGGCGTGGTCTCCCAGCCGTTGGCCCCGGTGCACAGGGCCGTTTTTTCCTCGAGGGTCATTTTGGCGATGATGGATTGGATGTCTGGCATGCTTTCTTCCTGAATGGATTGTGATCGACGGAGTGGATTATACACCGGAGAGTCGGGTAGTCTAAAAACCCGCAAATTCGCCTGAAGGATATGGGTGGGTTATATTGGCGGCCCAGTACCGTGAGGTTGAGTGAGCCGTTTCTTGGGTTTGGTATGCCAATCGGCCAATTGCGAATATAATATTCAAATATGTGCTATGTAGCTACCAGTCCTAAGGTATTAAGTCGATCAGGTTCTTAATGTTAGGATTCAAAGTTTGACCAAATCTCATTCCTTAAAGTCAATTTACGATAATCTTCCCCCCGCCTTCCAGGCTGGCATAGGCCGCTTTCGTTACTCTACCGGGCTGCTCCCACGTGTAAATCCGCTGACCTTCTCAAGCCAGGGCGCCTGGCTTCCGGTGGGCAAACGAGCGGCCGTGGTAATTTCTGCCGACCTGGAGCTGGGCTGGGCCTGGCGTTATGCCCGCAACGTACATGACCCGCTGGCATTGGCCTTGCGTATGGCAGAGCGAACCCGGCGTAACTTGCCCCGTTTACTAGAGTTGTTCGATGACTACGAAGTCCCCGTCACCTGGGCCACGGTGGGGCATCTCTGCTTGGATAGCTGTACCTGCCAGAACGGGCGGGCCCACCCCGATCTGCCGCGCCCGGCTTATTTTGAAAACGAATTCTGGCGTTACTCCTCCGGTGATTGGTATGACTGCGATCCATGCAGCGATTATCGGCGTGCTCCTGAATGGTATGCTCCCGATATCGTTGAGTCGATCTTAAAAGCAAAAACAAAACATGAAATTGCCTGTCACACCTTTTCACACATCGACTGTTCTGAGGCGCACGCCTCACCAGAAGCTATCGAAGCAGAGCTTGCCCAATGCCAGCAGGCCGCTCAACGGTGGGGGATAAGATTCAACTCATTGGTATTTCCGGCTAACTTACCCGGCAACTTTCCGGTTGTACAAAAGCTAGGCTTCAAGGCTTATCGTTGGCACGGCCGTTACCAATTAGACATTCCCCAAAGAGACGAATATGGGTTGTGGCGCATCCCGGGCGGAATCAATTTTAAGAACCCCTCGAGGTTGGCAGCCGGCTGCCTGGGCCGAAATACTATGCCGCTGTGCCGACCGGGCAATTGAAACCGGCGCACTTCTTTCACTTTGGTTTCATCCCTCATGTGAAGAAAAGAACCTTAATGAGGTTTTTCCAAGGTTGTTGAAGCATATTACTTCCAGTTCCCTTTGGATAACTACATTTGATCAATTGGGTGTACCGCCTATCTTGGATTAATGCGGGATAACCGGCTGATCCCCTCTATTCTGTCAGCGTCTGGCTTATGTGCGCGGCATCGCTTTACGTGCACTGAAAGTGAGAACGATACCGTCCAATTCCGGTTGGAATTCCTCAAAACCAGCCTCGGTCAGATATTGTTGCAATTCATCAAGTTTAAAGGTATGAAGCCAGGATCGTTTTTGCATGAACCGATTGATTACTGTTTTCCCTGAAACGAATGTCTGAACTGACAGTGGAGCGCCCAGTTTCAGGGTTCGAGCGATTTCGCGCAGAGAAAGAACCGTGTCGGGGAAAAGGTGGAGGGATCCGGAGCATATACCCCCGTCGAAGACGGCGTCCTCAAATGGCAGCTCCTCTACGCGGGCTCGGGCGAGGTGTACCCCTGCTATGTTATCTCGGGCGACATAGGCCATACCCTGCCGTAGCACGCCCATGGAGATATCAATGCCGTTAGCGTTCCTGGAAGGGGATGCGATCCGGCGGGTGTAGGTGGCTGGTCCGCATGCTACATCAAGCACAGACCCAGTTATGCCTTTCAAGGTCTCAGAATGGAAACTCGCAATTTTATCAATGAACCGCGCCTTACCGCGAATGCCAGATAAATTCAATAGAACTGAAACAAAGAGCCGCGATTCGTAAAAGGGAGCCACAAAATCCATCACCTTGGCGATACGAGAGATGGCAGGGGCGAAGGTGGCCTGGGAAAGAAAGTCGGGAATTCCGCTTTCAATGAGATAGGTTTGGTTGCACTCACGGCATTGGAGGACATTCTCACTTGAGCGAAGTGGACGCTTGCATTTTGGGCAAGCATAGCTGATTGGTTTAATTAGTGTGATTTCAGACATGGGGTTCCTTTTCTACGAGGATACGGTAGGCATAGGTGAAAAACACTTTTATATCCCATTTATACACCTGATGCAAACACTTTCCGGATGGCAGGCGCGGGCAGGCCAGATTTTTCAACTAGCGCCATCAGTTCAAGGCCAAGCTGGTGCATTTCATCGGGCGCCTGGGAACAGTGCCAGGCCCCGCCGACTTCGGCGAATTTAGTAGCCAGCAAAATACGCAGGGCGGCCACCCAAACAAAACGCGGGATGGTCTTGACAATTTTTGTCCGCGACGGGATTATTTTGACCCCGGTTGCGCGCAGTACCTCGAGCGTCTCGCGCAGGGCATCCACCAGCAGCCTGAGATCGGCCGTAGAGCGGGCCATGGCATAGGTATCGCAGCCATGTTGGATAAGCAGGTGCGCAAAAGGGGCGACGAAGGCGGCATGCGTCGCCAGGTGGTCTGAAATAGCGGTGGATGTTTTCGAGTTCAGACCGGCCTGGCATAAAATGCCAATCAGGCGCGTCAGCCTCGGGGTTATCCTGCCATCCATCTCCCCAAAGGGCGTGGCATTCCTGGAGCCGCCCAACCCGCTGATGGCGCGGATCACGCTTCCATCGCGCTTGCCCGCCCCAAACACGAAGCCCAGCATGACCCGCTCCTTGCCTAGCACACTGGTAAATTCATCCGGGCCGGAGGGATTGTTGACCATAAAAACGACATTTGGAGAACGATTGAGCGCCAGGACGGGCAAAAGGCCGGCCACCTGATTTTTCCGGATGACCACCAGGATGTAATCGTAGCAATCTTGCGCATCCAGGCAGTTGATCACCGGAACCCTGGTAAGGCTGCGGGTTTTCTTGAACGGATTCTCGATCACGATCCCGCCCTCTCGTATTTCTTCATACCGTTTGCCACGGGCGAGGAGGGTCACATCCACCCCTGCGTTATACAGCGCCACGGCGCAGATCGAGCCGTTTACGCCGGCGCCAACCACGAGTATCCTTGCCTTATCTGTTTCCATCCCGACCTCCTTGTACTAAATGGGCGGTCCGGCTTTGCTTGTGCTGAACGTGATAAATGTGCCGTCTTGTTTCGACTCGAATCCCTCAAAGCCGGCCTCGGTCAGATACTGTTTCAATTCAGGCAGCTCGAAAGCATGCATATTCTTGCGCGGTTTCATTAAACGCGCAAGGAGTGAGTTCCCGGCCACGAATGTCGTAACCGCCAAGGGGGCGCCGGCTTTTAGGGTGCGCGCGATTTCATGTAGAGCGAGCGCCGTATCGGGGAAGAGGTGCAGGGAGCCACCGCAGATGGCCCCGTCGAAGACGGCGTTCTCAAATGGCAGCTCTTCGACACGGGTTCGGGCAAGGTGAATATTGGGCGTGCCATTTTGCCCGATATTCTTCATTCCTTGCTGCAGAGTGCCCATGGAGAAATCAATGCCGTAAACGCTCCTATCCGGTGAGGCCATCCGGCGACCATAGGTGGCCGGCCCGCAGGCCACGTCAAGTACATTCCCAGTCACACCCTCCAGGGTCTTCGAGATGAAGCTGGCGATGCTTCGAAGCGAACTGCCGCCAGCGCCAGCCAGCGCCAGGATAAAGGATTGCCAAAACCAACCTTCATAGATCGGGGCCATGAATTCCAACCTTTTGATCCACCGATAATTTGGGGCGACACTGGCTAGCAAATCCTCCGAGACGAAGTCGGTGATACCTCCAATGACGGGATATGTCTGGCTGCACTGGCTGCATTGGAGAGCGTTCTCTGTGGAGCGTAACAGACGCTTGCATTTGGGGCAGACAAAGCTGATTGGTTTGATTGATGTAGTTTCTGACATGGGATTTCTTCTTTGCATGGTGGAATTGATACCTGACTTTTGGGGAGGCAGCATAGGTAGCTAGTTGAAATTCGCGACGACTAAAATCGTATGCGGTGGTGTGCTTGGTCGTGTCAAAAAAGTGTTAAGATGATTTTAGTAAATCATAACAACAAATATTAGTATATGCTTATAACTTTTGTCCGACCGCCCGGTGCCACCCGGCGCCAACCAGATATCCCTTCGAGGTAGTGGAACTGGATGCAAACGGCCCTGTCACTGTCGCCGGGGTTGGATGCTTATCATCTGCTCTGGGAAGGTGTTTCGATCAGGTTCGAGGCGGCCCGCCAGAAGTCCAATTGGCGGTTCTCGGGGACATATGGGTGGAAGAAACGTATCTGTACGGGGTGGTAACCCGGCGCGTCGACCCACACAGTGACCATCACGCGATTGGGCAGGCGTACATGTGTATCGTAGCAGCCGTTAGCGCCGGTCGGGCCAAGCGGCTGGAGGGCATCTGAAAGTCCCATTTGCAACAGGAGGGTCACTCCGGACACGGGCCTGCCCTGGGCATTGGTTACACATCCGTAGATGCGGTTCTGGTCGTCGCTTGCAGGGGGCGTGATCGTGCCCCAGTAGGAATAAAAATCGTACTTCCATTCGGTAACACCCGCTTCGGCCTGCCAGTCGTAATAAATTGGTTCAAAGTGATCCTCGGCTGACGTCGCCCGCAAGCGAAGTTGGTCGCCGGGCTGTAAATCGGCGGGTAGATTGATATGATAGGATCCGTCGATCATGCTCGACACGGACGACTGCTGGCTGCCGTTGACCTCCAAAATCACCTGGGCAGCGCCTATCCCAACCGGTTCGACGCCGGGGAAAAGCCGGTAGACGTAGCCAGAGAGATGGGCGCCCGCAGATGGCGGTGTGGGGGTTGTTTTCAATGGTCGAGGTGTAGCGGTGGACTGCTGCTGTTGGCTGGTTTGAGGGGGGGTGGGGGTGGCCTGCCGTAATGTGGGAGTGATCTGCACCGCTGTGGGTCGGGGAAGGGGGGTGGTCGTTTGCTGGGTGATGTCCGGGCCAGAGGCGACGAAGACCACGCGGTGGATACGCAGCAAGCCCTCGGGTGTCCAGCTATCATCCTGCGGTTGGAAGCTGGTCGTTCCCAACTCGGCCCACACGTGCACTTGTGCGCCTTCAGGAACAAGCAGTGACCCCATATACAGGCCAAGGTTATTACTGGTTCCGAGTATGACCGGAACATGCCCTGCCAACTGGGCGTATATTGACGCACCCCTCAAGGGTTGGAGCAAGGTATTGGAAGGCCGGTATACCATGCCCCACAGCGTGGCAGAATGGCTCTGAACGGTTTCGTTTGTGGATTGCTCCGTCTGCCCGGTAAAGGCAGCCGACAGGTTGTAGGGTTGGTCAGATGCCTGGTTGGAGTAACTTTCCAGGCGTAAATAATATTCGCTCCCGGCTTCGAGCGGCTGTTCGAGACTGAGCGGTTGTCCCGGTGCGCTCCAATCTGTACTGACCTTGAGGATGCGGTGGGCAGTGTATAGCTGCATGCGGGTGCGAATTTCCGGCGGCGCCTGAAGATTAAACACAACCGGAGCTCCAGCCTGAGTTTGCGGAGCGATCAGACGGTAAAAATCAGAACGCCCGGAAGCCTTTTCCCAAAAATAACCCTGCACCGGGCCACTGGCCAGATCCCAAACATCCGCCGAATTCATGGTGTCGTTCGGTTCTCCCGCATCTGGGATCGTTTCGACATGCAAGCGGTAAGGTTGTAAAGAGTAATTTCCCGCATCAGGCGAGCCGACCCAAATATAGAAGGTCTCACCCGGGTTGGCATCCACGGTAATTGAAAGCGGCTGCCCTTTTTCGGAGGCTGTTACATTGGCCAACTGGATCTTGTGTTCGTTCATGAGAACCAGCCGGGGACGGACCGCAGCATCGATCTCATCCAGATGGACAGTCAGCAAGCTGCTGCCAGGCAGGTCGGGCGCGATGAAGCGATAAAAATCCATGCGGCCTTTCACGCCGTCCCAGAAATAGCCATAGTGTGGCTGAGACAGGTCCGCCCACAAGGTCGCAGTGGTCGATCCATCGTTGGGTTCATCGGGGTCGGGTATGGCCCCAGTCCGCTCCAGCCGATAAGGCTGGTCCTTCAATGTACCCATGGATGTGCCGGAAATTAACAGGAAATATTCTTCACCACGGCTGGCATCGAAGGTGATCTGGAGCGCTGCGCCGGGGTTCTCTGCCGAAACGGTCTCCTCTCCGACCATGTTTACGCTGTATAAAAAAAGGCGCAGGCGCAATGCGGCAGGGAGTTCGGCTGCTGAAAACGTATAAATACCCAATTCGGTGAAACGCAGGTGGACAAAATCGCGATCGGCGGAATTTGAAAGCTGGCCCGTGAACGGTGAATTCATATCCCAATCATTGGCGGTGGCGGAGTGGTCATTCGGCTCGATTTCGGTGAAATTCGTCAATTGCTGGCCGCCCCCTTCAGTTCCATCCTGACCGGCGCCCTGCTCGGCGGTCTGGGTAGCCACCTGAGAGTCGGTCCTCCATTCAACCTCCAGCCGGTACGCGCCGCCTGGCTGAATTGGATTGACGAAGAAATAATACGCATCGGGGTACGGATCGATAAACGGACAACCTCCCGCATACTCAGCGGTGGAATTTCCCCAACAGTCATAATCATCGTTGATATAAGGATAGTCGGGTACAGGAATCTGCCCACGTCGTGCAAACAGGCTGTAATCTGCTCCATCCGTGGAGACGAGGCGAATAAACATAGAGTTTATCTCGTTTGGGACTGCCAGACGATAAAGCACCCCAATCTGATCCGGTGCGACGCTGCCAGGGTACGTGCCCGGGCCATCGAGATCAATCGGCGTAAGATCTTGAACCCTGCCCTGCTGGGTATTTCCGGTATTGCTATCCCCGGAAGAATCTCCCGACTGCCCTGCTGCTGAAGCATCGTACTGGTAACTGATTTTGTTGTCACTGAAGTCTTTCTCATGGGCGATATCAGCGACCGCTTCAACCGTATAATTACCCGCCAACTTTTTTTCTGGCGGGCCTTGCAGCGCATAGACGTAAGTATCGGTTTCGTTGCGAGTACCCGTTAAATTGCAGCCGCAAAAGTAACAGTTACATTCATGATTGGTGATCGTCACCGCGCCGGCGTTGGCATCCCAGGGAATCATTGCTACGGTATGCTGGCCGTTTTCTAGATTATGCGTCTTGACCATCGAGTATCCGGCATAAGGCCCCTGGTTGATCGTGATGCGGTTGCCGTCGCTCAACAGGCGAATAAACCCGTCTTGACTGAAGGAACCATTGACCCCGTGTTCATTGCTGGTCTGGCCGGTTAAATCGTAAAGCACTCCGTCAAGAAATTCGATCGAGGTAGAAGTGCTGGAAGGAAGGTCAAAGCTAGACAAAATTTGGCAGCGAGACGCTTCGGCGCCGTACTGCTGTATACAGGTATCCAGCCCACCCTGCAAAATCCAGTTGGGATAACTCAAGCTGGGCATTTCCTGCTCATTCACCAGCAAGCTTTCTCCATCCCCGTATTTCAAGTAAGTGCGCAGTATAAACTGCCGGCTGTACGCATTGGGCTGGTATTCGGGCAGTTTATTCAAGTTGGATTGATTATCGAGGGATATCTCCATATAACCGGGATTGCCCTGATTCAAACCGAGTTTAACATTTGGAGCATACTTTGCATCTTTTATAAAGTATTTGTTACATTGATCGCTGCATACTTTGCCCTGGCCTACCAGACCCTGCCAGCATTGCATGGTAGTTGCACCTGGCGCTTCTACAAATTCGCCAACCAGATCGATGAGGAACTCGATATCGGTTTTCCAGGATGAATCGCCGCAGCCGGTCAATTCATAATATGTATCGAACCAGGCGTGGTACGAATTTTCCGCCGCCTGTTTTCCCATTTGGGAATGTAAAAATATGACATCCGCAACACAGTCGCCGGAACAGGCATTATGCACGGTGCGAGTCTCTATGCTGCTCTGTCCCCGGATGGCGACTACCACCAACGCTAAGAATCCAAGCGCAAGAACCACAGCAAAAAACGCAGGTAGCATCGAGCCGTTATGTTTCATGAAGATCCCCTTTCGGTTTTCAGCTATCTATTATCATTTATTAAGCGTGATATCCAGGAAAACCACCCCAAAGGCTCACAACCATCTTGTCTTAAATCATAATTATTATACTCATTTTTACCCTCAAATTCACTCGTTTTCCCACCAGGGCTGAGTAGTTACCCTGAATCTAATAAAGATGAGCCGAAACCAGGCGGCGAGTAAGAAATCAAAAATTAGGCGTTTATGCTTGACAAAGTGATAAGATGTGTTAAGATAAATTTAGCAAGCCATAACAATAAATATTAGTATATGCTTATAACTATTGATAATCTACTATAATAGCGTCTTCAGAGTCAAGGTGATCCATGGCGCAATTGATAAAAACTCAAACAGACAGCCGCCCTACCCCCACCATTGAAGACTACCTGGCGATTATCTACGTGATGGAGCGGGACGAGGAAGATGTCATCGCCGCCCGCCTGGCCGAATCCCTGGAGGTGGCCCCGCCGACCGTGACCGTGACGCTCAAACGCATGGAACGCGATGGCTGGATTGCTACCGAGCAGGGCAAAGACATCCGCCTGACCGATAAAGGCAGCGAGGCAGCCCGCTCCGTCATCCGCCGCCACATGCTGACTGAGTGGATGCTGGCCCGCATGCTGAAGGTGCCCTGGTCGCACGTGCATGCCGGAGCGGACCAAATCGAGCACACCATTTCGGACGAGATCGAAACCCAGATGCGCGCCAGCCTGGATGACCCTCAGTTCTGCCCGCATGGCAATCCGCTGCCCGGCTATGAACAGGCTGCGGCTGCGTGGCTGCCCCTGACCGGCGTGCAACCTGGCGAAAAAGTCACCATCCGGCGCATTCATGAGACGGCCGAAGACAACCCTGACCTGCTGGAGTTCCTTGAAACGAATGGCATCGTTCCCGGAGCTCTGGTCGAAGTGACCGAGAAATTATCATTTAATCAGACCCTGAGCCTGCAATCAGGGACTCACAAGGTGGCGCTTGGCTTTGCGGCGGCTAGGTACATTTACGTGGAAAAAGTCCTATGCAACTGATGGAATTGCAACCCGGCAATAAGGCGGTCATTCGACGGCTGGAAGGTGGTCGCACGGTTCTCTCCCGCCTGGCTGCCCTGGGTTTTACCCCGGGAGCCGTGATTACGGTGCTGAGGAGCAGCGACCATGGACCCCTGCTGGTCTCCTTGCGCGGTTCGCGGGTGGCCCTGGGACGTAAAGAAGCTGCCCACATCGTCGTTTCTTTTGCTGAGAATGAAAAACCGGCCGAAGCAGAAGCGACCCGTCCAGGTAAATTCTCCATTGCCCTGACCGGCCAGCCCAATGTAGGCAAATCCTCCGTATTCAATTTGCTTACCGGGCTGAACCAGCATGTGGGCAATTGGTCCGGCAAGACGATTGATTGCAAGATCGGCGCCTTCAACTTCAAAGGCGCCGGTTTCTCGGTCGTCGATCTGCCCGGGACTTACAGCCTGACCGCCAGCTCTGCCGAGGAGCGCATGGCGCGTGACTATATCATCAAAGAACACCCGGATTTGATCGTCGCCGTGGTCAACGCCGCCACCCTGGAGCGCAGCCTGTACCTGGTGGCCGAGCTGCTCCTGCTGTCCGTGCCGATGGTGGTCGTCCTCAACATGACCGACGTGGCCGAACAGGAGGGCATTCAGGTTGAACCTAAAGTGTTGGAAGCCGCCCTGGGCGTGCCGGTCGTCTCCATGGTGGCCGCCAAAGGCTCCGGCCTGGTGGATCTCGAAGAAACGATCCTGCGCATGGCAAATCACGAAATTTCGTACCAGCCCAAACGGCCTTCGATTTTGCCCGCCCACCAGACCGTCTTAGACCAGCTCAGAGGTTTTATCGGCACCTATGTCCTGCCGGACTATCCTGAGGAATGGGTGGCGCTCAAGCTGCTGGAAGGCGACGAAGAGCTAACCGGGCTGATGAAATCCGCCATGCCTGCCGAGGCATGGGAAAATGTCCACGACTTGTTATACCAGCACGAAGATGCCATCCTCGACATTGCCGGCGCCCGCTACGAGTGGGTGGATCGCATTATCCGGGCGGCGGTGGTCGAGCCAAAAGTGACCCGGGTCGGGATGACCGCTCGCCTGGACCGCGTCCTGACCCATCCCTTTTGGGGTACCTTGACCCTCATCGCCATCCTGGGCGGGGTGTTTTGGCTGACCTATAAAGTGGGCAGCCCGCTCCAGGCCTGGCTGAGCCAGTTGATCAACCTGCTGGCCCTGATGATGCGCAGCCGGTGGACGCAAGCGCCCAATTGGTTGGTCGAATTCTCCGCCGGCGGCATCCTGGGAGGCATCGGCATGGTGCTGACCTTCCTGCCGATCCTGATCATTTTCTTCGCCATCCTGGGCTTCATGGAAGATACCGGCTACATGGCCAGGGCCGCCTATCTTTCCGACCGTTGGATGCACATGATGGGCCTGCACGGCAAGAGCTTCATGCCGATCCTGCTGGGATTTGGCTGTAATGTTCCCGCCATCCTGGGCACGCGCATCATCGAATCGCCCCGGGCGCGCTTGTTAACCACTTTGCTGGTCCCGCTGGTGCCCTGTACGGCGCGCATGGCCGTCATCACCATCCTGGCGGCGCTTTTCTTCGGCCCGAGCGCCTTCTGGATCGCCTGGGGACTGGTGGGTTTCAGTTTGCTGATCCTGGCCGGCCTGGGACTGGTTCTGCACCACTTCTTGTTCGAAAACGAGCACATCCCTTTTATCATGGAGTTGCCCCTCTACCATCTGCCAAACCTGCGCACGATTGGCATGTATGTCAAGGATAACGTCCTGGGCTTTTTGAAGAAGGCCGGCACGACCATCCTGGTAGCCACCTTGATCGTCTGGGCGCTGTCTTACTTCCCCACCGGACACGTGCTGACCAGCTATATGAGCAGGATCGGAAAATTTCTGGCGCCGATCGGGGGTTGGATGGGCATGCCCTGGCCTTTCTTCGTGGCGCTGCTGACCAGCTTTGTCGCCAAGGAGAACACGGTGGCGACCCTGGGCGTCCTATACGGCAATTTGAACGTGCTGAAAACCGTCTTGACCCCGGCCGCCATGCTGGCTTTTCTGGTCTTTCAAATCCTGTTTATCCCCTGCGTCGGGACGGTAGCCGCCATTCAACAGGAGACCCGCTCCTGGAAGTGGACCGCCGCCAGCGTCGGCATGCAACTGGCCCTGTCGCTCGGCTCGGCCGTGGCGGTCTATCAGATTGGGAGGCTCTTCTAAAATGCTGCGCCGCTTTCTAGAAACCATCCAGGCCGGGGATGTGCAAAGCTTGCAGGAGATAGCCCGCCGGCTGGGCATCTCGCTGGAGATGGTGCTGCAGATGGCCAAAGAGCTGACCGGCAAGGGCTACCTGCAAGAAATCGGGGCGGACTGCGAGGAACCTCAACAAGGTTGTGCAGACTGTCCAGTAAGCAGCGGCTGCCATGAGGTTATCAGGCAGTGGTTTTTGACGGAAAAAGGCAGGAGCGCAGTTTCGAGCAGCGCGATGAACAGATAGGCAAAAACTGTTCGCCTCAGCGTTTCATAAGAGCTTTATCGGGTTCCTGATATTATCCAGAACCGATCAATCATCCAGCCGCACTTTCCCTAGGGCCGTTCTTCAATCCAGGATTTAGCTCCAGTGATGGAGTTGGTCACAAGTTTCAAGGTGAAAATCACCGAAAAGGATTATGGGGGATCTCATGCAACCTAGTGCTTTGTAGTTGAATGAGGGGTTTGGCTAACAAACTCGCCAATCCTGTATATAATAATCATATATGTTCTTTGTTGTGGGCTTGATATGGGGTGGGTGATGCAATTGAAAGCCAAACAACAAATCAACGTTCCCAAAACGACTTGGTTCAACTTACAGCCTAATGCCTAAACTAATTTAGGGGATTAGGTCGCGGAGGCCTGTAAGCTGTTGAGCCACCAAACGGCGGTGAGCACCTGGTTGGGCGGGCTTCACTCAATCGCCATTCATATCTTGGGGAGGCGCAAAATGAAAACCTACACATTGGCTACGCTGCTTGTTATCGCACTTGTATTGGCGGCTTGTCAACCAGCAACGCCAATTCCACCAACGGCCACTCTTACGGCAGAACCGCCAACATCCACACCAACGTCCACACCAACAATCACACCAACGTACACACCAACAATCACGTCAACACCCACAATAACAGCCACACCAACCGTTGGTCCCGGTGGATTTCCGCGCCGCTTCCACGTGGAGGGCAACGCCTTTGTGGACCAGTTCGGCCAGAAGATGATCTTCCGCGGCATGGCCTCCCCCGACCCGACCCTGATGTCCGCATGTACTTCTCCCAATAAATGTGGCGATCCAAATATGCCTGCCTTCAACAAAAACTACTACCAGGCCTTTGCCAGCTGGGGACCCAACATCCTCCGGGTACCGATTACGCCCTTTAGCCTGTACACTTATGGCCTGGACGCAACGCTTAGAGCCCTGGATCAGACCATTGCCTGGGCTGGCGAGAACCACATGTACGTCATCATCGACTTCCATTCCGTCGGTTGGTTTCCAGACAACTGGTTCGGCAGCGACGGCTCGAGGACCACAATTGAGGAGTGGACAGGGTTTTGGAAAACCGTCTCCAGCCGCTATGCCAACAACGATGTGGTCGCCTTCTACGAGCTGTTCTCTGAGCCAGCCCTACCCTGGGACCTACATCCGTATTATCCCTATCCGAAAAAGGACTGGTTGACCTGGAAAGGCCTCGTGGAAACTCTCGTCAACGACACCATCCGCCCCAATGACCCGGATAAGATCGTCCTGGTTGGCGGTCTGCTATCTGCGTACGATCTGTCGTATGTGGCGGGTGCGCCCATCGCTGACAGTTCCAATAATGTCGCGTACTCCACCCATCCTTATCCCAGCGGGTTCGAGAACCAGCACCTGAGCTGGGATAGCGCTTTCGGTAATCTGAGCAAGAAGTACGCGGTTTTCGCAACCGAGTACGGCTATGACAGCCCAGATATCAATATTGGTGGCAGCCCGTACCACCAGGCCATTATGGACTACCTGGAGGCTCACCAGATCAGCTGGACAGCCTGGATTTTTGCTGCCACCTGGTCACCAATCTTCCTGAAGGACAACCAAACCTTCGAGACAACCGAGTCGGGCACATTTTTCAGGAGTCGCTTGCTCGAACTCAACCTCCCCAGCGTTCCAACGCCGACCCTGCCCATGCCGAAGCCCACCGCCACTGGCAGACCCGGCAACCTGGCGTATGGCAAAGCGGTGACGGCCTCGTCCATCGAGTGGAGTGGTAATCCGGCAGAAGACGCTGTCGATGGTGACAGTACCACCCGCTGGTCGAGTGGATACTCGGATCCGCAGTGGATTAAAGTGGATCTGGGAGCCATCTATCATATCAACCGGGTCGTGCTGAACTGGGAGGCAGCCTACGGCGTGGCATACAAGATCCAGATATCGAGCGATGGCTCAAACTGGGAGACCATCTATTCAACAACCAACGGCGATGGGAACATTGACGATCTGAGCGTCTCAGGCAGCGGGCGCTACGTGCGCATGTACGGCACATCCCGTGCGGTAATTGGTGGTGGATCCTTTGGCTACTCCCTGTATGAGTTCGAGGCCTATGGAGTCCCGTAGCCAATCGCACCAATATCCCTGACCGGCCGATCCAAGGCTACGGAGCCTGAGAAAGAAGGGCTTCGACTTTCAAAAACTTTTTTCCTAAATGGGACGCCCAACACCGGCTCCAGCGGACCCTTCGACAGGCTCAGGGCAGGCACCCCGTTTCCACAAGTGATGCGATGATTGAGAAGGAGTCTCGCCGGTTCCGCCGCTGAGTCAAACCGTTAGGCGCTATGGCTCTATGTTGCTTCCGAAATAAGGTTTGCAGCAGGGTTGTCGCGCCTCGAAGTGAATGTAGATTTTATCGAAGAAATGCCTTGTTGGGTAAACTCCGTAGATGATAAAAAGAAGTAAATCAGTATCGGAGACCCATTCCACCAAAGGCGAGTGCAATCGCTGGTTAATGGAGTTTTTCAGCGATGATTCGACTTACTTAACGGTTTGCCCAAAGTACAGCCATAAGTGGGTATCCTTGCGAATATGTGGACAAGGAGGGGTCTACCACCAACTTGCATTCTCGCAACCGGGAAGACTTTGGGGCAAAACGAACCCATCAATCGCTTGCAGGAGATAGCCATTAAGTTGGGCATCTCGCTGGCGATGGTGCTGCAGATGGTCAAAGAGCTGACCGACAAAGGCTACCTGCAAGAAATCGGGGCGGACTGCGAGGAACCTCAACAAGGCTGTGCAGACTGTCCAGTAAGCAGCGGCTGCCATGAGGTTATCAGGCAGTGGTTTTTGACGGAAAAAGGCAGGAGCGCAGTTTCGAGCGGTGTGATGAGTAAATAGCCAAAAAAATTCGCGTTCCTGCGGTGGGGGACTTCGATCATACTGGGTCGGAAATAAAAGACACTCCAGGCGACAGGTTGCGCCTACTTCAAAATTGGCAACTCATCCCACGTTCGGCCATCGAGTTCTCTCCCATTTTTCCTGCGATGAACCCCACCCCATTGTTTAAAAAAGAATGGAATAGCCCTGTTTATGCAATAATCACGGATTTCTATTGCCCATTCTAAATTCATGGGACGAGCTTTTGGCCCAGATTCACCACCCACGATCACCCAATCAATTCCATCCAAATCTACTTCATGGATTGGAGCAAGTAATGGTTCAAAGGATATAAATTTGATTTTTGCATTTGTTTTTCTTAAGTGATCGATACGGTGAATATAATTCTGGTTTTCAACGCTTACACCCATCCAGATATTCGACGACCAAGTGAAGTATTCATTAAATTCTAATAAACGTTCGGAGCGCTTGGTAAGTATTTGAAATTGATGCCATGAAGCTTTTCGCATGACTCCAAATACCTTTTGGATAAATTCTAATGGAACCTCATTATGAAATAAATCGCTCATCGAATTTACAAAGATATTTTGAGGTTTCTTCCAACCTATAGGTAGATTTAGAGCATCCTCATGTAATGTTAGTTGAAATTCATTTCGATAATTTGGTTGTCCCATTGCATTTAATCTTTTTGATAATCGTTCAGCATAGCAGTTCTTGCATCCTGGGCTTACCTTTGAACATCCAGTCAAAGGATTCCAAGTTGATCCAGTCCATTCAATTTGAGACTTAACACCCATAATCAATTGTCTCTTTTCGGAAAGGTAATTTTGACACTCTCAGAGAATGTATCAGGTCTTCTGAGGTTTTTAGGAGGATTAGTAATTATCGTCCCTTTATTTTCCAAATTCATCAATGCAACCCGATAATTGCTTTCCAAAAATGGTTTACCAACACTATGTTCTTCATAAATAAGTTTTCGATTGGTCGTTTTTCCAGCATAGAATTCTAAAAGTAAATTTTCTAAATCATCTAAAGGGCGTGACAATTCAAACAACGTCGGTTGATTTTTACCTGCCTCACAGTATTCAAACGAAGGTACACCTTGATAAGATCCTGTACTCCGGTTCGCCATTATTTCTTTCATTATTTCATAGCCTCGGAAATGTTTGGTGACAAATATCAAATGATGGCTCGTTCTGGTGCCATTTTCATTTTTGAAACAGAAGGGAAGCACAAAGCGATTACCATTACCAGATGATTTAAGAGCTTGTGCAAGTTGTTCAACAATCTCCATTTCTCGCTGTAAAGGACTCATCGTTTCTAATTTTTGACGTAATTGATCTGCCCGCTGTTTTCCAAATAGGGCATCCATGTGGTTTCGAACAAGATCATTATTTAAACCCATGTTGATTCGGTTGTAGTTAAAGAAGAAAATACAATCACACCCCCAATTCTGTAAAACCGAATTGATTAATCCAAGCGACAATCCTTTATATCCCCACGGATCGACAAAAAACAGGGACGGAACGAGGTGCATTTTGCTAAAAGCCTGTTCTATTTCTGTACCGACTTCGCTATTAAGGACTTGAGGTTTATATTTTAATAATTCGATGCCAGGTAAATTATCGATAGCGGTTTGTAGTGAACGCGAATTATCAGAATCGCGATCATTAAAAATGGTAACGAGCATATTCCGCATATTCTCATCTTGAATGGCTTTTTCCAGAATTAATAGCGGGGTGGATTTTGTTCCATCTTTGTATCTTCCCGGGCCGGAAAATAAATCTATATAAGCGATCTTACCGTTTCCCTTTTTTGCAGTCGGTATAATGACCTTTGCCCATGCCCAAAAATATTTATGGACAATAGTCGTCTTTACAATAGACTGTTCGCGGGATTCCTCGAAAAAGGTGTCGGTACTCATTTTTACCCTATTCGTCTATGGATTCGAGTTTAGATATTCAAATGCTCCAAAAAAGGGTTCAGCTTCTAGGTTGAGTTTGGCAATCTTAGCAAGTAAGAAATTTTGCAGGTCAACAGTTCCTGCTAGAATACATCTCAAATCGAAGCCATCCATTAATATTATTGATTTGTTCGGATTTTGTTTGAGAAGAGGAACAACATTTTCAGACCAACCATTCATAGAAAGGAATAACCCAGATGTTTGTTTTCCTGACCTTTCCACTTGGCCTAATAACCCATCTAATTGTCTGATGTCAACAACTTTATCTCTCCATCGACATTCAACTAAATAATGCCAACTTCCAAGAATAAAAGCGCCATCTATTTGTTCTCCTCCTTGATTTCTAGTAAAACTTCTAAAAACTGTGATTTCGTGAAGCCTAAATAGACGATTTAGGAGATCTTGCAATAGAAGACCTCTGTTTTGATGATTTTCATCACGACTTAGGTCATCGAACATCCTCAATATTAGGTCAGCTTCTTTCCTAGTGCCCGCTAATCTTTCTTGTTCATGTCTTTTTATTTCTGCTTGCTGGACAATTTCAGCCTGAATTTGTTCTTTGGTTTCTATTTCTTCTACTTGCTTCAACACTTCTTGAGCTTTTTGAACGGTTGCTCGCGCTTCGAACTCATTATGGGCAAGACTGAAATTAGTCCAATTTGCAGCAATCTTTAATATTGATCTCATTATTTGATTTTTGTTTGGATTATTTTGTAACCCTTCAATTATTAAAGGCGCAACTTTACGTTTTGATAATGGTTGGTCAGTTATGGGATCTGTAAGGGTAAACAATGGCTTATAAATATCAGCAGGAACACCTGCTGGCACTAGAAGTAGTTTAATCATGGTGGCTTTGATATTTACAAGGGTTGAAATAGCCTCAATAATTACCCTTTGTTCTTCAATTCCAGTATCCATGACATGCTCTTTCCTAAATTATTTTCGCAATATTTTTCAGATACACTTCCTGGTGTTTGAGTGCTTTGATCACGCCTGCTAACATTGGCACTTATTCTCTTGCTTGAGGATCCAGTCTTGTATTGCCAATGCTTTCCCACTTTTAATTTTGGCAGTTTTTTGGTCCTGGGTAACTAATAAACCGTCGAGCGAGGGATGTAGAAAATAACGTTACCTCCGCGACGGTTAGAAATTCATTACCTTCTGCCACCACAGAACCTCCCCAGCATCCAGTTGTTGTCGCAGTAGGCCTTGTTCATTATAGCATTGATATGTAGAGGTTTGATTGCATGATAAATAAACTCAATAAAAAAACAGCCTCTTTCGAGGCTGTTTTAGTGCCCCTGGCAGAATTCGAACACCGTCCCCCCTGCGGGGATCTGCAACCTTTTGCTCCGCAAGCAACCGCTCTATCCAGCGCCAGATCCAGGCGATAGCCGGGCAGATCGACCGGTTGGTATACGAGCTGTACAGGTTGAGATGGATCTGGTAGGCTTTATGAAATTATGCCGCTAGCTTGCATTACTGGCGCCTACGGTTCGGGCGGTATGCCGGATAGGCTGTAAGCGCCCACCGGGCTTGAGCTGCTGCGCAGGTTGCCATCCCGATCAGTCCCCACTGCATTTGACAGGGTTCCCGCCGGCACCCCTGGCGGCGCGTCCCTCCACCCAAAATCTGGGATGGGCGTTGCCGCCTGTGCATATAGATTGCTCCCCACGGCTGGCCGGTAATTTCCGCCAGCCGGGTTGGCAAGCTGTGGTTCAAACTTATTGATCGCATTTTCGGCGATAAGTTGGGCGGCGTTGCAGGTCGGGTTTAAATCCTGGCACCCACTCCCTGCGTCGATCCCCAGCGGGTGATCCGCCGGGCCGTTCCAGATCACATTCCCGGCGATCCTCAAATTGTCATCGCTGGTAATCGTATCCGGCAGGTTTTGAAAACCAGCCGGGCGCGCCATGCTCCCCTGAAAATAGAATTGCGCGTACAGCGACTGTATACCGGCCGGGTTATAGATCAGGTTGTCGTAGATATAAACACTGCGGTTGGGAATGCCAGGTTGATTATCGCTCAAAATCTGTGGTCCCCAGGCTCCCGCCGCAAGGCTGCTTCGGCAAATTGGCAGGGGATTGGGCAGCTCATCGGTCGCATTGCAGCCGCGCTCCCCAAGCACCGTCTGGACCAGCGTATAACCGCTAGCAGTATCCCCGGCTGCCCGATAAACCGTATTGTAGGCAAAAAGAATGTTATACCCGCCGGACACACTCAGCGCTACTCCGGGTAGATCGTGCAGCAGGTTGTTCACAAACTTGATATCGTATGCCTCATATTGATACCAGGGTGAACGCATCACGGCCAGGTTGGAAGACTGCCCGGCTTGAAACCCGAGCTGACAGTGGTGGAACTCATTTCCCTCCACACGCAGGTAAGAAGTTCCCCCTTTGACATACATACACCACTGCCCGGCGGTGTGGACATTGTTGTGGATGAAATGCCCGGTTTGCACGTTGAAGAAATCCACCGAGCTGTGCCAGGCCCCGCCAATCTCACTCTCTTCGACATAGAGGTATTGCACCTGGTTGACCTTCAATACTTCTTGCAGGTTATTGCAGGTGTCATTGGCGCAATCCGGGCCAATCAACCGCACTCCGCGCAGCAAAATATGCTCGCTTTCGACCAGATGCAGCAGATTGTTTCCCGATTGGTTGGTGGGGAGTTCTCCGCCCCCGGCCAGCGACAGGTCGATCAAATACAGGTAGGCTACCTGGCTGATATCGAACCCACCGCGCACTTCTACCGTGCCGGGTCCGTGCAATGCCCGCAGGATGATGGGGTACTGCGCCGTACCGCGGCGGTTATGGTAAGCGTTCTGACAGTTATCCGGTTCGGCAGGCTCACAGGGGTATACCCCCGGCAGCAGGTTAATCCGAAAACCGGTGCTGCTCAATGCTCCCCCCTCAGGGATCTTCTCCCAGGCTGCCCCAATCGTCTGGAGCGGTGCATTCTGGGCCAACCCACTATTACCGTCACTGCCGCTGGGGGAAACGTACAACTCGGTAAGGACCGGATTACCAATCGGATATAGAGAAGACGGGGCTGCGCCGCCGGGTGGGGTGGGAAGCGGAGTCTGCCCGGCTGGCCGGCGGCTGGTGGGCGTAGCTGCCATGGATCGCGGAGGGGCCGGGGTACCCGTCACAACTTTGCTTTCCAGGGTGCCTGCCATGCAAGCCATAGTGCACAAAATTACGCTCCACAGGCATAGGATTTTGAGTTTTGAATACATGGCAGCCCTCTTTTCGTGAATATTCCTTATCCCGATCTGAGGTTAATTATATCCAACCTTGCGCCCCTTACGGACCGGATATGGTTCTTTACAACTGGGTGGCGGCGAATTTGGGTTATTTAAAACGAACATCCCGACCAACCTTTTTCCAATCAGCGGGCAGTTCGTCCAGTTTGTTTCGTTGTTCGAAACGCGCCAGATCTAAAAAATGATCGTTATCGGGAAGGTGTTCGGGATATGTTCGATCAGGTGCACCTGGTCGCGTACCATGGCCCCCTGGGGGCAGAATTCGAAACAAAAAACAGCCTCTTTCGAGACTGGTTTAGTGCCCCTGGCAGAATTCGAATATAATCCCCCCTGAGGGGATCTGCAACCTTATTAACGGTCGATTTTTTAGGTGCCCCTGGCAGAATTCGAATCTGCAACCTTTTGCTCCGCAAGCAAACGCTCTGTCCAATTGCGCTACAGGGGCAACTCAGTCCGCGCATGTACGCAGACGCGCTGTAAATATACCGCGCCCGGGCTGAAACGTCAAGGAATACCGGCTCGCCCGCCATGGCCCCTTGGGGACTGCGTGAGCAGTTCCGCCAGGCGATCCATGCCCTCGTCCATGCCCTGCTCCATCCCTGAAGCGATCATCCCATCCCGGTCCTCGACTGACTGGTAGACCACCTGGACGGTCAGCCTGGTCTGGGCGCCCTGCTCTTCGAAGGTGGCCGTTTCAAGCAGGACGTGCCCCGGCGTACCTTCGAATTCAAAGGTGTCGACAATCCGCGATGGGGGCTTGACCTCGTGATACACGCCGTGGAAGGCGAACTCATGTCCTTCCGCGTCGCGCTGGACGAAGCGCCAACTTCCGCCCGATTTCGCCTCCATCCGGTCGATCGTGGTGGTCAAATGCCTCGGCCCCCACCACTGCGGGATCAGGGCCGGATCCGTGTAAGCTTTGAACACCCGCTCGGGCGGGGCGTCGAAGGTGCGTGTGCTGAAAAGCTCCTGTTTTCCAGGTTCAGCAATAAGTATGGTTTTTGTCATCGGGACTGCTCCTTTTTTTGTTGTAAAGTACCGGCGAGCTTGCCAAAACTTTGGCTCCAGCCCTCTTGCCATCCGTCCAGCGCAGCGGCAATTTTGGGGGTTGACGTGACCATTTTGACCACAACGGCATGCAGGGTGAGCTCGGTCTTGCCGTTGCGCTCGCTGAGCGTGACAGTGTTGAGCATTTCGAAGATGGCATGGCCGTCCTGGTCTCAAGGCGCTGGTTGTGAAAACGAGCCGCTCGGGCGCCGAAATTTCTTTGAAGAGACCCCTGCACGGGTACACGACCCCATCCGGACCCGCGCATGTGGATGAGGATGGCCCCGCCGGGGCGGGCGTCCACCTCGCAGACGGGGTTGGTAAACATATTGGGGCCAAACCATTCTGCCAGGAGCCTGGCGTCGGTAAAGGCCCTGAAGACCAGCTCACGTGGGGCGTCGAAAATACGGGTAAGGTTAATTTCTCTTCCAATTTGGTTTTCCATATCACTTGTCCTTTCTATAACACTAGAGTTTTTCTTTTTCTCTGCCTCCAGCACTTTTTCCAGGGCATCAAAACGCAGGCTCCAAAGCTGTGCGATTTGTTTGGTCCAGTCTCCCAAGGCGAGCAGCGCCTCTGGATTGAGCCGGTAAATGCGCTTCTGCGCCCGTTTTTCCACGTGCACCAGACTTGCCTCACGCAGAACTTTTAGATGCTGGGAGATGGCCGGAGAGCTTACGGGAAATTTTTCGCAAATTTCCGTAGCCGATAATTGGCCGCTGCTCGCAAGAATCTCGATGATCTTGCGTCTGGTCGGGTCGGCGAGGGCAGAGAACGTATCCATAAAGATATTATAAACCATTTACTTAATTAAGTCAATACTTAATTAGACATTTTCACCAATTGGTTCCTTCATCGCCCCGTCCGAGCCAGAAGTAGTCATCAGAAAAAATTAACCGCGCACTCTTCAGGTGTGCTGCCAAGCGTCGGGTGCGCTGAAGGGCGCTGTGTCTCCACCCCTTCGGGTGCACTGAAGAGTGAGCGGCGAGTTACTCTTTCCTCTTTTTTATCGGTGTTGATCTGTGTTTCACACAGCCCCGCTGTGCGCGCCTTCGGTGTGGCGGGCTGTGTCAGGGTCTGTGGTTAATTTATTCTCTTCTCAGTGTTTTCACTCTTCCTTCAGATCCTCAGTGATTCTCCGGGTTTGAGCACGTGCACCTGTGCGCTGGTCTCTTTGCGCACCAACTTTGCCCACTCCTCGCGCGTCCTGCTTGATCAGGTCCCAGGTGTCGTAATGGATCGGGACGACGTGTTTCGGCTGGAGCAGTTTCACCGCTCGCAGGGCGTCCGCCGGGCCCATGGTGTAATTGTCGCCGATGGGCAGGCAGGCCAGGGTAACCCCCTCTTCGCCGATCAGGCGCATATCCCCGAACAGGCCGGTATCGCCGGCCAGGTATATCTTCTCGCCATCTTGGGTGGTGAGCAGAAAGCCGCACGGGTTGCCGCCGTAAGAGCCATCCGGCAGGCCCGAACCGTGCAGCGCCAGGGTCAGCTTGAGATATCCGAACGGGTAAGTAAAGCCGCCGCCCAGGTGCTGCCCGTGCGCCTTGATGCCCTTTTTATCCAGCCAGTTGGTAATTTCGGCCACCGAGATCACCTGCGCCCCGGTGCGTTTGGCGATGGCGACTGTGTCGCCGATGTGGTCGCCGTGCCCGTGCGTGACCAGGATGAAATCAGCGGCGACCGTCTCAGCCTTTACACTGGCGGCCGGATTGCCGGAGAAGTAAGGATCGACCAGGATTTTATACCCCCCGGTTTCGAGACCGAGGGTCGCATGCCCATACCAGGTGAGTGTAAATGACATAATCTACCTCCTGCTAAAAAAAATTATACACTTCTTTCTCTTTGTATTTTTTTCTCTAAGCCAACGATATTATGATCGTCAGCACCGCCACCAATGCCACCGGGATCAGCCCTAAAATCAGGATTTTCCCCATCACCGCCCCTTCATTATCCCCCAGGCCAACCGTGCTGCAGCCGACGATCACCTTGGCCGGCGCCATGATGCTGCCCAGTGAGCCCCCGGCGGTCTGCGCCGCCAGGATCAGGGTGGTGCTCAAGCCGAGCAGTTGGGCTGTGCGCATCTGCAGCACGGCAAACAGGACGTTGGAATTGTTGTTGCTGCCGGTGATGAAGGCTCCCACCGCCCCGATAAAGGGCGCCACCAGTGGGTAGGCCACTTTGCCAAAGCTCTGGCTGAGCCCCAGCGCCAGGATGTTGGTCATGCCGGTGTGCGACATGACCGTCGCCATGCCGATCATGGCGGCAATCCCCAGGCTCGAGTTGACTGCCCCGTGCACCACATTATCAGCAATCCGTTTGGCCGCCCCCGCTTTATAATAGCCCGCCCAGCGATAAATAGCGTAGGAGATCAGAGACGCATACAGCAGCAGCGCTCCCGGGTGTCCGAAGATATTGATCTTGTCCCCTAATTCTGCCGGGGTCGTAACTCCGAAGCTGGTTTGCACGGCCGGGAAGGCCAGGGTCAACTTGACCGAATTGAGCAGATTGCTCACCGGCTGGATCAGGTTGAAGGCGAAGGCCAGCACTACCAGCACGGCGTAAGCCGACATTGCCACGGGCAGCGAACGTTTTTTGCCATCTGTATCGGGGATGGCTGCCGGTGCAGCCTTGGCCGGATCATCTCCGTCGGCCTTGCGATAAATAGGCAGGCGCGCCAGCCCAATCCCCACCAGCAGGCCAACGATGGCTGCCCCGGTCGAACCCAGCGTCCACAGGTGGTGGGTTACCAGCCAGTACTGCACCCCCGCCATCAGCGCGCTCAACAGCGCCACGGCTGGCAGAGTGCGGATGACTCCCTTCCAACCGCTGGCCACGAAAGCTACCAGCCCTCCGCACACGATCGAGGCCGCTCCCAGCAGGATGGCTGACTGGGGTGCCAGCACCTCCCCGGGCAGACCGGTGACCGCCATCAAGGCCTGGAAGGAGGTCGCCAGCGAGCCAAAATTGACTGCCCAGCCGTGCCCCAGGCAGGCCATCAACACCGACTGCACCGGGTTAAAGCCCAACCCCACCAGCAAGGGGGCCGCCACCGCCACCGGCACGCCGAAACCACCCATGCCCTGCAGGAAGGAGGCAAACAACCAGCCCAACAGCAGGCCCTGCATGGTGCGGTTGGCGGTCAGGCCCGGCAGCGCCTGCCCGATAATACTGACCGCCCCGGCTTCATTGGCAATGTGGAACAGCAGTAAGGCTGTCCAGATGATATAAAGCACGTCCAGGCTGAGTAGAACCGCTTTCACCTGGGAAACCGCCACCAGTTGCGGCCCGGCCCCAAAGAACAGCACCCCCACCAGGATGGAAACGAACCAGCCGGACGCGCCAGCTTTGATGCCGCCCCATTTCAACCCAAGCATCAGTATCAATACCACCAGTACCGGTGAAAGGGCCAGTAACCAATTCCAGAATGTTAGCTGCATAGTAACCTGGATCAAGAAAATAGCGACCACAGATGCCTGTACTGAAAAAAGAGGATTTAACCACATGGTTCACACGCTTTTCAGCGCAGACCGTTGCGGGTGCACCTTAAGAGGTGCCCGAAGAGGTGAGGGGCGAAGAACACAAAGGCTTTTATTACAGACCCTTTTTGGTCTTTTGCTTTAAAATCTTCGTGCTTTTCGTGCCCTTTGTGGTTAAAGAGGCTTTTTCAGTAGAGTCACCTGTGGTTAAATCTCTTTACTAAATCTCAAACATTTGCCGGCTCAGCCGCATGGCTGAATGAGCGTTGGCATTGAATGGCCGCAGGCGCAGCGAGAAACTCATCTCCACCGGCTCGATAAGGTACTTTTGCAGCGGGCCGGGACCGCATGAATTGCTGCCCAGGCCGCACTGCCGGTAGTCCAGGCTGAGGATCGTCTCGTCCAGCTCCTCCAGGTCAAAGGTGTGTCCGGCGCTGGTCAGGTTCTCGGTCGAATAGTGGCTGGCGCCCACGTTCAGCAGGGGCATACCCACCACCAGCAGGCCCAGCCCCTGGGCGTCGGTCAGCGTCGCCCACCGCACGTCGGACTTGTTGCCGTTCTCCTGCGGGAAGATGTACGGCACGTACTGCTCCTGCACCGTGCCGGAATAAACGCCCACCAGGGCGGATTCCTTGCGGTCGACGTAGCTTTCATGCGGCCCGCGCCCGTACCAGGTCAAGCGGTCGAGCGCACTCGGCAGGCGCATCTGCAAGCCCACCCGCGCCAGGTTGGGCAGCTTGCTCAAGGGGGTCAGGTGAGTGTCAATGAGCATGTCTCCGCTGCCAAAGATGGTATAGCGGTAGCTGGCGCGGAAAGCCGGCAGGCACGAATAGCAGGCCAGCATCGTGTCCACCTCGATCTGCGCCGCCTGGGGCAGTTTTCTGACCAGCTCAACCCGCTCGAGGCGGGCTTGCAGGCGGTCCAACCCGGCCGCCACCCATTCTTTGGCAATGTGGATGTCGTTATCGGTCGGGGCGCGCCACAGGTTGAGCTGCGGCCCGCCGGTCAGCAGTTGGGCGCCCTGGTATTCCCAGCTCCCCGGTGTGCCGTAGAAAGTGTCGAACACCAGGTGGAAATCCTCGCCGTGCAGGTGGATGGCGCGCCCGTCCTGCTCGACTTCCAGGCGCGGTAGGCCGGCCGGCTTGAACGATTGGACGGGCTTCTGTGGGGCGGGCAGCTCGAACTGCGCCGTGGCCAGTACGTGCCCACGTCCGGCCCATAGCTGGTCTTCGCCCAGGCTGTAGGTCAAGTCCAGCCAGTAATCCGCTGCCTCGGCGCTCCCGGGCAGGCGGTAGGGCACAGTCACCAGCCTGGCTTCCCCGGCGGGCGCCTCCAGGTCTGGCAGCCGGCCCTGCTGCACAACCACTCCGTCACGCAGCACCTTCCAGTTCC
The DNA here is from genome assembly GCA_963820415.1 of uncultured Chloroflexia bacterium. Classification (GTDB taxonomy): domain Bacteria; phylum Chloroflexota; class Anaerolineae; order Anaerolineales; family Anaerolineaceae; genus CAWFZT01. The sequence continues at coordinate 940,901 of CAWFZT010000006.1, read as the reverse complement.
CATCCAGGTGGGCCAACGAAATAAACGCGTAGCGGTTGGTGATCTTAAGCTGGCCGGTCTTCAGATCGACCGCCTCGGTCAGCACCGGCTCGAGGATTTTCTTGTATTCGATCAGCCCCGGGTAGGGCATGCGGTCAGGGAAGTTCAGTCCGTCGACGCAGAAATCGCCGTCATTGGGCATATCCCCGAAATCGCCGCCGTAAGCGAACCACTCCTCGCCGTCTTCAGTGTACTGGCGGATGCTGTGATCGACCCATTCCCACACACAACCGCCCATCAGGCGCGGGTAGGCGCGGATCACTTCCCAGTACTCCTTCAAATTGCCCGGCCCGTTGCCCATGGCGTGCCCGTATTCACACATGAAGAAGGGCCGCCCATCGTCCGTCCGTTTACCCTGGGTCTCCAGGTATTCGACCTTGGGGTACATCACGCTGACGATATCCACCAGCGCCGCCTCACGGGCGCCCTCGTAATGGATCAGGCGGGTCGGATCGGCTTGCCGGATCCAGGCGGCCATGGCGTCGTGGTTGGCGCCGTAGCCGGATTCGTTGCCCAGCGACCAGAAGGTGACTGAGGCGTGGTTCTTGTCGCGCTCTACCATGCGCTCGGCCCGGTCGACGTAGGCAGCTTCCCAGTCCTTGTTATTCGACAGCCAATCTTTATCGCCGGTCAGGCCGAAACCGTGGCATTCCAGGTCGGCTTCGTCCATCACGTACAGCCCGTAGTGGTCGCACAGGTCCAGCCAGCGCGGGTCGTTGGTATAGTGCGAGGTGCGCACGGTGTTGATGTTGTTCTGCTTCATCAAAGTGATGTCCTGCACCATCGATTCGTACGAAACGGCGTGCCCCAGGTCGGGGTGAGTCTCGTGGCGGTTGACTCCCTGCAGCTTGATCGGCGCGCCGTTGAACAGGAACACCCCGTTGCGTACTTCGCTGCGCCGGAAGCCAACCCGGAAGGGCTGCACTTCCAGGACCTTGCCATCCACAGCCAGGAGAGTCAGCAGCAGTGAGTACAGGTAAGGTTCCTCCGCCGACCACTTGTGCACGGCTTTGAGCGGGGTCGCCAGGTCGAGGGCGATCTCCGCCCCGGGGCCGACAGTAAAGTCTTCTCCAGCGCAGCCTTCGAAAACCAGCCTTCCTGCGGCATCCAGCAGTTGGGCGGTCAGTTTGTGCCCGGCCGCGGTGGCCGCGCCGTAGTTCCTGACCAGCAGATGCAGGTCGAGTTTGCCATCCGTATAGCGGTCGTCCAGCAGGCTGCGGATGCGTACATCCCGCAGGTGCACGCTGGGAACAGCCACCAGGTATACGTCACGGAAGATGCCGCTAAGGCGCCACATATCCTGGTCCTCCAGGTAGCTGCCGTCTGACCACTGGAACACCTGCACCACCAGGCTGTTCTGCCCGCCGTGCAGGTAAGAAGTTATATTGAACTCCGAGGGCAGGTGGGCGCCCTGGCTGTAGCCAATCCTCTGCCCGTTGACCCACACGTAGAAGGCTGAGTCGACCCCTTCGAAGGCCAGCAGGACCTGTTTGCCGTCCCAGCCCGCCGGGAGCTGGAAAGTATGCCGGTACAGCCCGACCGGGTTCTCCTGCGGCACGTGCGGCGGGTCGACCGGGAAAGGGTAAGCCACGTTGGTGTAGTTGGGCCGCCCGTAGCCGAGCATCTGCCAGTTGGACGGCACCGGAATGCGTTCCCAGTCGTTCGCCCCCTGGGGGTAATTTTCGGCAAAGAAGCCTTCGGGCAGCTCCAGCGGCGTGGCGGCGTAGTAAAACTGCCAGTGCCCGTTGAGCAGCTTGAAGTAAGGCGATGCGCTGCGCTCGCCGGTCAGGGCCGAGGCGGCGTTGGCGTACGGCAGCAAGGAAGCGTGGGCCGGTTGGCGTTGCCACGCCAGTACAGCCGGGTTTTGCCAGTCAGGCTGAGGATGAGGGTTGTTCATGGTCTTGTTCTCACTTTCCTGGGAAAATCACATACCAGGTTGGAGTATACCAAATCGATACATCTTTTTATAGGGTTTTCCTCTTAACTGTCCAAGCCGGGTAAACCTGACCCAAGACTCTGATGTATAATGGAATGTGGCATTGCTGCTTGTTATCAATGCCTGAAATGAGAAGAATAGAATGAGTTTGCTCTTTGATCCAAATGTGGCGTATTTGCTGCTGGTAATTGGCCTGATTGTCGCTATTCTGGCCTTGTTCGCTCCCGGCACAGGGGTTTTGGAAATTGGCGCGCTTTTCATGCTCTTCCTGGCCGGCTATAGCCTCTTCAACCAGCCGGTGAATACCTGGGCGCTGTTAGTTCTGATCCTGGGTGTGTTCCCCTTCTTGTTGGCGCTGCGCAAATCGCGCCAGTACATTTTCTTGGTCCTGTCTATCCTGGCCCTGGTGGTTGGCTCGGTGTTCCTCGCCCGCGCCCCTGCTGGCGGTACGGCAGTGAACCCTGTCTTGGCCATCCTGGTCTCGGTGATTGCCACAGTTTTTCTGTGGTTCGTCGGGCGGCGCGGCATCGAAGCTATGCAGCGCCCGGTCACCCACAACCTGGACCGGCTGGTCGGGATGGTTGGCCAGGCGCATACCAATCTGAACCCGGATGGCAGCGTTTACGTGGGGAGCGAGGAATGGAGCGGCCATTGTGATACGTTTGTCCACTCCGGCAGCCGCGTGCGCGTGGTCAAACGGGATGGGTTGATTTTGACAGTAGAACCGGTAGCTCCCCCGGCGCCCGGAAAAGAAGGTTAGTTTTCAGCCAGTCAATCAAGCCCGCCGGTTGGGCGGGCTTATCCTGGCTGTCAAAGATAATTTCAAGGAGAAGCAGGTATGACTACAGCAGTTGCGTCCGTGTATTGCTTGATAGGAGTTGTCGTACTCATCGTGATAGTCTTCCTGGTCAATGCGCTCAAGATCGTTCCGGAGTACCAGCGCCTGGTGGTTTTCCGCCTGGGCCGCTGCATCGGCGAAAAAGGCCCTGGCCTGGTGATTTTGATCCCCTTCGTCGACCGGCCCGTGCGCGTCGACCTGCGCGAGCAGGTGCGTGAAATTCCGGTGCAAACCTCCATCACCAAGGATAACGCCCCGATTTCGATCGATTTCCTGTGGTACTTCAAGGTCTTCGATCCCAAGGGAAGCGTCCTGCAGGTCGGTAACTTCGAGCTGGCTGCCCAGGGTATCGCCACCACCACGCTGCGCGCCGTCATCGGCGGTATCCTGCTGGATGGTGTGCTCTCCGAACGCGAGGCCATCAACAACGCCCTGCGCTCTCGCCTGGACGAGGTAACCGAACGCTGGGGCGTTAAAGTGACCAACGTTGAAATCCGCGAGATTACCCCGCCCCGCGATGTACAGGAAGCCATGAACCGCCAGTTGACTGCCGAGCGCACCCGCCGCGCTGTGGTTACCGAATCGACTGGTACCCGCGAGGCCGCCATCAATGTGGCTGAAGGTGAAAAACAGGCTGCCATCCTGCGCGCGGAAGGTGACAAGCAGGCCAACATCTTGAAGGCCGAAGGTGAACGGCAGGCTCAGCTCCTGCGCGCTGAAGGCTATTCCGCCGCCCTGGACAAAATCTTCTCGGTTGCCAAGCTGATCGATCAGCAGACCATGACCCTGCAGTACTTCGACACCCTCAAGACCATGGCTGCCAACCCATCCACGAAGTACATCTTCCCGATGGAGTTCACCAGCCTGTTGAGCAGTTTCATGCGCGGCCAGGAAGATAAGAAATAGGCGAGCTGGATTATTTTACTATAGTGCCAGCTTCCTGGCACGATCTGGGCGAGCTGCGCACGCTGGAGCAGGAGTGTTTCGGGGATGACGCCTGGCCCCTGTGGGACCTGGTCGGTGTGCTTACGTTCCCCGGCGTGGTGCGTTTGAAGGCGGTGGTGGTTGGCAAAATGGCCGGCTTTATCGCCGGGGATGTACGCCCACGCGAGGGTGTGGGCTGGATTACTACCATTGGGGTTAATCCGGCCAACCGGCGGCGTGGCATCGCTTTCGACCTGTTGGCAAGGTGTGAAGAGGCAATGAGCATGCCGGTGGTGCGCTTGTGTGTACGCCGCTCCAACCTGAGCGCCCAGCAGCTTTACCAGAAAGCCGGCTATCGTTCGGCAGGGGTATGGGAAAGGTATTACAGCGACCGCGAAGATGCCCTAGTGTTTCAGAAGGATCGTTGACTTTCCGGCGGAGTTGTACTATTATATAGCTAGTTTTGGAGATTCCCCTATATGCGAGTTGATTGTTCACAATTCAGAGTTTAGTTGTTGAAGGGCACGCGAGATTTTTCGTGTGCCTTTTTATAAAAACCTGAAATTCATCTTTGAAAGGAGATACCCGACCATGGACTCTGGTATGATTGGCAAGATTGACAAGGCCAAGCGCTACGCTCAAGAACGGAAGCGTTTTCACTTCAAGCAGTTTACTGTGACGATGGATGGAGAAAATAATGCGCATACCGTGACTTACCAGAACAAACAATGGCATTGCGATTGCGAATTCTTCCTTACCCACGGGCGCTGCAGCCACACCATGGCTCTGGAATTTATCCTCGAAGGAATGATCGAAGAAGGCCAACCATCGGCTGTGTGACCGGTGTTTATAAAAAAATAGAGCGGCGGCCTTCGGACCGCCGTTCTATTTTTTATAAAGAATTTTTATCTTAGAAATATAGCGATCCCCAGCGCCGCCAGGGACAGCCCGGCCAGGATGCCCATGCAGATAGACAGCCACCTGATCTGCTTTTCAATGGTAGAACGGTTGCGCAGCGCCTGTTCCTGCTGCTGAAGGCGCCCCTGCAGGTTGCGCAAGCGTGGCTGCCGTTCTTCCCAGTGGCGCGCCATCTGCTGGTTCTGTTCCTGTAGCGCCTGGATCTGCTGCGACATGCTCTGGATGCGCTGCGAGAGTTCGGCGTGGTATTCTTCCAGGCCGGTGCGCAGTTCGTAAAAGACCTGTTCCAGCCTGGTTTGTCTCCCGTCAATGGCCAGTTCATGTCCCTCTACCGTGCTCAGGCGTTTTTCCAGTTCGCGCAGCGGCTCCATCTCCCCGCCGGCAAAGGCTTCCAACTGGCGCATCAGTTCCTGCAAAGCCGTCGACTGGGTATCCATCTTCGACAGGCTGCTGGATAGAGCGTTCAGCTTCTGCCGGATTTCCTCCAGTTGCTTGCGGTAATCGACCTGCCCGATCACACTCGAAAAGTCGGAACGCAACGAGGCCAGAGCCGCATCCACGAGGGCAAAGCGCGTCATCAGGTTGTCATAGTCCAGCAGCTCCGAACGTTTGAGCAGCCCAAGCGAGATGTCGTCCCCACTGACCAGGCGCGAAATGTGCTTGAGGGTCGCATCCAGGTTTTCGTTGATGGCGTCCATGCCCTCCAGGCGGATGGACTGCAGGTATTCTATGCCGGCTTTGAGCAACTCTTCGTCATCCGAGAAGGAATTGGAAAAGCCATCCGAGACCATCAGCACCATCACCGGGCCGTTCTTACTGACCGGCTCCAGACGCAGGCGGAAATCAGCCGCATTCAGAGAGCATAGCGAGGTGGTCTCATTGTCTATCAGGCGTTCGTCACGCGGGTAAGGCCGGTAGGTTTTTCCATTCGGGTCGACGCACAGGATATCTCCATCTCCCAACTGGAGGTGAAGAATAAAATATTGGGTGACTACCGTGGCCAGGATGGTGGCGCCGTAGACCAGCAAAGGGTATCTTTCCGCCATCTCTTTGGAAGCCGTGCCGCGTTTTTCCAGCAGGCGTTTCAGCTCTTGTTCCTGGAAGGGATTTGCCTCCAGGTCGGCCTTTACCTCCTGCTCCCAGCATTTCAGGATTGTCTGGGGCAGCTCGGCGGCAGCCATGTGCTCTGCCTCTACCAGGTCGCGCAGGTCCGGCAGGCCCTTGATGAATTCTTGCAGCACCTGCAGGGTGATCTGTACAGCAATCCTCGAACCGCGGTTGGAACGGAAACTACGTTCACCCCCGTGCCCATCTGAAATGGCCATAATCAGCGGCAAGCCATCCTGCGCGCCTGTCCACCATCCGATGGCATCCTGGTTAGGGATGCTGGTCTGGAAATGGTTGGCGCCCCGCACCGATTTTCCGATAGCCCGCCAGGTAGGTAGCGTATCCATAAGCTCTATAGGTATTATACATGGCTTTTGTAAGGTTTTAATTACCAGGACTGCAAACCTGGTGGCTTGTTACTTGCACTTATGGCCAATTTGGCTTACCCGGCAGTTAATTTGCCGGCCTGCTTTCTAAAAACTGCCTTCCAGATATGCTGTATACTCGATAGCGTGGAACAGTTCTTCACCAAGGATTATCATGGCGCCCCGTTTGTCTTGTTCGGCCCGGCCCACCTGGCTTCCCTGGCGGGAGTGCTGCTGTTTAACCTGTCTTTTATCCTCGTCCGCCGCTCGCCCAACCAGGGCCTGCGCCGCTCTTTGCGCCTGGGTATGGCAACCTGGCTGGTGCTCAACGAGTTGAGCTGGCACGTATGGAACTGGGCCATTGGGGACTGGAATGTACAAACCACGCTGCCGCTGCAGTTGTGCAACGTGTTCGTATTCCTCAGCGCGGTCATGCTGGTCACCCGCAGCCGCAAGATTTACGAGTATGCCTACTTTTTGGGCATCGGCGGCGCCTTCCAGGCCCTGATGACGCCTGATTTGGGCATCTATGGTTTCCCTCATTTTCGCTTTTTCGAGCCGCTCATCGCCCACGGCCTGATCATCAGCGCCTCGGTCTATCTGACCGTGGTTGAAGGATTCCGCCCAACCTGGAAGTCGATCCTGCGCGCGGTCCTGGCGGGCAACCTTTACCTGCTGCTTATGGCGCTAGTCAATCCGCTGCTTGGCAGTAACTACCTGCTCATTGCTTACAAGCCAGATGTGGCCAGCCTGCTGACCCTCCTGGCGCCCTGGCCCTGGTATATCCTGGAATTCGAAGGGATTGGCCTGCTCATGTTTCTGATCCTCTATCTGCCGTTTGCCATCCGGGACCTGCGCAAGCCTGGCCTGCCGGTCACAGGGTAAACCTTGAAGCATTACGACCACCTCTTTATCGGGGGCGGGGAGGCCGGGTTTAGCCTGGCCTATCGTCTCGCGCAAAGCCCCTTTTTTCCGGGGCAACCCCATCCAGGGTATTTTTCGCTTCCTCGTCGCCCTGCGTATAACCTTTGTATAATCTTAAGGTTGCCAGGAAATTGTGAGGAGCCTTAAAATAATAAGCGCGCTCCCCGCCGCGTCTCGCGGCGGGCTTTAGGAAAGAATACCCAAGGAGAAATCATGCCATCCAAACGCAGCTTAAATCTAATCGCTGTCCTGGTCACCCTGGTTGTCAACGGGTTGGCCGACGCCCTGCCCCTCAATGGGCAGACCACCGGGGCGATTTCCGACCGCTTCCCGGTGCTCTTTACCCCGGCCGGCTATGTATTTTCTATCTGGGGTCTCATATACATCGGCCTGTTGGCGTTTAGCATCTACCAGCTCCTACCCTCCCAGGCGGCCAACCCGCGCTTGCAACGCATCGGTTGGTGGTTCGCCCTTAGCTGCTTTTTCAATTGCGCCTGGATCTTCCTCTGGCATTTCAACCTTTTCCCGCTCACCCTGGCAGCCATGTTGGGCCTGCTGCTGTGCCTGCTGACCATCTACCTGCGCCTCCATGGCGGCGAGTTGGGCGCCAGCTCGGTTTCGACGGGCGAGCTGTGGCTGGTTAACGTACCCTTCAGCGTTTACCTTGGCTGGATTTCGGTCGCCATGATCGCTAATTTTGCCGTTGTGCTCAACTATTCCGGCTGGAACGCCACCGATATGACCGCAATTATCCTTACTCTCATCATGCTGCTGGTAGGGGTTGGCCTGGGCATCGCCATGACCCTTGTGCGACAGGAGATCGCTTATCCGCTGGTGCTGGTGTGGGCTTACATCGGCATTTGGTTCAAGCAAACTATGGTCACCCCGTTGGTGGGTATGAGCGCCCTGCTGGGCGCTGGGGTCCTGCTCCTGGCGCTGGGCATTTACCGCCTGCGCCGCCTGCGCTCCGAAGCATGACCCAGCTGGCAGGTGGATATCAGCTTCGCCCGGTCGACCGGCGCGACCCGGCTGTCCTGGCTGCCCTGCTGGAGGTTTACCGGCAGTGCGAGGATTTCCTGGCCCTTGGGCAACGGGCCCACGCCTCGCCAGAAATGGTGCTAGCTGATTTGGATGTATCGCAGGCCGCCGGCAGCCTGTACTGCGGGATATACGCCTGTCCTTCCGGAGAGCTGATTGGCGTGGTTGACTATCTCCCGGCTGGGTTCGAAGGTAATCCTAAACACGCTTTCCTCGAGCTACTGATGATCGCCCGGCCTTTTCGCGGCCGCGGATTGGGTAACCAGATTATCGCCGACCTCGAAGCGGAGATTCGCAAGGATTTGCGCGTAAGCGCCATCCGCCTGGGTGTGCAGGTCAACAACCCCGGCGCCCTGCGCTTCTGGCAGCGCTGCGGCTACCACATTATCCGCCCTGCCGAGCTTCAACCTGACCAAACCATCGCTTACCTGATGGAGAAGCAGTTCTGATTTACCGCCGGCCCTTATTTAACCGGTAGCGTCTTGGATGGCGTGGTGAGCTGGGTCAGCGTCACCGTCACGGTGGCGCTGGGCGCCAGGGTAGAGGTGGGCCAGGGGGTGAGGGTTGGGCCTGCATCCGCCGGCAGCAGCGGGATGGTGGCAGTCAAGCTGGGCATGCGTGTGGGGATCGATGTTGGGCTGATCTGGATGAGGGTAGCGCTGGGTTTGAACAGCGGCAGAGCTACTGTAACTGACCCCTTAGGTTGAGGTGTGCTGGTCGCTCGCTCGCTTAACCAGACCCAGCCGGCGCCCACGCCTAATAGCAGTACCGCCAGCAAGGCCAGGGTGGCGCAGCCAACCGTCGCCAGTCGCCAGGGGAAACTGGCTTTGGCTGGTTGGGGAGTCGTCGCTGGCACGGCGATAGAGATCAGGGTAATGTTGTCGAGCCCGCCACGCTCGTTGGCCAGGTCGATCAGCGCTTGCCCGGCTGCATTCATGGGCTGTTCCCGGTAGGCCGCCAGTATCTCGCGCTCTTCGACCAAGTCGGAAAGACCATCGGTGCACAGGACCAGGATATCGCCCGGCTCGAGCAGTGTGCCCTGGTTAGCTTCGGCGTGCCCATCGTCTTCCGTCCCGGTCAGACGCAGGCGGAAATCCACCCTGGGCGGGGTAGGTGAGCCCAGGTAGCGCCGGATAACGTGAGCGTTGGGGTTACCTTTGACCTGCTCGGGGGTAATCACCCCGCTCGCCAGGGCTTCCTGGATCCAGGTGTGGTCAGTTGAAAGCTGGTGGATCAGCCCATGCCGCAGCAGGTAGACCCTTGAATCCCCAATGGTCGCCGTGAACAGGCGCTTGCCAATAATCCACACGCACGCCATGGTCGCACCCATGCCGCGCTGGTAGAAGTTGGACTGCGCCCGGGTGTAAATCTCGAGGCTGGCTTCCTGGACGGCCTCTTCGATGATGTGGGCAGGATGGCTGCCGTCGCTCTCGGCGATGCGCTGGCTAATACGGTTGACTGCCATCTCGGCGGCTACTTCGCCCGCCCGGTGTCCCCCAATCCCATCGCATAACAGCGCCAGCACCACTTTGTGCGTACCCAATTGGAAGGCCGAGACCGCATAGCGGTCTTCATTGTTCTTGCCTTTCATGCCGGGATGAGTCAGAGCGACCACCGGTAAGTGAGCCTGAGCGATGCGTTTCATTCTTCTTTTTCGTCTATGGGCGTGACTACAGGTTGGCGGATGCGCCGTGGGTTGGTCAGCTCGAAGCGGAAGGATACCCTCCCCAGGTGGATCAGGTCGCCGTGTTCCAGACGTACTCCTTCCCTGGCCACCGGTGCATAATTTACCCAGGTGCCGGCAACTGATCCGGCATCGGCAATGTAGAAATCTCCTTCTGGCGATTGGAACAGGCGGGCGTGCAGACCGTCCACCGAAGGGTCGTCCAGCACTTGAATGGCCAGCTTTGGATCGCTGCCAAGCGTGATCTCCGGGTGGGAGAGCAGGATGGTTGCCCGCGGGTTTGGACTGCCGGCTTCAGAAATTCCTACCAGGCGCGCCGGGGCGGCTACGCCGCTCGCCGCTCGAGGCCAGTTTACAGAAAGGTGGCCGGCAGTTTTACGCGGCGCATCCTGGGCAATTGGCACCGGTTGGGTGACCGGGTCACTGAATTTATTCCTCGGTTTACTTTTTACCGCCGTCGAGGCAGGCGGACGTACTGGCGTGACACTTTCTAGGATGGCTTTCCTTTTCCGGCCTACAAACACCAGCACCCCGGCAATGGCAAGGCCTGCCGCCAGGGCGGCGCCCCCAACCCCCACCTTCTGCCAGGGTAATCCCTCGAGCCTGGAAATGATCGTAGCCGGTTTTTCAACGTCTATTTCGACCGGCGATTCGATGCTGGTGCGGCTCATTCCAAGGCTGTCGATGGCTTCCACCTTCAACATATGCTTCCCATTTTCTGTATACTCATCCAGGGGCCAATTGAAACGGTCAAAGGGCGCTGTCGTATTTTTCGACACCATCACCCCATCCACGTACAGGCGGGTCTGCGCCAGCGGGCGTGGGTGATTATCGGGAAACTCAATGATGATCTGGATGGCGGACACTGCCGGCGCTAGGCTGTTTTTTTTCTGCGTGCTGTCTTTACTCAGGTTGCGCTGGATCAGTTGGGGAGGGGCGAGGAACATTGGATTAGGAGGTTCGATGCTCAGCGAGGAAATCCTCTTCAGGGCTGATGCCTTCAAAGTCGCTGCGCAGGATGTGCACCGAAAGTTTGTGGCTGCCGCCCTGGGTCAGTTCTGACAGGTAGCTCAATGAATAAATATAGCGCAGCGGCTTGAGACAGTCTTCAACCTGTAGATGGGCGGTATTCTCGTTGAAGTAAGTCACCTTGCCACCGGTGTGATCGGCCATGTCCTGCAGCGGGGCGATCGAGTTTGCTGAGGCTTTGTCGTCCGGCGCCACCACCCATACGAAAACGTGCACGCCCTGCTGGGAGGCGCGCTGGGCCAGGTTGGGCAGTTCTTGCAGGTTAGCCGCCGTCGGTACCGGCGTGATGTACAGGATGACCCGTTTTACGTTGGCCTGGGCAGCCGGAGAGGTGGTCAGGTCGAGCGCGTCGGCCAGGCTTTTCAAGCTGGATTGGGAGCTCGTAGAGTCTGGCTGGTAGTCCTGGATGGCTTTGACCCATTCTTTGGGATCATTCGAGCCAGATATCTTCACCCCGGCATTGGTCGCCAGGTTGAATGTATCCGGCGTGCCTTGCGGCTCGGACTGCACCCAGCTCACCAGGCTAGCCTGGATTTTCTGATAGGTGGCTTTTCCGTCTTCCTGGGTTGCCATGTAAACGGCGGTATTAAGGGCCACCGTAAATTGGATGCCTGGCTGAATTTTTTCCAGGCTGGCTGGCGGAAGGGCTTTTCCATCCTCCTGCACCTGGATCTGCGTGGATAATAAGTCGTCGATGAAGCTCCCATCTCCCTTGAATGGCTCGATGAAAAAGCTGATCTCAGGGAATCGGGTAATAATCGGCGGTGTAATGGCAATATGCCCGCCCTCACTTGCCACGACAGATCTGACCGGACCAATCATAAGGGTAACCAGAATCAGTCCAACGGCGATCCGGAAAATGTAAAGTGTGTAAATTGATCCCTTGTGCATCTGGTTGCTAATCCTTCAGGGATTTGCTTTTATATTGTAACCGAAATGTAAAGGTTATACCTGACGATATCCCTACGAACGCATTTGCCTTCAATTCCCCGGCTGCCGCGCTTGTTTTTCGGCGTCGGTTTTAGCCAGTGGAAGCCAGACACAGAAAGTAGTGCCTTTGCCTTCCTGTGAGGTCACCTCGATCGACCCACCATGGTTGTGGACGATCCAGTAAGCGATGGAAAGGCCCAGCCCAAAGCCGCTGCTCGTGCTGGAGCGCTTGCGCGACTTTTCGCCGCGATAGAAGCGCTCGAAGATGTGCGGCAGGTCCTGGGCCGAGATGCCCGGCCCGGAGTCGCTGATCACCAGTTGGGCGCGCTCGCCGGCCTTGCGCAGCGCCAGGTTGACCTGCCCGCCGGCTGGTGTATACTGGAGGGCATTCCCCACCAGGTTGAGCAGCACCTGTTTCAGCCGGTCACGGTCGCCGGTTACCTGCACCTGGTCGATCTCGACCATGCGTAGTTGCAGGCGCTCCCCGGCCAGGGTGCGCATTTGTTGGTACACTTCCAAAAGCACCGTGTCCAACTCGACCTGGCTCACGTCCAGCGGCAGCCGCCCTGACTCGGCCTGGTTCAGCAGCAGCAAGTCGCCCACCAGGCGGGTCAGCCGGTCGACTTCAGCCTCAATGCTGCCCAACGATTCGTCATCCGTTTCGCCAATCTTGCGCATCAGACCCACGTTGCCCTTGATTACCGTCAGCGGAGTGCGCAGCTCGTGGCTGACGTCGGCCAGGAAGCGCCGCTGGGCGTTGAACAGGTTCTCCAGGCGCTCCAGCGTTTGGTTAAAGGCCTGGATGAGTTGCCCGACTTCATCTTCACGCGTGGTAGCCACTGGGATACGCCGGGACAGGTCGTCTGCCCGTGTAATCTGGGTGGCCACCTGGGTGACGGTTGCCAGCGGCGCCAGGGTCTGCCCTGTGATCAGCCAGGCTGCCAGGCCAGACAGGGCCATGACAAGGATGGCCAGCAGGATCAGCACCGAGGCCAGGGTTTGTTGGGTAATATCGATCACTTCCAGGTTCAGCGCTACCTGCAGCACCCCTGCCGGGCCGCGTTCTGTCTTGAGCGGCACGCTCAGCACGCGCAGGTGGGTGCTGCTGCTGATAATAGAATGGAACACTGGCTGCCCGGCGCGCCGCCCAATCTCATCCAGCGGTGAAATCAGCGTAGGCGGGCGGGAAAGCTGGAGTTTATTGTCGTTCCCCCAGATTTGGTAAATCAGGTTATCGGTCAGTTGCAACCCGGCCATCGAGCGCGGGTCGAACTCTCCGCTGCTATTAATGCGAAGCTGAGCCACCAGCCGTTCGGCCGATTGACTCAGCGATGTGTCCATCTGGTCCAACAAGATCACACTGACCAGGCCGTACACCAGCGCGCCAAAAATCAGCAGCACACCCCCTAACAGCGTGGTATACAGCAGGGTCAGCCGCAGGCGCAATGACATCAGGGAGTTCTCACGTAGCACGTAGCCCACCCCGCGCACGGTGTGGATCAGGCGTGTTTCTCCTTCATTCTCCAGCTTTTGGCGTAAATAGCGAATGTATACGTCCAGGACGTTGCTCTCGCCGCCGAAATCGTAACCCCATACCCGGTCGAAGATCATTTCACGCGTCAGCACCTGGCGTGGATGGCGCAAGAACAGCTCCAACAGGTCGTATTCCTTGGCTGTCAGGGAGATCACCCGGCCTTTGCGGATGGCCTGGCGAGTAGAGGTATCCAGGGTCAGATCTGCAAAGGATAGGATCGGCACCCGGTCGGGCTGGGTGCGGCGCAGCAGGGCGCGCACGCGCGCCAGCAGCTCTTCCAGCTCAAATGGCTTCATCATGTAATCGTCGGCTCCGGCATCCAGGCCCTGGACGCGGTCATGCAGCGTATCCCGCGCCGTAAGCATCAAAATCAGAACATTTCCGCCGGCGCGCAGTCGTTGGCAGACTTCCACACCATCCATGCCAGGCAGCATCAGGTCAAGGACCACCAAATCTGGGCGTCGGTCACGGGCGATGTTCAACCCCGCTTCACCATCCAGGGCATAATTAACCTGGTAGCCTTCGTATGCCAAAGCGCGTCGAAGAACCTTGACGATCGCTTCATCATCTTCGATGATCAGTATTTGTTCTTTCATGAGTCCCTCCGGTCAATAAATAATACCATATTGGTAAATTTTAATGTAGTGTTTATCGATAAATTGGTTCTTTGGGAGTCCTTGTGGTGACCTTCCACGGTAAATCCCAATGAGCCATATTTTCAGATAGGATCCCACTGAAATACGCGCTATAATCAACCCTGTGATCGCTCCTCCAAAGAATAACCCGACCTGGGTCGATCGTCCGCTGACTTTTCAACGTATGCTGGAAGACCTCAGTCGCTATCCAATGCTTGCGATCGATACCGAGTCGAACAGTCTGTTTGCCTACCGTGAACAGGTTTGCCTGATCCAATTTTCCACCGGGCGCTCGGATTACCTGGTTGATCCGTTGGCGCTGCACAACCTGGAAGGCCTGGCCCCGCTCTTTGCGGACCCGGCCATCGAAAAAGTTTTTCACGCTTCCGAATACGACCTGATCTGCCTTAAGCGTGATTTTAATTTTAAATTTACCAATATTTTCGATACCATGCAAGCCGCGCGTATATTGGGACGCCAGGCGGTAGGACTTGGCTCCATGCTGGAAGGCGAATTTGGCATCCTGCTGGACAAGCATTACCAGCGCGCCAATTGGGGTCTACGCCCCCTGCCACATCCCATGTTGGCTTACGCCCGCCTGGATAGTTATTATCTCATCCCGCTGCGTCACCGCCTCAAGGCAGACCTGGAAGCCACCGGGCGTTGGCCGCTGGCGGCAGAAGATTTCCAGCGCCTGTGCAACGTGGATCTGCCCGTGCTTGACAACGGCGTGGATGCATGCTGGCGCGTGGCTGGCGGGCACGAGCTCGATCACCAGCACCTGGCCGTGATCCAGGAACTGTGCCGCTATCGCGACCACCTGGCCCAACAGGCGGATGTGCCTCTTTTCAAGATCTTTGGCAGCGATACACTGCTGCTGATTGCCCAGCAGTGCCCCGCCAACCTGGAAGAGCTGCGCGAAATTTCAGGCATGACCGCCCGCAGGCTGGAGCGGTATGGCGAAGGGCTGCTCAAAGCGGTGCAGACTGGGCTGCAGACCGCCCCGGTTTATCGCCAATCCAACCCCCGCCCGGACGGGGATTTCCTCCAGCGCATAGAATGGCTGCGCGCCTGGCGCAAAAAGGCCGGGCAGGTGATGGGCGTCGATTCAGATGTGATATTACCCCGCGACGTAATGGAGGCCATCGCCCAGGCCGACCCACGCGACCTGTCCCAGCTCACCCTGCTGATGAAAGACCTGCCCTACCGCCTGTCTACCTTCGGTGAACAGATCTTGAAAGCCATTAAGCAATGAAAATCCATATCAATGGCGCCGCGCAGACAGTGACTGGTTCGCAGTACCTGGTGGAGGTGAACGGCAAAAGCCTGCTCCTGGAATGCGGCATGTTCCAGGGCAAGCGCGACGAATCTTTCCAACGCAACCGGAACTTCACTTTCCCACCCAGCAGCCTGGAGGCGGTCATCCTATCCCACGCCCACATCGACCACAGCGGCAACCTGCCCAACCTGGTCAAACAGGGCTATCACGGGCCGATCTACACCTCGCCGCCCACGGCGCGCCTGGGCGACATCATGCTGCGTGATTCGGGCCACATCCAGGAAGCCGATGTAGCCTTCATCAATAAGAAGCACCTGCGCCATGGCTTCGCGCCCCTCGAACCGCTCTACACCCTCGCCGACGCCGAGCACGTGGCGCCTTTGTTCCGTCCAATCCACTACGACCAGCCCTTCCAGCCTGTGCCCGGGGTGACCGCCCGCCTGGTCGAGGCCGGGCATATCCTCGGCTCGGCAGCCATCATCCTGGATGTGGAAGAGAATAGCCGCAAGTTCCGCTTCTGGTTCTCAGGCGACATCGGGCGCCAGAAACTGCCCCTCTTGTGCGACCCTGTACTCCCCCAGGCGGCTGATTTTCTGATGATGGAATGCACCTATGGCGACCGCTCGCATCCCGATCCTGAGCTGGCCTACGTCGCTTTTCGCGATGTGGTTCTGCGCACGTTTAGGCGCGGCGGCAAGGTCATCGTGCCGTCCTTTGCCGTAGGCCGCACCCAGGAGCTGGTCTATTTTATGAACCGCATGATTAGCGACGGCGAGCTGCCCTCCATCCCGGTTTACGTCGACAGCCCGCTGGCAGTCGAAGCTTCGAAAATATTCGACGAGTTTCCCCAGTACCTCGATGCCGAAACGCAGCAGTTCGAGCGGGTCAGCCGCCATCCGGCCCTCGAATTCAAGGGGTTGACTTATATCGAAGGCGTGGCTGCTTCCAAGGCGCTCAACGATCGCTTTAACTCCATGGTGATCATTTCTGCTTCAGGGATGTGTGAAACCGGGCGCATCCTGCATCATTTGCGCAACAACATCGAGAACTCGCGCAACACCGTCGCTATCGTTTCCTACCAGGCGCCCAATACCCTCGGCCGGCGGCTGGTGGAGGGTGAGAAGCACGT
The DNA here is from genome assembly GCA_963820415.1 of uncultured Chloroflexia bacterium. Lineage (GTDB taxonomy): Bacteria > Chloroflexota > Anaerolineae > Anaerolineales > Anaerolineaceae > CAWFZT01. The sequence goes on along the minus strand of CAWFZT010000006.1, from coordinate 924,592 downwards.
CAAGATCTTCGGGGAAGAGTTCGACGTGCACGCCGAGGTGGTCAGCATCGAAGGGCTGTCAGCTCACGCCGGGCAGGATATGCTCCTGCGCTACGCCGCAGCCACCCAGGCTTCGTTAAAAAAGCTCATCCTCGTCCACGGCGAACCGGACGCAGAAGCGGCTTTTCAGGCCAAACTGGCCCAGGCCGGCTTCAGCTCCATCGTCTACCCGAAATGGTTCGATGTAGTTGAGCTATAGGCGGTCGATCTTTTATTGAGAGGTCATTGATGAAAAATAGGATTAAAGGGAAATACATACACATTATCGCCTGTGCGGTTTTAATTGTCTACGTTTTTACCGCCAATCCGCTGTACGTCCGTTTTATTCTCAAAGATGGAAAGCCGCTGGGGACACAGGTGGCCTTGCCAGCTCCTTCTAAAGACGTCGTCTTCGTGCTTGACAACCTGATCCACCCCCTGCGCATTAACGGGCAGGACCTTTATGATCTGAGAGGCTACGCCTTTTTCCAGGCCAACCACGAGCAAGAAAATACCATCACGATCATTCTCAGCTCGAAGGCCGGGAATGTTGCCTTTCCTACCCACTCAGTGGCCTTACCTAATATGATCGAGTCCTATCCGGGGTACGACAAGCAAATGGACCACGCCGAGTTCAGCCTGCTGCTCTCGCAGAATGCGCTTTCGCCTGGGACGTATCGGATTGGCATCCTGCTGCAGAATAAAAATGGCCCCGGCCAATCCTATGTATTGACCGGTGGTTCTATCAAAAAAACGCCTAACACGCTTACCTACGCCCTTACACCCTGAAAAGGTCTTTAAGATGAAAGATAACTTAAAAGGATTATCTTTACCTTTATTAGTCGCGGCTTACCCGATCTTATTCCTGTACGGGCATAACGCTGCCAATCTCACGCTTGGCAGCCTGGTCATGCCGTTGGGTTATTCACTGCTGGCGGCTGCACTGGCTTATGGCCTGTTCTACCTTTTTCAGCGCAAAGCCGCCTCTGCCAGCCTTTCGGCGGTAGCCTTCCTGCTTTTATATTATTTCTATGGTTCGATCTATCATCTGCTCATCCAACCGGATAAGTTCCCCGTCTACCATTTCATTCTGTTACCCCTGGTGATCGCCCTGGCTTTTTATGTCGGTTACTTCATCTCGAAGATCAAAGCGGTCCCTGCGTCCGTGGTGCAGAAGATCTTGCTATTCGCTTCCGCCTTCCTGGTGGCCTACAATGTGGTGGTTATCCTGCCGGTAGAGTGGCAAAGGGTCTGCCCGAATCCGGCCGCCGACCCGGTGGCCAGCGCGGCCAAGGTCGTTGATATCAACCAAAAATACCCGGATATTTACTACGTCATCCTCGACGAATATGAACGCTTTGACATCATGCACACCTATTGGCATAACGATGACGTCGACCAGTTTGCCGCTTTTCTCAAGCAGAACCACTTCTTTGTGGTTACCAACACCCGCACGGCCACCATTAACACGCAGATCGAACTGTCCAGCCGGTTGAACCTCCAGCAGTATAACGAAAAAACCGACGTCAAAGTCACTTTGGCTGCCCTGGATAACAATAAAGTTATGCAGGTGGTGAAATCTTACGGTTACACTACCGCCGCGCTGGATATGACCTTTCCGAACATCACCGCCGACTACGATATCGATTACGATCCGCAACAGGTCGCTGGCATGGCAGTCGACGAGTTCCGCCAGACTTTCCTGGACGACACCATGTTCAACGCCTTCCTTGGCTATTTTCAGGATGCCGATGTTAGCGAAATCAAACAGCGTGACCTGCTCCTGTACACGCTCAACCAGATTGCTGACCTTTCCGCGCTCAAATCGCCCAAGTTCGTTTTTGCCCACGTCTTGCTGCCGCACATGCCGTTTATCTTCGATAAAAATGGTAACTTGAATCCCCCGCAGGATAATTACGACTGGCATTTCTACCTGGGTCAATACCAATACACCACCAAGCTTGCCGAGCAACTGATCACCAAGCTGCTGGCGAACGCCGACCCGAACAACCCGCCGGTGATCATCATCCAGTCCGATCATGGCGCCCGCAACATGCAGCGCAGATCCAAGGACAATATCCTCATGGACGGCTACCTGGAAAACTACCCCGTCGATTACGCCTACGACAACTTCAACGCCATGTATCTGCCCGGCATCGACCCGGCCACGTTGTCCGACAGTATGCCGCCGATCGACACCATGGTGCTTGTGCTCAACCATTATCTGAACGCCGGGGTCTCGTTGGGCCCTGCGGCCAAATAGCTTTTTTCGATTATAATAACCCCCAAGTCGGAGAGGTGCCGGAGTGGCCGATCGGGGCGGTCTCGAAAACCGTTGTGGCGCTCGTCGTCACCGTGGGTTCGAATCCCACCCTCTCCGCCTTTTTTAATTAAGAAATCCCCTGACCGAGGGCGTTGCGTGCGCAACCCTCTCTGCCTTTCATTTATCTTGCAAAGGTTCCCGAAGGCCTTCGCAAGGTTCTCTTAATACTCTACAGGATACTGAGTGACCTTTTCCCCGGATAAATTGTTTACTATTTTTTTGTCTTTTCCGCTAAAGCACTAGATAACGTTGATTGATGCGCGCCAGCCATTCGATCAGGCTCTTCGGGAGCCTGTCCGGCAAGGTTTGCTGCTCCTGGGGATGGGTTATATCATCTCCTGATGTCCCATCTTTTTGTGGGTCAGGGTTTTGGGGGGAGTTGTAACTTAAAGACCTTTGTGCCATGGCTGCACCTCATACTCTAAATAGGCGATGTGTCTTTTATGCGCTGTAGGGGATAAAAAAACTCCGGTTCTGAGCACTGAGCGTCAGAACCGGAGCGTATATTGTTGATCTGTAGACCAAAACAATTGATATCAAGGTGTATCTTTCATATTTTCCTCAATGAATAGGCGAAGATTTTTCGTGAACTATTCTGTAAGCGTCCGATTTGTATGGTTGTAAATCGGTATTTAAGACTGCATTAAATGGCGGTGTTGGTCATGTAAAATATTTTTTTCTAACGGGGGCTATAATTGATTCGGTGAAGAAAATAATTGTCTTTGTCAAAAGCTAATTACACAACTTATTGTAGAATATTCAACCATGACAGAGCAGTAAAACTGTGTAATTGCAGCATATCAAGAATCAGTATAATTAATAGTTAGGTGCGCGAAATGACGATGACAATTGCCTCGAATTAACAAGGGTATCGGTTGCTTGCAATCGTCCGAGGCGACGAGGACGATCTAGAGAGACAGTGCACACCAATTACCGCTGCGCTCGTCGTCGCGAAATGCGGCAGCAAGTTCCTGTTGGGATTCAATCGCTACAGAAATCAGTGGGAGGCTCCTGCGGGTCGAATCGAAGAAGGGGAGACAGCTCGGGCGTGCGCAACTCGTGAGCTTCATGAAGAGGCCTGCCAGGTCGCACATGAGCTCCGCTTCGAGTGTCTTGCCGAGATGCTTCGTCCCACGGGCGAGCGGAAGTTCACTGCAGTCTACTCGACACCGCTCCACGAGCTTGCTGAGTTCCGCGAGAATCCGGAGTGGGTTCGAATCACGCTATGGAATTTCTCCTGTTACATCGGCGATATTGATGAGGTCGATCTTGCAATCCTCCGCTCTGTCACCGGCGCCTAACAAGTGCGTGCAGCCGACTCGCGCCCGCGGCGGCGGTGTCGATCAGGATGTGTGTGTTCGATGGGCGTGGCGGCTGACGCTAATCGTTGGGTGCTAAATTTGCTTATTACGGTCAGAATTTTGCTCCATTTGAGTAAACGAATATGCCAATGCTCCAGACTGCCATCAGACATTTCAGCGAAGATATTCAACGAGCAAAAAGCCTAGTTTTGTTGGCCGAAAGATTGGATAACGAAACTGAACAAGATGATATTCTACGTTCCGCATGGATGATGTCTGTAGGAGCATGCGATGCTTATTTTTGTGATGCCTATGGTGATCTGATAGCAAGAACGCTCAGGGCGAAAAGTAGGGAAAGAAGTGTTAGGCTTCCAGACAGATTGAGTAACCTAAAGATACCAGTCGTTGCAGTTATTCGTTCTTCGGTAAACGAAGGATGGCGTTGGAGAATGGCAGCACGGGAATTAATCGAAAAGGAAAGTGTTCTGTCTTTGGAAGAGATAAAAGGACTTTTTAATCAATTCTGTAGAGACGGACATAAAATCATTAACGTAGACACTGTTGAAACGTGGATTCTTCACAGGGAATTGCAGTTCAGGCTTTTCGGTATCTCAAAAACTGAGTACAGGAGATTACCCGGGAATAACAGAGAGACTGCTAAGAAACAGGCTCTTAAGCATTTTGAAGAGCGATATCAAGAAATATTTCAAAGGCGAAATGATTGTATCCACAACTGCGATAGACCCAAGATTGCCCTACAGCCCATAGGAAAAACACAGGTTGATAAGGTTATTGAAGATATAGAATTTTTAATTTCCGTCTGCAACGAAATCCTTTTGACTGAATTTCCTTTGTACCTTGATAGGCTTGGTTTTACAGCTGTTACAAGAAACAGTGTTTGTGTGGCATAAACGCACCTAACACCGGCTCCAGTCGGACAGCGGCTCTGCCGCTCCGCGCCGGCATGAATTGCTAGAAATGTGCAATAATGATTGTGGAGTCTCTGCCCGTCCCGCCGCTGCCGCTGAGCCATTCCGTTGGGCTGTTCCTTGCACAATAAGGTGTGAATGAAAACCAAAAACAACGTCATGGTTTTGCTTGTCGTTTTTATCTTGGTATCATGTGCGCCAGTGGCTAAAGTCGCTCCAAATGAAACGGCTGTTCCAATTTCGGCACTTACATCTGACAATTGGAAGGAATTTTCGAGTAAATTTACGTCAGATGTTGGGACAATTCAATATAGCCTTCGTTACCCTCAAGATTGGTATGTGTATCCAGGTTCAACCAAAAGCGAGCCAGGTTTAGAGGGTCAAACCTATATTCAAGATTTTGAACGAATTGGCGAAGTTGGTGGTGATACTTCGGACTATCAAGTTGCAGGTACAGCAAGGTTAGAAATCTATGCACTACCTTGTGCAATAACTGAGGAAGGTTGTGATGTTGCAGGATTATCTACTCTCGTATCGAATTTATCAGGTGTTAAAAAATAGAAAATCGTTCTGGCTGGACAGTATGGACAGTGTTTTTATACACAAAAAATTATCGCCTTTCACTTGATGGATATATGATAGGAACGCCTGAACAAAATGACACCTTGATAAAGGTTTTGGATAAAGTTCTTTCTACTGTGGTTATCAAATAATCATGGTGCCTGTTTATCCAACACAGCCCAACAAAGCGCGCAAGGTACAGGTGGGTACGGTGCGGTTTTTCAGGCATTTTTCTGGCTTCGAGTTTATACTGCTCCCAAGCATTGTCCACGCCCGCCCCAGCGCCAGTAACGCAAACCGTTGGGCGGTTCACTCACCTCTGTGTTCTGAAGCATCAGAAATGGAAGGAGCCTCTTATGACCAATTCTCTTCCACTAGGCAAATCTGTGAAATGGAGTCGGTTTATACTCGGAGGAGGAGTATCACTCCTAATTATTGCAATGGCTTTGCTCTGGTTCGCCTATAAGAAGGACCCAGCCTCTATAATAAGGTTTTATTACAGTGTCATATATGCAATAAATATTGGCGACGGGGGCATCATATCTGGCGTACCATGTTCCGCGCCATGTGTCTTTGGAATTCGAGCTGGAGAGACCCAATTTGATCAAGTAATGCCTACTTTAGAGAAAAACGGTATTGCGAGTTCTGATTGTCTCACAGAACCAAACGTCTCCTGGTTCCTTTTTAGCTGTGGTGCGGGCAGGCTAAATGTACAGGTAGATACACAGACAAACATTGTCAATGCAGTTTGGTTCCTCCCAAATGATTTAATTTCCTTGGGAGAGATCATTGAAAAATATGGAGAGCCAAATTATGTAACAGTAGATCAAGAAGGCGCACCCGGCACAATCCATCCGAGATTCTATTGGAATTCGATAAGAATGTTAGTTTCCTTGCCTGAGATCTCTGGCAAAACTTACGATATCCAAAAAACAACTGAAGTGGAAGGAATTCAACTTTTCAGATGAAAATCTATTTCGAACCTCTGATAAGGAGTTTGACCCGTATTACAAACCTTGGGATGGCTATGGCATGTATCAACCGCCAACCGTAACTGTACCTTCGATACCGATGCCAACCGCAACTTTGACGCCGTAGGTGAAAAGGAAATTCCTTTTGGAATGGTTTCGATAAAGGTCAAAACGCGCCCAACAATGGGTTGCAGCCGACGTTGCTCCGCTACGCGGCTGAACCCAACCGTTAGGCGAAAGGCTCGTAAGAATTAGCCAAAAAATATTATTTAGAAGGAGGCACTATGAGACCAAAATTTCAATCGAAGCAGGAAGTGATAATTAATGCCCCTTTGGAAAAAGTATGGGAATTTAATATGGACTTGTCAAAAATTGCAGAGTATCATCCGCGTGTAAATAAAGTTGACTTAATTTCGGGCAAACAGTTTCGAGAAACTGGCGTATTTTATCAATGCCATTTAAAAGATGGGAAGAATACCTGTATTGAAAAAGATATTGAAATTGTTCCGATGCAAAAACTCGTTACCGTTTTTCCACAAGTACAATGGGGATCACGAAATTACTGCCTGACTATGTAGTAGAGTCAAACCTTTCAAAGGTAAGTGGTAACTCCACCAAAGTAGAAATGTCACATTTCTATTCAAGTTCAAAATTGATAGTGTGGTTGCTAAATTTCTTCATAAAAAGAAAAATTGCACGAGAAACACAGGATACCTTGAATGCTATGAAAAAAAGCATCGAATTTAATACCGGGCTTTGACAATGCATGCGAGCCCTTCGCCTAACAACAGCGTGCTCGTTATCGGCCGCGTGCTCGTATACAGCGATATCGACCTTTCGATTGCCTATGGACTCGCGAAACAGATACAGCTCACGCCACTCAGCGGTTCAATCCAAAAGTGACCCAAACGGACTTGAACCAACGATGAAAGTTAGCCGTATTGTCATCTTGATCCGGTTACCCACAGATGGTTCTTTTGTTCGACGTTTGACCCAATCCCGAGTAAAAGTATAATAAGCGAATGGCAAATATCCTCGCAATGCTCTCAGTCTCTCACGTCGTACAGGGAATCATCGTCGGCGGCGTGCTGGCGTTTATCACGGCAAATATCATTATGAACGCTGTGGTCACGGCCATGACAACGACCGTCAACGGTTGGAGCACCACCTTGAAATGCGGCCAGCCCGGCAATGGCATCCTCCTGCGTGCCGCAAGCGCCAAATTCCTGCCCGCGGTCAATGTGGTGGAAGAGGCGGCGTACTGGACGACAACCATCGATAGCACGGAGAAGACGCTGAACGGCCGGCACGATTACCTCCTGCATTTTCCGGAAGGCGAGCTTCCGCCGAACGATGCTTTTTGGTCGCTCACGATTACTGATGTTGTAGGTTATATGGTGAATAACCCGATCGATCGCCACAGCCTCGGCGACCGCTCCGGCCTCGTACCGAACGCCGATGGCTCGATCGATATTTATCTCCAGAGCACGGCTCCCACAGGGCACGAGCCCAACTGGCTGCCTGCGCCGGCAGGCAACTTCAAGCTTATGCTCCGTGCGTATCTGCCCGGCCGTGCAGTTCTCGACGGCGAGTACCACGTGCCGCCAGTCATTAAAGTGCAGTGATATGAACAAGTTTATTCTGAAACACAGCTATCTTGTTACATTCGTCATCCTGGCAATCCTTGCATGGTTTGTCTACAGGCAGTTCATTGTGGTGAGGAGCCCGCTCTTTCCGTTCGCCGCAGTGGCAGTCATCATATGGGGACTCGGTACGTTCGTTTTCATTTATTTTTGGCCGTCGATCACGTGCAGTGCCTACAAAAGAGCGGTCCTTCAGCATGGGCTCGGCGGTGGCCCGATTCCCGTCAATACGCTTTACGCAGTGCCCAACCTCTCTTCGCCCTCGGCGCCAAGCTCCAGCTTGTTAGCCACAGGGGCCAATGACTTGCTATATATCGGCGGCTGGCTCGATCTCTCCAAAGGGCCGCAAGTCTTGCATGTGCCGGATTTCTCCGGGCGCTACTACAGTGTTCAGTTTACTGATCCTTCGGACGGCGCTGACTTTGCCTACGTCGGCAAACGCACCATGGGTACCCTTGCGGGTGATTTCTTGATAACCGGCCCGGGTTGGCAGGGTTCTGTGCCGCAGGGAATGAAACAGATCTCCTCGCCGCACAACTCAGTCTTGGTCGTCGGGCGGGCCCTTGTGGATAGCGAAAACGACGTGGCGGCGGTCTATGCCCTTACGAAGAAGATCCAGCTCACACCGTTGAGCCAATGGAAACCCGGCCAGTAACCCTTATTCAATACGAATGTAACACTTGCCCCGCCCCTTCGGGCGCACCAAGGGCGTGTGCCAGTCCTGACACAGGCCGTCACGACTGGTGGGATTCGCCCCGCTAAAAGGAGTTGACTACGTGCCCAAACATTTTCCGTCAAATCAGCTTCATCTTGTCCCGCCCACCAGCGGGTAACGCATACCGTTGGGCTGTGCAATATGGGATAGTGAAAAACATGGATGATGACCTACAATTCCTTGTTCATTTCTTCAATGACAAAGAATACCTTTTCAAGACGATCACTATGGCAGGAAATTCCCAAGTAGATGAAATTTGCAATAAGATTTCTTCCCAAAAAGGGTGGTATTGGCCAAGATTTGCCAAAAGCGAACGTCATGATTATTTGAAGAGAAGACTATTCGTCGAAAAAGAACTATATGAGGACTATACTCAAGAATACGGGAGCTTGAAGGAAAAAATCCCTGTATACTTTTATCTTTATCCCAACATTACAAAGCAGAAGGCCATAGAATTGGGACAGCAAAGAATGGGACATGGTGAAATAGAGCCTCATATATTGATGGTGAAGATTCAGGATATCAAAGACATAAAAAATATAACATTTACCTTGAACGACAGTCACACTGCATATTGGAAAAGGGCAATGGAATCTGGAATAACGTGCCGAGGAGATGGGGATGGTCATGTTGTTTTACAAGACCATAACAAGGTTTTCCCATTTTCGATGATAGAACAAATCCATCAAAAGTATAAGGCGCAACATATCAACTACGAAATACAGATATGGGATTATCAGTTGCTTGAGACGATAAGTTATACGATTTTAGGCAAAGAAGAAACGTCAACACAGCCCAACACTGGCTCCACCGGACGTGGCTAACGCCCCGCGATACTGCAGCGCGTTATCTGAGTTTCATGCCATAATGATCGTGTCGGCCCGCCAATTCGCCCCGCCGGTGAGCCATACCGTTAGCTTGCTTGAAATGAGACAGAGAACTTTCGATATGGTGGTTTAAATTCGTAAAAATCAATATGGACTATAAAAAGCAACATATCGTAACAGCAGCATATCTAAAAGAATGGTGTGATCCTAGAACTCCCACAGGATACACACCTTATGTCTGGCTTGTTTCAAAGGATGGGCAATCGGTAGATAACAAGGCTCCCCAAAATATTTTCAATGAAACAGATTTCTTTACAGTTTTTGATGAGTATGGAAATAGAAATCTTGAGGTAGAACACTATTTGCACAAAATCGAAGATGATTTTCTTGCAGCAAGAAAATCAATTCAGGCAAAGCGCCCAATAACTGATATCGAATTTCAATCCATAGTTGTGTTTATTGCGTCAACGTTTGCACGAACAAAATTACAAAAGCGAGAGCAAAAAGGAATATGGAACGATCTTCTAATCATATATCAAAGTATGGGCATAGACCGAAATATGCCAGAGCTCTACAAACAAATAGAGAATTTAAAGGTTCAACCCCTTCCATATCATATATCTAACTTCCTTAATATTACCGTACCAGTTTTGCTCAAGATGAAATTTACTATAATGGTGACTTCTAGGGCAACTGGTTTTATAACATCTGATAATCCTGTACTTTGGCTTGATCCTTCAATATGGTTAGCAAATAAACCACTCTCGTTTTTCGGATTAGAATCCCCATACCTCGAAATAATTCTCCCATTATCCCCCAATTTTCTAGCTCAACTAACTTGGAATGACCCTGAACAGTATTTATTCGTAAATTCTCAACCTGAAATCGTGAATGAAATAAATAAGTTGATGGTATATTTTTCTGATGAATATGTGATTTTGAATCATGATAAGCCAAATCAATATTGGTTTGAAGTAGGTTGATCTCGAATATTGGGTAATCTTTGAGAAAGTACGAGGGTCGCAAGCTAACACCGGCTCCACCGGACGGGGCTGCGCCTCGAGGGTACGCGGTGCATTTTAATGAATTTCGTGCTATATGATTGTGTTGGCTTGCCAAGTCCGCCCTTCCGGTGAGCCCTGCCGTTGGACACCTCCTTAAATCCCTATAAGAGCTTGGATTTTTTCTCCTCACTGCTTATACTAAAAAAAGCGGTGAGGAGATTTTTTCAGCGAGTGTCAAGCCAGCGAAGGAGGGTTTCAACAGCTTTACGGTCTTTCTCCATGAGCTGCCTGACTTCATCTATCGACGGAATGAACTGCATTTGCTCAATATAGTTCTGCAGCAGGTCTTCAAAATCGTCGGAGGAAAGTAAAACCTGTCCAGCCAGATTCGGTATGACTTCCCATTGGCCAGCCACAACGGTCTCTGCATCGCAGGTTTTTGCGATGTAAGCCTTCCTTTCCTGTAGATCGACCACCAGGCGGTATTCCGCCGTGTCATCGGACGAACCCAGATTGTATATTGCCAGGTGGTGATAAATCGATTTGTGATGAACGAACGCCAGGTATCCGGCCCAATGACCGGTAAAGGTCACAAAACCGTTGTACACCATGGCTTCATCGCCTGCCGGTTCCCACCATAAAGACATGTAACGGACATTGCGGGTGTTTTCATAGCCCACGGCCTGTTACAAAATTGGCGCAGGCGGCACTGGTATATTCAGTTGGATCATTTCTGAGTCGGGCGGCTGTTCTCCCAGGCATTCCGCATCAAAAGGATCCAGAATGTAGTCATCAATCGTCAGCCTGTGTTTTTCGCTAGACAATTCATGATTCGGGTTACCAGTTGCCAATAAACGGCACGATCTTCTTTCAAAAGCAACATGTGATCCTCCATTTGGGGTTGGGCGAATCACGGGACTTTCCAGGTTGTGTCTCGCCCAATAATTTTTTAAAATCCGAGTCCTTTTTCCTTCAAGCTGACCCAGCGGGAAAGGCCATATATTGTAGTCAACCACGCTGACGTCCAGGAGCTTGCCTGCCTGGCCCGGATTATAAAAAAACCTTATCCATACCTCATAGTCAATATTTTATCGGTGAGTGCCTGCGGTAGCGCTTCCAGAAGGGCGGCTGCCCAGGACATATAACCGGCTGAATATCGACGTTTGGGTGTGGGGGCAGACAGCGCAGCCATTACCACCCGAGCCACTTTCTCGGGTTCGGTGCGTTTGCGGTTAAACTCCGCCATTTCCTCTGACCATTTCAGGAGCGCTTCTCGATACAGATCACCCCTGGGATGCTGTAAGATCGCCTCTACCTCCACCGTGGTTTTCAGGCTCTTAGCCGTTTTTATGCCCCCACAGCGGATTTGAATGCTGGGGATATGCCAGGGTTTCAATTCGAGATCGAGTGTACGCGCAAGGCAGTTGACCGCAAAGTCACAGGCATGGATGCTGGTCACATACGGCGTGGGTATGGTAGCCGGAGTCACGATCCAAAGAATACGGCCGCCGCCCTGGCGCAGCAGGGGTAGAAAGGCTTGCACCAACGCAACCGATCCCACCAATCTGGTTTGCAGCTCCCTATGGAACACTTCCAAATCCATGAGTTCCACCGGCGCAACCGCGCCCTCCGCCAGCATTGTTAATCAGGGCGTAGAGACCGGCCTGTCCCCAGCGCTTTAATTCGGCATGGATAGTTTCTAATACGGGAGAGATATCGCCGGGACGGCTCAAGTCCAGCGGACAGAGGGGTATCAGGTTTGGCTCTTGAAGCTGGCAAAGATCCTCACTATCCGTTACTTTGCGGACAGAGGCAAATACGGTAAAACCGTTTTTCGCCAGGTACAGGGCTGTGGCGCGCCCGATTCCCGAAGAACAACCGGTGATCAATACACTTCTATTGGAAAATGAGCTTGTATTTTTCTGCATAAAGGGCCTCTTAATCAAATGTTTCAATCACTTGATTAGTATAGGCCATTTTATGCAATTTGTCAATCGATTGTTTCAATCAATTGATTGATACAATAACCTGCTGGCAAAAGGCCAGTATCCCCTATTCTTTTACCTTGCAAAGAGTTCCCGAACGTCTTTGCATTGTACGAAACGCACAATGCCAAATAAAAAGACCTCCAGATTGTCAGTTCCTGGAGGTGTTTCGTTGCCTGTTTCTCTAATGATAAAAAACTTGCCTATATTATCCCATGGCGTTGAAAGTTTCATACACCGAAATCGTGGCGCCGCCCTTCAAAACTGGGCAGCCCTTGGCTATTGCCACGGCTGCGTCGAGTGAATCCCCTTTGATGATTGAGTACCCGCTTGCCATCATCCCGACCGGGCCGTTATTGACTTTTCCATCGCTGGTAATGCTCTTTGCCAGCGGGGTGAACGGATTGCCTCCATTGACCAGAGCGCTGCTAAGTTTACCGAACCAGGCCATCCAATCATTCACGATTTCTTTCTGTTCATCCTCAGTTTGTGGCATACCGCCGTCGCTGTAAAGTAATAAATAGTTCGTCATTTCTGCTCCTTTGGATCGACCACACTGTATATCATGTTGATAAGCTCAATCGCGCCATTGTCAACAAGTCAGATAAAATTTACCTGCAATATAATAATTATAACATTTCCCCCTGCGAAATCAAGCCCATTGGAGCTGATCACCGAATTTTCCGATCACCTGGCCATCCGCAAGACCTTGCAAGGCGTCAAAGACCGCGTCGAGGGCCGCGTGGAGCCTTTTGCCAGCTCCACTGCTGAATTTGCTGTCTACCTGGCCACCCTGCTGATCTTTCTCACTGCTCTCGTTTTGATTCTCGTGCGTCCGCTCACCTGGACAGGCTGGCTAATGGGGTTGGCCGCCGGAGCAGCCTGGTTGGTTACCTGGTACGCCCCCATCCCCACCTGGGCCGGCGGGCTGCTCGGGCTCTTGACCCTCTGGGGTCTACGCCTGGGGTTTTTCATGTCCCACGTCACCGGGAAGTAAGGCAGGTTGCCTGCCGGCTGCGCATTTCCAGGTTCTGTAAACTCTGGCAGAAATCCAGCGCACCCTGGAACAGGTCGTCCACGAATCAACCGCCCAGGTGCGCTACCTGTTTGGCTGGTAGTCGGAACGGAACACCCTCGCCAGCGCCGATTTTTCACCCATCATTAATAACGTGCTGATCGTGCGCTTTATCGAAACTCTTTGAACTGACCACACTGCCTATTCAGGCTGACAATTTATTCAAGTCGTTTAGGGTTTGATAACTTCCCCTTCTGAAACCTGACGGCTGAAAGCCTTCTCTACAACACCGGTCCCGCCACCAACCACAGCCCCCATGCGATCGCCGCTATCCCGCTGATACGGGTGAGCCACATCCGCGCCGGTGCAACCTTCTCAACCAGCACGTAAGCTGCTATCAGGGCTACCCACACCAGGTTCATAACTCCTCCGACAAATAGCAACGCCATCAGCAGCCAGCAGCAGCCCACGCAGTAAAGCCCGTGGCGCATCCCCATCACCAGCGGGCCCAATTTTCCATCCCGCCACTCGGCTAACAGAAAGCCCATCGGAGTGCGGCAGTGCGACAGGCAGGCGTTTTTCAAGGGTGTGAGCTGGTATACCCCTGCAGCTACCAGCAGCACTCCTCCCAGCAGCGGGCTGGCGCTGGCCATCATCGGGGTGAGCAGGGCCGCGCTGTGCAGACCCCATTGCGCCAGGGTGCCTGCTGCGCTGAACCCGGCCCAGGTTACCAAGTAGCCCGCCAGGAACAGCCAGGTGGAAGAAAGACGGTCATTCTCTTTGTGCTGCACCTGGCCGACCTTCCGATACATGAGAATTACCGGTACCGCCGAGGGAGTCATCATCGCTACCATCATCACTAGCCACATCACAAAGGTAAGCGAGGCATCCATTACACCCCAGACCTGCATGGAGGCCATCGAAATGTCCATGCCCATGTCGGTCGTCTGCATGGTGGCTGCCAGGTAAACCAGGTAAGCCCACGCCAGTAGGATAATACCAGTCAGCCCGCCATATATCACCAGTCTCTGCCCTTTTACGTTCACGTCAACCTGCCTGGTAGGCAAATGGTGAATAGAAGCCGTTCTTACCGGAAATTTCCCAGTTCATCCCGTAGTCATGGTAGCTGATCTGCTTGGACTTGGCCTGCACCGCCGGATAACCAGGTGCAACGGCGAACGGGTGGTTGGTGATGGTCACCTCTGCCCCGCCCTGGCCTTCGATCGCCTCGATCTCGGCCGTAGACACTCCGTCGATTTCCAGGCTGCGCTTCCTTCCGTTGGCCTTGTAATCCAGTTTTTTACTGGATACGCCCAGCACCTGTCCGATCAAAGCGGCAATGTTAGCAGGATGCCCGCCGGCTTGCCCTCCAAAGATCTGCGTCAGGGCATTCTTCTGCGCTTCAGAAGCTTTTTCATCCAGGTACAGAGCTGCCTGCCATTTGACCTGCAGCATGTGCCCGGGGCTGTAAGCCGCCATCGCTACGTTAAGCCCATCCAAAGTTACTTCCCCGAAGCGACCTTGCTCGATATGCCAGCCTACCAGCACTGTACATTCCCCTTCGGTGGGGGCCTCTAAAAAGACACAAGGACAGGCCAAAGCACAGTTACATCCCTCGAAATACGTGCCAGACACTTTCCATTTTTCAGCCATTTTTATCTACCTTTCCTGAAATTGGTTTACTCTAACCAAGCGAGGATATCAGCCGCGCCTGGCCAGATTTATTGAAGAAATCCTGACTGCGGTTTTAACCAAAATACTTTATTTATTATATTGTTTATAATACCATTAATATCTTAATAATCGGATTAGACTTATCTCAGCCTAAAACATGACAGCCGTCAGCTAAACTATGTTAGAATATCGACCGATGAAAGATGACATCCTGGTCGAACAGCTCAGCAAGACCTTCCAGGTGCCCGAGCGTGAACCCGGCTTCGGGGCGGCATTGCGCAGCTTCTTCCACCGCAAGTACCGCGACGTGCAGGATGAAAGCCTGTTAGTTCTTTTTTTTCATCAGCAAAAGTAGGCGGGGTAAAAAGATCACGCACTGATTTCACCTGATTTAAAGATTCTATACCCTCAAACCTCTCGTTAAAAAAGAAAAAACCTGCCACTCCATTCCAAATCCTGTCCTTAATTAACCTTAAATGCACAGGATTGCTGATTACACCTCCCTTGTGTATCATATAATCATTACAATTTTGAATGTATTATTTTTGAACAATCAAATTGAGATTTTGCGCGGACCATTTTTTTCGCGGAACAATTCTTGGCCAAAGCGCGCCATCCCTCACCAATCTTGCATTAAAACGACAAAAGTTATAGGAATAGGGGTAAAATGAGATCCAGCATCCTATGTGCATAGCTCGCCGTACCACCGGGATTTAGTATGGAGGAGGGAAAAGCGATGTACCAGACGGATATGTATGAAGGCATCCTTGCTGAAACGACCACGCTGCGTGGGTTTCATGGGGATATCATCAATGCTTATTTTGCACGGCCGCTGGGAGCCGGGCCTTTCCCGGGCATCGTGCTGGCCCATCATCTGCCCGGGTGGGATGAATGGTACCGGGAGATCACTTATAAATTCGCTTATCATGGCTTTGCCGCCATTTCTCCCAATTTATACTTCCGCAGCGGCCATGGAACTCCTGAAGATGTGGCTGTAAAAGTGCGTGGCGCCGGTGGAGTTCCGGATGACCAGGCGCTGGGCGACCTGGAGGGGGCGCTGCAAATGCTGCGCTCGCTGCCTTACATCAATGGCAAAGTGGGTATTTTCGGAACCTGTTCAGGCGGCCGCCACGCTTACCTTGCCGCCTGCCGGATCAAGGGTTTTGATGCTGCTATCGACTGTTGGGGCGGGCGCGTGGTGATGGGCAAAGAGGATCTGACTCCCAACCAACCCGTTGCCCCGCTGGAATACACGAAAGACCTGGCCTGCCCTCTCCTAGGCCTCTTTGGCGACGAGGATCAAGGGCCTACCCCTACACAGGTCAAC
The DNA here is from genome assembly GCA_963820415.1 of uncultured Chloroflexia bacterium. GTDB lineage: Bacteria > Chloroflexota > Anaerolineae > Anaerolineales > Anaerolineaceae > CAWFZT01. The sequence goes on along the minus strand of CAWFZT010000006.1, from coordinate 908,299 downwards.
CAGCACGAAGAGGAGCTCAAGCGCCTGGGCAAGACCTACGAATTCTATCGTTATCCGAACGCAGGGCATGGTTTTTTCTATTATCACAAGCGCAGTTATCGCCAGGAACAAGCAGTCGATGGCTGGGCAAAAGTGTTCGCCTTCCTGGAAAAGTATCTTTAAAGGTGACTGTCCATCCGTGTTGAAGAATGCGAATTTGAGACAGACCTGGGAGTAAGAAATGTGCACGATGATTGTCAAGCAAATAGCAGTAGAAGGCTATGCCAAAGGGAAATCGGATTGGTTCAACGTGCGCCAGGCATACGTCTCGTATGATCATCCCTTCAAGGCTCCGTTTGAACATGCCCTGAACATTGACCTGGTCAATGAGGCCCAGGGTCCGGCGGCGCGCATCTCGGCTGAGCTCGGCCCGGATGCGGCGCGCTGCCTGGCAGAAGCCATCCTGGCGGTCTTGGCTCAAGCTGAAGCGGGAGGATACCTGGAAAGGTCCCCTGATGCTGTGCAACAAGAATAACTTTGACCACACTATTTCACCAAAATAAGTTGAAAAAGGAGATCTAAAATGGCTAGTGCATCCTCAAGTATCGTGATCAACCAACCTGTTGACAAAGTTTTTGACTATATCACTAATGTTGCCAATCACACGGCCTGGCAGGCCGGCATCCTCAGCGCTACGATCACACCGAATGGGCCGGTGGCCTTGGGTTCGATCTACCATTACACCACCGAGGTGATGGGACGCCGCTACGAGACCCAAATGCAGGTATCCGGGTTTGAACAAAACAAAAAGTGGGCAGTGAAGACCATAGGCGTACCCCGGTCTGTGGAAACGGTCTACCTTTTTGAAGCCATTGGAAATACAACCCGCATGACCATCTCATCGGATCTGACCGGTGGGTATCCTGCGGCTGCAGAATTGATGGTCAAAGCCCAAATGCAGAAGAATTTTGATGAGCAGGGACAACGCATCAAGAAAACGCTCGAGAAGTAGAAGCAAAAAGGATCTGGTAGTCTTGATATCGTGACTACTCATCCGTGGTGGAAAGGGGGTGAATTTGAGGGCAGGCCAATCCTCAAATTCACCCTTCTTTATATCCGCTTCTTTCTTTTGCCTCGCCTGTATGTTAGAATTTCGATCAATGAAAGATGATATCCTGGTCGAACAGCTCAGCAAGACCTTCCAGGTGCCCGAGCGCGAACCCGGCTTCGGGGCGGCATTGCGCAGCTTCTTCCACCGCAAGTACCGCGACGTGCAGGCCGTCCAGCAGGTCAGCTTTTCCATCCAGCCCGGCGAGGTGGTCGGCTTCCTCGGCCCCAACGGCGCCGGCAAGACCACCACGCTCAAGATGCTCTCCGGCCTGCTACATCCTACCGGCGGCAAAGCGCGTGTACTCAATTTCACCCCCTGGGACCGCAACCCTGACTTCCTCAAGACCATGACCCTGGTAATGGGCCAGCGCAGCCGTCTTTCCTGGGACATCCCCGCCGCCGACTCGTTCCTGCTCAACCAGGCCATCTACCGCATCCCTGAAGCCGACTTCAAGCACACCCTCAAAGAGCTGGACGAGCTGCTCGAGCTCACACCCATCCTGCGCAAGCCGGTGCGCAACCTATCCCTGGGCGAGCGCATGAAATGCGAGCTGGCCGCCGGGCTGCTCCACCGCCCCAAAGTGCTCTTTCTGGACGAGCCAACCATTGGCCTGGATATCACTGCCCAGGCGCGCATCCGCTCTTTCCTGCGTGAATACAATCACCGCACCGGCGCTTCGATCTTGCTCACCAGCCACTACATGGCGGATGTGACCGCCCTATGCGAGCGCATCTTGATCATCGACCACGGGCGGCTCAAATACGACGGCAGCCTGACCGAGCTCTCCCGCCGCATCGCTCCCTTCAAGCTGATCGGGGTGACCCTGGGCGCCCCCTGCCCGTGTGACCTGGGCCGCTACGGCACGCCCGTCCACGGCGACGACGGGGATGGCAAGCAGTTTGTCCAGGTCAAAGCCAGCGAAGTGGCCGCCATCACCAGCCGCATGCTGGCCGACCTGCCCATCCACGACCTGACCATCGAAGACCCGCCCATCGAAGACGTCATCGAGCGCGCCTTCCAGGAATAAAAACATATGCTGCAGATCTACAAGCGCTTCTGGCAGGTGAATTGGGCGGAGCACTGGCAATACCGCGCCAACCTGATGATGTACGTGCTATACGGGCTGGTTTCGCCGGTGGTTTACCTGGCGGTGTGGATCACCATTGCCAACAGCCAGGGCAGCGTCGACGGCCTGACCGCCAACGATTTCGTCACCTACTACCTGACCATGCTGGTCATCGACCAGATCATCGCCGATATTTCACAATATTACCTGGCTGACAAAATCCAGGACGGCACACTTTCCAGCGACCTGCTGCGCCCGATCCACCCAGTTCTCACCCAGACCTTGATCGCTACCACCGCCCAAAAAGCGCTTTCCTTCGTGGCGCTGGCACCGGTGTGGATGATCCTGGTACTGCTCTTCCGCCCGGATTTTGGCGCCGTTACTCTCACCTCGTTCCTGCTGACCCTGCCGGTCATCCTCCTGGGCGCTGCCATCGCCTTCCTGCTGGGAGTTTCGGTCACCTGCCTGGCGTTCTGGACGACTCGCGTGAATGCCATCATTGATTTATATGATGCGCTGATTGTCCTTTTCTCCGGGCAGTTCGTTCCGCTCCAATTGATGCCGCCGGCCATCCAGGCAGTGGCCCGCTACCTGCCCTTCCAACTCTTCCGTTACGCCCCGATTGAGACCCTCCTCAACCACTTGAGCCCGGCCGACCTGGCGCGCAACTATGTCTTGAGCGCGGTCTGGCTGGCGCTGGCGCTCTTCATTTTTACCCGGATCTGGCGCGCTGGCGTCAGGAGGTTTTCGGCGGTGGGGGCTTGATCCGATGCGCACCCTGCGCCTGCTTTCCGCACTGTTCAAACTCAACCTGCAGTTGGCCCTGGCCTACCGCGCCGATATCATCACTGATATCCTCCTCAACCTGATGTGGCTTGGCTGGGAACTGCTCGGGATCAACATCATCTTCAGCAACACCACAAGCCTGGGAGGCTGGAAGGTAGGCGAGCTGATTGCCCTGCTGGGTGTGTTTCGCCTGGTCAATACCTTCATGGCAGCCCTGATCTGGCCAAACACCGCTAAGTTCAACGCCAGCGTGCGGGACGGCTCTCTCGATTACACGCTGCTCCAACCGGTCAATTCGATGTTCCTGGTCACCTTTTCGCGCATGGTCATCTGGCGCGCCTGGGACCTGGTGCTGGCGACTGTCTTGATCGTGGTGGGCATCCGCATGACCGGCAGTGGAGTGGCCGCCCCCAACCTGGTCAGCTTCCTTTTCCTGTCCGTTTCCGGCACGGTCATCCTGTACAGCCTGTGGATCGTGCTGATCGCCCTCACCTTCTGGTTTGTCAAGTTTGACAACAACGTCACCATCCTGCAGGCCCTGCTGGATACAGGCCGTTACCCTTCCACCGTCTACCCGACCTGGCTGCGCCTGATCGTCACCTTCCTGGTGCCCATCGCCGTTGCCACCACCGTGCCTCTCCAGGCGCTGCGCGGCGACCTGACCGGCTGGCAGGTGCTGCAGTTCCTGGGCGTGGGCGCGGCCAGCTTCCTGGTGGCTTCACGTGTCTGGAAAGCTGGCGTGCGTAAATACAGCGGCGCCAGCGCGTAGTGTATAATAAATCACTCTCATTGGAGGAACTTCGCTGCTATGTTGCAACTCCTTTCCCTGGACCGCAAATATATTGCCTACACCTTCAGCCTGAAGAAATATCTGCTCAAATTCCTTTTCAACCGCCAGCCCTTCCCGCTCCAGTTTGGCGAGGTCACCTTCTTAATCGAGCCCGGCTCGTCCGACCTGTATACTATCTACGAAATCTGCTACGACGACGGCTACCTGCCCAGGCTGCAGCCGCCCCCGCATCATTTCCGGACCGTGGTCGATTTTGGGGCCAACATCGGGGTATTTTCCGTCTGGGCTGCCCGTGCGTTCCGCCCTGAAACCCTGGTCGCTGTGGAAATGGAGCCGGCTTGCTACCGACAGTTGACTGCCAATATCCACCTGAACGGACTGGAAGACGTCATCCGCCCTATCCAGGCCGCCATTTACCAGCACAGCGGGCAGGTGGCCACCCGGCGCAGGGTAGGGTATTCTTTTCACGAGCTGCGGCCCCATGGAGCGCGCAACTATGTGCAATCTTTTTCATTTGCCGATTTTATGCAGCACAGCGGCCTGGAGACCATCGACCTGTTGAAAATCGATATCGAGGGGGCCGAAAAATACCTGCTGACCGCCGAGAACGCCGGCCTTTTCCAGCAGCGCGTGAAATACATCCTTTTAGAGACCCACTCACTAAACGGCTTCAATGCCAGTCACTGCGCCGCCTACCTGCGCGGTCTGGGCTTTCAACTGGTTCTGACCCCCACGCCTTACGCGATCGACAAGAACTTCATCATCGATGCCCTGAACCCGGCGTTAAACTGAACGCAGGATTTCCTTGATCCGTTCTACCACGATCTTCTCTTCGCCTGGCTGCAGCGTCTGCGGGTTGATATACAGCCCGTTCTCCCCCGCCGGCGACAGGGATACCGCCGGATGGCCTTCGTATAGCCGTTCTAGGAACTCGTCCCGGCTGATCCCCAGCCCTTGCTCATCCAGGAATAGCTCGGCGCGCGGCATGGGCTGCCCGGCCTCGCTGGGGAAGCCGCGCCGGGCGTACACGTGCGCATCCCCTGCAAACGCCGCCAGGATAAAAGCCACCTGCTCCTCGTAGGTCCGAACCTCCTGGGTATGGTCAAGGTCCAGGTAGCGCCGCACGGCCGCCAGCAGACCGGCAATCTCTTCTTTGCCGACTTTCATCGGCCGCCCGATGTAAGTCCGCGGGCAGGCGTTGAAAGCGCACGCCTCGATCAGGTCGCGCCGCCCCAGCACCAGACCGCTAGACTGCGGGCCGCACAAGCCCTTGCCCCCGCTGAAGATCACCAGGTCGGCCCCCATTTGTGTAAACCTCCACAGGTTTTCCACCGGCGGGAGCTGCGCCGCCGCGTCGATAATCAGGGTCACGCCATAGCGTTTGGCGATCTCGATCTGCTGTTCCAGCGGTACCTGTCCCTGCATGCGATGGTCCTTGTAATAGACCAGGATGCCGGCTGTCATAGGATGGATGGCGCCTTCCAGTTCGGCCAGGCTGGCGCTCTGCAACGAGCCGATCGGCACCACCATTCCGCCCGCCTGGCGCACGGTGAAGTTGTACTCTTCTCTGGCGCAGCGGTGCACGATGATCTCGTTCTTCATCCCCTCCGTGAAGGGCAGGCGCTCGCGCTTATTCGCGTCCAGCCCGGTGATGCAAGCCGCCATGCTCAACACGATTCCGGCTGCCGCCCCGCAAGATATGTAGGCAGCTTGGTTATGCGTCCACTCGGCGATCTTCCGCCCGGCTTTTTCTTGCAGCTCGTCGATGCTCACAAAATAGCGCGACGCCTCTGCCATGGCCGCCATCACCTCAGCCGGCATGATCGACCCGCCCAGGCTGGTCAACGTGGCGTATCCATTGATGACCTTACGCACGCCCAGTTCGTCGTAAATGTCCATTTTATGCCTGTAACGAGGGCGTTTCCCAGTACGCCGCCGGGGCATGCTCCCATCCCGGCATGCTCAACCCGCTCGGGTCGTAAACGATCTTCCCCGCTCGCACGGTTAGCCGGCATTCCAGGCGCTGCTTACCTACCAGCCTAGCCTTGCCGCAATCTGTAAACCCGAACGAACCCTCTTCCAGCTTGAAAACCGCTACGTCCGCCTCGCTGCCGGTGCTCAGCGTGCCCAGGTCCGGGCGGTCGATCACCTGCGCCGGCAGGGTGGTCGACCGCTGGATCACCTCCACCAGCGGCATGCCCATGCTCAGGTATTTCGACATGGTATGCAGCATACTCACCACCGGCCCGTTGATGTTGCCCATGTGCAGGTCGGTCGAAAGGGTATCGGGGGGAAAACCGCCGCGCAGGGCCGGCACGGCGTTGCGGAACCAGAAACTGGCCGCTCCGTGGCCCAGGTCGAACAGGATGCCTTTCTCACGCGCCTTGAACAACAGCGGGTTGACCTTCCCTTGCGGGGTGAGGATCGGGAACTGCTGGGCAAAAATGTGGGTATGGATATCGCCCGGGCGCAGCTTTTCAAGCAGCAGCTCGTCATAAGAACGTTCCGGTGGGCGCGGCCAGAAGTCGACCATCACCGGCCTGTGGCACAGCTCGCCGGCTTCGATAGCCCTTTCCACCGAGGTCCAGGGGGCGTGCCCCGCATCCCAGGGCTGGCTGGTCCAGTAATGGGCCGACTTGATCCCGACGATTATGTCAGGATAGGCCAGCGCCAGACTGGCGGTTATGCTGGGATTCAAATCGATCACCCTTTGCTCAGAGTCGGCGTCCACCATGCCGCTGCAGGCGATGTTGATAAAAGCCAGGATGCGCACCCTGGACCGGCCAATGGTGCCTTCCTTGAAATCCAGGAAATGCTTCCAGCCGGCTGTGCCGGCGTCTACCGTGGTGGTCACCCCGGACGCCAGCAGGTGCGCGTCCGGGTGGATGGCCTCCACGTAGCTTTTTGGGGATGGGCGGAACGGGTAGACGTGTGTGTGGATATCCAGAATGCCCGGGGTGACGTACAACCCGCTCACATCTACGCTCTGGGCGGCTGCTTTAGAAGGGATGTTGGGGGCCAGCCGGACGATTTTGCCAGCGGTGATGCCCACATCCATCCGGCTATTCAGGTTGTTGGCGGGATCGATGACCTGCCCGCCTTTCAATACCAGGTCATATACTGCTAAATGATCGGGATTATTCTCAATCATGAAAGCTCCTCTTGCTTCCCGACTTGTGTAGGCACAGTTCGGGCGGTTGTATGAAATCAAGGCTCTTAATTGGTTTCACGGCTTTCCAAGAGCAAATGCTTATAATCTCCATCCAATTCTATCTAAACATCTAACCGCATAAACACAAGGTCTTTTGTAAATCTGGCGCCAAGGCTTTTATAGAAAGCAAGGGCTGTTTCATTCCTACTGTACACCGACCAGAACAACTGAGATCCTCCTATCCTTCGGCAAATAACGGCTGCCTCTTCAATCAACTTGCAGCCTATACCATGGCGACGCCATGTCGCTTGGACATAAAGATCGATGATATATAGTATACGTGTCAGGTAATCTGTATCATACCCTTGGTGATATAGAAGGTATCCTATTATTTTACCTTCACGCTCTGCAACCAACCCTAAGAAGGCAGGATTAGGTCCAAAACCGTCGCGCAGGTAAACCTCTGAAGAAATCCATTCCGTCTCTGTATCACCAAGCGAACGAAGATAGTCTGAAAACTCTCTGGATAGTTCACAAATGGCTATTGCATCCTCGGAAGTCGCTGTACGAATAGAAATATTCATTGCTTCACTCTCATAGCTCCTTGAAACCGTAAAGAGCCGAAATTCATATGTTGATTGTAATTCTACGCTTCCGTTCAAACAAGTGTCTGTAAAAAAACAAGGAGAGCCTGCGGCAGTTCCACCACCGCAGGCTCTCCCTAAACTGTTATTTAGAAGCTATGGCAGGAACACTCCGCCGATGTCGCCGCGTTTCAGACGGCGAATGGCCTCTGCATCCTCCATTTTTTAGCTCCGATTACTGGGTGGGCTTTTACACTATATATATAGAATTTTAAGCCAAAAGGTTGGAAACTGGCGCCATTCTTCGACGATTATGGCTTAAAATAGGGCCTATGCCCGATACCCCCTCTGAAGCCTCTCATCTTTCGCGTGGTTATGCAATTGCCGTCATCGCCGCGGCAGTGCTGTCTTCCACGGCTATTTTCATCCGCTACCTGACCCAGACTTACCACATGCCGGCTCTGGTGCTGGCCATGTGGCGGGATGTGTTTGCTTCCTTCACCTTGCTGATCTCGCTGAGTATCCTCCGCCCGGCCTGGTTAAAAGTCGACCGCCGCCACCTGCCTTACCTGCTCATTTACGGTTTCGTGCTGGCCTGCTTTAACTCGTTGTGGACCCTTTCGGTCTCGGTGAACGGGGCGGCGGTTTCGACTGTATTGGCTTATTGTTCGGCGGGGTTCACCGCTCTACTGGGCTGGTGGTTCCTTAAAGAGCGCCTGGACTGGGCCAAGATCCTGGCCGTGCTCCTCAGCCTGGGCGGGTGCGCCCTGATTTCAGGAGCCCTGGACCCGGCTGCCTGGCGTACCAACCTGCTCGGTATCCTGACCGGTATGCTCTCCGGCCTGTTCTACGCCATCTACAGCCTGATGGGACGCTCGGCTGTACAGCGCGGCCTGGTGCCCTGGACCAGCCTGCTCTATATTTTCAGCCTGGCAGCCTTTTTCCTCCTGCTCTTTAACCTGTTGTTGGGAGGAATTTTACCCGGTACGGCTGCCCGTCCGGCCGACCTGCTCTGGCTGGGCAAGGCTCTTCCAGGTTGGATTATCCTATTTGTCCTCGCCGCTGGACCGACCGTGGCGGGTTACGGGTTGTACAACGTCAGCATGATCTATTTGCCTTCCAGCGTGGCCAACCTGATTGTCACCCTCGAGCCGGCTTTCACCGCCGTGGTGGCTTACTTCTTGCTGGGCGAGCGTTTCACCGCCACGCAGGTCGGAGGCAGCCTAATGATCCTGGCCGGAGTGGTCTTCTTGAGAGTCTATGAAGGTTGGTTGGCCGGCAAATCTGTCCGGTTGACCCCAGCAGTGGAGCCTGAGCCCGGTCCATAATAGGTTATGCGGCGTATTGACACTTTCCCCCTTCGACCCTACCATTGATTAAGGGGGCTCAGTGGGATTTACCGAGGCAGGGCCCCCAAAATCTGGGAGTTCACCACGGCAATTCCCAGAGAACCATTAAGGTATTATCGGTAGTCAGAAACAGGAGATATCAGGTATGAACAGTCTGCAAGGAAAAGTTTGCCTGGTGACCGGGGCGTCACGCGGCCTGGGCCGGGCTGTGGCGCTCGAGTTTGCTCGCCAGGGAGCCAGCCTGGTAGTCAATTCGCGCCCTTCCAGCGCCAAAGACCTGGCGGAAACCGAGCGGCAGTTGAAGGTCATCGGCGGTTCAGTTTTGAGCGTGACGGCCGACGTTTCGCAGCGGGCGGATGTAGAGCGCCTGGCGGGTGAGGCGCTGATGCGCTTCGGCCATGTGGATGTGCTGGTCAATAACGCATCGGCGTTGGGCCCCACACCCATGCCCTACCTGGTCGATTATCCCATTGAGGATTTCAATGCCGTGCTGCAAACCAACCTGACCGGGCCGTTTATGCTCACGCGCGCCCTGGTCGGCCAGATGCTGGGGCGCGGGCACGGTTCGATCATCAACGTCACCTCGGATGCCGGGGTGGTCGGTTATCCCGTCTGGGGCGCTTACGGCGTCTCCAAAGCGGCCCTCGACCAGCTCACCCGTACCTGGGCCGCCGAGCTGGAAGGCAGCGGCGTGCGCGTCAACAGCGTCGACCCGGGCGACATGGACACCGCCATGAAGCGCTCCTCCGAGCCGGACGGCGACGCTGCGCAGTGGGCTAAACCCGAGACCCGCACGCCTGTCTTCGTATACCTGGCCTCCGATGATTCAACCGGAGTGAGCGGCGAGCGTATCCTGGCCGGGCAGTTTATTGCCGAAAATAAATGAGAGAAGGTCGTTATGGACGAGCAACCCGTCCGGTTTAATTTGCCCCCAGAGTTGGAAGCCCACCAACCAGCCGAACTGCGCGGCGTGGGCCGTGACCAGGTGCGCTTGTTGGTGCTGCCACGCTTTCAAGGTCCATTTGTGCACACTCAATTTGACGCACTGGGGGATTTTCTTCACAAGGGCGACCTGTTGGTGGTGAACACCAGCCGCACCCTGCCAGCCCTGCTGCGCGCCCACGATGAAGAGGGAAAACCGGTCGAAGTGCGCCTGGCGCACCGGCGCTCGGACGAGATGTGGGACGCCCTGCTGCTGGAGGGGAGGGTGCACATCGGGCGGGAGGGGATGCGCCTCGATTTTGGCCAGGGACTGACCGCCTACGTCGAGGCGCGCCGTCCCGATCTGGCGTTTTTGTGGCAGGTGCATTTCGACCGTTGCTGTATCCCCCTGCTCGACCTGATCTATCGCCTGGGGGAACCGGTGCGCTACAGTTACGTAAAAGAGCCGCTGCCTATCGATCTTTACCAGACCGTGTACGCCGGCGAGCCGGGTTCGGTGGAAATGCCCTCTGCCGGACGTCCTTTTACCTGGCAAATGTTGTTGAAGTTGAAAAACCAGGGGATCGGCCTGGCCTCGATTTTGCTCCATACCGGCCTGTCTTCCACGCGGGATGACCAGATCGACCTGACTCACCCGGTGTATGCTGAGGAATATTTTGTCCCCGAGGCCACTGCCCTGGCGGTGAACGATGCTCACGCAAGTGGGGGTACAGTCATTGCGGTTGGGACGACGGTCGTGCGCGCCCTTGAATCGGCGGCTCACTCGGATGGCAGAGTGGAAGACGTCCGCGGCTTGACCCGCCTGCATATCACTGCCGATTACCGGCTGAAAGCCGTCGACGCCCTCCTCACCGGCATGCACGAACCCCAGACCAGCCACCTGGATTTGCTCAGCGCCTTCGTCGCTCCACCGCGCCTTCAGACGGCCTACCTGGAAGCCATCCAGCGCGGCTACCTGTGGCACGAGTTCGGGGATGTCAACCTGATTATTTGATTGCCAATCGCCGCATCACTTCATTATTTGTCATACTGAACACCCCGTTTTTCAAACACCACAAGACCATCAGCCTACTAAGGGGGGTGAAGTGTCTCCGCGTCGGTAAAGAAGATCCTCACCCCTGCGGGCACTCTTCAGTGCACCCGAAGGGGTGTGCGCTGCCGAGCGTCGGCAGCCCTCAGGATGACTTCTGAGCTTTTCTAAGTACTTCCAGGCGGTAGATACGCTACAATTATCTTACGGAGGCGCCACATGAAACGGATTGCCATTGCCGGGATTTCGATCGAATGCCTGGAACGGTCTCCCGTTCGGGCGTGCTATGAGGATTTTGACATCCACCGGGGAGAGCAGCTCTTCGACCAGGGCCTGTCCTTTATCCCCGGGATGGTCGACCGCCTGAAGGCGGAGGCTGGCGTACAAATTTGCCCGCTGTTGTGGGCCGGGGCCTTGCCTAATGGGCTGGTCGAGGTCGGCGCCTACGCCCGTTTGAAGGGTGAAATCCTGGCGCACCTGGAAGCCGAAGGGCCGTTCGACGGTGTGATCATCTCCGGCCATGGGGCGTTGGAGGTGGAGGGCCTGGGAAGGCACGGCGAGACGGATTACATTACCGCCGTTCGCCGGGTGATCGGGCCGCGCGTGCCCCTGGGGATTGCTTTCGACCTGCACGGCAATATAACCGCCGAAATTGCCCGGGCCGGTACGGTCTTTGACGCACTACGCACCGCTCCCCACGTCGATCATCACGAGACCGGTTGGCGGACTGCCGACCAATTGCTGGCGGTCATTCAAAAAGGTCTGAATCCCCCCAATGCGTTCGTGCCTGTTCCCATCTTGATCTCCGGCGAACAGGCCGTCACCAGTCAGGAGCCGGCCAGGTCGCTGTATGCCGGGCTGAAGACTTACGACGCTGTCCCGGGGATGCTGGACGTGCTGCTGATGGTTGGCTTTGCTTTCAACGACCTGCCCTGGTGCAGTATGAGTGTGCTGGCGACCCACGCCAATGATGGCGCTGCCGCCGCCAAAGCTGCCCGGGAACTGGCCGGACAGGTCTGGTCACGCCGGAAAGAATTCGTCCTGTCGATGGAGACCGCCCCGGTCAAGGAAGGCGTACAGCGCGCTCTGGCGGCCGTGCAGGCCCAGCGGCCGGTATACCTGTCCGATTCGGGCGACAACGTCACTGCCGGAGCGACCGGCGACACCACTCTGGTGCTCAGAGAACTGCTCGAACAGCATGCTGCGGATGCGGTGGTGGCAGGTATCTTTGCCCCCCAAACTGTCCACACCTGCCGGGCGGCGGGTTTAGGCGCGTCAGTAGACCTGCCCATCGGCGCCGAACAGCGCAGCCTGCCCTGCGAACCGCTTACTGTGCCGGCTGTGGTCGAGGGGCTGGGAACGGACGAAGGAGGGTGGGCGCGTCTGCGCATCGAGGGTGTAACCGCCACCTTCCATACCCGGCGGGTGGGCATTACCACCCGCCAGCAGTTCCACCAATTGGGCATCGACCCGCAGACGCATGCCATTTATGTGGTAAAACTCGGCTACCTTTTCCCGGAGCTGGCAGGAATTGCCGGCTGGCATATCCTACTGCTCAGTCCAGGGGTGGCCGGTTTGGATTTCAGCAGCCAGCAATGGGTGCGCGTCCCGCGGCCAATTTATCCCCTGGAGGCCGGTATGACCTGGGAGGCAAACTCCGCCATCGTCTAATGGTGAATTGAGGATATTATCCTCAATTCACCTCTTCGCCCCGGGTCAGGCTTCAGGGTTGTGCGGGATAAAATCGGATGCTAGCTGCCGACGGTTCTCTTTACCTCGGATGAAGGAGAATCCTGCTGCCACCAGGGTCAGGGCGATGGAAAGGACAAAGGCGCTGCGCATGCCGATCACAAAATCCTGGGCCACCTTCGAGCCGAGGGTGACGTTCGTGCCGATGAACAACTGCATCATGATGTCGTTGGGCAGGCTGGCAGCCGCTACAGCCAGCGAAAGGGCAAAGCTGGTTACCATGCCGGCCTGGCGCAACGTGGCCAGCGTGGCTGAGGCTACCCCCAAACGCTGTGGGGGAGCGGAATTCATCGCCGCGCTGGTGTTAGCCGGGAAGAACATGCCGCCGCCGATGCCCAGCAACGCCAGCATGAACGCCATTGGCAGGTACGGCGTGGTGGGCGTCAGCTTGGTCAAAAACACCAGGGCCACCGCCGAAATCAGCAGCCCGACAGTGGCAGGGATGCGCGCCCCGATGCGGTCGGCCAGGGCGCCGCTGAGCGACCCCATGATCGAAGACATGACCGGCAGGGGGATTAGCAGAAGGGCAGCTTTCAAAGGATCGTAGCCGCGCACGCCCTGCAGGTAAAATACGATCAGGAAGTTGACCGCAAACAGCGCCAGGGATTGGCCCATGGCGGCCAGGACTGAAAAGGTATACACGCGCGGCTTGAACAGCGAGAAATCGAGCACCGGGCTTTTGACTCGCCGTTCCCAGAACAGGAAGAAGACCAACCCAGCGGCGAAGATAAAATACAGGATCAGTATCGGGAGAGAAGTCCAGCCAGCCTGTATCCCCATGGTCAGGGCCAGGAGCAGGGCCGTCAGGCCTGCGCTGAAGCTCAACGCCCCCAGCGGGTCGAATTTCTCAGTTTTACTATGCGATTGCATCTCTTTCAAGGCCAGGTATCCCCAGCCGGCGCCGAGTATCCCGATCGGCACGTTGATGAAGAAGATCCAGCGCCAGTTGCCGGCTGACAGGATCAGACCGCCCAGGATGGGGCCGAGAACCCCACCGGCTGCCCAGGTGATGCCGTTGATCCCTAACGCTCGGCCGCGTTCGTTGGGGGGGAAAACTTCGGTGATCAGCGCGGCGCTGTTGACCACCATCATGGCGGCCCCGCAGCCTTGTACCAGCCGGAAAATGATCAACTGAGCCGCATTGGCGGAAAAACCGCACAAGGCCGATCCAATCGTGAACACCACAAACCCGAGGTTGTACATACGCACCCGGCCGAACAGGTCCGCCACCCGGCCAAAGGTCAGCAAGAAGATCGTGCTGACCAGGATGTAAGCCATAATCACCCAGATCATCGAAACCAGGTCGGAATGCAGCGATTCCATGATATCGGGCAGGCCCAGCACCACGATGGTGCTGTCGACGGCAGCCATCAGGGCGCCAATGGTGGTGACACTTAGGACGATCCACTTATAGTCAATGCGCTTTTTGGCGCTGACTTGAAGGTTCGTTTTTACTTCCTGACGTTCCATAGCCTCACGCTTCCAAAAAACAACCCTGGCGCCAGGGGGGCCAGGTTAGTATAATGCCAGCCATTCCCGGCTGGATATGTTATGACAAATTTTATCATAATAGCCTGGGTTTATCCTTATAACAGAATTAGAAAGATGTAGCCGCTTTTTTTTCTGGGCGGTTCACCAGCCATACTCCCAGCAGGATGATCGCCCCGCCCAGCAGCGCTACCAGCAGGAGCGGCTCGCCCAGGATGATGGCAGCCACTACCAGGGTCACCAGCGGCTCCAGGTACAGGAACACACCCGCCTGTGTGGCTGGGATGACCTGCAGCGCGTCATAATAAAAAATGTAAGCAAAACCGGAGCAAATAACCCCCAGGAAACCCACCCCCAGCCAGCCATTTAGGGTCAGGTGGCTGAATTCGTTCAGGCCATGTCCGGCGAAGAACAGTACCGAGGAGAATAGCCAGCCCAGCGCCATCACGTAAAACATCATGGGCGCCGCCGCGTACCGTTTCAGCCTGGAGCGCGAAAGCACCGAGAAAACGGCCCAGTTGGGGGCGCTGATCATGATTAAAATATCGCCCGGCGAGCCAAAATGCCCGGAGGCCAACGAAGACAGGCTGCCCTTGCTGACCACCAGTAGCACGCCCAGCGCCGCTAGCCCAATGCCAGTCGTGTGCAACCAGCCTAATTTTTCCTTGAGGAACAACCAGCCCAGCAGGGCGATGAAAATAGGCGTAGTCGCTACGATCCAGGCCGTGGTGGTGGCCTGGGATGTGACCAGGCCGGTGGACTGCCAGCCACTGGTGAAAGGTGATACCGATAAAGCCCAACAGGGCAAAATAGCCCAGGTCCTTCCAGCCGGGCAGGGTAAGCTGTTTGCGAGCATACACCGCCGCGCCTAGGATGATCACCCCGACCAGGAAACGCAGCCACACCACGCTGACGGGCGATAATTCGCGCAGGGCTACTTTTGTGGCTATGAAAGAACCGCCCCAGGCGACCACGCAAAATAATAATTTTAAGTATGGGATGTAGGTTTTCTGCATCCCGGAATTATACCCAGGATCTATTTTTTAGTTCTTAACGATAGCGGCTCACCCGTCTCTTTGTCGATGCGGACGGCTTTATACACTCGCCCGGCCCTGGGCGTGCTGCTTTTAGATATAAACTGCGCCGGCTCGGATGTGTGCACCTCGCCAAAATCGAACCCGACCGTCACCACCCAATCCTTTCCATCCTCGGACAGCTCGACTTCTTCGACGAGGAAGTTTTTTAGCGTTTCCCGGTCATATAATTCTTTGAAGAACTTGTCGGCAGCCTGCACGGCCTGCTTGATGTCGATCATATTATTTATCTCCTTAGAGAATTATACACACTTTAAGACAGTCCTGCCGCTTGGGCTCTCTGGGAATTGCTGTGGTGAACTCCCAGATTTTGGGGTGTCATGACACCCCAAAATCTGGGGACCTGCCACGGTAAATCCCAATGAGCTGCCGCTTGCCGGAAGGCCAGTTGCCAGGGTTGTTTTATACTTTTACGTGGGTTTCCAGTTTATTAATGGTTGATTTATGATACCATATTGATAGTGGAGGCTGTAAAACCCCGTCGCATAAAGATTTCACAGCGCATACGCTGCATTTGTGAAAGGAGAGCATACTGACATGACCAGTACTTTGACTGACTTACGCAAACTAAACCCGCATGTCAAGGTCCTGCCGGTTGAAGACCCTAGTTTTTGCCATTTCGGCAGGCTGCACAGCGGCGCGCCGGTTGACCTGGTAAGCGCCTATGCCCGTGAACACGCCGTGTCCGGCGACGGCGTGGTGTACGAAGCGAGCGTTGAGGGCCTTGAAAAGGATGTGGCCCTGATGGGCTGGCTGACCTGGCAGGTCTATGGCGGCATGCCGTTGCA
The DNA here is from genome assembly GCA_963820415.1 of uncultured Chloroflexia bacterium. GTDB lineage: Bacteria > Chloroflexota > Anaerolineae > Anaerolineales > Anaerolineaceae > CAWFZT01. Next base: position 892,392 of record CAWFZT010000006.1, on the reverse strand, counting down.
GTTGGGTTGGTGCTACGGTCGCAACCAGAGCCTGGACTGCCTGGAATACCACAAGGGCAACGAGACCCTCATCGCCGTGACCGACATGATCGTCCTGCTGGGGCTTTACGATGATATCCAATGGCAGCCACGCCCGTCCTACGACACAGCTCGCACCAAGGCCTTTTATATACCTCAGGGCGCCGTGGTGGAGTTCTATTCGTGGTGTCTGCACTATACGCCTGTGCACATCAATGCCAAAACTGGTTTCTGCGCCCTGATCGCCCTGCCCTACGGCACCAACCAAAGCTTCGAGCGCGCCCCGGCCAAAGTGGGCGAGGCGGCCCTGCTGTTCGCCCGTAACAAATGGTTGATTGTCCATCCCGACCAGGCTAACCTGGTCAAAGAGGGGGCTTGCGCTGGGATTAAGGGCGATAACATCCACATCAATGGGATAGAGTAACAGTAACCGTGATCCCGCTTGGAGATGCCTCTCGCCGGCCGCTGCACTTCCCGCTTGCTACAGTGCTGGTGATCGCTGCCAATTTCTTCATCTTCATGCTCGAACTGGCTGGCGGGGATGCCTTTATCAACCGCTGGTCGATGGTCCCGGCCAATATTGTCGCCGGGCAGGACTGGATCACCATTCTGACTGCCATGTTCATGCACGCCGGCTGGCTGCACATCCTGGGCAACATGCTCTTCCTGTGGGTCTTCGGGCCCGCCATCGAAGACGTGATGGGCTCGGGGCGCTACCTGTTTTTCTACCTGCTGGGCGGCCTGGCAGCCACCGCAGCCCAGGTACTGATTGACCCTTCCTCGACCATCCACAACCTGGGCGCCAGTGGGGCTATCGCGGCCGTGATGGGCGCTTTTCTGATCACCTACCCGCGCGACCGCATTCGCACTGTGCTGCTGCTGGGTTGGTTTATCAGGATCACTGTAATCCCGGCTATCGTGTTGGTCGGTTTCTGGTTCCTGCTCCAGTTGATCAGCCAGGTTGGCGCGTTGGCCGCCACAGATCAAGGGGGAGTGGCCTACATGGCGCACATTGGCGGGTTCTTGTTTGGCATGATCACGGCGCGCCTGTTTGAGAACCGGGAGCGCGTCGACCAGCAGAAATGGCTGGGCCAGTAGCCCGCGACTATGCCTGCTATATCCTACCTGCCTGAAGGCTACCACTCGATCGGCACGCTCGACCTGACCAAAAACCTGCGCCTACTGGTCTATCTGAATATTGCCGGAGCGGTCCTCCTGGTTGGTTTTTACTACGTGTTTACCCGGGCGGCTTTGTGGATGCGCCCTGAGGCGGTCCGCCAGGGGCTGTCGGCCAGTTTCCAGGGCCTGGGAGGGGCGCTTCATATCCTCATTGGCGTAGTTGGCATCTACGCCGCCGTGATCGTCCTGCACGAAGGGGCGCACGGCATATTTCTGGCCTGGTTCACGCATCGCCGCCCGGCTTTTGCTTTCCGCGGCTACTATGCCTACGCCGCCGCGCCCGGCTGGTATTTCCCGCGCAACCAGTATATGCTGGTCAGCCTGGCCCCCCTGGTGCTGCTCAGCCTGTTGGGGCTGATTACCCTGGCGTACGTTCCTGCCGGCTGGTTCCTGGCGGTGATCAGCTTTATCGCTTTCAACGGCAGCGGGGCGGTCGGCGACCTGGCGGTGTTCTTCTGGCTGCTGCGCCAGCCGTCCACCTGCCTGGCTTACGATGTCGGCGAGGCAGTGACCTTATATTTGAAAGTCCGGAAGTTCACGAACTACCCTATTTCAGGTAAGCCCTGATTTGGGCCGCGAAGTTATGGACATCCAGCGGCTTGGCAATATAGCCGTCGCAACCAGATTCGAGGGCGCGTTTGCGGTCGCCCGGCTGGGCGTGAGCGGTCAAGGCCACTACCTTGATCGATTGAGTGTGTGGATCGGCTTTGAGCCGGTGGGCCAGGTGCCAGCCGTCGATTTCGGGGATGCTCAGGTCGAGCAGCACCAGCTCGGGGAGTTTTTCCTGGATCAACTCGAGCCCTTTGCGCCCGTCCATGGCAGTCAGCACCTCGAAGCCTGCCCGGTCAAGCAGGATGTGCACCAGCTCGAGGTTGTCAGCATCATCTTCAATGAATACGATACAGGCCCGCTCCATGGTCTTGGCTGCCTCCCGCCGTTAAAACTATACCCGTAAAGCGCCTATCCGTCAAATAAAAGCCGTGATAGACCTGAATTTTTCTACTGGCTGCCGCGGCGCAGTTTTTTTTCAAGCAGGGAGGTGGCTTCTTCCTGGTGCTGGCTGGCATGATTGATCAAATCCCAGGCCGGGCGCGGTTCCTCGTTCAGCGAATCTTGTGTCTTGACCTGTTCAATTAAGGCCAGGCGGTCGGCCAGCATTTCCTGCAAGCGTGAGGCGCCCAGGGTGATGCGCAGGAACATGCGGTTATAAATGTTGACGAACCACCAGGCCGGGTTATACCAGGTCGCCAATCCGGCGGAGGCCAGGTTGTGGGCGATGCTGTGCAACGTGCGCTGCACCAGGTTTACGAAATTGCCCCCGTGCGTATCGCGGTGTTTGAAACGCCCGTATTCGTGGGCCAAAATGGCGCGCAATTCCCCCTGGGTCAGGCCGGCAAGGGCGCTCATGCCCAGGATCAGGTAGCGTTGGCCCTGGTCGTGCACCAGGGTGCGCAGCAGGCTGCTGCGTTCGAAGACGCCGATCTCGACTCCCGGGGTCAGGAAGATGGCGTCTACCGGGCGGGCGTTCAGGCGTTGGGCCACTTCACGCGCCAGCCCCCACAGCTCGGGCATTTCGTCCGGGGTTACCGGACGACCGGGATCTTCGTTCTTGGCGCGCACGAACAGGCTGCGCACCACCGCCGCCAGGGTATAAAGGCCGGCAATCAGGACGAACAGCGCCGGGTATAGGAAGACCTGCCCGGCGGACGCCATAATGTAGATAATCCCGCCCACCAGGGCGGTGAGGAGAAGGATCAGGATGGGAATAGAAAGGTAGAAATAGCCGGAGGTGACGGCGATGATCACCCGGTACACTCGCCGGACGAAGGCTTCCGCCGGGCTGAGCGCAAAGCTGCTGGAAGCGGTTTGGCGGTCGATGGCCTTGAGGGTCAGGCTGGAAAGCAGCAGGCCGGCCAGGAAGAGCAACGCCAGCCCGCCCAGCCAGCTCCCCAACCCGATACCCGACCAGCGCAGTGTGCGCGCCAGGTTGGCCTGGGTGCGGATGCCGCCCTTGAGCTGCTCGTCGACGACGGTGGTGGGGTAGCCGAACTCTTCGGCCTTCAGCAGGTCTTTTTCGGCCTGCTCGAACTGGCCGTCGTGGGCGGCCACAATCCCGGCGATGTAGTGCCCGGTCGGGTCAACCGGATCGAGCTTGAGCAGGTCGCGGCTGGACTGGCGCATGTTATCGTAATCTCCGGCCGCGGTTGCCACGCTCATCAGCACGTAGTAATTGTAATAAGTATCCGGTCCACCGGCCACGGCCGCTTTGGCCAGAGCCATGGCCTCGCTCAGCCGGGACTTGTCGTTGGCGGCTAGCAGCACCAGCGCCACGGCGGTCAAGTTGGCCGGCGAGGGGTCGGCCTGTAAAGCCTGGCGGGCGAGCAGCTCGGCCTTGGGCAGGTCGCCCAGGCGCTGCTCGACGTAACTCAGGCGGCGCAAGGCGTCCGGGAAACCGGGCGCCAGGAACAACACCTGTTCGAAGTTATCCTTGGCGGCCTGCAGGTCGCCGGCGTCCATCGCCTCGGTGCCGATTTTGAACGAAGGCACGGCGTTGGGATTGATGGCGGCCAGGCGGATGTAGATGACCTGTTCCGCCTGCGGGTCGCGCCCGGCCTTCTGCTGCTGGGCTGCAACAGGCACGGCTAATGCCGCCAACGCCGCCAGCACGGCCAGCACGGCCAGAGCCGGAATTACGATACTGAAAGCCTTTTTCATGCACTCTCCACAACGAATCGTTCAAAGAAGCTATATTGTACCTGAAGAATAGAACCACTGATGAACACTGATGACGGATGATAATAACTGATGAAGAAAGAGGTTCAGAATACTTTTTGCCTCTTCATCCTTAAATTCTCTTTGTAGTCTCTTCGTGAAACTTTGTGGCCTTTGTGGTTAATTCTTCTTATTCCCAGCAATCTTGTCCGCCCTATGTAAATGTGATAGAATCCTTGCGCTATGTCCCTTTTGGAGGGATGGCCGAGTGGCTTAAGGCGCCTGTCTTGAAAACAGGTATGGCGAAAGCCATCGTGGGTTCGAATCCCTCTCCCTCCGCTGATTGAAGATTTTGGATTGCTGATTTTAGATTGAGATTTTCAATCAACAATTAACAATTGCATGGGGAGGTGCCAGAGTGGCCGATTGGGCTCGCCTGCTAAGTGAGTGCTGGGGAATAACTCAGCCGCGGGTTCGAATCCCGCCCTCCCCGCTTGAAGAGACCTGCGAAAGCAGGTCTTTTTTTTATTATCTCTCGCTCTTCCATAATTACCAGATCTCCAGTCTTGTTAAACAGCTATCGGCACTCGAATTTCGACCATTGCTCAATATTTCCTCAATCTGGGCCCATCCCCCGTTTCGTGCTCGGCCAGCAGGTTCGCTAGTTAATCCAGCTCTAGGCTGACCTGCGCACCCAGGCCGAATTGCTGGCTGAGATAGTTGGCCTGTATATCCGTCGACCGGTGCGTAACTCACAAACAATACTTTACACATGTTCATCAAATTTACATGGAAAATTATTCAGTCAGGTTTTAGATCTTGATCAAGCTGTTCCATGTCCACGACAATACCTTGACATTTTTCCATCTCCGCCCGAGCAGACGGGGTGATCCCGCCCCGAGCAAAGATCGCTAGATAATGAATTGAGAAAGGTCAATTCCTGTTGGCGATTAATAAACATAACGTCTCCACAATAGACCATATAGATTTTATTCTAATCTTAGGGTGGTTAATTGCAAACCGCATAGGTGCGAAAAAAAGACCCGACTATTGACAACCGTTCCTACTCTGCGAATAGCCCTGGAGAACCTTCATAAACCCGTGAAGAATAATTCGATTTATGGTAAAATGAAAGCAAACGAAAGTATTTGTTAATCTCCGAAAGATGATATTAGAGCATAGCCTACTTTACCCTGAAGAACGCCGCTCGGTTATCCTCGATAGATTGAACCGGGAAAGGCGCGTGACCGTCTCCAACCTGGCCGAGGCGTTTGGCGTATCCGAAGTCACTATCCGCGCTGACCTGCAAGCTCTGGCAGGGCGGGCGCTGATCGTGCGCACGCATGGAGGGGCAGTGGCAGCCAGACCTCTGCCTGAGGCAGCCCTCACCCTGCGCCGGCAGCTTCAGACGGCGCAAAAAGAGCGCATCGGATTGGCAGCAGCCAGCCTGGTTTTAGATGGCGAAGCTATTTTCCTGGATACCTCATCCACTGCCCTGGCGTTGGCGGCCCACTTGCGTGAACGGCGCGGCCTCACCTTGCTCACCAATAGCATCGTCGTCGCTCAAAACCTGCTCGACGCGGTAGGGGTGACCGTGGTCATTCCGGGCGGGGTTCTGCAGCGCGACACCGCCTCGCTGATTGGCACGGAGGGGTTGAGCCTGCTGCGGCGCTACAACATCCGCAAGGGTTTTTTTGGCGCGCATGGGGTGAGTCTGGCTGAAGGTCTCACCGACGTGTATGCAAGCGAAGCCGAGGTGAAGCGCAGCGTTTTTTCTCTGTGCCGCGAGCGCTTCGCCATCACCGATGGCAGCAAGTGGGGCCGGGTGGGGGCAGCCTCGTTCGCACGTCTCGAAGATCTGGATGCCATCATCACCGATGATAGCGCTCCGGACGAACTGGTGGAACAGGTGCGCTCGATGGGAATAGACATCAAAATTGTTTAATTATCCGGGTTTGGATGGGGCACGAGAAACGTCAAAACCCGCAGCCTTGATCTTATGGAGGATTCGTAACCAATGGCAAATGTAAATGACGGCAAAAGAATATCTGAAATCGAACGGGTGTCAGCACTCATCGAAGAGCAGGGTCTCACCAAGGAAGAACTGCTCACCTGTCTGCGCCAGATCATGGAAATCCGCGCCCTGGAAGATAACATCTCGAAACTCCTGGGTAAGGCTATCCTCAAGGGCGCCTCACACCTCTACGCCGGGCAAGAAGCCGTGGCGGTTGGCGCCATATCCGCCCTGCGGCGGGACGACCTGATCACATCCACTCACCGCGGCCACGGCCACGCCCACGCCCACGGCGACCGGGCTGCCAAAACTCCCGAAGCCAGGCAGACGCATTATAGTAAGATGATGGCTGAAGTGCTGGGCAAATCGGGCGGTTACTGCAAGGGCAAGGGTGGTTCGATGCACATTGCTGACGTGGAACACGGCAACCTGGGCGCTACCGGCATCGTGGGTGGAAACATCCCCGTGGCCGTAGGAGCAGCCCTGGCGCAAAGGCTCAAAGGCACAGACCATGTGGTGGCCTGTTTCTTTGGGGATGGCGCCGCCAACACCGGCAACTTCCATGAATCCCTCAACATGGCTTCTTTGTGGGACCTGCCGGTGGTTTTCGTGGTTGAAAACAACCTGTACGCCATGTCGGTTCCGTGGGCCAAGGCCTCCAAGCTGCCCGATGTGGCCAGCCGCGCTTGCGCCTACGGCATTCCCGGCGTGGTGGTGAACGGCATGGACGTCCTCGAAGTGCGCGGGGCAGTTGTCAAAGCAGTCGAGCGCGCCCGCAATGGTGAAGGTCCAACCATCGTGGAATGCAAGACTTACCGCTATTACGGCCATTCGCATTCCGACCCGCGTACCTACCGCACGAAAGAGGAAGAGGCTGAGTGGAAAGGCCGCGATCCGATCGATGTGCTGCATAATGAAATGAAATCGGTAGGCATGATCAGCGAGACCGAGTTTACCACCGTTGAGACAGCCGTCGAACAGAAAATGGATAACGCTATGGCTTTCGCGGATGGTTCACCCGAACCAAAAGCCGAAGAGGCCGAGACGGATGTGTTCGCACCCCTCAAGCATACGGCTGCGGACGTGGCCGCCGAGAAGGAATTGCGCGAGCGGGTGCGCATGGATGCTGCTGTGCGCCAAATCAGCTATGCCCAGGCTTTAGTCGAGGCCATGCGGGAAGAGATGATCCGCGACCCCAACGTTTTCATCATGGGTGAAGACGTGGGCCTCTATGGCGGCGCTTACGGGGCCACGCGTGGATTGATGCAGGAATTCGGTGAATGGCGTGTACTCGATACACCTATCTCCGAGGCCACGATTGGCGGAGCAGCCGTGGGGGCAGCCATGGCCGGCATGCGGCCGATTGCCGAGATCATGTATGTCGATTTCACCCCTCTGGCGATGGACCAGGTTGCCAACCAGGGCGCCAAGAACCGCTACATGTTTGGCGGAAAGACCACCGTCCCGATGGTGGTGCGCACCGAAGGCGGCGCCGGGCGCGCGATTGCCGCCCATCACTCGCAAAGCCTGGAATCGCTATGGACGCATTTCCCCGGCATCTACGTGGTGATGCCTTCCACCCCCTACGACGCTAAGGGCCTGCTCAAAGCCGCCATCCGAGACGATAACCCGGTGATGTTTATTGAACACAAGATGCTCTACAAGGAAAAGGGACCCGTCCCGGAAGAGGAATATATCATCCCGTTGGGCGTGGCGGATATCAAGCGCCCCGGTAAAGATGTGACCATCGTGACTTACTCACGCATGGTATATCGCAGCCTGCTGGCAGCTGAAGAACTGGCAAAGGAAGGCATCGACGTGGAAGTGATTGACCTGCGCTCGCTCAAGCCGCTGGATACCGATACGATTGTGGCTTCGGTCAAGAAGACCGGCCGCGTCGTCGGTGTGACGAAATCTTACGAGAACACCAGCTTTATTAACGAAGTGCTGATGCAGATCAATGAATTGGCGTTCGATTACCTGGATGCTCCCATGATGCGGGTGGCATCCCTCAACGTGCCCGTGCCGCGGGCTGAGACGCTTGAAGATATGGCCATTCCCAACGAGAATCGAATTATGGCGGCAGTGAGAAAGGTGATGAGCTGATGGCAGAAGAAATCTTCATCCCCAAGCTTGGCCAGACGGTCGAGGAAGTGACCCTGGTAAAGTGGTTGCTCAAAGATGGCGACAGCGTGAAGCCCGGCCAGGAAATCTTGGAAGTCGAAACCGACAAGGCCGTCTTCGCCGTCGAAGCCACTGCCAGGGGCGTGCTGCACCTGGGTTCTTTCCAGGAAGGGCAGATCATTCCCGTGCTGACCGTGGTGGGCTGGATTGTCAAACCCGGTGAAAACTTCCAACTGCCTCAGGAGGGCGCCTCCGGGGCTGCCAGTATTATTGTGGAAACACCCGCAATGAGAGCAGTCGAAAGTGTGGGAGGTTCAGCCCCACAGGGGGCGAGCTCATTCGAAGGCAAGCGGTTTGCTTCGCCGCGCGCCCGCAAGCTGGCCAGGGCTAAGAATGTGGAGTTGGGGCGCGTTATACCCAGCGGCGCCGGGGGCATGCGCATCATTGAGAAAGACGTGGCCAGTTACCTGGCAGCCGCGCCCAAAGCCACGCCGGTGGCACAGCGCGCCGCGGCCGCCGCTGGTCTGGACCTGCATGCCCTGGCGGGCAGCGGTCCGCAGGGCAGGATCACCAAGGAAGATGTGGAACGCGCCGCGGCTGGCAAAGTTGAACTACCTGCGCAGTCACCCACTCTCAAGCCCGTCCCGACCAGCGCTGCCGTGGCGCTGCCTGAGGAGGAAGTGGCTGAACGCATCCCGCTCAAGGGTGTGCGCGCCTTGATTGCCGAGCGCATGGGCGCATCCGTGCATACCACCGCCCGGGTGACCCTGGTGGCAGAGATGGACGCCACCGAATTTGTGGCCCTGCGCGAGCGGTTGAAAGCGCGTGTGGAGAAAGAGTGGGGATTTGCACCGGGCTATAACGACCTGCTGGCCAAAGTGGCGGCGGCAGCGCTGCGTAAGTTTCCCTACATGAACGCCCGCCTGGCGCTCGACGCCATCGAACTGATGGCGCACGTGAACATTGGCCTGGCGGTAGAAACCGAACGCGGCCTGCTCGTACCGGTAGTGCGTGACGCCGATCGCAAGAGCCTGCGTGTGTTTGGCCAGGAGTTGCGTGAGCTGGTGGAGCGTGCCCGCAAGGCGCGTTTGCTGCCCGATGACCTTTCGGGAGGCACTTTCACCATCACCAACCTGGGCATGTACGAAATCGACGCTTTCACCCCGGTGATCAACCTGCCTGAGGCAGCTATTTTGGGTGTGGGACGCATCACCCCCAAGCCGGTAGCGGCATTAGATGGAACGATAGTGGTGCGCAAGATGCTCACCCTTTCGCTGGTGTTCGACCACCGCCTGGTGGATGGCGCCCCGGCGGCGCGCTTCCTGCAACACATCAAGCGCCTGGTCGAGGAACCCTACCTGCTTCTGGCAGAATGAGTGGTTTTAAAGCACAATGATAAAAAAACGGGATCGTATTATGCAAACAATGCTTGGGATAAACCGGGTCGGCTGGAATACCATTGACGCAGACCATCCATTCCATCGCGGATGAGCGCCAGAACATTTTCCTCCTCGGAAGAATCACGCTGTTTATCTTTCCAAATGCTCAATATCAAATTTGCGGGATCAGCATTGTTTATTAAAAAAGAATGGTCGAGGAAGGCTAATGCGGCAGCTGTTCCCAAAGCGAAGCGTCGTGGGACAACCCCTTCTGCAATTCCCAGTCTTAAGGTGCCGACTAAACGGTCGTCCCAACCCAGCTTCCGCTCTACATCTCGGGCTACCCGCTCTATCTTATCATTTAACCAGGGGTTATACATGCGTGCCAATAAGTCATCTGCATAAGTTGTAAACCCTTCTAGAGTAAAAAGGGGATCAATTCCGCTATAGCGATGGATCAATGCTGCTCCTGATTCAGAGATGAAAGCCTGGCGCAGATACTTGTCCGCTCCAGGTAAAGAAGGAAAATCGGCAATCCTCTGGATACCAAACAACGCTCCAAGATAGGCCGCCAGGGCGTGAGTTGCATTATGCCCGAATAGCTTGGCTTCTTCAAACGGCAGAAGATCGCTTTTTTCTATAAAGTTCATCATTCCACGGGAAAAAGTTAATTCCTGAGACTCTTCTCCAGGAGATATCTGGGAAATCAAGATATGGTTGAATGCTTCGACGAGAAAAGCCCGGTCACTATCTGGAGTTATGGGGATAAGTTTCAAAGCTTCAATATCGCCGGCGTCACGAATGACGCCGCTCATTTTTCCGATAACCGTGTTTATGAAACGCACTAATCTGCAGATCGATTGCTGCTCTGCACTTGGGATTTCCCCAAGTACCAGCTCTTCCAGTATTTCGGCGGCTCGGTTATTATTCTCGGCCGTATAAATAATAACCCCAGGCCCATGTTTTCTGCTTTTTGCTTGGAGACCTTCGGCCAGAATACGGGATAGGCTTTCAGGGCCTGGAGAGCAGTAAAATTGTGTTCCGGGTACGGCTGTGCCGATCTCATGCGCATCTGAGATCGCTTTTATTAATTCTTGCCGATCTGAATCGTCTAAAGGATTAAATATTTCAATCGGTCCAATCCGTGACGATTGGATAGCATGGGATAAGGCAATATTGACAGTGATATAACCGCCATTCTCTCGGACACTGCGGACAATGTCAGGCATTACCTCGGCGATAACCAGGCGATTATAGCCTTTTGATTGGAAGGCTTCGTAAAGGAAAAGCCCTGATTGTATAGCACCCAATCCAAAACCGACGTAGGTTCTCCATGTCATCCTGCCTCCATTTTGGTTCTCTGGGAATAGCCGTGGTGAACTCCCAGATTTTGGGGTGTCATGACACCCCAAAATCTGGGAACCTTCCACGCTAAATCCCAATGTGCCTCCATTTTTCTCATTTGCCTGACAAATAAGATTGTTCATCTGCTCCCGACCAATGCGCTGCAGACAGGATTGTGGATGTTTTTTGGTGAGGATAGACGATGGCTTTCCCATCCAGGGATTGCATTTTGACCATGTTCAGTAATTCTGGTGCATGATCCAAATCACCAATGCGGGTGATATGCGCGGCAGGGTCGATGGTGCCTGCCGCGATCAACTCCAGGGTGCGCACCATATCCCAGGGGTAACCACCAGAAGATCCTGTAATATTTATTTCTCCATAATGAATAGTCTGGGTGTTAAACGGGATATATTCTTGGCCGTGAGGCATGCCCCCAAATAAGTTGAGTACCCCACCTCTCCCTACTAGAGGTTCTGCGCTGGTGATTGCCTTCGGTGAGCCGACTGCCACAATTACATCATCAGCTCCTAAACCATCCGTAAGATCAGATACTACCTGGGTTATATCCTCTTGCCCAGTCTGAACCAGCCGTAGATGTATTCCTATTTTTTGCGCACGCCCCCGGAATAGATTTTCTACGCAGGCGAGGCGATTTTCGATCAGGTCGCTCACAACGATCACACGCGGAGAATAGGTAAAACCGATGTCGATATGCATCCTCCCCATAACACCCGCCCCTATCACTACCATTACACCGCCGGGCTTTATCCCCTTAATGATGGATCGTGGGCTCAATGGATCTTTATAAAATAAATGCAAATGATGTTCTTGAGATGAGACCGCGCAAGACAAGGGTTCGGTGAGGGCAGCGTGGGCAAACGGCATGGTTGGGTCTGGTATAGGTATTAGACAGCTTGCGGCTAGAGCTTCCTCGCTAACCAATATGTACTCTGCCAGATGGCCAGGCAGGGTATAGCCAGCGGCCACTTTAGAAATGCCATGACCTCGATCTCGGTAGAGATCGAGATTGTTGATTGGGGCATGATCGATAGCCGGTTGCATGACAAACCGTTGTCCAGGAAAAAAGCGCTCTGTAAGCGCTGCGCCTATTTCGACCAGGGTGATTGACCCTTCATCGCCTAAAATAGCCGGATAACGAGTAATGTCACGACCGTACATCAGTGGATGGTCTGGCCCTTGATCGATCAATTTAAGCAGAGAGGTACAGATCCCGGCACAATCGACCCGCGCCAGCAATTCACGTGGGCCGGGTCTCGGAACCCGGACGCGGCGGACTGCCAAATGGTTCCATCCTGAGCCATCCAGGACCAGCGCACGCATCTCTTCAGGAATAAACATTTCGTGGGGATCAAGTTTAGTATTTTGACTCATGGTTGGCTCCTGCAAGAATAAATAATATCAGACGTAAGTTTATTTCAAGAAGACTGTGCTCTCCTCGTCATGAGAGCGTAACGCAGCCGTGAAGAGCTGGTGGGTGAAGGCAGTTTCCTCGGGCGTGGCGCAGTAGAAAGGCTGCTGCATGCCATCCCGGCCATTGGCAAGCTCATCACAGAAGGCCGCCCACATTTGTAGGATGGAGTCCGAAAAACCAAACTCGAATATGTTCCCGGTAATGGCCGGGTAAGCCGATTTATAGGGTAGGTCGAGCACGTGCCACTCCTGGATTCCTCCGGGCTGGTAAGGCAGCGTGCGTAACTGCTTGGGGTTCTGAGTGGAGAACTCGACGGATAGATCTGTTCCCCAAATGCGCACGAACCACGTGTCCCCATGGCCGGGGGCGATTCGTTTACACGACAGCGTCATTGGGAAACGCTGCCCGTCTGAAGTCGGGTCCCCTACCTCCGCCTCGCAGGCCAGCGTGGCATTGTCCCACGTTTCACAGGGGGCCAATCCACCTTTGCCGTCCGGGCGTTGGGCGATGATTTTTGAGAGCAGGGCGCGCACGTTGACAGGTTTCCAGCCAGCTCGCAACGGCAGATGGGCTACGTGCATACCCAGGTCCCCCATACAGCCGTACTCCCCGTTGGTTGCCACGCGGCGCTTCCAGTTGATCGGCTTGTTGGGGTCTAGGTCGCTGGAATGCCAGAAGCCGGCCTCCATCTCGATTATCCGTCCGAAACGGCCTGCGCGCATCCATTGCGCGATTCGGTAGGCGCCCGGGGTGAAAGGGAACTCGGAAGAGCAGCGCGCCAGGCAGTCAGGGTGAGCCCGCACGGCTTGCAGGATGGCCTGGTTGGCGGCCAAATCGATGCCGAAAGGCTTTTCCCCCAGCATATGCTTCCCGGCCTCCAGAATCTGCACGTATAAATCAGCGTGCTGGTTATGTGGCACTGCACAATAGATCGCATCGATATGCGGGTCATCCAGCAGCCGCCGGTAATCATCTGTAACCAGGCGCAAGCTGGGCACCGCGGTGCGAAACCACTCGCGCGCCGGCTCGATTACATCGCAGGCTGCAGTAATGACGGGACGGAAATTGAGGTCGAGCAGATGGCACCAGCGCGCCGCCGCGCTGGCAAATTCACGCCCCATCAACCCGCACCCGATTACGCCAAAGTGAATCTCTTTTTGAGTCATATCAATACCCCAATTCGCGCTGTACCTCACAGATAGCTTCTTCGATGATTGCCAGCCCCTTGAGCGCCACGTCGTCGTCCATGATCATGGGCGGCGACAAGCGCAGGATGTGGCCGGCAGGGATCCAGGCCAGGCCCTTCTGGAAAGCTTTCTGGTAGACCAGCTGTCCGGCTTCTTCAAAAGGTTCTTTGGTGGTTTTGTCTTTCAACAGCTCAATGCCCAGCAGACAGCCAAGGCCGCGCACTTCGCCAATGATGGGATAGGTACTCTCCATTTCATTTTGATCGGCGTGGTGAAGTCATGGGCGTTCATCAACGTCCCGGCCGCTTTTTGCACATCCTCGGTGATTTTGGGGTGGCAATGACCCATCCCGGTAACGTAAATGCCGGAGGAAAAATCGATGTAGGTATTGCCGTCAACATCTTTTAGCGTTACTCCGTGCCCTGATTCAAATGAGACCGGGAAGAGGCGCACCTGGGAGCTGTAGCCTTTCATGAGCTTGCTGGCGCGCCCGTGGATTTCGCGCGAGGCCGGTCCCGGTGGGGGAACTACGATATTGGGAACGGAATTGACGTTTACTTTAGCCCGGTTATGGCAGTACATGGCTTTGGTTTCCTTTCGAGTGCTGAAACTCCTTGGTCAAAGTCAGTTTTCTGATAATCAAGAAGAGGTTTTCTCCAACTGAAACATGGGTTCCAGGCGGTCGTACAACTCTATGTATGCGGCGTAACCTTCCTGGTAGACGGATGCATTGGCGGGGTTGGGTTCCAGGCGGTCGCGTACGCGCACCATGGCGTTGCTGGCTTCTTCCAGGCTGGCGTAGTATCCAGAAGCCACCGCTCCGGACATTGCCGCTCCAAGGCAGGCAGCTTCTTCCGCATCGACGGTAGTCACCGGTTTTTGTAACACATCGGCTTTTATTTGCAGCCACAAGCGGCTGCGCGCCCCTCCACCAATGCTGCGGATCTCCCGCATCGACCCGCCGACGCGCTCGACGATCTCAAGATTCTTGCGCAGCATGTAAGCCACCGACTCGAGAATAGCGCGCGTGAAATGGGCGCGGGTGTGACGCAGTGTGGCGCCAAAAAAAACAGCCCGGGCGTTGCGGTTGAACTCAGGGCAGGCAGCGCCTTCAAGGTGGGGAAGCACGACTAGGCCGTCGCTGCCGGCTGGAACGCTTGCCGCAGGTTGGGTCATCAGGTCATAAGCGTCCAGGCCGGCGTTCACGGCGGCGCTGGATTCGAGCGGGAAGAACTGGTCGCGGAACCAGCGCAGAGCCATGCCGGCGGTCTGTCCCCAGGGCAGCAAAGCATAAAAATCCTTGCGAGCGTGAAAGTAACACGGCAAACGTCCCTGAGGATCGAAGACGGGTTGGTCGACGGTGGAAACGATGCCTAGAGCGCCGCCCGTGCTCTCGGTGACTAATCCGGCGGCGATGTTGCCGGACCCAATCGCGCCGATGGATTGGTCCATGCTGCCGGTCACCGCCAGCGTGCGCGACGTGAGGCCTATGGCTTCAGCGCCCGCTGGAGAAAGAGTTCCGACACCCATGCCTGGATCCATCAGGTGGCCGAGCTGGTTGGGAGTGATTCCAACATAGTCGAACATTTCCGGCCACCACTGGCGCGTATTCAGATCGACGAACAGGCTGGTGGTCTGCAGACCGCGCTCGGTGACGAACTGGCCGGTCAGCCGGTATAGCAGGTAATCTTCCAGCAGTAGAAAGCGGGCGGTTTGCGCGAAAACGGCGGGGTCTTTCTGCCGCAACCAGAGAATCTTACAAGCCGGCCAGGTGGGCGCGACCTCCGGCTGACCGGTAAACTTGTAAATTTTTTCAATACCGAAGTGGTCGCCGATCTCTTCAGCCTGCCGGGCAGCGCGGTTATCCAGCCACACGATGGCTTTATGGGTAGGCCGCCCATCCCGGCCAACCGGGACGAAGGTTTCCCCCTGGCTGGAAATACATACCGAGTCTACTTCCGCGGGCAGAATTTGGCTTTCCTGGACGGCCTGGCGAACTACATCACAGCAGCTTCTCCAATAGATTTCGGCGTCCAGCTCTACCATGGCGGGCGCCGGGGTTTCAAGCGTATATTCCCGGCGAGTAAGTGACAGCAGCTTACCATTTTGGTTGAAGATGGCCGCTTTCAATGAAGTTGTGCCAGCGTCGATTCCGAGGAAATAGTTCATATTCTTTCACCTATAGTTTGACCGGCGCCGAGATAGGACTGCATCAGATCCCATCCGGGGTAGCCGGCGTTCCACAGCGGGAACGCCTCACCGCCATAGAAAGTCGTCTTCATCTCGTATTCGTTGCGCGCCCACAGGTAATCCAGGTCCAGCCAGCGGTCCTCTACCCGTGTGGGTAAAGGGGGAAGCGTGAAGCGGGCCTTGTCAGCGCGTGGAGCCGACACGGCCAAAGCACAGCGGTCAATGGCTTCGTGATGCCACCAGGCGGTCAGACGTTGTTTGGCCTGTTCCCAATCGGGTTTATAGAGAAAGGACATGGTTGGCCATTGGTTTAAAACCCGTACATTTTCGCAGCTTCGGCCGCGGGTGCGCCCTTACGCACAATTTCGCCCAAGGCGGCCAGAAAATCGTTCGGGCGAGCGCCTTCGAACACGTTGCGACCAAAAACCACACCGCGCGCCCCGGCCTGCATGGCTTTCTCGGCCAGCCTGAGCGCCTGGATTTCTTCGACTTTATCCGCACCCAGCACAATCAAGGGGACCGGTGTACTTTCCACCACCTCGCCGAAATGCGGCCCGGTATAAAAGGTCTTGATGAAGTCGGCTCCCAGCTCAGAGACAATACGGCAACTGCGGTAAATCAGGTCGTGGAAGGCCTCGTCGCTGATCTGCCCGGCTATGCCCGGGTAGATCTCGCCGCCGATGGGGATGCCCACGCTGCGCGCTTCTGCCACCAACCTGGCAAATTGCTCCACGTTGGCGCTGTCCACTGCCGCGTCGCCGGAACCGATGGAGATGGAAGCCAGTACCACGTCCGCTCCCATGGTCGCAGCCTGGGCCGGGGACAGGACAACCCCGTGATAGCCTTTAGTATAACCCCACTGGAAACAGTAATCCGAGTCCCAGTTGATGCGTACAATGGAAGTGACGCTTTTACGCACCGCAAAGATATCCCAGTTTCGCTCGAACTGCCCCGGCGCGCACAAAAGCGCATCGTAGCCGCGATCAATCTCCTGCAAGGTCTGGCGGAAATCGATCAAGCCCTTGCGGGGGCCCTGGAATTCGCCGTGGTCGAGGGGCAGGATGATGATGCGCTCACCATCCGGGATAAACTTTTTTAAACGCAATGTCCGACCATTCATAATTACCTCCTGATTAATGACATAATATTTTTTCAGCGCGCCGGACGACGTCTTCAATGGCGCGCCGGCGGTCACTGTCAACCTCGTAAACTGCATTTTTCATCACTTTGTGGTACTGCGCCCGGGCGTTGGTCAGCATATCGCGTTCCTGGTCCTGGGTATAGCCAGTCGAGAGCTTGCGGTCCATCAACGTCGGGTACCATACCACCCTGCGCATATTCTGCAGCGTGTGCTCCTCTTCGAGGGAGTTACCGCCGATGCCCCTGCGCCGGATGATCTCCAGGCAGGTCTCCAGGTCGACATCCTCAACTGGAATGCCTTTTCCGAACCCATGCACCCAGCGCGCCACTTCCAGGTCAAGCAGGGCTTGCTCGGGAGAGAAGGCTTTGCCGCCGGTCATCAACCCAAGTGGGTAGTTGACCCGCCCAGACTGGTAGGCTGCCCAGTACTTGGCCATTTTCTCCATCACCGATTGGATACCCGGATACTTGGCGTCGGTGTAACCGGTGCCGATGGCGAAATCGAACCCGTAGCGGCGTTCGTGCAGCTCGGCGATGCCCAGGTCCTGTAGGATGGCTTCTGGGGCGGCGAAACAAGCCGCGCCTGAGCCCATATCAAGGATGCCGCTGATCACTCCCCCGGCCACCCAGGCGTCTGAACAGGCGCTGCGCACGGCGACCGCTGCGCCCAGCACCTCGGCGTTGCACAAGGCCACATTGGCCGCCAGCGACATGGGAGCCGACGCGCCGGTGAGCGGCATGGGGATGATGGTGGTTGGCAGACCGTTCTCCGCCAGTAGAAGCAGCACATCGCCAGCTTTGTCATCCAGGATCAACGGGGAAATAGTCTCTTTGGCGGTCACGAAACAAGGGTTTTGCATGTAGGCGGCGCGGCTCCCGCGCACGATCTCGCCGATCTCCATCAGGAACGGCAGCTCGGCGGTGTTCCACACCTCGGTGGCGCCGGCTTTGGTAGTGTAGCAGGCGATCAGAGCGGCAGTTTTGACGCGCTCCATGCGCGGGTCGATGCGCGTTCCGTCATCTTCCCTCAGATAAACCACCGGATTGCCGACCGTGGTTACTTCGGGCAGGGCCTGGCCCAGGCGCACCAGGTTGACCAAATCCTGGCGGGTAGGCGCACGGAACTGCCCGCCCTCCAGGTCTAAGCATTCCAGGCAGGCGCCGCCAAACTTGGCCTGGATAGGCCCGCTGCTGAGCGAGGAGACCACCCCGTTTAACAGGAGCGGCTTGCGCCCGGCGCGCAGCTCAGCCTGCATGGCAGAAATGGTTTCTTCGACCAGCCCGGACGGAAAGCGGACGACTTCCCTCGTTTCATCGATCTGCGCGCCGCGTTTCGCCAGCGCCTGGCGGAGCACGGGCGACATGATGCGCATGCCGGGGTCGGCCAGAATCTTCAAGGACAGGTCGTGGATACGTTCAAGGTCCGAATCAGTAAATAAGCGAAGATCGAAGTTCATAGCTACCGAACCAATTCATATTCGATTCCCAGCATGCCTGCCACCTTCGCCAGCGTCCCGCTCAGGTGGCCGTAGGCCATGGCCAAATGGTGACCGGCCCCGGACAGGCACCAGCGGTTATAAAACTCCTCCAGAGGGCTTTGCGCCGGCCGGAAAAGCATCTGCGGAGCCACGGTTGGACGTGGCGTCACCGCCAGGGCTTCCCCTTCGGCTACGCACATTTTCCAACGGCCGCCGGAGATCTGGACGAGCGCCAGGATTGTCACGGCACCCGGCCGGTAGGCAAATTCCATTGCGGCGCCAAAGCCATACATACCCAGGTAATAAATGCTGTGGCGCAAGGCAGGCTGTGGGACGGCGGCAGCCAGGTTGGGGTTGCCAATGCTGTCGTGAGCGATGTAGGCCACGCCCTGGTCGAAGTCGAAGCCGTAGTTCTCGCCGAAGGTCGCGTCGCCGGCCAACTCCTGCAAGATACGCATACCTACTGCCGAGTTGATGTCGGCTTCAGCAGTGACCGGGATGCCAGCCGCCATCAGGCGACACTCGCCCCAGGAAGGCACCAAGCCGCAGCGCGGGTCGCTCAACAGGCACTGGTCGAAATGCGCCAGGGCATCCAGCTTACGCTCGCGCACCACCTTTTCCAACCCAACTGCGTAACGGGCCGACCGCTCGAACAGATCGGGTTTCATCTCGTCGGTGCGGAATTGGCGGTTGGCTTCCGCGATCAACACCTGGGCTTCTTCGGGCTGAACGTTGGCTACCGCCGCGGCGACCTCTTCCGGCTCGATGTGGACTACCGTTGGACCAAGGGTGGTGCGCAGGCCAAAAGGATCGATCATCAGGTCTTCCATGTATTGGTAGGGATGCCCGATCACGCCAACGCGCATCCACTTGAGCTGCTTAACCACGGCGGCTGCCTGTATGCTTTCTTTCAAAGCTGCCAGGGTGTGTGGATCGTCCAGGTGGCCGGTGATCATCTCAAAGGGTATGTTCGAACGCACCAGGGCGTGCGTGGTCTCGGGCAGGCCTGCCAGTCCTGAATTGAGCATGACCAGGTCCCAATCCGCGTCGGCCGGCCAGGCGCTGAGCATCTGCGTGTTCCACACCAGGATAGGCACCTGTGTCTGCGACAGGGCGCGCATCGGCACGACGCTCTGAGTGTAGGCCAGTTCGGTAAAGACTACGGCGACCACGCCGGCCGTTTTGAAGGCCAGGTCAGCTTCAGCAGCCTGCTCTTCGGTCTCGATAAGCCCCGGGCAGACCACCTCGGCAAAGGATTCCAACCGGCTCACGTAATTTTGCACGGCCGCCTGGGCCTTGGGACGCAAATAACCGGTCTTGTTCCAGTCGTCTTCAAGTAAAGCCGTGATTAACAGTCCAACTTTGGGTCGATTAACAGTGTTCATTAGCTTCCTTTCTAGATTAATATATCACTCAAAACCGCTTAGCGGGTGTTCTTTGGCATGCATGGCAACTTCCATGGCTGCTTTGGCTTTGTACAGGTCAACCCCTTCCGGGTTGTAACGAGCCAACGCCTGCCGCCAGCGTGCCTCAGCCTGGGCTACCATGGCGTAGGCGTTCTGGTGTTCTTCTGCATCGCTGCGGTAGGCGCTGCGGTCGAACAACCTGGACGCCCATAGCTCGGAACGCATGTGAGCCAGCGTGTGTTCGCTGGTAAAGAGATTAGGTCCAACAGGATAAGAAGCTAGCGGGGGGGAGACTAGAAGATACGGGTAAACAAAAAATAGCCACCAAGGGGAACTCTTTATATGTTATCAAAACGAACAACAATAGTCAAGCAATTAAGATGAATAAACAATTTTTCACAAACCTTGTGCTTAATTGTTTATTTCCCGGTTATCTGGATCGCCACACAGCGGGACTTATTCTTACCCGGCCCATTCAGCCATGGCTGAAAACTGTTTTCATAAGTGGGCGTAAGGATATTCATTATATGGTGGTTATTTGTCTCTTGTTGATTTATTGTAGATGGGTTTATAACACCCCCAAATCCGAGAGTTCACCACGGGGATTCCCAATGAGACAAAAAACCTGCTCAATTTCTGAGCAGGTTTTGTTTAAATATCTTTGTCCTTCCAAAATTACTAGGTCGTCTGGACTTTTAGACGGCTACTGGAACTTGAACTTCAACCTTATTAAGTATCGCCTCAATCTGCGCCCCGTCGACCGTCTCATGTTCGCATAGCAGGTCTGCCAGTTGGTCCAGCTCAGGGCGATGAGCCTCCAGGAGGCGCCTGGAATGCTCCACCGCTTCTTCGATAATCCGGCGCGTCTCAGTGTCCACCATGGTGGCCGTCTCCGGGCTGACGCGCCCATCCAGGCCGAGCTGCTGGCTGAGAAAGTTGGCCTGCATATCCGTCGCCAGGCGCACCGGGCCCAGGATGGGGCTCATGCCAAATTCAGTGACCATCTTGCGCGCCAGGTCGGTAGCGCGGGCCAGGTCATCCGCTGCCCCGGTCGAGGCCTCGCCAAACGCCATCTCTTCAGCTACCCTGCCGCTGACCAGGACGGTTAAACGGGAGTCGAGCTCTTTTTCACCCAGCACGTAACGGTCACTGGTGGGCAACTGCATGGTATAACCCATGGCCCTGCCGCGCGGCACGATGGTCACCTTGTGGACTTTATCGGCATCCGGAGTCAGGCTGGCGACCAGGGCATGCCCGGCTTCATGCACGGCGATCACCCGTTTTTCATTGGCGGTGATGGAGCGGGTCCTGTGCTCTGAGCCGGCCACCACCCGTTCAAATGCCTCATCAAAATCGGCCATACCGACGGCGTCTTTGCCGTGCCGGGAGGCCAGCAGGGCGGCTTCATTGACCAGGTTGGCCAGGTCGGCCCCGGAGAAGCCCGGCGTCATTTGGGCAATGGCCTCCAGGCTGGTATTTTCAGCCAGGGTGACCTGCCGGGTATGGATGTGGATGATTTCAAGTCGGCCCTGGCGGTCGGGCAGGTCGACCATAATCTGGCGGTCAAAGCGACCTGGCCGCAGCAAGGCAGGATCCAAAACCTCGGGCCGGTTGGTGGCCGCCATCACAATCACTCCCCGGGAAGTTTCAAAGCCGTCCATCTCGGCTAATAATTGGTTGAGGGTTTGCTCGCGCTCCTCGTGGACGCCAATCGCCCCTGCGCCTGCTCGCCTGCTCCCAATCGCATCAATCTCGTCGATAAAGATAATCGAAGGGGCGCTTTTCTTGGCCTGATCGAACAGGTCGCGCACACGTGAGGCGCCGACGCCGACAAACATCTCAACAAACTCGGCTCCGCTGAGATTGAAGAATTGTACGCCAGCCTCGCCTGCCGTGGCCCTGGCCAGTAGCGTCTTACCGGTGCCAGGTGGGCCAACCAGCAGGACGCCTTTAGGCATTTTGCCGCCCAGTCTTTGGAAGTGGACCGGGTTTTTGAGGAATTCAGTCACCTCTTTCAGATCGGTGATGGCCTCTCCGGCGCCGCCGACGTCTTGAAAGGTCACTCCGGTTTGTTCTCCCATTTTTACACGCGCTTTACTTTTGCCAAAGGAGAAGATACTGCCCATCGAGTTGGCCCCACCCCGGTTGCGCCCGAAAAACCAATACCATAAACCGACCATCAGGGCTAAAGGCAAGATCCAGGTCAATAGAAAACCCACAATTCCGCCGCCAGTACTGGGAGCTTGCCCGGTAATTTCCACCTGGTTAGCTTCTAACATTTTCGTCAGGTCTGGGTCATCCACCCGGACCGTCGTAAAAGCCGTACCATCGTTCATCTTCCCGCTGATGTCCGTATCGGTCACAAGGACGCTGCTGATCTTCCCACTATTCACATCCGTCTTGAACACACTGTAAGGGATTACATTCACCGCTGGAGCGGAACCGGCGATCAGTCGATACGCAAAAAAGCCTAGTACGGCGATCCAGATCAGGGTAGTGATCGATAATTTAAACCTTGGCTTTGCAGCTTGTTGGCTTTCCATAATTATTATCTTAGAAAGTGGTCGCGCACTTTGGCGGCAATTTGGTGATCCGTCATCTTATCAACGGTTTCAATACCCACGATGCGTCCTCCGAGGTCTTCACGCTTCAAGCGATTTTCGAGTTGGAACTTGGCCTCGCCAGGACCAAATATCCAGATTGAATCAGCATCACGAATGAAGGAGATAATCCCTTCGTAGTAACCATCCAGATGGTTTACAAACTGTCGGTCGCGCATATCCTCCGCGGTCGACCCTCGTGAAGTATTGGAATCTTTCGAACGAGTACCGTTTGAAAATCGGACATGCTTCTCCATATTCGATCTTATTTCCCGGGTCACTTCGACTTCATTTTCGATGGTCACGAAAACCGTTTTGCGATGGTCTATCCACAAACCTACTTCCCTTTTCATTGTTTCTCCTTTGCGACTGGCACGGTTATGCTCCTTGAAATTATGTACAGCCTGTTTTCAGGCGATCGCATGTGGATGCTTAAAATTCGGCCGGACGCCATGAATGCCTAAGCTCTTATTCATTCTATAGAATTGCTTCAGCAGTCTCTCCAATTCGTCTACAGCCTTTTCGTTGGTGTAACCATACTGCTTTCTAAGCAGGGCCAGGAATTGTTCGCGTTTAGCGTTGGCTTTGTCTGGATCCTCGACACTATGTTGGCTTACCAACTCATGCACCCTACCATGTGTCTGTTTACTCGGTCCCTTGACAATTTCGAATGCCATAGTTTGTCTCCAATAAAGGCCTTTATTTCTTCAGCCCCACATTGATGGAATCCTTGCGGGCGGCTTGTTTTAACCGGCGCACGTGGGTACGCTGCCCTTTAGATAATCGTTTGGGTTCCTTCTTGCTATTTTTGTCTGCCATGGCCGTAACTCCTTTTTCTATCTTTGCATGAATAAACCCGCTCTTTTCTTCCGATGAGCAGCCCAACAAATGAGAGGCCGATCCCATCTTCCGGATGCGGTCAATCTGTTGCTGAAAGATGGCGCGGTTTCTAACCCTGGTTGTGGGAGAGCGTCGCCCGGATCCAATTTTGTAATCGCCGGCCAAACGTTTTTTGCTCTCTAAGCTGGGTGGTAATTTGCCAATAAGTTATTCTTTCACCACAATCATGCTGAATGGATTGCTCAGAAGAACCTTCACCTTTTACCGCATCTTCGATGATCGGGTTATTAGATATCGTTTTCTTGCATTTTGGACATACGATCTGGTTTCCCATTTTCGCTCCTGGTTAAATTGGGTTAGTGAATTAGTTGTTGGTGAATTTAACTTCGGGCGGCTAAATCCTGCTTTTCTAGCTTTCGTTGCCAGTTAGCTCTGGCTCAATATGAGAGCGCAGCACCCAGGCCATCTTTTCGTGCAGGGTTAGAGTACTCACCAGGAAGTCGCGTGTGCCTTCGTCCTCATACTCCTCTGAACACTTTTTCGCATCTTCGCGCAAGAAACGGATGGCGGCTTCATGGTCGGCTAAAAGGTCCATAATATCAGGGACACCCCCAGGCTGTTCATCTAGCCGGGTATTTTTGAGAAATCCCTGGAAGCTACCGATCGGCAGTCCACCCAGCATGCGGGCGCGCTCTGCTATTTCGTCGGAGATATCGTTTAGTTGTTCGTATTGGGAATCGAAAAGCTTTTGCAGCTCGAAGAAACTGGCTCCGCTCACATTCCAATGTGCGCTGCGGGTTTTTAGGCTTAGCACCGCCTCATCAGCCAGAGTAATGTTGAGGATGTCTACAACCGAATGGCGGGCATCGCCATCCAGCCCGATGTTAGGTTGGATAAGGACCGGCAGCTTCGAGTTGTAGCCGTCGTTATGATTTTGTCTCATGTAGCTTCCTTTCACTTATTAATTTCTCTTTCCATACCATATTAATCGAAAGGTGCTATCAACGTCCTTAATTAAGTCTGTTAAATATCTATATATTTAGAGAAATGCTATGAAAATGATTGACTACGGGTGTCATATCAGGATTGATAACCCCGGTCTACTCGTCGTATCGTAAGAGTTTTACAGCACCCCAAGCAGGTGCAATATGATGAGTATGACCGCGATCACGATCAGAGTATGGATCCAGCCGCCTGTGCGCGGCAGCCTTGGACTTATGTTCCGGCCGAAAAAACCGAGCAGCCAAAGGATTGCTAGAATTACGATGATCGTCCACAACATGAAATTTCTCCTTTCAATGTCCTATTGGAAGCCACCTGGTTGGTTGACCGGGTGGCAGTTCCCCCGAAAACCGGACCTGACGGTTAGACCTAACGGTCTAATAAGATGAAAATCCCGGCGGCAATGGCGAGGATCGCCAGGACCGGGCTCAGGCCACTTATTGCCGGGATAAGCTCAAACAGGCCCCAGGCGATGAGCCAGATGGCCAGCAAGAATATGCCGATTTTCCTTTTGAATTTGAATCTTCTCATGAAAGTAATCCTTTCTTTATACTATCTCGTAATTAATGAATTGGATGAATGCTCATTACGGCTTGCATGAAGTGTCGATCCGGTTCTCGACGGGAAAGAATGTGCTGGGCCGGTCTCACTGTCATGCTCCTCGCCGCCAATATCGATGCCAGCCTTCAATCGATCTTCTTCTGAGAGCGTAAAGAACTCGAGCGGCCACTCTATTATGCCCCGCCTGCTATGTAATACGGCCGAAAGGGCTATATTTTTATCAGACAGAACTCCTATTCTTCCTCTGTTAAGCTGGATATCAACCTGCAGCTTCGCGTTGGTGCCGTCGTTATGATCGTGCTTCACGGAGCTTCCTTTCGCTTGAAGGTTTTTTTACTGCAATATCATCTTATTCGAAATGAGCTATCTGCGTCCCTAATACAACCTATAAAATTCCTAAAAATTAATTTTTGTATGCCTATCTCTCCATCTCATTGGCAAGGCATTTAGGTTTGGGCTGCCGCTTTTTGTTGCTGCTGTCTCTGCTGGTAATAGGAGACATTCAAGTAAGCGCCAAAGAGAAAGATAAGGCCGCTCAGGTAAGCCCAGGTCAGGATAGCAATAATAGCTGCCACTGATCCATAGACCAAGTCCGAAACGGAGATGTATGTGGAAACAAAGAACAAGAAGGCTTTCTTGGCAAGTTCCCAGAGGAGACCGCTCCCAATTGCGCCGGGTAAAATCTCGCGCCAGCTAGAAGCTGCATGCGGGAGCATCAGGTAGAGCACCATAAATAAGGCAACATCGAGCAAGATAGCCAGTACCAGACTGGTACCACCCGCGATCGGAATAATTTGGTCGGGCAACCAGGCGAGGAGGTTGGCAATTATACTGCTGGCAAAAGAAGCCAGGAAGAGGATCGGGCCAACGAAGACCAGGACAAATAGTATTGCCAGGCCGCGCCGCTTCCAAACGGGGCGACTTCGTTTGATACCCCAAACTTCATTCAGGGTGCCGGTAAGCATGAAAAAAATATTAGAGGCAGACCAAATCAGACTAACTAATGCAACAATGGTAACTGGTCCGCGCGCCCGGATGATTTCGCCAATATTATTGCCCAACAACTGGCCCAGGTCCGGGGCAATAAATTCTAGCCTTTGTACGACGATTTGCTGGTTCACCAACGAGCCAAGGCTGAAGCTGGCAATGGCGATACTCAGGAGAGTGAGGGGAAAGAGGGAAAAGATGGCAAAGTAGGCAATCGCCGCGGCCGTAATCACCGAGTTCGGGCTTTAAAGCCTGTTTGGCCGCGCCCACCAACATTCCAAAGTAGCCGTGCGTCCGCTTATCAAATTGGCGCGCGCTGCGGATACCCTGCTGCCAAAGCTGTGCTAGATCTCTAGCTATTTTGGGCGCGGCCATTGTCCTCTTTCTGCTCGGGTTGGGGCGCTATGGGTAATAATAGCTCTGAAGGATCAGCCGGCAGAGCCGCTTGCAGAATGGGTTCGGCTTTCACCATCAGACGAGTAAGTCGCTCCATGCTGCTCGTCACCAGGGGCAGAGGCGGTTCATCCATTGCCCGTATGACGGCCCATACCCGTTCTTGCCGCTCTTTAAGGTCTGAAACCTGAGCTGCAGCCCCTGAAGCAAGGCGGTGGCTGACCAGGAGGCTCCATAGGATCTGGCATACGGCAGAGAGGGGTGGCGCCAGAACGATGCCGAGCAGGCCAAAAGCATTTGCCAGGACAATAAGGATAACTAAGGTCAGAATTGGATTATCCCACCTGCGGTTGAAAAGGCGTGGTTTGATCCATACTCCCAGGGCAATCAAGACGACGAGTGTATAGAGAACCGTAAACAGGCTAAGCTGCACACCCGTCAGCAGCCCTACTAAAAGGGGGGGAATAACCGCCAGGGTCGGCCCAACCACCGGGATCAAACATGCCAGAGCGCCAGCCAGCGCCAGTAGCGCCGGGTAAGGTGATCCGAGTGCCCAGTAACCCAAACCTAATAACAGCCCAGCCACGAGACTGTGGATTACCTGGCTGCGTATGTAAGCGCCAAGGTCAGGCTCGATGGTGCGCCAAATACCACGCGCTTGTTTACGTTGTCCAGATGGAAGCAGCGAGAGCCAGAGTCGTTCAAAATGAATTTGATTGACGATCCAATAGAGGCTCAAAAACAGAACGACGAGTACGCCGCTCACGACGCCGGCAATGCCCTGCGTGAAACCGAATAGAGCCGGTAGCACGAGCTCCCCTTGGCTGCCGGTAACTGCTTCGAAGAGCTTACTCGGCGGTGGCAGTTGCGCTAGCAGCATCTGTTGGAACGAGCTGCCCTCCAGCCATACCGGCAGCTTCCACGCATCCTGTACCGATACAATTTGGGCTAAATGCTTAATCTCAGAAATCGCGGATCCACCGGCCAGGAAGAGTAAGAAACCGAAGCTGCCCAAGGCCACCAGGTAGAGTAGAATCCAGGCCACCCGCACCACGAAGCTTCGCCCGACTAGGCGTTGAACCAATGGGCGCAGCGCTGCCGCAAGCGTTAGTGAGATCAGCACGTAAACGACGACAATCCGGAACTCCCATAACACCACCAGCGCCAGTAATGTGGTCATAACCGCCATACCAACCGTTATCAGTTGCTTCGTCATGGCGCACCTGAAGTATTGATCTGAGCCAGCAGAGAATCAAGGTCGGTTGTAATAGTTTCAATCTCATCCATCACTTGATCGGTTTGTTTGACCGACCGAGCCGAGCCATTTTTCTTGAGCCGCGCCTGCCTGCGCAGATCTTGAGCCAGGTCCTGCGCTTCATAGCGCAGCCGGCTGGCATAATCGCGCCCGGTCGAGACCTCCGACTCCATCGTTCCTGGATGAAAGACGAAACGATCGAGTAAGAGTTGAATTATGGCCGCCATGGGAATCGCCATCAGCATACCGACTAGGCCGAGCAAAGAGCCAAAGGCAAAAAACGCCAGCAAGGAGACGAATGGATTGACCCCCACTGTCTTACGCATGATGCGCGGCGCCAGCAAGTAGTTTTCTGATTGATGAATGACAAGCGTGGCGACGATGACCCACGCCAGCCTGGCAGGCGCTATGGACAGGGCAACCAGCCCCGCAGGAATGGCGCCAAGCAGCGGCCCAATCATCGGTACGGCCTCCAGCACGCCCGCCACTAGCGCCAGCACCAGGGCATTGGGCAAGCCGATAAGCACATAGGCGACCAGCGCCATAATGCCGATGACCAGGCAAAGGAGACCTTGTCCGGCAATGTAAGAACCAACCTTGGTTTCCATGGCCGAAATCAGTTCACTAATGCTCTCGCGCTGGCCACTTGGAACCATCAGCAAAAATGACTGAATGGTTCGCGGTCCATCGAGCGTCCAGTGAAAGGCTAAAAGCAGAATAGCTGTGGCCATAAAGATGACGTTCACTGCCGATGCCGCGTAACCCAACGCTTGCCCCGCAGAAGTCATCATCTGCTCTCCCGTTTGTTGTACCGGAGCTTGCACTAAAAGTGTAATTGGGAGGAACTGACCTAAGCGCACAATCATTTGATTGGGAGAATTAACCATCCACTCGCGCAGGCTTTGGTAGTAACCTGGTACTGCGGCAGCAATCGTTGTAGCTTGCCTGGCAATTAATGGGAATAATAAAAGCACAAAGCCAACGAGGAAGGCGAGTATCAGAAGGTAGACAAGCACGACTCCTGCAAACCGGTGGAGTCCGCGGTGGTTTAACCAGGTAACGACTGGCCTGATCACGGTGCCCATCACCATAGCAATAAACAAAATGAAAAAGACCTGGTAGAACCGGTAAAGAAGCCAGAAGCTAAGAACGACAAAAACCGAAATGAGGGTTGCCCACACAACCCGTCGGAAGGTCCAGTTGTATAGTTGCGAAGGTGGATGGAATGCCATGCTTTCCCTGCTCTTTCAGTACATTTTCCAGGCTCTATCGTCGATCTGTTGGTTCAGTGGGAATTGCGGTGCTGGATTACCAAATTTTGGGGTGTGAGCGTGTGTACTCAACTCACACCCCAAAACTTGAGTTCTTCCACGGGAAATCCCAAGGATCGGATCTGTTATCATCGGTGTAACCAAGAGTGAGCATGGATCATCTTTGGTAAATTTGGTAATGAGCTGAGAAGGACGGCATAGCGCAGGCCATAAGAGTTACTGAAAATGACAGGATGCCCGTGTAATGCTGTGGAAAGATGGGATAACACACTGGTCGCAGCGTAGGATTCGAGGAATTCGGAAATGCTGTCATCCATGACCACAAACAACCAGGCGTCACCGCCCCTCGGTTTCGGTTAAAACAAAACGGCTGATGAGTGGATCCAGACCCTGTTCAGCCAGGATGCCAGGGATCGCTTGAGCTACGTTTTGGGCGGCTGGGAGGTAATGATTGGCGCTCAAAGCTATAGCCCTCCTTTAGTGGCCAATTGATGCTCCACCTCGGCAATCCAATGAGCGAAGGGTGGTTCAGTGGCATTAACAATTTCTACATGTACCGTATTTTCACCTGGCAATCCAGATGGGTTGGCCGGCGTTAGTTCAGCCGGAATTATCCGGTGAAGAGGGAGATCGTGGTCCTTAATCACTCCATCGATCATGTTCAAGGGGTTAACATTTACACGCGTAATCCGCAGGCGGGGAGGCCACGATACCGGCATAAACCGGCGCCGTGCCAAAACGATTATTAGGATAAGCAGCAGAAGAGCAAAGGTTGTTGCAACGATAGGTAGCAAAGGGGAGACTACTCGGTCCACGAAAGACTTTTGTTCCCGGTCATATTCTTGCATTAGAAGAACAGCCTGGGTCAAGGCGAAAGGAGTGGCCGTCATCGGGTAGGCCGTCGAAGCAGCCACGGCCTGAGCAGTTTGCGAGGCCTGGGCATCCAGAATCGCCTGGGCTTGTGCAGTCTGGGTTACATGCACCAGATAGGCAGAATGGGTGGCCGCAGCAGCACTGCTCAGAGCAACGGCAGTAGCCTCCCCGGCCATTTTCGTTTGTTGCCTTATAAACTTCTGCGTGGCAGCGGCCTGAGCGATGTTCAGGCTGATTACGGTTGCCTGGTAATCCAATTCCACCTGCTGGCGTTGGTTATATTCCTGTGTGGCCTGCCCTGCGGCATTGGCAGCCTGAGATATGTTCAGGCTGGCCTCAGTAGCTTTACGAGATAGATCTAACAACTGGCTCTGGCCAGCGTCCATTGTGGCCTGGGCATCAGCGTAAGCAGGATTGGGCGATCCGATAATGCCTGGCGCGGGTGTAGCATAGCCTGGTGTGGGTGAATATTCAGGATTGATTGCTGATATATTGGCACCACACCCCAGTAGCATCTGAGCCATGAAGGTTAATGCCAACAACGCTGCAATGCGCTGCCTGGTTGAGTTCATCAAATAGCCTTTTAAACTGCGCTCCAGTTATAAAGTAACAAGCTCTCTCCTTAGATAATACCCGACCGGCTCTTTTTCGTCTTAACCCTTACTGCCCCTTCGCATTACCATTCCGGTATACCAGCCAATGACCAAACCAACCACGATCCAGGCGAGTATTCCCATTCTAATCTCCGTTACTTTTCGATCAAGTTTACCTATTGTTGTCATGCGGATGGATATAAACTCTTCGCAGGTTAGCAATCACTGCTAATAACAAGTCACATTTTGCCGTTGGAAATGGTAGTGTGAGTCGTGCGTACGTTTCCTTCACCGCCTGGCGTTAGCTCACGTGTCGTGCGAGTGAATGAGCTTGCGCTTGGACGGGCCACAACCGTGCGGATTACATACGCGATTCCCCAAAAGATCAGCGCATAAACGAGCATGGCAATAAGAGTAGTAACTTCGAGGGATAACCCACCGTACGTGGGCGTCGAGATCAATCCGTTGAATGGACCAACGAATACTCCCGTGATCCCGTACATGAGCATGGCAAATCCACTGTCCGGATTGGCAGCAATCAATCTCAATAGAAAGCGGCCTGCTAGCAAAATCTCCAAAAAAACTAGCATGCTCCATAGGATCCGGTTGAGCTGGAACAATCCCATTCGGCGTTCCGCAGCGACATCACGCACAACTTGCTCAGTCGCAACGTAGCCGGGATGTCGTGTGATCAATGTTTCTTCGCGACGGTCCACTGCGTCCTCATTGATCTCTTGATTCTCGGCCATAAGACCTTCTTTCGTACCCCCAAATAATGGGGGAAAATGCTTACTATAATTTGCATCCGTGAGACAGGGTTGATCATCTCATACCAATCCTGCCTCACAGATTCTTTGGTGATTTCACCCGATAAAACTTCTCTTATCGTCTGTTGCCCCTCTACCTTCTTCTACCGGTGATCAAGCGTATAACAAGGATCAGCAGCACCGCTCCGGCGAAAGCTACCAGGATTGACTCCAGATTTATCCCAGAAACACCAACATTGATATGCAAGAGTGTGGTGCCAATCCAGCCTCCCAACAAACCGCCAATCACGCCGACGATGATGTCACCAATTACACCGTAGCCACCACCCCGCATGACCTGTCCCGTTAAAAATCCGGCAATCAAACCAACTACGATCCAGACAAGGTATCCCATAATAATCCTCCAATTGTTTTGCCTGTTATATTAGGTCGTTCAAGTCATGCGCAGAGATTGCGCCTTACGTTCCATGGATCAGCAGGGCTTAGCTCTTCTCAGAGCTGGGATCCTCGACAGGCATTGGTTTGTGGGTCCACCCGCGTTCTTTCGTAACTATCCGGCTGGCAAACCAGCCAATAATAGCCCCAGCGGTGAGCCACAGAATGAACTTTAGCAGTTCCATATATTTTCTCCTTTCAGAATGTTTCGCAACCCTGGGTTTTCAGCGGTTGAATTATCCGGAATAAGTAGTGAATACCTGTGCCACGATCAAAGGGAACCCGGTGTTTGAGTATTCGTACGTTCGGTGACGGTCGTTTGACCGGCGCCTGTGGGTGTTTGAGTCGTTGTGCGATCAGTCGTCGTCGTTTGGCTAACACCCAAAGGTGCTTGCAAAGGGGTGTGGTCGGAAACAGTCGTCTGTCTGACACTCACGGGCCCGCGCGGGCGGTAGAAGAGCACATAAACAATCCGTTCAAGCGCCCAGGCGATCAACAGGTAAACGATCATGGCAATGATGGAAGAAATTTCCAACACCATGCCGCCGGCTGACGGCGCTCCCGTCAAACTTGCAAAAGGAGCCACGAAAAGGTTGGTCACGTTGTAAAGGAGGGTTGCGAATGGGTTAGCCGCATTGACCCCGATCAACTTAAATACAACTCGCAGTGCAATCACGGCTTCAAGAAGGCTCAACAGAAGCCAGATCATTTGTGTGGCTTTAAAGGTGGCGTAACGCTGCTCGCGTCCCTCTTCATGTTGTGTGGTTCTTACATCTCTATAATCTGTCATTCGGTCCTCTTTTTGTATTCATCTTCGGCTTGCTGCCTTGTGTAACCATACTTCTCCTGGAGCATGCCGATTAATTTATCATACTTACCGCCGACTTTTTCCAGGTCGTCATCAGTAAGTTTGCCCCACCAAACTTTTGCCTGACCGCGCATTTGCTTCCACTTGCCTTGAAAAATATCATTATTCATCGTTTATCTCCTTATCTCATTGAAAAAGTTACAAAATTTTGGAGGATGATGTTATTCCTCCTTAGATCCTTTAATGGCTTTTGCTGTGAACTGGTTCGTTCTCGATATAGGAACGCAGCATCCAGGCCATTTTTTCGTGCAGACGCATAACGCTTACCAGCAATTCGAATGTACCTTCGTCCTCGTACTCCTCGGTGCACTTTCTGGTGTCCTCGCGCAAAAAACGGATGACGGCTTCATGGTCGGCTAAAAGGCGCAGGATGTCCGGAACAACCCCGGGCTGTTCCTGCATGCGGGTGTACTTGATAAATTCCTGAAGGCTGCCAATGGCCACCCCGCCTAGTATCCGCGCCCGCTCTGAGATCTCATCCGAGATATCGTTCAGTTGTTCGTATTGTGAATTGAAAAGGATATGCAGCTCGAAGAAACCTGTTCCACTCTCGTTCCAATCGGCGCTGCGGGTTTTTAGGGTTAGCACCGCCTCATCGGCCAGCGTATGGTTGAGGATTTCCACAACCGAATGGCGGACATCGCTATCCAGCCCGATGTTCGGCTGGATAGCCACCAGCAGTTTAAGGTTGTGGCCGTCGCTACGATTGTGTTCCATATCGCTTCCTTTCATTCGATGGTTTTTTCCTACAATACCATCTTAATCGAAAGGAGCTATCTACGTCCCTAATACAACCTAAAAAATATCTGTAAAATTAGTGGCTCAATGGGAATTGTTGTTCTGGATCTAGGTTCTTCCACTTTTACCTGATCCCGCTCAGCACATAGCCGTCGACAATCACCCCCAGCAGCCCCCAGGCGCTGCCCAGGATGGCCCCCGCCAGTACATCGCGAGGATAATGAGCCCCGACATACATGCGCGTGATACCAACCAACAAGGCAACGGCGTACAGCAAGATGGCTACCCAAAGGCTGGCGTGAAAATGTTGGACCATCAAGGTTGCGATAAAAAAAGTTTGGCTGGTATGCCCGCTCGGGAAAGAGCGCCCGCGCGCCCTGTACCCGACGATGCGTGTCTGAGTCAAACGGATAAAAGGACGCGAACGGCGCGCAATAACTTTTACCAGCACAACCACCAGCCATAATGTCAAAGTCCCCAGAATAAGCTCGTAGGCCAGGAAGCGTTGCCTGGCCAAAAACAAAATCAAGGCAAACGTCAGGGTAGCAAAGCCGTTACCGATCTGTGTGAAACCCAACATGATCCGGTCCAGCCAGAGGGGCCGTGACCAGCGCACATTGAAAGACAGGAAAACCCAGGTATCCAATCGCTGGCCGGCAGACCACACAAACGAAATCGCCACCAGGCTAAAAACCAGCAGCATGCTTACCAGGATGGCCTGGGACTGCAAGCTATGCCAAAAAGCTGTGCGAATATCAATTGGAAGCACTAAAAGGAACACAACCAGAACGACCGTAATACCCGCCAGCCAGGTAACCGGACGATTATGCTTCACTAATTGGACTGGAAGTTTCAGGGCATCTGGAACGATTGTTTCAGGAGTGTGCGCACGCACACGCTTGCTGCGGACGATTGCTTCAACATTGTGCGGGGGCACGCGCTTGCTAGGCAATGATCACTTCCGGTTCAGGTTGCGTTACAGGCGCCAACTGGCTTACCATCACCGCCAGGGCGTGCCGCTGCACTTCAATACGCACCAGCCCTTCACCTAACGCATTTCCATCCGCCATGACCGGCATGGCAGGCTGGGTGTCAATATCCACCCTGCGTACGTGGAAGTGCTGGATGCGTGAGTCTTCTGGCTTACCTTCACCCACCCCCTGGAGAACATAGCCCAGCAGTTCCAGCTTGGATAGGTCGGCAAAGAACAGCACATCCAACAAGCCATCATGGAATGAAGCTAAAGAGCCTACCTGATAATGAAAGCCGATGTAGGGCATATTGGATACCAATACCACATGACCCAGATTGTGGATCTCCTGTTTGTTATCCAGCAACAGATGTATTTCGGCTGGTGGTGAACCGGCCAGGGTTGCCAGGAAATCGCCTACCTGCGCCAGGTTGCCGTGCTGGATATCGTCGGCGGAAGGGAAAAGGGTCGAAACCAGCCCCACCGAGCAAACTTCCAGGAAAGGTGTATGAATTTTTCCGCAGATGGCCATGCCAACGTCCACTTTGATACGCCGGCCTGTACGCAGGATGGCGATGGCAGCCGGGACGTCCGAAGGGATGCCCAGGCTGAGGGCGGTGTTATTCTGCGTGCCGATGGGGATGATCCCCAGGGTGGCATGAGTACCGGCCAGACTTCTGGCCACGGCAGAAATGGTGCCGTCACCTCCGCATACCACGAACATTCGGATCCCCTGTGCCAGGGCATCCCGGACCACCCCTGGCAGGTCGCAGCCCGGCTCGACCAGGTAGGCTTCCGGTACGAGCTTCCATTTCTGCATCTCATGGATCACTTCCACTATCTCAATGGGGGATGCTCTGGCTGCCCCTGCACTGGGATTGAAGATCAGCTTGGCTCGTATGCGGCGTTTATTCTTAAGGTGAAGTTCCATAAATGCTCTCAATTTTTAGATCAAGTAGATGATTTTTCTACAATCCCATCCGTTCGAGTCCTACCCGTATCGGTCGCCAGGAATGAGATTGAGATTAATAAATCCACGAAGAACACGATATTTTTTGTGTAAGTTTCGTGGATTCTTTTATTGCCCTCCGTGGATCGCGGCTATAAGATGACATAAGCGCAGGCCCACGGAGGGCATGGCTGACTTTAGCGTCAAATCCTTCGCCCTCCAGCATTCAACAGTCTCAGCAAGACGAGCAGTATCACCGCCCCAGCAAACGCCACCAGGATTGACTCCAGGTTAATGCCATTAACATCGGCGCCGATATGCAGCAGTGAGGTAGCGATCCAACCTCCCAACAACCCGCCAACCACGCCGACGATGATATCCCCAATCAACCCGTAGCCGCCCCCGCGCATTACCATTCCGGCCAACCAGCCGGCGATTAAACCAACTATGATCCAGGAAAGAATTCCCATAATAATCCTCTACTCTTTTTTATGTCTAATCAGTTTATTTACGTCGTGCGCATTACCTGCGCCTTACGTATATTTGTAATTCCAATCCTAAACAGAAGATCTAACCCTTCCTGGTTTTTTTCTTTGAGTCTGAGAAAGGGACAGCCTTGCCAGGTTCAAATGACTTGACCGGCTGGCTTTCCGCTGCCTGCATAACTGAAGATACACTGCCGCTGGCATTGTTACTGGACAACGGTGTAGGAGTTGTTTGCTTTGGCTTGCGCTTGCTTACACCTTTACGTCCCATATTTATTCTCCTTTTATAGATCTTTCTCTTTAGTCTCGGCTTGCCTGGCTCACGAAAACGGTTTCACTGCGCGAGCTGTATCCTGCCCAGTAGGTTTTTCCATCCACCTTGTATTCGCTCAGGACTATCGAGCGTCCAATCCCGCCAATCTGCTCGACATATACTGTCTTGTAGTCCGGCACTCGTGTGACCGTAATTTGCCCTTCTACCGGTTCACTCTTTCGGCTGAACTGTTCCACAATCTTGGTCATCTGCATTTCATTCATCAATACCTCTGTTCCTTAGCGAAGCAAACTACTCGGCTAGAAAAAAGCCGGTACAGTTGGAGGAAAATCGCCGGCGGGGAATTCTTATTGGTTCCGATATTGGAAGGGGGATATCGGAACCAAATAAACCGAAAGGATTTCCTATGGTCGACTTTAACGGAAAACTCTCCGTCCGCCAAATAACAGTCGCAATAAGACGAGCAGTACCACCGCCCCTGCAAACGCCACCAGGATCGACTCCAGGTTGATACCATTCATCCCGGCGCCAATATGCAGCAACGAGGTGGCAATCCAACCTCCCAACAATCCGCCAACCACGCCGACGATGATGTCACCAATCACCCCGTAGCCGCCCCCTCGCATTACCATTCCAGCTAACCAGCCGGCGATCAAACCGACAACGATCCAGGAAAGTATTCCCATTCTAATCTCCGTTCCTTTTCGATCAGTTTATCTATTGTGCTCATGCGATTGAATATATCCTTTTCGCATGTTCGTAATAAAAAGAAGGTTTAGCTCTTCTTGGTATTGCGGTTAATGTTGTGTTGTCTAACCTTGAATCCCTTCAATTGGACCTACCCAAGAGTTTGCCGGATGGGTTTGAGAAAACTACCCAGAAGGAAACCAACCACCAGGGCAAGTGATATCGCCACCCAGGGGTAACTGGCAGCCTTTTTACCGAAACCGCCTGGAACTCTATCGGCAACTTCCTGGGCTTTGGCGTTGTATTGGCTCAATCCATGTCCAACATCTTTTTTCACCACCGTCGTAGCGCTAACCACGGCCTCCCTTGCATCGCCCGTCACTTTTTCAAATCCTTCCCTCAATTGAGAGACGCCATCTTCCGCCCAGGTGGTCAGATTTTCTTTGACTTTGCCAGGGGCTTGGCTAACCTTGTCTTCAAATCTGCTAATCTGAGCGGTGCCATCTTCCACCAGGGTGGTTAGATCTTTTTTTACTCTGGCGCCATCATGGCGAACTTTGGTTGCTAATTGTTGATCATTCATTTTCTAATCCTTTTCTGGCTTTCGCCGTGAACTGGTCCATGGTTGAGAATTTCCCCAACCAAATGGTAGACAACGCAATCCAGTCGAATATTCGGCTGGATATGGAGCTGCAGCTTCGTGTTGTGGCCGTCGCTACGATTGTGTTCCATGCAGCTTCCTTTCAGTAGATGGTTTTTTGCTACCCTACCATCCTAATCTAAAGGAGCTATCTACGTCCCTAATACAACCTATAAAATATCAATATAATCAGGTGTTGGAGTTGTTTGGGAATTTATGTGTTGAACTTCCACGGCAAATCCCAATGAACCCGTGTTGGAGCATAAATAAAAGGTGCGGGAGAGGTATAATCTTAAGGTGAATGTTGATCCACAAATGCTCTAGAACGATCTAAGATACGGGTCCTCTTACTGTAACGCTTGAATAGAAAATACCACTGCAGGTATCGATGTCGGAGCGAAATAATAACAAAATGAGGTCAGGAGAAGTCAAATGAAGGCCCTCCCTAATCTTTCAACCAGTACACCACCCAAAGCGGGGCAACAGGTTGCCCAGGTTGCTTCAGCCGGTTATTGGAGTCTGGCACCCGAGCAACTCCTCTCCGCACTGCACGCTTCCAGGAAAGGTCTTAAGCCTGTAGACGCTCAGCAACGTCTGAAGGAATATGGGCTGAACACAATTAGAGCCCAGCAGCAAGTCACCGCGTTGCGCCTGTTGCTGAGCCAGTTCAAGAGTCCGCTCGTTCTCATCCTCATTTTTGCCGCAATTGTCTCCGGCATCGTGGGAGAGTGGGTAGATGCCAGCATTGTACTTGCCATAGTGCTTGGCAGCACGATCCTTGGCTTCGTGCAGGAATACACTGCCGGCAACGCCGTCGAGAAATTACGCTCCCAAATCATGATTAAATCCAGTGTGCTGCGAGGTGGCCAGCCGCAGATGCTGCCCTCCGAACAAGTGGTGCCAGGGGATGTCGTGGCGCTCTCGGCGGGCAGCCTGATCCCGGCCGATGGTATCGTGCTGGAAGCAAATGACTTTTTTATCAACCAGGCTGTACTTACCGGCGAAACCTTTCCGGTTGAAAAGAAGCCTGGGACTGTCCCGGCAAATGCCAGCCTGGCGCAGCGTACCAACTGTGTTTTCATGGGTACCAGCGTTGGCAGCGGAACCGCGGAGGTGCTGATTGTGCAGACGGGAAAGTTCACCGTGTTCGGCCAGGTGGCGGAAAAGCTGAGACTGCGCCCGCCGGAGACCGAGTTTGAACGCGGCATCCGTCACTTCGGTAACCTGCTCACACAAGTTATGCTGGTGATGGTGGTCATCGTTTTGGCAGTCAACGTTTTCCTCGCCAAGCCGCTGTTAGACTCGCTTCTCTTTGCGTTGGCGCTGGCGGTAGGCCTGACGCCCGAGCTTTTGCCCGCTATTATCAGTATCACCCTCTCCCACGGCGCACAGGAGATGGCCAAACGCGGCGTGATCGTGCGCCACCTGACCTCCATCGAGAACTTCGGCAGCATGGACGTGCTGTGCACCGACAAGACCGGCACACTAACCGAGGGTGTCGTTAGCCTCGACGGCGCGCTCGATACGCAAGGGCAACCATCCGAGATTGTTCTGACCTACGCTTATCTCAACGCACACTACCAGACCGGGCTGAATAACCCGTTGGATGACGCGATTCAAGCTGCCGCAAAGAAGGCCGGGCTGGATATAAGCGCCGAGCAAAAATTGGAAGAAATCCCCTACGACTTCGTGCGCAAGCGCCTGAGTGTGGTTGTTGCCAATGCCCAGGGCGAGCGTACCTTCATCAGCAAGGGTGCATTGGAGAACATTCTGAGCATCTGTACCAGCTTTCAATCTGGGGATGGAGCCCATCCGTTAGGCGCGCCAACGCTGGCAGAGATTGAAAAACGCTACAGTGAATATAGCGAAAAAGGTTTCCGGGTACTCGGCCTGGCGACGAAGACGGTAGACGGGCAGCCTGAAGAGTATACGAAAGCCGATGAAAACGCACTCACCTTCGCCGGCTATCTGCTTTTCTTCGATCCACCGAAGGCCGATGTGCAGCAAGTCATAGTCGATCTGGCAAAGCGCGGGGTGCAACTGAAGATCATCACCGGCGATAACCAGAAAGTGGCCCGCCACGTCGCCGAGGCGGTGAACCTGCCTCTGCAAGGCGTGTTGACAGGAAGTCAACTGAACGACCTGCATGACGAGGCGCTCTGGCACCTTGCCGAACGCACCACTCTCTTCGCCGAAGTGGATCCCAACCAGAAAGAGCGCATCATCCTCGCACTGCAAAAGACCAGGCATGTGGTTGGCTATATGGGCGATGGCATCAACGACGCCCCGGCCCTGCACGCCGCGGACGTGGGCCTCTCCGTGGACACGGCTGTGGATGTGGCCAAAGAAGCCGCTGATTTTGTGTTGCTTAAGAAGGATTTGAACATCCTGCGGCAGGGCATTGATGAAGGCCGCTTGACGTTCGCTAACACGATAAAGTACATCATTACCACTATCAGCGCCAACTTCGGCAACATGTTCAGCATGGCCGGGGCTTCGATGTTGCTGCCATTTCTACCCATGCTCGCTCCGCAAATCCTGCTCAATAATTTCCTTTCCGACATTCCTGCCACAACCATCGCCAGCGACAATGTGGACCCAGAAATGGTGGAGCGACCGCACCGCTGGAATAACAAGTTCATCCGCAACTACATGGTGCTCTTCGGTCTGGTTAGTTCGATTTTCGACTTCCTGACCTTCGGGACGTTGCTGTTTCTGTTCCGCGCTTCGCCGGATGAGTTCCGCACCGGTTGGTTCATCGAGTCCCTGATAACGGAGTTGGTCATCGCCCTGGTAGTACGAACGCGCCATCTCTTCTTCCGCAGCCGCCCGGGCAAACTTCTGCTGGTGAGTTCATTGATCTTCATTGCAATTACCCTCATACTGCCGTACCTGCCGTTCATCTCGGTGTTTGGTTTTATCCCCTTGCCTGCACCGCTCATGCTGGCAATGCTCGCGCTGACGATGCTCTACGTCCTGACCACTGAGTTGGCTAAGAAGTATTTCTATTCTCGGGCGGAGAATGCTGTTACTTAAGTTATGAGATCGTATGACTGATCACTCTTCCGGCCGGTACCATGCCTGTTAAAACAGGTCAACCTGATCATGCACCAACACCAAAATGAATATTGGCTAGTAGATTTTCTTTGAGTGCAAGTTGTATCCCATCCCAGGGACAGTTTCAAGAAGCTCGCCATACTCCCCTAGTTTTTTACGCAAGCGGCCGAGGTAAGTATGTAAATAGTGGTTTGAACCGCGATACTCCGCCCCCCAAACCAGGGTGATCAGCTCATCATGGGTAACGATGGCGTCCAGGTGGCGCGCCAGTTCAGCCAGGAGAGCATACTCCGTCTTTGTGAGGTGCAAATCGGCCTCAGCGATGAAGACCCGGCGTTCTGCCAGATCGATGCGCAAATCGCCGATCACAATCTTTGTCTCAGAGGTTTTCGCTGAGACGTAGGAGCGGCGCAAGAAAGCGCGTACCCGCGCCAGTAATTCTTCCGATCCGAACGGCTTGGTCACGTAGTCATCCGCACCCGCATCGAGGGCGGCGACTTTGAGATCTTCTTCTAACCGGGCGCTCAAGACGATGATAGGCACGTCCGAACGCGCCCGCATCCAGGCGCACACATCTACCCCCGAAAGCCCGGGCAGCACCAGGTCAAGCAGAACCAGGTCAACGGGCACCTCTTGAAATAGGGCAATGGCCTGGTGGCTGTCCTCCGCTTCGCTGACCGTATAGCCACGTTTCACCAGGTTGACCCGCACCAGTTTGCGGATACTGGGGTCATCTTCAACAATTAAAATATTCCCCATGTTTTAGCGCTCCTCTTCCGCAGGCTTCGCCGGGGTACTTTCGGAAGGCACGAGTGGGATGGTAAAGGAGATGGTCGCTCCCGGAGTGTTTTTTTTCTTAATCCAAATACGGCCGCCATGGGCTTCCACCAGCCCTTTGCAGATCGCCAATCCCAATCCGGCGCCTTGCGCGGCGCTGTTCTCCAGGTTTGCGCCCCGCTGAAAAGCCTTAAACACCCTTTTGTGTTCGGCCGGCGGAATACCTGGTCCCTGATCGGTGACATTAATCTGTACAAAACCTCCCCGCACGCTGGCCGAGAGGCTGATTTCAGTCCCTTTGGGGGCATAGGCAGAGGCGTTGCGCACCAGGTTGACCAGGACCTGGGCGATCCGCCTGGCGTCTACATATACCGGCGGCAGGTTAGCAGGCAGATGCAGGGTTAATGTTTGGCAGCCGGTCAAGCTATGAAATTGCGGCAAGGCATCTTCCATAATTTCGTGGAGAGAATGGGGTTCCAGCGATATTGGCAGCATTCCAGCTTCCAGGCGCGAGAGATCCAGCAGGTGATCAATCAGCTCCTGAAGCCGGTTAGTTTCCTGTTGGATGGTCTGGATAAAATCGCGCTGTTCATCCGGTTCCCAGGTGACATCTTCGGCGAGAAGGGTGGTGGTAAACCCTTTGATGGAGGTCAAAGGTGTGCGCAGCTCATGCGAAATCATTGCCAGGAACTCGGTCTTAATCTCGTTGGCTCGCTCCGCCTCGTGTCGGGATTCTTCCTCTACCTTGAGCAGGTGCAGGTTATAAAGGGTGGTAGCGGCCTGGTCAACCAGCACTTTAAGATGGCGCAGTTCGATATGCTCGAAATGATGTTCGTGTTTGTAGTAAATCAGCAGACATCCGAGCCAATCGCCCGAGGCGACCAGCGGGAAGATTACCAGGGTTTGGACTTGTCCTTCCTGCAGGAAATCACGCAGCAAAGGCGTCAAACGGAGGTCGGATGGTATGTCTGCGATTACCACCGTCCGGTTTGGTTGGAGCAGCTCCCAGAAGGCAGGTTCTTCGTAGAGGTTAGATTCGCTCAGCCAGGCAGAAAGAGTCTGGTTGGATAGCCAGGCGGCCGTCAACTCCACCCCGCCGGCAGGCCCAACCTTGGGATTATCGAAAAAAAGCAGGCCCGCCCGTTGGGCCGAGCGCAGCTCATGCGCAGACATCAGCGTTTTGAGGACTGCTTCAGGTTTACGGGCCTGGCTCATGCGCCGGCTGAGGGTAAACTGCTGGCGAGAACGATCTAACGCCTTCCGCAGGGTCTGATCTACCTGGTTCTGATCGGTGATATCCTGAGCAACCCAGACTTGATAAGAGGTATCCAACCATTCTTCGTGAATCAGGAAGGTATCCGCGGAAATCCAACGCAGGCTGCCATCCGGCCGTAGAATCCGGTAGGATTGGTTCGAGGACTTGCGGTTTTCGTCAGGACTGGCGGACATCACTTTCACGCGGTCTTCCGGATGGACGCTTTTGATCAGGGTTAACGGATCGGCATAAAGACTTTCACAGGAACGACCCCACACGCTCTCAAAAACCGGGCTGGCATAGACAATTTGGTTGGTATTCAGGTCAAGTATCCACACCACTTGTTTAATATTTTGCATGATTTGCTTGAGGGAAGGATAACCTTCAAGCAATGCTTTCATTTCCAATCGAGA
Source organism: uncultured Chloroflexia bacterium (assembly GCA_963820415.1). GTDB lineage: Bacteria > Chloroflexota > Anaerolineae > Anaerolineales > Anaerolineaceae > CAWFZT01. Next base: position 850,096 of record CAWFZT010000006.1, on the reverse strand, counting down.
TTTTTCCTTTTCTAGCATATCGCTCATTCTTGAGGCCTGACCTGCCTGGTGGAGATGCTTCGTTCTCTCCGTTCACTACGGATAATATCATAAATTAATATCTATTGTATACCTTTGTCGTACATAAATTGAATTTGTAAAAATTCCCAATCCAGGGTAAGATGGATATATCGTCTAAACATGGTGAAGGAACCCTCGCGTTGAGCCAATGGGTATTTCCAGGGTGCGCGGGGCGATATTTATGGAAATACCCATTGAGGAAACGATGCTGATCAGATATACGTGCAAGGGTATGGGCTTGAACTGCTCATTTGTGGTGGACGGCGTGACGCTGGAAGAGGTTTCAAAGAAGGCGTTGGAACACGTGCTCGAAAAACACAAAAATGATTTTAATAGCATCACTACGCCGGCGGAGATGGAAAAGATGAAGCAGGCGCTGGCGCGTTCCACGTGGGTAGTGGCGGGGTAATATTGCTCTCACTCATTTGCTGCGCGTTGCGTAAACGACCGTGTAATGATCGTACTGGCCGTTGACGATATTTCCAGCGCAGGTAATGAGCGTCAGGTGGGAAAGGCCGTCAAGCGACCCGGCACCGAAGATCTTTGCAAGCACCGCCGGATCGGAAGAGGATTGGCTGGAGTAGACCTTAACCTGGTCAACACTGAAGGGAATGTCAATGGTAGTATTTTTGACGTGGACCATGATCAGGTCACCGGGATGGAGTTTCTGAAGGTGAGCGAAGATCTCAGGTTGTCCAAGCGGATCGTTGACATGCCCGGCAAAGATAGCCGTGCCTGGCTCGCCCGGGACGCCACTGCCGCGATACCAGAATGCCGTATGCCAGACCGGATCGCCAATCGGACCTCTTGGCGCATCCATCGCATTTTCCGAGTTGAGTCCGACTCCAAGCACGGGGGCATTGACCTTGAGTGAAGGAATCTGAAGCTTGAGCGGTACGTCTACCGGGCCAACCTTCAGGTCGAGTCCCGGATAAAAGAGCGGCACGGGGACAAAGGGTGTGGGTGGTGGTTGAGCTGTCGCCTGGACTGTCGGTTGACCCGACGGCAATCGTATAAGAGACGGGGGAGGTTTGACCAGCGCCTCCCCCGTCTCCTTGTTTCCGCATCCCACCAGCACTACCGCAATCACCAAAACGGCCGCCAGGCAACCGAGCGAGCTGCGACGAGTTAGCATACTCATAGTTCGTACACGAATAACGTTATGGCCTTTGCCGATATGAGCGGCGGAATGCTCGAACGCCTAAGACCAAAGCCATGGCGCTGAGGCCACCGACGAACACCAGACTCCAGGGGAAATCTTCGTCTTGTATGGGTGCACCGCCACCGGTGCTCGGCAAACCCGGCAAACCCCCCAAACTCGCCAAAGCCGTGGCTGTCTGCTCCGAACTCGGTACGTTCGTCGATTTGGGCTTGGATGTGGGCTTGGGGATCGGTCTCACGCCGCAGATCGGACCGGTGATGGTGTTGGAGTCCATCGATACTTCACCAGTGTACGCCAGGGCTCGACCGTTCAATCTTGCGTTGGTTTTCAGGCTGATGGACGTGGATGCGAGAATATTTCCTATGAACTGAGTGCCTACACCGAGAGATGCAGAGCTGACCTCCCGCCACCACACATTGCATGGGTCGCCACCCACAACTTTGGCGGTGCCTGTAGTATTGAGATCGGCTGATGACTTAAAAATCCAGACGCCTGATCCCTTGAGGGTGAGCGTTCCCGACAACGCAAATGCATCCGCACAGTAAACGCCTGCCACGAGGTTTGCTCCAACCAGATCCTTAGTGTCCGCGTAGGTGTGAGTGCAATCCTGTCCGCCGAGATCGATCCATGCAGCGTGGTTAGCATCCTGAGCGTCATGTGCGGGCTGATCACCGGCATGAATCCCGCCTGGAGGACCGACGATCGGAGAAGTCAGTGTAGGCACTACCAGGATAGACACCCAGATTTCCGGGCATAGTGGTGGTGCCCGTATTGGTTACAGTCTCGCCACCCAAAACCGAGTAACTATCCGCCGCACCTAGATCGGGCGAAGTTTCCGCCAGCGGGCGTGCAGACACATCAAATGATATACCTGCCAATGAAAATGATATAGCCAGGACGATTGAAATCGTTAGATACTTTAGTTTGTGCATTTTCTTCGGCCTCCTCCCAAAATCATCCACCCAAGGCATACCCGATTGACGAAAATTGCCAGGCTCGTATCTAGGGCAATTTAAATAATGATAATCGCATGAATTACGTATGGATATCATAGCACGGGGGGGAAAAAAGATCAAGGGTTTTCCTGATATTCTGTTTTCCTGCTATTCCTGATTTTACCAATCCTGTTTTTACAGGCAACCCGGCGCTGACCCAAAGCGACATTCCGCCCCGCATGTTGCTGATCCTGAACCCTTGAGCCTTCAAGTGACGAGCCGCCATGCTGCTGCGGATGCCTGATTCGCAGATGCAGATAACCTCCCGCCCCTTGGGAATCTGGGCCATCTTGGTGGGCAATTCAGCCAAAGGGGTTAGCTCGGCCCCGGCAATGTGGCTCTTCCTGTATTCTTCAGGCGTGCGTACATCTTACTTTCCGGTTCTCAGTTCACTGTCCCGTAGCAACAGGCAGCCCTTGTGCCTGCCACTGGGTCATCCCCCCTGCCATACTGGTGACTTTCGTAAAGCCAGCCTTCAACAAAATATCCCGACCTTGTGCGCTACGAACCCCGGTGCGACAAACCACCACCACTTGGCGATCTTTTTGAACTTCGTTCAAGCGGTTGGGTAACTCTCCTAACGGAATGAGGGTAGCCCCGGGGATGTGGAATTGGACCCATTCATCCGGCTCACGCACATCCAGGATAAGGGCACCCTGGTTACGCTGTTGGGCAGCCTGTGCTACGGTGATCTCAGGAGGCAAAGGTGCGGCAGCCCGTTGAGATTGCTGAAGGACGATGAAACCTGCCGCAGCCAGGATCACAACGACCACGACGATCCAACCCCAAACCGGCATGGGTTTATAAAAAGTGTTTTTGCGTTTTTTATTTTTCATAGTTATCTCTTGCGCCGCTGATCTTTAATCGCGCCAGGAAGGCCTCCTAGCGGGTCACTTCCTCCGGCAGCTCGTACCATTCCACACGTCGCCCGATCTTCGAGCGCACTTTCCAACGCAATGACTTAGGAGAGGCTTCCATCGTTTGAAGGAGCTGCTCAATCCGTTCCTGTACCAACTCAACTTCATCTCCAAGTAAATAATCCGCCAGAAACTGCTTCACTTTGACCAGGTTATCACTCAGCGTGGTGTACAGACCCCAATCATTGCTCGTCAACCCGGTCAGATAATTTAAGTCCAACTGATCCGGCGCCTCTGTTCCATTGGCATGATCCAACAATATCGAAAGGATATCTTTAATATCCTTCTCATTCAATTCCACAATCTGAAGTTTGGTAATCAGCAGATCGACCAGTGCCAGGGAAAGGTAACCCTCCAGCAGACGTTTCCTAAGGTCCAGGGTGTGGCACATCTGGAATTGATTGAGAAAAACATCCACATGGCTTCCGTCCTGGGGGTTATAGAAGATCATGCGCGCCTGCCCGTGGAGGGCATTGAAACGCTGGTCAGGCTTATAACCTAACTGGAGGATTAGCTTACCCAGGCGTGGGCGGTCTTTCTCTAATCCTACCAGATCAATATCGGCGTAGCTGCGTTTGAGCCTGGCATGTCTGACCGCGGATGGACAGGTCATGTACACCGCTAAACCACCCAATACGCACAGCCGGATACCCTCTTTTTCGCCGGCGCGGATGATGCGTTCCACTTCCAGTTTGGCATCTTTTTCGATCATATTTCTATCCGCTGTCCAACATATAATCACGCATTTTGCCCTTGTCCAGCCAGATCAGGCAGCCGCGCATGGATCCTTAAGAATTAAAGGGCTGTTATTGCTGAGTCATGGGAGTTTAGTTTTGGTTAGTCTCGACATTGGGATTAAAAGTTGGATCTTCGGTCAAGATGTATTCGCCGTTGCCGCTTACCCAGGCATGCCCATAGCCGAAAGGAAGCTCGACCACCTCCTGGCGGTTCGGATCGAAGAAACCGTTATTATTGAGATGAGATTCAAGTGCTGCTACGAACAGTTCAACTGCTTCTAATTAATATCATTTTAGCAATATTTTCTATCCGTGAATAGATTCTATTCATGCGGCGAATAGAATCTATTCATCAAAGACTTCCGACTTGTATAGTCAATTATCCGATCACGCTACAATCGGTTAAAATAAGGGCATGACAGATTTTACCCAATACCAATCCCCTTTTAGCTGGCGCTATGGCAGCCCCGAAATGCGTTCCATCTGGGGCGAAATCCATAAACGCCAGCTCTGGCGGCGGGCCTGGATTGCCCTGGCGCGGGCCCAGCAGTCGTACGGCCTGGTCAGCCAGGAGCAGGTGGCCGAATTGGATGCGCATGCCGGGCAGGTCGATCTGCCACGCGCCCTTGAGATTGAAGCTGAGATTCATCACGACCTGATGGCCGAGTTGAAAACATTCGCCGAGCAGTGCCCTACGGCGGGTGGCATTCTGCACATGGGCGCTACCTCGATGGATATCGAGGATAATGTGGATGCGCTCCGCCTGGCTGAGGCGCTGGACCTGGTTTTACAGCGCCTCAGCAGCCTGTTGTCTGTCCTGGCTGACCAGATCGACCAGACGGCCGACCTGCCGGTGATGGCTTTTACCCACCTTCAGCCGGCCGAGCCCACCACCCTGGGATACCGCCTGGCGTCTTATACCCAGGACCTGTTGGAGGATTGGCAGGACCTCAGCAGTGTGCGTGCCTCGATGCGCGGCAAAGGCTTCAAGGGGGCGGTCGGAACCGGCGCCGCCTACGCCGATTTGCTGGGTTTACAAAATTTCACGGCATTCGAAGAAAGCCTGAGTAAGGAACTAAACCTGCCCTTCTATGCGGTTAGCACCCAGACTTACCCGCGCAAGCAGGATTACCAGGTCATTGGCGCCCTAGCAGGGCTGGGCGCCTCGCTGCACAAGCTGGCTTTTGATTTGCGGCTGCTGCAATCGCCCCCGGTCGGCGAATTGAGCGAGCCTTTTGGATCCCACCAGGTGGGTTCGTCGGCCATGCCGTTCAAACGCAACCCGATCAACGCCGAAAAAATCAATTCGCTGGCGCGCCTGCTGGCGGCGCTGCCCGAGGTGGCCTGGCACAACGCCGCCAACTCGCTGCTCGAACGTACATTGGATGACTCGGCCAACCGACGCTCTATCCTGCCGGAAGCTTTCCTGATCATTGACGAACTGTTGATTACCTCCCGGCAAATCATCAAAGGTTTGAACATCAACCGGGAGACCATCCAACGTAACCTCGATACTTATGCCCCGTTTGCTGCCACTGAACGGGTCATGATGGCTGCTGCCCGGGGCGGCGCCGACCGCCAGGAGATGCACGAACGCCTGCGGGAGCATGCCATGGCTGCCTGGCACGAGGTCCAATCTGGGCGTCCTAATCTGCTGATCGCAAATCTAAAATCTGATGCCTGGATTGCTGCTTATCTCTCGCCCGAACAAATCGAGTCCCTGGCAAATGTCGCCGCTTACACGGGGATTGCTCCGCAGCGGGCGCGCGAAACTGCCGGGCGTGTCCGCTCGATATTGGGGGGTGAGACCTAACCTGGCCTTATCTTAAATTTTCGGATATGTTTCAATTTCTACCTTGACTAGACAATCTGTGCAGGGTAGAATTGGGGCTTCCCACTTCAATAAATAAAGGTGCTCATGGCTGCCAATTTCATTTCACGCCAGAAAATTCACCGTTTCATTGTGCAGCAGAATGTAGCCCGCGATCCTCGCTCGGCAGCCTATCTAAAAGATGCCCACGCCCTGGGCCTGAATTCAATCAGGCAGATTACCTGCTTTGATCTCTATTTTATTCAAGGCAGTTGTGCGCCTGCCGAATTAGAACAGCTCGCCCAAAACCTGTTATATGACCCGGTTACCCAAACCATCCAGTGGCAGGCGCGTGCAGGCGTGGCGGAGACTGTTGATCGCCAACCAACTGATAGCTGGCTGATTGAGGTGGCTTTACGCCCGGGTGTCACCGATCCGGTGGCGGAACAAATCCTGCGCGCCGCTCACATCCTCGAAATCCACGACATAAATGCTGCCTCTACCGGGCAGCGTTTTGTCATTAATGGTGAAGGGTTATCGCCTGAGGACTTGCACCGGCTGGCTGTGCGGCTGCTGTGTAATCCGGTCATCCAGCAGTACAGCCTGGGCGAAATTACCCCTTCCTTTCCCGTGCCGGCGATCTCTTCAAGCCTGGTTGAGATCCTCCCCCTGCGCGATTTGGAGGATGAGCAGCTTTTACAGCTATCGTACCAGCGGCGCGCCGCCCTGGATCTCGCCGAAATGCAAGCCATTCGTGCTTACTGTTTGACTGAGCAGCGCGACCTGACCGATGTTGAATTTGAAATGATCGCTCAAACCTGGAGTGAACACTGCTGTCACAAGACTTTTAAAGGGCGCATTGCTGTAGAAGGCCAGGATCCCGGCTTTATCGATAATTTGTTCAAGCAGACTATCCAGTCCGCCACACGCCAGATTAAGGCCCCCTGGGTGCGCTCGGCTTTCACTGACAACGCCGGTATTATCGAATTTGACGGTGCGCATGAAATATCCTTCAAGGTGGAAACCCATAATCATCCCTCGGCCATCGAGCCGTTTGGCGGAGCCAATACCGGCATTGGAGGGGTCATCCGGGACATAATTGGTGTGTCGGCGCGCCCAATCGCTGCCACAGATGTGCTCTGTTTTGGCCCAACCAGCCTTAGCTTCGCAGATTTGCCAGAAGGGGTGCTGCACCCACGCCGTATCGCATCGGGTGTGGTGGCTGGGATTCAAGATTACGGGAATAAAATCGGTATTCCCACCGTCTCCGGCGCAATCCTTTATGACGCCGGTTACATTTCTAACCCTCTGGTTTTTTGCGGCTGTGTGGGTATCGCCCCGCTCAACGCCCATCCCCGCCAGGCAAAGGTGGGCGACCGCATTATCGTCATCGGCGGGCGCACCGGGCGGGACGGACTGCGCGGAGCCACTTTCTCGTCGATGACCATGGATGCCCAGACTGGAGAGGTGGCCGGTGCATCGGTACAGATTGGCGAACCAATTGTTGAAAAGGGCCTGATTGATGTTACCCTGATTGCCCGTGATCGCCATTTGTACAACGCCATTACGGATTGTGGAGCCGGCGGCTTATCTTCGGCCGTGGGTGAAATGGTCAGTAAAATGGGCGGAGTGATCCAAATGGAGCACATCTTGCTCAAGTACCCCGGCCTGGCGCCCTGGGAGATCTGGCTTTCCGAGGCCCAGGAGCGCATGGTGCTGGCAGTCCCTGCCGAGGCCATGGCAGAACTGCGCAATCTCTGTGATCTGTACGAGGTCGAGATGACCGATATTGGCGAGTTTACCGGTAGCGGCCGGCTGGTCGTCCTTTATGGAGAGAAAAAGGTGCTCGACCTGGACAATCACTTCCTTCACGAAGGAATCCCCCAGCGCCGTTTGAATGCGGTTTTTCCAACCTCATTGATGGCAGCCGGAGCCTGTGGTGAGTCGGTGATACCTGCCGATCTTTCATATGACCAAACCCTCTTAGATCTGCTGAGTCACCCTGATATCGCCTCTAAGGAGAATGTCATCCGCCTGTATGACCATGAAGTCCAAGGAGGAACGCTGGTCAAGCCGCTCACTGGTCCGTATAACGATGGTCCGTCGGATGCCTGTGTCATCCGGCCTATCGGCGCCCAGGGACGCCAGGCGATTGTGCTCTCGGTGGGGATTAATCCTGAATATGGCAAGCTGGACCCCTACCAGATGTCCATGAATGTCATGGATGAAGCCTTACGCAATGCCGTCGCCGTTGGAGCCGATCCGGTCCACACGGCTGTCCTGGACAACTTCTGCTGGGGAGACCCGCTCAAGCCGCAAATTCTGGGGGACCTGGTGGCCGCAGCCAATGGCTGCCGAGATGCGGCAGTGGCCTACCGAATGCCGTTCATCTCTGGCAAGGATTCATTCAACAACGAATACCTGGGCACGGATGGGAAACGTCACGCTATCCCACCCACCCTGTTGATCTCGGGGATTGGCTGGCTCGAAGATTGGACCTGCGCCGTCACAATGGACCTCAAGGAAATTGGGAACTGGCTCTACCTGGTTGGTTTATTCAAGCCCACCCTGGGCGGCAGCCACTTTAATCTGGTCGCCAATCCATGCTCCAGGGATGGTGTTCCCGGCGGCTGCCCTGCAGAAAGCTTGGCTCATTACCGGGCGCTGCACTCCGCCATGCGGGCTCACCTGGTGCGCGCCTGCCACGACCTGAGCGAGGGTGGCTTAAGTGTGGCAGCCGCCGAAATGTGCATCGGCGGCCGGTTAGGATTGGACCTGGCCCTGCCGGGGAGCGACCCTCTGCGCGCCTGCTTTGGAGAAACCACCGGCTGTCTGTTGGTTGAGGTGAAGGAGGCGGATGCCCATGCATTTGAGTCTTCTTTTGACAGCCTGCACTGCCTGCAAATTGGCACCGTCAGCCCGGATTTGTCGCTAAAGATTAATTGCGGTCAGCAAAAACTGGTCGACCTACCCATCGATGGTCTGCTGGCTGCCTGGCGCCCTGAATTATCTTGAGGATTGAATACAATGCAGCCTAGAGCCCTCATCGTTTTAGCCACCGGTACGAACCGAGACCGCGATACCGCCCAGGCGTTGGAACTTGCCGGGGCGACGGTTGATATCGTGCCGTTGAAGCATCTTCGGCAGAATCCCCAATCCTGGCGAGATTTCCAGATGCTGGTGGTGGCCGGCGGTTTCTCTTATGCGGATGCGCTGGGCGCTGGGAAGCTGCTGGCGCTGGACCTACTGCATTACTTCTCCGACCAAATGACCGAGTTTGTAGTGGGCGGCAAGCCGGTCATCGGCATCTGCAACGGGTTCCAGGCGTTAGTTAAAGCCGGGATTTTACCTTACCCGGCGCGCAACGGCGGACTACCGCCCGCCACCCTCACCTTCAACCAGCGTGGTCATTTCGAATGTCGCTGGGTTACGATGAGGCCAGTCTCGCAGGCGTGTATATGGACGCGTGGGCTGTCTGAACTGATTGATTGCCCGGTCGCCCATGGGGAAGGCAATTTTGTTGTGCGCGAACCGCCCGTTTTACAGGAACTGAAAGCCTCTGGACAGATTGCTCTGGTCTATACCCTACCGGATGGCAGCCCGGCCGAAGGCGCCTATCCATATAACCCGAACGGTTCCATCCTGGATATTGCCGGCATCTGTAACCCGGCCGGCAATGTGCTTGGTCTGATGCCTCATCCTGAAGACAATGTATTGGCTTTCCAACACCCTGGCTGGACCCGCCACGCCCGCAGGGCGGGTAATTCTGGTCTGGCTATCTTTCAAAATGGGGTCCGTTTTGCGCAAGAATTATAGGGAAACACATCTATGATTGATTTCGACACACTTATGCAACGAGTGCCAGATGCCTTTGAGTGCAGTTCTCTGCCGCTGGCCAATCCCCGTTCTGGTAAAGTCCGCGATTGGTACGATCTGCCCGGGGGCAGGCGGTTGATCATTACCTCTGACCGTCTTTCGGCCTTCGATCGCAACCTGGCTGTGGTTCCTTATAAGGGGCAGGTGCTCAACCAGTTGTCTGCCTGGTGGTTCGAGCAAACTCGTTCCATCATTGCCAACCATATGCTGGCTGTCCCGGATCCAAATGCCATGGTCGTAGTAAAAGTAGAGCCATTCCCGGTGGAAGTGATCGTGCGCGGATATATTACCGGGGTGACTTCAACCGCCCTGTGGCGCCGCTACGAGCTGGGTGAGCGTGAGATTTACGGGTACACTTTTCCCGAGGGTTTGCGCAAGAACCAGGTTCTACCGGAAGCGATCATCACCCCCACCACCAAAGGAGGCTCTACCGGACACGACGAGCGCCTGACCTGCCAGCAGGTCACCCAACAGGGACTGCTTGATCAACTGACGTGGGATAGAGTGCAAGATGCCGCGCTTGGCCTGTTCAAGCAGGGACAGGAGATTGCCGCCCGGGCAGGTATAATCCTGGTGGATAGCAAGTATGAATTTGGCCGCGCCCCGGATGGGCAGATCTTGCTAATCGACGAAGTCCACACCCCAGATTCCTCACGCTTTTGGAAAGCGACCAGCTACCAGGAACGTTTCGAGAAGGGTGAAGAAGCCGAAAATTTCGACAAGGAGTTTATTCGCCTGGCTTATGTTGCGCGCGGCTATCGTGGGGATGGTAAACCGCCTGTGATGCCCAGGGATTTATGGGCGTTAGCCAGCCAGCGCTACATCGACATATTTGGACGGTTATCTGGCGAGCCTTTTATCCCGGGCAGTTACCCGGTTGGGCCGCGCCTCGAAGCAAACTTGAGGAAGGTAAACCTGCTATGAGCGTTCCGCTTCTGGTCATTTTAATGGGTTCAAAAGCAGATTCCCCTCACTGCCAGAAAATAGCTGAGGCGGCCCAGCAATTCGGGCTGGAAGTGGTCCAGCGCATTGGTTCGGCGCATAAAACTCCGGCGCACCTCCTTAAAATGCTGGCTGAATATGAAACAGGAGAACGACCCGTCGTATATATAACCGTCGCCGGGCGGAGCAATGCTCTATCTGGGTTTGTGGATGGGGCAGTCAGCGCCCCGGTGATTACCTGCCCCCCGCCTGGCGAAGCCTTTGGCGGTGCAGACGTTTTTTCGTCTTTGCGGATGCCTTCAGGGATTGCACCCGCCTTAGTGTTAGAGCCAGCCAATGCTGCCCTGTGCGCGGCCAAGATCTTTGCCATTTACGATCCTGCCATTCGCCAGCGCGTTCAGTCATTCCAGCAGCAACAGGAGCAAAAGGTCATAAATGATGATGCCAATCAAAATGCCTGAAGCTTGTGCCTTCATAGAAGACGATCATCCCCAGGAAGAATGCGGTGTTATCGGGGTTTTTGCCCCGCATGAAGAAGTCGCCCGCATGGCTTTCTTTGGTCTGTTCGCCTTGCAGCATCGCGGCCAGGAAGCGGCCGGTATCGCAGTTTCAAATGGCAGTTTTATCCGCATGCACAAGGATATTGGCCTGGTCTCACAAGTGTTTACTCCGGCCCACCTGGCGCCATTGCAAGGTGATTTTGCCATCGGACATAACCGTTATTCCACGACGGGTTCCTCTTCCGTGAGGAATGCCCAGCCTTTTCTCATTGATACTCGCTTCGGGTCGGTGGCGGTAGCCCACAACGGCAACCTGGTCAATTCGAAGGAACTACGCCAGGAACTGTTGGAAAAAGGAGTGGGTCTTTCGTCATCTTCTGATACCGAGATAATTGTCCAGACCCTGGCGAGTTCAAGCGGTGAGGATTGGTTTGAGCGTTTGAAGAGCGCCATGAAAAAATGGATCGGAGCTTTTTCCCTGGTACTCCTGACCCGTAATGAGGTTTTCGCCGCGCGTGATCCGTGGGGGTTCAGGCCCTTGAGCGTGGGCATGCTGCCCACGGGCGGGCACGTCGTGGCGTCTGAAACGGGCGCACTGCTCACCCTTGGCTGCGTTGGCATCCGCGAAGTCCAGCCGGGGGAAATCATCGCCCTGAGCGACAATGCCCTGCGCGTTTGCCAGGCGCTCAAACCGGTTGAACCTTCCGCCTTGTGCATCTTCGAGGATATCTATTTCTCCAGGCCAGATAATATTTGGGATGGGCGCAGTGTCAACCAGGTCCGGCAGAACCTGGGCGGGCAGCTTGCCAGCGAAGCGCCGGTGGAAGCGGATGTGGTAGTACCGGTGCCCGATTCATCCAACCCGGCTGCCATTGGTTATTGCATGGCCTCCGGCATCCCCTATAACGACGGCTTTGTTAAAAACCGTTATATTGGGCGGACTTTTATTGAGCCTACTGATTCGCTGCGAAAGAAGGGGGTGGCCCTTAAATTTAATGTCATTGCTGAGAATGTGTGTGACAAACGGGTGGTGATGATCGACGACAGCATCGTCCGCGGGAACACAATCGGCCCACTGATCCGTTTGCTGAAGGAGGCAGGGGCAAAAGAAGTACATGTGCGCATTACCTGCCCTCCCATTGCCCACCCCTGTTTTATGGGGGTAGATATGGGTACTTATCAGGAATTGATTGCCCATAATTTGCGTGTGGCAGAAATTCAAGCACATATTGGCGCCGACTCGCTCTATTATCTTTCATTGGAAGGCATGATGAAGGCGATTGGGCGCAGCGAGGGTTACTGCAATGCCTGTTTCACCGGGCATTACCCGATTGGGATGGCAGCCGGCAGGGCCAAGGCCTGTTTTGAATACTCCATAATGGATACCATTACGCCTGAGATATAGGAGACCCCTTGAAAGTTCTGTTGGTTGGCTCTGGTGGGCGCGAACATGCGATTGCCTGGAAACTCAGCCTGTCGCCGCGCCTCGAACATCTTTGGATTGCTCCAGGTAATCCGGGTACAGCGCAAACAGGTGAAAATATTCCCATTTCGGCGACTGACGTGCCTGCCCTGGTGGATTTTTCCCGGCATAACCAGGTTGAGCTGGTGGTGATTGGCCCTGAGGCATCCCTGGCGGTGGGTTTGAGCGACGCGCTGGCCTCGGCCGGGATGTCCGTGTTCGGCCCGACGCAGGCCGCCGCCCGCATCGAAACCTCCAAAGCATTTGCCAAGCAGTTTATGGTGCGCCATGGAATTCCCACGGCGCGCTTTGCGGCTTTCAAGCAGCTTGAACCAGCTTTGAAGTACCTGGATGGGTTAGATTATCCGGCGGTCATCAAGGCGTCTGGCCTGGCTGCCGGGAAAGGGGTGCTTCTGCCCGGTACGAAAGAGGAAGCCCGCCAGGCCTTACATGCCATGCTGGTGGATGGCCAGTTTGGCCAGGCAGGTGAAGAGGTCATCATTGAAGAGCGGCTTGAAGGGGAAGAAGTTTCCTTGCTGGCCTTCACGGATGGAAAGACAATTGCATTAATGCCCCCGGCCCAGGATCACAAACGCCTGCTGGATGGAGACCGTGGACCCAACACCGGGGGGATGGGCGCCTACGCCCCTGCCCCAATCTGCTCGACCGAGATGCAAACCCGCCTCATAAATGAAGTCCTCCAGCCCGCCGTGGACGGCTTGCGCGCCGAAGGCATGCCCTTCGCAGGGGTGCTGTATGCCGGGTTGATCCTCACCCGCAACGGTCCCCAGGTTCTGGAGTTCAACGCCCGTTTCGGCGATCCGGAGACCCAAGTTATCCTGCCTCTCCTTGAAACCGACCTTCTGGAAATTTGTAACGCCTGCGCCCATGGGCAGCTTGATCAGGTATCTGTGCAATGGAAAAACGGTTCTGCCGTCTGTGTGGTTATGGCTTCGGCAGGTTACCCGGATAAATCTTCGCTGCCTGCCCCGCTGCAGGGGCTGGACGATCTTCCGCACGGCAGCCTGGTATTCCAGGCCGGCACAGGGATAAAGGACGGTCAGCTCCTGGCTACAGGTGGGCGGGTGCTGGGAGTCACCTGCACCGGGGAAGAGCTGCCACAGGCAGTCAGCACCGCTTACGCGGCGCTTGAGCGCATCAATTTTCAGGGCGCCCAATACCGCAAAGACATTGCCCACAAGGCGCTGCATAGGCGGGTAACTTTGTACCAGGCCGCTGGAGTAAATATCGATGCAGGCAACCACGCTGTCGAGCTTATGCGCGCCGCGGTCAGTTCAACTTACGACGGGCGGGTTCTGGCTGGCATTGGGGCTTTTGGCGGTTTGTTTGATGCAAGCGAATTGAAACAGATGCGCAGCCCGGTGCTGGTGGCCTCTACGGATGGAGTTGGCACCAAGGTAAAGTTGGCTGCCAGCCTGGGCCGTTGCCGCGGGATTGGATTGGATATTGTCAACCACTGTATCAACGACATCCTCGTGCAGGGCGCCCGTCCTCTGTTCTTCCTGGATTATTTTGCCTCCTCCCGCTTGCAACCGGAAGTCGTGGCTGAGATTGTCAGTGGCATTTCCGAAGCCTGCCGCCAGGCCGGCTGCGTTTTAATCGGGGGTGAGACGGCTGAGATGCCTGGCGTTTATCTGGAAGGCGAATTTGATCTGGCTGGAACCATTGTGGGATGCCTGGAGCGTGAACACATGCTGCCCAGACAGGATATTCATCCCGGTGACCGGTTGGTTGGCATTCAATCTAATGGGCCGCATACCAATGGCTATTCCCTTCTGCGCAAGATTTTTGACCCGGCCGAAATGAACTACCCCCGGCCGGAATGGGGAGGAAGCCTGGCAGATGCCCTGCTGGTTCCTCATCGATCCTATCTTGGCTTACTGCTACCGCTTATCGAGGCTTCTCCGTCTATTATTAAAGGCCTGGCCCATATCACCGGCGGTGGTTTCATTGAAAACATTCCCCGCATGCTGCCTGAAGGAATGGGTGCCTGCATCCATAAGGGATTCTGGCCGGTTCCGCCGCTCTTCCAGCTCGTCCAGCAGCGCGGCCAGATCAGCGACGAAGAAATTTACCGGGTCTTCAATATGGGTATCGGTATGGTCGCAGCGGTCAGCGCTCAGGATGTCCCGGCTTTGCAGTCAGTTATCCCCGAAAAAACCTGGCTGATGGGTGAAGTGGTTGAAGACGCCCGGCACAAAGTGAAAATGGTATGAACGGAGAAATAGCCCTGGTCGTTTTGATCTCCGGATTTGGCTCAAACCTTCAGGCCATCCTGGACGCCGCTCGCCTTGGCACACTTCCCACCCGGGTGTGCGCGGTAGTTTCCAACAAGGCGGACGCCTACGGCCTGGAGCGCGCCCGTTTAGCCGGCCTGCCCGCCATTGCCCATGTGTATAAGAAAGGCCAGGAACGCACTGATTATGACCGGCGGCTGGCAGACATCGTGGCCTCTTACCGGCCCGATTGGGTAGTTTTAGCCGGTTGGATGCGCATCCTGTCCCCTGCCTTTTTAGAGCGTTTTCCCAACCGGGTAGTCAATCTGCACCCGGCCCTGCCGGGGATGTTTCCTGGTACGCATGCCATCGAGCGCGCTTTGGAAGCCTATTCCTCCGGCCAGATCGGATATACGGGTGTAATGGTGCATCTGGTACCTGATGAAGGCGTGGACAATGGACCGGTCCTGAGTCAAAGGGTGGTTCCCATTCTCCCGGAAGACACCTTAGAAACTCTGGAAGCGCGTGTGCATCAGGTTGAGCATACCTTACTGATCGACACGTTAAAGAGCTTATTTGAAAATTCCAATCAAGGAAAACAATATGCCTAAAGCCCTTCTTTCTGTATTTGATAAGACTGGCCTGATTGAATTGGCTGGAGGGCTTGCCAGCCTGGGTTGGGAGCTGATTGCATCCGGCGGGACGGCCCGGTTGCTCCATCAAAAAGGGCTCGCTGTGACCGAGGTGGCTGATTACACCGGCTCTCCCGAGATCCTGGGTGGCCGGGTGAAGACCCTCCATCCTGCCATTCACGGCGGGTTGCTGAGCCGTGATCGCGAGGCAGACCTGGCTGAGCTCGCTCACCTTGGCTGGAGCCCGATCGACCTGGTAGCGGTCAACCTCTATCCCTTTGAAGCCACCATTGCCAAACCGGGCGTGACCGGCGAGGAAGCCATCAAAAACATCGACATTGGCGGGGTGGCTCTGATCCGCGCCGCAGCTAAAAACAGCGAACGGGTAACCCTGGTATGTGACCCGCAAGACTATCCAGCTGTGCTAAGCTACATCCAGGCCGAGGGTGTCCCGCTGGAACTTCGCCGCCAACTGGCAGTCAAGGGGTTCAGGCTGACCGCTCATTATGACGCGGCGATATCCGCTTATCTTTCAGGCGATGGGAGTGAAACGCTGGCCCTCTACCCAGTCCAGGCCCTGCGCTACGGTGAGAATCCGCACCAAAAGGCGGCCTTGTACAGCTATTCTCCCGGCGGGACGCCACTGGGTGGGAAGGTACTGCAAGGCAAAGAGCTATCCTATAATAATTTACTCGATCTGGATGCGGCCTGGCGCGCTGCTGCCAGTTTTGAAAAGACGACCATAGCCATTGTGAAACATCTTTCACCCTGCGGGATTGCTTCCGGTCAAACGTTGGAGGAGGCTTACATCGCTGCCTTGGCCAGTGATCCGGTATCAGCCTATGGTGGTGTCGTGGCTTCCAACCGGATGGTTGACGAAGTGACGGCTCAGACCATGAGCAGCCTGTTCATTGAATGCATCATTGCTCCCGGTTTCGAGGAAGAGGCGCTGAAAATCCTGGCTCATAAAAAGAACCTTCGGTTGGTGGATATGCCCGATCTCAGGATCGAACCGGATTTCGAGATGCGATCTATCACCCGCGGCGTGCTCAAACAGGCGGTGGATTATGGGGACCCGCAGGATACTACCTGGAAAGTGGTGTCGGAACGTCAGCCAACCGGCGAAGAATGGCAGGCGCTTAAGTTTGCCTGGAAAGCCTGCCAGCACGTCAAGTCCAACGCCATCGTTTTCGCCCGCGGGGAAGCTACCGTGGGCATTGGCGGCGGGCAGCCGAACCGGGTAGACTGCGTGCGCATTGCTATAGAACGCTCTGGCGATAAAGCCGGTGGGGCGGTGATGGCCTCCGACGCCTTCTTCCCCTTCCCCGATTCGGTTGAGCTGGCTGCCAGGGCCGGGATTACCAGCATCGTGCACCCCGGTGGGTCGATCAGAGACGCCGAGTCAATTGCCATGGCAAATGCGCATGGCATCGCCTTGGTCACTACAGGCGTCCGTCATTTCCGGCATTAATCAAACCGCAAAGGTGAAAAATCAATGAATGAAGAAATTTTCTCCCTCTTTAAATCGCTGACTTTTGATGACCTTCTGATCGAACCAGGCTATAGTGAAATCCTCCCCTCGCAGACCGACGTGCGCGGGCGGCTGGCAGGGGGACTTTGCTTGAATATTCCCATCCTTTCGGCCGCCATGGATACCGTCACCGAAGGGCGGCTGGCGATTGCCCTGGCGCGTGAGGGCGGGATAGGGATTATTCATCGCAACCTTTCTCCGGAGGCGCAGGCCCGTGAGGTCGAGGTCGTGAAACGTTCCGAATCCGGCATGATCTCAGACCCGGTGATTCTTCCTCCAACCGCCACTCTTCAGGAAGCAGAAGACATCATGCAGCGTTTCCATATCAGCGGTATTCCGGTAGTCGATCCGGGCAGCCAGAAACTGGTCGGAATCCTGACCAACCGGGATATCCGTTTTACCGGGCCGGAGGATTATTCCAGCCCCTTGAGCGATTATATGACTTCTGAAAACCTGGTTACCGCCCCTTTGAATACCTCCTTGGAACAGGCCAAAAGCATCTTGCAAAAGCATCGTATCGAAAAGCTGCCCCTGGTAGACGAACAGGGCCAACTCAAGGGATTGATCACGGTCAAGGATATCCAGAAAAAAGTCCAGTTCCCAGCCGCGGCAACCGACAGCCAGGGCCGGCTGATTGTGGGCGGCGCAGTTGGCGTAGGGGTCGACCTGGAAAAGCGCGCCGAAATGATGGCTTCGAAAGGGGTGGATGTGCTGGTGGTGGACACGGCCCATGGACATTCGGTAGGGGTCATCCAGGCGATTAGGCGTATAAAGGCGGTCCTGCCTGAAATGCCGGTGATCGCCGGGAATGTGGTCACTGAAGAAGGCAGCCTTGACTTGATCAAGGCCGGGGCAGACGCCATCAAAGTTGGGGTTGGGGCAGGCTCCATCTGCACCACGCGCATTATTTCGGGGGCCGGCCTGCCGCAGATGACGGCCATTTACCGCTGCGCCCGGGCCGCCCACCGGAAGGGCATCCCGGTGATCGCCGATGGCGGGATCAAATACAGCGGCGATATCGTCAAAGCCATCGTGGCCGGGGCGGATACAGTCATGCTGGGCAGCCTGATGGCAGGCCTGGAAGAGTCGCCGGGTGACCTGATCCTTTACGAAGGCCGGCAGTACAAAGCCTACCGGGGCATGGGCAGCGTGGGAGCTTTACAAGGTTTTGGGCGGGACCGCTACGGCAGCGGACAGGGTGAAGAGCGCAAGTTGGTGCCTGAAGGCGTCGAGGGGATGGTGCCGTACAAAGGTTCGCTGCACGATTTTGTTTACCAACTGGTGGGCGGACTGCGCTCTGGCATGGGCTACACCGGGGCAAGCTCTCTCGAGGACCTGCGCACCCGAGCCCGCCTGACGCGCATCACCAATGCCGGTTTGATCGAGAGCCATCCCCACGATGTGGCCATTACGCGCGAGGCGCCTAATTACCAACGCGGGGAATAGACAGGCCGGAAAAAGCCTCTATTCTGGCAGACTTTCCACGTACCACTGCATAAATTCCAGGATCAGGCTGGCCGACAGGGCGCCCGGATCGATGTAACCCAGCGCGCGCGGCCCCAGGCTCCTGGCTTTGCCTATCCGGGCGGTCATTTCTTTGGTGCTCTCGGCGCCGGCTTTGGCCGCCTGCGCCGCCAGGCGCAGGGCTTCCGCCAGACTTTCCTCTGCATGACCCTCAAGCGCCGTGAAGGCGGGTAATAAGGCGTCCACCATGGTCTTGTCTCCAGCTTTGGCTTTGCCGCGCCCCTGGATGGCTTTCAACCCGTCTTGCAGGAAAAGGAACAGGGCCTGGCTGTCAAATACCTGCCTGCCAGCCAGCCCCATACCTCCCATGCTGAACCACGTCCCAAAGATGACGCCAGACGCGCCGCCCACCGAAGTGATCAGGGCGGTGCCGGTCTTGAAAAACAGGTCCTTCAGGTCGGCAAATTCCTGGCTGTCAAGGACCGCCAGGACTGCCTCGAAGCCGCGCCCCATGCCCACCCCGTGATCGCCATCGCCGACCGCCCGGTCCGCCTCGGTCAACAAGTCCTGGCTGGCGATCATCCCCTGCGCCACCTTGCGCAGCATTGCTTCTGTTTCCCTCAGAGTCAGGCTGGCTTTCATGCTTTGCCCCCTTTCGTATACGCCAGGCAGGCTGCTGGCAGGTCGTAGAACCTTTTTAATTCATCGTCCAGCTTCATCAGGGTGATCGAGAACCCGGCCATCTCCTGGCTGGTGCAGAAACTACCGATGACCGTATCATGCACGACCAGACCAACCTGCGCCAGTACCTGGCGGGTGCGCCGGTTGAGGATCAGCAACTCGGTCATAGTGGTGGCGCCCAGGTTGTTTATCAACAGGCACACCTCGTCGCCCGGCTGGAAAGGCAGGTCTTTCAAGATGCGCTCGAGCATAAAATCCACCACCGCGTTGGCCGGCATCATTTTAGAGCGGCTGACGCCTGGCTCGCCGTGCAGGCCCAGGCCGATCTCGATTTCGTCGTCGGGCAGCTCGAAGGTGGGCTCGCCGGTCTCCGGGAAAGTGCCGGCTGAGACCGCCACGCCCATCGAGCGGGTGAAATCGCGCCCCTTGCAGGCTACCCGGTAAACTTCATCCAGCGCATCCAGCGTAGCCGCCGCCCCGCCGGCCACCTTGATCACCATAAAATCGCCGGCAATCCCGCGCCGGTCCTCGGTCCGCTCAGGCGGGGCAGAAGCCACGTCGTCCCACACGCGCACCGTGCGGGTTTGGATGCCCTCGCCAGCCGCCAGCTCGGCCGCCATGTCGAAGTTCAGGTTGTCTCCGGCGTAGTTGCCATACAGGTAGAGCACCCCATTGCCGTGGTCGAGCGCCTGGGTTGCCAGCAGGATTTGGTCGGGGGTCGGCGCGGCGAAAATGTTGCCGGCCACCGCCCCATCCGCCAGGTTCTTGCCGATAAAGCCGCCAAAGAGAGGCTCGTGGCCGCTGCCCCCGCCGACCAGCAGCGCCACCTTGCCTACCGGGATGCCCTGGCGGACGATCACATTTTTGCCGCCCACCCGGAGGACCTCCCCGCCGTAGGCTAAAACCAGCCCATCCAGCAGCTCAGAGACAATCTGCCCGGGGTCGTTCAGGAATTTCTTGCCTTTGCGCATGGCGCCCTCCTGCGTTGGAATAGAATGGCCATGCGTTTATTTTATATCAATCGTGCAATAACAACAGCCGGGTCTCCCATTTTTGCATGGGCAATACCAGTTGGGTTACCTGATCGGCTAAGAGTGTGCCATTATAGGCGTCTTCCACCCGGGTTGGCCTGGGGAATTGCAGGATATGCTCCCCTTCGCTTTGCGAGTAGACCGCCAGGAAGCGCCGGTTACCCCACAGCATGTCCCCAGCTTCGTTGTAAAGGTGCACTCCGGCATAGCGGGCTATGTTGCGCATCAGCTCCCAAGATAACAGAGGGGCAGCGCTGTAAATCGAACGCCAGCTCCCCATATCTTTGACGACCAGGCCGGGTTTACCCGTGCTTTCGGCTGTTCCCAGCACCACCGCCTGCGGATCGTCGGCGTAGAAGGCAGGGGTAACGCGCGTATCCGGCAAAACCTGGATCCTGGGCGGGCGGTTGTACTGCTCACGGTCCACGCCCGTGCCATAGCGGGTGCCCTGCGCCAGGCCGGCGGTGAGTGGGTGGTCGAAATTGCTCAGGCTGATGTTCAACTCGTCTTTGAGCTCCTGCTGGCCGAAGCGGATGCCTGTAATAGCCTGCATGTTCTCCAGCGAGGCGCAGCGGTCATCCAGGAAGCCGGGAGCGTAGAACCACAGCACGGTAGCCCCATCGCCTTCTACCTTTTGCCTGATCAGCTCTCTTTCCGCCTGTGAGAGGTAAAAAGCGTCGACCAGGATATACATTTTGTAGTGGGGGATGTCCGCCCGGGCCAGATCGCTCAGCAGCAGTTGTTCAAAGGGCGCCCCCATGCGGCTGAGGTACCAGTTGCGGAACATCTCGTGGGTGGCGTCGATCAGCCCGTCTTTCTGGGCCTGGAACAGCGGGGCGCGTTCGCTGACCACTAGCGCCACCTCACCGTATTCCGCCCGGTCCATTTCCATCAGTCTCTCTTCCAGCGCCAGCATTTTCATTATGGGTTCGAGGCATTCTTCGGCGTCGTACCAACCCTGGCTGAACAGGTCGCACCACCACATACCGCTGGCCGAGGCAACCTGGTAAGCGGCATCTTTTTTCATCATCTCAACTGTCGCTTTCGCAGTGGGCGGGACGCTGATGTGGTCTTTCCACGGCACCTCGAGTGTCCAAATGGTCTTGCAATCCACCTCGTCAAAATGCATCTTTCCCGCTCTCCGGATCGAGTCGGCCATACTCTGGGGCGAGTGGTAGCCGCCGTAGCCGCGGTTATCGTAGCTGTGTGGGCTGGCGATCAGGTCGACGGCTGGCGATGCGAGCAGCTTGGCCAGGTTGTTGTGCCCGATCAACTGTGGTCTGGGCAGGTGGCAAAACGGATAACCGTAATAGGTGCAGATGACCTTACTGCCGTGCAAGGCGTCTTTGGTCGCCTGGCACACCTCGATTATCGAATTGACCACCGAATCGCTCAGCGATTGGGTGTAGTCGATCACCAGCCGGTCCTTGACTGGATCATAGAATTCACCGTGCGAAGTCCTGACCCTCTCGGACGGTTCGGGAACAACGATTTGGTCGAAAAACACTGGTCTTCCCCAGGCTTTTTGCACCCTGGTCTCGTCGTTCTGGTAGGCCTGGCGCAGCCAGTTTCGGAAACCGGCTTGTTCGGCCTGCGAATAGTCTTCCAGGCCGTCCAGCAGGTATTCCCCCCAGTGAAACCATTCCTGCGGCCAGCCATTGCAGATGTGCCAGCCCCAGATCCGGTTGGCGTAGGGTTGGTTTTCGACGTGGCGCACCAGGGTGGCCATGGCCCGGCCGGCATCCACTCGCCATTTGGTGGAATGATAAGAATGCAGGTTGAGCTTTTTTAGATGGATGCCGTGGTGGAGGTGCTGTTCACCGCGTGGATCCGATTCGGTAGGGTCCATCATCTCGCCGGTGCGGATGTTGCGCAGCACTACCATTTCATTCGGGTTTGCCTGGCCCCACCAGGGGTAACCGGCGGTAGCCAGGTCGATGCGCGGCATCAAAAAACCGTTTGGGATGACAGCGGTGTATTGGGAGAATTGCTCGTCGAGCACTCTGAAATCGTATGTATCCGGAGCGATCCACCAGTTCACGTTCCAGAACAGGCTGGTGAACAGGGTCACCCCGGCTTGCTTGAAGCGTTCGATGTGGTTGGGCTTGACGAAAGCAGACACGGGGGGAACCGGCTGCTCGTTGATGAACAGGCACGGATTACTTCGGTACAGGCGGACGGCCGAGGTGGTCATGCGGATTCTCCTTGAATGGGATTGCAGAGCAGTGGGATTATTTTAATCCATGCGGCGCAAGCTGACCTGGAGGAGCCTTTCTCCGCTCACCGGGATGTGAACGTCGACCTGTTTACCAAAGACAAGGGGAAGGATCGTCTGGTTCCAGGAAACTTCGTATTTCCCCATGGGGAATCCCTGCAGGCTCAAGGTGGTGACGTGTGTATCGCCGGTGCGGTTCTCCAGGGTGAAATGCAACGTGTGCAGATCTTTGCTTAATCGGAGCGGTTGTTCGCCGGCAAAGCCATCCCAATCCAGTGCCATCTGCAGCCGCACCGCCCGGTCGACGTAGCAGACACGTTTCCTCAAGCCATCCCTGGGTACAATCTCGATGGTTTCACTGTTGGCGGTGAGTTCTGCCCCATAGGCCACCAGCCCAAAAATAGGGTCATCGGCGATCACCGCCGCCGCCATGCGCAGGGCGCCGCAGTAGCCCAGGTCGATCTCGCCATCGTAGAACCAGGCTCCGCGCCCGGTGCCCTTGCGGATCCACATCTGCCCATATTTTTCAGGGAGGAAGGCCCAGCCCGAGGCGCCGTCATTTTCGGGTCCCGGGTACCAGAAGCCATAATTGGTTTCGGGCGTGCCGGTGTTCATCAGCGCCCAGGAACTCAGGTAGGAGGCATAACCCAACCGCAGGTAGGGGAAAGGATCGCTGGCGTAATTCAGTGCATAATCCAGGATGGCCCAGCCGCCCAGTTGAGACATATAGCTGAGCTGGTACCTGACCGATTTGCCGCCGCGGTAATCGCTGCCGAGCAGGTAGTAGGCCGGTTCCAGCCAGCCGCGCACGGCCAGGTTAGCCAGTATCTGTTTTTCCATGAAGGCTTGGGCGTCTTCTTTTTTGATGGAGGGGTGGGAATACCATTTGGCGCGGTTCTCATCGTACCACAGGTTCTCGTCCGGTTCGAGCCGGTTGTCCAGAGCATATTTCGCCACGGCGTGGGTGGATTCGTAGGCGGTCGTATCGAAAGGGAATTCCGAATCGAAGGGATAGGGATCGTCGTAGATGAAGAACTTGACTTTTTTCTCCCATTCATTTCTTAACCAGCCGGCTTCCTCCGCCAGGCCTTCTTGCTCCAGGCTTTCGATCAAATCCACGATCAGCAGCTCGTTGTAAATGCCAATTTTGTAAGCCCAATACAGGGTGGTCC
This sequence comes from uncultured Chloroflexia bacterium, assembly GCA_963820415.1. GTDB lineage: Bacteria > Chloroflexota > Anaerolineae > Anaerolineales > Anaerolineaceae > CAWFZT01. The sequence goes on along the minus strand of CAWFZT010000006.1, from coordinate 826,672 downwards.
GTGGCTTGTTTTGAAAAGGCAGCGCCGGATAGCCCACCATTTGAGGCAGGGTCTGGGTGTCGAAATAGGCCTTGGCCGTGCCCCAGGCGCGCTTTAGATAGCCGGGCGCATCCAGATAACCAACCAGGCCGGGGAACTGCCGGGCGATCTGGTACAGATGATAGTACAGCATGATGAGGTGGGGATAGTCATAGCTGCGCCAGACATGTTCGAGCCCCATGCCCTGAGAATCGAAGCCGTGTTCGCTGTAGCGGTTTTCAAACCAGTTAGGTACGCCGTAAATGCCGTACGGATAAGGTTCTTCCTGATCGGTGCGCTGCAGTTTTCCCCACAAAAAATTCTTCAAATAATATTCGAGGGCCTCGATTTCTTTCTTGTCCGGGAAATGGAGGTTTTTAGCGGCGATGTACGGGGCTTTGGGCAGGGCAGTGTCGTCGCAGGCGACGATATAGCCATACCAGTAATCGAAGCCATCCGTGTTTTCCGGGCCGCGCAGAACGCGGTTTTTCATATCCCAGATCGAAAACAGGCCGTCGTACCATTTTTCAGGGATGCGGTGCTGCTGCCGGTCTACCAGGAAGGCGGCCCTTTTTTTGATCAGGGTTTCCAGGGGCTGGGTGACGAAGAACTCCAGCAGTAAATAGCGCCCATCCCCATAGGTTACCGTCAGGGCGTTCTCGCCCAGGCGGGTAAATTTGACCCGGTAGAGGAAAGTGTTCTCCTCTTTTTCTCCGAGGTATTCTACCCGGGTTTGCTCCGGGAATTCCGGGCGGACCTGGTGTTGGCGGTTATGCGTGCGCAGTGAAAACTTGACTTCCAGGTCTTCAGGGACGGTCATGCCTGGCACTACCTGAACGTCGAAGAGTCCTTCCTCGAACAGGATCTGCCGCACCTGGTTATAATCGACGGCCCATTGCAGTTTGAAGGCATACTTGAGAGCATCGCCCGGTTTGCCCTGCGGCGCCAATCTGGCAGAGGTATGCGGCTGGCGCCAGGTGCCGCGCTGTTCGCCGGCGCCGTTAGCGGCGGAGTGAATGAAGACCCAATAGGGGGCAGAGATCTCACGCGTGCTGTAATCGTGGCGCTGGTAATACTCCAACTTCGTGCCGCCGGCGGGGGTCATCACCAGGAAAGGCCCAATCCCATTCTGGCGCATCCAAAATATGAATGAAGCATGGCCTGAAATGAAGCTGTGCCGCGAGACAGTCTGCGTGAAATTGGTCAGGTTATCATGAATAAACTTGTTGTTGAAGGGCAGGGGTAGAGCCAGGTCGCCGATTTCAATTTCCTGGCCGGTGGTGTTGTACAGGCTGACCAACCACAGCAGGCTGCCATCCCGGTTTTCGAACCTGACCGCGAGGGTGAAGTCCCTAATGCCTTTGACGCCTTGTGACTTCCCCGAATAAATGAAGGACAATGAGTTTGGACTCTCTTCGACTGTGCGGATATCCCCGGATGAAAAGGCGCTCACTTCGCGCCAGGTATCTTCGCCAGGGAAACGATAGCGGATAATGGCGTTGCCCAGGGTCTCTTCGGGCCAGATGTATTCGGTGTCGAATACATCCGCGCGCCGTTTCAGGCTGTTGATTCCCCCAAAATTGTGGGCAAGAATGAAAGGGTTGTTTTCTGGCATGCTATAGGCCTTATTAGTTACGTTTACCGGACCAGTTATGCAGGATTTCGCGACGTTTCTCGCGCCAGGCGCTGGAACCCTGGTCGTCTTCCATTTCCCACGGCTCGTGGATGGCACCGCAGGTCTCCCGCACGATCAATTCGCCCTTGACCTCGATCGGCTCGACAGCTTTTACTTTGTCGTTGATCAGGTCTGAGAGCAATCTGGCGGCCGAGACGCCCATCTCGTAGCAGGGCAGGGTCACCGTGGTAATGGCCGGTCGCACGAAACCGCTGAAATTGCGGTTATCGTATCCCACCACGGCGATGTCCTGCGGCACGCGCAGTTTTGCTTCCTGAAGGGCATATATGGTGCCCAACGCCATTAGGTCGTTGGCGGCGAACACCGCCGTCGGGGGGTTGCGCATTCCCGCCAGGGCCAGGGTGGCCAGATAGCCACCCTTTACTTCCCAATCGCCCTTTTTGATCAGGTTCTTTTCCAGCGGCAGGCCGCAGGCTTCCAACTCATCCTTGTAACCGCGGATGCGGTTCAGCGAAGCATCCCAATCCTTGGGACCGTTGATGAAGGCGATGCGCTGGTGCCCCAATTTGGCCAGGTGCTGGGTGGCCAGGCGTGCGCCCCCATAATCGTCCGGCAGCACCGAGTTGGGACTGTGCGAATTGAACAGGCGATGGACGAACACAAACGGCTTGGTGGTCATCTTCTCGATCGCATCCGGCGAGTGGTGCCAGGTTTCCACGAAGATAATCCCGTCGATCATGCGGTTGTTCAGCGAGGAGATCGAATCGGCTTCGATCTTCGGGTCCCAATCGGAATTGATGATGATGCTAGAATAGCCCTCGGGGTGTAAGAAATCCTGGATGCCGCGGATAATCGGTGGGATGAAGGGGCTCAAGATATTTTCGACGATGATGCCGATGGTGTAGGTGCGGTCGGTGCGCATGCTGCGCGCCACCATGTTGGGCTGGTAGCCCAGGGCGTTGGCAATGCGCAGGATGCGCTCTTTCGTCTCCTGGTTCATGGGATGGTCGGTATTATTCATCGCCCGGGAAACGGTCGCCGGAGAAACACCGGCAGCTTTTGCGATTTCGGTGATTGTGATGGGCATGGTCCCTCCGAAAAAAACCTATAACTGGCCGGACGGTCTGGATTATGTTTTTGGGCTAGGAAAAAAGGAAAACGTTTGCACTCTCCTTTCCCGATTATAAAGTTTTCTACCAGCCTTGTCAAGCTGGAGTTTTAAAGGTCATATGAGCCGTTTTAGGGGCGAAAAGTCGCTAAAAAAGGCCATTTATTAGCTCAAAACCAGATTGTGGTTCCCGAATCTGTTAAATTCCCTCTTGACATTTGAGTTTCAACACCCTATAATAATTTAGGAAATCGTTTTCCCTACTTTCTCAAAAAAATGTGATAAATCTACGGATGATCAAGGAGGCGTTTCGACAGATAAGTTAATACCGTGTTTAGGTTCAGGTATGGGGATCACTTAGCCCCCAAAAGTCCATTGTTTCCACCAATCCATTTCCCAAATTTCAATCCCTACAGGAGATAAAGACATGTCCCGTAAAGTTTCCTCCAAAATCAATCGACGTGATTTCTTAAGGATGCTTTCCATCGCATCCGCCGGCGGCGTATTGGCCGCCTGCGCGCCAGCCGCCACCCAGGCGCCTGCGGCTGCTCCCACCAATACCAGTGCACCGGTTGCTGCAGCCCCTACCAACACCTCTGCACCAGCCGTCATCCCCACCACCGCAGCACCCTCGGCCGCACAGATCACTATCACTTATGGCCGGCATGATGATGTGGCTGGTGGTGCTCAAAGTGTAAAAGAATTTGAGGCTCTGTATCCCAATATCAAAGTTGAACAGCAGATGATTGGTGATTTTGCCAATAAGGTGCCTGCCATGACTGCCGCTGGTAGTTTGCAGGACGTGTTTCGTAGCTGGGAGGCCATGTGTCTGGATCTGGCCCGCGCCCAACAAATTGTAGTCATACAACCCTATGTGGACGCGGACCCGAACTTCAAGCCAGACGACTTTTATCAGAACTGGTGGAATTGGCCCATCATTGATGGAAAACGCTATGGCGTTCCGGATGTGATCGCCCCGCACGTAACCATGTACAATGTGGATTTGTTCGATAATAAAAAGGTTGACTATCCGGACAAAGATAATTTCACCTGGGATGATTACGTTCAAAAAGCCCTCAAAATCACCGACGTCCCCAATAAGGTTTGGGGTTCCGAGACGATCCCAGTTGGGTGGACCTATTGGTCTTTAAAATTGGTCCGGCAAAATGGCGGAGATTTCTTTACCCCAGACTATACAAAGTGCATCATCGACAGCCCGGAAGCTATCGAAGCGATCCAATTCTGGGCCGACCAGCTCCTGAGCGGAAAGGTGATGCCGTCCCCCAGCCAGATTGTGGATGTTGGTGGCGCGGGAGATGAGGCGACGCTCATGGCTGCGGGTAAAATAGGCATGATGCACGATGGGGTCTGGAATGTCAACACCCTGGTGTCCGCGAAGATAAAGTTTAACCTGGTTCCTGAACCAAGCAAGAAAATCCGCGACACGATCACCCACGGTGCGTTCAATACAATCCCAACCACCACCAAGGATAAAGATTCAGCCTGGAAGTGGCTCGATTACTGCTGCAGCACCAAGGGTATTTATAACTATGGCGTGGTTGGCAAATTCCCAGGTGGGCGGAAATCGACCAATGTCATAACCCCTCACCCCTGGGTGGTTGATCTTCCCTATACGGTTGACTGGGATGTGGTCCCACAGGCTTTGGAGTACGGACATGTGCTCCCCGGTCCAGCCAACGAAGGTCAGGCGATGAAGATCATAGGCGATGCCCTCCAAAAGATCTACGCTGGCGATGGCAAAGCCCAGGACCTTTTCCCGACAATTGCCCCCCAGGTCACTGTAGTTTTGACCTCATAAACCCAAGCGGCGCGAAAAATATGGAAGGGGCTGCCTTCTTAGGCAGCCCCTTCCAGACACAAAGGGGATGTGTCCTATCAAGGACGGCAAACGGTATAAAGCCGTATCCTTCTTGGAGTTATTCGAATGACTGCTATTTCTAAAACAAACCTTCCTCTTTACAAATTTTCACTCAAAAGCCTGCACGTTCGTGAAATGCTTGCGGGTTATGTCTTTATCTCGCCTTGGGTAATTGGTTTTATCTTGTTTATGGGTGGTCCCATCATCGCATCGATGATCTTGAGCTTCTTTAGCTGGAAAATGATCACCCCTCCCAGGTTTCTTGGCCTGACCAATTACATCAATATGTTCACTGTTGATACATTGTTTCGAACATCTATCGTGGTAACAGCGGAGTATGTGTTCATCTCAGTACCATTATCTTTGATCCTGGCCCTGTTCCTGGCTATCCTGGTAAACCAGAATGTGCGCTTATCCAGCTTCTGGCGCACGGCGTTTTATGTGCCAGCCGTCATCAGCGGGGTTGCCGGGGCCGTCATCTGGCGCTGGATGTATCACAACGAACTTGGGATGATCAATGCCCTGCTTAGTCTCGTGAGTATCGCCGGTCCAAGATGGCTGTATGACAAGCACACAGCCCTCCTTTCGTTGATCATTATGCGTCTCTGGAACGTCGGAGTGCCTATGGTGATCTTCCTGGCCGCTTTGCAAGCAATGCCTAAATTCCTTTATGAAGCAGCAGAAATCGATGGCGCAGGCGAGGTTGCAAAATTCTTCAATATTACCTTGCCTCTGCTAACTCCAGTTATCTTTTTCAATCTGGTGATCGCTATCATCGGCGGCATTCAGACATTTGCTGAACCCTTCGTCATGACATCGGGAGGGCCGGAAAATGCGACCCTCTTCTTTGGCTTATACCTGTATCAAAACGCGTTTGCATTTTTGAAAATGGGATATGCATCTGCGATGGCCTGGATCATGTTTATCACCATCCTGGTGTTAACGGTCCTTCAATTTACAATTGCCAACCGCTGGGTCTATTATGAAGGCTCGGAAGGTTAGTCTCTTTTGAGGAGAAACCATTATGGCGTCCAATCTAAGCACGGGAATACCTTTGACTCCTGCATCCAGATCGGAATCTGCCAGGCGATTGACTTATATCTTGTTTGGCAACCGTTTTCACCCTGGCTTGATTAAGCAAGTAGTTTCCTATGTACTGTTGTTTGTATTAACGGCCTTGTTCTTGCTCCCATTTTATTGGTTGGTCAATACAGCTTTGAAGTCGGGTGATTTGGTTTACACTATTCCTCCTACCTGGCTTCCTAACCCACCGATCTGGCGGAATTTTATCGACGCAGCGACCAGAAGCTACGTTGGCAGCCAGAGTTCGGGCATGCAAGTGCCGCCGATGGTGCGCTATGCCCTCAATACTTCATTGATCACCCTGAACGGAGTTGTGGCCACATTGTTATCCAGCTCGCTGGTAGCATACGCTTTCGCCCGCCTGCGCTTTCCAGGGAAGAATTTCCTCTTCCTAGGGATCTTGAGCACCTTGATGATCCCTTTCGCGGTGGTCATGGTACCCCAGTACATTCTCTGGACGAAAATAGGTTGGATAGACACTTTCCTACCGTTAATGATCCCGCATTGGTTTGGTTCGGCCTACAACATTTTCTTACTGCGCCAGTTTTTCATGTCCATTCCGATGGATTATGATGAATTGGCCATCATCGATGGGGCCACCCATTGGGACATCTTCTGGAAGATCATCATACCTCTTTCCAGGCCGGCCCTGGCAGCCGTGGGGGTGTTCGCCTTCGTCTTCTTCTGGAACGATTTCCTCGGTCCGCTCATCATTCTGACCTCCCCCGAGAAATTCACCCTGACCATGTATCTGACCAATTTCAAAATCCCCCAGCAGACGGTAACTCCTTACAACCTGTATATGGCGGCGGCGCTCATGATCACCCTGCCCTGCCTGATCCTGTTCTTTTTCTCCCAGAATATTTTCATGAAAGGGATTACCATCGTCGATTTCAAGCGTTAGACCAGGTACTTCAAGTAAAACGTTTTACTCAAACGGGCAAATAATTAAGTTGGTTTGTTATCCTGCGCCTCACAGAACCTATCCCGTACCAGGATTGTAATGGGGCAGGCCATGCCATGTCCACAGTTGGCTTGAGCGCACGTCCGTATGTAAAGATTGGAGAATCACCCATGAATACGAAAGCATCCCAGTTATCTGTAGCAGGCATAGCAACATACACCCCTATCTCGACCGGCATAGTGACCTTGCTGCCTGGTCTGTTCAAAGACCGCTATAACCTGAACCGTCAATATATGCTTTCGCTGAAGACCCACAACCTGTTGCAGAGTTATTACATGGAAGCCGGGTTGTGGTCGCCGCGTGAAAAGCCCGAAGATATTCACTGGGGTTGGGAATCTCCCACCTGCCAGGTGCGCGGGCATTTCCTGGGACACTGGCTGTCGGCTGCGGCTCATATGTATGCCAGCTCCGGGGACCAGGAGATCAAGGGCAAAGCCGATTGCATCGTCTCCGAGCTGGCGCGCTGTCAGGTAGAAAACGGCGGGGAATGGGCCGGGTCGATCCCTGAAAAGTACCTGGATTGGCTGGGGCGCGGCAAAAAAGTATGGGCCCCGCAGTACGTCTTGCATAAATCCCTGATGGGACTCTATGACATGTACGCCTGGGCCGGCAATTCCCAGGCGCTGGAGGTCCTGGTCAAATGGACACGCTGGTTCTCGCGCTGGACGTCCCAGTTCACCCGCCAGCAATGGGATGGCATCCTGGATATCGAGACGGGTGGGATGCTGGAAGTGTGGGCCAACCTGTATGGCGTGACCGGCGAGAAGGAGCATTACGAGCTGATGCAGCGTTACGACCACCGGCATTTGTTCGACCCGTTGTTGGCCGGTAAAGACGTGCTGGTGAACCAACATGCCAACACCACCATCCCCGAAGCCCTGGGGGCTGCCCGCGCCTGGGAAGTGACCGGTGAAGAGCGCTGGCGCCAAGTGGTGGAGGCCTACTGGCGTTCGGCCGTCACTGAGCGGGGTTATTACTGCACCGGCGGGCAGAACAACGGCGAGGTCTGGTCACCCCCCGGGCAGCTTTCGACCCGGTTGGGAGAGAAGACCCAGGAACACTGCACCGTCTTCAATATGATGCGCCTGGCGGAATACTTGCAGAAATGGACCGGCGAGGTGGTTTACGCCGATTATTGGGAGAGGAACCTTTACAACGGCATCCTGGCCCAGCAAAATCCGCGCACCGGCATGGTGGCTTACTGGCTGCCCTTGCGCGCCGGGGCGGTGAAGAAATGGGGCTCCCCCACCGAAGATTTCTGGTGCTGCCATGGCACCCTCGTCCAGGCGCACACCATGTATTCGAATAACATATTCTACTTGGACGGCGGCGACCTGGTGCTTTCCCAATATATTCCCAGCCAGCTTGAAATGGATAGACAGGGCGCCGCGGTACATGTCACCCTGTCTTACGACAGCCAGGCTGCCTCCGTGCAGCGCCCTTCTGGAAAAGCGTACCTGATAAAGATCGAGTGTGACCAGCCTCAGGAATTTGCGCTTAAATTCCGCCTGCCCTGGTGGATGAGCACGGCACCGAGCGTCACACTCAATGGAGAAAAGCAGGCGGTTGAAAACCGGCCTTCTTCCTACGCTGAAATCCGCAAGGTGTGGCGCAGCGATACACTTCGCATCGAGCTGCCGCAAAAGCTGACCGCCTGCCCCTTGCCCGACCGGTCGGATACGGTGGCCTTCATGGAAGGGCCGGTTGTCCTGGCGGGTGTACAGGAGGAGTCCCCCGCCAGCCGCCAGGTTGTAAAACACACCCAAAAAACCAACTACGAGAACCTGGAAGATGTGCCCACTAATCTAGGCATGGAAATGCTGACCGAAAGGACGCTCTACGCCAACCAGGACAACCCGGCCGCTGCCCTTACGCCGGACAACGAACGCGAATGGCACATCTGGCGTTTGGGCTACCGGACGACTGGCCAGCAGGAGAACTTCCGCCTGATCCCGCTCTACGAAATCATCGATGAACGCTACCAGGTCTACTTTCCAATCCAGGAGATAAGGTAAATTCATCGTCGGCTATTTCCGATGTCCATTCCGCCCAGGTCGCCGACTGGGCGGTTTTCATCTTCACCCCTGCGGATGCTATAATTGGAAACGGCGGGGAGGAACCGGCTTTTAGAAAAGGAAGCTTACCTTATGAAAATTAGAGCTGTTCGTGTGGTGGGATTGGTGGGTGGTACCGCTAAAGGCGGTTGGAGCAACGAGCTGCAACCGGAAGACAGCGTGCATTCGCTGGTGTTCGTCGATACGGATGAAGACCTGGTGGGGATAGGCAGCGTGTTCTCAAACGAGGGCCTGGTCTCCGCCGCGGTCAAGTATATGGAACCGTTCTGGCTTGGCGAGAACCCCCTCGAGCCAGAGCGGGTGAGTGAAAAGCTTCACCAGAATACTTTTTGGTTGGGCAGAGGTGGTTCTATCACACATGCGATCAGCGGGATTGATATTGCCCTGTGGGATATCCTTGGACAGGCCACCGGGCAGCCCATCGGCCGACTGCTGGGAGGACGCTATCGCGAGCGGGTCCGCCCGTATGCCTCGCTTCTGATGGATGAGCCTGTACCGATGCAGGAGGTCTTACTGAAGAGCATGGCCCAGGGTTTCCGCGCCTTTAAAATCGGCTGGGGACCTTTTGGACGGAACCATGGCGCTGCCCTGGATGAGGCCATCGTACGGGCAGCCCGCCAGGCCATCGGGCCGGAATCTCTTCTGATGGTGGATGCTGGCGGAAGTGAAGCCTTTTGGGGTCAGGGATATAAGTGGGCGTTGCGGACTGCCGATATGCTGGCCGAGTATGGCGTGGCCTGGTTTGAAGAGCCTTTGCGACCTGATGCGCTGAAAGAGTATGTGCTGCTGCGCAATGCGGCCGCCGTACCGATTGCAGGCGGCGAGGTGCTCACCCGTCGCCAGGCCTTCCAGCCCTGGTTAGAAGCGGGCGCCTTTGATATCGTCCAGCCGGATGTAACCAAAGTGGGCGGCATCAGCGAAGAACGCCATATCGCCTGGATGGCTGAGCAGCATGGCATCCGCTTCATTCCACACGGTTGGAATACAGCCGTGGGCCTGGCCGCCGATTTGCAACTGGCCTCGGCCTTCCCTCACACCGACCTGGTCGAGTTCTGTTTCGGATCGCCCTATATTGATGAGCTGCCCAACCAGGCATGGTCGCTCGATGCAGATGGCATGCTGAACATCCCTTCAGCGCCTGGCCTGGGGCTGACCTTAAACATGGACGCCGTGAAGAAATATTCAAGAGGGGGAAGAACCGGCTTTTAGAAAAGGAAGCTTGTATGTTCTATCCGATCATCCGAAAGGCCAGTCCTGATTTTGCCGAATCCGCCCTTGAGTTGATCCAATCCACGGCGCGCACCCTGATCCTCATCATTGGTGGTTTTTTCCTGTTCTGGATGGCACCCATTCTGGCTTTTAGGCCCCAGGAGGCCGTGCTGCCTACATTGCCGTTCACTTTCCTTTTTTTGATCACTGCTGGTGCAGGGTTATATTTACTGTCCAGGCATTACCTGGCTGCCCAGCTTATCTGGCAGGTTGGCCTTTTTGCGACGATCACCCTGGGATTGTGGGTGCTGAAGTCTCCGGTGATTGTCTTGTTCTATGCGCTGCTTCCCCTGGCAACCGTGGTCACGCTGGGTTGGCCGGCCGCGCTGGTTAGCGAAGGACTAGCTGTCGGCGTAATCTATTGGATTGCGCATAATCTGGCTTTCACGCCTCTTCCAGGGGAATATACCGGAATCGCCATTATAGGTGGGGCTTTGATAGGATTATTGGGCTGGGCGTCCACCCAAGCTTCCCTCACCATTGCGCAGTGGTCGATTTATTCTTATGACCAGGCCCATAAAAAAATAGAAGAAGCCCGTGACCAGCAGGTGGAGTTAAAACAGGTTCAGGAAGATCTGCTGCATGCCAACCGCGAGCTGGTACGCCTTTCCGACCGGTTGAAAGCCATGAACCTGGTGGCGGAGGAGGCCCGTAGGGTTAAAGAGGAATTCGTGGCAAATGTCAGCCACGAGCTGCGCACCCCGCTCAACATGATTATCGGTTTCTGCGAGATGATCACCCAGGCCCCGCAGGTGTACGGTGAAAAATTGCCAACCATGCTGCTTTCAGACATCACAGCCATCCAGCGCAACAGCCGGCATCTTTCTGCCCTGATCGACGATGTTCTGGACCTGAGCCAGATCGAAGCCAGTCGGATGGCCTTGAGCAAACAGTGGGTCAATCTGGATGATATCTTCCATGAGGCCGTCGAAGCGGTCACGGCCCTTTTCGAAACCAAGCGGCTTTTTATCCATATTGAACTGCCCCAGGAGCCGGTGCGACTGTTTTGCGACAGTACCCGCATCCGCGAGGTGATTCTGAACCTGCTCTCAAACGCCGGGAGGTTCACTGTGCAGGGGGGGGTAGTGTTGCGCGCTCGCCTGGAAGACCACCAGGCAGTGGTCAGCCTGGCTGATACCGGTCCGGGAATTTCCCGGGAAGAACAGGCGCGCCTGTTTGAGCCTTTTTACCAGATCGACAGCTCCATCCGGCGCAAAGTAGGCGGCAGCGGCTTGGGGTTAAGTATTAGCAAGCAGTTTGTTGAAATGCACGGCGGGAAAATGTGGCTGGAAAGTGAAGTGGGGGTGGGCACCACCTTCTTTTTCAGCCTGCCCATGCAGCCTGCTTTACCTGACGACTCCAAAGAATACGACAGCGCCAGACGTTGGATCAACCCTTATCAAACCTATGAAGGCCGAACTCGGCCATCCAAAGCTCCGGTGGCTGTCTTGAACGAACGGTTTGTGATTTTGGAAACCGGCCAGGTTTTACAGCACTATATCCAGCGCTATATGGAGGGGGTTGAGATCGTCTCAACCAGGACATTAGCGGAGGCAGTCAAAGCGTTACATGATTCCCCTGCCCAGGCGCTCATTCTAAATATCCCACCAGGTGAACGGAGTAACATGGAAAATGCGCCTGATTTAGGAAATTTGCCTTTTGATACCCCTATCGTAACCTGCTGGGTCCCGGGCAGCGGTGATACTGCCCGGCAGTTGGGCATAGTCCGTTACTTGCTAAAACCGGTGTCGCGGACTGACCTGCTTTCCTCCATGGACGATTTGGGGAAAGACATCGAAACCGTCCTGTTGGTGGAAGACATTCCCGAAGCTCTGCAGCTTTTCAGCCGCATCCTTGCCTCCGGAGAAAAGCAATATCGCATTATCAGGGCTATGAACGGGCAGCAGGCACTGGATCTGCTGCGAGATCGCCATCCGGATGTGATGCTGTTAGACCTCGTGCTGCCTGGCAAGGACGGGTTTCAAGTGCTTAAAGAGAAAACCCAGGATGAGGAAATTCGTGATATTCCCGTCATCGTTATCTCATCATTGGATCCGGTCGGAACTCCGATTATCAGCAATTCGATAGAGATTACTCGTAAAGGCGGGTTATCTATTAAAGATTTGCTGGCCAGCATTCAGGCCGTCAGTGAGATCTTGGCGGCGCCTGGGCGGCCAAAAGATCGAGGGTCGACAGCAGCAGATCCCGCGTGACCGGTTTATGGATATAAGCGCTGGCGCCTAAGGCATAGGCCAGTTCTTCCTGGGCGACGATCGTACAGATTATGATCGGAATCTGGCTGGTAAGGGGATGCTGGCGAAGCTTACCCAGCATTTGCCAGCCGTCGATTTCTGGCATCATCACGTCCAGGATAATGATATGGGGCGAGTATTTTTCTACCAGGCCCAGCACCTCACCGGGTACCCGGGTATGCACCAGTTGGTAACGCGTTTCCATGGCGAAGCGTTCCAACAGTTGTAAGATGTCAGCATTATCGTCGATGACCAGCACCGTGATGGGTTTAAAGGCTGGCAGGCAGAGGGTAGCCTTAAAATTATTTCCTTGAGCGCTTACATCGAGCTTGCCGTTGCAAAGATTTATCAGGACATGCACGATCTTTAGGCTTTCCTCATCCTCGGCCAGGCCGGGGGGATGAGCGGTTTTGCTGTTTCCTTCGATCTGAACCAGGATGGCCTGTCCCGTGGTTCCGACCTGGATCGTAATCTCGCCATCCACAGCGTGGTTAATCGTCACATTCATCAAAGAGAGCAAAGCCTGGCGGAGTTCGACCGGATGCATTGCTACGCTGGGTAGATTTTCGTCAAAGCATAATTTCAGCTTCTCAGCATGGCGCTGGACAAGGGTATTGACCAGGTCGAGCACGATTTTGATCGCCTCGCTCAGGTCGGCCGGTTGGTCCTGCCGTTTTTCGGACAACCAGGTCAGGTCACCAGCCATATTGTCAATCTCTTCCACCGGTGAGGCAATTGCGCCTGATTCCTTTCCTTCATTATCCGCTTTCTGGCCGAGGTGATAATGCTCCCACAGGGAGAATGCCAGCATTTCCAGAGCAATTTCCTGCTCCCGTGCCAGTTGGCGCGGGCTGACGCCAAGCTGAGTGGCCACCTCATCCTGGCTGAGCTGTTGGCTGTAGCGAAAGAGCAGGACGTGATAGGTATTCCAGGCTTGAGATTTGACCGAAATAATCGGGTTGGGGTGAAGGCTTTCGATAGCTTCGGTTAAAAATCCGCTGCAATAACATAGGGGTGTCAAACTGCCCTGCCACGTGCAGCATCCCTGCCAGAGGACTATGGCGCAGATATTCAGGATCGTAGAGGTGGTTCAACGTGCTGCGTAATTGTTTCTGAAATAGTTCGGAGGGAGACGGTGTCATGCTATTCTTATTATAACTGATCGAAAAAATCCCCCGTCCCCCTGAATAACGGCTCATTGGGATTTAGCGTGGAAGTCCGGGAGTTCATCACGGGGCTTCCCAAAGGGCCCGAATGGCAAATTCTTGTCATATTTCAGGCAGAAACTTGACTAGACTGGTCTTTTATTTGGACCTTATTAGGGATATCATTATTTAAATCTTCCTCTTCATTTTTCCCTTTATATTCTATCCAAATTAGCTGTCAATTCGCCTGGGTTTTACCGGCTTTTTAGAGTTCCGCGGATATCAAAAAAGAAGGCCCGGTTTATAGAGAAACATGCTTTGGAAAGGAGGCCAGTGACCAATCAATTCGGTGGAGGCGAAGGCCAACGAAAGGGACTATCGTGTGTCTTAGTTGAGCCAATTGCCAGTCTTGGTTATTTCAGGATCAATCATATTCACCACATACAAACAAACATCAAGGAGTAACTGAAGGAGAAAGAAACGAATGAATAAGAAAAGTCTCAGCCGACGTGATTTTCTACGCTTGAGCGCCCTGGCCACCGCAGGGGTAGCGCTGGCGGCCTGCGCCCCGCAGGCTACTCCGACCGCTGCAGCCCCCGCGGCAACCAGCGCGCAAGCCAATCCTGCCCCAACTACGACTTCCCCGGCCGCAGCTGCCGGCAAAATGGTCTTCTGGCCTGAATGGGCCGGCAAGGATGCGGATGCCCTCCAGGCAGGAGTTAAAATTTTCACCGACCAGACCGGCATCGCAGTTGACTTTCTACCTATCCGTGACCATGCCAGAATGATCGCCGCCATCAGCGCTGGCACCCCTCCGGATCTATTGATGACCTGGGACGCCGGGGCAGTTGGCTCGTGGGGTTTTGCAGGCGCCTTGCGCGACTTGACACCGATGATCGAGGCGGCCAAGTTCGATATGACCACCCTGCACCCGCTGGGGGTTTCCTCCGGAAACCTGATGGGGGTAAAGCAGATTGGCTTGCCTCTCTCCAACTACATCACTACCGTCTTCTGGTGGAACAAGGCCAACTTCAAGGCGGCTGGCCTGGATCCGGAGAAACCGCCTACCACCTGGGAAGAGGTGTGGGAGTTCAATGATAAGCTCACCGTGCTCAACGGCATCCAGATCCAGAAACTCGGCTACCTGGTGCTGACTGGTCAGGATGGGGACCCAACGGTCATGCCATACGCCTACGGAGGGTCGATCTGGAGCGGCGATTACAAAAAAGTCACCCCCGACAGCGACGCCAGCATCGCTGCGCTGAATTGGATGCGACAGTTCTACGCCAAGTACACCACCGACGAGATCCGCCGCTGGACTTCCAGCAACAATGCCGACGAAACCTCACCCACTCACCCCATTTTCAATGGTAGCGGCGCCATGTATGTGAACGGCGAATGGGTACCAAGTTTCGTGGATGCCCTGCCCGACCTCCATATCGACCTGGGCGGCACTTACCTGCCGCATCCCGCCGACAAGCCCGAGGTCAAGAACGTCATGGTCGCCAACACCAACCCGCTGGTCATCCCGACCGCCGCAACCAACCCGGACGCAGCTTTTAAGCTCACCCTGCACCTGCTCAAGCCGGATATCTCCTCGGATATCATGGTTAAAAGTCGGGAACGCCTCCCCCACCAAGGAGGGGGTCAAACTGCAGGCAGCCAAGACTACGAACGCTCTCTACAAGTGGGTACTGGAGGATCCCTGGGTAAATGGGGACATCAAACCGATGACGATCAACTCACCGATTGGCTCCGAATACCATGATGGCTATACTGCCGCCCGGGCTCAGGTCGTTGAAGATGGTGATGATCCGGTCCAGGTAATGACCAAGTTGAAGGCCGACATGCAGCCCAAGTTGGATGATGCTTTGAAGAAGTTAAACCTCTAACGAGACCGTGTACACTGATGGAGGGGAGATCGATGCTCCCCTCCACTTTTCGTTAATTGGAAATTCCCGGGAGGTACTTGATGGCGATTAATTCAATCCTGCGATCAAGAAAAACACGCCGTGATATGGCATGGGGTTTGATTTTCATTACGCCCTGGATTATCGGGTTTCTTTTATTCAACGTGTACCCGACCCTGGCCTCCTTTTATTACAGTTTCACCGATAAATCCCTGGTCAAACCTGAGCAGTTGTTGGGCTTCGCTAATTACATCGACCTGTTTAAGAATGATGACCTGTTCGGGAAAGCGATCTATAACACGTTTTATATGGTAGTGATAGGGGTCCCGTTCAGTATCATCTTCGCTTTCGTAACCGCCCTGGTGCTGAATATGAAGGTGCGCGGCATTGCCATATACCGCACTTTCTACTATCTACCTGTAGTAGTCCCCCCGGTAGCGGGTGTTCTGCTCTGGCTGTGGATCCTCAATCCCCAGTACGGTATATTGAATTTCCTCCTACAGACAGTCGGGTTGCGCTCTCCGGCCTGGTTTGCCGACCCGTCCTGGTCAAAGCCGGGCGTAATCTTGATGGGGTTATGGAGCGTCGGCGCCTCGACCGTGCTCTACCTGGCTGCTTTACAAAACGTTCCCAAGGAATATTACGAGTCAGCCATGCTGGATGGAGCAAATTGGGTACAGCGCACCTTTGGAATCACGATCCCCCTGGTTTCTCCGGTTACTCTGTTTATCTTGATTACCGGTGTAATCGGCGCCTTTCAGATTTTCACCCAGTCCTATATTATTTCTGGTACAGGCGGTGGGGCGGACGGAGCGCCGTGTTATTCGCTGCTCTATTATGCGGTGTATATCTATCGCCAGGGGTTCATCTATCTGAAAATGGGCTATGCCTCAGCCATGGCCTGGATCCTTTTCTTGATCATCCTTTTTATAACCTTTATTTTGCTGCGCACGTCAAACATCTGGACTCACTATGATATCTGATCGATGTCCGGATCGTGGAGGTTATTAATATGGCTGCTCCCCTTGCATATCCCAGGTCAATACCCGTTCAGCGCAAGTTTCAATCCATTATGCACCGTTTCGGTGAACCGGCTTTGAAACACCTGGTGCTGATCCTGGTAGGCCTGATCTTCTTTTTTCCTTTCGTCTGGCTGGTGCTCACTTCCGTCAAGAGCGCCAGCGAAATTGTCTCGATGCCCCCGGCGCTTTTTCCTAAGGTATGGCATTGGGACAACTACGTCCTGGCCCTCCAACAGATCCCGTTCATGCGCTACATGGGAAATACTGTCTTCATTTTTGCAACTAAAGCGATCGGGGCGGTCTTATCCTGTTCAATGGCTGCTTACGGGTTTTCGATGCTGAAATGGCCCGGCCGAGATGCGGTTTTTTACCTGGTGCTGGCAACCATGATGCTGCCTTTCCAGGTTACCATGATTCCCCTGTATATTGTGTTTACCAAGCTGCACTGGGTGGGTACTTTTGCTCCTCTTGTCGTTCCGAGCTGGTTTGGTTACGCTTTCTCGATCTTCCTGTTTCGCCAGTTCTTCATGACCTTACCGCATGAGCTGATCGAGGCCGCCCGTATCGATGGCTGTTCGGAACCGCGGATCTACTGGCAAATCGTCATACCGCTGGCGAAGACGGCTGTAGTGGCGGTAGTCCTTTTCGAATTTATGTGGACCTGGAACGATTTCCTGGGTCCCTTGCTTTACCTTTCGAATGAAAAGAACTGGACGCTCTCTTTGGGCTTGCTGCAGTTCCGCTCGAACCGCGCGGTGGAGTGGGAACAACTCATGGCGGCCTCTACTCTCACTATCCTCCCAGCCATCATTCTCTACTTCTTCGGGCAAAAAGCTTTCATCCAAGGTATCTCTACAACTGGATTAAAATAGAGAGGTTTTCCAAAAAGAACCTCTCAGTTAGCGTCTGGCTGATTTCGATCCGAACCGCTATTTTCCCCAAAATTAAGCATCAGGAGAAAACATGAACACACGCATCGATTTAAATGGCACCTGGCAGTTAAGCTGGAACGATGGCCAAAGGGGCGACAGTGTTGTCCGCACGATGTCTCCGTACTACGATGCCGTCCACGCCTTTGAGGGGCAGGTGCCGGGAGAGGTCCATCTGGACCTGATGCGCGCCGGTATTTTGCAGGATACCAACCTGGGTCTGAACTGTCTGGCGGCGCGCTGGGTGGAGGAAACCATCTGGTATTATCGCCGCACTTTCAGCGCCCCCGCTTTAGCCACCGGACAGCGGGCCTGGCTGGTCTTCGAATGTTTGGACCTGGCCGCCGTTATTTACCTGAACGGTGAGGAGATTGGGCGCCACGCCAATGTGTTTTATCCCTGCCGGGTGAATGTGACTGGTAAGCTAAAAGAAGGGGAAAACCTCCTGGTGGTCGAGATTGAATTAGGTTTGTTCTCAGTGAGCAATCGTCCCGGAATCACAGGCACCGGCATGGAGCGCGACATACTTTTACACAAGCGCAACTGGTTGCGCAAGACTCAATCTTCATTTGGCTGGGATTGGTCCACTCGCCTGGTTAATGTGGGCATTTCTGGAAACGTGTATGTGGAGATTGCCGAGACAGTGCGGCTCGAGCGCATGGTGGCCCTGTCTGACCTCTCGGTGGATCTCGTGCAAGGCAAAGTAACCGCTCGCCTTTTCGTTGAGGGATTGAAACAAAATAGTCAGGCGGGTGTTTTAACCGTTGAGATTGACGGGACCGGGCAGAAAAAAGCCGTCGAGGTTGAGATACAACCTGGCCTGCAGTCCATCGAAGCGCAGGTTTCTCTGGAGAATCCGCGTTTGTGGTGGCCGGTCGGGCACGGCGAGCAGCACCTGTACCAGGTGAAGGCCACCCTGGCGGTAGATGGCAGGCAGGTAGCCGCCGGCCAGCGCCGAGTTGGTTTTCGCCACGTGCGCGTCAACCAGGCACCCCATTCAAAAAGCGGCTATTATTTTATCCTCGAAGTGAACGGTAAACCGATTTTCGTCAAAGGCGGCAATTTTGTACCGGCGGACATGATCTTTGCCCGGCTTGACCGACCCCGCTACGCCGCCCTGGTGGAGCGCGCCCTGGAGGCCAATTTCAACATGTTACGTATTTGGGGTGGGGGCCTGTATGAAAGCGATGATCTTTACGATCTGTGCGATGAAAGGGGTCTGCTGCTTTGGCAGGAGTTCATCTTTGCCTGCGCCAAATATCCCACGACCGACGAAGCCTTTTTGGCTGACATAAAACGTGAGGCGGCCTACCAGGTGCGCCGGTTGGCGCACCATCCCAGCCTGGTAGTGTGGTGCGGGAATAATGAAATGGAGGAGGGTAACTACCACTGGGGCTACGAAAAGGGCGTGGCTCACCCGGATTACGCCTTGTTCCACATGGTGCTGCCGGTGATTCTCAAGCAAGAGGATGGTACGCGCTATTACCAGCCCAGCTCACCCTATTCACCCAATCTCGAATCTCCCCGGCGGGATGATATGGGCGACCAGCATCCCTGGACAGTCGGTTTTACCAACACCGATTTCCGGGATTATCGCAAGATGATCTGCCGTTTCCCCAACGAAGGTGGTATCTTGGGACCGACGGCATTGCCGACCATGCGGGCTTGCCTGCCATTGGGACAGGATCGCCCCGGATTTTTTGCCTGGCAGGTACATGATAACGGGATATCTGCGTTAGGAGATCGAGATTACGCCGATGAATTGGTATTGCGCTGGATAGGCAAACCGGTGGACGCAATGACCATCGAGGATTTTGTCTATTATGGTGGGGTCGTTCAGGGTGAAGGTCTAGGGGAATATATCCGCAATTTCCGCCGGCGCATGTTTGACTCGGCATCAGCCATTTTCTGGATGTACAATGATAACTGGCCGGTCACCCGTAGTTGGACCATCGTAGATTATTACTTGCGCCGCACCCCGTCTTTCTATCCGGTGCGGCGCGCCTTCCAGCCGCTGGCAGTCATCATCGCCCTGGAGGACGGCAAAATGAAAGTGTTTGGAATCAACGAGGGTGCACCCTGGGAGGGTGAACTGCGCTGCGGATTGTTCGCCCTGGCGGGCGGGTATCCATTGAATATCCACCACCGTGTTAGCCTGCCTGCCAACGCTTCCACCCTGCTGGCTGAATTCGAGGCGGGAGAATGGGCGCGCCTGGGAGATAAGACTCACGCCGCTTTCGCCATCCTGAGCCAGAATGGGAAAGAGGCCGCCCGTGATTGCTTTTTCCTCCCTCTCTACAGAGAAATGGTCTGGCCTGAGGCCGTTGTAAGGGTCCATCTGGAGGGAGAGCAAGCTGTATTCGAGAGTGAAGTTTTTGCCTGGAGGGTTTGCCTGGATTTGGATGGTGAAAAAATCCTGCCGGACAATTTCTTCGATGTTCTACCGGGCATTCCCACAGTGTTGGACTGGCCACATTCATTGGGTGAGCCGCAGATCTTGCGGGTTGGCAACCTCTAGAGGAGCACAGCATGATCGATTCAACCATGACTTTCCGTGAAATGAACCTGAGAGTCTTTCAGCGTAAAACTGTGCCTCAAGTTTTTTTCCAGCCGCGTTTTGAGCCGTGGTTTCACTGGCACCAGGAGTTTTCCCTGCTTCCCCCGGCGTATTCAGGCATGCAAGTCCGCGATCTTTACGACGACGTGCGCGTTTCCATGCGCTATATCCATTACGAAACTGGCATCCCGGACCCGGTGGTTGAAAAGTTTGGCCCGGAAGTAAAGCGGACCGAGCAAATCGGAGGCCAGGATTGGCTGAAAGTCTTCCACACCCCTTACGGAGAACTGACCGAGCGGCTGAAATACACCATTGACCATGAATGGCGCACGGTCGAATTTCCGGTCAAGACCGTGGCGGATTTGAAGGCGCTGCGCTGGCTATTAGAACGCAGAGAATTGACTTTTTCACCCAAAATTTTTAAGATCGGCAGTGATTTCATCGGTCCGCGTGGTGAGCCGCAGTTCTGGATGCCGAAGAGCCCTTACCAGGCTCTGGCGCAGACCTACATGAAAATGCAGCACCTGATCTACGCCTTGGCCGATGAACCCCAAGAGGTCGAAGATACCTTCGCAGCCATCGACGCCTCCTACGAACAGCTTTACGAACAGGTCATCCAAAGCAGGCTGGTCAAGATCATCAATTTTGGAGAAAACATTCACGAAGCCCTGTTTTCACCTCGCTATTTTGAAAAATACCTGATCCCCTGGTATGCGAAGCGCTCCGGCCAGCTTCGCCAGGCCGGAATCTTCACCCACAGCCACATCGACGGGTACTTCCATTCGATCCTGAAATACCTCAAGGAGCTGCCCTTCGATGGGCTTGAAGCGCTCACCCCCACCCCGCAGGGAGACTGCACCCTGGAAGAGATGCGGGAGCACATTGGCGATAAAATCCTGCTGGACGGCATCCCGGCCGTGCTCTTTATGGATACCTATTCGCGAGATGAGCTGATGGCCTGCGTTGAAAAGGTGGTGCAGTATTTCTCCCCACGCCTGGTGTTGGGGGTTTCGGACGAGGTGCCGGAAGGCACAAGCCAGGAGGCCATCGAAAGGGTCAGGCTGGTTTCGGCTTGGTGCCGCAGTCATTCAGGGTAATTTCTATCAGCGCCTCTGGTGTTCCAGGACCTTCAACATTTTCTCGGTGCTCTTCAGGCCGTGACCGGTAAAAACGGTCACCGCCAGTTCACTTTCAGGTTTGTTCGCCAGGTAGCGGGCTGCCGCTGCGGTAGTAGCGGCGGAGGTCGGCTCGATGTAAGCTCCCTGCCGGCTGAGCTCGACCAGCGACGCTTCCACCTCGGCATCGCTGACGGTCATGAAATCCCCGCCAGTTTCGCGGACTGCCTGCACGATCTGCATGCCCCGCACCGGTTCGGCGATGGCAATCCCCTCCGCCAGGGTATCTTTTTTTTCGATAGTCGGTACGTAATCCAGGTTTTCCCGGAAGGCTTTGGCCAGCGGGGCGGAGTTTTCCGACTGAACCGCCACGATTTTTGGCATCTGGTGGGTTTCGCTGGCGGCCAGCAGTTCTTTGAAACCGATATAGGTCCCCAGCAGCAGCGTGCCGTTGCCCGCCGGTAGGATGACTGTATCAGGCGCCTGCCAACCAAGCTGCTCCCACACCTCATACGCCCAGGTCTTGGTGCCGTGAAAGAAGTATGGGTTCCATACATGGCTGGCGTAATAATGCTGTGCGGCGGCTGTCAGAACCGCCCGCGAGGTATCCTCACGCGAGCCGGGCACCAGCACCAGCCGCGCCCCATACATCGCAATTTGGGCGGTCTTGCCCGGAGAGGTCGAGGCTGGGCAGAAGATCTGGCAGGCAATCTCCGCCCGGGCGCACCAGGCCGCTACGGCGCAGCCGGCGTTGCCGGACGAATCTTCGACCACCTCTGTCACTCCCAGCTCTTTGGCCTTGCTGATCAACAGAGCCGCCCCGCGGTCCTTGAAAGACCCGGAGGGGAAAAGCTGGTCTTGTTTAATCAAGATCTCCCGCCCGTCGAGTTTGAAGGGGGTCAGGGGTGTGAAACCCTCGCCGAAGGTGATGATATTGCGGTCATCTTCAAGCGGCAGGGCTTCCCGGTAGCGCCACAAGGAAAGCGGTCGGGAAGTGATGGCCCGGCGGTCGAATAGCGGGCTGAATTCAAGGTCCAGCAAGCCGCCGCAGTCGCATTTCCAGACTGGGTCTTTTACCGAATACCTATCGCCACATTTTATACAGATGAGGCTGGTCATAGGGTCAGGGAACCCTTTCGGGGAGGATCATATCATGTGCTCTTCAACTACTTCTACAAAGAGGTTGGTGAAAACATCCGCGTCCAATGACGCGCGTGCGGTGACCAGCCGGCCATCTCGAATTGCAAAAGGTTCCAGCATTCTGCGGCCAGTTTTGAAATCCTGTGGGTGTTCCAGGACACCGCGCACTTCATCGGCTACGTAGCAGGGGTAGGTGCGGTAGCGCCGGCCAAGCAGCCAGAACGTCAGCGAAAAGACGGTCACCTCCAGGTCCTTGGTCAGGGCGGTGGCTTTGGAGCCGTATAGGATGCTGTGTCCGGTATCCGGATCGATGGCGCGCGCCGCTATCAGCACTCCGTGGCAGATGGCCCCGATCACCTTGCCCTGCTTCCAGAATTCGACAACTTTAGCCTGTAATACGGAGCTTTCGAGGTATTGTTTCACGCCTGGGGCGTGTCCCCCCGGCAGCATAAGCGCAGTAAACTGCGCCGGTTCGATATCGCTGTAGGTAATCGGGTGGTTGTAAGCGTCATCTTGCTGCATGCTGCGGTAGGCCTCCAAAACTTTTGGACTGGCGCCCAGCGGGCCCAGGATAAGCCCCTTGAGCAGGCGATAATCCGCCGCGGCGACCTGGCCGTGTTCAGTGCTGAAGACAACTTTCCATCCCCGACCGGTGCACACTTTCCAGGGCGTGGCCGCTTCGGTTGGGTCAAAATCGTGATCGGGCAATGGGATCAGGACGACAGGGTGGTGTTCCAACGTGTCAAACATAGAAAAACCTCCTTTTTAACACTCGTTTTGATTCATTATAAGTCGCCTGTCTCTTGCTTTCAATTCCTTTGGGTTCATTTAGAAAACAATCTCTCCGATCTAAAATTCTTTTTCTTATATTAAATCCTCTTCTCCTTTTTCTCTTTGTCTCTGCGGTGAAATTCACTCTAAGCAAAATGGGCCGGATGAAAATAACCATCCGGAGCGTGCGACTTTTGATTGATAGAATTTCAGCTCAATCGGACATGTGGACCAGATTTTTATTGGTCAGCAGAAGCGGCTGCTCGTTTTCATCTTCCACCGTAAAGCGTTCGATGATGGCTGAGTAATCTGGAAGTAAACGCTCGTAAGGTCCGGTCATCAACGGGGATGAAATGATAAAATCAGCCGTGGCCCGGTCGCAGGCTACTGGTATATTCCAGACCACCGCAATCCTGAGTAAAGCCTTTACGTCCGTATCATGCGGCTGCTGTTCGAGCGGGTCCCAGAAGAAGATCAGCAGGTCGATTTCCCCTTCGGCGATGCGCGAGCCGATTTGCTGGTCGCCGCCCAGAGGGCCGCTCTGCAGGCAGGTAACGTCGGTTTCCAGCGCCTCTTTCAGCAGGCGGCCGGTCGTGCCGGTGGCGTACAAGTCATGTTTGATCAAAAGCTCGCGGTTGTAGCAGGCCCATTCCAGCAAATCATGTTTCTTGTTATCGTGGGCTACCAGGGCAATGCGTTTCTTACGTTCACCCGCGACGGGATTGGCCGGCGTTGTTTCAGGGACATTTTTTGTTTCAATAGTGTCGCTCATTCTCAATCTCCTTTACGTCATCCCCGTCCCTCAAGCCATCGTACAAGTATGGACAATCACCTGAATGATTCAGGTTACTTCTTAACCATACGTACCTTTTCAGGGAGTCGGATTAGCTTGGGAAGTAGAAGGGGATGGGGAGCATAGGCTCCCAATATAATATATCAATAAACTATATCACGGTATTATTAGATTATTATGATAATAATCATTATATAAGCCGCACCTGTATCTGAGTGCGGCTGTATTGCATTGGGTGAGGGTTAATTATTAATCAGGCGCCCAGCGAGCCAATGCGGGCTTTCAGCAGGGAAATTACCGGGTCTGCCAGCAGCAAGTTGAGGTTGGCCTGGCTTCCCGTGCTGGAGGTGCTGGTCGAGGAGCTGTTTGAGGCGCTCGATTGCACCGCAACCGGGGCGCCGCCAAGAATACCGCCGAGGGTGGGATCGCTGACCCCCTGGATGTCACCGCCCGGTCCACCTGCCCCGCCCTGCGCTTGCGTGGATTGTGCTGTCTGGCTGGTTGTGCTGGTTGAAACCGAGCCGCTCTCGGTAGTTTGAGCTGCATATTTCTGTTCCAGCGCCGTCAATTCAATGGCCGACAAGTCCAGATTTTCGATGGCCTGGAGCTGGCTGGTGGTCAGCACGCCTTCGATCTGCACATACAGAGCGGCCATTTCGCCTGGGGTGGTGTTGCTGTCCGTGCTCAAGCTCTTGACTGCCTTCCATAACGGCAGCAGCTCTTTAGCCTGGGTGAATGTGATGGCCAGGTCGCTGCCTTCCAATTTCAAAAGCCCGACAGCCAGCTTATTTTTTACCGGCTGGCTGGCAAAATTGGTATGTGAGCTTGCCTGACTGGCGAGGGTTGAGGCGCTCGCCCAGGGCAGTTGGATGGCCGAGCAGGCGGTCAGGCTGATCATCAGTATGAGTGCTAACAGGAGGAAGAGGGTTTTCTTTGCCATAGGTTTCCCTTTCAGTTTCGAGGGTAATTGTGCGGAATTGGATTTTTCTTCTTACCCTATGATAGATGGCAAAGGTTTAGATGTGACTAAGCGCCGGTGAATCTTTCAGTTTACGGTTCGCTTTGGATGAACACCGGGTTGGTGAAGGCGCTCAGCGCCCCATCGGCTGTATAAATTTCTACCCACAGGCGCTCTTGCGCAGGTATCTCCAACCATGGCTGAAGCGAGCCGGTCTCAGCGATCGCCTCGTCCACTATCACGTGCTGCTGGCCATGCACCTGCAAGCGCGCTCCCAATGGCGCATCTTCCCAGGCCAGCTCCAGCCGCATGCGCCGGGCGCGGGTGCGCAGCGTATCGCCGATTCCGGCCGAACCCCTGCCGTCCCCTGGCGAAACGCGCAGACTCAGCCACGGCCCACGGCTGAGCATCACCCGCCCATGACGGAGGCCATCCAAAATATCCGCCGTCGACAGGCTGGCGGCGTAGACGTAGCTGAATGGGGCCCCACCTCCCCATCCCCATTCGCCGGGTTCGTGGTAATCGCCGCCGCAGGTACCCGGCATGCGCCGCGGCCCGTTTTGCAGCCGTTGCCACCAATCCAGGTTGACTGTGTTGCCGGAGCCGGGGTTTCGCCATCTGCCGTTCCAGATTTCCACCCCGTCCACCAGGTCGAGGTCGAAATCCGTATCATCCCAGTGGCAGCCGGTGCAGAAGGGCGTGCCAACGTCGTTGGGGTGGGCGATGATAAACAGGCCGCCCAGTTCGTGCGTGCGGCGGGCGGCATCCTCCATCGTCCAACCCTGGTAACCGGTGCGCCAATCCACCCAATCTTCCACCCCCAGCGCCAGGGCATGCCCGTAAAAAGTGGTCAGCTCGAGGCCGGGGATCACCAGCAGTCCATCCAGGACCGCCTGGTCGACCTGGCCCAGGGCGCTGGTGGTGTTGTGATCGGTGATGGCCAGAAAATCGAGCTGGAAGCGGCGCGCTTCGGCGATCAATTCTGGCACTGTCAGCTTGCCGTCAGAGTGGAGGGTGTGGCTGTGCAGCTCGCCGCGGTACCAGCCGACCTTCGCCGTGCCAGCCGGCTGGCGTGGGGCAGGCGTTTCAGCCTGGCTGATCCGGCGCCCTTCGGCCGCCGGCAGCAGGTCGATGTCCAGTGAATAAGCACAGGGCGGTTCACTGGACATGACCACCTGGCCGGCAAGCTGCGCCAGCCACCGGCCGGCAGGCGCCGGCCCCGGCAGGAATCCGGAGGTGGTCGTCGCCGGAGATAGGACGACCTGCCTGTCCGGCGGGTAGCGGTGGGCGTTGCCGCGGAAACCGTGCGGGTCGTACAGACCCAGGGTGATCAGGTTATTGATCTCCCCCACCTTCGGCGGGGCGTATTGCAGGCGCAAGCGCAGAGCGCCCACGCCCTAAGGCACGTCGAAGGGGAAATCCAGGTAATTCTGCACATAGCCCTTATCCTCTGGGACGGGGATCTTTCCTTCGAAATGATAGGAGGGCAGCGGTTGGTGGGTGACTTTTATGTTCAATACTTTGATTATAACAAGACTGGAGATTGCTCACCCCTTCGGGTGCACCAAGGGTGTCACTCGCGAAAAGCAGTCGCTAATAAAAAACTTCAATCCAGTTTCTTCCCAAAGGAAAAGCGCTGGCGCTGTGGATTTACTCGAAATGACAACCCCAGGAGCTTAGTGTCATTGCGAGCCGTCTTCGGCGAAGCAATCTCCGCGTTGATATTGAGATTGCCTTACTCGCGAAAAGCGCTCGTTCGCAATGACAACCCTAAACAACTTAGGCAACCTGCGTAGGTGGCTGTCGCACAGGATATAATAAGCCCTCTGATTATCAGACCATCGTTCGTGGAGCCGGGAAATGGAACGCCAAAGTGCACTGACAACCGAAACTTCTTCCAACCGTAAATGGTGGGTTTTCATAGCAGTGGGCATCGGGACCTTTATGTCTGCCCTGGATTCGAGCGTGGTCAATACGATCCTGCCGGTCATGCGCGATTATTTCAAAAGTGACGTGGCCAGCGTGGAGTGGGCGGTAGTGGTCTACCTGTTGGTGGTCAGCAGCCTGCTGCTCACCTTTGGCCGGTTGGGCGATTTGCGCGGCCATAAGGGCATGTATGCCGGGGGATTCCTGATCTTTGTCGTCGCCTCAGCGGTGTGCGGCCTGGCGCCCTCCGTGGCTATGCTGGTAGCGGCCCGCACAGTGCAGGCTGTCGGGGCGGCTATGCTTTTTGCCAATGCGCCGGCTATCCTCACCCGCAGCTTTCCCCCCCAGCAGCGCGGCCAGGCGCTGGGCCTGCAGGCCATGATGACCTACCTGGGCCTGACCGTGGGGCCTTCGCTGGGCGGCTGGCTGACACAGACAATAAGCTGGCGGGCAGTTTTTTACATCAATGTGCCGGTCGGCCTGCTGGCTTTCACCCTCAGCCTGGCCTTCATCCCGGTCGAAAAACCTGGAACAGCCCATTCTGAGCGCTTTGACTGGCCTGGCGCCCTGCTGTTCTCGGCCGGGCTGGTGGCGCTGCTGTTGGGGCTGAACCAGGGTGATGCCTGGGGTTGGACTTCCCTGGCAGTATTACTCTGCGCTGCGGCTGCCTTGATTCTCCTGATCGGTTTTTTCAGGATCGAGATGCGGATGCCTTCGCCCATGCTGGACCTGAGCCTTTTCCGCCAGCGCGTTTTCTCAGCCAGCACGGTCAGCGCCGTGCTCAATTACGTCTGCCTGTATTGCGTCATCTTCCTCATGCCTTTTTATCTGCTGCAGGGGCGCGGTCTCAACCCGGCCCAGGCCGGTCTGCTGCTGACCGCCCAGCCGATCATCATGGCCATTATAGCGCCGATCAGCGGGGCGCTTTCCGACCGCATCGGTTCGCGTCTGCTCTCGACCCTGGGCATGCTGGTGATGGCCGCCGGCCTATTCCTGTTATCTACGCTCCAACCAGATTCCTCGAACGGAGCCATCCTGGCCGGGTTGGCGGTCACCGGCCTGGGGACGGGCATTTTCATCTCGCCCAACACCAGCGCCCTGATGGGCAGCGCCCCGCGCCAGCGCCAGGGGATTGCCTCCGGCATCCTGGCGACTGCCCGGAACGTGGGCATGGTGCTGGGAGTCGGGCTGGCCGGGGCCATTTTAACCAGTGTGATGGCCCGCCTGGGTGATACCCACTTGGGTAATAATGCCCTCTTTACCGCCGTCCATACCGGTTTGCTGGTGGGGGTTGGCGTGGCCCTGGGGGGAGCCTTGATCTCATCGATCCGCGGTGCAGCGAAAAGCTGATCCTGGATGTATAATCTAAATACCTGTAAGGCAGATTCCATTTCCTGGTCAAATGAAAGGTATAGAAAATGGCCCCCATCAAAGTTGCTTTTATTGGCGCCGGCAGCCGTTCTTTTGGCCCGGCCGTGATTCGTGACCTGCTTCTAAGCGATGCCCTGGTTGACCAGGGCGTCCAGCTCTCTTTGATGGACATCGTCCCCGAGCATTTACCGGAGAACGAACAGTATGCCCATTGGGCGATGGAAAAGTTGAACCGAAAAATGGTGGTGACCAAGACCACTTCTCTGCAAGAATCGCTCGAGGGAGCCTGCTTCGTGATCGTTGGGTTGGAGGTCGACCGGTACCTGTACTGGAGCATGGACTTCCACATCCCACGCAAGTACGGTTTCAAACAGGTTTACGGTGAAAACGGCGGGCCGGGCAGCATGTTCCACGCCCTGCGCAACATCGGCCCGGTGGTCGAAGTGGCAAAGCAGATGGAAATGCTGTGCCCGGACGCCTGGATGCTTAACTTCTCCAACCCGGAACAGCGCCTGTGCGAGGCGGTCAACCGCTTGACCAGCACCAAGGCGGTCGGACTGTGCCACGGCGTGTTCATGAGCCAGCACCAGATCTCGGAAATGCTGGGCATCCCGCGCGAAAATTTGCAAACCAAGGCCTGCGGGCTCAACCATTTCACCTTCTTCCAGGAAATCAAAAACAAAGCCACCGGCGAGGACCTGTATCCCGAGCTGGCGCGGGTCGAAAGCCAGGCCCCCTGGGCCACCCAATGGCACGAGCTCGGCCTGGGGCGCATGCTATTCCGCACTTTTGGCCTGTGGCCTTCGCCGGCTGCCAACCATTACGGCGAATACCTGCGCTGGGCGAGCGAATTTATGGCCAGTGAGCTGCACTATTACTACGACGCCATGGAAGGTAAGCCCTGGGAAACCGGCAAAATCCCCGAGTTCGTTTACACCATTGATGGCTTGAACACCGCCCGCCCGTGGCAGCCCGAAAAACATTCTTTGTCTACCGAGCACCACGAGCACAAGGATAAAGAACTGCGCCCGTCCGGTGAGTTGGCTATCCCCATCATGGAAGGCATTTTATTCGACAAACAACGCGAGCTGGATGCGGTCATCGTTGAGAACAAGGGCTTCATCCCCAACCTGCCGGAGGGTTCGGCCGTGGAAGTGCCGGCCTACGTGGGCAAAGATGGCATTGCGCCGGTGAAGATGGACCCCCTGCCGGAAGCCATCGCCGCCTTGATGCGCACCCAGTGCAGCATCCAACAATTGCTGGTCGAGGCTTTTGCGGAGCGCTCGCGCAAGAAGCTGCTCCAGACCATCCTGCTTGACCCCACCGTCGATTCCTACCGGCAGGCGGTGGAAATGATGAACGAAATGATCACCCTGCAACAGGTGCTCCTGCCCAAATTTGTCGATTGAAATGCCAGGGAAAATACTGCGCCGGCGTGATATCTGAGGAAATTTCCATACCCAGGAGATCAATGAAGTCCGCTGGTTTACCAAAGAAAAAATCTGGCAGATGCTGAGCGCCGGTGAAATTAAAGACGGCTATACCCTGACTGCCTTCTTACTCGACCAGTACCTATAAAAACTGCCAGCAAGTCTCTTTATCCCACGCCCAGGACGCTGTGGATTTTTCTGGCCTGGGTGCCATACAGCGCCAGCATCCCCAGCACGGTCAGGGCAGCCCAGAAGACAAAGGGCAGGCCAGCGCCCATAGCGGCCAGGCTGTTGCCCAGCGGTGGGGCCAGCAGGCTGCCCAGGTTCGAAAAGACCATAACCAGGCCGGCGGCTGTGCCGGCGTAGGCCGGGCCGATGCCTTCCGTCTCGGTGATGGCGGTTAGAAAGACGGCCATAAAGCCATCCCGCACCATGCCCGACAGGCAGACGGCGATCCACACCATCACCCCGTCCACTACCGATAACAGGCCCATCCCCAGGGTAAGCATCAGGGCTGCCCCAACCATCACTTTTTTTCGCGAGCCCAATCTATCCGACCACAGGGCAATCGGGATGACGCACAGCATGCTGGTGGTATGGAAGGCTGCCAGCGCTCCATCTGCGCTGATCCCGCTCCAGCCCAGGCCGCGCAGGTAGAGCGGGATGTAGCCCAACGCTCCCTGGATGCAGCCGCCAATGCCCAGGATGGCCAGGCCAAGCAGCCATACATTCTTGATGCGCCCCACGTGCGCCAGGGCTTGCCGCAGCGAGCCCGAGCTGGCCGCCGGGCTGTGCAGGCCGGCCGGGGTGGGGGCAGGGCGGGTGAAGAGCCAGGGGAGGCTGAGGGCGGCGGTGATGGCGCCGTAGAAGAACAGGACGTTGCGCCAGCCTCCCAGCCAGGGCGACAGGAGCGAGGCGCTGGCCAACGAGCCGATCACGAAGCCCAGCGCCATGCCCATCGAGAGGACGCCGTTGGCCAGTCCCAACTGGCGCGACGAGAACCAGATGCCGCAGGTTTTAATCACGTTCATGCCGACGAAGGGGGTCAGGAAACCCACCAGAAAAACCGCCGCGGCTAGGCCGGTGAAGCTGTTGGCCACGCCGCGCATACCGCCCACCAGGCCCACCAGCAGGCAGCCGGCGGTCAGGATGCGCTTGGGGCCAAAGCGGTCTCCCACCGCCCCGCCAATCAGGCTGGTCAATATACCCGGCAAGGCGGCGATGCCCCAGATCAGGCCCACCTCCACCAGGCTCAGGTTCAGGTCTTGCGAAATTTCTTTGAACAGCACCGGCAGGCACATGGACGGCGCGGCTGACGCCAGGGTGTTGGTCAGGGCGGCCAGGATGAGGATATACCACCGGTAAGGGGATTCGCTATATGGTTTGTTCACTCGAGAACCTGCCTGGTGAAATTCGTTCTAGCTTACCATAAAATAAGGATTTCTTCGACGAATCATCTTGTTTGGCATTCAGGGCGGAATCGCCAATATAAACCTTCCCCGCTGCGGGACGCAGCGGGTGACTGCGTCGATTATCCGGTGGGTGCGCCTTCCCCAGACCGCCTGCGGGACGCAGGCTGGAGGGAGGAGGGTGAAAGACTTTCTACATCCATGTCGTCTAATAAGTGTAAGAAGTGATTAAAGGTAAGATTATGTCAATGAATAGAACCAACCTTTTGATCGATCTCGCTATTTTCGGCGTGTTCCTGGTCGCCGCCAACCCCAACCTGACCGGCCTGGCCGTTCACGAATGGCTGGGATTGGCCTTCGCCGGGGCTCTGATCGTCCACCTGATCCTGCACTGGCGCTGGATCGCCACCCTCACCCTGCAATTCTTCCGGCAGCTCTGGCATGACTCACGTCTGCAATATGTGGTGGATGGGCTGCTGTTTATCTCCTTCACCGCCGTGATAATGAGCGGCCTGATGATCTCCCGGATCGTGTTGCCTTTCCTGGGGATCGTCATGACGCGCAACCCGGCCTGGCTCCCGCTGCACGACCTGTCCACTAATGCCTCCCTGGTGTTGATGGCGGTGCACACAGCTTTGCATTGGGATTGGATCGTCAAAACTTTCAAACGCGGCCTGGTCGAGCCTCTGGCTGGCCTCCTGCACGGAAAGCAGCTGGCTGCCCCGGCGCCGGTCAAGGTTGAAAAATAAAGGAGCCGCCATGTTCAAAATTACCGGTCGCATCGTCTTGATTTTAATTGCCGCCGGCCTGGTGGCGGGCGGTCTCTACCTGCTGGTCAACGGCGCAGCCGGGCAGCCCGGACTGCTCAGCAGTCTTGATCGCCGCGGGCGCTTTGGCGGCGGTCTCAGAAGCACTGCCAATGGGCCGGCAGCCCTCGGCGCCTTTCTGGTCCAGCGCGTCTCCAACCTGGCCTTGCGCTCCGATTTTAGGGCGGGCGGCTTCCGCGAGCGCATTTCGCTGGGACGCGGCCTTGCGGGCTTGGTCAGCGATTTGATTATCGTGACCCTGATTACGGCGCTGGTCGTGCTGGTACACGGGGCAATAAAGAAGGCGCTTAGCCGGCCGCCGGTAGAAACCGCCTGACCGGCAGCCGGCCGGCTTGCCGGAGACCCAGTAAAAGAGACGCGGTCAATCACTCGAAAGAATGAGCCTGTCAGGCAGCACCTGGCCTTTGAACTGGCTCATGTAGAGACGGTGGTAAAAGCCTTTCTGCGCCAGCAGGCTTGCATGCGTGCCGGTCTCGATGATCTCACCATTGTGAATAACCAGCACCTGGTCGGCGTCGCGGATGGTGCTCAACCGGTGGGCGATGACGAAGCTGGTGCGCCCTTTCATCAGCCGCATCAGCCCTTCCTGAAGGTGCTTTTCGGTACGTGTGTCCACGTTGCTGGTGGCCTCATCGAGAATAAGGATATCCGGGTCGGCCAGGATGGCGCGGGCAATGGCCAGAAGCTGGCGCTGCCCCTGGCTCAGGTTGCTGCCGCGCTCGGTCAGCACGGTCTGGTAGCCTTGCGGCAGGCGGCGGATGAAGGAGTCGGCGTTGGCCAGCCTGGCAGCCTGGATCACCTCTTCATCGGTCGCTTCGAGCCGCCCATAGCGGATGTTCTCCATCACCGGGGCGGCGAAGAGGAAGTTGTCCTGCAGCACCAGGCCCAGCTTGCGCCGCAGGTCATCCTTTTTGACCGCCTTCACGTCCAACCCGTCGATGCGGATCGCCCCGCGGTCCACGTCGTAAAAGCGGGTGAGCAGGTTGGCGATAGTGGTTTTACCCGCCCCGGTCGGTCCCACCAGGGCGATCATCTGCCCCGCTTTGGCGTGCAGGTTGACTTCTTTGAGCACCGGCACGTTGGGGTCATAGCCAAAGTCGACCTGGTCGAAGGTCACGTTCCCGTGCACATGCTCCAGGGCCCGGGCATCCGGTGCATCTGTCTCGGGGAGCTCATCCATCAGGTCGAAGACGCGTTCTGCCCCGGCCAGCGCGGACTGGATCGAGGTGAACAAATTGGCGATCTGGTTGAGCGGGAAACCCAACCGCCCAGCATAGTTAACGAAAGAGGCAATCTCGCCTACCGTGGCCATTCCCAGCACCGCCAGCCAGCCTCCGGCGCTGGCCACGATGGCCAGGCCCAGGTAGTTGACCATGTTCATCAACGGTCCCATGAAGCTGGCAAAGATGCGGGCGCGCTGCGCCACCTTGCGCAGGCGCTGGTTGGCCACGGCGAAGGTCTCCTGTGTGGTTTGTTCGCGCACGAAAGCTTTCACCGTGCGCTCGCCGGTGATGGTTTCTTCGATGATGCCATTCAGCGCCCCCAGGTTTTGCTGGGTCTCGCGGAAGCCCTGCCGCGTATGTTTGGCGATAAAGCGCGTGAGCACGTAGGTCAGCGGCATCACCACCAGGCCACCCCTGCCAGCAGGCGGTTGAGCAGGAGCATAATAATAATTACCCCCACCAACCCGAACACGCTGGAGAGCAACTGGCTGAAACTGGAGGCCAGCACGTTGCTGATGTTATCCACGTCGTTGGTCAGGCGGCTCATCAACTCGCCGTGGGCGCGCTGATCGAAGAAGCGCAGCGGCAGGGTTTGCAGCCTGGCGAAAAGGTCCCTGCGCATGTCGCGCACCGCTTGCTGGGCTACTCCGGCCATCAGGTAAGCCTGCAGCCAGGTGCCAGCCGCGGCGATAATGTAAGTGCCGCTCATCAACCCTAAAAAGGGAGCCAGCCCAGTCAGGTCGCCTTTATTGATATAGCTGTCGATAGCTTTACCCATCAAGTACGGCCCCAGCAGGTCGACCAGCGAGGTTACCACCACCAGCACGGTTGTACCCACCAACAGCCCGAGCTGCGGCTTGAGGTAGCCGCCCAGGCGCGCCAGCGTGCCGCGTGGGTTTTTCGATTTCTCCACCTCGCGGAACATGCTCATCGGGCCGCCCGGACGGAAACCCAACGGCAGCGCCTGCCGGTTTTCCGGATTCGTTTTGCTGCTGCCCGATTTATTCATGGAGGGTGACCCCGTTGCCCAGTTGCGAATCGTAGATTTCCCGGTAAATGGGGCTGTTAGCCATCAGTTGGCGGTGCGTGCCTTCAGCCACGATCTGCCCGTCGTCCAGTACCAGGATTTTATCCGCCTTCAGCACGGTGCTGATGCGCTGGGCGATGACAAAAGCCGTGCGCTGCTGCATGAGATGATCCAGGGCCTCCTGGATCCTGGCTTCGGTTTCCACATCGACTGCGCTGGTGCTGT
The DNA here is from genome assembly GCA_963820415.1 of uncultured Chloroflexia bacterium. GTDB lineage: Bacteria > Chloroflexota > Anaerolineae > Anaerolineales > Anaerolineaceae > CAWFZT01. Next base: position 792,610 of record CAWFZT010000006.1, on the reverse strand, counting down.
CGTCCAGGATCAGGATGGCCGGTTTGATCAGCAGCGCCCGGGCGATGGCGATGCGCTGTTTTTGCCCGCCGGAAAGGTTTACGCCGCGCTGGCCCACCTGTGTGTCGTAGCCTTCCGGCAAGGACAAGATGAACTCATGCGCCTGGGCCGCTTTGGCAGCCGCGATGACCTCTTCTTGGCTCGCCTCAGGTTTCCCGTAGCGGATATTGTCGCGGATGGTGCCGCTGAACAGCACAGTCTCTTGCAAGGCTACCCCAACCTTGCGACGCAGCGACTCCTGGTCCAAGTCGCGCACATCCACGCCATCCACGGTCACACGCCCGGAAGTGACGTCGTAAAAGCGCGGGATCAGGTGCACCAGGCTGGATTTTCCTGCCCCCGTGGTGCCCAGCAAGGCCACAGTCTGCCCCGGATAGGCGCGGAAGCTGACCCCTTTGAGCACCGGGTCGCGGCCGTCGCCGCTGTAGCTGAAGGCCACGTTTTCGAAAGTCACCCGGCCCTGTTTGGGCAGGTCACGCCGCGCCCCGGCCCTGTCTTGTACTGAAGGTTCTTTATCGATCACTTCCTGGATGCGTTTGGCTGAGGCTTCGGCGCGCGCCAGTTGGATCACCATCTGGCTGACCATCATCAATGAGAAAAGGATGGTCATCAGGTAGTTGACGAAGGCAATAATCTGCCCGATATGCATGTTCCCTTGGGTTACCTGTATACCGCCGAACCACAGCACGCTGATGATGCCCATGTTCATCGTCATCATCATAAACGAAGGCATGGCTGCCACGGTGCGGGCGGCCTGCACCGATTGGTTGGTCAGATTGTCATTGGCGCTCCCGAAGCGGGATTCTTCGTGGCGGGCGCGCACAAAGGCCTTGACCACGCGCACGCCGGCCAGGTTTTCCTGCATCACTTCGTTCAGGCTGTCCAGCCGTAGCTGCACTTTAGTGTACATCGGCGTGGCCCGGTTGATCACCCACAGCACGGCCACCAGCTCGATGGGCATCAACACCAGCGGCAGGAAGGCCAGTTGCGGGCTGGTCACGATCGCCATCACCAGGCTGCCGATCAGCAGCAGCGGCGCTCGCACCAGCATGCGCAGGATCATCAAAATGGCCTCCTGCACCTGGGTGACGTCGTTGGTCAGGCGCGTGATCAACTGCCCGGTATCCAGCTCATCCAGGTTGCCGAACGAGAAAGTCTGCACCTTGCGGAAGAGGAATTGCCGCAGGTCGGCGCTAAAACCCTGCACGGTCATTTCAGCAAAGATGCCGTTGCTCATCCCTCCCAGCGCCCCGATCACGGTCAGCACCACCATCAGCAGACCGGTCTGGATGACCAGGTGTAGGTTCAGTTGGGCTATACCTTGGTCGACGATGGTCTGGATCAGCCGGGGCTGCATCAGGTTCATGGCCACTTCCAGGGTCATCAGCAGCGGCGCCAGGGCGATCCAACGCCAGTAGGGTTTCAGGAACCCGGTCAGTTTATAGCCAGAATTCATAGTGCCTCACCGATAACTTTGATCAGGTTTTGGAGGATACGCTGCAGGAAGCGGCGCAGGAGGAGGCGTTCTTCGGCGTTGAAACCGGCAAAGGTGTCGGCTTCCATCGTATCCCACACCGTCTGCACCTGGGCCTGGATGGCGCGCCCGGCCTCGGTCAGATAGACGCGCGAGACGCGCTGGTCGTTGGCATCTGGGCGGCTTTGAACGAAGCCGGCCTTTTCCATGCGCTGCAGCATTTTGGTAATCGTCGCCGGGGTATTTTGCAGGCGTTCGGCCAGCTCGGTGTGGGTCAGACCTTCCTGCTCCCACAGAGCGAACAAGACGGGCGGCTGGCCGCGGTAAAGCCCGATGGCTTCCAGCAGGGCGTTGGCTCGTAAATGGTGGTGGTGGCAGACCTGCGCCAGTAAAAAATCGAGGGTATTTGGCTGATCGGACGGTTGCATGTTGCCCTCCCGGTAAACAATTTAGCCGGCTAATTATTAGCCGGCTAAATTATAGTTGATTTACAGATTGAGTCAAGGGTAGGCTCAGAAGGATGTGCTGTGAATTATGATTCCATCTCTCTCCGACTGGAGCGCATCAGGCGCGCATTGCTACCAGGGCCACATCGTCGGCCTGCGTACTACCTGCCTGGTAAGCTGACAGCTCGTTCCATACATGATCACACAGGTCTTGCGCCGTACCGGTCAGGCCTCCTGTAAAAGCGGCGCGCAAGCGCTCCTGTCCAAAGGAGATACCCGCAGGATTGGTCATATCCGTGGCGCCGTCGGTGTACATCAGCATTGTGCTCCCGGAGGGGAATGGAATCAACTGCTCGTCCAGGACTGGATTATCGAACAGCCCTAATGGCTGGCCGGTGGCATGAGCAGGCTGGTAAACCTCCCCTTTGGAATAGACGAACAAAGGGACTTCATGGCCGGCGCGGGAATAGATAAACAAACCCTGTTTGCGATCGAGAATGCCGAAAATAACGGTGACAAACATACCCGCCTCATTCATTTCGAGCAAATGGTGGTTGACACGCTGCAGCACCCGGCTGGGTGAACTCGATCGGTAAGCCTCGGCGCGCATCAAGCTGCGTGTGAGAGCCATGAAGATAGCAGCCGGTATACCCTTATCGGAAACATCTCCGATCACAATCCCAAGTGTATCCCGTCCAAGCTGCACGAAATCGAACAGGTCGCCGCCGACGGCGCGGGCCGGGACGAAGCGCACCCCAAAAGTGTAACCAGGCAGGTCGGGCAGGGCGTGCGGCAGGATGCTTTCCTGGATCCAGCGCGCCATGCGCAGCTCGTGCTCAAGTTTTTCTTTCTCGACCAGTTGCGCCTGGGCTTCTTTTAGCTCCTGGTAGGCTCTGGACAGCAGGAGGTTCTTCTCGTGCAGGTCATTGATCGCGGTGTTATCGGTATCGCGCAGGCGCAGGCTGAGCACGCGCACCATCTCATAAGCCAATGCCGGGCGCCGTTGTAACATGGCATTGAAATTAGTGCGATCCATCTCCAGCAGTTCGACCGGTGTGGTGGTGCGTATACTGGCAGTGCGCAGGCCATCCGGGTCGAGCAGGGCCATCTCGCCGAGAAAATCTCCGGCTTTACGCCGGTTGAGCAGTCTTTCGTCAGGAGTTCCCAGGGCTTTGACCACTTCTACATCGCCCCGGGTAATGATGTAGAACCGATCGCCGCGTTCGCCTTCCAGGAGCAGCAGAGTATTCGCCGGAACCTTGACTTCGCGCATGATCTCTGCCAGGTATTGGATTTCGACGCCGCTTAACGATACAAACAGTGGCACCTGTTTGATCAGCGCTTCTTTCTCCAGACTGACTATCATCGCCCATGCCTCCCTCAACCGATAACCCGGCAGCTTACCCGGTGCGAGCGGAAGATTCGATTACATTGAACCCGGAATTTAAATTCATTCTATCACAATCCAGTAGGGCTCATTGGGATTTACCGTGGAAGGTCCCAGATTTTGGGTTGTCATGACAACCCAAAATCTGGGTGTTCACCACGGCAATTCCCAGAGAACCTCTAGAAGACGGACTGTGTATATGGTAAAATTTTTCAGGCTAAAAGGATCAATAAAATCTAGAAGATTGGAGCAAATCACATGAATCAGGACAAGGTTTCTGTCCCGGATAAGGCGAAGTGGTGGATCAACGACCGCTTCGGTATGTTTATCCATTGGGGTCTTTACGCCCTGCCGGCGCGGCACGAGTGGATCAAGAATTTTGAAAAGATCCGTGACGAAGACTACCAAAGGTATTTCGAAAACTTCAACCCCGATTTATACGACCCGGCCAAGTGGGCGCGGGCGGCTAAAGCGGCTGGAATGAAGTATTTTGTGATTACCACCAAGCATCACGAAGGCTTCTGCCTGTGGGATTCAAAATATACCGATTACAAAGCCACCAATACCCCTTGCGGCAGGGATTTGATCCGCCCCATGGTGGAGGCCTTCCGCGCCGAAGGCTTGAAGGTTGGTTTCTACCATTCCCTGCTCGACTGGCACCATCCCCAGTTCCCAGTGGATATGCTGCACCCGCGTCGCGACGACGAGGAGTACAAATCCGCCAACCGTAACCGGGATGTGCGGGGGTATGCCGAATACCTATACAACCAGGTCACCGAGCTGTTGACCAATTACGGCAAGATCGATTACCTTTTCTACGACTTTTCATACCCGCAGATGCCCGGGGGTAAAGGGCGCAATGACTGGCAGTCCGAAAGACTGCTTGAGCAGACCCGCCGCCTGCAGCCGGATATCATCGTCAACGACCGGTTGGACCTCAACGACGTGCCAGGCGGTTGGGACTTCAAGACTCCCGAACAGTTCATGGCGCGCGAGTGGGTAAAAGTAAAAGGTAAACCAGTATTATGGGAGACCTGCCAGACCTTCTCCGGCTCATGGGGTTATCATCGCGATGAAACCAGTTGGAAGAGCGTCGAGCAGTTGGTCAAGATGCTGGTTGACACGGTCAGCAAAGGCGGCAACCTGCTGCTCAACGTTGGCCCGACTGCCCGCGGCGAGTTCGACCAGCGCGCCCTCGACCGGCTGGAGGGTATGGGCAAGTGGATGGCTCAGCATGGACGCTCGGTATATGGTTGCACCCAGGCTCCGGCGGAATTCAGGGCCCCACAGGACTGCCGCCTGACCTACAACCCGCTTGCCAACCGCCTTTACGTGCACCTCTTTAGCTGGCCTTTCCGCGACCTGTTCCTGGATGGCTATGCCGGTAAAGTGGCCTACGCCCAACTGCTGAACGATGCCTCCGAGGTAACCTTTGTAAAGCCAGACATCCACTTCGGCACCGACAGCGACGTCCCCGCCGATACCCTGACCCTGCGCCTGCCGGTGCACAAACCGGATGCGGTGGTGCCGGTCATCGAGCTGATTTTGAACGGATAATTGAATAAGTGTGTGAATCAAGGATTGCTTTCGATATCCCATAACATGCCGGCCAGTTGATCCAGGGTGGATACCTGGCGCAGCCTCGGTTCACGCTCAAACACCGGCCCCAACACGTCGAAGCGGTGCAGCAAGGCCATTTTCATGGCCCGGATTGGCAGTTTGCGGCGCGCCTGCTCATCCAATCCATAAGCGTCCAGGTAGGCCGCCAGCAGTCGCTTTTCGCCATGGAACAGGTCCAGGTGAAGCGCCACCAGCTCGTAATAGAAGTTGCCGATCATGGCGTCGCCAAGGTCGATCAGGGCCAGCGAATTCCAGCGCCCTCCTTCCAGCCTTCCAAGCACATGGTCGGCGGTCAGATCGGCATGAATCAGATGTGGGGTGGAACGGGTATCCACCAGCTCGTCCAAAGGCTGCAAAAAATCATCCAACTGCGAAAACAGGCCTTCCGGAAGGCAGCCCCATTCCTGGAAAGACTGCCGGCACGAGGCGCGCTGCCTTTGCAGCAGATCAACAAAAGTATCCCAGGCAGGCTGAAAAATTTTCGACACGGGCAGAGCGGCCTGATGCATGCGCAGGGTCAATTCCGCCATCCAACGAGCCAGGGCCAGCTTATCTTCGAGGTTGACTTGTTCGTAGACCTTGCCAATACTTTCACCTGGCACAAATTGGAATACGAGGTAAGGCCATTGCCACCACGGACCCGCCTGAAAAAGCTGGCCCACGGCGATAATTTCCGGAAAGGGCAGGGCAAGCGATTCAGCCCATTTGCCCAACTCCAGTTCAACCTGAAAGGATTCGCCGCCATCGAACAGGCGCGCGAAGAATTTGATTACCCACAGGTCATCTACGATGAAGGTAGGGCAGGTGCCAGGTACGCCAATACGGATCACACGCCCAGGATTAAGCGTGTGCCGCCGGCATACCTGCTCAACGTAAGGCCGCCAGGCGGCGGGGTCGGCGAAATAGCGCCGGTAACCCTCAATATTTTCGAGTTGATCGAACAGGTCGGCGGGAGAAGACTCGCTCAAACCCGAATCACTTTATTTTCAATCAGCCACTGCACCGATTCATACACCCCTTGCAAGGAACTGTAGCGTGGGCGGTAATCCAGCAAGCGTTGAGCTTTGGCGATGCTGCAATTGGGACTGTGAGCAATGTGATCCCAGGTGGCTTCTGCGTCTTCCGGGCTAACCGTAGCGCGCCATTCCCCCCAGGGCAGGTAACGCAGGTTGGCTGGCTGACCGAACCAGCCTGCCACAGCTTCAGCGTAGCCGCGCAGCGAGAGCGCAGCCGGCGACACAACGTGGAAACTCTCGCCCACGGCAGTGCTCCGATTGGCCAGCGCCTTCATGAAGGATTGAGCCACATCATCGGCGTGGACGTGATGGACTGTCTCCATGCCAAGGTTTGGCAAGGCCAGCTCTTCCCCGTGCGCCAGCTTCTCGAAAACCTGCGGGTTGAAATGGCCGGCTGGGTTGAGCGGCGCCCATCCCGGGCCGACGATGTGCCCGGGATGCAGCAGCGTGGCCGGAAAACCATGCCGGCGCGCCTGGTCGAGCAAGTAAGCCTCGATGGCTGCCTTTTGAATGCCATACTCACCAAAAGGACGGCGCGGCTGCTGCTCGGTGACCGGCACTTCCAGGCTGGGCCCGTGTACCCAGATCGTGCCGCAATGCAGAAAATGTTGTACCTGCCCGTCCAAGGCTTCGGAAAGCTGGCGAGCGCTGTCCAGGTTAAAGCAGATCATATCGACCACTGCATCTGGTTTGAGATCGCGCACTCGCCGGCCGAAGCTTCCGGCGGCATCCTCCGCCTCGCGATCAGCCATGACCTGGCGCACCGATTTCCAGGCGCCGTGCGCCCGGTAGGGCTGGCGCTGATTGCGGCTTATGTTAATCACCTCGTGGCCTGCCTCGACCAGGTATGGCACCAGGTAAGTTCCCACGTGCCCACTCCCTCCGATAACCACGACTCGCATGTCAAACCTCCTGTTGAGACTGGTTGGCTAAAAAATGGCGCGCCAGTTAGACAAATGAACGCAGCGAAAGATATTTTGAGAACGGGTGTATCTTTGAGGTCATTGAGTTAGATATCAAGACCGCTGGATGAGGTTTTTTCAGGCAGGTCCCCAATCCCACGCTTGATCTCTGCCAGGGAGTTCTCCATGCCGTACCGGAAGGCATTGGTATCAGACCAGTGGATAATAAAGTTCATGCCCAGCTTTGCCCAGCGGATTTCCTGGGCAGCCCCATCTTTCACCATCACGTGGTTACCGACCCCCACGTTGTGAGCGCGGCTTTTGCGGATGATCTCGTCGACCGCCTCGATATACGTTCGGTGGTGGTACTGTTCGGAAATCCCCAGGCTGGTGGTCAAATCGTGCGGACCGACCAGCACGGCATCCAGGCCAGGTACCGCCAGAATCTCATCCAAAGCTTCCAACGCCGGGATACTTTCAATGTTGACGATCAGGCTATTATTGGCATTGTAATTAGCCAGGTAATCGGACAGGGCCGGTTCCAGGGTAAGCTTTCCTTCCAGCATATCGTGCAGGCGCTTCCCTTTTAATGGGCGGAATTTGACCGCGCCGACCAGGTCACGAACCTCTTCGGGTGATTCGACGTAGGGAGCTATAATGCCCTGCGCGCCTCCATCCAATGTCATACAGGCCAGGTAAGGATCAGGCCGATTGATACGCACAACCGGTGTAATGCCCAACGCGGTATAAGCCTGGCACATCCAGGCCACCTGTTTGCGATCATTGGCAATATGCTCGGTATCGATGAAGACAAAATCCAGCCCCAGACCGCTAACGGTTGGAATCCACTTGGGTAAATCGCAAACGATCATCGTTCCATACAATCGTTCCCCTGAGTGTAGTTTCTGTCTAAAGAGTTTCCCGTTCATTATTTTGTCCTTTCTTCTGCCCGGCTGGGTAGGCCCCGTTCGTTGAATTTATAGATCTTTGGGATTTCCCGTGGAAGAACACCGATTCCAGAACGGCATCCCATTGAGCCGTAATACCTTATTGTATGCCAGATGCCTTTAGTGTCAACCGTTGGTAAATCTTGTGTATTTTGACATGGTATCGATAACGTCTTTCAGTTATAATTGAGCGTATTCTGCCCGGAATCCTGCGATTTGTTCCAAAATTACCGGCTAGTCCTGTGAACTCTTAGAAACCTGATTGGAGAGGTTCTTAAGTTATGAAAAAAATAAAAAATAAACGCGTCATTTTTCAACCCACAGCTTACAAAGCCATGCAGACTGGGATTAACCAGATGGCAAACATCGTACGCCCAACCCTTGGTCCCCTGCCTCGTATGGTTGTTCTCGAACACAACACGAAAAATGAGCGTCCGGAAATACTGGATGATGGTGGAACCATTGCGCGCAGGATCGTCGCCCTACCAAACCGGGACCAGGATATGGGAGCGATGTTTATGCGGCATGTCTTATGGCAGCAGCACGAAAAAGCCGGCGATGGAACGGCCACTACAGCCGTCCTTTTCCAATCTATTTTTAACCAGGGTGTGCGCTATATTACTTCCGGCGGTAATCCCATGCTGGTACGCAAGCATCTTGAAAAGGGCATGGAAATTGTTATCGATGAATTGAAAGGAATGGCGACCCCACTGGAGGGCCAACAGAAGATCGCCGAGGTGGCCGAGTTCGATCTGTTATGACCACGAAATGGCAGGCATCCTGGGTGAGGTGTTCGATTTCCTGGGTGAATTCGGCCATTTGGAAATCCGCTCGGGGCGCAGCCGTCAGATCGAACGCGAATACGTGACCGGTACATTTTATAAAATGCCCCTGTTCACAGCCGAAATGATCAAGGACCGCGACAAATTGATGGCCTACGCCGAAGACGTGCCGGTATTCGTCAGCGACCTTGATTTTGACGATTCGGCCCAGTTCAGTCCGCTGCTGCGCGTGGCGGGCAAGTCGGGGATTAAGGCCCTGGCGATCATCGCCAACCATGTTTCAGACAGCGCCGTGGCGTTCCTGGTATCGATTAGCCGCAACCCGCAGAAATTTCAAGCCTTTGCTGTCGACGCGCCGATCCCAGAAGAGGGCCAGCCCGTCATCCTGGAGGATATCGCCATCCAACTGGGAGCTAAACCGTTCTTCAAAGCCTTTGGCTCAACCGCAGAAAGGGTCACTTTTGAAGACCTGGGCCAGGCGCGCCGGGTGTGGGCGGACAAGGAATATTTCGGCTTTGTCAACGGAAAGGGTTCCCCTCAGGATGTGCGCAAACGGATCGATGAGCTGAAGAAACGCTACGAAACCGCCAAGGATGTCGAAGCGCGCAATAAGGTGCGCATGCGCATTGGTAAACTGCTGGGCGGGTCTGCTACCCTGTGGGTTGGCGGAAACAGCGATTTGGATATCGAGATGCGCAAAGCACGCCTGGAACGTACCGTCGAAGCCATGCGCGGCGCTCTCCTCAAGGGAACCGTACCCGGTGGAGGCGTGGCCCTGCTGGCCTGCCGTCCTGCCATGCAGCGAATGGCTGCCCAGTCCGACGATGAGGAAGAAAAATTTGCTTACCACACCCTGGCGCGCGCCCTGGAAGAGCCGGCGCGCGCGATCATTCAAAACGCTGGCTGCGATCCAGATGTGATCATCGACCGGATCGACAAAGCTGGGGCAGGCCAGGGTTTCGACGTACGCGCAGAAAAGATCGCAGATATGGCCGGTGTTGGCATTGTCGACGCGGCCAGTGTGACCATGTCAGCCGTCCACTCAGCCTTTGCCAGCGCAGCCCTGGCGCTAACGGTGGATACGTTAATTCATCACAAGAAGCCTGAAACGGTGTTCAACACCTAGTCATCAGGTCAACGGAAGTTCCCGACCTGTGGGAACGGAAGTTCCCGATCTGTGGGAACGGAAGTTCCCGATCTGTGGGAATGGAAAGGTAGCAATTATGCCCGATGAGTTGAACCAAGAGAGTGAAGTCAATGAAATAGTTTACGCCCTGGCTACGTCGCCCGACTTTGCCAAAAGTGGTGCCTGCTTCTCGGCGCGCCAATCTGGTCTTTATCGTTCGGACGACGGGGGAGAGACCTGGAATTCGGTTTATGGGTCACTTACCCTCGATGCGCCGCTGGTGACCACCAGCGTTGTACTGTCACCGGCATTTCCGCAAGATGGCCTGGTGTTCGCCGGGACAAATGGGGGAATTTTACGCTCCCTAAACGGTGGCAAAACCTGGGAAGTGGCCATTCTTCGTACGCCTTCTCCCCTTGTGTCGGCCCTGGCGATTTCTCCTGATTTTGCCAGGGACAGAACTTTGTTCGCCGGGACGATGGAAGATGGCGTGTTCCGTTCGACTGACCAGGGAACGGATTGGGTCTTCTGGAATTTTGGACTATACGATCCGAACATCCTCTGCTTGGTGGTTTCTCCCAATTACACAGCCGACCATAACCTGTTTGCAGGGACGGAAAATACCATCTTTCGCAGCCAGAACAGCGCCCATTCCTGGCGAGAAACCGGCTTTCCTCCTGACCGCGGCCCAATCCTCAGCCTGGCCATTTCGCCTGCTTTCACCCGCGATGGAACGCTGTTTGCCGGTACCAACTCGTATGGGTTGTTCCGCTCAAAGGACCGCGGGCAAACCTGGCAGCACCTGCCCGGCCTGGAAGTAACCGGCTCGATCAATGCTGTCCTGATCTCGCCTGAGTACCCGCTCAAAGCTGAGTTGCTGGTTCTGGCTGAAGAGCGGCTGCTTGTCTCGGGCGATGACGGTCTCACCTGGTCCGATTGGCGCGATGACATTGTGTTTGAAGGAGATCCGATTGCCGTTGCGGCCCCCTCAGGATTAAACGCCGGTTCTCCCCTTCTGGTAGGTCTCAGTACTGGGAGTGTGATCAGGATTTGATGTAAGTTCCCCTGCGGACCCGAATACCCGCAGGAGAAAAAGTGCAATCCCTGGGTAATTGTGTGAGAATTTTATTGAGCACCTGGGCGATCTTCGTGATCGCCATCAAGCGGATCATTTCTCAGAAAGGGCTGGCGCTGGCCAGTTTAATCGGCCTGGTTTTTTCGATTGGCCTGACTACCAGCATACCAGTCTACACAGACGCGGTCTATTTCCGCTTGTTCAATGAAAGCTTGAATCCCAACCAGTCGACCTCTTCTACAATTAATAAAAAGGCGCCCTTTGCGTTATTGTTCGCTTTCCAGGTAAACTCAAACCACCTCAAACGCTGGGAAGAAGTCCAGCCGGCCAGCCAGTTCATTTCCCAGCAGGCAGCGGCGCGGATCGGCCTGCCGCTAAAACAGGTAGTACGCTATTTCAACAGCGATACAATGTCCCTTTTCCCCAAAGGGGAGACCAATTTTAATAATACCAAGACCATGTTGGGATGGTACAGCTTCTCGACCCTGAACGACCTCGAAACTCACATTACCATTCTGGAAGGCAGATTTCCGGTCGTCAACCGTACCCCTGGTTCGACGGTCGAAGTGCTGATCAGCAAGAACATGGCGGATAAACTGGGCTTACAAGCCGGCGAGGAATATACCACCTTTGCACGGATGGCCATGCCGAACTCCGGCGCCATCGTGGCGGTTACAATCCCCATCCGCATCGCAGGCATCTGGACACCGAGCGACCCGACCGATAGTTATTGGTTTATCCAGACTTCATTCCTGGATGAACGTATGCTGGTCACGGAAGAAATCTTCTCGCAGCAGCTCGCCTCCTACATCGCCGGGCCGATTTATACTTGCATGTGGTACCTTATGATGGACGGATCGAACGTCCAGTATGCCGATGCCGGGCCTATTTCCGGTCGCATCACCTCAGTCTACCAGCAGGCAGCCGAGATGCTGCCTGATTTGAAGCTGCTGCAATCACCCTTGGATGCTCTGGCAGCTTATCACAGCAATTCGGTGCTCTTGACAGTCCAGTTATATGCGTTCAGCCTACCAATCCTGGGACTCTTGCTGGCTTTCGTCAGTATGACCGCCGGCCTTTCCGTAGAACAACGGCGCAATGAGATTGCCGTCATGCGCAGTCGCGGCGCGGTAATTTTGCAGATGATCGGTATCGCTGCCCTGGAAGGCTTGATCCTGGGCGCCATCGGCCTGGGACTCAGCATCCCTATCAGCCTGATCATTGCCGGGTGGATTGGGCAGGTGCGCACCTTCCTTGACTTTGGCGCTTTGAGCAGCCTGCCGGTCAGGATGACTAAGACCTCCCTGGAATATGGGTTGGCGGCGGTTGCCCTGGCGCTGCTTTCTCAAATCCTGCCCACCATCGGCGCCGCTCGCCATACCGTTACCACTTATAAACAGGAGCGTAGCCGTATGCTGCGCAAGCCCTGGTGGCAGCGCGCCTGGCTGGATGTGCTGCTGTTCATCCCCACCGGTTATGGAGCCTATTTGCTGCGCCAGCAGGGCGCCGTTGCATTGATGGGTAACCGCAACCCTTTCGATAACCCACTGCTGTTCCTCATCCCAGCCCTGTGTGTCTTCTCGCTTTCGCTGTTTTTCATGCGCCTGATGCCTCTGCTGGTCAGCGCTGTTGCCTGGCTTTCGTCCAAGACCCGCTCGGTAGGATTACTGATGGCCAGCCGCCAGCTTTCACGTACCCCCAGCTTTTACGTTACCCCACTGATACTGCTCATCCTGACCCTCAGCCTGTCAGCCTATACCGCTTCCCTGGCAGTAACAGTAGACCGCCATCTGTACGACCAGACCTTCTATTCGGTGGGTGGAGACCTGAAATTCCTGGATTTTGGTGAATCTCAAAACAACAGTTCACCGTTTGGGGGCGGAGGGCCTGCTGCCGCATCCAACGACAACTCTTCGGGTGACAGTTCTGGCTTCGCAATCAGCAGCGCTTCTACCGATACCGAGCCGGTCTGGGTATTTCTTCCTGTGCAGGAATACCTGAAGATCCCAGGCATCACCAAGGTTGCTCGGGTCGGGCGCTATCCTGCCAGTGCCTCGATGGGTGGGACAAATCAAGATGGCACCTTCCTCGGCATCGATCGCTACGATTTTCCCCTGGTGTCTTTCTGGCGTAGTGACTTTTCATCCACAAATATGGGTGCATTGATGAATTTCCTGGCCATTTACCCGGATGGAGTGCTCATCCCCCAGTCTTACGTCGGCCAGGAAGGGATGAAAATTGGCGATACCCTGCCGGTAATCGTCAAAATTTACGGCGACCAGGTAAAAGTAGACTACAAGATCGTCGGAGGGTTTAAATATTTCCCCACCTGGTATCCCAGCACCGGTCCGCTGATTGTCGGGAATCTGGATTATCTCTTCGATGAAGCAGGCGGCATGTTCCCCTACCAGGTCTGGCTAAAGACCATGCCTGGCCTGGACCTGAACAAGCTGCAACAGCACGATACCAGTGCAGACGGTACAGTCAGGCTGACTGACTTGTACATGGATTCAGCCTTGACTGACATAGAAACCGAACAAGCGCTGCCGCAGCGCCAGGGTTTGTTCGGGGTGCTGTCTGTCGGTTTCTTCGCTGCCGGTTTGCTGACCGTGCTCGGTTTCCTGCTGTATGCCCTGTTTTCTTTCCGTCGCCGCTTTATCGAGCTAGGTGTGCTGCGTGCTATCGGCCTATCGTATGGGCAGATGGTCTCCTACCTGGCCTGGGAGCTGGCTTTCCTGATCCTAATGGGCATCGGAGCAGGTACGTTTTTGGGCGTTGGCACCGCCAGTTGGTTCATTCCTTATCTGCAGCTCGGTTATGGCGAAGCGGCTTACATTCCTCCTTATGTTATTCAAATCTCCTGGCCGGCAATCCTCCAGATTTATTCCTTGTTTGGCATTGTGTTCGTCCTCGGGCTGGTTGGTCTGGTCATCATGCTGCAGCAGATGAAAATTTCTCAGGCGATTAAACTTGGCGAAACGGTATAGCGCTTAATTGTAAGACCGCATTTCAATAGTTATTAAGAAAACGAAAGTTCCCGACTGTGGGAAAGGAAGAGTCAAGTGATACCCAAAACACTTTACAAAATAACCATCCTGTTTGTCCTGGCGGCAATGACCCTGCTGCCAGCAGCCTGTTCGTCGGGAGCCGCGGCTGAAGCGCCTACCTCCACACCATTGCCGACGCCAATTGTGCCAGTTAAACCGGTCTATCAAGTCAAACGCGGCGATGTTATGCAGTCAATAAGTTTTACCGGCCGGATAACTCCTGTGGTGCAACAGTCGCTTTTCTTCAAGACCGACGGGCGTGTGCGCACCGTGTACGTAAAAGAAGGCGGCAATGTGAAAAAAGGCGATGTGTTGGCCGACCTGGAAGTGATGAGCGGCCTGTCACGGCAGAATGCATTGGGACAACTGGCCATCCAACGCGCTCAAATCCAATTAGATGAAGCCAACCTGGCTCTAAAACAGGCCACCTCTTCGGCCTATTCCGCCAGCGAAAAGACCTACGATGTTCAGTTTAAGAAATATGATGTCGAGTTGGCTCAGATTGCGCTGAACGAAGTTACCATCAACAACCAGGACCTGTCGGCCCAAATCGACGCCGCCCAACTCGTTGCCCCTATGGACGGAGTCGTCCTTTCGATGGGTGCCTCGGCGGGCAGTGAGATTCAGGGTTACCAGGAGATGGCAGTTGTGGCGGATACCAGTGTCCAGGAAATTGCCGCGGATGTACCCAGCTCGCAAACCGCCAAGATTGAAAATGGGATGGATGCGATCATTTCCCTGGCCACCCGCCCGGGCGTCTTAGTTACAGGCAAAGTGCGCCATTTGCCAGCCATCAGCGCCACAGACAGCACCACGACCATCGGCGTAGATAAAAGCGTGCGCATTTCGATGGATACACCACCTGCGAAGCTCCAACTCGAAATTGGCGACATCGTCCAGGTAAAGGTTATTATTCAGAATAAAAAGGGCACGTTGTGGGTGCCCCCACAGGCGGTCCGTACTTTCGAAGGCCGGACCTTTGCCGTGGTGCAGGATAGCAATCAACAGCGGCGCGTGGATGTGAAAGTTGGCATCCAGAATGAAGACCAGGTGGAAATCCTGGAAGGCCTGACCGAAGGCCAGGTGGTTGTCTCTCCTTAGTGACGTAAGACCCCGATCTGTGGGGAGGTGAAATGGCTGTTACCCCTTTTATTGTATGCGATAATCTGGTCAAGATTTATAAGATTGCCGAGCTTGAAGTGGTGGCCCTGCAAGGTCTTGACCTGGTAATAAATACCGGCGAGATGGTGGGTATTGTCGGCGCCAGCGGCAGCGGTAAATCGACCTTGATGAACGTATTGGGAGGCCTGGACCGCCCTTCCGCTGGAAGAGTATGGGTCGGCGGACAGGACCTGCTAAAACTAACCGATGTCGGACTGGACCACTACCGCCGTTCCCAGGTGGGTTTTGTCTGGCAGCAAGGCTCCCGCAACCTGATCCCATACCTGACTGCCCAGGAGAATATTGAAATGCCTATGACCCTGGTTGGCAGGGCGGGGCATGAACGCAGCCAACGGGCGAAAGACTTGCTCGGTATGGTTGGACTGGCCGAACGGCGTAAGCATCACCTGTCAGAACTATCCGGCGGTGAACAGCAGCGTGTGGCCATTGCCGTAGCGCTGGCCAACGCCCCTAGGCTGCTGCTGGCAGACGAGCCGACCGGTGAGGTGGATACCAACACCGCCGCGGTGATTTATAAGATATTTCAAGACCTGAACCGCCAGCTCGGTTTGACTACCCTGATCGTTAGCCACGACCTCACCCTCGCCCGCCACGTCGACCGTGTGGTCGCCATCCGGGATGGCAAGCTGGCTTCTGAAACCATCCGCAAACCGTCCCAAAAGACCGAGCAAAAAAGCGGCCAGGAAACTACCCAGTCCAAGGAGACTCACGAGGAAGTGGTTTACGAGGAGCTGACCGTGTTGGATTCGGCCGGCCGCTTGCAGGTGCCAAAAACTTACCTGGAACGCTACAAGATCAAGGGGCGCGCCCGCCTGGAACCAACTGACGACGGTATCCTGATCCTCCCCGTGGCTGCGCAAACCCACACGCTGTCTGTGGAAGATGCGACCAATGAAATGGCCCAATCCCGCCAGGTTGGCAGCCTGCTCAAACTGCTGCATCGCATCCAGTGGCCGGGATCCAAAGGAGGCAAAGCAGAATGAGCGAGCAACTCGACCAGAATCCGGCGCCCGCCGCCGCTGCGCCTCTAGAATACGCGATCGAGACCGAAGACCTCTGGCGTATATACGTCATCGGCGCTCACCAGGAAGTGCCAGCGTTGTGCGGAATCAAACTCGCCATCGAAAGCTGCACTTTCGTGGCCGTTAAGGGCCGTTCCGGCAGTGGTAAGACCACGCTGCTCAACTGCCTGGGTGGATTGGATTCCCCTACCCGGGGCGTCATCCGCATCTTTGGGCAGGACATTTCCGCTTTAAAAGGCGAACAGCTCACGCGTTGGCGCCGTAAAGAGATCGGCTTTATCTTCCAGTCCTTTGGACTGCTGCCCACTCTGTCGGCCTATGAAAATGTAGAGCTGGCCTTGCGCATTTCCAACCGTCCCGGTCGAGAGCTGCGTGAACGCACTATGCAAAGCCTGGAATTGGTCGGGCTGAAGAAATGGATCCATCACCGCCCGTACGAAATGTCCGGCGGACAGCAGCAGCGCGTGGCCATTGCCCGTGCCCTGGTCAACCAGCCTAAGCTGATCCTGGCCGACGAACCAACCGGCGAGCTCGATAGCCTGACGGCGCGTGAAATGTTCGGCTTTTTTGATCAAATCACCAGGGACGCCAAAGTTACCCTGCTGGTGGCTTCCCACGACCCGCTCGTGGATGAATATGCCCATCGCATTGTGCAATTGAGGGACGGGCAGGTCATTAATTAACCACGAGACATACTGAAGACAGCGCCGGTCTCAACCGCAGGTTGAGAACTGGCGTTATTTTTTGGAGGGCCTGACAATTATTTTTTGTTCTACCACGGCGCTGATCGATTTTATCTCCGCCAGGTGGTCGTGGCTGGCCTCCTTGCGGAAGGCCTCCTTGCGGCCGGTAGAGATATAACGCAATACACTGTTGGTCTTTTCTAACGGCTGAATAAGGATGAAAAGCTCTTTATCATCCAACAGCCTGGAAAAGCGATTGAGCCCGAACTCCCAGGATGTGCCATTATAGAAATTGTCACCGACTAGTTTACCGTCGATATATGCCTCGCCGGTGTCCCCTGCGTAGTCAACTCTCAGAAGGACAGCCTGTCCATCTGGCATAATCCCCTTTGGAAAGCGGAGACAGGCGCGGTCCTCAGTGGTTTGCTCCACGTTGAGCTTGATTTCTTTCCTGGGGAGCTTCAAAGTGTAATGAGTGTAAATGCCTTCGGTTTTGCCTTTACACGCTCCGGTAGAAGACTCCAGCCTGTCCATCGGAGCAGGATAGATAAACAGCTCAATCTGCTTTTGCCCGCTGCTATATAGATGCAGTTCTTCGCCGCTCACCACTGCACTGGCGTCGGAAATAATCAGTCTTTCACGCCCCCAAATCGTCTGGCGCGAACACAGCTCAGCCTGCAAGCGGGTAAGGGTGAAAAGGCGCACCTGGCTGCCGTCTGCCTTTGTGAACTCTGTTACACAGTCGAAGCCCGGGTCTACTGAGATATAGGTGATACCGCTTTCTTCTGTCAAGCTGCCATGCTTTACCACCAGCCTGGCATAGGTAGAGTGATCTACAGCGTATTCTGCCTCCATCCCAGGCGGAGCAAAGAAGAAATAATCAACGCTGCCATCGCCTTCGATCCTGGCCAGTGCTTGGACGGTGGCATATTTGAGCAACACACCTTCCAGAGAGAGGTTGAATGGCAGGATAGCGCTCACATTTTTCTGTAGAGCCAGCCCTTTTTTGTGGGGGATTGAGATAGTCTCATGCTCGATGCGCAGGTGAATACGCACGTCTTTCTGGTCAAGCATCTCCACGTGGTCCTGGTAGTTGCAGAAAAAGAGGAAACCCGTACCGCCGCGCGTACGCGCTGAAAACCGGAGGGTGAAGGTATTCTCCGGGGTCAGGCCGCCGGCATCGTCAGGCAGGATGACTGGCATCGGCGCTAGCAGGCTGCCAAAATCTTTGAGGAACATGTGTAATAAGCGCAGCGAGGCAAAAGAAGGTTTAAACTGACCAAATTCTCCCAATGGCGCCTGGAAATCGTACGAGATGCGTGGAACGGTAAATTCGTTCATCCAGGCATGCCGGCCGGTTGGGTTCGAACCGCCGTGGTACAGGTAATAACCGAGTAAATTCGCCCCACTGCCGAGCTGCACCACTGCCAGACCCTCGGTCGCTTCCGCAGGCACTACCGGGCGATGATGATAGGTATCCTGGATACCGCCCCCGATCTCGCAGGTGACGTAGGGGTAGCGAAGACCATCGTAGGTCGGCCTGGCGTTGAGCACCGGCTCGCGGTGGCGGTCACGGAAAATAAATTCCGGCGAGGGGGGCTGGCGGTAGTTTGGGTCCGGGCTCCAGGGGGTGAATGCGTAGCCGCCTTGCATAGGCAGGATTTCGTCCTCCGGGACGGGTGAATTGGTCCAGCCAGTGCAGGTATACAGCGGTACTTCCAGCCCGGCTTCGATCGCCAGGCGTTTGAGAATGCGCATGTGTTCTTCCCCACCCGAGCCAGACGGGACCCACTGCGTTCCCGGCCGGTAAGTCACTTCCCAGGGCGCCCCGCAATGCATGTATTCATTATCAAGCTGAACGCCGATGACCGGTCCGCCATCCTTGAACAGCAGACCCTTGAGCTGAGCAGCGATTTCGTTGTACAGCCGTTTCACGTAGAACAGGTAGCGTTCGTCGTTAGAACGCACAGCGAAGGCGCGTCCATACAACCAATCCGGCAGGCCTCCATTGCGGCATTCGCCGTGGCTGAACGGCCCGATGCGCGCCAGTACCTGCAGGCCGTGCGCCGCGCACAATTCCCCGAACTTGCGCAAATTGTTGTTACCCGACCAGTCGAATAGGCCTTCTTCCTCTTCGATGTGGATCCAGAAAATGTAGGTGGCGACGATTTCCACGCCGCCGGCCTTCAGTTTTAACAACTCGGCCTCCCACTCCTGGTGAGGATAGCGTGAAAAATGAAACTCGCCCATCACCGGAATCCAGGGTTGGCCGTCTTGTTCGAGATAAAAATTGTTCAGGCTGATCGTTTTTCCCTGCGGGCCATGGCCCCCCAATTTAGGGTGGCCAGCGGTTATTTCGGGCAAGGGCTGGCTGATAGTCAACGTTTTAGTGATGGGCATTTCAAGTCCCTCCGTTCAGCCTGACCGAAGCGCGGGTAGCCGCCTGGCGGAATCCCGGCAATCTTCCTCCGCAGCCAGGCCGGAATATTTTTCGTTACCGTTCGCGGAATCCAAAAGCATCTACCAGGCGCTCGATCAAATCGATATCCGACTGGGGCACATTAAGGAGCTGGAAGCCAATATCATAAAAGGCCGGGATGATATCGTGATTACACCACACACTTTTGGCCTCAAAATTCAGGAATTGTTTGGAGGAGAGCTCTTCCGGCAGCTCCATTTTTAAATGATAATTCACCTCCGTTTCAAGAGGGGTTTCGCTAATCAGCATGGCGCCCGTGGGGGTGATATCCACGATATGGCCGACCAGTTCACCGGTTTTTAAGTTGAAGACACGCGAGTAAAACATCAGATACCTGCGCGGGAAAGATCGCCTCTCTTGCATAAGACACCTCGTTATAGATTGATAATTTCCTGGTCGGATGAGTGAAGCCCTTGCCAGGTAAACGGACCAGAGGATTCATCTTTAGAATATAGTATAACCCGTTTGAAGCAAGCTACGCCAGTCGTGCTTTGTCAACCTTACTATCATTTATCCTGACTGAATAGTAACCAGGCATCGCCAACCAGGGCAAAATAAACCTCAGGCGCCTGGGCGAAAATTTACATCCAGCACCCTGAGGCGTTGGCAATGTTTTTCTAATCGATTGGTGAAGCTGGCATAATTCTTCAACGCGGCCGGGGTCTAGAGCACTTCAGCCAGGGCGCAGGCGCGTGGGAAAATCATATACTCCGCCTGCTTGGGCATGGGCATGTATTCAGTCCACACCTGCCCCTGGGCGGCCAGGATGTAATTGGCTTCTTCGGGTGAGAGGGAGCGCGGAACAGGCTCGTAATTATAGACTTTCTTCAAATGCAGGAGGCCGCCAATAGCCAGGGGCTCTTTGCGTATTTTCGAGGATTGGAAATAATCGAAGTAAGTATACTGGTCGGGGCTCATGACCACATCGTGCCTGGCACGCGCCGCGGCAATTCCGCTGGCTTCTCCTCTCCACGACATCACCGTGGCGTTGGAGGCCAACCCGCCTTCCAGGATCTCATCCCAGCCGATCAGGCGGCGGCCACGCGAGGTGAGAAAAGCGTCCATACGGCGGGTAAAGTAGCTTTGCAGCTCATCCTCGTTGTCCAGTCCCAGCTCGCGCAGGCGCGCCTGGGCAGCCGGGCTGTCGCGCCACTGCTTCTTGGATACCTCATCGCCATCGATGTGGATAAACTGGCTGGGGAACAGGGCGAGCACTTCAGCCAGCACATCCTGAAGGAACAGAATTGTACTTTCATTAACGTTGAAAACATTTTCGTGGATACCCAAGGTCCGGCTTACTTCCAGCGGGGCGGCGAAGTTGCCCAGCTCCGGGTAAGCAGCGATGGCGGCCTGGCTGTGCCCGGGCATTTCGATCTCTGGAACTATAACATAAGGGACTCAGCCAAAAAGATATTCTTGACGACCTTTTCGGTTACAATAAAAAACGTCGTTGGGTATCCACGCGGTTCTCTTTGGACTGTTAGGAAAGACTTATGGTATCTCTTAGTAATGAAGAATGGCTGTCAGCCTTACGCGCAGCGGATAACCAGCAGGCGCTGGAAGATTTGCGCCTCAGGCTGGGGCGCGCTCTGCATTACGCCCTGTCAGGCCGCGGGCCAGACGGCCTGCTGGAGGGCCTGGAAGAAGATATCGCTCAAGAGGCCGTGCTTAAAATATTGGCCAGCCTGGATTTATTTCGGGGGGAAAGCCAGTTTATGACCTGGGCTACCAAGATCGCCGTCCGTCTGGCATTTACCGAGCTGCGCCGAAAACGCTGGCAGGACGTTTCTTTAGAAGGGCTGCTCAAAGTCGAAGAAGACCAGGATTACACGCCCGCTATCCTGGCGGACAGGACTCCCACGCCAGAACAACAGGCCGAACAGACGATGATGATGGAAACGGTGCAGAAAATGATCCTGGAATCACTGTCTGAGCGCCAGCGTCAAGCCGTCCTGGCCGTCCTGGAAGGCGGGACACCCATGGACGAGGTCGCCCAGCGCCTGGGCACCAACCGGAATGCCCTGTACAAACTGCTGCACGATGCCCGCCTGCGGCTGCAGAAACGACTGGCGGCTGAGGGCCTCTCTACGCAAGATTTGATGGCGCTTTTCAGCGAAATGTAAGATTCACTTCGATTGGCGCGTCTATTTCAAAGAGATAAGAGAATGATGCTCAACCCCGAAACACTAAAAAAAATGATCCTCATCCTGACCAATACTCATGCAGGTGAGATTAGCTGTGACGAATGCTTTGACGAGATCGACCGCTTTGCCGAGATTGAGCTGGTGGGGAAGTCAGCGGCTGAGGCCATGCCGCTAGTGCAGGATCATCTCGAACGCTGCCAGGACTGCCGGGAAGAATATGAGGCGTTGATGGCGGCGCTGAAATTTATTGAGCACGAAAAGCCAGCCGAATAAATAAAATTTTAGCAATTACAATTATCAATCGGATTCGGTGTGAAAGATTTTCTCGCCTGCCCTGATTGGAATTTTCAAACGGTTTTCAAATGGGGTGATTGGACATGACCAGTTTTCGTTGTAGGCGCAGTAGGGATTGTAAGAATAGTTAAAATCGACCAGGAGTTTGCCTCTACCGGCTAAGGCGGGTTCGAGATACCGTCCTGCGCCGTAAGTCTCTTTTCCCGCCAACCCATCGATAACCGGCAAGAAAAAACCATCCTGGCTGGCATAGACGGTCAACTCGACCCGCTGCCCTTCTAATGCCAACTTAATTTTCCCATAACGGGTATAGGTCTGCACTTCTCCGGTTGAGGTTGGCATACGGATCTTGTCTTTTTTCTCGAATTCTTCTAACGGCAGGACCAGGCGCAGGTTAGGATTTTCGGGAAAATAATCCAGGCCGTGGAAATTTTGCCGTTGCTCAGGGGTCAGCGGGCTTTGCAAGTCTTTTACAAAAAATTCGTCTTTTCCCCGCCGGAAATCTTCGAGTTGAGTCATGCGTCTTTATCTCCCATTAACTTTACCCTTTCTGACGCATTGATTCAGCAGTCTCTTACGTATTTTATAATCCCTTTGCCACTGCCAGGCGGCACCAGGCGTACAGGGCATCGTAAACCGCGAACTGGTTGGCCAGGTTTTCTTCATCATCCGGGAAACGCAGGCTGTAACCCACCGCAATGGCTTCGAGCCCGCGCGCCACAGGATCGCTATCCAGGTCCTGTTCCACATCCGCGGCGTGTACGATCTTGGCCATGCGCAGCAAAGCTGCATCGGTCAGCCCGTACTTGAGGATGATCGATTCAAACGAGCAGCGCTGCTCGTGATGACCCAATTCAACTCCAGGCGCATCGAACGGGACGGCGGCAGTTTCAGTTACTACCTTTTCCACCTGGTTTTTTGGGACAAATAAAAATTCAGCTTCGTTATCGATAAAACGACTGATCAGCCAGGGGCAGGCAACCCGGTCTACATGCACGTGCGAACGAGTGACCCATTTCATTTTAGCCTCCATAGGGTAGAGAAACTTTCCCTGATTATACTTTCCTCCGCCAGGTTTTTTGCTGGTACATAATTTCATCGGCCTGTTTCAAGACATCGCTCAATGATGTGCCCTTTTGACCGGAAGCGACCCCAATCGAAATACTGATCGGCAAATCGGGATGGTTGCGATTATAGGCAGCCAGATTGGTCTTCAGCCGTGTGATGATAGCATCTGCTTCCACGGCGTCCGTATCGGGCAATAAGATGGCGAATTCATCTCCCCCAATTCTGGCAATGATGTCCTCAGAACGGAAAGACCCGCGCAGCAGCAGGCCGGTCTGGCGCAATAACTCATCCCCGGCAGCGTGCCCGCGGAAATCATTGACCATCTTCAATCCATCCATGTCCATCATCACCACACTGATGGGGAACAAACGGCTGTTTTGCAGCCTGGCCAGTTCAGCATCGAAGAAAGCCCGGCTGTGCAGGCCGGTCATTGAATCCTGGGTGCTCTGCGCCCAAAGTTCTTCCTCGCGGCGCTTGCGTTGAGTAATATCGTGAAGGACTCCCTGCCAGAAACGCGGCTTGCCTTTTTCATCCTTAACCAGGACTGCCTCATCGCGTACCCACACCACCTGTCCTTTGCGGGCAATCATCCGATATTCGCTGGCCGAAGGCTGGCGGGTCTCGTTCATTCGCCTTATCTCTGATTGGACGGAGTCCCGATCATCCGGGTGGAGTAATTTTTCCCATAGATTCTTATCTTCCACCCATTCGTCCGGAGGGTAGCCGGTTAACGCCTCGATTTGTGGGCTGATATACAAGATCGAACCGCTTCTATCTGCAGCCTTGATGTAAATGACGATCAGAGTCTGTTCAACCATCTGGCGATAGCGGGCTTCAGCCGCCCTTAAGGCCTTTTCGCCGTCTTTGTTCTCCGTCACCACTGCCCCCAACACCAAACCGGTCATGGAAAGGGTTACCAGGAAGAATTGCAGCTCGGTGATATTGACCGGTTGATAGGCCAAAAAATAACCCGCCAGTAAGACCCCTGTGGCAGTGATCGCATTGGCAATTACCGCGCCGATAATGCCGTGGCGCAAACAGATGGCAATCAGTACCAGGAAACACAGATAGAAGGGTTTGAAATTTTCGGTAAATGTCCAGGAGAAAATTGCCATGACAACCATCGCTACCAGGGCCACCTGAAGTAAAATCTCACTCACTAAAAGCAGCAAGCGCTGCGATGTCAGAAGGCGGAAGATTGCATCTAATGAGGCCTGGCTGAAGGCGAACAGGCTCCGCAATGGGGCACGCATTACCAGGAATACAGGCGCCACAACCAGGATCGCGATGGCATCCGTCACCCACAACTGGATTAAAGCAAGCTGGTAACTTGCAGTAGTAATCCGCCCATCCATCAGAAAAACCAGGGCGTTCAGGGCTGCTACGATCACCGAGGTGGCCAAAGCTGAAAGAATTAATAAGGTGGCATCGCGCGAACGGTTCAAGTGAGGGTCAATGTGCAGCACATTGCTAATAATATAAGCTGCCAGGCTGTATCCGGAAGTTACAAAGATGGCCAGGATTAAAAGCGATAAACCGAATGATATCTGGTGAACCCATAGCCCGGTCACCAGGACTGCCCCGAATACAACCGGAGCGTATTCCAACCCGAACAAGATCAAGAACGCCAGGCTGACGCCTGAAGTTGGACACCAATCCGGGATGCCGGCTGAAACCTGGACAAGAGTTCGAAAAATGGTCTGCTAACAGGAAAAAAGCCAGAAAAGCGGCTGAGACCACGATGGGCTTGATCCAGCGGAACAAGGGTTTAGAGACACCTGGGGCTTGCATTATCTGAAAATCTAGTCCTTAGAAACGTTTAGCTTATAGGATGACATTATTGCATAAAACGAGCCAATCAGGCCCGAATCACATCCTCGAAAACAGGTAATAAAAATGAAAGCTTCTCTCATGGCAACCAGTCTGGTGAAACCAGGTATCCCAGCAATTTCGAAAATATTTACTCTCGTGATGTGTTTCCAATGGGCCTTGTGGGATTATACTCGGTAAACGAACGGCGTCAATCATCCAGAGCGGTGTTAGTAACTGCGTGCGGGCCGCGCCCGCCCGCCGGAACCGGCTGGACTTCACCCGGTGCGGGTTGTTTTTGCATTCCACCGGCCTTCGGGAGGAGACGCACATCCATGGGGACGCCCTTACGTTCATCCCTTACCAGTTCAATCGCCTCCTGCGGGCAGAAGGCGGTACACACCCCGCAGCCCAGGCATTTCTCCCAGGCCACCACGGCCGTATTGGTCAGAGACAGCGCTCCGAAGGCACAGGCATCCAGGCAGGCGCCGCAGGCGACGCATAAACCTTCATCCGGACGGGCAATATATCCGGAGGGAGCAATGATTGGGTTCTTGTATTTGACCATCGCCTCGATCCCACCACAGCAGCATTTACAGCAGTTGCAGATGACGTAGAAACGATTCAGGTGGTCTTCTTTGAAATAAGCGGCGTGAATATGGCCGCGTTCGTGCTCCTCCCGGAGTAGTTTGAGCGCCTCAGCCGTGCTCAACCGGCGACTTTTTTCCGGGTTATGCTGTAAGGTGAAATCGGCGAAAGGCTGGCCGATGATCATGCACACCTGGGTTGGTTCACAGTGGACCGGGCGTGAACGGCGGCAAGTACATTCGTAAGCCACAATATCCAGAGGCACGTTCAAGACGATATCCCGCGCCGTGGCATACGGGATAATTTGTTCAAGATCCTGGAGTGGAACGCCCTGGTTGATGGTAATGATCGCTTCGGCCAGCTCCTGGGTCAACACTTTTCCGTGATAGTGATCACGCATCCACTGCTTGGTAGTTTCGTCCACGATCGGGAAAATCCAACGAATAATGAAACCGAGGAAGAACTCCGGCCAGCGAGCATAGAGATAGGTAACAATTTTCCTGGGAGTGAACTTGCCAAACATTCCGCCAGAAGGTGTAACGTGATGGGACAGCGAAAGCGATAAATAGCGCTGCTTACCATAAAACCAGAAAGCCAGGCAAGCCACGATCAAGACAGGCAGGAGTAGAATAAAGGCGGAGTGCTGAGTCATACTCCAATTCTAGCATGAGAAGCCAACAAGAATAAGATGATAATCCTAAGCTTGATTTAATCTTCAGGGCGGATGTGGACCCTGGCACAACTATCGATGTCTTGCCACCCAGGAATAATCAGGTTATCATCGAAACTGGTCTGGCGAAAATACTGGATCCTTGGGAATTGCTGGGCTGGATCAGTTCTTCCGTGGGAAACCCCAAAGATCATATGTACTACCGGTATAGGTCGAAAATATGATTGGTATCCCCGTTCAATAAAACTAAACATGC
Organism: uncultured Chloroflexia bacterium; assembly: GCA_963820415.1. GTDB lineage: Bacteria > Chloroflexota > Anaerolineae > Anaerolineales > Anaerolineaceae > CAWFZT01. The sequence goes on along the minus strand of CAWFZT010000006.1, from coordinate 766,554 downwards.
TTGCCTGCTGGGACAACCGTCTGGAGGGAAGTTGCCGGGAGAAAGGATGACTGACAATCAACGCCGATTTTTTGTGATGCGAGCATGGTTGGTCCATTTCTACACCAGCCTTGGCCTCGTTTGCGGCCTGTTTGGGCTGATATTCATCGCCGCAGGTAATCTGAAGTTTGCTTTGATTCTTCTGGGGCTGGCTATGATCATCGATTCTACTGATGGGACGATGGCGCGCACCTGGAAGGTTACTACCTATACCCCTCAATTCGACGGGCGCAAGTTGGATGACATCACCGATTACATCAATTATGCCTTTATCCCCTTCTATTTCGCTTACCGGTTCGGGATCGTGCAGGGGGCAGGCATAGCAGTTCTGGCTGTGACAGCCATCGCGGCTGGCTACGGTTTTTGCCAGAAAGCGGCCAAGACCAACGATGGGTATTACACCGGTTTTCCCAATTATTGGAACTTCCTCATTTTCTATTTATTCCTCTTTCACCTGCCCCCAACCGTCAGCGCCATCATCCTGCTCGTGTTTTCATTCTTGATTTGGGCGCCGGTCGAGTTTGCCAGTTTCAGTACCCAACCCTTACGCAAATTGACCGTACTGATGGCTTTCCTTTATGGCATCATCAGCTCAGGCATTATTTACCTAATCTTGGTCGGCCGGCCTTACAATGGACTGGCCTGGATGTCGCTGATCTTCCCTCTTTATTATATTTTCCTGGCATTTTACCTGCGGCAGAAGAAAAACCGGGCATAGACGATGAGTTGGTTTTTATTAGTCACAGCTATTTTGTTCGAGGTTTCCGGAACGACTTGCATGAAATACTCGTATGGTTTTACCCAACGGGTGCCCACCATCTTGATGTTCGTTTTTTACGGCCTGGGCTTCGTGCCCTTGAACCTGGCGCTGCGACGGATCGACATCAGTGTTGCCTACGCCATCTGGTCAGGGGTGGGAACGGCTGTAATCACCACCATCGGGATTTTATGGTTCAAGGAACCCGCCAATGCCTTAAAACTTATCTCGATTGCCCTGATTGTGATCGGCCTGGTGGGGTTGAATATAAGTGGAGGCCATTAACACAGGAGTGAATTTAACGGTATCACGGATGTCATGACACCCCATCCTTAAATTCACTTTTTTTCTTCTTTGTGTTCCTCTCCTCCCGGACCGATGCCCAGCGGATCCCATTTGTGACTGTCAGCGCGGAGGCGGTGCATTCCGCTCCCCCGGTTATGCAAGTCGTCGAAACCCTCCGGCTTGATGAACATCTGCTTGCCATCCAACATCCCGGTAATGCCGTTCTGTCCTGGCTCCAGGCGTTTGTTCTGACAGTATTTGCAGGTTTTCGGATCGTGCGACTGGTAATTAGCCGGTTCTTCGTAGGTGCTGATAAAGCCTTCATAATTCCGCAGGATAACTTTATGGTCCGACTGGCTGATCAAATAATCCGGAAGCACCGGGATCTTGCCTCCCCCCCAGGCGCATCAATCAGGTAAGTCGGCACCGCAAACCCTGAAGTATGCCCGCGCAGTCCTTCCATGACCTCAATTCCCTTGGCAACCGGGGTGCGGAAGTGACCGGCGCCCTCGACCAGGTCGCACTGGTATAGGTAGTAAGGGCGGACGCGAATACGCACCAAATCTTGCACCAGCTTGCGCTGGATGTGAACGCAGTCGTTGATTCCCGCCAATAGGACGGTCTGGTTGCCCAGGGGAATCCCTGCGCGGCTGAGTTTATCGGTCGCTTGGGCCAGCTCGGCCGTAATCTCGTTAGGGTGGTTGACGTGGATATTCACCCACAACGGGTGATACTTTTGCAGCATATCGCATAGTTCATCCGTGACCCGCATGGGCATGAAGACCGGCACGCGTGTGCCGATGCGCAAAATTTCGATGTGGGGAATTTCGCGAAGCTGGCCCAGCAGCTCTTCAAGGATTGCCGGGGCAATGGTCAGCGGATCGCCACCGGAAAGCAGCACATCCCGCACCTGGGGAGTGCGCTTCAGGTAATCGATCTGCATGTCGAAATCGGCGTGCGAAAAATTTGCCACCGGATTACCAACGATGCGCGAACGGGTGCAGAAGCGGCAGTACGAGGCGCACTGGGTCGTGACCAGCATCAACACCCGGTCGGGATAGCGATGCACCAACCCTGGCACCGGCGAATGGCGGTCTTCCGCCAGCGAGTCTTCCATCATGCCGGTAAAAGGGGTGATCTCGTCGGCGGTTGGTACGACCTGCCTGCGCACAGGGTCATCCGGGTCATCAGGATTGATCAATGAAGCAAAATAAGGGGTTATGTCCACGCGGAACAGGCCGCTGGTTGAAAGCGCCTTGCGCTCGCTGTCTGTCAGCCTAAGCAGTTTCTCGAAATCTGCAATCGTATTCAAGCGGTGGCTGAGTTGCCAGCGCCAATCGTTCCATTTCTCATCTGGAACATTCTGGTAAAGTGGGGCTCGCCGGGAAGGAAAAGGGGAAAAACTCATTTTAGAAGCTCCCATTATGTAGATACTGAACTAAACCTGCCAGATCGCTTTCTTTTCAGGCGCACATTTGCACCCGCTAAGAAATGTAGATTTAATCAGCCCATTGTACGAGCAAACCAGGGACAGGTCAACCATTATAAGAAATTTCTTAGCGTTTTGTCGCGTGTCTGTTAGCCCAAAGTTAAAATGTCACCTATTTTGACAAAGTAAGAATGTCCCCATCTGAGGGGACCTTCTTGTCTTTCCAGGGTCGACGCCAGGGATGATCGTGGGCTGGTTTATGGGCATAGGAAGCATTGCGCAGGGCAAGATCAATCGATTTGGATGATACCACTTCGGCTTGTTTTTGTTGCTGATAAAACACGCTGAACGGGAGGGATTTATTCTTGTACAAGATGGTGACCTCACCTTGAGGGTTCTCCAAAACGGTCACCGGGGCTTTACGCATGGCGTAGGAAGGGCGGTCCACCTGGATTTGATAAATCGTCTTGAGATACTGGAGGGTCAAGTTCTTGGAAAGGATGCGGGGGGTCTTCCGGACCAAGATCCAGTCGAGGTTGTCCGTCGTTGTCAGGGGCCGATGAGCATTGAGGTTGCTGCGGGGAGTTGTGGCAAAACGCTGGTTATACTCCTCTATGAACTCAGGCAGCCAACGATTGGCTTCTTTGGGGGTTGAGATGCCAAGCAGTCTCAGTTCCTTCGTCAGGCGGTCTTGCAGGGTCTGGTTGGTGCGTTCGACCCGGCCTTTGGCCTGAGGGGTATTGGCACAGATGATCTGAACCCCCAGTTCCTGCATGGCTCTGCCGAAGTCTGTCAGGCCGTCTCCAGGGGTCAGTTGGGGGGTATTGAGGTGAAAGATGCCATGTTTATCGCTGTAAAACGCTCCTGGCTTGCCGTAGCGCTCAAAATAGTGCCTGGCAGCCTCACAGTACCCAAAGAAGCTCTCATGCTCCACAAACCACAATTCCACCAGCTTTCCTGTGGCATCATCCACAAATACCAACAACGTGCAGCGTGGTCCCCGCTCTTCAAACCAGTTGTAGTCTGAGCCATCGATCTGCACCAGTTCGCCAAAACAGGCTCGCCGCTGACGCATTTGAAATACCTGCAGTTTACGTTTCCGCCTCGGTTTCCAGATCCCTTCGGCCAGCATCAGTTGGCGCACTCGCTCATCCGAAATCCGCAATCCGTGCACTTCCACTAACTTCTCCCTGGCCAGGGTCGGCCCAAAATCCCGATATCGTTCCAAAATGAGCTCCAGGGCCTTCTGCTTCATTTCCGGGTCGAGCTGGTTGTGGCTCGGTTTGCCCCGGCTTTTGTGGATCAATCCCGCTGCCCCATCTGCCTGATAGGCCCGCTTTAGCCGTTTCACCTGCCGTACACTGATCCCTAATTGTTCGGCAGCTTTCTGTTGGCCAACCTGTTTCTTCTCAAGTTGGGTCATGATCCCTAACCGTTTGATTTCTTTCTCGTTCATCGTGTATAGTTTGTCCACTTTCTTGTCCCTTTCCTAGGGGACATTTTAACTTTGGTGAAAGGGGACATTTCTACTTTGGTTTAACAGTTTTGTCGCGTGTCTGTTAGCCCAAAGTTAAAATGTCACCTATTTTGACAAAGTAAGAATGTCCCCATCTGAGGGGACCTTCTTGTCTTTCCAGGGTCGACGCCAGGGATGATTGTGGGCTGGTTTATGGGCATAGGAAGCATTGCGCAGGGCAAGATCAATCGATTTGGATGATACCACTTCGGCTTGTTTTTGTTGCTGATAAAACACGCTGAACGGGAGGGATTTATTCTTGTACAAGATGGTGACCTCACCTTGAGGGTTCTCCAAAACGGTCACCGGGGCTTTACGCATGGCGTAGGAAGGGCGGTCCACCTGGATTTGATAAATCGTCTTGAGATACTGGAGGGTCAAGTTCTTGGAAAGGATGCGGGGGGTCTTCCGGACCAAGATCCAGTCGAGGTTGTCCGTCGTTGTCAGGGGCCGATGAGCATTGAGGTTGCTGCGGGGAGTTGTGGCAAAACGCTGGTTATACTCCTCTATGAACTCAGGCAGCCAACGATTGGCTTCTTTGGGGGTTGAGATGCCAAGCAGTCTCAGTTCCTTCGTCAGGCGGTCTTGCAGGGTCTGGTTGGTGCGTTCGACCCGGCCTTTGGCCTGAGGGGTATTGGCACAGATGATCTGAACCCCCAGTTCCTGCATGGCTCTGCCGAAGTCTGTCAGGCCGTCTCCAGGGGTCAGTTTGGGGGTATTGAGGTGAAAGATGCCATGTTTATCGCTGTAAAACGCTCCTGGCTTGCCGTAGCGCTCAAAATAGTGCCTGGCAGCCTCACAGTACCCAAAGAAGCTCTCATGCTCCACAAACCACAATTCCACCAGCTTTCCTGTGGCATCATCCACAAATACCAACAACGTGCAGCGTGGTCCCCGCTCTTCAAACCAGTTGTAGTCTGAGCCATCGATCTGCACCAGTTCGCCAAAACAGGCTCGCCGCTGACGCATTTGAAATACCTGCAGTTTACGTTTCCGCCTCGGTTTCCAGATCCCTTCGGCCAACATCAGTTGGCGCACTCGCTCATCCGAAATCCGCAATCCGTGCACTTCCACTAACTTCTCCCTGGCCAGGGTCGGCCCAAAATCCCGATATCGTTCCAAAATGAGCTCCAGGGCCTTCTGCTTCATTTCCGGGTCGAGCTGGTTGTGGCTCGGTTTGCCCCGGCTTTTGTGGATCAATCCCGCTGCCCCATCTGCCTGATAGGCCCGCTTTAGCCGTTTCACCTGCCGTACACTGATCCCTAATTGTTCGGCAGCTTTCTGTTGGCCAACCTGTTTCTTCTCAAGTTGGGTCATGATCCCTAACCGTTTGATTTCTTTCTCGTTCATCGTGTATAGTTTGTCCACTTTCTTGTCCCTTTCCTAGGGGACATTTTAACTTTGGTGAAAGGGGACATTTCTACTTTGGTTTAACAGTTTTGTCGCGTGTCTTGACGCAAGATACCAGAAATGGTATGATGGATAACAAGGTTTTAGCACTCTAACGGCGAGAGTGCTAAAATTTCGGAGATTGAATGGAAGAGCTGAGCGAACGACAAAAATTTATCCTGACCTTGCTCATCCACGAGTACATTCGCACGGCCTCACCGGTCGGCTCGGAACACCTGGTCACGCGTTTCCATCTGGATATGAGCTCAGCGACTGTGCGTAATGAGCTGGCGGCGCTGACCAATTCTGGCTACCTGCGCTCGCCGCATACCTCTGCCGGTCGGGTACCTACCGAGGAAGGCTATCGCTATTTTGTCGGCCGCCTGCTGCAAGAAACGGAACTGCCGGACGAAACCCGGCGTACAATCACTCACCAGTTTTACCAGATCCGCGGCGATGTGGAGCAGTGGTCTCGCCTGGCAGCCTCAGTTCTGGCCAACCATTCCCGCGCCGCTTCATTGGTGACCGCCCCCCACCCGGATGAAACCCGCGTCAAACACATCGAGCTGATCTCTACCCGTGGGCGGCAGGTGCTGATGGTGATGGTGATGATTGGCGGTGAAATCCACCAGCGGTTGATGTCGCTGGCCGAACCTGTGCCGCAGGAACAGCTTTCAGCTACTGCAAACCGGATTACTCAAATGCTGCAGGGCAAGAATTACCCCTCCATCCTGGTCTTGCAGTACCAGTTAGAAGGATTGGAACAGGAAATTGTCGATTGGGCCCTGGATGATATCAAACGCGCCAATGAGCTGGTCGCCGGCGAGATTTACCTGGATGGCCTGACCAATGTGTTGGCAGAGCCAGAGTTTACAGGTTCTGAAGAAGCCCGGCGGGCGCTAAGGCTATTGGAAGAGCGCTCCGTGCTGCAAGAGCTGCTTTCCCGCTCTATCCTGACCGGCGCGATTGGCGGCGTTCAGGTGCTGATCGGCGGCGAAGGCACCTGGACCAACCTGCGCCAGTGTTCGATCGTGCTGGCGCGCTACGGCTCGCCTGGGCTGGCGACCGGCACCCTGGGTGTGCTTGGCCCCATGCGCATGCAGTACGGACGTACGATTTCGACTGTACGCTTCATCGCTGGCCTGATGAGTGACATGGTGTCGGAAACGTTGGTTGAATAACCACACTTCAACTCTTTAGGATTGGCAGGCAAGAAATTCCAAAACAGTTTTTTACTATTTTATGAATTTACCTCTTCAGACGAGGATGAGACGTATGACAGATATGAAGGAGAAACGACACCGAAAAACGGCTTCGCGCGAAACGCCTGGACAGGAAAACCAGGCGCCCGAGCCTGAAAAAGTAGAAAAAAGGCCGGATAGTGCGACAAATGGCATGGAAGTTGCTGCTGTTTCGGAAGAGCCGCAGGAAATGGTGATCATTCCCAAGGAGGACCACGAAGCACTCCAGCTCGGCCTGGAACAATCTCGGCAGAAAGCCCAGGAATACTTTGACGGCTGGCAGCGAGAACGGGCTGATTTCTTGAATTACAAGAAACGCCTGGAACGTGATCAGGAGCAACGTAACAACAACTTCACCGGGAATTTCATCAAGAATTACCTGGTCATCTTGGATGACCTGGATCGGGCCTTGAAGATTCGCCCGACCCAGGGCGATGGGGCAGCCTGGTCTGAAGGTATCGAATTGATTTATCGCAAATTGCAAAAATTTCTTGAAATGGAAGGGGTTCGACCTATTCCAACCGATCAGAAAACCTTTGATCCTACCCTGCATGAAGCCATTTCTCATGAATCCAGCCCCAATCATGAAAACGGCGAAATCATCGAGGTAGTGCAGCAAGGGTATATGCTTGGCGACCGGGTACTGCGCCCGGCGCTGGTAAGAGTTGCTCAATAGGAGGAATCTATGGGAAAAATCATTGGCATTGATCTGGGTACGACGAACTCGGTGGGAGCAGTCATGGTCGGCGGCGAGCCAATCGTGATCCCTTCGGCAGAAGGGGAACGGCTGGTGCCCTCGGTGGTCGCTGTCAACAAGAATCATGAACGCCTGGTGGGGCGGGTGGCCCGCAACCAGTCGATCGTCAACGCCGAAAACACCATCTTCTCCATCAAGCGCTTCATGGGTCGCAAGTACGACGACCCGGAAGTGCAGCGCACCATCAGCCGTGTGCCTTACAAGGTGACCAAAGCGGCTAACGGCGATGTGCGTGTCGTGCTGGATGGCAAGGAATATTCACCGCCGGAAATTTCGGCCATGATCCTGGGCAAACTCAAAGCCGACTGCTGAAGCGTACCTGGGTGAACCGATCACCCAGGCGGTCATCACCGTGCCGGCCTATTTCAACGATGCCCAGCGCAACGCCACCAAGGATGCCGGCAAGATCGCCGGCCTGGAAGTGCTGCGCATCATCAACGAACCGACCGCGTCTTCCCTGGCCTATGGCCTGGATAAGAAAAAGAACGAGGTTATCGCGGTCTACGACCTGGGCGGCGGCACCTTCGATATCTCCGTCCTGGATGTGGGCGACGGCGTCTTCCAGGTGCGTTCCACCTCCGGCGATACCTTCCTGGGTGGCGACGACTTCGACCAGCGGATAATGGATTACCTGGTCGACGAGTTCAAACGCGAGAATGGCATCGATCTGCACCAGGACCGACAGGCATTGCAGCGCCTCAAGGAAGCTTCGGAAAAAGCCAAGATCGAGCTTTCAGCTCGGTCATGCAGACCGAAATCAACCTGCCCTACATTACCGCAGATGCCACCGGACCCAAGCACCTGGTGATGACCCTCACCCGCGCCAAGCTGGAACAGCTCACCGGCGACCTTGTTGCCCGCACCCTCGAACCGGTACGCCGGGCCTTGTCGGACGCCGGGTTGAAAGCAGCCGATATTAATGAGGTCGTGCTGGTGGGCGGCATGACCCGCATGCCCGCCGTGCAGGAAGCAGTGCGCCGTGAGTTTGGTAAAGAGCCGCACAAGGGCGTCAATCCGGACGAAGTGGTGGCCATCGGCGCCGCCATCCAGGCCGGCGTGCTGGGCGGTGAAGTCAAAGATATCCTGCTGCTCGACGTAACCCCGCTGACCCTTTCGGTAGAGACCCTGGGCGAGGTGGCTACCCCCCTCATCGAACGCAACACCACCATCCCAAGCCGCAAGAGCCAGATCTTCTCGACCGCCTCGGATAGCCAAACCCAGGTGGAGATCCACGTGCTGCAGGGCGAACGCCCAATGGCCTCGGACAACAAGAGCCTGGGGCGTTTCACCCTGGATGGCATCCCGCCCGCCCCGCGCGGCGTTCCGCAGATCGAGGTCACTTTCGACATCGATGCCAACGGCATTCTCAAAGTAACCGCCTCGGATAAAGCCACCGGGCGCAGCCAGCACATCACCATCACCGCCTCCTCCGGCTTGAACGAAGCCGAGATCGAGCGCATGCGCAAGGAAGCCGAGGCGCACGCCGATGAAGACCTGAAACGCAAGGAACTGGTGGAAGTGCGCAACCACGCAGATAACACCATTTACGCAACTGAGAAACTGCTGCATGAGAATGCTGAAAAAGTGCCGGCCGATATGAAGAGCCAGGCCGAAGAAAAAGTCAAGCAGTTGCGTGAAACGATGAAAAGCGATAATATAGACAACATTCGCAAATCGACCGAAGACCTTGGGCAACTGATCCAGAAGATCGGTGGCAGCATGTACCAGCAGCCCGGCCCTGATGTGGGCGGGACTGGTCCTGGTCCGGGCGCTGGCAGTCAGGGTGGCAGCGCTGGCCCCGCGGGCGGCGGTCCCTCCGGCGAAGATGTTGTTGACGGAGAGTTCAGGAACGCTTAAGTGATTAATGCCACAACGCGATTACTACGAAATATTGGGTGTACCGCGCGATGCGTCGCCGGAAGACCTTAAAGCGGCCTTCCGGCGACTTGCTCGCCAGTACCATCCGGATGTAAACAAAGCTCCAGACGCAGAAGAACGCTTCAAAGAGATCAATGAGGCGTATGCTGTACTGTCCGACTCCGAGAAAAAGGCAACCTATGACCGCTACGGAGCGGAAGGCCTGCGCAATTCGGGCGGCATGCCCGATTTCACCCAGGTCGATTTCTCGGACATTTTCGAGGAATTGTTTGGCTTCGGGATGGGCGGCTCACGCAAGCGTTCACGCAACACCCCACGGCGTGGAGCCGACCTGGCTTATACTGTGCAGCTCAATTTCGAGGAATCTGTTTTTGGCGTCGAAAAAGAGATCGAAGTCACCCGCGACGAAACCTGCAGCACCTGCCGCGGCACAGGGGCTGAACCCGGCACCACCCCTGGCCGCTGTCCCACCTGCGGCGGACGGGGTGAAGTCCGCCAGGTACGCCAGACTTTCCTGGGCTCGATGGTGCAGGTAACCACCTGCCCGACTTGCAATGGCAAGGGAGAGGTGATCTCCAGCCCCTGCCATATCTGCCGCGGGCGCGGCCTGGAGCGCAAGACCCTTCACAAGACCGTCTCCATCCCGGCCGGAGTTGATAATGGGACCCAGATCCGCCTGGGAGGCGAAGGCCAGCCGGGCTTGTTTGGCGGTCCCAACGGCAACCTGTACCTGGAAATCCAGGTAAAACCACACAAGTATTTCCGGCGCCGCCAGGATGATATCCTCCTCGACCTGAGCATTAACATTTCGCAGGCAACCCTCGGGGCAGAAATCGAAGTGCCCACCGTAGACGGCCAATCCAAATTGACCGTGCCCGCCGGCACTCAGCCAGGAAAGATCTTCACCGTCAAGGGCAAGGGAGTCCCGCATCTGCGCAGTATTGGCCGCGGCGACGAGTTGGTGGTGGTAACTGTAGAAGTCCCCACCCGACTGACCGCCGACCAGCGCAAGCTCTTCGAACAGCTCGCCCAGACCATGGGCACTGAAGTGCGCCCGCAGGAACGCAGTTTCTTTGACAAGCTTAAAGAGGTGCTGGGTGGCTGAGGCCCATTGGCTGGAAGTTTCCCTCACCGTGAACGGGGAGATGGCTGAAGCGGTAGCCGAAGTCCTCTCCCGTTTCGTTTCTGGTGGGGTAGTGACCGAGAGCGGCGTGATTTATACCGGTGCGGAAGATGAAGGCACCGAGTACGGCCCGGTGCGCGTGTTTGGCTACCTGGTTGTGGATGAACACTTGGAGGATACCCGCCGCCAGCTTTCCGAGGCGCTGTGGTACCTGGGGATGATCCGGCCGCTGCCAGAAGCCTCCTTCCTCAGCATCGCAGACGAAGACTGGATGGCGGCCTGGAAACAACACTACCATCCCATCCCCATCGGAAAGCGGCTGGAGGTGCTGCCAGCATGGATCGAAAAACACGACGATAGACGCATTCCGGTCCACATCGATCCCAGCATGGCCTTCGGCACCGGCACCCATCCCACCACACAGTTATGTCTGGAGATGGTGGAAAGCTATACCCTACCCGGTCAGCCGATTATTGATGTGGGCTGCGGCTCTGGGATTCTTTCGATTGCCGCGCTCAGGCTGGGCGCCAGCCATGCCCTGGGCGTAGACATCGATAACGCATCAATTCGTTCCACCACCGAAAATGCAGCCGCCAACAGGGTTCAGCAAAACCTGGAATGCGGGCTGGGCTCGGTGGTTGAAATCCTGCAGGGTATATTCAGCCTGCGCCAAGCCCCGCTGGTGCTGGCGAACATCCTGGCGCCGGTCATCGTGCACCTGTTCGCCGCCGGCCTAGCTGACCTAGTAACCCCGGCAGGTACGCTGGTTCTCTCCGGCATCCTGGCCGAACAGGCTGAAGAGGTCAGGGCCGCCGCCGAACAACACGGATTAGAGTTCAATGAAATGCGCCAGATCGAAGATTGGGTGGCACTGGCTTTTACTTCACCAAATTAGGCGAATCTACCATACTCTTTCCAGGTCCGGATTGTCACAGGACCGCTGGCCTATTTTGGCCATGTCGACCCATTCGCCATGCAGCTTTACCCGCACCACATCGCCGGTGAAGTCGGTTTCGGTTGGCCCATGGTTATCGAACAGGGCCGAACCAACGGCGAAGATATCCACCGGAACGCCAAGCTTTTCGAACTGGTGGATCTTTTCGGGGTTAAAACCGCCCGACACGACGATTTTGACCGCCTGGCAGTACTGGCGAGCCATGGTGCATCATTCGGCCGGGATATCCCAGGCTTGCCAGGCTCCATCCAGCGCCTGGCGCACCAGGAAAACCAGCCGGGGATTGACCCCCAGGTCCAGGGACAGGTCGCCCAGCGGGGTGATCGAAAAGTCTCGCAGCGCTGGTATCCAGGCGAACTCCGTAAAGCTGGTAGCGCTCGGCTTCCTCTGGCTGCCTGGTTTCAATCAGTTGGCGGTAGCGCTCGAACATCGCCCGGCACATCGCCAGCAAATCGGCCACACAATCGTTATTGAATTCGACCAGGGCAATCCGGGGAACCAACTTGGGCAGCACCTGGGCGAAAGCCAGCATGGCTTCACTGGTATCCCCCAGGAAGCAGGGGATCGTCGAATGAGCCACGGTGCCGCCGCCTGGACTTCATGCAGGTCGAAGCGCGCCGGGAAGAACAGGACGGGTTTGCCGCGTGCTGCCAGGATGGTTTCGTAAACAAAGGTGTAAAATATTCTTATGCAGAACCTGGATGTGATTGGACGCTGGGTTGTCATCACAGGGATCGTCCTGGTAGTCGTCGGTGGATTGGTCTGGCTTTTGTCAAAAATCCCTGGACTGAATCAGCTTCCCGGCACGCTCAAGATAGAACTCGGCAGTTTTACCTGCATTTTCCCCATTCTGGCTTCGATAGTGTTAAGCATCCTGCTGACTGTGGCGCTGAATGTCATCGCTCGGTTGATGAAACACTAAAAAAACAAAATTGGTGCTTGACACAGAACAAAAGTTCGTGTATATTTTAATTAGGACAAATGAACTAGATTGGGTACGACAGGAGTTAAAGTTATGGCCAGAAGAAATGCCGGTTTAGGAATTCGCCATCGTAAGATCATGGAGTTTCTGACTGAATTCCAGGAAGAAAAAGGCTACTCACCTTCTATCCGCCAGATTGGTAAGAGCATCAAAGTGGATTCGACCTCTTTGATCGATTATTATCTCAAGCAGTTGGCAGAAATGGAATATATCGAGCGCGACGAACACATCTCGCGCAGCATCCGCATCCTCAAGCCGGTCTACGAGACCGCCTCCATGCAGGGTGGCATGACCTTGCGGAAAGTTCCCAACCCGGGCGATATGCTCGTGCTGCGCCTGGCCGGGCGCATCGTTGCCAGCGCGCCAATGCCAATGCCGGCTTCCGACCTGGCTTATTACGATCCGGAAAGCAGTTTGGAAATTGCCCGCAGCCTGTTGCCCAAACGCGAGAAAATCAGTGAATTATTCGCTCTTGAAGTACAGGGCGACTCGATGATCGATGCCATGGTCAATGATGGGGATATCATCGTGGTGAGACAGGTAGAGAGCGCCGAGAACGGCGAAATGGTCGCCGTATGGCTGAATGACACCAACGAGACTACGCTGAAGTACTTCTATCGGGAAGACAGCCGTGTCCGTCTCCAGCCTGCCAATCCCAACCTGGGTCCGATATACATCGAAAACCCAGAGCGCATGCGCATTATGGGTAAGGTGGTCATGGTCATCCGCCAGGTAAAACCGCCTATTCCTTCTAAGACCGGCATGGTCCAGTAGTAATTCTGCGCTATCCCGTGGGACAGGTTTTTGGGTCGCCCACGCCTGATAAAACGTGTCCTATAAAAGGCGACCGGCAGTACAACTGCCAGTCGATCCTTTGTTTATTAAGTTTGTTGCTAAGAAAATACTTCTTCAGGCAACTTCGACTACTGCGCCAGCGGTTTCGAGCTTGGTCTTGGCATCCGCGGCGGCTTCCTTGGAGACAGCCGAGAGCACCTTGGCGCCAGCGGTCTCAGCCATCGTCTTGGCTTCCACCAGGCCCAGGCTGGTCAATTGGCGAATGACCTTGATGGTCTCGATCTTCTTGGGGCCGGGATCCTTCAGGACGACATCGAACTCAGTCTTTTCCTCAACAGGTTCGGCGGCCACGGCAGCAACCGGCGGCCCCAGCCGCAGCAACAGCCACTGGAGCGGCGGCGGAAACGCCCCACTTCTCTTCCAGTTTCTTGACCAGCTCGGCAGCTTCCAAAACGGTCAGCTTGCCCAATTCTTCTACTAACTTATCCAGATCAGCCATTTCTAAACTCCTTAATTCTCTTTCTGATTATTGATTTTTGATTTCTTTTTTGTCAACGTGCCTAAGCAGCCTGCGGCTGCTCTGAATAGGCCTGAAGGACGCGTGCTACCTGGCGTGAAGGCTCAGCCAGCGTGCGGACGAGCCTGCCGGCGGGCGCCTGAAGAACTCCCAACAGTGTGGCACGGACGACAGGCAGCGGCGGTAGTTCAGCCAGCGACTTGACCGATGCGGCTGTGAAAGCATGACCGCCGAGATATCCGCCTTTGAGCTTGAATATTTCTGAGTTGCGGGTGGAATCGACCAGCACTTTTGCCATACCCGGCGGATTGCTTAGAGCAAAACCGAACAACAGGCTGCCAGTCAGCTCATCAGAATGAATGCCAGCCTCTTTCAGGGCGAGTTGCATGACGGTATTCTTCACCACGTGAATCTGGCCGCCAACATCACGCACCTTGGCGCGCATGCTATCGATCTCTTTCATGCTCATGTGCGTAAACTCAAGCACGAAAACTGCCTGGCTGCTCTTGAGCCAGTTCCCGTATTGGGACATCAATACACCTTTGTGTTGTTTTGAAAAGGCCAACGAAATTTACCTCCTTCCTTCTAAGAGTAAACAAAAAGTCTTTGTCTTGTTTCTACGAGGCAAAGACTTTTTTCCCCACACAACGCGGGGAGCCTGTTATCGGCTAAAGTCTTCACCTCGGCGGGAAATTAAGCCCATTTCGATGGGCGCCAGCTTTTTTTGGTGAAGTGAGATTATTGCTTATTAGTCCAGCAGTCCGTTTACTCCCTATTCGTTCAATTCCATGGTTTGGGCCAACGCCGGATCAATTTTAACGCCCGGGCCCATTGTCGAGGTTACCGTAATGTGGCGCAGATAAGTACCCTTGGCTGCCGACGGCTTGGCCTTCTTGATGGCTTCCATCAGGGCGGACATGTTTTCGTAAAGTTTCTTCACTTCAAAGGATACCTTGCCAATCGGTACGTGTACGTTGGCGGTCTTATCCAGGCGGAATTCGACACGCCCGGCTTTTGCCTCTCGAATCACCCGCGGTAGATCTTCAGCAGGGACAACCGTGCCCGCTTTGGGATTAGGCATCAAACCACGCGGGCCGAGGACGCGGCCCAGGCGGCCAGCCTTGCCCATCATATCCGGAGTGGCGATGGCCACGTCAAAATCGGTCCAACCGCCCTGGATCTTGGCGATCCATTCGTCGCTGTCGGCAATATAATCTGCCCCAGCTTGCTGAGCATTCGCTGCGCCTTCGCCCTGAGCGAAAACCAGCACTCGCACCGTCTTGCCCAGACCGTTCGGCAGCACGACCACATCGCGCACCATCTGGTCAGCCTGGCGGGGATCCAGGCCCATGCGCATGTGAACTTCAACTGTACCATCGAACTTGCGCATATGCCGTTTCTTTGACCAGGGTTAGCGCCTGGCGCGGATCATAAAACTTGGTCGATATCCACTTTGGCCAGAGCGGCCAAATATTTCTTACCGTGTTTGCCATTGATTCTCCTCGGTGGTTCGAACGGGCTAACGAACAAGCCCTCCCACGAATGGTTAGTCGACGACCTGCAGGCCCATGTTGCGGGCAGTGCCTTCAATCTGGCGCATGGCACCTTCCAGGTCGATGGCGTTCATATCTTTCATTTTGATTTCAGCGATTTCTCGCACCTGTGAGCGGGTGACTTTGCCCACTTTTGTGCGGTTGGGTTCGCTGGAGCCTTTTTCAATGCCGGCGGCTTTCTTCAGTAACACGGCAGCCGGGGACGATTTGAGGATGAAAGTGAAGGAACCATCGGTGTAGATGGTAATTTCGGCAGGAATGATTTCGCCCACCCGGTTGTTGGTGCGGGCGTTGTATTCCTTGCAGAATGCCATAATGTTGATCCCGTGCCCGGCGAGAGCAGGACCAACGGGCGGCGCCGGGTTGGCTTTACCAGCATTGATCTGTAAACGAACGATTGCTTTTAGTTTCTTTGCCACAGTTTTTCTCCTTTGTGGTTATAGCGGGTGATTGGGGAGCACCCTCCCACGCAAAAGGTCTTCCGCAGACCTTATTTACGCTTTTTCTACCTGCAAAAAGTCCAGTTCTACCGGGGTTTCTCGACCAAAGAAATTGACCATCACCCGCACTTTGGTGCGTTCCATATCGATTTCCGCCACAGTGCCGCGGAAATCATTGAACGGGCCATCCACAATGCGCACCCGCTCGCCCACCTTGAAAGTGACCTTGACGTGCGGGGCTTCAGCTTCCATCCGCCGCAGGATTTGGGAGACTTCTTCCGGGCGCAGGGGAGTGGGCTGGTTGCCCATGCCCACAAATCCGGTAACCCCTGGGGTGTTGCGCACCACGTACCAGGATTCCTCAGTGAGAACCATGTTGACCAGCACGTAGCCCGGGAAAACTGGCGCTCGACAGCGCGGCGTTTGCCATCCTTAACTTCAATCTCTTCCTGGGTAGGGATGACCACATCAAAAATCTTGTCTTTCATGCCCATGGTCTCGATACGCTGTTCCAGATTGTGGCGCACTTTGTTTTCGTAACCGGAATAACAGTGAATCACATACCAGGACGCTGGTCGCTGGTAACTTCAAGCACCTGGTTCGATCCCAGATCAGAAGAGGAAACAACCGGTTTGCTCTTCGACGCGGCCAGATCACCTTTGGCGGGAATATCATGGTATTCCGCCGAAATATCTGGGGTCATATCCTCTTCCTGATTATCATCGTCTCGCGATTCCATCTTTACCTGATCAACCTTCTATTCCTGTTCCAACTCACCTGCCAGGTTAAGACAACAGCAGGGTAACTAACTGCGAGAAAACATAATCGAGCAGGCCCAACACAGCGCTCATGGCTGCCATTACGATCAATACAATCTTGTCAGGCGCCAGGCTTCCTTCATGGTTGGCCAACTCACCTTGCGCAGTTCGCCTAGCGTTTCATGATACCATTTCTGAAGGGCATTCGGCTTCTTATCTTTTTCTTTCTCTTTCTTATCAGCCACGCATCGCTCCTTCTACTGATTTAGTTGGCCAAAAAACAGCCACGCGTGTTACAGTTCTGCGACCAAAACGCCGCCTTTGGCCAAAATACGGCCACCTTCAGACGGCGTTCTCTTTCCGTGAGGCAGGCCAGGCAGGAATCGAACCCACAACCTCCTGTTTTGGAGACAGGCGCTCTGCCAATTGAGCTACTGGCCTGTACTGGCCACCGGGTGTGGCAAACGAAAACAAATTGTACAGCCACACCCAATGTCCAGCGAACATACTACTTGGTCTCCCTGTGCACAGTATGCTTGCGGCAGTGCGAGCAGTATTTCTTCAGTTCCATCCGGCCGGGATCATTGCGTCGGTTTTTCTGTGAAGTGTAATTGCGTTCCTTGCACTCAGTGCATGCTAACGTGATGACCGGGCGAATATCTTTCTTCTTAGAAGCCATTTTACCTCATATTCAACCCAACGGGGTTGATCTCCAGACTAATCCAAAATCTTGGTGATCACACCGGCGCCAACCGTCAGACCACCTTCGCGAATAGCAAACTTTGAACCCTGTTCCAACGCCACCGGTACGATCAGATCGACTTGCAGGTTCACATTGTCGCCCGGCATCACCATCTCGACCCCTGCCGGCAGTTCGATGTTGCCCGTCACATCCATCGTGCGGATGTAGAACTGCGGCCGGTAGCCGGTGAAGAATGCTTTGTGCCGCCCGCCTTCTTCCTTCTTCAACACGTACACCTGGCTCATGAACTTTTGGTGCGGCGTGATGCTGCCCGGCTTGGCCACCACCTGCCCGCGCTCCACGTCCGTGCGCTCAATTCCGCGCAGCAGCAAGCCCAGGTTGTCCCCAGCCATGCCCTCATCCAGCATCTTGTGGAACATTTCCACGCCTGTCACCACCGAGTTCATGGTCTTTTCCCGCAAGCCTACGATTTCCACCGGTTCGCCACGTGTGCACCCGCCCGCGGTCCACACGACCCGTTACCACCGTACCGCGACCTTTGATCGAGAACACGTCTTCGATCGGCATCATGAACGGCTGGTCCAGGGCGCGCTTCGGCTCCGGAATGTACTCGTCCACCACCCGCAGCAGCTCTTTGATGCAGGCATATTCCGGCGCATTCGGATCCTTCGACGTGCTCTCCAACGCCTTCAGGGCGCTGCCGCGCACGATCGGGGTTGCATCCCCGGGGAACCCGTAACCGGTCAACATTTCCCGCAGCTCCATCTCCACCAGTTCCAACAGCTCCGGATCGTCCATCATGTCGACCTTGTTCAGGAAGACCACGATGCTCGGCACTTCCACCTGGCGGGCCAGCAGCACGTGCTCTTTCGTCTGCGGCATCGGCCCGTCCGGCGCTGCCACCACCAGGATGGCCCCATCTACCTGCGCCGCACCGGTGATCATGTTCTTGATGTAGTCGCGGTGCCCCGGCATGTCCACGTGCGCATAGTGCCGCTTCTCCGTCTCGTATTCCACGTGGGCAATGTTGATCGTGATCCCGCGCGCTTTCTCTTCCGGCGCATTGTCAATCGAATCGTACGGCCGGAACTGCGCTTTCCCTAGAAAGCCGCAGTACTTCGTGATCGCGGCGGTCAGGGTCGTCTTGCCATGGTCGATGTGCCCCATCGTCCCTACGTTCAGGTGCGGCTTGTTCCGCTCAAACTTCTGCTTCGCCATGATTCTTCTCCTTACAAGCAAGTACAAAAACAATTTCTAGATTCGGCAATGAGAGCCCTCAATGGGATTTGAACCCATGACCTCGCCCTTACCAAGGGCGCGCTCTACCAACTGAGCTATGAGGGCTTGCCGTTATACAAATTCTGCTTTGCAGCAGTTGTTTTGGTCCAACGGCCAGTGGACGGTGAAGGATTCGAACCTCCGAAGGGCTTTGCCCAACTGATTTACAGTCAGTCCCCGTTGGCCACTTGGGTAACCGTCCAGGCCCGAGCCGTTGCCAGCTCGCAAGTAAAGTTGCTAATCTGGCCTCAACCAACCTCACTCGCCGGCCTGCAACTGAGCCGACGACGGGAATCGAACCCGTAACCTCCCACTTACAAGGCGGTTGCTCTGCCGTTTGAGCTACGTCGGCGGCTCTCATTTGTTAAGTTGCTAAACAAGCGGGCAGAATTATACCAAACCCCACCTATAAAGGCAAGGTTTGCTGAATTTACGCCTTTCACCGCAGCGGAGGGAGTTTATCAGATGTTAAAAACTCGTCAAGGAATACGGGCCATCTGCGTTGCCAGTCTGGCCCATCTGCAGAGCCGCCCCGATGCCGACTGCAATCATTTTGACCTTACAACTGCACTGTTTCTCGAACAACGGCAGGAGCACATCCAATAGACCAGTATCGCGTGTGTTGGTTGTGGTTGCCAGGATGAGTTCATTTGCTGTCCGCACCCCCTCAGTGGGCGTGGCCGGAAAGGAGGAAGCAGCCAGGGTGGTAGCGGGTGGAACGGCGGTAGGAAGCTCGGTGGCTGGAACGACAGTAAAAGTAGCGGCCGCCGTCGTACTGGTCGGCCCCGCCTGGACGACCGCCGGCGTATCGGTAGAAGCCGGCTGGGTGGCAGTGAAGGCCGGTGGGCAGGCCGACAAAACCATTACAATAAAAAGGATAGCAGTCGAGAATGTAAAGAACATTTTATTGGCAGGCATTTTCCCTCACAAACAGTTGTATTGGTGTACTTATACAGATACCTGCCGTGTCCGGCAAGGCGGAGACACGCTACTATTTACCCTTTTCGCAAAACAATCTCATTTAATGTATAATCAGAGCGAACCTGGAGGTTGCATGGAAATCATCTGGTATGGGCATTCTTGCTTCCGCATGGCCGAACGCAGTATGGCGACGACCGTCGCCGACCCCTTTGACTACCGGGAAGTTGGCCTGGACCCTTTGAAGCTGAAGGCAGATATTGTCACCGTCAGCTATAATTCACCGGCTTACAACCACACCAACGCTGTTAAAGGTGATCCCCATCCGATCACCGGGCCGGGCGAATTTGAGATCGGCGGCGTTTTTATTACCGGTGTACAAACGAACGGGCAGGCACGCCGCAGCGACGAGCTGCGCAACACCCTGTATGTCTTTGATTACAACGGCCTGACCGTAGCGCACCTGGGAAACATCAACCGCGTCCCCACCCAAACTGAGGTCGAAGAGCTAGGTCCGGTTCATGTCGCCCTGGTACCGGTTGGTGGAGGGACCAGTTTGAATGCCTCCAAGGCCGCTGAGGTCATCAGCTTGTTGGAACCTTCCATCGCCATCCCCATGCAATATGCAATCCCCGGCAGCTCACTTAAGTTGGATCCATTGAGCAAATTCTTGAAGGAAATGGGATTGAATGAAGTAGAAACCCAGCCTTCTTTAAAAATTACCAGCGCCAGTTCTCTACCAGAAGAAACCAGGGTGATTGTCCTGAATTACCAGCGCAGTTAAAGGAGTGAACCTTGGCCATCAAACTTATCATGACCTGGGATATCGCCCCAGACCATGAACAAGAATATTTCGAGTTCGTCGTGCGGGAATTCATTCCAGGAGTCCAGAGATTGGGATTCGAGCTCAGCGATGCCTGGGCTACGGTTTATGGAGAACGCCCGCAGATTTTAGTGGGAGCGGTCCTGCCCACCCAGCAAAAGGCGCGCCAGGTCTTGCGCTCCACCGAGTGGAAGAGCCTTTACAACCAGTTGCAGGAATACGTCCATAACTACTCGCAGAAGTTGGTGGAAGCCCAGGGCGGCTTCCAGTTCTGACCGGCCTGTGTTTTTCCTGGCCTCGTCCCTTTGCCTATGTTGACGGAAATTTCCCACCGTTTACTGGAATGGTACCGGCTGCAAGCCCGCCAGCTTCCCTGGCGCGGGCAGAACGACCCCTATGCCACCTGGGTCTCAGAAATCATGCTCCAGCAGACCAGGGTAGATACCGTGATCCCTTATTACCAGCGTTGGATGGGGCGCTTTCCCACCCTGGAAAAGCTGGCGGCTGCTAGCGAACAGGATGTCCTGGTAGTCTGGGAAGGGCTGGGTTATTACAGTCGGGCGCGCAATTTGCACCGCGCTGCCCGCCAGGTGATGTTTGACTATCAAGGGGTGATTCCCAACCAGCGCTCGGCCCTCGAACACCTGCCAGGTATCGGGCGTTATACTGCCGGGGCGATCACCTCGATTGCTTTCGGCCAGGATGAAGCTGCTTTGGATGGCAACATCCGGCGGGTGCTGGCGCGGTTGTTCGACATAGCCGAGCCAGCTTATTCGGGGGCGGGGGAACGCCGTCTGTGGGAGCTTGCCCGCCAAAACCTGCCCGCCGGTTATGCCGGCGGTTACAACCAGGCCCTGATGGATTTGGGCGCCACCCTGTGTACGCCCCATGCCCCAGCTTGTCTGGTCTGCCCATTGGTGGAAGTATGCCAGGCACACTACCTGGGAAAGCAGGAAGAACTACCCGTATTGAAAGCGCGTGCTCCCATCCCACACTACACAGTGACTGCAGCGGTTATCCTCCACGGCGGCCAGGTATTGATCGCCCGCCGACCCTCGAAGGGCCTGTTGGGTGGGTTATGGGAGTTCCCCGGGGGTAAAGTCGAGCCCGGTGAAGAGCTTCCAGTCGGCCTGAGGCGCGAGATCCGCGAAGAGCTAGGCACAGATATCCTTGTGGGCGAAGCTTTCGGGATTTATAAACACGCGTATACCCATTTCCGGGTAACCCTGCACGCTTTTATCTCTTCGTTGATAGGGCAGGAACCACAGCCCCTGGAAGCCAGCGAGCTGCGTTGGGTGTATTCGCAAGAGCTGGCCCAATTCCCAATGGGCAAGATCGACCGGCAGATTTCGCGCAGGTTGGAAAAGGCTGCCGCAAAACCAGGAGACCTGGAAACCAATGGATAAAAGTTTCGAGGAAAAGCGGATGGAAATGGTCTCCGGCCAGATAGTACGCCGGGGACTTACTGAAGCGCGCTTGCTGCAGGCCCTGCGTAATGTACCGCGCCACCGCTTTGTCCCGCTCGATCTGCAGGACCAGGCTTACAACGACAGTCCGCTGCCGATTGGCAGCGGGCAGACCATTTCGCAACCTTACATCGTGGCGTTGATGACCAGCCTGGCTGTCCTGGAGGGTGATGAAAATGTGCTCGAAATCGGCACCGGATCTGGCTACCAGGCGGCTGTGCTGGCTTGCCTGGCCAAAACCGTCCACACCATTGAGCGTTATGCTACCCTGTCAGATTTGGCCAGCCGGACGCTTGAAGAGCTTGATTATAAAAATGTCCATGTACACCTGGGTGATGGTTCCCTTGGCTGGCCTGAAGCTGCACCTTATCAGGCCATCATCGTCACAGCTGCCGCACCGCACCCGCCGCAACCCCTATTAGAACAGCTCGAGCAGGGCGGACGACTGATCATTCCGATTGGCGAGCGCCGTCTGCAGGATTTGCAGGTGTGGCAGCGCACAGGCCAGCAGTTCGCCTGGGAAAGTATTATCCCGGTCGCCTTCGTCCCTCTGCGAGGTGAACTCGGATGGAAAGAGGATCAATGGCCAGACACCTCCAGCCGATATTGTTGAATCAAATACCCCACTTATTTGCGGCATTGGTCATCCTGGCATTGGTCAGCGTGGCCTGCTCCGGCTCTAACCCGCCAGCCACGGCTGAACCCTCCCCGCCTCTTTCGACTGTGACGAATACAGTTGTCCCAAGTCCAAAGCCCAGCTCAACTCCACTGCCGTCTGTCACTGTCACGCTCAATCCATCCCCTACCCTGACCCCGAGCGTTACGCCTAAACCACCTGTACCGGCTTTCAGCCACATTGTGGTCATCGTCATGGAAAACCTGGAATTCTCATCGACTATTGGCAATTATCGGGGTTTGCCGAATTTCAATGCCTACGCAAAACAATATACTTTACTGACCCAGTACTACGCTATCTCACGCGCTGGCAGCCTGCTTAATTACATTGCCATGATCGGCGGCGAGACCTTCGGGGTCAAGGACAACTTTTCCAAGCTGGTAATTAAGGCGCCCAGCCTGCCAGACCAGATCGAACAATCTGGCAGAACCTGGAAAACCTACCAGGAAAGCATGCCCAAGCCCTGCTATCTGCAGGATACGCTTAGTTATGTACTGAAACACAACCCGTTTGCTTATTTCGACTCCATCCGCAACAACCCGGAACGCTGCCAGCACGATATGGTGCCGCTGACCGATCTGGATACTGATTTGCAAAATGGCGCCCTGCCCAATTACGCCTTTATTATGCCTAATTTGTGCCACTCAGCGCATGATTGGTACACGGATCCGAAATGCCCGATTAAGGTGGCCGACGACTGGCTGGGTACTACGGTGAATAAGCTGTTGAACTATACCCCGCTAAAAGAAAACAGTCTGATTGTCCTGACCTGGGATGAAGGCCAGGGGAATCACGGCTGCTGTGGGATGGATGTGGCCGGCGGGCGAGTTGCCACTATTCTGATCTCATCCCTGGCAAAAGCCGGCTTCCAGGATGCCACTCCATATACCCATTATTCACTGCTCAAGACAATCGAGACTGCCTGGGGAATGCCCCTATTAGGACACGCCGCAGACCCGCAGATGGTCGTGATCGAAGCCCCGTGGAAATAGCTTATACGCGGGTTACGGTCACAAAAACCATCGGCTGTCGGTGGGTCTCGCCATACAGGTAGTTACGGACGGCCTGTTCAACATCCTTCTTCAGATTGCCGTCAGCTGCGCTCACCGCTTCTGTGATGCGCACACAGGCCTCGGCCAGCACTTCATCCGCCTCACGTGTGACCATAAAACCCCGGCTGATGATATCTGGTTCTTCGAGCAGATGCCCACCCATCCGGTCAACCACCAGGTGGACTAACACAATCCCATCCTTGGCCAGCGCTTCGCGTTCGCGCATTACGTCCGGCCCGACGTCACCGACGCCCGATCCATCCACAAAGATACTCGGGGCGCTTACTCTTTCTGCCAGGCGCATCTCCCCGTCGACAAATTCGATTACCTGACCGTTCTCCACCACAGCAATATTTTCTTCAGGTATGCCCATATTCTGAGCCAGGAAGGCGTGCTGTTTCAACTGTCGCAGCTCGCCATGAATGGGGATGAAGTATTTCGGGCGTACCAGGTTGATCATCATTTTCATTTCTTCCTGGCTGGCATGCCCAGAAACGTGCACCTGCGCAATTGCCTCATAAAGCACGTTTGCCCCCCGTTGAAACAAACGGTCGATGGTGTGATACACATTTTCTTCATTTCCTGGGATGGGATGTGAGGAAAGCACGACCGTATCGCCAGCTTTAATATCAAAAAAACGATATGTTCCGGTAGAAAGGCGTCCAAGGATTGAGGAAGGTTCACCCTGCGCCCCGGTACACATTAGCACCACTTCGCTGTCCTTCATGCTGAGCGCCTGTTCCACACTGACTTGAAGGGTATCGGGAATGTCGAGGTAGCCCAACTTACGGGCGATCTTGACGTTATCGACCATACTGGTGCCGATAAAAGCCAACCTGCGTCCGTGATGGACAGCGGCGTTGGCCACTTGCTGCATGCGGGAAATCAAGGAAGCAAAACTGGCAATGATGATACGGCCTTTGGCCTGGCTGAAAACCTGTTCAAAAGCCGCGTCGACTACCCGCTCGGAAGGCGTCCATCCCGGCCGTTCCGAATTAGTTGAGTCGGCCAGCAAGGCCATCACGCCGCGCCGGGAAAACTCGGCCAACTTGGCAAAATCACTGGGTTTATTATCCACCGGGGTCTGGTCGAACTTGTAGTCGCTGGTGTGCACCACCAGCCCTGCCGGAGTCTGGATACCGATCCCCACGCCATCCGGAATGGAATGGCTGACGTGGAAAAATTCGACCCGGAAAGGCCCGATCTGCACCACCTCACCCGCCTGTACGGTGTTCAAAGTAGCTTTCTGGGCCAGCCCGTGCCGGGCCAGTTTGACCTCGACCAGACCGCGCGTCAATGGGGTCGCATAAATAGGAACATCGATCTCTTCCAATATATGATGGATGGCGCCGATATGGTCTTCATGCCCGTGGGTCATCACGATCCCACGCACTTGCTGGCGCCGGCTGCGCAAATATTGGATATCTGGAATGATGTAATCAATCCCAATCATATCGTTTTCAGGGAACATCAGGCCAGTATCTACGACGAGCAGTTCGCCCTCGTATTCATAGACCAACATATTCTTACCAACTTCCCCGAGTCCCCCAGGGGAATAATCCTTAGTACATGGTTTTTCATAATAAAAAATTACCTCATCAAAAAAATCACCCGGCGAATGACCAGGCCGGGTGAAATATGGCATGCGAAAAGCTATAATCAAACCATCGGCCGGGATTACCGGCTGTTATTTACAAATTTATCTGCTACCATTTTAACATGAGTAAAAGGTTTTGTCAAAATAACCGGTTAATGTAAAATAAGGTAGCAGAGTAGAATTCGGTTTTCGTGTATAGGTAGTGTTTCGAGGAGGAAAAGGAATGGAAATAATTACTGTCAATATCGACAAACCGGAAGAGACTAATTTTATCCTGGGCCAATCCCATTTTATCAAAACGGTTGAGGATATTTACGAAGCCCTGATCAGCACTGTGCCGGGGATCAAGTTCGGGCTGGCTTTCTGTGAGGCGTCCGGCAAATGCCTGGTGCGCTGGGAAGGCACAGACCCCGGGCTGACCGAGCTGGCCAAAAAGAACGCCCTATCGATTGGCGCCGGGCACAGCTTCATCATTTTTCTGGGAGACGGATTTTTTCCGGTCAATGTCCTCAATACGGTTAAGCTTATCCCTGAAGTTTGCCGCATTTTCTGCGCCACAGCCAATCCCGCCCAGGTGATCGTGGCAGATACTGGTGAAGGCCGCGGCATTTTGGGAGTGGTGGATGGCCTGAAGCCAAAGGGAGTCGAAGAAGAAGAAGATATTGCCTGGCGCAAGGGTTTCCTGCGCCGCATCGGGTATAAATTTTAGTTTGTAAGGATCTTTCCTTCATTCTGGCACGTCTATTGCATGGTATATGACCTCGAAAGGAGAAATCCATGAGAAAAGATGCGCTTTTATTTGTTTTGCTCATCCTGCTGTTGTCAGCTTGTATGCCTGGCGCCAGCCCAACCCTTACCGATGCTGAAATGGCCTCTCGGGTAGCTGCCATCCTGACCGGTATGCCTTCCAACACTCCCCCGGCAACCGAGGCGCCTTCCAATACCCCCGTAACTCCCCAACCCACGCCGCAAATCGTCCACGATACACCTCGGGCTACCAACACCCCGCTGATTGTCATGGCAACTCATGCCGCGTCTCCGAATGCCGCCGCGACTGCCACCGAGGCACGCACGCCCGGGACGTCGACCATCACGAAGACCCCCTCCGATACCCCGCAACCCAGCCTTACCCCACCCAACGCCGACCCACGCTCCACGCTGGGTAATCCGACCGGTACCGACCCGATGGATAACCCGGATAAATGGACCTGGCCGGTTGGAACCAACGATTTCACGAGCAACGGCTTCGACAATGGGCACATGTGGTTGACCGGCCTAACCAGCAAACCCGGCTGGGTGGTTTCCGCTGTGCATATCGATGACGCGTACATCGAAGAGACGGTCAAAACCCAGGGCTGCAGTGGAAATGACAATTACGGCCTTATCTTCCGCGTGCCCGTGCTGCGCACAGCCGATCGCGCCTATCTGTTTGCAGTTTCCTGCGACGGCAAATATTCCATCTGGGCCTGGGACGGCAGGGTTGGGACGAACGGCACGCGTACCGTCCTGATCGACTGGAAGGCCAGCAAATACATTAACACTGGCTCCAACCAGACCAACCGCCTGGGAGTTTGGGCGCGGGGTAATCGTCTGGTGCTGTACGTTAACGGCGCCAAACTGGACGAGACCAAGTCCAGCACATTTAGCGAGGGATACCTCGGTGTGTTCGTCAACCCGGACGCCACCAAACACTTCACCGTGGATGTGCAGGAAATGAAATACTGGAATACAGCCCCATAACCAACGGGCAGTGAATTTATTTGAGGCCGCTGTCCAGCTCGCTGAGCCGAGTCGCCAGAAGGGCTAGGTCGGCCTGGGCAGAGGTAGGATCGTTCAATTCAGATACGACCAGAGTCAGGCGGCTATCCAACTGGGTAGCCGCATTAGCGTCTACACCTTGCACATCCGGCAGTACCTGGTCCAGGATGGTCCTGGCATCGGTCAGGGCTTTTTGAGCTGAAGCGCCATCCCGGTTGTCCAACGCCAGGCGCGCCGAGGCGACCAGGTTCGAAACCTGTAGCAAGCTGACCCGGATGGCGGCCTTTTTCAGGGCGGCTTGTGACTGATCGTATTGGGCCTGTAGATTTGCCAGGCTCTTCTGCGCCGCGGCCAGGGTGGTATTCGTTTTACCGGCCTGCTGCTGGGCAGATTGCAGTTCCGCACGGGCAGCCGCAAGCTGTTGGGCAGCCGGGTTGTAAAGCAGGAGATAAGTTGCCAGCATTCCCATTGCAAACAGGCCAACAATCGCCGCCGTCCAGCGCAAGACCGGCCGTATAAAGCGTCCAAGGCGCGTTTCAGGGCTTAGCAGGGTGTAAAAAAAGCGGTAAAGCCAGGACCTGGGTGGCTTTTGAGGTTCGGCGGAAGGCGTGACAGCAGCCGGGGTTTCTTTTTTTGGGACTTCCTCAACCGGTTTTTCATCCACCTGTCTGGCTACTTCAGGCGGCTTCTCTTCGCCAGGTTGTGGGTTATTTGACATAGGATCTCCTTTACTGTTTGTCATCGCGCCTCTTTACTTGCCTGAGCTAATAAGCATCCTGCTGGGAGTGGTATCTCTGAGCGGACTCACTCTTTTTCTCACCTGACTACAAATTATAGCATAACTGCGCCGGGAGAAATTATCAAATCCTTGACACCCGGCCAAAATATAATATACTCTAGTACAGTATATTACGTGCAGTCAAAGGGCACTTATACGCACTCACCAGTATCGCTGTCGGACATGCGGCAGACATTTTGAAATAACCATCTCAGACTCGGAATGCGAACAGGTTCCCGAATGTCCTTACTGCCAGGGCCAGGATATTGAATTGAGGCTTTCTGCGTTGTTCGCTCCTAAGGAAAAACTCGCCACGGCTGCCAGCCAGCCGTCCGCCAGTAATTGCGGTTCGCCCGGAACTTTCCGCTGAGCATAGAAACTTTCTGGCTGCGTGCCAGCCAGGTAGAATAAGGGTGAAATATGAAACTAGCTGATCCCGATACCAAAGGGAAAATAACGGCCAGGCTGCGCCGTATCGAAGGCCAGGTGCGCGGGGTCGAAAAGATGGTAGACGAAGACCGCGACTGTCATGAAATCTTGCAGCAGCTTAATTCCATTCGTTCGGCGGTTCAAGGCGCCAGCCTGTTTTTCCTCCATGAGGTGGCCGCCGATTGCCTGCTCAATATAGATTCAATCGACCGTAGCCAGCGCGAGCAGATACTGGAAGATATGCTGGCCTTAATCGGGAAAGTGTAAAAAAGGAGATAAATATGGCCAATGCAACCGTCCGTTGGGTTACTGGCAAACAATTCGTCGGCACCGATTCCACGCGCCATTCTGTTGTCCTTTCTCCGGCCGACGTTGGGATCGGGATGAAACCGTCCGAGCTGCTTTTGGTGGCGTTAGGCTCCTGCACGGCAGTGGATGTGGTCGAAATCCTGGCCAAGAAGCGCACTACTCTAACCAGCCTGGAAATCCAAATTACAGGCGAGCAGGACATTGACCCACCCTGGACCTTCCGCAGTTTCCACATTCAGTACCTTTTAAAGGGGAGAGGCCTGACCGAAAAAGTGGTCGCTCAGGCAATCCAGCTTTCGGATGAGAAATACTGTTCCGTTGCCGCCACAGTGCGTGCTACCGCCCCAATTACCACCGGTTTTGAAATCTTACCGGAATAAATAGGCTCCAGAAGCAGGGCATAAAACAGAAGTATAATCACCGCATGCCCTCTTCTGAACCTCAACCGGCACACAGCGCCAACCGGCAGATCGCCCGCGCCGCTGGTACCGTCATGCTGGCTATGATGTGCAGCCAGGTGGTAGGGTTGCTCGCTAAAGTTCTCACCGCACGCGCCTTTGGTACCGGCGCCGAAAGTGAAGCTTTCTTCGCTGCCAACCGTTTCGCTGAGATCATCTTCAACCTGGTCGCCGGTGGAGCGCTGGCTTCTGCCTTCATCCCCATTTTCACCACTTCGCTCACCCAGGGAAATCGTCATTCGGCTTGGAGGCTGGCGTCAGCGGTGGCCAACCTGATCCTGTTGATCCTGACCCTGATCGCCGCCCTGGCAGCTATCTTTGCTCCTCAGGTGGTTCGCTATATCCTGGCCCCAGGCTTCGCAACCGGCGACCCGGCCAAAGAAGCTCTGACCGTGCAGCTCCTGCGCATCCAGCTCCCCTCGGCAGTCATTTTCGGGCTGAGCGGGCTGATCATGGGCATCCTCAATTCCCACCAGAGTTTCCTCTTCCCGGCGCTGGCGCCTTCCATGTACTCGCTGGGGTGGATCGCCGGAGCCGTTTTCCTGGCGCCTTATATCGGCATTTACGGGTTGGCCTGGGGCGTGGTACTGGGATCCTGCTTGCATCTGCTCCTTCAAGTCCCAGTCCTGCTGCGACTGCCCCAACGCCGTTACTTCGCCACACTGGGGCTGCGCATACCAGAGGTGCGTGAAGTCGCACGCCTGATGGGACCGCGCCTGATTGGCGTAGCGGTCGTGCAGCTCAACTTCCTGGTCAACACCTACCTGGCCTCGTTGCAGCCCGAAGGCAGCCTGACCGGTATCAGCCTGGCCTTCCCGCTGATGTACATGCCGCTGGCGGCCATTGCCCAATCTGTGGCAATCGCGGCTCTGCCGACCTTTTCCGCTCAGGCGGCAACTGGCAAACTTGAAGAAATGCGTGTTTCGCTGGCTGCCAGCTTGCGCGGTGTGCTCCTGATGGCTATCCCGGCCTCGCTGGGATTGATGATGCTGCGGCGCCCATTGGTAGCCCTGCTTTATCAGCGAGGTGAATTCACTGCCGCCTCGACCGAGCTGGTGGCCTGGGCTTTGTTGTGGTACGCCGCTGGACTGGCAGCGTTTTCAATTGTCGAGATCATCAGCCGGGCTTTTTATGCTCTGCACGACACCAAGACCCCCGTCATCCTGCTGGTGGTCGCCATGACCCTCAACCTGGTATTCAGTCTGCTCTTCTCCGCCATTTTCAAGAGCATCGGCTGGATGCCACATGGAGGGCTGGCGTTGGCCAATTCCCTGGCGACCACCTTTGAAATGATTGGCCTGCTGGCGGTGATGCGCCACCGGCTGAAAGGTCTGGATGGGCCGGCCATCTTGCAGGGTGTTGTCCAGTCGGGGATAGCTTCACTCGGCATGGGCGCGACCCTGTGGGCCTGGCTGGTGCTCACGCCTTCCCTGTCGAATTCTATCGTTGCTCTGGGAGGAGTGGTAGTAGGCGGCGGAGTTTATTTCTTGCTTTTGATCTTGTTGGGAGTGCGCGAGCTGCGCCTGGCCTGGAATTCTGCGTAAGGCGATCTTCCAGCGCATTCTTCCAGCGCATAAATAGGGGGAACATGAACGTCCGGCCTGCCCGAATCGAAGATGCACTGACAGCCGCTGAACTGATCCAGGAAACGATGGAAGGTTATGGAGACGTAATGCTCGGGTTGGATGACCGGGGGCGGGCGGTGCAGGTCATCGCCGGCTTTTTTAGAAAGGCCAATAACCGCTTCAGCTACCGGCTGACCTACCTGGCCGAGATTGACGGGCAAACAGCCGGTTTGCTGCTGGTCTTCCCGGGCCGAGACACCTTCAAGCTGGTGCTGCCAATGTCCTGGCAGATTCTAAGCTTTTATAACCCCTGGGAGCTGCTGCGGCTGGCAGTGCGTGCGCCAATGGCAGCCGAGGGGGAAGAAACCCGGCCCGATGAGTTTTATGTCTCCCACCTGGCCGTGCTGCCGGAATTCCGCAGGCAGGGGGTCGGACGCGCCCTGCTCAGCCACGCCGATACGCTGGGGCACGCCGCCGGTATGGCTAAGAATTCGTTGTGTGTGGATATAGATAATCTCAATGCACAGCATCTATACCTTAGCCACGGTTACCAGGTGGTCAAGACGGTCAATACCCCCTGGCTGAAAAACCGCCTGCATACGCGCGGCTTTCTCCGCATGGTTAAATCACTTACCTAGTTTCGCACTCTGGAGGGGAAAAATGACCAACCCAATCGGCCGTGAATTTATGGAAATGAGCAAGTACAAGAATATGGGGCCTACCGAAGAGCAGCAGGGGATTATCCCGCAGCCGCCGCTGGAGCTGCCTTACCCAACCGGCAAACCGCTGATCAACCTGCCTGCGCCCGCCGGGCTGAAGATGCCCGCCATGGACTTGCGTGAAGCCGTCGAAAGGCGCGTTACCCTGCGTAAATATATCGAGACGCCTCTCAGTCTGGATGAGCTTTCTTACCTGCTGTGGATTACGCAGGGAGTTAAACGTATCACCAAAAGGCCGGCTACCCTTCGCCCAGTGCCCTCTGCCGGGGCGCGGCACGCCTTCGAGACTTACCTGCTGGCTAACCTGGTGGAAGGGTTAGCTCCTGGCCTCTACCGCTTTGCTGCCTCTCAGCATGCCCTGGTCAACCTCGAATTTGCCGCGGATATCAACGAACAGATTACTCACGCCTGCACCGATCAAAACCAGGTTCGCAACTCGGCAGTTACCTTTATTTGGGTCGCCGTGACCGAACGGATGACCTGGCGTTACAGCCAGCGCGGCTACCGCTACCTGCACCTGGACGCCGGGCACGTGTGCCAGAACCTGTACCTGGCCGCCGAACAGATCGGCTGTGGAGTGTGCGCCATCGCCGCCTTTGACGACGACCTACTCAACGCCGCGCTTAAGCTGGATGGAGAATCCTTATTTGCGATTTACGTCGCTTCCCTGGGAAAACGAAATTGATCTATCTCTGATCTCCCTCGATCCTTTTCACTAACCATTCACGCGCAAGGCCGCCAAACCTGGTCAAGTCATCTAAATTTTGCAGGTGATCATAAACCCTGTCCCAATCAACGCTCAGGTACTCATGAGCGAGAATATTACGAAAACCAGCAATAGGCGCCAGGCGGCGAGCGAGATCTACCGGTATCACGCCTAGCTCCCCCATGAGAGAGATTGCCTCATAATAATCAGTTGGTTTACGAGCCTTTTCTAAAGCGATAATACGGTGACTGATATCAATGCAGCACTGCACCGCAACTTCGAGGTTACGCTCTACAATATCGCGCAAAAAGCTATCTTCGTCGAAATCATTCCTGGATTTTGCGCTTAGCGCTTTTAATCTGGCTAAGCGTTCGCTCAGTTCGTCTAAGCGCCTCTCGATACCGCTGAACTCGGCGTCCATAATCATCTCCTCGCAGGATATCTTCTCGCTGGGCACGTAATACAGGTAGATAGTCGCCGTACATGCTCAGAATCTGTGCTTCATAATCAACCCGAGTGGCAGTGTCTTTTTGAAAGATGCACTCTCCATGAGCAATGACGGAATATGCTAATTCAACTGGCGCATGATTGAGTGGCACCAGGTCAACCCGATCCGTCTTGAAAACATTGGCAGCGGCGTGGGTTAAATCGGCATGGACATGATCGCTATCGTCAAGATTTTCGACCAGCACACCCAGATCATAGTCGCTCATTGGGCCAATTTTTTCGTCCAGGCGAGAGCCAAACAGGTAGACTAAACTTACCCCTGAAATCTCCGCGATTACGGTGCGCAGTTCATCAAAAAGGATTTGCTGCCTGTTCATAACAAAATTATAGCATTTATCCTATAACTTCTTATCTGCCGGGCGCAATCCCAACTGTTCAGGACTGACAGTCACCCCTTTGAATTCATCGAAGGTCAAGTTCTTGGCCTGAAGCCCACTCTGCTGGAGGCGGTTGAATAGGCCCAGGTAGCTCTCCTGGCTGCGCGCCTCCCAATCCAAACCAAGTGAATCGGCCAGAGAGCGGATCAAAAACACATTCGGACCTTCGATCTCGCAGAAATTGCCGAAGGGCATTTCGTCCAGGGCAATGACCAGGTCGTTTACTTCGTACCCGGTGCGGTATTTCTCATACATAACGATAACGCGGTACCCCAGCGCTTCCAGAAAAGCCCGGGCAGCTTTATAGCTGTTGACCTCGAACTCTATTTCTTGCCGCACGCTGACAGCTTCGCCAGGACGAGCGGCGCCTTTATAAGTCAGGTGAACCCTGTAATCTTTGCGCAGGCGCAGCACGCGTGACTGGCGGCTCAAAATGCCATCCGGTGTGTCGAAACGCAGGTTGATCTCTTTAACCCTGCGATGAGCCAATCGAGCGCCTGAGTCTTGGACACATGCTTGAAAGGTGGCCAGGTCGGATATCCAGAATTTAGCTTCTATCTCATCACTTGTCTTGCTCATGGGTTACCGTACTTTCTTCGCCCATCCTTCCAGGCCTTTCCTGGGGGATGGAAAAATTTTCTCTGCCTCTGTGCTGCCAATACCAGGAAGACGAACAACAGGCAGGCCACCGTCATTCCGGCTGAAAACGGCCAGTTTGTCCAACTTGAAGCCGATTGGGTAAATAAAAGGCGATCGAGCCAATACCAGGCTGCGGCTGCCAGCCCACCAGTCCAGGCAATCCTGGGCGCCCAGGGCTGGCCCAACCATAAACTCACCGCCGCGATTACCCCAAACAGGCCGGTTATCATCCCGTAAATCGCCAGGTACAGCGGACCGGGAAATAAGCCGAGACTGATCAACAACTGCCAGTCGAAGATCGAAAGGTATAACCTCGACCAGCCGGTCAGCGAAAAGAGCAGGAAACTGAGCACCAGCACAATCAATGGAAAAGAACGTCCAGGCTGCCTGGCTTTTTTCAATTGCTCGCCCACATTTTCTCCTGGATCATTCCTTATTGGAAAGTCACTTCCCACACATGTACGTGCGCCGGCTCTGAGTTTAACACATTCTGGACTTCCAGTGATACCGTGCTTACTTCATAGGTGTTCCCGAATTCAAAAACTACCGGCCGGGGATCAGGCGTTGCAGGTACCGTTTGGCTAAAAATCAGTGGAGCTACCCCATGAACGGGGTGAAGCTCCACCCGTACCTGCGTTGGCACTCCACCAACCTGTACGGTCACCGCGTGCAGGCGCCGGGGCTCTAAAAAATCGATCTCCAGCTTGAGCGGGTTAGCGTCCATGCTGCGTATCAAAGTGCTCAAGTCACCGTCAAATGCCATGGAGATATCACCCATATCCAGGTAGGAATATTTGACGTGCGCCAATTGATCGTCGATGACCACGTCCTCCTCCTGGGGAACGCGGCGGGCGGCTTCTTCAGCCGCAAAAATAGCATCGATGTTGTCTACGTAGCGTAAACGCACGAAGTAAAATCCAGGTTCTCCATCCGGGTAGGGCAAGGTTTTTTCTACCAGGATATCCTGGAATTTTCCGCTGGACTGCGCCAGCTCGAATTCGTCCGGGGTCATGACAAACAGGGTGTGCTGGTCGAGAGGTTGGCGTTCGGTTATGAATCCTTCTATGCTGCCCAGCTTGAACGGGGCCGGGTCGTTGAAAAAGAAACGCGCCAGCACGTCTGTGCCGTTGGCCCAGGTCGGGGAAAGAATGATGTTCGTTTCGGGCGAAACCGCCAGGTACTGGCGTACCTCGTCAAAAATTTCTGTGGCCCCGTACTGCATGCCGTTGATGCCGTAATCAGAGAACCACTGCGGCCCGTTTGCCAGCGAATCCCACAACATGTAGCCATTAAAACCGGCCAGCAAGACAAACACCACCAGGCGTGGCGTGAGGTTATTTTTCAACCACTTTTCAATCCAGCGCAGCAAAAAAGAAAGCCCAATGGCGCTCAAGATAGCCGCCGGAATGACCAGGATCAGCACCCGGGTAATCCCAATCGCCACCATGGCTGCCCCGCAGGGTGACGCCAGCAGGGCAATCAGCACGGTGCGGCAGCGGGACTGGCGGATTTTCCAGATAAACACCACCAATCCAATCACCAGCAGCGGGATAGTCGCCCACAGCAGGTACCCGTAACCTTTCATCACATGTCGGGGGATGTCAACCACGGTCGTCTGGTACCAGTAAATCGGGTTCAACCCGCGCCCATACTCTATAAAGAACTGTCCCAGTTTTGCCACCAGGGGGGGCAGCGGCTTGGTCCAGTAAGAATCGAGCATCACCAGGTGCTCTTGAGTGGCATTGGGATGTTCGAGAGCAAACCGCAAGTAGGGCAAGGTCAGCAAGGCCGCCAGCCCGCTGGCCGCCAGAACGGTCACGCGCTGGCGCCAGTGAAAGGGCGCGTCCGAGAGCAGCAGCAGGACTGCGGTGAGGGCTACTACTGCGCAGGCCGCGGAATAACTGTAAAAAGCCAGCCCTGCAAACAGGACCGCCCAATAGAGTGACCGGAGCCTTCCACTGCGGTAGCGCAAGTAAAAATAGAGAAACCCGGCATAAAATGAAGTGGCCAGACTGGTCTCGAAGGCCGTCCTCGAATGAAGGAACCAGGCCGGCGTGATCGACAGGAGCAGCACAGCCGCCCAGGGGTAAGGGCTTTTAAAAATTTGCTTGAGGATCAGCCCCACACTCAACGCGGCGACCAGCGAAACCAGGACGGGTACGGCGCGGGTGACGAAAACCGATTTGCCGAAGAGTAGATAAGGGATGACCTGCAGGTAAACCGAAGTTCCCAGGTTGTACTGGTAAGTGTTTAGGAAATAGGTCGGGAACAGCACATGATCGTAGCCGTGGAAATAATCCCGGATAAAATCCTGGGCCAGCACTACCTGAACCGCCTCATCCGAGAAAAAATAGATCGGGAAGCGTTCCAGGCCGATCAGGCGAGTTGCCAGGTAGATAACTGCCGACAGGCCGAACAGCGCCGTTTCTAAGGAGTGGCTAGAGCTGCGTAATTTTGCCCCAGGGGGAGAAGGGCTGGAGCGCTGAACGGGATGGCTGGACGAATGGTGCTCCATACGGATTACCCGGTGCGCGCCTTCCTCCACAGCACCACGCAGGCAGCCAGGCCGGCCAGGCTGAACAATATCCCCACCCACACGTCCCAGGGACGGTAGCGGAAGCTGTATTTGTGTTGCCCGGCTGGCGCATCCACACTCAGCCATTGGGAGGACAGCAGGGGTGTGCGCACCCCATCCCGCCAGGCTGTCCAGCCGCTGTAATAATATTCGTGCACCACCAACTGCCCCGGTCCGGTGACCGGGCAATCCACGTCGATGTTGCCTCCCAAAGCGTGCGCCTGGCAGGGTTCCGCCAGCTCGCCCACTTGCACGTAGGCGTATTCATTCTCCGGGTGGGCGACGATGTTGATGCCAAACACTGTCTGTAAATAATTTGGGCTAGCAGGATCTATGTTATCCCGAGTACCTTCGCGATAGACCGGGGGAGGGCCATGTTCTTTCCATTGCCAGGTACGGATGCCGATACCGATTTTTAGACCCGATTCAAGCGCAGGAATCATCCAAAAATGCTCGCCGTAAGGTAAATTTACCCATTGGCTAGAATTTGTTTGCAAAGTCTTGGTAACCCGGTAAAGATCCGGGCTTGAAGGCGCGGTTACCAGCCAATTCTGGCCAAAATCGTAAGCTGATATGAGCGACCATGCCAAAGGTACAGTAAGAACTAACAAAGCCAGGCTTATTCCCGTATCAGGAGGGTTGGAATTCCGGTTTGTACTTATGAATCCAATCTGGGGCCACTTTAACTTGACCAATCCATCTAAACCCCAGGCGGCCATACCGAGGATAAGAGGGTTGGCTAAACCGGCGATTTGCGTGGGATGCCGGACTCCCGCAGCGAAATCCGGTAATATATTTTCCAAGGCTTTGAGGGTAATAGCCCCAGCACACAAGTAGACCAGTCCAAGTGAGACGAAGAAGAATGCTAACAGCCGGTTGCGAGAATACGGCCAGAAACGCAGTGAAATAATTGCAAGCAGGACAGGCACCCAGCCCAAGTAATTGACATAAAGATGTGGATAAGGGACACTTTTCAGGCTGTCACTTAGATAAAACGGCACATTATCAATGACTTCATTGAGGGGTATATAAGCCGGTGATTGAGCTGTGCTAAATGCTGGATCGGTGTCTTTGTATATGCCCGGATAAAAATGCGCCATGGGGACCAATAAGATACCCGCTAACAGCAGAGCCAGGATGGCGGCTAAAAGGAATTCCTTCCAAACTGGACGGAGTTTAAAATGCTCGTCCCAAAAAAACAAGAGGAAAGCAGGCAATATGCTGAAGGCTAATCCCACTTGCATATAGCCCTGTCCTGAAAGCAAGGCCGAGCTGACGGCGAGGGCCAGCAAGATGGTGTAGCGGCGTTTGCCGGTCAAGGCCAGTCCCACGGCGGGAGCAATCACCAGGCTGCAAGCAGCCGTCGAGAGAACCATACCAAAGCTGCCTAGCTCCATTCGGCCTGCCAGGTGACCCCCGACTACCGCCATGCCTCCGCAGAACAGGCGGGCGATCCGGCCCAATCCCATCACCTTGGTCAACCACCATTGAGCAAATCCCGCAATAAACAGGCTAAGGACCAAGGTTATCTTGGCTCCACTTAATACCCCCCATAGTAAAGTGGATAGGATGACCAGCGGGTGCAGCATGCTGCCGTGAAGATCGGCGAAGGCTGGTGCACCTCCGTGCACGAAGCCATTCCAGAAGACGCACGCGCCACATTGGGGTAATAAATTCCATATGAAGTGAGTTTGTATCGAAGATGCGAATTCCCTTCCGGTTGGCCAAATGAAAGGGATAAAGTTCAGGTACTCCCTACCGACGTAGATCGCCCACACAAAGATCAGCACGACCTCGTCGATCTGAAACAGGATCTCGCGGTTAGCGCGGAGCATGGGCCTTAGCATCGGACGTAATGGGTATCCATGGACGGCCTTCTGCCCGGCCGGCGCCTGGACTGGTATTTGAACGCCTGTCACTGGATGTCTTCCCTGAAACCGGATGTCCCTTTTGGAGGATTAAATTATAGCACGGCCCTCCAAACCTGGTACAAGCCCAGCCTGGCTCCCTCACCATCCGACTCGAATTCCTGCTCGACTGCAAAACCGCTTTGAGCAGCCAGATCGGCCAGCTCAGGCCGGGAGAACAGGTGTACGTAGCGCAGACCGGTCTGTTCGGTCTGCCCGGGTAGGGTGCGCCGCCAATCCAGGAGGGTATCCCCTTCTTCCAAGTCTTCATTTTGCAAGCCGATCCTATCCCAGGGCAGACGCCGCGCCATCAGTCGGGCTGAATGTTGGAACTGCCATTCCGAATGAATAAACCAACCCCCCGGCCCGAGCAGCTCATGCACCTGGCGCAGCACCTGCCGGCGCAGCCCTGCGCCCGGTAAATGGTGCAGGACTGCGAAAGCTAGCACACCGTCAAAGGGTTGGCCTGGGGCGGCTTTCTCCCAACCCGGAATGGACAGGTCGGCAGGCAGGAAGTGAATTTGCAGACCCGGCACTGCCAATCCTCGCACCGCCTGGCGGGCTTCCTGTAAAAGCTGGGCGCTGAAGTCCACCCCCAGATATTCGCCCTGCCGCTTCTGCCGGGCCCATTCAACCGCCAATGCCCCTGGACCACAGCCAAGGTCGAGCCACCTGCCGGAGGCCGGGATGATATCCAGCACCCGCCTGACCCCAGGCTGGATGCGCCGGCGCGTTTCGGCAAAAGCCTGTCCAAATGTCTGGTAGAATTGACGATTGAGCGAGAGCAACCGTGCGGCTGTAGAGGCTTGCATGCCCTGATTATAGCGTAGGGGCGGCCGGGTCTGCTTGAACAAGAGTGGGTCTTTGGGATAAACGCAGATGAAAATAGAAGATTGGTACGCGGCGCGCAATTATTCCCCCGAACAGTTGCAGGTAGCGCGGCGAGTCCTTGAAGAAATCCGCGACGGCCAGGATACATTTCAGGCCATGCGCCGTTCCCCGCTGAAAGATGGCGGGTACATTGCCAAGCACATGCTGGTAGCCGTCTACCGGCAACTGGTCAAAAGCGGCGAGTGGCAGCCCGACTCGGCGCTGTTGGGACGCATCCGCATGAAGCCGATGCGCACGCTTTCTGGCGTCACCACGGTGACCGTCCTGACCGGCCCGTGCGCCTGCCCCGGACAATGCATCTTCTGTCCCACGGACGAGCGCATGCCCAAGAGCTACCTGCCGGACGAGCCGGGGGCGGCGCGCGCCTTTCAGAACCATTTTGATCCCTACCTGCAGGTGCGCTCGCGCCTGGATGCCTACGCGGCCGTTGGGCACCCCACCGACAAGATCGAGCTGCTGATCCTCGGCGGCACTTTCAGCGTCTACCCGGCCGATTACCAGGAATGGTTCATCCGGCGCTGTTTCGAGGCCATGAACGAGGTCGAATCCACCACGCTGGAAGAAGCCCAGCGCGC
Source organism: uncultured Chloroflexia bacterium (assembly GCA_963820415.1). GTDB lineage: Bacteria > Chloroflexota > Anaerolineae > Anaerolineales > Anaerolineaceae > CAWFZT01. The sequence goes on along the minus strand of CAWFZT010000006.1, from coordinate 727,434 downwards.
CAACGAGAGCGCCCCGCACCGCAACGTGGGCCTGGTCATCGAGACGCGCCCGGACGAGATCAATCTACCCGGTTTGGCCTGGCTGCGACGCCTGGGTGTGACCAAGGTACAAATGGGGGCCCAGTCTTTTGATGAGCGCATTTTGGAGCTCAACCGCCGCGGCCACAGCGCAGCCGACACGCTGAAAGCCTGCGCCAGCCTGCGGGCGGCCGGTTTCAAGATCGTGCTGCATTGGATGCCGAACCTGCTGGGGGCCACGCTCGACTCCGACCGGGCTGACTTCAGCCGGATGTGGGAAGGTTATGCGCCGGACGAGATCAAGATCTATCCCACGCAGTTGCTGGAAAACACCGAACTTTTCGAATACTGGCAGCGCGGCGAATACCAGCCTTATACTACGGCAGAGCTGGTGGGGTTGATCGCAGACCTGAAGCCGGCCATTCCGGAATACTGCCGGGTCAACCGGGTAATCCGCGACTTTTCCTCAAAACACGTCGTGGCGGGCAACAAGCGCACCAGCCTGCGCCAGGATGTGCTGGCCGAGCTGGCCCGCCGCGGGCAGGCTTGCCGCTGCGTGCGCTGCCGCGAGGTGCGCGACGAGAAGGTGGACGCGGCCCGCCTACGCCTGGAGGACCAGGTGTATTACCCGGCTTTTTCCGAAGAGCACTTCCTGTCTTTTGTCACCCCGGATGACCGCATTTCCGGCTATTTGCGCCTGTCGCTGCCGCGGCGCGGCGAGGCCTCTGTGCAGGCCGAGGCAGTCCTGGACGATTTAGAGGACGCGGCCCTGATCCGGGAGGTGCATGTCTTCGGGCAGGCCCTGGCGGTTGGCGAAGAGCAGGCCGGGGCTTCGCAGCACATCGGGCTGGGCACGCGCCTGCTGCAGAAGGCCGAAGAAATTGCCCGCAAGAGGGGTTACCAGCGCCTGGCGGTCATCGCGGCCGTCGGCACGCGCGGTTATTACGAGGGGCGCGGCTTCCGGCGCGGGGAGCTGTATATGCTGCGCGAGCTGGAATAACGACAACCTTGATTTAGCGTTCTGGGAAAATGCGGAGGCGACTGAGGCAGAGTGGGGGTGTGATAGACCGTACCGCTCGCTTTGATCAGAAAGAGCATCCGGCAATGACAACACCTGCTTAAGACGGCTCACCGCGAAGGCACAAAGGGCGCAAAGAAGAGCAATTGGGGGAAGAGAAAGAGAGCTCACCGCAAAGGCACAAAGGGCGCAAAGAAGAGCAATGGGGGGAAGAGAAAGAGAGCTCACCGCAAAGGCACAAAGGGCGCAAAGAAGAGCAATGGGGGGAAGAGAAAGAGAGCTCACCGCAAAGGCACAAAGGGCGCAAAGAAGAGCAATAGGGGGAAGAAAAGAATAAATCACGCGGTGGCACAAAGGGCGTCTAGAAAAGGGGGGAAGAAAAGAATTACCAGCCATAAATAATTTTTAATAAAGGCAGCAGGTCGGCCAGGCTGGAGGGGCGCTGGCCAACCACGGCCTGGGCGGCCTGGCGCAGGGCGGCCACCTGCTCCGGGCCGGCGCCCTGCCATCCCAACGAAAGCACGGCGCGCAATTCCTGGGGGTGCAGGCCGCTGTGGATGCCGGTGATCGGCGCGCCAAAATAAAATCCGCCGGCATAATTCGAGACTAACAGTAAGTCGCCGGTCATCGGGCCGACCAGGCTCTCCAGGCGAGAGACGGCCTCGGCAGTCTCAATTTCAGGGTGAGACGCCAGGTATTCACCCAGCGGGAGCAATTCCGGTGGGTGCCCGTCTGGGTGCCCAGGGGCAAATACCTGGTAAGGGGCCTGCCAGCCGGCCTGCTCGCAGTCCCTGACCAGGATCATGGCCAGGGCGTCCTGTAAGTCAGAATCGTAGGCGCCGGTCTGGTTGGCGCGCCAGAAGGCGGAGGCGACGCGCTGGACATCTTCGACGAAAGAAGGCGTTTCACCCCAACCGGCCTGGCGGCGACGCAGGTAGACGTAGGCCAGCCCGCCATTGCAGGCCACCAGGGCATTACAGTTGGGCCCTTCGCCGGGATAATCGTGCACGTCCAGGCCCAGGGCGTCGAAGACATGGCCCATCTCGCGGTCAAAGGGGAAACCCAGGCGCTGGGAATGGCGGTCATCCGGGATGACGCCGATCTGCCCGTGGTCCGACACCACTACCGCCAGCAGATTGGACAGGCGGCTGCCGCTCTCCAACTCGCCCACCAGCCGCCCGATTTGGGGGTCCACCACGCGGGCCAGGTAATCGAGCTGGGCGCCAGGGCCGTGCTGGTGCGAATGATGGTCGAGGCCCATGAAATAAGCCGTCACGATGTCAGGGAAGGCGGCGCGGCGCAGGCGTTGGATCAGCTCGTCCAGCATGCGGGTGTCGTACTGCTCGGCGCGGATGCCCAGCAGCCCGCCCCCTTTGGTAAAACGGGCAATGTCGAGCAAATTCGGGCGGATCCAATGGGTGGCGCCGCGGGCGATCATGTTGTACGCTACCAGCGAGGTCAAGCCGTGGGCGGCAGCCAGCTCGTAGAGGGTGGGTACTTCGGGGGCGAGGGTTTGGCCCACCAGGCCAACCGAACCGGTAAAGACCTCGACGGCGTCATCGACCGCCAGGGCATCCCCTACGTCGAAGGCGTAAAACCGCGGCTTCCCGTCGCTGCGCAGGCCAAAGCGGTCGAAAAACTCGTTTCCGGCGATGCCGTGCTGGCCGGGAGGCAGGCCGGTAAAAATGGTGGTTTGGGCGGAAAAGGTGATGGAAGGGGCCGGGCTGAGCGGGTCGAGGTGCAGGCCGACCAGGCGCGCCAGGTTGGGGGCATGGCCTTCGTGGCCTTCGCGGCCTTTGGCCAGGGCGCGGTGGAACACGTCCTGGCGCAAGCCGTCGATATCCAGGATCAATAAATGGGCCGGGACGGGGGTGGGTGGCATAGGCGTTTATCCGATCTTGAAGCTGTGCACGCCGTCGATGGCAGACAGGTCATCCAACAAGGTGCTGGTGGGGTCGGCCTGGGTGGTGTCGATTTCCGCCTCAAAGGACAGGTTGCGATCTTCCAGGTTGCGGCGGATGCCCAGGCTGATGAGGCTGCGCCCCTTCCCCATAAGGACTTTCTTGACATCGTCAATCAGGCCAGCTCGATCTATGGCCTTCAAAGTGACGGCTACTTGTAGATGGGGGTGGATGTAGCGCTTTTCGAGCGAATTTAACAGGGTCAAAATCACGAGGATAAATAACGTCACTGCAATCGAGGTAAGGTAATAACCCAGCCCAACGGTCATGCCGACAATCGCCATGGTCCACAGGGAGGTAGCCGTAGTGAGGCCCTTGATGGTAAAGCCTTCCCGGATGATGGCGCCGGCGCACAGGAAGCCAATCCCCGAAACGATCTGAGCGGCGATGCGACCCGGGTCGCCGTTGAGGGCGGTGGTACGGAACTGCTGGGCAATATTGATGGAAAGGGTCATACACAAGGACGCGCCAACCACCAGGATGATATGGGTGCGCAGGCCGGCCGGCTGGTGGTGGATTTCGCGCTGCCAGCCGATCAGGGCGCCCAGGGCGGCGGCGATCAGCACACGCAGGAGAATGTCAACTTCAGAGATCATAGGTCCTCCATAGGGTAGAAGGGTTTTCTTCAGTATACATCATTGAGCGCAATGAAAAAAAGAAGAGTTAACCACAAAGTACACTAAGACCACAAAGGTTTTTTAATCAGAAATCCTTAAATCAGGAATATGTTTCCTAAAATCGCTGCCTCTCAGATCATTTTGCGCCGCTTATGAGCAGTTACACGATATCTTTGTTCTTTTGGTAAAAATCTTCGTGCACTTGGTGTCCTTTGTGGTTAAGAAAGCTTTTTTTCGCTAAGTCGTCATTCGAGAAAGATTTGTGGGGAATTGTCCCCAAAGAACGGGGATGTTATTCCGCCGAAAAAAAAACAACGCGAAACAATTAGGCATGGACGCCTTCTCGGCTCTGCTGTTCGTTGACCTCGGCAAGGAGCTCACTCAGCCCTTCGAGGGTCTGGCCGCTGCCATCGAGGAATTTTTGGGTGCGGGCCATCCGGGTGAGACTGGCGGCGGCCATGGCAAGGACGCGGAGAACATCGATGGATTCTTCCAGGCTGCTGGCGTTAGAAGATTGTTCGATAACACTGCGCATGTAGACGCGCAACATTGTCATTTCTTCTTTGAGGCCGGTGAACTTGCAATCGGCCAGGTCTTCGAGGTCGGAAGCGCGGTATTTTCTGGCATAGAAACCATGTTTAAGGGCATTGAGATTACGCAAGGGGGCGCCACGGCGGCGGCGTGGGGGAGCGGGGGGTGTGTCGGTCATGGGCGGGGGCCTTTCTTAGATAGATGGTTTAGGCGGCGGGTTGAAGCGGAGATAGAATAGGTGTTCTACATTCTATTGTAGCAGGATTGGGGAGGATGTCAACTGCATTAATGTGCAGTTTTAAGACCAATATGTGCAGTTTTTCCTTCCCAACAGAACGGGGATTTCCATCATGGGGGAGGATAAGATTTTAACCGCAAAGGACACGACGCTCTTCAGCGCACCCGAAGGGGTGAGAGCACAAAGATGCAGGGATAAAAAGGCGGCACCCCTGCGGGTGCGCCAGGGGCGAACAAGGATGCAAGGATGAAAAGATAAAGAGAAAAATTTGAAGAGTTTTCAGGCGGACCCATGGGGGGAACGCAACCCTGCGGGTGTACCTTCCCCTTCCGGTACGCCAAGGGCGAGAAGCGGTGGAGTTTAAAAAAAGACCAAATCCGATCAAGCGGAGCATAGGGGAGACCCAGAAAATATCGCAACCTCAATTAATCAACCACGCCGGGTCGCCCGCTTTGGTTTTTGAAGCCGGGTTTTTTATGACAGAAATTATGGCGGGCGGTCAAGAAAAACCGGCTTGTGGCTTGCCTGGCCCGCCTGCGAATGGAATTCACAGGCTGAAAAATATCAAACCCGATCAATCGGGTTGGAAGAGGGGGGAACAAGAATGCAAGGATGAAAAGGATAAGAATCTTTTTCCCCAAGGGGCTATAATTATATGGCAGTGATGTATGACTGCCTTTACAGGGCACCATATATTTTGACGGTTATATTTTGAAAGCGCCTATGCCAACCAATAATCATTTCACCGAGAAGGCCAATTTCCTCTGGTCGATTGCTGATTTAATCCGGGATGTCTTCCGGCGCAGCAAGTATCAGGATGTGATTCTGCCCTTAACCGTCCTTCGCCGCATCGACTGCGTCCTCGAACCCACCAAGAATGTGGTTTTGAAGGCGCATGCCAAATACAAGGGCCAGCTTCCCAATCTCGACCCCATCTTACGCAGCGCTTCGGGTTACGTTTTCTACAACACATCGCCGTATACTTTCGAGCGGCTGGTGGAAGACCCCAGCAACCTGGCCGCTAACTTAATGGCTTACATCAACGCCTTCAGCGAAAACATGCGCGAGGTGTTGGAGAAGTTCGACTTCCGCAACACCATCGCCAAGCTGGACGAATCTGGCCTGCTCTTCCTGGTCATGGAACGTTTCAAGAACATCGACCTGCACCCGGATAAGGTCGATAACCACGAGATGGGCACCATCTTTGAAGAACTCATCCGCCGCTTCAATGAGGCCCTGGACGAAAACCCAGGCGAGCACTTCACCCCGCGTGAAGTGATTCACCTGATGGTGGATTTGCTGGTTGGCCCGGAGAACGGCAAACTGGAGCAGGATTACAGGGTGATCAAAGTGGCTGACCCGGCCTGCGGTTCGGGCGGGATGCTGACCATTGCCAAAGAACGCTTGCAGGAACGCAACCCGACCTTGCAGGTGCACATTTACGGGCAGGAAATCAACCCGGAAACCTTCGCCATGTGCAAATCAGACATGTACATGAAGAGCGCGGATGGCAAGGACGCCGAAAATATCGCTTTTGGAAGCTCGCTATCGCATGAAGCCCATCCGGGTGAACGCTTTGACTACCAGTTAGCCAACCCACCCTACGGCAAAGAATGGAAAATGGACGAAGCGGATGTCAAAGCGGAAGCGTCCAAACCCACCGGGCGTTTTTCGGCAGGCCTGCCGCGCATTTCCGACGGGCAGATGCTTTTCCTCCAGCACATGTTGAGCCGCATGAACCCGCCCGAACAGGGCGGGGGACGGGTCGCCATCGTCATGAACGGCTCGCCGCTCTTTACGGGCGACGCGGGCAGCGGAGAGAGCGAAATCCGGCGCTGGGTCCTGGAGAATGACTGGCTGGAAGCCATTGTAGCTCTGCCGGAGCAGCTTTTTTATAACACCGGTATCGCTACCTATATCTGGGTGCTGAACAACCACAAGCCCGAAAAGCGCCAGGGCAATGTGCAGTTGATCGACGCCACCGGTCTCTGGACATCCATGCGGAAAAGTTTGGGAGACAAACGCCGCGAAATAACGCCGGCCCAAATCGAAGAAATAACCCGGCTTTTCGAGAGTTTTGAGGGTAACCAGCGGTCAAAGATTTTTGAAAGCACGAATTTTGGCTACCGCAAAGTCACCATCGAACGACCGCTGCGCCTGGATTTTCAAGTTTCCCCAGAACGAATTAAGCGACTCAAGGAACATCCCGTTTTTGTGGGGCTGGCCCATTCCAAGAAGAAAGAGCAGCAGGCTAGACTTTTTGAAGAGAATGAAGGGCGAAAACGGCAGGAACAAATTCTGGCGATGCTGGCCAGGATGCCCAAGGAAATTTTTACCTGCCGAACTGAATTCGAGAAGGCCTTAGACGCCACCCTCACCCCGTCCCTCTCCCTCCGAGGGAGAGGGAGCGAGGGTGAAGGTCGATTGAAGCTAGAAACTCCCCTTCGCAAAGCGCTTCTCGCGGCGCTTTCAGAGCGCAATGAAACCGCCGAAATTTGCATAGATAAAGACGGCAGCCCCGAACCCGACCCGGACTTGCGCGACACGGAGAACGTGCCGCTGAAAGAGGATATCGAGGCATATTTCGAGCGCGAGGTGAGGCCGCATGTGCCGGATGCGTGGGTGAATACCAGCCTGCTGGACCCCAAAGATGGCAAAGTGGGGCGGGTGGGATACGAGATTAACTTCAACCGCTATTTCTATGTCTATCAACCGCCGAGAGCGTTGGATGAGATTGAAGCGGAAATAAAGAAGCTTCAAGATGAGATAGCCGAAATGCTGAAGGACATGAACCCATGAAAATTCCCTTCGTCGAAGATCCCAAAATTACGTTTGCAGTAATCAAGCTTCAGGATTTACTGGCCGCCCAGTCTGAGGACGCCGACCCCGATTTCGCCTATATCGTGCCGCGCAAGAAAAATACGCTGGATTGTTACCAGCCGGTGTTCAACCCAAATCATCTCCCAAAACTGGGTAAGGAAGAGTTTGAATTCTTCCTTCTATTCCGCAACAACCATCACTGGGACAGCCTGCAACGGGTTGAGACCTTTATAACAGAAGATATGGGGCTGCTCAGAGAAGCTTTGGGCATCCTGCTCGATGAAACCCGCCCGATCCAGGAAAGATTGAACGAAATCCGACCGGAACGGTCCTGGGCGCAAAATTCAATGGTTTCCCACCTTGGCATGCCGGTGCTGACCGCAATTTTGCAGATCATGTATCCTGACAAATACGGCGTGTGGAACAACACCTCGGATGCCGGGCTGAAGATTGTGGGTTTATGGGACAAAAAATGGAAAAACCCACCGGCTGGCGATCGTTATGTGGAGATGAACGAGATATACCTTTACCTTTGTCAGGAATTGAAAATTGACCTGTGGACTTTAGATGTATTGTGGTGGGTATTGAAGAAAAAGAAATTGGGTTTGCAAAGCGTGGTTGGTAAAATATGAAAAAAAGATCTATTTGTGAAACAACCATATTATTCAAAAATGAGTCAATCAGATGAAGCCTTATCCAGCCCATAAAGATTCTGGCGTGGAATGGTTGGGGGAGATACCGAGTCATTGGAACACTTTAAAAGGTAAACAAGTATTCTTTGAAATTATAGACAGAGAATCATCCTAACGATCTCTTGCTATCTGTGACTCAAGAAAATGGTATATTACCTAGAAGCAATTCTGAGATTAGAGTTTGGAATCCAGGTGATGATGTTACTAGCTATAAATTAGTTTTACCGGGTGATTTTGTCATTAGTTTACGTTCTTTTCAAGGTGGAATTGAATTATCTAAAGTGCGAGGGATAGTTAGCCCTGCATATGTAGCCCTTCGTCGCAAGATTAAGATTTTCGAGGATTATTATAAATACTGGCTAAAGTCAGAGCTATTTATTTCAGTCCTTTCTGTTTACACTACAGGTATCAGACAAGGCAAAAATATATCTTATGATGATTTTAAAGAAATACCTTTATTAATTCCTCCGCTTCCTGAACAATGGGCTATCGCAGATTTCCTCGACCGCGAAACCGCACGCATCGATGTGCTGATTGCCAAATACCAGCGGCTGATTGATCTGCTCGAAGAAAAGCGCGTCAGTCTCATCAGTCAGGCAGTGACCAAAGGGTTGGATTTGTCAGTAGAAATGAAAGAAACAGGAATCCCTTGGTTGGGAAAGATTCCAATAAGTTGGAAAATCTCGAAAATTAAATATATAAAATCCAAAGAACGAAATGCTTTTGTTGATGGGCCTTTCGGGAGCAACCTTAAATCTATTCATTTTGAACCTTCAGGCGAAGTATATGTAATTGAGAGCGAATTTGCGACCACTGGGATTTTCGAGGTTGAAGAACTAAAGAAAATTTTAAAGACCCATTTTGAAACTATAAAGCGAAGTGAAACAAAAGCAAATGATATTATTATTGCCAAAATAGGTGCGCGTTTTGGTTTGAATTCAATCCTACCAGATATTGGGGGATTAGCTGTTGTCTCCGGAAACTCATTAAAATTCAACTGTGGATACTACAAGTTGCGAAACCAAGTTCATCCACTATAGTTTGTTATACCTTAAATGGGCTGGAGCGATTGACTTACTAGCTAGTTTCACAGCACAACCAGCACTATCATTAGGAGATATGAATAGTTTATCTTTTGCAATTCCTCAAATAACTGAACAAAAACGAATAGTCCAATATATTGAAAGTAAGAATAAAACCATCAACTTTCTGGTAGCAAAAACTAAAACAATTATCGATGAGCTAAAAGAATTGCGTGTCTCAACAATTTCATCTGCTGTAACCGGAATGATTCAGGTATTTGAATAGGAGAAGTAATCTTGGTGGACATTTCGGAAAAGAACTTCGAAGAAACCATCACCGGCAGTTTTTTGGTAGGTGGGCCAGATACCCCATTGACCGGAAACAATGCCATTCAAGAAGCGGCCACATTTACGGGCGCCTATATCCCTGGCGGCTACCGCCAACGCCAGCCCGCCGCTTACGACAAAAAGTTGTTCCTTTTCCCGCAGGACGTGCTTGACTTCATCCTGATCACGCAGCCCAAAGAGTGGGAAAAACTGCGCAAGACCTATTCCGGGGACTTGCGGACGCACTTCCTGGAACGGGTGAGCAAGGAAGTCAGCCAGCACGGCACGCTGCACGTGCTGCGTAAGGGCATCAAAGACCTGGGGTGCAAATTCCAGATGGCGTATTTCCCGCCGGCCAGCGGGCTGAACCCAGAAATCCAGAAGCAGTACCAGGGCAATATTTTCTCGGTGGCGCGCCAGCTCAAGTACAGCGAGAACAACGAAAACAGCCTGGACCTGACCATTTTCCTGAACGGCCTGCCGATCTTCACCGCCGAACTGAAGAACCCGCTCAACGCGCAAACGGTAGAAAACGCCATAAAGCAGTACCGCACGACGCGTGACCCTAAGGAAGCGTTATTTGCCTACCGCCGCTGCCTGGCGCATTTCGCTGTGGACCCCGAGCTGGTCTTTTTCACCACCCAACTGGAAGGCGAGAAAACCAGGTTTATCCCCTTCAATTTAGGCTATAACCTGGGGGCGGGCAACCCGCCCTCCTGGAAAGGCTTTGCGACGGCTTACCTGTGGGAACAGATCTGGGCACGCGACAGCCTGCTCAACCTGGTGCAGTATTTCATCCACGAATACGAAGAAGAGGACGAAGAAGGCAAGAAAACCGGCAAGCGTAAGCTGATTTTCCCGCGCTACCACCAACTGGACGCGGTGCGGCGGCTGGTCACCCACGCCCGGCAGAACGGCGCCGGGCAGCGTTACTTGATCCAGCATTCGGCCGGGAGCGGTAAGAGCAACTCGATTGCTTGGCTGGCGCACCAGCTTTCGGTATTACACAGCGCTAAAAATGAGCGTGTCTTCGATTCGGTGGTGGTGATCACCGACCGACGCGTGCTGGACCGGCAGCTTCAGGCGACAGTGCGCCAGTTCGAGCAGACCCTCGGTACGGTCGAAACCATTACCGAGAACGCTCAACAATTGAGAAAAGCACTGGAAGAGGGCAAGAACATCATCGTCACCACCCTGCAAAAGTTCCCGGTCATCTCCGAGCAGGTCAAATCCCTGCCCGGCAAACACTTTGCCGTGATTGTGGACGAGGCGCATTCCTCGCAGTCCGGCGAGGCCACCCGCCATTTGAACACCGTCCTGGCAGCGGGCAGCCTGGAAGAGGCCGAGGCGCAAGACGCGGCGGGGGAAGAGGAAGACCTGGAAGACCGCATCGAGAAAGAAATCCGCCAGCACGGCCAGCTTCCCAACGTGAGCTATTTCGCCTTCACCGCCACGCCCAAAGCCAAGACGCTGGAGCTGTTTGGGGCAAAGACAAAAGAGGGCGGGTACCAGCCTTTCAGCCTTTACCCGATGCGACAGGCGATTGAAGAAGGTTTCATCCTGGACGTGCTGCAAAACTACACCACCTATAAAGCCTACTGGAGCCTGCTCAAGAAAATTCAAGATGACCCCAAATATAAAAAGGCCACGGCGGTCAGATTGTTGATGTCGTTCGTGGATATGCACGAGCACACCATCGGCAAAAAGGTGGAAGTCATCCTGGAGCATTTCAGACAGCAGGTGCAGGGGCGCATCGGCGGGCGCGCCAAGGCCATGGTGGTAACGCGCTCGCGCTTGCACGCCGTGCGCTACAAGCAGGCTATCGACGCCTATCTGGCTGCAAAGGGCCATCCATTCAAGGCGCTGGTGGCCTTTTCGGGTAAGGTAAAAGACGGCGGCATCGAGTACACCGAAAACGGGATGAACAACATTCCCGAAACGCAGACCGCCCAGACTTTCAAGCTGGACGATTACAAGCTGCTGATCGTAGCGGAGAAATTCCAGACCGGCTTCGACCAGCCCTTGCTGCACACGATGTACGTGGATAAGCGCTTGCGAGGCTTGCACGCCGTGCAGACCCTCTCGCGCCTGAACCGGGTGCATCCTAGCAAGACTGAGACCTTCGTGCTGGATTTTGCCAACGAGGCCGAAGATATTCAAAAAGCCTTCGAGCCGTATTACGAAAAGACCATCCTGAGCGAGGCTACCGACCCCAACCTGCTCTACGACCTGCAAACCAAACTAGAACAGCAAGGCATCTACACGACAGACGAAGTGAATGCCTTTGCCAGGATTTACTTCAACCCCAAGGGGACACAGGCCAAACTGTACGCCGCCTTGAATCCTGCCGTAAAAAGATTTGAGGCTAAAGAGAAGGACGAGAAAACCGAATTCCGTACCACCCTGGCGGATTTCGTGCGCCTGTACGCCTTCCTTTCGCAAATCGCCACTTTTGCCGACCCCGACCTGGAAAAGCTGTACACCTTTGGGCGACTGCTGCTGCGGAAGCTGCCGATAGAAAAAGAAAAGCTGCCGGTTGAGATACAACAGGCCATCGACCTCGAATCTTACCGCCTCGATAGGACCAGCAGCGGGAAGATTGCCTTGGAGCGGGGCAAAGGTGAGATGTCCCCTGAAAACCCGCTGACGCCCCCCCGCTGAACCCGGCTGACATTGAAGCTCTATCGGAAATTATCAAGGAACTCAACCAGCGCTTCGGGACGGACTTCACCGAAGACGATCGCCTGGTCATCCGCCAGTTGGAAGAGCACCTGGCGACCATCCCCATGCTCGAACAAACCGTGCGGGTCAACACACCGGAAAACGCCATGCTGACTTTCAAAGAGGTCCTGGAGAGGCAGCTACAGGAAATGATTGATACGCATTTTAAGTTTTATAAGCAGGTGAACGCAAACCCGGAGTTTGCGCAGACGCTGACGAAGTTTTTGTTCGATAGGTATCGGAGGGGATTAGGAGTAACATAATTTTTCAAATTGCTTTGTATTGGATTGAGAAATTATTTTACTTAACTTCAATAAGGGCGTATTTAAAATTGGGAGATGCTGTTACCCAATCTATCTTATAGTTTCCGTTTATGAGAATTGATGCACCTTTATCACCAGTTGGTTTTTGAATTTGCCCATGAATTGTTTTTCCTGTCCTAAAAAATGAGTAAATCGGACTTGGAATATCCCCCTCGTAAAAATTATGATCATCAGCCACGATTAGGAAATACCCGGCAGCAAAACCTTTTTCGACAAGCTGTTCAAGAAAGCATATGTCTTGACAGCACTTAAACATTTGCTCTGGATATTGTCCATTGGTAGGGTATTTTAATTCAAATGCAATTCTAAATTCTCTGGTTGAATTATAAACGACAATGTCAATTTCTCTCTTTAAGGAGTTTTGTGTGGACATCCCAAAATAAGAAATATTTCGCTCAAATTGGACCTTCCAACCGGAGAGCATTTGGGAGCGTAAGAGAATACCTAATTCATGTTGAAGGCTAAATTCATTATAAATCTCAATCTCATTCGAGCCAATTGACTTCATGAAAGAAGATATATAAAAGGGAAAACCAAGTTCGAATTTTTGTATCGTATTCATGATAGTCTTTTTATAAATTTCATTGGTTATACCCCCAATAACTCACCAATAAAGAAATCAAAGAACGCATTAGAATAAAGTCAATTGATCAGGTTGATTTTGCCGTACTTCTTTTGGTTTTTTCTTGTGAGAAATGAAATTTGAAATAGGATCATCGCGTATAAATCTAAACAAAACGCGATACTTGTCATCATCGATTTTCACAGCATATCCCAGATCAACAAAAGCGTTCAAAGCATTTTTAATCCATCCAATTTTGGGATATTCAACATCCCTATAGGTGTTACCAGGTGACCCATAAAGTTTCTGAAGTTCATCAGTTAGTTTATTAACTGAGACATCGATAGGATAAACTTTTAATTTACGGTCGATCTTATCTCCATGCATTGTATTAAAAATGTCTTGCCACAAAATACTCATTGTATATTCAATAACTGGCGGTTCACAGTCATTAAATTTTTGGTTTTTATAGGAGACAATCACTTTTTCAATCGGTATTTGTGAACCACTGTATAACTTTTTGCTAATTACTTCATCAAGTATGTCGCCATATTCTTTCCGCAATGAATAAAAAGGATTTCTTTCATCTGATCTTGTAAATTCTATAATTGATATTTTATTCGTTAACTTTTAATTTATGGTTATTAATATACTCTTCAAAAAAATCAGAGAAATCTCGGCTTCTACTGTAATGAATTAATAAGACAACGCATTGATCTTTGATTTTCTCGTCTGGTAAATTCCACCAACCTATTAATTCATCATCATATTTAATTATTTGTTTAGCAACTTCTTCCCATTCTCTTCGGTCTTTTGAAAGAGATTTTTTTACTTCCACCACATACCCTAAATCCGGTTGACGTTGAATAACAATATCTGGGGTAACCTCATCGTTAGGTGATACCAAATTTGATCCGGATGTTTCCATCCTTCTGCCTATCGAATAAATTGAGGCTTCTATTTTATGCGAATTTTCCCAAGTCACAAGACTGATGAAAGATTGACCTGCACGGATGGTGCTTTCATAGTCCTCGATTTTTTCCTTTATATCCTCAACCAAAAGTTCAATTTCGTCATTCTTGATACTCATTCACAACCCCCTCACCGAAGTTCGAAGAAATATATCCTATGAACCGTTCAAATGCTTGGACTGTTGACTTTGCCTGTGGAAGTAAAACAACTTTGTTAGAAGAAAGAACCCAAACCTCAAAAGATGAACCATCTACAAAATCAGCAATACTTGAATGGTAATAGGGATTGGAGTGGAAAACCAATTTTGTAGAGTTCGGATAGTCTGATACTACTTGCATAAATCTTCGAACTTCTTCATTTTCCGAAAAGATGTCATAATCAAAAGCAATTTCAATTGGAGAGACTGGTTGGTAATTTCGATCGCGCATGCCACGACCATCGAGGGTCGAAAGTCTTTTATATGCTTGACTTTCTAAATGACTTAATAAAAATGAATTGATTTCTGGATAGAATGAGTTATAGTTCAATTCACCAAATTTATATAATCTACCTGATGCTTGGGATATGAAATTATCTGAATCTCCAATTCTTCGCTGGATTACAAAACGAATCCCCGAAAACCATTGTCCCCTTTCTTTTGCCTGACTGAATACTTCAGAGATAGGAAGGTCTGTCCACCATCGTTGAGTGTCATACTTTCGTGACCGGAAATTTGTATTTTGATTCCTTTCCTCTTTAGCTATAACATCAGAGATTCTTATTCGATAACGAATTCCTAAGCCTTTTTCCAAATTAAATAGAGCTTGTTCGATTTCATTTTGCCGGAAGAAAATTGGCATTGCGTCAGGGTAAAATCTCTTAACCAAACGTCTAACAACCATATTCCAAAAATCTGCATACGAGATTGTTATTATTCTTGAAATGTAATGGTAATTTCCCTGCAAAATCGCAAAAAATCCTCTATAAACACTTCCTTTTTCATTGTAATTAAATTCAAAACCAAAAAACGAAGAAGAAGAAAAAATTTTGTGAAATGATGAATATTCCTCTATTTTACTGTTGATAACCTCTGCAATATCTTTCTTGTGGAATATCTCATATTGTCGAATAAAAATACCTTTGGGCAATTTTGGTAATAGAGACAAGAAAACATTAATAGAGTTTGCTGTTTCGGCCTTTTCAGCAAATCCCTCGAAAATTCCAGCAAAATTCTGATTTTTATTATTCATAGGATAAAAGATGAATGTTTTTAGGGGAATGAAGCAATATGTATCTATTATTGTAGCATTTAAAAATAAAAAATTGTCTGTTTGCCTAAAATATTCATGTCGACCAAAGAGACGGATTAGGTTTTTTATGCCTGCGGTTTCAATAATTGGCGGGGTAGGGAAGGCAGAAGCCGGGTTGGCGTGCTTGGCGATGGCTGAGAGGCTTGACCTGGACCAGCCCAAGGGTGGCTGTCCAGGCCGAATAATTTTTGCTGGTTCGAAAATTTGACAACGCTGCCGAAATGTGCTATAAAGGATGTACATCCCCCCTGTTCCTTCGGGTGCAGGGTGCGAGGCGGTGAATAACCGCCTCTGCTTTTTAAAGTCTTCGATTGGCAGACGGGGAATATAATGATCTCATCCATCGTTTATGTCGATGGCTTCAACTTGTATTATGGGGCGGTCAAGGGCACGGCTTATAAATGGCTGGATATTTCAAGATAGTGGGATTATACATTCTTATACCGAACTGGATTTTGACCAGCCTTTCCAACAAAAAAACCGACGTACTCATCACGTATATCGTACGCGACTTCTCCCGAGAACTCCCATCTTCCACTTTTCCAAAAGTCAGACGAATCGCGGGTCTGATACTTAAGCGTCCCTGCCGGATACCACCGATCAATACGATATACTTCAAGTACGGTCCCCTTGTAAAGAGCCATGGCATATTCTGCCTTATTTCTCCGTGGACCAACGACCCAACAGCCTCGAGTGGTCTCATAAAGTTCCAGGGGTGTCATTGTGCTACGATATAATCTGTTGATCGTGAGAAGAATGGCTTTATGATGTACCTGTAATGGTTTAGGTGCAAACATAAAAATAACCTCCTGGGATGATATTTAACCAAAGCTATGGCTGTAATAATTTTGTTTACTCGTGTTGACAAAACCCTCTTTTTTTCGTAATTTTATTATATAACCTTACTTTCTAAACCGAAAGCATAATCTCCCATTAATGAACTCCTTTGAGATTCCCCTGGAGAACTACTCGATTGGACATCAGCTCGGAGAATTGAAGCGCAGGATCGAAGAACAATGACTTTATCTGGCTTGACTATATGCACATTTGTACATATAATAAAAGGAGTGCCGTGAATGGATTACCTTGAATGGGACGCTGAGAAAGAGTGCAGCAATATAAGAAAACATGGCACTTCCTTCACCGAGGCGGTAACGGCGCTTGAAGATGAGCAGGCGATCACGGTCGAAGACGATCACCCGGCTGAGACACGCTTCATCACCCTGGGTATGGATGAGGCTGGCAGAGTACTGGTGGTTGTATATACATACCGGGGTGAGATGATTCGGATAATCTCGGCGCGTAAAGCCACCTCAGCCGAACGCGCAGTCTATGAAAGCGAGCGCACATGAACGATGAGTATATGAAACCCGAATATGATTTTTCAAAAGGTAAACGAGGGGCAGTGCTCCCCATGCCCCCCGGCAAAGAGCGCATCACCATCCGGCTGGATAAAGACGTGCTGGATTGGTTTCGGCAGCAGGCAACCGCCCAAGGCGGGGGTAATTACCAGACCATGATCAACCAGGTGCTGCGGGATTATATTTACTCCCATAAGCCGTCGTTAGAGGAATTGCTGCGCCGCGTGGTGCGCGAAGAACTGGCGCAATATAAAACTGAGTAGGGAGCGAAGACGCGAATTCCATTCCCCGGCGGGGGCGGGGAAGGCAGAAGCCGGGTTGGCGTGATCCCCGATTGCGGGGGGATAATTTTTGGGCATTAAAAACCCGGCTTCAAGAGCAAAGAGGGCGACCCGGGGTGGTTGGTTTGTTGAGGTTGCGATATTTTCTGGATCGCCGCTACCAATGCAAACCCTAAAGGTTGCGGAAAACCTTTAGGGATTAGAGATCCGGCGGCCGGGCTGGTTGGTTGAGGGCGATTTCGGTATAATCATTCCAGGCAACTATTGGAAAGGATGGCTATGGACGCAATCGAAAACATTCTCACCCGGCGCAGTGTGCGGCATTTCTCGCCCAACCCGGTGCCGGACGAGGAGGTGCAGCTCCTGCTCAAGGCGGCCATGCATGCGCCTTCGGCGGGCAACAGCCAGCCCTGGCATTTTGTGGTGGTGACCGAGCGGACGATGCTGGACGAGGTGCCTAAATTCCACACCTCAGCCGAATTTATCACGGAAGCGCACCTGGCGATCCTGGTGTGCGCGGACGAAAACCTGGCCCGCCCGGGGCGCTGGCTGCTGGACTGCTCGGCGGCGGCGGAGAATATCCTGCTGGCGGCGCACGCGCGCGGCCTGGGGGCGTGCTGGATCGGCCTGCAGCCCGACCCGGTGCGCATCGAAGGGGCCAGGCGCCTGTTCAACCTGCCGGCCCAGGTGCACCCGCTGTGCCTGATTGCGGTGGGTTACCCGGTGGAGACGCCGCCAAACGTGGAGCGCTTCCTACCGGAGCGCATTCACGTATAACCGCTGGTAAGAGAAAGAGTTGCGAATTTTAGGCTTAGCGTGTGTCATGACACACGCTTAGACTAAAATTCGCATCTTTTAATGAGGGATATCGGGGGGCAGGGGCTGGCCGGTGACGGCGCGCCAGACTTTGTCGAGGGCCATCATGGCGGTCAGGTTTTTGTGCGGCCAGGCGGACTGCATGTTTACGGCCAGGTCATAGCGGTTGCGATCGTTGGTGAGGTGAAAGCCGTCGGACCTTAAGCCGTGGTCGGGCAGGGGCTGGACCTCTCTCCAGAAGTTCCACAAGGGCACATCGTATTCAAGCGCCAGGCAGGCGATGCTGGCGTTGATGGATTGGTCGCCTTCCAGGTTGTCAGCCTTGGTGGCCAGGATGGGCACGACCCCATGGGCGATGGAATACTGGACGATCTGGCTGAGATAATCCCGGTAAATGCCGGTTGGCCGGTCTTTCGTCCAGACCTCCATGCTGATGATGGCGATGGACGGGTTCCAGACCCGGTATTCGCATTCCAGGGGGGTTTCGTTGGCAGCGCACAGGTTAGGGTTGGCGTTGAGCGAAGAAAGCACGCTGGCGACGTTCCAGCCGGTCTTGACGGCCAGGCTCAAACGGTCAAAACTGCCGTGAAAATAGTCGATGGCAGGATTGAGGTAATCGTAAGGCCCAATGCGGTAAGCCTGCGGGTTGTCGAAGTTGCCGATAAAATACTGGCGAATGCTCTGGCAGTCGCCCACTTTGGAGAAACGGGTGGGGTCATTACCCATGGCCAGGCCAGCTTTGTAAATCACTTTGACGTTGGGGCTGATGTCTGGCACGACCGGCATCACCATCCACCAGTCTTTGGGGAGGCTGGCGCAAAAATCAGGGGTGGGGCTGGGTATTTCGGGGGTGGAAGTATCGGAAGGAGCGAAGGGGATGATGGCCAGCGGGGCGGTGGTGGGGGTATCGGTGGGGACGGCTTTCTGTCCAGGGGGCAAGGTAGAGGCGAGCAGCGGGGTGGGGTTAGACGGCAGGGTAATAGTGGGAAGCGGGGAGAGCGCCACCGGGGGGGCGGGGCGGATTTCCTTAAAGAGCATCACGCTGGTGATGGCCACCCCCAGGATCAGTAGGATGAATACCAGGATAAGGATGTATTCAAGACGAGTCTCGGATTGCGGTTTCATGAGGATGAGCAATAAGTATACTACATGACAATCTGGCAGTATCCCGGCTGGCGCTGGACGACATCGATGAAGGCCAGCATGTTTTCGAGGGGCACATCGCCTTCTACGGAATGGGCAGGGGCAAAGATATAGTTTCCGTGGCGGCCCATCTCCAGCAGGCGGCGGGTTTCATTACGCACGTCAGCCGGGCTGCCATAGGGCAGGGTGCGCTGAGTTGACAGACCGCCGCAGAAGGATAACCGGTCGTGGTAGCGCTCCATCAAAGCAAATACGTCCATCACCTCGGGCTGGAAAGGGTTGAAGCAGTTGACGCCGATCTCAACCAGGTCGTCGAACAGCTCGTCCACGTCCCCACAAGAGTGGATGAAAACCTGCTTGCCCAAAGCGTGGACGGCGGAATACATGCGTTGGATGACCGGGTAAATGAACCTGCGCCAGAGGCGCGGCCCCATGATCAACCCATGCTGCTGGCCCCAATCGTCGCCGAAATAGACGGCGTCGATGTCGTAACGGCAGGCTTCTTTGAGCTGGGTGATATTGTATTCGGCGATGGTGTTGAGCAATTCATTGACGAAATCCGGATGGTCGAGGAAATCGGTCAGCAGGTTTTCCATGCCGCGCAGGGTCCAGGCGCGTTCGTAAAGCGAAAAGCCAATATCAAATACGCGGTAGCGGTCGGCATAGAGACTGAGTTTCTCCGGAATGTCGGCGAAAAAGCGCGCATCCAGCGGATTGGGGAAGGCGTAGCCCTGCAGGGTTGGGCGGGATAACAGGCAGCCTTTGACCTGGCCGATATCCTTGTCCACGCTGCGATCCCACACCACGCCGAACACGTCCTGCACGTGGTGGTTGCCCAGGTCGGTGAAAAAACCGATCCCGTTGCCCAGGCTCAGCAGATGGTTCTGCAGGACCGGCTCCAGGTTAGAAAGGCGGTAATGCTCTTGCAGCTTCTCGGCTGCCTCGACGGTGAAGCCGAGAGACCAGGGAACGTAAGGAGGAGTTTTTCCCTCCAGGCAGGTACGCACTACATCACGCTTTGTCATGGTTTTTCCCTAAATGCAAGATAATCCAGGGCGGCCATTTCCAATGCTAAGTGTACTTACTGGCCGGGGGGTGTGTCAAGAGTATAGGCCAACCAACCGTTGCTGCCAAACTTTGCGTCGAAGTGATAATGCTTACAGATATAATTAAAAACTTCCCGCATGCCTTGCGGCAGATCTCTGCCGGGTATAATGCAGCGGCCGGCTTGCATTTTCAAGAAGGGCATCGAATTAGTGCGACTGTCGATGATCAGTTTTGGGGGCTTCTTTTGCAGATCGGAGAGCAACTCGTCGAAAATCTGTGGGGTGGCATAACCCACCGTGTAGAGCGGGACCTGGTGGATAAAGCGCGTGGGCGCCAGTCGCCCGGATAAAAAGTTGATATTGGCGTGAAATCCCCACACCAACACGTAATCAGTTTGACTGGAATGCTTATTGATATACTCCAGCGCAGAGGCGACCTGTTTCGGCAGGTCCGTCGCATACAAACTGGCAACCGTTTTTACGCCCTGAAAAACTGCCAGGAAAAGCAGCAGCGGGTACACGAGAGCTGCCAGGGGGAAGCGAAGCCTGGTCTTCAGGGCCTGCAGAAGAAAATGGACCAGGTAGCCGTTCAGGATCGCCAGAGCGGGCAGCATGGAAACGAGATAATGCGTGTAGGTGGAGACGGATACTCCGATCATAAAACATTCTATGGGGAAATCGAGCATAGAAACCAGAAGGAGGAGCGGCATTTTACCCCAACCCACCCGGCGCAGATAGACCAGGCCCGCCAACCAGGCCAGCAGGCTGACCGGGAACATGCTCGAAAGCAGACTCCAGCGGGACAGCAGTGTGTAAACAGCCGCAATGTGGCTGGCGATGGAGGCGCGGGTATAGTAATAATTGAAGCGAAAAGCCACGTCCCACAGATAATACAGGGCCTGGTGAGCGGCGAAATAAGCCAGCACGGCGCCTGCCACCAGGGCCGCGCCGGCCGAGGCCCAAAGGATGACGTAGGCTTTGATAGGCTTATGGACAAGGATTCTGCTCAAGAACAGGTAACCTGCCAGGGCGATCCAAACGCCGATGGTGGTCTGTTTCAGCAAAAAGGACAGCGCAAAAGTCACCCCCAGCCAGAAGGCCGGCCAGGGATGGCGCCCTTCCCGCTCGAGGCGGGTAAAAAAGTACAGGCCGGCCAGTTGGCACGGGAGGGCGAACTCTTCAGTCATATTGCCCGCCCCGAAAATCACCGGCAGGTTCAGCACGAAACTTGCCAGGGCGAAGAACAGCCCGGCCTGGCCCACTTCCTTCCTGAGTAATAAGAACAGCAAGACCACACTGAGCATCCAGGCGGCCAGGTCGAAAAACCACACTCCCCAGGTCGAACCACCGGCCAGCCACAGCCCGAGCGCATCCAGAAAGAAAACCAGGGGGGGTTTGTTTTCCCACAGGTCGCGGTAGGGGACCTGCCCCCGGTTGATCCCGGCGCCGATGTACATGAACAGGCTGGCATCCAGGCCGGGCGATTTGCCGGCATGGGCCGGAGAAAAGGCAAACACCACTCCGGCGGTCAGGAGGATGAAGACCAGAAGGACCCAGAGGGTTGGACGGAAGAGTTTAACCACAAATTCACACGGATTCCCACGGATGGGAAGAGATAGGAGCAGTGAGCGAGAGTTTATTCACGCTTGTATGGTTTTAGAATGGCAGATGGCACCGAGGTATTGCGTCCGGCCAGCGCCAGCACGGCGATTGTCACCAGGTAGGGCAGCGCCAGGAACACCTCGTAAGGCAATTGCAGCCCGGTAGATTGCAGGCGAAGCTGTAAGGCAAACACCAGGCCGAAAAGCAGCGCTCCCCACAGCACACGCAGCGCCTCCCAGTTGCCAAAGATGATCAAGGCGATGCAGACCCAGCCGCGCCCATTGATGATGCCGAAGGTAAAGGCGCCTAACTGCGCCAGGGAGAGGAAAGCGCCGCCGACGGCCATCAGGCCTCCGCCAATCGCCAGGGCAATATAGCGGGTGTTATAAACGTTGACTCCGGCGGCGTCGGCTGCCTCGGGGTTCTCGCCCACGGCGCGCATGTGCAGGCCGAAATTGGAGCGGTACACCACCCACCAGACGATTGGGACGAGCAGGAATGAGAGGTAGGTCAGCGTGTATTGATCGAAGATGGCGCCCAGCACCGGCAGGTGGCCAAAGAGGGGAAAGGTATCGAAAGGTTTAATGGAGGGTGGAATAGCCTGTTGACCATAGATCAGGCGGAAAGCAAAATACGATAGGCCGGTCAGCAGCAGGGTGATGCCCAGGCCAGATACGTGCTGGTTGACCCCCAGCTTGACGGTGAACAGTCCCATCAGCAAACCGCACAGACTCCCGGCAACCAGCGCCGCCAGCACGCCTATCCATAATGAGCCGCTGGCGCCTGCCGCAGCGAAACCCACAAAGGAGCCGAACAGCAGGGTGCCTTCAATGCCCAGGTTCAAGATGCCGGCCCGCTCGCAAAACAGCTCACCCAGCGTACCAAAAATGAGCGGGGTAGCCACCCGCAGCGTCGCCGCAATCAATCCTATCAGAAAGGTATCCATTAAGTTTGCTCTTCTTTTTGAAGCGTTTGAGTAGTTATCTTTATCCGGTAGTTCTGCAAGGTAAACATACCCAGGGTTACCAGCAGGAGGGTGGCCTCGACCACGTTGCCCAGGTAGATCGGGATGCCCATAGCGCTGCTGACCGTCTGGGCGCCGGTGTCGATCAGGCCGATGAAGAGGGCGCCCAACCCGACCCCCAGCGGGTTCAAACCGCCCAGGGTGGCGGCGATGATGCCGGTGTAGCCGTAGCCGGGGGAAATTTGGGCGATCAGGTGAAAATGGATGCCGGCGACTTCGCCCACGCCGGCCAGCCCGGCAATCCCACCGCTGATCAGTGCGGCGGTCAGCATGGTACGGCCGACCTTGACGCTATTGAAGTGGGCGGCATTCTTGCTCAGGCCGACGGCGCGCATGCGCAGTCCCAGCGGGGTACGCCGGAGGACGAAATAGATGACCAGGATGACCAACAGGGCGACGAGGAAGCCCATATGCAGGCGCGAGTGCGGCACCAGCTTGGGAAAGACTGTGCTGGGAGCGATGGCGGCGGACTGGGGCTGCATGGAAACCGGGTCGCGCCAGTAGCCGTTCAGCAGCCAACTGATGAAAAACGTGATGACCGTGTTCATCAACAGGGTGGTCACCACCTCATCTACCATCAGCCTGACCTTCAGCAGGGCAGGGATCAAGGCCCACAGCATGCCGGCGGCAAACCCGCCAATTAACATAATGGGGATATTGACGAAGGCCGGCAGCGGCCCCAACAGCATGCCCAGCCCGGCGGCGGCAATGGCCCCCGCCAGAAGCTGGCCTTCCGCGCCAATGTTGAAATAACCGGCCGAGAAGGCAAACGTTACCGCCGCGCCGGTCAGGAGCAGCGGCGTTCCTTTGACCAGTACTTCGAGGGCGCTGACCTGGTTGGAAAGCGGCGCAATCAGAAAGTAGTAATAGGCGGTGAAGGGATTGGCCTTCGCCCACAAAATGACCACGGAGGTAATGATAAAAGTAGCCAGAATCGCCACCAACGGGATTAGCGGCCGGATCCATGCGGGTGCATTGCCTCTTTCAATCGTAAACCGCATGCTCCACCTCGTTCGCCCCCGACATCATCAAACCCAATATAGCCACAGTTGCCTCACGCGCCGGCAGTATCCCTACAATCCGGCCTTCATAGATGACTGCAATGCGATCGGAAAGAGCGACTACTTCGTCCAGGTCTTCGGAGACCAGCAAGATGGCTGCGCCGCGGTCGCGCTGCTCTAGCAACTGCGAGCGTACGTACTCCGTGGCGCCCACGTCCAGCCCACGCGTGGGCTGCGAGGCGATCACCACCTGGGGGTTACGCGACAGGACACGCGCCAGGATCACTTTTTGCAGGTTGCCGCCCGAAAGCGTGCGCGCCCGATCCGTGGGAGACGCCTTGATCTGGTATTCACTGATCAGTTTTTCGGCGTTGTGCAGGATCTTCTTGCTATCCAGCAGGCCGCGGTCGACAAATTCGTCGAGGTGTTCCAAGGCCAGGTTCTCCGCCACGGTCAGCTCGCCCACTACCCCTTCGTGGCGGTCTTCCGGGATGCGCCCTACCCCGGCCGAGGTAAAACAGCCCGGGTCGCGGCAGGTCAAATCTTCACTGGCAACCAGCACCTGCCCGCCGGTCGACTTCAGCGTGCCGGCCAGCACCTGCGACAGCTCAGCCTGCCCGTTGCCCGACACCCCGGCGATGCCCAGGATTTCACCGGCATTGACGCTCAGGCTGACGTCTTTCAGCGCCAGGCGGCCTTTCGGGTCTTTGGCGGACAGCTTTTCAAGGCGCAGCACCGGCGGCCCCTGGGGCCGTTCACCCTGGCGGGTGACGCCAAACGTCTCTCGCCCGACCATCATGGTGGCCAGCTCGGTTTGAGTGGTGCCGGTCTTTTTGACCGTGCCAACCACATGCCCATCGCGCAGGACGGTAATCCGGTCGCAGATGGTCATGACCTCGTACAATTTATGGCTGATAAAAATGATCGACATACCGGCCTGGCGCAGCCGGGCCAGCGTTTCAAACAACACATCCACTTCTTGCGGCACCAGCACGGCCGTCGGCTCGTCCAGGATCAACACCTTGGCATTGCGGTAAAGGGACTTGAGGATTTCGACGCGCTGACGCTCGCCCACCGAAAGGTGGCGCACCAACGCATCCGGCTTCACTTCAATTCCAAACCGGTCGGCCGCGCTGCGGGCTTCCGCCTGGATGCGTTTTGGATCCAGCCGGAAACCCGGCAGGTAGCCCAGCACGGTGTTCTCGGCCACAGTCAGGGTCGGCACCAGGGTAAAATGCTGGGTGACCATGCCAATCCCCAGCCGGATGGCGTCTTTTGGCGAATCGATGCGCGACGGCTGGCCATTTACCATGATCTGGCCAGCATCGGCGTTGTATAGGCCGTACAGGATGCGCATCAGGGTGGTCTTACCTGCCCCATTTTCGCCCAGGAGGGCGTGAGCTTCACCCTGCTCCAGTTTGAAGTCAACTTTGTTGTTGGCAATCACCGGGCCGAAGCGCTTGGTGATGCCTTTCATCTCGATGGCATACATTATGTGAGCACCTGCTTCGGAAGTCTCCGGATTTGAGGGTGTCATGACAACCTCAAATCCGGAATAACCACACGGCCCTCTTCCCCTCCCATCAGGGAGGGGAAGAGAACTCAGCAATCTAATAGGTCAGTTAGTTGACCGGCGCGGGCTGTTTTTCATCGATGTCGACACGGAAGAGACCGGCCTTGATCTGGGCTTCCCGATCGGTGACGGTTTTCAACAGGGCAGGCGGGATTTTACTGTCCACGCCGTGGAAGGGGGCCAACGAGGCGCCGCCCTTGGCGACCATGCTGAAGTCCTTCAGGTCCTGGGCGGTGAAGGTGTGGTTCTTGACCTGGTTGATGACGTATTCCACGGTCGGCTGCATGTCCCACACCGGCCCGGTGACTACAAGGGCGGGGGCGAGCGAGTTTTGATCGCTCATGTTGCCGAAGACAAACAAACCGTGCTCCTGGGCGGCTTCGATCACACCAAAGCGCTCGGCATACAGTACGTCAGCCTTGTTGTCGATCTGGGCCAGGGCGGCTTCTTTCGCCGCAGCCGGGTCGAAGAAGCTGTTAATGAAGCTGACCAGCACCTTGGCATTTGGATTGACTTCCTTGGCGCCGACGATGAAGGCGTTTACCAGGCGGTTCACTTCGGGCACAGGCATAGCTGCCACGACGCCGATGGTGTTGGTCTTGGTCAGGCCGCCAGCCAACATACCGCACAGGTAGGCCGGCTCATGGATCCAGTTATCGAAGACAGCCACGTTCGGTTCGGAAGGGCCAAGGCCGGAGCCAAAAACGAAAGCAATTTTGGGGAACTCGGCCGCCACGGTGCGCACGGCCTCTTCGTTATCGAAGGCATCGCCGAAGATGATATCCGGTTTCTTGGTAGTGGCAGTCTCACGCAGGACACGTTCCATATCGCCCGAATAACCAATGTTTTCGGTGAACGTGTAATCGATCTCACCTGCAGACTGGGCCTTTAACAGGGCCTGGTGGATCACGCCGTCCCAGGGTTCCTCGATGGGGGTGGCAAAGGCGCCGAACACCTTTAATTTACCAGACGTCGTGACCGGGGTGGGGGTGGCGGCGGGAGCGCAGCTTGACAGCATGGCAGCCAGCAGCACCAGGCTGACGATCAGTTGCAAAAACTTTTTACTTTTCATTGTCCTCTCCTTGGGTTACTTGGTTATGGATAGAATGGGTACGGGTAGCGGTCTTACACAAAGCAAAATTTATTTAAATATATCTGCCAGCACCACCTCGCTTTCTCTTTACGGCTTGATCATGTGCAACTGTATATTTTTCTCCAGCATTTCCTTCACACGCCGCTTATCTGCCGGAAGCTGGTTGGCGCGCACGCCAACGGCGTCGTAGATGGCATTGATGATGGCCGGGGCAGTGGCCAGGGAAGGCGCCTCGGCAAAACCTTTGACGCCCTGCGGGCCAAACGGGTGGGGGATTTCCAGGATGAGGGGCACGATCTCCGGCGACATGTCGGCCGTGGGCAGCCTGACTTTGTGCAGGGTATCGGTCAGGTTGATGCCATTTTCGACCACAAATTCCTCGGAAAGCGCAAACCCCAAGCCCATGACTGCCCCGCCTTCGATCTGCCCTTCAATGGCGGTGCGGTTGAGCACCTTACCGACGTCATTGGCGGAGATGATCTTCAACACCTTGACTTCGCCCGTCTCAGGGAAAACCTCGACGATGGCCACCTGGGTGTTGTAAGCGTAACAGACGTGGGTCAGCATGGATTTGAAGTCGGAACGTCCAAAGCGGCTGGGCTGGTTGAAATCGTGCATCTGCACCGACTGCGGCGGCGTATAGCGCCGCTCGACCACAAACCGCTCGCCCAGTTGGCTGAGCGGCAGCGATTTACCGCTCTCCAGGTTGACGATGCGATCGCCTTTAAATCCCAGTTTGGACGGCTCGGCGCTCAGGGTTTCAGCGGCGTGGGCGAAGAGCTGGTCTTTCAGGGCGTCACAGGCCATGACCACGGCGTTGCCGGTCAGGAAGGTCTGGCGAGAAGCGGTCGTAGGGCCCGTCTCCGGGGTAAGGGCCGTATCAGGACCCACCAGGCGGATGCGCTCGGCCGGGATGCCTAACTGGTTGGAGGCCATGCGAAGGATGCCCATGCGCGCCCCCTGGCCGTACTCGTGCTGCGAATGGCGCACCAGCACGCGGCCATCCGCCTCCAGTTCAACGATGGCGCCGGCGCTCTCGGGGATGCCATGCCCGAAGCCGATGTTTTTGACCGCCGAGGCTACTCCAACGCCGATCTTCCCACCGTGCGAGGCGGGCAGCTCGGTCTTTTTGAATTCGTCCCAGGCGGCCTGGATAGTCTGTTTGATCGAAACAATGCCTTCGGTCATGACGTGGTCGGAGGCGGTCGGCAGGCCTACATCCAGGGCATTTTTCAGGCGGAACTCGAACGGATTCATGCCCAGAAAGCGTCCCATAGCATCCATCTGCTGTTCGAGGCCAAAGGCCACCTGGTTGACCCCAAAGCCGCGCATGGCGCCCGCCATGACGTTATTGGTGTACCAGGAATGGCCGATGATTTTCAGGTTGGGCACGTAATAAGGCCCGGCGCCAAAGACGACGGTATTCTCCAGAATATCGATCCCCAGGGCGCAGTATGCGCCGGTATCCAGGGTGATATCCATTTCAATCGCCAACACCTGCCCATCCCTGGCCGCGCCGGTCTTATAGTGGATCCAGGCGGGGTGGCGCTTCTGGTGCACCCGCAGGGATTCCTGGCGGCTCAGCACCATCTTGACCGGGCGCCTGGTCTTTAAAGCGCCCAGGGCCAGGTACTGCTGCAGGATCATATCTTCCTTGGCGCCAAACGCCCCACCGGGGATGATGGCGATCACACGGATTTTCTCCTCGGGCATGGCCAGGATTTCGGAGAGCTGGATACGGTCGTCAAAGGCGGTTTGGGTGCCAAGCTTGAGCACCACCGTACCGTCCTTTTCGACGTAAGCTATCCCCGATTCCGGTTCCAGGAAGCCGTGCTCGACGAAGGGGGTCTTATAGGATCCCTCCACCACCACGGCGCACTCCTCGAAGGCTTTTTCGGTGTCGCCGCGGATCAGCGAGGCGTGGTGGAGCAGGTTGCCGTTCGGATGCAGTTTGGGCGCATCCGGCCGGGCAGCCTCTACAGGGGAAAAGACGCCTGGAAGGACTTCGTATGCGACCTTGATCTTTTCCAGGGCGGCCCTGGCGAACTCCGGCGTCTCGGCGAACACCGCTGCCAGGCCGTCGCCGATATACAGCACTTTATCGCTGGCAATGGCGGGCTGATCGCGCACGACCAGTCCGGCCTGGTTCTTGCCGGGAATGTCTTTGGCGGTGACCACCGTGACAACCCCGGGCATGGCTTCGGCTTCGGAGGTATCGATAGAGAGGATGCGGGCGTGCGGGTGGGCTGCCCATAAAATCTTGCCATGCACCATCCCATCCATGACGATGTCGTCGCCGTACTGCTGCGCGCCGGTGACCATGCGTTCAGCCGTATCCCAGATGTGCGAGGTGGTGGTGACTTCTTCTTCGGGCACGGTCTGGCTGGCGCCCCATGGCATCCTTTGCGCGGCCAGTTGGACGGCTTCGACGATCTTGGTATAGCCCGTGCAGCGGCAGATATTGCGATTGACGGTCATCTCGTGCTTGATTTCCTGCGCGGTGGGATGCGGGTTGCGATCCAACAAAGCTTTGGAGGTCATCAGCATGCCCGGGATGCAGTAGCCACACTGCACGGCGCCCTTCTCGATAAAGGCTCTTTGCAGGGGGTGCAACACGCCGTTTTTCGACAGGTTCTCTACCGTTTCGATCTTCGCCCCATCCACCCTGGCCATTTTCACCAGGCAGGCGCGCTGGGCTTTACCGTTAATAATGACCGTGCACGCCCCACAGTGCCCGGTCGAGCAGCCGTCCTTGGTGCCCATCAAGCCCATGCGGTCGCGCAGAAAGCGCAGCAGGCACATCTGCGAGGATACCTGGACGGTGAATTCTTGATGGTTAAGCTGGAAATGAACCTTCATTTCTGGCGACTGGGCTGGTTCCATGACTATTTTGACATTTTCTCCATTTTGATTTTATCAACCAGTTTGCCATGGCTGACCACGTACTGCGGAGCAGCATGGGTGCGGAACGATTCCAGCACGCTTGGTTCCTGCAGCACCACCAGGTTAGCCGGCGCTCCAACCTTGAGGGCAAATCCTTTAACGCCCATGGCTTGGGCGGCATTGACGGTGATCATGTCGTAGAGCGTCTCCATCTCGGAAGCTAAGGTGAACCAGAGCAGGTGCGAGGCCAGGAAAGCCACTTCGAGCTGGTTGTTACGCCCGTAGGGATAGTAAGCGTCCGAGATATCGTCCTGGCCCAGGCAGACCAGCACCTTCTCCGCCAGCAGGTCGCGCACGCGGGCGTGCAGCGGGCCGGTGTGCGGGTCGGTGACCACGCCCATGCTGGCTTTCTTCAGCAGCGCGGCTACCTTCTGGAAATACGGTGTGGGATACATCGACATAGCGCGGGCGTGGTGCGCCAGCGAGCGGCCGTACCAGCCGCGGCGGATGGTCTCGAGCGCCATCAGTTCCAGCGAGCGCAGGCCCGGGTCCCCGGCATCGTCCACCAGCATGGAGACGTCTTTGTTGAACTCTTGGGCGATATCGAAGATAACTTTGACGTGTTCGGCGATATCGGCGTCGGTAAATTCGATCCACGGGATGCCGCCGGCAATGTCAGCGCCGAGCTGCATGGCCTGGCGCACCAGCCCGGCGGCCGCCGGCTCGCGCACAATGCCATCCTGGGCAAAGGCCACCACCTGGATATCAACGATACCCTTGAATTCTTCACGGGCGTGGATCAGGGCCTTGACGCCTTCCAGGCGGGCCTGGCTGTCCACGTCGGCAAAGGCGCGCAGGTGGGTGCAGCCGTACAGGGCGGCCTGGGCGATGGCTTTGCGCACGTTGACGATGATCCACGATTTGTCGTATTTGGCTTTGACGCGCGCCGCCAGCTCGATGGCGGTCATGGCCTTGCCCATATCCGCCCCATGGTAATCCTTCAGCGCTTCTTCATCCATCATTTGCAGCGTGTAGACTTTGCACAGGTGCAGGTGGGGGTTGGCGAACGATTCGGTGACCAGGCTGCCTTCGGCCTTGAGCTCAACTTCAGCCGAACCGGCAATCTTGGGCTCGATGGCGACAATTTTTCCGCCGGCCACGCCGATATCGAACAACTGCCCGGCATGCCCGCGCATGGCGCCGCCGCGAATCAGGATGTCATATTTGTCCATCGGGATCCTCCATGAAAAATGTTTTTATAGGAATTTCAAAACCGGGTAATAGAAGATGGGGACTGTATATTTATTTATACCAGGGTTCGCTGCCTGGTAAAGCCGGAAAACGCTTAAAATATTATACTGGATTTAGCTATAAAATTGTAAGACATTTATCCTGATTTAACCTGGCTAATTCACAGGTTTTAAAATTGATCACGACTAGGGATTTTGATCTAGCCACCTGACATCTTATTGGTCTCATTCGTGATGAATTCCACCGGATGGCAGAATTTTAAACTTATCAGAATATTATCTTTTGAATGAACAATACCTTTACCAAAAATTGGTGAGTGAAATTGGATCATCTGTTTGGGAGCTATTTATCCGGGATTATACCCTTTTGAAACCTTATATTGGCAAAGGTATTATAGTTATGATGGTTATAATTACTAAAGAGATTAATGGGACGGTTTATAACAACAGAAAATTATAGGATCAAGTTACAGTATATCCAATCATGAGAGGGTAGTAATCCAGCCAATTCACCATATAACAAGAGTCCGTAGAACCAATTTTTAGCCCGAAAGTGGGTGGGAGTAACATTTAACCATTCCCTTGGCAGGCAGGAGGTGTACATGCTTTATGATCCTCAAGGAGTCCGAGCCTTCTTTGATAACTACGGAACGCGAGAGTGGGAACGTCTCGAGCGAACACTTCAGGGGCGTATAAAGTACGCCATACATCGGCGTTTTCTGGATGACTATATACCAGAGGGGGTTCGCGTACTGGACGCAGGCTGCGGCCCTGGT
This sequence comes from uncultured Chloroflexia bacterium, assembly GCA_963820415.1. Taxonomy (GTDB): domain Bacteria; phylum Chloroflexota; class Anaerolineae; order Anaerolineales; family Anaerolineaceae; genus CAWFZT01. The sequence goes on along the minus strand of CAWFZT010000006.1, from coordinate 696,474 downwards.
CGTTTTGCAATGGATCTGGCACGGCGCAGCGCCTGCCTGACACTGGTCGACCTTTCGCAGACACAACTGGACCAGGCACGTCAGCATTTGCTAGCCGCTGGACTTCTGGAAAGGGTGCAAGCGATCCATTGTCTCGACATGGTCGATATGCATGAACTGCGGGATGCGAGCTTTGACGCGGTGGTCTGCTATGGCGCAGCATTATCCTATACCTACGACCGCTATGAGGCAGCCCTCAAGGAATTAGCGCGTGTGATCTGTCCGGGTGGACGCTTGTTGATCAGTGTCTGTTCCTTATACGGAACCTTACGTCTGTTGGGCCCATACGACGAGCATAAGTTCCTGGAACTACCTGATACACATATTGATTGGGAGGCTGTACTGTCAGGCGAGGGTATTGTCTTTTCACAACCGGGTTCGCCCGAGTTTAAACAACCCCTTGTGCTATTTACCTCCATCGGACTTCAGCGGGCCCTGGAGCAAGTAGAGCTTCAGGTGGTTGAAATGGCAGCAGTTAATCCGGTAGTGTCCGAAGGCGCGCAGATACCCCTCATCACGGCGAGTGCTAAGGCTGCCGCAGCGTTGACCGCGCTAGAGGTGGCATTGTGCAACCGGCCAGGACTTGTCGATACGGGAGAGCATCTGCTTGCGGTGGCAGAGAAAAGGTATAGATGAAGCGATCAATATTAAAACCCGAATTTTGCCGGATGGATTTGCTATAATGGGGAGCAGCACCATCCATCCTTCTAAAGCGAGTTACCGGTTTATGACAGAGCTATCTCTCGTGCCCTTTTTCGACCCAAAAGGTGTGGCAGTGATCGGCGTCTCACGCGACCCAACCAAGCTGGGCTACGGCCTGGCGCGCAACCTGGTGCAAAGCGGATACCAGGGGGCGGTGCATTTTGTCAACCCCAAGGGCGAGCGTCTGCTGGGCGCGCCAATTTACGCCAGCGTCCTGAACGTGCCTGACCCGGTTGACCTGGCAGTGCTGCTGGTGCCGCCGCCTTTCGTAGCAGGGGCGCTCAAAGAATGCGGCGAGCGCGGTATCCGCGCTGCTATCATTGCAACCGGCGGTTTCCGTGAAACCGGTCCAGAGGGCGCTGCCCTCGAAGTTCAATGCGTCGAATTGGCCCGCGCCTATGGCATGCGCCTGGTCGGGCCGAACTGCATCGGCCTGATGGACACTCACCTGCCGCTCGACACCACCTTCCTCCAGCCGCCTATGCCGCCCTCCGGTGAAATTGCCTTCATCTCCCATTCAGGGGCGATTTGCGCGGCGGTGATCGACTGGATCCGCGGGCAGGGTATTGGCCTGTCCAACCTGATCAGCCTAGGAAACCAAGCAGATGTCAACGAGACGGATATGCTGGCGCCGGTGGCAGCCGGGCGGCATACGCGTGTGCTCACCATGTACCTGGAAGGCATCAGCAACGGGCAGCGCTTCGTAGAAGAAGCGCTGAAGGTAACCCAGATAAAACCGGTCATTGCCCTGAAGGTTGGGCGTTTTGAAAGCGGGCGTAAAGCCGTCGCTTCACACACGGGGGCGTTGGCCGGACAGGAAGCCGCCTTCGACGCTGCCTTCCGCAAGGCCGGCGTGCTGCGCGCCAACACCAGCGAAGAAATGTTCCAGTGGGCGCGGGCGCTGGCCTGGTGCCCGCTGCCCAAAGGGCGCCGTGTGGCGGTGTTGACCAACGCCGGCGGCCCGGGGGTAATGGCGGCCGATGCGCTTGAATTGAACGGCCTGCGCCTGGCCTCGCCCTCAGAACACACCCATGAGGCATTGAAAGCCATCCTGCCGGCAGCGGCCAGCCTGCACAACCCGGTGGATATGCTGGCTTCGGCCAACCCCGAACATTATTCCGAATGCCTGCGCATCCTGCTGGAAGACCCGGGCGTGGACAGCGTGATGGTAATTTCTCCTCCGCCGCCGGCCTCGACTGCCGGGGCAGTGGTCAAAGCCATGATCCCGGTCATCCAGGTGTGCGACAAACCGGTGATCGTGGCGCTGATGGGCGATCGCCTGATCCAGGAAGGGGTTGAGCTGCTGCGGGCGGCGCACATTCCGGATTACCGCTTCCCCGAATGGGCGGCCTCCTGCCTGGCGGTGCTCTCCCGCCGCGCCGAATTCCTGGCCCAGGCTGTAGAAGCCCCATACGACCTGGCTGGTATCGATTCAGGCCGTGCGGCGGCCTTGCTCAAGGGCCAGCCCGCCGGCCAATTCCTCGACCAGAGCGCCGCTAACGGACTGCTGGAAGCTTACGGCATTCCCACCCTGGAACCGGTGCTGACTGCCAGCCCGGAGGAAGCCGTTCAGGCAGCGCAGCGTCTGGGTTTCCCGGTCGTTATCAAGGTGGCGTCCCCGGATATTTCGCACAAGTCGGACGTCAATGGGGTCTTGCTTGGCCTGGAAAATGCCCAGGCCGTAAGGGAGGGATTCGCCACGGTAACCCAAAACGCCCGCGGGGCACGTTCCGAGGCGCGCATCGACGGCGCCCACGTCCAGCGCATGCTGCCGTCCGGGCAGGACGTGATCGTGGGCATGGTGCGGGACGCCCAGTTCGGGCCGATGATCATGTTCGGCTCAGGTGGGGTAGAGGTGGAAGGGTTGAAAGATGTAGCTTTCGAGCTGGCGCCTCTCACGCCGCGCCAGGCGGAGAGCCTGTTGGAAAGCACCTGGGCCGGGCGCAAGCTGAAAGGCTTCCGCAGCCTGCCACCGGCTGACCGGCCGGCGGTGATGCAAGCGCTGGCCCGCCTGGCTCAGTTAGCCCTGGACTGCCCGCAGATCGCCGAAATCGAGATCAACCCGCTGCGCGTGCTGCCAGAAGGCCAGGGCGCCTTTGCTATCGACGTCAGAGCGAAGAAGATTTAACCACAAAGGACACGAAGAGCACGAAGGAAGAGGAAGGAAGAGTAGGAAAGTGTAAGAAAAAACCAAGAATTTTTGGAGAGATTATGAGATACCCTGAAGTGATTTCGATGGGCAACATGCTGGTGGAGATCATGCGCATGCAGCTCGATGAACCACTCAACCAGCCCGGCACCTTTAGTGGGCCATACCCGAGCGGCGATACCCCGATTTATATCGACAGCGTCGCCCGGCTGGGGCATAGCGCCGGGTTTATCGGGGCGGTCGGCCAGGACGACTTCGGCCGCTGCCTGCTGGAGCGCTTCGAGCGGGACGGCGTGGATTTCACCTGCGGCAAAGTGCTGCCCGACCAGACTACCGGCGTGGCCTTCGTGGCTTATTTCAAAGACGGCAGCCGTAAATTCATCTACCACATGCGCTATTCTGCGGCGGGCAGGCTGGCCCCCGATTACTTGCAAGAAGACTATTTGCAGCAGGCCAAATGGCTGCACCTGACCGGCTGCAACCTGGCCATGAGCGAATCTTCAAAAGAGACCTGCTACCAGGCCATGCAGAGGATATCTCCCCAGGCTCATCTCAGCTTCGACCCCAACATCCGCCCCGAGCTGCTCAGCGTGGAAGAGATCCGCCGGTTGTGCCAGCCGGTCATCCAGCGGGCCGATTTCATTTTCCCCAGCCTGGGCGAGGCGGCCATGCTGACCGGTGTCCCCGGAGACGAGGAAGGCATTTCCCAGTGGCTGGCGCAGGGCAAAACGGTCGTGCTGAAAATGGGGGTGCGCGGCAGCCGCATTTACCACCAGGGCGAGGTGGTGGAAATCCCCGGGTTTGCCGTCCGGGAGATTGATCCCACGGGGGCGGGCGATTCGTTCAGCGCGGCCTTCACGGTGGCCATGCTGGAAGGTATGCCGATGGCCCAAGCTGGCCGTTTCGCCAACGCCGTCGGCGCCCTGGCGGTGACGAAGAAAGGCCCGATGGAGGGCGCGCCTACCCGAGACGAAGTACAGGCGTTCCTCGATAAGCATTGACGTTGTCCTGAATACAAAGAGTATAAACTAGGGATGAAGGGGAGGAAGAGGATAGGAGGAAAGAAAATACAAAACCTAAGTAATCAGCCGGTCGGGTAAATGGTCCGTGCGGTTGTGGTAAATAAGGTTCGCCGATCCATCTGGGCTAAAATCAATGCATGAGATGCCAGTATTGAAAATGGAGAACCATATTTTTTCCCCCTTCATCTGGAATATCGCGCGCATTAGCTGCATGTAAAAACCACCATGGCTGATGATGGCTACCCGCTCATCGGTTCTCCCATGTCGTTCCAGCAAAATTTGCAGCACTTTTTTCGCTCGAGGCTGCCATTCTTCCTCCGTTTCATAAGGCCGGTTCCACCAACCCTCATCGTTGAGAGCCTCGGGAAGCACCAATTTGTCGTAATTCTTTTGAAAAAACGAGCGAGTCTTCCCGGGCAGACCCCTTAACTCGCCAGAGGACGGGTCTTCGTGATAAATTCCACCGGTTTCATGTATCTCCGGACAGGCGATCAGGGGGATTTGTAAAGCCTCGGAAAGCGCCACACCTGTCTGCACAGAACGAATCATCAGACTGGTATACAGATGGGTAAAGCCAAAATAATCACGCGTCATCGCCTGCTCAACACCACTGGCTTGTGCATCTTTAGACCGGATAAAGTCCGCGAGCAGGCACACCTGCTGTTTTCCGACTTCTGTCAAATCGGGGTCTTCGTCGCGCCCGTTGCTATCCCCGCTAGCGTCAAACAAGGCATTATTAATCGATTGCCCATGCCGAATGTAATAAAAACGCATGACGACCTCTCCAATTGATTTCCTCTGCAATGTTGGCGCGGCAATGCCAGCCCCAAACTGGACACATTGTACCACCTGGCCGCCGGCTTTAGCTGATATCCTTCAGGGCTTCTTCGAGCACCTTCTCGACCGCCTCGCGGTAAGCTGCGTCCGCTTCCCCGCTGACCGAAATTTCGCGCTGCAAGCGCCAAAGGCAGTGCAAGGCCAGGCGCGGGGCGAACTCCACTCGCGAGAGGTTATGCGCATACAGGTAGCGTTCGACCAGGCCGGCCTTCACCCCCGTGCCCCAGCCGTAGCTGTCGAAACCCCAGATGATGAATTTAGCGAACCCAATGTAAGGGTCTTCAAAACACGCCAGGCCAAAATCGATCCAGCCGATCAACTGATTGCCTTCATATAAAAAGTTCAATGGATTGTAGTCGCCATTGGAAAAGACCAGGTCTTCCCGCACGCCCGCCAGAACCGGAACCAGGCGGGCGACTGCCGCAGAAAATAAGGGCTGGTCAAGCCAGGGGCCGGCCCGGCTGCGAATACCCTGCAATTCGGAAAGCAAGGTCTTTTCTTCGAGCATAGCAGCAACGTTTTCTCCGCGCAGGGCAGGCGTCAATTGGTGCAGCCGTTCCACGCCCTGGAAAAGTAGGCGGCAGCCCAGGTCAGCCTGCTCAAGGTTTACCCCGATCCACGGAAGCGGCTGACCGGACAGCTCGCTCAACACAATGAACGGCCCACAAGCGGGATATTCCGGGTGCACTAGCGGGCCGGCCAACAAAGCCGGAACTGTCAGGCCGAGGCGGGCCAGCACCGGCAGCAAAGCGGCTTCCCGCTCGGCTGCCCCTTTAAAACGGCCGGCTTTCAGCACGCACGCCTCTTTTCGGCCGTCCGGTAGCCCCACGCCCACACGCAGCGGGAATTCCACGTAGCCAGGCCGGTATGATTGGCAGTCGAGGATGCGCGCCCCCGGCGGGTAGGCTGACAGGACCAGCCCGGCCAGGAAAGCATCCATACCAACCGGCATGGCGACCGGATCGTACAGGTCGTAAGGAGCGGGGATTTCGTTTTGAGAGAGAGACATACTTGAAAAAAGTGTATACTTACCCGGACGCTATGGCTCAGAAAAGCAAATTTCCCAAAATCCTGTGGAATTTAATTGTACTCGCATTCCTAGCCGGAGGAATCCTGGCGCTGGTCTTTTTTTCCCTGTCCTTCGAGAGCGCCCGGGCGGTGGCCAATCACCTGTCCAGAGATAATAACCTGCGTTCGTTGACCGAGGCGCGCTTCGCCAGCCTGCGCCGGCCCATGCAGGCGGCCGGGCTGGCGCTGATGGCCGCCGGGGCAGTCTTTATGGCACTGCGCAAGCATTCTCAGGCCTGGGTGGCGGACGGCTGGCATTTTCTGGCCAGAACTATAGGTGATGTGCGGCAGGACTGGCGCACCATGGTGGCTGCCGATTGGCGCTTCAAACGGATGGAAAAGGCGGATCTGTTCATCCTGCTCGGGCTGGCGCTGGCCGCCGCTGGCATCCGGGCCGCCTTCGTATCCCGGCCGATGTCCCATGACGAAGCTTACACGATTGTAGCCTTCGCCACCCGCCCGCTTTGGGGGGTATTATCCGACTATTCGCTGCCCAATAACCACGTTTTTCACAGCCTGCTGGTGCATTTCTCCTACATGCTGTTCGGCCTGCAACCCTGGGCCGTGCGCCTGCCGGTGGTGGCAGCCGGGGTGCTGGTGGTTCCGGCTGGCTACCTGCTGGCGCGCCTGCTGTACGGCCGCCCGACTGCCCTGCTCAGCGCCGCCCTGCTGGCTGGCACCCCGCGGATGGTCAACCTGGCCACCGACGCACGTGGCTACATCCTGATTTGCCTGTTCAGTTTGCTGATCTTCAGCCTGGGGGTCTACGTCCAACAGCACCAGAACCGGGCTGCCTGGGGGCTGATCGTCTTGTTCTCTGCCTTGGGTTTCTATACCACTCCTATCATGATCTATCCCTTCGGGGTGCTGCTAACCTGGCTGCTGCTGGCTGCCCTGGGCGGCGAGACTCGCCCGGCCTATGGCACTTTGGGCTGCTTCTTTAAATACCTGGCTGCCTCAACCGCTGCCAGCGGACTTTTAGCGGCCTTCCTTTACACCCCGGTCTTCATCACCTATGGCGTGAAAGCCGTGGTAGCCAACCGCTTCGTTTTACCGCTCAGCCTGGGCGACTTCCTGTCCATCCTGCCGGGCAAGATTGCCGAAACCTGGAACGACTGGACGGGTTTACCCGCCGGAATGCCCCTCCTGGGTTCCATTTTTCTGGTTGGGACAATTCTTTCGCTGCTGCTCAACCGGCACATCAGCTCACGCCGGGCACCGCTTCAGGCGGCGGCCGTGCTGTGGTTGGCGGTGGAGCTGCCCATCCAGCGCCCCTACCCGTGGCCCAAGCTGTGGTCGTGGCTGCTGCCGTTAGTCCTCATGTGGGGCAGCGCCGGCTTGTTGGGTCTGTTCAAAGATATCAAGCTGGGCGGAAAATTCAGCCTGGCCATGCTGCTGTCCGGAGCGGCAATCCTGGCTGTGCTGGGAGCCAGCCTGGCCTGGGCCGTGCACAGCTTCCCTGAAATGAATACTCAAGGCGAGATTGAGGCCACCACATTATACCTAAAAGGCCAGCTCCGGCAGAGCGACATCGTGGTGGTGAGCGACCCAGATGACGCCCCGCTGTGGTATTACTTCAAACTGCACCAGATTCCGGACAGCTTCGTCATCAATATCCAACACGTCCCGTTCCGACGCGCTTTCGTGCTGGTCAACCCTGACTACGGCCAGAGCCTGGCCTCCGTGATCGACCAGCGCGGCCCGGATATTAAACAGCTCGACCCCGCTTCGGCTCAGGTAGTGAACCAGTCAGGCGGCACATCCACTTACCTGGTGCTGGCGAGAGCGGGCAAGTAAGGTCTGGCCAGAAATTCCTCTGGATCCGTTTTTAGCTGGCCGGGCAGCTTTCCAGGATGCCGACGATTTCGGAAGACCAGGCGCTCGGCTGGCAGTAAAAGCGGAATCCGAGGCGCTGCAGCAGCCGGATGGAGGGGGAGTTTTCGCAGTTAGTAGCCGTCAACAGATGCTGTAAGTGCAGGCAGTTGAAAGCGAAGCTGATCACCGCCCGGCAGGCCTCGAAGGCGTAGCCCTTCCCCCAAAAATCACGGCCTAATTTATAAAACAGCTCGACTTCAACGACGCCTGACGGCTTGACCGCCAGCCGGTAAGATTGCAAGCCAATCGAACCGATCAGCGCCCCCGTCGATTTCAGCACGGCTGCCAGGGTTCCACATCCATTTTCAGCGTTGGTCAGCGCATATTTTTTGATGAGGTTGGCTCGCTGCAGTTTGGTGCGGCAAAACCCCGGGTCATATTTCCAGACGTCGGGATGGCCTTCCAGGACTGTATAAGCCTCATCGATATCGGATAATGTAAACGGTCGCAGGATTAGACGGGGAGTTTCAAGTCGGGGCGGCATAAACCTCTATTTACTGGGCATCGAATTGTACACATCCAGCCAGTTGGTGGCGATGGCAATCTGGGCGGTCTGGAGTGTCATGGCTCCGGAGCAAACCTGGTCGTGGAGGTAATTCTCGACCTTGTCTTTTTCGTGAAAGCCGGGTTTGGGGGAAGCCGCTTCGGGGAACAGGTTGGAAATATCATTCGAGCCGCCCAATTCCAGACTGACGAAATGGTCGACTTCGTACTGGCCGGAGGTGTGTTTGGTAATGCCATATTCGGCGTACACGGCGTTCTTCTCACTGTCGGGCACGTCGCGCACGCCTGAAGAATAACCCGATTTGCAAATATCATCCTTGGTCACCAGCGGCTTCATTAAATCGCCGGGAGTGCAGGCCGGGTCGGGCAGCTCGCCGTCGCCGGTATACTGGCAGCCGAAAGTCTTGGTGCGCACACCCCAGTCAGGCGCCCCACCGGGGAGGGGCTGCTGCAGCACATTTCCCGCGGCCTGGGTGGCGGCCGGGGCGTTCGTGCCAGCCGAGGCGGGTGTGGATGAATTGGTAGAGGGTTTTTCCATGATGCACAGGGTAACTGTAACGATCAGGACAAAAATTACCGATCCCCACAGGTTCCTTGTTCGGCGCATCGTTCACCTCATAAGTAGATTATTCCGATTGCAGCACCAGCCAGGAACGATCGAACTGGCGTTTTCGCAGCGCTTCCTTTTCCAGCCAAAAGTATAACATACCATAGGAAGCCCAGCGCATGCCAATGGTCTCGTCAGAATCGACCTGGAGAAGGAGCTGCCAGCCATCTTTGTGGGCTGCCGCCTGGGCTGCGCCCGGTTCGTCCGGGCTGCTGAAACCATTGGCATACAGGGCGCACTGCAGTTGCATGTCGTCCTGGATCTGGTCCGGGCAGCCAAACATGCGGAAGTGCAGGGATTTGCGGTCCTCGGCGGAGGGGAAACTGGCCTGGAACTGCTCATAGCGGTGGATCTCGTCTGGCGTCCAATCCAGGTCTGGGATATATTGGGAGGGCGCGCCGGGTAGGGTATATTCGCTGGCGAAAGTCAGGCGGCAGGGCTTGAAGCGGGCGCCTTGCGGCAGGCTGGTCGGGAAGGGATCCAGCTTGGGCTTGTGAGGATCGTGATGGCTAAACAGGTGAAAACCGCTCTCTTTGGTCGAGGCATGCGGGAAACAGAACACACTCCACCCGCGGCGATCGGCCGGGTCTGCCCCATAGGTTTCTTGGGCGGCGTCGTAAAAGAAAGACAGCAGCCCGCTTTTCGGCAGGTCCTGGGCTGGCCCAAACGAGACCAGGTCTTCCAGGTTCACCTGACCGATGAAAGACATTGGGACGTTCTTCCAGACCGGCCAGGCGATCCCGGATGGCAAGTCGGGTGCGCCTCCTAGATAGGATGCCCCAGGCGGGGGCGGACTACGATCAAGCGGATGCGGGGTTAGCCGTATCGATTCCTGCAAAAGTTTTGGAAAATCCAACTGCAGCCGGCTCAAACCTGCGTTTGACAAGGCATTCAAAATTGTTCGAGGGTCCATAATATTCTTAATCCTGGATTTGCAAGGAACGCAGACTACTTTACAGCATCGATCGCACCGACTTGATCATAAAAGTCCTGGCGAACAGCACAAAATTATTATATTTTTCCACAATTGTATATAAGTGGTAAATCTACTACAATAAGTTTATCAGACAATGTTGAGAAAGGAGTAATTGTCATGCAGGATTATGAGAAACTTGGTGTATTCTATTTGGGACGCCAATTTGACCTTGGCGCAAACAAACTTCAGGACAACCTGATCCTCTATGATTCGCGTGACCTGGTTACTCATGCCGTGGTAGTCGGAATGACCGGCAGCGGCAAAACCGGCCTTTGTATCGATCTGATCGAGGAAGCTGCTATTGACAATGTGCCGTCGATTCTCATCGATCCAAAGGGTGACTTGACCAACCTCCTGCTGAATTTTCCCCAATTGCGCGGGGAGGATTTCATCCCATGGATCAACACAGACGATGCTACCCGAAAGGGCCTCTCTCCTCAGGATTATGCCAGCCAGCAGGCCCAACTATGGCAGAAAGGTCTCGCCGATTGGGATCAAACCAGCCAACGCATTCAACGTCTGCGCGATGCGGCCGAATTTGTCATCTACACCCCGGGCAGTAACGCCGGCCTGCCGGTATCTATTCTCAAATCTTTCGCCGTTCCGCCGCCCGAAATTTTGGAGGAGGGGGAACTTTTTCAGGAGCGCATCACCACGACTGTCACCAGCCTGTTAGGCCTGCTGAACATCGAAGCCGATCCCTTGCAAAGCCGTGAGCACATCTTATTATCCAACATTGTCGGCCAGATGTGGAAGAATGGACAGAATTTGGACCTACCAGTCTTGATCTCCCAGATACAGAATCCACCGGTAAGCAAGATTGGCGTTTTGGACTTAGAATCTTTTTACCCCTCCAAAGAGCGCTTCAGCCTGGTCATGGCCTTGAATAACCTGCTGGCTTCACCCGGTTTTAGCGCTTGGCTGGACGGTGTGCCTCTGGATATAGGGCAGATCCTCCATAATGGCCAGGGCAAACCTCGGGTAGCAATTTTCTCGATAGCCCACCTGGAAGATGCCGAACGCATGTTCTTCGTGTCGCTGCTCCTGAACCAGATTCTAGGTTGGATGCGCACCCAACCTGGAACTACCAGCTTGCGAGCCCTGGTTTACATGGATGAAATTTTTGGCTATTTTCCTCCCGTGTCTAACCCGCCTTCCAAACAACCGCTGCTCACTCTGCTCAAGCAGGCGCGTGCTTTTGGCGTGGGGATTGTGTTGGCCACTCAGAACCCGGTGGATCTGGATTATAAAGGTCTTTCCAACACTGGCACATGGTTTATCGGACGCCTGCAGACCGAGCGTGATAAAAGCCGCGTGATGGAAGGGCTGGAAGGCGCCGCTGCCAGCACAGGCAGTAACTTTGACCGCCAGAAAATGGACCAGATCCTGGCCGGGTTGGGCAACCGCGTTTTCTTAATGAATAACACCCACGAAGACGCCCCCATCGTCTTCCAGACCCGTTGGAGTCTATCGTATCTGCGAGGACCGCTGACCCGCAGCCAGATCAAGCAGCTCATGGACCCCTACAAAAGCATTCAACCCGCCGGTACAGCAGCTACTCAGCCTGTAGCCCCTGCCTTCGCCACAGCAGTTGTCTCTCCCAAGCCAGCAGCCGCCGTGCAAACCGCCGCAGCTACTACAGCCGTCTTACAGCCCACCCTGTCTGTCGATGTGCCCCAATATTTTATTCCATTGCGGGGTAGTGGTGTCGGGACGACTTACCAACCGATGCTGGTAGGCGCAGCCAAAGTGCACTTTGCCGATACCAAGAAAAATATTGAAACCGCCCAGGATGTGATCTTCCTGGTGCCGATCCTTGACCAGGCTGTGCCTGTCGATTGGGAAACCGCCAAGGAAGCCGATATCTCCTTAAAGATCTTGAAAAGACGCCGGCAATCGGCGCCAAGTTTGGTATTTTACCAGCCGCGGCCAATAAAGCCAGGAATTACACCGATTGGAGCCGTGATTTTACCGTATGGCTGTATGGCTACCAAAAACTGGAGCTCCTGCGCAGTCCCAGCACCGGTCAATACTCCCAAGCAGGCGAGGCAGAGCGCGACTTTCGCATCCGTTTGCAGCAAGCAGCTCGTGAACAGCGCGATAAAGCAGTTGATGCGTTACGTCTGAAGTATTCCTCGAGGATCAACCTTTTGCAGGAGAAAGTACGCAAGGCCAACCAGGCCGTAGAACGTGAAGCTGCTCAGTCTTCGCAGGCCAAAGTGCAAACTGCCCTGGCGTTTGGGGCGACATTTTTAAGCGCATTCACCGGACGTAAATTGGCCAGTGCAACCAATATTAGCAAAGCTACGACGGCATTGCGTGGAGTGAGTTGTTCCGTTCAACAGCAGAGCGATGTCGGCCGCGCCAAGGATACCGTGGAAGCTTACCAGAAAGAGCTCGACGACCTGAATACCCAGTTCAAAGCTGAGTCGGACGCCCTGGAAAGCAAGATCGATCCGGCCATCGAGGTCTTCGAGACAGTTACGGTCAGGCCCAAGAAAACGGATATTTCCGTCCAACTGTTGGCGCTGGCCTGGACGCCCTACCGGCAGGATGATAAGGGTAACATGAACCCGGCCTGGTAAAAGAACAGAAAAACGAATTTACTTATTTATTTTTTGCCTGTTTTTCCCAATACTGGCGGTCGGATTTGCTCTGGTCGTCCAGGAAATGCGGATCCACTTCGGGAACCAGGCGGTGGCGATAGGCCGTCCACAGGTCGGCGGCGATCTTATGCGGGTTGGAGCGCACGCCCTGCCGGGCAAAATATTCGCACACGCGCTTTACGTCTCTTGCGAAGATCTGGAAGGTATTGGGACTTTGCTCAGGATGCATGGTCTGCGGAAAATCGATCAGGGTGATCTCGCCCTCCCAGTAAAGGATGTTGAAGGCCGACAGGTCGCCGTGGATGTGGTTGTTGGCCAGCATCAGCTCGATGTTGTGCATCACGCGCTGGAAGAGCGGGCGCGCTTCGCTGGTGGACAGGTCTACGTCGTTCAGGGTGGGGGCTGACCTATCCAGGTCGCCGATGTACTCCATCAGGATGGCGTTGTTGCCGCGCGTGTAGGGGATGGGGGTATCTACCCCGGCCTGGTGCAGCACCTGCAGGGCCAGGAATTCGTACTCGATCCAGGAAGTATGCAAAAGCTCCTGGCCGTATGCGGTCTTATTATGGATGGCGCGGCAGCATGCGCTCCTCCCAAACCACTTCCCCATTCGAGTCCAGGTTCTGGCGGCCTTCGCGGTAGAGATAATCTTTCTTCAGGTTGCGGAGCTGGCGCGGGCGGTAGACCTTAGCCGCCAGGTAGTCCGCATGGGTGGTCGGGTTGGCCTTGCAGAGGTAGACAGAAGCCTCTTTGCCGCCCTTGATCATGCGCAGCACGTCGTCAAACCAGTGCGCCTCGAAAAAACCGCCTAGCGAGCCGGTCAGCCAGCCGCGTTCATACCGCGAGGCCTGGTAAGAGAAATCGAAGGCGCCCCGGTCATCATTCTGGGCTGCCATCTCGGTCACCAACTGCGGCAGCCTGGCGTGGCCGGAAGCGTTCTTCTTGATTTTATGCGGCCTGGATGAGGGCGCGTTGCGGATGTAAGGGGTTGCATAACCCAGGTCCTCTAATTGATCGTTCAACTCGTCATCAAGTTTATGGTTCATCTCTACTCTGTTTGAATGAATGCTTGGCTATTTTGAATGGTCGCTTAAACAAAAGCGCCACAAGACCGTCGTCCCTGTAGCGCAAAGAACACATTGTAAAGAGAAACAAAAAGCCACAGGGCTCAAGCGCACCTGTGGCTAGAATTCAAAGGATTCCCAAAATGAAGGTAATCCACCTTGCCGGAAGGCGCACTTAAATTAAAATAGGTAGGTATGGGTGATACGTGCTATCATGATGTGCGCCTCCTTTCTCATGGTAAGATTAGCAACCAAGATGAGTTTATCAAATTTTTCAAAGAGAAATGTCAAGAAATTAGCGCTTGTATTATTTTTAGCAAGATTCTTATAATGGTAATTGCCTGTTTACCCCGTATCCCCATGCCAAGAATTATTACCTATTCGCTCAAACTCGATAAACCCGATTCGGGCGACTATTACCGAGACGTTGCCGGTTTTGCCGATGCCTGGCAGGAAGCCGCTATCGAGGAAAACACCGGCCTGATCACCGGTTTCCGCGATTACCGGCGGGAACATGACCTGCCCGACCGCTCAGACGGCGAATACGCCTTCGAGCTGCTGGCGCTGGGCGTGCTGCTGCGCGAGCATGAGGTAGACATTGCCCGCATGACTGGCTTCACGCGCGCCACGTTGAAAGGATTGGTCAGCATGCAGAAGCGCTGGCCGCCCATCGAAACGGCGGTCAAGCGGCTGCGCGGATGGACCGCGGCGCTGGCCCGGCAGTTTAGCCGCGACCAGGCCGGCAAGGCCACCCTCCCCGGTCTGCTGGAATGGCTGCGCGCCAACGAGGAAAACGGCAAAGCCGACCGCCTGGCGGAGTGGCTGGACTGCCTGGACGGCAACGCCGGTGCCGTCGCCGGCTGCCTGACCCTGGCTGACCGCTTTGCCGAGGCCAGCCAGGCGGCCCTGGGGAAATACACCGAACAGGTGCCGTTGTTTTTGAAAGAGACCGCCCCTAAACATCGCTGGCAGTACGACGCCGATTTCGTGGCGCGCACCCGCCTGGAATACCACCTGGGGATGCTTGGGACGGAAGTTCTCAACCGTGCTTACCGCCAGCGGTTCCTGGCTGCATCGAAACGGATCGTGATCGTCCCGCCCTGCATGCGCCTCCAGCCGGAGGAGAAATGCAAGGCCGTCGCTACTCCCTTCGGGGCGCGCTGCCAGGCCTGCACGCCTGCCTGCCGGGTGCACCAGCTCACCCGCCTGGGCGAGAAAAAAGGTTTCGAGGTCTTCATCATGCCGGATGAACTGCGCGTGTTTGGAGCTGGCGAGAGCGGGGAAAACGGCCCCGGCCCAGGGCCGGTCGGCGTGGTGGGGGTCTCCTGCGCCCTGACCAACTGGAGCGGCGGCTGGGATACCGACGGGATAGGTGTGCCCGCCCAAGGCCTGCTGCTCGACTATCCAGGTTGCAGTTATCATTGGGATAAAAAGGGCATTCCGACCGATATAAATTTCAAGCAGCTCGAAGAACTGTTGAAATAAGTCTATCCGGATAAGCCTTCCAGCGCCCGGAGCAAATCCCGTATGATCCCTTGGCGCTGGGTGGCGATCTGCTGCAATTCAGCCAGCGCCTGGGCGTCTTTGATAAAGCGCCCGGCCTCTTGCGGCGCTTCACGGTAATACACCTCGAGTTTCCCCAACAGGAGGCGCAGGCGCGGCAGGCCAGCTTCGAAATCACCTGAGCGCCCTGCGGAATTTGCCATCTGTTTTAATTGACCGGCCAAAGTTTCTAGCATGCGCTTCCAATCCTGGATCGACTGGCCGGATTTGCCTTTGAAACCCTGGCGCACCATCGGGCGAATTAAGACCGGGAAACGGCCCATCTCGCCCCGGGTCTCTTCGATCACTCCCAGCAGGCGCTGCGCCAGGCCGAGCGCCTGTACGGGCTCTTTTCCTGGGACTGTGGACGCAGAGGCTCCAGCAGGCTCAACCGGCAGGCTGCCCAGCGCAGGCGCAGCATCCGGTTTGATCAGCCCGGCGCGTTCCAGCACCGTATAACCGGTGACCTGTTCTCCGTGGTATTCATCGGCCAGCACGGTCGCCAGATAGGCCGTCGCTGCGCCGGCGTCTTCGGCCGGCATACCCTCCGGGTAGGCCGGATGCAGCGGCAGCTTGAGGAACTGTTCGACCGTCAGGCCCATGTGCGGGACCAGGCCCTGGGCAGCGACGCGCAGGCCGGGGGTATCCACGAAGCCCGGTGCAAAGGCGATCACTCGCACCCACTGTTCAGCCACCTCGCCCGCCAGGGATTGGGAAAAGGCGGCAATGCCGGCCTTGGAGGCTATATAGGCTGAAAGATAGGGCATGGCATCCGTCGAAATCATGTTGATGATCGTCCCTTGCGATTGCTCCAGCATCTGGAGCAGGAAAGCCTTACACATCAAGAAGGTGCCGCGCAGGTTGACCGCCATTACCTGGTCCCACAGGGCCACGTCCATATCAAGCACCGAGGCGGATGGGCAGAGGATGGCATTGTTGACCAGGATATCGGCCGGGCCAAACATTTCCAGCGACCGGCGCACCAGGGCAGCCACGTCCGTTTCGCTGGAAACGTCAGTGCGAATGAATTGCGCCTCGCCGCCTTCAGTGGTCACGATTTGCTGGGTTTCCAGGCCTGTGTCAGCGATCTCGGCGATGACCAGGCGCGCCCCCAGCCAGGCGAAGGCGCGCACGATCTCGCGCCCGATGCCACGGCCCCCGCCGGTTACTATAACTACCTTTCCCTTTAGCGTGTACGGGGAAAGGCCAAGACGAGCAATAGAAGGAGGTTGTTTTGTTTCCATAATTAAATGGATTTCATTGGTTAAAAAAATTGAAAATCGGGTAGAATTTATTGGCTACTACACTTGAGGAATATACCATGGATATACTCAGACTACTTGAAATCGGCGTTAGCGTTTTTTTAGCCTATCTGATCATTTTTAGGATCGGGTTCTTCTTCAAACCGAAGGTGCATAAACCTGAGCTGGAACCGATCGATCCGCCTGAAATGATCCGCCTGCCGGGCAACTTACCCTACCCTGTGCGCCGCTACCTGCAAATGAGCTTTGGCGACCAGGTGCCTCTGCCTGCCACGGCCATCGCCTGGGGCCTGGGAAAACGCATCGGCCGCAATTTTGGCCGTCTGGGCCCGCTGTGGATGCCCAGCTATTGGGCGCTCTACCTTATTCCGGGCAAGGAATTCGTCTACCGCCTGACCGTGACCTGGTATGGCCGGCGCATGCTGCAGGGCGGAGACGAGCTGCGCCAGGGTTACGGCCGCTTTATTATGAACAAAGACAGGCTGGAAAACGCCAATATCAACAAAAGTGAATGGATTATGCTGTGGCTGTATACCATCCTGGCCGCCCCCTCCGCCATCCTGGCCGATCCAAACAATACCTGGGAGGCCGTCGACGACCAGACCGCCCGTTTGAGCGTGCCTTACCAGGACGGCGAACGTTGGGATTTCACTCTCCTGTTCGACTCGCAGACCGGCCAATTAATCGGAGTGGATACCTTGCGCGTCGCCAGCCGGGACGGGAAGAAAATCCCCTACCAGATCCGCATGGGCGAGCACGAAAAACTGGGCCCCGCCATCCTGCCCGGTTTCATGAAAGCCGCCTGGGAAAATGATTTTTACATCATGAACGATTTGAGCGGTGTGCGCTACAACGTCAATATCTCTGAAGTGATGGAAGAGGGCGCCAGTGAATCAAATCACATGCCGCCTGCCGCGCCAGAAGCAGAACATACCGAAGAACCTGAGGAACAAGCAGAACCTGAAACAGAAGAATAAGCCCAGCCCGAGGAAGGACAAAAAGAGCCGGAAGAATAAGCCTCATGGTGAACTCCCGGATTTTGAGGCGTGAGCGTGCGTACGCACGCTCACGCCTCAAAATCCGGGGACTTTCTATGCGCCAGGATGGCGCTATAGGCAATC
Source organism: uncultured Chloroflexia bacterium (assembly GCA_963820415.1). Classification (GTDB taxonomy): domain Bacteria; phylum Chloroflexota; class Anaerolineae; order Anaerolineales; family Anaerolineaceae; genus CAWFZT01. The sequence goes on along the minus strand of CAWFZT010000006.1, from coordinate 679,100 downwards.
ATCAATACTGGCGCCAACACCAGGCCATTGACACTATTTGAGAGAAACTCCGGTAGGAAATTGATCTTCACTGTTTCGGCAAAGGTGATGTGGGATACCCATATTTCGCTCAGCGAGGCCAGCCCCATTCCTACCCCTGCGCCCAACACCACCATGCCCTCAGCCTTGAGGATCTCCCAGACGCCACGGTAATTGCACAGGCCAAGCCAGATCAAACCAGACAGGAAACCCATCAGTCCATACCCCAGGTCCCACCACGGCCAGAAACCTTGTCCGGACATCAAGTCGCCAAAAATTCTGCCGGCCAAGCCAGATAACAGTCCCACCCACGGGCCAAACGCCACCCCAAAGAACATTGGAATGACTGCCGCCGGGCGAAAGGAAACGTTTTTTACCGCCGGGATCTGCAAGAAATTGGTTGCCACCACCAGCACTATGTACAGCGCTGCTCCAATGGCAGAATAAAACACTTCCTGCGCCCCAAACTTCCACATCTCCAGCTTCTTTTGGTCATTTACCTTCATTTTTACCCTTCTAAAAATAAAAAAGAATTCTGATTATTATACCGGGATAGACCAGCTAAAACAGGCCGGCCGGTATCCAAAACTTGCCAAACCCAAACATCGACAGTGAAATCGAAACCAGCAACAGGACAATCCCAAAGACAATCAAGGCATAATCCCGCCGGTGGTATTGCAGGCGGTCCAGCCAGGTGCGCGGGCCAACCCCAAAAGCGCGCAAATCCATTGCATCGATAATATCCTCGCTGCCAGAAATGGCGTGGATCGTCACCGGGACGACCAGAGGCGCTAATTTTCGCACCTGTGACACCAGGCCGCCGCTCAACTTCTCGATCTCGTAGCCGCGCGCCCGCTGGGCATCCATGGTCAGAGTGAAATCCCGCCCGAAAGTTGGGATGAAGCGCATGGTCAGGTCCATGGCATAGGCGATCTTATCCGGCAGACCCAACCCGCGGAAAGTGACCCCATACAGGGCCGGGTTGAGCGAATAGGGAATCAAAATGGTCATGCTAGCCAGGCTGAACACGCGCACCAGCATGCTCAAGGCATAGAAGGTGCGTTCCCAGGTAAAGTTCAGCGTCGGAATCCAGGTGAAGATATGCAGCGGCAGCACAATCTTAAAATAGGAATGCTCGACTTTATATAACTCAATCCCACCGCGCCCGGTTAAAAAGGTCAAAAAAGAAAAAAAGATAATGAATCCGCCGATAAACAACCAGGCGCGCGCCATTTCATGCCACTTGATGCCTGAGGTAAAAATTGCCACCAAGGCCAGACCCAAAAACACCGCCAGGTAACGCAGATCCCAGAAAACCAACGTGCAGGCAATGTAGCACAAATAGAAAATTATCCAGGCGCGTGGGTCGAAACCCTGGATAAGTGATTTACGTTTGCGATAGCGCCAGGTAACCAGCATTTTATCTACCCTGCAAGGGGCGTGCGAGTCAGCGTACGCCCCTTGCTTGAAAGTTGGTCTTACCGACCAGACTGGCGCTGGACGGCTGCGTAGGCTACAACCAGGATCGGCACCAGGATGGCAGCGAAGATCAGGTTCGGACCGGCGGCAGGGATGAACTCACCCACAATGGCCACCACCGGCGAATAGCCGTTGATCCAGATGTCGGATACGGCCGCAAAGCCAATCCCAATCAGGTTGCCTAGCATGGCCCAGGTTACCGCGGCGGCAATGTCGATGTTCTTGCCAAAGACGAAGCGCACCACCAGGGCGATCACCAGGCCTACCAGCACGGAAATTCCGGCCAGAAGGCTTAGGGATGTCTGGCCGAACTGGTTGGTGTTCGGGTCAAAATACTGGCCGTTGGCCGTAGTTGGGTTGATTGCGAACAACAGAGTGGTCAGCGCCACCAGGGCCGCCCCGATAATCAGCACAGTATTCATGCTCTTCTTCTTATCCGCAAACAGCCACACCATGCCAGCGATCATACCCACCAAGCCGTTACCTACGCTCCACTGCGGAGAAAGGCCGAAGCCGGTCAGGGCATCGCCGAACATATTGCCGACTGCCCCGGTGAAAAAGCCCACCACCGGGCCGAAAGTGTATCCGAAGAACATTGGGATGGCAATGGCCGGACGCAGCGCCACCTGGCTTACCGACGGCACCACGAAGACCGTGCCGTTGAACAGGTAGGAGAAGATAGCATACAGCGCCGCGCCGATGGCCATGTACACTACCTGGCGGGTGCCCACTTCCCACATTGGGTTATCGCGGGTCAGGTAGTAGACCACGAAGACAAGCACCAGGCCAATGGCAACGAAAACGAAACGCAGCAGGGCAGTCTGGTCGAGCTTCAAACTTGGGTTGATCAGCGGACCGATTAGAGCGATCAACAGGAAGAATACCAGCACAGCCAGCAATGAAAAGATGACCTCAAGCAGTTTTTTATTCACTTTGAACTCCTCCTCTTATTTTTTCCGCCAGGGTGCCCGGATTTTTCTCCTGGCCCCTGCCGGTGGACACATTATACAAGGCACGCCAACGCTTCGGCGCGCATAAAACGATGGCTCTGGGGAAACCGCTCCAGGTTGGCACGCAGCAATGAAGTAGGCACCAGCCGGTTGGAAGTCAGACGATGGAAGTCGGCCAGGACTTCGTCTGGTTTGCCGTCGCTGACCACCCTGCCCTGGTTGACCAGCAGCACCCGGTTGGCGTAGATCACCGCCAGGTCGATATCGTGGGTAATGAACAAAATGGCTTCAAAACTGGGCAGTTGCAGGATGGAATCCATAAAATTCATATAATTTTGGTAATCCTGCCCGGCGGTTGGCTCATCCATCACCAGGATACGCGAGCGCATGGCCAGGATGGCAGCGATGCTGACCCGTTTCTGCTGTCCAAAGGAAAGCGCCAGCGGCGGTTCGTTTTCCAGCCCGGCAAGGTTGACAATATGGATGGCTTCACTCACCTCCTTTTCAATTGTTCCCGGGTCATGCCGCAGGTTGGTTGGCCCGAAAGCCAGCTCCTCACGCACACTGGGGGCGAAGAGCATGTGGCTGGGGCTCTGAAAAACATAGCCGAGCGTGCCAGCAATTTGCGCCACGGTCAGGGTACGGGTGTCCTGCCCCTCGACCAAAACCCGGCCTGAGCGCGGCTTGAGCAGACCGATGGCATGCTTGACCAGGGTGGTCTTGCCCGCCCCGTTGGCTCCCAAAACCGCGATCACGTCTCCCTGGTAAATTTTCAACGAGATCCCTTTTAAAACGGGCTGATCTTCCTCGTAGCCAAAATTAACCTCATCGAACTCTACCAGCGGCTGGCGTCGTTGATCTCCTGCCGCCTGGCGCTTCACGGCCGGCTCAAAATCGACCGCCTGGGCCGGTGGGTTTTTTCTGGCCATCTCGATCACCATTGCCGCAGGCAGCTTGACCTCGTGATAATTGACCGCTTTTTCCAGCCCTTCCAGCCGGCCCAGGTAGCGCACCTCACCGGCCTGCATAAATAGCACCCGGTCCGGCCGGATGCCCAGCACATCTTCCACGCGGTGTTCGATCAACAGCACCGCCATGCCCGCGTCGGCCAGGCGGCGCACCAGCGTCAGGGTTTCCTGGGCGCTGGCTGGGTCCAGGCTGGCCAGGGGTTCATCCAGCAAGAGGATGGAGGGGCGCATGGCCAGCACCCCCGCCAGGGCCACTTTTTGCTTTTCTCCCCCCGACAGGTTGAAAGTTTCCCGATCGCGCAGGTGAGGGATGCCCAGGGTTTCCAACGCTTCACCCACCGCCTCGAGGATTTCCGGGCGCGGTCGGCCCAGGTTTTCCAGGCCAAAGGCGATCTCTGCCTGGACGCGCGTCCCAAGGATCTGCCGTTCCGGGTCCTGCAGGACGGTGCCGACTACCTGGGAGATACGCGAGAGGGGTTGTTGAGCCATTTCCCGCCCAAAATACAGCAGCTTCCCCTTCAGTTCGCCCTTGTAGCTGCGTGGGACCAGCCCGTTGATACAGCGTGCCAGGGTGGTCTTTCCGCAGCCGCTAGCCCCGGCGATCAACAAAATTTCTCCCACTTGCAGAATCAGGTTAATATCCTTGATAGCCGGCTCGCTGCGGCGTTGGTAGCGAAAGGTCAGGCTTTCGATCTGAAGCGGGAGCTCGGAGGGCATAGGCTGATCAAAAATCCTTTATTAATCACTTAACCCCGCAGGAATGGGCGGGTTTCTAAACCGGTCAAGCCTGCCAGTACATCTCGATAGGCTCTCCTGAAGCCACCTTCAAATGCAGGGCGGCGCTGCCGTTCACCTCGCATACGCTGATCTGGCCTGCGCTATCCAGGATAGCGACCAAATCGCCGGGCTGGCCTTCACCAAAGGTGTGAGACAGGCCATAGATCACCTGCCCGGCAATACTCAGGCAGATTTCGTGTGCATCAGGGACGTGCTGAAGGGTGAAATTGGTTGCCAGGTTGCCAAACGCATCGACATGGATGACTTGGCCCTGCCAACCCCGCCGGCCAGGCCCGTCCAAGGGCTGCGGTCGGAGGATGTGCAGGCGTACCACCTCCTCCACCGGTGTGCCCAGCTGCGTGAGCAGGACGCCGTTAGCCAGGTGCGCCGCCACCGGGGCAAAGATATCCCGCCCGTGGAAGACGTTACTCACCTCCGGCAGCCAGAAGCGTGGCTGGTCGAGCTGCACCACCTGCAGCGGCTGGCCCCGGGGTTGCACCCCGTCAGCGGCCTGATCGAGCAGGGCCGTGCACAAACCGTTATCCGGCCCGACGAAAAAGCTGCCGCCGATTTGGGCGGCGATTGGCCTTCTGCGGGTGCCCACCCCGGGGTCGACTACAGCCAGGTGGATCGTGCCGGGCGGGAAATAAGGCGCGGCTCGCCCCAGAGCCAGGGCACCTTCCAGGATATTCTGCGGGTGGATCAAATGGGTCAGATCAGCGATCTGGACGTCCGGCGCGATGCCCCAAATCACCCCCTTCATGATGCCGGGATAGCCATCTTGCAGGCCAAAATCGGTCAGAAGCGTAATCAGTTTCAATTTGGGACCCCTGGCGGACAGTGTTACGATGCGAATCCCCATAGTGCGGGGATTATAATCCCCATACTGCGGGGACTATAGTCCCCGTTGTGTGGGGGCTGAGATTACTATAGCATGCCTGAACGCGCTGGTCAAGTTGTCAGGAAATTCGTCTCGCTGGCCGGCCAGGTTTTCCCGGTCAGGTTGAGTCTGCTATAATCAACTAAACGAGCTCTCCGGGAGGGCGATTTCTGAGATGGTCTCAGGCTGGAATGGATTTCTACACAGGGCAAGGCGCCAGGTGTGCCTGACCGGGCTGGCCGGCTGCTTGCTGCTGGCCGCCTGCCTGGGGGCGCGCCCGCCTGCTACGGATACGCCCACGCCAGTCGAGGTCAGCCCATCGGCGTCTCTTCCGTTTCCCTCGGCCAGCCCATCCGCCGGGGCTTCCGCCACCCTTTCGCCAAGCCCATCGCCGAGCGCCACGCTATTCCCCGACCCAAACCTGCCCGTCTGGCAGCATTTCCCTGGCCCGAACCAGGCGGCCGTGACCGCCATTCCCTACCCGATGACTGGCCTGAACCTGCCCGCCCAGGTGAAAGTGGCCCTGCTGGTCGGCATAGATACCGCCTCGCCGTTTGCCGGACGGACGGACGCCATCCTGCTGGTCTTTTACGACCCCGACAACGCTCATGCCAGCCTGGTCACCCTCCCGCCTGACTTGATTGTCTACATCCCCGGGCAAACCATGCAGCGCCTGAACATTGCCTATGCCCTGGGCGACATCGACCTGCTCAACACCACTATCGAATACAATTTTGGAGTGCACCCTACCAGTTGGGCGGTCTTCCATACGGACAGTTTCGGCCGCATGATCGACGGCATGGGCGGGATCAACGTCAGCGTGCCCGTGGCGGTTTGGGATGCTTGCGGGGGCATCCCCGCCGGGACCATCCACATGGATGGGCAAACCAGCCTGTGTTACGTGCGCCTGCGCCGCCTGGCCGACGAAGCTGACCGCAACCGCCGCGAGCTCGAGGTCGTGACTCAGACTTTCTTGAAGATGGCCGGCAGCGGCAACCTGGCCCACCTCGCTTCGCTGTATAATTTGGTCGCGCCCATTGTGCAGACTAACGTCTCCCTGGATGACCTGGCCGGCCAGGTGCCGCTAGCGCTCGAGCTGGGCGATCCCAGCCACATCGCCGCCTTTTACGCGGACAAGCAAGAACTGAAACTCTGGATGTTTCCCGGCCCGGTTGCCTCCCCGGTATTTCTACCCAGGCGGGGCGGCATGCGCACCCTGCTGCAGCAGGCTATCGATTTCGTGCTTGCCCCGGCCCCCGCCTCGGTGTCCAGCCTGGCGCAAACTCTGGCTGCCCAGATCACGCGCTCCCCGACCGTCACGCTCACTCCCACTCGTACGGCCACGCCCTGGCCTACCAGTACTAAAACTCCCACCCCATCCAAAACATATACTGGCACCCCTCACAGGCCCAAACCCACTCACACATAAACCCGCACGCCTACTTCTACCGCGACTCACACACCTACCCTTACCCCAACGCCCACTCCTGCCCCTACCTAGCCAAAGTAATTTCTGAAATTTATTCGCTTACATGAAAGGATACCAGCCATGCAATGCGCCTACTGCGGAGCCACCCTCAAGCCAGATGAGAAAGTATGCAGCCAGTGCGGCGCGAAGGTCGCGCCAGCCAATCCGCTGGCCGCCTCCGTCCCGGAAGAACCTATCCCAGAAGCATTCCCTTACGCCGACCCTGGCGCCCAGACGGCTGAGCCGTCCGAACCAGTCACTGTCACCGAACCGGTCACCCCTGCCCCGGTGTCTTTTGCCGACGCCGCCGTTGCGGCGGCGAATACGGCCCCGGGCACCAACCGCTCCGTTCTGGCGTATGCCTCCCTGGTGCTGGGCGTTTTCAGCCTGTGCAGCTCCTTTTTTGCGCTGTGCGGTGCGCCGATTCCGGTGATCGGGATTATCCTGGGCGTCATCAGCCTCAAGTCCTCTAAACGCGGCCTGGCGGTCGCCGGGATCGTACTCAACGGCCTCGGTCTGCTCCTGGCAATTTTATTCACCCTGCTGATGGGTGTGATGGGCTATTTCTCGTCCCTGCACGGAAATTAACCCTCTCCGGCGAGGGCTCCAAAAACCGAAATATGCTAGAGTCAGAAGAAAAGAGTGCAACCACAGATTCACACAGATGGGCACGGATGGGAAGAGATAAAGGAGGGATTTATGAGTAGCAATAATCGGGGTTCCTTGTATGTCGCCGTCCTGCTGATCGGGATGGGCGTGCTGTTCCTGGCTTTCAACCTGATGCCCGGGTTTGCCATGGGCAGCGCCTGGCCGGCTGTGTTTTACATTCTGGCCGCCGGTTTCTACCTGCCGCCCATCCTGTGGCGCGAACAACTCCGGGGACTGTCCGGGCTGTTCATTCCAGCTTCGATTATGCTGGCCCTGGGGCTCCTCTTCACTTACAATGTGCTGACCCAGGACTGGGCTTCCTGGGGCTACGCCTGGACGTTGATCGTCGCCGGTGTAGGCGGAGGCATGGCCCTGGCCGGTTGGGCGGGGCGCTGGGGCAGCGTGCCCACCTGGGTAGGCAACTGGATGCTGCTGGGCAGCCTGGCCATTTTCGCTCTGTTTGCCTCTATTTTTGGCCTGCCCTTGCTGAAGCTGGCCGGCCCAGCGTTGCTGATCGTCGCCGGCCTTGTTCTGATTACGCGTGGCTTCCGAAATAACCGGTGAGGCAGGCATGCTCGAGATCCGACCTCTTTCTGAGCTGAGTGAGGCTGTCCTGCGCCGCACGATCACCGGGTATGTTTCCCACGAAAAGTACCGGGTAAGCCTGGCTTCGAGCGAGCAATACACCACCTTCAACCTGGAGCTGGTCAGTCTGGCTGAACCTTATGTCAAGCATTTCGACCCCTCAGAGGAGGACATCCACCACTGCCAGGAAGCCCTGCGGGCCGGCTGGTCGATTGGCGCCTTCGATGGGGAAGAGCTGGCGGCGGTCGCCATCGCCGAGCCGGAGGGATGGAACGACACGCTGAGGGTCTGGGAATTTCATGTGGCGGAGAGCTACCGTGGGAGAGGAATTGGCCGGCAGTTGATGGACCGGCTGGCTGCCAGGGCCGGCCCGGCCGGACTGCGCACCATGCTGGTCGAGACCCAAAACAATAATGTCCCGGCCATCCGTTTTTACCGTAAAACCGGTTTTACCATCGAAGGGATTGATATTTCTTATTACACCAACCAGGATTACCCGGATGGGGAAATGGCTGTTTTTATGAAACGGAGGTTGTAATGGATTTCTCGATTAACAACCTGGACCCAGGCGATGAAATTGCCATCCAACAAACGGCGGGCGTGCTGGTCGCCGCTTTTCCTAAGCATCTGGCCTGGTCTCATATGGAAATGGCTCTAAAGGAAGTGATCCGCTCGCTGGGTCAGCCGGGCGTCAGCCGTGTGGCGCAGGCCAGAACGGGCACCATCCTGGGTTGGATTGGGGCCGTCCCAACTTATAAAGGCCGCGTCTGGGAGATTCACCCGCTGGCGGTGCATCCGGCCTGCCAGAAGCGCGGTATCGGGCGGGCGTTGGTGGCAGACATCGAAGTTCTGGCGCGTGGGCGCGGCGGGCTGACCCTGTGGGTGGGCGCCGACGATGAGGACAATCACACTTCCCTGGGCGGAGCCGATCTTTACCCGAATCCGTTAGAAAAATTGGCCGCCATTCAGGACCGCGGCGGGCACCCCTTCGCTTTTTATCGCAAGCTGGGATTTGCTCTGGCGGGTGTCCTGCCAGACGCCAACGGGCGGGGTAAGCCGGATATATATTTGGCTAAACGGTTGTAACAATCAAACCCTATTGAAAAAGGCGCTTTTCCTTGCGAAGTATACTGGTATTCGCGATTAGAATAGGTTAAAATGATCTTGCTGTAACTACCAGGGTGGCTAAATCCGATTTACAATCGTTCAAAGATTCTTACCTGGCCCGCGATTATCGTTAGTCGAATGAGCGTGAGATGGTTTTCCTTAAACGACTGCTGACCGCCTTTTTCATCGTTATACTGATTGGCGCCTTCTTTTCCCAATACAGTTCTGGGACCATCACGGCGCGCGCTGCCGCCGGCACCCCTACTCCACAGCCCAAAAAACGCTTTACCAAGCTGACCGTCTCCTACACCAGCTATAAATGGTGGCTGATCCGCTGGTCGACCAACAAGGTCAGATGCCAGCTTATTATCGATCACCCTGGCCAGCCCACCAACACCGAAATCTTCAGCCAGTGCGGCAACGTTACCTATACCAAGTGGGTGGGGACCCAATCCTGCCCGCAGGCCACCAGCCCAACCAACGCCAGCGCCTGCGGTGGGATGTACCTGCACTTGATCAGCGTCGACAATTCCAGCCACGAGGTCCAGGTAGAGCTGCCTTTGCCGGAAGTCTGGCTAAGCCTGGCCGACTGTAATCCCATCCCGGACAAGCACGCCTGCGCCACCCTGCCCAGCCTGGTTTTGCAGGGGGAAGAACCCCTGCCCAACGAAACCATCATCCAGATCCAGGGGATGTTGAACGGCCAACCTTTTACCTGCCCCGGTTCGCAGTGCAGCCTGCCCCTGCCCATCACCGGAATCCAGGGCTACAAAATGGAATTTTGGGGCGATTTTAGCCTGGGCAACTCAAGCGAGCATTTCACCGCCATGCTGAGGGTGATGCCCTGGGGAGATTTCATGAACCCGGAAGGCAGCTCGACTGACCCGCACGAATGGTACGTGGATGTGCTCAGCTCGCAGTGGCGCGGAGGCACTGCCGATAGCTGCGCCAATTCGTGGCAAGTATTTCCTGACCTAGGCGGTCCGCCGCCCTGGCTGACCACCCCGGATGATGTCAGCGCCTTGGAAACGCAGGACTCCCTCTACCTGCTGGCGGGTAACCTGATCAAGAGCGGGGCGGTGGATGTCAGCGGCTGCCCGGATGGAGGCATGGCTTCCGACCTGGTCCCCAACACCTGTGGGCTTGAAAGAGCCACCCCCAAGGTAATGCAGTGGCAAAACCAGTTCGATCCTGAGATCTTACAGGCCGCCCAGGAAACCGGCGTTCCGGCTATGCTGATCAAAAACATTTTCGCCAAGGAAAGCCAGTTCTGGCCTGGGGTGATCACGGATGTAAAGGAAGCCGGGCTGGGCCAGATGACCGAAGGCGGCGCCGATACCGTGCTGTTGTGGAACCCCGACTTTTTCTCCCAGTTTTGCCCATTGGTGCTGGACAAGAGTGTGTGCGCTTTAGGCTTCGGCAATTTAAGCGCCGACCACCAGCGCATGATCCGCGGGGCCCTGGTTAGCAAGGTCAACGCCACCTGCAGCGACTGCTCGATGGGCATCGATCTTTCCCGGGCGGACTTCAGCGTGCGCGTGTTTGCCGAAAGCCTGCGCGCCAACTGCGAACAGACTGGCCAGGAGATCTATAACCTGACCCACCGGCCGCCGGCGCAGGTCAGCTCGTTTACCGACCTGTGGCGCTTAACCGTCATGAACTACAATGCCGGGCCAGGCTGCCTGTACGCCGCCATGCAAAAGGCCTGGACTTATACCAGCACCAAACTAAACTTTACCCAGGTAGCGCAAAACCTGGACCCGGTGTGCCAGGTTTCGATTACCTACCTGGAAGACATCAGCCAGGAAAGCCTATCCGTGCCGACCCAAACGCCTACCACCGTGATAACGCCGGGCCCCTCCCCGACACCCACGCTCCACCCAACCCCGACCCTGATCGTCATTACCCCTACGCCGGTTGGCGGCAGCCCAGACTCTCAGGAACCGCCCTAGAATCCTCGAATGCGCCGCGGCAGTCCCCAGCCGCCCAGGTTGACCGTTTCCGGTTTATCTGTCCATACCCCGGAGACCGGCGTAGCGCACTTCGGGCAGGCGCCCTGGGCGGTGATGTGATACTCCTGGATGGTATAGCCACGCCGGGCGATCAGGCGCGCCTGGCAGTGCGAACAGTAGGTATCTTCCAACGAACCGACTTTACCGGGTAAGTTGCCGGCGTACACATAGCGCAGCCCAGCTTCCTGGGCAATTTCCGCCGCCCGCTGCAGCGTCTGGGGAGGGGTGGGCGGCGGGTCGGTCATCTTGTAATCCGGATGGAAGGCTGTCACGTGCCAGGGGATATCCGGGGAGATCGAAACCAGGTAGCGCGCCGCGTCCCATAATTCCTCGGTGCTGTCGTTAAAGCCGGGGATCACCAGCGTCACCACCTCGACCCACAGTCCCAGCTCGTGCGCCATGCGGATCGTATCCAGCACGTGCTGCAAGACGCCCCCCAGGGAGCGGTACTGTTTGTCTCGCATCGTTTTCAGGTCCACCTTGTAAGCCGACAGGTAGGGGCGCAGGTACGCCAGCGCCTGCGGCGTGGCATTACCGTTCGAGACAAAGGCGCAGCGCAGCCCGGCTTGCTGGGCCTGCTTGAAAATTGCCACCGCCCACTCACTGGTAATCAGCGGCTCATTGTAAGAGGAGGCAATCAGGCCTGCCCGGCTTCTTAGCGCATATTGCACCAGTTGCTCGGGGCTGACGCGCTGGATGTATTCTGAGTCGTTTCCGGCCTGTGGATCGCGCAGCGCCTGGGAAGTGACCCAGTTCTGGCAGTAGGAACAATGGAAGTCGCAGCCCAACATACCGAAGGTCAGCACGTCGCTGCCCGGCAGCAGGTGCGCAAACGGTTTCTTCTCAATCGGGTCTACCTGCACCCCGGCTATGTAGCCCCAGGGCACGCGCAGCTCGCCCGCCTGGTTGAAACGCACGTTGCAGATGCCGCGCCGCCCGGGCCGGATGCGGCAGTAATGGGCGCAGGCCGTGCAGCGCAGCATGCCTTTTTCATCTGTCGGCTCGACCAGGTCGGCCGGGGCAGTCAGTTTATCCAAAACAGCCGAAAGAGTTGTCATTTTCTATCCCGTTTGAGCCATTTAAAGGTCGTCTGTGGGCCTTGTCACCCTGCAAACGCCAGGTAAATCTACTATACCGATTTCCATAGCTAAAACGACTCGATCTTTAGAAAGTCAAACTCGGCCAGAAAGCCGGCAGCAACCGGGCTACAGGCATACAGCCCACACTGCACCGGTGTTTTCCCGTCGTCCGCGTGGGAGCGCGCCAGGTGTGAAAAGCGGATTTGCGACCAGGTCGAGCCGTCTACCGAACAATCCACCGTGTAATCACTGCCTTCCCGGCGGATGCGGAAATCCAACTCCAGGCGCGCCCCACTGTAATCCTGGGTGGCCCAATCCGAAAACCCGTGATGAGTGATCACCGAGCCGAGCTTGCTGGGAATGCCCACTTCGAATTCCAGCGAGGTTTTCAGCCAGCAGGCCGGTGAAAGGCGCACCATCAGCCCGGCCTGGTCGTACTGGTTGGCCGGGTTCATGCGCACGTGGGTGGTGAGGATAAAGTTGCCGGTTACTTCGGCAAACAGGAACGGCCCGTTATCACTGCGGATGTCGTGCTGAGGCTGCTGCCAGTAGTCGGTTTTGGCCCCCGGCTCGACCTGCAGCCAGGAATGGTCAACCTGGTAGGAGTGAGGCAGGTTATACCAGGCCAGGCGAGAGTCGAAGGTGGGGTTGTCGAAAGGTTCGTAAAGGTAGGTGGACGTCATCCATTTTCTCCAAACAAGGTTTCTTTAATTATAAGTGTATTGTCAAACAAAAACGCCTGCGAATTAATTCGCAGGCTGAAACCACACCAAATCCGCTGAAGCGGATTATTCCGATAAACCTGCATCAGCAGGTTTGGTTTTGTCAGCCTTTGAATTCATTCAAAGGATGAATAGTGGATGACGCCATGTCCGGGAGGGTCTGGTTGGTTGAAATATGGAATAAAGCGCCGGTTCAGACCCTCCCCTACGGGATTACACACATTGGTTTATTTAACTGGAAATTTGATATAATATGCATAGTTAAATACAAACCTTCGGGGCAGGGTGCGGGATCATGATCCCAATTCCCGATCGGTGGTGATACCCCACGAGCGCGGCATGGCGCAGGATCCGGTGAAACCCCGGAGGCGACGGTACAGTCCGGATAAAAGAAGGAAGACCAGTGCAGTTTTGATTATGGCTGTTTGCCCCGAAACGATTCTTGGTTTCGGGATTTTTTTGTGTACTTATGGAAAGTACAAGGAAGAGTATGCGCAAGTCAAAATCCGGTGAGAACCCCCGCTTTTCGGTTTCTCGCCTTTTGAAAATGCGCCGGGGCTGGCTGGTGCTGGTTTCGGCCGTGTTGGCTCTGCTGTTCTGGGAAGGGCTGGTACACCTGGAGAATCTACCGGCTTTTATCCTCCCCGCCCCGGAGCTGGTAGCGGCGCGCTTCTGGCAGGCCTTGCTGGATGGCAGCCTGCTGCGCCAGGGCGGGTACACCCTGCTCGAAGTCCTGCTTGGCTTGCTGGTTGGCAGCAGCCTGGCGACCACGCTGGGCTACCTGCTAGCAAAATCTCCCCTGCTGGAACGCCTGCTGGCGCCTTACCTGGTAGCCAGCCAGGCCATCCCGATCGTGGCAGTCGCCCCGCTGCTGGTGATCTGGTTCGGCCCGGGTATGTTCTCCAAGGTGCTGATCAGCGCCCTGATTGTGTTTTTCCCCGTACTGGTCAACACGGTGGTCGGCCTGCGCGCCGTGCCGGAAAACCTGCGCGACCTGATGCGTTCCTTGAATGCCTCGCGCCCCCAGATGCTGCGCTACCTGGAAATCCCCTCGGCATTGCCGGTGCTGTTAGGCGGCCTGCGGATTGGCGCAACCCTATCTGTCATTGGGGCAGTGGTGGGCGAATTCGTCGGCTCTGACCGCGGCCTGGGATTTCTGATCAACGTTGGCCGCGGCCAGTACGACACGGCCCTGGTGTTTTCTGCCATTTTCACCCTGATCGCCATGGCCCTGGGGTTGTATGGAGCGGTGGTGTTGGTTGAGAACCGCCTGCTGGCCTGGCAGCGTACCTTATCAAAATAAAGGAACCAATGAAATTTAAATCCCTGTTTTTACTCCTGTTTTTGTTCGCCGCCGCCTGTACGCCGCAAATTTCCTCCATGCCCATCACTCCCACAACAGCGACTATCCGCCTGCCGGTAGGCTATATCCCTGATATCCAGTTTGCCCCGCTGTATGTCGCCATCGACAAAGGCTACTACCAGCAGGCCGGCCTGGATGTTAACCTGGACTATAACATGGAGACTGATTCGGTGGCCCTGATCGGCGCCAACCAGATTTCCTTTGCAATCGTTTCCGGCGAACAGGTGCTGTTGGGCCGCGCCCAGGGCTTGCCGGTGGTTTACGTGATGGCCTGGTACAAGCAGTACCCAGTGGGCGTGGTTTCCATGGTCAAAGAGAACATCACTAAACTGTCTGATCTGAAGGGTAAGAAGATCGGTATTCCCGGCCTATATGGCGCCAGCTACATCGGCCTGCGCGCCATGTTGGATGCGGGCGGCCTGAAAGAGAGCGACGTCACCCTGGACTCGATCGGCTTCAACCAGGTAGCAGCCCTGGCCGCCGGGCAGGAACAGGCCGCCGTGATCTACGTCGCCAACGAGCCGATTCAGCTCAAGGCCAAAGGATACGACGTAAACCTGCTGAACGTGGCTGACTACCTGCAGCTTGTCTCGAATGGGATGATTACCAACGAGAAAACGCTCAAAGAAAACCTCGGGCTGGTGAAGCGCATGGTTGCGGCTACCTTGCAGGGCATTACCTACACCAGCGCCCATCCGGATGAGGCTTATCAAATCAGCAAGAAGTACGTCGAAAACCTGTCAAAAACTGACCCGGCTGTGCAACAGCAGGTGCTGGCCACCAGCATTGGCCAGTGGCAGCTCGATCCCCCAGGCTACTCTGACCCGCAGGCCTGGAAAAATATGCAGGATATTTTGCTCAAGATGGGTCTGTTGAAAAAATCGCTGGACCTTAACCAGGCCTTCAGCAATGCTTACCTGCCGGCCAAATGAAAAAAAGTTTCTTGGGAATCCCCGTGGTGATGACCTACCACGTCAATTTCCAATGAGGTAAAAAATGGAAGCGATGATTGACCAGGTTCTACAGGTGCATAACCTGAGCATGACCTATGCGGACAACAATGAAAATCCCCGTTCTGTGGGGTATGGCGGCCTGCAGGCGCTAGACAATGTTTCATTTTCTGTGGCTCTCCAGGAATTCGTGTGCGTCCTGGGCCCCTCGGGATCTGGTAAGAGCACCCTGCTGCGCATCCTGGCCGGCCTGCTCAACCCCAGCGCTGGAAGCGTGACTTTCTCTACCTGCGGTCGCAACGAAAAGCCCTGCATCGGGCTGGTCTTTCAGCAAGCCAACCTGATGCCCTGGCGTACCGCCCTGGAAAATATTACCCTGCCCCTGGAGCTGAAAGGCAGCAGCCCGGAGGAAGCCCGGGCGCAGGCCCAGACCTGGATCAACCAGGTCGGCCTGCAGGGGTTCGAAGATGCCTGGCCGCGTGACCTGTCCGGGGGCATGGCCCAGCGCGTGGCCATCGCGCGCGCCCTGATCCAGGACCCCGACCTGCTCCTGTTGGACGAGCCTTTCGGCTCACTGGATGCCCTGACGCGCGAGCGTATGGCAGACGAGCTGCTCGACCTGTGGCAGGCGCGGCGTAAAACCGTCATCATGGTCACCCATTCCATCTCGGAAGCGCTGCTGCTTTCCGACCGGGTGCTGGTTTTCACCCCTCGGCCAGGCAAGATTTACCTGGATTTAGCGGTTGACCTGCCCCGCCCGCGCGCTGATGCAATTCGCTATACCGAACATTTCGGCGAGCTGGCCAGGCAGTTGAGATACGCTATTAAATGATTTTTTGAATATATCAAGCGGTTACGCCGCTTGATATATTCAAAAAATCAAACTGCATCAATCACCTTATTCAGCGCATCTGCCAGTTCTTCCAGATTCTGGCTGGTCAGATCGGGACTGATATCTATGTGCACCGCCCGGCTGAGCAAGTCAAGCGTCTTTGGGCACATATCAACGGTGTAAGTGATCTTGCGCGGATGATTTCTCCATGGGCCGCCATTGACCGTCCAGGCGCGTTGATCCATGATCGGAGCCCAGTGCGGGTAAACATGGTAATCCACCTCATCGGGCGAATAGAGGATCCAGGCGGCGCCGCCTTCTGCCTCGAGGGCATCACCGACCCGATGAGCAGTGGCAGCATCGGGGGCAAAGAACACCAAGCCGATGGCGGCTTCTCCGGCCGGATCATTCATGATGCGGAAGTGAATCCCCTTGTGCGCCGCCACTGCCAGGATGCTTTCCTTGATCATGCCCTTATTGCGGCGCATGGTGGCCAGCAGCCCATCCAGTCTCTTGAGCTGTGCCAGCGCCACAGCTCCGGTTAGCTCATTCATGCGGTAGTTGACGCCCGGCAGGATCTCCGCTTCGGGGACGTGATTGCGCGATCCGCCCACCACATCGTGGTACATCACCACCCGCTTGTAAACCTCATCATCGTTGGTGATGACCATACCGCCTTCACCTGAAGTGATGATCTTGTTGAACTGCAGGCTGAAGGCTCCCGCGTCGCCCCAGGTGCCCAACCGCCGGCCCTGATAGCTGGCTCCATCCGCCTGGGCAGTATCTTCAAGTACCTTGAGGTTGTGTTTGCGAGCAACTTCCAGAATGGCGTCCATGCGGCAGGGTCCTCCACGCATGTGGACCGGTATGATGGCTTTGGTGTAGGGAGTGATCTTCCCTTCGATTTCTACCGGGTCAAGGGTTAGCGAATCATCAACTTCCGCCATGATAGGCACGGCGCCCACGGCAATCACCGCCGAGGCGCTTGCGATCCAGGTATAGCCGGGGATAATCACTTCATCGCCGGCTCCCACCCCCAACCCAACCAGGGCGCAGATCAGGGCGGCTGTACCAGAAGTGACCGCCACGGCATGTTTTACACCCATGAAGGCTGCGAAAGCCTTTTCCAATTCCTCCACCCTGGATGGTCCCGGTTTAGGACCATAGTAGCGGAAAAGACGCTGGCTGCGGATCACGTCCAGTACGGCAGCTTCTTCTTCGCTGCCGATCTTCAATCCGCCCGGGTACATCGGCGGCAGAGGGTGCTGAATGGCTTTTTCTCCCCCATTAAGCGCTAAGCGGTTCCTGGCTGGTTCTTGTGGCATAATTTTTCTCCTGTTAGGACGGATTGACTCATAATTATATATGGATTGTGATCCCTAAACAACTTTTCAAACTCGAAAACCGGTAATTTCTTTTGCTGGTTCAAAAAATAACGCTCTTATGGCGTAACGCCAAAAGGATTGAAGACTTTCATGGCGTTATGGCTGTGGTTGCGCTTAGGGGTCCAACGGAAAGTCATGGAAAATTCAGCTTAAAGGCAAGCAGTTGTGCCCCGCGCCGGGTATCGTGACCTTTACAGCTGGGCACGATTGCATGATTGTAACTCATACGCTCCAAATGGGACCACCCCCAAAAGAACTGGGGGCTTTCGTGCCCCTACAGTGTCAATTAATTCACAACCTCTCAAGATGACCTATCCATAACTCACTTATATGAATTTATGGCCGCCAGTGGTACTCGACATCGGGCGCTGATTCGGGCGGCGAGCTAATGCCGAACTTGACCGCCCGGAAGCCTTCGCTCTCGTACAGGGCGCAGGCAGGGCAGTTTTCTTGATGGGTGTGCAGCTCCAGCCCGGCGGGGGATAGCTCCTTGGCCAACCGGATGAAACGCTGGCCCGATCCCTTGTGCCATTCCAGCGGGTCGACGTACAGGCGGTCGATATATGATCCTTTCATGGCGAGGTAGGCCACAACGCGGCCATCCAGCACGCCCACCCAGATGGCAGTGGATGGCCGGATGACAGTGCGGAAGACATTCGCTGTCGTTTCCAGCGTCATCGTCTGCCAGGTCGGCAGGTAAGTATAAGCGGCCAGTCCCGACCGGTGCCAGACGCCGATGACTTTGGTCTCATCCGTCTCCTGGTACGGCCGAAAGATCCGTACTGGTCCGGATTGATCTGTGGTTTGCATTTGTCAAGTATAGAATGATAAATTTGCGGTTTCTTCCGCATCTAGCCTTATAGTAAAATTGGAGGAGGAGCTTTACTGAGATCCATGCAGCCAAGCCAATCCAGTTTAGAAAACAACACCCCACAGAACGGGGACTTATATACCCCACAAAACGGGGATTTTCATCCGAATTCCAGCGCCAGGCGCTGGAAGGGAGTGCTATTCGAAGCACTCCTGATCGTTTTAATCGCGATTGGTGTTGTATTTCGTTTTGGTTGGGTCAACTGGAGCCAGGGCGCCAACCTGCACCCCGATGAGTACGGGCTAACCAATACCCTGACCCAGCTTTCGATCCCCAAATCGCTGAGCGATTATTTCAACACGCGTCTCTCGCCGCTCAGCCCGTATCAAAAATACGACTTGAATGGCCTAAAAATGAAGGACGGCCCGGATAACCGCATGCGCTGGGGCCAATGGCCGATCACCATCCTACGCGTCATGGGAGAGGTCACCGGCAACACCGGCTACAACGAGATACGCCTGATGGGGCGCAGCTTATCAGCATTGGCCGACTGTCTAGCGCTGCTGCTGATCTACCTGATTGGCAAGCGACTGTACAGCCACAGGGTAGGCCTGCTGGCGGCTGCCCTGAGCGGCCTGGCGGTGATGCAGATTCAGCAGTCCCATTTCATGACCGTGGATAACTTTGCTGTGTTCTTCACCTGCGCGGCGCTTTACTGCGCCGTGCGGGTCGCCCAAATCCCGCCCGTAACCCGCCCTACTAGCGCACCGCCGAAAACCAGACCGGATTACCGGCCCACCCGCCTGGCCTGGGCCTGGTATGCCGGGTTTGGGGTAGCCTTTGGCATGGCGCTGGCCTCCAAGGTTAACCTGGCGCCGCTGGGCGGGTTGATCCTGGTAGCCGCTTTCATCAGCGCCGCCGACCTGCGCCTGAGAAGCCTGCGCGACCTGCAGCACATTGGCATCGGCGTAGCAGCCTACCTGCTCCTGGCGGTTGTGGCTACCCTGGTCACCTTCCGCGTTACCCAACCGATGAGCTTCCGGGCTGAGACCGGAAATACTACCATCTTTACCGTGCACCTTAACCAGGATTGGATTGACAGCATGCAGGTCGCCGAGGACGAATCTAACGGCATAGGCGGCGGGCCGCCTGCCGAGCAATGGGCGCACCGCCTGGCAATTATTTTTCCCCTCGAAAATATGGTCATCTGGGGCATGGGCCTGCCGCTGGGCATCGCCGTGTGGGCTGGCTTTGGATGGGCCGCCTGGCGCTTCCTCAGGTATGGCTCCGGCTGGCGCGCTCACCTGATCCCGCTAGTCTGGGCGGGTGGCTATTTTCTGTTCATGGGCACCCGTTGGGTCAAATCCATCCGCTATTTTCTGCCGATATATCCCTTCCTATGTCTGCTGGCAGCCTGGGCGTTGATCGAATTGTGGCAGCACGGCGCCAGGGAATCTCAAAGCACTGACCGTCTCGCCCGCCCCCTTGCATCGGTTATCCGGCGTTATTTCGTGCCGGTTGTCAGTATGGGCGTGGTCCTGGTGGGCAGCCTGGCCTGGGCTTACGGCTTTGTGCACGCCGTGTACTTGACCATCAACACGCGCGTCCAGGCCACCCTGTGGATCATGCAGAATATCCCGGCTGCCTTCCAAATCACCATCGATACCCCCCAGGGGCCAGTCAATGCCCAGGTCAGCGCCCCAGCCGCGATGGCCGTCGGCCAGGGAGCGCCGCTAGAGTTGCCCTTCATCGCCCCGGCCAGCGGCGACTTGCAAAAAGTGACCATCCCTCATATTAACACCCAGGTGGATGGGAAACCAGCAGCGTTGTATGTGCAGGTCGCTAGTGACCCGAATGGGAAGAACCCGCTCGATGTGGCTGTCGTGCAAGCCGCTTTCGACCCCGGTGGGGCTGGAAGCCTGGCCGAGGCGGATTTCAAGCATGGGGTGGTGCAGCAAGACGAGACCTACTATCTGATGGTTTCCACTCAGGATGAAAACCCGGTAAAAATAACCCGTTCAATCCTCTCCAACGAAAGCTGGGACGAAGGCCTGCCATTCCCCTTCCTCGGACGCAACCCGTTTGGTGAGCTTTATAACGGGCTGACCATGGAAGTGCGCTGGCCCGACGACGCCAATAAGAAAAAGATGTTCCTGGATAACCTGGCCCGGGTGGATTATATCATTGTGCCCAGCCAGCGCGCCATCTGGAGCGTGCCGCGCATCCCGCGCGACTACCCGATGACCATGGAATATTACCGGGCGCTGTTCGACGGACAGTTGGGGTTTGACCTGGTGGCTGCCTTCCAATCGCCGTTCCAATTCGGCCCGCTGGAAATCTCCGATGTAGGCGGGACGGTAGCCTGGAATAAGAAACCAGCCCTGCCGTTGTTCAACAACAATCTGCTGGCTGCCGAAGAGGCATTCAGCGTTTACGACCATCCACCGGTGTGGATTTTCAAAAAGCGTCCCGACTTCAGCCTGGCCAACGCCGCTAAAATCCTCGATTCGATTGATCTGAGCAAGGTGGTAATCCAATCCCCTCGAGACGCCACTCAATAAAATCCCCACAAAACGGGGACTATAGTCCCCGCGAGACGCCACTCAATAAAATCCCCACAAAACGGGGACTATAGTCCCCGCGTGACGCCATCCCATAACCGCCCGGTGGCTTGCCTTTTTCTACCGGCTAAACCTTCGGCCAATCCATCATCAGTGTCTCCACCAGCAGGCGCGAATTGACGTTGCTCTCCTGCCGGGTCAACGCCTGCCCAAGCCCGGCCAGATAGTCGTGCGCCGCCGCCGGGCCAATTGCACCCGCCAGGCGCAGGATATCTGCCTGGTATTCCAGGTTAACCAGCGGCAGGTCCGCCCCACTGGCGGAGATAAACACGTCCCGCCAGAAAGATTCCCACACCAGCAAAACCTGGTGGATTTTTTCGCGCCCACGGTCGCGCTCGCGGTCGTATTTTTTCATCGTTCGCTCGACGTAGGTTAAGCGCTCGCGCCGCCTGGCTGCCATTTGCTGCAGCAAATCGTCCAACCAGGCATGGCGCTGGTCCAGTTCGGTTTTTTCCTCGTTCAGATGCAAGGCGTAGCCAATCCGCCCGCCAGACAGATGCGCCAGCAGCCGCGCTCTTTCGGCAGCCAATCCATAGCGCGCCTGCAGCACTCCCTCCAGGCTTTCAACCGAAACCGGGCGCAGGCGCAGCACTTCGCAGCGTGATACGATGGTCGGCAATAAATCCTCGGCTGAATTGGCGGTCAGTAGCAGAACCACCCGTTCAGGCGCTTCTTCCAGCGTCTTCAGTAAAGCGTTCTGGGCGCTGGCGTTGGCCTGCTCGAAGTGCAGCAGTAGCGCCAC
Organism: uncultured Chloroflexia bacterium; assembly: GCA_963820415.1. Taxonomy (GTDB): domain Bacteria; phylum Chloroflexota; class Anaerolineae; order Anaerolineales; family Anaerolineaceae; genus CAWFZT01. The sequence goes on along the minus strand of CAWFZT010000006.1, from coordinate 657,703 downwards.
CCGGTAGCGCGCTTCGTAAGGTGAAAGGGACAGGCTGTGCTGGAGGGCGCGGATCTGCTCGATCAGGATTTCCGTTTTATCTTCCAGCCGCTGTACCACCGCAAGGTCGGCGTGCTGCATGCGCCAGGTCTGCAAGCAGGTGCGGCAGGCGCCGCAGGCGAAACCTGGGGCGGGTGGGTTGGGGCAGTTGAGCGATTGGGCAAAGCGCAGGGCCAGCGTGCGCCGGCCTACGCCCGGCGGACCGGTGAAAAGGTAAGCATGCCGCGTTTCAGCGCGGGCGATATGCTGCTGCAGCAGATGTGCGGCCCACTCCTGGCCAATCACGTCCCAATCCATATAAGAGATTGTACCAGAGGCAATTAATCCTGGCGAGTAACTGAGCTGTAGCAGGTTTTTGGATGTAAGCGTGCATACGCACGCTTACATCCAAAAACCTGAGTTCTTGCGCACCTTGGCAAGGGTTCTATAGTACAATCAGGCGGAATTTATGAACATTCTCGATGATCTTAATTCACAGCAGCGGCAGGCTGTAACGGCCGACCTGGGACAGGTACTGGTTCTGGCCGGTCCTGGCTCGGGCAAGACGCGCGTACTGACACTGCGCGTGGCCTACCTGATCCTGACCCTGGGTGTGCGCCCGACCAACATCCTGGCGGTCACCTTCACCAATAAGGCCGCCCGGGAAATGGAAAACCGCCTGACCCGCCTGCTGGGTGAAAAAATCCAGGGCGTATGGTTGGGGACTTTTCACGCCACGTGCGCCCGCATCCTGCGCCGCGAATCCAACCTGCTACCCTTCACCTCCAGCTTCGTGATTTTCGACGCGGACGATCAGGAAAACCTGGTCAAACGGACGCTGAAAGAGCTTAACATCGACGACAAGTTGTATCGCCCGGCTTCCATGCTCTCCGCCATTTCGCAGGCCAAGAACAACCTGGTGCTCCCCACTGCTTACCCTACCCGCAGCTACCGGGACGAGATTGTCAGCCGGGTATACAAACGCTACCAGGAACTGCTGCAGACCTGCAACGCGGTCGATTTTGACGACCTGCTGCTGTGGGCAGTGCGCTTGCTGGAAGAAAATCCGCCTGTGAAGGAAAAATATTCCCACCGCTTCGAGCACGTGCTGGTCGACGAATTCCAGGACACCAATATGGCCCAGTACCGGCTGCTGCAGCACCTGTGCGGGTTCCACGGCAACCTCTTTGTCGTAGGGGACGAAGACCAGTCAATCTACCGCTGGCGCGGCGCCGATTACAAGAATGTCCTGCGCTTCGAGGACGATTACCCTGACTCGCAGAAAATCCTGCTCGAACAAAATTACCGTTCTACCCAGAATGTGCTCGACGCAGCCAGAGCAGTGATCGACCGCAACCAATACCGCACTCCCAAGCAGCTCTTCTCAGAGCGCGGCGCTGGCGATAAGATCGTGCTATACGAGGCCGTCGACGACCACGCCGAGGCAGCCTATGTGGCCGATGCTATCCAGCAACTCATCTCGGCAGGCAAGGCCCGGGGTGGGGATATGGCCGTGATGTACCGCACCAACGCCCAGTCGCGCCTGTTAGAGGAAGCTTTTCTGCGCGCCGGCATGGCTTACCGGCTGGTGGGCGCACAGCGCTTCTACGGCCGGCGCGAGGTCAAAGACATGATCGCTTACCTGCGCCTGGTGCAGAACCCGGCGGACGAAGTTAGCCTGGGGCGGGTAATCAACGTGCCGCCGCGCGGCATTGGTGATAAAACTTTGGTGGCCTTGCAACTGGCGGCCCGCCAGGCAGGCGCCAGCGCCGGCGAAGTGCTGATCGACCTGGCCGCTAAAGGTCCCGATTCGCCGTTTGCCAAAGCCTTCGGCGGGCGCGGCACCACGGTCCTGGCAGATTTTGGCGGCCTGTTGGCCGGCTGGCGCGAGGTTGGAGCAAACCTGACCCTGCCGGCCCTCTTCGACCGTATTGTCAGCGATACGGTTTACCGGGAATATATCGAGGATGAAAGCGAAGAAGGCCAGGACCGCTGGGGCAACGTAGAAGAGCTGCGCCGGCTGGCCTATGAATACCAGGAGCGGGGTTGAGCGCCTTCCTGGAAAACCTGGCCCTAGTATCCGACCAGGATACCATCCCCGAGCGCAGCGATTCGCCCACTTTGCTGACCCTGCACGCCGCCAAGGGATTGGAGTTCGCGCAGGTTTTCATTATCGGGCTGGATGAGGGCCTGCTGCCGCACAGCCGATCGCGCGACGACCCGGAAGAAATGGCTGAAGAGAGGCGCCTGTTTTATGTCGGCCTGACGCGGGCCAAGAACAATCTTTACCTGGTGCGCGCCGAACGGCGCAGCACCTTTGGATCGTTCGAGGGCAGCGAAAGCTCGCGCTTCATCGATGATATTCCTGAAGGGTTGATCCGCCACTTGGGAGGGCATTATGCGGAACGGCGGGCTTCTTCCAGCAGTTGGGAGCTGCCCGCCCGTTGGGAGAGCACCCGCCTGGCGCCTTCGGCACCACCGCCCGATAGCAGCATGAAAATAGAACGGCGCTACCGGCCCGCCATGCATGTGCGCCACCCGGTGTGGGGCGAGGGCATTGTGCTCAATAGCGCCATCCGCGATGGCGAAGAGGAAGTCGACGTGCACTTTGAGTTGGTGGGCTTCAAGCGCTTGCTGGCTTCTCTGGCCAAACTCGAACTGATCTAAACTTTATGGGATGGCCTGGTCCAGGTCGGCGATCAGGTCTTCACAGTTTTCGATCCCCACCGAAAGGCGCACCAGGCCGTCGCTGAGGCCCATCTTGGCGCGCGCCTCGGGCGAGACGTTTGAATGGGTCATGCTGGCGGGGTGGCAGATGAGCGTATCCACGTTTCCCAGGCTGACCACCAGGGTGGCCAGGCGGACGCGGTTCATCATGGCTTCCCCGGCTTTATATCCGCCCTTGAGCTCGAAGGAGAGCATCCCGCCGAAACCGTGCATTTGCCGGCAGGCCAGGGCATGCTCCGGGTAGCTCTCCAACCCGGGATAATATACCCGCGAGACAGCCGGGTGATTTTCCAGGAAGTGGGCTATGCACAAAGCATTCTCGCAGTGGCGCTGCAGGCGCAGTTCGAAAGTCTTCAGGCCAATGTTCGCCAGCCAGGTATCAAAGGGAGCCGGGCAGCCGCCCAGGATTTTAAACATACGGGTCAGCTCGTTGTGCATGAAATCAATGTGCGGGCTGACCACCGCCCCACCGATCACCAGCCCGTGCCCGGAGAGATACTTGGTGGTCGAATGCACTACCACATCCGTCCCCAGGCTGAGCGGTCGCTGGCAGTAAGGCGTGGCAAAGGTATTATCGACCGCCAGCCAGGCCCGGTAACGGTGGGCGATCTCGGCTACGCCCGCCAGGTCGACCATCGACATGGTCGGGTTGGCCGGGGATTCGGCGTAAGCCAGCACCGCTTCGGGATGGTCGCGGAAGGCCGCTTCCCAGGCTGGCAGAGAAAGGTCACGCAGCCAGATGGTCTGGATGCCGTACTGCGGGGCCAGGTCGCATAAGAAGTTATAAGAGGCGCTGTAAATCGCCTCCTGGGCGAGGATGGTCTGACCGCCCTTCACCCGAGCCAGGATCGCGGCAGTGACAGCCGCCATGCCCGAGGCAAACACCTGCCCATCTACAATTTCTTCGGGTGAGCTCCCAGGATTAGCGCGCAGCAGGTCCAACCCTTCCAGCATGGCTATTTTACTGGCAAGCTGTTGCAGGTTGGGGTTGTCCAGGCGCGTATAAATATATCCGGGCGTCTCCCCTTTGAAAATGGAAGCTCCGGTGGCCACATCCGGAAAAACAAAGGCGGAAGTCTGATAGATCGGCATCACGTGGGCATTCAAAGGGTTGCGCATCTCGCCATAGTGCGTGACGAGCGTTCCTATTCCGTGTTTGGGATGGATTGGTTGCATTTACAGTCCTCTGTAGTCCTTAACGGTCCATATTTAGTGAAAATTGAGCTGATAGATTGATTATAAGACAATCAGCCCCCTTTTCGAAAACCCCAGGCTCAGGGTTATGTGGTAAACTCACTGCGCTATGGACGAAAAGACTCTAACCACCCTGGAATATCCGAAAATCCTGGAACGCCTGGCCGGTTACGCGGCCTTTTCTGCCTCGGCGGCCCTGGCGCGCGAGCTGCGGCCCACTAATGATCTGGAACAGGCCTCCGCCCGGCTGGCGCTCACCCGGGAAGCCCGCCAGATGCTGAGCATCAACATAGATATCAGCGTGGGTGGAGCTACCGATATTCACCCACAGGTAGACCTGACCCGGCGGGGTGGGGTGTTGCAGCCTTCCGAGCTGTTGGACGTCAGGAATACCCTGCTTGCGGCCCACCTCCTGGCACGCACCTTCAACAAACTGGGCAGCGGCTATCCCAACCTGGCGGTGATTGCCGCCGACCTTACCCCGCCCGCGGGCGTGGCGGACAACATTGGTCGGGCCATCTCTGAACGTGGCGACATCCTCGACCAGGCTTCTGACCAATTGGCTACTATCCGTCGCGACCTGAGAATTTCTCACGAGCGCCTGATGGCGCGCCTGGAGCGCATGATCAACGACCCGCGCATGGCCACGGTGCTGCAAGAACCCATCATCACCCAACGTAATGGGCGCTATGTCCTCCCCGTACGGGCTGATTTCAAAGGCAGAGTCCGCTCGATCATTCATGACCAGTCTTCCTCGGGGGCGACGGTGTTCGTCGAACCGCTGGTGGTGGTCGAGCTCAACAACCGTTGGCACGAACTGCAACTGGCCGAGCGGGATGAAGAACGCCGTATCCTGACCGACCTTTCGGCCGGGGTGGGGCGCAACGCCGAGCAGATCGAAGCCAATTTAGTTGCGCTGGCGGAACTCGACCTGGCCTTGATGTGCGCCAAATACGCCGACGACCTCAAGGCCTCCGAACCGGTGCTGGCGCCCTTCCCCAGCCCGCCTGGCGACAGCCCGGGCTGCACCATTCGCCTGTACCATGCCCGCCATCCCCTGCTCGACCAGTCCAGCGTAGTGCCGATCGATGTGGAGCTGGATGAGCGCACTTTCTCGCTGGTCATCACCGGCCCCAACACCGGCGGAAAAACGGTCACACTCAAGACGGTCGGGGTGATGGTTTTAATGGCCCTATCCGGCCTGCATATCCCAGCTCAATCCGGTTCGAGCCTGAGCGTGTTCCGCGAAGTCTACTCCGACATCGGCGATGAGCAGTCCATCGAGCAATCGCTGTCCACTTTTTCAGGACATATCACCAACATAGTGCGCATCCTCAAACAGGCCGACCAGCAATGCCTGGTGCTCCTGGACGAGCTGGGGGCAGGGACGGATCCACAGGAAGGCGCCGCCCTGGCGCGCTCCATCCTATCCTTTTTACTGGAGCATAAAATCCCCTGCCTGATTGCCACGCACTACCCCGAATTGAAAGCCTACGCCCACAACCACCCTGGGGTGGTCAACGCCAGCATGGAATTTGACCTGCGCACCCTGCGCCCGACCTACCACTTAAATATCGGCCTGCCCGGACGCTCGAACGCCCTGCTGATCGCCGAACGCCTGGGCCTTCCCCAGGAAATCATCGAGGCAGCCCGCACCACGCTAAACCCGGATGACCTGCGGGCCGACAACATGCTGGACGAAATCCACCACCAGCGTGACCTGGCACGCCGGGCACGCGGCGCGGCTGACCGGGCCAAGTTTGAAACCGAAAAGCTGCGCGCCAGCCTGGCGGCTCGCCTGGAAAAAATCGAAGATGAGCGCCTGGCTCTTTTGGAAAAGGCGCGCCTCCAGTCCGAAGAAGAGTTGGAGAACTTGCGGGCTGAGTTGGAAGAGCTGCGGCGCGCCCTCAGCCGGGCCCGTCAACCGCTGGAGGCGCTGAAACCGTTGCAAGAACGGATAGAGGACATGCAGGAAACCGTCCAGGCACCGGTAGAACGGCGGCAAGTCGAGAAACCTTCTACAAACCCGATACGTTTAGGGGAAAAAGTGCGCGTACGGTCACTAAAACTGGATGGGTTGGTGACTACCCTGGGCGAATCAGACGTCGAAGTGCAGATTGGCGTATTAAGAGTGCGCGCCCGGCTGGGTGATATACAGCGGGGCGGTGAAAGCGAAGAAAGCGCCCCGGCGCCTGCGCCTGCCATAGAGAAACACGGCAAAAAAGTGAAAAAGGAGGCTGCCACGCCCTTCTATCCCTCGCCGGGGATGGAGCTGGACCTGCGCGGCCAACGTGCTGAAGACGCCCTGGACGCCCTCGACCGTTACCTGGAATCGGCTTTCCTGGCCGGCCTACTTTATGTACGCATCATCCACGGAAAAGGCACCGGGCGCTTGCGCCAGGTCGTGCGCGAGGCCCTACAGGAATCGCCTCACATCTCTCACTGGGAAAATGGACAAGATAATGAAGGTGGAGAAGGCGTGACCATCGCCCATCTGCATTCCCCATAGAACGGGGACTGTAGTCCCCATAAAGTGGGAATTTCCACTCCCACGAAACGGGAGTTATAAAAAGATTAAAACAAAAGGCCGATAGTGAATGTCCCCCAAACACTATCGGCCTTCTTACATAGGACCCCTACTTCCCATGTTCCAGCGGCGTACTGGATTCAGGAGCATTGTACACGGGAGGCGTTGCCAAAACGTTGACATTAAAGCCATATTAAAATGGTTCGTGGATAACCAAATTTTTGGTTATTATAATAACCAAAAATCTGAGTTCTTCCACAGATCCATTAAGATTCGGGGTAACGCTTCAGCGTTTCCTGGTAAAAGCGGTCGAACAATGGGCGAATCTCGTTGGTTTGGGCATGAAGGCGCATTTCGTCCAGGCTCGCTTTTACCCTCGACCAGGCTTCACGGTAAAGGGGATCCTGCCGGTCACAATACCCGAGCAGCAACCTCCAGGCGGGCAATCCTAGGAAAGGACTCCCGAGATTTTCTGACCAGGCGATCAAAGCCCGCGCCAGAGCCTCAACCTCTTGTGTGTGATGCAGAAGTATAGCAATCTCCAGGCGCACCATTCGTAAAAACAGGCCAGCCTGGGCAATTTCAGCCAGGCGTGGTTCAGCAGTATAAGCTTCGAGAAGGGGCAAATACTGTTCAACGGGGGTGCTTCTGATGCGTATTCTAATCAGAGCCAATTCGGCGGGCAAAAAAATCGCACCCAGGTTGACCTGCCTGGCAATGTGGATAGCTTTCTCCAGAATGGCCTGACCCGCAGCTTCGTCGCCGTTGGAAGCCGTAGCCATTCCCAGGCGGTAGAGACTATTCAAAGTTTCGAAGCTGGGCTGGTCTTCTAAGGCGCCCAGTTGAAATGCTTCAACCGCCCGGGGAAAATCTTGCAAAAACAGGTAAATATCTCCGGAAATACAATGCACTTCACAGATCCATTCCCGGTAACCGTAGCGTTCGGCAAATGCCCTGGCTTTTTGCAGATACTGCCAGCACTCATCGATGTGTCCGAAAGCCATCTTGGAGCGGGCGCATACCAGGTAAAATAAGGTTGCCACACGCCAATCCTGCATTGCTTCAGCCGACTGCAGCCCCTGGAGGCTGAAGGCGATCGCCTGGGCGTACTTGCCCTGGTAAAACAGGGCCATCGCCTTAATGCTGGATGACCCTGCCAACGCGGATGTATAGAAAATGGCCTGGCTGGTCTGCAGCGCCTGGTCGATCAGGGTGATGGCCCGGCTGGGCCAGCCAGATAGATTAAAGAGCAGAGCCAAATTATTTTCGCAATCGACCAATGCCTGCAGGTCGCGCGGCTCACGGGCATTTTTACCCAGTTCGATGGACGTTTCAAGGGATTGAATGGCCTTCAGGTGCTGGTTTTGCATGGCTAATAGAAGACCTGAGCGGCAGTAGGCTTCCATGCGTTCGTAAAGATCCTCGGTCTGCGCCAGGTAGACCATGGCTTTCTCAAGGTTCTCGGCGGCCCGGTCGAGCTTACCGCTCAAATAATAGGCTTTCCCCAGCCCGCTCAACCCGCTGCCTACCAGGAACGGGCTGTGTCGCTGTTCGCCGATCTGTAATAAGGTTGTATAAACCTTTAGCATAGTGGGCAAATCTCCGGTATCATCGGCGATATTGCTCCAACCGGCGTAAAGCTGGTAAATTTGCCGGTCGCTCAACAGGTCTTTTATTTTGGTCAATATGCGTTCTGCGCGCTGGTAAGCCATATTGGCTTCCGACGGGGAGAACAGCCGGCGGGCATTTTCACCGGCGCCGATCCAATACTGGAAGGCCATCAATGGCTCGCCGCCCTGCTCGAAATGGTTAGCCAGGATGGCAGCTTGGCGGTCAACCTGCTGGCCTAACCTGGCTTCGAGGGCGCGCGCCACCCGCAGGTGGATCAGGCGCCGGTGGGCAATTCCCAATTCCAGCAGGAGCACCTCGCGGATGGTGTCGTGGATAAAGGCATAGCCGCATTGGAGCGCTAACTGGTCTTCGGGATGGATGAGATGGACCTGCTCCAATTCTTCCAACGCCTGGGCGACCTGCTCGGTGTTTAAGAACGTTGCAGCTTCGAGCATTTCGGGGGTGAATTCTTTTCCGATCACGGCTGCGGTGGTTAAACCTGCCGAGCCTGGGGTTTGAGATGTTGTAGACGTTCCCGTACCAGGGCATGAATACTGCCCGCCACCGGAAAATGCTCGATCCGATCGAACGAACCCTTGCCAGAAGATATTTCAAGGATTGCCCGTAAGGTTTCAAGCAAGAAAAGCGGGTTGCCGCCGGTATGCTGGGCAAGCTGCAGGGCCGCTTCGCTGGTGGGCTCCTGCCCCAGCACCCGCCAGGTAAGCTCGGTAACCTCTGCCGGGGAAAGCTGGGGGAGAGACAAATGAGTAAAATCCGCCGCCTGGCGAGACCGGTTGAGGAACACATCCAGGTTAAAATCGGTATTCTCGATACGCGCCGCCGCCACCAGCAAGCCGTGCTGGCTGAAAAACTTGCGCTCCAACAGATAATTTATCGCCGAAAGCGTGACTTCGTCACTCCATTGGGCATCGTCCAGGAAAAACAAAATCCGCCGGCGCCTGGCTACAATCAGGAAAAGCTGGTGTAAGGCTTCAAAAACCAGGGAGCGGGCTTCTTCACTCCCTCGGGTTGGCTCAGCCTGGATACCAGAACGGATAACCGAGAGTTCAGGCAGCAACTGCACCAGTTGATTCGCCCAGATGATATCCAGGCTGCGCAATTCCTCCGGCATGACCGAGTGGCGCAGTAAATCAATTAAGGGTTGGAAGGGCAAATTCTTTTCCATCGCCCGCGCCGGGGCCAGTAAAAGCCGTGGAGTGGGTTCCAGGTTCTGGTAAAGCTCATACACCAGGCGCGTTTTCCCTGAGCCGGATTCGCCCAGGATGGCGGCCGCGCCGCCATGCTGGTACAGGCGCAGAAGCTGTTGCATTTCCTCGCCGCGGCCGACAAAAGGCGCATGGGCGATCAGCGTGCCGGGCCAGCCAGCCTGGCGGACTTCTTCGGCGAACACCTCGCGTTCACGGATCGTCTGGCATAATTCTTGCAGTTTAGCCTGGATTTCCATCCCTTCTTCACTAAAAATCTTTTGGACCAGGGTAGTATGGCTGAGCGCCTCGACCCTGCGGCCCAATTTGTCCAGGCAGTATAAATAACGGAAATGAATTTCCGGGTCAATCGGATCACGCCCCTTGGCCAGTTCCAGGCGGGAAATCGCCGCCTGCAGGTCACCCTGGGCAATGTGGTGGTCCGCCAGGCGCACCAGCATACCCAGGTAGGCAATCTCCAAGGATGCGCTAAAATCTCGACGCCAGTTCTCCACCCCCTCACCTTCCGCCAGGTTGGCGCTGTACAGGAAGAGCCGGCCTCGCCACAATTCGACTGCCCGGTTTATCTGCTGGTAAATCGCCTCCGGTAAAACCTCGTTAGGCGGCGTGTGCTGTGCAATCCACTGAGTCTGGTGGTTGAGCGCCTGGAAATCGAGCACATCGCAGCTAACCCTGGTGTGATCCAGGCTGACATGCTCCCCGGTGGTGATCAGGAGATCCGGATCGGGGAACTGGGCGCGCAGTTTGCTGAGCGCCTCACGCAGGCGTTTACGAGCATGTTCTTCTTCAGGCCAGAATAAAAGGATCAGCTCATCCCGACCCACTACGTCTGCATGAGCGGCAAGGTAGAACAACAGGGTGCGCTGGATCCTGCCTTGAATTTGAAGCGGCTGGCCATCCACAAAGACCACCGGCAAGCCAAGCAGGAAGACACTCAGCCTGTTCATTTCTCGGTGAGGCGCCCAGCGAGTTGGGATGCCCGTAGGCGCGCCTGGGATAAAGCCTCCTGGGCTGCGCTGCGGTTAGCGTCGCTCAAGGTCCCGAGCATCTGGGCAAGTTCTTCCAGACGGGTGGTATCGCTGAGTTTTTCAACTTGGGTAATGGTCCGGCCATCCTGTATTTGCTTACCTACCCGGTAATGCTGGTCGCCAAAGGCAGCCAACTGTGGAAGGTGGGTGACGACAAATACCTGGTGCTGACGGGCAAGCTCCCATAACTTTTCTCCGACAACTGCACCCACCCGGCCGCCAATCCCCTGATCGACCTCGTCAAACACCAGGGTAGGGATCGAATCAGCGCGGGCAAGGACGTGTTTCAGCGCCAGCATCAGCCGTGAAGTTTCACCGCCAGAAGCAATCTTGACCAGCGGTTTGTAGCCTTCGCCCGGGTTGGGGGCAATAAGGAACTCAACCTGGTCCACGCCATTCTCATCGAATGCCGCATGCTCTCCATTATTTACCGCCAACCCGGCGGGATGCGGTTCACGGCGTAATTCCACCATAAAGCGCGCTCCGGCCATGCGCAGGTCGGCCAGCTCCTCTTCGACAGAATGGGCCAGCGCCTCGGCCGCAGCATGCCTTGTGCGGGAAAGCTGGCTGGCTTTGTGCGAGAGCTTTTCGAGCATTAATTTTTCTTCGGCTGCCAACTCGGCAATCCGCCCGGCAGAGCGCGTGATCGTGTCCAACTTCTGACCGGCCTCTTTGGCAAAAGCCAGGATATTTTCGAAGCTGTTGCCATATTTTCGCTTCAAAGTGTGCAACAGGTCCAGGCGCTCCTCCACTTGTTCCAGCCTGTGCGGGTTGAACTCAATCTTTTCCATATACTCGCGCAGGTCACGCACGATCTCTGACAGCGATTCGGCCAAGGTCTGGGCCTGTTCGTGCAGCCGGGCCTGGCTGTGGTCGATACGGCTTAACGATGCCAGCAACTGCAGCACTTCGCCAAGCTGGTCGGTCAGGGTGGGCGCTTCTGGATTGCCGTCATCCAGGAGGATCAGGGCTTTCTGGGCCAGGCCGGCCAGGTTCTCCGCATTGGCCAGCCGGTCGCGCTCATGCCGCATGGGTTCTTCCTCACCTGGCTGCAGACGGGCTGCCTCGATTTCGTTGAGCTGAAAAGCGAGCATTTCGGCCCGCCGGGCAGAATCCTGTTCATCCTGGCGCAGGCTGTTCAGCTCACGTCGCAACGCCAGTAGAACCTGGTAATCTTGCCGGTAGGCTTCCAAGATATCCGCATCGCCAGCATATTGGTCGAGCAACACCAGGTGCTGCCGAACGTTCAATAAGGAAAGGTGGTCGGATTGGCCGTGGATATCCACCAGGAAGCTGCCCAACTCTCGCAACAGGCTGACATTGACCGTCCGCCCGTTGACCCGGGCGGCGCTGCGCCCTTCCCTGCGGATTTCACGCCCCAGCGCCAGGTAATCGGCATCATCCAAAAGGTCTTCACGTTCCAGAATCTGCACGAGGGCGTCCCGGTTAGCCGGAGGGATGCGGAAAACAGCCTCCAGGATGGCCCGCTCCGCTCCCCCGCGAATCTGGGTCAGGTCTGCCCGTCCGCCCACCAGGGCCTCGATTGCATCCAAAATGATCGACTTCCCTGCGCCGGTTTCCCCGGTAAAGGTGGTCAGGCCGGGGTTGAGCTCCAGCTCGAGGTGCTGGATGATGGCGAAATTTTCGATGCGCAGTTCGGTCAACATAGAATTACCGGATTTCGACGCCGCCCAGACGATAGTAAACCGAGCTGGTGACCAAAATGGTGTACAGGCCGCGATAGATCAGGCCCAGAATTCCGCCAATCCCACCTCCAAAGAGCAGGGGTAATAAGGCCAGCACCAGCAGCGGCAGACTGCCCAGGGCGGCTGCCCCGGCGGCGGTCTGGAATAGCAGGCGCGAGCGGCGACGGTGGAGCGCCCACCTGACCGCTTCAGCGATGATCACCCCGGCAATCGGGGCGATAAAAATGGTAAAGAAGCCCATCACCCCGGCGATCAGGCTGCCAAGAAAGGATAATACCAGGGCAATGCCTGCCGCAGCGATAAAATCGGTGGATTGGGCCGTATCAAAAACCTTCTGTTGGCCGTGCACGCAGTTTTTACAACGGTAGCCGGTCGGCGTGAGCACTGCACATTGGCTGCAAATGGGACGCTCACAGCGATTGCAGCGCAGCAAAGTCTCCCGGTCGGGATGGACGTAGCAGTAAAGTTTGGGAGTTGTCTCTTCAGTCATCAAACACCACCTGCAGATGGATTTTGCTCCATATACCGGGTAATATTCCGGTAAAAATAGCCATGATCTTGAAAGCGCACAAAATTGACCGTGTCATTGCCCGCTTCCACTTTAACCACATCGCCATCCAGCATCATTTCGGGACTCTGCCCATCCACGCTCAACAAAGCCTGATGATCGGTATAGGCGGTAATGGTGACGGAGCTGCCCTGGCTGAGGATGATGGCCCGGTTCATTGACAAATGCGGCGCTACGGGGATGATGAGGATATTGTGCAACTCGGGCGGCATGATCGGGCCGCCGGTTGCCAGGGCATAGGCAGTTGAGCCGGTAGGAGTAGCGGCAATCAGGGCATCCGCGACGTAATTGGCCAGGGGATACCCATCCACGCAGGCTTTCAGGCGGATAGCGCGCACGATCTGACCGCGCGCAACCACCACTTCGTTCAGTACCAAATATTTACCCAAGAACTGCTCGCCGCGCCAGTGCTCAGCGCGCAGCATCATGCGGCGTTCCAGCCAATAGTCCCCGGTCAGTAGTTTGGGCAGCATTGGACGCCACTGGCCGCGCTGTACTTCGGTGAGAAAGCCAAAACGGCCCATATTCACACCTAAAAGTGGCAATGCCAGCGGGGCGCATAGGTGTCCGGCGCGCAGCATGGTGCCATCTCCACCCAATGCCACCAGCATGTCGAATTCCCCGGCTTTGATACGATCTTGCATTTCCTGGTCGTACAACGTCGAGCGAGCAACCGACTGCAGGCCGCAGTTGTCGCAGTTTTGCAGAAACTGTTCCATTTCCTGGGCTTCAGCCAGCGCCTCAGGCAGCCTTGGATGAGCGACAATGGCAATCCGGCGCGGAGGGGTAAGGGGACTGGTCATATGGCTTGATTATACCCTTCCCTCATTGCTCGGGATGGAAAATGGCTGGCGACATATCTCCGACAAACTCGGGCAGGTCAGTATGCCCCAATATCTGCCGTAGTGCGGCAGCTTCACCAGTGTGATACCAGTAATGGTAGATATTCCGCTGGAGCATGGTCCCGATGCTTTCCTGGACAGGCTGGTCTTTCCAGATGAAATAGGTCGTCAATTTCTCGGGTGTCAGTATATCCAGGAAAGCATCCGCGGCGGCCGTAATTTCGCGCCAGGCTGCCCACATTTCATCCAGCGGTGGGGTACTGGCTGGCTTGTGGTAGCCTACCAGATCATTCAAGCCGGGCGCCAGAATCTTGCCCTGCCCCAGGTTCACCCAGTAACGGTTTTCCTGGTTGGCCAGGTGGCCGACCATCCAACTGATACAGTTCAACGGCATGATTCTGCGCACAGCATCCTGCGCCGAGACGCCGTCCAGCGCACGCCTAAATTCGCTGCGCGCAAAACGGAGTTGTTCTACCAATAAATGAGTCACGCTTACCTCCTGAAGAGTTGGATAAGCCAAAAATCCACTTATCCGAACCCACATAGATTATATTATCCTTATGGTTTTTTTGTTTCACTGCCTGCCTTGAGGCAGGGTTTTGGGATCATTGGGATTACCATGCAAGGTCCCCGGATTTAGAGGCGAAAGCGTGCATACGCACACTTACGCCTCTAAATCCGGGAGTTCGCCACGGGGATTCCCAATGAGCCAGGCTTTAAGCGGCGCGTCGTCCCAAACCTGGGCTTCGATGTAGCGGTCCGGACCGGATTTCCCATCCGCATTCCATTCCTGGGGCAAACCGTAAATCCTGATCAGGTCAGGCAGCTCTTGCAGGGTATACACCTGCTGCCGGTAGGGTTTGCCGTCCTGGTAACGCATGGCGGGGAAAGTATCCCCGTAAGTGAAGCTGACGATGGCCGGGCTAAAAGCGGCCAGGGGAATGGTGAGTTCACAGCCTTGTAGATACCACTGGCGCAGCCAGGCGCAGGCGCCCAGGATCATATAATGCGGGCGCGGGCGCCGCGGCCGGCCGCCTTTTAGCTCAAACAGAACCCTGACCCGCTTTTCCAACTCATGGCGGATGGCCAGGTAATCCTGGGCGCGCCGGCTGGCGAAAATCTGGCCTTCAAGACGGATGCGCTCCAGGATGATTTCGGCTTCTTTGAGCGGCAAGTCAGACAGGTTTACAAAGGGGCCGGCAGCAGTCTCATAATAATGCGTAAGGAAATCAGGTACCGGGGATTCACACATCAAAGTAAGGGAGGGTCTGTTCTCGTCTTAATTACCGCCATAAATTATCCGGACCCTCCCCTACCCCATCAAACCGGAGCGACAGGTCAGGCCGGTCAAGCTAATGCACCTGGTAAGGAACCTCAGTAATGACGATGTTCTCGCGTTGTAAAAGCACCTTTCTCAGCATTTCAGCCGTACGGGTATGCAGGAAATTGTTCCACCAGTGCTTGGGGATGAACTGTGGCACAACAATCGTGATGGCTTCGTCGCCGCGCAGGGTCACATCGATTTTATCAATATATTCGAGCAGCGGCTCCAGGAAAAGGCGGTAGGGCGAATTCAAAACTACCAGGCGCACGCCTTCTCCCCAGTTTTCCCATTTTTCTTCCAGTTTGACCGTTTCTTTCTCATCAATTGAAACATGCACGGCAGTAACGTCGTCGGAAAGAGTACGGGCGTAGCGCAGCGCCGCAACGGTACCGCGATGCATGCCGCTGACCGGCATAATCACTCTCAGGCGGGAAATCCGGCCAGATGGAATATGTTTTTCCAGGGTAAGCTGGCTGGCCAGGTTCTTGTAATGCCGGTGAATCATGAGAAAAATCCCCACCAAACTAGGTATTAAAATGACTACAATCCAGGCGCCATCCTTGAATTTTGTTATGGCAAATATAAACGTCACCACAAGGGTGCAGCTCGATCCAATGCCATTGATGATCATTTTATGCAGCCAGCTATCGTCATGGCGCAAGATCGAGCCGGGTTCTTTTATCTCAATACCTGGCGCCAGATGGCCGGCTTTCCACCAGCGATGGGCCATGCCGGCTTGAGAGAGGGTAAAGGAAAGAAACACACCAATGGCGTACAGTGGGATCAGGTTGGTGACGCTGGCCTGAAAAACGATTACCAACAAAGAGGCAATGATCGCCAGGGCTGCAATGCCGTACGAGTAAACCAGGCGGCTGCCGCGGTAGGTCAACTGGCGCGGCAAAAAGCTGTCGGCGGCCTGCAATGCGCTCAGGCGAGGAAAATCAGCAAAAGCTGTGTTGGCCGCCATCACCAGGATGACGGTGGTGCCGATAATCATCGCCAGGTATAAAAAACCCTGGCCGCCAAAGGCCGTACGGGCCAATTGTGAAATTACTGTCTCACTTTCAGACGGGATTGCGCCAATCTGGACAGACAAGAAAGTAATCCCGAACAGAAGAGATCCCAGAATCCCTGACATCCACATCAGGGTGGTGCCGGCATTTTGGCTGCGCGGCTCTTTAAAAGCGGGGATGCCATTCGAGATCGCCTCAACCCCGGTAAGGGAAGATGTACCGTTAGCAAAGGCGCGCAGGATTAAAAAAATTGTTAGGGGTTGGACAACACCGCTGGCGAGACTGGGAGGATTGATCACCATACCCAGGGTACCTGAAAGGTAGCGAATCAGGCCGACAATTACCGTGAAAAAAGCCAGGATAAGGAAAAAATAGGTAGGAATAGAAAAGGTGACGCCAAATTCTTTAACGCCGCGCAAGTTGATCAACATAATGAATAAAATCAACACCACGGCGATCTCCACCCGGTAATTAAAGAGGCCAGGGAAAGCAGACACAATTTGGGCAACACCGGAGGAAATAGAAACCGAAACTGTCAGGACATAATCGGTCAACAAGGCGGCTCCGGCTACTTGGGCCGGAATCTCACCCAGGTTGTCGCGTGATACGATGTAGGCGCCGCCTCCGCCCGAATAAGCATGAATGGTCTGTTCATAAGAGAAGGTCAGGACTGCCAGAAGGGTCACAATGCCAATCACGATTGGAAAGGCCAGCCTAAGATTGCCAACACCGGTCAATGCCAAAACTACCATCAGTTCCTGCGGGCCATAAGCCACGGAAGACATGGCATCCGAGGAAAAGACTGCCAACCCAATCAGCTTACCGATGGTTTGATGCGGCGCATCCGCCGTCGCCAGCGGGCGCCCAATCAGCCACGACCGCCAGGACTTGACCGGTACATGCCGCGTGGTTTCTTCAAAAACGTTGCTGTTGTCTTGCAAATTCATCCAAAAAACTCCATTTCAAACGCAAGGAGAGGATTATACCCTCTCCATATATGCTACGTAAAGAGCTTAGATAAAGGATACCATATAAGCTTATTTTAGGCTGAGCCCAACGCCTGGTATATCGGGAATGGGGACACCGTAAATTGGTCGTATTACAACCCCTCGAAGGAATCGTTAGTGATCGGCATAAGGGCATCCAGGTCCAGTCAATCTGACAGGCCGATCCAGAACACCTGGTGGGTGAATTAAACGCCATAGAACAGACGAAAAGGGTGGCGCTTCTCCAGGGTAAGGGCAGTCCAGGTCGGCCGGGCAGAGGTTTCTTCACTCGCCAAAGCGCATCCTCAAATAAGAGTCGTAGCGTTCCGGGTGGACGCGGCCTTCATCTACAGCCCGGCGTACGGCGCAGCCCGGTTCACTCTGATGGGAGCAGTTGCTGAACTGGCAGTACTGCACCAGCGGGCGCAGCTCGGGAAAATAGCCATCCAGTTCTTCGGGCTGGGTATCCCACAATGCCAGGGTACGCAAGCCAGGCAGATCGGTGACGTAACCCCCCTGGTCGAGGGGGAACATCTCCCGCACATTGGTGGCGTGCCGCCCACGGTCCCGAGCCAGGCTGATCTCGCGCACAGCCAGGCCGAGCTCGGGCTGGATAGCGTTGAGCAGGCTGGATTTTCCCACCCCGGAAGGCCCCGCCAGACCTGAAAGCTTGCCCACCAGGCGCTGGCGCAGCTCTTCCAGGCCAAAACCGGTGCGGGCGGAAGTGTACACTACGGCATAACCCAGGGGTGGATACATGTCAAATATAGAGTGCGCCTTTTCCTCACCCACCAGGTCGACTTTGTTGGCTACCACCAAGGCCGGGACGTCCTGCTTTTCGGCGATCACCAGGAACCGGTCGAGCATGCGCAGGTGAGGGGCCGGTTGGGTGCAGGCAAACACCAACACCACCTGGTCAGAGTTGGCCAGCAGGATTTGCCGGTACAGCCCCTGTGGCCGGGGATCGAGACGCACCAGGACGCTGCGGCGCGGTTCGATTTCTTCGATCGATCCGCTGCCATCCGGGTGGACGGCGATCTGCACCCGGTCGCCGACAGAAAGGATGTCGCCTTTCATCGGGCCTTGTTTCAAGCGGCCGCGCAGCCGGCACACCACCACGCCTTGGGCACTCTGCACATGGAAAAAACCAGATTGCTGGCGGATGATCTGCCCGGGCTGCGTGGTCTCGCTCATCGAATAGGGGTCGGTTGACCCCCTATTGGGGTAGGCGTCTCAGCCGGCGGCGTTTCAGACGGCAGTGGGGTATTGGTGAACTCCGAAGTCGGGGTCTTGGTCACGTAAAAGCTGGTCTCCCACGGGTACAGGCGCAGGGGTTTTTGGAAGAAATACAGCTCCACGATGCGGCGAAATATCGGGGCAGCCACTTCAGAACCCTCACCGGCATTTTCGGCAATCACCGCGATAGCAATATCCGGCCGGTCGGGGTTGTTCTGATCAGTGTAACCGGTAAACCAGGCGTGCGGCTTATCCAGCGAGGTCTGGGCCGTACCAGTCTTCCCGTAAACTTTCACATCCAGACCGATAAAAACGGTTTGGGCGGTGCCGCGTTTGTTTTCTATTACGCTGAGCATGGCATCCTGGATGGTTTTCAGATTCTCAGGGCTGACCGGCAGCTTGCCGCGCACCTCAGGTTTGAAAGCGACCGAAACCGTGCCATCCGGCGCTGCGACCTTTTCAACCACCTGGGGACGGTAAAGTGTGCCGCCGTTGCCAATAGCGGCCACAAAATCGGCCACCTGCAGCGGGGTCACCAGGATGGTGCCCTGCCCGATGGCCATCTGCACGGCGTCCCCTTCGTTGGCGGCGTCAGGAATGTTACCACTGGCCTCCGCCACCTGGTCGATGCCGGTGGGGCTGCCCAGGCCGAAGCCGCGCGCCATATCGGAAACAATTTTGGGACCCTTCTGGCGGTAAAGGTCCAGACCAATATGATAGAAGAAAGGATCGCATGAACGCATCAAGCCTTCCGGCAGGGTCAATTTTCCGCTGGCCTTATAACCTTTGGCATAAGTCCAGTCGTACAAAGTCAGGCCGGGAATCTCGGTAAAGGTGTACCCGCAATCGTAGGTGGTCTGAGGCGTGTAGATGCCGCTTTCCAGGGCGGCCGCCATAGTAATCATCTTGAAAACCGAGCCGAGTGGATACCCGCCCCCCTGGGCGGCGCGGTTAACCAGCGGCTGGTCCTTTGAATTGAAGATATCCTGGAGCTGATAGGCGTTGTTGTAGTTGGTCGGTTCAAATAAATTGGGGTCAAAACTGGGAGAGGAGACCATGGCCAGCACCCGGCCGGTATCACGTTCCAGCACGACAATCGACCCGCGGAAACCGGCGATGGCTTCCTGCGCCCCTTCCTGTAAATCTTTGTCGATGGTCATAGTAATAGCCTGGGAAGGCTGGGGGTCCACGGAGGCCAGGCGCGTGACGATCTGTCCTTCTGTATCTACGAGATATAATGACCCCCCGCGCTTCCCGGCCAGGTAATCTTCGCCCCATTTCTCCAGTCCAGCCGCGCCCACCTTTTCGTCTCCCAGGTAACCTTGGAGTTTGTACGCCTCCAGATCTTCCTTAGAGATGGAAAGGGTGTACCCGGTCACGTGAGGGGCGATACCGCCATCGTAATAAAAACGGGAAGTGTAGTCATTCATGCGCAGGCCAGCCAGCCCGGAAAGAATGTCGTAATGGGCCTGGACGTCTGCCATGGAAGCCTCGCCGACTGGCACGTACCAGTTCGGCCCGGCGTTCGCATACAGAGCCCTGATCGCCTGCGGGGTTTTCCCGGTCAGAATAGAAAGCTGGTTGAGCAGCGTGCTTTCCTGGTCGATCTCGCCCGGCACGACCCCCAGCGCCACGGCGTCGGTCTGAGTGACGACTGTCTTGGTCTTCCCGCTGCTGGCATAAATATCACTGCGGGTGGGGATTTTCACGTCCAACGCCAGGTGATAATCGGCCTTCAACTCCGGCAAGATCATTAAATCGTCCCATTGCACCTTCCAGGCGCTGTTTTCCAGGGCCAGGTTCATGGTCATCTGGCGGCTCAAATCGCCAAACAGGTTGGTATGGAAGGTAACACTGTATGCCACCTGGGCTGATTTTGGATTGGTCAGCGAGGAAAGCACCGCAAAGTCCAATTTTTGCAGGGTGAGCTTCTCGGCCGCGCCCTGGTAGCGGGCGGTAAATTTGTCAGTCGTCAAAGCGTCCGTGCTGACCCGCGACAGGCTGGCGTACATGGTGGCGTAATCATTTTTTTGCCAGGCCTCCAGAAAAGCTCGGGCGGCGTCCTGGGCGTCCGGGGTATGCGTGACGCTTTTTTGCGGCGCAGGCAAAGTGGTGGTGGGGAAGACGGTGGGCGTGGGGGTACTGGCGCGCAGGGCGGGCGCGCAGGCCGCCAACAGAAAGGCCAACAATAATATCCAGGCCAGCCTGTTTGTTTTTTTACCGGATTGGAAACGCCTTCCTGGTTTATTTTCAGATAGGTGCTGAGTATGTGTGTTCATGAGCGAAGAATCACAATTCTCCATTAAGGATTTTCTGCGTGACCGGGCAGAGGTATTCCAGGTTGGCCTGGCAGGTGCCAGGCACATCCACTGGCGCATCCAGGCCAGCTTTCCGCACGCTGCTCAAAGCAGATGCAAAAAAACCAGCTTTGAGCAGCGTGCGCAGCAGGTGGCACAACGGTAAACCAACCACGCAGGCATAACAACCATTAAAATCGGTCACGGGGTGGAAACCTGGGTTCTGGATGGCGTACGCCCCGGCCTTGTCCAGGGGGTCGCGACTGGCTACGTACCGGGCAATTTCTGCAGCGCGGTAGGCGCGCATGGGAACGTTGGCGATACAGAGGTCGGTGTAGAGCCGCCGGCCAGGGGGCGCGAAGACTGCCAGGGCGGTCAGCACCTGGTGAACGTGGCCGCGCAGCCGTACCAGCATGGCGGTCGCCTCGGCGGCATGGCGCGGCTTGCCAAGCAGTTCGCCGCCGTCGACGACGATGGTATCCGCCGCCAGCACGAAAATGTCCTGGCCGGCTTGAGTGGCCTGGGCCAAAGCCGCCCGGGCTTTGCTTTCCGCCAGGCGGTGGACGTAATCATCCGGTTTTTCTCCGGCACACGGGGTTTCGTCCACCGGCGCCGGGCAGGTTATAAATTGCCATCCCGTCCAGGATAGCAATTGCTGCCGGCGCGGCGAGTTTGAGGCCAATAAGATTGAGGAGAATCCCATGATTTTTTGATTCTAACACAATCCGGGCTGGGGCTTTACAGGCTCATTGGGATTTACAGTGGAAGTTCCCCAGATTTGGAGGTGTTAGCGTGCGTACGCACGCTAACACCTCCAAATTTGGGACTTAGCCATGGTATTTCCAAAAAAACGTTTTGTGAGGCCATTGGGAATGGCCGTGTAGGGAGTTCACCAAAGTCATTCCCAGAGAGCCCTTTAATCTAATTCTCAAATTCGTTAGATAAGTATATAATGAAGAATAATGCTTAAGTATTAAGAGGAGGAAAAAATGGCGGAGAGCTTATTGAAGCGGATCAGCCTGGTTATGCTCGTCTTTGCAATCGTAATTTTGTCGTGCAGCCTGCCAGTGTTCGGCGCCAATAATAACAATAATAATGTAGATTTAGAAGGAACCCAGGCAGCTCTCTCGATAAAAGCTACTCGCCTGGCAAACATGGAAGCTACCCAACTCGCCGAAAACCAGCAGGCCGCGGTAAAACCGTCTTCCACCAACCCTCCGCCTGCGGCTGCGCCGACCTATACGCCTTATCCCACCTACACCGTACCGCCTGTGCTAGCTCCCACCCTGACCAATACGATCCAGGTCGCCCCTCAACCCACCCAGGATACCGGCCAGGCTATCCAGGCGAAGATCAAATCGGCCAACATCCTGGTCTATGAAGACGTGCGCGGTTATCCGGCCCTGCTGCCGCGCGTTCAACAGGCGATCAGCTCGATGGATTTCTCAGGCGGGCAGATTGTGGAAGTTGGAGACGCGGTCGGCGATTTTATGACCCAGCTCAACTCGCCTACTAAATGGGACCTGATCATTGTGGCGGCTGAGGTCCGTTCTGGGGTGAGAGGTGAATTCTGGGATTTGATCCTCCAGCAGGCCAAGAAAAATGTTGGCCTGGCGATCGAGGTCTGGTATGTCGACAAAGATTACTATGACAAGCTGAATTTCCTGCTCGACGAATGCGGGGTTACCCTGCAGAAGAATTGGACCAGGCCGGCAAGCTACCAACCGTTAAACTATTCCATCTACTGGCTGCAGCAAGACAACCCGCTTTTCTCGATTTATAAAACCGTCCCGCCGCTGATCACGCCTAACATTTACTGGATGGATGAAGCCGGCGACCTGATGAAAATCTCCGGCACAGGCGACGCCATCTTGCTGGCCGGGACGCAGCCTTCTGAGAAATCTTCCTACGGGGTGTTGACAGCCTGTATGCAAGGGCGGATGATCTTGCAGACGTTCAGCACACACGATTACCAGGAGACCAAAACTGTGGCTCTGTGGCAGAACTACATTATATATACGCTGACCAACCACTTTAAGACGGCGAATTAGTATGGAGGATACCTGGCAGTAAAAAACTGGCTCGCCAGGTCACTCTGCAGGACCTGGCGAGGGAGCTGCTCGCCAACCCGGAAATCGAAGGCCTGACTTTTAAGATCATCATAAAGAATGATTTACACCTTCCTGGTTAGTTAATATAATATTAATTAGGCCGGATAGGAATTCCGGGGTGGGATTATTTTCACGCCCATTTTCCTACCTAATCCTAAAGGAGGCATGATCATCTTAAATTAAATTAAACTAGTTGACTAAAACCTTTACTCTGGTTATAATGTTATTGATTCCAGTCAGGCAATTATTTGTCCGGCCTATTTGGGTATCTGAATTTCTCAGTGCAATCATAGAAAACAAGGTTCATGGCGGATTCGATTTTTTTTGGGAGGAAATTATGAAGCAGAGTACCGCAAGCAAAACCTTACTTGCAATCGTTACCATCCTTACGGTAATGATGGCGCTCATTGTGCCCTCACCGGCTTACGCTGCGAAAGAACCACCGCCGCCGCCCCCGCCCCCGTCTAACGACACAGGTGGGCAAGGCAAGCCATCTCATTCGTCAGTGAAAGACCTGCCGGCTGACACGACCGTGGTGGTGACCGACAACGGCACGCCGCTGTCGCTGGCCTCGCAACTGACCGTGGATGCGCTGTCTGCGCCGGTCTCGGAGGGAGTGACGACGAACTATGTCAAATTCTGCAAGGCAGACAACACTGACTTCAGTGCTGGCGACTGCACTAGCTATGCCAAAATTGAAGACGCCATCACTTATGTCAAGGGGTTGGACGGAGCTTCGGGCGTATTTTACGTGGACGTGGATTACCCAGCCCAGAGCCCCAAACCCGTCATTGCCCTGGACCAGTCGGTTTTCTTTAGCCCAGCGGCTGCGACGGATCTGAGCCTGCTGGGCGGCGTCAAGTTCAGCGGTACATTTGCCGGGTCTCAGGGCCTCGTCCCCACCAAGCTTGTACAGCCTATGACCATCTCCAATTTCAACGCGGTCAGCAGCGTCAGCATGGACCTGTTCGAGTTCAACATCTCCAGCTATAAAACTAGCGGGTTGCCGCCCACGCCGGATGCTGACAGCGCCCTGGCAGTGGTCAATTCCAACAACGTCACCCTCACCGACCTGACCATCAACGAAAGCAGTACGGGCAACGGCATCAAGGTGTCCAACAACTCGAACACCGTGGCTATGGACACGATCAACGTCACCGAAACCAAGAAGGGGGCTGGCATCCTGATCAAGGATTCCACTGACGTGTCGTTAACAAAGGTCAAAGTTGATAAATCTAGCGGCACATTCTTAAATTCACCTGCCGGCGGCATCGTCGTCAGCAATACCAACGGCCTGTCTCTGGAGACGGTCAATGTAATGTCAGACGGAAAAAGCCTCCTCGGCGTCGCGGCAAATGGAGATGCTCTGAACATCCAGAACAGTAGCGACATCTCGATGGATGATGTGATTACTACAGCTTACCGCTACGGCGCTTACCTGAAGAACAACACCGGCACACTGTCGATCGATCCCAGTAATTTCAGCAACTCCGGCTACGCCGGGTTGTACGTCACCGGGCAGGATGGCAAGATCGTCCTGGACGATGTCACCGCCGATAATAACGGCAAAAGCGTTCCGGATGCAACTCTGACACCCTTTAAGTTCCTGTACCCCGACACTGCCTCTGGGGCAGCCTTTGTGAATGATAAAGGCGCCCTGATCATCAAGAACAGCGAGTTCAATGGCAATGCGACGGCTGGCCTGTGGATACAGAACCAGTCTGCCACTGGGGGTGGAAGCGACGGCTTTGTGTTGGTGAAGGATTCTAATGCGAATGGGAACGGCGTTTCACCTGCCACCCACACTGTTCCAATCATCGGTACGCTCTTAGACTACATGGGTTGGAGCGGCGGTTCGTTTATCGACAGCGACTCCGGCGACGTGGTTGTCAAGGACAGCAACTTTGGGAAAAATACCGGCACCGGTCTCGAGGTGTACGCCACCGGCGGCGATTTGAAACTGAAGGATGTGACCGCCAATGGGAACTCCGGCAAAGGCGCGACCCTCAACACCCTCATGGACCTGACGGATGGAACAGGCACCGGCTCAGGCAAGATCATCATTGCTGGCGATTCACTGGATGCTGCAACGCAAATCACCGACGGCGCCGCTTTCACTTCGCAGTTCAATAAGAATGGCGGTCCGGGCCTGCTGGCGTTCGCGGGCGGGTTTGCCGGCGTGTTCAATACCGAAGTGAACGGCAATTTGAATACGACCAATAATTTCCTGGTCGATATTGCGATGGGTTTGGGCGGCATACCGCCCCTGGAATCCCTGCTACTCAACCCGGGCGGGGCTTTTGTTTACTCGGCTTCCCCGGATACCGTGGTAGTCGGGAACTCTGACTTTTACGGCAACAACGGCGAAGGCCTGGCAGTCATGACCCCGGGCGATATCAGGGTCCACGATGTCAACGGCAGCTTTAATGACGGCATGGGCGCCTTCCTGGATAACTGCCTGCTACAACTGAGTATCAAGTGCAGCGGTATGGGGACAATCAGTGTTGAAAATAGCGAGTTCGACGTGAACAGCTATGCCGGGTTGGTCGCGCTGGCTTCTGGCGCGGAAGTTACTACGGCAGATTTGGGTAGCAGCACCTATCAGGGCATTTACCTCGACCAGGTTGGAGCTTCCGGCAACCAGAACTACGGAGCTCTCCTGCTCAGCCCGGCTGACGTGGAAGTTACCAACAGCACCTTCAACGGCACGGTGGCTGTCTCGGACACTGTGGCCCCCGTTGCTCCCTACCAACAGGGGATCGGCCTGGACGTGCTGAGCAGCGGCAATGTAATTCTGGGAAGTTACGAAGACCTGTTTAAGCCTGACAGCCTGTTCATCCCAGCAGAAGACTTCGGCGTGTTCGCCGAAGGCAATAAAAATGCCGGGGGAGAGATCCTGGGGCTCGGATCAATGGGTGGACTGGGCGGCGGCTCGCTCTTCTCCAACCTGGCCAGCGATGGCAGCTCCGCCAATGGTGTATTGATCGGGCACAGCAAATTCCTCGAAAACGGCGGGGATGGATTGACCGCTTTCGCCACGACAGGGATCGGGGTTAGCGACAGCATTTTCGCCGGCAACGGCGGAAATGGCCTGACGGCCCTTTCACTGGGCGACATCTACCTGAATGATTCGGGCTTCTTCCGCAACAAGGGGACTGGCGCTTCAGCCATGTCACTGCTCGGCGACATCGGTGTAGACCCCAGCATCTTCGCCGGCAACGGCGGAAATGGACTGACGGCGCTTGCACTGGTGGGCAACATTTACCTGGTTGATTCAGGCTTCTACCGCAACGGCGGGGATGGCGCTTCAGCCATCTCAGTCCTGGGCGGCGTCGTGGCAGGCGGCAGCGAGTTTAAGCGCAACGACGGAAATGGCCTGACGGCGCTTTCACTGGGCGACATCCTCCTGGTGGATTCAGCCTTCACCCACAACGACGGGACTGGCGCTTCAGCCATCTCAGTATTGGGCGGCGTTGGTGTAGGCGACAGCATCTTCGCTGGCAACGGCGGGAATGGCCTGACGGCGCTTTCACTGGGCGACATCATTCTGTTGGATTCAGGCTTCTTCCATAATGACGGGACTGGCGCTTCAGTCATCTCAGGGCTGGGCGATATCGTTGTAGACCCCAGCATCTTTGCTGGCAACGGTGGAAATGGCCTGACGGCGCTTTCACTGGTGGGCGACATCTACCTGGAGGATTCAGGCTTCTACCGCAACGGCGGGGATGGCGCGGCCATCGTCTCGCTGCTCGGCAGCCTGGATGTGGAAGGGGATAACTTCCTCAAGAATGGCGAGAATGGCCTGACCGCCTTCAGCCTGGGAGATATCTATCTGACGGACGTCTTCGCCGGGGCAAACGAAGACAACGGGGCAGTACTGGCCTCTTTGCTCGGCGATGTGACGGTCTTTAACGGCGTCTTTGGGAATCCCTATGATGAGAGCTCCATTCCGAGCGAATCCTTACGGAAACGGTGAAAACGGCCTGGTTGCCACTACCCTGATCGGCGACATAACCCTGGGCGGGAGCGAAGCCGCGGTAGCCCAGCCACTCTATGGTGAAGTAGATGCCAATATGAATGGCACGAACGGCATCCTGGCCGCCACTCTCTTCGGCGACATCACTGCTCAAAACGTCTACGCCGAGAAAAACAACTGGTTTGGCGGTATCACCATCGCAGGAGGCGATCTTAGCATCACCGACAGCCAATTCAACGGAAACACAGTGGGGTTGTTGGGTGTGTCATTGTTTGACGATATCTACGTCGCAAACACGGATGCCTCGTACAACTGCTTACTGGGCGCAGCTTTACTGGGCGCTGGCGATGTAGAAATCGATACCAGCACCTTCGACCAAAACGGCACCGTTTTGCAGCCAGTTACGCTTGCATCTGCTGAGGGTTTCCCCATTGGCGGCGGCTTGATAGCCTTTGCCGGCGGGGATACCATGCTTGACAAGGTAGATGCCAGCTATAACCATGGTTTCGGCGCGGTGGTGGGTAACTATGGTGGTTTGTTGAACCTGTTGTTTAACATGGGCAGTTCGGCAACTGGTAATTTAAGTGCTGCGACTGGCCTGCCAGACAACTCGTTCTTCGGCAGCGCCGGCGACGTTAATATTTACGACAGTACCTTCAACCACAACGACGCGTTTGGCCTGGCAGTTGTCTCCGGCGGTGATGTCAATCTGGACCATGTACAGGCTAACGATAATGGTTGGTTCGGCACTTACATCTCCTTCGGAGACGAGGCTAATATCTCTGACAGCCACTTCAGCGGCAATGGTGGAAACGGCCTGGTGGTTGATTACAATCCTGGCCCTGAGTTCTTCGGCGCCACCCTCGATAATACCGGATCGATCACCCTGGATGGTGTTATCGCCAATCACAACGGCGGCGACGGGGCTATCCTGAACGGTGTAAACATTACCATCTCGGATAGCAAGTTCAACAGCAACGCTTACGATGGACTTGTGATTGATAATACCTTCGGCGCCACCGTTAGTATCTACAACTCTCAGGCCTGCTGGAACAAGCATAAACAGTTTGTGGGCAATGGAGCCACAATCAATCACTTCGGTTTAGACACGGAATGCAAAGAAGAGGTTCCCGGCGGCGCTGGACCCACTGAACAAATTCCTTTGCCCTGGCAGATCATCAAAGTCTACACGGAACCCGGCAAAAACAGCGGCACGCTCTCCTGCCAGTTCGGAACCACTTTCCTCTACCTGGAGAAGAAGACTCCTCCTACGCCTGACTTCGAGTGGGCTCGAGCAGTTCTGACTCCTTGCATCGTGCCTGGCGGTAGCATCGGCACCTTCCTGGCCCTGGCCGAGGGCGCGTTACCTGCACCGCTTCCGGATGGGATCACCTTCCAGGGTAAAGCCTTCGACCTGTCGATCACTGGCCCCGACGGCCAGCCCATCGACGTCTTGGGCGGCCCGATGATGGTGCGCTTCACCCTGCCAGACGGCTTCACTCTGCCGGCGGGAAAGAAACTGGATATCCTCTGGTTCGATCCTGCAGCGAAGAAGTGGGTTGAGCTGACCACCTACGTCGGCGGCAGGTATGCCTGGGGCTACGCGGGCAACGACGGAACCTTCGCACTGACCATCAAGTAAACTTTCGTACCTAATAGCTCCCAGCCGGGCGACAAGAACTTTGTCGCCCGGCTTTGTTGTGTGTTTCAAATAGCAGCCAACTTATATTGCTCTTTTTATCTGTCAATTTTTATCTTGATTCTTTTTTAACCCTCTGGTATACTGATTTTCAGTAGGATGCGTGAAGGTTCCGTCGGTCAAAAAATAGGAGAACGGCTCGGCGCATGCGCTTGAGTCGTTTTTTTGTTCGCCTCGCATCGACAGACCGGAACGCTCGTTAGACCAACTTTTTTGTGATAAATGCAAGGAGAGAAATACAATGTCAGAGCGCGTCGTCGGTACCGTCAAATGGTTCAGCAGCAGCAAGGGTTATGGTTTCATTTCCCAAGAAGGTGGCCCGGATGTCTTCGTCCATTTTTCCGCCATCCAAACCGAAGGCTACCGCACCCTTGAAGAAGGCCAAAAGGTGGAGTTTTCCATCGAGAAGGGCCCCAAGGGCTTGCAGGCTGCCAAAGTCACCCTTCTTTAAACGATAAGACAGGAAATGACTTCGAACCCCACCGGTACCGGTGGGGTTTTGCTTTAATTGGACCGGCTGTGGTAGCCGGTGGAGCGCCTATTTTCGGACTGGATAGAGACGGAGGCTGCCTCCAACCTCTGCGCCAGGCGGGTATTGCGCTGGGCGATGCGGTCGTTGTGGACGGCGATGGCGATAGCCTTTTTATTGCCCACCAGCACTACCAGCCGGCGCGCCCGCGTTACGCCGGTGTAAAGCAGGTTACGCTGCAGCATGCGGAAATGTTGGGTGAGCAAAGGGATGACCACTACCGGAAACTCGCACCCCTGCGATTTATGGATGCTGAGCGCATAAGCGTGCACCAATTCGTCCAACTCGCTGAATTCATAATCGATCCGCCGGCCATCGAACTCCACTGAGACGACCTTTTCTTCCAGATCGATCTCTACCACCCTGCCGAGGTCGCCGTTGAACACCTGCCGGTCGTAATTGTTGCGCACCTGCATGACCCGGTCACCGCTGCGGAACGTACGCGAGCCGTGGACGAATTCTGGCCTGGCCGGCGTGGGTGGGTTCAGGGTTTCCTGCAGGCGCTGGTTGAGCTCGCTTACCCCGGCGGCGCCGCGGTGCATGGGACACAGCACCTGGATGTCTTCCTGCGGGTCGAAGCCGAATTTCGCCGGGATGCGCCGGGCAACCAGCTCCAGCACCCAATCGGCCGCTTTCTGGGGGTCAGACTCCGAAAACAAGAAAAAGTCGCTGGCGTTCTGGACAAACAGAGGCATTTCTCCCTGGTTGATGCGGTGGGCATTTAATATTATGTAGCTGTCCTCCGCCTGCCGGAAAATAATCTCCAGCCTGGTAACCGGCAAGACCCGGCTGTCAATCAGGTCGCGCAGCACATTCCCGGCTCCCACCGAGGGGAGCTGGTCTACGTCTCCCACCAGCAATAAATGACTGCCCAGCTCGATGGCGCTGAGCAGATGGTTCATCAGCAAGATATCCACCATCGAGGTTTCATCGATGATCACCAGGTCGGCATCCAGAGGGTTATCCTGGTCGCGCAGGAACTGGCTGCTAGCCGCCGGGTTATATTCGAGCAAACGGTGGATCGTCCTGGCTTCCACCCCGGTAGTTTCACTGAGCCGCTTGGCGGCCCGCCCGGTAGGAGCCGCCAGCAGCACCGAGCAGCCGTGCCTCTTGAGCAGGTGGATCAGGCTGCGCGTGATAGTCGTCTTGCCCGTGCCCGGTCCGCCGGTCAGGATGCTGACCTTGCTGGTCAATGCCATGCGGATGGCGTCCTTTTGCTGGGCAGTCAGGTGGATCGCCCAGCTGTGCGTTTCCTGGGCATCCAGCCAATCATAAGCCTCTGGCCAATCAATAGACGGGAAAACGTCCAGCCGGTCCCGCCCGGCGGCCAGGATACGCGCCAGTTTGCCCGCCACACCCTGCTCAGCATACAGGAAAGGCGGCAGGTAAATCGCCTCCTCTTCGGCGATGATTTCCTGCATGGACAGCATCGCCGCAAGCTGCTCCCCGCAGGCTGCTCCGGGCACCTCCAGCAGGCGGGCTGCCTCATCGATCAACTGCCCTTGCCAGGCAAAGCAATGTCCCTCGTCGCTGAGCGTTTGCAGGGCATACACCAGCCCGGCCTGGATGCGAAGTGGGGCGTCGGCCGCCAGGCCCATCTGGCGGGCGATCTTGTCTGCTGTCTTGAACCCAATCCCGTAAATATCTTTGGCCAGCCGGTAAGGATCGCGACGCACCACCTCGATTGAAGCGTCCCCGTACTGTTTGTAGATCTTGACTGCCAGGCTGGCGTTTACCCCGTGCCCCTGCAGAAAGACCATGATCTCTTTGATCTGTTTCTGGTCTTCCCAGGCGCGCCGGATCACTTCCGTGCGCTTATCGCCGATGCCGGAAATCTCACGCAGGCGATGTGGGGACTCTTCGATCACTTCCAGCGTCTCCAGGCCAAAATAGTCGACGATGCGCTTGGCGGTTACCGGCCCCACGCCGCGGATCAACCCGCTCCCCAGGTATTTACGCAGCCCTTCGATGGTGGCCGGGAGCTGGACGGTGTAAGAGCGCACCTCGAACTGCCTGCCGTACTGCGAGTGGGTAACCCACAGGCCGTGCAGGCGCACCGATTCGCCCACATTGACGCCTGACAGCGCCCCGACCACGGTGACTTCGACGGATTTTCCCCTGGGCACCAGCCGCGCAACCGTGTAGCCATTCTCTTCATTTTGAAAAGTAATCCGTTCGAGTGTGCCTTCGAGTTCCTGAAGCGGCAGCCCGGGTTGTTCAGGTGCTGGTTTCATAAATGATGATTATAACCGGGAAAAATAGTTTACAATCATGCCATGGACTCCATCCCCCTTCTCCCTCTCTCCTCCCACATCTCGCCGCAAGGCTGTCTGACCATCGCCAACCAGGATCTGGAGCTGCTTGCCAACCAGTACGGCACCCCGCTCTACCTCTATGATGCTGTCACCATCCGTCACCAGGTCAACACACTGAAAAATTTAATGAAGCAAGCTTACTCTGGCGAATCCCTGGTAGCCTACGCGGCCAAGGCCTACTTTTCCGAAGGCCTGAGTCGCAGACTGGCGGGGATGGGCCTGGGAATCGACGTGGTCAGCCTGGGTGAGCTGGAGCTGGCCTTGCGGGGAGGTTTTCCCCCGGGCGCTATCCACTTGCATGGCAATAACAAAAGCGAGGCAGAGCTGGCGGCTGCCCTGGAGATCAACGCCCAGGCCATCGTAGTCGACAACCTGGACGAGCTGTATTTGCTGGAAAGCCTGGCCTTCCGGAGGGGAACCAATAAAGCGCGCATCTGGCTGCGGGTAACTCCCCTCTTGCAGGTGCACACCCACGCTCACATCGATACCTCTGGGGCAAACAGCAAATTTGGTCTGCACATCGAAAACGGGCAGGCTGCCGTAGCCATCCGCCATGCCCGCGCCAGCGCCTGGCTCGACCTGGTCGGCCTGCACACGCACCTGGGCTCGCAGCTTTTTGAACCGGAGACTTACCGGCAGGCGATTCACCAGCTCTATCAACTGGCGCAAAGCGAGAATTTCATTCCCCTGGAATTCAGCCCGGGCGGAGGCTGGGGAGTACGCTACTCCGCCGGCGACCCGGATGATAACTACGAACAATGGTTGGAGGCGGTCGGCGGGGCGGTCGACGAAGAATGTTCCCGCCTGGCTTGGCCTCTGCCGCGCCTGATCCTCGAGCCGGGCCGCAGCCTGGTAGGGCGCGCCGGGGTGGCCCTGTACCGGGTGGGCTCCCAGAAAATTACTGCCAGCGGCCTGCGCATCGTCGCTGTGGATGGCGGGCTGGCGGATAACCCCCGGCAGGCCCTCTACCAGGCGCGGTACACCGCCCTGGCAGTCCACCAGGCCAATGCCACTTCGGTTAGCGAAGCGCGGCTGGTGGGAAAATTTTGTGAATCAGGCGACGTACTCATCCCAGCCGTGTTATTACCCCAGGTTGAAAGAGGTGATTTGATCCTCGTCCCGGTAGCCGGGGCTTACCAGTTAAGCATGGCTTCCAACTACAACCTGGCGCCCCGCCCAGCCGTGCTGTGGCTTGAAGAGAGCGGGGTCGAACTGCTGCAGCAGCGAGAAGTCCCACAGGATTCCGGGTGGTGGAGGCTGCCGCAATAAAAGGCTACTCGGGTCACTTTCAAGTTATAATTGTGCTTTATGGTTTATTAGAACTCCAAGCCTCATCGGTAAATCCGTAAGAAAGGTGATTATATGACCAGCATCGTTTATTATGGTTCTCCCCGCCAGGCAAAATGGGAGGCAAATGAAACCCTGCCGGCAAAACTCGATCTGATTATCGATAAACTGCACATTCGTGAGCGCGTCAAAGGTGAAACCGTTGTCATTAAAATGCACACGGGCAACGGCATCGGCTATTCCACCATCCATCCGGTCTTCGTGCGCAAGGTCGTCCAGGCGGTCAAAGACGGGGGTGGTACCCCTTTCATCGCGGATGTTTTTTGGGATATTGCTGGAGCCGAAGGGCGCGGCTATACTGCCGAAGTGCTCGGCTGCCCGATCTACCCCAGCGCCGGAATTGAGGAGAAATTTTATTACGCGCACGAGCGGCCCTACAAAAATATCAAGGAGTGGAAAGTGGCCGGAATGATCCAGGATGCCAGCTTCCTGATCAACTTCGCCCATGCCAAGGGCCACCCCAGCAACAGCTACGGGGGTAATTTCAAGAACCTGGCCCTGGGCTGTATGACCGGGGAGACGCGCAGCGCCATCCACGATACCAACCATTTCGACCCCTATTGGTTCCCGGAGAAATGCCCGGACAGGAGCCTGATCCCGCAGATTATCGATGCCTGCCCCTTCGGCGCCCTGGTAGACGATAAAGAACATCCGGGGAACATCCACATGCACTTCGAACCCTGTAACCAGTGTATGCGCTGTCTGCAAGTCGCCCCTCCCGGCAGCCTGAAGATCCAGCCGGTCAACTTTCAGTCTTTCCAGGAGGCCAACGCCATCAGCGCCAGCATCACTCTATCGACTTTTGCCCCGGGCAAGGCCGCCCACCTCAATCTGGCGACGCAAATCACCCCGCTGTGTGACTGCTTCGGCTTTACTTCCATGTCCATCTTGCCCGACGCGGGCATTTTCGGCTCGGATGACATTGTCGCCATCGACCAGGCCGTCCTGGATATGACCGCCAAAACTCCCCTGTTAGAAGAAAATATCCCCACCTGCATGGAAGTGATCCACCGCCAGGGCCATCCGTTTAGCTGGATCCACGGCCCATACAAGGACCCCTACAAAATTACTGAATTCGGCGAAAAACTGGGCCTGGGCAGCCGCAGCTACAAGCTGGTGGATGTCCTCCCGGTTGAGAAATTTACACGGACAACCGCTAATTACATTCCAGCGAGCTAATTATGAGCCTCTTCTATATTCCTGAAAGCGCTATGGCCATCGTGGCCCACCCGGATGACATTGAGTTTTCCTGCAGTGGAACGATGGCGCGTTGGGCGCGCGCCGGGGCGCGCATCTGCTACGTGCTGTGCACCAGCGGTGATGTAGGCATTGCCGATCCGGGTATGACCCGGGGGCGGGCGTCTGAAATCCGCGAAGCTGAAGCGCTGGCAGCCGCCGAAATTGCCGGGGTGAAGAACGTGGTTTTCTTGCGTGAACCGGACGGACTGCTGGTGCCCACCCTCGACCTGCGCAAGAAGCTGGTGCGGGAGATGCGCCGTTTCCGCCCCGAGGTAGTGGTCACCGGCGATCCGACCCAGGTCTGGTCAGGCGAAGATTACATAAACCATCCCGACCACCGCGCCGCCGCCCAGGCTGCCCTGGACGCCGTCTTCCCGGCCGCCGGGCAGCCTAACCTGTTCGAGGATCTGGCCGAAGAAGGCTTGACTGCTCACAAGCCGCGCAAGGTGTACGTCACGAGCTGGCAGCCGGCTGACGTGTACGTGTGCATCGACGATACCATCGACATTAAGATCGCCGCACTGCGCGCCCACAAGAGTCAGATGGGCGATTGGGACCCGTCTGACATGGTACGTAAGTGGGCCAGCGACGCCGCCAAGGGCAAAGAGATGAGCTACGCCGAAACCTACCGGGTGGTGACCCTGGTGGACGACAAGACCTGGGAGAAAAACCACACCAAGTGAGTTTACGGGCAATCCGGTGGGGCAGGCAGCGGCTCCAGGCTGCCGCCGCGTTTGGCCTGCTGTTCGATTTGCCAGGCTTTGTTCGCCGTCTGGCAGTCGCCTAGTTGCCGGGCCAGCGTCTGCAGTCTTTCCAATACCTTAAACTGCCCGCTGCCAGATGAGAGCTGCAAGTAACCTGGCGCCAGGTCGAAACCCAGCCCATTGCGATTATTCAGCCACAAGGAATAGGTCAGGGAGTTGGTGTTCGCGGATGTGAAGGCCAGGAAGGATGTCTGCTCAGCTTCCTTCGCGTATATATTCCTGGCTGCCTGTAAATCGCCCTGCGCCTCTGCCATCTGACCGCTCACCCAGGCGATATCCGCGCTCGGCTCGCCCACCCAGCGCGCGTAAGCCAGCCAGCGCCGGGCTTCTGTCCAATCCTCCGCCAGGATGGCTTGCATGGCGCGCTGCCAGTAAGCCAGGCCTGCGGCTGCCTCAGCGGGTTGGGAATTTTTCCAATCCGCTAACAACGTCTGGCGCAGTGAGTTGGCTTGCCAAAAGGGATGCTCCCCCCAACCGGGCGAGAGCCGCAGTGCGCCCAGGTAGGCTTCCCTGGCGGTTTGCGGGTTGTCCGAATTTTCCAGGAACCAGCCCAGGTTCAGCAGGTAGCTGGGCTCTTGCGGTGAAAGCTGCACGGCATGCTGCATGTGATCGATGGCGACCTGCTGTTCCCCGGCTTGCCAATCCAGGACAGCCAGGTTGGCCCACAGATAGGATAGGGATGGCTCGATGTGCAAGCTCCGCTCTAAATCCTGGCGCGCCTTCGCCAGCGCGGCAGTATCTCGGCTGACTTGCCAGGCCCTTGCCCAGGCAAAACCGGCCTCGGTGGCGTAAAACGAGAGACCCGGGTCACGCTCTGCGCTTTGTTGGATGTACAAGGCTGCTTGCTGCCAATCATTCTGCTCTGCTGCCTTCAGACCCTGCGCCATCGGCTGGTAACCCCACACACTCCAACCCGACAATGCCAGCCAACCCAACAACGGCAGCCACAATAAGTTAAGGCTGAATGGATGGGGTTTGGCGACTGCATTTTCTGCGAAGGTCAGCAGCATGGCCACCAGCAAAATCACCAGTACCATTTCGCCGAAGACCATCGTCTGGTCATCCACAACCATTTGTAAGAACCAACCCACCAGCCCGGCCAGGATACCTCGCTTCCATACCTGGTCTCTGCCGGCCTGGACGGAGTAACTGCTCCACAGCTTCCAGAAACCCACTCCCACCAGCAGCAGAAAGGCCGCCGACCCAACCAGCCCGGATTCGGCCAGGACCTCCACCGGCAGGCCGTGTGGGTGAAGCGGCCAGAAGCCCGGGGGGATGGATTGGGTGACTTTGACCACTTCAAAGGCAAAGCGCCCCGGTCCGGTTCCCAGCCAGGGGAATGACTGCCAGATCTGGCCTGCCCAGATCCAGAAGCCCAGCCGCCCGCCGAATATGTCTGCCCCGTGCGATGGATTTGTGGCAAAAAAAACAAACCCGCGGTAGCCTACGTAACCCAGGGCAGGCAACAGCATTGCAGCGGCTAGCCCTACCCAAAACCACAAACGCATCCGCCATCTGTGCAGAGCCTGCCAGACCCGCTGCTCGTAGCCCCATAAGAGCAGGAATGCTCCGATCCAGACCAGTAATCCCAGCCAGCCGCCGCGCGAGGATGAAAAAGGGATGCTGAGCAAATAAAAAGCAATCCATACACCGCAAGCCAACCGTTCCAGGCGTCTTCCAGCGCGCAGAAATGCAATCACAGCCAGCGGCGCGCACAGGTTGGCGATACCCATCAGCGCATTCGAGTGCCCGATCAGACCTACAAAGCGATAGGGATAAGGCGGCATCTCTGGAAAACGCAGGGCCTGCCACCAATTATTGTATTGGACGTAGGTTTCCAGCACTGCCATGACCAACAGGACCCCGGTCGAAGCCAGCACGCCAGCCACCACCCCTTTTCGATTCCATCCCGCCCTAAACGCATCCATATAGAGATAGAAGAGCAGCAGGTAACCCAGCAGCTCGCCTACCCTCCAGCCGCCCTGGCGAGGGTCGGGTGAGAAGACCAGCGACAAATCCACTGCCAGCGCGCACACCCCGAACACCCATTCCAGCCCACTTGAAGGCAGTTTTATCCGCCGGATAACGCCTCGCCAGAAGAGGTAGCCGGTGGCGCCCAGGCCAGCAGCCAGGTAGCCGAAAAGCTGCACCGAATAAGTTCCACGCCAGATGTATCCACCGGTGATGAAAGCCAGACATAACCCGGTAAAAGCAATCTCACCAGAAAAAAAGGCCCGATTCTGGAATAGTTTCTTAAAGAAAGTCATTCGAGGCCTCTCCATTAAGCTAATGGCTTACAATTCTTTCAGGCTGTTGCCGGCGGTTCCACTGCCAGGGCCACACTGCTGGAACCAGGGCAGCCATCCCGACCAGGATAGCCACAAAGATCAGGAACCCGCCCACCGGAATCAAGCCGACCACAGAAAGCAGCAATCCCATAAGCAGTAAGACAACCGCGATGCCGGCCAGGATGCCGGCCCACCGCCAGCCTTTACGTTGGGAAGCCATGCGCAACCCACCAATCATTCCGCTTTGCCCGTTAATATACACCGGGTGGTTTTTGCCATCGTCATCGGTATAGTAAGACACTACCAGAGGCAGCAGCATCTGCGTCCAGTTCAGGCCTTCATAATCGGCCTTTACCGAATAATTGCGAATATGCTGAGCTGCCGCCGCCTTGAGGCATTCTTGCTCGGCGGCGTGGTTTAAGCCAACCTGCGCCTGGGGCCAGGCGCTGTGCGGCGGCAGGTCGGGCAAGTGCATGACCGAGTGGCTGACCCTGGCTTTGTCATACGTGGCGGCCTTGTCCAGGTGGTAGTCGCCGACCAGCTTGACCAGGCGGGCGTGATCGCTGGCGGCAGGGACGCATACGTTATCATAATGACGGAGAATTTGACCGGCGCGGGGTTGCCAACGCTGGCGGGTTTCGATCACATCGCGTGAGCGCCAGCCGCTGTTACTGTACGACTCCTGCGAACTTTTCACCTGGTAGTCAAACCCGGCTTCAGCCTGCCAGATACCGACGACGTCCGCATCCACCAGCCACATCGGCCAGAAGACCGGCACGGCCCGGCGCAGAAGCGTCTCAGTGTTAAAATCATCCGGCGCCAGCCAGACCCCCCTGACAAAATTCTCCAGCACTGCCCGCACATCGGCCTGCGTTTTAGCAAATGGCACCACCAGTTCAGGAGGCTGGCTAGTCAGGCGCGCCGGCTGGCTTTCCAGTTTGCCACAGGCGCAGTTCGGGCAGGGCTGTCCCAGGCGGACGGTCTCCACCAGAAAGGCCTGTCCGCATTGGCGGCAGCCGGCTACCTGCAGGGCAAGTCCCCAAAGCTGCTCAACCGAATCGCTAATCTGAGTGGTAGGAAGATCAGGTGTGAGCATCAGGCAGCCTCCGAAGCCACGGCATGACGGTAAATAATAATCGAGAGAATCATCCCAATAATCAGCAGGATAAAAGCCACCCCCAGCAGCACTATGCCGACACCGGCTGCAGTGAGGATCAGGCCGACCAGGCCCAGCAGCAAGCCCGGGGCAAGCAGCAGGCCTATGGCCAGCCAGACCTTCCACCAGGCTACCGGCTTTTGCCCGGCGACCGTGCCGGTCTGCCCGTTGACCATCACCTGGTAGGTCTTGCCTTCAAACAGGTAAGCTGCCACGTATACCGGCAGGAGCACGTAGCGCCAGGCCTCATCCGAAAAATCGGCGCTCATACTGAAGTTACGGACATGGTTGGTGGGGATATCAGCGTAGCAGGCTGATTTGGCTTTTTCACGCATGATGGCTTTACCCGCCTCCCAGGCTTTGGGCAAGGTGATATCATAGGTCAATGCCTGCCAGCCCGCCAGGAAATCTGGCGAGTAGGTGACCAGGTCGTTCAAGTTGAAGGGATACACCTTTTCGAGGATCAGGTGGCTCAACCGGGCGGTGCCGGCTACCAG
Source organism: uncultured Chloroflexia bacterium (assembly GCA_963820415.1). GTDB lineage: Bacteria > Chloroflexota > Anaerolineae > Anaerolineales > Anaerolineaceae > CAWFZT01. The sequence goes on along the minus strand of CAWFZT010000006.1, from coordinate 619,479 downwards.
CAGGTTGTTCACCCGCGTGACCACGTGGCCCCTTTCCCAGCGCCAATCGATCACCGTGCGTGTGCGCCATTCTTTGGCCGAAGCATCGTAGTGGCGCTCCTCGCGCTCGTAGCCCACCTCGGCGTTCCAGTCGGAGCCGATGTTGGCGTCGAACGTCCAGAAAGACAGGTATACACCGCTGAAGCGATCGATGGCCGATGAGTCAGCCAGACCGCTGGGGTGGAACCAACCCTTCCCCAGCCACTGGCGAGCGCGCTGGCGCACGATCTCGGGAGTGATCTTGAATGGGATCACGAAGCGCGGGCGCAGGTTTTCCGAGGGCGCCTGGCGCAAGTTGACCCGGTTGGAAGCGCAGAATGGGCAGGTGGCAGTCAGGGCGCCTTCGGCGATGGCCAGTTCAGCCCCACAGGAATCGCAGTGCAGGACACGCCGGTCGAGGCCCCAGCCCTTTTCTGCCTGGCTGAGTGTTTCCAGGGTGAACTCGGAACGCTGCGCCTGCACGCCAACCTTTTGAGCCTGGGCCGGGGCGGTGTAACCGCAGTGTTCGCAGGCTACCCCGCCGGCAGCGATATCGTATTTAGTGGCGGCGCCGCAGTTGGGGCATTTATATGTGGTGGGCTCTTCAACCACCAGGTTGGCAGGAGGCGGGGCGAAAACAGTGATTCCTTCCAGAGACGAAGGTACCGGCTGGTAATTAGATGGTGGCTGCCAGCCGGCAAGTTTGGGATGGTCGAGCATTTACCCCTCCAGCAAGATGATAGGATCAGTTGTCATCTAACGGCATAAAATCGAAAGAGATGTCGCGTTAGTAATAGAGGCCGGCCCTGGCACGGTATCGACCACCCCACCGCCAATGTTAACCAGGATGGCGTTCATTCCGACAGGTACTTGCACGGTAACCGGCGTTCGCGTCACCAGGAACCAGCTCCCGTCTTGGGTATCTGCATACCAGCTATCCGCCGGGCTGCCGAACAAGGCCGATGCCTGTTCTTTGGTCTGAGGACAGGCAGGCCGGGCTGCACCGTTATCCTTTTCTTGCACCACGATGGGAGTGGCCATCAACGGGACAACCGTTTTATTGGCCGTTATCGTAGCAATGATGTTCATTCCGGCCCCGCCTGGCAATATGCCTAACATAGTCTGCCACGTCAGGGCAATCCCGATGCACAGGATCAAGATGAACAGCCCGGCGCCGATTGATACCCACATCCAGGCACGCTGGCGGCGCTGCTTAGTTTCGTCCTCGCCAGATAAGTTATCCAACACGGCCTGGATTTCGGCTGTGTCCAGGCTGGCGTCCTGGGAAAGGATAGCCTTGATCTGGTCAGGTCGATTACCCAAGGTGTACAGGTCCCTGGCGCGGGTGCGCATGTCCTTGACCTCCGGGTCGGGCAGTTGGAAAATCGGCGTGGGCAGGACCGGGGGCGCTACTATTAGCTCGGGCTGCTCTTGAACCTGCTGCTCAATGTGTGGCACCGGTATAATCATCTTTACTATATCTTCGGTAAAAGGAGATGGCTCTGGCGAGAGAAAGACTTTCGATGCGGGTGGCTGCGCCAGCGCGCTGGCGGCCTTTTTTTTGGCGGCTTGCCGTGCGACGACTGTCTGCACGGATTGCTTCACCTGAGCATTGGTAACCCACCGCCCGATCAGCGAACCGGTTAAAATGCCCGGCAAGGCGGTGAAATGCATGCTTGCCCCTTTTTCTTCGATCTCGAAGAATGAATGGCAGCATGGACATGTCATCTGGTCCGGGATGTCAGGCTGATGCACCACCCTCAAGGGTGAGGCGTTGCACACAGGGCAGTGTGCCTTGTTAGCCCATTCATCCGGAAGTGAAAAGTAGGGAATCAGATCGGTCACTATTAATATTGTACATCAATGCGTGAGACTCACACCCAAAAAATAGTGGTAAGGCCCGATTTTTTTACTACAGCCTATCCACCCGCTCGGCGTGCAGCAGCGGCTCGGCGCGTGCCGGATCCACCACCATGGTGCCTTCTACCAGGTATGGCCCTGGACCGGATAGGGCTGACCGCGAGCGCCGGTAAGCCTCCGGAAAGATGACCACGTCCAGCATACCTTCCAGGTCTTCCAGGGTGAGAAAAGCCATCATCTCGCCCTGGCCTGTACGGCTGCGCCGCCCGCTCAAACGCATGCCCGCCACGCGCACCCGGCTGCCTACTCGCTCGGTCGCCTCCAGGGTACTGATCGCACCGGCTCCGGCGATGCGGTCCGCTACCAGCTCCAGGGGGTGGGCATCCACGCTGATCCCCAACAGCTCTTCCTGGGCAGCAACTTTATCGCTCAAAGGCCAGTCTTCCAGGTTGGTGTCGACGAAATCGAACAGAGAAAGCTGGCCAGGTTTCCAGCCGCCTGATTCAACCTGGCGGAGCAGGTCTGGGATAGTTCCCAGGCCTTCCAGTGCACCGCAGCGGATAAGGTTGGCTGCCTCCTGCTGGCGCGGATTGGCACGCGCCAGGAAATCAGCCAGCGAGGTGAAGGGCCTCTGGCGCAGGGTGGCTTCCTGTGTGCGCCGGGTCAGGTCGCGCACCTGGTCGAGGCCCATGTAAAGAACCGGGTTACCGTCCGGATAGGAGGTGCTGAACTCGCGCTTAGAATGGTTGATGTGGGGTGGACGGACAGGCAGCCCCATTCGGCGGGCCTCACTCAAATAAACCCGTTGGGAATAATACCCGCCCCAGTTAGCCAATACCGCTGCCATGAACTCGGCCGGAAAGTGCGCCTTGCACCAGGCCGAGCGCCATGCCACCAGCGAATAGGAGGCGGCGTGCGCCTTGGGGAATCCGTAGCCGGAAAAGGCTGCCATCATCTCCCACACCCGGGCGCTGACCTCTTCTGGCACGCCGGTCTTTTCCAGCGCCCCGGCGATGAAGTGTTGCTTGAGCGTTTCCATCTGTTTACCGGGATCAAAATGGGACATGGCGCGGCGGAGCAAATCCGATTCCTCCAGGCTCATCCCCGCCAGACCGTGGGCAATACGCAACACCTGTTCCTGGTAAAGGATTACCCCGAAGGTATCCTCAAGCAGCGGCGCCAGGGCTGGATGGAGGTGCACCACCGGCTCCTCGCCTTTATGCCGGCGGACGTAAGCATCCCTAAGCCCTCCTTTGAGCGGGCCAGGGCGGTAGAGCGCCAAGGCGGCCATCACATCGTCCACGGTGTGGGCGTTAATGTCGTGCAGGGTGGCGCGCATGCCGGGGCTCTCGATCTGGAAGCATCCGATGGTAGCGCAGCGGCCGACCAGTTCTGAGGTAAGGGTGTCATCCAGCGGGATCGATTCGAGCACGTCCAGGCTTGTACGATACTCGGTTTGCCGCCAGGAACGTACCGCGTCCGCCACATCGCCCAACACGGTCAAACCGCGGATGCCGAGCAGGTCAATCTTGACCAGGCCCATACGTTCGAGCGGCTCCAGGTCGAACTGGGTGATCGTAACGCCCTTGGCCCCGGATGGCTGTACCGGCACCAGGTCGGTCAGGGCTCCTGGGGTGATCACCACGCCGCCGGCATGCACAGACAGGTGGCGCGGCAGGCCGATCAACCCGATCGCTTGCTGGAAGATGAGTTGGTGGCGTTGATCGGAATACTGCGCCATCAGCTCGCCGTATGGATTCTGCAAGATGGGATCGTCTTCATCCTGGCCGGGGCGAAAGAAATATGGCAGGGCAGCCGTCAGCCGGTGCACTTCGTCCGGCGGCAGGCCGTGCGCTTTGGCGACGTCACCCAGGGCCGAGCGCGGGCGAAAGCGGTTGACCGTGCCGACCATGGCCACCCGCTCACGCCCGTAGGTGTCGAACACGTGCTGGATGACCAGGTCGCGCCGGCGCGAATCCAGGTCGGTGTCGATATCGGGCGGAGTGCTGCGCGCCGGGTTGAGAAAACGCTCGAAGTACAGGTTCAGGCGCAGTGGTTCGGGGCTGGTAATACCCAGGCAATGCGCTACCAGGGAGGAGGCGGCCGAGCCGCGTGAGGATACCGGCACGTCAATGGCGTGAGCATACTGGATAATCTCTTCCATGATCAGGAAGATGGCCTCGTAGCCACGCTCGCCGATGGTGCTCAGCTCGTGATCGAGGCGCGCCTGGATATCCGGCGTGATCTCTCCGTACAGGCGCCGCGCCCCGGTTTCGGCTTTCTGGCGCAGCACCTGGATGGCCGTCTTGCCCGGCGGCAAGGGTACCTGGGGAAATTTGGCTTTGCCCAGGGGCAACTCAAGGCGGCAGCGAGAGGCGATCTCTTCACTGGCCCGCAAGGCTTCCGGCAGGTCGCTGAACAGCGCCGTCAATTTTTGCTGGTCGAGGAAGCTGGCGGACGGTGGGGCAGCCGCCCTGCCCGGCAAGCTGCTCAGGGGCGTCACCAGGCGGATGGCCGCCAGGGTGCGTTGCAGATCGGCCTGGCTGGGGGTCAAGTAATAGATGCTATGGGTGGCGACGATGGGCAGATGGGCGGCATGCGCCAACTCAGCCAGGGACACGGAAATACCCTGGTCGACTTCGGAATGGCGCTGCAGCTCAACGTACAGGCGGCCGGGGAAAATTTCTTCCAGGCTGCCGAGCAGGTTAGCTGCCCGTTCACTCTGTCCCAATTCAACCATCTGGGCAGGCAGGCTTTGACGCCCACCGGTCAGGCAGAGCAGGCCGGTGGAATGCTGGTCAAGCAGGCTGAGCGAGCAAACTCCACCCGGGTTCTTGTCCGGATCGCCCAGCAGAACGCTGACCAGGCTGCACAGGCTGCGCCAGCCAGACAGGTCGGTCGCCAGGAGCGCCAGTTGTCCCTGGCTGGCGGGACCTGACATCCCGGACAGATGGTAGGGCAGCCCCAGGGCGATTTCCAGGCCAAGCACAGGCTGCACGCCAGCCTGCTGGCAGTCCAGGTAAAACTCGACCGCCCCGGCCAGGCTGAGATGGTCAGTCAGCGCCAGGGCTGGCATGCCCGCGTCGCGCCCTGCCTGCGCCAACTGTCCCGGTGTGGGCAGGGCTTCCAGAAATGAGTAGCAGGAGTGAGCGCGCAGGTGAATCACTGATAAGATGAGTGTAATGAAAACACTGAAAAAAAACAAGAGGAGGCGATTTAGTTAGCCAACCGTTTTACTTCAAGACGTCTTCCACCGAAATTGATCAATAACCCTACTTTATTCCCAGATGCTTTCAAATATGAAAGCGCCTGGACAAAATCCACGTCTTCTAGAGCGGCTTTTGCCTTCATTTCTACCATTACCTCTTCGATAACAAAATCTACTCGTTTATGTCCCAACCTGTACCCTTTGTAATTCACCGCAATTTCAACTTCGCGCGCCCCGGTCAGGTTGTGATGAGGCAATTCAAGTTCCAATGCCCTTTGATAAAATTTCTCCTCAAAGCCAGGCCCCGAGTTGGTATGAACCTCCAAGGCCGCGGCAATAATTCTGGCCGTGATATCCGAAAGAGAATATTCTGGTTTTACATAGGAACGGTTACTGGCATTACTTTCAGAATTAGCCACTCTATCTTCCCCTTTCCTGAGACATACTTTTCCAAACTTTGATACATTTTCGCATTGAGCCAAGCACATTCCTCGGTATTCTCATCTGTGTGTTCATCCCCCTCATCTTCCTCAGTGATTTAAGAGCCTTCCCTACCCGCCAGAACGCCACCGCCGCCAGACCGTGCGCAAACACGGCGAACAGGGGTGGTGTCTGATGGGTGTAATACGTCCAGCACTGGCGCGTGGTGCCCCAGCGTTCCAGGAAATACCCCAGGCCCGTGCCAGCCAGGAAAATCAGCACCGCCATGCGGTGGTCGGTAGGTGCCAGGACGAGCACGGCGCAACCCAGCAGCGCCATCCAGGTGAACGGCTTGTCCAACGCCGGCCAGACAAAGTACAGCATGAAAACGAAGAAACCTGGGAAAATGATCCAGTACAGCCTGTTATAAAGGCGCGCAGGTAGGGGAGCTGCCAGCACCTGCAGCATACGCACCAGGCGGTCGATAGACAGGCTGGCAATCGGCCAGGCGGGAATGATCCACAGAGGCGGTCGTTCGAAGGTGAAGTAACTCCACAAGCGGGTGTGTGTGCCCCAGGTTTCAATAGCCAATCCGCCGCACATGCCCACCAGCACGATCCAGGCGTCGGTCTTCAGGTTAGGTCCGGCCATGATCAACATAGACATGACGGCAAAGATGCCCAGCAGCAGCCAATCGATCTGCACCCAGATGGAATAGTGCAGGTCGAAGGAACTGGCGTAATCCTGCACCATCGGATACCACACAATGACGATGAGCAGAATCACAACGACAAAAACACTCATCAGAGTATAGCTGGCGCGCGTCCAGCGCAGGCTGGCAGCCAGGCGTTTCCAGAATGTCGGCCGGTCAGGGTTAGATGTCTCACGCAGCATATAAAATCATGCATAGTCTAAACGAAAAAACCTGCCGCGTCAAATTTCCTGGCCGGTACACCTCTTTCATAATGACCAGCGGTGAGCGATGTGAACATTAGAAATTCCCCGGCATCTTTTATTATTCAGAGTGCTATAATGATTTTAGAATGTTCTGATAATTGGAGGGGTGCGATGAACCGTTCATGTAAACCGGTTATTCTCCTCATGGTCGCTTCCATCCTGCTGTCCTGCAACCTTTTCTCATCGATAGGCATTGAAACCGAAAACCAACCTGCTGAAGTATCTTCTACCCCTGAGCTTGTAGAAACATCGACACCAGAAATTCAAAATCCAGAGGCGAGTGAAGAATCCCCAACCCCAAGCCAGCCTCCTGCTCCTCTTCCGCAAGCAGGCGACATTCTTATCGACCATACCACTACGGATATCACACGCATCCCGGCGCAGTGGCTCGAGGCGGCGCGAAACAATGTGACCTGGTTTTATGGGCACACTTCGCATGGCAGCCAGTTGATCACCGGCGCGAATTTCCTGATGCAGCAGGTTGACTCGGTAAAATTTAACCTAGTCACCGATTTCTGAAACCCTCCCGGCTCAGGTAGACCCGCTCGCCATGCGTGTTTTCGACGATGGAAGCTGGGGTTGGGATGCGGATAGTTTCCTGCAAACCGCACATGATCGCCTGGGAAGCCCAGAAGGCTCTCCCCAGGTCAACGTCTTCATGTGGTCCTGGTGCGGCGAAATGTCGAATGAAGACACCCCGGTGAAGCAGTACCTGGATATGATGGCCACGTTAGAAAATGAATATCCCACCATCAAATTTGTTTACATGACCGGGCATACGGATGGCGGAAGTGAAACGTTGGCGCGTAATAATGAAATAGTACGCAGTTTTGCCCGCCAATACCATAAAGTATTGTTTGACTTCGCCGATATTGAAAGCTGGGACCCGGCAGGAAAATATCACCCTGATACAAACGATAGCTGCCCGTGGTGCGAAACCTGGTGCCTGCTCCATCCCGGACAGTGTTTGAATTTACCGGCTTTTGACAGCGAATGCGCCCATTCCAATGGATTTAACTGCAAACTCAAGGGCCAGGCTTTCTGGTGGCTGGCGGCGCGCCTGGCAGGTTGGCAGGGTCAATAACCCAGAAGCGCCAGGTCAAGCGGTTGGAGGAAATCGTCTTTCCGCCAGGTAGCCTCAGACTTCAGGATTGTATGGGCGGTTCTGGGCGCACGCCGGGGCGATCGCCATTTCCAATTACCGGCCCTCGATACGTAATAAACCCGGCGCGCATAATTTGGGCATACATACATGACCGGTTGAAGATACCCCGCCAGAAACCGCGGTGATCTTCGTTAGGCGGGTGCGAGACCCCGCGGAAGAAAACCTTGCGGACAGCCCAACCGTGCTGTCGGGCTGCCACAGTCAAGGCGGTTTCGAAACCATAACCGCGGGCGGCATTTTCTGAAATGAGAGCCGAACAAATCGGCCTGCAGGCAGCGCTGGCCGGTGAGCCAGGGCGTGGTCCAATGGGAAAGGTCTGTCCGCCAATCCCCGCCTTTGAAGAGCCCCATGGTCATCTCGCATTGGCCGTGCAGCACAGGCAGCAGCAGGTCGAGCACATGCCGGGGAGTCAGGTTGATCAGGTCAGCGTCCAGCATCAATATCAAGTCAGCCCGGGCGCTGCGCCAGGCTTTGAAGAGCGACTGGCCCTTGCCCAGGTTGGTTTCGTTGCGGATAATTTGTAAGCGGGGGTCTTGCCGCGCCGCCTGTTGGACTTCTGCGAGCATATGATCGACCGAGCCATCGTCGATTGCGATAATTTCATCCAAACGATCCACCTGGCGGAGCACTTCCAGGACCTTGCCAATCCGCCCGGCCTCATTCAAAGCTGGGACGAGCGCTGCCAGGCGAGGTCCAGCCTTTGACCGTTCATCGACAGGATTTTGCCCTCTTTCCACAAGCATAGTATACACTAGATTATCGGGGCTTGATCATTCTGCATTTTCGTCATTCACGCCCCATGCCTGGCAGGCGTCTCGGCACGTGCTGAAAAAAAGCCTGTTCCACGCTCACGACTGGGGCTTGAGACAGATTCGGCGCAGATCATCCCCCTCATATAAAGGCGCGTTATAATCGTCAGGATGAGCAAATCCATTCTGCGGGTCAGACGCACCAAAACAGAGGCGCGAGCTTCCTACGACCATCTCAGCCGCTGGTATGACCTGCTTTCTGGCAGCTCAGAGGCCAGGCCGCGCCAGGCCGGATTGGAGCTGCTGAAGGCGCTCCCGGGCGAACATGTGCTGGATATTGGCCCAGGCACCGGACACTCGCTGAAGGCGCTGGCGCGCCTGGTGGGCCAAACCGGACGCGTGCAGGCGCTTGACCTGTCACCGGGCATGCTGGCGGTCTCGCGGCTGCGCCTGGAAAAAGCCGGTGATTGCGTTAACGTCTCCCTGGCGTGCGGGGATGCTGTTTGCCTGCCCTACCTGGCAGGCGCATTCGACGCTGTTTTCTCAAGCTTCAACCTCGAGCTCTTTGACACGCCCGAGATCCCAAAGGTACTGGAGGAATGCCGGCGTGTGCTGAGCCTGGGCGGTCGTATGTGCGTGGTCGCGCTCTCAAAGGCTGGTAAACGCCAGGCGATGATAAAATTATACGAGTGGAGTCATGAGCGCTTCCCGGCCTTCATCGACTGCCGCCCAATATACCTACAGGCGACTCTCGAAGAGGCTGGCTTTCACACTTTGGCAGTCAAATACATGAGTATGTGGGGCCTGCCAGTTGAGATCGTGCTGGCCCAAACGTGATCTGAGCCCCTGCTATTTGTGCCCATCCATGCTTCCGTGCTGAGGTCGAATGATGACTGAAGACTCACCCGAAAGGCCACCTCTTTACCAGCGCATCTACGAAATGGTGCGTCAAATCCCGCCTGGTAAGGTGGCTACCTACGGGCAGATCGCCCGCCTGGTGGGCGGCTGTACGCCGCGTATGGTCGGCTTCTCCATGGCAGCCTTGCCAGAAGGCAGCGATGTGCCATGGCAGCGCGTGATCAATTACAAAGGTAAAATCAGCCCGCACGGCTTTGGCTACGGCAGCGCCCTGCAGCGCCAGCTCCTCGAAGAGGAAGGCGTGGTCTTCGACCTGGAAGAGAAAGTGGACTTCAACACCTTCGGCTGGCTGGGCTAGTTACCCTAGCATTCCCCCACCAAACAAAAGGAAATCAACATGCCATCGAAAGTTCTTGAAGATTTTCTAGACGAAAAACAATGCGCTCTCCTGGCCAGCCTGAGCAGCCCGACCAAAATCCAGGCCTTCCTGGATGCCACGCCGTACAACACCTCGGATGAAAACCGCTGCCCGCTGCGGGTAATGAATGACCGCCAGGCGCACTGCCTGGATGGTGGGCTGTTTGCTGCAGCCGCCCTGCGCCGGCTGGGTTATCCCCCGCTGGTCATCGACTTGCTCCCCGAGCCTGGGTTGGATGATGACCACATTCTGGCCGTTTTCAACTACCGAGGATGCTATGGGGCAGTGGCTAAGTCTAACTTTTCCGGTCTGCGCTTCCGAGAGCCGGTCTTCCGCAGTCTGCGCGAGCTGGTCATGTCTTATTTTGAAAATTTTTTCAATGTGGATGGGCTTAAAACCCTGCGCGGTTATACCCGGCCTGTACATCTGGCATTCTTCGACCGATTGGATTGGGAAGTCAGCGATCGCGGCGTTAATGTGATTGAGAAATATCTCTACAAGCTGCATCCCACTCCGGTATTATGCCCGGGATTAGCAAATGAGCTCTCAATTACCGACCAACTTTCATACCAGGCTGGTATGCTGGGCACCAACCCGGCCGGGCTATTCAAACCAAAATAGCCAGTTTTTAATTCAAAGCTCTGCTACAATAACGTTATCAGTCGATTTGGCAGGGAGGGACGCATGACTTTTTCGCCGCGGATGGAATACAACTTGAAACAAGGTTTCCGTTATCTCAACCGCTTCATGGTGCTGATGTGGCGGTTGGGATTGGGCCAATTCATCAATATCTGGCCCGAGGGGGCGGGACGGGTCATGGTTATCACCACTACAGGACGCAAGTCTGGTTTGAAGCGCCAGACGCCCGTGAATTACGCCGTGCAGGAAGGTGCGATTTACTGCATGGCCGGTTTTGGGCCGAACTCGGATTGGTACCGCAACCTGCGCTCGAACCCTAAAGTCGAGATCTGGATGCCAGATAGCTGGTGGGCGGGCCAGGTGGAGGAAGTTACCGACCCGGCACAGCGCCTGCCTTTGATCCGCAAGATCATCATCAACAGCGGTTTCGCCGGCCGGTTGTTTGGGATCAACCCGCACAGCATTTCAGATGCGGCCCTAGAAAAGGTAACCGCTCCGTACGTTTTGCTGCACGTGCGCCGCTTGGAAGCGCGCACCGGACGCGGCGGCCCGGGTGAGCTGGCGTGGGTCTGGCCGGCAGCTACATTTATGCTTTTGATGATGGTTTATTCGCGGCGCAAGAAACGCTAGGAATCAGCGCTTCAAGAACGGCACCCGGCCGGTTTGCACCGCCAGCACCCCCAGGGCGATCAACACCAGCCCCAACACTTCCTTGAAACCCAGGTATTCGCCCAGGAAAATCACCGCCATGACAGGAACCTGGATGGTCATAGCGTTGTTGATCATGCTCGATTCAATGGCAGGCAGTGTGCGCAGGGTCATATTCCAAAGGGTAAAGCCCAGGGCAGTATTAACCACGGCCAGGTAGACGATGATCAGCCAGGACCCCAGGCTAATCGGAGCCCATTTTTCGGTCAACAAGCCGGCCAGCAGCATCAGCGGCGCGCCGATGCCCATGCTAATTACGGTAACATTCAAGGGAGACAGGTCGCCGCGTCGGTTAACCGACCTGCCCAGGATGGCCGAATAGGCTGTCGCCAGCAGGCATACCAGGCCGGCTGCCAGGCCAAGCACCTGGCCGGCCAGATTCTGTACCGGGTAGAAGTAAACCACCACGCCAGCTATAGCAAGCGCCACGCCCAGCCATTGAAACCAGTTGGGTACTTCGGCCAACATCCAAATGCCAAGCAGGGTGACCAACACCGGGTTGAAGCCCAAGATCAGGTTTAATGTCACCGCCGGCAGATATGACAGGCTGATATACTGCGCCCCCTGGGCCAACGTGTAGAAAACGATACCCAGCGCCAGCATACGCAACCAGGCGCGTCTATCCATATGACGCAGCACCTGCCCGCCGGAAGAATGCAGGAAGAACGGCAGCAGGCACAGGAAGGCCAGCATGTAGCGCAGCCCGGCAAAGGTGAGCGGAGGGACGCCCTTCAGGCCGATCTTGATCAGCAACCAGGAGGTTGACCACAAAAAGGTAACCAGCAGCGCCAGCCAGACGGCTTTGCGGTGGGAGATTTCAGGCACGACTTAATTCAGCGATGAAAGTGTCCAGGGCAACCTCTAAAGGAATCTGGCTGGTCTTGGCGGCCTCGTCGATTTCGACCAGGCGGTGAAAAATGGTGACCAGATCTTCCATCGAAAAGCGTCGTGCCTGGCGGGTCATGTTCTGGGCAGCTTTGCTGAATAAATGCAACTCAGTCCTCACCAGCGCTTCACTGCCGCCCTCGTCGAGGATCTCGCGCACCGCCACAAGCTGGCGAAACTGGCGCGTGACCAGGCTAAAAAGCTCTATCGCCTCACGCTTTTCCAGGAGGCTGTGCAGCATGCGCAGGGCGTTGGCGGCGTCCCCTTCAGCCATGGCTTCCACCATCTTGAATACGTCAACCTGGCTGCCGGCGGCGGTCAATTCATCCACATCTTCCGTCTCGACCGGGCGGGCGAAGTCCACGTAAGTCAGCAACTTGGTGATCTCCAGGCTGGCCTGCGCCGGTTCGGTGCCGATGTGCCCGGCCAGCGCCACGGCCGCTGCCTGTGTGATCTTTCCACCCTGGCGTTCCGCCTCTTTGCGGATCCAGGCTGGCATTTCCGCCTGGGTCGGCAGCAGGTAGTCACGGACTTGCACGCGCTGCTTTTTCTGGCCGGCCCATTTCATCAGCCAGTGTTCTTGCTTGAGCACTTCCCAATCGCTATTGCGGAACACCCATTGATCTTCGACGACCAGCACCAGCCCGGTCGTCTCAGGCAGGCCTTCCAACAATTTGAGGAAGCGGGTACGGCTGTCTTCAGAGACCAGATGGGCAAAAGGATGGGAGAGCACCACCAAACGGCGGGAAGCCAGGAAGGGCAGGCTGCCCGAGGCGGTACGGATATCTTCATTGCTGGCCTGCCGTCCATCCAGGCTAGTAGTATTCAAATCGGCCATGCCCGGATCAGCACTGACCCTGCCGCGCAGGTCGCTGATAGCGCGCTCCATAGCGAAGGTGTCGTCGCCGCGCAGGATGATCAGGCGTGGTTTTTCAGCGGCAGGGGAGGGTTGCGGGTCGTCCATCGGAAGAATTATAATATTTTTTCCCATTTATTTTAAACCTAGTTTTGTGGGTTCTCTGGGTGACCTTCCATGGTAAATCCCAATAAGCCGTTTTGTGCGGTAAAATTACCTGGATTCCATGATTTATAAATTTTATGGACAAGGAATATCTCATGCAGTATCGACCCTTTGGTAAAGTAGATTTCCGCGTGTCAGCCCTGGGCTTTGGCTGTATGCGCCTGCCCATTCTTAATGGAGATTATGCCCAGATCGACGAGCCGGAAGCTCTAAACATGCTGCGCCATGCCATCGACTGCGGGGTCAACTATGTGGACACCGCCTACGGTTACCACCGCGGTAACAGTGAACGCTTTGTCGGCCGGGTGCTGCTGGATGGTTACCGCCAGAAAGTGGCCCTGGCGACCAAGCTGCCCGTCTGGCTGGTCAAAGAACCAGCCGATTTCGAGCGTCTTTTTACCGAGCAGCTCGGACGATTGCAGACGGAGCACATCGACTTTTATCTGCTGCATGCCCTGGGCGCAAAGAGCTGGCACACGGTATACGACCTGGGCGTGCTGGACTGGATTGAGAAAACCCGGCTCAGCGGGCGTATCCACCACATCGGCTTTTCGTTCCACGATACTTTTGACGCCTTCAAAGAAATTGTGGACGCCTATGCCGGCTGGGATTTCGCCCAGATCCAATACAACTATATGGATATCAACGAGCAGGCCGGGACAGCCGGCCTTAAATATGCAGCGCAGCGCGGCATGGCGATGGTAGTCATGGAGCCGCTGTTGGGCGGAAAGCTGGTCAGGCCGCCAGAAGCCGTGCAGGCGCTGTGGGACAGCGCACCTTTACACCGCAGCCCGGCGGACTGGGCCCTGCAGTGGCTGTGGAACCAGCCCGAGGTAAGTGTGGTACTGAGCGGCATGAGCGCCTACCAGCAGGTAGAAGAAAACCTGGTTTCTGCGGGAGCCTCGGCGACCAGCCAGTTGAGCGCCGAAGAGTTGGCCCTGGTCGAGCAGGTGCGCGCCAAAACGCAGGAATTGTGCGCCGTGCCGTGCACCCACTGCGATTACTGCCAGCCCTGCCCCAACAAGATCAATATCCCACGCCTGTTCGAGTTGTATAACAACGCTTCAATGTACAACGTCCTGGACGAATCTCGCCGGGAGTACGCCCGTATGCCCATGGAGGAACGCGCCGACTTGTGCCTCGACTGCGATGAATGCGAGGACAAATGCCCGCAGCATATTCCCATCAGCGCCTGGATGCCACAGGTGCACGAAGCGTTAAGAGGGCGCTGAGCGATCGAAGGCGGTCTACGCCGTAAATGCTATGACAGTATCAGGGTGTGGAAGAAATTATGCTGGGTGGGTACATTTATTTGAGCAGCCGCTCAAAACTGAATTGCGCCTGGCTGTAAGTAGCTGGCGTCCTGATCACTATCGTGGCTGCGGTTGTCCAGGCGGTGGGTCAGGATGGCGTGGTGCTATTCTTCGGCCTCGACCATAACAGGTCTTCCACCTGGTGCAGATGCTGGGAGTGCTGGCCCTGGCCATCGGGGTGCAGAAAGGCCTGGTCTGGGGAACTAAATAACCCGGCAGACGAGAGCGGTTATTACGGCTTCCAGGGATTCAACACCGCTGCCAGTTTTACATGCAGGTAGACCCCCACCAGCATGGCGGCCGGGTAGTAGACCTGCTCTTCCTCTTCCAGGTGCAGCTTCATCATGGCAGCCAAGCCCTGGTATTGTTTTTTGCCTTCCAGGCGGGCAGCCTCGTCCAGCCGGGTGAGGGCAGCCAGGATGGCGGCATGTTCGGAGAGCATTTTGGGCATTTCTGCTTTCAATCTGTCAGTCAGTAACACCGCTTCGTTCATATCATAATCGATCTCACCATTGGATAATAATGGCAGCAGGCTGAGGGGCGGCAGCGCAAATTTCTCCTCGCGTTCGACATGCGGCTGCATCACCTTTCTGAGAGCTTGGGCTGCTTCGCCCACTTTCCCACCTTCCCCGGAAGCGCGCTCGAGAGCGACGCCCATTTCCTTGTGGTCTTCTATTAAAGCCTTGGGGATTATTAATTCCATCTGATCGTCTCCTTGTTCACATCCACACCGATATAGAACTCAAATTTTGGGATGTGAGCGTGCGTACGCATGCTCACATCCCAAAATTTGGAGAATCCATTACGGCAATTCTTAATTTGCCGTTACCTGTTATAGTAGTGCGTTTGTGGACGGAGTTGTAGCAGTGGAACCCCTGTGTATAAGCTTTGATTACTTTTTGCGTTTTACCAGCTCGGCTTCTACATCGGCCGGGCTCAGGCCACGCGCGGCCAGTAAGACCAGCACATGGTAGGTCAGGTCAGCGGCTTCTTCGATCAGGCGAGCATTCCCCTGACTTTTTGCCGCCAGGATGACTTCAACCGCTTCTTCGCCGACTTTTTTGAGCAGCTCGTCTTCCCCGGCGGCGAACAGGCGAGCGGTATAAGAGGTGGCTGGATCTGCCGTTCGTCTGGAAAGGATGGTGGTAAATAACTCGTTGATCAGCATGGATTGCCTCTTCGCCTAACCCGAAATTTCGTTATGGAAGCAGCTCACCGCCCCGGTATGGCAGGCCGGCCCATCGGCATGCACACGTAGCAGCACGGCATCCTGGTCGCAGTCCAGCCAGACTTCGTGGACGTGCAGATAATTACCGCTGGTGGCGCCCTTGTGCCACAGCTCCTGGCGGCTGCGCGACCAGAAATAGGCTTCCCGGCTGGTCAGGGTACGGGCGAAGGCTTCGGCATTCATCCAGGCCAGCATGAGCACCTGCCCGCTGGTCTCATCCTGTACGATGGCCGGCACCAACCCGTTTTCGTTATATTTGGGGTTTAATTCTTGCATGCGGGGCTCCTGAAGAATTCGCTCATAAACGGATAGGCAGGCCCAGGCTTTTTAGCTCGGATTTGAGCCTGGCGATCTCCAGCACGCCGTCGTGGAACAACGAGGCTGCCAGAGCGGCGTCAGCCCGCCCTTCGGTCAGGACGCTGGCAAAGTCGGCTGCCTTGCCGGCTCCGCCGGAGGCGATCACCGGCACGCTCACCGCTTCAGCCACGCGGCGGGTCAGCTCCAGGTCGTAGCCGGCCAGCGTGCCATCCCGGTCCATGCTGGTCAGCAGGATTTCGCCGGCGCCCAGGGCCACGCCGCGCACCGCCCAGTCGATGGCATCTAACCCGGTAGGAGTACGTCCACCGTCCACGTACACTTCCCACCCACCAGTCCGGCTTCGCCGGGCGTCGATGGCCAGGACGATGCACTGGCTGCCGAACTGCGCGGCGCCTTCACCGAGCAACTGCGGGCTGCGCACGGCAGCCGAGTTGACGCTGACCTTGTCGGCACCGGCCAGGAGCAGGCGGCGCATATCGGCGGTCGTGCGGATGCCGCCGCCGACCGCCAGGGGGATGTAGATCTGGTCGGCTACCTGCCGCACCACTTCGACCACGGTTGCCCGGCCGTCTGGGGTGGCAGAAATATCCAGAAAGACCAGCTCATCCGCCCCAGCGGCGTCGTAGAGGCGGGCTTGCTCAACCGGGTCGCCGGCATCGCGCAGGTTGACGAAGTGGATGCCCTTGACGATGCGCCCGTCGCGGATGTCCATGCAAGGGATAATACGTTTCGCCAGCACGGTTACTCTCCTCCACCCACGGCTGCCAGGCAGGTTTTCAGGTCGAGCTGGCCTTCGTAAAGCGCCTTACCGAGGATCACCCCGGCCAGCCCGGCTTGCCTGGCAGACAGCAACTCGTCCAGATGAGTAAACCCGCCTGCGGCGATCACCTCCAGGCCGCTGGCTTGGGCCAGCCCGGCCGTAGCCTCCAAGTTGCCGCCCTGTCCGGCGCCATCCCGAGCGATATCGGTAAAGATCAACGTGCGCATGCCCATTTTGCCCAGGTCGATGGCCAGGTCGACGGCCTTGAGCGGAGTATCTTTTACCCAGCCGCGCACGCTGATCCAGCCGCGGCGAGCGTCCAACCCAGCAGCAATCCTCCCGGGGCCAAACTGCTTCAGGGCCTGGTAAACCAGCTCGGGCTGCAAGGCCACGGCGGTGCCCAGGATGGCCCGCTCGACCCCGCGGTCGAAGGCGGACTGGATGGCCTCCAGCGAGCGCAGGCCTCCGCCCAACTGTACTTTTACGCCTGCCTGGGCAGTTTCTTGCAGGATATTGTCCAGGGCAGCCTGGTTGGCAAAATCGTCATCCCCCAGGGCGGCGTCCAGGTTGACCACGTGCAGCCAGGCGGCGCCGCTGGCCAGCCATTTCTGCGCTATGCGAGCCGGTTCCAAGGAATAAACAACCTGCTGGGCCGGATCACCGGAGCGCAGGCGCACCACCCGGCCTTTACGCAGGTCAATGGCAGGATAAAGGGTGAAAGCTGGCATAGATGGCTGGCTCCTTTTTTTCAAGCACCAATGAAATTAGCCAGGATCTTCAGGCCGGTCTGCTGGCTTTTCTCGGGGTGGAACTGCACTCCCATCACGTTTTCGTGCTGCACCATACTGGCAAAGGCCAGGCCATGTTCAGTGACCGCGATGATATCTTGCGCATAGGCGGGAGAGCAGTAAAAAGAATGGTTGAAATAGGCATAAGCCCCAGATGCCAGACCGTTGAGCAATGGATTGCCGGTAGCCTGCGCCCGCGGGATGAGCTGGTTCCAGCCGGTGTGGGGTACTTTGAACCCCGGCAACTCCGGGAAGCGCACTACCCGACCAGGCAAGATCCCCAGGCCGGCGAATTCGCCCAACTCCTCGGAAGCTTCGAAGAGCGCCTGCATGCCCACGCAAATACCCAGCAGCGGATCGCCGCGCTGCACAATGGCGGCGAGGGCTTGCGCCAGGCCGGCGCGCGGAGCGTGCAGGCCGTGCATGAACTTCCCAAAGGCGCCCACGCCCGGCAGGATGACCCGCCCAGCCCCGCGCAGGTCGGACGCCTGTCGCACCAGCCTGACCTGCGCGCCCAGGCTAAGCAAGGTATGCTCGACCGAGTGCAGGTTGCCGGTGCCACTGTCTACCAAATAGATTTCGGAAAGGTTCATACTGTCAAGGTTCCTTTAGAGGAGGGTACCTGGCCGGTACGGCGCGGGTCCAGGCGGACGGCTGCCTCCAGGGCGCGCCCCAGGGCTTTGAAAATGGCTTCGACCTGGTGGTGGTCATCCCGCCCGCCGCGCAGGGTGACGTGCAGGGTACAGCCAGCGCGCTGGGCGAATGATTCCAGGAAATGCGCCCACAAGCTGTTGGGAATGCCACCCACCGCAGGGGCATGCCAGTTCACTTGTATCACTGCATAAGGCCGGGCAGAGAAATCCACCACGACTTCAGCCAGGCTCTCGTCCATAGGCACCAGGGCCGAACCCATACGCAGGATGCCGCGCCGGTCGCCCAGGGCCTGGCTGAAAGCCTCGCCCAGGGCCAGGGCGGTATCCTCGACCAGATGGTGCGGGTCGACCTGCAGGTCGCCCAGGCCTTCGATCTCCAGGTCGAACAGCCCGTGGACGGCAAGCTGGGTGAGCATGTGGTCGAAAAAGCCCAACCCGGTGTGAATGTTATGCACCCCGGCGCCGTCCAGGCTGAGGCCGACATCCACCTGGGTCTCGCCAGTCTGGCGGTGCACCCTGGCGGTCCTCCCTGTGGGGACGGTATGGGCAGATCCGGCAAGCCCATGGGTTCTGGCATCCCTGTTGGGATCAATAGGTTCGCTCTCCGCCCAGGCAGCCGAAAGCTGTTTTTCCAGGTCGGGATCGCCAGCCAGGGCCAGCAGGGCCTGGCAGATGCGCTGGCTATCCTGCGGCTTGCCCACCGAGATACGCAGGCAGTCCTCGACCGGCGGCGTATCGTAATAGCGCACCAGGATACCCTGCCCCAGGAGAGACTGCTTAAGCTCTAGCGCGCTGCGTCCTTTAACCCGGCAGAGGATGAAGTTGGCCTGGGACGGCTGTGGTTCGAGATAGGGGATTTGTTGAAGGCGGGAAAACAGGCGGGCGCGTTCTTGTCGCAGCCTGTCCACGTTTCCTGCCAGCCAGTCCAGGTCGGCCAGCGAGGCAATGGCGGCCGCAGAGGCTGCCACGTTGACGTTGTAAGGCTGCTTGGCTTTCCAAAGCACCGGCATCAGCCAGGCCGGGAAAGCCCCGTAACCGGCGCGCAGCCCGGCCAGCCCGGCCCACTTGCTGAAGGTGCGCAGCACGACCAGGTTCTGCCGCTCGGGGGAGGCTTTGATCCTGCTCAAGCGTTCCCCCAACCGGCCGCCTTCTTCAGTAAACTCGATATAAGCTTCGTCCAGCACCAGCAGAAGGGGCAGCTCAAGCAGTTCTTCGATCATCTGTGGAGGGATCAGGCTGCCATCCGGGTTATTGGGGTTGGCGAGAAAGAGCACCTTGGGACTTTGCCTGGCGACCGCCGACTGGATACCCTCCAGATCGAGCGAAAAATCGGGCCGGCGCGGCACACTGATTATCTGCCCCTGGTTGAGCAGGGTGTCGAAGGCATACATCGGGAAGGTGGGGGGGCAGGTCAGCACGCGCTCCCCTCGTTCGAGCAGAACACGCAACAGCAGGTCGATCAGCTCATCCACTCCGGAGCCGGCCATCAGGTGCTCGGCCGGCACCCCGGTGAAGTTGCTCAGACTGGCGCGCAAGGCGCGGCTCTCTGGGTCGGGATAGATGTTGGCGAAGGCCAGGTCAGCCAGGGCCTGGCGGGCCTTGGGGGCAGGGCCGTAGGGGTTCTCGTTGGCGTCCAGTTTGACGATTTCTTCGACCGGGCGGCCCAGCCGGGCAGAAAGTATATCGAAAGGCTCGATCGGCTGGTAAGCTGGAAACGATTCAAAACGGGAGGCAGTTTTCATAAGCGCACCTCGGCCGCCCGGGCGTGGGCGTCTAACCCTTCGGCGCGGGCGATCACGGCAGCAGGCGGCCCAACCTGGCGAGCGGTTTCCTGATTCAACCCGACCAGGCTGATAATGTGGACGAAATCCCACAGATTGAGCGGTGAGGCAAAGCGCGCCGAGCCGCCAGTGGGCATAACGTGGCTAGGCCCGGCAATGTAGTCGCCCAGCACCTCAAACGAGTGTTCGCCGAGAAAAATCCCTCCGGCGCAGGTCACCTGCTCGGCCCAACGCCAGGGCTCCTGAACGGCCAGGCACAGGTGCTCGGGGGCATAGGCGTTGGCCAGGTCTATGGCTTCAGCCAGGTGGCGGGTGAGCACGATGCCACCGTTGGCGGCCAGCGAAGCGGCGGCAATTTCACCCCGGCTAAGGGTCTCGACCTGCCTGGCAACCTCGGCCTGGACGGCTTCGGCCAGGGGGCGGGAAGGGGTGAGCAGGATGGCCGAGGCCAGGTAATCGTGCTCGGCCTGCGCCAGCAGGTCGGCCGCCACCCAGGCCGGGCGGGCGGATTCGTCGGCGACTACAACGGTCTCGGTCGGCCCCGCCAGGCCGTCGATCCCGACTGTGCCGAAGAGCTGCTTCTTGGCCAGGGTAACGAACAGGTTACCGGGTCCGAAGATTTTATCGACGGCCGGGATAGTCTGCGTGCCGTAGGCCAGGGCAGCGACGGCCTGCGCCCCACCCAGGGCATATACCTCGTCCAAGCCAAGCAGGGCGGCCGCAGCCAGGATGACCGGGGAAACTTTACCGGTAGCGCGTCCCGGTGGGACAGCCAGTACGATCTCTTTTACGCCGGCCACCTGGGCCGGAACGGCGGACATGATTACCGTGGAGGGTAGTGGTGAGGTGCCGGCCGGAATGTACAGCCCGACCCGCCGGATGGGGCGGATGAGCTGACCGAGTGTACCGCCCAGTTCCTGGCTGATCCAGGAAGTCAGAGGCTGGCGGCGGTAGAATTCCCGCACGCGTTCAGCCGACTGCTCCAGGGCACGGTGCAGCTCGGGAGGCAACGAGGCCAGAGCAATCGCCAACTCTTCGGGCGGGATGCGCAGGGACGGCAGGGTGGAACCATCCAGGGCCAGCTCCCAACGATAAAGAGCGAAGTCGCCCTCCTGACGGACTTCGCCCAGGATACGGGCGACGGCCTCAGCGGGGGTGATAGGAGCCCCGAACAACGTTTTTAGCCGTTCGGCGACGGCAGGGGGCACGGAATACCCTTCCAGGGGCTTCCTCTTAAGGATGCCCTGGCGGGCCTCGGCGACGTCAAAGATTTGCAGCATGGTCTCTCCTATTTTACTGGCTCTCATGGTCTTTAAGCGCTTCGAGCATGGACTTGTAACGCGGCGGCTCTTCATCGAAGATATAACTGACGGGTAAAACGACCACCCCGCTGCCGCCGGCGCGACGCAGGTCCTGGATGGTCTCGAACAACTGGCTGCGCGGGACGATCAGGTTGGCAGCATACCACCCTCCCTGATCCTCGCGTACGATCACGCGTGAGATGGTTGGGCCTTGCAGACCGTGGATGTGGCAGTACTTGAAGATTTGGGCGGCGACGGTCTCGGGTGATTCGCCGCGCATGTTGGCGAACACGGCCAGGTCGCCGCTGGCGCGCAGGTGCGCTTCGAAGTATTCCAGCAGGATGCGCGCCATCTCCAGGGCGCCGGGGTGGGTTTTAAGCCCGTTGCGGTTAGCAATCAGGGAGGCCTGCGAACTGATCACCAGGCCATCTTCGAGGGGGCGCAGGCGGTTATCCCGCAGGGTCTGGCCGGACGAGACGATATCGCAGATCAGGTCAGCGTAGCCGATGGCGGGAGCCGTCTCGAGGGTGCCTTCAGCCGAGATCAGCAAGTGTGGGATGGCGTGTTCTTCCAGGCAGCGCCCTGCTAGCAAGGGGTAGCGGGTGACCACGCGCAGTGGGCGTCCGAAAGCGACGGCCTTTTGGAGTAAATCGGCGGTCTGGTGCACGTCCTGCCAATCCTCCGGTACGGCCAGCATCAGGGCGCAGGCGCCAAATTCCAGGGCATCGTGTAAGACTAGCACGTCGCCGTTTGGGCCGCGGCGCTCGGCAATCACGTCCATGCCGGTGATGCCAAAATCGACGCTGCCATCTCGCACGCTGACCACGATGTCAGCCGGGCGCTGGAACAGCACAGTCAGGCCGGGTAGGGCGGGGATGAGGGCTTCGTACTGGCGCGGGTTGGGCCGGTAAACCGGCAACCCGCAGGCTTCCAAGAAAGTCAGGCTGTCCTCAGCCAGGCGACCTTTCGAAGGCAGGGAGATGCGAACAGGAGAAGAAAGATTGGTGGTCATAAATTCCTTTCAGACCTGAGAATAGAAAAGCCCCCGGTTGACCGGGGGCTCAGAATATTTGCTGACTGCCTGGTGCATCAAGAAATGCGGCCAGACCTCCGGTCGGTGGGGGGGAGGCTGGGATGATGATGCCGGGCAATGATCTGTTTCATTAGCAGATATGATAACCGCATTTATCCGGGTTGTCAACATTAATTCATAGACTGTTAAACCAAAGTAGAAATGTCCCCTTTCACCAAAGTTAAAATGTCCCCTAGGAAAGGGACAAGAAAGTGGACAAACTATACACGATGAACGAGAAAGAAATCAAACGGTTAGGGATCATGACCCAACTTGAGAAGAAACAGGTTGGCCAACAGAAAGCTGCCGAACAATTAGGGATCAGTGTACGGCAGGTGAAACGGCTAAAGCGGGCCTATCAGGCAGATGGGGCAGCGGGATTGATCCACAAAAGCCGGGGCAAACCGAGCCACAACCAGCTCGACCCGGAAATGAAGCAGAAGGCCCTGGAGCTCATTTTGGAACGATATCGGGATTTTGGGCCGACCCTGGCCAGGGAGAAGTTAGTGGAAGTGCACGGATTGCGGATTTCGGATGAGCGAGTGCGCCAACTGATGTTGGCCGAAGGGATCTGGAAACCGAGGCGGAAACGTAAACTGCAGGTATTTCAAATGCGTCAGCGGCGAGCCTGTTTTGGCGAACTGGTGCAGATCGATGGCTCAGACTACAACTGGTTTGAAGAGCGGGGACCACGCTGCACGTTGTTGGTATTTGTGGATGATGCCACAGGAAAGCTGGTGGAATTGTGGTTTGTGGAGCATGAGAGCTTCTTTGGGTACTGTGAGGCTGCCAGGCACTATTTTGAGCGCTACGGCAAGCCAGGAGCGTTTTACAGCGATAAACATGGCATCTTTCACCTCAATACCCCCAAACTGACCCCTGGAGACGGCCTGACAGACTTCGGCAGAGCCATGCAGGAACTGGGGGTTCAGATCATCTGTGCCAATACCCCTCAGGCCAAAGGCCGGGTCGAACGCACCAACCAGACCCTGCAAGACCGCCTGACGAAGGAACTGAGACTGCTTGGCATCTCAACCCCCAAAGAAGCCAATCGTTGGCTGCCTGAGTTCATAGAGGAGTATAACCAGCGTTTTGCCACAACTCCCCGCAGCAACCTCAATGCTCATCGGCCCCTGACAACGACGGACAACCTCGACTGGATCTTGGTCCGGAAGACCCCCCGCATCCTTTCCAAGAACTTGACCCTCCAGTATCTCAAGACGATTTATCAAATCCAGGTGGACCGCCCTTCCTACGCCATGCGTAAAGCCCCGGTGACCGTTTTGGAGAACCCTCAAGGTGAGGTCACCATCTTGTACAAGAATAAATCCCTCCCGTTCAGCGTGTTTTATCAGCAACAAAAACAAGCCGAAGTGGTATCATCCAAATCGATTGATCTTGCCCTGCGCAATGCTTCCTATGCCCATAAACCAGCCCACGATCATCCCTGGCGTCGACCCTGGAAAGACAAGAAGGTCCCCTCAGATGGGGACATTCTTACTTTGTCAAAATAGGTGACATTTTAACTTTGGGCTAACACATTAATTCATAGACCTTGCGAAGGTTGCCTGTACGAGCCACCCTTTGACCCATGACCCTTCGCAAGGGTGGCGCCATGGTCCAACCAAACCTTGCGAAGGGTACTCTACACGCAGAGATTCTCGCTCCCAACCTTCGTAAGGGCATGATTCCATGGTATGGGATGCGCCTTGAAAAAATACCACATTGACCTGGGAGAACCACCCGCAGGATCTAGTTTGATCCTCTGACCGCCTGCGAGAACGCAGGCTGGAACAGAAAGTGGTAACCGCCGTCCTTATTAGGTGTTTCCTTACCTTTCCAACCCTGTGGTCCCTTTTGAATAGATACCGAAGAAAAACTCTTTACCACTCGGCAGGGTAATCATTTCTCCTGCCTCCTCCATGAAACCTGCATGGCGGGCCAGGTCGTCAAACTGGTCGCGTTCGAAAAGATGCATGGTCGAAGCCAGCTTTTCCAGACTTTTATAGGGCGTTTGGGATACTGCCAGTAGGGCGTGGTTGGGCATTTGCAACACGACCGATAACCTGCCTTGAGGTTTTAACGCCCGGTAGATGTGCGCCAGCACAATCTCGGCATTCACGTGTTCGAAAACCAGGCCGGCATGCACCAGGTCGAACTGCCGCCCGCCGAAACAATCCGTGTGCAGGTCAGCGCATTTCAATTCCAGGCGCGCCTGCAAGGCAGCGTACCTTTGCCTGGCAACTTCCAGAAAGGACAGGTTGATATCCACACCGAGGATAGCATGGGTGATGGCAGGGTCGAAATGCTCGAAGCCATTGCCAGCGGCACAGCCGAGGACTGCCACCGATTTCAGGCCGCGTCTCAGATAAAACCCGCTTGAAAAGCCGGTTGAGCATCTGAAGCTGCCCGACCTGTGGGCTGCCCATGTGGCCCTCATAGTCGCCAACCGGGATCTCCAACCAGGGGTTTGACCCCTCACCTGGCCCAGGTGGCTGGTTCATTTCGGGCGGTGGGCGCCGTCGCACAGCGGTTTGTTTTTTGATAGGCCGCAGGAGCACAGGGTCACCCGGTTGCGGGTTTCGAGCGGTTTTCCGTCCGAGCGTTCGATGGGGATGCTTCCGGTAATCCAAAGTGAGCCGTTGATTGGACCTTGACCAGTAATCTCCGTCGTGACCGCTACCTGTTGAGGCAGGTCCGGCTCGATTTCTGGCTGGCCTTCTTCAATCGAATAAGTATAGGCGCCGGACGGGCAGCGCTCGATCATGGCGATCACCAGCGAGCGCACCTGAGTATCGGCGGTGTTGGGCAGTATTTCTGGAAGGGTAGTTTTCTGGCAGCCGCAGAAGCCGGAATCCATGCACAGCGAGGGATCAAATCGGACGATAATCTTCGTCCCGCCTGGTAAAGTTTCCTGGCGAGCGGCGATTGGCTGGGTATCCGCCGTTTCGGCGCCGTCGAAATCTATCTCGGCATGGGACCCATCGCAGAAGGGCATTTCGTGGGAGCGCCCGCAGCGGCACAAACAGTAATCGCCATCGGTTGGGAGGGTTTCATTTTTCTCCCAGGTCAGCGGTTCGCCATACTCTGAAACAACCTGGGTTTTATGCACCAGGGGAATATTACCGCGGACTTCGTAAGGGCCATCGAAATGGACCACGATCTTCTTTTCGCGGCTATTCGCTTCGGTCATTATCGCCTCCTAAAATTGGATTTTTGGGATTTCCCGTGGAAGAACTTATCCAGCACAGCTATTCCCGATAAGCCCTTAAATATTTATCGCTTTAGACATAACCGGCGGTTATAATGGAGTGATTATACCCCAGGCAGATGCTCTTTCTTCGGACTTGGTAATATTCGACCGATGGCCATCCTAACCTTAGATAACCTGGATCCAGGCTCTTTTCCATACGTAAACTACACCATTTTTCAGAGTGGACGTGTTTCCTACTACCAGAAGCGCGCTCACATCACCGCTTTCGATGGGCAGTCGATTATCTGTCAGGTGAACGACGAGGCCGGGTTATACACGGTTACACTGGCTGCCGAAACAAAACAGCAGATTCATGTTTCGTGTAATTGCGGACAGGCCGCCAGAGGCACCATATGTAAACACGTCGTCGCCAGCCTGTTTGCTGCCCGCGACTACATCGCCCAGGAGGCCGGGAGTCAGTGGCAGTACCGCCTGTTGCAAGCCCTGGAAAGCACCCCAAAAGAAAAAACAGTGCGGACGAAGCGCACCCGCTATGCTATCGTGATGGGCCTGCTGCGCGAACACTACGCCGACGAAAGTTATAACTTCCGCCTGGCTCCCTTTTTCATTAAATCACAGAAATGGCAGGGCCTGGAAGAGCTGTCCAGGCTGCAGAGCCAACCAGAACGAAATCTTAAAATGGATAAGGACCGGTCGTGGACCTCTGCGGTTGAATCGGCCTACCGTTCCCTGGATCCCCGGGCGGTAGTGAACCTGCCGGGGGAAGGTGTGCATCTGGTCAACCTGATGTTGTCCGTTGGCGGCTTTTTTGCCACTTCAACCGGTTTTGCTACCTATTTGCCGCTGATGGCGAAAATAGACATGCCGGTGTTCTTGATGACCTCGCATAACTCCTTCAGAACCCGCCTCCAGCTTTTAACCGAGCCAGTTAAGGTGGAAGCGGCCCTGGCCCGCGATGGGCAGGCTTATTCCTTGCAGGCCGGGGTGGACCTCTTCGGAGCGACTTTTACCACCATCAAGGGCAGTTTGCAGATTGTGACCACCGAGCCTGCCTGGGTGCTGGCTGGACATTATCTCGTCCCGGTGGAGAACCCCGAGGCGCTCAGGTTTTTGAGTTACCTGCCCTTGACGATTCCTGCCCAAGATGAACAGGAATTTCGCTCCAAGTTTTTATACCCGATCCTCGAGCGTCTGCCCATCCATGGCGATGTGGTCTCGTGGATCGAGGTGGACGCCGGCCCGGTGCCGCGCCTGTACTTGAGCGACGACAAAGGCACCCTGCGGGCTACCCTGAAATTTGGCTACGACGCTTATGAAGTGGGGGTTGACGCAAAAACCGGCTCGTTCACCGTGCAGGACATACCCAATTCGTGGGGGATGGTACGCATTCACCGCCGCCGGCTCGAAGAAGACCGTTATTACCAGCTTTTGACGGATGTGCGCTTCGGGTTGAAGCGTTCCTCAAAATTCCACCAGGTGGGCAGTTTTGAGCTGCGCTCGCGCATGCATCCGTTTGATTTCCTGGTGCATGCCATTCCCCGCCTGGTGGAAGCCGGTTTTGAAGTGTATGGCGAAGAAAGCCTGAAAACTGCCCGGGTCAACCGCCATACCCCCACTATTTCGCTGAATATTTCCTCCGGTGTGGACTGGTTCGATTTGAAGGCAATGGTCCATTTCGGCGACCAGCAGGTCGACTTGCAAACCATCCGCCGCGCCCTGCGTAAGAAAGAACGGTACGTCAAGCTGGCGGACGGCTCGGTCGGCCAGATCCCTGACGATTGGCTGGAGCGTTATAAGAAGCTGTTCGACCTGGCAGAAGAAACCGAGACCGGTCTGCGCGTGCGCGATTATCACCTGCCGCTGGTGGATACGCTGCTGATGGATGCCAATGAAAGTCAGGTAGCCACTGAGTTCAATGAGCGGCGCGAACGGCTGCGCAGCTTTGAGCACATCCAACAGCAGCCGGTGCCGGCAGGTTTTTCGGGTGAGCTGCGCCCTTACCAGGTATCCGGGCTGGAATGGCTGCATTTCTTGCACGAATATGGTTTTGGCGGCTGCCTGGCGGACGATATGGGGCTGGGCAAGACGATTCAACTGCTGGCTTTCTTGCAGTCGCTGCGTGAACAGGGGAAACTGGAAAGCCCTTCTTTATTAGTGGTGCCTAAATCGCTCATCGCTAACTGGCGGCGCGAAGCGGAACGCTTTACGCCCGGGCTGCGTTTCCTCGAATATGTGGGTTATTTACGCAAGAAGGATGCGGCGGTTTTCAAGGAATACGACGTCATCCTGACCACCTACGGCACCCTGCTGCGCGACATCGAGTTTTTACGCAGTTTTCAATTCTTCTACGTCATTTTGGACAAGTCGCAAAATATCAAAAACGCCCTGGCGCAGGGCTCCAAGGCAGTCCGGTTAGTCAAAGCCAGGCACCGCCTGGTGATGACCGGCACGCCCGTCGAAAACAATACTTTCGAGCTGTGGTCGCAGTTTGCCTTCCTCAACCCGGGGCTGTTGGGCAGCATGGATTACTTCCACCACGAGTTCGTCTCGCCTATCGAGAGCAAGACCAGCGAAGAGACGATCCAACTCCTGCGACGGCTGGTCTATCCATTTATCCTGCGGCGCACCAAAGAGCAGGTGGCGCCCGAGCTGCCTCCCCGCACTGAGCGTATCCTGTATACCGACCTGGAGCCAGCCCAGCTCAAGTTCTACAACCACACCCGCGATTACTACCGCGGCCTGTTGATGGGGATGATCGAAGAGGCCGGCATGGACGATGCGCGCATGAAGATCCTGGAAGGATTGCTGCGCCTGCGCCAGATCTGTATCCACCCGCGCCTGGTGGATGCCAGCTTCCACGGAGGGTCGCCTAAATTCGAAGTTCTGCTGGAAACGATCGAGACCCTGCGCTCGGAGGGCCACAAAGCGCTGATCTTTTCACAGTTCGTGCAGACCCTGCACCTGTTACAGACGGAGCTGGACCAACGCCGAATCCCATATGCTTACCTGGACGGGCAGACAGTCGAACGCCAGGCGCAGGTAGACTTGTTCCAAAATGACCCGGCCATCCCGCTTTTCCTGATCAGCTTGAAAGCCGGCGGGGTAGGCCTGAACCTGACTGCCGCCGATTACGTCATCCACATCGATCCCTGGTGGAACCCAGCGGTCGAAATGCAGGCGGCCGACCGGGCGCACCGCATCGGGCAGGACAAGCCAGTGTTTATTTACAAGATCATCGCCCGCAATTCGGTGGAAGAGAAAATCCTTGAGCTGCAGGAACACAAGAAAGAATTGGTGGACAAGCTGATCGGCGCAGAAGGCAGCTTCTTCAAATCCATTACTAAAGAGGATGTAAAGGCCCTGTTTAGCTAGGTTAAACAGGAGCCTACCCGGCAGTCCTCACCAGTCTTGAAGGGCTTACGGCTCATTGGGATTTTCCGTGGAAGGTCACCGGATTTGGGGGTGTGAGCGTGCGTACGCACGCTCACACCCCCAAATCCGGGAGTTCACCACGGGGATTTCCAAAGAACCAGGCTTATTATTCGACTGGCTGATCGGGGAGGCGCTGCTGCATGAGCTGGGATATTTTGCCAGACGGAGCAAACGCTACCGCCAGCAGGGCCGCCAGCGCCGCCAGGAATGCGATGATGAACATGCCGGCAATCGATACCGCCAGCGCCTGGCGCAACGGCCCTTCGATAGCAATATTTGCTCCGGCAATTGGATCGAGCAGGGTATTCAGCGAGACGGACGCCGGGTCGACGCCGGCGGCCAGGAGCTGGTTGGCCAGGCGGCTGCTGAGAAACACTCCCAGGATGCTGACGCCCAGCGTACCGCCGATGCTGCGGCTGAACTGCAAGGTCGAGGTGGCCACCCCAAGGTCTTCCCGGCTGACCGTGCTCTGGACGGCGATCAAGAAGGCCGGTATGGCCAGTCCCATACCCATGCCCATCAGGCTGGTGAAAAGCATGATGCTAAACTCGCTCGAATTCACGCCAATATGGGACATAAAAAACGTCCCGGCTGCCATCACGACCATCCCAAAAAGGGAAAGGGTGCGGTAGCCCATTTTCAGGAGCAGGCGGCCGCCGAAAATGCTGGCAACCGTCCAGGCCAGCGAGGAAGGCGTCAGGGTAATGCCGGCCTGGGTGGCGCTGGTGCCCAGCACAGCCTGGACAAACAGCGGGACGTAGGTGATGCTACCAAACATAGCCCAGCCGGCCAAGATGCCATGCAGGATGGATACCGTAAAGAGACGGTCTTTGAACAGGTGCAGCGGCAGAATGGGATCGGCGGCGCGCCTTTCCGCCCAGACCAGCCCGGCAAACAAGCAAACTCCCGCAGCCAGGCACCATCCGCCGAGGGGTGCGCCAAGTTCGTTCAGGCCCAGGAGCAGGCTCAGCCCTCCCAGGGTCAACAGGCCGCCGCCCAGGTAGTCTGGGGCGACCCGGGCGCCGACTTTGCGAGCGACATCCTTCCAGGCAAACCACACCAACCCGAATGCCAGCAGGCCGGGGATAACATTAATGTTAAAGACCCAATGCCAGGATACCTGGTCGACCAGAAATCCACCGATCAGCGGGCCGATAATGGAGGACACGCCCCACACCCCTGAAAACAGGCCCTGCATACGGGCGCGCTGTTCCAGGGAAAAAAGCTGGCCGATAATAGTGAATGCCAGGGGCAGCACCCCGCCGGCGCCCAGGCCCTGAAAAGCGCGGAAAATGATCAACTGCTCCATAGTACGCGCCTGACCGCAAAGGATCGACCCGATCAAGAACAAGGTCATCGAGATGGCATAAACCAGCTTGCGCCCGTACAGGTCGGAAAGCTTGCCATAAATGGGGACGGAAGTGGTGGAAGTGAGCATATAGATGGCGAAGACCCAGGAGTAGATTGACAGCCCGCCCAACTGGGCGACGATGGAAGGCATGGCCGTCGCCACGACCGTGCCTTCCATGGAGGCCAGGAACAGGCTGAGCATGATTCCCAGGGTGATCACTACCAGGCGATTACGCGACAAGGGTTTCTTCCTGAAGTCAGTATGCTAAGTGGTTTGCCGATTATAGTCGATTATAGGGAAAGGGGAAATGTGGGTTTGAGAGGCCTGAGCCTGGGTACTGCCTGTGTCTTGCGGATCGACGATGATATTGGTGATAGAATAACTCTGATTTGTTCTTAAGGAGATAAGCATGAATTCTTTGTTAGTGGACATCGAGCAGAACCTCGACCCGTTTCCCCTCTACGAAAACATGCGCCAGTCTTACCCGGTCTACCACGACCCGCAGCGCAGCAATTGGCATGTATTCCGTTATGAGGATGTGATGCGAGTTTTATCTGAGTATGCCACCTTCTCTTCTCAGTTTCGCGACAGTGAACCGGCGCATCCCAGTTCGCCATTCTCCGCCAGTATCATCAGCAGCGACCCACCCCGTCACCACCAGTTGCGTTCACTGGTGGCGCAGGCATTCACACCGCACGCGGTGAAAGCCCTGGCGCCGCGCATCACGGAAATTGTCTCGGAACGCCTGGATCGGGGGCTGACCGCCGGGCGAATGGATGTCATCCAGGACCTGGGCTATCCTTTACCGGTAATTGTGATTGCCGAGCTGCTGGGTATTCCCAGCCAGGACCGCCAACGCTTTAAACACTGGTCGGACTATGCCGTACACGCCACCGATTCTGGCACGCGTGTCGATCGCGAACGTTTCTCTGGCTCCGAGATGATGGAGATGGGCCAGTATTTCTTTACCACGATTGAAAAACGCCGACAGGTAGCCGGGGATGACCTGATTAGCCGCCTATTGAAAGCCAGTATACACGGCGAGCATCTCAGCCACATGGAACTGCTTGGTTTTTGCGTACTGCTGCTGGTCGCCGGAAATGAAACCACCACAAACCTGATCGGCAACGCCATGGCTGCTTTTGCAGAACAGCCTGAGGTATGGGAGCGCCTGCGCGCCCGGCCAGAGCTGCTGCCGCAGGCGATAGAAGAGGTGCTGCGCTATCGTTCGCCCGTGCAGGCCATGTTCCGCACCACCACTGGCGAGGTGAATATAGACCACCAGACTATCCCTGCCAGGGCGCAGGTGGTGGCCTGGATTGGGTCAGCCAACCATGATACGACGCAGTTCCAGGAACCCGAACACCTGGATATCGAACGCTTGCCCGACCGCCACCTGGCTTTCGGCCACGGCATCCATTTCTGCCTGGGTGCGCCGCTGGCGCGCCTGGAAGCCAGGATTGCCCTGGGAGCCTTGCTGGAACGCATCAAAAGCTTTAGCCTGGCGCCTGATGCCAGGCTGGAAAGGCATCCGAGCCTGATCGTCTACGGCCTGCGCAGCCTGCCAATCACTTATTCCTAACCAATCTGCTATTTGGCCGGTAAAGAGCGGGCAAAATCGATGCCTTTCTTTACCCAGTCCTGCAGATCGTGCTCTTGTTCACAGCCTTGCGGGGAAACCATGATCCAGCCTGCCATTGGCCTGCCGGTCATGTCAAAGGGGCGAGTGAAGGGCCGGTGTAAAGCGGCTTCATATTTTTCCGCGCCAACGCGCACGATCATATCGTCGCCATGCACTCCGCAGGCCATATTACCCAGGATCAAGAACGCTACGCCTCCGAACATCTTTTTTTCTTCCAGGGCGGAAATGCTGGAAAGATGATCTCGAATTCGTTGTGCAAGGTTCAAATCGTATCCCATTTCGTTCTCCTTGCTATAACCGGGCGCTTTACCCGATTGATTCTATCTTGTCGCTGGCCAGGTGTCATTATCATAAATTGTCTGGGGAACCTGGTAATCCGGGTCGACCTGGAATAAGGAGGGTCGCTCCTGGCTGGTAAATTTCACGGCATTATCCCCCCGGCCGGTCAAATGAAGCGGGGTGATAATCCAGTCCAGGGAGGTATCTGTTTTATAACCAAGGGCGGTGTAAAGCTCATAATCCTTGTCCCCGGTGACAGTGATGACTGCCACGGTTGCATACTGGCTGCCCTCTGGCTGAATGGTGACTTGCTTGATGGAAAGGTCAATCCGGGCGTTATGAGAGATCCACTGCTCCAGGAAAGCGGCCACGTCCGCGTCGGTATGACGCTGCAGGCACTGGATAAAATCGACGTACGTACCTGGCTGCAGGTTGGATTGGTGGATGAAGTCGCTCAGGCCGGCCTTGAGGGCTGTATCGCCGACTTTCTGGCGTAATTGTTCCCAGACCAACGCGCCATAGTCGTAGGTAAGGGTCGATTTGCCTTTCCAGGTATCGCCTTGCAAGATGTTGCCCGGGGATTCCAGCGTTCCGGGGAAAAGGTAAGGCATTTGCGCATTGTAATTCGCCGAATATTGAGCCCGCAGAAAACGGCTATATGCCTTTCCCCATAACATCTCACCGGCCCAGGCGCTCATGAAATTGGCCCCGCCTTCGGTCCACCATTGCATGAGTTCACCGGACCAGGAACTGTAGTAGGCATTCCAGTCATGGAATTCTTCATGCCCAACCAGCCCTATGAATTTCTTTTGCACGTTGACATCCTGGTCGAAATTGATAAAGTCGTCGACATTATTTTGTTTTCCTAAATAAACGGTATTGCCTTTGCTCTCGGCGCCGCCGCCTTCGAGCTCGGTGGCAACGAAAACAAAGCGGAAGGTGCTGAGTCCCGGATCTCCAAAAAGCTGGCGGTACAGTTTGAAATAATCCAAGGCCGCAGTACCCATCGCATCGCTGTAGGTCTGGTCCGGGGTCAAATAAAATTCAACCCCGATCCCGTTTGAGCTGCTTTGTTCTTTTTTATAGACGCCGCAAGAAAAGGCCGGGTCATAAGCTCTTACGGCCTGGTAAGTACTGGTGATAAAGCCAGGGGAGGTCTCGGTGGAAACCAGTTGGCCGGGAATACCACAAAGCTCGGAGTTCGGGATATTTAACGCTTATCTTCAAGGGGGCGGCGCCATTGGATTCGATCACCGGGAAGGCTCCGCTGTCAAACCCAATCGCCCGTTGGTTCTGTGAGCTGATGAATAATCCGTAAAAATTTCTGCCCGCGCCGGTTTGAAATCCCTCCGGTTTAAGATGGTATTCCAGTTCCATCGTCAAGGTCTGGTGAGGGATAATTTCGTCAGTGAACTCCACGGTGAGTTTATTGAGTGTCACGGTCCCGGACAGGCGCGTGTATGACACGGGCTGGGCGAAGCGCCAGCTGGCGATCTCCAGGGGGTTGCCCTGTGCGCCGGTAAACCCGATGTGGTCTATGATCAGATCCGGGTGGATCAGGAAAGTAATCTCTCGGCGGCTGGTGTTCGAGTTTGTCAGCGAGATCAGTTGCCTGGATTGAAAGAGCAGGCGGGCAAGGTCGATGTTGAAAAACAAATCGTAGGCGGTAACCCTGGGGAAAATTCCTTCGGTGGTAGACGGGTTGGTTTGACTGATCTTGTTTAGGATAGAAGGGATGCCTATCGCCAGGGCGATGATCGCAAATAGCAGGATATACAAGAGCGTATCGACTTTCAGAGGCAGCCGGAGCTTCTTCCTGACCATAATTCATTATAGCAAATACAAGTCTCTAAAAATCTCCCTCCCAATCCTTTTCAATCAATAAAAAGGGGTTCATTGGGATTTGCCGTGGAAGGTCAACAGATTTGGGGATGTCATGACACCACCAAATCTGGAAGTCTATCAAGGAGATTCCCAAAGAGCTAAAAGGTACCTGCCAATAATTTGCTTTATAATTAGGGCCTGCCAGATCAGTAAGCCTGGATATCAGCGAAAATTAGTGGAAATCAGATGAAAAACATACAGCTTTACGACAATTTTTCCCGCAGTTTGCGTGAGTTTACTCCTCTCCATCCTCCACTGGTGGGGTTATATACCTGTGGGCCGACCGTTTACGATTATGCCCACATCGGCAACCTGCGCACCTATCTCTTTGAGGATATTTTGCGCCGCACCCTGGAATTCAACGGATACCAGGTGAAGCAGGTGATGAATATCACCGACGTAGGCCACCTGGTTTCGGACGCCGACACTGGTGAAGATAAGATGGAAAAAGGCTCGCGCCGGGTGGGAAAGACGGCCTGGGAGCTGGCTGAGATTTATACGAATGAGTTCAAAAATGACCTGGGACGCCTGAACATCTTCGAGCCGTCCATCTGGTGCCGGGCCACCGACCATATCCAGGAACAGATCGATTTCATTGGCTGCCTCGAAGAAAAGGGTTTCACTTACCGCACTGCCGATGGCATTTATTTCGACACCTCCCGCCTACCGGACTACGGTTATCTAGGCCGCCTGGACATCGCCGGCCTCCAGGCAGGCGCCAGGGTGGAAATGAGCGAAAAGCACAACCCGACCGATTTCGCTCTGTGGAAGTTCAGCCCAACCGACCAGAAGCGCCAGATGGAATGGAGCAGCCCCTGGGGAATCGGCTTTCCTGGCTGGCACATCGAATGCTCAGCTATGTCGGTCAAATACCTGGGCAGTTTCTTCGATATCCACTGCGGCGGTGAGGACCATATCACCGTGCACCATGTGAATGAAATTGCCCAGGCGGAAGGCTGCTACGGCACCCACCTGGCAAATTTCTGGATGCATGGTTATTTCTTGCAACTGGATGAAGACACGCGCATGTCAAAATCCGGCACTTTTGTGCGCTTGCAGACCCTGATCGACAATGGCTATGATCCGTTGGCTTATCGCTTTTTCTGCCTGAGCGCCCTTTACCGCACCAAGCTGAATTTCACCCGGGATGGGCTGGCGGCGGCGGCCCGCTCCTTAGACCGCCTGCGCCTGGCAGCTTATGAATGGGGGGAGCCGGGCAGGGTAGACGAAGACTTCGTCGAACGCTTCACCGAGCAGGTCAACGACGACCTGAACATGCCGCGCGCCCTGGCGGTCACCTGGGAGCTGGCTAAGAGTGACCTACCCGCCTCGTCTAAAAAAGCCACCTTGCTGGTTTACGACCGTGTGCTGGGGCTGCACCTGGCAGACTGGCAGCCGCCTGAAGAAAAGGTCCCAGAAGAGGTGCTGGGGCTGGTCGAACAGCGCCAGCAGGCGCGTAAGGAAAAGCGTTGGCAGGAGGCGGATGCCTTACGCGCCCGCATCAGCGTGGCCGGTTACGTGCTGGAAGATACCCCGCAGGGGCCGAGGGTAAAACCAGGCAGAGGTTGACCCGCCGGGTTATTCACGGCAGAGCTCCGGATGTTTTCAGGCAATTTTTTCGACGATTTCACCGACACTGGTAAAGACTTCCTGGGGGAACTCAGCCACCAGCGCTTCAAATTTTGTATACCCCCAGGCGACCGCCCCAAAGGCGAGTTTGTTTTTTCTGGCGGCCTGGCTGTCACGGATCTCATCGCCGATACAGATAGTTTCGTCCGGCTCCGCCCCACTTTTACGCAGGATTTTTCTAAACTTGGGCGGTTTGCCGAGCAAGGAAACCCCGCATTCATAGTATTTTATCAGAGAGGCATTTTGCGGACCCAGCACCTGGCGGACGTTTTCACATGAATTCGAGCTGACCAGCGCCAGGGTAGCACCTTTTTCCACCAGGTTCTTTAGAACGCGATCCATTCCGGCAAACAAACCAATCTGGCCGATATCTGTAGACATCAAGGTGCGGACATGGTTAGCAATCCTGGCCGCCTTCCACAAGGGCACGTGGTGGAGTTTCATCAGTTTTCCGGCATCGTAGGTTCTGAAGGCCTCCAACTCGCTGCGCTCGACCCTTTTGAACTTATATTTATCGGCGACCTCATCCAGGATGCTGAGGATCCAGGGGAAGGTATCCGTCAGGGTGCCGTCGAAATCGAATATGACCAGTTTATATTTCACAATAAGTACCGTTATCCAGGTTGACCAAAAGAAGTAATATCATATCGA
The DNA here is from genome assembly GCA_963820415.1 of uncultured Chloroflexia bacterium. GTDB lineage: Bacteria > Chloroflexota > Anaerolineae > Anaerolineales > Anaerolineaceae > CAWFZT01. The sequence continues at coordinate 583,277 of CAWFZT010000006.1, read as the reverse complement.
AGAAGAGCAGAACAGAACCACTGATAAACGCAAATCCACACTGAAAGGGGTAGATAAAAGCGGATAAAAAACCTTCCAGGAAAGGATAACGAATGTAATCAGGCGATTGTACCAAGAGGTCCTGCATCTGTAAACAATCTGGCCTGCCTGGAAATGAATGCTAAGATGCGGATTGACTTTTTATCCATTGACTGAGAAAATGAAAGGGTCGTACCAACAATCCTGGAATGGAGCTATTATGGACATTGTTCTCAAGCAAGTCCCTACCCCTGACTTTCAATTTGTCGAAGAAATCCCCGCCGTGCCTGGCGAGGAATATGAACGTCGGCTGGCGGCGCTGGTGCAGGCCGCCGGCACTGATTGGGTGCTGGTGTACGCCGACCGCGAGCACTACGCCAACCTGACCTACCTGGTCAATTACGATCCCCGCTTCGAAGAGGGCATGCTGGCGCTTGGCAGAAATGGCAGGCGCGTGCTGATCGTTGGCAACGAAGGCCTGGGGTATGTAGGGATTCTGCGCGCTCCCGTCGACGTCGAGCTGTGCCAGACCTTCAGCCTGAATTCGCAGCCGCGCAACACGGCGCCGCGTTTGAGAGATGTACTGGCCAGAATTGGCATTCGATCCGGGCAGTCAGTCAGCCTGGTGGGCTGGAAATATTTGGAATCCTATGAAAACAACGCTTCCACCGCCCCGGCTTTCGTGCCGGCTTTTTACGTTGACGTATTGCACAGCCTGGTCGGAGTTGGCGGCAAACTGGTGGATGGCGCAGTGCTATTGGCGCATCCGCAAAGGGGACTGCGGGCAGTCAATTCTGCTGCCCAGATGGCGGCCTTCGAATGGGCAGGGCGCAATGCCTCAGCAGCCGTCTTCAATATCCTGCATAACACTCGCCCGGGGATGAGTGAGATGCAGGCGATCCAGTTCATGCGCTATGCCGGGCAGCCGATGACCATGCACCCGATCCTGGTGTCTGGCAAGGGCCAGATCAACGGCTTACGCAGCCCGACCGCCAAAATTATCGAGCATGGCGACGCTATCTCGACCGGCCTGGGGTACTGGGGCAGCCTGGTCTGCCGGGCCGGCATGATCCTGGACCAACCCGATAAGGCTTTTTTCGAGAAAGTCGTCGCGCCCTACTTTAAGGTGGTGATGACCTGGTACCAGGCGGTACGCCTGGGCGCCAGCGGCAGGGACATTTTCCAGGCGGTGGAACAGGCTTTTGCAGGCAGCGGGATGCGCTCTTCACTCAACCCAGGCCATCTGACTTCTTACGAGGAGTGGTTGAGCTCACCTATCCGGCCCGACAGCGACGAAAAAATCCACTCGGGTATGGTCCTGCAAAGCGACATCATCCCCACGCCGGTGCCGCAGGGCTGGTTGATGAACTGCGAAGATACCGTGGCGGTGGCGGATACAGGGCTGCGCGCCGAATTGAAAGCCGGGTACCCTGAATTGTGGGAGCGGGTGGAGCGCCGGCGCCGGTTGATGATCGAGGCGCTGGGCATCCCCCTGGCTGAGGAGCTGCTGCCGCTCAGTGATGGCGCGGCTTACCTGCCGCCCTTCTGGCTGGCAAGTGAGCTGGTTTGCGCGGCGGCTTAAGGTACTCTGCGTTATGGCATTGATCAGCCTGCAGGAAGTGAGCCTGGGTTTTGGCGGGCCGCTGCTCCTGGAAAATATCAATCTGCAGATCGAACGAGGCGAGTGGATAGGCCTGCTGGGGCGCAACGGGGCAGGCAAATCGACCCTGCTCAAGTTGATCAACGGCGACCTGCTACCCGATCGCGGCAGTGTGGCGCGCCAACAAAACCTGCGCCTGGCCTACTTGCCGCAGGAAGTGCCCCAGGACCTGGCCGGGACGGTGGCCGAGATCGTCGGCGGGGGGCTGGCTGCGCCCGGCGCCCAGCTCCGGCTGGGGCGGATGATCACTGGCAGGGGCAACTCCAGGTCGAGCAGGTCATCTCACGCATGAGCCTGGATGCCAGGGCGGAATTCGATGTGCTTTCCGCCGGGTTGAAGCGGCGGGTGTTGCTGGGGCGCGGCCTGGTCAGGAATCCTGACCTGCTCTTGCTGGATGAACCCACCAACCACCTGGATATCGACACGATCAACTGGCTGGAAGATTTCCTGGTGCGCTGGGCCGGGACGCTGTTGTTCGTCACGCATGACCGGGCTTTCCTGCAAAGATTGGCCACCCGCATCGTCGAACTGGACCGTGGCCGCCTGTTCGATTGGAACTGCAATTACATCACCTTCCTGCAGCGCAAAGAGGCCATGCTGTCGGCCGAGCAGGAAGAAAATACCAACTTCGACAAAAAACTGGCCCAGGAAGAGCAGTGGATCCGCCGGGGGATCGAGGCGCGCCGCACGCGCAACGAAGGCCGGGTGCGCGCCCTCAAGCGCCTGCGCGAAATTCGCCGATTGCGGCGCGAGCAGCCCGGCAAGGTGCGCATGCAGATCCAGGCCGAGCGGCGCTCGGGCCGGCTGGTGATCGAAGCCGAAGGGGTCAGTTTTGTTTACGCCGGCTGCCCGGTGGTCGACAATTTTTCGACCACCATCCAGCGCGGCGATAGAGTTGGCATCATCGGGCCAAACGGATCGGGTAAGACGACCCTGCTGCGCCTGCTGATCGGCGAGTTGGCGCCGCAGGCCGGCGTGGTGCATCACGGCACTAACCTGGAGGTATCTTATCTCGACCAATTACGCTCCCAGCTCGATGAAAGCCAGTCGGTGCTGGATAACGTCGGCCAGGGACGCGATACCATTTCGATCAACGGCAAATCGCGCAACCTGGTCGGTTACCTGGAGGATTTTCTCTTTACCCCCGATCGGGCGCGTGCCCCGATCAGCGCCCTGTCCGGCGGGGAACGCAACCGCCTGCTGCTGGCGCGCCTGTTCGCCCTGCCGGCCAACCTGCTGGTGTTGGATGAGCCGACCAACGATCTGGATATCGAGACCCTGGAGCTGCTGGAAGACCTGCTACTGGACTATCCCGGCACGCTGCTGCTGGTCAGCCACGACCGGGCTTTCCTGAACAACCTGGTCACCAGCCTGTTGGTGCTGGACGGCAGCGGGCAGGTGAATGAATACGTGGGCGGCTACGATGACTGGCAGAAGCAGAGCCAGGCCGAGAAAAGCGAGCTGCCGGCTGCCGAAGTGGCGGTGCACAAACCTGCGCCCGCCTCCCAGGCGTCCCAGCCCAGGGAAACGCCGCCCTTCGCGGCGGCGCGTAAGCCGACCTACAAGGAGCGGCGGGCGATGGAAGCACAAAAGCGTGAGCTGGCCGAGCTGCCCGGGCGCATCGAAGCCCTGGAAAACGAGCAGCTAGAGCTGACGGCGGCCATGGCCGACCCGGTTTTTTACCAGCGCAACAGCGCCGAAATTGCCCAGGCGGCCAACCGGCTGAAAGAGATCGAAGAGGAACTGGCCTTATCATATGAGCGATGGGAAGAGTTAGAGCAGGGTTGATATAGAAAATTTGGTCTTAATCGGTTTCAAAGAGGTGAAAAAATAAGCCATTATTTGGAATGGCGAAGTTAAAACCTATAAACTCATTCTTCAACTTGCTTTGGCTACCGTAGATACTCTAATTTTTGCTAAATTGCCTACAATAAATTAAAATGGGCAGTGAGGTTATTTCCGAAAAACGAGCATGGGAGATCATTGACGAATACGTCAATGATCTAATGAAGCTCGACCAAAACAGCTTTTTAGCGGTATACGCGATCGGCTCGTTGGGTGGGGGGTACTATTGTCCGGGCAAAAGTGATATTGATACGATTGTTATTGTAGAGAATGATGCTGTGGTTACGCAAGAAGAAGTTGATCGAATAGCCACGGGATATTGGCATAAGTATCATATCCCCAAGGGCTTTGGCTCTATAATGGCTGCCGAAAGAGATCTATTTCCCCCTTACCAGCTAAGCGAGGATTTTGATTTTGAGTTCTCGTTGGAAATCGTTCGCTTGAAACTGCAAGGAAAGGCTGTGCATGGCAGTTATGATTTGTCTAAAGTTCCGATGCCAACTAAGAACGACTTGATTCACGATGCGTTGATCATGGAAAATTGGTTTGACATGGAATTTGGAATTGAAATGTTTGATAAGTTGGGATACGTCGGATGTGTAAATACAATTCTGGGTTACTTCAGAAGATATTTGATGATTGAAAAAAGCATATATGTACTAAATAAATTCAGTACGATTGAAACTTATTGTAATAATGAACCTCCGATAGTTGACCACTATATCTTTACCTTGATAAATGAAACTTTGCATGGTTATGAAGCAAAAAGGAATGAACTGGACATACTCAGGCGTTTTGGAAATAAGATAAGACCATACATGAACAAAAGGTTGTTAATCCGCATAAAATAAGGGCATATCTTTGTAACATTTCGCGTGAACTATCAGTTTTTCAAGTCACTTCCTCGAAACTCTTAGGTGCCAAAAAAATCTATTTATCCTGCTCCCAAAATCTTCTGAAGATGCACAATCAAATCGGGTAGGTCATTCTTGATAATTGCCCACAAAATATCAAAATCAACGCGGTCGTAGCCATGGATCAAGCGATTACGCGCCCCGATCATTTGAATCCAGGGTAGTTGGGGGTATTTTGTTTGTACATTTTCCGGTACGCGATTGGCTACTTCGCCGATAATTTCAACCAGTCAGGTCAATGCCAGGTTCAGTAAGCGATCAGCATCCAGGTCTGCACGTGTTTTTTCCTCGGCAATCTTAACTGCTTCTTGTGCATGCAAAAGGATTTGTTGCAGAGCAATATCAGGATCGTGCTAGCTCATAGGCGGTGACTGCCTCTGAAAGGGCATGCCGGCGAATTTCCGGACTTAAGAATCCGGGTGTTTGCAAATCTACTTTACGTCCAATTAAGGACGATAACTCAGTTTCGATGGTGAAGAACCCAAAGCCGGGTACGTGCCCGGGTTCGAACTCGACCAGCACGTCAACGTCGCTGTCTGGCCTGAAATCATCCCGCAGCACCGAACCAAAGAAAGAAAGGCGGCGGATATGATGTTTGAGGCAGAACTGCTCAATTTCGGCAGGTGAAAGATGAAGCGTGGGTAAGTCCATACATAAAGTATAGCATACTGGTAAAGAAAGAAAATTGGAAGAATTATCTCGCCGGGCAGGCGAAGACCCTACCAATAAACTACGCAGCCGCGCTGCTCGAGGCGTTCGATCCAGGCCGGAAGGAAACGCCACTTATTCCAGCGCAGGTCCAATTTTTCCAGGGCCGGCAGGCCGGCCAGACTTTCAGGCAGGGCAGTCAGCCGGTTGGCGCGCAAATCCAGGTACCTGAGATTGGCCAGGCTACCAAGCGACTCGGGCAGGGTATTCAGTTGGTTGTTGCGCAGGTCCAGGTCGGTCAGCCGCTCCAGGTTGCCCAACGAGGCGGGTAGAGATGCCAGCCGGTTCCCGGTCAGGATCAGCTTTCGCAGGTAGACCAGATCCCCCAGCGACTCGGGCAGGCGGGTAAGCTGGTTGTTCATCAGGTGCAGTTCGCGCAGTTGCGACAACTGGCCGAGGGACTCGGGCAGCGCGGCCAGCCGGTTATTGTACAACCTGAGCTCTTTCAACCCAGACATTTGGCCAATTTCCTCCGGAAGGGTGGCCAGTTGGTTGTCGGTGGCATTGAGATAGGCCAGTTTGTGCAGCTTGGCGATCGAACAGGGCAGCGCTGTAAGCTGGTTGTGGCTGAGGTAGAGGAAATAAGTCAGGCCGCTCAGGCGGCCAATCGTCTCCGGCAGGGCAGTCAGCAGGTTGTGGCCTAAATCCAGGGTGTGCAGGCGGGTAAAGTTCCCGAAACTATCTGAGAGCGATGAGAGCCGGTTTTCGCTCAGGTTGAGGAATTCAAGATTGGTCAAGCGCCAGAACGAGGCGGGCAAAGAAGCCAGCCGGTTGCTGTACAAGCTGAGCTTTCTCAAGCCGCGCAGCAGTCCGATGGTCGCCGGCAGGATTGACAGCCAATTCTGGTCCAGGTCGAGCTCTTCCAGGTTGGCCAACTCCCCCAACCAATCGGGCAAGGACTCCAGCAAGTTCTCGCTGGCGTCCAGCCTTTGCACGTCGGTAGAAGAGCGAAGCGCCTCGGGCAATGAAGTCAAACTTCTATTATGTAGGGAGGCTTCGATTACATACATCCTCAAAATAGAAGCTAAATTTCTCGTTTTGCCGGCCACGTACCCATTACCTGCCTGAGGATAGCAAATTCGCCAATGTGATAAGCGTTGTGGTCGGTCACTACCAGGATTTCGCGCAGGATGGTGTATCCCGGGGCATGGGGAATGTCCTCGGTCAGGCGGTTGGCCGGGTTGGCAACCAGGTCGTCCAGGCTTTTCAGATCCGCCCGGAACCCGGCGATGGTCTCATTCCATTGGGCCTGGCTGGCGTGGGCGGTTTTGGCCGGCCAGTAGTCATCCGGCCACGTGCGCCAGACGTACTTGGGATTGCGGATAAAATCGAGGATGTCCCATTGGGAGAGGCGCACGTGTTCCAGCAGGTGCCAGGGGGAATAAGGTACGTTGGGAGGCAGGGTGTTCATGCTTTCCGGCGGAAAATCTGCCACGGCTGCCTCGAAGGGCATGTGTGCATTCCCGCCGCGCAAAAGGTCTAACAGGTATTTGCGGAGGATTTCTTCTGATTCCATTTGGCTGCTCCTTTGTTCTGGAATTTGAGTTTTTCACTCTCCATTGTACACAGTTTGTCTTTGACTCGTATCAGGCCTGTAGCAGGTTTGGCTTTTCAGGGTCAGGGCGGGGCGGGGGCTATGCCTACCCAATCCACGTCGATACCCTGGGTAGCGCCCAGCCATTCAATCAGTTCGGCAGCGTGATGCTGGATGTGGCGGATATTGTAGAGTTGGAGTTCCAGCTTGTTGAACGGTAACCAATCAAACCCGGATTCAGCTTCGAGGTCAAGGGATGAGACCTTGTCTTCGACCGTTTGCTGGCACAGCTCAAAAAACTCAAGCATCTCTTCCCGGCTGTACGGTTCGCCAATCGCAACTTTTTCAGGCAAAGACCTGAGCTGATGATAATCTTGGCGGTGTTTGGCCCACGGCTTGAAATCTTTCAGGCCATCGTGCAAATACAGGTGGGTATAAAAAAGGGTGTGGTAAGCCACCTGCCAGAACTTCTTGCGATCCTGTGCGTCATTCCAGCGGGCAGCCGGGCATTTGATAATGGCCTGTTTCAGCATTTCCAAAGCCGCGCCGTATTGATCAATGAGCGCTCTTTTCACATCCATACTGGCTCCTTTTGATATCTAAACCAAAAGCGGAACGAAAGCCTTACGCTCGCTGTCCCACAGACCCAGGTCGGTGACCTTGGCGCCAGGACCGGCTGGCAGGGTGAAAGCAGCAAAAGGCAGGATGGGGCTCTTGGGGTCGAGGCCGAGCGAGGCGATGGCCTGGCGGAAGGCGTGCGCCTTTGCAGCGACTTCCTGGATTGGGCTGGTGGTCATCAGCCCGCCGACCGGGAAAGGAATATCAGCCAGCAACTGGCCATCCCGCACGGCTGCCATCCCACCGTGCATCTCGATCACCCGGGTGGCGGCCTGGGCCATATCGGCCGGGTTGGTGCCCAACACGATCAGGTTGTGCGAATCGTGCGAAAGAGTGCTGGCAACTGCCCCGGCTTTCAAGAGGTAGCCTTTGACCACAGCCAGCACCGGTTTACCGTTGAACCTGCCGTAGCGGTTGAAGGCGGCAATGAGCATCATCCCACTGGTATCCACCAGGCCATCTTTCACCGGCAGGTCTTCCTCGATCATCTTGGGAAAGGGCAGGGCTGGGGGTTTGGGTACGTCCATCAAGCGCAGGCGCACTTTCCCATTTTGCCCGGCAGCGGGGATTTTAAACATTTCGATGTTTACGGCGGGCAGGGCGACCGAATCCAGAGCCTGGGCCGGGATTCGCGGGGCGTAAGCTTCGGTGAGGATTTTACCGCCCTGCGCCACCACTTTGCCTTCGTGGACAACATAGGCGGCCTGGAAGTTCTTGAGCGGTTCTTGCAGCAGCACCAGGTCAGCCGACATGCCTGGACTGACCAGGCCGATCAGGGCTGCTTCAGGGCTGCCGGCCATAGCCAGGCGCTGGGCATTATTCAGCGTAGCAAAGCGAATGGCGTCCACCGGGTCGATGCCGTTGGCGACCAGGTCACGCAGCACGCCCGCCAGGCCGCCTTTGGCGACCAGTTCATCCGGCCAGATATCGTCCGTGCACAGCCCGATGGGATCCTTGTAACGCAGGTGTTTTACGGCTGCCAGCAGCAGGGGATAGGTAGGGCCCATGGTAAAGATGTGCGAGCTGAGCATCAGGCGCATGCCGTGGTCCAGCTTGACCTGTGCTTCGGGGCCGTAGGTTTCGTGATCAGCCGTCAGGCCGAGCGCTACCAGGTAGGCATTCAGCGCAGTGTGGTCAATCTGGCGCAGGCGCGGCACCAGGGTGCGGAATGCCGCCCCATACAGGCCGCGCAGCTTGAGCAACTGCCCGCCAATCATGGCGCCGAATACCTGCACTTTTTCAAAGGTGCTCAGATTGGTGAACACGCCTACCAGGTCGTCCAGCAGGGGGAAATGAGCGTCGCGGGGCAGGCGCAGGTCCCAGCCAGCTTTGACGATTTCGGTCATCACCGGATCGCCGGCGATAATCTCATCGAAGCTCATCAATTCACCCAGTTTGCGCGCTCCTTCTTGGGCCATCTGGCGGATTTCGCCGGCCTGGATATCCGCCCCGCTAGATTCGACCGTGCGCTTGGACGGCACACAGGTGGAGGCATCGAAGAAGAGGCGCAGAGGCAGGTCGTGGGCGTTGGCGGCCATCATCTCAAAACCGGCCACACCCATCACGTTGACGATCTCGTGCGGGTCGGCAAAGACCGTGCCGGTGCCCTGGGCCGCCACGGTGGCGGCATACTGCGGGGGCAGCACCATGGAAGACTCAATGTGCACGTGTGGGTCGATGTAAGCGGGAGCGACGATCATGCCTTTGGCATCCAGCGCCTGCTGCGCTTTCACGCCTTTGCGGAACAGCGAGACGATGAACCCCTGGTGGACGGCCACATCCCCGGGGAGCAGCTCACCGGTCATCACGTTGAGCACTTTGCCCCCCTTGACCAGCAGGTCGACGGTGATGTCGCCCCTGGCGGCGGCCAGCAGCGAATCGTAAGCAGCCATGCGTTTTTCTACCAGGCCCATTGCATACCTCCTTAGAAATTAAAATTCTGTCGGTTTCTGAAAAATCACCAATTGACCGGAAATTCTTATCTATTTACTAAGTGAACAGATCAATCGATGCGCAGGGGGCCGTTGGCGATATATTTGCGCATGACCTGCTCGGTGTCGGGCGGGACGTACAAAGACCACCAGGTCGCGCCGGCTTCCGCCAGAGCGGCGATATGGGCGCGCTCGGCACCGCGATCTTTGTTCACCTGCCAGGCGGCATGCCCGACCAGAATGTCGAAGGCCATTCCCGGCTGGCGCTGCTGCCTGGCAGCTGCAGCCAGTTGGCGCACGTCTTGCGGGGTCATTTCTTCCTCAGGGGGGAGCTTGTAAAGGCAGGCGCCATCCCAGCGCAACGCGCGTTGGGTAGGCCCTTTCAAAGGCCAGGCGCCGCCGATCCAGATGGGAATGCGTGGCTTTTGCACGGGCGGGGGTAGGAAAGTCACTTCCTGCACGTGATAATACTGGCCGTCAAAGTGGAACGGCGCCCCGTTCCACAGGCCGGTCAGAATTTGCAGGGCTTCCTCGGTCATTGCGGCGCGGCGCTTGAGATTGGTTTCCTCGCCAAAATGGCTGAAGCTGGTATCGGTAGTGTTGTCACCCAGGCCGATCCCCAGGATCAGGCGACCGGCGGAAAGCTGGTCGATGGAGACCGTTTCGCGGGCCAGCTTCCACGGCCGCCGGCGGGAGATGGGAGTGACCAGCGTGCCGAGGCGGATCGTGCGGGTCTTGACGGCCATGGCAGCCAGGGCCACCCACGGATCGAAGGCCAGCGCATCCGCATGCCCCTGCCACACAATGTAATCTTCAAGGAAGATGGCGTCCCAACCGGACGCCTCAGCTAGAGCAGCGAACTCGGCCAGGCTGGCCGGATCGCCGCAGGCATGACCATTGGGTAAACTGATGGCGTATTTCACAGGTCACCTCCGCGGTCAATCTACTGGTGTGGGTGGGATTATTTCTCGGTAATGGTGACGGTCTGAATGGCATCCCCGGTAAAGGTCGGGTTAGTCTGTGGATCGCGGCGGGTGATCCCGTTGACCACGTCCATGCCGCTGATCACCTGCCCGAAGATGGTGTAACCGCCGTCCAAGGATGGTTGTGGAGCAAAGGTAATGAAAAACTGGCTGCCGTTGGTGTCGGGACCGGAGTTGGCCATGGCCACCACGCCGGCTTTGTCGAACTTCAGGTCGCTGTTTTCGTTGACAAACTGGTATCCTGGCCCACCGCCGCCTTTGCCGGTCGGGTCGCCGCCCTGGGCCATAAAGCCTTCCAGGACGCGGTGGAAAGTGGTGCCGTCGAAATAGCCCTGGCGGGCCAAGAAGACGAAGCTGTTGACCGTGATGGGGGCTTTATCCGGGTAAAGCTGGAGGACGAACTCGCCGCCCTTAGCCATCGTAACCGTGGCGGTATACTGTTTGTTTTTGTCGATCAGCATGGGCGGGGCGGAAGCGTACTGCTTGGTGCCGACCAGGGCGGGTACCTGGCCACTGGCCTGGGCGGCCTGTGTGGTTTGCGGAGAGCGTGGCAGGCTGCGCACGACCAAAATAACGATGGCTGCCACGACCAGAACGATTACGGCGATGGCGCCAATCCGGAAATTTTGGTTGGGGTCGGAGCGTTTCTGCTGGCTGGATTTCTTGGAGTGTTTCCTGTTCGACATACCCGATACCTCTTCCTTGTAGTGGAATAGCAACTGGTATGTGATTGTAACATTTTTTACCAAGCAGGAGGCGGAAATAAACAGGTCAGAAACCGTCAGGGTTTGAAGTCGAAATTGGGTCGATTTTATATCCCAGAAGTATCGCCTGGCCGTTCAGACGGATACTTTCAACCGGTTCAAGAATTTCTTGCGGAACTTGGCTACTTTGGGAGCTATGACGACCTGGCAGTAGCCCTGGTCGGGGTTGTGGGCGAAGTATTCCTGGTGGTACTTTTCCGCAGGGAAGAACTCGGTGAAGGACGTCACCTGGGTTACGATGGTCTTGTCCCAGATGCGCTCTGCGTTCAGCTCGCGGATGGTCTGCTCGGCGGCGGCTTTCTGTTCGGGGGTGTGGTAAAAGATGGCCGAGCGGTACTGTGTGCCCACGTCGCCGCCCTGCCGGTTGAGCGAAGTAGGGTCGTGGAGGCTGAAAAAGACTTCCAGAATTTCCCGGTAGCTGATCTGTTTTGGAACGAAAGTGACCTGCACCACTTCGGCGTGCCCGGTCAGGCCGGTGCACACGGCCGCGTAAGAGGGGCGTTGGGTTTTCCCGCCGGAATAACCGGACACCACGTCGACCACTCCTTGCAGGTTATCGTAGACCGCTTCCAGGCACCAGAAACATCCGCCGGCCAGGGTAGCTATTTCTAAGCCAGCAGGCGGTTGGTCGCGTTTCAACTCGGGGCTCATAATGATTTTCCTCTCTACATTCTTTTCAATTAGAGAGTGTGGCGGCTGAATATCTTACGACGCTGTACCAAAAAACATGGTTTTACGGCCAGAAAGATCTTGTAAACTATACTTCAACCGGTTATTTACCGAAAGTTTAATAAGTGCCTGCTATGCTGAAGATGCCCTGGGAATAAGCCCTCAGGCACAAATCCACTTTTCAGGAGAATTTTATGCATAGAAAAAAGTTTGTCTGGTTTGGTATTATTGGCGCCCTGCTGCTTGGATTGACTGGCGGAGCCCTGGCGTATTACAACGTCTCAGCCCAGGCGCCCACACCCGCTCCCAACACCCCTGACGGCCAGGCTCAACCCGGCAAGGGACCCAGGGGCGGCTTCCCCGGCGGCTATTCGGAGCAAGACCTGGGGACTGCCTTGGGGATCGACGTGACCACGCTCCAGGCGGCTTACACGACGGCCAACGCCGAAGCGCTCAAAGAAGCGGTCAGCAAAGGCTTGATCACCCAGGACCAGGCGGATAAGATGACCGCCAAAGGGATCGATCAGCGGCCGCTGGGTGGTTTTGGCCGACCCGGTACCAGCGGGATCGACTACAACGCCTTACTGGCTAATGCCTTGGGCATCAGTACCGATCAGCTCCAGGCGGCTTACACGCAGGCTTTCAATACCAACCTAGATAATGCCGTCAAGAGCGGCACGCTGACCCAAGCGCAGGCAGACCTAGAAAAAGGGCGCAACGCGCTTTCCAACAATGCTAAATTTCAGGCCAGCCTGCAGTCGGCCTACGAGGCAGCCGTCAAGCAGGCAGTGACGGATGGTGTGATCACACAGGCCCAGGCCGACCAGATCCTGAAAGACCAGTCCGGCAAAGGTTTCCTGGGCGGTTTTGGCCCGCAAGGGTTGGGTGGCTTCAGCGGCACAGACGGGGCCGGACCGCATGGTTTTGGCGGCGGCCCAGGTGGTAAACGGTCGCCCCGGAACCCTGCCCAGCCGACGGCTTCGCCAGGCAGCAGTTCCTGATCAATAATTTGTATTACCAGATTTTTAGGAGTGAGCGTGCGTACGCACGCTCACTCCTAAAAATCTATGTCAGGCAGGTAAGACCCGCGCCAGCGCTTCCAACTCCGGCTCACCGGGTCCGAGCGGCAAGGTAACCTTGCCGCGCTGCACCACCGAACGACAGGCAGCCATCATCACTTCCAGTCCTTTGAGGGCTGTCTCGCCGTTGCATGGGTGTACTTTAGAAGGATCGTCCAGCCAATCGGCGATATCCTGGATGTAAGGCGGCATGTCGTGGTCATAATCCATGCCTCCAGGTCCAGAGGCCAGGCCATTCTTCGTCACCGCCCGCCAGCCGCCGCCGGTGAGCACCTCCGCAAAGCCCTCGGTGCCCTGGGCGCCAATGCGGCATTTGCGCCACCAGGCCTCCACCTCAGGGACGTCGGGAGCGCCAGCGCCGCACTCGATCACGCCGCGCACGCCATTGGCATACTGAACCAGGGCAGAGATGTAATCGGGCGAGCTGTGCACGTCGGCAAACTTCTCTTTTCCGGCGGCCTGACCCACCACCCACTCTACTTCGGCATAGTCGTTGTACCAGCTCGTGTAATCGACCATGTGCGACATCATGTGCATCATCCAGCCGGTGGCGTGACCGTAGACGGTATGCACCCGGCCCAGCGCACCGCTGGAGATGATCTCTTTGACTTTCTGGTAATGCACGCCGTAGCGGTGCTGGTGGCTGACCACGCTCTTGACTCCGGCTTTACGCAGCAGGTCGAACATAGCCAGGCCCTCGTTCATGGACAGAGCCACCGGCTTCTCGAAGGCGATCAGTTTGACCCCTGCCTTCACGCCAGCCTGGATGAGCGGCAGGCGGATTTGCGGGAGCGTGCAGAATATAAACACGTCCGGGCGGGTGGCAGCCAGGAGCTGGGCGGCATCACTATGGACTTTTTCGACGCCGAAATTTTTGCCGGACGGATTCCAGGCGGGCCGGGTCGATGTCGCACAGGCCAACCAGCTTGAAACGCGGATTTTTAGCAACCGCCTCGGCGTGGTGCGTGCCGCGTTTTCCCATCCCGGCTATCACGACAGTATAAGTTTTCTGAGCGTTGGACATAGTTTCCTTTCTATGAATGGGCGGGCCAACCACACAGGACCTGGATAGTATACTGGATTTCCTCTTCAGTCAGCTCAGGAAACATGGGCAGCGAGATACAGGAGGCGGCGTTCTTTTCAGCATTGGTCAGCGGGCCGGCCAGGCGGGCGGATTTTCCCCACGGGAAACCCTCCTGCAGGTGGATCGGGATGGAGTAGTGGGTTTTAGCGTCGATTCCGTGCTGGTTCAGGTATTCCAGAAGGGGGTCACGATCAGCCGGGTTCTTGGTTTCAACCTCGAATAGATGGAAGACGTGCCGGTAGCCCGGACGGGCGTAGGGCAGGTCGAGGAAGTCGCAGCCTTTAAGGCCCTCATAATATTTCTGGGCGATCTGCATGCGCCGTTCACTCCAGACAGGGATGTGCTTGAGTTTTGCGCTGAGGATGCCGGCGTGCAGGTCATCCAGGCGGCTGTTGAAACCAAAGCTGTGCACATCGCGCCTGCCGGAGCCATGGTTGCGCAGCTTGCGGATGCGGTCGTTGACATACTGGTGGTTGGTATACACCGCTCCGCCGTCGCCGTAGGTGCCCAGGTTTTTCTGGATGATGAAGCTGATGCAGACTGCATCCGAAAGCTGGCCAATCTTGAAATCGTCGCCGGCGGCGTCGATGGCCTGGGCGTTATCCTCGACCACCAGCAGGCCGTACTCGTCGGCAATCTGGCGAATTTGGCGCATCGGAGCGCACTGCCCGTACAGATGCACGGGTACGATGGCTTTGGTGCGCCTGGTGATGGCTTTCTTGACCGCCTCAGGGTCGATGCAGCGTGAATTGGTGTCGCAGTCGACCAACACAGCCGTACAGCCGGCGATCCACATAGCTTCAGCAGTGGCGAAGAAGGTATTGGCGTTGGTGATCAGCTCGTCGCCCGGGCCGAGGCCGAGGGCCATGAAGGTTAGCCAGAGGGCATCCGTGCCGTTTCCGACCCCGATGGCGTATTTGGACCCGGTAAAAGCAGCCAGCTCGCCTTCGAACTTCTTCAGCATGGGGCCCTGGACGTACTGCCCGCTCATGATCACTTCCTGCAGGTTAGCGTCAATTTCGTTCTTGATGCTCAAGTATTGCTTTTGATGGCCGTAAAATGGGACTTTCATGATCTTCTCCTTTTTTAGCGTGTTCAGATGATAAGATATAGTAAGCTGCCCTTTGAAAAAGGGAAGTCTTTGTGGGGCTGAGTCCGCAACCTACCGGCATGGCAGGCTACGGACAGGTTGTCGCTCAGGTCAACCCGCCGGTGGAATGGATCACTTGCCCGGTGATCCAGCCTCCCTCGTCCGAGGCCAGGAAGCTGATCAAGCGGGCGGCATCTTCAGGCAAGCCGAGTCGTCCAAAATAAGAGCCGGTGGTCCATTTGTCCTTCACCTCCGGCGCAATCCAGCCAGTATCGGTGATGCCAGGATCGACGGCATTGGCGGTGATGCCCAGGCGGCCTACTTCGGCGCTCAGGCTCACGGTGAAGGCTTCCACAGCGCCCTTGGTGGCCACGTAAGCCAACTCGCCGGGCATAGGGCCTAACGCCTGGCCGGAGGTCAGATTGATGATGCGCCCGCCGCAAGCGCCTTCTGGCATGCTCTTCTTGTAACGCCGCACAAATTCGGCGCACAGCAGGGCCATGCCGCGCAGGTTCATCGCATAGGTTTTATCGAGCAACTCGGCGGTCAGATTTTTGATCCCATCCCGCATCGAGTAGGTGGCGTTGTTGACCAGCACGCTTACCGGCCCCAGGAGGGCTTCCACCTGGTCGAACAAGCGGGTTGGCGCATCAGCAATGGACAGATCCAGTTCCATGCCTGCGGCGCGGCAGCCTGTCTGGCGCAGCTCTTCTAACAGCAAAAGTGGTTCGGCCGGGTCGCTGGCCAGGCCGGATTCGTGATCGTACGGGCGGTAGTAGGTGATGAACACATCCATGCCACCACAGGCAAACTGGCGTGCAATAGCCGCGCCGATACCAGCTTTACGGCTGGCGCCAGTGACCAGGGCAATTTTATTTTCCATTGAAATTTCCCAGGGTGATAATCGATTTTAATCCCGCGAAATTCCGCCGCATCCTGAAAAGCGGCTTTGGCATCGCTGAGGGGATAGGCGCCGGTGATGATACCTTCGGTGGAGATCTTTTTCTCGGCCAGCCACTTCACTGCGGTATGGAAGTGGCTGGGGGCAAAGCCGAAGGTGCCCAGGATGGTAACCTCATCGTAATGCACCAGGGACGGATTGAACTTGAGCTCGGTGTCCCTGGGCAGCCCGGCAAACAGGTTGATCATCCCACCCCGGTGCACCAGGCGGAAGGCGGATTGGGCGACTTCGCCGCTGCCAACCGAGACGAGGACCTTATTGGCGCCACCGGGCGAGGCTTTCTGGACGGCCGCGTAAACATCTTCCTTGCCGGCATCGATTACCACGTCGGCCGCTTTGGCGGCGCGAGCCAGGCGGGCGGGGGTCATACCGCTTAAAATGACCTGGTGGATGCCCATGGCGCGGGCCGCCTCGGCCTGGAGCAGGCCCATTGTGCCATCTCCAATGATCAGCAGGCTGTCCCTGGGATCGATTTTCAGCGCCTCCAGGCCGTGTAAGACGCAGCCCATGGGTTCTGACAGGCTGGCGTCGATGATGGAAAGATCATCTGGCAAATGGGCCAGGCCATATTTAATCAGGCGCGGCGGGACACGCACGTATTCGGCAAACCCGCCTGGATCGGCGGCCTGGTCCATTAAATTTTCGCACTGGGTGTAATTGCCACGGGCGCACTGGTCGCAGTTATAGCAGGGGACGTAAGGCGCCACAGCCACGCGCATGCCGACCTGCCACCCCTCCACCTGGTTGACTTCTTCAATCACCCCGGCCATTTCGTGACCTAGAACGATGCCGGGCTTGAACATGGGATGGCCGCGCACGTAGGTTTTGATATCTGTAGCGCAAATTCCGCAGGCCTGCGCCCTGACCAGGATTTCTCCCGGGTTGAGCGACCGGCTTGGGAATGTCTTCTACTTCTATTTTTCCTGGCTGGTAGTAGCGTAAGGCTTGCATGAGGTTAACTCTGCTTTCATAGGTGTTGCTTTGATTTTACCGCTTGAACGGCGGCCGGGCGGACCCAAAATTCAACCCGGTCATCTGGCGAGAGAATCTTCAAGGGGTTGCCGTCGGCGCACACGGCCGTGCCGGAGCGCATGCCGCTTACACGGATGTACATGGTTTCGTCGAAGCTGATGTATTGGGAGCGGACCGGACCTAAGGTTAGCACCTCCTGGCGGGTGGTTTCCATACGCACCATCGGGCTATCGGTCACCAGGCAGCCGGCCGGTATGTGGAGATAGGAGGCCAGGCAAATGCCGCCGGTCACGGCTTTGCCGAAAAAAGCCGGGTCGCTGAAGCCAATTGCCACGCTGCTCACCCAATCCCCGCGGGCAACTTCGACTATTCCGGAAAGGGAAACGCGCTCTACGAGGGTAAGCGGGGTGCCCACCAGGTCGGGCTGGCCGAGAAGATTGAGGCCCTGCATTTTAGCCCTGGCGTCCAAATCGCGTACCTGCCCATCCAGCGTGCCGATGACCGTAAACCCCAGGATGCAGTCGTTGAAGCCGATCCCCAGCAAAACACCCTGGTACTTCGCCAGGGCCGCAGGAAGGAGGGTCGTCTCGAGGTTTTCAATCACAAGGCTCCCCACTGCAGTCCCATGGCAGGTGATCAGCGGTCCAACGTTGGTCGAGCCCACCCCGATACCCATGATGGGCACGGCTGCCGTGCCCATCATGGGCGGCGCGGCAGCCATGGCGGAGCCCACCAGGGCATAGGCCACATCCGCCAGGGTGCCATCTCCGCCGATCACCAGGAGCAGGTCGACCTGCCTGGATGCCAGGTTGGAAGCCAACGTCATCGTCTGCCGGCGGTCTGGCTGGCGCCCACAATCGCAAACGACGAGGCGGGGATCATCGTAGAAAGCGGCCGCGCCTGTCTCGCCTGGGCCGGTGAAAATGGCTGCTCCCTTGAACCGGCTGGCAGCCAGGCGGGCGATTATAGCGTTGTCCGGGAAACCCTTCCCAGCTTTGGGATTGATGATGATACCGATGGTTTTGGGTGGTTGCATGGCTCACCTTTCGGAGTAACCGCACAGGGCGATGGCGCGCGGGCCGGTGTATACGCCCAGTACCGGCGAAACGATAGTGATGAACAATTCTTCAGGCGCATACTCCCGCTGAGCCTGATCCGTTCGCATACCACTATACTCTTTTCGCCAACGGTAATAGGTTTGCTCACTGATCCCTACTCCTCTGGCAGCCATTTGGCCTGTTTGCCCTTGACTCGTGAGTATCTCCACTTGTCGAAGTATGTTGATAATTTCTTCTGCTTTATAGTATTTCTTTGGCATTTTTCTGCCTCCCAATTGAGTATATTCCTCTTTTCTGATCTTTTCCTAACTTTCAACTTGGATCAGTTTTTGGGGGGCAGGTCATTTAAATTAAATTTTTATATCTTGTGAACGTCAAGTTATCAGGAATGGTCTAAATGCGCGGAATACAGTTATGTAAAGAATTGTATACTTCTCCGGTGCCATTGCAATTATGGCATGAGACCGTTTTTTCTAGCATTCTTCCGCATTCGCTGCAATAATCATCGAACTCCGTTATGCTTCCAGATCCACTGCAGGTGGAACCCGTGTGATATAAATTTGCCCCGCATTTTGTACAATACTTGCTGCTGAAGAAAAAGCGACTAACCTGGGAGTCCGAATATTTGGAATGTATCGATCTATCTATGCACCTACGGCAAACCAATCCTACCTCCCTTCTGTCTGAAAAAGGGTCAGCTTATCCCCACGGCAGGCTGATTCGCACCAGCTGTTTGACCGTCAGCACCCACAAATTATGGCCGTCGAAGGCTATATCCCCCGGGACATCGCCTTTCTCGGAGGGGGGAATGTCCAGCCTGTTCACGGTCGCCCCACTCTGCGGATCAAGCTGGAAAAGCGCACCCTGGTTTTTACCGCCTGCCAGCAGCCACAGCGCATGCCCGTCATACAACAGGCTGAGCGGGTGATCATCCACCGGCGACAATGTCTGCAGCGGTTGAGTATCCCCACTGGTTTTTTCACCGTCCGCCGCGTAGACCTGCAGAATAGGTGTGGTGATGTTCCCGTTGGTCTTTTCGGTGGCGACCCACATCCGGTTTCCCACGGTTGTCATGGCCGTGGTTAACTCGACCGCCTTGGGACCGTACTTCTCTTCCTGCAGGTTGGCGGTATTAAAGAGCCAGATGTCGTAGCCACAGCCTCCGCAAAAAGTTCCCATAATCCACATCCAGCCACTGCCGTCATACCGATAAATTGGGGAGTCGGGATGGGCAACGTGTTTCGCTTCAAAGGTTTTGGTATCGATCACGTGCGATTCCGTCCATACCAGGCCGGGCGAGAAACCCAGCCTGGCATCATCATGGTTTTGCCACTGGCTGGTGTCGAACTGCTGGAGGATCTTACCATCGGCCGGGGAAATAACAAACAGGCGGTCTGCCTGCACTCCCTTATTTGAAATGGCCAGCGCCCACAGGTTCTGGCCGTCATACAGCAGGTCTTGGACCGGTAGAGGAGTCATTCCGCCGCTGCCCGGGAACAGGGAAATGCTCTGCAGCGGTGCGCCGGTCTGTGCATCGTAAGCATCCACCGTACCCAGCAGGCTTCCGACCCACACCTTGCCCGGTGAGATGGCCAGCTTGCTTGTAAAAAATGCCATGTGTGCCAGGGAATACACGTTGGCGACAGATGGAGTGCCAGTGCCGCCTGCCGCCGGGGAAGCCCCGGCTTCTGAAGACGGGGTAGCTCCTGCAGGCGGGGTGGCTCCGCTCGTCCCGGCAGGCGCGGGCGGCAGTTTGATTGGCGCAATATCCGCTTTCTGGGCTTTGAGGGTGATCTTTAGCTCGCCCTGCGCCGGCTGGGAGGGGCTGCTGAGCAGCAGGGCGGCCGGGATGGTCAATGCCACTTTTACAAGGGCGTGCCCCTGGCTCTCATACCAGAGACTGCCGGTGATCGTTTGGTTGTTCACTACCCCGTTTACCGAGTATTTATTGGTCGCGAACCCGCCCACGGTTTCCTGCCCGGCGGAATGCAGGCTGCCATCCGGTAGGATGTCCAACCATAGACCCGGGCCATCCTGCCCGTGCAGGAGATCCGACAACTCCTGACCATAATCCTCGTCCAGCGGGGTGGTCATCCAGGCCGGATTCTGGTCGTCAGGCTCGTAAGCCTTTCCGTCCACCACGTACCACTCGTAGTCCTGCTTCAAATGCGTCGGGTCTGAATTTCCCAGCACACCGGCAGGGAGCGAGGCCTCGGAGTGGAATGTCAGGTGCATGTTGCCGGCGCTGTCGATCTCGCCCTGAACCGAATTCGAGGTTCCGTCCGGTTTCAGTGCGGTCAGATTGAATTGGATCGAATGCATCGCGAGCAGGCGGTCCAGCGGATCGGCCTCTGCCGCAGGGGTCTGGGTTGCTCCACCCGTCGCTGTCGTTGCTTCACCCATCGCCGTCGTTGCTTCACCTGTGGAACCTTGCGGCACTGTTGTCGTTGAGGCCCCCGGGCTCTGTACGATGCAAGCCAGCATGACCAATGCAACCAGCAGCGGGATCAGCCAGCCGAGCAAATGGGGATGGGTACCGCCCCTATCTATTTTCCTATCTTGAATGGGTTTTTCCATTCCTGCGACCCCTTCCGAAAGACCTCCCAGTCACAGCCTGTTATTGTTACGCTTCGACCATCCATCCGGGATTTTACTAGTGCCCTCCCAGTTGGGCAGTGAGCAATTCCCTTTGATATTAAAATCTTTGGGAAGTGATCGTGAACCTGATCAACTTTATCTTACGGGTTACTGCTTCGACAGCCTCCTTCTGTTCGTTGGCCGTTTTCACCCCGAAACTATCACAGACTTGGACACTCCCGGAGCCGGATGCGGATACGATTACTATAACCTGTAACTTTATTCCAGAGGAGCGAAGTATCCCAGGACTGAGCCGACCAGTTGAAGTTGGTCCAGCTGTTTCCGAACTTGCCCCTGGCATCTAAGGCTTCCGACCAGGAACAGTTGCCTGTTTTAGCGGTAATCGTGGCGTCCCCATCCTGGATAATGTCAACATTATTTTTGAGCAGGGCCGCTGTTGATTGACCGTTCCCGGGGGTCGTGAGGTCGATGGTCCCAGCCCCGCCCCACCCGATATGTTCGTCGGCAAGGTAGGAGCCGTTGGATTTCAAAAAATCGGTGGGAATACTGGTAAAGAAAAGTGCATATGTGCCCAGGAAGCCTCCGATTGGGTAAGTCGGTTGAATTGGAGTGTCTGGCCGGCTTCCACTGAGCAGCAGCCCCACGAAAACGACAGCCCCCCAGCATTAATAACCGCATGATCGATCGCATCTGCATTCCCCTTTCCCTGCAGAACCCTGAAGACAATAATGAGAGAATGATTTTCGCATCATAGGATTATCCTCCTTTTTCTAAAGAATTCCCCAACTAGTGCGTATAACCCAAATTTGCGTTATACTGAAATCCACGTGGAAATCATGTTGCCATCATTCTAGCATAATCAGAAAAACTTTACACCCGAACAATTGTTCCTTTAATCCTATCATCATTTTATAACATCGATGCGCTCTCTGAGTGAAATCGCTCCGATTCAAGCGCCAGGTACTTAAGCATATTTTTGAGATCCGACCCGCGCCACAAGATCTCTGTCGTTGACGGAGCAGGCTATATTGCAAAACAAAATGCTCCGGAACAGAACCTGGCTCTGATAGAGAAGATGGAGGCCCACCGATGCTAAAATTGAGTTGAGATTACAAAATCACAAAAGCCCGGACTCTCTCACCCCAAATCACACGCCGGACAAAATCGCCCAAATGCGAAACACAAGAATAAAAATAATTTGATCTGGAATTATAACGCTCAGAATATTTTTAGCGCTTTTGGCATTCCCAATGATCCATCTACCGGTAATCGATCCAATCAGGGAATTATTTTGTTTTTTGGTTCACCCCAATAAATGTGAACGGCTGAGATCATTATAGCCATTCGGGGTTTTTATTTCAACCTGTTTCTACTTATTCGATCTCCTCAATCCAGGTTAATTGTTCACCCCTAACTGGTTCAGTTCGTCCTGGCTGGGTTTAAATCCCGGATGATATTGGAGGGCAAGCCGCTGGTCGGCAATATCGCTCTGCGCATCTCCATTGGCCCGTTCCGCCCGCCCGCGCCAGTAAAAGCTTTCTTCCAGGTAAGGTTTTTCGGTAGAATTGATGGTCTGGGTGGCCAGGTTGATCACATCCTGGTAACGGAACATGAAGTAATAGGCAAAATAAGGGCCAGTCTGGTACCACATCATACGGAATGGTTGTTGATCCGCTGGCAGCTTGGCATACAGGGCAAACGCCTGGTCGTAAAAATCGGCTGCGCCGGTGTAATCCTGTAAGTTCACCTGGCTACTGCCGCGGTTAAACTCAGCAAAAAAGGCATCTACCCCGCTCAAGGAATTGATATCTTGTGTCGCTTGATTATAGGCGATGCGATAACCATTGGTTTCATCGGCATAATCGCCAAGCACAGACATCAGGTTCTGTTCTTTCTCAGGTGGATAAACTATCATAAATATATAATCAAAAGGGCGCCAATCCTGTAGGATCGTCTCAAATTTAATGTGCAGGTCGGGTTTGAAGGCAGAATCCTGGACGATGATTTCCTGGGTAGTATCGCTGTATCCACTGACCACACTATAATGGTTCATCCAGGATGGCTTACCGGTTGCGGTATCCAGGGAGTTAATGCCCTTTTCGATCAGCACTACATAGCCGTTAGCCACCAGGCGCTTAAGTACATCCAGGGTTCCACCTTCCCGGATAACCACGGACAGTTTGGTCTGGTTAGTGACATAATCCGACAGCTCATACGGCATGACGTTGTAGTCGTCTTTAAACGGTTTGACGTATTGGTCAACGGCTGCAAACGTCCCGGTCCAGCCCCAGTAGGAAAGCTGCATGGCCAGGCTGGCCGGGGGGCAGTAATTCCACTGGCTTTGCTGGCCGACGTAGTGGATACCTTTCAGCGCCACGGCGTCTGGCAAGGGAATGGGGCTGACCAGCGGAGTAGCAGTGCCGGTCGGCGCTGGTTGCGTCCCAGTAAGGGCGACTTCCAGCGTGGAAGACGGCCCGCCCTGACTCAGGACACCAGGCGTGAGGGTCTGGGAGCCAGGCAGCGCTTGATCGGGTGGGAAAAACGCATCGTGCAGACGAGATGGCACTTGTCCGAAATCGAAGGAAAACGAGTTACGCACCGGAGGCAAGGAGTATATCAGCCCACATAGGACTATAACCGTTATAAGTACCCAAAAGACTTTCGTTCTTGTAGTCATAAATCGATACACCTTATTATATTAACGTCAGTTCGGGTAAGGAAAAAGGATTAATTTTTTGGTTGTTTCAGGCGGCGCAGCCGCCTGAAACAACCAAAAAAATTCTTTATCCCAAACTCACATTATATTACTCGTTGGGCGCCGGGCAGGGTTAGTCTTGGGAAAGGAGATGAAATATCTAGCCTAAAAGTTCATACTGGAACCGGTCTGGTGATTGGCCGGTGGATGGTTTTGGTATAATACTCGTATGAAGAGTATTCGCATCACGCGGCGGGAATTCCTCAAGCTCGGCGGGGCCAGCCTGGGTGGGCTGGCGCTTCAACCGTTTACTCAGTCTCCTCCAGGATTGGTCATCACCGCAGCCAATGCTTCCCTGGCGCGAGTAGCTATCGCTTCGGTGAGTATATACAGCCAGCCCTGGGACCAAAGTCGAATTCTTTACCAGCATTACCGGGACGAGCTGGTCAACCTGTATTACCAGGTGATTTCCGACAAAGGCCCCACCTGGAATCCGGTCTGGTTTCGGGTGTGGGGCGGTTATCTCCACAGCCAGCATCTCCAGTACGTCAGTTACCGCTATAATGGCGTGGCGTCTTCCATCCGTACGGGGGGGCAGTTGGCGGAAGTGACCGTGCCGATCGTGAATCCGATGATGGATAAGGGCAACGGCGTCTGGGAGCCAAACTACCCGCTGTATTACCAATCGGTGCATTGGGTGGTCGATGTGGCGGAAGGCCCGGATGGTTCCCCGTGGTACCAGTTGAAAGAGCCCTGGGATGGGCGTATGTATGCCGCTCCAGCGAATTATTTACGCTTGATCCCGGATGAGGAACTGACCCCAATTTCGCCGGACGTTCCGGCAGAGAACAAGCGTATCGAGGTGTCGCTCTTGCACCAGACACTGACCGCTTATGAAGGCGGCCAGATCATGTTGCAAACTAAAATCTCAAGCGGACTCAACCGGGCCGTTCCGGATGGGCAAATTCCCTGGAATACACCGGTTGGTCCCTGGCGAATTACCTCAAAAATGCCTACCCAGCACATGGGCAATGGCAACATCACCTCCGACGTGGCAGCCTACGAGCTGCTGGGCGTGCCCTGGTGTTGCTATTTCCATGTGAGCGGCAACGCCACCCACGGCACCTACTGGCACAACAATTTTGGGGTGCCGATGAGCCATGGCTGCGTCAATATGCGCATGGAAGACGCCTTATGGGTCTTTCGCTGGTCTAACCCAGTATGGCAGCCCGGGACGCGCGAACAAAAGGGGAATGGCACGCCCATGATCGTCAGCTAAAGGATCTCGCTTAGGGTGGCTTGCAGTTGCACTTCAAGCTCCCCTGGCTACAACGGTGGAAATCGATATTCTTCGTATTCGGAAACCAGGCTGTAACCGATTTTCTGATAGGCCCGGCAAGCCGGCAGGTTGGCCACGTCCACGAAGAGGGTGCAAAACTCCCACCCACTCTGTAAAAGCTGGCGGCTCAATTCCGCCACACAGGCAGTCGCATAGCCTTTGCCACGCAGCTCGGGTGGGGTGTATACATGGCTGACGCAGATACTGCGCCGGGTTGGGCGATTTTTCATCGCCATCGAGACCACCTGCCCTCCGTCTTCCCACACGAAAACGTCCTTATCCCGGAGGCGCTGCTCTGCCATCTGGCGCATCTCAGCTTCGTCGGCCGATTTGAAGATTTCGAGGGTAAACCCATAAAACCACCGGGCGATTAGCGCCAGGTCTTGCTCGCCGGCCAGCCTTAAGCGTGACTGCCTGATGGGGACGGGTGGGCGCGGGCGCGGCACCTGGCGCAGTTCAAGCAGGTTCAACTGCCCGGTGAGCTGGAAGCCGCCTGGCGACTTTTTGGCCCATTTTTCGGCGAACGTGCGGGCAATTGGGGAGGGCGCCAGAACGCCCGGGATCGTCCACCCTTCGCCGGCCAGCTCGCTCACCAGAAGTCCCAGGCTGCAATCCAGGTCGGCCGAACGGCCGGAAATGGACAGGTTGTGCGGCGGGGTCAGCATGGCGGCTAGTGCCAGGCCGCCCTCATCTTCTATCGTTTTCAGGCAAACCTGGCTGTTCGCCTGGGCAAGTTGGTCCCTGAGGCGCAGGCAAACTCCCAGGATGAGGCTGTGGGTGGCTTCGTCGGCTTCCAGGGCTGCCTGGGCATGGGCTAGAAATTCTCCGGCAGAATTGAAGGAAAAAGTCTTGATCATCGAACCTTTTTTCAACGAAATGGGAAAAGCTGCCTTCCATTTTCCGGCGATAGCAGGGGTATCGCAAGGATCTTTCAACGGTAGGCGGTAGGGGCGCCGGGAATTGATCGGCCGGATAAAGAAGTGAGGGAAAGTGGCGCACAAAATTCCGAGGTAGCCGAAGCTCCTCAATTTATAGCAAGAACAAACGGGGTAAGCCGAAGCTTCCCCAATCTTGCTTTGGGCACCTACTTTCCCTCATTTACAGTATAACAACCTGGAGGCAAATTTCAAGCCGTGTATATGGCAGATTGACAATGGTCGAAATGCCTTCGCAGTGACAGCGCAAAGGGCTGGGATGATTTCTCGACTGGGTTTTTAGCGGGTAATGCTAATCTAACCGGCCATCCGTCAGTGGAGCGGTCATCGCTGCACCCGGTAGGTCACCCCGACTACCAGGCCGATCATCACCACGACCCAGCGCAGCACGGAGGGTTTGATCCGCCCCGCCAGCCGGCCTCCCAGCGCTCCGCCTAGCAGGGCGCACACGGCCATCCTCACCGCGGGGGTCCAGACCACTTTGCCTGAAAAGAGGAAGAATATTGCCGCGGCAGTGTTAACGCAGAAGGAGATGACCTGCTTCAGGGCGTTGAGCTGGGTGAGTGAGTCGACCAACACCAAGCCCAGCACGGCCAGCGCAATCACGCTCAGGCCGGCGCCAAAATAACCGCCGTAGATGGCGGCCAGGCCAAGCGGCAGCACTCCCCAGGTGGCCAGGGTAAGAGCTGAGGCGCCTATTTTATTCTGGCGGCGTAATAACCAGCCGCGCAGCGTGTCCGAAACTGCCAGAAGCAGAGAGGCCAGCAGGATCAAAAAGGGCACCAGGGAGCGAAACAATTTTTCCCCGCTGTTCAGCAGCAGCAGGCCGCCGATCACACCCGCCGGCAGGTACAGCCACAGCCTTTGACGCTGTCCCTTGAGATCTTTAAACTGGGCGATGGTCGCCCCCAGGTAACCGGGTACCAGCGCCACCGTATTGGTTACGTTGGCAGCCACGGCCGGAATGCCGGCTGCGACGAGGGCCGGGAAAGAAATCAACGTACCACCGCCGGCCAGGGCATTGACAAAGCCGGCTGCCATCGCTGCCAGCCCGATTAGAACGTACTCACTCCAAACCACGTGCACTCCTGTAAGATGGGTTATGGTATTCTAAACCGTTTTACGAGAAAGAAGTATACCCAGAAGTTATGAAAAAATCGGGCTGTCCAGGTTTGTGAAAAAAAATGACAATGTTACCGTCGATTGTGACATTTATCACTATCGGAGTATGTTATAGATTGTTATGATTTCGTTATACATGTTGATATAACATACTATAACAATTATGGATGATATTCTTACTGCCCGCCAGGTTCAAAATATTCTGAAAGTAGATCGCATCACCATCTACCGTATGCTGCAAGACGGTCGCCTCAAAGGCATCAAGGTTGGGGCGCAGTGGCGGTTTATGCGCCAGGAAGTGGAGCGCCTGTTGACCGGTGAGGCGCCTGAAGTTCAACCGCCTTCGCCTGAAACGACCCCTAATCTCCCCATCCACTGCGTCCAGACCATCCAGGACCTGTTCTCAGCCGTCAGCCAGATCAGCGCCCTGGTGGTGGATAGTACGGGCGCGCCATTGACCCAGCCCAGCAGCCCCTGCGCCTTTTGTCAGCTCGTCCAGCAGAACCCGGGCGGTCTGGAGGCTTGCCGGGCTTCATGGCGAGAAATTGCACGCCTGGCCCTGACCGGCAGGAAGTTCTTCACCTGCCACGCCGGTCTCCAGTACATGGCGGCCCCGTTTATGGATGATGAGAAACCGGTTGGGTTCTTTCTGGCCGGCGAATTTTACTGGCAGACGCCCGATGCGGCTGAAGATGCCGGGCGGATGCAGCGCCTGGCCGAAACTCACCACATCCCGCTGGAAAAGCTCCAACAGGAAAAGCGCTCGATCCCGGTCATCGAGCCGAGTATGCATACGCGCGTTGAAGCCTGGCCTTTTACAGCGGCGCGGGCGATCCAGGGCATTTTGCAGGAACGCACCCGTTATATGACCCGCCTGCAACAAATTGCCACATTAACACAAATTCCTTGAGGAAAAAATAGATGAAAAAATTGGTCGTTCTCGGAGCCGGAACTGCCGGCACAATGGTGGCCAACCGGTTGGTGCGCACATTGGAGATGGATGAGTGGCAGATCACCCTGGTAGACCAGGACCCGGTGCATTATTACCAGCCGGGTTTTCTGTTAATCCCCTTTGGCGTTTATTCCAAGAAGGATGTGGTCAAACCCAAGCAGCAGTTCATCCCTGCGCATGTCAGGTTGATCCAATCGACGATCGAAATGATCGAGCCAGACCATAACCGGGTCAGGCTGGGCAATGGCGCCGTGCTGGAGTACGACTACCTGATCATCTCCACCGGGGCGGATATCCACCCCGAAGAGACGCCCGGCCTGGCGGAAAACGAATGGGGTAAATCGATCCACACGTTTTATTCTCTGCCGGGGGCGCTGGCCCTGGCGGAAAAGCTGCGCACCTGGGAAGGCGGGCGGCTGGTAGTGAATGTGGTTGAGAACCCGATTAAATGCCCGGTGGCCCCCCTGGAATTCCTCATGCTGGCGGACTGGTACTTCCACGAGCGCGGCATGCGCGACAAGGTCGAGTTGATCTACGCCACCCCGCTGCCCGGAGCCTTCACCAAACCGGTGGCCTCCCGCCTGCTGGGAGAGATGCTCGTCAAAAAGGGCATCCAGGTCGAGGCGGAATACATGATCGAACGCGCCGATCCGGATGCTAAAAAAATTATCTCTTACGACGAGCGCGAAATTGCCTACGACCTGCTGGTCAGCGTTCCCCTTACCAAGGGCGCCGACGTGGTGGGTAAATCCGGTCTGGGGGATGAGCTGAATTACTCGCCGGTCAACAAGCACACTTTCTTATCGGACCGCTACGCCAATATCTTTGTCCTGGGGGATGCCGCCAACGTGCCGGCATCGAAGGCCGGTTCGGTGACCCATTTTGCCATCGACCTGTTTGGCGAGAATTTTCTGCGCTACACGCGCGGCCAGGAGCTGGCGCCGAACTTTGATGGGCACGCTAACTGCTTCATCGAATCGGGCTTTGGCAAGGGCTTGCTGATCGATTTCAACTACACCCAGGAACCTTTACCCGGCCGCTACCCGCTGCCCGGGGTAGGGCCCTTCCCTCTGCTGGAGGAATCTGAGATCAACCACTGGGGCAAGCTGATGTTCCGCTGGATGTACTGGAACCTGCTGCTCAAGGGCGAAGAGCTGCCCCTGCCGGCTACGATGACTATGGCGGGAAAGTGGAAGATTTAGGAGGCTGAATGGACCTGGCAAACGCAGAACTGACTCAAAAAATCGACCTGCTGGCGGGGCAGGTGGCTTACCTGACCGAGCAGGCGCGCATCGCCGAGCAGGCTCGCCAATCACGCGAAGAGCTGATGGAAAGCCTGTTGCCTGTGGCAAAGGACGCCATGCGCCTGGCCTCAGAGCAGATGGAAGAAGTCCAGGAATTCCTGGACCCGCAAGACCTGGTGCGCCTGCTGAAAAAACTGGTGCGCCACGCCCCACAGATGGAGATGTTACTCGACCAGCTTGACAGCCTGACCGATTTGCTGGATGTGGCCCGCCCGATGATGCGCGAAGGCATGGACAAGGTCACCACCTTGATGGACGAGCTTGAGCGCAAGGGTTATTTCGTTTTTGCCCGAGGTGGGATGCGCATGATGGACAACGTGGTCACTTCGTTCAACGAGGACGACGTCAACCGCCTGGGCGATAATATTGTGCTGATCTTGAACACGGTCAAGGATATGACCCAGCCGGAGATCCTGAACTCTTTAAGGAACACCCTGCTGGTGGCCTCTCATGAGGTCGAAAAACCGGTCAGTACTTCTTTCCTAGACCTGTATCGTCAGATGCAGGACCCGGCGGTGCGGCGAGGGCTGGGGCTAACCATGCGTGTGCTTAAAATAATCGGAGACCAGGCGGTCCCCGGTGATAAAAATAAATAAAAAATGTCCGTTGGAGGAAAAAATGGCAACAAAAACAATTGGTGGAAAGATCGTCCAGGTCAACGACGAAGGTTTCATGACCAACCCGAACGAATGGACCCGGGACATGGCGGTGGAGCTGGCCAAGGAAGAGGGGATTGTTGAGCTGAGCCCGGCGCATTGGAAGGTTATCGATTTCTGCCGCCAGAGCGCGGCGACTTCCGGCAAGGCCCCCACCCTGCGCCAGATCACCAGCGGGTCGGGTGCTACGACCAAAGATCTATTCACCCTGTTCCCCAAGGGCCCGGCCAAGAAAGTCGCCAAAATCTCCGGATTGGGCAAGCCGGAAGGCTGTGTATAACCAGCCTTGTGAATATCGTATATATCTAAATTAGAGGAGAAAACAATGGCAGACACAAATCGTAAAGTAGCTTTTATTTGTTCGAAGGGCAACCTGGATATGGCTTATCCGGCCCTGATCATGGGTTGGGCGGCCCTGGGCAATGGCATCGATGTGACTATCTTCTTCACCTTCTGGGGCATGGACCTGATCAACAAAGCGCGCGTCGACCACCTGGAAATCCCCCCTATTGCCAATACCAGCATGAAGATGAACCTGATGGGCGTACCCGGTTATGTGGGTATCCCGAACTTCATGGGCGCCATCCCTGGCATGACCGCTTTCGCCACCAAGCTGATGAAGGACAAAATGAAAGCCCTTGAGGTGCCCACGATCCACGAATACATGCAGATGCTGGTAGACGGCGGGGCCAAGCTGTACGCCTGCAAGCAGTCGGTGGATATGTTTGGCCTGAAGAAGGAAGATTTTATCGATGGCGTGCTGGATATCGTCACGGCCGGGGATTTCATGGACATGACCGAAGGAGCGCAGATCATCTTTATCTAGCCGGGCCCTGAAGGATTATTGCAAACAAATAATGAGCGCCCTCTTTTAATAGAGGGCACTTGTTTTTCGTGAATTTTCTCCCGGATTTATTGAGTATAAGCGTTCACCTGGTTTACCATATGCTTCTCGAATAGGTCGTAGGTCAGCAGGTTCCAAGTGAACATATTCGGGGTACGCAAGCAATGTTCATAATCTTCACGGCTGAGAAAACCCGGCCGGGTGATATCGGCGACCATTTCACGCAAGACGCCTTCACTCATCCAATCAAATAGGGTGGACCGGAATGCCCCACCCCGCTTGCGCAGCCGGGTGGCGTTGGAGGTAGTGCGGGTCTCCAGGATTTGTCTAAGGATGGGTTTGGTCCTCCCGCCCCAATAGAAGCGCTGGCACGGGTCGAAGCGAAAGCAGGATCGCAGGAGGTCGTCCTCCAGATAGGGGAAGATGATCTGGCGTCCGTAAGCCAGCGCTAATTGGTGCTCGACAGAAGCCTGATCAGACGCCTCACTGAGCAAGTACACTATGTGTACCTGTTCGGTCAGATTATCCGAGTTGAGTGTCTCGACCTGCATCTCTCTCCGGGAGCGCAGCGCCTTGCGTACCTGTGCGGCGGTAAAGCAGCGATAGACGGTCGGCCAGTCGGTAAATGCAAAATGGGCGTTGAACGGATGGCCAGGTGTATCGGGGTCGGGCAGCGCTTTAAGCATGTTCACCGCTCGCCGGGCGCTTCTGACTTTTTCGAAAGGCGGAAGTACTCCAAGCAGGTATCCCAGGGCGCTAAAGGCAGACCGGGGTGCCTTGCGGAATTTCATGATCAGGTCGATAAATTTGGCAACTTGAACACCGTGTATGCCTTCTGTTCCCTGACCCGAAAACATATATTTAACCGGATCAGGTTGGCAGGCAAGGTAGGCGTGCAGTGGGGTCCGATACCCGAACAATTCAGAGCCGGGCGGTCGCCCGAGGATTTTTATCGACGCCACCAGCCAGCCAGGGTAATCGACGGCGGGAACCGGCACGAAGGTATGGCGCGTGCCAAATAACTGCGAAGCGGCCCTGGCATACTCTACCTCGGGTGCAAAACTGCCAATTTCTGGAGCAGCGGTATGAGAGGTCGGCTGGATGCCTGGGGGGAGCAGTTGGTTGACTGCCAGCTGCAGCAACGAGGAATCGATTCCACCCGACAGCAGCATCGTCCAATGCGGTTCCATCCCGGTGGTGGCTTTGAGATAGCGGCGCATGGTCGTTTTCAACTGGTCGAAGTAGTCGTCCACAGCCTTTGGCTGGAGCGGCTGCCGGCCGTACTCGTCGCCTGCTAGATCCCGCAGGCTGAAACGCAGCTCAACGCGCAGGCCTGTCTCCTGTTCGTGCAGAATTTCTCCGGCGCGCAGACGGGAAATGTGCTTGAAATAGGTTTGCTTGCCTGTGACCAATTCAAAAATAAAATGCATGGGGACGACTTCTGGGTTGATTTCCCGCAGGCCCAGAAAGCGAGCCAGGGCACCCAGGTTATTGCTCATGAATAAAGATTGGTCGATCTTTGTATAAAACCATTCCTGGATAGAAAGCTGAGTTTTGTAGACACACAGGCGCGGCTGGTGCCGGTCCATACACAAAACCAGGGCGTTGCCGCACAGGCGAAGGGCATCCACGCCGGAAGGCGTTACCGTTCCGGAAGCCAGGACTGCCGCGGCGTCCTCGTAATCATCCCCGGTGCGGACAAAGCCCAGCTTGAGCAGCAGGCTGTCCTCGTTCGAGGCCCAATCCAGGTAAAGCGGGGTAGTGAAAAAGAACTGGCCGTAATCACCCAGACGGAAAGTGCGAGGAGCCAGCCGGAGCAGCTTTGCCTCAAGATCGCGCGGCAGGGAGGAACGCACCAACCCGCAGACCACAAAATTGGACAGGGCCTGGACAAGGTGTGTTTCAGGTTTTTCGATGAATTTTTCAAAAACCTGAGTACTCTCCACACATTCAATTTTATACTATTTCTCCCAGCCGAACCCAATATCGCTATGCAGATCTTATTTCCGCTTTAAAGTAACATCTTTTTTGAGGCAACGCCAGGTGATGCTAGAAATCGACGCGGAGACGCGCCGGGCGGCGTCACTTACTTAACCAATGTTTTCTCGATGCGCCGGTCGGGAACGAGCCACATGATCGCCAAAAGCACATACATAGCGCAGCTCAACCAAGCCTGAAAGAAGGCCAGCGGGATGGCCAGCATCAAAATCACTGCGGACACCATGCCCTTGAAATCGCGGCCAATGGCGATGGCCAGGACGGAATCCTTGCCATGCAGGGCAATCAGGGCCCGGGTGAGGATTAAGTAGGCGATGCCAGAAAAAAAATGCACCATGCCATACAGGGCTACTGGCCAGGCGGAAAAGCGGTTCTCGCCCATCCAGCCGGTGACGAAGGGGATGAGCGAGAGCCAGAACAGCAAGTGCATATTGGCCCACAGCACCCGCCCATCGACGTGCCTGGTCGCCTGAAGCAGATGGTGATGGTTGTTCCAGTAGATGCCGAGAAGGACAAAACTCAGCGCGTAGCTTAAAAAGGTGGGAACCAGAGGTAACAGGACGGTGATGTTGTCCCCGTGGGGAACGGCCAGCCCCAATACCATGATGGTGATCAGGATGGAAATCACGCAATCGCTAAATGCTTCCATGCGGTCCTTATTCATAGTCATGCTCCATACAGTACAAATTTACAACAGGGCAATTTTACCAACATTTACCAACAAGATCAATTTAGGATATATTGTTCTGGCTTGTCAAGGGCTTTTGCCTGTACCAGGTTAGGATATTTGTTGTCGTATTGCAAGCTGCGGCAGCGGAAGCCCCGCCGTTCAACTGCTGGGGGTCAGTACCAAGAAAGCTGAATCTTTCCCAAAGTCTACTTTGGGACGGTTTCTGCTGCCAGTGATTGCAAAGTTTGGACGGTATTCTGGTCAAGGCCGGCATAATAGCCCAGCCCCTGTGGGCTCTGGTGGAAGATAGCGGCGTAAAAAACGCAGGCGGCCAGGTAGGTGCCCTGGCTCGGTCGGGTGACTGCCATCCGACTGCCAGAGATCCGGGGGATTGGCTTGAGTGCGGCTTCTCAGCCAGGCCGTTCCGACCGGGACGACAGGAACGTTCAATTCCTGGGCGATGCCCATAGTTCCGGCAGAAAGCTGGGCTTGCATGTCGAAGTAGGTTGGCAGACCAAACTGGGGGTCGCCATCCCGGTGACCCCAGGTCAAAAACAAAAGCGGTTGAGCGCCGGCTGCCCGGATCCGGGCGACCAGTGAGCGGACGGCCGGATACATGGTCTGGGGGCGAGTAGATTGGATGGCGGGGATTTCGCTCTGCTCCTGCAGGATGACATAGTCCCACTTCTGCTGCTGTAGTATTGTGCGGGTTTGATCGGAGGCGGCGTGCTGCGCCAGGGTCCAGCTGCCTTCGGCAGCCACACCGGTCTGTACTTGATACCCACCCGAACAGGCCAGTTTGGTAAACATGGCCTGGCAAATCATTGACGTAGGTATAGCTGTTGCCAATGAACAGGATTTGCGTAAGCGTGCCTGAGTTTTGAAGTCCGTGGCAATTATCTTCTGGCGAGCAGCCGCTGATAACTAGCAAAACCAGACAGGCGCATAAAAGGTATCTCACGCTGATCGCCTGGGGGAAGACTGAGGGATATGCTCTGGTTGAAAGGCTAACGGCGGTCATTCTTTTTTGATGAGCTGGGGGTTGCGCTGCAAGATGGCCTGGATATCGTCGTCCAGGGTGACCTGCTGCTTGCCCGGGTTATATTTCACCTGCACCTTTACGCCTGTTTTGAGCAAATAAGCATGGCTCAGGCCGGCTTTCATCTTAGATTCGAAGGGCGGCTCACCCTCAGGCTGGACGCGCACGGTAATTTCCAGCGTGGGTTTGGCGCCCCGGTAGTTTTTGTATTTAAACTTATGCATTTCCTGCTCGGCTTTGGCCCGCCCATCTTCGAGCAATTCTGCCAGGGCTTGCACGGATTGTTTCTTGATAGATAAGAAGCTCATCGCCCGCCTCCAGATCAATTAAATAATTTTACCATTAGAAATGAGGCAGGCAGATTGGTTATAAGGGATTTACCGTGCGGGATTTGAGTTCTTCATTGAGGTTTATTCTGGAGAAATGCAATCATCCGCTGGCTGATGCGCGGGAAGTCAGGGCCAATCCAGAAAAAATGCCCGGTGAAGCCGGCCTCGCACAGCTCTGCGTGCGGAATGTGCTTGAGCGACCACTCGGCGTGGGCAAACGGCACCGAATTGTCTTCCCGGCTGTGGATCACCAGGACCGGTTGGCGTATCGCCTCCAGAAGTTCCGATCCGACAGTATGAACCCCGTCATTCAGCGCCCCCTGCCGGGAAGAATGGCCTCGATAGAAGCAGCACAATTTCCTAATATCGGATTTTGAAAGTTGTCGCATGCCGTCATCCGGGTCATGGGTCGAGAAGATCGCCAGGGTCTGGCGGGCCATGGCGCGCGGCGACAGCCTGCTCATCAATCCCAGCATTCCCCACATCACATTGTGCAAGGGCCCGTAGAAGGCGACCTGGTTTTTATAGGTGGGTTCATTCGACCGCTCCTCTGGGCGGCTGATAGCCGCCGCCAGGATCAATCGTTCCACCCGGTACGGATATCCAGCCGCCAGGGCAATACCGGTCAGCCCGCCGCCAGAGATAGCGACGACGGAACAGGTCTGGACTTGCAAGCTGTCCAGCAGGGCAACCAGGCCTTCTGCCGCCTGAGCCGAGCTCCGTCCTACCTCGAGCGGGGTACGCCCGTAGCCCGGGCGGGAGGGCGTCAGCACGCTGAAGCCAGCCGCCACGAGGGGCTCTGATTCGCCCGTGGAAAAGCAGTTAGAGGAAGTTCCGTGGCAGACCAGCACCAGGGGTCCGTTACCCAGCAAGGTATATTCGATGGATCCTTTCGAGGTGTGAGCAATCTGGCTTTTCATCATTCATTCTTTCAAAACCAAGGTTTAGAAAAATTTCTCATAAAAATGACGGTATGACAAAATTTTACCTTTATCACTTGAAGGTGGGTAACACCAGGCCAATTGGGCGAAAAAATGCACCTCGCAGAGCCAATTCTCTCGGATCACTGCCTTGTTTTGCGCCCTGGTGATTGAGCACGTAAGCGTAGCCCACCCCGGCCTGGGGGTCGGCAAATCCAAAGGAACCTCCTGCACCGGGCGTACCGAAGGCGGATGGGTGGCTGAAAGGTCCTTCCGGGCTGGGCTTCTGAAATCCAAGCGAAAGCTGCCATGTTTGTTTCATGCATTCATCATAGAATCCGCACAATTGCGGGACGGCCGGGGCTATAAGCGCTTGAAGGGTTTCCTGGCGCAGCCCTAGCTCCTTGCCTCCGGTGGCGAAAACACTGTAAGCCCTGGCAATTGCCCGGGCAGTCCCTATACCGCCGATCGAGGGAACTTCGAGGTTGCGGGTATAGATGCGCGTCGGGTCGAAGGGCAGGGCCATGCCGGGATTATCCCAGAAGGCCCGGTGAGTGAGCGTTTATTCATGAAAGCCAGGATGAATTTTAGGTTGGCCTGAAAAAGCGCCAGGGTCATGTTGTCGCGGTAGATGGTAGCCAGCCTGGAATTGGGGATCTCCTCGGGGAGGCGGATGTAGAAGTCGAGTCCCAGCGGGGAGGCGATCTCCTCCTGGAAGAACTGTCCCAGGCTGCGGTGCTGAGGGTCGACCCGGCGAAATAACTCGCCTTCGTAAAAGCCGAGGCTGACAGCATGATAGGCCTGGTGTGTACCGGGCTCCCAGGCCGGTTTCTGCTGAGCCTGAGCAACCGCCAGACGGTCCAGGTCGGCGACGACGCTCCGGTCTACTGGCGCATCCAGGGCCAGCAGTCCGGCCTGGTGCGACAGGAGCTGGCGAACAGTCACCTTTTGCTTGCCCTGTTGAGCAAACTCCGGCCAATAGGTGGAGACACGCTTTTCGTAATCCAGCCAGCCTCGTGAATGGGCGAGGGCCATGCACAGCCCGGCCATTCCCTTGGTGGTCGAGGCGACGAACACCAATGTATCCTCTTCCCAGGGTTCGCCGGTGGCCTTGTTACGGAGGCCGCCCCACAGGTCAACCACTTTCTCGCCCTGATAGTATATGCAGAAGGCCGCCCCCAGCTCGTTCCGGCGGGTGAAGTTTTCGGCAAAGGCTTCCCGCACGGCCTCGAAGCCGGGCTTGACCATCCCGGATATATTCTTGCTCGTTTGCTGACTCATCGTCCACCTCCCGAATTTTTCCTTTCTTTATTATGATCTACAAAAAAATTTTAGCAGGCGCGCATCCACGCCCTCCGGCTGTTCCATCGATAGTAAATGGCCGGCATTCGGTATGATTTCGGCCTCTAATTGCGGAAGAATTTGTCTCGCCTGCTCAATCGCCCTGGGCGGGTTCAGCTTATCCTGATCGCCAACCAGCATGAGAACAGGGACGTGGAGTTGGCGCAACGCACCGTCGTCGAATACGGATGGCATTACACCCGAATATCCTTTGGCCGCCGTCTCCCAATTCCAGTTTTGAAAGGCAAGGATAAATTGCTCGGTAAATATATCGTTGAGGACAAAACCCCGCGCCACCCATGAATAGAGCGCAGCTTTCAGGACTACCCGAAAGGGAATGCGCATGGCGGCTCCGGATACTGCCCTGAAGAAAGAGTTCAGTGAAATGAATGAGGCCGCCGGGCTGAGCAACGCAATTCTTTCCAGGCGGTGCGGAGCATGCAGGGCGAAGTTCAGGCCCAACCAGCCTCCCCGAGACAATCCTACCACATTTGTTTTCGATATGCCCAACTCGTCCAAGACACCTTCCAACCAGGCGGCCAAATCGCCTGGAGAGGCATTTGGCTGCGTGGGAATGCTCTTGCCGGGCTCGCCGATGGTGTCCAGGGCTAGAACACGGAATTTTACGCTCAGATCGGCAATGTTCGGGAACCACATGGTTGAGCTGACATATCCGCCATGCAAGAGAAGCAGCGGAAAGGCATCCCTGGGGCCACAAGCGTTAATATGCGTTTTTCCATAACGAGTGGACACTTCCATTGCTTCAAAGGGAACAGGCCACAATTTCAGGCTGGCTTCGTAAGCCGCATAGTACTTGGCCTCTCCCTCAGCAGATCTAAAGATAGAAATTTTCTTGGACAAATGCTTTTCCTTTCAGATATCAGCTTGCGGAAAATTCAGATTCTCTACCCTTCAGCCAGGTTATTTTAAGGATGCTTTATAATGGGCAATTCTACAGACGATGGATGGCTCACATCTCTAAGCAGTTGCACCGTTGGCGCTGGGTCGAGAATTGGTGTGTCAAAGTTGCCGGCGTCGGCAAAGGCAACGGTGATGCGCATGCGGCTGCCTGGATGGAACTGGTACGAGGTGGGCAGTAAGCTGAAGACCAGCTCGAAAGGTTCCCCACCCGGCACCGGCACTAAGTCGCTCTGATTATGAGATTGGTAAGGAAGCCCAAGGTTATTGAAAGGCGCCTGGACCAGCTTGCGATGCGAAACCCGCAAGTCTCCTTCGGTAATGTAGGTTGAATGACCACTGCTATCGATCTCCTCGAGGTAAACGAATGCATCCAAATCCGGAGCACCGGTGCTTAGCCACAGGTGAACCACAGGATGCCCGGTGACCTCCACACTGGTCTCCAATGCCTGGGTGGTATAAGTCAAAGCTTTGGCGTCGTGTGTGCGCAGGTCGGGATAATAGTGCTCCTCTTCGACCGCCCCCCAGCGCGTTTTGGTCCCAGTGGTGGTGGTGTAATCCACCCTGTAGGCATCCGAGGCTGTCGCAGCAATGGGTGGTGAGGTGATCAAATTACCGTCATTGACTGAGGCGACGCTGCCGGTCTTGCCCTGACTGAAGTAAAAGCGGGTGACCTTTTGGGCCGCCAGCGGCCACTGGTCTGAGGTCTGCCAGGTGCCCTTCTTTGGCCCGTCCTGGAGGTAATAGTGGATAGGCGCTTCATCCATGATGCCGTTGTCGATGCCTTTGAGCCAGTAATCTAACCAGCGCAGCGCTTCGGTTCCGTAGTCCAGGTCAGGAAGATTGGCGCTGACCTGGCTGTGGTCCGTAGGGCGGACGGTCAAGTGCTTGGGCACGTTGAGATTGGCATACCAGTAAAACATGTCGGCGGTGAAAAGATCGTACCAGCCCACGGTCATATAGATGGCTGTGTGGGTATTATTGATTCGGTCGATGAGCGGGTAGAGGTCCATAGTCTGCCAGAGGTTGATCCCATCCGGGTTTGTGCTGTCATTGTACGGATACTGAGCAGCTACTTCAGAAGCGTTCTGGATGCTAACCGTGTTCTGGCGGGACACCCGTGCCTGGGCCAGGAGCACACCGTCCGGATCGCCGTCGACGGGCGTAGCCAATCGATCGAGATAGGGGACCGTGCTCGCGTACAAAGCGGCAAAGGCCGTGTTGAAGATCCCACCCGGGTACTCTACGGCCTGATAAATATCAATATGGCTGGCAGCCGGCAGGATCGCTTTCAGGTGCGGATTGCCCGTGCTAGCGGCCGCAAACTGGACCATAGCTTGCTGCGAATCCCCATACATGCCGATGTTGCCATCCGACCAGGGTTGGGCGGCGATCCAGTCCATGATTTCGTTCTCAAATTTGGCGGCTGTCTCCATGCTGCCCGGGGTTGGTGAGCTGAAGGAGGCACCTGTGCCGGGCCGATCGACCGACACGACTATATAGCCATGATTGACTACATTTTCCAGCCAGCGATCGCGAAAGAGTGGGTCCATGAAGCGACCCTTGTCACCCATCAGGATATATCGGACGCGGATCATGGCCTTCGTCAGCCAGTCCAAATACGCAAAGTCGCTAAGAAGGAAATTTCCCTTTTTGTCAAAAATGGTCCAGGTTCGACCGTAAGGAGTGTATTTGAAGAGGACCGGTAAGGGCTTGCCGGCGATCACGCCTTTTTTCGTTGGAATGATCAGGTCGTAGGCCAGTCGCGTCCCGTCCGACAGGGTCAGGTAGTCCGAAGTCCGCTGCGTGCTGTCATAGACCGGCTCAGAGTAGCCCTGGTATTTACCGAATGTAGAGATCATTTGCTTTCCAGCCTTTCTTTGATTGATGAATATCCATCCCGAGAGCAACAGAATGGCTGCCAATACAGGAACGATCACCTTCCAATGTGTTTTTTTCATTTTTTTCCTTCTTTTATGCATTGTCTTTCAAAAACTGCAAGATACGCTCATCCACAATTCTGGCCTGGGAGTAAGACATCTCGTGGCTGGCATTTGGGATCAGGCTGCCCTCAATGTGTGGCACTAAATTGCGTGCCTTCTCCAGCGAAGCCACAGGGTCGTAAATCACTTCCTGCTGGCCGATCAACAGCAGCATGGGCGCTTGAAGGCCGCGCAGTTGATCGTCAGTGAAAATGTCGGGATTTGATTCACCCTGCATGCGGAAATACTTGAACCCCAGGTACAACAGCTCCACCTTTTTGTTAAACAAGGCCATTTTCTCCGGGGTATTAATAAAATCCGGACGAGTCTCCCACAGCTTGAAACTCCTGACAGTGAAGAGCGAGGGAAAAAACCACATGGGCGCCCCTCTCAATTGGTGCTGTCTGCCCAGCGGGAGGAAGCAAGCGGCCGGGGAAAGCAGCACGATCTTGTTTACTCTTTCCGGTACATGAATGGCGTAGTTCAAGGTGAACCAACCTCCATACGACTGGCCCACCAGGTTGGCTTTTTCGACCTTAAGCGTGTCCAGAAGCTCGGTAAACCAGGGGATGAGCTGATCCCGTTTCGTGAAACAAGGATCGGCGATACTCTTGCCCGGCTGGCCGATCACATCGACGGCGTAGACGCGATAATCCCGGCTGAGGTCTGCCATGTTGGCCGCCCACATGGTTACCGTGGCGTGCGCCCCGTGCAGCAGCACCAGCGCAGAGGCCTCTTTCGGGCCGCTGGCGATCACGTGGGTGCAGCCGAAATGGCCTGGAATCTCGAACGTTTCGTAAGGCACCGGCCAGCGCTGCATCAAAGCATCGTAAACCGCCATGAATTCAGATTCGCCCTTATGGCTTTTGAATGGAGACGGCAAGTTGTTCATGTTTGTTCTCCTCTATGATTAGTTGGTAATCGACCGGAAAAAGGCATTTCTCCTTACACCTTTTCCCCCGGCTGGTCCTCTACCGGCTCGACGGCAATCAGGGCCAGGCCCAGGTCGCGCAGTTTCATCAGTGTCCCGAATAACCCTGACTGGTCCGGGATGAAGCCGGTGAGGACTGTTTCCCCGTTCGTTTCGTGCTCGATGGAAAACCCGTCGAACCAGGAAATCCAGCCCTGGTCCAGGTGGCTGCGGATGCGGATGCGATAATTTTGTCCAGGCATATGCCTCCTTTATTACTACACAGACAGTGTAACAA
Source organism: uncultured Chloroflexia bacterium (assembly GCA_963820415.1). GTDB lineage: Bacteria > Chloroflexota > Anaerolineae > Anaerolineales > Anaerolineaceae > CAWFZT01. Next base: position 542,539 of record CAWFZT010000006.1, on the reverse strand, counting down.
ACCAGGCGGTGTTTGCCGGTAGTCAAAAGGACACAATTAGCTTAGAAAAGGACGTGGACGAAGGTACACCTGCAACCAGGGTTACATCGGTGTGGTGTACCGGTACAATTTAGACGAGTTTCAGCTCGCGTGCCCTGGCAATGGCCTGAGCGCGGCTGGCGACACTCAGTTTGCCATAAATGTTGCCAGTATGTTTCTTGATCGCGCTGAGGCTGAGGAAAAGCGCCGCAGCGATTTCCTGGTTGGACTTCCCCGCATACAGCAGGCGCAGTACTTCTATTTCACGTAGGGTGAGCTGTTCGACCAAGTCCGTCGCTGCAAACGTTCTGGAGGCATCTGGCTCACCCTGCGGGTGCAGCAGGCGCAGCAGGCGCTCGGCTTCGGCGGTAAGATCGCCCAGGCGTGTCCTGTAGGCCAGCAGCAGGTCTCGCAGGGGCTGCCCGGTTTCGAGAAACAGGAGCGTAACGCCTTCCGGCTGACCCAGTTGGAGCGCACGTCGCAGAGGCGCCAGGGCATCCTGGTGGAGCATATACAGCGCCAGGGCTTTAAGCAGGCTGCCCTTAAGCACATGCGCCATCCGACCGCCTGATTCTGCCGGGGGGATAAGCCTATCAAGTTGCATGAGCGCTTCTTCCGGACGGTCCTGGGCAAGCAGCACACGCGCCTGGGTCAGGCTCAGGATCTCTTGAGTGAGTCCGAGGAAGGCCGAGCCAATCGGGAGCTCTTCGCCGCCCGCCCAGCGGGCGGTAGCTTCGATTTGGCCGGCTGCCAGACACAGCCGCACCTGGGCCTGAATCAACAGAACGACCGTCAACTGGTTGCTGATGAGGGAACTATAACGCATAGCCTCATTCAATGCGGCAGCCGCGGCGGGCAGATCTCCCATGGCCTGCGCCAGGCGCGCTTGAGTGAGCAAGGCAAAAAAGAAATAAGCGGTGAGGCCGCCTTGCCATGTTAGCTCTATTCCTTGGCTCAGTTGGAGGGCGGCCGTGTCCAGGTCATTCCATTCCAGGGCGACTCCGGCCTGCCCCACCAGTCCCAGTCCGACCAGACAAGACTGTCCTCCACCTTCTTTTGGCGGCGTGCAAAGGTCGATAATTTGCTGGGACAGTTTCCAACTTGAGTGGAGCTGGAGAAAGAAGGAATTCAGGGCATACGCCTGGAAGGAGAGGATATTGGAAACCAGGTAGAGATTGCCCGCCTGGCGAGCCAGTTCTTGCGCCTGTGTGATCAGGGGTAAGGCGCGTTTATCACCCGTCATAGAGTAAGCGATGCCCTGGGCGAACAAAAGGCGTGCCCGAGGGGTCAGCTTCGTTTCCGCCATATGGTCCAGGGCATCCTGCGCCAGCAGGATGACCCGCTGAGTATCATCGGCGTTCAGGCTGGACATGGCCAGGATGGAGAGCAGTTCATCCTTGACCGCACGCAGATCGGACGATTCCGGCAATTCATCCAGAGCCTGGCTGGTTTCCTCAACTATCTTTATGGCTGTGGAAGAATCGCCTACTAAAAAGTGTGCCAGAGCCTGGTACATGCGCAGCAAGGGGTGCTTTAATACAAGCGCAGCGGGTAAAGCTGCTATCCAACGTTGCAGCTTGCCCTGCTGGCCTCTGGACATCACCTCTCGAACGCATGACTCCATCAGCATAACTGCCCGCTCGAAATCGCCGGCTTGCAGAGAATAATTTATGGTTTCTTCGGTCAAACCCTGCGAGGCAAACCAGGCAGCCGCTCGCTGCAAGCGTTCGTTTAATTTTTGGGGGGACACAGACTGGCGCAGGCGGCTGCGCAGCAGTTCGGCAAACAGATGGTGGTAGCGGTACCAGCAGCACTGCTCGTCCAGCGGGATCAGGAAGAGGTTGGCGTTTTGCAGCGACAGCAGCAGGCTCTCGACATATCCAGGTGGGCGTTCCTCCAGCAGTGCTTCACACAGCTCAACGCAGAAACGGTCGAGGATGGCAGTGTCCAACAAAAAAGAGCGGGTTTCTTCAGGCAGGCGTGTGAAAACTTCATCCATCAGATAGTCGAGGACGAAGCGATGGCTGCCGGAGAAGGTTTGGATAAACTCGGCGGATTTGTGGGCTGGCTCTGGCAGGGCGCGTAGGGCCAGGGCCGCCATTTGCAGGCCGGCCGCCCAGCCCTCGGTGCGTTGAGCCAGCAGTTCTATCTCGACCTGGGTAAGCTGCAGGCCCATACAGGCGTTGAAGAATTCTGCGGTTTCCGCTTGGTTGAAGCACAGGTCGGCTTGGCGGATTTCCACCAACTGGCCGCGCACGCGCAGGCGGCTGATGGGTAGGAGAAACTCGGCGCGGGTAAGGATGACCAGGCGGGTGTTTTCAGGCAGGTGTTCGAGCAGAAACCCAACGCATTCGTGCACCGGCGCGGCCGAGACGAAATGGTAATCTTCGAGCACCAGCACGGTCAGGCCAGGCAGGTCTGCAAGCTGGTTGATCAGACCCGCTAACAATACCCGCAAAGGTGGGAGAGGTCCGGGCTGTGTGGGCAGCGGGATGGCGATAATGTCAGGGGTAAAGTCTGCGCTGGCAGCCTGAAAGGCAGCCGCCAGATAGGATAAAAAGGTTGCCACGTCATTGTCTTCCTCATCCAGGGAAAGCCAGGCGAACCTGAGGGGTGAAATTTTTTCCCTTCCCGGCCTGGCAGGGGCAAGATGCTCGACCCAGGCGCGTGCCAGGGTGGTTTTGCCCGAGCCGGCCGGGGCAGACACCAGCCCCAGGCGCTGGCCTGGCGCCAGCAGTTCATCCAAACGCTCTAGCAGTCGCGCCCGCGTTATGCGGTCGGGGGCAGCAGGGGGCAGGTGGTATTTGGTCGACAGAAGGGCAGTGGACATGGATCTGATTATATTGTACAGCGTATTGGAGCATTGTTTACAGCTTCTGACTGCCGGTCAACCCAGTAGCTTTCCAAGGTGCTTGAGCGCCTGCCGTCCATCCGCGGCGAAACCAAAATAGGAATTCTCCATGCCCCACACGACCGCGCTAAGAGTATACAACGTGTGGGCAAGCAGGCGCTGCTGCTCTTCCTTGGGCGTGAAGGAACGTCCATAGCCTTCAAAAAAAGCCTCCGCCAGGTCGGGCCGGTCGATCCAATCCCAATTGGGATAGTGGGTGAAATCAGACACGTGCACGTCCCAGGCGGCAAACTCGAAATCGATCACGCCCGTCCAGGCGCCGGCGCGGTTGACCAGCCAGTTGGCCGGGCAGTAATCCCGGTGACATGGCGCCGGGCGTTCGCCTTCGAAGGCCGGGAGCAAAGCCAAGGCGGAGTGCACCACCGACAACTCGTCCTCGCTCAGGAAGCCGCCCTTCAGGCCGCGCTGCACCTGTTCCTCAATGATATCGGAAACATACTGCCTGGCATCACTGACCAGCCTTCCAGCGCAAGCGCCATCCCGCCGGCAGGCGCCAAAATATTCCCCCACGGCCAAATTATGAAAGGCAGCCAGCGCCTGGCCGGCAGAGCGCCACACTGCCCTCCCCTGGGAGGGAGTAAGCTGGACTTCTTCCAGGACACTACCGGGCAGCTCGCTGATCACCAGCGCCAGCGGCTCTTCAGCCCGCACCGCCAGCAGCCGGGGTGAAAAATCGCCGAAAGCCGGCGCCCACTGCTCGTAGGCGTGGACTTCGTTCTCCCAGTGCGAGCGGTCGTGGTGGATTTTGACGTAGCAGCCGCCGGACGAAATACGCAGCCGGTGAGCGGCGGCGCGCCGGCCAGCATGCTCCCGGCTGGCATCCGACACCACCTCGAAAGGGCCTAAGACAGAGGCGCACCAGGCCAGGACTTCAGTTAGCTTGTCGTGGTCGTTCGATTGCACAGGGTTACCGGGGAACTTGAAAGCTTATATCCAATATGAAACTTATTGATTCCCTTCTATATCCTCCTTAAGGATAGGTTCCAGCCAACTTCGGCCATCCTGTGCGATCAGCGCGTCCGCAGCTTGCGGCCCCCAGGTGCCTGACTGATAGTTGGGGAAATTTACCGGCTTGAGATCGGCCCAGGCTTTCAAAATCGGGGTCAGGACTGACCACGAAGCCTCAACCTGATCGGCACGCATGAAGAGGGTTGCGTCTCCCGCCATGACGTCTGCCAGCAAGGTTTCATACGCTTCAGGTGACCTTGATTTAAATGTTTCCTGGTAAGAAAAGTGCATATCCACAGGGCTCAGATGCAGGATTGAACCAGGCTGCTTGGCCTGAAAACTCAGTATGATTCCTTCCAGAGGCTGAATATGAATAATCAGGCGGTTGGGTTGCCAGACGAGAGCAGCTGTCTTTGGAAAAGATTGGTGCGGCACAGGTCGAAACTGGATCGTCACTTCGGAAGCCATCGTCTTTAGCCGCTTGCCAGTCCGCAGGTAAAAAGGGACATCCTGCCAGCGCCAATTATCGATAAAAAATTTCAATGCGGCGAACGTCTCGGAAGTTGAGTCAGCGGCTACGCCCGGTTCAGCTCGATAGGCAGGGACTTTGTGACCATTCATCCGGCCCGCCCCATATTGGCCGCGCACAGCTAACTGCTGAACCTGGTTTTCCGGGATCGAGCGAATAGCCCGCAGGACATCCACTTTTTTGTTACGGATCTCATCAGCTTCGAAGGAGACCATGGGTTCCATGGCAATCAGGCATAAAATCTGCATAAGATGGTTCTGGATCATATCGCGCAAAGCCCCGGCGTGCTCGTAATATGCACCTCTGTGCTCCACACCTACCTGTTCAGCAACGGTAATTTGGACATGGTCAATGTAGCGGCGGTTCCAGATCGGTTCGAACAATGCATTGGCAAAGCGAAAGACGAGAATGTTCTGAACGGTTTCCTTGCCCAGGTAATGGTCGATCCGGTAAATCTGGGCTTCCTTAAAAACCGCCGTGAGGACAGCATTCAGGGCAACCGCAGATCCCAGGTCATGACCAAAAGGTTTTTCCACAACGATTCGAACACGGTGTTTGTCGTCAGCCAGCCTGGCCGTGCCAATCCCTTTGACAATGGTTTCCACGATACCTGGTGGTGTAGCCAGGTAAAAAACATGATTAGCCGGACAATCCCATTGCTTTTCATAGACTTTAAGCTGTTCATTTAGGGCTGCGTAGGTTGTGGGATCGGCAAAATCGCCTGAGATATACGACAGGTTGGCAGTAAACTTTTGCCATGTTTTCTCATCAGCGTCCCCACATTTACAGAAGCTATTCACGCCGCTTTTCAGCCGCAAGTGGAATTTATCCGTGCTTCCATCCTTGATATCCAGCCCTATCACGGCGAAACGTTCGGGCAACTGCTGGGCAAGCAGTAGATTGTAGAGAGCAGGAGCCAGTTTGCGCCAGGTCAGATCGCCCATGCCCCCAAAAATAACCAGAATGGTTGGTTCTTTTAGATGTGTCATAATAAGTACGCTTTCAAGTGGTTATTCTAATTCCCAGCGAGTATGGAAAACGCCTTTGGAATCCACACGCTCGTAAGTGTGAGCGCCAAAATCATCACGCTGAGCCTGGATCAAATTAGCCGGCAGCCAGGCGCTGCGGTAGCCGTCGAAATAAGCCAGAGAAGCCATCAGGCCGGGAATAGGAAGACCAAGTTTTACAGCCAGGCTTACTACTGTGCGCAGATCTTTCTGTTTGTCGATAACTACCTGACTAAGGTGTTCATCGTTGAGCAGATTCGGTAGATCAGGGTGGGAGCGAAATGCCGCCCGGATATCCTCGAGTAAGGCGGCGCGAATAATACAACCGCCGCGCCAGATGCGAGCCACCTCTTCCAAATTTATATGGTATTCATAAACTTTAGAAGCAATACGGAGCTGGGCCATCCCCTGGGCATAGGTGATGATCATTGAGACATAGAGCGCGCCTTTGAGTTGAGTCAAAATTGCATTTCGATCCCCTTCAAAATGAGGAATCTGTACTTTAAGGGTCTTGCTGGCTGCCTCTCGTTCACTCTTCAGAGCAGATAAATTGCGGGCGATCACTGCCGCATCGATCACGGGTGTCGGCACCTGGATATCCATGGCATCTTGTGAAGTCCACATCCCGGTGCCTTTCTGTTCGGCTTCATCCAGGATCTCATCGAGGAGATGTTTTCCGGTTCGTTCATCCACCTTACGGAAAATGTGAGACGTTATTTCTATCAGATAAGCATTGAGTTCGGTTTCATTCCAGTGGCTATAAACAACAGATAATTCCTCATCCGACAGCCCCAGGCCGCGCTTCATCAGGTCGTAAGATTCAGCGATCAACTGCATCAAACCATATTCGATTCCATTGTGGACCATTTTGACATAGTGACCGGCCGAGCCCGGGCCGAGGTAAGTGGTACATGGAACTCCTTCTACATGGGCTGCGACCGCCTCAAAGATGAGTCTGACGCGCTCATAAGCTTCTTGCGGACCACCAGGCATTAAGCTGGGACCATGCCGGGCGCCATCCTCGCCGCCAGAGACCCCAACCCCCATAAAGAGAATACCCTTATCAGCCAGGGATTTTGCGCGCAGGTCCGTATCTTTGAAATGTGAGTTGCCCGCATCAATAATGAGATCGCCTGTTTCTAAATAAGGCAACAATTCACGGATCACAGTGTCCACTACTGGCCCAGCCGGCACCAACATGATGATGACCCGCGGTGTAGAAAGCGCACTGGTAAATCCTTTCAGGTCTTGAGCGGCGTTTATAGCCCGGCTTCCAGCTTCTGTTTGTAATTCCTGAACTTTCGAACGATCATTATCGTAACCGCTCACTGAATATCCATGATCGGCAATGTTCAATACCAGATTGCGCCCCATTACCCCTAGACCGACCATTCCGATTTCGTATTTTTGTCCTGCCATCTCTTAATCTCCTTCTCATATTTTTGGCAAGGTTAGTGAGGTTGAATCATTTACGAGGTACCTATATCCCTAACGAAAGCCCCATTTTCTCAAGGGTTTTCTGGGTGGTTTCATAACTCTTATGGATGATGCCCTGGATCTCCAGAGTTTGAGCCACTTCGACAAACATAGGCCGGTCATCGATGTAGACGACTTGTTGAGGATTTACTTGAGCGATATCCAAGGCAATTCGGAACATATCGGCATCAGGTTTGCGGTAGTGGACAAAGCAGGATGAGATAAAAAAGTCGATGAATGAGCCAAGTTTAAATTGTTGGACGCGATAAACCGTAAGCTCGCGCCCTTCGTTGCTGATGGCTGCGACCTGAAGGCCGTATTGAGCCTTGAGGCCGCGCATCAACTCAATCATCTCTTGAAAAGGTTGGGACTGGGCGTACATGAACGCCCTGAACTCATTCCGTGAGAAAGAGCGTTCTTGATAAAAAACAATCCGATCCAAATATTCGTCCAGGCTGAGCTTGCCTTCTTCATAAGTATCAAAGGTCAGGTGATGGCGCTCATTCATCTCTTCAAAGTCCAGGCCAAATTTGTCAGCCGCGTTTTTTCGAATATTGTTATCCCAGCCATTCGTAAGCAAGACACCGCCGATATCCAGAAATAAAGTCGTGATAGGGGAAGAGAGGGTCATAGGGTCACCGGTTCTTGAGAAGAAGCAGCTCGTTTTTCCTTCAACGTAGCCATCAATTGTTCGAAGGCCTGGTTGAATTTAGTTACCCCCTCATCTTCGAGTTGTTGCGTCAAGGCATCCAGATCGATTCCGACCTGACCTAAGCCTTCCAGTACATGGTAGGCTCTTTGCGTACCTTCTTCCAACGTATAGGCCGGTTTGCCATGCTGGCGATAAGCAGCGAGGGTTTCCAGGGGTATTGTATTGATTGTCTCTCGGCCGATCAACGGTTCGATATACTTTACATCGCTGTATTCAGGGTTTTTGGTGCCGGTGCTCGCCCAAAGCAGATGTTGGGTACGAGCACCCATTTTAGCTAACTTTCGATATCGTTCTCCGCCAAAAAATTCCTTGTAAATCTGATAGGCCACTTTTGCACTAGCAATCGCGACCTGTCCGTGTAGGCCAGCCACAATCTCAGCGGCAGGTCCCCCCTCCAGTCGTTTTTTCTCCAGGATAGGGTCGATCAGGGTGTCAATGCGGCTCAGGAAAAAACTCGCTACCGACCTGACGCGGGTCAGGGGTTTGCCATGAGCTGCCAGGATTTCCAGCCCAACCAGGTAGGCTTCCACCACCTCCTGGTAACGCGGCAGTCCGAACAGGAGCGTAATGTTGACATTGATCCCTTCCCCAATCAATTGTCGGATAACAGGCAGTCCCTCCCGGGTTCCCGGGACTTTGATCAGCAGGTTAGGCCGGTTCCCCGCAGCCCAGAGATGATGGGCTTCAGCAATCGTACCGGCGGTATCATGAGCCAGTTTGGGAGAAACCTCCAGGCTGACAAACCCGTCTCCACCTTCCAGCCGGCTATAAATGGGACGGAAAAGATTAGCGGCACGTTGGATATCTTTTATAGCGAGCGCTTCGTATATTTCGTCACTGCTTTTGCCCTCCTGTGCCATAGAGCGAATGGCTTTGTCGTAATCGTGACTACCTGCGATGGCCTTCTCAAAGATAGAGGGATTTGAGGTCAGCCCGCTGACTCCATCCTGATCGATCAGCCCCTGAATTTCTCCGTAATCAAGAGCATTGCGGCTGAGAAAGTCAAGCCAGACACTCTGCCCAAAGGTCTCTAAACCCAATAATGGATTCTTGTTCATTCAGATTACTCCTTGCATTTCATCGTGGCCATTAGAATAACGACTATCTTCTGCGGACAGGCAGATTTCACAAGGGTTTGTCCACTTTGGCCAGGCCCCATTGCCAGTTGCGAATTTCAGGCATGTCTTGGCCGTGTTTGTCGATGTAAGCCTTATGGTCCAGCAGCTTGTCGCGCAAATACTGTTTGGCGTAGGTAGCGCACGAACCCAGCCCCGGCACCCGATCAATCACGTCGCCGGCCAGATGGAAACGGTCCAGTTCATTCAACACTACCATGTCGAACGGTGTTGTCGTGGTGCCCTCTTCCTTAAAACCGCGAACGTGCATGTTATCATGGTTCGTACGGCGATACGTGAGCTCATGGATCAGCAAGGGATACCCATGAAAGGCGAAGATGATCGGCTTGTCCTTGGTGAAGAGGACATCGAAGTCCTCGTCACTCAACCCGTGAGGGTGTTCGCTCTGGGGCTGAAGGGTCATCAGATCCACCACGTTAATGACCCGGATCTTCAGCTCCGGGAAGTGCTGGCGCAAGATCTCGACCGCAGCCAGCGTCTCCAGCGTGGGAACGTCACCGCAGCAAGCCATGACCACATCGGGGTCCCCGCCTTCGTCGTTGCTGGCCCATTCCCAGATACCCAACCCGGCCGTGCAGTGCTTAATGGCCGCATCCATGTCAAGCCATTGCAATTCCGGCTGTTTACCCGCCACAATGACATTGACATAATTGCGGCTGCGCAAGCAGTGGTCAGTGACCGACAGCAGGGTGTTGGCATCTGGCGGCAGATACACGCGGATGATGCCTGCCTTCTTATTCATCACGTGGTCAATAAAACCCGGGTCCTGGTGGCTGAATCCATTGTGGTCCTGCCTCCACACGTGCGAAGAGAGCAGGTAGTTCAGGGAAGCAATCGGCCGCCGCCACGGGACGTGGCTAGCCTGTTCGAGCCACTTGGCGTGCTGGTTGAACATCGAATTGACGATATGGATGAACGCTTCATAGCATGAGAAAAAGCCGTGGCGGCCGGTCAGCAGGTAACCTTCGAGCCAACCCTCGCACTGGGTCTCGCTCAACATCTCCATCACCCGGCCATCGGGGCCGATGTGGTCGTCAATGGGAATGATTTCAGCGGTTGAGCAGCGGTTCGTCACATCGAACACGGCGTTCCAACGGTTCGAGGTGGTTTCATCCGGGCTGAAGACACGGAAATTGCGGGCTTCGGCATTGTCCTGGAGCACGTCGCGAATGAACTCACCCTGGATGCGCGTGGCTTCGGCTTCCACGACGCCGGGCTTCGAGACCTTTACGGCGTAGTTGTGGAAGTCCGGTATTTTCAATTCTTTAAGGAGAAGGCCCCCATTGGCCTGCGGGTTCGCTCCCATGCGCCGCTCGCCCTTTGGCGCCAGCTCAGCCAGTTCCTGGATAAGCTTGCCGTTCTTATCGAATAATTCTTCAGGCTGGTAACTTTTCAGCCATGCCTCAAGCATTTTCAGGTTTTCGGGCTTGGTGGCGAACTCTTCCAACGGAACTTGATGGGCGCGAAATGTCCCTTCGACCGGTTTACCGTCGACCACCTTCGGGCCAGTCCAGCCCTTCGGGGAGCGCAGGATGATCATGGGCCAGCGCGGGCGTGCGTGGAACCCCTTGGCGCGGGCGTCGTGTTGGATGCGTTTAATCTCGGTGACCACCGTGTCGAGTGTGGCGGCCATGAGCTGGTGCATTTCCAGTGGGTCGTCGCCCTCGACGAAATAGGGGATGTATCCGTAGCCGTGGAAGAGGGCTTCGAGCTCGTCGTGGGGAATACGGGCCAGCACGGTGGGGCCGGAAATTTTGTAGCCATTCAAGTGCAGGATGGGAAGCACAGCTCCGTCATAGACGGGATTTAGAAATTTGTTCGAGTGCCAACTGGTGGCCAACGGGCCGGTTTCCGCCTCGCCATCGCCCACGACACACACAACCAGCAAGTCGGGATTGTCGAAGGCGGCCCCGTAGGCATGTACCAGGGAATAACCGAGTTCGCCACCTTCGTTGATGGAACCGGGCGTCTGCGGCGCCACGTGGCTGGGGATGCCGCCAGGAAACGAGAACTGGGTGAAAAGTTTTTTTATACCCTGTTCATCCTGGGAGATGTTTGGGTACAACTCGCTATAGGTGCCCTCCAGATACGTGTTGGCTACGATTCCCGGTGCGCCGTGACCGGGGCCAGTGATATTGATCATGTTCAGGTCATATTTATTAATGATCCGGTTAAGGTGAACATAGATGAAGTTCAAGCCTGGCGTGGTGCCCCAGTGGCCCATCAATCGCGGCTTCACATCTTCCAGCGTCAACGGCTTTTTGAGCAGTGGGTTGTCGAATAAATAGATCTGGCCGACCGATAAATAATTGGCCGCGCGCCAATAGGCGTCCATCTTCCGCAGTAGGTCGGGCGACAACGGTTTGTTCGTAAGGTTAGTCTTTTTCGTTTTCATCATAATTTTCCATTCCTATGGTCAGCCCCAAAACACGGCAGACCATCTTTGCGATCATCCATTCTTCGTCTGTGTGCATGACGCGCACAGCGACCCGGCTGGCCTCCGCGGAAACCACAGCGGCGTTGGCTACGTTTTGTTTTTCTTCTAACTGGATTCCAAGAAATCCCAGCCCGGCGCAGATGCGCGCCCGGACTACGGATGCGTTCTCCCCGATACCGCCGGCGAACACCAGCGTGTCCAGCCCACCCAGCGCCGCTGCGAATGCGCCGATCCATTTTTTTACCTGGTAGCAAAACAGCGCAACCGCCTCGGCTGCGCGCACGTCTTTCGTTTCGCGCTCAAGCAAGTCGTGCATATCGGAACTGGTTTCAGAAATGCCGAGCAACCCTGACTGGAAATTAACCATTTCATTGAATTTTTTTGCGGTGGTTTTTTCAGTTCGCTCCAGATACCAAACCAGGCCGGGATCGAGATCGCCAGAACGGGTGCTCATCGGCACGCCTCCGGTTGGCGTGAAACCCATGCTGGTGTCTACAGATTTGCCCTCGTAGACCGCCGCCAGGCTGGCGCCGTTGCCGAGATGAGCGAGAATGACTCGACCGCGCGCGGCTTGCGGTCCAGCCAGGCGCGCCAGTTCTTCCATCAGAAACGCATACGACAATCCATGGAACCCGTACCGGCGCACGCCCTGCGCTTCATAGCGGCGCGGGACCGGCAACAACTGGGCTACACGCGGCAGGTCGTGGTGAAAGGCCGTATCGAAACACGCCACTTGCAGTAGATTGGGAAACCGGCGATAAAATGCCTCGGTCAGCAGGATCTCTTCAGGCAGGTGCTCGGGATCGAAAGGCTGAAGCTGGTGTAACTCCCCGACCATTTCCGGTGTGATTCGTTGTGGTTCGCTGTACTTTGGCCCGCCATGCACCACGCGATGGCCTACCGCAGCCAACTCCCCACGCTGGATGCGTTCCTCGATCCAATCCATCAGAAGCCCAACCGCCGCTGTGTGGTTTGCCGCAGTCACTGGCCGGGTGAAGTTATCAGCCTTGTTCAAGCCTTTCACCACAAATGTCGCTTCTGGCAGTCCAATCCGCTCAATGCTGCCTGCCATAATCCGCCGCAATATATGGTCGGTATCGAACAGGGCAAACTTGATGCTCGATGAGCCGCCGTTGATGGTCAAGACACAGGCTTTAGCTTTTTTCACTGAGGATCCCTCCATCTTTCAGCAACCTCCTGAAAGCGTGCAAGCAGCGACGATTTCGAAATCGAATCACCGCTGCCACAGGATTTGAGCGGCTTCCAAGGGGATTGTAACGCTGTCGTGCTGCGGTATGACCCGCGTTGTATAGTCTGTGGCTGGGCGTGTGGCGGGCACCTCTGCACTGTAGGAAAATCCGTTTGTATCCGTCAATATCTGACCGCGCTTCATCTCTTGCCGGGCCGGCGCGCCGCCGTTCACTCCGTCGGCGTACAGTTCTACCCTTACACTATTTGGGTCAAGGCTGCCGAGGTAGACCTTAACTTCGAATACGTGCTTCCCCGCGTCACTCACAACCTTCACTTCACCGAAGCGCAGCGTAGCCCATTTCTGTTCCAGAGTGTGCTGCCAATTGACCACCTGCGCGCCCACTGCACCTTTATCAGCCGCGCGCTCACGGTAAGCTGCAGCAGCCGGGAGGTAATGTTGTTCGGTGTACTCGCGTACGGCGCGGTTGGCAGAAAACTGCGGCGTTAGACGTGACATGCTTTCACGCATACGCGCCACCCAGGCAGTGGGAATGCCCTGCTTGTTGCGGGTATAAAACTCGGGGATTACCTCCCGTTCGAGCAGATCGTAGAGCGCGGCGGCTTCGGCAGCATCCCAGGATGGATCGTCGCCATGTTCCTGACCATCCCCCAACGCCCACCCCACTTCAGGCGTGTAGGCTTCCGCCCACCAGCCATCCAACTCCGAAAGATTGATACCGCCATTGACGAGCACTTTCATACCGCTCGTTCCACAGGCTTCCCAGGGTCGGCGCGGGGTGTTGATCCAGACGTCTACCCCCTGCACCAGGTGCTCGGTCAAAAGCATGTCGTAGTCACTGAGGAAGATCACATGGGGGCGCACTTCGGGGCGTCGAATAAATTGGATCCATTCCCGAATCAAGTCCTGCCCCGCCTGGTCCGCCGGATGGGCCTTACCGGCAAGGATGAGCTGCACGGGATGCTCAGGATTGGCCAACAGGCGGAGCAGCCTCTCCGGGTCGTGCAGCAGCAGGTTCGGCCTCTTGTAGGGCGCAAAGCGGCGAGCGAAGCCCAGTGTCAGTGCGTTTGGATCAAACAGATGCTTGGCCTCGTCAACCGCCTCGGGTGACATACCTGAGGCGGTTAGCTGCAATGACAAATGCTGGCGAGCGAATTCGATGAGAGACTGGCTGGCCGCGGTGCGAAATTGCCAGAGCCTGGCGTCAGAAATACTGCGAATGTCCTGATCCAGGGTTTCTGTTGTCCCCAGCCAGCGGTCTTTTCCACAGGCCTCCGTCCAAAGATCGTCGGCTGCCGCCGAGTCCCAGCTTGGCGTATGGACCCCGTTGGTCACGTGCCCGACAGGCACTTCGTCTTGCGGCCAGCGCGGAAAGAGAGGCGCAAAGAGGCTACGGCTCACCTTTCCATGCAGGCGACTCACGCCATTGACCGCCCCGCTTCCGCGGATCGCCAGATAGGCCATGTTGAAATTCTCCGACGAATCGCCCGGGTTCTGCCGGCCCAAGGCCAACAAATCGTTGAGAGTGATGCCGAGGTTCTGTTCGGCGTAGCCACCCAGGTATTGCTGGATGAGGTCAGGATCGAAGCGGTCAAAGCCGGCGGCTACTGCCGTGTGGGTGGTGAAGAGGTTGCCCGCTCGTGTGACGGCCATGGCCACTTCAAAGGACTGCCCCGTCTCTTTCATGAAGCTCAGGGCGCGTTCCAACACGGCGAAGGCGGCATGCCCTTCATTCAAATGACAGACTTCCGGCCGTATACCGAGGGCGCCAAGCAGCCGCCATCCGCCGATCCCGAGGAGCAGTTCTTGCTTGAGGCGCAGTTCCGGCCCGCCACCATAAAGTTCGCTGGTAATCCCTCGATGAGCAGGGTAGTTCGCCGCGTCATTGCTGTCCAGCAGGTAGAGTTTTACCCTGCCGATCTGGACCTGCCAGGCACGCAGCCAGACGGAATAACCGGGTAAGGCGATCTCCAACCGCAGCCACTCCCCGTCCGGGTACCGCAGGGGAGTGATCGGCAGTTGTCCGGGATCATTATACGGAAAGAGGGCTTGTTGTGCGCCTTCCTTGTCGATCACCTGCCGAAAATAGCCTTGCTGGTATAGGAGTCCCACGCCGATCACTGGCACGCCCAGATCGCTGGCGGATTTGAGTTGATCGCCAGCCACATTACCAAGCCCGCCCGAATAAATGGGGAGAGCTTCGCTCAGCATGTACTCCATACTGAAATAAGCCACACCGGTCAGGGGAGCCTGCGCATGATTTTGCTGAAACCATGCAGGTGCTTGCGTCTCTTGCCGCCTGGCTTTTACAAGGTCATCGACGCGCCTGCGGAAAACGGGATCGGCAGACACGTGCTCGATCTGGTCCCGCGAGACTGTCTGTAACACAACCCAGGGGTTGTGGGTGAGCTCCCACAAGGAGGGATCAAGCTGCTGCCACAGTTCGTCGGCGGCATGGTTCCACGACCAACGCAAATCCAGGGCCAGCTCGGCAAGGGCATCGAATCCTTCGACTTCCATAGGAAGAAGGTTGTAGATTGGGTGACTGGCACGAGTTTGTTTGTTCATAGAATCTCCTTTAATTTTGTCTCGGACAAGCGCCAAAGCGTCGCTCACTATATTAAACGTATTTTAATGATCACATCCTTCTGTCCCCACCGATGTCCTTCTCGCATCACCATATGGGTAATGTGGCCATCCTCTGGGTTGACCACGAATTCGTCAACATTGCCAACATAGCCATCCGTCGCCTCTACACGTGTTCCACGGCGCACATCCAACTCCCCCGGGGGGATCTGTTGAGATTCCTCGGGCACCCTCTCTTCGATAAACGTCTTTTTATTAAACGGGTCCATTTTCTCCAACTCTACCTTACCGCAAATCATTCAAATCGTATCGGGTAACGTTTCGGTCACCAAATTAACCGAAATTATATACTCTTTGTTGGGATACGAATAATATAAATAAAAATCTAGCAAACTGACTTGAAAAAAAAGTCGTTGTTTGATTGCACAAGGACACCGGAAGACCGTGAAGTTATTAATCAAGCCAGAGACGAAATAGAATGGTTTTCTCAATTGGAGGGAGAATATCTACTATAATCATCTATGGCGATCAAAAAATGTTTGATCATAAAATAAATTCATTCGAGAAATTCTCCTGTAGAGTGTGTGGACGGTGAAAGGAGCAATAGTTATGGATGCCTTTGGCGTTCATTCAGAAGTTGGAAAACTGCGCAAGGTGATCGTTCACCGGCCGGAGCTCAGCTTGAAACGGCTTACACCGGCCAACCACGCCGAGCTGCTCTTCGACGATGTGCTGTGGGTGGAGCGCGCCCAATGGGAGCACGATCAATTCGTGGCCTGCTTGCGCGAACGCGGCGTCGAGGTTTTCTATGTGCTGGACCTGCTCACCGAAACGCTGGCAGCCAGCCTGGAGGCCAGACGCCTGATCATCGAACAGGTGGCGACCGATTACACGGTTGGCTGGTCGCTGGTGGATGAAATCCGCCAGTTCCTATGGAACCTCCAGCCCGATTTCCTGGCCCGGCATCTCATCGGTGGCTTAACGGCCGGCGAGACCGACCTGGATTGGGGCAAATTCAGCCAGATCTCGCTTTCCGCGGCTGCCCTGGAAGATAAGAATTACTTTTTACTGCCGCCGCTGCCCAATACGCTCTTCACCCGGGATTCGTCGTGCTGGATCTACGATGGTGTATCGGTCAACCCCATGTACTGGCCGGCCCGCCGCAGGGAGTCGCTCAATATGTACGCCATCTATCGCTACCATCCGATGTTCAAAGACGCTGTTTTCAATTTCTGGTATCCAAAAGCGGCGGACGGCCCGTTTAATATTGAGGATTTCGGACGGTCATCCCTCGAAGGGGGTGACGTCTTGCCAATTGGCAACCGGACGGTTCTAATCGGTATGTCCGAACGCACGCGCGGCGGAATGATCGAGCAGATCGCCGAAATACTATTTGCCCACGGCAGCGCTGAACGGGTGATCGCCTGCGTGATGACCCGCGACCGCGCCCACATGCACCTTGATACGGTGTTCACCATGCTTGACTGCGATAAAATTACGGCTTTCCCCAAAGTCGTCAATCAGATCCGGGCCATCAGCCTGCGCCCCGGAAAAAAGGCGGGGGACTTCCACGTGACGATAGAGAAAGACCTCCTGTCAGCCGTGGCAAATGCGATCAAGGTCAAGAAAATGATTGTAGTGGAAACGGGCGGCGACCAGTACCAAATGGAGCGGGAGCAGTGGGATGATGCCAACAATACGATCGCCCTGGAACCGGGTGTGGTCATTTCGTACGAGCGCAACACGCACACCATCGAGAGGATGCGCCAGGCCGGGGTGGAGGTCATCGCGATCCCCGGGTTTGAGCTAGGAAAAGGGCGCGGAGGTGGGCACTGTATGACCTGCCCGATCCTGCGCGACCCGCTCTGCCGGTAACCTTGTCTGGCTGGGAGGAATCAGAGGGCTTACATGCCTTTGATCAATCCTCCAGGCTGGCATTTCCGGCAAAAATTGGTGATGCGCTGGTTGGCGCCTACCAGCGAAATTGGCGTGCCGCAGCGTGGGCAGGGTTGGCCGGTCTTCATGTGGACAGCCAGGAAATCGCGCGGTTTGAGCTCGATGCGTTCTTGCATTTCCGCCCGTCACTTTTTCAATCGACGCCAGCAGGGTGGAGCGCATAGCCTGGTACAGGCGCTCTACTTCTTGCGGGGTCAACTGGGTGCGCTTGCGGTAGGGATACAGGTGCGCTTCCCACAAGATTTCGTCGGCATAGGCATTGCCAATCCCGGCGACGAACTCGCCGCGCGTCAGCACCCCCTTGATTTCGCCGCGATAGGGTTTCAGACGCTGGCGGAATTCCTCCAGCGATATTTCCAGCGCTTCCGGACCCATGGCAACGTAATCTGGAATCGATTCCAGGGTCTGAGTGAGATAGAGCTGGCCCATCTGTTTCTGATCGAGGTAGCGCACCTGGCCGCCGCCGGACAAGGTGAAGATCGCCCAGGTCTTGGCCTTATGCTTTTCGGCCGGGGAGGCAAGCTGCAGGCGGCCGGTGAGCTTGGGGTTTAGCACGAGGAAAAGAGGAGCGATGGCGGCCTGGAGGGTAAAGACGAGGTATTTGCCTCGCCGCGCCAGGGCGGTGAGGATCGCCCCGGTCAGGGCGGATTCGAATCCGGCATGGGTCAGGTCGCGTGCCACAATTGGCCCGCCCGGCGGGATGATTTCGACGGCTGTGATGGTCTGCCCGACTATCCGCCGCTGCAGCACCTCGCGCACCACTTCGAGTTCAGGGAGTTCAGGCATATGTACGCTAACCAGACTCGTCATCACCAAGCATGTCGATCACGGCATCCTTCACCCAGTAACGCGCCTGCCCGTGGCTCGACAGGCGGCGGATACCGTCCAGGTGATTGCCCAGGGTGACAATGGCCGGTTCTTCCGCCAGTTCTCCCTTCGGCAGGCTGACCTGCCCTAACCCCACGCAGGCGAGCAGCCCGTTACACAGGCAGCGCTTTTCTTCCGTGTTGCGCGGCAGGCCGCGTTTGCTGACAAAATCCTCGATAGGGGCAGCCTGGCAGCGGGTGAAAAGCCGGCGCGTTCCATCCTCCGCCGGTTGGCAGAGCCCGCGCTGTTGCAAAAGGCCCAGGTCGCAAACCCGGCGCCGGGCGGCATAAACCGCATCGTCTGCCAGGGTGTCTTCAATCTGCACCACCTTGAACGGATAACCTGTGGGGGAGAACAGGGTGGTGTATACCAGTGGGGCATCCTCAGTTTCCTTCTTCAGCCGGTTCAAGATGGCGGTGCGGAAGTTGGCTTTGATCCCGGATTCCTCCGCCAGGGCGAAATTTGAGCCCACCTGGACGCCTGTCGCCCCGAGCGCCATAGCCTGCTGGAGTTTTTGGCGGCTGCCATATCCGCCTGCCAGCCAGAAGGGCAGGCCGACTTCCCGGATGGCCTGCAGGTTGGGCTCGTCGGCCGCGCCGTAGATGGGTTGGCCCAGGTTGTCTCTTGTCAGTGGTCCCTGGGGACCGGCGTTATGACCGCCGGCGGTGTGATGCTCGATGATAAACCCATCCGGCGCGCCGCTTTGGCTTTGCGCCAGGGCTTTGACCAGGTTTTCCAGCGACACAATCGCCAAAAAAGCCGGCCGGGGCAGCGGTTTCTGGGCCAACTTGCCGCCCGCTACCTGCCGCGGGTCGAAGGCCAGGTTGAAACTCTCACCGGACTCACGATAAAGCACCGAAAGGTTATGGGTGACCGGTTCATGATGGGTAAACTGCGAACAAACGGCAGGCAGGCCCTCGGGATTGCCTGCTCCCACGACCACGGCATCCACGCCAGCCAGCATGGCTCCATACATGGCGTAGATCAAGGGCAGCTCGAGCTTGTGCAAGAAGTTAATGAAAATATTGCCGGTATGCCCTTCCTTAGCCAGCCAGACTTCGGCAAAGCTGGTGGCGATGATCAGCTCGATAGTGTCTTCGTCCAGGGTGAGGGCCACCGGGGCGCTTTGGGGCCCATTCAGTGGGAATTTATCGCGGCCATCCTGGGCGCGGGCAATTTGCATCGGCGCATTCTTAAAACGAGCCGCCGGGGCTTTGCCTCCCTCGATGTAAAAGCGGTCAATAATTTTCCTGCCGATAGCCGCGCCGAAGCGGGCATCAAAAGCAGCCAGGGCGCGGCGCAAGTATCCGCCGGGATCGCCCAACTGCAAAAGGCGCACATAAACTATATCTAATGCAGTTCCTGAAACGGTACCGGCCGTTACCCCCGGTCTCTCCATCGCGGCGGCTTTTGCCAGCCGCCAGTTGGATACGTAAACCCCCATGCCCCCCTGGATGAGTTTCACTTTTTTCAGAAATTCCATGATTTCGCACCTTTAATAAATACTTTACACAGGCCAGTTAGTTCCGCTGGCAAACTCAGGAGTAAACAAAGGGCTGGTCAGCCTGTGTAAGGAAATAAACGGAAGGGATATTATACAATATCGCCGTTTCCATAACGGCTGGAACGGTATAAATGCCGCATTCAGTAATATATAACCCCATTATCACGTGCAGGGTATGCCCGCGCCTGTTGGGTAATATTGCAAGGGTGGATGATGAGGTCCGCAGGCGAGCTGCTCGGTTAATTTGGGCGCCAAAGCCCAGGGATTTAGCTGTCTGCTTTATGGAGATATGATTGCAGCCATGACAAGTTTTGCAATGGCCGTGGCGCCGGTCTCATTCGGCTGGTCGCCAAAGGCGACCACGAAGGCGACTTTATCGTTGATCTTCACCCACAACTGCCGGGCGTCGGCGCCGTTGTTGAAGTAAGCACCTACACCGAGACCCTTCACGTCCACGTTTTGGTAGAGAGGCTGGCTGTTGTACACTTCGACGGGTTCCATTACTACATAGCCGAAGTAGGCATTGCCGCTGGCGTCTTTGCCGGCATCGTAAGCGCATCCGCTGGTACCCTGTGGGTCGGAGTATCCGGAGCGCTGCGGCGCGCTGACCAGCTTGCGTCCCAGCACAGCTTCGATGTCTGATTGGGGGACAGCCTGGCAGATATCGATGGCATTCAGGTCGCCGCCGATGTGGATGGGGGCGACGGTGGCTTTGGGCGCGGGCAAAGAAGGACTCGATAAACCACAAGCCAGGATAAACAGCATTGCTGAGCTGATGAGAAATAATTTTGTGAAACTTTTCATATCCGTAACACCTTCCCGAATAAAAACTGACCGAATCCGATCATTATTTAGTGCATACAGTTGATAGAATTATTATACTTCTTGTGGTAGAAAATACAATACTATTTATCATAATAGTCAACAAATTGCCTCGCAACCGCAACGACGGCGGCGTCATGGCTGGGAGAGTGGCATAGCCGGCTCACAGCCTTGCACGTCCTCCCAGCAGCAGAACTTACTCCCTGCCCGGACGCGGATCTTGATGCCACTAAAATTTGCATTACCCAGGACTTCCTTGACCGGGTACTCCTATATCTTCGCCGCCAGCATTTTCGTGGTGGTCACATCCTTAAGACCATCGAGATTTTGAATCCGAAAGGATTAATCAAAGAGAACCAGGCTTACCTTGAAATTTTTTACCTTTGATTTCTTTCCCCCATAATCGATAGTGAAACCTTCACCTCTTAATCGGGCTGCGTGGCCCTCAACGCCACCGGGGAAATAGGCGATCAACTCGCCGTTTCCTCTAATGACCCGCCAATAAGCGATTTGCTTAGTCGAGTTGTTGGCAATTGCCCGAAGGCATAGTTTGGTATTAAACGGACAGGTAAATTGAACACTGAATTGGTTGGCCAGTTCCTTTCGGATGAAATCTATGGTAACCAGTTTGTTTTCGGGTAATTTATTTAGCAGGTTTTCTACCGTGGCGGGACAGGGTAAGAGCATTTTTCCGGAAGTCCCGAAGAATCTTTCCCGGTTTTTATCGATGTCAACGATGATATCTTCTCGCAGGGGTTCCATCTAGTTTTCTTTCGTAGATACAGCCAGCTCGCAACCGATACTACCGGCGTGATTGCAGACGTGGCTTATTCTCTCCTTTTTCATTCATACCAGACAATTTTACCCTAATTGGTCGTCTAAATTAAGAGAAATTGGTGATTTTTCTATGAAAATAGCTGCATTCTGATGGCATTATGTGGTATACTACCAGCAGTAACTATTAGGCTTGTCTGAAACTGCTGCCAGACCTATTATGGGAATGGCAGCTTTTATTTTTCCTGGCCTGAAACAGCCGGAAGAAAAGGAAATCGAACAAATATGGAAGTGAAACTGTTTATCGGCAACCTTTCGTTTGCCACCAAAGAGGACGACCTGCGCACTCTTTTCGCTCAAGCAGGTACGGTGACCTCCCTGGATTTGATCAAGGATCGTTCCACCGGGGAATTGAAGGGGTTTGCTTTTGCAGTAATGGGCTCGCAAGCGGATGCGATAAAGGCAACCCAAATGTTCAATGGTTATAAATTGGACGACCGAGAAATCAAGGTCAACAACGCCAAAGAACGCGATGATTCGGGGCGGGGTGGCTATGATGCGAAGAGGGGAACTGGTCGTCCAGTGTCCCATAAAAGCCGCGGCGGAGCCCGGCGCTATTAAAGTCAATGGTAGATTAGATATCGTAATGGAGAATAATAAAATGTCTGAACGTGTAGTCGGTACGGTGAAATGGTTCAATAACACCAAAGGTTATGGTTTTCTGACCCAGGATAATGGACCGGATGTGTTTGTCCACCATTCTGCAATCATTGGCGAGGGATATCATTCCCTGGAAGAAGGCCAGAAAGTGGAATTTAATATTGAACAAGGGCCGAAGGGGCTGCAAGCGGCCGCTGTAAAAGTTCAATAACCCAACCATTTCTCGACGAAAACGAACACCTCCCGGGCAAACACTATCCGGGTGGTGTTTTCTTATCCTTCAACAGGCAGGCGCACATCGCCAGGCTCATTCCCGAAGAGCGGTCGAGCCAATCAAAGATCACCAAATGCGCCAGGCGCAGGTTGTTAACTGCAGTCCTGTCGTTGGTCGTAAATTCATGCATTGTTACGTCAACCCCACTTGTAAAAATCCTGATTCAGTTCAAGCGTCTGTCGTTCAGTTCCTGCTTCCTTCCCTCATCAGAGGGACGTCGTTCTCTCCTGGCAAATGCACTTGCGGTCGAGCCAATTTGCAAAGGATCAGGCCATGATTTCAATTTGTTTTACAAGGCCATCCCGCCGGTCACAGTCGCAGAAGGCGCTCTGCGTTGCCGTGCGCAATCCGCTCTTTGTCGGCGGGGCTCACCGGGAGTTGATCCAGGAAAGCGCGCGCCTGGGCCATGGATGCGTAGGGATAGTCGGCTGAAAACATGATCTGGTCAACTCCCACGTTAAGCAGCAGGTCGAGGAATGGGGCGGTGTAGTTGAAGCCGCTGAAGGTGTAGTGGATGTTCTCGCTCAGGTAAGCCCTGACCGGGCGCTTCAGTTTCGTTACTTGCGCAGGCAGAGTGTGATCGATTCTGGACATCATGGACGCCAGCCCCTCGCCCAGGTGGCCGATGATGAGCTGCAAGCTCGGATACCGGTCAAATGCGCCGCTGAGGATGAGGCGCAGGACGTGGACCGCCGTTTCGATGTGCCAACCCCAGCCCGCCATCGCCAGCATTCTCGTCACCTCTGCGGCGAAGTTGCCCACGTAGTAAGCCTCGATTACCGGCTGCGGAGGCATGGTTGGATGGATGCAGATTGGGACCTGGAGCGCTTCGGCGCGTTCCAGAATCGGCCAGAAGAAGGCATCGTCGAGGTAGCGGCCATGGGTGTGGCCGTTGATGGCGGCTCCCTTAAAGCCAAATTCACGGACCGTGCGCTCCAGTTCGTCAGCGGCAGCGCCTGGAGCGGAGGTCGGCAGGACGGCAAACCCGGCGAAACGATCCGGATGGCGCTGGACTGCCTGGGCGAGCCAGTCGTTCGTCTGGCGGGCGATCGTCACTGCTTCGGGCGCGTCGAGCTGCTCCACGCCGGGAGAGTTCAACGACAGGACCTGCATGTCGATACCTGCGGCATCCATATCGGCGATGCGGAGCTGGTCGAGATCACACAGTTGTTCAACGAGCCGGGCCATATCCATCTCCGTGCGCGGATGGGTCTTGGCCGCCTGTGCCTGTTGCTTGAGTTGGCTCCCCGGGCCTTCCATGTAGGCCGGGCTTGCGTAATGCTCTTCAAGTGTGATCGTTCTCATGGTATTACTCCTTCCAATTTGCGAGATAAAAGGTAGAGCAGTTATATTGTATGGTGATTCCCGCCGGACGCTTTGAAGATGCACGGCGCACGCTTACCCGGGCTTACGGCTTGCTGCAATTCAACATCCAATGAATGCCGTAGCGATCGGTCAGCATACCGTAGGTTGCTCCCCAGAAGGTTTTCTGGAGGGGCATGGTAACGGCGCCACCTTCTGCTAAGGCTTTGAATATTCTTTCTTGTTCTTTTCCGTCTGTCAAATCTAGGGTCAATGAAATATTGTTTCCTGGATTCACCAAAAATCCTGAATTACCATCGGATGCCATTAAAAAAACATCTTCGGCTCTAAATTCTGCATGGATGATGCGGTGTTTGAAACTGTCATCTACTTCCATTTTGGCTTCCTTGAAGGTTTGAATGGCCGTGATTTCTCCATTCAAGCACTCTTTGTAGAATTCAAGAGCCTGCCGGCAGTTACCGGCAAACGTAAGGTAGGGAACTAAAGTTTTCATTTCTGTATTTTCATTCAGAGAATTATACTTCATTGGTATTAATAATCCAGATAGGATCATATAACACAACCTGCGTCTGTCAACAGGTTTTCTAAGGAGTTAGCAAGTTCTTATTATCCGCCCTGGTACATACCAAACTCTTTCGTGGCCCGGTACATGGCCTCCAGGTTGCCGAGCAGGACGCATGGGGCCAGGTCGTTGGCCTCCGCCATGATGAATTTCCCCCCCCGCTTGATCCCGCCGGTCAATATGTCCCTGGCTTTGGTGTAGATCTCGCCCGGAGAACAGCTCAACAGGTCCGGAACCCTGACGCCGCCCCGGATTTCCACCCCCTCGCCCACCTGGTCGCGCAGGGTGTCGAAGTTGATCGGGAAACCGGTGTCAAACGAGCGGACGTTCAGCTCACGGATGATCGTCGGAAAATGGCGCTGGACGTTTCCACACAGGTGCATGCTCAATGGACCTTCGCCATATAAGGCGGAGACGAAGCGCTTGTGATAGGGCAGCACCTTCTCACGGTAAAGGGCGGTGGAGATGAACTGGATGGCGTCATCCGCAATCCCTCCGCCGGGTGGGCATAGATCGACGCCGCAAAACTCACGCCAGGCTTTGATGCGCCGGATGCTGGCGTCCGTCACCAGGTCCATTAGAGAGTGGTAATACTCTTCGTCGGCCAGCATATCTTCAAAAAGCTCTGGGCCGCGCAGTCCATTGGCAACGGTGAGGAGGCCGTCGAAACTCAACGGCTGGGGCAGCCCGATGCTCACTGGCTTGCCGTAGAATTCCCGCCCGGCCGCCAGGTCTATAAAAAGCTCATAATACTCCCTGATCTTGCCCAGGATACCGTCGAAAGGTCCAGGGATGCCGCGTTCGAGGACTTCAAACTTATGCTCCCCGGCGAAGCGGGGCAGGGTGGTGGCCGCCTGTCCCTCCGGGTAAATAATTTCGCAACCAAACCAGGCTTCGTCGATGATGTTGGCAAAAAATGGCGCCACGGCCCAGCCCTCTTCCGGGATGCCCAGGATGGTATCCTGGTAAGGGATGCGGTGCGCCGCCGCATAAGCGTGCTTCAGGCACATTTCAAACATGATTTTGGGATGGTTGAGATAGGCCTCCCAGGTAATGCCCTTCTGGTTGAGCTGCGGATCCAGAAGGTACCAGCGCATCTCGGTGACCAGGCTCATGGGCACGTGGATTGGATGGCCTGCCCGGTAGGCCTGCCAGACCTGGCGGACTTCTTCATTGTGCTGAGTGTAATCCATCGCTTCTTCCATTCAAAGCCAAACCTGGTGATAGTTGCTGATACTCTATCCCGCGAACATCTCCATGAGAACTGCCAGAACTTCTTTCTGGGTATTGGCGGTTA
The DNA here is from genome assembly GCA_963820415.1 of uncultured Chloroflexia bacterium. Taxonomy (GTDB): domain Bacteria; phylum Chloroflexota; class Anaerolineae; order Anaerolineales; family Anaerolineaceae; genus CAWFZT01. The sequence goes on along the minus strand of CAWFZT010000006.1, from coordinate 517,530 downwards.
TTTTTCCTAATTTTTTCGCTAAACGGATCTTATCTACAGTGCGAATTTGGTCCAGGACAATCTGCCCATCTTTCCCTTCAAACTGGCAGTTGACACGGGTTGGGTAATCCCGTCCTTTGGTCGTCATGGGGGCAACGATTACCGTGGCGATATGATCGTTCATTTCGTCCGGTGAAATGATCAAACATGGGCGCGTTTTTTGAATCTCCCTGCCCAGGGTAGGATCCAGGTTGACCAGATACACCTCGAAGCGCCTGGCTACCATGTCCACTCGTCCTCGTCCCATTGGGTTGAAGGAGCTTGATCCAGCAACCGATCATCAGCGTGCTCTGCCATAGCAGTGAACTGAGCTTCCCAGCCCTGGCGATAACGGCGGGCAGAACGGATGATGAGTTTATTCTCCTCCACCATCATTTCCACTTCATCGGATAACCCGGCTTGTTCCAAAAGGGCGCGCGGGATGCGAATTCCGCGCGAATTGCCGATTTTTACCACTTTTGAGCGAACCGTCATGGCCATCATTACACCTTTCTTTATAATTACATTGTAATTACATTTATGGCGGGTGTCAAGCTACTGGAATGCCCCTTTGGCTCAGCTATATGAGGTTTGTAAAGAAAAGCCCTGCTTCTCCTCTGCCCGCTGGTAGCGCAGCAACACGACCCCGCTGCCGAAGTTGTGGGTTTCAACCAGTCTCAGGTTGAGCTGGCTGTCCAGGGCCGGGAAAAACGGCGTCCCGCGGCCCAGCACGGCCGGCTATAGGAAAAGCTGGTATTCATCGATTAAATCGAGCCTGACGAAGGTGGCGGCCAGGTTGGCCCCACCGAGTGAGAGGTCCTTTCCTGGCTGGGCTTTCAACCGCCTGACCTCTTCGGCAGCGTTGTCCCTGACCAGCCTGGAATTCCAGGCGACTTTCTCCAGGGTGGTAGAGAAGACGATTTTGGGCATGGCCTTCCAGATGCGGGCGAACTCGACCACAAAGTCCGGGATTTTACTGTACATCCGGCTAAAATCAACCTGGTACGCGATAAGAATGCCTGGGTATCTATCGCCCTGCCTGCTCATCCACATAACTTAAAAACTCTCCCTGTCTGGGCACAATGCTCTGCAAAGGGACATTGGGTACTTCCAAGAGAGTGTCTTTCATATTCTCTTTTTTCCAGGCTCAGGTCGCTGGCCCAAATCTATACCTGTATATTCGACTATATTTGCAAAGGTGGGTAAGTATAATGATCTAATGTTTACGTCAGCTGTTTGCCATGATCCAGTCAAGTAAGATTAAACTCGAAACGTTTAGCTGTGCCCAAATGCTGGAATTGCCACCGCATAACTCAAATCGGCCCCATCTAATATTGGGTCGCGCCTTTGATTTAGAAAGTGTCAAAGTCAACTCCCTTTCTCTGGTGGCTCAATTCCTTTCCCAAGCCAGTACTTATCAACGCAACTGCCATCTATTACATCGCTATCAATAGGTAAAGTTTGGAGCCATTTCCTCATTCGAATACCAGCGGGGATTAACTCATGGTCTTTGCCATCTCGCGCTGATACCAATTGGACGGCAAGAAACATAAAGATAGCATCATTAGCAAGAAAGAGATTGCCATCTTTATTGTGAGAATTAGATAACAACTCATCATCGAGAATGGTGACTGTTTCGTCATCTACTATGCTCCAGACTTCAATTTGCATCTCTTTATGTTTAGCCAGAATCCATTCCTTAGAATCAAACTTTGTCTTTACTCCCTCAATTATCCGGTCCATTCCCGTAATTTTCATTATTTCGCCCATCATACCTTTTGCGAATTCTTGCCCTTCAGGAGTAAGTTCCCAACCCTCGTCTTTCATTTCCATTCTCCTTTCCTTGTTGTTAATATAATCCTCACTTCTAAAATATATTCTGCGAATTAGATAAGAGTTGCTATTGAAATGTGATTAGCCCACTTAGGTGCAGCAGAGGTAATGGTGGAGCTTATATCAAGGCCAAAGCTTTTGTTTCCTTTGACGTACAACCCTGAAGGTCTTAAATGCCAGGCGAGCTTTGAATGTCTCGACGTGTGGCATAAGGTCACCAAGTGCGTTACATATCTCTATTCTGGTGAGTGTTGATTTGGCGCCCACAATAACTTGGGCAAGTTTCAGATCGTTAGAGAAGTCTACGAAGTACTTACACTTTTCTGGATCTTTCTTCCCAAGTTTGACAATCCATCTCACTTCGTTCTCGTACCGCCAATGAGCGTATTTAGTGAGCAAGAATTTTCTTATGGTTTCAAGATCAAGCTGATTATTTAGGAGACTCTGCTCTATTTCCTTTATCAGGTACTTTCGCGAGTATGAGTAACTGACTTGTTTAAGAAAACCGTCAGGTACGTCGAATCCTAAGCATAGACCTTGATGTTTTTCAGCATAGTGGCTCCATTGAACCGGATTTCGCCAGCCACGACTAAAACACAATAAGCCATCTGTATATGAGAGTTCATCTTTGATTTTTCTGAATGTTTTACGAAGCGCTTTATCAGAAAGATTGATTCCAAATAGTTCGAACGGGTCATTCAGTTCATTAAGTGTAGCTTTCTTGAGACGCCGTTTTTGCAAATCCTCTATTCTAAATTCTTTGTTAATAAAGTGGTAAACGCGCATAAATGAACCTTTCTACTGATTCTTCAGCACTATTTCTTTATAAACTGTATTTGAGGAAATTTTTACCTCACCATTTCTGTTCATTATAGTCTTACCTAATCTATGCAATCAAAATGTGCCCTCCTTTTTAGGAGAGAGCTTCTTCTTACTCACACCCTTTTTTATTAGGCTCGAACCGCCCACAAAAATTTATAACCGTTTATCTATCTCGGTCCGTTCGGAGTGAGTGAGGTTGATAGTCTAACGCCTTCAGTGAGCGGATTGATGGATTTGAGTTCATAATTAGGGGTAAGAAACCCATTGTTCAATACCTGGCTAATACTGAGCATTGATACTAACGCACTTATCTTATTAATAATTACACAATAGCCAACCATCATGACTAATGTGTTTTCAAAACAATATTCCATTCGGGGTTTAGTTGTTGGATAAGCTTTACTTCAAGAATTTTTATATGGCTTTCGTTAGATAACTTACAAATATATAGGAGTATCCTATCACGAACAGGCATTATCAAGGAATTGAGATGGCAATTCGTTGATTGTCCATCAATGTAGCAGTTTTTCGGATGAATATGTCCATATCCCTGATTTATGCGTTTTCGAAAGTTATCAAAACATCGCCCTATATATTTTATTTGACCATCCATTGAATAAGCATATAAACCTTTGGCTGTAATATTTTCGGTATCATCAATATAAAAAGAGCAATAGGTTTTATCACCATATTGGTTCAAAAACTTTCGATAAAAAGGGTTATTTTTCCTTTTCAAGCCAAGTAAAAAATCTCCCAAAGGTTGATTGAGGCTTGTATAGTGATATCGTTGCACTTCTTGATTTAGTTTGAAATATTTCGAGCCTTTTAAGGTTTCAGCAAGAGTCTTATTATTCTTGAAACTGAATACATCAGTAGTTACTTCGACATCAAAATGAAGTTCTACCTGGCAAAAAAAGAGTTTCGAGTTTTCAACTGATAAAACAAATTGGGATGATGCTGACATCAAATTAAAGGATTCTTCTTTCTTACGTGAGTATCCCAAGGCTGGCGTTATCGGCAAGAATGGGATTTGGTGGGAAAAATTTAGCCGGAATCACGCTTTCGGGACTGGTTCCGAGAAGGTGGCGTACCATGCCCATCCAGCCCACCTCGCGCGGTGTGGACCTCTTATTGGATTTCAAAGACTTATTTCGTTTCTTAACTTGATAGTTACTAAACATTGTGGCCATTCGCCCAATAATATGGTATGTAAACCAATTCTGATACTTTGCGATAATGTTTTTTTTGCTTTCTTTTTCGTAAACTTCATTACGCCAACTCACTAGGTCAAAAACTTCAATATCGGCACAATTTAATGACCCTTCAATAACTTTCTCGTATAAATAATCCTCAAGTGTTTCTTTTGAATCTAGTGCTTCTTTGGTTAAATTGAAATTTTTAAACCTCTTTACCTCATAGTCTCTAGGAAAAATGGGGATTACTTCATCCTTTCCACCTTCCATCTTGAATTCGACGATAAATTTTGCATTTGAGCCATAAGATTTCCCTTTGTAAGTAGAACGCATTGGACGTATTATTGCTGTCATGAAATTTTTAAAAAAATTGGTTATGGGGTCCCAATAATTTAACTCTTCTTTTACCATATATTTTCCTTCGGATGTTGAAAGAACAATCTGTTTTTTCACAGATTTGTCATCCAAAAGATCATTCAATAAAATTCTCCCCATTCCGACACTATAAAAGTCAATAGGATCGTATTCTTTGTTAAAAACTTCAAATGGTCTTAATATCAGTGGGTCGCTTTCGAAGTCTTCGATCTCAATAAAGTAATTGTGTCCCAGTTTTAGATATATTTTAAAAATTACAACTGCTCGATCCTTCAAATTCTCCAAAATTACATTGCTAATATATTTATCGTCACACGAAATGCTTGAAGTTATAGTACATGAACCTCGGATATGTGCACCAGATTTAAGTAAATAGGCTTTTGCTGTATATACTACTGCGATAATTGAAACAATCAATGCAACAAAAGAAACAACAATAGAAACGATGCTGTTGATTGTGTCCAATTGGGGAAATGTCATTTTACGTTTGAGGAGGCTAATAATTCAGCAATTGTGCCCGATACCACACCTGATAAGGGATATTAGATGATAAACACGCTTGGCTATTGCCAATATTTTCCATAATCCCCTATCAATATTATTATAGTCTTCCCCATCCTATAAGCAACAGAAAAGCGCGCTTCATTTAATCAGTGCACTTCTCAAGTTTTCTTTATTCAGAGGTCGAACCGCCGGCCTTAATTTACGCCCTCTCACCAATTCTAAGGGTTCACAGGTGCGGCTATGCTAACTTCCCTGCGAGTATGTCAAGGCGCAAAGAGTGTACCCATATGCTACTCCCGCCCGATTGCCCATTGGCGGTCAGAAAGTCATCCTTCTAACTGATTCGGCAGCTCCCCAAACACCTCGAAGAGAGATTTGAGCCGTGCGATATCCTTGAGGTCGCCTTCTACCTCAAGATCCAGCACGTTGCCTCTAAGGAAACCGGTGGCAGAGACCTCTGTCTGAAGCAACTGGCGAATTTTCTGGTTCGAAAACAAAGCCCGCACCTTGGCTTCATCAATGCCCCTGATCGCAAAGGCGTGGTCAAACTCCGCGTCTCCGGTGGCAATTTCTTTAGCGCCCAGGGCTTTGTCTAATTTAGTGACCAGGCTTTTTCGAGAGAGCGTGAACTGAAGTCCCTGCAAGTCTTGAAGGGGAGCTTTCAAACGCGTGTAGGTAGTACTGGAGTCCCCTGACGGCATCGAGTAGACGTCCAGGGTAACCGTGCAATCCTTGACGTGCGCTTGCACATTGCTGGAGCGGAAGAATCCACTCTCAACGAACTCGGCCCCCAGTTCGACGGCGAGCTGCCTCCAGATGGCATCGCGTTTCCGTTTAGAGATAGATCCCAATACCCAAAGAAGAATAAGGAATATCAGCGCGCCCAAAATAATTAAAGGTAAAATCATGACTAATCAATCCCCTTGTTTCCGAAGTGGTTATGGTGACTGAAATCTTCTATATCCCGGCGCACCCTCAAATTATGCGGCGGCGCCACAGTCGCATAACCTAAGCGGACGCTGAAGGCAATTTTCAAAGGTTCGGGGACAGCCAGAATGCGCTTGACTTCTCTTTCGGCCGCACCGTTGCTCAAGGCGCTGATGATTTGGAAATTGATGTTCAACGAATTGGCCATCAACCACAGGTTCTCCATCATACAGCCCAGGCTGATGATGCCCAGGAAATCCCCCTGCGAAGCCGGCGCCCTCTTGCTGGGATCGTAAAGCACAATCAGCAGGGTGGGGCAGACCGGAAAGGGGCGCGATCTACCTTCTTCCACAACCGGTTTGACGCCGGGCGTCCTCCAGGAAAGCGGGAACATGGCGGCGAGCAGCCCAACTTTCTTATGAAGCAGCTCTTCTTCTGAAAAAGACAGTTGCTGGTAGTTTTCCTGGATGAAGATATCGGAGAGGGCGCTTTTGATATCTCCGATCTCTTTCAGAATTTTTTTATCGTCGACGACGATGATTTCAAAGTTCTGCATATTGTGGGCGGTGGGCGCCCAGCGGCCTGCTTCCAGAATCTGAACCAGGTCTTGCCTGGCAATCGGGCGTTCCGGATCGAAGGGCATCCGGACAGAGCGCCTTTCTTGGATGATCGTTAAGATGTCCTGCATGGTTGACTCTTTTCTAAGGTTTAGATATTTTGGCGCCTGCTTCGGGAAGAATTCAAGCGTTCCCGTCCATCTTTAAAACCGATCGGAAATGCACTTTCGAGGATACCATTTTTTCAAAAGCCTGGGAAGCCTGTTCCAGCGGAGAAACTTCGACCATCGGCACAATGCCAGAGATCACGCTAAATGCATTTTTTACCTCTTGAGATTAGGTTGAATATTAAACTTGTCCGATCTTGGTCTTCTGGGCCGTTGGCTGATCCTTCAGGCCAATTATATGCTTATCTTGCGCCCACTTGCCGGGCGACTTCGCCCAGCAGGGAAATCAGCAATGCCTATGGCTCCTGCCCGGCTGCGGCCGTTTTACCGGTCTGCAATTTGCGCAAGGTGAGCGCTCCTAAAACCGTAGCGATCAGGGCGGCCAGACCGCCCAATGCCAGACCCCAGCGCGCCCCGGCTACTTCGGCAAACCAGCCGACGATGGGCCCCCCGATGGTAGTAGAGCCAAGAAAAGCCATCGACCAGAAAGACATGACCCGGCCGCGCATTTGCGGCGAGCTGTTGAGTTGCAAGGTGCTGTTGCCGAGCGAGGAGAAGTTGATCGACCAGATCCCTACCAACACCAGGGCCAGCCCTGTGAGCAGCAGGCTTGGCATGCAAGCCGCCGTCAGAACCGCCAGCCCGAACAGCAGGGAGGCGCTGATCAGTTTGTAAGGCGTGATGCCTTTACGGCTGGCGAAGAAAATCCCCCCGATAGCCGCCCCGAACCCCATTGAAGCGGTCAAGAAAGCGTAACTGCTGGCATTCCCTTTAAATGTAAACTCGGCGATCAGCGGCAGACTGACCTGGAATTCAAAAGTGAGCGTACCGATGATGGCTATCATCAGCAGGACAGAACCGAGGATAGGCGTGGAGACGACATACTTGAAACCTTCCTGGAGCTGGCCTTTGGCGCGCGATACTGGCGGGGTGATGAGCAGTTCGTTAGAGCGCATCATGGCAAGCATGATCACCACGGCAATGTAAGAAACGCCCTTACATCTGGATGGAAGCACTCTAGACAAAGGGATTCACAACTATACATCTACCTACCTGATGCCCGGCGTGTAAATCCTCTGAATAGAGATTTGAACATCCCCCTCGCAATGCACTGGCTACGATCATAAAATCATAAAATGAATAACCTGTTTCCCGGTAGATATCCAAGGCAGTTTCATATAAATTTAGATCAGGAAATACATGGCAGAGTGGGTGTAAAACTTTTTGAAGATAGACTTTTGCATCTTCTGGTTTCAAAGGCACAAGGAACTTTCGCGTTGACACGTTTAAAAACTCTTGTATCACTTGCCAACTGATCACCCCTTTTCCAGTTTGCAACGCATCCGCAACCAATTCAAGCGATCGCGATTTCTTCTCCGGTTGTTGATCGTCGAAGCAGTAGATAAAAATGTTCGTGTCAATGAAATATTTATCGCTCATTCAGTTCATCCCGCGTAAAGGTCTTCCTGGACCTGGCATAGCCTAACCGATCCATTAAATCTGCTAACTCAACAGCCGTTTGAGGAACCTCCACATACTGTTCCAACCACCGCCGAAACTCGGCATTGAGGGTCGTATGGTTGGTTTCAGCACGTCGGCGCGCTTGCTCGATCAAGGTTTTCTCTGCACTTAAGGTAATATTCTGAAACATTGCATTCCTCCAGCCAAAGTTTATATACACTATATATAGTGTACACTAATATCAGTGTTATGTCAAGCACGTTCTCACTGATAGGTAGCAAATGCGGCGGGTGATCCTCTTTACCGGCATGTCAGTTTGCACCAGGGTTTCACCCCCTCCCTGGCGTAGTGAAAAGTGTTTTGTGGACGGCATTACCTATCTTTCAGGCGCTCGAGAATTTTATCGACATCATAGACACAGCCGCCCCACGTGCCGCCGCTGATGTTTTGGAGGCTCGCCCACAGGCGGGTATCCTCTGGCAGCTCCGGATTTGGCTGTAAATCCGGATGAGGTGGGCGCCCCGCCAGGATCAGGGCGCCCTCGGCTGCGTCAAAGCGCTGGTTCTCTTCGCTGATGAGATCGATTTGCCCGGTAAGGTTGACGCGATCGACCTGGATACGAATGAGGTCGCCATCGCGCAGGCGGCCAATCGGACCGCCGGCTAACGCTTCGGGGCCGATGTGACCGATGCAGGCGCCGGTGCTCACGCCGCTAAACCTCGCATCGGTCAGCAAGGCGATGGTTTTGCCTTCGGGCAGGTAGCGCAGCGCCGAGGTCAACTGGTAAGTTTCTTCCATCCCGGTCCCGAGTGGGCCGCAACCGATCAAGATGATCACGTCGCCCGCTTTGACCGGGCGGTCGTTGAGACCTTTGACCGCGGCAATGGCGGCATGTTCGCGGGTGAACACGCGCGCCGGGCCGGTCTTTCGATAGACGCCATCCGGATCCACGACGCTCGGATCAATCGCAGTGCTCTTGATGATGGCCCCCTGCGGGGCGAGATTACCGGTCAGAAAAGTGATGGTACTGGTCAGGCCGCGTTGGCGCGCCTGGGCGGGATTCATGATCACATCGTCGGGGTGAACGCCGTCCAGCGCTTCAAGACGTTGGCGCAATATTCGACGGCGCTGGCTGTGTTCCCACAGATCGAGGGCTTCGCCCAGCGTGTTCCCATTGACCGTGCGGACACCCAAACGCAGCAAGCCCAGAGCGCGCAAATGCAGCATGACCTCGGGCACGCCTCCGGCCAGGAAAACCTGAACAGTGCCATACCCGACCGGTCCGTTTGGCAAGACATCCACAAGGCGCGGAGTTTGCCGATTTATCCTTATCCAATCGTCAACGCCTGGACGCGGCAAATTGGCCGCGTGGGCAATGGCGGGGATGTGCAGCAACAAATTCGTACTGCCGCCAAAAGCCGCGTGAGTGGTCATGGCATTGTGCAATGCATCGGGAGTAAGAATGTCACTTAGCGTGATTTTTTGGGATGCCATTTCAACCAGGGCGCGGGCCGAACGCCTGGCCACATCCAGCCAGATCGGCTGGCCGGACGGGGCAAGCGCCGAGTGCGTGACGGCCAGTCCCAGGGCTTCGGCGACAACCTGGCTGGTGGCCGCCGTTCCGAGGAATTGGCACCCTCCACCCGGCGAGGCGCAGGCCGCGGCAGCCAAGCTCGGAAGCCTCGGCGAGGGTGAGCAGCCCGTGGGAAAATCGTGCGCCCAGGGATTGTACTTTTCCGGCATCTTCGCCTTGCTCGGGTAATAAGGTTACGCCGCCGGGAACGAGGATGCAAGGCAACGACTTTTGGGCGGCGAGCGCCATCATCATGGCAGGCAGGCCTTTGTCACAGGTGGCGATGCCGATCACGCCGCGCCGGGTTGGCAGAGAACGGATCAGCCGCCGCAGGACAATGGCGGCATCATTGCGATAAGCCAGGCTGTCCATCATGCCGGTCGTTCCCTGGGTGCGACCGTCGCATGGATCGCTGACAAATCCCGCAAAGGGGATCGTATCCAGCCGCTTCAATTCTTCTGCGGCAGCCTGGGCCAACAGACCAACCTCCCAGTGCCCGGTATGATAACCCAGGGCAACCGGTGCGCCGTCGGCGGCGCGAATGCCGCCCTGGGTGCTGAGGATCAAAAATTCAGGCCTGCCCAACTGGGCTGGATTCCAGCCCATGGCCGCATCCTGGGTCCAGCCGAATACATTGCCACTGGCTGTTTCTCGTAACCACTCGGCAGGCAGGGGCAGTTGTCCGGCAGGACCCGGCGCATGGGTATTTACAGCATATAAATCCGCATCAGAGAGATCAGCTTGGTTATTCATCATGATTGAGATCATCCATGTCCCATATAAATCGTTTTCGTACGTGTATAGAAATCCAAAGCCGCCTGCCCCTGTTCCTTGAAGGTATTGGCGCTGGATTGCTTAAAGCCGCCAAAAGGCGCGTTGAGCGCCAGGCCGGTAGTCGGCTCGTTGATTTTCACCACACCCGCTTCGGCGCGATTGGCAAAGGCGAAGGCCTTCTGCAAGTCATTGGTCACCACCCCTGCGGTTAAACCAAAACTGACCGAATTGGCTTTCTCGATGGCGTCGTCCAGGTTTTTGGCGCGCATCACACTGATGACCGGTCCAAAGATTTCTTCCTGGGCGATGCGCATGGTTGGCTCAACGTAGTCAAAGACCGTCGCTTGCGCGTAATAGCCCACCCGTTCATCAATCTCGCCGCCAGCCAGTAACTTCGCTCCCTCAGTTTGGCCGAGTTTCATGTATTTAAAATCAATCTCAAGCTGGGCGCGATTCACCGTCGGCCCCATTTGCACGCCGGCCTCCAGGCCGTTGCCAACCACCAGGTTACGGGCAGCTTTCGCCAGGGCAGACACAAACGCGTCTGCGACAGGCTCTTCCACGATCACCCGGCTGGTGGCCGTACAGGCCTGCCCGGTCAAGCCAAATCCGCCCTTTACCGCCAGGTCAACCGCCAGGTCCAGGGTGGCATCCTGCAAGACGACGAGAGCGTTCTTCCCACCCATCTCCAATTGGACACGCGGCATGTTCACGATGGCCTGCTGGTAAATCCCTACGCCCACCTCGCGCGAACCAGTGAAGCTGATGCCGTTCACGCCGGGGTTGCTCACCATCTCGACGCCGATGGTTGAGCCATCACCGGTAAGGTAATTGATCACACCAGGCGGCAACCCGGCTTCCACCAACGCCTGCACCAGCATCAATCCAATCAGAGGCGCATCTTTGGCGGGCTTGAATACGACCGTATTACCGTAGATCAATGCCGGAGCAATCTTCCAGGCCGGAATGGCAATGGGGAAGTTCCAAGGGGTAATGATGCAGACCACCCCCAGGGATTCCCGCCGCGTGTAGAGCAGTTCACCGCCGAGGCTGCTTGGTAAAACCTGCCCGCCGTAACGCCATCCTTCGCCGCCATAGTAACGGCAAATATCGCGGGCACGCGTCACTTCGCCTTTGGCTTCGGCCAGCGTCTTGCCCTCTTCGCGGGTCAAGATGGTCGCCATTTCATCCAGGCGGGCTGAGATAATTTGACTGGCCTTATCCAGGATGACGCCGCGGGCGGGCGGCGGGGTATTGGCCCAGCCTGGCAGCGCTGAACGCGCCGACGAAAGGGCAGACCGGGCATCTTCCACGCTCGCTTTTGGGAATAACCCCACGACATCCTTGCCATCAGCCGGATTGCGGTTTTCGAACAACTCCCCGCGGCCGGTGGCCACCCACTCGCCGCCAATCAGATTCTGGTAGGTCTTTAGGTTGGTTTTCATGGTTGTTTACGCGCCTATTTCATTTGCCAGGGTCAAGTCACCCACCGTGATGATCACGTTGTCACCGTGGGCAAGGGTAAACTTTTCGGGTGGCACGATGCCGGTTCCGGTCAGTAGAAACACTCCCTGCGGGAAACTTAATTCACGATAGAGATAAGCCACCAGTTCTTCCAATTTTCAATTCATATTAGACGTACGCGTATTCCCGTGAAAAACTGGCTGGCCGGCGCGCTCAATCGAGATTGCAATCGGTAAATCGTTCAGCCTATCGACATCCTGGATTTGAATGGCAGGGCCAAGCGAACAGGAGGCATTATAGACTTTGGCCTGCGGCAGGTAGAGTGGATTCTCGCCTTCGATGCTGCGCGAGGACATATCATTGCCGGCTGTGTAACCGACGATCTCACCCTGCTGATTTATGACCAGGGTCAGCTCGGGCTCGGGCACGTTCCAATCACTATCGGCGCGATAGCGAGCCGGTTGTTGATGGCCGATCACGCGCCAACCGATGGCCTTGAAGAATAGTTCCGGACGTTGGGCTGCGTAAACGCGGTCATAAATATCGCCCGTATTCGATTCGGCATGGCGCGCCTCGCGACTGCGCTGGTATGTAACGCCGCTGGCCCACACTTCCTGGGTGGCCTCGATGGGCGCCAGCCAGGAGCCCTGGGCGGGTTCAGCGGTTAAGCTGCGTTCAATAAAACTGTTGATGTCTGAGCGGGGCGTTTCGAGCAGGCTGCGCAGGTCGAAAGTGTCAACGAGCCAATGGGTATCCGCGGCCCAGCGTGGGGCATGTTGGGTGGCGTATCGGGTCAGTTTCATGGTTTCACCATTCTACTAAGATTAGCTTGGTCAATTATAACCCGCTCCCAACCCACAACCAAAAAGCGGCCTGCATGGCTGGAGAGCGCTTCTAATATCCTCTTTGACTAAACGCGAACCGCCGGCCTGAATTTATACCCGTAAATCGGACCTTGACCGCGCCGAGATTGTGCGAGTTATTTTGTAGGATCCTAGATTGTCACTGATACGATTGCCATTTCCATGCCTCCTCTTGCGCATGGGCATAGCCTAGACCAGGGAAATCAAAATGGAAGGCAAAAATGAGGGTATGGTCGTCTGCCGCGCGCCTAAGCAATCGTCGTCTAGTGAGCACAGACTGCTTTGGGTCGCAATCGGGCGAGATGTGCCATTCAGGTTGTTCGAGGTGGATAGGATGGGTAATAATATCGCCAAGGCACAACAGTTGCTCACCGCCCGAGACAACAGCTAGCGCCATATTGCCGGGAGTATGTCCGGGCGCAAACAGGTTGTGGATACCGGGCACAATTTCCTTATCCTGCTCAACTAGACGGACCCGATCTTTGATAGGCAGGAGATTTCTGTCAACGAAGAAAGTCATCCAATTGTGATCTGGATGAGCAAGAGTTGTTTCGGAGGTCCAGAAATCCCACTCCTCTTTTCTCAGGAAATACTGAGCTTTAGGGAAGGCTGCATTCCCCTCAGAGTCGGTAGTACCCCCAATGTGGTCTCCATGGGCATGAGTAAGGATAACGGTGTCGATGTCGTCCGGCATGATACCCTCGGACTGCAGGCTTGTCAAAAGCTTACCAGCATTGGGTCCCCAATCGATATGCCCCAATCCGGTATCCACCAACACGAGATGCTCACCGGTCTTGATCACCAGGCATGGCAATGGGCTTATCCATTCCTTCCATTGATCGAGCTGGATATTATATGCATGTAGCGCCTGTTCAAGGCGGTCTAATGGTGCGTTGGCAAAATGAACCGAGGCTGGCTCAGTATATGCCAGCGTGCCATCGTTTACCAAAATACATTCAAATGTCCCAACTTTAAAGTGGTAACTCTCGGCGCTCATCAGTATCCTCCTTAGTAAAGACAAATCGCTACCTGGGCCTGTTATGAATACTAAAAAGATCTATTGTGACTATTTTGCGAAGCGCCCAAACATATTTTTCAGATTTTATCAATACAGTAAAAACGTCTTGTTATTATATTCCTAATTAAAGAGGCAAACTATCTATAAAACCATTTTATTCTAATTAACGCTGTAAATATAAGAAGTAGGGATAATAAACGAACCTCTAAATTCAATTAATTCCTCGACCTGTCATAAGTTGTAATTTGGCAGGTGTATTAAGGTAAAGTGCCACAAAAAAACGCTCTCCCATCTAGGAGAGCGCCCGAAACTTACGTCTCTTTATTCTAAGCTCGAACAGCCGGCATGAATTTATACCCGTATATACAACTCGATCCACGCTGGGGAGGTTAAGGTGGTCATCTAACATACGCTTAACCTGCGAGGGGGCTTGTCTCGCGAGCTAGGTTGACGCGATTGTTAGAAGCCATTTTTAAACTTCTTATAGGTACATTCCTGTATACCAACTTTATGCTTGTTTTATTTTTCATAATGTCTTGCCATTACAGTTCTGATGAAATCGTCTAATACCTCATTCGAAAAGTGCACGTCATTTTCTCTTATTTCAAATTTGCAATTTGGTAATAGCTTTGATGTCATTTCTGCTGTAATAAACGGTACTGCATTGTCAGACTTACTATGCCGCATATAAACATTCTCGGTTACATTAGATAAACTAAATCCCCAATCCATGCATCGTAGTTTCAAATCTTGTGCAATACCAAAGCAGTTATTCATCATAGAATCTTTAATATCATTCTTTGTTAAGTCTTCCTTTGATAAATTTGAAAAGAACAATTCATAAGCCAACTTTTCCATCTCAGCAATAGCTGCATTCTTTTTCACCTCATATGGCCAAAGTGAAAGAATTTTTTCGTCGTACAAAGCAGGTATTCCACTAAAAATGTATATGTTTCGCACTTTATCTGGAAACTTATAGCCTATAGAATAGCTATAAGGTGCTCCTGAAGACATGCCTAATATATCAAAATGAGAAAGCTTAAGTTCATCGATAAGAATTGAAACTATATCAGCCCATTCGGCAATATTATTCATAATATATGGTGATGACTCACCATAACCAGGACGTGCAATACTTATCAGGCGTGTTCCTAATTCAATAAGCCGTTCAAATAAATGGTAGTCATTAATACTTGCTATCAATCCATGTTGTATGAGAATTGGATATCCGTTTTTATCACCATATTCTGTGTATGAAAGTGAATTTCCGTTTTTAAACAGTGCAATTTGTTTCACATGACCCTCCACGGCTTATTAACACCAATTCTGCACGCAACGTCTTTCTAACGACCCCGGCGTCTGCCTCCACCGACTCTGGCAAGACTCGCCACGCATACCCTAGCCGAAGGCGGTCGTCTGTAACCGCTGGTTAGGCAGCAGCCTTGTTGACCGGCGGGATTACCAGATTCCCGGCAGCAAACGATAGCGCACCTGCTGAGCGTAATCCCGATATCCATCGAGTTCCTGGTGAAGCATCTGGTCTTCCAATGCTGTGCGAGTGACCATCAATAGCGCCGCCACTGTACCCGGAATAAGCGCCCAGAGGGAACCAAGCAGCAATGGTGCTGCCAGCGATTGTACAATCGCGCCGACATACCCCGGATGGCGCACGAACCGGTATGGCCCAGTAGTGCATACAGTTTGGTCACGTTCTGCCTGGACACGAACGACCGCTGCAAAGTAGGCGTTTGAAATCATTGCCCAACTGAAAAAAGCAAACCCCAGTACGAAGACGATGCTTCCTGCGATATAAAGGGCAAGCGCGAGCGGCGGGGTCCATCCGAAGCGCGTATCCAGTCCGGCGACCAATAGCATGAGGATGTAGTACGCCACAGCCCACAAGCCGCTGACTATCTTGTCCCAGTCTTTCATCCCTTCGGCTTTGGCACGTTCCGCGATGGTCTCTGGGCTGTAGCGCAGCAAAATTATACTGTTAATCAATACTCCAATCAGGTTCAAGCCGATAAAGATCCATGCCCACATCCAACTAAGGCGGCCTGACGAAAGAAAGAGTATGACTGCCATAAAAGCGACTACGATGACGACCTGCACCATTCGCTCCGCGATATTGCCCCATAATCTCTGGTCTGATTGTGAAGTGTTTGTGTTCATAGGACATTTTCTCTTTCCCTAGTTTGAGAACGCCACTAGGCTGCTGCCCAACTAGGTGCTCAATCGCCGTCTGGTGGCTAAACAGCTTATGAGCTTCTACGGTCTAATCACCGAAATTAATATAGGCATTAGGTGGTAATAGGTTAAAATAGAATGAGCATTTTGTAAAGTATAGCATAACCCAAGGAAAGTTCACGATGCCCGAACCCAGGAAATTACTTGATCAGGTGTGCGATGTTTGAGGATCAAGCATTACTCTTATCGTATCGAGCAAACCTACATCGATTGGATTAAACGATACATCATTTTTCACAAGAAGCGACATCCAAAAGAGATGGGTGCACCAGAAATTAAGGCTTTTCCTGTATACCTGGCACAAGAACATCATGTTGCCGCTTCAACACAGAATCAGGCACTGAGCTCCCTGCTCGGTCACAAAGATATCAAAAAAACGATGATCTATACCCATGTACTCAACTGAAGATCGAAAGCGGTGGGCAGCCCGTTAGACGGAGGTTGACCAAACACTTTCTCCGAAGATCTCAACCTGGAAATCAAAAAGCGCCCTCCACTTGGAGAGCGCTTCTCACATTTTCTTAGTCCTTAGGCTCGAACCGCTGGCCTAAATTTATACCCATACACCAGCATTCCCCGCTCGTCTCCGTCCTGGCGGATGCGACGCGTGACCATCTCGACCGGCATGCCGATCTGCACGGGTTGGTCGCCCAGGTCGGTCAGTTGAGCGGTGATGACCGGGCCTTCTTCCAGCTTGACTAGCGCCACCGTGTAGGGGGTGGTCTCTTCATAACCGGCAGGGGCGTCGCGTAGAATTGTATACGAATAAACTTCACCCTTGCCGCTGAAGGCGAAATGCTGCCTGGCTTCTCCGCCGCAGTGCGGGCAAACATCCCGCGGCGGGAAAATCTTCGATTGGCAGAGCGGGCAGACTTCGCCAACCAAGGCATAGCGCTGTTGTTTTAATCGCCAATGGCGAGGTATTTCCATGATTGCAATGCTCCTTGGGTCTCGATGTTGCCCTAGTTTAATCACATGCGGCTATCATAAGCTATCAATTCCGGGTTCGCCTGGCCTCAGGCCGTCATAAGGGACTCTCAAAACCTATCAAATTCATTTTAGGCCCTCGCGAAAATGGGCACAAGCTTACGTATAATGATTATGTATAATGTCAGCTTTCCAGCACGTGGGCGACGGCCGTGGCTGCCGGGCCGCCCAACGACTGCACCAGGGCGCGCCGGGCGCCGGTTACCTGGTTAGGGCCGGCCTCGCGGCGCAGTTGCAGGGCTGCTTCGACGATTTGGTACACACCGGTGGCGCCCAGTGGGTTGCCGCGGCCTTTCAGCCCGCCCAGCGTGCTGATTGGCAGCTTGCCCTTCAGGCCCAACTCGCCGTCCTGGGCCAGCTTCCAGCCCTGGCCGCGTTCGGCGAACCCGCCCGCTTCCAGGCTGAGCACAGCGTAGATCGAGAAAGCGTCGCACAACTCGAATAGATCCACGTCGGAAGGCAGCACGCCGGCTTGCCGGCAAGCGCGCTCGACCGACAGCCGGGCGGCCTCGAAGGCCAGCGGGTTCGGGCGGTCGTGCAGCGCCAGGGTATCGATCACCAGGCCCGAGCCGCGCACGGCCACCAGCCGGTGAGTCACCTGCGGCGGGACCAGCTCAGGACGGGTCAGGATGACCGCGGCGGCGCCGTCCGCATAAGGGGCTATGTCAAACAGGTTGAGTGGGTCGCTGACCAGCTCAGCTCGTTCATAAGCCTCGCGGCTGATCGGGCGGCGGAACATGGCGTTTGGGTTACTGGCGGCGTTGGCGTGCGCCAGCAGGGGAAAGTCGGCAAAGGCGCGGCGCGGCGCCTGGTACTCGTGCATATAGCGCTGCATCAGCAGGGCCGCCTGGGCTGCCAGGGTGAGGCCCTGAACCGCCTCGTAATCATAATCGGTTGTCTCGGCCAGGGCGCCTTCCACCTCTGGCCCGACCATGTCGGTGTACTTTTCGACGCCCACAACCAGCGCCACGTCGATAAAGCCGGAAGCCACCGCCAGGTAACCCAGGCGGAAAGCTGCCGCGCCCGAGGCGCCGGCCGCTTCGGTGGTGCAGGCTTCGATCCCATCCAGGCCGGTATTATCGACGAGCAGCGCCCCCAGGTTCTGCTGGTGCGATAGGGTAGGGGCGAGCAAATTGCCCACATAGAGCGCCTGGGGTTTGAGCCCGCCGGCGTCCTTGCGCGCCGCCAGGATGGCTTTGGCCGCCAGCGAGCGCAGCGAAATATTCCAATGTTCGCCTACCGGGTATTGCCCGACCCCTGCAATGACGACGTCTGACATATTCCCTCCGGGAGTGGATAGCGGGCGGGTGGCTAGTATCAGTCTTGCACTGCTTACCACCCACTAACCACTGACATTTACTTCATTGCCAACTTTCCCCGATAGCGCACATACATGGCGTAATCGATCTGCGTGCGGCGGGCAACGTAATCAGCCGTGCTGGGGGCATTAGCACGCCGTTCCTCGATGGCCTTGGTGACATGGAGCACGAAGGCATCCGACCCCGCCCCAGAGCCGTAGGAGACCATGAAGATACGCTCGCCGGCTTTGGCTACGTCCAGGATAGCGGTCAACCCAATCAATGAAGAGCCGGCGTAGGTGTTGCCAATCACGGGGCAGAGCAGGCCGGTCTTGATCTGCTCGTCGCTGAAGCCCAACTGGGCAGCCGCTCGCTGTGGGAACTTGGGGTTGGGCTGGTGAAAGACGGCGTACTGGTAATCCTGGGCGGTCGTGCCGGTCATACTCAGCATGGTTTTGCCAGCCGAAACGATGTGGTCGAAGTAGCCCGGGTCGCCGGTAAAGCGCTGCCCGTGCTCGGGATATTTGGCCTCGGCCCGCCGCCAGAAATCCGGCGTATCCGTGACATAAGAATAGGCGGATTCGATAATCGCCAGCGCTTCTCCGCCTGGGCCGACGATGAAGGCTGCCCCGCCTGCCCCGGCGGTATATTCCAACGCATCACCTGGACGCCCCTGGGCAGTGTCCATGCCGATAGCCAGGGCGTACTGTCCCATACCCGAACCGACCAACCCCATGGCGGCTACCAGCGCCTCGGTGCCGGCCTTGCAGGCAAATTCCCAATCGCCGGCCTGAATGTGCGGAGTGGCGCCGATGGCTTCCGCCACCACGGTCGAGCTGGGTTTGACCGCGTAGGGATGCGATTCCGAGCCGATCCAGACCGCTCGTAACTGGTGAGCATGAATGCCAGAGCGCGCCAGGGCGTTGCGGGCGGCCTCGATCGACATGGTAATCACGTCTTCGTCCAGGCCCGGGACGGCTTTTTCCTTGACCGGTCCGCCGCCTTTGCCCGTCCACACGCGGGCAATCTCGCTGCCCGGCAGGCGATAGCGCGGCACGTAAGCCCCATAACCGACGATGCCCACTGGCCGGTCGGTTTTGAGCAACAGTCCAGGCTGCTGTGCGGGAACAGTCTCATCCATATTACAATTGCTCCTTTTGCTGCCACTCACGCAAAATTTCTTCGGCCCGGCCGATGATGTACCGCTTTTTCGGCGACCAACTGCTCGGCCAGGCGGTTGATCTCCTCATCCCTTGCCCCGGCTGAAATGGCGACCTGGCGGGCGTGCAGGGTCATGTGCCCGCGCTGGATGCCCTCGGTTGCCAGGGCGCGCAAGGCCGCCAGGTTCTGCGCCAGGCCGACCGAGACGATGATTTCGGCCAACTCCTGGGCGGTTTTCACCCCCAATAATTTGACGGCGGCTCTGGCAGCCGGGTGGACGCGTGTGGCCCCGCCGATGATGCCCACGGCTAACGGGATTTCCAGGGTGCCGGTCAGGTTGCCCTGGGCATCTTCTCCCCAGGTGCTCAGGCTGGTATAGCGCCCGGAGCGGGCGGCATAAGCGTGCGCTCCGGCTTCTACAGCGCGCCAGTCGTTGGCGGTGGCAATTACTACCGCGTCGATACCGTTCATGATGCCCTTGTTGTGGGTGGCAGCCCGGTAAGGGTCGGCGGCGGCAAAGGCCCAGGCGCTGAGGATGCCATCCCGTACGTCGGCGGCGGAAAATCCAGGCGCAGCCAGCTCGTCCAGGAGGATGGTGACGCGGGCGCGCGCCAGGCGGTGGTCGGCCAGGTTAGTCAGGATGCGCAGCAGCACCCGCCCACCGGTAATTTCCTGTACCAGGGGCGCCAGGCGTTCGGTGACGGTATTGATGGCGTTAGCGCCCATAGCATCCCGTACGTCGTCGATCAGGTGCAGTACCAGGAAGGACCCGATCGGCGATGCTTCGATGATGCGCACCTGGATGTCGCGCGGCCCGCCGCCCAGGCGGGTCAGCACCGGGTCGACCAGGGCTGCTTCAGCCAGCAGGCGCTCTTTCTGTTCGAGGAGTTTCAGCCGGGCGCTGGGCAGGTCGGACAGGTCGAGGATCTGCATCTGACCGATCATCTCGGGCGGGTCGGCTCGGGCGAAGAAGCCCCCGCTGGATTGAGCCAGGCGCGCCATGAAGGATGCTCCGGCAATCACTGACGGTTCTTCGATCACCATTGGAACCAGTATTGGGCGGCCGTTGACGACAAAATTTTGAGCGATGCCGAGCGGCAAGGCGTAAGTGCCCACCACGTTTTCGACCATGGGATTGGCCTGCTCGGGCGTCAGTCCTGGACGTCCGGCCAGGGCGGCCAACTCCTCGGCGGTTAAATCGGATTGATCTGCCAGGCGCAGCAGGCGTTCCTCCAGCGTCAGGTTGTAAAATTTTGCGTTTTTAAGATCATGATCCTGGGTGGTAGGAGTCATAATTTCTCCAGTCCGATTTCTCCCTGCTTTATACCAGACAGCCCCCTGCGAAGACAGAAAATGTACAAAGGTTTGCCGTGCTGGATTACCAGATTTTGAGTTATGAGCGTGCGAAGCACGCTCATAACTCAAAATCTGAATTCGTCCCATGATACGCACGAATCACTGGCAAAAACTATCAGGCTAGAAAAGGAAATCGTTTAAACGGTTGGGGCGGGTCTCAGACCCGCCCCAATACCCTTCAATTCAATCCTTTTTCTACCAGGGCTGAGTAATTACAGTCATAATTTTTTCCCGCCGACGGTGTTGTCCGAATCGATCGGGCGAGGCATGGGCCGCGAACCCATGGTCATGCTGTGGTAAGTCGGCTCAGGCCGGGACGACCCGGAAGGTTCGCCGATGGGGGAATGGCCCAGCGAGCGCGCCTGGATCGGGCGCGGGGTAACGTTAGGTCGCGGAGCGATCACCGGCCCGCCCAGGCTGTTCGATTGGGGACTGCTGGTAGAATAACGGCTGCGGTTCGCGCCGCCCCACAGGAAGCGCTCTCCGGCTACCGAGATCGTGCCGATGATTAGAATGCGGATGAGCCAGACCATCAGGGCGACGAATACGGGTACGACCTGGGTAAGCGTCTTGGCATTCATGATCGCCACGCTGGCTTCCTTGTGGGTGGCGATGGCCATCGAAACGCCCCACCAGGTGAGGATGGCGTTCATCGTGGCCGCCAGCAGCCAGGCCCCGAACAGGTACCAGCCTTCTTTAGGCTCAGCAGAGCCTCTTTCGGGGGTGAACAGGCGGGCAATGCCGGCAAAATCGATGCCGCAGAAGGCAATCGACAGGATGGTAGACCACCGTAATCCGGCAAAGACCAGGTTTCCCAGGAGATCGTGCAGGGCGTATTCGGTAGTGCTGTAGTTGAACATCTCGAAAGCCAGCAGAGCTGTCAGGATGATCATGGCGAAGATGGTGATGGGCTTAACGCGGGAGAACAACCGGCCTGGGCTGAACGAACGAGCAGTTGAAAAAGACATATTGGCTCTCCTTTGACCTTAGAAATTTTGTTCTTGTAACGATTATAGAACAATTATTCTATTTTGTCAATAGGCAAAATCGCCGATTCAAATATCTCTTACTGCCCTACTTTGACCTGCCCCAACTGCAGCAGCTCGCCTGCCTTTACCTCCACAATGCGTGTCTTGCCCTGCTCGTCCAGCAGCGGCAAGCTGGTATCCGCCCGCGGCCCAACCACCAGCACGTAGCGCTGGGGGGTCAGGTTGATTAACTGAAAACTTCCGCCGGCTTCCAGCGCCGCATGGGGATGGACGGAAGGATCCAGGAAATAGATGCCCTTACCGTTGGCGTCGCCGGAAAAGGGGGCGGCAAAGATGTAGAGCACGTTCATATCCGGCCAGGTTTCTTTGGCATTGGCCACTACACCGCTGACACTGCCCTTGCCTGGCATGGGCGTGGGCGGCGCGGGCCGCGCCTGGCCGGGGAGCGCGGCAGGTTTTCCGGCGCAGGCGGCCGCCGCCAGAAGGACAACCAGGCAAGACAAAAGGATAGGTCGTGAGTGCATGGGATAAAAAAGGAGAGAACGCCTCTAGGCTCTCTCCTGCATTTTACCAGACAACTAGCCCGGCGCCGGATTTACGGCCCGGCGGCGAAAGGTACGCCGGTGTAATCCTCGCCCAGCGTGGTAATCCCGGGAACGCCCGTCACGCTTTGGGTAACGCGCACCACCACCACCACCGGCTGGTCGCTGATCACTTCCGCGGCGCCCAGGTATTTGCCGTTAACATCTAAGGCTGCCCCGCTGACCTTGGGCGTGGCGCTGTACTTGCCATATTTTGCCAGGGGGGCGCTGTTGGTGGCTAATACCAGTTTTTGCGCGGCGAATGAATTATCCGCCTTTTTGTACCAGAAGTTGATGTAAACATTCTTGGCCGGGGTGGCGCCCACGTTCATAATGTTCAGTGTGGCGCGCGGGTCGCTGCTCAGTTTGTTGTACTCGACGTAGGGCAACAAAATGTCTGTGCCGCCGGAAGGCTGGCCTAGAAAAGCGGTAGAAAGGCCGTCGGCGCTGCTGGCCTTGCCGACCACCACCAGAGGCTGGTCGCTGGTAATGCGGGCTGTGCCATTCTTGCCGTTCATTTTGGCATACACTTTGGAATTGCAGGCGCTGGCCAACATGCGCGCTCCCGGTTTCACTTTCGCCGCTGCAGTATAGGAAGTGATGAGTGTTCCACCGGTGGTGTAGTAGTAAACGTTGATGGTCGCATTGGCGCTGCCGGCATTCTGGACATAGAAAGTGCTGGACTGCTGGTTGGTGGAATAACGGCAGTTGGCGTAAGGCAAATAGAAGGTCTTAGCGGTGGCGCTGCTGCCCTCATAGGCGTATGAACGCTGCCCCTGCGACTGGAGATCTTCAACGGCTGCCACCACCCGCGCCGGGGTTACGCCATCGCTAGCCTTGACCGCCTGGATGACCAGAGAGCCGTCAAACGACGAACCGATGCCGGGGACGTCAGCAGCATCGTCGAGGATCTGGAAGATCCACGAGCCCTGGCTGTCGATCGACTTGGTCAGGCCTAGGGGCGCGTTGACTTTTTCGGCGCCGGTCGAGTTGTAGAAATGCAAGGTCAGGCTAACCGCCTCGTTTTCTACATTCTGGATGCCGATCTTGGAAACGTAATAACCGGCGTGCAGCACGCTTGGGAGGTAGAATTTGCCGTTCACACTGGATTGGGTGGCATCGAAGGAGGAATACAGCACCGGGGCGTAGGGCCCTTTACCCTGATCAAACTGCTTGTAGACTGCCACCAGCGGGATGTCGGCGCTGAGCGTGGCCGCCCCCTTGAAATCGCCCGTGCTGCCGACTAAGACCGACCCGAAGCCGTGCGCCGGCACCGGAATGCCGAGCTGGTCGCCTGGGGTAGCGCCTGTGCCGGTGAAGGTTACCCCTATGGTCCCGCTATTGGCCCGAGGATTGTAATAATAGATGATGGAATTCCAGGTGGGGGAGCTGCCTTGTGCCAGCGCCGCCCCAGGCAGACTGAGGGTAAGAATAAATACACAAGCCAGGAGAAGAAATGAAATCCGTTTCATGCGCACCTCCTAAGAACGCCTTGCCTGCCCCTACCTGGCCTGTGAATAGAAATTAAGCCGGCAGGCTGCACCTTGATGACAGGATAAGCCAGATGGCAGTGCGAGTCAATAATTCTTTTGGATTATCAACGCAACTCTTCATGGAAGGTCCGGGAGTTTACAACGGGAGAACCATTAACGCACCACGGGGAAGAGAAGGGTGTAAATGGCCTGGTAGCTCTGGTGGCTGGCGCCTGGCCCAACTGACGATCTCCCGCCCAGCAGGTGCAGGCGGGTATCCAACGGAAGCAGGGCAGGGAAAGCCCCGACCGGCTCAGGCGGCGCTTCGAACGGTTGCCACTGGTCGGTGTGGGGTAAATATTCCAGCGGAGCTGCGGGGCTGTGTGTTTCGCCCAGCCCACCGGCCAGGTAGATGGATCCGGCCAGGCTGGCGGAACCCATGCCATAGCGTCCATCTGGCAGGGATGTTTTTTCTTCCCAGGCAGTTTCGCCGGCCTGGTCACGGTTGGGATAATAGACCCGGTTGGCTGCCAGGGCGTGCGCGCCATCGTATCCGCCGATGACAAAAATTTGTCCTTCTACAACCTGGGCGGAGGCATAACTGGCTGCGCCGGGCATCGGGCTGCCCTTAGACCAGCTTTCACCCACCGGGTCATAAATCCAGGTACCCGCCAGGGCGTTTTTGCCATCCCAACCGCCGAATAGATAGAGATGGCCTTCCATGACTGCCAGGGCGTAACCGCACTCGGCCTGCGGCAGGGGCACGCCAGCTTCCCAATGATCCAGGCGCGGGTCATAAATTTCAAGCTGGCGGGTGGGAACGCCGGCGGCGTCACATCCCCCCGGCACATACAGTTTTTCACCCAGCAGGGCGGCCTGGATATAACCAAGGGCGGCCGGCATGGGGTTGCGTGTTTCCCAGGTCTCGGAATCCGGTTGAAAGCGCAGCACGGAGGCGGCTACCCCCTGCGGGGAGAGACCGCCGATCAGGTAAAGCTGGCCCTCGTAGACCGCGGCGGCCATGGCCGCCCGGGGAGCAGGCAGGCGGGTTTCGGCCTGCCAGCGGGCCGGCAGGCTGGGTTGAGCCGGGGTATTGTCGGTCGCACCAGCTAAAAACTGCCACAACAGAAAAGCCGAAATCGCCAGGAGCGCCCCCGCTGAAGAAATAATGACCGCCAGCCGCAGCCTTTTGCGGGTTTCGATGCTTGGTTGAGGGCCGGGAATAATAGCCTGGGCCGGCCCGACTGCGTTCACCATAGCCGGAATTTCAGTAGATGCCAATCCGGTGCGCAGGGCATACACAACCGCTTCGGTGCGCGACAGCACGCCGATCTTTTCAAAGATATTGCGCAGGTGCACCTTGACCGTATTTGGGCTGATTTTAAGCGCCTGGGCGATCTGTTTATTACTGGCCCCAGTAGCCAGCCGGCGCAAGATCTCCAGTTCCCGTTCGGTCAGGTCAATTCCTGTGACCATGAGATGTATTATAAGAGGTAAACCACAGATTCACACAGATAAAAAGGATAACAGACCAAGAAAAAGAACAAGGAACTAAAGATGCAAGGATGGAGGAGCAAAGATTGAGAAAATGGACAACGCGCCAAGAAATAGAATAAGGATATTAGGACACACTAATTGAATTTACAGCTTGATTGCAGATGGCCGGTTGGTCTTGTTAGGAAGATTGAAGCATGTTAGCATAGGGTTATTCAATTCGGCCGAGTCTCCTCGTCCGACCTTTGCCATACTCCAAATGGGTTATTGATTTATCTATAGCGGCATCTTATTCTGTAAGAAGGTATTGAGGGGAAGTTTGTTATTTGTCTCCTAATTTCCAGGAGGAAATGATGATGAAAATACGCGTGTTGAACCTCTTTGTGATAGCACTGCTGGTGGTTGCCTTTATTCCTACCCGGCAGGTGGTCCTGGCGGATACACCACCCGGCGATCAGCTACCTCCTGATGCACAATTCGTGCCGGGTGAGC
Source organism: uncultured Chloroflexia bacterium (assembly GCA_963820415.1). Taxonomy (GTDB): domain Bacteria; phylum Chloroflexota; class Anaerolineae; order Anaerolineales; family Anaerolineaceae; genus CAWFZT01. The sequence continues at coordinate 491,904 of CAWFZT010000006.1, read as the reverse complement.
TGGTAGTCAGTTTTGCCAATGGCTCATCGCCTGCCGTTTACAGCCGGCGGGCGAACGCCGTGGCGCAAAGCCTGGGTGGCAGGGTGGCGCGCCAGTCCCATAACACGGCTTTGCTCAGTTTCACCCCCAATGCCAGATTGACGGCTTTATTGAAGAGGATCTATTCGTTCTTCCCGGATGTCTCTGTCCAGCCCAATTATGTGTACCGTCTGCTGGAGCAAGGCAGCCAACTTCAGGGCAGCCTTTATCGCACCTCCGGATTGTCGGTCAAATCGAGCGGTGGACCTGTCAAGCTCAGCACGGCAGAACTGCTCAGCCTGCGCACTGGCAGCAGCATTGCCGGCTCGCCGGCTTTCCCCAATGAGATCGATACCGCCTGGGGCTGGCAGCAGGTGGGCGGAGAGATTATCTGGAGCCAGGCTGTTTCCACGGCCAACGTATGCCTGATCGATACGGGCGTAGATACGGCTCACCCCGAATTTGCCGGCCTGACTCTGACAGGTTACGATTATGTGAATGGAGATACCGTCCCCAACGATGACAACGGCCACGGCACTCACCTGGCCGGTATTATTATGGCCAAGGCCAACAACGGCGTTGGCACCGCCATCGGCATTGCCAGCACCAAGCTGATGCCGGTCAAAGCCGCCAATGCCCAGGGTTGGGGAACTTCTTATAGTGTCGCGGCTGCCCTGACTTTTTGCGCCGGGCAGTCTTCGGTCAAAGTGATCAATCTCAGCCTGACCAGCCGGAACCCTGATCCGCTGGTGTTCGAGCGTCTGAATAACGCGATTGTGACCAAAGGCAAGCTGGTGGTGGTGGCAGCCGGAAACGACTCGGAAAGCTATGTACCCTCCGGTAATGGCACATACCCCTGGAAACCGGCTTCCTTCCCAGGCGGTTGGGCTATCCCAAACGTTTTTAAGAGCGGTCTTTACCATCCAACTACCACAGGAAGCGACAACACCATCTCTGGCGGACTCATTTCTGTGGCGGCTGGGCGGGATCCATCCCTGCAGACCTGGGTGGATACAATGCAGGATCCAGATGATGATACCTGGCGCACGATCCAACCCGAAGAGCTGCATGCCAACTGCGCCACAGAGTTCAGCAACTACGGCAATTGGGTTAACCTGGTGGCGCCGGGCGGCAATATTTATTCGACCACGCCCAAAAGCTATCCTTTCTACATGAACTACCAGTTCGGCGTGCCGGCCAACTATGGGGTGATGAGCGGCACTTCCCAAGCGGCGGCCTTCGTTTCCGGGGCGGCCTCGCGGGTGTGGGGCGTCTACTCGACCATGACTAACACTAAGGTGAAACAGCGCCTGATCGATAGTGGCACCCCTCTCGATGTGGTAGACACCCTCAACGGCAATGGTTTGGTTACCGATCGCGGCAACAGCAATACCATCGATGAGAATATCGGATTTAGCAAAGACAACGATTTGGACTACACCGTGCCTTATGGGCAACCGTTCGACCCGGGTGGAGGCGTCCCGATTTACGTGATGGCGCCCTTCTGCTGGCCGGTGACTGAAACGAGCGCCCCATTTTACGCTCCAAAGTTTAATGGCGCGGTGCTGCAGGATATGTCCAACTCCAGATACCTGAACGTGGCCTCGGCCATGAACCGGGTGGCGTTTTGGGTGAGCGCCCTGGATGCCTCCAGCGGCATGCCCCTGGCCGGCGCCACGGTGCGGGCCTTGCTTGGTTCGTCATCCAAGGCCACCGCCACGGTGCCGGCCGGGCTGACGCGGGACCAGCCCGATGTGGCCCTGATCAACGTGCCGCTCAACAGTGATGCTTCCTTCAACGCCCTGGATACCACCTTCACCCTGCAGATTTCCAAGTCGGGCTACACCAATAGTAACCAGACTTTTAACACGATCAGCGTCGATGCATCATCACAGGACGGTGCGTTTATCAGCGATCCCTACAGCCGGGTCAGCCTGCTACCGAGCACCATCATCCAGGCGGTGGTTGACTGGAATGCTCCGGATGGTTTTGATTACAGTGATCTCACCGAACCTTTAACAGTTTTCCCCGACCTCGGCGCGGTCTTATTCCTGCCCTCCGGTGTGGGGCCCACCTCCAGCGGGGCAGTCGTCGGCCCGCTGGACATGCCGGGAGGCATAACCAATGTCAACGGCAAGTATCTGGGCGGCGGCACCTTGCTCGACCCGATCAAGATTTGCGGAACGACGACCTGCACCTTTTCGCCTTACGCCCAATACCAGCATAATGGCGGGATGGACCAGGGCCTGGACGCCAACGGCAACCGTCTGTTCTCTGCGACAGTAGAAGGTATCTCGATTGCGTCCAGCGGGTCGGTCAGCGGCTCGCCGTTCCAGAAGCCAAAGTACACCACTGGACCGTACACGTTCTTTGTGACCGCCAACGATCCATCCTTCATAGATAGTGGCGGCTCGATCAACGCCGTAGTGCGCCTGTGGGCCAAAGGGAATCTGATCGGCACCTACAAGCTGGCGGATGGAACTTACTGTGACGGGTCATCCTCGGCAACATGGTGGAAAGTCTTCACCTTTAACAACACCACCCTCACCTCCAAAAATACCTGCGGTACTCCTGCCAGCATGTTCCCGTATATCCCGTGACCGGATGGAATGAAAAGCAGGAAAGATAGAATAATGGGCGTCACGGGCGACTGGCATCTTGCTTGCACCAGTCTCCGTGACGCCTGTATTTTCTGCTGAATTAGCGCGTCAATCAGGGTGATTCTCTAGTTGGTAAATGTGCTAAAAGAAGAGATTAAATATGTGTAATTGTGGGGCAATTAGTTATATAATAGTTCATGGGGATTATGGATAACAATTACTATACCTTCATCACTGCCCTGGCCCAGCTTCCTGATGACGATGCCATCTTCAGGGGATTTATAGATATCCTCAACACTTTGCAGGATAAAGTAAAATGCAGATATCTACCGGAAAAAGAAGCTGCGCAGGGTGATTTTGAGCCGGTAGCCACGGCGAACCATATTTTTGGAAAAATCGCCTTCAGCCAGGAATTTTCAAGCCAGGCCGAGGATTTACAGACCGGCCTGCGCAGCGCGGTAAGGATGCTGGCAATTATCCTTGAAAATCGCCTGCAGTCGCGCCTGATCGGCGAGGTAAGCGCCGGCCGGCAGAATTTAGAGGAAAATCTAAGCGCTTACGATGAGCGTATGCGCAATTTCTTTGACCTGTTCCCGCTCTCCCTGTGGGAAGAGGATTTCTCGCAGATAAAGCAGTATCTGGATGAGCTGCGCAGCCAGGGCGTCAGCGATTTCCGCGCCTATTTCAAGGAACACCCCGAGGCAGTGGAATTGTGCTCCAAGAAGATCGTCGTCAACGACGTCAACCAGTTTACCCTCGAAATTTACGGAAGGAGCAGCAAAGAGGAATTTCTCGCGGCCTTGAATAGTTTACAGAATCGTGGCCCGCTGGATGTCCTGTTCGAGGAGCTGGTAGCGATTGGTGAGGGGAAGACGCAATTCAATTGGGAAGGCCGGGATGATTTCGTCAATGGTGAAGTACGCTATCATCGCGTGCGCTGGCTAGCCTTTCCCGGCTGCGAACAGTCTTACGCACGCGTAATCGTAGTCATTACAGACGTCACCGAACGCCAACAGATTATGGAAGCCCTACGTGAAAGCGAGGAGAGATTTTCGCTGGCGGTGAACGGGGCCAACGATGGCATCTGGGACTGGAATTTGCGCACCGGTAAAGTGTACTACTCGGCGCGCTGGAAAGGCCTGCTGGGTTTTAACGATGTGGAGATTGGCGACAGCCGGGACGAATGGATTGGCCGGGTGCACCCCGAAGAAGTTAAGCGGGTAAAAGAAGAGCTGGATGCTCACCTGGCCGGGCAGACTGCCCATTTTTCCAGCGAGCACCGCATCTGGACCCGCTTTGGCAATTACCGCTGGTACCTAGTGCGCGGCCTGGCAGTGCGGGAAGAGGGCCAGCGCGCCCACCGTATGGCCGGTTCTTTGACCGATATCAATCCGCGTAAAATCATCGAAGAGCGCCTGGTGCACGACGCCATGCATGACCCGCTCACCAATCTGCCTAACCGAGCTTATTTTCTTGACCTGCTGCGGCGCTCTATCGAACGGTCGCGCCGGCACAGCGAATACCAGGCGGCCGTGTTATTCCTCGACCTGGACCGCTTCCGCCTGATCAATGAAAGCCTGGGCCATACCAGCGGCGACCGGCTACTGCTGGCCATTACCAACCGCTTATTGAATTGCATCCGCGACGGCGACAGTCTTTCCCGCTTCGGTGGGGATGATTTTGCCATCCTGCTGGATGACATCAACGGGGTCGGCGATGCCACGCGCATTGCCAATCGCATCCAGCACGAGATGTCGCTACCCTTCGATCTGAAGGGACAGGAAGTGTTCACTTCAGTCAGCATCGGGATTGTGCTGGTCAGATCCGGCTACCAAAGCGCCGAAGAGCTGCTGCGGGATGCGGAAACAGCCATGAACCGGGCTAAAAACGCCGGGCGCAATCGTTACCAGATTTTTGACCCGCGCATGCATGCCCAGAGTGTGGCTTTGTTGCAGGTGGAGGCCGACCTGCGCCGCGCTATCGAGCACCAGGAGTTCGTGCTGCACTACCAGCCGATCATTTCCCTGCCGACAGGTAAGATCACTTCAGTCGAAGCGTTGGTGCGCTGGCAAAATCCGGAACGCGGTATGATCCTGCCCATCGATTTTATCCCCCTGGCCGAAGAAACCGGGCTGATCCAGCCGATTGGCGAATGGATTTTACGCACCGCCTGTATACAGACGCGCAAGTGGCAGGACTGTGGGTTCAAAGATTTGCTCGTTTCAATCAATATTTCGCCCGTCCAATTCCAAAACCACAATTTGGTCGACTTACTGGCGGGAATTCTCGATGAAACCGGGGTTCCTCCCAGCGCTCTCCAGCTCGAAATCACTGAAAGCACCGCCATGGAAGATCTGGATTTGAGCGTGCGCATTCTGCACGAAATGAACAACATGGGTGTGCAGGTTTCCATCGATGATTTTGGAACCAGCTACTCTTCCTTGGGTTATCTCAAGCGCTTCCCGGTCAAGAAACTCAAGATTGACCTGTCTTTCATCCGCGATATTCCGGGCAGCCGGGATGACGCCGCCATTACCACTGCTATGATCGCCATGGGGCATATCATGGACATGGGGGTGGTCTCAGAGGGGGTCGAAAACGAAGAGCAGCTCAAGTTCTTGATCTCGCGCCAGTGCGACGAAGCGCAGGGTTTCCTGTTCGCCGAGGCCATGACTGCCGACGAAATGACCGTGTTGCTAGCCAGTGGACGATTGTTGATCGAAGACCCGCTTCTGCATTCTTCCCATTTGGAGTAGCCTGAATTCCTGGCTCATTGGGATTTACCGTGGATGGTCACGGCAATTCCCAGAGAACTGAATTCCTAACGTTGGTATTGGGGGCGCATTCCGCCGGAAGGTCACGGTGGTGATTTTGCCTGGTTGCTGCCCGGCTGGTAAAGATTGCATTACAATTGAGCTTACTTTACCTGTAAAGTTGAATGAATAAGTTACTGGGCCTCGATTTCAAACAAAAAGACGACCGCAACGCTTTATACCTGGTGCTCGAGATGGGCTGGGCTTCGATCCTTGCCAGCGCGGCCCTGTTTAATTCTGCTTTTGCCGTACGCTTGGGAGCCACCAACACCCAGGTGGGGTTGCTGACCTCGATCCCGGCTTTGATGGCCGTTCTGGTTTCCATTCCCTCTGGCCGGTTCCTGCAAACGCGCCGCCAGGCCAAGCCGTGGATCCTTTACCGCGCTGACCATTTACCGCTCGGGCTTCCTGCTGGTGGCCTTGCTGCCCTGGCTGGCGCTTACCCACCTGCCGCTGGGGACGCAGGTGATCTTCGTTCTGGTGATCTTCACCATCCCAGCCCATTTTTTTAACGTGGGGTTCATCCCGATGCTGGCTGAGGTTACCCCGGAGGAACGCCGGGCGGCGGTCTTCTCCGCTCGCAACATCGTCTATAACGCTTCGTTGACTGTGACCGTTTTTCTTTTCGGCCAGTGGCTGAACTGGGCGCGTTTTCCTTTGAATTATCAGGTGATGTATATTTTTGGGTTCCTGACCTCGCTGATGAGCATATATAACCTCATCCGGGTCAAGGCGCCGGACCGGCTGGTCGCCCCGCCTGAGCCGCGCCAGTCACACTCGCTGGGTGAGCGGCTTCACCTTGCCCGCCAGTCCATCGCCGCCCATCCGGAAATTTTCCGCATCGCCACGAATACTTTTATGTACGGCATGGGAGTGTGGGGCGCCTCGGCTTTATATATCCTCTATTTCGTGCGTGTGCTGAACGCCAGCGATGCCTGGATCGGATTGCAGGGTACGGTGGCTAGCGCCTGTACTATCCTTGGCTATGCCCTATTCCGTTGGGGCATCGGCCGCTGGGGCGAGTCCAAAGTGCTCAGGTGTACGATCGTTTGCATGGGCCTGTATCCCTTGCTGTCCGGCCTGCTACCTTCGCTGACCGCTATCCTGCTGGTGTCCGGCCTGAATGCTCTGCTCACCCCGGGAGTCAACCTGAGCCATTTCAACACCTTGCTGAAGGTGACCCCACCGCACAGCCGCCCAGCTTACACTGCCCTGTATATGGCATTCGTCAATACCGGTGCCTGTATTTTCCCGCTGGTAGGCGTGTGGCTGGCTGCTCGGATTGGTCTGGCGCCCACCCTGATCGCCTGCGGCCTTTTTTCTATCCTCGGGTCGACTTCGTTCTGGTGGCGGCCGGTAATCAGGCAGGCCAGGTCCGGGTTGGCGCCGGATTTGCACAGGTTCGACAGCGGCAGCACCCTTGCTGCCGCTGACCCCGTCGAACCGGGCGTTGAGGCCGGGTCGGATGCGCCCGACTAACTGAGAACGATCAGTTTATTTTAATTATTCGGCTTTATAATAATTTAACAATACCAATATTAGTTCCTTACTAAGGAGGGAAAAATGTTTTATGAATTGTTGGCGAGTATCGATAGCCTAGTTGGTTTTCGGCGGGCAAAGGCTCATTGCGATATCCCCTGCGGCATCTATGATCCCCACCAGGCGCAGGTGGCTGCCCTGACGGTTGTCCGCATGGTCGACTTGATGACCGAGCTGACCAATGCTCAGAAGACCCCCACGCTTGAATACCACAACAGCATCTCCCGCCAGATCGCGGTCAAAGAAGAGCATGCCGAGCTGGTTAAGCGAGAAGTGCGGGTGATCTGGGGCGATTATCTCAAGCAGGAACATCTGGATAAGTATCCGGAACTGCCTGGTCTGGTGCACAAGATCATGCAGCTCGGCTCGAAATGCCGTCAGGGCGTCAGCCGTGAAAATGCCATGGACCTGCTGGCTGCGGTAAACCGCTTCGCCGAGATCTTCTGGGAAACCAAGGGCATCGCCACAAAGCGAGTGAAAGCGCCTTATAAGCCCGGCGAAGAGATTGTCTATCCCGTTCTGTAATGTTTTTTCTGCTGAAGGTCGAAGGCAGCAGCCTGGAACCTGATTTTGTTGAAGGGGATTTTGTGCTGGTGTCCAAAATCCCTTTCTTTTTCGCCCGGTCCGGCCGGGCGAGGTGATTGTGTTTAACCACGTGCTTTACCGGACCATGATCAAATATGTTGAGCGTTTTGAACCCGGGACCGGCGAAGTTTATGTGGTAGGGACCAACCCTGAAAGTATTGACTCGCGCAGCTTTGGGCCAATCCGCCTGGGGGCAGTGCTGGGAAAAGTAATCTGGCATATCCGTAAGAAGAGGGTATAATCGGTGGTTGCGCCTGGATATTTAAAGGTTAGGAAGGTTTCTCCCGTTATGAGCGAAGAAGAGAAAGAAATGACCATCTGGGATCACCTGGGTGAGTTGCGCAATCGCCTGTTTATTGCGCTGATCTCCCTTGTGGTAACTACATTACTTAGTTTCATATTCGCTGACCGGTTTATACAAATTCTCGCTATACCGATGCCAGGGGGGCTGCAGAGTCTGTTAGCCATTGAGGTGACTGAAAACATCAGCGTTTTCATGAAAGTGTCGCTGCTTTCAGGCTTTATCCTGGCATTGCCGTTTATTCTGTACGAATTGCTGGCTTTCGTCTTGCCGGGCTTAACTGACAGCGAGCGCCGGTGGGTGATCATTTCGATCCCAATGGCTTCCGTGTTTTTTCTGCTTGGCGTCGCTTTCTGCTATTTCGTCATGCTTCCGGCTGCCATTCCCTTCCTGACCGGCTTCCTGGGGGTGAAGACCACTCCACGCCTGTCGAGCTACATCGGCTTTGTCACCAACATGATGTTCTGGATCGGGGTAAGCTTTGAGTTGCCGCTTCTGGTGTTCATCCTGGCCAAGCTCAATATCGTGAACGCAAAAATGCTTGCCCGCCAGTGGCGTATCGCCGTAGTGATCATTGCCGTGGTTGCCGCTGTCGTCACTCCTACCCCCGACCCGGTTAATATGTCGCTCATGATGGCTCCGCTCATGGTCCTTTACCTAATCAGTATCTTTTTCGCCATGCTTGCCCGCCGGGGGAGAAGCGATTCTGTGATGAAAAAGTAACCCTGGTGATGACCGGCTGCAATTTAATCTTTTGTTGCGGCTGGATGTAATGGAGTATAATTACCCAAAAGTAGTTCTAGTACAAGGAGAAAAAATGCCTTTTCGAATTGGTGTACCCGAGTTATTACTCATACTGGTGATTGTGATCCTCTTGTTCGGCGTGGGACGCATCGGCAAAATCGCCGGTGAAATTGGCTCAGGCATCCGCAATTTCCGTGAAGGCCTGAAGGGCGACGAAGAGAAAAAACCCGAAGATACCAACCCCGAATCCAAGTAAATTTCCCATTCCATGGAAACCGATCAGGGGAACGTTGTAGTTCCCTCTTTATATACGCATTTTATAGATTCGATAATCTATGATCTTTAATATTGGTCCGCTTGAATTCATTTTGATCCTCCTGGTTGCCATCATCGTTCTTGGTCCAGAACGAATGGTGAGTGGGGCGCGCACTTTTGGTCGTTGGATCTATAAGCTCGTCCGCTCTCCCACCTGGAGAGCGATTATGACTACGTCCCAGGAAATCCGCGACCTGCCCAACAAAATTGTGCGCGAATCTGGGATTGAAGAAAGCCTGAAAGAAATACAGTCTGTCAGCGCAGACCTTAATAGTGAAATCAGCCAGGCGGTCAAAGATGTCAATGACGAAGTCAGCCAGGCCGCCAGTGCGGTCAGCGCTGAGGTAAGTCAGGCAGTCAAGGACGTCAATGCTGAACTGAAGCAGTCAGCGCAAGAGGTAAACCAGGCGGCTTCCGCGGCTACGGTTGAGGCCAACCAGACCATTCAGGCTGCAGCCAGTGAAAGCCAGCCGGTTAAGGCTCAGCCGGATGCGACTGCCCAACCAGAGGCAGCTTCCCTGCCAGATGCAGGCGCGGATCTTGAAGCTGCTTCCCCGATTAAGAGATCACCCCGGCAGAAACGGGTGACCTTGACCAGGCAGTTGTCCCGGTCGAGCAGCCCGTGATGGTACTGCAAGATATGAGCGCCGTTGAACCGGCTGCCCTGTCTAACAATGGGCATTCCCAGGAGAGCACCCCCGAGGCGCTGGCCCAGGAAAGTGCTGCCTCTGAGGTTACCCAATCGCCCCAGGCTGTCGAAGCCCCCAAGGTCCCCAAAGTTCGCAGGCCCCGCAAGGCTGCCAAAGCCGCCCCGACTGCGGTAGAAGCTGCCCCAAGGGAAGAAGAACCTTCCATCCAGCCGCCCGAGTCGCCGGCTGCACACATCAAAATTGAGTAATTACGCTCATAGACCCTAAAATCAGCTAAAATAAGACGAACAATTCATAATGGAGGAGGATGCTTTATGGATCATCCCCTGAATTTACTCGCCTACGATTTGGGCGCGGAGAGCGGCCGCGCCATCCTTGGACAGTTCGATGGCAGCCGCCTGCAGCTTGACGACGTTCATCGCTTTTCCAACCAGCCAGTCTACCTGCCGGATGGGATGCATTGGGACGTCCTGCGAATTCTCACCGAAATCAAGCGCGGCCTGTCCCTGGTGGTGCAGAATTATGGCGCCCCACCGGATGGTCTTGGCATTGACACCTGGGGGGTCGATTTTGGCCTGCTGGATGCCCAGGGGGTGTTGATCGGCAATCCCTACCATTACCGTGACAGCCGCACGGACGGCATGCTGCAAGAAGCCTTTAAACGTGTGCCGCGGGCTGAGATTTTCAACCAGACCGGCATCCAGTTCATGCAGCTCAACAGCCTTTACCAGTTGCTTTCCATGGTGGTCAGCCGGTCGCCGGGGCTCGAAATTGCTAAAACTTTCTTGACCATGCCCGACCTGTTCAACTACTGGCTGACCGGGCGCAAGGCGTGTGAATTCACCAACGCCACCACCACCCAGTGCTACGACCCACGTCGCGGCGGTTGGGCGTACACTTTGCTCGAAGCGCTGCACATCCCAACCCACATTTTTCCGGAGATCGTCCAACCTGGCAGCGTTCTGGCGACGCTTGCACCGGCCGTGGCGGATGAGTTGAATATCGCCCGCATCCCTGTCATTCCACCTGCCAGCCACGATACCGGTTCGGCTGTGGCGGCCGTTCCAGCGACCGGCAGCGATTTCGCCTGGCTCAGCTCGGGCACCTGGTCGATCATGGGCGTGGAATCCCCCGTGCCGGTGATCAACGACCAGACCTTGGCCTTCAATATGACCAACGAGGGCGGCGCCGGAGGAATGATGCGCTTTTCCAAGAACATCATGGGGCTGTGGCTGGTGCAAGAGTGCCGCCGGACCTGGGCCCGCCTTGGGGAAGATCTTTCTTACGAAGAGCTGACCCGTATGGCCGCCGCCGCCCCGCCTCTGCAAAGCCTGGTTGATCCGGATGCCCCTGACTTTCTCAAGCCCGGCGACATGCCGGCGCGCATCCTGGCTTTCTGCGCCCGCACCCACCAACCGGCGCCGGCCGGGAAGGGTGAAATGGTGCGCTGTATCCTTGAGAGCCTGGCGCTCAAATACCGCAATGTATTGGAATATTTGCAGAAGGTGCTGGGCCGCCAGCTTGGCGTCATCCACATTGTCGGTGGAGGCACGCAGAACCGCCTGCTTTCGCAGTTCTCGGCGGATGCCACCGGGCGCCAGGTCATCACCGGGCCGGTCGAGGCAACCGCTACCGGCAACCTGCTGATGCAGGCGTTGGCCCTCGGGCACATCCGCAGCCTGGCGGAAGGGCGCGAGCTGGTGCGCCGTTCATTCACCCTCGAAACCTTTGAGCCATCTTCCACGCGCGCGGCCTGGGATGAAGCCTATGAGCGGATGCTGGCTCTTATATGGAGTATCCAATGAGCAAATTCTCACCTGCTTACGAAATTCTCGTTGAATCCCTGCTGGCGCAGGGTATCGATGTTGAAGCGGTCAAGGCTGCCCTGAAGGCCCAGGCGGTGGAGACCCCCAGTTGGGGCTACGCCAACAGCGGCACGCGCTTCAAGGCTTTTGCCTGGCCGGGCGCGGCTGTGACGACCCGCCAGAAGATCGACGACGCGGCTGTAGTGCACAAGATGACCGGTATTGCTCCTTCGGTCGCTATCCATATCCCCTGGGACAAGCCTGAGGACGGCGATTACGTCGCCATGCGCGAATATGCCGAAGAAAAAGGCGTGCGCATCGGGGCGGTCAACCCGAATGTCTTCCAGGACGACGAATATCGCCTGGGGTCCTTCGGCAATCCCTCGCAGGGCGTGCAGGCCAGGGCGCTGGAGCACATGCTTGAATGCTGCGATATCATGGCGCGCACTGGCAGCGACCTGCTCAGCCTGTGGTTCGCGGACGGCACCAATTACGCCGGGCAGGACAGCCTGCGCGGCCGCAAGCGCCGTTTCGAGGACAACCTGCGCCAGGTCTACGATCACCTGCCGGAAAATGGGCGGCTGCTGCTCGAATACAAGCTGTTCGAGCCGGCCTTTTACTCCACCGACGTACCGGATTGGGGCACCTCGTATGCCTTGTGCCTCAAGCTGGGCGAGCGCGCCCAGGTGCTGGTCGACCTGGGGCACCACGCCCAGGGAGTCAATATCGAGCAGATTGTGGCCTTCCTGCTGGATGAGGGGCGGCTGGGCGGTTTTCACTTCAACAACCGCAAGTATGCCGACGACGACCTGATAGTCGGCACGGTCAATCCCTTTGAGCTGTTCCTGATCTACTGCGAGCTGACCGCGGCGGCTATGGGCGAGGCGGAACCAGGCCGCGCCACCGCCAGGAAAGTGGCTTACATGATCGACCAATCCCACAATATCGAAGGTAAAATCGCTCCGATGATTTTCTCGGTGCTTAACTGCCAGGATGCCTATGCAAAATCTCTGATCGTACCGCGGGGTAAGCTGGCCGAGGCCCAGTGCGCCGGTGAGGTGCTGGCGGCTCACCGCATCCTGGTGGAAGCTTACCGTACTGACGTGCGCCCGCTGCTGGCCCAGGTGCGCGGCGAGATGGGGGCGCCGGTTGACCCTGTGGCCGCCTACAACGCCAGCGGTTACGAAGAACAAATCCGCAAAGAACGCGGCCTGGCGGCTACCAGCGGCGGGTTCCAATAAAATTTGCCAAGATAATACCTTTCGAAAGGTTGGAGAAGGTTGAGGAGTAACTATGAAATCATCCAAAGCCTATTTATATTCCAGGATGTTGCGCGAGATCGGCGATACTGGCGAGCAGATGACCGTCCTGGGCGCCGACGAAGGCTCAGCCGGTAATATCTCCGTTTTTGTCCGGGCGATAGAAGGCATCGATGAACACTTTTGGGACCACGGCGTAATGGATCTACCTGTCGCCTGCCCGGCCCTGCAGGGCGGTTGGCTGGTTGTGACCGGCACCGGGCGGCGCATGCGCGACCTGTCCCAGGACCCGGAAGCTACCCTGCTCATCCTGGAAATCCTGGAAGGCGGGCGCCGGGCCACCATTTACACCGCCTCCAACGTTAAACCGACCAGCGAGCTGAACTCGCACCTGGCCATTCACAATGACCAGGTGGGGCGGCATAATTTGAGCTACAACGCCATCGTGCACGCCCAACCGCGCTTTCTGACCTACATCAGCCACTTGTCTGAATATACCGATACGGCCAGCTTAAACCGCCGCCTGTTACGCTGGGAACCGGAGACGATCATCAACTTCCCGGAAGGGATCGGGATGATTCCCTTCCACGTGCCCGGTTCGCCAGAGCAAATGGCGGATACCATGGCCGGGCTGCAAACTTACCGTGCCGTGGTCTGGCAAAGGCACGGCATCGTCACCCGCTCGGACGACAACGTGCGCAGGGCCGGCGACCTGGTAGAATACGCCGAAACGGCTGCGCATTTTGAATACCTGAACCTGCAGCTTGGTCGCCCGACCGAGGGCCTGTCCGACGAAGAGATGCGCGAAATCTGCCGGCAGAATGGGATAGCACAGAAATTCTTTTAAATGCCTGCCCACCTCACTCTTCCCGCCGCAAAAAATATGCTGCTGGCAGCTCAGGGGCTGCTCCAGCAGCCGACGCAGTCCGCCAGTAAAGCGGACGTCCTCTCCACTATCCGCCAGATCGGAATCCTGCAGATCGATACGATCAACGTGGTGGCGCGCAGCCCGTATATGGTGCTGTGGAGCCGCCTGGGCGATTATCAGCCGGCCTGGCTGGATAAACTGCTGTCGGAAGGCGCCCTGTTCGAATACTGGGCGCACGCCGCCTGTTTCATCCCCATCGAAGACTTTCCCTTATTCCGCGGGCGGATGCTGAAGACGCGGGCGGCGGACTACTCTACCCATTACTGGTCTCCACTGGAACATGCTGGCCTGGTTCAGCGCATCCTTGAACGTATCCGCCTCGAAGGCCCACTGCGCTCCTCAGATTTCGAAAGCGACCACAAGCCGCAGGGGGGTTGGTGGAACTGGAAAGACGAGAAGCGCGGCCTGGAGCACCTTTTCAACGCCGGTGAGTTGATGATCGCCCGCCGCGAGAAATTCCAGCGTGTGTATGACCTGCAGGAGCGCGTCCTGCCTGGCTGGGATGATCGCCATACCTGCTCGGAGGAAGAGGCGCGCCGGGCGCTGGTGTTAAAGACCGTGCACGCCCTGGGGATCTCCCGTATCGACTGGGTGGCGCATTATTACTACCTGGCCAAAACAGGCCTGGTTGAGCTGGTGAAAGGGCTGGCGCGGGATGGCGCCTTGCTGGAAGTAGAAGTGGAAGGCTGGCCGGAGCCAGCTTACGTTCACCCCGACCAGCAAGAATTGCTCAATAAGGCCGCCGGCGGCGCCCTGGAGCCTGGGCTGACCACCTTATTGTCACCGTTTGATCCGCTGATCCTGGACCGCAGGCGCACCCGCCAGGTGTTCGGGTTCGATTTCACCATCGAATGTTACCTGCCGCAGGCCAAACGCCGCTACGGCTATTACGCCCTGCCCATCCTGCACCGCGGGGCGCTGGTCGGCCGGCTGGCGGCCAAGGCTCACCGCGCCAAGGGGATTTTTGAGGTCAAGGGGTTATGGTTGGAGCCCGGCTGGGAGCTGAAGGGGGCGCTGGCGGAGGAGCTTGGGGCTGCCCTGCAGCGCTGCGCCGCCTGGCACGCTACGCCCCAGGTGATTGGCTGGAATTAATCGGATTCTTCTTTATACCCAAAAGCGGGTGAACCCGGTATAATGAGTAAGCCATGCCCCAATTGATTACTACCCTTGGACCGAAGAATAAGAATGCGCTGGGGCTGATCCTGCCCCATGAGCATGTGTTTGTGGACCTGCGCACCTGGGACCAGCCCGGTTATGCCCAGGCAGAAACACCGGACGTGATCCGCCTTATGGGACCTGAGCTTAGCCGCGCGGCGGCGGCCGGGATCACTGCTGTGGTGGAATGCAGCCCGGTAGGGGTGGGCCGGAGGGTGGATATCCTCAAGGCGGTATCCGAGGCGACTAATTTCCCGCTGGTGGCGCCTACCGGCATTTACCGCGAGCCATGGATCCCGCCCTGGGCGCATGAGGCGGGTGAAGATGAGCTGGACGAGTGGATGTGCAATGAGCTGCAAGGTGAGATCGAGCGGACCGGCGTGCAGGCCGGCTTCATCAAGCTCAGCGCCGGGGATAATGGCCTGACGCCAACCGAGACGAAGGTGCTGCGCGCCGCGGCGCGTGCGGCGCGTAACAGCGGCAGCGCCATCGCCAGCCATACCCTGCGCGGCCGGGTGGTGCGCGATCAACTGGAGATCATCGAAGCATGTGGCTATACGGCGCAGCGCTTCATCTGGGTGCACGCCAACGTCGAGCCAGACTTCTCGCTCAACCTGGAAATGGCGCGACGGGGCGCCTGGATCGAATATGATGGCATTGGCGGGGATCAGCCGGATGAGTATTTTATCGGGCGCATCTTGAAGCTGCTGGATGCCGGGCTGGGCGAACATATTTTGCTCAGCCAGGACCGTGGCTGGTACGACCCAGCCCAGCCGGGGGGTGGCAAACCACAAACTTTCACGTACTTCACTGAGCAATTCCTGCCCAACCTGCGCCAGGCGGGGGTGGATGAGGAGGATATTCGCCTGATGACTTGCCAGAATCCCTTCGCCGCATTTTCCAGGTGACAATTGTCACTTGATTCCCTTTGCCAATTTTAGTATAGTTTTAATAGAATTTAGTAAAACTTCATTCCCCCTGTAGTCTACATTGACATTAAGGCGCCTGATTGACCATGCCCGAGACGCGGCGTAACCGAGTGAAAATGGCCGACGTCGCCCGCGAGAGCGGAGTTTCCCTCTCGACGGTATCGATGGTTTTGGCTGAAAAACCCGGCCTACCGCCCGAAACTCGCCAGCGTGTGTTGAGCGCCGCGCATACCCTCGGCTATCGCAGCAAAGCTACCGGGAATTTAAGCGCCGCTGGCGCCCTGAAAACCGTGCGCATGTTCCTGAAAAGTCAGCGCGGCGAGGCGCCGTGTGCGAATGAGTTTTATTCTCACGTCATTTCCGGCATCGAGGTTGCCTGCGCCCAACGTAAAATCAACCTGATGTATACGACCATCGAGGTGGATGATGATAACATCCCGGTGAAGGTTCCCGACCTGTTACAAAGAGAAGACGCCGACGGACTGCTTTTCTTGGGCGTTTTTGTTGACGAAGCTCTGTCGCAGGCTTTAGACCGCACCGGCCTGCCGGTGACGCTGATCGATGGCTATTCCACAGGCCACAAATATGATTCGGTCGTGACCGACAATATGTTTGGGGCTTACCAGGCCACGCAATACCTGATTACGAAAGGCCACACCCACATCGGTTTTATCGGCGGGCATGCGCAAAGCCGGGTCTATCCTAGTTTTGAGGAACGCCGCAGGGGGTATCTCAAAGCGATCCAGGCGTACCAGCTCCCAGGGCCATATTTTGCCGATGCCAGCTCGGTGCGCGATGAAGCCATCACGGCTGCCACACGCTTGTTCAAGGAGAACCCGCACATCACGGCCATCACCGGTTGTAATGATTTCGTGGTCATAACCGCCATGCACGCCGCCCTGGCGATGGGCCTGCGTATTCCGCACGATATTTCGGCGGTCGGTTTCGATGATATTCTCATGGCAGAAAATGTCATGCCGCCTCTGACCACCATGCGCATCGACAAGATCAATATGGGACGGCTGGGGGTGCAACTGCTGGCTAACCGGGCGGAGTTGCCCAAAGCCAGCGTGGTTACCACGCAGATTCTACCCTGCCTGATCGAACGTAACTCGGTAGAGGAAAAGAAATAGGATTCAATCTAAGCCGCTAACAGGACGCCGAATGACCCGTTATACCTTGCAAGGCTCTGCATTACCAAGAATTCCCTGGGAAGAAAGACCCGCCGGGAAAAATGACGTGGTATGGCGCTATTCGCACAACCCGATCATCCCCGGAGACCTGCTGCCAACCTCGAACAGCATCTTCAACAGCGCAGTGGTGCCGTTTCGGGATGCCTTTGCGGGCGTCTTTCGCTGCGACAACCGCCGCCGGGATATGAACATCCACGCCGGGCGCAGCCAGGATGGCATTACCTGGCAAATCGATCCGCAGCCGGTCCAGTTCCAGGGCCAGGACCCGGAAGTGACCCGGCTGGAATACCGCTATGATCCGCGCGTCTGTTGGATCGATGACCGGTTCATCGTCACCTGGTGCAACGGTTACCATGGCCCCACCATTGGCATCGGCTATACCTACGATTTTGAAACATTCACGCAGGTAGAGAATGCCTTTTTACCCTATAACCGCAACGGGGTCATGTTCCCGCGCAAAATCCGCGGCAAATTTGCCATGCTCAGCCGCCCCAGCGACCGGGGCCACACCCCCTTTGGGGATATGTTTTACAGCGAAAGCCCGGACCTGGAATACTGGGGCCACCACCGCTTTGTGATGCAGCCCAAAGGCGGCTGGCAAAGCACCAAGGTGGGTGCCGGGCCGATCCCGTTCGAAACCAGCCAGGGTTGGCTGCTGTTCTACCACGGTGTGCTGACCAGTTGTAACGGGTTCGAATACAGTTTTGGGGCAGCCTTGCTGGACCTGGACGAGCCCTGGAAAGTCCTTTATCGCACCGGCCCATACCTGCTTGGACCACACGAGGTTTACGAAAGGGTCGGCGATACACCCAACGTGGTTTTTCCCTGCGCCGCCCTGGTGGATGCGCCCACCGGCCGCATCGCCATTTACTATGGAGGCGCCGATACGGTAGTTTGCCTGGCGTTTGCTTACGTGGATGAGGTAATTGACTTTATCAAAGAGAATTCGGAAGTATAGAATGACTAAAAGGGCAGAAGACTGGTCGATTACTTCAGTCTAGAAAGTTACTTCACACAAGAACAATTCGGTTGGAGGGTGGCGGGGAGCGCTCCCATAACCAGGTGGCTTCACGGAAAGGATGGGAGGGCTATACTCTGAGTTCGAAAGGATGAAAGTTTATTTTCATTGTGCCCTGGACCATTGGACTAGGCGGGAAAAATGAAAAAAGGAATCTATTTTGAACTGTTGATTATGGTTTTCCTGGCGACTGCCTGCAGAGCCACACCTACCCATGTGCCAGTTGTTAAAGCAACTCAATCGTCGCCAACTGCATCTGTTAAACCAGTAGAGGTAACCTGGTTGGTCCGGTCGAATAATGCAGAGCAAGATTGGGAAAATAAAGACGCCATTCCAGGATTCGAGGCACAGAATCCCAACATTAAAATTAATTTGGTCGTTGTCTCTTCGAATGATTTCGATACCAAGATGCAGACCATGATTGCGGGCGGCAACCCACCAGATGTATGGTCGCATTGGGGCGGATCAGGTTTCGTCGACTACGTAAAGCGCGGTCTGGTGGCTGACCTGACCCCCTACATTGAAAAGGATAAGGTAGATCTGTCCGACTTTATTCCAGAACTGCTCAGCATCTACCAGGTGAACGGCAAGCAAATGGGCCTGCCCTTTTCGATGGTTGGCTCAGGCATTTTTTACAACAAGTATCTGTTCGACAAATACGGCGTCACCTATCCACCGACCAGTTGGGATGATACGAGCTGGACGTATGCGAAGTTTCTCGACATGTGCAAAGCCCTGACCCACGTAACCGGCGATCCCCAGACGGATGTCTATGGCTGCAATATGGGCTTTTCGCTGAATGACTCCTTCGCCTGGATGTATGGCAAAGACATATACCCCGACAGCGCCTACCTGACCGGTTACGCTGATACCGCCTACCTGGATGACCCGCTAATCATCCAGGCATTTCAGGACCGCCAGGATATCGTCTGGAAATATCATTACATGCCCGATCCTGCAACCGTTACAGCTTTCGGCGGCGGGGATCTCTTCAAGATGCAGACAGTCGCCGTGCAGATCAGCGATGGTTGGGAATGGGACCAATATTCAGGCATCAAAGATTTCAACTGGGGTGTGGGCGCATTGCCTTATGGGGCTCCCGGGCGATTTTCGCTAATCTTCACCGATCCCTGGATGATGTCCAGTAAGAGCTCACACCTACAAGAAACCTGGGAGTTCTTGAAATACCTGATCTCCCCCGCCGTACAGAAATCCTGGAGCAGGGTTACGTTCAGCCCGCCCGTGCGCAAGAGCCTGTTGGAGGATTGGTACAAGAGCTTTTCCGCGATTCCGCCTGACCAGGTAAAGGAAGTCTTCGAGGGGTCGATCAAGTATGGCAAGGAAAGCCCCAGCCACCTGTTAGTCCATTTTGACCAGTTGAATCAGGTTGTCAGCGAAGCGCTTGACCCAATTTTCAACAAGAAAGCCACTGCGGTGGGAACCCTCCCGGCGGCTAATCAGAAATTGATCGAGACATTGCATGAAATCCGGTCTGAAAATCAGAAGTAAACCCTTTTCCCTCTGCTTAAAGAAGAATGCTTAAAAAAGCCCTGACACTTTCACCAAACATTTATATAATAATTTTATTCCTGTGAGTTTTTCATTTCTTTTTTTTTGCCTGAAAAATGGGAGCGCTTCCATTTATAGGTAAGCAATGATGACTCTCGAAAAAATCACCGCAATTGCAAATGAATAAATCTGGTCATGACCGTCTGGAAAGTTATAAAAATGTAATGCGGTCCTATGGCCTAGCGCTTGATGAGGGGATGACCGCAAAAGAATGGCTAAAAAGCCAATTAGGGGTGTGGCAATTCTTTTATGAGGCACGAGATATTCGAGATCAGTGTATCCATCCTGCTCCGTTCCCAGTAGCATTAGCTGCCAGAGTTATCAGGTTATATTCCTACAAAGGAGATGTGATCCTCGATCCATTCTTAGGTTCAGGTACAACATGCGTAGCTGCTTTACAGAATTCACGTCATTATGTAGGTTACGCTGATGAGGAATTTTGTAAATTATCTGAAAAGAGGATAGCACCAGTAAAATTACAGGATAAACTTCCGTTTCCCCTTAGTAATAATGACCTTAGTGAGGAAGATAAAACTGGTATAGGTTGAAAGATAGAGTTTCCACCTTGTCACCTGACGGCCCGGCTGTTCAACAGTCGTTTGGTACGCAAGACCCTGGCCTTCTCGAAAGACCTGTCCATACATTGGGAAGCGGCAAACTGGCAAGATAGCTACTACACCCTCATCCGCCCGCACAAATCCCTACGTCTGCCGGCTGAGGATGATACCAAGCAGCGTTGGCAGAAGCGAACGCCCGCAATGCCGGCGGGATTGACTGATCATATTTGGACTGTTAAAGAACTGTTGACTTTGATCCCTTTACCATGTCAAAAACACGCTTGAAAGGGAGACCATCGACTATTTAATTAAAGAATAAGTATATCTGTCTTAGATAGACCGTCTCGACTTGTTCAAGATCGGTTACCCCATCTCTCACCCCCTTATCACCCGCTCCTGTTATTTACTTTGCCGGCTACCCTAGGTAATCTTGACAAAAAGGCGATTACGCATGGGTCGAACGGTACCATCTGCAGCCATTCTATTGATGCAGGAGTAGGCGTAATCCAGTTATTCCCAGTTCATTTTCCATGTCCGAACTCATGTCTGAACTTCAGGCATTAACTGAAAACCGGACATAAATGCTTGACAAGGATTGATAGAATAGGGTGGGGGCTAGAAGCGAACGAACAGAAATGGAACTGAGCGAAAAAGAGTGGGAGCAAAGCGAAAGCTATCTGAGCGCCTAGGCGCCATTGATAGGCGATGACCGAACGCGGAAAACGTTCGATGCGTTGATTTATGGGATTATCGGAGCCGAGAGCTTGCGTGCGAGCCAAATCGCGCGTTGTTTCCCTGGCATGGCAACGGTCAAGTATGGCGAGTAGAATGACAACGGGCTAGCGACAGCGATGCTAGCCGATTCGTCTACCAAAACGTCAAATCCCCGCAGGTTTATCCTGCGGGGATGGATTCTGTGGATAGGTTAAGTAATTTTGAAAGAACTATTTAGCCTTGGCAGCTTTCCAGGCAGTGTACTGTTTCTGGACTTCTGCCAGGACCTTCGCGAGGCCAGCGTCCTTCAACGACTGAATGAACTTCGGAAGTTCAGTCTTCGGGTCCACATAGCCGGTCAACAGCGCCCTCTGGCTACCGTCAACCACAGACTGGATCGCGGTTATTTCAGCATTTACAGGATCCGGGACGAAACGGAAGCCCAACGAAGGCTCGAGGAACGCGTCCTTGGCGTAATCAATCAGCTTCTGGTTCTTCGCAGGATCTTCCTTGTTGGAAACCTTCTGTAGGGTGATATCGCCGAAGACCCACGCGCCAGGCATCGCTGAGATCCAGGCGGTGTCAACAATGTTCACGCGGCCATCCGCTTCCACAGTCCACATTGTGTTTGGAACGCCGTACAGCATCATGTTGATGAGGGTGGAGTCGGTGTGCATGAGATTGATGAACTTCATCGCTTCAACTGGATGTGTTGAAGCCGTCGGGATGGCGAGCATCGAGCCGCCGGCATCGCTGGTATTGACGACCTTGGGCATGCCATAGATCTCTTTCAGCTGCAGCTTGGCATTGCCGGAGGAGATCATTAGCTCCGTCGCCTTGATGTTGTTGCCCTTGAGGGGCATGGGTTCGACGAAGAAATTGCCAGCGTTCAGAACTGAACCGGTGTCGAAGGTGGTCAAGCCGGCATCGGGGTTGATGTAGCCCTTGGTATACCAAGTGCGGATCGTATTCAGGTAATCTGCCATCCAGGGCGTTTCAACCGGATCCATGATGGTCTCATCCACTTTACCGCTGGCATCCGGAAGGGCAGACATGTTGACAACATAGTCGGAGAGGCCGGTAAAGCCGTGAACCCATTGCATAAAGCCAATGGTTCCATCCGTGAGGTAAGGATACATATCCGGGTGTTTTGCTTTCGCTTTCGCGATCCAGGGCTCAAGATCCGCCATGGTCTTGACAGCAGCGGCGTCTGCGTCGGTAAAGCCGATTTCGTCGGCTATGGTGGCGTTATAGACGAAGCCCCACGGAACGGAGAGCTCTTTCTGGGTGGGGATCGCGTAGGTTACGCCGTTGACTTGCGAACCGGTGATGAAGGCAGGGTTCAGGGTGGACGTAATACCCTTGCCATACTGCTCGATCAGGTTGCCGTTCGGGCCTTTAGGATCGTTCATTGGGGTCAACAGGCCTTCGGTGACTTCCTTCATGTAACCATTCCAGTCCGCGGTGAAGAAGATATCAGCCTTTTGACCAGCTTCAAGAGCGGTTAGAGCCTTTCCAGCCCAGTCGCCCCAGGGAATGATGTGGAAAGTGACATGGGCATTAATGAGCGGTTCAATATAAGCGTTGATCGCTGCCTCAACGGCGGCGCGCTTCGTGGAATCCTGGTTGCCTTCTTGGTAGTAGTCCAGCATCACTGGCGGACCCTTGGTCGGTTCAGCAGTAGGAACCGGCGCAGAAGTGGCAACCGGCGCAGAAGTGGCAACCGGCGCAGAAGTGGCAACCGGCGCAGAAGTGGCAACCGGCGCAGTAGTCGCCGTCGCGGCTGGGCCGCAACCCGCCACTAGTAAGACTAAAGTAAGTAGTGCAAGAATCTTCTTAGCCATTTCATTCTCCTCTTTTCTTTGAATGTTTACCTTGAACCCATCCACAACACGATTGGAGAGGGAAGGTTGCCTGCGGATGCAGGTAAACTCTTATCCCTTGACCGCTCCAATCGTTAATCCACGAATGAAGTATCTCTGGAAGAAAGGATACGCAAAAATAATGGGACCCACAGTCACCACTGCCATGGCCATGCGGAACGTTTGCGAGGGAAGTTCGGAAACGTTGACCAGCCCCACCATTTTATCGGCATTTTCCAACAAGAAGCGGATGTTGTTTAAGGAGGTGTAAATGGTGTACTGCAGGCTGTAATACTTAGCATCGTCTACCAGCAGCAGGCAGTTGAAGAAGTTATTCCAGATACCGATGGCGCTAAACAGAGCAACCGTCGCCAGCCCTGGTACAGACAGAGGCACAACGATCCTGAGCAGGATGAGCCATTCACTGGCGCCATCCATCCGCGCCGATTCGATGATCTCATTAGGCACAAATGCTCTATAGAAGGTGGTCATGACAATCACCCAGAAGGGGCTGAAAGCAGAAGGCAGGAACAAGGCCCACAAAGAGTTTCCTATATTCAAAATCTGCCGTGCTACCATGTAATAAGATACCAACCCACCACTAAACAACATGGTGAAGAAGGCATAGAAGGTAAAGAATCTTTTGAACTTGAAATTATCCCGTGATATCGCGTAGGCGTATAACCCCACCATCACTACGGCCATGACGGTTCCCACGACGGTCGAAATGATCGTATTCATGTAAGCGGTAATGACAATCGATCCCTGGGCAAACAAGAATTTATACGCTTCGGAGGCGAATTTTGCCGGCCACAGGCGGTATCCATTTGCCGTCAGCGCGGCCTCGGAGGTAACCGAGGAGATGACTATCACGTAAATGGGGATTAACGCCAAGAGACAGGCGATGATCATTAACAGATTCAGGAATGCATTTGCTCCAAAAGATAGGGCCAGCATATCCTTATTCTTTTTGCTTTTTACAGGTAAGGGAATATGCAGACCGAATTTGCGTTCTGCTTTGTCCTCAACGACTATTTTTTGGGTCATCGTTCACTCCTCATTTTCAGAGAACTGGCTTAGAACAATGCCAGTTCTGGTCTCGTCTTTCGGACAACGTAATTGGTGACCAGAATAAGGATAAAGCCTACGACCGACTGCAGAAATGCAGCGGCAGCCGGATAGCCAAGCGGCGATCCGCTTCTCAACATGTTATAAACAAACACATCCAGGGTATAGGTGACACCCTTGACGACTGCGGCTCCATTCGGAAGGGTATAGAACATATCGAAATCGGAGCCAAAGATACGCCCAACCGCCAGGATCTGGAGCAGCACGATGACAGGTATCAATTGAGGCAGGGTAATATGAACGAACTGTTTCCATTTCGTGGCGCCATCCATCGCTGCGGCTTCATAAAGCTCGCGGCCGATGCCGGTTATCGTGGCCAGGTAAATAATCGAACCATTGCCGGTATATCTCCAGATGTTTGCAACCAGGAAAATGATCGGCCATGCGGCCGTTGTTTTATAAACTTCCAACGACCCCATGTTGGCGGAATGTAACATGCTGTTGATAATGCCGTTGGAACTGCCCAACGCATAGACCACGTAAGCAACGACAATCCACGAGATGAAAAATGGGAGAAACAAAATGGAGTGATAGAGCTTGGCCAGGAACTTGTTGGTCAGCTCGAAGATGATTACGGCGAGCGCCACGGATAACACCAGGCCCACCACCATGAAAAGCAGGTTATACAATAACGTATTGCGAAGATACGTTAATGTACTGGTGATATTTGAAGGGAGGGTCAGGTATCGGAAGTTATCCAGCCCAACCCAGGCGCTTTTAATGAGGCTATAAATGAATTTGTTTTGAATCCAGAAATCGGGTGGGGGATTTGAAAACCGGTAGGTCTTGAAAGCCAGGATGATACCGGGCATGGGAAGATAAGCAAACAAGAACAGCCATATCGCCCCCGGTATAACCATCGTCAGATAAGATAGGTTCATGTAAATCTTATCTGCTGCCCATCGTTTCTTCTTCATTGGAGCTGGCTTTGCAAAGGGTGTCGTTTCTACTGGCATTCACTACCTCCAATTCTGTTTTTCAAGTGGCACCTCCTGAATAATTAATCCTCAAGCGCAGCAGCCGCACGAGCGCCGAAGGATAAGGTCTGTTGGCAGCAAGGTGTCCCGGTCAACAGGGGCTCCCAGGAGAATGGAAAAAATATGTTCACCCGCCGTATGGCCAACATCATAGGTGGGAGAACGAACGGTGGTCAAAGCCGGGGTTATGATTGCTGAAAGCTTCTGATCATCAAAACCGACCACCGCAATATCTTCTGGCACTCTGAAACCCACTTCCTTGAGCGCTGCGATCGATCCGTAAGCAGCATCGTCATTACCACCAAAAACGGCGTCAAATTCTGGATGAGCACCGGCGAGGAACTGCTTCATCGACTGGTAGGCGATATCTTCCTCAAAACCGCCACTCAAAACAAGCTGCTCATCGAAACCCAGGTTGTGGGTTTCAAGTGCAGCCTTATAACCAAGTTCACGGAAGTAAGAATCTTCCTGGTGGGCCGGCCCGTGCAGAAAAAGGATGCGGTGTTTGCCATGCACATCGATCAGGTGATCAATCAATTGCGTGGTTGAGTTTATATTTTCAACGGTAACGTAAGGTATGGGAAACCCGTCTGGGGAAGTGCGATGCACCAGAACCATTGGAAAATTCTGTTTATACAACTGCTTGAGCTGCTTGTCCAACAGGCTGTTCGCAAAAATGATCATGCCATCCGTATTGTGGGGACCAATGGGTGGCCGGTTATCATCGCTGTCAGGGTTCGCCAGATAGGTTGCTACGATCAGATTGTAGCCATTCTCCCGCACCGCCGATTCTACTCCGTTCAACATTGGCATAAAAAAATTATTGTGCATGTTGGTTAGTAAAAGACCGATCAAACGTGTTTTACGGGTAGCCAGTTGGCGGGCGCCGGAATGCGGAATAAACTGGAACTCCATCATCACCTTTTTGAGGCGTTCCCCGGTTTCAACTGAAACGAGTCCGGTATGGTTAATGTAACGACTGACCGTCGCAACCGATACATTGGCCTTGCGCGCCACGTCTCGAATGGTGAAGGATGTCGATTTTTTTGTCATAAACCAAATTGTCTATAAGGTAATAATGTAACCGGTTTCTGTAACCGGTTCCATAATCGCGCAAAGAATCAGTAATGTCAAGCCCCATTAAGAGAGGGTGTTGAAAAACAAGTACAAAATTGACCTTTTAGCCAATCTGTGATTCAATAAAGGAAATCTAGGCGGTCGAGGGAAAGCAATGGAACAAGAGCGGTTTGTCAAAACGGGCAGTAACTCCTTCTATGGGGAATATCTCTACGATCAGGTGGTTCCACAAGATCATTTTCTGCGCAAACTTCGCCAGGCAATCGAGTGGAACCGGTTTACTGTCAAACTGATCAAGCTGTATAAAGGCGAGGGAGTGGTGGGTCGCCCGCCGTTTGATCCTGCGTTGGTACTCAAGATGGAACTGATCGCATATTTGTACAAGTTGTCTGAGCGCCAGGTGGAGGTATACATCAACGAGAACCTTCCGGCCAAGTTCTTTATTGGCCTGGCAGTCGACCAGAAAGCACCGGATCATTCCACCCTGACGGTTTTTCGCGAGCGGCTGCTGCAGCGAGGAAAGTTGAAGGTGTTTGAGGAAATGCTGGAAGAAATCGTACAGATGGCGCTCAAACGGGGCATTCACTTTGGATCGATCCAGATCGTGGACAGCGTGCATAGTATTGCGGATGTGAACACGGACAAAGATCAGAAACGGCAGGGAAAGGGGAAGGGGCCACACGACCCGGATGCGCAGTGGGGGGTAAAGCACAAGCGCAAAGTGAAGACGGAAGATGGCAAGGAAGAGGAACAAACCGAATATTTCTTTGGCTACAAGGCGCATGTCAGTCTAAATGCTGAAAACGGGCTGATCACCAGTCTGGAGGTCACCTCCGGCGAAGCCTATGATGGGCATCATTTCTGTTCTCTGGTCGACCATGATCTTAAACAACAGCTTCCGGTGGAGACCTACACCGCAGACAAAGGTTATGATGATGGGGACAATCATTATCACCTGGAACTGCGAGGCTTGCATTCGGCCATCCATCTGATGCGCACCCGCATTGAGAAGAAAGATGACAACAAGCAAGTTTGGCTGGATTTGGTCAAAACCTCCCAGTATAGCCAAGGATTGAAGGAGCGCTACAAGATTGAACGAAAATTTGGGGAAGCCAAACAAGGGCATGGGTTTGGACGATGCCGCTATCTTGGAAAGATGAAGTTCGCTGTCCAGGCCTTTTTCACGGCCATCATGCTCAACGTAAAGCAAGTAGTCAAGGTGCTGACCGGGGTGGGCTTCAAAACCCAGGTTGCGGCAGCCTAACCAGGGGCGCATTGTCGATTCGTACAAAAAGGAGGTGGAATAAATGGGTATATGGGTCAATTTTGAGTTGTAAAGGTGCAAATCGAGCCTTTTTTACCGGTTGAACTTACATTATCAGATCGGTTGCTTCAACTTTTCCCGATTTTTCGACACCCTCATTAAGAACTGTGTTTGTCACAAAACTGGTAGGCGATTGGGTGAATTTGCATTCCAAACCCAATAAACATATCACTCAACTGCGCAGCACAGGGCTGCCTGATTTACCCCCATAATCCTTTTAGGTGATTTTCATCTTGTAATTGGTAGCCAACCCCATCGCTTGAGATATAACCCCCGTGTAATTTTGTACAATATTCATAGGCAATTAATGTTAGGAAGCATTCTCTCCCATAGGAGCAAAGTGTAGCGGTGTAGCAGTGTAGCACGACCTCCTATCTGCTACAATTCCAGATAATTCCTTAGTGGATCTGATTTCAGGACATTTGTAGAGCATAATTCGGATCGGGAATCAAAAACACCAGGCGCTTCGCCAGCAAATCGGAATACAGAGGGAAAAAAATGTTGAAAATAGATGAGGAGACTTTGAAACGCCTGGAAATTCAATTTCTAGAGATTCGAGAATCCATTCTTTTTTTGAAAATGCCGAACTTCAATCATGCCCCCATTGTGGGTCTGAGGATACAGCAAACGTGCAAGCCGGCATTATAGGTCACACAATCAGTATCGCAAGTGCAACAACTAAATATAAATTGGTGCCCAACGGACCCAAACCAGGTAGCTATTATTGTAACGCCTGCAAAACGTACTTCGATTAGGTTCTTTTTCAGCGATCAAAGACTTCCTATTATTAAATCTAAATTGCATTGGAAATTCCCAAAGAAGCAATTCCAGGGGGTGTAGCAATGTATACCGTTGCTACAGTGCTACAGTGCTACACCTCAAAAGGGTAGCAGAATATTCAAAAAATACCCGAAATACGACACCAGCATACATATGTGGGGTAGTTCTCGCGAGAAAAATTTTTTCCAAATAGATTTTATTTCTTCGATTTCAAACGCTGCCAGAAAATAAAGTGCAAAAAAATATTCTCCTCCCTTAGTAAGGGTTTCTGATACTCTCAAAGTGAACCTGGGGGGTATCGTTCACAACAACCAACTAGCTGACCCTGGATGCAGGTCACCTTAGTGATCATGGCGGCATCCGGGAACAGGCTTAGACCCCGTGTCATCTAGCTTGCCAGCGTCGTCAACACGGAATCCATCCAGGCCCGCCAGGACCTCGTCTGGAAACTGCATTACATGCCTGATCCGGCGACTGTATCTGGTATGGGCGGTGATTTCCAGCACACCTTCCGCGGTCAGAAGACTGCCGTCGAGGTAACGGGTGGCTGGGGCTGGTATCAGTTCTCAGACATCAAGGACTTCAAAATGGGTGTGGCTGCACTTCCTTACGGCAATGCTGCCCGCAAGGATGTGCAATTCGCCGATCCCTGGATCATGTCCTCCAAGACCCCCCACCCGAATGAAGCCTGGACGTTCTTTAAATTCCTGATCTCCAAAGAGACCATGGCGTCTTTGGTCAATGTGACGCATAACCCGCCAGTGCGCTTAAGCCTGGTCCAGGACTGGTACAAGACCATTCCCAATATGACCGTAGATGAGGTGAAGGCTGCCTTTGACGGCTCGCTCAAGTACGGCAAGGAAAGCCCCAACCACCTCTTGGTCCGCTTCGACCAATTAGACCAGGTCGTTGGCGCCGCTCTTGATCCGATCAACAATAATAAAGCTACCGCTGCAGATACTCTGCCGGCTGCCAATCAGAAACTGATCGCAGCCTTGAAGCAGATCCAGACTGAGAATAAGAAGTAATTCCTTTCTCAATCTGCAACAAAGAATTAAATAAATATGGAGGATGGCCAAAAACCATCCTCCATATTTATTATTTTAGTGCAGACATTACCCGCGCTACCTCAGCTTTGATTTGTTCTTCATTCCCAAAAGGTAACACATTCCCATGTGTAAAGCCCCGGGCTGGATGGGTTTGAGGATATCAACACCACAATGCGGGTGAAGCGCTGGACGGGGGAAAGAGCTGGGTCAGTCATACCAAAACTCCGGAGTTATTTGGCGACATTTGCAGCATCAAAATTCCTTGAAAGTGCGGCGATCAACGGAAGCCATTTCTGGTAGCGCTCCAGGGAATGAGGTGACATGCCGACCAGGTAATGGTTGCCGAATACCTGTCCGTCAACTTCCCATTCCATAAGGTAAAGGCACTGGTCGCTGGCGAAAGTGCGGATGCGCCCCACCCGCCAGTTCTGGTTGGCGGGTAGTTGAATTTTGCTTTCAAAAAGGGTTGTTCCGCTGTCAGCTTCCCATACCCGACAGCGCAAATCAACCGTTTTCAAGCTGTCGTTGCAGGCTACCACCGGCAGGTACTTGTTGGCTTCAGCCTCGCCGATCACCAGGCATATGGGTTGCTGTGAGCGCCGGATGTATTGGTAGGCCAACTTTTTCCCGAAATAGTAGTCCACCACGGCATCCGAGAATTGCGGCCAACCATCCAGCACATTCCACCATAAAATACCGCTGGTTTGCCACTTGCGTAAACGTGTGGATTCAATGAAAAACTTCTTAGCTTCCGCCTGGGTAATCTGGCTGGCAAGGGCGAAAGTTTCCAGGTCACCAGGGACCTCGCCGAATAGTTCACGCACCTGGTTCGCCATTAATTGGATACGGTCGCGATCCCTGCCGGGTTTCTGCCAATGGTACACATCGTGAGCATGCCATTCGCTGTTGCCTTGCCACGGCCACAATTTTTCGGGAGATATGAACTTCTGGATCGAAATAACATTTGGACAGCCGTGATAGCCGATTTCTCCAATAAAATGTGCATTATGGTTGGTATAAAAAGAGTTCTTGTAATAACCGCGCGGTCCCCACAAATGCTGCTCGGGTGTGCGCTGCCAGGCATCAGGCAGCAGTTCCACTGAGGGTAGAACGTAAGGTGAGCTGGGCACATATTCGCGGTATGGGTCACAGCGATGCAGCGTTTGTGGGATAACCTCACGTGTCAGCCGGTTCAACCTTGGCGAAAGACCTACAAAGAGATAGGTCATATCGTTCTCATTATCTCCACACCAGATCGCCAGCGAAGGATGGTTGCGCAGGCGAACCGTCACTGTTTCTACTTCCTGGCGCACTTCTTCGAGGAAATTTTTCGTTTGTGGGTAGCTACAGCAAGCAAAGATAAAATCTTGCCAGACCATAAAGCCTTTCATGTCGCACAGGTCATAAAAAGCATCGCTTTCATATACATTTCCGCCCCAACAGCGGATCATGTTGCAACCCAGATCATGAACCAGTTCTATGGCCTGATCCAGGCGCGAGCGGTCCCGGGAGTGGAAGGCATCTAAGGGGACCCAGTTGGTACCTTTGACTAGAATGGGGTGATTGTTTACATAGAAAACGAAGTGGCTATCTGGATCGGGATCCTGGTCAACCCGCGCCACGCCAGTTTCGACAGGTCGTGGAGTAAACAATTTACCGCCCACTTCCGTACGATCTACAATTATCTTACGAATGCCAATTATTTCAGAAAGTTCTGCAATGACCTGATCGTTCTTTTTCAACTGTGCCGTGACTGAATACAGGTTGGGTTCGCCATAGCCCCGCGGCCACCATAAGCGTGCACCCGGCACCGGTATATAGAAGCCCCCAGCCAGAAACTCCACCGGCATTACGTGATGGAAAGTGTGCCCCCCACACTCCGTGGAGCTCAAGCTGCAGGTTATCCAGGTCAACTGAGTCGGTGCGGAATTGGTAACGCACTCCTAAAGTCGCGCTTTCCTGATGGATTTCAGCCGTCCAGTAATAAAGTTGTTCAATGGCATTGGCAGGGTGTTGTTCCAAATATACCGGGCGCTAAATACCAGCGCTTGGAGCCCGTGGCATGATATCCCACCCCCAACTGTGGGGAGGTTTACGGATAAATAATCCCTCGTCGCGCCCTTCAGAGCTTATCGCCCCAGCATCATATTGGAAATGGCGGGCGTAGTTTATTACAGATGCCAGCCTGGTGGCAATTTGGTTGGAGGCGCCAACCTTTATGAAAGGCGTAATATCGAACCGGTGGGGGATGAGCGCATTGGATGTTCGACCGATTTCTACCCCATTTATCCAGATTGTAGCCAGCGTATCCAGGCCTTCAAAAACTAAATCCCAGGGATCGCTACCTGCACCCACCGGTATTTCAAACTCTCTAACATACCACCATTCGTGCGTCTCCCAGGGGCGCAGTTTACGGATGTTATCAGCATAAAAGGGTTCGGGGAGCAGGCCAGCTCGTTGTAAATCGATCTCGACATTGCCAGGGACCTGAGCCGGAATGGGTTTCGCCCTGGTTTTTGTAAATCATCAGGATGTTTGATTGGGGTATCTTGTTCTGGGAAAAAATATAATTGCCAGAGGCCATCTAAAGGGGAATTCATATGCCTTCCTCGCAGAGAAAACTTGAATTTACGAGATTTAGCGATCATTAGGCAAAGGATCTCAGTAACAAATTATAACATTCATTCAATCCTCTCAATTTTGACCGTTAAAGACCTGATTCTCGGTTCTTTGGAAAGGCTAATATTGGGCTTGTTCCCTGGTTTTCAAGAGTATTGTAATCTAGAATCGGGAGGAAAGATTGGGTTTATCGCGGTACGCAGGTGGTAGAATAATTCCGCTACTAATGATTTTCTTGAAAAGAATGAAAGCCAGACCTTCGTCATCCAGGCAATTTCCGTGGAATGGTATTTAGGGCAACTATGCAGACTGTTATAAACGAAAGTAAAAAGACAACCCCTATCCTATTGCCATTCTGGCTCTGCTGGGCATCAGCGTGGCGGGAGCTGCACTGCGCCTTTACCAGATCGATAATAAAACGGTCTGGCTGGACGAGGCCTTCAATATCTGGCTGGTCCGCCATTCGGTGCCGGACATGATCCGCCTGAGCATGGACGTTGACCGGCACCCGCCGCTGTATTATCTGCTCTTTCATTATTGGATCCAGTTAGGCGGCCAGGTGCAGGTATGGGCGCTGGATCAGGGCCAGGTTACCGTATCAGAAAAGCCGGCCTTCCCGGCCGAGCCATCTTTGAACTATACCTTTCCCCCCTATTCGATCACTTTATTGATTGTGCCGGCGCAGCGCTGGTCCTGGCTGTGGTTTGGGGGAGGGATGGCCTGCGCCCTCTTTTTGGGAGCGGGTATTTGGTTCTCTCAACGCCGGAGGAGGGTTTGAGCGTGCTGCCGGATTTCGAGGAAAGGGTTCGCCGCAATTTCCGCTGGAATTTTACATTTAACCTGCTTGATGGTTCTTTTTTTTGGTTTGGTTACAGCTTCCTTGCTCCAGCGGTGATACTTCCTCTCTACATCAGTCATTATACGGATAGTAAGCTGCTCATCGGTTTAATTGCTATGATCAGCACGTCTTTTTTCACTGCGCCGCAGCTCTTAACTGCCAATTGGGTCGAACACACCCCGGTAAAGCGTAACATCATGGCGTTCCAGGGGATGCTCCTGGAACGTGTGCCGTTGTTCCTCTTACCGGCGGCGGTCTGGCTGTCGATCGGTAAACCCTCCCTGGCAGTGATGGTTTTCTTTTTGCTGTTTGCCTGGCATACCCTCGGCGCAGGCCTGACCGCCGTGGCCTGGCAGGAAATGCTGGCCAAAATTATCCCCCAGGAGCGGCGGGGGATCTTCTTCGGCGCCACCAATTTCCTGGGCAATGCCGCCGGGGTGATTGGGGCGAGTTTGGCAGCCTGGCTGCTCGACCGCTATCCTTTTCCATATGGCTATATCATTTGTTTTTCAATCACGGCTGCCTTTACTTTGATTTCTTATTGTTTCATCACCCAGACGCGTGAAATTCCCGTGGTAACCCACGATGAGCCGGTCTCTTTCCGCCAATATTGGGGCAAACTGCCGGCAGTATTGAAGAAAGATCGCAATTTTTCCAATTTTTTGCTTACACAGGTGGTATTGAACCTGAGCGGTATGGCCTGGGGATTCCTGGCTGTCTACGCTCAACAGCACTGGGGCCTGGCGGATGGTAAGGTAGGCGAGTTCAATGCGGCTTTGCTGATCGGGCAGGCGACCTTTAACCTGGTCTTTGGCCCGTTGGCGGACCGCAAGGGCTATAAGCTGGTGATGGAGCTTAGCGTATTGTTGGCTGCCCTTTCGATCCTGCTGGCCTTCCTTGCCCCTTATCCGGATTGGTTCTACGTGGTCTTTGCGCTGCGCGGGGCCAGTTTAGCGGGTTTATTCCTTTCGATGATGTTCGTGATGGAGTTCTGCCTGCCGAAAGTACGGCCAACCTATATCGGGTTGAGTAATACCGTAGGAGGGGCGGCGGCCGGCCTGTCGCCGCTGCTGGGAGGAGCGCTGGCCAGCGTGTTTGGGTATCCAACCCTGTTTGCCATCACCCTGGTGGTGGCCCTGGCGGCGTTAGCCATGCTGCGCTGGGTGGTGCGTGACCCGCGTCACATCAAGCCGGTCGCTATTGAGGAGGTGGTGAATATGTCTTGAAAGGTGCAAGAATAATCCGCTACCAATTACCTGCTCAGCGATGCCAATTTACAGGAAGTGAATTAACTTTTACCACGGAGGGGTAACCATGGACTTCAAACGTTTGATGAATACAAAGGGTCTCAGTTTCTGGCTGCTGGCCAGCGCCATTGGCCTGAATTTGATCTACCAGGTGGTGCTATTGCTTGTAATCAACCTGGGCATCGTATCCTCTAACGAGGCGACTGGGGTCGACTTGCTGCAAGTTTTCGTGTTGCTGGCCTGCCTGGTCGGACCCTTCCTGGTTGCCTGGATCATCACCGGCATGGCCAGCGACGGTCGTGGGCCGACCTACGGCGTTTACGGCAGTTTTGGGGCGGCTGCGCCGCTCATTTTCGCCTTCCTGACCACCCGGTCGATCCTGATCCTGTTGATGGTCGTGGTGGTCCTGGCGGGTGGGCTTAATGGAGGCATTTTTGGCGAATACATGCGTCACAGGAAGGGATGAAGGTTTATAATTGCGGGGATTTTCAATCATCGAAAGGAATGAACCATGCCGATCCAATCATTAAATGGTTCCTGGCAGTTCCGCCAGGCCAATAGTAATGAATGGCTGTCGGGCCAGGTGCCTGGCGGCGTGCACACCGACCTGCTCGAATTGGGACGCATCCCGGACCCGTTCGTGGCGGATAATGAAAAGCGGGTCCAATGGGTAGCTGAGGCCGATTGGGTCTACCGGCGCAGCTTCAACGTCTCGAAAGAGATGCTGGCAGAGACGCAGGTCAACCTGGTCTGCGATGGGTTGGACACCCTGGGGCGCGTCTACGTCAACGGCAGCCTGGTCGGTCGGGGGGAAAACATGTTCCGGCAGTATCGCTGGAATGTCAAGTCGCTGCTCAAGACTGGCGAAAATGAGGTGCTGGTCTATTTCAAATCGACGGTGGCCTACGGTGCCCGGCGCAATAAAGAACGCCCCCTGCTGGGCGTAACCCAGGCCATCCCGGGCGGCGTATACGTGCGCAAAGCTCCTTGCCAGTTCGGCTGGGACTGGGGCCCGATGCTTCCCCCGGTTGGCATTTGGAAGGATATCCGCCTGGAAGGCGTCAGCCTGGCGCGTTTTGAAGACATCCACCTGCGCCAGTTCCACGCTGGAAAGAAAGTAACTGTCGAGGCCAGCCTGGCGCTCGAACGCCTGGAAAACGGGCCGCTGACAGCCCACATGGTGGTTACTGCTCCCCATGGCGGCAAGAAGCTGGCCGTCGAGACTAGCCTGTCCGGCGAGAGTGGCGCGCTCTCCGTCGAGATCCCTGACCCACAGCTCTGGTGGCCGGGCGGATACGGTGAGCAGCCGCTATATAAGGTCAATCTCACCTTGGCGGGTGGCGAGCATATCCTCGACCGGCGCCACTACCAGCTCGGCCTGCGCACGATTGAGCTGCGCCGCCAGCCCGACCAATGGGGCAAGTCGTTCACTTTTGTAGTAAACGGTGTGCCCATTTTTGCCAAGGGCGCCGACTGGATCCCGACCAACTCTTTCCCAACGCGCATCACCGAGGCTCTGCTGAACAAGCTGCTTGGCGACGCGGTCGCCACCCATCAGAACATGTTGCGTGTGTGGGGCGGGGGTTTCTACGAAAGCGAAACCTTTTACGACATTTGCGACCGGCTGGGCATCCTGGTCTGGCAAGATTTCGTTTACGCCTGCTCGATATACCCGCTGGACGAGCCCGAATTTCACGAAAACGTGTACGTCGAGAGCGTGGAAGCCATCAAGCGCCTGCGCCATCGCGCCAGCCTGGCCCTGTGGTGCGGCAACAATGAGATGGAGGAAGGTTGGGAATACTGGAAATGGGAGAGGCCCGAATTCAAGGTGTTGCAGGATGCCTACGAAAAGTTCTACTTCCACACCCTGCGCGCCTGGGTAGCCGAGATGGATCCCGACCATCCCTACTGGCCGAGCTCGCCTTCATCCAATACGCCTTTCAAAGACAGCAACAGCCAGTCGGTGGGCGACATGCACTACTGGGACGTGTGGCATGGGCGCAAGCCGTTTACCGCCTACCGGGACGTTTACCCGCGCTTCATGAGCGAGTTTGGTTTCCAGGCCCTGCCGCCTTTCGAAACGATCAAGACCTATGCCAGCGAGCCGGACTGGAACATGACTTCTTACCTGATGGAATATCACCAGCGCAGCGGTAATGGCAACGGCCTGATGCTCTCACAGATGACCGACACATTTCGCATGCCCAAAGATTTCCAGTCGCTGGTATATCTCTCCATGGTTCTGCAAGCTGAAGGTATCCGTTACGGCGTGGAGCACTGGAGGCGCCACCCCAACCGGGTCAGCGGCATCATCTACTGGCAACTTAATGACTGCTGGCCGGTAGCCTCCTGGTCCAGCCTGGATTACTTCGGGCGTTGGAAGGCGCTGCATTACGCGGCGCGCCGCTTCTATGCCCCGGTGATGCTGTCGATCTTCGACCAACTGCCGCGCGGCGGCGCCGGTTACAACGATCTTTCCACCGTGGTGACCAACGCTGTCAAAGGTTTTACAGGCTCGCGCATGGGTGTACATGTCACCAACGACACGCTCAAGACGTGGCAGGGCAAGGTGCGCTGGGCGCTGGTAACCCTGCACGGCGAAGTGCTGCAGAACGGCGAAGCTGCCACCAGCGTCCCTGCCCAATCTGCGAGCGAGGTATGCTCGATGGACTTCAAGTTGGCCGATGAGCAGCGCCGCAGGGTAGTCTTCATTGCCGAGCTGTTCGAAGGCGAGCAGCGCAAGGCGCTGAACGTGGCGACTTTTGCGCCCAACAAGCATCTCGAACTGGTCGACCCGGAGTTGAATGTCGAGCTGGAGCAGGTGGATAAGAATCTGGTGATCGACCTGACTTCTAGCTCGTTGGCGCGTTTCGTTGAGCTGAGCTTTGAGGGCCTGGATATCGTCTTCAGCGACAACTACTTTGACGTTCCGGCCGGTTACAAAGTCACGATCACCTGCCCGCTGCCGAACGGAAAGACCCAGGCTGAGATGGGCAAGCTGCTGAAAGTGCGCTCGCTGCGCGATACGTATTAGGCCAAAACAGGATGGCTGGCAGTTCAACTGCCAGCTATCTAAAGACCCCTTGCGAAGGGTGACCGTTACATAGAAATCGTGGCTCTCAACCTTCGCAAGGGAATCGGCTTTTCAGGAAAATGATGATGGGCCTGGATTTCTTCCGTACGGCGGCCGAAATCCAGGCCAAATACCGCAAAACAGGTACGGTTATCAAGAATACTTTCCAGACCAACGGAGTCTTGGTGGATGAGGCATGGTGTGATTTCTTCCTACACAACGATTTCCTGGTCGGTGGAGATTAAGAGGATGTTGGGGGCGGGCATAGGGTTTCTCCACAGGGGATTATACATTACCACATTTTAAAAATGACAGCGGGCTGGCGCATAGCGTTCAGCCCGCTGTCATTCCGGAATGTCCCTATTTGCTTCCGGCGAAGACCAGCCCTGACAGGGTCGTAACCATGCGCAAGGCAATCATACGAAGGATGACGGATGGTTCAACGCGCCGTGGCTGGGGGTGCTTCTGGGCGAACAGGATACGCCGGGCGCTTTCCTGGTCTACTTCGGCGATCAACTGCATGATTTGGCCAGTCACTTTGGCGACCAACTGGCGATCCTCAGCATCCCCGTGGAACACAGACGGTTTACCGACCGTCATGGCATACGGGCCATGGGTGTACCAGGTGCCGAGCTCGGATTTGCCTTTCACCTGGGTGTGCGCCAGGTGGATATAGCGGGCGTCCAGGTGGATGCCGACCGGGATGACCGTAGCCCCGGAGGCCAGCGCCAGGCGGGCGGCGCCGCTGTGAGGCCGTTGGTAGCCGCCCTCAATTGGACTGATGGCTCCTTCAGGGAACACTCCCAGCGTGCGGCCTTCCTTTACATATTTCAGGGCTTTTTCCATGGCAGGTGCGCCATTTTCGCTGTCCACGCGAATGTGTTCACAAAAGCGCAGTGAGGGACCGATGACGGGTATCTTGAATAGGGTGTCCAGGATCAGGATACTTACCTGGTCCGGCACCAGGATAGTCAGCATGAGTGGGTCCACCGTGCACGGGTGGTTGACTACCAGGATCTTTGGCCCGGGTGGGATGGGGGCGTCGTAGACGATGTCTGGAGTGAACAGCAGGCTGGCATAAGAGATGACCACCTGGCGTCCTAGGTAATACCAGAATTTCCGCGCTATCCGGCCTGCGTCGACATAATTCTTGATAATTTCGGTAATATAACCCAGGCTTTGCTGATAAATCATAGCATTGATTATAACCCTGGCAGGGAACAAACGGTACGAATGGTGTCACGCAATGGACTTTGCAAAGAAGTCAGCCTCACTGAGCGTTTGCGCACAGCCAGTTCTCAATCTCTTCAGCGATCAACCTGGCCCCCTGCCGGTTGAAA
Organism: uncultured Chloroflexia bacterium; assembly: GCA_963820415.1. Classification (GTDB taxonomy): domain Bacteria; phylum Chloroflexota; class Anaerolineae; order Anaerolineales; family Anaerolineaceae; genus CAWFZT01. Next base: position 453,898 of record CAWFZT010000006.1, on the reverse strand, counting down.
TGCACACCATCCGTTACCAGGTGGTAGCCATTACGCCGCGAGAATGTATCGTAGTCCACATGAAAGAGACCGCGCTCAGCCACCAGTTCGCCGGTCATCAGCATAAAGTGAGCATACGCCCGCCCTTCCGGTTTCGTACGTGTGGCTTTCAAGTATTCCACCTGGCGCTCGAAAACCGGCAGGTAGCTGATTTTCTCTTGCACGGTAATCTGGCGCACGGCGGTGTTAAACATCTTAACCATCTCGATAGCCGGCGAGCTCAAATCCTCGCCGATAACCGGGATGGAGAGCAGCCCAATTTTGGCTTGCGTCCAGAGCTTGATGCGCCGGATGATTTCACGCAGATTGGCGGTGTACCATCCAAAATCCGCTTTCTGCGGCAGGCGTTTGAGCATGCGCAGGGCTAACCCTTTGTAGGGAGTATGCTGCGCCAGGATGTCATTCGTGCCGACCAGCAGGGTGACGAACTGCGGCTTTAGCTCGATGAAATCGTCCAGCCGTATCAAAACGTTATAGGCCAGGTCGTTGTTCACCCCGCCGTTGACGAATTGAAAACCATCCTGGCCCATCTTTTCGTCGAGTATATCAATGTAGCTGGCGCTGACCTTCCCGCGGGTGATGCTGTCGCCCAGGCAGACCACCGTAAGCGTGAATGCAGGGGCTTCTTTCTGGGCAGTGATGGCGGGGCGTTGTAGTAGAAGGTTCATCCGTAATCAATTCATTTTAACACATAAAGGCGACCGATTACGAAACCAACCGTAATGCTCTTTGGGAATCGCCGTGATGGACTTCTTCGGTAAATCCCAAAGAACCAATGCTATAATAATTTTGACCGATCAAAGGAAAGGATGCACTTGCCTGATCTTATGCCTCCCCAGCCTGTTTCCCGCCAAATTCCTACCAGCACGGTGCCTTTTTTCCAGGAATACCGCTTTGACGATCTGGATGCCGAAAAAGACGCCGCCCTGGTAATGGAGCGTATTTTAGCTTTGGGCAGCCGGGAAGAACTGAATTGGCTGTTCTGTTTCTACGGGCGGCAGAAAATCACGGCCTGGGTGGGTGAAAACGGTCTGCGCCGCCTGTCGTACCGGCGCTACAACTTGTGGTGCGTGCTGTTGGGTCTGCCACGGCAGGATAAGCCAAAAACAGGAGTGGAGCGCGCATGGCCTTACTGACCTCGCCGCATTGGGAGACGGTTTCTCCGGCCTTGCATGCTCTTTTAATCTTTGCCGGAAAACAGGAATTTGCTGCGAAGTTTTACCTGGCAGGCGAAACTGGCCTGGCGCTGCAGTTGGGCCACAGGCAATCGGATGATCTTGATTTCTTTTCGCAAACAGATGAGGTCGATCTCCAAACCCGTCAGGGAATTATTCAATCCTTCACAGTTTTGTCTCCCATGGTTGCGGAAAATTCGATTGGCAATTTGGTGCTGATCGTGGAAGATATCCGGGTAGGTTTTTTTGGCTACAGCTATCCTTTGCTGCAATCTACCTGGCAAGCTGAAGGAGTGCACCTGGCCTCAGCAGCCGACATTGGACTGATGAAGCTGGATGCCCTGGTCGGCCGGGGCAGCCGCAAGGATTTTTACGATTTATATGTCATCTCACACAAGATACCCCTGGCTGACCTGCTGGAATTGGGAAAAACGAAATTCCCAGATATAAGAGATTTCGGCCTGATGGCGGTAGAGAGCATGGTTATGTTCGACAACGCCGACCGCGATCGCCAACCCGACCTGTTGATCGATGTTCCCTGGCTGGTGGTAAGGGATTATTTTATCGAGGCGGCGGTGACCCTTGGTAAAAAATGGTTCGGGGAATAATCCAACCCGTAACCCTTATATAGTTGACATCCGCCTTCGCATTTGCTAAAATAATAGCGAGCGCTCGCTTTTTATTTTGAAGGGGTATTTATGAACGATACCACAATTACGAAGGGTGAAGCCACACGTGCCAGGATCATCGAAGCGGCTTACCAGCTTTTCATGCTGCAGGGCTTCCATGGCACCTCGATGCGCCAGATCGTCGAAAAGGCTGGGATTACCATGGGCGGCATCTATACCCATTTCGCCAGCAAAGAGGCTATCTGGGAAGCCGTTTTCATGGCCAAACACCCCTACCACGAGATCCTTGCCCTTTTGGCAAAGGCCGGCGGTGATACAGTCGGGGATTTCTTGAAGCAGGCCGCTGGCCTGGTGGTCAGCGGCCTGGGCCAGCGCCAGGACCTGTTCAACCTGTTGTTCACCGAGCTGGTCGAGTTCAACGGCAAACACCTGTCGACAGTTTACTTTGAGGCTTTGCCTGAATTGATCAGCCTGGGCCAGATGGTCACACAGAAACGCGGCAAGCTGCGGTCGGTGCCGCTGCCCATCCTGGCGCGCTCTTTCGCCGGGTTATTCTTCTCTTACTACATCACCGAGCAGGTCTTGCCGGAGGAAGCTCTGGCTTCCATGGGCAATCACGCCCTGGAGGCTTTCGTCGACATCTACCTGCACGGCATCCTGTCCGAACCGGCGGAGGCGCAAAATGGTTAAACGCCTGATCAGCTTGATTTCCAAGGAGTTTATCCAGATCGTACGCGATCCACGCACCCTGGGGATCACGTTCATGATGCCAGTGGTGATGCTTTTCTTGCTCGGCTACGCCGCCACCAACGACGTGCGCAATATCGCCCTGGTGGTCTCCGACCAAGACCAGTCTCCGGCTTCCCGGCACCTGATCGAAGCCTACCAGCAAGCTGATTATTTTACTCTGGCCTACGTGGCCTCCTCTGAAACTGACATCAAGAACCTGATCGATAACGGCTCGGCCAGGGCCGGTATGATCATCCCCCCCGGTTATGGGCGCACCCTCGACGCGGGCGGCTCGGCCCAGGTAGCGTTCATCATCGATGGCTCCGACCCGACCGTCGCCAGCACCGCCCTGGCCGCGGCGGTGCTGATCGGGCAGACGCAGTCCACCCAGTTGATGGCCTCACGGCTGGAGAAAATAGGCATGGGCGGCCTATTGCAGCAGCTTCCGATCGATGTGCGCACTCAGGTCTGGTACAACCCTGGCCTGGTCAGCGCCTATTACATGATCCCGGCCTTGATCGGCATGATCCTGCAGTTTCTGACCACCATGCTCACCTCCACCTCCATCGTGCGCGAACGCGAGCGCGGCACAATTGAGCAGTTAATCGTCACCCCTTTGCGCTCGTGGGAGCTGGTGATCGGCAAGCTGACCCCTTACGTGTTGATTTCTTTCATGGACACGCTCGAAATCCTGGCGGTGGGCGTGCTGCTCTTCCGCGTGCCAATCAACGGGAACCTGGTTTTATTACTCATCCTGTCTGGCCTGTTCCTGGTGACAACCCTGGGGATCGGGCTGCTCATCTCGACCATCGCCAATACCCAGCAGGAGGCCATGCTGACCACCATGTTCACCATCCTGCCCTCCATCTTTCTTTCGGGTTTCTTCTTCCCGCTGGCAGCCATGCCGGTCTGGCTGCGCGTGGTTAGCTATGCCATCCCGCTACGCTACTTCCTGATCATCGCGCGTGGGATTGTGCTGAAAGGGGTAGGGGCATCGGCCTTATGGAGCGAAATCCTCATGCTGACTTTGTTTGCCGTGGTGGTGATGAGCGCCGCGGCGGTGCGCTTCCGCAAGAGCCTGGACTGATAAGGAGAGTGCCATGCATCTCGACCCACGCAGAATCTTCCCTGTTTTCCTGATCGTCATCCTTGGCCTGGCTGCCGCCGCTTATTATGTCGAGCAAAACGCGGCCGGCAGCCGTTCGTTCACCTATTCAGGGATGATCGAGGCTACCCTGATCCACCTTTCTTCGAGCGTTGGAGGTACGGTAGAAAATGTCTATGTCAAGGAAGGAAACCCCGTCAAGGCCGGGGGCGTTTTGATGGACCTATACTCCGGGGCGAAATCTACCCAGGTCACCAGCTCCAATGAAAAGATCGTCTCTCCTATTGATGGGGTAGTGCTGGAAGTGTTATTCCAGCCGGGAGAGACCGCCACGCCGGGGGCTAACCTGGTGGTGGTCAGCAACCTGGACGAATTGACCCTGACCATCTACGTACCAGAGGACCGCTACGGGGTGATTATGCTCGGCCAGGTTTACCCGGTGACGTCTGACTCGTTCCCGGAGCAGTCTTTTAACGGTACGGTGGCTTATATCTCCGACCAGGCCGAATTTACCCCACGCAACGTGCAGACCACCGACAGCCGCAAAGCTACCGTGTTTGCCATAAAGCTGGACCTGGACCCAACCGGTGGACTGCTCAAACCAGGTATGCCGGCGGATGTTCATTTTCAGGCCGGACGGTAGGATCAGGCAGGGGATATGGCTGAAGTATTGATCCAGGCCAGCGATCTGTGCAAGTCTTTTGGGAGCACCCACGCAGTGAACAGCGTCAGCCTGCAAGTTTCGGAAGGCGAGATTTATGGGCTGGTTGGGCCGGATGGGGCCGGTAAAACCACCCTGCTACGACTGTTGTGCGGCGCACTCCACCCAGACAGCGGCGGGGCGTCCCTGGCCGGGTTTGACGTGGCCGGCCAGGTCGAGCGGGCGCGCGAGCAGATCGGTTACCTGGCGCAGCGCTTCGCATTGTATGAGGAGCTGACCGTGCTGGAAAACCTGCGTTTCTTTGCCGAAGTACGCGGTTTACCCAGCAGCCAGTGGAAGATGCGCAGCCAGGAAATCCTCGCCTTCGTCGGGCTGGCCGATTTCGTTGAGCGGCGCGCCGGGCAGCTTTCCGGCGGGATGAAGCAGAAGCTCGGCCTGGCGCTGGCGCTCATCAACCGGCCGCGTATTTTGCTGCTGGACGAGCCGACCACTGGGGTCGACCCGGTGACCCGCCAGGATTTCTGGCGGCTGATCATCGGCCTGCTGCAGGAAGAAAGCCTGTGTGTGCTGGTCAGCACACCTTATATGGACGAGGCGGCGCGCTGCAAGCGGGTCGGGTTCCTGCGCGGCGGTAAGCTGATCTCCGAGGGTACGCCGCGCGACTTGCGCGGTCTGTTGGCCGGCCGCATCCTCGAGCTGTCCGGCAGCCCGCAGGAGCTGTTGTTAGAATTGGCGCGGTCTGCGCCGGGCGTGGAGACGGTGCAGCGCTTCGGCAGCCGTTTCCACCTGCGTGTGGGCGAAGGGTTGGCCCAGGCGGTCCTTCAGCGCCTGGAGGAGGGCATCCCAGTAGCCGGCGGTTCGGTGGAAAGCTTTGGCCCGATCGAGGCCCAGCTCGAAGACGTGTTTATTGCCTTGGCGGAGGAGCAGGCATGACTGCAGTGACCCCCACCAAAACGGGGGTAATCCGTACCGAGGGTCTGACCCGCCGCTTTGGCAATTTTGTGGCAGTCGATCACCTCACCTTCGAGGTGGAGGCCGGGCAGGTGCTGGGGTACCTGGGACCGAACGGCTCGGGCAAGACCACCACCATCCGCATGCTGCTGGGTCTGCTGCATCCTTCCGAGGGCCGTGCGCAGGTGTTGGGATACGATGTTACCGCTCAGGCTGAAGCGGTGCGTGCTCGCTGCGGGTACATGTCGCAGAAATTTGCCCTGTACAACGAGCTGACCGCGCGGGAGAACCTGTCTTTCTACGCCGGGGTATATGGTGTGGTCGACCCGGGACGGGTAAAGAAACTGCTCGGCAGCCTGGGATTGGAGCCGGTGCAAGACCAGCGCGTACAAAACCTGTCCACCGGCTGGCGGCAGCGCATTGCCCTGGCAACCGCCATTGTGCACCAGCCCGGCCTGCTATTCCTGGACGAGCCGACCAGCGGGGTCGACCCGGTGGCGCGGCGCGCCTTCTGGGACCTGATCTATACCCTTTCTGCCCAGGGAGTCACCATCATGGTCACCACGCATTATATGGACGAGGCCGAATACTGCTCGATGGTAGGGATCATGCGGGCCGGACGCCTGCTGGCGCTGGAAGAGCCGGGACGCTTGAAAAAGTCCTTGCCCGGGCAGGTGTGGGAGGTGACGGCCGAGCCGCTGCTGGCGGCCCTAAAGGTGCTGGAAGGTTTGCCGGGAGTGTTACGGGCGGCCCTGGCCAGCGATCACCTGCGCCTGGTGGCAGTCTCCGAGGTAGAGGCCGGTCAGATCAGCCGCGGCCTGGAGGCCGCCGGGTTGGCGGTGCAGTCAGTGCGGCGAGGCGAGGCTAGCATCGAAGATGTGTTTATGACGCTGCAGTAGGATTTTTGCTACGGCGTGGGCGTGGGTACGTCTGTCCCTGGCCCGTATTCGTACACCGCCTGCCAGGGCAGATAGTGGGTCTGGATCGTGTCCTGGATATAGACTTTCCCATTGCGCGTCACCGTACGGTTCACCGTCACATCCGAACCATCGGCGGCCCAATCGGTTTGCTTGATCTCACCGTTCGCCAGGTTGGAGTTCTCTTTGTAGAGTGGGTCGGGGGCCGGGACGATATTCTGCGGGCCGGTGGTTTCCCATTTCATCGTACGACCATCCGAGGTCGAATAAAATTTCCAGGTAATTGAGCTGGCGGCCGGGTTGACATAGGTCTCCATCAGGATCCAATAAGGGGTGTCATTCTTGAACTTGAAATCGACCAGCGGGAAAAAGACTGTGGCGTCCAGGCCGGCCAGGTTGGAATTTTCCTGGTTGCCGGCCTCTTTTTCGTAATAGCCCACCCGGTAGGCGTGGGCGTGGCGTTCGACGATCGGGTAGCCGCCAAAGAAAACCGTACGGAAGAGAGTGGTGCTCACCTGGCAAACTCCGCCGCCCACGCCCTTGATGGTCTGGTCGCCCAGGATGATCATCGCCTCGGCGTAACCATTATCGAGGCTGATATCTCCCAGGGCCTGCCCCATCGAAAATACCTCGCCGGGAGCCACCAGCAGCCCGTGGAAGCGCGCCGTGGCAGTCTTGATGTTCTGCACACGCTCAGGGCTGGAGCCGTAGAAATACGAAGTTTCTGACGAGACCAGCTCGGTGATCCCCAAATCCTTGCCGGAGGCTTTGTCGGTCACCGCCGGGTCCTGGAAGTTGAACACCAGCGCCACCTTGTGTTTACCCTGCAGCAAAGCCTGCTGGACGGCCTTGATGGTGGCCTCGACGTCCAAAGTACGCCCGGTAACAGACGGCTGGATCACATCCAAATGGCCGGTCTGGTCGTTGAAGGTGAAGCGGGCGTCCTGAGGGTTCTTTTCCAAATCGGAAGCCAGGTTTTTGAGGTAGGTACGCAGGATATCGCTCTTAAGTGTGACCTGGTAATCGGCTGTCCCATTATTATCCACGCGTTCAAAGGCCAGCATAGCGGCCAGGGTAGGCGGGTCAAATGTCCACGGACCGGCCTGATCGGGCTGGCCAGAGGGAAGGGCCAACTTGAGCGGGGCGCTGAGGATGCTGCGCGCCAGGTCGGCCTGTTGTGAGACGTCCACAAGCACCGGGGGATTCTCGCGCACTACCAAGGGCACTACACCGTCGCGCAGGCTCTGGATCTGGATGGAGAGCAGAGTCAGCGTGCTGGGCACGTCCAGTGTATGCCCGGTCACACCTGAGTGCACCACCACGTCTGTGCCTTTCAGGCCGATGCTGGCCTCGAAGGTTGGCTGGTCGATCTGTTTAGCCAGGTCGGTCAGATAGGTGAAAGCCATACGCTGGTCGAAGATCAGCGCTGGAGGAACATCGTAGCCGGAGAACCAGGCCTCGAACTGCTCGGACAGGCCGTTAGCTGGGCCACCGCGCCGGCCGATCTGGTAGGCCGCACGGGTAGAAGTGTCCGGGTCGAGGAATAAGCCCAATTGGGCCGGGGTGACCAGGCGGGTCTCTTTTTCCTGCAGCACAATTTTTCCATCCTGCGGGTAAGTGATTTGCTGGAGGATCTTGGCCGCTGCAGCGGTCTGAGTCAGCCCGCCGACGTCCACACCGGACACCGCCACGCCCGGAAAAATGCGCCCGGCAAACCAGAGCTGAAAGCCGAGGACGAAGCCTACCAGGCCGAGGAAGAAGAAGACCAGGCCGCACAGCAGGGTCAGGAGCGCCTGTTCGAGCAGAGAGGTTTCTGTACGGGCGGGGATGCGACGGGTAGGGTAGGTAGCGGTGCGCATGGTTAATGCCTATTATATAGCATAAAGACGCCAGAATTGCTGGAGAGTTCCAGGTTCGACCCAGAGTTGCAATACCCTTGCCAATCGTTTTGAGGAATGGAGGGGGTTATTCCAACCAACCCATGCTGATGAACTGGTTAATTGTCAGACAACACAAAAAATCGGTCTTAAAATCTCTTGACAGGTCAATTGATCAGGGAATAATCCAGCCCGTTGTGTGAGACAAAGAGGTTTCACCCGGCGGGGCAAGCCAGTAATAGCCAATGTTAAACCAAAGTAGAAATGTCCCCTTTCACCAAAGTTAAAATGTCCCCTAGGAAAGGGACAAGAAAGTGGACAAACTATACACGATGAACGAGAAAGAAATCAAACGGTTAGGGATCATGACCCAACTTGAGAAGAAACAGGTTGGCCAACAGAAAGCTGCCGAACAATTAGGGATCAGTGTACGGCAGGTGAAACGGCTAAAGCGGGCCTATCAGGCAGATGGGGCAGCGGGATTGATCCACAAAAGCCGGGGCAAACCGAGCCACAACCAGCTCGACCCGGAAATGAAGCAGAAGGCCCTGGAGCTCATTTTGGAACGATATCGGGATTTTGGGCCGACGCTGGCCAGGGAGAAGTTAGTGGAAGTGCACGGATTGCGGATTTCGGATGAGCGAGTGCGCCAACTGATGCTGGCCGAAGGGATCTGGAAACCGAGGCGGAAACGTAAACTGCAGGTATTTCAAATGCGTCAGCGGCGAGCCTGTTTTGGCGAACTGGTGCAGATGGATGGCTCAGACTACCACTGGTTTGAAGAGCGGGGACCCCGCTGCACGTTGTTGGTATTTGTGGATGATGCCACAGGAAAGCTGGTGGAATTGTGGTTTGTGGAGCATGAGAGCTTCTTTGGGTACTGTGAGGCTGCCAGGCACTATTTTGAGCGCTACGGCAAGCCAGGAGCGTTTTACAGCGATAAACATGGCATCTTTCACCTCAATACCCCCAAACTGACCCCTGGAGACGGCCTGACAGACTTCGGCAGAGCCATGCAGGAACTGGGGGTTCAGATCATCTGTGCCAATACCCCTCAGGCCAAAGGCCGGGTCGAACGCACCAACCAGACCCTGCCAGACCGCCTGACGAAGGAACTGAGACTGCTTGGCATCTCAACCCCCAAAGAAGCCAATCGTTGGCTGCCTGAGTTCATGGAGGAGTATAACCAGCGTTTTGCCACAACTCCCCGCAGCAACCTCAATGCTCATCGGCCCCTGACAACGACGGACAACCTCGACTGGATCTTGGTCCGGAAGACCCCCCGCATCCTTTCCAAGAACTTGACCCTCCAGTATCTCAAGACGATTTATCAAATCCAGGTGGACCGCCCTTCCTACGCCATGCGTAAAGCCCCGGTGACCGTTTTGGAGAACCCTCAAGGTGAGGTCACCATCTTGTACAAGAATAAATCCCTCCCGTTCAGCGTGTTTTATCAGCAACAAAAACAAGCCGAAGTGGTATCATCCAAATCGATTGATCTTGCCCTGCGCAATGCTTCCTATGCCCATAAACCAGCCCCCGATCATCCCTGGCGTCGACCCTGGAAAGACAAGAAGGTCCCCTCAGATGGGGACATTCTTACTTTGTCAAAATAGGTGACATTTTAACTTTGGGCTAACAGCCAGTAATAGCCAAATAGCTAAATTCTGAGGGTCCACCAGCCCGGATCGACGAAGAACAGGCGCAAGATGGTAAAACCATCCAGAAGAAGTTCTCGGAACAACAACAAAGTTCTCGGAACCCCTTGACAGAACTGTGGAAAGTGGTAAAATAAGCTGTCGTAGAGAGATGTGCTGCAAAGCAAATCCATAACAACTATACAGTCCTAAAGGCCGGACCCACAGGGAAGCCGCAAGAGAGGCCGATGTTGACCAGAAGTAGGAAAACATCGGCGGTTTTATCTCTTGAAACGGCTGAAAATGCCCTTGACAAGCTGGGAACAAGCAATTAGAATCCTGCCCTCGGAACCAGAACCTTAACAATTGAAGAGTGATAGGAAGTCAAACAGTAATACCCTGTCGTTCTAACACCGTAAAATAAAACACCGAAAGGTGAAAAATTTTTGCGGAGAGTTTGATCCTGGCTCAGGATGAACGCTGGCGGCGTGCCTAATACATGCAAGTCGAACGAAGAATATAGCAATATGTTCTTAGTGGCGAACGGGTGAGTAACGCGTTGGTGACCTGCCCCGAAGCGTGGGATAACAGTTCGAAAGGATTGCTAATACCACATGTGATCATTGGGATTAGAGGCCCGATGATTAAAGGAGAAAGTCACTTTGGGAGGGACCTGCGTCCCATCAGCTAGTTGGTAGGGTAACGGCCTACCAAGGCTATGACGGGTAGGGGACCTGAGAGGGTGGCCCCCCACAATGGAACTGAAACACGGTCCATACACCTACGGGTGGCAGCAGTAGGGAATATTGGTTAATGGGCGAAAGCCTGACCCAGCAACGCCGCGTGTGCGATGAAGGCCTTCGGGTTGTAAAGCACTTTTTGAAGGGGATGAGGAAGGACAGTACCCTTCAGAATAAGCCTCGGCTAACTACGTGCCAGCAGCCGCGGTAAAACGTAGGAGGCGAGCGTTATCCGGATTTACTGGGCGTAAAGCGCGTGCAGGCGGTTTGGTAAGTTGGATGTGAAAGCTCCTGGCTTAACTGGGAGAGGTCGTTCAATACTACCAGACTAGAGGATGGGAGAGGGAGGTGGAATTCCGGGTGTAGTGGTGAAATGCGTAGATATCCGGAGGAACACCAGTGGCGAAAGCGGCCTCCTGGACCATTTCTGACGCTCAGACGCGAAAGCTAGGGTAGCAAACGGGATTAGAGACCCCGGTAGTCCTAGCTGTAAACGATGTAGACTTGGCGTCGGCGGGTTTAAATCCGTCGGTGCCGTAGCTAACGCGATAAGTCTACCGCCTGGGGACTACGGCCGCAAGGTTAAAACTCAAAGGAATTGACGGGGGCCCGCACAAGCAGCGGAGCGTGTGGTTTAATTCGATGCTACACGAAGAACCTTACCAGGGTTTGACATGCAGGTGGTAGGGAACCGAAAGGGGACCGACCCTTCGGGGAGCCTGCACAGGTGCTGCATGGCTGTCGTCAGCTCGTGTCGTGAGATGTTCGGTTAAGTCCGCTAACGAGCGCAACCCTCGCTGTGTGTTACATGTGTCACACGGGACTGCCGGTCTTAAGCCGGAGGAAGGTGGGGATGACGTCAAGTCAGCATGGCCTTTATATCCTGGGCTACACACACGCTACAATGGCCGGTACAATAGGTTGCGAAGCCGCGAGGCGGAGCCAATCCTAAAAGCCGGTCCTCAGTTCAGATCGCAGGCTGCAACTCGCCTGCATGAAGACGGAGTTGCTAGTAACCGCAGGTCAGCTATACTGCGGTGAATACGTTCCCGGGCCTTGTACACACCGCCCGTCACGTCATGGGAGCTGGCAACACCTGAAGCCGGTATCCTAACCGCAAGGAGGGAGCCGTCGAGGGTGGGGTCGGTGACTGGGACGAAGTCGTAACAAGGTAGGTGTACCGGAAGGTGCGCCTGGATCACCTCCTTTCTAAGGAGACTTGAGCAAACATCTTTGGATGGGCGCTCCACAGTTTCTATTAGTTCTGTAAGCAAGTCCTCGTCGCGGTGGCGAGGCAAAGAATACAGGTTTGCAAGACTTCCTGTCACTCCTCAGTTGTTAAGGTCCTGAGAAAGTGGGGCCTTTAGCTCAGTTGGTTAGAGCGCGCCTCTGATAAGGGCGAGGTCTCAGGTTCGAGCCCTGAAAGGCCCACTCCCCTAGAGGTTGTCTGGGGATGTAGCTTAGCTGGGAGAGCGCCGCCTTTGCACGGCGGAGGCCAGGGGTTCGAATCCCCTCATCTCCACTGAGCTCATCACGAAGGAGTTGTTGGTGCGGAACGGTGACCAAAAAGAGTAACTCATAAGCAAGCAGAACCGCAAGGTAATTGACGACCCGGCGGTGAGCCGGGTCGACGTGTGTCTTTTAAAAAATTATAGGTTGGTTGGCAAGAGCCGTGCGCTCCTGACTCCTTAGAAGGTGAGAGGCGCACTGCGCTGGCGGACCGGCGCACAGCCGTAAGGCTGCAGAACCTTAACAATTGAATAGTATTGTAGGTCTCATCAGAAGCCAAATTAGATTTGGATCTTGTAATACAGATGATACTAAAAGAGTATCGATTTCTCCGCATCACGTGGAGAAGCTACTAAGGGCTTATGGTGGATGCCTTGGCGCCAAGTGCCGATGAAGGACGTGGGTCACTGCGATAAGCCTCGGGGAGCCGTGAACAGGCGTTAATCCGGGGATTTCCGAATGGGGAAACCCGCTGGTTGCGAACCACCAGCATCACCTGCTGAATATATAGGTTGGTGAAGGGCACCTGGGGAACTGAAACATCTAAGTACCCAGAGGAAAAGAAATCAATTCCCTGAGTAGTGGCGAGCGAAAGGGGAACAGCCCAAACCGTTTCAGCTTGCTGAAACGGGGTTGTAGGGCCTGACATATGGGAGTTACAAAACAAATTGTTAGTGGAAAGGTGTGGGAAAGCCTACCAAAGAGGGTGATAGTCCCGTACACGAAAACAATTTGTCTCCCGTCAGGTACCTGAGTACTACCGGGCACGCTAATCCGGTAGGAATCTGGGGAGTCCACTCTCCAAGGCTAAATACACTTGGCGACCGATAGTGAACAAGTACCGTGAGGGAAAGGTGAAAAGTACCCCGTTGAGGGGAGTGAAATAGAACCTGAAACCGTAAGCTTACAAGCAGTTGAAGGGCTAATGGCGGGTCGGTGCTCCGGTGAAAGCCGGGTGCGCGCCGCTATGCCTGACAGCGTGCCTCTTGGAGAATGAGCCTGCGAGTTAATCTCTGTGGCGAGGTTAAGGCAGTTATACCCGAAGCCGTAGCGAAAGCGAGTCTTAATAGGGCGTTTAGTCGCAGGGATTAGACCCGAAACCGGGTGAGCTACCCATGGCCAGGGTGAAGCGAGTCTAACCGCTCGTGGAGGCCCGAACCTACTAATGTTGCAAAATTAGGGGATGAGCTGTGGGTAGAGGTGATATGCCAAACGAACTCGGAGATAGCTGGTTCTCCCCGAAATAGCTTTAGGGCTAGCGCTATATGTTTAGTACCGGAGGTAGAGCACTGAATGGGCTAGGGGGCTTAGTGCTTACCGAACCCAATCAAACTCCGAATGCCGGTATTCCATAATATAGTAGTCGGACTACGGGAGATGAGTTTCGTGGTCAAAAGGGAAACAGCCCAGATCATCAGCTAAGGTCCCTAAATCCAAGCTAAGTGGGAAACGATGTGGGGTTACTGAAACAACCAGGAGGTTTGCTCAGAAGCAGCCATCCTTTAAAGAGTGCGTAATAGCTCACTGGTCAAGTGATCCTGCGCGGAAAACTTAACGGGGCTAAGCTTGGTACCGAAGCTATGGATCTCAGCCTTGTGCTGGGGTGGTAGGGGAGCGTTCTGAGAGCGAGGAAGGTCGACCGGAAGGACGGCTGGAGCGAACAGAAGTGAGAATGCAGGCATGAGTAGCGTAAAACACGTGAGAACCGTGTTCACCGTATGTCTAAGGTTTCCGACGCCAGGTCATTCCGCGTCGGGTTAGTCGGGGCCTAAGCAGAGGCCGAAAGGCGTAGGCGATGGATAGCCGGTCAACATTCCGGCACCACTGAAGAGGAGCGATGAGGGGACGCAGCGAGGTAGACCAGCCTGCGATTGGTCGTGCAGGTGCATCTGATGTCAGGCGACGGGTCTGTAGGTAAATCCGCAGACTTAGCTGAGATCAGGTGACGAGTCCTTGAGGCATAAGTGAGTTAAGCCTTGCTGCCGAGAAAAGCCTCTAAGCGATTAAGACCTTTTTAGTGCCCGTACCGCAATCCGACACTGGTAGACGGGTAGAGTATACCAAGGTGAACGGGGAAACCTTCGTCAAGGAATTAGGCAACATAGCCCCGTAACTTCGGGATAAGGGGTGCCTTTTGGTGTGAGGACGTAAGTTTGAGCACCGGGAGGTCGCAGTGAAATGGCTCTAGTGACTGGTTAACAAAACCACAGGTCTCTGCTAAGCCGCAAGGCGAAGTATAGGGGCTGACGCCTGCCCAGTGCCGGAAGGTTAAGGGGAGAGGTTAGTACGCTTTGAACTGAAGCCCCGGTGAACGGCGGCCGTAACTATAACGGTCCTAAGGTAGCGAAATTCCTTGTCGGGTAAGTTCCGACCCGCACGAACGGCGTAACAACTAGAGCACTGTCTCGACGAAGGACCCGGCGAAATTGAAATGGCTGTGAAGATGCGGCCTACCCGCAGCAGGACAAAAAGACCCCGTGGAGCTTTACTGCATCTTGGCATTGAGTTTGGGCATGGTCTGTGTAGAATAGGTGGGAGGCTTTGAAGCTGGAGCGCTAGCTTCGGTGGAGCCACCGGTGAAATACCACCCTGTCTATGTTTAGACCCTAACCTCACACCGTAATCCGGGTGGGGGACCGTGCCAGGTGGGCAGTTTGACTGGGGCGGTCGCCTCCTAAAAGGTAACGGAGGCGCCCAAAGGTTCCCTCAGGCTGAATGGAAACCAGCCGTAGAGTGTAAAGGCATAAGGGAGCTTGACTGCAAGACCAACGCGTCGAGCAGATACGAAAGTAGGGCTTAGTGATCCCACGATTCTGAGTGGAAGGGTCGTGGCTTACCGGACAAAAGCTACCCCGGGGATAACAGGCTGGTGAAGTCCAAGAGTTCACATCGACGACTTCGCTCGGCACCTCGATGTCGGCTCATCGCATCCTGGGGCTGTACAAGGTCCCAAGGGTCGGGCTGTTCGCCCGTTAAAGCGGTACGCGAGCTGGGTTCAGACCGTCGTGAGACAGGTCGGTCTCTATCCGCTGTGGGCGTAAGGGATTTGAGAGGAGCTGCCCCTAGTACGAGAGGACCGGGGTGGACAGACCTCTGGTGTGCCAGTTGTCGTGCCAACGGCATTGCTGGGTAGCTAACGTCTGGCAGAGATAACCGCTGAAAGCATCTAAGTGGGAAACTCGCCTCAAGATTAGATCCCTGTTTTCCCGTAAGGGAGTAAGATCGCAGGTAGACTACCTGCTTGATAGGCAGCGTGTGTAAGCGTAGTAAGACGTTGAGCTAAGCTGTACTAATGATCGAGGGCTTCTTTGTGTGGTGCGGAGAACTCGGTACTCTTTTGTAATCCTACAATACTATTCTTTATGACTTAGTGAATTAAGTCTCTTGGTGATTTGAGCGACGGTGGTACACCCGGTAACATCTCGAACCCGGAAGTTAAGGCCGTCAGCGCCGATGGTACTTGGAGGGCGACCCCCTGGGAGAGTAGGTCGTTGCCAAGAGGCTTTTTCTTTAACAAAAAATCCTCCGAAGGTCTTAGACCGTCGGAGGATTTTTTGTTGTACTATATTAATTGAAATTTTCCAATAACTCAAGCGTTACCCCTAATTTTTCCACACAGTCGACGTAGGTGTACATCCCGCCCGTGTAATGGCCCTGTTGGACCATCGGCATGTCCTTTTGCGCCAAATATTTTACCACCTGGTCAGTGTCTTTGATCACGAAGGCGATATGATGGACGCCTTCACCCTTTTCATCCAGCGCTTCTTTCCAGGTGCTAAGTTCTCCCACCGGCTCGATCAATTCAATCTGCACCTGGCCCATATCGATGAAAGCCAGCTTCGCCCGCGCCCGCGTCGGCTGGCCCCGGTAAACGGCTCTGGTAAGCTCGTATTCGTCGGTGATTCTCACCGGCGGGCGAGGTACGCCAAACACTTCACAATAGGCGTCAAGCGACTTTTCGATATCGTGCACCACCAGTCCTACCTGGCAGACCTGCATCGTTCCCAGAATGTTCATGCTTGCTGCTCCTTTTTGCATTGGATGGATTTATGGATGTCTAATTATATCCTGCCCTCTGTTATAATTTCTCCCATGAAATCCTTACTGGTGCGTAAGAACATCCTGGTCGTTCTATTGTGCGTCCTGATTGGCCTGCTCAGCTTTGGCTATGGCCTGGCCGCCGGGACTTATAAACTGCCTCCATACAACTCTGTTGCCCAGGCCAGGACTTATTTCGAGGCCCATCTGCTCCCCAAGGCTCCCACGCCCACCCTGGATAGCGTGGATGCCTCCTACCCGCAAGTAATGGACAAGATCGTCGCCCTGGTAAAACAGCAAAATTTTCAGACCAAAACCGAACAAATCGATTTTGTGCGCGAGTTCATCTACCAGAACAGCCAGCACGGCCTGGATGCCGAATCCGCACAATATCGTCTGGAGCTACCGGTGACCCTGGCCATGTTGTGGTCCTACCATCAAGATCACAAAAACCCGCCCCTGCTGGAATGCTCTTCCCGCACGGTTGCCATGATGTCCATCCTGGCCGCCCTGGGTATCCGCAGCCGCATGGTCAACCTTTTTACCAGCGACTACAACACACTGCGCAGCCACACCTTCCTGGAGGCCTACAACCCGGATAACGGGCATTGGGAGATCCAGGACGCGGATTACGACGTGTATTACGTCTACAAGACCTCCTCGGCACGCGTATCCACCTCTCAGATCTTGCTGGAGCCGCTTGACCAGTTCCAGCCGAAGTCGAAAATCCCCGACCAGGTCGATACCGCCAGCCAATCGATCTTGTCGCATTATTTCCAGGCCATCGTTTTTCACGACGAAGACGGCGGGATCAATATGGGGATGGTGAATACCAGCCGGTTTAGTTTTCAAGGCGGCGGGAAAGACCTGTATTCGTACGTTAAACGATCCTTTGGAACAGTTCACTTTCTGACCGTGCAGGAATTTGAAAACCACCCATAAAGTTTGACAATTCGGTGGATATTGCGTATAATCTAACTGCAATTTAAAGTTTGTCAGGTAGTTCTTCGGGAGGCCATGGCTAAATGTTTCCGGGTTATTTATTACTGACCAATTACTCGGCAGCATGCATGTCTGCCGAGTTTTTATGTAAAAAACCTTCTAACAAGAAGGGAGGTGACAAACGTGACTTCAGTTGTTCTTCGCCCGAATGAGTCTCAGGATCAACTGCTCAAGCGCTTCCGCAAAAAGGTTGTCAAGAGCGGTGTATTGAGCACGGTCCGCCGCAAGCGCTGGTTCATTTCCAAGAGCGAACTGCGCCGTGTCGAGAAGAAAAAGGCGATCCGCCGGATTAAGCGTCGCCAGATCGGAAAAATCACCGAGTAGTTCGCCTCTTATGCACTGCCCCGTGAGCGTTTTTGGGAGATTTTATGGCTAAAGAAGAAGATAAGATTCAGGTTGAAGGCACGATCATCGAAGCCTTGCCAGGGACGCAGTTCCGCGTGCGCCTTGAAAACGGCCACGTTGTGCTGGCCTACCTGTCTGGCAGGATGCGCAAGTACTATATCCGCATTTTGTTGGGTGATCACGTGCGCGTCGAGATGTCGCCTTACGACCTGGCACGCGGCCGCATCGTTTATCGCCAGAAGAAGTCAGACGAGGGCAGTCCGGAAGAAGAAATTCCTTCCTGAGCTCACGGATTTCTTGATAAAACAAAAAGATTGGCGCTTATATCCAGCGCCAATCTTTTTGTATATCGCTTCAGTTTGGGCAGGTTTTTTAAAACGGAAGCTTATTATCCATGCTTGAAAGCGCCTTCATATAGTTAGCGCGCTCGAAGGCAGCCGGCTCGGCCACAGACTGCTGGCTCATACTGCCGCACATCTGCTTGACCGATTCGTATTCATACTTCTCCATCCAGGTGGTCACCTCTTCCAGAATTTCACTGGCGCGTTCTGGACCTTTGGCGATCAGCTCGGAGGCGAGCATGGTCACGTTAGCGCCCGCCATCACAGACTTGATCAAATCCTGGCCAGTGTGCACGCCGCCGGTCAGCGCCAGGTCGGCTTTGACCTTGCCATACAGGATGGCTACCCAGCGCAGGGGCAGGCGCAGTTCGTCCGAGGTGCTCAGGTGGATGGCCGGCACCACTTCCAGTGTTTCGATATCCAGATCGGGTTGGATAAACCGGTTGAACAGCACCAGGCCGTTGGCGCCCGCTTTGGCCAGGTGAGTGGCCAGGTTGGGCAGGGTGGAGAAGAATGGGCTCAACTTCACCGCCAGGGGGATGTGTAATTGCTTGCGGATGTCGGCCACCAGGTCGACGTGGGCCTGTTCCAACTCCTGGCTGGTTACTTTCGGGTCGGTGGAAATGTAGTAGATGTTCATCTCCAGGGCATCCGCGCCGGCTTCTTCCATGCGTTTGGCATAATCGATCCAACCACCGGTGGAAATGCCGTTCAGGCTGGCGATGATCGGGATATCGACCGACTCTTTAAGTTGGTGGATCAGTTCCAGGTAGCTTTCTGGTCCTACATTGTAATGTTCCATCTCGGGGAAGTAGGTCATCGCTTCGGCAAAGGATTCGCTGCCGCGGTTCAAGAAATAATCCAGGGCCAGGCTCTCGTGGGTGATCTGTTCTTCGAAGAGCGAGTACATGACCACTGCACTCACTCCGGCATCTTCCAGCCTGCGCACCCGATCCACCTTTTTCGATAAAGGGGAAGCAGAGGCGACCAGCGGGTTCTTCAGTGGCAAGCCAAGATAGGTAGTGCTCAAGTCGACCATAATTTCTCCTTATAACTACTTCAGATCTTCCGTTGATCACCGTCCGCGTACTGGATGGCGGCCATCTGCTTTAACAGCTCCCAACGCTGCGCCACGTCCTGCTTGGCGCTCTTCATCAGCATTTCGGCGCGGGTTTCGTCGCTCTGCAGCAGCATGCGGTAGCGGGTTTCGTTGTAGGCGTATTCTTCCACCGGCACGGTCGGGTCCTTCGAGTCGATGATCAGCGGATTCTTACCTTCCGCGACCAGGGACGGGTTGTAGCGGTATAGCGGCCAGATGCCCGACTGGACGGCCAGGCGCTGCTGGTCGAGACCCTTGCGCATGTCGATGCCGTGGTTGATGCAGTGGCGAGTAGGCGATGATCAGCGAGGGGCCATCGTAGGCTTCGGCTTCGAGGAAAGCCCGCAGGGTCTGCTGGTCGTTGGCGCCCATGGCGACCTGCGCCACGTAGACGTAGCCGTAGGCCATGGCGATCATGCCCAGGTCTTTCTTGGGCAGGTTCTTGCCGTTGGCCGCAAACTTGCGCCACGGCTGCCCGCGGGGTCGACTTGGAGGACTGTCCGCCGGTATTGGAGTAAACTTCGGTATCCAGCACCAGCATGTTGACGTTGCGTCCGGAGGCCAGCACGTGGTCCAGGCCGCCGTAGCCGATGTCGTACGCCCAACCGTCGCCGCCCATGATCCAGACGCTCTTGCGTACCAGGAAATCGGCCAGGGTCAGCAGCATGGCTGCCTTGGGATCACTGCTGGTCTGCCAGGCGCTGCTTGAGCATGGACTACCCGCTCGCGCTGCGCCTTGATGCCGGCTTCGTTGTTCTGATCGGCTGAGCAGGATCGCCTTGACCAGCTCGTCGCCTGCCAATCCGGCAAGGCCGGTCAGCAGCTCACGCGGCGAACTCGGACTGTTTATCGATGGTCAGGCGCATGCCCAGGCCGAACTCGGCATTATCTTCGAAGAGCGAGTTGGACCAGGCCGGGCCGCGTCCTTCGGCATTTTTAGACCAGGGGGTGGTGGGCAGGTTGCCGCCGTAGATCGAGGAGCAGCCGGTGGCGTTGGCCACGATCATGCGGTCGCCAAACAACTGCGAAGCCAGCTTGATGTAAGGGGTCTCGCCGCAGCCGGAGCAGGCGCCCGAGAACTCAAACAGCGGTTGCAGGAGCTGCGAGTTCTTGACCGTGCTGGGTTGGAACACGGACCGGTCGGCTTCAGGCAGGGTAAGGAAGAAGTTCCAGTTCTCGCGCTCGGGGAAGCGCAGCGGCACCTGGTCGACCATGTTGATCGCTTTGCGGCCGACCTGGGTCTTATCCTTGGCCGGGCAGGCTTCCACGCACAGGCTGCAGCCGGTGCAGTCTTCCGGAGCCACCTGGATGGTGATATTTCATGCCGGGGAATTCCTTGAACTTGGCATCCAGCGACTTGAAGGTCGCCGGGGCGCCGGCCAGGTACTTAGGAGCGTACACCTTCTGGCGGATGACGGCATGCGGGCAGACAAATGCGCACTTGCCGCACTGGATGCACAGGTTGGGTTCCCAGACCGGGATTTCCAGGGCGATGTTGCGCTTTTCCCACTGCGAGGTGGCGGTGGGGAAGGTGCCGTCGTTTGGCATGGCGCTGACCGGCACCGAATCGCCGTTGTTGGCGATGATTGGGCCGAGTACGTTCTTGACGAACTCGGGGGCGCCTTCAGGGATGGGGCTGGTGCGGGAGAAGGTGCTGGTCACTTTGTCAGGCACCTTGACCTCGTACAGGTTGGCCAGGGACGAGTCCACCGCGTCGAAGTTCTGCTGCACGACGGCGTCGCCGCGCTTGCCGTAGGTCTTCTTGATGGATTTCTTGATTTCGGCAATGGCTTCTTCGCGCGGCAGCACGCCGGAGATGGCGAAGAAGCAGGTCTGCATGATGGTGTTGATGCGCCCGCCCATGCCGGTCTTGCGGGCTACTTCGTAGGCGTCGATCACGTAGAAGCGCAGCTTCTTTTCGATGATGTCTTTCTGCACTTCAACCGGCAGGTGGTCCCACACCTGGTCGACCGGGTAGATGCTGTTGAGCAGGAAGACACCGCCGGTTGCCGCGTATTTGGTCATGTCGTAGCGTTCGAGGAAGGTGAACTGGTGGCAGGCCGACAAAGTTGGCGCTGTTTTCGCCGATCAGGTAGGGAGCGCGGATCGGACGCGGACCGAAGCGCAGGTGCGAGGTGGTAATTGTGCCGGACTTCTTCGAGTCGTACACGAAATAGCCCTGGGCGTAGTTGGGGGTCTCTTCGCCGATGATCTTGATCGAGTTTTTATTAGCGCCCACGGTGCCATCTGCACCCAGGCCAAAGAATACGCAGCGCACAGTGGAGGGGTGGGCGATGGTGAAGGAGGTATCGTAATCCAGGCTGGTATGCAGCAGGTCTTCATCAATACCGACCACGAAATGTTTGCGGGGATTGGCTGCGGTCATATCATCAAAGACAGCCTTGGCCATGGCCGGGGTATATTCCTTGGAGGCCAGCCCGTAGCGGCCGCTGTAGATGCGCGGCATGCTCTTGAAAGGCGCCGTTCCATCCGCCACAGCTTCATTAAGGGCGGTGACCACGTCCAGGTAGAGCGGGTCGTTGCCGCCGGGTTCCTTGGTGCGATCCAGCACTGTGATCATTTTGGTGGCGGCGGGCAGGGCCTTGAGCAGGTGATCGGCCGAGAAAGGCCGGTAGAGGTGTACGGTGATCACGCCGATTTTCTCGCCTTTTTCGGCCAGGAAGAGGGCGGTTTCTTCAGTTGTTTCGGCGCCGGAGCCCATAATAATCACCACGTACTCGGCATCCGCCGGGCCGACGTAGTCAAACAGGTGATACTGTCGCCCGGTGACCTGGGCGAACTTATCCATGGCCTTCTGCACAATGGCCGGGCAGACGTTGTAGAACGGCGTGCAGGTTTCGCGGGCCTGGAAGAAAACATCTGGGTTCTGGGCTGAACCGCGCAGCACCGGGTGATCGGGAGAGAGGGCACGCGCCCGGTGGGCGGCGACCAGCTTATCGTCGATCATGGCGCGCAGTTCGTCTTCGTCCAGCAGGATGATCTTATTGACCTCGGCCGAGGTGCGGAAGCCATCGAAGAAGTGCAGGAAGGGCACGCGTGATTCCAGGGTGGCAGGCCGTAGAGATCAGGGCGATGTCCTGAGCTTCCTGCACCGAGCGGGAAGCGAGCATACGCCAAGCCGGTCTGGCGGCAGGCCATCACATCGGAATGGTCACCGTAAATCGACAGGGCGTGCGTGGCGAGAGTACGGGCAGAAACGTGGAAGACTGTGGAGGTCAGCTCGCCGGCGATTTTATACATATTTGGGATCATCAGCAGCAGGCCCTGCGAGGCGGTGAAGGTGGTGGACAGGGAGCCGGACTGCAGGGCGCCGTGTACTGCACCGGCGGCGCCGCCTTCAGACTGCATTTCGACCACCTGAGGGACGGTGCCCCACAGATTGGGCAGGTTGGCTGCCATGTAGGCATCCGCAAATTCACCCATGCTCGAAGAGGGGGTAATGGGGTAAATAGCGATTACCTCACTCAGCCGGTAAGCAACTTTAGCTACGGCTTCGTTGGCATCAATGGTAATCATTTGACGCGTCATGTAAGTTCACTCCATGGAAAAGATTATTGGTTTAATCACTCTACATCACACAAGGTGACGTGTCTGGACATTCAATCTTAAGATTTTAATGTTAAAGATTGGTTCGGGGTAGTAATTAAGGTCACCAAATTGACCTGTGTGCTGTCATAAATTATACCCCATGCAATCTACTAATTGCTTGTTGAAATCTGCTTGGTTTTATCTACAATAAAAGCAGGAGGTTCGATATGAAACCCAAAATCGATAAGACATTGTTCGGCCTGATCGTCATCGGAGGCCAAAAATACGAATACGACGTAATTATCCACCTAAACGGGGTAGTTGAAAAACGCAAGAAAAAGCTCTCCAAAGAAATTTTTGGTACCTCGCACATTATCTCTATCCAGGAAGCCAAATACGTTTACGAAGAAGGCGCCATGCAGTTGGTGGTTGGGAGCGGGCAGGACGGCATGGTCAAACTTTCTGCTGAGGCTGCCGAATTCTTCAAGAAAAAACTCTGTAAAGTAGATATCTCTCCCACCCCGCAGGCGCTGGAAATTTGGAATAAAGCCGAAGGAAAGGCCATCGGCTTATTCCACGTAACGTGTTAATATAAAACTAAAGCAGCTAGTTTCATTATCCTGGGTAGAAACGTCGCCAAAAAGGCTTCCACCTGTACGGCTGTTTTGCCTGTAAACCGGCTGGATGTGGATGAACTTATCATTCGAATCTCCTTGCAGCAAATCAGACATAGTTTATCTTTATTAACTACTAGAATGCAAGTTTCAATCCGGCTTGTCTGGTTTCCACGGAGATAGTTGGTATAATTCATCGATAAAACTATCGGCGTCCTACGGAGTAAACCTTGATCCTCAAATATATTGTTCAGTTGGTGATTGCCTTGTGGGCCTTGTCTGAAATTCTCCTGTCCGTCTTCAGTCGCGCCCGCCGCGGCATTGACAGCATGCAAGGCCGCGCCACTTTCATCATTCTCTGATAGCGCCATTCTTGTGGGATTCGCCCTGGCCATCCTACTCACCAGCCAGCGTCGGGCGCACAGCAATTTCAATTTTAAACCTTATAGGTGCTGAATATGATTAAATCTCTCCCCTTGCTGAATATCGAACCGTCTCTTGAAGAAAAGTGGCAGGTCCTGGTAAGCCGGTTACAATCCTTGGGCAGCGCCGTGGTGGCATTTTCCGGCGGGGTGGACAGCTCGCTGCTGGCTGTTGTAGCTCATCTGGTGCTGGCACCGCGTATGCTGGCCGTGACCATCCGCTCCCAGGTGGAAACCGTCGGACTGATGGAAACGGCCTCCACCCTGGCCCTTCAGTTTGGCTTTCCTCACCAGTATGTGGATTTCGATAAGCTGAAAAACGAAGCCTACACCGAAAACACACCCAATCGCTGCTATGTGTGCAAGTCAACCGACCTAAGCATCATCAACGAGATCGCTCAAAAGGCGGGCATTCAGCACGTTTTGCTGGGCGCCAACGCTGACGATTTGGGCGATTACCGCCCAGGTTTACGCGCCGCCGCCGAACTGAGCGTTCTCTCCCCGCTGGCCGAGGCGAATTTGTCCAAGCGCGAGATTTCGCATACTGGCCCGCCAACTGGGCCTGGGGAACTGGAACCACCCTTCCTCGCCCTGCCTGGCCTCGCGTATCCCCTACGGCACCCGCGTGACCTACGAAAAGCTGGAACAGGTTGCCCAGGGTGAGGCGTATTTGCACGCCCTGAATTTCGAGATCGTGCGCGTGCGCAACACCGGTCCTACGGCTAAAATTGAAGTCCTTCCTGGCGAGATTGAGCGGTTGATTAATTTGCGTGAGTTGGTCGCCGGGTATTTCAAGCAAATCGGCTTCAAATACGTCACAGTAGACCTGGAAGGGTATCGTACCGGCAGCCTGAATGAAGTGCTTGACCCGGCCGTGCTGCGTAAGGATTAACACTTTTTCTTACTCAAATCCTTGACAAACATACCAATCTGTCGCATAATGGCGGCTACTAATTGTCTAGAACTCGATATACATTCATGAAATTCACTCACACCGTCCGGATCAGTTCCCCCAAGTACATAATCATGGATATGATGGCTATGGCCATGCGTGGGCAGCTCCAAGCGGCAGCAGTGGAGGGTAGGGCTTAACCAAATCCTATCCACCCATATGAGGATTTACTCGGGCTGCCAGAAGGCAGCCTTTTTTTTCGATACAGACGCCAAGAGAGGAACTTGATATGCCGATAAAAATACCCGACCAGCTTCCTGCCAGAGAAATCCTGCAAAGCGAAAACATCTTCGTCATGGATGAAGAGCGGGCCATCCACCAGGATATCCGCCCGCTGCAAATTGCCGTGCTCAACCTGATGCCGACCAAGATCGTCACCGAAACCCAGCTCCTGCGCCTGCTGGGTAACACTGCCCTTCAGGTAGAGGTCACCCTGGTGCGCACCAGCTCTTACCAGAGCAAGAACACCCCCGAGGAGCACCTGCTGACCTTTTACAAGACCTTCGACCAGATCAAAGAGCGCAAGTTCGACGCCCTGATTATCACCGGGGCGCCGGTCGAGCACCTGCCCTTCGAACAGGTAGACTACTGGGAAGAACTGAAACAGATCATGAGCTGGGGCCTTGAAAACGTCTTTGCCCTGCTGTTCATATGTTGGGGAGCCCAGGCTGCCCTTTACTACCAGTTTGGTATTCCCAAGCACCCGCTGCCGGCTAAACAGTTCGGCGTTTTTCCCCACCAGGTGATTGAGAAAAACGCCAAGCTGCTGCGCGGCTTCGACGACATCTTTTACGCCCCGCATTCACGCCACACCGAGATCCGGCGCGCTGACATCGAGAAAATCCCCGAGTTGAAAATCCTGGCCGAATCGAGCGAGGCCGGCGTTTACATTGTTGGTACGCAGGATGGCCGGCAGATTTTCGTCACCGGCCACTCGGAATACGACCCGCTCACCTTGAAAAGAGAGTACGACCGCGACGTGGCTGCTAGCCTGCCGATTGCCGTCCCGGTTAATTATTACCCCGGCAACGATCCCACCCAGTCGCCGGTTGTGACCTGGCGCGGGCACGCCCATCTTTTGTTCGCTAACTGGATCAATTACTACGTCTACCAGGAAACGCCCTACGACCTGGAGCATTTCAAACGTTTTGTTCCCTTTGGCCTGTGAGATTAAATAAGTTTACATAAAGGAAAGGAATCGCTAACATGACCGTTCAAAAGTCCACCCATCAGTTTGGTTTCACCACCCGCCAGCTTCATGCTGGCCAGAAACCTGACCCGACCACCAATTCCAGGGCCGTCCCGATTTATCAAACCACTTCTTACGTATTCAACAGCACAGAGCACGCCGCCAACCTGTTTGCGCTCAAAGAATCCGGTAACATCTACACGCGCATCATGAACCCGACCAATGATGTCTTCGAGCAGCGCATGGCCGACCTGGAAGGCGGGGTAGGCGCCCTGGCGGTCAGCTCGGGCCACGCCGCTCAATTCCAGGCCATCTTCAGCCTGGTTGGCGCCGGCGACCACATTGTGTCTGCCTCCACGCTGTACGGCGGCACCTATAATCAGTTCGCCTATTCTTTTCCCCGCCTGGGCATCGACGTGACCCTGGTGGATCCCAAAGACCCCGACAACTTCCGCCGCGCCGTGCGCCCTAACACCAAGATCCTCTACGGCGAGACACTCGGCAACCCGATGATCAACGTCTTCCCCTTCGAGGAAGTCGCCCGGCTCGGCCAGGAGTTTGGAATCCCGCTGATGATCGACAATACCTTCGCCACCCCTTACCTGGCGCGGCCCTTCGAATACGGCGCCAATATCGTCGTCCACTCGGCCACCAAGTTCATCGGCGGCCACGGCACCTCGATTGGCGGGGTGATTGTGGACGGCGGTAACTTTGCCTGGGCTGGCAACCCGCGCTTCACCAACTTCAATACCCCGGATGATTCCTACCACGGCCTGGTGTATGCCACCCTCGGCGCAGCGGCCTTTATCACCAAGGCGCGCGTGCAGATCCTGCGCGACTTCGGCGGCTGTCTTTCGCCGTTCAACTCCTTCCTCTTTCTCCAGGGCCTGGAGACGCTCAGCCTGCGCATGCAGCGGCACGTCCAGAACGCCCAGACCGTGGCCGAGTTCCTCAAGAGCCATGCCCGGGTCAGTTGGGTGGCCTATCCTGGCTTGAAAGACAGCCCAGACTATCCCGCAGCCCAGAAGTACCTGCCCAAGGGGCCGGGGGCCATACTTGGCTTTGGTATCAAAGGCGGCGCGGCGGCTGGCAAAAAATTCATCGACAGCCTGCAGTTATTCAGCCACCTGGCCAACGTGGGTGACGCCAAAAGCCTGGCCATCCACCCGGCTACCACCACCCACAGCCAGATGAATGAGGAGCAGCAGGCCAGTGCTGGCGTCACCCCCGATTTCGTCCGCCTGAGCATCGGCCTGGAAGACATCGAAGATATTTTGTGGGACCTGGACCAGGCGCTGCAGCAGGCCTGATTGGGTTGATGGCGGGTTAGACGCAGGTGGAAGGTTAGTTTTGCCTCGAAGGGCATGGTCTGTCCGAGCAATCATCTAAATTTCACCTTAGACCAGACCCTTCCGGCATATCGCAGCCGTTATGGCCGGGAGGGTCTGGAATCTGATGGATGGACGCCTTCTAATTTCCAGACCCTCCCCTACGTAGATTGGGTGTATTTGAAAAAAAGATACACTTGACTTTCTAGAACAGACATGCTATATAAAATGCAGTAGTCCAGGGGTAGAATTTGTCAGAACAAAAGGAGGGATCTATGTCACAACCTAAAACGAAAGCAAAAATTATCTCGGCGCTCAACACCGAAAGGCGTCACCTGGAGCAAAACCTGTCCGGATTTACCCCAGCCAACATGTTAAAAAACGGTGTGGTGGGCGAATGGTCGATCAAAGACGTCTTGGCCCATCTGGCTGACTGGGAAGCGCACATGCCAGTGTGGCTAGAAGCTGCCCGTGGCGGCCAGCCGGTGGCTGAAATCGAAGAAGGCCTAAATTGGAAACAATTCGAAGAATTCAACCAGCGCATCTATCAGCGTCACAAGGACCAACCGCTGGAAGACGTGCTGGCTTACTTCCACGAAACTCACCGCCAGTTCATGGTTATGGTGGAAGCCATGCCTGAGGATGAAATGCTCCAGCCTGGCAAGTATGCTTTCATTGGTAAAGGCGCGGTCTATTCCTGGCTGAACGCATACGCCAATCATGATAAATGGGCCAAAACACACATCATCCAATGGAAAAAAATTCAATAAGGAGAACCTGCAGTGAATACTCTCGAAGTTATTGCGCAGCGCCGCAGTATCCGCAAGTTCACACCAGACCCGCTCTCCGAAGATATCCTGCGGGCGATCATCAATGCAGGAATGCAGGCCCCTTCGGGTAAGAACCGCCAGCCATGGAGGTTCATCATCGTCAACCAGGACCAGCGCCCCGAGATGGTGCGCATCCTCAGGGAAGGCATCGCAAAAGAAAAAGCGAAGGGTGGGGACCCGGGCAGCAGTGAATACTCGGCCAACATTATGGAACGCGCCCCGGTGACCGTGTTCGTTTTCAACCCGGACGGCCTGTCTCCCTGGCTGGCGCATTCGATCGACCAGAATTTCACCGAGCTGGTCGACACCCAATCGATCGGAGCCGCCATCCAGAACATGCTCCTGGCGGGCCAGGAGCTGGGGGTTGGCTCACTGTGGATCTGTGACGTGTTCTATGCCTACCAGGCCTTATGCGATTGGTTGGGTGAAAAAGGCGAGATGATCGCGGCTGTCTCCTTCGGCTACCCGGCCGAAAGCCCGGCCGCCCGTTCGCGCAAATCTTACCGCGAATTGGTAAGGGTCAAAGGTTAATTGGTATAATTCGACTACTATGACACAACCACTCGACTTCCAATCCATCATTTTTACCCTCCAGAAATTCTGGGCCGACCAGGGCTGCCTGATCTGGCAGCCTTATTATTCCCAGGTCGGCGCTGGCACCTACAACCCCGCCACCTTCTTGCGCGTGCTCGGGCCTGAGCCCTGGAACGTGGGTTACGTCGAGCCGTCTGTCCGCGCCGATGATGGCCGTTATGGCGAAAACCCCAACCGCCTGCAGCAGCACTATCAGTTCCAGGTCATCCTCAAGCCCGATCCGGGCAACCCCCAGGAGCTGTACCTGAAATCACTCGAAGCGCTCGGCATTGACCAGCGCCAGCACGACATCCGCTTCGTGGAGGACAATTGGGAATCGCCTGCCCTGGGCGCCTGGGGCCTGGGTTGGGAAGTCTGGCTGGATGGAGCAGGAAATCACCCAGTTTACCTATTTCCAGCAAGCCGGCGGCATTGCCCTCGACCCCGTCTCGGTCGAGATCACCTACGGCCTGGAGCGCATCGCCATGCCCCTGCAGCGGGTGCGCCATTTCCGCGACATCCGCTGGAACGCTGAGCATGTTTACGGCGACATGAATATGCAAGGCGAGCAGGAGCATTCCCGTTATTATTTCGACGTGGCCGATGTGGAGCGTTCGCGCCAGCTTTACGCCCTATACGAAAAGGAAGCCGAATTGGCCCTGGAAAAGGGCCTGGTGCTGCCGGCTTACGATTATCTCTTGAAGTGTTCGCAGACCTTCAACGTGCTGGATACGCGCGGCGTTATCGGGGTTACCGAGCGGCAGGCGTTGTTTTCACGCATGCGCGAAGTGGCTCACCGGGTCGCCGAACAATACCTGGAGCAGCGCCAGCGCCTGGAATATCCCTGGCTGAAAGATGACAAACAATCCAGCCTGGTTGGCGCAAGCGTGCGTCGCAAGTCTTCCCGGGCTGTGCTTACCCGTCGTCCGGTGCTTTTTACCACCCCGCAGGAATTTCTGTTCGAGATCGGCACCGAGGAACTGCCGGCTTCCGACCTGCAGTCCGCCCTGGCCCAGTTGAAAGAGCGCCTGCCGGCCCTGTTGGATGACCTGCGCCTGCCCTACAGCGGCGAGGTGATCATCCTGGGCACTCCCCGCCGCCTGGTCGCCTCTGTAACTGGGCTGGCCGCCCGCCAGGCCGACCGCACCCAGTTGGTCAAGGGCCCTCCGGCCAGCCGAGCTTTCGACGCCCTGGGACTGCCTACCAAGGCTGCCGAAGGTTTTGCCAAAAGTCGCGGCATCGATGTTAAAGACCTGGAAGTGCGCCAGATGGATGGCGGTAAATACGCTGTGGCTGAGGTGACCGAAAGCGGTCGCCCAGCGGTAGAGGTGCTTTGCGAGGCGCTGCCCAGGCTGATCGCTTCTATCAAATTCGACAAACCCATGCGCTGGAATTCCAGCAACGTGTATTTCTCCCGTCCCATCCGCTGGCTGGTGGCTTTATTTGGCGGGCGGGTGGTGCCTTTCGAATATGCCGGGGTGCAAACTGGGGCGGTAACGCGCGGATTGCGTTTTCTGAGCCCGGCTGAGATTGAGGTAAAGAGCTCCCAGGAGTATTTTACTGCCCTGTCCACCCAGGGCATCCTGCTTGACCCCGAAATCCGCCGGCATTCCATCGCAGATGAGGTCATCCGCCTGGCGGTGGAGACCGGCGGGTCGCCGAAATTGGATGAGACTCTGCTAGATGAGGTCAACCAACTGGTTGAGGCGCCGACCGCCCTGCGGGGCGGGTTCGAGAAATCGCATTTGCGCCTGCCGCCGGAAGTGCTCATCTCTGTAATGAAGAAGCACCAGCGCTATTTCCCGGTGCAAACCCCCGAAGGGCGTCTGCTACCCTGTTTCATCGCTGTGCGTAACGGCGACGATAGATATCTGGACATCGTGACAGATGGCTACGAGCAGGTTATCCAGGCGCGTTACGCCGATGCAGCCTTTTTCATCGGCCAGGACCTGCACCATAAGCTGGAGGATTTTTTACCTCGCCTGGGGACCCTGATCTTCCAGACCAAGCTGGGCTCGATGCTGGATAAATCGAAACGGATCGAGCGCCTGGTGGAACCCCTGGCCAGTTCCGTGGGCGCCCAGGACCTGGTTACCGTGCGGCGCGCTGCCCACCTATGCAAGGCCGACCTGGTCACGCACATGGTGGTGGAAATGACTTCGCTGCAAGGGTTGATGGGCCGATACTATGCCCTTCACTCCGGCGAGACGGAAGCTGTCGCCCAGGCGATCTACGAGCATTACCTGCCGCGCTTCGCCGGCGACTCCAACCCGATTTCACCAGCCGGACTGGCCATTGGCCTGGCTGACCGGCTCGACTCGCTGGCCGGGCTGTTTGCCGCCGGCCTGGCCCCGACCGGCACGCGCGATCCCTTCGCCCAACGCCGGACTGCCTTTGGCCTGGTGCAGGCGTTGACCGCCTGGGACCTCGATTTCGACCTGCGCCAGGGCCTGGCGATGGCCTCAGAGGGGCTGCCGGTTCCCTCTACGCCCGAAATCCAGAATGCCTGCCTGGAATTCATCGCCGGGCGGCTGCGCAGTTTTTTGGTCGAGCAGGAAAATTACCGCTATGATGTGGTCGATGCTGTGCTGGCCGCCCAGCAGCACAATCCAGCCGGGGTGGTGCGCGCCGTCAAGGATCTGACCGCCCGCGTGGGCCAGGCGGATTGGCCGGCCATCCTGCCAGCCTACGCCCGCTGTGTGCGCATCACGCGCGACCAACCCCAGCCGTACCCGGTCGATGCGATGGCGCTGATAGAACCGGCGGAGAAAGAACTCTACCAGGCGCTGCTGAAGATCGAAGAAACCCCACGCCGCCCTGGCTCGATGGACGATTTCCTGGCGGCTTTCTTGCCAATCATCCCGGACATCAGCCGCTTTTTTGAGGAAGTGCTGGTGATGACCGAGGAGACGCGCCTGCGCGCCAACCGCCTTGGCCTGCTCCAGCGCATTACCGCACTCCCCAAAGGCGTGGCCGATTTCTCCTTTTTGGAAGGGTTTTAGGGACTGACGACTTCCTATGACTCCCGTTGACGAAATAAAATCCCGAATCGATGCGGTTGAGCTCATTTCCGAGACGGTAAAACTGCGCCGGTCGGGCAAGAACTACACAGGCTTCTGCCCTTTCCACCCTAACACACGCACCCCGGCCTTTGTGGTATTCCCCAATTCGGGCACCTGGCGCTGTTTCGGGCAGTGCAACGAAGGCGGCGATATCTTCAAGTTCGTGATGAAGAAAGAGGGTTGGGATTTTCCCCAGACCCTGCAGTTCCTGGCGCAGCGGGCCGGGGTGGTGCTCGAACCGCCCACTCCCGAAAAGCAGGCTGAGGAAGAAGAGCACACCCGCCTGCGCGCCCTGCTTGAAGAGGCAGTCATTTTCTATCACCACCATTTACTCCAGACCCCGACGGGTAAGCCGGCCCTGGAATTCCTGCACCGCCGCGGCTTGCAGCCCGCCACAATCGAGACTTTCAACCTGGGTTATGCCCCGGATACCTGGGATGCTGCCCTCAACTTTTTAATCGGCAAGGGCTATACCCTGGAAGAATTGCTGCAAACCGGAATGGTCACCCAGCGCGAATCCGGCAGCAGCGCCTACGACCGTTTTCGTAACCGGGTGATGTTCCCTATCCGGGATGGCATGGGCCACATGAGCGGCTTTGGGGCGCGTATCCTCAATCCGGACGATGTACCCAAGTTCCTCAATTCTCCCCAGACGCCTTTATTCGATAAAGGCCGCCTGCTGTACGGCCTCGACCAGGCGCGCAAGCCCATCCGCGCCAACGACCAGGTGGTGATCGTCGAAGGTTACCTGGACGTGATCCTCCTCCACCAGGCCGGTTTTACCAATACGGTTTCTCCCATGGGCACCGCCCTGACCGAAGACCAGGTGCGCATGCTCAAGCGTTTCACACGCAAGATCATATTGGCGCTGGATGCCGACGCCGCCGGAGAAAAAGCCACCCTGCGCGGCCTGGATATAGCCCGTCAGGCGATGGACCACAGCGACGAGCTGACCTTCGATGCGCGTGGCTTGCTGCGCCACGAAGCGCGCCTGCAAGCCGACCTGCGCGTTACTACCCTGCCGCCCGGCATGGACCCCGACGAAGTAGTGCTGCGCGACTCGCAGGAGTGGAAGACCATCCTCGCCGCCGCCCAGCCAGTGGTGATCCATGTTATGGAGACGCTGGTCAGGGGGCGCAATCTGGACGATCCGAAGGTAAAGAGCGAGGTGGCTGCCGAGGTGCTGCCGCTGATCGAAGACGTGTCCAATCCGGTGGAACGGGATGCATACCGCCAGCGTCTGGCGCGTACACTGCGCGTAGATGAACGCGCCCTGGCCGGCGCCCTGCGCCAACCACCCCGCCCGGCCCGGCGCGGCCCTGCCCGGGAGAGACCCTCGGCTGGAGCCGGCACTCCCGGCGCCTTCACAGTGGCTCACCGCACCTTCGAGTTGGAAACGCACATCCTGCGCCTGTTATTACGCCAGCCGGATGCGCTGCACCAGCTTGACCGTACCCTGTTGGAGAACCAGCTTTCGCGCCTGGGCGTCCAGGATTTCGAGCACACCGAACACCAGCTCCTGGCTCGCAAGGTGATCGAATCGCTCGAACAAGACGAGATGGATGCCCACCAGTTTATCCTGCGTGATCTGCCTGAGTTGCTGCAGGGCCTGGCGCAGAAGCTGCTGGCGCCCATGCCGCTGGGCGAGCCGACCTCAGAGCAGCTTGTCGAAGACCTGGTGAATGCTGTACTTCACCTGCGCGAGGCCCGTATAGCCGAAAGCATCAGCCAGTTGCGCTACTTGCAAGAGGAGCTGCAGGAGCAGGGTGAGATGAGCCGGGGTCCTTACCACGAAGTGGTAATACAATATACCCAGACCCTGGGGCGCCTCAACCGTGCTTTGAGCGGGCCGCTGAAGGCCAAAGAATAAACGCGGTAAAAGATGACCCCGGCCGGGTCGAAGAAACCCGCCCAGGCACGCTCACTTATCGTAGTACAATATTCCCCAAATAGAATGTTCAGGCTCAAACGTAGACTTATCCTCAGTACTCTTTACTGTGCTTTTATCCTGGTTGCCTGCTCGCCGCCCCTCCAATCAACGGTTTTCCGTGGCGATCTGCAACACACCGGCCTGTACGCCACCAGTCCTTTAACCCAATTTCACGGGGTAAAGTGGCGCTTCAAAGCCTCGGCGGCGGTCAAATCCTCGCCTGTGCTGGCCAACGGGCTGGTCTATTTTGGCAGCGACGACGGCACCCTGTATGCCATCGACCAGGACGATGGGGAGCTGGAATGGCAGTTCAAGACCGCCAAAAAGATTACTTCGACGCCTGCCATTGACAAGGGCGTGCTCTACTTTGTTTCTGGGGATGGCAACCTTTACGCCTTGAACGCCCTGGACGGCAGTAAAAGATGGGCTTTTGCGACCGGGGGTGAAGGCGACTGGGATGAATGGGATCTCTTCCAGTCCTCGCCGGCCATAGCAAACGGCAAAGTCTATTTTGGCAGCGGCGACGGCTACGTCTACGCCGTGGATGCCCAGACTGGAAAACTGGCCTGGCGTTATAAGACTCTTGAAGAACCTGAAACCCCCATGCAGTACCATCCGGTGCATTCTTCACCGGCGGTGGTGGATGGGGTAGTCTTCATCGGCGGTTACTGCGGTGATTTTTACGCCCTGGATGCCGCCAGCGGGACGCTGGAGTGGAAATATGCCACCGGCCAGCCGGTGCAATCCTCTCCACTGGTAGCCGGGGGGCTGGTCTACTTTGGAGGGCGGGACGCCGCCCTGCACGCCCTAGAGGTTAAGACCGGCGTAGCAAAATGGACCTACAATTCGCCCGAAGCCTCGTGGATGCCTTCATCGCCGGCGCTGTGGAACGGTACGCTGTATGTTGGCTCCTCGAATGCGGACACTTTTTACGCCATCAACGCCCGGACAGGCGAGATCAAGTGGAAAGTGACCACGGCAGGGCGCATCTTTTCCTCTCCGGCCGTGGCGGGTGGGGTGGTATATTACGGGGATGCCACCGGACAGGGCAATGATGTGGGCCACCTGTATGCCCTGGATGCCCTGTCCGGACAGCAGTTGTGGGCCTTTGACGTCCCTGCGGACGTATTTTCCTCCCCGGTGGTGCAGAAAGGCGTGGTCTACTTCACCTCCACTGACGGCAGCCTGTATGCATTACGATAGAATAATCCGCTCCATAGAAAGAATCCGGCAATGTCTATGGCAGCGGGTGCCAGACCAACGAGAGGCAGATAGCTAACAGAGCGAGCAGACCCCCGGCGGCTGCGAACAGCACGCTGATTTCCGAAGTCTCGTGTTTGATGATCAGGTAGGTGGGCAGGTTCAAGAAGACGTTTTCCAGTTCGGTTGCGCTGGTGGCGATGTAATACTTTCCACCGGTCATGCTCGCAACCTGCTTCAATGTGGCTTCGTCGATGCCCATGCGGAAGCCGCCTCCTCCCAAGAACCCGCCGTTGCCGCCAAAGTTATTATTATTGTTTAACCCGCCATTGCCTCCAAAACCGCCGCCTTGTCCGAAATCGATGTTGCCGTTGGCTGTACCGAAACCAATTGTGTAGACGCGGATGCCCCGGTCGGCGGCCTGTTTGGCCGCATCGGTAGGCAGCGGTCCGACATTGCTTACCCCATCGGTCAGTACAACGATAATGTCCGGGGCGTAGTCGCCCTTGGGTACCGGCGTGGGCTCTACCCCGGTCGAGGTGTCAGTGACACTCGGCGCCACGTTCTTATCCACCTCTGCAATGGCATCGATGGCTTTGAGGATACCGCCGCCGATGGCCGTCCTGCGCCCGGTGGTCAGGCTCTCGATAGCGGCCTGCAGGGCTTCCTGGTCGGTGGTGGGCTGCTGGATCTCTTCGGCAAAATTGGAGAACGCTACCAGGCCGATCTGCGTGCCAGGTTTTTGATGCTGTATGAAATTAATGGCCGCATTCTCGGCAGCCAGCATGCGTGTGGGATAAACGTCTCTCGAACGCATGCTGCCCGACACGTCAATGGTAAGAATGATGGTGGTCTGGGCGGTAGGTACAGTCACCACCATCACCGGGCGGGCGACTGCCACCACCAGACTGGAAAGCGCCAGCAGGAACAGAGCGAATGGTATATGGCGGCGCCAGCTCGTTTGCCGGCCCATGGCCTCGCGCACCAGGGCCAGGCTGGAATAGCGCACGGCATAGCGCCTGCGCCGGCGCAGGAACCAGATGTAAACTGCGATCAGCAGGGGGATCAATCCTAGCAGAAAAAGTAACCTGGGCCAAATCAGGGCCATACTTACCTCCACATCATTCCTGGCAGTCAACCGGCTGTTTCACGGCAGGCGGCTGAACCAGGCAAGTGATAAAACACCGCCAATCAGCAGGACAACGATGCTGGCGCCGGCAAAGAGTGAAGTGATTTCGGTCTTTTCTGGCTTTACCACCAGCGATGAGCCTAAGCTGTCGTATATTTTTAGCAGGTCTTGCTCATTCTGGGCGTTGAAATAAGCGCCGCCGGAAATCTGTGCAATCTGTTTCAGAGTCGCCTCGTCAAGCTGGGTATGGACAGTGAAACCATTTACGTGCACGTTTGTCCCCGCCGCGCTGCCAATCCCGACCGTATAGATACGTACGCCGCGGTCTGCCGCGACCTGGGCTTCGGCCAGCGGGTCGGGAGACTTGTTGTTTTCGCCGTCAGATAGCAGGACAATCACAGCCGAGGTATAGGTGCCTTTTGGCACCGGGGTTGGCGTAGGTGTGAGGGTCGGAAGAAGGTTGCTGTAGGTAAGCGGCGCAGCCTGGTTGTTGGCGGCGATGGTATTCAGTGAAGCTTCGATGCCGTGCGCCACTGACGTGCCGTTCTGCGGCGAAAGGCGTTTGATCGAGGCCAGTAGAGCATCCCGGTCGTTCGTCGGCGGCTGCACGGCAAAACCACCGTCGCTGAAGCCCACCACGCCGATCACCACCCCCGGGGGCTGGTGCTGGATGAAGTCCTGGGCGGCAACCTTAGCGGCTTCCATGCGCGTCGGTTTGAAATCGGTAGCTGCCATGCTGCCTGAAACGTCAAAGGCCAGGATGACGGTGCCTTCCACCCTGGGCAGGCTGACCACCGCCTGGGGTCGCGCCAGGGTGAAGGTCAGGATGGCCAGGCCGGCCAGGAAGATGGTCTGAGGAAGGTGGCGGGTGAACCCCGGTGTCCTGCCGGAGGGACCGTGCACGATTCCCAGGCTGCCGTAATTAGAAGTGATCCGCCGGTGGCGGCGCTGCAAGAGCAGGTAGCCCACCACGAACAGGGGCACTAAAAGCAGGGACCAGAGCATATGGGGCCAGATAAAGGTCATAGCATTTCTTCGATCATTTCCGGCGCTGCCGCCGGATAGTAGCAAACCTTACAATGGCGCTGACCAGGTCTTCTTCGGTGGAGAGCGACATGGCGTCTATCCCAGCTTGTTTGAAGGCCTGGCTCAGCCTGACCTCCCGTTGGCGGGCGGATTCGATGAAACGGGCGCGGAATTTCCGATCGTGGGTATCCACGTAAAGCTGTTCGCCAGTTTCGGAATCTTCGAGGAAGATCGGGCCGATATCCGGCAACTCTACCTCACGCGGGTCCCACAGGCGGACGGCAAGCACCTCGTGGCGCCGGTTGAGCAGGTTGAGCGGGCGTTCCCAGCCAGGGGCGCTGATGAAATCCGAAACGATGAAAACCAGGGAGCGCTTCTTGATCGAGTTCAACCCACCTTCGAAAAGCTGGGCCAGGTTGGTGAACGGGGCCTTGGGCAAGGGCGGTTGCCTGAGCAGGTCGTTGACCAGCCGCAGCACCTGTAATCGCCCGCCGCGGGCCGGGATGGTCTTTTCAATGCGGCTGTCAAAGAAAATCGCCCCTACCCGGTTGCCGTGCCGGGTGAGCAGGCGCGCCATGGTGGCGACGAAATCGACCAGAACGGTGCGTTTCTGGCTGCGTAAATTGCCAAAATCTACTGACGGGCTCAGGTCGAGCAGGAACCAGGCATTAATTTCCCGGTCTTCTACGTACTGCCGCACATAAGGCGTATTCATGCGGGCGGTCACGTTCCAATCGATATAACGCACGTCGTCTTCGGCCTGGTATTCACGCAGGTCGGCAAAATCTACGCCGAATCCGTAGAAGAGCGTGCGGTAGTCGCCCTGGAGCAGGCCGTCCAACCGGCGGATGACCTTCCAGTCCAGGCGCTGCAGGATGCGTTCAGGCGTTAACGCTGGCGTTGGCGTGTTCATGTAAAGGCACCACGGGGATCGGGATACGGTCGAGGATCTTTTTCAGCAGGTCATCGCTCGAGATGTTGTCTGAAAGCGCTTCGTAAGACAGCACCAGGCGGTGGCGCATCACGTCCATTGCCATGTCCAGCACATCTTGCGGCAGGGCATAATCGCGGCCGCGCACGTAGGCCAGCGCCCGCGCCGTGAGGATCAGGTTGATCGAGGCGCGCGGGCTGGCGCCAAACATGATGTAGCGTTCGATTTCTTTCAAGCCCACCTCTTTTGGGTGGCGAGTAGCAGTAACCATGCGCACGGAATATTCGATCAACGCCGGGTCTACAAACACGTTATCCACCTTTTTCTGCAGGTCAAGCAGTTGCTGGGTGGAGAGCACTTTTTGCACATCCTGGAGAAAGCCGGTCATGCGTTCGACGATGACGAATTCTTCGGTCGGGCTGGGATAACCTATCAGCACTTTGAGCATGAAGCGGTCGACCTGCGCCTCAGGTAGGGCGTAGGTGCCCTCGGTTTCAATTGGGTTCTGCGTTGCCAGGACCAGGAAGGGGTTGGGCACTTTAAAGATTTCGCGCCCGATGGTCACCTGCCGCTCCTGCATCACTTCCAGCAGGGCGCTTTGCACTTTAGCCGGGGCGCGGTTGATCTCGTCTGCCAGCAGCAGGTTGGTGAAGACTGGGCCGAGCGAGGTGTTGAACTCACCCGTTTTCTGGTTATAGATGCGCGTGCCGATCAAATCGGCCGGCACCAGGTCGGGCGTAAACTGGATGCGCTTGAACTCGCCGCCGATTGCGTCGGCCAGGGTTTTGATGGCCATAGTTTTCGCCAAACCGGGCACGCCTTCGACGAGGATGTGCCCGCGCGCCAGCAGCGCTACCACCAGGCGTTCCAGCAGGTGGTCTTGCCCGACGATGATCTTTTTTACCTCGTAGAGAACACGCTCCATTGGGCCTCTGTTCTCGAGATCCAAACCAGGATTCATAATAAATTCTCCTTAGATTAGTCTGGCGGCGACCCTAACGCCCCGCCGGCGGTAGTAATCGGCACCGCAAAACCGATGCCAGCAAACACGTTCTGCCCGGTGGGATTGATGATCCCTTCGATAATCCCAATCACCTCACCGTAGCGATTGAGCAGCGGGCCGCCTGAATTGCCTGGGTTGACGGATGCGTCGATCTGGATCAACCCGGTCAGTTTTATCTGGCTGTCCGATGGCTGAAAAGAGCGGTTGAAACCGGAAATGACGCCGGCGCTCATCGAGCTGTACAACCCGAAGGGGTTACCGACTACGTAGGCCTCGTCACCTACCTGCATAGCGCCCGGATTGCCCATCACGGCTGCCACAACCGTTTTGGGCAGCTTGTCGGTCTGCAATACGGCGATGTCATTGGCCGGTTGTTGAACGGCTATCTGCCCGTTGGCCTGCGTGCCGTCGGCGAAGGTAACCTGGATGGCGCTGGCATTGGCCACCACGTGCAGGGCGGTGAGGATATCGCCATTGTCATCGATGATCACGCCGCTGCCCAAATCATCCTGGGTCTTACCGTCGGTTCCCAGCGACTGCGCCTGGATAAGCACCAGAGAAGGCCGGATAATCTGGTAAACAGTTTCTGAATAAGCTGGTGCCGGGGTGGCCGAGGCCAGGATGCTGTTGACTGTGTTGCTCAAGTCAGTCTGGTTGAGTGGCCGCGGGCCAGGAAAGAGCACGTTGTAGAGCAGCAGCCCCAGCAGAGCAGCAACAATACCGGCGGCAAACATTCCTCCGCTCTTTGTCCCTGCCCGTAAACGTTTCAGACGTCCCCCCCATTGCTCCTGTCTGGAGTCAGATGGTTCATTCATTTTCGTTTTTTCTGTCTATCCGTCTTGTGGATAGTAACCGTATCTGCCAAAATAATGATCTTCTGAAGGATACAGGTAAAAACTTAAGCGAGCGATTTTTTCGCTTTTCGAAAAGTTACCAAACAAGTATAGACCCGATTTCTAAGATTTAAATTAGAGATGGCTGAGGGAAACCTGAGAAAAACCCTCCTGTTCACATAGGGCGTACCTTTGGTAAAATATGCTCATGTCTCCAGCCTTTCGCCTGGCCGTGATGGCCGACATCCATGGCAACTTGCCCGCCTTTGAGGCGGTCATGGCTGACCTTCAGCAGTTTACCCCTCTGGATGGTTACCTTGTGGCCGGAGACGCCATCGGCGGACCCGGGCAGGAAGCCATCCTCCAGCGTCTGATGGCGCTACAGGCTGTGGTGGCCCATGGCAATGGTGAAGTAAGCGCCCTGCAGGTAGTGGATGGCAGAGCTCCTGATTACGTCTTTACCGCCCAGCAATTTTCTCTACTCCGTTGGGTGGTTAAGCATCTCAGCCCCCAATCCCTGGCCTTCCTGCGCAGCCAGCCTGAGCAAAGCGTGGTGACCCTACCGGGCGCCCAGCCGGTGCGCGTTGTGCATGGTTCACCTCGCCGCGTAGACGAGCTGGTCAATCCGCTGCATAGTCCTGAACTGCTGGCTGAGGTGATGCAGTTGGTGCCTGAGCTGGTAATCGTCTTTGGCCATACCCATTGGCCTTTCCAGGCGCGCCTCAATGGCCGCCTGGCGGTCAATCCAGGGGCAGTCTGTTTCCCGGAAGATGGTTACATTGGTGCCCAGTATGCCCTGCTCGATTGGGATGGGGTGCAGTGGACAGCTCAGCACCATACTGTAGCGTACGACCTGGCCGAATTCCGACGTTCTTACCGGGAAGGCGGGTTCCTGGCGGTCAGCCCGTTATGTCGCATCTATTTCGAGGATATTCATACCGGACGGGATACTCTGCACGACTTTTCCGATCTATGCCAGCGCCTGGCAGAGGCTGCCGGCTGCGCCGGCCTGCCTTACTTCCCGGATGAAATCTGGCAGCAGGCCGCCGAGACCTTCCCTTGGAATTTCTCGTTTATGGAATAACAGACCGGTTTGTACACCTGGTTAGATTGTTCTCCTAAAAATATTGCTTTTAATTAATTATGGTATATTTAATAGCATGGTACGTAAGAAGATTATCTCTAATACCGGCACCAATCCCGCTTCGTTCTCCAGGCCGGTAAGGAGCCGCACCGGCGCCCGTCCGGCAGGGGCGGGGCGGCCAAGCCGCACACCTAAGATTATCATTCCGACCGAAGCCTCGCTGCCCGCTGAAGAGGATGAGGCCCTTATAAAAGAAGAACCGGATGAGCAGGGCCTGGTGCAGGCGAGTGAGGAATGGAACGAGCTCGCCATGGAAGACCCGGTGGAGATCCTCGAAGACCCCACCATCGCAATGGAGCTTTCCGAAGATCCGGTACGCCTGTATTTGAAGGAGATCGGCCAGATCCACCTGCTGGATGCCGACAGTGAATTCCGCCTGGCAGCCCGCATCGAGGCCGAACGCCGCCTCAAATCCGTCGAGAAACACGTCACCCCAGTCTATGGCAAGCCTAACCACTATCGCTCGCTGTTCTTCGGCGTAGTGCAGGACCTGGTCACCTTCTGGGTGCGCCTTCAGGAAGACGCCGACCGTCTCAACCAGGGGGCTTCACCTGACCTGAGCCTGATCCTGGCGGAATCACAGATGCTGCGCCGCCAGTGGCAGGCCACCGAACCCTCTTACTTGCGTTCGTATCTGGATAACGGCCTGTGGGGCAGAGATGCCCTGTGGGATGGGCTGGTGCGCTATGCTTTTGGTCTTTTCCTGTGCATGTATCTGCTGCCGGCCGACACGGCCGAAAAACTGCTGCGCTACCTGCACAAAGATACCCAACTGCCTTCTGCGGCGGCTTTCCGTAAAAACCTGCCTAGCGACGCCGACCTGGCAGCCGAAATGGAAGGCATCCACCGCCGAGCCGAAGAAGCCAACCAGACCCTCATCCGCGCTAACCTGCGCCTGGTGGTCAGCATTGCCAAGCGCTATCTGGGGCGCGGCATCTCCTTCCTCGACCTGATCCAGGAAGGCAATATGGGCCTGCTAAGAGCGGTGACCAAGTTCGACCCAATGCGTGGGTATAAGTTCAGCACCTACGCCACCTGGTGGATCCGCCAGTCGATCAGCCGTTACATTGCCGAACAGGCCCGCACCATCCGCATCCCGGTGCACCTGTTCGAGGCTATCACCCGCCTGCTGCGCGTGCAGCGTTCGCTGGTGCAGCAGCTCGGCCGTGAGCCAACCAACGAAGAACTGGCCCTGGAAGCCGGGTTCCTGCCCGACGAAGACGTCCAGGCAGTCATGCGCTCGCGGGCCGACGGCTCGGCGCTCGACCCCGACATCCAGCGCCGCTGGTCCTGGGCTACCGCCAAAGTGCAGCGCACCCTCCAATCGGCGGAGGAGCCGGTCTCGCTTGAACGCCCGGTAGGCGACGAGGAGAGCAGCCAGCTTGGCGATTTCATCGAAGACGATGAAGCCCTCGAACCGATGGACGCGGCGGCGCGGGAAATGCTGCGCGAACAGGTGCAGAACGCCCTGGGAGCCCTGTCAGAACGTGAGCGCCAGGTGCTCGAGCTGCGCTTCGGCCTGATCGACGGCAAAGACCACACCCTCGAAGAGGTCAGCCGCTACTTCAACGTCACGCGTGAGCGCATCCGCCAGATCGAAGCCAAGGCGCTGCGCAAACTGCGCCACCCCACCCGCAGCCGCCACCTGCGTGAATATCTTAGCTAGTTGTCTACCGGCGCTTTCTTCCTGCTGGTGGTTATTGTCGTATTATATGGGGTTTCGACACACCCTTCCCCATCCGGTATGGGCGGTCATGCTCTACGGTATCGGATGGAACCTGTTCGGCGGAACCTTCAACCGGCGCTTCGGGTGGCGCCCCTTCGGGCAAGTAGGATGTAGAAATATGAGGTGCACCGGTGCAGAAAAATAAAGCTCTCCCCAAAGAAAAAGAGGTTGAAGTCGATCTGCCCAAGAAGGTTGGCATTCTCTACAGTGATGTTCAGCGCGTCTATTTTCCCACCGAAGCGCAGTTCATCACCGAAAAAGATGCAGAGCAGGATGCCCGGCTGATCGGCGACTACCTTGAAACCCTGGGTATGTCTGTTCTTCTGCACGCCGGGAGTGCCGAATTACCCGAATGGCTGCGCGCCAACCAACCTGATATGGTGATCAACCTGGTCGATTCGATCAAAGGCGCAGAAAGCCTGGCTTCTGCCATCCCGGGCGTTTTGGAGTTGCTTGATTTTCCTTATACCGGCGCCGATATTTTGGGCCTATCGCTGGATACGAATAAATTCGTGATCAAAAAGCTCTTGCAGCAAAATGGCGTTCCGGTGCCTAATTACCAGCTTTTCAACGCGCCAGATGATTTTATAGACCCTACTATCCGCTTTCCGCTCATCTCAAAATTGAATGCCATTCATGGATCGGTAGAAATCACTGAAAATGCCGTTTCTGAAAATGAAAAGCAGTTGCGTAAACGTTTGAGATACTTGATCCGCACCTACAAGCAGCCGGTACTGGTGGAAGAATTCATCAGTGGGAGGGAACTGACTGCCATCGTGATCCAGGAAAAAAAGAAGAAAGTATACCAGGCCGAAAAGATTTTTGCCCATCCCGAGAAAAAATACGTGTACCTGACCTTTGAAGACCAGTGGTTATCTGGCCTGAATGTAGCCAGTCACTACACAAAATATGAAGACTCTCTATTAAAAGAATACGTGAAAAAAGCTTTTAATGTGACCAGGATGGCCGGTTACGGCAAATTTGATATCCGTCAGGACCAATCCGGCCGTTATTTCTTTATCGATTCCAACTGCAATCCCGCCCTCGGTCCTAAAGAACTGGATGTGGCCTTGTCGGTCATTCTGGATTTATACGGCATTTCCTTCCACGAGATTTTGAGAAAGCTCATCCTGAATACCGCCCGGGTCGCTGCCAGGAAAAAAGTTGTGAGCATCTAGTTCGACACCTTAATGCTTCAAAGACTTCAAGTCGATTATTCATACCCACTGGGGAAGTGTACTACGTGCCCGTCTCCGAGCTGGGCGGATCCACTCCTGATTGGTGGAAAGTGCCACTCGAAGAAATAGACTGATGCCCTTGCGGTTGGAGCAGATTAGCCAGCAACCTTTGCCCTGAACCCGCCAGGGCAACTGCCGGGTATCGAAAGGTGGCTGATATCACGCAGTTGCACTGCGGGTTGTCTCATTACAGCAATCTTCGCCAGGGAAGGCGAATCGCTTTCTCAGTCGCTCAGTTCGTGTCTCTGAAACACTTGTAATAATCTATACTTTATGTATAATTATTATAGAGGAAAGGGAATTCCTGTTCTCTTTTTCTCCAGAAATTTTCTGAAAGCCAATCAAAACCCGCAGATACCTTTTTGGCGAAACTTTTCGCCAGAGAGTGTTCTACTGATCATCATCGGCGCAGGAGGGACACATGAAAAGGAGAAAGATTTTCACATTCCTGGCCAGCGGCCTTGTCATACTGTTCGTGCTGGCAGCTTTTACCCGGGCGAGTGTTGCCTCCAACCTGAACAGTTCCACCAACTCCGTGCCATCTCGCATCAGCTACCAGGGGCTGTTGACGAATTTGAACGGCAGCGGGGTCACCGGCGACGTCGACATGACCTTCAAACTCTATAGCACGCTCAGCGGCGGTTCAGCCCTTTGGACTGAAATGCAGACCGGCGTGCACGTCGCCAACGGCCTCTTTCAGGTCTACCTGGGCAAAAACACACCGCTGCCCGTCGACCTGTTCAACGGCCAGGCGCTTTTTCTGGGGGTGACCGTCAACAGCGACGGTGAAATGACCCCGCGCACCGAGCTGTCCAGCGCTCCCTATGCCTTTGCGGCCAACTTTGCCCCGCCCTGCGGGCAGTTTGACAGCTATTACCCCGATTACGACCACGATGGCTTCGGGGCGTCGGGTTCTGCGCCGCTGCTGGTCTGCCAGGGCGGGTCGCTTCCAACCGGTTACGTGAAGGACAACCACACCGACTGCAACGACCTGGAGGCCAGTATCAACCCGGGCGCGGATGAAATTTGCGGAAACGGCATCGACGACAACTGCAACGGCCAGATCGATGAACCCGGCTGCGTTGTGCCCTGCGAAAAAACGAACTTCTGGATAGATGCGGATGGCGATGGCTTCGGTGATTCTCATTCGCCCCCCATCCAGGCTTGTATTGGCTCGAATCCGCCTGGGTACGTAGATAACAACCAAGACTGTGAGGATGGAAACCCATCCATGAATCCGTTAGCGCCTGAGGTATGCAATAGTATAGATGATGACTGCGATGGGCAGACCGATGAAGGCAGCAATCTGCAATTATGCGGGACAGATACTCAGGCTTGTGTGGGCGGCTCATGCATTCCTCTCCCATGAGACCATCCTATAGGAAATTCCTTTTGATTCTCCTGGCGG
This sequence comes from uncultured Chloroflexia bacterium, assembly GCA_963820415.1. Lineage (GTDB taxonomy): Bacteria > Chloroflexota > Anaerolineae > Anaerolineales > Anaerolineaceae > CAWFZT01. The sequence continues at coordinate 409,017 of CAWFZT010000006.1, read as the reverse complement.
CGGCGTTGGTTACCGCCGCTGCCGCAGGCAGCCGCGGCATGGCGTCAGTCCATTACCAGATCCCGTGGAGCGTGTTAGGCATGGGCGGAGGCAGCATGTCTTCACAGAATTATTCCCTCACCGGCACGCTCAGCCAGTCCACCACCGGGCGATCCGAGAGCGGTAGTTATGTCATGGATGCCGGTTTCTGGCCGGGTTACCTGGCGCTGATCTCCCTATTCCCCCGCTATAATTTCTACTTCCCGCTTATATGGCCCAACCGCTCAACCCATTGAAACGCCGGGTTTCCCCTTCCTATGCGCCGCCCGCTCCATAAAATTTTGGATCGGTGGGGGTTTGACCCGAGGGGTCCCAAACGTACACCTGGTCGCCCTCTTTCGCCCACTGGAATAACCAGTTGGCGTCACCCAGCGAGAAGTTGACACAGCCATGTGTCCCCGCTACGCCAAACCAGGGCCGCCAGTAAGCGCCGTGCAAGGCGCGGTTCTCATCGAAATACATCGTCCAGGGCACATCTTCGAGATAGTAGTAATCCATTTTATCCGCATCGAATGCCCCGCTCATCGTCTCCAAAGGCTTTTTCTGAATAATATGGAACAAACCTGGGCGGGTGTAGAGGGGTGCCACGCCGGTGGATACGAGCGTGGCAAACACCAGTTGGCGGTTATCGTAAACCAGTGCAATTTGATCATACAGGTCTATCGTAATCCAGCGGTCGCCTGTCACCCCTTGCGGCGGGGTGGTATCGACGCGCGCCCGCCGCGCCTTGAGGTGAGGCACCCATTGGTTCTTGCCAATCTGATACCACTCCATACCGTCTTTTTCAGTGATTTCGAAGATTTGAACAGGCGTCTGGCTGTAGATGATATCTCCGACTTCCGGAGCAGTAAAACTGGGGGCCGAGCGCGCCTTAATGTTATCGATGACCCATCCGAAAGCGGACGCAGGGGTTTTTGAGAACAACAATCCCTGGAACGATGAAAATCCGGCCGGCGAAGCCCGCATCCATTCACCGCTTTTCAACTCGACATATGCCTTTCCGTTGACCAGGGCTTCCGCAACGTAGGAAACATAGTGCAGCCCGCGCCCGGCCGGGATAGTTTGCGCAGGACTATCGCCCGCCACAGCATCATCCAGGCTGTTGAAAATTTTCGCCGGCTCAAGCGGGTCACCGTTTAGTTTGGCGATCTTGACCGGGCTGTTCACCAAACCCGGGGCAGGATGGGCAGCCGGCAGGGGCCTGGGGGGAAAGAACTCCCCATTCCTGGCCATATCGGTGAGAGTTCTTGGCTGGCCCAAGCAGCAAGCAGTCCGTGGGTTGGCTTAGATAAACATCCGGCAGACACAGCGGCAGGCCCTGATACGGTTCCGCCGGGCTCTGCGCCATGGCTGGCTGCGGATCAATGAGGACGGCGCCGATGAGTAATCCGTAAACAATAAGGAGGAAAAGGTTTTTCCAAAGTTTCATCAGTAATTCAATCTATTATCCGACAGTAGTTGATATCCATAGTAGACGATCCTCTACAGGATTTGCCTCGGTGTGAGTTTGTTCGTCACGATCTGGGTGCTCTAAATGGAATACTTTTTACTAGCCAGAATCTTACCACTTAAATTCGTTGTAAAATGGGTCTGACACATTTATACATACCCTTATCGAACTGGAAATTTGTACAGGAGAGCCTCCCACCATGCATAATAATAAGCTAACCTTGCACCTCTTCATCGAGCACGCCAGGGCGGGCACTTATTTCACCCTCCCATTTAGCATGCCTTCCGACACGGCGTCCCTATCCCTTAACTATCGATATGAACACCAGTATAAACAAGAGGTCGGGGTGGCAAACGGGCGCTTTGTGGCGAGCCAGGAGGTTAATATTATCGACCTGGGACTTATCGCTCCTGATGGCGTCCAGGTGGGAGCCTCAGGCTCGGACAAGTCAGAAATTTATCTCGATGAAACCCACGCCACCCCCGGTTACGTTCCCTGCCCGCTGGTTCCCGGGGAATGGCAAATTTTAGTGGGGGCTTACAAAGTAGCGACCGAAGGAGTAAGCGTATCCTACGAGCTGACGTTTACCCTCAAGCAAAAGCAGCTACTCAAAGGCGATCTGCATGCACACACACTGTCGTCAGACGGCGTCCTCACCGCAGAGGAGCTGGCCTGGCACGCTCGACGCCATGGATTGGATTTCCTGGCCATCACCGATCACAACCAGATGGTGTCAAAGGCTGCTTTGCCCCAGGTGCCGGGGCTTACCTTGATCCCAGGCCTGGAATGGACCCATTTTCGAGGGCACGCCAACTTTTTGGGGGTGGAAAAACCCTATGACGTTCCCTTTGCAGCCAATACGCAGGAAGAAATCCGGGCTCGTTTTGACTCCGCCCGGGAACGCGGGGCCCTGATTACCGTCAACCATCCCTTCGACCCTGACTGTGAATTCCTGTTTGATTTGGACAGCTTGCCTTTTGACTGCCTGGAAGTCTGGAACGGTCCTATGCAGGAGTCCAACCTGCGGGCGATGGACCTGTGGCAGGGTCTGCTCACGGCCGGGAAAAAGGTCCCCATCTGCGGCGGAAGCGATTACCACCGGGATACCCTCTTTCAGTTCGTAGGTGGGCCGACAACGTGTGTGTACGCCATGTCCTCCAACCCGAGCGATATACTTTCGGCGCTGAGACAGGGTCACGCCTATGTCACTTTTGCACCTGATGGTCCCGGCCTGGAGTTGAGCGCCGGCCCGTCAGGGGCCATCCTTGGCGACACGGTGTCCTGGCCCAGGATCCAGGAGCTTCAGATCAGAGCGGAGGGTTTGCTGGCCGGGGACATCGTGCAGGTGGTCACTGGGCGCCAGAGCGTGCCCATCCTGGAAGCGCCGGCTGCCGGAAGCTTCCGGTCCAGCTACCAGTTGGAGACGGCGGGGTTTGCCCGGATTGAGATTTTGCGATCTTTCTTGCCCGGATTACCCAGGCTGCCGGCCTTGATTTCCAACCCGATTTATTTTGAGGATATGGCTGGTTGACAAATTATCTAATTAGTTGTACAGTAAGTCTGTACAATAAAGAGGAAGAAATGACCATTCATATAACTTACACGCAGGCCCGCGATGGACTCGCCAAACTTTTGGATCAGGTAACCCATAACCGTGAGGTTGTAGTGATTCAGCGCCGAGGAGAAGAAGAAGTAGCCATGATTGCTGCCTCTGAGTTGGAAAGCCTGATGGAGACAGCTTACCTGCTGCGTTCTCCCGCCAATGCTGAGCGCCTCCTTTCCGCGTTAGGCCGGGCGTTGAAAAACCAGGGCGACTTTCAAACCGTAGCGGCATTGCGGGGTGAGGTCAATCTTGAGTAAAAAATGCGCCTGGCGGTATTCCAGCCCGAGTTCGTCGAAGACTTGCGTTACTGGGTGGAAACCCAACGCTCTCAGCGCAAGCTTGCGCTAAGGGCGTTCGATATGATCGAAGCCATCTTGCGTGACCCTTTTGAAGGAATTGGAAAGCCGGAACCCTTAAAATACCTGACCCCGGGCGCCTGGTCGAGAAGATTGACCCAAGAGCATCGCATGGTATACCTTGTACGAGATGACCGGGTCGATTTCTTACAGGCCAGATACCACTATCAATAATTGCAGCTTCCCCAGAAATAGAGATCAGCCTGTTTACTGGCCCACAGGCTATCTGTCCAGCAGCGTAACTGTTGGGGATCTGTACACTTACCTGGGCTTACTTCTTCATAAAGTTTCCCCAAGTTATTCACAAAATATTCACAATGATTTGCTACTATCAGGAAAGCCAGGGCATGAGAAATAGGGCACATTCCTGCCTGACCGGGTCTTTAAAAAGGTCCACCTGGAATTGATTGATGAAGGAGTCATTATGGCCGCCAAAAAAATTTTCCCTCCCGCTTATTTGCTCATCTCTATCCTGGTTATGTTGGGGCTGGGTTTACTTTTCCCCATTATTTGGGTTTTCCAGCCTTTCTGGAACCTGCTGGGCCTCCTGCCGCTGGCTTTGGGGATCCTGCTTAACCTGAACGCTGACCGGGCTTTCCATCAAGCTCACACCACGGTCAAACCCTTTGCCCAATCTTCTACCCTGGTGACAGAGGGGGTCTATCAGATCAGCCGCAACCCAATGTATTTAGGGTTCGCGTTGATTCTGATCGGGATTGCTATTCTACTCAGATCGCTGTTGCCGTACCTGGTCGTCGCTATTTTTATTCTCCTCATCGACCGGCTCTTTATCAGGATAGAAGAGAAAATGCTGGCCGGTCAGTTTGGCGACCAATGGGACTCCTACCGGAAGAAAACCCGGCGGTGGATATAAAATCCTGCGGGGCAACCCTTGATAGCTTGCAGTTGCATTGCGAGCTATCTGTCCAGCAGCGCAACTGCTGGCATCTTCACCCGGGGTGGCAATACCAAAGTCTGGTCTTTGTTAAGCCCGGTTTTTTCTTGAGTGCTGCAACAGTTTGAAACTTAATACCCCCGATTTTCTCCCTCTGGAGTGGTAAACTCCAACATTATGATCAAGTAGCCCAATTAAGGTACACGTTGTCCTGGATGTCACGGGTAGAAATGGCGAAGCCGGTGCAAGTCCGGCGTTGTCACGCAACTGTGAGCCAGTCTGACGACTGCGCAAGCCAGGTCGACCGCCTAGATTGTACTATTCACCTTCGTTGAAAGAGGTGTAAGTAGTTGTACGTCCAGCGCCTCTTTCTGCCAGGAAGGGGCGTTCCAAAAATGGATGAAACAAGAGGAAAATGCAATATGAAAATTTACCCGATCAGGCTGCACCCGGGAGATGATTTAAAACAGTCGTTGGTGTCCTTTACCCATCAGAACAAGTTGCAAGCCGGGTTGATCTTGACCTGTGTTGGAAGCCTGCGCCTGGCAGCACTGCGTCTGGCCAACCAACCAGGAACGACGATCCTGGAGGGAAAGTTCGAGATCGTCTCTTTGGTTGGGACGTTGGGTTCCGATGGCCCTCACCTACATATCTCTATTTCCGATTCGAGCGGCACGACCACCGGTGGACATTTGCAGGACGGCTGCCTGATCTACACGACCGCAGAAATTGTCCTTGGCGAGTTGGAAGATTGGGTATTTGAGCGTCCAATTGATCCAGAGACCAGTTATGACGAGTTGGCGCCAAAAAAGAGGGATAACCATTAATCGAAAAGTTCGGGCCAAATCAGCCATTATCACCCGGCTTTTTTATATCCAAATTTTATCGAACGACCTGGCTAGGATTGCTTTTTGATCCGGCGCGGGTCAGGAAGCCAGAAAACAGTCGTGACAAATGCAATAATTACGATGATAAAGTCCACTGTAAATAAAGCTGGATATGAAATATGATCAATTAACAATCCTGCAACCAGTGGGGCGATTGCCAGAACAGGTGAGATCAGGGTATTTGTGATACCTATAAAGCGGCTCGTCTCATCCGGTGGAGCAATCTCGAATAATATATTCGTATCACTGACCCGGGTCGCGCCAACAATGCCACCAATACAAAAAAACACAATATAAAACAGCCAGGGTTGGCGGGCGGTTAGAGCGATGAAAGCTTGCGCTCCCAAAAAGGCGGTTGCCAGGATGTATACCAGTTTGAAACCAAAACGATCGCCAATCCGCCCCCAGATAACCCCCAACACACTTTGTGTGAGTAAAATAATCATCGTGTATATACCCAGAACACCTTCTGTCAGGTTGAAATTTTTCATGGAATAAATGGCATAAAATGAATTTGCCATCAAACCGACCCCGATGAGAGAACGAATTGCTAAATATCGAGCAAAAACAGGATATTTGACTAGGGTGCTGGGGATTTTTTGGACGAACTCTTTGACAGTTTCAACCTTTCGCTTAATGGGGTAAGGGATTTCACGAAAATTTGCCATCAAGAATGGAGAGATGAAAGAACTGGCGAATGCTACCCAAAACATAATCTGCAAGTTGATGGGGAAAGTATACCTGTCCAGCATTTGCTGAGCGAAAAGCGAAGCCCCAAAACCTATCAAACCGCTTAATGCATTCGTGGCTCCATAAAAGGTGCCTCGATTACGGTTAATACTCTTACTAATGAAGTCGGCATATGCCGGGCCAATCAGACCATTGGTTACTGCAAAAATTGCATATGCCACTAAGAATAATGCCAGGGTTTCTGATTTAGTCAGTAAGTGGGATACCTGAACGAGTAAAGCAATCATCAGAATGCCCGCCCGCTCAGCAATCGCAATCCAGAATATTGTCCATTTACGCAATGGTTTTTTATTAGCAATATAGGCGCCAATGATTTGCGGAAAATAAAATCCCCAAAAATATAACGCAGATACCACTCCAACCCAAACCCGCGCATCCGTTAGATGCGTAATGAAGTATGGCAAAATGGTATCTACAGATAATAATGCTACAGAAAACGAAAAACAAGACGAATCAAGCATTAAGAAAATAAAGTTCCAGGTGTGATTCTGGCTGACTTTTTCGGCATACTCAGGGAATTTTTGTGAGATTTCCTGAAGGTCACTGCTTAGCATGTCCATTTATCCAATGTCCATATTAATTTAGATAAATACAAAGCCCTCCACCAACACGTGTCGATGTGGATTGAATTTTTCATCAAATCTGGGAGTGTCATCCTGACGGTCAGGCAGGATGACACCCCAATTCGTTTGGCACATCTCCGGATATTTATTTCTAATCCTATGCGCGAAGCCTGGAGATGGTTACTGAGTTATTATCTGCTTTTCCGATCCTGCACGATCAGTATCTTTTAATCCTTCGATTGCCACCTTAATTACGCGGTTGATGTCAAACATTTCCATATTATTCCCACTGTCTTTATCAAAATGATCTCCATCACCCAGATCCAGTTTCGCCATCAGCATAACGCCCCCGGCGCGTTTGCGATAAATGCTGGACAGGACAAAGATGGAGGCTGCTTCCATTTCTGAGCAGATCGCTCCTCCAGCCACCCAGGCCTTCCAGCGCTCATGCAGTCGTTTGTCTACTGGCATGCGATCGGGCTCAACCTCGCCGTAGAAGGAATCCTTTGACTGTGAAATACCCAGGTGAAAGGGAATCCCAGCTTTCCTCGCCCCTTCACGAAGGGCCAGCACCACATCCAGGTCCGCAACAGCCGGGAACTCTACTGGCATGTAATGAAAGGTAGTGCCTTCATCTCGAATGGAGCCGGTAAGTACGGCCACATCGCCGGTTTTGATATTTGGCTGCATTCCGCCCGAGGTGCCTACTCGGATGAATGTGTCAGCTCCAACGCAGCATAATTCTTCTACTGCGATGGCAGTGGATGGACAGCCGATTCCGGTGGAGGTCACAGAGACCTTTTCACCCAACAGCGTGCCAGTGTAAGTAACGTATTCACGGTTCTGGACTATAAACTTGGCGTCTTCGAAGTAGGAAGCGATTAACTTGCAACGTCCCGGATCACCGGGCAGCAGCACGTAACGACCCACATCACCTGGCCGAAGCTGAACATGGTATTGGATATTCAGTTCCATAAATCAGCTCAATTCTACGCAGCCTGGGCTGCCCGATCTTTGACAATCAGGATCTTCACTGCTGCAATTGCAGTCGCAAGCAGAGCATCCAACGACTCAGCGTGACCCACGTTCGGGTCTTTACTCTCCTGGTTGGCACCGATCAGCATGATGCCACCGGCTCGCTTACGATAAATGCTGCTCAGGATAAAAATTGAGGCTGCCTCCATTTCAGAACAAATTGCTCCACCCATCTTCCAGGCCTTCCAACGTTCCTGTAAGCGGTCCGATACCGGCATGCGCGCCGGCTGATGCTGTCCATAAAATAAATCTTTCGACTGCGAGATCCCCAGGCGGTGGGGATTTCCCAATTTTTCGGCCGCTTCACGCAGCGCCAGGACAACTTCCACGTCTGCCACGGCTGGGAACTCGGGAGGCATGTAATGCAGGGTCGTACCTTCGTCACGGATGGCGGCAGTAATGATCGCCAGCTCACCGGGGACGATCTCGGGCTGCATTCCACCCGAGGTGCCAACGCGGATGAACGTGTCGGCCCCAAGCATGCATAATTCTTCTACCGCAATGGCGGTCGAAGGGCATCCGATACCGGTAGACGTGACAGAAACTTTCTCGCCCAGCAGGGTGCCGGTGTAAGTAACGTATTCACGGTTGCTTGCTACGAAGTGGGGATCATCAAAATATTGTGCGATTTTCTCACTGCGGCCAGGATCACCCGGCAGGAAAACATAACGACCAACATCACCTTTTTTCATATGAATGTGGTACATAATTTCAGGAAACTCTTTTAAAGGCATATAGATCTCCTTTTATGCTTTCAATACATATCTCAAGGCAATCATGACAAAGATGATAAATCCCAGGGCAGCCAGCGAAACCATGACAACAGCCAAGGTCGGTGAGAATGTCATGGTCCGGCTCCAATCAAGGGACTTGTCGACAATGATCCAGTAAAGAACAAAAAAAGTGCTCAATAAACCAATAACCAGGATGATATAATCTTTCAGCCCCATTTTGACATCGCGGAAGCTGGTCTTGATTCCGCTGGAGCCGAAGGCGCGCGACTCTAATGAGATGGAAAGCTGCTGTACACGTTCGATGGCCCCAACAAAAACAGGCACCATACTGGGCAGGATTGCTGAGAAACCTGTGCCCTTGAGGCCACGTGCCTTCTGGGCGCTCAAGACAGTGGCAAATTCCTTTTGCAGGATGGGAATGAGTTGAAGGGTCATGGTCAGTATGAAGTTGAGCACATAAGGCATACCGACCTTCTGTAAGGAAGCGAAAAGGTCGCTAGGATGAGTGGTCATGATTGCGACCAGTGCGAAAATGGTCATGCTGACCGCGCGTAGCACCATGGTAAAACCACTGTAAATACCTTCCTGGTAAATAGTGAAAAAAGGACCGTAAGGCACTATGGGATGCCACGGGCGCGGGAAGGCAGGGGCAAAGCTTTGCAGGACAATCAGAGTAAGCAAGATAGGGAAAAGAATAGAAATAACCCTTAAGAAGGGCCTCCAAATCTGGGCGATGGTTACCAGGATAATACCAAGAACAATCATGCCGCCCAGGATGGCTGGATTTCGAGTAGCAAAAGAAATTATAAGCACGCCTAGAGCCCAGAGCAACTTGGGAAGTGGGGCAACTTTATGGAGAAAAGAATTGCCCGGTACCATGGTAATGGGAATGACGACACCTCTCATGTTAAACCTCCTTCTGCTCAGCAGCGTGAGATAAGCGAGGGGTAAGCTCAGCCACCATTTCAGATACGCGCAGTTTGATATCCCCTACTTTGCCTTTACTCTTGAGCCGTAGGGAAAGCTCAGTAATCTGCGGTGGGGTCAGGTGGGTGCTACGCATCATTTCACGATCCGAAAAGACCTCGCGGGGTGTGGCATCGGCGATTAAAGAGAGAGTCGCGCAGGACAAGCATGCGATCGACTACTTCAGCCAGCAAGATCATGTCGTGTGACACGCAAATTACCGTGGAACCCTCATCGCGCAGACGTTCAATCAAGCGATAGACGATGCGGGTTGTGACATTATCCTGCCCAGTAGTAGGCTCATCGAGGATGAAGACAGCCGGACGCATGGTGTAAATCGCTGCCATACCCACCAGTTTGCGGAGGGGAAAGCCGATGCGGTAGGGATGCATATCCCGCAGATATTGCAAGTTGAAAAATTCGATGGCTTTTTCACGCCGTTCGGTGATTTCTTCTTCAGGAACACCAAGGTTGCGCGGGCCAAATTCCAGCTCAAGTGCTACAGTCCGGGCGAAAAGCTGATGGTTTGGATTCTGAAAAACGTAGCCGACGTCAACCGCCAGCTGCTGGACGCGCATGTTGGCGGTATCTTTACCCTTCACGTATACCTTGCCGCTGGTAGGCTTGAGCAGGCCATTGAAATGTTTTACCATGGTGGTCTTGCCTGAGCCATTCTGCCCAATAACACCGATCAGCTCACTGGGATAGATCTTCAGGTTAACGCGCTGCAAAGCAAGGATGTTACCTGGGTAGGTATGATAGAGGTTTTCACAGACAATAATCGGATCATTCATATGGTTACCTCAGCTCCCGCTTTCTTAATTATAAAAGGCTGCGCAGAGCAAACTCGGCCTCGTCGGTGGTAACAGGGAAACGTTCTGCGAGGTCGATGCCGTACTGAGATTTCAACTTATAGGCCAGTTCAGTTACTTGAGGGACCCGCAAGCCGATTTTTTCGAGGGTATCTACATGGCTGAACACTTCGTGGGGATCGCCATTGAGCACAATTTCGCCCTTTTCCATTACGATAATACGATCGGCGTAGGCAGCCATGACTTCAACTTCGTGTTCAGCCATAATGACAGTCATTTTTCGTTCGTGGTTTAATTTAGCGGCGATGGCAAACACTTCTTCTTTACCGATGGGATCCACATTGGAAGTCGGTTCGTCCAGAGCGACAATCTGGGGTTGCATGGCCAGCGCAGAGGCTATGGAAAGGCGTTGCTGTTGCCCGCCGGACAATTCGAAGGGCGAGCGTTCACCCATGCCGGCAAGGCCAACGATTTCCAGCGCGGCGTCGATGCGCTTGTGCATTTCCTCGTAGGGGACACCCAGGTTTTCTAGACCCAAAGCAATTTCCTCGGCTACAGACATCTGGCTGAGCTGGAATTCAGGGTTATCGAAGACCAGGCCAATAACCTTGGCCAATTCGCGAGTGGGATATTCCTGGGTATCCATGCCTTTAATCTTGACCGCGCCTTCCATGTCCCCTATGATCATATTAGGGATCACCCCATTCAGGCACAATTGCAAGGTGGTTTTTCCGGACCCATTCAACCCAAGGAGGGCCACATACTCACCCTCGTAGATAGTGAGGTTTATATTTTTCAGGGCCGGCGTTTCTGAAAGTGTATAGGTAAAAGTCAGATTGGAAATTTCAATTATGGGCGTCGCGCCTTCAGTCATACGGGCTCCTTAGTAAAATTCAATTAATGGCGAGAGCGGTTTTCTGCTCTCGCCATTGAGACTATCAGGAATGTTGTGGAATTTATTCTTCCTCTTCTTTTTCTTCGAATTTAGCTACCACCACAGCAATGCCGGCCAGTAAGGTGAAGACTGCCATGACCAACACGGAGCCAGAGAGGATGCCGTAAGGTGAGCTGTTCTTGATAATATCGGCGATCTGCTGAGCAGTCGACGGCAGGAAGAACAAGAGCAAAGCGATTGCAATGACGCCAAATCCCAATTGTTCCTTTAGGCCAACAGTTACAGTTTTCTTTTGCATGATTTATCTCCTTAGCCCAATTACTATTTTGGCATAACTGCAACGTAAATAAGAGCAATAGCTACGCCGACAATCACGCCGCCAGCGATCCAAAGAACTCGGGTCAGGCCACCTTTTGCTTCCGGGAGTTCGAGACCAAAAGTCATGTTGGCAGGCAAGGCTTCGATGATGGCCAGGCCAACAAATCCGGAGATGATCTTATCCGCCAGTGATACCAAAATGTTCGAGGAAAAGACCGAGACGATCAGGTTCTGGCCCATGGCGAGGAACGCAGCGGTCATCATATCGGAGAAGTGACCTGTAGCGCCGCCAAAAATGAAGACATAGATCGGCACGGCGACCAGGGAGACAAAGAAAGCCACTGCGATATTGATGAGGAAGAAACCCCAATACTTTTTGCCCCAGCCCCATCGGACGGTGTAGCCCCAGACCAGCGCCCCAATCACGTTACAAGCTGCAAAGGGCAAACCAATGGGTCCGCTGATAAAGGATGCCACTACGTTGGTAATGACGCCAACAAGGGCACCCCACCAGGGACCTAGCACAATGGCAACTACGCAGGTGCCGATCATGTCAAGGAAAGTGGGTAGGTGAAGGATAGTATTGATCTGACCACCAACGATATTTAGAGCGGCGGCAACAGGTACTAGAGCCACCACATAGGTCAATGGAATTCGATTTGAGCGCTTCTTTTTTGGAACGGGTTGAGCTATAGCAGCCATAGATCTCTCCTTGAGTTGAAAATTAGAAAATTCATATCATCCAGAAGATTAATGTTCGGGCTTTTGTAGCCTGCAATGCAGCTTTAGCAGCCATAACCTTTTTCGCTAAAGCAGTATCAGAATGCCGACAAACAAGACTGAGATTGGGATTATCCGTTGACCTCCTTTCTCCTCCTTTGGACATTATTATTTTGAAAGTTACTGTTAATGAACCTAAGAAGCGGTAACCACTTCAAAGGTTTGCACACCTTTTACCTCAATAACAGCGCAACTGCTCAACCAATAAGAATTTGTTACAACACAGATGATTTAATGGACTCTGATTTACCGACTTTGAAGACAACCCTATAAAATCGCTTGGTTGAACTTGAAGTTGAAGGTTCTTATCCTTATCTTGAAGCACTATTGTCTCAGATAAAGCTTTTTAATTAACATCTAAATTTTATTGGTATCCATAACACAACGGAAACCAACCCCGACAAGCCCGTCAATGCCCAAATCCTCCGGGCGAGTGAAACAACGATATGCACAGCGAGCGTGGTTTTGGGTAAAAAATGAAGATCCACCTTTAAGAACCTTGAAGGTTTTACCAAAAGCCTTCCCCCGGTAGGTCGAACCGGGGAATGCATCGTACCAGTCGGCGCACCACTCTTCGACATTGCCAACCATTTCACAAACGCCATACGGACTGGCGCCAGCGGGGTGTAAGTCCACCGGAAGGGTCATCAGAAATTCTCCCCTGTCCCACACCAAACAGTTTTCCTCATTAAATTCATTCCCCCATGGCCAACGGCGGGCATCAATACCACGAGCTGCCTTTTCCCATTCCGCCTCAGTCGGTAAGCGTTTCCCGGCCCATTCAGCATATTGGCAGGCTTCAAACCAGGAAACACGATGGACTGAATGGTTTTCTAACCCGGCTGGAATCTCGAAGCCTCCCCAATGGCGAGGAGGCATGGCACGCGTCTCGAGCATATATTTTTTGTAATCCTGATTTGTAACAGGGTATTTATCGATATAATAATCCGGAAGGAACACCTGATGTAAGGGGGTCTCTGGTCCGAACTCATTACTTCCCATCCAGAAATATCCCCCAGGAATGAGAACCATTTCTTTAGCGTTTTTTGCAATAATGCTAGGTTGTTCCATAATCCCATCCAATTGAATACTAAATTTATTCAAACTGGGGAGTAACTTATTTAAGGCCAGTTCTTATGTTAATTTACTGGGTAGGGAGGAAATCGGAACAAGAAACAAAGCCAAAACCATTAAACTTCAGGAACAACCATTAAGGAGTACTTGACGAAAGAGTAGAAACGTTGAATAATATAACTGGTTATAACCACATAACGTTATAGATGATGTTACCACGGAGAAATTAAAATGTCAATAAGTCTGGTCGATCCTCATGACGTTATTCCCAAATATTTTCAACTAGTCAATATATTCCGCCATAGAATTGAGGATGGGGAATGGCTGCCTTACCAGACTATTCCTTCGGAAAGAGAGCTGGAAAAGATTTATCATATCAGCCGCATTACCATCCGCAATGCGATTGGCATCTTAATCCGCCAGGGCTATCTCTATAGAGAACAAGGCAAAGGCACATTTGTATCTCCCCAGAAGCTGCAAACATCGATCCTCAAGCTGACCAGTTTTTCAGAAGATATGATCAACCGTGGCTTGGAGCCAGGCCAAAAGATCATCTCCGTTGAACGTACAAAACCCACGGAAAGAGTTGCCAAAAACCTGGAACTGCCGGAAGGCGCAGACGCATTGACTATCGTGCGCGTCCGGTTGGCAAACGGCAAGCCAATCGGGCTTCAGACATCCCACCTTGCTCTTTCGGAGGACGAGACAATCACGTGCGACGAGCTGGAAAACGCTGGCTCATTATATGCGCTTCTCCAAACAAAGTTTAACCTGATTCCAACCGAAGCTGAAGAATCAGTGGAAGCTACCCTGGCCTCTTCGGAAGAAGCTGTAATGCTTGAGACAGCGGAAGGCAGCCCCTTGCTGTTGACCTCGCGAATATTATGGTCTCAGAACCGGCGCCCAATCGAATATGTCAAGATTCTTTATCGCGGCGATCGATACCGCTACGTAGCAAGGCTGACGAGATAAAAACCATGACCTTTATTACACGCGTAATTATTATCGTGCTGGATGGTGTTGGTGCAGGCGAAGCGCCGGACGCCTCTGCTTATGGAGACGTTGGCAGTAATTCTCTTGGTAACACCGCTCGAGCCGTTGGCGGACTACACACCCCCAACCTGGAACGGATCGGGATGGGCCATATCACCCCGATTTTAGGTGTGGAACCTGTTGTACCAACGCTTGGCGCGTATGGTAAAATGTGTCCGATTTCGGCAGGCAAAGATTCTGTTACCGGGCATTGGGAGCTGATGGGCGTCCACTTTAACCGAACCGTTCCCAACGTACCCCACCGGTTTCCCGCCAGATGTGGTTTCAGAGTTCACACGCCTGACCGGCCTCGAAATTCTGGGGAATAAGCCCGCCTCAGGAACTGAAATCATCAAGGAGTTGGGTGTCGAGCATATGCATACCGGGAAACCGATTGTTTATACCTCGTCCGACAGCGTTTTCCAGATTGCGGCAAATGAAGAAATTATTCCAATCGATAAACTATATGAATTGTGTCTCATCTCGCGCAAAATGCTGACCGGAAAGCACGCGGTTGGACGAGTCATCGCCCGGCCCTTTATTGGCAGCGATCCTTCAAATTTCAAACGCACCCTGAACCGTCGCGATTATCCGCTGCCGCCGCCCTACGATACAACGATGGACAAGCTCCTGGCTGCCGGGAAAAAAGTCTATGGGACTGGCAAGATCGATGATTTGTTTGACGGGCGCGGATTGAGCGGCACAAAGCATTCTGAGGATAATCAATCCAGCATTCAAGGACTCCTGGAGTACCTGGATGAGGACTTTGCGGGAATGATTTTCTCTAACCTGATTGAATTCGATATGGTTTACGGGCATCGTAACGATGCCCGTGGTTATGCCAACGCACTCGAATCCTTCGATCGGGCCATTCCTGAAATCCGGAAGAAAATGCGGCCAGCCGATATCGCAATGATCGTGGCTGATCACGGCGTTGACCCAACTACCCCAGGAACCGATCATACCCGCGAGTACATTCCCTTGCTTGTCTTTGGGTCCCGCGTCAAGGAGAACACAGATTTAGGTACCCGGGCCACTTTCAGTGACGTGAGCGCAACCCTGGCGGAAATATTCGAACTGCAGCCACCCAAGATTGGCACCAGTTTTTTGAAGGAAATTTTGGCAGCCTAAACCCGGAATTATGCGATCGTCCTGTCTGCCAGATACATCGCAAGAATATTTTCGACCGGCACGTCCGCTTGAAGGTAGTGAGCTGAGGTGCAGATATATCCGCCACCCTTTCCAAGGGTATTGCAGCGATCGCGCACCTCAGATACAACATCTTCCTGCGATCCAAACGGAAGCGTTTGCTGCAGGTCAATCGCGCCATGAAAGGCCAATTTATCCCCAAACTCGTTCTTGATTTTAGCCATATCCATCATTCGAGCGCGCGGTTGGAGTGGATTGAGGGCGTCCATGCCCATCTCTGAGATCAAGGCCCCAATGAGGGGATAGATTGCTCCACAAGAGTGATACAAAATTTTGACCCCGTACTGTTCAATTACTTTATTAAGCCGCAAATGACGCGGAAGGATAAATTTTCGCCACATAGCCTGTGACATCAACAAGCCATTTTGTGTGGCCACATCATCGTAGGTATAAACCATATCAATCAAACCTGCACCCGCCTCCATCATACGCTGTACGTTCTGGATCATTAAGTCTGTGTAACAGTCCATGATTGCACAGGGTATATCCGGATTGTCATACAGCCCGGTAAGGAAATGATCCAGGCCATATAACGCCCAGGCAAATTCAAAAATCCCACCCACATCAATCCGAACATGGTAACGAACTCTGGAATTGATTGATTTAATCTTATCGACAAGATGGCTCCAACTAAAGTATTCAGGTTTTGGCCATCGAGACCAGGCTTCCACTTCAGCTCGCGAATTAGCCTCCGCAAGGGGAAAACTGGCATACTCTTCGTAAATTGAATACTCATTTCGAACCACCCGGCGATGGGATCCCCAATCAGTATAATAAGTCCCATCCGGAAACTCCTCTGGTTTTGGCCCAATATAATCAGGGCTAATGGTGCGGCAGTCAATCCCCAGCAGTTGAAGAAGCTCCTCTTCCTCCTTTGTCCTCAGGTAATTCTTGAGATTAGCGATTGTTTCAGGCACAGCCCAAAAGTCGAAAGGCACCCGATCCGGTTGACGGCGTTCTAATGCACAGGCAACACGTTCGTAGGGGCTCATAGGATCGCGCTCAGGATGGTAATATTTTTTCTCGAGCAATGCACGGGCTTCAGCAGGATCCAGAGGAACTATTGGGGACATGTCAATTCCTTTAAGAATTGGATATTGAATTAATTAAGACACATTATAGCTTCAGTTCCCACCAACCATAACCTCAGCAGCAATTCCCAGTATGAATGCGACAATGAAGGTCGGATTTCAAAAATGACAGAAAATCCCGGCCAAATAGTGTTGCTCCTGTCAACCTTCTTGCTGACATGGCATTCTTAAGATGGTAAGCGGCTATCTATTTCAAAACCTGGCACAAATCCGTAGATTTGCATGGTAAAATCCTACATTACAATCAAATATCCCAATCAAGGTACCCGTTGTCCCGGATGTCACGGGTAGAAATGGCGAAGCCGGTGTAAGTCCGGCGCTGTCCCGCAACTGTAAGCCAGTCTGACGACTGCGCAAGCCAGGTCGCCCGCCTTGATTGTACCTATCCACCCTCGCGGAAAGAGGTGTAAGTAGCTGTATGCTCAGGGCCTCTTCCTGCCAGGAAGGGGCGTTTTTTAACTGAAATGCCAGGTTCTCCCCAAATTCTAAGAGGATACTATGTCTCTCGAAGCTCTCATCCGCAATATCCAACCCATTGACCAAGCTGCCCGGGCAGCAGGGCGCGCCCGCCAGGACAGCCTGACCAAGCCCCCGCAAAGCCTGGGCCGCCTGGAGGAGTTGTCGATTCAGTTGGCGGGCATTACCGGGCAGGCCCTGCCGAAGCTGACCTATAAGGTCATCCTGACCATGGCTGGCGACCACGGCGTGGCGGTCGAGGGCGTCAGCGCCTATCCCCAGGAAGTCACCGAGCAGATGGTCTTGAACTTCCTGCGCGGCGGGGCGGCCATCAACGTGCTCGCCCGTCACGTGGGAGCGCGCGTGGTGGTGGTTGATATGGGGGTGGCGGCCCGCTTCGAGCCTCAGGCGGGCCTGGTCGACAAAAAGGTCGCCCCGGGCACGCAAAATATGACGCGCGGCCCGGCCATGAGCCGGGAGCAGGCCACCCGGGCCCTGTTGGCCGGGGCGGAGGTGGTGGAAGCGGAAATCGAAATGGGACTGGATATCTTAGGGGTGGGCGAAATGGGCATCGCCAACACCACGCCCTCGACGGCCATTGCGGCCGTGCTGACTGGTTTCCCGGTGGAACGGTTGGCCGGGCGCGGCACGGGCGTGGACGACGCCGGCCTGGAGCGGAAGATCGGGGCGGTCGAGCGCGCTTTGCAGGTTAACCATCCCGATCCGGATGACGCCCTGGATATCCTGGCCAAAGTGGGCGGGTTCGAGATCGGTGGGATGGCCGGGGCGATGCTGGCGGCCGCCGCCCACCAGCGCCCGGTGATGGTGGATGGGTTTATTTCCACCGCGGCGGCTTTGATTGCAGTGAGTCTGGCCTCGCAGGCCAGGCATTACCTGATTGCCTCACACTGTTCTCAGGAGCGCGGCCACCGCCTGATGCTGGAATGGCTGGGGCTGAGGCCGTTGTTCGACCTGGATCTACGCCTGGGCGAGGGTACCGGGGCGGCCCTGGGGATTTCACTGGCCGAGGCAGCCTGTAAGATCCTGGGTGAAATGGCCACTTTTGATGAAGCCGGTGTTTCCGGCAAAGCCTGACTTTGCATGGCCAGCCAAAAACCTCCCTCCACCGGTAGCTCTTCGCCCTTCACCGATTTCCTGGCGGCGATGCAGTTCCTGACCGTCCTCCCGCCGGTGATCAAACGCCTGTTTACCCCGCAGGAGATGGGCCGCGCCGTGGGTTATTATCCGCTGGTGGGTCTGTTCATCGGAGTTATCCTGGCCGGGGCTGACCGCCTATTCGCTTTGATCCTGCCTCCCCTGCTGAGCGCGGCGCTGCTGCTAGTGGTGTGGGTCTTATCCAGCGGAGCGCTGCACGTGGATGGGTTTCTGGATAGCCTGGACGGTCTGCTGGGCGGGTTTACCCCCGAAAGCCGCCTTTCCATCCTGCGCGATGAACATAAGGGCGCCTTCGCCGTGGCCGGTGGAATCTTGCTCTTCCTGGTCAAGTTCGCCGCCCTGTACAGCCTGGCAGGTTGGCGCACGCCGGGCTTGCTGCTGGCGCCCATGTTCGGCCGTTGGAGCATGGCGCTGGCCATCGTGGCTTTTCCTTACGCCCGACCGGAAGGGTTAGGCAAAGCAATGAAGGACAACGCCAGTTGGATGCAGGCCGGCCTGGCGACGTTGTTCATGCTGCCGGCTGCCTGGCTGGCGGCCGGGTGGATGGGGTTGGCGGCCGGCGCGGCGGCCGTGCTGGTGGGGCTGCTGGTGGTGTGGTTCGCGCTCCGGCGCATCCCCGGCCTGACCGGGGATATTTATGGCGCCCTGTGCGAGCTGGTCGAAACCGCCGCTTTGCTGGTTTTTTGTGTGATTCTATGACCAGGCTCTTGCTCGTCCGCCACGGGCTGACCGACTGGAATGCCGCTCAGCGCTTCCAGGGCCATTGCGATATTCCGCTCAACCAGGCCGGGCAGCGCCAGGCGTCCGCCCTGGCTGAGCGGCTGGCCGGCGAATCTTTCCAGGCCATTGTTACCAGCGATTTGCAGCGCGCCCAGGCGACGGCTCTGGCGATTGCTGCCTGCCAGACATGCCCGGTTGTCATAGAAGCGCG
Source organism: uncultured Chloroflexia bacterium (assembly GCA_963820415.1). GTDB lineage: Bacteria > Chloroflexota > Anaerolineae > Anaerolineales > Anaerolineaceae > CAWFZT01. The sequence goes on along the minus strand of CAWFZT010000006.1, from coordinate 389,965 downwards.
CCTACGTGAGATCGGCTTCGGCGATTGGGAGGGGCTGACCTACGCCGAGATCGCCATCTGCGACCCGTCCGGGCTGGTGGCCTGGGAGGAGGACATCCTGGAAAACGCCCCGCCGGGCGGGGAGACGCTCAACCAGTTGGCCGGGCGGGTGCAGGCAGCCCTGGACGAGCTGTTGCTGGCTCACGAAGGCGAGACGCTGCTGCTGGTGGCTCACGGCGGGCCGCTGCAGGTGCTGGTTTGCCTGGCGTTGGGTCTCCCGCTGGAAATGTACTGGCATTTTCACCTGTCGCCGGGGTCGCTGTCCGAGATTGCCGTTTACCCGCAAGGTGCGATTGTCAACCTGCTCAACGACACCTGCCACCTTGAAGAATGAAGAGTTACCACAGTTGCACACAGATCAACTCGGATAGGAGGAGATAAGAATGGGACACTTGATACTAATCCTTGGCGGGGCGCGCAGCGGCAAGAGCACCCAGGCCCAGCGCCTGGCTAAAGCGCACGGCGGGCAGGTGCTCTTCATCGCCACCGCCGAAGGGCTGGATGACGAGATGCGCGCCAGGATCGCCGCCCACCGGTCGGAACGCCCGCCCGATTGGCAAACGCTCGAAATCCCCTATAACGTGGCGGATGCCTTCACCCGCCTTTCCCCGCCGTCCGACGTGGTCTTGCTCGACTGCCTGACCCTGTTGGTCAGCAACCTGCTGCTCTTGGAAGGCGATATCGACCAGCCGGATATGGCCAGGGCCGATGGCTTCGCGCACCGCCTGGAGGCGGAAATCCAGGCGCTGCTGGAGGCCATCCGCGGCAGCCGCGCTGACTGGATCGTGGTTTCCAACGAGGTTGGCCTGGGATTGGTGCCGCCTTACCCGTCAGGCCGCCTCTACCGCGACCTGTTAGGCCACGCCAACCAGCGCCTGGCGGCCCAGGCTGACGAGGTTTACTGGATGGTGGCCGGCATCCCCGTCCCGATCCACGGCTACCGTGTCTAAGCGGCTGGTCGGGCCGGTCAAATCCTAATTCATTTCTTATCTTGTGAAAATTGACACATGCCTTAACTTGGGGTATACTCAATTTCTAGAATTAAGACTATTTTAGTAAGGATTGTCTATGGCAAACCAATACCTTCCTTTATTTGTCTTATTACTGGTAGCCGTGATAGTTGGTTGCATAGCAGTTGGCCTGGGCATCCTTTTTGGACCGCGCCGTCCTACCTGGCGCAAATCTCAACCTTATGAATCGGGCATGGTGCCCTATGGCGCAGGAGCGCAGCGGGTTTCGATTCGCTATTACCTGGTGGCCGTGCTCTTTATCCTCTTCGACATCGAGATCGTCTTTTTTCTCCCCTGGGCAGTCGTGTTCCGTCAGCTTGGCAGGCCTGGCCTGTTGGGTATGATCCTTTTCATCGGCATCATGACCGTAGGTTACGTGTATGCCTGGAAGAAAGGAGCGCTTGGAATGGGATTAGAAGACAAAAAACAGGCTCCTTGGGGATTGTCACCACCAAACTCGAAGAAGTGGTCAACTGGTCGCGTACCAACTCCATGTGGCCGATGCTGTTTGGCCTGGCCTGCTGCGCCATCGAGATGATGTCGGCCCAGGCCTCGAATTATGACCTCAGCCGTTTTGGCATGGAACTGATGCGCGCCAGCCCGCGCCAGTCAGATTTGATGATCGTCGCCGGGCGGGTCAGCCGCAAGATGGCCCCGGTTGTGCGCCAGCTCTACGATCAGATGCCCGACCCCAAGTGGGTCATCGCCATGGGCGACTGCGCCGCCTGTGGCGGCGTCTTCAATAATTACGCCATTGTGCAGGGGGTGGATGAGATCGTGCCGGTGGATGTTTATGTGGCAGGCTGCCCTCCCCGCCCGAAGCCCTGATCCACGGCATTATGACCCTGCACGAGAAGGTGAAGCAAGAAAAATTGAAGAACTGGTAAAGTCGGAGAGGCATTATGGACGATGCATTACAAGCGGCTGTCTCGTCTGTCCAGGAGCGTTTGCGCCGGGAGCGTAGAAGTTGATCGCGGCGAAGACAACCCTGCACATTGCTGCGGAGAAAAATGTTGAAATTGCCCAGGTGCTGCGGGATGAGTTCCAATTCAACATGCTAATCGATGAGACTGCTGTGGATTACTGGCCGCAGGAAGCGCCGCGCTTCCATCTGGTTTACCAGCTTTACTCGATGCCGTTCAACCTGCGCCTGCGCTTGCGCCTTCCATTAGATGGCAATGCACCCCACCTGCGCACGCTGGAAAGCGTTTTTCCCAACGCCAACTGGTACGAACGTGAAGTGTGGGACATGTTTGGCATCCGCTTCGACGGCCATTCCGACCTGCGCCGCATCCTCATGCCTTATGACTGGGAAGGCCATCCGCTGCGCAAAGATTATCCCCTGGGCTATGAAGAGCCGCAGTTCACCTTCAATTTCGACGAAATCGACCTTCGCAAACCCAAAGGTCAAAAGTAGTCTGGTTTACTCAGGAGAGCTGTTTATGCCTGAATTCCGTGAATTGACCGATCGAAGATCTGCGCAACCTGGTCTCCGACCGCGCCCTGACAGGCGAGACCATGCTGCTCAACATGGGCCCGCAGCATCCCAGCACGCACGGCGTGCTGCGCCTGCTGCTGGAGCTGGACGGCGAGATCGTGATCAACTGCATCCCCGATATTGGCTTCTTGCACACCGGCGTCGAAAAGAACATGGAATCCAAAACCTACCACAAGGCCGAGGTGATGACCGACCGGCTGGATTATCTCAACCCGATCGGCAACAACCTGGTCTACTGCCTGGCAGTGGAAAAACTGCTGGATCTGGATGTGCCGCCGCGCGCCCAGGCGATCCGGGTCATGCTGGCTGAGCTGACCCGCATCAACTCGCACCTGGTGTGGGTGGGCACCTCGGCGCTCGACCTGGCGGCCATGTCGGTCTTCCTGTATGCCATGCGCGAGCGCGAAATGATCCTCGACATCTTCGAGATGTTCTCGGGGCAGCGCATGATGACCACCTACATGCGCCCGGGGGGGCTGTGGCGCGATACTCCGGTCGAGTTCGAAGAGGCGGTACGCCGTTTCTTGAAATTATCCCCGCCCGCATCGACGAATACGAATCCCTGCTGACCAAGAACCCGCTCTTCATGGACCGTACCACGCCACATCGGGGTGATCAACGCGGAAGAGTGCCAACGCTGGGGTATCAACGGCCCGGTCTTGCGCGCCGCCGGCCTGCCGTTCGACATGCGCAAAGCGCTACCTTATTCGGGGTACGAGCAGTACGACTTCGCTATTCCCACCCAGACCGGCGGAGATATCTATGCGCGCTACCTGGTGCGCATCGAGGAGATGCGCCAATCCGTGCGCATCGTCCAGCAGGCGCTGGACCGCCTGCCCTTTGGGCCGGTGCGCAGCAACAACCGCAAGTTCGTGCCCCCGCCGCGTTCCGAGATCGGCGTCAGCATGGAGGCGCTGATCCACCACTTCAAGCTGTGGACCGAGGGTTACTCAGTCCCCAAGGGAACGGTATACGTCGCCACCGAATCGCCGCGCGGCGAGCTGGGCTGTTTCCTGGAAAGCGACGGCGGCCCCAAGCCTTACCGCGTCCATTTCCGCACGCCTTCCTTTTCCAACCTGCAGATCATGCCCATCCTGACCCGCGGCCATTTTGTGGCCGACGTGGTCGGCATTATTGGCTCAATCGATATCGTTCTGGGAGATACAGACCGGTGAACGAGTTGCAGAGCAAATATTCCGCAGAAATCCAGCAAATACTGGCCAAATATCCGCCCGACCAGCGCGCTTCGGCGGTCATGCCTCTGCTGTACCTGGCCCAGCGCCAGTCCGGCTACATCGACCGCCAGTCCGTCCAGGATATCGCAGAGATCATCGGCCTGTCCACCACCGATATCGATGCTCTGATCGGTTTTTACACCCTGTACCACGACCAGCCCGCCGGGCGCTACCGCCTGCAGGTCTGCACCGACCTGCCCTGCGCTCTGCGCGGCGCTGAGGATTTCCTGCACAACCTGTGCGCCAACCTGGGCATCAAGGTCGGCGAGACCACCCCGGATGGCCTTTTCACCATTGAGGAAGTCACCTGCCTGGCCGGCTGCCACCGTGCGCCTCTCTTCCAGGTACAGGGCGACGGCGAGATCGCTTACCACGAGGATCAGACAGTCGATACCGCTCTGGCGCTGGTAAACGATCTGCGCCGCCGGGCCGCAGAAAAGGAGGCGGGCAATGGCTGAGGAGTATATCCTGCTGCGCCACCGTGACATTCCCCACCTTGACCAGCTCGACGTTTATCTGGCTAATGGCGGCTTCGGGGCCTTCCGCAAAGCGGTCACCACCATGCAGCCGTTGGACGTGCTCAACGAGGTCAAAAACTCCGGCCTGCGCGGGCGCGGTGGGGCGGGTTTTCCCACCGGACTCAAGTGGAGCTTCATCCCCAACAACATCTGGCCGCATTATGTGGTGGCCAATGCCGACGAATCCGAGCCGGGCACCTTCAAAGACCGGGAAATTCTGGAGGGCAATCCTTTCCAGTTCCTGGAAGGCCTGATGATCGCCTCTTACGCCGTGCAGGCCAACCTGTCGTACGTTTACCTGCGCGGCGAGTTCTGGCAGATCGGCGCCGGGCTGGAAGAGCGCATCGCCCAACTTGAAAAAGCCGGCCTGCTCGGCGACAACCTGTTTGGCAACCAATATTCCTTACGCCTGCATACCCACCTGGGCGCCGGGGCCTACATCTGCGGCGAAGAGATCGGCCATGCTCGAATCGATCGAAGGCAAGCTGGGTCAGCCGCGCCTGCGCCCGCCCTTCCCGGCTGTCCATGGCCTGTTTGGCAAGCCCACCGTGATCAACAACGTGGAGACGCTGGCCAATGTCCCGCCAATTATGGAGAAGGGCGCCTTCTGGTATCACTGCCTGGGCACCGAGCGCAGCCCGGGGGTGAAGATTTTCTGCCTGTCGGGCTGCGTCAATAAGCCGGGCAATTACGAGCTGCCCCTGGGCGCCACCTACCGCGAGTTGATCTTCAACTACGGCGGGGGCATCCCTGGCGGGCGTAAGATCAAGGCCATCCTGAGCGCCGGGGCATCCTCCAGCATCATCCCTGCCGATGACAGGGCCCTCGACTGCCCCATGGATTACGAGTCGGTGCCGGCCCAACTGGGCGCTCAGCTTGGCTCGGCTTCGGTGATCATCCTCGACGACCGCGTCAACCTGGCCTGGCTGGTCAAAAAGACCGCTCATTTCTTCAAGCACGAGTTCGTGCGGAAAGTGCACCCCCTGCCGGGAGGGCACTTACTGGATGATGCACCTGGCCGACCGCATCGTGGCCGGGCAGGCCAAAGCCAGCGACATCGACCTGCTCAACACGGTGGCGCACCAGGTCCAGAACAAATGCCTGTGCCCGCTGGGTGAATTTGCCATCATGGCGGTCATGTCGGGCGTGGAGAAGTTCCGCCCGGATTTCGAGGAATTTATCAAATAATGGCAAAAATGATTACATTGTTCATTGATGGACACCCCGTCAGCGTACCGGAAGGGACGCTGATCGTGGATGCAGCCAAGCAGATCGGCAAGGACATCCCTGTCTTCTGCTACCACCCCAAGATGGAGCCGGTGGGCATGTGCCGCATGTGCCTGGTCGAGATCGGCCGCCCGCAGATCGACCGTACCAGCGGCCAGCCGGTGCTCGAAGCGGATGGCTCGTCGCGCATCCAGTTCGGCCCCAAGCTGGAGACGGCCTGCACCACCCCTGTTTCAATGGGGATGCGAGTGGTCGCTGCCAGCGATAAGGTGAAGGCTGCCCGCCATGACGTGCTTGAATTCCTGCTCACCTCGCACCCGCTCGACTGCCCCATCTGCGACAAGGGCGGCGAGTGTCCCTTGCAGAACCTGACCCTGCGCTTCGGCCCGGGCGCCAGCCGCTTCGATTTTGACGAAAAGATGCACCTGGCCAAGCACGTCCGGCTGGGCGAACTGATCGTGCTTGACCGCGAGCGCTGCATCCAATGCGGGCGCTGCGTGCGTTTCGAGCACGACCTGGCCGGCGACCCGGTGATCAACTTCTCTCAACGCGGCCGCGCCCTGGAGATCATCTCCACCTCCGAGCCGGGTTTCAACTCAATTTTTTCCGGCGATACGACCGACGTCTGCCCGGTCGGCGCCCTCACCACGGTGGATTTCCGCTTCGGCGCTCGCCCCTGGGAGCTGAATACGGCGGCCTCGCTGTGCAACCACTGCCCGGTAGGCTGCAACATCATCTACAACGTGCGCCGCGAGGGTATTTCGGGCGGCAAATCGGTGATCAAGCGCGTCCTGCCCCGCCAGAACGAGGCGGTCAACGAGATCTGGATTTGCGACCGCGGCCGTTTTGCCTACCATTACACGGAGAGCCCGCAGCGCTTGAAGGAGCCGCTGATGCGCAAGAACGGCGAGCTGCGCCCGGCTTCGTGGAGCGAGGCCCTCGACCTGGTCGAAGCTCACCTGAGGGATGCCGGGGACAATTTCGTCACCCTGGCCGGCGGGCGCTTGGCCAACGAAGACCTGTTCAACCTGGCCCAACTCGGCGGTAAACCCATCCTGTACGGCTTTATGGGCGGCGGCGACCTGGCTGCCCGCTACGGCCTGGCCCCGGGCAGCAACTTTGGCGCGATGGGCAAGGGCAGCGCCATCCTGGTGGTGGCCTCCGATTTGCACGAGGAGGCCCCGCTGTGGTGGCTGCGTATCAAGCAGGCTGTCCAGCGCGGGGCGGCCTTGATCGTGGTCAACCCGCGCAGGACCCGTCTGGACGACTTTGCCAGCCATGTGCTGCGCTGCGCTTACGGCGACGAAACGGCCGCCCTCCAATCGTTCCTGTTCCCCGAGAATGCCCCAGACGATGTCAAAGCGGCTGCCCAGGCCTTCACCGCCGCTGAAAATGCGGTGATTTTCTTCGGCAGCGAAGGGCTGGGCCTGCCGGCTTCGACTGCCCTGGCGCACGCCTGCGCCGACCTGCTGGTCAAGACCCAACACCATAGCGGCCGCCCGAACAACGGCCTGGTGGGCGTGTGGCCGAATGGCAACACCCAGGGCGCCTGGGACATGGGTTTTCGCCCCTCGTTCGACCTGCCGGCCGAACTGCGCCGGGCCAAAGCCGTCCTGGCGGCGGCGGCCGACCCGGCCGGCGATGACCCGGCTCTGGCGGCAGCCCTGGAGGATGCGCCATTCGTGGTGGTGCAGGAGCTGTTCTTGACCGAAACGGGGAAAAAGGCGGACGTCATCCTGCCAGTACAGGCCTATACCGAGCGAGAAGGGACTTATACTTCCGGTGAGCGGCGTGTGCAGCGCTTTTACCCGGCCGTGCGCCCGCTGCCCGGCCTGTTCCCCGATTTTGCCATCGCCGCCCAGCTTGGCCAGCGCCTGGGGCGGCTGGTCGAAAACCGGTCAGCCGCGCGGGTGATGGAGGCTATTGCCGCCGAAGTTCCCGCCTACGCCGGGCTGACCTATCCAAAGCTGACCGAGACCCCCGACCAATGGCCAATCATCGGGCGCGGCGACCTGTATTACGGCGGCGCTACCTACGACAACCACCAGGGATTGGGCGTGCAGCTTCCTCTGGTCGACCAGGTCGTGCCGGCCGGCCACCTTTCGGCGCCGCCAGCCGCTGAAAAGCCGGCTGTGCCGGAGGGCGGCCTGCTGGTCGTGCCGGTCAACCATCTGTACGACCGCGGCGCCACCCTGGCCCCCTCGGCCGTGCTTCAGATGCGTATGATCAGCGGTATGGGCTGGCTGAATCCCGTCACCGCCGCCCGCCTGGGCTTGGCCCAGGGCAAGCAGGTCTCGTTCAGCCTCAACGGCGCGGAGGTCTCCTTCACGCTGTACCTGGACGCCAGCGTTCCCGACGATGCGCTGCTGGTGCCGCGCCTGTGGCCGGTGGCCGTGGCGGGTGCAATAGGGATTAGTTCAGGGACCCTCAGCCCAGGTCACGCCAAGATAGGGCAAGAATGAAAGGAATTTGTTTTTCTCTGGGAGAAACCTTGCCAGGCCGTAGGGGAAGGTCTGGGCATTGGTTGAATTTAATAAAGCGACGGAACAGACCCTCCCCTACGTGGGCAGAGAGGTGATTGATGAACTTATCCGACATCTTAGAATGGGTGATCAAATCCTTCGTGCTGGTACTGCTGCTCACCGGGGGGTTCGCCTACACCACCTACTACGAGCGCCGCCTGCTGGCGCGCATGCAGGTGCGCATCGGACCCAACCGCGCCGGTCCGATGGGCCTGCTCCAACCGATTGCCGACGCGATCAAGCTAATCTTCAAGGAGCAGCTTACCCCGGCAGCGGCTGATAAGCCGATCTATTTCCTCGCCCCAATCATCACCGTCATCCCTGCCCTGATCGTGCTGGGCGTGGTGCCGTTCGGCGGCGCAATTACTCTTTTCGGCCGGCAAATCAACCTGTATATCGCCAACGTCAACGTGGCGGTGCTGTACATTCTGTCGGTCACGTCCATCTCCGTCTACGGGATTACCCTGGCGGGCTGGTCTTCGAACAACAAATACGCCACCCTGGGCGGCCTGCGCGCCACCTCGCAGATGATGAGCTACGAGCTGTCGCTCGGCCTGTCCTACATGGGCGCCATCCTGCTCACCGGCTCGATGAGCATTGTCGATATCGTCAACGCCCAAAAGGCCATCCCCTTTGCCCTGCTCCAGCCGGTCAGCTTTATCATTTACCTGCTGGCGTCCATCGCCGAGATCAACCGGGCGCCCTTCGATATGCCCGAAGCCGAGCAGGAGCTGACCGCCGGCTACCACACCGAATATTCTGGGATGAAGTTTGCCCTGTTTTTCATGGCTGAATATATCAAGATGATCGCCATTGCCGCCATCGGCGCCTCGCTCTTCCTGGGCGGCTACCGTGGCCCACTGGTGGACGCGTACCCGTTGTTGGGGCCGGTATATCTGCTGATCAAAGTGTTCATCTGGTTAGGTGTGATCATCTGGCTGCGCGCCACCCTGCCGCGCATCCGTTACGACCGCCTGATGATGCTGGAATGGAAGATTGTTTTTCCGCTTTCTCTGGCCAATGTGCTGGTGACAGCCATTGTGCTTGTATTGGTAGGAGGTAAATAAGGCATGTTTAGAGGCCTTTTTACGACTTTAAAATCTGTGTTTGAAAAACCGGTGACGGTCCAGTACCCGGAAGAAAAGCGCCCGGTGCGCCCGCGTTTCAAGGGCCGCCACGTTTTACAGCGTTACGAAAACGGGCTGGAGCGCTGTATTGGCTGCTCCCTGTGCGCGGCCGCCTGCCCGGCGGACGCCATTTTCGTCGAGTCGGCTGAAAATACCGACGACGAGCGCTATGCCCCGGGCGAGCGCTACGCACGCATCTACGAGATCAACATGCTGCGCTGCATCTTCTGCGGCTACTGCGAAGATGCCTGCCCGACCGAGGCGATCGTGCTCGGTGATAACTATGAGCTGTCGTTTGCTGACCGCCGCTCCTCGATTTACACCAAAGATTTGCTGCTCGAACCGGTGGCGCCAGGCGGGCAGCCAACCCCGCAGAAGACGCTGCCAGGGCTGTTCAATCGTTCGGTGCCTGAAATGAAGGATCCAATCAATTAGGGAGGGTGTACATGCTTTCTTCACAAGAACTGGTGTTTTTCAGCGTGGCCCTGGTGGTGATCGCCACCGCCGTAGCGATGCTGCTCAGCCGCAATGCGGTCCATTCGGCGCTGTTCCTGGTGCTTAACTTTGCCTCGGTGGCGGCGCTGTATATGATCCTGGGGGCACCGTTCATCGCCCTGGCGCAGGTTACCGTATATGCCGGGGCGATCATGATCCTCTTCCTGTTCGTGGTCATGCTACTGGGGGCGGAGCGCCTGTCGGGTAAAGAACCGCTGCGCGGCCAGCGCCTGATGGCAGGGGTGGTGTTTGTGGCCCTGCTAGTCGAGGCCGGAGTGATGGTGATGCTGCAGAGCCGCGGCGGCCTGGGTTCGCTGACTCCGCCTACCGGCAGTTTTGCCAATCCTGCCGAAATCGGCATGGCGCTGTTTACCAGTTATTCGCTACCTTTCGAGCTGACCTCGGCGCTGCTGGTGGTGGCGGCTGTCGGCGCCATCGTGCTGACGCACCGAGAGAAGAAAGAACAAAGACACTAGGAGTTTTTATGGTCCCTGTCAGTTATTATCTGGCTCTTTCGGTGATCTTATTTTCCCTCGGGGTAATGGGCGTGCTGCTGCGGCGTAACGCCATTGTCATCTTCATGTCGCTGGAGCTGATGTTCAACGCCGCCAACCTGGTCTTCGTCGCCTTCGCCTCGTATTACCAGGCGCTCTCCGGGCAAATTTTTGTCTTCTTCGTCATGACCGTGGCAGCGGCTGAGGTGGCAGTCGGGCTGGCCCTGATGGTCGCTATCTTTCGCTCCAAAAAGTCTATCGACGTCGACCAAATGAGCAGCATGAAAGGCTGAACGGGAGGAGTTTATGGCAGCTTATTTCGGATTGGTACCCTGGGTGGTCTTCCTGCCGATCATCGGCCTGCTGCTCAACCTGCTTTTTGGCAGGCGGCTGGGAGAGAAGGGCATCGGCCTCATTGCCAGCCTGGCGGCCGGCCTGGCCTTCGTTGTCTCGGTAGTGCTGGCCCTGGGCCTGGGCTATAATCCTCAGCCGGTCACCATCCACCTGGCCGACTGGTTGGTGGTGGGCAGCTTGAACGTGGCCTGGAATTTCCGCGTCGACACCCTTTCGGTCACTATGATGCTGGTCGTCTCTGGCGTGGGTACGCTGATCCACATCTATGCCACCGGTTACATGCACTCCGACGTATGCCACAACGGCGACCCGGGCCGCTATCGCCGCTTCTTTGTCTTTTTCAACCTGTTCATCGTCGCCATGATGATCCTGGTCTCGGCCGACAACTACCTGATGCTGTTCGTCGGCTGGGAGGGCGTGGGGCTGTGCTCCTATCTGCTGATCGGCTTCTGGTTCGAGAAAGGCCAGGAGGGCCTGGGCAACGCCCGGGCGGCTAAGAAGGCTTTTGTGGTCAATCGCATCGGCGACTTCGGTGTGCTGGTGGCGCTGTTCTTTATCTTTTGGGCTTTTGGTTCGTTCAATTTCACCGACGTATTCAATAAAGCGGCTGCCGTGTCGCAGGCTCTGCCGGCGGTGACCCTGGCGATTACCCTCTTCTTGCTGCTGGGAGTGACGGGCAAGTCTGCCCAGCTTCCCCTCTACGTCTGGCTTCCAGATGCCATGGCCGGCCCTACCCCGGTTTCAGCGCTGATCCACGCCGCTACCATGGTGACGGCCGGGGTCTACCTGATCGCCCGTTCCAGCCCGCTGTTCAATATGATGCCGGCGGCAGGGCAGATCGTCGCCTGGGTCGGCGCCCTGACTGCCTTTTTCGCTGCCACCATTGCGGTTGGTCAATCGGATATCAAGAAAGTCCTGGCCTACTCCACCATCAGCCAGCTCGGATTCATGGTTGCCGCAGTAGGCATGGGCGCTTACGTGGCAGGCATGTTCCACCTGGTCACGCACGCCTTCTTCAAGGCTTTGCTCTTTCTCTCCGCCGGCTCGGTTATCCTGGGTATGGAGCGCGCCGACGAGGGACAGCATGGGGAGGCCAGCGGCCATACCGTTCAGGAGACAGACCCGCAGGACATGCGCAACATGGGCGGGCTGCAGTCGCGCATGCCAGCTCACTTTCTGGGTTTACCTGGCTGGCGCCCTGGCTCTTTCCGGCATTGCTCCCCTGGCCGGGTTCTTCTCCAAGGATGAAATCCTGGCAGCCGCTGGGCATACCCCGGCTATTTTTGTCCTGCTCATACTGGCGGCTTTCCTGACCGCTTTCTACATGGGACGGCAAATTTTCATGGTCTTTTTCGGCAAGCCACGTAGCCAGCCGGCGGCCCAGGCGAGCGAGAGCCCGGCCATCATCACCGGTCCGCTGGTCGTGTTGGCCATCCTCTCCGTTGTGGGGGGGGTACTGAACCTGCCCGGCCTGGCCTGGCTGGAGCAGTGGCTGTCACACACCGTTCAGGACGTCCTGCCGGGTGAGTTCACCTGGCCGGTGGCCCTGGGTTCGCTGACGGTAGGCTTGCTGGGCCTGGTGGTGGCCTGGCTGGTCTATGGGCGGCGCAGCCTCGGTTCTCCCGCCAGCCCCGACCCGCTGGAGCTCAGCCTCAATGGGCTGTTCCGCGCCGTGGAGCATAAATGGTGGGTGGACGAGGCCTACCACGCCATTTTCGTGCGCCGTTACGAGCAACTCACACACTTCCTCTCCCAGCCAGTCGACCTGGGAGTGATCGACGGCGCCGCCAACGGGTTGGCCAGGTTGAGCCGGGGCCTGGCGCAGGCTTGGAGCCGCCTGGAAAATGGTTTTGTGAGGACGTATGCCCTGGCCATCGCCATCGGCCTGGTATTGATCCTGGGTTACCTGGTTTTGAGATAGGGAATGAGGTAACGATGAGTTTTCTGGTGCATCCGCTTTTCCTGGTGACCTTCTTCCCCCTGCTGGGCCTGCTGGTGATTGCCTTCCTCAAGGAAGAGCAGAAAACCGCCATTCGCTGGGTGGCGCTGGCCACATCCCTGGTCGATTTTGGCCTGTCCCTGTGGGTGCTGGCCCAGTTCAATGGCGCCAACCCGGCCCTTCAGCTCAACCTGGACCTGGTCTGGCTGAAGATCGCCGGCCTGGAAATCCATTTCCATTTCGGTGTGGATGGCCTGAGCATCCTCCTGCTGCTCCTGACCACTTTCCTGACCCCTATCGCCATCCTCTCCACCTGGTCGGGGGTCGGCTTGCTCCGAGAGCGGGTAAAGGGTTTTATGCTCTTCTTCATGCTGCTCGAAACCGCCATGACGGGTGTGTTCCTGTCCCTCGACCTGGTGCTTTTCTACATCTTCTGGGAATTCACCCTCATCCCCATGTATTTCCTGATCGGAATCTGGGGGGGCGAACGGCGCATTTACGCGGCGATCAAGTTCATCCTCTATACCATGGCCGGCTCGCTGCTCATGCTGCTGGCTATCCTTTACATCGGCTACCAGGCCGGCTCGTTCTCTCTGCCTGAGCTGGTGGCGCACCGCTCCGCTTTCGCGGCGGCGCAGACCTGGCTGTTCCTGGCCTTTGCCCTGGCCTTTGCCATCAAGGTGCCCATGTGGCCGCTGCACTCCTGGCTGCCGGACGCCCATGTGGAGGCGCCTACAGCCGGTTCGGTCATCCTGGCGGGCGTGCTGCTGAAGATGGGCGCTTACGGCTTCCTGCGCTTCAACCTGCCGCTCTTCCCCCAGGCCACCCTGCAACTGGCGCCCTGGATGGGCTTGCTGGCGGTAATGGGCATCCTCTATGGCGCGATTGTAGCGGTTGGCCAGCAGGACTTAAAGAAACTGGTGGCCTATTCCTCGGTCAGCCACCTGGGCTTCGTCATGCTGGGCATCTTCGCCCTCAACCCGCAGGGTCTGTCCGGAGGTGTGCTGCAGATGGTCAACCACGGCCTGAGCACCGGCGCTTTATTCCTGATTGTGGGCATGCTGTATGACCGCCGCCACACCCGCCTTTTCTCGGCCTTCAGCGGGTTGTGGAAAATCATGCCGGTGCTGGGCGGGTTAACCCTGGTAGTGACCCTCTCTTCGATGGGGCTGCCTGGCCTGAACGGTTTCGTCGGCGAATTTACCATCCTGCTGGGCGCCTTCGGCTCGCCGACCATCTGGTCACCCTGGCTGGCTCTGGCGGCGACCCTGGGCGTCATCCTGGCTGCCATTTACCTGCTGACCATGTTCGAGAAGGTCTACCTGGGCCGGGTGATGCAGGAAGAAAATCTACAACTCAAGGATATCTCTGTCCGCGAAATCCTCACCCTGGCGCCCATCCTGGTGTTGATTTTCTGGATCGGTCTGTATCCCAAACCTTTCTTTGACCTGATCAACCCCACCGTGGGCCAGTTGTCTGCCATGCTGCAGTCGGCAGCCGTGGCGCTGCATTAGGGAGGCGGCGATGACCCTCAACGATATCCTGGCTTTTCTTCCCATGATCGTCCTGCTGACCTGGGCCATCCTGCTCCTGCTGGCGGATTTGTGGATCCCGCCCGAGCGCAAAGGGCTTACGGCTCTGCTGGCTGCCATCGGCCTGGCGGTGACGCTCGGGCTTACCCTGGCCCAGCTAAGTTTCACGCAGGCCGGCAATTCGCTGACCGCTTTCCATGATATGGTCGTCACGGACGGTTTTTCGGTCTTCTTAGATATTATCTTCCTGGGCAGCGGGCTGGCCGCTGTGACCCTGGCCTACGATTACCTCAAGCGCATGGGCATCGAGCGCGGCGAGTATTATTCCCTGCTGCTGTTCTCCCTGAGCGGGATGATGCTGATGGCTTCCGCCCATGATTTAATCATTGTCTTCCTGGCCCTCGAGTTGCTCTCCATCCCACTGTACGTGCTGGCCGGTTTTGCCCGCCCACGGGTTGAATCGGAAGAAGCCGCGCTCAAGTATTTCCTGCTGGGCGCGTTTGCCACGGGGTTCGTGCTGTACGGCATTTCGCTGATGTTCGCCGCCACCGGGCATACCGATCTGGCGGGTGTGTTGGCCGCCGCTGAAGGAGGATCCGCCTTTGTCCGCCCGCTGTTCCTGGCTGGCGCGGCGCTCTTCCTGGTCGGCCTGGGCTTCAAGGTCGCCGCAGTGCCCTTCAATATGTGGGTGCCGGATGTTTACCAGGGCTCACCTTCACCGGTCAGCGCTTTCATGTCGGTAGGCGCCAAGGTGGCCGGTTTTGCCGCCCTGCTGCGTGTTTTCGTCATGGCCTTTCCATCCTTGGGCGCCGAGATGACACCCTTGCTGTGGGGTTTGGCGGCGTTGACCATGCTAGCCGGCAACGTGTTAGCCTTGGCGCAGAACAACATCAAGCGCCTGTTGGCCTATTCGAGCATCGCCAACGCCGGCTACCTGCTGATGGCGCTAGTGCCGTATGCTTCCGGGCAGGCGGCTGCCAGCGGGGTGGCGGCTATGCTGTTCTTCTTCGCCGCCTACGCCCTCACCTCGTTGGGCGCCTGGGCGGTAGTGGTGGCTCTCGAGCAGGCCGAAGGGCAAGGACTCTTGATCGACGATTACGCCGGCCTGGGGCGCAAATCTCCCTGGATGGCGCTGGCCATGACCGTCTTCATGCTCTCTTTCACCGGCTTTCCACTCACCCTGGGCTTCTGGGGCAAGTTCTTCCTCTTCCGCACCGCTGTGCAGGGCGGGTTCACCGGGTTGGCGTTGGTCGGCCTGCTGACCTCGCTTCTGTCGGCTTACTACTACCTGCGTGTGGTGGTGGTCATGTTCATGCGCGCCGGCGAGCCGCAGGTGTGCAACGAGCTGTGGCTGGGTCTCACTGCCGGCGTGCTGGCCGTGCTGGTGGTGGTGTTGAGCTTTATGCCCAACCCGCTTTTGCTGTTGGCCGCGCGGGCGGGGATGAGATAATGACCATGCCTATTCGCAGGTGGGGTGGGTCTCTTGACCCGCCACCTACGAAATTATGCAAATACGGGTTCTAATGCCTTTATTTCGCGTTGAATTCGGTTTGGTATCCGCTTGCTCTTTACCCTTTCAACCACGAAAACGATGTCACAAAGACCATTAAGCTCAATTCCAACATCGCTTAATTTCCAAACCCTTGTTTCTGATATTTTCGGTAGAAATTCCTTCTCAAATGAGTTTATCCTCATCCCAATTATTTCTTTATCGGAATGTCGATAGAGAAGCGCGACCTTTGAATCGAGGAAATGAGTGATGATCCTTCCGGTTTCGCTTGGGGAAAAATAGATGAACAGAGTATCTAATAAATCATCGTAGTGGGGTATTGGTTTTGTACCCTTCTGTTTTACCAATTCTTCCCAATAATCAGTTTTTAGTTCTTTTGTTTCAACTAATCTATTCATATTCTAGATCTGGCCTCTCGCCATCTGCCATCTCGTCAGGTTGATATGCGGTTAGTACTTTGCCAATGCCATTGCATTGATCATCAGCGTATTCCACAATGACTTTAGTGAAATAATCTTTTGTATTGCTCAGTTTATAATAAATTCTACGGTTTTTGTAAGCTCGGTCATGACATCAAAATCCATATTCTGGATTTTATAGAGCATCTATGACTTCTTGTTCATTCCCTTCCATATATGGGTGGTTAGGACCGCCTACGATATGGTCATTCCATGTAAATTCCTCACAAATAATAACTCCGCCTTTAAAATCTCTTACCTCAAAGTGTATATTCTTATCGACCACAAGAAAAATCCCGCCTTAAATTAGTTTTGCAAAATTATTATACACGATATTATCATGTGTTCAACACATAACTAAAAAAAATCGGTAAGATGGGTCTCTCGACCCGCCAACTTGGTTGGGTTGAGAATCCCCACCCTATTATTTCGCGGGGAAAGAGGAATCGATGCTAAAATAACTAAAGGAATGCCTTGGTCATTCGAAATCAGGAATTGCGCGGGGACAATCAGAATGACCTTGTTAATTTGTCTGACAGCGCTGTTTCAGGAGGGGAGCTAGAGATGGAAGCATACCCTAAAAAAGATAATTACGGGCTGGCTATTGCGTCGATGATCATTGGCATCATCAGCCTGTGCGCCTGGTTTTTACCCATTTGTGGTTTTCCTCTGTCTGTAACTGGTCTAATCCTGGGTATTGTAGGGCAGGGGTCGTCCAGGCGAGGGATGGCAATTGCGGGGATCGTGATGACAATCATCGGGTTGGTATTAACAATTATCAATGCTGTCGTCGGCGCTTATCTGGGTGCAACCGGGCAAACGCCATGGATAAATAATTTATTCCGGTAAACAAGAACTTCTCTTCCTTTAAAAAGCAAGCCGGGGTTGGCGTCTTTTATCCTCTACCCTTCGCAAGGTTAAGATCACATTGGCAACCTTGCGAAGGGTTCGGGGTTAAATGAATCGGTAGGTTTTCGGCCAATACAGGGTTGCTATTTGCACCCGAGATGTCGTACAATATACAACTTATGAGCGTGAATCCGAACGAAACGGTATCCCGGGTTGAATTCATCCGCGCAGCCTCACGGCGCTGGCCGGTTCACGGATGGATGGGACTGGCGCTGGTGGCGGTCTTCTGGCCGCTGGATTGGTTGGCACCTGGCCAGCGTACGTTCTGGGCTTTCTTTCCACTCTGGCTGGGGTTTATTTTTACGGTAGACGCGCTAGTCGTGGCGCGCAAGGGCACTTCCCTATTCTTCCGATCCAGAGGGAAATTCGCCGGCCTGTTCCTGGTTTCAGTATTTTATTGGTGGCTGTTCGAGGCGTTGAACGGCCGGGCGCATAACTGGCAGTACATCGGAGCCGGTGGTCTCGACCTGTTGGGGTACGTGGGCATCTCCAGTCTCAATTTTTCGATTGTCATTCCGGCCGTGTTCGAGGCGTCTGAGTTGGCCTCTACCTTCCACTTTATCCGCAACTCCCGACCGGGCCTGGTTATCCGCGGCAACCGCCGGACCTCCCTGACTTTTTTCCTGGCGGGATGGGCCATGCTGGCGCTGCTGCTGGCCTGGCCGAAATATTTTTTCCCGTTTCTATGGTTGTCATTGTTCTTTATCCAGGAACCGGTCAACATCTGGCTGGGACACCGTACCCTGGCCAATTGGACTGGCAAGGGCGACTGGAGGCCGGTGTACAGCCTGTGGATAGGTGTGCTGATGACCGGGTTTTTCTGGGAAATGTGGAATTTCTTCTCCTGGCCGAAGTGGCTCTATTCTGTCCCGGGAGTAGACTTCCTGCACATATTTGAAATGCCGCTCTTAGGTTATGGCGGCTATATGCCTTTCGCCTTGGAACTGTTCGCTTTCTATCATCTGGTAGTGGGACTGCTGAGAGAAAAACGGGCGGCTTACGTCGAGCTCGAACCGGGCAATGGCCAGGACGATGAGTAATCTTTAGAGGAGATGCATATGATCACCACTATCCAGGATTTCATCCGTCTTTTATCCATCGAACATAATATGATCCACACTCAGACCGAAGGTCTGACCCAGACAGATACGCTCATCCAGCCTCAGCCCAGCGGTAACTGCATGAACTGGGTATTGGGGCACCTGTTGGACAACCAGATTACCCTTTTGACCCTGTTGGGCAAAGAATCGCCGGTCGACTCGGTTTTGCTGGAGCGATACCTGAGAGATTCAGAGCCAGTCACCGGCGATGGCCCAGGCGTATTGACCCTGGAGCGCCTGCTGGACGGCCTTGACCGGGTCCAGGCTGCCCTGATTGCCCGGCTGGGCGAAATTAGCGATGCCGATTTCATCCGTGAAATCGAGTTCCGCGGCCGAACGATTACCATAGGCTGGCGGGTGTTATTTCTGAATTTCCACTTCACCTACCACGTCGGCCAGCTTGAGCTGTTGCGCCAGTTGGCGGGCAGGAGCGAGAAACTGATCTGACCTCTTTGGATCTATCATCGGGTAACCATCGAGTAAGCGTGGGGTAATGATAGGGCAGGGGTCAAGCACGCCGCGGCTGTCCCTGGTAATATAAGCACTAAGAAAGGGCGACTTCTCTTCTTCTCCTCCTTACAAAGCAAGCCAGGGCTGGCGTCCCTGGCTTGCACGATTCTACGCCTTATCCATCTTACGTATCCAGCACCTCCTTATATCCTTGTTCCAATCGTTTTCCGGTAACAAAACCTGCTACCTTTTCTTGCAATCGCCTCACGAATCTTGTAAATTAAATGGATGGCTGATTATTCCAAAAAAGATTTCTCACAGCCCGCTTCGGATGGCCAAATCGAGCGGACTGCTCGGGCTCTCGAAGCCAACGGCTTCCATACCCTGATCGCTGAGAACGGCGTTCAGGCCCGGCGGCTGTTCTTCGAACTTGTCCCTGAAGGGGCCCAGGTGTTCCAGGGCCACTCCGCCACGCTGGAGGAGCTGGGCATCACCGCCGAGATCGAACAGTCCGGGCGTTTCGTGGCCGTGCGCCCGCAACTGCGCGCCCTCGACCGCCAGACCCAGGCCGACCAGATCCGCCGCCTGAGCGCCGGCCCGGATTACATGACCGGCAGCGTGGCTGCTCTGACCGAAGACGGGCACGCCCTGGTCGCCTCGGCCAGCGGTCGCCAGCTCGGCCCGTACGTTTCTGGAGCAGGCCAGGTAATTTGGGTGGTGGGGGCGCAAAAGATTGTGCCAAATTTGGACGAAGGCTTCCGCCGCATCGAAGAATATGTGCGCCCTCTCGAAGATGAGCGTGTTTTCAAAGGCACCGGTCACCATACTGACCTGAACAAAGTCGTGGTGTTCTATAAAGAGCGCCCAGGGCGCATTACCATCATCCTCGTCAAAGCAGCCCTGGGGTATTAATACGCATTCAACCCGGTCTACGACGATAACCAGCAGACGGTGGGTGTGTGCCTGAACCTGAACTCTGTTCTGAAAGGACCTTCAGGCGTCAACCCGGTCGAGCGGGCTCAATCCATCCGGTAGCGGCCGATCTTCGATCCAGGCTTTCAGCGTCGCTGTAAACAGGTCAGGGGCCGTTATTGGCCAGGAATGCTCCCGGACCAGAGTGGCCCTGGGCCCAAGCGAGACGATCACCCCACGGGCATTGGGCAGCGTTTTGAGCAGGTCGCGCCCTGACTCCTGCATTTCTTTGTATTCTTTGTTCCCTACTGCCACCAGCACCGGCTGATGGGCCTTTTCCAGCCCGGGCGGCAGGCGGTAGTTCAGCCCGGCGACCATCAGGTGCACCAGGCCGTTTTCGGTTATCGTCTGGAAGCTGTGCTTGAAATCATCGTAGTAATCGTCGGAGATGCCATGGCTGTGCATGTTCAGACGGATCCACCAGTCGTTGGTCTTGAACGGGACCACGAACCAGCGGTAAGACCAGGCCACCAGCCCGGGAGTATACATTTTCATCATCCACATTGGGCGCAGCATGGCGCTGCTGATCATGGCATGGTCGACCACCTCCGGCGTACGACTGAGCAGCGCCACGGTCACCTGGGCGCCTTCTGACAGGCCTACCACGTGGGCCTTGCCGCCATGAGCCTGGCTGCGGATGAACGCTTCCACGCGTTCTGCCGCCCCGGCGGTGGTGAAGGGCTGTGTGTCCGTTTTAGCGTTCTCACCCTGTTCCGGCAGGTCTGGCACGAGGCAGTGATATTCACCCTTCAAGGCTTCCACCTGGTTGCGCCACATCCAACCAGCTACGCCCCCGCCGTGCAGGAAGACGATGCTCGCCGCGCCCTCAGGGCCTGCGGCCTTGAAAAATAACCCAGATGCCTGGTCTACCATACCTCCCTGATCCACACGGCCATGTCGCCTTCCTGGCGGTTATCCCAAGTAAAATACGGCACAGCCTTGAAATGAGTGTGGGCGTAGACCGGTGGTTCAGTCATGTATAAACCTTGCGATGGGCTGGCGTCTTCGTCGGGAGAAGGTTCCGAACACTCGAAAGGTTCGTGAAACACCCGCAACGCGTCACCCTGGATCGTCACCACCCCGCCCAGCAGGTCGGGTTCGAGGCGGGCTTCCAGTGTGGCGCTGCGCGGCAGCGCCAGATCGTCCAGCGCGCCGGCGTTGTCCACACCTTCCAGACAGTACACCAGCGGCCCGCGCTGTAAAGCCACCTTACCCAGGTCTGCCGTCACACGAGGGTCGGCGTAGACGGTATGCACGGGCATATCCAGGTCCAGGATCAGCTCGTCGCCGTCTTTCCACTCACGTTCCAGGCCGATGTAGCCCTTTACGGGTGTATTCTCCACCTCTCTGCCGTTGAGGGACAGAATCGGGCCGCGGCAGCAACCCGGGATGCGCAGCTTCAGCGTAAAAGTAGCGGGTTGTTCGAGCGACAATACCAGCCTGCCCCGGCCTTCCCAGGGATAGTTGGTTTCCTGCTCGAGGGTGAGAGGCGTCCCAGCCACCTTTAGCCGGGCGCGGCCCTGGATGTAATGGTGCACGGCAATGCTTTCCTCGTCCGTGGAGTAAATAAAGCTGCCCAATTGGGCGATCAGGCGGCTGATATTGGCAGGACAGCAGGCGCAGTCGAACCAATCCTGGCGGTGGTGGGGGGCACGGTAAGCCTTCTCGCGCTGCCGGGAGATCTGCAGTGGGTTTTCGTAAAAGAAGTGTGTTCCATCCAGCGAGAGGCCGCTCAACGCCCCATTGTACAGGGCGCGCTCGGCGGTATCGGCGTATTTTCCATCCAGGTCGAGTAATAACATGCGCTGCATCCACAGAAACAGCCCGACCGAGGCGCAGGTCTCGGCGTAGGCGCTCTCGTTGTCCAGGTCATAGTCGCGGCTGAAACCCTCGTTGAAGCGGCTGGGGCCGATCCCGCCGGTGAGGTACATCTGGCGCAGGACGCTGCCGTACAGGCGGTCGAGGGCCTGCTTCAGGGAGGCATCGCCGGTTTCCTTCGCCAGGTCGGCCGCCCCAGAATAGAAATACATGGCGCGCACGCAGTGGCCTACGGCGGTTGGCTGCTGGCGGATTGGCAGGTGCGACTGGGTATACTCGTGGGTTTTGAAATGGTAGTCCGCCGGGTCTTCGCCGCGCCCACACGCCTCGAGGTCGTAATAGTGCGGCTGTTTGCCGCGTTCCTCGACGAAATAGCGCGCCAGCTCAAAGTAACGTTTTTCGCTGGTTGCGTGGTACAGCTTGAATAAGGCCAGCTCTATCTCTTCGTGCCCGGGGTAGCCGTGTTTTTGCTGTGGTCCGGGGCCGAACATGCTGGCAATGTGGTCAGCGAAGCGCATCACTACATCCAGCAGGGAATGCTTACCAGTGGCCTGGAAATGCGCCACGCCTGCTTCAATCAGGTGCCCGGCGCAGTACAGCTCGTGCCGCTCGCGCAGGTTGGTCCAGCGTTGGCCGGGCTCGACTACGGTATAGTGTGTGTTCAGGTAGCCGTCTGGCTGTTGGGCGCTGGCGATCAAGGCGATTACCTCGTCCAGCAGGGCTTCCAGGCCGGGGTTTGGGTGAGTGACCAGGGTATAGCTGGCAGCCTCGATCCACTTGGCCACGTCCGAATCCCAGAAGATATGCGGAGGATTGGGCATACCCGGCTTCCAGTTGAGCTTGAAGGCTTCGATGCGGCCGGTACTGGCCATTTGTTTGTACATGGCGGGGATGGTGGTCTGCTGGTTAACTATCTGCCAGCGTCCCCAAAACCCGCCTTCGATCTGGATGGAGGAGAGGGGAGGGTAGTTCATAGGGTATAGTTTTCAGCCGTCAGTTTTCAGTCTCTAAGTATCAAGTCCTAAAATATGTTTACAGGAAAAAACAGGAGTCAGTAGTGCATTTAGGCGGCTACTGGAATAACTACCGGAGGCACATCCCGGTAATGGTCAAAGTACACGTCTCTGGGTGCGGGCGCCATTTTCTGGAATGCGCTCCGATCGGTTTTATGGCATTTTAACACGCAGTAATTGGAATCTCGTCAGGATCCACAAATTATCACCTTCTGTGGCAATGTCGACTGGGACATTGCCATGGGCCCTTCCCTGGTCCCCGATCAGATCCAGGCTGGTGATGATCGCGCCCGTCTTCGGGTCCAACTGGTAAAGAAAGCCCCGCTCATCGCTTCCTTTCCATAACAACCATAGATAATTTCCAGCATAAAGCAACCCAAACTCACTACCGTTATTCATCAATCGAACAGGAGCGGGCGGTTGGGTTTCCTTCATGAGCTGGTCCATGTCGGCTGGATACGCAACAATGGTCATGTTTTGACCTCCGTCACCGCCACCTCTGCCCGCCATCCACATCCTGTCTCCTGCCAACACCATGATGCTGTCATTTATGGATACACTCCCTACCTTGTCACCCGAGTTATTCATAAATGGCAAGGGATTTTGACATATATCTTTAGTAGGGTCGGCCGTGTTGATGAAAACCAGGTCATCGCAACTCCCCCCCATATCTCCGGTTATCCACATCCAACCGTTCCCGTTGTAGGCAAAATGTGAATATGCAGGATTGGGTATATCCTTTTTGACTTCGAAGGTCTTAGTGTCGATCATATGCCCATCCAACCAAATCTTACCCGGTGAGACCCCAAAATCATCGGGAAAACATGTGCTATCAATGCTCCATTCAGCCGATTGCAGATCCCACTGATGGACGACCGCCCCGCTGCCAGAGTCGACGACAAAAAGATAGCGATGGGGGGGAATCTGGTCAGAAACGATCATCGTAGCTGCGATATATTGACTATCAAATCCCATCTTGATAACTGCAGCGACTATACCGCCGCTTGAGAGCGACTCAAGATCTATTTTTGTGCTAACCAACGAAATGCTTTGCTCGAAGGCGCCGCTCTGAGAGTCTACTTTTTCGATGGTCCCTCTTCCTGTGCCTACCCAGACTTTTCCGGTGCTGGCAGCCAGGCTTGACCCGATCATGCCTTTGGCCACCTGGAGCGGGTAACTGTCGCGGATTGCCAGGGGACCGGAGCCGGCGCCAGCGCTGCCGGCCGTGGGCATCGTGGTTGCTCCGGGCTGGCCGGCCGGCGCGGCTGGCAGGCTCACCGGCGCAATATCGGCCTTCTGGGCGTTGAGCGTAATTTTAACTTCACCCAGTTGGGGCTTGTCCGGGGGGCTGAGCAGGGCCGCCGGGACGTGCAGTTCGGCCTGCACCAGGGCGTCGGCCTGCGGCTCAAACCAGATGGCTCCGGTGATCGATTGCCCTTCGACCTGACCGTTGACCGTATACTTATCCGCGGCAAAGCCACCCACTGAATCTTTTCCAGCGGCGTGGATGCTGCCCAACGGAAGAAGGTCCAACCATATTCCTAGGCCATCCGGTCCGTGAAGCTCCCGAGATAACGTCTGGATGTAGGTCTTGTCGACCGGCGTGGTCATCCAATTCGGATTTTGATCGCTGGGTCTATAGGCCTTTCCATCAACCACATACAGCTCATAACCGCTGGGCAGCGTATTCGGATCATATCCCTTTGGGAAAAGAGCAGGGTCGATGCCTGGCAGACTGTGTTTCACGTGCATGTTGCCGGCGCTGTCGATCTCAACGTCTATCGAATAGCTGGTCCCATCCCATTTCAACGAAGTCAGGTTGAATTTTATCGAGTGCATGGTCAGCAGGCGGTCCAATGGATCAGGTTGCGGAGTGGTGGTTTTCTCAATCTCGGATGTGGCTGCTTCCGCGGTGGGAACAGCTTGGCTGGATGCCTGGGTCGCTGCAGCAGTGGGCTGATTCGACACGGCTGCCGGAGTGGTCGTGAGAACCGAATGCAATGGAGACAAGCTGCAGGCCAATAACATTATCCAGACCAGCAGCAGGCTTACAGAGCGTTGGAGATGGTTTTTCGATATAGGTCTCATTGTTTCCACCCTTTCGGTTTAACTGGTTCTTTGTCTGCATGCCAGCTTCCTGAGGTTGTCCGCTCCCACCACCCGCCAGGCATATTTAGTGATTTTTCATAACTTTCATTCAATACAGCACCCGCCAGGCTGGTTTCTCCATAGGGAACCGCATAAAAATGCACCGATGAAATGGAATATTTGTTAATATCATCAAAGAAATTTTGGATCAAAGCCGTTAGTTCCTCTTTATTCACTTGTTGATTACAAGCTGGATGATTGGAAATTACTGTATTTCGAAAGTCTTGTATTGACCATTCCGAAATGGATAGACCACTAATAAATGATTGTGTTTGAGAATCATAGCTATTACCACCCAGTAATCCCAGTGGCAAGAAAAGGATTTTTGCATCTCCATTAATATACCCCATCATCTTGCAATTGACCCCGGAACCTGTTGCTGAGATGTCGCGAATTTCATAGATAATGTACCTAGTGGGATCAATAGTTATAGTCCCTGTTGTCGGGCCGGTCACAACAACACTTATAGTACCGCTCACATCCACATCACGATTATCATTAATATTCACCGTTAACAGTCCCGGTGTGGAATTCACAAACATTTCTCTCACGTCGAATTGAAATGTTCCTATATATTCCCCCGGCGACAAGGTGACACTGGTTGTGAGCAGCGCAGGCTGGCTCGACTGGGCCTGGGCAGGCTGAGCTCCCGGCGCCAATATTCCGAGCGCCAGGATGACCACGAGCAGCAAAATCCGTTTGAGTGACTTCATTGGTCAACCCTCCTCTCAAACTTGCCCAAATTCATCGTGATGCCCCCTTACAATAATATGATGATATAAGTATTGCACATTTCTTGTGAAGCAGCGCATACCATCAGATGTAGCCTGGAGGCAAAGTTAGGGGTGTATGGCTATACTAAGAGCCATAAATTGTAACTCAGGCAAGTAGCGGTACAGACTCTTGATTATGCATCACTTTTATTTTTTTGACAACCCCAAACTTTCGATGCCTGAGCAGTCATGATAGTATCCCAGTTCTTTGGGGACTGAAAACTGACGATTCCTCCCCCTTGACATCCCCGCCTGATCTTTGTAGAATGAAGGTGGGAGCGCTCCCAAACCCATTTTGTTGTGCTGGTAACCTATGCCCCTTACTCTCGAAGACATTGCCCGTAAATGCGGCGTTTCTCGCTCGACCGTCTCCCGTGTAATCAATAGGGAGGCCAACGTCAGCCCTGAAACTCGCCAGCGGGTCATGGATATTATTCAGCAGATCAATTTTCAGCCTAACCTGGCGGCGCGCGGCCTGGCAGCCGGTAAGACGCGCGTGCTTGGCGTGGTCATCCCCATGGGGGTCACCGCCATCTTCACCGACCCATTCTTCCCACTCCTGATTCAGGGTGTCTCGATCACCTGCAACTCCAGCGACTATTCGGTCATGCTGTGGCTGGACGATCCGGAATACGAGCGCCGCACCGTACGCCAGATTCTTTACAACGGCCTGGTCGACGGCGTGATTGTGGCTTCCAACCCGATGGACGATCCTATCATTACTGCCCTGGGCGAAGGCAAGCTGCCTTATGTGCTGATTGGGCGCAGCCCCACCAACAATAAAGTTAATTTTATCGACGTGGACAACTACGGCGGGGCGCGCAAGGCTGTTCACCACCTGCTTGGCCTGGGTCGCCGGCGCATTGCGCACATTTCCGGCCCGCGCAACCTGATCGCCGGTCTCGACCGGTACCAGGGCTATCTTTCAGCGCTGTATGAGGGCGGTTTCTTTCCAGACCCGACCCTGGTGGTGGAAGGCGACTTCACCGATTTGAGCGGTTATGCGGCCGTCCAACGCCTGCTGCCTTACCATCCCGACGCCATCTTTGCTGCCAGCGACGCCCTGGCAACCGCCGCCCTGCGCGCCCTGATCGAATCCGGTGTGCGCGTCCCACAGGATGTGTCCCTGGTCGGTTTCGACGACATTCCTTCCTCTTCCCGCACAATTCCCCCCCTGACCACCATCCGCCAGCCCATCCAGCGCATGGGCAGCCTGGCTGCTGAAACTTTGATCGATATCATCGAGCATCCTGCCATCCAGCCGCGCCAGGTGGTCCTGCCCACCGAATTAATCGTGCGCGGGTCGTGTGGGGGAGGATAGCTGCTACGACTGACGACTCTCTTGGAGGCCCCAATGAAATATGGTTATTTCGACGACCAGAAGCGTGAATATGTCATTACTCGCCCGGACACCCCCCTGCCCTGGATCAACTACCTGGGCAGTGAGGCCTATTTCGGGCTCATTTCCAACACCGCCGGCGGTTATTCATTCTACCGCGATGCCCGACTACGCCGCCTGACGCGCTACCGCTACAACAACAGCCCGCTCGATAACGGTGGGCGCTACATCTACCTGCGCGACCAGGCCGGCGGTAAATTCTGGTCGCCGAGCTGGCAGCCCACCCGGACAGCCCTCGAACGCTATGCCTGCCGCCACGGCCTGGGTTATACCACCATCGAATCCCTCTACCAGGGGGTGGAAACCAGCACGCGCTATTTTGTCCCCCTGGGTGAAAATCTCGAAGTCTGGGACCTGACCCTTACCAACCGCCGCCCTGAGCAGCTGGCGCTGGATGTCTTTGCCAGCCTGGAGTTCTGCCTGTGGGACGCCTGGGACGATTGCACCAACTTCCAGCGTAACTTTTCCACCGGGCAGGTCGAGGTAGTGGACGGGGTGATCTACCACAAGACCGAGTACCGCGAGCGGCGGAACCATTTCGCTTACTTTGCCTGTTCACAAACCCCGGCTGGCTTCGACACCCAGCGCGAGGCTTTCCTGGGCCCCTACCGCGGCTGGGACAATCCTCAGGCGGTGGAGGGTGGCCAGTGCACCAATTCGATCGCCTTCGGCTGGGCGCCGGTGGGCGTCCAGCAGGTCAAGGTGACCCTCCAGCCGGGCGAAGCGCGTCGCTTGATTTTTCTGCTCGGCTACCAGGAAAATCCTATGGATGACAAGTTTGACCCGCCTGGCTCGCAGACGGTCAATAAGCGTCGGGCGCTGCCAATCATCCGCCGTTACACCCAGGCGGGACAGGTAGACGAGGCCTTCGAAGCTCTGCGCCGCTACTGGAGCGGGCTGCTCGAGCGCTTCCAGGTCGAATCCCCCGACCCGCATACCAACCGCATGGTCAACATCTGGAACGCCTACCAGTGCATGATCACCTTCAACATGTCCCGCTCGGCTTCCTATTATGAATCCGGCATCGGGCGCGGCATGGGCTTCCGCGATTCCAACCAGGACCTGCTCGGTTTCGTCCACATGGTGCCTGAACGCGCCCGCCAGCGCATTCTTGACCTGTCCGCCACCCAATTGCCTTCGGGCGGGGCTTATCACCAGTACCAGCCGCTCACCAAACGCGGCAACAACGACGTCGGGGGCAATTTCAACGACGACCCGGCCTGGCTGGTGCTGGGCGTTTCCGCCTACCTGAAAGAGACCGGCGACTGGTCGATCCTGGACGAGCAGGTACCCTACGATAACCAGCCCGGCAGCGAGACGCCCCTCTACGAGCACCTGCAGCGCTGCATCCGCTACACCCTCGAACGCATCGGCCCGCACGGCCTGCCGCTGATTGGGCGGGCGGACTGGAACGACTGTCTCAACCTCAACTGCTTCTCGGATACACCCGGGCAGTCCTTCCAGACCACTACCAACAAAGAGGGCAAGGTGGCCGAGTTGGTTTTCATTGGCGGGTTGTTCGTCCTGGCCGCTCACGAGCTGGCCGACCTCGCCGACCACCGCGGGCACCTGGCCGAAGGGACGAACCTGCGGGCGCAGGCCCAAGCCATGGAGAAGGTTGTACTGGAGTATGGCTGGGACGGCGAGTGGTTCCGCCGCGCCTATGATGATTTCTCTCAGCCGGTCGGCTCGCAAGAGTGCGCCGAAGGGCAGATCTTCATCGAGCCGCAGGGCATCTGCATCATGGCCGGCATCGGCCTGGCGGACGGCAAAGCCGGACGCGCTCTGCGTTCGGTCGGGCAGCGCCTGGCGACGCCGCATGGCATTGTCCTGCAGCAGCCGGCCTACTCGCACTACTATCTCAACCTGGGTGAAATTTCCTCCTACCCGCCCGGTTACAAGGAAAACGCCGGCGTTTTCTGCCACACCAACCCGTGGATCATGATCGCCGAAGCCATGCTCGGCCACGGCGACCAGGCGCACGATTACTACACACGCATCAACCCTTCGGCCCGTGAGCAGATCAGTGACCTGCACCGCTGCGAGCCCTACGTCTACGCCCAGATGATCGCCGGGCGGGACGCCGTCATCCCCGGCGAAGCTAAGAACTCCTGGTTGACCGGCACGGCTGCCTGGAACTACGTCGCCATCACCCAATGGATCCTGGGTGTGCGGCCAACGTTGGATGGGCTGCAGGTCGCCCCGGTCATCCCTTCCAGTTGGCAGGGCTGTAAGGTACAGCGGGTCTTCCGCGGCGTGATCTACCGCATCGAGGTGCGGCGCGGCGAAGAGGCCGGTGTGTGGGTGGACGGAAAGGTCATCGAAGGCAGTGTCGTTCCATTGCCGCCAGATAGGGTCAAGGATGTGAAGGTTGAGGTGGTGGTAAAATAGTCGTCAATCGTCAATTAGCAGTTCATCGTTCATAGATTATTGTTTGTAGTAGTGAGGGTTTACGTTTTGATTATGAAGAGGATCACTGGTGCGAGTAGATTTCGTGCCATACGTTTGACCGTGGTGATCTGTTTCTCCTTGGCCATGGCTGCCTGCAACCTGGGGAGCAGTCTTGCCAAGATCACCGTCTCGCCTGCACCTGCCGCCCAGGCTTTCCCAACCTTTGCGCCGGCCACTGTCACCTCCGCTCCTTCACTAATAGCCACAACTCAACTGGTTCCAACCCGGAATCCTGCCCTGGCCCATCGTCCATTGGTCTGGTTTGCACCTCTGCCGCCTATGCCCACAGGTCCTGGTCGCCCATTTATTGGTTCTGATGATTTTATGGATTTATTCAAGCCGGATGCACCCTGGTCCCAGGCGGGCAGTCACATCCAGGTGTTCAAACTCTATGGAGAATGGGTTGCATACGATGCTTCCGACGGGCAGCTTCGCCAGGTGGTTGCTGATCTGAACCGGCGTGGCATCGCCATCGCCGTCGAAGCCGGGCCGCTCAATCCGACATCCGAGTGCGGTCAAGGAGTTGAAAGTTTTGCCGGGACACAGGAAGGACAGCATATTGCCCAGCGTATTAAAGACGCTGGGGGCGTTTTAAGCCTGGTGGCTCTGGATGAGCCTTTTTATTACGCCCATCTTTATGATGGTCCTAACGCCTGCCACTGGCCGGCCGATCTGATCGCCAGGAATGTCAAAGCATATATTGATTCGATAAAGATAATCTTCCCGGGCGTCCAGGTTGGGGATACCGAGCCACTCACGCAACCCAAGATGGTGAGCGATTTAGAAGGCTGGTTAGATGAGTACCATGCGACTGTAGGAGAGTATTTTGCTTTCATCCACCTGGACTGTAATTTCACCCAGCCTGATTGGGCTTCGCCAGCCAAAGAGTTGGAAACCTTTGCCCGTACACGCAGCGTAGACTTCGGTCTGATCTATTCCGGCGATGGGTCAGACCTTTCCGACGGCGATTGGTTGGCTCACGCCGGCCAAAGGGTAATGCATTATGAGGTCGAGCTGGGCGGTAAACCCGACCAGGTGTTGTTTCAATCCTGGCACGATCATCCCGACCGGGTTTTACCAGAAAACGATCCATCGTCATTTACAGGTTTTATTGATCGCTATTTTTTCGATTGGACTTTACTTGGAAAACCGCCGCAAGGCCCGGGATCGAACCTGGCTCGAGCTGCAAAGGTCAGCGCCTCTAAATCCCTTCCGGCCAATCCGCCAGCCCTGGTAATTGATGGAGATTCCAATACTTTTTGGAGCGCCGGGGACTATCCACCGCAATGGATTCAGTTGGACCTTGGCGCACCCCATGCTATAAAGATGATCATGGTTGGCATCAGCCAGTACCCAGTTGGAATTACTGTTCACCGCGTTCTCGGCAAAGGTCCTGGCAGTGGTGATGCTTTTATCCTGTTGCACGAATTCAAGGGCGAAACCAGGGATGCGCAGGTTCTCTCTTTTACCCCCGATCAGCCATGGCAGAACATTCAATATCTGCGCATCGAAACAATGGCCAGTCCCTCCTGGGTCTCCTGGCGTGAAATCGAAATCATTTCCGCCGACCAACCCTAATCCAGTTATTTCTGTAAGATTCCCCAGCCTGAACTTTCTCCACCACCGCATCGCCATGACGGTGGACAAACTTCCAATCGTTCTGCTCCCGGCGGAATATGTGTGTGATGCGTATCACGATCGGAGCAAAATCCTCGCAGCCGCTAAAGCGCACATCACCGCGCTCGATCCACACCGTATAGGCCAGGTCACCGCTTATCCCACTGGCCAGCAGTTCGATGTGCAGTTTACCCCCATGGAAGCGGCTGGCGGCGAGTTCTACGTTTTTTCCAAAATTACATGTAAATATTAGATTTTTCCCCCGATCAGCAATCCCAGCAAGTAGGTAACCAGCGCCACCCCCATCCCCACGGCGAACATCTCAAATCCGCTGCGGATGGCCGGGCGGCCGGTAAAGATGGCCCGGCTGGCGCCCACCAGAAAATGGGCCAGCATGCTAATCCCCACGCCGGCCCAAATCGCCGCCGGCCCGGGGATGAATAGGAAGGGCAAGAGGGGGATGACCGCCCCCAGACCGGTAGAGATGCCGGTGATGATGCCCTCGCGCAAGGGATTGACCGGCGCTTCCGGGTCGATGCCAAGCTCGTCACGTGCCAGGGCGGTAAGGGCGGCTTCCGGATTCTGCATCAGCCGGTCGGCGACGCTGGCTGCCTCCGGCTGGGTGAGACCCTTGCTGGTAAAGAAATAGATCAGCTCTTCGCGTTCCTCCTGAGGCATAAGCTCCAGCTCGGCCCTTTCCAGGGTGAGATGATACTGGCGGACTTCTTCCTCCGAGCGTGAGGCCAGAAAGCCGCTGGCTGCCATGGAGAGCGCATCCGCCATCAGGCCGGCAAACCCTGCCAGCAGCAGCACCTGGTTGGAGACGCTGGCGCCGAACACGCCCATCACCAGCCCGAAGTTGGCCGTCAGCCCGTCGTTGAACCCGTAAACCATGTCGCGCACGAAACCGCTGGCGTTGGCGCCGCGGTGCCAGGGTTCGGGACCGCGTTTGCGGGTCGGTTCGCGCAGCGAGACCAGGGTGCGGGCGTGGGTGGTTTCATCCTGCAGCACCTGCTGGTAAGTGGGCTTATCGCCCAACTTCATGGCCTGGTCGGTATACGAGGCGATATCACTCACTTCGTCGTTGATCAAGAGCGGGATGACCGCTTCGGCGCCCAGCCAGCGCCCCAAAAGCAATGTCAGGCGGATACGCAGGTCGATGCCCGGCGTGCGCACATTTGGATTGGCCTGGTGGGCGCGCTCCGCCCACACCGCGGCATGCTGTTCCTCCTGCTGGCCCATTTCGGCCAGCGCTGATCTGATCTGCGGGGTGCGCGCCAGCCTGGCCAGTTCCCGGTATAGGAACGACCCTTCCAGTTCACGCTGCCAGTTGGCTCGCCAGTATTTCAGGTTTTCTGCCATACCCCGATTCCTTTGCATCCCCTTCGATTGTTCATCAACGATAAGGTACTATATGTAATTCAATTGTTTTTGTCAATTATGACCCTGGCGATCTTTCATGAGCTCCAAATAAAACGCCTCTCCCATCCGCTCCTGGCTTGCAATCCTGAACCCGGCGGCCTGCGCAAGATCAAGATAGCGCGGTAGGTCGTACCCCTCGGCCGGCCAGGGCAGCCCGTATGAAGTGGAAATCTCGCCATCTGGCAGGTGTATTTCCAGGCGAATGGCGAAGTACTCTTTGGTATGGTTTCCCCTGGGCGGTATGACCACGTCCCACACCTTGAAATGCCCGCCAGGGGCCAGCACGCGAAAGGCTTCGCCAAATACCTTTTCGTGCAAGGGGCGCGGGATGAACATAAAGGAGAAAAAAGCCGTGGCGGTCCGAAAGGTTGCCTCTAAAAAATTAAGCTGACTGCCATCCATGATGATCTTCAGCGGCCCCGGGGGCGCTTCTTCCAGCTCGCGCCTGAGCGGGTCGATCGCCACCACCTGGGCGCCCTTCAACTGGCCAATGATTCCCTCTCCCCCGCCGCCGATATCCAGAATAAACCCTTCGGCGGGAAAATCTGCCAGGGTTACATTTAGCGCTTCGATAAAGTGCACCTGGTTAGAGCGTGGATGTTGGTGGGCATCACTCATGCTTTGTCTCCATGGATTGTGTATAATTTAAAACCAGAGGAACACAAAGCTTACGGTTATAATTCTAAATCAATAATCCTCATTCTTCAATCAGTAATCAACAATCAACAATCAACAATCAACAATCATCAATCTCAGGAGACCTCATGCCCGAAAAATCGATCATCATCATTGGCGGCGGAATCGCCGGCCTGTCGGCGGGCTGCTACGCCCGCATGAACGGCTATAAAGCCGACATCTTCGAGCTGCACTCGCTCCCCGGCGGGCTGTGCACCTCCTGGGGCCGTAAAGACTACACCTTCGACGGTTGCATCCACTGGCTGGTCGGCACGGGCGAGGGTTCGGGCATGCACCACGTCTGGGAAGAGCTGGGCGCCGTGCAGGGACGTCCGATCCACGACCACGACGAATACGTCCGGGTGGTTGGGGTAGACGGCAAGACCTTTATCGTGTATACCAACCTCGACCGGCTGGAGCAGCACATGCTCGAATTGGCGCCTGGCGACGCCGTCTTGATTAAAGAATTTATCGGCGCCTGCCGTAAGATGTCTACGATGGATATGCCGGTGGGCAAGCCGCCGCAGCTCATCACCCTTTTCGACAGGCTCAAGTCTCTACCTGCCATGCTGCCCATGCTGGGAGCTTTTCAGAAATACGGCAAGATGTCTGTGCAAACTTTTAGCGCTCGCTTCAGCGATCCTTTCTTGCGCAAGGCTTTCCAGAGCTTGTTCGACCTGCCCGATTTCCCCATGATTGCCGTGGTGATGACCCTGGGCTACATGCACCGTCACGATGCCGGCTACCCGATCGGCGGGTCGCTCAAATTCTCCCAGGCCATCGAGAAACGCTTCCTCGACCTGGGCGGTGAGATGCATTATAAGGCGCGCGTGGCTAAGATCCTGGTCGAAAACGGCCGCGCCGCCGGGGTACGCCTGTCAGATGGGGGCGAGTTCCGCTCCGATGTGGTGATCTCCGCCGCAGACGGGCACGCCACCCTGTTTGATATGCTCGAAGGCAAATATCTCACCGACGAGCTGCGCGGCTATTATAAAAAGGGCGAGATTTTCCAGCCCATTATACAGGTGTCGCTGGGCGTCAATCGTGATTTCTCCGGCCAGCCGCACATGGCTGCCTATTTCCTGGATAAGCCTATCAACATTGCCGGTGAAGAGCGCCGCCAGCTCAGCGTTAAGCACTACTGCTACGATTCCACCCTGGCGCCGGCCGGCAAATCGGTGGTCGAGGTCATGTTTCCCTCGAACATGGCTTACTGGCGCCCTCTGGCGGAAGACCCCGAGCGTTACGAGGCGGAGAAGAAACAGGTCGCCATCACCGTCATGGAGCAGATCGAGAAATTCTACCCGGGCTTTACCGGCCAGGTTGAAGTGGTCGACGTAGCTACGCCGCTGACCTATGAGCGCTATACAGGCAACTGGCAGGGCTCGATGGAAGGTTGGATGATTAATACCCGCAACATCGGCTCGGTAGCCTCCGGCGGATTGAAGAAGACTCTGCCTGGTCTGCAGGACTTTTACATGATCGGCCAGTGGGTCGAGCCGGGCGGCGGCGTGCCCACTGGGGCGCTCTCCGCCCGCAGCATTATGCAGGTTATCTGCCACAACGATAAGAAACCGTTCGTTACCAACACACCATAGACCCTCTCCCTTAGTCCCTGGAGTTTAGCTCTTTTTATTAGAAAGCTTGTAAAAAAACCTCCAGCCTGTTCGCTACGCAATCCGCTTCGGGTGAACCTTAAGAGGTGGTCGCAGGCGGTCAGCGCAGATTGCGGTGCATTTGGTCCAGGACTCTTCCATATGGGGGGTGGGTTGGCGTGATGATGTACCCACCTGCGTGGGGGCGAAGCGCCGGGGAGGGTCTGGGATCTAATTCATTGACGCCATACACGGCCCAGACTTTCCCCTACGTGGCCATAGAGATCCGCATGAAAACCCAGGTTCTTTGTTCTTCGGAGGCACATGTCTGATTTTGTTTCCATTCCCGACGGCGTGCACGCCCTGGTGCCTTACGACCAGATGGCCGAACCTGCACGCAAGCTGCGTGATACTTATGCCCGCAAGCCAGGCATCCCGTTGTTCAAGCGAGAATTTGGCTTTTACTGCCTGGAGCGCTGGAAAGAACAGGGCCTGCCACAGGGCGTACCCTTCGAAAGCCTGTTCGATTACGACCCGCCCGGCAACCTGATGCTAAACCACGCCGGCGGCTGCGAGGCGGCTTTTTCCCCCGAGTTCGAGGTCAAAATCCTCGAAGACCGCGGCGAACACGAGGTGGTGCAGGACTTCGCTGGACGGCACGTGTTGTACTTCAAGGGTCGCCGGGACGGCTTTATGCCCACCTACCTCGACCACCCGGTCAAGGACCTGCGCACGTTCGAGGAAAACGTCCACTGGCGCATGGATCCCAACTCGCCCGAGCGCTTTGCCGACCTGGAGCAGCGTATGGCCCTCGCTAAAGCGGAAGCTGCCCGCGGCCTCATTATCACCCAGAACGTGGTAGGCGGCTATATGTACCTGCGCAGCCTGATCGGCCCTGAGAACTTGCTCTTCGCCTTCTACGACCAGCCGAAGCTGATCGAGACCTGCATGCAGGCCTGGCTCACCTTAACCGATGGCATCATTGCCCGCCACCAGCGCTTCGTTACCATCGATGAGCTACTGCTGGATGAGGACATCAGCTACAAGTCGGGATCGCTCATTTCACCTAAGTTTATCAAGCGTTTCCTCTTTCCCTATTATCAGCAGTTAATCGCTAACCTCCGGGCGCGCCAGATCGACCGCACTCGCCACCTGTACATCCAGCTCGACACAGACGGCTACGCCGTGCCGGTCATCCCGCTCTACATGGAAGGCATCGGCCTGGACATCTTCAGCCCATGTGAGGTGGCTTCCGGCTGCGACGCCATCGAGATCGGCCGACTACACCCTGAGTTGGCCATCTTCGGGGGTATCGATAAGCGCGTCCTGGCCGGTCTGCAGGCGGGCATCGACGCTTACCTGGAGCGCCTGATCCCGCCCATGCGCCGGCGCGGTGGCTTTATCCCCACCTGCGATCACGGCGTGCCCGAGGAAGTCACCTTAGAGAACTAACTTTATTACCGCAAGCGCTGCGTTGAGCTGGGATCGAAGGAAGAGGCTTAACCTCAAAAAACACAACTCTCTTCAGTGTACCCGAAGGAGGGCGGTATGCCGAAAATATTGAGAAAGATCAAACCGCTTAATTACCTGCTGCTGGCTTTTCCCGCCGCCGTGCTGGGCGGCCTCTTGCATGCCAACCCCACCTTCAATTTCATTGTCGCCTGCCTGGGACTTGTCCCGCTGGCCGGCCTGATCGGCGAGTCAACCGAGGCGCTGGCCATCGTCACTGGGCCGAAGATCGGCGGGCTGCTCAACGCCACCCTTGGAAACGCGGCTGAGCTGATTATTACCATCGTGGCGATCAGGGCCGGGCTTTTGGACCTGGTCAAGGCCTCGATTACCGGCTCTATCATCGGCAACCTCCTGCTGGTACTGGGCTTCAGCGTGCTTTTGGGCGGCCTGAAGCACGGCACGCAGTGCTTCTCCCGCAGCCATGCCGCTACCAACGCCACCATGCTGGTCCTGGCGGTGATCGCTCTGACGGTGCCTTCCCTGTTCAACCACACCCTCACTGGCCGGGTGCTTCCGGCCACCACCACCGAGGCGATCAGCCTGAGCGTGGCAGGGGTGATGATCGTGCTATATGGGTTGGGTCTGCTCTTCAGCCTGCGCACTGCTAAAAGCGCCCTAGCTCCTGAAGTCCCGGCCGAAACGCCGCACTGGTCCATGCGCACTGCCCTGGTGGTGCTGGCAGTCGCGACGATGGCGGTAGTCTGGTTGAGTGAGATCCTGGTCAACGCCGTCGACGCGGTCATGGCGGCTTCCGGGTTGAGTGAGTTCTTCATCGGCATCATCCTGATCCCCATTATCGGCAACGTGGCCGAGCATCTGGTTGGGGTGCAGATGGCAATGAAAAACAAGATCGAGCTGAGCCTGGAGATCGCCCTGGGTTCCAGCCTGCAAATTTCCCTGTTCGTGGCGCCTGTGCTGGTGTTTATCAGCCTGGCCTTCGGCAATTACCTGAACCTGATGTTCAACCAGTTCGAGCTGGTGGCGCTGATGGCGGCAGTGATCGTGGCTGCCCTGGTTTCGTCGGACGGCGAAACCAACTGGCTGGAAGGGGCTGAGTTGATCGCCGTCTATCTCATCCTGGGCGTGGCCTTCTTTTTCTTGCCGTAGAACGAAGAAATTTAACTCAGATAAACACCGAAAAACAGGTGATCGTAGATAAGAAAACAGCCTTGATTATTGTTGACCGGATTGTTACAATGATATCAGGTTTAGTTGAGGGGTAAGGCCGGTCTTCGAAGATCGCAAAACAGCGACATTTATTACGAGTAAAGAGCTCTCTACCGGTAAAGATAGCTTTTTTTATTGCTATCTCTCTTTAAGCGTGCCATACGCCATCTAACTATAAGGTGACAAAAAAATCAATAGCCTGTTAATCATTCCCTTTTTTTGTACCCAGGTCTGCCCAAAAGGAAGGTGATTTATGAACGAGCCACATCCTGCTAACTGGCAAAGGACTTCGCTGTGGTTGCTTTTCCTATGTACCCTGGCTACTACGGTAGCCAGCCTGGTCGGTGAAGCATTCAAAACGCACCTGATCTGGTATATGCGCTTTGCCGACCTCATGGATCTAATTGCAATCCCGCTGCTCTACCTCTTCGGCCTGATGCTTTTCTATGACTTATTTATCCAGGGTAACGCTTCTCCTGCCTTGAGAAAGGTTTTCATCGCCCTGGCATTTTTATTATTCTTTGGTCTAGGAATGCGCGTGGCGTCGAACACGGTCAATGCCTTCAGCACTGAAATCCGCGATTATCGCACCATCCTACCCAAAGATACCTATGCTCTGATCTACTTTTTCGATGAGACGCTCGCCCACTGGATTATTTACAGCGTGCGATATGGCCTGTACGCTTGCCTGCTGTGGCTGGAAGTCCGCCATCTGGCAACCGGAGCTTCCGGCCACCTGCAATGGGTGGGCATTGGCATCGGGCTTCTATATGGCCTGTGGGATGCGATCGTTTTCGTTGAGGGCCAAAAAGTATTCCTGGCGCCTTTCCTGGTCGCCGGGTTGGGAGCGGTTTGGATATGG
Organism: uncultured Chloroflexia bacterium; assembly: GCA_963820415.1. Lineage (GTDB taxonomy): Bacteria > Chloroflexota > Anaerolineae > Anaerolineales > Anaerolineaceae > CAWFZT01. Next base: position 352,124 of record CAWFZT010000006.1, on the reverse strand, counting down.
CTTTGGCGAAGGAGCGGAAACCCATTTTCAGCCTTTATAAAAACCGGGCCGGTTACTGCCTATGTCGCTGCACTGCTTCCGAGTCTGGTGGTGGGATTGATTGCTTACACGTTAATCATAGGTGGCTTCGTCGAACCCTCCAAGCTAAGCTATTAGAAGGGTTCCATGTCCAGCACTATTACTCACGCTGTAACAGCTTCTTTCATTGCCTTGACCTGTTCTCACGTTGCGCCTGGCGCAACTACTTATGTGATCGCGGCCCTGGTATCTGGCTGCATCGTCGACCTGGACCATTTGCCTTCGATTATCCGAGACTGGAAATTCTACCGGCAGAATGGATTTACCGGCAATATACATCGTTCCCGGAGTGTATTGCACGAATTGATCGGTCTGCTGGCAGTTGGCGCCTTGTCCGGATTATTGTTTCTGAATGACCACAAACTTGCCAGCATCGTGTTCATCGCTTTCGCCATTCACCTAGTGCAGGATTGGTTGCTCGGCAAAACTCAGCCATTCAGACCGTTTGATTGCACATTCGTACAATTTTTTAAGCTGACTGCCATGCAGAAAGTCTTCATTGATCTTGCGACCCTGGCTGTATTTGGGGGACTATGGATACTGTACCTGTCCGGCGACCTATAGCTTTACCTTACCGAAAGCTGCTTGGTTTGTTTGAAAGGCGGATTATTCTGCCCGATATCAGCCCATCCTATTATCATCTTTTCGGTATCCTCGCTTCAATATTGTTTGTCTATACATTCTGGCTGTGGTTGAAGATTATTCTTCTCACCATGGTATTGATTGCGGACTGGCTGGATGGAGCAACTGCCCGGCGCTTCAACAAGTGCTGCCGGGCCGGGTATTTGACGGATGTTTAACCGACCGGGTAAGCGAAGCTTTTATCTTTTTGTCCGTCGTCGGTACAACTCTCGGGCAAATATTCTTCCTGCTTTGGATGATCAACCTTATCCTGGCTTTCTATAGCGTCCGCACTAACAAGCACACCTCGGGCGCCTTACGCTTTGCCTATCTGATCACTTTGATCGTGCGAGTGTTCAGTTAATTTTCTCCAGGATCATCGGCAATATTCACTGGACCGTCGCCGGTCAATCTCCAGGACAAAACTGGCGTTCGGCGAGTGGCCGTACAGGCTGTCCCAGTCTAACACTCTTCTATTTGACCGCCAGCAGCGTAAATGTATGCGGCAGGCGGCGCAGGGTTTCTGGAGGGATTTCGGGGAATTGGTCCCAGAACGTCTGCGGGTATTCGTTGAAATAATCGATGCGCAGGCCGGCCTGGATGACACTGTTGAGGATCTGTCCGAGCGTCCAGGGGTGATCGTGTAAGCTCAGGGTGGCCGGGTCGACTTCTACCTGCCGGTCGATGAATGGCTTTGGCCAGATTTCACCAGCGTGAATAGCCTGGGCAAAGTAATCGCCGCGGCCGGTATCCAACTGGAAGGCAGCCGCGTTGACGTTCCATACCCAGTCCAGCGGGTGGCCTTCGAAAACGTGCAGCTTCCCGCCCGGTTTCAGCAGGCGGCAGACCACCCGGGCACAGGCGTCCAGGTCCATCATCCAATATAAGGCCCCTCGACCGGTGTGCACCAGGTCAGCCGTGCCGTCTAATTCTGGCGGAGCAGCCAGCACGTCGCAGCAATACCAGCTTGCCTGGGCGCCCAAGGCGGCGAGAGCGGCCGTCTTGCGCTGGGCGCAGGCGATCATGCGCGGGCTGATGTCGATCCCGATCACTTCCTGAGCGCCTTGCTGCAGCAGAGAGAGCGTATCCGTTCCTCCGGCGCATTCCAAATGGATGGCGCGCTGGCACCAGCCCGACAGGTTGCCCAGAGCGGTCTGTTCCTGGGGCATCAGCGAGCTGCCGCCGCGGCGCAGGAACTCAATGTCTCTTTGCTCGTCCCGCTCGTAGATAGCGGCGGTCACGTCCCAGGCGGCGGCGTTGTCTTGGTGAAGTTTATTGGTACTGTCGTTTTTTTCCATGTCAGGTTTTTCCCCTTCTTCTCTCCGCGCCTCCGCGTGAAATTGTCTTTCTTCTATTTTTTCTTGAAGTCAAACAGCGGCCCCTGGGTGAGGGGGGTAACGTAAATACTCAGGGGCAGGTTCAGGTAGGTGCCGCGCACGCCGCCCTTTTGAAACCGGTAAGCTCTTGCGTGTTCTTCTGACCAGAAGAAGACGGACTTCCTTCAGAACCCGTCGATGATGCTGGGAACTTTTAATCTGCTGAAATCCACGTTTGGGACGAAAATCAGCGGGTCGGCGTCAGGTTCGAGCACCGTATAATTCAGGTCGCTGTCCATCTCGATGTGGATGGGTTTCCCGCAGTGGGCGCATTCCGTTTCGATCAGGAAAGACAGTTTTTCACGGCGCAGTTGCCCTTGCACGAAGGGCGTCGCAATCGCGTCGACCGCTCAGGCGGCGTAAAGCTTTTCGCCGCTGCTGAACGTTACCTTATGCGGTGTGCTCGCTACCGTCACCGGGTAAGCCCATTCCACTGCCCCCTGCGGGTTGCGGAACAGGAAGGTCATGTGCTTCTCCAGGTCGTCCAGGATGGCAACCACGCCCTTTACCGGCAGGTCCAACCGGGCGGAAATCAATTCCGGCGGTAGGGGGGTCTCGGCTTTGGGCAGCTCGCTCACCACGAAGTTGCGCACGCGGTGGTGGTCGGCGGTCATAAAGGCCAGGGCAGGTGCGTCCTCTTTTTCTCCCTCTGCCATATGCCTGTATAAGGCGCCTTCCGGCAACGGCAGCATAAAGCGCCAGATGCCTGAGAATATTTTATTTTTCATGTGAAATCCAATCTCTGGCTAGTTTCTTCCAAAAAGCATCGCCCGGCTGATGGCTACCTTGCGTTCGCCCAGGATGGTAAAACCGGCTACGACAGCCACTTTCAGCGTTTCCTCGAAGTTGATCTTATTCACGTGCATCTTCGGTTCCACCACCAGCAGGTGCCCGTCCGGCTTCAACAGGTGGTAGACCTCGCCCAGGAAAGCCTGCCGGTCGGGGACTTCGTGCACCATCCAGAAGGCCAGGGCGAAATCGACCGTTTCCGCCAGCCCAATGCGTGTAGGTGAACAGCGGTGCAGGCTGATGCGCTCCAGCAGCCCTTCTTTTTCGGCGTGGGCGCGCACCCGGGCGAGCATATCCTCCTGCACGTCGGCGGCAATTACCCGGCCCTGCTGCCCGACCAGGCGCGCCATGCCCAGTGAAAAATAGCCCGGCCCGCAGCCGATATCCAGGGCCGTCATGCCCGGCTCGACCAGCCCGGCCAGCAGCTTCTCCGGCTTATGCAGGGCTTTGCGCAGCGGGCTTTCCAGCATACCCGCCAGCCAGACCGGGCAAATGGGATGTTCGTGGGTTGCAGTATCGTGTTCGCTCATACAATTCTCCTTTTTCTACTTGACGCTCTCCTTTCATCCCCTTGCAGGACGCAGAGGGAGGCTGCTGGCGAGATTAAGAAAAAGCCGATTTCAGCGCTTTGTTCAACAACCGGGCGAGCTGGTGCAACTCGTGTTCGTCCAGAGCCCGGGTAAAATGCTCGGCGATGCGGCGGTGAATGTTGTCGTGCAGCAGGCTGAGGTCTTGGCCTTTCTCGGTCAGCAGTACGTAAAAGGCACGCCGGTCTTCAGCCGATTGGACCTTCTCCACGTAGCCCTTCTGCAGCAGCTTGCCGACGATGGCGGTCACCGAGGGCTTGCTGACCCCCCGGCTCTTCGCCAGGTTGCTGAAAGTGGGGTGGTCCAGCCTGGCGATAATGTCCAGATAGACCAATTGCTTCATAGAAAGCTCGGCCAGTTCGCTCTCGTTGAGCGCCTGGGATTCGAGCTCGGTGAAAGAACGAATCAGGATGGCAATAAGCTGGTTAAAATCAGGTTGGTGCATAATTAGTTAGTGTAAACTAATTATATGCGCTTTGAGCTGGTTGTCAAGGGGAAAGAGTTGTCAGTCATCAATCGCCAGTTTTCAGTGTAAGTTGGAAATTTCAGGTGTCTTTTACTGACGACTAAAGATTCCACTTATTGCAAACAAGGCCTTATAGCGCGAGAATAAATCGGAAAGTTGGCTGGCCTCCAAACATGATAAAAGGCCTTCAATAGAGCAAAGGGGTCAGCTAGAAGGAGACCAATATGAAAATATTGTTCCGGATGTCTGCATTTTTGATTGCTTTCAGCCTGGTGGCGGCTTGCTCCCTGCCCTTAAAAGCCACCATGCTACCGGCAGCGACGAACTCCCCCACCATCGCTGTATCCCCCACAACTAACGCTACTCAGCGTACCAACCAATTTGGTTTTTTCGTCGGCAAACCAGAGAAAGCATTAAATGCAAAGGCGCTCAAACCGCTCACTGACATTGGTAACGTCGGCTGGGTACGCCTCAATGTTGGCCTGGGCGTAAACGGCCAGGATTATACCCCTTATCTGGCCGCCGGTTTCAATGTGATCCTGACCATCATTAATAAAGACCCCAACAATATCGTGACCGACTACGGCACGCCGAAGGATTACCCGGCTGCGGGTTTCCCCTTTCAGAAAAAAGACCAGTACCAGCAAGACGTTCGCACTCTCCTCCAACCGGCTCTAACCTACCTGCAACAGGGCCGCCTGGTATGGGTACAGGCGGAAAATGAAGAAATCGATGCAACCGTGGAGCCGGGTGCGCTTTACTGGCGTGGCACGGATGAACAGTACCTGGCCGAATCCCAGGCTTTTTATGAGGCCGTCAAATCGGTCAGCCCCAAATTTCAGGTCGTTCTGACCAGTTTTGCCTCGTGCATGCTGGATTTTCTTGACAATCCAAACGATGCGGGCCACGCGCACGGCCTGCAGCACGTCACGCTTTTGTTAGCCCAGGCAAAATACGATGCCTTGGATTTGCATTTCTATGGCTGCGTGGAAGATATCCCGGCCAAAATAAAGACCATCAAAGGCCTGGCCCCGTCCGGCCAACCAACGACTTGGATTTCAACCGAAAACGGTGGGCCAGATTTCCGCTGCAAGTCCACCCCCACCACATGGAAGCAAGACCTGGCGCAGTTCGAGCAGTTGGAAGCCACTCAACTGCCTGAACGTTTGTCCGCCTGCCTCGAAAACGGCGGCCGGATCTGCCTGTGGTTCTCTTTTTACGACCTGACCAACGCCAGTGATACTTTCAGCCACCTTGGCGTGATTAACCTGGACTCCAACCCTCCCCAAAAGAAACCTGCTTATGCTGCTTACCAGGCGTTCATTGCGAAACAGCAGAAATAGGAGCACGAAGTGAAAACCCTATTGCATATCACCCAAGGCTTTATCATCCTCAGCCTGCTGGCCGCCTGCTCTTTGCCCATACGTCCCGCCACGGCGCCCTCGTCGAATGCCACTTCAACTTCCGCCAGTTCCACGACTGCCGCACCCGCCACTGCCACGCTTACCACTCCAAACGCCACCCCTAAATCGGCCAAAGGCAAGCCAAACATCATTTTTATTCTGGCCGACGACCTGAACTCGGAAGAGTACCAGTACATGCCCAAATTAAAAGCCCTGATCGCAGATCAAGGCGTGACCTTCACTAACTACTTCGTCCCCGAGTCATTGTGCTGCCCTTCGCGCTCGACTACCCTGCGCGGGCAATACCCGCACAATACCAAGGTTTTTGGCAACAACCTGCCGTTGGGTGGTTTCGGGAAATTCAATCTCCTCGGCGAGGAAAAATCCACCATCGCCACCTGGCTGCAAGACGCAGGCTACCGTACCATGCTGGCCGGCAAATACCTGAACGGTTATCCCGGAAAAAACGGTCCGGCCTACATCCCACCCGGTTGGAATGAGTGGTATTCTGCCGTGAATGGAGATGCCGCCTACAGCGAGTATAACTACATCCTGAACGAAAACGGTAAGCAAGTCGCTTATGGTAACCAGCCAGAGGATTACGGTACGGATGTATACATGGGCAAGGCGGTGGATTTCATCCAGCGCACCACCAAAACGGGCCAGCCATTTTTTATCTACCTGGCGCCGTATGCGCCGCACGCCCCCTACACACCTGCCCCGAGGCATGCTAACCTTTTCCCGGATGCCAAAGCGCCGCGCACGCCTAACTATAACGAAGCCGACGTAAGCGACAAACCTGGCTATATCAGCAACCTCCCGCAGATAACCCAAAAACAGATGGACGCCATCGACGCGGACTATCGCAACCGCCTGCGCTCACTCCAGGCCGTCGACGAGGGCATCGAGAAGATCGTCAATACCCTCAAGGCCAATGGACAGCTCAACAATACCTACCTGTTTTTCACTTCCGACAACGGCTATCACCTGGGCAATCATCGCATGTTGGAAGGGAAAATAGCGCCGTACGAAGAGGAGCTGCATTTAATCCTGGAGGTACGCGGTCCCGGTGTGCCGGCCGGCAAGACGCTCGAGCACCTGGTCGGCAACATTGACCTGGCGCCTACCTGGGCAGCGCTGGGCGGCGCAACTGCGGGGGATTTCGTCGACGGCCGCTCGTTATTACCGTTATTAAAGATTAATCCGACTCCGCTGGGGCAATGGCGGCATGCCTTTTCGCTTGAGTATGGGCCAGACCCGCTCGAAGAGAAAACCCTGTCCCAGACACCCACGCCGCAGGTCAACCCGCCCGACGACGAGGTCCCCGACCAGGATCAGGTGAACGCCACCGCCATGCCGCCCGACAAAAAGCAGAAACTGAATATTCCCTATTTTCGCGGCGTGCGCCTGCAAACGATGAGCTACATCGAATACCGCACGGGCGAGGTCGAGCTGTACGATCTCAAAGCCGATCCCTACGAGCTGAACAACCTGGCGCCCAAAGCCGATCCAAAGCTGCTGGCTCAGTTTATACAGCGGATGAAGGATCTGGCGACGTGCAAAGCCGCCGAATGCCGCAAAATTGAGGATGCTCCGTTTACCTTAAGATAAAATCATCAATCGTCAGTCTACCTTGACCACCCCATGCCTAAGCACCGTCTTCAGCTTTTCCGGATCGGCGCGCAGCGGGTTGCCCAGATAGATCTCGTGGTGCATGCCGCACTTGCGCAGACCGTTTTGGGCTGCGAAGGCGTCCATCTTTCCTACCGTGGCCGGCTCGGTGGCGTACGGCCCGACGTGCATGATCTGGATGCACAGTCCCTCTGCGAACCTTTCCAGGCGTAGCTTGTCCACCCAGGACGAGTCGCGCTTGTGCTTCACCTGGAGTAGGGCGTCCTGGAACATTTCCTGGGTGATGAACTCGGGTTGCATGATCATCAACCGGTATTTCCAGTTGTCTTTCTTGTTAATATCGAACTCGCCCTCTTCAATCCACCACAGACCTTCCAGGGCCATTACGCTGTAATCGATGGGATTGTCCTTGCGCTGCTTCATGGTAAATTTCAACGTGAAGGACATCCCGTACAGCGCCTGCATGGCTTCCTGGAAGCCTGGCGAAGTGCCCGGCCCCTGGCCCGGCTCGATGGCTCCGTCGATCATGGCGAAGTTGAAAGCTGGCACTTCCACCAGTTGGACGGCTTTCGCCGAGGGTGTGTAAAGGTTTTTGTAGGTTTTGCGTAAATCGATCTTTTCCATGGTTTTGCTCCTGGGTTTGAGGGTTATGCTTCCCAGTATAAATGCAAATATGCCAGATTACGGCATAAATAGAATGTTAATTCCTTTTAGAAGGTCTCGCTTTATCCGTTGTGAAAGAAAAAATCAAAGAATAAAGCATAACAAGAGCGTAAAACTCCGGTGGTATAATTTTTTGTAGAATTTATCCCCTTGATCACAAAAGATAGAGTGTGGATTGTTGGCAGTGGTTTTTCGCTGCCTACCATCATTCTAAGGAGGTCTCTTATGCAGGCAGGTTTCAAGCAGCAATTTACTGATAAATGGCAAGAATATTTCCCGGCTGCCCAATGGCCAGTTTGCTTTTATTACACCGACAGCCAGGCGCAGGCCGGGGTCTCACAGCCCCCGCCGGGAGGCCATTGCTTTATCCACGACCTGGAGCGCGTGCGCCAGGGCGAATCGCTTATTTTCACCGGCAGCGACATCGGCTGCGGCGGTGGGCGCTATTACCTGGGCTTTTCCAAAGGCCTGGGGGCTAATATCAACTATTTTCTATCCTGCGGCATCCCGGGCGAGTTGGAAGGTGAGCGCTACAAGGAGTCGCCCGAGCTGGTAGCCAAGATTCGGGCGCAGTTCCCGCCCATGCTCGCCCCGGCCCGCCAGGTGGTGTTTAAACGTTGGGATCACCTGGACGAAGACGATATCCCCCAGGTAGTGATTTTCTTTGCTGGTGCGGATGTCATTTCTGGCCTGTTTACCCTGGCCGGTTTCGATGAATCCGATCCCCAGGCGGTCATTGCCCCCTTTGGTTCTGGCTGCTCCACCATCGTCCAGCAGCCCTACCGTGAGCTTAAATCGGCTCACCCGCACGCTGTCCTGGGCATGTTCGACGTTTCTGCCCGGCCCTGGGTCGCACCGCATGAAATGACTCTGGCTGTGCCCTGGCCTAAGTTTGTCAGCATGGTCAATAACATGGATAAAAGCTTCCTTACCACCGGATCATGGGCGAAAGTAAAGGAAAGAATCACGAGGATATAAAAGCCAGCCGCCTGTGTCAACTTCAACCCGCACCTTCTTCCTGCTGGTCATTCTGCTAGCGATTTTGAGCGCGGCCAATCTGTTAATGCCGCAGGGTAACCTGCTTTCCACTGTTCCTTCCCAGGGATACCCGGCGTCTTTGCCGGTGATGATGCTGGCTAGCTTTGCCATTGTCCTGGTCTTATATGGCGGGCTGGGCTTTCTGGGCCTCAAGCTGTCCCAAAAGTTGGGTATTCCCAACCTGTTCAGCCCCGAAGTTTCCAACCGGCATAGATTTGTTTTGCCTGCCATGGCGGGCGGGTTGGTCGGCCTCTTCTTGATCCTGATGGACTTCGTTTTCAGCCGTTTCCTCTCTGTGAACCGCCTTCCTCACCCGCCTTTCCCTACTTCTCTGCTGGCTACAATAAGCGCAGGCATTGGCGAAGAGATTATCTTCCGCCTGTTCTTCATCTCTTTTTGGACCTGGCTGATCTCGTACGTTCTGCTGGGCTGCAAAGGGCTTGTTCCGGTCTATTGGGTCATCTCAACCCTTTCGGCGTTGGTCTTCTCTGCCGGTCACTTTCCGTCGCTGATGATCATGCTGGGAGCGAAAAGCATCAGCCAGTTTTCGCCGGCCTTGATAGTGGAAGTCTTCCTGCTCAACAGTGTATTATCCCTGGTCGCCGCTTGCCATTACAAGAAATCCGGCTACCTGGCCGCCGCTAGCGTCCATTTTTGGGCGGACGTGGTCTGGCACGTGGTGTGGGGTATGGTGTAACGGCTAAAATCCTATCACCACCGCCAGCATGGGATGGTCCGACGGCCCGGGGGCAAGATAATCGGCGCGCAGCACACGCATGCCTGGTGAAAGGAAAATGTGGTCGATGCGGTTTTCCACGTCCAGGCCGGGCTGGCTGAGGTCTTGCGCCTCGGCCGATTTCCAGGCGTCTTCCAGTTTCTAAATCGTCAGTGGATAAGGGGGATCAGCCGGGGAGAAATTAAAATCTCCCACCAGGATGGTGTTAGGATTGGAATTCAGCTTATCGACCCCCGCCAGTACCTCTTCCTGCTGCACCAGCGGTCCACCATTGCCCAGGTGAGTGACCAGCACGTTGAAGGTCTTGCCGCCGGCTGTGACCTGCGCTTCGATGGCTGCCGTCTGTTCACCGGTAGAATACATGAAGAACGTGTGCGGATTGTGGATCGGGTAGCGCGACAACAGCGCCACGCCAAACGTTCCTACCGCCGTTTTTGGCCCGTAATAGGAGTAATAATTCAACCGCTCGGTGAAAAAGCGTACCACGTCTGAATTGCCGCCTGAAATGCGGGCATCGTCGGTTTCTTCCAACCCGAGGATGTCCGGGTTGACTTTACGAATGGTCTCAAGCTGCCCGTAAAAATTTTTCATGCCTGACTGGCTGTAGCCTTGCTGGATGTTGAAAGTCATGATGCGCAGGTTATGCAGATCAGCGCCCGTGGTGGTCCTGGGATGGGGGGCGGTCAGCAGGACGGCCAGCCCGGCTGCCAGCGCCAGTCCCAGCCCAGCTGCCAGCACAGGCAGACGTGGTTGCGCCACTGCACCGGCCCCGGCCTTGAAAATGTGCCGGCGGGTGACCAGCATGGCCAGCAGCAGCACCAGGCTTGGCGCCAGGTATACCAGCCAGAACTGGTTGCGGAACCAGGCCCCGACCACCGGGATGTAGTCGTACACTGTGGTGAAAATGTGCATCAGGATCATCAGCAGCAGGTACAGCGCCGCCAGGCTGAAACTCCCGCCCAGCCTGCGCAAGGATAGATTCTTATCGACCAGTCCCTTCACCAGCAGCGAAAAATCGATGAAAAGCACCGGAGAGAGTAAAAGCATGGCCGTGATTGATAGGCGTGACAGCGGGTTAGGCGGTATTTCAAACAGGGGATAGGCAGACGCGTCAGTTGGGAAAAGGATCTGGGAAGACCAAAGTGTGGACGTGGTGGCGGCTACGAATAGCAGGTTCCATACCAGCATAAAATTAGAGGTCAGGTTTTCCCAGGCTTTGAGCTTTGCCAGCCAGGCGGCGAGGAACAGTTCAATCGCTCCTACCAGCAGGAAGGTGATCGCGGGGTAGCTGAAATCCGTCCAGCGTGAAATGACGGTTGGAGCGGAGAAGGCAAAATACAGCAACACGAACACGCTGGTTATCCCCAGCGCTTGCATGGTGACGCGCCACCTGGCGTGATGCACCCTGGGTGGGCTGGCGTCTGCGTCAGCATCGATTGAAGTGATCAGGGCCGGCAGAACGACGCCCCCTGCCAGCGCCAGCAGCCAGGGGATGGCGCGGAAAATGCCGTAGTCGCTGATGTCGTTGCCCGAATAGACCGAGCGCAGAAGGATAGAAAGCAGCACGGCCAGCGCCAGCCCGCAGCCCATGCGGTAGGCCGCGCCCAGGTTACCTTTTTTACCGAGCTTCCACAACAGGACGGGGAAGAACAACATGAAAAGTCCGGCCCCCAACCCACAGGCGATCATCTGGCCGCTCGAATTGAGCATCCCACTGACTGCCCGGCACAACAACGCCAGCTCGCCGGTGATAATAATAAATATGGCGCTTTTTGAACTCGCCAGGGAGGGAAAGATCCACAGCGCCAGAGGGGTGAACAGCAGGAAAATGCTAGCGGCTTCGTAAGGGATGGAGGTCTGAAGCAGCCCAAAGGCATAGGTGTTCTCGACCAGGCCGGTCAAGAGCTGAATGAAAAACAGGAACAGGATGGTATACACGAAAACGTCCAGTGGGAAACGCCGGTTGAGCCACTGGCCGGGTTTTTCAAACCTGCCCGGCGTTCTTGTGGAGGGCTGGTCTGGTTGTTCCATAGGATTTGCCTCGTTCGTTTTTGCCGGGATTAATCCGATTACGCCTTTCAATTATAACCCTCCTCCTATATAATCTTTAGGTTCTCTGGGAATCCCCGAGGTGAACTCCCAGAATTGGGGACCTTCCACGGCAAATCCCAATGAGCCAATCTTTTTGAAGAGACGATCATGCCATATAATTTCGTCCTCAAACCCGCCGATTACTCCGATCTTTCCGCCGGACGCGTGCTCTACAGCCAGCCCGGGCAGACGGCTTTCCCGGTACGGCTGGCCAGTGAGATTTTCCAGCACCTCCAGGCCATCCGCGCCCGTATGGGGCTGACCCAGCAGGTTTCGATCTACGACCCGTGCTGCGGGGGGGCTTACCTGCTCACCGTCCTGGGTTTCCTGCATGGGAGCGAAATTGTGTCCATTTCCGCTTCGGATATCAGCTCTGAGGCGCTCGACCTGGCGGAGCGCAATCTGTCCCTACTTTCCCTGATCGGATTGGAGCGGCGCATGGACGAGATCAGCCATTACATCCAGGCCTACGGCAAAGCCTCTCACCAGGCTGCCCTCGACAGCGCCGTGAGGCTGCGCCGTGACCTTTCCTTTGCGCTGGCTGGCCGGCTGTTCTCCACCTGTCTGTTCCAGGCCGATGCGGCCAGCGCGCCGGCCATGCGCCAGGGCCTGACTGGCCGGCCGATTGACCTGGTGATTACCGACATACCTTACGGCTGGAAATCGGTCTGGTCATCTACCGCCGGCCAGCGTAAAGGCTCCGAACCCGGGCAGGATCCGGCCCCTGCCTTGCGCATGCTCGATGCCCTGCATTCCCTGCTGCCCGCCCGTTGCCTGCTGGCAGTCGCTTCGGATAAACAGCAGAAGATCGTGCACCCGTGCTATCGCCGGCTGGATAAGTTCCAGATCGGCAAGCGCCAGGTCACCATTTTGCTCAGAGCAGGTGCGTGATGAACTATTCTTCAATCGCCGACCTTTACGATATCTGTGTTTCGGCCACTTTTGACATTCCATTTTTTCTGAAAGAAGCCACACAGAGCGGAGGAGATGTGTTGGAATTGATGTCCGGCACCGGCCGGGTCTCCTTGCCCTTGATCAAGGCGGGCGTCCGCCTGACTTGTGTGGACCTATCACCCGAAATGCTGGCCGTCTTGCGCAACAAGCTCGTTCGCCGGGGTTTGAGCGCCCCCGTATATGCCATGAATGTGTGCCAGCTTGACCTGGACAAACAGTTCGACCTGGTTTTGATCCCTTTCAATTCATTCGCCGAGATCACTGAAACAGCCGGCCAGAAAAGCGCCCTCGCCAGAATTTACCAGCACCTCAAGCCCGGCGGGCGATTCATCTGCACGCTCCACAACCCGGCCATCCGCGCCGCTTCAGTGGATAACCAGCTGCAATTGTGGGGCCAGTACCCTATGCCGGACGGGAAAGGCACGCTGATGTTCTGGGGTTGCCAGGAGTTTGAGCCGGATGGCAAGACCGTTTCGGGGGTCGAGTTTTTTGAGGAATATGATCCGCAGGGGTTGCTGCTGGCAAAGCATTTTATTTCCCTGCGCTTTGTACTGCTCAGCCAGGATGAGTTTGAGACCCTGGCCGTCGCGGCAGGTTTTACCGTCAGTGCCTTGTATGGCGATTACACCTGGTCCTCCTTTCAGGCGGCAACCAGCCCGTACATGGTGTGGGAGCTGGAAAAGCCGGGCCTGGGATCAGCCTCCGGCTTGTAGACTTTCGCTTTCAGCCCTCGACCGCAGCCCCTATTCCACCACTTCCGGGATTGTCAACAGGTGGAACGCCAGCGTATCCATATCCGGAGCTTTCTTCTTCCGGCCGTCCTGCCAGATGTGCTGCAGGCTGTCGCGGAAGTGATCCAGCACCTGTGTCTGCCCGGAGAAGTAGCTGTCCGGCTCAACGCTGCCATCCTGGATGTCATGCAAGCCTAATTTTTCATAGACCTGGTTCACGTACTCGGAAATGGTGCTGTACTGGATGTTCATATCATCTGCCAGGTTGGCGCGGCGCAGGTTGAACAGGATCGCCAGGCGCGCCATTTCCGCCTCACGGCGGGTCAGTCCGGGCACCTGGCGCTGCCCATCCAAGGTCAAAGCATGGAGAGGGTGGAAGGGGATCTTTTCTGCCGTCTGGCGCGTGGAAGACGTCATCACCCAGTTACCCTGGGCGGCCTGAACTACTGCCCAGGCCAGGGCGTAGGAAATTTCACCTTTCAGCACGTAGCCGCAAAATACCGGCTGGTCGAGCTGCGTTAGAACGTGAACGTCTGAAAAAGTTGCCGTGCACAGGATGCGCGGAGAGGATTTGGCCGCCAGCACTGCCCGGGTGACTTTTTCGACCCAATGGGTGTCCTGGGGATTTTCTGTGTCAAGCACGACAAGGTCGGGTTTTTCGTTGCGGATCAGTTCCTCCAGGCCGGCGATCTGCCCGGTTTCGCCGCACACCTGGGTGCGCCAATCGCGCCGCAGCAGCAGCGCCATGGTATCCCGTGCATACGGGTCGTCTTCGACAATTACGGTACGGATTTCACGCTGCATTATTGACACCTCGTATTTATTCACCTGATTGTAATGCAATTTAAGCAATTTAATCTTTCATCCTTATATCCTTGTTGGGCGTCAAAATGCCAACCCTTGCGAAGGTTGACCTTGAACACCCGGTAGTTCTCTCTAAACCCTTCGCAAGGTTGAGTTTTGTGACCTAAACCTTGCGAAGAGTACTTGACAGACGAAGATCAATCCTCGCAACCTTCTCTACGGATTGCTTCGCAATCGCAAGGTGAAGGCTTCCCTTGTTCATTTTAGGGTTAGCATCTATACTAAGCCTGGAAGGAAGCCTATGTCCGGGATCGAATTTTCATTGATGTCCAATGTGTATTCGGCTGAAGCATTGGGAAGAACCCTGCGAGAACTGTCCAGCCAGACCGGGGTATTGTATCGTTCGCAGTTCCTTACTTGGGGCAATGCCTGGACCGAGCTGGTCAGGGTAGCCCTGTACAGTCACGGCCCAGACATATCGGAGATTGGCACGACCTGGGTGGGCGACCTGGTAGGGATGAACAGCTTGCATGCCTTTACCCATGGCGAGATTCAAGCCATCGGTGGCGCCGACCTCTTCTTAAAGCCGGCCTGGCAGAGCGGCCTGGTCGGCAAGGATAACCAGGTCTGGTCGATCCCATGGCTGGCGGATACTCGCCTGATTTATTACCGGCGCGATCTGCTGGCCAAAGCGGGGATCAACGAAGCAGGCGCCTTTGCCACCCATGCCGCTATGAAAGATACACTGCAAAAGCTGGTCGATTACGGCGTGTCGATTCCTTTCGTAATTCCTACCACTGCCAACCGCATGGCTTTGCAGAGCCTGGCTTCCCTGGTGTGGGGCGCTGGCGGCGATTTTATTGACCGGGATGGCAAGAGCACCTTGCTCAACCTGCCGCAGACCCGCGCCGGTTTCTACCAGTATTTCGAGTTGGGCAAATACCTGGTTCCGGCTGCCCTAAACACCATCGATACCCAATCAGACGCCATGTACCGGCTCAACGAAGCGGCTGTGACCATCAGCGGTCCCTGGCTGCTGCGCGATCCCGATATCGACCCCAACGTGGTAAAAAACTCCGGTATCACCTTCCCGCCGGGTATGCCGTTTGTGGGCGGCACCAACCTGGTGATCTGGAAGCATTCGCACAACCCGCGCGAAGCCCTGGGGCTGATACGTTTCTTGACCAGCCAGAAAGAACAGAGCTTCTATTCGCACAGTGTTGGGCTGCTGCCGGTGCGGCAGGATGTGCTTTCTGCCCCCGAAAATGCCAACGATCTTTTATTCAAAGCGCTTAGCCTGGGCTTCGAACGTGGTCGTTCCTTCCGCATGTTCCACCTGTGGGGCCTGGTGGAAGACCGCCTAACCAGCGCTATCGGCGCCATCTGGCAGGATTTGTTATTACACCCCGAATCCGACCTGAAACCTATTGTCGATACACACCTGGCGGCCCTGGCACGGCAGTTGGACCTGGTATTGAGCAGTAAGTGAAAGAAACCCTCATGGACTACTACACCCATCCCACCCACCGTCTTGAAAACCGCTTCCTGGCTGTTGATTATCTGGCCCAGGCCGGGCCGCGACTGGTGCGCCTGCTGCCGGCTGGATCGGACCAGAACCTGCTGGCCGAGCTGCCCGACATGACCCAGGCTACTCCCTACGGGGAGTACCATTTCTTCGGCGGGCACCGCTTGTGGCACTCGCCAGAAAGTATGCCACGCTCTTACCTCCCGGATAATGAAGGCCTGCAGGTCGAACATCTCCAGGATGGCAGCGTGCGTCTCACCCAACCGGTTGAGGCCGGCTCCGGGCTGCAAAAAGCCATGCAGCTCCATCTGGCTCCCGACGCTCCGCTGCTCACCATCCAGCACAGCCTGACCAACGCTGGATTATGGCCGGTCGAGTGCGCCCCGTGGGCCATCACCCAGCTCAAGCTGGGTGGCCTGGCCATCCTCCCGCAGCAGGCCAGCGTGCCCGCCCCGCAGCTCTTGCCGGACCGGACCATGACCGTATGGAACTATACCCGCCTGCAGGACCCGCGCCTGCACCTGGGCGACGACTTTATCCTTCTGGAAGCCGCCAGTCGTTTGCCGCCTTGCAAGATTGGCGTGCCCAACCCACAGGGCTGGCTGGCCTACCTGGTTGGCGAAGTGCTTTTTGTCAAGCGCTTCACCCACCTTCCCGACCTGCCCCACCCGGACTCCAGCTGTGACACCGAGGTCTATTGCAACGACCGGTTCATCGAGCTGGAGACGCTCGGCGCGCTGCTGGTAATGCAGCCGGACCAGACCGTCACGCACACCGAGACCTGGCAGCTCTACACCGGCGTTAAATTCTTGCCCACGCTGGATGGCGTGCGCGCTATGGTCAAAGCGCTGGGGCTATAAGCGGCTCTGGGATCAGCTCTTCAGTGCGCCGGCCATCAAGCCGCGCAAGAAAAAGCGTCCCAGGAAGATATAGACCAGCAAGGTTGGCATGGCGGCCAGGAAAGTAGCTGCCATCAAGACGTTCCACTGCACCGACTGGCTGCCTGCCAGGTTATTCAACGCCACCGTCACCGGCCAGTGGGATTGGTTGGTTAAGATCACTGCGAACAGGAATTCATTCCAGGCCTGGGTGAACTGCCAGATGATAACTACGGCGAAGCTCGGCGCAGAGAGTGGAAACATGATATACCGGTATAAGCCTAGCAGGCTGGCGCCATCCATCCGGCCTGCTTCAAGGATTTCAGTCCCAATCCCTGCATAATAGTTGCGGAAGATCAGGGTTGTGATCGGGATGCCATAGATTACGAGCCTAAAAATTTATTATTATCGATATATTAAGCAATACAAAGAGTTCCTGGCGCGTGAATACGCCCGGCTGGCTCCCTTCTGGGGGAATCGCTAAGAGCTACTCACTCTGACCATCACCCGCTACCTGCTGTCCACATCCTACAGCCCCTACCTCTGGTACTTGCCCATCCACTGGCCTTCCGCCAGGATGTGACCATACATGACGCTTTGCAGCCTGGTGGAGGTAAGCCCGGGCGGCAAGTCAGGCGGTAGGTCCAGCGCATACAGGGTGAAATAGTAGCGGTGTGGGGCGCCGCGCGGCGGGCAGGGCCCGCCGTAACCGGGACGGCTGAAGCTGTTGTTGCCATGTGTGCCAATCCCCGGCGCCTGGGTGATTTTCGTCACGGCTTCAGGAAGCCCGGTCAAAGTGGGCGACATATTGTAGAGCACCCAATGCGTGAACACTCCGCCCGGCGCGTCCGGGTCGTCGGTGATCAACGCCAGGCTGAGCGTGCCAGGCGGTAGGCCGCTCCAGTTGAGCGCCGGGGAAATATTTGCCCCATCGCAGGTAAATTGCTTCGGAATCAGACTGCCCTGCGTAAAAGCAGGGCTGGAAAAGGGAAAAGCTGCCATAACACTCTCCTTTGTAGGGGCAGTGGGCCCCAATTGTCCGAAAAAAAGAGGGCTGGCGGCCAGCGCCAACCCAGCGCCTGCCATGGAGCAGGCCGCGTTGACCCAATCGTTATTCAGCCAGCGCCAGCCGCGTTTATAAACGGTGGCAGTCCCGCAGGTATGGATGGGATGGCGCTCGGTTTCCTTGGCGCAGGTTGGGCAGGTATAGATGACCTGTAGGGTAGCGCCCAGCAGAGAATCGACCAGGCTGCCCACCAGCCCGGCCAGCGTCACCACGCCCAGAATAATGAACACCCCCCCAGGGCTGCTGGCTGTGCCAGTATCCGCCGGAGCCGGCAAGGCCGGCAGAGTCGCCAATCCGGCAATCAAAACCGCTCCGCCCAACGCAGCCAGCAGGCCGGCCAGGCTGATCCCACCCGAGGCGCCCCGCTCGACGACTTTCCCGGTGGAAATCAGGCGCGGCGGGCGGCGGCTCAACACGCCCAGCTCGGTTGCCCAGGTGTCAGCGTTGACCGCCGCCAGCGTCCCGGCAAAGGCCAAAAATGGCAGCCCGGAAAGCGGGAAAAGAAGGTGTAATAAGGTAAACAGGCCGGCCACGCCGCCGTTAGCCAGCACCTGCCCAGCGTCGCGCTGACTGCCCTTGGAAAAATTCTCGTCCAGGGTGGCCTTACGCCGGCGAAAAGTCCGGCTCAAGACGCTGGAGGAGATAAAAAAGCCCAGCAGCAGGACTGCCCAGGCCAGCCCGCCCAGGCCGAATACCAGCGTGCCCAAAATCAGGGCGGCCGCCGCCCCTCCAGGTGTGAGCGCCCGGGCGCGCCAGGCTGCCAGGGATACCAGCAACGCCAGCCCAAAACCGAGTAAAATTTGCAGCAGCATAACGCATATATTTTACTCCGTGGAGTATAATTTTCCCATGAAATCAATCCAAATCTCCCAACCCAACCACCTTTCGCTTATCGACGTCCCCATCCCGCAGCCGGGGACGGACGAAGTGCTCATCTGCGTGCAGGCTTCCGGCATTTGCGGCACCGATATCCATATTTTCCACGGCGAATTCCTGGGCGGTTATCCATGCGTCCCCGGGCATGAGTTCTCCGGGGTGGTCGAGCAGACTGGCGCAGCGGTTACCCGCTACCATCCCGGCGACCGGGTCGCTGTGGAGCCCAACATCGCCTGCAACAACTGCGTCAACTGTCTCAACAACCGCCAGAACTTCTGCCTGAACTGGACGGCCGTGGGTGTGACTCGCCCGGGCGGCATGGCGCAGTACGTGCTGGCACCGGAAAATGCTGTGTTTTCCATCGGCGACCTGCCTTTCGAGCAGGGCGCCTTCGTCGAACCGCTTTCCTGCGTACTGCACGGCAGCCAGCGCGCCCGCATCCGCATGGGCGACCGGGTAGCCCTGCTGGGAGCCGGCCCGATTGGCCTCTTGCTGCAGCAGGTGGCCCGCCTGCAGGGCGCGGCTGAGATCACTGTTGTGGAACGCCAGCCTGCCCGGGCCGAGACGGCTGCCACTTATGGCGCCGACCGAGTGCTGACTGACCTGGTCGACCTGGAGGCCGAGGCTTACGATGTGGTCATCGACGCCACCGGTTCCATCCCACTCATGTCGCGCACGATCGATTTTGCCCGCCCGGGCGGCACTGTGCTGCTTTTCGGCGTGCCCCCTTCCGGTAAAAAGATCGAGTTTGAGGCTTTCCAGGTTTTCCACAAGGCACTGACCATTCTGTCGTCTTTCACTTCCGTGCGCAATTCTTACCAGGCGGTGGCGCTGCTGCACTCGGGCCAGGTGGACGTGGCCGGCCTGATCTCTCACCGGCTGCCGCTGGAAGAATTTCAGCACGGCATGGAGCTGATCGAGCAGGGCCGCGAGCGGGTGATGAAGGTGATGATCCTGCCTGGGATTTAATTCAGATAACTATTGTCTTTTTTCGGATATAATACTCTGCATGGATTTTAAGCTTTACACTTCTTTCCCTGAAGAACTCGAGGCTGAGTGGAATCACCTGCTCGACCAAAGCGTACCCCACGTGCCCTTCTTGCGCCACGAATATCTGAGCGCCTGGTGGCAGACGCGTGGCGGCGGCGAATGGCCGCAAATCGATCTGGTATTGGTTACCGCCCGCCAGGAGGGACGCCTGGTCGGGATTGCCCCGCTTTTCCACGTCTCCAACCACCGGGGCCGCCCGGCGCTCTTGCCGTTGGGCGCCATCGAAATTTCAGATTACCTGGACGTGGTCGCCCGCCCCGCAGACCGCCCGGCCTTTCTTTCCGGACTGCTGCCCTTCCTGGCCCAGGCGCCCATCCCCGCCTGGCAGGCGCTGGATTTTTACAACTTACTGGAAAGCTCATCGACTTTGCCCGCCCTGGAGGCGGCTGCCAGGGAAAATGGTTGGGCTTACCGGGCCGAGCGGCTGCAGCATTCGCCCTATATCCCCTTACCCGGCAATTGGGATACCTACCTGGCGGGAATTGACAAAAAGCAGCGTCACGAAATCCGCCGCAAGATGCGCCGCCTGGAAGAGAACGGCCTGCCGGTGCGCTGGTACGTGGTCGACGACAGCCTGTCTCTCGAAAACGAGCTCGAAGCATTCATCGGCCTGATGGCCCAGGACGCCGATAAAAGGCGCTTCCTGACCGCTGCCATGCGTGACCACATGCGCCTGACGGCGCGTTGCGCTTACGAGCGCGGCTGCCTTAACCTGGCCTTCCTTGAAATCGGCGGGGTAAAAGCCGCCGGCTACTTGAGTTTCGACTACCTCAACCGTATCTGGGTCTACAACTCCGGCATCGATTTTCGCTTCGTCGACCTTTCCCCCGGTTGGGTGCTGCTGGGCTATCTGCTGCGCTGGGCCAACGAGCAGCATTTCTCCGAGTTTGATTTCATGCGCGGCGATGAGGAATACAAATATCGTTTTGGCGCCGTCGACCGCTTCGTCATGCGCGCGACTGTCGAGCGGGCGTAGGGATTAACCACAACTAACTATTCTTCACCCCACAGGAAAACCCGCCCGTCCCATCCAGCGGCGCCGAGCAGTTTGCCGTCCGGCGAAAATACCAGCGGGCCGAAGGGCGCCAGGTTTTCCAGTGATCTCACGAGTTTGCCGTCCGAAGTTTGCAAAAGCAGCAGAGAGCTTCCGCCCACCGCCAACAGCTTGCCGTCCGGTGAGAAAGCCAGCGAACCTCCGTCCGAGTCGATTTCTTTTTCCGCTTTTCCATCGGCAGAGTTGTAGAGAGTGATCCTGGCGCTGTCATAATTGCCATACGCTACCGCCAGGGTCTTGCCATCCGCCGAAAATGCCAGCGAATAACCGTTCACCTGGTAGCGCAGCTTGCCGTCTGAGAGCTGGAAAATCGATATAACCCCGCTCGTTATTGCCGCAAGCAACGCCCCATCCGGAGAAAAGGCCACGTTCCAGGCCACATCCGGGCATGGGACGGTGCCCAGGATGGTATGGTCAGACATACGCCAAACGACGATGGTTTTGTCCAGGCCCGGCGCGGCCAGGTATTTGCTGTCCGGGGAAAAGGCCAGGCCGCCGTTCATGGCGCGCTGCCCGTCCATTTCTGCCACCTGTTTGCCATCCGAGGTTTTCCACACGTATGCCTTATTGCCAGAAATCGCGGCTACCATGCTGCGGTCGGGAGAAAAAGCCATGCCCTTACTTTTCACGTCGGGCAGGTTCAACGACGACTGCAAAGCGCCATCCGGCATGCCGTACTGGCGCACAGAACCGTCGAGCTGCGCCAGTATCACTCCAAAACTGTCTGAAGTGAAACTGAAGGCGCCGCGGTAGCCGGTGATCAGGCCAGCGGCTGTGGCTTCGGTGGGTTTATCCGCATCCATTTGCCAAACCCGCAGCGTGTTACTGAAGGCAGCCAGGGATTTCCCGTCCGAGGAAAAGGTCAAGAAATACACCGGTTCGCTCGTATTAGGAATGGCGAAACTCTTTACCTGTGTGTAGTTGGCAGTCTGCCAGACGTAGATGGTGGAATTCGAAGCAGCCGCCAGCAAAACGCTATCGGATGAAAAAGCCACAGCCGATATCGAATTGGTGAACGGCCCGAGTGTGTTGGTGGTAACACCGTCCGACAGGCGTTGGATGTGGATGGATGAACCGTAGTTGGCGACGAACCAGTTCAAGTCGGCCGAAAAGGCCGCGTTCAGCGGAGGACTCCCGGAGCTGTCGGCGTTGACGTTGAGTTGTTTATTCACCCTTGCGTTGCTGGTAAATATTATTTTGACCGGTAGGCCCTGTTGAAAAGTGTACAGCAAAGTACGATCGCTGTTATAAATCATGCTCGTTACGGGCCTGGTGAAGCCGTGGATTTCCTTTCCTGAATTGACTTGTGGTTTTACTTTGTTAATATGCGCAATTTCTACCTGCATGATGATATTGTTCCACAGGCTGGCCGCCAGCCGGTTGCCGTCCTGCGAAAAAGCCAGCGCAATAACCGGCTGTCCACTCACTACGAGGTGCTTGGCCAGGGTGGTATAGGTTTCATCCCAGATCTCGATGCTGCCGTCCTGGAAGCCGATCGCTAGTTGTGTACCCTGCGGTGAATAAGCCAGGCTACGTACAGGTGCGGCAGTTTCAACGAACCTCTTTTCTGCCAGGTTGCTGGCATCGAAAAAGTCCAGTCCGGCGGTGGTGCCTACCAGCAGCGTGCCCTGGTCTTTCGACCAGGCCATCGCCTGGGGAATACCCTTACCCCAGCGCACCAGGCGTTTCAGCTTGTCTGCAGAGGCGGCAGAAATGGGCTGAGACGGCGGCGGGACGGGTGTACCCTGCATTACCGAGGCCACCTCGGTGGGGGTGACGGTTTCGGTTGGTCGAAGGGTGCCGGTTGGAACCACAATTTGGGGGGCCTGGTGGGTGGCGAAGGCAGTCGGCATAGGCAGGCTGCCGCAGCCAGACAACAGCACGCACGCAGCCAGGACCAGGCTGGTAAGAATTCGTAAGTATTTTAAATGTGTAACTTGCATGAGCTAAGGTATCCAGTAATTTTCTTGGAAGATAGTGAAGAAAACCAGGACTTTATTATAACAATAACAGCGCCCATTTTTCAGGCGGGTTTGGCGGGTATCTCAGGCGGTTGTCATTCCCCAAAGGAGATACATGTATGAGGCTTCTTAGCCGACGCTCTTGGCGCACACCCCTGGGGTGCACCTACCCCTTCGGGTACGCTGAAGAGCGTGAAGAGGTGCCTGCGGGGGTGTGTTATCTCTCCGATAGCAGGGTGACATGTGAAGCGGGTGAGATTGCCACGTCGCTCAGGAGATTGAAGAAAAAGGGTATGGTAAGAATTGCTCTTTGCAAAGACAAACGAAGAGGGCTATTTTACTTGATGCAATCCGGCGAGGTTTCCGGCAGCGGGGTGAAATCGAAATATTCCAGCGGGGTGGTGTAGCTGGTATCGTCCAAAAGAGGGTATTGCTTGCCGAAATAATTATCCAGGATAACCCGGAAAGTATTCACCGGGCTGATAGTAGGGTATAACTTCTTCTCGACCCCTCCAGGCAGGTAATAGGCGTTCAGGATCGAAGCCCGGTTGTAATCCTTGACCCCGTGATCGCCTTGCACGATGATGATCGGTTTGACTGGCGACGTGCTGATGATCTTCTGCAGAATGGTCAGCATACGCTGGTTGATGAATTGGATCTGGTCAGTGTAGCCCTTCTGGTAATATGCGTCGTTGATCGGGTTATTGGCGTCGCGGTAGAAGTTTTCATCCGTTTGAAGCGAGCCATCCGGCTTGAAGATATATGGCATGTGCGGCACCAGCACGTGCACAAACACCAGCTTGGGCCCGGCGATTGAGGGGATAGTTGGCAACTTATCCAGCAAGTAGGTCACCTGGTCGATGTGTTCTGCGTAGGGGAAATTAACCTGTCTGACCCAATCTTTGAATAACACCGATTGGGCGTCTACCAGGAAAGCCGCGGCCGTGCTGCGCTCGAACATGGCTTCGAAAGGGCTCAAAGAGCGCAGGACCTGGGCGTTGGGGGTGGGCACCAGGTAGATATCGGCGTCCGTCCAGACCGCCCACATATATTCGTTTTGAAAAGCCACCGACTGGTAGCCGAGCGGTTCGAGCTCCTTGCGCAGCAGATTGTTCTTGATCAGCGGCGGCAGGGCCGACCAGCCTGGGCTGCCGCGGGCAAATTTGGGGCCGAGATTCTGCAGGTAATCCAGGTTGAGCGAAGACGACAGCGAGGTTTCGGTGCTGGTGTAATTGCTGCGGGCGCACGTGGCGACGTAAAATCCCATCCCTTTCAGCTTGTCGAGGAAGGGTTGGTTGTCGAAGTGGAAATAGGATTGCAGGGTATCGCTGCGGGTGTACATATCCAGGATGATGTAGTAAATATCGGGCAGTTGGCTGGTATTGGCAGTGTTTACCTGGCTGCTTTGGCGATTAATAGTTCCCTGTTCGAGCTGGGCCAGCTTGGTCTGGACCGAATATACGGTGATCTGTCCAACCGCCAGGGCGACCAACGCTAAGGAGATTCCGTTCAGGATGGGGATAGCGCTTGCAAAGGAATTTTTCGAGCGCAGCAAACCCCAGGCCAGGCTCAGCCATATTAAGGTATAGATAGGAAAAAGAATGCGATGCCGCCCCATAGCGAACCCCAGCACGGTGACCGGTTTGAGCAGGTTGTACAGGTGCCCGTAGATGAAAATCCAGGCCAACAGCAGGCCAGTCAAGAGCGCCGCCCGGCTCCACGAATGCAGCAGCAGGCGCAAGACGGCGAAGACGATGATTGCTCCTCCCAAGCAGATCAACAGCGGTCGTATACCCACGTTGAGCTGTGTCTGTGCATCATTAAATGCCAACATAGCCAGCACCGGGTAAACCGCCAGTAGCAGCGGGTAAAAAGGGATACCTTTAAATTTGAACATAAGCCTAATTATAATTGCCGAATCGCCCTATCCATCCCGGAGTCATCACGGCGCCTGGGCTGCCATCACCTGCATCGAACTATCAACCAGGTCGTTCAGGATCATATTACCCAGGTCTTCGCCATAGCCACTCAACTGCGGAATCTTGCTCGGATCGTCCATCTCGATTGGCTGATGCAGGTCTACCTGGAAACGGCGGAAATCCAACTGATCGAAGAAGGTCTTGACCAGGTTCACCTGCTGGTCATCGGCTGACTGGAGGAAGGCACCCAGCACCGGGGAAATCCAATTCCAGGCGTAATAACGGCTGATCTGTCCCACATGGACGTCGTGCGGGTCGCGGCCGGTGCCCAGACTAATCAGGGTGGTCTCCGCCGGGTCCCAATTGAGGCAGTACATTAGCTCGTAGGCGGCCAGGTAGCACGGGTTGGCATAGGCTCCCACCCCGCCATCCACAAAACGGCCTTCCACTACCGGGAAATAGGTTGGCACTGAGCTGGATGCCAGCACTGCCCGTACCACCGGCCAATCCTTGTACTCGTCCTTCCAGGGTTTAATGAAGCGAGTGTGGTTATCCACCAGATCGAAAGTGGTAATCACCACGTCGATGGGCGGGTTGGCCGTCCAGAAATCACCCATCTTGCGGTTGCCTATGTATTTATTAAGGGCGGCTGACAACGGTTTGCTTGGATAGCGGAAGCGGCTGAGTGGGAAGAAGAAGGTCCGCCAACTTTTGGGGAAGATCGTTTTCCCCAGGTCAACATAGAGCTGGTATAACTCATCGGCAGTCATCCCACTGGCGATTCCGGCCGAGATGATCGAGCCGGTCGAGGTGCCGGCTACCAGGCGCACCACCTCGTGCAGGGGCTGCTTGAGGGATTGTTCCAGGATGGACAGGGCGCGCGTCACAATCACACCTTTGATCCCACCGCCATCGATGGCGATGGCAACGTTCTTGCGAAATGGTTTCATATTACAACTCCCTATCAAAAACGCTGATCTTTTCAGGCCTGCATTTCACTCCAGGCCGGGATCAACTCGCCGTAAAATTTGACCATCTCTTCCAGGGCAACCATGGCGATGCGCTCGTTCGTGCCATGCATGCGATCCAGATCAGCCTGACCGGTCACCACTGGCGAAAAACGATAGACGTTTTCGCACAGAGCGACATACTTGCGTGCATCGGTGGCGCTTGCTATCAGGTATGGCGCCGCCGGCAGATTGCCAAACACTTTACGGGTGGCCGATTCCAGGCAGCGGTATGCCGCTCCATCTACAGGCGAGGAAAGTGACGCTTCCCAGGCTCTGTTCTCTATCACCTGGATATGCACACGTTCGTCGTGAATCACCCGGCGGGCGTGGTCGCAAATGCCTGTGATCGAGTCGCCGGTCAGCAGGCGGAAGTTGACCAGCGCCCTGGCCTCGGCTGGCAGAATATTTTCGCGCAGCCCTCCATGGATCATCGAGACCGCCGCGGTGGTGCGGATGGCAGCGTTGGTGCCAGGGTTGACCTCCAGCCGCCGTTTCAGCATTCCGCCGAACAGCCATAGGTTGGCAAACGCCATCTGGGTGAAAAATGGAGCAGACCCGCCCACCCCTTTGAACAGCGGCCTCATGGCGGCGACGTGCGCCGGCATGGGATTGGCTTCCAAGCGGCTGAGCGCCTCGGCCAGCACGCCGATGGCGGTATGGGCAGGCGGGCGGGCGGTGTGTCCCGGCTGGCCTTGCACGCTCAGCTCCAGGGTCAGGTAGCCTTTTTCGGCTGTCCCGATCATCGCCACCGGCTCTTTGACGCCAGGCAGTACCCCGTCCATAATCGTCCCGCCTTCGTCGAGCAGCGCCGCCAGGGTGACCATGCGTTCCTGCAGCAGGGCGGCTGTCGCTTCGGCCCCGCTGCCGCCCAGGGTCTCTTCGTCGTGTCCAAACGCCAGGTAAACCGTGCGCTGCGGCTGATAGCTGGCTTTGAGCAGCCCTTCGACGGCTTCGAAGAGGGCGATGACCTGATTTTTAATGTCCTGGGCACCTCGGCCCCAGACGAAGCCTTCGGCGACCTGGCCACTGTAGGGCGGGTAGGTCCAATCCAGCAGGCTGGCCGGCTCGACCGGCACCACGTCCTGGTGAGCCATGAACAACACAGCCGGCAGACCGGGCTGGGCGCCTTCCCAGGTGTACAGCAGGCTGTATTTATTGATCACCTCGCGCTTGAGCGAGGCATGGGCGCGCGGGTAAAGCCCTTCCAGCAGGCGGTGCAGCGCCAACAAGCCCTGGCGGTTGGGCGCGCCCGCCGGGCCGGCGGCGTAAGTTTCGCAGCGGATAGCTGCCGAGAGGTGTTCGGCGACCACCGGCTCGTCAACGGGTAGGCCACCAACCGGCTCGACCGGTCCGAAGGGCCTGGCAAAGGCGGCTGTGCGCACCAGCAGGAAAGCTACCAGGAAGAGCAGCAGCGCTACCAGAACCACGAGAAAGGTAAAAGGCGTCAGGAGCATAGGCTGCCTCTTATTCGAGAAGGATCAATATTAATATTGTACACCACTATGCAATGTAGGTTCCCTGCACGGCAATTCCCAATGAGCCAATTTTTTGGCATATGAATTGCAACCTGATTGCTATAAAAATTACAATGCCCTAACTTTTCTTGACACATTTTAAATCTTGGCTATACTGACAGTAGCGCCATTTTTTTAAGGGGAGATTCCTTGGAAAGGCAGGCAGGTCCATGAAATTCTCGGTTTGGGATGCTCTTACGATTCTCGCATTACTGGGGTTATTTATTGTTGGCATTATTGTTTTCACAATTTTCGCCAACCCCACGTCCGGCTTAAATCCATTCCCGCCGCCCACCCAGCCAGAGGCCATCGTCCTGCCTTCGCAAACGCCCACCCTGGTGGCCATGCCGTCCACGTGGACCCCCGTTTCATATGGCAGTATTACTCCACCGGTTGGTGAAGCTGCACTTTCTGGGACTCCTACCCTCACCACTACTCTTTATGTAGTCTCTAGCGGTACTCCCACCGCAACCATTACTCCCACCGGAAGCATTACGCCCACTGGAACCATTACGCCCACCCCCACGGATACGATAACTGGCACCCTCTCTCCGACTGCAACTCTTCCTTCCTGGGCTCGAACCAACACTGCGGTTTCCAACATCTTTGCCACCGCTACCAGCCGGGTCATCAACCAGACTTTGACCGCTATGCCTACGAACACCCCCACGTCGATGCCGAACCTTGGTAACGCCACCGAAAAAAAAGGTACCAAGAGCAACGTCTGGCAAAAAATCGTCAATAACCCCACTTTTCTGTTTAATGTAACCCCAACCATGTTCGAGTACTACTGGTATTTCGGGCGGAATAGTGATGGGACCGATAATACTGATGCGCATCGAGTAGCCATCCATCACGATTCCAAAACGATAGAATTCACGCCCCCGGCTGTCACCGAGTGTGGCGCCTATTACCTGCGCATGCAGGTCAGTTATGCTATAAAGACCGGCCGTACCATTACGTACTCCTACAGCGACTGGAAAACTCTCTTTATCTTCAAGTACGACGACACGCCGCCTGACCCGCCGTTGTATGCCATCACCGGCATCACCGGCGCATTGCGCGGTATCCAGAATATAAGCGGGTCTCCCCATTTTAACTGGTCCGGCGTGAACGGGGCCAATCAGGCTCATTATATTTTGCCAGCGGGCGATTACATAGGTTACGACCCGACCGGAGGCAGCAATTTTGAGCCTTACCTGTGCAGCGGGATCAAGAACTACAATGTGTACTGGGGTCCAGACCCGGAGGGTGTTTCCAATCCTAAATCTGTTTCTTCGTCCAGTTACACCCCTTCTTCGGTTAAGTCGAATACTGCTTACTACCTGCGTGTCCAATCGGTCGATAACTTAAACAATAAATCTGATTGGCGAACCGTCGCTTTAGATCCAGGTTACGATCCTGAAGCGGTTAGCTTCGCCGAGCCCACACCAGATCAGGCCGTTTTCTATTACGATACCGTCCGTCCCAACAATATTGGTGGCATCAATGAAACCACCGTTTACACGAACAACGGTCCCTTCAGGAATGAACGTTTCCCCAGTTTCAATTGGACAGGCGGGCAAGACCCGGTCGGCTTTAATACCGGCGTCATCTGGGGTTACGAGGTGGTCTGGGACACCAATCCAGCCGCTACCTCCAGATTCCAGAAAGTGAACACCTATAATCCGCTGTTGAGTACCTCCGGCACTTATTACCTGCGCGTGCGCGCCGAGGATTGGGCCGGGAACGTTTCACCGGATTGGCAGCAGTTCATTTTACGTTATGATGGCGTCGGCCCGGTGAGCGTCACCAGTGTGAACGAATCGAATGGGGACAAGAGCAACACTTACTACAAATCCCTGCCTGATTCGGTACTGCATTTCTCCTGGGATCCTTCCAAACTGATCGACCCCGGCAACAGCACGAATAGTTCAGGCATTCAGCCCAATATCTGGATCTATTGGGGCACAGATCCAGGCGGCACCCCCAGTTCGTCCCAACCGCTTTCCAATGGAAGTTTCGATACTCCCTCGGTAGGCAGCACGGGCGTCTATTACCTGCGCATGATGACGCGGGATAATGTCGGCAATGAGACCATCACCAACCCGTTCGTGCTTAAATTCGACAACGATGCGCCGACTGACCCGGTGATCACCGAACTTGGTGGAGCGCAAAACAATATCGACCAGAATCTGGTGAAAAATCCTAATTTCTCCTGGTCTTCCACCGATAGCGGCAGCGGTATCAAGGGCTTTTATTACTGTTGGGCCAAAGGTTCCGCCTGCACGCCCACCAAGTGGGTCACCTCCGGAAAATATGACCCTTCTTCTGTCAGTACGGGCGTTTACTACCTTGAAGTCAAAGCGCTAGATAACGCCGGCAACTACAGCGGTATCTCCGAATTTGTCTTCCGCTATACGCCGTAAACGGTATTCTGGTGAATTAATGACTGACCAAGCAAACGCTTCGACCTTTTCAATCTGGGACGTATTTTCCATTCTCACCTTGATCGGGTTATGTGGGGTTGGCATTGTCGTTATCTTCATTTTCGCCAACCCTGTCTCAGCCCTCAATCCATTTCCACCCCCTACGCTGCCGGCGTTGATTGTCTTGCCCTCGCCTACCCCTACGCCGTTCACCATGCCGCCTACCTGGACTCCTGTCGGACCCAAATCGAACTCAGTGGAAAAAGTTGCTTCTCAGACGCCAGTGCCCACCGCAACCATTTATGTTCTACCCTCCTTTACCCCTACTTTTACATTCACCCCCAGCCCGACGGAAACCGAAGTCCCAACAGAGACCGACAGACCCACCAATACCAAAGTTCCCAAGACCAGCACCCCACGGCCCACCACGGCCCTGGTCTGCCTGAAAGTTTCGCAGTCGATTAATCTGGTTTCTACGCCAGATCCTATCGGGAAAACGAACGGGGAGTACAACGGCAGTATCACCGTGAAGGGCGATCCCGGTCATAAAGTAAACGGCGCTTCGGTCAGCTTCTCGACCTCGAAGAAGACAACTGTCCAATGGACGTGTTCGGGGTCCGACGCCAGTTGCCCTGCCAGCGGGAAGAGTTTTTCGGTTTCTTCGATTAAGATGTATGCCAACGGCACGGTCACCATCACAATTAATGGAGTCATCCCGGCCAAAACAAAATCGAGCATCACTTTCAAATCTAGCGTACACGCTCCGAGCGGGACTTCAAATCAATGCAACCCGAATGATTCATCTACCTTGAGCTGGTAGAACCGCGGCGTGGTTTTCCTGTAACCAGTTGGATTCACCGGGTCGCCTCGGCTAAGATCGCTTGCAGTTCAGCGGCAAACGGAGCTCAATTCCGTCTGCTTTCCCCTTACTGCTGCGAGGACAGGCTGGAACATGCAGGTGACCGGCAGAGCAACTGCTGGGAATCCACCGCTTATGGTAGAATTTCAGCATGACTTCATCCATTCCCCCTATCGTCCCTATGTCTTACCCCGATATTACCGACGCTGAACGGCAGGCGGTGATGGCTGTCCTCGAAACCCCTATCCTGAGCATCGGCCCACAGGTGGAGGCATTCGAGCAAGCCGTCTGCCGCTTTTCCGGCAGCCCGCACGCCGTCGCCGTCAGCTCCGGCACCGCCGGGCTGCACCTGTGCGTGCGCGCCGCCGGGATCGGCCCGGCCCACGCCGTTATCACCACGCCCTTCTCCTTCGTCGCTTCGGCCAACGTACTCCTCTATGAGCAGGCCGTGCCGGTCTTTGTCGACGTCGACCCACTTACCGGCAACATCGACCCCCTTCTGGTGGAACAGGCCGCCAGCGACCTGATGGAAGGCGGCTCAGCCGCGGCCGGCTGGCTGCCGCGCCGCGGGGCCGAGAAAGACTTGCACCTCAAGGCCATCCTGGCCGTGGATGTGTTCGGCCAACCGGCCGACCTGGACCCCCTGCGCCAGACCGCCAGGTGTTACGGGTTGGACCTGATCGAGGATGCCTGCGAAGCCCTGGGCGCTGAATACAAGGGGCGCGTGGCAGGTACGCTGGGCGACAGCGGCGTGTTCGCTTTCTACCCCAATAAGCAGATTACCACCGGCGAAGGCGGCGTGATCGTCACACCTGACGACCAGGCCGACCGGATGATGCGCGCCCTGCGCAACCAGGGGCGCGCCCCCGGCGATACGTGGCTGCAGCATACCTACCTGGGCTACAACTATCGCATGGACGAGTTGAGCGCTGCCCTGGGCGTGGCGCAGATGGGGCGCATCCACAGCCTGCTGGACAACCGCAGCCAGGTGGCTGCCTGGTACCAGGAGCGCCTGGCCGAAATTCCAGGCGTAGCGGCGCCCGCCCTGGCTTCTACCACCACACGCGTGAGCTGGTTCGTCTACGTCATCCGTCTCGCCCGGGAGATTGACCGCGCCGGTGTGACGCAGCGCCTGGCCGAGCGCGGCATCCCTGTGCGGCCCTACTTTCTGCCCATCCACCTGCAACCTTACCTGGTCGAGCGCTTTGGCTACGTACCCGGCGATTTCCCGGTCACCGAAGACCTGGGCGAGCGCGGCCTAGCCTTGCCTTTCTCTGGCAAGATGACCGAAGAGCAGGTCGACCAGGTCTGCCGGGCGTTGCAAAGAGTGGTATAGAGCGTCGTCAGTTTTATGGACCCTCTCCTTTTCTACCCCCCTCGTCGGCAGGGACTGATCCTGCACATCGGCGTCGCCTTGCTGCTGGCGGGTGTGGATGCAGTGTCCTTCTTTTACGCCGCCCAACAGGCAGTGGGGTCCTATTTTGTGCTCTTGTTATTACTCTCGCTGGCGCTGCTGGCGCCCCTTGATCCTGGTCTGCTACCGCGGCTATGCCCTGGCGCAGGCGCGTTATGCGCTGGAACGGGATGGGCTGCGCCTGCGTTGGGGCCTGCGCGCCGAGGATATTCCGCTGCCGGACGTGGAATGGGTGCGGCCGGCCAGCGACCTGGCTTTTCGTCTGCCCCTGCCATTCCTATCCGCCCCAGGATCGCTCCTGGGAACGATCCATGCACCCGACCTGGGGCCGGTGGAGTTCATGGCCGCCGACCTGGGCAGCCTACTGCTGATCGCCACCCCGCGCAAGGTCTATGCTATTTCGCCGGCCGACCCGCACAACTTTGTGGCCGCCTTCCAGCGGGTGGTGGAGATGGGCAGCCTGTCGCCCCTCCCGCCGGCGACCACCCTGCCGGCGGCCTACCTGCAATCGGTGTGGAGCGACCGCCCGGCGCGCTACCTTAGCCTGGCCGGCCTGCTTTTGACCGTGGCTCTGTTCGTGATGGTTGGGCTGGTCATCCCGAGCCATTCCAGCATTGCCCTCGGCTGGACTTCCAGCGGCCTGCCGGTAGAGCCCGGCCCGCCGGAACGCCTGTTACTGCTGCCGGTGCTGGGCACCTTCACCTACGTGCTCGACCTGCTGCTTGGGTTGTACCTTTACCGTTTTCTGCCGCTGCGCCCGGTGTCTTTTTTGCTGTGGGTAGGGGCTTTGATCACGCCCATCCTGTTGATTATCGCCGTAGCGTACATGGTGTAAGCTTACTATCGCCAATGAGATATTTCTTACTTCCCTCTCATCATTTTCGTCATTGTTCGGATTTACAATGATGAAAATGATACAAAACTTGACTATGAGGGTTATATGAAAATAAAACCAATTTTACTCGGCCTGTCTTTCCTGATGGCGGCTTCCCTGGCGTGCAGTTTAGGCGCTCGGCAGACTGCTCCTACGCCAACCTCTGCGCCCGTACTGGCGGCCACAGAAATTGCCACGCCTGCGGCTGAACAGTCGCCCACCCCTGAAGGCGCAGTTTCCCAGGCTACCGCCCTCCCCACCGTACCCACCAGCGCCGCCCAGCCGGGAGAAATCCGCCAGTGGGCCGCCTCCGCCACCGCCAGCTCGGAGTACGGCAATCCCGATTGGGCTGCCGCGCATGCCGCCGGCGCGCCGGACGTGACGGCCTGCGGCGATGATTCTGCGGCCTGGGCGTCCGCGGATAGCAGCACGGTGGAATGGCTGGAATTAACTTATGCCACGCCGGTGAAACCCTTCGAGATCAATATTTACCAGACCTATAACCCGGGCCAGATCGTCAAAGTGGAGCTGTTCTCCCCCGAC
The DNA here is from genome assembly GCA_963820415.1 of uncultured Chloroflexia bacterium. GTDB lineage: Bacteria > Chloroflexota > Anaerolineae > Anaerolineales > Anaerolineaceae > CAWFZT01. The sequence continues at coordinate 319,204 of CAWFZT010000006.1, read as the reverse complement.
AGCCAGACCAGTTATGTGGCTTATACGGCCACGCCGGTGAAGGTCGAGACCTGCCCGCAGACCTTGACCATCTCCCTGGATGGGTCGAAGCTGAGCCCAGTCAACCGCATTCGCATCACCGTCGACCAGAGTGTCTTGGGGTTAGGCTGGGCCGAGATCGACGCGGTAGAGCTAGTTGGGGTAAAGTAGGCACTCCCGGTCATATGGTTGATATATAGAATAAAACCTAAGGATTTTTGAATTCCTTAGGGTTTAGACCAGGGTTATTATGGACTTGTGAAGTAGCTGCCCAGACCTGCTGGTGCATTTTCATCCGTCACTACCAGGGCGTATAAAAAGATCTAGCAGAACCAAAGTTCAATACCATAAAATCCGGAAACTGCTATTATCATTCTTGTGGGGTGCGCTCCTCCCAACATCCTTCTGTCCGCTGTTAGCTTATACCCGATCTTTTCGTTTCTTACTCCCGCATTGACCAGTCTGCCGCCAGCGCCTTTAACGATGCTCTCAAGGCGCGCCAGATGACGGCCTGGATCGACCTCAAAGATATCCAACCCAACATGCCTTGGCAAGTATTCAGCATGGTGGCCTAATCAATCGAATGGGCAGTACCCCAGACGGGCGTCTCCTGGCGGCCGTCGGGCACATCGTACGCTTGTGGGATATGCAGACCCTATTTCCCCGGCGAGGCCTATCCTACAACTTGTGGAGGAGAATAAATCCAACGTAAGGATGTACAATCTCACATTGACTTTACTATGTGGGCATGCTATAATTCTTGCAAGATTATTTGATTGGCTTTATTGTTATTTTTTGCTTCAATCCAAAGTAGTCCCCTGCATGTTTGTCGAACCCATCCTCTGCAAAGTACCCCAATCCCGCAGTCCATTATGACCATAGTTTGACGTAAACCCTGCGACTTACCAGGTGGTGGTGGTTTGGTTAAGCTGAGACGCAGGAATTATTCAAGAAAGAAATTAATCTATGAAACTACTAGAACTGGAATCAGCGCCTCTGTCCGCGTTGAGGGACGTTGCCCGGGGGTTAGAAATCCCAAACGCCGCTCGTTTGAAAAAAGAAAATTTGTTGATCCGCATCCGCCAGGCGGAAGCCGAAAAAGAGGGGCTGGAAGTGCGCGGCGGCGTGCTCGAGATTATGAGCGAGGGGGTCGGTTTTTTGCGCACCAATTACCAGGTGGGCCAGGAAGATGTATACGTTTCTCAGGCCCAACTGCGCCGCTACGACCTGCGCAGCGGCGACCTGGTGATCGGCCACGTGCGCCCGCCGCGCGAATCCGAGCGGCATTACGGCCTGCTCAAGGTCGAAACCATCAACGGCATCCCGCCTGAGGAGATGCGCACGCGTCTCAACTTCGAAATCGCTCACCCCCATTTTCCCCGAAAAACGCTACGACCTGGAAACCGACCGCAGCGCCCTGGCTACCCGCCTGATCAACCTGATCGCTCCCATCGGCCGCGGCCAGCGCGGTATGATCGTTTCACCCCCCAAGGCCGGCAAGACCACCATTCTCAAGCAGGTGGCCAATTCGATTTCAACCAAGTACCCGGATGTTCACCTGATCTTTGCCTTGATCGGCGAGCGCCCTGAGGAAGTCACCGATATCGATCGCTCAGTCGACGCTGAAGTGGTGGCTTCTACCTTTGACGAGCCGGTCTCCTCGCATGTGCGCACGGCTGAAATTACCCTGGAGCGCGCCAAGCGCCTGGTAGAGGTCGGCCGCGACGTGGTCATTTTGATGGATTCGCTCACCCGCCTGGCGCGCGCCTACAACCTGGTAGTCAACCCTTCCGGGCGCACCCTCTCCGGCGGTATGGACCCGTCGGCCCTCTACCCGCCCAAGCGCTTTTTTGGCGCGGCGCGCAACCTGGAAGAAGGCGGATCGCTGACCATCATTGCCACCGCCCTGGTCGACACCGGTTCCCGCCTGGATGATGTAGTTTACGAAGAGTTCAAAGGCACCGGCAACATGGAGCTGCACCTCAACCGCAAGCTGCAGGAACGCCGCACCTTCCCCGCCATCGACATCGAGCGTTCCTCCACCCGCCGTGAAGAGCTGCTGCTCGGGCCCGACCTGCTGCAGCGGGTCTGGCTGATGCGCCGTATGTATATCCAGATGTGCGGCGCCCCGCCGCAGGGAGCCGGCATGGACCCGGCCGTTGCCACCGAGGCCATCCTGCAGCGCATGACCCGTACCAGGACCAACCAGGAGTTCCTGGAAACTTTGACGGAGGACATGTGAGTTTAAACCCGCGGCGCGGGAAGCCTCCAAAAACCCCAAAAAGGGTGACGGTCTTATCCTGACCTGGCTTCCCAGACTTTCGTGGGGGGTGGCAATTTTGATGGTAGCGTTCACCGGTTACATGCTTTTCCTGCATGCCCCGGTGGCTTTTTCGGCTTTCACCGGCAGCCAGGTGCAACCCACAGCGGCAGAGGGGGTTGTCCCCGCCACCGAGGAGCCAGAGGATGTTTCTGACGTATCTATGCCAGACATTGCCCCGCCGGTAGTGGCGGCAGTTTCACGCACCACCAGCCTGCACACGATTGTCCCAGACCGGCCGCGCAGTGAGGCCACCGAATACGTGGTGCAAAAAGGCGATTCTATCTTTGGGATTGCCAAAGCCTTCGGGCTCAAACCGACCACGGTGATGTGGGCCAATTATGACACGCTCAACGACAATGCCAACGATCTGACGGTGGGGGATAAGCTGCGTATTCCGGCCACGGATGGGATCTATTACTTGTGGAAAGCGGGCGACACGCTGGAAAAAGTGGCGGAAAAGTACAAGGCCAATGTCCAAGATATTTTGACCTGGCCGGGCAACCACCTGGACCTGCTCAACCCGGTGATCAAGGTCGGCACTTATGTGATGGTGCCGGGCGGGTGGCGTCCCACCCAGCCCTGGTTGGTGCCGACCATGTGGCGAGCCAACGCAGGAGCTTCGCGCGGCATCAAAGCTGGCTGCGCTACCGGCAGCGGTGGGGCGGTCGGGACTGGTAACTTTGTCTGGCCGGCCGATAACCACTACCTCTCGGGAAACGATTACTCGGAAATCCATCTCGGCATCGATATTGCTGCCGGAGAAGGCGCCCCGGTGTATGCGGCGGATTCAGGTGTGGTGGTTTGGGCTGCCCCTATCGGCGGCGGCTACGGCAACATGATCATGATTGACCACGGCAACGGTTTTACTACCCTGTACGGCCACCTTTCAGCGTTTCTGGTGAGCTGCGGCGCCTCGGTGAGACAGGGGCAGCGCATCGGCCTGGCAGGCGCCACTGGCAACGCGACCGGCCCCCACCTGCATTTCGAAGTGCGCCAGAACGGGGCGTTCATCGACCCCTGGTACGTCCTGCCGTAACGCCATTTTACTGGCCGCTGCAAGGGCGGTGAACGATACGTGACTGACGGCGCCAACTGGGCTCTATGGAATTGCCGTTTTGGATTTTCATATTTTTGAATGTGAGCGTGCGTACGCACGCTCACATTCAAAAATATGAGTTATTCCACGGGAAATCCCAAAGATCCTGCAACTGCATGGGATCGGGTAGCGTAAGGTATAATAGCTTGCGATGTCCCGTAAACCTACAATTTCACACCCGCGGCGGCTGCCCCTGGTTTACCTGGCGCTGTTCTGCCTGTTGATTGGCGGCATCGCTTCACTGTGGGGCTATTCCTACGTGGGCGGCAACCAGATAGAGCAGCTTCCACTGGTAATGCGGGCCATTGACCCTTCTTACCTGGCCAATGATTTTTTTGTCAATACCTTCGAGCCCACCAGCCCACGTTACTTTTTCTCCGAGCTGATCGCCATCCTGTCCCGCCTGGCGCCCCTGCCGGCGGTCTACCTGGCGCTGACCATCCTGTGCAACAGCCTGGCTGCCCTGCTGACCGCTCTGTTTGGGCGCGACCTGTTCGACGGTTCGGATGCCGCCGCCCTGTTTGCGGCCCTGGCAGTGATGAGCGCCAGGACATTCTGGCTGGGCTATTACAACATTATTTACCACACCCCCCTCGAACCCAGCCTGCTGGTCATGCCGCTGCTGCTGGCCTGTATCTGGGCCGGGCTGCGCCAGCGACCCCTGCTGAGCGCCGCGGCGGCCGGGCTGGCGACCCTGTTCCACCCCCTGATGGGCCTGGAAACCGGCGCGCTCATGCTGGCGGTGGCGACCCTGGAGCATCTGGTGCAGCGCGCCCGCCAGCCGGGGACGGCCCGGCAGGTGAACCTTCCCGCTCTGTTGGGTGGAGGGGCAATCCTGGCCGGATTCGCTGCAATAGTGTTAATCCCTAACGGCAGTACCCCGACCATCCTCCAACAAAAGTTCATCCAGATCCTGGCCTTTTTCAGGCACCCGCACCATTACGTGCCCTCCACCTGGGATTTCTGGCAGTATGCCCAGGCGGTTACCTTCCTGGCGCCGGTCGGGTTTGCCTGGCGCTTAGGTTATCAATCCAGCACCCGCCTGAAACAATGCACCCGGTCGCTGCTGGCGCTGTGCGCCACTCTGGCGGTTTTATGCCTGGGTGGATACGTGTTTGTCGAACTAATTCCCATCCGGCTGTGGGTCACTGCCCAGACTTTCCGCCTGCTGTATATCGTCAAGTGGCTGGGGTTGGTGCTGGCAGCCGGGTGGATCGCCATGGCAGTTGAGAAGGCCATCTCGTCACCCGTTTCTCAGGAGAATGAGCCATCTTCGACAGACTTTACCGGCCTGCGGCTGGCGATCCTGCTGGTCAGCCTGGTTTCGCAGCTATCCTTGCTGGCGGCGTTTTGTTATGAGATTCTGGGCGAGCGAAAACAGACCGCCTGGGTAAGGAAACCCCTGGCGAGCCTGGGGTCCTGGCCGTAGGAGGGCTGCTGGCGGTGGCGTTTCAGCCAGATAGGCAGGTCTACTTCCTGGTGGGTTTTTTCGAGATCATGGCGTTGGCCCTGCTCTACCTGCGCCCGCGCCTGACCGGGGCGGCGCTGAACACGGCCATGGCGTGCGCCTTACTTGTGCCTGTATTTTGGGGCAGCCATCTGCGTCCCCTGCCAGTGACCCCGCTGATCGACAGGCCGGTCCTCTCGTTGAGCGATGTGAGCGGCGAGGAAGCGAACCTGGCCAATTGGGCCCGGCTGCACACGGCCAAGGACTCCATTTTCCTGGTCAACCCCAGCCTGGGCATTTTCCGCATCACTGCCGAACGGGCCATCGTGGTGGACTTTATTGCCTTCCCATTCCAGGATCAGGCCATGGCCGAGTGGCAGCGGCGTATTTTCGATTGCTTCGGTGTGCCCAAGGCCAAAGGCTTCGATGCCGTGCCGCAGATGCGGGATAAGTTCACCAAAATTACCGACAAGAAACTGGCCACCTTGCGGATGAAATATGGCTTTGATTATGCTGTGCTGTATAAGTCGACCAAGACGAAATATCCGGTAATTTTCGACACCCAGAACTACAAGATCATCCAGCTTAACCAACCTTATTTAGAGTTAACCAAAATAGATAACGTTTACGCGACCTAACCTAGACCAATTGCTCGCGCACTTTAGCGCTGGCGAAGTCCATCAGAGCCACCACGATGACAATACAGGCCACCACTGTGCCGGCTTTGTGGTATTGGAGCATGCCAAAGAACGTTGAAAGGGTCAGCCCGATGCCGCCGCCGCCGGCGAAACCAATGATAGTCGCCATACGGATGTTGATGTCCCACTGGTAAATCAGGTAGGAGACGAAGGGCGGGACGATCTGGGGCAGGATGGCGTAATTGATCACTTGCAAGGCATTGGCGCCGGTGGCGCTGACCGCTTCGATCGGGCCGGCATCAATGTTCTCGATCGCCTCCGAGAACAGCTTGCCAATCAGGGCATAGGTGGTCACCGCCAGGGCCAGCATACCGGCGAACGGGCCAATCCCGACCCAAAAGACGAAGATGGCTACATAGAGCAGGGCTTCAATCGAGCGCAGGATATTAAATAAACCACGTGTGAGGTAATAGATCCAGCGTGAAAGCCAGCTCCGCCCGGTCAGGTTACGCGCCGCCAGGAAGCTGAAAGGCAGGGCCACGATCGCCCCCAAGGTGGTCGCCAACAGGGCCTGGAAGACGGTAATAATCATCTGTTGGATGACTGTATTAACCACATCCCCGGACAGATCCACGCTAATAAAATCATGCACTAACCGCAAGAAAGTCGGGGCCGGCTCGAACAGGCTCTTAAGGTCGATATTGGTAATTACCCAGCAGTAGGCAAACACAACGATGCCAAGCACCACGTAGGCGGCTGTGCGCAACCACCGCCAGGTCGAAGGGGACGCCTTGCCCAGGTCGCCCGGCTTATCCTTGAGGATACTTTCACGCCAGCGGGCGCTGATCGTGTCTACCAGGATGATTACCACTGCTACGGCCCACAGGGCGGCGGCGTACTCCTGGTAACCCCCCTCACGGATCGTCTCGATGACGAAAAAGCCGATCCCACCGCCAGCGACAAAGCCCACCACGGTAGCCGAGCGCATATTGATATCCCAGCGTAGCAGGGTGTAGCCCAGGAAAGGCGGGATAATCTGCGGAAGGACGGCGAACCGCAGTACCTGGAACAGGTTGGCGCCGGTGGCGGTCAGCGCCTCGACCGGCCCCGGATCGATATGTTCGATCTCCTCCGAGTACAGCTTGGCCAGGGAGGCGGCTGAGTGGATGGTCAGGGCGATCACCCCGGCGAAGGAACCCAGGCCTACCCACACGATCACCAGCAAGCCCCATACCACCGTGTCCACAGCGCGCACGACATTGAAGATCGTGCGCATTACGTAATAGATCGCCATGCCGCCAGGGAAGCGGGACATGATGTTATGGGCGCCCAGGAAACTGATGGGTATGGCGAGGATGGTGGAGAACAGGGTGGCCATGAGCCCCATGGCAATCGTTTCTACCAGCTTGCCGGCCACATAATCGGTCACCTGTGTGCCCTGTTTGCCCATGCCCAGCTTGATTTCCCACCACAGCGCCATGTGCTGTTTGACCTGGCCAAATATATCCTGCACGTTGGCGCTGACTTTGATCTGGTAAGGTGGGGTATGTCCCGCCCTTTTGTCGCTGTAATATTTATAGATGCACTGCCAGGAACAGATCTGATCTTCGTTATTGACAGTTATGCTGACCAGGTCCGGGTTGACCAGGTCGGTCAGCACAGTGCGAGCATCCTTGAAACGCGTTACCAGGCGGTCCAGGTGTACGCCGGTCACATTCCAGGCGATCACGTATAGGATCACGGCCGCCAGCAGCACACCCGGCATCGGATTTGACGACCTGCCCATCGCCATTCGACGGGCATCCAGCACATTCCAGGCCCAGAAGAGGACGAAGGGCAGCCATAACCAACTGGTCACCAGGCCGGCTAGGGTGATCTGGCCCATTTTGAGGTTAACCAGGGTCCAATAAACCAAGAATCCCAACACCAGGGCTGCCAGGAATATCAGCACCCCGCGCCAGCGTTTTTTGAGGGTAAACTGGCCGCTGCCGGGAATAATAAGGGAAAGCAAGGGGATAAGAGTGGATTGTCGGGCGGGTAGAATGGGCATCGGGTTTGGCAGGGAACGATGAGCGATTTGCTGCCAGCTACATGGGCTAAACGTTTAGCTGGTCCGGGATGAGATTATATGATTGAGATGCGCTCGGCTTCTTTGCCGTAAATGGCTTTGAATTCGTCGTCGTCGATCTGGTTAGGAAGACCCTGGAAAACCAGCTCGCCGTCTTTCAGGGCGATGGCGCGCGTGGCGTAGCGATGCACCAGGTCCAGGAAATGCAGGCTGCACAGCACGGTGATGCGGCGCTCTTTATTGAGCTGCTCCAGGTATTTGAGGATGGAATGCGCCAGGACCGGGTCGAGCGAAGCCACTGGCTCATCCGCCAGGATCAGCTTGGGGTCCTGCATCAGGGCCCGGGCGATGCCTACCCGCTGCTGCTGGCCACCTGAGAGCGAATCGGCGCGCACGTGGGCTTTTTCCGTCAGGCCGACTTGGTCCAGGCTGGCCAGGACGCGGGCGTGGTCGTCCGGCGAGAACAGGTGCAGCAGGCTGGGCAGGGTGTTGACGTATCCCAGCCGGCCGGCCAGCACATTAGTATACACCGACGAACGTTTGACCAGGTTGAACTGCTGGAAGACCATGCCGATCTGGCGGCGGATTTTACGCATCTCGGAGGCGGGGGCGGCGGTGACGTCCACGTCGTTCCACAGGATGCGCCCGGAGGTGGGCTCGATCAGGCGGTTGATGCAGCGCAGCAGGGTGGATTTGCCCGAGCCGCTCAGCCCGATGACCGCCAGGAATTCACCATCAGCCACTTCGAAGCTGACGTTTTTGAGCGCCTGGGTGCCGTTGGGATAAACTTTGGTCAGGTTTTCGACTTTTAGCATGGGATTTAGGGGAAAGAGTTTACCGCGAAGGCGCAAAGTTAACGAAGAAGAATTCTTTATATAAAGAGAATCTTTGCGTCCTTCGTTTCTTTGCGGTTGATTCCATACGAAAAGCCTGGCAGATCAGTATTGATCTGCCAGGCTTTTTGATCATTTATTTCACGAGAGTAGCAGGATCGACACCAGCCTTCTTAAGGATGTTGGCGAAATCATCATAGAATGTGGCGTCAATCTTCATAAAGCCAGCGATGTTGTACAGGGCTTTCAACTGGGCGGCGCCGCCCGGGTCACTGGCCATGGCCAGAAGACCGGTTACTACAGCGTCCTTGATTGTGGGATCTAGAGTCTTGGTAACCTGCACGCCATCGTTGGGAATTTTGTCGCTGACCAGGAAAGCCACCAGCTTAGTGGCGATGTCAGGATAGGTCGCCTTGAGGTTGGCAGACGCATCGGTCAGGATGTCGATGTAGGCCACACCGGCGTCGCAGTCGCCTTTGTAGACGGCGATGGCAACATTGGGATGAGAACCGGCATTCGTGGTAGCCGAGAAATCCTTGTCAGGATCAATGCCGTTGGCCTTGAAGATGATGCGGGGCACGATGTAACCGGAGGTTGAGTTGGGATCGACGAAGCAAAAGGATTTACCTTTCAGGTCGGCCAGGGTCTTGATCCCTGAGTCAGCCTTGGTAATGAACTCAGCCTTATAGAAAGGTTCCATTTGACCGCCGAGGGCCTTGTCAGGATCGACCGCATTGGTGGCGTACTTGCGCAGGTTGCCCAACACGGGGATGATGCCGTACTTCTGCTCGGCCAGCAGGACGGAGAAGGTGTTCAGGAAGCCAACCTGAGCCTTGTCAGCGCCCATGGCTTCGATGGTGGCGGCAAATGAAGTGCCAACCACGATCTGGAAAGACAGGCCGGTCATCTGGCTCAGGCAGTCGGCGATAGCCGTGCCGGCGGTGGTGATCTTGCCTGTATCACCCGAGGGAACGAAAGCAATTACGAGCGGTTTGTCCGATGAGCCCGCTGCGCCGGCTGCTACTGTAGGAGGATTGGCCATTTTGGTGCAGGTCATGGGCGGAAGCGGCGTAGCCGTCGGTGGCAAAGCCGTATTGGCCGGTGCGGGTGGATTGGTGGGGGCGGGAGCTGCTGTGGTAGCTGCCGGGCCGCAGGCCGAAAGGGTCAGCATGGCCAGCACCATTACCAGAATTACCAGGCGTGAAACGACGGTCTTTTTCATTTTCTCTCCTCTTATTATGGGAATGAAAAGTGGAATTGCAGGTAACCTGCATTAGAATCAATCATAAATCAAAATTTGAACAAAAACAAGCATGTCATCTTAAAAAATCGAATTTTTAAGAAGGTTTGTCTTGGGTCTGCCTACGATGTAAGCCTTCCAATCGAGTTGGGCGACCGAGTTAACCTGCGGGAATCCAGGCTGCATGCGGTGCACGGAGTACCCATGCCGGACCAGGCTCTCCCACACAGCCCGGGCAGCTTCGTGGCCGTGCAGCTCCACCAGCAGCAGCGGGCGCACTTCCTCCAGAATCCTATCCATGCCCTTTATCGCCAGCACCTCGCCCCCTTCGATGTCCATCTTGATCGCCTGCGGCGGGTTGTGGCCTGGCTCGAAAGCATAGCCATCCAGCGCCAGCCCGGGCACCTCGATCTCTTTCAGGTAAGCCTCCATTTTTTCGCGCCCGGCCGAGCCGACTGCCTTGCCCATGCTGCTGGAAGGGTGCACCAGGAAACGCACCGGGCCGGCCTGATCGACCACCGCCCCCGGCACGACCGTGACCCGCCCGGCCAGGTGGTTGAGGGCGACGTGCTTCTCCAGGCGCGCTACGTTAACCGGGAGGGCTTCGAACGCTACCACTCGACCGCTTTCACCGGCTGCCTTAGCTAGCAACAGGGTCACGTAACCGATGTTGGCGCCCACGTCGTAGATGCACATGCCGGAGCTGAGCAGATCGCGGACGGCTCGCTGCAGCTCGACCTCGTAAGTCCCCAGCCAGTAATCTTTTTCGGTCAGCAAATCCAGCTCGAACGTGAAACCAACCAGGTCGCCGGCGGCGATTTTTACCTGCGCCAGCTCAGACGGGGCGGCCCGGTTGAGCGTGCGGCGCACCAACCCGGCCAGGGGCTTGATGCGGTAGATGCTTTGCTTGAAGGAAACCGGCAGGATGCGCGAAGCCAGGGCTGCCAGGCGGAGAAGGGAGTTCATGGCTTGAATATTAACATAGATTGGAAGGAGGCGCAAAGGATTGGCCATTCCACTGGTGCTATAATATTTTCAGGTGAAATGAAGAATCCTGATTTTGGAGTTTGAGCGTGCGCACGCACGCTCAAACTCCAAAATCAGGTAATCTATCACGGTTGGCAAGGAGGGGCAGATATGAATTCACGGCGCCATTTTCTTCTGTTGCTGGTTGGAGCAGCGCTGCTGCTTGCATCCACGGCTTGTGCTGGCCCGAGCGCCCTAGCGCCGGCTGCGACCGCCACCCAGGGCGCAGTCCAGACCTCTACATGTAAAATTCCCGACCTGGCCGGTATGGACCAGCAAAATGCCCTGAAGACCCTGGCTGGATTGGGCCTGACCCCGATCAAGACCCTCGAGTACAGTACTACAGTCCCGGTCGGTGCGGTCATCACCACCGACCCAGCGCCAGGTTCAACCTTGCAAGCCTGCCAGGGGAACATCACCGTGGTGATCAGTATGGGACCCAGCCAGACCGAGGCCACGGCTCTGCCGCGCCCCGCTCAAGATACGCCGGCCGCCGGCCCCACCCCGGATATGTCGGCTGCCCTGGACAAGCCCATGTACAACACCATTTACCAGGAGAGTTTCAATACATTAAACAACGGATTGGACCCGGCCTGGAAGGTAAAGATTAATCCCGGGGGAGCCATGTCGACTAAGGATGGGGCGCTAGTGGTCACCGGTACGGTCATCGCCCAGGTTGGCGACCCAAGCTGGCAGAATTATCGGATCACCTTCACCGCCATGGATGGCAGCGGGTTTGCTTTCATCGCCTTTTTCCGCATCCAGCAAGACACGTCCAATTCGATGGCCATGTCCTGCCAGAGCCAGGCTACCAGTGACGGTTCCGGCACCAACCTGCACTGTGATTGGTTGCGCATGGTCAATGGCGCCCAGCAAAAGATCGAGGGGACTTATCCGGACGTGGTATGCTCGAATGTATGCAATATCATGATCGAGGCCATAGATAATAATTACCGCTTTGTCTTCAACGACGTCGAGCAATTTAAATTCAGCGATAATACTTACAAGAACGGTGGGGCAGGTTTTTACATCAACAGCCCAACTAAACCCTGGACCTTGTCGGCCTTTGATGTATCCACACCACCCCAACCGGCCTCGCCCGGCCAGATTTTATTCCGCGATGATTTCAAAACCAGCGCCTGGGATATCGGCAGCTACGAGGGCGATTATGCCTCTTACGACCAGGAGTTGGTCAACGGTAAGTACCAGTGGCACGTCAAAGCTAAAAAGGGGGTGGCGCTGAAAGACTGCATCAAAGCCATCAATTTGCCCCAGATGTTTACCCTCTCGGTGGACGTAAAAGTGCTCAGCGGGCCTAAGGACGCCACCTATGGTCTTACGTTCCGCTGCCAGGATAACAGCAACCTGTATTACTTCAATGTCTCCGAGAATGGCCCCTGGGGGTTTTTTAAGCTGATCAGCGGAGATTGGACCAGGATTGTGGGTGAAGATACTTCTCCGGTCACGCCGGGCGAGACCAACCACCTACAAGTTGTCGGGGATGGGACGAGTTACGCCTTTTTCCTCAACGGCACTCTCCTGCAGCAAGTGAGTGAAAATGAATTTCAGACGGGCGGAGTTGGCCTGGCGGTAGAACTGGCCAACCCGGGCGACGAGGCCACGGTAGAATTCGACAATCTGATCATCAATATTCCTTGAGAAGTGAGCCTAATGCCAAAAGAGAGCATGACCCCCAAAGAACGCTGGCTGGCAGTCCTACACCGGGAGAAACCCGACCGGGCGCCGATGGATTATTGGTCCACGCCGGAAGCTTCAGCCCGGCTGATTAAACACCTGGGCTTCAGCCAGAAGAGTGAGCGCGAGCTGGTTAAAGACCTCAACATGTTGCCTGGCTGCGAAGTTCTGCTTCATCCCAGCCACGGCGTCCAGGCCCTTCACCGGGCTTTGCAGTATCTGCACGTGGACTTTGTCATTACGCCGGTCGCCCGCTACGTTGGCCCGGGCTTACCCATCGATACGGACGTATTTGGGGTGCATTATCGCAGCATCGATTACGGCACAGGCGAATACAGTGAAGCCGCCACCCATCCTCTGGCGGCCTTTAACTCAATCGAAGAGATCGAGGCTAATTACCATTGGCCCAATCCGGACTGGTGGGATTACGAGGAGATCGCCCGGCAGATCGAAGGCTGGGAAGATTACCCGATCCGTGGCGGGGGTTCGGAGCCTTTTCTAATCTACAAGTACCTGCGCGGGGATGAGCAGGCCATGGTAGACCTGGCGCTCAACCCGGAGATTGTCGAATACTGCCTGGGCAAGCTGTTTGAGCTGGCTTACCAGGACACGTTGCGCACCTACGAAGCCATCCCTGGCAAAGTTTCCCATTCGTACGTGGCCGAGGATATGGGTGGCCAGGACAACCTGATGTATTCTAAGGCGCACATCCGCCGCTTTCTGCTGCCGGGGATGCAACGCGTCGCCGGATTGGCGCACCAGGGTGGAGCGTTTGTCTTCCACCATAACGACGGTGCTTGCCGGGCGATTATCCCGGATATGATCGAACAGGTTGGCATCCAGGCGCTGAACCCCATCCAGTGGCGCTCGAAGGGCATGGAACGGGAAGGCTTGAAACGCGATTTTGGCGACCGGCTGATCTTTCATGGGGCGGTCGATAACCAGTACACCCTGCCCTTCGGAAGCGTCGAGCAGGTGCGCCAGGAGGTGCAGGATAACCTGCGTATCCTGGGCGCTGGCGGTGGGTATATCCTGGCGCCATGCCACAACATTCAGCCGGTCAGCCCGCCTGAAAATATCGTTGCCATGTACCACACAGGGTTCGAGTACGGGTGGACTTGAAACCTACCGAAAATTAATCCCAATCCTTTTCGGTTGTCATTGCGAGCCGTCTCGCCCCTTCGGGCGCACTGCCGAGTGTCGGCGAAGCAATCTCACGTCGCCAGATCACTTCACCCGCGGAGATTGCTTCACTCGCGTAAGAATGCTCGTTCGCAATGACATGAATAAAAATTACGGAGGGATACTTAATCATCAAATTAATCGTTCGCCTTCGGCTTCCAGCGAATCTTCGCGGTAATGGCAGCCGCGGCTCTGGCGGTTGTGCAGGGCGGCCTGGGCCACGATCAGCGACACCTCCACGGCGTTGCGCAGCCCGATCAGGCCGTCGCTGAGCTTGGTGGTGCGGTAAAAGGTCTCGATCTCATTCCACAGGTGGCGCAGCTCGCGGATGGCGCGCAACAGCCGCTCGGCGTTGCGCGCCAGCCCCACATAGTGCCACATGATGTTCTGGATGGTTTGCATATCGCCCTGGATGAGGGCCGCATCGGCGTCGGCGATCAGCCCGCTTTCGTCCCATTGCGGGATCTCTTCCCGCCCGGGCAGGCGCGGGGCAGGCGCGCCGTTCAACCCTCCTGCTATGTGCCGCCCGGCCCGGTCACCCCACACCAGGCCTTCCAGGAGTGAGGTGGAGGCCAGGCGGTTGGCGCCATGCAGTCCGGTGCAACTGATCTCACCCACCGAATAGAGGTTCTCGATATTGGAGCGGCCCCATTCGTCCACCAGCACCCCGCCGCAAAAGTAATGCGCAGCCGGCACCACCGGGATCGGCTCGCTGCTGATATCGATGCCAACTTGCAGGCACCTGGAATAAATGTTGGGGAAACGCGCCTGGATGGCGTCTTTAGGCATGTGTGAGGCCAGGTCCAGCAGCACGTATGAATAGCCGTGAATTTCCATCTGGTGATGGATGGCGCGCGCCACCACGTCACGCGGGGCCAGGTCCTTCCACTGCGGGGAATAATCCGCCATGAAAGACCGCCCATCCGGGGTGAGCAGGACCGCCCCTTCGCCGCGCACGGCTTCGCTGATTAAGAACCCTTCGGCTCCCGGGGCAGCCAGGGCGGTTGGGTGGAACTGTACATATTCGGCGTTGACGATGCGCGCCCCGGCACGGTTGGCCATGGCCAAGCCATCCCCGCGCGCCCCGTTCGGGTTGGTGGTGTTGCGATAAATCCGCCCCAGTCCACCGGTGGCTAAAATGGTGGCGGCTGCCAGGTAGCGGTGGACGGTGCGCTCTTTGCGGTCGAACGCATACACCCCATGACAGACGACCGGCGTGTAGGTGGTCAGCGGGTCGCGGGAATGGTGCGGGAAGGTGATCAGGTCCACGGCGGTGGAATTGGTCAGGATGGTAATGTTTGGGCGCTGCTGCATGGCGGCGATCAGCCCGGTGATAATCGCCTGGCCGGTGCCATCGCCTACATGCAGGATGCGCCGGCGGGAATGGGCGGCCTCCCGGCCGTATTCGGGCTCTCCGTCCGGCAGGCTGTCGAAGCGGATGCCGGCCAGGTCTACCAATACCTCTTGCAGCAAGGCCGGGCCTTCTTCCGCCAGGATCCGGGCGGCTTTCGGGGAGCTGGCCCCGGCGCCGGCGGCCAGGATGTCTTTGTAGAGCAGCTCAGCATTATCGTCCTGCCCGCGCCCGATAATCCCTCCCTGGGCGTAACGCGAGTTGGATTCCTGCGGGTCGGGCTCACGCGTGAGCACGAGGATCTGCCGCTGCGGGTTGCGCGCCAGCCTGAGAGCGGCCGTGGCGCCGGCGATCCCGCTGCCGATGATCAAGACGTCCGTGTGGTCCATGGTTGGTTTTCCTTATCCAATGGCGATCATTCTCTCCACGGCGCGCACAGCCCGCACCCGGATGTCTTCCGGTACATTGATCTCGATCTGGTTGGTCTGCAGGGCGTGCAGTGTGTTTTCCATGGTGATCTTGTTCATGTGCGGGCACCTGACGCTGCACATGCGCAGCATGTGCTTGTTTGGGTTGGCCGCCGCCACGTTATCTCCCATCGCACACTCGGTGAGCAGCAAAAAGCGCGGCGCGGTGGTGTTTTCCACATAGCGGATCATGGCCGAAGTGCTGCCGGAGAAATCCGAGGCGGCGATCACTTCCGGGCTGCATTCTGGGTGGGCCAGGATGCGCACGTCCGGGAACTGCTGGCGGACATTGAGGATATCGGCTAAGGTAAACTTCTCGTGCACCTCGCAGCGCCCGCGCCACCCGACCAACTGGTAATCTAATTCATTATCAGCCGGCGGCTCTATCACGCCTGCGCGCAGGGTGGGGAAGATGATATGTTTACCGGTCTCATGCGCCACGTTGCGCGCCAGGTATTCGTCCGGGAGGAAAATGATCGTCTCGCTCTTCAGCGATTTGACCACGGCGGCGGCATTGCCCGAAGTGCAGCAGATATCCGACTCGGCTTTCACGTCGGCGTAGGTGTTCACATAGGTCACCACCGGAACGCCGGGGAAGCGCGCTTTGAGGGCGCGCACGTCTGCGGCGGTGATGCTGGCGGCCAGCGAGCAGCCCGCATCAGCCGGCAGGAGCACCGTTTTGGTGGGGTTGAGGATCTTGGCCGTCTCGGCCATGAACCTGACCCCGCAGAAGACGATGATATCCTTGTCGGTCTGGGCTGCCCGGCGGCTAAGTTCCAGCGAGTCGCCTTTGAAATCGGTCACCGAATAGTACAAGACGGGTTCCATGTAATTGTGCCCGAGGATCACCGCATTCCTGGCTTGTTTCAACTGGTTGATCTGGACGGCAATTTCAGCCTTATAACGCAGCTCCACGTCGGGGACCACGTCCGCCAACATGGCTTTCAAGTTCGCGTACATTTCTTCGACTGTCATTTCTACCTCTCTGCATACCTGCCGCCCATTGCGGAGGCAGGAGATTATTGTAAATATAAAAAACTCACATCGAGCACCTTCACCGAATGGGTCAAGGCTCCGATGGAGATGAAATCCACGCCGGTCTCGGCCACCTGGCGCACATTGGCGAGGGTAACGTTCCCGGAAGCCTCCAGTTTGGCGCGACCGTCGTTCATCGCCACCGCCTGGCGCATCATCTCAGGCGACATGTTATCCAGCAAAATACGCTCCACGCCCTGTTCCAGGGCGCTGGCGACGTCTTCCAGGGTGCGCGTTTCTACTTCTATTACCAAGGCTCCGCCGGCCCTGCGCGCTGGGCGCGCCTGGCGCGCCCGGCGCACCGCTTCAGCCAGCGACCCGGCAAAATCGATGTGGTTATCCTTGATCAAAATCATATCATATAAACCGGCGCGGTGATTCTGGCCTCCGCCGCGCCGTACTGCCAGCTTGTCCAGGGCGCGCAAGCCAGGGGCGGTCTTGCGCGTGTCGAGGATGACCGCCCGGGTGCCGGCCACCGCCTCGACGAACTGGCGGGTCAGGCTGGCTATGCCGGAGATGCGCCCCAGAAAATTGAGGGCGGTCCTTTCGCCGGTTAGCAGGGCGCGGGCGCGGCCGGATACCAGGGCCAGCGCCTGCCGGTTCTCGACTTGGGCGCCCTCCGGGACATGCGCCTCAAAGCTGACCTGCTCATCCAGTGTGCGATAGACGCCGCAGGCCACGTCCATACCGGCCACGATACCGGCTTGCTTGGAAATGATTTGCCCGCGCATAAGGGCATCCGCCGGGACGATGCTGTCCGTGGTGACATCGCCCGCGCCAATATCCTCGTCCAGAGCGCGCCGGATGCAGGCCAATATCTCAGGGGGTAAAGCCGTAAAACTTTTCATAGCGGTATTCATAACAGAGTAGCAGGGCTTGTGTCAAGAGTAAGAACAAGGTTCTGTCCGTATAATGCGATTGCACTGCCCTGTAGGTAAACTGACATCCTCCTTTAGGAGTATTGACAGCCCTCCAGGTCTGTACTAAACTAAAAATGCAAACCTTTGCATAGTGTTTGAAGTTGGTTGTTTCTTATTTATAGCAGGTTGTTATGACGATACTTTACATGATCTATGCTATAAATAAAAGACGATGTTGTAACCTCCACTTAATGAAGCCTGTAAAGAAAAGGAGGTGATTTTATTTAAGGATATATCCGCTAACTATCCGAGATTTTATGTTGGAAAACGATGTCTATTTGCCGTCGTGAAGATGACCAATCGAATAAGGAGAGGTTTTCGGCATGAACCTTACCGATCATACCTGCTCCAATAATCCCTATATTCAAGCGTTGGTTTTCCATAAGACCTCTTTTACACTGGAGATTGTAATGATTGACTGACTGACCGTAGGCCAGCGGTGGAACTCGCGGATAACCAGGGTTGGCTGGACAATATGGTCTTCAACGCCTTCTTTAGTCAGGCACTCGAGCAGCATGTGCATAGCAGTTTGTCCCATTTCGTACTTAGGTTGTCTGATGGTGGTCAATGGTGGGTAGACAATTTCGCACAGGTCGTTGTCATCGAACCCTACGACGCTGATCTCTCCGGGGATATCAATGCCCATGCGCCGGCAGGCCATAATTGCACCGATAGCCACCGTATCACAATAGCAAAATATAGCCGTCACGCCCGCCTTGACCAGCGGAGGTACAAGAGATTGGCCAGCTTTTATATCCCCCTCTAAGTCGCCAGCGGTCATGGTTTGATCGATATATATCCAAGATGCCTGCGGTATGATGTTCTTCTCCTTCAAGGAGTCCAGGTAGGCTTTCAAGCGGCGATGATTCGAGGCTGGCCGGTTGCTCATACCGAGGTAACCAATTCTCTGGTGACCAAGCTCATGCAAGTGGCGCATGGCCAACCTTCCACCGGCATAATCGTCTACACAGATCGAATATAGGTTCTGATAATCGCCTTCCGCCTGATTGTTAACCACCACGATCGGGATATGGATCTGCTCTAGATGGTTGGCGTAATCACTGTCGAGCCGAGAAGCGGCGACGATCACACCATCCACACGCCGACGGTTGAAATTTTCAATGATCTTAATTTCCTGGTCAGGATCATTATTTGAGACGGCTAAGAAGACACCGATATCTGCGGCTTTAGCCACCTCCTCCACTCCCTTGAGGACATCGACAAAGAATCTGTCAGAGACTGTGGTGATGATTACCCCGATCGAATGGGTACGCCGGGAAAGCAGTCCTTGAGCCAGCGCATTGGGAGAATAGCCCATTGAATGAGCCAATGTCTGGATGCGCGTACGCACCTCCTGGCTGATCAATGGGCTGTTGTTGAGAGCACGTGACACAGTGGAATAAGAAACGCCGGCTACTCTGGCAATATCTTTTATCGAAACACGCGCCATTGGGATAACTCTATTTCCTGATCAGAATGCTTTGATTGATTGTTAATAAAGATAAAATTTGACCATCCAATCACTACAAACCAATCGATTTTAGATAATCGCGGTTTCGTTGAGCGCTATCTTTCGGTGTTCCCATCCCGGGAAGTACGTCTTGCTCGACCAGCACCCAGCCAGTGTAACCGCGCCCGGTGAGCCAATTCACAACGCCTGGGAAATCGACGCAACCCTTGCCCAGCTCACAGAATATTCCAGCATATAGAGATTTTATGTAATCCCAATTTTCTGTTCGTGAGCGAGCGGCGATCCGAGGGTCACAGTCCTTGAAATGGATGTAAGAAATTCGTTCCCCATAGTGCTCCAGGGCAGGAACAATTTGGCCACTTGAATAGGGACTGTTGGGTCCAGATCCGAACACGAAATGACCAGTGTCGAACACCAGGTTAATCAAAGCCGGGTCAGTATTGTCCAGGAGACAGTCGATCTCTGCGGGGGTCTCGACGTACCCGGCGCAGTGATGATGAAATAAAACAGGCAGTCCCGTTTCGTTGCGCACTGCTGTGGCAATCTCCCGGACCCCGCCAATAAACACCTTCAATTCATCGTGAGAGAGAGCAATATCCTGAGTTGCCCGCCCGGCGTGCTGGCGGCGGATCGGCTCTTCAGCGTTGTTATCGGCCAGGATCAGGTAAGGGTTTATCTTCGGGGTTGAATTACGCAACAATCGCGCAATCTTGAGTACCTCTTGCTTGCCTGCCGCGTGTGTCTCAGGGTATTTGAAGGGCACTTGTACGTAGGCTCCCAACATGGCCAGGTTGCGGTCTTCAATTTCTGCCTGTAAGGCCAACGGTTCTGTGGGCATGAAGCCCCAATCACCCAACTCGGTGGCGGTATAACCGGTTTCCACGAGTTCGTCCAACATCTGCTTATAACCGATTGGATTTACATCCAGGCCTTCGAATTCCAGGGTGCCCCACGAACAGGGAGCATTGCCAACTTTGATTTTATTCATACTGTCTCCTGGAAGCCATCGAAATTATAAATGGACTTATATGCAAAGGTTTGCATATTCAGTTTAGCATATAACAAATTCAATGTCAATACTATGCCAATGGCATAGTATATTGCGGGTCTCATGGACTAATCTTCCCCGCTTTTTTGTGTGCGATTGCCCAGGACGAATTCTAAGCCGGTCCGGTTTGGGTGTTCTAACTGAGTATAATTGGATTCACTTCTCATCCATGCTAAACCTTACTTATGAAAATAATCCACCTTTTTCTGATCTTATTGGTATTGATCCTGGCCGGCTGCGCCGGGCAGGCTTCACCGACCTCACCCACACTCAACGCTACCCAGGTCTTCCAGAACGCCTTGCTGACCGCCACGTACGCCATACATCCCCAGGCTACTGCGACACCTTCGATTACCCCCTCGGTCACCGCTTCTGTCACTCCCGTCCCGCCGACCCCCACCCCCAAAAAGTTGGGCCCGGCGCCCACCTTGTCTGTGGCCTTCACTTCTGCGCTGCTCGACCCGTGGAGCGGCACTCCCCATACCTATATCGAAGATACCTGCCAGTATTTGAAAATGAAGTGGGACCCCAACAACAGTGTGCCAGGCACGCTGGTGATGCCGATCATGTTCCACTCGATCACCGACGACAGCCTTCCTCTGGCCGAAGATACCGACATCCACCACTCCGACCTGATGATCCTGCTCAAACACGCCAACGACCTCGGCTACAAGACTATCACCACCCAGCAGTTGGTAAATTTCCTCTACCATAACGCTAAGATCCCCATGAAATCCATGATACTCATCGTGGACGACCGCCGGCCGGGGGTGTTCAAGCTGGCTTTCGGTCCCTTCCTGGAGAAATATCACTGGACATTGACCCTGGCCTGGCCGGTGGCCGATACCGACAGCAAGCCCGCGTCAAACGTGCAGGGTGAAACTTTCACCTCGCTGTGGCAGCAGATGGAGGCTTACGCCGCTACAGGTTTCATCGACATGCAGTCACACGGCTATATCCACAATATCATCATTGAAAATTATTCCACCGATGCCTTTATCAAGCACGAGATGGTCGATTCGCATACGGTCTTGCAGCAGCATTTCTACTGTAAAGATTTCAAGACCGGTCAGCCCATCCCCGACTGCCAATCCAACCAGCCATTGGCTTATATCTGGCCGGGCGGCGGGTTCTCCAAACGCGGCGTCGAAATCGGGCTCACGGCCGGTTACCAGATCGGTTTCACGATCAACCCGCGCGGTCCGGTGATGTTCAACTGGATCCCCCAATCCGACGCAAAAGACCCGCGCTACCCGGCATTCATGCCCGAAGGCCCGGCTGGCGATCCGCTGATGACCTTGCCGCGCTACTGGCCGCAGAATGCCGCCCAGAAAATGGACGAGCTGTTGGATATCAGCAGGCAGTCGGCGGCCTACGCCGCCCAGAACAAGGACACCGAGCTGACCTATTACGACATCAAGTGCGCCGACACGCTTGGGCCGATCCCCACGGCAATTCCGAAATAGGCCGGGTGTTGTATAATTAATCTTTATTAAATTATCCCTTTTCGGCTCTGTCCTGGGAAAGGATTTTGGACCGGGAAGCGACATCGATATCCTGGTAGAATTCGAGCCTGGCCACATCCCTGGTCTGGCCCTGATCACCATGCAGGATGAATTATCCGGAATGCTGGTAGGAAGAAGGGTGGACCTGGTTACACCTAAATTCTTGAATCACCTTATTCAGTAAAGTCGAATCTGAAGCGGTCATTCAATAGGCCCAAAGATGATTGGGTTTATGTCGGGCACATGCTCGACATGGCTTAAAAAGAGTTAGAAATATCAGCCGGCAAAGACCGAGCAGCTTAAGACAAGGATGAAACCTTGCGACTTGCCCTTACGCATATTATTCAGATAATCGGCGAGGCTGCTCAAAGGGTAACACCCGAATTCAGGTCGATCATGGCCCTACGATTGCTTTAAGGATGATCACCAGCGTGGCGCAGCCGGGGTCAACCTGCCCGACGGTACGGCCGCCCACCCAGGCAGCCCGCCCGATACGGCTGCGCAGGGGTGTCACGGCGTCCCGCCCGGCTTCGGCCGCCGCCACCATTTTCAGCCCGGCCTCTTTCAGGCTTGCGCCGGAGCTGGCTGCTGACGCAAATGCCTCGGCGGCCGGGTGCAGGGCATCGATAACCGTTTTATCTCCCAGGCTGGCCTTGCCACGCTCCTGCATACCCATGGTGGCGGCGGTGAACATGGCGACCAGGTTGGCCTGGTTAAGCTCGGATTGACCTTTCACCTCTTTGCCGGCGCGCATCAAGGCGGTTGCCAGCAGGGTGCCCATGGTGGAGGAGCCTACCCGGTTGGCAGCCATGCCGGCGTTGGCCAGGAACTTGCCCAGGTCATCCACCGGGGCGGTCACCGCGTATTCCAACAGGGCAGCCGCAATCTTAGAAAGGGTGATACCAAGGTCTCCGTCGCCGACCGCCTGGTCGAGCGAAGTGAGGTATTCGGATTGAGACTGCAGGGCGGTGCAGGCGCGCTGCATGGCGGAGATAACAGAAGAGGAAGAAATAATCTCGTTCATAAGATTTTTACAATTGGGTAAAGAACGGGGAGTGGGCCGGGTAATCCAGCAGGGCGGCCAGTTCATCGTCCAGGCGGAAGAAGGTCAGCGAGGCGCCGGCCATTTCCATCGAAGTGGCGAATTCGCCTACGTAGGCGCGGTGGACTTTCAGATTCCGCTCGGTCAGCATGGCAGACACCTTGCGGTAGAGGATGTACAGCTCTTCAGGCGGGGTGGCGCCCAGGCCGTTGACCATCACCGCCAGGCGGTCGCCGCTGGCCGGCTTGAGATCGTCCAAAATAGCCAACGCCATGCGCTCGGCGATCTGGTCGGCGCTTTGCAGCTTCTCGCGCTGCATGCCCGGCTCGCCGTGGATGCCCATGCCGATCTCCATCTCGTCCTCGCCGATGGTGAAGGTGGGCTTGCCTGCCATGGGGACGGTGCAGGGCGACAGCGCCACGCCCATGCTGCGGATGTTATCCAGGGCTTTCTGGGCTACACCGGCTACTTCATCCAGCGAACCGCCCTGTTCGGCTTTGGCGCCGGCCACTTTGAAGGCGAAGACCATGCCTGCCACGCCGCGGCGGCGGTGCGCTTCGGCAGGAGGCGCGGAGGCCACGTCATCTTTGACCAGCACGGTGCGCACCTTGATATCTTCCATGTCGGCCATTTCGGCCGCCATGTCGAAATTCATCACGTCGCCGCCGTAATTGCCGTAGATATACACCACACCCTTGCCGCCGTCGATGCGCTTGGTCACCTCGAACATCTGCTCGGCGCTGGGCGAGGCAAATACATCGCCCACGGCGCAGCCATCCAGCAGCCCTTGGCCGACGTAGCCCAGGAATACGGGCAGGTGACCGGAACCGCCGCCGGTCGCCAGGGCCACCTTACCCTGGCGCGGGCGCCGCGGCGCACAATGCAGTGCAGGTCGTCGCCGGCATGGTCGAGCAGGCTGGGATGAGCCTTGAGCAAGCCATCCAGCATTTCAACGACAAACTTTTTGGGGTCATTCAAGATTTTTTTCATGATCTCCTGCCTTTCAGATGGGTTTAGTCGATATTATTATAGCCCAACGTGTCACAGACAGTTTGGCGCTTTTCCCGGCTCGGGCGACGGGCACGTAGGCGAGTTCTACCCGCAGCTCATGCGCCCATTGATAAAAAACGTGGAGGAGTTCCGGGGTGAGGCCATCTGCTACGTGCACCAATCTTACCCGCTGTTGAGCCGTAAAATGGAAGAAATCGTCAAAGAAGGCGCTCCGATCAATACCGAATCCTTTTCCAAAAAGCTGGCCTGGGAACATACCCAGCTTCTTGATATTCTGGTCTCGCAGCAGGACAACCTGGGGCAGACCTTCTTTGTCAATATCCCCAATCGCGGCTCGGTCAGCAACCTGCCGGAGGGTGTGTGCTGGAAGCGCCGGCGACAGTGGACGCCTCCGGGTTGCATCCGTTTGCCCTGGGCGACCTGCCGAAGGCCGTCGTTCCCACCCTGGCGCACAAGGTGGCTTCGTTGGATCTGATTATCGAGGCGGCTATGGAAGGTTCACACCGCAAGGACGTGCAGGCGTTCATCAATGATCCACATTGTTCAGATATTCAAGCCAGCGAACGGCTGGTCAATGCGCTGATCGATGCAGAGATTGCCTATCTGCCGCGATTTACATAAGAACCATTTTTAGATAGACAGGTGCAGCTTCGCTGCACCTGTCTATCTAAAAATGGAAATTTCAGAGCTTCGCCAGCCCATTGCGCAGGGCGAAGATGGTTGCCTGGGTGCGGTCGGAGACCTCCAGCTTAGCGAAAATGGAGCTGACGTAGTTCTTGACCGTACCTTCGGACAAGAACAGGCGTTGGGCAATTTCAGCATTGGTCAGGCCCCGGGCAACCAGGCGCAGCACGTCCAGCTCGCGTTCGCTGAGCAGGCGGGTGACCTCCGGGTTGGCCGGGGCGGGCAGGGCGCCGCTGAACTGATCGAGCAATTTGGCCGCTACGGATGGATCGATGTAACTTTTCCCTTCCATTGTGCCGTGGATGGCAGCAAACAACTGCTCGCGGGGAGTGTCCTTCAATAGATAACCGTTGGCACCGGCGCGGATGGCTTCGAAGACCCATTCATCGAAATCGTAGGTGGTCAGCACCAGGATGCGCACCTCCGGAAAACGATCGCGAATCTGGCGGGTGGCCTGGATACCGTTCATTCCAGGCATCTTGAGGTCCATCAGGATGATCTGCGGGCGCAGGCTCTCAGCCTGGCGCAGAGCCTCTTCTCCATTGTAAGCCACGCCAACCACTTCGATACCAAGGTCGGTGCTGAAGATAGCGCGCAGCCCCTCGCATACGAACACCTGGTCATCGCAGATCAACAGGCGGATCACAGTTTATTTGCCTGCCAGGGTAAACCTGAGCTCGGTGCCCTGCTCAGGCAGACTGTTGACCGTCAGCACTCCACCCACCGCGGCGGCGCGCTCGAACATACCTTGAATGCCAAACTGCTCGTTTTTTCCAGCCGGCGGGCTGGTAAACCCACGCCCATCGTCCTTCAATAAAAATTCCACCTGCTCGTCCAGGCGAGCCAGGCGCAGGCGCACCTGGCTGGCCCGGGCGTGCTGGCCAATGTTGCGCAGCCCTTCAGCCGCCACGCGATAGATGCACTGCTCCACTTCCGGGTCGAGGTTTTCCATCTTTTCCGGCAGGTCGAGGTCCAGCTTCAAACCGTACCTCTCGGAGGAGGAAATGGCCATCTGCTTCAGGGCGATGACCAGGCCCAGGTCTTCGAGCGGTCCGGCGCGCAGGGCCTGGATGGCCCGGCGGGTTTCCAGCAGACCGTTGCGCGTAACCGCCAATGATTGTTTGAGGATTTCGCGCGCCTGGGCAGGGTCGGTCTCCCACAGGGCTGTGACAGCTTCCAGGTTGACTGCTAACCCGCTTAAGGTGTGCGCCAGGGTATCGTGAAGCTCGCGCGCCAGGCGGTTGCGCTCGCGACTGGTGGCCAACTGTTCCAACGTTCCAGCGTAATGGCTCATCTGGCGGTTGGCTTGCAGCAGCAAGGCATTCTGCTGTTTTTGTTCGGCAGACAGGCGGTTGACCACAAAACCAACCATCAGGAATAAGGAGGTGCGGAATATGGCGGCTGCCACTACAACCAACAGGCTCAACGGCACCGATCCAGGCCATACCAGGATTTGCAGAGCATCCAACGCCAACAGGCTCAGGCAGTAAATTGTCATCTGGCGCAGCGAATACTGCCAGCCCACCAGGATAACCGGAATAAACAGGGTGAAGATGAGCTGGAGCTGGGTGACCATCAGCAAAACCCGGCCGATTTCAGGCACGAAAAAAGGCGCCTGCCGGCTGACTTGGTTAAGTATCGCCGGATAGCCTTGCAGACCCAGCAGGTTTTCCATCCAGGGGCCTAGGGTGGCAATCGCCAGGCCAACTGCCAAAAATTTATTCCCAAGGCGTTCCTTCAACCAGGGCCAGGAAAGATAAGCTAACAGCAGAGCGCATTCGATCACAGCGGTCAGAGCCGCCGTTTCAAATGAAAAGATACGCATGTTCCCAAATGAATTTAGCAACTCAAATCCGGCCAGGATGAAGCGCACGAAGATAAAAAACCGGAACAGGGGCACGATCCCCGTGGGAATAGCCCATCTCTTCATAAGATTATTCTAACACAGTGCCTTTCTACATGAGCGTGAGCAGGGTAAGCAGCAGGTATGACCCCGGTCATATACAGATATTACCCAGGAGACTGAACTCACAGTATAATATCCGCTATAGTACCATTAATACTGGATTAGAATCGGTGTTTCCGGGCTCATTGTAAAGAAATCCTGGTAGGGAATTAAAGGCGGAGCGGCTCCGGCTTTCTTCATCCTGTATGGATTTCCGCAGCCCGTTTCACGGAGCACAACCAACCAGACGAGGAGTGGAGAAGCGCAATGACCAAAATTATTACCAGAATCCTGATTGCAATTATCGTGATAGGTGCAATCGGTGGTGGAGTGTATTACTTTAAATTTTCCCCCGCCTCGAGTGCTGCTGTCAGCGCCAGCAATCCGGCCTACCAGACCGCTGTAGTCAAACGCGGCGCGTTGACCGCCACCATTTCCGCTACCGGCACCGCCCGCGCCGAGCAGACCGCTAACCTGGTTTGGTTGGTAAGCGGTATGGTTGGAAAAGTAAATGTAGTCATTGGGCAGCAGGTCAAGAAGGATGACATTCTAGCCGTGCTCGACCCGACCTCGCTGCCCCAAAGCCTGCTCCAGGCGCAGAGCGACCTGATCAACGCCCAAAATGCCCTGCAGAACCTGTATGACCAGGCCGGCATACAACGCTCCCAGGCCGAGAAAAACCTGGCTGTGGCGCAGAAAGCCCTGGATGACGCCCAGACCAGGCGGTATTGGGTGAACAGCCCAACCAGGGCGGATGATTTTACCATCCAGAAAGCCGAAGGGGATTATTACCTGGCGGTGCAGGCCGTTTCGGATGCACAGAGTGACTACGATAATACATCCATGCTCGACGTCAGCGCCCCGGAACGGGCCGCTGCGCAAAGCGCCCTGGGAGCCGCCCAGGAGCGCGCCCAGCAGTTGAAATGGATGCTGGATTACTACCGCGGCGCCCCGGATGCTAACGATATTGCCCAGGCCGAGGCAGCCCTGCAGGTGGCAAAAGCTAACCTGGCCGATGCCCAGCGCGTCTACAACGACGTCAAGGATGGGCCTAAGGCTTCGGACATCAAGTTGGCTAATAACCGCATCACCATGGTCGACGCCGCCGCCAAGATAGCCCACCTGGACGCCCCCTTCGACGGGACGATTACCAATCTGGACGTACAAGTCGGCGACATGGTCGTGCCGAGCACGTTTGCCCTGCGCATCGACAACCTGTCGGCGCTGTACGTGGATTTGCAGGTCAGCGAAGTCGACATCAATCACATCGAAATTGGGCAGCCCAGCGTGCTTACCTTCGATGCAGTCTCCGGACAAGCCTACGACGGCGAGGTGACCGACATTGGCCGGGCCGGCATGACCAGCGGGGGCGTGGTAAATTTCCCGGTGACCGTGAAGCTTACCGACGCCGATGAAAAAGTGAAGCCGGGCATGACCGCCGGGGCAGTGATCACCGTTTCTCAGCTCAGCAACGTGCTGATCGTGCCCAGCCGGGCTGTGCGCACGGTGAGCGGAAAACGCGTGGTCTACGTGCTCGTCAACCAGAAGACGCTCAAGCCGGTCATCATCGAGATTGGCTCGCAGGCTGATACCATGGTAGAAGTCACCCAGGGCGACCTGAAAGAGGGCGATGTGGTGGTGGTCAACCCGCCCACCAACCCGTTTGCTAACATGAATGGCGGTGGGCCTGGCGGCGGTAGTTCAGGACAATAATGTGAATTTCGCACTGCAAATTATCGAAGCTTTTACAAGCCTGGCAGCCAACAAGCTGCGCACCGGCCTGACCATGCTGGGGATAGTGATCGGCGTGGCGGCGGTGATCTCCATGTTGGCGATCGGCAAAGGCGCCCAGGCTTCAATCGACAACCAGATCAACAGTATCGGTTCCAACCTGATCTACGTCATCTCTGGGGCGGAAGGAGTAAAAAACGTCCGCCCGCTGACCCTGGCTGATGCCATGGCGGTCGGCGACCCATCCCAGGCGCCCTCGGTCAACACAGCCGCCGCGGCCGTTCAGGGCCGCTACGACGTCAGCTCGAGCGGCGAAACCAAGAATACTACTGTTTTGGGCGTTACTCCCAATTATGCTGAGCTGACCAACCTGGCGCTCACCGAAGGGGAATTCATCACCGATTCGAACATGTCTTCCCTGGCAGCGGTTGCCATCCTTGGCCCGGATACGGCGAAAAAACTATTTGGCGCCGCCGAAGGCGTTACCGGGGAGTTGGTCCGCATCAACGGACAGGTGTTTCGCGTAGGAGGCGTGCTGAAGAGCAAAGGCGGTGGCGGGTTCGGCTCGCAAGACGACCGGGTGCTCATCCCGTTGACCACAGGGCAAGCGCGCCTTTTCAATCGAAGTTCCGCCGGGCAGGTGGACCAGATCATTGTCCAGGCCAGCGCGGCCAACCTGGTCAACCAGGCCGGAGATGAGATCAGCCAGATCCTGCAAATGCGCCACCAAAGCCCGGTAGGGGTGATGGACTTTACCGTGATCAAGCAGCAGGACATATTAAGCATGGCCACGTCTATTACCGGCGTCTTCACCATCTTCTTGGGCGGGATTAGCGGTATATCTCTGCTGGTGGGCGGGATCGGCATCATGAACATCATGCTGGTGTCGGTCACCGAACGCACGCGCGAGATTGGCCTGCGCAAGGCGGTTGGGGCGCGGCGCCGGGATATCCTGGCCCAGTTCCTGCTCGAATTGGCCACCTTGAGTTTGATAGGCGGCGTGATCGGCATCGGGCTGGCCTGGCTGATAGGGCGTGGGATTGCCCTGATCGCCAGCAACGCCGGCTCACCTTTCCAGCCGGTGATCGGCTGGGACGCCGTCCTGCTCGCAACCCTGTTTTCCACTTTCATCGGTCTTTTCTTTGGCATTTACCCCGCCAACCGGGCGGCGTCATTAGAACCGGTTGAAGCTCTGCGTTCGGAATGAGTATGAATTTGCATAGAAAGATCCTGACCCTGATCCTGGCCGCCGTAATTTGTCTGGCCTCCGCCTGCACAGGCTCACCGGCTGCCCCCCATAACAGCCCTATTCCCGGCCTAGCGGAGGGAGCCATCCGTACCCAGGCGGTCGGGACAGTCCTGGCGGCGATCACCGGCAGCGCGCCAGTGCCGTCGCAGACTGCCAGCGTCACCCCCCAGCCCAGTCTCACCGCCACGCAGACCGCCAGGCCAACCGAAAACACCCCCATTCCCCCGACGCTGACTTTCCCTGCCGTGCCGACCCCAACCATTACCTATACCCCATCCCAAACCGATTTCAGATGCGAAATCCTCGATCAGGACCCGGGACCGGATGGGGATACCTTTGAGCCTGACGCTCCTTTCGATATTAGCGTCACGTTGAAAAATATCGGGGATAACGATTGGAAGGCGACCCATTTCGATCTCCCGACCCTCACCCCTTTGGGGACGCTTTTCATTTTTACCAACGGCAAATACATGCAGAAGAGTGGTCTGCCCATTGTTGTGCCGCATACCGATACGCATCACGACGCCCATCTGGTCGTCGATATGACAGCTCCGGACATCCACGGCACTTACGTAACCAGCTACTCTCTATATGTCAACCATCTTTTCTTCTGCCCGGTGCACTTCACGATCACGGTGAAGTAAGTGGCAAAAGAGATTACTCTCTAATCGACTTTTTTACTGGCCGGATCTTAGACTTCGTTGACCAGAACAGGTCGGTTTTCATCCAGCGAACGTGTGGCCGCGATACCGATGGCGGTTGCCTGGCGGGCATCCAGGCCGGTCGGCGAAGGCTCGTAGCCCTGGGTGATACAGTGAACAAACTGGCGCACTTGCGCGCCGTAAGCCTCGCCGAAACGTTCCATGAAGTAGGGCACCGTGTCGTGAGTGACCCCCTGGCGGGTCATCACCAGGGTGGCGGTCTGCTGTAACTTGCCGATCAGCAGGCTGCCTTCTGAACCAAGCACCTCGGTGCGGATGTCGTAGCCATACACGGCATTACGGCTGAGGTCGATATTGCCAATGGCGCCGTTAGCGAAACGCAGGTTTATCACGGCATTGTCGATATCGCCAACCTCCTTCAATTCCGGGTAAACCAGGCAGTCCCCTTCGGTCTGGACGCGGGTCACTTCGCTGCCCATCAACCAGCGCGCCAGGTCGAACTCATGCACGCCCATATCCAGGATCATTCCACCGCTGTTTTCACGCCGGGCGAATTCCAGGCTGGTACGCCGGGGGTCGCGGCCGGTGGCTTTGAACATGACCGGTGTGCCAATCACTCCCTCGTCGATTTTCTGTTTCGCCATCTGGTAAGGCGGATCGAAGCGGCGCATGAAACCCATTTGCAGCTTGACCCCTGCAGCTTTGACGGCTGCCAGGGCCCGGTCGCATTCCGGGAGCGTCTGCGAGAGGGGTTTTTCGCTGAAGATGTGCTTGCCGGCTGCGGCCGCGTCCATGATCACCTGGGCGTGAGTGGCGGTGGGGGTGGCGATGACCACAGCCTGGATATCGTCCCGCGCCAGGAGCTGCTGGTAATCGGTGTAATGATATGGAATAGCATACTTTTCGGCCTGCTGGCGAGCTGTGGCCAGGTCGAGATCAGCCACAGCCAATATACGCACTTCAGAAACTGAGAACGCCAGCGTTTGGGCATAGACCTTTCCCATACGTCCTGCCCCAATTAAACCAATGTTTATACTCACTGCTTTTCTCCTTGTGGGGGAAGTCCGTCTTTGCAAGTGTTGACAAATAACGACGCGAATAATTTTACATAGTTGGAAGGGATAAGTCAATTTTTCTCAACATCGCTCATGGTATAATATTTTTATTACTAATACTCCCGGAGGAAATATGGTACACCACGAACTGCTCGAAATCCTGAGGTGTCCTTCCTGTGTACGTGAAAAAGAAGGCAAACTAGAATTCTATAAAGAGGCATGGCTGGTCTGCCATGAGTGCGGGAGGAAGTATCCGGTGGTGGATGATATCCCTATGATGCTGATCAGCGAAGGGGATAAGTGGGTCAATACTCCGATCGATCAACTGCCTGTCCCTCCCCCGCCCGTGAAATGAGTGTTTCCGTGGGTAAACCGGCAAAAAAGGTATGGATCGCATACAATCCAATCAAACGAGACGCCGCCCAACCCTCGACCGCCTGAGCCTGGTTTTATTGATCGGTTTGGCAGTGCTGATAATCACCACCCTCATGGTGGGTTATTTTGTGATCCGTAACCTGGTTGCTTCGTGGAACGGGACGGATTTGCCGGTTGTCGCCGGGCCTGGTTCGACGAAATCTGGAACTGCTATACCCGGAACCACGCGTGCCCCGGACGGTAAAGTCTATACAGCTCCCTTGCAGCCAAAAGGCGGTCCGACGGCTAAGCCCTGGGATGGGAACAGCCGCATCAGCATCCTGGTGATGGGCCTGGATTATCGTGATTGGGAGGACGGTCCGGATGCCCCCTCCCGCACCGATTCGATGATGCTGTTCACCCTCGATCCGGTTAACAAGACCGCCGGGATACTTTCCATCCCGCGCGATACGTGGGTGCTCATCCCTGGCTTCGATTACGCCAAGATCAACCAGGCTTTCTACCTGGGCGCGGCCAACAAGCTGCCAGGCGGAGGGCCTGCCCTGGCCGTTAAAACCGTGGAACAGCTCTTGGACGTGCCCATCCAGTATTACGCCCAAATCGACTTTGACGCCTTTGCCAAGCTGATCGACGAGCTGGGCGGGATAGACGTATACGTCCACCAGACCATGCGCATATCGCTGGTGGGCAAAACCGGCAGCTTCGAGCTCAAACCGGGCGTACAGACGCTGGACGGCCCGACCCTGCTGGCATACGTGCGCAACCGCTACACGGACGGTAACGATTTTGCCCGCTCCCAGCGCCAGCAAGAAGTGATCATGGATATCCGCAACGATATTCTACAGGGCAACATGCTGCCGACCCTGATCGCCAAGGCACCGGCTATTTATCAAGACCTGGCCAGCGGTATCCATACCAACCTGACCCTAGACCAGATCATCCGCCTGGCGGTGCTGGCGGAATCAATCGACAAGGCGCGCATCCACCGCGTGGTGATTGACTTAACCGATGTGAGGGATTCATGGTCATCGGATGGCCAGGCAATTCTTATCCCTATTCCGGACCGCATCCGCATCCGCCGCGACCAAGCTTTTGCCAACACTGAACCGCCCATTCAGGCCACGCCGGTGGCCAGCGATCCAGTCAAGGAGATGAAGGGCGAGAAGGCGCGCGTCGCCGTGCACAACGGCACCACGCAGTCTGGCCTGGCTACTCGCACCGCCGAATATTTCAAGAAGCAGGGCCTGGCCGTGGTCGACGAGTCCAACGCTGACCAATCTTACGAGACCTCGTTGATCTATGTGTACGCCAATAAGCCCTTCACGGTAAAATACCTGGCCGACTTGATGAAGATCCCCAACTCGCGCATCTTCAACAAGTTCAGCCCCGATGCAAAATTCGACGTGGAAGTGATCCTGGGCAGTGATTGGGCGTACAAGAACCCGCTGCCCTGAGAGACTTCCATCCAAAATTCCCTTCCACTGGTCTGGTATAATTCAAGCAGTCTAGACTTGAATTTCATGCATGTTTATCGAATAAAATTACACTAATGGACCTTAACCAAACTAACCAAGCGAAACACCGCCCGGCTCTGGATCGACTGAGTCTGGGTTTATTAATCGGTTTTATTGTGTTGGCCATCGGCGCTGCCATAGGCTGCTATTCTCTGGCCCGCAACCTGGTCAATACCTGGAACGTAACCACCTTGCCAGGGGCACCGGACACCAGCGTTTTGAACCCGGCTCCCGTTTCCCCGGCTACGACCGGCACACCCAACACCACGCTGGCTGTCACTCCCATGGAGCTGATGCCCGGCCCAACCGCCGTCCCCTGGGATGGCGCCAGCCGGGTCAACATCTTGATGATGGGCCTGGATTATCGCGATTGGAGCGAGAATGCCAACGCCCCCTCCCGCACCGACTCGATGATCCTTTTTACCATCGACCCGGTCAGCAAAACCGCTGGGATGCTTTCCATCCCGCGCGATATGTGGGTGGATATCCCCGGCTTCGATTACGGGCCAATCAACACGGCTTATTTCCTTGGGGATGCGTTCAAGGTGCCCGGCGGTGGGCCAGGACTGGCAGTCGCCACCGTGGAGGAGTTTCTGGGTGTGCCGATCCAGTATTATGCCCAGATCGACTTTGGCGCTTTTGCCAAGTTTATCGACGAGCTGGGTGGGGTGACGATCAACGTCCAAAATACCATGCACGTCTCGCTGATCGGCAAACCCGGCATATTTGAGATCAAACCCGGCGTGCAGACGCTGGATGGCCCGACGCTGCTGGCCTACGCCCGCGACCGCCACGACGATGAAAATGGCGGCCTTTCTGAAGACTATGCCCGTTCGCAACGCCAGCAGCAAGTGATCATGGCTATCCGCGACAATGTCCTGCAAGCTAAAATGCTGCCGACCCTGATCGTCAAAGCCCCGGCTATGTTCCAAGACTTGTCTTCAGGCATCCGCACCAACCTGACCGTGGACCAGGTTCTCAGGCTGGCCCAACTGGCGCAGACAATAGATACATCGCACATTAAACGCGGCCTGATCACAGTTAAGGACGTGATCCAGACCAGCACCGTTCTGAGTGATGGTACAAATAAAGATGTCCTGATCCCCATCCCGGATAAGATCCGCGTAATCCGGGATGCAATTTTTACGACTAACTCGGCCATCAAGCCAGGAGCGGCTAAGGTAGACCCGGCCAGCCTGGTGGGGGATGAGCAATCGCGAATTACGTTACTCAACGGCACCGCCCAGTCTGACCTTGCTACTCGCACAGCCGAATATTTCAGGGCGCAAGGGCTTAACGTGGTCGAACAGACCGTCGCCAGCCAATCCCAGGCGATTTCGTCCCTCATTATTTATACGGGCAAACCCTACACGATAAAATACCTGAGCGACCTGATGAAGATTCACGAATCGCAGATTATCAACAAGTTCAACCCTGATTCGCCGGTCGATATTGAGGTTGTGCTGGGCAACGATTGGGCTAACAAGAACCCACTGCCGTAGATTGCCTTATGACCAACCTCATCCTCGAAAAAGTGAACCAGGCGGTTGAAATCCTCAACGAAAAAGACACCGACCTGTGGTTGACCTTCACGCGTGAAACCTCCCTGGGCGGCGACCCGATCCTGCCGGTAATTTACGGCGATAGCGGGTTGACCTGGCCAAGCGCCGTATTGATCAGCCGCTCCGGCGAGCGTTTCGTCATCCTCGGCCATTTCGAAGCCGAGAACGCCCGCCTGACCGGCGCCTTTACCCAGGTGATCCCTTACCACCAGGGTATCAGCCAGGTACTGCGCGAGACTATCAAGCGCCTCAACCCGCGCCAGATCGCCGTCAACACTTCCTTGAGCGACCCATTGGCGGATGGACTGACCTACGGCATGCACTGCACCCTGACAGAAATCCTCTCCGGAACCGAGTATGCCGGGCGGTTGGTCTCGGCCGAAGGGATCATCGCCGCTTTGAACGGGCGCAAGACCGCCGGAGAGGTGAGCCGCATCCGGGCGGCTGTGGCTGAAACCGAGTCGATCTTCGCCGAGACCTTCGCGTTCGTCCGCCTGGGAATGAGCGAGCAGGAGATTGCGGCTTTTATGCATGCTGGCCTGGCCCGTCGTGGGTTGGCTTCCGCCTGGACCCCTGACGGGGAGGGCTGTCCGATGGTCAACGCCGGGCCGGATTCGCCGGTCGGGCACTCTGCTCCCACCGGGCTGATCCTCACGCCAGGGCAGCTCTTGCACTTCGATTTCGGGGTGCGCAAAGACGGCTTCTGTTCAGATGTGCAGCGCGTGATGTACTTCCTGGCTCCGGGCGAAACCCGACCTCCACAGGCCGTGCAAAGAGCCTTCGACACAGTCGTCCTGGCCGTGCAGACTGCCGCCAAAGCCATGCAGCCGGGCGTCCCTGGCACGCAGATCGATGCAGCGACGCGGGCGGTGATTACCTCAGCCGGCTACCCCGAGTATTTGTATGCCACCGGGCACCAGCTTGGGCGGCACGCCCACGACGGCGGCGGACTGCTCGCGCCGCTGTGGGAGCGCTACGGCAGCGCTCCGACTCTGCCGCTCGAGGTTGGGCAGGTCTTCACTATCGAGCCGGGAGTGATGGCGCCAGGTCATGGTTACGTTGGGCTGGAAGAGGACGTGCTGATGACCGCTGAGGGAGCGGAGTTTTTGACCAGGCCGCAGGAAGAACTAATTGTTAGGAGCGATTAGCAATTAGCCAAAAGCTGATGACTCCTTTTCGAAAAGAGGGAATATGGCAGGTAATGCACAGCTCAAGAGAGAAACGTTGGATTGGCTGCTAAGCTCAGAAACTGCCGGGGTAAAGTACCTGGCGCTGCGCCAATTGACCAATCTACCGTTGGACAGCCAGGAAATGGAAGCTGCCCGGCAGGAGGCCTACTGCCAGGGGCCGATTACCGCCATCCTGGATAACATGGAAGACGCCGGTTACTGGTGCAAACCAGGGGCCGGGTACAACCCTAAGTACCGCGGTACGATCTGGTCGATAATACTGCTGGCGCAGTTGGGCGCCCAGGCCGGCGAAGACGACCGCATCGCCAAAGCCTGTGCTTACCTGCTCGACCATGCCCTGACCAGAAACGGGCAGTTTTCAATCAATGGGTCCCCTTCTGGGACGCTGGACTGCCAGCAGGGCAACCTGTGCGCAGCGCTGCTCGACCTGGGTTATGACGACCTGCGCCTGGAGGCCGCCTTCGAATGGATGGCGCGCACCGTCACCGGGGAAGGCCTGGCGGGCGCGCATACGGAGTATAAACAGACCGGGTTGCACTACTACGCTTACAAATGCGGGCCGCAGTTCGCCTGCGGAGCCAACGAAAAAAAGGCGTGCGCCTGGGGGGCGGTGAAGGTGATGTTGGCTTTCAGCAAGCTGCCGGTCGAACGCCGTACCCCGCTGATCGAGCGCGCCATGCAGCAGGGGGTCGACTTTTTGTTCAGCCGTGACCTGGCCATGGCCGACTATCCTACCCATAATGATGCGAAACCCAGCCGGGATTGGTGGCTGTTTGGTTTCCCGGTCTTTTACATTACCGATTTGCTGCAAAACGTCGAGGCGCTGGTACGCCTGGGCTATGGCGGCGACCCCCGCCTGGTTAACTCTCTGAAAATCATCCAGGACAAACAGGATGCCCAGGGGCGCTGGGCGCTGGAATATGACTACCGTGGAAAGACCTGGACCGATTTCGGCTCTAAGAAGCAGCCTAACCCGTGGGTGACCATCCGGGCGGCGAAAGTGTTGGGGATGGCAGGTATGTGAAGGAGGTAGATTATTCAGCCTAAATTGCACAAAGTTAACCTGGCTGAAAAATTCAGCCTGTTTCAGGAGTACTGGCGTCCGAAGATCGTGGGCGAGCTGAACGATGCCTGCGTCAAGCTGGTCAAGCTCAAGGGGGAATTCGTCTGGCACCTGCATAAAAGCGAGGACGAGCTTTTCCTGGTGGTCAAAGGGCGCCTGGTGATCAAACTGAGGGACGGCGAGATCGTGCTGAACGAAGGCGAATTCGCCATCCTTCCCCACGGGGTAGAACATTGCCCGGTCGCCGAGTACGAGGTGCAGGTGATCCTGCTCGAACCGAAAACCACGCTCAACACCGGCAATGTGCGCAACGAACGCACGGTTGACGCCGAGTGGATCTAGATTTTTCAACATGTCTCGCCTCGAAACCTGCCTGTACGGCTTCCGGTGGGTCTACCCGGATTACCTGCTCGAATTGGTCGAGGTCAACGAACAGGGCCAGGACAACGACGTGCTGGTCGTCAACGGGGCGCTGATCCTGCGCTTTCCGCGCTATGCCCAGGGCATCGAGAATTTGAAGGTCGAGACGGCCATCCTCGGCGGTATTCGCGGCTACCTAAACTTGGAAATTTCCAACCTGCAGTTCGTCCACCTGGAAGGGCAGCTCCCTGGGCAGGCCTTTGTGGGCTACCCGCGCATCCCCGGGGTCCCGCTGCAGTGCGCCTGCTTTTACCAGGCTACCTTTGGCCTGGCGGAAGCCTTATTTGGGATCGAAAATAAAGACCCGCAGGTCTTCGAAAGTGGGATAGAAGAGTATCGTTAAAGGACTAAAAATGAAGATCAACCCGTGTATAGGCTGCAGAACGTTCCCTTGCGCTGACGTTAAACATGAATGCTACGCCGTTGCGGATTTGGATGTGAAGGTTGAGGATATCACCATCATAATGATCTCGGAGGCCGCCCCGCCCGACCCTAAGGATTACTATTACGCCGGCGAAGGAGCTTTGTTCGAAGAGACCACGGTGTTGGCCTTCCAGGATGCCGGGGCGAAGGTGTCCTCGATAGGGGATATCCTAAATCTGGGAGTTTACCTGACCACGGCCGTGAAATGCGGCAAGACCGCTTATGGCATTCAAACCAGCACGATTGATGAATGCTCGCACATTCTGGAACAGGAGCTGGCCTTATTTCCACACATCCGGGTGTACTTGCTGATGGGAGATGTGGCAATCAAGGCAGTTAACCAAATTGCCCGGCGGGAAGGGCAGAGGCGGGTGATCCCGGCCGGCTCGACCTATAAGATCCGTGGAGGGGACTACTATTTCCACGGCCAACGGGCTCTCCCATCTTACCTGCAGGCCGGGCCCAGCTTTTTCATTGAAAAAATCAAACGCAAGATGATCGCCGAGGACATTGCCACGGCCTTGAGCCTGGTGGAGCAAAAATGAAAAAGAAACCCTTGATGGATATTTATACCTACAATCGCAAAGCCTGGGACCGGGAAGTCGAAAAAGGCAATCAATGGACGCAGCCGGTCAGCCGCGCCGTGATTGCTGAGGCCAGGCAAGGGCGCTGGCAGATTATTCTCACCCCAACCAAACCCGTGCCGCTGGATTGGTTCCCTACCTTACCCGGCGCGGAGGTGCTCTGCCTGGCTTCTGGTGGGGGACAGCAAGGGCCGGTCCTGGCTGCGGCAGGCGCCAACGTAACCGTGCTGGATGCTTCTCCGCGCCAGTTGGAACAGGACCTAAGCGTAGCCGGAAGGGATGGCCTGACCCTCCACACGGTGGAGGGGGATATGGCGGACCTGTCGATGTTTGCCGATGAGACCTTTGATCTCATCGTCCACCCTGTATCTAATTGTTTTGCCGCAGACGTGCTGAAAGTGTGGCGGGAAGCCTTCCGTATCTTGCGCCATGGCGGGGCGCTGCTCTCCGGCTTTGCTAATCCGGTCGGCTATATTTTCGATCATGAGTTGGGGAAGCAATATATCCTCCAGGTCAGGTACGCTTTGCCTTATGCGGATGATAAGGATCTCACCGGCGATGAACGCCGAGAATTTCTGGAAGCAGGTGTGCCGCTCGAGTTCAGCCATACGCTCGGCGAGCAAATCGGGGGGCAGATTGAAGCCGGGTTTGTGATTGCAGGTTTTTATGAAGATGCGTATCCACCCGAAGCGGGTGATCTCCTGTCGCGTTACCTCCCGCCCTTCCTTGCCACCCGGGCGATTAAGCTTTGATCAGTTCTAATCCTGGGTATAATTAGCCCTGAAGTGCGCTTCACTCACCAAGGAGTCTCCCGTGGAAGAAAATACAAAAGCCAGAATAGCCGTCATCGGTGTGGGTATTATGGGCAGCCAGCACGTGCGCGACCTGGGCCGCATCAGCAACACGCAACTGGCGGCCGTGTGCGATATCGACAAAAGCCGCGCCGACCAGGCTGCCGCACAGTACCACGTGCCGGCCTTTTATGACTATCACGACCTGCTGGATAAAGCTGAACTGGATGGGGTGATGGTTGCCACACCTCATTACTTCCACACCCCGATCAGCATCGACGCCCTGCAGCGCGGCATCCACGTGCTGAGTGAGAAACCGCTGGCGGTGCACGTTAAGGACGGGCAGAAGATGATCGCTGCCTGCGAACAGGCGCGCCAACAGTTCCCCGGCCTGGTGTTCGCCATCATGTTCCAGAACCGCACCCAGGGTTACTGGCGCAAAGGCAAGGAGCTGATCGAGCAGGGCGTGCTGGGGCGGCTGGTGCGCGCCACCTGGATCATCACAGATTGGTTCCGCTCGCAGACTTACTACGACAACGGCGGCTGGCGCGCCACCTGGAAAGGCGAGGGTGGCGGGGTGCTGCTCAACCAGTGCCCGCATAATCTGGATATCTACCAGTGGTATTTCGGTGTGCCCAAACGTGTGGCAGGTTATGCCTCAATTGGCAAGTATCACAGGATCGAAGTGGAAGATGAAGTGACTGGCTACTTCGAGCACGAAAATGGCATGGTGGGCCATTTCATCACCACCACGGCCGAATTGCCTGGCTCAAACCGCCTGGAAATCGTGGGCGAAAATGGATGCTTGATCTTCGAGGATGGGCGCCTAACCTTTGCCCACAACCGCGCTTCTATGCTTGATTTTATCCGCACCTCCCCGAGCGCCTTCGACCGGATGGAATACCAGCTCGAAGACATTCCCTTTCAACCGGCGGCTGAGGTGGGCCACGCCTACGTAATCGAGGCATTCGCCAATGCGATCCTGCACGGCGGCCCTCTGGTCGCCCGGGCAGAAGAAGGCATCCATTCGCTGGCGCTGGGCAACGCCATCATGCTCTCGCAGTTCCTGGGCAAACCGGTTGACCTGCCGTTCGATGCCGACCTGTACGAAGCCAAACTGCTCGAGTTGGTCCGCACTTCACAGTTTCAAAAAGAAACGCGTGAGGGCCGGGTCGATGATTTCAACAAATCCTTTGAGCCTTACCATTAGGAGGTTCGCCATGAAACTCACCTTTATGACTCTGGGATGCCCCAACTGGGACCTGGATACAATCTGCCGGCGCGGGCAGGAATTTGGCTACGATGGGGTCGATTTCCGTGGTTACCTGGACACGCTCGATATCACCCTGCTGCCTCTTTTCACCACCCACGCTGCGGCGACTCTGCGCCGGCTGAATGACGCCGGGCTGGAGGTCAGCGCCATCAGCTCGAGCATCCAGGTGTGCGTGGCGGAAAAGGGCAAGGACAACCTGGAAGAAGCGCGCCGCACTATCGACACTGCCCGGGCATTCAACTGCACCAACGTGCGTATTTTTGGCTCCGGCGACCTTAAAACATATACCCGGGAAGAGCTGGCTGCCACCGGGCGCGGCTGCATCGAAAGCATTCTGGCCCTGGACGGCGCCCACAGCCTGCACTGGCTGTTCGAGACTCACGACCTGTGGGTCAAGGCCAGCGACTGCCGCCTGCTCCTGGAAAGCATTCCCGATCCGGCCTTTGGAGCGATCTGGGACATGGGCCATACTTACCGGATTGGCGGGGAAGCTCCCAAAGATACCTTCGCCGCCTTGAAGGGCCGGGTGGGCTATACCCACATCAAAGACGCAGTCTACGAACCGGGCCATCCCCTGGCGATGGAAGATGGCTGGCGCTATGTGCTGCCAGGCGCCGGTTCGCTGCCCCTGGCGGAGTTGATTGGGCTGCTGAAAGGCAGCGGCTACGACGGCTGGCTGCAGTTCGAGCATGAGAAGCGCTGGCATCCTAACTTGCCCGAACCGGAAGAGGTTTTCCCAGCCTTCGCCAGTTGGGCCAGGCAGTTCATCGTCTAGAATGGCATGAGGAAATATTACGTCTCATTGGATTTTACCGTGGAAGATCCCCAGATTTGGGGTGTCATGACACCCCAAATCTGGGAGTTCACCACGGCAATTCCCAATGAACCTCTCGAT
Source organism: uncultured Chloroflexia bacterium (assembly GCA_963820415.1). Classification (GTDB taxonomy): domain Bacteria; phylum Chloroflexota; class Anaerolineae; order Anaerolineales; family Anaerolineaceae; genus CAWFZT01. The sequence goes on along the minus strand of CAWFZT010000006.1, from coordinate 278,372 downwards.
TTCTTGCTGGAGGAGCAGCCGTGGTAAAACATAAAGATCCTTTGGTTGAAGCGTTAGAGGAAGGCTTTTCATTTACCTATACCATCCCGGATGGCGGTGATCTGGCATCCATGCGCGCCGCCCTGAAACATGGCCAGACGCTGACGGTCTCGCCGGTTTCAGACGCCAGCCAGATTAAAACAGGGGACATCGTCTTCCTGAAATGGCGTGACAGCTACATCTTGCACCTGGTGGCAGATATCCAGGACGAGCGATTCCTGATCGTCAACAGCCTGGGCAAAGAGAACGGCTGGGTCAGTGCGAAGGATATCCTTGGCTGGGTCACCCACATTGTTGAGCCTGAACCCCGACCGGAAGTTCCTGAATTACTCGACCGGCTGGAGGAAGCTTATCAAAGCCTGGCCGGCAGCCTGCAGGCAGATGAGGAGGCGCAAGCCCGCCTCAGCGCCATACTGGCCGATTTGCGCTGGTATGCTGCCAGGATTGGCCAGAAACGCTGGAGTTTGCAGCCCCGGAAGAACCGCTGGAGTCTCGAACAGCGCCTGTGGCACCTGCTGCGGCGGGTAAAAAGCGCCGGCGCTGCACCATCGACCACGCCAGTGGCCTATTTCATCGACCGCGGCAAAGAATGCGTGGGCCAGGCGGCTGAAATCTATACACTTTTCGAGTACGGTGAATTAGAATAGGTACCTATCCGAAAGTTTTTGCACTGTCATTTCCCAAAGGGGACACATGTGCGCCGGCAAAGACGCCTTGCAATGACAGAAAGTCACCTTTGAAATTCAAAGAAAGCCATATCATGAGAACCAACTGGTTTTTCAACCTGTTTCTTTTATTGTTACTTAGCGCCTGTTCGAATTTGCTGCCGCCAGAATGGAAGCTCACCCTGACGCCCAGGTCTTTGGTAGCCCAAAAGATCGCGTCTACTTTTCCTCCAACACCGGCGGCGAGCGGCTTTTCTGCACTCCCCAGCCTTACTGCTACCCCCATTTTCACACCCGCCATCCAGATTACAACAACTCCCGGCCCGGCCACCGCCGTGCCAACCCCTCAGCCGATCAACCTGGCCGTAGGCTTGACCGGCAATCCGCTCACCCCGGCCTGGTCGCCGGATGGGCATTTCATCGTATTTGCCCTGGATGAACCCAGCCAGCCCAACCACGCCCAGCTCTATACCGCGGCAGTTGACGGAAGCGGCTGGACGAAGCTGGTCGATCACCAGGGCGCCAACGATTTCCTGCCGCAGTGGTCGCCAGACGGCTCGCAGATCCTGTTTTGCTCTACCGCCGCGGACGGATCAGGGACGAATGTCTTTGTGGCGTCGGTAGATGGCAGCGTCCTGACCCAGCTTACCCACGACCATGCCAGCCAGTGTCAGACAGTCTGGTCGCCGGATGGTAGCCAGATCGCCTTTATCTCTGACCGGCAAGATAAAACGGGTCATCTGTACGTGATGAAAGCCGATGGGTCGAACCTGCACCTGGCGGCTGATGTGAATAACTCGACTGAGCCGGTCTGGTCTCCGGATGGAAGCGCGCTGGTCTTTTCGGGCCTGGACCGCTCCGGCAGTGGGGCAGGCATGTACAGCACGCGCCCAGACGGTTTTGGTTTTATCCAGTTGATCAAGAACCCGGCCTTCGAGGCCGGTATGCAGTGGTCGCCAGACGGAAAAAAGATCATCTACCAGGCCGATTCCATCCTGTACATGATCAATGCCGACAGCTCCGGGCAGGTGCAAGTGCTGCCAAAGCTAACTGGCATGGGCGGAGAAGCCTGGTCGCCCGACGGTTCATGGATCGCTTTCCACGCCAGCCCGGCAGGCGACTCGGAAATCTTCGTCATTACCATCGATGGCGCCACCCTGTTGTATTTTCCGCATCCCGGCCTGGAAGACCTCTCCCCGCTCTTCTCGCCAGATGGCAAAAAACTTATCTTCTATTCTCACCACGCCCACCAGAATGATGGCACCCTTATGCTGATAACCTTTGATAATTTGAGCTTCTGGGGAAAATAGGTCGAATGGTTTTATCTTTTTGACTCTTATTCAATTTCAAGGAACTGGAATGATATACTCGGAAAAGGACAAAGAAGAGATAATCGCCAACCTGACCCGGTGGGCAGAACACCAGCCTTTAGTGCGGGTTGCCATATTAACCAGTTCGCTCGCCATCCCCAATGCCCCCGTCGACGTGTTCTCCGATTATGATGTGATCTTGGTCTTGAGCGACGTTTATCCTTTCTATGAAGATCGAACCTGGCTGGAAAATTTCGGTCCGGTACTGGTAGTGTACCGCGATCCGCTGGAACCCCAAGACGGTTTCCTCAAGTCCGGGTATGTTACCCAGTTTGAGAACGGGCTGAAGATCGATTTCACCCTATGGCCGGTAGAAATATTGAAGAAAATCACTGCGGATGCGCACCTGCCTGCTGAATTTGATGCTGGCTACCGGGTCCTGCTCGACAAGGATCACATCACGGATGAACTGAAACCGCCTACCTTTAGGGCTTATATCCCGATACCACCGGCGGAGGCCGAATATCAGGAGGCGATTGAGGTGTTCTTTCTCGAAGCTACTTACGTTGCAAAATACCTGTGGCGCGAGGACATGATGGCAGCAAAATTTATCATGGATAACTTTATGAAGCAGGAACATCTGCGCCCGATGCTGGAATGGCATCTTGAAATTGACCACCATTGGGCGGTGAAACCCGGTCCATACGGACGGTGGTTGAAGAAATGGTTGCGCAGTGATCTCTGGACAGAATTAGAAAACACCTATACAGGGGCTGGGCTGGAAGAGAATTGGGAAGCAATGTTTAAAACAATTTCCCTGATGCGTAAAACCGCGACTGAAGTGGGTGGTTGTTTGGGGTTTACCTATCCCCATGACATGGATCGGCGCACGGTCTCTTATTTGTTGAAAGTGAAAAACCAGGCTAAGTGAATCAATTGTACCTGGGCCGTAACAAAAACCGGTTGATTCCGTCATAAGATATGAGAATGGATTCCTCTCAAGAAAAGGAACTCCTTGACAGTGCAAAGAGCCTTGATTTTAGAGCACTGGCAGCTATCTATGACAGTTTCAACCGCGGCATCTATTTATACAGTCTGCGCCTGCTGGGCGAACCAGACCTGGCGGAAGAGTGTGTCGCTGAAACATTCAGCCGTTTTCTACACGCTCTCCACAAAGGCCGCGGCCCCAAAAAATACCTGCAGGCCTATCTGTACCGCATCGCCCACAACTGGATCACAGACAGCTACCGCAGCCATTTCAGGCTCTCCACTGAACTTGACGAAAACCTGGCTGACGAGGCGCGGCCATCCCTGCCGCAGAGCCTGGATACGAAGCTGGAGCAGGCCAGGATGCGCGCAGCCCTGCGACAGCTCAGTGGTGAGCAGCGCCAGGTGATCGCTCTGCGCTTTTTGGAAGGTTGGGAGTACGAAGACGTGGCAGCCGCCCTCAACAAACCGCTTGGAGCGATCAGAGCTTTACAGCACCGGGCCATCGCCAACCTGAGGAAGATGCTTGCAGAAGATGAGATAGAAGAAGAATGAATAAAGTTTCAAACGGCCACTCAGAAGAATGGATGCAAAAGAGACTGCTGGTCTTGCATGATGTGCCCGGGCGTTTGCCAGACGCTGAAAAAACCGGCCAGGCTAGGTTCCTGGGTGAGGCAGCCAGCCTGCCAGCCCATTCTTCTTACCGCCAGAACCTGTGGGGAACCTTCAAATCCTTCGTTTCTGGCAGGCCAGCCAGACTGGCCCTTTCCGCTGCCGCGGCAGTTTGCATTGTGCTGGCGCTTTTGCTGGTGGGCAGTGGTACGGTCGTTTATGCCGCCCAGGGCAGCCAGCCCAACCAGATCCTCTACCCGGTCAAATTACTTAGTGAAGACGTGCGTTTGAGGCTGGTGGTCAACCCTCAGAGCCAGTTTCAACTCAATCTGGCCTTCGCCGACCGCCGCCTGGATGAAATCGATAAGTTGGCTCAGGCTGGCCAGGACGCCGGGGTGCAGGTGATTGACCGGCTGCAAAACGAGTTGAATGCCGCCCTGGACAGCGCTGCCAGCCTGGAAAATGGCGGGGCGGTGAAAGCGTTAGAAAATATGCAGGCTAACCTGCAGCAGCACGAAGACCAGCTCCTCAAGCTGCAATCTCAGGCCAACCCCCACGCCTCGGCCAACTACACCCGGGTAGTCGAGATGTTGCAACAAAAGGTAAGCCTGGCCGAACAAGGCGTGAAAGACCCTCAATCGATCCACCAACTGCTCCAGCAGCAACAAAAGCAGGATAAAAAGCTATCCGAAGCTACGCCAACCCCGACTATCGTGGTGAACAACGCACAAGAAGCCATCAGCACTCCTGCCAAGGCGGCGACGCCTGAACCGGAGAACAACGCCGCCCAATGCAGCGGCCAGGGTAAAAGTAACAACGATAATGGAAATGGCAATGGCAACGCCAGGCGCTGTGATGAGCCAGACACACAGCTCACCAGCTCACCTGCTCAACCGGCCGCCACCAGTATCCCCCAATCCAACAATCCAAACAAACCGGTTAAAACACCCAAAGAGGCTCCTGATAAAAGTCAAAAAGGCGGTAACGGGCACAAAAAATAAGCCGGCTGCTTTTAACATAAGAAATTCTTACCGGACCCTTGTGATATAGACCTGAAAGGAGAAAAAAATGAACAGAATAATGAAAGCACTATCGATCTTTACTATCGTCATGCTGGCACTGGCGTTGATGCCAGCGGGCAGTGTTTTAGCTGCCTTGAACCCACTTGGCCCGATTACCTCGAGCGTAGCGGTTGCCCCCGCTCCGGTGCCATTCAACGGCACGGCCACCCTGACCGCTTCCATCGACAGCACGGCCGTTGCCTCAAACATCGTCTCGGCCGAATACAGCCTGAACGGCGGAGCCTGGACGGCGATGACTGCCACCGACGGCGCCTTCAACTCCATGGCTGAGAACGCGCGCGCTACTTTCACCGCTGCCCTGGTCGGTCCTAACCAGGTGTGCGTGCACGCCGATGACGCAGCCGGGGATACTGGACCGGACGTATGCACCCCCTTTACCGTGGCGGATCTTACGCCTCCTGTCGTTTCGAACGTAAAGGTCACTGCCGTAATGGTAGGATCGACCGGGACAGCCACCGTCACAGCCACCATTAACGATAGCACCACCGGCGGATCGAAGATCGCCGCGGCAGCTTACACGCTCAACGGCGGCACCCCGTCACCCATGACGGCAGTCGATGGCGCTTTCGATGCGGTCAGTGAAGCCGTTACAGCCACCATCAATCCGATCAATGCTGGGGCAAACACGGTATGCGTTACAGGCACAGACGTACCTGGTAACACCAGCGCTCCCAGCTGCGTCACTTTTACCCTGTACGTCTTCAAAGGTTTTCTGCCGCCCATCCGTATGGGCGTAATCAACAAAGCCAATGCTCCACAGACCATCCCGATCAAATGGTGGCTGACGGATGCCAACGGCAAACCTGTCAGCAAGGCGACTGTTCTTAGCACGATCAAGATCATGTCTTACAAGGTCGATTGCACTTCTCTGATCGGCGATCCAACTACAGCCAGTGCCATCGGTTCCCCCGGTAAATCTGGTTTGAAATACCAGGGGAACGGCAGATGGATGATCAACTGGAAAACCGATAAATCCTTCCGCGGTACCTGCCGCAAGATGTTTATCGCCTTCAACAGCGTGCAGAACTCTCCGGAAGTGGTGTTCGCCTTCAAATGATATTAGTTTTATGATTGCTGATTTTTGATTATTTTCTCGGGCAATCAGCGCCAGCCAAAGACAGCCCCGCAGGATCTTCCCTGCGGGGCGCAATTTAAACCTACAGGGATAAGCTGAAAAGCTTATCCCTGTAAATACTCATTCAGGCTACTCACTTAGACCAGTTCTCCGATTACCCCCAGCATGCCGGAAACCGGAAATTCCCAACTTGCCCCCTGCTAAGGAACCATGAAGGGTTGGGCCCAATAATGATATACACCTTCCTTACTCGAAAATATCACGCAGCCATCATGCCACTCCGGATCCTTCACCAACAGTTCGCGGATGCGGCGGTATTCCCGGTCCTGTTCGGGGCTGGCGGCGTTTTTCTTGTAAGCCTCTTCGCTCTCGAACATGACCACCAGCCAGACTTCATCTGAACTGCAGTCCATCTGGTACACATAAGAGGAAATAAAACCAGCCGGGCGGTACATTTCACCAGATACCTGGCGTAGTGCGTTCATCGCTCCCGGCTTTACGATCATCTTTGCAATTGTCCCGTACATTCCTACCTCCAATAAATCCGATCCAACACCCATAGATTATTTATACCTAATTTCAATTTAATATTTATTATTTTTATCGAACATATTGATAATAACCCAGTAAGATTAAAATTAAACTGGAAATAGATTAAAATCAGGTTGGAATATTACCCGCCGGGCGAGGAGGGATGATGTCAGAAACCCTGATTAAACAGTTTTACACTTCTCAAGTCCGCAACGAATGGCGGCGACTGGTCAAAGACCCCTATCACCACCTGGAACTGGATACGACCCTGCATTTCCTGGAAAAATACCTGCCGGAAAGTGGGTTGGTGCTGGACGCCGGCGGAGGCCCGGGCAGATATACGCTCGAGCTGGCCCGGCGCGGCCATGGGGTGGTCCTGCTGGATTTGACCCCGCCAATCTTGAGTTTGCCAGGCGCCAAATCAAAAAGGCGGACTTGCAGGAGCGGGTTAAAGACATCCGAGAAGGCAGCATCGTGGATTTATCGCTTTTTGCCGACCACACTTTCGACGCCGTGGTGTGTACCGGAGGACCGCTCTCCCATGTGCTCGACCCGATGGACAGGGACCGGGCGGTCTCAGAGTTGATCCGGGTGGCCAAAGCGGGCGCGCCGCTCTTCATTTCGGTGATCAGCCGCCTGGCTGTGCTGGTCTTCGAACTGGCCAGAGCCCCTTTTGAAATTGAGCTGCCGCTTTTTAAACCCATGCGCGATACAGGCGATTACCAGGGCGGTTACGGGTTCACCTGCTGTCACTTCTTTTTACCCGAAGAATTACGGGCAGCGGTCGCTGGTAAACCGGTCGAAGTACTGGAAATGGTGGGGTTAGAAGGTATCAGCTCGCACCACCGCCGCGCTCTGAACCAGTTGGCGAAAAATGAGAAACGCTGGGGCATCTGGCTGGAAACGCATTACCAGACCTGCACCCACCCGGCGATTGTAGGCATCAGCGAGCATATGCTGCTGGTGTGTAGAAAAAATTGAGCACCTATGCCTTCACCTTCTATTCGTTTGATCTGTTGGAATGCGGCAGAAGCCAAAGAAAAGGCCGCCAGGCTGGAATCGGCCGGGTACAGGGTCGATTTCGAACCGTTCACCCCAGAGGTGATGCGCCTGGTGCGACAAGACCCGCCGGCGGCGGTGGTGATCGACCTGGGGCGCCTGCCCTCGCAGGGGCGAGACGTGGCCCTGCAACTGCGCCAGTTCAAATCCACCCGCCAGATTCCGCTGGTGCTGTGCGGCGGCGAACCGCTCAAGCTGCCCAAAATCCAGGCATTGCTGCCGGATGCCTTTTACACTACCTGGGAAAACATGCTGCTGGCGCTCGCCCAGGTCATGCGCACTCCCCTCACCAATGTAGTTGTGCCCGAGTCGAGCTTTGCCGGTTATGCCGGGGCGCCGCTGGTCAAAAAGCTGGGTATCCGCTCCCACACGACAGTGGCTCTGCTCGACCCGCCGCCCGGCTTCGAGCAAAACTTGCCCGGGCTACTCGAAGATGTACGCTGGTGCAGCCAGGCGGGCTTGGCGTGCGACCTGGTGATCTGGTTCGTGCGCACTCAGACAGAGCTGTTCGAGGGCCTGCCGCATGTGCAGCCCGGCATCGGCAAAGCTGGCCTGTGGGTAGTATGGCCCAAAAAGAGCTCGGGGATGGAAAGCGACCTGACCCAGGCCATCGTGCGCCAGACCGGGCTGGCTGCCGGCTTGGTGGATTACAAAGTCAGCGCTATCGACAAGACCTGGACTGGCCTGCGTTTCGCCATCCGGAAACCGCGCTAAGGCCAAGCTGAAACGCCAAACCAATATATAATTGAAAAAGGATCCCACTAAATAACCAGGAGGAAACCATGCAGAAAAATATCCTGTATTTTGAACAACCGGGCAAAGCCAACACGGAGGCCACGTTGGGCGCAGCACGCGCCCGGGCGGAGGAGTTGGGTATACGCCAGGTAGTGATCGCTTCGTCCCACGGGTCGACCGCCTTGCGCGCCAGGGAGCTCTTCAACGGCCTGCCGGTGGAAATCATCGCCGTGACAATCAACGCCGCCTACTCCGACCTGGGTTGGTCGATGACCGAAGCCGAACGCCAGCCGCTGATCGAGCTGGGCATCCAGGTGCTGACCTCGGTGCATACCCTGGGGGATGATGTGAATGCTTCGTTTGACATCAAAGCTCCCAACGTGGTCGTACGCGAGACGCTGTACACCTTCAGCCAGGGAATGAAAGTGGCGGTGGAGATTGCCTTGATGGCGGCGGATGCCGGGCTGCTGGATATGAGCCGGGAAGTAATCGCCATCGCCGGCACGGACAATGGCGCGGATACGGCGATCGTGATCAAGCCGGCCTACAGCCGCAAGTTCACCGAGCTGCGTATCCATGAGATCCTGGCTAAACCCAGATGAAGAAATATAACCTCATGGGCACAAAGGTCACAAACAAAACACAACTGTCGCGTGAATAAATTCTGGAGCTGTCTTGAGATCGAGATATTCTACGGAATAAGCTCTGATTTTCAGGTCGCTAATAGACCAGCCAGGAATCTGGAAATGATTGGCGCTTTTGTATAATTGTGGGATCCGTCCCAGTCTGAAAGGCTCGAATAGACTCCCGAAGCGCAGCAGCCAGCGAGGCTACATAGGGTTCCTGGAGGATGTGAGAGTGCGTCCCTTCGATGATCTTCACTTCCAACCCACCGGTTGCCAAACCGTCCCAGCCCATATGCGGGTCGAAGGCGCGGCTGGGCGAAAAACCGCGCACCCGGAATAGGGTGATTTTCCCGGGATAAGGTTGAGGGTTGTAAATTGCTGAGGATTGGTGTTCAACCAAGGTCAGCTCAACTTCTTCAAGCGAGAGTGAGTCCGGATCTACCATCAATTCTGAAGGTCTGACCGGAATTTTTCTGCCCAGGATCTGCCCAATACTGCGCAAAACTCGACGAAAGGCGCGCCGTAAGGTCCAATCGACAGTTCGGCCGGTCACAAAGTCATAGGTCCAGATGGACAGGCTGACCAGAAAATGGCGCACCCGTTGATCTAAACGTAATGGCGAGCGGACCCGCCAGCGCGGAGGGGCGTTAGCTTCAAAAATGGCTACCAGCGCTGTCTTTTCACCCTGCTGCTCGAGCTGCCGGGCCATTTCAAACGCCACCCTCCCACCAAAACAAATCCCTCCCAGCAGGTAAGGCCCGTGGGCCTGGACGAGACGGACTGCTTCAAGGTAATGGGCGGCCATCTCAGGGATAGTCTGGTCTAAAAGTTCCTGTCCATTCAATCCTTTTGGCAGAATGCCATAAAAAGGTTGGTCGCGACCCAACAAATCCGACAGCCGGCGACATTCGAGCAACCCACCTCCCCGGCTGTGCACGCAAAAAAAGGGCGGTTGGCTGCCTTCCTTCTGGAAGGGCACCAGGAGAGGGGAGTCGTTTTGGTGAGATGCGCGGTTGGCAAGGATTTTACCCAGGTCAGCCACCGTCGGGGCCGATACCAGTGTGATCACCGGTAAGCGAAGATTGAACGCAACTCTGATCTCAGAAAACAAACGGGCTGCCTGGATTGAATTACCCCCCAGCTCAAAGAAATTGTCTTGCATGCCAACTTGCTTCACTCCCAGAACTCGTGCCCACAGGCCAGCTAACTTTTCTTCCAAACCGGTTGCAGGTGGTTCGAAGGCAGAATTGACCTGAGGGGGGTTCCAATCTGGGGCAGGCAGCTTATTTCGATCCACCTTAAGGTTGGAGGTCAGAGGAAGCTTATCCAGCAGGATAAAATGATCCGGAATCATGTAAGCAGGGAGACGCTGGGCCAGGGATTCACGCAGGCGAGCAGAAATTTGGCTGGTGGACTGGTCAAGGATTTTTCGATCCGGTACAACATAGGCTGCCAGGCGCCTGTTTCCTTTCGGATCGTCCAGCGCGACCACCACAGACTGAATTACCCCGGGCATTTCGGCCAGCGCGGTCTCCAGCACCCCTAATCCAACCCTAAAGCCGCGGATTTTAACGATCGAATCCAGCCGGCCTTGATGTTCAAGGCAGCCATCCGGGCGCAAGCAGCCCGAGTCACCTGTATGATAGATCATCTGCCCCTTTTCAAGAGGATCAGGTTGAAACTTTGCTGCATTCAGTGCGGGGGCTTTCCAATAACCGGGTGAGAGAAAGCGGCTGCGTACCGCAATCTCTCCGACCCCACCTTCTTGGTCGAGAATCAAGATTTCTTTACCAGGTACAGGAAAGCCAACCGGTAGAATGCCGCTGCCCAGCTCGTCTTGCGGGTCAACCTGGTAGGAAGTGATGATGCCGGTTTCGCTGGAGGAATACTGGTGGACCACGCTGCTGTTGGAGAAATGCAGGCGGATGGCCTCGACATCCTTGCTGCGCATACTGTCACCGCCTAAAATCACCAGGCGAACGGCTGGGAACCCTTCGCCCGGACCCAGGCTGGCCAAAAATTCGCGCATCATGGAAATCGGGGGATGCAGGATGGTGATGCCTTCTTCACGGAGCCAGGTATCCAGGCTGGCAATTCCAAGGGTTTTCAAATCGTAGGGAACGAGGGTTGCTGCGTTTAATAGGGTGATGAAAATATCGTTAATCGAAGAACCAAAGCCGCTGTGCGCCATCAGAGAACGCCGGTCGCCAGGTCCAATGTGAAAGCGCTTGTTTTCATACCAGGCGCGACGAAGCAAGTTGCCGTGGCTGCGGATTACCCCCTTGGGTTTCCCGGTGGAGCCGGATGTGTACAGGATAGATGCAAAGGCATCCGGATTGTACCTGCCCGTAGAATTAAATGGATTCCCTTCTGAATCAAGCTGGTCAATATTGAGCAAATTTCTTCGCCTGACGTCCAGACTACCAGCCAGGGAATAAGTGGTGTTGTCGGTGAGAATCAGGCTGCTTCCGGCATCCTTAAGTATCTCTTCAAGGTGGTTGAACGGGTCGCCAGGCGCCAGGGTCACAAAAAAGAGTCCTGCCTTCAGAACTCCCAACATACCGATCACCTGGGAAATCCCGTGGCCAAGTAGTAGGGCGATTGGGCTCGCCTCTTCGTCCCGACGGGCCAGGATGCTGAGGGCCACTCGTTCCGCCGTGCGGTTTAATTGCGCATAGGTATAATTTATTGGCGAGCCCACCGTCTGGGATGCTTGTATCGCCAACACGTCCGGGCACATCCGAACAATCCGCTCGAAACGCTCCGGTATGGTTGCTTCGATTTCTTCTTCAGAAAAAGGAATAGCCACCATCATTGTCTTATTGGGTTTGATCGATGAAGCCACTGTTTTTTAGTTCGTCCAGCAACCCCGTATCGAGGATATCCTGGACCTTCAGTTTGGTGGCTTTGTCATTGGAAGTTTTAGCGTCGTCCAAAACATTTTGCGCGCCAGGGATTGAGGGATAAGGGGCGCTTGGCAGGTAGTTTATAATCAGGGTATCGTAAATGGCATCCAGGTAGTTTTTATCTGCAATAGGGTCCAATGACAGATATTTGGCGATGACCGCCCGAGACCCTTCCCGATCTTTTTTCATCAGACCAATCGATGCGACGATAGCCTTCATGAAATTCAACATTTCCGGGTGGTTATTTTTTAAATCGCTTCGGCGTATGGCAATGACAGTTCGCATGTACGGGAGTTTCAGCGTCTGCATATCCAGGATTTCATGATAGCCTTTGGCAGTGATTTTAGGCGAAATGGGGATCGTAACCAGGCTGGCAACTACCTGGCCCGAATCCATGGCGGCCAGGCGAGCCGCATCATCTCCTACAGCCAGGATAGTTACATCCTGGTCCAGCTGCAAGCCAAGGAACTTAAGCGCCGTACGCATAGCTCTGTCCTGGTCGGAGCCCAATTTGGTGATAGCCACCACTTTGCCCTTTAAATCTATAGGCTGATTAATGGACGGCGCAACTACCAGCGAATAAAGGATATCGTTAAACAGGCTTGCGATCACCACTACGTCTGAGCCTTCAGCAATCGAGCTGACTACCGCGGCTGAGCCAACCACACAGGCTGCCATTTGCCCCGCGATCAGGGCTGAGACCGCCTGCGGCCCACTGCTGACCGCCAGCATGTTCACATCCAGGCCGTATTTCTTGAAAATGCCTTTATCCAGCGCATACCAGGCGATGGATTGGGTGGCCGATAGGCTGGAATAACAGATGGTCATCTTCTTTAGGGGGAGAGCAGTCGCGGTTGAGGCAATGGGAACCGGTTGAGCAGCCTGTTGGGTGAGCTGGCAGGCAGGCGCCAGGGCCAGGATGAGTATAATGATTGGGAGAGAGCGGAAGATCGATTTCATCGACATCTCCAGAGGTAAATTCAAGTGTTTTTTCTTACCTGGAACTTTGGGAAACCTGAGTATTCCCTCGCCAGGCGTCGAAACGGGCTTCCAGGCGCTGAAGCAGGCCTGACAGTAAGTAACCGCAAGATGCGATCAATAAAATACCCACAAAAACCTTGTCTGTTTGGAAGCTTGCTCCGGCAACGGTGATCATGTGCCCGATTCCGGCATTGGAAGCGACCATTTCACCGACCACGATCCCCACCAGGGCGCGTCCCACCGCCAGGCGCAGGCCAGCGATAATAAAGGGAATTGACCCGGGTAGGGCGATGGTTAAAAATACCTGGCGTCCGTTAGCTCCGAACGAGCGGGCACAGCGAACCAAATCTTCGTCGATAGAGCGCACTCCGGCAGTGACGTTGACCAGGATTGGAAAAAGGGCGCCCAGGAAAACCAGCGCCACAGTCGATTTGATCCCGATCCCCAGCCAGAGAATGATCAGGGGCAGCAAAGCTACGCGGGGGGTAGCGTTTAGTGCAGATATAAAAGGATCGAGTGTGTGGTAAAGGTAATGATACCAACCGAGAGCTGTGCCCAGAGGGATGCCGACCAGCACTGCCAGGCACAAACCCAGAAAAAATTCGCCGGCGCTGATCGAGATATCATTCCACAAGCCGTGGGCGAAAAGCCACCCGGCGGCCTGGATGATCCGTGAGGGCGAGCTGACAAACAATGGCCTGACCAGTCCAAGGTCGACGATCAATTCCCACAGCGCCAGGAAGACCAGGGCGGCGAGGAGAGCCAGCCAGGTTTGCTCGTGGTTTCGGATGAATCCTTTCCAACATGAAATTTCTGCCGGTTGGTTGGCGGCAGGTTGTCCAGAGACAGCATCGCGGATACTGACTGATTTAGCCAATCTGCTATCTTCCTGCCAGGCCCAGGTGGCTGGCTGGCACTAATTCTGGGTTAGCCCCGGCGAGCAGATCCCATAATTGATTTTGCAGACTGTGGAATTGCGGCGACCTGCGCCAATCTGGGAGGCGCGGGTAGGGAGTGGGCACAGGCACTTCGGCGAGCTTCCGCCCGGGGCGGGCCGAAAGAACGATCACGAAGCTGGTCAGGAAAAGCGCTTCTTCGATATCATGCGTAACCAGAACAGTGGTTTTCCCGGTTTCCCGCCAGATCCGCTGAAGCTCGACCTGCATGCTCTGGCGCGTCTGAGCATCCAGGCCGGACAACGGCTCATCCATGAGCAGCAGCTCCGGTTCGGTGGCGAGGGCACGCGCCAGATTGGCGCGCTGCTGCATTCCCCCGGATAACTCATTGGGAAACATCTCTTCGAACCCGGCTAGGCCGACCAGTTTGATATAAGCATTGGCGCGCCGGTTCATTTCCATTCTTGAAAGGCCTTGCAGCTCAAGGCCGTATGAGACATTGCCAATGACTGACCGCCAGGGCAGGAGGGCAGGGGTTTGGAAGACCATTGCCCGATCGCGACCTGGACTGGCAATAACCTTGTGGTTCAGTAAAATCTGGCCTGAATGCACCGGCAACAGGCCGGCGATTACGTTCAATAAAGTAGTCTTACCACAACCGCTAGGACCAATGACGCTGACAAACTGCCCGCTTTCTACCTGGAAAGAGAGCTGGTCCAGAGCCTGGATGGGTTGCCCGGTTCGTTTAGTCATATATTTTATAGAGAGGTTCTGTACATCCAGATGCGTCATAAACTCGTCGCAATAAAGTAACTACCTGATTTTAAGAAAGTTAGTATTTGTTGGTGGGTACACATCATTATAACTCGATAGTCGAGTTCTTTATACACCCGGTTGGTTTCACCTGTTCCTCCGTGCTATAGTCTTATATAGCTTATCAGCCATGGAGGAAAATAAGATGAAACTGGGGATGACGCTGACCAATCTGGGCCCGCTGGCCACTCCGGATAATATTGTCAATTTTGCCCAGGCTGCCGAAAACCTGGGCTTCGCTTCGCTGTGGGTGACCGAACGCCTTCTGCTGCCAGTGCAGCCCAGGCAGCCGTACGCCGGAGGCGCCTGGCCTGACGTGTACAAACAGGTCTTAGACCCGCTGGACGCCCTGGTGTTCGCGGCGGCCATCACGCAAAAAATCCGCCTGGGCACCAGTGTGCTGGATTTTCCCTTTCTACACCCCGGCGCGCCTGGCCAAGCGCATTGCCACGCTGGACGTGCTTTCCAAAGGCCGGGCGGTGATCGGCGGCGGGGTAGGCTGGTCGGAGGACGAATTCCTCGCCAGCAACGTGCCTTATAAAGAGCGCGGGGCGCGTCTGACCGAGATGATCAAGGCGCTCAACGCCCTGTGGGGACCTGACCCGGTCGAGTTCCACGGCAAGTTCTACGAAATACCGGCGTCCACCTTTGGCCCCAAGCCAGTACAGACGCCGCACCCGCCGCTCCTGCTGGGCGGTTTCGTCCCGGCGGCGCTGAAGCGAGCGGCGCGCCTGGCAGACGGCTTCAACCCGGTCGTCCAGCCTTCCCAGGCGGCGGTAGAGGCCTTTTTCAAAAACGCCCACCAGGCCTGGCAAGAGGCGGGCCGCGCCCCGGCCAAACCCGAAATCGTCTTGCGCGTCAACCACGGGTACATCACCAACGAAGCGTTGGGAGCCGACCGGCCGTTCCTGATCGGATCAGTCGCCCAGGTGCGCCAAGACGTCAAGAAAGTGGAGGAATGGGGCGCTACCGAAATCTTTTTCGACGTGGTCAACCGTTATGGGTTACAGCCCTCAGGGGGGCCCAGGCTGGTCCTGGAGCAGATGAAAATTCTGCGCGAGATCGTCTAGGGCTGGTTGAAATCCAGCATCCACCCGCCGGAATAGGTCGAGCCATCCGTATTCTTACAATCGGGCGCCTCGATCTTAGATACCAACTCGCCGCCCTCACCGATTTGCAGGTTGTAGGTCACACCGGGCGCCATGACAAAATCGGCGTAACCGGCGTCTATCTGGGGGAAAAGGCCGGTGAAGAACGAATCTTGCCCGCTGCCCCAGGTCACGTCCACGCGCACTCCGCTGACCGGGGCGTCGGCGGCATTGTGCACTTCGACCTGCAGCAGTCCACTGATCAGCTTTGGATCGCAGACTTTATTCTTATCCTTGAGCGCAAAAGGCGCCCCTGGGGTAGCTGAAGCATGCACCGGGGCGCGTGGGGTAAAAGTATCCATCGGGGTAGGTGATTTGGTGGGAGCTCTGGTAGGGGTCAGGATCACCTGGCCAATTTCTAGCGTGGCGGTAGGGGTGGTCTTGGATTTAGATTGTTTGGGAGCGGGGGTAGGTGTGGCGTCCTGCTCGCCCGGGCCGGGTGTACCGGTTGCCAGGGTGGACTGCATGTCAGCGGCCAGTTGCGCCAGGGCACGCGCCTCATCTGGATCGATGTTTTTGGCCAGCATGCGCTGCGCCTGATCCGCCATCACCTGCAGGGGGTTGGCATCTTGCAGCAAGGCCAGGCGGGAACGCGCCCGCGCCAGGTCGCCATCCGCCATATAAGCCTGGGCGATCAGGCCGCGCAAAGTCTCTTTAGCATCGCTGCGCAAGGAGAAGGGAGCGGTATCGGTGTATTCAACCGGGTAAATCACCCAGGCGATCAGCAAGCCCAGGGCTACGCCGATCACCACGCCAGTAAAGAGATACCAGGGTCCGTGCCGCTCGCTCATGGCGTACTCCCCGCCTGGGTCGGAGCCGGCGCCCAGTTTTGCATGGCCCCGGCCAGGTGCGCCAGGCTGTCCATATCCCGCTGGCTGTATTCGAGCTGCCGGGCGGAGAGGATGGCTTCCTGGACGATTCTTATAGGGGGATCGCTGCCCAACTCGGCCAGGCGGTGGGCTGCCAGAGCCTCGCTGCCTTCTTTCTGGTAGACTTCGGCCACCATCAACACATAATCAGCTTTGTAATCGGCGCGCAGGCTGGTGGGCTGAGTACCGCCATAACCCGCCGGCTTAACCAGCCAGCCGTAGGCCAGGCCAAGCGCCACGCCCAAGGCGATGCTGAGCAAGAACCAGATCAGACGCACCAAACGCATAATACGATTATACGATAGGTATATATTTTATGGGGAGAAGAAGAGAAGAGCTAACCACCCAGGAACAAGAACACCACAAATAAGAAGCGAAAAAAAGCCTGTTCAGGATTTCTCTCGCCGGCAGGCCCTTGCCAGCCGGCATTCCGGAAGCATTAGTTGTCAGGTCCCGAGCTGGTCAGGCGCGTTTCCATCTCCTTGATACGCCGTTTCTGCAGATAAATGATATCCTTGAGCACATCGCCGATGGAAACTACCCCCAGCACGTGCTCATTCTCCACCACCGGTACGTGGCGGATGCGGTGATCGTTCATCAACCCCATGCATTCTTGCACGGTCTGGTCAGGATGGATGGTGATCACTTTGCTGGTCATGATCTCACCCACGCGGGTATCCTTGGAGCTTTTTCCTTGTAATATGACCTTGCGGGCATAATCTCGCTCGGAAATCATCCCCACCAGGTGATCTGTTTCCATCACCAGTAAAGCGCCAATGTCTTTATCGGCCATCAGCCGCAGGGCTTCCAAGACGGAAGCATTCGGGCTGATCGACCAAACGTCGTTACCTTTTACTTGTAAGATATGCCGTAATGTGCTCAAGATTTCCTCCACTATTAATTTTTACACAATTGAGGTCTATTTTCAACAAGGGATTGGATTAGAAAATATAAGCTTATAACCCCGACCGGGTAAGAAGGATGCATCACAGCAGGTTCATCGGGTCCACTTCGATGCTCCAGCTTCCCGCCCCGGCGCGCCGGAGCATGTCCAACCCTTGCCGGTTGTGCATCCTGCCACTTAGGAGACGCAGTGGGTCAGGGCCGCGCAGCACGATCTGCCAGCGGTACAGGCCGGCCTGGCGGGCGTAGAAACAGGGCGCCGGGCCGATGATATGAGTGGCGGTGAAGTCGTCCTCGTCGATCCAGCGCTGCACCTGGGCGGCCATGCGCCGAGCCTCTTTTTCGGCCTGCCCGGCCTCGGCATGGCGATACTCAAGGCGCAGCAGGCGGGTGAAGGGCGGGTAGCCCAACTTGCGCCGCTCGGCCAGCTCACGCCGGTAAAAACCAGCGTAGTCGTGATCGGCGGCTGCCTGGATGGCATAGTTATCGGGCATAAAGGTTTGCAGCACTACCTGCCCGCCCAGGGCGCTGCGCCCGGCCCGACCGGCTACCTGCACCAGCAGTTGGAAGGTGCGCTCGGGGGCGCGGTAATCCGGCAGGTTCAGGCCGACGTCCGCCAGCACCACCCCTACCAGCGTGACCAGCGGCAAGTCGAGCCCCTTGGCCAGCATCTGTGTGCCTACAAGCACATCGGCGCGATGGTTGACGAAATGCGAGAGGAGGATATCGTGGGCGCCCTTCTGGCGGGTGGTCTCGTAATCCCAGCGCAGCGTGCGCACGCCGGGGAATTCCTTCAACACCTCGGCCTCCACCTTTTCCGTACCGGTGCCGAACTGGCGGATCTGACTGCTGCCGCACTGCGGGCAGGTTTTCGGCATCTGGCGGCGGTAGCCGCAGGTATGGCAGACCAGGCTGCCCGTGACCTCGCCAGCCACATGGAAGGTCAGTGGCAGGTCGCAGTGCGGGCAGCGCAGGCTGTAGCCGCACTGGCGGCAGAAGATATAGGTGGCTGAGCCGCGCCGGTTGAGGAAGAGGATGGCCTGCTGGGAGGCCTCGAGGGTCTGCCGCAGCCCGTCCAGCAGGGCCCGGCTGAAGATCGAGCGGTTGCCGGCCTTCAGTTCCTGGCGCATGTCCACCACCCTGACCGGTGGGAGCGGCAGGTAGCCAGGCTCTGGCACCTGGGCTTTCTGGTCCCAGTCATCCTGCTTGCGGTTACCCAGCTCCGCACTGCATCCCGCAGTGGGTGGTGGCGCAGTGGATGCCGCCTGCGGCTGCGGAAGCGAGCAGGCTGGAGCAGAGGATGCCGGGATGCTGGCTGGAGGGGAGGAGGGGGGAGCAGTGGAAGGCTGCCGGTGGGCCAAAATCCGCAGCGGCAGCTCCAACACCGGCCAGTCCTCCTGGCGGGCGCGGTACAGCCAGGCCACTTCAGGCGTGGCCGAGCCAAGCACTACTGCTGCCCTGGCCAGCCCGGCGTAGGCTACCGCAGCCCTCGCGGCGTGATAGCGTGGCTCCATCTCGTCCTGGTAATACGATTTGTCGTGGAATTCATCTACCACCACCAACCCGACGTCCGGCAGGGGTGCAAACAGGGCGCTGCGCGGCCCGACGATCACTTTGAGCAGGCCGGCGCGCGCCCGCCGCCAGGTATCGTATCGCTCGCCGGCAGAAAGGCTGGAATGCACCAGGCCCACCTGGCCGGGGAAGCGCGCCAGGAAACGCCGCACAGTCAGCGGGGTAAGCGATATTTCTGGCACCATTACAATGGCGCCGCGCCCCAGGCGCAGGGTTTCCGCTACCGCCCGCAGGTAGATTTCCGTCTTACCCGAGCCGGTCACCCCGTGCAGCAGGAAAGGCTTCACGGCTTGTCCAGCGGCGCAAGCCTGCAAACCGGATTCCAGGCTGCTCCAGGCGGCTTGCTGACCGGGAGTCAGCTCGGGCGGCTGCTGGAGAACGAACTCCACTTTCTCCAGTGGATCGCGCCAGGTCTCGCTCTCGCCCAGCACCACCAGCCCCATTTCGGCCAGGCGAGTCAGGTCGACCAGGTTGCACCGGCTGGCCGCGTAGACCCAGGCCACGTTGACCGGCCAGGGCTCGCCCATCAAGAAGCGCAGGGCGGCCTGCCGGCGGATAAGCGCTTCGCCACGGCCCAGCTCAGGCAGGTGTGCTTCGGCTTGCGCCGGCGTCACTGCCAACTGAACCGTGTTGACCGTCTTTGGACGCACCGCCGGGGGTGGCAGCAGCGGGCGCGCCTGCAGCCAGCCGCGCCGCGCCAGAGCTTGGGCGCTCTGCCGCCAGTCCTGGTGGGGCAGGGCGGCATCGATTTGGCGACCGCGCAGCCCGCCGCGCTGGCGTAATAATCCCAACAGGTTCTGCTGGGCCGCTGAAAGCTGGGCTTCCACCTGTCCGGCCGCAGGCGGGTCGAGCGGCTGGTAGAACGTGTCGGCCTGCTGGCTGAGCCCGGGGGGCAGCATCAGCTCCAGGCAAGCCGAGAGCGGCGCCAGGGCCTGCTCCGCCATCCACCCCGCCAGGCGCATCTGCTGCGCCGTGATGGCGGGCTGCGGGTCGAGTAGCGCCTGGATCAGGCGCGTTTCGAGCACCGACGGTTCTTCCATTAGGTGCAGCACGATACCCTGCACGGTCTGCTTTCCGAACGGCACCACCACCAGGCAGCCGGGGGCAATCTCGCCGGTTAATTCAGCCGGGATGGCATAATCGAAGGCCCCGCTGACCTGGGGAACGTTGACGGCAACCTGAGCGTACATAATCAAAGTCTACCATCAAATTCGGCTCTTTTTCCACTCTGGCTGAGCAGTTACGTTTACGTTACAACTTCCCTTTCCACCAGCGGGGCAAAGTCCAGCGCCTCCCCGTGGTGCGAGACCAGGATCGTCTCGCCCGGGCGGAAATCGCCGTTGAGCAGGCGCAGCGCCAGCGGGTCCTGCAGCTCGCGCTGGATCGAGCGCTTGAGCGGGCGGGCGCCGTAATCCGGATCGTAGCCGGCCTCTACCAGGAAATCCCTGGCGTCCTCTGACACTTCCAGCTTGAAGCCGCGCTCGGCCAACAGCTTTTCGACCCGGCGCAACTGGATGTCCAGGATGGCGCGCATTTCTGCCTTCGCCAGCGGGTGAAAGACGACAATCTCGTCCAGGCGGTTGAGGAACTCCGGGCGGAAGTGCGCCTGGAGGATGCGGTTGACATCCTCGCGAGTGACTTCGTGATCTTGCCTGAGCCACAGCTCGTTGCCCAGGTTGCTTGTCATGATCACCAGCGTATTGCGGAAGTCCACCGTGCGTCCCTGCCCATCCGTCAGGCGGCCGTCGTCCAGCAGTTGTAAGAGCACGTTGAACACCTCGGGGTGGGCCTTTTCGATTTCGTCGAACAGCACCACGCTGTACGGGCGGCGGCGCACCGCCTCGGTGAGCTGCCCGCCTTCCTCATAGCCCACATAGCCGGGTGGGGCGCCGAGCAGGCGTGAGACGGTGTGCTTCTCCTGGTATTCGCTCATGTCGATGCGGATCATGGCCCGTTCGTCGTCAAAGAGGAACTCTGCCAGGGCGCGCGCCAGCTCGGTCTTGCCTACCCCGGTGGGGCCGAGGAAGATGAACGAGCCGATCGGCCGGTTGGGGTCCTGCAGGCCGGCGCGTGCCCGGCGCACGGCGTTCGCCACCGCCCGCAGGGCGTCTTCCTGGCCGACCACGCGCTGGCGCAGGCGCTCTTCCATGTGCAGGAGCTTCTGCATTTCGGCTTCCAGCAGGCGCGAGACCGGGATGCCCGTCCAGCGGCTGACCACTGAAGCGATTTCTTCGGCGTCGACTTCCTCTTTGAGCAGGGCGCCTTCCGCCTGGAGCTGCTTGAGCTTTTCCTCGGCGGCTGCCAGGCGGTTCTCCAGTTCGCGCATCTCGCCGTATTTCAGGCGGGCCAGCTTTTCCAGGTCGTTGCGGCGCTCGGCCTGCTCCATCTCGAGCTGCATCTGTTCGATTTTCTCCTTAATGGCGCGCAAATCGTCGATGGCTTCTTTTTCGGTCTCCCAGCGGGTGTGCAGGCCGGCCGAACGCTCGCGCAGGTCGGCCAGCTCCTGCTCCAGCTTTTCCAGGCGTTGGCGCGAGGCCTTATCTTTTTCCTTCTGCAAGGCTTCCCGCTCGATCTCGAGCTGCATGATCTGCCGGTCGACCACGTCCAGCGCCTGCGGCTTGGAATCGATCTCGGTACGCAGGCGGGCGGCCGATTCGTCGATCAGGTCGATGGCTTTGTCCGGCAGGTGGCGGTCGGTGATGTAGCGGTTAGACAACGTGGCGGCGGCAATCACGGCCGCGTCCGTGATGCGCACGCCGTGGTGCACCTCGTAGCGCGATTTGAGCCCGCGCAGGATGCTGATCGTGTCTTCGACGGAAGGTTCGGCGATCATCACCGGTTGGAACCGCCGTTCGAGGGCGGCGTCTTTTTCGACGTACTTGCGGTACTCGTCCACCGTGGTGGCGCCGATCATGTGCAGCTCGCCGCGGGCAAGTAGGGGCTTGAGCATGTTGCCGGCGTCGATGGCGCCTTCGGCGGCGCCTGCCCCGACCACGGTGTGCATTTCATCGACGAATAGAATAATTTCACCGGAAGCCGAAGTGATCTCTTTGAGGACTGCCTTCAGCCGCTCTTCGAACTCGCCGCGGTATTTGGCGCCGGCTACCAGGGAGCCCATGTCGAGCGCCACCAGGCGCTTGTGCTTGAGGCCCTCGGGCACGTCACCGTTAACGATGCGCTGCGCCAACCCCTCCACCACGGCAGTCTTGCCCACGCCGGGGTCTCCGATCAGGGCCGGGTTATTCTTGGTGCGGCGGGAGAGGATCTGCACCACGCGGCGGATCTCTTCGTCGCGGCCGATGACCGGGTCGAGCTTGCCCTGGCGGGCGGCGGCGGTCAGGTCGCGGCCGTATTTCTCCAGGGCCTGGTAGGTCCCTTCCGGGTTCTGCGAGGTGACGCGCTGGCTGCCGCGCACTTCGCTGAGCGCCTTGAGGATGGCTTCCCTGGTCAGGCCGTGCTGGCTAAGGCGCTTGCCCTCGCTGCTCTCGGTCAGGGCCAGTAAAATATGCTCGGTAGAAACGTACTCGTCCTGCATGCCCCTGGCGAAGCGTTCGGCGCCGGCCAGCACGTCCGAGGTTGGGCGAGCCAGGCCGGGCGTCTCACGCGTGCTGCCGTAGACGCGCGGGCGGTTTTCCAGCTCTTTGACAAGCTCCTGGCGCAGGGCGGCCGTGCTCCCGGCTACCTTGGTGATGACTGCCGGAACGACACCTTCGGGCTGCTGGACGAGCGCCAGCAGCAGGTGGGCTGGCTCGATGGTTTGGTGGTTATAGTCCTGGGCCAACTGCTGGGATTGCAGGATGGCTTCTTGAGCTTTTTGAGTGTAACGATCAAGGTTCATGGGTCTACTCCGGAAAGTTATCAGTTTTTTGTCATCAGGCATCAGTCGTCAGTGACAGCTTTCAGGCATCAGGTGTCAGGGTTCAGGTTTCAAGCAATAGCTTATAGCTGATAGCTGGTAGCTGGTAGCCATCTTGACGCGTTTCCATTATGGCGCGTCTGAATAGGAATTGGATTAATAAAATATTAGAGGAATATAGAAACGTTCTCGTTTTCGTCGGCCAGGGATTGGTAATAAACCGCGGGTCCTTTGATTTCCCCCAGGGTATCAAGCAAGGCATAGGGCCATACCTGGTCGAAAGGCGCGTCGCTGGGACCTGGATAATGGGAGATGATACCATTGATCGTATCTCTTTTCCAGTGCACCGGCCACAGGCGCGGTTCTTTCCACTGGGCTTCCAGGCGTAATTCACCGTTTGCCAGCGCCCCGGTGTAGCAGTAATGGTTCTTCGAATTGAGCAGGCCTGGATAATTATCGCCCTGCGGCTGAAAATTCAGGGTTGCCAACAAGGACGTTTCGCAAGGCTGTCCCGGCGCAACGACTTTCACGCCAGTCCGTTCAAGGATGCGTTGGATGGTGGGGGCAACCGGCTGTTCGGCGCCCGTCACCACACCCGGGAATGTCTGCTCCACCGCCAGGCAGAGACTGGTTATGGCCAGGGTTGGGGTTGGCGTAGGGGTAGTTGAAGGACCCGGGTAGGTGGGGGTTAAGCGTTATGCTGGAGACAGGCGTGGGGGTCGGTGGTGCGAGCTGGAGAGGAGAGCAGGCCAGGAGTAAGACTAGCAGGGCGGCCAGTACCGCAGAGCTGGCGACCAGCCGCCGCATCACTTTTGTGTCTGCCCGGATTTTTGCCATTGGCGATATTTACCGATCAGCTCGGTTTTGTCCTGCCGGTCCATGGCTGCCAGACCGACCATACCGGCCGCAAAACCCAGCACGGCTGCCAGCAATCCAAGCAAGGCAATGAAACCAGCCACAGGCAGGATCAACGGTCCGAACTTCACATGCGTGACTGAGACAAAGAACGGCATGGGGGTTGGCATAAAGCCCATGTAGCCGATCAGCCAGGAAAGGGCGAAGACCAGCACATAGGGTGCTCCGTAATTATTCCAACGCTTCTTATCCAGGGGATGCGATAGGCTTGAATAGAACAACCGGCGGGCCAGGATCCCACTGATCATCATGGCGATGAGTGAGTACCAGAAACCTCGCGTCATGCCCCCCGAGCCATATCCTGCGAGACCGCCTAATACTACCAGGGCAGCAATGATCAAAGCCATGCCGAGTAGTTTTCCAACCATACTGGTCAGCGGATATTTTTTGATGTTCTCTTCGCTGGTTTCCGGGCGGGCGAAAAACTCAGCCAGGCGCGAGGGCGACCGTCCGCTGGCGCAATCCGTGCATTTATTGGGTGAAAGGGTCGAACGGTTCCAGACAGTCAATTTCTTACCACAGTCTACGCATACGGCAGCGGCCATTTCTGCACCTCCTATTCAAGCAAGCTTGTCACATGAAAAAAACACCCGCAGTCCATAAGAACGGGTGTTGGATGAAAGATTGACGCTGCATTACCACCCCCAACCCTCCGGGCTGATGTTGCGATCGCCTCTGTTAACAGGCGCTGGGTTCAATCTATCTATAATAATAAGGACATTTGCCTTTTTGTCAAGAAGATTTCTTCGGGATCTGTGTCTTCTCTGATCTTATCTGAAAACTGACGACTGACGACTCTGTTATAATCTACCTAATCCCTCATTTAAGGATCGCAGAATGACCGACGAAATTTCCCCTGAAACGTTTGCTTACCTGGTCGGGCTGGCGGCGCTTGAGCTGGACGAGCATCAGGCCGAGTACCTGCGCAGCGAGCTGAACCACCAGCTCAAGGCCATCCTCGAGCTGGAAGCCATCCAGCTCGACGAGAATGTCCCAATTTCGCTGCACGGTGTGCCCTACCCACCCGAGATCAGCCCGGCCCTGCGCCCGGATGAATGGCAGCCCGACCCGCATACCGCTGCCATCCTCGGCCAGGCACCCCGCCAGTCCGGCGGTTACATTGAAGTCCCCGACATCCCCCATACCACACTGGAATAAGCCATGGAACTGTGCGATCTTTCTGCTCTCGAACTGGCCCAGATCGTACACCAGCGCCGCGCCTCGGCCGTGGAAGTGCTCGATTCCTGCCTCAGGCGCATCGCGGCGGTCGACGGCCGGCCGGGCGTTCTGGATGCAGGCCGGCTGACAGATGAAGACCAGCGCGGCGTGCACGCCTTTATCACCCTCACCGCCGAGCGGGCGCACGCCCAGGCCGCCGAGGTGGACCGCAAGCTGGCCGCCGGCGAAGAGCCGGGCCGGCTGGCCGGCGTGCCCTTTACCACCAAGGATATTTTCTGCGTCAAGGACACCCCTTCGACGGCCGCCTCGCGCATGCTGGCCAACTTCGTGGCTCCCTACACAGCCACTCCCGTGGCGCGCATGGAAGCCTCCGGGGCGGTGATGGTCGGCAAGGTCAACCTGGACGAATATACCTACGGGTCATCCACCGAATCCTCGGCTTTTCAGCCCTCCACGCGCAACCCATGGAACCCCGGGCGTGTGCCGGGCGGCTCTTCGGGCGGCAGCGCCGCCTCGGTGGCGGCCGGAGAAGCCGCCCTCTCGCTGGGCACCGATACGGCCGGCTCAATCCGCCAGCCGGCCGCCTTCTGCGGCGTGGTAGGGATGAAGCCGACCTACGGGCGCGTTTCACGCTACGGGCTGATCGCCTTCGGCTCGTCGCTCGACTGCCCCGGCCCGCTGGGGCGCACGGTGACTGACGCGGCCCTGATGCTGCAGGTGATCGCCGGCCCCGACCCGCACGACAGCACCGCCGCGGCCGCGCCCACGCCGGACTACCTGGCCAACCTGGAAGCTGGGGTCAAAGGCATGCGCATTGGCCTGTCGCCGGAATATTTTCAGATCACCTTCCCGGATGCGCACACGGGCGAATACCAGCAGCAACCGGTGCCGCCCGAGATGGAGCAAACTGTTCGGCATGCCGCCGGGACGCTGGCCGGACTAGGAGCTGAGATTGTCGAGGACGTGCCCATGCCCAACACACGTTACGGCATCCCGGTCTATTTTGTCATCAGCCGGGTCGAAGCCGCCTCCAACCTGCACCGCTACGACGGGGTCAAATACGGCTACCGCACTGACCAACCAGTGCGTGAACTGAAGGAACTGTACCGTAAATCGCGCAGCGAAGGTTTCGGTTTGCAGCCCAAGCTGCGCATCCTGATGGGCATGTACGTCAGCGCCGCCCAGTATTCGGCGCAATATTATAAGCGCGCCCTGCGCGTGCGCAGCCTCATCCGCCAGGACTTCGAGCAGGCTTTCGATCCGCAGGGAAAATACCGCCTGGACGCCCTGCTCACCCCTACCACGCCTACGACGGCCTTTCCTATGGCGGCGGTGTATGGCGATTCGGTGCTGATGCAGTACGCCGACCAGCTCACCGTGCCAGCTAACCACGCCGGTGTGCCGGGCCTCTCCCTGCCGGGTGGAATTGCCCCGGATGGTCTGCCGGTCGGCCTCCAGTTGCTCGGTCCGGATTTCAGCGAGGGGCGCCTGCTGCAGATCGGCCGGGCCTACGAGCTGGCTACCCAGGCGGAGGCGTGGCGTAAGGTGAGGCCGGGGGTGCTGGGCTAGGCGCCTTACCACAGTTGCCGGCTAACCATCTCCAGAAAGGCCTCTACCACCCGCGGGTCGAAATACGCGCCGGCCCCGGCGCGAATATACTCGACGGCACGCTCCTTCGACCAGGCGGATCGGTAAGGCCGGTCGGAAGTAACGGCGTCCCACACGTCCACCACGGAGAAGATGCGCGCCGCCAGGGGGATTTGCTCGCCCGCCAGCTTGCGCGGGTAGCCGGTGCCGTCCCATTTTTCGTGGTGGCAGTAGGGGATATCCAGCGCCAGCTGCAGGTAAACGATCGGCGACAGCATCTCGTAGGCGAGCTGGGGATGTTTGCGCATGCTTTCCCATTCTTCGGGGGTGAGCGGCCCGGGCTTGAGCAGGATGTTATCGGGCACGCCCAACTTACCAATATCGTGCAGCAGCGACCCGCGCCGGAGGTGCACCAGCTCCTCCCGGCTGACCCCCATGATCTCTGCCAGCTTTTCGGTCATGTCCGTCACCCGCTGGGTGTGGCCTTCGGTTTCCTTATCACGCAGGTCAAGAGCGCGCGACCAGCCCTCGATGGTGGCATCGTAGGCCATAAACAGCTCCATATTTGAATTCTGCAATCCCTCGAACAACGCCGCGTTATCAACGGCGATGCCCGCCTGCCCGGCAAACGTCTCGAACAGGCTGAGCCACTCGGCGTTGTGGTTGAACGGGGCGCGGTGGTAAACTTCCATGACCCCGTTCACCTCGCCCTTGGCCGACAGGGGCAGGGCGTGGTAGGTCACGAACCCTTCGCCTGCCAGGCGGGCCGGGTTCTGGAACGTCCCTTCTACCTCGGCCAGGTTGGGGATGAAGATCAGGGAGCGCTCGCGCAACCCCCGGCCGGCCTGGCTTTCCTCGACCTTCAAGCGCGCCTGCTCGTTAGCGCGGCCGTGGAATCCTTGGCCGGTGCAGTATTCGAGCGCCTGTAGGTGCGGATTGAGCAAGAAAATGTCGGCGGCGTCCACTTTCAACTGCTCCAGGGCATGCGCCAGCAGGATGTTGAAAGTGAAGCGCACATCCAGGCTGCTGGCGATGGCGCTGTCGATCTCGCGCAAGGCGCTGATCTGTGCCAGGTGCTGCCGGGTTTGCTCGTGCAGGGTAGCGCGGTAGATGGCATTGGCGGAGATGTCAGCGATAGCCGAGAGCAGGCGCACTTCCTCCTCGCTGATGGGGGTGTAGCGGCTGATCCATAGCGAGCCGATGATTTGCTCCTGAGCGATCAGCGGCGCCCCGGCAGTGGCGTATTTGCCTCCTTTCAGATTGGGGTCGAGGGACCTGGGATCGCGCAGGGCGTCGTTGTTCAGGTACGGCTTACCGCTCTCGAGAACGTAGCTGTCCAGCCCGCGGCCGGGCGGGATGCGCGCTCCTAATTTTGGGGTAAATTTGCCGTGGGTGGCCATGATGATCGAATTGCCCGTGTTCGGTTCCAGGATTGACAGGTTGGCCGAATTGATGTGTAGCAGGCTTACAGTTTGGTTGATGATGATAGGAAACATCTCTTCCAAAGTGACCGCCGAGCGCAGGGCCTGGCTCAGGGCGGCAATCACCTGCAGTTCCATTTCGTGCTGCTGGCGTTCGGTGACATCCCGCGAGTTGACCACCAGGGCGTTGACATTCAGGTCTTCCAGCAGGTTGGCAATTATGACTTCGTGGTGATGCCACACACCATCCACGTGGCGCAGGCGCATGACCCTGGCATCGGAAAGATTGCCAGTTTTTTTCATAACCCGGCGAAAGATCTCTTTCAGCCTGTTCAGGTCGTCAGGGTGGACCAGGTCGAAATAAGAGAGGGAAATCAGCTCTTCAGGTAAGAAGCCGGTGGTGCGCCTGACCGATGAGCTGACGTAGCGGATGGTGTAGTCTGGATCGAGCAAGAAGAGCATGTCGGTGGAATTTTCGATCAGGCTGCGAAAGCGCGCTTCGCTAGCGAGCAGGCCCTCCTGGCGGCCCAGCTCCTGGCGCAGGCGCCGGGCGGCTACGGCGTTGCGCACACGCAGGGTGATCTCCTCCAGATCAATTGGCTTGGAAAGGAAATCGTCCGCCCCGGCGGCGATGCCGCGCAGGCGGTCGGCGTGCTCGCTGAGGGCGGTGACCAGCAGCACCGGAAGCTGGCTGGTGGCCGGATCGGCTTTGATCTGACGGCACACTTCGAAACCGTCCAGGCCTGGCATCATGACGTCCAACAAAACCACGTCCAGCGGGGTGGCTGCCGCCGTCTGCAGGGCCTGCTCGCCATTTTCGGCCTCGCAGACGGTGTAACCGTGGAATACCAGCAGGTCGCGCAGCAGCTTGCGGTTGCGCTCTTCATCGTCCACCACCAGCACGGCCCCGGCTGGAGCGGGGGGAAGTTCCTGAGCGTCTGCCATCATGCCTCTTCTCCTGGCTGGGGGGCCGGCAGCGGCAGGGTAAAGACAATCCGGCTACCCCAGCCGGGCCCTTTACTCTCCGCCCACACCTGGCCGCCGAGCAGCTCGACCATACGTTTGACCAGCGAAAGGCCCAGGCCGGTTCCGGGCGTTTTGCCAGCCTCGGGGTTCTTGACCTGGTAGAAAGCCTCGAAGATACGCTCGAGGTCATCGGCCGCCAGGCCGATGCCGGTGTCGGTCACGCTGACCTCCGCCCACGGCTGGCCTTGGTGGCCTTCCACCCCGTCCACCAGCCGCGCCGAGAGGTCGACCGCCCCGCCATCCGGGGTGAATTTGACCGCATTGGCCAGCAGGTTATACAGCACCTGCCTGAGCTTACGCTCATCCGCCAGGAACTCCCGGCCCTCGAGGCGCGGGTCGAGGTTCGAGCTCATATATAAAGCATGTTTGTTGGCGCGCTCGCGCACCATGACCAGGCTATGCTCGAAAAGGCTCTTCAGGTCTACCCTGGAAGTTTCCAGGTCCATGCGCCCGGCTTCGATCTTGGACAGGTCGAGGATGTCGTTGATCAGCGCCAGCAGGTAGGCGGCGCTTTCGTGGATATCCTGCACGTATTCCACCTGTTTGCCGGTCAGCGGACCGTAGTACTGTTGGGAAAGCATATCCGAAAAGCCGATCATAGCGTTGAGGGGTGTGCGCAGCTCGTGCGACATGTTGGCCAGGAACTCCGATTTGGCCCGGTTGGCTGCTTCAGCCTCTTCCTTGGCCAGGCGCAGCGCCTCAGTGTGTTTCAGCTCGGTGATGTCTTGCGATACGCTGCCCAGGCGGAACCCTTTTTCAGTCTTGATCGGGAAGGCGGTTTGCCGGGTAAGGCGCCGTTCACCATCCGGCCTGGCCACTTCGCCCTCAATCGTATGGTTGAACATGGGTGATTGTCCGGTCTGTAAGGCTTGAATTAATGCAGCCTTGTTGCGCTCAAAGGCTTGCTGGCTGCGCTTTTCGGGAGGAATCAGGTTGTTGAGCACATTCCAGAAGAACTTGCCGGCGACCTCCTGGCGCTTTAGGCCGCTCAGGCGCTCCATAGAGTCATTCCATTCGATGAGGCGGCCTTCCTCGTCCACCAGACTAACCGCTTCGGCGGATTGTTCGATGAAGGTGCGGAACCTTTGTTCGCTCTCGCGTACGGTCTCTTCGGCTTGCTTGCGTTCGGTGATGTCGCGTACCACTCCACGAGAGCCTGCAACCTGCCCATCGGTGATGATATTCGTGGGCCTGATTTCGAGAAAGGCCCTGGTTCCATCTTTCCGCAGGCTCTCGACCTCAAGTTCACCTAGAGAAATGCTCGTTTGCATGGCGGTTCTGAAGAACTGGATGATTTCGGGCACCATCTCGGGCGCTATGAAATCGGTAAAACGCCGCCCCACTATCTCCTCCGGTTGCTCGAAACCCAAAACCTTGGTAAGGGCTACGTTGGCAAAGGTCAAAACCCCCTGTCTATCGGCAATATAGAGACCATCGTTTATCTCGTTCACCAGGTTGCGGTATTTGCGCTCCGAATATTCCAGCGCTTCCTCGGCGCGCTTGCGCTCGCTGATATCTTCGATCATGGCTAGGTTATACAGGAACTGTCCCTGTGGGTTTCGGATAGCCGTCACGGTCGCGGCTCCCCAGACCACCTGCCCATCCTTGCGCAGGTAGCGTTTCTCGGTACGGTAGAGGGGAATATCGCCTTGCATCAGTTTCAGGACCGACTCCATGTCCTGGCTAGCGTGAGCGGGATGGGTGATGTCTTTGAAGCTCATCCCGGTCAATTCCGCCTCGCTATAATCCACCATACGGCAGAAGGCGGCGTTGGCGGTGAGAAAACGCAGATCCTGGCCGGAGGTGGCGATACCCAGCGGGCTGTCGACGAAGATGCGGCGGTAGCGTTCCTCACTGGCTCTCAGGGCCTCTTCGGCCTGCTTGCGCTCGCTCACATCTCTCATCACCGCCAGGGTGTAGCGCTTGCCCTGTAGTTCATAGGTATCGGCTTTTACCTCCAGGTCGAACTGGCTGCCGTCCTTGCGCAGGCCGCGCGTTTCATAATTGCCCGGGGTGTCCTGGCCCAGGGTACGCCTGCCGGATATCTGCATGACCCTTGGCCGCTCTTCCGGAACAACCAGGTCGAACAGGGATAGCCCAATCACCTCGTCGCTGCCGCTATAGCCAAAGAGCTGCAGGAAAGCCGGGTTGACGTAGGCATGCCGGCCGGCCTGTGTGACGTCAATGGCATCGCGTGAGTTTTCGAAGATGGAGCGGAACTTGGTCTCGCTCTCGCGCAGGGCCTGCTCGGCCTGTTTGCGCTGGCTGATGTCTTCGTAGATGGCCATCGAACCGGTGATATTGCCCCGGCTATCGCGCAGTGGGGCGGTGGACAGGCTGATGTCTACGATCGTCCCGTCCTTGCGCCGTCGGCTGTAGATCTCCCCGCTGCGCTGAGTGCCCAGCAACTCTTCGCGGATCTGCTGTCTGACTTCCTCGACCATTTCTTCAGGCCCCATGGGCGGTTCCTGGCCCAGCACCTCAGCCTGCGTCCACCCATACAAGCGTTCACAGGCCGGGCTCCACAGCGTTACCCGCCCCTCAGTATCGAGCGCAGAAATGCCCAGGGGAGAGGCCTGGATGAGGGCGTTCAACTGCTGGTTAGTCTGGCGCAGGTTTTCCTGGGCTTGGCGCAGTTCGGTCACATCTTGCAGTGCGCCGTGCAGGCGCACAACCTGGCCGGCTGCATTGGTGACCGCTGCGCCGTGCATGATTACCTGCCGCAGCGCCCCATCTGGACGGATCATTTCCAACTCCAGGTCGTAAGGTTCGCCGGCGCTGACCGCCCTCTGAAAGGCGGGTTCGTAGATCGCCCAGCTTTCTGGAGTAAAATACTTGGCCCATTCGGCCTGGCTCGGGGCCGGATTGGTCAGATCCCTGCCGATAATCCGGTACAACTCATCCGACCAGTGCCTTGTATTGGTAGCCGCATCCCAGGAAAAACTGCCCAGGTGCGCCATGGCCTCGGCTTCTTTCAAGCGCGCCTCGCTCTCGCGCAGGGCCTGCTCGGACTGCTTGCGGGCGGTGATGTCCATACCGGCTGCCAATACGCCGGTGATTTTTCCCTGCTCGTCCCGCAAGAGCGTGTTATGCCAGGCGACCGTGCGCTCCTCGCCGGCTTTGGTCAGCACCGGGTTCTCATAATATTCGGCTTCGATCTCTCCGGCCAGGATCTGCCTGAACACAATGCGCACTTGCTCCCGTACGCTGACTGGCAGGCAGGTAGTAATCCAATCCTTTCCCACCAATTCACCTTCGGCGTAGCCCAGGATGCGGTTGCTGGGTTGGTTGATCAGTGTAATTTGGCATTGCGAGTCCAACGTCATCAGGATCATCTCAGCGGCATCCAGAATTTTTTGGGCGCGGTCGCGTTCAAGGCGTAAAGCCTGCTCGGTATGCTTGCGCTCGGTGATGTCCTTGCCAAATACCGAGATCCCGAAGATTTGATCCTCGCGGGTGAGCAGGTTGAAGGTCAATTGCAACGTACGCGTGCCTGCATACACACCGTATTCGGCAGTATACGAACCTTCCTTGAGTGCTCGCAGGTAGAAATCCTGCCATCGTTTGACAAAGTCCCCGGTTGGAAAGAGCTCTTCCGGGGTCATGCCTGCCTGGATGCGCATGCCGTGCTGCTGGAGAAAATAGTCACTTAGGCCCGGGTTAAACGTCAGCAGACCAAAGCGTTCGGGATCAACCGACCAGATCATATCGGAGGTACTATCCACAATGGCTTTTGTCAAAGCCTGTGCCTCGGCCAGCGCCATCTCGGATAGTTTGCGCTCGCTGATGTCGCGCACGATGGCCCACGTAGCGGTGGGCTTTCCGCTTTCGTCGCGCAGCAGCACGGTGTGCAGCTCGACCGGGAAGACTGTGCCGTCCTTGCGCCGGTATTCCTTTTCGTATATGTCCGAATAGCCGCGCGGTAAGATCTGTTCCTTGACAATTTTGGCTTCAAAGGCGCTCCACTTCTCAGGGGTAACGTCGAAGTAGGTAAGCTGGCGCAGCTCTTCGGCTGTGTAACCGAGCATATTCAGGAAGGCTTGGTTGAAGTCCAGGAAGCGCCCTTCCAAATCCACGCTGCCGTAACCATCGATCATGCTTTCGTAAAGCTGGCGGAATCTGGCTTCGGAGGCCCTGAGCGCCTCCTGGGCTTGCTTTTGTCCGGTCACGTCGCGGGTGATGCCGCCGATGCGGAAACCGGCGGCGGTCCTGATGGCGAAAAGCGACTGCGACACAACCCGCAGCGAGCCGTCTGCCCGGTGGTAAATCCCCTCGATGGGGCGCTCCAGCAGCGGCGACTGCCCGGTGCGGATGGCTGTGAGCCACCTGGCCTTGAGCCGTTCATAGTAAGCGTGGGTGCGCTGAGTTTCAAGGGCAAGCTGAAACTGGAAATCCCAGGCGGTCTGGCCCAGCGCCTGCTGGCGCGCCAGGCCGGTCATCTGTTCCAGGGCGGTATTGAATTCGACGATCACGCCCTGCTCATCCAGCATCAAGATGCCTTCGGAAGCCTGCTCGACGAAGTTGAGCAACCCGGCCTGGCTGGCCTGGCTGGCCTGGCAAGCCAGCAGGGCTGCCTGGGTCTGCTGCAGACGCAGGTAGGCGCGCAGGTGCGCCAGCAACTCCTGGTCGGGGATGGGACGCGTGATAAAGTCATCTGCACAAGCCTCAAGCTCTCCGGTTGAATGCTCGCTCCCCTGGAGCGGGCCGGTGAGCATGACCACGAAGGCGGGCTGGGCGGCCTTGATCTGCCGGCACACCTCAAAACCGGAAACATCCGCCAGGTCCAGGTCGACCAGGGCCAGGTCGAACGGGCGCTGCGCTGCCAGCCCGAGCGCTTCTCGGCCGCTGTGGGCGTACACTGGCTGATACCCGGCCGTTTCAAGCGCCCGGCGAGTGTTGTTTAGAAGCGTCTGATTGTCCTCGACGATCAATATTTGGGGGTTTTGATCCATACACTTTCTCCCGTGACTACACTGAAGAAACAAGATTTAACCAAAAAGTTCATAACGCTCTGCAGCGCACCCGACGCTCGGCAGCGCGCCCGAAGGGGTGAGGGGTGAGAACACAAAGGCTTTATTCAGGGGAGTCTTCCGCTATCACCCATCATCCTCAGAAAGGCTTCCACCACCTGCGGGTCAAACTGAGTACCCGCTCCCTCACGAATGTACTGTAAGGCTTGCTCTTTGGGGAGGGCGGCGTGGTCGCGCCGGGCCGAAGTGATGGCGTCCCACACGTCCACCACGGCGAAAACGCGCGCCGCCAAAGGAATCTGGCCTCCCTTCAACCGGCGCGGATAGCCGCTGCCGTCCCATCTTTCGTGGTGGCAGTAAGGGATATCCAGGGCGCGGCGCAAATAGGCGATGGGCGAGAGCATATCGAAGGCCAGTTGGGGGTGCTGGCGCAGGAGGGCGGTTTCCTCCTCGGTCAGAGGGGGTTCTTTGAGCAGGATGTGGTCGGGCACGCCCATCTTGCCAATGTCGTGCAGCATGGCGCCCCGGCGCACCTGGGCCTGCTCTTCCCAACGCAGACCCAGCCCGGCCGCCAGGCGCTCGGCCAGCTCGGCCACCCGCTGGGTGTGGCCTTTAGTTTCTTTGTCGCGCAGGTCGAGGGCACGCGACCAGCCTTCAATGGTGGCGTCGTAGGCCAGCACCAGCTCGGCGTTGGAGCGCTGCAGGTCCTGGAACAGTTGAGCGTTGTCGATGGCGATGGCCGCCTGCCCGGCGATGGTCTCCAGAAGGTTGAGCGCATCCGTCTCTAGGGCGCGGGCAGTGCGGTAAAACACTTCCAGCACGCCCTTCACCTCGCCTTTAGCGATCAGGGGCAGGGCGTGATAGGCGACAAACTTTTCAGCCGCCAACTGCCCGGCGCTGCGCAGCGGCTGGGTGGCTTTGGCCAGGTCGGGGATAAAGGCGCTGCGCCGCTCCAGGGCCGCCCGCCCGGCCAGGCCCTCACCCAATTTTATGGAGGAGCTTTCGACGGCCGGGGTGAGAAAGCCGCGCCCGGACAGGTATTCCAGGCGGTGCAGGTGCGGGTCGAGGATTAACACGTCGGCCGCGTCGGCCGGCAGTTGTTCGAGGGTGCGCGCCAGGAGCACGTTGAAGGTTACGCGCAGATCCAGGCTGCTGCTGATGGCGCTGTCGATCTGCTGCACGGCGGTCATATACTTGAGGCGCTGTTCGGTCTGGTCGAACAAGTCGGCGCGGTAGAGGGCGTTGGCAGCGATGTCGGCTATGGAGGTCAGCAGGCGCAGGTCGGCCGCCGAAATATCGCTGGGGCGGCCCACCAACAGCGCTCCGATCGGGCTGCCCTTGACGATGAGCGGCACGCCGGCCAGGGCATGCACAGTTCGGGAGCAGGTCACGCGTCGCGAAAAGCGGGTCCTCCTGGGCGTCGTTATTCAGGTAAGGCTGTCCGGATTGGAACACGCGCCCGCTTATACTGCTGGCGGTGGGCGGACGCATGGTCAATATGTTTTCGCCCTCACCGCGGGCAATTTTAACCAGCATCTCGCTGCCGGATGGGCCAGGGATTGCCAGAATTGCCGCGCTGGCCTGGAACAGCTCCATCACCTGGTCGAGGATAACCGGCAGCATCTCGACCCCGCTCACGGCGTTGCGCAGGGCGGCGCTGAGGGCGGCGATGGCCTCGAGCTCGCGCTGGTGCTGCTTACGCTCGCTGATATCGGTCACGAAAGAGATAATGGCCGGACCATCCGAAAGTTCCACTGGCGCGCTGGCCACATGCATTGGGAACTGAGTGCCGTCGCTGCGCTGGCCGACCGATTCAAATTCCGGTGGGACGGGCAGGCCCAATTGCCTGCGCCGGGTGCGTTCGAGACTTTCTTCCCGATACGGCGGGGCGAAATAATCCACGAAAGGCCGGCCGACAGACGTTGCGGTTTCTGGCAAACCGAATAATTGCAGCAGTTTTTGATTGACGTACAGGTTGACGCCCGACCGCGAGACCAGGATCGCCTCCGGCGCCTGGTCGATCAAAGTACGGAAACGGGCTTCACTTTCGCGCAGGGCCGCTTCGGCCAGCCTGGATTGGGTGATATCCACGTGCGTGCCTACCATGCGCAGTGGGCGTCCCTCAGCATCCCGCTCGACCAGTTTGCCACGCGAGCGGATCCACACCACCTCTCCACTTTTCGACAGGGCGCGGAATTCGACTGCGTAGCTCTCCTGCCGTCCCGCCAGGTAGTCGTTCTGTGCTTGCCAGACTGCCTGCAGATCCCATGGGTGGATGATCTTTTCCAGAACCTTTTCATCGGCCGGCAATTCATCCGGGGTGTAGCCCAGCATGCTGTAATAGCGCGGGCTGAGATAAGTCTGCCCGGCTGCAATGTTCCAGTCCCACAGGCCGTCATTGACGGCCTCCATGGCCAGCCTCAGGCGTTGCTCGCTGGCGACTAAGGCCTGCTCCACATGCTTGCGTTCGGTGATGTCCCTGGAAATACCGATCACTCCAATTATCTGTCCGGCCGCGTTGCGCAGCGGCACTTCGGTTGTCGAAACCCATGTGGGCTGTTGGTCCGGGCGCTGCTCTTTCTCCTCCCTGCCCACCAACGGGCGACCGGTACGCATGATTTCCATTTCCAGGTCGTAATATTCCTGGGCGCTTTCCCGAGTAAAGTAATCGAAGTCGGTCTTACCGATCATCAGCTCGGGCTGTTGGAGACCCTCCTTAAAGGCGGTGGCCTGGTTGACGCGCAGGAAGCGCAATTGGTTATCCTTGAAATAAATCGCGTCAGGACTGTTGTCCATCAAGGCTTTCAGCAGGTTGCGTTCGCGCTCCAACTCCAGCTCGGCTTGTTTACGTTCGGTGATGTCGGTGAACATGCCGTAAGAGCCGGCAAAGCAGCCCTGCTCGTCCAAAATTGGTGTGGCCGAAACTATTGCCCACACAATCCTGCCGTCCTTGCCTTGTAAGCGGCGCTCGTATTGACCGGTCAGCCCTTCTTTTCGCCCCCGCATTTGCCGGTAGTGGTCAGCCTGGTCCTCTTCGGGGATGAAGGAGTCTATGCGCTTGCCGAGCATCGCTTCGGGCGGGTAGCCAAGCATCTCCGCCAGGCGCTGGTTGACGTAGGTGGTGATGTGATCCTGGTCTATCACACAAATGCCTTCGTGGGAAGTTTCGACGATGCGGCGGTAGCGTTCTTCGCTTTCCGCCAGGAGGCGCTGGGCCTGGCGGCTGGCGGTGATATCTTCCACGCTGCCTTCGTAGAACAGCACCTGGCCGGCTGCGTCGCGCATCGCCCGGGCGTTTTCGCGCACGTAGATCGTCGAGCCGTCTTGCTTCTTCCAGTTGGCTTCCAGGCCCTTCACCTCGCCCTGGCTTTCAAGCCGGGCGCGGAACTGGCTGCGCGGGTAGCCCGGCTCGAAATAATTCTGCTCCAGGTTGCGCAGGGCCAGGTCTTTGAAGCTGGCATATCCCAGCATGTGCAGCAAGGCCGGGTTGGCGAGCAGGATTTGCCCCTGTGGGGTGGTGCGGTACAGCCCGACGGGCGCGTTTTCGAAGAAGCGCTGAAAACTTTCCTCGTTCTGGCGCAGCTTCTCGGTTCGATCCGCTCCCGTTTTTCCAGCCCGTTCCTCAGCCCGGCGGCGTACACCCCGCCCTGCTCCGGTGACACGCTGGCTGGAATCCTCAGGATTCCCTTTCTTGCTGGTCATTTATATCTCCTTAGAGGCAAGACAGGCATCCTTCCTAGCTTTTATTTTTGCGGGCACATTCACAATACTGCCCGGGCAGGCCAGGATGATAACCCCGTAATCCACCCAAAAAAGTCAGACGACCGACTTTTCTCCTGCATCTATGGAAGAATGGTTGCATTTATCATACCCACTGCCCAGTGCGGCGTCAAGTGCGGCAAAATTACAGGGACTTACCAAAATGAGGTGTACGGGCACGGCGGGCATTTTCGTGACCCATAAATAACAATCACACAGCCGTGCCCAAATATGGGATCCGCCTATTCCATGCCGGGGCACAACTGCATAGTGTTTAATTGGGTCGGTTGTAACTGCTCGTTGTGCCCCTACTTAACACTTCCCGGATTTTCCTCATCCGAATCCCACCGCACAGGATTGGAAACTATGTACGCAAAAATCCGCTCTCGCTCATTTTCATTTCTAACCACATGTTCGTAGTAATTTCGTTGCCAAACCACAGATACTGACGCGTCATGCAAAACAGACACTCTTTGGGTTACGGCTGCCTTGTAAGAACGCACGATGTTCGGGATAGACCCAGGGACAGGATGCTTGAATCCTTCAAGGTTATCCGACGTGTCCGGGTTCGGGGACGCGCTATCCGCTGAAATGGTGATAAGGGCGTGGATATGGTTTGGCATGACGACAAATCCATCCACAGAAATTCTCGGAAATCTTCGGGAAAGCTTTTCTAATTCTTTCCTGGCGATTTCCCCCACTTTGGAAAGGATCATTTTGCCCGGTTTTTTTCACCAAAGATTTGTTTTTTTTGCCAGGCGCATATAGTGATGAAATATGCGCCAGGTTGACCGTAATCAAAGCCCTGGATGCGGATTGATCGCCGGTGATAGATGGTGATCGGCATAGCCTATATTTTAGCAAGAATAAGCTCATTGAGTGTATAGCTTAATGGGATTTGCCGTACCCCGCCGTTACTTGAAGAACCCGGCCTGCGCCAGCACATCGTGGATGGCCTGGTAGTCCGGCAACAAAACCCACTCACCGTTCCATGAGATATAAGGGGTCGACTGGTCCTCGGTGATGGCAAACTGCTTAATCAGCGAAGTGTCGTTGAACACCTTGTCGGCCACCGGCACCATGGGCAGCACCTTCGTGAAGGGCACATTGGTTTCTACGTTTCCCTTGAGGGCGGCCTGGAACTGAGGGATCTTGTCGATGACGTTGCGGGTCATCATCTTCTTGAAGATCGCCACCAGGACTTCCTGCACCCGGCGCAGCCGGTCAAAATCGCTGGAGGTCTCGCGTGAGCGCACGTACCACAGCGCCTCGGTGCCTTCCATCCATACTGTGCCCGGCTTGACCGAGCAGTCGCCTTTGACTGCCATAGGCAGGTCGCAAGCATCTTTTAGTGTTTGCGCCACTTGCACATCGACGCCTTTCAGCAGGTCGATGAATTTGCTGAACCCTTCGAAGTTGGTCAGGACGTAATAGTCTGGCTTGACCCCGAAGTTGGCTTTGAACATGCCTGCCATTGCGTCGAACCCGCCCAGTTGCATGATCGAGTTGATCTTCATCTCATACAGGGCCGGCACTTTTACCCACATGTCGCGCGGGAAGGATACCGCACTGACCTGGCCATTATCAGCGTCGATCGACACCAGCACGATCACGTCAGTACGGAAGCCTTTGTCGCCCTGCCGCTGGTCTGTGCCCAACAGCAGCAAGATGGTCTTCCCGCTGGCAGGAGCGACTGCCAGGGCCGGGAGGTTTTTCGGCTGGGCGCTAGCCGGAGGGGCGTGGGTAGAAACCGTGGGGTGGGTGTGCGGCCAAAGGTTAACGAACAGGATAATCATTAGCGCCAGCAAAGGCGCGGCAAAGAAAACCGGCGCCATAGCAGCGACGTTCCAGTTCAAGCGCTGGCGCACCATCGGCCGGGTGAGCGGTCGTTTCACTGCCGTAGCAGAGATGCTGTGCAAGTTGCCCCAGCCGAACCAGTTCCTGCGCCGGGCTGCCAGGCGGCTTCGGCGGCGTTCCTCGCGCTGCAATCGTTCGATCGTGTCATCCACAGCTTCATCCATAACCTCATCCCTCGCAATCGTTTCTGCATAGTTGCGGGAATCGTGCCATTTTCTAGTCCAAGGTCTGGGCATGCCTATATACCTTGCCACATCGGATCTCAGGATTTTCACATGGAAGAGGATTTTAGATTGGTATAACTCTTGCTTAATTTTGCTATATAATAAAGCTGGATCAGGAAGTAACCTCTCTTTGCTACGATATTACACCGCAGATCATTATAATTTTTTTATATGGTCAAATTTCAATGTTTTACCGGTCAGATACCCAACCATGTGGACCCTAACTCTTCGCTCTCCTTCAAGACGCCCGGTTAATTACAGGATCAAACCGGGGAAGAACACCTTAGGACGCCAGCCGGATAACGATGTCGTCATCTTAGACGAATTGGCTTCCCGCCGGCATGCCGAGATCTATTGCCATGATGGCAGCCTGGTCATCACAGATTTGGACAGCACCAACGGGACTTTCGTCAACCACCAGCGCCTGGCTCAACCGCTCGCCCTGCACAGCGGCGATCAAATCCGGATTGGCCAGCAGGTCGCCAGCGTGTCTTTTCGCAGTGACAAGAACGGGGCCGAGCTCGTCTCTGCCCTGTCGAAGACGCGCCCGCTGACGCGTGACCTGCTGTTGGCCTCCCTAGACCAGCACGCGGTCTTGTTATATGAGGTAGCCAGCCGGCTGAATACCATTCTCGATTTGAAAACCGCCATACAGGAAGTAGCGAAGCTGCTGCTCGATGCGATGGGGGCTGAGAAATGTGAGGTCATCCTGGCCGAGGCGTTCGACCAACTGGGCGAGCTGGGTTTCCCCACCTCGATTGCCCGGCAGGCGATCGATCAGCGCTCGGTGGTGGTGATCCCCGACCTGGTCGCCCTGTCCGAGCAGATCCCCAGCCCGAGCGCCCTGCTTCTGCGCATCCGCTCCATTTTATGCGTGCCTGTGGTCGTGGAAGACCTGGTGGTAGCCTTGATCTACGTTTACAAGACCGATCCGGCAGCCCGCCCGTTCGATGAGAACGATGTGCAGTTGGCCGTTGCGATTAGCCACCAGACCGCCCTGACCATCCAGCGGGCGGACTTGCTTGAACGTTCGCGCATCCTCGAACAGAACCTGAATATCGATAGTCTGACCGGGCTTGGCACGCGCGAGCACTTTATGAGGGAGGCCGAGCTTGAATTCCAGCGCGCCATCCGCTTTCACCACGACATGACCATTATCATGCTGGATATTGACAACTTTAAGCTGGTCAATGACACGTACGGGCACATCGCCGGCAACCAGGTGCTGGACGAGCTGGCGGCGCGCTGCCTGAGCCAGGTACGGGCGATCGATTCGATCGGCCGTTTTGGCGGGGATGAGTTTATCTTCTTGCTGGTGGAAACCAATCCACAGGATGCCCTGCGCATCGCCGAACGCGTTCGCCAGCACATTGCTTCTACGCCGGTCGAAACGGAAAAGGGGCCGCTCAACATTACTGCCAGCATGGGCATTGCTCACCTGGGGGTGGACTGCCTCGACCTGGTCACCCTGATCAGCCGCGCCGACAGCGCCCTTTACGAGGCCAAAAACAACGGCCGCAACCAGGTGGTGGCGGCCAGTTGATCAACCGCAGTTGCACTGCGGGCAATCTGAGAAAGACCAGAAGACCCCACCAGGTGGGTCGGCGCACGAATTGCATTTTGGGATAATGTAGCATATCCCTTTCCGGCCTATCGAGCACCTGAGTGTGCCTTATGACACCCCGTCTGAAGTATAATTTTCTTGTGAACACCATTTTCGCCCATCTCCGGCTGGAAATCGTCGTCGCAGAGTTCCAATTATGCCAGGTCTTTTGGAGATAATATCTATAGTCCGTATTCCATCTTCTCGCCCCACCACGTACCCGGGTGAAATGTTACTGAAAGAATACCTGGCCCCGATGAAAATAACCCAACCGGAATTAGCGAATGCTATCCATGTCCCCTACCAGCGCGTGAACGATATTGTCAATGGGCAGCGTGGAATTACACCTTCCCCTGCACTGGGCCTGGCGAAATATTTTGGAACGTTGCCTGATTTCTGGATGAACCTGCAGCTCTGTTCTGACTTGTATTTTGCCCAAAAAGACGAGGCCAGTGTCTTGAAAAGAATTCAGTCTTACCTGACACAATAACGTAGGGGAGGGTCAGAGACCCTCCCCTACGTTATTTGGTTAATCTGACCGGCGTCGCTTGCTGGCGTAGGCCTGCTGGTGATTGGTCTTGCGGGCTGACTCATCCAGCCCGTGCAACATGCGCTCAGATAACTGCTGGTACTGCGCCTTTTCTTCTTTTGCCAGGTAAGGCGCAGCAGCCGCCAGGTTTTGTCCGATCAACTGGCTGGCTTTCTGGCGCTGCCCGGCGCGCTCCAGCTTGAGCGCTTCGGTGGCTGAGTCAGCCATTTCCACCTGGCTGTAGCGCTGCATCACCTCCTGACGCACTGGCGCAGCAGCCATCTGCAGGCGCGGGGCGTAATGGAAGGTAACCTGGGCCGAAGCCGCCAGTGACTCGCCCTGCTCGCTGCGTCCGGTCACCTGGGCCTGTATCGCCAACTCCGCCTGGTTGCCCTGCCCGCTTTGCTCGCTTTGCGGGGGTAATAACAGCCGGATGTAGACCTCTCGCCGCTGGCTGGCCGGAATGTCGCCCAGCCACAGGTGCAGGTCCGGCCCGTTTTGTTCGCTTCGCCAGCTTCCCAGGACTTTGGCGCCCACCTGGGCGGGAATCTGCAGCATTACTTCCACCGCCTGGGCAGTCACCGCCGCCAGCTCCTGGAACTCCTGCACGAAAATGGAAGGGATGGCGTGCGGGTCGGCGATGAAGTAGAAGCGCCCGCCGCCCTGGTTGGCCATGTGTTCGAGCAGGTGCTCGTTGAAGTCCAGGCCCACCCCGAAGGTCGAGGTGGCAATGCCCTTGTTCAACAACTGGCTGGCGTGCAGGCCGATAACTTCCAGGTCGGTGATGCCTACGTTGGCCAGGCCGTCCGTCAGCAGCAGGGTACGGTTTAGCTGCCCGCTGGCGCCATGGGCAGCCCGGGCGATCTCTTCACAGCCGCTCAGCCAGCCACCGCACAGGTTGGTCATGTTACCCGGCATCAGCTCCAGGATGCGACTCTTCAAGCTGGCGCGTGCCTGGGGGGTGACGTGCTGGCTGGGGGACAGCACGTTAATCGTGTCGTCGTAGGCCACGATGGCCACCTGGTCCTGCTCCTGCAGCAAATCGAGCACGTGGGCGGCAGCCTGACGCACGTGGTCGATTTTCTCGCCGCTCATCGAACCGCTGCGGTCGATCACCAGGGCCAGGTTGAGCTGCGGGCGGCAGTCTGAAGCGCGGGCGGAGGGTGGGATTACCACCAGCTCTAGCACGCGCTGAGTCGGCACTTCGCTGGCGACCAGATCGAGGTCGGCATGGATTTTGAAAGAAAGCTGTTCAGACATTTTTCCCTCCGGATGGAAAAGTAGAGAATAATTGTTTGATTTGCGCCACGATCCGGTGGATCGACGGCGCCGACTGGTGGTAGACTTTTTCACTGACTAATAGCTCCACCCCCGGCTGGATGGTGTAGCGCCGCCAGCTCAATTCGCTCTCTTCGGGCTGGCTGTCGCTTTCCTGGAACAGGCTGGCCCTGGCCGCGACGTGGGGCCGCCCGGCTTGGCCCAGCGGTGCTGGTGTGGACGGCAGCGCCGGTGGGAGCGGGGGGGCCGGGTTACTGGCCGGGGCGGCCTGGGATTGGAGCACCCTGGAGATGTAATCCAGCGCTTCTGGCAGCCCACCTTCCCGAATCCCCGAACTGCTGGGAGCGGGCGCCGGTGGGCTGGTCGGTGATGGGGTAGAGGAAGGTTCGCTCAACTTATGCAGCATGCGCTCAATTTCTTCTCTGGAGAGCGATTCCACTATCCGCCGGATCTCCTTCAACGGCAGATAAGCGCTTTTAAGCCGCTTGATCAGCTCGATGCGGGTCAGGTATTTTTCGTCGTAGACGGAATAGCGCCCGCGCCTGCGGCGGGGGTAATAACCCTTCGCTGATGTAGAAGCGGATGGTGCGTACTGAGACGCCAGCCCTTTCGGCCAGCTCGCTGATGAGCAGTTGATCGTCGAGCATTCGGACATGCCTCCATTTGACAGTTGGGCTGTAAATATGCTAATATTATAACAGTATTACGTAAGAATGTCAAGTTAAATGATCGTTTATAATCACCTTATGGGTGTACTGATTGCTATCATCGGCAACTGCGGTTCGGGGAAGACGACTCTGGCACGCCTGCTCTGCCACCAGTTGGGTTATTACCAGCTCCTCGAACAACACGCCGAGCGATCCTTTCAGGCTGCTTTTATGCAGGACCGCCGCCAGGCGCTGCCCAACCAGGTCGACTACCTGCTGCTGCGCGCCGAACAGGAGCGCTCGATCCGCCAGGCAGAAGGGGTGGGGGTGGTGGATGGCGGCCTGGACCAGGATTTCTACGTCTTCACCCGCCTGTTCTATGCCAAAGGCTACCTGGATGAGACCGGTTTTGGTCTATGCCAGCGACTATATCGTCTGCTACGCGAGCTACTCGCCCCGCCCGACCTGGTGTTGAAGCTAAACTCTCCACTGGAGGCGCTGGCGCAGCGTCGCGCTCAACGCAAGCGCGCCCTGGATATCGTTACGGAGGATGACCTGCCGCTCATCGACGGCCTGCTGGCGGACTGGCTGCGGGATGACCCACCCGCTGCCCCGTTGATTGTGGTGGACGCCTCTTCCGGCGACCTGTTTGCTTCCGTTCTGCCAGAACTGGCGGACCAAATCCGCTCGATCTTAAGATAAAGCAAAGAATTCAACACAGATCCTCAACCTCAAATCTTCAATCAGCAATCAGAAATCAGCAATCCCCAATCCCTGGAGTTTCCCATGTCTATAAATATCACCCCTGCCAGCAAAAGCCTGTACTTCGAAGAATTCGAAACTGGACTGACCATCACCAGCCCTGGGCGCACCATCACCGAGGCGGACGTGGTAGCCTTTGCCGCCCTGACCGGCGACTGGACACGCATCCACACCGACGCCGTCTACGCTGCCGGCCATCCCCTCGGCCAGCGCGTCGCTCATGGCCTGCTGGGCATGTCGATCGCCGTGGCCCTGGCCATGCGCCTGGGTTTTCTTGAAGAGAGCGTGCTGGCCTTCCGCGAGATCAGCGACTGGAAGTTCAGCCAGCCGATCCATCTGGGCGATACGATTCACATGTGCGGCGTGGTGACAGAAACGAAGCGTGTGCCGCGCCTGGGCGGCGGGCTGGTCACCCTGGAAGTGGAAATCATCAACCAGAAAGAGGAAGTTACCCAGCGCGGTAAATGGGGTTTTCTGGTGAAATCTTCGTCCTTACCCCCTGTGCTATAATATTTAACAGTACGAATGAGGTAAACCA
Source organism: uncultured Chloroflexia bacterium (assembly GCA_963820415.1). GTDB lineage: Bacteria > Chloroflexota > Anaerolineae > Anaerolineales > Anaerolineaceae > CAWFZT01. The sequence continues at coordinate 233,412 of CAWFZT010000006.1, read as the reverse complement.
TGCTTCCAGAAAATACCGAACGGACGGGCGCCGTTGGACAGCCATTAACTATTGACCTGCAGGCCATCCCGGGCGCCGGGTATATGTGGGAGATCGAACCGCCTCCACCGGCGTTGGAAGTGCTGGATAATAAGGTGGTTGCTCAATCCGAGGAGGTTGGCGGACCTGCGCTGCAAAGGTTTACCCTGCTCTCCCACCAGCCGGGCGACTATTCACTGGTCTTCGGTTTAAAGCGGAAATGGGAAAAACAGTCCGCCAGGACGAAAAAATTTACCATTCACGTAACGCCTTGAGGGATGAAACATGCCACGACCCGACCATCCAACCATTGACCTGGACGCAGTTAATCCATCCAAAAAGACCCAGGCTGAAAAGAAGCAGAAAGCGCTGCAAGAAGAATTGGCCAGCAAGAACGCCAGTTGGCAGGCCAAACAGACCCCCCATTCCTACCTGACGCTGGAGCAGAAAAAAGCCCTGCTCGGCGTTGCGCCGGATCGGGCTTTCCTGAGGAGCGTGAAACAGCAAAGCCAGGAGGTCCAGGGTTTCCTGCCTTCCTATGACCCCGCAGTGGATTGGCGCACCAAGAACGGCGGTAAGGTTACCCCGGTCAAAGACCAGGGTACCTGCGGTTCGTGCGTTTCCTTTGCTACGGTCGCCCTGATCGAGTCAATGGCCTTGATCGAGAAAGGCATTTTGCTCGACCTGTCCGAGGCCGACCAGCATTTCTGCTCCAGCCACGGGGCCAGTTGCAGCGGCTGGTTTCCGCCGGGGGCGCTCGAGTCAGCCCGCACGCGTGGGGTGACCGACGAGGCTCACTTCCCCTATGCCTCGGCTTTTATCAATGGGGCGCCGCAGTGCATCCTTGCCCCTGACCGCGCCCAGCACGTTTTTACCATCACGTCTTGGGGTGTGACCCTCTTCGATGCCTACCGCAAGGACTATCTGACCCACCACGGGCCGTTGGTGGCCGTGCTGGATATCTACGACGACTTCTTTTCTTACGCCGGCGGGGTCTACCGCCACGTCAGCGGGCCCAAGGTTGGTTCGCACTGCGTGGAGGTGGTTGGCTATTCCCAGTCGCAGGTCTGCTGGATCTGCAAGAACTCCTGGGGCGCCGGGTGGGGAGAGGCCGGCCTCTTCCGCATCGCTTATGGGCAGTGCGCCATGGATGGCCTGTTCACGCCCTTCTACAACGCCCAGGGAGTGGTTTTCCCGGCCTGACCCGCCGGGGGAATCAAATCACCACGCCGTAAGCTTCCTTGAAAGCTGCCTGGGCGTAAGCCAATGAGGCGTAGGCATAGCCCAGGTCGCCCCAGCCCGTGCCCCAACTATTGCGCACGATAAAGCGGTCGGAGGTGTAACCCACCAGGGCTACGGCGTGCCCGCCGTGGGCAGCCGCCGGCGAGTAGACGTCCAGGTTACCCTGGGTAGCGGTGGCGTTGTCCCAGGCATCGTCTACCTCCAGGCGGGTTAAGATGGGACCTTTACTGTCCAGCCAGGCGCGCCAGTTGGCCGGGTCGAGGATCAGGTTGAAGTAACTGGCGATCTTAAGCTGGGCGGCGATGGCGTAAAACGTGCGCCGGTCTTCAGGGTAAAGCTGCCCGGAGTTGAACGGCAGGATTGTGTCAGACACCGCCCCGAATTTGCGGGCGATATCTAGAGCCGTCTTAAGACTGGTGCCTTCCAGCTCGATGAAGGTAGTTGGCTGAGTTCTGAAGCTGTCGGTTTCCTTGGCTGCCATCCAGATAAAGCGCGCCGAGAGGCGCTGGTCGGGCGGGAAGCGTTTGGCCTTGACGAAATGCCAGCGCAGTATCGAATCGGCCGTAGCCCAGCCCACGCACGAGCCGGTGGCGAGCTGGTCGCCAATTGTCCACCAAGGTTCGCGCAGGTCTACGCCGGCTGGCGGGGTGGCTGCGGCAGGACTGGCGGCCGGCGTGACGGTCGGGGCGGCTACCAGGCCAGCGCCCACGGCATGTTCGAAGCGCCAGTCTTTTTCGGTCTCTTGCGAGGAGATGCAGTTCAAGATCCTCTGAAAAGTTTTTATCTTCTTAGGCATAGATCGCCTTTCTTCTTCGTGGATGATCTCATGACCCGGAAGTGATGCCATTTAGCCAGTAGGCGTGCACCTGACTTCCGTTCAGCAGCAGCCAGGGCGCCCGGAAGCTGCTCAACCTGGCGCCCTGCACCTGGCAGTCAATCTCGACGTCCACCAGCGGGAGGAATTGGGTGTCTGTAAACGGCGAGCGGCTGCCATCCGCGTAATCGGAGAGCACTTTCCCCCGCATCAGGTAGGGTCCGGCGTAAATTACGGCTTCGATGGGATAGCGATAGCCCTTGTAGGCTTTCTGGGCCGATTGCAGGCTGGCAGGATCCGCAGGGATGATGGCGACCACCAGGTCAAAGGTGGGCAATTCCATGCCGGGAAAAGTTTGCACAGGTGTGGTCAAATTGCCGGTGGGCTGGAGGCGCGCTTCCAGCAGGCGTATGTTTACGAAAGTGTCGGAGATGGTTTCGCCTTCTTCATACACCTCGGTGGATTGGGTAAAAATATCTTCATCGCCGACTTTGTTCTTATCGGCATAAAAAGATCCCTCGATCAGGTGTTCCGTAGTCAGAATCTGGAGCGCCCAGGGGGCTTGGTTGGGAGTTTGTTTCTTAGCGCCTGTACCAAACATATCTGCATCCTCCTTGGTGGGTATTGAACGAATGAGCTCTGGCAGAAATTCCGCCGGATGGCCATAATACGAAACAATCATAGCACGAAAGTTTACACTTGTTCGACGCCAAACTACAGCCTGCACCCTACGCAGCCAGCAGCACTCCTCGGCAGTATCTCCGATGGATAGTTATAGGAGAACTGGGTTAAGCGCTCAAAGCACGTTCTGATCTTGACTGATTCGCTCCTGACGGACTGGCGTGGTTCTCCGAATATTACTAAACCAACCTTCTGGCTGCACTATAATTATTTGGGGTAGAATAATCCATTGTAGACCACCGGTGAAAATATGCCCGCCTCCTATGAGCTTTTGCTATCCCGCAGCGCCGCGCTGGTCAACGCCCTCTCTGCCCTGGCGCCGGTGCACGCCATCCTGTGTTTTGGCTCCTATGCCATGGGCGTCAGCGACGCCAGCTCGGATATCGACCTGTACGTGATCTGCCGCCCGCAGATTGTTGCGGCGCCTGAACGCCTGGCGGCCTTTTTGCAGGCCGGCTCGGAGGACGATCTACACCTGGATTATGACCAGCCGGGCTGGGAAAACCAGTGGTGCCCATTTTCCGACCGCCTGCGCCTGAATGGCATCCAGTTTGACCTCGTTTACAACACTCTGGATTGGGTACAGACCGTGGTCAGCCAGGTGAAAACGCTTGGGGCAACTTCCATTGCGGAGCTTAAGTTCCGCCCTTACACCTTCCTGGGTATGCTGGAAAATTCCGTCATCCTTTACGATGCGGAGGGGGATTTACATAGGATCGTGGCGGATCTCTATCCCTACCCACCTGCCTTGCGCAAGGCTCTGATAGCCAGCAGCCTGACCGTCATTCGCGGCTCGCTGGAAGACATGCAGGATTTCGCCAGGCGAAATATTGGCAATACCGCCTTCCTCTTTCACCTCTGGCGGGTGATCGACGCCATATCGACTCTGTTGTTCGCCCTGAACGAGCGTTATGATCCGGCTGCCAAGCGCCTGGAGGAGGTTTACCGCAGCTTACCCATCCTGCCGGCCAATTTCCTGGAGCGTTATAACGGGCTGCTTGAAACGCCCCTGACCCCGCAAGGGCGGGTGAAAATTGTGACCGGCCTGCAAAAGATGGGAGCAGAGATTGAAGAACTGGCCAGGCCCGCGCAGTAGACGGGTAGGAAGGTGCGGCCCAGTAAATTTCGGGCATCCCAGTTTTTAAATCAGCCCGGGTCGCCCGGTATCATAACTGCCATTATTCTAATTCACGGAGAAAAAAATGACCGACTTTTGGATGAAAACCAATTTCTTATTGATGGGTGAAGTGGAGCAGCTCGAACAAGAAGGCTGCGACGTCAGCGACTTCAAAGCGGAAGTGGCCGGCCTGATGGAAGATTCCCCGCAGGAGGCCATGCTGGCGCTGTACGACCGCCTCAGCCAGTTGCGCCCGGCCCCTGGTTTCCCCTACGTCGAACCGTCTGACCTGGAGGGCATTCGCCTGGCGCGAGCTCAAAGCACCCTGGCGCCTGTGCCTAACCTGGCAGAGGAAACGCTCAAGGACCACATCCTGGGCGCCTGGCTGGGACGCTGTGCCGGCTGCACACTGGGTAAGCCAGTGGAGGGTTTTACCCAGGCGCAGGTTGAGACCTACCTGAAAGCTGCCGGGGCCTACCCGCTGGCCGATTACATCCCGCTGCTCGACCCCCTGCCTGTCGGCATCCAGCTCCACCCCAGCTTTGTGGACACCGTGAGCGGCCGCATCAGCTACATGTCGCGGGACGACGACACTGACTACACCATCATCGGCCTGCACGTGCTGGAAAAATATGGCCCTAATTTCACCAGTGAAAACGTTGGTGAGGTCTGGCAGAACATGCTGCCCTACAACATGGTCTTCACCGCTGAGCGGATCGCCTACCGCAACCTGGTCAACGAGCTGCCCATCCCGCAGACTGCCAGCTTCCGCAATCCCTTCCGCGAGTGGATTGGCGCCCAGATCCGCGCCGACGGCTTTGCCTACGCCGCCGCCGGGCACCCGCGCCTGGCTGCTGAGATGGCCTTCCGCGACGCGGTCATTTCTCATGTCAAAAATGGCATATACGGCGAGATGCTGGCCGCGGCCATGATCGCCAAAGCCTTCACCACCCGGGATGTCTACCAGATCATCCAGGCCGGCCTGGATGAAATCCCGCAGAAATCCCGCCTGGCCGAAGCCGTGCGCCAGGTGCTGACCTGGAAGAAAGAATGCCCGACCTGGGAGGAGGCGTTTACTAAGGTCTCCCAGGCGTACAGTAAATATTTCTGGGTGCACACGATCAACAACGCCGCCGTAGTGCTGATCGCCCTGTTGTATGGCGAGGGCGACCTGGGTAAAAGCATTTCGATCTCCGTCATGGCCGGTTGGGACACGGATTGCAACGGGGCCACAGTGGGCTCTATCCTGGGCGCCATGCTGGGGGCGAAGGCCCTGCCGCAGGCCTGGGTCGGGCAGTTTAACGACACCCTGCACAGTGCTGTGTTCGGCTTCGACCAGGCCCGTATCAGCGACCTGGCGCTGCGCTCGTGGAAGACCTACCTGGCGGTGACGGGCGGGTAATTCACCCCTTATTCCACCACCCCCGCTTCGAGGATTGAAAACCGCCGGGCGGGGTAGTCGATTTCGGCGAGCACGCCGTAGGGCAGCACGCACATCGGGTCGGTATGCCCGAAATCCATGCGCGTGACCACCGGTAGTTCGTGGAGGCCTTCTTCCTCGCTCACCACCTGTAGGATGGCCTGCTCATACTCGTTGAAGCGCTCAACCGGCGTATGCCCGCCCGGACGGCCAAACAGCAATCCGGACAGTTTCTGCAAGATGCCTAGCGCGGCATACACGCGCAGGATGCGCGCCACCTCGGCCGGCGGCGGAGCGTCTTCGGAAGTCTCCAGGAACAGGATGGCGTTCTGCCAGGCTTCCTGGGTCGGCCACCACGGCGTGCCGCGCAACCAGTCGAACACCTCGATGCAACCGCCCAACAAGCGTCCACGCCGCACGCCCTGGCCTTGCACGAATTTCCAGCCGTCCGAGGGATTGAGTTTGCGCGGGCGGGACTGGTTGCCCGGTTCGCCCCAGTCCAAGTGTTCGACCGTCCACCCGTGGCGATTGGGCTGGACCTCCCCTGGCGGGGTCGCCGAGAAGAGCGTCCGGCGGACGGAGTCGACCAGGTAAGGGAACAGCCCGCCATTCTCGGCGAAGCCCGCCATGATCGCCGGCCCGTAGAACGAGACCAGACCAGCCCGGTAGCAGGCCAGGTGGGTGATGGTCGTGTCCGAATAGCCCATGAAGACCTTCGGGTGGGCGCGCAGAACGTCCAGGTCCAGGTAGGGCAAAATGCGGATCGAATCGTCCCCGCCGATGGTGGAGATGACCGCCTGGATGGAAGGATCGGCAAATGCCTCCATCAGGTCGTCCGCCCGAGCCTGCGGGTTGCGCAGCAACCAGTCCTTCTCGCGCAGGGCGTGGCGAGTTTCTACCACCTGCAGGCCAAATTCATCCTCAAGCTGCTTTTTACCGGCGGCGTAGCGCAGTGGGAAGGTTCCCGGCCCACCCCACGACAGGCTGATGGCGGCGACTTTGTCTCCGGGGTGAAGTTTATGTGGTTTTTGCACGCCAGATCAGCCGGCACCCTACATTTGCGGCATTTCTACGCCCAGGTAGGAGGTGCTTTCGATGTAGTGGAAATGATTCATCCCATATAACGTCAGGGTATGCTGCTGAACGGCTTCTAAATTCGGGTATTTCTCGACCCCCCAGGCCAGCCATTCTTCCGATGCCCAGACGGAGACGCGCATCATCAGCAGCTCAGCGCCCACTTTTTTCAGCGACTCTTCTATCATCGCCATGTGTTTCTTCTGTTTCTCAGGCGACAGTTTGTACCAGGCATCCGTGTATTTCATCAGCCAGACTTTATAAATCGGTTGCTCCATCTCAAGCCTCCCTTATGAAACAAAAAACGCGATGGCCCCACTCCTGGGTATGGATGACGCACTGCATCCACATCCATATTATCGCGCTGTATTCTACTTTCCGATTCAGCGGAGTTTACGGATTGCTCACTTCTTTTGAGCATGCCCTCCGCTGGGATAGTGGTTTATATGGTGGCTGTCGTGTCTATCCTACGTAACCACCTATGTTGGGGTGGACCAGCCAAACTGTTTAACCATACGGTTCCATCCCCACGTAGGCCGGCCACCCCGTCCAACCTTGCAATTCTGCCCCCATGCCTGCGTGGTTGCGACGACACTGTGATGACAAGCACGACTGAAATCGTCACTCATTGGCCTGCCCGATTATAATTACACCCATTATGGATGAGGTAACGTCAGCCATGCTCGCCAAAGAAACCCTTGCCGGCTTGTTGAGAGATAAGATACCCGGCAGCCAGATAATGATCGGCATCGCTGGCGGCAGCGGGTCGGGGAAAACCAGTGTGGCGGAGAAGATCAAGGCTGGCCTGCCGGGCTGTGCGATCGAGCTGGTCGGGCTCGACCGCTTCTTCAAGCCGGAAGATGAGCTGCCCAGATACTGGTCGGATTACCAGCAGGCCGAGCAGCCCCATTACAACCGCCCCGACTCGCTCAAAGTGGACGAGATGGTTGCATTCTGCGAGCAAATTTCTGGCTTTGATGTGGTGCTGCTGGACGGGCATTTTGCTCTGTACTACCCAGCCATGCGCGGCTTGATGGACGTCAAATGCTTCGTCGATATCGACCTGCCGGAGATGCTGGAGCGACGAACGCGGCGCAACCTGGTGGCTGGCTACGGCGGCAGCGCCGAGAACATCTGGCATTACAACCGGGAGTGCGTGGGACCGGAATATATCCGTTATTTATTGCCTACGCGCGCCTATGCGGATATCGTCATCCCCAACCAGCGCGGCATGGCAGCGGAGCGAAATGCTATCCTGCAGACGCTGTGTGAGGCGATCCTGGTCAGGTGGAAGAGATAAACACGCGTATGATGCGTTCTTTGGGTTGGAGAGATGAAAAGAAGTGAGACACTAAAATCCCCGCTGTTTCACAGGTCTATGCCTTCCAGAAACTCCAGACCGTGCGGATGGTGGTATAAATCAACGCCCCAGCACAAGCCAGCTTGACCAGCGGCGGACCGACCACGAAGAAGTATCCAAACATGCCATATAAAGCCAGGCACAGGCCGATCAACCCCAAAAAGACCAACCACCAGTCCAAATTCCGCCACCCGACGCCGCTACGCAGGCCATCTTTAATTCCCCGCAGCGACATCTCCACATAAAATTCACGCCCGGCAACCCGCCCAAAAAAACGGCTGAAAAGGTTGCCCGTCCGCCCGGCGCCCGATTGTGAAAACTGGCGCGCTTCCTCCTCGCTCATCGGCTGGCCTTTTTTTACCAGCCCCAGGGTAAAGGCGCTGCCCAGCAGCACCCAACCAGCCACGGCAAATACGATGGCAATCGTGGTATACGGCCTGGGGTGCTGTTCGAGATAAAGACTGAACTGCTTGAGCGGCGCGATCTGATCGGCGATCAACGCCAGGGCGAAGATTCCCACCACCAGGAGGATGGTCTGCCAGAGACTCTTCACCTAGCTTATGCCCACAATGGTTCCGCTTCCTGCATTTTCAGCAGCTCCTGCATCTCAGCATCCGAAGGGGCTTTCTCGTAGCGGCTGGCAGCGTCCAGCATCATGGGCAGAATGTGGATATCGCCAACGGTGTTGAGGAACGTATCTGGGTGGGAGAGCGCCCAGTGAACCGCCAAGTCGAGGGAAGCCTGATCGCTGAAGGGCTCGTACCAGCAGGTAGCGAACTGTGGGCGGCTGCCCCACGGGCGGCGTTGGATGGTCTTGATCATCTGCACGGCGGTATTCTTCGAGTGGGCCAGCGCCACGACGGCGTTGAAGTCGGCCGCGTACTGCGGGTTCTGCATCAGCATATAGTTGCAGGGCAGCAAGATCGAGTCGAAATCGAAGCACTGCAGGCTCTTGAGGTGGATAGCCGGGGCGTGCAGGGTATGGCTGGTGATGCCGATAAACGAAACCAGGCCCTGCTGGCGCGCTTCGATGGCCGCTTCCAACGCCCCCTTGGGGCCGGTGGCGATTTCCCATTCGGCGTCTTCGATCACGGCGTGGAGCTGGATCAGGTCGAGGTGGTCGGTGCGCAGGCGTTCCATCGAGCGCTGGATCAATTCCTTGGCGCCCTGGTAGGTGCGCTCTTCGGTCTTGGTGGCCAGGAAAAACTCGCTGCGATGTTTTTCCATCCACGGCCCAATGCGCAGCTCAGCCTCGCCGTATGAAGCGGCCGTGTCGAGGTGATTGACGCCGTACTTGATCAGGACTTCCATGGTGCGGTCGGCCTCGGCCTGGGTAACCTCCCCCAAGGCCGCTGCCCCAAACAGGGTGCGCGTACTCAAATGCCCGGTCCTACCAAAAGGTAATTTAGCGATCATATTGACTCCTTTTACTGATAATATCTTTAATTGTTTATAGCATGCATAATTAAATAATTGGTTAACGTAGGGGATTGAAGAGGATTCACCACAAAGGACATAAAGAGCACGACGGTAAGACACAAAGGTACTAAAGAAGAACGACGAAGAAATAACACAAAGGTCTTTCGAAATCAAGAACCTTTGTAACTTCCCCTTTGTGTTTTTCGTGATCTTTGAGGTTAAACCGCTTAAGATTTAGGTCGGCGTCGATGGGGGCGGGACAGGGGCGACGGGCTGAGGATGGTCAAACCATTCCTTATGCAGCATGGCCGCCGTAAGGTGGGTGTTTTCCTCCAGGGCGATCAGCAAGTAGACTGCCTCGCCCAGGGCGTAGATGGTCACGGCGTAAATCCCACCAATCAGGATGATTACCAGTGAAAGGATCACTCCTCCCACCACACCGCCCAGGATGCCCAGGCCCTGCCCCCCGCCGTTGGGGTTCAGACTTTGCAGTGCGCTTTCTAAGGCAGGCCCTCCCAGGATGCTGGTAACACAGAACCCCAGGGCTGAGAGAATCGTAATGGCGCCGATGATGATCCCTACAATTTTATAAACGCTGCCGATAAACCTGAGAACCTTAAAGCGTTTTTCCATGGCAAACCCTCCTTTGAAAAGTGTTGGAATTGAGAAGAAGCGCAGGGGCAGGCATGTCCGCCCACCGCTGTCTTCGCCGCGACTGGCGTAGTTGTATTGTACATCAGGGCTGGGCGAAATTGCAACTACTGCTGGTTGATTGAGATTGTTGATTTAGGATTGCAGATTGTTGATTGCTGATTTAAAATTACTTATGGATGATTGCGTAGACTGAAAACTGATGACTGCGCCCCCTTCTTTGCTCAACTTCCCCTGCCTTTTCCCGCTGACCATCATTGGCCGGAATGAGAAGGGATTCCAGACATCGGTCACCTCGATCGTCCGCCGCCACGTGCCGGACATGGACGAGGACCGTTTCCACCTGCGCCAGAGCAGCCAGGGCAACTATATTTCTGTGCACATCGTTTTCTGGGCTGAGAGCCACCAGCAGGTCGACAACCTTTACCGCGAGCTCAGCAGCCACCCGCAGGTCAAAATGCTGCTCTAAAAAAGGCGCCAGCTATCCGGCTTTAGCTAACCGCTTTGAGCCATGTGGTAGAAATATTAAATCTCTAAAAGAGCGCTGTTTTCTTTCAGCCAGCGAATGTACTGCTTATACTCCGGCAAGAGTGCCTGCACGCGCTCCCAGAAGGCCTGTCCGTGTCCCTTGACCACGGTATGCACCAGCTCGTGCAACACCACGTAGTCGATTACCGCCAGGGGCGCCATCACCAGCCGCCAGGGAAAGCTGAGCGTGCCGCGCGTCGAGCAAGATCCCCAACGCGTGCGCGCCGAGGTGATTTTCACCTGGCGATAGCTGAAGCCCCAGCACCGCGCCAGCAAGGCGACGCGCTCTTCCAGAACCCGGCGCGCCTGCCGGCGGTACCAGAAGGTGAACACTGCCTGAGCTGTTTTCCTCCAGGCGCTTGAATGACGCAGTTGGCCAGACGCCTGCAAAGATAGCTTGAACTGCCCGCTGGAAAATTCCAGGCGCTCCTGGCTGCCTTCTGTTACCAACAAACGGCAAGAACTGCCCAGGTACCAGAACTGCTCGCCGCTGGCGAACTGGTGGACCTCAAGCTTCGGGCGGGTAAGCGCCTGGGCCTGCCGGGCGCGGATCCACTCTGCTTTCTGCTCGACGAGTTCGGAAATCTGTCGGTTGGTCGTCCGCTGTGGGGCCCGCACCAGCAGGCTGCCATCCGTCTGTACAATCAGGGCGATGGTCTTGCGGCGTGAGCGGATAATCTTTGGCAGGGGCATATTGGACTTTTATTCCCAGGGATTTATGGTTTATACCCAGCAGGCCATAAAATCCGGCACATTGCGGGTGGCGATGATCAAATTTTTCATGGTGAGACCCCTCCTGCCTGTTGGCTGCTTTTATTGTCTCACCTTTGTCCCAAAACGTGAATGCATCCTATTTTCGCGGTTGGATCATTGGGATTTCTCTTGAAAGGACTCAGATTTTGGGGGGTATAACCCTCCAAAATCTGGTGATCCAGCACGCCAATTCCCAATAAACTTTGTTATTTTAGGGGAAACTGCCAGTATTTCGAGTAAAATCTCTGTGTAGCAATCCACCCAATTTAATTATGTTCCCTTGAATTTCAATTTTTATAATGAAAAAACCTGACGTATTTTTATTTTTTCTAGCAGTGGCAGGGATTACTTTCATCGCTTTGATTTTGCGCGTTTGGGCAGTTCGTAAACTTCCTGTAGATCAGGATGAAAATGTTTATCTTAAGGCCGGCAGTTTATATGCTCAGGCCATACAACAGAAAAGTTGGATTGATTTAGCCAGGATTAGTTATAACAATGAGCATCCCAGTTTTGTCAAGCTTTTCTACGGTGTGATCCTCTCCAGGCAAAAGCTTACCACAGTAACGAAAGCTGCCATGCCAACCTACTTTATTGTGCCCAATGGGATAATTAAAGGTATGTTGATGACTGCCAGGAACGTCTCGATGGTGTTTGGGGTATTGGCTGTCACTGTCCTGGCAGTCTTCAATCCAGTCGCCGGACTCTTCCTGGCAGTGCATTCCTTTGCAATAAAATATACCAGTGTGGCCTACCTTGAGGCTATTCCGTCATTAACCAGCCTGTTGGCTGTATTGGCTTACCTGCGGTGGATCACCCTGGTTGACCGGCAGCCCAAACCACTGGCGTTTGCTAACAACCTGAGTATCCATTTCTGGCTGGTTTTATCCGGAATGGCTTTCGGAATAACGCTGGCCTCTAAATTCGAATACAGTCTTATTGGGACAACCATCGTCGTTCACTATGCCTGGAAGACTATCCGAGAAGGTTATCCTCTGAAAAAAGCCATCCTGTTTATGGCAGGATACGGGTTGGTAGCCGCGTTTTTTTTCTTTGCAGGTGACATTTATTTGTGGTCCGACCCTGTTCACAGGTTGTTAGGTTCCATTCAGTTTCATTTCCAATATCAAGATAGACCAAAAGTAAAAAGTGCATACCCGGTGTGGCAAATTTTCTACTGGTTTTCAAAATCAGCCTCCCAGCAAGATCCATTAGCCATTCCTCAACTTGGAAATAGTTTCCTCCTGAGCCTGGATTTACCCATTTCTATCCTGGCAATCATCGGCCTGCCCAAACTTTTTAAGAAAAATTTGCTTTTCTTTCTGTGGTTAGTGCTCTCATTGGCTTTTTTACTTGTCTGGTCAGCCAGATGGCCGCAGTACACCATGCTTGTGGTCACTCCCCTCTGCCTGTCCGCTTCAGAAGGTTTCCATATGATCGTTATTGACCCGCTTGTCAGGCTGATTAATCGTTTTATGTTGAAAACTAAGGTTTTGGAAAGAAAACTTTGAAACTTCTAAACACCATTTATCAGCGAAGGTTCTGGATCGCCGTTTTTATCTTTCTGTACTTACTTCCGGTGTGGGTGTTCAAATTTTTTCCGAGCCAGGACGGCCCCAGCCATTTATATAACGCTCAGATTCTACGCGAGTACAACAATCCGAATTACGTTTTTAGCCAGTTCTATGAGCTGCACCTGGCGCTTTTTCCAAACTGGTTGGCCCATCTGTTGGAGTGGGCGCTCTTATATGTGGCTCCCGCCCTGATTGCCGAGAAGATCCTCCTGACTGGGTACGTGATCGCCTTTCCTTTGAGCTTTTTCTATTTTCTAGATGCCGTGCAGCCTGGCAGGAACCTGCCTGGTTTTATCAGCTTCCTTTTTATTTTTAACTTCCTGCTGATGAAAGGATTTTTCAGCTACGCTCTGGGGATACCACCATTCTTCATAATCCTGGGATATTGGTGGAGGCGTAAAGAACATCTGGGGTGGAAGGAAATAGTCTTTTGCAACCTTCTCATAGCATTGATATTTCTCGGCCACCCGGTGCCTTACTTGTTGGCTGGCTTCAGCCTGGGGCTGCTGGCGCTGGTATATTATCGCCGGCGCATCCGGCCCATCCTGTTGACAGGCGCCTGTATTCTACCCTCGGGTCTACTGCTCATCATTTATCTGCTTACCTCTCACTCGATTGGCCGAAATCTCACCAATTTCCAATTTAGCGGCGTGGCTGGCCTGCTGCAGCAGCTAATTTCGTTGGGTTTCCTGGTTTCATTCAATCAAACTCAGCAGATATTGGCTCAAATAACGGCCGTCATCCTGGGTGGATTATTGGTATACTCGCTGTGGAAGGATGTACGAGACAATCATAACGGCCTGGCTCGGATTTTTGGCCAACGCTTCTATTTCTTACTGCTGGCAGGAGTACTCCTAATCGTTTACTTATTGGTCCCTAATACGGTTGGACCCGGCACTTTTTTAAATGAACGGGTGGGACTGCTGGCAGTGCTGGTGATGGCAGCTTTTTTCAGAGAGGGGCAAAACCGTACCTGGCGCTGGCTGGCAATTGGTTTGGGCGTGGTTCTGATCGCAAATCTGGCCTGGCTGGGATATACATTCCGTACCCTCAACAAGGCCCTGAATGCGTTTGTTGTGGCGGTTCCACAGATAGAACCTAATAAAGTAATGCTGCCGATCCTTATCGGTCGGAATGGCCCCTCACTTAAAGTGGGCGTTTTTGAACATGCTGATATTTACTACACGCTGGACAACGGCGGTATCGACGTGATGAATTATGAGACTGAGTATGACTACTTCCCAGTTAAGTTCAAGTCGAATTTCCAACCGCCTTTGGGTGGTCCGTTTTGGGTAGAAAACATCCTGGGCCATCCAAACCGGGTGGATTTATGTGGTTATGCCAGCCATATCGATTATCTGTTAATTTGGGACTCTAAAGGGACTTTCCACTCGGATGATTTAGTCCGCTGCTATGACCTGTTATACGAGAAAGATATGCTGAAGTTATTCAAACCTAAGCAGCCGTAGGCTGAAAGCCCCGTCGCTTGACAGAATCATGCCGGAGTGGGAAAATTCTCCCGTCAAAATAGACTTGGTGTCTCCTGAAGTGAGGCAAAAAAATTTTTTCCAAGGAAAAAAGACTTAGACTTGTTTTTCCTTTTCTGGGTACTTTTAAACCTGACGTAACCTGAATTTTGGTGAAACCCTGCCGCCGGGTAGTTTCCTCCTGTCCCACAAGAATTCTAGTAATAACTGGAGTTGCGGTTTTTCCTGACCTGGTCTTTTAGTAAAGCTTGGAAAAACTCTACCGTGTAGTGTGGTTCTTAGGTGACATCGCTGGATTAAGAGATGACTTTCGATAAAAAGAAACTAATCCCCATTACGACTGTATCACTGTTTTTTTTCGCCTATCTTTTCGTGGGGTACCGGATATACAGAGATTATGGCGTATCAACCGACGAACCAACCGACTATATCAGGGGCCTCGTGGATTATCAGCGCTTTATGGGCGGTAGCCTGGCCCAATTCCAGGCTGATTGCGCTAAAATGCAAAATGAGGATGTCTGCTATTATCCTGCTTTCTTCAGCATGGTTTTATACCGGTTAGCCCCCTATGGTGATGGTGGGCCAATTCTTCTTGACAAAGGTATCTGGTATGGGCCGAGTATCAACACCCAAAAAATTTATTTTCAACGACACAAACTGACTTTTGCTTTTTTTGCATTATCGGTTTTCGTCTTTTTCCTGATTGGCAAGAAGATTTTTAAAGATTGGAAGATCGGCCTTTTGGGCGCTCTTTTTCTCATTATCAGCCCAAGAATATTTTCTTATTCATTTTACAACCCCAAAGATATCCCGGTTCTGAGCGCCTATATTTTCTCCATCTATACTTTGCTCCTCTTTCTCGAAAAGAAGAACATCTTCATGGCTGTCCTGCATGGTATTGCAACCGCCGTGGTGTGCAGCATCCGCACCCCAGGTCTCATCATCGTTCCCATTACCATCTTCTTTTATTTCTTCGACCTGTTTCTATCTAAAGAAGTCTGGAAGGGTTATCTACGGGCGGCTGCTCTGTTGTTATCCTTCCTGATTGTTTCAGCCGGTCTGGTGTATTGGTTCACCCCGATTTTGTACACCGATCCGATTGGGAATTATATTAAAACCTTCAATATCATGAAGCAATACCCCTGGAGTGGTTATCATACTTACTTGGGACAGAATATCGCCAACCAGACTCCGTGGCATTATTCCATCGTCTGGTTCTCAATCAGTTCCCCCATTCTCTACCTGTTATTATTTATTATTGGGTTCGGGACTCTCATCATTAACCAGTAAAAACGCGACTTAGAGCGCACTACCAGTCCATGCGGGACTTATACCTGGCGGTGGCATGCGCAATCCTGCCGATTGCAGCAGTCATTGTGGAGAAATCTATTCTGTATACAGATAACCGCCAGATGTATTACTGTTACCCACCTCTTCTGCTGATATCTTTGTACGGGTTCGTGAAATTGTTGGATATCCTCAAAAAAAAGTTTGTGCGTTGGCAGCTATGGGTCGGGGTTATCCTGGTACTGGGGCTGGCTTACCCGGTCTACTTTATGGTCCGCTACCACCCTTACGAAAATTTCTACTTTAATTTTTTAGCCGGCTCGAAAATGTCCATCGTCAAGGGGCGTTTCACCCTTGACTCTGTGGATGATGACCTCCAAAGACGCTCTGGAGTAGATTTTAAAAACTGACCACACAAAATATATTACCGTAAATTTTATCGATGGAACCCCCCGAAGCGTTTTCCTGCTGCCTGAAGCCGACCAGGCCCGCTTAATAATTAACAAGGAAGACCAGCCCATGTACATAGTAGATGGGTATCGTTATTTCCCGACGGAGAAGAAGATAACCGGAGGAAGTATCTATTATTCAATTAAGATCGGCGATACGGATATATTAACCATTTATAAAATGGATGTATACTAATTGTCCGATAAGATTTTGGTAATTACAGGGTCTGCATTTTTTTCTTGACCTGGGATGAAATTAAAGAGATGGCTTTCGATAAGAAGAAACTAATCCCCGTTGCAGCAGTAACCCTGTTTTTTTTCGTTTATCTTTTTATGGGGTACCGGATATACAGGGATTATGGCGTGTCAACCGACGAACCAGCCGACTATCTCAGGGGCCTGGTGAATTATCAGCGCTTTATGGGTGGTTCCCTGGCCCAATACCAGGCTGGCTGCGCTAAAATGCAAAATGAAAATGTCTGCTATTATCCTCCTTTCTTCAGCATGGTTCTCTACCGGTTTGCCCCCTATGACAATGCCGGGATAATTCTCCTCAAAGGTTACTGGAGAGGGTGGACCACCAACACTCAAAGTACTTATTATCAACGACACAAACTGACATTTGCTTTTTTTGCATTTTCGGTGTTCGTTCTTTTTCTGATTGGCAAGAAGATCTTTAAAGATTGGAAGATCGGTCTTTTGGGTGCTCTTTTCCTCATCATCAGCCCAAGAATATTTGCATATTCATTTTATAACCCAAAAGATATCCCGTTTCTGAGCGCCTATATTATCTCCATCTATACTTTGCTGCTCTTTCTGGAAAAGAAGAACGTCTTTGTGGCTGTCCTGCACGGGGTTGCCACGGGGGTGTTGTGCAGCATCCGCACCCCAGGTCTAATCATCGTTCCCATCACCATCTTCTTTTCTTTCTTCGACCTGTTTTTATCGAAAGCAGTCTGGAAGAGCTATCTGAGAGCGACCGGCCTGTTGTTACCCTTCCTAATGGTCTCGGCTGGCCTTGTGTATTGGTTCACCCCGGCCTTGTATACCGATCCAATATCGAATTATATTAATACCTTCAATATCATGAAGCAGTATCCCTGGAGAGGTTATCAACCCTACCTGGGCCAGGATATCAACAACAAGATTCCATGGCATTATTCCATTGTCTGGTTTTCGATCAGCTTCCCCATTCTCTACCTGGTTTTATTTGTGATTGGGATGGGAACCCTGATCGCTAAGACAGTGAAAGCCAGACTTAGGGCGCACTTCCAGGCCATGCGAGACTTATACCTGGCGGGGGCATGTGCGATCCTGCCGATTGCCACAGTCATTGCGGAAAAATCTGTTCTCTATACCAATAACCGCCAGATGTACTTCTGCTACCCTCCCCTTCTGCTGATCTCTTTATACGGGTTCGTGAAATTGTTGGAGATACTCAAAAAGAGGTTCGTCCGTTGGCAGCTATGGGTTGGGATCATCCTGGTCCTGGGATTGGCTTACCCGGTCTATTTTATGGTTCGCTACCACCCTTACGAGAATTTCTACTTTAATTTTTTAGCCGGCTCGAAAATGTCCGCCATCAAAGGACGGTTCACCTTCGACTCGTGGATGACGACCTCTAAAGAAGCCCTGGAGTATATTTTAAAAACTGACTCCGCCAAACATATCACCATAAATTTTATGGATGGAACCCCACGCAGTCTTTTCCTCCTGCCCAAAGCCGACCAGGCCCGCTTGTATGTTAATAAAATAAGCAATCCAATGTATATAATAAATGAGTATTATTTCTACCCAGATATGACGGTTCCTGGAGGAAGTATCTATTATTCAATTAAAATTGGCGATACGGATGTATTAACCATATATAAAATGGATAATTACTAATACCTTCCAAAATCATCAATTGCTAGAGTTTCCATTGATGAATTTCTCTCTTCATTCGTCGGTTAAACAGATACAAAAATTTTTTTCGTGCAACTGGTTTTTTTACCTGGCGCTGCTAATCATCATGTTAATTCCTTATGCTGGCCAGTTGACCCGCTTAGGATATACATCCGACGATATGCAGGTGGTTTTCCTGGCCCGCCTCGGCCACCCGCTCGATTTTTGGAATTACTTTGTCTACGACCGCCCACTTTCGATCTGGACTTACCTGCTCACCGTGCCATGGTTAGGGGTTACCTCACCTCCCTGGCAGCTATTCACCTTACTAATGCGCTGGTTGAGCGTGGTCGGCTTTACGCTCGGGTTCGAGGGTTTATGGCCTGACCGGACGGCCCAGTTACGCTGGATGGGACTGTTACTGGCCTTTTACCCAGGTTTCCACGAGCAATCCCAGGCGCTGGCCTTCAGCCAACATTTTATTGCCTACGCTCTATTCACCCTATCCCTGGCCGGAATGATATGGAGCCTGCGCAAACCTGAATGGGCCAAATTCCTGATCCCGCTGGCGGCGCTCGCCTCGTTGGGAAATGCAGCTACTATGGAATATTTCATCGGCCTGGAATTATTACGGCCGGTTATCCTGTGGATGATGGTGCGTAAAAAAGGCCAGAGACTGTGGCGAACGGCGCTTGCGGTGCTGAAATGGTGGTACCCCTACCTCCTGGTGCTTCTGGTGTTTGCCGTCTGGCGATTTTATTTCTACCCGAAAATAACCCCTGAGCCGGAGCGCAATAACCCGGGGTTGTTCATAAATTCAATGGGAACCGCCTTATCGTTCCTGAAAGAATTGATCCGCATGGCCTTTCAGGATTTCCTCCAGGTTACCGTGCTGGTCTGGTCGGATACTCTTCAATCCGCCTTCATTGAAAATAACTACGTTTACATCTTGTCCACCTGGGCGGCCGGCCTGTTGGTCGCCTTTGCCATGCTGGGATTGCTAACGCGAAAAGCGGAAAAAGAGCCGGAAGCCCTGCCTGAATCCGTCCAATTCACCCGGCAGGGTCTGCTGCTGGGCTTGCTGGCCATCTTTGCTGGCGGCCTGCCGGTTTGGCTGATTGGCCGCCAGGTGATTGAAGGAGGTAGCGCTGACCGCTTTTCGCTTGGGCCCATGTTGGGGGTGGTCATCCTGGTGGTGTGTATCATCAACTGGCTGGCTGGCCAGTCCAAACGCCAGAGCCTGGTCCTGGCAATCTTATTGGGATTGTCCATCGCCACCCAATTTCGAGACGTTAACAATGCTCGCCTGAGCTGGCAGGCGGAACGGCAGTTTTTCTGGCAGCTTTACTGGCGCGCCCCCGCCCTCAAACCCGGCACGCTGGTTTTGGGCCAGGAAAACCTGATTGTCAATTATTTTGCCCTGAATATACTCTACAACCCGCACCTCGACCCGACCCAGGCATCTTATTGGTATTACCAAACCTTTCCCCCTGACCCGAAACCGGATAAACCTATCAATCACCAGTTGCGAAATATCCAGTTCATTGGCTCCACTTCCACGGTCTTGGCGGTTGCCTATCAGGACGACTTAGGCTGTTTAAAGGTATTAGGCCCCTCCATGGCGACCAATCCCGCCTTGATTGGCGTTGAGTCCCAATACGCGGCTTTCTCCAACCCTGGCCAGATCGAGACCGGCCCGGCTCAGGCTGTTACTCCACCGGCGGATATTTTTGGCCGTGAACCCCCTCATGATTGGTGTTATTATTATGAAAAAGCCGCCCTTGCCAGCCAGATTCAGGACTGGAACAGGATTGCCAGCTTAGCCCAGGAAGCTGCACAGGCTGGCCTGGGTCCTTATAATGGTACGGAGCTGATTCCTTTTATTGAAGGTTACGCTCACCTCGAGCAGTGGCAACCAGCCTATCAATACACCCGCGATGCCATGCATATGGATGGGAACCGCTATTATCCTTACATGTGTTCGCTCTGGCAAACGCTTAAAGACGAGACGTCTACTTCGGATAATAAAGAAAAAGCTTTGACAAATCTTAGCCGCTCCCTTGGCTGCTCATTTCATTAGAGCCAGACTGATAAAGAGATCTTTGGGAATCCTCCTTATGGGTTTCCACAGTAAATCCTAATGGTCCTGATATAAATAATTACAAAAAGGTAAGAAAATGAAACTATTAATTGCTGCTGATATGGAAGGCATCACCGGTGTAACCCGCATAGAACACACCCAGTCGACCCACCCGGAATACCAGCGCTTCCGCCGCCTGATGACAGCCGACGTCAACGCCGCTATCAAAGGCGCGGCAGCCGCCGGCGTAGAGGATATCCTGGTAGCCGACGGGCATGGCGGAGCGACCAATATCCTGATTGAAGAATTGGACCCGCGCGCCCACCTGCATTCTGGCTCTCCCTCGCCGTTTGCCATGCTGCAGGGCATCGACTCGGAAATCGACGCCGTTTTCTTCATCGGCTACCACGCCCGCATGGGAACCGCCAACGCCATCCTCGACCATACCTGGTCGAGCGCCAATGTTTCCAACGTCTGGTTGAACGGCAAACTGGTCGGTGAGATTGGCCTGAACAGCGCCGTATGCGGTCATTTCGGGGCTTCTGTTATCCTGGTCTCGGGCGACCAGGCCGTCAGCGCTGAAGCCCAGGATTTCATTCCCGGCATCGAAACCGCCATTGTGAAAATCGCCGCTGGCCGGCATAGCGCCGAATGTTTACCGTTGGAAGCCACCCAGGCCATCATCCGTGAAGCCGCCGGCCGAGCTGTCGAGCGTTTCCTGGCAGGCAAAGCGCCGATGCCGGTGAAAACCAATCGCCCGGTCAGTATCGGTCTCGAATTCATTTACTCGGACATGGCAGACAAAGCGCTGCTGATGCCTGGCGTCACACGCGTGGATGGCCGGCGGGTTGAGATCCATGCTGCGGATATGCCCGGCGCTTACCGCGCCACCCGGGCGGCCATTGCCCTCGCCGACCGATAAATTGATAGCCTCTATTCCCTTGACAGAATTGAGATATAATCCTTTTATTCATCTCTTCTTATGCAATCATTCCAGTTCATTTTAATCCAGGCACAAACCCATTGATGCTATTCCAACTTCAGCACAAAACAGAAGGTGCTGACGAGAAAAACATGATACTTAAGTAAAATTTATGCTCGTTCTTCACGCGCATTGGCAGCCTGCACGGCGCATCAATGAGCCAGGTGGTATGCTTTTTTGGGCTGAAACTCCCTCAACCCCCCAACCCCCGACCTGGCGCGGCCGGCTGCCTGCAAAAAATCGTCCCAGAAATCATCCTTACTGCCTGCCGGCCGAGACTCTCAAGGAGCATATTGGCGGCGGCACTCCGCTGGCCTACGCTGACACGCAGCATGTCCGCCTGTATCTGCCAACCAGCCGCACCGGTCCTCTCCCTTCCCCGGAGCTTAGTCACGATTGGGACCTGGATACCCGCACCACGCCCAACCTGGATCCCTGGAACGTCGAAGGGCTGTGGCTGGCGGCCAGCAAAGCCTTCAGTGTTCTGGCCAACCTGCCCCTTGAGAGCCCGGTGTTTGTCCTGGGACAGGATACGCTTTTCTGGCGCAAAGCCGCTTACCTGGTTTTGGAAGCCCTGGCCGGCGAAAACCTGATCCCGACCATTGTCGCTCCGAACGGCAATGGCCAAAAAAACTATATGGCGCGCTGGTTGCCTGTGCTGGATGGCCCGCGCGACGCCGATCGCCTGGCGCAACTGGTGCAGTCCATGCCGCCGGTCTGTCGGGCTGAAAGCCTTCTGCCAGAACATAAAGCTGGGTCCGCCCAGCCGCAAATCCAGCCGAAACCTCTGCTCGATTCCTTTTTCAACGGCATGACCGATGCGCTGGCGCGCAACTGGGGCCGCGCCAGGGTGCCGCGCATCGTTTCTGACCAGGAAAGCCCAATGCAGGCCTGGCTGATCGCCCTTTTCCAGGATGATCCTACCATCGCCGCCTCGGCTGCCCAACTGCAGGCGTTTAACAGCGGGCTGCGCGCCTGGATGCGCAACCTGCAGGCCGCCTACGACAACTCCTTCCGCATCGCCTTCCGCCTGGAAGCTCCTGGACAACAGCCAGAGGCTGCCGCCAGGGATTGGGGACTGCATTTTCTGCTGCAAGCCCGGGATGACCCCAGCCTGCTGTTGCCGGCTGAAGAGGTATGGCGCACCAACGGAAATTCGCTGCGTCACCTGGGCCGGCGCTTCGACCAGCCACACGAAAAGCTGCTGGGCGGTTTGGGCTACGCTGCCCGCCTCTTTCCCCCCTGCTGCCAGCCCTGCAGACCATCCATCCCTCCGCTACCAACCTGGATACGCCAACCGCCTATCGCTTCCTGCGCGAAGCCGCCCCCCTGCTGGAGCAGGCCGGGTTTGGCCTGCTGGTGCCACCCTGGTGGAACCAGCGAGGAGCCAGGTTGGGTGTGCGCCTGCACCTCAAACCAAGGGCCGGCGACGAACGGAGCGTCCCTTCCAGTGGAAAATTGAGCCTGTCTAACCTGGTTTCTTACCAGTGGGAGCTGGCCCTGGGCAATACCCTGCTGAGCCGCGAGGAGTTCGAAGCCTTGGTGGCGCTAAAATCCCCGCTGGTGCAGATCCGCGGCCAGTGGGTCCAACTCGATTCGGAACAGATCGAAGCCGCCATCCGTTTCTGGGAATCGCAGCAGCAGGTGGGCGAGATTAACCTGATCCAGGCGGCGCAGTTTGGCCTGGGAGGCCAGGCCAGCGCTTCGGCTCTGCCGGTCACCGAGGTGATTGCCGAAGGTTGGGTCAACGATTGGTTGGAGCGCCTGTCTCACCCGGAACGTATGATCGAGCTGATCCAGCCGGAGGGCCTTATCGGGCTGCTGCGCCCCTACCAGCGCTATGGTTATTCCTGGCTGGTCTTCTTCCGCCGCTTTGGCATGGGCGCCTGCCTGGCAGATGACATGGGACTGGGGAAAACCGTCCAGGCCCTGGCGCTGCTCCAATATGAAAAAGAAACCCAGGGTAAGTTGCCAGGTCCGGTGCTGCTGCTCTGCCCGACTTCGGTTGTCACCAATTGGCAGCGGGAAACCAACCGCTTTACTCCAGGATTAAGCACCATGATCCACCAGGGTCCCGGCCGGTTGCACGGGGCGGAATTTAAACAGGCGGTCAAACAAGTTGACCTGGTGTTGACCAGTTATGCCGTCGTTCGCATGGATGCTGAACAGCTCCAGCAAATACAGTGGTACGGGGTCATTGCCGACGAGGCCCAGAATATCAAAAACCCTTCGGCAAAGCAGACCCAGGCTGTTCGCCGCCTGCCCGGCAGCTTTCGCCTGGCCCTGACCGGTACCCCGGTAGAAAACCGCCTGACCGAGCTCTGGTCAATCATGCAGTTCCTGAACCCGGGCTACCTCGGCACACTGGAGAAATTCCGCGCCGAATATGCTATCCCCATTGAACGGTTTGGCGAGCCTGAGGCCACCCAGCGCTTGAGGCAACTGGTTGGGCCGTTCGTCCTGCGGCGGGTAAAAACGGATCCAAAAGTGATCCAGGATTTGCCCGAAAAAATCGAGATCAAGCAGTATTGCAACCTGACCGAAGAACAGGCCACCCTTTACGAAGCCGTCGTGCAGAGCGTGATGAAAAAGATCGCCGAAAGCGACGGCATCGAACGCAAGGGCCTCGTGCTGACCCTGCTCATGCAGCTTAAACAGGTCTGTAACCATCCCATGCAGTACCTGCACCAGGTGGAAAGCGCCGGCTCGGGCAACCTTGAAATCTCCCAACTCGCCGGGCGCAGCGGTAAGTTGACCCGCCTGGTAGAAATGTTGGATGAAATCCTTTCAGAAGGCGACCGGGCGCTGGTGTTTACCCAGTTCGCCGAAATGGGCCACCTGCTTTCTGGCTTTTTGCCCCAGGCCCTGGGCCACAACGTCCAGTTTCTATATGGCGGCACCCCCGCCAAAGTACGCGACCAGATGGTGCAGCGCTTCCAGGAAGACGACCACGCCCCACCTATCTTTATTCTGTCCCTCAAGGCCGGCGGGATCGGTCTTAACCTGACCCGCGCCAACCACGTTTTCCATTTCGACCGCTGGTGGAACCCGGCCGTCGAGGACCAGGCTACCGACCGCAGTTTTCGCATCGGGCAGTTGCGCAACGTCGAGGTGCATAAATTCATTACCGCCGGCACGCTGGAAGAGCGCATCGACGAGCTGATCGAATTGAAAAAAGGCCTGGCTGACGCCATCATCGGCGGCGGCGAACAATGGCTGACCGAGTTTTCCACGGAAGACCTGCGTGAGCTGGTCAACCTGCGCCGCTAGGAGATTTTATATGTCATGGAACAGTAACAACAGCTTCCCCTCCAAACCCCGCAAAGCCCACGGCGGGATCCGGGCGCGTAGCGAAAACGGCGAATTCGCCCGCAACTGGTGGGCGCAACGCTGGATCGAAGCCATGGAGCGCCTGGTGCGTAAGCCGCGTTTGCAGCGCGGCCAGCGCTACGCCCGCATGGGCCAGGTGCTTTCGATGGAAGAAATGCACCACAGCATCCATGCCCGCGTGCAAGGATCGCGCGCCAAACCCTATAAGGTCACCATCGAAGTCGCCCCGCTCAGCGACCGCCAGTGGGAAAAGGTGCTGGATGTGCTTTCCGGGCAGGCTATCTTTGCCGCCCAGCTCCTGGCTGGTGAAATGCCGGCTCAGATCGACGGGGCTTTTGCTGCCGCCGGCGTCAGCTTGTTTCCCAACCACGCCGGAGACCTGAAAACGGCCTGCTCCTGTCCGGATTGGGCCAATCCCTGCAAACACGTGGCTGCCGTGCATTACATCCTGGGCGACCGCTTTGACGAGGACCCATTCCTCCTCTTCCGACTGCGCGGCCGCACCCAGGAGCAAATCCTCGAAGGGCTGCGCAAGCGCCGCACTAACGAAGCCGAAAAGCCGGTTGAAGAGCTGGAAGAGGAAGAACCGGCGGAAGAAGGCATCCCAGCCCTGGAAGAAACCCTGGACTATTTCTGGGAAACTGCCAGTGACCTGGATTCATTTGCAGTCAACGTCAAACCGCCCGCCTTCCCGCTGCCCATCCTTAAACGCCTGGGCGATCCCGATTTTCCCGGCCAGATCCCCCTGGAAGAAGTGTTGGGAGATGCTTACCACATCATCAGCCAATTTGCCCTGGCGATCGCCTTTGCGGGGGTGGAGGGAGAGAGCGCTGCGGCAGAAGATGACGCCAACGGGGCAGCAGACTAATCCTCTTCAGGCGGGGCGAACAATCGTTCAAATCCCGGGCAATTCTTTCTCGACAGCGAGGATCTTCAATCCGCCAGAACCCTTCGTGCTTCTGCAACCACATTCTCCAGCGGGAGCGGGACGATCCACTTTTCTTCACTGCAGCGGCGTTTGAATTCCACCCCGCCTTGTTTCAAGGCCCGCTCGCTGACCGTCAATCGCAGGGGCAGTCCGATCAGGTCAGCGTCCATGAATTTGACCCCGGCTGACTCCTGGCGGTCGTCCACCAGCGCCTCCCACCCGGCTGACTGCAAACGGGTTTCCAGATCGGCTGCCAGGGCTTCCGTCTGCCCGGTTTTACTTCCCAGCACCACCAGGTGGAGCGGGTAAGGCGCCACCCCAACCGGCCAGGTCAGCCCCTTATCATCGTGGTGCTCTTCGGCGATGCAGGCCAGCAGGCGTCCGACGCCGATGCCATAGCTGCCCATGATCACGGGCAGGCTCTCTCCGTTTTCGGCGTGGAAATTACAACCCATGCCCAGGCTGTAACGTGTGCCCAACTTGAAGATATTGCCCACCTCCACACCCCGGTTGGAGCGCATCGGCGCCGCACAGTTGGGGCAGGCATCGCCTTCGCCGGCCGCCGTGATATCGGCCACGATATCCGCCTGGTAATCGCGCCCGTAATTGACATTGCGCAGGTGATAGCCTTCCTCGTTCGCCCCGGCCACCAGGTTAGGACTGGAAGGCACCAGCTCATCCACCACCACTTTAACGTTCTTCAAGCCGACCGGTGAGGCATAGCCAGGCACTGCTCCCGTGGCGCGGATCTCCGCTTCGGTCGCCGGGCGCAGTTCACGCGCCTTAACCACATTGGCCAGCTTGGTCTCATTGACCTCCATATCGCCGCGCACGATGGCGAAAATAAACTCTTCTCCTTGGGTCTCCTCCATCTGCTCCGCGGCAGGCGGCCGGGCCACCAGAAAGACGGCCTTAGCGGTGCGCTGCGCCGGGATGTGCAGCAGCTCGGCCAGGTCGGCGATGGTTTTAATCTGTGGCGTGGCGATCTTTTCCATTGCCAGCAGCTCTTCCTTAGCCGGCTGCGCCCGGCGGGCGCGCGCCACCTGGCGGTTGGCCGAATAACCGCAGGCATCACAGAACAACAGCGTATCTTCGCCGATGGGGGTCAAGTACATGTATTCGTGCGCCATCTGCCCACCCATCATACCCGAATCGGAAAGCACCGCTACCACCGGCAGGCCGCAGCGCTGGTAGATGTTGTGATAGGCCCTAAAGTGCGCCTGGTACTGCCGGTCCAGCCCTTCCCAGGAAGCATCCAGGCTGTAACTGTCCAGCATAGTGAACTCGCGCACGCGGATCAGGCCGGCGCGTGGGCGCGGGTCATCCCGCCACTTGGTCTGGATGTGGTAGATCAGGATTGGAAGCTGGCGGTAAGAGCGGATTTCATCTCGCACCAGGGCCGCCACTACCTCTTCGTGCGTCATCGCCAGCACCATATCTCGCCCAGCTTTGTCTTTGAAGCGCCCCATCTCCGAACCAATCTGGTACCAGCGCCCGGTTTCCTGCCAGATATCCGCCGGCTGCACCACCGGCATGGTCACTTCCTGTCCGCCGATGGCGTTGATTTCCTCGCGCATGATATTTTCGATGCCGCGTCATGGCGCGCCTGGCCAGCGGCAGGTAAGAAAAAATCCCACTCGCCAGCGGGCGGATAAAACCGGCCCGCATCAGGAGTTGGTAGCTGGCGGTCTCGGCATCGCTGGGGACTTCTCGTAAAGTCTGGCTGAAAAGGCATGACATGCGCATAAAATCACCCTAACTGAGAAATCCCACCCATTCAGAGATAGCCCGGTAAAGCGCCGGCGCCAGCACATTCCCGCTCGTCTGCGCCAGCCAACCCAGTACCAGGCCCTGGACAGCCACTACCAGCAGGCTTTGGGGCAAGGAAGCCGGGTCAGCCGCCAGGCGAGGCGCCTGCCAGACCAGAAACAATCCTGCAGTGGCCAGCCAGCCCCAGCGCTCGCCCAGCCAGAAGCACAAGCGCGATTGAATGTATCCGCGGAAAATGGTTTCCTCAGCCAGGCCGATCCCCAGGCAGGCCAGCAAAGCCAACCCCGCCTGCGCGGATACGCCGTTGATGATACTGAAGACTTTGCCGCGCAGGAAAATGGTCAGGAAGGCCAGCGCCAACCCAAGGCGCAGGGCCGCACTGATCGTAGCCCGTCCCCAGCCAGCGCTGCGCAGCGGCTGCCCGCGCCCCAACAGGGCCAGGCCGAAAATGGCCAGGGCGATCCCATCCACCACCAACCGCTGCCACAACAGCCCCAGCGCATCCGGCGCCCGGCTTACGCGGGTGAAAAAGAAGTAAGCCAGCGCCAGGATTGAGACAAACAGTCCCAGGGACACGTAGCCCTCGCGGGCCGCATATTTGAAGCCCACCGGGCGGACTTTCAGACGGGTGCTGAGCCGCACCAGCCAGATCACGGCCACCACGCCCAGCCATTCACTGACGTACAACAGGATGGAATTAAAATTCAAGGCAATCTTCCTTACGCCGGCGGAGTATCGACCGGGGATGTAGTCCCGGGATCTGGTTCCAGATCGAGCTCGATGCGCTCTTCCATGCAGATCTGGCCGCGTAAGAAGGCCCCTTCTTCAGTGGAAAACGCCACTACAGTCACATCACCCCACACCCGGCCGGTGCTGCGGATTTCCAGCTTCTCAGCTGTGATATTACCGCGCACTGCCCCGGCTACCACCACGGTATTAGCGCGCATGTTCTCACAGGTCACCCGCCCGGTTTCACCCACCACTATCAGGCCGCGCACCGCTACTTCGCCCTCGAAGGTGCCTTCGATGCGCACCCCGCCGCTGCCGCGCAGGTTACCCTGCCAGTTGATGCCGGGACCCAGCACCGAGGTTACCCGCTCGATAGGGGGGACAGGTGCCGAGGGAGACGGATTATTCTTTCGGAACATGCATTATTCTCCTCAAGGTAGATCAACGGCCGGCTGCCGGGACGAGCAGCACCGGCAGGCGTGTCTGGGATACGATTTTAGGTGCCACGCTGCCGGCCCAAAAGGCGTTTATACCAGCCTTGCCATGGGTGCCCAGTACGATTAAATCTTCATCCTGGCAGTCGGCCAGGATTTGTTGTACCGGGTCGCCGCGGCGGATGGTAGCCCGGACCGGTATGCCTTGCCCGCGCAAAACCGCCGCCTGCTCTTCCAGGTAATCGACAGTACACTCCTCGGTCATATCCAGCATGGCCGACGTCGCTCCTGGAAGCAAAAGGCCGGCCGCAGCGCGTTCCCCGAAAGAGTCCCAGGGTTGGGATCACGGTAAGCAGGTGCAGGCTGGCATGCGTATATCTAGCCAGTTCTCCGGCGATCTTCAAGCCCTGTTCGTGTTCAGGGTCGCCATCCAGGGCTACCAGGAATTTTTGCAATGTCACCGGCGCGCTGAGCGGGCTGCCGCCTGGCTGCACGAGCAGGATAGGGGTCTTGCCCTGGCCAATGATCTGCTGGGCGATGCTGCCTACCAGGTCGAATATGCCGCTCTCGCCGTGAGTGCACATAACAATCAGGTCTGGAGCCATCTCGCCGGCATGTTCGGCAATGCTGCGCGCCACGTTGCGCACCTCTTCGGTGTGCACGTGCATGCCGACCCTTGTCTCCGGCGGGAAAAACTGCCCGGCCACCTGCCTGAGGTATTCTTCAGCTTCTTTCTCTTCTCTCAAATGCCGTTCACCATGAATTTCTTGCGGCGCGTGGTGCTCAATGATGTGGATCAGCGTCACCCCAGCCTTCAAAACCTGGCATAGGCTGACCGCATACGGCAATGAGGATTCGGCCAATTTGGAACCATCTAACGGGACGAGCAAATGTTGAAACATCCGGCTATCCTCCCGCAAAAGTCGTATATAAGAGGTAAATATTGAGCACAACAATCAACCCGGCGACTGCGCTGGCCAGGATGGTGGTCAGGCGGTTGTTAGTCAGCACGCCCATCACCGACCGCCGGCTGGTGAACATCGCCAGGGGAATGATGGCAAAAGGCAGTCCAAAGCTAAGCACCACCTGGCTGATGACCAGCGTGCGGGTTGGGTCCAGCCCGATGGCGATCACGATCAGCGAAGGCACCATGGTCACCAGCCGGCGCACCCACACGGGGATCTTACTGTGCAGGAAGCCTTGCATAATAACCTGCCCGGCCATCGTTCCCACCGAGGCTGAAGACAGGCCGGAAGCCAGCAGCGACAGGGCAAACACCCAACTGGCAGCCCGGCCAAGCAGCGGTTGCAGCGTAAGGTATGCCTCCTGGATGGTGCCGACGTTGGTCTGGCCGGTGTTGTAAAAGGCCTTGGCAGCCATGATCAGCATGGCGCCGTTTACCAGGCTGGCCACCCCCATGGCGATCAGCACATCGATGATTTCATAGCGGAAGAGCTTTTTCAACTGCGCCGGCTGGCGCACCATGATGCGCCCCTGGGTCAAGGCCGAATGGAGGAAAATGGCGTGCGGCATGACCGTAGCGCCCAGGATGCCGGTCGCCAGTAAAATGCTATCTCTTCCGGAGAACTGTGGCACTACCGCATGGAAGGCCACCGCACCCCACTCCGGGCGCACCAGGATGATTTCGAGCACGTAGCAGAGCGCAATAACCCCTACAAACGACGTGATCACCGCTTCGAGGGGACGGAAGCCGTAGCGCTCCAGGCCGAGGATCAGGAAAGTGGCGATCCCGGTCAGGATGGCTGCAAACCACAATGGAATCCCCAGCAAGAGGTTAAAACCAAGCGCGGCGCCCAGGAACTCGGCCAGGTCGGTAGCCATGGCGACCACTTCCATCAGGCCCCACATAAAATAAACCACCGGTCTGGGGAAACTGTTCCGGCAGTGCTCCGCCAGGTTGTGGCCGCTGGCAATGCCCAGCTTGGCCGATAACGACTGGACCAGCATGGCCATCAGGTTGCTGGCCAGGATTACCCATAGGAGCAGGTAGCCAAATTGAGCCCCTCCGGCAATATTGGTGGCGAAGTTGCCCGGGTCGACGTATGCCACGCTGGCGATGAAAGCCGGGCCAAGGAAGGGTAGCAGGCGCCCCAGCCGTGATTTTTTGCTGGTGCCATATAGGATTTCGGTAGCCTCGGCTATAATTTTGCGGTCGCCCGAATGGGTTTCGCCTGGTTGGTCCTTGATTTCCATCCTTTCCTCCGCTACAATTTTACCCTGTTCCGCAGAGCAATACAAACCCTTCAAAGGGTCCCTTGCGAAGTTTTTCCCCCTTGGGGGCTTTTGCAAGGTTTACTACTCCCGCCTGCGTCTCGCACGATCCCGGGAGAACCACCGCTCACCGGGCAACCCTCCCCACCCACCCGCTCGCTGCGGGGACGCAGCGGAGAGCGGCAATCGATCTTACGAGTTGTTATACAGGCAACTTCACTCCTACGCGCGTGCCTTTACCGGGCGCGCTGTCGATCACCAGGCTGCCGCCCAGCCGGGTTGCCCGCTCGTTCATCGAACGCAGGCCCAGGTGACCCGGGAATGACTGGTTGGGATTAAAACCGCTGCCATCATCCATCACGACCAATTCAACGAAATGCTCTGAACAGGACAACTCCAGGTAGATTTCACTCGGACTGGCATGCTTGGTGGCGTTCTGCATGGCCTCCTGGGCGATGCGGTAAAGCGTTTCTTTAACCTCGATAGATGTTTTGATTTCATCGCACAGGTTTGTCCTCACCGAGACGCCGCGCCTGGCTTGAAGGGCTTCTGCTTGCCGGTCGAGCGCCCAAACCAGCCCTTCTGTCTCCAATGAATCCGGCCTAAGCTCAAAGATCAAAGCCCGCATTTCGGTCAGGGCCGCTTCGGCCAGCGAAAGGATGTATTTGAGCACATCATCCAGTTTTTGTGGATCGCGCCTGGTCAAAGCGATAGCAGTATGTGTGCCCAGGGAAATTCCGTACAGCGCCTGTGAAACCGAATCATGCAGTTCACGCGCCAGGCGTTGTCGTTCGCCGAGGGCAGCCAATTGTTGGGCTTGATCGTAAAGATGCGCATTCTCGATCGCCATGGCGGCCTGGTTAGCAATCGCCGTCACCAGTTGAGCTTGCCTTTGAGTAAAGTGGTCCGGCTGGGTGTGGGAGAGACGCAGGACGCCCACCAGTTGGTTTTTGACGACCAGGGGCACACCCATCCAGGCGCGCGCTTGCCCCAATAGAAACCTATTCTGCGGTAAGCTCGCCTGGCGGAACTGCTTGGCATCTTCGCTGTCGCCTTGAAGGTTAGAGATGATCACCGGCGCACGCGTTTCAATCACCCTCGACAGGGCGGGTGAAACCGACTTTGGAAAGTGGATATTCAGGATTTCAGCCTCTGGGGTGGGCCCTTCGTACTCCACTACGACTAACTCATCCCCTTCGAGCAGCAACACCGCTGCCCCGTCGTAATCTACCACGCTGTACAACTGGTCGAGCATGATCCGCAAGAGCGGCTTTAGCTCCAGGGTGGAAGCCAGCTTTTCCGAGTAAGACAGCAGGGTGGTCAGTTCACGCGTACGCTCCTCCACACGCTGCTCGAGGGACTGGTAAGCTTTTACCTCGCTGGTCACATCTTCGATGATGGCCGCCACGCGATAGAGTTCGCCTTGTTTGTTACGCACCGGGAAGCCCCGCGCTCTCACCCAGCCCAGGCTCCCATCCTGGCGTACCATTCGATACTGCCGGTCGAAGTTCCCCTGGTTGATCATGTTCAACAGGCTCTCTACATCTGGGCGATCTTCAGCATAGATGGTTTCCAGAAATGAGTGGGGGTCTTCGTATAAGCTTTCCGGCGGGCGGCCGACCAGCTCGGCGTAGGCCGGGCTAACGTAGAACGGTTGCAATTTACCGGGGGTGAACAGCACGAATACTTCGCGGATGTTTTCCGCCAACTGCCGGAAACGCTCCTCGCTTTCACGCAGGGCGGTCAGGATGGAAGTCAGCTCAGCCGTGCGTTCCTGCACGCGCACCTCCAGTTCGTCGCGGGCCTGGCGCAGCTTTTCCTCCATTTCCATGCGTTCAGAGACATCGGTGAAGGATAACACTGCTCCCGCATTCTTCCCGGCATACAGCGGCGCCGCGCTTAACGAAATCCAGGTACTGCGACCTGATCTGGGGGAAGTTACCCCCATGATCGTATTGCGCACGGTTTCACCCCGCAGCGCCCGCGCCGCCAGAAAATCCGATTGGGGCTGCCCATCCGCCTTATCCGGTTGGGTAATTAATGCTCGCTGGTTCAGGGAGAGCTTATTTTGCTCCGGGGAAAAATCGAAGATACGCAGCGCGGCAGGATTGAGACTGAGGATCTCCCCGGAAGGACCGATGAGCATCACGCCATCGGCAATTGAGTTGAAAACTGCATCCAGCTCGGCCGCCCTGCGCTGCGCCTCGTCCAGCGCTCGATCGCGCTCTGCTTCGATATATTTTCGCGTAGTGATATCGTCGAGGACTGCATATACCAGGTAAGGCAAGTTTTCGCCGGGCTGGAACTGCGGTACCGCATCCATCTTGATCCAGGTGATTTCACCGGTCTTTGGATGGGAATAACCCATCACCACATTTTGGACCGGTTTGCCGCTGCGTAACGCCACCGCGACAGGATGTTCCTCGGGCGGGAAGGGTGACCCGTCTTCATGGAATGCCTGCCAGATCGACGCGATCGACATACGCCCTTTTAACTCATCCAAGTTCAACTGCAGGATGTGGAGCACAGCCGGATTGGCCGAGATGACCTTACCTTCAGTATCCAGATATACGATCCCTTGCGTCATTGTCTCGAACAGCGTACGGTACCTTTGCTCGGATTGCCTGAGCGCTTCCTCGGCAAGTTTCCGCTCGCTCAGGTCGGTGAAAACCCCAATCACTCCGGTCATCGGGCCGGATTCATCCTTGATCGGCGCAAAAGTCACCAAGGCGGGAAACAGGCTGTCGTCGCGGCGTTTTACCGTGATTTCACTTGACCAATTCTCACCGCTTGTCATGGCGGCCATGATCTGTTCAAATCGCTGCCGGGGGGCCTGATCTCCCGGCAAGATAACCTCTGCCATGCCCCGGCCGAGAATTTCATCCGCCTGCCAGCCGTACAGCAGGGCAGCCGCCCGATTCCAGTAGGTGATCATTCCCTTTAGATCGACAGCGACCACCCCCTGGCCGACCGCAGCCAGCATGTGCGCTTGCAAGAACATGCATTCCTGCGCTTTTTTGCGCTCGGTGACGTTTCTGAAAATAACCGCAAACTGGCCTGCCGCCGGGCAGTAGGAATCCACTTCGTAGTACCGGTCGAGTGCCATAGAATAGTTTTCATAATGCACTGGCTGGCCGGTCAGGGCCACTTTCCCAACAACTTCCACCGAATACGGATCATCCCCTGGCATCACCACGCTCTTCAACTGGCCTTCCAGCTCGCTGCGCTTAAGGCCGGTCAGGCGTTCGAAGGCCGGGTTCAACTCCAGAAAGCGGTAATCGCAGGGTTGGCCGTTTTCGTCACAGATAATTTCGTGCAGGGCAAAACCTTCCGTCGTCCCGTTGAACAAGGAACGGTAGCGCTCCTCGCTTTTTCGCAGGGCTTCTTCCATGCGCCGTCGCTCGGTGATATCCATTCCGTATACACGCAGGCGGGCATATTTATTTACGTAATAGATCGACTGCTGGTAATGCCGTCCTTCCACCTGGATATCTCTGGAGATGACAAGGGTCGGGTCGTGTTGGAATTTTTCGACGATCTCCGCCCATCCTGAAAAATAAGCATGATCCACTGTTTTTTGGGTCAGATCAGGAAAGAGTTTTCGGGCAGTTGAATTAATGTATTCAATCCGGCCGCTCAGGCTGATTTCAAGGACAGGATTGGGGTTCAATTCTGGGAATGAGGCCAGCCTGGCCAGCTCAGCTTCGGACTGTTTGTGCTCGGTGACATCTCTGAAATATCCAATCAGGCCATCGATTCGACCCTTCTCATCTCTTTTAGGGACATAACTCCCATCGAAGAATCGTTCTTCGCCTTGTGTTGAAATCAGGGAGGTTTCCAGATGTACCGCTTTGCCGGTTTCGATCACCTGCCGCTTGACCTTGCCTAATTTTTCTGCTTCTTCCCTGAGTAAAAAGTCATCATCAGTCTTCCCAAGCATGTCTTGCTCGGTCAGGCCCAACTGGGGATTGACTACCAGGGTATAGCGCAGGTCTTTATCCTGGACCAGTATGTGGTCCGGGGTGTTGACAGCCACGGCCTTGAAACGTTGCTCGCTTTCGGCCAGCGCCTGGGTGCGTTCAAGAACCTTTTGTTCCAGCTCCTGATTAAGCTCTTCAAGGGCTTTCCCGGCGCGCTTTTGCTCGGTGATGTCACGCGCCGCCGCGAATACCCCGGCAATTTCCCCTTGCTCGTTCCGAAACAAGGAAGCATTGTACAAAACCGGTGTGATATGGCCATCGCGATGGCGAATCTCCAGGGCATAATTTTGCACCGTCCCATCGCGGAAGACCTGCTGGTAGCCCGCCCGGGCTCTTTCCGGCTCGGTGAAATAAATCGAAAAATCAGCCCCGATCAGCCCCTGGCGGGCCCAGCCGGTAACCTGCTCGGTGGCCGCATTCACGTCGGTGATCTTGCCGTCCGCCCCAATGGTAACTAACGGGTCCAGGCTGGCCTCGATCAGGCTGCGGTTGTATTCGTGAAAATCGATAAAAAAGTGGCCTGGTTTCAGGCGTCGCTTGCGGGGAAAATAAATGGCCTGGTTAGGGCGAACGTGAGAAAATGTACGCACGATCCTGCTCATTAGCCCTCCGGGTAAACTTTTAAAGTTTTCTTTTGTGGTGCGTATTTTGTAACCCTTTTTATTATAACTTTCTTTAGGCCGCCCTTGTGATTTTAGGGTTCTCTGGGAGTTCACCACGGGGATTCCCACAGAGCCGATTTTAGAGCAGTTCGGGGCTGACCATGGTTTATAATTGGTGGAGATAAAATTTTCCCCAATCTTTAGCCGGATTATCGGCGACTTACCTGAACCCGGCCACGTTGTGGTATACCTGGATCTAGTAACCTGGATAAATCAACATGACCGACGAACGTGACGCCCAGATCAACGCCTACTGGGAGAGCTACACCACCACCTCGATGAACGACACCTACGTGGCCATGTTGGAAACCGAAATGCTGGCGCGTTATATCCGGCCGGAAGACCGCATACTCGACCTGGGCTGCGGAGATGGCACCGGCAGCCTGGGCTACCGCAAGATTTGTCCGAATTATACCGGCCTGGACCGCTCGTTAAAAATGTTGAAAGTTTTCAGCGAACGCGAGCCGGGTCTGCCGCTGGCGCGCTGCGACCTGCGCTTTCTGCCCGTTTCGCCGCGCCAGGCGCTGTCTTTCAGCGTAGTGATCACTCAGCGCTCTCTGATCAATTTGCCAGACGCCGAATCGCAGGAAATCGTCTTAAGCCAGCTCCCTGCCTATCTGCGCCCGGGTGGGCGACTGCTGTTGTGCGAGGCTTTCCACGACGGCGCCGAGAATATCAATGCCCTGCGCACCCAGTTTGGCTTCAAGGCCATCCCGGCTCGCTGGCACAATGTCCACCTGGAACGTGCCCTGACCGAACGGGTGCTGAGCAGGAAGATGGAGCTGCTTGCGGAAGAAGACCTGAGCATGTATTTCTTCCTTACTCGGGTAGTCAAGCAGATCATTAACGGCGAAGTGGAGCTGGGTTGGGACGACCCTTTCAACAAAATGGCCTTTGAGCTGGCGCGTAGCCCACATTCTCCGCGCTTCAAGGGCTATAGTCACATCTCTTTGCAGGTGTGGGTGAAACGGTAGGGCGTCGTTAATCCCCTTTAACCTTGAATCGCCAGGGCTGGCTGCGCCATGGCTCGGGCACGTTCTTGATCCCCACCCGTGGGCCAACCAGCACGCTCTCCTCCTCTACCGGCTGGCTGGCCTCGATCCACAGGCCGCCCACCAGCGCGGTTAAATCAACGCCGTTCAAAGCGCCATCGATGCCCAACGCCTGGGTCAGTTTGCCCGGCCCATTACAGCATTCGCTTTGCGGTCGCCCGCTGCGCCGGACGGCGATGAGCTCCAATCCCTCTTCTGGCCGGATGGCGCGCAGCAGCACCGCTGCCGGGTAACCTTCCGGCCCGGTAACGCAGTTCAGGCACCAGTGCATGCCGTAGGTAAAGTAGATGTAGGCGTGGCCGGGAGGGCCGTACATGACCTCGGTGCGCGGTGTGCGCCCGGCGTGGGCGTGGCAGGCCAGGTCAGCCTCTCCATCGTAGGCTTCTGCTTCGGCAATCAGGCCGGAGACGCGCTGCCCATCCAGTAGGCGCACCAGACGCATGCCCAGCAGGCGCCGCGCCACCTGGACCACCGGGCAGTCGTAAAAAGAAGGCGGCAGGATAGACTCGGCCCTGCTATGACATCTCATACAAGGGCTGGAAACGGAACACCGTCCCGCCGAACTTGACCAGGTCGCCCACCCGCAGAGACGCCGGGGCGGTCAGCGGCACGTCGTTGATATAGGTGCCGTTAGCGCTGCCCAGGTCGGTGACCAGATAACCACTGCCGGACAGCTCGACCAGGGCATGCTGGCGTGAGATCAACGGGTCGAGTACTGGTATATCATTTTCGGCGCTGCGCCCAAGACTGACTTTTTTCCCCAGCACGATCGTGCTCACCGAGCTGGGCCCGGAAACGAACACCAGGCACCAGGTCGAGGCGATCCGCGTGGCCGAATCAGGGGCGCGGTTGTCTTCTTGTAAGAATGGCACCGGCTCTTCTATTGTGGCGAATACCGCCGGCAGCACCGGCAGCTCGGGAACCGGCAGGTTGAACAGTCCGGCGATTTTTTCTGCCAACCCGGTTTTATTCAGCGGCTCATGCTGCGCCACAACCCTGCCAGGACCTTCCGGCTGTTCGAGGTTGAAGTAGTGGTTGGTGAGCGCCGTCGCAGCGATGAAGGCCCTCTGCCCGGTCTGCCCACCGCGGAAAGTCAACTCCAGCCCGGCAGCACCGCTCCAGGTGCGGTAAAACTCCACCCCCAGGCGGCGCCCGTTCTCAGGCCAGGAATACAGCAAAGTGTGGCTGCCTTCCACTTGTCCGGCCAAAAGCAAGCCCTTATCCAGAAGCATTTGCAGGTGTTCCGGCTCAGGCATTACCTTAAAAGAGGCCAGGCCGGAAGTCAAGGCCATAAATGCCGGTAAAAGCCAGCGCAGGTCACGGCTGTTCAACGACTGGATCAAGCTGCCATCGAATTCTGCGGCTGTCAGACTGACTTCTGCGTCTGGCTTGTATTCCAGCATGTTGCAATAAGTAGCGCGCCGGTATAAATCGATGCCGTGTATGAGATAGATAAAGGCTTCGAGAGGCAGGCTGTCCGGGATGAGGTGAAGATATTCTTTGATCCTGGCTGCTTCCAGCGCCTGGACTTCCAGCTCAAGGGCGGCAAACAGCGGCACACTGTCGAGCAGGTTGGCAGCCCAGGCAGCAAAATCATCCGCTGAAACGAAGGTTTCGATCTGGTAACCGTTCCCCGAGGTGGGGGAAAAGACTACAACCGCCTGCGGGTCAACCGGCGGATTAGCGCAGGCCATCATAAACGCGCCGGGTGTGACACCTCCGCCGGCGCGCAGCAGCAGCCTGTGCTGCGGATCGGCCAGGATAGCGGCCGCCAAGTGCACTTCTTCCTGCTCGGCCATACTTTTCAAGACCGCTGGCCCGGCCTGCGGCTGCTGGCTCGGGCCGGTCAGTAGACCGGTCAAAGGCGAAAGCGGTTGGCAATCGAGTCCAAGCCGGTCGATAAACAGGGCGTACAGGTCAGCCCGGTTTACCTGAAATAAAAAAGGGCGTGCGCCTGCAGCGGGTGGGACAGCCGTCATTGGGATCCTCCTGAAAGAATATCTTTCATTGTATCGAAACCCCTGGTGAGCGTGGTTTGCCCGGCCATGGTGCCCTGGTTCCCTAGCGAACTGAGCACCTCCTGGTACGCCTTTTCGACGGTTTCTCTGGCTTGCATGACTTGCAGCGGTGTGCGAGACAGGCTGATCATGACCGCATACCTTACCGGGCGTCTTTCCAGGATCGCGGAAGAGATAGCCTGTCCGCTGGAGATGCTGTCCTTGAATGAGCGGACCAGCAATGGGGTTTGCAGATCGAAGACAGGCCATCCGCCCTGTTTTTCTGCATGGCTCAGCCCGGCGACCAGGTCGTCTTTGACCAACCGGGCCAGTTGCCGGGCCAGATCGACAAATTGGTCAAGGAAAGGGGAATCTTTTTCTCGGCGGGCTTGCCCAGCCAAACCGCTCGTCTCTGCCAGCCCGGCTAGCCCACCGCTCACATCTTTGGCGGTATTGTTGAGTGTATCCACCAGAATTTGAAAATCCGGCACGCTTGCCAGGGCCACCGGCTTTTCACCTGGAACTTGCTCAACTTCCTGCGCCACGCCGGCGAAAGTATCCGCAAAGAGAACCTTCCAGCTTTTTGCCCCTCCCGACATCTCCTGGGCTATGCGTTCCTGCTCTTTTTCAATCTTCTCGATCACTGTCTGGGGTGGGCGTTTCGGCAGCACGGGTAGCGCTTCTGGTGGTCTTGCCGGCGACGGGACAGGCGTGTAGATTGGCTTCTGGGCCTGGCCAGGTGGCCTGGCGGGCAGATGGACGGGTGGGCGGGGCGGGGTCCGCACCGGTGGACGGGACTTGACCGCCGCGCTGGCCTGCCGGTCGGCCGGCGGCCTGGGTTTCTTACGCAGCACTAACCAGGCCGTCCCTCCCACCAGGATTATAGCCACCGCGGCCACGACCAGCAGCCCAACTAGGATGGCCACGAGGCCGAGCGGGCTGATCATACCGTGGTCTTTTTAGCCCTGTACATAATGAGAATGATC
The DNA here is from genome assembly GCA_963820415.1 of uncultured Chloroflexia bacterium. GTDB lineage: Bacteria > Chloroflexota > Anaerolineae > Anaerolineales > Anaerolineaceae > CAWFZT01. Next base: position 194,495 of record CAWFZT010000006.1, on the reverse strand, counting down.
GCCGTGGTTCTATTCATGCCTGGCCTCTTTCTTGGGGGTTTAGTGGTTTGGATTTTGCTACTTCTGCCTGAGCCGCTCATCTCGTTCGAGGGTAAAGACCAATCCTTGTCTTAGCGAAACCTGAGGCTGGTAGCCCAGCTTTTCCCGCGCCAGGGATATATCGGCGCACATGCGCGCTGGCCCGCGCTCGTTACGTGGGCTGTAGACCATCTCCGGGTTTCCACCGGTAACCTCCAAAACCAGGTGAACCAGCTCACGGACGCTGGTATCCCGCCCACTTCCAATGTTGATGATCTGCTGGTTGATCTCCGGCGCAGTGGCAGCCGTCACCATGGCATCAACGACGTCATCCACGTAGACATAATCGCGGGTCTGGTTGCCATCCCCACTGATTACCAGTGTGCCATTCTGGGTCGCCTGCTTAAGAAGTTGGGGATGACCGGGCCGTGCACCGGGGGCAGGTGCTGGCGCGGGCCATAAGCGTTGAAGACGCGCAGGCAGACCGTTTCGATCCCCCACAGCTCGCCGATCGTGCGGATGTAGTATTCCGCTGCCAGCTTGGATACGGCGTACGGCGAGCGCGGGTTGGGCGCCATCCGCTCGTTCACCGGCTGGACGAGCTGGTCGCCGTAAATAGCGCCGGACGAGATGAAGACCACCCGCCGCACGCCTACGTCACGCATGGCCTCCATCAGGGTGACCGTGCCGCCTACGTTGACAGTATTATATTCACGCGGGTAGAGCACCGATTCGGGCACTACCACCCGCGCTGCCAGGTGGTAGACGCAATCCACTTCCTGGAGTAACGTCCACAGTTTGGGACGATCATTGATATCGCCGCGCGTAAAATGAATATCTTCGGAAAGTGAAGCCGGGTCGCCGGTAGAAAGGTCGTCCACCCCGCGCACCGTGTGGCCTTCACGTGCCAAGCAATTAGCTAGATGCGATCCAATAAAACCCGCCGCGCCAGTGATCAGGAATCGCATAATTCAATCCGTAGGGGCAAAGATTTGATTTCAAAAATATTATAGCACAAGCGCATGAAAATCTTTTTTCTTCACAATTTAGGACATTTGTCATCTAGATTTTAGGCTTAAACACAATGGATGATAATTGACATGAGAGGTAAATATTTGTACGCTTTAGTAAATCCAAATCTCACATTGACAGGAGTAAATTATGTCCACTACTGATAATTTAAAGGCCGCCTTCGCAGGCGAGTCACAGGCCAACCGGCGTTACCTGGCTTTCGCTAAAAAGGCTGAGGAAGAAGGCCTCCCGCAGGTGGCGCGCCTGTTCCGCGCCGCCGCCGCGGCTGAAACTGTGCATGCCCTTTCCCACCTGCGCGTGCTGGGTGAAGTAAAGTCCACCGCCGAAAACCTGCAGGCTGCCGTCACCGGCGAAAACTACGAAGCCACCGTGATGTATCCCAATTTCCTCAAGGAAGCCGAAACAGCCGGCGAGCGCAAAGCCATCAATACATTTTCAAATGCCCTTGCCGTGGAAAAGGTCCACGAAACGCTGTATCGCGAAGCCCTGGAGACGTTGGAGAAACCCGAAGAAGAGCAGTACGATTATTATGTTTGCCCGGTGTGCGGGTTCACACACAAACGCAATGCCCCCGACCGCTGCCCGGTTTGTGGCACGCCCGGGTCGCGTTTCGAGAAAATCAGCTAATTGCCCTGGCCTCAGAATTATGATCCACTGAGCCAGCCCTGGCTTTCCACGCTGGCGGCGTTTTTGCCCCTGGCAGTCCTGCTGGGCTGCCTGGGGCTTTTGCGCCTTAAAGCGCAGCTCTCAGCGATGATCGGGTTGGGGGCAGCTCTGTTGGTAGCCATAGTAATTTTTGGCATGCCGGTGCCCCTGGCCGGTATCAGCGCCGTGTATGGCGTCGCCTATGGGCTGCTGCCAATCGGTTGGATCATCCTCAATGTCATCTTCCTCTACAACCTGTGCAATCAAAGGGGCCTGTTCAAGACCCTCCAGGAAAGCCTGACCACCATCACCCGTGACCGCCGGCTGCAGGTTCTGCTGGTGGCCTTCTGTCTGGGGGCTTTTTTCGAAGGGGCAGCCGGTTTCGGCACGCCCGTGGCGGTAACTGCCTCGATCCTGATCGGCCTGGGCTTTGCTCCTCTATCGGCCTCGGTGCTGTCGCTAATCGCCAATACTGCCCCGGTTCCCTTTGCCGGCCTGGGCACCCCGCTGATTTCACTGCAGGCAGTCACCGGGTTGGACCTGCGCGCCCTGACCGCCATGGTCGGGCGGCAGTTAGCTTTCTTTGATGTGCTGATCCCTTTCTGGTTAGTGGCAGTATTTGCCGGCTGGAAGGGCATGCTGGAAATCTGGCCGGCGCTGCTGGTAGTGGGTGGGACGTACGCCTTCGTGCAATGGCTGGTGGCCACTTTCCATGGCCCCTGGCTGGTCAATATCTTATCCTCGTTGGTGTCGATGGCAGTGTTGGTACTGTTCCTGCTGCGCTGGAAACCGCGGCGCATCTGGCTTTTTCCTGGCGAAGCGCAGCATAACCAGGCCGGCGCTCTGCCGGTTGCCAGCCGGAAACAAATGCTCCTGGCCTGGCTGCCCTGGCTGATCCTTAGCCTGGTAGTGTTCGTGTGGGGCCTTCCCCAGGTGAAAACCTGGTTAGACAGCTTCTCCCTGGTGCATCTCGCCGTACCCTGGCTGGACCAGCAAGTGCTGCGCTCGCCGCCGGTGGTACCCCAGGCGCAGCCACAGAGCGCCACGTTCGATTTTAACTGGCTGTCGGCCAGCGGTACTGCTATCCTGGCGGCAGGCATCATTTCAGGGGTGTGGCTGCGCTATTCCTTCGTGGAACTGCTCAAGTCTTACTGGCTGACTCTGAAACAGGTCAGGAATGCCTTACTGACCATTTCCGCTACGATGGCGATTGGCTTTGTAATCCGTTATTGCGGCATGGATGGCACGCTCGGTTTGGCTTTTGCACGTACAGGTGTACTATATCCTTTCTTTGGAACCCTGTTGGGCTGGCTGGGAGTAACCATAACCGGCTCAGATACTTCCTCTAACGTGTTGTTTGGCAGTTTGCAGCGCATCACCGCTCAGCAGCTTGGCCTTAGCCCGCTCTTAATGGCGGCAGCCAACAGTTCGGGAGGCGTGATGGGAAAAATGCTGAATGCACAAAGCATCGTGGTAGCCAGTTCGGCCACGCACTGGCACGGTCACGAACCCGAGATTCTGCGGGCGGTGTTCTGGCACAGCCTGGCACTGGTCTGCCTGGTCGGGGTGACTATTCTTTTAATGGCTTACCTGTAAATCAGGCCTGGCATATCGGGGTTTTAGACATGCCAGGCCTGGGTACCGCTTGAAGCATTGCAGCTCAACCGTCATTACAATGGGTGGGTTGCCTATGCCCAGTCCAAGCTAGCTAACGTCCTGTTTACCTACGAACTGGCGCGCCGCCTGGCTGGCAGCCAGGTGACGGCTAACGTGGTGCACCCGGGATATGTCGCCACCTACTTTGGCCTGAACAACGGTTGGTTTACCGGTTGGTCTTCAAGGCCGGCCAACTCGTTGCTGTTTCGCCCCAGCAGGGCGTCGAAACGATTACCTATCTGGCCTCCTCGCCCGATGTCGAAGAGGTAAGCGGGAAATATTTTGTTAACAAACAGGCCAGGTGCTCCTCCAGAATTTCGTACGGCCCTTCCCTCGCCGCCCGCCTGTGGCAGATTAGCCGGGTAATGACCGGCTTGGGCCAGTAGAGGATCACTCAGGCGTTCAGTTCGCCCTGGAAGACAGTTACCGCCTGCCCTGTGATGAGCACGCGGTCATTTTCCAGGCGCAGGCGCAACTCGCCCCCGCGCCGCGAAGCCTGGTAGGCCGTCATGGATTGCTTATGCAGCTTCTCGCTCCAGTAAGGCGTCAGACAGCAGTGCGCTGAGCCGGTCACCGGATCTTCTGGCACGCCGACCCGCGGTGCGAAAAAGCGCGAAATAAAATCGTATCCGGGGGTTGTGGAGGCGCAGGTGACAATTACACCGCGCACGGGAATCTGGCTGAGCCGGGTCATATCCGGTTGGAGGCTGCGTAAAATTTCTTCGCTTTCCACTTCTACCAGGTAATCGAACTGGTTTTTACCGACAAAAACCGGCCTGATGCCAAGCACCGTGGACAGTTCCTCCGGAATGGTCACCAGTTCGAGCCTTTTCACCGGGAAATTGAGCTGGATCCAATCTCCTTCTAAACGGGCTGTTAGCGAACCACTGCGGCTGTAGAATTGGGCTATTTTATCCATTCCCAGCCGGTTCGTCTCCCACAAAATATGGGCGCTGGCCAGCGTAGCATGCCCGCACAAATCCACTTCCACAGTCGGGGTGAACCAGCGCAGGCGATAGCCGCTGACTTCTTGCAGTAAAAAGGCGGTCTCGGATAGGTTAATTTCCTGCGCCACGGACTGCATCCATTGGTTAGGGCGCGGGGCGGAAAGAAAACATACCCCGGCCGGGTTGCCGTGAAAAGGTTGATCGGTAAAAGCGTCGACCTGGTATAGAGGGATTTTCATAGTACACCTCAATGAACCCTATTTTAGCCCTTTGGGAATCCCCGTGATGACTTCCCGGATTTGGGGTTGTGAGTGTGCCTACGCACGCTCACAACCCCAAATCCGGGGACTTTCCACGGCAAATCCCAATTAACCCCTATTTTATCAGATTACCCGGGGAAATTTAGGGTATAATTTTGTTTGGTTTTTTCAGAAAATCCAGGTACAAGGATATTCGTGGCTCGCATTAAACCGGCTGAAGAATTATCTGTCGAAGAACTGCGCCGCCTGCTGATAGAAAAAAGACGCGCAGAGCGTCAGGCGAGGCTTGAGCATTATCGGCGCTCGGGTCGGGTGATCGTAGTCGAGCCGCAGCCTTCCGCCAACCCAATCGAAAACATGCGCAGCGAGCCCTCTGATGAAAATGCGGCAGACGAAGAAATTGATACCTCGCCGCATCGCCATCAAAAACGGCGCCCATGGCTGGACCGCCTGCTCTTTATCATTGAAATAGCTGCTGTGCTGGGCCTGGCATTCGTCCTGTTTAACGGCTTTACCCTGCTGCGTACCCTGAATAAAGAAGTCGCTTCAGTGCTGGTGCTGCCCACTTTGACCCCCACGCCACTGATCACGGCAGTCATCCTGCCCTCTGGGCATACCCCACCCAATTCTCCCGGCGGAGTGCAGCCCAATGATGCCGAGATCCCTGAGAACCTGCGCCCCCTCGTACAGGCCCTGGCCAGCCTGCCGGTGCCCACCCCGGGCCCCGAACAGGCCATCCGTATCCAAATCCCCGCCTTGGGAGTGGACGCCCCTATCGTCCAGGGAGATGGCTGGGACCAACTCAAAAAAGGAGTGGCGCAGCATATCGGCACACCCAATCCCGGCAGCAACGGTAACCTGATCTTATCTGCCCACAACGACGTCTTTGGCGAAATTTTCCGTGACCTGGACAAATTGAAGACGGGCGACCAGGTGATCCTGTTCACCGACCAGCGCACTTTTACATACGTTGTCCGCCAGAGCCAGATCGTTGAGCCGACCCAGACCGAAGTGATGTCACAGACCAAGGAAGCAGTCGTCACCCTGATCTCATGTTACCCTTATATGGTCGATAACCAACGCATTGTAATCACAGCTAATTTACAAAAACAACCCTAATAGTTATGATGAAGCAATGGACCTTTGTAATTTTCTGTGCAAGATCAAGCATGGCGAATTTCATTGAGTTGAAATCATTGGAAAAAATAGATCAAGGAGATTTTCGATGGCAAAAAAGCAAAAAAGAAATTTTTCCCAGGGTGCACGCCTCTCTGCCGCCCCGAGCAGCTCCAGCACAGTCAGTGCTCGCCCCGCCGCCGGTCGCCCGCCAGTGAGTGGTCGTCCGGCGGCGGGTGGCCTACGCCCTTCTTCGGCGGCAGATTTCAACCCTGATTACACCTATGCCAAGCAAGACCTGAAACGGGTTGGCGTACTGGCTGCCAGCTTCATCGGCGCGCTGATTGTGCTTTATTTTATACTGCCACTGTTTATCAAATAACGCGTTCGATCCACCTTTCAAACCCTTCATAAGGAGACGACTATGTCACCCATGTTTGTTCCCGGCCCGGTTGATGTGGCTCCTGAAGTCTTGGCAGCCCAGGCCAAACCCATGATGCCACACCGCAGCAAAGATTTCGAAGCGCTCTTCAAACGCACCGAAGAAAAAGCCAGGAAAGTCTTTTACACCCAGTACCGCGTCTTCCAGGGCACCCACTCTGGCTCGGGGATGCAGGAAGCTGGCATGCGCAATTTCGTGCAGGATACGGTGCTCTGCTGTGTCAACGGCGCCTTCGCCGAACGCTGGTTCGAGGTGGCGGTCAGCAATGGCAAACAGGCCGACCGGTTGGATGTGGAATGGGGCATGGTGGTCACCCCGGAACGCCTGGCAGACGCCTTGAAGAAAAAGCATTACGAAGCAGTAGCAATCATCCACAATGAAACCTCCACCGGCGCCGAAAATCCGGTGAAAGAACTGGCAGCGGTGGTTCACGAAGTCAGCCCGGATACGCTGTTGATGGTGGACGCAGTTTCTTCCCTGGGCGGCACGCTCATCGATATGGACGGCTGGGGCATCGACTTCTTACTGACCTCCTCGCAGAAATGTTTCGCCCTGCCGCCCGGCCTTTCGCTGGCTGCGGCCAACGACCGGGCGATGAAAAAGGCCGAAAGCGTCACTAATCGCGGCTGGTACTTCGACCTGGTGCGCATGGAGAAACATCGCTTGAAGGACTCCACCCCGATGACCCCGGTCATGCCGCTGATCTACGCTCTGGACGTGGGTCTGGACCGCATGCTGGCCGAAGGCCTGGAAAACCGCTTTGCCCGCCATGCCGCCATGGCCAAACGCACTCAATCCTGGGGCATTAAGCACGGCATGAACCCCATGTCACCCGAGCCCTACCGCTCGAAGACGGTTTCGACCATCCAGAACAGCCACGGCTGGGACATTTCTGCCCTGAATAAATTCCTTCTGCAGCGCGGTATGCGTATCGCCAACGGCTACGGAATCTGGAAAGACAAAACTATCCGGATTGCCCACATGGGCGAAATCCAGATGAACGACGTGGAAGCCCTGCTGGCGGCGTTTGAAGAATTCATGGCGCAGTAAGGAAAAAAGATCCTCTGCTTTCAACTTTCGCAAGGGGACCGGTGTTCCAATACTTCACTTCCGTCTACCGGGCCTTGCGCAGGCGCTGGTAGTAATCGCACACCTCCTTGAGTGGGCAGATCAGGCAGTCCGGGCGGCGGGCGTGGCAAATCGATCGTCCCAGGCGGATCAAGTTGATATGCGCCGGGCCATACACTTCTGAAGGGAGCAAGGCTTCCATGAATTGGTGAGTCTCCTCGACTGTCATTTTAGGCGGGCGCAGCCCCAGCCGGCCGGTGACGCGGTAGATATGCGTATCGACCGGGAAAGCTGCCTTACCCAGCGCAAACAGCAGCACAATCGCGGCAGTTTTGGGACCGACGCCCTTGAAGCGCATCAGCCAGGTGTGCGCCTCTGCCGGAGAGAGCTGGCGCAAGAAATCCAGGTCGAGCGAACCGCGTTCTTCGGTGATTTGTCGCAGAACGGCCTGGATGCGCGGCCCCTTCTGGTTGGCCAGCCCGGCCTGACGAATGGCTTCGATGACCTGGTCTGCCTGCGCATCGCGCACCTCTTCCCAGGTGGCGAAGCGGTTGCGCAGGGTGGTATAGGCCATATCCCGGTTGCGGTCATTCGTGTTTTGCGACAGGATGGTGGATATGAGCTCTTCCAGGGGCGTGTCGAAGGCGTCCCAGGCGGGCAGGCCGAACGTTTCGAGCAGCCGCTGGTAGATCACCCGGGCGCGCTCGACCAACTCAGGGGAAGGAGCTACATATCCAGCTTGAAGCACGGCCGGATTTCACCTACCACCAGCTTGCGCCAGTTGTGTACCGGGCGCACGTCGTACTGCGCCAGGGCTTGCAGCTCAGCCGGCGTAAGAGCGCCTAACTGGCGCAAGATCTCAATCGATGCCAGCGACCTGGCCCGCTCGATATCATCTCCATCCGAAATCTTCAGCGTAATCCCCAGGGCAGGGCTGCCAGGACCCAGGGCGCCGGGCATCAACCCGATGGCCTGGTAACCTTCTGCGCCGCCTTTGGTAACAATTTTCCCGCCGCAGGCCGCCATCAGGTTGGTGTCGAAGCGCCCCGGCCCGGCGACCATGTCGGGGTTGGTGGTCATGGAGCGTGTGATGCGCCGGCAGGCAGCCGCTCGCTGGGGTGCGAGCTGGTCCGGTTCGCACAAGCGGGCGTAACCCAACGCCGCGCTACGTAAAGGCACAGCAAACACCGGCGCTGAACAACCATCCGTCCCCAGTGGCATTTGCTCGACCGTTACCCCACACATTTCAGCGAATGTCTGCAGGATGAGCTTCTGCACCGGGTGGGCCGGGTTGATATAATCTTCGATCGGCAAATGACGCAGGACAGCCTGGGCCAGCATGCCGGTATGTTTACCAGAGCAATTGTGGCGCAGTGGGGTGGGTTCCTCGCCGCGCTTGATCAGGGCAATGGCGGTCTTCTCGTCACCCGGAGCATGCACACCACACAGCAGGTCCTGTTCGGTAACGCCGATCTTCTCCTGGATGCTGCGGATGACCGCCACATGGTCATCCGTCCCGGAATGCGAGGCGCACATTACGGATACCTGGCGGTCGCTCAGGCCAAAAGCTTCAGCACCGCCCAGTTCCATGAACGGTAAAAGCTGCAACGGTTTGGCCGAAGAACGCAGGTAGGTAACCGTACCGGGATCGCCAAAACTAGCTACCAGCCTCCCATTGGCGTCCACCAGCGCGGCTGCTCCAAAATGGACCAATTCGACGATCAGCCCGCGGGTCACTTCGATCATGGCTGAATAGTTGCTGTAATTCATCAAGTAATTTCCTATAAAAATTTATTCTTCCAACGACTCCCCGCTAGACAGGTGATACTGCCGGGCGTAATAGCGGGATAAACCCCAGCGCAGGCGCTGTTCGAAAAGCAACTGCCGGTCAGCCGGCATTTTAAAATCGACCATCAGGAACTGCACCAGGCCGGCTGTCTCTTCCGGCGGCGCCTTACGCTCGGCCAGCGTACCCAGCAACTGGTGAGCTTTTTCCAGGAAAGCTAACTGGCGCCTGACCTGCGCCTGCGGGATCAAACCGCCGCGGCCGCTGACCAGTAGATAATTCTGGTAGGTCGGGGTCAGCAGCAGGTGCAGCGTCTCAATCCAGGCCTTGATGTCGGCGCCGGCTAGGAAGGGCGGCTGAGTTGGGACGACAGCATCACCCAGGAACAGCACGTGTTCTTCGGGCAGGATGGCCCAGATCGAGCCACTCGACGGCCCCGCATGGCTTTCCAGAACCAGCCGAGAATTGTCCCAATGGATTTGCAGCCGGTCGGAAAATGTGATCTCAGGCGGCGCCCAGCGGATGCTACCGAGGCCATTATAAAATTCCCACTCACCTCCGGACACTGAAGCCTGGACCTTAAAAGTGACCGGGCGGTTCTTGAATACCAGGGCCATTTTTGCTTGCCCCAAAATCGTACAATCCATGGCCCGTGCTCCCAGCGTACGGTCGAAATGGCCGTCCAGGTTGACCAGCAGCCGGTCGACTGACGTGCCCAGGTTCTGTAAAGCCGCTCGCCAGGAGCGGGTATCCTCCAGTCTGAATGGGGAATCGATCAGAATCAAGCCATGCGGCCAGTTGATCGCTCCTAGGGTAACCCCTGCGTAACTAGTCTCAATAAAAATATGGGGGGCTATTTCATCCATTCACAAACCTCAATAAGTGGATGTAAACTAACCATTCTTTGCCACAGGCAGAGTGAACATGAAGCGGCTGCCCTTTCCAACCTCCCCTTCGACCCAGATCTTACCACCTTGCGCCTCAACTGCCAGCCGGCAGAAAGACAGCCCCAAGCCCAGGCCCTTAGCATGGCGTTCGCCCTGCAGGCGGGTGAATTTATCAAAAATAACCTCACGCGCATCAGAAGGGATGCCCGGGCCAGTATCTTCCACCCATAACTTTACCCATTCCCCATCTTTTTCCCCGCCCAGGGTCAGCTTGCCCTGCATGGGGGTGAATTTGGTGGCATTTTCCAGGAGGTTGATGAACACACGGCGGGTGATATCCGTATCTACCCACGCCATCGGAAGACCCTCTGGCAGGTTCACCTGCACGGTTTGCTGTTTGCTTTCGATCATTGGCAGGATCGCTTCGACCGCCTCACGCGCCATCACGTGGATATCGGCAGCAGTCTGGCTGGTGATCGGTTGCCCGGCCTCCAAACGGTTGATATCCAGCAAGGAATTAATCAGGCGTTGCATACGACCGATCGAGCGTGAGGTAATGGTGAACAGGGTGCCCAGGGAAGGAGCTGAATCGGCCGGAACCATGGCTTCCAGCATGTCCAGGCTGGAAACAATATTCGCCAGGGGTGAGCGTAGATCGTGGTAGATCATGGCGATCAGGTCTTCCCGCATCGCATCCAGGGCCTTGCGTTCTGAAATATCCTGGAAAATCCACTGGGTGGCCTCTTCTCCCGCCAGGTTGACCTTTCGGACGTAAACCTCCACGGGGATCTTGCTGCCTGAAACGGTAACCAACTCAGATTCATAGTCAATCGTTTGCCCATCTCCGAGCGCGGAGAAATTATCACCCAGAAGGTCCTGGCGCGCCTCGTGGAACTGGAAGACCTGGTGGTTGAGCAGCTCGGGCAGCTCGTAACCCAGGGAGCGCACTGCCTGGCGGTTAGCTTCCAGGATCTTGCCTTCCAGGTTGGTAATTAGGATGGGATCGATGCTATCTTCGAACAATTCGCGGTAGCGCCGGTTGACCGATTGGAGCGAGTTCGAACAATTGGGCGTTGTTAATCGCCGTCCCGGCCTGCAGGGCAATCGCTTCCAACAAGGCCAGGTGTTCTCTAGTGAAGAAACCCGGCTGGGGGTGGACGATGGTCAAAACCCCCACCAGGGTCTCGCGCGCAAACACCGGCACGCAAATGGCCGATTTGGTGACCGAGAGGCCGCTTTCTTCGTAATTCTTTTTAACCCAGCGTTTATCCTTATTGGTATCGGCAATCAGGGCCGATATGCGATTGCGCACCACCCAGCCGGCCAGGCCCTGTTCCAGTGTGCCCTGCAACTGTTGGAGAGCGTGGCTGTGAAGTTGGTCACTGTAAACAAACGCCGCATCCACCGGATCACCGGACTCGTTCAGGATGACTAGGCTGCCGCGCTCCGCTCGAACGTTCTTGATCGAAAGGAAAAGAACCCGGCCCAGAACCGTGTGCAGATCCAGCGTGGAGGTTAATTCACGGCTGATGTTATATAGTAATTCCAGGGAGGCGCGAGAATTATCAGGTAGCACTTTTTTACCCCACTCAAACATATTTTAAACCACTGCCTGTGTTGAGCAAAACAATTTTTTCTTCCGGCCGCAGCCAATCCTGCTTGACCAGGTGTTTCAGACCTGCCAGCGTAGCTGCCCCCTTGGGAGCAGGCAGGATGCCTTCCCGCATGGCCAGCTCAAGCCGGGCCGACAAAATTTCGTCATCGTTCACCGCCAGGGCGCCGCCAGCGTTTCCAGCAGTAGGAATGACCAGCGCCCATACGCCCAACTCCATGGCGCGTGCTACCGCTATTCCTAGCCTGCGCGCTTTGAACGTCCCGGTAGGATTGAGAGCCTCATTCTTGACCCATAAATTAGACAGGCCATTCTGAGCGGCCAGGCTTGGGGTGAACAGGAGCGGCGTGTCACCCTCCTCCAGGGTCAGGCGTTTGGCCGGTCCGCGCATTGGCAGAAACTCAGCCCATCGCCTGAGACCCCGGCTGCGCCGGCTTACAGTTATCTTTTTCAGGGAAGAGCGCACGGCCGGCAGGTCGTAGCGGGCGAACAGTGGAGAACGGCAGTCCAGGCAGTAGGTTTGTAACTGGTCAGCAACAAATATTTTTCCACATTCTGGACACTCCAAGTGTGAAAGATAGCTCTTGGCTGCTCTGCTCATGGGTGAGAGTATAGCATAAAACACACCCGGGGTTTGGTCGAAAACCGCCCTCAGGCGTCCTGCAAGTGGACTGGCTGCCGCACTGCGTTACAGCGTTCACAATCTGGCCGCTGGCAAAGCAGCGCCTGGGAATCTTTCATCAACAAATCTACTACCACCTGGACCAGCGGCTGGAGAGGGATAGCCTGCACCTTAGCGCCGCCAATTTGCACGCTGCGTGAAACATCCTCCATAACCGACCCGATTTGGTTGAAGCCGTCCGAGCAGCCGGGAAAACCGCCGCATTCGGTGACGCTGTTAGGCAATAGCGCCCAGCGTACGAACTGCCGGCGCCCGGCCAGTTTTTCGGCATAGTGGATGCTGGTGTTTACCGTCTGGTCAGTGCCCAGCAGCAGCACCCAGCCATCCTGCTCGGCCAGTACTCCTATCGGGGCAAACGGAACGTGCTGCGTCTGCGCCTCCAAGGCTGCCTCGACGTTGATCCCGCTAAAGGAAAGGATAGGATGGCTGGACCTTTTGGCGCTCGGGCGAGAGCGCACAGTTTCGGCGAAGACGCCCATTAGTTTGTCGGCTGGCATGTCGGGCGAAAATGGCTCGGCCATCAGGTTCTGGTCGTGGCCTATGGCATAGGTCAAGGCGTTATCCGGTGGACCTTCCTCTGGGATGACCATGGTTTTATAGGTAAACGTGGGTGCCATGATCGCATTGAAATTACCCAAGACCGCTCCCAGGAGTGTTTCAGCGCCCCCGCGAATTTCTCCAAACGATGAAAGCGAGGCGTGGATGATGACTGGACTTTGTTTGTCCAGACCGAGCTGCCTCAATCCGCTGAAGATTTCATGAAAAGAGACCATGGCTCCCTACCCATTCAGGTTAGTTGAATATAAGTATTATACGCTAATTCGTTTCACCGCACACTCTTCAGTGTACCCGACACTCGGCAGTGCATCCGAAGGGGTGAGGGGCGGAGGAACAGAAAAACCAGAGAAGAGAAACATTGTGCCCCCTGGTGAATTCCTCTTCTTCCTGCCCGTCACTTACACAGCGGGATTTCACCGGTGTTGTTATTCGCATTCAAGCTCATCCCAAAATAGGGGGACGGGTCGAAGGTATTGCCAATCTCCAGCTCGTTGCGGAAATGCCCCGACCCGTCATCCTGCACGATCGAAAAATGCAAGTGCACCCCCACCGGGTTGAGAGGATCGCCGGAATAATCACCCTGGTAACCAAGCAGCGTCCCGGCTTTGACAAATTTCTCGGCCGTCCCCGCCGGAAAATCTGGGGAAACGAACGAGTTGCCATTCGGGTCAGCCATGTGGGCATAATAAGTCCAGATCTGGCGGTCGGGCTGCAGCGGATCCCGGGGAATGCGCACGATCACCGCCGATTTCCACCCGGGTAGGCGGGTCAGGTACCCGGCGTAAGCCGCCCTCACCGGCACCTTGCCGGGATCGGCCCCACCAAAAATATCCAGGCCCTGGTGGCGGTGCCCGGCCTGGAAAGAATCATTCCACAGGTATCCGATGAATCCATCTGTGGGAAAGACAAACGGCGCTTCGACGCACTGCGCCCCGGCTTTTACCATCCAGTCCGGATGGTCTTGCGGGTTACGCAAGAATTTAATCACATGCACAGTGCGCACAGATTCGTCCGGCCGCCGCAGGTAAAAATAGCCGGCAACGATCAACCCGACCAGCAGGAAAAAAAAGAGCAGCCGCCAGCTCCCCTTCACCGGTATAGATTCCCCCATCTGCGAATCACCTTAACGCCAGGGTTCCGATCATCGACCACGGACCGGTCCAGGTGATGGTCACCGGCAACACCTGGCCACGCAGGTTCTGCTCGGTTTCCACAAAGACCAGCTTGTTAGTTGAGGTGCGTCCGCGCCAGCGCTTTTTCGCTTTTTCCTCGAAAAGCACCGCCACAGTCTGCCCCAGCAGCCGGGCATGGATTTCAGCGGCGATCTTCTCCTGCAGGTCCTCCAGCAGGCGGAAACGCCGCAGCTTTTCCTCAGGCGAGACATTGTCTACCATCCGCCTGGCCGAGACAGTCCCCGGGCGGGCAGAATAGCGCGCCAGGTGGGCCACGTCTAGCTTCAGTTCGGCCAGCAGCTCGTAGGTGTGCTGGAACTGCTCCTCGCTCTCGCCCGGAAAGCCGACGATGATATCGGTAGCGATCGAGACGCCTGGGATGCGCCGGCGCAGTTTCTCCACCAGACGGCGGTACTGCTCGACCGTATATCCGCGGCGCATATTGGCCAGCACCCGGTCGTCGCCGGCCTGGATAGGCACCTCAATGTGCGGCATGACCTTAGGCAGCTCGCTGACCTGGTCAAGCAGCTCGTCAGTCATAAAGTTGGGATGCGAGGTGAGGAAACGCAGTCGCTCCAGACCCTCAATTTCGTGCAAGCGGCGCAGCAAGCTGGCCAGGGAGGGGAAATCCGGTTGGTCCTTGCCGTAGCGGTCAACGATCTGCCCTAGCAAGGTGATTTCGCGTACCCCTTGGGTCACCAGGGCGCGTGCTTCGCTCAGGATTTCTTCAGGCGGGCGGGAACACTCGGCCCCGCGCTTGTAAGGGATAATGCAATAAGTGCAGGCGTATGAGCAGCCGTACACGATCGGGATATAGGCTGAAACCAGGCGCTGGCGGCGCTCGAGCGGCAGCTCGGGCAAGGCAATATCGCCGTCCATCCAGGCGTAACGTTGGGCTGTGCTGGTCTCTTCCGTTTCTTGCCCCTCGCGCTGGGCCAGAAAATTAACCAGCGGGCCGATATCCGAGGGCGGCGAAAACACATCCACGTAGGGAAAGCGCTGGCGCAGGCGTTCGTTGCCCTTTACCCCCACCAGGCAGCCCATCAGGTTTATCACCATCTCCGGGCGCTGCTGCTTGAGCGGCTGCAATGAGCTCAGGCGACCGTAGGCCTTATCCTCAGCGCTCTGGCGCACCACACAGGTATTCATCACGATCACATCGGCTTCCTCTGGGCGCGGGGCTGATTCGTAGCCCAGGTGTTCCAGAACCGAGGCCACCCGCTGGGAATCCGCCACATTCATTTGACAGCCCTCTGTCCACAGGTGATATTTCATGCCCGGGATTATATCAGATAAGCGCACCATCCCCCTGCTCCCCCCTCCTCCTCTGGTACAATTCCCCCTATGAATGGTCCCCATATCCGGCAGTTCTTTAAAGGAGTTTTGTTTGGTTTAGTCGTGCTTACAATCCTGGTGCTGGCTTATTTCGTGCCCCCCATCAACGAGAGGTTGAGCTGGCGGGTAGATGTAGCCATCACATACATCCGCAGCCGGCTTCAGCCGGCCGGGGCCATGCCCACCCCCGACCTGGCCAGTATCGACCTTCCAACGTTTACTCCCCAACCCACGCCCAGCCCGCTTCCCAGCCTGGCAGCCTCTCCCACCGCTGCCACGGCTCTACCGGCGGCTTCCCCTACCTCCACCCAGGCACCTACGCCCATCCCGGCCCAAACCGTCCTCAACCCGCCCACATGGGAAAAGCAGGCTCCCAACAACTGCGGGGCCACCACACTGTCCTTGTTACTGCATTTCTACGGCTGGAAAGGCGACCAGCACACCATCTCCGACCTGGTCAAGCCGATCCAGGCCGACCGCAACGTTAACGTGGAGGAACTGGTCTACTTTGTCAACACCAAGGTCGGCTGGCTGAACATCGAATACCGGGTGGGCGGCGATGCCAGTGTGTTGAAACGCTTCCTGGCTGCCGGCCTGCCGATGATGATCGAGGAAAGCTCGCGGGTCGAGCAGCAGTTTGCCCGCTACGATGATGACTATTGGGACGGCCACTATCTGCTTATCACCGGCTATGACGATGCCCGCCAGGTATTCATCACCCAGGATTCTTTCCTGGGGTCAAACCGCGCCGTCGCCTATGCCTACCTGGAAAAGAATTGGCAGGCCTTCAACCATGTCTATATCATCGTTTTCCGTCCCGACCAGCAGCAAACCGTGCACGACCTGCTCGACCCGGATTGGGATGCCAGCGCCAACCGCCAGCGCGCCCTCGACCAGGCCCAGGCCGAGACCCAGGTCGATCCCAAGAACCCCTTCAACTGGTTCAATCTTGGCAGCAACCTGGTCTATTTCGAGCGCTACACCGAAGCCGCCCAGGCTTACGACAGCGCCCGCAAGCTGACCCTCCCCCAGCGCATGCTGCGCTACCAGTTTGGCCCGTTTATCGCCTATTTTCGCGCCAACCGCATCCAGGATTTGCTTGCCCTGACCCAATACGCGCTTAAAATTACAGATAACTCTGAAGAAGCCTGGCTGTGGCAGGGATGGGCGCAGTATCGACTGGGCAACAAGCAAGACGCCATCGATGATTTCAACAAGGCGCTTAAGTTCCATCCCGGCTACCAGGATGCCTTGTACGCCTTGAATTTCGTGCAAAGCCACTAAATCTATGGCGAAACGACCGGTCGTTTTCTCTCTGCTTACCCTGATCGCCGTCTGCTGCCTCGGTTTTGCCTTGCTGTCGGTAGCCGGCGGAACGGCGATCACACGCCAGACCAGGCCTTCCAACACACCGACGTCCCTGACTGTGCCGCAGCTTCCCACCCTGGCAGTCACCGACGCCGGGCGCCTGTCGCCTGACGTAGCCAGCCAGATGGATACTATCCAGCAGCAGGTCATCCAAATCCGCCGGTTGATCCCCACGGACGCCCTGCTGCGCGCTACGCTTTCGAACAGCCAGCTCCAAGACCAGGTCGTTCAGGATTTCTTCAAGGATTACACTCGCGACCAGGCCGGTGACGACGTACTGGAGTTAAGCCTGCTAGGCCTGCTCAATCCCGGTTTCGACCTGTATGACCTCTACATCAACCTTTACAGCGAGCAGATTGCCGGCTATTACGATCCAAAGACGAAGGAGATGTTTGTTGTGCAGGGAGAACAGTTCGGAGGGTTGCAGCGTATGAACTATGCCCACGAGTTCACCCACGCTCTGCAGGACCAGGCTTATGATCTTCGGGATGGATTGAAGTTTACAGAGGAGGACTGCGACAAGGCCTCCGAATACTGTAACGCCGTGCGCGCCCTGATCGAGGGAGACGCCACTTTTACCGAACAACTGTGGTTCATTGAAGACGCCACCCAGAACGATCGGCTGCAGGTGCAGAATTTTTCCAGCGCTTACAAAAGCCCGGTATTTAATTCCGCCCCCGCCTATCTGAAGAAGGATTTCCTCTTCCCCTACATGCAGGGCATGGAATTTGTCCAATCCCTGTACGATCTGAGTGGGTACAACGCCATCGATGCGGCTTTCAAGCATCCCCCAGTGGACACGGAACAGATACTGCACCCCGACCTTTATCCGGCCGACCTTCCCAAACAGGTTACCCTGCCCGACTTACTACCCGCTTTGGGCGCCGGATGGCGGGAACTCGACCGCGGCAATCTGGGCGAATGGTCGACTTACCTGATGCTCTCTTCCGCCGTTAATGTGAAGTTTCAACTGCCGGACAGCCAGGCGCGACTCGCGGCGGCCGGTTGGGGCGGCGACAGCCTGGTGGCTTATCGACACGGTTCTACTCTATCGGGGGCGCTGGCGCTGAAAAGCAATTGGGATACCGCCAAAGATGCCGGGGAATTCTGGCAGGCGCTGCAGGACTATGCCCAGAAGCGCTGGGGGAAGCCCGCGCTCAGCAGTAGCAGTCACATGGAATGGGCCAACACCTCCAACGGCGCAGTGGTAATCGGCCAAAATGGCTCAGACACGCTGCTGCTGATCGCTCCGGACATGGACACGGTTTCTAAACTGTTGGATCAACTGTCTGAATTTAGAGGCTGAATATGTCTCTCGATATCCCGCGCATCCAGGGCATTTGCTTCGACGTGGACGGAACTTTAAGCGACACGGACGACCTGTGGGTCAGCCGCCTGGAAAAAACGCTCTCACCTGCCAGGCGGATTTTCCCCCAACACAGCCCGCATGCCTTCTCCCGCTGGGCGGTGATGGGCATGGAAACCCCAGGTAATCTGCTGTACTGGATGCTGGACGCTCTGCACCTGGATGATGACGTCGGACGTATTTTCAACAAAATGGCGAAAAAAGGCGGGCTGCGCCCCAGTGGGCCCTTTTGGATCATCCCCTCGGTCAAAGAAATGCTGCTGGCCCTGCAGCCGCGCTACCCCCTGGCCGTGGTCAGCGTCCGTGACCACCGCAGCACGTTTGCTTTCCTGGATTATTATGGCCTGACCTCTCTATTCCTCGCCGTCGCTACCTCGCAGACCTGCGAGCACACCAAACCATTTCCGGACCCGCTGATCTGGGCCGCCGGGCAGATAGGCATTTCCCCACACAACCTGCTGATGGTCGGCGACACCGAGGTGGACGTGCGCGCCGGCAAAGCCGCCGGGTCGCAGACGGTGGGAGTGCTGTGCGGCTTCGGTCGTGAGAAGGGCCTGCGTCGGGCGGGCGCCGACCTGATTATCCCCAGCACGGCTGATTTAGTCGCTATCCTGAAATAAACCCGTGTCATAAACTCCTGGTCTTTTTTAATCTTTGATCTACCGTAGATATGCTAGAATAACCCACATCAGCTCAAAATATAATTGAAATAATACCCTGGGACCTGCGGATGTTTACCCCAACCTTGAACGGAGGGTCGAAGTTATCAAATCGGGTCGCGGATTGAAACGGATTAGGAAAATATCCCCCTGGCTGGTGATCGTCAGCTATGCTTTCCTGGTTGGCCTCACCAGCGCGGTCCTTTTGTGGTTTAGATTGCCGGATCCGTTTATGATCTTCCTGATCGTGCCGGTCTTTTTTGTTGGCATTGGCCATTCTGCCCGCGTGCATCGTTGGATGATCATGATCCTGGCCATCGCCGCCATCTGGGTAGAGATCAAGCTCTCTCTGAACATTTATGCCTCCCTGATCACCACCGTCACCCTGACTATAACCGTACTGGTCGTCATTGAGCTGCTGCGTCGCTTTGATGCCAGGCGCAGCCAGGCCGAAGAGATGCTTGAAACTCAACGTGACCTGGCGGCTGCGCTGGGTTCGATGAATTCGCTGGATGAGGCGCTGAGTAAAATCCTGGATGCGGCTTGCAGCCTGGTAGGGTTGGACAGCGGCGGCATACACCTCGTCGATCCGGCTACCGGCAACTATCACCTGACTGTACATCGCGGGGTGTCTCAAGCCCTGGCTGAAAGCCTGGCTTTTTTTGCCAAAGATTCCCCGCAGGCGCGCTTGATCTCTGCCGGACATCCCATTTATCAGCCTTATGCGGCTCTCATACCACGCTTATTTTCGGATGAAAGATTGCGCTCTGCCGCAATCCTTCCGGTAATGTACCAGGGGAAACTGATCGCAACCCTCGACATCGGTTCGCACACCTTAAATACAGTGCTCTCCACCACCCGCCACGCCCTGGAAAGTATTGCCGCCCAGGTGGGGGACGTTATTGCCAGAATCAGGGCAGAAGAGGCCAGCCAGGAAAGCCGGATCAACTTCCAATCCTTTTTCGACACGTTGGACGATTTCCTTTTCATCTTTAATGGGGAGGGCCAGATCCTGCATTACAACCCGTTGGTGGCTCACCGCCTGGGATATTCTGACCAGGAATTATGCCAGATGAACATAGTTGACCTGCACCCACCTGAACAAAAAGAGGAAATTCAACACATATTCGCATGGATGCTAGCAGGCGACCTCAGCACCAGTGCAATCCCGCTCATGACCAAAGCGGGGGATAAGATCGCGGTCGAGACGAAGGCAGTGCGCGGCCGGTGGAACGACCAGGAGGTGCTGTTCGGTATTTCGAGGGATATCTCCGAGCGGCAGCAGGCCGAGGAAGCCCTGCGCCAGAACGAGGAACTTTACCGCACTTTGATCGAAAGCCAGGGAGAAGGCCTGGCAATTGTCGACCAAGATGAAATTTTTATCTTTGCCAATCCGGCTGCTGATCGCATCTTCGGCGTGCCAAAAGGAAGCCTGGCCGGTCACAACCTCAACGAATTCGTCCATGCCGGCCAGTTTGAGGCGATCCGGGCGGAAACGGCGAAACGCATCCGTGGGGAACGCAGCTCGTATGAGATGGTAATTCAACGACCAGATGGAGAGTTGCGCAGCTTGCTGACCACCGTCACCCCGCGTTACGAAAAAAATGGCGAGTTCACTGGCTCGTTTGGTATTTTCCGTGACATTACTGAGCGGGCCAGGTCTGAAGAGGCGCTGCGCGCCAGCGAACAAAAATTACGCCAGACCAACGAGCAGTTGACCAAATGGCTGAACGAGCTAGAAGCGCACAACCAGGAAACCTCGCTTCTCAAGGAAATGGGCGACCTGCTGCAAAGTTGTCACGAGGTTGAGGAAGCCTACCAGGTCTTCGACCAGTTTATCCGCCAGCTCTTTCCGGCTACGGGGGGCGTGATGTACGTATTCGAGGACAACGACGGCAGCCTCGAAGCCGTCTCGACCTGGGGAGAGAATAATGAAGAGGCGCTGCAGATCAACCGCGAGGACTGCTGGGCCCTGCGGCGCGGCCGGCCCCACCGGGTCGACGACCCGCAGAAAGGACTGCTTTGCCCTCACGCCCAGATTTCGGCGGGGCAAAGCTCGTTGTGCCTTCCCATGATCGCCCAGAGTGAATTGATCGGGCTGATGCATGTATATTTTTCGCTCGATTCATGCCCGGAAGGCCTTGATTACACCGAGTGGCTCGACAACCACGAGAACCTGGCCATCACTCTGGCCGACCAGGTCGGCATGGCCCTGGCCAACCTGAAGATGCACAAAATCCTCAGCGAGCAGGTCAATCACGATCCATTGACCGGGTTGTTCAACCAGAAGTATTTGCAGGAAGCGCTTCAGCGGGAAATACACCGCTCGATCCGCAAGGAGGGACCGCTCAGTCTGTTGATCGTCGACCTGGACCACATGACCGAAATCAACGCCAGGTACGGTCAGGAAGCCGGAAACGAGGTATTGGCAGCCGCTGCGAAATTCTTGGAAGGCCACCTCCGGCCAGGGGAAATTGCCTGTCGCTATCATGGCGACGTATTCATGCTGATTTTTCCTGACGTTGCGTGTGAGGTGGCCTGGCAGCGCGCCGAAGACCTGCGGGATGAATTCAAGCTACTGCGCGTCGAGCGCCAGGATAAAGTCATCGGTCCGATGACTTTATCGATCGGCGTTGCCACGTACCCGGAACAGGGAAAAGACGACGAAGACCTGCTGCACGCCGTCGAAGCAGCCTTAAGCCTGGCGAAGAGCGGTGGGCACGACCGGGTTTGCCTGCCGGGCTAATCCAATAGAAGGGATTTTATAAAAGACCGAATTTTACGAGGTTTTCCCGCAGAGATGCGTCGTCCACATACAGGATCGCCTTCATCCCCAAATCGCGGGCAGCCTGAATATTTTCGGGATAATCATCGATAAACAGGCTCTCCTCCGGCCGGCGTTGGGAGATCGCCAGCGCTTTGCGGTACACCTCTAACTGTGGTTTCCTCACCCCCAGGTAGCACGAGCTAAAAAAGGCGCTGAACAGATCCGGCAGGCCAAAATGCTGGATGCGGAAATCGTTGAACTCGCGCGGCTCATTATTAAGCGTCGCCATAAAATATCGCCCGGCATTTTTCAGCTCCCGGGCGATCTGCAAGGTTTCCGGGATGGGAGTCATGATGCGTTGGACTTCTCTTTCGAAATCCTGTGGGGTGAACGGGCGCGGCGTGTAGAACACCGTCCAGTCCAGGTAGGTCTGCAGGCTGATCTGACCGTAGTCGAAGGCATCGATCACCTGATAATGGCGCTGTTCGAAAGTCTCAAAATCCAGATCGAAGGCCGCCAGGACCCGGTGCCGTTCAACCTCGGTCCAGCCGTTGCTAAGCAATACCGCTCCAATATCGAAGAAGATGGCAGTAATTGGAGTCATGTCTGGGGGACCTCAGATTGGTCAGTCTGGGCAGGTTGCTCAGCCGCCTGACCTTCCAAGCTTTCACGGAAGGTTTCCCCAAACAGAGCCGCATACACCAGGCCCAGGTAGAATCCCATCGGCGCCATCAAGAAAGGAATCAACCAGCACAGGATGCAGGTTATGTACGCCGTGAAAATTACCAGGTAGAGGATGAAGAATAACCCGAATAATATCGTCCAGGCGATGAAAAAGCCCAGCTTGTTCTTCCACAATACCGGCCACCACTGGCGCAGGCGGAAACCCGCTGCCAGGCGGCCTTCAACAGCCAGGTTGGCGGTAGCTGCCGGCAGGGGGATCGCCCCCAGCATAAACAATAATGGGCCCAGGAAAATCGAAATAAAAAAGACCAGCATAGCCAGCAAGAACACTGGCACAAAACCCGTCTCAACCCCCCTGGAATTTTGCGCCAGATTGCTGGCGAGCGAGAAGCCGAAGGTGACGATAAAGTAAAAGCCAAACCCCACCAGGTAGATCAGCGCCCCTGGTAGTAAGAAGACCAGGTTGACCAGGATGTACTTCAACCCGTCCAGACCCAGCTTACCCCATTCCGTCCAGTCTGGCAGGGCCAACTCTTCCCCTTTGACTGCCCGGCGCATTACCTCCAGCAGGTAGCCGCACACAAACATCCCCGGCACGATCGGGATAACGAAAGTGAGGAAGGTCAGCGCCGCCCCGATCAGGAAGCGTTTTTCCCACCCCGCCCCCTGGAAAGGGAACCTGAAAATGGATTTTAAGGACGGTATACTCATCGGTTCTGCCACGGATTACCTCCTGTAATTCCGACTGTATTTATTATAGTGGAGGAATCAAAACCTCACAGGTAAATGTAGGGGAAGGTCTGGTCTGTTCTCACCCCTTACCCTTTGAGTGGTAACGATCATCCAGCTTCTTGATTTTATCCACCTTGGGAGCCGAGCGACCGCCGGCAAATTCAGAGGCCAGCCAGTGATCGATGAGCAGGCGCGCCAGGGTAGGCGCCACGATCTGCGCCCCCATGGTGATCACCTGGGCATCGTTGCTCTTGCGCGCCCGTTCGGCCGAGTAGGGATCGTGGCAACAAGCCGCCCGTACCCCCGGGACTTTATTGGCAGTGATGGCCATGCCGATGCCGGTGCCGCAGATCAGGATGCCCCGGTCGGTCTCACCGGCCGCGATCCGTTCGGCCAGATCGGTCGCCACGTCCGGATAATCAACCGGCGTGGCTGCGTCCGTGCAGCCCAGGTCGACCACTTCGTAGCCAAATTCAACCAGGTATTCTTTCAGATTTTCTTTGAGAGGATAACCGATGTGGTCGCTCCCAATCAAAATATGCATATTTCCTCAATTCTCAGGCCTGGGCCAGAAAGGCTTCCCCCTGGCGGACGGTAGGTAAGGTAATGATCAGGCGATCGCCTTTATTGTAACAAGAACCCAACAGGTTGATGAAATGAAATCCCGGTAGAATTCTTGTGCGTCTATAACCGCGGCGACCGCTACACGCTGTATAATGAGCTAAGAGCTTGACCTTTTGTTTTGTCATTGCGAGGAATGATTCTGTCGATACCACATTATTACTGAGGCCTGAGCGACGAAGCAATCTCTCTGTTCGTTCAGAGATTGCTTACCCCTACGGGTGCACCAGGGGAGTCAGCGAAGAGGACTCGCAATGATAGTCGAAAAAGGCTTGTCGTTGCGAGGAGCGATTCCATCGATAAATTCCAATCACTGACTCCTAAGCGCCGAAGTAATCCCTCTTTTTACTCTGAGATTGCTTCGGCAAAGACGCCTCGCAATGACAGTCGAAGAAGGCGTGTCATCGCGAGGAGCGATTTTACCAACACCTACACAATTCAAGAACCTGAGCGACGTGGCAATCTCCACTTTCGCCTAGACAGACGTAGATCTATCTTTCTATGCAAACTGAGCCTGACTATTGGCCTGATGATCTTCCTAACTGGCTGCAGCAGCCAATTCCTGGCCCAGCCGACCTTCGTCCCTACCGACACCCCCAGCCCTACCTTTACCGTTACCCCATCCCCGGTCTGGTTCCCGCCGACTGACACCCCCACTCTGATGTCCACCCAGGCCGTTCAGCCTACCGTCGATGAAAAACCGGCTGTCGAAGCAGAACTGCTGGCAGATGATTTTACCGACCCAGCCCAGTGGTCCACCGGCCTGACTGCTGCCGGAAGCGTGGCCTTTGGCGACAAAGAATTAACCCTGGCCGTTTCCCAGCCCAAAGGGTCGCTGCTCAGCTTGCGTAAGGCGCCCATACCGGGAGATTTTTACCTGGAACTCACGGTTGACCTGAGCCTGTGCCGGGGCGGCGATGCTTACGGGCTGCTGTTACGCGCCAGCTCACCCGCCAACTACTACCGCTTCGTGATCTCGTGCACCGGTCAGCTTCGCCTGGAACGCCTCAAGAACAGCCAGCTTGCCATCCTGCGGGATTGGACGCTGGCCGGGCAGGTCCCCGCCGGTTCTCCACTGTTATTGCACTTGGGGGTTTGGGCCGCTGGCAGCGAAATGCGCTTTTTCATCAACGACGAATACCAGTTCAGCGCTCGAGACCCGGTATTTACCGGGGGCACGCTGGGAGTATTTGCCCGCGCCGCCAGTGACACGCCCGTGACGGTCAGCTTTTCCGACCTGCACGTCTACGGCCTTGGGGCGTTGCCCACCCCGCTTCCCAGTCTGAGTGTAACCCCCGGCCCTTCACCCTGCATTATCTTTTACCGCGCCACGGAGAGGTCAGCGCCTGCGCATGAAATCTATTAGAAGCCGGGTTTTTTCGAAAAACCCGGCTTCTGATCGTAGAGTAGTTTATGGCGCCGGGGTGTAGCTTCCAGCCGGGGTTAGCGCAATGGTTGGGCGGCGTTGACAACCTGAACTCTCTGCCCCGTCAACAATATAAGCGTAAGTGTCCAGCGCCGTTACGGCGGTAGCTGGGTTTGCTGGGACGTAGGCGGGTCCTAACTCCGGCAAGTTGTTCCACGGCTGGCTGATATCGTAGACCAGCAGGCCATTGGCGCCATCCGCCACATAAAGCGTATCCCCAACCGCCATGCTGCGGTAAGCTGTGCCTCCAGTTGGAAGGGCAGCCATATTAGCCTGCCTAAGGTGGTAAGGATCGACGCCTTTGACAACGTACAGGGCGGCGGTCTCGGTCAGGATGAGATGGTTGTTACTGCCATACCGCGTCTACGATTGGATTGCCCGAACCGCTTTCCCAGTGTAAGGCGAGGATTGGGACGGTCGGGTTGGTGACATCAATTACCCACAGCCCCTGCTCCCCAACCAGGTAAGCATAGTTACCGTCGACCATCACCCGGTTGGCCGCATTTCCGCTCCAGTAATCATCGAGGACGAAGCTCGGCTTGGCGGGATCCTGGATATCTACGACGACCAGGTCAGTCCCGGAGGTCAGGTAAGCATAATGTCCTGAAACGGCGACACTCTTATATTGGAGGTTGTCAGCATATAAGCCTACAAATTGTGGATTAGACGGGTCGGAGATGTCCAGGATGTTCAGCCCGCCGTATCCTTCTACCACGTAGGCATAATCGCCTTGCACCACCACATCCGTGATCGTTTCATTGGAAATCCAGTAGGCGGTTGCCTCGACTAGGCTGGTTTTATCCTGCACGTTGACCACGTACAATTTTCCTCACCGCCCACATACAGATAATCGCCCTGAACTGCCACGGCTGAAGGTTCCCCGCCTAGCATAATCCCGGTGCGCGGAGTGGCGGTAAAGTCTGCATCCGTCGTTCCGGTTGGCACGCCAGTCATTGGTGAGGGTGAGAAACTCCAATCTAATCCGTTTTTAGTTGGGGTGAGTGTGTGATTTCCTGGGGCCAGGCCGGTCAGGGTGAAAGGCGAGTCGACCGACATAGAGCCTACTTCATAATCCATAGTCACCCCTTGCAAGGGGCGCCCATTGGTCTGATTGATCGTGCCCGAGATGTTATTATCGGTGTAAGGCGCCGGAGCGGCAGATTGAACTTTTTTCTTGCAGGTAAAAATTGGGATTCCGCCAGCCGTTGTGACGTCCATCACATACCACCAGTGGCCGCTGCCGCTGGGTGAAGTACAACTCCACACCGGGATTGTCCCCTGGTAAACCTCCACCTTGACGTTGATCGCCGACCAGGAACCGCTGAAAGGGTAATACTGGTTGACCGCTACCACAGTTTTGCCGGTCTGGAACTGCCCGACATCCAGCACTTCCACATCTGGGGTAATGTCATTCACGGATAACCTGGCAAACGTCGGAGATGAAGCGTGCCTGGGTTCTGCCAGAAAATGTGCTCGGGTGTGGCAGTCGGCAGCCAAGAGTGCAGGTCCAGGTCGCGGTAAGTTGGGTCAGCCCAGCTCAGTACGAAGCGGTAATCCGTGAGGTTAGAACTGACTGGCGCAAGCCAGACGTTGGTGGAGTAGTAGTTGCCTCCGTTGGACAGGCTGAGGCTGCGCGTCATGGGCAGTTTGTCTGGGCTGTGGGTGACTGTCAGGATTTTGTCGCCGGTGGGCAGGTTGGCCGGAAGCTGGTATTCACCGATAGAGTCGGTTGAGGTGGAATAACCGCCGGTCAGGCTCACCGTGGCGGATGTGATCGGATTCCCATTCAAGTCATACACGAAACCATGAATATATGGCTTGGTGGTGAATTTGCGCCCGGACGACCACTGGCCATAGTAACCGCCGGTCTTGGCCGCACGCGCCAGTATCCTGTGCCATAAGACCAGTCGGCGGTGGCTGTAGTACTGGCGTCAGGAGTAGTTTTGTCGATACTGCTGGGGTCGGTCATATTATCGAAAGCCGATGAGGTGGATATCTGGATATTGTATTTATCGGCCCCGTAACAGTTTTCCAGCTAAAAGCAATGTCAGTGGGAGCAAGGGCGACGGCGCTGGAGGCCGGCAACACCAGGGATGGCACACCCGGTGTAACCACCGTATGGAAAGCCTGAGGGGTCATCCAGCCGCCGGTGGTTACGCCCACGCCCTGGACGTGCCACCACATATCTTTGTTGCTGGGCAGCAAAAGGTCGTATTCCCAACCGCTGCTGACTGTGGCGCTCTTGAACTTGCTGGAGCAGGTAGAGTTGTTGCACACCTGGATGTTATACTTGCCGGCCGTGTTCGAATTGGAGTTTGTCCAATGGAAGGCATACTCAGCGGTGTTATCGAGCGGGTCTTCTCCAACATAAGTTGGCGTGGCAGGCATGCCCAACAGCTTGCGCGTGAAGTCCACAGACTGCAGCCCTGATCGCCGCAGGCGCGCACCGCCAATAGTTGGTTGAATTAGACCAAATAACCTGGTCAGGGGTCGACTCGTAAGAAACAATCGCGCCATTTCCAAGAGTGGAATCATAATAATCTGCCGACCAGGAGTAATCCGGGTCGAAGTCGGTCAGCCAGGAAACTTGCAACTGGTAAGTAATGTCTCCTGAGGTGGCCGTCTTGACGCTCTTCCAGGTGAAGTTCATCTGGTAGCTGGGATTGGCCGTGTCAGGAATGACCTCGTTGGCCAGCGGAGATACCAGCGCCGGCGCGGGCGGCGGAGCAGGCGAGGTCCAGCTCACGTAACCTGTCCACGCCCCGGCCCCGGCTGTCCCAACCGCCTGCACTTTCCACTGGTAGACGGTATTGATGGCCAGGCTGGAAGTGAGGCTGTAAGACAGCCCGCTCAACTGTCGGCAGACTTGAATAAAGTACATTTATAGCCGCTCAACTTGTACACCTGGACCGAGTACTTGCCGGTATTCCAGTCGTCATGCCAGTGGAAAGTGGGCCGGAGCGTATCCTGGTTCTCGATCCAATCCAGGCCGACATCCCCTGGCAGGGTCTTGAAGCTGCGCACGCTCGACCAGGTGTCGACCGCCCGAAGATTTAAGGCGTGGATGCGCCGAGTAATACACCCGGTTGGGGGTCAGGTCGAAAGGTGTGGTATAGGTGGTGGGGGCGTCCAGGGTGTATTCGTCCAGGTCGAGGCCGTCAAAGGTTTTGTTCTGTGAGACCTGCAGGTGATAATGCTGGACGGGGGTGGCTCCCGCCGGAATGGCGGAAGCCTTCCAGGTGAACACCGGCCGGAAGTTGTCGGCAGCCAGCACGGCGTTATTGGCCGGCAGGGTTTGGGCTGGCGCCGCCGGAGGCTTCGGCGCATAAAATTTCCAGGTCACTGACCAGTCCCCGGCCACCGGGGCCGATTTCTGACGCGCCAGAAGTAAGTGGCCCCGGCAGCCATACCGGACAGCACGTAGTTTGGGCCGGCCTGGGTGATGTTCTTGAAAGTACTGGAGAAGGTAGCGCTGGTGGATACCTGCAGGTTGTATTTGGTCGCCCCGGAGAGAGCTGACCAGCTCAGGGTCAGCGGCAGCAGCGAATTAAGCTGCGTGCCGTCCGCCGGGGAGAGCAAAGTGGGCGTGGCGCAGGCCACGCTGAAGTTGGCGTTGGTGATGTTATCGGTAATGCTGTTCTGCCAGAAAGTCGGCGTGAAGGTGCAGCCGGCCCGGGTAGGGGTGACGGTGTAACGGCCGAGCGGCAGGTTGCTGAAGGAGAAAGCGCCGCTGCCATTCGGGTTGGTCGTTGCCCCGCCCGGCTGGAGGGTGAGGGTGATACTGTCGGGCAGTGAATTGGGAGGAGTGGGCGTGATCGTGCCAGAGATGGTATAGGTCTCGGCAGGATCAGATGCCCAAACTTGCCCACCATAAGGATTAATGTGATTATTTACCCCAACCATCAGACGGAGTTGATAAATCACCGCAGTCGCCGGTGAATAGATTGTGTCGCGGAGGCTGTTGCCAAAACCGCTCAGCGTCCCGTTGATCACAGGGCTCCAGGCGGTGCCATCACCGGTGGAAAACGCCTGTACCCCCGGGTTTTCATTATCCGTGAATGCATACAGTTTGTTATTAAAAAATTTCAACACAGGGATAGAAGTATTATCTGCGCTGCCAAAACCATTTGAGATGACTTCATCCAAGAAGTACAGGCAGTGAACAGACATCGCCAGATCGGCACGCCGGTATTCGAATTGGTCGTGCCGGCATACAGATAGACGCCCATTTCTTCCAGACTGCTCACCATGCTATTGTGGTAATCGCCAAAACCATTTGATGCTATATTCGTCCAACTGCCATAGTCACCGCTGGAGGAGACCCAAATCTCCCCGCCCGTCGCAGAGGAATTGCCAGCGTAAGTACCGGCGAAAAGCCGGCCCCCTGCCCGCGGCAAACGAGCTTACGCTCGCATTGCCTATGCCTGCCCCAAAACCGTTGTCAATCACTTGTTCCCAGTCAGTGGCGCTGTCGCAGCCGGAATCCTGAGTACACCGCCAGATTTCAGCCGGTTGAGAGTTGCTGTAGGGAGCCAGTAGATAGCGCCACGAAATACCTCAAAAAGGTAAGCTTCCGAATAGGTATTAGTAATGCCATCCGGTAAAGGTACCTGGGGTCCAGGCAACGCCATTGCTGCTGCGCCAGATCTGGGCGCTCCCCCCATCATGCCAGACGCCGGCGTACAAGTAATCGTTAGAGTTGATCAGGTCGTCTATGCCGATATTGGCAGAGTTGCCAAAGCCATCCATCACCACCCCGGTCCATGTGCCGTCATCGTTGTAGCGATAGATCCTGGCCGGGCTGCCAGAGCCAGTATCATTGTACACACCAGCGTAAAGGTGGCCGTTGAACTCCGCAAGCGAGTTACCCAGTTTAAGGTACTCTCCCCAACCATTGACATTGAGCTGGCTCCAGCCGGGTACGCCGGGGCGTATTTCACCACCCTGTCGTTAGTAGTATCGGTGACGTAAACGTTGTTATCGGCGTCTACTGCCACTCCACCTGGATTACGCAGGTTGCCGGTTCCACTCCCCCAATCCCCGCCTAAAGTGGTACGGTAAGCGCCGCTGGGGTCAAACACCTGCACACGGTTCTGCCAATTCTCAGCCACATAGATCAAGTTATCCGGCCCAATTGCCACAGCTATAGGTCCATTGCTATAGCGGAAATCTGATCCTCCAGCGCCGGTTACGCCCGCAAAAGGCGCACAGGTATAGCTGCTGCCTGACAGCCGGCATTTTTGCACCCGGTTATTGCCCTGGTCGGCCACATAAACATTCCCATTGGCATCTACCGCCACGCCATAGGGCCATTGAAAGTGCTTGCTGTCGCTGCCTGTTACGCCAGTCTCACCAATGGTGACTTTATAATGGCGCTGGCTGTCGAAAACCTGGATACGTTGGTTACAGTGATCGCTGATATAAATATCCCCATTATCCGGACGGATGGCCACCCCGGCTGGACAGTTGAAATGGTCATTGTCGGTGCCCCAACTTTCCCAGGTATCGAAAACTGACCCATTCGGCAAATAGATGACAATACGCTGGTTGCCGGTATCTGGAACGTAGATACGGCCGGCGCTGTCCACCGCCAGAGTTCCTTCAACCCCTGCCCAATCAGCGCCCAGGTGATCCACATCTGGACCGAATACTCCCGGCTCCCCACTCCGCCACTGGAATACTCCGCTTGAATTGTATTTGACCAGGGTGTAACCTAAATGCTCTGCGACGTACAGGTTGCCGTCCGGATCGGTAACTATCCCCCAGGGAGTATTCAGGTGGCTGTTATCGGTTGTATAAGGTACACCGGTTGTTCCGTAGGTCTGAACCCAATTTGTCTGCGGATCGGTGTTCGTACCATCAAAAACCTGGACGCGGTGGTTGTACCAATCGGAAACGTACACTTTACTACTCGAATTATCGATCGCAATCACTCCCAAGCCAAAGAAATGAGCATTGTCACTGCCCTGTTCACCGGCCGTACCGGCGAAGTGTATGCAGTTCGAGCCATCCACGTCACAGCGCAGCACCCTTTCATTTTCCCCATCCGAAATAAAGCTGTAGGGAGTACCGCTTATAACGCCAAAGGTGATTGAGACCGGGTTGCGCAGGTAAGTAAGGTCATCACCTTCTTCCCCTGTAACGCCGAAAAATGTTGTACAAGTTCCGTCGGTTGGGCTGCACTTCTGAATGCGCTGGTTGTAATGATCGGCTATATAAAGGTAGCCGCCGTCGCCATTATGTTCGTAGAAAGTTAAATACCAGGGTTCATTGAAATGGCTATTGTCGCTGCCCGGCTCGCCTGCACCGATAGTGCGGGCGTAGACCGGATTGCCGTCCCCATCAAATGTGAATACTTGAATGCGGTGATTGAAACGGTCAGATACGTACAATTCGCTGCCATCGGTATTAAAAGCGGAGACCCTGTGTTTGGTTAAAATGGTCGTTATCACTTCCGCTTTCCCAAGGGTTATTCGCAGGGAATTGAAGAACAAAATTACCGAAAGAATCATATTTTATGATTTGGGTGTTATCACCGGCCCAAATGGAATGTTCCACGGGCCTTTCGACCGAATCAGAAAGCCAGGTGAAGACGTAATTGTCGGTATACATCATACCGGCTTTGCCAATCACAAGATCTGATGCGCCAGTAGTGGTATTAAACGCACCAGCAGGCTTCCGGTTCCTTCAGTTACCAACAGTTTGCCATTATGGTCAATCGACGCACTATCAGGGTTATAAAGATGCGTAATCGTAGCTGGCGGGTCAACGATGTAGGGTTCTTCCGAAATCCCCAACTGGCCGGTATAGCGGAACGTCAGCCCCGGAGCGCCTACGGTGTAGACCGCCTGCCCTGAAAGATCCCCTTCAGGGGGATTCTGCGCCTGGGCCTGCTGCTTGGAAGGTGGATGAGGCACATAGGACGGCATGCCTGTCGGCTGGTTGGTGAGAGTTTTTCCTAAATCGATGTTGGATTTAGGCGGGTAAAAATCCACCCCACTCACATCTTTATCCACCAGCTTGACCACCCGGTAATACGGGATGAGAGTCTGCCCTTCCAACCTGGGCGTTATCAGGTAGGTGCCCGGCTTCAGCCCGATAAGGGCGTAGGCGCCGTCGCCGACCGTGGTCGTGCTGTTGCCGTGGTCATCCGAGATCGACACCCCCGGAAGGGGCAGGCCGTCTTTGCCGGTCACCTTGGCGGAAATGGTAAAGAGGGTGGGCGACTGGGTCGGGGCGGCAGTCGGCGTCGCCTCCGCCGGGACTGCCGGGGTGGCCGGCGCAGCCGAGGGGATCGGCGGAGTCGCAGTGCCGGGGTCCGGCTGTTGAGCCCGCGCCACGGCGATATTGGAAAAAAGGAAAACAAAAATGACCAGCAGGCTCAACTCTTTGAAGGCACAGGTTCGCGCAACCATATTCACTCCTGGATTGAAAAAAAGTTTTCCTAAACCGGGTAACCGGCTTTCCTGCCAGCAGTATTTAACTGTTCGATCAATTGAAAGATAAAACCTGCACCCATAAGACACTTACGGGAACAATTTTATTATAGACTGATCTGCAAAAAAAAACATTAAAAATTCAAAAACAGGCTTTCTTGACAGAACTATGGGCATGTGGGAAAATTCAAGAGCTGAAAATAAAAAAGGTCCCCCTTGGATGGTTGGTAAACCAGGTATAACTGAAAAGAAAAAACAAATCTCCCTGATCACCCAATCACTGGATGGCGCTGGAGCTGAAGGTATCCAGGTTGTAGTCGAACCACGCCATGGCTGGCTATCTCTGGGGCTGGGTGAATTATGGCGCTATCGAGAGCTGCTGTACTTTCTGACCTGGCGGGATATTAAAGTCCGTTATAAGCAGACTTTACTGGGAATCTTATGGGCGATTCTGCAGCCGGTGATGACGATGGTTGTGTTCAGCGTCATTTTTGGCAATTTAGCGAAGCTGCCATCCGAAGGCTTCCCTTACCCGATTTTCACTTTTACGGCGCTGCTGCCCTGGCAGTTATTCGCCTTCGCCCTGACTTCCTCCAGCAACAGCCTGATCAACAACCAGAATTTAATAACCAAAGTCTATTTCCCACGCCTGATAATCCCGATTGCTTCGGTCCTGGTAGGGGTGGTTGATTTTGCCATTTCATTTCTGATCTTGATTGGCTTTCTAATATATTATCATGTCCCATTCACCTATCGCTTTCTAACCCTGCCGTTTTTTGTTTTAATGGCAGTCGCGTCGTCTCTGGCAGTTGGTTTGTGGCTGGCGGCCTTGAATGTAAAATATCGCGACGTGCGCTATATGGTGCCTTTCATCACTCAATTCTGGATGTATGCCACGCCGGTGGCTTTTTCCCTTGAATTGATCCCGCAAAAATGGCGATACCTGGTCAGTTTGAACCCAATGACCGGTGTGGTTGAGGGATTTCGCTGGGCGATCCTGGGCAAGACGAGTGATATTCTCTCCTTGCTATTAATCTCCGGGGGGGTAGTGGTGGCGCTTCTGATTGGCGGGCTGATCTATTTCCGCCGCATGGAAGACGAATTCGCCGATATAATCTGAGCGGCCCGAGTTGGGATGCTAGAGGACTGATTAAGAATTATGGGTGATTGTGCAATTCATGCTGAAGGTCTGAGCAAGCGTTACCGGATTGGCGTTAAGCAGCGCTATAATACCCTGCGCGACTCGATTGTGCAGATCCTGTCGGCGCCAGTGCGTAAGTTTACTACCCCGCGGGTGAAGACGCCGGACGAAGACCGTTTTATTTGGGCTATCCGGGATGTTTCTTTCGATATCCGTAAAGGCGAGGTGGTGGGTGTGATCGGCCGAAATGGAGCCGGCAAGAGCACCCTTTTGAAAGTGCTGTCGCGCATCACCCGTCCCACCTCCGGGCGGGCTGTGATAAACGGAAGGGTGGGTTCACTTCTGGAGGTTGGCACAGGTTTTCATCCAGAGCTGACCGGGCGAGAGAACATTTATCTGAACGGCGCCATCCTGGGTATGCACCGGGTAGAGATCGAGCAGAAGTTTGGCGAGATCGTGGAATTTTCAGAGGTCGAGAAATTCCTGGATACGCCGGTAAAATTCTATTCCAGCGGGATGTACGTTCGCC
This sequence comes from uncultured Chloroflexia bacterium, assembly GCA_963820415.1. Taxonomy (GTDB): domain Bacteria; phylum Chloroflexota; class Anaerolineae; order Anaerolineales; family Anaerolineaceae; genus CAWFZT01. The sequence goes on along the minus strand of CAWFZT010000006.1, from coordinate 160,550 downwards.
TGGCTTTTGCCGTAGCGGCGCATCTTGAGACCGAGATCTTGCTGGTCGACGAAGTCCTGGCAGTCGGCGATAACCGTTTCCAGACCAAGTGCCTGAATAAGATGGAGCAGGTGGGCGAAACCGGACGGACGGTTCTGTTTGTCTCGCATAGTATGCAGAGCATCGTGCGTCTATGCAAACGGGTAATTCTGATCGAAGGAGGGCATATTGTGGCCGATGGGGAGCCGCACCACATCGTCGATCGCTACCTTTCGGACGGGGCAATTTCATCCGCCGAGCGCATTTTTAACCTGGACAGGACGAACAACCCGGTCAGGCTGCTGGCAGTGCGCGTAAAGAATGCCAGCGGGGCGGTGTCTGACTTGCAGGAAATCAACGAGCCGGTGATCATCGAGTTCGATTATGAAAATAACCTGCCTGGCGATGTGCATGTTACCATGCAATTGGTCAATGAAACCGGTGTGGTTATTTTGCAATCCTCCGATCACCTGGTAAAGAATAAACTAGTTGGCCTGGCGCCCGGCGCTTATCGTAGTACAGTGGAAATTCCAGCGAATACATTGGCAGAAGGCAGATATTTCATGACTGCTCAACTGCGCAACCTGAACCGTTCAAAGGAAAAATACCTTAAAGAAATAGATTGCGTGTCGTTCACCGTCCGGGATCCGTCCGACGGAACGACCGTGCGTGGAAACTGGGCAGGAACGTGGGTCGGGGTGGTGCGCCCTATGCTGAATTGGAATGTTAAAGAACTTTAGATTTTTTATCAGTCTCCTTGCCGGCCTCATTCCAGGAGCAGTCGCCACGTTTGTCTTTTTACCTCACTTTCACTGGTATTGGAGAAGATCAGCGACCGTTCAGCTTGTTTTGAAGGGCGGATTATTCATTTTTTTCTCCCTGATAGCTTTTCTATTTATTTATTTACTCTGGCGCTGGGTGGATCGCTCTTCGGTTTTGGATCGAATCGCGTCAGCAGTGAGAGGAATTAAGGACCAGCTGCCTGATCTTGCAAAGCGAAATGAGGTCAAAGGGTCAACCCTCAGCGGCTGGTTTTCGATGCTGACGCTTTCGCTTATTCCAATTATTCTGGCATTGGTCAATCAAGAGTGGATGTTCACCCGTGCGGGCGAATCTGATCCCTGGTCGTATATCAGTTTGGGTTATTTTTATTACAAGGATCCTTTACTGGAGTTTACCTCATATAAGATTTCCAGAGTTCCGTGGATCCTGGTTGAGTCGTTTATCCGCAACCTTTTTACCCCCACCACAGCCGCCATTGTCTTGACCCTGATTTTTGTCATACCGGGATCGATCGGGTTCTACCTGTTAGTTTCCAAATTCTTCAGCAAAGAAGTCGGTTTTATCAGCGCAGCCTTGCTGAGCACCTTTTCTTATTACATGGTCAGCAACTCTCCGGATTATCATAATGCGGCCGGAAGTCTATTTTTTATCTGGAGCTTATATTTCTTAACCATGGCAGTCCAGTCAAAAAGCAGGCAGCGCTGGTGGTTCTTGGTAACTGGATTAACCTATGGGATTGCCGTTCATAGCGAGCTCTTTATGTTGGGCTGTTTCCCGGCGATGATCGTCCAGTTCGCCATGTTGAATTGGGCTGGAAAAAAAAGACCGATCCTGGAGGCAGTTATCTTCGGCCTGCTTGGGTTTTTAGCGACCACCGGGTTGCTTGGATTAGCCGCGGTGTTGTCTGGCCGGAGCTTTTTCTTTTTCATGAACCAAATAATACATGTGGGAAATTATGCAAGAGAAATACATAGTTTCTACCAACCAAGAAATTCGGGTTGGCCCCTGCAGGCAAAACACCTGGCTCTGGTTGTGGCAGCCTTTCTGTTCGCGGGAGGATGGGTGATCAAGGAAGCAATAAGATTTTCCCGTCTTCACCTGGATTTAGATAGTCGATCCTGGCAGCAACTGAGCATCAGTCTTCAGATGACTATAGTGGGAATGATCTGGCTGGTTCTTGAACTCTCTAAAAAAGAAGCCCTCATCCATTACCATTACGACAACCCGGTTTATATTTATGCATTTCTTGTTTTTGCCGGGTTTCTGGCGATGGGCTGGCGAGAAAGATTATCCCCGATTATCCTGGGAGCAGTCACGCTGGTAATCTGTTTGTCGCTTGTGTTCAGTGATCGCATTTTTGGCGCGCTAGGATCCCGCCTTTTTCCTGGATGGCAGATAATCCAGCCTTTACTTTTGTACCTGCTCATTTTTGCCTGTTTGATCCTGTTGAAGCGTCAGCCGCTGGCCATTCTGTCGTTGGTGATCCTGATGTGCCTGGGGAATGTCATCGGCATGGCTACTGTTGGGGTTCGGGGAAAAATTAATCCTTCCCAATTAAGCCTTGCCGAGAATCAATGCCATACAAACAGAGATGGATATCTGAGTGTCATCGATACTTTCAAAGACCTATGGGGTTTTGGATGGAGCCGAACGCATTTATGGTGGGATGAAGGTGAAGTGATCCCGGTCAATAATTGCCCCAAGGTAAATTTTAGGATAGCCTTGATTGGGTGGTCAACAACCTGGACAGGTATTAAGTCGATGAAGAATTACGAACCATGCCCACCGATCAAAAAGATTCCCGCGGCATATTATAGGAAGTTGACAGAGCAGGATCAGGTGGTGGGGGTAATCACCAATTATCCTTCGACAGCAAAGCAAATGCTTAGAAAATTAAACGATTATGGCAATTGGTCGCTGGCCAAACAGGGAACCATCGCCGAAGGAGATATCAGTTTTTCATTATATGTATTTACCCTGGATGGAAAATTACCCTAATACGTTGTTAGAAAAGTGCTGAGACCTTGAGAGCAACAAATATGGACGGAAATATCAACTATTGTCAATATAATTCTTGAGGATAGAGATATGATGTGTCATCCAGGCGGGCGGTTTAGGCATACACCTGGCCAAAAAGAACGAAATCAAGCCAGAACCGGTACTGGAAACCGGCAGGCCGCCGATTCAATTAGCAGGCCTGGCCTCTGAGGGATATCAGGGAAACTGGGTGGGCCCTGGTGTGGTGTAGTAAGTCCTATGAAAAATATGTTTATTAAGAAATTCAGGTTATGTATTAGTCTCCTTGCCAGCCTGATTACAGGGGCAGTCGCCACGTTTCTCTTTTTACCTTACTTTCATTGGTATTGGAGAAGATCGACAAACGTTCAGCTTGTCTTGAAGGGCGGAATATTCATATTTTTTTCCCTGATTGCTTTTCTATTAATATTTCTTGTCTGGTGTTGGGTGGAGCGCCCTTCGGTTTTGGATCGAATCGCCACAGCAGTTAACGGAATTAAAAACCAACTACCTGATCTTGCAAAGCAAAATGAGGTCAAAGGGTCAACCCTCAGCGCCTGGATTTCGATCCTGACGCTTTCGCTTATTCCGATTATTCTGGCATTGGTCAACCAAGAGTGGATGTTCACCCGTGCGGGCGAAGATGATCCCTGGTGGTATATCAGTTTGGGTTATTTTTATTACAAGGATCCTTTACTGGAGACCAACTCATATAAGATTTCCAGAGTTCCGTGGATCCTGATCGAGAACTTTATCCGCAACCTTTTTACACCGACAACAGCCGCAATCGTCTTGACCTTGATTTTTGTTATACCAGGATCCATCGGGTTCTACCTGTTAGTTTGCAGGTTTTTCAGGAAAGAAGTCGGTTTTATCAGCGCAGCATTGCTGAGCACCTTTTCTTATTACATGGTTAGCCGCTCTCCGGATTATCATAACGCGGCTGGAAGTCTTTTTTTTATCTGGAGCTTATATTTCTTAACCCTGGCAGTCCAGTCCAAAAGCAGGCAGCGCGGGTGGTTCTTTGTCTGCGGAGCGGTATATGGGCTGGCGGTTCACAGCGAGTTCTTTGTATTGGGCTGTTTCCCGGCAATGATCGTCCAGTTCGTCATGTTGAATTGGGCTGGAAAAAAGAGACCGGTCCTGGAGGCAGTTTTATTCGGCCTGCTTGGGTTTTTATCGACCACGGGATTGCTTGGTTTAGCCGCGGTGTTGTCCGGCCGGAGCTTTTTCTTTTTCATGAACCAATTAAAACACGTGCAATCTTATCCAGAAGGTAGTATAAATTATTTCTACCAACCCAAGAATTCGGTTTGGCCCCTGCAGGCAAAACACCTGGCTTTGCCTGTGGTAGCTTTTCTCTTCGCCGCAGGTTGGGCGATCAAGGATGCAATAAAATTCTTACGCCATCACTTGTATATAGATAGTCGATCCTGGCAGCAGCTGAGCATCAGTCTTCAGATGACTTTAGTGGGGATTATCTGGCTGGTTCTTGAAATTACTAAAAGAGAAGCCCTCATCCATTACCATTACGACAACCCGGTTTATATTTATGTATTTCTTGTTTTTGCCGGGTTCCTGGCGATGGGCTGGCGAGAAAGCATCTCCCCGATTATCCTGGGGGCAGTCCCATTGGCAATCTGTTTGTCGCTCGTGTTTAGTGATCGCATTTTTGGCGCGCTAGGATCCCGCCTTTTTCCGGGATGGCAGATATTCCAGCCTTTACTTTTCTACTTGCTCATTTTTGCCTGTTTGATCCTGATGAAGCGTCAGCCGCTGGCCGTCCTGTCGTTAGTGATCTTGATGTGCCTGGGGAATGTCATCGGTATGCCTTTTGATGTGAGTCAGGGAAATATTACCCCTGCCCAATTAAGCCTTGGCGAGAACCAATGCCATACAATTAAAGATGGGAATCTGAGTGTTATCGATACTTTCAAAGACTTATGGGGTTTTGGATGGAGTCGAACGCATCTATGGTGGGATGAAGGCGAATTGATCCCGGTCAACCATTGCCCCGAGCCCACTGTTGGGATTGGCCTGATTGGGGAGTCAGTAACCAGGACAGGTATCCAGGAAATGAAAGACTCGGAACCTTGCCCACCGATCAAAAAGATTTCTGCGGAATATTTTACGGACTTGACAGAGCAGGATCAGGTGGTGGGGGTGATCACCAATCATCCTACGAAAGCAAAGCAAATGCTGGCAAAACTGCGCAGTTATGGCAACTGGTCGCTGGCCAAAGAGCAAACCATCGCCCAGGGAGATATTCATTTTTCTTTGTATGTGTTTACCTTGCCGGGCAAAACGCCTTGATTGGCTGGTAAAATTGTGTATAGCTATGCTAACCAACTGAGGCAAAGAATTTATTAATTTTTATCCTGGTAGACTGTTTGGGCGTATGCATGGATAGATAGACCGGGTTGCTAGGAGAAGGTCATGCTAAAGGCTGATTTGGTTCAAAGAATTGAAGCATACAAGAGTAGTGATATCTTTCAATATTATTTATTGGCGCGGGACCGTGTGCTGGAAATGATAGAAGAGGGCCAGGCGCCAGATGATAACACCAGTTTGTATTGGCTAGACGAACTGAAGGGCTTTGAATACATGCTGGACGCTTCGCCCCTGATCATTCAAAAGTTGCGCGAGCATTGTTTTCACCTGACAGGGATCCGTTCTTATGAATACCGGGGGCACCATATTCACCAACGAGAAAAATTTTCGAGAATGCTCGCAGTATTGCGCCAGCAAGACCGGCATAACCTGTTCGTTCCTGAACCAGATGTTTTGGGAGGCTTTGGCCATAATATTGATGATCACCTGGTAAACTTTGACACCCTAAGATTTTTCGGCGATCTAATTGCTATGGATCGCGGAGGGGTTTTGGATTCTTTTAGAGAAAATGAGGGTAAACGCAAGACAGTGTTGGAAATCGGGGCTGGCTGGGGAGGTTTCGCATTCGCATTCAAAACTCTATTTCATAATACTACTTATTTGATTATTGATTTACCTCAGACGCTACTTTTCAGCGCAGTGTATTTGCGGGCAGCGTTCCCTTCGGCTTTTATGCTGCTCTTCGGCGATAAACCCCAGGAGGTTCTGCTTGAAGATGTACAATCTTATGACTTTATTTTCTTGCCACACTATTTTCTTGATCCTATTCATAAACTGGGACAGATCGACCTGGCCATAAACATTGCTTCTTTCCAGGAGATGACCTCAGATCAGGTGAACCGCTATGCCTCCAGGCTGTCTGATTCAGGTTGTGCGTCTATCTTCAGTCACAATCGTGATCATTCTCCGCATAATCCCCAATTAACCACAGTTAGTTCAATCCTTGAGAAATATTATCAGCTTGTCAGGATAACCGGATTAGTCGATGTATATCATAATGACATCTTATCGTCCAAGGCTTTTTCAGATCGTTTTGGCGCGCTGGCCGGTAGAGGTAAGAATATAATCCGTAATTTGATTTACGGTCGCTCTGTAAAAAAGGGAGAAAAAGAAACCGATTATCGTTATTTGGTGGGATACTTGAATTCGCATGGTTAAGTTCGATAAGATTAATTTGCCTGTGGGAAGTGATGAAATGCCGAATAAAAAACCTATCAGGGTAGTTATACTAGCAGGAGGGATGGGCACACGTCTGGCCGAAGAGACTGAAATTAAGCCGAAACCAATGGTGGAAATCGGCGAGCAGCCGATCCTGTGGCACATCCTGAAACATTATTACCATTACGATTTCCGAGAATTTTACATTGCCCTTGGATATAAAGGCGAGGTGATTAAGCGCTATTTTATGGATTACCTGGCTCTGAACGGCAGCATGTCGATCGATCTAACAAAAGGGAAAGTGGAACGCAACCAGGGCAGTTGTGAAGACTGGTTGGTACACCTGATCGAGACAGGCCAGAACACAAATACCGGCGGAAGGGTAAAACGCCTGGAGCCTCTCCTCAAGAACGAGACCTTCATGTTGACCTATGGAGATGGAGTTGGAGATATTGACCTGAAAGCTTTGCTCGATTTTCACCGCAGCCAGAGCCGGATGGTCACGGTCACGGCCGTTCGCCCACCGGCGCGTTTCGGCGGCCTGATCTTGGAAGGTGACCTGGTGGCGCGTTTCACTGAAAAGCCACAGACTGGCGAAGGCTGGATCAACGGCGGTTTTATGGTGTGCGAGCCGGGTATATTCGATTACATTGTGGATGACCAAACCAGCCTGGAAGTCTTCTCGCTAGAACACCTGGCCGCCGATGGCCAGTTAGCGGCTTTTCGCCATGAGGGTTTCTGGCAGTGTATGGATACATTGCGCGATAAGCGTTACCTGGAAGGTTTGTGGCAGGCGGGAAAAGCGCCCTGGAAGGTGTGGTAATGGCTCAATTCTGGCTGGATCGTCCTACTTTGGTGACTGGCGGTACCGGGTTGGTTGGAAGCTGGGTGGTACGCCGGCTGGTGGAGAATGGCGCAGACGTAGTTTGCCTGGTGCGCGATTGGGTGCCGCAGTCGGAACTGGTTCTTTCTCGTCAAATCGAGAAAGTGAAAACAGTGCGAGGAGATGTGCGTGACCAGTCTCTGCTAGAAAGAGCGCTGGGCGAGTATGAAATCGATACGGTTATCCACCTGGCAGCCCAGACGATTGTGACCATTGCCAACCGCAACCCGATTTCTACCTTTGAAACCAACATCCGCGGTACGTGGAGTTTGCTGGAAGCCTGCCGGCGCAGCCCCAGGGTTAAGCAGGTGGTGGTGGCATCCTCGGATAAAGCCTATGGCGACCAGGAAACTTTACCTTATTCAGAGAAGATGCCACTGCAAGGGCGCCATCCTTACGACGTAAGCAAGTCCTGCGCTGATATGATCACCCAGACGTACGCTGAGACCTATCAACTGCCCGTGGTAATCAGCCGCTGCGGGAATTTTTATGGCGGGGGCGATTTGAACTGGAACCGCATCATCCCAGGCACGATCCGGTCTGTCTTGCGCGGGTTGAGGCCGGTCATCCGATCGGACGGTAAATACATCCGCGATTATTTTTACGTCGAAGATGGCTCCATCGCCTATATGCTCCTGGCGGAAAAATTAGCCGAAAAGCCCGAACTAAGCGGACATGCCTTTAATTTTTCGTATGAAAATCAAATCGACGTACTTGGTATTGTGCAAAAAATTCTCAAATTGATGGATTCCAACCTGGTGCCAGAAATCCTCAACCAGACGTCCAATGAAATTCTACACCAGTATCTCAGTGCAGAGAAAGCCAGGCAGCTTTTGGATTGGCGCCCTCACTTTTCTTTCGATGAAGGACTCTAAAGACAATTAATTGGTATCGAGATTGTATAGGAATCAACGCATGAGCGAAGGCAGGCCTGTCTGTCATTCTTGTGGGCAAGAAGGTTTGAATCACTTTCCTTTCATTAGGAAGGACGCCTCTGGCGAATTCACTGCCAGCGAAAGAAGAACTTGATAAACCCGAAGCGACCTATCCCCTGGAAGTCGCATTTTGCCCGCACTGCGCCTTGGTCCAGATCACCGAGACCGTACCTGCAGAAGTCCTTTTCCGAGATTACCTTTATTTCTCTTCGTTTTCAGATACAGTCCTGCAAAATGCCAGGGAGGTGGTCGAACGTTTGATTCCCCTCCGCCACCTCAACTCAAAAAGCTTGGTGGCCGAGCTGGCCAGCAATGATGGGTATTTGCTGCAGTATTACAAGCAGTACGGCATCCCGGTGCTGGGGATCGAGCCGGCGATAAATATCGCCAAAGTAGCCATCGACCATGGCATCCCCACCATCCCGGAATTCTTTGGCGAAGAACTGGCGCGAAAGCTGAAAAACGAAGGGAAACAGGCCGACATCATCCACGCCAATAACGTGCTTGCCCACGTTTCTAACCTGAATAGCTTCGTGGCCGGGATCGAATGCCTTTTGAAGGACAGCGGGATGGCTGTAATTGAGTCCCCTTACGTAAAGGATCTGATTGATCGGGTCGAGTTCGACACGATTTACCACGAGCACCTGTGTTATTACAGCCTAACCTCGCTTGCCTATCTTTTTGGGCAGCATAACCTGGTTATCCAGGATGTGGAACACATCCCTATCCACGGCGGGACCTTACGGTTATTTGTAGGCAAGAAAGGATTTGCCAAACCCGGCCTGGCTGTGCAGGAGTTGATGGCGGAGGAAACAGCCTGGGGAACCGACAGCCTGGAATTCTACCAGGACTTCGCTCAAAAAGTGAAAGCTTTGAAAAGGGAGCTGGTTGGCCTGTTACAGGATTTGAAGAATAAAGGCAAACGCATTGCTGCCTATGGCGCGGCAGCCAAGGGCTGTACCTTACTGACTTATTTTGAAATCGGCCAGGAAACGATTGATTTTGTAGTGGACCGCAGCACTTACAAACAAGGGCGTTACATGCCGGGTACACACCTTCCCATCCTCCCGCCATCCAAATTGTTGGAGTTGCAGCCAGATTACGTACTTATGCTAAGCTGGAACTTCGCTGAGGAGATTATGCGCCAGCAGAGCGAGTATCGCTTGCGCGGCGGAAAATTCATCATCCCCGTCCCCAATGTAAAAGTTGTCTGAAAGGCTGGAGAAACCAGCATAAAAAAAGGATTTCATGCATTTTCTCGGAACCAGACTGCCAGGTGTATTTATTATCGAGCCAGAGCTCAAAGAAGACGAGCGTGGTTTTTTCGCCAGGGTGTTTTGCGTTGAGGAATTCGTAGCGCAAGGGCTGGAAACCAACCTGGTGCAGTGCAGCATCTCTTTCAATAAGCAGCAGGGAACGCTGCGCGGCATGCATTACCAGGCTGCTCCGCACGAGGAGGTCAGGCTGGTGCGCTGTACCATGGGTGCAGTATATGACGTTGTGCTCGATCTGCGGCCCGATTCGCCGACATTCAAACATTGGATCGCGGCAGAATTAACCGGCGAGAACCGCCGCATGGTGTATATTCCAAAAGGGTTTGCGCACGGGTTTTTAACCCTGGAAAACAGTTGTGAAGTTTTCTACCAGATGTCTGAGTTTTATCATAATGAAAATGTACGCGGGGTGCGCTGGAATGACCCGGTCTTTGGGATCCAATGGCCAGCTCCGGTGCAGCTAATTTCTGAGAGAGACCGAAGTTTTAAGGATTTTTACGCTTGAAAGTTCTCCTTACGGGCATTACAGGCTTCATTGGTTCCCACGTCGCCAGGCAGTTGATGGAAATAGACTGCGAGGTCTATGGTCTGGTGCGAGAGCGCAGCAGCCATTGGCGGATTGAGGATATTCAATCATCACTCAAGCTCGTGCAGGGGGATTTAACTGATACTGTGGCGCTAGAAGATTTAATGACCAGTTTAAAACCGGATGTTTGCCTTCACCTGGCCTGGTTTGCTGAACCAGGGGTGTACGTTAATTCTATGCAAAACCTGGACATGCTCACAGCCAGTCTCCGGTTGGCTGCTCTAGCAGCCCGCTCAGGCTGCAAATATTTCATGGGGGTTGGCACGTGTTTTGAATATGACCTCAGTTACGGGTATTTGTCGGAATGCACATTTGTCAAACCTCAAAGTTTATATGCGGGAAGTAAACTGGCATTTAAGTTTATGTTAGACCAAATTGCACGAACAACCGGCCTTGAAACTGCCTGGGTACGTTTATTCTACCAGTATGGCGCTTATGAGGATAAGCGCCGGGTCGTTCCTGCTGTGATCATCTCATTACTAAGCAATCAAAAGCAGAAACTCACCCTGGGAGAGCAGATTCGTGACTATTTGCATGTGGAAGACGTAGCTTCTGCGATCGCGGCGATATTCCACAAGCGAGTCACAGGTGAAGTTAATATCGGTTCAGGGAATCCGATAACTATTCGCGACCTGACGATGAAAATTGGCGCGCTCTTGGGCCGGACAGATCTTCTAGAGTATGGGGCCATTCCCTATAACCTTGATGAGCCCATGTTTGTTTGCGCCAATAATCGGCGCCTGGTAGAGAAAACAGGTTGGAAACCCCGCTTTGACCTGGAAGAAGGACTGCTACGGACGATTCATTGGTGGCAAAAACAGGTCCAGTCGACTTGATGCAGGCTCGTTTGCCGATCCGTCCTTGCTGATAACCCTGGTAAGAAGTAAAATACTCAGGTCTTATCGACAAACTCGTCTAAAAAACATTTCCATCTGCTGAGATTGGGATTATGCGAATTTTATATGTTTTGCGCGGTGAGGGGTACTTCTCTTACCATGATACGGTTATCCATTACCTTTGTGCAGCAGGTCACCAGGTACATATTTTATTTGATGAAGAGCATGGCAGAGTTAAAATTAGATCCGTTAATCCAAAACAGCATGGGCCGGTTTCCGAGCCTTTCGCGTGGTAAACTTGTGCGGCGTTCAGACATCTGGAGAAGGACTATTAATGCCAGCCGCGAACTTCGCTCTTACTCAAGTTACTTAAACCGGCCTGAACAATCAGCTTATTACACAGACCGTTGGGAAAATTACATCGCAGGGTTCATAAGGCCGATTGTTCGCCGTTCCAAAGCGGCGCGTAACCTGGTGGCCAGCCGGTTCGGCCAATCCATCATGCAGAGGTTCGAGCAGTTGGTTCCACCGGACAAAGGAATTATCCAACTCATACAAGAGTATCATCCTGATGTGATAGTAGCTTCACCTGCGAATATGCGCTTCTCTGAAGAATTGGATTACATAAAAGCCGGTAAAGCGCTGCATATCCCTACCGTAATTTCGGTTTTAAGTTGGGATAACCTGACTACCAAAGGAATTTTCCACGTTATTCCGGATATCCTACTGAGCTGGAACCAGGTACAGTCAGATGAAGCTATCCAAATTCACCGGGTTCCTCCCGAGCAAGTTGTCATCACCGGATCTCCTTTTTTTGATAAATGGATCGATGGCGACCGTTTACTGGTAGACCGGGCATCGTTCTTCCAGAATGTGAGATTGAACCCGGACCAACCTTATATCCTCTACTTGGGTTCTTCAAAGAATATCGCTGAAGATGAAACCTGGCAGGTAAAAGAACTGGTCGATTGTATCCGCGCCCATCCTGCCCAAGAAGTGCAACGGCTTCAGATTCTGGTACGGCCACATCCGTCCAATGTTGAGATTTGTTCGACGATTGAAGACGAAGGGATCCAGGTATGGCCTAAAGAGCGCAAGATGATGGGCACCGAAGAGTTCTGGCAAGATTTCTATAATTCCTTGAAATATTGTACAGGCACGGTGGGTATTAATACCACTGGAATGATCGACGCGGTGATAAATGACCGACCTGGCGCCACGATCATGTCAGAACGCTACCGTTTGACCCAGATGCAATCCATGCATTTTTGCCAGTTATTGAAAGCAAATGTTCTGGAGGTAGCTGATACAGTGCCAGCTTGCGTTGAGATTCTAAGGGATATGCTGAGTGGCGTGGATAGGAAAAAAGCTGAACGCAACCAGTTCATCCATGATTTTGTGCGTCCCCATGGACCGTCTCGTCCAGCAGGTTATTTTGCTGCTCGAGCAATTTCACTCGCAGCCCATGGGAATACAGCTGTCGCCATTAATTCCATGCTTGGAGCAGATTATATTGGAAGTTGACCCTGCCTCAACCAGCTCGATGCCACTGGTGAGTATCGGTTTGCCGGTGTACAACGGCGAGCGCTTTATTCAACGAGCATTGGATAGCCTGCTGGCCCAGGATTATTCATATTTGGAATTGATCATCTCTGACAATGCCTCCACGGACCGGACCGGAGACATTTGTCTTGCCTGTCAGGCAAAAGACGCTCGGGTTCGCTACTACCGCAATGATGCGAATATCGGGATGATGGGCAATTTTAAGCGGACACTTGACCTGGCCATGGGAAAGTATTTCATGTTTGCAGCCTACGATGATCGATGGAGTCCTGAGTTTATCAGCTCGTTACTATCGGACCTGGGCGGCCATCCGGAGTTTGAGGTAGGTATGTCTGCGCTGGATGTTGTGGATGAAGAAGGTTTGTTGATTAAGCCGGTGCGGTTGGATCAAGGTGACAAAAGCCCTAATGAACTGGGATTTTTCTCCATGCTTTTGCGCCTGATGACGATTTGGGGTGGAAGCACGAAGAGTCACCATTATTATTTCTATGGTCTATTCAGGCGCATTTTTTTACAGAAAACCTTCCGTTATTACATTGATACTGCATTTGGCGACCGTATGTTTATTGCCCTGCTTTCCCTGGCAACGCCTTTCCGGTATGTTCCCAAGGTTTTATTCTATAAAACACGATATCGTGACAACCAGCTCTACCGGTATCCTACCGAGACCTTTACAAAGGATTTCCATTCTTTTTCAAAGCTATTCTCAGCAATTTCCGGGATGGCATCTATGATTATTATCTGTCCATTGGTACCCTGGAGGCGTAAATTATATGTTCCTATCGCCGTACTTGGAATGACGAAAATTATCGTATTTTGGCTGGCAAGATACTGGCGCACCCTATGAAAGTTGTCTTCGTTTTTCCCCATATCGGAATGTTTCATCATGCCGACAGTGTGTTGCACCAGCTTTGCCAGCAGGGGCATACTGTCCGACTGCTGTTTGGCGGTATGAGCAAAGCCAAACCCTTGATCACCGATCGAGGGGTGCAGGCGTTCCTCAACGAATACCCCAATTGTTCGAGCGGCTGGCTGGCTGCCCGGCAGGGATTCTGGAAGCGAGTTTCGTATTACATCCGGCAGTTAGTCAATTACCGGGTATACCTTAACCCACAGCACCCCAACCCGGGTATGCGCATCCGATATAAACCACATTTTAATCACTTTGAATGGTGGCTGCTTTCCAATCGGGTGGGCGAACATCTGCTTGCCAGCCAGGCAGCCCTGGCATTCTTGAAGGGGGTAGAGAAGAAAATTCCAAGTGGATGGTATTATCGCTATGGAACTGCTTAACGAGCAGGCCGACGTAGTTGTCGATATGACCAACCTGGCGTTCAATGCTGCCGATATCGAATACCAAAAGACCGCCTGCGCCTTGAAAATCCCGACAGTGATCGCCATTGCCAGTTGGGATAACCTGACCACCAAGGGAACCTTCCACTTTGTCCCTGACCTGGTGTTCGTGTGGAACCAGGGACTTGCCGCAGAGGCGGTCGATCTGCACCATATCCCCCGGGAACGCATTGTAATAACGGGAGCGCCGACTTTTGATTACCTTTTCGCCGCTCATCCGGAATTAAACCGCCAGGATTTCTGCAAACAGGCTGGGATCGACCCAGAGCTTGATTACGTTTTATACCTGTGCTCCTCCGCCCAGGTGGCTGGGGATGAAACCGGCTTCGTGCGGGATTTCACCGAGAATCTAAAGAATGATCCGGCGACTCGTGATACGATAATCATGGTACGCCCTTACCCGATGAATGCCAGTATCTGGCAAAATTTCAAGACCGACAATGTGGTGGTCTGGCCGCCGCAGGGAGAAAGCCCGGATATCTCATCGGCCAGGCAAAACTATTTCCATTCGATGTTTTACAGCCGGGCAGTGGTGGGGGTCAATACCACAGCGATGATCGAAGCGGCAGTGGTTGATAAACCATGTGTGACTATCATGACCGAGCGATACCAGGCGACACAGACTGGCCGCGGCCATTTCCACCACCTGCTTAAAGCCGATTTTCTTGAAATTGCCCGCGACTTTAGCGAATCGGCAGGCATCATTCAACGCATCCTGGCGGGAGAAGACGTGAAAGCCGCTAACCGTCGCAAGTTTGTGGGCGAGTTCGTCAGGCCGTGTGGTTTGGATAGGCCGGTGGCCGGCCTGTTTGCCAGGGCAGTGAAGCAAGCGGCGCAACATAAGAGTGCAGGTGAGATTACTAAAGAGAATTCAAAAACTTTGATGGAGGCCTAAAATAATATGATGCGTCAACTGGTGATCGACTCCTATACGATAAACGATGAAAATGACTGTTATGTGATCGCCGAAATCGGCCACAACCACCAGGGCAGCCTGGAAAAGGCCAAAACGATGTTCCACGCGGCCAAGGAATGCGGGGTTAACGCGGTCAAATTGCAGAAGCGCAATAACCGCGTGCTGTATACGAGTGCCATGTACAACAGCCCCTACGACAACGAAAACAGCTTTGGAGAGACTTACGGCCTCCACCGCGAGGCGCTCGAGTTTAACCGTGAGCAGTATATCGAGCTGCAGCGTTATGCGGCTGAGCTGGGGCTGACCATGTTTTCGACCGCCTTCGATTTTCCCAGCGCTGATTTCCTGGCCGAATTGGACATGCCTGCCTTCAAAATCGCCTCGGGTGACCTTGAGAATATTCCCCTACTCAAATACATCGCCCGGATCGGCAAGCCGATGGTGATCAGCACCGGGGGCGGCTCGATGGAAGATGTCCAGCGCGCTTACGATGCAGTTATGCCGATCAATCCCAATTTTTGCTTGCTACAATGCACTGCCAATTATCCGGTAGATCCGGAAGATATGAATTTACGCGTGATTTCTACCTTGCGCGAGTGCTTCAAGGACACGGTCATCGGCCTGTCAGATCACCAGAATGGAATCGCCATGGCAGTGGTCGCCTACACTCTGGGAGCGCGGGTGATCGAGAAACATTTTACGATGAACCGGGCCTGGCGCGGCACTGACCAGGCTTTTTCACTGGAACCGGCCGGGATGCGCCGCCTGGTGCGCGATCTGCAGCGCGCCCGCACGGCCATGGGAGACGGGATCAAGAAACCCATCCCGGTCGAAGAGCGCCCACTGATCAAGATGCGCAAAAAGCTGGTAGCTGCCCGCGAACTGCCGGCCGGCACGCGCCTGACAGAAACCGACGTGGCGCTCAAATCTCCCGGAGATGGGCTGCCGCCCTATGAGTTGGACAATTTGATCGGCAAAGTTACCTGCCGAGCGCTGAAAGAAGACGAAAACATCACTTTCGCAGATTTGATGGACAGTTGAGATGAAAGAAGACCTGTTCAGCGTCAAGGATCGCGGGGGGTGGTTACCGGTGGCCTGGGGAAGCTTGGGCGGCAGTTCAGCCTGGCATTGGTGGAACGCGGCGCCCGGCTGGTGGTGATGGATGGACAGGTGGACGAAAAAAGGTAGCCGAACGTTTTGGCGACCAGCGTGAAGACCCTGACCTGATGTTTGTAGCGGTGGACCTTACCAGCCGCGCCTCGATTGAAGCCGGCCTGTAGTAGGTGGTCCAACACTGGGGCGTGCTGCATGATCTGATTAACAATGCGCCGCTGGATTTACAGCCCAATGCGTCTGCCTCAGAAAACGGCCCGTTTGAGGCCTACCCGGGAAACTCTTTCGGCTGGGTGACTGCGCTCACATCCCCCTGGGACGCATGATGTGTGAGGATGATTACAATGGGGCGGTTATTTTCTTGGTCTCGGACGCGTCTACCCATATAACCGGTTCGAACATGGTTATCGACGGCGAGTGGACGCCTGGTAAGAAGTCACTCCCCCAGGATTTGAACCACGTAAGTCCGGTACTGCGGGCCATCCAGCTCGACGAAATATATTGTCTGCCGTGACCCGGTGACCATCTTCCCGTCTTCCAGCGGGAAGAAAACCTGGAAACCCAGCAGGGCCCCGCGTAGGTGAGAGGGGGCGTTGATAGCCATTTGCCCGTCCGAGGGTAAATAACGGGCGTGGTTGTAGATGGCATTCTCGGGTACCAGCTTCCCGATCAGGTTGGCAATATCCTTTTCAAGGTCGGGCAGCCCTTCGTTGACCGTGATGGCGGTCGTAGTGTGCAGGCTCAGCACGAAAACTGTGCCATTCTTAATTCCAGAGGCTTTAACCAACTCGAGAACGTGGCCAGTGATATTAATCAGTTCGGTCTCATGCCGGGTTTGGATTTTGACCCTGTGAAGGATTGATTTCATGGCTGCCTCGTCAGTTTCAAAATGCGGCTGGCATTGCCGGATAATATGGCCTGTTCGGTAGTTGGGCTCAAGCCAAGCCCGTGGAATCCACGCACAAAGCGGCGTATGTCTACCCGCGGATAGTTGGTGCCGAAGACAATCTTGTTATAAAGACTGCATTCCACCGTATCCAGCCCGACCTGCCCCGCTAGGACGTGAGTGAGGGCATCCCTGGGTGTGCCGCTGTACAGGATGGCGGTATCAAGGAAGACGTTGGGATATTTGATGGCTAACATGGTGGCTTCTTGCACCCACGGCCAGGCAAAATGCGCCAGGATAAAATTGACCGTTTGGAAGGCCTGGATGGCTTTTTCCAGCCTGAGCGGCTGCGCCAATTCGGCTAAACCAGAGGGCGCCCAGCTCATGCCGCAGTGCAACAGCACCGGGATGTCCAACTCGGCGCAGGCCTGGTAGAGAGGGTAGGCGCACTTCTGGCTGGCAGGGTCGAAGCACTGCAGCGAGGGGTCCAGTTTCAGCCCGCGCAGCCCGAGATGGTGAACTGCCCGTTCCAGCTCGATCGGCGCATCTGGCTGGTTGGGGTCCACCGAGCAAAAACCGACGAAGCGCGGCGTTTTTTCGACCAACTCGGCGACCTGTTCGTTGGAGACAATCCGGCAGGCATGGGCGGTGGTACAGTCCAACGGGAGCAGTACGGCGGTTTCGACCCCGGCCTCATCCATTTCCAACAAGAAGCACTCCAAAGGTTGGGCCGGAAAATGAAAACCAAACACTTCGTGGATGCTGCGGTCCAGGTCGGCATCGCTGTTTACCAGCTCTTTGATCATTACCGGGTGGGTGTGGAAATCGATCATGTTTTCTTACTCCAGAGCTTTCAGGTCTTGGATGTCTGCCAGGGCAGGATAGTCCTGCCTGCCGGCTGTAAGTGCTTCGTTCAAGGGAGGAAAACGATCTTGCTGGCGTGAGATGTACAACGAAGCCGTCGTATTGCCAAAGGCAAGACAGGCCTCCATCAGCCACCCACTTCTCAGGCCAAACAGAAAACCGGCATTGAATACGTCTCCCGCGCCGACCGCATCGTACACCTGCACGCGGCGGGGTGGGGCTTGGCAGGTGAGAGATCCGTTGCGCACGTAGCTGCCCAGTTTGCCGCATTTAATCACTACCGTACTCGGGCCGAGGGCCTGTAAAAGCAAGGCGGCTTCTTCCACATTGGATGATTGGGTAATCGCCCGGGCTTCATCCCAGTTGGGCATGAACAGGATAACCTCTTTAAGCAGAGCTTTTATCCCGATCAGGGTTTCTTCGTCCCAGTCGTGCGGGTCCCAACCGGTATCCAACATGGTGACGGCGCCCGCTTGCCGAACCCTGGCAAGCTGGCGGGCGGCGGCCTGATAAGACAGGCCGGGTATGCAGAACAGGCCGACCAGGCAGACAATCGAAGCCGCGTTTACCAGGGGCCAGTTCTGCTCGATCATCCCTTCGGAAAAATGATGGAGGCTGCCCAGGTCGGAGACAAACGCTCGCTCACCGTCGGCGCGCACAATGGCGACGGTGATGCCGGTGCTTTCGCCTGGCATAACCGTCACGCCGCCCGTGTCGATGGCATAGCTGTGCAGATCACCCAAAATCTGCCTGCCATAAATGTCGTCGCCCACGTTGCCGATCAGGCCGACTGGAATCCCCAGACGGCTAAGGGCGAAACTAAGGTAGCCTGCCTGCCCCGACGAAACCTGGATGTGACTGGCTCCCATGACTTCTTGACCCCAGCCAGGCAAGCTGGCAACGCTGCGGATGATTAAATCGATATTCAAATTACCAATTACACAGATTGAGGCGGAATCAGATTGGTCGATCATAGGCCTGAATGTTGCTCCAGGTTCTCCTGAAGAATAGAAGGCTAAGGTTCTTTTCAATTGGTCGAAAAAGCCAAACGGGTATTGATTAGAGGTGCTAAATGTGACAATATTAGCGGTTATGCTACTTGACATGCAATAATATATCCTTATAATATACTAAAGATACAAAAAAATCAATCTTTTATGTAGTTTTGTTTCCCTTTATACACACATTATGTTAAGAGTTGAGCGGCAGGCCAAAATCCTTCAAATTCTTCGCGATCGGGAATATATTGAAAACAGTGAACTGGCGA
The DNA here is from genome assembly GCA_963820415.1 of uncultured Chloroflexia bacterium. Lineage (GTDB taxonomy): Bacteria > Chloroflexota > Anaerolineae > Anaerolineales > Anaerolineaceae > CAWFZT01. The sequence goes on along the minus strand of CAWFZT010000006.1, from coordinate 141,708 downwards.
AGATATTTGACGTCACCCTTGCGACGGTTAGACGTGATCTGAAAGCCTTGGACGAGCAAGGGCTGATTGTGATCGACCACGGTGGCATCTCAGCCAAGGGCTTATTGAGAGGGGATGTCGAGCCGGCCTATGAAACCAAAGTATTTGTGAGGCACGAGGTCAAAAAAGCGATTGGCGCATTAGCAGTGAAATCTATCTGCGATGGGGATACCGTTGTCCTCGATTCGGGCACCACCAGCCTGGAAATTGCCAGGCAGATGCGCCTGGCTCACCTGAAGAACCTGACCGTGATCTCCTGTGACATCATGGTCGCCAAAGAATTGTGTCCGGAAAAGAATATGAACGTGATTGTCCTGGGTGGATTGGTACGCAAATCATTCTATTCCACTTATGGACCGTACACGGAATATATTCTCAGGCAAATGCGGGCAAATAAAGCTTTCTATGGGTATCGATGCTGCCAGCATCGATACGGGGATCACGAATATCGTTTTGGAAGAAGTGCCTATCAAGCAGTTGATGATTGAAATCAGCGACGAGATAATTATGGCGGCAGACTCCTCGAAATTTGGCAAGACCGCTCCGCACCGGGTGTGTGCCTGGAGCGCTATTGATAAAGTAGTCACCGATCAATGCATCAGCCAGGAATACCAGGATTTCTTCAACACTCAGAAAATCCAGATCCAAACAGTTGCTTTAACCGAAAATTCATCCCAGTAAGTCATCATTGCGTTTGAGTTGATATAAAAACAAATTTAACTCTGCAGGCAAGTTTTTCTTTGTCCCTTCCTTACTCCACCTTTGTCCAGGAAAAAAGACCATGCCTCTCTTTAGTTTTTATTTTCCTACACGGTTGGTTTTTGGCTCAGGAAAATTTACGACAATTGGTGAAGAAGTTGCCAAGCTGGGCAGCCGCGCCCTGCTGGCAACCTACCCGGGAGACAGCCTAGGCGGATTGGTTGACCAGGCGATCGATCTGCTTAAGCAGGCCGGGGTCAGCACCGTGGTTTTTGCTGAAGCAGTGGCCAACCCCTCCAATGTGTTGATCGACAAGGGCAGTCAGTTAGCCCGTGATGAACGCTGCGACGTGGTGATTGGATTGGGCGGAGGCAGCGCCATGGACACCGCCAAAGGTATCGCTGTGGCTGCGCCAGAGAATGTGGGCATCTGGAAAATTTTCGAGGGCGCTCCCATCCAGCATGCTTCTTTACCGGTTGTGGCAGTGCCGACTACTGCCGGGACCGGTTCTGAAGCCACCTATTATATGGTGGTCAGCAATTATGCCCTGCACCGCAAGGAGGGTTTTGCCCGCCCCCAATTTTTCCCTGCTATTTCGATTATCGACCCGCTGCTGACTATCAGCATGCCGTCAAGTATCACCGCCATGACCGGCATGGATACGCTCGTGCATGCCATCGAGGCTTACACCTCCCGGTTAGCATCGCCAGTATCGGACCTGTTTGCGGCCGAGGCGATCCAATTGGTAGCAAAATCCTTGCTCCAAGCGACCCGCGATGGCCAGAACCTGGAAGCACGCACGGATATGCTGCTGGCAAGCACTCTGGCTGGCATTGCCATTACCCATGCTGACACCTGCCTGGCGCACGTGATCGGTGAAGCGGTAGGGGCAGTGTTCAATACCCCGCATGGCCTGAGCGTGTCGCTAGCACTGCCGGCGGTAATGGAATACAACTGCCTGGCCAACCCCTCAAAATACGCCATGATCACCCGCCTGATGGGCGGCGGGGATACTTTGAGCGAGACCCAGGCATCCCAAAAGTCGCCTGCCCTGGTGCGCCAGTTAATCAAGGATCTGGGTTTACCATGTGGGTTAGCAGCGTTAGAGGTGAATGAGTCGGACGAAGTGACCGAGCTGGTCAATCGTCCTGGCACAGATGCTTCCAACCCGCGACCTGCAGATGCTAAGGCTTTTGAAATATTGATTAAAGGAAGTCTATCTCCCGTTATGTCGTACTGGGAGTTCGGCGGAAAATAAGTTTCAGCAAATTGCCTCATAGGAGCTTTTTTATATGAAAGCCGCAGTATTATATAAACCAGGGGACGTCAGGTTAGTGGAGGTCAAAGACCCCCTGCCAGGCCCTGGTGAAGTCTTGATCCGCATCATGGCCTGCGGGGTGTGCGGGACGGATCACTCGCTTTTTGTGGGCGGTTTCCCGGCTATTTACCCGGTAATCATCGGGCACGAATTTTCAGGCGTCGTTACTGCCACCGGTGCGGATGTAAAAAACCTGTCAATGGGCGACCGGGTAACAGTCGACCCTAACCGGGTCTGCCATCGCTGCGATTACTGCCGCATGGGGAACGAACACCTTTGTGAGAACTTGTCCTCGATGGGTGTGCACATCGACGGCGCAGACGCCGAATATTGTGTCATGCCTGAAACTAACGTTTACAAACTTCCTGAAAACGTCAGTTTTGAAGAAGCCGCTTTTTGCGAACCGCTGGCCTGCGCCATCCACGGGCTTGAAATGGCGCACGTGCGGCAAGGGGATATCGTCCTGGTCCTGGGAGCAGGTGGGATGGGCAACCTGATCACCCAACTGGCGGCCCGCGCTGGCGCGGCACAGGTAATCGTTAGCGAGCCAATTCAATTCCGCCGGGAAAGAGCCCTGGAAAACGGCGCAAGCAGCGTGATCGACCCCCTCCGCCAGGATGTAGATTCCGAACTGCGCAAGGTCAGGCGCATCGGGGCGGACGTGGTGTTCGAGGTGGCCGGCAATCTAAAACTCCAGGCGGCTGCGTTGTATTCTGTGCGCAAGGGCGGGCAGGTGGTCTGGTTTGGCTGCAGTCCCTCCGATGGAAAGATCGAGGTCAACCCATATTATGTCAACGATTCCGAGCTGAAAATCGCCGGTTCGTTCAACAATCCTTTTGCCACGGCGCGGGCCGTGCGCATGTTGAGCGGCAAAAAGGTGCGCGTAGATAACTTGATCTCGCACCGAATTGCATTGAAAGATTATCTGGATGTCTTCAAAATCTTTGGCGGTCCAGACACTCTAAAGTTAATGGTCCGCATGGATTGAACCACAAACCACTACAACGATAAGGAGAAACCATGGAACTTGAACTGCTTGTAGAAAAGGCCCGAAAGAGCCTGTTGTTTACTGCCCCGGTACTGGGTTCTGACCTGGAACGGTTTTTGCACGAACAGGGTCCGGCGATCAAAGAAATGGCTAAACGCGCCATCCAGGAGGGGGTCCAGCATATTTATTGGGTTGGCGCCGGAAATTCGTGGGTCAACCTTTATTCGGGAAAATATCTGCTGGATAAGTTTACCGATCTACCCAGTGATTGTTTAACTTCTTATGAATTCGTCTGGAGGGACCCGGCCCGTTTGAATGAGAAAGCCTGGGTGTTCCTGGCCTCTTTCTCGGGCAGCACTGAAGATACTGTGGCAGCTCTTCGGCATGCCAAAACCAAAATGGCGCACACAATTGCTATTGTCAATAAATCTGACAGCCTGATGGGGCAGGAAGCGGATGAGGTGGTTGCCTACAACTCCAAAGCGCTGTACATCCTGCCGCTGGCGATGGCCTACCTGTTTGCCCTGGAAGTCGCCCGGTTAAAAGGCGCCCAGGGGGTGGATGAGATCATCCAGGGCCTGTACGCTCTACCGCCTATATTGAGCAAGCAGTATGTGGATGAAGAAGCCCCGGCGCGCAAGCTGGCAGAAGAATTTGCCCAGGAAAATTTGTTTTATACCCTGGGCTGTGGCCCGCTGTACGGACTGGCGTACAAGTTTGGCCTGACCGTCTTCATGGAGAACATGCGCGTGAATGGCTCGTTCATTGAGGCCACCGAATTCCGCCACGGCCCGGCGGAGATGTTCGGGCGCAATCGCCCGACGATAGTGTTGCTGGTTGGCACGGACGAGTCGCGCCCGATCGTAGAGCGCGTGTTGGCGCTGTGCCAGGCCAACCACGCCCATATGCTTATCTACGATATGGCCAATTACCCGCATGTCCACCCGCTACTGGCGCCGTTTGTCTTGATGATCCCCTTGCAGTGGTTCGCGGTCTGGTCATCGCTGATGCGCGGCATTAAAGACCTGGATGAGCGCGTGTTGATGGGACACGGCATATTGGGACAGGGCAAAGGTGTGACTTGGCCCTAAGGAGGGCCGTGACGCAGGCTTTGTTAATAGAATCCAGGAGATATTGATTCTATGCACATTATTACTGTATAATATTTTATAATATAAAATCACGTTCCATAATGATATAGGTTTTGAAAGCTGCTGTTACAACACCATAAGCATCTGATAGGAAAGAAAGAAAACTAAATATGCCTCACATTGATCGAGCTATCTTTAAGAACCCTGTGCGGGACCAGATGCCAGACTATTTCACCCCAGCGGAGCTGGAGGTCACACGCATGGCCGAAAACGGCACGCCCCAGCAGGTGATCGAATACACTACCGTGATGCGCGAGTATTGGGCGCCATTCAACTATCCCAACTTCTGCGTGGAGCTCGGGCGTATCGATCCCTACGTGGGCGCTGAGTTCAACGAGGATGGCGTCGAACTGGACGAGCCGCCTTATGGAGCGATCACTTTCGTCGAAGGTGATCCCATCGTAGGGGTAGAAGTTATTGGGAGCGCATGCGTGCCGCCTGGTTTCGTAGAGTTGTTTGCCGAACCCTTGGAATGGAAGTTCCCGCGTACGGGGATCAAGATGAAAGTGGACAACCTGTGGGGCGACCATATCCGCGCCGAGTTGCTCAAAAAGGGTGTGAACGAAGGTTGGCGTACAGCCGGCCTGAGCTGCGCCCGCTTCAGCCTGCCGCAATGCAAGAAGATTACACTGATGACCGGCAGCCAGCACGACCTGGCTGACGTCGATTTTAAAAATATGCGCCACGACGCGCATTACTGCACCCGCATCATCCGTGTCACCGTGCAAAAAACATAAGATTCACCGCAAGGGCACAAAGTTTACAAAGAGCACATAATGATGGACAACTTATCTCATGATCAACTCAATTCTTAAGGCTCTGGATATTTTGGCTCTCTTTAATGACACTGAGCCGCGGCTTGAGCTGGCAACTATCAGCGAGCGACTCGGTTTGCCGAAGAGCACAGTTCATAACCTGCTCCAGACATTGATGTCGCGTGGGTTGATCGAGCAAGTGGAAAAAGGCACCTATGCTGTCGGTACAGCGCTAATTGTTCTCTCCCAATCAGCGCGGGTAAACGTCGAGCTTCGTGATAGAGCTGCACCGCTCCTGCGTGACATGGCTGATATGTGTCATGAAACAACTTATCTCACTGTGCGCGAAGGCGATTGGGTTCTATACATTTACGCCATTGAATCACGCCACCGTTTATTGGCTCGCAGCGCCATTGGCGACCGTGTTCCATTGCACTGCACAGGGAATGGTAAATCAATCCTGGCGCAGTTCTCATCGTCCGAATTAACTGCTTATGCTAAGCGCACCGGGCTACCTCGTTTTACCCCATTCACAATCACTACTATGGAAGCTTTGAGTGAAGAAATAAAACGAACTCGGACACGTGGTTATGCCATTGACCAGCAAGAGCATGAGTTGAAGACGTATTGCCTGGGGGCACCAATTTTTGATGCGAGACGACATACGATTGGTGGTTGTTCCATTTCGGGTAGTGATCCTGAAATTATCACTTCCAGGCTGCCCTTACTGGTAGAGCATTTGAAATATACTGCCCAGGAGATTTCCAGACGAATGGGTTATGTCCCTGCGATCCCTTCGCAAGTGACCTACCTTGTCAAAGAGCAGGAGATTTAAATTGGGAAATTTGTAATTTTCAACTTCTTTTTTACAAAGTGTTCATTAGCAGAAAGGAAAAGTTAATATGGCCGTAGGCCCGATGATTTCTGGCATTATCCAAAAATACTATAATCAGTTGCAACCTGAAACACAAAAGTTAGTGGATGTGGCTGTTGAGCGTATCATCGAGCAGAAACGCAAAGGTGGGAAGCTAATGGTTATTACTGGCAGTGGCCCCAATATTCATGAAGGGGTAACAACCCTGGTGGCCGATTTGATGGACAAGGGAATTGTAGATGCCGTTTCGACCAGCTCAGCGGTAGTTGCCCATGAAATGGCGGGGACACTGGATAAGGTTAAACGTTTCGACGGATCCAAACTTGGCCTGTCACGGACACTGCTTCCCAAAGGGAATACCTTTGAGATTACTCAAATGGGTGAAGAACAACTTACTTTAATGCGCGAAGAGATGATGATGGACGAGGAACTAATCAGGCGCGGTAATGCAATCGAAGGGGATATCATCATCAAAGCGGCCGGCAATATGGGTTATCCTATGGGCTTACGCACAGAACGTTTGGCGCGTGAAATCCTGGCTTTAGCCCGTACCTATGGACTGCCCTTTGAAACTGTGGCGGGGTGGGGCGCCGACCCGCGTACGATGCTTGGGGTTGGGGCTCGTAAAGGATTACCTGTACTGGTCAGCGTACCGCAGCTTATTGGTGGGGGTGGGGTTGGCCTGGCAATTGGCGACAGCATCTCTATTAGTGAGCGTTGCATGCGAATGTCAAAAATGATGGAATCATCGGCCATTCTGATCGAGTCGGCCATTGTCCTTACCCAGGAAATCCACGATGGTCCCTTTGAAACTTATACCGGTCATGGCGTGTGGGCCGGCTGGGATGGCTACCAGACCATAAGCCTGGAGGGGAAAACACTCGTACGTATCGACCTGGATCTGAATTTAAAGCGCGCTTGGGATATGCAGCGCAACGATGCCACCGTGCAGCAGGCGATTGACAAAGGATTGCCTAAGACCAAACTGACTGGCATTCCATTCCGCATGGAAATGTCGGGCTTTGCCCGCCTGGAAAATAGCCTGCCGTTGATCGGGGACATCGGCACCATCTGGCCGGTGTTAGCCTGTAAGGTAGCGCAGGCATTGGATGTGAAACTGGATTTTATCAGTCATCCCCAACAAACACCCGAAGGGCAGGCGATGCGCGAATGGATCGTTGAAAATGTCCGGCCGGTGCAAAGGGATATCTTATTGAAAACCAGCCAGGCTTACCGGAGGGGTAGATAGGATGAAATTTGTCGGAGTGATCCCTGCTCGTTATGGTTCTTCCCGCCTGGAAGGCAAGCCGCTGAAAGATATCTGCGGTAAGCCGATGATCCAGTACGTTTATGAAGCGGCTTGCAAGGCGCGGTTGCTGAACCAGGTATATGTCGCTACCGATGACCAACGCATCGTGGATGTTGTTGAAAAGTTTGGCGGTAGGGCCTGCATGACTTCTCCCAATCACAACACTGGCACCGACCGGGTGGCGGAAGCGGCAGCAGGCCTGGAGACGGATATTGTAGTCAACATTCAGGGCGACGAGCCGCTGATGGAGCCAGCCATGCTTGACGAGGTCGTCCAGCCTTTTATGGATGACCCTGAACTGCCAATGTGCACCCTGTGCACACCCATTCTGGAAGAAGAAAATTTGAATAACCCGAATGTGGTTAAAGTGGTGTTCGATCTGAAAGGCTACGCCCTGTATTTTTCGCGCTCCTTGATCCCTTACCCCAGGAAAAAGATTAATTTCCAGGCCTACGAACACCTGGGAATCTATGCCTACCGTAAAGACTTCTTGATGACCTATGTCAAGCTCCCGCAAACCCGGATGGAGATCAACGAATCGCTTGAGCAGTTGCGTGTGCTTGAATCCGGCTACCGCCTGAAAGTGGTAGTTACTGCTCAGAAATACAATGGTTTGAGTGTGGATACCCAGCAAGACCTGGATAAGGTGCGCCAGATAATCCAGGGCCGATTGGCGACGAATTGAGCGATCAGGTAAAAGAAAAAAGATTTATGAAAAATCTAGTAGCCTTACATGGTGTGATCGTACCCCTGGTGACCCCTTTCGATGAGCATAATCAGATCGATTTTGCAGGTCTTCGCCGGGTGGTCGATTTTGTTGTATTAAAAGGAGTCCACGCCGTAATGATCGCAGGGACAACCGGAGAAGGGATGCTGCTCAGCCTGGATGAACGCAAAGCCCTGCTCGAAGCCGTATTGGCACAGGTCAATGGCCGTATACCGGTGATTGCCCATATTGGTTGCATCGACACCGGCAGCACCGTAGAACTCTCAAGACATGCGGCGAAGGCCGGAGCCGACTTTATCTCTGCCATTGTGCCTTATTTCTTTACTTTCAGCGACGGGCAGCTCTTCGATCACTTCAAGACGGTCGCTGAAGCAGTGCCGGAAACACCGATGCTGTTATATGCCTTCCCAGGCAACACCAAGAATGATATTTCCCCCGATTTACTGGGGCGTATGTTGAAATCTATACCAAATATCGTTGGGATAAAGTCGAGTAATGACGACTTGATTCGTTTCCAGGATTACGTACAAGTTGGGGGCAAAGGATTTATTCCCTGTTTTGGAGTGGACGAGCTTATGCTGGGAGGCCTGGTCTTTGGCAGCCAGGCCCAGGTTTCGGGAAATGCCAATTCCTTCCCGGAACCGTTCCTTCAACTTTACCAGGCTTTCAAGGGAGGGAATATACCGCTGGCCCAACAGTTGCAGCAGACAGTCAATGCCATTGTAAGCCTTCACCGTGCCGGTAAAACGACCGCCTTTTACAAGGCAACATTGAAAATTAGAGGCATCCCGGCCGGTCGCGTTCGTCCCCCCATGCGAGAACTGACTTCTAAGGAATTGGAGGAGGTGCAAAGAGAGGTAAAACGATTGGCGCTAATTTAGGACTTTCACTGCTGATAGCACATCGAATTCCGCAACCAAGAAGTTTTCATCTGAATAGGAAGAAAGGAGCACCCAAATGAATGGGAAAAGGTTAAACCGTCGTGATTTTATCAAGGCTGCTGCTCTGATCGGCGGGGGAGCTGTTTTAGCTGCCTGCGCGCCCAAAGAAGTGATCGTTACTCAACAGGTGGTGGTTACGCAGCAGGTCGAAGTCACGAAGGAAGTTCAAGTCACGAAGGAAGTTGAAGTCACCAAGGAAGTCGAAAAGCTGGTGACCGTAGCTGCGCCAACCGCGCCGGTCAAGTTGAATTTCTTCAACCGGGGTGGGCAATACATCTTCGATACGATGGACATGCAGATGAAGCTTTACCAGAAGACTCATCCGAATGTCACCTTCGAAATCAACTCTGTCACCAGCTACTCCCACCAGGAAGCGCTGTTGATGATGCTCGCCGCCGGCACAGGCCCGGACTGCTGGTTTGATTCGGTTCGCACTACCGGCATGCTGGCCAAAAAGGGCGTGGTGGTGCCGATCGACGACTAGCTGAGTGTGCGCGATCCGATTTCAAGGAAGATAACTTCGTACCTAACACCTTCTTCTGCCAGACCTATGATGGCAAACGCTGGGGCATCCCCTGGGACAGCGGCGCCGAAGTTATCATGATCAACAAGAAGCTGTTCAACCAGGCCAAGGTACCGTATCCGACCCCGGATCAGTGGCTGACCTGGGATGAGGTCATCGAGCTGGGCAAAAAGCTGACCTTCGACATGGAAGGCAAGACCCCCAACGACGCCGGCTTCAACCCTGCCCGGGTCAAACAATATGGCTTTATCGCCGATACCGGGCATGGCCGGCAGACTTACATCTGGTCGAACGGCGCTGAGATCATCAAAGCCGACATGACCATGCCCATCGATACGCCCGAATTCACCGAAGCGATGAACTGGCTGGCCGACCTGGGTCTTAAGTCTTTTGTGTCTCCTTCAGGCAAGTACCAGTCCGCCCTGGATCTCGAACCGCCATCTGATAACTGTGGCCATGTACCACGACGGCGTGTGGGATATGGGCGATTATGTGTCCAAGGGTGTCGATATGGGCTTCATCCAGGTGCCCTACAGCAAGAAGAAGATCACCTACGGGCAGTATTCGCCCCTGTGCGTCTTCACCGGCAGCGAGCACAAGGATGTGGCCTTCGACTTTATTTACTTCTGCACGGCTACCCCCGAAGGGCAGAAGATCCTGGTTGACCGCGGTCATTTGCAGCCAACCCTCAAGGCGCTGCGCGACGACTTCCTCAACGGCACCCCTCCGCCCGCCAAAGCCGACCGACAGCTGGCTTACGATGTCTTTGAAAACAAGGATACCTTCCGCTGGCCGGGCGACACGATCAATTCTTATTGGGGTTCCTGGTACCAGTATTTCATCGATTTGTGGACCCCATACCTGACCGATCTATTCAACGGTAAGAAGCGTTGGGAGCAGATCGCACCAGTTCTGCGACCAAAGTCCGAACACCTGCTGGTCACTGGTGAAGTGACTTAGTTATTTCAGTTTGGTTTCCTTTTTTGGTGGAAATGGGCCGGTTTTTACGCTGGTCCGTTTCCACCAATCCGTTGTGGAGGAACTATGAAAATCGAATCTGTTGTTCCGGTTCCCACTATACGGTCACGTATAAATAACTGGTTTGCGTTTACCAGGAAGCTGCAATTCGAAGAAACAGTTTGGGGTTGGATATTAATCCTTCCGGCCGTTATCGGTTTGATCCTGTTCAAGATTGGGCCGGTGCTCGCCAGCCTCCTGCTTAGTTTTACCAAATATGAAATTATTAGCAGTCCGCAGTGGATCGGCCTGGCTAATTACCAGCACCTTCCACAGGATGATCTGTACATGAAATCTGTTTCGGTGACGCTTAACTATTCGTTACTTTTTATTCCCCTATCCATCATCGTGGCCTATACCATCGGCCTGCTGATGAGCCAGAATTTGAAAGGGATTTCGGTCTGGCGCACGATGTGGTATATGCCGTCGCTGGTGCCCACCGTGGCCAGCGCCATCATCTGGCGTTGGGCTTTGAACCCGGAATTCGGCCCGGTCAATTTCCCGGCTGAAATTGCTCGGGCTTCCTTATCCCGGCTGGTTGACCGATCCAGATTGGATTATCCGGTCGTTGGTGTTGATCCAGCTTTGGGGGCTGGGCAACGCCGCCCTGATCTTTCTGGCATCCATCAAAGGCGTGCCTGAGACGTATTACGAGGCGGCCGAAGTGGATGGCGCCAACGCCTGGACCAAATTCTGGAACATCACCATCCCGATGACTTCTTCGGTGATCTTTTTCCAGATGATTATGTCGGTCATTTCCAGTTTCCAAATTTTCAGTGTGGCTTACATCCTGTTTGGCGGAGCTACAACCAGCGATCCGGCCGGGCCGGGCAATGCCGCTTTGTTTTATGTGCTCTATACCTACCGCAACGCCTTTGGCTATTTCAGAAATGGTTACGCCAGCGCCATGGCCTGGGTCTTGTTCGTAGTGGTCATGCTGCTCACCATTCTGCTATTCCGCACCCAAAAATTGTGGGTCTATTACGAAGCTGAAGGAGGAGAGCGAGCATGAAACTGAGACGCTTGATTCAACGGTCTTTGGGTTATTTGATCCTGATTGGGGGCGGGTTGGTGATGGTCACGCCATTCTTCTGGCTGATTTCATCCTCCTTGAAAGCGCCCGGAAAAATTTTTGTATTCCCACCGCAGATGATTCCCAATCCGGTGCGCTGGCAGAACTACGTGGACGTCTTCAGCATGGTGCCAGTAGCCCTGTACGCACGCAATACCCTGATCATCACCATCACCTCAACGATCGGAACGGTGCTGTGCACGATCATCACTGGCTACGCCTTTGCTCGTTTGCGCTTCAAGGGCAGGGACACCATTTTCGCTTTGTTGTTAGCCACCCTGATGCTCCCTTACGTAGTCACCATGATCCCGATCTACATCATGTTCTCCAAGGTGCATTGGGTGAATACGTTCTGGCCTCTGATCTTACCAAACTTCTTCGGCGAGGCTTTCTACATTTTTCTGCTCAGGCAGTTCTTCCGCACCATTCCGGTCGAGCTGGAGGATGCCGCCCGCATCGATGGGGCCAGCCGCCTGAGGATTATCTTCCAGATCATGGTGCCGCTGGCCAAGCCGGCCGTGATCGTCGTGACCATCCAATCCGTCCTGGATAACTGGAATGCCTTCATGCAGCCGTTGATCTTCCTGACCAAGCAGAATGTATGGACCCTGGCCCTGGGCTTGAACTCCCTGCAGCGCCAGGAATCGGGCCTGGACCTGACCCACCTGATGATGGTATTAGCGGTTCTCATGGTCACCCCGGTGGTCATCATTTATTTCCTGGCCCAAAAACAGTTCATCCAGGGTATTGTTCTGACCGGTATGAAAGGCTGAGTTTCTATCTTCAACCTTCTGATTGTGCCCTGTCCCGCGGTGGTGATGCTTCTACCCTTGCGAAGGTTTCGGAACCTTCGCAAGGGTCTTTCACCGGGCCAGGCGTAATGGTGTGATTGATAACCGGCAATTTTATTTTTGGTTTCAGGAGAGTGGGTTATGGAAAAGGGAATAAGATCTTCAGATTTGGGGTTGGATCTGAGCGGAGCAGTGGTGCTGGTTCCGCCGCGGGTATGCAAACAGGAGCACAAAGCGGTAATGGTCCTGGTGGAAGAGGTGCAGAAGCGGACGAATATTCGCTGGCAAATTACCACCGAGATACCTGCCAGTAAATCACCGGTGATCGTCCTGGGCCAGGCGGCTGAGCTGGCTGAATTGTTCGACCAGGACCAGCAGGTGTCAGGTTGGGCAGCAGAGACAGCCCGGTCTGGTCCAGCAGATGGATATCAGGTGCATACCGTTACCCGCCAGGGCGTCCCCTGGGTGTTCATTCTGGGCAACGACCGGCGCGGGGTGCTGTTTGGGGCCGGTTGCCTGCTGCGCCACCTGTGCATGGATAGGGGCAGCGTAACCCTGAAAGAGGCGTTGGAGATCAGCACCGCCCCCAGGTATACCCTGCGCGGTCACCAGCTTGGTTACCGTGACAAGACCAATTCCTACGACGCCTGGGACCTCGACCAGTGGGACCAATACATGCGCGATATGGCTATTTTTGGGACGAATGCTATCGAGCTGATCCCACCGCGCTCGGATGATCTGCCGGACAGTGTGCATTTCCCTCGCCCGCCGATGGAAATGATGGAAGGCATGTCGAGAATTGCGGATGATTATGGGCTGGATGTGTGGATCTGGTACCCGGCGATGGATGACGATTACTCCCGTCCAGAAATGGTGGAGTTCGCCTTGAATGAGTGGGAGCAGGTCTACAAACGCCTGCCGCGCATCGATGCTATCCTGGTGCCAGGCGGCGACCCGGGCAATACGCGCCCCAAATACCTGATGCCCATGCTTGAAAAGCAAACCCGGCTGCTGAAAAAATACCATCCAAAAGCTCAGATGTGGGTCTCCGCCCAGGGATTTAATCAGGAATGGATGGATGAATTCCTGGATATCTTGAAAAGTAAGTCACCGGAGTGGCTGCATGGGGTGGTGTACGGGCCCTGGATCCATATGACCCCCGCCGAATTCCGCCGATTGGTGCCGCAGAAGTATCCCATCCGCAATTATCCGGATATTACCCACAGCCTGGACTGCCAGTATCCCATCCCGGAATGGGATATCGCCTTCGCGTTGACCGAAGGCCGCGAAACGATCAACCCGCGCCCGCGCAGTGAAAGTGCCATTTTCCGCCAGATGGGCGAGGAAGTGATCGGTTTCCTGACCTATTCTGAAGGCTGCAACGACGACATTAACAAGTTCGTCTGGAGTGAGTTGGGATGGGATCCCCAGCAAGAAGTGCTTGAAATTTTGCGCCAGTACAGCCGTTTCTTTATCGGGGAAAAATACACTCACGATTTCGCCATGGGAATTATGGCACTGGAACGCAACTGGACCGGGCCGCTGGCTACCAATGCCAGCGTTTTTCCCACCTTGCAGCAGTTTCAGGCGATTGAAAAATCAGCCTCTCCGCGGCTTTTGCAGAACTGGCGTTTCCAACAGGCGCTTTACCGGGCTTATTACGACGCTTACACACGCAGCCGCCTGCTGTATGAGACCGGCCTGGAAGAGCAGGCCATGGATCGCCTGCGCCAGGCGGATCAGCTTGACTCACTGCTGGCGCTAGACCAGGCGCAGGCCATCCTGGACCAGGCATTGCTTCAACCCGTGTCGCGGCAGTGGCGCACCCGTCTCTTCCAACTGGCCGAAGCGCTGTTCCAGAGCATCCACATGCAGTTGAGCGTACCGCTCTACTATGCTCAGGCAGAAACGCGCGGGGCTAACCTGGACGGCGTGGATTATCCGCTGAACGACAGGCGCTGGTTAAAAGAACAATTCCGGATCGTGCGCACCCTGTCAAACGAACAGGAACGCCTGGATCAACTCAACAAGTTAGTTAGCTGGACAGATCCCGGGCCGGGGGGCTATTATGTGGACTTGAGCAATGCGTATGATTGTCCTTTCGTGGTGAAGGGTTTACCCTACGAGGAAGACCCCGGTTTTTACCGGTCGCCTCACCGGCGTTTCCCTTACTGGAAAGATATCCTGCCATCTCGGCGGTCCTGGCGGGGGTATACCGGCAACCTGAACGATTTTCCTTTTAGAATGGTTTTTCCAAACCTGGACCCTGAGGCGCAGTATAAAGTTAGAGTGGTCTATTCTGATACAGAAGATGAAGTGAAGATTCGCCTGGTGGCGGACGATGATATCGAGATTCATCCCTTTATGAACAAGACCTACCCGCGCCAGCCGCTCGAATTCGACATCCCACCCACCGCCACCTGTCGAGGTGAGTTGCACCTGTCACTGCTTCGCCAGCCCGGCCTGGGAGGGTTGGGGGCAGGGCACGAAGTTTCGGAAATTTGGATTATCAAAAAAGCAGCTTAAGTGAGGTAAAAATGGAAATAGAAAATGTAGTCGTTTATCGCGAAGATGGTAAATTTGCCGGTTGGCCGGCCAATTATGGCATGTGGCGCTGGGGCGATGAGTTCGTGGTCAGCTTCACTCAGTGCACCTTCCAGGCCCACGCTGGTTTCCATGCCCGGCGGGAAGATGCGCCGGCCTATCCTTTGCAGTCGCGCAGCCTGAATGGCGGGCGCACCTGGACAACTATTCGCACTCCTGCTCCTTCGCCGGGCGACCGGGGCTTTTCAGCGGACGAACACATGCTTCCGGATCTGCGGGTGGCTAAGGCCATCGAGATGAAGCAGGAACCGCTCCCCAGGCCATGTCCAGGAGGGATCAACTTTACCCACCAGGATTTTGCCATGATGTGCGCCCGTACCGGCTTGGGGGGCGGTACGCTGGCCTGGTTCTACATCTCTTACGACCGCGCCCATACCTGGGAGGGACCGTATAGTTTCCCCATGTTTGGTCAGTCCGGCATCGAAGCGCGCACGGACTATATCGTCAACGGGCCGGATGACTGCATGGTCTTTCTCACTGCCGCCCGGCAGAATGGCGATGAAGGCGCCGGGGTGTTCATGGCACGCACCACGGATGCGGGGAAGACATTCAAATTCGTTGCCTGGGTGGGCACTTCTCCGACCAATCATATGATCATGCCGTCCAGCGTGCGGCTGGACGCAAATTCGATTCTGACCGCCATCCGCTGCAATGTGGCCGTAGGTGATTTTGAGCATGTGCATACCTGGATTGACCTGTATGAATTGACCGACAATGGTTCGAGTTTCCATTACCTCAACCGACCGGTGCCCTACGCCGGTTCGGGAGGTAACCCGCCGGCGATGATCAAGTTGCAGGATGGGCGGGTCTGCCTGACTTACGGCTACCGCGCCGCCCTCTTCGGTATCCAGGCTCGTTTGAGCGATAATGGCGGGAAAACCTGGGGAGAGGTGATCTATCTGCGCCAGGATGGCGGGGGCACTGATCTGGGTTACCCGCGCACGATCCAGCGCCAGGACGGTACCATTGTAACCACCTACTATTACAACACCGACCCTGATACGGAGAGGTTCATCGGGGCAACTCTGTGGAAACCGTAGGTAGAGAGATCCACTATAAAAAAACTCGTTGGGGTATTCTGGGTATCGCATACATCGCGCGCAAATTTTCCGAGCCTTATTAATCTCACAGCGCAGGGTTTGTTGGGTCATACTAACTGTATTCGCCCTTACATTTTTTGGAGCATTGAATTTATTACTTGATTTTCGTGCGGAGGTTCTCGACAACATTTTTCGCGTCCGCCAAACTCGAATTCTACTTCCTTACAACGATAAAAAAGTGTTAAAATTACCTTCCTGGGCTTTTACAGATTCCGGCTGAATTTCACTCCTGAAGCCCTATCCTACGCTGTTTGGCAAAGGTATTGGCATGACGAATTCTCTTTTCCCGAGCGATCTGCCCAATTGGATTAACGGTCAGCAGACGCCGGCTGCCGGTGGTGAATATTTCGATAAACTGAACCCGGCTACCGGGCAGCTCGTGTGCCGGATTGCTCGCTCGCGGGCGGCAGATATCCAGGAAGCCGTAGCTGCGGCGCAATGTGCTCAGCCTGCCTGGGCGGATACCCCGGCGGTGCAGCGTGGTATGCTCCTGCATAAGGTGGTGGTTGCCATGCAGAAACGCCAGGAAGACATTGCGGGTGTGGTGCACCTGGAAACCGGTAAATCCTACAAGGATGCCCTGGGTGAAACCGGCGGTGCCATCGCTCTGGGCCTGTTTTACGCCAGCGAGGGCCAGCGCCTGTACGGGCGCACGACCGCCAGTGGGATGCCCAACAAGTATTCCATGATCGTACGCCAGCCGGTTGGCGTGGCCGGTCTGATCGTGCCGGGCAATACTCCCATCGCCAATGTGGCCTGGAAAGTCTTTCCGGCGCTGGTGTGTGGAAATTCCGTGGTGCTCAAAGCAGCGGAAGATACGCCGGTGACAGCCTGGATCTTCGCCGAGGTTGCCCACGCCGCTGGCCTGCCGGCCGGGCTGCTGAACGTCGTCCAGGGTTATGGGGAAGAAGCCGGGGCGCCTTTGGTGGAGCATCCTGGAGTAGGTGTAATCAGCTTTACCGGCTCGACCGAGGTGGGCCGCTATATCCAGCAGGCGGCCGGAAAACGACTGGCGAAAATTTCGCTCGAACTGGGTGGAAAAAATCCCTTCGTGGTGGCGGATGACGCCGACCTGGAAAAAGCGGTTAACTGGGCGGCTTTATCGGCCTTCAGCAACGCCGGGCAGCGCTGCGCGGCCGGCAGCCGCATTATCGTGTTTGAGGCAATCTACGACCGCTTCAAGCAGTTGTTTGTCGAAAAAATTAACCAGCTCAAGGTTGGAGCAGCGGACGAAGATGATTTCGGCCCGGTGATCAACCAGGAACAGTTGGATATGATGTTGGCGGTGGTGGAGCGCGCCCGGCAACAGGGCGGCGCCGTGCTGACCGGCGGTTTCCAGATGAAAGACGCCGCACACCAGGGTGGATTTTACCTGGCGCCCACCCTGGTCGAGAACGTGGCGCCGGACGCCGAAATCTCGCGCAAGGAGTTATTCGGCCCGGTGACCTGCCTGTACTGCGTGAACGATTTCAAGGAGGCGCTGGCGCTGGCAAACGATACCTCTTACGGGTTGACGGCTTGTATCCATACCCGCAGCCTGCACCGCGCCATGCAGTTCTGCCAGAAAGTGCGCGCCGGGGTGGTGGCTGTCAACGGCGCCACGTATGGCTCCGAACCGCACATGCCTTTTGGCGGCATGAAAGATTCTGGCAACGGGACGCGCGAGCCCGGTACCGAGGCGTTGGATATCTATTCTGACGTCAAGGTGATCAACTTCATCGTCGATCCTACCCAGGTGTAGAGAATTCATGCCAAAAACTCCCAGCATTATCGGCCTGATTCCGGCTCGCGCCGGTTCCAAGCGTGTGACCGGCAAGAATATTCACCCACTGGCGGGGCATCCGGTGATCGCCTATACTATCTCGGCCGCCCTGCAAAGCGGCATCTTTTCAGCAGTGATGGTCTCGACCGATTCGGAGCAATATGCCAGAATCGGCCGTTATTATGGGGCCGAAGCGCCCTTTCTGCGCCCGGTTGAGCTGGCAGGCGACGTTTCTCCCGACATCGAATGGCTTGAGTATACTTTGACCCGGCTCAAGGAAATGGGTCGCGAGTACGACTGCTTCAGCATCCTGCGCCCGACCAGCCCTTTCAGAATGCCGGAAACGATCAGCCGCGCCTGGAAGGCATTCCTGGCCGAAGAAGGCGTGGATTCCCTGCGGGCGGTCGAGAAGTGCAAGCAGCACCCGGGCAAAATGTGGGTCGTGCGCGGCAAACGCATGGTACCGCTGATGCCCTTTGGTTCGCAGGAGTTGCCCTGGCACAGCACGCCTTACCAGGCGCTGCCCCTGGTGTACGCGCAAAATGCCAGCCTGGAAATTGCCTGGACGCGCGTAGTACTGCAAGGCCATTCCATCGCCGGGGATGTTTTAATGCCATTTTTCACTGCTGAGAATGAAGGGTTCGACGTAAACCAGCCATACGACTGGCAGTACGCAGAAGAGCTGGTGAGTAGCGGGCAAGCGCGGCTGCCGTTGATCGAAAAAGCGCCATATATCCTTGAAGCTTGATTACGTAATCGGGTTTAATGAAGAAGATTTCACCACAAAGATCACAAAGGACACAAAGATTTGTGGATCAAAAACGGAGCAAAGAAAAAAGAAATCCCAACGAAGAACACAATAGTTTGTGAATTTAAGATTAGTAATCTTAAAACCTTTGTGACCTCACCCCATAGGGTGAGTTGACGAGCGTCATGACTTTGTGGTTAAGAATGCCTTATCATCAGCATACTGGAGTATTCATTTATGGTAGACATCCGTCTCATTCCCATCGCCGAATTTCAGCGCGTAAACCAGGCTGCATTAGACAGATTTGCCCGCATGGAGCTGATTGCCGATATGTGCCGGGCCAACACATTGGCCGAGGTTAAGCGAGCCGGGTCGGGCCACCTGGGTTCAAGTTTTAGCTCGCTGGATATCGTCACCTGGCTGTACTATCAGGAGATGAACACCATTGCGGCGGGTGTCAAGAACCCCGACCGGGATATCTATTTTTCTTCCAAAGGGCATGACGTCCCCGGCCTGTATGCTGTTTTCTATTCGCTGGGGGTCTTGCCTGAGGAAAAGTTTATGCGACTGCGCCGCCTGGGCGGCACCTACGGGCACCCGGTGGTAACCCTGCCTGGTATCGAGGCGAACTCCGGTTCGCTGGGCATGGGCATCTCGAAGGGTAAAGGCATGGCCTTTGCCAAGAAGCTGCAAGGATTTAGGGGCCGGGTGTTTGTGATGACAGGGGATGGCGAACTGGAGGAAGGCCAGATCTATGAAGGCTTGCAGACGGCGGTTACCCAGGGGATCACGAACCTGAACGTGATCGTCGACCATAACAAGGTCCAGTCGGACAAACCGGTCAAAGAGATCAGTGACCTGGGGGACCTGGAGGTCAAGTTCAAGGCTTTCGGCTGGTATGTCACCCGCTGCAACGGTCACGATCTAAAACAGCTTGACGCGGTGCTGGCAGATTTCAAGCAGGTCACCGACCGGCCAAAAATTTTGATTGCTGATACAATCAAGGGCCGCGGCGTCTCGTTCATGGAACATCCCGCGGCGCTCAAGCTTGGCAACGGACTGTACCGCTGGCATTCAGGCGCTCCGGATGACGCGTCGTTTGAAGCGGGTTACGCCGAAATCATGGGGAGGATCAATACCCGGTTAGCCGGACTTGGCCTGGCACCGATCGCCTCTGAACTGGTAACGCCGGAACCAAAGCACGCCAGCGCGACTTCGCGCGAATATGTGGCTGAGGCCTTTGGGCAGGCGTTGGTAGAGTTGGGCGCTCGACGCAAAGACCTGGTAGTGCTGGATGCTGACCTTTCGGCAGACTGCCGGCTGCGCGGTTTCGAAGCTGCTTACCCGGAGCGTTTTATCGAGGATGGGATTGCCGAGCAGGATATGGTTTCGATGGCTGGCGGCCTGGCATTGCAGGGCCTGCTCCCGGTAGTAAATACGTTTGCTTCCTTCCTGGCTTCACGCCCCAACGAACAGATTTATACCAATGGCAGTGAACTGACCAAAATTATCTATGCCTGCCACTATTCAGGCCTGATCCCGGCTGGGCCTGGGCAGTCACATCAGAGCCTGCGGGATATTTCCCTTTTCGGAGCGTTGCCAAATTTTGAAATCCTGCAGCCTTGCAATGCCCTGGAATCACGCCAGGTGTTGGAATATTGTGTTAACCAGTCGAAAAATAACTGCGTGATCCGCTTGATCATTGGGCCTTCACCGCGTGAAATCAGCCTGCCAGAAGGCTACCGGCTGACTTTTGGGCACGGTGCGGCGCTCACCGAAGGCAAAGATGCCGTTCTGTTCGGTTACGGTCCGGTGATGCTGCACGAAGCCTTAGTGGCAAGTGAAATGCTTGCTGTCCATGGAACCGGTTTGAAAGTGATCGATATGCCCTGGCTCAACCGGGTGGACCTGGACTGGTTGAAGGAAAGCGTGGTGGATCATCAAAGCATCTTTGTGCTTGAAGACCATGCCCCGGTAGGCGGTTTGGGGGACTGCTTGCTGAATGGATTAAATGATCTGCAGATGCTGGGAGGGCGCAAGCTGGTGAAACTGGCTGTCGAAGGCTACCCGGCCTGCGGGACGCCCTGGGAAGTACTCCAGGCGCATGGCCTGGACGGCGCTTCGCTGGCGAAACGCATCTCCGGGCTGATCTGAAGGATTAAGGATGGCAAAACAGCGGATTGACCTTCTTCTGTTAGTTGAACACATCGCACGGGAGCTGGATATCGCCTGTGCGGTTAAATGCTTAATGGCAGAAAAGTATGGAGTTGACATTGAGATCGCCTCTATAGTGGATGCGCATGGTTTCCAAAAAACTATTGCGAAATACCAGCCTCGCGTGATCACAATGCCTTATTTTTACTCTGCATTCGACTTCGGCCCCCGCAAAGTGCTGCAGGCCTGGCCGGAAGCTGCCGTGGTAAACCTGGCCTATGAGCAAATTTTCTCGAAGATCAACCAGGCGTATAAAGCGCCGAAGGATACCATTGCTAAAAAACATGTGCTCCACCATGCCTGGGGGAAATTCTATGCTGCCTACCTGGAAGAATACGGCGTCCCACGCGAACACATTTTTATCAATGGCAACCCATTCTACGCGCTTTACCAACCGCCTTACAGCTCGTATTTCATCTCGCGAGCCGAACTGGCAATACGGTACGGGATTGATCCATGCAAGCGTTGGGTGTTCGTGCCAGAGAATTATGGAGCGGCGTTTTATGGGGATGCCAAGCTGAAGGAATACCTTAAAGCCGGGCAGGGAGACGCATTCAACTACCGCGATTTTGCCATGAACTCCTTTAAAGAGGCGATTAAATGGTGGCAGGAGGGGACACACATCGCAAACGTCGAAATCATTGTACGGCCGCGACCCGCAACCCCGCAAGGTGTTTTTATTAGTACCTGCCGGGAAGCACTTGGACAGGACCCGGGCATGCACATCATAAAAGAGGGAACAGTCCGGGAATGGGTCCTGGCGAGCGACATTGTGATGTCATCTTACAGCACAACCCTTATCGAAGCCGCCGTGGCGAATAAGCCAATCTACATGATCGAGCCGATCCATTTCCCTGATTACGTCCAGGCCGACTGGTACGATTTGGTTCCCCAGATTGAGACCCTGCAAAGATTCCTGGAAGTGATCGACGATCCGGTCATGCCCAATACCTGTAAACCGCTGCAAACCTGGGCGCATGAAGCGTTGATGAATTCTGCCAACCCGATTGGCGATCTGGCAAACTGGTTAGCGGCTATCTGTAAAGGAGAAATTCATGTCCCTGCCCGCCCAGACCCGGCTTTAATGCCAGGGCCTGTTCCCTCACCCGGGCGGGTTCCCAGGAACCTGAAGAGTTGGCTCCGCCTACCGGGTAAGATCGTGGATTATGCCTGGAGGAAGATCACACATCCAGAAATTGGGACTGATGGAATCCCGATCAGTGATAAACTAGATGAAATCACTGACGCAGAGGTTGCTAGAAGGGTTGCAAATTGGCGCAAAGTTTTCAATTGAATAAACTTAGGGCATTATTATTGCCCTTCTCAAAATAAATATAATAATGGGTTGAAAATAAGCCAACGTTATCAGCTACCGATAGCCGATTGCTCTGTCCAGCGATCTAAGTTATTCATCGATGGGAAAGAAAATCCAGCAAAGAGTTGGTAGAAAAAATAATGCGTATAACCTTAACAATTCCATCCCTGGCGTACGGAGGTGCTGAACGCGTCCTAACAATCCTGGCCAACGCATGGATAGCCAGAGGATGGGAGGTGACTCTTATTTCATTGAATGATAGCGCTTGGGCTTCTTTTTTTGAGTTGGATCCGCATGTCCATTGGATTCGCCTGGGTCTCCTGAAAGAAGTTGCCAATCCGCTGGCCGGGCTGTGGAATAATTTCTTACGGGTCAGGGCGTTACGCAAAGCCATTCGTAAGAGCAATCCGCAGGTGGTGATCAGCTTCATCGAGACGATGAATGTGCTGACGTTGGTGGCGATTCGTGACCTGAATATCCCCATTATCATTTCCGAGCGAACTGATCCAGCTAAACATCGCATCGGACCAGTCTGGAACTGTCTCAGGACCTTGTTGTACCCTTTAGCCTGCCGGCTGGTAGTAATATGCAATAATAACCAGGCATTTTTCAAGCCACTCCTGGCCGAGCGAGTGTGCACCATCCCCAACCCGATCTTCCCGCCACCAGCTGTTCAGGGCGAAACGCCATTCTTGCCACAACGTCCTTTCGTTATCGCTGCAGGACGCCTGTCACACGAAAAAGGCCATGATCTTTTGATCAGGGCATTTGCTAGATTGGGAGATCACCATCCAGATTGGAATTTGCTGATCCTGGGTGAAGGGTCTCAACGCAGCGAATTGGAACGATTGGTGTTTGAATTTAGGCTGGGTGAAAGAGTATTTTTGCCCGGCAGGGTGAAAAACCCCTACGATTATTATTTAAAGGCCGATTTATTCGTGCTGCCATCCAGATACGAGGGCTTTGGCAACGTCCTTGGCGAAGCAATGGCCTGTGGAATGCCAGTGGTGGCTGCAAACTGCTCACCTGGCGTGGCTGAAGTGGTTCAAGATGGCGTGAACGGCCTCCTGGCAGAACCCGATGATGTAGACAGCCTGACGGCTGCCATGGATAATTTGATGTCCGACATAGACCGGCGTGCCAGCCTGGGGGAACAGGCGCGCCTCACCAGCGAGCGCTTTAGCCTGGACAGCGTGATGACCCTATGGGAAAATTTATTCAGGGAATTGACCACGATATGAAAAAGTTAAAGGTACCTTTGGCGATTATTGGCATTATTCTTATTATTAACAACTTTGTGGGTGTCTTTGTCAACATGCGCAACCCAGCAATCTACACTGACCCGCATAACGAATTTCCTAATGATATTACGCTGACTGAAGCACAATTCTACCAGGCCCTGGACCGGGTTTCAGGAGATCGCATCCAAACCCTGACTCAGATCAATGCGATCGTTAATCAGGGGATTGCACACAATTGGCGAGACGACGGGATCGAAAAATACCACCTGCGCGTTCCGTTCTATGAGAATTTTATCCTATTTGGGGCCAGTTTTATCTATCCGGCCTTATTTTTAAAATATCAATTCGTTGATTACCACCGGGCAGTAGAGCGCGGGGTAGGCCTTTGTTCACAAGAGGCTTTCGTTATGACCGGAATATTAAGGGAAAAAGGGATCAAGGCTAAAATTGTTGGCCTGAGTGGGCATGTGGTTGTCACCGCGCCGGTGGATGATGCTCAAGATACCTGGTGGATATTCGACCCGGATTTTGGGGTTGTCATTCCCAATGATATTTCACAAATTGAAGAAAATCCTGAATTGGTTCGACCCTATTATGCTACAAAGGGGTACTCAACTCAAAAAATTGAATCCCTGGTGAGCGATTATGGGGAAGGCGGGAATAAAGTGGTTGATGGTATTATTGGGTATTCGCGCTTCCGTTATTATTTTGAATACGCCAGCTATATCATGATTTGGGTAATTCCTGTGATTTTCATCCTGCCATTGGCTATTTCGGTCGCCCAAAGATTGTTCAAGAAAGGAAACTTCTCTGCGTGACTTTTCCCAATTCCAGCGACCTGAGGGCAGCCGACTTTCATAAGATCCGCCAGGTACATTGGGATAATGTGGCTGGCCTGTCAAAAAAAGGTTGGGGTGGTTTTTATCACCAACGCCTGGCTGAAATTTACAGCTTTCTGGTAGCCCCCGGTCAGCGGGTGCTGGAAATAGGTTGCGCCATGGGCGATCTGCTGGCAGCCGTCAGGCCATCTTACGGGGTAGGGATCGATATTTCGCAAGGAATGGTCCAACAGGCTGTCCAACGTCACCCTGAGCTGAAGTTTGTTCAGGCTGATGGACACAGCTTCGACCCGGATGAGAAATTCGACGTTATTATTCTTTCAGATTTGTTGAACGACGTGTGGGACGTACAGACCATTTTGGGCCAGGTAAAGCAGGTGTGTTCACCCCATACACGGGTGATTATCAATTCCTACAGCCGCCTGTGGGAGCCCTTATTAGGGCTGGTAGAAAAACTGGGGCTTGCCAGGCCCAATTTGTATCAGAACTGGCTGACAGTTGAGGATATTACCAACCTGCTCTACCTGTCTGATTTTGAGGTAATTCGCTCCTGGCCAGATATTTTGTGGCCTTTACGTACGCCTCTATTTGATGCATTCTGCAACCGTTTCCTGGTCAGGTTCTGGCCGTTTAGAGAACTGGCGCTAACTCGTATGATCGTTGCCAGGCCGAATCCCGCTTCAAAGGAAAGCGAAGCCCAGGTTTCAGTGATTGTTCCAGCTCGTAATGAAGCAGGCAACATTCCCCACATTTTCGAACAGGTGCCGGAAATGGGCCTGGGGACTGAGATTGTATTCGTAGAAGGACATTCAGGCGATAATACCTGTGAAGCGATTGAAGCGGCTATGGCCAGCCACCCGGAATGTGAATGTAAGCTGTTCCGCCAGGCCGGCGTGGGAAAAGGCGATGCGGTGCGTAAGGGTTTTGCCGAATCCGGCGGGGATATTTTGATGATCCTGGATGCTGATCTGACCGTGCCCCCGGAAGACCTGCCGCGTTTCTACGCGGTATTGCGCTCGGGTAAAGGGGATTTTGTCAATGGGGTGCGGCTGGTTTACCCGATGGAAAAAGAAGCCATGCGCCTTTTCAACCTTTTAGGCAACAAATTTTTCAGCCTGGCTTTTTCCTGGCTTTTAGGGCAGCCGGTTAAGGATACTTTGTGTGGGACCAAGGCGCTTTGGAGGGCAGATTATGAGCGCATCGTCGCTAACCGGGCTTACTTTGGAGATTTCGATCCGTTCGGCGACTTTGACCTGCTTTTCGGCGCGGCGCGAATGAACCTAAAGATCGTTGACTTGCCCATCCGCTACCGGGAACGCACCTACGGTACCACCAATATCCAGCGCTGGAAGCACGGCTGGCTGTTGCTGAAAATGGTGGCGTTTGCTGCCAGCCGGATCAAATTCATTTGAGGGATCAAAAAGCCGCGTATGCCTGTAAACGTTTTTCGATCAAAAATTACCGGTCATATCCTGGCAGCCGGGTTGGCCTTGATTTTATGTGCTGTGTTATTAAGCCTCCCGTTACCGGAACAGCTTGGCCTATCGGTGCGTTATGACTTTACTGTGATCTTAATTCCGATGATAGGGTTGGTTTTTTTGGCTTTTTTACCGGGCGGATGGAAAGGTACCCTGCTAGGCCTTGGCTTGATTTTGGCGTTGTTTGCGCTGACGGTTTCCGGGTTATGGGCGAGCGGGGTCAGCGAGCCAAGTATTCTTGGTGGCTTGATACCTTTCAGTGACGCTGCCGGATATTACAGCGATGCCCGCCGGCTGTTGGAAGGGCAGCTTTTTTCCTCTTTTTCTTCTCGCCGCCCATTGTTTGCCGGGATGCTTGCGGCGCTGCTTGGGCTGACCGGACGTAACCTTCAATTGACCCTGGCTGTACTGGTGGCGATTACAGCGGTAGCCTGCTACTTGCTGGCGCGCGAAGTGCAAGGCACGCACGGTATCCTGGCTGCCACTCTGGTGATGGTGGTATTGTTCCTGTATTACCGGCGTTTTACTGGGACCACGTTAACCGAAAACCTGGGGCTTTCTTCAGGCGCGCTTGGCCTGGCATTGCTGTGGCGGGGAGGTTGGCAAAAAAAGATCGGCTATGTGCTCGGTGGAATTTTCCTTCTAACCCTGGCGCTGAACGCCAGAGCTGGGACTTTCTTTATCTTGCCTGTGCTGGTTGTGTGGGCAGCCTGGGTTTTTCGAAAGAAGAGGATCGTCTCTTTCCCGGTATTAGCAATGGGGGCTGGCGCTCTCGTGGCGGGTTTCCTAATCAACACAATAATGTTCCTGGCTCTGGCTTCTCCTGTAGGAACCCCATTTGCCAATTTTTCGTATACCCTATATGACTTGGCCTCCGGGGGCAAAGGGTGGCAACAAGTTAAAAGAGATCACCCTGAAATCATGCAGCTCTCTGAACCGGCCTACTCTCAGAAGATTTATGCTCTGGCATTTGCGGAAATGAATCAGCATCCAGAGAAATTTATCGCGGGTGTGCTAAAGACCTGGCCAGCCTTCTTCTCCTGGGGGATCCTCCAGTGTCTTTGGCTTTGTGGGAGGTAAGCAGGCTACCGTGGCCCTGCTCGCCCGGTTGCTATTATTGCTGTTGAGTGTGGCAGGTCTGGTGTGGTGTATCTCTAAATGGCGTGAGCCAATCCCTGCTTTGCTGATGGCTGCGCTGGTAGGTACTTTCCTATCCATCCCGTTCGTGCCACCCTGGGAAGCTGACCGTATGCGCGTTTATGCCGCTACACTGCCTTTTTATGTGACCTACCCGGCGGTTGGACTGGTCTTTCTGCTCAGCCGGTTCAAACGGATGTCCTTGCTTCAAGACACCCGTCCGATTGAGTTTCCTGGAATTTTGATCGGTTCGAGCGCCGTTCTGGTGGCTTTTGTGGTCATCGGTCCGATGCTTGTGCGCGGGCTGGCACACCCGGCAAACCATGCAGTAGTCACCTGTCCCACGGGAAGCGCGGTAATTTACGCCCGTATTCCAACCGGTTCGTACATCCGGCTCGTTTCAGATGATCAGGCGCCTCATCCATTCCTGCCGGATCTGCTCCTGGATGAATTTAAAGCCAGCCTGCACGATTTTATGTACTCGGAATTTATCGGAGAATTCAAAAACCTCGCTGCGCCAACCACGATTACCAATACGATAGGTTTGGCTGCCAATAATGAAATTTTACTGGTAGTCAATAGCGACCTGGTACCTGTAGACCCCGGAATTTTGGGAATCTGTGGAAAATGGTCTCAGGGACCCGCAAAAGGGGACGATGTATTTTATGGGGAAACGATTCAGGTAGTTTCAAAACCGTGAGGAATAAATACGGGGTGGGAAATTTATTTGTGCCTGGCTTTGCGTGAAAATCTCCCGTTAGGTTTCGATTATAATAAGTCACCAAGTTTCTCAAAGATCATGAAAATTGTTTTCCTCGTCCGTTCATTAAATTTTGGCGGGGTCGAACGTCAGTTGGTCATCCTGGCCAAAGGCATGGATAAAACCCGCTTCGAACCAGTGGTATTGTGCTTCTATGGCGGTGGAGCGCTGCAAGCTGAAATGGCGCAGGCTGGTATCCGCGTCATATCACTTGACAAGCATAACCGCTGGGATGTCATTGGATTTCTTTGGCGTTTATCACGCACGATAGGCGAGTTGAAGCCGGATGTTCTGCATGGTTACTTGCCAGTACCCAATTTCCTGGCAGCCTTATCGAAGCTGGTTTACCCGTCGATGCGCGTGGTCCTGGGAGTACGGACTACCGGGAAAGAGCTTGGCAACTATGATTGGACCTTCCGGGTGAGTTTCTGGCTCGAGCGTCTGTTTGCCAGGTTGGCCGACCTGGTCATTGTAAACTCGCAAGCCGGAAAAACCGCCTATTTGAAAAAAGGATTCCCGCCGGAAAAGATGGTGGTGATCTCGAACGGGATAGACACAGGGATTTTCCATCCTGAGGCCGAGCTGGGCCGGGCGTTGCGGGCGCAGTGGGGAGTGGCAGAAACGGCGCTATTGGTTGGAATCATTGGACGGTTAGACCCGATGAAAGGCCATCCTGTTTTTCTTAAGGCCGCCGCGGCGCTGGAAAGGCCGGATCTGTGCTTTGTGGTGGTGGGGGATGGCCCCCAGGCATACCGCCACCGCCTGGTAGACCTGGCCATTTCTCTTGGCCTCGACAAACGCCTGGTGTGGGCTGCCAGCCGCCAGGATGTGACCCAGGTATACAATGCCCTCGACATTTGTTGTTCGGCGTCCCTGTTTGGTGAAGGCTTTCCCAACGTGGTTGGAGAAGCCATGGCCTGCGGCATCCCCTGTGTGGTCACCGAGGTGGGCGATTCGGCCTGGGTAGCTGGACCTACAGGCATCGCCGCGGCTCCCAACGATTGCAATGCTCTGTCTGAGGCAATCGCCGGATTATCCAGACTATCCAGGGAGGAGCGTTCTTCTTTGGGCCAACAAGCCCGACAGAGGGTTGTGGAAAATTTTTCCGCCGAGTTGATGGTCAGGCATACAGAAAACGCTCTCGAAGCCCTGGTGGGAGATAGGCGCAGATGACCGGGTCTGTGCTCGTCACCCATATCATTACGGATGTATATACTGGCGGGGCGGAGATCATGCTTTTAAAGCTGCTGTCGCATATCGACCGGGAGCGTTTTGCCTCACGGGTCATATCTCTCACTACCGGGGGTCCCATTGGTGACCGGCTGGAAGGGCTGGGTATCCCGGTGCAGGCGCTGGGGATGCGCCCGGGATTCCCAGATGCGGGGGCGGTGCTGCGCCTGGCCGGCTGGCTGCGCGGCAACCCTTCCAGCCTGGTGCAGACCTGGATGTATCACGCTGACCTGGTGGGCGGAATCGCGGCCCGCCTGGCGGGATGTGGGCCGGTAATCTGGGGTATCCGTAACAGCAACTTGGATGTGTTGCACTCCAGGCGCAGCACACGCTGGACCGTGAAAATCTGCGCATTCCTTTCCAACAAGATCCCGGCGCGCATTGTCTCCTGTTCGGAAACGGCGCGTCGCATCCACGTTAACCTGGGCTATGCGGCGGATAGGATGCTGGTTATCCCGAATGGTTTCAACCTGGACCTGTTCCGACCGGACCCGCAGGGGCGCGCCTCGGTGCGCCAGGAGCTGGGACTTTCACCCGAAACCAGGCTGGTTGGCCTGGTGGCGCGTTTTGACCCTCAAAAGGACCATCAGACCTTTATTCAGGCGGCAGCCGAGGTCAGGGCCAGGTATGCGGGGGTCGAGTTCCTGCTGTGCGGCGATGGTATCACCTGGGAGAATGCACGACTGGCAGGTTGGATTGAAGAACGAGGATTGCGGGATTGCTTCCACCTGCTGGGGCGGCGTGAGGATATTCCCCGTCTGTCCGCCGCGCTGGATGTGGCCTGTTCTTCCTCGGCTTATGGCGAGGCTTTTCCGAACGTGTTGGGTGAAGCCATGGCCTGTGGGGTCCCCTGCGTGGTCACCGATGTGGGCGATTCGGCGTATATCGTGGGGGAAACAGGAAAGGTCGTGCCGCCGCGCGACTACTGTGCGTTGGCCGGAGCATTACTAGAACTGCTTGCGCTTCCCCCGGATAAACGGATGGATCTGGGTGTGGAGGCGCGCAAGCGGATGCAGCAGAGTTTTGACATCCACGCCGTTGTGCATCACTACGAGCAACTATATCTGGGCACAATAGCTTCGAGAGCATAGGTTATGGAATCAGAGATGAAAGCTAAAGCAGCCGATCCAGGTCTATTAGGGTTTACCAGGCGCGCCCTGCAACTTAGCTCGATCCTGGCAGCGGTTGAAGGATTGGCTGGTTTCGTCTACCTGCTGTTCATCCCGGCCGACAGGCATAATTCTGTTTTCCTGGGTTTTTCACTGCAACGTTTGTTCATCCTGCTTTTTATTCTGAGCGGCGTCCTGGTTCTGGCTTTCCTGGCCTTTAGATTAAACCGGGATAAAATTTTATTGCAGGCTTTACTGAAATACATTTACCTAACGGATCGAGTTTTTATCAGTGCTATGGAAGCAGTGGAATTCGTGGCACTATTTTGCTCGATCATAATTTTCCTTTTCGAGCTCAAGCCGCCGGCTGCTCTGCTGGCTTTATACGACCGGGCGTTACCGCTTCTGGTTTGTCTCATCCTGATCTGCCTTCAGGCCATCGCGGTCTATTCGTCAATCCATTACCGACGCAATGTGGTGCAGTCTGTGAAATTACTTGCGGGAGACCAGTGGCGTAGGGCAGGCTTAAGGTCTGCCGGACAGGATCCGGCGCGGAGTCCTTCGCGCTGGATGACCGCCAGCCTGGCAGTTTTCCTGCTATTGATCATTTTTCCTTCAGCTAATTACCAGGTTTTCGCGGGACTCCCGCTAGATACGGGGTGGGCATTGGCAGCCCTGCTCCTGATGGCCCCTTTATTTTTCAGCAACGCGCTGCTTGGCCGGCTGGAAGCCTGTTTGAGGCGGATCGACCAGCGAATCATTTTCATCCTGCTAGGTATGCTAGTCCTGGTATTATTTGCAAAAGTGGCCCTGTTACTATCAGGTACATACCAGGGGTTTCTAGCTTGTTACGCTTCCCCGGTGAGTAAGCCAGAGAAAGGGCAGTGTGAGCTATCCTACACCAATCCCTTCTTTTTTCGAGGGATTACCCGCATTGATCCCACGCTCGAATTCCCGAATGAGCGCTGGAACCTGGCGTTCTTCAATACGGGGGATTTCAACCTGGGCCCTTGGGATGGGAAAGAAGCTTATACACGTGGACGTATCCCTTTTTCCGCAGCCTGGCAGGCGCAGGTTTAACCCAATCCACCCAGGTGATTGAGGTTTCGTACATTGGAGAAGGAACGATCCACATTGGTAAGGATTATGTCCAGCTTCCACCCTCTTATTTTTCGGAAAATGTTATTTCATTCCCAGCCCCGGACGGCACCGGGCCGATTTCGATCCATTATTTCTTCGATGACGGTTCACGCCAGGCTGAGCGTCATCCTACTGGGCCGCCTGCTTCGTTCTTGCTCAATGTGAGAAATGCGGATTCACCCGTCAATCCTCTGGCGACGGTATCGCCGCCAGCCGGCTGGTTGTTCCTGGCAGGTTTTGCCGATCTAGTCGTCCTGATTATTTTGCTGGCCCTGGTAGGTTTTTACCTGGTGGTGCTTGGCGAGGATGTGTGGGTCTTGCTTGCTTTTGCTCTGCTTGGCGTGGTATTTAATTTGGCGCTACCCGAGTTGAGTTTTATCGCGTTAAGCGCCGGGGCATTCGTCCTGCTTTCCCTGCAAAAAAGGCCGTCACGGGTTCTGGTGGCTTATTTTATTTTTACCTGCCTAGCCGTGTGCCGGGTAACTGTCTTTCTCCCAGCGGTCGATACGACCTTTTACCGGGCCGCCGGAACCGACGCATTGACCTATGAATCACAGGCCTGGGCCATCCTGAACACCTGGTCGCTGGCAGGCGGGGAAAAAGTCTTTTATTATCAGCCCCTCTATCGTTATTTTGTTTTTCTCTATCATATGCTCTTCGGGGATGGGGATATGATCCGCGCTACGCTATCCGTATCTGCGATTAATTTTGAAGTATTCATTTTGTATGATCGTTTGTTTTTGAGCGGGACTGCACATTTGGTAAAGAAGACCTGGCCTCTTCTGACCAGTCTGGCATTGATTGGTTTGATGAACTCAAATGTTGTCTTCATGATGGAAAATGGCGTATCCGAGAGTCTGAGCTGTGTCTTGTATCCCACCATTTTTTTATTGCTGGTGGGTCCTTTGACCAACCACAGGTGGATCTGGATAACTATCCTGATCGGCTTGGCTTTTTTAAATCGCACCAACCATCTCCCGGGCTTAGTGTTCCTGTTCGTTGTTATTGGGGTTTCTCTCTTCCAATCCAGGCCCAGACTCGTCCTGGCATCTGGTCTCCTTTTACTCGCTTTTCTGGCCCTGCCAGCGTTACATAATTATGTCTATGGCCATAAACTGGTTCTCCTGACATCCAGCGCGGATATTTGCCTGGCCCTGCCACCCGACAGTTTGGTGCATATTTTTGACAACCCTAAAGTGGCAGAGAGCTTCTGGATTCAATTAAAATACCTGGTCGGGCTGGCCCGGGTGAACTACCTGGATACCAGCATTCCTATGTGGAGCCTGCTTCTGCTCTGGCTGGGAATGGGAGTGAAGTGGATCAAAACCAGGATCGAGGATAAGTGGTTGGCAGGATTGTTGCTGCTACTGCCGGCCTTGTTCCTTGGGGTGCAATTTTTCTTCTCATTGTATGGTTCCTACCCGCGCCATTTGATCTCCGGATATGAGGTCATGGGCATGGTTTGCCTGTACGTGGCGGGTTCGAAGCTTCCCAGGGGAACGCCATTGGTTGTTCTTACTGATAAAGGGGTTCTATGAAGTTTTTTCAACGTTATGCTTTTCACCCTTTCTTGATGGCAATTTATCCGGTTATGGCGCTGCTGGCTTACAATATTCATGAAGTCAATGTCTCGGTGGTTGTCCGTCCGCTTCTCTTTTCGCTTGTTTTAGCACTGGCCTTAATGGGAATCTTTCGCCTGGTCTATAAGAATTGGCAGCGAGCTGCGCTGGCTGCCAGCCTGATTTTGATCCTGTTTTTCTCTTATGGGCATCTGTATAACTATCTCAAAGCAACCCCGGTTTTTGGGATGCAGTTGGGACGCTACCGGCTGCTGGTACCGTTGTACCTGGTATTGATGGGAGTGGGGTTGTGGTGGGTATCTGGACGGAACCGCAGCCTTTCCCAGCCGACTTTCATTTTAAATATCCTGGCTGCCTTTTTGCTGATCTTCCCATTCGTGCAAATGGGCGGGTACGCTGTCCAACAGGCCGCCAGCCAGAAAGATCTGCAATCCTACCCGAAGGATTCCGCCCAGCTTGTAAAAGAGGCCGTCCAGAATGAACCGGACATTTATTACATCATTCTCGATTCATATACCCGGGCGGATGTTTTACAGAAAGATTTTGGCTACGACAATTCTCCTTTTATCGATAGTCTGCGCAAGATGGGGTTTTTCGTTGCCGATTGCAGCCTGACCAATTATCCGGCGACAGAGGTTTCGCTGTCTTCCTCGCTATCCATGGATTATCTGCAAAACGTCGCCCAGAACCTGCCGGCTGGCACCAACCTTGGCACAACCATCTTTAGCCTGCTTAAACATGGTCAGGTTCGATCGAAGCTTGAAAGCATCGGCTATAAGACGGTGGCCTTTGCCACCGGATACGATTGGATCGAATGGAAAGATGCCAGCCTTTACCTGGAGCCGGAGTTCAACTTGCTTTCATTGAGAGAAATGCGCCCCTTTGAAGCCATGTTCATAAAAAGTACCGCTGCAGTGGCTGCCTTCGATATCCAGCAGCTTTTTCCGCAAGGACCGGCTGAAATTGATACGATTTCTTACCAGGATCATATCAAACGCGAGTTTTTCCTGCTCAACCAACTGGAAATTATGCCTACCATCCCAGGGCCAAAGTTTGTTTATGCCCATATTCTGATCCCACATGGGCCATTTGTCTTCGGCGCGGATGGCAAGGCACTGGCTGACCCGAGTAAATACGAAAATGCCGACTTGAAGACCTGGAAGCAAGGATATACTGATGAGGTACAGTTTATCAATAGGCATTTGTTAAGTATACTACCCGGCCTGATCGCCAATTCCGAGGTCCCGCCGATTATTATTATTCAGGGAGATCATGGTTCAAAGGTGGATCGCTTTCCGATCTTGAATGCTTATTATCTGCCAGGAGCAGGCAAGGAAAAACTTTATTCCACCATTTCCCCGGTTAATTCCTTTCGTCTGGTATTTGACACCTATTTTGGGGCACACTACAGCCTGCTCAAGGATGTACCCTATGAACCCAAGGATATACCGCAGGGTCAGTTCACTGCGCTTGCCCCGGCTGATCTACCCACTTGCCCTGAAAAATAGCTGCTTTTTTGCGTTTGCATCCTTTCCCGTGTCTCGTGATATACTTTTCCCCGTAGCCCTTTCGCGGATTGGAGATCCACATGTGTGGCATTACCGGATTCCTCGATCTAACCCGCCAGCTCCCCAACAGTGAATTAAAGGCCACAGTCACGTGCATGTCAGATATGATCCGCCACCGCGGGCCAGATGACAGCGGCGCCTGGGTAGACGAACAATGTGGCGTGGCATTGGGATTCCGCCGCCTGGCGATTATTGACCTGACTCCCAGCGGTCACCAGCCAATGTTTTCGGCGGATGAACGCTACGTGATCGTCTTCAATGGTGAAATCTACAATTATGCTGCGCTACGGCAGGACCTGATTGGGCTGGGGCATGCTTTCCACGGGACTTCGGACACGGAAGTGATGCTGGAGGCGGTCTGCCAGTGGGGGTTGGAGGCGGCGATCGGGCGGTTCAACGGCATGTTCGCTTTTGCTCTTTGGGACCGGCGGGAAAACCGGTTGTTCCTGGCGCGCGACCGGTTGGGGATCAAACCCCTTTACTACGCCTGGGCCGGACAGGTTCTGCTGTTCGGGTCAGAGCTGAAGGCGCTGTGCGCCCACCCCGATTTCCACCCAGAGGTAGATCGCAATTCACTGGCGTTGCACCTGCGCCACAACTGCATCCCTGCGCCTTATTCGATCTACACCGGGGTAAAGAAACTGCTGCCTGGCTGCATCCTCACCATTGACGCGAACGCAGGTCGAAAAAATGTTGACCCTCAGCCATACTGGTCGGCGCGCCAGGTGGTTGAGGATGCAGTTGCGGATCCTTTTTGTGGGACTGAGGAAGAAGCCATCGAGCAAATGGATGCATTGCTGCGCAACTCGGTCAGGCTGCGTATGGTCGCGGATGTTCCCCTGGGCGCTTTCCTTTCAGGCGGGATCGATTCTTCGACCGTAGTAGCATTGATGCAGGCACAGAGCACCCGCCCGGTGAAGACGTTTACTATTGGGTTTTATGAAGACAGCTTCAATGAAGCCAGGAACGCCAAAGAAGTTGCCGCTCATCTGGGAACCGAGCATACCGAACTGTACGTCACACCCGAAGAGGCGCAGGCAGTCATTCCCCGCCTGCCAACTCTTTTTGACGAACCATTTTCGGATTCTTCGCAGATACCTACCTACCTGGTCTCGCAACTGGCGCGCCGTCACGTGACGGTCAGCCTGTCGGGGGATGGCGGCGACGAGTTGTTCGCGGGTTATAACCGCTATTTTTGGGGACGCGAAATTTGGGGGCGGATTGGCTGGATCCCCCTGCCGGTGCGCAACACTGTCGGGCGGGCGCTGGGTAAAGTTGCTCCTCACAACTGGGAAACGATGCTCAAACCAACCCGTTTTTCAGAGCTCGGTGAAAAAGTTCGCAAGGTTTCCGAAGTGCTCTCAGCGCAAGACCCACGCGAGATTTATATCCGGCTGGCTTCGCATTGGAAGGAACCGTGTGAGGTGGTGATAGGGGCGGTAGAACCACCAACAATCTTCAACGATAGAAGCCGCTGGCCGTCGCTGAAGGATGTTACCCAAAGCATGATGTACATGGACCTAGTCACTTATCTGACCGACGATATTCTGACCAAGGTGGACCGGGCCAGTATGGGTGTCAGTCTGGAAGCGCGCGTGCCCTTGTTGGATGACCACCGGGTGGTGGAGTTTGCCTGGCGCCTGCCAATGGATCTTAAGATCCGCAATGGGCAGAGCAAATGGCTGCTGCGCCAGGTGCTCTACCGTTACGTTCCCCGCCATATGATCGAACGCCCCAAGATGGGATTCGGCGTACCGATTGAAACCTGGCTGCGCGGTCCTCTGCGCCCGTGGGTCGAGGACCTGCTGAGTGAAATTCGTCTCAAGCAGGAAGGTTTTCTGAACCCCCAGCCCATCCGTCAGAAGTGGCAGGAGCATCTGGAGGGAAAGCACAACTGGCATTATTATCTGTGGGATATCCTCATGTTTCAGGCGTGGCTGGCTGAGAACCGTGCCCGGGTTAGCGTGTGAAAATTATCCTGTTTGCCAATACCGAATGGTATTTGTATAATTTCCGGCTCTCTCTGGCCCAGGCGCTGCGCGGTGAGGGCCATGAAGTCGTTCTGGTCTCGCCTCCTGGGAAATACAGCCGGAGCCTGGAAGAGGCGGGTTTTCGTTGGAAATCCTTTCCTCTCTCCCGGCAAGGCACTAACCCGTTGGCCGAGCTGGCGACTGTCTGGCGCCTGAGAAATTTCTACCGGATGGAAAAGCCGGATATCGTCCATCATTTTACGATCAAGTGCGTTTTATATGGCTCGTTGGCGGCGCACACTTCAGGCATCCGCATCCGGGGGATCATCAATGCCATTACCGGGTTGGGGTTCGTTTTTATCGGCCGCGGCTGGCGAGAAGGCGGGCTGCGTTGGCTGGTTAGAGCCCTTTACCGGGTGGCTCTGAAAAACACGCAGGTGGTCTTTCAAAACGTGGATGACCGTGCGCTGTTTTTCGACCTGGGCCTGGTGGTAGAAAACCAGGTCTACCTGATTCCCGGCTCGGGTGTGGATACATCTCGCTTTGTGGTGGAACCTGACCAGCCTGAGCCGGCTCTTATTGTCCTACCGGCGCGCATGCTGTGGGATAAAGGTGTGGGCGAATTTGTCGAGGCAGCGCACATTTTGAAAGAGCAGGGGGTGGTTGCTCGCTTTGCCCTGGTTGGAGACACCGATCCCAATTACCCGGCCTGTGTGCCTGAGCAGCAAATAAATGAATGGCAATCAGCCGGAATTGTGGAATGGTGGGGCTGGCAGGACGATATGCTGGCAGTTTACAGCCGTGCACATATCGTTTGCCTGCCTTCCTACCGGGAGGGGTTGCCGCGCACCCTGGCTGAGGCGGCTGCCTGCGGACGAGCGCTGGTGGCGACCGATGTACCTGGCTGCCGAAGCATTGTCAGGCAGGGTGAAAACGGTTTTCTGGTGCCGGTAAGGGATGGAAAAGCGTTGGCGGAGGCCTTACGGACTCTGATCCTTGATGCGGGCCTGCGGAGGAAAATGGGCCTTTGTGGCCGGGAAATTGTCGTAAGGGAATATTCGACGGAGAAAGTGCTCGCTGATACGCTAAAACTCTACAAGTCCTGGGCGGTTGCGGGGGGAGAGGAATGATTTTTCTTTCCAACATGTCGGATATTTTCCTGGGAACGCTGGCGGGGGTGCTGGTGACCCTGATCACAGGCTGGTTAGGCATCCAGTTGGCGTTGCGTTTGAAACTTATGGACATTCCTGGGGCTCTACCGCGCAAGCAGCACCAGCTGCCGACTCCTTATGCGGGAGGGATCGCCCTGTTCATGTCGATGCTTGTGCTGTTGATCGGTTCGGGATTGTGGAAGTCAAGCGAGTTGCGAGGGCTATTCCTGGCAGTATTGATTATCTTTGTTTTTGGAATCTGGGACGATTATAAAAAATTACGCCCGGGGGTTAAACTGTGTGGGCAGCTCCTGGCTGCAATTGTCCTGATCTATTCCGGAATTTATATCCGCATCTTTGAAGGCAGCCAGTTCTTTGTCGGCGGACATCACCAGTTCGTGTGGCTGGATTGGGGCGTTACCCTGCTCTGGATTGTAGGGGTTACCAATGCTTTCAACCTGGTTGACAGCATGGATGGATTGGCAGTCGGATTGAGCGCCTGGGCGTTCGCTTTCTTTATGCTGGCGATGTTGGATTCACAGCAGCGAGTGCTTTCAGTTTTGAGCGCCATGGTGCTGGGGATTTGCCTTGGATTGCTTTTCTATAATGTTACCCCGGCGCGCTTATTCCTGGGGGATGCCGGAGCGCAGTGCCTGGGCCTGCTGCTGGCGTCGATTGCTATCCTTTATACCCCCCAGGTTCCCTACCAGAAATCATCCTGGTTCGTGCCGATTTTGCTGGTCGGTGTGCCAATTTTCGATACCGCCCTGGTTTCATTTTCCAGGCTGCGGCGCAGAAAACCAATTTACCTGGGCGGGGTGGACCATACTTACCACCGGCTGGTGGCATTGGGCCTCGAACCTGGACGGGCCGTCCTGGCCATGCAAATAGTGGCTTTGATCCTGGAATGCGCCGCCTTCGTAACCGTGGCGATGCCACCCATGCAGGCCAACGGCATCTTTGTTGGCTGCCTGATAGCAGGATTCGTGTGCATGTTTTACCTGGATAACCCGAAGCGGTGGCCGTGATTTATGAAAATTAAACCACCTGCCTTGCTGGGAAGCTTTTTTGGCCTGGCGACCGTCGAAGCCCTGGGCTGCCTGGTCTATTTATTAGCCAATCCCGCTGACCAAAATAATTCAGTTTCGCGCCTGGCGGTTGTGGCGTTGCTGCTGGTGACAATGCTGCTGTCCGCCTGGTTGACCGGCCTGTCGATCGCGCGGCGGGGGTGGGCGGAACAAATTACCGGGCGGTTCATTCCGACCGGGACTGCCTGGCGTCCCTGGGCTTGGATAATAATGGCCGCCGTCTTTATTTTCTTCTGGTTGGTAGCCTGCTTGCCGGCTTACCGGTTGGGTTCTTACGCGTTGTACTTCGGGCGCTTACAACCGTGGTTGGTTTGGGCAATGCTGGCCAGCCTGCAAACTCTGCTAGTGTTTTTGGTTACCCGTTCCGGAATAGCCTTGACGGATTGGAAAAGAATGGTGCAGGAGGAAGGAACAGCCTTGTTCGCCAGCCTGAGCGTGCTGGCGCTGTTCCTGCTCTTTTGGCTGGTAGTGGGTGTGTCGCGACTGGGATTGACCAGGGATGTATTTTGGGATAGGACCGGCGTTCCCCTGCTGAACCTGCAGGTCGTGGCGGCGCTGGCGGTCAGCCTGCTGGCGGCTGGCCTGGGAGCAGTTGGCGCCTTTAGTGCACGCAAATTCCGCCCGGGGAAATGGCTGGATGTAGTAATCTTTTTAGTGATCTGGGCCGTGGCTGCGATTGCCTGGAATTTTACGCCCCAAACCCACAGCCATTTCGCTCCAGGGCCTTACCCGCCCAATTATGAATATTATCCCTATTCGGACGCCATGAATTACGACCTGGATGCCCAGTACCCGCTGATCGGGATTGACGCGGGCAGCAAGGGCCATGTAATTGATAAACCGCTTTATTCCACTTTCCTGGTTTATTTACATGCCATCGCTGGCGAGGATATCACCTCGGTAGTGAGCCTGCAGGTTGTGATTCTAGCGGTGTTCCCGGCCCTGCTTTATTTGCTCGGAAAGCTGCTACATAGCCGGCCGGTTGGTTCGTTGGCGGCAGTCCTGGCGATTTTTAAGGAAATCAACGCTATCCGCGGGTCGCTGATCATCTGGACCGTATCCACTCCCAAAATGTTGATGAGTGAATTTCCCACGGCGGTTGGTCTGGCGCTGCTGTGCCTGCTGGTCTTTCTTTGGCTGCGCGATACCCGGAGGAAACCGGTGTATGCCATGGCGGCAGGAGGCGTATTGGGGCTGATGACCATGGTCAGGAACAACCCCTGGTTCTTACTGCTGGTGATTATCCTGATCGCCTGGTTTGCCTATGGGCGTCAATGGAAACGCTGGCTGGCTGCTTCAGGGTTGTTTTTTCTGGTTTTATTGGTTGCCATCGCTCCCTGGGAATGGCGCAATATCCGTGTGCGTGGAACGCCTTTTTATTTTCTGATTACACTGGAGCATACCGTCTGGGAAAAGCGTTATCTGCCAGCCCTCCCGACTGCCGTGCTTCCCACCGGCCAACCCTCGGGGTCAAATCTGCCTGGTGCGCAGTCCACCCCGGCTGTGCGATCGTCCACCCCCAATACTACTAACCACCCCGTTTCCGGGGGCGGGTCATTGTCCCGCTATGGTGCAGTCTTTTTCTTCGTGGCCAATAATTTTAGCCATAACCTGATTGCATCGGCTTTAACCTTACCGACTTCTCTTCTTGAGAATGATCTGGACCATGTGGTCAATGGGCAAGGCTCTGCGTCGCTTTGGGCAACTGGCTGGAATGGCAGGTTGAGCCTGGAAGCGGTTGTCTTGTTGCTGTTTGAACTCTTACTGATTGCCCTGGGGGTCGGATATTGCTGGTCACGCTGGAAAATTGCCGGGTTGGCGCCCTTGCTGCTAAACCTGGCCTACATGCTGGCTTTAGGGCTGGCGCGGACTTCAGGCGGTCGCTATATCGTGCCGTCTGATTGGGTGACCTATTTCTATTTTGGCCTGGGGTTGGTGCAGGTTTGCCGGTGGGTGGCGAGTTTGCGGGGGCTCGTCGGGGCCGGGCGGCGATTAAATTCGGTGATACAGCCTGCAGATGAGACGGGGCGAGGACAAGGAAGATGGCGCGGCGGGTTGGCGGCAATGCTGGTCGTTTTTCTGGTGGGTCTTTCTTTGCCGCTTTCGAGTACATTTTTCAGCAATCCTTACCTGGTCGAAACTAAAAGTGGAGTGCTGCAAATACTGGCCGGAAACGGACTGCTAGATAAGCTAGGTTATGCTACCCAGGACATAGAGAGTTTTATCAGTAATCCAGGTTCATTCATTGCCTATGGCCGTGCGTTTTTCCCGCGCTACCTGGATTACAAAACCGATGCATATGCCAAAGAAATCTATAATGATTTGCCCAAAACGACGCCTCACCTGGTGTTTGAGATGATCGTCCCAACTGCCTGGAATACCATAGACCTGCCGATGGAAAGTTCACCAGCTTACTTCCCTAACGCTGCTGATGTAATTGTATTGGGATGTAAATCTGCCCATTACGTGGATGGCCTGGCTGTTGTCATCCTCGGCCAGCACCCGGTTATCTATTTGCCATCCCCTAAGAAATTATTGAGTTGTCCCCTATGAGTAACCACAAACGTCTTTTCACCCTACCTCACCGCCTGGTCTTGGGTTATTTTTTCCTTGCCGCCGATGTGGAAGCATTGGCAGCCTTGCTTTACTTGCTCAGTATTCCAAGGGATCCGAAAAACAGCTTGATTGCTGGATATTCATTGCCACGGTTGGTGGTCATGGCGGGGATGTTGGCAATTTTCCTTGCCATGGTTGCCCTGGCTCACCTGGCTTTCCGCAATCCGCGGCGAGCCTGGTCTTTAATCGATCCTATCCTGGCTTCCAGGAAGAAATTACACATGGCGGTGCTGATATCTGCAATCTTGTTCCTGTCAAGCTGGCTGGTCATCTTTACCCCTTCTTACCAGTTTGCACATTATGGGGCGTATTTGGACCGCCTGCGCCCGGTGGCGGCTTGGCTGGCGCTATTCAGCCTGCAGGCGGGGATAGGATTGATAATTAAAGATCGGGTTCCAGGCCAGAAAGCCTGGCAAGATCAAAAATCGAACTTGATTGGGTGGGGCATCACCTTAGGAATTCTGCTGCTGGTGTGGGGTCTGATCATTATCACGAGACTGGGGATCAACCCCGATCCGTTGTATTGGAACCAACCCGGGGTACCTTTGTTAGCAGGGCAGATTCTATTGGCATGGGTGATCGGTGTAATTCTGATCCTGGCTGGTACAAGCCAACGCATCATTGGATGGCTGGCAAAGATCAAGGCGGCCAGGTTGGATTTGATCATTTTCATCGCCATCTGGCTGGTTACAGCTTTCCTGTGGACTCACGTTCCATTTCCGGGCAGTTTTTTCGCTCCCGGACCTTACCCACCCAACCAGCAGCTCTATCCCTTTTCCGACGCGGCCAAATATGATACGGATGCCCAGTATGCTTTCCTTGGCCTGGGGATGAACGATAACAATTATACAGACAAGCCGCTGTATTCGACCTTTCTACTGCTGCTGCACGTCCTCTTCGGGCAGCGCTACGATTGGATCGTCCTCGCTCAGGTGATCATTCTGGCTATTTTCCCGGCTCTGTTATACCTGCTTGCTAAATCGCTCCACAGCCAGGCGGCCGGCATCCTCGTGGCGGTTTTGGCAATCTTCCAGGAAATTAATTCCATCTCTGCTTCGCAACTGCTGTTGTCTTCGAATACCCATTTGCTGCTTTCCGAAGTTCCCACAGCGGTTGGTCTGGCGTTGTTCACCTATTTCATGGTGCGCTGGCTAAAAGAGCCGCAGAGGAGGACTGTTTTTCCACTTTTAGCCGGTGGAGTGCTGGGATTGTGCACACTGCTCCGGCATAATCCCTGGCTCCTGCTTGTAGTGGTTTTCGGCATGTCGCTTGTCGTATACGGGAGTAGTAGAGAAAAATGGTTTCAGGCAGGTCTTTTATTTGCATTAGGGATGGGGCTGGCCATTGCTCCATGGATGGCTCGTTCTTGGTATTTCAACCGTACGCCGTTCTACTTCATGAAAACGTTGAATGGATCGTTTTTTTCCAGCCGCTACTATACCGTCCGGGAAGTGCAACCGACACCGGTGAACGCCACTCCCTGGCCTACCAGTGTTCCTATTTCCACAGCCACTCCTCCGGCGGTGGCGGCCACGCCTGGCCCGACCAGGACACCTCGCCCGGTCATTGCCCAAATCAAGGAAAATGTTAAAGACGCCGCCCGTAAAATCCCGATTGCCCTGGATTTTGGTTCGGCGCATTTCTTTCACAACATCGTCGCTTCGGTGATAACACTTCCGACCAGCCTGGAAATGAATGACCTGCAGCATACCGTTGCATCGACCAACTCTTTCTGGAGTGATGAATGGACCGGCAACCTGTCTGTCGGGCAGGCGGTCATACTATTCATCGACCTGGCACTGATTGCCTTGGGGATTGGCTGTTCCTGGAAACGGCTGCGTTATGTGGGCCTGGTTCCGTTGGTCGTCTGCCTGTTTTACTTCATTTCGAATGGAATCGCACGTACCTCCGGTGGGCGCTATCTGGTTCCGGCAGTGTGGGTGATCTATTTTTATTTTGGTCTTGGATTGATCCAAATCAGCCAGAGGGTGATTGGTTGGATGGGGACCCTCTCTTTCATTCATGAAGAGGAAATTCCTAGAGCTGAGATATCCCCTCCCAGGCCAACTGCCGCCAGGTACATCGTGCTGCCGGCGGTGCTGTTATTCTTGATTGGGGCAATTTTGCCAGTATCAGAGCGGGCGTTTCCGTTGGTCTTTACCATACAGAAGACTAACGCGGAAAGGGCAGCGATGTGGCTGCCTATGGGCAGCCTGGAAAAAACCGGTCTTCAGGCGAGGGACCTGGCGGTATTTCTGCAGGATGAAAATGCGGTGGTGCTGGTAGGGCGAGTGCTCTACCCGCGGTTTTATCCGGCCAACAAAGGAGAGCCTGATCGTTTTTCTCCTTATTCTAGCCGCCCTTATGCACGCCTGGTATTCGAAATGATCGGCCCCCACCTAGACCAGGGGGTTGTGTTTCCTACGGCAAGTTCCCCGGACTCTTTTCTTCAAGGAATCGATGCAGTTGTGTTGGGTTGTTCGACCAAATTGGAAGTCGACGCCATCGCCGTGGTGGTAATCCATCCTGAGGTAAAGGTTTACCTGCGCTCACCGGATGCCTCGCTGGTCTGTCCGGCGCCATACCCGGGGTGAAGAGACGGCAAAAATTTAATAGAACCGGCATGGGTTGATCAGCCTGACCATTTTTGTCTCAACCCTTGAGGCCAGGGATATTTTCGGTTATAATTCAACAATTGAATATTAAAACTGCCATGGAAATTTCCTCTGACCACAACTCGGACCTGGTAATCCTTGAGC
Organism: uncultured Chloroflexia bacterium; assembly: GCA_963820415.1. Classification (GTDB taxonomy): domain Bacteria; phylum Chloroflexota; class Anaerolineae; order Anaerolineales; family Anaerolineaceae; genus CAWFZT01. The sequence continues at coordinate 98,095 of CAWFZT010000006.1, read as the reverse complement.
AGATTGAAAAGGATCCGGATGCCACCCAGGCTAACCTGGCAGCCCAGTTGGGTGTGGCAGTCGCGACCATCAACTGGCACTTAAAGCGGCTGATTGCCAAAGGGTACGTAAAGGCGCGCCGGGTTGGACGCCGCAAACTACGCTACATCATTACCCCCGAAGGGCTGGCCCTACGCGCTCATTTGACCCTCGATTATATTCAGACGTCGTTTCATCTTTTCCGGCTAATCCGCCAGCGCATGCAGGACGCCATCGCCCAGGTACGGCAGGCTGGCTTTGAACGTATCTACCTGGAAGGAGATGGAGATATCGCCGACGTTTGCCGGCTGACCTGCCTGGAAAATGGGATTGCCATCGTCCAGGACGAAGGTGCGCCGCGGGTAATTATCCGGGCGATGAAACTGTTTGTCGTTTTTGAGAAGGACAACGAACCTTCAAACCATGCCTCAAAGGAAGGCCAGGACTGATGGTTGAAACCGGCAGCCTTATCGAAGAGAAAAAATGGATGGAATCCCGAGAATTCTGGCGTGATCGCCGGGTATGTGTAACCGGTGGAGCAGGTTTCTTAGGTAGGAAGATTGTCCACAAGCTGCAGCAACGCGGCGCGAAAGACATCTTTGTGCCGGTAATCGAAGAATATGACCTGACCCAGCCGGAGGCCATTCAACGCATGCTGGAGCGTTCCCGTCCGGACGTCATCATCCATCTGGCTGCCCAGGTGGGTGGAATCGGCGCTAACCGGGCGCGTCCGGCTGAATTCTTCTATAGCAACCTGATGATGGGCATAATGCTAATGCATCAGGCCTGGCAAGGCGGGGTAGCAAAATTCGTGGCGCTCGGTACGATCTGTGCATATCCCAAATTCACCCAGGTGCCTTTCAGGGAAGAAGACCTGTGGAATGGTTATCCTGAAGAGACCAACGCCCCTTATGGGCTGGCGAAGAAAATGCTGCTGGTGCAAGCCCAGGCTTATCGCCAACAGTACGGTTACAATGCCATCTTTTTACTGCCAGTGAATCTTTATGGCCCGGGTGATAATTTCGACCCGGCTACCTCGCACGTTATCCCGGCCTTGATTCGTAAATGCATCGAAGCGCAGGAAGCCGGTCTCGACGAGGTGGTGGTGTGGGGCGATGGTTCCCCTACGCGAGAATTCCTGTACGTGGAGGACGCGGCCGAGGGAGTGCTGCTGGCCTCCGAACGCTTTGATGGCCCGCAGCCGGTCAACCTGGGTTCGGGCAACGAAATATCAATCAAGAACCTGTTGGAGATGATCGTACGCCTGACCGGTTACATCGGCCGGGTAGTATGGGATACCAGCATGCCTAACGGGCAGCCTCGCCGCGGGTTGGATATTTCACGCGCCAACCAGTATTTTGGTTTCAAAGCGCAGATGCCTTTTGAAGAAGGTTTACGCCGTACGATTGAATGGTACCGGCAAAATCGGTAGTAATTGGATCAGACTCTTAGATCTAAATGGTTTATAGACCATTGAGATCTGACAGGTAAGAAGGAAAAGGATGATTTCAAGGACGGACTCTCACACCATTGTTCTCAAGCCGCCAAGCGGTTGGACCGCCTTGAACCTTGGGGATTTGTGGCGTTACCGGGAGCTGGTTTATTTTATGACCTGGCGCGATCTGAAGGTACGCTACAAGCAGACCGTGCTCGGCGCCAGTTGGGCAATTGTGAGACCTTTCATGACGATGGTCGTTTTCAGTATCTTCTTCGGCAACCTGGCCAAAGTACCCTCGGATGGATTGCCTTACCCGATCTTTTCTTACACCGCGCTGCTCCCGTGGGAGCTGTTTGCCACTGCACTGACGGTCGCCAGCCGCTCCCTGGTGCTCAACAGCAATATGATCACGAAGATCTATTTTCCGCGCATTATTTTACCGATTTCTTCAATCCTCGGCGGCCTGGTAGATTTCCTTTTCGCCTTTCTGGTGCTGATTGGGATGATGTTTTATTACCGCGTGCACCCAGGCCCGGCGATTTGGTCATTGCCCTTATTTTTATTACTAGCCGTGATCAGCGCCATCGGGGTGGGGTTGTGGCTTTCTGCTCTGAATGTGCTATACCGGGACATTGGCTACATTACGCCATTCCTGACCCAATTCTGGTTGTTCATTACTCCCATTGCTTATCCTGCCAGTTTGGTGCCGGCTAAATACCGCATTTTTTTTGCGCTGAATCCAATGACCGGCGTAGTGGAGGGCTTTCGCTGGGCGCTGTTGGGCAACCAGCAGAGCGCGCCAAATTCGATGTGGATTGTTTCGAGCCTGATCGGCGTAGTAATCCTGATCAGCGGTTTGTTTTATTTCCGCCGGATGGAACGTCAGTTCGCTGACATGATATAGACCGGATGATTTATGAGTGAGATTGCTCTGCGAGTAGAAAACCTGGGAAAACAATACAAGATCGGAATGCCGGTCACCCGTTATCGCACCCTGCGTGATGCCATCAGCGAAAAGTTTAACCTCGTTGCAGCGATTACACAAAGGCGCCGGCCGGCCCAACATGATCTGGGCGCTGCGCAACGTTTCGTTTGAGGTGCGCAAAGGGCAGGTTTTGGGTGTTATTGGCCGGAATGGGGCCGGGAAAAGTACACTGTTGAAAATTCTATCGCGAGTCACGGACCCGACTGAAGGCCTGGCCGAGGTAACTGGGCGAGTGGGTGCGCTGCTCGAGGTCGGCACCGGTTTCCACCCTGAGCTGACCGGGCGAGAGAATATCTTCCTGAACGGCGCCATCCTGGGAATGAAGAACAGCGAAATCCAACACCGTTTCGATGAGATCGTCGCTTTTTCGGAAGTAGAGCAATTCATTGATACCCCGGTCAAGCGCTATTCCAGCGGCATGTATCTGCGCCTGGCCTTCTCCGTGGCGGCTCACCTGGAGCCAGAAATCCTGATAGTGGATGAAGTGCTGGCGGTAGGGGATGCTGAATTCCAACGAAAATGCCTGGGAAAAATGAGTGATGTGGCTCAAGAAGGGCGCACGGTGCTTTTCGTGAGCCACAATATGTCAGCAATCCTGCGCTTAACCGAAGAAGCCCTGGTGATCGAGAAGGGCAAACTGGTTTTAAGAGCCTGCACTCCTCAGGCGGTGGATTATTATCTTTCACGGGGTTTTTCGCAGGAGGGCCAGCGCGCCTGGCTGGCAGATGAAATTCCTGCGGATACTGCTCCTTTCTGCCCAAAGCACATCCGGGTGCGTAACGGGCAGGGAAAAGTATCCGATTCGGTGCGTTCCGTCGAGCCTATCAGCATAGAGGTCGAATATACGCTACAGTCTGCCATCACAGGGCTGCGCGTGGGAATTTACCTGATGAGCTCGCGTGGGGAGTATATATTTACTTCATTCGACACGGATGAGCCCTCATTGTATGACCGCTTTTCGGTCAGGCCGGCGGGACATTATTCGAGCCGGTGTATGATCCCGGCGGATTATTTGAACGAAGGACGCTTCGTCATTGGTATCAATGCCAGCTCATTCCGCGTCCGGCGTTATTTTCAGGATGAACAGGCTCTGTCGTTTACGGTCGATCCGGCAGGAGCGCCTGGAATGCAGTGGCCCGAACCTCGTTTGGGCCCGTCACGACCACGGTTGAATTGGAAGATAGAGGCGGTGTAATCATGGCGGTCACCGGTAAAGATACGATCAAGAGTCTATTGGGTCAAGTTCCATTTACGGCTGAGCTCTACTGGCTTTTTCGCCAGAGAGGCAAGCCAATCCAGAGCCGCTTTTCTCTGAAACATTTGCAAATGGCGATGCCAGAATTGGTGACGCAAGCCAGTGAGTTGAGAAAAAATACACCACCTGGAAAGAATATCTTTATTTTCGCTACCCTGCATTATTGGATCGAGCATGCTGCCCTTTTAGGGATGGCGTTGGCGGCCAGCGGCCATAAGGTAACTTTAGGTTTTTTGCCTTACGCTGAATGGCAGACACCCATCAACCGGTTTGACCTGCGCCGGCAAAATGTTTATGCCGGGCGAGTCCTTTCTATGGCTGCTCCGGTGATGGAGTCTGTCTCGTTCTTAAACCTGCGGGCGACTTATAAACAGCTGCCTGATACGGTCATGTCGGCGGTCCACCTGGTTACGCTTTATGATACGCAGTACACGCTGCAAGTCGAAGACGTAGATATGAACAGCGATATATACCGGCTTCGCCTGGAGCGCAACCAGGATGCTGCCCGGGCAGCTTTAACCTGGCTGCAAGCAAACCGGCCGGATGTGGTGATCGTACCCAACGGCACGATCCAGGAGCTAGCAGTGGTCTATCGGGTGGCGCGCCAGATGAAAATTCCCACGGTAACTTACGAGTTTGGCGACCAACGACAGCGTATCTGGGTTGCCCAGAATGCGGAGGTGATGCGCCAGGAAACCGATGGACTGTGGAAGGCGCGTCAGGAGATTGCGCTGACCGAGCCTCAGCTTGAACGTCTTCATTCTCTTTTCGTTGCCCGCCAACACGCCGCTCTCTGGGAAAACTTTGCCCGCTTGTGGCAGGATACCCCGGCGCAAGGTGGCGAACAGGCGCGGGCTGCCCTCGGCCTGGATAAGCGACCGGTAGTGCTCCTGGCTACAAACGTCCTGGGCGACAGCCTGACCCTGGGACGACAGGTTTTCAGTAAGACCATGGCGGAATGGATCAGTCGCACGGTGCAGTATTTTACCGGGCGCCCGGATATCCAACTGGTGATCCGCATTCACCCAGGAGAAGTGTTAACTCACGGGCAGTCAATGGCGGAAGTCGTCCGCCAGGTGCTGCCCAAGCGGCCCGAGCATATTCGCCTGATTGGCCCCAAAGAGAAGATCAACACCTATGATCTTATCGACGTAGCCGACTTGGGGTTGGTGTACACCACCACCGTTGGTCTGGAAATGGCGATGAACGGGCTGCCCGTCATCGTAACCGGTAAGACACACTACCGCGGGCGAGGGTTTACCTATGAGCCGGACAATTGGGTGACTTATTTTTAAGCTTTTGGGCGTGATGTTGGATAATCCAAAATCTTACCATTTGAGCAAGGACCAAGTGGAACATGCCTGGAGATATGCCTACCGCTTTTTCTTTGATTTCCCGCGCCCTTTCCCGTGGCACCTGGTGCGCATGTGGGAAGATTACAAGCTGCGCCCGCTGCAGTCTGTCCTGGCGGGGGATGAAAGCGTCCAATGGGAAGATACTTTCAAATATCTGGTAGGCGAGCCGATTGATTGGACAAAAGTCGAATAGACCCATCCCCCTGGGTAATCTTTCAAGAACCGCCATGAACGATCTCGAAGTTAAGGAACAGGTGCGACAGTTTTATAACCAGGTTGGCTGGCAGATGGCAGGGGAAGGCATCTACCAGAACGCCCGCTATGAAGACCTGCGCCCGGTTTCAAGCGAATATATCCACCGCTGCCACCTGCGGGTGAAACGCTTTTTAAAGCCGGATGGCGTTTACCTGTTAGATGCGGGGTCAGGCCCGATCCAATACCCGGACTACCTGGTCTATTCGCAGAATTACCGCTATCGAGTTTGCCTGGATATTTCCTTCGTGGCGCTGGAAGAGGCTCGTAAACGGATTGGAGGGCACGGTCTTTACGTGGTGGCAGATGTGGCCAATTTGCCTTTTTAAGCCCGGTGTTTTCGATGGAGTTGTCTCGCTGCATACCTTACATCACCTGCCGCAAGACGAGCAAAAAACTGCTTATGGAGAGTTGTACCGGGTTTTGGCGGGCGGATCTTCAGCGGTAGTGGTCAACGGCTGGACCGAATCAGCGCTTATGAAAAGGCTGCAGTGGCTGGTGAATCTGATGGAGCGCCTGGAGAACCGGCTGGTGCGCAGCCAGGGAGCTTCAGCAGGAGAAAAAACAAATGGGAAAAAAGGAGCCCAGGCTCAACCCGCTGAACCGACCGGCACGTATATCCACAAACAGGACGCCGTATGGCTCAGGCAGCAGCTACAAGAGATGGATGTTGAGATTCGCTGTTGGCGCAGTGTAAACGTCCGCTTTTTAAGAGCCGTTATCCACCGTTCCATGGGCGGTCGTTTTTGGCTGAGGTTGCTTTACTGGCTCGAAGAACGCTTTCCGCACTTTTTTGGAGAAAAGGGCCAGTATCCCCTGCTAATTATAAGGAAAGGCAGTCATGGGTGATCTGGAACTGGACGTATATCCGCTGACACGTGAACGCTTTGGTGATTTTGAGACGGTGCTGGGGCCGCACGGCGCTTACGGCGGGTGCTGGTGCATGTATTGGCGGTTGAAGCGCTCCGAATTCAACGCTCAACAGGGTGATGGCAACCGGCAGGCGATGAAGTCCCTGGTCGAATCGGGCAACACGCCGGGCCTTTTAGGCTACCTGGATGGTCGCCCGGTAGGCTGGGTTTCTGTGGCTCCCAGAGAAGAATTTCCTGTGCTCAACAATTCGCGTATCCTCAAGGCGGTAGACGACCAACCGGTGTGGTCGGTTAACTGCTTTTATGTTGTCCGCCACAGCCGCCGTAAAGGTGCTAGCGCAGCCTTAATCAAGGCAGCGGTTCGTTTCGCAACAGAGCACGGCGCTCAGATTGTTGAGAGCTATCCGGTGGATCCCAGGAAAGGTGATTACCCGGATGCCTATATTTACACTGGAGCTATGTCAGCTTTCAAACAGGCCGGCTTTGTCGAAGTGCTGCGCCGTAGTGACACCCGTCCGATCATGCGTTTTTATATCAGCAAGGCTCCTGTTCAGCAAGACAAGTAGACGTTTTTCAATGGTTCTTTTTCAGCGGACCACTTTTATAACCCCCACAAAACGGGGACTATAGCCCCCACAAAACGGGGATTTTCATCCCTCATTGGAGAAACAAGATGGATTGGAAAGATAAGATTGTATTGGTTACCGGTGGAACGGGTTCTTTTGGTAAAAAATTCATCGAGATCATGCTGCGTGAATACCACCCGGCCAAACTAATCGTGTATAGCCGGGATGAGCTCAAGCAACATGAGATGCGCCGCGGCTGGTTTTGATCACCCGACCTTGCGCTATTTCATCGGGGACGTGCGCGATATGCAACGTCTGCACCGGGCCTTCAGCGGTGTGGATATCGTTATCCACGCGGCGGCCTTGAAGCAGGTGCCAGCCTGTGAATATAACCCGATGGAAGCGATTAAGACTAATATTCTGGGTTCAAGCAACGTGATCGATGCTGCCCTGGATGAAGGGGTGGAGCATGTGCTGGCCTTGAGCACCGACAAAGCGGTCAACCCGGTCAATTTGTATGGTGCCACCAAACTGTGCGCTGAAAAGCTATTCGTGCAGTCCAATGCTTATGCAGGGGGGAGGACCACCCGGTTTAGCTGCGTTCGTTATGGCAATGTGGTTGGCAGCCGTGGTTCGGTTGTGCCAGTGTTCATCAAACAGCGGCAGGACGGCAAAGTGACCATCACAGATGAGCGCATGACCCGCTTCTGGATTTCGTTGGAGCAGGGCGTACGCTTCGTCATTCGCTGCACCGAGCAGATGCAGGGCGGCGAGGTTTTCGTACCCAAGATTCCCAGCATGAATTTGCTCGACCTGGCGCATGCTATAGCCCCGGACGCCCAGGTGGAAGTGATTGGCATTCGGGCGGGTGAAAAGCTGCACGAGGTGCTGATTTCGGAAGATGAGGCGCGCCAGACGGTGGACGTGGGAGATATGTTCGTTGTGGGGCCGGCCGAAAGCCTGTGGTTTGGCCGCGGTTGGGAAAAGTCAGGTAAACCTTTACCGGAGGGGTTCCGCTATACAAGTAACACCAATGAGGAGTGGTTGTCTGTCGAAAATATCCGTAAAATTGTGGCTCCGATCGAAGCCGCATACGAACAGGGTTTCTTGGGATGAAACCCCCCGGTTCTGTGGGGGGGACGCGTTTGTTAATCACCGGCGCCAGTGGGCTGCTGGGATTGAATTTCGCCATACAGGCTTCCAGCCAGCATTCGGTAACGGGAGTGGTGCATCATAATGAATTGGCGGGAGTGCCTTTCAGTGTGGTCCAGGCCGACCTGGCCCAACCTAAAAGCGTGCCTGATTTTAATCAAACGAACCAGTCCCGAGGTGATAATCCACTGCGCAGCGCTGACTATCCTGGATATCTGTGAAACTCAACCCGAGTTGGCCTGGCGTTTAAACGCGGCTGTACCGGGTGAGCTAGCCGCTGCCGCTGCCCAGGCTGGAGTTAAGCTGGTGCATATTTCCACCGACGCAGTTTTCGATGGGCAACGTGGGAATTACACGGAGGAAGACCAGCCCAACCCGCTCAGCGTTTACGCGCGCTCGAAGCTGGCTGGAGAGCAAGGCGTAGCACAGGCCAATCCACAAGCGATCATCGCCCGGGTCAACTTTTATGGCTGGAGCCTGACGGGGGCGCGCAGCCTGGCTGAGTTTTTCTACCGCAACCTTTCAGCCGGCAAAGGTGTGAATGGCTTTACAGACGTGCTCTTCTGCCCGCTGCTGGCCAATGACCTGGTCGACCTGCTGCTCAAGATGGTCGAAAAAGATCTCAAGGGCCTGTTTCACGTAGTCAGTGCGGAAAACCTGAGCAAGTATGATTTCGGCTGCCGGATCGCTCGCTTGTTCAACCTGGACGAGAAGCTGATCACGCCCACTTCCTGGCGTGCAGGCGATTTGCAAGCGCAGCGTTCGCCTGACCTGACCATGAGCACAGCCAAACTGGCCGCCGCTTTAGGGTTCAGCCTGCCGGACCAGCAGGCTGGGATGCAACGTTTTCACAGATTATTCGAGGGTGGATACCCGCAAAAAATCCGCCTGTTCAGGCGATTGGTAGTCTAGATATGCCTGCCAGGCCAGATCCCTTGAGAGACATCCGTTTCCGCATCGCTGGGATATTCCTGTTGGTTTGCCTGGCTGCTGCTTTTCTCTTTTTGATCGGGCAGCATGGGGACCCGAAGGCTTTTATTTTCCATGGGACAATTTTCGATGGCGTACAGGGTGGAAGCATTGGTTACGATGGTCAGTTTGCTTACGCGATTGCCAGCGATTTCTCGGGGGCGCGCCAGTGGCTACCTGAAAGAGCCTACCACTACCAGCGCATTTTATATCCTCTGCTGGCGGGAATTTTATCCCTGGGCCAAATCATCTGGCTACCCTGGACGATGGTGCTGGTAAACGTGGCTGCCCTGGCGGCTTCCGGCTGGCTGTTGGCAGATTTGCTGGTTTCCCGCCAGGCCAATGCCTGGTTCAGCCTGGTCTTCCTGGCGTTTGGCGGCCTCCTTTTTGTTTTATTTATGGACTTAAATGAGCCCCTGGCCTTTTTCCTGGCGCTTTTGGGGCTAAATTTTTTGGCCAGGGGAAGCTTTGGTTGAGCGGTCTAGCTTTCAGCCTGGGTGGCCTTACCAAAGAAGTGGCCCTGATCTTTGCCGTGGCAGTCGCAGCATATTTACTGGTGAACAGCCGCAACTGGCGCGGCGCTCTGAAGGTGTTGGGAGTGAGCCTGGCTGTGTATGCTACGTGGGCGGTCATTGTGTCAGCCTGGCTGGGTGATACGATTTTTCAGGCGCGAATGTCTCGAATTGAGGTGATACCTTTCGGAGGATTATGGTTTGTGAACTACATGCCTGGCCTGACCATCGACATCTTATGGATCGCCGGTCCAGCTTTAATTGCTGGGGTAATGGTGTTGATAGATTGGTGGAAATCCAAGAAAATATCCCTGGAAATGCTCTTGGTGTCTGGCCAACGTGGCCCTGATTGCCTTCATGCCGCGCTTTACCTGGCTAGATTGGATCGCCACGCTGCGTCTGGGGATCGGCCTGGTGATCGCCTGCCTGCTTTACTTTGCGCTGCATGGCGGGCGCGTGGGCTTTCTTTTGTCTGCGTTGTGGTCCTCGTCGATTTTTTTACCTATTGTGTTTGCGGTCAACCTGGCAGCAATTCGATAATTATTTCTTGAAAAATGAAAATCCCCGTTCTGTGGGGGTCGAAGGAGGTATTGGATGAAAATTCAAATCGGAAATCATACCATCGGTGAAAACGAACCTACCTATTTCATTGCTGATGTGGCAGCGAACCATGATGGCAGCCTTGAACGCGCCAAGAGTTTGATCCGTCTGGCCAAACAAGCTGGAGCGGATGCGGCTAAATTTCAGAACTTTCGCGCCCCTGAGATTGTCTCTGATTATGGATTCCGTACGATGGGTGGGCAGCAGTCTCACCAGGCGAAATGGAAGAAATCAGTCTTTGAAGTGTATGCGGATTATTCCATCCCCTTCCAATGGTGCGAGGAGCTAAAAGCTACCTGTGACGAGGTGGGCATCGATTATTTTTCATCACCCTATGACTTCGATGCAACTGATTACCTGGACGCCTTCGTGCCGGCTATTAAGATCGGATCTGGCGAAATCACCTGGACGGAGGCTTTGCAGCACATTGCACGCAAGGGTAAGCCGGTGTTGTTAGCAACTGGCGCTTCGGATATCAGCGATGTGCAGCGAGCCGTGCATACTATTCTGTCGATCAATCCCCGATTAGTATTAATGCAGTGCAATACCAATTACACTGCCAGCCTGGAAAATTTTAAATACATCAACCTGCTGGTGCTGTGCACTTATCACCTGATGTTCCCGGATTTGATCCTCGGACTTTCTGACCATACTCACGGGCATGCGGCTGTGTTAGGAGCGGTAGCCCTGGGAGCGCGGGTGATCGAAAAGCATTTCACCGATGACACCAGCCGCGAGGGGCCGGACCATCTTTTCGCCATGGACCCCAATTCCTGGGCTGATATGGTAGAGAATACCCGGCAGCTCGAACGCGCCTTGGGCACAGGAGATAAATTTGTCACCGAAAATGAGCAGGAAACTGTCATTATCCAGCGGCGCTGCCTGCGGGCCAAGCGGGATATCAAGAAAGGCGAGATACTCACCCGAGAAATGCTGGACGTACTTCGACCCGCCCCTCCTGAAGCGATCATGCCATATGACCTTGAGCGGGTGATCGGGTTACACGCTCAGCAGGACATTCCTTTCGGTCACGAACTGCGCTGGACGGTTTTAGGAGAATAGTGCGCGTCCTTTATTTCACCCGCGATTATACACCGCACGATTACCGCTTCCTCTCGGCGCTGGCAGGCACCCCTCACCGCGTTTATTACCTGCGCCTGGAGCGCAGTTCGCGCCAGATAGAAGACCGGTCGCTGCCGCCCGAGGTTGAGCAGGTGCACTGGCTGGGCGGGCAGAGCCCTTTCAAATGGAAGGCGGTTCCAGCCCTGTGGTTGGACCTGCGCAAGGTGCTGGGCAGGCTGAAGCCGGATATATTGCATGCCGGCCCGGTTCAATCAGCGGCCTTCCTGGCTGCCCTGAGCGGTTTCCAGCCGCTGGTCAGTATGTCCTGGGGATCTGACCTGCTGCTCGAAGCGCAGCGGACGCGTTGGATGAATTGGGTTACCCGCTACACGCTCCACCACACCCGGGTGTTGGTGGGCGACTGTCAGGCAGTGCGCCAGAAAGCGGAATCGCTTGGTTTCGCGGGAGAGCGCGTGATGCTTTTCCCGTGGGGGGTCGATTTACAGCATTTTGTCCCCGGCGCGCCGGGTGACTTGCGCAGCCGCCTGGGCTGGGAAGAGTCTTTTATTTTGCTGTCCTTACGCTCCTGGGAACCCGTTTATGGGGTGGACCTGGTGGTTCGGGCTTTTATCCGAGCGGCGCGGCAGATTCCCGATCTGCGCCTGCTGCTGCTTGGCGGCGGGTCACAGGCTGGGATGCTGCGGCAACTGCTGGCACAGCACGATCTCAACGACCGGGTCTATTTTGGTGGGCAAACCAGCCAGAACGAACTGCCGCATTTCTGCCGGGCGGCTGATGTGTATCTCAGCGCCTCGCACAGCGATGGTTCTTCGGTATCGATGATGGAGGCCTTAGCCAGTGGACTGCCGGCGCTGGTTTCGGATGTCCCGGGCAATAAAGAATGGATCACCCCCGAAGTGCAAGGGTGGTTGTTTCCGGACGGGGATGAAGACGCCCTGGTGGAGGGCATCCTCCAGGCTTATCGCCAACGCAACAGGCTGGCCGAAATTGGGAAGGCCGCCCGTCGCCTGGCTGAACAGCGAGCGGATTGGACGGAAAATTTCAAGGTATTATTGAAAGCTTATGATTTAGCCAGAACGGGTAATTAATGACTCATCGAAATACAGTCGCAATCATTCAAGGCCGGATGGCTTCCAGCCGGCTGCCGGGAAAAATATTGTTGGATATTGCTGGCAAGCCCATGCTGGCGCACGTGGTCGAGCGCGCCCGCCGTGCCAAGACGGTTGACCTGGTAGTGGTCGCCACTACCACCCAGCCGGAAGACGATGCGGTTGAGGCGTACTGCCGGCAGAACGGAATCGCCATCTCGCGCGGCAGCCTGCACGATGTGCTTGACCGGTTCTACCAGGCTGCCCTGGCTTTCAGGGCTGACGTGGTTGTGCGCCTGACGGCGGATTGCCCGCTAGTTGACCCGCAGTTACTTGACCAAGTTATGGAAGAATTCCTGCGCACCGGCGTCGATTTCTGCTGTAACCGCCTGCCCCCGCCCCTTAAACGCACCTATCCCATCGGGCTGGATGTGGAAGTGTGCACTTTCCAGGCCCTGGAGTGCGCCTGGAAAGAGGCCAAAGAGCCGCACGAACGCGAACACGTCATGCCTTACCTGTATGATAGCCCGGGCAGGTTTAAGATCTTGCGCGTAGATTACGATAAAGATTACGGAGAAATGCGCTGGACGGTGGACACCCCCCAAGATCTGGAACTGGTGCGCCAGATATTTGCCCGCCTAGCCGAAAACCGCGCTTTTACGTGGTTGGATGTGCTGGAATTGTTCGAACGCGAACCGCAACTGGCGTTGATCAATTCCCAGGTGAAGCACAGAACATACCTGGATGTGGACGAAAGGCAAAAACCGGCCTGACTATGACTGACCTCACTATATTTACCGCCCCCAAGCCGTTCACCAACTCTCACATTGCCATGATCCAGCGCAACGCCATAGGTTCCTGGAAGCAGCTTGGGGCGCGGGTTGAAGTGGCCTTGATTGGCAAGGAAGAGGGCATGGCGGAAGCGGCTGTAGAGCTGGGGGCAACCTACTTGCCGGATGTGCGCTGTAACAGCCTGGGCACGCCGCTGATCAGCTCGATGTTTGACCTGGCCAGGCAGCTCAATTCCAGCCCGTTGTTGTGCTGCATCAATGCCGACATTGTGCTGCTGCCAGGTTTTGTCGAAACCGCCCAAAAGATTAGCGCCCAATCCCCACAGAACGGGGATTTTCATCACGAGCAATTCCTGATGGTTGGACAACGATGGGACCTGGATGTGCTCGAACCGCTGGACTTTTCCGCGGGATGGGCGGACCGTCTACGGAGCCGCCTGCATTCTACCGGCAAGCTGCACCCGCGCGGTGGAAGTGACTATTTTGTCTATCCGCGCAGTTGTTTTTTGCACATTCCTGAATTTGCGATCGGGCGCGCTGGCTGGGATAACTGGATGATTTACGAAGCTCGCCAGCGCGGTTGGCCAACCGTGGATGCCACCGGGGCGATCGATATTATCCACCAGAGTCACGATTACAGTCACCTGCCGAATGGGCAGCCACACTACCGCCTGCCCGAAACCTTTGAAAATACTCGTCTGGCAGGTGGGAAACAGCATATCTTTCACTTGATCGACTGCGACCGGTCGGTACAGGACGAGAAACTGTGCCCCTATCCTGCTTCATGGGAAAAATTCTGGCGCGAGGTAGAAATCTTCCCGCTCGTACGCCTTCATTCGGAAGCCTTGGGCAAGGTATTTTATACTTTGTTTCACCCGGTAAAGGCCTATCGGGATTTTCGCACGTGGTGGAAGGGGAGAAAGTAGTTTTATGGTATTATCAGATTCCGCAGTTGGAGATCAGCATGCGCGTTGGACAAAACCCGGTTAAATACGTAAAGGATGTTGCTAAACCGGCCCACATTACTGTTGCCGTATTGAACTACATCCCGTTCTTGAGCGGTTTTTACGCCGAGATGTTGGAGGTATTAAAGGCCTGTCTGGGCAGTATCTGGCAAAATACTGACCTTCCTTATGATCTGATGGTTTTCGATAATGGCAGTTGTGGGGAAGTTCGCCAGTATTTGCTCGACGAGCACGAGGGCGGGCGGATCCAGTTTCTACTGCTGTCCGAAAAGAACCTGGGCAAGGGCGGAGCGTGGAACTTCATCCTGGGCGGCGCGCCGGGTGAGCTGATTGCTTATACAGATAACGACTGTTACTTTCACCCGGGCTGGCTGTCTCGTTCGATGCAGTTGATGGAGACTTACCCCAGAACCGGTATGGTCACCGCCCGTCCGTTCCGCACCAATCCGGAATATTATTCCAGCAGCGTGACCTGGGGAGAACAGACCTCCGGAGTGGTAGTGGAACAGGGCCAGTTTATTCCCTGGGAAGTTTTCAAAGAATTCGACCTGAGCCTGGGACAGTCGGAGCAAGAAATTCGCCAGCATTACGAAACTTCGCAGGACGTGCGTTTGAATTATCAGGGTGTTCAGGCCATTTTGGGAGCCTCACACTGGCAGTTCCTGGCGCGCAAGAAGGTACTGGCCCAATTCTTACCCTTCAGCATGGACCGGCCAATGGGACAGGTCAAACAGTTAGACGCCCGTATGAACGAGGCCGGCTACCTGCGCCTGATGCCCACCGAACCTCTGGCAATGAATATGAGCAACACCCTGCGCAGCATGCCTGGGTTGATCTCGACGACAGCCGAGCGCGCCCGCACGGGCAAGAACAATGCTCTGCTCGATTTTCCGCCGGTGAAACATACTTTGTTATCTTTCTATGACGCGATCTTTCGCTGGTATTATGACAGGTAAGCCTTTATGAATTCCAGACGCGTGTTTATCAGCGCCGATCACGGCCTGGCTATCGTTTATTTTTTGCAGAGCGACGTCGTCCCAACTCTTCTACAGTCCGGGCTTGAAGTAGTAGTGCTTACCGACGATGGGCTGAAAGAGCAGATCACCCGCCGTTTCGGACAGCCGGGATTGGTAGTGGAAGGGTTACGCCTCAAACAAGCTCACCAGTATGCTGACCAGATATCGCCATCCACCCAGTTCTGGCTGTCATTCCTGCGCCGGGTTGGCGGTTCGCGGCGTATCAACACCGAAGCAATGGACAGCAACATCCACCAGGTGGAATTTGAGGCAACCGGGAGACGGCGTGTGGTCATGCCGTTGATGAAGGCTCTCGTTCAGGTTTTACGAAGTTCGAAAGCAGCCCGGCGTGAGCTGGTGAAACGGCAGATGCAGTTTTCACCCGATCTCTACACGGACTTGTTCGAGAAATACCAGCCAGATCTAGTGGTTGCCAGTACACCCGGTTGGCGGATGGATCGCTACCTGCTGCGCCAGGCGGCCCGGCGTGGGGTGTGCACGGCGGCAGTGGTGGTGGGATGGGACAACCCTTCCAGCTACAGCCTGAGCGGGGCCCCGGTCGATTATATCACCTGCTGGTCAGAGATTCAAAAAGAAGAACTAGTTCAGGGTTCAGATTGGGATCCGGCTCGGGTGCATATTGGCGGTATGCCTTCGTATGATGGTTATTTCAGGCGAGAATGGTTGGTGCCGCGTGAGGAATATTTCCGGCTGCATAATCTGGACCCGCAACGTCGCCTCCTTTCATTTGCGTGCAGTTTTGTCACCTTTTCGCCCAATATCCAGGATATCGAGCCGTTGGCGCGCATGGTGGCAAATGATGCCCTGGCAGAACCAGCCCAACTGCTCGTACGCCTGCACCCCAACCATTTCTGGAACGAACCGCTTTACCGGAGTGAGGCTGACCGCATTCGCCAGTTGGCACGCGATTTGCCTAACGTGCACGTGGTCGAGCCGGTGCCTTTGGGCGGCGAACTGGGTTACTATTCGGGCGAGGATATGCCTGAAAAAACCTCGATGATGGCCCATTCGGATGTGTTCATGACCGTATATTCGACCATGGTGGTCGAAACTGCTATCCACGACCGGCCGATTATCAGTGTATGCTTTGATATGCCAGGTGGGTGGGGACAAAAAGGGAAATTCTCGCTGGCCCTGACGGAAATTGGTAAATGGCCGACACACCAGCGCTTTCGTAAGGCCTGCGCCGGGCGCGTTGCTCTCACAGAAGAGCAACTCAAACAGGAAATCAACCGTTATTTGAAAGATGGGCAGGCTGACCAGGAAGCGCGACGGAAATTTATCAGGGAAGAAGTCACGTTCACGGATGGCAGCGCCGGACGAACAACAGGGGGATTCCTGGCGGGATTGGCGTCCGATAACTTCAAAACGAAGGGAACTGGCTTATGAAATTCTTGATCGCTGGTTTTGGATCCGTGGGCCGGCGCCATATGCGCAATTTACTATCCCTGGGCGAAAAGGACATTGTTTTATACCGCTCAGGTCGCTCAACCCTGCCGCTGGACGAGCTGGCGGGTCTTCCCGTGGAAACAGACCTGGATGCTGCCCTGGGTCACCGCCCGGATGCGGTCATTATCGCCAACCCGAGCGCCTGTCATATGGACGTGGCTGTACCGGCGGCTGAGGCCGGCTGCCATCTTTTTCTAGAAAAACCCATTTCTCACAACCTCGACCGCCTGGACGAGCTCAAATCCGCAATGCAAACCGGCGGGGGGAAGGTGCTGGTGGGCTTCCAGTTCCGCTTTCACCCATGTTTCCGCAAGGTGGCTGAGCTGCTCAATGCCGGCGCGATTGGCCGCCCTCTTTCAGCACGCGCCCATTACGGCGACTACATGCCCGGCTGGCACCCCTGGGAGGATTACCGCAGCAGTTACAGCGCCCGGCGTGACCTGGGCGGCGGGGCGGTGCTGACCCTCTGTCACCCGGTAGATTATTTACGCTGGCTGTTGGGCGAGATCGAAAGTGTGTGGGCTTTTACTGGTAAAGTCAGCGACATGGAGATTGACGTAGATGATGTAGCTGAAATCGGGCTACGTTTCAGCGGAGGGGCGATTGGCAGCGCTCACCTCGACCTTTTCCAGCGCCCGCCCAGCTACCGCTTCGAGATCATCGGCAGCCTGGGGACGCTGATGTGGGACGCCGCAGATAACACTGTACGTCTGTACAAGGCAAAGGATGGCGCCTGGAGCACCTTCCCGGCCCCGGGTGGTTTCGAGCGTAACGATATGTTCCTGGATGAAATGCGGCATTTCCTGGCCGTAGGGCGCGGCGAAGAAGCGCCCTCCTGCACTCTTGCAGATGGCGAGCGCGTGCTGCGCCTGGCGCTAGCTGCACTTGAATCTTCCCGCACTAGGAAGGCAGTTGACCTGTAAATTATTTCCTGGAGGCTTTGGATGGCAGATATCTTCGACAAATTCAGATTGGATGGGCAGACTGCCGTAGTAACTGGCGGGGCTGGCTTATTGGGCAAAGAATTTTGCCGGACCCTGGCACAGGCCGGGGCGGCAGTGGTAGTAGCAGACCTAAACCAGACCGCGACACAACAGGTGGTTGATGACCTGAAGCATTCTGGCTATAAGGCCCTGGCGTGTGCGGTGGATGTGACCCGTCCTAAATCGACGCGGGCCATGGCGGACGCAGCCGTGGCGTCGTTTGGACGCCTGGATATTTTGGTTTGCAGCGCTGCCATGGACCCCAAGTTTGACCCGCAGAACCAAAGCGCTCAGTCGCGCAATGCTTTTGAGGATTACCCGCTGTCTGCCTGGCAGCAGGCCCTGGATGTGAACCTAACCGGCATGTTCCTGTCCGCCCAGGCGGCCGTTAAACCTATGCTGGCCCAGGATCATGGTGTGATCATCAACATCTGTTCGACCTACGGCCTGGTGGGACCCGACCAGCGCCTGTACGAACGCCCCGGCCAACCTCAGCAGTATAAACCGGTTTTTTACTCGGTCACCAAGGCGGGTGTCCTCGGCCTGACCCGTTACCTGGCTACTTACTACGCCGGAAAGAACATCCGGGTAAATTCGCTGACCCCAGGCGGGATTTACAACAATCACGATGAAATTTTCACCAAGAATTATTCCTTCCGCACCGTCATGGGGCGCATGGCCCACAAAGACGAAATGAACGGCGCCATCCTGTTCCTCGCTTCAGACGCCTCGAGCTATATGACGGGGAACAATGTTGTGGTAGATGGGGGTTGGACGGTATGGTAGAACGACCCGAAGTGCTGGCGATCATCCCGGCCAGGGGTGGATCGAAAGGGATTCCCGGTAAGAATATCCGTGAATTCGCCGGATTTCCACTGATTGTTTACAGTATTGCCGCCGGTCGGCAAGCCAAGACTGTCACGCGCGTGGTCGTTTCGACCGATTCCGAAGAGATTGCCGCGGTTTCCCGGCGCTATGGGGCGGAAACTCCCTTTCTGCGTCCGCTTGATTATGCACAGGATAATACTCTCGACCTGCCAGTTTTCCGGCATGCCCTGGACTGGTTGGCGCAGCATGACAATTATCGCCCTGATGTGGTCGTTCAGCTTCGTCCGACCTCACCGGTACGGCCGCGCACCTGTGTGGATGATGCAGTGAAGCTGTTGTTAGATCACCCACAGGCTGACTCGGTGCGCGGTGTGGTGCCGGCGGGCCAGAACCCTTTTAAAATGTGGCGAGTTGACCCTGCAACCGGTCAGATGCGGCCTTTGCTGGCAGTTGAGGGGGTGGCGGAACCTTACAACGCCCCCCGCCAGGTCTTGCCCCCTGTGCATTGGCAGACCGGTCACATCGATGCCATCCGGGTAGGCACTATCTTAGAGAAAAATTCGATGAGCGGGGGTATCATTCTCTCCCTGCTGATTGACCCACGTTTTACCGTGGATATAGATACTCTGGCGGACTGGCCGAAATATGAGCGGCTGGTTTATAATGCCGACCTGGACATGGTCGATCCCGGGAAGCATCACCGCCCGCTGCCTGAGCGGGTCGAGCTGGTGGTGTTTGACTTCGATGGAGTGATGACGGATAACCGGGTGTGGGTGGATGAAAATGGCCACGAACAAGTGGCAGCCAACCGCAGTGATAGCGAAGGGCTTGCGCAGATGCGCAAAGGCGGTGTGCAGGCCATGGTACTTTCCAAAGAAACTAACCCGGTGGTGGCGGCGCGCTGCCGCAAGCTGAACCTGCCCGTACTGCAGGGAATCAATGATAAGGCGGACGTCCTCCGCAGCTACCTGGAAGAGCACCAGGTCGATCCACAGCACGTGGTGTATCTTGGAAATGATAGCAATGACCTGCCATGTTTCGAGGTTGTCGGCTGCGCAGTAGCGGTGGCCGATTCGCAGCCGGTCGTGCTGCGCCAGGCTGACCTGGTCTTAAGCCGCCAAGGCGGGCACGGCGCGGTGCGTGAGCTGTGCGACTTGATCATCCAGAGATTGTAGATTGTATGTTTTTAATTGAAGATTGAAGAAATCAGCAATCAGCAATCAGAAATCTACAATCAGCAATCACCAATCAGACCGAAATCCCTGATCTATGGGGAAGGAGAAAGAATGACAAGAGCGATTAAAATCGGTGACCGGTGGGTAGGGGATGGGTACCCAACCCTGGTCGTGGCGGAGATAGGCATCAACCACAATGGCGATTTGCAGGTTGCCAAACAGTTAATCCGGGCTGCCAAGCATGCCGGGGTGGATGCGGTAAAGTTTCAGAAGCGCACCCCTGAATTGTGCGTCCCGCCTGAACAGCGCGGGCAGATGCGGGACACTCCCTGGGGCTACATTACTTATCTTGATTATCGTTACAAAGTCGAGTTTGGCGAATCGGAATACCGGGAAATCGATCGCTACTGCAAAGAACTAGGCATCACCTGGTTTTCTTCCGTGTGGGACGAACCAGCAGTGGATTTCATTGAGCAGTTTTCACCGGTTTGCTACAAGGTGCCGTCGGCTTCGTTGACCGACCATAACTTACTAGCTCATTTGCGCAAGATGGGACGTCCTTTGATCATTTCGACCGGCATGTCCACCATGGAGCAAATCAGGGCCGCGGTGAAACTGGTTGGCCTGGACAACCTGGTGGTGGCGCATTCGACCAGCACCTATCCTTGCGACCCGGAAGAATTGAACCTGCACATGATCGAGACCCTGCGCCGGGAATTCCCACTCCCGATTGGCTATTCGGGGCACGAAGTGGGCCTGGTCCCCTCGGCAGTGGCTGTAGCCCTGGGGGCCTGCATGGTCGAACGTCACATCACCCTGGACCGGGCGATGTGGGGAAGTGACCAGGCTGCTTCGGTCGAGCCAGGAGGATTTGAGCGCCTGGTAAAATATATCCGGGTTACCGAAGCCTCTCTTGGCGATGGAATCAAGCAAGTTTACGAAAGCGAACTACCCTCTTTGCGAAAACTGAGGCGTTTTTAGGTGTATAATTCCGATTTCGGTTTGATTCAGCTATGTGTTATCAGAATCCTTCCCAAAAAAAATAAAAAAAAGAGGTAATCATGAAAATACCTTTAGAATTAATTACGCCTTACTTACGCCCGAGCCTGTACCTGGACCCTGGTTCGGGTTCTTTCTTGCTCCAACTTCTCCTGGCTGCCTTGTTGGGCGGCGCCTTTGCGATCAAGATTTACTGGAAGAAAATTAAAGTTTTGTTTACCGGTAAGAAAGCAGAAATTCCTACCCCAGCTGTCTCAGAAGTAACCGACCAGGGAACTCCTGAAGATCCGGCGGGGGGCGATAAGAATGTCAAGTAGCGATACCCGGCATACGGCTTCCTTTCGAGATCCATCCGGGTTCTTGTTTACCCGAGCCGGAACGCTTTATCGCCAGGTGAACCACTATTACCAGGCCGATTATGATCTGTTGATGAAATCCGGCCTGTATGCCGGCTTGGTGAAAGCCGGCCTGTTGGTACGGCATACCGAAGCCGAGGTGGAACCTCGCGACCCTTCGCTGGCTTACAAAATCATTCAGCCCGAACAGGTCCAGTTTATATCCTACCCGTATGAGTGGTCTTTCAGCCAGTTCAAGGATGCCGCCCTGGCAACCCTGGCAATCCAGAAGCGAGCCCTGGAATCCGGGATGTCGCTAAAGGATTCCAGCGCTTATAACATCCAATTTCAGCGTGGAAAACCGGTGCTGATCGATACGCTTTCCTTTGAGATTTTTCGCGAAGGCGAGCCGTGGGTGGCGTACCGGCAGTTCTGCCAGCATTTTCTGGCGCCCCTGGCGTTGATGGCGCTCAAGGATATCCGCTTGAGCCAACTCATGCGGATTTATATCGACGGCGTCCCGTTGGATTTAGCCAGCCAGCTTTTGCCCGGCAGCACCCGTTTGAACTTTGGCCTGGCGATGCATATTCACCAGCATGCTGCCGCGCAGAAACGCTACGCCGGGAAGGAAGTCAGGTTAGAAACCAGCAACGCCCGTTTCAGCAAGATGGCGCTGCTTGGCCTGGTGGACAGCCTGGAAGGAGTGGTGAAAGGACTGATCTGGAAGCCAGCCGGGACCGAATGGGCCGAGTATTATGACGCCACCAATTACAGCGACGCGGCTTTTGAGCACAAGCGCGAGCTGGTGGGGAAGTTCGTCGAGCGCGTCCAGCCAAAAAATGTGTGGGATATGGGCGCCAACAACGGCGTTTTCAGCCGCGTGGCAGGGGATAAAGGTGTCTTTACGCTCTCCTGTGACATCGATCCGGCAGCCGTCGAACAAAATTACCGTATGGTAAAAGAGAAAAAAGAAGAAAACCTCCTGCCTCTGGTATTGGATTTAACCAATCCAAGTCCAGCGTTGGGCTGGAGCAATGAAGAACGGCTGTCGCTGGAACAACGTGGGCCGGCGGAGATGGTGTTGGCGCTGGCGGTTATCCACCATCTCGCAATTTCCAATAACGTACCGCTTCCCCAACTGTCTGACTACTTTGCCCGGTTAGGGACCTGGCTGGTGATTGAGTTTGTCCCCAAAAGTGATTCTCAAGTCCAGCGCCTGCTGGCCAGCCGCAAGGATATTTTTACCGATTACAATCAGGAAACCTTTGAGGCTGTTTTTTCGGAGATGTATGCTATTCACGAGTCGGTGGCAATTCACGGCTCCGATCGGATTCTCTACCTGATGGAAAAAAGGTCTTAAAATTTTGCGCAAAAAACCTTCATCTCTACAGAAGGGGGATTTTTATCGGACAAGCATCTTTTACCCTGTTTTATTGGGGATTTATCCGCTGCTTGCGCTGCTGGCTAGCAACTTGGACCAGGTGCGCCTGCAGGCGGGACTGCGGGTGGGCTTCCTTTCTCTGGCGGGTAGCACGTTGCTCTTCCTGCTGGCGCGCCTTCTGCTCAAAGTTTGGGGAAAGGCTGCCTTGCTTTCCACCTGGATTTTGCTGCTCTTTTTTTCTTATGGGCACGTGTATGGTTTACTCGAAAATAAAAGTGTGGCGGGCTTTGTCATCGGCCGCCACCGCATCATGGCGCCGCTATGGGGGATCATCCTGTTGGCTGGCGCCTGGTTGATCCTAAAGAAACTAAAGGCGACCGATAATTTACACCAGCTCCTGAATGCAACCAGCCTGGTGCTGGTGCTGCTGCCCACCCTGCAAATCGGGTACCACCAGGTTCGAGCTGTCCAGATTGCCAATCAGAAACAGGCAAGCAGCTCTCAGCAATTGACTGCAACCCAGGCCACCCAAAAACTGCCTGACATTTACTATATTATCCTGGATGGGTATACCCGGTCGGATTCCCTGCAAAGCGTCTATCATTTCGATAACACGCCTTTTGTCAACCAGCTCAAGCAGATGGGTTTTGTGCTGCCGGACTGCGCCCAGAGCAACTATGCCTGGACGACGTTTTCTTTGTCTTCGACATTCCAGATGAATTACATGGACACCTATAGCCCGCAAATCCAGACACCGGATGCGCATGTGGATTACCTGACCTACCAGGGTTTTATAGTCCATAACCCGGTGCGCCAGAACCTGCACGACCTGGGCTACAAGGTAGTAGCTTTTGAAACCGATTTCCCATTCACCGAATGGACCGATGCGGATATTTACATCGTTGGGAACAACAACCCGCTGGAAAAGCTGAAAAGTGGACGAGATGTAAGCGATTTCGAATTATTGTTCTTGCGCACGACAGCCTTGCGTATCTTCGAAGAAGCCCAGGGTGCCTATTTCAACAAGGTGGTCAGCCAGGGACGTACTCCGGACGAAGTGCATTACGACCGCATCCTATTTGTGCTCGACCAGTTGCAAAGTATCCCAACCTTGGTGCCGGGTAGAAAATTCGTCTTTGCCCACCTGGTGGCGCCGCATGCCCCCTTCGTGTTCACCCCAGATGGCAGATACAGCACAGTGCGCTCACCTGACACAGGTTATCCGGATGAGATCGCATACTTGAACCAACGCATACTCAAGATCGTCCAGACGATTTTGCAAAATTCCTCTACCCCTCCGGTAATCGTTATCCAGGGCGACCACGGCTGGGACGCCGTCCACCGAATGACGATCTTGAACGCTTATTACCTTCCTAGAGGAGGAAGCCAGCGGATTTATCCAACCATCACCCCGGTCAATACCTTCAGGGTAATCTTTGACCAGTATTTTGGCGGCACTTACAAACTGCTGGAGGATAAGAGCTATTTCTCAAGCGATACGCGCCAGTTTGGTTTCGAGCTGAGGCCTTCGACTTGCGTGAGCAGCCATTAGCAGAAAGGATGCGGGGTCGTTGATGCCGGTTGGCAAGTGGATTGAGCGGGTTAGAAAGCGCCTGCAGCGCGGCTGGGTGCACCGGCAGAACAACCAACAAATTACCTGGCTGGCGGAACAGGTGTTTCGGAATGCTCCCAGGCCAAAAGGCACTGCGCCGGTGATTTTTTTCAATGCCAGCACACGCCTTTCAGGGGTCAGCTTGAATGCGGCTTACGCCTTGTTGTCGAGTTGGGCTGTACGCCTGGCGGGGCCGCCGGTGATTCATTTTGTATGTGACCAGGGGATGAGCCGCTGCGTGCTGGGCGCCAACCGAAAAAATCCTCACCTTCTGCCACCCTGCCGTGAATGCGTGCGTCAATCCAATGTAAATTATGGCTTTTCCGACCAGCGCCGGTTTCGTTTTCAAAAGGACCTGGCTGTGGAACAAGAGCTGGCTAAAATGGATCTGGCTACCCTGATGGACGTAGAGATTGAAAAAATCCCACTGGGCAGGTTGGTTTTGCCTTCGGTACGCTGGGCGCTGCGGCGGTACCACCTACAGGCAGATGAACCGACCCTCTTCTTATTCCGCCAGTTCTTACTGTCGGCCTGGTGGATTGCGCAAGAATTCACGCGCCTGTTAGAGGAAGCCGAGCCGCAGGCTTTGGTGATATTTAACGGCATCTCCTATCCGGAAGCCGTCGCCGGTTGGATTGCTCGCCAGCGCGGGGTGACAGTGATCACTCACGAGGTTTGCCACCAGCCGTTGACCGCCTTTTTCTCGAGCGGCGAGGCCACGGCTTATCGCATGGAAATTCCGTCAGATTTCGAGCTAAGTCCCGAGCAGAATAAGCGGTTGGATGCTTACCTGGAGCAGCGTTTTCAAGGAAATTTCAGCATGGCAGGCATCCGCTTCTGGCCTGAAATGCGCAGCCTGAGTAAAGAGTTCCTCGAACATGCGGACAAATATAAGCAGGTGGTACCCATCTTTACCAATGTGATCTTTGACACCAGCCAGAGCCATTCGAATGTGGTTTTCGAGCACATGTTTGCCTGGCTGGATCTGGCGCTCGAGATAATTCTGGCCCACCCGGAAACCCTGTTTGTTATCCGCGCCCATCCGGACGAGATGCGCCTCGGCAAGGAAAGCCAGGAAAGTGTGGCGGAGTGGGTCAGGCTTAACGGGATAGATGCACTGCCCAACGTGCTGTTTGTCGATGCGCAGGAATATTTCAGCTCGTACGAGCTGATCCAGCGCTCGAAATTTGTCATGCTCTATAATTCCACTATTGGCCTCGAAGCGGCGCTGATGGGCGCGGCAGTGCTGTGCGGCGGCAAAGCCCGCTTCACCCGGTCCCTACCGTCTTTTTACCCGCCACCTCGCAAGAATACCGGCAAAAAGCTGAAGACTTCCTGGCAGCGGAGAAGATCAAAGTGCCACCCGAGTTTATCAACAATGCCCGGCGTTTCATGTATTATAATCTTTTTCGCTACTGCCTGCCCTTTGGCAATTACCTGGAAAACAATGGGGTGTGGCCCGGTTACGTGAGCCTGAAGCCGTTCGATTACCGCGCTCTACTTTCCGAAAATTCCCCAACGCTGCGAGTGATTGTGGAGGGAATACTCAGGAATAAGCCGTTTATAATGGACGATAAGCCATGAATAAATCCAATTCAATCGTAGCGCTGGTCCCAATGCGGCACAATTCGCTGCGCGTTCCTGGAAAAAACTACCGCCCCTTGGCAGGTAAACCTCTCTTCCACCACATCCTGGATACACTCCTGGCCTGCCAGGAAATAAACCAGGTCGTGGTGGATACCGACAGCCCGACTATCATGGACAGCTTGCGCCAGGACTATCCCCAGGTGGTGATTTTGAGACGCCCCGATCACTTGTGCGCCGATACCATCCCGATGAACGAGATTTTGTTGCACGATACCGCCGAGGTGCCGGGCGACCTTTACCTTCAGACGCACAGCACCAACCCGCTGCTGCGGCCTCAGACGGTTTCAGCAGCTATTCAGACGTTGCTATCCAATTATCCTTCTTACGACTCGCTGTTCTCGGTAACGCGCCTACAGAAGCGTTTGTGGGATGGCCTGGCGCGCCCGATCAACCACAACCCGGCTATCTTGCTGCGCACCCAGGATTTACCCCCCGTCTTTGAAGAAAATTCCTGCCTTTACCTGTTCACCCGCCAGACGCTGGAAAACCGGCGTAACCGGCTGGGTGAGCGGCCTTTTATGTTTGAAATGGATGCCGCCGAAGCCTGGGATATCGACGAGGAAATGGACTTCCTGGTAGCCGATTTGCTGCTCGGTCACCGCCTGAATTCGTTGGTATAATGCCTTAATCTTTCATATCTCTGAAATCTCTGAGGAAGAATGCCTACCGTATTACTTTCTGCACCCTATCTGGCGGATGTGATCGAGCGTTTCCACCAGGTTTTCGAACACTACCACATTGATCCCTTAATCCCACCCCTGATCCTGGAGCGCCTGGATGAGGCGGATTTGCTGAAACTCGCCGGGCAGTTTGATGGTGCCATCTGCGGCGACGACCGCTTTACCGCTTATGTCATGGAACACTGCGTGCCCCGCCTGAAGGTGATTGTCAAGTGGGGCACTGGCATCGATTCGATTGACCAGAAAGCGGCGGCGGGCCTGGGCGTGAAAGTTTTCAATACCCCCAACGCCTTCACCTTACCGGTTGCCGATACCGTGATGGCCTATATGCTGGCCTTCGCCCGCCGGCTGCCTTGGATGGATCGGGCGATGAAAGCCGGCGCCTGGAAAAAGATCCCCGGCCGGTCATTGAGTGAGTGCACCCTGGGGGTGGTTGGCGTCGGCAACATCGGTAAGGCGGTGCTAAGGCGAGGGCGTGGTTTTGGGATGAAGCTGCTGGGGAACGACATTGTCCCCATCAGCCACGATTTTCTACTGGAAAATGGGGTACAGATGGCCTCCTTGCAGGAACTGCTGTCTCAGGCCGATTTTGTCAGCCTGAACTGTGATTTGAACCCCACCAGCTTCCATTTAGTAAACTCAGAGAAGTTTTCCTGGATGAAGTCCAGTGCGGTGTTGATCAACACCTCTCGAGGCCCAGTGGTGGATGAGAAAGCCCTGATCACCGCTTTGAGCAATGGATGGATCGCCGGAGCGGGTCTGGATGTATTTGAGGATGAACCGCTGCCGGCAGATTCGCTCCTACTCAAGATGGACAATGTCATGCTGGCGCCACACAACGCAAATTCCAGTCCGGCCGCCTATGAGCATGTGCATTGGAATACCATCCGCAACTTACTGGAAGGATTATCTATTCCTTGTGCGGACCTGGACACTTTCCGATGAAAATCTCCGTTTTGTGGGGATGAAAATCCCCGTTCTGTGGGGACTATAGTCCCCGTTCTGTGGGGTGGAAAAAATTAACCATCTAAAGGTAGTTATGTCTGGTAAGAAAATCGGCTCAATCCTTTTCTGGCTGATGGTGAGTGTATATATTCTTTACGCGGCTGTATTCATCTATAAAACTATTATCGTCGTCAACGGGCAGCATTATGCGGTG
Source organism: uncultured Chloroflexia bacterium (assembly GCA_963820415.1). GTDB lineage: Bacteria > Chloroflexota > Anaerolineae > Anaerolineales > Anaerolineaceae > CAWFZT01. The sequence goes on along the minus strand of CAWFZT010000006.1, from coordinate 70,909 downwards.
CTGTTTGACGACGCAATGATCTCGATGCAGTACGCCCGCAACCTGGCCCAGGGCTACGGCCCGGTTTTCAACGCGGGCGGGGACAGGGTGGAAGGTTATTCCAACCCGCTGTGGATGGTCTACATGGCGTTTTTCCACCTGTTGCCGATCCCCACACCCTACATCAGCCTGGCTATCCAGATCAGTGGAGCAATTTTCCTGGTGCTCAACCTGATCCTGATCCGGCGCATTACGACCTCCATGCTGGATTCACCTTCCGCCTGGCTTATACCGCTGGTGGCAGTTGGCCTGACTGCATTTTATTACCCACTGACCAACTGGAGCCTGTTGGGGGTAGAAGTCAGCATTCTGACCTTGTTGGCCAGCCTGGTGGTGTGGATCGTATTGAATTTGCTCAAGGAGCAGAAGTTCTCGGCCTGGCTTTATATTTTGTTGGGCGTTTGCACTCTAATCCGCATCGATATGTTTGGGTTTGGGCTGATAACCTGGGCCTTCCTGGTGCTGGTGGATGCGAAAAACCGGCGGAAGAATCTGCTGTGGGGGGCGGTTATCCTGGCGGCCTTCCTCGTCGGACAGACTATGTTTCGCTACCTGTATTACGGGAATGTCTTACCCAACACCTATTACCTCAAAATGACCGGCAGCCCGCTCATGTTGCGCATCAAACGCGGTTTTTACGTATTTTTTAAGTTCGCCTGGAATTTCAATCTAGTGTTGTTCCTGCTGCCTTTCCTGTATCTTGTTTTCCGGCGCGACCGGGCGGCCTGGTACCTGTTTCTGGCTTTTGGCGTCCAGGTGGCTTACAGCATTTATGTCGGAGGGGATGCCTGGGAAAATCGCGGCGGCGCTAACCGCTTTTTTGCTATCGTCATGCCAATTTTCATGGTGTTGTTTGCCTTGACCCTCGAAAAACTGCGCCAGGCCGTGCTGGCTTTTATGCACGGCGGGCCGGAGCCGCTGCTCTCGCGTTGGGTTGAGCCGCTTTCTCATGTGGCGCTGGTGGGGATGGCCGTGATCAGCCTGGTTAATTTCAACACGTTATTAGACTTCAACTCGCTTCAGTACGCCACCTTGCAAAAACCATCGATTTATGTGATCGGGCAGGAAAAAATTCTCCGCATCGCCTTATTTGCCCGGCAGATTACGACCCCGCAAGCGACCATCCTGGCTGTGGCGGCCGGGGGCGTGCCCTATTTCTCCGGAAGGACCACTTATGACCTGCTGGGTAAAAGCGACAGCCTGATCGCCCACGAGGCGATGCACATCGATCCGACCGCCAGCCTGCTCGATTTTCGACCGGGGCACAATAAATGGGATTACGCCCATTCTATCGGAGACCTGAAACCGGACCTGATCCCAGAAATCTGGCAGGGGACCCAGGCAGAGGCTCAACCTTACCTGAAAGACTATACCGTTATTCAGATGGACCAGTTCAAACAATGGCTCCCGGATGGTGTGATGTACGTGCGAACCGGTTCTCCAAACATCCGCTGGGACCAGATCCAGCAGTACATCGTCCCCAAAGAAACGGGGATGGTCATGAAGCCTTAATAAGAGACAAACAGATAAAGGAATACTGCATATGGCTGAAAGTTGGCGAACCCTGTTAATTACCGGTGCGGCAGGTGGAATTGGCCGGGCGACTGTGCAACTCTTTGCCGAATCGGGTTGGAAAGTGATCGGTGTGGACCGCTCCGAGTTTGGAGAGGGATTCCCCGGAAATGGCCTGTTCATTCAATCCGACATTTCCGAGCCACGCAACCTGGAATACATTTACGAACACGCCAGGGGATTCAGCGCCAGGCTGGATGCGGTCATCCATAATGCCGCCATGCAGGTCAATAAACCGCTGATCGAGACCACGGTGGAAGAATGGGACGCGGTCATGGCTTCCAACCTGCGTTCGGTCTTTTTGGGCGCAAAGCTGGCTTATCCCTTGCTGAAAGCAGCCGGCGGGGGGGCAATCGTCAATGTCTCCTCGGTGCACGCGGTACAGACTTCGATGAACGTATCAGCTTATGCTGCCAGCAAAGGCGGCTTGCTGGCGCTAACCCGCGCCATGGCAATCGAGTTCGCCGCCGATAATATCCGCGTCAATGCCATCCTGCCTGGGGCGGTGGATACACCCATGCTGCGCGCTGGCTTGAACCGCGGGCACGTCTCCGGCGGCACCATGCACGACCGGCTGGAGAACCTGGCGCGCAAAACAGTCAACGGGAGAGTTGGACTGCCAGAGGAAATTGCCCGGGCGATTTATTTCCTGGCCGATTCAACTCAGTCTTCTTTTATGACCGGGCAGGCATTGATCGTGGATGGCGGTGCTACCGCCCGGTTGAGCACCGAATGAACGCATTCAAACAAACTCTCAAGAAACTTTTGCCCCCGCCCGTGCTGAATGCGGTCCGCGATACGTTCGACGCCGCCGCTCGCCTACCGGAGTGGCCGGCTGCCGCTTTTCAGCCCTTGCGCCGCAATACCATCGCCGGCTTGAAAGTTCTCAAGGATACTCACCGCGGTGAGCGCTGCTTTGTAATTGGCAATGGACCCAGCCTGCGCCAGACTGACCTGACCCGCCTGTACAGCGAAGCCACCTTCGGGGTGAACCGCATCTACCTGGCCTTCCCGGAGATGGGCTTCTCCACCAGCTATTACTTGTGTATGAATGACCTGGTGATCGAACAATGCGCCGCCGATATCCAGGCCTTGCCCATGCCCAAGTTCATCGCCTGGCGCTCACGCCGCTGGCTAGTGCCGTCTGACAACCTGTATTTTCTCTACACAACTTACACCGGGCCGAAATTTGGCGGTGCAGACATTACCGGGCGGTTGTGGGAAGGGGCTACGGTTACGAACATAGCCTTGCAGGTAGCCTTCTACCTGGGTTTCAAGCAGGTCATCCTGATCGGTGTGGACCACAACTACACTACCCAGGGTAAACCCAACAGCACCGTCGTATCGCAAGGCGCTGACCCAAACCACTTCAACCCCAATTATTTCGGCAACGGTTTCCGTTGGCAACTGCCTGACCTGGAAACCTCGGAGCACGGCTATGCCATGGCGCGCCAGGCCTACGAGGCTGCCGGGCGCCAGGTGCTGGATGCCACGGTGGGCGGTAAATTGCAGGTATTCCCTAAGGTAGAGTATACCTCCCTGTTCTGAGCTTATTATGACGCACCGTTTTTCGGTAATTACCCCCTCGTATAACCAGGCCAGCTACCTGGAACAGACCATCCAATCTGTCCTGGACCAGGGCTATCCCGACCTCGAATACATCATTGTGGATGGAGGCTCGATTGACGGAAGTGTAGAGATCATCCGCGAGTATGAAAAACACCTGGCGTGGTGGGTATCCGAACGAGACCAAGGGCAGGCGGATGCAGTAAACAAGGGTTTCAAACGCGCCAGCGGTGATTATATTGGTTGGGTGAATTCAGACGACCGGTACGAGCCGGGAGCACTCCTGCAGGCTGCCCAGGCCCTGGATGCCAACCCGCAGGTGGGCATCGTCTACGGGGATGTGCGTTCAATCGATAGCCATGGCAGCACCTTCAATATCATGCGCTATGCTAACTTTGGCCTGGATGGCCTGCTGTGCTTTAAGATTATCGGGCAGCCCGGAGCGTTTTTACGCCGGATGGTGTTGGAGCAGGCCGGCTACCTGGACCCTACCTATAATTTGCTGCTCGACCCGGAGTTGTGGATTCGCATGGCGATGATCGCCCCTATCCTATACGTGCCAAAAATCTGGGCAGCGGCGCGCTCTCATCCGGGAACCAAAAATTCTTCCCTAGCAGCCCATTACGGCGAAGATGCTTACCGGATGATCGATTGGATGCAGAAGCAGCCTGAACTTGCCGGGCATTACCAGAGACTGAAAAACCGCATCTGGGCCGGGGCGCACCGGCTGAATGGGCGCTATTTGCTGGATGCCAACCAGCCGAAGCGAGCTTTTACTTATTATTGGAAAAGTTTACTGGCCTACCCACCTACCGCGCTACAGGAATGGCATCGCATGCTGTATGCGCTGCTGTCGATGGCCGGCCTGCGCGGGCTGGGCGCGGTATATCTGGATTGGAGGCGTAAACGTTATGAACATCGCGGTTGAACAGGGCAGCCATGGTGCACAGCCTTTCGAGTTCAAGGCCGCGTTGGCAACTCATCCTGCTGGGGGTGGTGTTTGCGATGGGCCTGGGTATCCGCCTGTATGATCTGAAGGACCTGCCCCTGGATTTCTACGCGGTGCGCCAGCTCCGCTCGGCGTTGATCGCTCGCTCAGTCTACTACCAGATCAACCCTAAAATTGATCCTGCCCAGCGCCAGGAGGCGTTGGATACTTCTAACCTGGAAATCTACGAACCGCCTATCCTGGAAGAAATAGTAGGATTGACTTACGAGGTGATTGGCTCTGAGCAGTTGTGGATCTCGCGAATCTATACCTCTGTATGCTGGTTGATCGGGGGATTGGCGCTGTTGGGCCTGGGGCGCCGCTTTTTCTCTTTCTACACCCTCCTGGTAGGACTGGGCTTTTACTTTTACTTGCCGTTCAGTGTGATCGCCAGCCGGTCGTTCCAACCCGACCCGTGGATGGTAATGTGGATCCTGGTCTTCGCTTATACGCTCAACCGCTGGCGGGAGACACCCACCTGGAAGTGGGCCTTGATCACTGGCTTAGTGGGTGGGATGGCGGTGCTGGTCAAGGCGTTTGCCGGCTTTTTTGTGGCCAGCATGTTAGCTGCCGTGGTGCTGGTAACACTGGGCTTCCGGACCACTTTCCGATCCCTGCAGGCCTGGGCTATGGCAGGTATCGTGCTGGCGCCGTCAGTTGTGTATTACCTGTTTATGCTCAAAGACCGCTCGGCCGATTTCTTCTCCTTCTGGACCCTGGACCTGGGCAAACTAATTTTCACCAGCCATTTTTACGCAGATTGGTTGGCGATGGTGACTGGGATAACGGGCCTGGCAGTTATAGTGGCTGCTCTGCTGGGTACCTTCATAGCGCCCAATGCGCTCAAACCGTTCCTGCTCGGTCTGTGGGCTGGCTATGGATTATTTGGCCTTTCTTCACCTTACCAATTTACCACGCACGAATATTATCACCTGGCGCTGATCCCGCTGGTAGCCCTTTCGATCATGCCGCTGCTGGAAGTGGTCTTACGGCAGATAGCCCAGCAACCGCGCTTCTGGCGCCTTATGGCCGTGGTGGTATTCCTGTTTTCCGCCGGTTATGACCTGTACGTGGCACGGTCAGTGATGTATGCCAGCAATTTCAAGAACGAAGCCGTTGCCTGGAAACGGGTTGGCCAGGCAATCCCAGAGGAAAGTCATTTTGTGGCTATGACTGATGATTATGGCATGCGCCTGCGCTACTTCGGCTGGCGCACGCCTACGGTTTACTGGCCTTCGATGGCGGACCTCAACCTGTCGGCGCTCAGCGGTAATGCTCCCATGCAGTATGCCAATTATTTCAAGCAGGCCACGGCCGGCAAGGATTATTTCCTGGTGACGGCGTTTGGAGAGTTGGATTCCCAGCCACAGTTGAAAGAATTGCTGACGACGCGCTACCCGATCTATAAACAAGGGGACGGGTATATACTCTACGACCTGACCAAACCTATTTCACCTTGATCTAAATATCTATTGGGCACCAAACGCTTTGTCGAGCGCTTCATTGTTAGGAGCAACTTCGTACAAGTCGTCGGCGCCGAAGCTCTGCACCAGGCGAGCCGTATCCAGGCGGACGAAGCCAATGTCCGGACCGCGTTCGCGGATAACCTGCTCGACGGTCTGATCGAAGGGGTGGTTGATCAACACGTAGGCGCGTTGAAAGCGCTGGTTTTTAGTCTGTAAGTAGATTTCTGGCAAGCGGTAGTAACGCCAGTAATACCATGTGGGGGCGTCGTCCGGCGGACTGACGACTACCACATTGCCGGCGGTCAGGTGAGAGCGCAGGTACAGCACCGACTGTTCGACCGGGCCGGTTTGGGCGGCGACAGGCCCGGCTGTCAGGCAGTAAACTGCACCGGCAGCCAGCACAACCGCGATGCTCAACCCGGCTGCCCAATTTGCCAGGCGGGAGACGCCTGGACGGAAAACGAGCCAGGGAGCGATCCAACCGGCAGCGCACCAGATCAGTACCACCGGGAATAGCGTAAGCCAGATCTTGGGCCAGGGATTGGGACGCTGAAGGAGCAGTTCCGGCATCAACCAGACCACGGCGGCTAACTGGGTGGGCACGCGTACGGCACTGGTGCGGCGGTGGAAGACCAGCGAGAGCACCATGCCAATCACCAGGCAGCCGGTCAGGATGGGTGAAACGCCCAGGGTCCATTCCTGCCAGGTCTCAACCATGCGGCCAGGAAAAGTCTGGCGGAAGTCGTTGAAGGAAAGTGATTCGACAAAACTGTTTCCGAAGAAGGCGTGCAGGCCAGAAACGCTGAAAACCGGCAGGTAGAGCAGGGTGGTGAGTATGACCGTGAGCGTCCCGGCGGCGAACATCCAGACCAGGAAGCGTCGGCGCGGCTGATAGTCTGGTCCGATGTTCCCAAATAAAAATGAAAGCAACAACCAGGTATAAAGGATGCCGTACGGGTTGAGGAAAACCGGTACCGTGTAGAAGCCGAGGGCACCGAGGATACCTAAGAAAAGCCAGGCGGCCGAATTAGCCCGCTGGCGCACGTACGTACCCAGGTTCCAGATCACCAAGGTGAGCACCGCCAGGATAGTATAGCCGCGAGCGTTGGTCGAGTAGCTGATCAGCACCGGCGCGGCGGCGGTCAGGGCCGCAGCCAGCATGGCGCTCTGGCGATTGTACAGGCGGCGCGCCAGGCCATAAGCGGCCGGGACAACCAGCACACCGGCCAGCAGGGCGGGTAGCCGCACCGCCCACGGGCTGTCGCCGAACAGAACGTAGGAAATGTGCACCAGCAGGGTATGAAAGAGGTGATTGTTGGGTAGGTTGTAGTCGCTCAGGGCTTCTTTGAACGGCGCCGAGGCAAAGGTGACGAAGGTGTAGGACTTGTCATGCTGCATCGGGCGCGACAGAAAGGGCAGGCGCGCCAGCAATGCCGACAGGGTCAGGCACACAATCGCCAGAATGAGCCAGGCGGAAGGGCGGGAGGATGATTTAGTCAGGCGGGTAAAGTCGGCGGCCAACCGATGCATGGCCCTGGGGATGGCGCTCCCAAATACGGTAAGATAGTCTTGCACTCGCCGGGTAAAAACCAGGCAGGCGATACCAGCCAGGATTGACACCCCCCCCAGGATGAGGCTTGGTAATCGTACGGCGGCGTAAAATTGAGCTGAAAAACGCTGCATATGGTGGTCGCGGGCCAAATGATCTACCAGCGAGCGAGCAGCAGGAAAAGGCAGGAGGAAAAGCAGCAGGGCCAACCCGCCAGCCAGGAGCAGCCCAGCGCTCAGCGCGGCCCAAAGGATGACATTGGCCTTTTTCATCCCGGCAATTATAACATGGGGTATTTTCACTTATTTTCTGCGTTATAATCTGCAAAGCTCATTTATTGGAAAATGAATATAACTTCCCCCAAAGATTCGGTTTCGTCTTTCTTTGCCCCGCGCCGTATAGTCCTGGTGTTGTGGGTGGTGCTGCTGTTCGGAGTAAGCACAGCCATCCGCTTTTACGATCTGACCGATCTGCCGCTGGATTTTAACTCCACCCGCCAACTCCATTCAGCGGTGGTGGCGCGTGGTTTTTACTATCAGCAGGCCCAGCCACAGGGCCTGGCTGCCTGGCAGGTTCAGCTTGGCATCAAGAAGATGCAGCAAGAGGCCATCATCGAGCCGCCCTTCGAGGAGGAATTGGCTGCCATAGGCTACCGCCTGGCCGGGCATGAAATCCTCTGGATGCCGCGCATTTTTTCGATTTTGTTCTGGCTGGCCGGGGCGGCGGCCATCTTCATGGCCGGGCGCGAGCTAGTCGGAACGGACGGGGCCGTGATTGGTCTGGCCTATTTCTTGATTTTGCCGTTCGGCGCCTACGCCAGCCGGGCTTTCCAGCCTGAACCATTGATGGTGGCGTTGTTGTGCTTCAGCCTGTGGGCGATGGTGCGCTGGAACAATACTCCTACCTGGAAATGGGCGGCTGCTGCCGGCCTGCTCAGTGGAGTAACCATTCTGTCCAAAGTGCTGATCGGCCTGATCCTGGGTGGAGCCTGGTTAGGTCTGATCCTGGCCCGGCAGGGGCTGCGCAGCGCACTGCGCGACCGCAAAGTCTGGCTGTTGGCGGCGTTGACCATCATCCCTTACGGTTGCTATCACATTTATGGGATGTATATCAACAGTTTCCTGCGCGGGCAGTACGATGCTCGCTTTTGGCCCTCATTATGGATAGACCCGGTTTTCTATCTGCGTTGGAAATCGATGATTGCCAGCACAGTCGGCTTCGAATGGTTCCTGGTTGGCTTGTTGGGCTGCTTTACCCTGCGCGAACGTACCTGGCGCGGGGCTTTCCTGGGGGCCTGGACCGGTTATTTCATCTACGGCCTGATCGTTCCATACCATATTTCGACCCACGATTATTACCAGATGCCGATCATCCCGCTGGTAGCGCTTGGCCTGGCTGCCGCCGCCGGGTTGCTCTTCCAAAACCAGCGCGGCTCAAAAATTGTCCTGGCTGGGCTGGTTTATGCGGTGCTACTGTTTACCGTGGCGGCTTATAGCTGGGACGTACGCAACAGGTTAAAAGTGGAGGATTTCCGCAGCGAAGCGGCTTACTGGCAGAAACTGGGAGTAAAGATTGGCCACGATTCCAAGGTGATCGGTCTGACCCAGGATTACGGTTATCGTCTGGGTTATTGGGGCCTGGTTGATTGCACCCCGTGGATGACATCCTCCGATTTCAATGCCAAAGCGCTGGGTGGGCAGTCGTATGACGAAAAGACTTTTTCACCGATCAGGTAAAAAATTACGACTTGTTTGTGGTGACTATGCCGGATGAGCTGGCGCGCCAACCCGAGCTGAAAATCTTGCTGACCAAAGGTTACACGGTCTGGGCCCAGGGGAGCGATTACACGATTTATGACCTCCACCACCCTTTACAGTAACTGCTGGAGGCAATCCTGATGCTGGTCTCGATTGTCACTCCCTCCTATAACCAGGGACGGTTCTTGGAAACTACCCTTCGCTCGGTATTGGCGCAGGATTATCCTCACATTGAGTACATTGTGGTCGATGGAGGGTCGCAGGACAGCAGCGTGGACATCCTGAGACGCTACGCCGACCGATTGGCCTGGTGGATCTCCGAACCTGACAAAGGCCAGACTGACGCGCTCAATAAAGGTTTTCAACATGCCTCAGGTGAAATCCTGGCCTGGCTGAACTCAGACGATACCTACCAGCCAGGCGCAGTAGCAGAGGCGGCAGCGTACTTGCAGGCGCACCCCGCGGTGAGCATGGTATACGGTGATGCCAGCTATATTGACGCAGATGGGCTGGAGGTCGGTCGTTTTCCAGCCGCGCAAACAGATTACCGCCGGCTGCGCCAGGGTTACGTGCACGTTCCGCAACAGGCGACCTTCTTTCGGGGAGAACTGTGGCGCAAGGTAGCCCCGCTCGACCCCAGCTTTTACTTTGCCATGGATTATGACCTGTGGGTCAGGCTTTCCAGATTGGGACCCCCGGCTTACGTCCCACGCTGGTGGGCCAATTTCCGCCTGCATGGCAACGCCAAGACTATTTCGGCGGATGATCGCTGCTGGCCGGAGATGCTGCGCGTCCACCGGCGGGAAGGCGGTACGTGGTTTTCGGTGATTTATGCCAGGTACCTGTTGCGTAAACTGTTCGCTCCATTGATTACCTTACGACGCCGCAGGCTTTTTGATAAGAATAGGTGACCGGTTAAGCGTTATAATAATTTTGGAGGTAAAGATGGCTCAAAAAGTACCAGGCAGTATAACAGCCAAGATTGGCTTTTTTCAAAAAGTATGGTTGGAGGTCAGACTTGTCCTCCGCCTGATGAAAGACAAGCGTGTAAACATGCTGGCTAAACTGCTGCCTCTGGCGGCGTTTATTTACTGGCTAGTCCCCGACCTGGTGCCAGGGCCAGTTGACGATGCCCTGGTAATGTGGTTCGGGTTTTATCTGTTTATCGAGCTTTGTCCGCCGGAAGTGGTTGAAGAACACCGCCGGGCGCTGCTGAACGTCATCCCGGGCGAGTGGCACGAATCCTCAGCAAAGGATGCTGACCCACAGATTGTGGATGGAGAGTTCCGCGACCTGGATCGATGATAGGTAACGTAATTACTGGAAGGTAAGGCTTACTATTAATGGAGGAAAAGATGGCGGTAAAAACCTGGGAAGCTGTGAAAATCCGTTTTTGCGAACACGCCGGCAGCGAAGTGGCACTGGAGGCTGAGAAAGTTTATCCGTCCGATATTTTATCAGATCAACCGGCGCGGCTGTTGGCGCATCGCTGCTCACGTGGATTAGAATGCAGCCAGAACAGCCAGCCATCCTGTGTGTGGGCCGGCACAAATCCGAATTACGACCCGTTCAAGGAATAAGTACGACCGTTTTTATATTAAGAAAGGGCGCTCAGGCGCGGGGCGTTGTTCACCGGCCTGCTGGCGAGCCGGTGCGTTCTTTTTGAAGGCGGGGTTTAGTGAATCACGCCCAGTTTACGGCCGACCCTGGCGAACAGCTCCAATCCCTGTTCCAGGTCGGTCCTGGCGTGGGAAGCCGAAATCATGACACGGATACGCGCTTTTCCCTTGGGGACGGTTGGGTAGCCCAGCGCCATAGCAAAAACGCCGTTCTCGAATAGCTCGCGGCTGAACTGCTGCGCCAGGGGAGCTTCTCCCAGCATGATGGGGGTGATAGGTGTGGTGCTCACCCCCGTATCGAAGCCCAGGGTTTTCATTTCACCTTTGAAGAAATGGGTATTTTCCCACAATTTATCCACCAGTTCGGTGGACTCTTCCAGGATATCCAGGGCGGCCAGGCAAGCGGCTACATCCGCCGGAGTGGCCGCAGACGAAAACAGGAATGGGCGGCCGCGCTGAGTGAGCCATTCCACGATCACAGAGTTCCCGGCTACTACCCCGCCCACCACACCAAAGGCTTTGGAGAGCGTACCGACCTCGATATCTACTTTGCCATGCAGGTGGAAGTGGTCGACGATACCTCGCCCGCCGCGCCCCAGGACGCCTTCGCCATGGGCGTCATCCACCATCAGCAGAATATCCTGCTGATTGGCGATGGCGCAGATTTTATCCAACGGGGCGACATCGCCATCCATGCTGAATACCCCATCGGTGACGATCAGAGCGCGGTTATAGGCGCCTTTGTTTTCGTTGATAAGACGTTCCAGGTCGTCCGGATTGGCGTGGGCGTAACGCACGATACGCGCCCCGGAAAGGCGTGCTCCGTCGATGATGCTGGCGTGGTTCAGTTCGTCCGAGAAGATGACGTCTTCCTTACCAACCAGCGCCTGGATGGTGGCCAGGTTGGCGGCAAATCCAGACTGAAAGCTGATGGCTGATTCAACGCCTTTGAAAGTAGCCAGGCGGCGTTCGAGCTGGCGGTGGATTTCCATCGTCCCGGCAATGGTGCGCACTGCGGCTGGCCCGACCCCATATTGGGTAACGATTTCCTGAACAGCCTTCACCATCCTGGGATGGTTGGCTAGGCCAAGGTAATTATTCGAGCAGAAATTCAGCACGCTTTTACCGTCCACTACCAGCCAGGGTCCCTGGGGAGAACTGAGCGTGCGGATACGGTTAAACAGACCAGCTTGCTTCATGCTATTGAGTTCTTGCTCTATCCAATTCAATCGGTTACCCATTCTTTACCTCTTGAGGGGAGATGATTTAACTCTTTGGGAATCCCCGTGGTGAACTACCGGATTTTGGGGTGTCATGACACCCCAAAATCCGGAGACTCCCACGCTAAATCCCAATGAGCCAATGATTTGAAGCCTAAGTGATTATACATCCAGTTGTGAGCTGGCCAGGTAGCCAAGCTCGGCCAGGGCGCTGCGCACCGCCTCTTCGCCGCCCGCCTTGATAATTACTACAGTCGGGTTCAGTGCTTCTCCCAGGTAGCGGGCAGCGCGGGTTTTACGCAGGGAGTCAAGGATATCTGGCGATGCTACCCGCAGCAGGCTAACCTTTTTTATCCCAGCCTGAACGCCGAATTGTTCCCAGCGCTCGAGGGCTTGTAACAGGCTGGGTGGCAGTGCGCCCGTGGTATGTTTTTTGAGCAGGCTGACCAGGTGCGAGATACGCAGTCCTTGCTGGCGGGCTCGTTCTAAGGAGGCCGGTGTCAGTTGGTAGTGATATTCTTTCTCCTGTTCACCTTCCCATTCGCAGAAACGGGCGATCAGGTAGCGGGCCGACCGAGGGGTCAGATTGGAAAGGTGCAGGTGACCGGAGGAGGTTACCCACACCGGATCGTTCTCGGTTGGCAATCCTTCGGGTGGCTGACCGTGGTAAAGAGAGGCTGCCCAGGCGGAAGGTCGAAAAGCTGCCGCAGGTTCCCCCGGCGATTGAGCAGCCAGGTCCATCATGCCCAGCCAGTGCATAGGACCAGTGATGATGAAGCGGATCAGAGCACCGTCGACCTCATCCCAGGTAGAAAAACCGCGGAGGTATTCGTCGCGGCCTTCTCTGCGGATGAACCACGAATTATAGTCGCCGGCCGGGCGTTGGAAATCCGGCTGGCGCTCGTGCACCGCAGACACAAAAGAAGACAGGTTCCACCATTTGTCTTGCGGAAGGGTGGAAAGCATTTCTAACAGAGACTGGCGCGTCTCCAGGGGGCGGTTGTTCCATTCGCCTTCGAACAACAGTCCAGGCAGCATACGTAGCTCATTGAACGATGGGCTGGACAACCAGGAACGGCACAGTTGGGACAAGGCGACCGCCCGGCTGGCTTCCAGGAAGGTGCGGGTGTTGTCTGGGAGGGGCGCCTTATTGGCATCCAGCAGTCCGGCTGACAGCAGGAGACTGGTTAGCACCGTTACAGGCGTCTCCCAGCCTGGAGCCGGCAGCCCATCCAGTTTTGGGTTCAGGCGCAAAGCCGCCAGCAGGGTGCAGGTGTGATCAAGCAGCCTGTCGCCGGCGATCATCGCGTGGGTACTTTCGACTGGAGAGGCCGGTCGACCGAGTGGCTGGGGCCCAGAGGCGCCGAAAGCCTGAAGGTATTCAAGCAAGTCATCCGGGAGATAAGCGAATTCTTGTGGTTCAGGAGGGAGGTTGAAGAAAGCTTTGCCGATCAACGCCCGGTACCAGAGCAGTTCGGCCGGCGATTTAGGATTTAGATCCGGACGTTCACGATCGCGTTTGGCAGCGCCCATCACGCGCACTTCGCCGAATTTTCGGCAGAAAAGCGACCAGGGCAGGGCGCCGTCGTTTTCAATCAAAACCTTCAGGGCGCTGCGAGCTGCTGCCGGCAGAGACTTGATTACCTCGTTCACTAACTGGCGATTTTGCATTGCGCTGACCAGCACAGGCAGGGCAATATAGGCATCCGGAGAATTGATCTCAATTCCCCAGGCGCCGGCGACCATCCGTAAAAAACCCAGGTCGTTTCCTTGGAGGGTGTGCACTAAATCAGGCATGGCTGACCACAATGATTATACCTAATGTAGTCCCGCTTGAGATGGAATGAAACTGTAAGGCAAAGTTATCGGATTTAAATTGACGGCCTTCTGGCTTCCATGTATAATCTTTTATTAGTCCCAATCTTGTTAATTGGATGAGGCCCTCTGTTATGGCATTAAAAGGTAATTTGCGGGATTTTACCATTACTCAATTATTAAATTTAATAAATTTAGCTCGAAAAACTGGCACATTGGTCGTTGAGGGCCCAGGTGAGATCGCCAGAGTTTTTTTTCGAGAGGGAAAATTATCTTACGCGGCGATCGAGCAAGAAGATAACAGCCTGGCAGCCGTGCTGCAGCGCACCAAACGGATCACCAACAGCCAGTACCGGCTGATCAAAGAAAAAGCTAGCCGGATGTCGGATAAAGAGCTGGGTCTGGTGTTGATTAATGCGGGTTACGTCAGCCAGGACGATATCCTGGTCAGCTTGCAACAGTATTTCCTGGTCGTAGTGCGCCGTTTATTCACCTGGGGGGAAGGCTTTTTCCGCTTTGACCAGGGTGAATTATCTATAAATGGCAAGATTACCGTCCGGATCGATCTTGAGAATTTAATTATCGAAGGCTCGCGGCAGTTGCGTGAGCTGGAGAAGCTGCAAGAAGAGATTCCCACTCTCGACATGGCGCTAAAATTCACTGATCGCCCGGGGACGAATTTACGCAATATCAACCTGAGCGTCCAGGAATGGCGAGTGGTGTCTTTCGTAAATCCGAAGAATTCGATGCGGCAGATTGCACGCGCCACTAAAATGAACGATCTTGAGATTCGGCGGATGATCTATGGTTTGTTGCAAGCTGGCCTGGTTGAAATTATCCGCCCTGCTGGAGTGGCCCCCCCTGCACCCGGGCGGATTTTCCCAACCCAGAACAAAGAAGAACAAAAATCACTGATAAATCGTTTGATTGAACGGATTCGCTCTCTATAAAAAATCCAGGTAAAAGGTTCCCGATTATGCAAACGGTCAAAATCGTGGTTACAGGTCCCTTTAATGCAGGCAAGACAGAGTTTATTCGTTCGGTCAGTGAGATCGATGTTGTTTCGACCGAGCGAAAAATCTCTACTGAAGCCGAAAAAATCAAGGAAACGACCACAGTGGCGATGGATTTTGGCCGGATCACCGTGGACGAAGATCTAGTGCTGTATTTATTCGGCACCCCAGGCCAGAAACGGTTTGACTTTATGTGGGAAATCCTTTCCGAAGGCATGCTCGGTTTTGTCGTCCTGGTGGATAGCACGCGTCCCGAGACCTTCAGAGAAGCACGCAGCATCTTGGAAACTTTCCGGGCCTATGCTCCTACGCCGTATGTAGTGGCGGCTAATAAGCAGGACCATCGTGACGCTTGGGATATCGATGATATGCGCCTGGCCTTGCGAATAGATCCAAAAGTGAAGCTGCTTACCTGCGTGGCTACCAACAAAGAAAAGGTAAAGAGCGTTTTGTTGGAGCTTCTCTACGGAATTCTGGCTGAAATGGAGGAAGGCCGTTCCTGAAAGTGGGGACAGTCTGACTGTAAACTGTGTCATCAATCACCACTGACCAGGGCATAGTCCATTATGAGGTGTATGGGCGTGGTTGCCCAGTCATCTTGTTGCATGGATGGCTTGGTTCTTGGGGGTTATGGCAGGAGACGATGGCTTTCCTCGGGCAAGGTTTTCGCACTTATGCCCTGGATTTTTGGGGATTTGGCGAGTCAGGTAAAAAACGCAGAACGTATCAGGTACCGGATTTTGTCACTCTGGTAGACCAATTCATGGATAAGATGGGAATTTCTTGCGCGTCTCTGGTCGGGCACAGTATGGGAGGAACGGTTAGCCTGGCGGTGGCCTTAAATTATCCCGAAAGGGCTGAAAGGGTTGTGATTATTAGTTCACCGATCGTGGGTTCTTCATTGGCTTTACCGTTGAAAATGACCTGCTACAGGTCTGTGGCGTTTCTTTTGTTCACTTTGTTCCCGGCCTTCCGCTTTGGTATGCGTATGGCATGGCCTTTGATCTGTAAAGATCCAAATTTCCCAGATATGATGGACCGTGATCTTTCTAAGACTACGCTGGAATCATTCTTGATCAGCATTGCCTCGCTACGACGGACGGATTTGCGCCCACAGTTGCATCATATATCGGTCCCGGTTATGGGGATGTTTGGGGAGCGGGATAATATTGTTAATCCGAACCAATGGAAACCGCTGCAGGAGGGAGTACCGCAGGCGCGCATCGAACTTTTCCGCAATGCTGGCCATTTCATCATGCTGGATGACCCGTTGAATTTTAGGTTCAAATTGAAGGATTTTCTTTCCAATTCTCCAGGAGCCAATTAATGGATATCGTACAGGAATTCCCATGTGCAAGCCAGATTGGGAAGATCATGTTGGATGGGGTTCATGATATTGTCGGCCAGACAGGGGTCAACGCTATTTCCAGTTTAGTCATATTTCCGCTTTCGGCGGGATTTACTCAGGCTAACCGGGAGAAAATAGCCTTCAGCGAGGTAAGCGCCATCCAGGGTGTTCTGGAGGCGATGTATGGGAGACGGGGGGGACAGGGTATTGCCCTGCGCGCTGGTAGAGCCTCGAGCAGCCTGATTTTTCGAAAATTCGGGCAGCGGATGGGATTAAATAACCTGGACTACCGGCTGCTGCCAACCCCAACCCGCATCAAGGCTGGGTTGGAAGCGCTGGCCAAGATGTTTTCAGAGCTGTGTTGTGAGCCGTTCCTGGCGACAGAGGATGGGGAAGCCTGGATATGGCAGGTGTTAACCCGTCCGGTTTGTTGGCAGCGGCAGAGTGAAGGATCAGTTTGTTATTTTATTGTAGGCTTGCTGCAGGAGTTCGTTTCCACCATCAGCGGTGGGAAGATCTATAACATTGTGGAGACGGAATGTCTAGCCGACGGCGCAGAATCGTGCACGTTTAGAATATACAAACAGGCCCTGGAATAGCTGGATATGTTTAAGATTATCCTGCAAAATAGGCAGTCGATATCGCCCTTCAATGAGCCGGCGCGTGACCTGCGTATCCAAAACAAACCCCTCTGGCTGCAGCAGCGCGACGTACTTGCTCCTTATACTGACCATGAAACCGAGCTGCCTGCCGGAGCGCACCTGCCGCAAACACACGAGCGCAGTCTGGTCTATCGGGATAATCTGTGCTTCGATGAAGAATATATACAAACATTTATTAAGGAAGCGAGCCGTCGTAATAAGGCCTCGCGGGCGGCGTTTCGCATTTCAGATCCGGCTTTTCGCGAACACTGCCTGCCGCTGTCTTCCTCTTACACGCCGGCAGGGGATTTTTACCTGGCCGACCTCTGGTATTATCCCAAAGGGCCGGAATCGGACGCAGAACCACTTTTCATCGATTTCCAATCCCGCAAGGTTGGCTACTATCATGTGCCAACCTACATGGCTCCCGACCAGGGCGACCTGGTGTACCAGGTGCCTTTGCGCAGCCTGATTGCCATCGATTGCTGGGTGCATATCTTTATCGCCGATATGGTTTTTGGTCTGTTTGCACGCGGCAACCGTTTTGAAGACCGATTAAACCGCGACGTGTTCTTCAAGCTAGAGGTCTTAGCAGCGGCTTTGTTCGAAGGCAAACAGGTGCTCGAAGACTCGAAAGTCGTCCATATTGGCCACAATTGTGTCATTGACCCGTCGGCAGTCATCCATGGCCCGACCTGGATCGGGGATCATGTGACGATCGGCGCCGGAGCAGTGATCGAGAATTGCACCATTGGCAACAATGTCAATGTGTCTCAAGGCTGCCAGTTGATGCTATCGGTGGTAGGAGATGGAACCTTCCTGCCCTTCCGGGCGTCCCTGTTCATGACCACGATTATGGACAACAGTATGGTGGCGCAAAATACATGCTTACAGATGTGTATCATCGGGAGAAATTCATTTATTGGCGCCGGGAATACCTTTGCCGATTTCAACCTGTTATCGGCGCCCATCAAAGCTCGCGATGGGAATAATGAATTGAAGTATTCCAACCGCCCGGTGTTGGGGGGGTGTGTGGGCCATAACGTACGTATTGGCTCCGGCATGGTCATTTATCCGGCGCGGATGATCGAGTCGGACGTGGTGCTCCTCGCGACGGCGGAAAGGCGCGTGATCGAGCGAGATGTCGCTTTCGAGGATAGTGATCACCATCGGCTGTCGGCTGGAAAACTGCATCAGAGATTGTATCCAAGACCAGGGGAAAACATGGAAGAGTCCCGGTAAAGTTAAAGAATTGTTCTGTGAATGTTGTACGAAAATCCATTTGTAGGTTAAGATTAAGTTAAGTCCGATTTTATTCCCGGCATAACGTCTCGGGGAGGCTCAAATGGGAAAAGCCCACCTATTGATTGTGGAAGATGATTTAGACATCGCAAATATGCTTCGTATATACTTCAACAGCCAGGGGTATGATGTAGACCTAGCGCCATGTGGATCTGAGGCTTTAGAAAAGACCCGCCATGTTATGCCGCACCTCATCGTACTCGACATCATGCTGCCGGATATCGATGGCTATGAGGTCTGTCGCACCCTGCGAACCAACACGCGCACCAGCCATATTCCGGTGATCTTCCTCACCCAAAAAGATGAGCGCAGCGACAAGCTGCAAGGATTGGAGCTGGGCGCAGATAATTACATCACCAAACCCTTCGATATTGAAGAATTAAAAGTTGTACGTGCAGAACGCCATTGCCCGTTCCGAGCGTGAAAGTCTGACGGACCCCCAATCCGGCTTACCTTCGGGTAGGTTGATTGAAGACCAATTGCGCAAAACTATTCGCCAAAAAGGGTGGGCGTACCTGGATATTCGCATCAACCATTTCGAGTCTTTCAAAGATGTATATGGCTTTATCGCCGCCAACAACGTTCTGCGTTTTTCTGCCATGCTTTTGGGTGAAGTAACCGATGAACTGGGCTCACCGGATGATTTTATCGGCCATGCCGGGGGGGATAATTTTGTGATTATCACCAAAGAAACCAATGGCGCGGCGATTCGCCAAAAAGTGAAGGGGCGCTTTGCTGCGGAAGTCTTGACTCACTACAATTTTATGGATCGTCAGCAAGGATTTATCATGGCGTCGGGTGAAGGGAATCAATTGATCCAAACCCCACTAATGACTCTGGCAGTCGGTATTGTCGGCCCCTCGACTCATGTTTTCTCTGATATTCGTGAAATAACCGAAATTGCCGCAGAGGAGCGTCGCCAGGATGTGTGCTCTTAGAATGGACGAGGTCAAACATTGAATGTTTCAGTTTAACCTGGTCTCCCTGGGAATACTGTTTATCGCCTTGGGGTTGGTAATATGGGTTGTTATTCGGCTGCTTATGCGTGGTGTGCCGGGCAGGCATTCGACCATTTCACCACCAGGTATGGCTGAGGTTAGCGATAAATTGAATGCGAATCAAAAAGCGGTGTTGGAGGTCCAACCCGGCGGGAGGGTGGTTTCGATTAATGAGCAGGGACGCCAGTTATTTAACCTGCAAAAAGGGGAAGCTCCCAACTTGGAGCGATTGGCCAGGCGAGTCCGCCCGCCTGAGACTTTCCTCAGCCTGTGCGTCGCGGAAGGGGAAGCTCGTTTCGTCCTGAACGGTCACCTGGTGGAAGGCACCTCTTATTTAATCCAGGGCCAACCAACGCCTTTAATGGTGTTGTCTATCAGCCAGCCAGAGTTGGTGGAAAGTCTTGGAGAGGGGCAGGCGGGGCTTTCTTCGCATACACTGCAAACCATAACGGAATTGACCCAGGCCATAGCAGCCAACCTGGACCTGGAGACGACGCTGTCGGCAATATTCGACAACGTCGATAAACTGATACCGGCCGATTTCATGGAGATCACCATCTGGGAAGCCGAGAATGATTGGTTGGTTCCCTACCGGGTTTCAAGCCTGCCGGGTGTGGAGCGCAACCTGGAATTCCCTTCCATCCGATATCGCGCCGGAGAAGGATATTCCGGATACCTGGCAAGAGAACGACAGCCTTTATTAATCCCGGATGTCGAGGCGCGCACCGACCTGCGCCTAATTGCCAACAGCCTGCCGATTCCGATCCATTCTTACCTGGGCATTCCGCTCCTCGTAGGGGGTGAATTGATCGGAACGCTGGAGTTGGGTTCTTTGAATACGGGTATGTTTAGCCAGAAAGACCTCGGGTTGATAAGCCTGCTGTCTGGCCAGGCCGCCATCGCCATCCACAACGCCCAACTCTTTCGACAGGAGAAACGCCGGGCGGCTGAGCTGGCTGGTCTGGCGCAACTGGCCCAGGCTTTCAGCTCAACGCGCGACCCCAAGGGTTTGTATACCCTGTTGGTACAATCCATCGTGCCCCTTGTCCAGGTGGAGATCCTTGGATTCCTGATCTACAATGAGAATCAGCATCGCCTTGAGGGCCAAGTGCCATTTTATGGACTTCCGCAGCAGTTCATGGAAATGTACTATCTACCCATTCCTCCGGGAAGTCTGGCTGAAAAGACCTTATTGACCCAGGATATAATCATTTCCGATAATGCCATGGAAGATATGCATTGGAAGGAACTCAGCCTGGATGCATTGGCAGTCTCCGCCAGCCTGCGCGACACCGTTCTAATCCCGCTGGTATCTGCCAGGCACATGCTGGGCTACCTGCAGGCATCTAATCACATCAAGGGTGTGATTGGGTTCTCTCAGGACGAAATCCGCCTGTTGACTATTATTGCCAACCAGGCGGCGTCGATCATCGAGAATTCCAACCTGGTGCTGCAGACCCGCCAGCGCGCCCAACGCGCCGAGGGGTTGCGTCGGATTGCCAGCCTGGCCGGTTCATCTGCCACGCTGGATGAGATCCTGAAATATTCCTTGCAGGAACTTTCTCAACTTGTCCATGCTGACGTAGCGGCGGTTTTCATGTTGGAAGAGATGGTGGGTACGCTACGCTTCCACCGTTTCTCTTTTTACGGTGATTTTCCCAACCTGCCCGAGCGGAATACTTCTTTGCAGGTAGACGACCCCCAATTCCCATTTTCAGTCACCGGCGGGCAGCATAATTTCTCCTCCGGGCATTTATCCGAATCAACCGCGATTATTCCGTTCTATCAACAGATCCGCGAATTTTGGAAATGCGAGTTGTTAATCATCGTACCTATGCAGGTGCGCGACCGCGGCATTGGTGAGCTATGGTTGGGGAGCCAGAGCCCGGACTGCTTCGAGCGCGGCGATTTACAGATGGCCATGACGGTCGCAGGCCAGATTGCTGGAGTGGTCGAGCAGTCCTCCCTGGCGCAGCAGACCGACGAAAGTTTGCGCCAGCGGGTGGACCAGTTAACCGCCCTCACCCGCATCAGTCGTGAACTCAGCACCTCCATGAACCTGAAGTACCTGCTAGAATTGGTGCATGGCGAAGCCCTGCGTACCACCCGGGCGGATTGTGGGACGATTTTGCTGTTCAATAATCCCCAGGAGCAAGTAAAAAAAGGTAGTAAGATTCGCTTTTTTGTTGGGGATCCACCAGTAGGAGAATTATCTGAGGTGGAACTGGGTGTGCTACGGGATGGGGAACCGGTGAACCTCCCCGACGCAGCCGCCGAGGCTTTTTCGACGTGCCATGCAAGTATCCGTTCTGTTATGCTGGTGCCCATCCTTTACCAGGGTAAGCGGGTAGGCCTGATCACTCTACATTCCACCGTGGCCCAGCGTTTCGATAAATCGGCAGTTGAGATTGCCCAATCATTGGCTGCCCATGCATCGGTCGCCCTGGGCAACGCATACCAGTATGAAGACCAACTGCGAAGTTCGGAACGTTTGAAGCGCCAGTTGGAAACCCAGAACAGGCTGGCTCATGTTTCACGTACGCTGCTGACTACCTCGACCCCCGAAGAAGCCCTGACGGTAATTGCAGATGCTATCCGGCAGACCACCGTGTTCCAGGTGGTGGTGATCAGCCTGTGTGATCCTCAAACAGCTATTCTTCATCGTGTGCATGGAGCGGGTCTTTCTCCATCGGTATGGGAAGAACTCGCCTCACATTCTCAACCCTGGGCTGGCATTGCCCGTATTTTAAAACCGGATTACCGGTATGGGAATGTGTATTTTATCCCGGCGGATAAATTGCCGGTCGTCCCGGAGGACCTGCACATGGTCACCATCCTGCCCTCGGTAGAAAAAAAGGAAATGGATGCCTGGGACCCTGATGATATGGTGCTGGTACCCTTATATGATTCCCACGATGCACCCCTGGGACTGATCAGCCTGGATGCACCGAATGACAACAGAAGACCAGACCGGCCTACATTTGAAGCATTGGAGCTGTTCGCTTTGCAGGTGTGCATGTTCCTGGAAAACCGCGTCCTGACCGACTCGCTTAAAGAGCAGTTGTTGACACTTCAAACGGACCAACAAAGGTTGATACAGGCGGCTGATCACGCCCGCCAATATCTTCCTATGCTTTTACAGCAAGGGCTGGAAAAATCACTCACCATCCAGCAGTTGCATCACCAGAATGAGCGGGTGCAATCCGGACTGGAGATGGCCGAAATAGTGAGCCGCCAGCCGGACATTCCCTCGGTGCTGCGCACACTCGGCCGCGAGCTGCTGACGCGTTTCAACCTGCAGACCGTCCTGGTGGCTGAAAAGACGCCCGCTGGCCCGAGGTTTATCGAAACGATCGGTAGTGTTCCTGAAAATGTCAACCCTGAATCTTACTATGGGCAGCGTAATCCTCTCCGGCAGCTCCTGCAAGACCCTAATGTGCTAATCGTCCCAGATCTGGGTGCAGATTCAGACTGGCGAGGTACCCCGCTGCTTACCGCTTTACATGCCAGAAGTTTTATCGGGTTGCCTCTGGTGATTGGCGATGGACGGACGGCGGCGGTGCTGGCGGTAGGGCAGAAGCAACTCGATCCAATGGATGAGGACGACCGTCAGTTATTCATCCAGATTTCTGGACAGGTCAGTGTCAGCGTGCAGAATTTGCACCTGCTGGTTGAGACCCGGCGCCGGTTACAGGAAGTGAATCTCCTGCTTTCGTTCAGCCGAAAACTGGGCAGTCTGAACCCTATCAGCATCCTGCAGTCGCTGGTGGACAGCGTTTTGCAGGTGATTTCTTCGGCCCACGCCGGCTGGGTAGCTTTGTGGGATGAAAAAGAAGAAGCCCTCATTACACAAGCTGCGGCCGGATATTCGGAGAATGCCAGTCTGAGTGGCATTCGCTTTGGCCAGCAAAATTTACCCGGAGCCAGCATATCGCTACCTATGCGCGCCTTTCAGAAGGCCCAACCAATGCGGGTAGCAGAGGTCGCTTTTGCGCAGGAGTATGTGCTTTCAGCCGACGATTTATTGCGCTACCGCAAGGCCACCGGGGGGAGACTGCCGGTATCATCGATGCTGGTACCGCTGGTGCGCGGTGAAAATGTTCTGGGTGTACTGGTGCTGGATAATTTCAACATCCCAGCTGCCTTCACAGTAGAAGATGAGAATCTGACCCAGTCGCTGGCTCAACAGGCTGCTCTGGGGTTGGAAAATGCCCGTTTGTTTACTTCCGCTGAACAGCGCGCCGCCCAACTCCAGGCTTTAACTCAAGTTGCCGGCACGATTACTTCCAGCCTGCAAAGTGAGGATTTGATTGCGTCGCTGCTCAACCAGTTGAAACTGATCTTGCCTTATGATACAGCCACGCTTTGGCTGCGGTACGGGGACCGGGTGTCTGTAGCAGCCGCCAGTGGTTTTTCTGACGCCGAAAGTCGCATTGGCATTTCGGTGGATGTTGGCGATAGCGTATTGTTTCAACAGATGGTTAAAAGCGGGCAGGCGATTTCAGTCGAGGATATCCGCCTCGATTCACGTTTCCCTTCGATTATGGAACCTGACAGATTCTCCTGGCTGGGCATCCCCTTGATGGCAAAATCTCAACTGGTGGGCGTGATCGCTCTGGAAAAGGCCGAACCTGGTTTTTACAACCAGGAGCATATCCAAGCGGCAACCACCTTTGCCAGCCAGGCGGCAGTCGGTCTCGAAAACGCCCGCCTTTTCGAAGAGAGCATCCGCCGGGCGGCCGAATTGGACCAACGCTCGCATCGGTTGGCCCTGCTCAATGAATTTTCGAGCGAGTTGACTGTTTCCCTAGATGTGGACTATATCCTGAAATTGACCGCCCAGCAACTGCTCAATGCGCTCTCCGCCTCGCGTGTGGCGGCAATATTGCTGGACGAAAGTGGGCAGTGTGTCCTACGCGCTGAGGTGCCCGCCTGGGCTACCGAGCTTCCGCTAGTTTTACCGAAGATTCCGCTGTTGGAACGCCTGAGGGAATCGTTGGGGATTTTCAACGCCAGCGACGTGAGCGCCGAGTTGGAACTGGCCCCCTTAATGGAGAACTATTTTTCTCCATATAATATTCATTCTATTTTGATCGTACCCCTGGTGATTGGAAATAACCTGCATGGCTGGTACCTGGTTCAAACCACCAATGTGTACAGGTTTTCGCCGTCCGAGATTGAACTGGCGTGTACGCTTTGCAACCAGTGCGCGATCGCTATTCAAAACGCCCGCTTATTCCTGGAAACCCGCCATTTGAAAGACGAGTTAGAACTGCGTGTCGAAGAACGCACGATTGAGCTGCGTCGCGAGCATCAAAATACACAGACTCTGCTAAAGATCATTACCGAGCTGTCCGCCAGCCTGGATATGGACCAGGTGTTGAACCGCACCTTGGGCGTTCTGAATGAATCCTCGGGAGCGGAACAAAGTATGATTGTCCTGGCCCGGAGCGACGCCCGCTCTTACTTGGTTGGTATACCTCTGGTGGAAGGGAATCCCGAGCGCAATTCTCCCGATGTCAGTCCTGAAAAAGCCATTTCGCAATGGGTGATCGATAAACGCGTTTCTGCGCTGGTAAGCGATGTGCTTTCTGATGAACGCTGGAGTATTCCGGTGGACGCTGAGGGTAAATACCACAGCGTGATTGCTGTTCCATTAATTCTGGGCGAGGAGGCGTTAGGGGCGCTTATGCTGTTCCACCGCCAGCCGTCCTTCTTCATCCTGGAGCAAGTGAGCCTGGTGGAGGCCACTGCCCGGCAGATTGCCATATCACTGAACAATGCTGAGCTGTTCACCCTGATCCGCGACCAATCTGAGCGCATGGGCAGGATGCTGCGTGAACAGCAGATTGAGGCCAGCCGGTCACGCGCCATCCTCGAATCGGTTGCGGATGGTGTGGTGGTTACTGATGCGACCAACCACATCACTCTATTCAACCGTTCAGCCGAGACCATCTTGGGATTGAAATCTTCGACGGCTATCGGCGAAATGCTGGATAAATATGCCGGCCTGTTCGGAAAACGGGCGCGCACCTGGATCCAGACCGTGCGTAAGTGGTCAGACAGCCCGCAAGCCTACCAGCCAGGGGAGATTTATTCCGAGGAGCTCGACCTGGAAGGCGGGAAAGTGGTTTCAGTGCACCTTGCCCCGGTGATTTGGCGCCTGGAATTACTAGGTACAGTTTCAATTTTCAGGGACATTACCCATGAAGTTCAGGTGGATCGCCTTAAATCAGAGTTCGTCGCCAATGTCAGCCATGAGCTTCGCACGCCAATGACCTCGATCAAGGGTTACGCTGAGATCATGTTGATGGGCGCTAGTGGGGCGTTGACTGCCCAGCAAACACACTTCTTGCAAATCGTTAAGTCAAATGCAGAACGCTTAGGCGTCCTGGTCAATGACCTGCTGGATATTTCAAGGATCGAGTCGGGAAGAATTACTTTATCTTTCGAGCAGTTGAACTTAGGTGATATTGCTCAAGAGGTCATCGACTACTACCGGCAGCGCGCTCAAGAAGAGAACAAACCGATGACCTTTTCATTGAAGATCATCAACGATCTGTCTCAAATTTCGGGGGATGCCGAACGCATCCGCCAGGTGATATCCAACCTGGTGAGCAACAGTTATAACTATACCCCTGCAGGTGGCAGCGTGGTGGTGAGTTTGAAGAGAACGGATGAAGAAATCCAGGTAGACGTAGAGGACAACGGGGTGGGAATTCCGATCAAAGACCAGCCGAGAGTTTTCGAACGTTTCTTCAGAGGAGATGACCCACTGGTGTTGGCCACGGCTGGGACCGGGCTGGGATTGGCCCTGGCAAGAACCCTGGTAGAGATGCATCATGGAAGGATTTGGTTCAAAAGCAATGGTGTTTCTGGAGAGGGTAGCGTGTTTTCCTTTTCCCTTCCGTTAGTTCAAACTGAGGAATAATATATGGCAAAAATTTTAGTTGCAGAAGATGAGCGCGATATCAGGGATTTGATCACCTTCACTTTGAATTATGCAGGGCATCAGGTCGTGGCTGTGGCAAACGGAGAAGAGGCCGTAGAAGCTGCGTTACACGAGATGCCCGATATGATTCTCATGGATGTGCGTATGCCCAAGATGACCGGCTATGAAGCCTGTCAGAAGATCAAGTCGAATAGGGAGATCCAACATATTCCCATCGTATTTCTTTCCGCCAAAGGCCAGGAAGCAGAAATCCGGACAGGGTTGAATAGCGGGGCAACCGAGTATTTATTAAAACCTTTTGCCCCAATGGAATTGACAGCGCGCGTCAATGAACTCTTAGCCAAGATTGGAAAATGACCCGGCAACCGGTCGATGAGCGCGATTCTGCTTGAGCAGGATATTGTCCATTACGAGGTATTAGGCCGCGGCCGCCCACTGGTGTTCCTCCATGGCTGGGTGGGTTCCTGGCGTTACTGGATTCCTGTCATGCAGGCGGCTTCCATTTCTTTTCGTGCCTACGCTCTCGATTTATGGGGCTTTGGCGATTCTGCTAAGAAACAAGCACGTTATTCAGTAGATCAGCAGATCTATTTACTGGATGGTTTCCTGGACAGTTTGGGAATCGGTAGAGTGGCCCTGGTCGGGCACGGCCTGGGGGCCATGATTGCTTTACAATATGCCTTACTTCATCCTGATATCATTGATAGAGTCATGGCGGTCAGCCTTCCCCTGGAAGAAAACATGATCAACAGCCGATTGGGGAACAGTCCTCCCGCAGAACTTGCAGATTGGCTGCTGGGGCGCTCGCATATAACCGAACCGGTCCGAGCGGATGCTTCCAAAGTTGACCACCAGGCCGTCCAGGCTTCGCTGAACCACCTGGGAAGCATGCAGAAAGTGCTGCAGGAGTTGTCGACGGCCTGTGTGCTGGTGAATGGCCAAAATGACCCGATGGTTGAGTTGCCGCGACTCGAACAGATCGCCGGTCTGCCCGAATTCACGTATGCCATCCTTTTCGAGCAATCCGGACATTTTCCTATGTTGGACGAGAGCAATAAATTTAACCGGCTGATGGCCGATTTTCTGGCACTGCCTTCGGGAGAAAGTCCCCGTCAGTTGTCATTAAAAGAAGAGTGGAAACGCAGGGTCAGATGATTTTCTAAGGTAGGGGTAGATGGCTGGATTGGCTACCCGAGATAAACAAATTCGCGAGGGTGACTGCCATCCAGACCAATGATCCACACAAGACTGCCAGCCCGGGGATACCAAGGACGAGCGCCCACACCCGGGAAGTATTGGTCTGGCGTTTTGCTTCAGTCGATACGGCATCGATATCACCGGGAGCGATAATCAGCGGCTGGTTTTTCACCTTTTGAATAATCAGTTGATTTCCCTGCTCCGGCTGGGTCACTGTTCCCACTACTGAGACGTGCTGGCCTTTGCGGATTTCCCACAGGCGGTAACGCAGCCGGCGGCCCATCATCGCCGCTGGAGAAACCTGCAAAATCAAAGCGGCGTTTTCGATCTGTGAAGCGGAAGGTTCTAATCCGAGACCCATGAAGGATTTATCCAGGCCTTCCGGCAGGACCCACACGCTACTGCTACCATCATTGATCTGGAAGGGTGTGGCTTTGATCTTATCTGCCTGTGGTGACCATTCCATGTGGTCGTCCGAGGCACTTTCTTTCCATGCCTCGACACGCAGACGCAGAAGAGCCTGTGGTTGAGGATCCTGCGGATAAAGGGGAGAAGGCACGTTAGTGACGGCGCCTGCCAGCCGGACCAGACCCATTCCTGGTCTTAACTGGTTGATAGCGGGAGACTGGGCATTTTTGAGGCTGCCAGCCAGCTTGCCAGCCCGCCGGGCATTGAAGAACAGGATCACCGCGAAAATCAATGGACCCACGCCGCAGGCGCAGGCAAAGAATGGCAGGATGAACAGAGACATGAAATTCGCACCCGATGGGCCAGTCATCGTTCCCTCCTTTATTTCGAAAACCATTGGGTAAGTGGATGCACACTTATTGTACATTGAAACGATATGCAAAACCAGCGGTGTGGTAAAATAAATGCACACGACCTGTTTGATTTTCTGAGGGATAGCAAACAAGTTAGTTCCACGGATCAAGAATAATTTATGAAGGAAGGATGAGGATGAGGATGAGGATGAGAATGAGAATGAGATCGAAGACTCTCTTGACATTATTTATGCTCGTAGCTATTTTACTT
Source organism: uncultured Chloroflexia bacterium (assembly GCA_963820415.1). Lineage (GTDB taxonomy): Bacteria > Chloroflexota > Anaerolineae > Anaerolineales > Anaerolineaceae > CAWFZT01. Next base: position 42,835 of record CAWFZT010000006.1, on the reverse strand, counting down.
TCCGGTTGTGGCGCCAAATCAGCCGTAACGGCCTCGACTACCCCTGAAAAACCGGGCACAACTCCCACGATGGATCTGTGCGCGCCGGAGCATATCAAAGACGCTGCCAATGCCGTGCACCGCTTGATGCGGGCTTTCGATGATTCGGCTCAGATTGCCCAAAATTCGCCGCGCGAGCAGCTTACTGTCCCCATCTCAGGTCTTCAGGCGGTAAGGCGGCAGAGTGAAGATTTACAGGTACCTGCCTGTTTGACCACGCTGAAGAACCTTCAACTGGCCTACATGAACTCCGTCATTACTACCCTCATCGCATTTGTGGGGGGCGCTAACACTGACGCTTTGAACAGTGAGATCAACCTGGCGCGTTCAAACCGGGCGGCTTACAACGCCGAATTACAGCGGCTGCTGGGTGTGACGCTGACGCCTGCGCCCACACTGCCTCCGCTGCCCACGTCGGCCAATACGCCGGTTCCACCGACGGCGACGCCTGGGAAATAGCCTGATTCGATCTGGGCGGCAGAAATCCTTTATGTCGCCCAGATAAGCAACGATTAAGGTTTTATTTGCGGAGATATTGACTAACTAATCTTATCCCGTTATACTGAAAAAGTAACACCTATATCGGGGAGCCCGTAGACGCCGGGCTGAGAGGAGGGCCGTTTGCCCTCGACCCGCATGACCTGATCCGGATAATGCCGGCGGAGGGAACAAACACTTGACTTTACTGAAGAGACCCTCCCTGGTGGAGGGTTTTAATTTTATGGAACCTGTGCGAGCGGTGTTGTTTGTCAATGGCGAGCTGCGCAACCCAGCCGTGGTGAAGGAAATGCTCCAACCATCGGACTACCTGGTTTGCGTGGACGGAGGCCTACGCCATCTTAAGAGCCTGGGATTAAAGCCACACCTGGTCATCGGTGACCTGGATTCGATTACTGCCGCCGAGGTTCTTGAACTTGAAAGAGATCGTGTCTGCATCCAACGCTATCCGGTAGACAAAGATGAAACCGACCTGGAGCTGGCCTTGCTGGCGGCCTTGACAGAAGGATACCGGAGCATACGGCTGGTGGCTGCCCTTGGCGGGCGTCTGGACCAGACCCTGGGTAATTTGTTCTTGCTCACCCGTCCCGAGCTTACCGGTTGCGATGTACGTATGGAAGACGGCGTTGAAGAGGCTTTTATCATCCGCACCCGGGAAACGATCCTCGGGCGGCCGGGTGATATTGTCTCTTTGCTGCCCCTGGCAGGCGATGTCGCCGGTATAGTCACCGGGGGACTGCGCTACCCATTGCATGGTGAAACGCTGTGGTTTGACCGCACGCGCGGTGTCAGCAACTATATGCTGGAAAACCAGGCATTTGTCGAGGTTGCCGGCGGCGTTCTACTGGCTATCCATACCCGGCAAGCCGGTCCGTATTGATTCCGTTTCACCGCCTGCCTGTCAGGTTTCACAAACCATTCCTGGTTCCTGGAGGATCGACATGATGAGAATTTCCCGATTGGTAACCTTTTTCCTGGCTATGGCGTTGTTAGTCAGCGCCTGCGCTACGCCCTCTACCCCAACTGTTCCGCCAACCCAGACTCCCCAGTCTGGACCGGTGACTTTAACGGTGATGACGCATGACTCTTTCGCCGCCAGCAAAGATGTCATCGCCGCTTTTGAACAGCAGAACAACGTTAAATTGAGCTTTCTGAAAAGCGGCGACGCTGGCGCAGCTTTGAACCGCGCCATCCTATCCAAGGATACTCCTCTGGCGGATGTGTTCTATGGGGTTGACAACACATTCCTGTCACGCGCTCTGGACGCCGACATCTACGAGCCTTACGCTTCGCCATTATTGAGCTCCATCCCGGCCGAATTTAAGATGGACCCACAGAACCGCGCCCTGCCGGTCGATTTTGGGGATGTGTGCATCAATTACGACAAAGCCTTTTTCGCCCAGAAAAACCTGGCTTTACCGCAGACGCTGGAAGATCTGATTAAGCCTGAGTACCACGCGATGCTGGTTACCGAAAACCCGGCGACTTCCTCGACCGGGCTGGTATTCTTGCTGGCGACGATTGCTCATTTTGGGGAGAACGGCTACCTGGATTACTGGAAGTCGCTGAGCAACAACGGCGTCGTGGTGGTGGACGGCTGGGAGACGGCCTATTACACCAATTTCAGCGGGTCATCCGGCAAAGGCGGCCAACCGCTGGTGGTTTCATACAACTCCAGCCCGGCTGCTGAAGTGGTCTATGCTACCACGCCAATCGACCAACCTCCCACAGGCTCGATCCTTGGCAAGGATACCTGCTTCCGCCAGGTGGAATTTGTCGGCATTCTGAAGGGAACCAAACAGCGCGCCCTGGCTGAAAAGTTTGTCGATTTCATGCTAGGCGTGAAATTTCAGGAAGATATGCCCCTGCAGATGTTTGTTTACCCAACCAATTCGCAGGCAAAACTGCCAGAGGTGTTCACCAAATTTGCCCAACTGCCGGCTGAACCAGCGCTCCTCGACCCGGCTGTGATTGCAAAGAACCGAGATGCCTGGATCAAGGCCTGGAGCGAGGTAATCCTGAAGTGAGGCGGAGGTCAGCCACCCTGGCCGGCCCGGAGCAGATAGGAGCCGTTTTCACGCGCCATCCGGGCGTGTGGCTGTGGCTGCTGCCTTTACTTTTCCTGGGTGTTTTCTTTTTTTACCCACTCGGTGCGGTTTTCCGCATGGCTGTCGAATGGGCTTTTTCCCAGGGTTGGGCGGTGGACGTATGGGCTCAGGTGGCGCATCCCTTGTTTTTCACAATCTGGCAGGCGCTGCTTTCGATGCTGCTGACACTGGCGCTAGGCCTCCCGGCCGCGTATGTGCTGGCGCGCTACACGTTTCCAGGAAAGGCCGTCCTGCAGGTGGTGACCACACTGCCATTCATTTTGCCCACCATCGTCGTGGCGGCAGCTTTCAACGCCTTATTGGGGCCGCGCGGCTGGATAAATGTGCTGCTGATGCAATTCTTTGGCCTGACCAACCCGCCCTTGCAGGTGATGGCTACGCTTTGGGTAATTTTGCTGGCGCACGTCTTCTACAACACCACCGTAGTGATCCGCATCGTGGGCAGCGCCTGGTCGCAATTGGACCTACGCCTGGAGCAGGCCGGGCGCGTGCTGGGGGCTTCGTCCTGGAAGGTGACCTGGGAGGTGACCCTGCCCTTGCTGCGACCTTCAATCCTGGCAGCGAGCTTGCTGGTGTTCCTGTTCGATTTCACCAGCTTTGGGGTGATCTTGCTGTTGGGTGGGCCGCATTTTGCCACACTGGAGGTGGAAATTTATACCCAGGCGCTGCAGATGCTTAATCTGCCCCTGGCGGGACTGCTTTCGGCAATCCAGTTGCTGTGCACCTTGCTTCTGACGGTTGTGTATGCTCGCCTGGGTAATAATAAGCAACCCGTCCCGCTCATGCCCAGGCTGCAGGGGGAGGGCACCCGTTCGCCCCGCGGCTGGCGGCAAAAACTGCTTGTGGCGGGCATGGCAGCCATCCTGCTGGCGCTGCTGGTCTCTCCGCTGGTAGCGCTGGCTTTACGCTCGTTTACCCGCCTGGATGCCGACCGGGGAGAGCGCGGCCCGGTAAGCCGCGGGCTGACGTTGGATTATTATCGCCAGTTATTTATTAACCCGCAGCAGTCGATCTTCTACGTCCCGCCGGTGCAGGCGGCGCGGAATTCCCTGGTATATGCACTGGCTACCACCGTGTTTTCCCTGTCGCTAGGTTTTCTGGCGGTTTACGCCATGCAAATACAGCCGAGTCGCTGGATGGAAGCGTTGTTCATGCTGCCGCTGGGCGCTTCGGCGGTAACCTTGGGGCTGGGGTTTATCCTGGTATTTAACCGGCCCCCGCTGGATGTGCGCTCCATGCCCTGGCTGGTGCCGGTTGCGCATAGTCTCGTGGCGTTGCCCTTCGTCGTTCGCACGCTCCAGCCGGTCTTGCAGTCGATCCCGGGCAGCCTGCGCCAGTCGGCGGCGGTACTGGGCGCCTCACCCTGGCGGGTGTGGCTGGAAGTCGACTTACCGGTGATGCTGCGGGCTGTCCTGGTCAGCGCCATCCTCTCCTTTACCATCTCGTTGGGAGAATTTGGGGCGACTTCCTTCCTGGCTCGCCCAGAGTATCCTACCTTGCCAATTGCCATTTACCGTTTCCTTTCACTGCCTGGAGCGTTGAACTATGGGCAGGCGTTGGCTATGGCGACGGTCTTGATGGCGGTGTGTGGTATAAGTATCCTGGCAATGGATAAAATGAGCGTGTGAGGGCCCCGATGTTAGAGGTGCGCGATATCCACAAGAATTACGCCGGGAAGCCTTTGCTGAAGGGTGTTTCGTTTTGCGTGGGAGCAGGCCAAACCGTGTGCCTTCTGGGGCCTTCAGGCAGTGGGAAAAGTACCCTGCTGCGTATTATCGCCGGGCTGGAACCACCCGAAGTGGGCAGGGTCTTATGGGATAGCCAGGATATAGCGGGCATACCGGTCCACCGCCGTAATTTCGGCCTGATGTTCCAGGAGTATGCCCTGCTACCCCACCGTAACGTGGCAGAAAATGTCGGCTTTGGCTTGCGCATGCAGTCCCTTCCCAGGGTGGAGATCCAAAAACGGGTAGCGGAAGCCCTGGAAAAAGTGAATATGTCCGCTTTTGCACACCGCAGGGTGACCGATCTTTCGGGGGGCGAGCAGCAACGGGTAGCCCTGGCACGGACGTTAGCGCCGCGCCCGCGCCTGATCATGCTGGACGAGCCGTTGGGCGCCCTGGACCGCACTTTGCGTGAACAGTTGGTCGAGGAACTGCACCACCTGCTGCAAACCACCGGAATACCGGCCATTTACGTGACCCACGACCAGGAGGAAGCCTTTGCCCTGGCTGACAGGCTTGTGATGCTGCACGATGGCAGGGTGGAGCAGGTTGGCTCGCCTGCCGAAGTGTATGCCCGCCCGGTCTCTGCCTGGGCGGCGCGCTTCCTGGGTTTCAATAACCTGATTGCCGGTTCTGTCGCTTCTTTAGAGCCGTTTAGCGTGAAAACCCGGATTGGCGTCTTCCAGGTAGGAAAACTGCCTGGCCATCTCAGCGCGGTGGGCAGGCAAGTGACCCTGCTGATCCGCCCAAACGGGTTGAAACTGGAAGGGGATAATTCACCTGGCCAGATCAAAGGTACGGTGGAAGATGTGCTTTTCCAGGGCGACCAATTCCGGATCGGGCTGCGCTGCGCCACAGCGATTACTTTGCAATTCTACCTTTCTGAGCCGCTTACGCCGGGACAAACAGTGGCCCTGGCGGTCGAGAAAGGCTCTATAGTCTGCCTGGAGTGAAAGCATGTCAACGCCGGATTTATGGGTGATCAAACGTAATGTCGAGGGAGAGGAGACCTGGCGCTATCCCGCCAGGGTATTGCACCGTAAACCGGGGGCGGTGCTGATTGAAGCTTATTTCAACCGGCCAGATACTCCTTTTCATGGGATCCTTTTGGGCCAGGGCGACCGCTTTCTCGAGGCGTATTACAGCGACCGCTGGTACAACCTGTTCGAAATCCACGACCGGCTGGATGACAGCTTGAAAGGCTGGTACTGCAATGTCACATTACCAGCGGAGATTGGCGAGCCTACGATTTCCTACATCGACCTGGCGCTGGACCTGTTGGTTTACCCGGATGGCAGAGCAGCTAGTGTTGGATGAAGATGAGTTTGCCGAGTTGGCGATCACACCACAGGTGCGCTGCCAAGCCCAGGATGCTCTGCAAGCGCTGCGGGGCCTGTTTACACCCGCGTTTTCATCACTACTCTCTTTTTGGGGGGCGAATGCACCAGTATAATGATCATACACCGAACAATCCCTAACTAACCCGCGGCTAGGGATTGTCCGTAAAAAGTTTCAGGTTGAAATCAGTAGGTTGACGGGTTGATAAGGTTGTTGAAGGCTCCAGAGTTGTAGGCGGAGTATGCAGCAATCGCAGCTACGCAGCAGCAGCATAACACGACGACGACTACTATAATAATGATCCACATGGTGCGGTTGCTTTTCTTGGGCGGAGCGGGCGGCATGATGGGAGTTTCGGGCATGGGTTCCATCGGTGGTTGGCCTTGATCAAAAGACGGGTTTGTATCCATAAATCCTCCTAAATTTTTGTGTTCCTAATAATTTGGCGTGAAGGTGGGGAATAGTATCCAAGTGGGGGGTATTGTTGTGCCATCTCTCCTTCCTTTGATGAAAACTTATGCTCTTGACAAACGGCGCGCCCGCCGCCAGATCAGAAAGATTACCCAGGCGGCCAGAACGATCAGCAAGCAGGCGATTATCACCGGCACTACCACGGACAAGATGGAAACAACTGTCGAGGTCAAGTCTTCCAGCAGGCTGACCGGAACGTTACCTGCTCCGGCGGTGGCAGCAGTTACTGCCGGGCGGACGGCGACGGCCTTGACGGCGTGGACTCCCCCGGCGACGAGCAACCCCAGCACAATGGACAACACCGGATGCATATCAGTGAGGACGTGAGCGCTGGCGGCAAAGGCAATTGCCCCGGCTGCCGGGCGGACGATGGTCTGGATGATATCGTTGATATGGTTGACAAGCGGAATTTTATCGGCAAAAAACTCGATCAGCGACAGGACCAACAAGACCCCGATGGTCCACCAACTGGTTAGCGCATCCCAGGGAGAGCTAAGGTGGATCAGGGTGGTGAATTTGGCCAGCAAAGCCACGACGAGGAGAGGAATGTAAGCATTCAACCCGGCGCTGGCTGACAGACCAAATGCAGATAAGATCCCTAACGCGTCCACCTGGAGGCTCCCTGGTTATGAAAAGGTTAACCAAACCGACTAAGGATATATTAGCACATTATCACAAATTTACGCAACTAAATTAAAGGGTTCTCTGGGAATTGCCGTGGTGCCTTCTACGATAATCCCAATGAGCCAAGAAAGTTGTAGTTGGTTTGTGCGGCAACTCATGAGAAAAAACCCTTCCAGGTGCCGGTCAGCAGATAGCGGGCAAAATCCATCACGGCGATTTGGGAAAGGGCGGTGGAAAAGCCTACCACCAGGACGATGGTCAGGCCTTTCAGGGATTGGAAGTGGTTTTCTCGCTTGGAGAGCATCACCCATACCATGGCGTAAATCATGCTGAGTAAGACCATCACGGTGGCCGCGCTGATCAGGGCCAGCGGGTAAAGCAGGAGCGGGTTGCCTGACAGTACTGCCAGGTCAACCAGGGCGGCCAGAAGCAAGAGCTCGATGAGCTGGCGCCAGGAAGAAAGCAGTTTTTCGCCGCTCCAGTTTTGCCAGATGGTCTGGTTGAATACCGGCAACAGCATGGCCGCCATACCGAGGCCCATACCGGTGCCGGTTAGCAGGCGCAGCCAGTTCTGCGGGGTGTAGAGGGAGGGGGCGTGAGGGAAGAACTGCAGGTACGAATTGACCCCATCGATGCCAAAGGCGACCACAAAAAACGCCAGGACCGCCAGGATTTTGTGGCTGGGCAGGCCGCCGCGTTTGCCAAGGCGTATTTGGTAAACTAACCCAACCAGCGCTCCCAGGTACATACCGGTGCAGCGGGCGCACAAGGGCATAGGACGGTCGCCAATGGTAAACGACCGGGCGGCGATGCGGTGGCAAATGGCGTAGGCGATGGCATCGGCCTTGCCAAGCAGACCGGCGGGGGTCTCGATCAGCCATCCAACCAGTAAAGCTGCCGTAGCTGCAAATAACACGCCGGTAAGGAAGGTGGATTTATTCAGTTGAAGTTTCATCATTGTGCAATTATAGGGGTGAACTCTGGAGGGTGCAAGGAGGAATTGAAAGGTGCATTTATTACTTGACACCGGCCTGGATTTGTGGAATACTATGTTCATTATCAGGTTTTTATTAGTGGTTTGCTATCCTAAGGAAGAGGAGGTGGTGCATACAATGTGTGACAGTAGTAGTACCTTACACAGCGCTGCGGCATCCCTCCTCGTAGTATTTTAATAAGGATGCTGCAGCGGAAAGCGAAGGCCGCCTAGAGGGGCGGCCTTTTGATTTGGAGGGCTAAGCGCTCGTTTCAGCCGGGCGGACGCTTCGCAGGCGCTGCGCCATAACGATAAAGGCGGCCATGCTGACCATTCCGACGGCCATTCCTCCATACCAGGTGAACACCGGGCTTATGTTATCGCTCAACAGCCCGCCATATAAAGGCCCAATCCCCTGGGCCACATTCCAGGTCAGGCTGTAAATGCTCATGTAGCGGCCGCGCATGTCCGCCGGAGCGAGGTTGGCCACCAGGGTAGTGGCTGTCGGGGTGCAGATCAACTCGCCGGTGGTCATGATGACCATGCTGAGCCAGAAGGCCCAGAAACCATGCCCGAGGGCCACGCTGCCGGTGCCAAGGGAATAGAACAGGGCGCCGAGGGCCAGCATCCATAAGGCCGGATAGCGTTTGGTCCAGCGGGTGACGAAGACCTGGAACAGCACCACCATGAGGGCGTTGGTCATGGGGATGAAGCCGTACAGGTTCTCCTGGATTTGATAGTGCTTGTTGGCGTACATGCCGAGCAGGATCCACACCAGGGCAGCGCAGACCTGGGTGAGCGTGTAGGAGAGGACGAAGGCGATGTAGCGGCGGTCGCCGATGATCTTCTTATAGCCTTTGAGCAAGTCCAGGGCGCTGGCAGAGGCGGCGTGGCTGTGTTTTGGCAGGGTTTCCCGGGCCAGGAAAGATACCAGCAGGCTGTAAGTGAGCATGCCGGCAGCGGCGATGATAAATGCGATGGTGTAAGAGGCGCTGGTGATGAACCCGCCCACTGCCGGTCCCAGGGCGACGCCGACGTTGTTGCTGGTGCGCAGGAGGGAATAAGCTTCGGAGCGTTTTTCGGGGGGATCAGGTCGGCCATCATGGCGTCGGCGCCGATACGGTAAAGCGGGTTGAACACGCCGGTCATCCCCATCAGCAGTTGGAAATGCAATAATGTAGAGGCCTGGCTCATCAGCAGGTAGATGACGCCGTTCATGGCCAGGCTGACCACCATGACCCATTTGCGCCCGAGTCGGTCGGTCAGCGGGCCGGCCACGAAGGCAAAGATCAGGCCGAAGGTGGCGTTGATGGTCATCAGGCTGGCGGCGGCCGTGTCGGGCAGTTGCAGCTTTTTGCTGACGTAGATCATCAGGAAGGGCCAGATCATGCTCGATCCGATGGTGCTGATCATCAAGCCCCAGAACAAGAGCCAGAACTGGGAGGGGTATTCGCGGCGGATGGAACGGAGGAAGCCTCGTTTCAGGAAAATCATGGAGAAAAGAGTTTACCACAGACAGGAATTTTACCCACAGATCGACACAGACCCTGGCAAAGCCCGCCAGGGCGGTGTAAAAACTGATGGGATTTGTTTGAATATTAAGCTACAATAAAACCTCCACTTGACTGATGCTGGGTATTTAGACTGAGGTAACTAGAAATAGAAGAAAATGATTGGCATGTTACCCAAGAAAAGTATGTCTGGCTTACACTGTGGATTGATCCTGACATTTACGGCTATCTTCCTGTTCGGCTGCGCCAGCCCAACCAACGCGCCGGAGGCTACATTGGTCCTGGCCTTAATCCAACCAGCAGCAACCCGAACCCCTGGAAACACAAACACCCCGCTTCCTACGCCAACCCCACCGGCGACCCAGACGGTGAAGCCCACGCCAACCATTACGATTGCGCCCCCGACCGCAACGCCGACGCCAGCGGTGCTGATGGGTGCGGGAGATGTTGTCGTTTGTGGTGTAGATCACGATGAACAGACCGCCGCGTTAGTTGAACAGCAGCTTGCCCTATTCCCGAATGCAACCGTTTTTATTGCTGGAGACAACGTGAACAAATCGGGCCGGGCTGTTGAATATCGCAACTGCTTCACCCCCTCCTGGGGCCATTTTCTCGACCGCATTCGACCAGTGCCTGGAAATCACGATATGATGACCGATCAGGGCGCGCCCTATTACGCCTACTTCGGGAAAGCGGCAGGAGAGCCGGGCGAAGGGTATTATAGTTATAACCTGGGGAGCTGGCACATTGTTGCGCTTAACAGCAACTGCGACGTGATCGCCTGCGGAAAAAATTCGTACCAGGTACAATGGCTGCGTGAGGATCTGCAAAAGAACCAGCAGATTTGCACACTGCTTTACTGGCACCACCCGCGTTTTGGCTCCGGCCTGGAAGGCTCGGTAAGCCTGGTTTCCTCTTTCTGGCGCACCGCCTATGAATTCGGAGCGGAAGTCGTCGTGAACGGCAACGATCACGACTATGAACGCTTTGCTCCCCAAGACCCCGATGGCAACCTGGACCTTGAGCGAGGCATTCGCGAGTTTGTGGTTGGCACTGGCGGGGCTGAGCTACGCGGTTGGGGAACAATCAAACCGAACAGCGAAGTGCGCGATAACCAGACGCATGGCGTGATTCTGTTCGAGCTTTACCCGGACCACTACACGTGGAATTTCCTGCCCTCGGAAGGAGGCACTTTTACCGACCAGGGTATAGGATTTTGTCATTGAAAAATTAAGTCAGCCCCGGCGAGGGACGGGGTGGCCGGGTCGCTCGGAGCTGCCCGAGCTAGCTCGGCGGCAGGGCCAGGTGCTCAGCCTGCTCTCGCAGGGTTTCACGACCAAGCAAATTGCGGGGCGGCTGGGCCTGCACCCCCGCACGGTGGGGCTGCACATCCGGCGCCTCAAGGAGCGCTTCCACGCCGAAAATATCCCGCACCTGATCCGGCTGATTACCCAGCCGCCCCAGCCAGGCTGAACGATCCTCAGGCATGCATTGTCAACTTTCAAACGTCTGGAGACTGGCAACCCCCAAATGAAAAGAAATTACGGCAGGCGATCAGTAAAACCCGGGGTATGGCTTTCCGGTTACAATCTCTGCCCTGGCAACGGTGCTCGCTTGGCGCTCAGGATCGCTCCTCAGCGTTGCCCTACGCGTAGCGTCCACACGAGCGTCGTTATTTTACCGCATTGGCTGTCCCTTGCCCAGCTGGAAAGGTCTTTTCGATGTGAAAATGGTCGGCTTTTCGTTATGATTTTTTAATACTCAAATTGCCCAAGTGGATGGTTTTTCGTCTGATTAAGGTGGACAGTTACCGTTTATAAAAACAGAAAATCACCGAAAATTATTATAGGAGATATTAGTCAGTCAGTCACGCTGAAATGGATGGATAAAGCTGCTTCAATTTGATGCGAGCATCCTCAGTCCGGAATTGCCAATTAATGATCGAATGGACACCGTTTCGCTCATCTGTAATCGCTTGGACCTCCTTCTCGAGGATGGTTTCATTGGGTATGTGCTGCTTCAACCTTCTACTGAACACGCTCAACTCGATTTCTGCCATGTTCAGCCAACTGCCGTGCTTGGGTGTGAAATGAAACTCCAGCTTCTTGAGGATCCGGCGAGCTTCTTCGGGTGGAAAGGCTTCATACAAAGAAGCTGGTTTATGCGGGCCAAGGTTGTCCATAACCACCCGGATCAAGATCGCATTGGGATAAAGCACATCCACCAACCATTTCATTCCATGAGCAAAATCGAGCATCGTGTGGCGTTCCGTCATCCGGACATATCGTTTCCCGGCCAAAGGTTCATAAAACATGTTCAAATTGCGGACGCCATTGCGCTTGTATTCATAATCGTAGCGTTCTTTTTGGCCTGGTCGGCAGGGATAGCTCTTGCGAGTCTCCTCATTTTCAAACTGTTTATCTCTCGACAGACTGAGAAGACTTAATTAGAGATATTACTTTCTCATTCATTTCCAATATAATTCTGTAAACCATCTAATTTTAGAACACTAGGTTCCAATTCCAAAGCGAGATTCCTCTAAATTCTCAATTCGATCTTCTAAATCACTTATTGATTGATACTCATCATCATTATTGAAACCCAAGAAATTAGTATCATCTTTATCTTCTTCCAGCAGTCCTTGAAAAATTTTCTCATATTCAGATTTATAAATCGCATCCATGACAATTTCGGTTAGTAGAGGAATAGTAACATTTATATAATCTGGAATTTTTAAAAACCCCTTTGCTTCAGCAAAAAAGTTAAATGTTGCAATTATAGATATACCAAGTACATTCGATATAGCCTTTGCCTCTTTAACCTTATTCTCAAACCTAAGGATTATTTCCTCTTTTATTTTTGAATTCTTCAATTGATTGTAAATAAATTTATTTGACAAACCTCTTTCTTGAAAATCTAGAAGTGTTGATAAATAGTTTATTGTTGAATTATAATAAGAAGATTGGTTAGGACTAACAATCACATTTAATAAGTCAAATATTCCAAAACACTCCTTATTGTGCATTAAAAGGACAAAGTTTTCATCGGTAAGTATTGGTTGTTTTTTTTCATTGACTATTTGGTAATTAAAAATAGAAGTCGATTGTCGTAGGGAAAACCAAAACAAATCTTTTTTCAGGGGATTTGAAATATGCCACATAATTTAATAACTTAATCATTCTAGAATATTGCCTCAAATCACCGATGATATCTTTTACATTTGAAGACGGACCAGGAAATGTCAATTTCCGCCTAAAGCTAAATTGATGATACTCCTTTTCTTCACATTCAAGCGAATCAACTATTATTTTGGCGTATTTGATAGCATCATCCAAATTCTTTTTATCAGCGGTTTTTAAGAATTTACAATATGAAATCAAAGACTTGCTTTTAAGCCACTCATATTTTGGACCAACAAAGTATTTTGGTATGTCCAAACAATCTTCACCTTCGTATATTCCATTCTGAATAAGAGCTAAATTGATTTCCTTTTCTAATTCACCGCCTTCTTTGTATAAATCATTTTCTATGAACTCGAGTTGTTGTTCCGCCAATTTAATATCTTCATTAGATAAAGTAAAAATCATATGGGGGTTTTCTACAAAATGCAGCAAAAAATTGTTCCAACCAATTCCATAGTTTAAATACATTTTATTGTCACAATAAAGAGAAAACAAAGCTCCACGCATCAATGAAAACAAAAAGAGAAGCGTTGAAGAAAGGTTAGCCTTATTTAATGTAGTTAGGTTATTAAATAATACAATTATCGAATCCTTATCTTCAATTTTGCTAACATCCACAAAATCCCTTACACCGGTGGATACTTGAAACCGTACAATATCGTTCATTTTTATTGAAAAAAGTCTGTCTATTAAAATACTTGAATTTATCAGATGGGCAATTTGGTCTCTGTGTAAAATTTTTTATAGCGTAAAATAGAACTGGTAAATAATTTGAAATGTAAGTTTGAACATATGCGATGATGTCAGCCATGTTTTCAAGTAAAAAGAGTTCACCTATTAACTGTTTTTCGACAGCTGATAATTTTCTTTCCAATTTCATAAGGCTTTGCGTATCCATCAATATCCCTCCTAGAGCAAAACGGCCCAACTATTGATTATATGGATTCTTGATATACTGCAATTATGCTGTATTACCGCCCTTTTATGACTATATATACTGCAAATAAGTTGTGAGGTTCACTTTTAACTCAGGACTGTGCTTCCCATCACTGTTTTTTATTATATGATAATTCTTGGAAAATCAATAACAGTTTTGGATAATAAATAATCAGGAAGAGGAATTCATTAGATCGCGGCGGTATGTCAATGGTTGTATAAATTCTCAGGTTTGGTAACCTTGGCAGGAATGGTAATTCTTCTCAGTTTCAAACTGCGGATCACCGCATAGAACAATAAAAAACAACTGGTCTCATTTTGGAAAGCAGCGGCCATCTTGTGACTGCGTTTTTAAACTTCACCAAACAAGCGCTCAATGATGTTAATGGCGTGGATATACTTCCAAGGCTTTTCTGGAAAACTGTAGAAAGTCAAACAGGCATCTGATTTTACCCTTCCAATTCGTGATAAAATCCTACCGTCAAACTCTCGCATTGAGGTGAAGCATGGCTGAACCCATTCTCGTCGCAGTCGCCTGGCCGTACGCCAACGCTGAAATCCACGTGGGCAACCTGACCGGGGCCTATTTGCCGGCGGATATCTTTGCACGCTACCAGCGCCTGAAGGGCCGGCAGGTGTTGATGGTTTCGGGTTCGGACGCCCACGGCACCCCCATCACCGTGCGGGCCGATGCTGAGAAGGTCCAGCCCCAGGACGTCTACCACCGCTACCACGCCAGCTTTCTGGAGCTGTTCCAGAAAGTCGGGCTGACCTACGACCTGTTCACCAGCACGCATACCACCAACCATTTCAACGTGTCTCAGAATATTTTCCTGGCGCTCAAACAGAACGGCTTTCTGTTCACGGACCGCCAGAAGCAGTGGTTCTCCCCCAGCCAGAAGCGCTTTTTGCCGGACCGCTACGTGGAAGGCACCTGCTATATCTGCGGCTATACCAACGCCCGCAGCGACCAGTGCGACAAGTGCGGCAACCTGCTCGACCCGACCCTGCTGATCGAGCCGAAGTCAAGCATCGACGGCTCGACGCCTGAGCTGCGCGAGACCGAGCATTTTTACCTGGACCTGGGGCGGCTGCAGGATAGGGTGGTCGAATTCCTGCACCTGCGCGAGACTTACTGGCGGCCGAATGTGCTGCGCCAGTCGCTGGGGCAGATCCAGGCCGAGGGGCTGCACGGGCGGCCGATCACCCGCGACCTGGATTGGGGCATCCCGGTGCCGATCCAGGGCTGGGAGGGTAAGTGCCTTTATGTGTGGTTCGAAGCGGTCATCGGCTATCTGTCGGCCTCCATCGAGTGGGCCGAGGCGATTGGGGAGCCGGACGCCTGGCGGGACTGGTGGCACGACGTGGCGGCGCGCTCGTATTACTTCATCGGCAAAGATAATATTCCCTTCCACGCCATTATCTGGCCGGCGCGAACTGATCGGCTGCGGCGGTCACTTTCGACGAACTGTTCGGCAGCCGGCAGCGCCGACCCGTTCGTCTTGCCTTACGATGTGCCGGCCAACGAATTCATGAACCTGGAAGGCCAGAAGATCTCCGGCAGCCGCAACTGGGCGGTCTGGGCGCTGGATTTCCTGGAGCCGCTACGACCCTGACCCGCTGCGCTATTACCTGACGATCAATATGCCCGAGACGCACGACACGGATTGGGATTGGAACGATTTCTTTCACCGCAATAACGACGAGCTGGTGGCGACCTGGGGCAACCTGGCCAACCGGGTGCTTTCGTTGGCTTTCCGGCATTGGGAAGGGCGGGTGCCCGAACCGGGCGAGTTGACCGAGCTGGACTGCGACCTGCTGGAAGAGGTCAACGGCGGGTTTGAAACGGTGGGGGACGAGCTGGAGGCGGTGCACCTGCGCGGGGCGCTGACCGAGGCCATGCGCCTGGCGACGGAGGTCAACAAATACCTCGACACGACGGCACCCTGGACGGCGATCAAGAGCGACCGCCAGGCGGCCGCCCGGGCGATTTATACGGCCTTGAAGGCGATCGAACTCGCTGAAGGTGATGCTGTCGCCTTTCCTGCCCTTCACCTGCGAGAAGCTGCATGGTTACCTGGGGTACGCTACGCCGTTATTCGGCGAGCAAAGCGTGGAAACGCGCACGGACGGGCTGGGCGAGCACCGCGTATTACGCTATCACGCGGAGAAGGCGACCGGGCGCTGGGAGCCGGGGCAGATCGAGGCGGGGCGGGGTTTGCAGCCGCCGGCGCCGCTGTTCCGCAAGCTGGATGTGAAGATTGTGGAAGAGGAACGGGCGCGGTTGGGAAAAAGATAATAAAAAAGACAACACCCCCATGTCATGGGGGTGTTGTCTTTTTTATTATCTCTATTCGGCTGTTTTAGGTTCGCTGCGGCGGAACCAGGTTTTCCATTCCTGGTTCGACCAGACGACCAGGATGGGGGCGGCGTTGAAGACGGAGGAGTAGGTGCCACTAAACACACCGATCAGCAGGGTGACGACGAAGTGGTGGATGGTAACGCCGCCAAACAACGCCAGGGACAGCAGGGTGAGCATGACGGTAAACTGGGTGTTGATGGAGCGGTCCATGGTCTGCACGATGGAGTAGTTGACCACCTGGTCGTATTTCACCCGGCGGTAGGTGTTGGCATTCTCGCGGATGCGGTCGAACACCACCACGTCATCGTGGACGGAGAAGGCGATCACGGTCAAGAGGGCGGTCAGGAAGAGGGAGTCCACCTCCCAGCCCAGGAAGTGCCCCAGAAGGGCAAAGGTGCCGAGAACGACCAGGATATCGTGGATGGTGGCGATAATGGCTGCCACGCCGTAGCGGAAGGCATTGGGGATGTTGCGAAAGGCATAGGTGATATACAGCAGAATGCCGACCGAGGCGGCCACCACTGCCAGGGCGGCGTTCTTGGTGGTTTCCGAACCGATCTCAGGGCCGACGGTATCGAAACTGGTGACAGACACCTTGCTGGCGAACTGGGCAGCCATATCGCTGACGAGGGTATTCTTGGTGGTTTCGTCGATCTCTTTGGAGCGGATGACCAGCACGTCATTTTGGGATGATTGTACCTCGGGGTCGCGGACGCCCAACTTGTCGTACAAGGCAATCACGGCAGCCGGTTGGGGAGCTTTGCCGGTTTCGAACTGGACTTCCAGCACACTACCCCCGGTGAAGTCGATGGCCAGGGGCAGGCCCCAGAGGGCCAGGGCGATCACGCCGGGGATAATCACCAGCAAGGAGATGGCAAAATACAGATAGCGCCTTTTAATAATATCCATGATCAAACTCCTAAGCCCTGAACCAGCGTGGGTGTTCCGCGAATTTTAAGTTATCGAGCACCTCGTGCAAGAAGGTGCGGGTGACGAAGACGGCCGTAATCAGGCTGATGATCACACCGATAAACAGGGTGGTGGCAAAGCCTTGAACGATGGTGGCTCCAAACGAGCTTCCAAACCAAAACAGGATGACGCAGGAAATGACGGTAGTGATATTGGAATCCCGGATGGAAGGCCAGGCGCGTGACCAGGCGACATCGATGGCCTGGCGCAGGCCACGCCCGGCGCGCAGCTCCTCTTTCAGGCGTTCAAAGATGAGGATGTTGGCGTCGACGGCCACCCCGATGCTCAAGACGAAACCGGCAATGCCGGGCAGGGTCAGGGTGACGCCGATGAACTTGAACAGGGCCAGGGAGGTGGCGGCATAGCAGGCCAGGGCCAGGCTGGCGATCACGCCAGGCAGCCGGTAAGACAAGATCATGAACAGGATGACCATCGACAGGCCGACGATGCCGGCGACCAGGCTCTTGTTGATCGAGTCCTGGCCCAACGTGGCACCGACTGCCTGGCTCTGGACCACCTTCAGCGGTACGGGCAGCGAGCCGTAGCGCAGTTGAATAGCCAGTTGGTTTGGCTGAATCATAGGTGAAGCTACCGGAGATCTGACCCGATCCCTGGGTGATGGCCGAATTCACACTTGGAGCAGAAATGATCGACCCATCCAGCACGATGGCCAGATAATCGCCAACGTGTTTGGTGGTGTAATCGGCAAAAGTGGTTTTACCCGGTTCTTTAAGGGTGAAATCGATCACGTAATCGCCTACGGTATCGCGTGTGACGGAAGCCGAATCCAGGTCAGCGCCGGTCATCAGGGCGTAGTAAACCGGGGGAAGGGCGGTAGCTGTCGGGCTGGGGGTTACGCCGGCCGCTGGGGTAGCCGTTTCGGTAGGGTTGGCCAGGGTCGGCGTCGGGCCGGTAGAAGTAGGCGTAGCGGGTGGAAGCGTAGGAGTAAGCTGCTCCACCGGGACATGGAGCTTGCTCACGTCTACCGTGATCTTAGTACCGGCCGGCAGGGGAGTGGACCCCAGGGGTACGAAGGTCAGCAAGCCGGTCTGTTTCATGATGGAAATGACGTCGCTGGTGTTGGTCAATCCCGGAAATTCGGCGATGATGCGGTTGTTTCCGGTCACCGAAAAGGTGTTTTCGGCCACCCCCAGGGCGTTGCTGCGTTGGGTGAGGATTTGTTTGGCGTCGTTCAATTGTTGGGCGGTAACCTGCACGGTAGCGGGCTCGTCAACCTCCAGGAGGACGCGTAAGCCTCCCCGCAAATCAAGGCCCAGCTTGGTGCTCAGGTCTCTGTTGAAACTGCCGATGTGGATGCCGGGGTTGCCCGGTAAATCGACCCAAAGCACGGCCGCCAGGATGACGACAATTAGAGCAAGGTACGTATTATAACGATGGCCCATTCTCAGGTCTCCAGTCCTTAATTTCCTGTCGCATACAAGATATTTGGCTCATTGGGATTTGTCGTCGAAGATCCCCGGATTTGGGATGTGAGTGTGCGTATGCACACTCACATCCCAAATCCGGGAGTTCTCCACGGAAATTCCCAAAGCACAAAACATAGCGATTATAAACGGATTTGTGAAAAAAGGCACGGTTTACGGGCGCTTTGGTTGGCTTTTGTTGCGCGCCAGCTCGATCCATCCGGGCAGCGCCTCCAGCAGGCTGGTCATGATGTGTTGGGCGGCCTGGTTGAAGAATTCGAGCGAACCGTAAGCCTCGCCCCCTTGCTGGCTGACCAGGTCGGTGACGCCGCGCAGGATCAGGCAGCGCGCCTGGTTGCGCCGGGCTACCCAGGCGATGGCGCCCGATTCCCAATCTGCGGCGATGGCGCCAAAGCGCTCGTGCAGCCAGCCGATATCGGCCGGGTCGAGGTCGCGATCGGCGGATACCAGGCAGGCCAGTCTGACCGGCTGGGGATAGGGCTGCTCCAGCCAGGACAGGTCGATGGAGGTTGTGTAATGCGCCAGGGCCTGTTGGGGGTCACCCATCTTTTCGTCGATATCGTAGACCAGGGTGCGGGTGACCAGCAGGATTTCGCCGCGTTCAACCTGCCCTGAAAAACCTCCGCAAGTGCCCAGGTTGATTACCTGCTGCGGGCGCCAGCGCTGGATGGCGTACTGGGTGGAGGCGGCGGCAGCGATTTTCCCCCATCCGCCGTGGAGAAACACGACCGTCTGCTGACACAACCGGGTTAAAAAATAATCTCCGTAGGGGGAAGGCTGGCAGGCGGGTTGGTAAAAGGAAAGGACGCGTCGCCATTCCCCGCCAGCCGAGACCAGCACGGCGGTCGGGATTTCTTCGAGGGCGTTATCCACGCGGCTCTTCAACCTTCCCGGTAAGAATACTGCCGAATAGCTGCAGCTGGCGGCGCCATTTCACCCGGTAACGGGTAAGAAAATTGACCAGGTACGGCCTGTCGGGGATATGTTTGCCTTTTAGATCGAGCGGGCCAGCCTGGGCGGCTTTCCATAACAATTTAGCCACGCTAAAAGCTGCTTTAGGTTTGCCTAACAGGCGGGCATGGCTGGAACGCTCTTTCAAGAGCTTTCCGTCATCCATCAGCCAGTGAGCAGTCAGCTCCAGGGTCTGGAGGGGATTTTTGACAAGGTCGCCGGCCCCGTTTTCCACGACAAATTCGGCGTTGCCGGTTTCCTGGCCGGGAATAACGCTGGTCAGCAGCATCGGCAGACCGCAGGCCAGGCCTTCGGTGACGATCAACCCACCAGCTTTGCAGATGAGAGCATCTGCGCCGTGCATCAAGGTGGGCATATTGGTAACGTAATTGTAAAGATGCGCAGGCACGTGCCAGTCGATTTCCTGAAGCTGGTGGTAAAGCTCTTCATTCTTACCGGCCACCACAGCCAATTGGAGCGGTCTGCCAAAGTGGTTGAGCACATTCAAAATTTCCGGCAGGCCTTCCACGCGCTGGCTGCCGACCGCCAGAAAAGTGAGCAGGTCCGGCTGCCAGCCAAGCCCCAGGCGGACGGCAGCTTTATCATAACTGCCACTGGAGAAGTCCGGGTGAACGGGAATGCCGGTAATGATGACCTGGTCTGGCTGCATGTTATAGGAAAGCGCCAGTTCACGGGCCTTTGAGGTGGGCACCAGGCAGGCATCCACGCCGGGATCGAACCACATACGGTGCATGTCAGCCAGGTCGGTGACGACGGTATAGATGGGGACGTAATAACGGTTGACAGTGAAAACCGAGCGAAGGGGTTCCTGGTAGATTGGGTAGTTGACCAGGATGACGTCCGGCCGATAAGCGGTGACCACGTCACACATGGTCTCATAAAGCAGCACAGTGAGAGCCCTGCCAGCAAGGAAACTTGGTACGGTTGAGTTAGAGGCATCGTAGCCAATCCGGTACAGGTCAGGGATTTCGCGGACGATGCGGTCGTAGTCCGTCTGGCTGTCGCGCAGGAAGGAGGGTGTGTGTTTGTCTTCGAGAGGGTTGACGATGTCAACCTGGCACTGGTCACCATATAACTCGGCCAGGGCGGCGGCGACGGCATTGGCAGCCGAGCGGTGGCCAAAGCCGGCGTCAGCGGTTAAGATCAGGATACGTTTAGGGGCCATCATGACCTCTCTGCTCTCCTTGCAGATAATCCAGAAGGAGCTGGAGGGCCATTTCGGCGGAAAGCTCTTTATTTTTCAGGCGATCCCCGTCCCAGACAAAACGGTAGGCTTTTTCAAGGCCAGCGGCGCTCAGGCCGATCCATACCAGGCCGACGGGTTTGCCGGGCATCCCGCCGCCTGGGCCGGCGATGCCGCTGACCGAGACGCCGATGATCTTTGGCATGGGAAAGTCGGGGCTGAAAACGATGCGGACGCCGCGGGCCATTTCAAGCACCGTCTCCTGGCTGACGGCGCCGTAGGTGAGCAGGGTATCGTGTTTGACGCCCAGCAGCCTTTCCTTGGCTTCATAGGAATAAGCCACGATGCTGCCCAGGTAATAATCAGACGAGCCAGGTACGTTGGTCAGGCGGTGACCGATCAATCCGCCGGTGCACGATTCGGCTGCTGCCAGCTTCAGGTTATTCTGGCGCAGCAATGGCCCTACCTGCACTTCGAGCGCATCTCCCACGATAAGGTTCTCTTTCAGCTCCTCAATGATAAGGATCTTTGGGATTTCCCGTGGAAGAACTCGGTAGAGCTCTACCACGATCCATCAAGGGAATTCTCAACAAAGCAATTATAACCACTTTAGCTTATTTCTCTTCCTGCCAGGAACGCTTTTTGGTTGAGCTCGATATAGCGGGCCGGAACGCGCTCCGCCACAGCCTTCAGCCAGGTATCCAGGCTCAAGCGCCCATCCGTCAGGGATTGCTTTTCCATCGCCTTCGAAAGCACCCCCAGCACGATGACGTTGGCGACGTGCGGATTGCCCAACCCGGCTGCCATCCCCGCTGCGTCGATGTACATAGCGCGTGAGGTGGCTTTGGCCACGGCGGCGCGCACCTGCACGTCCTCAGGGTAGGACTGGTCGCTGGTGGTCAAGCTGACCGGCATGATCGTCTCCAGGCTAACCAGCACCAGCGCCCCCGGGCGGACCTTATTCAGATGGCGCAGGGCTTCGAGTTTTTCAAAGGCCAAATAGACATCCACTTCGCCGGCCCCGATCAGGGGCGAATAAACCACCTTGCCCCAGCGCACGTGGCTGACCACGCTGCCGCCGCGCTGTGACATACCGTGCACCTCGGCCTGCTTGGCCTGGTAACCTGCCGCTAACCCCACGTTGACCAGCAAGTCACTGGCCAGGAGCGTACCCTGCCCGCCGACGCCCACCAGGAGGAAATTGATGATATCGTTCATGGGCGTCATCCTTCCACCGGCTCTTGGACGGGCCGGAAAGTAATCGCATCACGCGGGCAAATCTGGGCGCACACTTCACAGCCGGTGCACACCCCGGCGTCGATGAGCGCCTTCGGCCTTTGGTAGTGCTCGTCCAGCTCCTCGCTCTTGAGGATAGCCGGGCAGCCCACCCGGAAGCACAATGCGCAGCCGTTGCACGCCCCGGCGATCACCGCCAGGGGCAGCCACTTTTTCCTCCCTTCTGGCAGTAAGGCGCACGGCTCACGCGTAATCAACACGGACGGCTCGTCGAGTTTGAGGTATTCTTTGAGGGTGGCTTCGATTTCGTCCATCTCGAACGCCGCGACCGTCTTGACGTGTTTGACGCCCAGGGCTCTCACCAACGGCTCAAACTCGATCTCGAACGTCTCCTGGCCCTGCAGGGTACGGCCGGTGCCCGGGTTTTCCTGGTGCCCGGTCATACCGGTGATGCGGTTATCCAGGATAACGGTTACGACTGGGGCGCGGTTGTAAACCACGTTGATCAGGGCCGGGATGCCGGTGTGGAAAAAGGTCGAATCACCCACCACCGCTACGTGATGTTCGGACGAGCCGGCTTTGACTGCCCCGTGCGCCACACCGATGCCGGCGCCCATGCAGCCGATGGTCAGGATGACATTCCCGCCCGGGGTCGGCAGGCCCAGACCGTAGCAGCCGATGTCGCCGTTAACCGGGACTTTTAGCTTGCTCAAGATGTAAAAGGTACTGCGGTGCGGGCAGCCCGGGCACAGCACCGGTGGGCGGGCCGGCAAAGGCCCGGTGTCCACATCGGGCAAGGGCACGTGGGCGGAAGCCGGCAGCAGGCCGGCGTTCACGGCGCTCTCGCGTACCAGGCGTGGGTCCAGCTCGCCCACGATGGGAAAGATGCTCTTGCCTTCCACGACAATCCCCATCAGGCGCACGGCTTCTTCGATAAATGGATCCAACTCCTCCACCACCACCAGGCGCTCGACCGAGGCGGCAAACTGGCGGACCATTTTCTCAGGCAGCGGCCAGCTCATCCCAAGGCGCAGGATCGAAGCGGTGGGGAACACCTCCCGGGCGTACTGGTAAGCCACCCCATTCGTGATAATGCCCAACGACCGGTCTCCTCTTTCGATGCGGTTGTAAGGAAAAGTTTCCGCCATTTCGGCGATGGCTTTTTGGCGCTGTTCTACCAGCGGGTGGCGGTTGAGGGCGTTGGCGGGCACCATTACGTACTTGGCCTGGTTGCGCGGGTATTTCTTCACTTGGGCGGGAAGGTCGATGCGCTCGCCCAACTCGACCGCCCCGGACGAATGGCAGATGCGGGTAGTCAGCCGCAGTAGCACGGGGGTATCGAAACGCTCGCTCAATCCAAAGGCGGCGATGGTCATATCCTTGGCTTCCTGGCTGTCACTGGGCTCCAGGCAGGGGATACGGGCGAACTTGGCGAAGGTGCGGTTATCCTGCTCGTTCTGGCTGGAGTGCATTTCAGGATCGTCGGCCGAAATGATCACCAGGCCGGCTTCGGCGCCGGTCAGGGCAACGTACATGAAAGAATCGGCGGCCACGTTCAGGCCGACGTGCTTCATGGCTGCCATAGCCCGCTTACCGGCGTAGGCTGCCCCGATAGCCACATCCACTGCCACCTTTTCGTTGGGCGCCCACTCGGCGTACACATTGGGATAGCGGGCCAGGTTTTCCAGAATTTCGGTGCTGGGCGTGCCGGGATAAGCGGAAGCCACCGCCACCCCTGCCTCCCAGGCGCCGCGCGCCACGGCTTCATTACCAGACAGCATTTTGATCATAATTTACCTATAATTTTTAAATTGTAGGAATTTTACCGCCTTGAAATTATGCTCGACGACGAAGACAACCTTAACCACAAAGAACACGAAGAGCATTAGAATTTCACAAAGGATTTTGTGGTTCCCTTTTTCCTCCCCCATTGCGCGTCCGGCCGCCCGGATCGTTTCCAGCTTATACTCCCTGCTCCAGCGATTGACCGGGATCAGGTCGAATAGGCGGGCGTGCATGTGCTGGATCCAGCGTTCCATGCTCCCCAGGCAGGTGATCATTCCCCCGCCGCTGCCCCCGGCTGCCGCGACGGCGAGCACTGGTTTGCCTTGCAGGGCGCTCCCACCGTCCTGGGTGGCCTCGCAGCGGCGCAGGCGGTCGGTAAACGCCTTGGCCGATTCGCTCATTTCCCCCCAATACACCGGCGTCACCAGGACCAACCCGTCAGCCTGGCGGACCTGCGCGTGCAGGGCTTGAAAGTCATCCAACTCCTGGCATTCGTGCTCTTCCTGGCAGGTGCCCCAGCCGTTATCGCAGGCCTTGCACATACCCACTTTTAAGTTATTCAGACTAACTTCCTCCACCACCCCTCCGGACTGAGCCAGGCCTGCCACAGCCGCGGCAGTACAGGCTGCGGTGAGCCCATCTTTATTAGGACTGGAACTGATCACAAGAATTTTCATGGATGTATGCCTCTTAGGTTGGTGAATTAGCAATATAAACGCCGACCTGCCCCGAGGATCTCGCCTGCTCCATGGCCCGTTCGGCCAACTGCATAACATCTTCCGGCTGGCGGTAGCCCCGGTTGTGGATGGCTGCACCAAGACAGACCCCCAATTCGTAGGTCCTGGATTCCCAAGTGAAAGGCTGAGACATGGCTTCCTGCACCCGGTTGATTATCACCTTCATATCTTTCGGTTTGGTCAACTCTTCCAGCAGGGCAGCAAACTTCCAGCCAGCAAACCTGGCTAACGTATCTGTCGGGCGCACGGAATTCTTCAGCCGTTCGGCCAGGGCCTCGAGGATTCGAATCTGTACGGATGGATCTAGATCGTCCATTTGCAGCCTGGCGGGTTGCACCTGAAACAAAATTACCGCAAAAAGGAAATCCTTGCGCTGGTGGGAACGCTCGATTGCCAGGTCCAGGCGGGTGAGGAAAAATTCCCGGGTGAACAACAGCGTGATCGGGTCACGGAATGGCTGGCGCTTGGGCGCAATCCCGTACGATTTCATATGCGCCACCATGGTTTTGAGATGCGCGACCTCGACCGGCTTGATGAGGATCATGTCCGCCACGTTGGTGACCATCTCGGCAATCGCCGGATAAGCAGTGATCACTACCACCCGCGTTTGGTCGTAACGCGGGTTCGAGCGGATCTGGTAGAGGATATCCTCGCCGCCAATCTCCTGTCCCAGGCGCATATCCAGCAAAATCAGGTCGGGCACGCTGGCAGCCAGGTGTTTGAGGGCGTCCTTGGCCGACTGGACGATCTCACAGCTCATTTCCTCCAGGGTCAACACCGTGCTAAAAAACTCACCGATTTCCTGGTCGTCATCGATAATAAGCACTTGAAGTTTTTCCACTTACGACTCCCTTCCTGGCGACGCCCAGTTGCCCAATATTGATAACCCACCGCGACTAATAGGGTCCCGGTAATTCTTCAGCCATCGTCGCACAATCCTTGCCGGCGCTTTTAGCGCGATGCAGAGCCGTATCCACCGCCCGCAGCATCTCGTACATGCTCTTGCCATGCTGCGGGAAACAGGCAATACCTAAAGAAATAGTCACCTCACCCAGCGGCAGCCCCTGGTACTGAACGCGCAGGCGTTTGACCCCTTCGCGCAACTGGCCGGCGCGCTTGAGCGTATCTTCCGGGGTCGATTCGGGCAAGATAAGGATGAACTCCTCTCCGCCGTAGCGGCAGGTCAGATCGCCCTTGCGCAGGTTGGCCTGCAAATAGGCCCCCAGTTCCCGCAGCAAGGTATCCCCGGCGGCATAACTGAAGCTATCGTTGAAGGCTTTGAAATTATCGATATCGAGCATAATCAAGCCCAGGTGGCGGCGGTAGCGGATGGACCGGTGGACTTCGCGTTCCAGCGACTCTTCCATGACCCGGCGGTTGAACAGGTTGGTCAGCGGATCGCGGATGGCCTGGATATGCAAGTTCTCACGCAAGTTCAGGTTGGCCAGGGCCAGGGCCACGCGCTCGGCCAGCAAACGCGCCAGACCCTCGTATTCAGCCACGGCCTGTCCCTGACGGCCTTGCAGGTGCAGCAACCCCAGCACCTCGCCCTGGGCATTCATCGGCTGGCACAGGTAAGGAATAAATTCGTGTTCAGGATCGTCCGAAATGTGCTGGCAGTACAGGCGGTTGGACTGATCGGCTACCACATGGGCGCGGCCGCGGCGCATCCCCCAGCACGCCTCGGGCATGAAGACTGCATCGCCGAAGATCACCTCGCCCCAGTTCACCACCGATTCAAGCATGTTCTGTGGCTTGCGCAGGATGTACATCCCTCCGCATAGGCCTGGGAAGAGCTCCCCAGCATACCTTTCCAGGATAGCGTAAACGTCCTGGTCTACCCGGCAGCTTTGCAGCAGGTCGCCCACTTCGTTGAGGAGCAGGGCTTCCTTGTTGGTCTTCTGCAACGTATCGACATAATGGGTCAGCTTCTCGTTTGCCTGGCGCAGGGCCTCTTCGGCCTCCTTACGTTGGGTGATATCCTGACCCACTCCCACCACACCCAGGATATTGCCGGAGCTGTCGCGGAGGGGCATCTTGGTGGTCGAAAACCAGCGCGGGTGGCCGGAGCGGTCAGGCACAATCTCCTCGACTCTGAACAGGGTCTGCCCGGATTGGATCACATGCTGTTCGTCGTTCTGATATTTGGCGGAGAATTTGGGCGGGTAAAAATCAGCATCCAACCTACCGATCAGGTCCTCGGGCTTCTCGACACCCATGAAGCGGGCCATGGCCAGGTTGGCCAGCACGAAACGGCTGTCGCTGTTTTTTATATAGACGTTGTCCGGCAAATTATCGATCAGCGTACGCAGCAGGTTGCGTTCCTGGGCCAGGGCCTCTTCGGTTTCCCGGTGACCAGTCACGTCCCGGCTTACCAGACACTGCATGAAACCTTTATCCATATAAATGTGATAGATGAGCGCTTGAATGAAACGCAGGGTGCCGTCCGTCCGCCAGATTTGCTGGTCATATAACTGGCCCTCGCGGCCAGGCTGTCCGTTGAGCGCCGGGGTGCGGAAGCGGGTTTTGAGCTGCTCATATTGCTCGGGAGTTCGCAGCGCCTCGGGTAGAATGGCGAATTCTATGTCCCAGATAAATTTATTACACGCCTCAGCATGCGAAATGCCTGTGAGGCTCTCCTGGGCGTGGTTCCACTCAACTACCCGGCCTTGTTCGTCTGTCAGGGCTACTCCATCATAAGATTGTTCGACGATGCCGCGGAATTTTTGTTCGCTCTGCCGCAGTGATTCTTCGACCTGTACCCGGTCGCTAACGTCACGTGTAACAAAGATGAATTCAAAGCTATTGCCGGCCTCTGCCAGGCGTACCGCCCGACCGGTCGTTTCTACCCAGATCCAATTACCCGATTTATGCTTCAACCGGTAAACCGGGGAAGCCAACATTTCTTCTGGCGGGACAAGCTGCGAGCTGACCGACGCCATTTGAAATTCCTCCAGGACTTTGGTCAGGTCGTCCGGGTGGATTATCTCTTGAAAACGGCGCCCGACCAGCTCTTGCGGGGCATAGCCGAGCAGGCGCAGCGAGACGGGCGAGGCGTACAGGCACACTCCCTCCGGATCGTGGCGTGTGATCAGGTCAGCCGCGTTATCGGTCAGAAAGCGGTAGCGCCCTTCGCTCGGCATCCAGGGCCTGCTTCGACTGCGTTCTGAGCGGGATCGCCCCCAGGATTTTCGCCAGGGTTGACAGCATCTCGATCTCCGCTTCGGACCACGCTCTTTCCCTCTGGCAATCCTCGAAACCGAGCAAGCCCCACCAATGGTTGGAGCAAAAGATAGGGATCTCCAGGAAGGACAAAACCCCGCTGTCTTTGAGAAAACGCCCTTCCTCGTCAGAATAATCCCGGGCCAGCCCCGAGCACACCTGGCCCTGACCGAGCCGGTCTGTGAAGGCCGCGTAGAATACTTCTGCGTCCTTTTGCGCGACGGCGGTCTCCGGGGCGGTCCAGCCAAAGCGCCGGATAAACCGGGCCGGCTGGGAATCCTGCCAGGCAACCTCCACCAGAGAGACCCGGCTGACCTCCAGCACCTGACCCAACTGGTCCAGCGCCGGCTGGATGAAACTCTCCCAATCCAGGCTGGCGAGGAGCGTGGCTGCGCTCTGTATGATAGCAGTATAGACGGCGTCGCGTTTGTCCAGGTCTTCGACCGTTTTACGCCGCTCATGCACTTCGTTCTGCAAAGACAGGCTAGCGCTAGAAAGCTGGTCAGAGCGTTCCTGTAAACGTTTTTCCAAATCATCCTTGGCGCGCGCCAGGGCGCGCCTGGCGCGTTTTTCCTTCAGCCAGTAGACGACCAACAGGATAACAAACAGCAACAGACCAATGATTACCACCGTTGCCAAATCGATCAGCGTAACCATGATTGGATCAACCCTCGCATTCGCAGATGTTGTTTGATATCGGACCTTGATTCGATTGGTGGAAAATTCATACATATTATACGCCGGATATTGAAAATTGAAGTTTGGTTTATTCCTGGGAATTCTCATAGTTGTAAGGCAGCCTATGCCCCAAAACCTGGTGATCCAGGAAGGCAATTCCAAAAGAGTTTCCCAAATATATTGCAATCTGTATTTTTTTCTGTTATATTCTTACGTAACACGCCTTCGCTGCGGTTTTTTTATTTATAGGGGGCAAGGCCAGTCACACAGTCCACTTTACCCTTCACAAATCCCGGTTTATTTAATTTCGCAGGCGAACGAAACCAACAGGGAGGCTGTTACTGTTTTTATCTAGCGCTGCCAGTCTATGTAATATATCTCTAAGGAGGAGAAGATGTCTAAGTATCGATGGTTGATGGTTTATTTCCTGGCGATTACGCTGCTTACATCCGCCTGCTCAGGCGGGAAGAAGATACCCGCCCCAACCAAGCCTCCGGGCCAGAGCCAATCCAACCCCACGCCCGTCGCGTCCAGTCCGACCCCAGCGCCTAAGCCTACCACAGCGCCCAAACCCTCTATCCTGCGTATCGGCCGCGCCGGCAGCCCGGATACGCTGAACCCCGGCACTGCCTTGCTCAGCGAAGCCTGGGTCACGTTCGAACTGGTATACAGCGCCCTGTACGTCCAGAAGCTAGATGGCACTTTCACTTTCGATCTGGCAACCGGCGTCACAGCCTCTCCTGATAACAAGGTGCTCACTTACAAAATCAGGTCCGGGGTGAAGTTCCACGATGGCACCCCCCTGACCGCCAAAGACGTCGTCTTTTCGTACAACCTGTATAAAGCCCACGACGACTTCCCCTACATGAACGGCTATACCAAATATTTCGACAAAGTGGAAGCCCCTGATGATACGACGGTGGTGCTGACCCTGACCACACCGGTACCCAACATTGAAAGCCAGCTCGGTTACCTCTTCATCCTGCCCGAACACATCTGGTCGAAGGTCGCGGATGGCAAAGCCGCCACCGATTTTCAGAACAGCGACATGATCGGCTCGGGACCCTTCAAGCTGGTGGAATACAAGCAGAATGAATTTGTGCACCTGGCGAAGAACCCCGACTTTTACGGGACCGTCCCCAAAGTGGATGAAGTGATCTTCCAGAAATTTGAAAACAAAGACGCCCTGGTGCAGGCGCTTAAAACCGGGCAGGTGGATATGATCGCCGAAATGCCCAATACGGCTGTCGCCACGCTCAAGAACGAGAAAAACGTCAAGCTGGTCACCGGCGCCCCGCTCTCCCCGGATATCACCGACATTATCTTTGACCAGGTGTCTCCCCAGGACTGCCCCCAGGGCTCCAAATGCTCCGGCCATCCGGCGCTGCGTGACCGCACCGTACGCCAGGCGCTATCTTACGCCACCAATAAGCAGGAACTGATCGACATCGTCCTGCTCGGCCTGGGTACTCCCGGCCTGACCCTCATCGCGGATGGCATGGGCATGTGGTTCAACAATACGATTAAAGATTATTCCTTCGACATCGCCGAAGCCAACAAGCTGCTGGATGACGCCGGTTACAAAGATGTGGACAACGATGGCGTGCGTGAGATGCCGGATGGCAAAAATCCGCTGATCTTCCGCCTGAACTGGCCCAGCGACAGCACCGTGGCTCCCCGCCTGGCTGAGCTGGTCTCCAAGACCTGGGCGCAAATCGGCGTCAAGACTCTGCCCCAGGCGGTCGATCCGGATGCCCTGACCGCCCAGTGCTGCCCGGCCTTCGATTATGATATCATCATTTGGGGCTGGGGCTCCGATCCGGACCCGAGTTTCCTGCTGCGCGTCATGCTCACCAGCGAGATTCCCACTGGCTCCAGCGAATCGGGCTACGCGAATCCCGTATACGACCAACTTTTCGACGAACAGTCTAAAGAGATGGACCCGGCCAAGCGTCAAGCGCTGGTCTGGCAAATGCAGGAGATCGTCCAAACGGACGTGGTTTACTTGGTGCCGTTCTACTCGCAAGCCGTACAGGCTTACCGCACCGATCGCTTTAAAGGTTGGATCACCGACCAGCCCAAGCTGGCCCTCGATCATGTGATCAATCTGCAGGCTGTCGAACCGGTCCAGTAAGCCCCTTGAAACGCCTCTTCTATCTGCTGAACAGGCTTAAATGGGCACTGATCTCGATCATTTTCGTGATCGTGTTGAATTTTTTCCTGTTCCGCGTCCTACCGGGAGATCCAGCCCGCGCCGGGGTGCGCGACCCGCGCCTGACAGCCGAAGCGCAGCAGGCCCTGCGCGTGCGCTACGGGCTGGATAAGCCGGTTATCAACTGTTTTACCTCACTGAACCCGCTGAAATTGGGCAACTGCCTGGAAAACCCGCTGGATACCCAGTTCTTCATCTACGTCGGCAACCTGCTGCATGGAGAACTGGGTACCAGCTACCAGACCGGTCGCCCGGTGGCAGCCATGCTGGGCGAAGCCCTGCTCAATACCGTCCTGCTGATCGGCATCGCCCAGATTATCTCGATTCTGCTTGGCATCATTCTCGGCCTGCTAGCAGCCTGGAAGAGCCATACCGCTATCGATTTTGGCGTGCTGGTCGCCAGCCTGGTGGCCTGGAGCCTGCCGACCTTCTGGCTGGGGATCATGCTCCTTTTCGGCGGCAGCACCTGGCTGAGCCTGCCGGTGATGGGCAAAATGACCGTCGGCGCCGATTTCACCTCCGGCTTCGCCATGGCCGTAGACGTCGCCCAGCACCTGCTATTACCTACCTTGACCTTCACCATCGTGGTGATGGGCGAGTATATGCTGGTCATGCGCAGCACGGTGCTGGAAGTGTTGTCGGAAGACTATATCCTGACCGCCAAGGCCAAGGGCCTGAGCACTTTTCAGATTCTCAGGACCACGCCCTGCGCAACGCCTTGCTGCCGATGGTGACTATCATCGCTCTCAACCTGGGTTTCACTGTGGCCGGCGCGATCCAGATCGAGTCGGTTTTCTCCTGGCCCGGGCTGGGACTGGCCATTTTCGAATCGGTCGGGCGGCGCGATTACCCGGTGCTGCAGGGAGCTTTCTTATTGATCGCCTTCAGCGTGATCAGCGCCAACCTGATCGCTGACCTGCTCTATTCCTATCTCGACCCGCGCATCCAGGCAGAATCCAATGAATAACACCGCCGCCAACCTGAGATCCTTACTGCATAACCTGGGCCACAACTGGATGGCCCTGGTGGGTGCCCTGATGCTGGTCATCGCCATCTTCACCGCCGTTTTCGCCCCTTGGGTCGCCCCGTATAACCCCAAGGCCAGCATCAAGATCACCATCGAGGATGTTTATACGGCTCCCAGCCCGGCCCATCTGTTCGGTACCGACGATGCCGGGCGGGACGTGCTGTCCAATTTCATCTACGGGGCGCGCGTTTCGCTGATTGTAGGCTTTTTTGCCTCCTTTATTTCTGTTTTCATTGGGGGAACCATCGGCATCGTGGCCGGTTTCTACGGGGGACAGGTGGAAAACCTGCTCATGCGCTTAACTGATATCATGCTGGTCATCCCGGACCTGCCCCTGGCGGTGGTGCTGGTAGCGCTGACCAAACCCAGCCTGCTCAACATCATTTTCGTGATCGGCATCCTGGGCTGGACGGGCACCGCCCGGCTGGTGCGCTCGCAAACCCTATCGGTCAAGGAGCGAAAATTCGTGCTGCGCGCCCGCGCCATCGGGTCAGGAAATATCCATATCATTCGCCAGCACATCTTCCCACTCGTCTTGCCATTGATGGTTGCCAATACGGTTTTGGTCATTTCGCTGGCAATCCTGGAGGAGAGCACGCTCAGCTTTCTGGGCCTGTCCGACCCGACCAACTTGAGCTGGGGGCAGATGCTCAACTTTGCCTTTACGCGGGGCGGGTTGAGCTCTGGAGCCTGGTGGGCGCTGGCGGCGCCCGGGCTGGGCATCGTCTGGGTGGTGTTGGGATGCACCCTGCTTGGCCACGGCCTTGAACAAATCCTCAACCCGCGCCTGGAATGGCACCATCTCTCAGTGGGGCCGAAGATGGTTGAAAGGCCAGGCCCTGGGTGAGCGCGGCTGTTCCACCTCCCTTGATGGAGGTGCATCACCTGTCTATCGACTATATCGGGCCGGAAAAAACGCGCCTGAAGGCTGTCGAAGACGTTTCGTTCACCTTGCACGAGAGCGAAATGCTCGGGCTGGTCGGAGAAAGCGGTTGCGGCAAGACCACCCTGATGCTGGCGCTGCTACGTTTGCTGCCGGTGGCTGGCAGGATCGTCAGCGGGCAGATCTTTTTCAAGGGCGCGATTTATTAGCCCTCAATGAAAATGAGATCAACCAAGTGCGCTGGCGCGACATTGCCATGATCTTTCAGGGCGCCATGAACGCCCTCAACCCGGTCACCTCGGTAGGCGATCAAATCGCTGAAGCCATTCAACGCCATACGCCAATTGCGGACCGTAAAGCCCTGCATGCCCGGGTCGCCCAGCTTCTCGACTTGGTCGGTATTACGGGCGGCCGCGCCGGACAATACCCCTTCCAGTTTTCCGGCGGGATGCGCCAGCGTGCCATGATCGCCATGGCGCTGGCCTGCAATCCCAAGATTTTGATTGCTGACGAGCCGACCACCGCCCTGGATGTGATGATCCAGGCGCAGATCCTCGAACTGCTGCAAGACCTTCGCCGCCAGTTGGGCCAGGCGATCATCCTGGTCACTCACGACCTGGGCGTAATCGCCGAGGTATGCGACAGCGTGCTGGTCATGTACGGAGGAGTGACCGCTGAATATGCCGAGGTGGATACCATCTACAACTCGCCTGTCCACCCTTACACACAGGACCTGATCCGGGCCTTCCCTGACCTGTCCAATCCGCACGATAAGCTGGCTTCGATTCCCGGTTTCCCTCCCCGGCTTGACCAATTACCTGCTGGCTGCCGTTTTGCGCCGCGCTGCCGGCTGGCTTTCGAACGTTGCCAGCACGAACAGCCCAGGTTGTATGAACTGGATAATCATGGGCACCAGGCAAGCTGCTTCCTGGTGGAGGGGGGCGTATGATTCCCTCACCCATCCTCAGCATCCGCGACCTGCGCAAACTCTTCCCGGCCGGGCGGCCGGGTATTTGGAGCAAACAGGACCGCTATGTGCATGCCCTGGACGGGGTCAGCTTTGACCTGGAGCACGGCGGTGTGCTGGCGCTGGCAGGTGAGAGCGGCTGCGGCAAATCCACTCTGGCGCTGACCCTGATGGGCCTGGAACGCCCCACTTCCGGCCAGATCTATTTCGAAGGTAAAGAGGTCACTCATCTGCAGAGCGCCGGGCTGAAAGCGCTGCGGCGGCAAATCCAGATGATTTTCCAGGATCCTTACGAATCGCTGAACCCGCTGATGACCGTGCGACAGATCGTAGCGGAACCGTTGGGGGTGCATGGCTTAGCGCGCTCACGCCAGGAACGCGAGGGGCGTATACGCAAGGCGCTGGAAGATGCTGGCCTGAGGCCGGCCGAGATTTTCCTGGAGCGCCTGCCGCACGAGCTATCCGGCGGGCAGCGCCAGCGTGTGGTGATTGCGGCAGCCCTGGTGCTGGAACCACGCGTTTTACTGGCAGATGAACCGGTTTCCATGCTAGATGTCAGTATCCGGGCTGAGATATTAAATTTGCTGATCGAGCTGCGCCAGAGCCGCGGCATTTCGGTGTTGTTTATAACTCACGACCTGGCCACAGCGGCCTACCTGGCCGAACGGGTGGCGGTGATGTACCTGGGGCGCATCGTGGAGATTGGGCCGATCCAGCAAGTTTTGAACGACCCTCAGCATCCTTACACCAAAGCGCTCCTGTCGGTCATCCCCATTCCCAACCCACGCCAGCGACGCGAGCGGATTATATTAAAAGGCGCCCCGCCTAACCCGATTGAGGTCCCGCCTGGGTGCCGTTTCCACCCGCGCTGTCCGGTGGCCTTTGAGCGCTGCAAGCTGGTCGATCCTCAGCTTACCGCCGTGTCTGCTGAGCATCAGGCTGCCTGTCTCTTAGTCAAAGAAGGGAGAGGGAACCACAAAGAGGGGGAAACCACAGACCCTAGCATAGCCCGCTAGGGTCTGTGGTTAAATCCTCATAAATATTTCACAAAAGTAACCCGGTCTTCTCCGGGGCGGTAGAAATTTTTGATCGTCTCAGCCAGGACATACCCATTCTTCTCATAAAACTGCCTGGTCAACGCATACTGCTGGCTGGAGGACGTCTCGATCACGATTAACCTGCCGTTATCCTCTTTCAGCATACTTTCTACTCGCCTCAGCAGCAAGGTGCCTACGCCCTGACCCGCCCAGGCCGGGTCTACTGCGATCCAATACAGATCAAAAGTCCCATCCGTTAAGGAGTAGGGCCATAACACACGTACCCGATCAGCTCGCCTCCTCTCGCAATTGCCACGAAGAACAGGTACCCTGTATTGTCCGGATGATCCAGACTCCCGTCAACCAGTTCCAAGGCAATCGCCCGGTCATCCTCGTCGAACGTGTCAATCCTGGATAATAATGCTGCAACCGGCGCCCGGTCAAAACGGTTTAGCTGTCTGATAGTCAAATTCATAGATTACTCTTATATCAAGCAAATTTTTCGGAACATTCTGCAATACCTATTATCCTCCTGTTTTTTGTGTTTGTCTCAAAACTGGACCGGCAGTCCCCAAAGGACGGGGATTATACAACTGCTGGTTATCGGTAAAAAAAAGGGAATAGCCGTGGGAACTCCCAGATTTTTGGGTGTGAGCGTGCAAACACACGCTCACACCCAAAAATCTGGTGATCCAGTAAACGGATCCTGGGGTGTAATTATTTTTCTAAGGCGCGGTTGAAAAATTGGATAATGCGTGTTTCATATTCCTCCGGCCAGGCCTGGAAATATCCCCCATGCCCCACCCCAGGCACTACCCACATTTGCTTGGGCTGCCGGGCAGCCGCAAACTGGTCGTAGCCGCGGTTGTTGGCAATCTCTTGCTCGCCAAAGATCAGCAAAACCGGGCGTGGACTGAGAGCAGGCAGGTCGCTGACCGGGCTGACCTGCGCCGGCCAGACGCCGACCAATGCACGGTAACTCAGCACAACCAAGTTCTGGATCTGCCATTCCAGGGATAAGGGACCAGCGGGAGCGTTGCGGATCTCATAATCCAGGTTGTAATAATTGCCTTCCGCCACCACCGCCCGGATGGCAGGTAAGCGCACCGCCCCGCGGATGACCGCCACGCTACCGGCCGAAAACCCCTCCGCCCCTAAGCGGGTCACGCCTGGCTGGGAGGCGGCGTATTGAGCCATCAACCCCAGGTCGTCCGCTTCGCGGTAGCCCAGGCTGGAGCGCCCTCCAGGGACGCAACTGCGGTAGTCCAGGGTGAGCGAACCATAGCCATGCCGCGCCAGCATTACCGCATCCGGCAGCATGGCATCCCGGCTGCCGCCGTTGCCGGCCAGCAGTAGGATCACCGCCCCATTGGCTGGCGGGTGATACCAGCCGCTAAGGGCGAAGCCATCGGGTGTATGCAAGGTGACCGGCGCAAATCCCGGCGGGGGAAGGGCGCCCGTTACGCAAACTGGTAAGGTCAGACCGTTGACGTATTCCAGGCTTAGTCCTGCCAGAAGAATCACCCAGGCCATGATCAAGGAGGGGATGAACAAGCGCAAGAAACGCAAAAATCCCCTCTTTCTTCTCAAAATTGAAAAAGAAAGAGGGGACATGGATAGTAATACCGTGGATGAGGAACTACTTCACCGCTTCAGCCAGGTAAGAGGCGCCCTGGCGCAGGGCCTTGAAATTCATCGGCAGCAGCTTGTGATGTCGCGCCGGCAGGTGGTCCTGGAGCGCCTTTTCCACCGCTTCGACCGGCAGCACGGGCAGGTTCGCCAGCAGCCCGCCCAGCAGGACCATGTTAGTCATACGCTTATCGCCCAGCAATTCGGCAATTTCGTTGCCCGGGATCACGACGACTTTTATATCCGGACGCGTCACGGGGCGGTTGACCATCGAAGAGTTGACCACCAGCACCCCACCTGACTTGATTTCGGACTCGTATTTATCCAGCGAGGGCAAATTCATGACGATGACCGCCGACGGATGGCGCACCAAGGGTGAGCCGATCTCTTCGTCGGAGATGATCACCGTGCAGTTGGCCGTACCGCCGCGCATTTCAGGGCCATAGGAGGGGATCCAGGTCACCATTCGCCCGCAATCCATGCCCGCGTAAGATAACACCTGACCGGCGAACAGCACTCCCTGTCCGCCGAACCCGGAAATGAGGATCTCTGTTTGCATATGAAATCCTCCGCGCTTAGATGCGCACCGCGGCCAGGGCCGGGTGAACTTTGAAATCTTTGATTTGATAATAAACGGTCATTTTTTCTTCCAGCCACTGCGTGGCCTGCACCGGCGTCAACCCCCAGTTGGTCGGGCAGGTAGAAAGCAGCTCTACCATCGAAAAGCCTAACACGCGCACTTGCGTCTCGAAGGCCATGCGGATGGCTTTTTTAGCCAGGCGGATGTTCTTGGGGTCGTGCAGGCTGCGCCGGGCGATGTAGCTGGCGCCGTCCAGCGTCGCCAGCAGCTCGGCGGCGCGTATGGGATAGCCCATGAGCTCAACGTCCCGGCCGTTAGGAGATGAAGTGGTCTTCTGCCCGGGCAGGGTGGTAGGAGCCATTTGCCCGCCGGTCATGCCGTAGTTGGCATTATTAATAAAGATCACGGTGATATTTTCGCCCCGGGCAGCGGCATGCACAATCTCGCCCATGCCGATAGAGGCCATATCGCCATCGCCCTGGTAGGTCAGCACGATCCGGTCAGGTAAGACACGCTTGATACCGGTCGCCATGGCCGGGGCGCGGCCGTGGGGCGCCTGGACCCAGTCGAAATCGAAATAATTGTAAGCGAACACCGAGCAGCCAACCGAGGCTACCCCGACCATGCGTTCGCGCAAGTTCATTTCATCGATAACTTCTGCCACCAGGCGGTGCGCCACCCCATGCGTACAGCCGGGGCAGTAATGGGTAGAAACATCGGTCATAGCCCCTGGCCGTGCGTACACCACCTGTTCTGCTTCAGAGTTCAGGATTGCCATTTTGCTCGTCTCCTGTCAGTTTCTTTCCAGCATGAGTTTAAGCCAGCGATCGCGTGGGCGGCTGTCGATGGCTAAATTGCCTGCCGCCAGCCGGTGGATTTCGTCCAGAATTTCGTCCGGGAATGGCATAACGCCTCCCAAGCGGCCAAAGAACTCGACCGGGATGCGGTTGCCTGAAATACGCAGCACGTCGTCCAGCATCTGCCCGGAGTTCATCTCCACCACCAACAGGCTTTCGACGCGCTGGCTGAGTTTTCGCAGCACTTCTTCGGGGAAAGGGCTGACCGTGATGGGGCGCAGCAAACCGACCGGGATGCCCTCGGCGCGGGCGGCGCGCACTGCTGAAAGGGCCACGCGGCCGGCCGAACCAAAGCCGACTACCGCATAGCGGGCATCCTCCAGGTAATATTCTTTGTAACGCACCTCGTTGGCTTCGATCTGCTGCCACTTCTTGAGGATCTTCAGGTTAAAGCGCTCTTCAGCGGGGGGATCCAGGTATATAGAAGAAAGGATGTTACGTTGGCGTCCCATCGCGCCGGTCGCCGCCCAATCCGGGTGAGCGGCGCGCACCGGCTGCATGGGCGGCAGTTCACCTGGTTCCATCATCTGGCCCAGGCTGCCGTCGGTCAGAACGGCCACAATCGTGCGATATTTTTCCGCCAGGTCGAAAGCCAGGACGGTCAGGTCGATCGATTCCTGAATGCTGGCCGGCGCCAGCACGATGGCGTGGTAATCCCCGTGGCCGCCGCCGTGCACGATCTGGTTGTAATCTGACTGCGCCGGGGCGATGTTGCCCAGGCCCGGCCCGCCGCGCATCACGTCTACCAAAACCATGGGCACTTCGGTCCCGGCGATGTATGACAGCCCTTCCATCATTAAACTGATGCCAGGGCTGGAAGAGGAAGTCATCACGCGGGCGCCGGTGCAGGCTGCGCCGTAGACCATATTTATCGCCCCCAGCTCGCTTTCCGCCTGGACAAAGGCGCGTCCCAACTCGGGCATGCGGCGGGACATCCATTCCAGCAATTCGGTTTGCGGGGTAATCGGGTAGCCAAAATAGGCCTGTAAGCCGGCGCGAATGGCAGCTTCAGCAATAGCTTCGTTCCCTTTCAATAGCTCTCGCATCCTGCTACCCTCCTAAACGACGGCCTGTCTGGCACGGATGGGTTCACGGTAGACAGTGATAGCTGCCTCAGGGCATACGATAGCGCAAATTCCGCAACCGGTGCAGCCCTCAGCGATCAACCTGGCCGGATGGTAACCCTTGGGGGTGATGCGATCCTGGTCGAGGGCCATTACATGCGGCGGACATTCGGCTATGCACAACTCACACCCCTTACAATATACTTCACTGACAACGATCCGTCCCTTGAGGGGCATTCATTCCTCCTATAAAATATTTAGAGTTCTTTGATAATATCTGTGGCAATTGTCCTCTGTCGCCATCCTGATTATCCCCATCGCCAATGTTAAAGGGAAGTGTCAACCGTCATCAGGCTTGTCATACAATTATCCTATGCAAACAGAGCTAATTTCTTTATTCTTCCATCTCGATATACAGGCGTTTATTGATTTTGCCCTTGCTCTTGTAGTCCACCACGTGGATACGCCCCACTTCGCGGGTATTGGCCACGTGCGTGCCGCCGTCCGCCTGCAGGTCCAGGCCAACCAGCTCCACCACGCGCACGTACTGGATATCCGGCGGCAGCAGGTTGATTTTGGTGCGGATCAGGTCGGGGATCTCAAATGCCTGCTGGCGCGGCAGAATTTGCACCCTGATCGGATGCGCAGCCGCTACCTCACGGTTGACGGCTTCCTCGATTGCCCGCACCAGGTCTTTGGACAGCGACTCGAACTCAAAATCCATGCGCCCTTTGAGGGGTTCCATGTCTCCACCGGTAACCTGCGCGCCGTAATCGCGGAAGACTACCCCGCACAGGATGTGCAAAGCGGTATGGGTGCGCATCAACTGGTAGCGATGCTCCCAATTTATCTTTCCATGCAGCATCGCCCCGGTGGCCGGAAGGTGTCCTTCGCCGTCCAGGATATGTTCAACTGCCTGGGGGCCTTTACGCAAGCGGGATACCGCCCAGGTTTGTCCGGCCAGCGACAAGCCCCCGTTATCGCAGGGCTGCCCTCCTCCACCCGGGTAAAAAGCGCTGCGCTCCAGCACCACCGAGCGGGTATTTTCATCGACGGCGGTAACGCTCGCATCGAATTCCTGCAAATAACTATCGGTCTGGTAAAGCAGTTCAGTCATCCCTCACTCCTTTATAATTCAAAATAGGACTTCATTATAACCATAATAAAAACGGTTCTCTGGGAATAACCGTGGTGAACTCCCAGATTTGGGGTTGTGAGCGTGCGTACGCACGCTCACAACCCCAAATCCGGGGACCTCCACGTAAATCCCAATGAGCCATAAAAACCTTAATTTTCAAATTTGTGAGTTCGCAATCATTGCCATTTTTAGGATTTAGGCATAACATTGACTTTTAATAACACGTAGCTGGCCGGGGAGAATAACCTTCACAGAAGAATTAAAGTGGGTAAAATGACCGCTTTGTGGTTTGGTCAGGCGTATATATTTTCCGGTCCAATCCAAACACAGGCTTTCAGGAGGAATGTATGAAGAAGCGCATGTTGTTCTCGATGTTTCTGGTCGTCATGCTGTTGTTTTCTGGGTCCGGATTTTCGGCGGCCCAGGCCAAGGCGCCGGCGGTTCAACCGGCAGCCGACCAAGCCTACGTGCCCGGCGAGCTGGTGGTCGGATTCAACCCCGGCCAGGCGCCTGGGGAGCTGACGGCGCAGGCCGATACGGTGGCCAGTTCAGTCGGGGCGACGGTCTTGAAATCAGGCTTGGGGGGAATGAGCTTGCTGAAGGCGCCCGAAGGGGCGGATGTCAACGCCCTGGCAGCCAGCCTGAAAAACAGGCAAGGGATCAAATACGCCGAGCCGAACTACATCGTCAAGCTGGTCGACCCGCCGGTCGACCAGACCAAAGTCCCTAAATCTTCTTACGTGATCCGCAGTGGGCATGCCAAAGATGGCAAGGCTGAAAAGATGGCTTATCCCATCTCCGGGTTAAAAGCCGCCAAGACCAAGAATGGATCGACTGTCAAGGCTACTTACCCGAATGATACGTCGCTGTGGGACAACTGGGGATGGAGCGATGTGGGGGCGGATGTGGTCTGGAATAACACGACCGCCAGCAAGAACGTGTGCGTGATCGATACCGGCGTGGATTATCTGCACCCTGACCTGGCCGGAAAAATAATCAAAGGCTTCGATTTCGTGAACTACGACGCCGACCCGATGGACGATTTTGGCCACGGAACGCACGTGGCCGGGATCATCGCGGCCGTGGCAAACAACAAGCAGGGCATCGCCGGAGTTTCAACCGGCAAAGTGGTGGCTGTGAAAGTATTGGATGCCAACGGCTCTGGCACGAACTACGATGTGGCCCAGGGGATTTACTACTGCGCCAACCGCACCGATGTAAACATCCTCAGCCTCAGCCTGGGCGGAGATGCTTCGACGTCTGAATATAATGCAATCGATTACGCCGTAAATCCTATAACTGGGCAAGCTCGTGGTAGCGGCCGCAGGGAATTCTGCCCAGCGACCGCCATATACAAACACGGCCAGCTATCCCGCCTATTACGCAGCTATCCCGAGTTTCAGGTAAAGTGCTGGCAGTGGGCGCGGCCGGTTACCTGTACCAGGATCCGGACGGTGATTGGTACTCGACGAGAACTGCCAGGCTAACTATTCAAATTACGGCTGCTGGGTCAACTTTGTCGCCCCGGGCACGGATATCCTTTCCACCACTCCCTGGGATAAACCTTTCTTTCTGAATCATTTGGCAGG
The DNA here is from genome assembly GCA_963820415.1 of uncultured Chloroflexia bacterium. Taxonomy (GTDB): domain Bacteria; phylum Chloroflexota; class Anaerolineae; order Anaerolineales; family Anaerolineaceae; genus CAWFZT01. The sequence goes on along the minus strand of CAWFZT010000006.1, from coordinate 1,859 downwards.
TATTCCCACCCGCTATGCCTACCTGAGCGGGACTTCGATGGCGACCCCCTTTGTTTCGGCTGCCGCCGCCCGCGCCTGGGGTTATAAACCCTCCTTAGCTAATTCACAGATTGAAAGCTGGTTGTACGATCACGCGTGGACTTGGATACCTACCCCGCTGACAAATGCTGGGACTCTTCGATGGGCGGCGCCAGGCTGGTGAGCGTGTCAGCCGCCATGGAACGCGGCGGCATCACCCTGAGCGGGGTCGACGCCAACACGGATATGCCGCTGGTCGGCGCCACCGTTTCTCTCTACCAGGGAACCTCTCTGAAAGCGTCGGCGGTCATTACCGCCGTACCGGTCAAAAACCCTTATACCGGGGTAGTCATCGGGGCCAGTTTCACCAGTTGGGCAGATCTAATCAACCTGCCGGCGCCGGGCGGAACCGGGGCCACTTACACGCCTAAAATCAGCTTAACCAACTACACCGCTTCGGCGCAAAACGCCTTCGATACCTGGTACAATACGAATGGCACTGTTTATCCTTTCGGCGGTCTTGGGTACCTGCCTGGGCGGCGGTGCCGCAAAAGTCGGCCAACTTCGCCGTGGTCGGGGAAGCCCTCGGCGCCAATGCCCCAGCCTGGTAGGCTGGCTGCCGGACACTCAGCACACGTTTCATTGTGAACCCGTTATTAGGTTTATGAAGACACCCCCTTATGGGGACCTGGACGTCGGTCCTTATGGCGCAATGTATGGTTTTCCATTTGCGCGCTGGTTGAACTACGATTGGTACTTCGAATCGCTCATCATCCGCAACCGCCCCGGCGTTTCGGCTTTACCCTATTACTCAGGCGCCTATTATTTCGGCACTGAGATGATCGGGTAAAATTTAGGGCCGGTAACCTGCTGGATAAAGGCAATGCCTCCGCCTTCGTCTGGAAAGACGGCGTGATCAAATGGCGGGGCCGATAGGGCAGCACGTGCGGACCAGAACAATCACCATGGTGGTATCCACTCAATATGACTTCCGGATTATGGGCTCAGTAGACTTACGCCCTCCCTCAATTCGTGCTAACGGGTGCTGAGAAATACTAGTCCGCAGATACTGTCACGAAAAATAATAAGAACCGAGGGCGCCAAAAGCCCTCGGTTTTTTGTTCTGGACGGGTATGCCTGCCTGAAAGGCACGGCCTACCAAGCCAAGCGCCGGCGAGGACGCGGGCTTGAGCAGCAATTGACGCCCGCCAGGCACGCCTCCTATTCAAGATGTGCTAAAATCTGAAGGGTTGTATTTCCTGCGGTAAAAAACTTTGCTCGAGAGGCACCTATGGAAGGTATGGATACAGTCGCCCAGTTGATGGCGATGGCTGCCATCACAGCGCCCAAAAGCGCGGTGAAAATTTCGTGCAGGTCAAACTGCTCCAGGGCCAGGAGGTGCAGCAGTTGGGCCAGGCCATGATCACCTACGGCCGAAGCTCTCACAAGGGCAACTTCGACCGGGACGGCCAAAATGTGCTCAATTCTGAAGCCGTAGTTTTGATCGGTATTAAGGTGCCGCGCCTGCCACCCTGGACTGCGCCGCCTGCGGATATGAAACCTGCAGCGCGCTGTCTGCGCAGGCGCCGGTAGAAGGCGAGTTTCGCGGCCCCACCTGCGCCTACCGCATCCTCGATATGGGGATTGCCCTCGGCTCGGCGGTTAAAATGGCCGGGCTGCTCAACGTGGATAACCGCATCATGTACCGGGCGGGGGTTGCGGCGCGCCAGATAAGACTGGTCGATTGGGATTTCGTCATGGGCATCCCGCTCTCGGTGACCGGGAAAAGTATTTACTTCGACCGGCGCTAACATGAAGGAAACCACAAAGATACGCGGGAA
>CAWFZT010000005.1:0-335303 GCA_963820415.1 uncultured Chloroflexia bacterium | reverse complement strand
GACCTGATGACGTGCACATTTTGGTCGAAGAACATTTAAGTAAAGGCCAGATCAATAGAGAACTGTTGGCCCTGTTCCATGCGCCTGCCGACGAGATAGCCTGGCTGGGAGCCCGCCGGGGCGCATTGCCGGCTGAGCAGCGTATTGTATTGGAACGTTCCGGCATCGTCAACCCGGACAGCCTGGAGGATTACCTTTCTTATAGTGGTTATCAAGCTCTGCACAAGGTGCTGGCGGAGATGACCCCAGCGGAACTGATTGCCGAGATTGACAAATCGGGATTGCAAGGGCGTGGGGGCGCCGGGTTCCCTACCGGCCGTAAGTGGGCCTTTGTGGCCAATGCGCCTGGCCAACCAAAATACGTCATCTGTAATGCAGATGAGAGTGAGCCAGGGACGTTTAAAGACCGTGTGATCCTTGAAGGCGATCCGTTCAGCATAATCGAAGCCATGACGATTGCCGGGTACGCGGTCGGCGCATCCGAAGGCTATATTTACGTACGGGGCGAGTACCTGCGGGCTTACCAGCGCCTGGCAAACGCCATCCAACAGGCTCAGGCGCGGGGTATGTTAGGTGAGCACATATTTGGTAAAAATTTTGACTTTCATATTTCCTTGCACGCGGGCGCTGGGGCATACATCTGTGGAGAAGAAACGGCTCTGATCAAATCGATTGAGGGCAAGCGCGGCCTACCACGTGCCCGCCCGCCCTACCCGCCTACATGGGGCTTATGGGGCAAACCCACCCTGGTGAACAACGTGGAAACACTGGCCAATATCCCTCCCATCGTTCGCCAGGGCGCCGAGTGGTATCACGAATTCGGTACATTGAAGAACACCGGCACCAAGGTGTTCACCATCCTGGGCAACGTCAATTCCACCGGTTTGATTGAAGCTCCCTTCGGCATTACCTTGCGTGAAGTGATCGATATTTACGGCAAAGGGATGAAGAATTCGGGAAAGCTCAAGCTGACTCAGGTGGGTGGATCCAGCGGCTCAATCATTCCGGGCAATCTGCAAGATACACCTCTGGATTATGAATTGCTCCGCCGCCTGGGGGCAGCATTAGGCTCTGGTGCATTGCTATTCTGCAACGAGGATAACTGCGTTGTGGATCTGGCGAGAACATTGATGCAATTCTTCCGTTTTGAGTGTTGCGCAAAATGCACGCCCTGTCGGGTCGGCACCCAGCAAACGTATGAAATTTTGACCCGGATTTCGGAAGACAAGGCTTCCATAGATGACCTCCAGGTGTTGCAAAAGCTTGGTGCAGACATGCAACAAATTTCCAACTGTGGCCTGGGACAGGCTGCACCTGTGCCTGTGCTCGATATCTTGAAATATTTCCGGGCAGAGGTGGAAGAACACATCCTATCTCATCATTGCCCAACTGGGATTTGCCCGATGGGAAAGCCTGTCCCCGTTGGGAGCATGGTTCAACAAACAGCTCTTTCATGAGCCTGTTGGAGAAATGCCTATGATCAGCCTGACGATCAATGGTCAAAACCTCGAAGCTCAAGAAGGATCCACCGTTCTTCAGGTGGCCGAGAGAGCTGGAATCATCATCCCAACCCTATGCTACCATAAAGACCTTTCTCCTTACGGCGGGTGCCGCCTTTGCCTGGTTGAAGTGCAGAGCAGCCGGCTTCCTTCTACATCCTGCAACCTGCTGGTCTCACAAGGAATGATTGTACAGACAGAGAGCCCAGCGTTGACCCAATTCCGCCGGTCGGTACTGGAGATGTTATTGCGTAATTTTTACGACGGCGGATATAAGCATTCCAACGGAACCGCTGCGTTAGATGAAGATACGCAGTTTTCTTACTGGGTGAGAGCTTACGGGATCGACATGAAGAGCGCCATGGCCCAACAGCCGTTCTACCCTATGGATAGTGACCCGAACCCATATGTCTGGGTGGATAAGAATAAATGCATCCTTTGTGACCGCTGCGTCCGAGCCTGCGCCGAGGTGCAAGGTCGCTTTGTTTGGGAGCAAGCTTTCCGTGGTTATAAAGCCAGCATCGTATCAGGAGCAGAGACAACGATGCTCCAGGCCAGGTGTAAATCATGCGGAGCCTGCGTAGCCTATTGCCCTACCGGTGCATTGGATAACAAAATGTCGGTCAGCCTGGGTCGAGCGGATAAATCGATTACTACGACCTGTGCCTATTGTAGTGTGGGCTGCCAGTTTAAATTAGAAGTCAAAACCGGTGTTCCTGGCGGGCGCGTCATCCGGGTAATCTCCGACCCGGCGGCTCTGGTCAACGGGATGCACCTGTGCGTGAAGGGGCGCTATGGCTATGACTTTATCCACCGTAGTGACCGGCTGTCACAACCCCGCGTCCGTAAATACTTGTTAGACGATGCACCCCGCCCTAAAAACCGCGGGCCATGGGTGGATGTGGATTGGGACGTGGCTCTGGATATGGTTGCCAAACACCTCGTTACCATAAAGAAAAATAATGGTCCTGAAAGTATTGGCCTCTTGACTTCGGGAAAGGCATTGAATGAAGAGAATTACTTAATGAATAAGCTGGCCCGACAGGTACTGGGAACCCACAACATCGACTGCTGCGCCCATTTACATTCCTCCAGCACTGTGGCTGGTTTAGAGGCATCCTTCGGGCTGGCAGCTATGTCGACATCCCTGGACGAAATTGCCAACCATGCCCGGTCGATGTTGATTATCGGGTCGGACATTACAGAACAACAACCTGTCTTTGGCGCCAAAATCCGTCAGGCTGTCCTGAGGCGCGGTGTGAAGGTAGTCGCGGCGTCCCCAAGCTTCGTAAATATAGAAGAATATGCCTGTCTACAGATGCGTTACAAGCCTGGCACGGAAACTGCTCTGGTAAATGGTCTGATAAACATCATCATGGAAAGGGGCTGGGAAGATAGGGGATTTATTACGGAGCATACCGAAGGTATTGACCAGATAGAGACGATGGTCGCCAAGTACCCACCCGCTACTGTGGCTGAAATTACCGGCTTGCCCGTGGCAACCCTTTACAAGGCGGCAGAAATTCTGGCCACCAACCGGCCAATGGCCGTGATCTGGGGAACCGGTATCGCCCATCCCGCTCTGGGTTCCCGAAATATAATCAGCCTGGCCAATTTGCAGATGCTTTTGGGTAACATGACTGTGCCGGGAGGGGGCATCGCTCCCTTGCGCAGCCAGGCCAATTCCCAGGGCGCCTGTGACATGGGCGGCCTGCCGGACTTCTACTCCGGCTACCAGCCTGTGACTGAAAGCGCAGCCCGCCAGAAATTTGAAATGGCCTGGGGTGTAACCTTGCCGGCGCAACCGGGTCTGCCAGCTGCCGGCATGATGGGTGCGGCCAGGCAGGGTACGCTCAAGGCTCTGTATATCCTGGGTGAAGACCTGATTACGGATGAAACGGCCATCTCGACCCGCACTGCCCTCCAGGCCACTAATTTCGTCGTAGTGCAAGAAGTCTTCCCCTCGCAGTCGTCTTATTATGCTGATGTGCAGTTGCCGGGCGTGAGTTTTGCCGAGAAGACTGGCACGTTCACGAACACAGAACGCCGCATCCAGATGGTCCGCCAGGCAATCGAGCCGGTGAGTGAATCTCGCCCTGACTGGCAAATTGTGGCAGAGCTGGGGCGGCGCATCCTGTCCGTCGAAGGTCGCCCGGTAGCTGCAGGCGCTTATGCGGGTTGGGCCTATGTGGATACATCCCAGATAATGGAAGAGGTTGAAGCCCTCACGCCCATTTATGCCGGAGTTTCTCACCAGCGGTTGGAGCACGGCGATTGCCTGTTGTGGCCTGAGGAAGTCCTCTTCAAACCAGAAGCAGCCCGCACGGCTCTCGGCCAGTTTTCATATCGAAGAGGCAGGTTTATTCCTACAGAGTATGTTTCACCGGATGATATCGGGTATTAGATACTTGAATGCTAATGGAGGAAATGATGATAACAGTGCGAACTCTTCTAAGGTTCAAAGGGTACGAAGTTTGGTCCGTAATCCCTCAAACTTCTACTTTGGATGCGCTTTTGTTCATGAAAGAAAAAGATGTCGGCGCTTTACTCGTCCTGGAGGATGGGAAAATCGTTGGGATCATATCCGAAAGAGACTTTGTACGCCTGATTGCCGACATCGGCGTATGCGATTTGACGAAACCGGTCCAGGAATTCATGACTAGGGACGTCTTCACCATCACGCCAGACCAAACGATTGAAGAATGCATGCACTTGATGACCAACAAGCATATTCGCCATCTTCCGGTTCTGGAAAATGAGAAACTGGTTGGGTTGATATCGATCGGCGACGTGATCAATGAAATCATCACCAACCAGGAAATCCAGATCACAAACCTGTCTAATTACATCGAGGGGCGAGGATATGTCCGATAAAAGAGTGATATTCAGGAGGAGACCTCTCTTGACGACCTAATTTGACGGCCGGCTATTCTAATTTCTGGCTGTAATAAATGCCTTTCCTCTTCAGAAAGGTCTTGAACGGTCCCGCGTTTCTCAACAAAACGCGGTTGCTAGTGGGGTAAGATGTTATCAACGACAAAGGCCACGCGCCCTTGATGGACTGCATCGCGGTATTTCTTTTTAAGGTGATATCTTACCCGCTGATATCGATAGTATTCTCACCAATTGCATCGTAATTGAAGAAGAATTGCAGTTGCGAGGTCAACCAACCCTAAAACCAGTCTCTTTACCAGCCTTTGTGTCGGTCAACAATGTTGATACCACCACATATGGTGAAACTAAAGATCGGGCATACATAATCCACCTGGGGCTTGAACCCTGAACCCACTGATAAGAGTAAAAGTAGAACGGTTGAACATATTGCATTACGAGGGTATGGGCGTGGTGCAGGCGTACTTGTGGTGATTTGCAGCTGTCAAAATAATCCCCACGTAAAACACAAGGTTGCCATCCCGGACCATGTAGATACGAGAATCGCCAGGATTTCCGTTCCAACCATTTAGAATTTCACCAACCGAGACGGATATCATAGGTAGACGCTTTTACTTAGTCTATCAAGCCTGGCGATAATTTATCCAATACAATAAGTCTCGCATCTCACAAACAATTTACTGGCCCCGTTTGATATATTGTGTCACGTTCCCTCCGCCCAGCACCCATAGATGCCCCTGTTCGTCCATGACCATGGAATTGGGCCAGTCACGGGTGGGAAAATCAGTGATAAAGCGTCCGTCAGCGGTATAGACGTGGACAAAATCCGTGTCGCCGATGTAGATCTGGTCCTGTCCATCGACGCTGATCGCGCTGGGGTTATTGAACTGGCCGGGTTGATTGCCCTTGCTGCCAAACTTATTGGTGTATTTGCCTTCCGGGGAAAATACATAAACCACGCCGTCGCTTAACGCGAAGAGCTTCCCCAGGCCATCGACCGTAATGTAATTATCGAGGGCAGTATCACCGGTTTGTCCACTAATGAAGGAAGGAATGGTTAAGACAATCTTGCCTTGAGCGTCGAACAACACCAGGTCGTCGCGGTGGCCTTCCAGGGAGGTGATGATTCCCCAACGGCCTTCGTACCAGGTGGCAGCCAGGCCACCGTTGGCCGTGGCGAACATATCGCCAAACTCACCTCCGTTCGGGCTGGAAAGTTTTCCGAGCGATTGGCCGGTCTTGCCATCATATTCAAGGATATCCGGCTCATGTCCGGCGGCGACAAAGACCTTGCCCTGGTGGTTCGCCGCCATGCCGTGGATGATCATCTTCGAGTCCCCCACCATGAACTGGCTCAGGTACTTCCCGGTTGCATCAAAAGCCTGGATCCGCCCGCCTTCGTAATCTGCCACATAGAGAGTCCCGCTTCCGTCTATCGACAGATAATGTGGGTCGTTGAGCTGGCCTGGGCCAATGCCTTTTTCTCCAAAGGACAGCTCGGGATTGGCATAAGCCAGGGTGGGAGATGGTTTAGGGGTATTGGTGGGCGGTTCTACCAGAGTGGGCGGCGAGATTGTGCTTTCGACTGCATTAAAACCCTGACGGGCGTTATCGGATGCCGTCCGGATCACGCTCAGAACGACAAATACCACTCCGACGATCATCAGGATGATGACAGCGATGATTCCCAACGCGAAAACACCCCATCTTGAGCCGGCGGAGCGGGTGACGGCCACCGTTTTAGGCGACTTTCCGAGCCGGACATCTTCGGGGACCACCACCGAATTGTTGCAGAACGGGCAGTGGATGGTGGTTTCAGGGCCGCCGTCATAATCCAACGGTGCGCCGCAGGTCGGGCAATTAAAAGTTCGTGTTGCCATATTAGTTGAACCCCTCTCTGTGGATTGGTTTGCAAAAAATGATGAATTGTAAAGTCACCCTTAGGCGTATCGTTATCTACTAGGTCGCAATGTTCTAGGATATGGTCGACAATACTATGTCCCAATTTCCCCACGTAAAACACAAGATTTCCATCCCGGACTATGTAAATACGAGAATCCCCAGGATTTCCGTTCCAACCTTTTAGAACCTCGCCTAGAGATAGAGAAATCATAAAACGTAGCCTCATGAAATCTATTGTTACAAAGCCCAAGGAATCCTGACTAAAAGCTCTCACGGGAGAAATTGCCGTTTATTCTCTAATCTTACTGGATTTGAAGCAGGTCTGTCAACAATCACCGGCTGACCGGAAGCTGAACGAAGCAGAACCATCGGATTTTGCTGTAACCTTTATTGATACCATTTTTGATTCTTCAATCTTAAGTGTTGGTCCCTTCAGCAAATAGGTTTCAGCTGCATCCGTCTCGGAGTTAACCCCATGTTTCTTTTCAAGCTCAGCTATCATTACATCCAAGAACTTGAGCACCTTCAAGGAAACCAGGGGATCAACGCCTGGCTGTACCACCTGCTGCAGAAAGTTCTTCAAGATGATTGCATAAGCATTGGTGATATCAGCCAGGCGGACACGCTCGGACTCAATAATTACTTTCTGAAGCTCTTGAATCGCTCCATTATCCTTGGCAAGCCAGAAGTCGTACTGTCTGATAGAAATGCCTGCTTGCTCACAAGCATTGGACTTTTTCACGCCCATGGCCATTAGCCTGGTAGCTTCCATAGCTTGGAGTATTCTGAGGTCCTCGGTTTGTTTCGTGAGGGCAGGCATAAATATAGTGTAGCACAATATTTCTATCTTTGGAACATACTCCTGTGGGAAATAGCCCTCCAAATGTTGAATAGTGTAGTGTTTTAGCTTGAGTTCAGTAAAAAACCATCGCACAGAATAACTGTTTTTCAGCTAATCGAAGAGAATTATTTTGGATGTTATTCTTTATGAGAACAGAATGCTCCCGTGGGAAATAGCCCCCAAATGTTTCTTAGTGTAGTGTTATTGACTGTTTTCAGGGAAAGAAGCAGGGGGAATAGCCTAACCCCTGGGACGATAGGGATGGTTTTGTTTTTTATCCCAAGAGAAATAAATGCTCCTGTGAGAGATTGGGTCTATACATGAACTGCCTATGAATTTCGTAAAAGTAAAAAAAGAAGGAAATATTGCATGCAAAAAGCTATTACTATATACTGGTATTGGTGAGCGGGACTCACCACAAATCCATTACAGGTTATCAATTACTGTTCACATAATATCAATATCTCTGAATTCATAAAGGAGAAATAGTTATGCAAGAATTACTTGATTACCTTTATTCGCTACCGTCTGGACCTATCGAGGATTCAACTCAATTAGAAGTTCTGTTAAGTAAATGTTGGCATGAATTTGAAGGTTCGTTCGAGTCCGGCATGAGAGGTTATAAAATTTATCAAGAGAACGGATAATTTATAATTGGCCAAGTTCTTTGATTAAAGGGTCTATCAAATGAGTAATACACCTTCACAAATGACGAAAAATATCTTTCAAGCTCTACATGCCCTGATCTGCGAGAATCAACTTATCGCCACCGTCTGCGAGAGATATTCTATTATGCCAGCCATTATAATTTCCTGGCAAGATTATCTGATGCCCTACCTGACTGGCGACCAAGAAGCCGATAACTATCTACTATCGCTACTACTCAATATGGCACCCGACACAAGACTTACCGTAGGCGGCACCTTCTATAGACATTATCCTAAAAACGAATTTAAGGAAACCGACCTGTGCATGCTTTATAGAGGCCCATGGCTGATCACTAGAGACATTCTTAAACAAATCGCTCTATATAGTTGGTTCTTTGATCGCATCTATATTCCTGCATATATTATGGTTCCGAAGAACGACCCAGCCCTCCATGACGAAATCGTACAGATGATGTCAGAGGATATCTTGGAACCGTTTAGTATAACTTATCACAATTATATCCTGAGTATGAAGCGGTTCATGGACGAGGACGATTGCCCGTTTATTCCGATATATGAAGTAAATGAACTCATGAGAGAGCAGCACCTAATCACACCGCACGTTCCTCCTTACATACTAGGTCGGGATAGAACCAAGATCTACGGTCGTGACCAATACGTTCCCGAGATAGTGCCCTTGCTTGATACTGCCCACGATTTGAACGAAAGCAACTATGTATCCAAGCTCTCTGCTTTACGGGATGATTTACGTCACATTCGCTTCGGAGCTAGTGAATCTCTATACTCGTTTATGTCACCACTTATTAGAGACCTTTTTGAATCGGGAGTTCGGTTATTAAAAAGAACCAACCCCATTGAAGGTCAATTACTGGAGCAGTCAGTAGCTTCTTTGCCTTTAGAGATAGTTGACTACGCGTATTATATAAACCTTACGATATACTGGATGACCGTGTTCCGGTCAACGTCCTTCTATTACCATCATGATGAGCGTGAGGTCTACTTACATAAGTTAGGCAAGGATGCCAAAGATGTAGGATGCTTTGCAAACGCGATCGAGGCTTATTTCGCCCTGCCATACTTCCATTTGAACCAAGAGGCCTCAATAAAAAACCTTCTGGATGTCAGAAATACTGGCGGCAGAGACAAGTGGCGGTTCTTTATCCAGGATACCATTTCACAATCAAAGGAGCTCTTGCACACACCAATGTCAGAAGGAGAGATTAGGGAGGCTTATAAAGCCATAGAGAATACCGTTGTTGCCAATAAGATGGCCGAAGAGCTTGCGCGAGATAGAGGTATTGCCGGATCTGGTGCTCAGGCTGTCTATGACATCGTTGTGACTGTTGGAACGATGATATTTCCTCCTCTTGCTGCTGCTTCGTTTTTGGGCCCAGCAAGGGCTCTGTATAAATTCTATAACCGTGATGCGCTTGTTCTATTCACGCTTGACGCACAAGAAAAGACCTTTGCTTCAGATAAGAAAGCGCTGAGGGTGAAAATACATAGTCAGCAGTAGTTGGGTTCTTGGCTTGTAGCTTTTCATCCTAGTGGCTGAAAGTGTTGATCGCATTGTGAGCGGATATGCGGAGGTTTACCGTGTCATAGTGAGAGGTTTTCTGGTGACAACCGAGACAGCAGTAGGTACTACTAACCAATAGTTCCAGCATATGACGCTGTACCCACCTGTGAACCGGAGCATTAATTTACCACCTTCACCGACTAAGTGCGGTCAAGGTCCGATTTATGGGTATAAATTTAGACCGGTATTGCACTGATCAAGTGATCCTGATGAGATAAGCGCTCTCTAAAGATGGACAGCGCTTTTTTTTATTGTAAAGAGAAAGATTGGCCCGTATAATGTTAATATCAGGGGAGGATTTTATTGGATGCCCTCTGATCAATCCTTTGAAAGTGGTGTGGTTCAAGAAAAATGCTGCTCCCGAGCAGAGACCACGCCCGCCCAGTAACCGCTGACGCAAACCGTTGGGCAACGAATTAGCAGCACAGACTTGGAAATGAATTTGCATGCGATGGGACGAATGTGACTAAACTCAAACGACACTACTCACCCAAAACATTGAAAATCCTGTTCGCATTGAGCGGAAACCAATGTACATACCCGGACTGTAAAAACGCTCTTATCGAGCCTGCTACTGGTTATTCTGATGCTCTTGTCGCCGCTCAGATTTGCCACATTTATGCATTTAGTGAAGATGGTCCAAGAGGAAAGTCTGGCCTAACTGAAAAAGAGCTAAATTCACCCGAGAACCTGATTTTGCTTTGTCCGAATCATCATACAGTGGTGGACGGACAATATGAAACTTATCCAGCTGATATGCTCAAGAAGTGGAAGCAGTCGCATGAATCAAAGATTAATAATCGGCTCTTTGTAGACTCGGAAATTGTCCAGCCGGATATATTTTCTCACCCATCATTTTCCAAAAGAGCTTGTTGATCAGAAAATTGAGGATGAGGTCGAGATACTCCGAAAATCCCGGTTCTTCGTCGAGTTTGACAGCCCTCGGTTCTCTCTGGCACTCGCGAGGAAACTTATCGATGGTGAACTCTCTGGTGGTACTGGTGCTATAAAGAGCCGGGCGTTGGCTTGGATTGTGCGTATCCTGTCACGAACTGAAGGGCTAGACAAAGCAGAAGTGTACTTAAAGCTTGCAAAAAACTTAGGAACTGGCCCCGAAATCGAAATTGCACAAGCCTTCATTTATTCGCAGAAGGGAGATAAGAGCGCTGCTCTTAGCACTTTAGCTAGCATCAATGCGCCAATATCTTGGTCAGCGGCTCTTATGGTCGTTGCGCATCATGATGGCTTCCAGGGAGCAGTTGACTGGCTGAAGACTGTCGGCATCACCATGGCTGACCTAGACCCTGAAGGCAAGAATTCTCTATTGACATATCACCTTCAGCTTGCCCATTGGGAGGCGGCATGGGAATGCCTTAATGCACTGACCAATGAAGATCTGGACAAAGCACCAATCCTCAACCACATGATTGCAATAACCCATCTCCTAAGCGCGGTCCCAAATGAGCTTCGCCCAATTGTGCTGAACCAAATACCATTTGGAGCAGCGATTTTTCCACTGGCCTCAGATGCGGCTGCGATTGATGCCCGTAGAGAAGCGCATCGCCACTTTATCGATGCAGTGCAGGTTTACACGCAGCTAAACTGTCCTAGTGCAGCAACTATAGACGATGAATATGCACTTTGGCTTGAACTTAGAGACCCCGAAGAGTTCTGACAAAGGGAAGCAAAGGTTGGAGGCCAAGCTTCGTGATCCCAAGTCAGGTCTTCGCCTTGTTCATCTTGGCCTTCAATTTGGAATCACCGTAGATCTGGAGGCGGTTGAACGGGAAATCGAAAAACAAATTGCCGTCCACGGAGGAATTACTCCAGACACAGCGATTGCCCGATTTGCTCTTGCCTTTACACAGAAAACCCCGGAAGATTTTGCGAATTACTTAGTCCGGCATCGCGACGAGCTTGCCAAGTATTTTGATAAGAAGTCCCTGCAGATTCTTGAAATCGAGTTGCTTTCAAGAGCAGGGCTGCCTGTCAGGGCACATGATTGTCTGGAAATTCTAATGAAAGAAGGACTTTCTAAAGAGGAGGAAAGTCGCCTGCGAAGAATAATCGCTGAATCTGATGGAGCTAATCCAATTGAGTCTCGAAAAGAACAGTTCAAGACAACTGGCTCTCTGGGTGATCTGGCAACTCTAGTTGACGAACTCGAAGCCAGGGGCGAATGGGATGGCCTCTGTGAGTATGGCCAAATTCTGTTCGAAAGAACCCACTTTTTAGAAGACGCGGTGCGCTTGGTAAATGCTTTAAACAACACACAGAAGACTGAACGACTTGTGTGTTTTTTAAAAGCAAACTCAGTTCTCTTAGCACAATCAAAGAACCTGCAAATGCTTTTTTGCTGGGCTTTGTACCATGAAGGCGCACTATTGGAGACTTGCTCCGAATTAGCGAAACTGACTGAAGAACGGGATAATCCGAACTATCGTATATTACAGATAAATCTTGGAATCGCCCTAGGGGATTGGAATTCCCTTTTGGTTATCGTTGCTAATGAATGCTTGGAGAAAGATAAAAGAAGCGCTCAAGATTTAATAAGCGCAGCTCAACTGGCCTTATATTTGGGCTCGCCTTATGCCAAAGAATTGATAATTGCAGCGGCAGATAAGGGTAAGCATGATGCCCGTGTATTAGTGGACGCCTACTTTTTGGCTACGAAGGCTGGTTGGGAGGATGATGCGGAGGTTTATAAGTGGCTTGACACAGCAGCAGCGCTATCTGGTGACGGTGGCCCAATTCAGAAGTTGACACTGAAGGATGTAATTGCCCGGAAACCGGATTGGGATCGACGAGAGTCTGAAACATGGCAGCTGTTGAGCCGTGGCGACATTCCGATGTTTGTTGCAGCTCAATCTCTCAATAAATCTCTTATCTATTTGATGCTTTTTCCTGCTTTCGCAAACTTATTGGAGAACGATCCCCGGCGGAGAGGCGTTGTTCCCGCATTTAGTGGCATGAGACAACCAACACCGCTTAATACTCATGAGACAGTTGGAATAGACGCAACAGCATTGCTCACATTGAGCTTCTTGAATCTGCTCGATAAGGCATTTGACGCTTTCGATTCGGTCTATGTGCCGCATTCAACTCTTAAATGGCTTTTTGAGGAGAAACAAAAGGCCGCATTTCATCAGCCAAGTCGGATTAGGAACGCTCGACAGATACGTGATATGCTTGCGACAGCCACTCTCGAGAAATTTATACCAAGTACAGTACCAGATAGTGATCTATCCGCTCAAATTGGCAACGAGCTGGCGCTGTTTATAGCAGAGGCGGAAAAGGTGAGGGATAATGATAATTCCCAGCGTATCGTTGTTCAGCCATCACCAGTTCATCGACTCACTTCTCTTATGGAGGAGGAAGCTGACTTGACACCGCATGCGGCGGTTCTGAGTAGTTGCCAGTCCATTGTGGACAAGTTGCGACAAAATGGCCAAATCACGGCCGAGGAAGAAAAGAAAGCGCGCACCTATCTGCAACTGCAAGAGAAGCCTTGGCCACATCAGCCAGAGATTCTTGATGGGGCAATCTTGTATTTGGATGAACTGGCTATAACTTATTTCCTTCAAGTTGGGATATTGGATAAACTCCACACAGCGGGATTCAGACCAATTGCATCACCCAAGAAGGTTTCTGAAACAAATGAACTCATTTCTTATGCAAATATTTCTGGCAACGTCAATGACGCTATAGAACGTATACGATCTGCCATCAGTTCACGAATAGAATCAGGAAAAATAAGGATCGGAAGGCGTCGTAGTATTGATGAGTTAGAAGGGCAAGGTATATCCGGGCATCCAGCAGTTGAGATATTTGCTCTGGCAAAGATTTGTGACGCAATGATTGCGGACGACAGGTTCCTCAATCAGCATGCCACTATCGATGATAGTGGCGCACAAGCACCGATATTCTCAACCATAGACCTTGTAGATGCACTCGTCTCCTCTGGTTCTATTACGGCCGAAGACCGATTAGAGAAAAGGACTCTGCTTCGTCGCGCCGGATATTTCTTTGTACCCATAAGCGACGACGAACTGGCAAGTCATCTTAACGCCTCTACAGTCAAGGACGATAAGGTTTTTGAGACAGCTGAACTGAAGGCTATCAAGGAAAACATTCTGCATGTACGAATGAGTACCTGTCTTCAGCTTCCGAAAGAAGCACCTTGGCTTGATATGTTCTTCAAAGTGTTCATACGAGTATTGAAAGGTCTTTGGAGAGCTGACGGTGATCTTTCGTGCGTTCGGGTTCGCTCTGATTGGATCTTGAATCAAATTGATATCCGCGGTTGGGCTCATCTATTAGGCAGTGAGAATGGAGCCGACATTGTCAACATTGGACGAGGTGGTCATATCATGATGGTGCTTTTACCTCCGCTTGACTCGCCACTGGAAATCAAGGATGAATACTGGAATTGGGTTGAGGACAGGGTATTGACTCCAATCCAAGAACAATACCCTGACCTCTATTCCTGGATTGTCGATTGGCAAAGAAGGAAGATCGCAGAACTTGCCGATATGGATCTGACTGAAAAGAGAATAGCATGACGAATAGCCCTTATGTCAGATCCTTATTAGCCAAGGCGGCTTTGGATTTTACGCCACCGTTGATACGCAAGACTTTACTTGAAGAGTCAGCCTTTCGGGGAGAGTATGGTCTTAAGCTGGATCCTGTTCTTTCCCTTGGTGATTCTGATATTCTTATTCAACGTTCTGATCTGTTCGAAGCTGTTCGGAAGATTCTTTCAAGTGCAACAGCGTATGAAGTGACTGACAGAAATGGCCAAAAGTGGAAGCTAAGGAACATCAATGAGAAAGGAAAGTTACCGAGCCTTTCACTCTCTCGTGGCGAACAGAGTCTGATCCTGCCCGACTTAGCTGCACTTTCACCGGATAGCATTACGCGTCTGCATTCTTTCGATGAGGCTTCTTCTGATGTAAATTTACCCATCAGTGCACGGGACGCATGGCGAAGTATTCTTAGAGATCGCGCCCCCGAGGATGATGAGGTTGATGCGTTTCTTAATGAGTTTCGTGATACACCGATCGGAAAGGCACGATCCCTACGTGATGAAATTAGAGGTGGAGAAATTAGCATATCCACTCTGGTTCCCCCTTCACGCAGGTACTTTGAAAGACTTGTGGGCGCATATGACGGGAGCGCTTCTATCCGTGATTATGCCACCAGTAGCGGCAGAATGCTCTTTGATCAACTGTCTAAGTGGCAACATTATGAAGGTTTTTTGCTAAGTCTCTTACTATCATCACATTCTTCTATGACGGCTGAAATCAATGTCGATCAGTTGGGCAGCGAAGAGCTTTTACGCGCTTTCGACTACTTGGACGAGCATGGAGATAGAACCTCGCAGTTGAGCGCTATTGAGGTTGGCTTACGCATTCTTCCTTCGAGACCTGAGATAGAACAAGTTGTAATTCGTCTTGTAAAACAAATTCGCGACGATGTTGTTGACGGACAAGCGAGCGGTTTTAATCTTCTCTCGTCATTGTTCATTTTTGTGGATGGAGAACTGTCAAGGACTCGTCTACTTTCAGCCGAACCTCCTTTCTATAGAAGATTAGCGGCTCTTTCACAGGCCGCATTGATTCATCGCCAGTTTGTGAATGCATCTGTTGATATTAATCCATTTAGCAAGTGGGCTTTCAGCAATCGCGCTGAGCAGTACTACATGCAATCGCTCGCTGATATGCGTTTGGAGCCGCGCTGGAATCCTGATCTTGCAGTGGCTTCGCAAATGAAGGCGGATTTCTTCGGCCGCATCATGATCGCGGCAAAGAACCAAGAACAGAATATCAAGGAGGGTGAGCTTTCTAACCTCGTTCTCGAGACCAAATCGGGGAGCCTTCACTCTCTTAGTGATTTCTATCATCCATACTTACCTGGACCATTAGAGGGTGTGGAGGAATCGCAGAACATTCTGCCTACCGATATCGCGGAGGCGATTAAGACGCAACTTGGCGCAGAAGAGGTAGGGCCATCGTCATTTATTGCTCTTGTGAATTCGGCTTTGATTTTCCGCGTTGGTGCGGACCAGGCAGAATTAGCGGCAAGAGCTTTGAAGCTTGGTAACTATCGGTTGGCAAACATAGAAGATAGGCCGCAGCTTCTAGCTATATTGAATGGATTAGCCACAGTTGCCGCCGTCGCAAGAAGTCATGCGCTCGCAGACGAATTACGAATTCTCGTACGTAGCTACAGGCGCGATGCTCAGTATGCGTTGTCTATCGAAGAGACTATAAGGATTTGCCTCGTTGCCGCTGCAAGCCGTGCCAATCTGAATGACTGGAGAGATTTTACCGGTGATTGGCTGACAGAAATGGCGTTTAGCGATTTGGAAACCGATGATGGCGTGGTGCTCAATTCACATCTACAATGCCTTTGTCATGCGGTTCCTGAGTTATGGGTTTCTTGCGGAAGGGCGGATGCAGCCTTGAAAGCGTTTAACGCCAGTCGGCATACTACCTGAAGGATTATCGATTTGTTGCCCAACAAAATGCTGTACCGGACAACTTTTCACACAACTCCAAAACAGCTTGTAGAGTGGTTTCGCTATTGAATAACCTTTTTTAGATATAGTTATAGGATGATGGGTTGAGCGAATGCGAAACCAATCATGTCAAGTTTTCACCCTCTCCCCCCATCCGTGTACCGAATTGTACGCACAGGTAGAGGTCTCATAGAGGATAAATCCCGACCGGCAGATCGAGCCTGAAACAAAGAGAATATGAGAAGCGCTCTCCAAATAGAAGACGCTTTTTAATATCGTGGATGAGGGGCTATAATTAATGATGATGGGCGATTTCCCTGCCTCACCGCTGGTGCAGATGTGGAGTAACTATTCGGATTGCTTTAGGTGACTTGGCACAGCTGCTGATGTAGAAGCAGTAGTAGCGGGAAACTGAGCATTTTGCACGGCCTTCTCATACAGGACTTCATATGCATTCAACGCAGCCCCAAGCGGATGACTTTCTACAATCTTTCTGCCTACTTGGCCCATTATTCGCGCCTGAGCCGGGTGTTGCAATAACCAGGTAATACTGCCGGCAAGCTCGTTTATATCTCCTGGGGTGGCCAATATTCCATTATCTCCGGTATGCACGATTTCATGTACGCAAGTGGCCCGGACAGCCACGATGGGCAATCCGCAAGCGGCCGCCTCCAACAACACGATCCCTTGTGTTTCGATCTCGCTTGCTGTTACAAATAGCGCACTCGCCCGGTAGATAGGCGGCAGTCCGTCTTGATTGGAGATAAATCCCGGAAAATGGCTGCGCTCAAAAATATCCAGGGCGCGGCAAAGCTGGATAAGCTTTTTCTTTTGTGTTCCATCTCCCACGACCAACAATTGCGCTTGAACCACCTTCATGGCCTGGGCTGCCGCCCGTACGACCCGCTCTACATGCTTGTCCAGATCCAGTCGGCCGACATGGAGAATGATCGGAAACCCATTGGGAACACCCAGCCGGGCGCGGACAATATCCTCCTCGCCGGGGTCCAAGGCAAACGGCTGGAAATTGTCCAAATCAACCCCATAGCTGATGACCTCGGGGAGAATGGAGGTATGGGCTTGGACCACCTGAGCAATCGTTTGCGAGGGTACAGCAACCTGGGTACAATGTCTCAGGAACCAGCAAGCATACCGCCACAAAACGTTCTCCAGTGTCTTATGCAAGTAGAGAGAGTTTGGCATGTACGCGCTGACGAACCAGGGGAGCTGGTGGATGGTAAAAACCACTGGAACCCTCTGGCGACGACCATAAAACAAACTTGAGAGACCGAATTGAAGAGGATCATGAATGTGGATGACATCGGGGGCAAACTCCTCCAGGCGTGCCATGATCAGACAATGCGGCCACACGACGACGCGTTGGAAAACCCGCAGGGGATTTGGGTACGACCGGAAGCGTTCTACAATCAAACGGGGTCCAGTCACCCGATAGGGGTAGGAACGGTCGCTGGTCGCTAACACCAGTACTTCATGGTTGCGTTTGGCCATTTCCACAGCCAGTTTTTCGGCAAAGAGTGCTGCACCACTTACCATAGGCGGGTACGATGAAGCCAATACTGCAATTTTCATTTCTGGTTCTCTCCTGGGCCTGAGCCAGAAAACCAGGCAAGCATCTTCTTGTGATTATTTGCAAGTTGAGTTTCAATTTTATTGTACTGCCAAAAGGAGAGAAAAAAACTACTGCAGCCCTATTGCAACCCGCTTCAAATCATTCAACTTCTTATGGCTATTTTCGGATGCTATTTATGGAGCAAATTATCGATTTTCTTATTCCTTTATTCATTCCCTACCTTCTTTTTCTTTTGAAGACAAACATAACCTCATCCGGGCGATGGCTAGCCCCTTGATGAATTGCAACTATATAAGATAAGTGAAAGAGACTGTTGCCTGATAATGGTACCTGGACAGCTATTCACGGGAGTTTTATCCACTTTACATCCTCACGACACTCGCACCTTACCAACGGGGGACAGAGCTGTTCCATGGGAGACCTGCTCGGCGAAGCTCGTGCTGTCGATCTCACCTTCCCACAAGATCGTATCTTCCAGGTCTTTGATGAGCAGGTCAGCAATCCTTAAATTCACCGTTAGCACCATGCGACGAGCGACAGGCAGCAGTCCCTTTGTTTTAATCAGGATTTCTCTCCCGCTCAGCGCTTCCTTTGCTCTTTGGATCACTTCCTGGCGTCCCTGCTCCAGGTGGGCCCACGAGTCCAACACAAATAGTGTGCATCCAACCGGGTACCCAGATTGTAATCGCGGCTGGCAAAGTTCACTTTGTGGCTGTGGCTGAAGACAGGCGGCCGGTCTACATGTGGTGGTGATGTCTCCAAAAATGGACGCGGGGCGAGTGCCTCTGCCTGTTCCGGTTGAAGGGGTTTGATAAAAAAGCTGTTACCAAATGAGGATTCATCTAACCGGTTGCGCAACCGGTTAGATTGATGTGTTATAATATAGTCCTGCCCTTTAAACAGGAGAATTTTCCAATATAAATCGATCCATCGGATTTTCACGGTCTGCGCTTTTTGCGCTGGCCGCAATTGTGTTGTTACTGACAAGCTGTACGCCTGCCGCAGTTCAGGACCAAACTACACCCACCCCTTTGCCCACCTCCATTGTGCCGATCAACCCGACTTACAAAGTCCAGCAAGGAGAGGTGGTTGACCAGCTTCAGTTCAGCGCCCATATTGCCCCTATCGAGCAGCAGGACACCTTCTTCAAGGTGGGAGGCCGGGTGCGCAAGGTTTACGTGAAAGAAGGCGACCCGGTTAAAGCCGGCGAAGTGCTGGCTGACCTGGAAAACATCGCCGATATTGAGCGCCAGCTTGAGCTTAAAAAGCTGGATGTCCAGCGCATGCAAATCCTGGTGGATAATGCCCAGCGCGACCTAAATATATTCAAGATGCAAGCCAATCGCTATGAACGGTCCTTCCCGGATGAGCTGGTGATCAAGATGAATGAGGTGGAGCTGGCCAAGATTGACCTCCAGCAGACTTCCCTGGGCCTGGAAGACCTGCAAGCCCAGGTAGATATGGCTCAGATTGTCTCGCCGCTGGATGGCCAGGTGATTGCTCTCAACACTTCCGAAGGGCAATCTGTCAATGCCTATGATCCGATCGTCGTGGTGGCGAATACCAGCCAGATGGAAGTTAGCGCTGACGCGATAGGCACCGATCTCAGCCAACTGGTGGTGGGTATGCCAGCCCTCATTTCACCGTATAATTCTCCAGGGAAAACGATTAACGGCAATGTCCGGCGCCTGCCCCCATTAGCGGGTAATGCCAACAGTGACCGCACTTTGCGCATTTCGTTGGCAGTCCCACCGGAACAGGCCGGTTTTAAGCTGGGCGACCTGGTGACGGTGGTAGTGATCCTGCAACGCAAAGAAAATGTGCTCTGGCTTCCGCCTCAGGCAATTCACGATGTTGGAGGGCGTAAATTTGTCCTGGTGCAGAATGGCAATTTCCAGGAGCGCGTGGACGTCAAGCTGGGCATTCAGAACACCGACCGGGTGGAAATTTTGGAAGGCCTGAGTGAAGGCCAGGTTGTGATCGCACCTTAGAGGTATTCACCATGCGATTTTTCCTCCGTATCTGGGCTACTACCCTGATCGTCGCCAAGCGGATCTGGTCACAACCAGGCCTGGCAGCCGCCTCGGTGGTTGGCCTGGTCACCTCGATTGCCCTGGTCATCAGCATCCCTCTTTATTCCGATGCGGTGTTTAACCGCACTTTGCGCGAAGACATCTCCCAAATAGATACCTCAGGCCAGACGGTCAATCGCCCGCCGTTCGCTTTCTTGTTCAACTACAGCGGCGGGGTCAATGGGGATGTCAGTTGGGAGGTAATCCAACCCCTGGATAGCTTCATGGCCAGTAGCGCTGCTCCATCCCTAGGCTTGCCGATCAAGTCGGTCGTACGTTATATCCGTACCGATCCGGCCGGCCTTTTCCCGCCGGATAAAACAATCTATTCAGACCAGGCCAACCTGGGTTGGGTCAGTCTCGGCTTTTACAGCAACCTTGAGAACCATATTACTCTTTTGCAGGGTAAATTTCCGGCTCCGTCTGCGCGTGGCAGCCAGGACCCGGTCGATGTGCTGGTCAGCAGCGCCCTGGCCGACAAGTTGGGTTTGCAGGTCGGCGAGCGGTACCTGGCCATGGTTCCCGGCAAATCTCCGGCAGGTAACAATAAATACTACCAAATTCCGGTGCGCGTTTCGGGCATTTGGGAGGCGACGGATGCCCGGGAAGATTTCTGGTTTATCCCACCCGCCCAGATGTCCACTTTATTTTTCATGCCCCAGGAAAGTTTTATCAACCGGGTCAGCCCGGTCGTGCCGAATGAAATATTTTCCGGTTTCTGGTACCTGGTTGTGGACGGTGCAGATGTCCGTTCCGATAATGTAGACCTTTTGTTGGCACGCATTCAGAGCCTGGAATCCCAGGCAGAAGCCCTGCTTCCGAAGGTTGGCCTGGATGTTTCGCCGGTAGCGGTGTTAAATCAATATAGCCAATCGGTCAAACAGTTGACCATCCTGCTGTATGCCTTCTCTATCCCGATCCTCGGTTTGATCCTGGCTTTCATTGTGCTAGTTGCCGGTCTGTCGGTAGATCGCCAGCGCAACGAAATTGCCGTTCTGCGCAGCCGGGGCGGCACTTCCTGGCAAATTATGGGCATTACCGCGGTGGAAAGCATGCTGCTGGCGCTGATCGGGCTGGCGGTTGGCCTACCTGTGGCGATGCTGGTGGCGCGCCTGATCGGGCAAACTCGCAGCTTCATGTCGTTTTTTGCCAGTTCTACGCTGCAGGTGAACCTTACCACGGCAGCCTTGTGGGCCGGGCTGGCAGCTGTGGCGATTACCTTGGTGGCTGAAGTAGTCCCGGCGGTAGGAGCTTCTCGCCATACCATCGTTTCTTATAAACAGGAACGCGCCCGTCTGATGCGCCTGCCCTGGTGGCAGCGAGTTTTTCTGGATTTCTTCCTGCTTTTACCAGCCGGATACGGGGCTTATTTGCTGCGCCAGCAGGGTAGCTTGGTGGCGCAGGCCGCCGGAGCGGCTGGCGATCCATTCCGCAACCCGCTCTTATTCCTGGTACCAGCCTTATCAATTCTGGCCCTGGCCTTGCTGTTTCTGCGCCTGATCCCACCTATCCTGGCCGGAGTGGCCTGGGTAGCGGGGCGCACCAGCAGCGTAGGCCTGACAATGGCTGCCCGCCATCTGGCGCGCACGCCTGGCTCTTACAATACCCCGCTGGTTATCCTGATCCTGACTCTCAGCCTTTCTGCCTACACTGGATCGCTGGCCCAGACCCTTGACCTCCATCTCTATGACCAGACTTACTACCAGGTCGGGGCAGATATGATATTTACCGAGGTAGGCCAGCGCACCTCGGCTGGCTTCTCTAAAACATCGTCTGCAACGGGAGGAAACTGGTTTTTCTTCCCAGTCACCGACTACCTCAAAGTTGCTGGAGTGAAAATGGCGACCCGGGTCGGAAATTACGACGCCGGGGTAGAGGCGGGCACGCAGGGAATGGAGGCGGGCCATTTCTTTGGGGTCGACCGCCTCGATTTTCCCAAGGCGGCGTTCTGGCGGCGTGATTTTTCTTCCAGCAACCTGGGAGAACTGATGAATGACCTGGCCGCCCAGGATAACGGTGTGCTGCTTTCACGTGATTTCATGAACACCTATGGTATTCATGTGGGCGACCCCATCCAGGTGCTGATCAATACCTTTGAAACTAACACGCGCCTGGATATGAAAGTGGTTGGTAGCGTCGATATGTTCCCGACCTGGTATCCAGACCAGGGCCCGCTGTTCGTGGGCAACCTCGATTACCTTTTCGAATCCGCCGGTCAGGAGTTCCCCTACCAGGTCTGGCTGAAAACTGATTCCGCCGTCGACCCGACTGTGATTGGTGAGAAAAACCTGAAAGTGATCAACGTAACAGCCATCGGGTGGGATTCATCTCAACTCCTTATCGCCAAGGAGCAGCAGCGCCCGGAAAGGCAGGGCGTTTTCGGTATGCTGTTCATCGGGTTTGCCGCGGCCGCCGTCTTAACCGTGTTGGGCTTTTTGCTGTACGTACTGTTTTCTTTCCGGAGGCGATTTATCGAGCTGGGTGTGCTGCGCGCCTCGGGGCTGTCGATCGGCCAGATGGCTTCCTATATGGTTTGTGAGCTAGCCTTCCTCCTTTTGCTAGGTTGCGGGGCAGGGACGGCGCTGGGCACCTGGATGAGCTACCTGTTTATCCCCTACCTCCAGATCGGCACCGATGCGGCTTCGCGCATCCCTCCCTTCCAGGTGGTCATCGCCTGGCCTGCCATTTTCCAGATCTATGCCCTGTTTACCGGCCTGTTCGTGATCACACTGGTTGTGCTGGTGCTGCTGCTGTGGCGGATGAAGATCTTCCAGGCCATTAAACTTGGGGAGACGGTGTAGAGATGCCCCAGGAACCTTTCATCGTTTGCGATAACCTTGTGAAGATTTACAAAGTGGCCGATCACGACGTGGTTGCGCTGCAGGGCCTGGATTTAATTGTGGACGCTGGCGAGATGTTGGGCATTGTTGGCGCCAGCGGCAGCGGCAAGTCGACTTTGATGAATATCCTGGGTGGCATGGACCGTCCCTCAGCCGGGCGACTGCGTGTGACCGGCCGCGATCTGCTCAAATTATCCGACGCAGCCCTGGATAATTACCGGCTGACCACGGTAGGCTTCGTCTGGCAGCAGAGCGCCCGCAACCTGATCCCTTACCTGAATGCGGTGGAAAATGTCGAAGCGCCTTTGCTGTTGTACGGGTACGTTGGGTGGAGAAAACGCCAGCGTGCCGAGTATCTGCTTGACCAGGTGGGCCTTTCGCAGCGAATGAGCTTCCGTCTGTCCGAGCTTTCAGGCGGCGAGCAGCAGCGGACAGCCATTGCGGTTGCCCTGGCCAACAATCCCCGCCTGCTGCTGGCGGACGAGCCGACCGGCGAGGTGGATGAATTGACCGCCCAGCAAATCTATGCCACCTTCCGCCGTCTCAACCGGGAATTATCGCTGACGACCTTAATCGTCAGTCACGATCTTAACCTGGCTCACCACGTCGACCGGGTGGTGGCGATCCGCGATGGTAAGATTACTTCCGAGTCGGTCTGGCAGCCGGTTCCCGTCCAGGCTAGAGGTCTACCAGCGGACGGCGCGGAAAGTGCCCCGGCCGAGCGCGTGATCCAGGAACTGACCGTGCTCGATTCGGCCGGCAGGCTGCAACTGCCGAAAGAATTCCTGGAAGAATACCAGATCAAGGGACGCATCCAGTTAGAGCGTGTTCCGGACGGCATCCTTATCCGTCCGGTGGTCCAGAACGAAACACGCAGCGCTGAGACAATGGTCACTGAGATTGATCGCGCCCGCAATCCGGGCAAGCTGCATAAACTGTTCAAAGACCTTTTCAGTCGACGCAAGCCAGGAGAAAAGACCCATGCCAGATAAACCAGCCAGCCCTCCAGCCGTGCTGGCAGTAGAAACACAGGATTTGTGGCGGATCTATAAGCTAGGTCATCACCTGGAGGTTAACGCCCTGCGCGGGGTCAACCTCGAAATTCAAACCGGACAGTTCATGGTTATAAAAGGGCGTTCAGGCAGCGGTAAAACCACCTTGCTCAACTGTATTGGCGGGCTTGACCGGCCAACCATGGGCGTGGTGCGCGTCTTCGGCAGCGAGGTGAACAACCAGACCGAAAGTGAGCTGACCCATTTCCGCCGCAAGCAGGTGGGGTTTATTTTCCAATCCTTTGGATTGACACCGACCTATTCGGCGCTCGAAAATGTCGAATTGATGCTGCAGGTCAACGGTTTGCCTTACCGCAAGCGCCACGAACGGGCGCTTCAAGTTCTCAACCTGGTCGGCCTTGAAAAATGGATCCACCACCGCCCTGACGAAATGTCGGGTGGACAACAGCAGCGCGTGGCGGTCGCACGCGCTTTGGCCAACGGCCCGCGCCTGATCCTGGCCGACGAGCCTACCGGTGACCTGGATACTACGACTGCCAGGGAAATCCTGAGCCTCTTCCGCCGCATCGTTCAGGAAGAAAAAGTTACCATCCTGCTGGCCTCGCATGACCCGCTGGTGGAGGCTTACGTGGATAAGGTACTAAATCTGAAAGACGGGCGCATCGATGAAACGCGGGTTTAATATTCCTCATCCTCGTTCTTTGGGGACTCCGGGTCAATAATCAGATCAGTAACTCCGGCACTCTTACCCCGGTGGGTATTTCCAGATCAGCTCGCGCAGCCGGTCGTAAAAATAGCGATAATCGTCCCAGGCCACATCATTGGGCACGCCATGATCCAGGCCGGGGATATACCTTCCGCGCTCCAGCATGAAAGGCAACTTCGCCAGCTCGCGGTCCATGGCCTCTCGCCCGCGCGCCAGCGCATATTTATCCAGTCCACCGATCATCCCCAGGCTGGGATACTGCCGGCGCACGGCGGTGAGGTCCAGGCCGAACTGGGTCTCCCACGGGAAGACAATATCCACACCACCTTCCAGCCACAGCGGCACCAGCGGGCGCTCGTCTCCATCACTGTCGACCATTATGTGTGGGCAGCCGCCGGCGTGCAAGCTCGTTGTCAGGCGGGCGTAACGCGGCAGCAAAAAACGGCGAAACAGGCGCGGGCTGATCAACGGGCCGCCTTTGTAGCACATATCTTCCCAGATGAAAAACCAGTCCAGGGGAATATCTTGCTGCACGCGCTGGTAAACTTCAATCCACAGGGTACACAGCGTGTCGAGAATGTCTTCCATCAGACCCGGATCGTCGTAAAACAGCGTCGCCTGGCGCTCAAAGCCCAACAGCTCGCGCACCCCGCCGAAAAACCCAATGGGCAGGTCGCCGGTGTAGACCGGTTCGCCGCTCTGGCGCGCCTGCGCGTACAACTGCGGCCAATCCTCCGGCAGGCGGCCAGGCGTATCCGGATCCAGGCGCGCCTTCACCTGTTCCCAGCTCTGGCGGTCCTGCACCGGGCCTTCGATGGTGATCGGCATCAGCTCTGAGCCGGCGATGCTCTGCTCGAGGGCGCCCCATTTGTTGCGCGTGTACACCTTTTCGCCGTCAGTACGCACCACCTGCGGCTCGAATTCGGGCCAGATAAATGCCTTGACCGGCAGGTAGAAGCCGCGCCCGCCATCAAAACCAACCTGCCTGCGCACCGTTTCGGGTGTGGCATCCTGGGTCAGGCCTTCAGTCTTCCAGCGCTGCAGGCTGGAATCCCAAAAACCCATAATATCCAGGAAAGGGGTGTGGTCGACGCTCTCGCCGTTGAACAGACGCAAATAGCGTTCCCGGTTGGTCAGGGTGTGCACATTCTTACTCCCACTTTTTTCATGTTCATAGGATGGCAATCTCGAGCTTGTATTTGCGCACTTCACCCGGGTTGAGCATTCCCAGCGTGCCGTTTTCACGCTCGGCCACCCGCCCGCTCACCCGGCAGTTGGCCGGTTCCAGGCCCACGGCGTAGAAGCCCTCGCCCATCTGCTTCCATTCCACCAGCACCGGGTAATCCCGCACAGAATAGCGCAGTCCCACGCCCAACCCCTGCCCGTTGTTGAAGGCCGGGTTGACCAGCTTGACCTCCACCTTGCCGCGCTCATCCGGGCGCAGGTAATGATAAAAGACTTGCTCGCGGTAGCCGGGCAGCGGGTCGTGGAAGGTGGTGTAGCTGTCCAGGCCGGCCCGGGCGTCCTCATCCCGCGGCGCCGGGGTATGCGGCGGAAGCTCCAGGCGGGCAGTGCTGTCGACCAGCGGGAAGCCCAGGTTGATGTGCTGCAGGAACATGTGCGGGGCGGGGGTGAAGCCCAGGTTTTCGACCTCGTCTTCCAACCAGAAGCGCGACTCCGACAGCCCGGTGTAGATGCGCCGGGTAAGCTGCAGGTGATAGTTGAACATGGCTACCTCGTGCACGCAGCCCGAGACCCACACCACGTACTCATTCTTCTGCCACTCGCCACCCCAGGCCAGGTTGCGCGCCGGGGAACCGGCTGCCCGCCCATGTTGCCCCAGCTCTTCGCCGTTGTCGACGGTGGGCGAGCCCACCTGCGTCAGGCCGCAGGTGGTCATAAAGCCAGCCGGCCAGGTGCGCAACCAGTTGAGCCCGCGCAGGTCGCCGTAGGCCGGGTGGACGGTACCTACGCCAGTGAAGAACGGCAGCGGCACGCCCTTATAGCGCAGGTCGGTGATCGACATACCTCGTTCGGCCGCCACGGTCATCTCCAGGCCGGCCGCGTTGCGCAGGATCACGGCGCGCACGCCGCGCTCGTTGCCATCCACCAGCTCCACCGCCTGGGCCGAGGCGATCTGGCTGATGTCGCCGATGCGGCGCAGCAGCTCGGTTTTCGTATACTCTTTTCCCCAAATCTTAGCCATAAATTCCTCCCAAAGAGATTCGCCTTCACTCTTCGGCGCACATCTCTGCGAGTGAACCTAAAAGGGCCCCATAACAAGAAGTTGGTGAGGGCTAATAAAAAGTCAGGCGAGATGCTTCTCCAGTGTGTGAAACAACTCGTCGTCTGGCTCGAAGCCGGCCAGATCGACTGGGCGCCGTTCCAGGGCGCTGGTATACATCGCCAGCACCACCTTCCACTCGTGCAGCGAGATTTCCAGGTTGGTGCCGGGGACCTGCTGCGGGTTTTGCAACCAGTTAAGCATAGCCTTGTGGAAGCCAGACTGCGAACGTACGTTTTCTTTCTCCCAGGTCTGCATCCCACCGTAATCGCCGCCCTGCATACCCGAAGGGGAAACGATCTCCCATTTGCCAAACTCTTCGTACAGCACCCGGCCACGATCAGCGTAACCGGCCGCGCGCACGTGCTGCCAGGTGGTGGACGGGTCGCCACAGCGCGGCGAGATAGGACCTGAGGTCCACAGACCGCGCAGGCCGTTTTCGAAAGTCAGGTAAGCTTCGCTGGCAGCCGGGGCTGGGTGGCCCACGTCACCGGTTTCCCAGCCGTAGACATTGCCGGCTACGCGCGCTACCCGCGGGTCGCCGGCCAGGGAACGCCCGTAATTGAGCGTGTGTGTGCCCTGTCCGGCGATATTCATCCCAGCCGAAATATCCAGGAACTTGAGCTCGCCAAGCTCGCCGCTGGAAATGGCGCGCTGGCATTTGGTCAGGTCAACGTGCCAGCGTACCTGGTGGGAGATGGCAAATTTGGTCTGCGTGGCGGCCTGGACAGCGCACAATGCCTTCCAGTCTTTGACGGCAGTGGCAATTGGCTTTTCGACCGTGCATAGGGGCACCTGCAGAGCAGAGACCAGGCTGACCAGTTCCACCCGCGTGCTGGGCCAGGTGACGATATGCACCATGTCGGGGCGCTCGGCCTGGATCATGCTGCGCGCATCCGGGTAAGGGTGCAGGTGGTATTGGGCAGCGACCTGTTCGGCCTTCTCGAAGTTCGGATCACAGCAGGCGACCACCTCGGCATTATCAATGTACTGGTATGATTGGATATGAGCGTGGCTGCGAAAACCGCTGCCAATGAGAGCTATGCGATATTTTGTCATAATAAGTTCTCCTTGGAAAGTGTGATGGTAGTTTACTTTTATTATAATTTCCCGGCCGCCTGACACTTTTAAAAATGGTCAGGTACCTAACCTAAAAACTAAAAAAGCTGTAGCCAGTTACTGCCAAGGAAGGAGGAGCACCTTGGCGCATTCGCCTTTCTCCTGCAACTTAAATGCCTCTTCCACCGCCGTCATCGGCAGCACATGGCTGGTCAGCAGGTCGATCACCGGCGACTCCTGGATCACCTGCAGGATCGAATTAAATGCTTGCAGCGGGTAATGCCAGGATCCAATCAGCGTCAGCCCTTTGCGAATCATATCCGGGCTGATGCGGATGTCCAGCGCGTCCGAACATTCGCCCACGAAGGCCACCTTGCCTTTACGCCGGGCGGCGTCGATGCACAGCCGCTGCGCCGCAACCGCGCCCGAACAGTCTAGGGCGCAGTCCACTCCTGCCCCCCCTGGGGTCAGGCTCTTGATCTTCGGCAGCAGCTCAGGGTCACGCGGGTCGAGCACCACATGGGCGCCCATCTGCAGGGCTCGCTCGACGCGCCAGGGGAAGGACTCCACCCCAATCACGTGCGCCCCGCGGAAGCGCGCATTGACTATCCCGCCCAGCCCCACCGGTCCTAGCCCGGTGATCAGCAGTGTGTCGAAAGCGCCCACATCCATCTTCTGCAGCGCTCCGAAGGACGGGCCTAGCCCGCACAGCGCCAGACCGGCCTGCTCGTACGAGACGCAGTCGGGGATGGGCGAAAGCAGCCAGTCAGGTTTGAGCAAATATTGGGCGTAGGTAGCGCCCCCTTCCGCTGAGCCGGTAAATTCGGCGATGTCGACTAATTGCTCGCAGTGGATATAATCTCCGCTGCGGCAGAACCGGCAGCGCCCGCAAGCGTATAACGGCTGCACAACCACCCGGTCGCCCGGTTTGACCAACCCAGGCTGGGCCACCTCCACCACCTCGCCGACCGCTTCGTGACCCAAGAATTCATTGCGGTAGCCGCCCACATACTGCTTATACTCGGTGCACATGGGCGTGACCATCACTTTGACCAGCACCCAGTTTTCCTTGGGCTGCGGCGCAGGCACTTCGACCAGCCCTACCTGTCGTAAACCGGATATGATCACTTTTTTCATGTTCATATTTGTCCTCTTTAGTTTTGATTAAAAACCCTTGTTTCCTTTATTTTATTTTTACCTTCACCCCTGTGGGTGCGCTGAAGAGCGCGTCGTGAAATATTTTTCTTCCCAAAATTGGCCCTCTCCCGGGTAAGATGGCCGGGAGAGGGTAGGACAAAAGGAGGAAAGAAATGGACCCAACCCCCATTTCACCGACGGTTGTAGGCCTTCACCAGCATTTCATAGATGTCTTCGCGGCTGGCGATGCGCGGGTTATTCTTGTAATCCGGCAGCACCCGGCTGTTGTCGGCGATGGCGACCACGTCTTCCATCGTCGCCCCAAATTTATCCAGGCTCAGCCACATACCGATTTTCTTGAGGAACTTATCCACTTCCTCGCAGGATTTCTCCGCGGCAGCCTCGTCTGAAACGCCGCGCAGTTTGGCATTGAGGATGCGCCCCATTTCGGCAAACTGGCGCACGGCGTATGGATACGTGAAGCGGGTAAACTCCGGGTAGGTCAGCGCCAGGGTCTCGCCATGCATCACTTGCGGGCACTGCCCGCCGATGGTCATGCCGATGCCGTGCGGCAGGGTCACCCCGGCCTGGGCGATGCACAGCCCGGCCAGCGTGTCGGCCCACGCCATCATCTCCCGCCCTTCCAGGTTGTCGCCCATCTCGACCACGGTGGGCAGATATTTGACCACGGTTTGGATCGCCTGCAGCGCCATCATGTCGGTGTAGGATGAGGCGCCCACGTGGATAAAGCTCTCGAAGGCGTGGCAGAACACGTCAAAGCCGGTCGAGGCGGTCACATGCGGCGGCACGGTCTTCATCAGCTCTGGGTCGATAATGGCCAGGCGAGGGTAAACGAGCGAGTTGTAAATGGCCGACTTGGTCTTGGTAGCTGTTTGGGTCATCACCGCCACCTGGGTGACCTGCGAGCCGGTGCCCGAGGTGGTCGACACTACCACGATCGGCAGCGTCTTCTCGGTCGGGGGAGTCTTGAAGAAAAGATAATCCCAGGCCGTGCCAGGATGCGTGGCTTCCACGGCGATGGCCTTGGCCGAGTCCATGCTCGAGCCTCCGCCCACTCCCAGCACCACGTCGGCTTTGAATTCCTTGGCTAGATCTGCCCCGGCCGTGACCGAATTGGTGGTCGGGTTGGGCACCACGCCGTCGAAGTGGGCGTACTCCACCCCGGCCTCTTTCAAGTACTGTTTCACCCGGTCGAACAGTGGAGTTAAGATCTGGTCGGATTTGACGGTCACGATCAGGCAGCGTTTGCCGTAGCGGGCCACGCCCTGCCCGACCTCGGCCAGCCTGCCCCTCCCAAAGCGGATTTCAGTGGGTTGAAAATAGTTAAAGTTTTTCATAGGTCAATCATCACTTTCATATACTCTCCGTGAGAGCCTTCGATCATCTCGTAGGCGTCCAAATAGCGCTTGAACGGGAAACGCTGCGTCACCATCGGGCCAAGCTGCAGCTTGCCGTTAGCCGCCAATTCAATGGCGCGCTCGTAATCCTGCTTCTGGTACATCAGCGTACCCACCAGGCTGAGCTCGCGGTCCTGCACGAAGCCCAGGTTCACCTCGGGCTTCTTGCCAAACACGCCCACGATCACGATTGTGCTGCCTTTACGGGCGTTATCAACCGCCTGGGTGATCGTATCCTGCACCCCCACGCATTCGAACATCAGGTCGGCTTTATCCGGGCCGAAATACTTGAGAATAGCCTCGTTGAGGTTTTCCTGCTTCGTATTGATGGCATGCGCAAAGCCGGTCTCGTGGGCCTTATTCAGCTTGTATTCGCTCACGTCGGTGATGATCACGTCCGCCGCCCCGGAAGCCCTGGAGACCTGCGCCACCAGGTTACCGATGGTGCCCGCTCCCAGCACGACCACTTTCTTGCCCTCCACCCCGCCTGAGCGCCGCACGGCGTGCGCCGCCACCGAGATTGGCTCGATCAGCGCGGCCTCGTCCAGGGTCATATGCTCGGGCAGCTTGAGCACCATTTCAGCCTTGACCGGGAAGAACTCCTGCGCCGCCCCGCTGGTCTGGAAGCCCATCACCTTCAGGTTGTCGCAGATATGGTACATGCCGTGCCGGCAGGGATAGCATATCCCGCAGGTGACCTGCGGCATGAAGACTACCTTGTCACCCGGCTTGAAACCGGTCACACCGCGGCCGGTCTCCGCCACCACGCCGCCCACCTCGTGGCCCTGCACGACCGGGTAGCTGGTGTAGGGGTGCAGCCCGTGGTAAACGTGGATATCTGAGCCGCACACGCCGATGCGCTTGATCTCGATCAAAACTTCATCCGCAGTGGGGGTTGGCTTTTGAACGTCGCGATATTCGATTTTCCCCGGGTTGGTCATTACTGCTTGACGCATAAATTCCTCCTTTACCAATAATGAGTGTAATAGAATAGATTTCTATGATACTAAGAGACGATGTTCGTTATCGCTAGAAAGGTTGCTCTGCTCTCTTCTGGTTATTTCCTGGGTTCCTGTGCCATCAGGTAAAGACTAAATTCCGAAACGGGCTGGTTGTTTTCGTCGTAACACGTGATCCCGCCAGTTAGCTTGCTAGTCTGGGTATCCTGTTGATACTGTGCAACCACATACTCAGCTGAGCCTTCCGCCCGCAAGTGCCCCCTACTGCAGGTGGTGAATTTCAGATATGGGAGGATAGGCTGTTCAACCTGGCCTTCAACCTGCCAGCCCTTATCTTTTCCTTGGTCGACGCACTGCCCATCTTGGCTGACAGTAAAAGTACCCCCTTGTGTGTTGAATACCACCCGGCCTTTTGCATCGACGGTCAACATCCCAATCGTATCCAGAGCGCAGGTTATGCTGTTATCGCTGGTTACGTGATACTCCACCGCATGAACTTTGCCAGAGAAAGAAATGGGCACGTTTGTGACCCAGACAGGCTCTGAGAGGGAAATCTTCAGCAGCTCACAGGCAGATAAAGCCAGAGCTAGAACAATCACCAGGAGGACAAAGCGGCATCGGGAGCAAAACATGATAATTCACATTATTTCTTTACCACGAACACGCTTCCGGCGACTCACCTTTTTTTGAATATTTCATAGCCTCCTTTTTTTGATTCCTTAAACGGGCGAGTAAAAACTTTATTTATACGGTTGGTCTCTTACAATCTTGAACACATAGGCATGTTCACAGGGTTTTTCCGCAGGCCGGATGATTTTTACACCCTTGGGAGTCCACTGCCAGGGCAGCTCCTGCCCGTGACCCAGCAATTGGACGGATTGGATCTCGTTTGGCCACAGCTTATACAGGGCCGGGATGGTGAACTCCTGCGCCGGCCAGCCCAGACAGATCGCATATAGGGTATCGCCCTTGACGGTAAAACGGAAGTCTTGGGGAGTGTACTGCACTTCCTGGTCTTCCATGAAATAACCCGCCTTGGTCATCTGCGTGGGGCCTTCGCCGTAGATCATCCAGGGCGTGGTCCCGTAAATGGCTTCTCCATTGACTGCCAGCCACTTCCCAATGGCATGCAGGATCTCCTGGGCTTGCTCCGGGATGCTGCCGTCCGACCGGGGGCCGACGTTGAGCAACATGTAACCATTCTTGCTGACGTTGTCGACCAGGTAGTGGATCAGGTTTTGAGGGGTCTTGTAAGGCGTCTCTTTTAGATAGCCCCAGCCGTGGCCAGCGTCGACCGTCGTGTCGGTTATCCAGTCCATATAGGTGAGCGTGTCAAAACGGCCTAACTCAAGGTCAATTACCCCCGACCCGGGCACCAGGTCGTGCCATTTGTAGGTGACCACCACTTCCTTGCCCCATTCCTCGGCGCGGTTGAAGTAATAGGCCAGGAAATCCTTCTTATACTTCTCCTGGATAAACCTCAATCCGAAGTCGAACCACAGCATATCGGGCTGGTAGCGATCAATCGCTTCCAGGGTCTTATTCTTCCACTGTTCGAGGAATTTCTGGCTGGGACGTTCAAAATCCCACCACTCTTCGTGACGCAGCTGGCGGTCGGGAATTCCGCCCAGGTCGTGTGGCTGGCCGTACAAGCCGGCATAGCGCGGATCGGCAGTGTCGTAAGCCGGGATATGGTGCGGGTAAAACCACCAGTTTTCAGCGTGATGCAGGGCGATCAGGTACTTCATATCCTGGGCGCGCATGGCCTTCGCAAGCTCGCCGACCACATCCCGCTTAGGCCCCATTTTTGCTGCGTTCCACTCGGAATAGCGGGTGTCCCACATGGTGAAGCCGTCGTGGTGCTCGCCGACCGGCCCGGCGAAGCGCGCCCCGGCCTTTTTAAACAGCTCGGCCCACTCGTCTGCATCAAATTTCTCCCCGGTGAACTCGGGGATAAAGTCTTTGTAGCCGAACTTCTCCGGCCCACCGTAGGTTTTTACATGGTATTCGTACTGCTCGGTGCCCGGGCTGTACATGTTATACGGATACCAGGTGGCATTCGGACCTTTGGCTGGAACACAGTAGATGCCCCAGTGGGTATAGATGCCAAACTTGGCATCCTTGAGCCATTGGGGTGTAACGTGTGTGCGCAGCGAATCCCACGATGATTGGTATTTGTCTCTCATTTATAAGGCTGCCCTCTTACAATCTTGAACACGTAGGCGTGCTCGCAGGGCTTCTTATCGGGAGTCCTGATCACCATTGCATCCCCGGTCAAGCGCCACTCCAGCTCCTGGTCCACACCCAGCATCTTGACCGACTTGATCTCGTCCGGATAAAGGCTTTTGAGGGTCTGGATCACCGCCCACTCGCCGGGCCAGCCCATCAGCGTGGCATACAGGTTGTCGCCCTTAAGCGTGAAGCGCACGTCCTTCGGCCCGTAGCCGGGCTTCTCATCCTCGTTGAACGCCCCGGCCTTCTTGATCTGCGCCGGGCCTTCGCCGTGGGTGATCCAGTTCGACGTACCGTAAATCGCCTCGTTGTTGACCACCATCCACTTGCCCATGCCCTTGAGGATTTCTTTGGCCTGTTCGGGTAGCGTGCCGTCCGGCTTGGGACCCACGTTGAGCAGCAAGTAACCGTTCTTGCTGACGTTGTCGACCAGGTAGTGCACCATCTCGGTGGTGGTTTTGTAAGGGGTATCCTTCAGGTAGCCCCAACCCTGCCCGTCATCTACGGTAGTGTCGGTGATCCACTCATAATAGGTCAGCTTATCCATGCGGCCCAGTTCCAGGTCAACCACCCCGGTGCCTGGAGCCAGGTCGTAATCTTTGTAGGTCACAGCCACTTCCTTGCCGCGCTCGATGGCTTTATTGTAAAAATAAGCCAGGAATTCCTGCTTGGGCTTTTCGGGCAGGCCGCGCAAACCATAATCGAACCACAGCACATCCGGGTCGTACTTATCGATCACTTCCAGGATCTTGGCCTTCCAGGTCTCGAGGAATTTCTTGCTCGGGCGCTGCTGGTCGAAGAAGCCCTTGCCCACCTTGCCTTCCAGGTCGTGCGCCTCGCCGTACAACCCGGCATAGAGCGGGTTGGAGGTGTCGAACTCCTTGCGCCAATGCGGGTAGAACCACCAGTTCTCGGCGTGGTGCAGGGCGATCAGATACCTGCAGGCCAGCTTTGCGAATGGCCTTCTCCAGCCGCCCGACCACGTCGGTCTTGGGACCCATGCGGGCGGCGTTCCAATTGTTGTATATCGTGTCCCACATGGTAAAGCCGTCGTGGTGCTCACCTACCGGTCCGGCATAACGCGCCCCTGAACCGGCGAACGCCTCAGCCCATTCATCCGGGTCGAATTTTTCAGCGGTGAACATGGGGATGAAGTCTTTCCAGCCGAACTTCTCCGGCCCGCCGTAGGTTTTGACGTGGTATTCCCACTGCGGCGTGCCCTCGCGGTACATGTTGTACGGGTACCAGGTGGCATTGGGGCCTTTGGCCGGAACGCAGTACACGCCCCAATGGGTATAAATGCCGAACTTGGCATCTTTGAACCACTGCGGGGTTGCGTGAGTGCGCAGCGAATCCCAGGTTGGTTGGTACTTGTCTGCCATGGCTAACTCCTTATTACTCTAATTTATAAATAATTCCGGTCATTTGGTCTTATTCGGTTTTGTCATCCTGAAAGGTTGTGAATTAATTAGGATTGTGGAGGCACGACGGTCCCATACACTTGTTTCAACCTCTAGACGCTCAGTCGTGCCCGGTCTCAGCGAGGATAAATCTGATTTTTGTAGCCTGAATGGGTTGATTCTCTGTCCAAGTTGGGCACGACTGTTCTTTTATGACTATGATGCCTCGAATGGACCGTCGTGCCACTACCCCTTGCGGTGGTGGCACGACATTATTCATTCTTTCACAACCTCTGAGCGATATCCTTGGTACGCCTGAAGAGGCGAGCGAAACATCTGCGTTGATATATCGGCGATTGCCGGCTTGAATGTAGAGTGCGGTGAACGGACTCGATGGCGGCGGTAGTGCTTCGCTTCAATGAAGGAAAGATGGCTTCGCTCATCCCCCGCAGGGAGGTGTACCAAGGGTATCGCTCAACATGCCAGAACCGGCAATGGCAGGGAGGGTCTGGGCTCTTGTTCAGTGGCGCTGTGCTTCAAACAGACCCTCCCCGGCGCTTCGGCCCCACGCAGGTGGGAACGTTACTGCGCTGACCCTCATCCCTACCCCTCTCCCAAGACCGGGAGAGGGCTCGCTGTATCTCCCTCTCCCATATGGAGGGAAGGGCACACCCCTTCGGGTACACCAAGGGTGTGAAGAGGGAGGGTGAGGGGCGTTAGCTGCTTGTTAAAAGCTTAACTTCAAAGCGTGGCCAGGATAGCGGTCGTGGCGGCTTGAACGTCCTTGCAGGTCTGGGTGACGTCGGCCACTTCGCCGTTCCAAACCGGCTGGAACTTGCTCCAGACCGTGTCTTCCCATTCGACGAATTTGGTGTGATAGTACGGGTGGCAGGGGTTCTTCTTGCCGTCGACGATGGCAGCCTGGCGGAAGGCATCCTGGATGCCCGTGCTCTTGGGTGGCAAACCATACTCGGCAAAGTCCATGTTGCTGACCAGGGCGCCACCCATCACAGCCGTGGTGGGCAGGTTGTCCGGGTTGGCCAGGACGAAGGTGATCAGCTCGTAGGCCATATCCTTCTGCCGCGAGGTGGTCGGAATGGAGAAGGCTGAGCCGCCGGAGAACTGGAAGCGTCCGGCAGGGCCGCTGCCTTGCGGCGCAACTGTCCACTTGAACTTCCCGGCAATCGCTTCGTTGATGCGGAAGGAAATGTCGTTCAGACCAAAGTGGCAGCCGATCTTGCCGGAGGCAAAGGCGGTTTCCATGTCGAGGCCAAGTCCCTGGATGGTAGCGGCGGAGGGCATCACATTGTATTTGTAGGACAGGTCGCGCAGGTACTGGAAGGCGGCGATGGTCTCTGGCTTATCGAAGTAGGCGGTCTTGCCCTGGTCATCCCAGTACTCGCCGCCGAAGGCTTTTACCACGCCGTACACGCCAGCGTCCCACCCGGAGCCGCCGAGGTTGCCCAGGCCCCAGGTAGCCGTTTTAGGATTAGTCTGGTTGGCGCTCATCTTCTGAGCCCCAGCGAGCAGTTCATCATAGGTCGTGGTTTCGGTCGGGATCTGCAGACCGGCTTTGGTGTACATGTCGGTATTGATGTAGTACAGGCCAGGCGCCCAGTCATAGGGGAAGCCGTACTGCTTGCCCTGGTATTGGAATGACTGAACCTGTGAAGGATAGAAATGATCCGGCCAACCGGGTCGTGGATATTTGGCCAGCCAGTCATCCAACGGGAGGAGAATACCCCTGGATGAGTAGGAGGGGCAGCGGGTATCGTGCATCCAGATCATTTCGAGCGGCGTGCCGCCGGCGATCTGGGTCACCACCTTGGTCCAGTAGTCGCCCCAGGAAATACCCCAGTCCAGCGTCCACTTGATGTTGGGATAGTACTTGCTGAAGAACTTGCCGATGTGCAGCAGCCACTTGCGCATTTCGCCTTCTCCTTCCCAGGAGAGCATGTGGAAATCACCAGCAACATCAGGCTTGACCAGGCCGGTTAGCCAGGGATCGGCGGGAGCCACTTCCTTGATCACTTCTTTGGTGACCTCGACCAGTTGGGTGGCCATCACTTCCTTAGTCACTTCAACCTGCTGGGTAACCGGGACTTCCACGGTCTGTTGGACAGTCTGGGTGACGATCTGCGGTGCACAGGCGGCCAGGATGCCGGCGCCGGTTGCTACGGAACCGATTTTCAGAAAATCTCGGCGATTGAGTTTCTTAGTCATGACTACTTTCCTCCTTCAGAGTGAATGAATGGGTTAGATGAACAACGTTTTGTATCTCTCCAACGAACCTTAGACTATACTGTTCCCGCAATTCACCTCCTTCCAACTTTCCACATGCCTTCCGGTCTTACCCATCTCCGGTGATTTATGCTAAAATCAACCTACAGGCGCCCGGCTTAAGTAATAAGCTTGCTAAGCCGATCCCTTCAGCCTGTCTCTGGGGACCAACCAGGATGACACACCGCGTTTGGTCCCCTTTGTTTTAATTTTGCTTGCGCTTTTTCTCAAGTTAGTATTCTTCCCTTGCTCCTCCTTATGCCGTACCCTTGAGACCGGATGTAACGATGCCCTGGACGTAATATTTCTGCCCAAGCGTGAAGATGATCAGGATGGGGATGATCGAGAAAGTGCCGGCGGCGTTGAACAGGTGCCAGGGCGTCTTGATCGCCTGCTGCTCGACCAGCATGAGCAGGCCCAATGGCAGCGTTTTATTCGGGATGGTGCTGATGACGATCAGCGGCCACATGAAATCATTCCAGGTGCCCATGAAAGTCAGAATTCCCAGGGTAGCCAGGGCCGGCATCGCCAGCGGGGTCAGGATCATCCAATAAAGCTGGAAATAGCTGCAGCCATCGATGCGGGCCGCGTCTTCCAGCTCTTTGGGGATGGTCGAGAAGA
Source organism: uncultured Chloroflexia bacterium (assembly GCA_963820415.1). Taxonomy (GTDB): domain Bacteria; phylum Chloroflexota; class Anaerolineae; order Anaerolineales; family Anaerolineaceae; genus CAWFZT01. The sequence continues at coordinate 297,790 of CAWFZT010000005.1, read as the reverse complement.
ACTGGCGCATCAGGAACGTACCAAATACGCTGACCAGCGCCGGCATGATCAGACCGGCCAGGTTGTCCAACCAGCCGAAGGTTTTGATGATGACGTAAAGCGGGATCATTACCACAGCAAAGGGGATCATCATCGTCGAGAGATAGAGCAGGAAAATTCTATCCCGCCCGGGGAAACGAAGGCGGGCGTATGCATAGCCCGCCAGCGAGCAGGTGAAAAGCTGCCCGAACGCCACGCAGAAGGAAACCACGGCGCTGTTCTTGAAGAATGTGCCGAAGGGGATCATGCGGAATGCGACCTCATAATTATCGAAATGCAGTTGCAGCGGGAAAAGCGTGGGCGGGAACTGCATCAACTCAGCCAGCGACTTAAGCGAGCTGGCTACCATCCAGTAAAAAGGCAGAATGGTGGTTAGTGCTCCCAAGCCCAGCACAAAATATGCGAGAAGCTTGAAATACAACTGGCGGCGTTTCTTTCCAATATAGAAGCCTTTTTTTTGCGGTGAAGGCTGGACTGCGTCGGACGTGGTGGTTGTCATTTTTTCCTTACAGAAAAATCGTACCCGGTAAAAAGGTTAATCTCCGCTGAAACCGTACACCCAACGATTGGCAATCCGCCATTGGATCAGGGTGATGAGCAGCAGAATGAAGAAAAGCACGATCGCCACGGTTGAAGCCATTCCCAGGCGGAACCATGAGAAAGCCAGGTTGAAGATATACATCACCATCGGCGTGGTAGCGAAATTTGGCCCACCCTTGGTCAGGATATAGAACTGCGAGAAAGTCTGCATGGCGCCGATCAGGGAGGTCACCACCACGAAAAACAGCGCGGGAGTGATCAAAGGCACTGTTATGTAGCGCAGCCGGCCATATTCGCTGGCCCCATCGATCTCGGCCGCTTCGTACAGCTCGGCCGGGATGCCCTGCAGACCCGCCAGCAGGATCAGCGCCGAAGGGGCAATGCCCATCCAGTTGCAGTAAATAATCACCGAAGGCATGGCCCAGACAGTGCTATAAATCCAGCGCGGGCCCTGGATGCCGATTAAACTCAGCATATAGTTGAGCAGGCCAAAATCGGGCTGGTAGATCCAGTTCCACACAATCGCCGAAGCCACCACCAGGGTAACCTGCGGCAGGAAATAAATGGTGCGGAAGAGGATCACGCCCTTGATCTTCTGGTTGAGCAGCAGCGCCAGCACGAAGGCCAGGAAGATGCCAATCGGCACAGCCCCAAAGGTGTAGTAAAAGCTGTTCCCGAGCGTTTTCCAGAACAGGTCGTCCTTCCCCAGGGCGGCAAAATTCTGCAGCCCGACGAACTGAGGCGGTTTCGAAAGGTCCCAGGATTGTGTCGACAGGTAAAAAGTGAACAAGATCGGGAAAATGGTAAAGGTGGCGAAACCGATCAGGTTCGGCAGGATAAACAAATAGCCCGAGATTGTTTCCTCCCGGCGAATGCCGGTGAAGGCTCGTTTAAATTCAGCCCATTTGGTGAGCTTTTTTGCCTCGGGCACATTGACTTTTATAGAAGCCATTATTAAAATCTCCAATAGGATATGGCCTGTCTTCAGACTTATTTGGCCGGGTAGCCAAGTCTCAACGTGTCTGGGTGACCATGAAAGACCATCACAAACCCGGTAGCATCGGTAGAAACATCAAATATCAGCACGGTATTGCGCGTCTGCCCGCCCGGCACGGGCGAATCCATCAAAATGTCAATATCCGGGTTGGTCTGTTTATAAGAGAACTGCGGCGTCGAATTAGTCAAGGGCCATTCCTTGCCGGTTGAATCTTTTAGAAAGACCAGGTCTTCCGGAAACAGGGTGGTATCTGTGCCTGTATTGATGACTTCCGCCGGAATGATAATGTAGGTGCCATTTTCGGCTGCGTGGCTCACCCCTCCACCCCCAACCACACCCTCGGAAATGGGCAGAGCCTTCAGAGTTATCTTCCAGATATCGACGGTGACCGGCTTGTTCAGGTCGGCCAGGCTGGCATTCAAGGCTCCCCCACTTTTGCAGCCCGACAGGCCCCACACACTGCCCAGCAGCGCCAGGATCAGGGCAACCATTGTCCAATTCTTCACGGCAGGGTAAATCTTCATACGTGCTCCTCCACATAAAAATTGATCCAGCTAGTATGGGCCGGTTATTTTTAGCACGAATTACGAACCACCAGCTCACAATCCAATAAAATTTCGGGTTCTTCGACGGCTTCGTCGTGGATCAGGTGCAGCAGGGTCTCGGCAGCTTTCTGCCCTAACAGGCGGGCCGGCTGGCGCACGACTGTCAGGGGCGGGTTGGCTACTTCGGCCCACGGGTGATCGTCGAAGCCAACCAGCGCCACATCGCCAGGGGTTACCAGGCCCAGGTCGCGCACTGCCATCAGCGTGCCCACACTTAGAAGATTGTTGCTCATGAACAGGGCTTTGGGAGGGTTGGGCAAGGTCAGGATCTTCTGTGCCGCCGCGCAGGCAGCCGGGATGTTCAGCTCCGATTCAATCACCCACTCTTCAGGTAAGGGAATGCCGGCATCCTGCATGGCGTGCTGGAAGCCCGTCAGACGGTCGCGCATGGTGGAAAGGCGCTGGAAGCCGGCCAAAATGCCGATTTGGCGGTAACCATGCTCGATCAGGTAGCGCGTCCCCAGATAAGCCCCCTCGAGATTTTTCACCCCCACGTACGGGTAATCGAAGCCGTTGTAGCGCCGGTCTACCAGCACAAGAGGCGTGTGCAGGGTATCCGCCCGGCTCAAGGCTTCCCAGCGCTTACTCGTCGCCGCGGCGATAATCCCATCCACGCGTTGGCGCAGGAGCAGGTTGATGTAATGGTCCTCGCGTTCCAGGATTTCGTCGGTGTTGCACACCAGGATGCTGTAATTGTGCGGCTGGAGCACATCTTCGATGCCGCGCAGCATCTCGCCGAAGAAATCATTAGTCATGTCCGAAACAATCACCCCAATAGTTTCGGTGCGTTGGGTAGTCAGGCTGCGCGCCACCAGGCTGGGTTGGTAGCCGTATTCTTCGATGGCCTGCTGTACGCGCTGCCTGGTTACGTCCTCGACGAAGCGGGTGTTGTTAATAACATGCGAGACGGTGGTTTTAGAGACACCTGCCAGCCTTGCAATATCATTGATCGTTACTCGCTTCACGGAACGGTCTCCCGCACTGGGCTCTTTACGGATATGCAGATCATTTCGGCCACCCGGGCTGAAACCTTCGCCGGAGAAAAAACTTCTCCTGTCAGAAGCAGGGGCAGCATTGATCGATAGTGAAAAGAGGAGTTATTAAGGAAATTGCGCAACTTGTTTGCGCAACCGTTTTTGCAACTGGTTGCGCAACCGGTTGCTCGTTTTAAATGATAGCACAAATTGAGTACGCTTGTCAATAGGATGTTTGGAAAGATTAAGATATTTTAAGATGTCTAAGTTTAGATTAAGGATGACATCCCGTCGAGAGACATCCTGAGCGGAGCAACGCCTTTTATGTAGTACTGGTCGAGCGTTTGAAAATGCTGAGTTTCGCCGTTGGCCTAGTAGTGTGTCAAAGCTAAAGCTCGCAATAGGCACGGATCTTGCGTCCTGGGAGAAAAACCCCTCCAAGGATCAAGGAAATGTACCAAAAATACTATATCAAACTCACCTCCGAAGAACGCCAGTACCTTGAAAAATTAATCTTGTCCGGCAGCGCGCCAGCCCGAAAATTACAACGAGCCAGAATTCTGCTCAAGTCAGATTGTAGTGAAGGAGGCCCAAATTGGTCATACGAAGCCATCTGTGATGCGTTTGATGTGAATTCCATGACGGTGACCAATTTCCGCAAAGCCTTTACGGAGGGAGGACTGGAGAAAGCCATCAATCGCAAGAAACCAGAGCGAGAATACCAAAACAGCTTGGATAGGAATGCAGAAGCACACCTGATTGCGCTGGCTTGCGGAGCTGCACCGGATGGGGCTGAAATCGAATTTGGTGTCTTGATCCGCCAATGCCTTTCTCGGCGCATTCCGGATAAGACCACTTTGAAGAAAGAAGTCAAAGCCTGGCAGATTGATCGAAATGCCAAAGTTGTCAAAGTCGATTGGCGGTTCACCACTGCCGATGCTCGGATCAAGCTAAAACACCTCTATCCCGTGATTCATGTTTGACAGACCATTAGTACTTGACTTTGGATTATTAATTATTACAATAATACGTAAGACATCTTACGTTTGACAACCACTTCATATTTTTACTCCACAACGGGGAAGAAGAAATGACGCTACGACAAAGAAGAAATTTACTTCTTTATCCTCTGGTATTATTTTCACTTATCCTCGTCATACTATACCTCATATTGTGCGCCTCATTGGGGAAGTCCTGAATTCGTTTCCTGGGCAGGTTACGAGACCTTTTTCTCTCAGTTGGTGGGATGGCTGGACAAAGACGGAGTGACAATCGGATGAGTTTAGACAATTAACGATCTTTGAAGCTTGTAAAAGAACTAATCGCATATTTTAACCAGGTATTTTAGATAAAGGATAACTATGAAAATATTAATATCCGTAGATATGGAGGGAGCATCGGGTATTGTTACCAGCCGGGAAACTGGGTATCCAAGAAACAAAGTGGGTGATCCCGAGGCAACTCCAGACTACCTGAAGGCCCGCTCCTGGCTCACTGGAGATGTCAACGCCGCGGTAGAAGGAGCAATAAAAGCGGGCGCAACTGAGTTCGTTTTACACGATTCCCACGGCCTCGACTATCGCAATATAGTTCTAGATGAGCTGCATCCATCGGTTGAGGTAGTACGTGGGATGCCCATCATCTTTTATGAATACGAGGATCTCAATTCATCTTATGATGCAGCTTTTCTGATCGCAATGCACGCCCGCGCTGGACAATCGGGAGTCCTCAGCCATGTATTGGACTGGCCTCTATTAAGGGAAGTGCGTGTGAACAGTGAGCCAGTTGGGGAAAGTCAATTAACCGCGGTGCTGGCAGGGTATTTTAATATCCCAACTGTTCTAATTACAGGAGATAATGTAATATGTGATGAGATGAGAACCTGGAGCGGCGAAAAAATAGAAACGGCAATTGTAAAATACGCGCTATCCCGTTATTGCACGCGCTGCCTGCCTTTGGAAAAAGCTCGCCAGTGTATTCGTCAAGCTGCCTTTCACGCAGTAGAACGTATTGGCGAAATACAGCCAAGCCGATTTGATAAACCGATAAAACTAGAAGTGGATTTCAATGACCGTCAGATAGCCTGGTACGCTTCATGGATGCCAGAAGTGCAATATAATGGCGATCGAACGGTTTCTTATTCAAACGATGATTTCTTGAGAGTATATAAAACCTTATTAGCCATGTTATGGATAAGCGAATCCAGGTTAAATCCCTAAATTGGTAATTGTATAAACAGGCAAAAAAACTTACCATTCTTCTAAATCAATATGAACTCGCGTGAAAGAGTAACAATCGCTATTAATCATAGAGAGCCTGATAAAGTCCCTATAGATTTAGCATGGACGACGGTTACGAGCATTACTTATCCGGCTTATGAGAATTTACGGAAATATCTGAAATTAAATCCTGATCTTCAACTCCAATTGTCCCATATTCATCAGTGGACCGCGAAACTGCCGTAAGATTTTTTACAACACCATGTAATTGACTTTCGTACTATATATATGAAAAAATCACCGCTTAGTTCAGTGGCGAAAATAATGCCCGACGACAGTTTTTATGATGAGGATCATATCCTTTGGAAGAGGGTTGGATACGATTACAGTTTAATGGCTGTTTCCCTGGTCGATGCTTCAATTGATACGCTAGGAAAAATTATTTGGCCAGATCCTTATGACCCAATCCGGACAACAGGTTGAAGGAAGAGTTGAATAAACTTTATGAGACTTCCGATTAGGCCATTATTATTGATATTATGTGTCGTGGTCCATTTGAAAAGGCGGTAAAATTACGCGGTTATGAGAATTTTCTGATCGATCTTTCTACAAATTCAGAATTTACATCGGTCCTGGTGGAAAAGATCACAGAAATAATAATTGGATTATGGGATGTGTATCTGGCTGCAGTCGGCGATCAAGTACAAGTCGTGTGTCAAGGAGATGACATAGTAACACAGACCGGATTAATCATATCCAAAAATGTACCGCAAATTTATCAAGCCATGCCATAAAAGAATATATGAATTTATTCATTTACGAACGAAGACCAAACTTTTTATGCATTCCTGTGGTGCTTTCTTTGATATCATCCCAGATCCTATAGAGGCCGGATCAAATATATCAATCCGCTCTGAAATATTGAGCTTATCCTTGAACTAACTAATCAGATTGCCATGAGGAATATTGATAGAAGTAATGAGATTAAATTAATCGATGTATCTTTACATCGAATAAAGAGGGAAAACCTTTATGAATGGTAAACTCCTTGTAACAGTTGCTCCTTGTATACCATCAATTATAGCTGCTGAAATCCCTGGCCTGGATTTATCTCCTGAAGGGATCGCAAATGAAGTGGTAAGGTCCTACAATGCAGGTGCAAACATAGTCCACTTACATGTTTGGGATGAAAAAGGGCAACCCACAGTTCAGCTTTCAGCCTTCAAGCGTACGGTCAGATTGATCCGTGAGCGATGTAATATTATCATTGAGGGTTCTACTGGCGGCATTAACACACTCACGCCTTTAGAACGATCGGTTTCTTTGCAGGCAGATATCGAAATGGCATCATTAAATCCCGGATCAGTGAACTTTGAGAGAGATGTATATATAAATTCTCCTCAGGACATCGATTTTTGGGCCCAGGAAATGCATCGCCGTCACATTAAGCCTGATATAGCCATCTTTGAAGTTGGTATGATTGCTTCTACCGTAGAATTGGCTTCAAAAGGCTGGATCGATCCTCCATTTTTATACACTTTTCTCTTGGGTCAAAAATGGGCAATGGCAGCTTCTGCTAAGAACCTCCTTTTCCTCAGTGAATCGATTCCTCCCAATTCTCTATGGTGTGGGGCCGCTCATGGCGGATACGATCTATGGATATCGACCCTGGCTATGAATCTCGGTGGACATGTTCGGGCTGGATTTGAAGACAATCCATATTACCGGCGAGGAAATCTAGCAAAAAGCAATGCTCAATTGATTGAGCGGCTTGTTCGAATAGCTGGTGAACTCGGCCTAGAAATAGCATCGCCTGCTGAAGCTCGCAAGATGCTATGTATTTAATCTAAAACATGTAATCATTTAGAAATTTCAAACGTTGGGGAGCAATAGATTTATGGAAATAAAGCACTCAGTGATGTTAGGGATGCTCGGGCATACAGCCGACCGATTTCACGAATATCAACCCTCAAAAGATCTCGAACAACGATTAGCAATGGCAAAACAAGTAGACGGAGTTGAAGGGATTGAAATTGTTTACCCGACTGAATTTATGGATATCGGTAAGACAATTCAATTGGTTAAAGAAAGTGGATTGATGGTATCGGCGGTTAATCTAAATGTTAAGTCGCTTAAACAATGGGAATCAGGTTCTTTTACCTCACCAGATCCCAGGATAAGATCAGAAGCTACTGACGAATTAAGAATTGCAATGGACATTTCTGCAGAATTAGGGTCATACATGGTTTCATGCTGCCCTTTGATTGATGGTCATAATTATTGTTTTGAGGTAGATTACCTCAAGCAATGGGGTTGGCTCGAAGAAGGAATCGCAGAAGGGCTGAAGCACCGGCAAGATGTACGGTTGAGTCTGGAATACAAGTTAAACGAATCTCGCAATTATAATATTTTGGGGGATATGGGAAGGGCCCTTTACTTATGTCAACGGCTTGATTCACCAAATTTGGGCGTGACTATGGATGTGGGGCACGCCTTAATCGCTAAGGAGACTCCGGCTGAAGTCGCAACATTTGCAGCTCAAACCGGCCGCCTATTCTATGTCCATTTCAATGATAATGGCCGTGAATGGGATTGGGATATGCTTCCTGGCTCGATAAACTTATGGGATTTAATCGAGACCATGTACTACCTTGATCGGCTGGATTGGAAAGGATGGTTGTCTTATGATGTTTATTCGCGTGGGGTCAACCCGGTAGAAAATAATAGTGCAGCAATTTCGATCATTAAATCAGCCGAGAAATTTGTGCAAAAAATTGGAATGGAACAACTGAATACTCTTATCGCAGATGGCAATCCATCGAACACCTTTAAGCATCTTTGGAGTGCATTACTTTGATTACACGAACGGATTATGAAAACGCTCAGAGGCGAGCGAAGGAGCTTTTATGTCAGACAGGGATATTCATTCGCCCTGAAGAGTTAGAAAAAATCGAGGTGGCCGACTTAGGTTTGAGCGAGCTCGAATTAAGTGGGGTTCAAATTCTGACTTTAGTAAATACAGAAAAGATCGGCGTAAAGTTACTCATCATATTTCCAAATCAGTGTGAACCTGAACATAAACATCCAAGTTTGGGGGAGTATGCTGGCAAAGAAGAAACATTCCGCTGTGAATGGGGAACGCTTTTTCTCTACGGAGTGGGAGAACCGTCAAAGCATCCCAAGGGGCACCCTCCAGGACACCGGAAGGCGACTTATACTGTCTGGCATGAATATATCCTTGAACCAGGTGAGCAGGTCACTTTTCCACCCAATTTGCCACATTGGTTTCAGGCTGGGCCGCATGGCGCAGTCGTTTGGAGCTTTTCTACAAAGGCAATTGATCTGCGCGATGTATTTACAGATACAAATGTCAAGCGTCAAACAATGATTTTAGACTCGGATTGATGGTGGATGATTTATAAAGTCTCACACCCGCTCAAACTGGCACGTTGGATGGCCAGTTAATCGCACCGTAATAAAATTCTCGGATGGGTTAACAAAATACATGGAGGCGCCCATGATGAAAGAACCATATTTTATCCGAGTAGCAAGACAGACCCCAACTGAATTTTGGATTAATAACCCCACCCGCGAACAGGCTGATTGGGCAATTGCCAACGGCGCCACTGGATGTACCAACAATCCCTCCTATGGCCAAAAAATGATTGACCATTCAGACGAAGGTCAATATGCAATAAATATCTTGGATAAGGCGTTGAATGAATCAAAAGATATTGACGAGGTAGCAACGACCTTCCAACGTAAGATAGTTGGCCCCATTTCCGAGAAATTCTTGCCAATATTCAAGGCAACGAATGGACAGCGTGGTTTCGTCAGCATCCAAGGCGACCCTATACATGAAAACGACCCAGATGTGATCATCCGTGAGGCGCTCGAGAATCGGAAAGTGGCTCCAAATATTTGTTGCAAGATACCCACTACAAAAACAGGATTGGCAGCAATGGAATATTTGGTTGGCAAGGATATTCCGCTAAATGCCACAGAAATATTCGGCATCAAGCAAGGCATTGTCTTATGCGAATGTTATATGAAAGCAAGCAAGCGCTCGGGTAAGACTCCAAAGTTATACATATCTCACATTGCCGGTATCTATGATGACTATTTGAAAAACGAAGTTGAGCAAAACAAGATTGACATTTCACCTGATGTACTCTGGCAAGCAGGTCTGGCTATCGCCAGGAAACTATATATGATCATTGAAGAACGAGGTTATCCGGGTATATTTATTGCTGGCGGAGCACGCGGTTTACACCATTTTATTGAAATGGTTGGAGGTAAGGTATGTTGTACGATTAACTGGGAAGGGACTGCTGATAAATTATTAGAACAAGATCCACCGGTCGTCTACCGCCTGTTTAACCCTGTCCCTCACCAAGTCATCGATGAATTGATGGAAAAACTTCCTGATTTCAAACGCGGTTATGAGGATGACGGGTTAGAAATCGATGAATTTGAGGATTTCGGTCCGGTTCGCCTCTTCCGTAGTATGTTCATTTCAAGCTGGACTAGAGTACTTGGATTGATCGCCGAAAGACAATCATCATCCTCAAGCTAAAATGCTTCCGGGTTCCGGAGAATTAGCAACCAACTTATCTAAAACTAGTACCCAATCGTGTCCAGCTATGGGTGTAATGGACGACTTTGTCCCGAGGTTATTAATCTCTCCAATATGATACGACCTGCCGTTTCTAGGATAATACCACCAGGCCGTAATCTGCCCAGGAAGTCTATTCATGTCGACCTCTATGGATTAAGAGGCATTGGGGACGTAGATGATGAATTGTACAATCCTTTTTCTGTAGAATTGGCCAGGTGACCTTTTGAAGTTGTCAAAGAACCTTAAGAATTTAATATCTAAATGGTCAAGTAAATCTTGCCGGTCTGCCACATTTCGTCGATCTCCATCAGGATGGCGCTGATCAGACGCAGGCACTCTCATTGGGGAAAATACTGACGACTTGTCCGCAACGGTGTATCTTCTTGTTTACCCGTTCCGAGCCGTTGGACGTACGGATCCTGCGCCGGTGTTCAGACGGAAAAGAGAAGATGGTCAAACCCTCCGGAATGTTCTTTTCCATCCAGTCAGCCAGGCAAGAAGCGGTTCTGGCGTACTTCTGGACCGCTTTGGCCAGGTAAATTTTGACGTTCGCCCGGTCTGGGGCATTGAAAATGGTGCGAATGCCGTCACCCATTTCGGCCAGCATATCTCGACGGGGTACATAAGCACTGGCGTTCTGTTGGAGGTGGAATTGGCAGCGCTGCCACGGAATGCTGCCGAAAACCGCCAGACAGGCTGCTTTCAAGCCCAATTGGTCGTCACTAGAGATGAGCTGCACGCCGCGCAAAGCGTGAGCTACCAGGCTTTTCAGGAAAGATCGCCAGTGAACTTCCTGCTCGCTGATCGAGACTGCCGCTCCCAGAATGCTCCCTTTGCCCGCCAGCTAATCCCACTGGCAATCAAAATGGCCGCATTCCGGATTTGCCCATCTTGGCGCACCCTGTCATAGCGAGCAACCAAGGTCAGGTACACTATCTCGCCTAAGGGTCGTTTGCGCCAGGCTTCCATGGTCTCGTCCAACAAGAAGGCTGCCCGGCTAACCTGTGACGACGAGACTTCCGTGCCGCATAACTGCTCGGTAATTGCCGAGACTTTGCGGGTAGATTCACCCTGGACGTACAATTCGGCCAGTGTGAGCTTCAACGCCCGCTTGCTGTGTAGTCCTTTCTCCAGAGCCTCCGGGTAGAAACCACCTTCCCGTACCTGTGGCGCTTCGAACGTGACTTCCCCCAGTCGGGTTTTGACTGTTTTGGGCTTATAGCCATTCGCATGGCCACGCCGTTCAAGGGAACTCTCAAATGGGCTTGCTCCGAGATACTTCTGCCGCTCGACTTGCATGGCCGAGTTGATCACAATGCGGATCAATTCCGGCAAATATTCCAATCCTTGGCCAGCGATCTGTTCCATGATTTCAGGCTGTAAGGTAAAATTATTTTGGTAGGTCATGTGTTACTCCTTTTTGGTGTGGTAACCGTAAGGATAACCTGACCTACTACTTTTTGTTAAGGTCCTGAATTTTACAGAAAATAGTTTACACTACTTTCGGAAATTGATTGATGTCGGTCATTTGTATTATCTTTTTAGAAAGAAAGAATATAATAAATTTGGGTAGGAGAAGCGTGATTCTTGTATTCACTTTCTTTTTAAGAACTTACGAAAAGAAAACGACAAAGAAAGTAGGCACGAATAGATAACAGACCAATAACAGTATGACCAGCCTAAAACCAGCCAATGAAAATAAAAATTGGGGTCTAGTGTTGCTTTTACTATTAGCTGGTGTGTTTTTAGGAAACAGCATTGCAATTATTCTCATGGCAGTAGGTGTGAAGTGGGATCCCCTTGGATTTTTCCCAGTATTTGGAATTTTCGGTGGCACAATCGGTGGAATGGCCGCGGGTATGATACAGGTATTTTCATGGAAGATACCAAGAAGTCTCAATTATTTCTTGTTCATTATCCTGATTATCAGCTTAGTTATTCAATTAATCTTGGGTTATTCGCTCTGGTTGATATTCGTTCCAATTCTGGGTATGGTTTATTCTCTAATCGTTTTTGCGGTAACAATAGCAATTTGTGCACAATTGAAGAAATCGCCTGTGAATTGGTGGTTATTTTATTTGATACTGGTCATCGGTGTAATCATCTCTATTGTGAGCATGGGCTTTTTTACAACTTTTTCAGACGGGTTCTTATCGCAATAGAGCAGCAATATAAGATAAAAGGGGTAAGGGTGGGCTTCGCCACTCTTCCAGGATTTCAGCCCCGATTGCAGGGTCGTCTTTTTCGGTTTTTCTCGCCAAATCCTGTACTTGTTGCTGACGCAACCCGTTGGGCAACGGGTAATTTATAAAAAAAATATTATCCTCATATGTTTCGGCATTTCACAATCATAAGGACCGGACACCACCTTTCTCCATATCAGAGATGTCAGGTAGCCCTCAAATAGGTGCGCCACGGCGATTACTGCATGATAAGGTCCGAGGTAAATGCTTCTGACGTTGGTGAAAGAGGAGCTTATACCCCCCTAAACATATTTTCACCCAATTTCCGGCTAAAAACGCTCAATCTGTCTTGAGTTGTCCAATTTCTCTGCAGCAGTTGATACCATTACGACTTGGTCAGAATCAATAAACGCCCATCAGGGCATTGAGACCCAACAGGCATAAATAGCAGGATTGGCATGGGCAGAGGTCAGAATTAATAACGGTACATTCATTTATGTTCTCTACTGGCGTGCGCGCCGAAGGCGCCAACGGGCCCAGCCTGTGGTCACAGACGTTCACATTTAAGACGCCGTAACAGGATCACCTGCCTTTGGGGAATAATGGGATACGCTTTTTGGCGCGCTGGAAATGTGCGATAATATATTGGGTCAGAACCTGTAGGTTTAAAAAAATGGAACAGGATGTATGAACGTGGATAAAATCCTGATCATGAACATCCTGTAAATCCTGTTTCCGGTCTTCGGAGCGTGGAATGCAAAAGACCAACGAGCTCTCGCAGGCTATCAAAGCCTTGGAAGCGCAGCGCGCAGTCTTGGGCGACAGCGTCGTTGACGCTGCGCTGGTCCCTTTGCGAGAGAAGCTGGCTAACCTGGAAGGACGCCAACCGGTCAGCCAGCAACGCCGTTTTGTTACGGTATTGTTTCTTGACATTGTTAACTCGACCTTGTTGAGCCAGGGCCTGGAGCCGGAAGAGGTCCGGGAAGTCATGGGTGGCGCCCTCAAGCGCCTATCGGCGCCGATCGAAGCCTATGGTGGACAGGTAACCCAGTTCATGGGCGACGGATTTGTGGCAGTGTTTGGCCTCGCCAAAGTCCAAGAAAACGACGCCCGCCAGGCAGTCCGCGCCGGACTAGCGATACTGATAGAATCCCGTGCCTGCGCCGAGGAACTGGAACGCCGTTTCCAGATTTTGGGCTTTACCATTCGCATTGGTATAAACACTGGCCGGGTCGTGGTGGGCAGGTTCTCAGAAGCCGAATCAACCGTGATGGGCCTCACGGTGAGCCTGGCGGCGCGGATAGAACAGGCAGCCCTGCCGGGAACAGTTTACATCTCACAGTTCACCCTCCAGCATATCCGTGGCGCGTTCGAGGTCGAGCCTCATCCTGCCATCAAAGCTAAAGGCTTTAGCGAGCCTGTCGCCGTATACCGGGTCCGCGCAGCTCGACCGCGCACCTTTCGCACTTTCACCCGCGGGGTGGAGGGCATCAAGACCAAACTGATCGGGCGCGACGCCGAGTTACGCCAGCTCCAGGCAGCCCTGACCCGCGCCTTCCAATGCCGGGAGACCCAGCTGGTCACGGTCATCGGCGATTTTGGTGTTGGCAAAAGCCGCCTGTTGTATGAATTTGACAGCCGGGTCGCCCTGGCGCCCTCCCGCGTGATCGCCTTCAAAGGGCGCGCCTCGCCTCAGACTATGGCTGTTCCATTCGGTTTACTGCGCGACATGATTTCCTATCACCTGGGCGTGCTCGCCAGCGATCCGGTCGATGTCACCCGGCAGAGATTGGTGGAGGCGCTGTCGGAGTACCTGGCAGAAGAACCCCAGATGAAGGCTAATTTTGTGGGCGCTTTGCTCGGTTTTGTCTTCCCCGGCAGTCCTTATCTTCAGGGAGTTGAGAATGACCCCAGGCAGCTGCTCGAGAGGGCGCAACTCTATCTCACCCAATACTTTACAGCCGTGGCAGGCAAAACAACTACCATCCTCATGCTTGACGATATCCACTGGGCTGACGTCCCCTCGGTGAACTTTGTGGCTCATCTGGTGCGCGATTGCCCACGGCTTCCGTTATTGGTGGTATGCCTGGCCCGCCCAACCCTGACCGAACGTTTTCCCGGCTGGGGTCAGGAGGAGCGCGGCGATGATTATTCTCTTCCCATATCGCCGCCCCTTCCGAGGTTTACCAATCTTGACCTGGGCCCACTCTCGCGGCAGGCCAGCCTGGAGCTGCTGGGCGAAATCCTGCGCAACGTCGAAACCTTACCCGCTGCCCTTTGTGAGCGAATCCTCGACAGCGCTGAAGGCAACCCCTTTTACCTCGAAGAGTTCATCCAGGCGCTTGTCGATGCCAGAGCTATCCGCAAGAGCCGGCGAGGAGGCACCTGGAGGCTGGACCCGGACCAATTAGGTCGTTTGGAGCTGCCAGCAACCCTGATAGCGCTGCTGGAGGCGCGTCTGGACAGTCTGGACACAACCCAAAAAGTCCTGGTGCAACAGGCTTCGGTTATCGGCCGGGTCTTCTGGCGCTCAGCTCTGCAAGCGGTAAGGAGGGATAAACCCATCGCCGACACAGAGTTGAAGTCGCTTTCCAGGCGTGGTTTTTTCTATCCACAGGAGACATCAACCTTTGCTGGGACCGAGGAATATCGCTTTCATCATGGGCTGCTGCGCGACGCGGCCTACCAATCACTCCTCAAATCCGACCGGCAAATCTATCACGGTCAGGCGGCTGTATGGTTGATCGGGGAGACCCAGGCGTGCGGTCGGGTGGGAGAGTTTGCCCCGGTCATCGCCGAACACTACGAGTTGGCTGGCGAGCGAGACCTGGCTGCCGATTGGTACACCCAGTCTGGCACGCTCGCCCGAAACCAGAGCGCCCCCGCCCAGGCGCGCATCTTCTTTGACCGTGCCCTGTCCTTGCTTCCTTCTGAATCCGGTACATGCCTGGATGCGCCCGACCTGGCTCGCCGCTGGCAGGTACTTGCCGGCCGGGACGAAGTCCTCGGCATCCTCGGCGATACCGAGGCGCGCATGGCTGACGATATCGCCCTGGTAGCTTTAGCACAATCGATCGGCGATGATAACCTTGTGGCAGAAGCCTATTACCGGGAAGGGTACTACCTGGGAATGAGCGGTCAGTACCTGAAGGAACGGGAGGCCTACAACCACGGGCTGGCGGCCGCGGTGCGCGCCCACGACCGCCGGCGCGAGGCGTTGATCCTCGGCCTGAAGGTCTTATGTGAAATCCGCCTCGGCAACCTGGAGGCCGCCGTGCAGACTTCTACGGCGGCGCTATCATGTGCAGAGGAGGTAGCCGATGACCAGGTCCTGGCGCGCAACCTGACCAACGTCTCCATCTTTTACACTGAGACAGGTGACCTGGCTTGTGCAGCACAACTGCTTGACCGGCAGCTGGTTATCAACCGCCGCACCGGCAACATCGAAGGCGAAGTAATTGGACTATCCAACCTGGGCTACATTTACATCCAGCTGGGCATACCTGAGCAAGGCGTTGCTATGCTCGAGCGCTGTAAGAAAATGGCGCAGTCTATCGGTCACCGCAGCTTCTACGCCTATGGCAGCCTCAACCTTGCCCTGGCGTTTCTACGGTGCGGCGATCTGCCTTCAGCCCTCGCCGAGGTAGATCAAATCCTGCCGGAGTTGCAGGCGATGAACGACGTGTTCGGTTATGCTGTCGGCCAGGTCTACGCATCGCTGGCAAAGGAGCAGGGCGGGCAGGTCAATGAAGCCCTGGCCGGATTTGAGCAAGCTGCCGCCACCCTGGGCAAGATTGGAGCTCCTGGCAATGTGAACGACGCCGAGGCCGGGATAGCCCGCTGCCTGCTGGTGTTGAATGATCTGGAGGCAGCCCAGCGGCACGCGGCTCCCTTGTGGGATTATTTGCAGGGACAGTTCAGCGGAGGCATGGAATTTCCCCTGCTGGGATACGAGACGTGTGCCGACGTCTTCGCCGCCGCCGGCCAGGCATCGCTGGTGCGGCGTGTCGTCGAAGCAGGCCATGGCGAGTTGATGGCGCGGGCCAACAGGATCAGCCTGCTGGAAAGGCGCCAGTCGTTCCTGGAACAGGTGCCCGAGCATCGCCGCATCCAGGCCCGCTGGCAGCAAAACACCGAAACGAGTCGTGATTAGGTAGATAGGAGAGCAAACAATGGTCGAAACCCCCTTACCCACGCGCCAAGAATTCAGAAAAGAAGGCGTGATCGTCAAGATTCCAGGCCGGGCCAGCCCCGTTCAGGCGGTGCGGCTTGCTCTACCCGCGATAGAAACCTTGCCAACAGCTCCGGGCGGATTCCAGCCCTTCCGCCTGGTGATCAACCTGAAGGTGGTGGATGCCGCCCAGCCAGACACGGAAGTGGCGGTGTTTGACCCGCCCATTGAGGTCCGCGTCCGCTACACTGCATCCGACCTGGAAAAAGCCGCGGCAGCCAGCAAACCGCTCTGCCTGGGGTTCTGGGATGGCAAACAGTGGATACGCTTCACTCCTGAGAAACACCAATTCCACCTGGAATCTGGCGCCTCACCGCAAGCCGGCGGCTGGGGAGTGGTAAGTATCTCACACTGGGGCGATCCCACCAAAGCCTGGGGGACGTAAGGACAGGACCGACCGCTCAAGAACTGCCACCATGGCTGTTCACTCAGTGGGCTCAGGGTTCAAGTCCCTGGTGGATCACCTACCTGTGCCGGTCTGATGACCGACACATGCCATATATGGGGATGGGAAAGCCTACTTATGTTGAGGAGGATAAGCATCGTATCTACCTGCGCTGCGAAATGGTTGAGATGAAACTTAGCACAACAGAAAAGGGCTCTGAAAAAGTATAGGGCCGTACAAACTAATTTTCAAGAAGATACTACCCCGAATACCTATCAGGATGCCGCTTCAATTTAAACTAGGGGAAAATCCCATGAATACTATAGGTCAGCACCCTGGACAGAGGTCAGTCGTCGCCTTTCCAGCTAAATAATTTTGGGTGCAATTTGGTGCAATATTACATAGAAACCATCTAAAACGGATAAATAAGAGACAAATAACCACCACATATGGTGGTTAGATAGACGCTATCCACCATATATACGGGCTAGACGGGTCTCGGGGCAACTCTGAAGCAGATATATCCCTCATTTATCCTGAGCATTATTTAGTTCTGGGATTCCTTGATAGGGGTTATTCCTGAGTAGCAGAGAAACGGTTTATTCCTGGTTGGAGCGTTGGGCCATTCAAGAATTCACTGACTATGGAATTATCCTGATTACTTACCCTTAATGTCTCTGTTAGTTTATCTAATTGCTCATTCAGGGTCTTGAGTATTGCCAGTCGTTCTCGAGGTTTTGTGGTATCAGCAAGCCCTTCTTCGATAACTCTCTCAAGGATTTGCGTCTTATTAAGCAGGATTATCATAAGCTCTCGGCGGGAGTTCTCTGTAATGATATCCTGGATTTCCGCAATTGCTCTTGGGTTCGATTGGTAAATGTAGTAAAACGAGCTTCTAGGGATACCGACTTCTCTACAGGCATTTATTACGGTCATGCCTTCATTCACGTGCTGGATTACCTGAATAGCCATATTTGTACGGGCTGTTTTGGCTGGAGTATCCATAAATCTATTCTACCATGAGGGAAAAAAGGGTAGTACAGACCATTTCTGAAGGATATGGAAGGAAACGTGTTCTAGACTTTAGCTCTAAATGGAATAGGAGCGATCTACTAATAATGGAATTGGTCCGAATTGTTTGGTTGGTAATTAGCATATAAGACTAAATAAAAGGTGTTGATCATTCTTATTATCTTTTAGAAAAGCTAGCTATAATAGATTTGGGGAGCAGAAGTTAGATTCTGGTCAACAGCGAATATCATGACTTATTTGCAGTATCCGGTCATGAGAAGGCAATATTACGGCATAATTGCAGCATATCAAAAGTCCGTATAATCAATATTGAACGGGTACTTCTGGACCAGATTCTAGGCATCTAGGAAATATGCTCAAACAAATTTGCAAAAAAGCACTAGAACAAACCAAGATATTCTTATCTTGGGACAAGAAATTATTGTTTACGGCCTTTGCTTATGCAGCCACAACATTCTTTGGTCGGTGGCAAATATTAGGAAGGGGGGTGGCCATTCAGTATTTTGGAGAAGTTGCGGTTGATCTGCTAACTAGAGGTATTCTATTTGTTGTTACCCTCTTTATAATTAATTTCTTACGAGCACCGTTCTTAATAATCAAAGAACAAAACGTAATTATTATAGCTCTGAAAAGCAAGCAGGATAGAGACGGAGTCCTAATCCATTTGCGTGAACTCAGGCGCGCTGGAGTTGAGTTAAGAAACAGAGGATCGGCCTTATTGACCAATAATAGCGCAAACCAATGGTGGCAAGAGCATCTGAGTTGGAGAGAAGAGACAGGGAATATTATTGGTTTATTGGATAGAGAACAAGCCGAGAGATGGAAAACCCTGGACAAATTTGTCCCGAGAAATGCTTATCCAAATGCTCTGACACCAGAACATCGTCATCGTTTACAGATGTTTGATGAATGGCTGGAACGGCTTGATGTGGTCACTGAAAAACTCAAGGAGCGCAATACTTGAGAGTTGCCCGACACTGTCTCCAGTGGACTGCGGTTTCGCCGCTTGCGGACAATTGTGATTTGCTGAAAATGGCGCGACACCGGGTAGGAGTTTCGTTGGTCCAGTCGGTGCAACTGAACCAGCCCCTTAGGCGAGCACAAGGAGATTGCTTTGAATCCAATGGATGAAGCGTCTGAGATCAAAATAAAGATGGTGATTGATATGGCGATCACTTTTTCTGCAATGATTCGTGTATTTGAAAAAGGGTCAAAGCAAAAGATCGCGCAGAAACTGGAGAATTCACTCGGTCTGCTCACAGCCGTTGAAGGCAAAGACGCTTTTGAGAAGGTCCATTCGGAATTCTGCAAGTGGTTCATAAAGAACATTTCTACGAGAAAGAAGAGCCAGAGTGCTTCATATGGCCAAGCTGCCAAGGTTTTTAATGTAGTCGGGAAAGTTTATGTCTACTATTGTAATTTGCCAGATTGCGAATCAGCTGCGAAGTTGTTACCTCTGCTTCATGCGGCACTCGATAACGAAATGATGAAGAACCTAAAAAAGGAGTACCCCAAAGAGAACATCAAAGTCAAAACTATCCAGGCAGTAAATAAGCCTGAATATTACGCCCTTCAAAAATTGGTTGCCAAGCACATCGAAGACGAATTCAATAACCTCATTCATCCGGTTCAGTACGAGGACATCATGTGGTATCGGTTTAACCGGAGCGGCTAACAATTCTTTCGAACGGATGGCTCTAACAGGCCGACGCTCAACCCTAGTGTTGGGCGGTAGTGTATTAAAGGTAACAAAAAGTTTTCATCATTTATTTGGGCATTTAACAACCATAAAAACAGGATGCTGACAATTACGGTCTTGCGTAAGTCCGAATTTACTAAATCAGTATCAAAGGACTAATCGTTCTGTACCACAATCTGATTGAATTTCTAGATTTTGGAGAAATCTATAGCAAAACCCTAGATTATTTCCTGCCATAGCAAAAGCTCTCATAGGAGATATACCTATTTTCCTTCTCTTTTGTGCCACTAAATACCGCAATTGGGATTTCCCTGACGACTTTGAAGGCACCTCACCGGTGTTGACCGCCACTGTAGCGTAAAATAAAAAACCCAAGTGACCTTTTACAGTCGCCTCGGGATCATGCCTCAGTTAGGCTATACTTTTATGATTATAACGGGTTAGTTTTAATTGAATAGAGGTTATTTTATGTTACATCTTGATATGTAAGTTATACGGTGAAAATCACTGTGAAGTGTGAAAAAATTCGTATAATTTTCGGTTCATCTTTATATTCTACCAAGGTCCTATCAGGGACCATGTTGTATCAAAGAATTTCCTTAGGACACTCTTGACAATTCCTTTTAGCTAACGCAGAATCAATTCAGGAAGATCCCCAGGCTGGCAGCGGTCTTACCAGCACCTACAAAGGAAGAGCCCTATGGCACACAAAAAAAGAACTCTAAGCGTAATTGGAGTGTTGTTGAGTTTGCTGTGGTTAGCTGCTTGTAGTCCTACGGTTCCAACCAGCACGCCAACCCTCGACCTGAATCCCTTCCGCACGGAGGTCGCCGCCACAGTGCTGGCACAGGTTACCCGGGCACTTGCCTTGACGCCTTCTGTCACCCCTCTTTCGAGTCTAACAGCCACGAACCTGCCTACCTTCACCCCAAGCCTGACAGCCAGCCCACCGCCCAGCGAAACGGTAACTCTGACCAGTGGGACGCCAAAGCCGGGAACCGTAAACCAGGCCCAATGGGTCGCCCAATCAATTGCAGATGACACCATCTTTGCACCCGGCGAGGTCTTTACCATGACCTGGACCCTGAAAAATACAGGCACCTCTACCTGGACGGCTGGATACCTGCTTCGCTATTACAGCGGTGATACCTTTGGCGCTCCCAAGGAGATCTCCATAGGTCGAGAAGTACTGCCTGGAGGGGAGATCGACATCAGCATCCATATGAAGGCGCCTGCCAATCCAGGAAGTTTTCGTAGTAATTGGGTGATGTCCAACGAAAACCGCACCAACTTTAAAGAGCCGGTATACCTCAAGATTAAAGTCGCTGCACCGGTCACGCCTACCCCGACTCCTAAACTATGAATTGGTTGGTTTGAGGTTCGAGACCCACCCGATTTACCAGTACTGACGAGCAATATCTTTATGATATTCCTCGTCTCTTTCCCAATTGGCGGTGGGCGGAGAAAGATACAACGCCTTTCTGTTTCAGGCTATCCTAATTGTTCTTCCTGCGAGGCCTCCTGGTTAGGTGCAGGTCTACCCCGTAAACGTGTCCATCCTTCACTTCGATTGTGATAGTCCCAACCCCACCGGCTTGGCAAAGCAAGGTGATATCGGCGTTAATTTCCTCGTTGATTTCCTTGGCGAGTTGCTTGGTGGCACCATCTGTATTCATCATTGTTTTCTTCTTCCTCTTCGTCAACGATACCAGGTAAAACGTCCTTGAGTGCATCCCAGCTTTTTTGCCGGATTTCCTCGATGTTGTGACTTGGATGGGTCCCCGTTCTGTAAAATAGATAAATCCTCTTTGTATTTGTTTGTCTCTTACGTGGGAGAGCGCTATTAGGCCGGTCTCCTCCCTGTTGTTTTTATCTTTCGACTTAGTTTTTCATGCCATTCATTATAGGATCGGGGATAGATTGGTATCACTAACCATGGAGACTGAAAGGACATGAAAGGGGATATAGGCTCTGACATTAGAAGTTGAAAATGTTTTCACGAGGATAGTCTCTGATATTAGAGGGTGAAAATGTTTTCGGGGGGGTGCATCGTTCGCAAATATTCATTTTTGCCTTACATTTGGTGTAAATATACTCCCATGTTCACTTTTCAAGGAAAATATCTCACTTTATATTGAGGGGAAAATTTTTTTGCTCAAAATAATGCCAGGTTTTTTTTATTTACGAACCCGACCCCTGGATGAATACTGCAATTGAAAGGAGTTGTCAAAATTTAGGCTATCACGAATGGCTAAGCAAAAAGCAATTCTGAAAAAGTGGTCCACGGCAATCCTGTTCCCACTTCCGGCGATCAACTATGACAATACGTGATCCAAGAAAAGAAGACTGTTACCTTGTCCTTTCTGGAGCAGTAGTGACGGTTACCCATCATCTTTTGGTCGGCTTTCTCGCTGGTTTGGTCTGCCGGCCGATCGCCAGGGTTCCAGCCCTAAAACCATTGGCTGAACCTGAGCCATTCCCCCTCGGAAACGAGGTCAACACGAGTGATTATTTTCTTTAGAACCCTCTGATCGTTCATATCCTGCTCCTGAAAGTACGATTAGGATATAAAACGATGTCAGAGCCAGAAGTTAAGACAAAAAAAGCCCCCGATTTCTCGGGGGAGCATGATTGCCCTTTACTGGTTTTAAGATTTCAAGTTTTACACTTAGCAAACTCAATTCGAAACCCATTTTTTATCGCTAAGATTTTTGCTTATTAAGAAAGATTTCTAAAAACCGAAAAAACATCCCAATAAACATCCGAATAATATAGACGATCATAGAACCAATAATAGAAATAAAAATAGAACCAATAAAAGATCCAACATCTGAGAAATCTAGATCTAGAATAGCTTCTGTCCAATCGTGTTCCGGGAGTATATCACTGTCTCTAATTTTCAACTTTGGTCTAATCGCGTGTGAGGGTCCAGCCGATACAGGATAGCTCAAATCTGATCCATTTTTCTCTTTGTCTTGAAGAAAAATTTCTACTTGCTCCAATCTATGCCTAGCCGTCAGGTTATCCGGGTTTATCGAAATTACTTTGTTTAGACATTTTGCTTCTTGCCAAGGATACTTAACTAGCTTGGAAAGCTGCATCCAAGCCTCCTCATTATTAGGTTCCTTTAGTGTGATTATTTCCAAGAATTTAATGGCTCGCTCTGTTTGCCCTTTTTGTATGGCTGAGATAGCTTCGTCCATCAACGGTTTTTCCCCATTGTAAAACCCCTGGAAATTCATAAAAATAGTATCATCACTGAATATTTATTATTCTAGTAAAAATATCTAGTTTCATCATAGCACGCCAAAAAAAGGAACCATTAAAAACGAAATTTTTTTTCGCTATCTAATGAAACTACATTCGTATTTTTCTTTTGTAAGTGCTGTTAAATTTGATACTATATCGAAATTAATAGATAAAGAAAAAAGCCCCCTATTTCCCGGGGGCTTATAAGATTATGATAATAATAGATTAGATTGTTTGCAGGTCCAGGGCGGCAAACTGGCGAGAGATAGTCTTGAGGCGCCAGCTGACTGCTGCCCGGCTGATCTTGAGGCTGTCTAGATACCGCAAGAGGAAGGTTTTTCGGGCTGCGCCCGCCGTCTTCGGCGGTGTGATTAGGGGAAGGATATCATACGAGCGTAAAACCTCAACCACTCGTTGTGTCATCTATATCTGGATAGAAAAAAACCTATGACCCTCGTCGCAGCTTATAACAAAGACATCACCATGAAGGCACCTCACCGGTGTTAACCGCCACCGTAACGTAAAATAACAAACCCGAGGTGACCTTTTACAGTCGCCTCGAGTTCATGCCTCAGTCAGGCTTAGATGTTATGAGTATATCAGGATAGAAAATATTGGCAAGCCTTTTTTGGTACGCCTGATGTCTATTCCATTCCTGGTGGGTTTTGATCAAGACTGGCCCCTGTAGGGACTTATGGGATTGTAAAATCACCACGGCTGGTGGCTTAAAAGTCACCAACCAATATTGGTATAGACAAGTCTATTGTTTTTACTTAGAATCAGCCGTATAATTATATAAAGGCGGGGATTTGCTGAAACACGCACGAACTTCGGGAGTTCCGGGTAAATAACCCGAAATCAATCAGGCACTTACCAAAGCCGCTGACAATTTGTCGGTGGTTATTATTTTTAAAGACGGGGAGATGGCTTCATCGGTGGGAAATTACCAGGGGAGGGAAAATGATGGACCTACAGTATAAGGAACCCACACCAGTCGTTGGAAATGAAGTTTCATCTGGAAGAACTCAGAGGAAGAAGCGTATTTTTTGGATCCTGATCGCGGCTCTATTGGCGTTTTAATCATTACCTTTCTATGCGTAATCGTCATCCTGCCCATTCTGCCCTTGGCTTATAACAATCTTGGTAAAACATACTATACGAATGGTAACCTCGACGGTGCTATCAGTTGTTTCGATAAAGCTATCCAGCTTAAACCCGATTACGCCGAGGCTTATAACAATCGAGGGAATGCCTATGATGACAAAGGAGATCACGACCGCGCCATCAACGATTACGATAAAGCCATCCAGCTCGATCCAAACGGAGCCGAACCTTACTTCAATTGTGGGCTCGCCTTTTCAAACAAAGGCGATCTCGACAGTGCCATTCACGATTACGATAAAGCCATCCAGCTCAAACCTGATTATGTCAAGGCTTATTACAATTGTGGGGTTTCCTATGATATAAAAGGCGACCTCGACCGTGCTATCAGTGATTTGGATAAAGTTATACAGCTAAACCCCGATTTTCCTGGAGCTTATCTAAATCGAGGGATTGCTTATGAGGCCAAAGGTGATCACGATCGCGCCATCAGCGATTACGATAAAGCCATCCAGATCAATCTCGATGACGTCGAGGCTTATTACAGTCGTGGAATTGCCTATGATAACAAAGGTGATCTCGACAGCGCCATCAGAAATTACGATCAAGCCATCCAGCTCAAACCTGATTACACCGAAGCTTATTACAATCGTGGGATTGCCTATCAGATGAAAGGTGATCTCGACAGCGCCATCAGCGATTACGATAAAGCCATCCAGATCAATCCCGATTTCGCGGCAGCTTATGTCAATCGTGGGTATGCATATTATACGAAAGGCGAATTCGATCGCGCCATAAGTGACTTCGATCAAGCCATCCAACTAATACCTGACGAAGCCCAGGTTTACTTCGACCGTGGGCTCGTATATGTTGACAAAGGCGACATTCAAAATGCAACCGCAGACTTCAAGAAAGTCCTGGAGCTATGCGGCAACTCCACGCTTTGCCAGGAGGCAGAGCACGAATTAGAAAAACTAGGAGCAGAGTAACTGATACGAAATGTAGCCACAAATCAATAGTTTTTCGAGAAAGGGGCGGTACATGTGGATCAAGAAGGTAATGCTCTCTGTCTGGTTCCGCGGATTTATGGCTTGTTTACTCCCTCCCGCTGGCTGTGTCTTACTAATTTTTCATCCGATCAGTCAATTGGCAAAAATCAACTATGTACTCTTTTTGGTCCTGTGCCTGTTTATTCTCCATTTCCTGATAAACCTGGTTTTTCCATTTGCAGTGAGTTGGATAAAAGCGATCCTGGCTGTATTACCTGCCTTATGTATCCTGGGATTATTTGGTTTGGTGGCTTTATCAGCCTCTGCAATGTATGGAGGTGACACAATGGCCAGGACATTTAGAGACTTGCTTTTGTTATTTCTCGGGGCAACAGTCAGCATAATTTTTGCCCGGATGGGAGGCGGATTGGGTGCATGGCTTGAGAAAATACCAAAAGCTAAATCCTTTCCATTTTTTACAGGGCAGATCCCGATTGATGGGCTG
Organism: uncultured Chloroflexia bacterium; assembly: GCA_963820415.1. Lineage (GTDB taxonomy): Bacteria > Chloroflexota > Anaerolineae > Anaerolineales > Anaerolineaceae > CAWFZT01. Next base: position 272,424 of record CAWFZT010000005.1, on the reverse strand, counting down.
TTGATGGTAGCCTCAATTTTTAGCATCATGCTGATCGGGATTTTCATTATGACACTGTTGGCAACCTGGCAAAAAGCCGATTCCCGGAAGAAACTGAAGGATACTTTGATGGAAACTTCCAGATGGTCTATTACCCAAACACCAGAAACTTCTAGAATTTATGCGATCCGCAAAGACAAACAAGGCACCTTGTGGATAGGAGGGGAATACAATCGGTTACAACGCTTTGATGGAAAATCCTGGCAGGGGTATTTTGAAAATGAAGACATTAGTAAGATTGAATTTGACAGGAAAGGGCGTTTATGGGTCAGTTCTTACTCAAGTCCCAATATTTTTCTGATCGACGAAAATGGGCCCCAAAAAACAACAGCCACTGGGACGGTATTAGAGACGGTCGATCGAGAGGGGCGTGTATGGTATTGTGTCGATTCAGTTGACTCTATAAACTACCGACTTTTGGAAGAAGAAAATCCTGAGCAGGTCTTCAACCCGCAAAACAATATATGGCTTGGCTTTGGACCGGACGGGAAGTTATGGGCCTCGCATTTTGAGAATGGATTTCAAATTTCGAGTAAATCTGAGAATGAAGCGTGGATTATCCACGATTTTTCCTCGACGTTTAGTCCTTATGCTTCTGCAGAGGCAATAACTTTTGATAGACAAGGGTTCCCCTGGTTTGTTGTGCATGATTTTGTTGTGGATGATTCAGTATATTATAGTCTTCACTATAGCGGGAAGTCTTGGGAAATTGAAAATATTCCGTCCCCAAGCGATGCATCTTTAAAAGCCTTACTTTTCGATCAGAAAGGTCGTCTTTGGGTGGCTTTTTCAGATACGAAAACAGGCCTGGCTGTGCGCGAGAATGGGAAATGGACTTTTTTCTCGACATACCAGGTCACAGAACGTGGAACTGACGGCGTTTATGCACTCTATCTGGATGACACAGGACTGTTATGGTTTGGCACTGGCGGCACCCTGGTAAGTTTCAATACATTGGGGCCGTTGCCTGCGGCTAAACCTCTGCCGGATGACCTGGCTAATATCCAGCAAGAAACCCCGGTTGCATCCGTGATCTCTGGAATCGCCGCATTGATCATGGTCCTTTTGACACTGAGGAGGTTCTTGTCGCGATCGGCGCAAGGCTAGTTTTCCTATCAAGCCCAGGAAAGAACCAGATATGAAAATTGCAGTATTGGCTTCATCGTACCCGCCTATGGTAAGTGGTGCAGCACTCTTCGCCGAAAAACTGGCTGTGGAAATGGCCAAACGCAACCATGAAGTACTGGTGTTAGCGACCAGCGACCGTTCCTACCCCTATCGGGTGACTGGACCCCGTTTGATTGTAGAACGCTACCGGTCGTACCGGTATCCCCTACGGGTTTTCCAGCGCATGGTCGTGTGGCCGCATCGTCTGATCATGGCACGCCTGGAGGAGTTTGCCCCCGATGTCATCCACATTCATGATCCTCTTCAATTCGGTCTCTCAAGTTTGTTTTATGGTCGTCGCCAGAGGGTTCCAGTGGTTTTTACAATCCACCAGCTCCCTTGGTTCGTCAGCGTGTACATGCCAAACTCTCTCTACTTGCATAAGACACTGGAGAACGTTTTGTGGCGGTATGCTTGCTGGTTCCTAAGACATTGTACCCAGGTTGCTGTACCCACGCAAACGATTGCTCAGGTGGTGCAAGCCCATACCTCCATTCTCCCCGAGGTCATCAGCTATGGGGTTGATTTGGACAATTTCCAGCCGTTTGCCTTGGACCCCGGCGAGGAGGATATTGTCCACGTCCGGCTGGGTGTTCCCAATGGGTTTCCGATCATCCTCCATGTCGGCCGACTGGATCTAGACAAACATGTAGAGCGGGTCGTACGGGCGGCAGCCCAGGCCATGAAGCAGGTTCAAGCACAATTGGTGGTAGTGGGAGATGGGACACACTGGAATGGAACCTAAAACATCGCGATCAGAACAGTAACGGTCTGCTCGAATGGCTGATCGAAGAAAACGAGGTCTGCCGCTCCGGTGAATCTGGGATGGATAACTCTCCCCGTTTCGACAGCGCTCTGACCCTCGACGCGGTCGATTTTTCCACCTTTCAGGCATGCGACATGGACTACCTGGCAAAAATATGCCGCGTAATAGGCCTGTATTCCCGGGGTGCGTTCTGGCAGATACGTTCCCAACAGACATCCCAGGCGATTTATTCCTTGCTATGGGATCCGCATGTCCAGTTTTACACTGATCGGGACCTCCGGCAAGGCAATTTTACCCACATCCGCGCCGTATCGGGCTTCTTGCCGTTGTTGTTGGCGGATATCCCTGCCGACCATGCCGCCGCGCTGGTTGACGCTCTGGCTGATCCGACCGCATTCGCGTCATCCTTCCCAATCCCCAGTATGTCTCTGGATCATCCGCAGTGGTCAACTGATATGTGACGGGGGGCGACCTGGATCAATTTCAATTATTTGGTTGGACGAGCTTTGAGAGAGCGCGGCTATCGAACCGAAGCCAAGCGTCTGGCTGATACTACTCTGGCCGTAGTGCGCTGGGAATACGAGCGCTTCGGGGTCTTGTTTGAATTCTTTGACGCTACCAGCCGACTTTCTCCACCCGAATGCGACCGTAAAGGTCCCAGCCAGCCGCCATACGATATCCGGCGAAAGTTCGATTCGATCCGCGATTACCATTGGACGGCGGCGCTCTGCCTGAGCCTGCTGTTTCATCGTGAAAGGGGTATTTCATGAGTTCACGAGGTTCGCGGACTGCTTGACGGGCCATTCGCCTCGGTACCCACCCGCCAGGGAGAGCGGATTCTGGTTCTGGATTTGTGCCTCCCGGTGAGATAGGGGGTCAACTCCAGTGATCATTTACATTCTGTCTGAGTTGGAGGGTGACGGGCTTTTCCTTAGCAGTCGAGTGCTCTGCAGGCTTTCTTCGAGTCCTGTTCCGCCCACTTATGCGGTATAATAGATATGCAACGGGGATGATCGGCTTCGACGGGAGAGGCTGGCCCCGGATTGCGAGCCGAGAGACGCCGAACTCGTAAAACCAGCGTAAAAACAAGTGCCAACCGCACTCAATATGCTGCTCTACCTTTAGCTGCGTAAGCTGAAGCGAGCGCAAATGGTCTCCTCGTGGGACCACGCCTGCCTGCCCCGCCCTCTGACCGGTGGTAGAGCAGACGTCACAAAGTCAGAGTGCCGTACGAGTTGCCGTGCCTCGTATGAAAGAGGGCTTTCGGGTCCTAGCGGCTGGCTGGATGAATGGTCTGTCAGTTTTCCATTTTCCAGCAAGAGCAATGACTGACTAAGCTCGTAGATATCCGAGGGACGAATTTTTCGGACGCGGGTTCAATTCCCGCCATCTCCACCTGGACTTAGAAATCGGGTTTCTCAGAAGAAACCCGATTTCTGCTTTAATCTGATATAATTAATATATTCATTCTTTGAATATTCATAATATAAATATGGCACGCTCACAAGCCCCTCTTTCTCTGGAGTACATCCTTTTGGGTTTTTTATGCCAAGGCCCAATCCATGGATATGACCTGTATAAGAAGCTCAGCAATTTCGAAGGCATTTCTCTTGTCTGGCATATTAAGCAAAGTCAACTGTATGCCCTGTTAGATAAATTAGCAGAAGATGGGCTGCTAACCTCAAATATGGTGCCCGGTGAAGCGCACTTGATGCGCAAAGAATATCAGGTCACGCCGGTTGGGAGGCAATCATTCCTGGCCTGGGTCACCAGCCCTGTCAGTCATGGCCGGGATATGCGCCAGGAGTTTCTGGCAAAACTTTATTTCGCCCAGAAATCAGGCGTTGAGGTCAGTCTGGAACTGATTGAAGAACAAAAGGCGGTATGCACGGAATGGCTAGCCAGTCTCCATATCAGCTACTCAAAGACCACCGATGAACAACGCTATGAGAGGATAATATTCCAATATCGCATTTCCCAAACCCAGGCCATGCTCGAGTGGCTGGACTATTGTCGTGCTGAATTTCAAAGTGTTTTTAGACGAAATTAAGGAGTCAGACAATCATGGAATTCTGCATGAAACCAATTGGGGTAATTCGTACTCCATTTACAAAAATATCTGAGGCGCCCATCCAATCTTCGCGTTCCACGGCTTTCGGGGAAATTGAGGTATTTTCCGAATATGAAGCAGGGCTGGATAGTATTGATGGGCTCTCCCATTTGATCCTGATTTATGTTTTCCATGCCGCGCTCAACAGCACAGAATTAATGGTTAAACCATTTCTGGATAATCAACTGCATGGTATCTTCGCCACCCGTTTTTATTGCCGGCCGAATCCAATCGGTTTATCCGTTGTTCGGTTAATCCAAAGGACCGGTTCGCTTCTGCATATCCAATGTGTCGATATGCTGGATGGAACACCCTTGTTAGATATCAAACCTTATGTGCCTGAATTTGATGTTCATGCGGTCGATAAACTCGGATGGTATGCCAGGCGAGCTCATCAGTAAAGAAAAACTTGCATAATGATGGCAAAGACCTCAAGCCTATCCGTTCCCCCAACCAATGATCTCAGCCACCTTGGGATAACTTCTCTTTCAGATTGGTTTGGCCGAAGGCTCTCGGAATCCTGGAAACTGCTTGCGTTACCGCTATTATTGTTTATCACCATCCAGCTTCATAAAGAGGAGAAAAATATTATGCGTTCCAAATTTCTATCGCAGTTGCTCTTGATCGTCCTGCTGGCCAGCGCTGCCTGTGCCCCCCAGGCCACACCCGTCGCCCCGACCACCGCGCCCGCCACGCAAGCGCCGGCCGCCACCCAGGCGCCGGCCACACAAGCGCCCGCCACCCTGGCGCCTATGGCTGTTCCACCCACCCAGGCGCCAGCCAGATCTAAAACCCTGACAGTTTTAGCGGCGGCCTCCTTGACCAAATCTTTCACCGAACTGGGAACAATGTTTGAGACCCAGAATCCAGGCGTAAAGGTTTCCTTCAACTTTGCCAATTCACTGCAGTTAGCCCAACAACTGGATCAGGGTTCAGCCGCGGACGTGTTTGCCAGCGCCAGCCCGAAATACATGGCTGCCGCAGTCACGTCCAAGCGGGTCAATCAAGCGGACGCGCAAACCTTCGTCAAGAACCGCCTGGTGGTCATTTTCCCCAAGGATAATCCGGCTGGTTTGACGGCGCTGAAAGACCTGGCAAAACCAGGATTGAAGCTGGATCTGGAGGACAAATCATTGCCAGCTGGCCAGTATTCTCTCGATTTTCTGGACAAAGCCGTCAAAGATCCCGGATTCGACCCACAATTTAAAGACAATGTATTGAAAAACGTAGTTTCTTATGAGGAAAATGTAAAGTCAGTCGTCACCAAGGTGTCTCTAGGCGAGGCCGATGCCGGGATCGTGTTTGTCACAGATTTTACGGCGGATGTCGCCCCGAAAATAGGCAAGTTGGATATTCCGGATGCCTTAAATACGGTGGCGGTTTATCCAATCGCCCCTATCTCCGACAGCAAGAATCCTGACCTGGCCAAAGCCTTTGTCGCCCTGGTATTGTCTCCGGATGGGCAGGCGGTCATGGCAAAGTACGGTTTCATCCCGGCGGCCGGCGGTTCCTAGTAGCTGGCAAATTTCTGCTGTTAATCCGAAACCTGGCAAACCAACCCTTTCAAATAGGCCCCTTCCGGGAAATTGAGCGCCACCGGATGATCAGGGCCTTGCGCCAGGTGTTCGACGATGCGTGCATCCACACCCGCATCCAAAGCCGCCCCGGCGACGATTTTCTGGAACAAGTCGGCTGAAATGCCCCCGGAGCAGGAAAACGTAAACAACAGGCCGCCCGGGCGCAGCAGCTTAAAGGCCAGCAGGTTGATATCTTTGTAGCCCGCGCGGCCCGTTCGGCCTGGGCGGCGGTAGGGGCAAACTTGGGCGGGTCGAGGATGATGGCGTCGAACGATTCGGCCCGGTCGCGCAGCCGGCGCAGCTCGTGGAAAACGTCGCCTTCCAGCCATTCGGCTTTTTCAGCAGGGAAACCATTCAGGGTCATGTTTTCTGCTGCCAGCCCCAGTGCATCCGCCGAGGAATCGATGGAAAGCACTCTTTCAGCTCCGCCAGCCAGGGCATAAACACTGAAAGCCCCGCTGTAGCAAAAACAGTTGAGCACTTTCCGGCCCGCCACCAGCGCCCCTACGCGTTGGCGGTTGCGGCGCTGGTCAATGTAAAAACCAGTCTTCTGCCCGGTGCATACATCCACAATAAAATCAAGCCCACTTTCCCGGATGACCAGCCGCCCGGGAGGGGGTGAGCCATGCAAAGAACCGGTGCGCTCGGGTAGTCCTTCCAGGCTGCGCACATCCACGTCCGAACGTTCGTAGACCTGCTGCAGGCCGGTCAGCTCGACCAGCCCATCCACCAGCGACTGCCGCCAGGCTTCCGCCCCGGCGGAAAGGATCTGCAGCACCAACACACCGGCATAGCGGTCGACCACTACTCCAGGCAGCCCGTCCGACTCCCCGTGGACCAGGCGCAGGGCGTTGGTTTCCTCAGGAGGGACGAGGGCCTGGCGCATACGCACGGCCTGCTCCAGACGCCTGCGGATAAAACTGGCGTCGATACTTTCTCCCTGCTCCCACGACCAGATGCGCCCGCGGATTTGCGAAAAGGGGCTGTAAGCCGCCCAGGCCAGCCATTCGCCAGCCTCGTTACGCACCTCCACCGTCTCGCCCATCTGCGGATCGCCTTGCAGGTGGTGGATGGCGCCCGAAAAGACCCACGGGTGGCGCTGCCGGACGGATTTATCGCGCCCGCTCTTCAGGCAGATGGCTGCCATAGGATCTACTGCCCCACCAGGCGGCGCAGGCCGGCCTCATCCAGCAGCTGCACGCCTAATTGGCGGGCTTTATCCAGCTTGGAGCCGGGATTTTCGCCCAGCACCAGGTAGCTGGTTTTCTTGCTGACGCTGTCGGTGACCTTGCCGCCAAACTTCTGGACCAGTTCACGCGCCTCTTCGCGGGACAAAGATGGCAAGGTGCCGGTTATGACAAAGGTCTGGCCTTCAAGTAAGGCGCTGCCGGGAGTCTTCACCTCGATCTTGGTGGCCGGCCATAAATTTACCGCCTTGAGCTTGCGCAGCAGGCGCTGGTTGGCTGGCCGGGCAAACCAGTCGACGATCGCCTGGGCAATGTTGGGGCCGACCCCTTCGATGGTGCGCAGCTCATCTACCGTGGCCCGCTCCAACTCGTCCAGGTTGGAATAGTGTTTGGACAGGTCGACCGCCATCACCTCGCCCACACCGCGGATTCCCAGGGCGTTGATCAAGCGAGGCAGGGGCTGCTGGCGCGAAGTCTCAATCGCCGCCAGCAAATTATCGGCTTTTTTCTCGGCAAAACCTTCCAGCTTGAGTAAATCCTCCCTCTTTAGCGTGTACAGGTCGGCCACGTCCTGCACCAGGCCGGCCTCCACCAGTTGTTCGACAATTTTTTCACCCAGGCCGACAATTTCCATCGCTCCGCGCGAGACAAAATGCTCCAGGTTGCGCAGCAGTTGAGCCGGGCAGGCGGCGTTGACGCAGTACCAATCCACTTCTCCAGGGAAATTTTCGACCGGCTGTTTACAAACCGGGCAGACCTGTGGGGGCTGGAATACGCCTTCGCTGCCATCGCGCGCCTCTATCACCGGTCCAATAACGTAGGGGATCACATCGCCAGCGCGTTTAAGCAGCACCCGGTCGCCGATGCGAATATCTTTTTCGGCGATATAGTCGAAATTGTGCAAGGTAGCCTGTTTAACAATCACCCCGCCGACTTCGACCGGTTCGAGGGTAGCCGTGGGCACCAGGCGTCCGGTGCGGCCCACGTTAACCCCAATATCCAGCAGCCGGGTGGTCACTTCGCGGGCAGGGAACTTGAGCGCCAGGGCGCCGCGCGGGTCTTTACCCACCACGCCCAGGTCAGCCGCCAGGCGCAGGTCGTTCAGCTTGATCACCACCCCATCCGCCTCGAAAGCAAGGGTATCGCGGCGCTTCATCCAGGCTGCGCACGAGCGCAGCACGGATTGGAAATCCGGGCAGTACTCCGCCAGGGTGGTGACCGGAAAGCCCAGGTCGGACAGGTATTGCAGCAGGTCCCACTGCCGGGACGGCACGCTACCTTCGGCGGCCACGACGGCGTAAGTAAGCAGGGTCAACGGGCGGCTGGCAGTCAGGCTGGGATCGAGCTGGCGCAGCGAGCCGGCTGCCGTATTGCGCGGGTTCTGGTAAGCTGGTTTACCTTCTTCTTCCAGCTTGCGGTTTAATTTATCGAAGTCTTTGATCAGCATGAAAGCCTCACCGCGCACAACGATGTACGCCGGGGGCTGGGGTCCTTCCGTATTCAGTGGAATGTGCAGGGGTACAGCCCGTAAAGTGCGCAGGTTGGGGGTGATATCCTCGCCCACTTCGCCGTCGCCGCGGGTCGCCCCCTGGACGAACAAACCATCCCGGTAGTGCAGCACGACCGTCAGCCCATCAATCTTCGGCTCCGTGACGAAATCAGCTTTCAACACGCGCTCGTCTAGGCGGGCCAACCTGTCGTACCAGGCCTGCACGTCCTCCAGGTCGAAACCATTGGCCAGGCTGAGGATGGGCCCCGGATGCTGCACTTTAGTGAATTTGCTGGAGGGCGTCCCGCCTACGCGCTGGGTGGGCGAATCAGTGGTGATCCACTGCGGATGGCTGGCTTCAATTTCCTTCAGCCGTGCCATCAGGTGGTCGAACTCCGCATCGCTGATGACCGGGGCATCCAGGACATTGTAACGGTAATTGTGGAAATTAATCTCCCGGCGGAGGAGCTGCAATTCCTGGAAAAGAGTTTGATCGTCCATAATTTTCACCCCAAAAAGGGAAGCATGACAACTTGTGTTTGGTGGGTTAATAATACATCAAATTCAAGCTTGAAGACAATGAAGAAAAAACCCTCAAAAATATAATTGCCTCCCAGAATAAATAATGTTACACTAATAAAATAAGGAGGAAGCCATGAAAATTGTTGCCTATATCGTTGCGGTGATCCTGGTTTTCTTTGGGGTATTGTTCATTTGGGGCGCTTTCAGCCCGCAGGGCTCGCCGGGTTGGATCCTCATCGGCCTGGTCAGCGTGGGTATCGGCCTGGTCATTATCTTCTTTGCGGCGCGCAGCGGTAAAACCGCCCCGGCTTCCGGGCAAAACGTTACTCTAAACGTCGAGCTGCCAGGCAACGTCAAAATGGATACGCTAAAGTGCCAGTCCTGCGGGGGAACCCTGGCGCCGGAAAATATCCAGATGGTCGCCGGTGCCCCGGTGGTCACCTGCCCGTACTGCCATACCACCTACCAGCTCACCGAAGAACCGAAATGGTAAGCTTCTGTCAAATAACTGAAACGACCAGGGGTCAAAATTTGACCCCAAAACCACACATCAGCCGCTAAAATTCCAAAAAAAGGTAAACTGACCTGGAGGGAGGGAGTCGGATGAGAAAAAAGATTTTCAGCTTGCTGATCGTATTGTTCTTGCTGGGGCTGATCGTCAGCCCAGTTTTCGCACAGGACTATAGTTTCAAGGTGACTAGTGAAACCGTCACCGTTACGGTCACCACCAATGGGACGGCTACTATCGACTACACCTACACTTTCAGCAACAACGCCGGGGCGCACTCGATCGATTATGTCGATGTTGGAATGCCTGCTAATAGCGCCTATAGCCTCAGCAATATCACTGCCGATGTCGATGGAAAGGCTATCACAGATATCCAGAATTCGCAGTACGTCAGTGGTGTGGCCTTAGGATTGGGAGGTAATGCTATCCCAGCCGGGGGTTCCGGAACTGTGCACTGCCAGGTTACCGAGGTTACCAACGTCCTCTATCCTGGAACGGCCAAAGAAAGCGAGGCATACGCCAGCTTCCAGTTTTCGCCGAACTGGTTCGATGCGAAATACGCCTCGGGCGCTACCAATGTAACCGTCACGATAATCCTGCCAGTACAGGACGCGAATGTGCCACGTTTCTACCCGCCCAAGAACTGGCCAGGCAACGCCGGCCCCCAGGCCGGCTTAACCCAGCAAAACCTCGTCTTCTATCGCTGGCAAGCCACCAACGCCAATGCCTACACCCAATACACCTTCGGCGCCTCCTTTCCGGCCCGCCTGGTACCGGCCGGGACCATTGTCCAGCCGCCCTCCTTTAACTTCGGCGCCTGGTTTGGACAGAATTCGACTTGCCTTTGTATTGGCTTTTTCGTGCTCCTATTTCTAGTTCCTTCCCTGTATGCCTCGCTGTGGGGCAACCGCAAGCGCAAGATGCAGTACTTGCCGCCCAAGATATCTATCGAGGGTCACGGCATCAAGCGTGGCCTGACCGCCGTCGAAGCTGCTATCCTGATGGAGCAGCCGATGGACAAAATCCTCACCATGATCCTTTTCTCGGTAGTCAAAAAGAATGCTGCGAAAGTAATTACGCGCGACCCGCTCAAAATAGAGGCCGTCACCCCGCAGCCAGAAGGATTACAGGCTTACGAGACGGACTTCATCAAGGCCTTTCAATCCCCTCTGCCGGTTGGCCAGCGCCAGGCGCTGCAGACCATGATGATTGCCGTGGTGCAAAGCGTGGCAGAGAAGATGAAAGGTTTCAGCCTCAAGGAAAGCGTGGCCTATTACCAGGACATTATCAAGCGCGCCTGGGACGAGGTGGAGGCTGCTGGCACTCCTGACGTCAAGAGCCAGAAATACGACGAATACATGGGTTGGACCATGCTCGATCACGATTACGACGACCACACCCGCCGCGTCTTCGGTTCCGGACCGGTTTTCTTGCCCCTGTGGTGGGGAAATTACGACCCGGGATACCATCCTGCCTCCTTCACCGGCGGGGGCGCTGCTCCAGCGGTTTCGACCGGCTCGATCGGAGGGGGAAGGTCCTCCCTGCCAACCCTACCAGGCGGCTCTTTCGCCGCCTCCATTGTCAACGGCGTCCAGGGTTTCTCCGCCGGGGTAATTGGCGACGTAACCGGCTTCACCGGAGGCATCACCTCCAAAACTAACCCGGTACCGGTCACAACCAGCTCGAGCTATCACGGCGGCGGGGGCGGCGGACATTGCGCCTGCGCGTGCGCCTGCGCGGGCTGCGCCTGTGCCTGCGCCGGAGGCGGTCGATAAGATACATTATGGTCACTATAGTTCAGGTGGTTGTCTGCCATTACTTCCTTACAATCTGCCTGCTCACTGCAGAACCAAAATGGTAATCTGACCTTCAAGGAGAAAGTTAGACGAAAAAGTTATTCGGCTTGCTGCTCGTCTTATTTGTTCTGGCACTGACAGCCAGCCCTGTCTTCGCGCAAAATTACAGTTTTAAGCTCACCCGTGAAGTGGTTACCATCACGGTTACATCCGGGGGGATAGCCACAATCGACTACACCTTCGATTTCGCAAATAACGCCGGGGCGCACCCCATCGATTATGTGGACGTGGGTATGTCAAACTCTAACTATGATATCCACAGCATAACAGCAGATGTGAATGGAGTTAGCATTTCCGATGTCCAGCCCTCACAATACGTCAAACCCGGTGTGGCGCTTGGGCTGGGAACTTATTCTATCCCGGCTGGAGGATCCGGAACGGTTCACTGCCACATAGGCACAGTCAGAAACATGCTTTACCCAGGAACGCAGAAAGAGAGCGAGCCTTACGCCAGCCTCCAGTTTTCGCCAACCTGGTTCGATTCAAATTATGTCTCTGGCAGCACCGATTTCACCGTCACCCTGGTCCTGCCGGTGACGAACGGCCAGGACCCACGCTTCTACCCACCCAAAAACTGGCCGGGCAGCGCCAGCCCTCAAACCGGCTTTGACCAATCCAACCACGTCTTTTATCGCTGGCAAACCAGCAATGCCAACGGCTCGACCCAATATATCTTCGGTGCTGCTTTTCCGGCCCGCCTAGTTCCAGCCGGCGCCATTGTACAGCCGCCAAGCTTCGATTTCGTCGCCTTGGTGGGTTTACTTATGACCTTTGGCTCTATACTTCTTACGGCTATATTTGTCATTTGCCCCTTTTTGGTAACCATTGTAATCATCGGGGCTATTGTGTATTTGATCCTTTGGATTACCCGTCAACAAAAAATGGCCTACTTACCGCCTTCGATCTCCATCGAAGGAAATGGCATCAAGCGCGGTCTGACTGCCGTTGAAGCAGCCATCCTGATGGAACAGCCCATGGATAAAATCCTTACCATGATCCTGTTCTCCCTGCTTAAGAAGAACGCTGCCAAAGTCGTCACGCGTGATCCTTTGAAGATCGAAACAGTCACACCTCAACCAGAAGGTTTGCATACCTACGAGATCAATTTCCTGCAAGCCTTCCAATCGGCCTTGCCTGACAGCCAAAAAAATGCTCTACAAGACATGATGGTTGCCCTGGTACAAAGCGTTACCGAAACTATGAAGGGTTTCAGCCGTAAGGAAACCGTGGCTTATTATCAGGATATCATCAAGCGCGCCTGGGAACAGGTTGAAACCGCTGGCACGCCGGATGTGAAAAGCCAGATATTCGGCGAGAACATAGAGTGGACTATGCTCGACCAAAATTACGCTGAACACACTCACCGGGTCTTTGACGCTGGACCGGCCCTTTTACCGGTGTGGTGGGGAAATTATGACCCTGGCTACCACCTGGCCAGCCTGGGCAGCGGCACCGGCGTCCCAGCGGCAACCCCTATTTCAACGGGAGAAGACAGATCATCTTCCGGAACTTCCCTGCCAACACTGCCAGGCGGCGTTTTTGCTGCATCAGTGATCAACAGCGTGCAGAGCTTCTCGGCCGGTATCATTGGCAATATTATCAACTTTACCGATGGCGTCACCGCTAAAACCAACCCGGTCCCGGTCACTACCTCTTCAAGCTCGAGCTTTCACGGCAGCGGGAGCGGTAGCCATCACTCCTGCGCCTGCGCCTGCGCGGGCTGCGCCTGCGCCTGTGCAGGAGGTGGGCGATAGGATGCTTTTATGACTTCCTTGGCTGAATTCAAGACCTTTTTCCTGGAACGATTTAAGCGGCAACCTTTACCGCCTGCAATTGCGGTGGGTATCCACCATTACGAGCAGGTTTCGGACGGAGAAAAAAGCCGCGTCCACTTGCGCGTGGACGCAGATGGCAGCGGGCTGCTGATCGTTAATGCGGCGCGCGTGTTCCATCTCAACCCGACGGCGGTCTTCATGGCCTGGCTGGTGCTGCAAAAAATCCCGGTTGCCCAGGTTGCCAGCTTGATCACCCGCCGTTACAACGTCTCTAAAGAACAGGCGCTGCTCGATTACCACCAGATGGACGAACAGATACGCGAGCTGATTTCTCCCAACGGCGCCTGCCCGATCTGTGAGCTTGAACTGGATACCATCACGCCTTTCTCGGTCAGGCCGTCGGCGCCCTACCGCATGGACCTGGCGATCACCTACCGCTGCAACAACAACTGTTCCCACTGCTACAATGCCCGCCCGCGCCAGTATCCCGAGCTGGATACCGGGCGTTGGAAACAGGTGTTGGATAAGTTGTGGGAAGCGGGCATTCCCCATGTGGTTTTCACCGGCGGTGAACCGACTCAACGCCACGACCTGGCCCAACTGATCGCTTACGCCGAGGGAAAAGGCCAGATCACCGGGATCAATACCAACGGGCGGCGCTTGAAAGACGCCGCTTACCTCAACGAGCTGGTATCAGCCGGGTTGGATCACGCCCAGATTACCCTGGAATCGCACGACCCGGCCATCCACGATAAGATGGTGGGCGCACAGCGAGCAGGGCGCCTGGGGCGACACCGTGGCGGGTCTGAAGAACGCCCTGGCGATCAAGAACCTGTACGTGATGACCAATACCACGCTGCTGCGCACCAACGCCCCCTACCTGGCGGAGACGCTTGAATTTCTGGGGGAGCTGGGCGTGCCTACCATCGGCCTGAACGCCCTGATCTATTCCGGGCGCGGGCAGACGGTCGGCACCGGACTGGCCGAAGGCGAACTGCCGCCCTTGCTGGATCTGGCCCGCCGCTCGACCGAAAAATACGGGCAGCGCCTGATCTGGTATACCCCCACCCAATACTGTCACTTCGACCCGGTTCAGATGGAGCTGGGCGTCAAAGGCTGCTCGGCGGCGCTCTATAACATGTGCATCGAGCCGGATGGGGCGGTCATCCCCTGCCAATCGTATTACCAACCCCTGGGAAATATGCTGACCACTTCCTGGGAGATGATCTGGAACCACCCACTGGCGGTTGGCTTGCGCGAACGTAAGGGCCTGCCATCTGTCTGTAATGCCTGCGCGCTGCTTTCAGAATGCGGCGGGGGCTGCCCGCTGGCGCGCCTGAACCAACCCGAATTGATTTCAACGTCTAATTTGCCTGCTGGATTTTAAGAAACGGAGGGATAAATGAGCTTCTTCAACCGCATGATCGAACGTGTTTTTGTTCCATTTAAACCGCTTCCGCCGGGGGTTTTTCCTTACCAGACGCCCCCGGATGCCCCTATGCAGTACCGCTTGCATTTGCGGGTCGAGCCGGATGGCGAAGGCATCCTGGTGGTGAATGCGAAGACCGTCCTGCACCTGAACCAGACTGCTACCGAACTCATTTATCACCTGGTGCAAAAAACACCTGAAGACTCAGCCGTCGAGCAAATCGCCCGTCGTTACCACGTCAAGAAAGATCAGGCCCGCCAGGATTACCGCGAGCTGATCCAACGCATCCAGGAGCTGATTTCTACCCCTGGCCTCGATCCGGAAACCTTCCTCGACTTCCAGCGGGTCGACCCGCACTTCAAAGACCTGTCTGCCCCGCTGCGCCTGGACTGCGCCCTGACCTACCGGGTATCCGAACAGGTCGCCAAAGACGTAGCTCCGGTCGAACGCGTCGGACGCGAGCTGCTCACCGAAGAATGGAAAACGATCATGGAAAAAGCCTGGAACGCTGGTATCCCGCACGTCATTTTTACCGGCGGCGAGCCAACCTTGCGCCCCGACCTGCCAGATTTGATCGCACACGGCCAGAAATTAGGCCAGGTGACGGGCCTGCTGACGGATGGTTTCCGGCTGACCGACACTCATTATTTCCACCAACTGCTGCAGAGCGGTCTCGATCATTTGATGATCCTCTTACAACCTGGCGAAGACCAATCCTGGGAGGCCGTGCGAGATGCCGTGGTCGAAGATATTCACGTGACCGTCCATCTGACCATCGACCAGGCCGATGCGACCCCTTTCATTACCCTGCTCGACCGCTTATGCGATATGGGCGTGAAGGAAGTTTCGCTTTCGGCCAACGATGCTTCTTTCGCGGAAACTCTGCACGTTTTAAGCGCTGCCGCCGCCGACCGGCTGATGAGCCTGGTGTGGGACCTGCCGGTGCCTTACTCCCACGTGCACCCGGTAGCCCTCGAGATTGCAGAGCACGAGAAACCACCCAGCGGAGCCGGGCGCGCCTGGCTGTACGTTGAGCCGGATGGAGACGTGCTTCCCACCCAGGGGGTCACCACGGTGTTGGGTAACCTGCTGACTGACCCATGGGAAAAGATCTGGCAGAAGCGGTGAAGTGGGATGCCGGAGACTGGCACCGGCGTTTTAGCTTGCAGGCAGGCTGGACGGAGCAAATCCGGCAGTATTGCGTGAAGCAGTTGAACCTGGAAGGTTGCCGGCGGATCCTCGAAGCCGGCTGTGGCACGGGTGTAATCAGCGCCAGTCTGCAGCGCATGACCGGCGCAGAGGTATATGGCCTGGATATCCGTCAGGATTTCCTCGGCTATGCCGGGCGGATCAACCCGGCGAGCGTTTTTATCCAGGGAGATGCGCATTTTCTGCCTTTTGCTCCAGCCAGCTTCGACTGCGCCGTCTGCCACTTTTTTTTGCTGTGGGCCAGCGACCGGTGGCTGCCTTAACCGAAATGCGACGCGTGGTACAGCCCGGCGGCTGGGTGGTGGCCCTGGCTGAGCCGGATTATGGCGGGCGCATCGATTATCCCGATCCGCTTTCGACGTTGGGTTGGAAACAGGCGACTGCTTTACACGCCCAGGGAGCTGACACTTACGCCGGGCGCAAGCTGGCGAGCTGGCTGGGACAGGCCGGCCTGAAGGAAATCCAGGTCGGGCTGCTGGGTGGGCAGTGGGGCGCTCCCCCATCAGAAGAAGAGCGTGAATCCGAATATGAGATGATCCAGGCTGATTTGAGCGAAACGACCTCACCCGTTGAGGTGGCCAAACTGCTCAATCTGGACGCGGCCGCCTGGCGGAAAGGCGAGCGGATTTTGTTCGTGCCAACTTTTTACGGGTGGGGAAGAGTGTAAGAGATTGAGCAGTTACCTAGAAATGTCAATGATGTCTTATCCTCCCCGCCGGAAAAAAGTGACGATCATGCCATCATCAGTGATGAATCCACCCTCCGGGGCAGGACCTTGATTTCCGGTAAGCCTTTCGAAATCATTTTGATAATCTTCTGCATCAAGAGGATGGCTGCGCCCGCCATGAGAGCGTGCCCTTTCGACCAACTCTGGGCTGCCAACCTGACTCTCTAGTTCATCTACCCTGTTTCGTGTGTGTTCAAGGAGCTCGCGTGCGTGGGGCAATTGTTCTCTTGCGATTTCATTGTGTGGAGCCCGGGCAGCCAAGCTGCGCACCCTTTCTATTGATACTCGAAGAAGATGCAATTGCTCAGCATACGCCTGGACTGCCTGGGCCTGCTGCCTGGAAAGCGCGGTATAACTCCGGCCTCCCGTACCGGATAGTGTTTGCGCTCCCCTTGACGGCGGTGTCTCCTGGGGACCAACTGCTCCTTCATTGACTTGGCTTGTACTGGTCTGTTCGCCAGGCTGGCCAATTCCAGTCAGCGTGTTTCCGCTGACGGGATTCTCTCCACCAAATATTCTGGCTGATTGGCCTGTAGGTTCCTGGACACCACTGGCAACCTGGGGTGTTACTCCCCCCGTTGTTGGCGCTTCGACTGCTGGCGTCTCTGGACTTTGCAACAATGGGTGGAGCGGCGGGAGCGGCTCATTGGGACTCATTAGCCCCAACCTGTTGGGCAAGTATAGCTGGGGTACTCCGTCAGGACGGACAAACCCATACCGCGGCGGGATGGCCCCCCTCCCGGCAATAGCCTGGTATTCGGATGTATAGTGGTCCCAATCCGTCGACCAGACAACCCCCTCCGACCGGATCGTTCTCATGTAATGCAGCACTGCTTCGGCTTGCCCTCGGTCAAGCGTGGACCCGCGGTTCAAATTCATAACCTGCAATTCAGCCGGTAATCCACCCGCCTGTGGTGCAATGACCCGCTCTCCCTCTGCCGCCCGAGGCGTCTGCCGCGTGACTGCCTGGGCCTCCTCCGGCGTCGGTAGTGCCGCCGGCGCAGCTGCCGCGGGAGCACCGGCCTGCCCTCCGGCCACTGCCTGGGGCGCTTCCTGCGTGGCTGCCAGCGCCTCCGCCGGTGTCAGGGGTACCTCCGGACCAGCACCCGCGGGAGCACCGCCCTGCCCCTCAGGTGCTACTGTGCCAGGACCACCTAACCTAGGGTGAATCGGTGGAAGAGCCTCATTTGGACCCATCAACCCCAACCTATTAGGCAAGTATAGCTGGGGTATCCCGTCAGGACGAACAAATCCATACCTCGGCGGGATCGCCCCCCTCCCGGCAATATCCTGGTAATAGGATGTATAGTGGTCCCAATCCGTCGACCAGAGAACCCCCTCCCCCCTAACCGTTCTCATGTAATGCAGCACTGCTTCGGCTTGCCCTCGGTCAAGCGCGGACCCGCGGTTCAAATTCATAACCTGCAATTCAGCCGGTAATACGCCCGGCTGTGGTGCAATGGCCCGCTCTCCCTCTGCCGCCCGAGGCGCCTGCCGCGTGACTGCCTGTGCCTCCTCCGGCGTCAGGGGCGCCGCCGGCCCACCTGCGGCCGCAGGAGCACCGGCCTGCCTTCCGGCCACTGCCCGGGGTGCTTCCTGCGTGGCTGCCAGCGCCTCCGCCGGTATCAGGGGCGCCGCCGGCGCAGCTTCCGCTGGAACACCAGCCTGTACTCCTTCCGCAGCCCGGGGCGCCGCCTGCGTAGCTGCCAGCGCTTCCGCCGGTGTCAGTGGCGCCACCGGCCCACCAGCGGCTGCGGGAGCACCGGCCTGCTCTTGGGGCGGCGCCTGTGGGGCAGCCAGCGCCTCTTCCGGTGGTAGAGGCGCAGCTAGCGCTGGAGTTGATGGCGCGGCAGGACCAGTCTGCTCTCCTATCGCAGCCTGAGGTGAAACGGGAGCGGCTGCCTGGGGCTCCACTGAAGTGAGCGAAGATCGACCGGATGGGACCGGTTCAACCGCGCCGGCCTGGGCTGGCTCAGGCAGGGCAAGCTGGCTGGCCGCCGGCGATTCAGTCGGAGTTTGGCCGGTCCGGGCCGCACCTACGGGTGCCATTCGGTGTGTCACGAAGGACACAAACATAGAAATGATTCCACCCTGCACCATTTGCGTCCAGGCCTGGCGACAGAAACTTTCCTGGTCCAACTGCCGGCGGGCACTTTCATCTCCAACCGCCCGGGTAACGACGTTTGATACTGCAGTGTTGAGTACATTAGAAGGGATAAAGCTGATGAACTCTGAAAATAACCTCGGACCACTCCTGGATATGAATTGGAACAAGGCTTCACCATCCATAAAGTTAGCCTCGGCAAAGCGGACTATCATTGACTTGTTGGCTAATATATATCCTGTCGCAACCCGGGATAAAGCTACATTCAAACCTCCACCTATAATACCTCCGACAAAACCGAGGATGGCATCGTGCGCGCCGCGCCGCCACACGGCCTCAAAATCGAAGTTCCGCCGGAGACCCAGTACATGCTCGCTGATCTGGCCGGATTCACTCATTATCATTCCATAGGCCCCTGCCGTCACTCCCCCCACTGCGGACCCGGCCAATATTGACGCTCCTGAACCGGCTGCGAAGAGGCCGCCAGCAGCCCCGCCTGTTGCCACAGTAGCAATTCCTGCCAGAACTACTTCGCTTATTTCCAGCCCTATTATTGCACGTTGCGCACCGCTGTGCTCGCCGGTGATGGCTGCTTCGCGATAATCGCTCACCCGATGCATGGCATCATTCGCCTGTTGGGTTGTCATTTTCAGGATATCGATGGCTTCGCGAATATTACCGCCCCGGATCTGTGAACGAGCCCTGTTCAGGCTGTCCATAGGCACATCCCAAATAGTAACGGATGGCCTTTCGTGAAACGACAGCCAATCAGATACAGCCGCAGTAAACCATGATTCGACTGATTGCTCGATCATGTGTACATGACTCTGGCGCTCGGAGTCAATTCGGCCCCCAATCAATTCGGCAACGTAATCGAGTTCGACGCAGCGCCTGGTCGCGAGGTAAATTTTCAAAGTGCATTTGCGCCCCACCGGGAAGGCGCAGGCTGATGGTATAAGCCATCTGGTTCTCAGCAGGTCCAGGTGCAGCCGGAGTTGCAGTAGCGGTGGCCGGGGCAGCCGGAGAAGCTGGAACAGGTGGAGCAGCTTGAGTGGATGGGGCTGGCTGGTTGTGCGCCGGGGGTTGGTGTTCACCCTGGCGCTGCACCACGGAGCGCATGACCGCCCGGTTGCCGACAGTTTGCTGCAATCCGACCATCCGGTTTTGAGCAAGGGTCAACCCGCTGATTACATTTTCAGGAGAAGCGCTATCCAGGGTCTCCTGAGATTCTTCCAGGTTGATGCGAGGGCGGCGGGTTTTGTGGTTGGCGGCTTCATGACTGTGCTCCAGACTCATGCCAATGGCCCCAATTCTCCCATCGTAATGGGCGTGTCCGCATTTTCAGTTTGTAAATGCCTTTTAGCGTGAAATTAAACAAGGCTTAAGAATACCATTATGGCCCCGTCTTTAATAATATTAGCGCCTCTGCGTCTACAAGACGACTTAGCCGCGTCTTGCCAGACGCTCTTGCCCGTCTTTTCTACCTGGAATTTCACCTTTTTACCCTGATTGAACTGGCGACTACGAAAAGGCTGAATCGTTCATAAACAATCTTCAAATTCCTTTGAGAAATTGTCTGGCAACATCTATCTCTTGAATAAATCTGGACAGAATTGTCCGTCTACAGTAAAATAAGGTCGGTTAGAGAAAGATCTTATTTTTCGGGGCGTAGCGCAGTCCGGCTAGCGCGCTTGCATGGGGTGCAAGAGGTCCGGGGTTCAACTCCCCGCGCCCCGACTAACGAAAAGTACCGGGTTTCGATGAGAAGCCCGGTTTCGATTCAGTGTAGGTCCGGGTTTCCCTTACAGGGATTTTGCTGCGCTCAACAACTCCCCGCGCCCCGACTGACGAAAAGAACCGGGTTTCGATGAGAAGCCCGGTTTCGTTTAACCTAGGTCCGGGGTTTCCCTTACAGGGATTTCGCTGTGCTCAACAACTCCCCGCGCCCCGACTGGCAAACAGAACCGGGTTTCGATAAGAAGCCCGGTTATCATGGACCTGGGTGACAAGGATCATCCAGAGACGCTCACGATGATTGGCAGTCCCTATATACTGGGATATGGCGATAGCTGCTGGGTCACGGGCAATAATGTAATAATATGTGCTTCATGGCATGCCCACTTCACTGCAAGCCTCCTTGACACTCAAGCCTTCGTTCATGCGTTGGATGACCTGCAAGGCAATGGTTACCCGAGATGATCTGGTAATCTCGTTCATAAGTTCTATTTTAATGCGGCATTTCCCTTAAAGGAATAACCCCTTGAAAAGAAAACGCCCCTGTACCAGTGGCGTTTTTTACATCAAGATTGTTAAATCAGGAAAAAAAAGCATCAATAAAAGATTGAAAACTCAAAATATGGTTTGTGTCGTTTAACCTTGCCCTTACTTGATAGAAGAATGACCGATCTGATACAATGCCTGGTCTCCCTTTTTTATAAGAAGCACTTGGTTGCTTATCATTAATAACGAGGCGCAAATAATTATATGCAAATTGTGCTCTTGTCATTTCTGAACCTGGAAATGGTAAAAGAAGCTCGGGATCTTTCTGGGCAACATTATAGTGTTTGACATACTTTCGCAACGTATTATTTTCAGTGTTTTTTCGTAAGAATATTCTATTTCCTAGCGCCCAAGTTTCAAAACAAAAGTGTTGAATTATTATGAATTTTTCAGCAATACACTTTTTGGCGGATAAGATAGAATTAATTTCCTTAAATTTGTTTTCTCGCGTCATTTCCTCGGAGTCAACAGCCACAACAAATTTTTGTATATTCTTAAAATCATTCACATCTTCTATTGCGTTTTCAATTACTTTGTATAAATAATTTGGATAACCACCACCACTGATAATTGCAAAATCGTTGTCTACTACGTCAATCAATCTATCTACATACCTCAGATTTGGATTAACTAGAGGAACCCATTTTTCGTAGATTTTTTCTTCAGTAGGGCCTTCGACTACTATGTAGATATTCATTCAATTCCTTCTGTGTAGAATGGATCATTTATTAGTTTGATAAAGGCTTCTTGCTTTGAATTTCCATATCTGTGTTCGAGTTCTTCTCCAAACTTTATCATTACATGACTGCCTCGCCTATGAAATACAAACCAGTTTTTTATAGGTATATTGGAAATGAGGTATGGATGATGACTTGTGATAATGAGTTGTACTTCATTTTCCCGGTCGAATATTATTGTGGGGAAGAAATTAATTGCTCCAATGCCTAACGAGTTTTCATATTCATCAATGAGATATACAGATCCTTTTGGAAGTGTAAATATATCGGTTAATATCAACAGAACTTTTTGCATTCCCGATGAAAATTCTCCAAGTTCTATCCATTTTTTGACTTCCTTTTCCTTTACACAGAAAACGGGTATTTGCCCACCAGTTCCAAATCTTTTGTGTATTTCACCTAAATCAAGAATATCGATTTCAGTCAAGAAAGGAAATGTGCTTCTGTAATAATTTATTATTTTATCGTAGGTTTCAGGAAAGTAGAGGTTTAGGATATACAACCGCAAATTCAGGTTAAAATCGGCCTTGTAAAATAATTCTGAGTTTCTATCTTTGCCGATCATGTTTACAATTTCATGGGGGATAGGCTGATAAGTAGAAATTTTTAATAATTCATCCTGGGAAAATAATCGTCTCATGATCGAGGAAAACCCTTTGAATATGGGTTTGATTAAATTCTCTTCTTGAAGAAGAACAGTACTCGATTGGTTTAGAGACAACTTAGGAACTTTATTTCCATTGAAAATAAACTCGTTTTCACTGCGTGTTATAAGAGGAACCTCAATCTCATTTTCTAAAACCCAAATATTATCTTTAGATATGACCCGCTTGTCATGTTTATGGATCACTTCCAATTGCCATTTATAGGTTTTCTCATCTTGGATGAATGTAATTTCCCAAGAACCTAGAATGGTTTCGTTTCTGTTAGATACTGCAAAAACTCCCAAGTCGAAAATGGTATGCAGAATTTTTGTTTTTCCAGTCCCTGTGTCGCCAACGAAAAGGTTTACTTTCTTGAGATCGATTTTTTCGAAATGCCAACCCTGACCATCGACATCCTTATATTCATAACTGATTATTTGCATGCCAACCTCTTGACTATATTTATTTAGTTCACGGAGATCATTGGAATAAAAAGCTTTTCGCTGTTTCGGTTGGATCGATGGATATGAGATTTAATTTTTCGTCTTTGATATGTCATCGAAGAACATCCAGATTATCACCGTAGAATGAAAGATTTTCTTTCACATACCCCACCTATGATTTAATAGCTTGCTTTGTATCATTCTAGCATAATTACCAATTGAAGTCATGATTATAGAAGAGAAAGCATCACTTTTTGGGATGTCATTTATTTCGGCATTTCACAACCTTAAATCGGAATAGAAACAACATCACACAACAATTGTTGTGAGGTGAGGTTATATATATCTAAGTTATCATTTTACTCATACTTGGTAGAAGAGGAGTGCTTTTTGCACTCCTCTTCAGGATTTTGCGTGTAAATAGTTGCAGCGCACAAGTATTAGTCTCTAAATCCTAACATTCTCAACGATTTTATTTCTTGTGGTCTACCACAGCTTTAACTAGCTTAACCGCGATGCTGCCCCCAGGGATAAACAACCCAGCTGCATCAGCAGTTACATCAAAGAGTAAATCGCGGGTTAGCATGCTTTTAATCTGGTCGCTTAACTTCTTCCCACCCGAACGCATTTCTCCCGTCAGGGCATCGAACTCCAGAATCACACGCTTCCCTTTCGTGGTCCATTCATACTCCATAGCATAAACGGGTCGAAAGTTCAACTCAATGGCCTCCAGATCCACACGCTCCTCGTGGATCACCTGAGCCAGGATGGGCTTGATCACTTCTGCCAGCACCGGTCGGACGACAGCTGTTGCATGCGCCTGGGGAGGCACCACCAGTGTACCCGCTGGGGCAAAATGTTCCAGGTCTAGAATTTCGCTCTTCGCAAAGGAGAGATATTTGCTGAAATCCCCTTTCACCCCGCTCATGCCGTCGAAGGTATAACTTGCGCGGCGTTCTTCAACGCAGTTCTCAACGCCGCTCAAGGTAAGGTTGGTGCCGCCTTTGGGGTTGGAGGTGGGTGTAAACTCTTGTCCCAATATGGTTACGTGCTTAATCTCCGGCCCGCTCAACGGAATCGTGTAGCTGCAATTACGATCAAATGCTGTGTGGACGAAAACACTGACCAGCCAAAAGGGTTCCAGCCGGTTTTCGACTGAAACGAATTGGATCTCTTCCGGCTTGGGGCGGCTGAACATTGATCCCAAAGTACCGCTTACCAGATTCGTTTTCTTCTGTTCGAGCCGGTCGCGAGCCACTTCCAATGTGAATTGAGGAATCAATTGAAAGGCACGTTCGTCAGCAAGATAAATGTCCATAAGGAAAGTCCTTTAAGTTGTTATTTTGTTTATTTTACCAGACTACCAGATTTAATCATCAATTTTTGTAACTAATCAGCCTGTTTGAGTAAAAAACACGCCTGTGACGAGAAAGGGGAAATTTACGACAGTTTGCCATGTATGGTCATCCCAAATATGACGATATTTCGCTAAAACTACAGTGACCCGCCACCTGTGGTGCTTTCAGAACCATGTCTGAGCAGTTACTAAAACGTGCCATTATTTTGAGCAAAAAAATTTTTCCCCTCGATATAAAGTAAGGTATTTCCCTTCAAAAGTGAACCTGGGGGCATCCTCACAACAATTGAATAGCTGACCTTGGTGGATGCAGATCGCTCAAAGCAATCATGGCGGTGGTCATGACCAGAATCAGGCTTCGTGTATCAGGTGGTGTCTGGCAGCGGAACTGGCTGTGCGGAAACCGGGCGGCCTTCTGGAAGGCCCACGGAACCCCCTCTAGAGAATCAAAACCGGTTTCGAAGGCGATCTCAGCGACCGGCAAGCACGGTTGAAGTTGGGGCCTGGTTATTGGTGTTTGTGCTGGTATGGTTTTTAGTGTATCAACTTGGATTGATGATGCAAATATTAGATATTTTATTCACTCGCTTCACTGTCGAGCGCTGAGCGGCTTTCGGCTAGAGGTGAGCTTTCCAGCGATTGGGTGATGCGTTGTTGCAGTCCTTTTTGGCCTGGCTTGCGTTTTCCGAGACTTTTGAGGGTATCCAGCAGGTAGGTGGTCATCACCTGGGTGAGCTTTTTGAGTGCATCGGTCGAAATCTTCTGGCCTTTTTCAAACCAGCGCACGGCCGCGTAGCCCATCACGACGGTTATGGATGAAGCAATCGCCGCGCTCAGCAGCCAGCCCGGCAGCCCACCCAGCTTGCTCAGCTCCTGGAAGAGGGTCCGGCCTAAGAACCCCAAGCCAAAGGTGGCGACCAGCTCGGAGGCGCGCCGTGGGGTGATTTTGTAGTTATATATGCGGGCAATACTGACCACCATGATCGACTGCGTGACCACCAGCGGAACAAAATCGATGACCGGCAGCGGCGCCAATGCAATGGCTGCCGAGATCGAGGCGGCCCTGACGATGGTTTGCCAGGCGAGCTGCCAGCGGTATTCCGGTAATGCCTGTCCCAGGGCGGCGACCATCTCAGGTTCGGTGGCTGCCACTGCCAACAGCACTTTGCCGAGGTTCTTGCCGTCTTTGGCGACGATTGGAACGACTTGATCGGGCTTCAGGCCCAGGTTCAGTGCAGCATTCGAAATGACACCTTGCAGGTCTTTGCGTGGTACCAGGTCAATCTTGTTCAACACCACCACGAAAGGCTTTTTCAGAGCAGATAGCTCGTTGAACAGTTCCTGCTCGGTCTTTTTAATCCCCTGGATGGCGTCGATAGACCAGCACCAGGAAATCGGCCTCCGCGGATGCCGACAGGGCCAGGTCTTTCTCCTGCTCGCCCATACTCCCCACTGCATCCGCGCCGGGTGTATCGACCACGGTAAACAGGGCTGCATCGGCCTGTTGATTTTCCGTTGTGGTGCCCGGCAAGGGACCCACTCTGGCTAGGTCGCGTTTGTTTTGCACCAGCAGATTGTAGAGGGTGGATTTGCCGACGTTGGTCGGGCCGACGATGACTACCCGGTGCTTGTGGCCAAAGGCCTGCCGGATCTGGGCGGTGGATAACTTGACCAGCTGTCGTACCAAATTCGCATCCGATGGGAAACCAGCTAATAGCGACAGGAAGCTGGCCTTTTCATTGGGCCCCAACGCCTCCCAGATCTTGCGCACTGTCGCTTGAACATCGGTGGGGAATTGTGTGAGAATTTCATCAAATAGCGTCAAGGGATCATTCCTTGCATTTAGATCTCTTCAACTGAGCCTTTTAGCCGGTCAAGCTCGCGGCGCAATCGATCCCAGCTGTTCCTGGGCGTCCTTGAACTTACCGCTCTCCGCACGGACAAAGCGAGAATAGGGGGCAACCGCCTCACGGATTTGCCCCTGGCTGCGGGCGGCTTCTTTCTCAAAGGCTTGCGTCAAAGATTGGAGCAGGCGGGTGCGCATCTCAGAAATTTTCTCGTTCAATTCTCGTTTGGCGATATTCCGGCGGACGGGAATAATAAACAGACCCAGGGCAGCGATCATCCCGGCGGAGAGGATCCCGGTGACATCCATCGCGGCAGTCGTTGCCAGGACTGCCACCAGCGCTCCTAGTCCAACCGCGCCTGCTTCAATCGCCAGGGATGTAGCCACTGTAACCTGAGCATCCTGAGCAATTAATTTGGCCTCATGAGTTTTGTCAAAGGTATCGACCTCTTTACGCGCCTCCCGGCCGACCGCATCCATCAGGCGCTCGCGATCATAATTGAAGCTGCCTACGCCCATATCCCCGACGATGTGCTCCCGGTGCTCCTGACGCCGTTCGGCGATGTGCTGAATCACAGCCTGCCACTGTCGGAGCTGCGCTTCCAGCAGCCAATCAATCACTTCATTGACTTTCTGCTCGATCTGTTGGGGAATATCGCCCACAACCTGGTGTTCGAACTCATGCTGGATGCGATCCTTTCCGATCAAATCGAATATCCGTGCCAAGCGAAACGTGGCATCAAAGAAGTTGTCGCCGCGCTGTTCCAGCTCGAAGAGAGCATTCTCCACGTCGGATAAGCGGAAGTGGAAATCCCGTCTCAGGTCTTCATCGTACAGGGCCAGCTGCGCATCAACATCACCAAGCATTTGGAAATCTTTTTCCAGCAGCTGCATGCGGCTGGCGATGATCTGTAGATATTTATTGACCAGGCTGATGCCAGTTCCAAGAGGGCTTAATAACTTCAAGCGCAGGCGCCCTTTTTCATCCAGGCGGTCATGGATATAGGTCTCCAGGGCTTCAAACCCGCTTTCGAACCACAGCTGGGGCTGGCCCAGTTTGGCCTGAAGCGCTTTCCTGGCGCTCACCAAAAGGACTTCCGGGGTCAGGCCGAGCAGGAGGCGCGCATTATCTGTGACAAAGCGGTAAACCTCATCCTGGTCGGCCTGGGTCTGGAGGATATCCTTTTTGTTGATGACCAAGACTACCTTTTTGCCCCAGTCCCGGATCTGCACCAGGAACTGGCGCTCGCTTTCGGTAAAGGGGTGGTCGGCGGAAGTGATAAACAAAACCAGGTCCGCCCGGGGAACGAATTGGGAGGTGATCATTTCATGCTCGCGCATGATCGCGTTGGTCCCTGGCGTATCTACGATGTTGATCTCGGCCAGCAATTCGGCTGGCAGGGTGAGGATATGCTGGTGCTTGTTGATGACCGTCCTGGTTTGATTTGGCCCATATCGCAGCACCTGGATTTGGGTGGTAGTGGGGGTCACCCCTTCTGGCAATAATTTTTGACCGAGAAGGGCGTTGATCAATGCGCTCTTTCCAGAGTTAAATTCACCGGCGACCACCATTAAGAAAAGCTCATCAAGCTGCTCGATGGAGTGACCGAGTGTGTTGCTATCTTCTCCCAGGGCTCCAAACTGAACCAGGGCCACGCGTAAATCGTTTAGAACTTTACGCTCGTCGTGGAGGATGATCTCTTGCTGCTTGTTTAAAATTTGCATTATTAAGTATGTGTGCGAAAAATAAAGTTGTTATGTCTTGTTGAAGGGTTTTCCTCCCAAAAAACCATTCAATATTTTTTGGTCTTCCCTCGATCTATAGTTGGCAACTCTATTGTAACGCAGATATGGTGAGATCGCATGCATTGCTGACAACTGTTCAAAGTGAATGACAATAAGGGCAGCTCATAACATTTCGGGAAGCCGTTCATCATTCCACGACTGAAGATGTAAATTGGGCAACGCTGCCATAGACTTTATTAGGTTAAAATAGAATGAATATTAATAGAGCACAGAATAAACTAAAAAAAGTCAATGTGCCAGAACAATCTAGAAAAATACTTGATCAGGTTCGGGATGCGCTCAGAATCAAGCGGGTAGGGTGTGGTTGGTTTCCAGATCGCACCTTTTTCAGTCACCACATTCAATGCCCTTCAATATGTTGTTGATGCCAGTCCTCATCCACTTTCATAATACCCTAATCTCACCGAATGTTGCACACTTTGTTGGGCAATCTTTGTCCTAATTGGTTATCTCTTCAAAAGACGATTTGCCGAACGTTCATCTCATTGACTGGTTACTTCGCTCTCCGGCCATCTCATCGGGTCTGGAGAACAGCAAGGGCTTTTTAGATCTTATTCTTCCACGCAGGCTCCTCTTATTTTAGGGGGATACGAAGCAGCTCTTTAGCCAGGAGAACCCATAAATCATGGCCATCAAAAGCGATATTCACTGTAAAGGTTGTGTGATTATCTGCGCTGACCAGGTCCATCTTGTTCAGGATCGCGCCAGTTTGAGGGTCGAGCTGATAAAGTGATCCCCATGTGTCATGACCGGCCAGCAGCCACAGGGAATCCTGGGTCGAAAGGAGCGCCAGGGGTTGATCATCCGGAGATGGAACCATCACCAATGGCTTGGTATCCTCGGTCATTTTGTCACCCCCGGGAGGATAGGCCCACAGTTCGGTGGTGCCATCATCCAGGGACACTACCACCCAGATCCGTTCCCCCGTGAAGGTCAGAGGATTGCTGCTCGCATTCCCATTGACATAACCCCCCTCGTGGGATTGGTTAAGGTCATCGGCATTGAATACCCATAAGACAGGATTACAATGACTACAAAAGGTTCCCGTGATCCACATCCAGCCCGTGCTATCATAGGCATAATGGGCTTCCCAGGGCCAGCTGACATGTTCCACTTCAAATGTCTGTGTGTCGATCGTGTGGTCTGCCGTCCATATTTTTCCGGGGGAAAAGCCTAACTGTTGTTGGATATCTCCACGCCATTGGGATACATCGAACTGCTTGATCACGGTTCCACTGGTCGGATCGATGACGAACAGGGTATCTGCACGATCGCCTTTCTTGGAAGCTGCCAGAGCCCAGATATGCTGGCCGTCAAACTTCAGGTCAAAGACAGGTTGTGCCGCGAGCCCGCCGCTTCCCGGGAAAAGCGCGATGGATTGCAGCACCTGCCCGCTCTGCGCATCCAGCACATCCACAAAGCCCGTGATGCTCGCCACCCAGACCTTTCCCGGCGTAGTGAGCAGGCCACAACCTGGAAAGGTGGGATGCGGCAGCGGATAGCGGTCGCTGACCGATAGGGTGGTCGAGAGACTGTTTGCTGATCCCTGGGTTGGCTGCGTCTGAGAGGTTGGCGCGGCAGCTCCAGCCGGAGGGGTGGGCAGTGTCACGGGTGGTACATCCGCCTTTTGGGTCTCCAGCGTGATCCTGAGCTCGCCTTGCGCAGGCTGGGTTGCTCTACCCGTCGCCGTCGTTGCTTCACCCGTGGAACCTTGCGGCACTGTTGTCGTTGAGGTCCGGGGTTCAACTCCCCGCGCCCCGACTTGTGAAAAAACCGGGTTTCGATAAGAAGCCCGGTTGTCATTGCTTTGGTTGACAAGGATCGTCCAAAGACGCTCACGATGATTGGCAGTTACCGTGTTCTGGAATATGGCGATAGCTTCTGTGTCCCGAGCAATAACGTAATAATATGTGCTCGTGGCATGCCCAATTCACTGCAAGCCTCCTTCCCACTCAGGCCTTCGTTCATTCTCTGGATGACTTGTAGAGCGGTGGTTACCCGAGATGATCTAGTAATCTCGTTCACTAGTTCTATTTTATCACGACGTTTTCCCTGAAGGAACTTAATGATGTTGGTCATTCATAATATCTTTCACCCATGAAAAGATATCATCGCTAACTGTGCGAGAATAGCACATATGTCCCCCAGCAACAATCAGTAACAATAAGCTTGAAATGCATAGATGGCGATCGAGTTTTATTTCTTTTACAGTATAATGTAACAAGAGTTACATTATGATATATTGGCTTCTTATCACTTACCAGCTCCCCTCAAAACCCTCAGCCCGGCGAGTTTATATATGGCGGAAGCTCAAACGTTTGGGGGCTATACCCATATTCGAAGCCGTTTGGGTGCTGCCTGATACTCCTCGAACGCACGAGCAGTTCCAATGGTTGGCGGCTGAAATTCAGGAGATGGGTGGAGAAGCGATGTTTTGGAAGGCTCAAAGTGAGTTGAGTGGCCAGGAAGAAGCGCTGGTAATTCAGTTTACGAAACAGATTGATGTCGCTTATCAAGTAATGCTCACCCGCTTCGAACAGCCTGATACTGACCTTACCGCGTTAGCACAGGAGTATCAACAGATCCAACAGCGCGACTATTTTCATTCCAGGATCGGGCAACAAGTCCGCAAGCGATTTTTAGCCGCCAGAGGAGAAGAACTATGAAATGGGTAACCTGGCAGAACGTGGGGGTGGACCGCATGGCGTGCGGCTGGCTGATCCGCAGCCGGATTGATCCAGAGGCCGAATTTGTGTTTATCCCAGCCAGATCACAGCCCTTAACGGAAAATGCTGAACCATTCGATATTCCTGGAACTCGATTGAGCCATCATCGCGGTCATTGTTCGCTTTATGCCTTTCTAAAAGAATACAAAATCAAAGATCCTCTTCTTGACAAGATAGCCCAGATCGTGGACGAAGCTGATATAGTTCAGGAAGTAAGCGTGGAGCTTGCTGCGTATGGTTTGGATATGATCTGCCGTGGTATGAGCCGAACCAGCAGCAATGATCTTCAAGCTATTGAACGTGGTTGTCTGGTTTACGATGCTATCTACTCAGAACTGGTGGAAGGAGAACTATAAGCATAAAATTGTGAGGATACTGATGGCATGTTACGTTATATACACCAGGTTGTTCACTCTGAGGGCCTGGATCAATTCTTCTGGTTTCTAAAATCTGGAGGTTTTCATGAAATGGGTAACACGTTCTCACGTTCACGTCGACCGCGTAGCCTGCCCGTGGTTGATCACCCGTTTTGTAGATAGCGAAGCGGAGTTTTCTTTCGTTCCTCGGGGTGAAATCGACCGGGTCGTCAAAGAGACTGGCGCCATCCCCTTCGATTCTCCTGGTGTAGAGCTAGGCCATCACGATGGACGTTGCTCGTTCGAATCGATTATGCTCAAGTACGATTTGAAAGAACCGGGACTGGTTCGACTAGGACAGATCGTCCATTCCTCGGATGTGGCGGAAGATATCGACAAAGAACCCATTGCCCGTGGGCTGGAAGCCATTGCTTCTGGATTCAGCTTGCGGTATCCAGAAGATATGGAAAACCTGGAGCACCAGTTTGAGGTGTATGACGCACTTTATGCCTGGTGCCGGCTACAGGTAGCCAAGAAATAATCTGAATAAGTCAATGAAGATGGGGCTGTTTTCACGGAACAGCCCCATCTTTTCAGAAAGGAAATGCGATGGCCCTGCATCTTCTCTATTCGCTTGATCTGCCAGAGCATATTGCGCCTGGTGGGTTTGATCATGCAGCTTACCACCCTACCAGGGGTTGGCTATATGTGGCTCACACGAGCAACAACGCCTTGGATGTGATTGACTGTCATTCAGATCACTATCTTCACTCCATAACTAACCTGATCGGCGTTGCCGGTGCACTGGTCAGCCCAGAAAAAGACCTGATCTTAACTTCCAATCGCGGCGAAAATACAGTTGGGATTTTTCGTTCCAATGCAGAAAATGAGATAGTCAAAATCCCGGTCGGTATCCGGCCTAACGGATTGGCGTTTGATCCTACCCGTGGTCATTTGCTGGCTGCCAATGTGGGTGATCCAGCGATCCCAGGATCGTTTACCCTCTCACTTGTGGATGTGGCATCCAATAAGATGGTTGCCTCCATTCCGGTACCAGGGCGTACGCGATGGGCAGTGTATGGCCTACGGGCAGACGCTTTCTACACCAACATCGCTGACCCCGCTCAAATTGTGGTTGTGGATGGAAATCAAGCGGATCGGGTCGCCCGCGTCATCACCATCCCGGCTATAGGACCTCACGGTTTAGACTTGGACGAGAAAACCAGCAGGTTGTTCTGCGCCTGCGACGCGAAGAGACTGATCACGCTGGACACGCGCTCCGGCCAGATACTATCCGAGCTACCATTGAGTGGTTCCCCGGATGTAATTTTCTTCAACCCCTCCCTCCACCATATATATGTGGCCAGCGGCGAGCCGGGATTGATTGACGCATTCAACTCGGATATGATGCGGCTACTGGAAACAGTACAAACAGAAAAAGGGTCTCACACCATCGGATTTGATCCTGATCGGAATAAAATCTACGCATTCCTTCCCCAAACTCATCTTGCTAGAATTTATGAAGACAACTAGCAATTTCAATTTACATAATGCCTGGATCTGATGCTCCAGGGGCACTGGAGGATCTCTTTTGCTTTTAATAGCAGACGATATTGCTACACATTGTGTAAGCAATTATTTCAATCGTTATCACAAACACAGTATCCATCAACCAAGGACGGAAAGCTACATTATCATTAAATTGTTTGTATAATTCCGCATCGTCTTTCAATACAGCGGTCATCACCCGTTGCAAGGGTTTGTCGTGTTCAATGCGGGCGTTTTGTCGATCTAAATTTTTCATTGCATTCTGATACGCCGCGTCGGCTGCATGCAGTGTTGGTTTGCCCATGTGATACATAAGCCCAATGCTTTTCTAGAACTCTTACGGGTGACTATGCCGATGATGTATATCGGGCATGTGATGATGCGAATGTACTAATTCATCGTGCCTGTGAACGTGGGAATGTTTTTGAGCATACTCGCCTTCATGGTCATGCTCATGATGCCCGTCATCGTGAACATGTGAATGCTCGTGAATAGTTATTTCATGAATATGCTGATGCTCGTGTTTCTCACTTACTAAGAATAGTGCTCCAATAACCATGAGCGGTAAAGCAATAATAAACATCCAATTAGGATACTCACGAAAAATAAGAAAAGAAATGATCATGCCTGCTAATGGCGCAGTGCTGAATAATGCACTGGTGCGAGCAGCCCCAAGACCACGCATTGCCCGTATAAATAATACAATACTAATCCCATAACTCAAACTGCCCAGAATCATTGCGCCCAAAATTACACCCAGCGCAGGGAATTTATTGCCTAATATGATCGCCATTCCTAATGAAAAACTACCTGCGCCTAATCCTTTGATGATAGTCATCATCAAAGGGTCTTTAGCAGATATCTTTCGGGTAAAGTTATTATCAATTCCCCATAGGAAGCAGGCGCCAATAATCCCTAATGCGCTAAGGGAAAATCCCCAACTCGCATTTAGATTTATTGAAAGCAATATGCTGGAAAGCGTTATGAAACCAATAGCCAACCATACTCGGCGGGAGATTGATTCTCTAAACACAAGGACAGCGATAAGCGTTGTAGCCACCCCTTCAAAATTTAGGAGTAAAGATGCTGTTGCAGCAGGCGTATTTTGTAGGCTAATAAGCAATGTAATTGGAGCAGCGACACCGCCAGCCAGGATAGCTCCTGCCAACCATAAAGAGTCGGACTTTCTAATTTTGGCTTCACTATCTGATAATCGCTGATTTATGCGTTGATAGGTTCTTATGCCAAGTAACCCAATACCACTGCCAAGATACAAGAAGGCGGCAAGCGGAATTGGCTTTACTTCACCCAAAAGTAATTTCGCTAACGGTGCGCTTGCGCCAAATAAAAGGGCGGCAATTAGGGCTTGAGTAATTGGGTAAACATAACTTCGCCTCATAGAATAGAAATTATAAACAGGATTGGCAAATTCACATACTAGACCCAGGAACTTCTCACTCAACTGCACAACACTTGGCTGCCTAGTACACCCAACATAATCCTATCGGTGATTTATACCTCTATATTTGTAACCAACTCCATCGCTGAAGCTAAATCCTGGGAAGTAATTATGAAGATCGCAACAGAAATTAAGTTCGTTTTCAAAAACTTCTGTTCGGGTTGAAGGCGATTATGGAAGGGGAGAAAAGAGGTTAAAGCTGAACCTGTTGCCACAGCGGTCGCAAAAGAACTCGAAAATGGATTACTATTATCATTCAACCAAATTAGAAAAGGATTCCTCAAATGCCCGAATTCATCCCCGGTTTGCAGCTCAGCCAGGCCTTCTATTGGGAGGCCGTGCGCCCCATCCTGGAGACACATTTCCCTGGCCTGCCTCATTCGGCGGCCCTGCTGGGCTACGGCTCGGATGTGATCGGCCTGGACACCCCGGTCTCGCGTGACCACGGCTGGGGCCCGCGCCTGATCCTGTTCCTGGCGCCGGATAACTTTCCCGCCGTTCAGGCCCAGGTCAACAAAGCCCTGCGCCAAAACCTGCCGGTGCGTTTCCGCGGCTATTCTACCAACTTTGGCGTTCCAGATCCGGCTGACAACGGCGTGCGCCCGGTGCAGGAAATCGAGCATGGCCCGGTGGAACACCTGGTAACCATGCATACCATCGCCAGTTTCTGGCAGCAGGAATTGGGCGTTGACCCCTATCAACCCCTGGCGGCTGTCGATTGGCTGACCTTCCAGGAGCACCGCCTGCTGAGCGTAACCAGCGGGCAGGTCTCTTATGACGGGCTGGGGTTGGAAGCAGTTCGCCAGCGCTTTGCCTATTACCCCCGGGAGGTCTGGCTGTATTTACTGGCGGCGCAGTGGAGCCTGATCGGCCAGGAAGAAGCCTTTGTCGGGCGTACGGGCAGCGTGGGAGATGAGTTGGGGGCGCGGGTGATCACCGGGCGGCAGGTAGAGCGGCTGATGCGGCTGGCCTTCCTCATGGAAAAACGCTACCCGCCTTACAGCAAGTGGTTTGGGTCGGCCTTCCGGCAGTTAGACTGCTGGGCTGCGATGGGCCCCTTCCTCGAAAACGCCATGGCCGCCGGCAGCTACACCGAAAGGGAAGACTGGCTTGCCAGGGCTTACACCCTGGCGGTTGAGATGCACAATGCTCTGGGCATCACCTCTCCGTTGGAGGCGCACACGCGACCGTATTCGGGCTGGCACCTGCTTCGCCAGGGTGTGAGCAGCCTGGCCCTGGATGACCCGCGCAATACCCGCCCTCACCAGGTCATCTTCGCCGGGCGGATTGCCGAAGCTATCTATGCCACAATCCGAGACCCCGAAGTCCTGGCGTTGGTCCCCAACGCCGGTTCGGTCAGCCAGCTCCTGGCTGCCTCCAACGACGCCGCCCAATCCGTGGCATTCTGCCGCGGCCTGGCGGATGATTTGAAAAAGCCCACAACATAATAAAGAAAGCATCACCGTAGGATGCCTTCTTTTCTTCTAGCGCGCTTCGGGTCTTGGCGGCATGTTCTTCAGCATATCCAGCAGGAAACGGGCTGCCAGCTCAGGGCCGGTGTGCTCTCTGCCCGAAACGCCAAGCTGGGTGCGCATTTGCCCGACGAAAGCGCCTTCGGCGAAAAATGCCTTGAAATAATCCTCAGCCAGCCCATCATGCAGCTTTTGGTACTGGGCTGGGCCAAAAATGTTAGCAAAGTAAGTCCGCACCAGGCCGGTGGTGGATGTAGTGCCTTTGCTCATCACCGCCCCTTCGCGAAAGACCGCCAGGGCTTCTTCCGGCGTCTCAAAGCGCTGCAAGACCGGGTGCTCTTCGTCCACCGGCTGGTAATTGTTGGCGTATAGCACGAAATCCACCTTGAAGCCCTTACTGACGTTGTCGAATGTCGTCACCGGGATGACTACGCGGGCGTTGATCTGGTTGGGATTCATGATAATGGTGCGGTCGATTTGCCCAAAAGCATAGCCGGGCTGCAGGTCATCCAGGCGGACAAAAGCCCCGGTTTCGGTGCCGTAACCGGTGATGTGGCCTTTTTTATCTAGCTGCAGCGAGCCCATGTCATCGGCAATGATGATAAGGTCCTCAACCTCCTCGGCGCCGATCGTACGCATGGCTTCCAGGGTCTCCGATTTACCTGCGCCGGTATCGCCCATCAACAGGAAGGTGTAGGCGCCTTTATCGCGGATGATGAGCTGGAACATAGCGCCGTGGTAAGGCATGCGGCCGAGCTTCATCATCTTGATGTTATGCAGGGTCAGGGCCATCTTCTTGAGATAACCAAAATAATTGAATTCCTTGCCTTCCGGAATCACGCCCACCAGCAGGTCGTTTACCGGGTCATCGTAAAAGACAGTGCGGGTGTTTCCAGCCACCGGCAGGTTATCCTTGGGCGCGCCAAAGACCAACACAGCATCCGGTTTACGCCGGATATCCTCGTCATCCGCCAACTCGAACAGGTTGCACAACGAAAAATTAAGCTCAAAATATTGCACTGAGAAATAAATCATAACTACCAGCGCCCCGACCTTGGCAGGGTAGCACAACCAATCCTTCTCAGTAAAGGTCAAGTTGACCAGGGGGTTACGGTTGACGCGCTCGAATATGCCGGTGCGCGTATTGGCCCCTGAATTATAGATCAGGGGCGGATAAATCAAGATCTGGCGGATGATAGAAATGTGGGCCAGCTTCCGGGCGTAATCTCCCGGGTACTGCACTTCAAGGGGCAATGCGATGGCGGCGACCTCAGCCCCGGCGCGCACCTGGCGGTAAATGCGCGGGTGGTTTCCGGTGATGTTCTCCTGAATGTCGCGGTAGGTGCTGCGCACCAGGTGGGTCAGATGTTCAATGGTCTGGTTAAACGTGTGGTATGGCCTCTTATCAAAACGGTCCCCCACCGAATCACACACGATCAGGCGCTGTAAATTACGCCAGTAATTATAGATATATTCAACAAAATCGTTGAACAGCACCCGGTCGTGGAAGAACTGCGCCGCTCCTTCCACGACCTTTGGCACCAGATCACCTGGTAAACGGGTGAGGAAATGCAGAGCTTCTACCAGGAGTTGGATATCGCTTTCGGTGATATTTTTCTTCTCAAAAATCCCTAAAAGTCTGGAATTTCTCCGTTCCAGGTCGGAAATACAACGGTTTAAAACTCTAAGGAACAGCTCGCTGGAGAGCAGTTCATCCGCGTTATCACAAATTCGATCTTTAATACGGATGATTACTTTCCCGTCAATCATCTGAAATGAACTGTTATCCATACCTGAAGCCTCCAAAAAGAGGACCTTTGGGATTTTCTGTGGAAGACCTGATCCAGCTCAACCATTCCCAACCGGCCTAAAAAAGTCCTATTATTTTACTGCATTTCTGGTATGGAAAATAACTAAATTTTATCTAACCGGTATACAAATCTTAAACAGGTTCGTTGGGAATCCCCGTGGTGAACTCCCGGATTTTGGGTGTGAGCGTGCGTACGCACGCTCACACCCAAAATCCGGGACCTTCCACGGTGAATTCCAAAAATGCGCTAAACATCGAAGACGATGGTGGTTTCCAACCCCTGCTGTGTGGTTTGGATGGCCAGGTCGTGATAGGTGACAGCCTTGATCTCTTTCCGCTGGCTTTCAACCGGCGCGCCGAGTATACGCCCGCTCAGGTGGCAGCCTTCTATGGCCAGGTCAAAGGCGTCAAATCCCAGGCCTTCCTGTTCAGTCAGGTAAAGCAGTTCGGATAGAAAGCTTACCAGCAAACCCTCTGCATCCTCAGCCTCCAGGTCCAACGGACATTCATAACGCCCGCCCGGCTGGAGCTGGATTTGCAGGAGGGCATACATGCCATAAGCAGCCTGCTTGAACAAACCGGGCATGTCAGGCGCCCATACTTTCAGGGCCCAATCGGCAGTATGAGAAATTTCTAAATAACCAGAAGGCTGTTTTTCAATCATCATTCCATTATAATTATACTGATGAAAGCGAAACTTGATTACATCGAAAGCCGCCTGCAGGCAATAATCGAGAATACAGTAAAACTTTTCAACCGGGGAACTACCGACCATCCTCTGGCGCATCAACTGGTGGCAGCCATGCGTGATTTGGCGATCCTGGCCAGGAATGGGAAAATCATCGCTCCCGATGTTTATACCATCCTGGTAAATCCGGATGATTTGCCCTCCTGGCAGGCCAATGTTGGGTTACAAGATTCGCTAGCGCAAATTCTGATCGAGTCAGCCCAGGAAAGCGAAGTGGTTTTTCCTAATCCTCCCTCCATTCGCCTGCTGGCTGACCCAGAAATCCCTTTGAAATACATCAAAGTGAATGCTTCCTGGATGGATGACAAAATAGCCACCACCACCGTGGTTCAAATCGTGCACGACCAACCCCACGACGAGAAAGACCCACGCCCTTCCAGCGCTTTCTTGATTGTAGATGGAGCGATTTTTCCTCTGCGCCTGGTAGTCGTCAATATCGGTCGCAGGCTTGACAATCACCTAGCCATAGATGACCCGCGCGTCTCCCGCACCCATGCCCAGCTCAGGGCCGTCCACGGACATTACGTGCTTTTCGATTTAGACTCCACCGGGGGCACTTATGTGAACGGGCAGCGCATCTCTCAGCATGCGCTGAAAGCCGGGGACGTAATTTCCCTTTCTGGGGTACCATTGATCTATGGAGAAGACACCCCCGCGGATGAAACTGCGCCTGGAGCAGACACCCGGGACGAGACCAATTCACACACTGCTCCGATCGGGTAATTTATGAGCGCCATCATCGCTTTCATCCTACGTCTGCTGTTAGCTGCCAGCCTGTACGCCTTCCTGGCCTGGGCGCTGTACACCATCTGGCACCAGATCCACATTAGCAGCCTGCTGATCAGTTCACGGCAGGTGCCGGGCATGGTACTCTCACCCATAGAAATGGAGACCGCCAGCCGGCGCGAATACAATTCCGTAGAGGTGGTACTAGGTCGTGATCCCAACTGCGACTACCCCATCGACCACGATACAGTCTCTGCCCACCACGCTCACTTGAGCTACCATCACAACCAGTGGTGGGTGGAGGATTTGCATTCGACCAACGGGACGTTCTTGAACGGCGAACGCGTCGAAGTAGCCACGGTAATTATCACCGGCGATGAGCTGCGCTGTGGCAAGACGAATTTCCTGATTACGATTAAAAGTTAATCCGGCTTACGACCCATGGCCAGGAGCGAGGTGCCGAAGGGCAGCCGGCGCCCGCTTTTTAGCCAGCAGGCTTCGAGGCTCAAAATTGTGGCCAGCGCCTGGTTAGCCACCGGCACGATCCTCAATTCATTCACCGTCCGGTCATGCACATCTTTTTCGTCCCTGGCCTTTCCCTGTGAACGTCGCGGGGCCAGCTTACGCTGCATCCACACTAAGGGAAAAATGCTCATCATATAATAGCTGATCGTTTCAACCTTGAATCCAGCCTGTTCCAGCCTGGTTTGCAGCTCGTGAAACTGGTACCGCCGGACATGGCGGCCGGCTTCGTCAAAATAGCTCCACAAGGAAGGGAACGCCGGAACAGTCAGGAAGAGCACGGCACCTGGTAACAGCATTGAATACAGATAGTCCAGCACCTGCAGGTCGTCGGGCAGGTGTTCGAGCACATCGAACAGCCCGATTAAATGAAATTTTTCGCCGAAGGGCGGCGCCTGCATGTCTCCCTGGACCAAACCAATCCTCACCCTTCGCCGGGCGTACTCCAAACCCTCCAAGAACAGGTCCATGCCGATGACCTGGCCATGTTTGCAGACCTTTTCAAGTACGCGCAGCACATTACCGGTACCGCACCCCACTTCGAGAATCCGGTAGCCAGGGGCCAGGCGCCGTAACTCTTTTTCCACCAGGGCGGAAATAACCTCATTGCGTGCCCTGAACCAGAAATGGTGATCTTCGATGGCGAATAGAGGAGCAAAATAATCCGGGTCGTAGCTGGCGGGGCCAGGAGGGATTGAGCTAGCAGCAGGCATCGGCGAGGGTCTTTCTATGGTGAAATTCATTACCGCATTTCGAGAGGGCGGCTGATCTATTCTATCATCTATTCGTTTGGGCCTCTCTTCTCTCTATCTCTCAAATGTGCTATATTTATATCGATCTCATATTCACCCTGGTTGCTTTTTTCATGGACCGGATTATTGGAGGGAGCTTTGAAAGAAATCCCTGTCCTGGCTGTGATCGGCGGTTCCGGGCTGTATGATATGCCCGCCTTGAAAGATGTTGAAATCTTGGAAATTGACACCCCTTTTGGCAGCCCCAGCTCGCCAATTACGGTTGGGACCCTGTCGGGCCAGCGGGTAGCGTTCCTGGCCCGGCATGGGATTGGCCATCACATCTCCCCCAGCGAAGTTAATTACCGCGCCAACATCTACGCTCTTAAGATGTCAGGAGTCCAGCGGGTGGTGGGGATCAATGCCTGTGGATCTTTGCGAGATGACTACGCCCCGGGGCACATCGTCATCCCAGATCAGGTCTTCGATTTTACGCGCGGCCGGGCGCGCACCTTTTTCGGAGAGGGGCTGGTTGTTCACATCGGAACGGCTGACCCGTTTTGCAATACCTTTTCAGCCCAGGTGTATGAGGCAACCCTCCAGGCAGGTGGAACAGCCCACCTGGGCGGCAACTTCATTACCATCGAAGGGCCGCGCTTTTCCACCCGGGCTGAATCGCATACTTTCCGTGCCTGGGGTATGTCTGTAATTGGCATGACTACCTGCCCGGAAGTATTCCTGGCGCTTGAAGCGGAAATGTGCTACGCCTGCATGGCGCACGTCACCGATTATGACGTCTGGCATGTCAGCGAAGAACCGGTTACGGTTGACATGGTCATACGGACTTTGTTTAATAATACCGCCCTGGCTCAAAAAGCTATCCAGGTCCTGGTCGAAAAACTTTCACCTGAAACTCCCTGTGATTGCCAGCATGCCCTGCAGGATGCCATCATTACCCACCCCGAGCGCATACCGGTTGAGACGCGCAAAAAGCTTGGACTGTTGGTGGATAAATACCTGGTTCCGTGACCCTGCCAGGTTTGGTCCCCATGATCCCCAATAAACGCATCCAGAACCGCTTGATGATCCTGGCGGCGGTGTTCGTATCCCTGTATGCCGCTATTCTAACCCTTGCGCCGTCCGTACGGTTGCGCACCTTGAATGCTGGTTTCCGGATCGACCATTGGGCAGGCGTTATCATCTGGCTCTTAGGGTTCAGCCTGGTCATCCGCCAGGCCGATCGGATGCTCCCCGGTCACAATCCTTACCTGCTGCCGCTGGCAGCTTTACTCAGCGGGTGGGGATTATTGACCATCTGGCGCCTGGACAGTGGATTGGGTATGCGCCAGGCAATCTGGCTGGCCGTCAGCCTGGCGTTGGTCTGGGCAGCGCTGAAACTGCCAGACCCTTTGGGCTTGCTGCGCCGGTATAAATACCTCTGGCTGACAGGCGGATTGCTGCTGGCCGTCCTGACCTTTATTTTTGGCACCTACCCGGGCGGTGCCGGCCCACGCCTATGGCTGGACGTGGCAGGGTTTTATTTGCAACCCTCCGAACCGCTCAAACTGCTGCTCGTCGTGTACCTGGCGGCTTATCTGGCCGACCGCCTGCCCATCAGTTTCAACCTGATGCAACTCTTGACCCCGACCCTGGTGCTGGTTGGAGCCACGCTGGTCATCCTGGTCGCCCAGCGCGACCTGGGTACCGCTTCATTGTTTATTTTCCTGTATTCCATCATCATTTACCTGGCCAGCGGCCGCCGCCGGGTCTTGCTCATCAGCGGGTTGGTGCTAATTCTGGCTGGGGTGGCAGGCTATTATTTCTTCGATGTCATCCGCATCCGCATAGATGGCTGGGCCAACCCCTGGCTGGATCCGAACGGGCGCTCTTACCAGGTGGTTCAGTCGATCCTGGCAATTGCCGCCGGCGGTATTTTTGGCCGGGGACCTGGCCTGGGCAATCCCGCGGTTGTCCCGGTGGCTTATTCAGATTTTATTTTTTCAGCCATCGCTGAAGAAACCGGCCTGATCGGAAGCCTCGGCTTAATCCTGATGATCGCCCTGCTGGTTGGGATTGGTTTCTTAATTGCTATGCGCGCCCAAAACATGTATCAGCGCTATCTGGCAGCCGGTCTAACCGCATACC
The DNA here is from genome assembly GCA_963820415.1 of uncultured Chloroflexia bacterium. Lineage (GTDB taxonomy): Bacteria > Chloroflexota > Anaerolineae > Anaerolineales > Anaerolineaceae > CAWFZT01. The sequence continues at coordinate 230,603 of CAWFZT010000005.1, read as the reverse complement.
TTTCCGCCCAGAGTATCCTGATCATGGGGGGGAATTTACGCTTGCTGCCTTTGACTGGCGTAACCTTACCTTTCGTTTCGTATGGAGGATCATCGCTGGTCACTTCGTTTGCCGCGCTGCTTTTGTTATGCCTGCTAAGCGACCAATCCGAAAACGAGCCGGCAGCCCTTCCCAACCCACAGGCTTACTTGCTGACCGTGGCTGTTCTGATCGCCGGGCTGATTGCAATTGCTTTGATTGACGTGTGGTGGGGTTTCATCCGCCAGGACGATTTACTGGCCCGCCCAGATAACCCACGCCGCATCATAGCCAACACCTACGTAAAACGCGGAGCAATCCTCGACCGGGAAAACCAGGTGATCTCTGAATCAACTGGAGAGCCCGGCAGTTTCACCCGTGTGCTGAAATACACGCCACTCAGCCCGGTCGTCGGCTATGCGGACCCCCTCTTCGGCTTTGCCGGACTCGAAGATACCCTCGACCCCTACCTGCGCGGCCTGGAAGGCACTTCTTCCCTCGAAGTGCTAACCTCGCAACTGTTATACAGCCAGCCTCCCCAGGGCTTAAACGTCAGGATAAGCATTCAGCTCAAATTACAGGAATTAGCAGACCAACTGGTCGGTAAACATACCGGGGCCGTGGTTTTGTTAAACGCCAGTACCGGTGAAATTCTGGCGATGGTCTCACATCCTTATTATGACCCGAACCAGCTCGAACAAAAATGGAAGACCTGGGCCCAGGACCCCACTGCACCTTTCCTAAACCGTGTCACCCAGGGGCAGTATCCTCCAGGAACAGCGCTCTCTCCATTTTTACTCGCGGCGGTCTTGGATAATGGACAACTCCCTCCATTGCCTGTCTCATTTTCGATCCAATGGAATGGGAAAACCTGGGACTGCACCCAAAATGCTCCTATTTCGCCAGACTGGAGTAATGCGGTCGGCCAGGGATGCCCGGCGGCTCAACTCAGCCTGGGCCAACAGCTTCGCCCAAATCAAATCCTTGACCTGTATCACCAGCTTGGCTTCGACCAGGCGCCGGTTATCCCATTGGCCGTCACTCAGCCGGTCGCTCTACAATCCTTCAAAAACCTCAACAATGCCATCTTGGGAGAAGAGTCGGTCAAAGTCTCCCCTTTGCAAATGGCGCTGGCCGTCGCCGCCTTCACTACTGACGGCACAAGGCCCGGCCCGCGCCTGGCCATGGCGATTGAAACCCCTCAAGAAGGTTGGGTGATTCTGCCCTCAGGAACGCCGGCTGCGTCAATGCCATCTGCCAGCCTGTCCACAGCCGCGCGAATGCTGCAAAAGCCGGATGCTCCCATCTGGCAGTTCACAGGACTGGCTCAAACGGAAAAAGGAACGGTTACCTGGTTCCTTTCCGGCACGAATAGAGAATGGCAAGGGATCCCACTGGCATTGGTCGTAGTCCTCGAAGAGGATAACCCCGAATTAGCCACCAGCCTGGGCGATCAACTGATCGAAACCACCCTGCAGCCCTGATCAAACCACACGCACAAAATGGCGCTTTCCGACCTGCAGCACACCGGGGTGGGGAAAAACAGCCAGGGCATCTGCGATTACTTCACCATCCAGGCGCACCCCTTTTTGGTCAATCAGGCGGCGGCCCTCTCCCCTACCTTTGGCCAGTTCCACGGCTACCAACACATCCAACACAGTCTGGCCCGGCTGCAAATGATATTCCGCCATCTCATCCGGCACATTTTTTTGCTGGAACATGCACACGAACAAGACTTGTGCTTTTTCAGCGGCCTGGTCGCCATAAAAAGCACCGACAATCTCTTTTGCCAGCATCATTTTAGCATCTCTAGGATGCAGGCGGCCTTCCTCCAGGTCTTTTTCGATCTTTTCAATTTCGCGGAGGCGTCCAGCGCGTTACCAGGCGGAAGAACTTTGGCATGGCAAAATCGGGAATGCTCATCACCTTGCCGTACATATCTTCGGGAGTGGTGTTGATCGGGATGTGGTTGCCCAACGACTTGCTCATTTTTACTACACCGTCTGTACCGGGCAAGATACCCAGGATAATGCCGATGTTGGGCGGGTCGCCAAGGAAAGTCATCACTTTACGTGCGGCGGTGACGATGTTGAAGAGCTGGTCGGTTCCCCCTACCTGGGCATCGGTATGCATGGCATAGGCGTCGTATCCTTGCATCAGGGCATAGAAGGTCTCGTGCAGGTAGACCGCATCCCCGCGCTCCCAGCGCAGCTTGAAATTCTCACGGGTCAGGAACTGTTGGAGGGTAAAATTCGAGGCCAGATGGATCAGTTGGGCAAAGGTAAGGTGCTGGAGCCATTCAGCGTTGTAGCGAATCTTCGTCTTCTCCTTATCCAGAATGCGGAACGCCTGTTCGGCGTACGTGCGCGCATTGGTTTCCACTTCTGCGGTGGACAACTGCGGCCGCAGGATATCCTTGTCAGAAGGATCGCCAATTAATGAAGTGTATGTGCCGATCAGGAAAGTCACCTCATGGCCGAGTTCCTGGAACTGGCGCAGCTTGCGCATGGTGACCGTATGGCCGAGGTGCAGGTCGGCTTTGCGTGGATCGTAGCCACAGTACACACGCAGGGGCCGGCCTTCTTTTTGTGCCAGGATCAGGCGATCACGCAGCTCGGCAGCCATGGATTGTTTAAGCGATTCGTCTCCGTACTCGGTACCCTGCATCAGGTACGCGACCTGTTCATCGATGTTCATTTCCGCCTCCGGTTCCAGGGTCCTAAGCCCAGCTAGGCGTAGATTATACCGGATATTTCCCAATCTCACAAATCGATCCCCGACAGGGACTTTTTCAAGCCAGGATCGCCTGTAAAGCTGGTTTCAACTGTTCATAGCTGAAAGAGAAACCCATCTCACCCAGACGTTTCGGCATCACCCGCTGTCCATCTACCATCAGCGTGCTCATCTCGCCCAGGGCCAGGCGCATAGCGAAAGCCGGGGTTTGGAACCAGTAGGGCCGGCGCAGCACCTGCGCTTCAACCCGGCCAAATTCAGCCTGGGTCAGAGGGTTGGGAGCGGTCAGGTTGAATACGCCTGCCGCGTTTTCGTTCTTCAACAGGAACAGCAAGGCCCTTATCTCATCTTGTATGGTAATCCACGAATAAAACTGCTTGCCGCTACCCAAGGGTCCGCCAACCAACAGGCGGAAAGGCAGCAAGAGTTTGGGCAGCACCCCGCCATTTTTGGTGAGCACAAGCCCGGTGCGCACCACCACGCGCCGTATACCCATTCGCTCAGCTTCTTGGGTAGAAGCTTCCCAATCCAGACAGACCCTGGCCTGCCAATCTTTGCCGGCCGGAGAATATTCATCCAGGATGTGGTCATCGCTGGCGCCATAATAACCGATCGCTGACGCCTGAACCAGCACACCGGGACGGCGCTTGGCGGCGGTCAACGCCTGCATAACCGCCTGACCGGCGTAAGCGCGGCTGGAAAGAACTTTCTCCTTATGGGCCAGCGTCCACAGGTGGGCGCCAAGGTTTTCTCCGGCCAGGTTGAAAATTGCGTCCGCCTCTTCCACCAGGCACCCCCAACCAGCGGGAAGTCCTGGCATCCCAGGCTGCCAGTTGAGCGTCAGTGGCCACACTGGCCGCCTGCGGATTACGGCTCAAAACCCACACCTGGTGACCATCTGCCAGCAAAGCAGCCGCCAGCTCGCGCCCTATCAAACCGCTTCCACCTGCCAGAATAATTTTCATAACCTCACCTTTTCTCTACTATAACGAGAATCAGGTGAATGATCAAGGATCGTTCTGGCGCGGAGATCGGGTTTAGGATAAACGACCGAGCTCGTGCTATAATTCTCGGATTGGTGTTGGTATGGACGAACCGGTATTGGTCTTAAATGCGAATTTTGAGCCTATCCACGTGTGTGGTATTCGTCGGGCGATCGGCCTGATGATGGCTGAACGCGCCTCGCTGGTAATGAACGGCAGAGGTGAAATTAAATCGATTAACGCCGTCTTTCCCCGGCCTTCCATCATCCGGTTGAAGCAACTGATCCACCGTCCTCGCCCATGCGTCAAACTGTCCCGCCGCGAGATCTTCCGGCGGGATGGCTATACCTGCCAGTATTGTGGGAAACACACGCTCGATCTGACAATTGACCACGTTGTCCCTCGCCACCTGGGCGGGCCCCACATCTGGACGAACGTGGTGGCAGCCTGTTCGGCCTGCAATCACCGCAAAGGTGGCCGGACTCTGGGTAATGCAAATATGAAGCTACGCCATGCGCCCGTTGAACCGCCCAGCTCAGCCTATTATATTTTCGGTCGGCATCTGAAAGATTGCATCGAATGGGAGCCGTACCTGGTCGGCTGGTAAGATTCCCGTAAAGCTCCGTTGCCCCGGTCTGCCTGGAAATTTCGACTGCCCGCGAGACCGGTGAATGATGCGAGCCAGGCTTGCTCACTTTTCAGTATCTAGAAAAACAAAAGGACGATGCGAGGGGTAATCCAGGCCTCAATGCAAGCCCCGACCAGCAGCAATGGGATCACAATGCCCACCATTATTTTTGCCCATTCCGCGATTGCTGTCAACCAGACTTCTCCGAACGTTTTTCCCGGCGTGGGAGTCACCAGGATTGCTCCAGCCTGGACGACTGCCGCGGTAGCCAGAATCGCCGCCGGAATTTCAATGATGCCATGCGGCAAGACAAAGGCCAGGTAGGCCATCACGGGTAGCCCATTGGCAGACAATAACGCCAGTAAATAACCGGCGGCAACCATGGTCGCCAGCATCGGGAGCATCCCCAAGATGCCAAAGGAGAACAGCCCCAGCAGCATGGCCAGGATCAAAACCCGAACGTTCTGCCACCATATCGCCATAACAGGAGCCATGGAAAACATCGGCCATAACTTGATCAAATCGTGCAGGCGGTCGTTCAAGTTAGTGACCGCATCCTGCCCCAAGGAGATGGAAAACTGGCTCAACAACCGGGAGCCGATATAGACTCCAGCAGCCATGACCAACGTCACGACTAAAACAGGCCGTCCCAGGCGGCGGGTCGAATCGGGCAGCACTTTTCGCCACCACTCCCAGACCGAGTGTGCGCCGCCTTTGAATTGCTCGACGAACACAGATACCATCCAGGCAACGTTCAATACATCGATCTCGCGGCCTAGCAGCTCTTCCCGTTGAAAATGCGCCAGCCCGACGCGTGCTAACATAACCCCCAGAATCAGTAAACCAAACACGCCCCACCAGAGCGACTGGTAGGTGCCCCAAAACATCACCACGCTCTCGCCCTGCACCAACAAGGCAATAGGGATGATGATAAAGCTGGCCAGCAGGTTAGCCGCCCTGACCGAAGTGGCTTGAGATGATACCACCACAGCTCCCGCGACCATAACCAAGGCCTGGACGGTGGTAAGCACCACCACCAGGGCCAGGATAGGCGCATCAGGCCAGCGCACGTGGTTAAGATACAGGCCGGTCAGGTAAACCAGCATACCCGTATAGCTGGATAAGAGCGGATAAATGGTCGCTGAGAGGAGTTTCCCCATGTAAAGCTGCCAATCCTTCAACGGGGTGCTCAATAATGGTTCGATGCTGCCGCGTTCCTTCTCTCCCACGAAGGTCTCCAGAGCAATTACCAGGGATACAGAAATTGGGAAGAAGCCCACAATCATCAACAAAAACGGCACCAGCCTTTCGCCGATAATGTTGGCGCCGTACTTCTGGACGAAACCCAGGATCTGATTGGCAGTAAACGTCATCAAGAAGGGAAAAAAGATGGTCAGCCCCAGGATAGGAAAGATGATGCGCCAATCACGGAACTGGTCGCGCACTTCCCTTTGGGCAATCAGTAAAGCCGGGCGCAAGCTTCTAAACATGGGCCAGACCCTCTTCCTGGTTGGCTGCCTGGTGAGTGGCTGCCAGGTAGGCCTGTTCCAATGTCTGCGGTACCTCCTGGAAAGAGACCAGGTCCAGACGACTGTCCAGTATTTGGCGGATCAGGTGGGGGTTAGAATATTCAGGATCTTTCACCCGGAAGCGCAGCCAGTTTTCCCCCTGCGAGCAAAGTTCAACGCCAGCGGGAAACTCGGCCGACCAGCCATTGACGCAATTTGCCAGGCGCGCCTCGAATTCAGCTGGGCCTAGCATCTGGAGTTTGATGTTGCTGGCGGTATCGTTCAGGATAATTTTTCCCCTGCGGATGATGGCAACCTTATCAGCCAGCTCGTCGGCTTCAGCCAGGTTGTGGGTACACACCAGGATTGCTCGGTTTCGGTCACGTAGGGAATGAATAGCATCCCGCACCAGCCGTGAGCTTTCTGGATCCATCGCCGACGTCGGTTCGTCCAACAACAGCACTGGCGGATTATGCAGCAGAGCGCGCACCAGGGCCAGTTTTTGGCGCATACCTTTCGAGTATTCCCCTAAACGTTTGTGTTTCACTTCGCCCAGGCCAAAACGCTCGAGCAGCTCATCGGTGCGCTGCAGGCAAGTTTTCTTATCCAGCCCGTACAGCTCCCCATAGAATAGGAGATACTCCTGTGCATTCATACGAACATACAATCCGTGGTGTTCGGTTAAAACCCCTACCGACGAACGGACTTTATCCGCCTGCTTGACGACATCATAGCCGGCAACCGAAGCCCGACCCCGCGTAGGCGCAAGGATGGAAGTCAACATACGCACGGTGGTAGTTTTTCCGGCCCCGTTGGGGCCAAGCAGGATCATCACCTCGCCGGCGGAAACATTTAAATTGACCCCATCTACAGCGACAAAATCGTCGAACTTTTTGCAGAGTTCTTCAGTAATGATCATAAGATTGGATGCGGGTTACTCGGCTGGCTGTGTCTCTGCCTGCGGGCGATGACGGTAGACCAGGTAGGCGGCTGAAATCACGCCGATCACGGCATAAATATCCTGGTTGATATTCAGGCCGGCGATCATTGAGGAGTTCAACCGCAGGAATTCCAGGCAGAAGCGAGCCACCGGGTACAGGATGAGGTAGATCAGGAACAGATCGCCTTCTTTCAAACGGCTGGCGAAGCGGCGCCCGATCCAGAGGATGATGGCCGCATTAAGGATGTTCCATCCAGATTCATATAAAAATAGAGGATGGTAATAAGCCTGGTCAGCAAACCCGGGCAAACGATGCTGTGGATCAATGAAGATCGCCCAAGGTAAATTGGTCGGCGCTCCATAGAGCTCCTGGTTGACAAAATTTCCCCAGCGTCCGATCGCTTGCGCCAATAATAAGCCCGGAGCGATGAAATCCAGCCACAGCGGGATATTGATGCGGTGGCTGCGAGCGTAAATTATAAAGGCGATTACCCCCCCGACCACCGCGCCAAGAATTCCCAGACCGCCATTCCAGACGGCAATCAGGTCGAGAGGATGAGTCAGGTAGAAGATCGTCGTCCGCCCCTCAGCGATGTCGACCGGTGAGGGGGTAAAAACATGCCAGAGCCGCGCCCCGATGATTCCACCAATCAACAACCAGGGCAGGCAGTCCCAGGCGATCTCTGGGTCTTGCTCATGCCGTTTCGCTTCCCATGTCGCCACCCAGGTTGCGACCAACGCACCGAGCATGATAATGATCCCATAATAACGAATGGTTAAGGGACCGATATTAAAACCTGTTGGCATTGACCGAATCCTTTCTTGAAATGTGTTTCAGGGAGTTAAGGCAAAGAAGATCCATCTTTTTTTTCAGCCCAGCGTTGGTAGGCCTGCCGGCGTACAAATGCAATCCGCTGCAGGGCGGTGATGTTGGCGAATACGGCGATGATTGCGAGAGCATAAATGGGAATATTGAGCATTAATGCCGGAGCCAAGATCAGGTAACGACCCACCCTGGACAGGATGCCGATGCTGGCTGAATAACCGGCTTCTTCGGCCCTGGCGCGAACGTATGGGACAAGCACCGATCCGGCAGCCGATAGGTAGACCAATAAAGTCGCCAATGGGTTCGGGTTCCGTATGTAAAAGATAAGCAGGCCCAAAAGGATGACCAGCTCTGAGTAGCGGTCGGTAACTAAATCGACAAAACCGCCAAAGCCAGTTGGCTCACCGCGCAGCCGCGCCATGGTTCCATCCAAAGCGTCAATCGGTCCCATCAGGAAAACGATGACTCCACCAATACGGATATATCCCAGTGCGATTAATAATGCGCCGGCGAAATTTCCGACCAAACCGAGGATGGTGACCGTATTGGGCTTCAACCAGGTGGTATTCAAGTAAGCCCCGGCAGGATCCAGGATACCTTTAAAACTCTTGCGTAAAAAAGTCTCCAGATTAAAGTGAACTTTTTTGTCGGTAGAATCTTCTACGGTCATCTCCATCCTCAATCAACGGCGAAATATTATTCCGAATATCCTATTTTACCAGACCTAAACTGTATAACAGATATTGGTTCTCTGGGAATTACCGTGGTGAACTCCCAGATTTTTGGGTGTCATGACACCCAAAAATCTGGGACCTTCCACGGAAAATCCCAATGAGCCCAGATATTACTCAGGCTGGTCTTCTTCATTACCTTTTGTCTTATCATTCTCGTCCGAAGATGCCAGCACGTCTCGTTCTCTCCCGCCGCCCTGGGCCGGGCCAACGATGCCCATTATTTCCAACTCGTCCAGCAGTCGCGCCGCTCTCGAATATCCGATGCGCAGCCGGCGCTGAAGGAAAGAAGCGCTGGCTCTCTGCGAGCGTTCGACCAGGGCCACTGCTTTCTGCACCAGGACATCCGAATCTTCTTCAGTCGAAGGAACCAACTCTTCCCAGGGGGCTGTTGGAGCGTTCCCTGGGCCGGGCGTCATTTTTTGCCAGAAATTAATTACTCTTTCGATTTCCTGGTCAGTCACAAGCACTCCTTGAGCGCGCTGGGGATTGCCGCTCTCGGGGTTCAGGAAAAGCATATCCCCCTTACCCATCAATGCTTCAGCGCCGTTGGTATCCAGGATGACGCGGGAATCGATTGACGTTGCCATGTTAAAGGAAATGCGGGCAGGGAAATTAGCTTTGATCAACCCGGTAATAACGTCTACGCTGGGACGCTGCGTGGCGACCACCATGTGAATGCCGGTAGCACGCCCCATCTGCGCCAGGCGTACCAGGCTGTGCTCGGTCTGGTCGGGGGCGGTCATCATCAAGTCCGCCAGCTCATCCACCAGGACGACGATGCGCGGTAAAGCCGACTGTTTTTTGCGTTCCATTTTCTGGTTGTAAGACTCCAGGTCGCGCGCACGCGCTTCCGCCAGTAAACGGTAGCGTTGGTCCATTTCTGCCTGAGCCCAACGCAACACACCCAACATGCGGTCAATCTCGGTTTCCACCTTACCTAACAAATGCGGCAGCCCGTTGAAACGCACCAGTTCGACCATTTTCGGATCGAGCATGACGATGCGCAGGTCAGAAGGCGTGTTGTTCATCATCAAGCAGATAGTGATAGCGGTGATACAAACTGATTTACCAGACCCGGTGGTGCCGGCAATGAGCAAGTGAGGCATCCGCGCCAGGTCAGCGATCACCGGCTGCCCTGATACGTCTTTCCCCATCACCAACGCTAACTGCGACCTGAGTTTGTAAAAGGCATCGGTCTCCAACAGCGGGCGCAGCCTGACGATGGTGCTGTGCTGATTGGGTACTTCAATGCCGACAAACGACTGTCCAGGTACCGGCGCTTCGATGCGCAACCTTTCCGCCGAAAGGCGCAGGGCTAGGTCCTTGGCCAGGTTAGAGATCTGCGCCACGCGGATTTTTTGCTGCATCGGAAGCCCATCTGGGCCATTTTTTTCCACATAACCTGGCTCAACCGCATACTGAGTCACGGTCGGGCCTACCCGGAAGCCAACCACCCGTGACGGAACTCCAAATTCGGCCAGAGTTTTTTCGATTAATACGGCTGTCTCATGGATCTGGTTTTCGTCAGGATGGACCGGCTGTTCTTGCGACAGCAAGTTGAGCGGAGGGAGCCGCTCATCCCGTGACCAGGCAATCGGCGGCTTTTTCTCATCTGTTTTTCTGGCCTTCGGACGTTCCGCGGCTGCCGGTGGCATCGCTTCAATATCAGGCGCTTTCACCAGTTTCTGCGGCGGCGCGAGCGCGGTTGGGGAGGAGTTTGCGATGGGAACGGCTGTATTGACGTCTGCCCCCGCAAACAGCCATTTCTCAAACAGGCGTATCCCTAACAAAATCAGCCCAAAACCATACAGAACAAACAGGATCAGGAATAAAACCAACAGGCCGGTGCTCCAAGGGACCGGAATGGCTAACTCAATAACCGTAGCCAATCCCCAGCCGATCACTCCCCCATCCAGGCCGGCTTCAGCCCGGCTCAACAACTCTCCGCCCATGATAGATAAGAGGGCCAGGACAATAAACGCGGCGGCTTCCACGGCCAGGACTTTCCCCAGGTTTATTTGCAAGGAACGGTTGAGACGCCAGCGCAGGGCCACCAACGCCAGCAGTCCAAAGACAATCACCGCCAGGTAGCGCCCCCAACCCATCCAGCGGTTGAGCAGCCCGATCCAGGGGGAAAGCAAGGCGCCACGCGTCCACCCCAACAATCCGACCAGGGTCAATAACGTAAATGTGAGGAATAAAATTCCAAGGACGTCCCAGCCAAAGCGATCGAAATGGAGCCACCAACTCGAAAAACGCTCCAAGAATCCCTTTTCCTGGGATGGAGCCGGTTCAGGCGCAGGTTTTACAGGCACTTTCTGTGCTGGTTCGGATTTAGCAGTCCGGCGGCTCATTCAAAATTTACCAGTCCAAGCCCAAGCCGGCGCCGGTCTACATCAATGTGGAGTATCCTTACCTGTACCGACTGGCCTGTGTGCAAAATATCTTCCAGGTCTTTCTGGTCAGGCGGCAGGCTGATAGACGAGATATGGATCAATCCTTCTACGCCTTCGTCCAGGCGGGCAAACGCTCCAAAGCGAAGAATGTCGGTAATCGTGGCGGCAATCACGTCGCCCGGCTTGTAGCGCTTGACAAGGGTTTCCCAGGGATTCGGGAAAAGCCGTTTCAGGCTCAAAGCGACCCGTGAATTTTCCTCGCTGACCTGCAAGACCAGCGCCTGCACTTTTTGCCCGACCTGCAATACCTCGCGCGGATGCTGCACCCGGCCCCAGGAAAGTTCTGAGACGTGGATCAGGCCTTCTACCCCACCCAGGTCGACAAAGGCGCCAAATTCAGTGACATTCGTCACCACACCTTGCACGATGTGGTTTGATTTCAGCGATTGAAACAACTGTTTGCGCCTACCCTCGCCAGCCAGGGCCGCCCGTTCTGAAAGGACCACGCGCGCCTGAGAAGGTTCACATTCGATCACCTTCAAATGTAGCGACCGGTTCACATAAGTGGATAATTTCTGAAAACGTTCTTCTTCGCTAATCCCACCCGGCATGTCTACCAGGTGCGAAATGGGGACGAAACCCTGGACCCCAGGACCCTGGACAAGCAACCCACCACGGTTGTAGCTTTGCACAGCAAGAATAATCACTTCATCGTGGTCATACACTTCCTGAATCCGCGACCAATCAACCTCTCCCGTACCGGCAGGACTAGCCGTGCTGGCGGGGCTAGCCGGCGCAATCTCATGTAAAGTTACCTCCTGATCCTGATCTTGCTGGTCAACTTCATCAGCTAAAACTGCCGACCACCAACCTTCATCTAAATCCGGAGTCTTTTTCTTCCCCCACTCTTACTTCTTCTTGCCCTTCCAACATTTATTCACCTCCCCAGACATACCAATACGAATAATGGATAATTCTACTATCGATATTAATAAACGCGCAACTCAAAACGGGTCTGTATTTATCCCTCCGCCCCATTACGAGCGTGGGTTTCCATATCCAGGATGGTCTTTGCCACCGCTTCTATGGCAATGCGCTGTTTTCGATAAAGGTCCGCCTCAGACATGGCCAGGCGCGTGGCAATCTCCCGCACTTTTCTCCCTTCCAGGAACTTCATTTCAAGAATATTGTATAGGATCCACTCACCGGTGAACCGTCTTTCACCTTCGGGCTTAACTTTCTCAATCGCTTCTCGCAGGATTGCACGCAATGCGTTGGCGTAATTGCCCTCGTGCTCTTCCAGGGCCGACTCTACAATCTTGAACCGCATCAAAGGGTTTTCGGTCAGTTTGGGGCCTCCCCAATAATGCGTCAAGGCTTCTCTCACCCATTGGGACATATTGTGGGTCGGTAGTGGGTCCTCTTCTGTGAGGAGCGTACTCTCATTAAACCTACCGGCAGCCCGCAGCCGTTGAATCAAATCTACCCGGTGAGTCAAATTTTCGAGCGATTCAAACACCTGGGTCTGAGTCTGCCGGTCCTGTAACGCCAACGCTGCTCGCTGAGATAGCACGCGCAAAGCCTGCATTTGCTCTTTATCCGGACTTTCTTCCCTGGCTCCCGAGATTCCAAGCAAACCAACTACCCTGGGTCCCATGTCACTGCTTTCATCCTGCAAGGGCACCAGGATATCATCTCCCCAGCGGAACAACTCGGGGAGATTTCCATTGTTCGAAACCATTTCAACCAATCCATTGGAAATGCTGGGCGAGTCAAAACGGGTTTTACCGGTCGTAACCACCTCCTCAAGGCCATCGCCGGTCAGAGCTACAATATAGGCTCCAGGAGCCTGCAACCGGTCGCACACGGCGGCGATGATCATTTCCAGGAACTGGCTTAAATCATTGCGGGTCAGCAGCCGATCTTCCAGCCGGCGCAGGGCGATCAGGTCTTGGCGATCTTTACCATAAAAAAAGAACCGTTCGCCCAGAGGCGCAAACAGGGTAATCAGATACTCGCACAATAGAATCGTGCTGACCATTACGATCGGCACCAGGCCCGAGTATGGCACGCCGAACAAAGCGCCTGACCGGCGGACAACCGTGGTCAGCGCCAGAGTCAGGCTGGCAGTCGCCGGCCCCCGCATCAGCCATTTAAGCAAGCGGTTTTTGACTACCCGGTCAGGCCAGGGCACGCCAAAGAAAGCCACTGCATAGGCCATGATCACTACCAGCGTTCCCACGCCCAGGTTGCCCAGCATAGCAATCACCTCAAAAATAAAGGGGTGGAGAACTGCCAGAGCCGAACCATACAGTAAAAACGGAAAAGATCCCAGCGCCGGCGCCAGTGCGCTGGTGATCAGGTAGCGCATACGCCGGCGGCTGGTGGGCGTGGTAGTTCGGCGGTAAGCCCTGACAAAGTTGACCCACGAAAGAACCATGATTGCCAGGTAATACAGGACGAAAAGATCGGTGATGAGGGTCGGCTGCAGATGCGGCGCCGGCTGCGCATCGACTGCCGACGGTTCCAGGAACCAATAAGTAGGCAGGATGAATAATGTGAGGAACGAAAACAAGTAAAGAAAGCGGATTAACCAAAGCCTTTTACCCAAACTCGGCTGGCCGGTAGTCATCAACAGAGCATCCGAAAAATGCATGTAAGCAGCCGGAAGAAAAATAATCCCAATCCACTGCCCACGCAGCCAATAATTCAGCTCCCAATCCACCGAGGTGGAGCTGCCAATGGCTTTGGTGGTAAAAACACCTACCACACACATCATGATCAGCGCAAAGGAACGGGCCACGGGGTCTCGCAGGTTGAACGTAAGCGCGTAAAGCAGCAGCGAAAAAGCCGTAATGGCGATGCCGGCCGCCAAAATCTCGTTTATCCCTTTTAATGAAGCCAGCAAACCTGATTGCCAGCTATCAATCATAGAAATTTTCTCCAATAGAGATAATTACTACCGCTGGGTGCGGGTGAAGAACAGGGCAATATCCTGGTTTGAATAATAATGATCATTATATCCGCAAAATTCAAACCCAATCTTCATAGCGAATTTGATCGCCGGGTAATTCTTGGACTGCATTTCCAGGAATATCCGCTTAAAATTTTTGTTCATGGCCCAATCCTGGGCAGCCAGCACCAAAGCCGTGCCAATCCCCTGCCGTCGTAATTTTTCATTGACCATCAAGTCCGAAATCCAGGCAGACTGTGGGATCACCTGTTCTTTTACGCTGACATAACCGACCAGGTTAGATTTATACAGCGCTGCCAGCACAACGGCCTGGGGCAAGGTTTCAAGCAGACGGGTTGCCGTATGAGGATATTCTACCCTTACGCTGCGCGGAAGCCGGATTTCACGAAAAAAAGTTGAAATCTGGCCTTCATCCAAGGAACGATCCATCTGCCAAACAAAGGCAGTTTGATAGGAATGGTCCAGATCGGCCAACTTTTCCAGGTCCTGGCTGGTAGCAGGACAAATTTCAATTTGAGGCATAAATCTCTCCTATTGTGGGGGGGCTACCACTCTTACTGAGACGACACAGGCAGGCAGAAGCTGGTTCTGACTGTCAGCGACTACCAGGCGCAGAAGATAATCTCCAGGGACGAGCAGGGTCGTATCCCAGTTTCCCAGGAGATCTTTGACTACATTTTTATTACCGGCCGCGATGGTATTCCACACATCCGTGCCTGGCTGGCTGAATTCATATTTATAGAACCCCAGGTTAGGGATATTGACCGTTCCCATCAATTGCACCTTGCCGCTGATTTCATCGCCCGACTTGGGCGAAGACCACTCAACTGATCCTGGGGTACAACCTTCTGATATTTTGATCGCAATCGTCGGTTGTTGCGTATGGTTAGGAGCGCCTGGGACGCCGGGCGTCCCGGCCGCCAGAGTCACGGTCGGAGTGATCAGCAAATCGAGCGTTGCAGTCGGGAGCAAACCTTTTTTTGCTGGGAGGTTCGGGACAACAAACGATACCAGCGAAAATTCCAGCCCGGCGGTTAACATAATCAGTAAGAATAAAGTCAGGTAAGTCGAAAAGCGGCGCTGGGCGCTTTCGCGTTCCATGCCAAAAAGCGCCGCTCGCCAATCCCGTAAGGCTATGATCAGCTTTCTTAGATAAACCAGACCGATCAGGGCGGATAGAACGTAGACCCACACCTCATATTTAGTTAGAAACAGCAGCAGTTCTTCCATGTTTGAAGTATGAACCTGTATTTATCTACCCATCCAGCCAGATAAAGCCTGTAGTTAAACCTGTTGTAACACTCCCAGGATGATCTGCTTAAATTTCGGCACCAGGATCAGACCCGCCTGGAGCACTTCTTCATGCGTCGTCATCGTATCGCCGTACAAATTGGCCTTATTGCTGATGCCCGACAATCCCAGGACGCGCATATTGGCATGCCGGGCGACAATCACCTCTGGCACGGTCGACATGCCCACCGAATCTGCACCAATGTTGCGTAAAAAACGCAGATCGGCTGGCGTCTCAAAAGAAGGTCCGGACAAACCGATATAGACACCCTCGCGCAAGGGGACGCCTGCTGCGCTGGAGGTTTCCCGGGCCAGCGTCATCAAGTTGCGATCGTAGGCCTGGCTCATATCCGGGAAACGCTCCCCCAGCCCATCGATATTCGGCCCGCGCAGCGGGTTATGCCCGGCCATCCCGATCATGGAAATGTGGTCCGTTATCAACATCACATCTCCCGGTTCAAAACCTGGGTTGATTGCCCCAGCGGCATTGGTCACGATAAGTATCTCCACCCCCAACCGTTGCATGATTTGCACCGGGAGGGTTACCTGGGTCATGGAGTAGCCTTCGTAATAATGGACCCGGCCTTGCAGCACCATTACCTGCTGACCGGCCAGTTTGCCTATCACCAGGTGGCCTTTATGCCCGGCAACGGTGGATAAAGGCCAAAATGGTATCTCGGAATAAGGGAGGATGACCGGATTTTCGACTTCGTCCGCCAGGCTGCCCAGGCCGGTGCCCAGGATCAATCCAATCCTTGGGATGGTAACCAGCCGGGCGCGCACATAATCGGCCGCCTGGTCAATTTCAGCCAGAGTAAAAGAATCCTGCATGGCAAAACCTCCATACAACGTACCAACATGCAAAAACTCGGCTCATAGGGAGTTTCTGTGCTGGCTCGCCAGATTTTAGGTTATGAGCGTGCGTACACACTCACGATATTAAATTATATCAGAAACTGCGCCTTGATTAGAGGAAGATAAGAACAGGGTGCGGCAGGCGACGTTGCGACTTTCTAATTCAGCCGCCATGGCTGCTGCGACCCTTTCTCCTGCCTGGCTGCTGAAAGCGATCAGGCCAGGCCCCGCGCCTGAAATTGCCACAGCGCTGGCGCCGGCCTGGATGGCGGCTCTTAAGGCCTGCTCACCCCCGAGAATCAGGGGCAGCCGGTAGGGCTGGTGCAAACAGTCGACCATCACTTTTCCAAGCAAGCTGTAATCGCCCATGCGTATGGCGTCACACACCAGGGCAGTCCTTCCCAGGTTGAAAACAGCATCTATCAAGGGCACCTGCAACGGCAGGGCGGCCCGGGCAACTTCGGTCGGTAAATCAATCTCCGGGATGACTACCACAACGCGTAAATCGGGGACGTCAAAGCGGCGGGTCAGGATCGTATCCTGGTCTCTGACCACGATTACCAGGCCTCCCAGCAAGGCTGCCGCCACGTTATCCGGATGGCCCTCCATTTCCAATGCCAGGCTAAGGATTTCTTCAATGCTGGCTTCGTTGCCGGAAAAGCCATTGGCTGCCATAAGCCCGGCCAGGCAGGCGGCCGCGCTCGAACCCAAGCCAGAGCCCAGCGGGATCTGGTTGTTGCACTGGATGCGCAGCCCGCCTGGTGCAGGCAAGCGCCTGGCTTTAAAGAAATAAAAGAAGGCCCTGGCAATTTGGTTTTGACTATCGCGTGGCAGAACATCTCGGCCTTCGCCTTGGATTTTGATTTCCAGGCCATTCTCCTCAATGGATAGGACCGTCTCATTCCACAGATTGAGCGCCATACCCAGGCAGTCGAAACCGGGACCAAGATTGGCAGTCGAGGCAGGAATACGAACCGTGATGGACCGGCGGTTCATTTCTTTCTTGATATCTCTTTTTCCAAAACGGATAGATCGACCGGTATCAAGCGTGGCGCGGGCATATTGCGCACAACAATCTCCGGATCTTTCAAACCATGCCCGGTGCATACAACTACAACCGTTTTTCCAGCCAGGTCGATGCAATCCGCCTTCAACTGTTTTGCCAGGCCGGCCAGGCCGGCGGCTGAGGCAGGTTCGACCCACACGCCGTTAGCAGCTAGCTTCCACTGCATAGCCAGGATCTCGGCGTCGCTCACGGCGATAATGCTTCCATTTGATTCTTCGGCAGCCTGCAGCGCCTGCTCGCCGCGAGCAGGGCGACCGATGCGGATGGCTGTCGCTACGGTTTCAGGGTGGTCGACCGGGTGGCCAATTACCAGGGGTGCGCTGCCTTCTGCCTGAACGCCCAGGATGCGAGGCAGACCGGTATGGTGCAGGGTATGGAACTGCTTGAATCCCATCCAGTACGAGGTGATATTTCCGGCGTTTCCCACCGGCAGGCAAAGCCAATCCGGGGCGCGTTGCAACACCTCGCATATTTCAAAGGCGGCCGTTTTTTGGCCTTCCAGCCGGTAAGGGTTCAACGAATTTACCAGGCCAATCGGCGTGGTCTGGCTGATGCGTACCACCAGGCTCAGGGCATCATCGAAAGAGCCATCGATCTGGATGACTTCAGCCCCATAGGCCACAGCCCCGGCCAGCTTTCCCGCTGCCACCTTGCCCTGAGGAATGAGCACAATTGAGCGCAGGCCCGCCCGGCTGGCATAGGCTGCCGCCGAAGCTGCCGTGTTGCCGGTCGAAGCACAGATGACTGTTTCTATGCCCCTTCCAAACGCCTCACTGATCGCGACCGTCATCCCACGATCCTTGAAAGAACCAGTCGGGTTGATTCCCTCATATTTCACGTATAAATCGAACCCGCCACCCAGTTCACTGGCCAGGCGTGGCATTGGAATCAAAGGGGTATTCCCTTCCAACAAGGTTACCGGACGGGTATGGATAGGAATATCCAATAATGCCTTATACCGATCAATCACTCCCTGGTAAATAATTACACCTCCTTAACAGATCTGCTCTATTTTACCTTAATGCATTGATAAATCCTTGTTCCTATGCTATCCTTATCAAAGGTAAGACCCTGCGAGATCCGAAAATTTGTTTTACTAAAAAATGAATAGAAAGACCGGAAACCCTCTTCTCAACATGACTGAAAAGACCCGGCTCGCCCTCCCTGCAATTTTATCAGGGTTGGCGTTAGATATTGTTTTAATCATAAATTCATATTTTCCTTTCATTAGCGTGGGGGAAAAGTCGCTCAGTCTATTCATAGGGGGCCTGGGAATCTTCCTGACCTTCCTGATGTACTTCCTGGTGAATAGTTTTATTAGCCACTTTTCGGGCCTGAAATGGGTCATAGGGGTTTTCAACGGGATCCTGGCCGGCTGCCTGCTGCTGCTTTCTCTGAATTACCGTGTTTCCTATATTTACCTGGCGATACTGTTGATGATTAACACCATTATTGCCGGACGATGGCCGACTTATGCGATGGGCCTGGTCACGATTGTCCTTTTTCAACTGCCGGTTTTTTCCGGCTTAGCCCGCTTTAATTTATCTGACAGCCTCTTGATTATGCTGGCAATTTTATTGATGACTGTAATGATCAACGAGTTGGTCAACCGTTTACAGATCATCGTTGTCACGCGCGCCCACCGGACCGAGGTGCTGAATAAAATCGCCCACAGCCTTTCCTCTTCTCTCGAAATCCAACAGGTTTTGTCGCTGGTAAGCAGCGCCATCCAGAATACGCTGGATGCCGACACCTATTATGTGGGTTTGCTCAAGCAGGATTGTATCCAATTAGAATTGTTTTTCGATGATGGCGAATTCTTCCCTCCCACCACTGTGGATCTGAATGGCACATTGGCTGGATGGACCATCAACAACAGAAAGTCTCTTTTTCTAAAGGATGTACTGAAGGAAACTCCAGCGCTTGGATTCGCCCCAAGCATAATTGGCCAACCCCACCATAGTAAAAGCTGGATGGGAACCATCCTCGAATCGGGCAACAAGGTGCTCGGAATGGTGGCAGTGGCTTCGTACCGCCAGGGCGCATTCAACCAGGCCGATCTCGAACTGCTGGAAAATTTCGCCCAACTGGCGGCAATGGCGATCGATAATGCCGTTCACCATTCCGAAGTCGAGTTCCAGACCAAATTAGACAGCCTGACTGGGGCGCTCAACCACAGCCATTTTCTGCAAGAATTGCAGGAAAATGCCATCGAAAGCCAGGTTTCTCGACAAAAATTCAGTCTGATCATGCTGGATATCGATCATTTCAAACAATATAACGATACCTATGGGCATTTGGTAGGCGACGAAGTGCTCATCCAATTGACCAAAACCATCCGGGCACATATTAAAAACACAGATTTGGTAGGCAGATGGGGCGGGGAAGAATTCGTGATCGCCCTGATAAATACAAAGGACGGCCAGGCTAACCTGGTAGCCGAGCGCATCCGCCAAACCCTCAGCCAGATCAACCTGACCGGGCGCAACGGCCAGGCTATCCCGGCCCCCACGGTCAGCCAGGGGATTGCCATCTACCCCGATGAAGCCGATGAAATTTTCGCCTTGATCGACCTGGCCGACCAACGTCTTTACGTAGCAAAAAGTCGCGGGCGAGACCAGGTAGAAACTAATCCTGCTAACTTTTAAAATAAATCCAGGCTAGATCTTTAGGATTTCTCGTAGAAGGACTCAGACTATTTTCAAGGGGTTACAACACCTGGGCGAAGGCTGTGAGCGTCCTTTCGATGCCTTCATCATTAATCCAGTAGTGAGTCACCAGTCGGAAGCTACGCGGACCAACCGCGCCGACGCGCACTTTATGCTCTTGCAAGCGCGCCGTCACTTCGGCAGCACTGTAAGGCGCTTTTTCGTCGAGTGAAATAAACACCATGTTCGTGAGTGGGATGGGGATGTCGAGCTGTACCCCAGGGATTTTCGCCAATCCTTCGGCCAACTGGCGCGCCCGGCGATGATCGTCAGCCAACCGGTTAACCATCTGCTCCAGGGCGACGATGCCAGCCGCGGCTAACACGCCCGCCTGGCGCATCCCCCCGCCGAGCTGCTTACGAATACGATGGGCGCGGCCGATGAATTCCACCGAGCCGCAGATTACCGAGCCGACCGGGGCGCACAAGCCCTTGCTCAGGCAGAAGGTGACCGAGTTAGCCGGGTCAGCCAGCTCGGAGGCTGGGACATTCAACGCCACGGCCGCGTTGAAAATTCTGGCGCCATCCAGGTGCAGCCGCAACCCGTGTGCGTGGACCAGGTAGCCCACTTTGCGGGTATATTCCACGCTCAGCGGCACACCCCCACAACGATTGTGCGTATTCTCGAGGATTACCAGCCGGGACAACGGGTGATGCGGATCACTGGGATTGCGTATTCCGCCCAGAATATCCTCCAGCTTGAGAGTTCCATCCGGCTGGTTGGGAAGAGTGTGTGGAACCACCCCTCCCAGGGCAGCCACTCCCCCGGCTTCGAATAGGAAAGTGTGGCCCAGGTCACCCATGATGGCCTCATCCCCACGGCCACAGTGCGCCAGCACCGAAGCCAGGTTGCCCATTGTCCCAGAGGGGACGAACAGCCCGGCTTCTTTGCCCAGGCGTTCGGCAGCCATTTTTTGCAAACGGTTGATGGTCGGGTCTTCACCATACACATCGTCGCCAACCTCAGCCCGGGCCATGGCTTCGCGCATCTCCAAGGTGGGCAGGGTTACCGTATCTGAACGAAGATCAACGTAATCCATATCGATTTCCTCTTGATGAATAATAGTTATCTGGCTTTCCTGAGGGAATTCAATACTTGCTCGAGCTCAGGCGGTAAAGGGGCTGAAAAAGTACGGAAATTGCTTTCACCTGGGAGCTGTATGGTAAGGCGTGCCGCGTGGAGAAAGTGCCTGCTTAGGCTCAGTGTAGGGTGGCGGTGACCGTAAAGCGTATCGCCGACTATTGGGCAGTGAATAAACGCCAGGTGGATGCGGATCTGGTGGGTCCTACCGGTCAAAGGATGCGCTTCCAGGTAGGCATATTGGTCAAAACTCTCCAGCGTCTTATATTCCGTCTCCGCCTCACGGCCCTTA
Source organism: uncultured Chloroflexia bacterium (assembly GCA_963820415.1). Taxonomy (GTDB): domain Bacteria; phylum Chloroflexota; class Anaerolineae; order Anaerolineales; family Anaerolineaceae; genus CAWFZT01. Next base: position 209,572 of record CAWFZT010000005.1, on the reverse strand, counting down.
ACCGCCGGAACAATCGCCATCTGCTTGCGGTGAGACGGGTCTCGCCCGATCGGGGCTTCGATCCGCCCGGTGGGAGTAGGTGGGTGACCATCCACCAACGCCAGGTATATTTTCACCACTTTTCTCAGGCGGAATTGGTCTTGAAGCCAGTGGTGGGCGTGATCATTCTTGGCCAACAGGATCAACCCGGAAGTCTCTTTATCAAGGCGGTGCACCACGCCGGGACGCTGCTCGCCGCCTATTCCTTCCATTTCGGGTGCATGCGCCAGGGCGGCGTGCACCAATGTACCGGTGGCGTGACCAGCGGCAGGATGGACCACCATGCCGGCCGGTTTATTGACTACCAGCAAATCTTTGTTCTCAAAGACCACCTGGAGAGGAATATCTTCGGGCACCAGCTCAGAAGGCTGCGGCGGTGGGAGAATCAGCTCGACGGCATCGCCGGCTGTGACCAACCAATTGGATTTGACCACCTGTATCCCACCTACCTTGACAAAACCATCTTTGATCAACCCCTGCAGGCGTGAGCGCGAATAATCCGGCAGGTGCGCCACGAGGAATTTATCCAACCGTTGCGGTTGATCGACAGAGCAGGTAAACTGCAGTAGCAGATCCTTCACTTCGCTTCATCCTCATCCGGATGCGTCTTCTCAAAAGGGATAACAGTGGGCGCAACCGCGGTGGTCTCTCTTTTCTTTTTCATATCCTGGAACCAAACCGCCAGGATTAAGATGACTACACCCACTGAAATACTAGCATCGGCTACGTTGAAAACAGCAAAATTTTCGATGGAGATAAAATCGGTCACCTGGCCATATTGCACCCGATCAACCAGATTGCCCAGTGCACCGGCCAACTGCATCACCATCGCCAGGCGCAACGCCCAATCCTTGCGCGGGACGCGCGGAAAATAATACAGGATAGCAATCGAAACAATAATCGCCAGGACAATAAAAACCCCATTCATCCCCTGGAACATACCAAAGGCGACCCCGGTGTTAGACCAGTGGACGATGCGGGCATAAGGCGTCAACCAGGGCCAGGGCGACCACATACCTTGCAAAGGCAGCCGGGTACGCACCAGGGCCTTCGTCACCTGGTCAACAAATATGATCAAACCCGCAAACAGCACGAGGAGAAGATAATCGATAAGATTGCGCTTCAAAACATCCTCCAACGTTTTAAGTCCCTTCATTTTACCGCATTTGGTGGCCGGGATTGCATCCTGTCCACCTTGTGAATTTTATGAAGATAGCTTGCAGTCCAACTGCAAGCTATATTCATAATCCCACTTTTTAGAACCGCCAGGAATAAATTAACTCTTCCGGCTCAACCCCACCTTGACTGACTCCCCGTCAAAGCTGTCGCTGGTTTGGGGCAGGTAGGGCGGCACCACCCCTGCGGTTATTTCTACCGTCAGGGTCTCTCCCATTATGTAATTCCGGAAGGAATCGATGGCTTTCTGTAAACCCGGAGTTGCCTCATAAAACAGGTGGATGCGTTCGGCAATATCCAGGTCAGCTTGCTTGCGCAAATCCTGCACCCGGCGAACAAACTCGCGCGCCAGACCTTCTTCCACCAGCTCGGGGGTCAATTCGGTTACCAGAGCGGCCAGGTAAGCCCCTTCAGACGCCACCACGAACCCGGCTTTGGCCTGGGCGCGCACTTCAACCTCTTCGGGAAGAATATCCACCGTCTCTCCACTGGCAGTGACCACAGGTAGGCTTTGCCCGGCCAGCAATTTCTGGGTTGCCTCTTCAGACGAAGCCGCCAGAATCGCCTGGCGGATGGCCGGGAAGCGGCTGCTGTATTTCTGCCCGAGCTGCCTGGGCAAGGGGTTGAGGCTGTAAGCAACCGCCTCTCCAGCCGTATCCAGCACACGCACTTTTTTTACATTCAGCTCATCGGCCAACAGGTCGGCGTACTTTTCCACCACCCCACGCTCCTCGACATTTCCGATCAAGAAGGCCACTTCAGACAGCGGCTGGCGGACCTTGCGGTTGGCCTTGTTGCGGGCGGCGTGTCCCAGCGAAGCCAGCTTGATCACCAGCGCCATTTCACGGTTGAGCTTCTCGTCGATGCGGGCGAGCTGGTAAACCGGCCAATCGGCCAGGTGCACCGAAATCGGGGCATTCTCGTTGACCGACACGACCAGGTTCTGGTACAACTCTTCCGCCAGGAAGGGCATAGTGGGAGCCAAAAGCTTGCTGAGCACCACCAGGGCTTCGTGTAGAGTGGCATAGGCAGCCTGTTTATCCGCATCCGACTCGCTTTTCCAGAAACGCCGGCGCGAGCGCCGCAGATACCAGGTCGAAAGCTGATCGACAAAGGTCTCGATGGGGCGGGTCGCCCCAAGAACGTCGTAATTTTCCAGAGCGTTGGTCAATTCCCGGACAAGGGTATAAAGGGAGGAGAGCAGCCAGCGGTCCAGGGCGCTGTATTGGATCTCTTCGCCTTTTCCAGCCGGCTTCCAACCATCCAGGTTGGCGTAGGTGACGAAGAAGGAATAGGTATTCCACAGCGTCAAAGTAAAAGTGCGCACCACCTCGGCCACCAGGTCGCTGGAGAAGCGCCGCTCCTGTCCAGGCGGGCTGGCGGTATATAAATACCAACGCACGGCATCCGCTCCGTAGACATTGATCACATCCCATGGGTTGACCACATTCCCGAGCGATTTAGACATCTTGCGCCCTTCCGAATCAAGGATCAGACCCAGGCAGATCACATTGCGAAAGCATTCCTGGTCAAACAGGAGGGTGCTGATGGCATGCAGCGAATAGAACCAGCCGCGCGTCTGATCAACCGCTTCACAGATGTAGTCGGCAGGGAACTGCTGCAAAAACTTTTCCTGGTTTTCGAAAGGATAGTGCCACTGGGAAACCGGCATTGAACCTGAATCGAACCATGCATCGATCAGTTCGGGCACACGACGCATGCTGCCTTTTCCGCAGTTGGTGCACTTGAAATGCACTTCATCCACATGCGGACGGTGCATATCCAGGCCGGTCAGGTCACGGCCAGCCATCTGAGACAACTCGGCGACTGAACCTACGCACACCTGGTGCTCACAATGATCGCATTCCCAAACTGGAAGTGGGGTTCCCCAATAACGTTCGCGCCCCAAGGCCCAATCGACATTGTTTTCGAGCCAGTTGCCAAAGCGGCCGTTCTTGATATGCGACGGATACCAGTTGATTTTTTCATTGAGCGCCACCAGCCGGTCTTTTTTCTGGCTGGTGCGGATATACCAGGTCTTGCGCGCATAATACAACAGTGGAGTGCCGCAACGCCAGCAGAATGGATAAGTATGGGTGTATTTTTCCGAACGGAAGAGCAGCCCGCGCCCGTTCAGGTCGAGGACGATGAGCGGGTCAGCGTCTTTCACAAACATGCCTGCCCAGGGGCGTACCGCCGAGATGAAGGCGCCGTTATCCGCTACCGTCATCAATATTGGCAGATCCAGCTCGTTGGCGGCTTTCATGTCGTCGGCACCGTAGGCTGGGGCGATATGAACCAAGCCACTGCCATCTCCAGTAGTGACAAAGTCACCTAAGATCACGTAATAGGCCGGTTTATCGGGAGTGACAAAGGTGAACAACGGCTGGTAGCGTTTGCCTTTCAGATGCCAGCCCATGAAATGCCCGACTACGCGCACTGGCTCGTCTTTGAAAACCTTGGACAGCAGATCCCTGGCCAGGATCAGGCGTTCTTTGCCACCCTCAGGCAGGTCGCGCTCGACTGTTACATACTCGACCTCCGCGCCGACCGCCACCGCCACGTTGGCCGGTAAAGTCCAGGGAGTGGTCGTCCACACCAGCAAAGAAGTGTCTGGAGTGTCAACCAACGGCATCCGCACGAACACAGACGGGTCAGACGTCTCTTCGTAACCCAGGGCGACCTCGTGATCCGACAGCGGCGTACCGCAGCGTGGGCAGTAAGGCACCACCTTGAATCCCTGATAGAGCAGGTCTTTATCCCAGAAATTCTTGAGAATCCACCACACCGACTCCATGTATTCACCCGTATAGGTGATATAAGCAGTGTTGAGATCAACCCAATAACCAATCCGGTCGGTCAGGCGCTCCCATTCCTGGATGTAAGTAAAGGCCGACTCACGGCACATTTCGTTGAATTTGGCGATGCCGAAGGCCTCGATTTGCTGTTTGTTGTTGAAACCCAGTTTTTTCTCAACCTCAATCTCCACCGGCAGGCCGTGAGTGTCCCATCCGCCGCGGCGGCTGACATGGTAGCCGCGCATGGTCTTATAGCGCGGGAAAATGTCTTTGAAGGCGCGCGCCAGCACATGATGAATGCCAGGCTTGCCGTTAGCGGTCGGCGGACCTTCAAAAAAGACATATTCGGGTCCACTCAAGCGGGTATCCATCGATTTGTGGAAGATATCGTGCGCTTTCCAGAAGTGCAGCACACCTTCTTCCATCAAGGTTACATTGAGCTTTGGAGAAACTGGTTTGAACATTCAACCTCCGTACGAAATGATGCATAAACAAAACGCCCATCCCTATCAGGGACGAGCGTAAACTCGCGGTACCACCCTGCTTCTCACCGGTCAGTGAGCGCTTTGCCAGGTGCATCCAGTCCGGATAGACCTGCGCCCTGGTAACGGTTGGCGGGCCGGCTCACTTACTGGCAGGGGCAACCTGCGTTCAGATTGCAACTCCGGAAGGATTTTCGGCTTATCGGGCTGCCCCGGCTCTCACCAAACCCGGGTTCGCTGGCAGTCACCCACAGGCCTACTCGTTTCCATCATAGTCTTTTTGATTTGTTATGCTGATTATGCCACAAAGACGGTAAAAAATCAACCATTTGGGGTGTAAACGTGCGTGCGTAAATTAACACACCAAGATCCGAGTCCTTTTCCAGGAACTTCCAAAGGTCAAACCTTATCGCCAAAATCCCCGATGATATACTATGCTTGTGAGAAGATAATTACCAGTAGGAGGAATAATATGCTTCTTTCTGAACAAACTCGCTCTGAGCTAAAAGCCTTGCGCCATGGAAGGTAAATATGACACGCCTACAATCGTTATTGGGATCCCTCCTCCGCCCAACCTTGACCCTGCTGAGCCGCACCCGACTTCCACAGACCCGAGGCAGCCTGCGCATGGCCGGGCTGCACGCCCCGGTCGAAATCTTGCGCGACGACCTGGGTATCCCACACATTTTTGCACTGAATACTCAGGATGCACTGTTTGCCCAGGGATTCGTCCACGCCCAGGAACGTCTTTGGCAAATGGATATCAACCGCAGGCTGGTTCAGGGCCGATTGGCCGAGCTACTCGGTGAAGATGCCCTGGGCTTCGACCGCGCCATGCGTACGCTTGGCCTGCGGCGAGTGGCCGAACAAGAAGCCAGCCTGTTGGAAGGACAGTACCAGCAAGACATGCAGGCCTACTGCAACGGCGTAAACGCTGGCATCGCCCAGAACCGCCTGCCGGTTGAATTCACTTTGTTGGGTTACCGGCCAGATGCCTGGCAAATCGCTGACTGCCTGTCTTATAACAAGCTCATGTCCTGGACGCTTTCGGCCAATTGGGAAAGCGAAGTGGTACGTGCCCGCCTGATCAGCCGCCTAGGCGCTGAAAAAGCTGCCGAGTTGGAACTGGACGCCAGCGACGCGGCCGGCCTGGTGATGGACGCCGGCGGAGGCGCGGCGCTGCCCGGCGAGGCGCGTTCCTTTCAGGTCCCGGCCCCCTGGATGGGGTTGGCAGTAACAACTGGGTCATCGCGGGCCGGCGCAGCCTTTCTGGCCATCCTATTCTCGCCAACGATATGCACCTGGTGCTCGATGTGCCGGCAATCTGGTTCGAGAACCACCTCAGCGGCGGAGACCTGAATCTCAATGGGGTCAGCCTGCCCGGCATGCCGCTGATCATCGCCGGGCACAACGGTCACGTGGCCTGGGGCTTTACCAACGGGTTCTCGGATGTCCAGGATCTATATGAAGAACACCTGCGCAAAAGTGGAGATGGCCAGGTGGAGTATGAATACCAGGGCGCCTGGTACCCTGCCGAAGTGCGCCGTGAGGTGTTCCGCGTCAAGGGCGGCAAATCTATCGTCGAAGAAGTCATCCAAACCCGTCATGGCCCGATCATCAACCAGGCCCTGCTGCGAGGCTATGAGCATGAAACGCCCCTGGCCTTGCGTTGGACTACCCTGGAACCGGAGAGCACCGTCAAAGCCGTTTTCAAAATGAACTGCGCCAAAAACTGCGCGGAATTCCACGAGGCCCTGCGGGATTGGTCGGGGCCCATTCAAAACACCGTCTACGCCGACACTCAGGGCAATATCGTCTACGACCTGCCAGGGCGCATTCCTATCCGCGCCCACGGCGACGGCAGCGTGCCCGTCCCAGGTTGGACCGGAGAATATGAATGGACCGGCTATATCCCCTTTGAAGAACTGCCCCATTTTGTTAATCCCCCCCAGGGGTACGTGGTGACTGCCAACAACCAGGTGATCAGCTCGAACTATCCGTATTTTCTCAGCCGGGATTACGTTTCCAACGACCGGGCGCAGCGCATCACCGAGCTGATCACTGGCCAGGAAAAACTGGACGTAAACGCCGTCCGGCGCATGCAGTTCGACCAGGTCTCTACCCACGCCCGCACCCTGGCAGCCTATGTGGGAAACTTGACCAGCCTGGAAACAGACCTGGAAGAAATCGTGCCCTTGATGAGGGCCTGGGACGGAACACTGGCGGCCAACAGCCCGGCCGCGCTTGTCTATGAGGTGCTGGTGCGCAAGGTGCTGGCCTTGATGATCGATGGAAAGTTGGGTGATTTGGGCCCGATTTACCGGGGCAAAGGGCCCAATCCTGGCCTGTGGGGGATGCATTCCTGGGAATGGCTGGCCAGGATGCTCGCCAAACCTGATTCTCCCTGGTGGGACCTGGGCGGCGGCGAACAGCGCGATGACGTGTTGAAGCTGGCCTTGAAAGAGACTCTTGACTTCTTGAAAGTTGAACAAGGCCCGCAACCTGGCGATTGGGCGTGGGGCAAAATGCACCAGTTGACCTTCCGGCATATCCTCGGCAGGCAGCCCCTCCTGGCGCCCATCTTCGACCGCGGCCCCTACCCGATCGGCGGGGATGGCAATGCTATCTGGGCAACCTTTACCACTGAGTTCGACCTGAGCCACAACTTCGTCGGCGGCCCACCATTTCGCTTTATCGCTGACCTGGGCGACCTGGCGCACGCCCTTGGCCTGTTGGCCCCCGGACAATCCGGCCACATCGCCAGCCGCCATTACGACGACAGCGTGCCAGCCTGGTTCGAACAGGGGTATCACATTATGCTCTATAATAAGAAAGAGATTGAAGAGGCCGCCAAAGAGCGGTTAACTCTAACTCCTGGCTAAACAACTCGCACGTTCCCTCCGGCCAATGCTGCTCATTTCATCCTTTATTCATTGAGGTATTTATGCGTCTCGGTGGCTCCGTATTTCCCTACCAACTTAAACCAGATAGGTGGATCAAAACTTTACAGGATCACGGCTATCGCGCCGCCTACTGCCCGGCCAGTTTTCAAGATTCCCCTCAGCTCATCCAGGCATATGCGCAGGCCGCCAGCCGGGCTGACATCCTGATTGCCGAAGTTGGCGCCTGGTCCAATCCCTTGAGCCCGGATGAGACTACCCGTCAGGCGGCGCTCCAGCACTGCCAGCAGCAGCTTTCCCTTGCAGATGAAATCGGCGCCCAATGCTGCGTGAATATATCCGGTTCGCGCAGCGAACGCTGGGATGGCCCGCACCCGCTCAATCTAACCCAGGAAACTTTCGAACAAATTGTCGAATCGGTGCGAAAAATCATCGATGCCGTGCGTCCCAGGCGTACCTTTTATACCCTCGAAACAATGCCCTGGATGTATCCGGATTCGACGGACAGCTATCTTGCTCTGATCCAGGCCGTTGACCGTGCCCAGTTCGCCGTCCATTTCGACCCGGCTAACCTGATCTGCAGCCCACAGCGATATTATGGCAACGCCCGCCTTATTCAGGAATTCTTCGAAAAGTTGGGGCCTTTCATTAAAAGCTGTCATGCCAAAGATGTGCGGCTGAGAGCCAGCCTGACTGTCCACCTGGAAGAGGTACGCTCCGGGCTGGGAGAACTGGATTACCCGGCATTCTTGCGGGCAGCCAACCAGGTGAACCCCAATCTCCCGCTGATGGTAGAGCATCTGGAAACTGAGCAAGAATATGACCTGGCGGTGAATTATCTGCGCTGCGTCGCCGGAAGTTGCGGCGAAAGTCTTTAGAAATGCTGTACAATAAAGGTGGATGTTTGGGATTTCCCGTGGATGAACTCATCCAGCCCGGAAATTCCCGATGAGCCATAAAGGTAGTCCCATGGTCGATAGAATGCACATCCTGCTGGTAGATGATAATCCCTCAGATGCCCGCCTGATCCGCGAATACCTGGGTGAAGTAAAGGATTTTCGCTTCGAACTGACCCACGTTAATCGACTGAAAGCAGGCCTGGAATACCTCTCCCAGGATAGAACGAGGAACGGCTCGCCTTTCGACGTCATCCTGCTCGACCTGGCCTTACCAGACAGCAAAGACCTGGACGCGCTCATCACAATGCGCGCCGCAACCCACCTGCCCATTATCGTGCAGTCCGGGATCGATGACGAGGAACTGGCATTAAAGGTCACGCAGGCAGGCGCGCAGGATTTCCTGATTAAGGGGCAGATTTCCAGCGCCTTGCTGGGGCGCGCCCTCCGGTATGCCGTCGAACGGCAACGCTGGGAAGCCACCCTGCAGCGTCACGTTCGGGAGATGGACGCTCTGTTCGCAACCTCGTTGGAAATGTCCGCCCAACTTGACCTGCAGGTCGTCCTCCATTCAATTGTCGAAAGGGCGGCGCGTTTGTTGGGGATGCCGATGGGCGGGCTGTACCTGGTCGCCCCAGATCACCAGCATCTGCAACTGGTCGCAGGATATGAATTACCGGATACTCTAATTGGGGCAACTTTACAAATAGGAGAAGGCCTGGCCGGCCGGGTGGTCGAGACCGGTAAGGCGTTTTTTGTGGAGGACTACCACACCTGGCAAGGCCGGGCGGCGATTTACAACCTGGCTGAATTTCGCCGCGTCCTGGGAGTTCCACTAAAATCAAATCAGGCAGTGATTGGGGTACTGGATGTCCTCGATAATGACCGCACCGGACCGTTTGAGGATGAAGAAGTCCGCTTGCTTACCCTGTTTGCCGACCAGGCCAGTAATGCCGTGCAGAATGCCCGATTATTCGAAGCTTCCAGACAGCATGCCAGGCAGATGGTGTTGCTGAACGAAATCGCCCAGGCGGCCATCCGCACGCCTGATTTCCATCTCATGCTGGAGACAGCCGCGGCCCGTTTCAGCGAATTAATTGGGGCGGAAGGCATTTATATCACCTTGTGGGATGACATTCGCCAGCAGACCAGGCTGGGTGTCGCCCATGGTTTCCTGAAACCGATGGTCAATTCCCTGGAGTTCGAACCGGGGGAAACCACCCTGACCGGTGCAGTACTCCAGGAAGGGTATCCCATCATTGTCGATAAGGCAGACACTTCCCCTTACCTGAGCCCCAGGCTGGCGGCGCTGTTTCCACAGCAGACTTTGCTGGGCCTGCCGCTGATTGTTGACGGCCGGAAGCTGGGAGCAGTGCTGGCTGTATTTAATTCACCCCACCCGTTTGCCCTGGAAGAAATGGTATTATGCGAACAGGCAGCCAACCAGGTAGCCCTGGCAGTAGCCAAGGCGCACCTGCTGCAGGCTGAAAGGCAGCGCAGCCGTGAGTTGGCGCGTTCCAACGCCCTGATCGGCGCGCTCAGCCAGGTAGCCGCTCACCTCGAATCGGAACTCGATCCACGCGACATCATGTCCACTGTCGGCGCTGAGCTAGATCGTCTGGATATCACTATCCAGATTGCCCTCTTCAATCCATTAACCAGAGATTTGAACGTGGAATATACTTCCATCGCCTCTCAGCAATTGAAGGAATTCACTCTCAGGACAGGCCTGGAACTTGATCAATATCAAATGCCGGAAAACCTGTGGCCAGTTGATAAAGTGATTAAAGAAAAAGCTCCCCTGTATGTGGAAAACCTGTTTGATTTCCTGGCAGCGAATTTACCTGAAGCCTCTGAATCTGTTCACCAGCAAGCATTGGATTTGATGTACATCACGAAATCCACCAGCGGTATTTTCCTTCCCATGGTCATCAAAGAACAGGTCCTGGGGATGATAGGATTGTGGGGTAATGATTTGCAGTCCAAAGATGTACCAACCTTCCAGGTGTTTGCCAATCAGGTTGCAGTCGCCATTGAAAATTCACGTCTTTTTAGCCAGATCCAGACTTTGGCGATTATCGATGACCTGACCGGCCTTTACAACCGGCGCGGGTTCTTTACCCTGGCCGAACAGCAGATCAAACTGGCGAGCAGGTTAAATCATTCCATCCTGCTCGTGTTCATGGACATGGACAAGCTGAAACAGATTAACGATGAATTTGGTCACCTGCAGGGGGATTTAGCGCTGATCGACGTAGCTAACCTGTTAAAACAGAGTTTTCGCAGCTCTGACATTATCGCCCGCATCGGCGGCGACGAGTTTGTTGTGTTGGCAATCAATGCCAACGGGGCAGATGCAACCGTCCTGATCAACCGGTTGCGTAAAAAGATGGCCGACCTGAATAACTCTGGCGCCAAACCTTACCATATTTCCTTGAGCATCGGTACATCCGCCTGGCTGCCCGGCGGACCGATCAATCTGGACGAGCTTTTAGCCCGGGCTGACGCCCAGATGTACCAGCATAAACATAAACGCCGCAAATAAAAAACCACATTTATATTCAATTAATACAAGGGCATGCCTGACCGTGCTATAGTCTAAGTGATCTCACAAATGGTGTATTCGGCCGGGTCGCAGTAATAGGGTTTTGAAAATATTTATGTTATGGTCCATTTTTACAAATGGATTATCGGGATATGGACAGAAATCAGATCGTTCCCAGTATTGACGCATTTGATGTACTTACCCGCTTAGCCGAAAAAAAGCTGCCTTTATACCTATCTCTGCCTTATAAGGGTTTGGCATTACCTCAAGAACTGCAGATCCTGGATATCCAGGAAGGTCAGATCACCATCCAGGCTCCCAATCTAGGGGGCAACTTCCTGATCGGGGATTTCATTTTCCTGCACAGCCAGGAAATAACGCAAACCCTGGTGGCAAAACTCGTCGAAATTAATCTCCCTACCGGCCGGTTGAGGTTGTCTGAGTTAGTTTACCTGGACACTCCCTGGAAAGAGCGAAGCGATATGCGCGTGGAACCCAAAGACCCCATCATGGTTGACGTCCGTTCTGCTTCGATGACCTACCGGGCCTGCATGGAAAACCTTTCGCTGAATGGCGCCGGCCTGCTGGCATACAAGGCGATCGAAAGAGGGCTACCCCTGGAGCCCCAGCAGCGGGTGCTGCTCGATTTCGAGCTTCCCCAGGAACACAGGCGCATAGTGGTGTGCGGCGTGATCGCCAACCTGCACCTGCTTGGGGATACCCTGGTGAGGATCGGCGTGCACATCCTACCCAGCGTCAGTAAAAAGCGCTGGCTGAAGCGTTACATCCTTTGGCGTAAAAATGAGATCCTCGAGGAATTGGAAAGAAATTCGTTCGAAGAAAACCGGTACTCAACCGCGGTAAACCTGTATTTTTAGACCTGTTTCAGCATCCTTGAAGAGATAGCCAATCTACGGAGTAACGGTGGCGCTGGCCGAACCAGCATTCTTCAACTGCAGATTGGTGATCCCCTCCAAAGCTTTGGCTTTCAAAAAGTCGTCATTGCCGTCCAGGTATGGATACAGCAAGCCCATGTCGACTTTTTCTCCAAACCTGGCGATCAGCAGGATGGCTTTGCCGCGAATGTCATCGGAGTAGGCGCTGTTGGCAGCTGTGAGCTTGCCGAAGTTTTTCAGATCTCCATCGCTTTTCATGTCCATCTGCATCAGCGTATCCAGGATGAAATCCTGGATCGTGTACCCCGCGCCTATTCCAGGGGATTGGATTTCAGCCAGGTCAGTTTTCATGGTCGAAACCAGCCCATCTACCTTTGCCAACTGCGCCTGGCGGGTGGCTGAGTCAACCGTTTGAGCACTAATTTCGCCACGCAAGGCGGTTAAGGGCAGCGAAAAATAACGTGCATACAGGTTATTTCCGCCCAGAGTAGATGATTTACTATCAGAAGGTGGGATTTTTCCAAAAATATCCAACAACTTGAGCTTGGCATCCAACCCGTAAAAGGCCACCGCCTGCGAAAGCGCCTCATACTCGCCAGCGTCTTTCAACACACTTGGGTCGGTACTCAGCAAGCGCAGAAGCTGGTCGAGGGCATCCTTGGAATGGATTGCCTCCAGCGCTTTCATGCCCTGGATTTTGGTAGCGGGATTGTCAGAGCTGAGAACCGCATCCCCGATCTGGCTGGTCGGGGTGGTTGTCAGCCGGTTTTGAATGGTGCGGATGTAATAATCCATCAGCGATCCGCCCCCAGGAAGCTGAGAAAAATTGGCCGCCGCCATCAGGCCGAGGGGGATGATCAAACCGCCCAGCACATATTTGACCAGGCGCAACCGGTACTGGGCTGCTCTTTTCTTACCGGTGAGTGGAGGGGTACGGCGAACGCCGCGCAGAAATGTATCGATCACATAACTCAAAATCAAACAGACCACCACCAGAAAAACAATCGCAATGATCAGAGCCAGGTTATGGTCGAGCGACCAAAGATTCACGGTGCCGGACAAAACGTACAGCAAGATCAGCGCCACGACGGTTGGGATCATCACTTCCAGCAGGAAACTTGCTGCAGCCGCCGGAGCGTTTTGCATAGTAGAGTTACGCTTTTGGGGTATAACCGGTTTTTCTTTTACCGGGGTCGTACTTGATTCTGGCTGGTCAGGCGCCATTTATTCCTCCGTGAAATTTCCAAAACATGCTGCCAATTATACCCTCGTCGCTTGCTCTTCCAGCCAATTAGCCAGGGCGTCCAGGCCGGCGAAAATGTAATCCGGCTGATAGGGCGAACCTTGTAGGTCCTCCAGGCGGGTTTCACCACTCAACACCAGGACAGTCGTGACGCCGGTGGTACCTCCCAGGGCAATATCGGTATACAAACGGTCGCCAACCATGGTCAGGCTATGGATGGGAAGGTTCAACTTTTGAGCCAGCATCTCTACAATAGTACGGTTAGGTTTTCCGATAATTTCATCCGGCATGCGCCCGGTGGAGGTGTTGACGAAGGCGATAATTGCCCCAATATCCGGCATGAAGCCAGTGGGGGTGGGACAGTTCAAATCGCCATGGGTGGCGATATAAGGGATTCCGGCCCGGACTAAATCGCACAGCTTCCACAGCTTGTTGTAGGTCAGGGTGGTATCAAAACAGAGGACGGCGATATCCGGGTTGTGATCATCCAAGTCGAAACCGTGGGCGCGGAATTCCGCTTCGAGACCTGGCGTTCCCACCACGAACAAGCGCGCATCCGGGCGCCTGGCTTTCAGAGATAACGCCGTGGCTTCCCCCGAGGTAAACATTTTGCTTTCTGGGATTGGCAGGCCCAAGCGGGTAATCTTAGCCACGTATTCCTGGCGGTTTTTCGATGAATTGTTAGTCAGGAAGATGAAATCCCTCCCCTGAGCCTTCAACACGTCAATAAAATGCAGCGAACCTTCCAGGATCTGGTCACCCAGGTAAAAGGTACCATCCATATCCAGCAAAAAACAACGCGTTAATGCCAATTTCTCAGTCATGCATTCCTTTCAGGTCCTGAGATGCCAGGCGCTGTAAATAAGGCTGCAGCGCTGGGAAAAGGTGGATATAAACCTCTTCATACAGACGTTGGTAAAAGGCCTGTCGTTTTTCATCTGGCAAGAAGGGCCTGGACTGGATATCCGCCATACCCTGCACGGCCTGAAGGACATCCGGGTAAAAGCCCACGGCTGCCGCTGCCAGTATACCGGCCCCGAGGGCGGCTGCCTCCAGGTTTAAGGTGCGGTAGACTGGTTTGCCGGTGATATCGGCAATGATCTGGCACCACAGATCGCTGTGCGCTCCACCGCCCATCACAATAAACCGCTCCAACGGCTTCCCCAGCGCCTGCTCCACGCCGGCGGAGTGCAGCCGCTGTTCGAAAGCAATCCCTTCCAAAATGGCCCGGTAAAGGTGACCCGGTCCATGGACGCCGCGCCATCCCACCACGATCCCGCTGGCAGACGAATCCCAATAGGGGTTCATGGCGCTGTTCCAGTAAGGCACCAGCAATAAGTTATCGGCTCCCGGCGGCGTCTGGCTGGCCATCTGTTCGAAGACCTGCTCGGCCCTGCCGCCTTCGCCCATTTTACCTTCCAACAGGCTCGAAAACTTCTCAACCAACCATGAAATTGTGTAGGTGCCGCCCAGGATAACCGTCTCGAGCAGGCAACTCCCCGGGATGCCGCCTGACATGGTTCGAAACGCCAGGCCGGTCAGGTAGCTGCCGGAATAAGTGCCGGAAATGACGCTGGTGCCCAGGCTGAGGTAAGCTTCTCCAGGCCGGGTGATATTGGCCCCCAGGCTGCCGGCTTGCCCGTCCCCCAGGCCGGCTGCTACCGGTAAACCTACCGGAAGGCCGGTCAGAGCGGCCGCTTCTGGAGAAACCTCGCCGATCAGGCTGCCCGCCGGGTAAAGCTCCGGCATTTGGGCTGCCTCAACCCCAATCTTTTCCAGCAAATTCTCGGCCCAAGCATTCCGGCGCATATCGAACAGGCCGGTCGGATCAGCGCTGCCCCACCCGGTGCGGTACTTTCCGGTCAGGCAGAGCACCAGGTAAGCCTGGGTGTCCAGATATTTACTAGCCCTGGCGCACACTTCCGGTTCATGCTCCTGCAGCCAGGCGATCTTGCTGAAGGTCAGGTTGCCAGTCAGGGGCTTGCCGGTTACCTGGTGGAACAGCACTTTGCCGCAGCTTTGTTCCAGGGCAGGCACGAGCGGGCCGGCACGTTCATCCATCCACAAGATGGCCGGGCGCAATGCCTGGCCGCAATCATCCACCAGGACAAAGGTCTCTCGCTGGTGGGCAATGCACATACCTGCCAGGCGCCCGGCGCCTACCTGCTTTACCACCTGGCGCAATGTCTGTGCTGCGGCATCCCACCATGCCTGCGCAGGCTGTTCGTGCCAGGAGGGATGAGGGGTGGATACAGGCAAGCCGCAGCGCGCCTGGGCTACCAGACGGCCCTGGCGGTCCCAGGCAATCGCCTTACAGGCAGATGTGCTGCTGTCGATACCGATCACCAGGTCGGCTGTGTTCACTGCGATCTAAATTACCTGCGCCAGCTTCAAGATTTCTTCGACGGCCCCGGGGGAAACGCCTAATTCCCAGGCCAGGTCCAGCAAGGTATAACGGGTGCGGTAGCGGCTGCCATACAACAACGCCTCTACCCCCTCGGCAGGGGTGCGATGGATGGCCTCCAGAGTCACCGGGCAGCCGGCTTTTACCATCGGTTGGCGAATGTACTCGAAAGAAGCCAGATAAGGGGTAACTTCCTCCCAAATTTTTTCCCAATTCGCCTGAACAAACCCGATAAATTCCTGGTATTTGTCGTCCGGTAAGAACTTTCTGCGTGCTACTTCGTTAAACGAACCAGCTTTGTCGCCAAAATGGGTCTGGTTGTCGGCTTCGATTTCCTCCAGAGTAGGCCGCCGGCGCAGCAGTTTCTTCGGGTCTAGCCTAGCAGGATCGAGCTTGCGCATGTATTCATACATGGCCAACATAATCAGCGCCCCTACCCCAACCTGAGAGCCGTGCAGGTTCTTGGGCACGCCGCGCAGGTGATAGATCAAATCCCAGAAATGCGAAAGGATATGTTCGCCGCCTGAAGAGGGTGAGGTTTCTCCATCCAGAACGGTCATCGAGTAGCCAGAGATGAGGATCGCCTCAGACAAGCGATGGATCGCGCCTGGTTCTGACCTGCCGATGCCCTCGGCAGCTTCCAGGTAGCGCAATTCATTTCCGGCGGTCATCTGGTAAGGCAGCGGGCAAAAATAGAGCTTTTTGAGCAAGCTGGCCAGCTTCCAATCCGCATTGCACACGGAACGCGCAACCAGGTCGCCCACCCCAGCGTGGATCATCTGCTTCGGCGCCTGGGAGAGGATGTTAACATCCAGCATAACCGCATTGGCCGGGTTGAACCACTTGCTCAGCTTGATATCGTTAACCGTGATCGTGGCGGTAATCGAAGTATAGCTGTTCATTGAAGGGGCAGTGCCAAACAGAATGAATGGTTTCCCCAGGCGAGTGGCGATTCCCTTGGTCAGGTCGCTGATCACACCTGAGCCTGAACCGATCAGGATATCTGCCTGCGGATCAATAGCGGCCGCCGCTTCGTTCATCAGAGATTCTTCTGAATCCAGCAGCAGATCCGGCTCACCCAGGCCGAGTGGGTGTAGGGACAGGCCGGTCATCTTGAGCGGTCCGATCACACAGGCCTGGATCATCTCTTCAATAGCCCGATCGTAGAGCAGCCAGGCCGATCGGGGTTGGTAGCCGAGCACTTTTTCGGCCACCCGGGGAATGTGCCCAACCAGGCTCGTGCCAATATGAACGCTTCCGAACGGCACGGTATGTTTGTGCCCACAGTAAGGACATTCCAGCACTGTATCAGCCAGCGCCATTGAATCCCGCCGCAGATAATCATTCACGTCTGTTAGCATCTGCATAAGATAATTATTCCTTTTCTTCCGGAAATGCGCAGGGAAGTCCCCGGATTTTGGGTATTGCGCGTGCATACGCACCTCAATACCCAAAATCCGGAAACTCACTACGGAAGCGAAATCATACGATTCTATTTTATCCTGATTTTATAAAAATTCGAGGCTCGATGTCCGGATTCTTAACATATATATACTTGACAGGCCATTTTTATCCTGTATAATAATATATAACAAATATATGGGACAGTGTCCCAAATAAAGGGACATCAGGTATGCCAATCGAAAATTCTAACACCCTCTACCGTGCTATTCAGATCCTGGACTGCTTCTCACAAGAGCATCCGGAGCTGGGTGTACGTGAGGCAGCCCGCATGGTAAACCTGTCCAGCAGCGCCACCGGCCGGATCATGCAGTACCTGAAAGACCTGGGACTCCTCGCTCAAAACCCAAAGACCCGGGTTTACTCGCTGGGCTCGCGTGTGCTGACCTGGGCAGGGGTTTACCTGGCAATCTCCGATATCCGCACGGCGGCGCTGCCCTATTTGCAGGAACTGCATGTGTCCACCCAGGAGACGATCAGCCTGTACGTATTAGATGGTAAAGATCGGGTGTGCATCGAGCGCCTTGAATCGCCCCAGAACGTCCGTATTGTCGCCCGCCTGGGCCGGCGCCTGCCTTTATATGCCGGTTCAGCCGGGAAGGTTTTCCTGGCTTTTCTGCCGCAACAGCTTTGTGAAGAAATCCTGGCCGCTACTGAGCTGGTCCCGCTTACACCCAAGACCATCGTAAACCTCTCCACCCTACACAGTGAGCTCGAAATAATCCGCCAGCAGGGTTATGCGGTCAGTCGTGGGGAATGGCTGCTGGACGCCTCTGGAGTGGCAGCTCCCATCTTCGACCAGAGCGGCGAAATAGCTGCCGTGCTGACCATTTCGGGACCCGGACAGCGGTTTACCGATGAAGTAATCAAACGTTATGCCCAGGTGGTAACCCGGCAGGCCCTGGCAATTTCTCGGGCTTTAGGCTTCCGGCAGCCCAGGCAGGTCCAGGTGCTCCAACCGCAGCCGGGCGGTTGAGCTTCTATAAGGAAAGTTTTTCAGGATATCCCTGGACTTTCCAGGGATTTTTTATAAAAGGAGAATGGGCAATGTTAATCCATGACAAAATCGATGTACAGCTCCCTGAATGGCGCGAACGAGTGCGCAGTTTGACCAAGGAACACGGTTCCTACAAAGTGGCCGACGTGACCGTCGAACAAATTTACGGCGGTATTCGTGGGGTGATTATCCAGGTCTCAGATATTTCCTACCTGGACCCTTACGAAGGCATCCGCGTGCGTGGCTATACCATTCCGGAGTTAATGGAAAAATTGCCCAAGTGGGATGGGACGAATGTTCCCATCGCCGGCGGTCTTTACTACCTCCTGCTGGTCGACCAGCTTCCCAGTAAAGAAGACGCGCAATTTGTTGAAGATGAATGGAAAAGGCGCTGCGAAGTGCCACAATACGTGTGGGACATTCTGCGTGCTATGCCGGCGACTACCCACCCGATGACCTTGTTCTCCCAGGCGGTCCTGGCAATGGCGAACGAATCAGTGTTTGCCAGGAATTACAATGGCAGAGTCCCTAAGAACGGATATTGGAAGGCCTATCTTGAGGACAGCCTCAATTTAACTGCTAAACTTCCGGCGATTGCCGCTTTTATCTACAACCTCAAATACCAGAATGGGCTGTATATCCCGCCCGATCCCAACCTGGACTGGAGCGCCAATTTTGCCCACATGATCGGTAAAGGGGATGATGAAGAATTCAAAGAGTTGTGCCGCCTGTTCTTCGTCATTCATTCTGATCACGAAGGCGCCAACGTCAGCGCTCACGCCGCCCACCTGATCTGTTCAGCCCTTTCAGACGTCTATTATGGCTGTTCAGCCGGTCTGGACGGCCTGGCAGGTCCTTTGCACGGCCTGGCCAACCAGGAATGCCTGCGCTGGCTGCTGGACGTGCGCGATCATTTTGGCGGCCTGCCTGAACGGAACGACCTGCGCGATTATCTGACCCAGCAGTTGAGCGAGGGCGTTATCATCCCAGGTTACGGACACGCCGTCCTGCGCACTACCGATCCTCGCTTCACCGCATTGCTCGAATTCAGCCGGCAAAATATAGCCAACGATGAGCTGATTGCCCTGGTCGAAATGGTTTACGAGGTCCTGCCACCCCTGCTGAGCGCGATGGGTAAGGTAAAGAACCCCTGGCCGAACGTCGACGCCATCACCGGCGCCGTCCAGTACCATTACGGCATCACCCAGTTTGACTTCTACACCGTCCTGTTCGGCGTCAGCCGCCTGCTCGGGTTGACTGCGCATGCCGTCTGGTCACGTGCACTGGGCAAGCCGATCGAACGTCCCAAATCATTGACCACTCACATGCTCGAAGAAATGGTCAAAGAGCCGGAAGTGATTAGATAATACGATTCTCAGCGGATATTCATTTCCTCAAGGGGCAATGCTGAACACGCTGCCAGCGCTGCTGCCTTCCACTTCGGGGAAATAATACTCATAAGCATGAGCCGGGATCACCCGAAATTCACCGGCCTGGGCGGGCAGGATCTGGTAGGTCAGCTCGTAAGTCCCAGCCGGCACGCTGCGCGCCGCCCAGCTTACGTGGTCACTGTAAATTTTGGGGGTTCCAAAATACCACCAGCCCCAACCCACGCCAAACGGGTCATCCGGGTTGTATTCCACCGGCTGGCCGCGCTGGGTGGTCTTCAAGCTGGAATCGACTACGCTTGCCCCGGCTGGGATAAAATCGTCCACCACCAGGTACTGCATATCGGTTGGCAGGGTGAGCGTCAGGTGTACGAAGACGGGTTGGGCAAGGTCGCCAATTTTCAAGCCATTAATCGGCGGGCAACTGGCTTTGCGGCAGTCCTGCCCGCTTAGAACAAAGCGGCGCGAGATCCTCAAACCATGCGACACCGGCTGAACACTATCGACTGGCTGGTCTACCTGCAGAAAGACGCGGTAGTAAAGGCGACCGCTGCCGGCATCCCGCAGGATGTTCAGGGTATTTGATCTGCCGGTATTCAGCTTGTTAAGGGAGACCGCGGCCGAAACCGGGGTAAGCGCGTCCGGCCCTCCCGCTTTGCCTTTCAGCAGTTCCGCACCGTTCAGACTGGCCGAGAAGGCATAACTGGCTTGCAAGTCACCAGTGCCCTGCATAACATCCGTCAGAGCCATCAGCACCCAGGCAGTCTCGTAGCTGGAGGACCAGTCGCCGTTTGGACGGCGGTTGATAGCCAGGTAGCGCACGGCGTCCGGCAGCAGGGCAGAAGCCGGGTCGAGGCGGGCTAAGGCCTCCATTACTACTGCGGTAGCAAAGTCAGGCGTGTTCAGGCCATCGCCTCCCGAGTTGGCGCTTTCCCAATGCACCCCAGTGGCGGAACGCATGGCGCTCCCTTCCAGGTCGGATACCAGGGTGCGTGTGCGCTCATCGCCCGGCGCCATGGCATTAAGGGTCAGCGCCAGGAAAGCCTTCGACCACGGATCGAGTTTATCGCGGAAATTGTAAAGGTCGGTCGGGTTAATGTCGCTGCGCCCAGACTGCTGCATGGCAAACTGCATAAAGGCCAGTTCGTCGAGCTGCCAGGGTTGAGTGGTGGTCGGGTCGACCGGCGCAGACAGCTTATTGGCCAGGTAGGTCTGGGCGTTGGTGATCGCAGCGGGATCGACAGAGACGCCAGACTGGTTCACCTGAGCCAGGCCAAACAGGACGTAAGCAGAGATAAACGCTTCGCTGTCGCTGCCCGCCGCCCAGCCCCACCCGCCGTCCTGGTTCTGGTGGGCCAGCAAGCGCACCAGGCTGTCAGCGATCGCTTCAGTCAGGCGGGCCTTCAGCGCCGGGGAATCCAGGCTCAACTTCTGCAGCGCCTGGTAGGTTTCCAGGTTGGGCAGCAGGCGAGAAAGCAGTTCCTCGTTAAAGTCAGAAGGGAAGGATTCCTGGGCATCCAGGCCGCTCAGGATCGTAGCGGCCAGTGAAGGCGCCAGCTCAACTCTCAACTCACCCCCGGTAGGTATAAAGGAGCGCGGCAGCCCAATCAATTCCTGGCGCGCCCCACCCTCGGCCAGCACGCCTGCCGTGGCAAAGGTTTGCGTCGCGGAATAATGCAGCACTGGCAGCTTGCCCATGCTGCGGGGTAGAAGCATCCTGCAGGTCACCCGAGGAAGCATTAAAGATTAAATCTACATCTGCCACGTTCTGCACCGTCCCCCACCAGGTGACTTCCTGGCGCCCACCGGCTGTCACGCCGGCCTGCTGGGCAGATTGCCCCGGGTCATCCAGGGTGATGCCGGTCGCCTGGAGCGACACATTCACGGTCAGATCCTGGGAAGTGTTGTTATTGATCAACGCCGCCAGCCGCACGTGATCGCCCTCAACGAAAAACGAAGGCGTCTCCGGGCGGATGAGCAGGTCCTTGGTGGTCAAGAGTTCTTGGGTGGCAGACCCTACGCGGGTATCGGTGGTCAGGCCACGCAAATCGGCCACCCAGGTAGTCAGACTATCCGGCAGGGTCAGGCTCACATCGGCCATCCCATTGGCGTCAGTGACGATCGAGCCATTCCAGTAAGCTGTGTCCTGGAAATCCTGGCGCAGGGAGGGCGAGGCTGCCCCACCTCCTCCACCGCCCAAACCACCGGCGCTGACCGGCGGCAGGCGCTGCCCGTAGATCGCCAAATCCAGGCTGTTAGCCACCCCCAACGGCTGCCTGCCGTAAAAGGCTTTGAAGATATCCGGGGAATTGGGGTCAGCTAATGCCAACACGGCTTTATCCACCAACGCCAGGGAGAATTCACCCTGGACGGGCTTTCCCTGGGCGTCTTTCACCTGCACGGTGAATTTCACCTCACCGCCAGGGCCGGTGACCTCCGGCTGGGCCGCCAGCGTCACTTGCAAATGTTCTTGAGAGGCATCCACTTGCAGTTCCTGATAGCCTATGCGAAAGTCCAGGTGGCCGTCCGAAGCGCGTCCCATCAACGTGACGGAAACGTAAACATTGGGAGCGTCCTCTTCACTGAGCGATATGGGCAGGTCTTCGCTGGCCTGGTTCAGGTAAATCACCTGCGAACGCATTACTTTGCTGCGTTCGACGGTAATCAACGCCAGGGTGTGATTGCCAAACGGGTTGGGAATGAAGATGTGCGCCGTCTGCCCGGGTTTGTATTGCGCTGCATCCGCCGCCAAGCGGATATGCTGGTCCGGCAGTTCTGGCCAGGCCGCCGATCCTTTACCGCCCACCCACAGCAGCACCTGGGTGATCGCCCCATCCCCGCTGGTTTCGAGCATGTAAATTCCCAGGCCGGGGGGGATAAAGGCCAGGCGAGCCCGCCCGCCCGTGTCAGTCTGGTAATCGACGGTTCCGGTCTGGGTAGTTTGCATCAGCAACGGAGCGACGCCGTTGCTGTCCAGGTAGCCAGCCTTCGTCCAGGTGACCTTGCTAAAGCTGGCAGTCAGGTTGTGTTCGCCGGAGATTCCACCATCCCAGTCGTTAGTCTGGATGTCGAAACCAACTTCACTGCCCGCCGGGACCATCCAAGCCCCAGGCCGGACGCCAATGTAATAATCCGCCGGGTGCACCAGCAACTGGCCGCGCTCGCTGACCGGTATGCCGCTCTCATCCACAGCAGTGGCTTCAATGGTCAAGATCTGTGACTGCTGGAAATCGGTCAGGCTAGCAACCTGGGCCCACGGGATGCTAACATTTAGCGTCCCATCCGGGCCGGTCTTCGCCTTACCTTGAACCAGATATTTACCGAGGTTGGCATATTCAGGAACGAAGCTGAAAGAGCTATACGCCCAGCTCAGGTCGACTTTTCCGACCTGATAACCGTTTGGGAGAGAGAACGGCAGGTGCTCACCATACAGCGTCCACTGCACATCCAGGCTGCCAGCCGGCGCCCCAAAATAATACGCCGCTTTTATCGTGGCTTGCAAGTCTTTCCCACTTTTTACGGCGGGCTCGGGAAAATTGACCTGTACGTCGAATTCGGGCTTGCGGTAATGGGCTACCTGGAAATTAACGGTTACTCCTTTGACCTCGTCTACCGACAGCTCATAATAACCAGGGGGAGCATCCTGGGGGATCTGGAAAGATCCAAACGTGCTGCCATAGGGGTCTAACTGCAAGGTCTGCAAACCGAGCTGGGGAGTGAGACCGGTTTCCACGGCATAATCACCTATCAATCGCACGGTGATCTGATTGGCGTCCAGGGCGGTGTAGCGGCCATTGATGTTCTGGCGCACTACCGCCCGGAAATGGACTGCCTGCCCGGGCTGGTAGATCGGGCGGTCGGTATACAGGTAAAGCAATGGTTGGTCGCGCCCGTCCGAGGTGGGCAGCCCGAACGACCAGGGGGCCACATTCTGCTGCCAGTCGCTCATCGCCAGGCTGAAATCCGGGTCGCCAGGCTGTCCAGCAACGGCAACCAAGGGGAAAGCATTGTCAGCGATGGGGCTGATATCCAGCTCGCCTAACCCCTGGGCATCTGTGACGACTGTGCCCAACGAATTGCCATTGCGATCCCTGAAAGAAATGGAAAGACCGTTGACCGGCGAATTTTCATCCAGGTTGACTGCCCATGCAGTCAACTGGCTGGGAGTGTATTTCAACATCAGGTGGATATGGCTGACCACACCCAGAAAGGATAGGCCGGGAGGGATATTCTTGCTCAGTTCCGGCGCCTGGTATGAATAATAATACAGGCCGGGCGACATAGGGCGCCCGGAGGGCGACAGGGATAGGTTGATCGCCTGAGTGGCGTTGGGCGCTAGGGTCAGCCCTTGCAGCCACCTCACTTCGGCCGGGGTGGAGAAATTCTTGTAAAGGTCGCTGGTAGACATCATCGCAAAGCGGATGAAATCATCCACCGACAGAGAATTTGATGTGGCATTCAGCACACGCAGGTTGACCGCCTGGGCGGTCACTGACTTTTCGCCCATAGGGACGAAAAGGATATTTGATCCCATTTGGACCAGGGGAACAGTCAGGGCTGGTTCAGCCGGCTGAGTGTGGAAATCCACCTTGGATTGTAGCGTAGTGATGCCATCCCAAACATCCCGCAACCCAGGAGCCACCGTGATGGTGTAAAGCGTGGCGGCCCGGAAAGGCGCAGTGATAGTCAGGCTGCTGCTGCCCGGCGCGACGTAGAAGGACGGGTTATCTAGCGGGGGTTTCAGCATGACCAGGCTCTCGAAAGGCTGATCTGGGGCGAGCGGGGCGCTGAAATTCACGAAGATCGAGGCGTACCCGCTGTCAAATATCCCATTGCGCCCGGCTGGCGCCACGTCCACCAGGTTGACCGGCGGGTAGGTGGTGTAGTTCTGGACCACGTTTTCTCCCAGGCTGGTACCGCCGCGTCCGCGCGCCAGCCCCACCAGTAGCATGGTGTAAACCGTGCTGCGCGAAAGCAAGACATCTGGCTTAAAAGTAACCTGGTCGCCGGCGTCGTTCCAGGTAAACTGGCCCGAGACACGCCCTCCCGAGGCCTCCTGCAGTGAAAAACTCTCTTCCACGTTTGCGGTGTCCATCGGCTGATTGAATGCCAGCGAAAACGTCGCATCCAGGCCGATCGGTGTATCCCCCTTGGGAGAGTAGGACAGCAGCTTAGGGAGCGCAGTAGTAAAACTCCACGGTTGGACCTGGTCGGCTGCCAGGGGCGAACCGTAGGTATCTACCAGGGTGGTATTAGGAGAAACCGTATAGGTAATCCCGCCTTTCAATGGCGGATCCGGGTAGAAAATATACGTGCTGGTATTCAACCACTCGCCGCGCCCGCTTGCCGGAGGAGCGAGGGTGAAGGCAGCCGGCTGGCTGGTCGATTCGGCCGTGAGGGCCACAATCGGCGAGGAAAAAGAAGCCACTACCGCCGACCCCGGATCACTATTCGATGCATCAGGCTTGGGCAGACGGTCGAGCAATGTCACATAACCCGGAACCTTGAAAGCCAGATCAACTTCCTGGACCATTTGCAGGCCATTGGCCGCCCTGGCATTGGTGGAAACGGTCAGTGTCTGGTCGCTGCCAGGAGTTAAAGGTTTATCCGGGATGAACTTGACTGTGGTATCGTCAGTCCATTCAAAATGGCCTGAAAGGGTTGGTTTACCCTGTATGGCGCCTTCTACCGAAGGGCGTTCCATCGGCTGGTTGAAGATCAGCGTGATAGGACCCTGGGCAGGCAAATCCCCATTAGATTCTGGCTGTGTCTCCACCAGCACAGGCGGAGTTTGCGGCAGCGGGGTTGGGCTGGGAGTTGGCGGCAAAGGGGTGCTGGTGGGCGGCGGTAAAGTCGGGGTCGAGCTAGGCGCGAATAAAGGGACAGCCGGCATGGCGCAGGCCATTGAAACCACCAGCCATACCGCCAGGAATACTGTTAAAGCTTTATAAAACCGCCGTCGGGACATGTTAGGCTGGGTAGGTTGAATAGACATTGGCAGGGTTCCTTTTATTCTTTTTCAGGAATCAAAGGTAGGAATTCTTACAGATATGGTGCAATAGTAGCACCAATCCAATTATACCAATTCAGAAATAACCATCACAAATCGGTAATCGTATATCGACAATCAGCAATCAAAAATCAGCAATCTACAATGTTCTATATTGTGCTACCGCCTGGTACATGGCGACCAGGTTCTCCTGAGGTGTAGACGCCTGTATGTTATGGATGGAATTCCACACAAAACCACCGTCCTTACCGAAGATGCGCATGCGCTCGGCTACCTGAGCCTGGATTTCCTGGGGGGTGCCAAAGGGCAGCGTCTTTTGAGTATCCACTCCGCCCCCCCAGAAGGTCAGGCGGTCGCCGAAGCGGTCTTTTAAAGTCTTCGGGTCCATCCCTGCCGCCGAAGTCTGCACCGGGTTGAGGATGTCGAACCTGGCCTCCAGAAAATACGGAATCAGCGATACAACCGAGCCGCAGGAATGGATAAAAGTCTTCCAGTTCGTATTGCGATGGATCCAATCGTTAACCTCTTTATGGAATGGCATGAACAACTCACGGTAGGATTTGGGCGATATGAAGGAAGCCGCCTGCGTGCCAAAATCGGTGCCGGTGACGAAGACCGCCGTAACCCGGTTACCGACTACCTGATATATTTTCTCTAGGTTAGCCAGGCCGATCTCGCACTGGCGCTCAAAGACTTTATAAACATACTCCCGGCGCATGGAAGTGCTCATGTACCATTCGGCCACGTCGCGGATGCCGCGCGGGTGTTTGATCCACGGGACCGGCACCAGGGCGATATCTCCAAACGCAGTCCCGCCAAAATTGGCCAGCACGGCTTTGCCGGTCTGGTTGAAAAGACGCTCCGCCTCGGTCTTGAAATAATCCAGGTCAGCGTCGCTAATCGGGCCGAATTCCTGCAAATTGTCCTCCGGGTCCAGCCGGTCATCATCGATCGGGGGTTGGCGGATAAGGGTATCGAAGTAATACCCTCCGTTGGGCATTTTCCCGCTGGGCGGCGCCGAACGATCGCCTTCCGGGTACATGAGGATGCTGCCATCCGCTTCCGCCACGGTGTTGAAAGCTTCGGGAACCAGCACAGGCGTGCCATCGAACAGCGTCCAGGCTTTCCAATTCTCGTTGCGGAAACCGAATAGATTGCGCGGGAACGGCAAACCTAGTATATCCACGCCAAGGGCTTCGATCAGATCCGGCTGGATTTCGCCCAGCATCTGGTATGGTTCAATGACCTTGACCGGTGTCCCCAGCGGGTCAAGCTTGAGCGCCTGGCGCAGCAGGTACACCGAGCTGGCGTGCATGCCGGTGACGGCGCTGGCCCCCAGGTCGAGCGGCACCCGATCCGGCTGCTGGTGGTTCAAAGCTGATTTCGACACGCTCGCGTGAGTTCATTTGTATCGCTCCATTCTTAAGAATTAGCCACAGATGAACACTGATAGAAGAGAAGATGTTTAGCCAATGATGAACTTTGATGGAAGAAAAGGAGAAATTTCTTTGTTTTAGTTTTCAACTTTTATCTAGGTTCATCTGTGGTTAATTTTTCTGAGTGGGTAGATAAGGCATCTTAGGCCCTGCGAATCCCAGGCGCTCGGCGAGAGCCGCCTGCATGGCAGTCCGGTCGTCCCAGGCATATTCGGTTGTACCAAAACACATCGATTGTTCATGACCCTTCCCGCAGGCGATCACCAGGTCACCCGGCTGCGCCATATGCACTGCCAGGCGGAGCGCCTCGCCGCGGTCTGGTTCGCGCCAGAAGGTTTTGCCTTCTATACCGCCTTTCTGGGCGGCGGCTTGCGCCATTTCCGCCAGGATCTCCTCCAGCGATTCAGTGCGCGGGTCCTCGGCGGTCAGGACAGTCAGATCGGCCATGGCCGCGGAGACCTCGGCCATCATGCGCCTCTTCTGACGGTCGCGCAAACCGGCCGACCCGAATACAGCCAGGATGCGCCCCCGCGCCATCTGCCGTACCGTCTCCAGGGCGCGCTGCAAAGCGTTGGGGGTATGGGCAAAATCGACGATGGCGGTGAAATTCTGCCCCAGGTCGATGCGCTCCATGCGCCCTGGCACACAACCCATGGCGGCAATGCCGCGAGCGGCAGTCTCATCCGGGATATCCAGGCCGACTATAGTGGCGGCGATAGCAGCCAGGATATTGGAAACGTTGAAAGCCCCCACCAGGTCGGAATGAATAGGCACCCGGAAATCTTCCCCGGCAGCGGTGAAGTCTATGCCGCCCGGGCCGTAGTGAATATCCTTCGCCCACACCTGGGCATTTTCATGCAGGCTGTAATCTACCTGACGCACGGCGGTAACTGAACTAAGGTATTCATAAGACTGGTCGTCCCGGTTGAGCACCGCCAGGCGCGGGTTGCCGTGTTTTTTCGGGCGGGTCTCTTCCAACGCGGTGAACAAGCGGCCCTTAGCTGCCCGGTAGGCTTCGTACGTGCCGTGATAGTCCAGGTGTTCGTGGGTGATGTTGGTCACCACGCCGATGTCGAATTCGCAGGCCGTCACCCGGTGCTGCGCCAGCCCATGCGAGGTCGATTCGAGCACAACATGAGTCAGCCCGGCATCGACCATGCGCGCCAGGTAACGCTGCACATCAGGTGCTTCAGGGGTGGTGACGTGAAAGCCAGTGTCCAGCACCTCGTCGCCAATCACGGCGCTGATGGTCGAGATGACACCTGCTCGTAAGCCGGCGCTTAAAAGGATTTGAAAGATTAAATTGGAGGTAGTCGTTTTACCATCAGTGCCGGTCACACCAATCACGGTAAGCCGGCGCGCCGGGAAGTCATAGAATGCCGCCGAAAGGTGTGCCAGGGCAAAGCGCGTGTCCTCCACCTGGATATAAGGCACGGGCAGTTCACCGATTGGCTGGCTGCCGACCACCGCGGCTGCACCGTGCTCAATCGCAGAGGGAATATAGAGATGCCCATCTACATTCTCGCCAACCAGGGCGACGAACAGGTTGCCTGGCCGGACAGATCGCGAATCAAAGGCAACATCAGTAACTGACGCCTCAGCCAGATTGCCGGGTGAAAGAACTGTAACCGGAATATCCCGAAATAAATCAGCCAGGGTCTGATGGAGGAATCCGATCATACTATATATATTACAACAATTAAGCCTGTCGTGGAAGATAACCCCTGAAAAAGCGGAGTAATGTAAACTATTTTCTGTAAAATTCAGGACCTTAACAAGAAGAAGTAGGTCAGGTTATCCTTACGGTTACCACACCAAAAAGGAGCAACACATGACCTACCAAGATAATTTTACCTTACAGCCTGAAATCATGGAACAGATCACTGGCCAGGGATTGGAATGTTTGCCGGAATTGATCCGCACAATTGTGAACGCAGCGATGAAAGTAGAACGTCAAAGGCATTTGGGAGCAGCTCCTTACGAGAGGAACGAAGAACGAAAGGCTGCGGGCGAACGCTGGAGTAAGTACGGATTAATTTTCACCACCAAAACCGGCACGCCAATCATTTATCGTAATCTGCTGCGGGACTTTAAATTGCTTCTTAAAAATGCTGGCCTACCATCGATCCTCTTCCATGATCTGCGCCACACAGCTGCATCTTTAATGCTCAACCACGGAATTCCGGTGATCGTTGTCTCTCGCCGACTGGGGCATGCCAAGTCATCCATCACACTAGATGTGTATGGTCACCTGTTTCCTGGCATTCAGGTGGAAGCAGCCCAGAAAATCGACGATTTGATCACTCCGATTGAACTAAACACTCAAAATCATCTACACCCAACTGCACCCGATCTACACCCGCTGAAGACCTCATAGAACCTCTACCCCCATATATAGAGCGCAGATAAACAAAACCCCCACCTGTGGGGGGTTTTAAGTGGGCGGAACAGGACTTCGGACCTGCGACCTCATCTGTGTACTCAGTTTAAATCCAAGCCACACTTCTAGGACAATTTGGAACGCGGGTATGGCGTGCATATCTATGATTATTCGGTTAGCCGGCCCACGCAATTGGCGAAAAGTGTTCAGGCATTGGTTCAGCGATCCCGCCGATCCCGCCCATCAGTTTGGCTGAGTGACAGCCGAAGCCGACGCCTATGTTCGTCCCGTGCACAGAATGGTTGTTCGCTGCCAAAAAGCAAAGGGCAATGTGGAATTCGGCGTGATTATTCTACCCTCGAACCGAAAGACGTGCTTTGGTTGACGGGTCAGGATTACCGAGGAAAATGCCAAGACAGCCGGGTTTTGTTGGCCGATGTTAACTTTTATGACCAGCGCGGCGGTGGGATCGAGATCGAAATCGATGTGCTTCATCTCAACGGGTTTGTGGTCTTCGATCAACGTCTGCACCTGCTTCAACTCAGCATTAATCCTACTGATCCGCTGGATAAGGAGTTAGCCATTGGTCTTGCCGCCCTTCTCGCTAGAGAGCATGTTGCCGTCTATTCCGGCGAAATTTAGTGGTTCTCTCGTCAAAATCGATTTAGTGGTCTTCGGGAACATGGGTATAATTAGACCTGGTATATATTCGCCGCCGTAATCCCATGCGATCCCGAGATTCCACTTGATTGAAAAAAGGATTGTCATACATGATCAAGATTGCCGAGTTTTTTGCTCCCTCTGAGACTCATTTGGCCCGGATAGTTAAACAATGCGGGATCGATGATGTGGTTGGAGTGATGGATTTTCGCCAGGGATTGGATGTCCCCAAGGAGGATCTACCCTGGAGTTATATGTCGCTACTGCGGTTGAAGACGGCCTACGAAGACGCGGGTTTTCATTTCGATGTCCTTGAAAGCCGTCCGCCGATGAACAAGATCAAGCTGGGCTTGCCGGGCAAAGATCAGGAGATGGAATATGTGATCGACCTGATCCGCAACCTGGGCCGGTTGGGCATCTCTACCTGGTGCTATGAATGGATGCCGGTCTTTAACTGGATGCGCACTTCTACGACCGTCCCAGCCCGGGGTGGGGCGTTGGCGACTGGTTATGACCATGAACTGATGCGCAATGCGCCGTTGACCGAATACGGGATTGTCAGCGAGGAAACACTTTGGGAAAACCTTGAAAAATTCTTGAAGGTGGTTGTTCCGATAGCCGAAGAATCCAACGTCAAACTGGCGATGCACCCGGATGATCCACCGCTTTCGCCGATCCGTGGATTGGCGCGGATTATGTCCAGCATCAAAAATTACCAGCTTCTCCTCGACCTGATGCCCAGTCCGATCAATGGGATCGCTTTATGCCAGGGGAACTTCACATTAATGACCGATAACCTGCCTGGAGTGATCCACCATTTTGGCCGTCAAAAGAAAATTTTCTTCGTCCATTTCAGGGATGTGCGGGGAACGGCCGAAAAGTTTGTGGAGACTTTTCATGATGAAGGCAAGACTGATATGGTTGCATGCATGCAGGCTTACCGGGAAATTGGGTATGAAGGAATTTGCCGCCCGGATCATGTCCCGACGATGGAAGGGGATAATAATGATAACCCCTCCTATTCTTCGTTAGGCAGACTTTTTGCGATTGGCTACCTGAAGGGTCTGCGCCAGGCGGTCTATCATGCCTGAATAATGCGATGACCGGGTATTGCATCCCTTACACAGCAAAGGATCAACAACATGCAGGTACTGATTACCGGTGGCTCAGGTTCCGTAGGTAAGGCAGTCGTCCAACGGTTGGTAGCTCGCGGAGACCAGGTCAAAGTTATTGGACGAACCCGAGACCTGGAAATTCCTGGCGCAGTATACGAAGCCTGTGATATCACCGATTATCCAGCTCTACGCCAGGCCTTGCGCGGGATTGATGCGGTCGTTCACCTGGCAGCGATTCCCCATCCTGCTGCTTCAACCGGTGAAAAGATTTTTCAAATCAATGTCCAGGGTACATTTAATATACTTTAAAGCCTGTGAAGAGGAGGGTATCCGCCGGGTGGTTCAGGCCAGCTCGATCAATGCCATGGGACAGCTGTTCGGGTTAAAAGCAGCCCCCTTGCATTACTTACCGGTGGATGAAGAGCATCCCAGGACACCAACGGATGCATATTCATTCTCTAAATATGTAATTGAGGAAATCGGAGAATATTATTGGCAGCGGTCCGGAATATCCAGCATTGCCCTGCGGCTGCCCTGGGTTGTACCTGCGGAATATCACACAACCAATCCGGCCCGACAGGCGAGAGCCCGTGAGCTCTGTGATCGTCTGGCGAAACTGTCCACGGAGGAACGCCAGGCGTGGTTCGAAGGAGCCTGGTCCAGGTATAATGAGCTGCGCGCCCAAGGAATATATGAGAACCGCGCCTCCTACCAAGAGGCTAAATCTCTCCATCCGGATTGGTTTGGCGATGACTGGTTTGCCATGTCTCACCGGGTGAATTTCTGGACCTGTTTGGATGAGCGCGATTCAGCCCAGGCGGTCGAAAAGGGTCTTGTCGCAAATTACGAGGGAAGCCATGTTTTATTCGTTAATGATGATCAGAACTGGACGGGCCTGGCATCCAATTTATTAGCGGAATTATTCTATCCGGATGTAAAGGTCTTTAAGAAAGAGCTGGTTGGAACGGGGACATTGGTCAGCATTGACCGGGCGAAAGAGTTAATCGGATTTGAGATAGAATACACATTTGGTGATTGAACAGGGTTGTTATGGGAGATCCTAAAGATCCGTACGAATCAATCTTAAATCATGTCCGAACCTGGTCGCGACCGTCAGGACTGAAGATCACCGATATCCGGTTTGCAGATATCGTGGGTTCACCGATGCACTGCACCTTGATGAAAGTCTATACCAATCAAGGCCTGGTTGGGTTTGGTGAAGTGCGCGATGCGGGCAGCAAAACTTATGCTTTATTGCTCAAGTCCCGGTTGTTAGGTGAAAACCCATGCAATGTTGACCAGCTTTTCCGACGCATCAAGCAGTTCGGAGGAGCTGCGCGCCAGGGTGGTGGAGTGAGTGGGATCGAAGTCGCACTGTGGGACCTGGCAGGGAAAGCCTATCGTGTGCCGGTATATCAGATGCTTGGGGGAAAATTCCGTGACCGAATCCGAATTTACTGTGATACGGATACCGAGGGCAAGCCGGATGGCAAAAAGATGGGGGAGGCTCTCCGGCAGCGCATGCAGCGCGGTTACACTTTCCTTAAAATGGACCTGGGGATCTGGCAGTTGATGGACCAGCCAGGGACCCTTTCAGCGCCGTCAGGTTTCCTGGAAGAGATGCAAACCCTCCGCGGGCATCCCCGAAATCCAAAAACACTGGAAGAACGCTGGCTGCGAAACCGATCTTATGATCTGGATAATATTCCGCATCCTTTTTCCGGTATCCACCTGACGGAAAAAGGGCTTGACTGTTTGGAACAATATGTGGCGGATGTACGGGAGTGCATCGGGTACGAAGTTCCTCTGGCTGTGGACCACATTGGTCACATCGGCCTGGAGGATTGTATCCGGCTGGGGAAACGCCTGGAGAAATTTAACCTGGCCTGGATCGAAGATTTACTTCCCTGGCAATACACGGAACAGTATGCTCAATTACGCCGGGCCATTCATATTCCAGTTTGCACCGGGGAAGATATCTATCTCAAGGAAAACTTCAAGCCCTTGCTGGAAGCGGGTGGTGTTTCGGTCATCCATCCCGATATCCTGACCTCCGGCGGGATCTTAGAAAACAAGAAGATCGGCGACCTGGCGCAAGAGTACGGCGTTGCCATGGCCGTGCATATGGCGGAAAGCCCCATCGGCTGCATGGCCGCTGTCCACAGCGTGGCCGCCACCGAGAACTTCCTGGCGCTCGAATTCCATTCCTGCGATGTTGCCTGGTGGGATGACCTCGCCAGCGGTCTGCCAAAGCCGTTGGTGAAGGATGGGTTTATCGAAGTTCCGGATGCGCCTGGATTGGGAATAGAAGAACTTAACGATGAGATTATTATGGACCATATCCATCCGGATATCCCCGGTTTGTGGGAATCCACCGAAATGTGGGATAACGAATCCGCTCACGACCGTTTATGGAGTTAATCATTCAGCAAAGGAGAACCCTATGCCTCAACCACGTCATTTCACCCTTCCTTCCGAAAAGATCAGGCGCCTGAAAATAACCGACCTGGAAAGAATCACCCGCTTCAGGCGCGCAGGTTATGGTGGGAGTGTTTCCGATGCGCTCAACTCGCTGGGTGTCACGGATACTGTTTTCGCGCAGCGTTTCCATGCCCTGCGGCAGGGAATGCAGCTGGTTGGTCGGGCGATTCCAATCAAGCTCCACACCATGATCTGGGATGAGCTGACCGAAGAGGAACGGAATATTTACCAGGCCAAATGGGATGCCGAGGGGGGCCATCCACAGAAACGCATGATGCGGACGGTCGCTGAATCAGAGCCTGGCTCGGTGCTTTGTTTTGACTGCGGTGGCGATATGCAGCCGGCCCATTTTGGTGAGATGAGCTGCCAGACAGCCTTCGCCCACGGCTGCCGGGGGATGTTGATCGGCGGCAACTGCCGGGATACTCAGTATGTGCTTAAGATGCCGAATTTTCCACTCTTCAGCTTCGGAACTGCACCGAACGCCTTCGGAGGATGGGTAGTAACCGAAGTTAATGTACCAATCATGCTGCCAGGTCATTTAACGCATTATGTCAAAGTTTTCCCTGGCGATTTTATTTTTGGTGATAACGACGGCGTTCAATTAATTCCAGCAATGGTAGTCGATGAAGTCTTGCTGCAGATAGAAGCGACCTTCGAGAAGGAAAATAAAGAGCGGGAACTACTGGCTGCTGGAATGTCGATCGATGAAGTTTATAAGACATTCGGGGTTTTGTAATCCGGAATCCTAAACCTTTATACCCGCGGGTGAGATTGATAAACGGAGGTTATGGCTGCGCGTAAATTGTCCCAGGGTGTCTCACTTGCAATGGTACAGTCAGCGCCAAGGGTGAACCGTCTGTGGACGCTAGAGCGTTTGCAGCAGGCTTTCCAAGAACGCCAAGGGGGACATTTTGTTTTACTTCTCAAACCCTGACGGATGACCGAAGTAGCCAATACACGCATATTTAATTTTGTGATGTACTCGGTTTATTTAGTTTTAAATGATTACCACTGGATATACCAAAAAATGAAACAGGCGAAGGGCAAAACGAAAAGGACGCCAAAAATAGCCGCCAGGATGCGCTGGTTTTTGAGACCGCCTTCTTTGGGAATCCTTCCGCCAATCACTCCTCCCACTATAGCCGGCATGGCTACAACGAGTAAGATCACTCCCAAAGCCATTAGATGAAAAGGTCCTATGCTGGTGCGGTCTACTATAGGGATTACTGCTTGCCAGATAAAATTAAAACCTACCGTCACGAGCCAACCAGCGACCAATCCTGTCAGGGCATTTAGTAGGATGAAGCGAATTTTCATGTTCTTCAACCTTTCGGAAACTGGATATTTTACATTTTATTCTTGATGCAGATACGACCATAGAAAAGCATATGCCAATTCTATTACCAACTTGGGGGAATTGGCCACCAGTTGGCTTCTTTTCCCATCCGCAGCGCATCCCACGCATCCGCCATGCGCTCCAGGGAGCGGGCATCCAGGTCCTTCAGTTTGAAACCTCGGTTTAGTTCCGTGCGCGCTCCTGGATTGTTAAATTGGGTTTCTCGGCAGTAGGTGTAGAAATCCATAAAACTAGTCATGCTGGATACGATCTCGTATTTATCTGGAAACAGGCTCATCGGCGAGAAGGGATCGATGGTGTGAACGGTATTGAGGATTCGTAGCGCTGCCGGAGGATAGAACTCGTAAATCTCGTTCGCCAGGTTTAAAGTTTCTTTGAAGGTTTCCTCGGTTTCTCCCGGCAAGTTCATGGAAAAATAGACCAATAAATAAATGTTATACCGGCTAAGATATTCTAAGGTATCAAAAAGCGCACGATTTGAAAAATGTTTACCATTCAAACGCCGTACCTTTTCATTGCCAGAAAGTGGGCTTAGCACGACGCAGGCATGAGACAAATCCACACTTTGAGCAAAATCATCAATAAATGCTGACTCAGGGAGTTGGAAAAACTCATTATAGATACTGATCTTGAGACCACTGCCTCGCAACAGTGAGAAGAACTCTCGCCAATAGTCGGCGCCGATTTCTGCCAGGTCAAAAGACATGGAGGCCTGGATAACGCCCACCTGGGTTAGCTTCCTCAGGTCATCCACCAATTTATGCGGGGAGCGAGTAACTAATCCTGTCCGACCGGCCAGCCTTTTGTGGGCATCCTTGTTGCCGCCACAATAAGAACATTGGTACAGGCAACCTCGGGCAGAGGTCAGCCAACGACCTTTGAAGGGATTGGTTTGCAGGGCATTGAGCGCTTTCTCGGCATCCAGAACGATGTATTCGCTGACATAATATTCCGCATAGTGATCCATGAAGTCAATGTCGGCGAAATTTAGCGCGTCTAACTCCTCCGTTGTTGCAGTATAACTCAAGGTATTCTCAAAAATACCATCTTCACTCCGGTAAGAGAGGTTGGGAATATCACCCAACCGCAGTTGGGCAGTCGAATGGCTGACTGCTGATAAGAGACACTGCACCAGCTCAAGCAATGGCTTCTCTGCATCTCCACGAATGATGAAATCGATCTCCGGGAAGCGCTCCAGGATCTCGTGGGCAAAGCCAGAAGCCGTCAACCCACCCAGTACGATCCACGCCCTCGGTATGACCTGTTTACATAACTGAGCAATGTTAATCGCTCCGTAGCTATGCTCATACCAATGTAAATCAATCAGGATCACGCGCACCCCCTGCCGTGACCTTAGCCAGCTCCTGAGGTTGAAATTTTTATCCAGTTGTTTTTCCTGTGGATAGTTCACCCCCCGCACCGGGATGCCATTCTCACGCAAGACGTTCACCAACCCCGCTACTCCCGCTGGCATGAGACCATAAAAACGGCCCATATTTGCATCGGGTTTGTAATCGACGCCCTGTTTGGCAGGATGGATGTAGAGCACCGGGGTCTCTCCCCGGGGAAAATTCGAAGCAGCAGAACGTTCATCTTTGAGGTTCATAAACCTGAAAACCTTTGCACCGTAAATTGAAACTTAGGATTAATGTCCGGAGGCATTATAGCACCGGATTTACCCTCTTTTGTAAAGGCATTCAGCATCTACGCAGCCACAATCGGGGCAACCAGCAGGAAATCCTGCGATGAACCACTGGAAAGGCACAAAATCCCTTCCCCTCAAAGTATCTGGAAACCTGTTATTTCTTCTCTTGCGGGCTTGAGAACATCTCCCATTTCCGTGGATCATAACGAACAAGGTTACTGCTGTAACCACCATCAATGTAAATCGTGGTGCCGGTGATGTAGGATGCCAGATCAGAAGCCAGGAAAACGACCGTATTGGCAACCTCATCCACCTCGCCAACCCGCTTGAGTGGAACCCAATCCGTGAAATAATTCTTCCAGGAATCACCGACATGGTATCCCTCGCGGTGCGAGTCGATGGCTCCCGGAGA
This sequence comes from uncultured Chloroflexia bacterium, assembly GCA_963820415.1. Classification (GTDB taxonomy): domain Bacteria; phylum Chloroflexota; class Anaerolineae; order Anaerolineales; family Anaerolineaceae; genus CAWFZT01. Next base: position 172,848 of record CAWFZT010000005.1, on the reverse strand, counting down.
AACACCAACAACGCGGATGCCAATCTCACCCCACTCCAGCGCAAGGACTTTGGTAAGCATGGTGAGACCAGCCTTGGATGAATTGTAATGAGCCGCACCCATGCGTGGCACGATGTCGTGCATCGACGAATTATTGATCACCACCCCGCCTGTTCCATGTGCGACCGCCATGGCGGCAAAGGTCCGCGCGCACATAAATGGTCCGCGTAAATTTACTCCCATGACGCGGTCCCATTCACTCATAGGCATTTCCATGGCGCCATACATCGACTCGGTCCCAGCGTTGTTGACCAGGATATCCAGGCCGCCCAACACTTCATCCGCCTGTTTGAACAAACGAGTTACCTCTTCTTCCTTGCTGATATCGGCTAAGATGGCGACAGCCTTTCCCTCACCATATTGTTTATTTACGCTTTCTACCAGAGCACTGGCGGCTTCGGGATGAACGATATAATTAACCACGACGCTCGCCCCGGCAGCTGCCAGGTGAGCGACGATGGCTGCGCCTATCCCGGTGTTGCCCCCTGTCACCAGGGCGCGCTTACCATTGAGGTTGATTTCGACCGTATGCATTTTTATCCTCCTTAGATGTTAACCTGCTAGATAACCTTGTCCATTAAAATTATAGTGTAATTGTTTGTGCAGGTAAAGCAAACCAAGTCGGAAGAAGAGAAGGAATGAACGGCTTACCAGGCAAAGCCAGATCAAGCGTATCTAAACCCGTTGGCCATTCTTGCGGGCAGTCGAAATGTTAAATCGGATCTGGCAACAGACTCTGGCGCCGTCTTCTGAGCGAAAATATCCCGCAACTTTCTGCTTCAGTTCCAGCTTACAGATGAACGCCAAAGCGTGTCTGAAAGGAAAGCGCAGTCATTGGGGAATCGAAAATCGACAGCATTGGGTGCTGGATATCGCTTTCTGTGAAAACATAAGACAGGTACGCAAAGATCATGCACCAGAGAATTTTGCCGTTTTGCGCCATAGTGCAGTTAATCTACTGAAGCAGAAAAAAAAGCGGTCTCCTCACCAGGCATTTGTTGGCTGGTTGGGACAAAGCCTAACTGTTCAAGATTCTATCCGTTTGAAATACGATTACCCTATTCTCATTGTAGAAATAATGATATATAATAAATAAGATGGGGATTGCAGGTGATGGTTTTCGGTTATCTGAGTACTTTTATTCGAACAGGATATAACTTTGTGGTAACATGAAAAGCTCGGAAAAACATTTGTTATTTCGCCCAATCGAAAATCATCTTTGCATGGTGTTGGATGACTTTGTACTGGGGGTTATCCGACTTTTTTTTGAGATCGATCAAATGTCCTTTTGATCAGGAAAGGAGGTTCCGGAAAAATAAAACTACAATCCAATTCGTTCATTACCCAACCCTTCGTAAAAAAGAAAAACACAAGAATAGGAGAAAAGAAAATGTCCAGTAAGATTTCCCGTCGGCAGTTTTTGACGATTGGAGCCGTGACCGCGACCGGTTCTTTGTTGGCAGCCTGTGGGGCTACCCCAACAGCTCCTGCAGCACCCGCTGCACCAACCACCGCAGCACCCGCAGCACCCGCCACCGCAGCACCCGCAGCCACCGCAGTTCCCGCAGCCACAATGGCTCCCGCAGCCACCGAAGCTCCCAAGCCCGGTACGGTTAAAGAAGTCGCCCGTACCGATACGCTTAACCTGGCCTGGTCCATTAGTTCGCCAATCGGTTCAACCAACCCATGGAATAAACCTGGTTACACCCACCAGGAAGGCAACTCATTGATGGAAGAAGGCCTGGCGTACTATATGATCTATGCCAGTAAGACAACTCCCTGGATTGCAGAGAGCATGACGTATACCAAGCCAGACTTCACGGAGCTGACCATCAAGGTCCGCAAAGAAGCTACGTGGAACGATGGAACGCCGTTGACCTCGAAGGATGTAGTCTACACCTTCCAGGGGCAAATGACCAATGATAAATTGGACTACCACTCTCAGTTCCAGGCTTTCGTGCAGGACTTTAAGGCGACGGATGATCAGACCGTGGTGGTGACCTTCAAGCAGCCCTCCCCACGCTTTGCGTTCGAGGTGCTGACCTTTAAGTTCGATACCGCCATAGGGATTGTCCCCGAGCACCTCCTGAGCAAGCAGGCGGATGTCAACGCCTTCGCGGGCGGTTTGGACATGGTACTCTCAGGCCCATTTAAACTTGTGGTCTGGGACCAGAACCAGAAGATCTTTGACCTGCGCCCCGATTGGTGGGCGATCAAAGCAGGCATAGCCCCGCTTCCGGACGTCAAGCGCGTTGTCATGACCAACCTCGGTGGCCAGGTCGGCCAGAACATGGACGTCGTCGCCCAGCGCGTGGTGAACAACGAGTATGACATGACCCTCGACATGCGCAGCTCGGTCATCGCCAACATCCTCAAGCAGAACCCCAAGGTGACCACCCATACTGGCAATGTATCACCGTACGGGTATCTGGACTGGTGGCCAAACTCCTTGTGGTGCAATACCATTCTTGCGCCCTACAGCGACACGAGGGTACGGCGCGCCATGAGCCTTGCGATTGACCGCGACAAGATTGACAGCATGCTCTACGAGGGTGCCAAGATTTCGTCGATCTATCCGTTCCCGCTCTACCCCAACCTGGTGAAGTTCACCCAACTCCCTGAGGTGCAGGCGCTGATCACGAAGTATGAACCGCGCAAGTTCGACCTCACGGAGAGTGCGTCGCTCATGACCGCCGCCGGCTTCGCCAAGAACAGCGCTGGATTATGGGAGAAAGACGGCGCGACCATCAACGCCACCGTCGACGGCTTTGAGGGTATTCATTCCGACATCGTACCCATCCTGGTGGAGATGCTGATCGCAGCGGGTTTCGACGCCAGCGTTAATTTCGGCACGGACGCCTTCCAGAATATGGCCGATGGCAAACCCGGCTTGTACATGTATGGTCACGGCGCCAGCCTGATCGATCCATATGCTGCCTTCGAGCTGTATAACGGCCGCTTTAGCTCGCCAATCGGCACCACGTCGGGCGGTAACCACCTGTCACGCTACAATAACCCGGATTTCAACAAGCTCAACGATGCGATGGCCCCGCTGGCTTCCGACGATCCGCAGTTCACAGCGGATGCAGTGGGGTGCTTAGAAATTTACTGGAAGGAGCAGATTGACATCCCGATTATCCAGTGGCTGCACCGCATCCCCTACAACCAGACCTACTGGACCAATTATCCAACCGTAGCCAATCCGAGTATCGGGTGTAACGGCGCCTTCTGGCACCACACCGGTATGCTCGTGATGACTACCCTGAAGAAGGCTTAGCCTTTTCTACGAAATGTTGCGTGGCAAGTTCATCTTGCCACGCAACATTAGTTCTAGCGAGCCTTCGTAATATCTGAAATATTTTACCGGTTTCCGAGAAGGAGGATAAACGACTGTGAGTATTAAAAGAGTTATTTCACGCCTATTATTCCTCATCCTGGTGATCTGGGCGGCTTCCACGATCACCTTCTTCATCCCGCGCCTCTCCCCCAAAAATCCCATCCGCGAACGTTTCAACCAACTGGCTATGTCTGGTGGCTTCAACCCGACCGACCTGGAAGTAATTATCACATCTTATAACACCAAGTTCGGTTTGGACAAGCCTCTGCTTGTGCAATACTGGGACTACGTTTCAAGTATAGCCAGGCTCGACCTGGGAGTATCGTTTAACAAGTATCCAAGGACGGTGATGCAATTAATCATGGATTCTCTGCCCTGGTCGATCGCATTGCTGCTTGTCTGTACGATCCTGTCTTTTATCATTGGCAACCTGTTGGGCGCGGTGGCAGCCTGGCCAAAATCGCCAAACTGGTTACGCATGATTGCTACCCCGTTCGTATTGTTAATGGGTGTGCCGCCCGTGATCATGGGCGTGTTGCTCTTGTTCTTTGTCGCCTTTCGCTTGAAGTTCTTGCCGCTGGGCAGTTCCTTCTCCGTCGGCATGATCCCGGACTGGTCGTCGCCTGCATTCGTCTGGGATGTGCTTAAACACCAGATTCTGCCCGCGCTGGCCCTCATTCTGGGTACTGTGGGCGGCTGGGTGCTGTCCATGCGCGGTATGGGCATAACCATCCAGGGAGAAGACTACGTCCTCTTCGCCGAGCATAAAGGCCTGGGTGGATTTGCTATCTTTAAGAACTACTACCTGCGCAATGCCTTGCTCCCGCAGGTGACCGGGTTGGCGCTGGCGGTGGCCACCATGGTCACTTCGGCCATTGTCATTGAGAGTCAATTCGGTTTGCCGGGTCTCGGCAGGGTGCTGCAACAAGCCATTCAAGCGAACGACTTTCTGGTGATCTATGGCATAGTATTATTCATCACCATCGCTGTGGCTACACTGATGGTAGGGGTAGAACTGTTCTATCCGTTATTGGACCCTCGCATTAAGCAGGAGTAAAGAGGCTCATGACCACCCTAGCCATTTCCCAACCTGAAGTTATCCAGCCCGGTCGCCTTACCCTATTGTTACGTTATCTGCGCCGCAATAAGAGCCTGACGATCGGACTGTTATTAGTACTTTTACTTACCGGCTTCACTGTGTATGGCATGTTGACGATCGATAAAAAGAACGCATATCCCCTGTCTGTCGCAGCAAAACAACCTCCCAGCGAGAAATATCCATTGGGCACCGACTTTTTCGGGCGAGATTTGTATGCTGCCATGGTAGTCGGCCTGTGGCAGACGGCGCTCATCGGCGTTCTGGCCGGCGGCGTGGGCACGTTGATTGGCGTCATGCTGGGTTTCATTTCGGCCTACTTTGGTGGACCTCTTGATGGCTTTATCAAGGGCGTTTGCCAGATTCTGACACCCATCCCACCTTTCTTGATCCAGGTCATCATCGCCGGCTCACTCGATAAACGCAGTGTGACAATTTACACCATGGCGTTTATCGTCGTTCTTCTATCTTGGATGGGATCGACCCTGGTAATCCGTTCGCAAGTGCTCTCGATGAAGGAACGGCAGTTTGTCTCTGTGGCTAAACTATCTGGCATGGGCGATCTGGGGGTAATCTTTATCGAGATCATGCCCAACCTGCTGCCGTTTATTGCAGCGTCGTTTGTAGGGGCGGTGTTCGGAGCCGTTTTTGCCTCGTTTTACCTGGCGGTGCTCGGCCTGGGACCCCTGCGCGAACCATTGCTTGGCAACACCATCTGGGCGGCGCAGACCCAGGGCGCCTTCTTCAACAGCTGGTGGTGGTGGCCGATCGCGCCAGCCGTGGCGATGGTGCTCATCCTGGGCTCACTCGCTCTCATCAATATGGGCCTGGATGAGCTCGCTAACCCACGTATTCGTCGAACAGAATAAGATTTTCCCCCAACCCCTCTCCGATGTGTGAAGAGGATGGAGAATTAAACATGGAACCAGTTCTTAAGGTGATTGACCTGCAAGTTTCTTATTATACCGATGCCGGGCGCGCCACAGCGCTGGCCGGCGCCACTATATCGTTAAACGCGGTTGAAAAACTTGGGTTGGTAGGCGAGTCTGGCTCGGGCAAGAGTACGATGGCTCTGGCAATGATGCGCATGATCAAGCCGCCCGGTCGTGTCGAACACGGGCAGGTGATCGTCGACGGCACCGATCTCCGTAAGCTGAGCGATGAGGAGATGCTTAAGGCGCGGTTGAGTAAGATTGCCTATATCCCCCAGGGCGCCATGAATTCGTTAAATCCGGTGATGCGCATCGGCGATCAGATGGTCGATGCGATTGAGGCCCATGATATCAATATTTCGCCGAAAGATTATAAAGAACACTGTATGCATACGCTTGAATCGGTGGATCTCAAGCGGAACGTCTTCCGCATGTACGCTCATGAACTGAGCGGCGGCATGAAGCAGCGGGTTTGTATCGCCATCAGTATTTTACTTAATCCTAAAGTCATCATCTGTGACGAGCCAACCAGCGCTCTGGACGTCGTGACTCAACGCCAGGTAATGGAGACGATTGATCGCGTACAGAAATTCATTGGCGCGGCAGTCATCCTGATTGGTCATGATATGGGATTGATGGCGCAATTTGTTGATAAAGTGGCTGTCTTGTATGCCGGGCGATTGATGGAAGTGAGTTCGGTGCGTTTGATGTTCACCGATCCGAAACATCCCTATGCCAGAGCATTAATCAGCAGCTTACCCAACCTGGATAATAAGGGTGTGTTTCAAAGTATTCCAGGGATTGCGCCGTCGATCTTACGGTTACCCAGTGGGTGTCCATTTCATCCTCGCTGTAAGCATGTTATGGAAATTTGTGAAACGGTAATCCCTGAGCTAGTTACTTTGGACGATGGCCGCGAAGTAGCTTGCCACCTCTTTTCGGGAAGGGCGTAATTATGGCAGACTTATTGGAACTGAAAAACGTAACGAAGATTTATACCCGCGGTTTACTGACGAAAACCTCGACCACCGCCCTGGCGAATTTTTCCTTAAAATTGGATGATCAACAGCCCACCATTGTTACCGTGGCTGGCGAAAGCGGCAGCGGTAAAACGACGCTGGCAATGTTACTGCTTGGCTTTATCACGCCTTCCTCGGGCCAGATTTTTTACAAAGGGCAGAATATCAGCCAGTTAAGAGGCGCCGAGAGGATGTTGTTCCGGCGCGAAGTTCAAGCTGTATTCCAGGATCCATTTTCAGTTTTCAATCCATTTTATCCGGTCGATCACCTGCTGACTGTGCCCATCAACCTCTTTAAATTGGCGAAATCGAAAACGGAAGCGCGCGATCGGATGTATGAAGCGCTAACGGCAGTTGGTCTGCGCCCGGAAGATGTGCTGGGTCGCTTTCCACATCAGGTTTCTGGAGGGCAACGCCAACGCATCAATGTGGCGCGCGCCCTTGTACTCAGGCCAAAGTTGCTGGTGGCTGATGAGCCGGTTTCGATGGTGGACGCTTCGCTTCGTGCCAGCATTCTGGAGACCCTGGTTGGCCTGCAAAAGAATTACGGTGTTTCGATTATCTACATCACCCATGACCTGACTACCGCCTACCATATCTCCAAGTCGATTATTGTGCTTTACCGCGGCGGGGTAATGGAGGCTGGGGGTGTCGATACCGTGATCAAGGAACCGAAACATCCCTACACCCGTCTCCTGGTGGATTTCGATCCCGTGGCCAAATATCGACCGGCGGTGGGGCGCAACCGAAATCAAGGCCAAGGAATCGGAGGAGTCTGTGGATGGCACTGGTTGTAAATTCACCTCACGTTGCCCATTTGCTTTCGAACCATGCAAGGATGTACCGCCGCTCTTTCGCTTGGACAAGCATCATGCGACAGCCTGTTACCTGTTCGAGAATAACCCTCGCATCGAATCGGAGCAGTTGACGGAATTACTACCTGTTTAATCTCAGTGAATCTTTGGGAGGGCGCCAGTCTCGCTATTGATCCGCGTTCCGCTAAAGTTTGAACACACCCAACAGGCTGGATTGAGACAGCCAATCTGTCGGGTGTGTACTTTTTATCGCCTAATCAAATTTCAGCCGCAGTAAATACTCACCATAACGGATATCCATGTGTGTTGCCGGCAGTTCAGCCGTGCAATATGGATTCTCGATGTGTTTAAATCCGGTGAGAGGTTGTTCAATGCCGTTGATCGTCAAAGACCCTTGCCAGCCAAACGCCAGGACTTCACCGCACAGGCCAGTCATTTGGACCGCCAGATCCTGGAAGTTCATCGGCAGCCTGGACACCTTATCCTGGAAGTCTTTGAAAGTTCCGTCGTTGGTTTTACTTCCCATCTGGCAAACCCAGACGTTGTTTTGCCCGTAAGAACGGAGTTCGCGATAACCATCCGGACCGCGCTTGTTTAGCTCAAAGCCCCTGGCAGAGATTAAAGCCAGGTAACCATTATCCTTACGAGCGAAGGCCCATCCGTTCGCGAAAGCATGTTCATCGAAAGCATAAATGGGAAAGTAAGCATGGGTAAAACCCAGCCAATCTTGTTCGGAAAAGTTGTAGACCGCGATCAGCGTGTCTTTCCACTGAGCTACCCGGGGCAGCACTGCATTCCCAAGCCAGAATCCAGGGTGGTGTGCCTCACTCTCGCTCATGCAACCGGGGTGGTTGGAGAACACAACTGCGTCCGATCCCAGGGTGGCCTGCCAGATGTGCTCATGGCTCCCCCGTCTGCCGTGATGGTAATCCTGAGCGGAACTGATCATGTAATCGGGAGTCTTATAAGTAACTTTATTGATTTCGCTTTCACCCGGGATGGAAACTTCGCCAACTTGAGGGCAGACCAATTGCCGTTCTTTACTCCACATTTCCTCTGGTAATTCGGTAGCAATTTCCGCAAAGAAGGCCGGGTACTCATAATCGGAACAGGCCAGGCCAACAGTGCCCAGAATGCGGTGGTTGAAAACGCCCATCCCCCATAACAAGCGCGTGATCCCGGAGGTTGCTTCGAGTTGGGCGCTCTTAATCATTGAAGCGTGGGTATGTCCATGGCTGGTACCGAAAGCCCCCTTAAAGGAATTGACCGCCAGTGTAAAAATCATTTTATCCAACAGCACCGCGGCTAGTTCGTAGATGGCCTCAATTTTCGCCAGGCTGGTCAGATAGGAGAGCGCCAGGACGACTTGTTCATAATCACAATTGGAATCCCAATCATTGAATCCGTTACTGCCGCGTTGCCGCATCCAATCCAGGGCAAGTTGCCCGCCTCGGTTACTGTGCCACGCGCCAGGCTTGGAGGATGTAGAGAAAATCCGGTCAGGATAAAGCTGCCCGGCTAAGATCTCGCAGGTATGGAACAGGATGGTGTGACTCTCCGTGGCAAAATCGAGGGCATCTTCACCCGGATCAGCGAGCCAATACTTGAAATTAAGGATGCAGTCCTCGATAGGTTGTTTCAGGTTGTCTGGAAATGAAGGATTGTGCTGATAGCGATACAGGATTCCCAGTAATCCGACCAGCAGGATGTCGCTGTCGTTGTAACGCTGCTTTACCTGATTTACCGAGGCCAGGATCACCTTGGGATTCACGTCAGACCAGCGGTTCAGCTCCATCTTGGCAATCTCAGCAAAGAGGTCAGGTTCGAATTTCGCCGCCTCTTCCAAAGCCTCTAGCCGGCGTTGGGGTAGATTTTTATAGGGAATACTGGAATAAGCATTGTCCAGGACATGAATTGGTAATTTTCGCCGGTAGCGCAAATCTTGCTCAAAAAATTCCTTAAGCGGCGCCTCCAAAGTGACAAAATAGGGTCTTTCCAACAACCGGAAAGTATGCCCCACATCCACTGGTTTGGCCGGGTTAGTCCTACCGGTCCCTTCGACATAGACTAAACTGCTTGAATCCATGATTTTATAAGCGAAGGTAATATCCTTCTCGAGATCCTCTGCCCAGCGCAAGTTAAAGTGCGCCCCCCGATGGTTGACTACTTCCTCAAGGTAGGCGTGTTGGAAGATTTGCTCCAGCGCTTGATGGCGCAAAGGATAACGGGCGTTGGTAGGAACACAAATTGAAATTGCATCCGCGGCTTCTTTTGATGGCAAATCGACCAGTTGAATAGCCAGTACATTTTCACATTCACGCACTGCAACTTGTTCAAAACGCACCAGCAAACGATTTTCTTGTTCCAACGAAGCCACGATGCGAGTACTTACTAAATCGGGTGAATAATTTTCCTGGTGATGTATGTGCGCCCCGTTCAACCAAATATCTGCCATACCCTGGGTTGTCAATACAATGGTGACCGGAAATACAGAATGGGATTTAATTTCCGTATATGCCCAGGTTTTCAGGTGTTGCCAGGTGGGGTTGACATTCGAAACATCGATAAAATGGTCTTCTTGACAGCGGACGTAATTCCAGGTCAATCTTTCCCCTTCGATCTCGATTATGCCTTGATCGACTGGCGGCTCAAAAAGAGTAGCCTCCACGGCTATCGCTCGATAGTATTGCTGGCTGATCTGGAGTTTATAAGAATTTTCATCTTGCTTAACCCGATCCGGACCTGGGATTGGAGTGGCCTTTGGACCGGCGACAAGCCAGTTATGGATGTATCCATCCTTAAGCGGATATACAAGAAAATTAACACTCATGAAATGTGGGCCCTCCTGTTGATATATTCATATGAATAGAATATTTTAACACTATTACGATCGCCTCTGTTGTCGATTATTTGGGTGGTTTGTATTGTGATCCGTGCTCTATTGCAAGTTTTGTCAGCTCGATTTGGATTATTATGGTAAGATCAAAACTTGCTGGTTGGACGACAAAACAAAAAACGAGCCTGGAGGATGAGGACACCTTTCTGGAAGTTTTGGCCTCTCATGGACGTATAGTTGTAGACCTGCTAGCATTGGAACTGTTACCCATCAAGGATCGGCGGACTGTCGATGATTTCGGCCTACCGACGCTTTTTGATCAAAGATCTCAAACCCCGCTATAGGCCTCCATCAACGCCGATGCCGATACCTGGCGCTTAAAAGCTGTCGCTGCTCTTGACAGAAGCCGATATGGTGGCAGAATTTGTCCATTCTGCTACACCTCCTGGCGACAGGGACCGTCGTTCACCCATTCGCCATTGATTGACACCCGATACCAACCGTCCGTCGTGATACGCATCACTGCCCGCTCGATTTTCCCCGGCCGGACAGACTTGCGTGCAGCAACGACCTGTTGGTATGGATGAGAAGACTCTTGTTTCTTACAAATCCACTTTGCGGTTAGGCTGCCATTTTTCGACAAAGCCTACCTCTTGGGCGAAGGGACAAAGTGGTTTTGAACCTCGCTGATGGATGCCCCACGTACTTCAATTTCATCCAACCGGTTTGTGCCCAAGCCTGCTTCGTAAGCAAGCTGGATGTGATTGTCGCAGCGGAAGAAGGGGGAATCGGGGTATGCGCCCTGTGGGTTATGGCCCATAACTGCGGTGGCGACTGAGTCTGTGGCGACAGGGTTCTTGCCTGCGATCAGTAAACCAGGCTGGATAGGCTTCATGGATGGAATCCAGGGCCCTTCACCGCCCTGTGTAGTCATGATCCCATCGATCAGGCTGAAGTTAATCCGGCGGGCACGGTTGATGTCAATGATAACGCGCGGCAGACGTGCCCGCATTTCCGATTCGGTGCCGTGGAAAGCAGAGCGATACGTGTCGTTTGCATTCAAACGATAGTGTTTTAATGGCGCCAACCCGTACAAATTTTTCATGGAGTGAGTCACACCTGCGCTGTCGTGGTTCTTCATCTTCGAGACCGACATGAACACATTGATATCCCTCAAAAGCGGATGAAGGGTAAAGCTCTTGTAGATATAGCTGTCAGGTCCCACGGATATTTCCACAAAATCGGGATAGGGTTTTGGGTCGTTCAGGTCAATTAGCTTCACGCCCAGGTCTTTGGCAACTTCCTCATAGCCCCACTCTGTGTAGGATGCCCATTCGTAAACCGACTCGACGATATAGATCTCTTTGGCACCCGCCGCCTGGACCTGCTTGATCAGTGCGTGCACCACCTCGGGATGGGTTATAAAGCTTTCTATAGCGCTATAGCCCGGGACCGGCGCTGAGCTTACGCCTCCGGTCAGGTTAGGTTTGATGGCAACGCTGTCACCCGGCTTGACCACATCACCCAAACCTCCGAGTTGCTCGATCAGCGTTTGAACCTGTTTCTCTACTGCGGCCCGGTCATATGTTTGCACTCGGGCTATGGCGACGACTGGCGTTTTCGGGACTGGTGTCGCGGATTGGCTGGATAATGGCGTTGGCACGGCTGCGGGCTTGGGTTGGCAACTGGACACAACCAGGCCGGTGGCCGAAATACCGACAAGGCGCAAGAAATCGCGCCGGGAGAGATGGAGGCGAGCAAGTGGGTTTTGTGGTTTTGGGGACATACACAATTTCCTTTTTAATAGCTGGTTTAGTGCAGAATGCTAAATCCTGCTCAGCTGACTTTATTGAGTTTACACCCGTCTAGATTTATAACAAAGTGTTATTTACATAATCTTGCTGGGATGATTGTAATCAATGATTGAGAATTTATCAACAGCTGGTTTCAAAATCTCTATTTCGTCTTTACGAGTAACCGAGTTTGGGGATTGTATGCTGACAAAATCAAAGCGAGGGGCACGAGCTGCTGCGTTCATTGGTTTATGCAAACTGGATGCACGAAGCTCCACCAACTGTAGCACGCGTCACCGGAGCACCGAGCGCTTCTTTCCCTTCTAGCACTGGCAACACACACACCTCGTTACTGTATTGATTGGCTACTAACATGAACTTTCCATTGGGTGCCAGCGCAAAATTGCGCGGCCAGTTTCCACCGCAGTTTGGAATGGAAACCAGGGTCAAAAGACCATCGACGCCGATATCGTACACCGCCAGGCTGTTGTGTCCGCGGTTGGAAACGTATAAGCGCTGGCCTGTTGCTGAGACATGAATATCCGCAATGACATTCTCTGGAGAGTCTGCGGGGATGGTGGAGAGACTTTGCTTTTCGAACAATGTGCCACTCGCTGCATCATAATCGTAGAGCGTCACTGTGCTGTCGAGTTCGTTGGCTACATACAACCACTCGCCATTTGGGTGGAAGGCGAGATGTCGTGGTCCCGCGCCAGGCCGTGTCCGGGTTTCACCCTGGCGACTTAATGTGCCTGCGTTTGGATCGAATTTGTAGGTCACGATCTGATCCAGGCCCAGATCAGCGACCAGGGCAAATTGATTATCCGGGCTGAGCGTTACCGAATGAACATGCGGGCCTTCCTGGCGTTGTTTATTCGGCCCCGAGCCGGAATGTTGAACGTGAGCGCTCATTTCGCCCAAGGAACCATCCGCTTGAAGCGGGAAGACGCTGGCACTGCCTGTGCCGTAGTTGGCGACAAAAAGCCAGTGACCAGTTCGATCAAGCTGCAGGTAGCACGGCCAGTCTCCTCCGCTGGGCTGCCGGTTGAGCAGGCGCATGGCGAAGGGTTCACGCTCAAAACTCAGTGCGTAAACCCCGCCGGTCGTGCCATCGTTGGCATGGCTGGTCTCACTCACTGCAAACAGCCAACGACGGTTGGGATGAACGATTATGAAGGAAGGATTGAGGATGCCTGCGAACGAACCGTGCGGGGTCAGCGTCCCGCTGGCTTCGTCGAGCATGAAAGCATGGATGGCTGGTTGATTCGCGGCAGCGTACCCGCTGGCAAAGACAAGCACTGGTGAAGAAGGCATAGGTGTCTCCGGGGTTGGAAGTACAGTAAGTTTACCATTATTCAACAACCAGCCAAGTCCAAAACGAGCGGCTACAACCGCGGCACCAGCGGCTCCGGCAACGAACAGGAAGTCACGACGAGTGAATTTTGGCATAGTGCTCCCAAGTAGTGTCAACTATTTTCTGTAAAATTCAGGACCTTAACAAAAAGTGGTAGGTCAGGTTATCCTTACGGTTACCAGACCAAAAAGGAGCAACACATGACCTACCAAGATAATTGTACCTTACAGCCTGAATTCATGGAACAGATCTTTGGGCAAGGATTGGAATGTTTGCCGGAATTGATCCGCACAATTGTGAACGCAGCGATGAAAGTAGAACGTCAAAGGCATCTGGGAGCAGCTCCTTACGAGCGCAACGAAGAACGGCAAGGGCATGCCAATGGGTACAAAGATAAGACGGTTAAGACCCGAGTGGGGGAGATCACCTTTGCGATACTGCAAGTGCGGGAAGGTGGTTTTTACCCAGAGGCGCTGGAAAAAGGGCTGCGGAGCGAACGGGCCTTGACCCTGGCTTTGGCGGAGATGTATGTCCAGGGAGTATCGACACGCAAAGTGACCGCCATTCTGGAGAAACTGTGCGGAAATGAGATTTCATCAAGTACGGTGAGTAAGGCAACCGCACAGTTAGACGAGAAGCTGGAACAGTGGCGCAATTGCGGCTTGGGTGAGATCACCTATTTGTTTCTTGACGCCCGCTATGGGAAAGTCCGCCAGGATGGGCAGGTGCGAGATGCCGCGGTATTAATCGCAGCCGGAGTGGACTTGAGCGGACACCGCAAGGTGCTGGGGGTGTCGCTTTCCCTGCGTGAGCAGGAGATCCACTGGCGCACTTTTCTCGAAAACCTGGTCAAACGTGGGCTACGCGGGGTGAAGTTGGTCGTTTCGGATGACCACGCTGGGCTGAAAGCAGCTCGCAAGGCGGTTTTTGGTGGAATACCCTGGCAGCGCTGTCAGTTTCATCTCCAGCAGAATGCCCAGTCCTATGTGCCGCGTAAGGATATGCAGAAGGAGGTTGCCGAAGACATTCGGGTCATTTTCAATGCGCCTGACCGAGCTACCACAGAGGAGTATCTCAAAAAAGTTGTGAACAAATACCAGAAAACGGCTTCAAAACTGGCTGACTGGATCGAATCCAACCTTCCTGAAGGGTTGACCATTTTCTCGTTCCCGGCCGGTCACCGTAGATTGATACGTACCACCAACGGCCTGGAACGGTTGAACCACGAAATCAGGCGAAGAACCAGGGTGGTCAGTATCTTCCCCAACGAGGCGTCCTGTCTGCGTCTAGTGAGGGCCATCCTGATCGAGACCAGCGATGAGTGGGAGGGCGGGAAAATCTATCTGGACCTACAGGAAGGGCTGCCGTCGTCGTAGTAGCTGAGGATAAGTGGGCGGTGATCTTCCCGTCACCTTATCCACAGCTTTCCGCTTGAACCTTAAGAAATCGTTGGGATAACTTGATCGAATTTACAGAAAAAAACTTGCAGAATCAAAAGCGGCGGTATTACCGATAACTTAATATATTCTCATCCAAACCTTTCACACAAATAATATTGGCCGTGTACACTATTCAAGAAATAAAGTAAAATTCACTTTTGCAATTGGCACAAAGTTCTTGTTTCTAATTAATAACTGATTTCTCGTGCAAAATTGCGGCGCGCTTGGTTTATAGAAAGTATTAACGGTTTTAGCATGTAGGTAATACTGATATTTAAACGCTGATTTACGACATCAGCACCCGTTTATGGTGTGATTGGTTCACCCAGGCCGGGGGAATGTCACAGAATGGGAGAAGACAGGTTGAAAGATCAACGCATCCAGGAAATTCTTGAGATTGAAAAGAACGCGCAAGCTATCTACGAGGAAGCAGTAAAGGAAGCCGAACAACTCCCTGTGCAGGCTGAAAAGGAGGCTCAGGCGATCATCGCCAAGGCCCGCGCCGACGCTGAAGAAGAAGCCCGCAAAATGCTCGAGAGCGCCAAGGCGGAAGACGTAATTGCTAAAATCAGCGCGGATGCCAATGAAAAAGTAAAACGCGCCAAGACCCTGGCGGCCGCCAACTTCCACCGCGCCGTTTCTTACGTATTGAACCGCGTGGTCGGTAAGGAGTAGCCTGGATGGCTTCTACCGGGGTGAACGCCTATGCCGCCATCAACGCGCGTGTCAGGGCGATGTATTCTAAGATGCAGACTCCCCTCGACTGGGCCGGGATGTGTGAGTCTCCCGACCTGGCCACATTGATTGTGGCACTCAAACGTACCGCTTGTGGCCTTTACCTTGACAAAGTCAACGATAAGGACCTGACCCCGCGGCGCGCAGTTTTCCAAATCAAAGGACGCCTGGCCGACGTCTATGTCAGCATTATCCGCATGGCGCCCGAACATTCCCGCCCCGTCCTGCTGCAAATGTTCCGCTATTTCGAAGTGGACAACCTGAAGGCCGTGTTGCGCGGTATCGTCACCGGGGCTTCCTGGGAACGGGTGCGCTTTGTCCTATTTCCTCCCAACCCGATAACCAGCATCCCTGCCCCGGCGATGATGGAAGCCGGCAGCGTGGGAGCGGCGGTCGAGCTGCTGCACGAAACGCCCTATTACGGCACCTTGTCTCACGCCATGAAGCGCTACAGCGCCGAGCAGAACCTGTTCCCTCTCGAAGTGGCGCTGGACCTAAATTACTGGCGTGAGTTATGGAGGGAAGTCAACGATCTGCCCGGCCAGGATCGCACGCCGGCCTTAAAGATCGTGGGATCGCTGGTCGACATGAATAACCTGATGTGGGCGATCCGCTACCGGGTCTACCACAAACTGGCCGAGGAAGAGCTGATCAACTACACCTTGCCATTCGGCTATCACGTGCGAGACAGCGATATCCGCGCCATCGCCGCCGGGGCCGACATCACCCAGGTGGTCAAACGCGTCTATCCTAATCTGAGAGCTGTCGGCGCTATGCTGGATGAAAGCGGCAAAGGTCTGCCGGAGCTTGAGCTGCAGCTCAAACGCAGCGTAATGGGCCTGTGCCGGGCAGCTTTTACAGGGGATCCTTTCACCATCGGCATTCCCCTGGCATACCTGGTGTTGAGCGATTTTGAAATCCAGGATTTAACTGTGCTGATCGAAGCCAAGGCCTCGATGTTGAAAGCCGAAGAATTTCAGATGTACTTGATCAGCGGATGTGCGGAGAATAATAATAATTAGCCAGCCTGCCGGCTTTACCGGGCGGGGTGCGACGTGTGTTTGGAACAGATTGCGATTATTGGAGAACCTATGTTTTTTCCGCGAGCAATGACAGAGATCGAGGTGGTTGTCCCTTCCGATGACCTGCTGGAAGTGACGAAGATGATCGGTGATCAAGGGATCTTTCACCAGGTCGACAGCGCTTACTTGAGCTCGAGTAGGGCATCCGGACAAGTGCCTTCCTGGCAAGAAAGAGCCGGAGCTTACGCGGCGATCGAACGCCGCATCCAATCCCTGATATTGACGCTCAATCTTAACGAGGGCCTGCCTCCCAAAGATGGGCTTGAGTCGATGCTCGATCTCGATAAAACTCGCCCAACCATAGATGAGATCGAAAAAGAAGTGAAAAATATCACCGACCAGCTCTCCAGCGCCAATAAAAAGGTAGAACAACTCGAGACTATTCACAACCAGGTGGAACCGTTAGCCGATATCGACATCGATCTCAGCGCCCTGCGCGACCTGCGTTATCTGTATTCAGTCCTGGGCACCATCCCGGCTGAAAATATCGACCGGTTACAGACCAGCCTGTCGCGCATTCCCTTCGTCCTTCAGGTGCTGCGCCACGAACCGCAAAAATCAGTCGTCTGGCTGGCAGGTACCCGTCTCAACGCAGACGTGCTGGAACGAGCGGCGCGCAGCGCCTATCTCAACCCGCTCAACCTGCCGGCGGATTACCAGGGTACTCCCGCCCAGATCGTCCAGACCTTACACGTTGACCTGGAAAACGAGCAGAAGAAAATCGTTGATCTCACAAATACACTCGCCCAATTGAGCAAGAAATACAAAGGCAAGCTCCAATCGCTGTTCTGGAATGTACGCGCCAGCCGCTTACTGACGGATGCCATTGTGCGTTTTGGCCAGCTCCGCTATACCTACGTTATCGTGGGTTGGATTCCGGCAGACAACCTGGAGAATTTTACGCAGCGTCTCAAGCGGGTTTCCAAAAGCGCCCTGATCGAGGCCTTCCCGGCCAAGCGTGGAGATAAGAACCTGGATGTGCCGGTGTCTTTATTTAATCCTCGGCTGCTGCGCCCCTTCCAATTATTGACCACTACCTATGCCCGACCTCAATACGGCGAAATCGATCCCACCCCAGTCATCGCCTTTATCTTCCCCCTCCTTTTCGGAGCCATGTTTGGCGACGTCGGCCAGGGATTGGTGCTGGCTGGCCTGGGCTGGCTGCTGACCAGCCGCAGGGTCAAATCTTTCCGTGGGCTGGCCAGCCTGGGGCCCATCGTCACTGCTTGCGGCGCGATTGCCACCATCTTTGGCGTTCTATACGGTAGTTTCTTCGGTTACGAGAACATTCTGAAACCCTTGTGGATCCGCCCGGTGGATAACATCCTGCAGATCCTGATCTACACCGTCATTGCCGGCGTGGTGTTGCTGACCATTGGCTTCCTGGTGAACATCTTCAACGCTTATAAACGGCATGATTGGGGTACGCTGTTCTTCAACCACTACGGCATCGGCGGGCTGTTGCTTTACTGGTCGCTGGTCGGCCTGGGGGCAGGCGCCCTGGCCCCCACACTTCCCCTACGCCCGATCGTGTTCGTCCCCTTCGCCGTGGTCGGCGGCGTGGCGGTCATGCTATCCGAGATTTTTAAACACCTGGTCGAAGGCCACCGCCCACTGGTCGAAGGCGGGGCCGGCACCTTCGCCGTCCAGGCGTTTTTTGAATTATTCGAAACCCTGATCAGTTTCCTCAGCAACAGCCTGTCCTTCGTACGTGTGGGCGCCTTCGCCGTGGCGCATGGCAGCCTGAGCGCGGCCTTCTTCATCCTGGCCCAGCAGGTCAGTCCAGGCCACGGCATCGGCTACTGGCTTATCTTCCTGTTGGGAAATGTCTTCATCGTCGGTTTCGAAGGTCTGATTGTAGGCATCCAGACCATGCGTTTGTCGTACTACGAATTCTTTGGGAAATTCTTCACCGGCGGAGGCAAGCGTTTCGAACCACTGACCTTGCGCTCAGCAGAAAATGAATGATCGAAAAGCTATACCTGGTAAATAATAAGAAATCAAAAGATAAGAGGAGATAAACAATGATTGTGATAGTTGCAGTTCTGGTAGGCCTGGTCCCGTTAGTTCCAGCCATCATCTATTTTCTACGCGAACGCAACCAACAGCTCTCGAAAGCCACGCGTGGGTTGGTGTTGGGTTTGAACGGCTTTAACGCGGTTATCGGCCTGATGGCCGCCGGCATCGGCATTATCTGGCTGGCTTCCCCGGCTACCGCCATGGCTGCCGGCCTGCTGCCCGCCACCGCCGCAGCCGATCCTTACGCCACTCTGGCAGCCGCTTTTTCAACCGGTATAGCCTGCATCGGAGCCGGTATCGCCGTTGCCAGCACCGGCGCGGCCGCCATTGGCGCTATCGCCGAGAAACCCGAAGCTTTCGGCCGCTCGCTGATCTTCGTCGGTATGGCGGAAGGAATTGCCATTTACGGCCTCATCATTTCGTTCATGGTTCTGAACCGGTAGGTTTCGCATGAAGATATTGGTAATTGGCCATCCGGAAGCAGTCTTAGGCTATTCGTTGGTTGGGGTGGAAGGTAAAGCCGTCACTTCCGCCGAGGAAACCAGCCTGGCCCTGGATGCTGCTTTAAACAACCGCTCGCTTGGCATTATCCTGGTGACCGGGGACGTGGCTGAAATGATCCGGCCTAAGATGGACCAGCTTCAGTTACACAGCACCGTGCCGTTAGTGGTCGAGATTCCGGCCCCCGAGCGCGTGCAGCCTCCCCAGCCCTCGCTGAATGAGATCGTCTTTCGGGCGATTGGCGTGAAGATATAGACCTATAGAATGGCGGTAGAGTTATGAGATCGGCAGACGAAAATATCGAATCACTGTCGCGAGCGATGGAAAGTGAAGCCAAAGCCGAGGCCGAACAGATCAGAGCCAGCGCTCAAGCCAAAGCGGATGAGATCCGGCAACGCGCTCGACAGCAGGCTGAAGCCGAGCGGGGTGAAATTCTAGATCGCGCCCGCCAGGAAGCTGATCGCCTGCGCGGCCAGGTCATCGCCACGACCCAGATGAAGGCGCGCACAATGGAGCTGGAGCAGCGCGAAAAACTGCTGGACATCGTCTTTGACGCCGCCCACAAACAGCTTTCCTCCATTGAACAGTGGAGCGAATACAACCAGATTGCCCACAAACTACTCCAGGAAGCCGTACAACAGCTTGGCGCCAGCAAAATCCAGGTCAGGGCGGACGAACAGACCCAGAAAGTGCTGGCCAACCTGGGGCTGGAGCAGTTGTCTACAGAGTTGGGCACAGAAATAATCCTGGGGAAGCCGCTCAGCCAGGGCCTGGGCGTTATCAGCGAAACCATCGACGGCCACTTGCAGTACGATAACACCCTGGAAACCCGGCTGGACCGCCAGCAGAATGGCCTGCGCTCCCCGGTTTATCGCATTTTGATCGGAGAAGCCTTATGAGTGAGCAAATCGGACAGGTGACCTGGATCAGCGGGCCGGTGATCCGAGCCCGTGGCTCGCGCCATACAAGCATGTTGGAGCTGGTCGAGGTCGGCGAAGAGCACCTGGTGGGCGAGGTAATCGGCCTGGACGGCGACGTCATCACCATCCAGGTCTACGAGGAAACATCCGGAATGCACCCGGGCGCTCCGGTGTTCGGCACCGGGCTGCCGTTATCCGTGGAATTAGGGCCCGGCCTGCTGCGCAGTATTTTCGATGGCATTCAACGACCTTTACCGGTGATCCAAATGCGCACAGGCTCATTCATCGGCCGGGGTGTGCACCTGACCCCGCTCTACCGTAAAGACCGCTGGAGCTTTACCCCCGTGGTAAAAGTTGGCGATAAGGTCAGCGGCGGCACGATCCTGGGCACCGTCCCAGAGACGCCCATGGTGGAACACCGTGTGATGGTCCCGCCAGGCGTGGAAGGCACCCTGACCTGGATCGCCCCGGAGATGAAATACACCATCGACGAACCGATTGCGCGGGTCAAGACGGCCTCCGGCGAGCGCGAGCTGACCATGATCCAGCGCTGGCCAGTGCGCCGGGCGCGCCCCTACAAGTCACGCCGCGGCCAGACCGGCGGGCCGTTGATCACCGGGCAGCGCGTGCTGGATACCATGTTCCCCATTGCCAAGGGCGGAGCGGCCGCTATCCCGGGCGGTTTCGGCTCCGGTAAAACGGTCACGCAGCAGAGCATCGCCAAGTGGTCAGATGCCCAAGTGGTGGTATACATTGGCTGTGGCGAACGCGGCAATGAAATGACCGAAGTGCTGACCGAATTCCCGGCGCTGGTCGACCCGCGCAGCGGCAGGCCGCTGATGGAACGCACCGTGCTGATCGCCAACACTTCCAACATGCCCGTGGCTGCCCGTGAGGCCAGCATTTACACCGGCATCACCATCGCCGAATATTACCGCGACATGGGCTACCACGTGGCTTTGATGGCCGATTCCACTTCCCGCTGGGCCGAAGCTTTGCGCGAAGTGTCCGGCCGCCTGGAAGAAATGCCGGCCGAGGAAGGTTACCCCGCCTACCTGGCCAACCGCCTGGCCGAATTCTACGAGCGCGCCGGTTACGTGGAGACGCTCAATGGAAATTTTGGCTCGGTCAGCGTCATTGGCGCGGTTTCACCGCCAGGCGGTGACTTTTCCGAGCCGGTTACCCAGCATACCAAGCGCTTCATCCGCTGCTTCTGGGCGCTGGATAAGTCGCTGGCCTCTGCCCGTCATTTCCCCTCGATCAACTGGCTGGACAGCTACAGCGAATACCTGCCGGATGTGGCTGGCTGGTGGCGTGAGCAAACCGGCCTGGACTGGTTCAGCATGCGCAATGAAGCCATGGCGCTGCTGGCCGAGGAAAGCCGCCTGACCCAGATCGTCAAGCTGGTTGGGCCGGATGCGCTGCCGGACGAACAGCGCCTGATCCTGGAAACCTCCCGCCTGCTGCGCGAAGGCTTTTTGCAGCAGAATGCCACAGATCCCATCGATGCCTATTCGACCATCCAGAAGCAGGTCAGCATGCTGAAGCTGATCCTGCAGTTCCATCACCGTGCCTTACCGATCATCAAGCACGGCGCCACCATCGCTGTCATTCACCGCCTACCGGTCGTAGACACGATTATCCGTATGAAGGCCACCGTTCCTAATGATCAAATTTCCGGCTTGGATGAAATCGGCAAGACGATCGACGAACAGATGGACCAGTTAGAGAGTGAGTATAAATGAGCGAGTTAATAGCACAAGGTGGGCAGGAAGTCATCGGCGTAAGCCGTATCGAGGGCCCCATTTTGGTGGTTGAACGCGCCGGGTCCATCGGTTACGACGAGGTCGTACAGGTGATGGACTCAAACGGGCAGATGCGCCTGGGCCGCGTGCTGGAAGTTGGCGAAGGCATGGCAGTGGTGGAAGTCTTTTCCGGCACTACCGGGCTTTCAATTGATGGAACGAATGTACGCTTCCTGGGAGGACCTCTGATCGTCCCGGTGGCGGAAGAAATGCTGGGGCGTGTCTTTGACGGCCTGGGGCGTCCGCTGGATAACGGCCCACAGCCTTTGACCGACCGTTATGGCGACGTGAATGGGCAGCCGATTAACCCGACCGCCCGCGTTTACCCGCGCGACTTCATCCAGACAGGCATCTCCGCTATCGACGGCATGAACACCCTGCTGCGCGGCCAGAAGCTGCCCCTTTTCTCCGGAGCAGGCATCCCGCACGACCAGCTTGCCGCGCAAATCGTACGCCAGGCCACCCTTGGCGCGCCGGTCGGGAAGTCTCGTCTGAAAAACGAGCAGTTCGCCATTGTCTTCGCCGCCATGGGCGTCAAACACGACGTAGCGGATTTCTTCCGCAACTCGTTTGCCGAAAGCGGCGCCCTGACTCGCGTGGCCATGTTCCTCAACCTGGCTGACGACCCGCCGGTAGAACGCCTGGTAACACCCCGGGCCGCCCTGACCCTGGCCGAGTACCTGGCCTTCGAGCGCAACATGCACGTGCTGGTCGTCTTCACGGATATGACCAACTACTGCGAGGCGCTGCGCCAGATTTCGAACATCCGCGGCGAGGTGCCCAGCCGCAAGGGCTACCCCGGCTACCTGTACAGCGACCTGGCTTCCATATATGAGCGCACCGGGCGGATCAAGTCGAGCGAAGGGTCAATCACCCAGATCCCCATTCTTTCTATGCCCAACGACGACATTACCCACCCGGTCCCCGACCTGACCGGTTATATCACCGAGGGCCAAATCGTGCTCGGGCGTGATCTCAGCCAGGCGGGCATCTATCCACCGATCGCCGTGCTGCCCAGCCTGTCGCGCTTGATGAAAGACGGCATCGGCAAAGGGCGCACGCGCGACGACCATTCGAACCTGGCTGCCCAACTATACGCGGCTTACGCCCACGTGCAGGACGTGCGCGCCCTGGCCTCTGTCATCGGTGAAGAAGAGCTCAGCGCCGTCGACCAGATCTATGTGCACTTCGGCCGGGCTTTCGAGCGTGAATTCGTCAACCAGACTCTAACCGAAAATCGCACGATCGAGCGCACCCTGGACATCGGCTGGAAGCTGGTTTCGATGCTGCCGCGCGAAGAGCTGACGCGTGTCAGCCTGGATGAGATCAAGCAGTACTACCACGAGGAAAGTAATGCCACGCATTAGCGTACCGCCGACCCGCAGCAACCTGATCCGCATGAAGAAGGAACTGCAATTCGCCCAGGAAGGGTATCAAATCCTCGACCGCAAGCGTGAAGTGCTGACCACCGAGCTGGTGCGTATGGCGCACGACGCCACCGAGCTGCAAAAAGAGATGTGGCGGCTGCAGGACGAGGCCTACGCGGCCCTGGAAAAAGCCCAACTGACCATGGGCCAGGAACACGTGGAATGGGCTGCCCTGGCTGCTCATAAATCGGTGGATGTACAGCTCAAATTCCGCGGCATCATGGGCGTGGCAGTGCCGGTCGTTGAAGCCAGCGGGGCGCCTCCGGAAATGCCCTACAGCCTTGGGGATACCTCCGCCACTTTAGATGAAGCCAACGCCGCCTTCCGCAAGGTGTTGGTGCTGGTTCCCGAGCTGGCGCGCCTGGTCACGACGGTCTTCCGCCTGGCCAACGAGCTACGCAAAACCACCCGGCGCTGCAATGCCCTCCAGCACATCTTCATCCCCGAATACGAAGCTATCGTGGCGTTTATCATCAGCTCGCTGGAAGAACGCGAGCGTGAAGATACTTTCCGGCTGAAACTGCTCAAGAACCGCAGCGCCAAGCCTGTCCCCGGCGAACCTGTGGGTTGACTTCGTTAGAATAAAGCCGCCGCAGCCGAGCTGGCTGCCCCGTACCAGGGCGAGAAGATCGTCCCCAGCACGACCACCCCGGCGATGCATACTATCAGGGCTACCTTCCAGGTGACCGGCATTGCCACCGGCTTACTATCCTCTTCCGAACGGTACAGGTAGACGACCTTCAGCACCACCAGGTAGTAGTATAAGGCAATCATCGAGTTGATGAACCCCAACAGGGCCAACCAGACCAACCCCGACTGGACGGCTGCGCCAAATACCCACACCTTGGCGAAGAATCCGGCAAAAGGCGGGATGCCGCCCAACGAAAGCAGGCACACCAGCAAAGCCAACGCTAATCCAGGCGAGCGGCGACTGAGGCCGGCATAAGCTGAAAGCTCATCCGAGCCAACCGTCTTCCCCACGATGGTGACGATGCCAAAGGCAGCCAGGTTGGTCAGCAAATAAGCCATAAGGTAATACACCGCGCTGCTGGTGCCGAGGGCAGAATTAGCCGCTACCCCGACCAGGATGTAGCCGGCCTGGGCGATTGAAGAATAAGCCAGCAGGCGCTTGATATTTCGCTGCGCCAGCGCCAGCAGATTGCCCACGAACATACTCAACACCGCCAGGGTGGCGACGATCACTGTAAACGCCTGGGATGGTGAAGGTGACACGGCCTGGGGCGGGAACATGGCGATCATTACCCGCAGCAGCACGGCAAAACCGGCTGCTTTCGACGTAGTTGAGAGGAAACCGGCTACCGGGGTTGGCGAACCTTCATAGACGTCCGGGGCCCAAAAATGGAAGGGCACAGCCGAAATCTTGAAGCCAAAACCCACCAGCACCAGCATGATCGCCATCACCTGGGCGAACAGGGGCACCTTGCCGGTGAGCAGCAGATTCCCGAGCTGGTAAATCTGCGTGGTGCCGGTGAAGCCGTACAGTAAGCTGAAGCCATACAGCATGACTGCCGAGGTCATCGCCCCGAACAGAATATATTTCAAGCCCGATTCGACTGATTTCTGGTCATGGGTGAAGAAGCCAGCCATCACGTACAGCGGGATGGAGGTAGTCTCCACTGCCAGATAAAGCATGATCAAATCGGCTGCGGAGGCCATCAGGTCCATCCCCAGCGTACTGACCAACATCAGGGCGTAAAATTCTCCATGGTGGGTCAGGTTCTCGGTTTCCGAAGCGAACAGGGCGGTCAGGGCAGCGCCTGCCAGGAAAATCATACGAAAGATGAAAGTTAAATCGTCAAAGCGCAGCATGCCTCCCCAAATCAGCACCGGGCCATTTACCGGCCGCGAAAACGCCACGCTCAAACCAATGATCATCAAAGAGCCGGCCGCTGTGATCCAGCCCAACAGGCGCCTGCGCTCGCTGCGCCAGACCAGGTCGAGGACCATCACCACCGCCGTCAGGACAAGCAGGCTAATTTCAGGTAAAATTGCCAGGATCATATTTGTGTTATCTCCACTCATGGCTCAGGCACCTCCCAGCAGCGACAGCACGTGGTTGACCCCAGTTTGCACCATGGTCGAAAGCAGGCTCGGGAAAACCCCCAATCCTACCATCGTGGCCACCAGCAAGCCAATGGCAATCTTATCCATCACAGTGATATCTTCAACCTTGAGCAGTTCTGAGGGGGTCTCGCCGAAGAAAACTCGCCGGATCACCAGGAAAATGTAAGCTGCTGTCACCAGGATACCCAGGATGGCGATAATGGCTACCCAGGGAGCCGCCCGCCAGGCGCCCATAAACACCGGGAACTCAGCCACAAAGCCCGAGAAACCCGGCATGCCCATCGAAACCAGGCCGCCAACGATAAAACCGATGGCCGCCCAGGGCATCTTCTGGAATAACCCTCCCAGTTTAGGGATATCTCGGGTATGCGCCCGGTCGTAGACCATACCGACGATTGAGAAGAAAAGGGCGGTCATTACCCCGTGCGAGAACATTTGCATGCCCGCACCGAGCAACCCTTCTTTGGAAAGTGTGGCAAACCCGATCAAAACCAATCCCATGTGCGAAACGGAGGAAAAGCCGATGACGTATTTGAAGTCGGTTTGCACCATGGCAATCAAGGCGCCGTAGACCACGTTGACTGTACCCAAGCCAAGAATTAGCCAGGCCCAGTACTGCGCGCCTTGTGGCAGGAGCATGATCGCTACCCGCAAGGCCGCAAACGCGCCGACTTTCATCTCAACTCCCGCCAGGATCATCGAGATAGCCGTCGGGGCGGCCACGTGGCCATCCGGGGCCCATGAATGGAAGGGGAAAATGCCTCCCAGCACGGCGAAACCGAAGAAGACTACCGGGAACCATATGCGCTGGAATTCGGTCGAAAAGCCGGCCTTTTCCAACGCCAGTAGATCGAAAGTGTGCGCTCCGGAACCGAAATAGATCGCCAGGGCCCCCAACAGTGAGATCATCGACCCGATGAACAGATAAAGGGTCAGCTTCATGCCCCCGTATTCACGCGTCTTGGGATAACCCCAGTTGATGATCATCAGGTACTTGGGGAAGACTGCCAGCTCGAAGAAGAAGAAAAGCTGGAACAAATCGAGTGAGCAGAAAACGCCAAAGACACTGGTGGCCAGGAAGAGCAAGAACGCGAAAAACTCGCGCGGCCGTTCCTCCACGTTCCACGAAATCAGCACGCCGCAGAACAAGACAATCCCTGCCAACAGCACCAGCGGCACGCTGATCCCATCGACTCCCATGTGGTAAGATATGCCCAGGGAGGGCACCCACGGCAGTTCTTCCACGAACTGGTAACCGGCTACCGTTAAATCGTAGCTCAGGTAAAGAATAAAGGACAGCAGTATGGTCAGGCTGGCCGCGCCAAGCGCTGTACCACGGATCCATTCTCTGCGTTCAGCCGGAAAGAGCAGGATCGCCAACCCGGCTAACAGTGGAATGAAGATGATCACGCTTAATAATGGAAATTGCATCCCTCACCTCTTAATACCAAAGCATGGCAGCCCGGTTGATCATATCCAGGAGAAAAGTCGGCCACAGGCCAATGACCAGCATCAGCACCATTAAGGGAGCGATCACCACAATTTCGCGCAGATTGATCTCGGCGATGTTCCCCTGCCAATGCTTGTTGACCGGGCCGTGCAGCACCTGCTTGAGCGCCTTCAGCACATACGCCCCGGTAAAGAACAATCCAATCATCGCCAGGCCGGTGGCAAAGGAGAAGACCGGCCAGGCGCCCCGCACCACCAAGAACTCCGATACAAAGCCCCCCAGTCCAGGCAGCCCGAGTGAGCCCAGGGCGGTGAAAACCAGGATGCTGCCATAAATGGGCAGCCGGGCATACAACCCGCCATACTCGGTCAAATTGCGGGTGTGGGTACGTTCGTAAATCACCCCAACCAGGAAGAACATGCCCGCCGCCGAAAGCCCGTGGTTGAACATCTGTAAAACCGCTCCATTCACCGCGATGGCGGCGGTAGTTGTATCCTTGATATTGGCTGCCCAGGCCGCCGCGGCGATGCCTAAGACCACGAAACCCATGTGGTTGATGGACGAATAGGCAACCAGTCGCTTGAAATCGGTTTGGCCCCAGGCAGCCAGGGCCCCAAGAATGATGGCTGCCACTGCCAGGCCGGCCAATATACCGGCATAGCGCGCCGATTCTACCGGATAGAGCGGCAGCACCAGGCGCAGGAAGCCGTAGGCGCCCAGCTTCAGCAATACCCCGGCCAGGATCATCGAACCGCCGGTGGGCGCCTCGGTATGCGCATCCGGCAGCCAGGTGTGGAAGGGCCAAATAGGCACTTTTATGGCGAAAGCCACCACGAAAGCCCAGAAAGCGATGGCTTTGATCGTGGGTGTTCCCAAACCCAAGAAGGTAGCTTTGGCAGTTGGCCAGGTCTGGAACAGAGTCTGCATGTCGAAAGTGCCGGTGACCACCCCAATCATCTGGATCGCCAGGAGCAGCCCCAGTGAACCGCCCATGGTATAGAGGATGAACTTGAGTGAGGCATAATTGCGGTTGCTGCTGCCCCATTGGGCAATCAGGAAGTACATCGGCACCAGCCCGACCTCCCAAAAGACGAAGAACATCAGCAGGTCGAGGGTCATGAATACTCCCAGCATGCCGGTCTCGAGCAACAGAAAGAGGATCATGAAGGCTTTGACGCGTTCTTTGATCGAAAAAGACGCCAGGATCGCCAGCGGGATTAGCAGCGTGGTCAGGATAATCATTGGCAGCGAGATGCCATCTACTCCTACCACGTAGGTTGAGCGTAGGGCTGCGTACCAATCAACCTTCTCAACGAATTGAAACCCGGTTTGATCCGGAACGAATTGCAACCACAGCGACAGGGTCAGTAAGAAAGGCACCAGGCTGGCAATCAAGGCCGCCCAGCGGAAGAAGCTAGCCCAGCGCGCCGGGAAAAAGAGCAGCAGCAGCGCCGCAAGCGTGGGAAGGAACAAGATAAGCGTTAGAAGGTGACCAGAATATGGTGCCATCTCTTTTCCTCAGACCAGAACAAAGAAAATGTAGAAAATAATCCCAACCACCACCACAACCAGCATGGTGATCAGCATATACTGCTGGATGCGCCCGGTCTGCACCGGTTTCAGGCCCGCTCCCAGCTTACGCGTGCCGTCAGCAATCCCATTGCCTATACCGTTGACCACTGGAGCATCGAACCAGCCGCGCAGGATGCGCCCAAACCACAAGCCGAAGCGTCCGATGGCGTGCAAAATGCCATCGATAATAATCTGATCAATCCATTTATAAGTAAAGGTTTCCGCTAACCAATAGGCCGGTTTCACGAAAGCCCAGTTATAAAATTCATCCACGTAGTACTTATTTTTGAGCAAGGAATACACCCCGCCCAACGCTTGCAGAGGATCTTTTTTACCGGCGGTCTGGTTACGGTAAACTGCCCAACCCAACAGCAAGCCGCCCAACGATACTACCAGCGAGGTGAAAAGGGGCACCAAGCTGGCAGCTTCCCCTCCTGAATTGCCGGGGAGCATGCTGTTGAGGAAATTGTTGAACCAATCCGGGATCAGCCCACCCAGCCCGGGAAACTGCGTCGGGATGCCAGCCCAACCTACGCTGACCGCGAAGATTGCCAAGATTATCAACGGGACGGTCATCACTCGCCGTGAACTCGTGGGCATGCTCTGCCGCATGTGTCCTCGGCTCGCCCAGGAAGGTCAGCGTGATCTGCCGGGCAGTATAGAAGGCGGTCAGCAAAGCCGCCAGGGCCAGAGCCACAAACACCGCCAGGTATCCGCCGTTGAAAGCCCCGCCCAGGATGGCGTCTTTGGACCAGAATCCAGCCGTAACCAGCGGGAACCCGGAGAGAGCCAGACCGCCGGCGAGGAAGGTCCAGAAGGTTACCGGCATCTTGTGCCTCAACCCACCCATATTGAACATGTTCTGGGCATCGATCTCTTCCTCGGTATGCAACACGCCATGCTCCATGCCATGGATCACCGAGCCAGAGCCCAGGAAGAGCAGCGCCTTGAAGAAAGCGTGGGTGAAGAGGTGGAAGGCCGCCGCAGCGTAGGCTCCCACTCCCAGGGCCGCAACCATGTAACCAAGTTGCGAAATGGTGGAGTAGGCCAGCACACGCTTGATATCATTTTGCGCCAGGGCAATCGTGGCGGCAAACAGGGCCGTAAAAGCACCGATAAAGCCCATCGCTGCCATAGGGGTGGTGGGTGCACCTCCCGGCGCCCAGCCGGCCGAGATCAAGGGGAAGAAACGGATCACCAGGTAAACACCGGCCGAAACCATCGCAGCGGCATGGATCATGGCTGAAACCGGCGTTGGACCTTCCATGGCGTCTGGAAGCCACACGTGCAGCGGGAATTGGGCCGATTTGCCAATCGTACCGGCGAAAAGCAGCAGGCCAATGAAGCCGGCCCAAGACAGGCCCAGGATAGGAGAGCCCGATGAGGCCAGCTTGCCCAGCACAGCCTGGTTGGCCAGGATATCGCGGAAGTTGAGCGTGCCGGTCACCGAATAGAGGGCGACCAGGCCAATCAGCATGAACATATCCCCCAGGCGGGTGGTAATGAAGGCTTTGATCGCCGCATCGCGAGCCGCCGGGCGAGCATACCAGAAGCCGATCAGCAGGTAAGAACACAGGCCCATGATCTCCCAGCCGATGTAGAGAGTCAGCAGGTTATCGCTGACCACCAGGGTAAACATACCAAAGGCAAAAAGGCTGATAAAGGCAAAGAAGCGCGAGTATAGAGGTTCAATCGTGGGCACTTTTTCCCGTGCGCCGCGCTTTACCCGGGCGAGCATGCCGCGTGGCGGCAAGCCAGCCTTATCGTTATCGCCGTCCGGATAACCGAAGTTGTGGTAGCCCACGCTGTAGATAAAAATCATCATCACCGTCCAGGCGACGAAGAACAGCGTGACTGCCGTCAGCGGATCGACCAGCACGCCTATATTCAAGGCATCTTTAGCCATAGGCAGCCAGGCAATCGCAAGGGCAAACGGCTGCTGGCTCAGACCTTGTGTGGTAATAGCCATGACGAAGACCACCATGCTTGCCAGCCAGGCCAGCCCGGCGCCAATCAATGCCAGCCAGTGGCTCAACCCCTTATCCCGGTAGGTGAGCACAGCGATGAAAAGAAATGCCAGCAAAGGCGGGAGCGGGATCAACCAGGTTAAAGTCGCAGCCATTATTAAACCTCACCTTGAATAGCTCGCCAGAAACGAAAGTTTATGTTCTGTGGGGACGAAAGCCCCCGATTTGTGGGGACTATAGTCCCCGTTCTGAGGGAAAATCCCAGCCACCTTCTGCAGCCTGCCAGCGCAGAAGGGGAAAAAACTCTACCCCTTCAGGGTATTGACCTCTTCAGCAATAACTGTCTTGCGCCGGCGGTAAACCGAGATGATCAGCGCCAGGCCTACTGCCGTTTCAGCCGCTGCTGCAGTAAACACAATGGCGACGAAGGCCAATCCGGTCATCTGTGGAGCGTACAGATAGCGCCAGAAGGCGATCAGGTTGATATTGACTGCGTTGAGCATCAGCTCGATGCCCATCAAGATGGCCACCATATTCTTACGCGCCAGCATGCCAAACAAGCCCACACAAAACAGGGCTGCCGCGAAGACCAGGTACCAGGATAACGGGATGGTTGGGCTCATTTTTTTCCCCTTCTCCCTTCCGTGCCGAGGTAGATTGCACCCATCAGAGCCGCCAAAAGCAGGATGGAGGCTACCTCAAAGGGAATAACGTAACTATCCGGAGACGTCAGCGCTTGGCCGAATAGGGCGATGTTGTTGGCGTCGGCTGGCAATGCTGGCAGCAGTGTATCAAAACCGCCCCACTGGCTCAAGCCAACCACGATGCCCAAAAACAACACCACCACCCCCACCACCGGCAGCCACCAGCCTTTGTTAACCTGCGGCCCGCTATCTTCCATGACCCGCCGGGTCAGCATGATGGCAAAAATGATCAGGATGGCGATTGCCCCGATGTATACCAGCACCTGCACCACCGCAAAAAAGCTGGCATCCAGCATGGCGAACACGACAGCGACTCCCATCAGCGCCAGGATCAGCCACAGGGCGCTGTGTATCATGCGGCGAGTCGTTACGACCATACCGGCCGAGAACAAAGTCACCGCGGCCACGACCAGGAAAACGATATGCATGGGTGTCATCGACAAACTCCCACAAACCAGATTAAGCTGAAACGTCTTTGTGTGGCGCAATCTCGTGGCGCCGGCGTGTGACCACCACCGGGCGCCTGCGGTGCGCCGAGAACCAATTCATTCCCCCCACCATAGCCGCCAGGATCAGGGCATTGGCGGCCAGCAGCACCAGCACGCGTCCCAGGGTAAGGGAATTGGGAAGGATCTTATCTGCCAGAGCAAACACGATTACACTGAATAGTGAGAAAGGCGTCAAGAACTTCCAGTTGAGATTGTTCATCTGGTCGATGCGCAGGCGCGGCAGAGTACCGCGCATCAAAACCACCAGGAAATACACTACGCTGGTTTTCACCAGGTAATAGACGAAACCCAAAATGGGAATTTGCTCTGCTGCGGGTCCGCGCCACCCACCCAGGAAGATGGTGGAAAAGATCAGGGAAATGGTGAAGGCATGCAGGAAATCCGCCACGTAGAACATCCCAAATTTCAAGCCAGAATATTCAATATTGAAACCAGAAACGATCTCAGATTCGGCTTCAGTCAGGTCAAATGGCGAACGCCCGACTTCGGCGACGGACGAGATGAAAAAGATGAGAGCCGGCACCGGCGCCAACACGATATACCAGACGTTCTGCGCTTGCACCAGGTCGTTCATTCTCAATGATCCAGCCAGCATTACCGGCACGAGCAAAACGACCAGCATGGGGATGGAATAAGAGATCAGCAGCGCTACCGCCCGGAATGCGCCCAACAGGGCGTATTTGTTATTTGAACCCCAGCCGGCCAGGATTACTGCCAGCTCGCCAATCGAGCCGACAGCAAAGATGAAAAGCAACCCCACACTCAAATCGGTGCCCATGGTGGTGCGCGTAAACGGCAGCACCGCCCATACCATCAGCACGGCTGCCACCGAAAGGACCGGACCCAACTCGTAAGGGACGCGGTCGGCGCCCTCGGGAGTGATATGCTCTTTAATGAAAATCTTAAGCATATCTGCCAGGGTCTGGAACAGGCCAAAAGGGCCTACCCGGTTCGGGCCCAGGCGGTCTTGAATACGCCCGATCAATTTTCGTTCCAACCAGATGAGGAAAAGCACTAACAGCATTGCCGCGGTAGCCAGGATACCTCCCCCAATAATGTAACTGATGAAATGCACCAGCCCGGTTGAAAGTCCCCAACCCGACAGCAAACCGTTCAACCAATCCGTCAGGAAATGTACCGGGTCGCTAAGGAAATTCATTGTTTACCTCCCGGTTTTAAAGCCATTCCAGGGCACCCTTGCTCCAGGCGTATAACAGGCCGCCCAGCAGGATCAGGATAAAAATGATCGCCTCGACTACTGCATACAGGCTGAGTTGGTTATAAGCCATGGCCCAGGGATACAAAAAGACCGTTTCGATGTCGAACACCAGGAAGACCAGGGCATATACGTAGTATTGGGCCTTGAACTGGATCCAGGTTTCACCTACGGTCTCCATGCCGCATTCATAAATCGAGTTTTTAATTTTATCTGGTTTCTTGGGTGACAGGATTCCTGCGATGGTTATGGCTGCGGCGGGCAGGAACGCCGATATGATCATGAACAAACCGATATACAGCCAGTTATCCGACATATTCGCTCCTTACAAAGAATGATAAGAGCAAAATACCTGTTTCCCTACCCACAATTAAGATACGATTCTAACACAAATCTGGTGGGAACGGTTATTTTTTTTACTTACCACGCATCCATTTCCACAACTTCTTTAAAAGGCTTTCAATAAACGGGAATCCAAACACCATGCTGAGGCTCGTCCCAGCCACACCGCCCCAGCGCGCCATTGGGCCGGGCAAGCCCAATACGGATACCGAGTCAATCTGAATTTCCGGCGCCAGTAAGGTCAATTGATCAGGGTTTCCACCATTCTTCGGCACCAGGTTGAGATACAACCACAGCGTACCGCGATACTGCCCAAGCTGGTCGGGGCTGATGCTCCAAGAAAAGAAAATTTCCTTGCCAGGACGCATAGGCTGGCTGACCATCCCCTGGGGAGAAATCTGGACACCCGCCAGATCGAGGCGCGCGGCAGCCACCAGGTTGTAGCTGTCATACAGGTCGGGGATATAGACCGCCTCCCCGGTGACCTTATGGCCACCAATCTGGGCCGTGGGGGTTAACTTACCAGTCTGATCGACCAACAGGGTCAGGGTGAGCACATCTGAATCACCCAGGTGGATGCTGGAAGGCCATTCCAGCACCGCCAGGCGGCGTTCTTGCAAAGCCAGCGGACTCAATTGGGTCGGGATGGCCATCACCTGGGTTGGCAAAGGCGTATCCTGAGCTGATGGGGTATCGGAAGGAGCTGGCTGCCCCGGTTTCAAGGACGTCTCGGTGGTCTCAGGTTCTTGCGTTGGCGCCCCTGCTATGGTCGGCTCAAGCACAAATACGGTTGGCCGGGAGGCTTCTTTGCTCCCCAGAGAACCCACCGAATAAGAAAATACCAGGAAAGCCAGGCAAACGATGAAACCGCAGGCGAATACGATTCCTGATACGATCAGGACGCGCCGGTTCTGCATCTCTACAGCCCCGGAGTAACCTGAATGGTCGGAAACGGCACCACCTGGTGGACGTGCCCGGTAGGCCAAAAGACTGCCACGAGCAGAATCAGCGACACCAACAGTAAAACCAACGCCACCCACAACCGCCAGGAGGGAATAGCTTTCATGCAATTAATTATAACGCAAGCTATCCGATAAACACCTCGACCTGGTCCCCATCTTCTTCGTTGACCATCACGTGCAAAGGAGCATCCTTCGTGAGCGCCTGGTCCAGCATTGCCAGCACCTCGTCCATATGCTGTTTGTTGAAATCATCCGGCATCCAGCGCCCAAAAGTACGCAGCAGCCAGGCTCCGAAACTTATCGGCAGGGGGAGGCTGATATTGATGTTGTGGGGCCTGCCATCTTTTCCACCGGCTTCATGGACGCGCACGTGCAGCCAGCGCGCCGTCCGGCTGCGCGCCGCTGCGGCAGTGATCAATACTCCCACTCCAAAGGGAATCCAGGACAACCAGAATCCCCAACCCAGGCCGGCGCTAAGATAACCAAGATACATCCAATAGGCCCCCAACAGGGTCAGGATCACCCCTATGGCAAAGGGCAAGAGCCACCACTTTTGCCAGAAGTTGAAGCGTGACTGTTCCAGGTCTGTGAGCTGCGGCAATTGGCCCGCCTGAGGAGCCGCTGGAGGTGAGATGATTTCAACTTCAGACGCAGGCGGGACAGGCTCTCGCGCGGCCGGAAGCGGTTGGCCTGGTGCTGGGGGCAGCCCAATTTCCAACTCTTCCAGCAGGCGCGATCCATCTTCAGTGGATAATTTACCGCTCTCCACTTTACGCAGTATTTCAAGGCGTCGCTCGTATAAAGTCATGCCTTCCTCCAATCTTAGCCTTCCAGCGCCCGCAGCAGCTTCTCGGCTTCTTCGACGCTGATCTTTTTCTCCTGGAGCATCTGCAGGATCAGCATACGTTCTTCAGAGCTGACCTTTGGGCGAGGCGGTTCAGGGTTCACTTTGGGTGTAAAAGGCCCCATGGGTGGCATGGGCGGATAGGAGGAACGGCGGGAAATTCCCCATGCGGTGCATAGCCGCGTGCACGCGTTCTTCGGCCCGGCGAGCAGCTCTTTCACCGTGCCGTGTGGCGCGGCGGGTGATCGCTTCGATATCTGGCCAGTGCCTGGAAGGTGAGCGAGGCT
Organism: uncultured Chloroflexia bacterium; assembly: GCA_963820415.1. Lineage (GTDB taxonomy): Bacteria > Chloroflexota > Anaerolineae > Anaerolineales > Anaerolineaceae > CAWFZT01. The sequence goes on along the minus strand of CAWFZT010000005.1, from coordinate 137,761 downwards.
CCTGGCGCTCTTCTTCGAGCTCTTTCCAGTGGTTCTCCAGGTTGTCAACGCGGTCTTCTACGTTGTCTTTGTCCCATACTTCATCCGTAACCAGCACGTCTCCGCCAGCATCCACGGTCACAGGGATGCCACCGCTGCCAAGTGTAGCGCCGTAAGCCCATTTTTCCACTTCTTCATCTTTATCACCCACGTGGATTTCAATATCGTCTCCGCCGCTTTCCAGATCCAGAGTCGCCGAAGCGTCCGTGGACAGGTGAAGCCGGATATCTCCGCCGGCGCGCAGACTTACCGGGGCATTTAGCTCGGTGACCTGCAAAGTAATATCCCCGCCAGCGCGCAGGGTCACCGCCCCCGAAACTACCTCGAAGTCGGCGTCCCCGCCGATATGTTCAAAAGATAAAGGCCCACTGACTTGCAGGCCGCTGCAATCACCGCCAAAGCGCTGCCCGGCCAGGCGCCCTTTGACCTGGTAAACCAGGCAGTCCCCACCCACCTGGCCAATTTCCACGTCTTCAGCGCCTTCAACCGACAGGTCGCCGCCCACCTTCTGGATTTCAAGCTTGCCTTTGATTCCTCGCACGAAAGCATCTCCGCCAGTCTTGTCGATGCGAACAGCCATACTTTCCGGCAGCGTCAGTTCGCAATCTTCCAGGCAGATCACCTGCAGCGCTTCGCCATCCTGGCTGATGCGCAGGTTATGGATGTCGCTGGTGAGCAGTCGCGCCTCGGCCTGATCCCAGCCCAACAAGGACAGGTCACCATGGGCTTTGACCACGACTAAATTCTTACCAGTTAATGCGATGGTTTGCTCTTCCATTTTATGCTCCTTTTAAGTAATTGGCCAAAAACAATTCTTTAAAACGAGCGTAGCAACAATAATCTTAAGTAATGATAGCACTTTCTTTTGATTTGTCAAGACATTAGTTAATATTATTAATTATTAGCGGAATTATATTTAATTGAAAATTATTAATATTAAAAAGCCTACACGCATATCGGCTCAATCCTTATTTCAGGATACTTATTTCTCCCCAGGCGGGAGGTTCCCGCCCTTCTGGGTTTCATCCAAATCAACATTATGCTAGAATTCCCCCATCCAGAGGCCGCACCAATACTGCCAGGTTTCCATTAATCCATCACCTGGAAAATTATCGAGGAGGACTTTATGGCTCACTATCCGGTCGAACCTTTCCGCATCAAAATGGTTGAACCCATCCGATTAATTTCGCCTGAAGAACGGCAGGTTGCCATGCTGCAAGCCGGTTACAATCTTTTTTCCCTGCGGGCAGAAGACGTTTTCGTGGACCTTCTGACTGATTCTGGCACCGGGGCGATGAGCCAGGCACAGTGGGCCGCCATCATGCAGGGCGACGAATCCTATGCTGGAGCACGCTCCTATTATCGACTGGCCAACTCCATGCAGAAAATCTTTGGATTCGACTATTTCGTACCCACCCACCAGGGCCGCGCCGCTGAAAATATCCTTTGCGCCTTGTTGGTCAAACCCGGCATGTCCGTGCCCTCCAACATGCACTTCGACACCACGGATGCCAACATCCGGGCGCGCGGCGGGCGACCAGCTAACCTGGTAGCCGACGCCGCTTTCGATCCCACTCTCCAGCACCCCTTCAAGGGCAACCTGGACGTCGCCAAGCTGCGCGCTTTCATCCAGAAAACCAGCGTGCACAATATCCCTTTTGGCGCGATTACCATTACCAACAACGCCGGCGGTGGGCAACCCGTGTCGCTGGAAAATATCCGCGCCGTGGCTGCCACCTACCGGGAGTTCAAAATCCCCTTCTTTATCGACGCCTGCCGTTTTGCCGAGAACGCCTATTTCATTAAATTGCGTGAACCGGGGTACGCCGGAAAAAGTATCCTGGAAATCGTCCACGAAATTTTCTCCCTGGCAGATGGCGCCTGGATGAGCGCCAAGAAAGACGCCCTGGTCAACATCGGCGGTTTCCTGGCTATGCGCGACCCCGACCTGTATCAGAAAGTCTGCAACGAGCTGATCCTGCGCGAGGGCTTTCCAACTTACGGAGGGCTGGCAGGCAGGGACCTGGATGCCATCGCTACTGGCCTGTGGGAAGGTCTGGATGAAAATTATCTGGCTTACCGGATCGGGCAGACCGGCTACCTGGGTGAGCGTCTGCTTGAAGCAGGCATCCCGATTATCGAACCCCCTGGCGGGCACGCTATATACCTGGATGCAGGCCGCCTGTTACCGCACATCCCGCACGGCCAATTTCCCGGCCAGGCCCTGGGCGCCGAGCTTTATCTCGAAGGCGGGGTGCGCGGGGTTGAAATTGGATCGGTCATGTTCGCTTACCCCGATCCGGACAGCGGAGAAATGGTCTACCCGCAGCTTGAGCTGGTGCGCCTGGCAATCCCGCGGCGAGTTTACACCCAGGCCCACCTAGATTATGTGGCCGAATCCTTGATCCGCCTGGCAATTAAAGCCCAATCACTGCGCGGCTACCGCATCACCTATGCTCCGCCCCTGCTGAGGCACTTCACCGCCCGTTTTAAACCTCTATAGAGGTGTTCTGAAGGATTTATATCTTTTACTATCTTCCTGGTTTTTAGCCCGGATTCACATCGAATAAATCGATCCAATTACCAGACAAAGGGGTTTAAGTAATTAGAATAGCCGCCATTTGATGAGGAAAATCAAATGGGAGATGGACTGTACAAGATCATTCGTCTGGCAGGTACTCCTTTTCGGTTCCAAATTTCCGGAATGGAAAACATCCGAGTGCATAACCCGGCTATCTTTGTTTCCAACCATGTGGGCTCCACCGGGCCAATCGCCATTACCACCTCGCTCCCGCTGCACCTCTATCCCTGGGCGGTCGGCGCCATGATGGATTTCAACCGCGCCGCGGTCTATCTCTACAACGATTTTGTTCACACTATCTGGAAGTTGGATGGTCGTTTTGGAATGCTGGTTTCTTACCTGGTGTCGCGCATTTCAGTCAGGCTGCTAATGGGATTGGGGGCGATTCCGGTTGATACCAGCCAGGGTTGGTCTTCCGAGTACTTTTATAAAAGCCTGGCCTATCTAAAGGAAGGTAAAGACCTGCTCATCTTTCCTGAAAATACCAAAAAAGCCATCGATCCACAAACTGGCTTCCACTCTTTCAGCAGTGGATTCTGCTGGCTGGGAGAAATGTGCCGGAGAGCCACCGGTGGCAGATTGCCGATTTATCCTATGGCAGTTAACCCACAGTATAGGCACATCGCCATCGGCAAACCGGTCTACTTTGAGCTGACCGGAAACCGCCGTGACGACATGAACGACTTCAGAGATAGGCTGTACGGGTTGGTTTCCGGTTTATACCTGTCAATAAAAGCCAGCCACGATGAAATGGTTGAAAAAGCTTTTGAATGGCTTGAAGCAGACGACAGCGATTTAAAAACAGGCTGGATCGAAAAGGAAGATGAGATTCATCTTCTATAGCATGGTCAACGGCCTCAACCAACAGTTAAACGCTTACCAATAAATCATTCAAGGTTTTTAGCCTCTTCCCACAGCACGTCCATTTCTGCCAGGGTCATCTCCTGCAGGCTGCGGCCCTGCTGGCGGGCGCGCTGCTCCAGGTGGATAAAGCGTGTTCGCCAGCGCAGGTTAGTGGTTCGCAAGGCTGTTTCAGCATCCACCTTGTACCAGCGCACAAAATTCACCAGGGCAAACAGCAGGTCGCCCAGCTCTTTTTCGCGCTCCTCGCCCGAGGGCGCACTGCGGACTTCTTCTAATTCCTCAAAAACCTTGTCAATCACCGGTTGGATATCGTTCCAATCAAAACCGACCCGGGCAGCCCGATCCTGGAATTCCTGAGCCTGTGAAAGCGCCGGCAGTGAGCGCGGCACCCCATCCAGGATGCCTTTGACGTGTTCCTGGCCATTGGCTTTGCGTTCAGCGGCTTTCAGTTTTTCCCAGTTCTGCAGCACACCAGATACGCCATCCACCTTAAAATCGCCAAAAACGTGCGGGTGGCGGCGGACAATCTTGCGGTTGATCCCCTGCAGGATATCCGCCATGGAAAATTCCCCATTCTCTCTGGCGATCTGGGCGTGCAGGACGACCTGGAGGATCAGGTCGCCAAATTCCTCGACCATGCCAACCGGATCGTCGGCGTCCAGGGCTTCGAGGGCTTCGTAGGTCTCCTCGAGCAGGTTTGTGCGCAGCGACGCATGGGTCTGTTCGCGGTCCCACGGGCAGCCATTAGGGGAGCGCAAGTGAGCTACGATCTCCTGGAAAGCCTCCAGGGAGGTATCTGCGCCAAGCGGGGGTACATAAAGCGTCGAAAGCAGACCCAGGTGAGGGCTGCGGTCAATTTCATAGAGCGCCAGATTCTCGACCAACTGATCCGTTGTGCCGGCGGCGTGCACCAGGCAAACAGAGTGTTCATCCGGATAAACTGTGTTCAAGGTCAATTTGACCTCCGCGGCTACCTGGCGGGAATAGATCTGCGCTACCAGCCCCGGCAAGGAAGGTGGAAAAGACGGATGGTGCGCCATGCCCAGTTCGAGCGCATCCACCAACGCCATCTGGGGAAATGGGTCTAGCCCCAGAGCGGTAAAGGTCGGCTCAAGAAAACTGATTCCTTCAATCACCTGTACCGGCAACCCAATCTGGCGAGCGCGGCGAGCAATTTCTGGGCTGGTAGCTTCCGCCACGTACGGGTGCCCAGGTACGGCGTAGGTTACTCCCTCAGGTCGCTGGCCCAGTTCCAGCACCTTTTCCACCATTTGGGCATAAACGCTTTCAAAACTTTCTGCATCTTTATACAGGCTGTCGAACGAATGTACTTTAAGATTGCGTGGGAAACCGGCGACTGTCGGATGCTGGTTGGTGCGCAGGAAAATTTCACTGATCTGGTTAAGCCAATCCCAGGCCTGGCGGGTAAGCTGTCCTGGTGCGCCCGGGCCGAGCCCAAGGATGATGATACCCGGCTGTCCCTGGTATCCCGTTCGGGATAATTCACTATTTTTCGAATCCATTATGTCTGACCTCTAGTACCAGGCTTGTTAAACAACTGCCCGAAGAAATTTCCTCGCATTGTATCATTAATGGCCCAGGCGAGGCGCGAGGATCTTTGGGATTTACCGTGGAAGCATTCAGCCCCGCAATTTCCAATGCGACAGGCGCAAATCAGACATTTTCGGGTTTATAATCCGTATCTGGACTTTAAAATCCCTCACAGTATTTCGCCAACTCGGGAAAATGAAAATCTTTTACAGAATTCTTAACTCAGCGATTTTACACCCTGTACTTTTTGCCATTTACCCCATCCTGGCGCTGTGGGCCTACAATTTCGAAGTCATGCAGCCGATCGAGGTGGTGCTTCCTTTATTTCTTGCGCTTATTGGAACCCTGGTTCTGCTGCTTATTCTTCGGCTTTTGTTGAAAAGCTGGCTAAAAGCCGGCCTGTTGACTTCCCTGGTGACCCTGTTATTTTTCACTTACGGGCATGTATTTGGAATGGTTGCCAATCTTCCAGAGATCGGAGATCAGCTTGCCCGCCACCGCGTTCTGGGCCCATTGTGGTTCATTTTATTTATCGTGGGAGGGTTCCTGATCCTGAAATACGGTAAAAAAGCCGGAGATTTACCTTTGTTCTTGAACTGCACTGGCCTGGCGCTGCTGGTCTTGACCGGCAGCGAACTCATCTATGCCCAATTTCTGGATACCGATGTGGAATTGCCCCACAACGTGGCCGCCTTGCAGGATAAGAACACTTTTGACCCGGCCAGGATAGCGGACAAGCAGAATCTGCCGGACATATACCTGATCGTCCTGGACAGCTATCCCCGCCATGACGCCCTCCTCAATGGTCTAAAGATTGACAACACGCCTTTCTTGAATGAACTATCTGGCCTTGGGTTTGTCATCCCAACCTGTAATATGTCCAATTATGACAATACCATCTTATCCATGCCATCCACATTGAACATGCATTATATGGGAGATTACTTTCCAAATTTCGATCCGAACGCCACGTCATATGATCACGCCTATCAGAAAAATATAATCCGCCACAGCCTGGTTAGAAAAAATCTCAGCGAACTGGGGTATAAAACAATCTCATTTGAAACTGAATATGACTGGGTCGAAATCCAAGATGCAGATATCTACTATGCCATTCAAACCCGGGGGGCATTCATTCAAGCCCTTCTAAATACCACCGAATTTGACTCAGTATTAAGTGACACGAGCGCTCTGAGATTATTGGCGAACGCCGAAGAAGTTTCGCCATGGGTTGAGAAACAGGCAGATAAAATCAACGCCTTGACCAGTAAATTTCTAGCAACGATCAGTATCCGCCCCCCAGGTAGATCTCAGTTAAAATACCAACAGATTATGACCGCCCTGGACAATCTAGAAAAAGTCCCCAGCATTCCAGGCCCGAAATTTGTTTATCTCCACCTTTCAGCCCCGCATCCCAATACCGTTCTGGGACCCAATGGAGAGTATCGACCGCAAAAAGACAGCCCTGATTACCTGGATACTTTTATCTATCTGGATAAAAGGATGCTGGAAATTCTAGGCAAGCTTATCAATAATTCCAGGGTCCCGCCTGTCATCATTCTACAGGGCGACCATGGTATGCACCTCTTCACGTATTCGCGGTTAGATAATTTAATGGCATACTATCTGCCAGGAATGGCCAAAAACCTGGTTTATCCATCCATTACACCGGTGAACACCTTCCGGCTGATATTTAACGCCTATTTCGACGGTAGATATCCACTGTTGAAAGACGCCAGCTTTCAGAGCTCTAAATTGCATCCATTGGGCTTTCACGTCGTCCCGCCCAGTTGTCCAAAATAATGAAAAAGTTGCATTATCAGAATACCGGGAAATACTTTGCATCATGATGAAAACATCTCATTTCGCCATCTCACTATCCTAAAGGCTTGCTTCCAGTTTCAAATGAATTTATCACATTTTGTTCTGTTTGATGATTACAAAGGTCTCAATGATATGACTTTGAATTCTGAATGCATTATTTAAGTTTCCACTTGCCTGACGGGGGTGACAAAATTATACTCTTATCCATCCATATCCCCGGTCATTACATTTCCGGTCTATCCGCAATTATTATTTTGGGGGTAACTATCCTCAATTGAAAAATACCACATACATTTCGGCCAACTATTACCCCCATAAATTCACCGAAATACCAATAGTTTTTCCGAGACTTACAAAGTGACCCCAAAAAAGCTTAGTACTCTTAATCTTTTCGGGTAAGTTTTCCTACGGCATATTTAAATCCGCTGGATAACTGTCTCGGTATGATAGACCAACCGCCAAGGGCTCACAGGAACCGGATACTCGTCTTAGAGTAGATGTCTAATTCACAAATGTGGGCAAAAAGGGGATAACCAACCTAAACAGACTTAAACTCACGGGTTCAACCTTCTTGGCTATTACTGCCTTCAGCTTGGGTATGCAAAATATCATGAAAACAGAGTAAGTTGTACATTTTAAAATGGCCGATCTCAAATGAAAACTCCCCATTAAATCTGCAAAATGCAGGTAATAGAGAAAACTTTCCGGATATCTACCTGATCCTGCTAGATACTTATGCCCGGTCTTACTGGTTAAGAAATGTTCAATTAGTAAAACACGCCTTTTGTTCAATCATAGACCAGACTGGTTTTACAATTCCTGCCTGTTCCATGTCCAATTATACGCTCACAGCTTTTACTATGTCTTCGATGTTGAACATGAATTACCTGGAAACCTTTTATCCAATATTGACCCGCAGAAGACAAATGTCGATTTTACAGCGTTTAGCGAATATATCTGTCACAGCACGGTGCGCAAGAACTTAAGCGCATTAGGATATAAAACTGTTTCCTTCAATTGAATTTCCTTGGGTTGAGATCCCAGATGCGGATATTTTCAATACCACCCAATCTCAATAGGAATTGTAATCAAGTTCCTAGCCCCACTGATTTCGACAATGAATTGTGCCAGACTACTGTATTAATATAATTAATCATCGCTTTTCACCAGCGATGACGAAGAATAATTGTAATTCGGTGTAAATATGAAAAAAAGGTCCGGTTCCATAAAATCGCTAAAGCAATACCATAGGCAAGTAAAACCAGCCCACAGATAGCTCCACGCCCAAATTCGTTTATAACATATGCAGCTTCCGGAAATTCCCGTAAGCAGCTAGAAAGATGAAAAAGTTCTGGAAAATCCGAAAAATAAAACTGACCGTGACATACTTTTCAGGCATTTGACCTGGAGCCAGGTGGATTCACGCCTGCAAGCACGTAATCCGTCAGGATGCGGTAGCGATATGGCGCCCGGGCTGTCCCATTGACAATTAACCGTCATGGGAGGCATAATCGGACTTCTGAATGTAATCGTCCCCGTAAATCTTGGTGATGTAATTGAATTGGGAAATAACCGTTATCGCTGATGCAAGCAGGCAGGCAGGCTATTAATAACAGCAGTAAGGTTGCGCCAGTGGGTCGTGCAGGATATTTTTTCATCGTCAAAGGAACGGATTTACTTCCGTTAAATACTAATATGTCTAGCAGAGCATGGCTCTACTAAACATATTATATTCACATAACAATCTATTTGGTTAAATCGATTGTAAGCAAAACCAACAATTAACGCTTGGTGTAGGTCGGGGCCTTGCGAGCGCGTTTGAGACCTGGCTTCTTGCGTTCCTTGATGCGAGGATCACGGGTCAAAAAGCCAACCTTGCGCAGCGCCGGCACGTTTTCTGGGTTCATCTTCACCAGGGCGCGCGCCAGTCCCAGTAGCACTGAGCTGGTTTGACCGGTAACGCCGCCGCCGTTGACCTTCACGCTGACATCAAAAGTCGCCCGGTCGGCTCCAATGGCCTGGAAAGCCGCCACGATCGCTTCCATGTCACCCAGGCGGGTGAAATAAGCCTCACCAGGCTTTTCGTTGACCACAAAATTACCACTGCCGTTCATCACGCGCACCCGGGCAGTGCTTTCCTTGCGCCGGCCAATGCCCTCAAAATACTGGACAGACATAATTCCTCTGCTCCTTTAAGCAATTGTGTGCGGGTTTTGAGCAGCATGGGGATGCTCATTCCCGGCATAGATCTTGAGTCGTTTGATCATCTGCCGTCCAACTTTGTTGTGCGGGATCATCCCCCACACGGCGGCGCGGATCACACGGTCGGGGTGAACCTGCATTTGCGTGCGCAGGCCCACCGATTTTATTCCGCCAGGGTACATGGAGGAATGATAATATACTTTCTCATCCATGCGCTTGTTGGTCAGGCGCAGGCGTCCGGCATTGATCACCACCACGAAATCGCCCATTTCCACTCCGGGGGTAAAGTCAGGCCGGTGTTTGCCCATCAGGTAATGAGCAATAACGGTAGCCAGGCGACCCAGGCCCTGGTCGTTTGCATCGACCAGCAGCCATTTGGTTTCTACTGTGCCCTTAGGGACGTAAGTCTTGTCCACGGTCATCTTCTCCACATTCGGCCAAAGCTTTCAACCTTCAGCCAAGATTTTCCTCAGTTCTCCTGCCAATCGACGTACCAGACTTTCCATAAAACCAACCCGCAGGAAGGCGCCAGACCCGGGGTCTGCGGCTGAGCTTCTAAAACAGCCTTTTCGAGCCGCTCCAATTCCAGCCGGTTCTGACCGGCCTGCACCTGGAGGTAGACCATTCTCCGCACCATGTGGTACAGAAAAGCGTTCGCCGTAACCTCAAACAGCAAACCACTGGCCTGGGGCTCCCAACTTGCCTGGTACACTGTGCGTTCCGTACGGCCTCCCGTTTTGGGAGGCGTGCCGAAGGCCGCAAAATCGTGTGTGCCGGCCAGCAGGCTGGCTGCTGAACGCAGCTTCTGCAATTCTACTGGGGGCCAGACTCTCCAGGCAAACCGGTCATAAAGGGGGTGTCGCTCGGGCTGACAGAAAATATGATACTGGTAAGTGCGCGCCCTGGCGGAGTAGCGGGGATGAAAATCCGCGGCTGCCGTCTCCACCGATTTGACCGATACATCGTGGGGCAGGTTGGCGTTCAGCGCCCGGCCTAACTGTTCAGTTGAATGCTCCCATTCCAGCTCAAAGGCGACCACCTGCCCGGCTGCGTGCACACCCGTGTCGGTGCGCCCGGAAGCCAGGAGGGTTTGCCCCTGCCAGTTCAGGCAGCGCAGAGCGTTTTCAACCACCAGTTGGACCGTGCGAGCGCTTCCCTGTCTTTGAAAGCCCTCGAAGTCCGTTCCGTCGTAAGCAAGAATAACTTGGTAATGTGCCATTCCATTCCGGCCATCAGATACCGGATGGATTATTCCTCGACCAGCTCCAACAGGACCATCTCAGCGGCGTCTCCCAGCCGGGGTCCCAGTCGGAACATACGCGTGTAGCCGCCGTTGCGGGTGGCATAGCGCGGGGCGATATCATCAAACAGCTTCTTTACAATCGCCGCATCGTTGCCAAGTTTGGCAGCGACCAGGCGGCGGGCATTCATTTTTTGGGTATCCGTACCCTTACTGCTGTTACGAGCAACGGTGATCAGTTTCTCGGCTTCACCGCGGATAGACTGAGCCTTGGTGCGCGTGGTTTGAATGCGCTCGTGGTCGAACAACTGGCGCATCATCGTACGCCGCAACCCGGTGCGTTGATCTTTACTCCGGCTTAACTTATAACCTGCAACTTGGTGTCGCATCTTCACTTACTCCGTAGGTTTTTCGTCATGCAGGAAACCCTTCTCCTGCATCTTCTGGCGCAGCTCTTCCAGGCTCTTTTCGCCGAAGTTGCGGATGGACATTACCGCTTCTTCACCCTTTTCGAGCAGCTCCAGTACATCGCCAACCGTAGTGATGCCCGTCCGTTTGAGCGAGTTGAAAACCCGCACCGAAAGGTCCAGGTTCTCAATCGGCGTTTCGGCCGCTTCACTGGTAAGGCGGCTGCCAGCCACCTCTTTTTCACTGGTTACAGCCAGTGTTTCGTCGCTGATCCCGGACACGTAGCGCAGGTGATCGATCAGGATGCGCGAAGCCGTGCTGAGCGATAATTCGGGAGTGATTGTGCCGTCCGTCCAGATTTCCAGCAAGAGGCGGTCAAAGTTTGTGCTCTGGCCCACACGCGCTGAAGCAACCGTCCAGTTGACGCGTTTCACCGGGCTGAAAATTGCATCTACCGGCAGCTCACCGATAGGCAGACGCCCGAGGCGTTCGGTCGACGGCGAGTAACCGCGCCCTCGCTCAACAGTCATATCGATTTCCAGGCGTGTCTTGGGATCATCCACGGTGAACAGTTGCAGATCAGGGTTGACGATCTCAACTTCTGCCGGTACCTGGATATCCGCCGCGGTTACTGTGCCTTCACCGCGTACGTCCAGGTGAAGATGAGCCGATTCCACGTCGTGCAACACCAGGCGTACCTGCTTGATCTGCAGCATCACTTGGATAACATCCTCACGCACACCCGGGATGTCGCTGAACTCATGCAGCACATCCTGGATGCGGATGGAAGTGATCGCCGCGCCTTCCAAAGAGGAAAGCAAAACCCGGCGCAGAGCATTGCCAAGGGTCACCCCGTAGCCCCTTTCCAGGGGAGTGATGACAAACTTGCCGTAATTGCGAGCTTCAGCTTCCCGCTCGACCTTAGGTGTTACCATATTACTTAGTGCAGTCACGTCTTACCCCTTTTCCGGTACACCCTGTAAAACCGCGCACCGGACTAGTTGGCGTTATCGCGAGTAGTATTCTACGATCAACTGCTCGTTCAAATTGCCATCGATTTCAGCACGTTCCGGCAAGCGCAGCACACGCCCCGAAATGCTCTTAACGTCCCGATCCAGCCAAACAGCGCAGGTGCGCTTTTCGGACAGGTCAGGCAGTTCTTTAAAGAACGGTTTGCTGCGGGAACCCTGGCGTAGGGTAATGGCGTCCCCCGGCTTGAGCAGCATGGAGGGCACGTCAGTGTGAATGCCATTCACAGTGAAATGACCATGAGTAACCATCTGGCGCGCCTGGGCGCGGTTCTGGGCCAGGCCCATGCGATAAACCACGTTGTCCAGTCGCAGTTCCAAAGTCTGGAGCAGGTTGAGACCGGTCATACCACGGCGCTTCAAAGCCACGCTGAAGTAGCGGCGGAACTGGCGTTCCAGGATGCCATATTCACGGCGAGCTTTCTGCTTGGCGCGCAGTTGGCGAGCATAATCCGATTCGCGCTCACTGCGGCCCTGGTTGGTACGGCCATGTTGACCGGGGATAAAACTCCGTTTATCAAAGGAGCACTTTGGAGAAAAGCAACGTTCGCCTTTCAAAAACAGTTTTTCACCTTCACGCCGGCATAGTTTGCATACCGGCCCGATATACTTTCCCATATCTTCCCTCTCTCCTTAGACGCGGCGTTTCTTGGGAGGCCGGCAGCCGTTATGCGGAACCGGAGTCACGTCGGAAATCGAGCGCACTTTAATCCCCATTGACTGGACTGCCCGAATAGCCGATTCACGGCCGGGGCCAGGTCCCTTTACGATCAAATCCACTTCCTGGACGCCCATCGCCTGGGCGGCCTTGATGGCCTGCTCAGCCGCCAGACGAGCAGCGAAGGGAGTGCTCTTGCGGCTTCCTTTGAAGCCAGCCGAGCCAGCACTGCCCCAGCAAATGGCATTGCCCTGGGTATCAGTGATGGTCACGATCGTATTATTGAATGAGGCAAACACATGCACCTGTCCTGTCGACAAAGTGCGCTTGACTTTACGCGTTGCACTCGTTCGACGCGTCGAGCGTACATTTTGAGCCATAGTTCCTCTTTATAAACCTCTCATTTACTTAAACCTGTCCATCAGTAAATAAGCCCTCGGTATAATCCAGGTCCAGGCTGCCGCAGGGAGGGAAGGTCCCCTACCCGGGCCAGGTATCCCGTAGAGATTATTTCTTTCCACCTCGACGGCGACCGCGACCGGCAACGGTCTTCTTCGGCCCCTTGCGGGTGCGAGAATTGGTGCGGGTGCGCTGTCCTCGAACGGGAAGATTACGGCGGTGTCGCAGGCCACGATAACAGCCAATTTCGATCAACCGCTTGATGTTCATCTGCACCTCGCGGCGCAGATCGCCTTCCACTTTATAATTTTTACCGATGAATTCACGCAGGGCACTGACATCGGCCTCAGTTAAGTCCTTCACCCGCGTATCCGGATTAACTCTGGTGGCTGCAATAGTTTGACGAGAGCGGGAAGGACCGATCCCGTAAATATAGTTCAGAGCAACCTCGACCCGCTTATTGCGCGGCAGATCAACACCTTCAATTCTTGCCATAAGTTCCTATCCCTGTCGTTGTTTATGCTTTGGGTTATCACAGATCACATATAAAATGCCGTGGCGCTTGACAATTTTGCACTTGGCACAACGCTTCTTGATTGAGGGTGAGACTTTCATGATGAATACTCCTTTTGATTATTGCAAACGATAGCCAAAGCGTCAATTATACCGACTCTTGCTTAAACTGTCCAGTGCCGAGAACTACCACCGGTGGGCGGCCATCCCCCAACAGGGTCAGGATCATCGGACCGTTTTCGGTGACTGCCACACTATGCTCGAAATGGGCGGTGGGCAAGCCATCCGCTGACACTACTGTCCATTCATCCGGCATGACCCGCGTCGCCCCTGATTTCATCAGCACCATGGGTTCCAACGCAATGGTTATGCCAGCTCGCAGCAGGATACCCCGCCCTGAGGCGCCATAGTTAGGCACCTGGGGACCTTCGTGCATGCGCCGGCCGACGCCGTGCCCGGTATACTCGCGCGTCACCTGCAATCCCCGGCTTTCCACATATTGCTGGACGGCGGCTGAGACGTCCCCTGTGTACTTTCCCGCTAGCATGTGGGCGATCCCGGCATATAAAGCCTGCTCGGTGACTTCCAGCAGCTTGCGCACTTTTGCGGTAACCTCGCCAACGCCCACGGTGAAAGCCGAGTCGCCTATGAAACCCTCGTAAACCGTGCCGCAATCTACTGAGACGATATCCCCTTCACGCAACTTGCGCGTCTTGCTGGGGATGCCGTGCACCAGCTCTTCATTCACGCTGACGCACGTGCTGGCGGGATAAGGATACGGTCCAGGGTAATTCTTGAAGGGCGAGTACACACCGTACCTTTGCAGCACTTCTTCAGCGGCTGCATTGATATCCGCTGTGCTTACCCCGCGCCGGATCACGGCGTGGGCAGCCGCCAGCGCCTCAGCATTGATGCGCCCCGCCACACGCATGATCTCCAGTTCTTCTGGAGTCTTGACAGTGATTTGCCGGTCCCATGCCATTTAAATCTATCCCTTATCTACTTTCGCCATGATCTGCTGGGAGACCATCTCAGGAGGGAGAGTGCCATCCAGCTCGATCAACAATCCACGCTGCTTGTAATAATCAATCAACGGCGCAGTCTTATCCAGGTAAACCCGGATGCGGTTGGCAACCGTTTCAGCTTTGTCGTCGTCCCGCTGGTATAGCTCGGACCCATCTTCATCACAGATACCGGGTACCTTGGGGGGTTTATTCTTGATGTGGTAAATATGTCCGGCTGCCCGACAGGTCCAGCGCCCGCTCAACCGTTCGATGAGTACATCCGGCGGCGCTGAAATGTAGGGCACTACACTCACTTCTTCACCCAATTCATTCAGCATAACACACAGGGCGTCGGCCTGAGCGGGAGTGCGTGGGAAGCCATCCAGCAGCACGCCCTTATCACAATCCGGGCGGCTGATGCGGTCCTTTACCATGGCGATAGTGACGTCATCCGGCACCAACTCGCCGCGGTCCATGTAGCTCTTGGCCAGCTTACCCAGGTCGGTCTGTCTTCCAACATTCTCGCGGAACAGGTCGCCCGAGGAAATGTGCGTCAGTTTCAACTCGTCACGTAATATCTCAGCCTGCGTCCCTTTACCGGCCCCTGGAGGGCCTAACAAGACAATGATCTTTCGCATATAACGCTTATCCCTTTACCAGCCGCTCTTCGTAGCCGTGCAGCTTCAGTTCAGCATCGATAATGCTGAAGGTATCGCGTACGACGCCGACCACGATGAGCAGGCCAGCCGACGTGATCAGGAACAATCCAGAGGAAGAACGCGCCGCCCCCGGCAAGAGCGCCTGCAGGATATACGGCAGCACCGCCACCAATCCCAGGAACAACGCCCCGGGCAGGGTAATGCGCCTCTGCACTTTGGTCAGGTACTTCTGCGTGGGAGCTCCCGGCTTCACGTTTTGGATCTCGGCCCCTTGCTTGCGCAGGTTATCGCCGTAGTTCTGCTGGCCGAACAGCACGTCGGTATAGAAGAACGTAAACAGCACAACCATGAAGAAATAGATCAGAGCGTACCAAACATTATTACCGCCGAAGGTAGTGTACACACTCGTCGCGAAGGCTTTGATCCAGGCGATTGAGTTTTGCATAAAATAAGACGCCACAATGGCCGGGAAGGTCAGGATAGACTGGGCAAAGATCAAAGGGATCATGCCGGCCATATTGACCATCAGCGGCAGGTTGCTTTGCACGGGCATGGACATGCGGTTGCCCACCCGGCGGCCCTTGTAGATCACACGCACATTGCGGCGTCCCTGTTGGACGAACACGATGGCAAAGATCACCAAGACGAGGATGACCAGAATGAGGATCAGCAGCCACCAGCCGTTTTGTTGGTCAGACAAGATCGAAACCAGGTTGCTCGGGATGCGCGCCACGATGCCAGCGAAGATGATCAAAGAAAGACCCTGGTTGGGAATGCCGTATTCCGAGATGAGCTGGCCCAGCCAGATACCAAACATGGTACCGGCGAGCATTGAGAAGAGCGTTGCCAGGGTTGGCACCAGGGCTGCCCCGGTGAAGCCATACGTATTGAGCACCGATCGCCCGCCTGCCAGTTGCGCGAAGATATTAATCTGGCCAATCGCTGAAAGGGCAGCCATCGGCACCGTGCCAATTACGGTCCAGCGTTCCATCCACATCTGCCCGCCCTTGGGATCCTCTTTCAACCTGCGTTCCAAAGCCGGGATAATCGGCACCAGGAGCTGGATGATAATCTGGGCAGTAATGTAAGGGTACACGCCCATCGCCAGGATGGAGAAATGCGATACGGTACCACCCGAGAGCAAGTCCAGCAGGTTGAACAGGTTTCCAGCCGCCCCACCCCCTGTCGCCAGACTTGAAAGCACGGCGTGGTTGATCCCTGGCACAGGGATATTGGCTGCCAGGCGGTAAAGCACCAGCAGCAGCAGGGTGATCAGCAGCTTTTTGCGAATATCTTCCGACTTCCACAAATAGCGCCAGGCTGAACGCTTCATGAGTGGATCTCCTTTTTGTTAGCGTGGGTCAGGCAATCAGTTCAACACTGCCCCCGGCCTTTTCAATCTTGGCACGGGCGCCCTTGCTAACACGATGCACTTTTACCTTCAGTGAGACGTTGATCTCACCATTGCCCAGGATCACCACCGGCAAAGATGGCTTGCTGAGCAAATTCGCTTCTGCCAGCGCCTGAGGGGTGACGTCGCTGCCCGCTGCAAAGCTGGCCAGTTGGTCAAGGTTGATTTCGTTGAACTCCGTCCGGTTAGGGGGAGTGAACCCTTCGCCCCGCATAAACGGCAGGCGGCGGAAGAACGGCAGGTTGCCACCCTGACGGTACAGGTGCCCGCCCGCGCCGGTGCGTGAGTTCTGGCCCTTGGTGCCCCGGCCGGCGGTTTTACCCTGGCCGGCAGAGATGCCATGCCCAACCCGCTTGCGGGGGTGAGTCGCCCCTTCATTAGGCTTAAGATCATTCAGTTTCATCGTTCTACCTGCTTTTCTATTGAATTTCTTCTATCTTAACCAGATGGTTCACTTTGATCAGCATGCCGCGCACCCCAGGGGAATCGACAACCTCAACGGATTGGTGCAGCCGGCGCAGCCCAAGCGCCTTGATCGTGGCCTTGTGCTTCACTGAATAGCCAATGGCGCTTCTTTCCCAGGTGATGCGCAATTTCTTAGCAGGTTGGTTTTTTTCAACCATTCTTCCTCCGTTCCCAGAAGGGCATTAAATCCTTTACCGGTTTGCCGCGCCGTTGCGCTTCCTGCTCGGGGAACTTAAGCTGTTCCAAGGCCAGGAAAGTAGCTTTCACTACGTTCAAGACATTGGAGCTGCCCAGTGATTTGGTCAGAATGTCACGGATGCCGGCGGCTTCTAGGACGGCACGCACACCGCCACCGGCGATTACGCCCGTACCGGGAGAAGCCGGTTTCAGCAAGACGCGCGCTCCGCTCAAGCTGCCAAGCACTTCGTGCGGGATAGTGGTGCCAGTAATAGCAACCGAGCGCATACCCTTGTGGGCACGTTCGGTGGCCTTGCGCATGGCGTCTGGCACGGCGTTGGCCTTGCCGATGCCCATGCCTACCTTGCCATGATTGTCACCCGCCACGACGGTTACCCGGAATTGGAAGCGGCGGCCGCCCTTTACAACTTTGGCAACGCGTGCGATTTCGATTACTCGCTCATCAAACGACTGTTCCAAAGTGGGTTGATATTGAGTCATTTCCATATTCAGGACCTCATTGCCTCTGATTAACCTTAGAACTCCAGGCCAGCTTGCCGGGCAGCGTCTGCCAGGGCTTTTACCCGGCCAAAGTAGCGATAACCGCCGCGGTCAAACACGACCATCTTGATGCCTTTTTGCACGGCGCGTTTCGCCACCAATTGGCCTACCAGCTTGGCTTGTTCGAGCTTGGGAAGGCCTTGCGCTTTTTCACGCAGCTCATGGTCAATCGTCGAAGCAGCCACCAGGGTCTGGCCGGCTTCATCATCGATCACCTGGACATAGATTTCCGCCAGGCTGCGAAAAACGCACAACCGCGGCCGGGCAGGTGTGCCCACCACAGCCAGGCGTACACGCTGGTGACGGTGAAGTCGAGCCTCAGAACGTGATAATTTGCCCATAAGTCACCTTACTTCTTCTCCTTCGTCTTCCCAGATTTACCAGCTTTGCGGCGAATATGCTCGCCCAGATAATGCACACCCTTGCCCTTGTAAGGTTCTGGCGGGCGAATCTTGCGGATATCGGAAGCAACCTGGCCAACCTGTTCTTTATCCCGCCCCATCACTTTGATTTGGCGAGCCTTGGTATCGACTTCAAAGGTGATGCCAGCGGGAGGTGGAACTTCCACCGGATGGGAATACCCAACGTATAACATCAGGTTTTTTCCATTCATGTCGGGGCGATACCCCACGCCATCAACTTCCAGCACCCTGGTAAAGCCGGTGCTTACACCGGTCACCATATTTTGAATTAAAGCGCGTGTCGTTCCATGCAGAGCGCGGATTCTCGGTTCATCGGAACTGCGCGTAACCAGCACCTGCTTGTTTTCCAGCTTGATATCCACCACTGGAGAAAAGAGGAAGCTCATCTCGCCTTTCGGACCTTTCACATGAACCTCAGAACCATTCACCTTTACCTGCACAATATCGGGAACGGTCACGGGTAAGCGACCAATTCTAGACACGGTTCAATCCTCCTACCACACCTTGCACAGAATTTCCCCACCAACACCCAGTTGGGAGGCTCTCTGGCCGGTCATGATGCCCTTGGGGGTTGATACGATGGCAATACCCATCCCGGCCAACACCCAGGGAATATTCTGCTTGTGTGTGTAAACTCGCCGCCCGGGCTTGCTGACCCGCACCAGGCCAGTGATGACCGACGATCTCTGGCGGCGTTCTCCAACATACTTTAACCGCAGTCGCAGGGTGGGTTTTTCTCCTTCGACTAGCTCACAACTCTCGATGAAGCCCTCTTCCTTAAGAATTCGGCCAATTTCCACTTTCACCTTTGAGCTGGGCATCGCGACCACGACCTGACCGGCGGTTACTCCATTCCGGATGCGTGTCAACATATCAGCAATAGGATCATTCACGCTCATTCTCACTACCTCCAGGCTCGTTACCAGGATGCCTTTGTAATTCCGGGGATCTGACCTTTGAGTGCCAGCTCTCTAAAACAGATACGGCACAGACCGAACCGGCGGATGTAACCACGCGGCCGACCACAAATTCGGCAGCGGTTGCGTACCTGATTGGGGTACTCGCGCCGCATTTCTCGATACTTCGTGCATTTCTTTGCCATATTATCCCTTCCTGAAAGGCATGCCAAGCATTTGCAGTAGGACTGCTGCATGATCATCCGACCTGGCGCTGGTCACAATCGTGATTTCCATGCCGCGGATCTTATCAATCTTGTCATATTCGATCTCCGGGAAGATCAACTGTTCCCGCAGGCCGAGAGTGTAATTACCACGACCATCAAAGGCATCCGGCGATACACCCCGGAAATCACGCACGCGCGGCAGGACTACGTTCAACACGCGATCCAGGAAAGCCCACATTTTCTCTCCCCGCAGGGTTACTTTGACGCCAATGGTACGTCCCTCGCGCAGCTTGAAGTTTGCGATGCTGTTCTTGGCCTTGGTCACTACCGGTTTTTGCCCGGTGATCAAAGCCACATCATTCACCGCCGCATCCAATGCTTTGGGGTTATCCAGCGCTTCGCCCATACCGATGTTTACCACTACTTTCTGGATGCGCGGCACCTGCATGACATTATCCAGGTTCAGCGCTTTCATCAAGGCCGGGGTCACCTCTTTTTGATACTGTTCTTTCATTCTATTCATAATCTTCGCTCCCAGGCTGGCTAGTCATCCAGCGAGGCTCCACATTCCTTATGTTTGCAAATTCGCTTTACCTTGTCACCTTCGCGCACCAGGGATACCCGGGTAGCCTTGCCGCATTTCGGGCATACCAGCATCACATTTGACAGGTGAATGGGGCCTTCGAAACGAATTTTTCCGGGAGTTACCGTGCGACCCTGCGCCTGGACCTGGCGCTGATGCTTGGTCTGTAAATTCACGCCCTGCACGACGACCTGCTCATCATCCGGCATCACCTTGATCACTTCACCGCGCAGACCCTTGTACTCGGGTTTCCCGCTGATTACTTCTACCTTATCACCCTTGCGAATCTTTGTTTTCATCGTAATACTCCTTCTCTCTGATCGCTAAAGCACTTCGGGCGCCAGGGAGATAATCTTCATGAAGCCTTTTTCACGCAGCTCGCGTGCTACCGGGCCAAAGATACGCGTCCCTTTAGGGTTCATTCCATCGGTATCCAGGATCACGGCCGCGTTATCATCAAAGCGGATGCTCGAGCCATCCTGGCGCCGCCATTCCTTGGCGCAGCGCACGATCACTGCTTTAACAACTTCGCTCTTCTTCACGGACCCCTGGGGTGCTGCTGATTTCACTGTGCAGACCACCACATCACCCACGTGACCATAGCGGCGGGTGGACCCACCCAAAACGTGAATGACCAGCAGCTCGCGGGCGCCGGTGTTATCGGCCACTTTTAGACGAGTTTCCTGCTGAATCATGCCGGCTCTCCTGCACCTTCAACCGCAGTCACTACCTGTGCGACCTTGTGTTTCAGGATGGCTTCTACGGCCCAACGCTTGTCTTTCGACAGAGGGCGGGTCTCGACGATCTGCACCAGGTCGCCGATCTGGCAGCCCATCTCATCCTGGGCCTTCACCCGCCGGCTGCTGTGCACGACTTTCTTGTACAGCGGGTGCCGGTAGGTACGCCCGATTTCGACCACCACGGTCTTCATCATTTTATTGCTAGTTACTACACCCTTTAAACGCCGCCGATCGTTCATTTCTCACCTTCCTTCGTGATCCCCAGCTCCCGTTCGCGCAGGACAGTTTCGAAAAGCGCAATCAACCGACGGGTCTGCTTGAGACGGCTGGTGTCTGTCATTTGCCCGGTGACAATCTGGAAGCGCATGTTCATGTACTCATGCCGGGTATCTGACAACCTGCCTGTAATTTCTTGAGTAGATAATACTCTTGCTTCTGATCCGTTCATTGCTGTTCTCCTGTCATCTCGTGACGTGAAACGATCTTGGTCTTAATGGAGAACTTATAAGCAGCCTGGTGCAAAGCTTCGAGAGCAATATCCGAGGGGAGGCCGGCCAGCTCAAACATGACTCGACCCGGGCGAACGACTGCCACCCAGTACTCCACATTGCCTTTCCCCTTGCCCATACGGGTCTCCGGTGGCTTGCGAGTGTAGGGCTTATCTGGGAAGATGCGGATCCAAACTTTACCGCGTCGTTTCATGACGCGCACCAGGGTACGGCGTGCAGCCTCGATCTGCCGGGCGGAAACCCAACCGGGCTCCAGCGCCTGCAAGCCGTAGTCGCCAAAGGTCACTTCGGCGCCGCGCAACTGCATTCCCGTCATCCTGCCGCGGTGTTGCTTGCGGTATTTGACACGCTTAGGCATCAACATAGTCGCTACCTCTTTCTCCACCCGGGCTCAAAACCCGGGATAATTTACTCACTAACGTACACGCCCTCGGTGGGCTCGATCTTTTCTTCGGTTTCGCTCAGGACTGTACCTTTGTAAACCCAAACCTTGATCCCGATCTTACCGTAGGTGGTCAAGGCCTCGGCGCGGGCAAAGTCCATATTAGCGCGTAAAGTCTGCAGCGGGACACGCCCTTCACGCAACCAGACGCTGCGCGCCATTTCAGCGCCGCTCAGGCGGCCGGCAACCTCAATCTTGATGCCTTCAGCGCCTTGCCGGATAGCCTGCTGTAAAGCACGCTTCATCGCCCGGCGATAGCTGATACGCCGTTCGATTTGACCGGCAATATTCATCGCCACTAGGTAAGCGTCGGTGTCGGGGTTCTTGATCTCTTTGATTTCCAAATCAATCTTCTTCCCGGTCAGGGCTTCCAGGTTCTGGCGGATTTCCTTCACCTTTTCGCCCTTGCGTCCGATCAAAATGCCCGGTTTGGCGGTGTGAACCACCACTTTTACCTTGCCAGGGAAACGTTCCACTTCCACGTTCGACACACCTGCTTTACCGGCCACGTCGTGGATCATCTTGCGCACGGCGAGATCCTGGTGAAGCTGTTCTACGTATTCTTTCCCTTCGGCAAACCACCGCCCTGACCAGGGCTGGTTGATATTCAGACGAAATCCAATCGGATGAACTTTACGACCCATAATCTCTCCTGGTGCCTCTTCTTCTGATCTTATGCAGCTCGCTCTCGCAAAACTATGGTGATGTGCGATGACCGCCGCAGGAGCGGTTTGAAGCGACCGCGCGCCCCAAAGCGCCGCCACTTGCGAGTTGGAGCCTCATCCGCCGTTATCCGGTAAATAAACAGGTCATCCCGGCTCAAGCCAAAGTTTTCTTCGGCATTGGAAACCGCTGAAGTCAGCAGTTTATACAGGTGCCGGGCGGCTACCTTGGGCGTGAACTTTAACAGGTCGAGGGCCTGTACAGCCGGCCGGCCCCGCACCATATCCACTACCAGGCGGGCCTTTTGAGCTGAAACGCCACAATAGTGCAACTCAGCATGAACATCGGTCGCCATGGCTTACTTACCCCCCTTCGTGGAGGATGCTTTTTCCGCAGAACCAACGTGACCACGGAAATGGCGGGTCGGGGCAAATTCACCCAACCGGTGACCAACCATGTTCTCGGTTACATAGATCGGCACATGGCGCTTGCCATCGTGGACGGCAATTGTATGTCCAACCATTTGGGGGAAAATGGTGCTCGCCCGACTCCAGGTGCGAATCACCTTTTTCTCACTCCGAGCATTCATCGCTTCAATTCTCTTTAGAAGCTTGGGCTCAATAAAAGGCCCCTTTTTTAGCGATCGTGACATATTCTCGTCCCTCTCTACTAACTACTAAAGCAGCTTCGTCGCATTAGCGACCACCGGATGCATTACGGCGGCGCACAATGAACTGGGTTGATCTCTTATTTCGGCGGGTCTTGTAACCCCGGGTAGGCTTGCCCCACGGGGACTTAGGACCTGGCATACCGGTCGGCTGGCGACCTTCACCACCACCATGCGGGTGGTCTCTCGGGGACATCGCCGTGCCGCGCACGGTCGGGCGAACACCCATATTGCGTTTGCGCCCGGCCTTGCCGAGCTTGATATTGCTGTGATCCAGGTTGCCGACTTGCCCAATCGTGGCGTAGCAAGTCTGCATTACCAGGCGCACTTCACCAGAAGGCAGGCGGATCTGTGCATAATCGCCTTCCTTGGCCAGCAGTTGGGCAGAGGTGCCGGCCGAGCGGACCAACTGTCCACCGCGACCTTCCTGCAACTCTACGTTATGTACCATCGTGCCGACCGGGATATTCGCAACTGGCAGGCTGTTGCCCGGGCGAATATCAGCCGTTGGGCCAGCGATGATCGTATCGTCGACTTTCAATCCCAGAGGGGCAAGAATATAACGCTTTTCGCCATCAGCGTAGTAGATCAGAGCCAGGCGAGCCGTGCGGTTTGGATCATACTGGATCGAGTCCACCCGCCCCGGGATACCGCGCTTATTGCGTTTGAAATCCACGGTGCGGATATACTGACGGTTGCCGCCGCCCTGGTGGCGCACAGAGATGCGACCTTTGTTGTCGCGGCCGGCATGTTTCTTCAGGATGGTAATGAGAGACCGCTCGGGGCGGTCTTTCGAAAGACCTTCCTCGGTAAAATTGTACCCGGTCATATTGCGCAGGCTGGGAGTAACTGGTTTATAAATTTTGACGGCCATTATTCTACCCCTTCAAAGAACGGAATGTGGTCTTCAGCCGCCAGGGTGACAATGGCTTTCTTATAATTTTGTTCCCGCACGGTCATCCGGCGGCTGCGGCTCCGGCGCATTTTGGCCGGAACGTTGATTACATTCACCCGCAGAACCTTTACGTCAAACAGGGTTTCCACCGCATCCTTGACCATCCCCTTGGTCGCCTCTGATCTTACTTCAAAGGCATATTGGTGCAGCTTGGTGCCCTGGTAATTCGACTTTTCAGTCAGCAGCGGGCGGCGGAGTATATCATAAATCGTTGTCATCTCATCCTCCTACCTATCCCAGGTTTGCACTGATCACATCCAGCGAGGACAGCGGCATCACAACCTTATCGAACACCAGCAGGTCACGAATGTTCAAATAACCGGCGACCAGGATCTTTGCATCTGGCAGGTTGCGCGTCGAGCGAATGACCGTTTCGTAACTGCCTTTTTCAGGAACCAGCACCAGAGCAGAAGCCTCTCCTACCAGTGCATTCAAGGCCGCAGCCATCAGGCGCGTCTTTGGTTCTTCCAGTTTCAACTCGTCCACCACTACAATGCTGGCTTCAGCCGCCTTGGCCGACAGAGCTGACCGTAAAGCTGCCTGGCGCATTTTGCGAGGCATAGAAAGAAAATAGCCATGCGGGTGTGGGGTATGCGCGCCACCGCCGCCTTTCCAGTGCGGCGCCCGGGTTGAGCCCTGGCGAGCGCGCCCGGTGCCCTTCTGGCGCCATGGTTTGCGACCACCGCCGGATACTTCAGCGCGGGTCTTGGTATCATGCGTACCCAGACGGGCATTCGCCATCTGGCGAACGACAGCCTGGTGCATCAGATCTTCGAAAACAGGGGCTTCGAAGATACTCGGCGGAAGCTCCACCGTACGGACCTTATGGCCCTCCATGTTGTATACATCCACTAACATAATTACACGCTCCCTTCGTGCAGGAAAACAGTCCTCAGGCCAGGCCCGATCACTGCTTTCTTGCCTCGTTGATGATGACCAGGCCGCCGCGCGCGCCAGGTACGGCGCCACGCACACCAATCAGGTTGCGATCAGAGTCAACCATAACAACCTTCAGGTTTTGAGAGGTCACGCGGTCATCGCCCATATGACCGGGGCCACGCGCACCCTTATAGGTACGTCCAGGGGTCGTCGTCGAGCCGCGCGAGCCAGGAGCACGCTCACGGTCTGACGCACCATGCGTTCTCGGGCCACCAAGGAAATGGTAGCGTTTCACACCGCCCTGAAAACCTTTACCTTTACTGGTCCCAATCACATCGACATGCTCGCCAACCGCAAATAAGGTGACAGTAACTTTCTCACCTTCTTTGACGCCCGGCTCTTTAGCTCGGAACTCGCGCAGGAAACGCAATGGAGGCGTATTCAAGTTATCACGCTTGAGATGCCCCAACTCACCACCGGTCAACTTCTTCTGATGGACCTCTTCGAAACCCAGTTGCACGGCCGCGTAGCCATCATGTTCGGGCGTACGCACCTGGGTAACGAAACATGGCCCAGCTTCGATTACTGTGACGGGTACTGCCGCACCAGTTTCATCGAAAATCTGGGTCATGCCGATTTTCTTCCCAATCAGCCCTTTAAACATCTCAATTTTCTCCTGTGTAATATATTGTGGGACTGTCAGCCTGGGCCAGGCTGCATCATCCCAAGCACAGTATGGTCAGTGACCTGCTGCAGCACCCCTATTTTGGCTCGTGCGCCTACAGTATCACTCTTATACTGCTCTACCAAACCGATCAATTGTACCGCTTATCTGGCAATCCTGCCAGGGGCATTCGCGCCACGTTTTCAATGCGCGGCTGCCGTAAGCGCTTAAAACCTTAGATCTTAATTTCGATATCCACACCGGCGGGCAGGTTCAACCGCATCAGCATGTCAATCGTCTTCGAATCTGGATCCAATACATCAATCATGCGATTGTGGGTTCGAATTTCGAAGTGTTCGTGCGAGTCTTTATCGATGAAGGTCGAACGACGAACCGTGAATCGTTCAATCTTGGTGGGTAACGGTACCGGACCAACTACATGAGCACCACTGCGCTCGGCCGTCTCCACAATCCGCTTGGCGGATTGATCAAGGACACGGTGGTCGTAAGCTTTTAGTCGAATGCGAATTCTTTGTTTAGCCATGATTCCTTACCTAATCCAAAATCTTGGTGATCACGCCGGCGCCAACCGTCAGACCACCTTCGCGAATAGCAAACTTTGAACCCTGTTCCAACGCCACCGGTACGATCAGACTGACCTGCAGGTTCACACTGTCGCCCGGCATCACCATCTCGACCCCTGCCGGCAGTTCGATGTTGCCCGTCACATCCATCGTGCGGATGTAGAACTGCGGCCGGTAGCCGGTGAAGAATGCTTTGTGCCGCCCGCCTTCTTCCTTCTTCAACACGTACACCTGGCTCATGAACTTTTGGTGCGGCGTTATGCTGCCCGGCTTGGCCACCACCTGCCCGCGCTCCACGTCCGTGCGCTCAATTCCGCGTAACAGCAAGCCCAGGTTGTCCCCAGCCATGCCCTCATCCAGCGTCTTGTGGAACATTTCCACGCCTGTCACCACCGAGTTCATGGTCTTTTCCCGCAAGCCTACGATTTCCACCGGTTCGCCCGTGTGCACCCGCCCGCGGTCCACACGACCCGTTACCACCGTACCGCGACCTTTGATCGAGAACACGTCTTCGATCGGCATCATGAACGGCAGGTCCAGGGAGCGCTTCGGCTCCGGAATGTACTCGTCTACCACCCGCAGCAGCTCTTTGATGCAGGCATATTCCGGCGCATTCGGATCCTTCGACGTGCTCTCCAACGCCTTCAGGGCGCTGCCGCGCACGATCGGGGTTGCATCCCCGGGGAACCCATAACCGGTCAACATTTCCCGCAGCTCCAACTCCACCAACTCCAACAGCTCCGGATCATCCATCATGTCGACCTTGTTGAGGAAGACCACGATGCTCGGCACTTCTACCTGGCGGGCCAGCAGCACGTGCTCTTTCGTCTGCGGCATCGGCCCGTCCGGCGCTGCCACCACCAGGATGGCCCCATCTACCTGCGCCGCACCGGTGATCATATTCTTGATGTAGTCGCGGTGCCCCGGCATGTCCACGTGCGCATAGTGCCGCTTCTCTGTCTCGTATTCCACGTGGGCAATGTTGATCGTGATCCCGCGCGCTTTCTCTTCCGGCGCATTGTCAATCGAATCGTACGGCCGGAACTGCGCTTTCCCTAGAAAGCCGCAGTACTTCGTGATGGCGGCGGTCAGGGTCGTCTTGCCATGATCGATGTGCCCCATCGTCCCTACGTTCAGGTGCGGCTTGTTCCGCTCAAACTTTTGCTTCGCCATAATACCAGTCTCCTTGCAATAAAGCTCTCTTAGATGGTTTCCAAAGATTACGAATTTAATATTTTTTCCGCAACAGGCGCAGGAACCGGGGCATAGTGATCGAATTCCATGGTGAATACCCCACGACCCTGGGTTGCTGAACGCAACTCAGTTGCATAGCCAAACATTTCCGCCAGGGGAACAATCGCCCTTACCGCTTGAGCGTTACCTGGGCGCATTTCCATTCCTTGAATTTCAGCCCGGCGAGCGCTCAACTGGCCAATCACATCCCCGACGAAATCGCCCGGGGCAACTACTTCTACTTTCATGATGGGCTCCAGCAATACCGGAGCGCCTTTCTGCACGCCCTCTTTAAATGCCAGGCTGGCAGCCACCTTGAAAGCCATTTCATTCGAATCGACTTCATGGTACGAACCGTCGATCAGCTCGACTTTTAAATCGGTAACCGGGTAACCGGCCAGCACCCCGGCTTCAGCGGCTTCACGGACTCCCTTTTCAACCGCCGGGATATATTCACGCGGGATGGTGCCGCCGATGACTTTATTATCAAACACAATCCCGTTGCCGCGTTGCATGGGAGTCAAATTGAAAACGACGTGCCCGTACATACCATGTCCGCCGGTCTGGCGCACATATTTATAATTCAGCTTGACCACCGGACGGGTAATCGTCTCACGATAAGAGACGCGCGGCCGGCCCACATTCGCCTGCACGCGGAATTCACGCAGCATGCGATCGACCAGCACGTCCAGATGCAACTCACCCATTCCAGCGATGATGATCTGCCCGGTATTCTCATCTGAGTGTACACGAAAAGTTGGATCTTCCTCGGAAAGTTTGCGCAGGGCTTCACCCATCTTGTCCTGGTCGGCGGTTGTCTTGGGCTCGATTGCCACATAAATAACCGGCTCCGGGAAAGCAATACTTTCCAGTACGACCGGGTTTTGCGGTTCACATAGCGTATCGCCAGTGAAGCTCTCGCGCAAACCCAGGGTGGCGGCAATGTCTCCGGCGTATACCTCGGTCACATCTTCGCGGCGGTCGGCGTACATGCGCAGCAAGCGGCCGATGCGCTCCCGCCTGCCCTTGGTCGGGTTGAAAACCATCTCGCCCTGGGTGATGGTGCCGGAATATACACGAAAATAAGCCAGGCGGCCTACGTAGGGATCGGCGACGATCTTGAAAACCAGGGCGGTCAACGGCGCATCGTCTTCGGTGGGGAAGGATATTTCCTGGTTTGTATTCAGGTCAGTGCCATTTACCGGGGGAACGTCGCACGGAGAAGGCAGGTAATCGACCACAGCATCCAGGACGGGTTGGACACCCTTATTGCGCAGCGAGGTGCCGCAGAATACCGGTGTAGCCAGGCTGCTGATCACTGCCCGGCGTAAACCAGCTTTCATTTCGTCTATGCTGATCTCATCCCCGTCCAGGTATTTGACGATCAGCTCGTCGTCCAACTCGGCGATTTTCTCGACCATCTGGGCGCGCATTCCCCTCGCCCGGTTCAACAGGTCCTCCGGAATGGGCTCGATGGTCATTTCCTTGCCCAAATCATCCGACCAATAGATCGCCTGCATGGTCATCAGGTCCACCACGCCCCGAAATGCCGCTTCCTGCCCAATGGGCAAGTGCATGGCAATTGGGTTGGCTCCCAGGCGATGGCGGATGCTCTCAATGGTCATCTCATAAGAGGCGCCGGTTCTATCCATCTTGTTTGCAAAACAAATCCTGGGCACCTTGTAGCGATCAGCCTGGCGCCAGACAGTTTCACTCTGCGGCTCAACGCCCTGTACAGCATCGAAAATCACCACGCCGCCATCCAGCACGCGCAGCGAGCGCTGCACTTCCGCGGTGAAATCGATGTGCCCCGGGGTATCGATGATATTAATCTGATACCCTTTCCATTCGGCAGTAACCGCCGCAGAAACAATTGTGATGCCGCGCTCGCGTTCCTGAACCATCCAGTCGGTCACCGTAGTACCATCATCGACCGAACCCATCCGGTACGTCTTTCCGGTATAGAAAAGAATTCGCTCGGTCGTCGTCGTCTTGCCGGCGTCGATATGGGCGATGATACCAATATTTCGGTATCGCTCCAGGGGGAAAGTGCGCGCCATCAGGTTACCTGCGGACTATCTGAATGCCGTTGCCGGTTAGACCCGATAATGCGAGAAGGCCCGGTTAGCTTCGGCCATCTTGTGCGTCTCTTCGCGTTTGCGAACGGCTGCGCCCTGGTTGTTCAGGGCATCCAGCAGCTCACCCGACAGTTTTTCCGCAAAAGACTTTCCAGCCCGCGCCTTGCTCGCATCCAGAATCCACCGCATGGCTAAAGTCATCCGCCGAGAGGAGGGAACTTCCATTGGCACCTGGTAGGTAGCGCCACCCACACGCCGTGGGCGGACTTCCATCATCGGGCCAACGTTCTTCAGCGCCTGGTCGAGCAGTTCGGCTGGATTCTTGCCGGTTTTCTCCTGAACGATGTCCAGCGCATCATACATTACGCTGGCGGCCGTGCTTTTCTTTCCGCGCCGCATTAAGCGGGCGATCATGGATTGCACTACCACACTCTGGTATTTCACATCGGGAGTAATTTCCCGCTTTTCGGGTCTTGTCCTACGCATGCAATTTCTCCATCAAAAGACTAATTTTGGTCAAGTCTGTGCCTGCGCAGCCTGTTGAGGCACAGCGCCGGGACACAGCCGGGAAAACATCCAGCCTATTTGGCGCGCTTAGCGCCGTATTTGGAACGTCCCTGGGCGCGCTTGGCAACGCCGGTTGTATCCAGGGTGCCGCGCACGATGTGATAACGCACACCAGGCAGGTCTTTCACACGGCCGCCGCGCACTAGCACTACCGAGTGTTCCTGCAAAGAATGGCCTTCGCCCGGAATGTAAGCGGTGACTTCGAGTCCGTTGGTCAGACGCACGCGGGCAATCTTCCGCAGGGCTGAATTAGGCTTCTTGGGAGTAGCCGTACGCACTACAGTACATACACCTCGTTTTTGAGGAGATCCCACGTCCATGCGATAACGGCGGTTTTTCTTGGTATTCAGTATGTACAGCAATGCCGGGGCCTTGCTTTTTGTGCGTTGGGTCTGGCGACCTTTGCGGATCAATTGGTTGATTGTTGGCACCTTTTGCCTCCAGAGGATAAAACCGGAAGAACGAATTGATTTTTCAATAAGCGAGGCCATCGCTTTGCAATGATGGCCTCGGCTTTCATTGACTAAGGGCATGCTTTACCCTTCCCGTTTAGGGCTGCGGGGAGGGATTATATCATGCGGTAGTATGAGCGTCAAGTAAGACAGCCATTTGTTAAGGCACCTGCTCTAAATTCTCTAGGCCTTCGCCCAGGCCCAGCAAACCTGTTTCCATCTTGGGCGGTCTCACCCGCTCTTCATCTTTTCCAAAGCGGATCACTTCGCCCGAATCCATCACAGCCTCGACTGCCAGGCCCAGGCTTTGCAGCTCTTTCACCAGCACACGGAACGAAGCTGGCAGGCTGGGCTCTTCAATTTGCTGGCCTTTGACGATGGCTTCGTAGGTATTGACGCGGCCTTGCACATCATCGGACTTGACCGTTAGCATTTCCTGAAGGGTGTAGGCCGCCCCGTAAGCTTCCAGCGCCCACACTTCCATTTCTCCAAAACGCTGACCACCAAACTGGGCCTTGCCACCCAACGGCTGTTGTGTCACCAGGCTGTACGGCCCGGTAGAACGAGCGTGGACTTTATCTTCAACCAGGTGGTGCAGCTTGAGCATGGTCATCACGCCCACCGTCACAGGCTGGTCAAACGTCTCGCCGGTCTTGCCATTATGCAGGACCTGTTTCCCCAAAATCGGGATGGGGTTACCGGTCTCAAGGCTCTTCGCTTCGGCCCGGGCGCGGATTTCAACATCCGGTACGCCTTCGACCTCTTCACCCAGGGTATGTAGCCACAGCCTCAAGCAGACCGTCGCTACCGCCAGGTCTTTTTCACGGATGAAAGGCGCTGCGGCGGGCACGTTCTCGAAATCGAGCACGTCATCCGGGTTAAATTTTGTGCTCTCGCAGCCATTCAGCCAGCACTGCCCGGCGCGCAGTGGTCTCGTTCGAAGTCAACTCGTAGACGTCGTAACCCTTCTCGCCCAGCCACTGTTCCAGGTAGAGCAAACGCACTTCCGAGTCATCCCGGATACTTTCGGGGGGATAATCCTGACCCTTGAGCCATTCCCAGGCGCGCTCGGCAGCTTCCTGCCAGGCTCTGTCAGTCATCCAGGCACGCGCCAGCTCGGCTTCGATTTCGGTCTCATTGGCGCCGTCGAAGACCGGCGTGACTGCCCGGTATCCCAGGCGGACCGCCGCCCAACCCAGGTGAGTTTCCAACACCTGGCCGATGTTCATACGACCAGGAACACCCAGTGGGTTCAGGATGATATCCACCGGTGTACCATCTTGTAAGAATGGCATGTCTTCTACGGCTACCACGCGCGAGACCACACCTTTATTACCATGCCGCCCAGCCATCTTGTCGCCGGCAGTGATTTTGCGCCTCTGCGCCACCGAGACACGTACCATCATATCTACCCCAGCGGATAGGTCGGAATTGTCCGCGCGAGTGAATACTTTGACGTCTACTACCTTGCCGCGCTCGCCATGCGGCATGCGCAGAGAAGTATCCTTTACATCGCGCGACTTCTCTCCAAAAATGGCGCGCAGCAGGCGCTCTTCAGGGGTCAGCTCTTTTTCACCTTTCGGGGTGATCTTACCAACCAGGATGTCATTCGGGCCGACTTCAGCGCCGATGCGGATGATGCCGTGCTCGTCCAGGTCCTTGATCGCATCTTCACCTACGTTGGGGATGTCACGCGTGATCTCTTCAGGGCCCAGTTTGGTATCGCGGGCTTCCACCTCGTACTTTTCGATATGTACGGAGGTGAAGCGGTCTTCCTGCACTAGCCTTTCCGAGATCAGGATGGCGTCTTCAAAGTTGCCGCCTTCCCAGGAAACGAACGCTACGGTCACGTTCTGGCCCAGGGCTAACTGCCCATTTACAGTTGAAGAAGAGTCGGCCAGGATTTCACCTTTGCGAATGTGCTGCCCTTTAGTGACCGCTGGGCGCTGGTCGATGCAGGTGCTCTGATTGGAACGCTGGTACTTGCGCAGGTTGTAGGTGCGCAGTTTTCCATCGGAGGAGCGCAGTACTACCTGGCGGCCGGTGACGGAAACGACATTGCCTTCTTCCTCGGCGATTAAAAGCTGGCCTGAATCGAGGGCGGCATAAGCTTCCATGCCAGTCGAAATGATCGGGATATCCGGGGCGATGATCGGCACGGCCTGGGCCTGCATGTTCGAGCCCATCAAGGCCCGGTTAGCGTCATCGTGTTCGAGGAAGGGGATCAAGGCCGCCGAAACACCCACCACCTGGTGAGGAGCCACGTCCATATAGTTGACCGAGTCACCCGATGCCACGGTGAAATCGGAGTGGTGGCGGCAGGAAATGCGGTCCATCTTGAATTCATTATGCTCGCTCAAAAGGGTATTGGCCTGAGCGATGACAAACTTATCTTCGGCGTCCGCAGAGAGATATTCCACCTCGTCGGAAACGAAAGGCGACACGAAGATGTTAGATTTCTTTACCTTCTGAATTGCCAGCAGCATGTTCTTGGTAACGCGTTCACCTTTGCGGGCAATCACTTCACCGGTTTCGGCGTTCTTGAGATCTTCCAGCAGCAGGCGGTTCTCCAGGCGTGGATCGTCGGACGCCAACACCTTGATTACCCGCCGGTAAGGCGTCTCGATAAAGCCGTATTCGTTGACCCGGGCAAAGTTCGCCAGACGCCCAATCAGACCAATGTTCGGGCCTTCGGGAGTTTCAATGGGGCATATGCGACCATAATGAGAATGATGGACGTCACGCACATCGAAGCCAGCGCGCTCGCGGCGCAGACCGCCAGGCCCCAGGGCTGAAAGGGTACGCTTATGGCGCAGTTCGGCCAATGGGTTGGTCTGGTCCATGAACTGTGAAAGCTGGCTGGAGCCGAAGAACTCGCGCAAGGCGGCTACCACCGGACGGATATTCACCAGCGAAACCGGAGAAATATTGTCCTGGTCGCGGATGGACATACGCTCTTTGATCACCCGTTCCATGCGGCGTAGACCGATGCGCAGCTTGTTCTGGATTAGTTCGCCGACCGTCTTGACGCGCCGGTTGCCAAGGTGGTCAATATCGTCCTTGTCCTCCACCTCATTGTTGATCATGATCATGCGGCGCACCAGGTAAACCACGTCCCACTTGGTAACCGTGCGGTGAGTGATCGGGATGTGCTCGGTTAGATCGAGTTTTTGTGAAAGCTTGTAGCGGCCTACCCGTTCCAGGTCATAGTGGCGCTGGTCGAAAAGCTGCTCTTCGAGGAACTGTTTGGCGTTATCCAGGGTGGCGGGATCGCCCGGGCGCATACGCCGGAAAAATTCCAGCAGGGCAGCCTGGGCAATGGTCAGACCCTCGGTCAGGTTCCACGGGGGTTCCTGGCGCAGGGTCGAGGGCATGAACAGCCGGTCGGGGTTATTATCCACGTCCTGGAATAAAGCGATCAGTTCTTCGTCCGTGCCATCCTTGAAGGGCGCATCGGGCAGGCCATCGGAGACAGCCGCCAGAGCGCGCAGGAAAATTGTGATCGGGACGGTGCGCTTGCGGTTGAACTTGAGGATAATGTAATCGTTCTTACGGGTTTCGAACTCCATCCAGGCGCCGCGGTCTGGGATCAGCTTGGCCATTGCCAGGCGCCGCCCGGTAGCACGGTCGACCGGAGCTTCAAAGTAAACGCCCGGCGAACGAATCAATTGGGATACTACTACCCGCTCAGTACCGTTAATGATAAAAGTGCCCTTTTCGGTCATTTCCGGGAAGTCGCCCAGAAAGATATCCTGTTTGATAGGTTCGGGCACCTCAGCGCCAGCCAGCAGTACGGAAACGTATAACGGGCTGGCATAGGTCAGATCACGCTCGACACAGTCTTCAATGGTATGTTTCGGTTCCCCAAACCAGTACTTCAGACCCCACTGCTGCGACTCGGGCGTGCGGCTGGGAAAAAACAACTTCATTCCTTTGTTATAAGATTCTATTGGTGAAATCTCATCTAAGAGATCCACCAGGCCTTCGGCTCGAAGCCTCCGGAACGATTCGATTTGCACTTCAATCAAATCTGGCAAATCAAAAATTACAGGAATTCGTGCGTACGACTTTGTAGGAAGAACAGAAGCCATTTATTTCTCCTAGTTTAAAAACCTGGCTAAAACATAAGAGTTTTGTGCAAGACCATGTATTATAAGCGAATTCATCAAATAAGCAAAGGTTTATTATAGCAACTTTACTAGTAAAAATCAAGAATTTTTAAGGTTTGTACTATATTCCACCCATTGATGGTATGCAATTTTCAAGCCAACCATTTTGATAATCTCCCCTTCCACACCGCCGCTGGCGTAAAAGCGCAGGATACCGATCGAAGGGACAAGCTTCCGGCTGATGCTCGAGCTGGCCGACCCTGGGTTAAAAATCAACCTGCCCTCGCGCCAAAAGTTTTCCGGAAAATGGGTATGCCCAAAAATATATACACGCGCCTCCGGCGCTGTGCGAAACAAATTCGGGATGTAACGTTCAAGCTCGTAGCCGGTACGAAAGTAAATCAGCTTATCTCGAATGTAGTTAGCCCAGGAGCCGTGACCGTGCATCAGCGCCACCGTTACCCCGGCCAGTTCGATCACGCGTAGTTGTGGCAGAGAACGGTCAAAGATTAAATCCCGGTTGCCGCGCACGGCTGTCACCGGGGCGATTTGCTCCAATTCGACTAACACGGGCGGTATAGAAATATCGCCGGCATGCAGAATCTGGTCGACGTGGGCCGCCCGGAAGATAGGAATGATCTGCGGATGGATGCGGTCCACCCGGTCAGGAATGTGTGTATCCGATACGACGCCGACGGTTAGGAGTAGCTGTTGTCCCATATTATCTGCATAACCGTCTGGCGCGCCTGGAGTGAATTCTCGAAGTGTACGCCGTGGATTCCGAGAGCTTGGGCGGCGCCAATATTTTCCTGGAAATCATCGATAAAGATAGCTTCTGCCGCCTGTACGCCCAACTTATCCAGCATTAGTTGATAAATACGCGGGTCTGGTTTCGCCAGGTGGACTTCCGCAGAAAAAATCACCACGTCGAAGACATCCAACAAATGGAAACGGTTGTCGATAACCGCGCGGGCGTCTGACCAGGCATTACTTAACAGGCCAGTTTTATATTTCTTCTGCAAACCCTTTATAAATTGATACAAGTCCGCATCACCATAATCGCCAGCCCAGAATTCCTGGATAAATTCAGCCAGTCCAGCGGTGGTCAGGTTAAGGCTCTCAGCCACATTCTGCCAGACAGCCTCTACTGGAACTTCACCCAGGGTAGCTTTGATGGCTGTGGCTGAATCGAAAACCAGCCTGTTCAGCGCGATGGAGGTCATTCCGACACGTTGCGCCAGGCGCTCGCGCTGCGGTTGATCTTCGGTGCGCACCAACACACCGCCCATATCCCAAATGACAGCTCGAATTGCAGTTCCGCTGCTCAAAGATTTTGGGGCTCCTTTCCCGCTTTAATTCGGGCAAGTATATCACGGTTCGCTGGCGAGGATAGGCACCCACCTTTGACGATCAACGGACGGATAATCGTTCGACCAGCTCCTTCGCCGAGCGTTCCCAGGAAAAGCTGGCCTGGATAAAGCGCACCCCATCCGCCAGCATACTGAAATACAGGCGCCGGTCCTGATAAACCTCTAGCCCATCTTGCAGCGCCGCCTGGAGCTGCCCGGCCATGGCCTGGATCAAGGCAAAGCGGCTGCGCTCTTCCACCCGGTCAGGACTGCCGCCCTGCAGGTCGTAGCCAGCCGCGTTGACGCCGCGCCAATCCTCTTCAAGCGACGGCAGCCCGTCCTCTTCGCGAAACAGGAGGCCTGAAGGGTTGGTTTGCGCAGCATACCAGAAACCCGCCCGCGCCTCAACCGCCGGGGTGAAAACCTTTACCGTGCGCAGCGGCACAATTTGCTGGATAATTCCACCTGTCGCCCGCCCGATCACGGGCGTACCGTTCAGATAATATTCGTTGGCCATGCCAAAAGGTTCGTATAAAGAAGGCATCAGCCCAAAGGCTGCCCCCTGCAGCGCAGCGGTAAACCCTTCTTTGAAGATGAATGGCAGGACCAGGATGCTCTCCGGAAATTCCTCCGCCAGCTTTTTCAAGAAGATAAGCCCAGCCCGGCCCTCGTCACCTGGAATGGGGAAAAACAGGAAACACGCTTTCCCTCCTATAGACAGGAACCGGCGGATAGCCAGGGCGGTCACGTCGTAACCCTTTTGGCGCGGGTCATCCCGGCCGGCCATCACAAACCAGGGCAGGTCGCCGCCGTCAAACCGGTTCAGGTCGCCCCATATCGGCTTTTCTGGCGTGGGCTGAGAGGCTTTCAAGGCGCCCAGCGCCTCAGCCTTGCGCACTTCTTTCCATTCTTGCAATGCAGTGAATTTCCCTGCGATCGCCCGGTCGAGCAGTTCTTCTCGAACAGCCAGATTGGCAAAAGGCCCATTGTCGATTCCGCACAGGCGCTGCTTTAACTGTCCTTGCAGGTGCGGCGCTACGATCCTGCACTGCACCGGGTCCTGGATCAGGTCCACCGCGAATTGCCTGGAGACCGTAAAAACAGGGGTATGGGTCAACCTGAGCGCCCTTTCGAGCACGGAGGCCTGGGCAGCGCCAGACGGGCCTTTGCAGTAACGCGGGTCGATCCCCACCGCCTCCAGCCGGTATTCGCTCACTCCACCGCTGTCGTAGCTGTTGTGCAATGTCAAGAACAAACCATACTGGCTGCGCTTGCGCCCCAGGGCCAGCGCCACCGTGGCGGCTTCCCAATCCTGCATCAGCAGGGTCCAATGAGCACCCTTATCGATGATCGGGAGCGCCTTCGCCAGCGCTGCTCCAAAAAAGAGCGCATCGCGCTGCAAATCGTCCCGATCTCCTGTTGGGTTTTAGCCACGTCGTAAGGGTGGCGTTCGCCGGCAAAAAAAGCTTCATTTTCCGCCTTGAGGAAATACCAGGCCAGGCCGTTTTTGTCCACCAAAAAGCCAATGTCTACCGGGAGCTCTCCCGCGGCGGTCTTGACGGCGATCCTGCCGATCCATTCCAACGGCAGGCTGCGGGTCTTCTCGATGCGGTGATGGTAGGGCGTAATCACAATGGTTTCCACACCGGCAGCCGCCTGCACGTAGCCGGGCATGCGTCCCATTACCGCCGCGATCCCTCCACAGGGAGCGTATGGCGTTTCGTAAGAAATAAAAGCAAGCCTTTCGGCCATTTTCCCTCCTAGCGCTTGCGGGATACCTTCTGGCGCAGTTTTTCGATACGATTCTTCAATTCGGCGCGCGCCTCCAGAAAGCGCTGGTAGTTGGCGCCTTCACTGTGCAGCGTATCCAGCACAACCACTTCGGCCGCTACATATTCGTCCCCGGCATCGGCTACTTCAGCAGCTATGTCGAGCGGTATAGTGGTAACCCCGTTGCAATCGGCATGCATCAGGTCATCAGGGAAGATTGCCAGTCCGCCGACGTGCACCGGCACATGCACCTGGGGCACATGGCAGTAGGCATGGGCACAGATAACGCTGCTGGCGAAGACAGGGAATCCGATGTGGTGGATTTGGTCCAGGTCGCGCGCCGCCCCACTGGTCACTAACCCGGTTGCCCCAAAGGTCTGGTAGGCCGTACACATGATCTCACCGATGGTGGCCCCGACCGGCGGGTTGTCCAGGTCCTGAAAGACCACCACCGCCGGGCCGGACAGCTCGCTAAAACGGCGTACCTGCTCCTCCATGGCCGAATAGACGTCGCCGGCGCGCGGCGAGGCTGAGGCGCGGAAGGTCGCCGTGGCAGCAAATCCCACTACCGGCGGCATCTCGGGGAAACAGGCCTGGATGCGGGAATCCATAAACCCGGCGCTGCGCGGGCGCACCTCAAATACTTCGATCACATTACAGATCGTAGGAGTGTCGAACTGGCGCAACTTGGCCAGGGTCTGAGCAGAAATAGCCACAAGAAACCTCCTTGGGATGTATATGGATTTAATTTCTAATCAATTAAACCACAATTTCCCTCCCACTCACCCCGCAGGATGCTCATATAAATTAGGTCCCAACGCCGGCCGTCTCGTTTCAGCATACCGCGGGCCCGGCCTTCGTGGCGGAAGCCTGCTTTCTCGTAGCAGTGGATGGCGCGTGGATTATATTCGAACACGTCCAGGCTGACCCGGTGCAGGTTCAGCTCACGAAAAGCGAAGCGTACGGCAACTTTCATAGCGTCCGTGCCATACCCTTTACTCCAGTACTCCCGCTCACCCAGGCCAATCCCTAACCAGGTATTCCCGGCCACCCATTCCACTCCATCCAGCACCAATTCTCCGATAAGCTTATCGTCTGCCAGGGTGTGGATGCCAAAGAAATAGTGCTCCGGAATTATCTTCTCTAAAAACTCCTGGGCATGTTTTTTAGTATACAGCACTGAAGGGTCGCCATTAAACAAGCGCTGGAATTCAGTGTCCTGCATCCAGCGCGTATAAATGGCGCTGAATTTCTCAGTATCTACTGAGGCCAGCCGGATCAGTTCACCCTGAAATATTTCGTTATTCATCGCGCCCCTCCCCATGAACTCTCTGGTAATCTTCGAGCACACAGCCATAATCGAACATATCCCACCAACGCCCCGCCTTATAGCAGTACTCCCGCAGGCGCGCTTCCAGCACAAAACCTGATCGTTCAAATAGATCGATGACTGGGCGGCTGTATTCCGGCAGCATGACTGTTATCCGGTAGAGGTTCAGCTCGGTGAAGATATACGTCAAGGCCATTTCCAGCGCCTCACGACCATATTTTTCCAGATCCTCGAGTTCAGCCAATGCCAGGCACATAAAACCTGCCGCATTCGACCATTCCACAAAGGGTATAAAGAAGAAACCAACCAGGCGGTCATCCGTTTTCATGCGGATAGCGAAGTAAAACTGGTCGCGCTTTTCATCGGCGGCTTTTTGCATTTCCTCGAACTGCTTTTTGGCCTCGAAAGGCGCCAGGTTTCGATAAGTGCCTCTGTGAATCAAGCTGGCATATCCCTGGTCGTGCATCCAGGTCGAATGCAGGAGCGCATCCTTCTCCGGCTCTAAGGCTGTCAGGCGAATGTCCACCCCTTCGAACAACTGTGTTCCGATCATTTTTTCCTCCTTTATTTATTCAATTACTGCGCTAGAACAGGCGATACCAGGTCTAAAACGGCTTCATCGAAAGGCGGCAGCGTTTTACAAGCGCCATTCTCGAAGGTGATCAATTCAAACCCATCGATTTCGCGATACAACCTGGAAAGATCTTTCTGAATATCCAGACCATCCATCAGCGTACAGGCGCTGAAGACGAAGGCGCGTTTGAACAACCCGACACGCAGATCGTGTTTCATCTGCTCGTATGCCGGACGGGCCGGCTGCTGCGGTGCATGAACGTCCAAATAAACCGCCATCAGATTAGAGATGCCGAAATGATGCTGAATGACAATCAGCCCGGCCAGCAGGTTGTGCCTGGCCGTCTGGCTGTAGGCCGCCTCGGACGGGATTTCACCACAGGCATAGAAGCCTAACGCCTGCGGCGTTCCGGCGACCTGATCTTTGAAATAATCCACCCGGTAGCTTCCGGATTTCATCAGTGTTGCAAACATTTGGACCTCCTTCCTAAAACCTGGTGCGAAGAAATAAAAGGCCACGGGATTGTCCGTGGCCTGAACGTATTTTTAACAAAAAACGGCCACGGGCTTCGCAGTGCACCCGTGGCCGTGGAATTATTGGCTTCTTTTACCTGGGAATAGGTGCACTACGAGAAGGGAATACGAAACGACCGCTTTCAGACACGGTTCGTTCGCTGTATAGAATGATCATATCG
The DNA here is from genome assembly GCA_963820415.1 of uncultured Chloroflexia bacterium. Taxonomy (GTDB): domain Bacteria; phylum Chloroflexota; class Anaerolineae; order Anaerolineales; family Anaerolineaceae; genus CAWFZT01. Next base: position 97,790 of record CAWFZT010000005.1, on the reverse strand, counting down.
ATCAAAGCCAACACCTTCTGTAGTCCTTTCATTAGAAATTTATTAACGAAACGATTTTATCATTTAGGAATGCATAATGTCAAGGGTTGAAATCAATTCTTTCATAACGCTTGACATTACTAACGCCTGGCGTTATTATGGTTGTGATGATAAAGAGCTTTGCTGACAAGGAAACCGAGATATTATTCAATCGTACGGTTTCACGAAAACTGCCTCAAAACGTTCAACTTGCAGCTCGAATGAAGTTAGAAATTTTAGACGCCGCAGAGGTTTTACAAGATTTACGGGTCCCGCCAGGTAATCGTCTTGAAAAACCTTCTGGTAAGAGGAAAGGTCAATATAGTATCCGCATTAACGACCGATGGCGAATTTGTTTTGTATGGCAACAAGAAAATGCCTATGAACTAGAAATTGTGGATTACCACTGATCACTCTCAAAACAGTATGCTTTTTTTATAGGAGTATGACCATGGACGAAAAACTACCACCTATTCACCCCGGAGAAATCCTCATGGAGGAGTTTCTGAAACCACTGAAACTCAGTCAATACCGGTTGGCTAAGGATATTAACGTCCCACCTCGACGCATCAACGAAATTGTTCACGGGTTACGCGCAATCACCCCAGATACAGCGCTAAGGTTATCCCGGTATTTTGGGTTATCGGAGCGGTTCTGGATCAACTTGCAGACTCGTTATGACCTTGAAGTAGAGAAGGACCGCCTTCATGACCGGCTTGATAAAGAGGTCCATGTTTACACTGTGGTGGAGTAAAAAATGAATAAAATCGATGCCTACCGCGCCATGCTGCGCATGCGCACTCTGCCAGATTGGGACGCCTATCTCTTGCAGGAATCACACCTCCCCGGCCCGCGCTCCAACCTTGAACTGGCCCAGGCGGTCGCCGATGAAGGCGACGCAGCCCTCTTTGAACGTTACATTGCCCTGGACGCCGCCCAGGCGCCCCAAAACACTCCCGCCGAATTCCTGGCGGTATGCGGCGCCATCGGGCTGGGGCGCCTGCTGGTTGAAAGCCGGTTGGAAATGTTTCCCGTCCTGCGACAGCTTGCTTCAGATCCGCGCTGGCGAATGCGTGAAGGGGTGGCTATGGCGCTGCAAAGGCTGGGTGACGCCAATATGGAGCTTCTATTAGATGAGATGCAGCGCTGGAGCGCCGGCAATTTCCTCGAACAGCGCGCTGCAGCAGCCGCCCTGTGCGAACCGCGCTTGCTGAAAAACCCTGAACATGCCCGGCGTGTGCTGGCGATCCTGGATACTATCACTACTACCATCCTCCCAGAAGGCGAACGGCGCAGTGAAGCATTCCTGGCCCTGCGCAAGGGCCTGGGTTACTGCTGGAGCGTGGCCGTCGCGTCTCTCCCCCAGGAAGGCCAGGCAACCATGGAAGAATGGTTCCCGGTGAAAGACAAAGATATCCGCTGGATCATGAAGGAAAACCTGAAAAAAGACCGCCTGGCGCGCCTGGATGCCGCCTGGGTCAAGCGATGGCAGGCTTACTTCCTTCAGCATCCATGATCACCTCCAGGATGCGCTCAGGAGTCATCGGCAGCGTGTACAAGCGCGCTCCTACCGCATTATAGATGGCATTGGCAATGGCGGCCGGCGGCGGGACGATGGAGAACTCCCCCACCCCGCGCACCCCGTAAGGGTGACCCGGGTTGGGAACCTCAACGATGACCGCCTCGACCGGCGGCACGTCCAGGCTGGTAGGGATGCGGTAGTCCTGGAAACCGGTATTGAGCAGATGCCCGGCCTCATCGTAGATATACTCTTCGCTCATCCCCCAGCCGATGCCCTGGGCTACGGCGCCCTGCATCTGGCCTTCCACGATACCCGGATGAACGGCCTGGCCCACGTCCTGGACAGCGGTATAGCGCAGGAGATGTACCTGCCCGGTGCCTGGGTCGACTTCAACGTCGACGATGTGTGTGCCAAACGACCAGCCGGCGCCGTGTGGGGCAACACTCACGCTGGCGCTGATCGGGCTGCCGGTTGAGATTACCCTGGCAGCTACCTGTTTGAACTCGTATTGCTTGCCGGCGATGTAGAACCTACCCTCCGCAAAGGTCACCTGTTGGGCGTCCACTTCCCAGGCTTTGGCTGCCCGTTCTTTGAGTTCGGAGATCAATTTCTTCCCCAGCTCGTACACCGCCCAACCTGTGGCAAAGGTGGTGCGGCTGCCCCAGGTGCCATCGGTAAAACCGACCTGGTCGGTGTCGCCCACCGCCGCATGGACGTCCTCCAACGGGACTCCCAGGGTCTCGGCTAACTGCATGGACAAAGTCAGGCGGGTGCCGTTAAGGTCGACCGAGCCGGTCACCAGGCTTACCTTACCATCCGGAAAAAGGCTGGCAACAGCGCTGGATCTGCCCGCCCCGTTTGGCCAACAACCAGAAGCCACGCCCCGCCCGCTGACCAGCCCTAGCCGCCCTGGTGGCAGCGGCGCCAGGTAATGGGGATGCTGCCGGGCCGCCTGCACGGTTTCCAGGAAGCCGATGCGTGGGTGCAGCATGCCATCCGGCTGGCGGTCGCCTTTTTGGGCGCCGTTGAGACGGCGGAAATCCAGGCGGTCCATGCCCAATTTCTCACACAATTCGTCCACCACCACTTCGGAAGCAAAAACTGCATTGGCCGATCCGGGAGCGCGGTAAGCCTCGGTCTTCGGCCGGTTGACCACCACATCGTAAGCGTCGATCAGCAGGTTGTCGATGTGGTAGCTGCCCAGGATGACTTGCATGGCGGAGTCGATAGGGGCGCCAGGGAAGGCTCCGGCAGCATAGACCAGGCGGGCGCTGGCGGCGCAAATCCGCCCTGCCCTGTCCGCGCCCATCTTTAACCTGGATGCTTGAAGCCGCCGTTGGACCGGTGGCTGCCAGCACCTCGGCACGCGTCATTTCCATTTTTACCGGCCGGTTCCCGCTCTTTTTTGAGAGCAGGGCCGCCACAGGCTCCAGGTAGGCCGTGTGCTTTCCGCCGAACCCGCCTCCTACCTCCATTGAAATCACACGGATCAGCCCGGCAGGAACTTGCAGGATTTCCGCCATCTGCTCGCGCACCGAGAATGTGCCCTGCGTGCCGCTCCACACCGTCAACCGGCCGTCCTCACTGGATAGAACTAGCGTGCATTGCGGCTCGATATAGCCCTGGTGCACGGTCGCGGTGTTGAACCGGCGCTCTACGATCACCTGCGCTGCGGTAAAACCCTTTTCCAGGTCGCCGCGCTGGAATTGGGCATGCACGGCCAGATTGGTGGGTTGGTCACCGCGCTGGCCTAACTCGTCCGTCCGCAGGTAAGGATGTAAAATGGGCGCGCCCGGCTGCATGGCCTGTTCCACCTCCAGGACTGGAGGGAGGACTTCGTAATCCACTTTGATCGCTGCCAGGGCCCGGGCAGCCAGTTCCAGGCTGGCAGCGGCTACCCCTGCCAGGGCATGCCCGTAGTACAACGTTTTATCCTTCGCCAGCACATTGCACGTCTGAAAGTAGCTGGCAGGGGCTTCTTCATCCAGGTGGTAGGCAGCCGCGGGTAAATCGGCTGCGGTCACTACCGCCGTGACCCCCGGTAAACTTTCAGCGCCGCTGGTATCGATCGAGCGGATACGGGCGTGCGCGTGCGGACTGCGCAATACGGCGCCGTAGAGCATCTCCGGCAGGCTGAAATCCGCCGCGAACTTAGTTCGCCCGGTGACCTTATCGAAGTCTTCCGGCCTGAGCGGCCGGGTGCCGATCACCCGGTAAGGGTGTTTGTCTATAATCTCTGGCGGAGGTAATTCTTCTTTATTCATGTCAGGCCTTTCTGTCATCAAAGTATCAGTCCAATCGGATTTTTAGACCTGTAATTTGTCTTAAAAAAGCACAACGCCTCATTGATCTTACCCGCCGAATTTGCATAAACCGCTGGAGTGGACAGGGTGGGATCAGCCAGGCTGACCGAAATATAAGAGCCATCGTCGCCAGGCGAGTTGGGATCGTAGATCATCAGCTTCACGGCATCCTCCTCCAGCTTATAACCGTACACCAGCACCTGGTGGTTTTTACCCAGGTCGCCCGGGGCCCAGGATTTGAGCAGGATCAACCCGATCGGGCACAGACGGTCACTGTCGATTTCGACTTTGATTCTGGGCCATTCCTGGCAAATCATCTTCCAGGCGCGGCTGTTGGCCGCCAGGCTAAACCCTCTTTTTTTCCCTTGGGCATCCCTCACGGTGGGATTCATCCAGACGTAATATTGAAAAGGGCCGAACGGTAGGGCAAAGCTGTCGAAAAGGCGCTGGCACAGATAATTGAAAAAAGGACCCTCTGAAGGAGAAAACCGGCCGAGAGGAGGCCGCTTCCCGGCATAGAAGAGGTCGCACACGGAAAAAATCATCCCCCCACACATGCCGTTGTTGGCATGCCCTATGCAAATGGGCACACCCAGCACCTTGAAATTATAAGGCACGTCGATAAACAAGTTCGCAAACAAGAACCCGTTCTGGCTGGGCTTGAAACCGTTCACGACTTTAATCAGGTTCATAACCGATCTCTTCTAGCTAGAACGAATGAAACGAACGCATTTTCTTGTGAAATCTACATAATCAACCTTCCAGCCTGCGTCCATCCAGGCATGCGCCTCAACATGGCTGCCCTCCCTTTCATTTGCCCACCAGGCAGGGTATTTGAAAGCTGATTGCGGTAACTTATCGTTAATAATTTGTGCTATCTCATCGAAATTAAACGTAATGTCATCATATTTGCTTCGTCTAGATTTTCCAGGTATTTCTTGAAGGGTGTGTACTTAGCCATTCTACCTCCACAATCGGCGTATATTTATTATGATAACTCTAAATTCCAAGAATTTGTATTTTTCCTTTATAATCGAAACAACGTGGAAAAACTCATCCAGGATGTGCAAAATTTAACGGGCCTGCATCTAACCTCTCGCCAGGCAGCCGCTTTCCAGCTCTACGAGCAGGAGCTTTTAGATTGGAACTCTCGCTTCAACCTGACCGCTATCCGGGATGTGGAAGGTGTGCGCACCAAGCACTTCCTTGATTTATTGAGCTGCTGGCTGGTCATGCGCGATAAGCCTCCTCACCGGATGATCGATATCGGCACCGGAGCTGGTTTTCCGGGTATCCCACTTAAGATCGTCCTGCCCACCTTGCAGTTAACCCTGGTCGAATTGGTGGGGAAAAAAGCCGATTTCTGCCGGCACGTTGTGGAAGCGCTGAAGCTGGATAACGTGCAGGTAGTGATCGCCCGCGCCGAAGAAAGCGGTCAGGATCCCGCTCACCGTGAGCAGTACGATTGGGCGGTGGCGCGTGCCGTAGCCAATCTGACTACCCTGGCGGAATTCCTGCTGCCGCTGGTAAAAATTGGCGGAGCCATGCTAGCCCAAAAAGGAGAAAGCGGCCCGGCAGAAGCCCAGGCCGCGGAAAGCGCCTTTCACCTGCTCGGCGGTCACCTGCGTCAGATTAAAAAGGTCAACCTGCCCGGCGTGGCTGAGGATCGCTACCTGGTGACCATCGACAAAGTGGCTGCCACCCCGCCTCAGTTCCCGAGAAGAGTGGGAGTACCCGGGAAAAAGCCTTTGTGACGACTACTCTTCCACCCTTCCCCCCACCAAACGCCTGACGACATTTTCCTGCACGAACTCGGGGGCAAACAGCTTTAGATCCGTGGTGGTCAGCAGGGCCTGTTCGCAGTCTCCCAGTCCGGCCAACAGGTCGGCGCGGCGCTGGATATCCAGCTCGACCAGCGTCTCGTCCAACAGCAGCACCGGGCAGTGCCCAGTCTTGTCTTTCAACCAGCTTACCTCGGCTAGCTTGAGCGCCAGCAAGGCAGTGCGCGCCTGGCCGCGCGAGCCATAATCCCCCAGGTCGATCTTGTTGCTGAGGATACGCACCTCGTCGCGGTGGGGGCCGATTGTCGTTACCCCACGGGTAATTTCCTCCCTGCGCAGCCCCTGCAAACGCTGGACAAAGCCCTGGCGGATCTGTTCGCGGGTAAAGCCGGAGCGCTGCAGCGGGGTATCCAGCGGAAGAGTGTACTGGTTATCCGGGTGAGGCAGCGGGTCGTAAGCCGGCTGGTAAACCAGGCGCAGCACTTCTTTGGAATGGGTCAGGTGGTGGTGTTTGCGTGTGGCTAATTTTTCCAGTTCCTGGATGGCGGCGATGCGGGTGTGGATGAGCAGGCTGCCCTTCTGCGCCAAGAGGTCATCCCAGTAAGCCAGTTGCTCCTGGTCGCCGCCGCGCTCCGAAAGCTGCTTGAGTAGGGCGTTGCGCTGGCTAAGCGCCTGCTCGTAATCGCGCAGCGCCTGGGCATACCCTGGCACAGCCTGCGAGAGGGCCAGATTAAGATAACGCCGGCGGTCTTCTGGCGCCCCCTCGAGGATGCGCATCATTTGGGGCAGGAAAATGACCGCTGTGAAACTGCCCATGGCATCCTGGACACTGCGCTTGACTCCATCCACCAGGATTTCCTTGCGCATGCGGCTACCGCCGTTCCCACCCGGGTCGAGGATCAGGCGCGCTTCCAGGCGGTGGGTTTGCCCGCCGCGCACGAATTCTGCGGCCAGCCGTGAAAAGACCAGCGGTTCGTTAAAAGTCGAAAAATTGATCAACTGCCGGTCGCTGTCGGTCAGGATCGAAGAAAAAGTCGCCAGGAAATAGACCGCCTCTAACAGAGAAGTTTTCCCCTGGGCATTATCGCCAACCAACAAAAGAATCCGCCGGGGCACGTCCATGTCCAGGCGGGTAAAAGCTCGAAAATTAGTCAGCGACAGGTGAGTCAGATACATCTTAGTCCGCGATAAGATACTCCTCTTCCTCTTTGGGTGTCCAGACTTTGGTTGCCCGGTCGGTGTAGAGTACTCCATTCAGGTGGTCGATCTCGTGCTGGAAAATGCGCGCCAGCCAGCCTTCGGCCTTGACTTTGGCCGGTTTGCCGTAGCGGTTCAGCCCCTTGATAACAACCTTCTGATACCGCTCCACGTCGCCCACCAGGCCTGGAATCGACAGGCAGCCTTCCGTTTCGGTTATCACTTCTTCAGACGCCTCGCCAATCTCGGGATTCACCACCACGTATAGCTTTTTGGGGGCTTCTTCGTCCTCTTCGTCTCCATATTCGACCACGATCAATCGGATCGACTGGGATATCTGGGGCGCCGCCAGACCAACGCCGGGGGCAGCGCGCATCGTCTCGATCATATCCTCGACCAATACCTGTAAATCTTTATCAAAGGTGGTCACCTTATGGGCTTTCCGGCGCAGGACTGGGTCAGGTAAGGTGACAATCGTTCTCAATCCCATTTTTCCCTCGGTAAGTATAAGTTACCGGGCTATTTTACCCTAAATAACCGCAGAAACCAAATCTGTGTATAAAGAGCCCTAGTTTTCCGGTTTCTGCGGGTTATCCTGGCCCTGGTCTTTTCCAGATACCACCTGGTAATAGGCCTCAATCCAATCCGCCACATGCTCCCTTTCGACGCGCATGACCTCCAACTGGCGCTTATTCTCGCGTTCAGCAATTCGGCGGAAGAGCTCGCGCTGCACTTCGGAAGGGTTGTAAATATTCATGAACGGCAGTTCCTGCAAACCAACCCTGACGAACACCGTCCCAAAATTGAACAAAAGCGCCCACAAACCTCTTTGTTCGAAGCGGATAGCCTCGATATTGGCCAGGTTAGCCGTGCGCACATCCTCGCGCCCGAGCGGCTTCTTGTTACGGTCGATTAACTGATCATTGGTGATTACATAAATGTCATTACGCCAGTCCTCGGCCCGGTAAAGAGTGACTCCCAGGACGATTGTCGCCAGGATACCGGCTGCGGACAGCCAGATATTACGCCCGGTTGCGTTGGTCATTACGCTGGAGCCGGATGCCATGCCGGCGATCAGCAGCGCCACCAACATGATTAGAACAATGACCGGAAATAAGATCTTCTCGAACAGGATAAAGATGTGGGTGCGGTAAGTGACGTTCCCACCCTCTTCAAAGCGCATGTGCATGAAGTTAGAGCGGCGGGTACGCAAATAGACCGGTTTCTTCGGCTTTCCCCATTGGGGAGCTGCAACCTGCGGCGGGTTGACCGGCTGCCTGACTCCTTCCTCAAACCGTTGGTGGATCGTATTTTTAAAGGATTGGATATCTTCTTTTGCCATGGCGCTGAGAGCGCGCCGGCGCTGCTCTTCCAGCAAGGCAGTCACATCTTTCACATAACCAATGCGTTCCAGGATGATATCTCCAGCAAATGTGTGCACGATCACATTGCCGAAACCCACCACCAGTCCGGTGCGGTCGACGTAAGTTTCCACCGAACGGATAGCAGTCAGCAGGGCTTCGCGCCGGGAATCGTACAGGAAGACAATTTTTTCCTGGAAATTGACCCGCCGGCTGGTGATAATGGCATAGTCATTGGTCCAATCGATGTATTCCCAAACGCAGTAACCGAGGAAAACCAGGCTAACGATCACCCCGGGCGCCAGGAGTTTCCCCAGGCCGGCAGCGTTATCCAGACCAAACAGACTGAAAATGGTTAAGGCCAGGAAACCAAACAGGAACGGCCCGATAAACCGGCGCGCCAGGAAAAACTGGTGCCGGCGGCTCAGGTAATAAATTGCTTCATCCGGTTTGCGCCAGCCAAGTTTGACCTGCAATGCCAGGTGGAAGCTGTCGACGCGAATCTTCAAACGGTTGTACAGCACAGGAATTTGCTTGATGAGCGATACCAGAGAAGAATAGTTCAGGCTGAGCAGCAGCGTAGGTCCGCTGGCCCGGGCAGTAACCTTGCGCGCTTCACCCCTCCCAAAAACCTCATAGCCTAACAGGTCCCCGGGAACCAGGGTCATATAGGCGTCTTCCCGGTTGCCGGTCCGCCGGGTGAGATTTACGCAGCCGGAGTATATCAGATAAAGCGCCCCAGCCTCATCACCCTGTTTGAAAATCACCGCCCCATCCTCTTTTGTGGCGGTCTCCAGGCGATCGATAAGAAGGTCAAGCTTTTCCTCCTCTAGGTCTCGGAAAAGCGATCTTTCACGCAGGAAACTGATTAATTGGCTGCGTTCGACGGGCATGAATTAATTATATAACAAATCGGGCCAGTCATGAAATTACTGGCCGGGGATTTTCTCGATCACCACCGCCGGTCCATAGGCCAGCACTTCGGTTACGCCATCCTAGACCACTTACTTTTCTACTGCCACCGGATGGTCTTCCAACTTTTCTGTCTTGTGGAAGGACAGGCCCTTTTCGTCGTTCACATCCACCAGGACAGTCTCACCGGAGGCAAACTCACCGGACAGCAGGCTGACCGACAGGGGACTCTCCACATATTTCTGCATAGCCCGACGTAGCGGCCGGGCGCCAAACGAGGCATCGTAGCCGATGTTCGCCAACCATTTCCGAGCCTCTGGGGTAATCTGCACTTTCAGTCCCTGCTCTTCCAATCGCTTTTCCACTTCCTTCATTTGCAGATCGACGATCTCAAGCATCTGCACCTGCGAAAGCGGCGCGAAGATGATGATCTCATCCACGCGGTTGAGGAACTCCGGACGGAAGGTGGTCTTGAGCGCCTTATCGATCTTTTCATTGGCCTGGCGATCCTCGGGACTGCCAGAAGTCTGCAAGAAGCCCAATGTACCGCCCTGGCGGACAAACTCGGTGCCCAGGTTGCTGGTCATGATCAACACGGTGTTGCGGAAGTCCACTACACGCCCTTGCCCATCTGTCAGGCGTCCGTCGTCCAGGATTTGAAGCAGGGCATTCCAAACTTCGGGATGCGCCTTCTCGATCTCATCGAACAGGATCACCCGGTAGGGGCGCCGGCGGACTGCCTCGGTAAGCTGCCCGCCTTCTTCGTAACCTACGTAACCCGGAGGAGCGCCAAACAAGCGTGAAACCGTATGCTGCTCGCGGTACTCGCTCATGTCCAGGCGCACCAGAGCTTCTTCATCGCCAAACATGAACTCAGCCAGCACCTTGGCCAACTCGGTCTTGCCCACGCCCGAAGGGCCAATGAAGATAAACGATCCAATCGGCCGGCGTGGGTCTTTCAAACCCGAGCGGGCACGGCGGATGGCATCCGCGATGGCATGGATAGCCTCTTCTTGCCCGATAATGCGCTCGCGCAGGCGATCTTCCATGTGCAGCAGGCGTTCACCCTCGGTTTCCATCATCTGGCTGACCGGGATGCCCGTCCACTGCGCCACGACCTGGGCAATGTCATCCACATCAACTTTTTCGTCCAGCTTGTGTTCCTGTTCCCATTGATCGCGTTCTTGGGTGAACTCCAGCTCCAGGCGGATACGGTCGGCCTTCTTGCGCGCCGCTCGTTCGTAATCGCGTTCCAGGCCGGCCTGCTCCTCTTCGGCGCTCAACCGGTCCAGCTCGCTTTTCTTCCGTTTCAGCTCGGGCGGCATTGAATACAACGCCACGCGCAGTTTGGCGGCTGCCTCATCCATCAGGTCGATGGCCTTGTCTGGCAGGTGCCGGTCGGTCACATAGCGGGCCGAAAGCCGCGCCGCGGAAATAAGCGCCTGGTCGGTGAACTGGACCTTATGGTGAGCTTCATAGCGGTCACGTAACCCGTACAACATCTTAATCGTGTCGTCAATGGTCGGCTCTTCAACGTAAATCGGGGCAAAACGCCGTTCGAGGGCGGCGTCCTTTTCGATGTACTTGTGGTATTCGTCCAGGGTAGTGGCGCCGATACATTGTAACTCGCCGCGCGACAGGGCCGGTTTGAGCATGTTCGAAGCATCCATGGCGCCCTGGGCTGCACCGGCGCCGACCACGGTGTGCAGCTCATCGATGAACAGAATGATCTCCCCGGCCGACCGCTGGACCTCCTCGATGGTAGCCTTCAAGCGTTCCTCAAACTCGCCACGGAAACGGGAACCCGCGATCATGCCGCTTAAGTCGAGCGAAAGCACGCGCTTGCCGGAAAGGATTTCCGGAACGTCGTTGGCGGCAATCTTCTGCGCCAGCCCCTCGACGATGGCGGTCTTACCTACCCCGGCTTCGCCGATTAACACCGGGTTGTTCTTGGTGCGGCGGGAGAGGACTTGCATCACACGCAGGATCTCGCCCTCACGCCCGATCACCGGGTCGAGTTTGCCTTCGCGAGCTTGCTGGGTCAGGTCTCTGGAATATTTCTCAAGGGTACGGTAGCGAGTTTCAGCCTGCGGGTCGGTCACCCGCTGCCCGCCGCGCAATTGCAGGACGGCCTCATTGACACGGTCGCGCGTCAACCCGGCGCCTTCCAGAAGGCGCGCCGCCGGTGTATTGCGCTCGCTCAAGATGGCCAGAAATATGTGTTCAGTAGAAATATATTCATCTTTTAGTCGGCTGGCTTCTTCATTGGCCAGATCGATGATCCGTTTCACGCGCGGTGTAATAAAAATTTGCCCGGCGCCTCCGCCAAAGATGCTCGCCTTGGGGCTGGTGCGTAAGATATAATCCAGCCGTTCGGCCAGTGAATTAGCATCCACTTTGAGCACTTCGAGGATCTGCGGAATTACCCCACCCGGCTGCTCGATCAAAGCCAGCAGAATGTGTTCGGTATCGATCTGGTTGTGACCATAGCGCTGGATGATTTCTGCCGCTCTCTGGGCAGCTTCCTGCGCTCTTTCAGTAAATCGATCAAATCGCATCATAATAATCCGTCCTTCCACGACAAACCAGCAGTGTGTATGATTTTTTTGCGAATCCTCGTGATCGTCCTCGCACGATAAATCCGGGGCATTGGGATTCACCGTGCAAGGTCCCCAGGTTTTGAGTTGTCATGACAACCCAAAATCTGGGAGTTCACCACGGCTATTCCCACAGAACCACAAATCCTATTGAGCCGGTTTGTAGGAGAGATTATAGCATCTCGCCGGTTAACAGGATACCAGAATTGTATTAGAAGTGTATAAGAGGATCTTCCGGTGTAAAATAAACACATGGCAGCCACCAGCGCGGTCACTACTACACACGTCCGGCCCCTGGACGTTCGCCGCGACCTGCTGGCCGTAGCAGACTTGATCGACATATGCTTCGCTTCTACCATGGATGCTGAGGGTCGCGAATATATCCAGCACATCCGCCGTGTGGCTACCGACCCGGCTTATATGCGCTGGATGCCCGGCGCAGGCGAGAAAATATCCGTGCCGATGCACGGTTATGTATGGGTAGAAGATGACCGCCTGGTAGGAAACCTGACCCTCATCCCCTTCTATCGCCAGCACCGGTGGCTGTACATGATCGCCAACGTTGCCGTTCATCCGGATTTCCGCCAGCGCGGCATCGGGCGTATACTCACTGAAAAAGCCCTCCAACACATTCAAGAGCACGGAGCGGCGTCTGCCTGGCTGCAAGTACGGGACGACAACCGCGTGGCTTACAATCTGTACGTGAAACTCGGCTTCCAGGAGCGCGCCTGGCGCACTACCTGGCAATGTTACCCTGGCCTGGCGCCTAGTAAAGAAGCGCCAGCCGACATGTCAGTAACGTCTGTTTCCAACCGGGATTGGCCACAGCAGCGCGCCTGGCTGCAAATCGCCTATCCCCCAGAAGTCGCCTGGAATTTGCCTTTTAATATCAACCATCTATCTCCCTCGTTCTGGAGCTCCTTGCTGCGGACGCTAAATGGGTCGGTCATCGAGCATTGGGGAGCTTACCAGTACAACCAGTTGGTCGGCGCCATCTCCTGGGAACCCAGCCAGACCCACCAGGATCTATTGTGGGTAGCTGTTGACCCGGTCTGGGAAGACAAGGCCATTCTTACCTTGCTGCCGGTCGTGCTCACCTCAATCCACAACCGGCACAGCCTGGTGATCAATTATCCCGCCGGTCACGCTGACCAGGTCTTCCAGGCAGCCGGTTTTGAAAAGCACAACACCCTGATATGGATGGAAGTGAAGTTCAAGTAAGGGTTTTTGCAACTTTTCCTTATATTTTTCGTTAATTAATGCGGTGAAAAGGTAATACAATCCGCATATCAACTGACTGGAATTTTTACAGCCAGGGCAAATCGGGTTTAGGTAAAATAAGAAAGGATTCGACAATGAAGAGGTTTCTAATACACCTGGTTATAAATACTGTGGCTTTGTACGCGGCGGTTGCCATCCTGAACGGGAACGGCATCGTCCCACAGAGTACAAACTGGCTTGCCTTCATCTGGCTGGCGTTTATTTTTGGCCTGGTCAATGCTATCCTGAGACCGCTGCTGTCTGTATTAAGCTGTCCGCTGATCATTCTTACCCTCGGCCTGGGTACGCTGCTAATCAATACCCTGATGTTTTACCTGGCAGGGCTGATCGGTAGGAGCTTTGGAGTCGGCTTCACTGTAAACGGCTTTCTACCCGCCTTCCTGGGCGCCCTGATCGTCAGCATCGTCAGCGTCATACTATCCCTGGTCTTTCGCCAAGCCACCCGGAAAAACTAAGCTCATCCCCGCCTATAAAATAAAGAGCGTGCAGGCAAACTATCTGCACGCTCTTTTTCTATTTACTTTATAACCCTTACTGGCCCGGCATGGTGAAGCGCATGATGCGGTTGTTACCGGCGTCGCTTACCCACACGTGCCCCTGGGCATCGATAGCAATCCCTGAAGGTAGGCCCAACGTATCTGCCGGATCGCCGGTATCTCCCCAGCCACGGATAATCTTGCCATCCGGCGTGAACTCCAGCACGCGATAACCTTCGGGGTCGGTTACATAGATATTCCCTGCCTGGTCGACCGCGATGAAAGGTTTATTATCCAGCGACTGGCCGAACCAGCCATTGATATCGAAGGTCAGCAGCGAGGTATAGGTTTTACCGGTTGAATCCGGGGCGAAGACCTGCACGCGCTGGTTCCAGGTATCGGCTACATACACTCGCCCGGCGGCGTCCAGGGTGATCCCCACCGGTTCGTCGAACTGGCCCGGGTCAAGCCCGGCGCCGCCGAACTGCGTGATCGAATTGCCTTGCGAGTCGAACACCACGATGCGTTTATTACCCGTATCAGCTACGAAAACGTCGCCCTTCTCGTCCACCACGATACCGCGCGGTCCCCAAAAGGCATCTGGCTTTTCGCCCTGCCCAAAATAACCCCACATCTTGAGGAACTTGCCGTCAGGGGTAAATTTCTGCACTCGGTAGTTCCAGGTATCGGCCACATACACCGCCGACCCATCCGGGGCAACCGCCACTCCCCATGGCTCGTTGAACAAGCCGCCTGGAACAGCGCCCTTCGATACGTCGCCAAAGCCGCCCCAGACCTGCAGCACAGTGCCGTCTGCAGTCAAATGCTGGATGCGGTTGTTGCGTGAATCAGCCACGTAGATTGTGCCATCTGGCGCCACTGCTATGCCGCGTGGGGCATTATACTGTCCCGCCTCAGCCCCCATCACCCCAAACGAAAGGTCTTTCTTGAGCATGATCAGCTTGCCAGCGTACGGGTCAACCTGGGCAGTCGTTGTAATCGCCGGAGCCGTGCCGTAATTCCAGATCTGGGCCACGATATCCTTGCGGACATAGAAGCGCATCTTGCTGCTCGGCTGCCAGGTTTCCAGGGTCAGGTTGGGATTATTGGTTAGTTGGCCGTACAGGGTATAATCCCGGTTCAGCCAGATTTGGAAAATGGCCTGCCGCATCCTGGGATCTTTAATCGCCCCCCAGATGCGATCCCAGGTCAGGTTGAAGTAATCCTGCATGGGCCACCACAGGCGCATATACTCGAATTGGACAAAATTGTTTTTGACAATTGGGTCCAGCTTGGCAAACGTGCCTTCGCCAGCGATGATCAGCGGCACATCCTGCAAGTCACGCGTCGGCTTATCTGTGAACCATTTTTTGTTTGGATAATCGCGCAAATACCACCAGTAGGGATAAAGGGCATCATTGTCGTAAGCCACCACAATGTCTTTCCCCTTGGTCAGACGCTGCGAAATTTCTTCGACCTGGGCTAGCACTTCTTTTGGCCCGCTGGCAGCATGAGCGTAAACCAGGAATTCCAAGGCGGTATTGTAATTGACATACGAGGCCATGACTGCCGTCCTGGCAGTCAGCACCGTCGCCAGCACGAAGAATACTATCGTAATCAGGCGTACGACGTGCACCATTTCCCAATCAAACAGCAGGCGAATGATGCCGTAACCACTGCCGACCAGCGCAACCAGGGCAAACAGGAAACCGCTGGTAGCTCCAAGCTGGTCGAGCGTGTTGCCCTGGAAAGGAGGAGTGGCGCCCAAAAGACTGCCCAAAAACTGCGCCGCGGCGCCCAGGAAAACCGGCATCAACAGGATCGCTAACAGGCCTTTTTTGTTAGCCACTCTAGCCCAGGGGGTCGAGTTCGACCAGAAAGCCCAGACCCCAACCGCCAGCCAGCAGCAAGCCCAGGGCAATGTTGACGGTTAGCCAGGGCATTTTTTCTCCAGCGACGGAAAAAGCGATCAGGCTGGTAATAGACCAGAAGAGCAGGATGAACAACACCGGGATACGCCTGGAGCTATCCGCAGCGGGTAATTCGGCTGGCACGGCCTCCGGCGCAGGCTCAACTTCCGTCTCCCTTATCTGTTCATTCGCAGGGGCCGGCTGAGTCTCGGCCTGGTTGGCTGGTTGTGCACCCTTGTCTAGCTGCGGAATAGGTTCGGAAGCTACCTCTTTGTCCGTCGGCTGGCGCGCCGGCGAAAAACCCGGCAGGTGGCTGAAACGGCCGTGGCGAAAACCAAAATAAACGGCCAGCAGTGTCCCCAACGCACCCAGGTATTCATACATGGGGATCTGAACCAGAGCGTAAAAATACCACGGCTGGCTGCCGCGTGCTACCCCTTGCTGGGAGAGCCAGTAACCCAGCGCGCCGATAATGCCAGTGAAAAATCCCTGGCCGTTGGTGAAGAAAGTCGTATAAAATACCACAAAGATGGTGTAAAAAACCGCCGCAAAGATCATCCACTTGCGCGGGTTCCACCATAGCCCGACCGCGGCCGAGATAATGAATATGATCAGCAGCAGGATTCCGGTGTGGAACATGCCTGTAGCGGAATAATCCAGCGGGTCCCAGCCTAAAAGTTTGACTGGAAAAGCGGTTAATTGGGGCAGGATCAATGTCCCAACCAGAAGGAGCAGGTCGAATGTACGCTGGGCGCGGATCTCAGCCCAGCCCATGCCGCGTACCAGGGTGAAAATTGCTCCTCCACCCACCAGAACCGCCGCCGCCAGGCAAAGCAGTGTCATCATATGTTGGGGTGTCATCGGCGCCGCCGGTAGGGCGGCATTGACTGTTTGTGTACTGGTAGCCGCATTCTTGGCCAGGTCAGCCTCCCAGGCGCCGAAAAGGACCGCAGTAATGATCAAGAATAATGATAGCGCCATCAACACCATGAACTGGTTGCGCGAACGCTCGTTAAACCAGCGCGCTTTGAGCACTTCATTCACAAACAGGACCGCCATCAGCAAAAGGAACTGGGCTGTGTATATAAATGAAGTCTCTTCGGTGATGAAGTGCAAGACAGTCGCCAGGACGACGACGAGCAGGGAAATTGAGTCGCCCTTTTCCAGGTAACGGAAGATGCCATATAACAGCATACACCCGAACAGGACGATAAAAGGTTCATCGCGCGTGTAACGACCGTAAAACAGCATGTACGGCGAGATCAGGAACAGCACGCTGCCGATCAAAGCGCCGGTGCGTCCCAGGTAGCGTCGGAAAGCAAACAGGACGAACGCCACGGTGGCGATACTGAATAGCACCGCTGGAAGCCGAGCGGTAAGGTCATTGGCTCCGAACAAGAAAAACGACAGGGCAATCATGTGAAACTGCAGCGGTCCATGAGTGACCGGATCGTACCGGTAGCCGCGGCCCTGGTAAAGGTCGAAGGAGGGCACCACGTGGTTGGTTTCGTCGTGGCTCATTACGCGCAGGTCAACGTGATAAAAACGGCTGACAACTGCTACGACCAGGATCACGGCAATGAGGATGATTTCAATGTTCAGCCGCGGTATCCAAGCGCTTAGCGGTCGCTCTAGCAGGGAAAGGTTCTTGGGGTTATCAGATTCCATAGGGTGGGTTCAATTCGAAAAGTGATTATCCGTATGTGGGTTGAAGCGTAGGACAGGATGACTATACTTGAAAGTCGGTTTTCTGGCAAGAAGGAAAAGAAAGCATATCACAAGTCCTTTTTCAAGAAATACTTAATATGCTCAGGGGGCAGGTCCTCCAGTTGGGCAAACAGACCATACCCGTTCTTCTGATAGAAACCCAGCGCCTGAAAATCGTGCGTCTCCAGGTGGCTGTGCCGGCAACCTCGCCTAATGGCTTCCTGTTCGGCTGCCCCCATCAGCAAGTTCCCGTACCCCAGGCTGCGAACGTCTTCTCGAACCCACAAGATGTCGATATGCAGCCAACGCCAGTACGTGCCGCCCAGCAGCCCGCCTGCCAACGCGCCCTGCGCGTCCCGTAATACGACCACCAGCTCCTGGTGGTGATCCTCCTCTACAAACTTGTCGTTATATTCCCGCAAACCGCCAGAGATTATTTCCGATTCGCCAGGATCGGCCTTCACTTTGACTTCAATTGAAAAAATGTTCCCGCCCATTATCATTTCCCTCCCATGATTGGAGTAATAATTATGACATGGGATGAAAATGGTTTGTCCTTCACAAACCTGAATTATACTTGCTGTCCGTTTGCCTGCGCCACCTCAGGCGCACATGGGAACTCCTCGACCTCTTCCATCTCACTGGGGTCCAGGGGTTCGCTTTTTACCAGGATCGGACCAGCGGGTGCCTTTTTCACCCGATATTTTTCGATGTTTGCTTTTAATTTTTCGGCTGCTTTACTCAAGAAAACGATGATCGAAAACAAGCGGATATATACAGCCTTGAAAGTCAAACCAGTTAGCAGACCAAAAATGATCAGGCTGACCAGCAGGACGTACACCACTGCTTCATCGATCATTGTCGGGATGAGGGCCCCGAACAGGGTATACACAGCAGTCAAGAGCATCGGGGCCAGCAACCAGGACGGGGTGACAGGTTTCCTGCGTTTCCACAGGATGAAGGTCAAAATGGCTCCAACCGCCACCACCACTGCGTCTTCCACTGGACCGGGGATATAATCTGGCAGGAAGGGATACACCAGGCAAAGCAAGAACGGCAGGCTGGCTGGCACCATAGGGACATCCTCCATCAGGTAAAACACGGCGCTGCCCGACACCAGCCAGAACAAGAACGTAAACAAGGCAGCTTTGACGCCCGTTCGGACATCCCAGCCGATCCATCCTACATAATAGGCAATGATCGGGAAAACGATCAAAGACAGGTAAGCGACCAGGTAAATAATAATCTTCCCTTTTGTGGTAAATTTAAACATGGTTAGCTCCTTCCATTTTGAGTCGCAGGTGAGGGCCAATACTTTTCCTTCAATAGATTACCCAGAAGATTGCTTCGCATAACCTGTCTGTTGCAAAAGCCGTGCCCGGCAAAGCAATTATCGGGGAAATGGGCAGCTTTCGTGTCTAATTACGCAATCGGTGTTTTAAGATTAATATCACTTATCGTGGAGAACCCTCAATGACGCAAAATCCTGCGAAGTCGTTCTTGCAGACCTGGTTGGAACACATCCATGCTTTATCAGTGGAGATTGGCCCACGCGGTTCGACTACCGATGGCGAACGAAAAGGCGCCGAATACTGCCTGGCCATATTGCATAAGCTGGGCTTGAAACCTATTCTGGAAACCTTCACCAGCGCTCGCTCCATTTTTCATCCCCACCTGATTTGCAGCGTGGCCATGCTGGCGGCTTTCGCACTTTACCCACAAGGTCATTGGTGGGTAGCCGCCCTGGCGGCCTGCGTCTCGATTGCAACCCTGCTCTCCGAACTGCTGGAGCTGGGTTTCCACGATAACCTGCTCCGCCGCATGGTGCCGCGCGGGCAAAGCCAAAACGTGTTTACGGTCATCCCACCTTCCGGCGAGCACCGCCAGGACCTGATCCTGATCGGTCACATCGATACACAGCGCACTCCGTTGATCTTTCGCTCTTACCGGATGGTAGAGCTTTACAAAGGTTTCACCACGGTCGCCTTCGTGACCTTTGCTGCCCAGGCGGTGTTATACGTGCTTGGAGCGATATACCAGTGGAGCTGGATCTGGTATGCCACCTTCCCCACGGCGCTCAGCGCCTTGCTCCTGGCGGCTATCTGCATCGAAGCTGACCGGTCGCCGTTCACTGCCGGGGCAAACGACAACGCCAGCGCGGTTGGCCTGGTGCTGTCCCTGGCCGGACAGGTCAGCCAAACACCGCTGAAGCACACCCGCCTGTTCTGCGTCTGCACCGGTTGCGAGGAAGTCCAACATTATGGGGCAATCGACTTTTTCAAACGCCACCGCCCTGAAATGAAAAACCCCCAGGCGCTGGTGTTCGAGCTGCTGGGCTGCGCCGGTCCGGGTTGGCTGACCCGCGAAGGGATCATCGTGCCCTTCTATTCTGACCCGGCCCTGTCCGGGCTGGCGGAGCAGTTGAGCGACCAGAACCCGCAGTGGGGCGCTTATCCAGTACAGATTAGCGGCGGCAACAGCGAGATGGCCGACTGTGTGCGTTTCAATGTGCCGGCCATCACCCTGTTCGGGCTGACCCGCGCAGGCAGGGCTCCTTTCTGGCACCAGGCCGGTGATACGTTCGACCGGATGGACCCCCTCGTCATGGAACCCACGCGCGCCATGGTCTGGGCCATGATTGAGGCATTGGACCTTTAATCCTGTATTCTTTTATCCCTTTAAAATTTTCTCGATCGACTGCAATTCGTCTTCGCTGAACTCCAGGTGCTTGAGCGCCGCCACGTTATCTTCAAGCTGCTGCGGGCTACTGGCGCCGATCAGCGCCGAGGTGATCGTCTTGCGCCGCAGAACCCAGGCCAGCGCCATCTCGGCCATGCTCTGCCCGCGGGCGCGGGCGATCTCGTTCAGGACGCGCACTTTGGCGATCAACTCAGGCTTGATCCGCTCAGGAGGCAGGTAGGAGAGTACCTTGGTCGCCCGCGAGCCTTCAGGGATACCTTCCAGGTAGCGGTTGGTCAGCAGGCCCTGTGCCAGCGGTGAAAAGACGATACAACCGATGCCTTCCTCATCCAATGCATCCAGCAAGCCGTCTTCTACCCAACGGTTGAACATGCTGTAGACCGGTTGGTGAATCAAGCAGGGAGCGCCAAGGTGCTTCAAAATCGCTGCCGCCTTGCGGGTCTCCTCAGGCTGGTACTGTGAGATGCCGACGTACAAGGCCTTTCCACTGTGGACGATCGAAGCCAATGCCCCCATCGTTTCTTCTAAAGGCGTGTCCGGATCGGGACGGTGATGGTAGAAGATATCCACGTACTCCAGCCCCATCCGCTTGAGACTTTGGTCGAGGCTGGCGATCAGGTACTTGCGCGAACCGAAATCGCCATAAGGTCCCGGCCACATATCCCAGCCGGCTTTGCTGGAAATGACCAGTTCATCCCGGTAGGGGCGCAGATCGTCGCGTAAAATCCGACCGAAGGTCTCCTCGGCCGAACCATACGGCGGCCCATAATTGTTAGCCAGGTCGAAATGGGTGATGCCCAGATCGAAAGCCTTGCGGGCCATGGCGCGGCAGTTCTCATACGGCTCCAAACCGCCAAAATTGTGCCACAGGCCGAGGGAGATGGCTGGCAGCTTCAACCCGCTGCGGCCGCAGCGGTTGTAAACCATCGTGTCGTAGCGTGAGCTTTCCGGTACATACAGGGGACTTACAGGGAAAACTGGCATTTTACCTCCTGGTGAGAAATATTATCTATATATCCTACTGCAAATTTATAAAAATCGCACTACTATTGCAGCGCAAAGTCGACCAAAGTCAGGCCAGATAGCCTGAAGACGAAAGGCTAAGAATCCATTGAGGTATATCGAAACGGAAGTTTTCACCTGTGAGTGGCGTAATTTTCGAAGTCAGTTCATTAACAATCATTTCCACACTTTTTTCCAACAGGTCTTATTGATCCCGGTATGACAAATAAAAGCTTCCCAGAGCATCTTCTTGGTCCGTAAGATTCGTCGATCATTTTTGGGGTTGGTCAAAAAAGAACCAGGTATTCTCCCATCTTGGCAGGAAGCAGTTCAGGCGTTAGAATTCTGGTTTGCTTCACCCTTAAAGGTGTCATGAACTGGATTCCCGCCGATCTCGCATCGGATCTAAATGCGAAAACTCAACCCATTTACACCAGTGATCCGATGGCTGAATTTCAGCCCATCCGGATTGGTCGGCTACACCCGCCTCACGGCAAGCCCCGCAGTTTCTGTTTGCTTTGGGTTACCCTGGTGGGTTTGCTGGCGCTGGCAGCCGTACTACTGCCTCTGGTCGCCTACCTGCTCGCCCCCACCCCGAGCAGCACTTTTCTCATCCTGGGGATTGACCGTCCCCCGCAGGGGACTAATACCAGCCGGACGGATACGATCATCCTTGTCAAAGTAGGATCCGCCGACCCGACCGTGCGCATGCTTTCCATCCCGCGTGACCTATGGGTTGCGATCCCTGGGGCAGGTGAAAACCGGATTAATACCGCTCATTTCTTCGCCGAAGCCAACCAGCCTGGCAGTGGCCCGGCGGCCACCGCCAGGACCGTCCAGGAAGACTTCGGCATTCCGGTGCAATCTTATATCCGCATTCGTTTCGATGGGTTCACCAGCCTGGTCAACGCTCTGGGCGGCCTCGACGTAAACCTGCCCAGCGCCATGTCCGGCTATCCGGCCGGTAAAGTGCATCTCGACCCGACCCAGGCCCTGGCCTTCGCTCGCGACCGTAAAGGCGCGGACGATTTCTTCCGCATGGGGCACGCCCAAATTATTATCAAATCCCTCGTAGGCCAGGTATTGAAACCATCCAACTGGCCGCGCCTGCCGGCGGTTATTATGGCTGGTATAACCGCGGTCGATACCAACCTGCCTGCCTGGGAATGGCCGCGGTTGGCCCTGGCTTTCCTGCGCGCCGGCCCGGGAGGGATAGACAGTCATACCCTGCCGCGCGAGATGACCATACCCTACATTACCAGCGCCGGCGCAGATGTCCTCCTGCCAGATTGGGGACGCATCCGGCCATTTGTAAAGAACTTGTTTGGTTCATAACCTCCCAACCTGCATCTGCCACATTATTCGGTGCCATCTCTATTCTGGACCCATCCAGAAAAAGGATGGCCGCCAGTTTTTAACTTTTTGTGCAGACATTCTCGGTTCAATGGGATTTACCGTGAAAGGTTCCCAGATTTAGGGGTGTGAGCGTGCGGACGCACGCTCACACCCCTAAATCTGGGATTTCACCACGGCTATTCCCAGAGAACCACATTCTCTATCCTTACGGCTAACCCATTCTTTTGTAAACCAGATGAAAGGTAACCGTAGAATGAATTTATGGATAATTGAGCTAAAATAAATGCATGGATACCCAAATGAAAATCCTAGTTATCGACGACGACCCCAGTATGACCGACATGTTGGGACTGATTCTCAAGTCAGCCTCCGCATACGTTATAGCAGCTAACTCTGGAACTGATGGTGTCCGGCTAACTCGCGAACAATCCCCAGACCTGATCATCCTCGACATAATGATGCCAGATATGGATGGTATGCAAGTCTGTGTTGCAGTGCGCAAGTTCAGCTCTGTGCCAATTTTGATCCTATCAGCCCTGGATACCCCGGGAACGATTGCAGACGCCTTGAACGCTGGAGCAGATGATTACCTGGTGAAACCCGTGGCCTGCAATATGCTGTTGGCCAGGATCGAGCAGTTAATTCGCCGCTCTCACCAGGAGGCTGGCTTAATCAACCACCATCTGGTAGTTTAGCGAAGGCTGGTTTCCCAGGTAGAACTCAGACACCCCAGGCGGCGTCTGATTTTTTTATCCAACTGGCTCTCGTGCTAAAGCATTAGGCAGGTTCTCTGGGAATAGCTGTGGTGAACTCCCAGATTTTGGGGTATGAGCGTGCTACGCACGCTCATACCCCAAAATCTGGGAACCTTCCATGGTAAATCCCAATGAGCCATTAGACAGGCTCTTGCAGATCGTAGTAAAATCAATAAACATTTTGGAGAAGAAGAGTGCAAACTTGTTCGATCTGCCATTCACAGTCTCCAGATTATGCTCTGACCTGCCCTAACTGTCAGGCTGATCTGAAAGAAAATTCCTCCACGGCGGTTGCGCTAAAACGTTTCCGTGAAAATCCGCGCGTCCTTTCCGTCCGCGTGGCAGTTGCGGCGGATGCCTGCCCGGCCTGCCAGGATGTCCAGGGAGATTACCCAAAAGACAGAGTGCCCACACTGCCTGTAGAAGGTTGTTCTGGGGGCAGCGGGTGCTGCTGTTTTTATGAACCTGTTTTATCGGAAGTGTACCCGTAAAAAATCCAGGCCTCATAAGTACCGGCCCGGAATTAACGGCTGACCCAACCAGGAGGTGAAAATGAGCGAATCAACCCAAGCCAAAACCTGGAGATTCCGTACATGGTTCTTGTACGTTATTATCCCGCTGGTTATTGGTATTTTGCTCTCTCTGTTTATTCAAAAGCCGCAAATTGGTGTGATCACACTGAATGATGCAATCGCCAGCACCACCGCTCAGGATATGATCACGCAAATTATCTATGCCCGCACGCACCCCGAGATCAAGGCTGTGATCCTTGTACTGAACACTCCGGGAGGAACGGTTACCGACACTGAATCGGTCTACATGGAACTGGCACGCCTGCGCCAGACCAAACCGGTGATCACCATGGTTGAAGGTATGGCTGCCAGCGGGGGATACTACCTGCTCTCCGGAACAGATTACGTCTTCGCCAAACCCAGCTCAACCATTGGTAATATTGGTGTGCTTGGTTATTTGCCCAGTCCACCCACGGTGATTGCAGGATTGTATTCCACAGGCCCGTATAAGTTATGGGGAGAACCTCAGGATACTTTTATCGGTGAGATGGAAATGCTCAAACAGGGTTTTTATCACGCAGTTGTGCTAGGTCGAGGCAGCCGCCTGAAAGCTCCTGCAGAGGTTATTTTGCGCGGCCAGGTCTATACGGGAAGCGATGCTTTGCGGATGGGTTTGATCGATGAGCTCGGCTCGCTCAGCCAGGCTTATGATAAAGCCGCTCAAATGGCGCACATTGCCCATTACCAGGTGATCGATCTGAAAAAGCCTTCTGGCGTCTTATCCCCCGCTGTGTCTCAAGTTTCTGGTTTCTTCCAGACCACCAAAGACGGTGCTACCCTTTCTTATCCCAAAGATCCTGGAATTTATTTACTCTATGTACCGAATGTGGAGACTAAGCCATGAAGCCAATCCGCTTGATAATTGCTCTCCTCATGCTTTTGCTCCCTCTGGCAGCTCGCACTTTATGGTACTACCAGGGGACTTACCAGCGTACCCAGCCAGTCCCCACCCCCGATTACATGTCCTACACAATACCTCAGCCGAAGATTTCAACCCCTTTGCCTGCGCCGGCTGCTGTGACTGCCGGAAAACCAGTCGTGCTCTTTGACTTAAACCACGATAATTACTATTTCATCTCAGATATTGCCCCTCTTACCCACGCGATTGAGCAACTGGGAGGGCGCATCCAGGGTGTCGAAAGCTCGAAGACGTTAGAAGATCAACTGAAATATGCCTCGTCCCTGGCAGTGATCGTTCCCACCAGTGAATTTTCCACCGCTGAAATTCTCACCATCCGGCGTTTTGTCGACCGGGGCGGGCATTTGCTGGTGATCACCGATCCAACCCTTAACATCGGAGTTGGGGTTGCGGCTAACCCGCCAGTTACCAGCGTCGAGGTAGCCAATTTTCTGTTGGAATCCTATGACATCAGCTTTTCAGATGATTACGTATACAACCTGATCAGCAACGAAGGTAATTTCCGGCATGTGATCTTCTCCCAATTTGCTAAAGATCCTCTGACCCAGAACCTTTCGAAAGTAGTTTTCTTCAGTACCCACTCGATTAAAACCGGACAGCCGGCGTTGATCAAAGGCGATGCCAACTCCCTGTCATCTCTGACTGATGCCGGGGGTGGACTGGTAACGGCTACCACCGCTCAACAGGACAAAGTCCTGGCGATCGGGAACATGACTTTCTTGACCAGCCCCTATGACCAGGTAGCCGATAATCAGCAGTTGATCTTGAACATCAGCAAGTTCCTCATCAGTCAGCCCCAGTCCCTTGACCTGGCAGAATTCCCTCACCTTCTATCACGACCTGTCACCTTGTTGGTCCCCTCGACAAGCGATGCAATCAGCCAGAATTTGCTAGCTGCCTTGAGTGTTGCACAATCGGGGTTCCAGGAACTGGACCTCGCAGCCACATTGTCTCCCAAGCCTGTCGATGGCAACGATCTGGTTGTGATCGCCACCATGCCGGTCAATAAAGAGTTACAGCCTTACATCGATTCTTTCAAATTGGAGTTCTCCAGGGAACCGGCCCCAACTCCTACCCCGGCGGCACTGCCTACCACCGATCAGGGGCTTGCCACGCCAGAAGCCAGCGGAGGCGGCGTTCCTTCAGTTATATTGATCAATTATGTCAACGTTCCAGGTTTCGGAAAATTCGATACCAACGGGCTGGGGCTCGTGCTCTTCACTCCTGGGAAGGATCGCAATACGCTAATCTTCCTGGCAGGTACAGCCTCTGATCTGGATACCCTGGCCGGATTGGTTTCTACTGGATCGCTGCAAAGCTGTGTCGTGCAAGGACAGGTAGCGGTATGCAAACTGTCTGGAGGTTCGGGTAAAGGTGGTTTCTAAATGAATCTGGCCCGCATCAACCGGAAATCACTCTCTGGATAAGCTGATTTAATGCGTCGGCAGTTGCCTGGGGTGCTTCCATCATAGGCATGTGCCCCACCCCGGGCAGCTCGACAAGCCAGGCCTTGCCTAGCAGTTAAGTCATAGTCTGGGCGTGTTCCGGGCTAACCAACCCATCTGCCTCGCCAGCCAGGACGACCGCCGGGACTGAAATCGCTGATAGCCATCCGAGAGCATCCGGCCTTTCAGCCATTCCTTTTAAAGACGCGATGATGCCCTTTGGCTTGTTTTGCATGATCAACTTCTGCAGAGGTTTCACCAGTTCGGGGTTCTTGGTCAGCTTGGGCGCCATATTTTCAGCCACCACCTTGACACCTTTACGTCCTACCTCTTCCGCTGTCTGGTAACGCGCCTGGCGGCGTTCGGGTGCATCTGCACCGGCCTGAGTACAGACCAGACCCAATCCGGCCAAACGGTGTGGGTAAGCCTGGGCAAAGGCCAGGCTGGCATATCCGCCCATCGAATGCCCTATCAGGATGGCGCACTCGATTTTCAGTGTATCCATTAGAGTGAGCACATCTTCCGCCAATAGTCGCATGGAGTAAATGCCATCCGGCGCAGGGGATCGCCCAAGCCCGCGTAAATCCGGGAGGATCAAGCGCGCTTTGCCAGTCATTAACGGTACGAGCGGCTCCCAGATGGTATGATCGAACGGAAAACCATGCAGAAATACAACCGGAAAACCTTTACCATATTCTTCGTAATATAGCTGTACGGGTATCAGGTTCATTTATTCTCTCCTCCAATCCTCAACGCCCCTTCCAGCAACATTGGCTTTATCGGCGTTATGCTCTAACCAGTTCTGCACAAACAGTAATGCCTCGGCCTGATCGGCCACTTCGCCGCAGGCCTGAGCTTCTTCGAGAACAGATAACAGGCGGCCAATCAGTGGACCAGGTTTCAACCCAAGTTTTTCCTGCAGATCGAAACCAGTCAGCAAGCGTACTGGGTGGATGACGTCATTCTGGCGCTCCCACCAGGCTTCCAGGAGGGTAACGCATACTTCCAGCTCAGCCAGCCATTTATCCTGGGGCAAGGTATTCCCATAAGTTGCCAGGGTATCCGCCAGTGAAAGCAGGCAGATGTCAACTCCTACCAGACCCGCATCGCGGAAGAAACGATAAATGGTCCTGCGCCTGAGGAGCAGTCCTTCATCCACCATAAAATGCAGGCGCAAATGCTGCTTGATCACTGTCTTTACATAATCGAGCTCCGCCACGCTGAAGGCCAGGGCTTCCATTCGTTTCTGCATGATGGGGACCCCACTCCGATCGTGGCCGTGGAAAGCCACTTTCCCACCTTCTAATTTCTGGCGAGAGACGGGTTTACCGATATCGTGGAACAATGCCGCCAGGAGC
Source organism: uncultured Chloroflexia bacterium (assembly GCA_963820415.1). Lineage (GTDB taxonomy): Bacteria > Chloroflexota > Anaerolineae > Anaerolineales > Anaerolineaceae > CAWFZT01. The sequence goes on along the minus strand of CAWFZT010000005.1, from coordinate 70,618 downwards.
AGAAGCCCTCTCCTCGATCTTCCCGCCGTTAACTCGCTCTCAAAATGGTCCGAAAGCTGCTTTCGAAAACTTCCCAGCTTAATAACAGCCAGCTCTATGGCTGGGTTCGATGCACCGGCCCTGGAGTTGGCTTTTACCACCAGGACATCCAGCAGTTCCTCCAAGTCGGTCAGGGTCAACAGGGTATGCTCCCAAACATCCACTGTGTGTGGGCTGGACTGGGTTACCTCTTTCAGACGATCCACCTCTGGCAGGATCAGCCGGATTACCCCTAACTTGTCCAGCATGCGAATAGCCGGGCTGACCTGTGAACCTTCCAGTATGCGGAAGAATTCATCCCGCTGCCGCTCAGGCGATGTCCTGGGCAGTATATTGACCGCCTGACCCATGGCGCTCATCGTTTCAGGGAAGATTACAAAGCCCAGCGACAGGGCCAATCGGACACCCCGTAATATTCGCACAGGGTCGTCGGTGAAACTGGACCGCGAGCAGGCGCGTAGCAATCCAGCCCGCAGGTCACTCAATCCGCCCAACGGATCGATGAGTTCGCCAGGCTCGAACAGGTTGATTGCCAGGGTATTGATCGTAAAATCTCGCCCGATCTGGTCGGCTTCTAAGCCACGCCCGCGAAAAACGCTGAAATCCAGCGTATAAGGAAACCCGTTGCCTAATTGGAAAACCACCCTGGCCGTATCGCGTTCCTCATCCAGCATGTAAAAGGACCCGTTAAGGTCATTGGCCACTTTACGCGCCGTCTGGCCTGCGTCTTCCCGCATCACAAAATCCAGGTCGTGACTCTCCCGGCCAAGAATGGCATCCCGAACGGCCCCACCCACCAGATAGATTTGTTTTTCCTTCGCCAGGCAAGCCATCAACTTTTCGAGAACAGGTGGAAAGACCAGGTCAGGAATCATGTCGCGACTTCGGGCCGGTAAAGGTCCAGGTCTACCACCCCAATAAAAGGCAAGTTCCGGTAATATTCATCAATATCCAGGCCATAGCCGAAAACAAATTTGTTCGGAATGATAAAACCGCGATAACGGAGCGGCACTTCCACTTCACGCCGCTCTGCTTTATCTAACAAAGCACATACGTACAGTGTTTTGGGGTGGCGTGTGGAAAGGAAGCTTAGAACTTCCGAGATGGTTCGCCCACTATCGATAATGTCTTCGACCAACAGTACATTTCTACCCATAACGCTCGTGTTCAAATCCAGCGTGATTCTGACATGGCCGGTTGATTCGCGCTTACCTGTTCCATAAGACGATACCGCCATGAATTCGACCGCCAATGGTACGGTAATGCTGCGGATCAGGTCGGTCAAGAACATCACCCCACCACGCAGGATGCAAATCAGCAGCAAATCCTGTCCCAGGTAATCAGCGCTGATTTGTGCTCCAAGTTCAGCAACCCGCGCCTGTAGTAAACCTTCTGGGATCAGAATCTCTTTCATGAATTCATGGTAATCTTGCATACCCATCCTCTAATCTCTAGGTACTTCGTGGTGCTTACGACAACGCAATTCATACATTTCGGAGGCGCCGACGATTACGACCGGATCGTGGTAATGGGCGGGCTTACCATTTACCAGCCGCTGTGTCCGTGTGCCAGGCTCACCGCACACCACACAAATGGCCTGCAGCTTTTCCACATTTTCAGCCAGGGCTAAGAGAAGGGGCATACTCCCAAACGGCTCACCGCGAAAATCCTGGTCCAGGCCAGCTACAATCACTCTGTTACCTTTTTCCGCCAACTGCTGGACGATGGAGACTATCTTCTCGTCAAAGAACTGAGCTTCGTCAACCCCAACCACCGTGGTTTCAGGATGGAGGCGTTTCAGAATATCTGATGAACACGAAACTGGAATCGCCTCGAAGACCATTCCTGCATGGGAAGCTACCTTTTCTTCAGAATAACGGATGTCGATGGATGGCTTGAACACCTGTACATTCTGGCGCGCAATCACTGCCCGACGCAACCGGCGGATTAATTCCTCGGTTTTCCCGCTGAACATGGAACCACAAATAACCTCGATAGAACCGGTATGATGTTGCATGCTTTCCCTCAGAGTATGAGATGCGTTCCTCAATTCTACCTCAAAATGGTCCTTAAAAAATACTCCCCTCTGAGACAGGGAGGGGGAGCAAAAAAACAGTATCAATCTTGATTATACGGGAGTCTCACTGGCGGTTGCCGGCAGTTCATATCCCAGGCTGCGCAGTTTCTTTTTCAAATCGATTAACGATTTGCGGCCGAAACCATCGATATCCAGCATTGCCTGTTCACCTTCCGCCATCTTGGCCAATATCTGGCCAACCTTGACGAGGCCAGCTTTGGTCAACGATTCGGTCGGACGAATACCCATGCCAAGGTCGGCTACCGCCCGCTCAGGGGAAGTACGTGACATCTCACGCGCTTTCTTCTGATCGATAAACCCCTGGCGAGCCTGTAACTTCTTGTAGAAGCGATCAACCTGGCCTTCGATGTCGATCAGGCGCTGCTGCTGACCGGTAAAGAACGGGTGGCACTTCGAGCAAACTTCGGTGTGGATCACTTTTTTCGTGGATCCGGTGGTCCAGGTGTTGCCGCAGGCGCAAATCACCTGAGCATCCGAATAATATGTTGGGTGAATACCCTTTTTCATCGGTAAAACTATCCTTTCTCCTGCATCCGGCAGCGTATTCATTTCGGCCGACGGTGCAAGAAGTGATATTTATGCCGTTTCCTTAGGCATAACGTTTACACGCTTTTGTCCGTTGGGAAGAGTCTCAAAAACTACAACGCCATCCGAAATGGCAAACAGCGTGTAATCCTTGCCAACGTCTACGTTAATTCCGGCCTTGATGCTGGTGCCGTGTTGCCGGACAAGAATGTTGCCTGACCGCACAACCTGCCCGGCATAGCGTTTCACACCCAGGCGCTGACCGTTGCTGTCACGACCGTTACGGACTGAACCGCCACCTTTTTTGTGAGCCATAGTATCTACTCCACTATAATTGCATCAATTTTTAGACGTGTGTACTGCTGTCGATGGCCCGTTTTAGTGCGGATGCGTTTCTTCGGGCGATATTTGAAAATTACCAGTTTGGGACCCTTGAAATGATCCACAACGGTGGTCTCAACGCGTGCTCCCTTGATTGCAGGAGCGCCAACAGAAACTATTTCACCGTCCACCAGTAAGAGCACCGTTTCTAAAACTACCTGCTCACCGGATTCGTTCGACAACCGGTCCACTTCAATCATGGAACCTTCGACGGCCTTGTACTGTTTGCCGCCGCTTTCAACAATGGCATATTTCATTTTAATTCTCCAATCTTCACTTCGCCGTGCACCCTGCGCCTGCCAATACGCCTGGTCACGGGTAAGTTGGGGATACACACAAACGCCCCAGCATGTCCACCGGGGCAAAGCAGGTCGTATTATACAGGCTCAAGTCGAGTCTGTCAACGGTTTTTTCAAATCCTTATTATGCAATTCTTTTGACCGGCGCACATCACCTTCGCGCACGGTGATGCCGGTGGTGTCGAGATGTTCGAGGAAGGCCAGCGCATAACGCCGGCTGGTATCGAACCGGTCGCGGAACTGCGCCACGGTCAGCGTGTTTTCTCGGATGAAGTGTTCTCTCACCGCCTGGAGCAGGGCATCGTAATCCTGGCGGCGGAAAACCACCTCGCCCGAAACCGGAATGAGCTGTCCCTGGTCAACCAACGCGCCATAAACCTCATCGCCCACCTCCGCCTGGCATTCTTTGATCGAAGGAGGTGAAAATGGTGATAAAGCAAATTTTTTCAATAATTGGATTACCAGGGCCTGTTGCTGGACGGAAAACCTGACTTCAAAGCCCTGGCGGTATACAAAAGCTCCTTGCTCGTTCACCAGCCCAGCGCTTATCCATTTCCGCATTGCCGCAGTAAACAGGCGAGGAGAAATACGCAGGCGGCTTTTCAATTCTTCCTTTGGCATACCACTGCGCAACGGGTTGGAAAGGTGAAACTGCTCCAACTCATGGAGCGCCCGCTGTGTTTCTAAGACCCAGTTAGAGTGTGCGATGACCAGCAGATCGCTTTTTGGCCCGACCTGCCCGGGCTCGAGCAGCACCAATTGGTTGCTTTGCAGCAGATCTTGCAAGGCGGCGTGAGCTTGCTCCTGGGATAGACGGGCGCGGTTGACCAACTCGCGCACCGGCAAATCCCCGGCATTCAGACTGGCTTGCAGCAGCACTTCCGCCGGCGTGCCTTGTCGCAAAGCGTTCAGACCGGCCAACGTTCCTTCTGAGAAACGCTTGTGCCTTTCCGCCGGGTGTGGATCAACCACTACCCCTCCCCCAAGGGTTTCACCTGGAGACGGGCGGCGCAAAATGTACCGGTCTCCCCGCACAGCAACGACAGGCGTACGCAGCTCGATCTGCAGCCAGCCCTCTTCGCCGGGTTTTATTTCTTCTATACCTAAAAGGCGCACGCGCGCCACAACCTCGGCCGCCCCCAGGAAAAATTTAACTTCTGTGCTGTGTTTAAGCGAACTACTGGCATCCCGTACCAGCCGAAAGTAGGCATCCAACCGCTGAGTGGATTGGTAAACGCCGGGGTGGGTTAATACCTGGCCACGGGTGACGTGCTCCACTTCAATCCCGCTGACATTTACCGCAGTGCGGCTACCGGGTGAAGCAATCTCTTCCTTATGCTTATGGCTCTGCAGCCCGCGTATTCGTCCGAGCCGACCACCAGGCAATATTTCGACTTCATCCCCCTGGCGAAAGTGGCCATCGCTAAGGGTTCCGGTGACTACCGTACCAAACCCAGCGATACTAAAGACCCGGTCGATAGGCAAGCGCGGTCGCCCAAGATCAGGCCGCGGTGGGTGCTGTCGCAGGCATTCCTCTAGCGCCGCCTTTAATTCCTTGATCCCGGCACCGGTACGGGCAGATACGCGCAGTACCGGCGCGCTCTCCAACACCGTTCCGGCTACCAACTGCTTTACGTCGCCTTCCACCAGGTCTAACCAATCCGGGTCATCGATCAGGTCGGTTTTCGTCAGCACAATCAGCCCGCTTTGCACCTGAAGCAGATCGATAATGGCCAGATGTTCCCGAGTTTGCGGCATTACCCCTTCGTCGGCTGCGATGACGAACAAGGTAGCATCAATTCCGCCTACGCCGGCCAGCATGTTTTCGATAAAATCGCGGTGACCCGGCACATCCACGATACCCACCTCTTCCCCGCCCGGCAGCGTCAGCCAAGCAAAGCCGAGTTCGATCGTCATCTGGCGCGCCTGCTCTTCCTTGAGCCGGTCCGGATTGGTGCCGGTCAGGGCTGCCACCAGGGTGGATTTACCATGGTCAACGTGTCCGGCAGTGCCTACCACGCGCATCAACTTATTCTCACTCAGCCGCTTTGCCCAACAGTCTGGTCAAATTCTTCTACCCAGTTATGCACCTGGACCAGCAGGCTCTGTAAACGCTTTTGGGTCTCTTCGACCAATATGTGCAGTTGATCACGCCCTTCCTGCGCCGAACCCTCCACGACTGCCAGGCGTTCGCTAATTTTTTCGAACGACCGCCCGAACTCTCGCTGCTGCTCGTCGTGCGCCAGGGTGTAATTGGTCCAGCGTTTCTGGTCGTCGGCCTTGAAGCCCACCCATTCCTGGCGGAAACGCTCTTCGACCAGGCGCTGCATCTCAGTGATCTCATTCATGCGCCGTTCGAAGCGCTGGGTAATTTCCTCGAAGGATTCCTGCGCCCGCTTTACTGCCCGCTGAGTGGCATCCAGCGATTGAAGTTGTGCATCCAGGTTGGAAGCCCGGTTAGTTATTTCATCGAAACGCACCTGCATATCCTTCCAGCCGCGGTCACGTTCGACAAATGAGAGCGTCTGTTTTTCGATGAATGAAGTGATAATCTGGCGGCGTTCAATGTCCGTCGCCTGAAATTCTCCCAGGCGGAGGTCAAGTTTCCTCACGCTATCTGCATTGAGGTCAATCTTGCCCCGTTGTTCGTCGACACGTTTACGCAGAGCAGCTACTTCACCCTGTGCGTCAGTAATCCTTTTGCTGTCCTGTCGCCGCCCTTCTTCGGTCAGCTTGGCGATACGATTATACTCTTCGTCGGAACGTGCCGTCTCTTTTACTTTTTTATCTACTTCCTCGATCAGGCGGCCCAACCGATATTCTTCCTCAAGGCGCGATTGCAAGGTCCGTTTCAAATCAGGCAGGACTTCCAGAGTTTTACGTAACTCTGCCAGGCTACGTGTGACTGCTTCCTGATCAGAGCGGCGCACTTTTTCCAGTTCCCGATCGTGTTCCTGATGCTGTTTCTCGAAGCCCTCCAGGGCGCGCGCCTGGTCCACCCTGATTTGCACCAGGGCCGATTCAATATCATCGAAACGGCTCAACTGTGCCGCGGTACGCGAAAGGTCGCTGTTCAATTCTTGAATTTGTTGTATCCAACCCGGTACAGAACCCTCGAGGGCTGACAGGCGCTGCTCTAAAGATGCCAGAGCTGCCTTGTCCTTGCGGCGTTCATTGTCGATGAAATCAAGTTGTTGTTGGATTTGATCTGCTTCCATAACTGACATCCTCTCCCGTTTCGATGAAAGGCTTTTTTAAGATTATACCAATATACTGCCCGGCATGTTTCATTCAAAAATCGGATGACCCTGCAATGTAATTCCTAATACGCCCAAAGGGCCGGCTTATCGCTGAGATATCATTTACTTAAAATTTAACCTAAAACAGATGATTGAATGACAGTAAAATGTTAAGCAATCCCGAAAGGAAAAACCCGGGAAATACGCCGATCAACAGCAGTCCGGCAGCGCCAATGACAATTAAGGCTGCTTGAGGCCATTTTTCGTTGATTTCCCAGTTTTCCTGGTTGCCATACCTGGCTGACCAGGTAACGAGCATGGCTAACATGCGCAATCCACTCAATAAGAATCCCACATTTCCCAGCAGGACCCACAACATAATTGCCATCGATTTCTGGGCAAGATTTTCCAATAAAACCAGGCGAGTCGGGAAACCACCCAGCAGCGGTAAGCCGGCCAGGGAGAAATACGCCAGCACCAAACCGCTGGAAATTAAGGGATAGCGCCGGAACTGTCCTCTTATCCCGTCGAAATCGGCTGAGATGCCTTCCTGCACTAACGCAGACGACGCCAGCGCCCACAGGGCCAACGCGAGCATGCGCGGAAACAGCGAAACGGCAAAAGCCTCTAACCCCGCCTGAGATTGTAGGCTGATCGATAACAGTGCAAACCCGCTCTCCATGATAACCGCGTATCCGAACAACCTGGGGAGGGTCTTCTGGAAAGCCGCCCAGATGCCAGCAGTGACCACCATCAAAGCTCCACAAAGTTGCAGGCCTACTGGCATAAGCGGGTAAGCTCGCAGCCAGGCAAAGTTATCCAAAAATTTCAGCATCAATAACAACATCACCGAAGGGAGCAGACCTAAAATAAACCCGGTCTCGTAGGCGTGGCTTTCCTGGCTCAAAAGGGGCACCCAGGTATAAAATGGGAAAATAGCCAGCCAGAAGGCAAACCCCAGGCCCAGGAATACCACAGCCTGCAAGAGCAGTCGGGAGTCGGTTGGATTGGCTTCCACCCCGGCAGCCGCCCAACCGGCAAATAGCAAGAAGGGCAAGTGCCAGGGTCTGGAAAATTAAATCAGCGCGCGATCCCCTGTCCCACTACACGACCGGGGGGAACAAGCATGGGAATGCTCAGTAGGACGGCTATTTCCACCACCAGGGCGGCGTAAAGGAATGGGTCAACTGCCATGGCAGCCACCATTAAAGCGAGTACCGCCATCCCGATAGGGATAAAGTGCCGGTGAGCTCCAGCTATTCGAGTGCCAAAAAACCAGAAGGCGCCAATTCCATAGATCAATGCCAGAAAAGATCGGTCGCCTGGATCGAGTACGAATCGACGACCCAGCACAGTTAACGAAGATTGCACTTCGAAGGACCACGGGCCAAGTTTCACCGCGCTGGCGATCGGAACGGCCCAGGCGAGCAGCGCCAGCAGCGCGCACAGCGCCGTTGAAAGGACAATCACCAGTGTAACCCGCCTTTGCAGTAACCAAAAAACCACGGCGATGATCAAAGGGGAAACCATCCAAATCAACGGCGCGTTCACTTGATTTCCTCAGCCGGTTCGTCCATCGAAGTTACGTTTAGCAGGTAAGACCCAACCAGCGCCAGGCCCAGGGTCACGACTGCCAGCATTCCGGTGACCAATACTGAGGTCTCCACCGCAGAATAAATGATCTCAAATCCGGAGAGCACGGTAAGCAGTCCCAGAACCACGCGCAGCGAGTGAGTGGTCATACCCAATTGCAGCAAGCCAATCCCAATCAGGACCAGGCCTCCTTGCAAGATTTCAGGTCGTGCGTTTATCCAGGTTGCCAGAAAGGGATAGGTAGTGAAGGCGAGGATGAAAACAAAAATGGCTGCGAGAGAGCGAAAGATTTGACTCGACCGGCTACCGCGGTCTTGGCCGGTTTCTGGGAGTTGAGAGGCTCCCAAAACCGCTCCAGACACCCAGCCTACCACCAGCTTAACGATAGCCAGTTCGACCGGCCAGGAAAGGGCAATCAGCCAAAATACACCCAGATATTGAACCGAAAAGGCCAGGATCGACCTGCGCCAGTTCTGGCTGACCAATACCAACAACGAGGAACCGGCTACCAGGAGGAAAGGAATGATGGCCATTTGCTGAAAGATCACGGCCTCACCCCAGCCTGGATTAATGACACCAACAGCGCTAAAAGTAAAAGTACCCAAAGTACGCCGCCATCTCCCTCCAGGATGGTAGTTATCAATTGGACTATTCGCTGCACAAGTTGGAAGATAAATCCAAACAACTGGTAAGCCCATTCCAGACGAAAAAAAGCTGCCAGACCATCCCGGCTTTGTTGGATAAGCAGAACAAACCAGCCTGGGGGCCTGGCCTGGGTTATGCGGATACGGCTGGAAAATCTTAACCACAGCCATCCTCCGGTTGCCAGGACAGCCGAAGAGAGGCTACCCCACCACACGCCGGCAGTCAATGACCCTGGCCAGCCAAACACGCCAACCAGCCACAGCGTGCCAGCCACCAGCATCAATCCGAGGGGGTAAACAATCTGGATCCAACGATCGAGTGATTCCAGGGCATCCCCGGCGCGCAACGCATGGCGGACGTAGCCGACGATCAATAGGGGCAATGCCAGGATAAAAATGCCATCCAGTAAATCAAAAGGAGGGGTAAGCAGACCTGCCCAGCCACTGGCAGCCGGAGTAAACGGCAGACCGGTCAAACCTAACACTCCCAGAGCCAGGATAAATAGAATCCGGACCCGCCGGGCTGAGAACAGGAACAGCGCGCCGCCGGAAAGCAGCAGAGCCACACCCCAGGCCAGGCTGGCTGCAGGCTTTCCTTGAATCACACAGGAGATTGCCATTCCGGCCAGTGCAATGATCCAATAAGGTCTCCCTTTGACCTCATCTTCAGCCGTTAGCCACATGACTCCCCCATAAATCACGGAAAGCCCGGTAAAAACCAGCAGGTAAGGCGCCCATGCGGAGGGAACTGCGCTGCCTGGCAGGCGCGCCAGGATCACCAGGCTGGAAGCGGGTGCGACCATTCTCAACATATTGCCCATGCCCCTCCGCATCAGCACTTCTTGGGGATAAGGCAAGTGAAGCGGCAGCACTCCCAGTCGCAGGCCAGCAGCTACCAGCAGAAAAATACCTGCTCCGGCGGGTACCGTATCAAGCGTCAACGTCACATTTTGAGTATAACTGACTGCCATGGCTAATATTACCAAAAAACTGCCAGCCACCCGGGCTGAAAAAGCGATGACTGCCTGCTGGTTCAGCCGGCTGACCTGGCTACTACCCAGCATGATGGCCAGCTCAAACAGGTCGATTGAGCTCCAGGCCAGCAGCAGGGCCAGTGGGCTTGTAGCAAACGTACCCAACAGTCCCACTGAAGTTATCGCCAGGCTGCCGGCCCATACGATCGGGTTTGAGCGGTGTTGAAGCCTGGCCCCAGCCGTCAGCACCGCACCCACCACCAATGAAACCAGGCTGATCCCGTAAGGCCATGAATTATTGTCGATCTCAAAGGATAGATTGGAAATAAACCCTCGCACGGGAATCCAGTTTTGCACGATAAAAGGAGCTGGCGGATGCCAATGACAGGCAAGGAGTATCCCCCAGGACGCGATCGAGCTTAAAGCTGCAATTATCCACGAAAAGCCAAAAGCCGGCCGAATCCACTGCAAAATCAGGATGGCCAGGGCGGTAATTAATAAAACAAATATCGGCAGAAGAACAAGCATTCAATCCTTATTGGACCATGGTGGGATTTCGGGAATTTCGTTTCCGGGTTGTGTGCAGTTTTCGGTGGACAACCCAAGAACATAAGCGTTGATCGCCAGGTTTATTTTAGAGTACCGGATTGCCAGATTTTCGATACAGGTACTGTCCCATGCCTGGGCGGCCCAGCCAGCGCTCATTTTCTACGATGAGGTGCCCACGTAAAAAGACTTTTTCTGGGTAGCCTTTAAGTGGCATGCCTTCGTAAAGGTTGTAATCTGTGCGATGATGGGCATGCGCCAGGCCATAAGTCAAAGATCGTTCCGAATCCCAGATAGCAATATCTGCATCGGCTCCTGGAACCAGGCTGCCTTTGCGTGGGTACAGGCCGTGGATAATGGCCGGGTTGGTAGATGTCAACGCCACGAATTGGTTCGGGGTTATCCTACCAGATTGCACCCCGGTTGTCCACAGCACGGGTAAACGGTCGCCTACTCCTGGCAGGCCGTTAGGGATTTTTGTAAAATTATCTCGCCCTAACTCTTTGCCCGGAATAGCCACCGGATGGCCATCAAAAATAATTGGCTTCGTCCCATCATAAAAGAAGGGGCAGTGGTCGGTAGCGACTGTTTGCAGAATACCCCGGGAAAGGCCTTCCCAAAGGCGAGCGTTATCGGCAGCTTCACGCACCGGCGGGGAACAGACCCATTTGGCGCCGTCTGGCTGCCGCAAGTTGGCCTGAGTGAATAGCAGGTACTGTGGGCAGGTTTCGCCCATTACTTTCACCCCATGCTGCCTGGCATACTCGAGCTGGTCAACTTCCCCGGCGGCATTCATATGAACGATATACAGGCAGGCGTCCGCCTGGGCTGCCAGTAGGGCGCCGCGCAGAGTGGCTTCCACTGCCCCCCAGGTAGGGCGGGTAAGCGCATGCCACAGGGGGGTTGTGTGTCCGGCTGCCAGAGCTTCAGGCACCAGCAGGTTGATCACCTCTCCTCCTTCCGCATGTAGCATGGTCAACAAACCATGCTCATGGGCAATCCGCATCACGCGGAAAATATCCCCATCGCTCAAGCGCAGGTTGGGATAAGCCATGAAGACTTTTACGCTGGTAATACCTTCCTTCTCCAATCCTTGGATTTCTTTTTCCACTTCACCGTCCAGGCGGGTAATATTCATATGAAAACCAAAATCAATGGCGGCTTTATCGTCTGCCATGGCATGCCACAGATCAATATTGGCCGCCAGCGAGCCAGGTCCATGCGCCACAAAATCAACTGCCGTCGTCGTTCCACCAAATGCTGCTGCTCTATGCCCGGTGAAATGATCGTCGGAAGAAACCGTTCCTCCCATTGGCAGGCCAAAATGGGTATGGACATCCACACCGCCCGGCAAAACCAGCTTACCGCTGGCATCCACCACTTCACCATTGCCCGGCGCCGGCAGGTCGGAGCCAATTTCAACGATGCGTTCCCCATCCACCAGAATATCTCCCTTGAATGTTTCCGCTGCGGTAACCAGCGTACCTGATTTAATCAGTAGAGCCATGGTCCTCCTTTTTGTTTAACTCACCCAGCATGGCCAGCAGCAGCGGGTCCAAAGCCATTTCCGGCAGGTCCTGAGTTTTATATTGGCCAGTCCGTAAAGCCCGATCGCGTAAACTGCGCCACAAGATTTCCCGCTCTTCCTGGCGGACGACCAGGTCGTTGAGCGTCTCAGCCCGTTGAAATAACTCGCCCGTGGTGTAGAGAAAAGTGACGCGTTTCCACCGTCCGGCCAGGATCGGCCTGGATAAACTCTGCAGCGGGCCAAGCTGGATTTTGTAATATTCTTCGTGGGCGCGTGGGTGGTCTGGTTCATCCCGAAATAGCTCTGCCCGCGTGGTCAGCTCGTGCCCGCGCACCTCCGCAAAGCTTTCGATGCGCCAGCGGTGTTCTTCGCCGTAGGCGCCTGTTTGATAAAAGGCCAGATAGTCAACATCAATTACCTTGGGGGCGAAACGCAGCGGAACCCGGTACCAGCCTAACAGCCGGGCAATTTCCATATCCCGCCTGGCTGGCGCGATCGAGACCAGGATGATTGCCGACAAGGGTGGGGTAGCGTTCATACAGAAAAGTTATAACTCTTTTACCAGACCCACTCGTTCGTTGAAGTCGTTGATCAGAGCATCGACTTCAGCTACCTGGGATTGGATTTCCGTCCAATAGTTTGGATCGTACCATTGGGCATTGATCTCTTCGAAGGTTTTTCCCTGCTGCTCGACCCACGTATAGTATTTCAGATTGTGGATGCGCTTGCGGTTTGCGTAGCTCAACTCAAGCAAAGCATCGGTGGTTACGCCATGCAAATAGCGAGCGTAGGTTTCTGCAGCATCTGTTTCGCTGAAATCGCCAAACTGCTGGCGGTATTCACGGATGCGGCTGCCGTAAAGCTGCATCGAATCGGTCAAAACGGTCAGTACCACGTCATTACTGCCCAATTCGTAGTACTTGGCGAACTTGATTGCTGAAAGCGTGTTGGCAATCCCGGAGAAACCCAACAGGTCAAGCTGAGAAACCACCTTCTGCGGGACGCCCTTGCGAATGAGATAAGACCGTCCGGCAGGTTCGTTGAACAAGCGCATGAGGTTGACCACGGCATTGTCGTCGATCGCCACCACCAGATCAGTATTCTTGATATTATGGATCCACGGCACATGCTTATCGCCGATCCCCTCGATGCGATGCGCCCCGAACCCATTTTCCAGCAGCGTGGGGCACTGTAATGCCTCACTGGCGATGATCTTGCTGGAAGGAAAGATCTGTTTGAGGTAATCGCCGCAGGCAATCGTCCCGGCTGAACCGGTAGTAAGCGCCACGCCCCGGTAAGCATCATGCGGGCCGAAAACCTTCTTCAACACGTCCTCCATGGCGTGCCCCGTGACTTCGTAATGCCACAGGTAATTGCCAAACTCTTCGAACTGGTTGAAGATCATCAGGTCCTGGCCTGAGCGCCGCAGTTCCCAACATTTATCAAAGATCTCTTTTACGTTCGATTCGCTGCCCGGTGTGGCAATCACTTTGCTGGCAATCTTAGACAGCCATTCAAAGCGCTCCCGGCTCATCCCTTCAGGTAGGATGGCAATTGATTCACAAGCCAACAAGGCCGAATCGTAGGCGCCTCCCCGGCAATAATTGCCCGTCGAAGGCCAGACCGCTTTCTGCGTGGTCGGGTCAAACTGCCCAGTAACCAGGCGCGGCGCCAGACACCCGAAGGCCGCTCCCACCTTATGCGCCCCGGTTGGGAACCACTTACCCACCAAGGCAATCACCCGCGCCTCGATGCCGGTCAGGCTGCTGGGAAATTCAATATAATTGACCCCGCCGAAGTTTCCTCCTGAGGTCACCGGCTGATTTTTCCAGGTGATACGGAAAAGGTTGCGTGAGGCCACGTCCCACAGGCCAATCCCTTTTAGATCCGTTTTTACTTTCCCAGGGATAAGGTCAGGGTTTTTCATCTGCGCAAAAGTTGGGACGATTATGTTGCGTTCGCGCGCCCGCTGGATGGTGCGTTCCAGCCGGTCAGTTTGCATGGTCAAGTCTATCTTAGCCATTTTAATTAATTCCTGTCTGATTTGAATTTGAGCCCTGCGGCGCCTCACTGACGATATACAGCGGTCGCGCTTTTACTTCGTCGTAAATTCTGCCTATATATTCCCCCAATGCACCTACGCAAAGCAACTGCACCCCGCCCAGGAACAGCACCGCCAGCAAGGTAGTGGCCTGCCCCAGAAAGGCTTCGTGCCCGAATAAACGCAACACAATTACCACTGGAATAGCGACGATGCTGAACATCGCTGCCACAAAACCCAAATAGGTGGCTACTTGTAGCGGGAAATAAGAAAAGCTGGTGACCGCATCCAAGGCCAGTTTGACCATTTTCTTGAACGGGTACTTGGTCTCACCAGCAAAGCGCGCTGCCCGGCGGTAAGGTACGGGCGCCTGGCGAAATCCCACCCAGGCCACCATACCGCGTGGAAAACGGTGGCGCTCGCGCATTTTCTTGAGGACTTCCACGACCTGGCGATCCATCAGGCGAAAATCACCCGTGTCGAGAGGAATCTTTACATCCGTAATGCGATAAATGATCCGGTAGAACAAAGAGGCACTGGTTTTCTTAAACCAGGATTCACCTTCCCGTTCTGCCCGGACGGCATAAGCTACCTGGTAACCCTCGCGCCATTTAGCAATCAGTTCGAGCACTACCTCAGGAGGATCCTGCAAATCCGCATCCATCACGACCACTGCCCGCCCTTCGCTGTAATCCAGCCCGGCTGTGATAGCAATCTGATGGCCGAAATTGCGTGCAAAAATAACCGGGCGCACGTGCATGTCTTGCTTGCCCAGGTTGCGGATTATTTCAGTCGACCCATCCCGCGAGCCATCATCAACAAAGACCAATTCCCAGGTCTCACCGGTGGATGCCATGGTTTCAGTAACCCGCCGGTACAATTCCGGCAGGCTTTCAACCTCGTTGAAGACCGGCACAACGATCGAAAAAGTAGGTTCCATTCGTTCACGTCCCCATTCTACTCTTTACGGCGAGTTATCGTCCTGCTTCAAAAAAGACGGAAGTCAATCCTACAATCACACGGATGGTTCACTTCCAATTCACTTTGCCAGATGTTTTTTCAATGCCTCGAGGGTCGGCTCGATCACAGGAGCTTCTTTGACCGCCTGCATGGCAGCGTGAGTATCCTTCAAACCACTCCCCGTGTTGATTACTACGATCGGATCTTCGGGATCGATCAGCCCCTGGATCAAGGCTTTCAGCATGCCGGCGTAAGCCGTTGCCCCGGCAGGCTCGGCAAAGATGCCCACCTGCCCCAATTCTGCAATCGCTTTCAGAATCGATTCATCAGGGACCGTAATGTAGGCCCCGCCGGTCTGCACAGCCGCCCTGACTGCCCGTACGCCATCGCGTGGAAGATCGACCGAAATGCTGTCGGCTATGGTATGGGCCGAGACTGGTTGGATCACTTCGCTGTGAGCAAAAAAGGCGTTGGCGACGGCAGCCGAACCCTCAGACTGCACGCCAAACAAACGCGGCATTTGGCCAAGCCATCCCAGGGCCTTCAGATCTTTGAACCCTTTATGCAGGCCAGAAATGATGTTCCCATCCCCTACCGATACAAAAACGGCCAGAGAATCCTGTTGATCCGCCTGGTTAATAAGGATATTTTCCCAAATCTCCAGCGCGCCGGTCTTCTTACCTTCTGCAGTAAAGGGGTTGTAGCCCGTATTGCGGCAGTACCAGCCGAATTCCTCAGCAGCCTGGATGGTCAGGTCAAAAGCCTGGTCGTAATTTCCATCCACCAGGATTACCTGGGCGCCGTAAATCAGGAGCTGGGCGATCTTGGCTGGCGGCGCGGTGCGCGGGGCGAAAATCACCGCTGGCTGGCCGACCGCTGCCGACATACCTGCCAGGGCGGCCCCGGCATTTCCGGTGGAGGCAGTCACAATCACTTTAGCATTGATCTGGCGGGCGCGGGCTACTACCACAGAACTGGCGCGGTCTTTGTATGAAGCGGTCGGATTGCGCCCCTCATCTTTTACCCATAGATTGCGCAGATTGAGTTTTTTCATCAGGGCCGGAGGAGAATATACCGGCGTCCACCCCGCCATGCGCAGCGGCGTACCTTCGCCCCCAGGGTCAGCCACCGGCAGGAGGGGTAAGTATCGCCAGAGCGAAAAATCCTGGCGGCAGGTGATATCCTCTACCCGGTATTTTCGGCGAATCGCCTCATAATCCAGGATCACATCCAGGTTGCCGCCATCCTGAGTGCAAACATAATCAATTTCAAAAGGCCCGTATTCTTTTCCACAAATAGAACAGCGATAACCCAGAAAATTATCCATGGTCGCACCTATTGATTTTCAAACGGGGTTCCCAACGCAGAAGGCGGGGATGAACGCATGGATCTGAGCAGGCGTGACACAAATCTGCGGGTGCGGGGCGGCATGCCGGCCAACGTCCGTTCCACCCATTCGGTATTACCAAGGTTCACCAGCAGCAGGGTCAGGATCATCAGCGGGAAAGGCGCTACCTGCAACACCTGAGAGGGGATGTTGGGCAGGCTTGGCTGTAATACCAGGCCCAGCCATTGCAGAAGGGCAAACAGGTAAGCGCCGAAAGCGGCCCGGATCGGATTCCAACCGCCAAAAATCGTGATTGCCAGGGCAATCCAACCAATTCCATCCAGGCCAGAAATGGTACCCTTCCATCCAGCTTTCAGGCTGAGTGAATAGATCGGCCCGGCCAGGCCTACCAGCGCCCCTCCGAGCGCCGTATACAAGTAGCGGATTTTTTTGACATTGGCGCCACGGATGTAGGCCGCCGCCGGCCTTTCCCCCACCCCCAACAAGACCAGACCGGGGCGCGTCTTGAAAATCCAAATCCAGGCCAGGAAGATCAGCAGGTAACTTAAATAAGTCATCAGGTCCTGCTTGAACAGCAGTGGGCCTAAGATTGGAATTTTCACCAAGCCGGGAATCGTTAAGGAGGGCAGCGTGGGAGCGGATATTCCCATGATCGAGTTCCCCAGGAAATAAGACAGGTCCCGGCACATCAAGGTCAGCACAAAACCGACTGCCACCTGCGATTGGTGCAGAGTAATGCTGCTGAAAGCCACCACCAATGCCACCAGCGCTCCAATGGCCATCCCGGCCAGGAAACCCAGGATGAGGCTATTGGTCTTTAGAGCCACCGCAAAGCTGAACATGGCTGAAAGCAGGATCGTCCCATTTACCGATAGATTGATTACCCCTGACCGTTCTGAAAATGTCTCGCCAATCGTGGCAAACAGCACCGGACCGGCTGCCGAAAGCACCCCTGCCAGTCCAATCAAAATCAAATTAAAATTCATCTGACCTCCTCAGGACTTACGGCCCAGGACGCGCTGGCGAATGCCATCTACAATCAAGACAAACAACACCAGGCTGCCCTGTAAAACCCCTGAAAGGGAAGAATCCAGTTTCAGCACGATGGGCAGTTGAATGCTGCCAATATTGAGGGCGGCAAAAAAGAGCGCCACTGGCGCCACCCACAACGCCTGGTAGTTAATCAACATGGCCACCATCAAGCCCAGGAATCCATATCCGCTGGAGATAGAGGGGATCAGCCGGTGATAGACCCCGGTGACCTGGATCGCCCCCGCCAGGCCGGCAAACATGCCGCACAAGATAAAGGCGGTCATCGTATTCTGCCAGGTAGGGATACCCAGGCGGAAAGCTGCCCGCAAGTTGTTGCCAACCGCTTTCAGGCGCAGGCCAAAATAGGTCCCTTGCAAAAGCAGGTAAATCACGATCAAAGCCAGGATACCCAGGATCACGGACCACAGGCTCAATCGTAAATTAGGAAGCACCGGAAGCCAGAGCGTCGCAGGGAATGGTTCGGTGCCCGACATGGAGCCGATCCCAGGACGCTTCCACGGGCCAAAGATCAACCACAATGTGATCGCAGTGGCAATGAAGTTCATCCCCAGGCCGCCAAAAATTTCATTCACCCCACCGAAAGTCTTCAAGGCGCCCACCAGGGCCGCCCATATGGCGCCGCCTAACATACCCTGCAGAATGGACACCACCAGGATAATCCAAGGCGGGAGGCTGCTCTGCTGAAAAAGGCGCAGCTCCCAGGTGCAAAAAATAGCGCCCAGGGTGATTTGCCCCTCGATGCCGATGTTCCACAGGCCAGCCGTAAAAGTGACCAGCAGGCCGGTGGTCGATAGAAGCAGAGGCACCCAGGCCACCAGGACGTTCGAAATATTATCAGTTGAACCGACTGCCCCTAAGATAATTTCTTTGAATGCTTGCAGCGGAGGAGCACCAGCCAGGAGCATGATCAGCGTAGAGAATAGCAGAGCTGTAACGATGGCTCCAAGCTGAAAAGCAAGATTGATCCAACGCGCCCGTTCTTTAGCCATGAATTCTCCTAAGCCACAAACGTATCTGACCAGCCTTTTCCGCCGATTAACTGCCCGAGATGGTCGACTGTAGTATTGTTGGCATCCAGCGGGGGTGAAACCCTACCGCTGAAGAAGACCAGGATGCGGTCGCTGTATTGCAATATTTCGTCCAGGTCCGGTGAAATGAAAATGATCGAAGCCCCCTGACGGCAGCGCTCCTTCAGCTTATCCCAGATATAAATGGTCGATTCGATATCCAGGCCGCGCGTAGGATGTTCCAGGAGCAGCACAGACAGCGGGTTCCTCAACAAAGCCAGGATAGCGCGCTGCTGGTTACCGCCTGAAAGGGTTTCTACTTTACTGGTCGGCCTGCCGTGAATGGCAAAATCAGAAATGCGCCGTTCTGTGTGAGCATAGACTCGTTTCCAGTTTATAAAGATGCCTTGCTGAGATTCGGCCAGGATAAAATGCTCAGCCAGGGTAAGCCCGGGGACAAGTCCCTCTTCAAGGCGGGAAGCCGGCAGGAAGGCCACTCCCTTTTCCATGTAGTCGTGGTAAGACTTACCAGACAGATTATGTCCATCGACCATCACCTTCCCGGCTACCGGTCGCACGAGGCCGCAGCAGGCGCGCAAAAGGATGCCTTGCCCGCTGCCTTCCATACCTGCTAGGCCGATCACTTCCCCTTTACACAGCTTGAGATTGACGCCTTCGATTTTCATCCGGTAATCTTCGATTTCCAGATCTTTCAGCTCGAAGGCTGGGATCTCTGTATTACACGATTGGCGTTCTCCCAGGGTCAAGATCTTTCCAAACATTAGTTCGACCAGTTGGGTAGTGTCGTAAGGGGGAAGCACTTCGCCTACTAATTCTCCCCGCCTTAACACAGCCACCCGGTCGCACAGGTTTTCGACATCTTCCAGCTTATGCGAAACAAAAATAACCGTCATTCCCTGAGAAACCAGCAGACGCAAGGTTTCGAATAATTTTTCTTTTTGCAGGGCGCTAATACCCGTGGTAGGTTCGTCCAGGATCAGCACCTGCGCCCCCAGCCACAGCAGCCGCAAGATTTCGAGCTGCTGGCGTTCGCCGACTGTCATCGTGTCGACATAAGTTTCAGGATCAATCGAAAAATTAAATTTCTGCTGCAAGGCCATGAATTCCTTTTCCGCCTCTTTGTGCGGCAGGAAAAGGGACCCGGAACGGCCCAGGATAAAATCATCAATGACTTTCATGGGAGGAAAATCCAGCGGATCCTGGTGCAGCATGCCTATGCCATGCCGGATGGCATCTGCCGGGCTCTGGATGATCACCGGTTGGTGGTTCAGCAGAATCTCACCAGAATCAGCCTGGATGAAGCCGGAGAGAACTTTCATGAGGGTGCTCTTTCCGGCGCCATTTTCTCCTAAAATACTCTGAATGGAGCCCGCCGGAACCTTAAGATTGATGCCGATGTTGGCGCGCACCATGCCGAAGGTTTTATAGATATTGTGGAGTTCAACTTCCATCTGATTTGGCTATCCTAAAGGGAGGGGGAAGACACTTGCATGTCTTCCCCCTTTTACAGGTGATTGTTTATTTCGAAACGCTCTGGCCTTCCATGCCCTGAAGCAACTGGGGCAAGTACCAGACCTGCAAATCTGTACCAACTTCGCCGTCCTTGAGGTAGACGGAGCCATCCTGTAGATTGATCGGGCCAGTCCACAGGTTCAGTCCGCCTGCCATGGCTTTGATAAGATTATCGACGCCGGTAGAGGCATCTGCGGAAAGCGCCTGGCCTTTGTTAAAGCCAATGGCTGAAGTATCCGGATTGTTGATATTGGTCCAATCCGGTCCATTCCAATCAAAGGCAGTCTTAAAGGTACCGGCCTGGGCCATGTTGATCCATTTGACGTAAGCCGGGCCCCAGTTGAAATAGGGCACGCCCAGGCAGACATCCGGAGCTGCATCGCAGCCTTTGGTGTAATCATAGGCGACCGCGAAATCTTTCTTGCCAGCGGCGGTCATCTTCTTGGCTTCCACCAAGGCTTCGGTGGTATCGATGCTGGAAATAACCACGTCATAACCGCTGTTGAAGAAATCGTCCGCTACCTGAGTCGGATCCGAGGTGACGCCGGGGATATTGAACCAGAAACCGATCCAGGTCACCTTGAATTTCAGGGCGGCGGCATCCTTCTTCAATACCTGTGTCCAGCAGTACTTGGCGCCCAAGTAGGCCGACGCGGCCAAACGGCGAGTTTCGTCGTTGATTAATGGGCCCAAGAACCCGATCTGGCCGGTTTGGGTGGTTAAAGCCGCCGCGCAACCGCCCATCATCTTGCCATATTCCATGCGGCCCATGACGTTCACCAGGTTGGGCTGGTTCTTGAAATCCTTGCCAGTCTGCCCAGGAATAGTCGCCCGACAAATGGACTACCGGGATGTCCGGGTGTTTCTGTGCGAACTGGAGGGCGTCATCTTTCAGGTCATCGGAGTTGTAGATGATGAATTGCGCGCCTTGGGCTACCAACTGCTCGCCCAACTGCAAGCCGGTAGTGCCGGGGCGATCTGAGGTGTTAGCCTTATCAATATAAACCATTTTAGCGCCCGGGATCTTGGATACTGCATATTGCCCGGCATCATAAGTAGCCTGGCTCCATCCTTGATCGTTGTACGGGCCAACCATGACGAGGCCGAAAACAAACGGCGTGGGCGCCGAGGTGTCGGTGGCTGCTGGAGCCTGGGTGGCTGCCGGAGCTTGAGTGGCGGTCGCCGCCGCCGGTTGGGTCGGCGCAGTAGTGTCAGTCGGCTGTGGAGGGGTAGTGGGTTGAGGCGCCTGGGTTGGCGCGGCGGTTGGGGTTGCTTGCGGCGCGCAGGCTGTGAAGAACATCGCAGCCAATACAACGAGGGAAACTATGAACCAAATGCGTTTTACAGTCATCTTTTCTTCTCCATTTTTAAGGTTGTAAGAGCCAATTGTTTCAAAATATTTCGAACTCGAACTTGCCGTCATTTTCCAATACCCATCACCTCCTTTTTCATTCCAGAAACTGGTCGGGCGGGATAATACCAACAAGAACCAGTTATAACAGCAAAGTGCCTTGTAGACGTAAGAAAAACGGCAAGACACTCTTTTAAAGAAACCACCAATGTAATATTCACTATTTTACTCTCAAATCAAGCAGATCAGAAGGCAATTATAAATTTCTTAAGATTGGCTGGTTTGAAATATTTTCCCCCGCCTTGAAAGACGGGGGAATGACAAATTCAACCCTTTGGAAATATCTAGCAAGAATAAACAACACATCATAAAACATCGATGTTTCTCCGTAACCCCCGGAGGGAAAAAAACGGGCTAGTCCGGTAAAATCCAGGTACCGGTTTCACCTTTCAGCGCTGCGCTGATGTGCTCGGGGTCGGTGATCAATGCTCGTTTACCACCGGCTTCGAGGAACCAGATGATCGCCTGGATCTTGGGCGCCATTGAACCTTTGGCAAAATGGGTGCCTTCAGCCAGGTATTTCTTGGCTTCAGACAAGGTCATCCTGTCAATAAATTTTTGATCCGGCTTGCCGAAATTTAGAGCCACTTTCTCAACCGCGGTCGAGATGAGTAACAGGTCAGCTTTAATTTCGCGTGCCAGCAGGCTGCTGGCATAATCCTTATCGATAACTGCCGCGACTCCCACCAAATCGCCGTTGCTGTCTTCAATCACTGGGATGCCTCCACCGCCAACCGTGACGACAATCGTGCCTGTTTTTATCAGGGTCTGCACCGATTCGAGTTCAACCACGCGTTTGGGAATCGGGGAAGCGACCACCCGGCGCCAGCCACGCCCGGCATCTTCGACAACTGTCCAGCCAAGGTCCTTCTCGCGCGTTTTGGCCTCGGCTATGCCCATGAAGCCACCGATCGGCTTGCTCGGATTCTGGAACGCTTTATCGTTACGATCTACAGCCACCTGGGTAACCACCGTAGTGACCGGCTTCTTGATCCCACGCCGGCGCAGCTCGTTTTGCAGGTTCTGCTGCAGGGCATAACCGATGGCGCCCTGGCTGTCTGCGCCACAAACGTCCAAAGGTATCTCGTGCATTCCCTCGACCTTGTGCGCCACCTCGGACCGGCGCAGGATAAAACCTACCTGCGGGCCGTTTCCATGGCCAATCGCCACGTCCCAGCCGGCTTCGATCATATCGGCAATGTGCAGACAGGTTTCCTTAGCCGCCAGGTACTGGTCCTCAACCGATTGATGCTGACTATCCTTGATCAGTGAGTTCCCACCGATTGCTACAACTGCAACCCTATTAGCCATTGATTATCCTCTCCTTATTTGTTGATTAACTTACCTGGTAAAGGAAGAGTGTCCTTTGCCAGGTTGGCTGGTACTCACCCCATGGTGAGGGCCATGACTGCCTTTTGCGCATGTAAACGGTTTTCGGCCTCATCATATACAACTGATTGAGTGCTATCAATCACGCCGTCGGTTACCTCTACGTTGCGGTCGGCTGGAAGCGGATGCATATAGATCGCATCCTCTTTGGCCAGTTTCATCCGGCGTCCATCCGTGATCCAACTTGCATACTTTTTGATAATTTCCGCGCCCTGCTTCTCATCCTGGGTGTGCACCATGGCTCCCCATGACTTGGCATAAATGATATCAGCATTGTGGAAGGCCTCATCCATATCATCCACCACTTCAAAACTGGTGCCAAATTTGCGCGCCTGTTCTCTGGCCTGGTCCATAATGTCCAGCATAAGGCGGAATTCAGGCGGGTGCGCCAACACTACATCCAGGCCAAAGCGAGGCATTTGCAGGATCAAGCTCTGTGGAACGGACATGGGTTTCTGATAAGAAGCAGCATAAGCCCATGAGACCACCATCTTTTTGCGCCGCAGGTCGCGGCCTTTCTTTTCTATAACGGTCATCAAATCCGCCAGGATCTGGAAGGGGTGGTAGATCTCGCATTGCATATTTAGAACCGGCGTACGCGAGTAGTGCGCAACCTCTTTGATGTACTGGTTTCCCACTCCCCAATCCACATGACGGATGGCCATCCCATCGTAATACCTGCCCAGGATCTCACCGATCTCTTTGGCTGTATCCCCGTGAGCGATCTGCGTTGTGCGCGATTCGATAAAGGCCGCGTGACCACCCAGTTGCGCCATGCCGGCTTCGAAGGAACCACGCGTGCGCGTGCTGCTGAAGAAGAACAACATCGCCAGCGTCTTATCCCGCAAATAAGCGTGCGGTTCATTCAAGGCGCGTTTCCGCTTCAGATCAAAAGCCACGTCCAGGACTGTCTCAACTTCTTCCCGGCTGAAATCGAGATCTCCAATTAAGTCACGTCCATGTAAAAATGTTTGCATATTATCTCCTTTCAGAGTCTAAAATTATGACAGACAACCCAATTCAATCCGGATTGATTCAATCTTTGGATTTACCTCGCTAACAGAGGCCATATCCCTGGCAACTCGTTTCCAGGTTGTACATAAAGCCGGGAACATTTGTGCATCCGTATTCACTTCTTTTGATAGAGCGCTGGCCTTATCCCATTGCAGCAGATGAGCATATCCTTCAATAAATGGCAGGTATTCTGACAAATTGGCTGGCTTCAGCAATAACCCGGCAGCTCGGTCGCCCAATTCCGCCGCCTTTTGCCAGTCACTTACCTGGCGGGCCAGGTCTGCTTTTTCATAGAAGTAACACCAGGTATGCGTTGGCTCGGGGGATAGCATGGAGGGGGGTACCGCTGGAGGCTGCGCAGCCGTTACAATCTGGCTGAGTTGCGAGAGCGGTAAAACTCTCCGCAGGTTATCCGTTAAACCAGGCTGTCTGGCATCCTCGCTCGAAAGGACATGCAGACACCCGGGCAACCCGAAATTTACTGCCAGGACGCTGGAAGTTGTACCATGAAAATCCATCGTCCGCAAACTGTGCTCTACCGCCAGGCCAGCTTTAAAACCGGGCAACCCGCCTTCTTCCCTAGCCACCATATCAAAAAACTGGTAGGCCATTTCATGTCCCTCCAGCGCGGGAGCATAGGTCCAGTTTAATATGGGAGTAAGGTCGTTATCGCTGAAGCGATTCAACGGGATATTATCGGAGATGACAATCGTGCCAGGTCGAAGCCCAGGAGCGCGCCAGCTCAACTGCCAGAAAAATGCCTGGGCATTGTCTCCTTCCTCTCGGTAGACCAGTGCATTTTGGTATTGGCAGCCCAGGCTCAGGCCAACCAGCCCGGCCAGCAGCAGCGCCTGGAAGCGCAGCCCTGGGATCAGGGTCACCAGGCCAGCCAGCGCCAGGCTGCTGCCGATAATGAAAGGCAGGCTGGAGCGGTCCCAGGGGAAAACCATTTCCACAGGGATAACCGGCACCCAGAAAGGCATTCCCGCCACCAACAGTAGAAAAATGCTCGCCAGCAAGATGCCGGCTGTCCGCTTAAATCGCAAGCAATACTTGTCAAAATCTTCATTCCTGGCAAGGTCGAGCTTTATCAAAAATAGCCCAACCAGCCCGAACCCAGCTATTACCAGCGCAAAATCCAAGGCCAGTCCGTTCCGCCCGGCCGGTGGCAGACTGAAGATCTGTTTCCAGGCGTCCCAGGTGACCGTTTTCAGATCGGTCAGGATGCGCAAGGCCAACCCGGTCAGAGCATTCAAAGGGTTGGTCGAAAGTTGTTCAAGTAGTAACGGATGGTAAAACTGGAATTTATAGATGAAGATGCGCCAGACCAGAAAAGCCGCCAGCACCAGTAAGTAAGGTAGCCAGGCCAGGAAAACCCGCAGCCACAAAGATCTCAACGGGCGTCCAGTTGGCTTTTCATTTTTTAGCAATGCTCCTATTAACAGCGGGCGCGCTAGCTCTAAGCCGATAAAGTATTCCAGTGAGAACATACTGGCAGAACACAGCATTGCCAGGACAGTCAACGGCCAGAACCAGGCCGGCTTGCGGAATGACAGCGCCATCAATCCTAACGAAGCCAGAAATAACGACAACACGGTGAAATGTAGGATAAATTCCAGTGGGATGGGCTGCTGTTTGAAACCGGGATAAACCAGCATCAACAAAGCCGCCCCGGCTCGCCCAACCGGGTTCCCCGGCCAGAAGAAACCCAATATCCACCAGAAAAGGACTGCGCTCAACCAGCGTAGCACAACCAAAAGGATGTGGTAATAAATGTATTTTTCACCAAACAGACCGGTCGCCAGGCTGTAGATCCAGGCCGAGTAAGGACGGTCTCCGGCCACAAATTCGCCAAACGATCCTGCTCCAAACAAGTGATAGTTCCACAGATAAGACCAATCATCGCCGTACAACCTGAACCATGGGATAAAAATCCCATAAGCAAGCACGGCCACTCCCAATAAAGCCAGGGGGACCGTCCAGGCAGGGAAGCGCAGCGAACGGATCTTCTGCATAATACGCTTCGCGCAGTCATGATCTTTCCATCCCCAATTCATCGGGGATGATAAGATCAACAACTGCTTTAGATATTATTCCATCGCTCCCAGTATCAACGCCAGGAGCGCCATGCGCATCACTACACCGTTGAAGGCCTCTTCCCAATAACGGGCGTGCCGGGTGCTGTCTACGTCTGGAGGCAACTCATCCATACGCGGTAAGGAATGTAAAACGATCGAGTTGGGCCGACCTTTTTCGGCCAGGAGTTGGCGGGTTACCTTATAGTTGTCCGGGGTAAGGCCATGGTCTGCGCTGGCTTCCTGGCGCGCCTTGTGTAATCCGGCTGAACCACCGGCTCCATATAAATCACGTCAGCCTGATCGATCACCTGGGCAACGTGCTCGGCTTCGGTGAAGCGCAGGTTGTACTGCTGTAACTCTTTCTTGAATTCATCGGTCAGCGACATGGCTGGCGGGGCGACATAGATCACTTCACAGTCGAATTGGGTCAGGGCATAAGAGATGGAGTGCATGGTGCGCATACGCATGTCCCCAATGCACAGGAAAGTCAGGCCATCAATGGTTCCTTTTTCCTTCAAGACCGTATAAAGGTCGGTCAGCACCTGGGTGGGATGCTCGCCCCAGCCATCGCCAGCATTGATCACCGGAATACTGGCCCACTTCGCCGCTTCGGCAGGCGCGCCTTGCTGAAAATGGCGCATGACGATCACATCGCCGTAATATTCAAGCATGTGTACGGTATCTTTAATGGATTCCTGGTACCAATCACCGGCGCGTGTATTCTTGACGTCTGAGAACCCGGTCACATGCCCACCCAAACGGTGCATGGCGGCTTCGTGCGCCAGACGTGTGCGCGTGCTGGGCTGGTAAAAAGCCGTCACCAAGGTCTTCTCTTTTAGAAGATCGCTGTTGCGGCGGTTACGGGCAATCGGCTCGAGCTGATCTGCCACTTCAAATACACGGAAAAACTCCGAGCGCTCGAAATCCTTGAGCGAAAGGATATCACGACCCGAGAAACTACGCATTATAAAAAACCTCCTTCTGATTCTTATCTAGATCCTTCCACTCGGCGGACCACATGGAATTGGAAATACCCGGGCAAGAAATAGCTCAATGAATAATCGACCACCTTACCAGTGGAAGTGAATAACTGGGCTGAGAACATCAATAATACGTCCCCGCGTTGGATCTCAAGCAAGCGGGCAATCTCCGGTGATGCCGCCACCGCCTGAATCTCAGCCCGAGAAGTGGCCAGGGGCAAATTGCTGTGCTGAAGTAGCAAATCCAGCACCGAACCGGTGAAACCTTGCTGTAAATCGGCTGGCGCCAGGATATCCTCCGGCAAGGTGTCCACCAGGTAAGCCACCGGCCGTCGTTCCGCCTGGATTACCCGCGCAATCTGGACTAACTTTGCATTCTCCTCAACCTGCAGGGCAGTTGCCATGGTCGGGGTAGCTTTTACCTGGCTGACATGCAACGCTCCCATCGAGACTTCAAGCTGGATACGCCTGGCCAGTGTCTCAATGCTTTCCAGAACTTCAAGACCGCTTTCTATAACCTGAGAATGCCCTACCACGAAGGTACCAATCCCCTGTCTGCGGCGGATCAATCCTTGTCCCTCGAAAGAACGCATGGCCTCCCTCAAGGTCGCTCGTGAAACGCCCAACTGTTTGGCCAGTTCCGGCTCAGCCGGCAGGCGGTTTCCAGGAGGCGTTTCGGCGATCATCCTGGAAAGCCGAGTTTGCAACCGCTGAAAAATATGCGTCGACTCGACCTGTACCTCTTGAGTCATAATCCCATCCTTTCTGAAAGCCAGCGCGGCTATTCAATGGACGAAGGATGATCCTCCCTCCCTGATAGTAAATCACTCGAAAACCGGAATAAAATCAAAGCGGTTCACATCTACCAGCCCCAAATCAGAAATGCGCAGCTCAGGGATGACCACCAACCCGAGCAGGCTGAGGGTCATATTCGGATTGTTGATCTGGCACCCGCAGGCTTTGAACCCGGCCAGGACTGTCCCTGCTTTCTTTGCGACTATCTCAGCCCGTTCGTTGGACATGAGACCAGCTATGGGCAGTTCAACCTTGCCGATCACCTGCCCTTTGCGCACAACCACCTGGCCACCGCCGCATTCTGCCAGGGTATTGACTGCTTTAGCCATGTCTTCATCCTCCGTACCAACCACGATCATATGATGGCTGTCATGCGCCACCGTGGTCGCCACTGCACAGGGTTGGTTGAACCCGAACCCTTGCACCAGGCCAAGCTTGATGTTGCCCGTGCTCTGGTGACGCTCCACCATGGCAAGCTTGGCGATGTCCCGCTCCATATCAGCTTTGACCTGGCCATTCACTACCGGGACTTGCAAGCGCAAATGGCGATTGGGCGCCTGGTTTTCGATGATGCCAATGACATGAGCGGTCACCTGTGGTCGCGCCGGCGCAGCCAGGGTAAAGTCACTGCCTTTTACCGGGCGAGGCAGATGGATCGACTGCATCACCCATTCCGGATAGGATGCGGACGGTAAGTCCACCAGCAATTTTCCATTCTGCGCGGTAACCTTGCCGGAGGCAATCACCAGGTCGACGGTAAATTTTTCCAAATCCCCGACCAGCAGGATATCAGCATACCTGCCCGGGGCAATCAGGCCAATCTCCCGGCTGACCTCGAAATACTCAGCCGTATTGATGGTTGCCATCTGGATTGCCAGCATGGGAGATAGGCCCTGGGAAATTGCATGGCGGATGACCCGGTCGATGTGGCCCTCGTTGACCAATGTAGCCGATTGAGCGTCGTCTGTACACAGGATAAAATGATGCGGATCGAGCCCCAACTCGATGACCGCCTTTACCTGGGCTGCCACGTCCTGCCAGGCCGAACCATAGCGCATCATCACCCGCATCCCCTGCCGGAGGCGGGCTACCGCATCTTCAAGACGTGTACCTTCGTGGTCATCGCCAGGTCCACCTGCCACATAGCCATGGAATGGAAGCCCCAAATCCGGAGAGGCATAATGCCCGCCAATCGCCTTGCCCGACTGGCGGGTCACTGCCATTTCTGCATGGACCTTGTCGTCCCCATTAAATACCCCGGGAAAGTTCATCATCTCGCCCAGGCCGATTATACCCGGCCAGGTCATCGCTTCGGCTACCTCTGCCGGCCCAAGCGCGGCTCCTGGGGTCTCGAACCCAGGCGCTGAAGGCACACAAGAAGGCATCTGGACGAAAACATGCACCGGCTGCAAGCCGGCTTCGTCGACCATCAGGCGCACGCCGCGCAGACCGAATACGTTGGCAATCTCGTGCGGGTCGACAAACATACCGGTCGTGCCGTGGGGCAGCACCGCCCGCACGAATTCAGTGACCGTCAGCATGCCTGACTCGACGTGCATGTGCCCGTCCAGCAAGCCTGGCGCCAGGTAGCGTCCTGCCGCATCGATCACCCTGGTTGTAGCGCCAACGGTATGGCTGGCGTCCGACCCGACAAAAGCCACCCGCCCACCGATCACTGCCACATCGGTATTGGGAATAATTTCCCCGGACTGAACGCAAACCCATTGACCGTTGCGGATGACCAGGTCGGCTGGGACACGTCCCATGGCGCAGTCTACCAATCCACGGGCGTCTTGCAGCCAGAAAGAGTCAGTACTCATTCAGCCCACCTCTCTAAATAACCAAACGCTTTGCAGCCTGATTATGCTTTTCGATGTGCTGAGGCACATCCAGGGTGAGTAAATGACCATCCTGAACAATCACCTTTCCGCCTACCACACTTACATCTACCCGCTGGGGAGCGCAAAAAGTTACCGCAGCCACCGGATCAACCAGTGCGCCGGCATAGTCTAACCGGTTCAGATCAATTGCAATAAAATCAGCACACTTGCCCACTTCCAATGAGCCCAGGTCACTGCGTCCCAATACGGCCGCCCCACCCCGCGTGGCCAGTTCGAGGGCCTGGCGAGCAGTCAGCAAAGGCGGCGTATCAGCATGCCCAGAAAGCGAAGCGCCGGCCAATCCAGAGCGCAGGCGCGCCAGCAGCATCGCCAAGCGCGCCTCAGCCAGCAGGTTCGAGCTGTCGTTGCTGGCCGAGCCATCTACCCCAAGGCCAAGTCTGATGCCAGCGCGCATGTATTCCCACACCGGGGCAATCCCGGAGGCCAGGCGCATGTTTGAGCTTGGACAATGCGCCACACCACAACCCTCACGCGCATACACTCCAATTTCATCTTCCTTGACATGCACCGAGTGTGCAAACCAGACATCCTGCCCAACCCAATCCAACGACTGCATGTACGCCACCGGACGGTAGCCGAACTTATCCAGGCAGAAGGCTTCTTCATCTTGAGTTTCCGCCAGGTGAGTATGCAAGTGAACCCGATACTGCCGGGCTATTTTTGACGATTGGCGCATTAATTCGCCGGTGACGCTGAATGGTGAACAAGGCGCTAGGACAATTTGCAGCATGGAGCCCGGTCGTCCATTGTGGTAGCGCTCGATCAGGCGAACTGAATCCGCCAGAATGGCCTCTTCGCTGTCAACCAAACTGTCGGGCGGCAACCCGCCTTTGCTCTCGCCCAGACTCATCGAGCCGCGCGAAGCATGCAGGCGCAGGCCTACTTCCCCGGCAGCCGCGATTTCATCATCCAGTCGAGAACCGTTGGGAAAAAGGTACAGGTGATCCGAGGCAGTAGTACAACCAGACAAAGCCAGCTCAGCCAGAGCGGTTTGTGTAGAAAGATAGATATCGTCGGGCGTCATACGCGCCCAGATTGGATAAAGCGTTTTCAGCCAGTTGAACAGGTTGGCGTTCTGGGCTGCCGGGACGGCTCGAGTAAGCGTCTGGAAAAAATGGTGGTGAGTATTGATCAACCCGGGCAAGACCACATGCCCCTTCAAATCCAACAGCGCGTCTGCCGATTCGGGTAAATCCTGACTTAAACCCACCTTCTCGATGAAACCATCCCGGACAAATAATCCACCCCAGGGGATTTCACGGCGCTGGTCATCCATCGTGACCAACAAGGTTACGTTTCGGACGAGGAGTGTGGACATAATTCTTAAGCTTATCGGTAAATTTATACTTCCTTATCGAGTTTACCCATAAAACCCAAAAAAGTCAATTGTCAGACAACATCAATTTCATGAATGATCAGACAACTTAGCCGCTCTTAATGTATTGCGCAATAACATGGCAATCGTCAGCGGTCCAACACCCCCCGGAACGGGGGTAAGTACACCAGCAACTTCTTTCACCTCATCAAATGCCACATCGCCAACCAGCCGGTAACCGCGTGGGCGTGAGGCATCCTCGACTCGGTTAATACCCACATCGATGACCACTGCTCCCGCCTTGACCCAGTCAGCGCGCACCATTTCGGCTTTGCCCACCGCAGCGACCAGCACGTCCGCCTGGCGAGTAACCGCCGGCAGGTTGCGCGTGTGCGAGTGGCAAATGGTAACGGTGGCGTTGGCACGCACCAACAGCAAAGCTACTGGCATGCCGACTATGTTCGAGCGCCCTAAGACGACGGCATTTACCCCTTCCAGGTTTGGCAGTACCTTGCTGATCAAATGCATTACCCCTGAGGGTGTACACGGAATAAAGCGCGGTTCACGCCCTTTTTGCGCCAACCGGCCGATATTTACCGGATGGAACCCATCGATATCTTTATCAATGCTGACCAGACTAAGCACGCGTTCTTCATCCATACCGGAAGGCAGAGGCAGTTGTACCAGAATACCATTCACTTTCAGGTCGGCGTTTAATTTCTGCACCAGTTCTTCTACCTCATGCTGGCTGGCAGTCGCTGGCAGCTCAAATCCAAACGATTCAATCCCCACTTCAGCGCAGGCCTTGCGCTTTCCGCGCACGTAAGACTGTGAAGCAGGATTTTCACCCACCAACACCGTGGCCAGTCCTGGCCGTGGTTTACCTTTTTCGAGCAGCGTCTTGACTTCTGCGGCTACTTCAGCCCGGATTTGTTCGGCGACCGCGCTTCCATCCAGAATTTGTGCAGTCATTTTTTCCCTTTCTGCTGGCGGTAACATGGCAAAAATTTTTGACTATTTCACACCAAATAATTATACTCTCGCCCTGATGTCGCTTTGATAATCAAGTTTTTTTGTTGAATTTATGGCTAAATAAGCTATAATCTAGTCATTACTTTCAGTTATCCAGATTCAGTGGAGGTTGGCCGATGGAAATTACAATTACACCCTACAAGCATAGTGATTTAGTCAAGGTAAAAGGCCGGGTCGATAGTGCAACTGCCCCACAACTGCTCGAAGCACTTAACGCAAAGGTGGATTACGGCCGGTATAAGATTATCCTGGATTTTAGTGAATTGGACTTCATCTCCAGTGCTGGGTTGAGAGTGATGATCAACATTCAAAAAATTTGCAAACGTTACAACCGGGGAGAGGTCGTCCTCGCCTCCGTACCTGCCAACATTTACTCCGCCCTCGATCTGGCTGGTTTCACCACTTTCTTTAAAATATATAACGACGTACTGGCTGCCGTAGGTAGCTTTTAGCCAGGTGGTCATTGGTTCATGACAACTGTTGTCTTCCCTGGTCGGTACGAAAGTCTGGCAAAAATCGGGGAGTTTATCAGGCGCGCGGCCACCGAGGCCGGGTTTGATAGTCTGGCAACTTACACGGTCGAAACTGCTGTCGATGAAGCCTGTTCGAATATCATTGAACACGCCTATGGGGGCGAGGAACGCGGCGATATCGAATGCACTTGCAACGAGACGGATGATAAATTAACCATCATTCTATGCGATCAGGGAGAATCTTTTACCCCGGAAGAGGCGGCCGAACCTGATTTCTCTTTAGCGCTGGAAGATAGGGACGATCGCGGTTTGGGATTGTATTTTATGCGCAGATGGATGGATGAGATCCACTTCGAGCACCCACCCGGCGGTGGCAATACTGTGATTATGGTAAAACACAAGACGAGGATTGCGTGATCGCTAATCCTGGGCTGCTTGGGGAGCCTGAATGGAAACACCTGCTCAGCCTGGGCGAGCAACTGCTGGAACAACCCAACGCGGCTGCTCAATGCCTGCTAATCTCAAAAACGATCCAGGTTACGCTAGGATGCCTGGCTAACGTCTGGCTGGCACGTCCTTTTTACCCGCTCCCCGGAGAACCTGAAATCCCTGTTTTACCAGATGCCGATGCGCCTGCCCTGGTTATGCAGGCCCTGCAGAATGGCCAGGAAGGCTGTTTCACCGGCCAGAAACCGTCACCAAGGAAAAAAAGGGGCGGTAAAAAACCAGACAACTCCTACCCTGTGGTCGCCGTTCCACTCCTCAATCATTGCAACATGTTGGGTATTGTCTATGCCGAGCGGCCCGACGGGCCAGCTTTTAATCCGCGCGAGCTGAGTGTCCTAGAAGGTATCACCGCCCACGCTGCTATGGCTTTGCAGATATCGCGCCAGGTCACTATCAAGAACTGGCGCCAGGAGCAGCTCGCCCTGGTGCGTAAAGTCAATACCCAGATTGCCAACCTGGTCGACCTGGACACGCTTTGCAGCCGGGTGACTGAATTGGTCCAACGCACTTTCAAATACTACTTTGCCGCTATCTTTACCCTGGAGGAAAATGGAGAAACCCTCCTGCTGCGGGGCAGCCATGGCACCCTGCCAGGCGCCAACAATCTGCCCATTCAAAAAATTCGCATGGGGGAAGGGATTGTTGGCCTGGTAGCTCAAGATGGGGTCGAACTGCTTGCTCCCGATGTGAAGGTTGAGCCAAATTATCGTTATGTGGATGCCCTGCCTGAAACGCAGTCAGAAGTAGCCTTACCCTTGAAAATCGAGGATCGCGTCCTGGGCATCCTGGACGTACAGAGCAACCACCTGGATGGTTTTCACGAAATGGACATGCTGGTCCTGCGCTCCCTGGCAGATAATGTGGCCGTGGCAATCGACAGCGCCCGCCTGTACACCAGCCTGCAGCAGCGCGCCGATCAGATGTCGGCGGTCTCTGAAATCGGGCATGCGCTTAATTCAATCCTCGACACGGATGACCTGCTCGATGAAGTGGTGCACCTGATCCGCAAGCGGTTTAACCACCCTTACGTGCACCTGTACACCGTTCACCCCGGAAGGCGAAAGATTATCTACCGCGCTGGAAGCGGTGTGAGCAGCCAGAAGCTTAAGAATGAGCCTGTCATGTATGACCTGGATGATCCAGAGGGGATCATACCTTACGTGGGCCGCACCGGGGATACGATCCTGGCCAATGATGTGACCCGCGATCCGCATTACCGGCCATCCCACCTCCCGCCATTCAATACCCAATCTGAAGTTGCCGTCCCTTTGATCTTTGCTGGAGACGTATTGGGCGTGTTGGATATCCAGAGCGACCGGCTGAATGCTTTCAACGATAACGACTGCAACCTGTATGAAGCTCTAGGAGCCAGCATAGCTATAGCTATTCGCAATGCTTCGCTCTATCGTACCGAAAATTGGCGCCGCCAGGTGGCTGAAAGTTTTAAGGATGTAGCCTCGTTGATATCCTCCAATATCCCTCTTGATAAATTGTTGGATACCATCCTGGGAGAATTGGAACGTAATTTACCCTGTGAGGCGTCCGCTATCTGGCTCCTGGATGATACTAACCCTTTAGAGGAAATCGGCGCTCAACATCTCCACCTGGCTGCTGTGCATGGCATCGATGCTGACCAATTGGAAAACGCCTTCCTGACCAATGCCGCTGTCCAGGAATGGCTGAACCGGGCTGCCCTTTCACCTCAACCGACTCATCCGCCAGGCAGATGAGCAATCCGGCCCGTTGGGCACGGCGCTGCAATTCCCGACAGATCACTCGTCAATCGCAGCTCCCCTGCGCGCCGGAGAACAGTGCCTGGGCGTGATTACCATGGTGCACCACACTCCCGGCAGGTATGGCAGCGAAGCTCGTGACATGACCACCACCTTTGCCAGTTATGCCGCCGTAGCCATCCAGAACGCCCGCTTATTTACAGAAGCCCAGGAACAGGCCTGGGTATCGACTGTCTTACTGCAGTTTTCCGATGCCATCAAGGCGATTACCAGCATCGACGAATTGTTTTCTACACTTGTCCGCCTGATTCCTGTCCTGGTTGGTGTCGAAAAATGCGCTACCTTCCTTTGGGAAGAATCTCTGCAAGGATTTAAACTAAAGAACTGGTATGGGAGTGACACACCTCCGGAAAATCGTATCTATTATGGAGACCAGGCGCCGGCCTTTTCACGCCTGAAAGAAACCGGGGCGACCCTTTTCATCGAGGATGTCGCCGGCGAACTGGCAATTCCAACCCAGGCTTTGTTGCCTGACTCAGGTGGAACGCTTGTATTGCTGCCGCTGCTGGCCCACGGCAGCGTCATCGGGGCGATCCTGGTCAAGCACCTGAACGATGGGCAGCCAGGCGACAAAAGACCCATCGATGATCGGGTGCTCTCTTTGCTCCAGGGTATTGCTCACCAGGCGGCAATTACCCTGGAAAATCTACGTCTGATTGAATCCAGCCAGGAAGAAGCCTATGTAACCGCCGTTCTGTTGCAGGTAGCCCAGGCGGCAGTCAGCCAGAATGAGTTGGCCGACATCCTTGAAACGATCGTCCAATTAATGCCCATCCTGGTCGGTATCGACGCCTGTGTTATCTACCTGTGGGACAACCAGCGTCAAATTTTCTATCCTGCCCGGATCCTGGCAGAATCGCGCCAGCAAGAGGAAGAGCTGGCCCAGTTTTCCTACGCCCGAAATGAATTCAATCTGCTGAGTTCGGTGTTTGAGAACGATCAATTCTTCCTGTGTGAGCTGCCTGACCCGCCTTTCTTTGGGCCAGGACATTGGGCAGAGATCAAATGCCTTCCGCCCGATCATTTCACTGGTTCAACTCATCCTGTGGCAGGCGCCTGGTTGATGGGTTTCCCGCTTTCCGTAAAAGGCGAAGTTTTCGGAGTGATGGTAGCCAAGCAAAAAGGCGTGTTGAGTGGCTTGCAGGACCGCCGCCTTGAAATCATAAACGGCATTGCCAAACAGACTGCCCTGGCTATCCAAAATGACCGCGTCAAAGAGGAACGCGTAGAACGCGAGCGCCTGAACCGGGAATTTTCGTTGGCGCGCGAGATCCAGGAAACCTTCTTGCCCGATCACTTGCCCGTTTTCCCGGGCTGGGAGATCGACACCCGCTGGCAGACTGCCCGCCAGGTAGGCGGGGATTTTTACGATATTTTCCGCCTGAGCGGCGACCGGGTTGGGCTGGTAATCGCGGATGTTTCCGATAAAGGTATGCCGGCCGCCCTCTACATGACCGTAACCCGCACCTTGATTCGGGCAAACATTCAAAACGCACGTTGCCCTTCCGCCGTGCTGCAAAAGGTTAACCGCCAACTGCACAGCAGCGCTCCGAACAGCATGTTTATCACTGTCGTTTATGCTGTCATTTCGCTAAAAACCGGTGAGATGGTGTACTGCAACGCCGGGCACAACCGTCCGATTCTGGTGCGGGCTGCCAGTGGAAAAACTGAAACTCTGTTGAAAGGCGGCGCGGCCCTGGGGGTATTCGAAAAAGTCGAACTGGTCGACCACGCCATTACACTTGAGCCTGGCGACGAAGGGCTGTTTTATACAGATGGGGTTACGGAAAGCATTTCACCCAGCACCAATGCCCTGTTCGGCGAGGACCGTCTCGACCAGGTGCTTGCTTCCGCCACAGGACAGGGAGTATGTGCTCTGCTCGATTGTCTCGATCAGGCTTTGCTGTCCTTCCGCGAAGGTTCGCCCCCTTCAGACGATGTGACTTTGTTGGCAATCCAACGCTTGCCGTAATTTATTCACCAAAGAACAACTCACGCCATACCTGCCATTGGGAGGGCTTTTCTGACGTGGTCGTCGGCTGCATTGCCGGTTGCGGGGTGACTTGTGCTTCTGGTAAAGGGACAATCAGCTTATCGCCTGGCAGCGCCATATGTTCCAGGCGCGCCCACTGGCCGACGGCGGCATCTGAATTAGCAAAATCAATCTGCTGTTGTATTTCTTCCTTGGTAGATTGCAGATGGGCAACTTCAGTTGAAACCTGGTCGCGCTGTCCGGTCAACCTGAACAGCGTCGACAGACGAGAATTCAAGTCCATCATCATGAAAACAAAACCAATAATCATAACGATCAGTAAGGTTTGCTTGAAATTGAACCTTGGTCTGGATGCGCTCATATAAATATCTTACTGCAAGTAAACCTGCTTCGCAAGTTTTTTTGGATCGTTGGGATTTCCAGAGAATGAACCCATTTTTGGGATATTATACCACCCCCAAATTTTGGGCCTTCTATAGTAAATCCCAATTAACCATTAAAATGGTTACAAGAAAGGTGCCAGATGAAATTAAAATCAAAAGCACCCCGAAGAAACCAGGGTGCCCGGTTGAAAAAGAGTGCCGAAGGAGGGACTTGAACCCTCACGAGCGTAAGCCCACTAAGCCCTGAACCTAGCGCGTCTGCCAATTCCGCCACTTCGGCGTGCGTAGGGGTTATTTTATCGTAAAATCACAGTTTGTCAACCTTTACAATGATTTACAATAATTTCGATACCATAATTTCGATGGCATGAAACGTGCATCTTTATATTTTGCTGCCCCCACAGACACCAGCATCCTGGCGTACCTTCAGGTCGCTGCCGGCTAAATTGACACTCCAATTTTCAATCTACCATATTAATGACGTATTATAATTTTGTAGATCGGGACCCGGGGCATGGGAAATTTCATACAATCGATTTTTGTTCTTCTGACCAGGACACCGGGTAATCTCATTTATTACCTTGTTTTGGCGTTTACAATTACTGCCGCGTTGCAGAGTGTCCTGGTTAGCCGGCGCGCTACCTCCTTCCCTCATCCCGGGCGGATGATCCTTGGGCTAAGCCTGATATTGTCCAGCCAGATCCTCCTTTTTTACAGCGGCGGGTTGGTCTGGCAGAGGCTGGCTGGTTCCCCAGATTTCCTACCCCCCCTGGAAAGGGCTACGGCGACCTTTGCCTTGATCTGGATTATCTGGATGTGGGCCTTTCCCCGGCCGAACCGGGCGATGGACATCATTGTCGGAATGCTAAATATCGACCTGGTCATTTTCTTTATTTTTTGCCTGACAATCTGGACCAACCACGACTTATCTCTCCAATTCAATAACTACTGGCTGGATCAGATCTGGCAAATGCTATCCATGGTGATCATTGTCATCGGCATGTTCCTGTTACTCTTCAAACGCCCTGAAACCTGGGCGATCGGGTTGTGGTTCCTGGCCATCAACCTGGTCGGGCATACTGCCCAATTTCTGGGGATCACCACCAGCGGCGATTACCCGGCAGCCGTACGCCTGGCCCAGTTATGCGCCTATCCTCTGGTGCCCTTCTTATCCCAACGGCTCCACCCTTCGGCGACGATTGTCGAAGCCCCGCCTAAAGTTGAGATACCGCGTACCTTGAACCAGGAAAGGCGCCGTTATACTGCCAGCGCCCACTCGGTGTATGCCTGGCTTAAGATTTCGACCGAGACCACCCCGGCTCGGATTGGCCCAGCGGTGACCCGGGCAGTCGGGCAAACTATGCTGGCGGATCTGTGCTTCTTAATCTCTCCGCCAACACCTACAGGTGAAGTCATTATCCACAGCGGATACGACCTGATTCGTGAAGAAGAACTGGCGAGTACTGCGCTGGAACAATCGAAGATTCCACTCCTGGCCAATGCTGTCCAAAGTGGGCGCCCTTTGCGCCTGCTGTGTGAGAATTCGGTCCCCCCCGACTTGAAAATCGTCTGCGATTCTATCGGCCTCCAGCAGCCCGGCAACTTGATGCTCATTCCCCTACTGATCTCTCAGAAGGTTTGGGGGGGATTACTGCTGTTATCCCCCTACTCTAACCGGGCATGGAGCATGGAAGATCAGAATTACCTTGGCTCAACCACTGAAATGATTGCCCAGCTCCTCCAGCAGGTCAACTCACAAACCGGGAATAACACCGAAACCATGGAGTTGCAGGAAGAATTGCAAACCGCTCAGGCAAGGGTGGATCAATTGGAAGACGAAAACAAAAACCTGGGGGACGAAATCGAGCGGCGTAGCCAGGTCACCGGACCCGATGTAAATACTGAAGCTCTGATCGTCCTCGAGAAAGAGTCCCAGGAGCTCATCGCCAGACTGCAAGCTGAAAACCAGCGCTTGAAAGAAGACTTGGAGAAATCCATCACCGCCCTACCAGACGAAACTACGGAAAACCTGACCCACTTCAAGGCCGAGCTGCGCCTGGCCTTGCAGGAAGTTGCCCAACTTCAAAATGCCCTGGGAGAAGCAAATGCCAAAATCACCAACCTAGAAAAAACAGCCGGCGAACTGGCTGCCTTACCTGACGAAACCAGCGAAGTGATTGCTTCAATTGCCCAGGACCTTCGCCAGCCGATGTCTTCGATCACCGGTTATACTGATTTGCTGCTTTCCGAATCAGTAGGCATCCTCGGCGCCCTGCAGCACAAATTCCTGGAGCGTATCAAGTCATCCACTGAACGTATGCGATTGCTACTGGATGATTTAATCAAGACGACCGCCATCGATAAAGGCTCGCTAGAGCTGGTCGCCCAGGCAGTCGACCTGGGAAAGGTAATCGACCAATCCATCTCCGATACCAGCGCCCAGATGCGGGAGCGCAATATTACCTTACGCGTTGACCTGCCCGAGGAGCTTCCGCAGGTGTACACTGACCTGGATGCCCTTCAGCAAATTTTGATCCACCTTTTAGAAAATGCTGGGACGGTTACTCCGCGTGAAGGCACAATCATCCTGCGTGCCCACATGGATGAACAGGCGCCGGGTAAATCTTGCCTGCTGATTCAAATTTCCGACCATGGCGGAGGAATCTCCCCAGAAGATCTGCCGCGTGTGTTTGCACGCCGCTACCGGGCGGAAAACCCGTTGATACAGGGGGTTGGCGATACCGGAGTGGGCCTTTCAATCACAAAAACTTTGGTGGAGTCATTGGGCGGTAAAATTTGGGTTGAAAGCCGACCCGGCCAGAGTTCGACATTCATTGTCCAGCTTCCCACCGGAGAGGAAAACGGTCTGCTGAAACCATCCCCATGAAAGCCATCCGCGAACTCCTGATTGGGATGCTGACTGCCATCGCATCAATCATCGTTGTGATGGGCGGGATTACCCTGTCGGTGGCGCAGGAACAGCCAGTAACATTATCTCCAACAATTGTTTTGCTGACCAATACTTTGTCGCCCTCGCCCACCTCACAGGCTATTGTCAGCCCGACCGTGACCTCTGAGTTTTATCTTGTCACGACAGCAACTTTTTTTCCGGTGCCCACCTCCACAGCGACAGAATTTATTCCTACTACCTGCCCCCCACCCACGGGTTGGCAGCAATACGTGGTTCCAGGTGGAACCAGCCTGGATAATCTGGCGCGTGCTCACGGCATTACGGTCGATCGATTGATGGAGGCAAACTGCCTGGTCAACCAGAATCTGATGCCGGATATTATCCTATACCTACCGCCGGTAAAGTCCTCTCGTAAACCCACCCACACCGAACGCCCGGTCACAAATACTCCCGAGCCCACTTTACCTATCAAGAAAGTCACACCGGTTCCCTGCGGTCAGCCGCATGAATGGGTTGATTATTACATGCAGACGGGGGATACACTGTATCACCTTGGGATGATCTTCAATACCACGGCAACGGAGTTGCAGCGGGCCAACTGCCTGCTAAATTCTTCTTTTATTTACACAGGGCAGCGGCTTTATGTACCAATCCTGCTTAAAGAGGCGCCCACCGATTTTCCCACCCAGGCGCCGCCGTCTCCCCACAAGACCAATGCCAGAGCAGCAGCCGCCACCCCGCTCCCCACCTGCACCTCGCGTCCCACTCAGACGCCTTCATCCATGCCTGCCGATAACTACACTCCCACTTACATGCCATCCTTGACATCAACCAACACCTTAACGTTTACGCCTACAACAAAACCATACTTATCCCCAACGGATACTCCAGTTCCATAATAAATCTTAGAATTTAAGGTTTCATCTGCTGTTTCCCGATTTTACTGACTCAATATATTATGTTAATCCTGAATGAATTGATATAATGGACAAGATGCGTAGAAGAATAATCATTCCCTTATTAATCTTATGTCTGCTTTCTGGTTGTAACCTGCCCCTGGTTCAAACCCCCGCATCGGTTGAATTTCATCCCTTCGTGACCAACAGCCCTACCCCGTCCGCCTCGCCGGCGGCGGTGGCGCAGTTGGTGATCGCCACCGAAAATCCTAACGGAACCACAAC
Source organism: uncultured Chloroflexia bacterium (assembly GCA_963820415.1). GTDB lineage: Bacteria > Chloroflexota > Anaerolineae > Anaerolineales > Anaerolineaceae > CAWFZT01. Next base: position 29,654 of record CAWFZT010000005.1, on the reverse strand, counting down.
CCCCACTCCTTTTCAGCCGGCACGACCAACGGCAACTTTTACCCCAACTCCCACACCGACCAAAACACCCAAGCCGACCAAAACCCCGGCATATGCCCGCAGCTCCTCGGAAATGAACCCATCCTATAACGGCGGCGACCTCACTCCACCAAATGGACAGGTAAAGATCCTCGTGCTCGGCTCGGATGCCCGCCCAGGCGGCGGTTTCCGGACGGACGTGATGATGGTAGTCGCTATCAATCCGAACGGGACAGGCAGCGTGGTATCTTTCCCGCGCGATTTGTGGGTTAATATCCCTGGTTTTGGGCAGCAGCGAATTAATACCGCCTTTGAGTTTATGGGCATTCAGGGCGTATATGCCACCCTGGAGCAGAATTTTGGCGTGCGCCCCGACCACTACGTGATGACCAACTTCAAGGGTTTCCAAGATATCATCGACAGCCTGGGAGGGATAAATATTTACGCATCAAAATCGTTATCGGATAAATGCGACGTGGCTGGAACCAACGGCTACTGCTCGGTCGAGCCGGGCGTGACTCAAATGGATGGATCGATGGCTCTGTGGTACGTACGATCCCGCTATTCCACCAGCGATTTCGACCGCACCCGCCGCGCCCAGGAGGTCCTACAAGGTGTTTTATTCCGCCTGCTCAGCTTCAATACCGTGACGCACGCCAAACAAATTTACAATTCCCTGAAAAATAACGTCCAGACCGATATGAGCCTGGGCGATCTTCTGCCCCTGATTCCACTGGCGCCCAGCCTGGTCAAGACCGACCACGAGCGGCGCTACACGCTGGGGCCAGGTTTGGTGTCCGATTATGTGATTCCAGGCAGCGGGGCGATGGTGTTGCTCCCCAACATCCCCGCCTGCCGGCAGATTGTTAAAGAAGCGCTGGCGCCGTAACAGTCAAATGATTGACAAATCCGGTTTAATCATGTAAACTGAATATACTATATCTATACGAATGTTGCATGGGAGGATTGATTATGCCTGGCGCTTCTTCTTCCCCAAGTGCCCATTTTACTCCGACTACCTTGCTCATCCCAGCCATCCGCGCCTGGGAGGGGTTCCTCAACGACCAGGGCCGGTCTCCTTACACCGTCAAAGCCTTCATGGGCGATCTGCAGTTCCTGGCCTCGTATTTGCCCCCCGACCGTACCATTGGCGCCATCACCACCAGCGACCTGAATAAATTCCTGCAATGGCTCCAGACCGGGCGCGGCGTTCCCTGCAGCCCGAAAAGCCTGGCCCGTCGCATTACTTCTGTAAAAGCTTTTTTCCGCTGGCTCAACCGCAATGGGGTAATCGTCGTCGACCCGGCTGAAAAGGTCTTGCAGCAGTCTGTCATCAGCCCGCTGCCCATCGTGCTGACTGAAAACGAACAGGAAAAGGTGCTGGCAGTGGCTTTAGCTTACCGCAAGGTCAAAAAGCCGGACGCCCGTCCTTACACCCTGCTGGGTTTACTCCTGGCTACCGCAATCAAGAAAGGCGAATGCCTGGCAATCCACCTCAACCATATCGACCTGGAAGCTCCCGCCGGCCCAATGCTGTTCGTGCGCTACCCCAGCCTGCGCAACCGCTACAAGGAACGCAAGATCATTCTGCCTGGCGAATGGATTGAAAGTTTTAAAGAATACCTGGAACAGTACAAACCTGGCGAGCAAGTATTCCCCTGGTCGCCCCGCCGGCTTGAATACCTGCTGGAAGACCTGGGGCAGGAAGCCAGGTTGGGCAAACACCTGTCCTTCGACATGTGCCGCTGGACCTGCGCGTTGAACGACTTGCGCGCCGGCGTGGAAACCGAAAAAATCCGCCAGAAGCTGGGTGTGTCAAAAATACAGTGGCGAGAATTGGGATTAAAACTACGCCAGCTTTCAGAAAAATAACAAGCAGCCGGATCTCTATAGTTTATACAGGTGTAAGTGCAACACGACTTTAGTTGCTGCTTGCACGCGGAATGGATGCGCCGGGCGATAGCCGACCACCCACGCCACCTGTTCTCCGGAACAGACCAGAGGCCAGCCGGGACGCGCCCGTCGAGGTAGGCCTTCATTGATAAAAAAATCTGATAATTTAAGCGAGTGGCCATTCATGCCAAGCGGTTCAAAGCGCTCGCCCGGCCGGGAGGTTCGCACCTGCAGCGGCAGGGTCAATACGGCGCTATCCAGCCAGGCATGATAAGGATTGCCCTTCAAAGAAGATAATCCTTCCCATCCACTAAAATCAACCTCTTCGCACGTGATCGCCCAGCCATTTTCCAGGGAAAGCTCCCCTGGCGCACCCAAGCTGCCTGCTATCCCTCCCATTATCAAAGGCCAGGCGTCCTCTTCGAGGCGGGTGCTGGCTTCCATCACAAATAGGAGCTCTTTTTCGAAATACAGGCGCAGGCCGCTGACCAGGTCGGCCTGACCGGTGTGCGGCGGCTGGCCAACCCAGCCGACTGCCCGCTCGACCGCGGCGAAGTCGATATCGCGCAGGTTGGGCCGCAGGCAGGCGATGGCCTGGCGCAGCACCCCGCGCTGCAAACCCAGGCCCATCCCCCTCAATTTACTGAGTGAAAGCATCACGTAACCAGCCCCCTGCCCGGACAAACAACTCGACCAGGCCTGGCGAGTGACCTCTTCCAGGATGGCTTGATCGGCTGCCAACACCTGGGCCATCCGCCACACCGTCTCTTTTACCTGCGGGTTGTACTGCCCCAGGTATGGGATCAGCTCATGCCGCAGGCGGTTGCGGAAAAATGTGAGGTCGGAATTGCTGGGATCATTGACGGGCTCCAGGCGGCGCTCCTGGCAGTAACCCACCACCTCGGTGCGCCAGGTCCCCAGCAGCGGGCGCACCAGTGGGATCTCCTTATCCCAACCTGGCATCAATGAACGGTAAGGCATACCTTTCAGCCCTGACAGTCCAGCCCCGCGTAACAGGTGCATCAATACTGTCTCGACCTGATCGTCGGCTGTATGCGCCACGGCCACGGCCTGGGCTGACTGCTGGCGGGCCGTCTCAAATAAAAAAAGGTAGCGGGCGGTGCGGGCGGCTTCTTCTATCGAAAGCTTCTGCTCCCGGGCAAAACCGGCCACATCCAGGCTGCCAACGACAAAAGGCAGGCCATGTTTTTCCGCCAGGCGTCCTACCCTGGCAGCCTCCTGGCTGGAATCGGGGCGGAGCCGGTGATCGAAATGCGCCACCACCAACGTATAACCCAGTCGCTGCAGGATATCCAGCAGGCACAGGCTGTCCGGGCCGCCAGATACGCCCACGACAACAGGCCGGCCAGACTCCAGGCCGCATTCACTCTGCAAAACATGCTGCAGGTTGGGCAGGTCCATAGACTGATTATACAGCCGCTCAGGCGCCATCCACCCTTGGCCATGCCAGGATAGCTGCCCCCAACAAGCCGCCATCCGCTCCAACGCTCGAAAAGATGACCGGGAGCGGGCGGATCAACCTGGTTGCCTTGCTAGAAATCTATTTTCAAATGAACAACCTTCCCAATGATTAAGTGGGTTCTCTGAGAATAACCGTAGTAAACTTCCAGATTTTGGTTAGTGAGCGTGCTACGCACGCTCACTAACCAAAATCTGGGGACCTTCCACGGTAAATCCCAATGAGCCATAAGTACAGGTTCAAGCGATTTGATTTTCATGGGGCATCTGGCGAAAAGCCACCATTCCCACAAATAACGGCAGCCAAAAAGTAAAGCCTCGGTAGACCAGGGTAATAATCGCGGCAGCTTCGACTGGCACCCACAGAGATGTTAACGCCAGAGTCAACACGCCTTCCACGATCCCGATCCCGGAAGGGGTCGGTGAAACGATCAAAAACAGATAGCCAATGCTGAAACCGGCCACAATCGTCCCCGAGGTATACGGTACGTGGAAAGCCATGAAAGTCAGGATCAGGATCAGGATCAGCAGGGTTTTGTTGCTCAAGGCCAGCAAGATCGGTTTTAGCAGGCCGAGTGGGTGCTGGCGCACCGCCGCGATGCCAGCCGCGCCGTCGTAGGCGAAGCTGTGAGCGCGCTCCACCTCGAGATAATCACGGTGAATAAACGGCCGGACAATGCGGTTAATCAACCGGGCCATCCAGGCCAGCGCTTTCCCCAGGGCTTCGCCGGATTGCAGGCCCAGGTACAGCAAAGTCGCTAATCCAAGCGCCCCAAGCAGCAGGATGCAAGCAGCCGTTATTTCTGGCCAATGCAGGTCATTCCGTCGCGCCAACACACCCAGCCCCACGGTTAGCACGCCCAGGAAAGCGGTGTAATCAAAGAGCAGGTTTAAGGCCCAGGCCACCATCACCCGGCCGGAAGAATAGCCACGGCGGCGTGAATCGTCCAGAAAGACTGCAATGGTCGTCATCCCAGCCGAGGGAGTGACCACGTTGACGAAGTCCGCCGCCAGGGCCACCTTCATCATGTGCCACATTTCTTCCCGGATGCCCAGAAGGCGGTAAACAGCCTGGTAGGACAGGCCATGGTTGGCCATCCACAGCCCTACCGTGGCAAACCCGAGCAAAATAAAACGCCAATCCCCTCGTTGTAAGGTGGCGTAGAGGTCCTGCACCTCGGTGAAGCGTGTGATGATAAACAATACCCCCAACAGCAGCACCAGGGCGATGATGAATTTCCGCATGCCCTGATTATACTGATTTTTGAAATTCCTCGTCCAGGTTTTAAGAATTGCCCTCCGCCAGTTTCACCTGAAGCTGGAGGGTCTTGCCGTTGCGGTTGATGGTAAGCGTCACCGTATCGCCAGGGACATGGCTGAAGAGCACGTTGGTATAGGGATGCTGGTCATCCAACTCCACCCCGTCGATATGGGTGATGATATCTCCCGCCTGCACTCCGGCGCTTAACGCCGGGCTGCCGGCCAAAACGCGCGACACGTAAATCCCCCACTGCACCGGCAAGCCGTACATGCTTGCCTCCTGGGGCGTGATGGCCTGCCAGCGCACTCCCAGGTATGGGCGCGCCACGCGCCCACTTTGGATGATCTGCGCAGCGATCACCTGGACGGTGTTGGCCGGGATAGCAAACCCCAAGCCTTCCACTACATCGCCGCTGCTGCCGGCGCTGCGCAAAATGGCGGTATTAATGCCAATGACCTGCCCGGCCAGGTCCACCAGCGGCCCCCCTGAATTACCGTGGTTGATGGCGGCGTCGGTCTGGATCAGGCCTTCCATCAGGTAACCATTGCCGGTATCTAACGTGCGTCCGGTGGCGCTGACTACCCCCACGGTGACGGTATTTTTAAAATCGCCCAACGGAGAGCCAATGGCGATGACGGTCTCGCCCGGTTTCAGAGCGTCTGAATTTCCCAGTACGGCTGCCGCAGGCAGGGCGCCATCCACTTTCAATACGGCGATATCGGAGAACTGATCGCTGCCGATCAAGTTCGCCGGCATCTGGGCGCCGTTAGCCAACACGATCTGGATGCTGTCCGCCCCGTCAATGACATGCTGGTTGGTCAAGATATAGCCTTTATCGGAGATGATCACCCCGCTGCCGCTGGCCTCTCCCCCAGAAATTAGCCCAAATGGCGAAGACTGGGTGGGCAAGTTACTCACCACGGTCACGACCGAAGGACCGACTTTTTCAACGGTTTGGGTAATGGCAGTCTCCACATTGACGGTATTTACTCCGATCTTTACCGGGTTCGAATTGCCAGCTTGCTGGGCTGGTTGAGCCGTCAACTCCGGCGTTACCACAACCACCTTTGGATTAACCTGCACCTGGGGCGCGGCAGCATTCGGGCTAAGGCGCGCCTGCTGCTGCAGGACCCGGTAGACGGAGATGCCCCCCGCCAGCGCGCCGGCCAACCCTGCGCCGGCTGCCACCAACACCACGAATAAGACGTAAAGCAGCCTTTTCCAAAACATTTGCACGACTCTCCTGAACGGTTTATCTGGTTCATTGGGAACTACAGTTATGGACTATCAGATTTTGGGGTTGAGCGTGCTTACGCACGCTCAACCCCAAAATCTGAGTTCTTCTATTTCGGGGCGGTCAATAGCTCAATTGCCTTATCGAGCTGCGGGTCGCGCCCAGCAGTGATATCCTCTTGAGTGATCTTTACTTCTACATCCGGTTTGAGACCCACCTCGTTGATCTGACGCTGCTTGGGCGTTAACCAGCGCGCCGTGGTCACCCGGATAGCACCCTGCTGATCTACCAGGCGTAAAAGGATTTGCACGGAACCTTTGCCGTAAGTAGTTGACCCCCACCAGTTGGCCGCGCAGATAATCCTGGATGGCTCCCGCGGTGATTTCAGACGCTGAAGCAGTGCCTTCATTGACCAGCACAACCAGGGGAATATCAGTGGCCAATCCGCCGCCTTTAGAGTTAAACGTATTGCGCGTCCCGTCTTTCTGAACCTCATATAAAACGACTTTCCCCTGGGGGATGAATTGGGATACCACATCTACCGCGGTGGACAGATATCCGCCGCCATTATTGCGCAGGTCGAGCACCAGGCCGGCCGGTTTATTCGCCAACAGGTCCTGCAGGGCCTTGCGCAGGTCGGCGGCGGTGCTCTCGCCAAACGTGTTGAGCCGTACGTAAGCCACATTCTTTTCCAGCATTTTGGATGCGATGCTGGGAATGATGATCCTGGCGCGCACAATACTTACGTCGAAGGGCTGGCCAACGCCTGTACGCTGGATGGTCAGCTTGACCGTGGTCCCCGCTGGTCCCAGAATTTTCGTCAGGACCACCTGGCCATCGATGCCCTGCATGCTCTGCCCATCGACCCCGATCACCTTATCGCCAGCTTTCAGTCCAGCTTTTTCAGCCGGCGCGTCCGGCATAGGCCCGGTGATTACCAGGTATTCGCCCGTAATGTCTACCCAGGCGCCGATCCCTTCATATTCTCCCACCAACTGCGTATTTATCTGTTGGTATTGTTCCGGATCCATGTAAGAGGTATGTTTATCACCCAGGGAAGCCAGCATACCGCTGATGGCCCCACGCATCAATTTGACATCGTTTACCGGCTGGTCGACGTATTGCTGGTGGACGACGTCCCAGGTTTCCCAGAAGGCCCGGAAGAGATCGTTCAGGTTAGTGGTCTGGCCTGGTTGGGAAGTAGGCATTTGCGGTTTGGGCGTGATGGCTGCTGCGGGCTGGGGCAATCCTGGCAGGCTGAGGGTTGGACGGTTGGGCAGTGCCCAACCCACAATCATTCCACCCGAAAACGCGCCGGCGGTGAAGATCACCGCCACGAGGATGAGAAGCAGGTTACGCAGGCCTTTCGATTGCATATTATTCTCCATTACAGCCAGGCTTCAATCGCGCCTGGCAGCTCATAAATCGATGAAATACCGACCTCGTACTCCTGGGATGGTTCAGCGCTACCCACCCGCACCGTATGGAAACCGATCTGGCGAGCAGCCGCCAGGTTAGGCAGGCCATCGTCGATCACGGCGCATTGAGCCGGGTCTGTCTCTCCAGCCATATGCAGGGCGCATTCAAACGCGCCTGCCTGAGGTTTGCAGTAAGGCGTGACATCCAGGATATCGATGATCTGGTCGACGCAATCTGTTACTTTCAACGCATCCAGCACCCGCCCGGCGTGTTTGCGGTCGGCATTGGTGAGGATCACCTTACGCTGCAGCAAGCCGGACAGGATCTCCCGCAGCCTGGCATCCGGCTGGAGCATGCGCTCCACCGGCACATCGTGGACGAAATCCAGGTAATCAACCGGGTCGATATTCATGGTGACAACCAGGCCGCGCAGAGTTGTACCATATTGGCGGAAAAGTTGCCGGCGCAGCGCTGGCACCTGTTCGGCGGGTAAATGCAAGCGTTCGACCATATACAGGTCGATCCTTCCGCCAATGGCGGGCCAGATGCCGGCCGATGGGGGATAAAGCGTATCGTCGAGATCCAGGAACATGGTTTTTAGGCTCATAACCCGAGTATACCTGAATTTGACCGCTTGGTGAACTCCCGGATATGAGGTGTTATAACACTTCATATCCGGGGCCATTAGGATATAATTTCCTCTGGCGCCCCATGTCTATCCACCTTTTGCCCGATGAAGTTGCCTCACAGATCGCCGCCGGCGAAGTCGTCGAACGCCCGGCGTCGGTGGTGAAAGAGCTGCTGGAAAATTCGCTGGACGCGGGCGCCCGGCAGATAACCCTTCGCATCGAACAATCTGGCAAGAACCTGATTGATGTGGCCGATGACGGCCTGGGCATCCCCGCCGCCGAGCTGACCCTGGCGGTCCAACGCCACGCCACCAGCAAACTACACTCCTCTGAGGAACTTTTTCATATCACCACGCTTGGCTTTCGCGGGGAAGCGCTGGCGTCGATTGGATCGGTGTCGCACATGACCTTGACCTCCCGCAGCCGTGAAGAAGCCATCGGAGCGCGCCTCCAGGTAGACGGAGGCCAGGTAGGCGCTATCGAGGCGGTGGGCGCCCCTTACGGCACCCAGATAAGGGTCGAAAACCTGTTTTTTAACGTCCCGGCTCGCTTGAAATTCCTCAAGCAAGATGCCACAGAACGACAACAGATCGAGGCTCTGGCGACACGCTACGCCATGGCTTATCCCTCAGTCCGCTTCTTGCTTGCGCAGGATGGGCGTACAGCCCTTCAAACCAGCGGGAATGGCAGCGCCCGTGAGGTTCTGGCTACATTATATGGGGTTGAAATTGCCCACCAGATGCTGGAAGTGACCCTGGAAGAGGAGCAGACCAGGATCAGCGGTTTTACCAGCCCGGTAGCGCTGACCCGCTCCAACCGACGCGAGATTACTTTTTTTGTCAACGGCCGCTGGGTGCAGGACATCGCCTTGAATACGGCCCTGCTGCAGGCCTATCACACTTTACTGATGGTCGGGCGCTACCCGATGGCGATCTTATTCCTGGAAATTCCACCAGAAGAAGTGGACGTCAATGTCCACCCTGCCAAGGCTGAGGTGCGCTTCCGCCATCCTGACCACGTCTTCAGCACGGTCCAGCGGGCTGTGCGGCGCGCCCTTCTGGCCTATTCGCCAGTCCCGCAGGTTTCAGTTTCAGGCTGGCGCACCCCTGCCTCTGGCCGTTCTATCGATCCAGCCTGGGAAATATCCGCCAGCACCCCAGCCATATCCCAGACGACAGGTTTTGCTGCCCCAGCCGGGACCTCCTTGCAGCCCGAAGCTGGCCAGGTAGAATTGCCTTCCGGCCAACTGCCGATCCTGCGCCTGATCGGACAGATCGGCGCCACTTACCTAGTTGCCGAAGGCCCGGACGGGCTGTACCTGGTTGACCAGCATGCTGCTCACGAACGTGTGCTCTTCGAGCGCTATCAAAAACAGCGCGGCGGCCCCATCCCAGCGCAAAGTTTGCTCGAGCCGGCGCTCATCCAACTGCCCCCGCATAACGCCCAATCCCTGCAGGAAAAGCTGCCTTTGCTGGCTAACCTGGGCTTCCAGGTCGAGTCTTTCGGCCCGGGGACTTTCCGCGTGCGCGCCGTGCCAGCCTTCTTGGCGGCGGGCGATCCGACCGCCGCAGTGCGGGTGGTAGTGGAGGATTTCGAGGAAGACGAATCGCCCCTGCAGGCTGAGATAGAACTGCGCCTGGCGGCGCGAATTTGTAAACGCATGGCGGTTAAAGCGGGGCAAATCCTGGCAGTAGAAGAGCAAAAACAACTGCTCAGAGACCTTGAAGCTTGCCAGTCGCCGCGCACCTGCCCGCATGGACGGCCGACCATGATCCACCTTTCGGTCGACCTGCTGGAACGCCAGTTCGGCCGGCGCGGCAGCCGCTGAGGCTCGGACACCTTGCGAGGCGTATAAGGCAGTCGAGATCGAGCATGGAAGCCAGATCGCGCGAAATTTCGATCAGGCGCCGGCAGGTTTCCAGGGATGGATTGCCCATAGCTAAACCCCGATCGCAAAAGCAGCCAGTTGAGGGAGGATTTCAGCGGCATCGGCATGGAACACCAGGCTGGCGTATGCATCCAGGTAAGTAGGAGAGAAATTCAGGATGATCAGTTGCGCCCCGTGTTCGAGCGCAGTCCAGGGCAGCCTCCCGGCTGGCGCCACTTCAAGTGAAGACCCAACCACCAGCATAACGTCAGCCTGCCGGCAATGGGCCTCTGCCTGCTCCCAAACAGAAGCCGGCAGCATTTCTTCAAATAAGACGATATCCGGTTTTAATAGTTTGCCGCAGTTGGGACAATAGGGCAACTTGCCTTGCCCCAAGAATTCGCCGCGGAACTGGCCAATGAGATATGACCTGTGGCAGTACAAACACGTCAGGCTCTTCGTCGACCCATGCAGTTCAAGGACGGCCTGAGATCCAGCCGCCTGGTGCAGCCCATCGATATTTTGGGTGATCACCGCTTTGATCAGACCAGCCTTTTCAAGGTCAGCCAGCGCCTGGTGCGCCGGATTAGGGCGGGCTGAGGCAATTTGGGCCGCTAATGGACGCAGCCAGGCAAAGAAACGCTCGGGATTGCGCCGGAATGCAGTCAAAGAGGCCACCTCCAGCGGGTTATCTTTAATCCACAATCCACTGCTCTGCGACCTGAAATCGGGGATGCCGGAAGGCGTTGAAATACCGGCGCCAGTCAGGGCGACAGCGTGCTGGGAAGACCTCAATAAAGAACCGGCTTTCTGGATTTCTGCGCCAGACTGCTCGCCGGTCATTTCTTCCGTTGGGAGATGATCTCAGCCAGACGCCGGTATTGCTGGGCGATCAACCCATCCGGTTGGATTTTAACCAATGGCAGGAACTGTAGGGCCGCCTGGTAGGCAATTTCTGGGACAGGTGGAATGACCTGGGCCACCGGTTGGCCGATGGCCTCCTGCACCTGGGTAATTGTCAATTGGATATCGGCGCGAATACGGTTGATCATCACTACGGTGAGCAGTTTAGATTTGCCGAAGCCAAAGTTGCTCAATTCCTGCATATAACGCTTGGTGCTGCGTAAAGAGCCAGGAAAAGGTTCAGTGATCAGCAGGATCTCATCACAAGAGGCCAGGACACGGTCGATCTTCGGCAAAACGGGTACGCCAATATCCAGCAGCACCATTGGCGCCAGGAAAGGCAAAATACGTACCACTGATTCTAGCTGGGCGCTGGCCTCAACCAGGTCGATATCACTAATTTCACTGTCAGCCAACAAGAGCCGTACGCCACTGTAAGTAGTGCGCAGCAGCTCGGATTTAACGTGGTTATTCTTTATTTCAAACGGTTTCGACCTAAGGAGGTTGTTCAAACCTTCTTTCGTGTTATAGCCAAGGTCCTGGGCCCAACTGCCGTGCCCCGGGCGCAGCTCGGCGGCAATCACGTCACTCTTAACCCTTTGGGCATAGCTGATTGCCAGATTCAACGTCAAGGTTGAAGACCCAAGGCCCCCTTTAGGCGCCATCACCGCGATCATATAACCACGTTCAGCGACTGGAGAAGAAGGGTGTGCTTTTGCGCGGGAAAGTAAGGATTTTACGCGGGCGACCAGTTCTGCCGGGTGGATGGGCTTGGTAATATATTCATCGACCCCTGCCTCATAACCTGTCACCTTGTCTTCCACCTGAGTTTTCGCAGTGAACATCAAAATGGGGATTTCGGCCGTGCTTGCATCCTGGCGAAGCTGCCGGGTAACCTGATAACCATCCATATCAGGCATCATTACATCCAGGATGATCAGGTCAGGGGAAACCGTACGGGTCATTTCCAACGCCTGGGCGCCATTGGCAGCCGCGGCAATTTCAAAACCCTGGCGTTGAAGCATCAAGCCAATTAAGCGGAGCGTTTCAACATCATCATCTGCGATCAAGATTTTTTGGGGCATATTTTGACTCCCTCAAGAAATCGGACTAACTGGTTGGTGTGGCCGTTGGGGCAGGCGCGATAACAGGGACTCTGAATATATCCACGTTTAATGTGACCACATTAGTGAAAACCCAGGCCAAATTGTTTGGCCCGCCTACGAATTGAACCAAGAGCCAGTCGCCAATCGGGGTACGCGCCAGAACCTTGGCTCGTTCACCAACTTGTAATTCACCTATTTTATTTCCCGCCACCGAGGGTCTGTCACGCAGGTTAGCCGGGATGCTGCCATTATTGGTGACATACATATCTCCAGGAACACCCCCAGGTGTCACAACCGTTTGGGTAGGAATAGGTGAAGCAGGTTGTTGGGTGGATTGGGTTGGGAAAGGTGTAGACGTAGCCGGAGGCACATAAGGAACACCCACCAGCCGCGCTAATTCCCTATCGTATATTGGGCGCAAATTCTGGCTTGTGGCCATCTCTGAATTGATCTGGTCCCGATTCGATCCACCCATAAAATGCGCCAGGTAGGTGATGGTTGCGTTTTGGTAGTTCACCGCAGCCAGGCGAAGCGTTCCAACACATACGGCAATATCTAACATTTCTGTCTGCCGCCGGACGTCCTGTAGGAGCAGGATAACTGGTGGAAGCTGCGGCTGGGCGGTCAGGCTGGCGACGAAAACGGTGTCGTCAAACTTGTGCATTAAATCGTAGACTTTTTTGATTTCTGTGCGAATATTATTGGGAGCGCACATATCCGGCGTAGAGGAGGGGGCCGGAGTCGCGGAAGGAGGCAGCGGAGTAGGGAAAGCCTGGGCGGCAACCTGCGCTGGTGTGTTTGCACAGGCGCCTAATAATAAGCTAAAGGCCAGCAGCAATGCACACAAGCACAGAATTGTCCTTCGACAGCGAATCATAACCCTCCAGAGAAAAACTTTATCCAGCTTCAACAATAAAGATGAATAAAAACATTATTATTTTACACCATTTTTCAATTTCACGTTTTCTACTTCAAGCGTGCATTTTAACTCATTGGGATTTACCGTGAGAAGGTCCCAGATTTTGGGTTGTGAGCGTGCTACGCACGCTCACAACCCAAAATCTGGGAGTTCACCTCGGATATTCTCGGAGATCCTGCAATTTTCATGCCAGTTCCATGTTATAATATGCGCCTCTCTCTAAGAAGGAGCCGTATTAAATGACAAGCTGCAACCTGTAATTTTCATGTTTTCCTGGTAGCATGACTTGGGTTTTACTAATTTGGCATTGATTAACCGAGGGCAGCTGCCCTCGGTTTTTATTCACACAGGTTGCTTATGCTTTCAGTCAATAATATTTCAAAATCATACGGACTCGATCTCATCCTGGATGGGATTTCCTTCAACTTGAATGCTGGCGAATGCCTTGGCCTGGTAGGGCCCAATGGAAGCGGTAAAACCACTTTGCTACGCATCCTGGTGCAGCAAGAAAAACCCGATTCTGGCAGTGTTCAATTCGAGCCACCGGAACTACGCGTAGGATATCTCCCCCAGGGTTTTACCCCACATCCGGAAGAGACGTTACAAAATTTTCTTGACCAGATGGAAGGGAATGTCGATCTGCTGACCGCTCGCCTGGAAAAATTGGCTGCCGGCCTGGCGGAAAATACTCATAGCCTAGAGCTACAGCACGAATATGAACAGGTGCTGGCGCAGCTTGAGCACTCAATGGAAAACTCCGGGCGCGGCGCCGGCGTACTGGCAGGCCTGGGCCTTGGACAACTCCCCCTGGACACCCCCATCGCAAATTTGAGCGGCGGGCAAAAAACCCGCCTTTCTCTGGCCGGGGTGCTGCTTTCCAACCCGCAGCTCATTTTACTCGACGAGCCCACCAATCACCTCGACCTGGATATGCTGGTCTGGCTGGAGGATTGGCTGACCGGTTATCATGGCGCCGTTCTGGTAGTTTCACACGACCGCAGCTTCCTGGACCACACCACCACCAGTATCCTGGAGATCGACCCTAAAACCCATAAATCCCGTCTATACGCCGGGAATTATTCGGATTACCTGGAACAAAAAATGGCAGATTACGACCGCCGCTGGCAAGAATACACCGACCAGCAGGATGAGATCTCCCGGCTGCGCAGCGCCGCCCGGCATGTGCGCGGCCTGGCCAATTTCCGCCGCGGCGGCAAGGCTGACTCGGGGGACAAATTCGCCAAAGGATTCTTTGCCAACCGCAGCCTGGCGACTGTCAAGCGCGCCAAGCAGATCGAGAGGCGCGTCAACCGCCTGCTCAATGAAGACCGCGTGGAAAAACCCAAACCGGCCTGGGAAATGAAAATCGAGTTCGAGGATATCCCGGAGAGCGGAAGAGACGTGGTCGCCCTGGAACACCTCACCATCGGTTACGGCAACCTGATCTTGCTCGAAGACCTGAACCTGGTCCTACGTTATGGCCAGCGTGTGGCACTGATCGGCCCGAACGGCAGTGGAAAAACCACTTTGCTAAGAACGATCCTTGGAAAAATACCTTCCCTTTCAGGCCGCCTGCGTGTGGGCACGAATGTAAGACTCGGCTACATGGCGCAGGAACAAGAAAATTTGGATACCTCGCTGAATTCTCTACAGACGGTCCAAAAGCTAATCTCCCAATCTGAAACCGAAGCGCGCTCTTTCCTCTCGAAATTCCTCTTCAAAGGGGATGACGTTTTTATCCCGGTCGGCTCACTTTCTTATGGAGAACGCTCGCGACTGTCGCTGGCGCGCCTCGTTGCAACTGGCTGTAATCTGCTGATGCTGGATGAGCCAATCAATCACCTGGACATCCCGGCCCGATCTCGTTTCGAACAGGCCCTGAAAGCGTTCGAGGGCAGCGTGCTGGTGGTTGTCCACGACCGCTATTTCATCCAGGGGTTTGCCACCCATATCTGGGAAGTCAGTGGGAAAAGCCTGATCGGTTATCCTAACGGGCTGGTGGACTGACGGGTTGAAAGCTAAGCGGTATGGCTATACAAACTTTCCGGCTTACCTCATCTATCTCGGCTGGATTGTGCGGTAAAATTCAGAAGTAATCCAGAAAATCTTCTTCACAGAAAGAGACCAACCGATGAACGAAATTATTGGACAGGACCATTTCAACCTGGATACTCCAGCTTTGTGGGTGGACCTGGACCAGATGGAAGCGAACATGCATGCCCTGGCGGCTTACCTTAAGGAAGCCGGAGTGGCCTGGCGGCCGCATACCAAAGCGATGAAAGTACCGGCTATTGCCCATAAAATGCTGCAGGCGGGGGCCATCGGTATTACCTGTGCTAAGCTGAGTGAAGCCGAAGTCATGGCGGCGGCTGGGATTCAGGATATATTGATCGCCAACCAGGTAGTGGGCCCAACGAAAATCGCCCGGCTGGTAAACCTGCGGCGTTCGTCAGATGTGATGGTTGCCGTGGAAAACCTGGAAAATGCCGAGGAAATATCCAAAGCGGCCATCCAGGCAGGGGTAAAAATCCGCGTGTTGGTTGAAATTAACATAGGGATGGACCGCAGCGGCCAGGAACCCGGTGAAACTGCGGTCGAGTTTGCCCAAAAAATCGCCGCCTTGCCGGGCCTGGAACTATCGGGAGTGATGGGTTGGGAAGGACACGTGCTCAAGATATCCGACACCGAAGAAAAACGGCGCCTGTGCCTGCAAGCTGTCCAATCCCTGGTATGTACCGCCGAGATGGGCTGGGCTGCCGGTCTGAAGATGCCGATTGTAAGCTGCGGCGGCAGTGGAACTTTCCAGATTACCTCTCACATCCACGGTGTTACCGAGATTCAGGCTGGGGGGGCGGTTTTTGCGGATGTGGCCTATCAAAAATGGGGCGTTCCTTTCGACAGCGCTTTGCACATACTTTCAATGGTGATCAGCCGGCCGGCCCCCTGGCGGGCCATCATCGACGCCGGGCGCAAGGCAATGAGCGGCGATTTAGCCATGCCAATAGCTAAGGGCCTCAGTGGGGTGAAATTAATCGCCCTATACGCAGAACACGGAGTGCTCGAATTGGAGGATTCCGGGGTTACTCTGAAGGTAGGGGATAAGCTGGATTTTATTACCGGTTATAGCGATACCACCGTCTTACTGCACGACCAACTTTATGGCGTGCGCAAGGGCTTGGTGGAAACCGTGTGGGATATCCAGGGTCGCGGCAAATTGACCTAGGCTTCAATCACCGGCTGGACGCCAAATAACCATCTGTCCAAAACAGGACCAAAGCTGTCTACATTGATGCTCCCGCCACCATCATGTTTAAGTTCAAGGCGCCGCGCCGTTACGGCGTATTGGATGTGGCCCATACTCCTGCCATGACGATTGATTCCCTCTACTATGCTGACGATGACCGGGTGGAAATCATCGAAGAAAAAGGCATTATTTTCATCAGCCGCTACACGGCTCGCACCATCGACCTGCCAGAACTTGTGCTTTTCCGGGATGGCAAAACTATTTCGATTCCTCTCAGTAGGGTGGAATGGCACGACAGCTTCATCGAATGCACCTGCCATCTCATCGAAGTCCTGCAAAAAGGGGGCAGCCCCAGGCTGGATGGGCCGGCCGGCAAAGCAGTGCTGCAATTTACCCTGGCGGCGCAATACTCAGCGCGCAATCGAAAAGAGGTCCGGCCGGAGGAAGTCAACTAAAAAGCCTCCGGGAACTTATTCAATATTCGAGCGTCTAAGATATAAACGGGTTATGGGTTTTTTACGTGGAAGGTCGTTCACCACGGCTATTCCCAGAGAATCATATAAACAATAAGGAAAACTGGAGGTTGTCATGAAGAAGAAATTCTTGTTTTTTATAGCCGGTTTGGTCCTGATCGTTGGGTTGGGCGCCTGCGCCTCCGTAGGTGCACCCGGCGTGGGGCTCAACCTTGCTCCGGCTAATTCCAAATTGGACAACGCGCCGGCTCAAAATCAGCCAGCGCCCGCCCAACAAACTGTGGCAGTCGCTCAGTCCCCAATGCGGACGTTGAATGTCACCGGGGTTGGCACCGTTTACCTTACCCCTGATATTGCCACCATCACGATCGGCGTCCATTCCGAAAATATAGATGTCACACAAGCCGTGACTGCCAATAATGCCAGTATCCAGAAGGTAAAGGACGCCCTGGTAAAATTCGGTATCGACGAAAAAGATATCCAGACCCAAAACTTCAACGTCTATCAAAACCAGAAATATGACGCCAATGGGCAGCCAACCGAAACCGTCTATGCAGTCGATAACACCCTCAGCGTCATCGTTAGGGATATTTCCCAGGTTGGGAAGCTGCTGGGTACCGTGGTGAGCTCTGGAGCTAACAGTATCAATGGGATCACATTCGATGTGGCCGATAAAACCCAGGCCATGACGGATGCACACAAGCTGGCCTTGAGCAATGCCCAAAACAAGGCTGAAGAAATAGCGACCGCCCTTGGCGCCACCCTGGGATCTGTCCAATCGGCAGTGGTGAATTACAGTGAGTCTCCGATAGCGGTCCCCTACGGCGTCGGCGGAGGTTCGGTTGAAAGGTCAGCCGCCATCAATGTGCCCATCTCCACCGGACAACTGGTCATCACCACCACCATCCAGCTTACTTACGAAATCAAATAAACAGAGAGGTCGATGCGATTCTTGCCGGCTTATCCAGGCGTTTATCACCAGAAAGCGGCGGAGAAATTCGCTGCTTTCTTCCGTGTCCGCCCCGGCGTGGAGGCTATCCTGCTGGTGAATTCCTGCGCCCGGGGAAAAGCCAGCCCGGATTCCTGCCTGGACCTGGCGGTAATCCTTACTCCGGCGGCCTTCAAACAGGCCCGGTCTGTCTTTGAAAATGACTGGGCGGCTTTCTATCAGCGCGAGGCGATCTTTGCCGACCTGGAAAAAAGTGGGTTATATGCCAATATTGAGCCCTACTTTTGCGACGGCAGCTTTTCCCCTTCTGAACATAGCCACACCTCTGGACCAGACGAGTTCGAGCTTGAGATTGGCAACCTGCTGGCCTACAGTTTTCCGCTCTGGCAGGGTAGTGATCGGCTGGAACGGTTGAAGAGTAAGTGGCTTCCCTACTATTCAGAAGCGTTAAGACTGGAACGCCTTAAAATGGTGCGCAATTTCTGTCTTAACAACCTCAACCACGTCGAGCCTTACGCCAGGCGAGGCCTGTTTTTCCAATGCTTCAACCGATTCTATGACGCCTATCGTGAGTTCTTGCAGGCTCTGTTTATTACCCGTCGAATCTATCCGATTGCCTACGATAAATGGATTCGCGAGCAGATTGTAGAGATACTGGGGATGCCCTACCTATATGAAATTCTCCCTCATCTGTTTGAAATCCAACACTTCGAAAGCCTGGAAATTGTAGACAAAGCCCAGGCCCTGCGCGCTTTGGTTGAGGAATATACTGCCGTATAAGCCACGCCCGCGGGACGCAGTCTGAAAGATAAGACTCCAGCCTGTATCCTGCCCTCCCCCCTCCAGCCTGCTCGCGACGCAGTCGCAGGTAGCTCTATTGGATTCGCCGTGATGGCGGCCAAAGGTGTCATTGCGAGTGAGTGTTCTTGCACGAGCGAAGCAATCTTACTGGCGACGCGTAGATTGCTTCGGCTAAGAAGCCTCGCAATGACAGCCGCCGATGTCGCCCCCTAAATAAAACAATGTCAAAGCCATCACATTTGCCATAACTGCGGCTGATTTGGCTAATTCTTCAGCCTTACATGTCAAATAAAGTCGGAGCCGGCCGGCGGGTTTCGCCCTTCTCGTAAAGCTCATCCACAGGCAGGTTTTTCCCTTTCGCCGCCCGCACTGACAGCCAGTCGCAGCGGTTGTTGTACGGGTTACCGGCGTGCCCCATGACCCACACAAATTCCACAACGTGCTGCTCGCACAATTCGAGCAGCCGCTCCCATAGATCCACATTCTCAGTCTTGCCTTTTTTCCAACCCTTCGTCCGCCATTTCTTCGCCCAGCCTTGCTCCATCCCTTTCACCAGGTAGCTCGAATCAGAATAAAGGGTCACCTGACTTTTTCCCTTCAGGCTCTCTAATGCCACAATCGCCGCCAACAGCTCCATGCGATTATTGGTAGTCAGCCTGAACCCACCCGAAAGCTCTTTTTTGGTTTTCCCGGATATCAGAATCGCTGCATACCCACCTGGCCCGGGATTACCAATACAGGCGCCGTCAGTATAAATAGTAATTTCCTTCAATGTGTGCCGATCTTCCTGACCACAAACAATTTTTGGCTCATTGGGATTTACCATGGAAGGTCCCCAGATTTTGGGTTGTCATGAACCCGAAATCTGGATCACCACGCTATCAGAGAACTAAATTATCCAAGCTTGTTGATTATATCCTCTTGGGCGATCAGGGCGCCTCCTTACTTTGTCTTTTTACGCCGCAAATGGGCAAAAAACGTGATTGCCACTGCCCCAACCAGAGCCTGGATTCCCAGGCACTGGCGGATCTGCTGCTCGATCTGCTGGGTGACCCAGGCAGTCACCTGCTGCTTCAGTCCTTCAATGTATTTTTGCATCTCTTCCTGGCTCTGCTGGCGCAGCCTGGCAATATCCTGGTCGATCTTCTCTTTGAGGTCCTTGGCGCCCTGCGGAAGCACCACTATATAGGCAGTAATCTTCGCCCCGACCGGCTGCTGGCTACGCTGCACCTGCCACACCTGCTGATAGATTCCAGGCGTAGCCGGGGCGGACAGGGATACCACCCAGGCGACCTCCTTTCCAACCAGGGTATCTTTCTCCAATGGGTAGGTCTTTTTTGCGCCATACAATCCGGATACGTTCAGAAGCTGGACATCTCCCGCCTGCCAGGCAACCAGACTGTCATTGGTCAGGCGTATTTCACTGGTTCCACTATCCGAGGGAAAATAAGTTCCTATGATGACCGAGGGGGAGGATACCCCGTCGGCGCAGGTTAAAGGCAGGCCCAGGTAATCGAGCGCAGCGCTGGCGATGGCGCGTCCAAAATCCCGGCGGCGTGAGGTCAGTACTTCTGAATCTGCACTAATATCGCCAATTTCGACCAATACCGCCGGGGCTTTCCAATCATGGATTTCCAGTCGGCCGCCCTGAACTTTGGTCTCCGGCAAGTCACCTGCATCCGGGATTGACAGCCAATCCTTTATACTCGCTGACAACAACCCGGCCAGTTTCCGGCTGTTCTTGTCATCGAAGCCGCCTGCCGTGTACCAGGCTTGTGCGCCCGATTTCACATTTCCCCGTACGGCGGTGTGGATGGAGATCGCCAGGGTAGGATTGCGGCTGTTGACTATCCCGACCAAATCAGCCTGGGTGTGATTCGGGTCATCACCTGTGCGCGTCAAGGAGATGTCTAGCGGGCAGCGCGCCAGGTATTCCTGGGCACGCTGCGCCACTTCCAGGTTGACGTCTTTTTCTACCAGGTCGCCTTTCACCGCCCCCGGGTCGATCACCCCTGCCCCTTCATTCAGGCCATGCCCCGGCGAAAGCACCACCTCCGGACGGGTGGTTTGAGCGGCTGCCGGCGGACCGGGCAGAATTATCCACAGAGTTAGAAAGAAAAAAAGGATGCCTCTGACTATCGATCGTATCATAACCACCTACCGGGCCTGATCAGAACGCCATTCGATAGGATTATATGCTGATCTGAGTTAAAAAAACCTGGCTGCCTTCACTTAAAGAAAACTCCGACCGTTATATAGCAGGGTACCGCTCACCCCGCCTGGCAGGCTGATCTTGCCGTGTAAGAATCCATCCTGCTGGTGAAAATCGACATCGATCACTCCATCCGGATGCACCAGTTTCCCGCTGGCCTGCTGGAGCGGGCCAAGCTGAGGGGTAATGGTGACCTTTTTGAAACCCAAGCTGGCCGGACGGATGCCCAGAATGGTAGCAAAATAGTGGTAAAGCGGGTGGGCGCCCCAAGCGTGGCAGTCGGAACGGCTGGGCTCCGGCATCTCAAAAGTGGTCTTCAATCCGATTTCAGGCATATCCAACCACATCTGCATGCGCCTGAAAAACGCTTCGATATTCCCGGTTTTCTGGTAAGCTTCGAACAGGTAATGGGTAAAATAGACCGTCGTCTTTTCCATCCCAACATCTTGAAGAAGACTGGAAGTAACCTGCTTCAGGTGCTCCTGGCCCAACAAACTGGAGAGGATGGCCAGGCATTGGGTATGTTCGGTGAAATGAGCCTTAGCCAGGTCTTCAGCAAACAGGCCGCGCCTTTCGTCCCAGAAAGAAAAGCTCACCCTTTCGGCGAGCAATTTAGCCTGCAGCCGCACCGCTTCGGCCTGCTGGAAGTTACCTAACATGTCTTCCAACTCAGCCAGCATGTGCTGCACCAGCACGAACTGCCAGTTGATCATCCCGCTGGCGCCCCGGCTGCCCTCCGGCGGGATGCCGCCATCCCAACCCGGCACCCAATCCATGAAATTCCAACCGTAAGGCACGCGCAGCAGCCCATCCCCGTTAATGAATAAACGGAAGCGCTCGACCACCCCCCTGGCAACCGGCATCAATTGTTCGACAAAGGCCCGATCGCCGCGCCATAGGGCGTAATCGCGCAGCATGCCCACCCACCACAGCGAGAAGGGTGGGATGATTTGCAGCACCCGGCTGGGATAACGCGATTGGGTCAGCCCATCCGGCCGCCGGGAAGCCGCGAACATCTGCAGGGCCTTGCGCGGAAGCCGGTCATCCCGCGACATCACGTAAGTTGCCAAGATTTCCAGGCGCGTATCGCCCACATATTGGAGTTGTTCATAATATGGACAGTCCATATAAGTTTCGTGGGCGTCCATCTGGATCGAGCGTACCATGATGGGAATAATTCTGTTCAAAGGTTGGCCGGTCGCTGAAAAAGTGCTTTCCATTTCGACCGGATAATGGGTTTCGCGCAGGATCAGCCGCACGATGGTCAGGCTCTCCCTGCCAGTCTCCACCATCAATTCAAGGTAGCGCCCGGCCTGCCACCACAACGTGTTGAAATGGCGCTGAGTTCCACCGTCGGGGAGAAATGTATCTCCCACCCCGATAAAATACTTATTTTCGATCTCGTCCCGGTTGCCCTTGGGCGCCCGCGCCTCAGGTTTCTCGAATAAAGCCTCTGCCCACAACAGCCTAACCCGACTGCCCGCTCCCGCTGAAGTGATAATTTCAGGGTAGGCGCAGTAATAATTTTCCAGGTCGATAATCACACACCGAGTGGTATAGGGCGGGATGGTGACACTAAGGTCGCCGTGGATCAACCTGTCCCAGCCAGTTTGCTCTGACAAATGATCGTGAGCAATGATCGGGATTAAAGCAGTATCCAATGACGCCGCCGCGGAAACAAAGCGTATTTTGCCTGCCTTTACTTCCTGCCCAAACATAGCCGGCAGCGTCGCCGGGCGCATGCAGCGTAAAGGCTGATATTCGTAATCAGAAAGCAGGCTGGTGGCCGGTTTTAAGGTAATGGCAGGTTGCCAATTTTCACCTTTTCCCAGCTCAAAACCCCAGGAAAACAGGCTGCCGTCCACCAGTAGATTGGCGCCGGTGCCCCAGGCTGGGGCCGGGTCAAGGAACCGGATGCCCTCCAGGCGTTTGGCTTCCCAGACCGCCACGCCCGTACCGAGCAGTTCAACGTATTCCGCTTGTGGGGAAAGTAAGAAACCCGGTTGGACACTCATCTGGGCAAACGGCGCCATTTTGCCCAATGACCAGACGCGTGCTACCAGGACATGTTCACCTCGGCCGACCGCCAGATCGTACGTTTCATAAAACCAGTTTTCAGCATCGCCGCGCTCGGGTCCGCGCCCGACCAGTTCGCCATCCAGGTACAGCTCGTATCGTTCGTCGGCGCTGGCGTGCAGGCGTATCTGAGCAGCCTGTTCAAGGTTGAACCTGCGCCGGTAAGCAGTTACGAAGGGCGGTTCCCCGGCGCCCGGGCAGGCAATCCAGGCGCAAGGCCACTGGCCCAGCTTCGTCCAGGGTTCGGCGGGTTTTTCAGGCAGATAAGGATCTCGTTCGATGATGGTGCGCATATGCTTCCCTCAAAATGATTTTACTTTTCCAACTATGCTATTATTATATCTATGAATCCACGCAATCTCGTCAAAGACACGCTCCAGTTTGCTTCTCCACCGCGCATTCCGCGCCAGCTCTGGACCCTGCCCTGGGCGGTGAATCATTACCCTCACGAGCTGGCGGCTATTCAGCGCCAGTACCCAGATGACCTGCTAGGCGCTCCAGCCTGCCTGGTAAAGCCGCTGAAAACCAGCGGCGACCAATACCAGGCCGGTTATTACGTCGATGAATGGGGCTGCCGGTTCAGAAATATCCAGCCCGGGGTGATCGGCGAAGTGAAAGAAGCCCTGCTCAAGGATTATGCCGAACTAGACCAGTTACGCCCGCCGGATGAGCTGCTTTCGGTAGACGTCGAGCAGGTAAATGCTTTCTGCCGCTCCACCGACCTATTTGTGCTGGCGGGTGTGTGCCCCAACCCATTTGAACGCATCCAGTTCATCCGCACGCCCGAAAATATCTACCTCGACCTGATGGACAACCGCGAGGGTGTGACAGCCCTGTTGAATAAAGTGCACCAGTTCTACCTGAGGGTATTTGAGCTATGGGTCGAAACAGAAGTCGACGCCATCACCTGGAACGACGATTGGGGCGGCCAACGCGCCCTGCTGATCTCTCCCCAACTCTGGCGTCAAATATTTAAGCCGATCTACAAAGATTTTGTCGACCTGGCCCACCAGCATGGCAAATACGCTTTCATGCACTCGGACGGGTATATCGCCGACATCCTCCCCGATCTGATCGAGATCGGCGTAGACGCCCTTAATTCTCAACTTTTTTGCATGGATATCGAGGAGCTGGGCCAGCGCTACGCCGGTAAGCTGACTTTTTGGGGCGAGATCGATCGCCAGCGCCTGCTGGCATTCGCCAGCCCGGCCGAGGTGGCAGCAGCCGTGCAACGTGTGCGCAAGGCGCTTTACCAAAACGGCGGGGTGATCGCCCAATGCGAATTCGGCGCCGGCGCCCGGCCTGAAAACGTCGCCCAGGTTTTTCAGAGCTGGAATGAATAGACGCCGGTGGGTGGGAATCCGGCAGCTAATTCTCACCATCTCATTTCTCATCCTCTTGCTCCTATCAGCCTGTACAGGCGCGGGGACGCCTGCGGCGCCTGCGGTTCTTCCCGCGCCTGGCGGCGCAGCCATGCTGCCCACAATAACACCCATCCTCCCCCATCCGGCGCTATCCGCAACACCTGACCCGCTGCCATCCCCCAGCCCCACGCAGGAATTCCAGGTCTGTTCGCCTTTACAGGGCATCCCGCTCGACAAGATTGCCGGGGCAGTCACCAACCCCTACCACCCGCCCCCGTCTGGTTCAGACGATCCACATGCCGGAGTCGATATCTCTGACCTGATCCCCGGCAGCCAGATCGCCCGTGCGGGCATGCCCATCCAGGCTGTCTTGCCTGGCCAGGTTGCCATGGCGCAGACCAACCGCTTCCCCTTTGGCAGCGCCCTTCTGGTAGAAACGCGGCTGGGACAGCTTCCCCCGGCCTGGGTGGAACGACTGCACCTGCCCGCGCCTCTTACCGCTCCCCCGCCAAAGTCAGCCCTGACCTGCCCGGAAGGATGTGCTGAAACCTGCCTGGGATACCACAAGACGCTCGTTGTACGTGTTGTATGCCCATCTGCAGGACGCGCCAGGGGTAAAGCCTGGAGAGAAAGTGACCTGCGGCCAGGTCATTGGCAAGGTTGGCAAAAGCGGCAACGCCCTCAACCCGCACCTGCACCTGGAAATCAGGGTGGGGCCAGCCGGAGGTCGCTTTACTAGCATGGCCCATTACGATAACAGCGCCACGCTCGAAGAAATGGCCGGCTACTGCGCCTGGAGTGTGAGCGGGCTGTTCCAGGTGATCGACCCTCTGGAAGTCCTGAGCCTGGGAAAGTAATGTTAAAGAAAATCAGCTTGACGGGCCGGGTGGGTTGTGGTAAAATCTCCTAGTAAGTAAAGTGATGCGGGGTAGAGCAGCGGTAGCTCGTCGGGCTCATAACCCGGAGGTCGTTGGTTCGAATCCAACCCCCGCTACTGAGAGTAAACCGGAGTCCGTCAGGCTCTGGTTTTTCGTTATCCTGGTGCACAGCCGAAGACATTTTCTAAAAAATGGAGGAATTTCTAACACGTCTGGGCACCTTTGGTGTGAACCGCAGGTAGACGGGCTTAACCGACAGGGATACTTTGTTATCAATTTCAAAATCCATCGACGGTTTCCTGAAATTCGAAACATCAGAGAGGTTAAGCCAACGCATAACTATCTTCTAGGAATATATGCTCAATTATCGGTTGAATTACATAGATGATCAGACCACACTTATGACGACTTTTCCCTTGGGATGTACTTTCTCAAAATACCAGAAAGCTTCAGAAGTTTTACTTAACGGGTAACATCCATCGATAATCGGTATGACTTTTCCGGATTCAAGGAGTTCCTTCATAAAGATCAAATCCTTTTGATTTTGCACCAGCGAAACGACAACTATTTTCTGGCTCCCCGTCCTGGAAATTCTTTTCCCATTACTCGCCGCCTGGATGAGCTGCAACATCGAGCCACCAGCAACGACATAGGTTCCTTCAGGTTTTAATGCATGCAGATAATCTGAAATCGGATGATATCCGTTCACGGCCAGGATCAGGTCGTACTGCTGCCCGTTCTGGGTGAAATCTTCTACCTTGTAATCGATGACATGATCTGCCCCAAGGGAGCGCACCATTTCCAGGTTCCTCGTACTGCACACCGCGGTGACTTCAGCCCCAAACGCTTTGGCGATCTGCACGGCAAAAGTTCCCACACCACCAGAGGCGCCATTAATCAAAACCTTTTGCCCTGGATGAAGGTTTCCCTTGTCGCGCAAACCCTGCAAGGCGGTCATCGCCGCTTCAGGTACAGCTGCAGCCTGTTCGAACGTTAGGTTGGCAGGTTTCAGTGTTATTGCTTTTTCATTGGCGCATACATACTCGGCGAAAGTGCCACGACCGGTTGCACTAGGTAAGTACCCGAAAACTTCATCGCCTGGCCTAAACTGCTTGACGTTACTGCCAATCGCCTCAACCCGCCCGGCTACATCAGCCCCCAATATCTTGTTTTTGGGTTGCAGAAAACCTCCCGGCACCAGGCGGATAAAGAACGGGTTTGCTCTCATAATGCGCCAATCGCGGGAATTAATGGAGGCTGCATGAATTCTGATCAGTACTTCATCATCTTTCGGAGCGGGTTTTGCAACCTCTTGGAGTTGAAGAACATCCGGTGAACCGTATTTTGGACAGACAATCGCTTTCATTATCACGCGCCTCCATTGAGCTTATCGTACAGATGGCCAACAACTATTCCAAGAGCGAGAAACCTTGGCACGTTCATTCCTGTGTCAATCAAAAGGTAGACAGAGGCATTGTTTGGATTAACAAGAGTTGAAAGGACTTCGATAATGACCATGGCAACAAAGCTAAGGATCAATGCCTTTAAGATGGGATTTTTTGTTGGAATCTTATCAAAGAAACAAAGCAGGAAATAACTGACGCAGCATCCGATAATCAGACCGCCAACCAAAGCTTCAACAAGAGCCATTGGAAGATATGAAATCGAGAAAGCAGCTCTATACTCCGCAGCGATGGGAGACACTGAAATTACGAAGTCAGTTATCCAGAAGGCTGCGCCTCCCGCTCCAGTCAACTTATACAGTTTCTTGTAGAACTCGTGTGACGTCTGTCGCTTGCTTCGACCTGTGGCTTGGGTTTCCATGATTGTCTACCTATTCCGCTTGAGCAGACTTAGAAGCATTTGCGGATGGATCGAATCCTTTGTACAGCCGTCTGTATAGATAGCCAATACCTATTCCAAGAGCGAGAATCCTTAGTACGTTAAATATTGTGCCGATGAGGAAGTAACGCAAGACATCACTTGTCGCGAGAAAACTTGAGGGACCTCCGATAAGGATTGTGACAATGATCAGGACGATAAAGCTTAGTATTACGGATTTTAATATTGGATTCTTTGTTGGAATTTATCAAAGAAACGAAGCAGGAAATAGCTGACGCAGAATCCGATAATCAGGCCACCAAGCAAAAACTCAAGCAGCATTGGAAAATAAGAAATTGAAAGAGCAGCTCTATACTCCGCAGCGATGGGAGTTCAGGGAAATTGCAAAGTTAGCTACCCAAAATCCTAATCCTCCCACGATAGCCAGTACTAACACCTTTCTCCAAATTTCTTTTAATTGGATCATCTTTTTGTCTCCTTCCTTATTACTTACAGTAGTCATTTTATTCTGGTCCTCAACACCTTTAATTAAAAGCCACAAACTAAGAGAAATTTCCGCAATAAAACTAACCACCAAACATGGGTACGATATTTTTTCGTAGCTCGGCCAAATGAACCGCTGACAAACATAGATCAGAAGGCCAAAACCATCAGCGATCAACAATAGGCCCAGGATTTTTGGAAGAAAGTTCGACTTGAAAACCAGATAACCGAGAGGAAAGAGCCAGATGCCATAGGGTATCTGGGCGATAGTAGACCCATTCTTGTACAAATTGACAAACAAAATTGCTTGCGCTTGCAGCTGATCTGGCTGGAATACTTTCAAATAATCAGCTCCGCTCAAAAGCAGCAGGCTGGAAAATAGATTAAGATGACTAAGAACCAATATAGCAAACCCGCCCAGGTTCAATAACAGGAACAGTAAAGCCATGTTTTTGTCCACCGGTTCCAATAACACATACAAAGCCCAGGCCGCCAAAAGAAAGAGCACATATGAGAATAGACTGATTACAAAACCGATGAGAAATAGCAATTCATGAGCCGTTATGTGATTGACCGTTACTGGGGCATCCACGAATACAAATCGACCAAACATATTTGCTATGACCGAAGTTACGATATACATGAAATAGAGAAAACCTGCGATTCTTGCGGTCTTATTGATTGAATTCATTTTTTATCTCCCTTGAATAGAGAATAGCCCGACAGGCTAATGCCCACAAGGTATAAAACGCTCTGAACAACATTCACCTGCCAGCGACCATGCCCAATATATGAGGAAGCGAAAAATGCCATCACTTCTATAAAGCCGATCACAAACACTAACATCCAGAAAGCCGATTTTTGACCGGCGATTAGGTTTTTGCGGATGAGCGGCCACGTCAGCACCGAGATAACCAGCGAGCAAGAGTTGTACAGGATCGTAAAACAATTGAGCGCTGCAATGGTCTTAGCACTAAGGCTGGCAATTTCAGCTTCTGAAAAAGAAGCCACTTGCAAAATTGGGGAGTCCTCTTTGAGAACGATGACATAGCACAATATGATAAAGGCGAGTATAAAGTTGATGCCGCACCATATTGACAGAACTATCGAACCTCTTTTTAACATTTTGCTTTCTCCGTGTGATGTGTTGTGTCCGCTTTTTAAGGTCTGTTCCACGAGCATTTACATGGTGCGGAGCGGGGAGAGGGAGGGTCTTCAGCCCTCCCTCTCCCCTATAGTGCAAATCTATGCCGCGCTCAATAGCTCGTTCGTTTCCGTTTTCCCAGACTTGGAAGCACTTACAGACGGATTGAATCCTTTAACGATCAGCCAAACCGCCAGAACCATTTCCTGCACGGCGATAGGAGCCGCCAGGGGAATATAGCTGGTAATACGGTTACCGCTGAACAAGGCCAACACGCAAGCCGCCATCATCAGGATGATCGCGACGATACCGAAGCCCGACAGCCATCGGGGAATGAGCCGTGATTGGAAGAACAGGTAGTAGTACATAAATGCACCCGTGCAGAAGGCGAACACCGCCACCAGCGCGGCGTGGTCGCGTACGCTCAACAACAAATTGCCGATCGCCTGAAGCGTCGTACGGTCGGCAGCCCCCGCGGTTGTGAACTGCTGGCCGAGTGTCAGCAAGGACAGCAGGCTCACGACGCCGACCATGTAAAAGACCGCCTCCAGAGCCCTGAAGACCACAGATCCAAGGGCTAGACCTGCATTCGACCCCTTCATGACCGGATACATCGCGATGGCTATGCCGCCACTTGCAAAAGCCATGACGAGATAAACGAGCGCTCCTGCGGCCGCCTGATTCGCATGTGCGGAGAACCGAGTGAGGTAGTCCGTACCAGTCAGAACAGGTGTGAGCGCCAAAGCCACGAAACTTGCGACGGTCGCAAGGATGAAAATCACGCCTGTAATCACTGCAATCTTTCGAGTTGAATTCATTTTGTATCTCCTTTTTTACTGTGCTCAAATAGGTTCAACTACTGGTTTCCACTTCCAGGCCAACCAGATTATCAACAAAATGCACGCAACTTCCACTATTGTAAAAAACACATAGTACAAACCATGTCCGCCTATAACGATTTGTACAATCATGAATACACCAATGATGATGCTTACCCAGCGACTTACTTTGTAGTTCAATAGCCAGGACAGGATAACCATGGCAAATGAAGTTTCCATTACTATTGCGCCCGCCATCAAACCTCCCGCAGGCATTGGAGCTCCCGCCATTATTCCGCGGATCACGGATGTGGGATCCATTAAAGAAAGAATATCCGCATAAGCCATATTGAGTATTACAAATATCCATAACAACGAAAATTTTACTTTTGGATCTATTCCGGTAGTCGATTTGTTTATGTTCATTTTTTTCTCCTTTTTTGATCGATATGGATGAGTTTCATTGAATTGGACCCGATTGACCGAGACCAATGGCAAACCTAAATCATGCACTTTTCTTAGCAATCCATTCTTATCTCCTCTTATTGTGATTGATTTTGGCGTAAACAAGCAGCTCACGCCAATTTACGATTTGACATCTGACGCATCCGCCTGGCCTGTCCCGAGCGTAGTCGGGGGACC
>CAWFZT010000004.1:0-888639 GCA_963820415.1 uncultured Chloroflexia bacterium | reverse complement strand
CCCCAATGAGCCCTCGTATTTAGGGAGTTTGCATGGAACAGAATTATGAAATAGATCGAATGGATGCGCTGGTAAGGCGTATTTTCCGTATTGAAGACGTGACTCTGGGTACCCCAAAACAGGGTTTTATCGTACGCTACCGGGGTAAGCTGACGATGGAAGATTCGGAGGCTGCCTATGATTACCTGTTCGAGCAGCTCAAACCCAAAAATATCACCCCGCTCTTCCGGTGGGATGGCGCACAGCAGGCAATTTTACTCGTGCCTGGCATGCCCAAGCCAACCCCTTCCAATCCCATCTGGAACCTGGTCCTGGCCATTTTAACTGTTCTCAGTGTCCTTTTTACCGGCGCTGTTATTTCTTCTAATGCTCTCCCGAGCGATCCTATGCAGGCGATCATGGCCATAATCAACGCCGGCTGGCCCTTCGCTCTTTCGTTGATGGGCATTCTGGCAGCGCATGAATTCGGCCATTACCTGGCTGGCCGCTACCATGGAGTGCACGTCACCCTGCCATATTTTATTCCTTTCCCTTTTTCGCAGATTGGTACCTTGGGCGCCTTTATAAACATGAAAGAGCTGCCCAGAAACCGGAAAATATTGCTCGATATCGGGGTGGCTGGCCCATTGGGAGGAATGATCATCGCCATTCCGGTCCTTTTATATGGGCTTTCGATTTCCAAAATCGAACCTCTGCCGACGCTAATTTCAGCTGCCAACCTGGTCCAATTGGAAGGTAACTCGATTGCTTACCTCTTGGCCAAGTTCGTCGTTTTTGGACAGTTGCTGCCGTCACCGGCCAGCTACTCAGGAATTTCACCGGTATTATATTGGCTACGCTTTTTCTTCACCGGATTTCCAAAACCCCTTGGCGGTATGGATGTCAATATCAGCTCAGTCGCTTGGGCCGGCTGGATTGGCCTGCTGGTGACCGCCATGAACCTGATCCCGGCCGGTCAATTGGATGGTGGGCACATGATGTACGTCCTGATTGGACGCAAAGCCGCCAGCCACACTTTTCCCTTTATATTGGGAGCGTTGGTGCTGCTTGGCCTCGTGTGGAATGGTTGGTGGCTGTGGGCAGCTTTGATCTTCTTCTTAGGACGCCGCTACGCTGAACCCCTGGACCAGATTACTCCCCTGGATACACCCCGCAAACTACTGGCGGTCCTGGCATTAATTCTGTTTATCCTTACTTTCTCACCGGTTCCGCTGTCTCTTCTTTAGATCTACTTTATTTATTCATCGTCCGGACCTTCTTACCCTCCAGAGTCAGATATTCGCCCATCACCTGAACTGTCAGGCAAGCATGTACTGGCAGGACACAAATTAGATCGCCTATACGCAGTTTATCTAAATCTTCCTTTTCCAGGTGCACAAGTCCATGCTCCTGGGACAGTCGGTCTACATAGGCGCCGCCGAGAGGTTCTCCCCAGCCATCGCCTTGTGGTAGGGCAATCTTTCCATGGATCATCCTCCCATCTTCGACCATCCAGTCCTTGGAAAGATGGATCGCCCCGCCATAGACCACGGCTTCGCCACGCTCTGGGTGTTTGGCCACCACCGGGCAGGCCAGCGCCACCGCAATATCCTTGGCAGCGCAGGAACCCACTGCATTTTGTTCGGCATCGTAAAAGACAAAGTTACCCGGCCTGATCTCGCTGACATCCCCGAAACTGTCGCTAAGGCTGCAACCGGGTGTATCTCCCACAGAAATTTCGACCATCGCCACATCGGAGGCCTGAAGATTGTGGCGCGCCTGGAGCATCCGCCCAACACTTTGGACGAAAAGCCGGCGGACCTGGTCGGGCGTTTTGGCCTGGTAGGTATGCCCGGCGTGGGTGAGGAGGCCGCGCAGGTGCAATTTTGACGACTTATTTATCTGCCTCGCCAGGCCAGAGATTGCCTCGAATTCGTTCCACGCCAGGCCGGTTCGCCCGGCGCCTGAATTGATCTTTACCCACACATCCACGGGATCAGCCAGGTTTTCTTGTAAGAAGCTGACCGTTTCTGCAGATTCGACCAGTAATTCCAGGTGAATCTGCGCGGCAAGCTCTCGAATCGCCCCCACCTGGCGCAAATTCACCGGGAAGGCAATGGTAATATCTTGCCACCCACTGCGTGCAAAATAATAAGCCATGTCAACGGATGAGACTGTAATGGCAGTCACTCCCTCGGGCCGAAACCATTCCCCAATTTCCGCAGATTGGTGGGTCTTGAAATGTGGACGAAAGCGCACTTGTAGTTTGTTGGCTTTTTCAGCCATGCGGTGGATATTGCGCAGGGCTTTCTCAGCGTCCAGCAGCAAGGTTGGTTTCTCAATTTGCTCGAAGATAGACATCTGGGGACTCCTGATAACAGATGATTTCTGGTCTCTGGGAATTGCCATGGTGGACTTCCACGGTAAATCCCAATGAGCCTGATTTCTGCCGAAGAAGGCTGGACAAATTATATTCCAGGCCTCCAGAAATCGCCCTGATTTCCTCTGGGTTCTTAGGGAATAGCCGTGGTGAACTCCCAGATTTTGGGGTGTCATGACACCCCAAAATCTGGGGACCTTCCACGGGAAATCCCAATGAGCCTTCCTCTGTTATAATATCTTTAAGGTAATTAGATACCGTATGCCTTCTATTGAAGTCGAACATATCACCAAGAAATTCGGCGCAATGCTTGCAGTGAACGATGTTTCGTTTACTGTCGAGCCCGGTGAGATCTTTGGTCTTCTGGGTCCCAATGGAGCCGGTAAAACAACCACGCTCCGCATCATTCTGGATATTTTTAAACCGGATACTGGCAGAGTCTCCATCCTGGGCGGAGCCATGTCCGAGGAAAAAAAGGATCGCATCGGCTATATGCCCGAAGAACGCGGCCTCTACCAGGATATCACTGTAGAGCGCTGCCTGGTCTACCTGGCAACTTTGAAAGGCATGAGCAGCCGCGAGGCAAAAAAACGGGTTGACCGGTATCTGGTACGCTTTGATCTGCTCGCACACCGCCGTAAGAAGCTGAAAGAGTTGAGCAAAGGTATGCAACAAAAAGCTCAACTGATCGCTACGCTGGTGCACCGCCCGGAGTTGATCATCATTGACGAGCCTTTTAACGCCCTGGATCCGCTAAACACCCAGATGGTAAAAGATCTGCTGCGCGAGGAACGCCAGAACGGATCGGCGATCATCATGTGTACCCATCAGATGAACCAGGTGGAGGAGTTGTGCGACCGGCTGGTGTTGATTAACCGGGGTCAGGCAGTCCTGTATGGCAGGCTGAACGAAATCCGCCGCGGTTTTGCTGGGCGGGAGCTGCTTGTGCGCAGTGTGGAAAACCTTCCCGTTACAATCCCTGGGGTGGAAAGCATTGAGAATCATAACAGCCGTGTCCATTTGAAGCTGCTCCCAGGCAGCACTCCCCAATCCATCCTGAAATACCTGGTCGAACAAAATATCCATCTGGAACAATTCGAAATTGCCATGCCATCGTTAGATGAGATTTTCATCCAGGTAGTTAGAGGACAGGGAGAAACCTCATGAGGAAGGTATGGCTGGTATTCAAACACGAATATCTTCGCCACGTTCTCCGCAAGCGGTTTATCCTGGCTCTCTTCAGTCTGCCGCTGTTTTTCCTGGTCATCCTGCTGGTAGGCATGCTGCTCATTTGGATCCAATATAATCCGCTGCCGGTAGGCTACGTCGATTTATCCGGGTTGCTTAATCACCCGGTCGCGCTGTCCGCCGAGGGACGCATCAGCCCATCTTTGGAAATACGTAGATTCGAAACGGAAGATAACGCCAGAGCTGCCCTGCAGGCAAAGAAAATCCAGGCTTATTTTATCCTCGCCGCCAATTATTTACAAACTGGCGCTGTCAGGTTGGTGGCCCTAGAGCCGCCGGGAGATGATGTCCAGGCCCAATTTCGAGAATTTTTACGCGCCAACCTGGTGGCTCACCAGCCGGCTGGGATCACCACGCGCCTGCTGGAAGGAGCCGCGCTTGTCGTGCGCGCCAGCCAGGGCAACCGGCAAATGGCCGCCAACCAGATCTTGAATGTGCTTCTGCCCCTGGCAGGAGGTTTTCTGTTTATCCTAGCAACCAATACCAGCGGGAGCTACCTGCTTCAGGCGCTCGTTGAAGAAAAAGAAAACCGTACAATGGAAATTATTGTTACATCGCTCTCCCCAGGCCAGTTGATGGCTGGGAAAATTGCTGGAAATATGTGCGTCGGGCTGACCTCTCTTTTGGCCTGGATTGTATTTGGCTTGCTGGCGCTGCTGTTTGCCATCCGTTACCTTTTTCAGGGACAGGTGATCCAGTTTGACCTGGGCTTTTTCATTCTGACTTTTGCCACACTTCTGCCAGCTTTTATCCTGGTGGCGGCCATGATGGCGGCGGTAGGGGCAACCGCCACGGAAAGCCGTGAGGCCCAGCAGGTTGCCGGGCTTTTCACACTTCCGCTTTCGGTACCCTTCATGCTCTTATCACCCATTCTCTCCAATCCGAACAGCCCGCTTTCGA
This sequence comes from uncultured Chloroflexia bacterium, assembly GCA_963820415.1. GTDB lineage: Bacteria > Chloroflexota > Anaerolineae > Anaerolineales > Anaerolineaceae > CAWFZT01. The sequence continues at coordinate 884,132 of CAWFZT010000004.1, read as the reverse complement.
TTGGTTTGAGCCTCTTCCCTCTAACCGCCCCGGTGACTCTCCCCTTGCGTGCCGCGTTGACCCTGGTGCCTGTCTGGCAGATTGCCACCAGCCTGGCAATTCTCTTTCTATTATCAGCCTGTTCAATCTGGTTTGCTGGCCGGGCCTTCCGCCTGGGGATGCTGCGGTATGGCAAGCGCCTTTCCTGGAAAGAGCTGATGAGACGTAACGTCTAAACGCCATGAACCGGACAATTCTCATTCTGAAAAATGAATTTACCACGGTTGTAGGCCGGCGGTCTTTCTGGCTGACCCTGGCGCTGGTTCCTACCGTCTCCTTTCTGATTCTGGTAATGGTGTCCTATTTTCAAAAAACCAGCGGCGGGGCTGGGAAAATGCCCAACCCGCTGACTCAGTTAATCGCCCCCACCTCTGGCCCAGCCCTGGAAGGTTATGTAGATTTAAGCGGTTTGATCCTTGCTTTGCCGCCCAATTTGATGGACCGCCTGCAGAAATTCAACCACCAGGCGGAAGCTGAAAATGCGCTTCAACAAGGAAAAATCAAGGCTTTTTACGTGGTGGGCAAGGATTACCTGCAAAAGGGCACTCTCACCTACGTTCGCCCTGACTTCAACCCGCTGGCAGGCATGAGCCAGGCTGATGTAATCCAGCAAGCCCTGGCCTATAACCTGCTGGACGGCAACCTGGCATTGGCCGAGCGCATAGACCTGCCGATGAACCTGGAAGTTGTCTACCTTTCCAGCCAGCCCGCCCGCGACCCAGGCAACCTGCTAACTTTCTTTTTACCTTACATCGTGACGCTTTTGTTTTATTTTGTCATCCTCGAATTGGCCAGCCTGATGTTGGGCAGCGTAACCAGCGAAAAACAGAACCGCATGCTGGAAATTCTAATGACTTCGGTTACGCCTATCCAACTCCTGACCGGTAAATTCATCGCCCTGGGCCTGGTCGGCCTGCTGCAGACGGTGGTCTGGAGCGCGGCCGGATATGCTATGCTGCAATACAGCGGGCAGACCTTCAAGCTGGCTACCTCTTTCCAGCTTCCACCCAGTATCCTGGCCTGGGGAGTTGTTTTCTTCCTGCTGGGATATGCCATTTATGCCAGCCTGATGGCTGGGATTGGCGCGCTGGTACCCAATCTGCGTGAATCCTCCCAGGCAACCACCATCCTCATGATCCCGATGATCATTCCATTGATGCTGATCAGCGCCATTATTTCGAAACCCAACGGGCTGCTTTCTGTCATTTTGAGCCTGTTTCCACTGACCGGGCCGGTGACTATGATGACCCGCCTGGCAGCCGGAAGCGTTCCGATCTGGCAATTGATTTTGTCCGTGCTCCTTTTCATTGCCACAGCCTGGATAATTATTCGCACTGCCGCCGGCTTATTCCGCGCCCAGAACTTGCTTTCCGGCCAGAATTTCAAGTTAAGCTTGCTGTTCAAGGTTATCGCCGGCCGCGCCTAGCCCGCCAGCCCAAAATAGGAGAAAACCATGCAAAAGATACTGTTTACCATTCTAATCTGTCTGGCCATCAGCGCCATGTCTGGCGCCTGCAATGTCCTTCAAACCCCTTCATTGACCCCCACCTCCCAGGATCTCGTCCCAACTATCGTCGCCTTGACCGTCGAAGCAATCTCCGCTCAAACTCTGGCAGCCATCCCGCCTACCGCCACAGCTGTTCCACCTACCAGCACGCCGGCTGCCACCGCGACGCCCCCGCCTTCGCCGACCGTGGGGGTGTCTCCTGCTCCAGGCTACATCCTGTGCGACCAGGCCGATTTTGTCGGGGATATTACCATCCCGGATGACGATGTCATCCCCAATGGGACAACCTTCAAGAAAATTTGGGCAATAAAGAACACCGGGGCATGCACCTGGGACGAAAAATACCAGGCTGTATTTGTCTCAGGCGACCTTGCCGGAGCGCCCGCGGCCGTCGCTTTGGTAGGACCAATCCTCCCCAACAACATTGCCCTGGTTTCGGTTAAGTTCAAAGTACCCGAAGATGCCGCCAAGGGCCAGAACTACGTCAGCTTCTGGAAGCTGAGCGACCCGGCCGGCAACGTTTTTGGCATTGCTGGTAAGAATCAACCTTTTTACGTGAAATTTAAGGCTGGCGATACTTACAACTTCCTGCTCAACCAGTGCAGCGGGGCCTGGTCGAACGCCGCCGGCACGCTTTACTGTCCAAGCGGTAAATCCGGACTGAAAGGCTACTTCTATACCGATGCCAAGCCGCGCATGGAAAACAATCTGGTCAAAGATTCTCCGGCCCTGGTGATGGCGTACCAGGCCATCCCCACTGGGCAGATCAAGGTCAAATATGCTCCCATTATCGTGCCGAACGATGTCCTTCACACCGAAATTGGCTGCATGTACAACAATCAGGGCTGTGACGTGCTGATGGGCATCAGCGCCAGCGTGGATGGCGGGGATGACCAGATCATCGAATCCGATCACGAGCTCTATGACGGAGCCACCACCGGCATTGACATCGATCTGAACAAACTGCATCTGAAAGGCAAATCGGTCAGCTTTACCTTCTGGGTTCAGGCTAACAACACCCAGAACGATCAACGCGAGATATTCTGGATCAACCCGCGCATCGGGCCATGATATAATTATTTTGCAGCCCCCGTAGCTCAACTGGATAGAGTGCCTGACTTCGAATCAGTAGGTTCCGAGTTCGAACCTCGGCGGGGGCACCTGGATGTACGGGTCCCTGGATTAGCACATAGTTTATAAGGGGTTAAAGTATTTTTTGACGACGGGATATTAATTTTTAATAGTAATTTGGCAGTAATTGATAAATGACCCCTGGATCAAGATGATTCATTCAAGCGAATATAAAAACCTCGAACCTTCAAAATTTACGCGTTTACCTGCCCATTTATCTCAAGATTCCTAAATACCAAAAATTCAGATTCGGAATGTGTAGAGAAATGTTTATGAAAAAAGTGCTAATCCGTTGGCCGCTCAATGGATTGTGAATTACCTTGATGATTGGGTCAAGGTCAATTACACCAAATTTTGGAAAGCGATGATGAAGATTAAATAGAAGATATGCATGTGTTGGACTTCAGATCATCTTAAATGGCTCGTGAATACAGGAGAAGTCTTACAGACAGTTGATGGAAAAACTGTAGAAGTTTTGGAGTATCGCTGTACACAAGATGACGCGGTTATGTCAGCCTGGGCCAGGCATTTTCGGAATCATTATTGCCTGGACTGCGACATTGATGTCATGCGACACGGAACCCCCTACTCTCGATCCGAGTATCTGAATGCCATTAAATTCCCCGATCGATCAGTCAAACCTGGTCCCAGTATCCGTGCGGGCGATTTTGGTGAAATTTTAGTCGCTGATTATGTACAATATTGTCTTGGTTATTGGGTACCACGCACCAGGTACGCCAACAAAACAGTTCGGAATGAATCGACAAAAGGGTCAGATATTATTGGCTTTCGCTTTTTCTACGATGGCAAAGAGTCTCCCAAAGATATTCTGGCTATTTTTGAAGCGAAAGCACAATTCTCCTCGAAACAAGACGGCTCCAGGCTTCAGGATGCGATAGATTATTCAGTCAAAGATCAAGTTCGAAAAGCGGAATTGTTAAATGCAATAAAGCAACGATTTTGGGATTTACATAATTTGGATAATTTCAAGAAAGTTGAACGATTCCAAGATCCGGAGGATAGACCTTATATTGAAGTATCTGGTGCGGCTGCATTGATTTCTTCTCATCTCTATGATGCCGCTCTTTTATCGACCACCAATTCGAAAAATCATCCTAATTCAATAAATCTACATTTAGTCATTATTCGTGGCGATGCTTTCATGGATCTTGTTCATGAACTTTATAGGAGGGCAGCAGATGAAGCCTGAAAGTAGATCGCTTTACCTTTTATCCATTACACAAGCCAAGGCTAAAATGTATGAATATGCTGTTCCAGAGGAACATCATATTCCTATTCCGCGTGATCCAGCCCGCTTATTTACGCTAGCCATAAGCCTGCTTGGAGATTTAGCTGTCCAGATAAATACCGTAGGGACCGATCCCGCAATTATCCAGGAACTACAAAATAATTTATTCTTTTCAGCACGATTTTTCGATTCATATTTTCAAGCGAAGTTAGATTCAGAAATTACCCCTTATTTATGGTTATTATGCTCAGCATCTTATTATCTCTGTGCCCTTCCAGGAAGTTCTCTGCTCCTGGCAAGAAACCTCGAACTAATACGTTTAGACATTGAGGGGGTTGGTTTAGAGAAATTATTGTTGTGGATCTTGTTGGGTGAATATAATCAAGTCCAACCCAACATTAATGGTCCTTATGAAACATTCATTCAAGTAATAGAACTTGGTTATCAGCAATTCTTTTCAAATGGAACTGGCGAGGAAGAGTTATTTCGATCAATTCAAGGGTTAAGAAGTTTTGTTTATTCAATTGGTACGCCTCGTCAACTGTTATTTGCAGATATCATAGGTGCAATTACCAAGAAAAAATACGATAACTCTACCTGGTTTTGCCTCCCCCGGTATACTGATCTGACAATTGACCAATGGAGAGGTATTCTTCGAAAACCTTCTTTTTCAATAAAAGAGTTGTGGCCAGCCCAACACCTTCTCGGTCAACATAGCGTTTATCGAGGAAAGTCAGCAATTGTACAAATGCCTACCAGCGCAGGAAAAACAAAAGCTACTGAGATCATTATTCGAAGTGCATTCTTATCTAGCAGAACTTCCTTAGCCGTGATTGTTGCTCCATTTCGAGCGTTGTGCCATGAAATTAGAGAAAGTCTCATAAAAGCGTTTAGATCAGAACCTGTATACATTAATGAGTTATCCGATGTATTGCAAATAGATTATGCAGTCGACCGGTTTCTAGGCAGAAAACAAGTCCTGGTAGTTACGCCGGAAAAATTGAATTATGTACTTCGTCATACAGCGGCGTTAGGGGAACAAATTGGTTTAATTATCTATGATGAAGGCCACCAATTTGATAACGGCATCCGTGGCATTACCTATGAACTTCTCTTAACTTCGCTAAAGGAAAAACTATCTGAAGGCGTTCAGTCCGTTTTATTGTCAGCAGTCATCAGTAATGGGGAACAAATAGGTCAATGGCTAAACGGAGAGGATTTGGAAAATGTGACCGGTTCAAGTCTGATTCCAACCTATAGGAGTTTAGCATTTGCGAGTTGGACAGAACGTCTTGGACGACTGTATTTTGTTAATCCTCAAAATATCGATGCTCAAGAATTTTTTGTGCCGAGATTAATTGAACAATATCAACTGCAGCGAAAAAATAATGAACGTGTCGATCGTATATTCCCCAAAAGAACAGACGGGAAAGAGATAGCCCTCTATTTAGGTTTGAAGGTTGCAAGAAATGGTAGCGTTGCAATTTTTTGCGGAACAAAAAACGCTGTTACAAACATGTGCAAAAAAATAGTCGATGCTTTTGGCAGGCGCTTGCCGATGCCGATCCCCTATGATTCTTCAAATAAGGTTGAAGCGAACAAACTCATTTTTCTTCATGAGGCGAATTTGGGGCCTAACGCTACTGTAACACTTAGCGCCAGGCTCGGAGTATTTGCTCATCATAATAACATTCCAAGGGGATTACGTCTCGCAATTGAATATGCCCTAAAAGAAGGGATGGTAAATTTTGTTATTTGTACTTCCACATTAGCACAAGGGGTAAACCTCCCTCTTCGATATTTTAATTGTTACGAGTACATATCAAGGGGAAGAGGAAATTAAAGTCCGAGATTTTCAGAACCTTATTGGTCGGACGGGTCGGGCTAGGTTCCACACGGAAGGGAGCATTCTTTTCTCGGATCCGGAAGTATATGATAATCACACTAGAGCCAGAGGGCAATGGCGTTGGTTAAAGGTCAAAACATTGCTCAACCCATCTGAATCTGAACCTTGCGATAGTACTTTGTTATCAATATTTAAACCATTAGAGGTCAATGAAAATGGGAATTTCATATGGATCAACTCTGAAGAGTTAATTCAACTTTATCCACAAGGACCACAAGCTGTTATAGATTACATAACTAATTATGCAGAACGTTTTCGCTTTGATGATATTGTTCTGGAAAACCTCAAAAGGCAAGTTACTTGGAAGTTTGACATTATTTCCAGTATTGAAAGCTATCTCATGTCACATTGCGACGATAATAATCCTGGGTTAGAGGAACAGAAAGTTGTTGAACTTGCCAAAGGTACATTGGCGTATTATTTAGCCGATGAAGGTCAAAAGAATCAAATAGAAGAATTGTTTAAATTACTTGCCCAAAATATTGTAAGGAACATACCTGAACCGCAAAGAAGAATGATTTTTGGGAGAACATTATTGGGTTTACACAACTCAATTGAAATATCAAATTGGGTTTTAGCCAATATTAATTTATTAATTTCTAGTAAAGATGAACTCGAATTACTCAATAATTTGTGGCAGATTCTAGCCGAGAACATTCATAATTCTGTGTTTATTAAGTGCAGTCAACCAGGGATTCTAAAGACAGTTGCATTTGAATGGATTCAAGGTAGACCATATTCTGATCTATTTATAATAATTCAAGAATCTGGAGCAAAAATTATTGCACGGACACAACAACGGGATTTTCAATTAGATAATGTTGTTGAGGTTTGTGATAATGGTTTTTCCTACGAAGGCACATTAATTGTGGGGGCTATCGCCGATTATCTAGAGTTAATTCAACAAGAAGATGTGAATGAACTCCTGGAAAAACTTCAAACTTTACAAAAAAGACTGAAATATGGGTTGGCTTCGCCAATGGCAGTTATTCTATATGAGTTAGGGTTTTCTGATCGGATTGTTTCTATTGCTTTAAGTCCAGTTTTTGGAGATTTGGCACCCGATAGAGATACGATCATTCTATCTTTACGAGCACGGTCAAAACAGGTCTTTGAAATTTTAGATCGCTACCCTTCCTATTTTTCTGAAGTATATCAAAATTTGATCAGTTGATATGTTGTGTGTAAAATCTGCCTGAATACTTGTATTAATAATCGGCTATAAAATTACTCTAGGAATTAGAATTACAGAGATTTACAAGAAAAATTCGACTCCAGTTACGTGCTTTTCATCACCTCTAAGTCGATATCCTTCTGCAGGCATAAGTACACGACTGGCCTGGAAAATGGCATTATAGTCTGTTGTGTATGTAAGATCAGGATTCTTTTTCATGTTCCTTGCTTATTCATTTATGCGTGCAGTATTGCGTTATTCAACAACGCTTAATTTCAGTTGGACAAGCTCTAAACACAGCAGGATCATACCCTGTTTCAATAAACATTCAGCGGACTTGTAATTTCCAAGTGGCATTATCTTCCGAGATTGAAATATATATAAATTAAAGGAAAAATTGCGATTAAAATAAAAGGTAGAGCGGGGGCAGCCTAGTCAGTCTGAATATCATTCTCTCCCCAGGTATTGTTCGGTTTAACATGCCCGTTCCACTTAGCTTAGATCCACTAAGATACCCGGGTTCCGCAGGACATTCAACTGAAGCTGAACGGTCTTGATGCGGTCAGCCTCGACGTTGATCCTGGCTGCTACCTCGACTTTGCGATCGTCCAAAATTAATTCGGTCATCACAATTCTCCTTTCTCGAATTTATAGGGTTAGGATGATAAACCGTGAGAAAAGGGAGAATTAAGGGCCAAATTTACCTTAATGCGAATGCTATAATATTTGAGGATGAATTACCCCTTCTAAAGGATTTTTTCAACTCCAAGTAAGTCGTCCAACACGGGCAAACAGCTAACGCGGTTTGCAACCCGTTAGGTGGATACCTATCACTAGGCGCCTATTGTGAAATCATGATTTTTCAATGAGGGTATTCATGACTACAATCGGTACATTTCCGTTCGGGCAACCAGTCCGAAATGTCATACAGACTGATCGGTCTCCTAAGCGTGTTTTTATACTGGGTGTTTATGCAATTGCTGTTCACGCACAATGGGTCGGGGTAGATCGAAAAACAATCGTAACTGCACTCGCAGTAGCCAGTGAGCCTTATATTTTCTGGCGTGGTGATGGTGCTAAAAGCATTATTCAACAAATATCAATCCCGAGTGAACTAGGTACATTGGAGCCAGCGCAGCCCCAGTTTAATGGGCCTTCTGGCATCGCACTAGATGATTTTATTCTAAATCCGTTGGGCATTACTCGTGCTGATGTTTGGTTGTGTGATTTAGTACCACACAGTTGTATGAATCCTGCACAAGCAAAAGCCATTAAGCGCTCTTATTTACAAGTTACTCAAAATCATAACCTTTCTGTACCTTCGGTTCCACCTGTGCCAAAGATACTTGCCGACGAAGAACGTCGAATATCCATCTTATCTGAAATTCACGAGGCGGACGCAAGTGTGCTGATATTATTTGGTGATCAGCCAATTCAATGGTTTCTGTCGCACTATGATCAACGCTGGCGTAATCTCAATGATTTCGTAAATGAAAGTCAAACCTATGGCCGACTTTATACTATGCACATTGACGGAAGAACAATGCATATCCTTCCGCTAGCACATCCAAGACAAATTGCAAAACTTGGGCCATCATCACTTAAATGGTATAAACTGCACCATGCTTGGATGCACGGATATGCAAGCACTGTTTTGAATTTATAAGGTTCCACCAGGCTGGATGGGTTTACAGGTTCCTTTACCTCATTTAGCTGCTGCAATTCTGCTGCAATTTGAATACAAAACAGCGGATTTTATGGACATATAGAACACATGTTCCGCCATAGGTGGTGATAAAAGATCTGCGACTGTCACCTGTACTAGGTGGATTTTCTCGGGGTCTCCTTCGAATCAGTAGTTTCCGAGTTCGAACCTCGGCGGGGCATCTAGGTGCGCCTGTTATTGAACCTGCACATATTCCTCAATTAGCTTGCGCTTGCGCCTAGCTGATGATGCGCCAGGTGGAATCCAAAGTCGGGGGGACCTGGATCCGATCGTTTTCCGGCTTGCGGGACAGAGTCAGCGACTTGCTAGCCGCCCACGATTACATCGCCGGCAATTACCCGCTCGACCGCGACCAGTGGCGCACTTTGAACCACGACACGCTCTCCGGTTGGGAGATTGTGGATAACACCGCTCGCCTGTGTGTGATGAACCTGTATCTGCACGGGATTGGCATGGAGAGCACGGATAGTCCCATCCGGGTGGCTGACAGCCTGGCGGTGCATCCTGGCCAATATTTCGACATGGTGCTGGCCAACCCGCCCTTTGGCAAGAAGAGCAGCGTCACCTTTGTGACCGATGAAGGCGAGGTGCGCCGTGAATTGCAGAACATCGTGCGGGATGACTTCTGGGTTTCCACCAGCAACAAGCAGCTCAACTTTGTCCAGCACGTGCGCAGCGTCCTGAAGCAGCACGGGCGGGCGGCGGTGGTCGTGCCAGACAACGTGCTCTTCGAGGGCGGAGCGGGCGAAGTTTTGCGCTGCCTGCTCAACGAGTGCGATGTGCACACCTTGCTGCGCCTGCCGACCGGTCTCTTCTACGCCCAGGGGATCAAGGCCAATGTGCTGTTTTTCGACCGCAAACCGGCCAGCGAAACCCCTGGACGAAAACGCTGTGGATTTATGACCTGCGCACCAATCGAAACTTCACCTTGAAGACTAAAACACTCGCCCGGCCAGACCTGGATGAGTTCGTCGCCTGCTACAATCCTGTCAACCGCCACGAACGCTGCCCTTCGTGGTCGGAAGATAACCCCGGCGGTTGCTGGCGTGCTTTCAGTTATGAAGAACTGATGAGCCGCGACAAGGCCAATCTGGACATCTTCTGGCTGCGGGATGAATTGCTCGAAGATTCCGCCAACCTGCCAGACCCGGACGTGCTGGCCCAAGAGATTGCCGACGATCTGGAAGCGGCGTTGGAACAAATCAGGGGGATTCTGAATGGGTTGGAGGAGAAATAAAAGAGAAAAAATGTACCATTCTCCGCTTGCTCAGTTCGCTACCCCCAGGTGTGCGAGCTCATCCAGGCTGGGTTTAAATCCCGGATGATATTTGAGCGCAATGCGCTGGTCGGCAATATCTTTTTGTGCATCCCCGGTTGCTCCAAGCGCCCGCCCGCGCCAGTAAAAGCTCTCTTCCAGATAAGGCTTTTCGACGTTATCAATGGTCTGGGTCGCCAGGTTGATCACATCCTGGTAACGGAACATGTAATAATAGGCAAAATAAGGGCCGGTCTGGTACCACAGCATACGAAATGGCCGTTTATCCACGGCCAGATCCGGGTACAGGGCAAAGGCCTGGTCGTAAAACTCAGCTGCGCCGGCGTAATCCTGTAAATCCACCTGGCTGGTGCCGCGATTGAACCAGGCAAAATAGGCGTCTATACCGGTCAGGGAATTGATCTCTGCGGTAGCTTTATCATAGGCGATGCGGTAGCTGTTAGTTTCATCGGCATAATCGCCAAGCACTGACATCAGGTTTTGTTCTTTTTCAGGCGGGTAAACTACCAGGAAGATGTAGTTGAAAGCGCGCCATTCCTGGAGGATTGTGTCATATTTAATGCGTAAGTCAGGTTTAAAGTAGGCATCCTGAACGATGATTTCCTGGGTTGCCTCATCGTATCCACTGACCACGTTGTAATGACCCATCCAGGACGGCTTGCCGGTGGTTACATCCTGGATATAGGTGCCCTTTTCGATCAGCACAACGTAACCGTTAGCCACCAGGCGCTTGAGCAGATCCAGGGTGCCGCCTGAGCGGATCACGGCGGAAAGTTTGGTCTGGCTGGTGACATAATCCGCCAGCTCATACGGCATGACGTTCTTGTCTTCCTCGAATGGTTTGACGTAATGGCCGACGTCTTCGCGCGTCCCGCTCCAGCCCCAGTAAGAAAGCTGCATGGCCAGGCTGGACGGGGCGCAGTAATTCCACAAGCCGTGCTGGTCGATGTAGCGGATGCCTTTCAGGGAAACGGCGTCGGGTAAGGGTGTCGCCGTGAGAGTCGGGGTCGGGGTCTCTCGTAATGGCAATGAAGTCGAAGCAAGTGTGACTGTCGCGGAAGGCGCAGGTGTCAGGGTAATCTCAGCCTTCCCCGTGGAGCTTGCGAGGGCAGGCTGGGGCACAAACACAACTTTCTCGGGCGGGAAAAGCGTATAGCGCAGGCGCGTCATTACCTGATCCAGATGATAGGACAGCCGGTCGCGCACCGGAGGCATGGAGGTCGTCAATCCACCCAGGATCACAACTGGTAAACATACCAATAAGAGCTTCGTCTTTATCGTCATGGGTGAATATTTTTGTCCGGAAACGCCAGTTTACGAACTGATTGTAAAAAGTGACTACTCCACGATCAGTTTTCCGCGCAGCATACCCATCTGGCACTGAAAGCCGTACTCGCCAGGCTTTTCAGGGGTGAATTCGATGGTAACTTCTTGGCCTTCTGGTAGCTTGGCGCTCTGGTTGAAATCCGGAAAGAGCACCATTTCCGAACAGGCGGCGCTCTCCTGGCGGGTGAAGCGCAGTCGCAGCGGCTGGCTTGCCTTGACCACGATGACGTCGGGAGTATAGCCGCCTTTGACCGTAATTGCCACTTCCTGGAGCGCCGCCTGCGCTGGCAGAGACCCTGGACTGGCCCTTCGGGGCGAACCAGAAGAACCAGGCGATGAACAAACCGAGGGCAATCCCTGCCAGGGTGACAATAATTTGAGCAGTATTCATTTATTGCGCCTTTGCTCTGAGCGAGCGCCGAAACGTCGGCTTGAAGGCGCGCAGACGGTTGGCGTTGCCGACCACCGTCACTGATGAAAAGGCCATGGCCGCGCCGGCCAGCAGCGGGCTGAGCAGCAATCCAAAGAAGGGGAATAAAACACCCATCGCCATCGGGAATCCCCAGGATGTTGTAGATGAACGCGCCGACCAGGTTCTGCTTGATGTTGCGCATAGTGGCCCGGCTGACCTCGATGGCGGTCACCACACCCTTCAGGCTGCCCTTGATCAGCGTGATATCCGAAGCTTCGATGGCCACATCCGTGCCGGTGCCGATCGCCAGACCCACATCGGCCTGCGCCAGCGCCGGAGCGTCGTTGATGCCGTCGCCGACCATCGCGACCTTCTTGCCTTCGGCCTGCAGCATGTGAACGTTGTGCGCTTTGTCTTCCGGCAGGACTTCGGCCAGCACCCGGTCCACGCCCACCTGGCGAGCAATGGCTTCAGCCGTGCGGCGGTTGTCGCCGGTGATCATCACCACTTCGATGCCCATCTTGCTGCAGCGCGGCAATGGCTTCCGCGGAATCTTCCTTCACTGTATCGGCCACGGCGACGATGCCGGCCGCCTGCCCGTCCACGGCGACGTACATGGGCGTCTTGCCATCGTCCGCCAATCTTGCAGCCTTCTGATTCCAGGTCGCCCAGGTCGACTCTCTCGCGTCCATCATCTTCAGGTTGCCGAGGGCAACCTGCGGCCTCCACGGTCGCAATCACGCCATGGCCAGGGATGGCTTCAAATGCCGTCTGGTTCGCTCAGTGGCAGCCCTTGCGCGCCTTCGCGCCTTCCACGATCGCTTCTGCCAACGGGTGCTCGACGACTGTTCCACCGAAGCGGCCAGGCGCAGCAGCTCGTCCTTACTCAAGGTTGACAACTGAGATCCAGCGATCACATCGGTTAGTTCCGGCTTGCCTTTGGTGATCGTGCCTGTCTTGTCCAGCACGACCGTCTTGATCGCCTGGGCGGTCTGCAGGGCTTCACCCGAGCGGATCAGGATGCCATTTTCAGCGCCCTTGCCGATGCCGACCATCAGGCTCATCGGGGTCGCCAGCCCCAGGGCGCATGGGCAGGCGATGATCAGCACCGGTCACGGCTGTGACCAGGGCGTAGACCAACTGCGGCTGCGGGCCAAAATCGAACCAGACCACGAAGGTGAGCACGGCCAGGATCATCACGACCGGCACGAAGTAGCCGGAAATCGTGTCGGCCAGGCGTGCGATGGGGGCCTTGCTGTTCTGGGCGTCCTGCACCATCTTGACGATCTGCGCCAGGGCAGTATCCTTGCCGACCTTGGTTGTGCGGAATTTGAACGCGCCGGTCTTGTTAGCGTCGCGCCGATCACCTCGTCGCCCGCCTTCTTGGATGCCGGCAGGCTTTCCCCTGTCAGCATGGACTCGTCCACCGCCGAGCTGCCTTCCAGGATCACGCCATCCACCGGCACCTTCTCGCCAGGGCGAACCTGAACCACGTCGCCGACCAGTACTTCTTCAACCGGGATGTCCAACTCCTGCCCATCGCGGATCACCCGGGCGGTCTTGGCCTGCAATCCCATCAGTTTCTTGATGGCTTCGCTGGTGCGCCCCTTGGCGCGCAGCTCCAGCGCCTGGCCCGAGCACGACCAGGGCAATGACCACCGCCACCACATCGTAGAAAGGCTCGGAAGTGCCTTCCGGGAAGATGCTGCGGGAACAGGATGGCAAAGGTAGAGTACAGCCAGGCCGCGCCGGTGCCCAGGGCGATCAGCGTGTTCATGTTGGCTGAGCGATGTTTGAGCGCTGCCCAGGCGCCGGTGAAGAAATCGCTGCCTGACCAGAACAGCACTGGCAGGGTCAGGAGGGCCGCCCCAAACCAGGCCAGGCGCAAGGTTGCCATTGGCCAATCGCGCACGACGGGAATGAATTTAGGGTAGGCCGTGATCAGCACCGGGATCGAGATGATCGCCGCAAACCAGAAGCGCTTCATCAGCCGTAGATACTCTTTTTCGTGCGCAGTTTGCTGTTGGTCGACTGGTATTTCACTGGTGGACGGGCGGGTTTCATAACCCCAGTTTTCAATGGCGCGGTCCAATTGATCGAGCGAAGTGCGTTCAGGCAGGTAATCAACCGTCGCTTCCTGGGTGGCCAGATTAACCGTAGCCTTCAGAACACCAGGGGTGGCCTTTAACTCTTCTTCAATAAAACCCACACATGAGGCACAGCGGATATTCTCAATCCCAATCCGTTTTTGTGCCCCGCCGACCTGATAACCCGCGGCCTGGATGGCTCTTACCAGGTCAAGAATTTGCAGAGCTTTGGGGTTGTATTCAACCTCAACCATCTCTTTAGATGGATTGACAATGACCCTGTCGGTACCGTTTAGCTTTTCCAGGGCGCTGCGAATGATCTCCATATCCGGCTGGCCTGTTTTGGCAAGCCCCACTACAGGCAACTCTACGCGAGAGTATCTCAGCTCTGGATTGAAACCTGTGGTTGCCGAACCAGCCTGAGGCATATACAGATGAGGGTTGGCATCGAACTGTTTGACGCAATTTTCTGAGCAAAAGTAAAACGTCTGCCCCATGTGTTCTCGGACGGTAAAAGCCGTCGTTGGATCTATTTCCATCCCACAAACCGGGTCTCGAACCATAACAACCTCACAAACTTTGGGTCCCGGATTTGGAGGTGTGAGCGTGTGTACGCACGCTCACACCTCCAAATCCGGGGGTTAACCACGGGAATTCCCGGAGACCCAAAAGACATCCTTACTATAACATCTCCAGACCGTTGTGAAAAGCGCCGGCGAATGATAACTCGGAACCTTAAAGGATAAGGATAATTCGTTGGGTATTCCGGAGATTTAACCAGCCCAAAGAAAATCGCCCGCATCACGGCTTCTGTCCGGCTGCAAGCGTGCAGTTTTCCAAAGATATGCGCCAGGTGCGCCTGGACAGTTCGGCTGGTAATATTTAATTTAACTGCAATAACTTTGTTGGTCGAACCCATGGCGACCAGGGTAAGAATTTCGATCTCGCGCTGTGTCAAAAGATCGGTTTCTGGAACAGGTTTTTGGTTGGACCTTTGCGCCAGAACTTTGGACAAGATGGCCTCATTCAGGACAGATTTGCCTCGATATACATCACGGACCGCCTGGATAATTTCATCCGGTGAAGCAGTCTTAAGCACATAACCGTTAGTTCCGGCTTGAAGCACGGCAGATAGATAGGGGATATCATCGTAAGAAGTGAGGATCAGCAATCCAACAGGCCAATGATTAGCACGCACTTTACACGAAACTTCAATTGCGCTGGCTTTCGGCATGTGGATATCCAATACTGCTACATCCGGCTGGATGCTTTGGATAATCGCCAGGGCCGCTTCGCCATCCCCAGCTTCAGCCAGGATCTGAATATCCCCTGCGTGTTCGAGGAACTGGTGTATTCTGGCCCGTTCGACCACATGCTCATCCGCCAGGATCACTCGGATGGATGGATGTAGATCAGTCATGCGCACCTCGATTTAATAGACGAGCTTTCTCATTCAGGAACAGTGCTTTTCGCTGATATTTATATACAATGGCCAGCGCAGAACCTATAAAAACTTCGTCGATATATGGAAAACCGAACCAGACCATTCCAAAGCCAAATAAAACTCCAGTAATCAGGCGCATCCAGGCGTTGAAAGAACCCCAGGCATCCCCGGCGTAAAAAAACCTCAGCAACGTTTGATGGGTAAGAACTGCCAGCCAGGTATTACTGTCGCGGAAACCCTGGCCAATCCCTGCTATGTCGCTGATGAAATGGGTCGTTCCATCCAACGCCATCGGAAGGAGCAGCAGGACAAGAATCCACAAGGGTATCCGCTTGATATTCTGCTTAATTGAACCCCACAGGATGCCGAACAGCCAGAGGCTGGTGAACATAGAAACCATACGGTCTGACCAGGCAACTTTCCAACCCATTTGGGCATTACCAACGAACTGCCTGAGAATGACGATATTGTTCGTGTTGCGCCAGGCTGCCTGGATTTCCGGAAGAGTATAGGAGAATTTTGAGCCAAACAAGAAATAAGAACGTTCAGGCAGTTGGTGACAGAGGAAGGAGTAAATCAAGTAGATTAGCCTGCCGGGAATGGTCCATCCCAATGCCATGAAAAAAGGTGCAAGAAAAGGAGTCAGGGCATACAACCCGAGCAGCAGGCTGGTCACTAAAACCTAATGACGGCTCAACCAGAGTACAACCTGATCGATTCTTGTCATAGAAACAGGGACGGATTTTAAGAGCGTAGTCATTTTAGAAGCTCAATCAGTTGGGTAGCGAACAAGGATCGATTGGAACGCTCTGGATCGGTATCAAGGAAAATCGATGTGCCGGACTCCTGGCTGTCAAAGATCAGGGTCGCTGGAGGACCATTCTGTCCATATACCAATAAAACAACCAACTGGCAGGTGCAGAGAAAGTGAGTGGCGATAGCCGAATGAAGATCGAAGGATCGCACCACCGTATAACCTGCCATTTCCAGGCTGAATTTCGTTTCTTCGACTGCGCAATCACACTCCTGTTGTGAAACAAATAAAGGTAGTTTCCCGGTAATCATAATAATTCAGGTTGAAATGTGTTTTTTTCATCGACCGGCCGAATAACACCGAAGTAATTTTTCATGCATATCCCGATTCCTTTTGTCTTCTAGAATTTGAAATAAACACGAGCATCGGTAGGCTGACCAGGAGTACCACAATACTGATGAGCTGCGCCTGGTTGAGACCCAGATCGACGATCTGGTACGCGCTGGTAAAGGCGATATAGAAACGCACGAAGGAATACAGCGCCAGGTAGATGAGAGTTAATATGCCGTCTGGTAGGTTCTTTTTACGCAGGCCCCACAACAGGGCAAAAATACTCAGGTTCATGATGATTTCAAAGACAGGTGTAGGGGTATAGTACACGCCAAGTTGTGGCACCATAGCATTTGGACTGGTGTAGGCAAATCCAAAGGGGCCTGTAGTAGGCTTGCCAATCGCATCGCCGGTAATAATGCAGGCTACCCGGCCAATCGCCTGGGCCAGGACGACTCCAGGTGCAAAGGCATCCAACAGCCGGGGAAGACGCCAGCCGTTCAACCGCGCCAAAACCACAACGGCTGCCAAACCGCCTAATATGCCACCCCATATCGCCATGCCGCCTTCCCAGATATACAGGATACGAATGGGATTATTGGCATATTCATCCGGCCAATGGTCGATAACGTGGAAAAGACGAGCGCCGATCAAGCCGGCGAAAACTATCCATATAACGTTGTTATAGAGTTCATCCTCGTTAAAGCTTTTTCGGCCAGCTTCACGAACTGCCAGCCAGACCCCTGCAAAGATGGCCGTCATAACGATCAGGCTGTACCAGCGTAAATGGAAATGGCCAATTGAGAGAAGAATAGGATCTATCGAAATAGTAATCATGTTACCTTTCATAACGCTTCCCCGTTTGAGATTTATGGCGCATTGGGATTTGCCGTGGAAGGGCGAGTTCACCACGACAATTCCCAGAGAGCTAGCTTCATTCAAACGGGGAAGCAGGTAAGGGGATTAGTGGTGTTGACCGGAGTGGCTGTCTTCTGCCTTCCCCACATATTTCTGGGGTTCTTTATCGAATGCCTTCTTACAACCTTGCGAGCAGAAGTAGTAGGTCTTTCCCTGGTAATCCGATTTCCCGGCAGCAGACTTGGGATCGATTTCCATGCCGCAAACTGGTTCCTTTGCCATTGTCTTTTCTCCTTTCCGTCAAATTAAACTTATATTGACAGTATATGGCGCTTTTCAACGTTCGAACAGCGCTATCTGGCTGGATCTGGAATAAGCTTTAATGCCTACTTTTATATTTTCTTTGGGTATTTTCTGAGCGCAGCCGCGCGGAATAGACTGTCACGCAGGCGAATTATCCCGATACTCAATGAAGGTCTGGGCTGGTGGAGTTTGATAATCGAATTGAAATGGTCGTGCCTTTACCAGGCATGGAAACAATCTCTAATTCAGCGTGGATGAGTTCAGACCGCTCTTGCAGTCCAAGCAACCCAAAATGACCCTTCTCTGGAAACTCCGCCGGGTTGATTGGGACTACGAACCCCTTTCCGTCGTCCCGAATCTGGACGGAAAGATCAGTATCGGTAAATTCCAGTTCTACCCAGGCGTGTTTGGCGCTGGCGTGGTGAATTACATTATTGAGGGATTCCTGCACCATGCGATAAAGCGACATCTCGCTTTGCGGATCTAAGCGGCGTTCCTGCCCACTGGAGGCAAATTCAATAGGGATTTCGACGGTCTGCCCCATTTCGCCCACCAGCATTTCCAACGAGGCGACCAATCCCAAATCTTCCAGGTAAATGGGCCGTAAACCTCGAATCATGCGGCGCAGGTTGGTCATCGACTGCTGCACCAGGGTTTGCAGTTCACTCAAAGCTTCCCTGTGTGTTTCTGGGGAATTCATCAAGACCAATTGGATGCGTTGATTGAGGGCAATCAGCGCCTGGATGGTGTCATCGTGCAATTCACGCGCCAGGCTGCGCCGTTCGTTTTCTACCCCGGCCGTGATCGCCCCGATGTAGCTGCGCAGACTGTGTTGGGCAGCTTTTAATTTATCAGCCATCTCAACCAATTCGGTTTGCAGGTTGCGAATTTCCTCGATCCCGCCGACCGGCTGCCGGATGGCTTCGAAGTCCCCCGTAGCCAGGCCGGCAGCCTGTTTCTCCAATTTTTGTAGCGGCGTGACAATTCGGCGAGCGCCAAACCAGATGGCCAGCAGCGCCAGCAGAAATACGGGAACAATCACCAGCGGGGCAGATTGGGTGGTGGTTAAATAGGGACTTGAAATGTCCTCCCAGGCTTCTTCGATCACCAAGCCCCAGCCCACTGAGACGATGGGGCTGAAGGCGACCACGTGTTCACCCTGCCCGCTCTGGAAGTAATTGATGCCACTCTCCCCATTGAGCGCTTCCTGGATCCCGGGATGGGTAGGGGCGCTTTCATCGGGTTTATATGGCCCAACCCGGTAGAGCAAACTTAAACCATTGCCTCCCTGGTCTGGAGCCACCACGAGAACGGTAGTCTGTCCGGCGCTGACCAGGCTGGAAACTGAATCCTGGATCAGCGCAGAAGGTGAGAATGCCCCCACCAGAATTTCCTGGCCACCTGAAAGAGAGCCAACCATTACCAGGGCATTTTCGCCGGCGCCAGGTGAAACCGGGGTGGAAAAAACCGGTTGGCCTTTGTTTTGAAGAATCCTCTGCATATATCCGGGCAATTGGGCTGAGACTGCCTGCCAATCGATACTTGAATTGGTTGCCTCAACAACCTCTCCGCCTGCCGTGAAAAGGATCAGACCGCGATCAAAAACTGATGCTACTTCCTGAGGGCTGAGAATGAGGCCGGAAAAATCTGTTTTACCGTTCAGGCTGCGCGCCTCAACTTGAATTGTGCTGGCCCGGTGAGATATCTCGTGATCCAGGCTGCTGGCGGCGGCGCGGACCGCCCGCAGGTCGCGATCCCCGACCAGAGAGCGCATGGCTTGCTGGTGAAGGCTCTGGCTGCCAAAGGCGACGATCAACAACAGCACCGTCAGGGGTAAAACGGTAATTAAAAACAATTGGAGGGAAAAACCTCTCCAGTTGATTCCCTTTTTTGTCCGGGCGATTCTTCTCTACCAAATATTACCCTGCCCTCAGGATATTTCGCCGAGGTTGGATGGGATCAACCCCAAGGATACGGCGCGCATGACCGCTTCGGTGCGGCTTTCCGCCTGCAGCTTGTCAAAAATATTGGCCAGGTGATTCTGCACGGTGCGGTCGCTGATGCCTAACTGCACCCCAATGGCCTTGTTGGTAAGCCCTTTGCCGGTCAGGGTCAGGATTTCCAGCTCGCGTTGACTGAGCGCTTCGACCAGGGTATGCTCCGGTTTGCCGGACAGCTTAGCGATAAGTTGTTGGGCAAGCGCAGCATCCAGGACAGATTTTCCCTGGAAAACATCTCGAACACCCTGAACGATCTCTTGCGGCTCGGCGGTTTTCAGTACATAACCATTGGCGCCTGCCTGCAGAACTGCCTGGACGTAGGGTTCATCATCGTAAGCGGTCAAGACCAGGATTCCAATGGATAACCGGTGAGCATGGATCCAGCGCGTCACCTCGATCCCACTCATTAACGGCATCTGAATATCCAACACAGCCACGTCCGGCTGGTGCTGCTCGATCAGCTCGCACGCTTCTTGCCCGTTGCCAGCCTCTGCGATGACCTGAATGTCTGCGTTTTGGGTTAAGAACTGCCGTATGCCTGCTCGAACCACGACGTGGTCGTCAGCAAGTAAGACACGGATGATTTTCAAGGGTTGGTCTGCCACCATTCACTCATTATACTAGGATCGTGCCCGGATGTATTTCTACGCTTATATTGGCCTACGGATGACTGCTCTGGCCTGGAGAAGGAACAGGATGGTAACCACTGGTGGAATTCCAGGCAAAGGTATACAGGTAACTGATGATCGCCTGTAATTGTGGATCGGTGAAAATCGGACCCCAGTAGGGCATGCCGGTTCCCATCCCGCCGCGGATCAGCTTGCCTTCGAGCAGGGCCGGGCTGGCGCCCAACAGCTGCTGCGGATTGGTGAAATCGGGTGGACGAGTCGATCCCTGCCCCATCCCCGGTATTTGAGTTGGAGTGGCAGAGCTCTGGTTGTCCGTTCCACTTGCAACGGCGCTCGGGGTTGGCAGCCCACGCACCATCACCCCGTCGCCCTTTCCGGTTTCGCCATGGCAGGCGGCGCAATTTTCCTTAAAAGCGCCTGCCCACCGGCGATCTTCTGAGGGGTCGTCTGGCTTTGCCAGATCCAGGCGACTGCATCCCACAGGTCAGAGTCGCTCAATTTTACCAGGGCTGAATCAGCGCGCAGCCTCTTCCACAGCTGAGCGGGACTGCTGGTAAGGTAAGTGAAGCGGTTGGTTGCATAGGTAGGCAGGAGGTCAGCGTACTGCCCTCCACGTTCGATAGATGGAGGAGAAGAGGGAGTCACTTCGGCGCTGTGCGGTGCATCCACATTAATACCCAACTGAAGGTACAAAGGTTGTGGATCAGTGGGCAGCGGCTGGCCTGGCCCGGTCACCTCGATAGTTCCGCGCATACGCCAGTGGTTCGGCCCGCACCAGCGAGTGCAGTAGAAAGTATACTGGCCGGGTTGGTTGAAAGTCAGGGTAGTTTCCGTATATTCACCCGGCATAACGTCCAACCCTTTCGCGCCCGATTTCCCAATGGCAAACCCGTGCACCACGTCATCGCTGGTGATGCTTAGATGGAGTGGCTGCCCAACGTGCGCCTGAATGGTATCCTGGCTCCAACCGCCGTTCTCCGCCATGCGGGCGTGCAGATCAACGGTATTTTCGGCAGAATGGGAAGAAGTCCAATAGCCGGCCAGCGGGATTGCCACAGCCAGGCTGACGAACACAATGACCAGAAGGCGAGCAATAGTTTCTTTTTTCATAACAGCTTTATCCAACCAGCAGCCAGAGCATGGCCACTGTAAAGACGGCTGAGAATGCGATCATCGGGAGGGATTGTTTGGCAGAATTGACCATTTGGCGTGCTACCCGGCTCGACCAGAACAGTCCAACCGCCAGGACAGCTACTTCAAGCAGCAGGCTGAAGGAGGTTGCCTGCCCGACCCAGGCTTTGTTTGTCATTCCGATCAGGTTCCAGCCCCAACCAAGGGGGTCGGAGATCACCGGCAAGACGTAAGAGAACTTGGTGAAGGCGAAGGAAATGGTGAAAGCGATCCAGGCCATCAGGCCGAGCGGGACGAGCACCTGACCCTGCTGGGCCAGATTTTCACGAAGCGTGATTTGTAGACCGGAAAATTTGGCGCTAGCCCAGACTACCAGGGCATACAATCCCGGGAGGACGGCTAATGCAATTACCAGAAACGCCCCGGCGAAGGTAAACCAGGATAGGCTGCCGACAGCGTAGGCAGCTAATTTGAGCTGGCCCCAAGGTCCCAGGAAAACAACCGCATCGACCAACACGCTGGCCAGCATTACCAGCCCGAGGAAGGTTTCATCCAACCGGTGACCGGTCTTTGGACCCAGGTCGCTTCCCCATGAGCGCAAGTTTACGGCGATATTATCTTCGGGACAAACGCGCAAGCATTCCATGCACAGACCGCAGTTGGCGCTCGATTTGAGGGTCAGCGGGTACTGTCCCCACGGGCAGTTGTCATAGCAGATCTTTTCTGCGTGGTTTATACAAACCTCCCGGTCTTTGATGCGCAACTCCACCGGACCGGCCTGGGCATACAGACCGGTAAAGCCGCCAATCGGGCATAGGTAATTACAAAAAGAACGGCGTTCGAAGATCAGGCTGAGGACCAACGACACAACAATAATACCGAGCAGGACAATGGCGGTGACCCTGGCAGACGTCAATGTAACGGCTCCGAACAAGCCAACCAGCAGGAAGCCTCCCGCCTGGAGCCAGTATCCATGGAGAGATTTGGGCCAACGCTTGCCCAGGCCAATCCCTTTGCCGGATTCAAGTATTCCGCCGCGCCGGAGCCAATCGCTAGGCATGGGTATCGGGCAGATGCTGCACCAGGAACGGCCACCAAAAGGGATGAAAACCAGTTTGAGCGCCGACCACCAGGCGATCCAGACGAAAATAATGGCAAAGTTATGGCTGCCGACGACTGAGCCTAATAATCCGGCCAGGATAGTGAAAATAAAGCCGGCCAGGGTGATGGCGCACAGCAGGAACTGCGGCCAGCGGCTGCGCAGCAGGATCTTGGCCCATGCATAGCGGGTAAGGTCGAGGCGCGTCACGTGGACAGGCTCCCACGCAAAGACCAGGCTCCCACTGAAGCGGCCAATAACCCCAGGACAATCCCGCGGACCATCATCAAATTGGTCCCCACCTGCAGCTTTCCTATCATGAAAGGATGCAGATTGCCGCACGGTACCGAGCAGCGGAAGCGGAATACACCCTGCTGATTGGCAACGAACGTGCTGGTCGCCGTCTGGCCTGGATCAGCAGTCAGGTTGAAACCGTAGCCATCCAGCGAGAAGCCATGCACTACGTCTGTCGAAACCAACTCGATGGTCACCCGGTCGCCGGGGTTGACCTGCAACACCGATGGGGTGAACTGGGACATGCCGGCTTCGATGCGGATGCGCCGATCGACAGGGGCAGTGGTGGGCAGCAGGACAGGCGTGAGCAAGATCAGAAAACCAACCACCAGGATTAGAACTGGCCATCCCCAACGCCTTTTTAGATTAACGGGGGCTGCGGTGAGATTAATAACCTGTTGATCCATACGCCTTATTTAGCAGCAGTCATGTTGGATGGGCCATATTGAGAATAAGTCTTATCGATGCCTGCTCGAATTTCTTGAGGTAGTTTTCCGGCTTTGGTCATCTTCATCACATCCTGGGTGATGTCTACGCAAATCGAACAGGCCAAAGCATGCTGGTCGAAGACCACTTCACCTGAAGGTTTAATTTCCTTAACATAGCAAGAGTAATTGGAAGTATGCCCAACTGCACCACAGCCACAGTAACAAGGCACATTTTTCAACGCCTCTGGGTTGGAAAGGGCGAACTGGTAAGCCTCTCGGACCGTATTGGGGGCTTTCTGCACCTCAGGCGGCATTTGAGCCATCTTTGCATTTTGATTGGTAGAGGTCCCGCTGCAACCAGATAGAACAGATATCACAGGAATCATTGTTGCCAATAAAAGAAGGTAACCAATACGGAGCGTGCGCTGAAATGATGGATTCGAAATCATAAATTCCTCGTTAAGACATTGATGAATCCATGCTGAGTATAAGGAATAGCGGTTGATCCGTAGAGGGCCAAATGACGCAGGTTCAGATAGGCAAAAATGCCTATTTCTGACAAGTGTTTTGGCCGATTACAAAATGGACCCGATTTGCTAAGATGAAAGGCGAGAAAAAGGGTTTTTGCTTTCGCGCTTTTGTCTAAATCTTTTCTCAGGAGAAAGAATGAAAAAGTATTTGATCGGTACACTTGTGGTAATTGCAGCGCTGGGACTGGGTGTCATAGCTGCTTTTGGTTTGGTCCGGATGATGAATAATCCTGTTGGTCCAGAGTTGATCCAGGCGCCGGCACCCAGGGCAGGTGTAGGCGGTTATGGCATGATGGGCAGAACTGGCATGATGGGTGGAAGCGGTATGATGGGTGGCTATGAACTCAATGCCCAACAGTCAACCGGAAACCGGATTTCCCTGGATGAAGCCGTGCAGAAAGTTCAGGCTTACGCTGCTTCTGTTGGCTCGAACTTCCAGGCTTCTGAAATTATGGAGTTTTCCAACAATTTCTATGCTGCTGTGGTGGAGAAAGACACTGGCAAAGCGGCTTTTGAAGTTCTCGTGGATCCTTCTACCGGTGCAGTGTTTCCTGAATACGGTCCCAACATGATGTGGAATGTAAAATATGGACATATGGGGAATGGCAGCTCCCAGGAAAACACGGTCACCTTCGAGCAAGCTCGGGCTAATGCTCAAACAGCGCTGGATGCACAGGTCCCAGGCGCCAAGGTTGAACCGGATGGGTCTACTTTCTATGGGTATTACACTTTCGATTACAAACTTAATGACCAGATTGCCGGGATGTTGAGCGTAAACGGCTTTACCGGGCAAGTCTGGCTGCATACCTGGCACGGTCAATTCATCACTGAAAAGGAGCTGGCTAAATGAAAGGGCTTTGGAAATGGGTCGCCCTGTTCGCTGCGGTGTTCATTCTAACTTTCCTGGTTGCCATGCCGCTGTTCGGCGGTTTCGGTTACGGAATGATGCCCATGATGAACGGCGGCTATAACGGTTTTCACATGTTGGGTGGTTTCGGTTTTCCAGGAGGTTGGTTTATGATGCTCGGAATGTTCCTCATACCTTTAGCATTCATTGGTGTTCTGGTCTTGGGCGGTATTGCCCTGGTAGTAGGGCTGAACAAATCCCAGACACCAACCCAGGTTATGGTGCGAACCTGCACCCACTGCGGCAAAGTTTTACAAGCCGATTGGGCAAATTGCCCTTACTGCGGCGAAAAAGTATAGCCTGAAGGTCATCTTTATAACAAAAAGTTCCACCTGAGAAGTGGGACTTTTTATTTTTTGTTATGCGTGGATAATTATTGAACCCAATTGGATAGTACAGTCAGTGACACATCCTTATTAGCAGGGTCATTGCTCTGAAGGCCGAGCTTGAAATTGTGCATTCCGCCCATATCTCCGTGCATCATGAATTGTATCGAAAGGGTGGTTGATTCACCAGGTTTTAGGGTCATCGAACCGATGACAGGAGTGGGAGGTCAGCATCCTTCGATGACCTGGATGGTTGGCGTCTGGGTAATTTCAAGCACCTGGTCGCCAACATTGGTGAGCTGGAATGAGGCAAAGGCAGTTTCACCCAACTTCATGTTGCCCAAATCTATCTTTTCTTTATCAACCTTCAGACTTGGTTTCCCTGCCACCGCTGGAATATACGCAGTCGTTGGTTTCCGAAAGGCGAAGAACAACGCCCCGATCAGGATAACTATCCCTCCTAATACCAGCAGAAGGGGCAGCCTTTTGTTACTTGCCTGTTTTTGCCGGCGTTTTGGCACAGGTTTTCTGATTTTTGACATACCTTTTTTCCTTTTCTTATAAAGGTTGATGAAGGTGATTGTAATAAACGTAGAAAGAGGTCACAATAGGCCATTTTGCTCATTCACGGCGCGCTATTTGGCGGGTGATAATCCCAACAGCAGCAGCTATCATCTCGATAGAATTGTGAATGTAACTCAATCCGATGCCAAGAAAAAAACTTACTGTCTCGATGATCAGAACAAAAGGAATGGCAGGTTGTCGTTCATTTGAAAATTGTTTGTGGTTAATTCGTTACCAGTGTACCTTTTATTTCTGCAACCGGACAGCGCCATCCAGCCCGATCCCAAATAGGCGTTATGGCTCAGAGTTAATCGGGCGATTATGCGCATGACAATCTACATGGCAGTCCTTATCATAAGATTATGAAATTACCCAAAATCGCGTTTATTTTGATGGTAGGCGGTCTGGTTCTGGCGGCCTGCGCCAGTTTCCGGGTGGCTGCCCAGCCAGCAGGAAACACGTCCACCGCAGTCTCCGGGGAAGTCCAACCAGTTACCCCAACGGCTGCAGATTTGACCCGCTCTGACGCCCAAGGAAACGTGACGGTAGAGATCAAACCGGAAAACCTTAGCAAGCCTGACAGCAGCCTGTTTTTCGATGTGGCAATTAACACTCATATGGTCGACCTGAGCATGGAACTGGCCAAACTAACGACCCTCTCTACCACCACCGGGCAAACGGTGCAGGCGAAACAGTGGGATGCACCGCAAGGTGGGCATCATATTAGCGGTAAACTTTCTTTCCCTACCCACATCAACAGCAAGTCAATTTTGGACGGCGCAAGAAATATAACGCTCACAATTAAAGATGTGGATGTATCAGAGCGCGTATTCACCTGGCAACTAACTCTATAAAAAGGATATGGCTATGTGGAAAAAACATACATTCATAATGATAGCTTGCTGCGTGATAGGCATGGGAGCTGTGGCAGCGATCTTCTTATTCAAACTACCGGTCAACAGCGTGTTGGTCGGATTGTTGCTGCTGATGTGCCCACTATCACATTTTCTAATGATGGGCGCAATGGGGAAGCCGGGACATCAACACCAGGAGACTCCGGTCGGGCAACCCACACCAACGCCGAAGACTTTAAGCGACAGGTAATAATATGGTCAAAGAAATCCCGGCCAGGTTCCAGATAGAAAAAACATCCCAGTTCAAGCATTTATTTCGATTGAAGGGAACCAGGCGGCTGGGACTGGTTTGGATTGGGACGGCAGGGTTGTTTGGGGTCATGGTTTTAGTTTACCTGGCCATAGTGGCTGGGAATCTAAACAAGACCGGTATTCGTTTTAATCCGGCTGATGTAGTGTATGGTGAGACAGTTCACGCATCGCATGAAATGATGATGGATGGTGTATCGAATATTTCCAACAACCTCCCAGTGGATGCCAGCGCCAGGCCAGAAATCCAGGTATCAGAGCAGTTCTATGATTTTGGAGAGGTGGGAGCAAACCAGGTTCTGAAGCATGCTTTCGTGATCGCCAACCTGGGTCAGGCACCCCTGGTCATCGTTCATGCTTACACCACCTGCGGCTGCACGGCAGCGGATTTTACTTCGGCTAGTATTCCGCCGGGTAAGGTAGCCTTGATGACGTTGCAATTCGACCCTCGCTACCATGATATGCACGGCACGACGGTCCGGCGGGGTGTGATGGTTGAGACCAATGATCCCGAGCATCCTTTACAGGAGATCTGGATCCAGGCGTCTGTGAAATGACCGGAGCGCCAAATGCCAAAGTCAAGAAAATGTCTGCCGAAGCTATTACTATATCCCGCAGCCAATTCATGAAACGGGCGATTCTTGGCCTTGGCTCGTTTGTTTTTCTCCCTTTCTATCGCCTTGCGGCGTTCACCCAGTTCCCCCTGGCAGATCGATTGGGTAGAGTGAATGTTGGCATGGCCGAAGTCAGAAACCGGCCAGATCCAGATAGTACAATCGTCGGAAAGGTATATCAAGACGGGGTTCTCCCCTGGTTGCGAGAGGTGGTTGGCCGCCGGCCTTTGCGAGTCAATCAGACCTGGGTAGAGACACCTGAGGGCTTTATCTGGTCTCCTTATCTCCAGCCAGTGCGGAATATATCTAATAGCCCGATCACAAAACTACCCGATTCCAGTTTAGGGCCCGGAATGTGGGGCGAGGTAACTATACCTTACGTCGACCTGATTCTGGATAATCTGCCGGCGCGCGCTCCCTGGCTTAAGCAAAACCAATCACCACGATTGTATTACACACAAGTTTTATGGATCGATCAAATCAAGCAGGATGAGCAAGGTCAGGTCTGGTACCGGATAAACGAGCGCTTTGGCTATGGAGATATCTTCTGGGCCAGAGCGGAAGCTTTTCGACCAGTATCTGAAGATGAAATTGCGCCTATTCATCCGGAAGTGGAAAGCAAACGAATTGTTGTCAATATAACCTACCAAACTTTATCTTGCTTTGAAGACAAGCAAGAAGTTTATTTCGCCAGAGTCTCCACTGGCATCCAGTTTGACATGTACGGGAATCGCACAGAGCAGTGGGAGAACTCCGCTGGGGGTCTTGCCTATCTGGCGCAAATTGGTCTCAGTACATATGTCTGGTGGAACAACCGGAGGTGGGTACGATCTTCCGGGGGTAAGCTGGACAAGTCTTTTCAATGGAAATGGAATTGCGATTCACTCAACTTACTGGCATAATAACTTTGGCGAAGAGTCATCCCATGGCTGCGTAAATGCTGCTCCTGAGGACGCCAAATGGATTTTTCGTTGGACGAATCCAGCCGTTTCTTACGACCCAGGTGATTTAACAGTAGGCTTGCCAGGGGGAACGTTGGTGGAAGTAGTCGAATAGGCCTTTCTATACACGTTGGACAGTAATTCCGAGGTTGGCGCGCCTTTTTCCTGTCCGTCCATTACCGCCCGGTAAATTTCCCACGAGCGTGGCAATTATTGGTTGAAACGTGAATAAGCTCCGCTAATGCCAAAATATGGAAACCTAATCCATTCAAAAACTTATTATTCAGCCCAGATATCCAACAAAACCTGAGCCAGTTCATGGCATATCTTTATCGATGATTCTCAAAACATAAGCACCTTTGGATAGAGGCTGCAATCCACCTGCTCAACCTTAACAACTCTGGTGCAATTGTGGTGCATATCTCTATAACACTAGATAAGCACCGTAGAAAATATCAACAATTACCCGTACATGCGGTGAGTAGATAGAGAGAAACAACCACATATACGGTTTAGAACGCCTGTTCTGTCCCTTCGAATCAGTAGGTTCCGAGTTCGAACCTCGGCGGGGGCACTGGTGCTGCTACCTCGGTGCGGGTCACCTCAGGCTCAAAGGCCAGTTCGCTGTCTGGATGCCAATCGTTGAAGGCATCTTCAGGCCTCACTTGCTGAAGACCTTGCGTGCAGGTCCTGGTAACTACCCGGCGTCCACGTCGTTCTGCAACGGCCTGGATGGATGCCATCACGCGGCTTTCCTCATGTGAGAGGATAGCAATAGCTGGATACCGAGCTCGGATGTAACGGTCTAATTGTTCAATGGCTGAAGTCTGGTTTTTCACGGTTAATCCTCCTTGAATTGATATGGTGTTAGGAAGATAAACCGTGAGGGGTTAGGTAGTTAAGGTTAAATAATATATAAATCCGATTCTAGATATCCTGAAGAATATTTAAATTCCTAGTCTCAATCGGTAGATTCTGGTAACTGAACTACTTCCATCTCGTTGAAACTGGAGGGATTTTGAAAAAAAATCTATATCAACGCGTATATTAGTCAAGAGCGACCTTTTCATCTTCTCCTCCTTAGTGCAACAATACAGGCCAGGGTGGGCGTCCCTGGCCTGTACGATTCTATACACTGCCGCGTCTTATTGTATCACTGCGCCGGAGGGGGCCTCTTTCGGGTTGGGGCCGTACTGATTTTCACCGGCCTGGCTATCCTGGCAGAAATATACGATCAGGATAATCGCGCCGACCAGCGGGATTAATCCAAGGAAGTAATTCCATCCGCTGCGACCCGTGTCGTGCAGCCTGCGGACTGCCACTGCCAAGCCCGGAATCAGAACGGCCAGGCTGTAGAGACCACTGATCACGGAGAAAATATTGCTGGATCCAGCAGCTGCACCTGAACTTTGATTTATGATAGTGGACAAAATGCTGAACACGAGTGCAATGATGAAATTGAACAGGGCGAACATCCAGAATTCTTTCCTGCGCGCCCGCCCGCTGAAAGTAGCGTACTTCTTCAATACTGCAAGATACCATTCCATTTTGATCTCCTTTTTGACCTGATGAATGTTGAATAAATTTGCGCTTTATGATTCACACGCACATGTGAATCAGCGAATTCCCCGATGATGCGATGGAACGGAAAGCTCCCGTAATGATTAATCGTACTGATTAATTATAACCGAGATTCCACGTTGAAATCATTTTGCCATCAATTTCGCCCAAACCGGGCGAAAACTTTGGCTGAACCATCTTAAGTGTAGCATTGTTTTTGCCATTTCCCAATGATTTTCGCAACCAATTGCTCAGAACCGAACATTTTGACAAGAAACATCCAAGGACGGTTGAGTAAATTATTTTCCTTAAACTGTACGTTGTGGCAGGCTCACACCTCAACCAGGGAGAACCGGCTAAGGATCTTCTGAACCTTCTCAGGTGTCAATATTGGCTTGGCGTAAGTTGAAGGTTGAATATTGCGTTCGATCTGGTTCAGCACATGTCGGATATGTTTTGCAATCCCCATGTTGTCCACGTTGATAAATCCAGGCCGGACAACTACACCCCCAGATTCCTTTGCAGGACTTGGCGACCACATAGGCAACACCTGGCCGGTTTTCTGATTGCACTTCGTAGAACTCTATCCAATTCCCGTTACTGTTGTGGTCCATAATTTTTATGGCTGGTAACATGGCTTCCTCCCTGTCTAAAGTTCAATCATTCCAAACCGGCTTGGACCGGCCATCAAGTCGATCACAGCCTGGTGTTCTAGCTCGGCAATTTCTTGCAGGAGCATCACAACCTGGTTGGTATCTCGCTCTGGCTCGTTTCCGGTTTTCTCATCACCGATGGGACCGATAGCCTGCTCTAAAGACTCCAACCTCCCTCTCAACTCATAGTCATCTTGGACCGCCAAGAGATCAAATAACTCAATTAGACCTCTACCTCGTTCTGCAACCTTGCCACGCACAGTACCGTTTTTCTTGATGCTTTCGAGCATCTCTTTGGCATCCTTGGCAAGCTGGCTGCGGAGAGCCTGGAAGACTTCCTGGAAGGGTGAAGCAATCTGCTGAAGCTGCTGGCGAGCGTGCTCTGCCTCCGCTATACGCATGGCCTCGATTTTCTCTCGACGTTCGATTTCCTCAAGCTGGTTCATCCTGCGCTGGTGGGCGTATTGTTCTTCCAGGAGGGTGCTCTGAAGTTGCTCAACCCGAGTGCTTTCCCACCTGGCCTTCCGGTCGATCTCGGCTTCATGTTGAATTGCCGCTGCCCTCGCCTGGTCTTCAGCAATATCTTCCTGTCCGAACACCAATGCTGTGATGTAATCAGCTTTCAATTCCTGCTCGATCTTAGTTTTGCTCGGCATTTTCGAAAGAGCTTCGGCTACCACGTGATCGACAAATTCTTCTTCCTGCAGCGGTTTACCGTCAATGATCGCCCAATCGTAACCCTGCGCTACAATGGATTTCCAGGATGCGTGAGCAACTGCCTGAAAGCCTTCAGCGAGCTCATAAACGTACTGATCGTAGTGGGATAAGATGTTCGACTTGACCCATTCGAGCTCGGTTTTGCACTCATTCCATTTTTCGATCCAGGCATCATAAGCAGTGAAGGGTAGCCAACGGTAAGGTCGGAAACCGGTCACGTCATAGGATAACCGGTCAAGCCACTGGCGCATTCTTGTTTCTACAGAGCGAAGCCGCTTGATTTGCTCCTCGGGAATTAGGTATTTCTGGCCTCGGGAAAACCTCGTAAAGCGGGGATCGGCCTCGTCAGCCTGAATACCAATTTCTGCCCAGGTCGCAGTCCGGGTGAACATACCCGTTCCGCTTACGCTCAAGTCAACCAGAATACCCTGATTCCGTAGGACATTCAACTGAAGCTGAACGGTCTTGATACGGTCAGCCTCGACGTTGATCCTGGCTGCTACCTCTACTTTGCGGTTATCTAACATCGTATCGGTCATTTTTCCTCCATTTGGTTTATGAGATTAGGAATATAAACGCTGAAGAATGGAAGAATTTAGGCCAAAATAGATCTTCTAACGATGCAAACAATAATTTATCTCTTCCCAATCACGCTTATAACGGTGTTTACATTAAAAAGCCTAATGGCTATAATCAAAATTGCATTGAAATGGTCATTAGCCAAATAATTAGTTTCTTTAGAATGATTCCAAAAAATGGGTATATCTAATGTCCAATAAATATTCCGGACAATTTGTCATCACAATATTGATAGCTGGCTTTGTTCTATCAAGTTGTTTATCACATGGGACGTCCGTTTCATCGAACTCAGAACAAACACCACTGATAAAGACATCACAGGTAGTTATAGTTACAATTCCCACTCCATCAAAACCGACTTCAACTCTAATCCAAAGTTCAACACCAACATTGACTCCCAGCCCTACTCCGACAATAACTCCGATTGACTTCACTAAATTTACTGCCAAAATGGAGGGCATTGGGGAACACGGAGCAATGGTTTGTCTCGATTACAAAGGGGATAATAAGGATTTGGTAGGAATGCAAATAACTGCAAACATCAGCCAGAGCATAGCAGTAGATATAAATGTTCCCTTACAATCCATAAATGATAAAAACTGTTTTGAAATGATTGATGCAAAATATACGTCCGGTGACAATGTTATTATATTGATAAGAATAAACGCGGAAAATAGAACGATTGAAAACAATACCACGAAAATAGAGTTGGGCAAATATGTGCAATTCCCTTTTTAAGGTGGATTTTTGGTGATTGTGGATTAGATACTAATGTTGGGGGAGGATATAGGCAGAACCATATGCAATGGGATTTAGCATGTTCAACAAAAGAATACCCAAATAGTGTAGGAGCACCGATCTATGCCCCAACTAAATTAGTTATTGAAAACTATACAACCTCAGTTCCTGGCAGTATTGGTTTAATTACAAATATCAATTCCTACCTAGTTTATATTGGCCTAATATTGAATGTGGGGCATATAGACGATAGAAGAGCACCCTCTGTTGGTCATACTTTTGAGGGTGGAGATATTATGGCATATATTGATAAAACTCAGCCTAGCACTTCAAGGCCACATACCCATTTTGGTCTTAATACTACTGAAATACCACCCATTCCTCCGTGGAGTCAGGGAGATAACATCTCTTGGTTAAATCCATTTTCGCATGACCCTTTTAATAATGGAGCATACCTATCTACAGGATTATGGCTACCAGAATTCCTTCCTGAAAAAGTCCAGCTTTTATTTAAAACAAGGATTCTTTGATAATCAAATATCCGTTAAATCCAATCTAAAATAGAGTGTATTGGAGATATTCTGTTTATAAAAATTACCAGGTGCCAGCTCTCAGGTTAAGTTTTATTTCGACCTGCGTTGTCTACTCATGTATACCCGAGACTTTAACATTGCCTTTATCAGCTATTTCACAGATTACCTTTTAGGAAGAATGAAAATATTTCCTCGATGTTTCCTATATGCAGTATTTGCACCTGCTGGAAGGGTCTAGAAGTTCCCTTTCACAAAAATACTGCTTCAATTGTGCTGCAGTTTGAATACAAAACAGTTGATTTTACGGAAATATAGAACACTTTTTCCGCCATAGGTGGGATAAAAGACCTGCGGTTGCCACCTGTACTAGGTGGAAGTTTCCGGGGTCTCCTTCGAATCAGTAGGTTCCGAGTTCGAACCTCGGCGGGGGCACTGGTCCTGCTACCCTCGGTGCGGGTCATCTTAGCGTAAAAAGCCCAGGTCGTTTTCTGGCTGCCAATCGTTGAAAGCATCTTAAGACCTCACCTGCTGATGACCTTGCGTGCAGGTCCAGGTAACCACCCGGCGTCCACGTCGTTCTGCAACGACCTGGATGGATGCCATCACCCGGCTCTCCTCATGTGAGAGGATAGCAATAGCTGGATAACGAGCTCGGATGTAGCGATCTAATTGTTCAATGGCTGAGGTCTGGTTTTTCACGGTTCATTCTCCTTGAATTGATATAGTGTTAGGAAGATAAACCATTTTGCCAGACTGATATATAATTTGAGCTATCTCCCATAGACTGCCGCCGTACCAATGAACGATGAGAGGAGAAAAACATGAAACGCATCCTGTCCACCCTATTGCTGGCCACCCTGTACGCGCTTGTCCTGCCATCCGTAGTGCTGGCTGATGTGGCCCCGCCACACCAACCTCCCGGCTTCAACCCTGACCCGGGCAACGAGATCACCCAGGTTCGCATGATGGCCGAAACTGTGACTATCGACGTTCTGGTGGTCGATCCGCCACAGGCGCACGTTTCCGCTTTTTTTACTATGCGCAACCTGGGCAACAGCACCGAAAGCATGGCTGTAAGCTTCCCGATCGCGGCCAGTGACGGCTTCGACAAATTCCCCGAGATCAAGAATGTCAGCATCAAAGTGAATGACAAGCCCACTCCCTTCGACCGCATCCAGGGTCCAGAACCCACCTACGGGTTCAACAATCAAAACGTTCCGTGGGCTTCGTTCAATGTCAGCTTCCCTCCGGGGGATGACGTGCAGATCAAGGTCACTTATGATCTGGACGCCACCGGCTATCCACAAGAAACCTTCACCAGCTTTTATTACATCCTGTCCACCGGCGCCGGCTGGAATGGCACGATTGGTTCAGGCGAGATCATCCTGCGCCTGCCCTACGACGCCAACCCGCAAAATGTAATCCTGGGAGATTCGCAGAATGCGCCCCAATTCGTTGGGCGCGAAGCTCACTGGCAGTTCACTGACCTTGAACCCACCACCAGCGACAACCTCACATTTGATATCGTCAGACCAGTGGTCTGGAAACAAGTGATCATCGAGCTTGACAATATCTCTCGCAACACACAGGATGGTGAAGCCTATGGTCGATTGGGGAAAGCCTACAAACAGGCGCTGTTCGCCGCTTCCAAGGGCATGCCGCGCACCGACCCCGGCGCTGATGTCATTTACCAGTGGAGCAAGGATGCCTACGGCAAGGCGGTCACGCTCAAACCAACGGATGGCTTGTGGCACGCCGGCTATGCCGAACTGTTACTCGACTATTCCTATTGGGGACCTGGTCAGGGCCAGGATCGTGCCTACACCGCTGATCTAAACCTTGGCTTAAAGGAACTTGATCTGGCCTACCAATTCGCGCCGAAAAACTCCACAGTGTTGGACTTCATCGACCGGTATTCATCGTTGTTCCCCGACTACATCGTCAAAAAATCGGATAGCTCTCCGGATTTCCTCTCCCTAGACTCAGACGCCGACGCCCGCGCTGGAAATCACCGTCCAGACTGATACTCCCATCCCTCTAACCGCTGCCCCCATCCTATCTCAGACGTATGCTCCGACAATCCGGCCCGCCACCGCTACCCCCATCCCAACCCAGACGTCTGCCCCGACATCCCAGCCCACCACTACTGCCCTGACGACGGAACCAATACCAAAACCATCCACACCGATTTGTGGAGGAACGGCGCTGATCCTGCTGTCGGTGGCCTTGATCGTCTGGAATTTCAGGAGAGGTCATGGCTAATCAAATGCTCCGACTATACCGCTTTCAATTCAGACAAGATACCCGTATGAGTAGGTTCCGAGTTCGAACCTCGGCGGGGGCACTGGTGCTGCTACCACGGTGCGGGTCATCTCAGCGTAAAAAGCCCAGGTGGTTGTCTGGCTGCCAATCGTCGAAGGCATCTTCAGGCCTCACCTGTTGAAGACCTTGTGTGCAGGTCCAGGTAACCACCCGGCGTCTACGTCGTTCTGCAACGGCCTGGATAGATGCCATCACACGGCTTTCTTCATGTGAGAGGATAGCAATGGCAGGGTATCTAGCTCGAATATAACGATCTAATTGTTCAATTGCTGATGACTGGTTTTTCACGGTTCATTCTCTTTGAATTGATATAGTATTGGGAAGATAAACCGTATGGGTTGGAATAGTTATGGCAAAACAGGAAAAAGATATGTAAAATAAAAATGGTCTATCTAGTAATTTTCTCATTGCAAATGAAAAATAGCTGGAAGGTTATTCTTAGGTAATTTTTTTCCTCCTTGATTTTAGAGTTAATTAAGTTTACGATATATGAAAATAATTTTTGTCCGAAAACCTAACAAGAAGGTGAAGTCGATGTCAATAGCACATTTCACGACTTATTTGCAGGTTATCCAGTCATGAGAGGGCATTAATACGGCATAATTGCACGCGAAGCGTATCAAGAGTCCGTATAATTAATAGTTAGGCAGCCAATCGGCTTTCTACTGAAGGAAGTGTTTTATCGATATGAGCCCAATCCGCATGTCAAAGTTAGAATCAGCGATACGAGTCGTCCTTGAGTTCAATGAGGCCTTCAACCGTCATGATGTCGCAGGTATGATGCAGCTTATGAGCGACGATTGTATCTTCGAAAACACTGATCCAGCACCCGACGGCGCTGTGTACTCAGGGAAGGAAGTAGTAACTCAGTTTTGGCAGAACTTCTTCCGCGAGTCGCCCCAAGCACACATCGAGATCGAGGAGATTTTTGGCTTTGGTGAGCGGTGCATTATGCGCTGGAGATACAGCTGGGTGGATAAGGGAGAAAAAAAGGGCATATCCGAGGAGTCGATATATTCCGGGTGAGAAATGGTTTCATAAGTGAGAAGCTGTCCTACGTCAAGGGATAAATTGGATGTGAACGATAAAAATGGCTCTGAAATGGATTGCGCTTGAATACAACCGTCATCCAGAGATAGCTTTTTGGCTGCCTAACACCGGCTCCAGCGGACAGCGGCTGCGCCGCTCGTGCGCAGGCGTGTTTTGCCAGAAATGGCGCTAAAATGAGAGGAGTCTCGCGGTCCCGCCGCTGCCCCTTAGCCAATCCGTTAACCCGCTTTCGCTGTAAGCAGTTCGGCACATGGTGAAAGGTTTACAATGCAAAACTGGCAAAAGCATCTGAACGGCGATCCGCTTCCCTGGCTGCTCGAACCAGAAAACCCATCCGTCCGCTACTGGACACTGATTGATATTCTCGACCGACCAGTTACTGACCCCGAAGTGCAAGAAACCAGAGCCGTCATCGCCCAACAACCATTGGTGAAGGAACTATTCGCCCTTCAGCGCCCTGAAGGCTATTGGGGCGACGATGAAACCAAACCTCACACCGCGCAGGGGGCTGTAGGCGCGCTTACCCTGTTGTACGCGCTTGGCGTTGCTCCCGACAAGCGTACCGCCGCTGGCTGTGATTCCTTCCTGAAATTCAGCCAGCATGAGAGCGGTGGCTTTTCAATGACGAAGAAACTTCGGAGTGGAATCTTCCCATGCACTACTGGCGAGCATCTCCCCTTTCTGGTTTATTTCGGTTTGGGGGATAATCCTCGTGTGCGGGCGGCCTTCGCCTTTACCATCAAAAGCATGTCCTCTGACCATGCACTCGATTGCGGACGCTACCAGCATCGAGACTGCCTATGGGGCGCAATCGCGGCGCTCAATGGGTTAGCTGCGATCCCAATGGATATGCGTACAGCGCAGTCCAAAGAAGTGGTGCAACGTTTGGCGAATACTCTGCTAGATGCCAGGTACGATTTCGAAGGGGAGCATAAACGCTGGCTTACTTTCGGTGTGCCGCGTACCTGGGACCTACTCAGTGCGCTCAAGGCACTGGCCGCTCATGGTTACGCCCGCGACGCGCGGTTCGTGCCTTTGCTCAAACTGATACTAAATCGCCAGGATGATCAGGGACGATGGTTATGCGGTTCTGTCTCCCGCACCTGGCCCATTGAGAGGCGTAACCGGCCCAGCAAATGGATTACGGTTGATGCACTTCGATTACTCAAACAGGCAGGGTAGAATTGAAAGGAACACGCGAGCTAACAAGCGACGGGCCGGGCAGCCCAAGAAACTGTGAATGTCCTTGATGACGAAGAGGACTGAGCCGACATCCTCAAAGGTCTGGTTGCGCTTGGCTAAGACTTCCTACGCCTTCTCGTTGTAATTGTAGATCCCTTCCAATGCGACGACCTCGTTACGGGTCATTTCAAGGTCAAAGGCCAGGTCGCTGTCTGGATGCCAATCGTTGAAGGTATCTTCAGGTCTCACCTGCTGAAGACCTTGCGTGCAGGTCCAGGTAACCACTCGGCGTCCGCGTCGTTCTGCAACGGCCTGGATGGATGCCATCACACGGCTCTCCTCATGTGAGAGGATAGCGATAGCCGGATAACGGGCTTGGATGTAACGATCTAATTGTTCAATGGCAAAGGACTGGTTTTTCACGGTTCAATCTCCTTGAGGGATATGGTGTTAGGAAGATAAACCGTGAGGTATGGGAAAGTTAAGGCAAAACAGCAAAAAGGTATGCTTTAATAAAAAAGGTTCTATCTAGAGTTTACGCATTAAGAATTAGATAATGCTGGTAGGTAATTCTTGTCATCACTTTCTCGCTTGCATTTGGTATGAATTAATTGTACGATCTTGGAAAATAGTTCTTGTCCGAGAATCTAACTAGAAGGTAAATTCGATGTCAACAACGAATTTCATGACTTATTTGCAGTATAACCAGTTATGAGAGGGCAGTAATACGGCATAATTGTAACGTATCAAGAGTCCGTATAATTAATAGTTGGGCGGCTGTTGAAATATCACAATATCAAAAGAGAATAACTAACATGAATAAGACAGACCAAGAACTTCTTGAGCAAAACCAAAATCTGCAAGCGGAAGCCAAAGCTCTCCTTTCTCAGGATGGCCTTCTAGCAACTATTCAAAGATTTGGCCCTACCTTTCTCCATGGTTCTGTCACATTAAACCTAATGGTCCGTCGCGACATTGATATATACGTTCGGCTATCCAATAATCTGGACATTACGACTTTCTTCGCAATTGGAGCAGCCATCACTCAGCAATTTCAAGTACTCAAAGCCTCTTACTCTAATCACTTCATCCGAAACTATCCTGGGTTCGATTACGGGCTTTTCTGGGGAATCCAGATAAATCATCAGAACAAGAAGTGGAAGTTAGATCTCTGGGGACATGGCCCCCGCCATTTTGATGAGCACTGTGCCCAATTTGAACAGCTAAAAAATCATTGAAGATAATAGATCAAGTTACCATTCTTCGCATCAAAGATGCGCTCCGTGACGGAGATGGCTACCGGGATGGCGTGTCGGGTTATGACATCTATACAGCCGTCATAAATGCGAATGTAAGAACCGCCGAACAATTCTGGGACTGGCAAACTCGCAAGGTCATGCAACGAGATTAGGAACAAACATCCACACCAAAAACGCCGCCCAACACCGGCTCCACCTGACCGCCTTCGGCGCGGGTACGCGGCGGCCATTTGGTAGAAAAAGTGGTTTCCAGAGTCAGTTGTCTTGCTATAATTGGCGGCAGGTGAGCCAAACCGTTAGACAGCATTCGCCAGAAATTGCTAGCAGGTGGCTTGGAGCAAATATTTCATACAAAGGAGTATCAATAAATGAACAGAATGAATCCTAAGGTTGATGTATATTTTAGAAAAGCCAAAAAGTGGCAGGAAGAATTGGAGAAATTGAGAACGATCATTCTTGACTGTCAGCTGACCGAAGAATTGAAGTGGGGTGTTCCTTGTTACACGTTTCAGAAAAGTAACATAGTTTTAATACATGTATTTAAAGAATACTGTGCGCTTTTGTTTTTCAAAGGTGCCTTGTTAAATGATGCCAATGGTATTCTAATCGAACAAACGAAGAATGTGCAGGCGGGGCGCCAGATTCGGTTCACCAATGTTCGAGAAATAGTTGAGATGGAAACCATCTTGAAAGCCTATATTTATGAAGCCATTGAAGTGGAAAAAGCCGGTTTGAAAGTGATTTTTAAAAAGACTACAGAATTCATAATTCCTGAAGAATTTCAAAATAAATTAGATGAAATCCCTGCCTTGAAAACTGCTTTTGATGCATTGACGCCGGGACGGCAAAGAGCATACATTCTTTATTTTTCTGCACCCAAACAATCCAAAACCCGGGAGTCAAGGGTTGAAAAATGTATGCAGCAAATTTTCAATGGAAAGGGATTAAATGATCAGTAATTCGATGAGAAAATAAATTAATCAAACTTTAAGATATTACCTCACTTTGCGTTCCTTTGAACTCCTTTTTGGATCGCAGGTAACACTCAATCAAATAATCTAAAAACGGAAAAAATATTCAGCTATCTTACTCCCCTAATTGGTTTGTCTTTGTTACCTTAAGAAACAAGTGGAAGCATAATTGCATGATCTAGGCGTTTGCACTAAGTCTGGAATGCAAATGTGCTGCCTAACAAAGCGTGCACCTGACGCTGGGGATTCTGCGCACATCCAAGCATTTTCCACGCCTTAGCCTTTCACCCATCGGACGGCGGAACGCCGTCCGCCCCAGCGCAGGTAACGAAAACCATTCGGAAGCAGATATAGGCATAGAGAAATAAAAAGAGGAAAGTGTGCTATGGATAAATTGACTAAAATTACAGTTGACGGAATACCAGAAGGTTTCCAAGAGCTCAACTTTATGACCAATGGTGTAACGCTCAATTATGTTGTTGGTCCCGATAATGGGCTTCCTTTACTATTAATCCCTGGTCAAATGGAATCCTGGCAAGGGTATAAATGTGTTCTTCCAGTACTTTCAAAAAGATTCCATATTTTTGTCCCTGACCTCAGAGGACACGGAAAATCAACTTGGACTCCTGGACAATATTCGTACAATATTTGTGGTAATGACCTGAAACACTTCATTCAGGAAATTATCCAACAGCCTACGCTTGTAGCTGGTCTTTCTTCGGGTGGTGTTTTGGCTATATGGCTTGCAGCTAATGTGCCCGAAAACGTCTTGGCAATCATCAGTGAAGACCCACCCATTTTCTCTTCCATCTCGCCTCGTATTCAAAACGAGAAATTCATGACTAATAACTTCAGATTGGCAGTGGATATCTTAGGAAAACCAGGGAAACGAGATGTTGAACAGTATCTTTCTCGGGTAGGGATTCCTGTCAAGGGGAAATCAGAGCTTGTAAATATTCCTACCTTCATCATAAAGATTATATTCTTCTTAGATCGGATAAATCGTGCTATGCGTCCCAATAGCCCTTACGACACTCCGTTCCTGCCATTCAATATGAGAGTTGGCAATAAGTTCTTATCCGAATATGATACAGACTTTTCTCGTGCCACAATAGAAGGTGACTTAAGCAAGGATTTCTCTCCCGAAGAATCGTTGAAACAGATCAAGTGCCCCATGCTTCTCCTGCGGGCTGATTCGTACAGACATGAAACTTGGGGATTGGTGGGTGCAATAGACGACAATGACCTAGAGCGCATTGTTTCGCTCGTTGATGATCTTCAGTGCGTTCAGATATCTGGCGGACATGAAATTCACATAGTGCAACCCCAGAGATACATCAATGAATTGACAAAGTTTGTTGATGATCTCAGAGATAAAAATAAGCTACCCTAAATAGCAGAGTTGAGGTCAAACGAAAGCTGCCGAACAAAGCGTGCACTGGACTGGTGGGATTCGTCCCATTTTCAAGCATTTTCCTGGCTTCGGGTTTTTCCTGCTCCCAAACATTGTCCACGCCCGCCCACCTGCCAGTAACGCAAACCGTTGGGCTTAACCCGAAGTAGTTATTTTCTAGTCATCGTCGTTGTCAGAGATAGAGTAATGAAAAGAATCATATTCAGCGATAATGATGATTTCGATGTGGTTCTTCCTTTTTGTCTTTCCGAAAGACTAGGGATTGAACTCCAATCATTCTGGGATCCCACTCAGCCAGAGTTGTATCCTGCACGCATTGAATATCAATTGGAGAAAATCAAGACAATTGACTTCAGAGCGCTCCACGGGCCCTTTGGAGATCTTAATTGTGGCAGCTACGACCCTATGATCCGAGACGTATCCAGAGAGAGGATGTTATTAGGCTACCAAACCGCTTGCAAACTCGAGGCAACGCATATTATTTTTCATCATGGATACGTTCCCCGCACTTCCCCTCCAAAAAACTGGATACCTCGCTTCGTCCAATTCTGGAAATATTTTCTAGATGAAAAGCCCGAGAACGTGTATTTTCATCTAGAAAATATGCTTGAGATGTCACCTGATATTATGATCGAGACAATTGATACAATATCTGACCGACGTGTAAGCGCGTGTTTTGATATCGGTCACGCACACTGCAATTCCGCCACTCCAGTGATGAATTGGATCGAAAAGCTTGGAAGGAGAATCGAATATGTCCATATTCATGACAATGACGGAACTTCCGATCAACACGCAGCCATAGGAGAAGGGAATATTCCCTTCAAGGAGGTTTGTTGTGCGCTGAATGAATATTCTCCGAATGCATTTTGGTCATTGGAGACTCAGACAAACGGTATACAAAAGTCCTATGACTGGCTCAAAGAGAATGGATTTGTGCCTAACGGCGAAATGAAAATCTAAAAGTCCCACCGTTTAGCAGCACCGATAAGAGTCAGACGAAAAAGGTTAAAAGAGCTTACAGAACAAAACCCAAAACCATAGTTCAAAACCGTCTTGCAAAACTTGCCCAACACCTCGTGCACTAGTCGCGCAGAGGCTTCGCCCACCGCTTCTGGGGACTCAGCCCCAAATGACGGGTTCTATGCTTTGGCTTTTCCCCACTACATCCCCCACACGCGGTAACGCAAGCCGTTGGGCAGTACATTATAATAATGTGCAAATGATCTATACTTCCACCAAGGAAAACCGGCTAACAATCTTCTGGTCTTCTCTGGTGTCAAGATGGTCTTAAGGTAAGGTCCCGGCTGAATATTCCTGGCAATCTGGTTCACCACATGCCGGATATGCTTGCAATCTCCATGTTGTCCACGTTGATAATTCCAGGCTGGACAACTGCATCCCCAGGTTCCTTTGCGGGACTTGGCGACAACATAGGCAACACCTGGTAAACATACCCATTCCACTTCCACGTAGATCAACCAGGATACACTGGTTCCGCAGGATATTCAATGAAGCTGAACGGTTTTGATGCGGTCAGCCTCGACTTTGATCATGGCTGTTACTTCACCTTTGCGGTTATCAAGGATTGTATCGGTCATTTTTCCTCCATTGGTTTATAAGATTAGGAATATAAACGCTGAAGAATGGAAGAATTAAGTGGAAGAACCAGCTTGCTAAGCCCGCCTAATTGTTTAATATTTAGTGACTGCTTAGCCCCTATAGCCTGAGTAGTTACCGTTTTTTAATATATTATGCTAAACTCAAGAAACTGAGGAAGGAAAACGTCATGGGAACAACACTATTGATTATTGCTTTAATCATTGAAGCGGGCTTCGCAACCTACTGCATAATCACGAAATCGAACCAGAAGAAGATCAGAAGCTTTGTCCGTATCGGTACATTTGCCGCCTTCGTTATCTTCACGCTGGTATCGGTCATCCAGTGGAGCTTCCGCTGGTACGGACTTGCTGCACTGCTACTCGTCTGGGCGGCGATTGGCGCGTGGACGCTGATCCGCAAGAAGGAGGAGAAAAAAGAATATAAGACCGGTCGTATCGTGTTCAATGCAATCGCAATGCTGCTACTTGTCGCCATCTCCGTGACCCCCGCCCTTATTTTCCCGCAGCATAAGTTGCCCAAGATGACCGGTAAGTACGAGGTCACCACCGTCAACTATACTTATACCGATGCGAGTCGAATCGAAACCTTTACCAATACTGGAGAGAACAGAAAGGTCAACGTTGAATTCTGGTATCCCAAGGATAGCGGTGGAACCTACCCGCTGGTCGTGTTTTCACATGGCGCATTTGGTGTGAAAGCCAGCAACACCTCCACCTTTATGGATCTGGCGAGCAACGGCTACGTGGTCTGCTCCATTGATCATCCCTACGACTCCCTGTACACCATCGGCAGCGACGGCCACCTGATCACTGTGGATCCATCCTTCCTCCAGGAGGTCACCGGCGTCAATAATGGCAAATATGATGAAGCCGCGATATTTAAGCTCGAGCAGAAGTGGATGAAGCTTCGCACCGCCGATATCCATTTCGTCCTGGATACGATCCTCGCGCATACCAAAGTGGCCGGCTCAGACGCGGTCTATCAGCTCATAGATACTGAGAAAATCGGTTTGATGGGTCACTCTCTGGGTGGGGCAGCCAGTGCCCAGGTAGCCAGAGAGCGGAACGACATTGACGCAGTGATCAATCTGGACGCCGACCTGCTGGGTGAATACCTGGACTATGTCGATGGCAAGTATGTGATGAACGACAAGGTTTATCCTGTCCCGATCCTGACCATTTTTGCTGACGATATGATGCGGTTGATTGCCGCCATTCCGGACGCGAACACGGTCGTCGCAGTCAAGCATGTATCCGCCACCGCCCCGAAAGCCTACGAAGTTCATATCACGGGTACGGACCATCAGAGCCTGACCGATCTGCCGCTTGTCTCGCCGTTTCTTGTTTCTATGATTACCAATTCGGTGAAGAAAGCCGGTGGCGGGGAGACGGCCGACAAATATTATGTTATTGAGAAGATGAATGATATCGTCCTGGTGTTCTTCAACGTTTATCTGAAAGGTGAAGGAAACTTTAACCCCGAGGGAACGTATTAACGATATACAGAGATGATGTGACCATCGATGTGTAGTCAGTAACTCATAACAGGGAGTAACTGCTTCGCAAAGTACGGCTGGCTGAGAAGTTACAAAAATTTCTAAATCTTTGATTACTTTACGCCGCAATTGCACCCTGTTGGATGGGTCTACAGGTTCCTTTTCACAGATAGCTGCTGCAATTGTGCTGCAGTTTGAATACAAAACAGTGGATTCTTCGGATATACAGAACACTTGTTCCGCCATAGATAGGCATAAAAGACCTGCGACTTCCGCCTGTACTAGGTGGAAGTTTCCGGGGTCATCTTCGAATCAGTA
The DNA here is from genome assembly GCA_963820415.1 of uncultured Chloroflexia bacterium. Lineage (GTDB taxonomy): Bacteria > Chloroflexota > Anaerolineae > Anaerolineales > Anaerolineaceae > CAWFZT01. The sequence continues at coordinate 839,570 of CAWFZT010000004.1, read as the reverse complement.
GGTTCCGAGTTCGAACCTCTGCGGGGGCACCTGGATGCGCTGGTTTTTGGATTGGCACTTAGTATATATGGGGTCAACGCGTTTTTCTGCAGAAAGAAGTCGAGGATCCTGATCAACGCGTCCATTGGCTAAAGTATGCGCCTGGCTCCAAAACCCCCTTTTACAAGTGCGGGCACTGGAGATTATAATCACTTCCTCATTTAGCTTGCGCTTGCGCCTGGCTGATGATGCGCCAGGTGGAATCCAAAGTCGGGGGGACCTGGATCCGATCTTTTTCCGGCTTGCGGGACAGAGTCAGCGACCCGCTTGGGCATGTCGTTACACAAAGCCCGCAGCCAATGCATCGCTCAGACTTCATGGCAACCCTGTCGCCATCCGCTATCAGGGCCTGCATCTGGCATCGGTCAAGGCAGGTCCAGCATCCCTGGCAGGTTTCGGACGTCAGTGTGGCGATGAAAGCACTAGCAACCACGTCGGCAGGCCTGGGGTGATTCTTAAACTCGATAATACACCGCAGCAGCAACCACAACAACAACAGATGAAAGACACATCTCGCGAATTACTTGGTTGAAGTACCAGATTGGCTGCGTCCGCCCTGGCAAGGAGCGCTAACATATCAAACCGATCAATCGCACGACCCCGCCCGGTCCGGGCGTAAAAGTCTGCCCAATCGCCAAAAACCAGGCAGCTCTCCTCGGGCGCTGTACACCCGCCCCCTCTCAGTTTGGCTTGGCGCCGGCAGATACACGGAGCAACAGCAAATCGAGTCTGGGCATTGACCAATTCGCTCACCTGTTCGTAAGGCATTGCTTCCAGGTGGCTTTCAATGCTCTGACCGATCGGAATGGTGCGCATTTGAGGGATTGTCTCTGGCTGCGGTCGCTCCTCGATTGTGCTCCAGTAATCATCGAAGGCGTCGAGCAAATCGACACTCAGGTTGTTTACCTGCATTTCATATATTCCAACGACGAGTGGTACGGCCTGGTAAGAACAGGTGCCGTTCTCGTCCCGGATGGATAATATGAGGCCCTTTTTTGCCATCTCTGCCAGTCGTTGCTCGACTGTATCCAGCGCGAGGGCAGCTCTCGTGGCAATCACGTTGGCACTCTCCCGGTCAAGGGTTAGATACACTGCCAGCTCAGCTTCTTCAGAGGTAAACAACTTCTCCAGCAGGCGCAGGTCTGCGCCTGTCAGGCTGGGCGGGAATCCATCGGGCAGCCGATCTAAGTGCTTGGCGAGTTTCAGGTAAATTTCCTCGTTCATACACACCTCATTTCTATCTAGCGCAGAGGAGACAACTTTATTATACGCCGTGTCTTGAACGAATAAAATTACCTTTTCAGGGAAATAAAATTGGGCAAGACTTAGGAAACATTATCACTGAGGATTTGGTTGACCAGTTCCTTCCAAACCGCGCTATAACTCTCCCCCCAGGCGCTGCGCCAATTCCAAGGCATGGAACCCGATGGCAGGGGACATGAATAATGTAGTTATGATCTTTGACCCGACCCGGGATGAAAAGAGAGTTTCTAACATAACCCCGCCTGGAAGCTCAACCTCGACCTCTTCTAGCGTCACCAGCTCATCTAGCTTATCCGCAGCCTCATCCTGTATGGAGCGAAGCACGTGGGAATACGTGTTGAGCGTCAGGCTGATGTCCCCAACAGAGTTTGGGAAAATAAGAGGAGACTCTGATCTACCTTCCCCAATACTGGCGCATCTTGGCTTGCAGCGCGAAATCGTCGGCCTGGTCGACACTGGTGATACGCGGTGCATCCCAAAATACTGCCGGTTGGGCCAGAAGCACCAGCGTGAGCGCGCCGCCGGGTAAGAGCGCCTCTTTCGGGATATTGGTGACTCCCAAGGACACCATCACCAGCCCATCGCCTTTTGCAGGCTTAACGATGTAGAAACCGATTTTGCCACTTTCGGGCTCCAGGATCGCGTCTTGGACTGAGCCGAGCAGGTTTTTGTTTCCATCGTACAGCTCGACCCCCAATAGTTGGGTGGCATAGGCAACCTTGTACGTCGGGCCACCAGAGACATTGCAACTAGTCGCCAACTTACCGATGCGCACCGCCTTCATCCAGAAGTCCCGCGTTGCGCCCTCCCAATCGGTTGGCGTAAGCTGCTTCCCGGCAGGAAGAGTCGGCGCCCCCGAGAACTGCTCTGGGATCAGGCGCAACTGGATCGCCTTATTCTGGGCGTCCAACACGCCGCTGTTGATCGTCACTGCTTCGAACGGAATCACAACCCGGCTTCCGGGCGCGATGTTAAGGCTGGCTACCGGCTCCATCAGGATGTAAATGATATAGGTCTCGCAGGTATTGACGATATAGTCGCTGGCGACGCCCAGTTTGTCCCCATTCTCATCCAGCACCTGATAACCAATTAAATTGGAGAGATGGGTCAACTTTGTGCGCATTTCTTTGGGCCGGATTTCGGCTGCCTGGGATTGCGGGGGCTTTTGCCTCACGGTGGGATCCGCTTGCTCGGTTTGTGGGACTTTACCCGTTGGGGTGTTCTTTTCAAGGCTGGCGGTAGCTACGCTGGTTGGTTCTGCAGGCTGCTTCGATATCTGTTGTATCAACTGGCAGGCCATCAAGGCCAGAGCCAGGCTCAAAAGAATGGCTAAACACCGAAATCGTTTCATCATCTTTTTTTCCCTTTCATGCGACCCACCCCTCTATTGGGTTGTTAAGGAGAAAATTTCTACATACCTCTCTTTTAATTATAGTCGCGTTGGTCTAAAAACTGTCACAAGCTGCCTGTCGCCGGCAACACGGGCTGGCCGATAACTGGATCAAGATGCCAGGCTGGAGGAACAAAACCGGGCATGCGTCCGGCTGTTTTGGCTGGTCTAGAACACCTCCTGCAACTGAGTACCGCCAGAGAACCCATCGAAAAAAATTTGGCGGTTGTCGGGTGCCAGCTGCTACCGGCCTGGTCCATATCCCCATTTTTTTATCCACGATCCCAAGCATCGCCTGATTTCAACTGCCCCGTTGAGCGACCGGTTGGTGCATCATGCCTTTTGTACAATCACTTTTTTGAAAGGGGTGTACAAGGAAAAACTGCACAATTTGGTGGTAAAACTGCATATTAATGTAGTTGTATTTTCACCTGTTCTGTCATAATATAATTGAAGCCATACTATTTGCACATTACCACCCCATAGTGAAACGCTATCATGCCAGCTATGTACCTCAACCGAACCCCTGCTGTACGGCGCCCCCGATTTGTTTCGAGTTGTTTTTTTCGCGGAACAATTCCGACCCTGATCCGCTAAAAACTATCAACACGCTCCCGATCATCAGCAATGAACAGACTATCCAGATTTTTGATCAAATCTTCTCTTCTTGTTTGGCAGCCACCTGGTGACCTTTGAAAAATGTTGGGACAGCTTCATCTTTAAAAACCTTATACGCCAGCCGGACCCTGGTCGTGGATGGCTTGCTCACCCTGGCGGCTCTGCTGCTGCTCGCCTGCACCGGCCTGGTTTTTATCTTTCCCTGGCTTCCGGCTTTTCCGGTCAGCGGCCTGACCCTGAACCGCTATGTCCCCATCTCCGACGGGGATGCCTGGTTGGGAGAACAGGTCACCCAGGCCGGCGCCGTCCATTCGTTTCACAGTGAAAATACCCAGGTCCTGGCCCATCAGCGCGCCCTGGCCTCTGAGCTGCGCCTGACCTACGTCGATGAATTGCGCAAATTCGTCCAGAAACCTGGCGAAACTAGCCTGGATGACAGCCAGTTTACCAACCGCATTTCTTCCATGCAGATCATCCTCGAAGAGGATCAGACCCTGGCTGCGGACAGCGCAGTCGATCGCTCCACCGCAGTGATCCTGCGCACGGCTTCGGGCGACTACCAGCTTGCCATGTATACCCCGGCCGACAATGGCGGCCTGGTTTTTGATCCGCCCCTTTTGCTGCGTCCGGCGGATTTCCAGCCAGGCGCCACATGGCAGACGGCTGGCAGCCTGGGCAATTTCCAGTATCACTCCACCGGGACGATCGCCGCTGAACCGTCCTACCAAGGTCCATTGGGGAATTTCAACGACTGTCGCAAAGTCTCACTCCGCCTCGCTATCCAGCAACAAGGTCAGACGATCAACGCCACCACCTATCTCGACTGGTTTTGCAGTGGGGTAGGCCAGGTTGCCGAACAGGAGCTCGATCCCACGGGGAAGGTTCTTACCCGCACGCAGGTGGTCAGCAGCAGCTATTATGCAAACGGGGCGGCTCAGCGCCAGCCTGTCTCACCCATGCCGGCCGTCTCCCTGCTGGATGCTTCCGCTCAGGCTGCGCCCACCACCCTGTCGGATCCTGCCAGTTGGGTTCTGGACATACTTGGAAGAACCCGCACGGCTAACGACACCACTGAAAGCACCGTTCAGCCTGTCTGGGTGCCAACCAACCCACCGCTGCTGTTAGTCGCCGGGCAGGGCGGCGACCTGCTCGCTCTGGATATCTCCCGGGCGCCCGGGCAGGTGCTCTGGCGTTATCACCCCAATGGCACGATTTATGGGCAGCCCACCTTCGATTCATCCCACCAGCAGGTTTATTTTGGCGACAGCGGCAAACAACTGGTAGTCCTGGATCTACGCGGCCTGTTTCGCTGGTCCTTCACCTGCGGTGATAATATCGTCACCCGTCCAGTTGTGGTTGGAGACAGCCTGGTCTTTGGCAGCGAGGATCGCAATGTGTATGCCCTGGATGCTCGCAGCGGGGCGCTGTTGTGGAAATATACCACCGGCGCAGCAGTTGTGGCTTCGCCGGCTGTGGATAGTAACACAGTCATGCTTGGGTCCGATGATGGCGTCGTGTATGCTTTCAACGCTGCCTCAGGGAAAAAACAGTGGGTTTTTTCTACTGGTCAATCCGTTGAAGCGCCGCTCATTTCTGCGGATGGGACCGTTTTCATCGCCAGCCGGGACATGAATCTATACGCACTCCAGGTTTCCAGCGGTAAACAGCTCTGGCAAACCCAGATCGGCAGTATATTACGCACCCAACCTGCATTAGGAAAAGAAGCTGTCTATCTCATCGATGAAAACGGCCATATTTCCGCCGTGAGCAAAGCTGACGGCAAGCTGCTCTGGACCAGCGTGGAGCAAGATTACGAGGGCGCCCCCGTTCTGGTTGGCAAAACCCTGCTTGCTGCCGCCAGCGGAGGTATGCTTTATCGCCTGTCTGAGGATGGTAAACGCTTATCTGCCATTTCTGGGACCAGCGTCGTCCCTGCCCTCCAGGATATCGATTTCCGTTTGGGCCTCGTAGAAGGTGGAGGCGCAGTCTGGATGGTGGATACCAAGGGCTATATCTGGCGGTTTGGTCCTGCCTGGAACGCTGCCCAACCGCTTGAGCTGGCCTGGTCATCCAGCCTCAACGATCCTCCCTTCAAGCAAAGCCCATTTTATTCCCCTCCCCAAGTCTGGCATTCGCTGTTCATCGTCGCCGATCAGGCCGGCGACCTTTACCAGATCGATCCTTCGACCAGCCAGGCCGCCCTTCGAGGCAGCCTCGAGAACCAGGCGGGTAACTTTCGTACCGGCCTGGTGGTCGGGGATGATTTTCTTTTGGCTTCCAGCGGCAGCGTTTTGTACGCTGTCCATCTTCCGGAGCTCAAACCCTTGTGGCATTTCCAGGCTCAAGGTTTTGGGCTCATGGCCGCCGTGGTGGATGGCGACCGCCTCGCCTGGGTGACCGGTGGATCCGGCAACCAGGCTCATCTAAATCTGCTCGATCTGCCATCCGGCAGGCTGGTCTGGTCGGTAATCCTGGATGGAGTTTCCGTTCCGGGCAACGCCATGATCCGCGCTGGCATTGTCTACGTCAATTCCCCCATTTCAGCTTACCAACTGGATAACGGCCAAAAAGTGTGGCAGGCGGCTGCCGCCAACTCTCTCGGCATTGGCCAGGCCGTCCTGAGCCCAGACGGTCAGACTTTGTACAGCCAACTGACCGACACAAATAGCCTGCAAAACCGCATTACCGCCATTTCCACCCAGGACGGCAGCCTGCGCTGGTTGGCCGGCCTGGGGACAGATAACGTATCCCTTATTGGGACTCTCGCTTTGGATGGCGGCGCCTTGGTCGTCCCCATTAATACTGGCACGCGCCCTATCCTGGCCCTGGATGCCGCCACCGGAAAAGAATTATGGCGATACACGCCCGACCAGCCGCGCCTTGGTAACCCTTCCATCCACCATGGAAAGGTCTGGTTCACACTTCAAAACGGGCAGATTGTGGCATTAGACATTACTTACCGGTCGTGAGATTGCCCGGTTGGGACTTACCCAGGCGTACCTGGAAAGTTACGATTTTGCCCAATCGATCGCCTTTAGCGGTGGGTATGCCCTAGCGTCGGCTGGCTGGTCCCTTTTAGAGGTCAAGATCCCTGCAGGCTTACAGCCATGAGGAGGCCAAATGTCAGGTAGTCTTCGCCGTCTGAGACCCATCCCAGCTACCGTGGCAGCCCTGGTAGGTTTGCTGTGGGCAATTTCTTTCGGAGCCGTCCGGGATTTTATCTGGGCTGATCTGCGCGAGGGCATGATGGACCTGCGCGGCCTTTCGCGCCTGACACGCGCCATCATTCTAGCCGGCTTCTCTCTCCTCTTTGGTACCGTGCTGGTTTTATTGATCAACGATTTCCTGCGCGATCGCTTTTCCTTGATTGCCCTGCCTAACTCTTTCATTTTCGCTCCTGGCCGGGGGATGATGCTGCCGGTGCCCTTGGTGCCCCTGACCCTCTTCCTCATCGCCGTCGCCTGGAGCTTTGCCCTGGCAGGCGCCATCCACAGTCACATTGGCATCCGGCTGGGCGTGTTAGCCTTTTTTCTGCTCAGTGCCATCCGCCAGTTGCTGACTTTAGTCGTTTCGGTCCTTTCCGGGGGGCTCAATCCTCCCGATCTTGTGATACTGGCCATCGTCCTGATTGCCATCTCGTTGGTGGTAATCCTTTTCCTGGTATTGGCCCGTTTAGAACCTCGCCCTGCGCTCGAATTCACCCTGCTGTTCCTATTGACCAGCCTGGTTTTTTTTACGACCCAACTTAACAATGTTTCCGAATACCGGCTTACCGGTATTCCCCTCAACCTGGCGAACCTTCAGTTTGACGTAATGGATTTCAGCTCAGTCGTCATTCCATTTTTACTCTTCATTGGGGTAGATATCGCCGACTTCACCCGCGATTCGTCTGGCTGGCTTTCGAGGGCGCTCACCCAACGCCTTCCAGCATGGGCGCTCATTTCCGTATTTTTCCTTTTTTGCGCCTGGAGGATTTATGGGCTGCTTCAGGAGATCCTTGGGCTGTTGGCCCAAAGCTCAATCCGTGCCGAAGCCATGTCATTTCTGGGAGCCTTGGGAGAAATATTGATCGTTGGGCTGGTCTGGTTCGGCGAAGAAAAGCTGCTGCCGCGTGAAAAGCGCGAAGAAGTTGGCGCGGAGGAAATGACAGAGAAAGTCGCCCGCACAGTCTTGTGGGTTATCCTGGTCTACAACTTTACTTCTCTGGTCAATTTTGCCATCACTTCCATCGTCGCCGCCTTCCCGGTGCCGGCCTTTGTGGGCATCGTCTTGAAAACCACGGCTTGGCTCAACCAGAACTCGGGTGCCTGGGGGATATTGGTTAATATCGGCGCGCTGATCCTGGCTGCCAGGTTGGCCAGGCGCGGACAGGTTGCTTTGCCCCTTTACCTGGCGTTGTTCGGTATGCTGCACCTATATTACAAGATTACCAACCCGGGCGAGCTGCTGGGGGCGTTCTTCTGGAACGGCCCACAGCCGGTTGATTCCTGGTGGGTGGTGTTGTTCAGCCTGGTAGGTGTCTATTTACTGCTATCGAGAAAACTTAACCGCGAAAAAGCAGGAGAGTTGTTTTTCCTTCTCTTGATCACCTTTTTTCTGCGGCAGACGAATTTCATTTCAAGTCCACTAAGCCCGGTATTCGGCTTTGCCGGGGTAGGCTTTATCGCCTTTGGTGTGCTGTGGGATGCGCTGACCAGCGGTTCCTGGGCTAATACCAGCAGCCCCGGTTTAAGCCGGCCCACCCGCATATTCCTTTACCTGGGATACGTTATCCTCACCGTAACCGTGATCAATTGGGCTTTATCTACCCATGACCTTACTTCCCTAAACCAGCTTACCGGTAACACCGCCCTGGTAGGACTGGACCGTTTTGGACGGCCATTGTTGTATGCCGTTTTTATCTTAACCTTCAGCAGGATACTGCTGCCTCCGCTTCCCCTGGTGGGAATATCCGGGGAAGGCTGTCACGATTAATTCACTTTCAAAAAGTCAGGAGGTTCTTATTTGCAGAAAATTTGCCTTTAATGTAGAATAAGAATAATATTGACTGCCCTTTTCGAATGGCTGTATTCTGATGTCTATTCCATTCCTATTTTTCACGTCCAACAAGCACAGGAGGTAAGTATGAATGACACGCCATCCAAAGTTGCACCCGTAAAACGGAAAAGCCTTTGGGCATCCAACCTGATCACCCTGGTTTTGCTGGGGCTCTTTTTGTTGGTTTGCTACGGCATCGAGTTTCTGGTGAAACCTGTTTTCACCCCAGTTGGGCTCTTGGTTACCGGCGTTGTGATGTCTTTGGTGCCGGCCATATTGTGGCTGGCTTTCTTCTATCGCCAGGACCGCTTGGAACCCGAGCCAAAGGAGATGGTGCTCGAAGTATTTATCCTGGGCGGCCTGCTGGCCGCCGCCATCGGTATCCCGTTGGTAAATGATCTTTTCAATATCTCATCCTGGCTTTTTTCAGGATTCTGGGTCAATCTGTTAGGAGCCATCCTCGTGATCGGTTTCAGCCAGGAATTCCTGAAATATGCTGCGGTGCGTTTCTCGATTTACGAATCCGCCGAATTCGATGAGCGCACGGATGGGATCATTTACGCCACTGCCGCCGGGCTGGGCTTTGCCACGGTTTTGAATATATCTTTCGTGGTCAGCTCGGGGGGTGTCAACCTGGGCATGGGCGCAGTGCGTATCGTCCTGACTGCCCTGGCACAGGCCAGTTTTGCCGGGATCACCGGCTATTTCCTGGGCAAAGACAAGCTGGATCATAAACCAGCCTGGTGGGTACCTGTAGGGATCAGCCTGGCCGCCGTATTGAACGGGTTGTTCAATTACCTGTGGGGAGTCCTGAAACGAACCGGGATCACCACCTCAGGTGGGGTGCTTGGCGCCTGGGGAGGCCTGGCGCTGGCCATCGTGATCTCTGTAACGGTCACGGTGATCCTCTCCTGGTTGATCGAGCGTGATATGGAACATACCCTTAAGCTGCAGGAGGCCTGAGATGACAACCTCAACCCGTCCTATTCAAAATGTATCCCCCTCCACAATTTCAGTGTGGATCGTGTCGGCCATAACCATCCTGGCCTTGCTGTTTGGGGTGGATTTAAAGAACATGGTGGAAAATCAAACCCACCCGCTGGCCTTTGCTGGCCTCACCGTCCAAATTCCTGCTGGCTGGATTGTCCAAAAGGGTATCGCCGGTGAGAAAACCGTCTTCGTTGCCCGTGATCCGTTTGGCACCAACCTGAGCTATACTGCCAGCCTGGTGCCCAGCTCAGCCGACATCAAGTTATCTGACCTGGCCTTCACCTTCAATTTGCAGCTTGGACAAGAGGTAACCCTGTTTAGGACTCTTGACCAAAGTACTGTGAAGGTAAATGGAAACGATGTGTTGCGGGTCCATTATGCTTACGTCGATCCCAAGAGCCAGACAGATCTTCCGGTAGTTGTGGAAGGTGTTGAATATATCTTTTTAACCCAACCCAAAGCGTTGATTCTATCCATGGAGGATGAAACCTCCCAATTCGCAAACGCTTTACCGTCTTTTATGAGGTTCCTGGGAACAGTGAATTATCCAGCAGGAGGTAACCAATGAACGCCATCCATCGCCAAAAGATTTTTATCGGACTTATGGTGTTATTTCTGGTGATGCTGGCCTGCGGCCCAACCCCTTCCAGCACCAGCACACCTAAACAGCAGGGTAACACTCCTGCTGCGGTTGTGATGCCGACAGCCGAAGCCAACACCCCTGCCCCCGCCCCCGCAGATACCGGCACCCTGAACCCGGCTCAGAAATCACAACTGGCCCATGCCACCGTACGCATTTGGGGCGTCCAGGTTGTGGGCAGCCAGGTCAAACCGGTCTATCATGGATCAGGCACCATCATATCTCCTAGCGGCCTGATCCTGACTAATTGCCATGTGGCTGATCCAATTGCAATGGGTTTTCCCCAGGATATTAAACCGGATGCCCTGGTAATCGACTTGATCACCTCGGAAGCCAAACCCCCAGTCTCGACTTACCTGGCCAAAGTCGTCACGGAAGACCCCACCCTCGATTTGGCTACCATTCAAATCGTGGCTAACCTGGATGGCAGCAATGTGAACCAATCTTCACTAAACTTGCCCAACGTACCGCTTGGGGATTCCGATCAGGTTAAATTCGGCGATCGCCTGTTCGTGTTTGGTTACCCAGGCATTGGCGGCGATACGATTACTTACGTGACTGGGGATGTGTCCGGTTTCGATTCAGAAGATCCCATAGGCGACCGGGCCTGGATAAAAACCGACGCTACCATCGCTGGCGGGAACTCGGGCGGGCTGGCAACCAATTCTAGCGGCCAGATCATCGGTGTACCCAGCCAGGTCAGCACCGGCACCGCCAGCGAACCCACAGACTGCCGTCGCATCCAGGATACCAACGGGGACGGAAAGATTGACCAGAATGATGCCTGTGTTGTAACCGGCGGTTTTATCAATGGCATCCGGCCAATCAACTGGGCCTTGCCGCTCATCAAAGCGGCCCAGTCTGGCCAGGCCTATACCAGTCCCTATGGTAATCCGGTGGTGAACAATCCCACCCCCAACGCCCCCTCCCCTTCAGCAAATGCCCAGTTCACTCTGTTAGGTTGGGCCGAACAGACAGACCAAAATGGATGCCCGGTAAATCCTGCCAACGACTTTCCATCCGGTACAAAGACCATCGCGGCGGTGTTCAGTTACACAGGCATGACGAATGGTGAACAGATCCAATGGGATTGGTTCCTGAACGGCAAAGACGTCAACTCTAAACCAGAAACCTGGAAAGGAGGCAGCCAGGGAGATTGTTTCTCCTTCTCCCTGTCCAACGGGTCTGACGCGCTGCCGGATGGCGATTATGCCTTGCAAGTGTCAGCCGGCGCCAACAAGGATAAGGTTGCCCAGGCGCAGACTTCGATTGGCAAGGTCAGCCCGGTGAATTCTCCCTCTGGCGGCGTCATCCTGACCGGACAGATCACGGACGCCGATACCGGCCGCGGGATTGCCGGGATCTTTTTTGCCGTGCTCAAGCCTGGCGTCGACCCAAATGCCTGGGTTAACAACCCGCAGGAAGACCAGGTGCTGACCTACGCTGTGACTGACGCGGATGGCAATTACCAGATGCCGGTTGCCCTGACGCGCGGTCAAAAGTATGGGATCGTCGTAGGAAATAATAAACTTGGTTATCCCTCTGTGACCGCAGCATTAACCATCAAATCAGACGCCCCGGACACTGTCAATCTGCCGATAAAGCTCAGTAAGTAAACCAGGGCTGAAATACATATCCCGCCCTTTCTGCAACGGAAAGGGCGGGTAATAGATTAAGTAGGCTGACTTTTTTACCACGCATACGTTTCTTGCGCCGGGCCGCCAAGTCTCGGCCAAATTTCATCTGGGGTTTCGATAGATCTGCATTCAGCTTGATCTCTAGGGCACGCAAGTTGCCATTGAGTAGGGCAAGATTGTGCAGTCCGAAGATGGGCGCTCTTACGACCGGATTGTGCAGCAGCCAGGCCAGGGCTACATTCGCCGGTTATACGTCTAGTTCCAGGCACCACAGATTGTAAGCCTCCAGTTGCGCCTGGTTTTAGTGACTAATTCCTCCAGCTTGGGCGCTAGCTTGCGCCGGTCCCAAACTTTTTCTTCAATTTGTCGACCAGGAAACCAACTTTGAGTTGGCTTAGGGGGAGTAACGCATCGCGTCGCTACGAAGGCTTTCAGTTTTACAATTCTGAAGGCCCTTGCTATAATAAACCAAAGTGATCATCGGACGTCTGACGTCTCTATAAAAATATACAGACAAAGGAATAAAAATGAACTCGAAACAACGTGTTCTATGTGCTATTCGTCACGAAGAGGCCGATCGGGTTCCCATCTCCATCTCATTAACACCCTATGCCGCTGAGGCGCTCACCCGGGTGACCGGCCTCTCGGGTTTCGAGCTTTCCCAATTTTTGGGCGATGACATCCTTGGTACACCCTTTGATCCGTGGGGCTATTACGGCGGGGGCAGCCGTGAAGAATGTTCAACCTATGTTGATTATTGGGGCATTACCCGGGTGTGGATCAACCAACCTGGTGGCGGAGCTTATACCGAAGTCCTTGTATCTCCTTTGGCTGAAGCCGGCCTGAACGACCTGGATAATTATGCCTGGCCTGTCCTGGAGAATCATCCTTCGATGAAACTGGTTCCCGATTTCGTTAAAAAGTATGGCAATGATTATTTTCTGATGGGTCAGGGAGCCAGCATCTTTGAAGGCGCCTTCAATCTCATCGGCTACCAACGCTTCTTGACCGACCTGGGCGGCGACCGCCCCTTTATTACCCGATTAGTTGACATCCTGACTGAGATTCAAGCCGCCGCGGTCGTCAAGGAAGTCGAGCTGGGCATGGACGCCATCTATTTTATGGACGATCCAAGCTGGCAAAATGGCATGCTCCTGGCACCAGCGGTATGGCGCGAAATTTTTAAACCGCGCTACCATTACATGATCCAGCGCGCCCGCAAGATCAATCCGGACATTATTATTGCCAATCATAACTGCGGCGACCTGCGCAAAATCATACCGGATTGGATCGAATTAGGCTTGCAGTTACTTGACCCGATCCAGCCCAAATCGATGGACCCGGCCGAACTCAAGCTCCTCTACGGCGACGAACTTTGCTTTCGCGGCGCAGTGGATGAGCAATCCATTCTTCCCTTTGGGACGCCTGAGGACGTAGCGGCTGAGGTAAAGCTACGTTTGCAACAAATGGCCCCCGGTGGTGGATATATCGTTGGCCCCTCCCACGCCATTCAGGCCGACACTCCGCCAGAAAATATCCTAGCCCTGGCGAAAGCCGCCCAGGAATTTGGAAAATATCCCCTAAATCTTTAAAGAAGTCTAGAAAAGGTAGTGCCCACAGAATATATGCTTGTCTCATGTGCACCACCTTTTTTTAAGAATTACCCGAAAATTGAGTTATAAGTTACCCTCTCAGGCTGGTGCGCGCCATCACTGAAAAGCAGGCGCGGATAGTATGGCGGTCTTCCTCTTCGATAAGGCGCGTTTCCTGGATAGCAATCGGTACGCTGCTTACGTACTTGGCGCCATAAATCTGGTTCTTGATCACTAGCTCGTCCATGAAAACAGGCAGCACTCTCTCTGCCTCAACGTGGAACGGATAGATTTTCTTGGTACCGTTGCCGTAAAAAGCGTATAGTTTTACTTCGGCAGCTTCGTTATTGGGGTTTAGTAGGAAGGCCCATTCAGGTTCCTTAAGGCGGTTTCCGGGGCGGTCGATTACCAGGGCATCGGCATAATAATTGGTTTTGGACAACTTCGTCCCGCAAATTACCGAATGCATAGCACGCGTGTACCAGTCGTGTTTATCTTCGACGCCGTAATAGCCGGTGGTAATTTGGATGACCGTGTTCTCCGAGCTGACAATCCTGGCGCCAAAGCGGTGATTCTTGAGCACTTCTTTGCATTCCAGCAGGTGACGGTTGATTCCGGTTTTGGGAGCGACTTTTAACATCATCGTAGTAGGCGCAGCATCTTCATAAAAGAAAGTGAAATCCAAGACAGCTTCCTTGCTGGCTGGGTTGAACATGCACACCCAGGTAGATTGCCGGATATCATTATCTTTCTCCAGCAAATAACCATCGCCAAAATAATGAACGTGAGACATGCTTATTTCCTCCAGATTAGATGAGTAGAATATTCGTCAGTTTTCTCCCGATTGCTCCTAAAGAACAGCGGGATTGCGCTCACATAGGTTGGCCCGAGCGAGCAAAGAACTTGCGCGGGTTTCCTACCAGGAATACATTGACATCTTTTTCGTTGAAACCTGATTCGAGCAAGGCAGGAACGGTGTCCGTGATCATATAGGCATAAGTGCGCCGTTCCGCTCCTGGATGTGAAGCCTGAGCTTCGAATTCGATCTCGCCCTTTTGGTTCCAGGTCCAATTGACATCCATGCTGATCAGGATTTTCTCCTGTAGACCAGCATCACACAAGTAATGGAGCAGGTAGGTCAAGTCAGGCCAGGGTGTATCCCAAACAAAGCCAAAGTTATTGAACAATAAGGATCCGCCTTTATGGGCGATATCTTCCAGATATTTCGCCTCCTCTTTTACAGTACGGCCTTGCCAGCCAAATTCAGCCTCTACATGGGAGAAGAAAACCCGGTTCAGGTCTGCGCCTGCTCGTAACAACACGTCAGCCTGCTCGCGGGAACCGGCGCAGGCGTGTGTGGCGATGCAAACCCCGGTTTTTTGCTGCACTTTAGCAGCCGCGGTTAAACACCTGCACTTCCCAGGGAGTTAGCTCAGGTAAATCACCGGCTACCTTGATAATCCCTGCTTTTATATCCGTCCCGTCAATCCCCTCCGTGAGTTCACGCATCATTCGGGCGACCATCTGAGCCTCACTAAAGCTTGCCAGAGGCCTGGGAGTCATTTTGTCCAGGTAATAACCAGTGCTGGCGACAATATTCACGTCGGCCAGGTTATTTAATTCCATCAGCCAATCAATGCGCCTCACTGGGGTCAGTTCGACCAGTGTCTGGATTCCAACCTTACAGGCATCCTGCAACAATTTTTGCTCAAACTCGATAGATGGTTTACGTCTGGAATCGTCGAATTGGAAAATGACATGCTCGTGAACGAGGGTCAGGCCAAGCTTTTCTGAATCGATTGGCCCGCGAACAGTTTGAATGGTAGCCATACCTTCCTCCATAAATTGTGATTTTGTCGTTCGATGACATAATTTCCACGAGAAGATCAATTGACCAGCCGCAGTGTGGTGATCCCACGCGGCTTGACCGGTACCTGTACACATCCTTCTTTGATAGGCAGCGGCGCCTGGTCGTGCTCCAGATGATCGGTAATTACTGCGGCTTTCGGAGCAAATTCTCCAGCAATCTGCAATTTCACCGGCTCAGAAGATCCGGCACATTCCCATACCCGGGCAATCAGGCCATTTTCTTCACCCGGTTTGAATGTCGTCAGAATTGCATTTGTTGGCGTCGTACTGATGAAACTGCACATATCGGCGGGCAGAACCCCGACCGCGCTGCCTTTCATCGCAGCGGTCAACAACTCATTATTATCCTCCCAGGCAAAACAGATACGCATTTACCGGGTCGAAACCCCCAGAATGGCCCTGCAGGCTAAAGCGGAAAACAAAATGACTGTCTCCGCCCTGATCACGGATGGCTTCGTTGCTGTCAAAAATATTGCCCAGGGCATGAATCAGGATGGTGCTGTTGGTCGGGTCGATTTCCTGAGGATCCTCGGTCGTGGTACGGTGACCAAACTCGATCACAAAACTGTCGGCTTGCGACAGGGTGACGCCATATTCTTCATTCGAGACATCCACAAAATGACGGGTCACTGCATGGTTCAGTCCGGCGCCCGGCAGGTGATCTTTACCGGCTTCAATGATCGCACCCGGCGTTTCGTAATGATAAGCGCGTCGTGGGATCTTGAAGGGGAAATAAAAATCAAGCTCCTGCCTTTCGGATGTCGGCGGTTTCTCCACTTCATTGTAGATATCTACCCGGTCTAGATCCGCATATAGCTTGACCGTTGTCTTTATGCGGATGCTGCCGATTTCAGCTTGGACCAACAGGCTGGCAGAAACCGAGCCGGCAGGCCCTGCAGTAACGGATATTGCGGAGGCGGTATATTCCTTCCCGCCCGAGACTTTCGGTGGATGTAATAGCGGGTATGAAATGCCCGGCTCCAGCATACCGTCCGAAAAATGGGCACATTGGTTTATATGGTAAGCACTGGCTTTATCGATCAGTTCTTTACCGCGCACTTTATCGTAAAGGCGAGAAATCCCCCCGGTGACTGGATCGACTTCCACCGAATAGAACGGCCCTTCCAACCGGTTGGGAGTGTACACCCAGGACGAGGTGGGATCCGGTTCATTCTTTCTGGTTTGCAGTTCAAATACGCGATAACCCACCGATGGCACCGAGTCAACTTTAACTGCCAACCGTCTCTTACCATTTTCTATAGATGTCTGCGACTTGACTTTTTCACCGCTGCCAACGTCAATTACTTCAACGTCTTCAGTCACATTTTCCAACGTGACTACCCCATCCCTGGACCAGGGCAACCCATTGAAAACAGCCAACCGGCGGTTTTGACCATCGTAGCGGATGTGCTCACCCAACCTGGCCAGGCTATCCTCGATCACCCGGTCAAACGAACGGGCAGTTGAGGCAATCCACTCTCTCCGCAAGGCGGTGTTTAGGGACCGGTTAGCATCGTTGGCTCCGTTCCAGGCGTGGTCGGCCAGCATCGAGAGATTGGTCCAGCCTTCCTGCAAATCCTGGCGGTATCGTTGGTACCAGCCCGGGTCGAGAACCGATAAAATCGCCATAAGTTTATCCGCCGCTCCGGCGCGCTCCTGGTACCTGCGCCAGGCTGCCACGACCGCCGCCAGGCAGGCCGGCCAGGCATCCCAACCCGTACCATAATCCCCGCGGGACACTTCAAGCTTGATATTACGCGATGCGATCTGCTTATCGATGCTGTCCCAAAACTGCTTATGCGAGGCGTTTACCAGGAGGGGGTATTCCCATTCACGCCCGTTATATGCGGCAATGGTGGCTGCTTTCAACAGCGGCAAGTCCCGGCTTTGCATTTTGCCATGCTCATAAGGGACCAAATCTCCGTAGCAGCCGAGCAGAGAAATAGCATCGAATGGATAACGCTCCCCCATCTGCTCATATTCCGGAATGATCTTTTCGTGCAGGGCCTCATCCGTAGCTTCGACCCCTTTAAGCACAAATTTCCCTTCCACATAATCCCAATTCCTGCGGCGGTAAAGAATTTGTGCTCCATCCGGGCCTTCCCATAGGAAAAGTGGCGGTTCAGCCAACCTGGCAGCCCAGGGGCATTCGTAAGGCAAAATGGCTTTGATCAAATGCTGTACGCCGCAGCCTGCCAAAACTCCGGCCATATCCCAGGCAATCGACGGAGTCTCCTGATGGTTGGCGTAACCCATTTCCAGCCCATATTCATCTGCCCAGGCGCGCGCCGGATAGAAATGGCGGATTTGCTCTTCCAAACTGACGTTCTGGGTTAGGGTCATGTTCAAGAATGGATTCAGAGTGATCTCGCCCCGGCGGATGGCCTCAACCAGCCTCGGTTTTTGCTCTGAATAGAACTCTTCAAAATAAATCAGGTTCAGCGAATGGACCAAGTTGTAATGATTGTGATTTGCCTCAGGCACGCACCGAGTAGTTTCAGACAGGAGAAGTTCGGTATAGGTCAAATCAGCATCATCCTTGCGCTCATCCGGATAGCTACCGTACACCCAGGTCGCATCGGTGCATACATCCGCCAGCAGGTAGACCGTCCAGGGGCGATGGGCTCCAATGGACGTATCCAACTGCGCTTGCTGAGATGCGGTTATGAGTTCAATCGTCGCGTTTTGATCGGCCGGTTTTTGCGGCCAAAGGACAGGGGCATAACCACGATATTCCTGTTTGCCAGGTGTAATTTCGAGGGGAGTGATAACTTCTTCACCTCCAGCTGTGATTTTAAGGGTTCCCTTCACCGTAATGCCGGCACCGCTTTCGATCGTCACCTGGATCCACTGCCGCAACACGTCATGATAATGGCTGAAAAATATAGTCTCATTACCTTGAATGATCTTTACGAGTTCTTCCATCCTCACCTTTCTATTTTGCCTGCGATAGGCCTTTCCAAACCAGGCAGGCCACGCCTAAAAGCCCGGCATCTTCTCCCAATCTGGCGGTGAGGATATGCGTGCCTTCCATATCAACCCAGTTGCCCACGCGGTGCTTTATAGCTTCGCGCAGCGGATCCATCAGCAAGTCGGCTCCCCCTACTCCTACCCCACCGCCGATGGTGATGACTTGAGGGTTCAGGAGGTGAATTAAATTGGTCAATCCGATCGAGAGGTAATTGACCGTATCTGCCACGACCTGGTGAGCTGATGCATCGCCCCGGCGCGCAGCCGCAAACACGGTTTCAGCGCTGATTTCCTCCTGCGCACCGCCTGTCTGGTGATCTAGGCGCATGACCTGAGCCCGTGCGGCAATTGCCGGACCTGAAACCAGGCTTTCCAGGCAGCCGCGCCCCCCACAGTTACAAAGTGGACCGTTGGGATCGATGATCGTGTGCCCGATCTCGCCAGCAGTTCCACGCCAGCCGTGCAGAATCTCGCCGTGGACCAGGATGCCGCTGCCAACGCCTGTGCCTATGATCAGGTGCACGAAATAATCCACCCCCGCGCCGTGGCCTTTCCAGCCCTCGCCAATGGCAGCCGCATTAGCGTCCATCTCGATCCAGACAGGCAGGTTGAAGGACTGTTTTAACAGCGCGCCGAAAGGGGCATCTTGCCATTGACCCTGGTTAGGAGATGAGAAAACGATTTCCCTTTTGATATCCAACATCCCGGCGGTAGAATAACCCACCCCTAGAATGCGGTGCCAGTTGAACCCGGAATGCTGCGCCAATGCACGCGTTTTTTCCGAGAGGTCCTTTACCAGCTCCACCGGATCGCGCCCAGGTGCTACCAGTAAACGCTCTTTTGCCAGCAGATTCCCGTCCGGATCCACGAACCCGATCAAAGCCTTGGTACCGCCGATGTCGATGCAGGCTGCTAGAGATAAAGAAGGATCATAAATCATTGGCAATACTATTTCCTCTAATAGGGTGGAGTGGTTTCTCTCAGATTCGGCACATTCTCCCACCCCATTTTCTTCGAAAAGCCACTCACATAGTGGGTTTTCATAATATGCCTCTTTCTACCTACTAAAAATGAAAAGTGTGTTCAAATCCGAGAACTTTTCCTTGAATAATTCAGGCTTCCACAGAAATTGCCAGTTCTCGCCGGCATTTTCAAGAAATGCATCGTACAAGGGCCTGGACTTAACCAGGTCTAGTTCCTGAAATTCTCTTGGGACGGCATTCAGCAGGGGAGGCAGCGAAATGTATTTAGGGTTAGGGATGAATTGGGCCTGGCCCGCCTGTTCGATTTCCAGGTATGCTGCACCTCCGGTCTTCTTAAAGCGTTCGTAAATTCCACCGCAGCTCAAAGCCACCACATCCGAGAACAACATGGGGCCTGGTCCGGGATTGATGGTCAGGTGGTCATAACCAGGAGGGATGACAACCTTTTCTCCGGCTCTCACTTGTACATAAAAAGCTTCCGAACTGCTAGGACCGTTTGGGTCGAGAGTCTGGAAGAAGAAATGAGCCGTGCCTACCAGCACCTCACAGATCTCCGGATAATCGATCCCGCTGTGAGGTTCAGGCTTGTGGATGTGACCATGCGCTTTAACAAATTCGCGCCCGATACATTTATCTGGAAAGAAGGTCAGCTCATAGCGGATCGGCGCCTTGGACAGACGTACACGATCCCTTTTAGCACATACACCATTAAACATCCAATAAGCCACATCTTTCCCGCGGCAGGCAGCCTTATCCAGGTAGACATCGGTCAGCTCGTCTAATACGCGCGTCCTCGTCTCATCGATATACACGTCTGGATCAAAGCGCAGGATACCATTGCTATCTAGATGGATCGATAAACCGCTCACCTCTCTCAGATCCAATGTTTTTTGCTCGTTTCTCACCGGCCCCAGGCTTTTTCAAGGGTCCCGGTAGCTTGTTCGTAGGTATGGATGATGGGATTTAGCAGCAGGGCCTGCAACGCCTTTGCGCGATCTCGCTCGACGATGGCTTCCACTGCCAGCATCTCATAGGCGCAGTTGGTTTGAACCAATGCACGCACCATTGCAGGAGCCCAAGGCGCTGCAAGCGGCTGTATGCGCCCTTTTTCCACTAGGCACTCTGTCTCGACAATCGCTTCGGCAGGCAGCCAGGGAATGGTTTGGCGGTTAATAACGTTCAGGATAAAACGGTCAGTGCGCTCTTCCGCCAGGCTTACCATCACTGGGGCAATGATGGCTTGATACCAGCGGGCCTTGCGCTTTGCCAGCCCTTCTGGGGCTTTGCCTTCCGCGAGGGCATCCGTGTATTCTGACAGCAGTTCACCTTGCAACTCAATCAGTTCTTCAGCGCGGGTGCGCTTGCCCATCTTCTTGGAAAGTATACGATCCGGATGGAAAACGTAGTCCAGGTATAACCCTGGTAAAACCCCCAGCGCATGGATAATGGCAGGATCCACGTCTGGCGAAGCAACCCCAGAACAGGCGATTGCGTCAGGCAGCAGATTAAGCCCGTGATGCCATACACCAGTCACCCAGCCGAAGTGGTGCATGCCGATATAATCGATCACCAGCTCATCGACGGGCAGTTGCAGGGACCTGGCAATATTCTGGCTGAGCGTGATTGGGCCGTCGCATAACCCGATGGCATTCACTTTAGTATAGCGGGTGATGGCGTACTGCACCATACTGCTGGGGTTGGCAAATGTCAACAACCTGGCATCCTGACATATTTGCTCAATTAGGTGAGCATACTCCAGTACGACTGGGATTGTGCGTGAAGCGTTGGCAAATCCACCTGGGCCTACCGTCTCTTCGCCGGGCAATCCAAGCTCATGCGGGAACGACTCGTCGAAGGCCCGGGCCTCCAACCCACCTACCCGGATCTGGTTGAGGATGAAATCCGCTCGATCCAGGGCGGCGCGGATATCCGTCGTGTACGAGATCTCCAGTAGAGGATCGTTCCCTGCCAGGATACAGGAGATACCGGCTACCTTCACCAGTTTTTCCTCCGAACGGCCATGCAACACCAGTTGGATACAACGTCGGCGGTCTGGGATATTAATCAGCGCCGTTGCCAGATTGGGCGTCGCAACGCCGCTTCCACCAAGGATCACTATTTTCACTGGAGTACTGCTCAACGTTATACCCTCACTCCTCAACATCCATAAAAATCACGGATTGCCTGGGCCACTTCCTCTACTTCGGCATCAGTCAATTCAGGGAACATGGGCAGGCACAGGATCTCTTTGTAGTGCGCGTCGGAAACTGGGAAATCACCGTCTTTGTGCCCCATGGACTGGTAAGCCGGCTGGTAAGGGACCGGCAGTGGATAGACCGGAGAGCTGCCGATGCCCCGGTCTGCCAGGAAGGTCTGCAGTTTGTCGCGGCGCGGCGCCCGGATCGTGTACATATAATAAACATGGCGAACATCGCCTACTTCCACCGGGGAAGTCACGGGTGTCCCTTGCAGCAAGCGGTAATAGGTAGCCGCTACTCGCCGGCGTTCGGAAACACTCTGTTCCAGGTGGCGTAGCTTGACTCGCAATATATTGGCCTGCAGGTCGCCAAGCCGCTGCTGGTATCCGATGATTTCGTGACAATATTTTGTGCGTTGCCCCATATAGCGCAACATGCGTACGCGTTCATATAGTATAGGGTCATCCAACGTTACAGCCCCGCCGTCACCGTAGGCGCCCATCACTTTAGTCGGATAAAAGCTAAAACAACCGATGTGACCCAAAGCACCTGCCTTACGGCCTTTATACAAGGCGCCGTGGGCGTGTGCAGCATCCTCGATTACATACAGGTTATGTTTGCGGGCCAGCGTGAGGATCGCATCTATATCTACCGGGTGACCATACATATGCACAGGAAGGATAGCTTTTGTCCGCGGTGTAATGTGCGCATCGACCTGTTCAGGATCCAAATTGAACGTCACCGGGTCCACGTCAGCAAAGACCGGGGTTGCTCCGGTGTATGTGATTGCGAAAACAGTGGCAATATAGGTGTTCGGCACCGTGATGACTTCATCGCCCGGGCCTAAACCGCAGGCGAGCAGCGCCAGGTGCAATGCTTCGGTACCGTTACTGATGCCAACGCAATATTTTGTGCCGATATACGCGCCAAATTCGGTTTCAAACAAGTTCAGGAATGGCCCCATTGTGTATTTCCCGTTAGGAAGGATTTCGTCGAGGGCAATCTTAATTTCTTCTTGCAGGGCCTGATACTGCCTGGTTAGATTTTCAAAAGGGATCCGAATCTCTGTTGACAACATCTTCTCCTTTTCGCGATCACATTGGAGTTATTTGCGCTTGCGCAGTACCCGAAATTGAAACTTTTCAGTGTTGTAATAATCTCGCGAGAAGATCAAGGGGCGATTGTGGATATCGAAATTGATCTGTTTCAACAAAATCCAGGGACTTGAATTTTCAACACCAAGTTTGAATAATAAATCTTGATCCATCTGCACTGCTTTGATGACGGTTTTCGCATAATTTACTTGAAGGTGCCGCTCTTTCTCGATCATAGCCAGCAAGGACCCCTGGAAAAGCTCCGATATTAGTGGACCCTCAACAAATGTACGTGGAAAATAATCCTGTGAGTAAATGATAGGGCTGTCCATGCCATGCCATACCCGCTCCAGCGCGACCAGCGGCGCGTCAGGTCGAAGCTCCAGGTACCCAGCAATCGTTTCATCTGCCACATAATCGCAGACAGAGAGGACCTTACAGGTTAAGGTTGTTCCCAGGCTGATTGACAGCTCGGAAACACTTTTCAGCCGAGTAATATCTTCACTGTATAAGCCTTCAATTTTCGGAGCCACGAACCGACCTACTCCGTGCTGACATAAAATTACGCGCTCTTCTTCCATCAGCTTCAATGCTTCCCGCAAAGCTCCACGACTAACACCAAAACGATCCATAAGCTCCACTTCGGAAGGGAGGCGATCACCCGGGAGAAAATGCTTCTCGATAAGCATGTTATAGAGCAGGTCACGCACCTGCATGGCAATAGGCCTGTGCTCAATTCGCCATTCAGACATGTGAAAAACCTTGTGGATTGAATAAAAATCCTTCGGAATAAGTTGAAAAGAATAAAGACATCAGACGTATGACGACCGACAACCTAAAATATAGCATATCCTCAACCGCTTGTCAACAAGTTTGGCAACATGTTAAGATTTCTTTTACCCCTAAATAAGAACAAATTGGATTCGGAATTATGGCCCTAATAACGGTTGCGATTACCATGAACGGCCCGCGCTTGGGCCCGATACTCGTCGCAAACGTTCGCGTATCTTTATCCTTGTGGCGGGGGCCCTGGTAATCGTCCGGAGCCCTGGGTTCAGCCTGAACCGGAAAATAGCTTCGCTGTCCAAATCCAAAGTATAATATAAACATGAATAAGCAACCGAGAATAGAGCGGCGAAGCCTGGCACTGCAACTACGGGACCGAATCCGGTCGATGATGAAAGAAAAATACTTCCGGGCGGGCGACCAGCTGCCTTCAGAGGCAAGCCTGGTCAAAACCTTTGCTGTCAGTCGCACAACTGTCCGCAAATCGCTCAAACTTCTCGAAGAAGAGAAGATCATTATCGTCCGTCACGGCCTGGGCCGTTTTGTGGCTGTCGATCCCTCAAATTTCCTGACCGAAGACATCACGCGCCTGGAAAGCGTCACGGAGATGGCTGCCTCCCTGGGGATCATGATTGAGACCGAAGTCGTGAATTTGCGATCAGAACCAGCCGGTGGGGTCATCCAGGCCCGCTTAAATCTGCAGCCCAGTGATCCTGTCTACATCCTGGAACGCGCCCGTAAAACTAACGGCGAAATTGTGATCTTTTCGATCGATATGTTTCCCGCGAACATTGTTCACGGGGAAATTCAAAAGGATCTGTTCCAGGGCTCCCTATTAGAGCTAATGGAAGGCACCTGGGGAAAACGCCTGGCATACTCCCGGGCGGTCATCAGCGCCGAGCAGTTGGATAGCGAGCTGTGTAAAAAAATCCACGGTTGTAGCGGATCGACCTGGATTCTGATGGAGCAGGTCAATTACGACGAAGCTGACGTTCCCATCCTGTACTCTAAAGATTATCACCGCAGCGACAAATTCCACTTCCATGTTCTCCGTCGAAGAAGGTGAATCTCTACTTTCTAGCCACTCTGGAAAAAAGAGAGACTGACAAATTGGAGCTTTCAAACCCCAAGAATGGGTCGTACCCTCTTTTTTAGATATCCCCAACAATACCATGTATAAATTCAGGTTGGCTATTACCCAGATCATAAGGGACCGGAAAAACCTTTGGCCGCAGCTAATACTCAGCATCTTTCTGCTGGTTACCGCCGCAACGCTGATTGTCCAGCTAGTTCAGTGGAAGCAAGACCTGCAATTGCAATTGAACGACCAATCTATCTTAGAAAGTCCTGGTTCAGATCCCCAGATTACTCGTACCCCCTTGTCAGAAGCCAAAGCCGCTTTCGACAATCAAGCAGCTGTTTTCCTGGATGTGCGCAGCAGCGAATCGTATAATACCGGCCATATTCCAGGTGCGGTGAATATTACACTGGCGGATATCTTGAACCGTTATCAAGAAATCGTCCCGGCTCGCTGGATTATCCTTTATTGCACCTGACCCCAGGAGCAATCTAGCGCCCGTGCGGCTGCGCTTCTACAAAATCATGGTTTCAAGCGGGTGAACGCTCTGCAAGGCGGCTTCGACGCCTGGCAGGCGGCCCATTTTCCGGTTGAGTCAGGCGATAAATAAATTACTCAAGATTTGGATAAAGTCTAGGTCAGGTCTGATAAAAAAATGGTTGCAGCAAGCCTGATCACTCGTTACAATATTGAGCGTTGTATAATTAGGTAATAAGCTGCTTTCCGTGATTGAGGCCCCTGCAGGTAAGTTTTATGCAACTCACAAAAGCTGAAGTCATACCTGTTCAATTAAACCGGCGTCACCCAATCCGCCTGGCCGGTTTGAAAGAGATCCAGCACATAATGGCTATTTTCGTGCGGATGGAAACACGCCAGGGACAGACTGCCTGGGGTTGTACGGTCGCCCACCCTGATTTGACCGGCGAGAAACCTGAAGATGTCCTGCATGCCTGCCGGGAATGTGCCGATCTTGTAGAGGATTTAAATCCTATCAACATCGAATATTCTTTAAATCTGCTGGCTACACGTACAAAAACCTCTCCCGCGGCAATGTGCGCCTTCGACCTGGCTTTTCATGATCTCCTTGGGCTGGCAGCCTGACTGCCGCTGTATCGCATTCTGGGAGGGTACCGCAACCGCATCCAGACATCCGTAACAATTCCAATTTCTCCATTAGATGAGAGTCTCGAGATAGCACGGGTGCGCGCTTCCCAGGGTTTTCGCATCCTGAAAATCAAGGGCGGTCTCAACCCGTCTGAAGATGTCCGTAGAGTGCGGGCGATCCATGCTGTTTTGCCCAACCACACCCTGCGTTTGGACGCCGATGGAGGCTACACGATTGAAGAGGCATTGGATGTTTGCCGCGCCCTGACCAACATGCTTGAAATGCTGGAACAACCAGTTCCTGCGCATGATCTTACCGGTCTTCGCCAGGTAAAAGAGCTCAGTCCTGTGCCCATCCTGGCTGACCAGAGTGTAAGCGGACCTGTCTCAGCGCTTGAGCTGGCAGCCAATAAAATAGTTGACGGACTTAGTATAAAACTCACAACCTGCGGGGGACTGCGCAACGGGCGCCAGATCGATGCAATCGCCTGTGCTGCAAAAATGACGACGATGATAAGCTGTTTCATCGAACCTGCCCTGCTCATCGCCGCAGGGCTCAGCCTGGCGCTGAGCAGCCCCAACGTCCATTATGGAGACCTCGACGGTTACCTCGACCTGGACAATGATCCTTCCAAGGCAGGTTTCAGGCTGGAGGATGGCTGGCTTGTGGCTGCCGATGTGCCCGGCCTCGGTTACACGGTCAACCTTGGTTAGGAATAACGATACGAAACAGGGGATTCACCAGGCTTACCAGTTTGTGCAAGAACCATCCCGCCGGCGATAATGGGGAGCTTCCCAGAATTTAAACGAAGCTTTTTTGGCTAATTCCTCATTAAAATCGACACCCAATCCGGGAAGGTCTGAGACCAAGAAATGTGAACCCTCAAGTTTGGGGTGAACGGGGAATAAGTCGTCGTTGAACTGCCAGGATTCTCCCGAAAGGTAAGCCCATACCTCAAGCCAGGCGAAATTGGCCGCCGCCGCACCCAGATGGATACTGGCTGCCGTACAGATGGAGCCAAGGGGGTTGTGCGGCATCAGGTCGATATAATGCGCCTCAGCCCAACCGGCGACTTTCATCGCCTCGGTCAGGCCCCCCACGTTGCATACATCGATGCGGGCAAAGTTGGTCAAACCGCGCTCGATGTAGGGCAAGAAAGCCCACTTGCTCGAAAATTCCTCGCCGATGGCAAAAGGCACGTTGACCATCTTGCGCAGCGCCTCGTATGCCTCGGGCGTCTCATCGCGAATGGGCTCTTCCAGGAAATCCAGAGTACCGGCAGGCAAACGCTGGCAAAAAGAAGCTGCTTCGGCTACGCTCAAGCGGTGATGGTATTCCACACCCAGCACCGGACCTGGTCCAACTGTCTCTCTGACTTTATTTACCCAGGTGGCAGTAAAACCGATTGACTCGCGCGGTTCGAACGGGTTCATCTCTTCTTCATTTCCAGGCATGGAAGCGCCAATTCGGATTACGTTCCAGCCATTCTGGATCAACGCCTGCACGTTTTCCACCAGTTTTGGTCCCAAAGGTTCGGATGCGGTGGCAAAACACGGAATATACTCGCGTTGCTTCCCACCCAGAAGCTGGTAGACTGGCACCCCCAGGACCTTTCCCTTGATGTCGTAGAGAGCCATATCAATAGCCGAGATAGCCGCGGTTAGAACCCGCCCGCCTTCAAAGTATTGGCTGCGGTACATTTCCTGCCATAAAGCTCCGGCGCGCATCGGATCGCGCCCAATCAGGAATTCACGGTAATGCTTTATCGCTCCGGCGACTGCCATCTCCCGGCCTGAAAGACCTGCCTCACCCAGGCCATAAATGCCCTCGTCAGTTTCGACCTTAATCACCATCTGGTTACGGTGACCTACCCATACCGGGTAAGATTTAATATCGGTGATCTTCATTAGGATACTCCTTTTAGAAATTTCGCTCTTTCGAAGTATTTTATCCCAATTTTTGGCAATCCTTCCAATCGGTTGACTTAATCCGGATTCAACTGAATAATATTGGTTACGTCTGGTAATTCATCCGTGAGGTTGCCTGAATGAATCTTTCCCGAAGGGATTATCCATGACTCAATTGACTATAGAACCGCTGGTCTTGCCGGGCACCCGGATAGGCAACGAAAACCCACTGCCCTATTTCAGAGTGGCGCAGGTAAACCGACAAGTGGACGCCAACGGCCTGCCAGAGGAGAAATGCCAGTACCTGGGCCGGCAGACCGGCTTCAGGGTGTTGCCCTACCGGATGCAAGACCAGTACCCCCACCAGCGCCAGCCCCTGGAATTCCAATCCATCGTTCTCGAAAATGATATCCTCAAAGCCTTATTCCTACCCCAAATGGGAGGAAGGTTGATTTCTTTGTTTCACAAGGGCCGCCAAAAAGAGCTGCTCCATCGCAACCCGGTCTTTCAGCCGGCCAACCTGGCCATCCGCAATGCCTGGTTTTCGGGCGGGATCGAGTGGAACATCGGCCAGTATGTGCACAGCTTTACCACCTGCTCGCCTGTTTTTGCAGGAAGGATCACTGGAGTATGGGGTGAGCCTGGGCTGCGCCTGTATGAATTTGAGCGCTGCAAGCGCCTGTTCTGAATGTGGGTCAAACGCCTCTCGGCGCAGACTGGCCGTCCTGAAGTTGAGGAACTGCGCAAAGAGGTGGAGAGGTTATATCCTCCACCTACACGGATCGATTTTCGTCCAATTAACGTTTAAGAAAGGAATTATATGCCAACTCCTGCCCAAATTAATTCTTTTTTCGAATTCGCCTCCCAGCAGCTTTACCACCTGCTGGCAAGTTACCCGGATCGCTTTCCAATGTACACCACGCGGGGAAAATGGGACATAATCGGCGAAAGCTGGACGAACTGGTGCGAAGGTTTCTTGTGCGGGCAACTGTGGCTACTTTACCAGCATACCAATGAACCAACCTGGCGCGAAAAAGCCGAGCACTATTGTCGCCTGATCGAACCGAGGAAAACTGACCGCATCGTCCACGACCTGGGTTTCTTGTTCTGGCCTTCCTGGAAGCGCTGGTACGATCTGTCCGGTGACCCCGCCCTGAACGCAGTGGTCATCCAGGCCGGGCAAACCCTGGCGCTGCGCTACCGGGAAAAAGGCGGTTATCTGTGTTCTTTTTTGGGAGAGGAAAGCCTTTTTATTGACATCATGATGAACGTCGGAATAATTTTCTATGCAGCCGGTCAGCTTGGCGACCAAAATCTGGAACGCATCTCCCATCAGCATTGCATGACTACACGAAAATACCTGGTGCGTGGAGATGGCAGTACCGTCCATGAGGGCATTTTCGATCTCCAGACTGGCCAGTTTTTACACCAATCCACCCAGCAGGGCTGGCGGCCCGATTCATCCTGGGCGCGCGGCCTGGCCTGGGCCTTGTATGGTTTTTCCACCGTTTATGAGATGACCGCAGACGCCCGGTTTCTAGCCACAGCCGAGTTGTGCGCTGGTTATTACCTTGAACACACACCTCAACATGGTGTGCCACCCAACGATTGGGATGAACCGCATCCCACCACACCATTCGAAAGTTCGGCGGCTGCCATCGCTGCCAGCGGTTTGCTCGACCTGGCGCGCCTCTGTCCGGATGCAGACAGGTCGAAACGCTATCGCCAGGCCTCCCTGCGCATCCTGGATACCTTGTGCACGCCTGAATTCCTGGCTGCCTTCACCCCTGCTTGCGAAGGCTTGCTGAAACACGGCATTTACCACCAACGTAAAGGGCTGGGGGTGGACGAATTGGTGATGTGGGGTGATTATTTCTTGATGGAAGCAATGAGCAAGGTGAGCCATGAACAATAAAACTGCACTCGTCACCGGCGGCAGCCGGGGGATTGGCCGGGCTATCACCCTCGCCCTGGTTCAAAGGGGCTGGTCGGTCGGGTTTTGTTATCACTCCGCTGAAAGGGCTGCCTACTCTGTACTCGGCGAAATCAGGCAGGCTGATGGGCAGGGCTTAGCCATCCAGGCTGACCTGTGCTGCCCTGAAGATCGCCAGCGCTTGCTGGAAGCAGTGCTCGACCAGTTTGGCCGGATTGACCTGCTGGTAAACAACGCTGGAATGGCGCCGCGTAAAAGGGTAGACCTGCTTGAAGTCGGTGAAACCGGCTACGATGAAGTCATGCAGACCAACTTGAAAGGTCCATTTTTCCTGACCCAGGCAGTCGCACGTGAAATGATCTACTTGAAGCAGAAAGGTATCCTCCAACAGGCGGAAATTATCAATATCGGATCGATCAGTGCTTACGCCAGCAGCTACCAGCGCGCCGAATATTGCCTTTCCAAAGCCGGGGTAGGGATGATGACCGCTCTGTTTGCCGAACGCCTGGCTTCCGAAGGCATTCTCGTGTACGAGGTCAGGCCAGGCATTATAGATACAGATATGACCTCCGGCGTGCACGATAAATATGACCAACTAATCCAGGGTGGATTGCTGCCCATTTCCCGTTGGGGTCAACCGGAGGACGTCGCCCGGGCAGTTGTCGCTCTGGCAGAAGGTTACTTGCCTTACTCGACCGGTGAAGTGATCAACGTCGATGGCGGCTTTCACTTGCGACGCTTCTAAAGGTAAGCTATGACCTACCATAAACCAGCATTATTTAAAACAGCCCAGACTTTTCAGGAATATCTTCACGTTTCTGGCATCCAACTGCCTTTCGAGAGGGAAATTGAGCCTGCCCCCCGCTCTCCGCTTGCCCAATCCTTCGATCTGGATGGCTGGACGATCGGCAATCGTTTTGCGGTGCTCCCCATGGAAGGCTGGGATGGTACCCTGGATGGCCACCCCAGCGAATTGACTTTCCGGCGCTGGCAGCGGTTCGGCCTGAGCGGCGCCAAGCTGGTGTGGGGCGGAGAAGCTGTGGCAGTTCACCCGGACTGGCGCGCCAACCCTAACCAACTGGTAATCCAACCGCAAACCCTACCGGACCTGAACCGCTTGCGCCAGGCTCTGGTCGACTCCCATACCGCTGTATTTGGTGAAACCAGAGACTTGGTGATTGGTTTGCAGTTGACTCATTCTGGGCGCTTTTCCAAACCGGTGAAAAATGAATCCCCAAAGCTACAACTGGCCTACGACCATCCCTGGTTGAACCAGCGCGTAGGACTACCTCCAGACTCGGGCTGCGTTATAACCGACGATGAAATAGATCAAGTTGTAGACCAATTTATTGATGCGGCTGGCCTGGCCCAGGAGGCCGGTTTCCAGTTCGTGGACATCAAACATTGCCACGGCTACCTTGGACACGAGCTGCTCAGCGCAGTCGACCGGCTTGGAAGATATGGCGGTAATTTTGAGAACCGCACCCGCTTTTTACGCCAGGTAGTCAGGGGCATTCAAACCCACCTGCCAGGTATGGGCATCGGGGTCAGGTTGAGCGCCTTTGATTTCATCCCCTTCCGAAAAGGGCCGGATGGTATAGGGGAACCCGAATACAATCACGAGAGTGAAGGCTACCTTTATGCTTTCGGAGGGGATGGTAATGGCCTGGGAATCGACCTTAATGAACCGGTCGCCCTGGTGGACATGCTTACCCAGATGGGAGTGAAACTGGTATGCATCACAGCCGGCAGCCCTTATTACAACCCGCATATACAGCGCCCGGCCTATTTTCCTCCCTCGGATGGCTATTTGCCGCCTGAGGATCCCCTTTTAGGAGTTGCCCGCCTGGTGAATGCTGCCATGCAGATTAAGGCCCGCTGCCCTCAGGCAGTCGTGGTAGGGTCCGCCTATTCCTGCTTGCAGGAATGGCTACCCAACGTGGCCCAGGCAGTAGTGCGCAGGGGCGCAGCCGACTTCGTCGGGCTGGGTCGCATGATGCTGTCCTACCCACAACTGCCCGCTGATATCCTGAGTGGATTGCCTTTACAACGCAGACTGATCTGCCGTACGTTCAGCAACTGTACAACCGCCCCGCGCAAGGGGTTAGTTTCCGGCTGCTTTCCGCTGGACTCTTTCTACAAGAACCGGCCCGAAGCATGCAAGTTACAGGACCTCAGAGCGGAACTGCACTCCCGACCATATACTGCGTGAAAAGGTCCCCGTTCCCGCACTGGCCAAAGCTATTCGGCAACCGCTTTGAATTTTTCCTGCCAGGGTGCTAAAATCATATACAGGATTTGCATGTCATTACCTGGATTTTTCACAGATGGAGTAATTAAATGGGATTGATCCTGGTTGTCGATGATGATGCGCTGATGCGCCGGAGTTTAGTCTTTAACCTCGAACAAGCCGGTTACCAGGTATCCAGCGCAGGATCCGCCGAAGACGCCCTGGCGCTGGCCCATCGCGAGCCTCCGGATCTGGTTCTACTGGATATCGGCTTGCCCGGCATGGACGGGCTGGATGCCCTGCGCCATTTTAAGAATGAGTTGGGCGTGCCAGTCATCTTCCTGACCGCTCGCCGGCGTGAATTGGATGAAGTAGTCGGGCTTGAGCTGGGCGCAGACGATTACGTCACCAAACCATTCGATATGGATGTCCTGCTGGCACACATCAAAGCGGTCTTGCGCCGTTCTAACCAACCGGCGAAAAAACCTACCGTCCAACCTCCCCTTATTGTAGGAGACCTGATACTTGATGCACAATCACACACGGTCATGATTGGCGGGAATCCGGTGGATCTAACCCCGCGCGAATTCGATTTGTTGCGCACCTTTGCCGGACGGCCTCGCAGTGTTTTTTCGATCAACGAGTTGCTGAAACAGGTGTGGGGTCCTGGATTTATCGGCGAATCCCAGGTCGTATATGTGCATATCCGCTGGCTTAGAGAGAAAATCGAAGATGATCCCAACAAGCCAAAAAGGATTTTGACAGTCCGCAGCGTCGGCTATAAGCTAGAACCGCAGTAAAGAAAATGTTCAATTCACTTCGTTTCCGTCTGATCCTCAGCCATGCTATCCCTTTCCTGCTGATCATCCCGCTCACCGGAATTGCGCTGGTTTATTTCCTTGAAAACCAGATCATACTGCCCAACCTTTCCGGGGAGCTTGCCGGGGATGCGCGCATTATTACAGCCGTCATCAGCGCCCAACCCGAAATTATGCAGGACCAGCAACTCGCCCAATATTTCCTGTCCGCGTTACATTCCCGCCTGACTGCCAACGTGATGCTCCTTGACCCCTCTGGGAATATGCTGGCTTCCAGCAACCCGGCAGACTTTGGCCATGCGATCAAGATACCCATTCCCAATTTATCGAATAACCAGGCGGTAAACCTGCTTCAGTCAGTCTATCACTTTTTCCAGTTTAATCCCGAGGTAATCGATTTCTTTGCCCCGGTTACCAATCAAAACGGACAAATCATTGGAGTCCTCCGGTTGTCTTACGATTTTTCGACGATCTTCGACGAATTTTCCAGCCTGCGTACGCTCATCCTGGGCATTCTGGTGGCAGGCATGCTGATGGGAATCGCCTTAGGCGCTATTCTGGCCTTGAACACCAGCAAACAGATTATGCAGGTCGCTCAGGCGGTGAATGAGCTGGCCGGCGGTAACCCGCGCCAGGGTTTGCCAGAAAAGGGGCCGGAAGAAATAAAAGTGCTGCTGCATGCGGTCAACTTCCTGGTAGAACGCCTGAACAACCTGGAAGTTTCCCGTAAGCAGCTTCTGTCAAACCTGGTACATGAATTAGGACGCCCATTAGGCGCACTGCGCGCAGGTCTCGCCGCTGTGAAACGCGGCGCCAAAGACGATCCGGCCTTACTGGAAGAGCTGATTCAGGGGATGGATGAAGAAGCCGCCCGCCTTCAGCACTTGCTCGAGGATCTGTCCCACCTTTATGGACAATTGTCCGGTCCACTTGAATTAAACCGGGTTACGCTTGATTTAAATGAATGGCTGCCTAAAGTACTTCGCCCCTGGCAGGAAGCCGCCCAGCAGAAACGCTTACATTGGGAAGAAAACCTTCCCGGAAATTTGCCCAGCATCCAGGCCGATCCTGACCGCCTGGCACAGGCGATTGAAAACCTGACCAGTAATGCCATCAAATATACTAGTACGCACGGTACCATCGCCATTTCCGCCGGAGTCAGCGACCACGATGTCTGGATCCAGGTCCGCGATACTGGACCGGGAATTTCATTCGATGAGCAGGAAAAAGTTTTTGAGCCCTATTACCGGGGAAACCAGGGCCGGCGCATCAAACAAGGTATGGGCTTGGGCTTGAGCATTGCCAAGGACCTGGTGCAGGCGCACGGCGGGAGTCTAGCTCTGGACAGCACCCCCGGGATCGGCAGCAAGTTTACCATTTCGCTGCCTGTCGATCACTAAATCAATCCCCCTTTTTTTCATAAGGAACGCTTAAGGTTCCCATATAGAAAAGATTAACTAGTAGTAAAGACGTGATAAACGCCTTTGAGCTAAGGTATAGCTGTAATTCTTCTAATTGCAGCTAACCTTGGAACTTTATTGATAGACAGGTAAATTATGGACAACGATACTCAGTCTGATGCTCCCAAAAAACCAAATTATACGTGGATCTGGTGGGTCGTATTGGGCGGCTTATTTATCTGGAATTTGATTGCATTTTTACCTAAAAGCCAACCCGCAGTGACTCTGCCTTATACCACCTTTCTCGACCAGGTTCGCTCTGGTAATGTAGCCAATGTGACCATCTCGGGGGCAAAGATCTCCGGGACTTTCGTTAAGCCGGTGACCTGGCCGCCAGCAGGTTCATCAACGGCCATTCCCCAAGGAACAACATTACCCTCTGGCACAATAGATGCTTCTGCCTCTGCACAGTATAGTGATTTTGCCACCAACTTCCCAGATACGGTAGGTGATCCCACCTTCATGCCCCTGCTCGAAGCGAATAAGGTGCAGGTGAATGTAGCATCTTCCAGCCCATGGATAGCGTTGTTGATCTCAAATGGACTGCCCTTATTACTCCTTTTGGGCGCTATGATCTGGTTGGGGAGAAGTGCTTCGCGCAGCCAGGCGGGCGTATTCAGCTTCGGGCGTAGTAAACCCCGCCAATATGCAGGCGATCATCCTACAGTGACGTTCGCAGATGTAGCCGGTGCAGATGAAGCCAAACAAGAACTGACCGAAATTGTCGATTTTTTGCGCAACCCGAAAAAATACCACGACCTGGGCGCTCGCATTCCTCACGGTGTGCTGCTGATTGGACCTCCAGGAACCGGCAAGACCTTGCTTGCCAGAGCCGTTTCCGGAGAAGCGGGGGTCCCGTTCTTCAGTATCAGCGCTTCAGAATTCGTGGAAATGTTTGTCGGTGTAGGCGCCAGCCGGGTACGTGATCTTTTCGAACAGGCTATGAAGGTAGCTCCTGCGATTGTCTTCATTGACGAAATGGATGCTGTCGGCCGCCGCCGTGGAGCCGGGTTGGGCACAGTAAATGACGAACGGGAACAAACCCTGAACCAGTTGCTGGTGGAAATGGATGGATTTGACATGCATCACGAGTTGATCGTCCTGGCCGCCACCAACCGGCCGGATGTTCTCGATCCAGCGCTTCTGCGCCCTGGCCGGTTCGATCGCTCGATTACGGTTGGTTTGCCGGATATCAAGGGTCGGGAAGGTATCCTAGGTATCCATACCAAATCCCTTCACCTTAGCGGGGATGTTAACTTGGGCCTGTTAGCCCGCACCACTACCGGGTTCAGTGGGGCCGATCTTGCCAACCTGTGCAATGAAGCCGCGTTGAATGCCGCACGTGAAAATCATAAGGTCATCACCATGGAAGATTTTGAAGAAGCCTTGGACCGGGTTTTACTTGGGGCAGCCCGGGCGATTTTACTAAACGACCGTGACCGCCATACCGTGGCCTATCACGAAGCCGGGCACGCCCTGGTGGCCTGGTATACCCCAGCCGCCGATCCTGTCCATAAAGTCACCATTATTCCCCGCGGCCGGGCCCTGGGCGTGACAGAACAGCTTCCTGGTGAAGATCGCTACAACTATTCCAAGGAGTATCTGATCGCCCGTTTAGCGGTCATGTTAGGTGGACGATCATCTGAGGAGATCGCCATGGATGACATCACCACAGGCGCAGAAAATGACCTGCTCGAAGCGACCAAGCTAGCGCGGCACATGATCACGCGCTGGGGAATGGGCAATTTAGGATTAATGTCGATTGAAGGTGACGAAAACGCTCCGTTCCTTGGTTACGAGCTCACGCAACCGCGCAATATCAGTGATGAGACTGCCGCTCTGGTCGATCAGAATGTAAAACAATTACTCGAAGAGATTCACCAGGACGTCAAACAACTGTTGATCAACAATCGTCCTCAGCTCGATCAGCTAGTTCAGGCATTATTACAGGAGGAAACAATCAACGAAGAAGGATTAATGAAAATATTAGGTAATCAACACATGATTTCAATTGAAACCCCGCAACCCGTGGAGGCCAAGAAATGAGAAACAAAAATTCCTTATCATTACCAGTAAGTAAATTGTTTAGTAAAGGAGATACAGAAATGAAAAAAACATCGATAATTTCGACTGTAGTGTTAATTGTCGCTATGCTGGCGCTTTCAGCTTGCAGCAGTATCGCACAGGCCGCCAATATCTTTAATAATGCGCCAGTGACTGTTCCACAAATTCCTGCGGCCGCAACCCCCACCGAGAATATTCCTCAGGCAGCCGCCCCTGTGACAGCCCCACTGCAGCAGAACGGATTACTATCCACATTTGAAACGACTTTGGAATCCATCTATTCCCAGGTCAGCCCCTCAGTGGTGAGTATCCAGGTCGTGGATGGCAACACACCAGCCAGTTCTCAGGGTGGTGGGTTTGGCAGTCCGCAGTCAAACGTACCGCAACAGGCGCTTGGCTCTGGTTTCGTTTGGGACACCCAGGGACACATAGTCACCAATAATCATGTGGTAGATGGCGCCACATCTGTCGAAGTCACCTTTATGAGTGGCAAGACGGTTACCGCCAAAATCATCGGGACCGATCCCTACAGCGACCTGGCAGTAATCCAGGTAAATCCCTCCGGGCTGACGCTGAACCCGGTTACCTTGGGAGATTCAACCCAGGTAAAAGTAGGCCAGATGGCTATTGCCATTGGTAACCCGTTTGGCCTGCAGAACACGATGACCAACGGGATTGTGAGCGGAGTCAGCCGCACCCTGCCGTCGGATCTGAGCGGCAATGCGACCGGACCGACCTACTCCATCCCGGATATCATCCAGACCGATGCCGCGATTAACCCAGGCAACTCGGGTGGTGTGCTGCTCAACGATCAAGCCGAAGTAATTGGCATTACCTCAGCCATCGAATCGGGTTCCGGTTCGAACTCCGGGATTGGTTTCGTCATCCCAGCCGCCATCGTCAAGCAGGTGATCCCTACTTTGATCAGCAATGGTCATTTTGACCACCCCTACATCGGTATCAGTGGTACCGATCTCACGCCCGACCTTGCCAACGCTATGGGGCTCAGCCCCGATACACAGGGCGCCCTGGTTGGGGAAGTGAGTTCCGGCGGTCCGGCGGCGAATGCAGGTTTACAACCCAGTACCAAGTCTGTGACCATCAACGGCTTGAATACCACGGTCGGCGGCGATGTGATCACCGCCATCAATGGAACGGCGATCAAGGGTATGGATGATCTGATCGCTTTCTTGAATGACAATACCAAGGTAGGTGACAAGGTCACCTTGAGCGTATTACGCAACGGGAAGTCCATTTCCTTGGATGTGACCTTGGTCGCACGACCGGCTGCGTCACAGCAGCAACAAACTCCACCAAGTGGCAACACCGCCGGTGGGTATCTGGGCGTCTCAGTCGTGCTCCTCGATACTACTATCAACAATGCTATGAACCTGTCCAGCGGCCAGCGTGGCCTGCTGGTCGAACAGGTTGTGCCAGGAGGTCCCGCCGATCAGGCGGGGATACAAGGTAGCTCACAATCTTTCACGGATAATGGAAATAAAATCATGATCGGTGGAGATGTGCTAGTGCGCATCGACGGAACGAACCTGACCAGCACGAATGTCCTAAAGGCTTACCTGGCCCAGGCTCAACCCGGGCAACAGGTAATGCTGACGGTACTGCGCAACGGCCAACTAGGCCGTGTATTAGTGCAGTTAGGCCAACCATAAATCAACCAATTCTCCTTGACGGGGCATAGGGCTGCCTATGCCCCGTCCTTTTCTGATTATCATGCCAATTATTTTCATTATCAGTTTTTTTGTACGCGGTGAAATATGATCAATTCAACTCGAAAACAAATCCTTGTAATGATCGCAATAATTATCCTCATGACCGGCAGTGGCTTCGCCGGCGGGGTGGTGGTGGATCGGCTGGTGCAGCCTCCGGTGAAACCCGAGACGATCACAGTACCCGCGGGTTCCTCCACCGATTTTCAATTGATGGTCGACGCCTGGACACTTATCCATAAGAACTATGTGGACCAATCGGCTGTCAAAGATAACGTCCTAACCTACGCCGCCATCAGTGGTATGGTAGATTCGTTAGGCGACACCGGTCATAGCCGCTTCCTCAGCCCGGATATGGTAAAAAGTGAACAACAGTTCACAAATGGCTCCTTTGAGGGTATCGGGGCTGAAGTCCAGTTGCAAAACAACCACGTGGTAATCGTAGCGCCGATCGATGGATCTCCGGCGCAGAAGGCTGGCGTGGCGCCTGGTGACATCATCTTGAAAGTGGATGGTGTGGATATGACCGGGCAGAGTCTGGAAGCCGTCGTTCAGCGCATTCTGGGACCTGCCGGCACCCAGGTAACCATCACGCTTCAAAACCCTGATACCAAGGTGATCCGCGATCTAACTATCACTCGCGCCAAAATCACCGTAGAAAACGTAACTTGGAGCATGGTCCCGGGTACTACCATTGCCCACATTCATATATCTGGTTTTTCCAATGGAGTTACCCAGCAATTGAAGACCATCTTGACGAAAATCCAGGCGCAGGGCGCCACCGGGCTGATTCTTGACCTGCGCGACGACCCGGGTGGCCTATTAAGTGAATCGATTGGCGTCACCAGCCAATTCCTTACCGGTGGGAGCGTCCTTGAAGAAAAAGACGTCAATGGCACAATCCACCAGGAACCGGTCCATGCCGGAGGATTGGACGCCAATATCCCCATGGTCGTCCTGATCAACCAGGGTACGGCCAGTGCAGCCGAAATAGTTTCAGGCGCCATCCAGGATGCCAAACGTGCCTCACTGGTAGGTGCAACGACCTTCGGTACGGGCACGGTGTTGGAAGAATTCTCACTGCCTGACCAATCGGCCGTGCTGCTGGCGACCCAGGAATGGCTGACCCCTAAGGGCCGGACGATCTGGCACCAGGGCATTTCCCCGGATCAATCCATTTCACTGCCGGCCGGGACCTATCCTTTATATCCTCCTGCCGAAAGCAGCCTGACCCCTGCTCAGGTTCAATCCTCAGGGGATGCTCAATTGCTGAAAGCATTACAGCTCTTGAGCGCAGGAAAAGGCTTATGACCATTCACTAATGCCGTTTTCTTCTCCTTCCGTTTGGGTAAAGAAAGGACCTTCTTTTCGGGAGGTCCTTTCTGATATCCATTCACACTCTGGTAAGGAATTCTTTGACTGCAATCATATAAGGACCAAATGCCTCGCGACGAATATTATGACCTGCGCCGGGGATTCTGATAAAAGTTAATAAAAGCAACATTCGGGCAGCTTTTTGGGCAATCTCTGGGGTAATAATAGCTCCTTTATCCGGATCAGCGGTAATCAACAGGACTGGAAAGGTGATTTTGGGCAAGCCTTCCCAGGGAAAAGCAGGCATTGGACGGTTCCCCATCATTTCCACAAAATTGAGACTGACCTGAAGCTTGGAATCAACCCAGGGGCCCAGCTCTTCCTCAGACCAGGAAGGCGCTTGTTTGTGGATCATTTCTATCAGAGCTTCACGTGACATCGTTCTATATTCCAAGATAGATTGGCGCATTCGCCCGATAAAAGGTTGAGCCTGGCCGGTATTCTCTTTTTGGACCGGTTCACGGAAGGGCGGATCCTCCAAAATGATCGCCCGCGCCAAATCTGGATAACGAGAAGCGGCTTGAAAGACGGTGCTGGCGCCCATCGAATGGCCTATAAGAACTGGTTTTTTAAGGTTCAACACATTTACGAACCCGACCAGGTCTTCAACCTGGCTGTCGGGTGTATTCCCATCCACCGGTCCATCGGAGAGGCCGTGCCAGCGGGAATCCGGCATGATCACGTCATAATTATCCTCAAGAGCGAGAGCGACAGGCGTCCAACACAGGCCATTATCGGTGGCGCCGTGACAGAGCACAAGTGGTGGTTTAGACCCACCAGTCCGGGTGTAATGTATATTTATTCCATTCGCATGAATATCCCCAGCGAACCAATCAGCCATGATCCCTCCATTTCAGAGTTTTGAGAAAACTTACCGTGGAATTTTCCATTAATTATAATCCACCTTTCCTTCTTTACGTTACATCGATCTGCTTCAGAGTGTAGCTGTTCCTGCTACTTTCTCGTCCCAAAGCAGAAATTATAGCTATAATTGCCATGCAAAGATACAAGACCAGGTTACGTAAAGAGGAGTTTCATATGCCCCACCATTTCATCACTTTTGGCGAAGTCATGCTGCGGCTAAAATCGCCCGGTTTTGAACGCCTGCTGCAAACCCCAAACCTTGAAGCTACTTTCGGCGGTGGTGAGGTCAATGTGGCGGTTTCATTGGCAACTTTTGGCGCCCAGGCATCTTATGTAACTGTCTTACCGCAAAATCCGATCGCAGAAGCGTGCCTGCGCGAAATGCGCAGCCTGGGAGTAGGTACTGCCCTGGTGGAGCGTGGAGGAGAGCGGATGGGGGTATATTACGTCGAAGCTGGAAGCAACATACGCCCCTCCGTGGTCATCTACGACCGGACTGGGTCTTCTATCTCTATGGCCAGGCCCGGCACCTTCAACTGGCAGAAGATATTTACTGGCGTCAACTGGTTCCACCTGACGGGAATCACTCCCGCAATCAGCCAATCGGCAGCCGACTTATGCCTTGAAGCCATGCATACCGCTCGCAGCCTGGGAGTAACCATCTCACTGGATTACAACTATCGCAAGAATTTATGGAAATACGGCGTCAGCGCCCAAGAAATGATGCCACGCCTGGCGAGCCTGGCGGATGTGGGCATCGGCAATGAAGAGGACTGCCAGAATGCCCTGGGGGTCGAGTTGCTAGAACCAGACAGACAGACTGTTAGCAACGGGCAACTCTCAACAGAGAGATACAAAGCCCTGTGTGAAAAGGTACTCGACGCCTTTCCTAACCTGAAAATGCAAGCCATCACCTTACGCGAAAGTTATAGCGCCGATCATAACGGTTGGGCTGCCTGCCTGCACAATCGTGAATTATTCTTCGTCAGCCGTAAATATGATATCACTGACATCGTCGACCGCGTCGGCAGTGGCGACTCTTTTGCTGCAGGGCTGATCTTTTACCTGGAACAGAAAAAATCTGCCAGTGACGCATTGGAATTCGGCGTGGCGGCTTCCTGTTTGAAACACACCGTTCCGGGGGACTACAACCGGATCACCCTGGCGGAAGTTGAGCGCCTGGTCAAGGGCGATGCTTCGGGTCGGATTCAGCGCTGATGGCAGCCTTCCTGACCGTCTTATAGGCGGCGGTAAGCACAGCGCTCACACACCCGGCGCTTTCACTCTGCGCTCCTATAAATGGGCGCCAAATTGTCATATACTTCTAATTATCACATAGTTTTTCAGGTATCCTTTCGGGATGAAAGGTCAGCAGTCATGATAAAATCGAGCACATGCGCTTATACATTATCCGCCACGCCGATCCGGATTACACCAACAGTACGATCACCCTGAATGGCCATCGTGAAGCCAGCGCTCTGGCTGATCACTTAAGAACTCTCGGAATCGATGAAATTTACTCATCCCCTATAGCTAGAGCTAGACACACTGCCCAATATTCAGCCAACCAGCTCGGTTTAATAATCCAAATTGAAGACTGGGCAGGCGAGCTGGATAAAGCCTGGTTCGAGGAACTGGACCAATCCTTCCTGGATATTGAAAAGCCCTGCTATCGCACACACGAATGTTCTCCCGGTCTAGGCCGCTGGACGCTGGATGGGATGACTGAGAATCCCGTGATCGACAGGAATATGGAGGTGGTCCGCCAGGGGTCGGATGATTTTCTGGCCCGCCAGGGGTTTATCCGCCAGGGGGCGTTGTTCCAGAGCAAGGGTAAGAACCTGAAGAAAATCGCTTTTTTCACCCACATGGGACTCGAACTGGCCTGGCTTTCTTACCTGCTGGGTATACCCTTTCTTTCGTTTTGGGATGGTTTTTTCGTACATCCCTCTTCGATCACAACTGTATTGTTCGAAGAACGTTCTCCTGGTAAAGTTGTCCCGCGCTGTATCGGTCTGGGAGATATTTCCCACCTGGTTGCCGCTGGCCTGCCTCCTCAGCCGATCGGGATTGTGGCCAATTATTATTGACCGGTCAGGTATTCGAGTAGAGCAAGGTACTTTTTTCTCATTATGGGATAGCAAAGACCAGCACCATAGTACCCAGAACCCGCATCAGAATAGTGGAAAGGCTTGACGGGGTAAAGAATGGTAGAATCACGTCAGTCCAGAAGGAGCAACAATCCATTTATTGTCTTTCATCCAGCCAGCCAGACGATTCTTCGCCAGGTGAAAGGGGATTCAAGCATGGGACATGCCAACCAGATTATTCCATCTTCCGAACATTTCGAGATTCAAAAACTGGCGCAGGGAATTTACGCAGCCATCGCCCGAGAGTTCGGCGCAGCCTTTAGCAATTCCGGTATCATCGACCTGGGCGATCTCACCCTGGTTTTCGACACCTTCGAAACACCGAAAGCGGCTAAGGATTTAAAAGCCGCCGCAAAATCTTTGACTGGTCGGCCTCCGGCTTATGTGATCAACAGCCATCATCACGCCGATCACTGGTTTGGCAACCAGGTTTTCAGCGGGCACGCAACGATCATCTCCACCCATAAAACGCGCGATCTCATGCCGGTATGCCTGGAGGAATTAAAATCACTTAAACAAAACCCATCCGAATTAAACGTCTCTCTTCAGGAAAATTTGCAGTTACTTGAGGCAGAAAAAGATCCGAAAAAACGGTCCGCCATTGAGGGCTATGTGGCCAGGTTGAAACATTCCCTTGAGTCCCTGCCCACTCTGGATTTAAAGCTCCCTAACCAGACATTTGAAAGCAAAGTCGTCTTCTACGGGAGCCAGCGTTCCGCTGATTTGCTGGCGCTGGGGAACGGTCATACCAGCGGAGATTGTTTTCTGGCCCTTCCCGAAGAAAAGATCGCCTTTCTGGGAGACCTGGCTTTCTTCAAACGGCAGCCCTACCTGGAAGACTGCGATTTTACCGCCTGGAAAAATATCCTGGAAGAGATCAGGCAGTCCAAACTGGAAACTTTCATTCCAGGCCATGGGCCCGTCGGCAAAAAGACCGACTTGCTGCTTCTGCTCCAGTACCTGAATGCCCTCGAGGACCTGGTGGTACAGGTCAAACAGGCCGGCGGCTCACCTGAAGATGCTTTAAAAATACCCCTGCCAGAACCGTTTGTTGAATGGCAGCATACCGGGCAGCATCGCTTCGAAGATAACGTTCGCTTCATATTCCAAAGCGTTTTGTGACCGTTGATAAGGGATTTCGGAGGAATATGTCCGCCCTGGAAAAAATATCCTTTTTTCAGAATCGGCGAGATGAGATTCCCAATCAAAACCTGGCCAGGCAACTGGCTCAAACCAGGGACCAGGCAGGCATCGCCGA
Organism: uncultured Chloroflexia bacterium; assembly: GCA_963820415.1. GTDB lineage: Bacteria > Chloroflexota > Anaerolineae > Anaerolineales > Anaerolineaceae > CAWFZT01. The sequence goes on along the minus strand of CAWFZT010000004.1, from coordinate 796,496 downwards.
AATCGACGCAAATCTAACGAATGAGAACAAGAACGTCCGCAGCGACTGCCTGAAAGTTCTTTACGAGATCGGCTACCTCGACCCGGCTTTGATCGCCCCACACGTGGAGGATTTTCTGCGGTTGCTGGGCAGCCGGGATAATCGCATGGTGTGGGGAGCGATGATTGCCCTAGGCAATATCGTTGATCTGTGTCCGGATGAAATCTGGGCGAAGATCGATATAGTGCTTTCAACCGTCGAGCACGGGTCGGTCATCACGGTTTTATGGGGGGTGAGGGTGCTGGCGAAAACTGCGGCAGCCAATCCAGTTTACAGCTTGAAGATCTTCCCCTTCCTGACCAGTATTCTTAAAACCTGCACACCCAGGGACATTCCAACCCACGCCGAAAGCATGCTGCCGGCGGTCCATCGAGATAATCTGGATCAATTCAAGGCTGTTATTCTGCAGCGTCAACCCGAGCTATCTCCAGCTCAACTTTCCAGGATGAAAAAAGTGCTCCGACAAATCGAATATCTAGGCTGAACCGAAAATAACCACCTTTTATGGAGAAATTCTATGACCGGTAAACGGATACTTGTTTTGAAAGGCAGCCCGCGCGAAAAAGGCAACAGCAGCCTGCTGGCTGACCAGTTGGTGGAAGGCGCCAGAGTCTCTGGGGCGGAGGTAGAAGTTTTTATTTTACAAAATATGAATATCCGGGCCTGCAATGCTTGCGACTCCTGCCAGGAATCACCTGAGAACGGTTGCATCCTCGAAGACGACATGCAGACGCTCTACCCGAAACTGCGCCAGGCGGATGCCATCGCCATAGCCACCCCGGTCTACTGGTTCACCATGAGCGCCCAGACGAAATTATTCATCGACCGCTGGTATGCTCTTGAAAGTCCTCAGGGAAATGCACTTAAAGGAAAAACCTTCGGGATTATCCTTACTTACGGCGACACCGACCCGGTAACCTCTGGGGCGATCAATGCCATCCGCTCATTCGAAGACATGTTCCGTTACTTGAAAGCTGACATCGCCGGTTTTGTGTATGGGAGCGCCAACCAGGCCGGAGAAATCAGAAACCAGACAGATCTGATGGAGCGCGCCTACAAGCTGGGGCAGAAACTGGCATCCTGACCGGGCTCAATATTCGCATCCGAAGAATGGAAGGGAAGGACCTGGACTTCGTGGTATCCTGCACGGCCGCCGAAGAAAGGTCATTGTCACCAGCGCTTATTGGGCGCGCGTACGCGTGGATGAGCCGGATCATCAAAGCTTCAATAGAATTTCGAACTCCCTACACTGTATATAAAAACTGATCAAGGAGGAAAAAATCCCCTGGCTCGAAACGGGTCAAGGGATTTTTAATTCCTTCCATATTTGATTCGGTGCCATAATCTTGAGGGCCTTCCCTCTTTGCCTCAATCGCTTTCTCCCTCACCTGCCAGACGCCAATCCCTACTCATCCCCGACCAATGAGACCTACACCGACGATAACCCCCACACCTACTAAAACACCCATCCCGTCCATCACACCCGCTCCGTCAATCACTCCAACTCGCAGGCTAATCAGAAAAGAACATTAACCTGATGGAAATAAAAATCCCCTGGATCTTTACTTGTCCAGGGGATTTTGCTGCCAGCCCGCTGCCGCAAGAATTACTTTGTATCCTCTTCTAAATCGTGGAACAACCCCATTTTTCGCGCCTGTTCGAAGGTGATCGTGTCCGGGATGCTTCCCAGGTGCCTCACATTTTTTGAAATTTCATCCCAGAATGTATCTGCATCTCCCGGTTTTATCCTGGCACGCTGCTGGAAAAGCGCATCGAGGGGTACCAGAGGCTGCTTTTCAACAGGTGGTGTAGAGGTAGTTATGTTGCCTTTGTCCGCGCCAGAAGCTTTTTTCTCTGGTTCGGAGGGTTGGTTTAGAGCTGCTGGCGTAGAAGGCAAGGACGGCTCTTGGAATTCTAGCGCTTTTTTTTCCTCGGTCAGTTTACCGGGGTTTATGATAGGAGGTAAGGTCGATTTAGGATGACTGCCCAGGTAACCCAGCATCTCCCTATGTGCAGTCTGAATTTCCTCGAATACGAAGGCCAGGCGTACTGCGCTATACCCTTTGCGCAGCGCCAGGATCAGCGGATAATCTCCAATAGAGGTCAGTACCAGGTCAAACATCGCTCCATGAAAGACCATTTCCTGCCTGCCCCCGGGTACATCCATTATTTTCAAAACCGCCTTTCCCGTTTGAACCGCTTTTACCAAAGGTCCTACCCATTTGCGGGCAAAGGCTGGGTCGGGGAACAGACCTACCTGCGCCGCCACCTGCGCATTTTCGTTCAGCAGCACTACCGCCAGTGCGCCGGAATCCCTGTGCAGCCTGGATATGAGCATAACCAGTATCTTGTCAGTTTCAATGTATTCCGTCGGAGAAGATATTTCTGCTGGCGGTCCTGGCTTCGGATGGAGAACCGTTGTAGGCGGAAGCGGAACAGCAGAGACAGGGTGAAGGACAGTTGTTTTCATCGACTGCGGGTCGACAGTATGCTCGGCTAGGATTGAAGGAAGACTTCTCTTCTTTCCTTAACAAGCTAGCCACGGAATCCATTAAAAGAGAAACCTTCAGCGGTTTGTTGAAAAAAGCATCAACCCCAATTTCGTCAAGTTGTTTCTTGAGGTCAGCCTGCGCCAGATCGGTTAAAACAATCACCCGCAATAAAGGATGTTGTTTGCGCATTTTTCGGATTAAGTCAAACCCAGACATCCCGGTCAGGCGAATGTCCGTCACTAATAAATCGATCGGGTAACGCGTTCCTTCCAACAAAGCTTCTTCCCCCGACAGTAAAGCTCTTGCATCCACCTGGGGGTCCACCTGAGCCAGGGCGACCTGCAGCCAATGGCCAAGCTGTAAAGAGTTATCCACAATAAGGAGACGTTTCATATTATCAGACCCATAAAAAAATGGGTCCTTGGGAATTGACGTGATGGCTCACCAGAATTTAGGGTTGTGATTTTCAAAGACCGGGAGATGCAAGGGCAGGACGGTTCTCTTATTGCCCGGAAGGATGCCCCAAGGCGAAAAAACCCCAATTTTTTATACTGCATACCAGCACTCCATGTATGCCTACGTCTGAAACCAGGTTGGGCTTGCAGTCAGTCCAGGCATGGGTTACTTCATCAAAACGATAGATGCTAATCTGATCGGGCGTTTTATCATAAAGCTGCCGCTGCACGTAATTTAAGTAATAGATCACATTAAGGTTTGCACACGGTGGATCTTTAACCAATTGCGCATTCGAATAAAAACGTACTTCAATGTCATCCGCATAATTAATCATTTTCCAATGGTAAGGCGGCGGGTTGCTGACAATCGGAAGATCATACACGGCGGCAATCCCTTCTGAACAGGCCGCCCCAATTGGGACCAGAACGACCCACGGGTAACAGCCTAACAATGCCTCAATCGTCGGGCTGACCGAACTCGGTGGCCGGGCTGCACCGCGAACCGACCGGCGGTGGTGGAAACGTAGATTTGACCGGAGGAGCGGCAGGGGTTGAAGGTGGCCTGGTTTGGGGAGACGGGAAAGAGGAGGAAGACACCTGCGGCGAGGCGTCCATCTTATCCGCATAAGTGATGCTCCAATTTCCGGTTACCAGGGTAATCAAGAATACAAAAATCAATAAAGGATATAAGAAGAAAGATTTTTGTTTCGCCATCAGTCACTCCCCAACTGCGATTCTATTTATATATTCTGGATGACCAACCTGAAACAACCAAATTCATTGTAGCATAGAATAAATTCAGTCAATATTATAACAGGATTAAAACCGGACAAAGAAAATGTAGACCAAACAATTTGGAAGCGATTGCCAGAATAGAGCGAGAGATATTTCGAAAAAATAATTATTGATTGGTCATAAAGGGCAAGAAAATATCGTATAAGAAATCCTTTCCGCTTTGCACGTCACTATAACCCGAAGTCCCCAACGCATTCCAGGAGCGCAGGCGGTAATAATAAGTGGTTCCAGGCGCCAAATTATTATCGACGAAGGTGGTAACATCTCGTAAAACAATGCCAACCTGTGACCAACCACTCGAGCCATCCGGTGACCGTTCAATCCAATATTGGTCTTCGCCATCCTGGTCGGTCCAATTCAACCGGATCGAGGTGCTTGTGCGCGCCTGGACTGCCAGGCCGAGTGGGGTAGGCGGGGCGGTGCAGATCCCGGTCGTGGCGCTGGCGGTGTTACTGTAATTCCAATAGTCAACCACCCCGTTATAATTGCTTTCTGCCCTGACACGGTAATAATAAGGTTGGGCGCAGGAAAGGCTTTTATCCGAATAGCCGGTTGCATTCCCAGGGACCGTTCCGATCTCGCTCCAAGCATTGCTTCCATCAGGCGAGCGCTCAATGCTGATACTTGTCGGTGTATGGTAGGGATTTGGCCAGCTCAAGTTAATGCGAACCTGGGAAACACTTTGGGCGCTGATTGCCAATACCGCGCACGAATCAGTTGAAACGCTGACAGTATTGGAAAATCCCCAATTGCCACGGCTGTCATAAGCCTGGACACGGTATTGGTAAGGATGGGCGCACTGGAGTGCTGTATCTGTATCCGAATAACTGGTAACCGACTTTCCAACCGAGGCAATTTCCGTCCAGGAAGCCCCTCCATCGCCAGAGCGTTGGATCTTATAGCCATCCTGGCCATGCGCAGACTGCCAGCTCAAAGCAATGCGTGAATAGGAAAGTGGATTGGCAGTAAGGGTACCTGGGTAAGGAGGCGCAGTTAATGACACTATCTCGTCGCCATCGTCCTGGGTCAAATTTCCATTGGTATCCAGGCGCAGGTAAAGCTTATTGGAACTCGTGGGTGATGGCGGGTAAGGAATAGCAATCTCCTCGCCGGTTGTTTCACCGCAGCCAATAACCGGCGGCGTATCAACCTGGGCATAGGGCGATCTATTAGGGTTATCCTGATAAACCCAGAGGCGCGGCGATTGGGTGACCGAATTACCGGCATTTCTTATAGAAAAAACGACATCAAATTTCGTGGCATCCGTTGCATCAGGCTGTAACCCGATATTACCGGAAAAATGAAATTCTGGATTCACGCTAATAGTAGACGTGTAATTCAGAAAAGCAGTCCCGACATCGGTAATCGTTGGTGGGTGATTGTCCGGGTCGAAAAGCGAACCGCCCATATGGTAACGGTAATCATTCAAGCTGTACCAAAACCAACGCTGTACAAGCTGGTTGTTATCATCCGGGAAGCCTGAATTCGCGTCAGCCGTGTTCAGCATGAAATCAAAGGTTTTCAACATATAAGCTGAGGTGCTGGCGTCGCTAACATTTTCTCTATCTGAGCCTCCCGGTTTGTCAATTGGCGGGAAGAGGCTTCCATATTCTGTGATCCATAAGGGTTTATTCTGCTCCCCATTACTTTTCATCCAACTGCGGAAATTTATCACCCTCTGTGAAAATATGTTGATATTGTAAGTGTTGGCGAAATTGCTTATGGTGACGGCGTCCCCATGATCGTGCTCGAATCCTGGAGGAACCCCGGCGCCCCACCCCCCGGGCGCCTCATTCAAGAGGAAAGCATGCGGGGTCCATACATCGATCAAACTGGACGCCTGGGCTGGTGAACCGGCCAGTTTGGCCAATTAACTCAAGGCTTTAGCCAGGTAGCGCATGCGGATCGGCGTCATTTGTACTACCGCGCCAAAACCGAGCTTAGCCGTGGGGTCTAAGGCACGAATTTGCGTGGCAATTGTGTAATAACGATTGGCATATTCTTCGGCAGTTATGTCGTCTTGCACGGGAGGCCATTTAGTTGCATCCGGTTCGTTGCCCACAACCCAAACCATCCCAAGATGGGCAGGGACTTTTGTTTGAATGTTAGTTAACGTTTTCAGATAAGGAGTACGAGAATCGGGTAAACTACTGCAGCTTACCTTATGCCCAGTAGCGTCTTGACAATCATCTCCTACTTGTAACACATTGATGAAATCCACCCCAGCGGGCAAAGCAGAACCGCTGTAAATTCCCCAATCAAGGAATCCGCTAATTCGTAAGAGAGTTATGTCACTACCATATCCGTCAAGGCCATAAGGCGCAGTTATCCCAAAACGGCAGATCGGTGCTGGCGCTACGTCGGCCTTCCCAACTTGATCGGGCCTTGGGAGGCTAATAATCAAAAGGGATAAGATGATGATAATTAGCTTGTTTCTCAATTTAAACATCTCCCAGGATTACCTTGAGCGAAACGTAAAAACGTCTGAATAAATATTCCGTTGTCACATACATTGGATAGGTTCCATGATCACTTGATTATTATATCGGAAAATCTCTTTTCTCAAGAACTCTGTTATAATACACCCATTCACGATTAAGAAAATCTCTGGAAACCTGCCATAATCCTTACCGTATTCCTTGCAGCCAGATTATAAAAGCCTGTTGTAATGCATCGATCAGACTATTTTATGATGGAAAAAACCACAAATAAAAATATTATCGCCATAATTCTGATAACTTTGATTCTCGTTTTGGCCATGTCTGCTCAACCCACCCAGGCGAGTTTACCGGGACAAACGGTGCCAACCGTTGGACCAACTGGTCATAAATCCTCGAATGGGTCAAATAATAGCAACGAATCCTCTACCAGTACACCTGCTTACGCACCGGGGAGTTTCATTACTTCCACGCAAACTCCTACATTAACCAGCCAGGCGACGGAAATGACGGGAGGTTATACTCTGGCAGCCCCAACCAGCACAAATACTGCCAATCAACAAATATTAACAACCTCTGCTACACCAGAACATATTCATGATACCGGTGACAAAATTAATACCGGTTGTCCTTTCCTCTAATCCGGCTTCAAATCCTTCCTTGTATTGCGTTTATTCATTTATCATCGTGGGCATCCTGCTTTTCATCTTCTTCTTTTTTATCAGAAGAAGGCGACCAGCAAAAACCACGGATGAGAATAAACCAAAGCCTGAATAGGTCTCAATTCGGCATTGGGCAGGATACTGCCACACCATAGCTTGCCTTTGCATCCGGCCTGCTTTCACATAACGGTCTTTCAGGATTCAGCCTGGAAATTGCGTCTCCCCAAGCAGTGGATGAACTCTCGAAATCAGGGGGTAATACCAGGTCCGGGTAAGTGTGGCGAAGGGTCTCCTGGTACCAGACAAACTGCGTCAAAGGGAGCAGGATGATGCGAATATCCAGCCTTTGCTTGAGACCAAAATGGTAATACCACAATGGAAAAGTGTCTTCATCTCCATTGGTTAAGAGAATTGCATTCTGCGGGGCTGAATTAAGATAATTTTCGGCATATAAAACCGCCCGGTCATCCTTGCGGGTGTCCACGGTTTGGCGGGTAAAAGGTATCCTGACGATTAAAAATAACAACAAGGCCGACCCAGCCAGAATACCTAATGGCAAAGAACGCCATTTGATATCAATGAGATCTATAGCCCCTATTCCCAACCAGATACTGAAGACAGTAAGAGATGGGATCAGATAAAGATAAGAATCTTTTGTATTGTAGCCAAGCGAAAAAATAAGGGAACTGAAGAATAGCCATGCCAACATCCAGCGTACCGGACTCTGTATATTTTCTGAGATGACCGCGCCAATCAAACCAATGACCAGTCCCAGGATGCCGAATTGGTCGAATAACAGCCTGGCCGCAGCTTCTATCCGTGATAAGAGTGAAACGAATGGAATTTGGAACAGCATCCCCTGGTAAACCTCGCCGGATACTTCCCACCAGAACCCCGGCCAGGATTGCGGATTGCCCCAATTGACCGGTGGATAATTCCTGGCGCTGTAAGGAAGATACAGGTAGACCAACCCACCCGCCAGCAAAAGGGCAATTTGTAAGATTAAAAAGCTTGAGGAATTTCCTCTCTTTCGAGAAACGATCATGGAATAAACCCAGACCGGCGCCAGGAAAAGGATGGTTAGGTGGTTGCCCAGAGACATTCCAACCGCTAACGCCAATAAAGAGAGCCAGACTTGGCTTTTGAGTGACTCGCTTCTCCGGCTCAGGAGAGAAATCCACCATAAATTAACCATAAGTAATAACGATTGCAGGCTGTATACTTCTACGATAACCGCCTGGGAAAAAACCAAAGGAGCCGTGCCCCAGGCCAGGGCGCTGATGATTCCAGCCAGCCAGCCCAGTTTATGATCCCTTACAACCTCCGTGGTGACCCAAAGGAATAATAAACCTGCTGCGCAGGCTGAAGAAAGCGTTGAAAGCAGCCCCACCCGAAAATAGGGGGTACTGATGGGTATTCTCAGGAATAGTTGCCCCAAGACCATATAGGTTGGGTATCCGGTTGGGTGGGGTATGCCATGGGTCAGCATGGCGCTGAGCAAATCTCCCCCATCTCCCCCGTCATTGGTCGTTACCAGGTGGTCAGGCAGAACCGTCAGATATAAAACAAACAATGCAACCGCCAGAAGAAGGGTGGTTGTCCAATTTTTCCATTTGGAATTGATTATTTTTTTCACGTGGATATAAACGTGTGGGGTGATTCGAGATCACCCCACACAGAAAAGCCCTTCATGCTGAACGAAACTACTTATTATAGATGGATGGATGCCCTAAGGCATAGAAGCCCCAGTTCTTGATGGCGCACACCAAAACCCCATGCACGCTAAGGGTGGTATCCAGGGTGGCTTTACAGTCCTGCCAGGAGTTGGTGGCCGGATCCAGATAGTAAATTCCTTCTTCATCAGGAGTCTTATCGAAAACCGAGCGCTGCCAGGAATTCAAGTAATAGCGCACGTTGTAATCCCCGCAGGCTGGATCCTTCGCCAGGAGACCTTTAACAAAGAATCGCACCTCAAACCCATCGCCATAATTGATCATTTTCCAGAAGAATGGCGGTGGATTATCGCCGACAATCTTGTGATCGTATACGACCACTATTCCTTCCGTGCAAACCGAATTCAATGGGATATAAGCTTCCCAGGGTAAACAGCCGGCCGCCCCTTTTTTTATCGGACTTACGTCGATGGAGGAAGAATTGCATAATGCAGCAGCAGGTACAGCAGTCTCTTCACCAGGTGAGGGACAGTACCGGCTGCTGAAGTGGAACTCCATTGTCCCCCCATCATTGCGATGGTCAATAAGAATGCTATTAAAGGAATGACTATGAAAATTCTTCCTTTTTTCACCGTTACCTCCCATGCAATATTCTTATTATTCTGAAAGAGCTTGAACGATAATCCATTATAGCACGATTGGATTTATGATTTTCAACAATTAGAAGATCCAGGTAATTTTTAGGTTTGGTGTTGGTAAATGAGGTAATATTCTGATACTCAAAGATATTACGAACTGGCCAAAATTTCCTGGTTTGAAACCAGTTCCCCATAGAATTTGCACGAATTGATCAATTCCTGGTGCGTCCCTACCGCCTCAAGGTGGTGCTCATTGAGCACCAGGATACTATCCGATTTCAGCACAGTCGCTAACCTGTGAGCTACCACGATCAGAGTTTTATTCCGTACCAGAGGCGGCAAGGCATCAAAAATGGTTTTTTCGGTGATGCTGTCCAGCGCGGCGGTGGGCTCATCCAGGACCAGGATATCCGGGTTCTTGACCAGCGCCCGGGCGATGGAGAGGCGCTGTTTCTGCCCCTCCGAAAAATTCACCCCACGTTCCCCTACCAGCGATAAATATCCCTCCGGCAGGCTGGCAATGAACTGGTGAATTCCGGCTGCCCTGGCTGCCTGTTCAATCTGCGCCTGGCTGGCGTCGTTATCGCCATAGCGTAGATTATCGAGGATCGTCCCCGTCAGAAGCATGGCGCTTTGAGAAACGTAGCCTATCCTGCGCCGCAGCGAAGCCAGCTCGTACTCCTCGACCGGCCGCCCATCCATCAGCAGTTTACCGGCGGTGGGTTGGTAAAAACGCAGGATCAGGCTGACCAGGGTCGTCTTTCCCACCCCGCTGGGTCCGACAATCGCCACGTGCTGCCCGGGATGGATTTTGAATGAGATATCTTCCAGTACTTTATCCTTGGAGTCATACGAAAAAGATACATGACTGAACTCAATATCCCCTTTCAAGTGTTCAGCCACCACCCCTTTGCCGTGTTCTTCCGGCACAATGTCATAGATAGCCGAAACCCGTTGCAAGGCCCCCAGGGCGTTTTGAAGCTGGATATTGGCATTTGCCAGAGAATAAGCCGGGCCAAACACATATCCCAGGTAGCTTTGAAAGGCCAGCAAGGATCCCAGCGTCCAGTTGCCCTGGATGATCCAGTAGGCGCCCAGGACCAGAACCAACGCCCGGGATACGTCGGGTAAGATATCCAGGGTAATATTCGCCAGAGCATTTACGGTAGTAGTTTCCATGGTGATCTGGCGAATATCCTTCAATTCGGAGGTCACCCGCTCGCGTTCTTCTGCCTCTGTGGAAAAGGATTTTATCAAAGAGCTGGCCGAAAGCGCTTCTTCCAGGCGTTCCCAGTAATTGCCTTCCTTTTCCATGCTGTGCATATTGAGAGCGCGCAGGCGTTTGCCAAAATACTGCATCCCGAGGACGATACCCGGCAATGCCACGAGTGTCACCAATGCCAATCGCCACTCAAGGTAAAAAAGGAAGATGACCCCACCGAAGAAACGCAAGACGTTGGTGGCCAGGTAAACCAGCGTGCTTGAAAAGAACCAGCGCAATCCCTGCACGTCCGATCCAAGCCGCGACATAAGGTAGCCGGTTTGCTGCTCGTCAAGGAAGGATTTGGGCAGGCGCAGGGTGCGGTTTACCAGGTCGCTTTGCAGGTCCACCATGACGTCCTGCTCGAAACGGGTGAAATAATAGTTCTGCAGCGGTCCCGCCAGCATGGAAAAACCTTTGACCAGGACCAATAACAATACCACAATGAATAACTGATTTAGTTGTTTTCCCAGGATCACATGATCGATCAGATAGCGCGTGATCAATGGCTGCGGGAAGGCCAATAAAGTGCTTATGAGAATTAAAAAGGCGCCCACCAACGCCTTGCGGAGGTGACGCCTGACGAAAGGAAGCAGATTGTTCAGATTTGTCCTGTCACGTTTAGGGTTATTATTTTCCTCGGCAAGGCGATCCGGCGGCGCCTGGCGCTTCAGGCCTTGTTTGAGGTATTGCCACCATTCCATCAAGTCTGTTTGCTTTTTTCCGGGTTAGGGATTACCAGATCGTAGGGTTTACGACACTCAAAATAATGTCTGGATGGCCACCAGCGCGCTACCGTATGTCCATTGTGTAAATATTTAATTAATAAACTATCACCCGAAGTTAAAGTAATTTGTTTTATATTTGGACGCCAAAACCATTGTACTATCCGGTTTTTTCTGAATAGGCAGTAGAAATTTTTTCCTATCATTCTTAAATAACAGAAGATTATTTTCCGTAAATGCAAACATTAATCCAATATAAACCCACTTTGCCATTCAACACTCGCCGCCTCTGGCTGGCACGTTCATAATGTGTCACTAGACCCAGAAAATTTTCATAAGTTACCTGGTAAGTATCTATGAAAAAATTACTATCTCCACGAGTTCGTCGGACCATTACTTTCATACCCAACAACACGGTGAACAATTTCATGGCCGGTTTTAGGATCGTGAAATAGGATAACATCTCCTTCTTTCAGCTCATTCAACGAAGCACATACTACCTCCAATCGGTCACCCGGCTGAAAGGTTCCTTCCATACTTGTACCCTGGAAAAATCGAAAAATACGAGTTTCAGCCATCACGGTTAAGACAGGCATCAATTGCAGCCCAATTTACAGCATTGAGTGGTGTTCGCATCCGATAAGAAGGGATTTGATTTACTATTTCACAAAGTAAATTAAATGCACCTAACCGGTTGGATTTGGGCAATTTATCAGTAAAATAAACATGCTCATTCCACAGATACTCAATAACTTTTTGTGACGTGAGAGGAGTAAGTTCAAACAACTCAGATTTTTCTAACAAAAAAATCGCCCCAAGAGGGGCCGAAAAGTGGACCTTTTACGATCTTGTTCCAAGGAGTAGAATGTACCAATATTTCATTGTTCTGCCTTCGAATAATTATTTGGTCATCCCCCAATATCGTATAAAAAGGCATTTCACTAACAACAGTCGTTTTACCGCCCCCATCTGGGGCCAGGAAAAGGACTGCTTTTTCCCTTCGAATGACACCCGAACTATGAACCATGAATGCATTAAAATCTTTATGAAAAGTTCTGAATAACCGATTAATTGAGGTCCTCATCCAATCCAACTGTAAATTATTTTCGAAAGCCTTTAGATAAAAAATATCAATCCTGTGTTTTTCGTAATCACGTATTTCCACAGTACATGCGTGTAATATTAAGAATATTCCGTCAAAGTGATCACTACATTGTTCTAAACGTTCACGTACTAAGATTGACCGTAATAAGGGAACATCAAGAAGATCTATTGGCGAATTAGGATTATAAAATTTTAATTGTTGACGATCTTTTGGAAAGATAAAAAGAGGGAAAGTTGTGGTGCTGAGATTTACATTATGCTGAATATTACATCTTACAATTCTTTCCCGTTCTGAGGATGTAAGAGGTGACAAAACCAAATCATGGTCATTTATACCATGGAAAAAATGGTATACATCACACATTTCGATCTGATCATTAAAAAAGGAAAACCTTACATTATGGATTTCTGGTATAAAAACATCAGTTCTGGTATAAAAAGAAATATCGGCAATACGGTGATTAGTAATAATTGACATGATTATTAATCGTTATTAATCCATAATTAAGAAAATGAATTGAACCCCATTCTTTTCATAAATCTAAATATTTATTTGCTTACGACACATTTTTTGAAGACTGTTACAAAAAAAATAACAGTCAAATAATATTGTGGGATCGGTGATTATCTCTAGCACAATAATTCTTTACGCTTAACCCTGCCTGATATACAACTAAGCAAAAAAGTAATATCGACCTGGAAATTCGAGATTATTTTTTAAAATTTCCTCCACTACCACAATAATCATTTGCTAAAGCATTGTCACCGGATACACAACGTCCAGAACCAGGATAATCCAGCGCACTAGTACCAGAACTACAATCTGCTGAACTTCCTTTAGGTGATAGACCATAAGGTTTGCAGGACTTTGCACCATAAACAGTTCCTCCAGATTGACATGATGCTAGTGGTTTAGGCTTTCCACCATTTGCGATCATACCTGAAAGATCCCTCGCTATTGGATGTTCATAAATATGTAACCTTCCCATTTTTCCTCCCAAATTGTTTATTTAATAACGCAATTAGGTGTTATCAGATCAACTAAACCTACGTCTTGATTTCGGAAATAAGTTAGATTGTTCAGCTTCATGGCAGAAATAATAACTACTATTTATTTTACCATATAATTTGAAAGAATTAGCAATACAATTTCCAAGACAAATATCGCGATGAATACATTCACTACAAATACCGTCCAATCCAAAGGGTACCAACTTCCGTAATTTTTCTATTCCTGATGCATTGCACCAAATATCAGCAAGATTATCCTTAATTATATGTCCGAAAATCAATCCTTTCTCTGTAACACCTATCCCACAAAGAGATATTTCCCCATTTGCCAATATCCCTAATATATTAAGGACTCTGCAAAGACCTAAATTCTGATCGAGAAAATAACGTGGGGGACGAAATGCAAGGGGTAAATCTAACATGATAGGAATACCTAAAGATTGGGATAATTTTTTCTCAATAAAAGAATTAATTTCTAGCAATTCTTTGACTTTAAGACCTTCATTTTCCGCCAAGGTTTCACCACGACCACTTCGTTGGATGTGATTAAGTTTAACCGAACTACAACCTAATTTATCTGCTAATTTGGCAATATCCTCTAATTGATGAAAGTTTCCTTTATATAATGTACATATCATCTGAGGGTGAATACCCACTTTCACCAAATTATTTATTCCATTAATCGCATCGTTAAAACTGCCTTTCACCATACGCAAGGATTCATGAGTTGCCAAATCTGCACCATCAATACTAACAGCGATGAAAAGATGATTAATATTATTCTTCATGAAATGTGCCAGTTCGCTGTCAATCAAAACGCCGTTGGTTTCTATTTGGATATTAAAACCTAAATGACCGATCATTTTTACAATTTCATGGAATTGGGGATGAAGGGTTGGCTCACCACCTGTCAATTTTATTGATTTCAGTCCAAGCGGAAAACCTTCTTGTATGGCTTTACGAACGAAATCCAACGGCATAAATTGTCCCCCTTTACCACCTGGTATATAATTTGGTTCGATCCAGCAGTGCCGGCACGCCAGGTTACACGAACCAGAGATATACAGGTAAAGGGAAGTTAACGGGGAACTCCTTCAGGAAGGTCTACTTGACCTTCCTTTGCCAGGATTGGTTCTTCTTGTGCCGTATTTTCAACCTGTAAATTCATAATCCTTCTCCGTTTCGATTAAAAAGCGCCGATAACAATCCATCGGGTTTCCGCGGTTAAAATCTCCGGTAAGTTGGTGAGCCAATCCTGGACAGCTCCCATTGCAATATTCCAACCATTCGCATCCGATACAACCAGGTACCTCTTGCATAGGAATATTCCGGCGTTCACGCAGAGACTTAAGTATGGGATGGTTTTGCCAAACATCAGCTATTGAATCATCTGTGATATTCCCTAATACAAGTCCTGGAAGTATATGGCAAGGAAGGATTGCGCCATCATGCATGATACTGATTTTCGAAAAGACACAACCGCAACCTGTTAAAAAACCCATCTGCCATCGAGAGGCTTTTTCGCCAGTAGCCCGCGCATGTTCCATTTCCGCATACATCAATGCCCTTAGCCTGGGGGCCTGCAGTAGCCTTCAATCTACCTGTATATTTTTCCATCAAACGCGAGATAATTTGCATCGCTTTGGCTTGTTCGTGAGGGGTAAGCGATACATCCACAGCATTCTGACACCCGGCACCTATAGGTGCAGCATCATTCGTGGAAAAAGAGGGCAGTCCAAGTTCCTCTAAAAGAAAATGGGCGATATTTTCCAAATCATTTACATTATGCCGGTTGATGGTTACCCTGACAGTCAATGGAAAACCGGCACCTTTCAATAAACGGAGACCGCGCACGGCCCGGTCAAAGCTATGCGGGCGGCTAAGATTGTGGATTTCAGCCGTGGAACCATCGATCGAGACCTGGATTGAATTCAGCCGTTGTCTGCGTTTCCCTTTTTCAAATTCCGCAAGTATACTTTCGGTGATAAGTGTACCGTTGGTAAGCATGGAATAGCGCATCCGGTTAGCGATGATGCCATCGATCAACTCGAACAGGTCGCGGCGTGTGAAAACTTCTCCACCGGTCAAACATACATCCATTACCCCAAGTTTGCCCAGTTGGTCAAAAAAAGCCAGCCATTGTGCGGTGGTTAAATCTGTCCGTGCCGTCATTTCATCGGCGTAAAAACAATACTGGCAGCGCAAATTACACCGCCCGGTGATGGCGATGTCCACGCTGCGCGGGGTCGGCATCAAATCGTTCGTTCATCCTGGCAAACTTTCGGTCGTACCGATAAAACCGGATTGGGTCAAATCTTCCAGATACTCGTTCACGTGTTGGTCAACCTGATCGAGCGGCACTTGGTCGAACTCTACTTTAAGATCTTCTATAATAGATTGCAGGCTGCGCTTCCCATCGCACCTTTTCCAGATAAAAAGCGCTGTCGAATTGATCACTTTCACCTGGTTGGTATCCGGGTTGAATAACAGTCCGCCATCTTCATCTTCTTCACGCAGGACAACGTCCGGATTGCAGATATAGTAATAAGCTATTGTCGGTGGCTCGCTCATATTTGTAATCTCCGTAATATTTCGCATGAATATATAATATTCTTCCCCCTCTCTCGAATATTATTCCATATTATACATCATTAGTTGTAATTTCTTGTCAAAAACTAGAAATTCGTTCAGGGGATTCGGATATAAGGCAAATTTATTAACATAACCTCCAAAGAAAAGAACCTTGATACAATTACCAGATGGACAAAATTAAAGGCAATTTTGGCCTTCATCCAGCAGCATGCTATCACGTATCCATTTTACTTTTCCTCATTTTGGTCGCCGCCAGTGGATGGATATTTTGGAATGAAACCACCCCACCGAAGGAGCTGCGCTGTAAAAACAAAACTCAAGCCGTTTCACCTCAAACCGGTGCAATTCCTGAGAGATCCCTGCCCTCGCCCCTTCAGCCATACCAAATAAATACGACAAGCAATTATAGCCCCGGCAATCTGACCTCTCGCCCTGGCTTTGGCCTTTCTACCCAGGCGGATGCTACTCAATGGAGCCAGGAACTGCACGCCGCCTGGTATCTCGATTGGGACATACGGTTAGCCCGGAATTTTGATATCCCGGAACACTGGCAAATGGTGCGGTTATCCACCGGATGTATTTCACCCTCGCTCGATTTTATCCGCTGGGTGGCCCTGCGTTACCCGGGAAATGTCTGGATCATTGGCAATGAACCGGATGTGATCTGGCAGGATTCGATCACTCCGGAAGAGTATGCGCGCGATTATCAGCTCCTGTACCAGTTGATAAAATCCTCCGACCCAACCGCCCGAATCGCGGTGGCTGGGCGTTGCCCAGGGTACCCCGTTACGGTTGGCTTATATGGATAGAGTCCTCGAGGCTTACCAAAAATCTACTGGCGCTCCGATGCCGGTGGATTGGTGGACGCTGCATGGTTATGTGCTACGCGAAGAACGGGGAAGCTGGGGAGTTGACATCCCACCCGGGTTCTCGGATAAACAAGGACAGCTCTATGAAATCAGCGACCATGGCAGTCTCCCCCTTTTTGAAAAGCAAATCACGGCCTTTCGCGCCTGGATGAAGGCCAGGGGCTATCAAAACACTCCCCTGGCGTTGACCGAATTCGGCATCCTGATGCCTCCCGAATATGGGTATTCTCCGGAAGTTATCCAGCAATATTTACGGGATACTTTTCAGTGGCTGGCTGCGACTGCTGATCCACAAATCGGCCTGCCACAGGATAACCACCACCTGGTGCAGCGCTGGGCCTGGTTCAGCCTGGCAGATGAAATCTTACCCAACCTCTGACCTGGCAGACCTTAAAAATCACCAGTTAACCCCAGTGGGAGAGGCATATCGCGATTTTATGCTCAATGCGACCCGCTGATTTCTTGTGCTTCTCATGGTTTGGTGAAAATCAATTTAAAATCTAACGGTTAAATCAAGGTTCCGTTCCAGGTCCAGGAATGATCCTCTACCCCACGTTGCCACCCTGTTGGCGGGGAGGAAAGAACATAATTTTCAGGTGAAATAACCTGGAGAGTAATTGGGAGTTTATCCAATCCAGGCTGCTTTTGGATATGCAGGGTGTAGACCAGCTCATTTTGCTCGACCTGGACTACGCCGGGCAGCAAATCATATTTCAGGACAATATCACGCGTTTGGTGAGTTGGCAAAACCAGTAAACCGCCGATCGCTTGCGTATTGCCCTCACCCGCAGTTACGTCCAGCGTCCCATCCCAGGTCTGCTTATCTAAAAGCTGGTCGGCGGGCACCGAGGCAACCTGTGAAGCCGCCAACCTGGTTGATCGGGTGAGAACACGCCAGTAATCCCAGTAGCAGCGCACCTGCATCCCTTGATAAGTTTGGCTGTATTCTGCCTCTTGCACACAAGGGACAATCACGCTCACCGTATGCTGGTAGTGAGCGCTGAATTCAGCCTTGGGTTGGGCAGGATTGGTCAGATCGACCTTGTACTGGATTGAGCGGTTTACGACAGGATCAGTTTTATTAAAACCGATGTTTAAATCGACCAGCTCGAGGAAGTCGCCCGCGCCTGGATTGACCGCATTATCCAGCCCCATGGTGGCCAGAGCCTTTTGGGCGCCAGGATCGGAAAAATAAACCAGTACATGCCCAGATTGAAGGTCGTCCAGGCTGGTAGTGGCAAGATTGAAAAGCACGCTTTTATCCCTGGAAGAGAGAATCTTTTGCAGGAGCAGTTTGCCCAATTCAGGGATGAAATTCTTGCGGTTCTCCCACCACTGTTGCGAAAACCCTTGATCCGGCGCAGGCGCCCAGGCTTCCTGCATATAATTTTGCACGTTTCCAGCATTCACCGGCTCGGAAAAACCCGGCACATTTACCTGGCCGAAAACCTTTAACAGAGAGCTGACCGCCGCCTGGTCGAAAGCGATCACGCCGTCTGTCTTTATATTCGTCGAGATCTGATATAGCTCTTGCACCTTACGAGCAGAGGTAGGGAAATCCGGAGACCAGTTGGCATCCCGCGGCAACCAGATGTCAGCCTGCATAAATCGTCGTAACGGATCTGGCGGTACAGGATAGACCTTACTCAAGTCATCTGCTTTGTACGAGTCCTGGATATCGAAGCGGGTTACTTTGCCGTTGGCGAGGTCCAGTAACCCAATGGCGGTGATGAAACCACCGGTGGCGCGCAGCTCGTCGCTGTTCTGCGCCACTACCAGGTAGGTCTTAGTCCGGTCGGCGCCCAAAATCTCGGGCAAGATTTGCAAAAAAGCTGTCCCACCCTGAAGCAGCTCAAAATTACTATCCAGTTTAAGGAACTTGGATCTAAGATTTTCAGGCAACAATGTAGGATCCAACCTGATGCGCGCCTGAGCTGCGGAATCGATATCCACGGCAGCCTGCTGCATGCCCAACCTTGAGGATTGTAAGGTCTGGACCAGGGTTGACATAATATCCTTGTCACCCTTATGGTCAATCGCATCCCAGATTGGCTGTAATCCCTGGAAAACCGCGCTGCCTGCTTTAGCAAGTCCGGTCGCATATTGCAGGCCCGGCTCAATTTGTCCGGTATATTTTCCAACGAAAGGAATTCCCGAACAAGCGCGAAATAGTGGGAATAGAGGACTCACGTCCCGGTTGATCGCCATCAAGTCCAGGTCAGTCTTAGCCAGCAGGCCATTCAACTGCTCCATCGATACATTTTCTATTCCAGATTGGCTCATTGAACTCAAAGCCTGTAAAGACAGCCTCAGGCTGATGGCGTGCCAGGCGAGATCGCCGATCCAGGCCACCAACGCTACGACTAATAACCATCCAAGGATTTTTATCGAAAGCTGAAAAGGAGATTGGTTTCTAATCTTTTCGATCATTATACGCCGGTTGAGAAGTCTCTCCAGGCTAAATCAAAGATACACGCATTAATAGGCTCCCCTGGCAGATAGAACTGCCTGAGGCGTCCTTAATAAAATATCTACGTCTTTCCGTAAGCTGTAATGGTAAATGTAATCCATCTCAAGCTCCAAGCGGGCGTCCAGATCTAAATCGCCTCGGCCAGAGACCTGCATCGGCCCTGTCATCCCTGGTTTCACCAGCAGGCGCAAGCGCTGGAGATCATCATACCTGGCTACCACCCAGACTTCTTCCGGGCGTGGCCCAACTAGGCTCATTTCCCCGCGCAAAACATTCCAAAATTGGGGAATCTCATCCAGACTGAAACGGCGCAGCAACCGGCCAACCCGGGTGACGCGCGGGTCCTCTTTGATCTTGAATGCCGGGCCATCAAGATGGTTCATGTCCAAAACTTCTTGGACTTCTTTCTCGGCATTCAGCCGCATGGTGCGCAGCTTGACCATGCGGAAAGGTTTGCCATTCTCTCCACAGCGCTCCTGGACAAAGAACACCGGACCCGGGCTGTCCAGTCTTATGGCAATGCCTGCGATGACCAGGACGGGCAACGAAACGACCAGGCCGGCTGCAGATCCCAGAACATCCATCATGCGCTTGACCAACCTATGCCCGATCAGCAACCCTGCGGAGGGTTTATGCCGGGAAGAGGGCGGAAAAAGGAACCCTGCCGCCAACCCACAGCCCAAGGCAGCAGCTCGACATACGAGCATGACCGGTACAGCCCAAACTACCCCCCGGTCTCTGCGCCAGACCTGGCGGATGAAGGCCGTTGCCGTAACGCTGAAAAGCAGCAGGCAGGACAAAGCGACCCAAAAGAAATCGGGCCAGGCCACCCCCAGGAAAGTAAAAAGTATCACCAGACCCAATAAAAGGATTTGCCAACGCTGGGATGGTAAGGTATGCGAATCGGAAAAGGTTTTTTCCGGCAACCAGCGCAGCATAAAGGCTTTCCAATAGCCGATCCCATATTTACGCCGGATGTACTCGTTTAGACTGCGATCATGGTAATGGTAAACGCTGGCTTCCCTGGCAAACACCAGCTTGTATCCCTTGCGGGACAGGCGGAAAGAGAATTCTTGATCTTCAACAGAAGGAACGGGAAAGGCCGCATCAAACCCGCCGTTTTTCAAGAATATATCTCGCCGGTAGGCCGCCGAGTAGGTATCGATAAAATCGATAGACACCTGTCGGCGCATGCGCTCATATTTCGCTTCATATTCTTGCTGCACCAGGCGGGCCGCCCACTCTTTTTGCCGAGTCAGATAGGTCCCCTTGACCCCAACCACTTTCTCGTCTGCAAACGGTTGGCTGAGGAGACGAACCCAATCCGGGTCAGGCTCACAATCCGAATCAGTGAATAAAATCAAGTCCGCTTGCGCGTTCGCCGACCTGGAGCCCAGGTTGCGGGCGGCTGCCGGCCCACTGTGCGCCTGAGAAACCACTTTCACTCCCGCTCGCCGGGCGAGCTCGACCGTGGAATCTTGCGAGCCATCATCCACCACGATCACTTCGTCGGGCGGGAGGGTTTGCCGGGCCAGTGCAGCCAGACAGGCCGGCAAGGTTTTTTCTGAGTTATAGGCGGGTATAATCACCGAAATCAAGCCGGCCTCTTCAATAACTTGCTCAAGCTGGCGGCGGCAACCGTCATTTTGATCCAGGTGACTTTTTCCCACCACAGGCAAATGGCCCCAATAATACCAATCGGTCCAATCACGACCAGGTGGAGGACCAGGCCACACCCCAGGGCAGCATCCTTCCCAACTGAAAAGAACAGCAGAGTGATCAGGGTCAGGTAATGAAAAACGCCGATCCGACCCGGGGATGAAGGCAGCACAACGCCCGCCTGCAGGACTACGAACAATAGCAGCGCGACCCACAGCGAAAGGTGCAGTCCCAGGGAGACGAACACTAATACGTTGGTGGATAGTCCAAGCAGCCAGCTTATTAGCGACCAGAAAATCACCCAGAATAGCTGCCAGGGCTGACGAAATACATCCAGGCTGTTCAATCCCAGGCGAGCGCGGCTGGCAATCCATTCCATCCACGCGGCCGGTAAGAACTTCGCCAGCGGCTTGCCCCATTCAAGCAAGGTGTTACCTTTCCAGAGCAGAATACCCACGACAACGATTCCGATCAATAAAACCAAACCGAGCTGCTGCGGGGAACTCTTCAGCCAGCCTGGTAAGGAGATCTGTGAAAGAAGCACAAATGAAAGGAAAAGCAAACACAGGTCGATGAATTTCTCGACGATCACTGTGCCCAGGGTATAGACCTTACTTTTTCCTTCTGCCTCGCCCATCAAGTAAGCCCGCGCCAGGTCACCCAAGCGAGCCGGCGCAAAAGTGTTCAGAAGCATACCGATGGCCTGGATGCTAAAAGCTCGTTTCAAGGGAGGCCGGTTCGAAACATGAAAAAGGAGCTTCCAGCGGATAGCTTTGGCGACGAAAGTAGCCATAACGCTGAGAACTGCCAGCACCAACCACCCGGCGTTGACCTGCTCGAGGGTCAATAACACCCCGTTCAGGTCCACATCCCGCAGCGCCAAAACCAGGCACACCAGGCTGATTGCCAGTCCCACCCAAAACTGCCAGGACACGATGAGTGATCGCTGCCGCAGGCTCGGTTTACTCGGAATGGGTTCGATTTTTATCCCTAGATAGCTCAATTTTGTCCCAATAAGTGTCGAAAATAATGCCTATTCCCAGGAAACCCCACAGAATTTTCTCCCACAATAATTCTGCAAGACCTAGCAACCCGATACATAAGAGAAAAGCACCCAGGTTTATAAATAAGCGAAACTTCCAGGTACCCATTATCCTTCTCAGGGATTGGTGGTTTTCCCCTGCCAGGTAACAGGCGATTCCAAAGACTGCCAGGATGACGCTCAACCCTGAAATCCATAGGGCGCTCAGAATAACATAGATTATTTCAGGCATGGTTTTCTAGGATTTCTGTCATTGCGGAGCGAGCACTCTCCACGAGTTTAGCAATCTCGCCACCCGCTCGGAGATTGCTCACCCCTGCGGGTGCACCAAGGGTGTCGGCGAAGACGCCTCGCAATGACAGCAGAGGGAGTCAAGCCTTTGGCTCGCTTGTAGTGGTGAGAAACCCTTTAATCACCTCCCACATTCCCATTAAGCCTCTTCTCACTACCACCAGAGGATGCCACAGGCAAGCCAACCAGGCCTCCATCCTGTTCCGTAACACATATCGTTCCTCCAACCATTTTGGACCTGGGAAGAATAACCAGAATAGGACTTTTACTACGTCCCATGGCCGGTCAGTAGTTATCAACTGGACCAGATATTTCCTATTCCCGGGCATGATCTGTCCTTGCATGCATTTAATCGGGTCGGCAATCCGGTGGATCAGCCATTTTTTCCAGAAAGGCGGATTCAAGGCTTTGAGAACTTCTGGAGAGATGACTGATGCTTTCTCTATGGACACAGCTTCCAGGGCAAAATAACAGGTCGACCGCAACCGGAATTCGGCTACACGCTCCAGGAATTCCTTCCATGGAAAAGTTTGGTGATACGTGACCAGAGCTGCGATATCCTGGCAGGCGACCCGATGTGTATAACCTTGCATCATCGAATGCAAACAGATATGGATCAACATGTCGCATGGGGAAAGCTGTAAGGCCATGGCTCCATCGATGGTCAAAGGTTGAGCGGCACTCCAGATAGCCTCCACATCCAGGTTGTTCAAAAGTCGCACCCATTCAAAGGAGATCAAATTCCAATGTAAGTCAAAATCTGTTCCGCTTTTCGCAAGAAAATCGATCTCCCCGGTATAGTTGATGTTGAATGGGTGGAAGTTACCCACAGGCCAGGGTTTAAACTGGTATTCAGCCTGTTCAAGCATTGCTACAATTTTTTCCCGGTCCTCTGGATGAACCAACAGGTCGACGTCGCACATCGGTCGTTCACCAATGGAATCGTAAACCGAATTTGCCAGGGCAGCGCCCTTTAAGACAATGACTGGGATGTCATGCTCCGAGAAAACGTCCAGCACTTTACGCAGATCATTAAAAAGAACCAGGTTCCGCCCGGCAATGACCCTGCGCGCCGTTTTGTCAAGGTACACGGCTTGCCTCTGGGAGAGGGTTTCGTCCTTGCCTGAGATAGAGGCCGGTGATCAATCCCAACAACATCCAAAACATTACCCCGGGTTTTGCTCCAAGGGCGACCGCATCGATCATCCCAAATAACAAATGGGCCAGAAACCCACCGGCAAAACCCAGGACGAGCACTTTTACCACAAATGCTGAAGAAAGCGGACTTTTTTCAAGGTTGGCAGGTTGGACATTCCGCCATGTCTGAACCAACATCCAGAAGGCCACTATATTCAAAGATAGAAAGCCGATCAAGCCAGGGATGCCAAGGTCAAGGGCAGCCTGGAGAAATTCATTATGAGCATGTCCAACATCTTCATTAGAATTTCCTGTCGACAATGGATAGAAAACATTAACGACGTAACGAAAAGTATTCATCCCCATTCCGGTAAAGGGGAAATCACAAATGCCCATGACTGCCCGATCCCAGATTTCTAGTCGTCCACTAAAAGTTACGATGGATTGCCCCGGGTTACCGGTCTCCATATAGATTTTTTGTATCCAACCTGAACGCCAGGAGAATAAACCAATAGACCCTAAGATAACCAATAGTACACCCAGATATATCCAACGCCGTTTGAGAAGAAATATCGGCATAAAAATCAGGGCCAACACCAGGGCGATCAGGCTTGCGCGCGATTGGGTTAATAGCATTGTACCCATCATAATAATGGTGATTGGAATAAGGAAAAGCAGCCCTACCACGATCCATCCGGGATGTTTCCTGATTGTTCTTTTTATCAAACTGAAAAAAAACGCAATCACCAATACGATCAAGAGAGGCAAGGCCCACAACAGAGCCCCGGCGACTTCATTAGGTTGGAAACCCGCTTCAGCCCCAGGCAGACCTTTGATCAGAATGGGCAGTTTGGATAAATAGTTTTGTAGAAATGTGTATTTATCCGGCCATTGCATCCCTGCAACCCCCAATACGGCTATGCCAAAGCCAGACGCCAGGAAGGCTGCCAAGACAACCAGAAAAGTACCCTCTCTTCGAGAGGCATGGATGAATGCGTAATACATCCCAATTCCCAGCAGCATTCCGGCGATTTTGGGCAGACTGACCCCAATATCATAGGTGGCATACAGGCTGACCAAAACCATGATCATGATAACCAACAGCGGAAGGTTGGCAGGCGTATTGGGCAATGGTTTACCCGTGGCAAACCAGCCGATCAGCCACAAGACCGGGACGATAATAAAAACCCACCGGCGGGATGGAGACGGGAACAGGAAAAAAGGGGCCGCTAATGCCAGCCAGAGCCACTGCCAGCGAGTTAAGAACAGGGCTCCTCGCTGAAGGAACCCTGTGTGTTGGTCCACCTGGGATGAAAGACTCAAATTATCTCCAGGGCATGTGCGACCGCGCTGACCACCAGGTCAACCAGTTCCTCCCCCATTCCAGGATAAAGCGGCAAGGTCACCTCGCGATCGGCAATCTCTTCGGTGCGGGGAAGGGATAGGTCTCTATAACGCCCACGATAATACGTGAACCGGTGAGTGGGCGGGTAATGGATGCTGGTCTGAATCTTTTCTTCGCGCATGGCATCGATAAAGGCTTTCCGGTTGGCGCCTTTGGGCAGCAGCATCGGAAAAATATGATAGGCGGGCTTAACTCCAGCCTTGACCGTGTCTTGAAAAGGCAGCTCAACCCCTGCCCTGCTTAATTTTAACCAGTATCTATCGGTCCAGGTCTTGCGCAAGACATTGTTGGCCTCCAGTTTGGCCAACTGCACTAATCCAAGCGCGGATCGGATCTCATCGATGCGGTAATTGTAGCCCAGGTCGACCACATCATAGCTATACGCATGACCCTTGTAGCGGTCATAGGTCATGCTGGTCATGCCATGTGAGCGCTGAAGCCGGGTTTTTTCGGCTATATCGTCCCGATCTGTCACCAGCATGCCTCCCTCGCCGGTGGAAAGGTTCTTATTCGAGAAAAAGCTGAAACACCCCACCGCCCCCCACGTTCCCAAAGATTTACCATTGAGCGAGGCGCCGGGCGCATGCGCGGCGTCTTCAATCACCGGCAAACCGTGGCGATTAGCGACGCTGAGGATTTCCTCCATCCGGCAGGGATAGCCGGCGTAATGCATCACTATGATCGCTTTGGTTCTTGTGGTAATCCGCCGCTCGATTTCTTGCGGGTCGATGGTCAGATCCCCTGGCCCAATCACGTCGGCAAGACGTACGTCTGCCCCGGTATACAGGACGGCGTTAGAAGTCGCCACGAACGACAGCGAGGGAGTGATCACTTCATCGCCGGGGCCAATTCCCAAGGCCAGGCAGGCCAGGTGCAGGGCCTCAGTGGCATTGGAGACTGCCAAGGCATACCTGGTTCCCACACTTGCCGCAAATTGGGCTTCAAACTCCTGAGTTACCGCCCCCATCGTCAACCACTTACTTCTTAAAACCTTCAATACAGCTTCTTCTTCCTGTTCTCCATAATCCAGGTCCGCCAGGGGTACACGCCAGTCCATTAATCATCCCCCTGGGGTAAGAATTCTGAACGCATCGTCTCAAAATCCAGGTTGGCCTGCTCGTAATCATCCGGACGCCCCAAATCCTGCCAATACCCGTCGAATGGATAAGCCACCACTTTCTTTCCCGCCGCGATCAGGAGTTTGACCAGGTCAGGGAAATCCAAATACTCACCCTTGGGTATGAAAGCCAGCACTTCCGGTTCGAACAGATAAATCCCCATGCTGACCCTATAATCGATGGTGGGCTTCTCCTGGTAGCCGATGATGGTATGATCGCCATCGGTATGGATGACGCCCAGGTCGATGCGCACCTGTCGATGGTGCGTGGCGATGGTCGCCACCCCTTTATTTTGCTTATGGAAGGCAATCAGCTCGCGCATATCCAGGGTGGTAAGAACGTCCCCATTCGTGACCATAAAAGTACTGTCGAGGTCAGGGATGGCGGCGAGGGGTCCGGCGGTCCCTAAGGGTTGGTCTTCATACGAGTAGCAGATGTTCACCCCAAACTGGGATCCATCCTGAAAAAACGCCCGCATTAATCCTGCCAGGTGACCCACTGCCAGGACGATATCACTGATGCCTGCTCTACGCATCTGGTAGATCATTATTTCCACGATGGCTTTGTCGCCAATCGGGAGCATTGGTTTTGGAAAAATCCTGGTATAAGGAGCCAGGCGCGTGCCTTTACCACCGGCAAGAATGACTGCTTTCATAAGAATACCTCTATTTCTGGTCTTTGGGATTTCCCGTGGAAGAACTCAGATTTTTGGATGTGAGCGTGCTACGCACGCTCACATCCAAAAATCTGGTGATCCAGCGCGGAAATTCCCATTGAACCCTATTTCCTTTACCTTTGATATCTATCTGGATTATAAAGATCCAGGTGCGCTTTCATCCAGGCATAAGTAAGGGATAGCCCTTCCTCTAAACTTACCTGCGGCTCCCATCCCAGGGTTGATTTCGCTTTTGAATTATCGCAAAGCAGGCGCATTACCTCGGATTTTTCGGGTCGCAGGCGTTCCGGATCGATCACGATTTCCATTTTCTTCCCGGAGAGCTGGATCACTTTCTCAACAATCTCACCAACCGTATTTTCCTTACCCGTACCAAGGTTGATCGTAGACCCTTCAATTCCGGGAACTTCGCCGCATTTCAGAAAACCGGAGACCGTATCCATAACATAAGTGAAATCACGCCGGGTATCCAGGCTGCCAATGTGCAAGGTGTTACCCGTCAAGACCTGGGAAATGATGGTCGGGATGACCGCCCGGGCAGACTGCCGTGGGCCATAGGTATTGAACGGCCGCAGGGTGACCACCGGCAGGTTATAGGCGCAATAAAAACTCTCCGCCAGCTTATCTGCCCCAATTTTACTGGCCGAGTAAGGCGACTGGCCCTGCAAGGGGTGCTTTTCATCAATCGGCACATATAAGGCTGTGCCGTAGACTTCACTGGTAGAAGTGTGAACGACCCTCTCTACACCCGTAGCCCGCGCTGCGAGCAAGATATTCATCGTCCCCAATACGTTCGTCTCGACCACCTCGGCCGGATGCAGGTACGAATAGGGGATGGCAATCAAGGCCCCCAGGTGGAACACCTGGCTGACCCCCTGGCATGCTCCCCCACGGCGTGGAGGTCGCGCAGGTCGCCGGCGATGATCTCTACTTCATCCAGGATGTGTTTGGGAAGCTGGCTAAGCAGGCCCGGATCGCCGCGCGAGTTATAGCGTACGAAAGCGCGCACCCTGGCGCCCAGAGCGACCAGCTTTTCCACCAGGTGGCTGGCAATGAAACCACCCGCGCCGGTAACCAGCACATGTTTACCCTGCCAGTATTCCGCGCTCATCCTATTATTATGCCGATGGCCTGGATTCCACTGAATAGGATTTTTTCATGCCATGCACCAGAACTCGCGCAGTCACCAGGTCGCCTTCTGCCAATAATGCGTCCAGCTCGTCCAGGCGAGCGATCATTCCGTTAGCATCATAATTCTTATTATTAGCATCCGCCTGGCTTGCATTGCCGTTTGAGAGATGCGATTTGATCACCTCTACCAGGTCAGGGAACAGCGCCAGGCGCGCCGTGGTCTGGCGGCATACAGCCAGGATGCGGTCCCGTTCTTCAGCCCCAATCTCATTGATAGCAAAAATAATCACACCCACATTGTACTTCTCTACCAGACCCGGCAGGTCGGCTGAACTTCCCAGCACCTTGCAGGTGTCCACTTCCATGCCGCGCTTGCGCGGGTCATCGTCCACCATGCCCACGACGGAGAAGCTGTGCACAAATTCGCTGCGCTGCAGCATCCAGGAAACCAACTGGCCCAGGTTGCCGGCCCCGACGATCAGCACGCGCTCTCCCAACGCGCTCGCTCCGTGTCGCGCCCCCAACCAGCGTGAAGCCGCGCCGGTCAGCAGGCGCTCGCGATAGCGGGCCAGGATAAAACCAAACAGGGCCAGCGTTCCGCTTAATATAATCAGTCCTGGCGGAATCGGGTATTTTAGCTTTAACTGCAGCGAAACCACCACGATAATCAGGGTGGTCAGGCCGGTAGAAAAGGCCAGCTCGATCACCCGGTTGGGCGGGGCTTTTTCCCAACTGACCCGGTTGAGACCCAGGGCCGCATTGATCAGGCTGAACAGCAGCGCGCTCGGCCAGGGCCAGCAATAAATCATACCCGAGCCCCAGGTTGATCGGGCCTTCAAGTCTCCAGATCACGCCCGCCACACCAAACGCCGCCAGGGCGACTATGAAATCGACGGTGAACCAGCTCAACACCCGGCTGACAAACTGCCACAAAGGCCCGGCGTAGAGCAGGTGATTGGGAATTTCCCGGTTGCGCAGCCTGGGCAGCATGATCACCGCCGTCCAGAAAATCACATCCAGGTCGGTTAAGATACTGCGGTTGCGGATGTAAAGCTGGTCGAGGCGTAATTTCGAAGGCAGGATTTCTTCCAGGTAAGCCGCCATCAGCGAATCCCCCCCAAGGGAAGCTTCTTCTCTTCGTCGTGGTAGACCACCGAGGCAGGCGAGGTGACCCCCGGCCGTACGGATAAAAGCTCGTCGCGCACGTCCTCTGGCCATTCTTCGGCCAGTTTGGGGTCCTCAGGACGCGGCCCGACCAGGCTCATATCGCCTTTGAGCACGTTCCATAACTGCGGCAGCTCGTTGATCTTGGCATTGCGCAGGAACTGCCCCAGGGGCGTGACGCGCTGGTCGTCCTGGCTGGTAACACGCGGCCCTTCGTAGCTTTCCAGGCGTTCGTACATGCTGCGGAACTTGAGCATGCCAAACGTCTTGCCGCCTTTCCCAAGCCTGGGGCCGCGGTAAAAAACCGGACCGGGCGAATCCAGGCGGATAAGAATGGCAATCAGGGCAAAAAAGGGAGAAAGGAACACCAGCCCCAGGGCAGACGCGAGGATATCCACCGCCCGCCGCAGGAAGTTATCCAACCAGGAACCTTCGTGCGATCGAATACTTTTGCGGGTTTGAGCTTTAGGTTTCGAAGGAGAAACGACGTTATCCAAACAGGCCCCTGAATTTTATTAGAATAAAGTGGATATCTGATTGTACCTTATTTTGATTTAATGGGATGAAACTCTAATCTAAAATTACAATCCTGTAAAACTAGGGCTGGAGCTGCTTTTCCAGCTCATTGGCCCGGTCAAGCGCCGGCTGCCAACGAGAGAGACGGTAATACTCAATCGCCTTTCGAGGGTTGCCTAAATGCTCCATCACTCGGCCGGCGCCATTACAACCATTTTCACCTGAATCATTGTGCAAGCAGCATTGCAAATAGGCGTTTATCGATTGATCTAATAATTGATTTTTCTCATATAGAGACCCTAACCGGCACCAGGCCAACCCCTGGTTAGGATCTATTTGAACAATCCGGTTATACGAAAGAATAGCCTCCGCAGTATCATTTTTTACTACGGCATCTGCATACCAATAGATAGCCTCCACGCTATCGGGATAAAGTGTGATTGCTTTTTTTGCAAACATCGCATCCACCGGAAGAACGTATCTCAGTAAAGCGACAGATGTCTTGGAACAACCAAGATAATTCATCCATGCAGTCTGTTCTTCTGCCTCTTTACCCAATAAATAAGCACCTTTGCCAGCCATCCAGTTTGCCTGGCAATCTGACCGACTTTGTTCTTGATATCCTTCATAAGCGCTGGCTAAAAGCGCCGAGTTCCAAAAAGTACCTTTCATCATCATTAGAGACAGCCGGTTCCTGTCCACTACAGCAAGCGACTGTACTATGAAGATCAGCACGATCAAAGTCCAACCAAACTTGCGCCAACTTTTGTGCATATTAACCAAGTAAATATTATCTTCTGCACTTAGGCGCTTGCATTCTTCCTACACTTTTCGCAAACGATCTTAGTCAATCCCTTTAAGACCTAAACAACCATTTTGTTCTTATTTACCCCGAGACGATAGATAGAGAAACCAGCCTGTTCGAATTCAACAGTTGAGAAGCCATGCACCGCATCTACCAAAACCCGGCACTCCGTCATTGAAAAGAGATGATTGGGAGAGATTGAAAGGAACTCTTTATCCGCCACCGCTAAAACTATTACGTCAACGCCTTGTATCGTTTCCTGTAAATTTTTACAGTTTTTGACTCCATAATACTTTCCTGGTGATTTGTTCGGCTCAAAAGAACTTACAATTGCACCTGATTTCTCTAGGAGGCGCACGAGTTCAATTGCAGGGCTTTCTCGCAAATCATCTACATCAGGTTTATAAGAAAGACCCAACACTGCAATTCTGTGGTTCAAAAGGTCGCCCCCGATTGCATTTCTTATCAGTTCAATTACAAAGATAGGCTGGGAGTCATTCACTCTACGCGCGGCCTGCACCAATGGAGTGATATCTGGAGCAGCTTCCACCAAGAACCACGGATCTACGCTAATGCAATGTCCACCAACCCCAATCCCTGGTTTAAGGATTTTCACACGTGGGTGAAGATTTGCTATTTCAATAGCTTCCCAAATGTCAACGCCAAAACGTTCCGCCAGTCGAAAAAACTCATTCGCAATGGCAATATTTATATCCCGATAAGTGTTTTCCATCAACTTGACCATTTCGGCCGTTGTGGAATCAGTAAGAATTATTTCACCTTTTACAAACACCTTATACAAATCCCGCCCCATTTCTGCAGAAACTGGCGTGATACCGCCGATCACTCGGGCGTTTTCTACCAGTTCATGTAAAATTCGGCCTGGTAAAACTCGTTCTGGGGTATAGGCCAAGTAAAAATCTGAGCCAGCTTTCAGTCCTGATTGTTCCAGGATAGGCAGAAGAATATTTTCAGTAGTTAGAGGTGGAGACGTAGATTTGAGAAAAACCAGGTTGCCCTTTTTAAGGTATGGAACGATTGATTTAGTAGCTGCAGTGACAGCCCGCAGGTCAGCACGTTTATCCTCGTAAAATGGGGTGGGAACTGCAATGATAAAGGCATCCGAAGGTTGTGGTTTTGTACTGACAGTCAAATTGCCTGACGTGAAAGCTGCATAAACAATTTCTTGAAGGCCGGGTTCTTCAATGTGTAAACCGCCGTTTTGAAGAGTATTGATCACATCTGTATTGACATCAACGCCGTTCACTTTCATGCCATGGATGGCAAATGTGGCAGCAGTTGGTAAACCGATGTAACCTAACCCCATCACACATATTGTATGAAAATCCATCGGAAATCCGTCCTCCATGATTATATTGAAATTATGCTTTGACATTCTCTGCCAGAAAACGCGGCAAATTGATCTACAATTTTCTGGCGATTGAAATACTCGACAACTGCTTTCCTACCGTTTTTCCCTAACTTCTTGCGCAATTCGGGGTCATCAGCTAAAGAGTGGATTGCCGCCACTAAACCCTCAATATCTCCAGGCTCAACAACTAATCCAGCCTGATTTTTAATCACGATATCAGCAGCTTCCCCTTTAGCGACCAATATAACCGGCTTTTCAGAGGCCATCGTTTCATAAATTTTCGATGGTACTGCGCCTGGCAAAAACAATTTTAAGGGGACAATACAGATATCTGCCGAGGCCACCCAGGCCGGCATTTTTTCTTTCAACACCGACTTTAAGAAACGTACATTTCCCAAGTGCAGACGACCAGCCATAGAAATTAAATCGGGTCTTACCGGACCATCTCCCATGAAGATGAATTTGATTTCATTGAAATCTTTTAGTTTTTCTGCAGCAAATAATATCTGGTCTAACCCTTGAGCAATGCCAAGTAACCCCGCGTACAACACTATAACACCATCTCCCATTTCTCGGCGGATGGTTTCACAAGCTTTATCAGGCGCAAACATCTCATGATTTGCCCCATTTGAAAGATGAAAGGTACGGACCCCAGAGAAACGGTGCCGAATATCTTCTAGAATAGTCTGAGATTGGCCGGTCACTACCCAGGCTTTCCGGTAACAAAAAGATTCTAATTCTCGGCCCAGCTTCAATGCCATACCTTCACGGACAATCCCTAATCGGACAGCAGATTCTGGCCAAAGATCGGATACATTAAATATCCATTTTGCCCGTTTCCAACGGCTTAATATATACCCACCTATCCCGAGAAAGAGGGGTGGACTTTCAGTGATTAAGTAATCTGCCTGCTGGATATACCAACCACCAATCAATAAAGAAGAAATAACAAATGAGAAATAATTAAATAAACGAAGAAAAAATGTAACCTTTTGGGTCGGAAAAATAGCTGTCCGCAAAACCCTGATTGGACCATCCCATTCGCAACGCACAAGACCACCATAACCAGGAAAAATCTTCCCGGTTGGGTAGTTAGGCATTGCAGTCAATACAGTAATATGGTGCCCCAATTTAGCTAAACTAAAACATAATTCAAATATACGATTTTGCGGGGCGCCCATTTCTGGGGGATAATATTGGGTGTGGAAAATAAGATTCAAAGTGGAAAAGCTACCCTATTATTTCTTTGCGATCACTCACAAATTTTTTTAGACGACTTTAGAAAAATGAAGTTAAACTGATAAATTATCATGCGATGATGATTGATCCAACAAAGAAATGACTGCTTTAAATTTCCCGGCCTTTGTTCGAGGAATGGAATCAACAGTCTCGACAATTACTATAATTTCATTTCCGAGACGTTGTTTTACTCTTTGAACAATATCCTGGATGTCTTTGTCACAAAAACCAGATTCAGGTACAGCTTTCACCCGAATACGATTAGTTAATTCTTGAATGATTTGCCCCTCTCTGATATGCGGTTGATTGGTAAAAATACCATGGAAACGTACCATCCGCCGCCCATCCGGACCAATAACCACGTCTTCGATTCGCCCAACCACTTCTTTAATCACGGGCATGGTCCGCCCGCATGGACAAGGCTCAGGATCCCAGGCTGCCAAGTCTCCCAGGCGGTAACGTATAAACGGTTGGTAGGAGCGCATCAGACAAGTGGTAACCACTTCGCCAACCTCACCTCCATCGCAAGGAGATCCATCCGGACGCAAGATTTCCACAATGCCCACATCCGGACTCACGTGCAATCGCTTATGTTCACATTCGCTGGCGAACAATGCGTTTTCAACTGTGCTATATTCTTCGTAAATGCAGCAATGATAAGCTTTTTCCATTACACTGCGCATTTCTGGAGTTAGTTTCTCACTGGTTGTGATGACTGCCTTTAAAGGTGGAACATCTAAATCAGCGTCAAGGATTAATTTTGCCAGGAGATAATAGGAAACAGCATAACCGGTCATCCACTGAATCTTGTGCTTTTTTAATGCATCCACATAAAAGTGAGCAGTATCAGGTCTTAGGTGAAATGGGGAAAAATAAACTTGCTTCTCTGCCGAGTTAAACCTGTAAAAAGGCCCTTTACTGTTTGGGTCTGGTTCTACCATTCTGCCAGAAAATGTTGCCCGCGGAATTTTAAAAGATACCCCAGCCCATTGAGCTGAGCGCACTTCGCGTACTGCGAGTGAATCGCGCACTTCTGTAGGTGTCCAAACTGTTGCGATGGGTGTCCCGGTAGAACCGCTAGTATAATTGGTAATTTTATAAAAAGGCTTGATATCGTTTCGGACAAAATCAAAGGGATTTGCTCGGATGGAATCTTTTTCTAATACTGACAGCTCAGAGAGATTGCCAAATAACGCGGCTGATTTTTGCGTATCCGCCCACTCTCTGGCGTAATAAGGAACATGGTTAACACAAATTTTCAATAGAGCTATTAATGTTTTTTGTTGGTACGCATCCCACTGAGTTAAGTTATATCTTTCTCTTAGTGAATAATCTCTTTCTAAGGTTGAGTAATTTCCCCCAAAACGCAGCCAATGCCAGTATATACCATAAATCGATATAACTAAAGTTTGCATGTTTTTAGGAAGTAATTTATAGATTTGATCTGTTTTGCTCATTCATTCCTTTTTACTTCAATTACTTGTTCAAACAGTTGCTCCCATTTGGGCAGAACAACTGACCAATCGTATTGCTCTGCTTTGGCTCGCGCGTTTACAGATAATTTCGCTGCCAGACCAGGTTCGGTCAGAATTCGCACTACGGCATTTGCCATTGCTTCTGGATCACCCGGCGGAACAAGCAAGGCATCTGAACCGTCCTCCAATAAATAAGGAATTCCACCTACATTAGTTGATATGATACACAACCCACATGCCATTGACTTAATGACACTAACCGGAGTGTTATCAATATTTGTCGTGTTTATAAATAGATCTCCCTGGTTGAGAATTTCAGGTACCTGCTCTTTGTGTACACCCTGAACGATCTCTATCTTATCCGCAACCCCAAAGATTTGAGCAATTCGCAGCACCTTCTGCAGACTTCCATCTCCTTTATCGGGTCCGAACCATTAAAAGGTGGGGGTTGAGTTTCTGATTTTCCAGAATCTTTACCACTTTTGTAGCAAGCAATGGATTGTAAATCTGGTGAAACGCTCTTAGCCACACAAGTTTTAATCGGGGTTTTTCACGCAACCGGAATGAATACTGGGAGATCTCTACTGCGTTTGGAATTAACCGAATATCTGGCCGGTATAAAATCATTTTTTTTACCAAATAAGAAGAGGGGGCGATAACTGTATCTGCCAAGCACAACAAACTTTTCACAATGCGAGGGTATTTCAACGCAAAAAGAGGAAGATTTCCGCCATGAAGAGTTAGTATCAGAGGTTTCTTTAATTGCTTTATGATCAATGCACTCAGATAACCCCAGATAAATGCTGGACCGCTGAAAATATCCACTTCACCAATTGAATAATTATTCCGCTGGTTAATAATCACACAAAGCATATCCAGCAGACGGGCAACTCGGTTCAATTTTCTCGAGATAAGAATCGGTTGCCAACCCTGCTGTTCCAACTGGATTGCCAATTCCTCACCCACACTTTTATTTCCGCCGGAAAGCGAAAGATGGTTTCCAACAAAGAGAATCGCTTTTTGGGTACGTGTCAATGTACATCTTCAATTTTCAGAGGTTTTTTTGTGCTGGACTTCGACTCGATATTCAGCACCCACACTGCATTAGCCAACCCAAACAAAAAAGAGGTAGCAACAACTCGCATATCAGAGTGCACCATTTCTACTAACGGCCAAAGAAGTAACATACCTACCCAGGCTTTATAAAACCAGTTTGGTGCCTTAAAATATGCTCGGGCAACCATAATAATCAGAAAAATTAAAGCAAATAATCCGAAGATACCATGCTCTGCCAACAAACGTGTAAATTCGGTATGAGCCCCTGCTAAATTTCCTGTACGATTATATAATATATAAGTTACCTCATAAGTTGATACTCCTGGGCCCACACCAAAAATCAAATTGTTAAACCAAACATCTACTTCACCCAGCGCTATATCATTCCGGCTGGTGGTAGTAAGATCTAAATATCGCCGCTCAAATTGACCATGCGTGAATTCATTTAACTTGGGAATGACAATAAAATATGCAAAAGAAGATAACAAGATAGAACCGATTAAAATACCTATACGTGCTTTCCTGGATCGAAATAATTGTATTATTGCGAAGATAATACAAATTCCTGCATTATAAATCCCTCCACGCGAAAAAGTTAGAAGGCTCTGGAGAAGAAATGCAATTAATAAGATTATTTCCGCTAAACGTCTAAATCCCTTTTTTTCAACATATGCAATCATAAACATCATGACTGCACCTAAGCTTAAAATTGCAGAAACTTGATTAGGTCCAAAACCACCACTGGTAGTAAAATTTGATTCCGGTAAAAAAACAATATTTGGGGAAGTTAAGGTTGAATAAGCCGCTAAAGATAATATTGAAGTAATCGGAACCACAATTGTCCAGGCAATTCGTATTAAATCATGGAAGCCTAATTTCACCTGTGAAAAAAATAACACACACAATGCCAATGTTAGCGGACCTGATAAATTAAAACTAATCGCTTGGCGAGCAGCTTCGTTAAATCCAAACCAACCGATTGTCAATGGAATGGAAATCACAAGTAATGTAAAATAAATGATAGGTAAAAAAGCATTTTTCCAACGATGCTGTCGTAATAATGCAATCCCTAAAATTGCAAATATTGCATACTTTCCAAATTCCCAGAAAACAAATGCCCCAAACATTCTCCAAATTATTTCTGATCCAGTGACATATGCAGCAACTAAAATTATTTTTTGGATATCACGAGTTGTCAAAGCCAGCCATAACCCCAATGCCAAAGTAAGCCAGGCATGGAATGTAGCTACTATCGGAAATCGAATTAAGATCAATGCGAATAATATATGAGCCGTAATCAATAACAGTAATTTAGAGGTTTTCATAAAATTATGAGATTATTCCCGAAGATAAAATGAAACAATGGTTAAATCCTGAAGATCATTTTTTGTGAATAGTAAATGATGAAGACAAAATTATCAGTCCATCCTACTCTTAGAGAAAATCATTTCATGTTTGATAAATGCCTAAATCTATTTTTAAAAAAATATCCTATAGTTTATATCGGATTTCATATCTTCTTCCATATTCACAAATTGTAGTTAGAAATTATTCCATCAATCCAATCTGCTTGCACCTTCACACCTGGTTTCTGCTCGAACCTTTCCTTGAAACTCTTTCGAGCATTGATGCTCATTTTTTTTCGCAGTTCATTATTTTCCAATAATAATTTAATACTAGCGGCTAACATTATTGGATCATCTACAGTAACAAGAATTCCATTATAATTATTTATAATAATTTCTGGAATTCCACCCGCCAGTGTACCAATAGCTGGAATCCCCAGAACTCAATGCTTCAATCGCAGTAGTCGGTAAATTATCCATTCTGCTTGGGACAATTGACATACTCGTGGAAGAAAGAATATTCATGACTTTTTCATGATTTATAACCCCCTTAAAAATTATATGATCATTCAGCCCTAAATCATTCACCAAAGCTTTGAATTTTTTTTCACAAGTCCCCCCCCAATGATAAATAGTTTTATTTTAGGGAAATTCTCTGTTAATAATCCAATTGCCCGTATAAGCACGTCCTGACCTTTAGACTCATCTAGTCTTCCTAAGCAGACTAATCTTTCCTCTTCCTTTCCAGTCAACAAAATACTTGGATCAATTTCTTGTTGGTTTGGATCAGGAAGGGAGTTGTATAACAAATTAAGTTTTTCTTTTGGAACTTTATATACCCTTTCCATATCATTGATTGCGGATTTTGATACTCCAACCACATGAGTACACATTCCAGCAAAAAATGGGATTCTGACAATCCGACCTAATTTTAATCTAATCTTTGAACCCTTATTATCAATATCAGTTTGGGATGTCAAAATATGATGCCAAATTGCTCTGATCGGAGTTCTTTGAAGAAAGCCTGCAAAAATCAGAGAGCCAGTTTCGCGATGACCAGAAATTACGCAAACAGGTTTGTATTTTGTTATCATACGTGATGCATATAGAAAATCATATATCCGCGCAAATTTGTTTGTTGGCCGCCATTTCCAAAAATGGATTGGGATTTCAAATTTTCCTTCTAATGATTCCCGACAATGCATAAGGATGTGAACAGAGTAACCTCGTTTTATAAGTTCATTCCCGAGCGCCATGAAATGAACAGGAACAGGACCGGTAGGTTTTCCCATTCCAATTAATATGGTTTTGTTTTCAATCATAAAGAAACTCTTTACTACCAATTGATAACAGCATTTTATCCACCGCTTTTATGTAATGATCATAAGTAAAATTTTCAGCGGCTGAAACCGCAGCAATGCTCATAACTTTCCAAGAGGATGGATTGGTTGAAAAATCTATAATAGTTTGAACAAAGCAGTCAATTTTTTCTGGCGCAAAAGCAAAGCCCGCTTAAGTCTCTTTAAGTATTTGTGGAATACTAGAAATATCGCTCGCAAGGGGAACTGCTCCAAATGCCATAGCTTCACTCAGTACTTTCGGCCATCCTTCCGAAGATGAGGATGGAAAAATAATAAAATGCGATTTGGAATAGTATTGATTCAGGGCTGACCTGGATTGCCAACCATGAAAATGCGTTATCCCACTAATCTGTAAATTTAATGCAAGCCGCTCAAATTTCTCCTTTTCGGGGCCGTCACCTACCAGGTCCAGTTGGAAAGGCAGTTTCTTCTGGTATAGCTTTGCGCAAATCTCTAAGATTTTGCCAACACCTTTGGCAGAATCTAACCTGCCTACAAATAGCAAATGATATGGCAGGGTAAGTTTCTTTTGATAGGCAATTTCCATTCCACCTGCGCGGTCTTCCTGGGTCAGGCATGGGTTGAAAAAAGAGTAGACGTGTTTCGGTTGGCATTCCCAACGACCATTGACAGTGACCACACCTCGATGAAGATTTTTTCTGCAGGATCCAGCGCTGTAAGGTGTAGGACCAGGCTTCTTTTTCCGTTGGATGCCAATTCCCGGCATACTTGACCCAACGGTATTTTGGAGTGGGGGAAAACATCAAAACCAATAAAGCAATCAGGCTGATGGATGCCGGGCAGCGC
This sequence comes from uncultured Chloroflexia bacterium, assembly GCA_963820415.1. GTDB lineage: Bacteria > Chloroflexota > Anaerolineae > Anaerolineales > Anaerolineaceae > CAWFZT01. The sequence continues at coordinate 757,672 of CAWFZT010000004.1, read as the reverse complement.
ACATGAACGATATCCACCCGTTTCATTTCTTCCCGGATGGTTGCAATATATTGCAGGATGTAGAGCAGTATCGTAACCTTTTGACGCAACGTATCTCCACCCGCAGGAGACACTGCACGGAAACGTATATTCCTGGCGGAATAAGGCAAAGAACTTTGCGGCGCTGGCTCGGAATGCAGCGGAGCGACATGAACGACCTCATCAAATACCTGTGCCAGGTGGTCAATTTCCCGGAGGGTGGCTCCCCAGCCTACAATTTCATCACCTTTTCTGTAATGTGGCGTGTGTGAAATGATCAACAGCTTCATACTTCACCCCGCCAATTTTCCACCAGTTCCCCTATACATTCGCGATACTTTTTTCCCACAATCTTCCATGTATATCCTTCTTTTGCTCGCTGAAGGGCAGCTTCCCCCATTTGTATCTGCAGCTCAGGCTGCTCCAGCAAAGCAATAACCGCATCGGCTGTTTTTTCAGGATCACTCTCGGGTACACAGAAACCGGTCACTCTATCGACTACCGCTTCTTCCAGTCCAGAGCCTTTGCTGACCACAGCGGGCTTACCGCATAATGCAGCTTCAATCACGCTGATTCCAAATCCCTCAAAATCACCATCTGCTAGTTTCTGGCTGGCCATGAGGAATAGATCACATACCTGGTACAGGCTACGCAAGCGTTCTGGTTGCACCCTCCCAAGAAAATGCACCTTTTGCTGCACTCCCAGGTCAATCGCTAACTGCTCCAGCCTGCTCTTTTCTGTTGGCAGACCGGCAATCAGATACTCAGTCTTCGGAAAGCGTTTAAGGATTGCAGGCATTGCCCGGATGGCAATTTCCTGTCCTTTACGCCTGGTTGCATTGCCAACGGTTAATAAGATGATACTATCTTTCTGTATCCCGATCTCTGTCAAAATGGAACGGGTTATGCCTTTCTCATCCGGATAAAACATCTCATCATCCGCTCCGTTCGGGATCACACACTCCTTTTTCGGTGAAATGCCCAGTTGGTGCATCACTGTACTGGTATAACGGCTGACGCATATCACTTCATTTGCCTGGTTGAATGCCCAGCGGGTGAGTCTTTTTTCCGGGGTCAGCGGCTTACCAAATTCTGTCCCATGTCCGACGGAAACCCAGGGCTTGCGCGTGAGCTGTGCCAGAAGTGCCCCGATCCAGGCAGATCTTTCACCTGTTGTAAAGACAATATCTGGGGACCAGGTCCGAATCCAACGAATGACCCACCATATGCGATAAATGCCTTCAATTGCTGCGATCTTCTTATGATTTAACCGGACAATCTCAAATGCCTGTTTGTAGTTAAATACTGTGATCTCATCTTCATCTGCATAATCCTGGGGAGTAATTACCAGCACCGCCCACCCGTTGCGTTGCAGCTCTCGGGCGATTTGGTAAGCATGCGTGCCGATACCGCCAGGCCCGGGAGGAAATTCTGAGCTAAGGATGAGCAGGCGTATTTTCAAGCCGATAGAACTGTATCGTAAACAGAGTTTATTTTTTTGCAGTTCACTTTCAAATCATAATGTCTGGAGATATCAAGAACTGCCATGTCACTAATTTCCTGCAGAGTGACACTGTCAAGAGATATAATTTGAGTAATCTTGGCTACCATGCCTTTCGGATCGCCGGCATGGAAGAGAAAACCATTCTGACCGTCGCGAATAACTTCTGAAATCCCACCCACATCTGAACCAAGCACCAATAAACCACACGCCATCCCTTCAAGTAGTTTCGTTGGAATAAAGAGATTAGAACCAAAACAGCGAATTCGGGGAATTAACAACAGATCGGCGCGAATAAAAATTTCCGGCATTTTACTAAAAGGAACTACTCCATGATAAGTCAGCTTGCCAGACTGGTGCAGGTGGTTGATACGATCCAGATTCTTCCCTATTCCAACCAAATTAAGGTTCGTTTGTGCTGTATCAAACATGTCAATATTATCAAGAATAAAATCGATCCCATTTAATTCATCGAAACGACCAACGAAAAAAACATTCAACGGTCTATCAGAAAATTTCTGCAAATATTGTTTTCTTTCCTTGAATTGATCCAAATCCACGCTGTTAGATATTACCGTAATCTTTTTATCTGCTATTCCGTACATTTTTTGGATAACCTGCTTACACTGCTCAGTTTGAGCAATTAAATGAGCGCATTTACGGTACGCGATATGTGCAAACAAAAAGTAGTAAAGCTTAAAATAAAAAGGGTCCCGATCCAAAAGAGGCAGCCCCCATATAGTATTTACGTCCCAAATCAATGGTTTGTGTAGCTTCCTATTTATATAATTAAGATTTTAAAGTTAATAGGCTGTGCATGTCCATAAAGCAAATCTACCTGGATCCGGTTTATGAAGAGATATGAAAGCATCCTTTCCCCTATAAAAAAACTTAAGGATCGCTCATACCTTCCGCGAAATTCCCTTTGTCCAATTCCAATACTAATAATTTTCAGATGTTCAAATGCATAACTCGATATGGCTTCATCACCATAATGGATTGTAAAAATAATGTGTTGATTGCCATCCAGGGTCAAATTAAAAGTACGCGAAAAAGCACCCAACTGGCTCTTATCTTTACGGAAATCCTGTGAAAAATGAATAACATTTACAGACATAATCGTTAAATTATAGTTTTGATAATTTACTGGCAAAATCCGAGTAATTAACATGAGCAGAAAATTGTTTTTGCCAGGTATCCTTAATTACTTGTCGTTTTGAAACATGATTATTCTCAGATATGAAATTTGCCATCGATTTGGCTATTTGTTCGGCAGAAATATCGTTAGGCAGTAAAATACCATTGTCATTGGTTACCAATTCCTGCACACCCCCTACATCGGTTGAAATTATGGGTATTCCAAAACTTGCCGCCTCCATCATTGACATAGGAATCCCCTCAGATGCGCTGACAGAAATAAAAAAGTCAACCTGTTCGGTTTTGTAAAAATCAATAATTGTCGTATTCGGAACATTACCCCATAAAGTGGCTTTTATGTTGGGATTGAAATCATTAATTTTCTGAGTGATAAATTTTGTATCTTCAAAACCACCCCCGCCAAAATGATTCCATGTAATTATCCAATCCTCATTCATTCTGCTTAAATACTGGATGGCGTCACAAAGGATGCCAATCCGCTTAACCGGCCTTAAATATGCACAACTTACAATCGATACATTTTTAGGTTTTTTAGTAGATTGGGTAATTGTGGTTTGTTCGGTTACACCCAATCTTGCGATATCAAATTTTTCCAAATATAATGGATATTTCGTACGCATATAATTTAGGCCATTTTGAGAAATTAAGAATAAATGGTCTACATAATTTAAAGCAAAAGTTCTTAATGGAAAATATCTAAAGGAAGATCGCTCTTCATAAAGATCATATCCATGCGCACGAGAAATTAAAGAAATGTCTGGTTTGTCTTTCTTTGCCAGTGCAAGCCCCGTGGTTAAATCAGTAAACCAATAGGTATAAAAAATTATTGGGTTATCGTTTTTTACTTTGTGCTTTACCCATCTGATAGTTTTAGAAATTGTGAGTAAACTCCACCAAAGCCTTTTAATCTTTGCTGTCTGGCCTCTACGTATTAGCCAAAAAATTTCGTGCAAAACTTCCTTATTAAATAACAAAAAAATCACTCGCCAATTCCTTTTCGCTGATTCTTCTACCAACCCCAAATCTACATTATATTTATCGCTTTTCAATTCACTATCTGAATTCTTATATTGTGGGACAAGGATAATATTTTCAAATTTTCGACTTAGATAAATCAACTCATTGGTTAGAAAAGGCACCTCTGAGGTATTTCCATAAGGGAAAAAATTGGTAAACAAATATAGCGTTTCAGTCATTTATCGAATTTATTTTTATTATTTAGTATTAGGTTTCGACAATTTCTCAATTAATTTAGCCAACCGCTCTGTTGATTTACCATCTGTGTAACAAATGTAATCTTGTACCAATTGGGTTCGTTGCTGACGGTACCAGGACCTGTCAGCCAAAGCATGACGAATGGCTTCCGCTAATGCGTCCGGAGTCTCGACAATGGGAACGAGATCTAGCTCCTTCAACCGACGGAAGTGTGTGGAGAGGTGTTGATCAAATTGTCGCATACCCAATTCCGGTTGGTATGTGTGAAAAATTGGCACAATAGTGGGAGTGTCAAAAATGGCTGTCTCGATCGTGATGGTTGAACCTGGAGAGATGACCACATCGGAATGACGAAGCAAATTTGCGACCAGAATGACATCTTCTCGCGTCATAGTCCAGGCTAATGAAGGAATATACCCCTCAATAAAGGATAAACGTACATTAGAAAGTTTGCTGTATTTTAGAAATTGTTCTAATCGAGATGCTGGATGGAGACGGCAAATTATCTGAGTATCTGTTGGTAATTCCCCAGAATGAATTGCAGTCAACATCCAATCCATAAGATAGGTCTCGTCATATTGGTTTTGGAATGGCCCTAACGTAGCCAACGTAATGATCGGATGAGCAGGATCAAGTTTGAATTTTTGGGCAAATTCCTGGCGAGACCAGACCCCTGCAGGGTCAAAATAAGGATCAAATTGAGTTGCTCCAATTATTTCAACTTTTTGGGGCGGGTACTTCATCAAACGGATGGCTTCTTCGCGATTTACCGGGTTCCATACAGCCAACACATCCGGGCGCAATCGAAGGCCTTTATAAAGGTTGTCCCAACTGCGAACTACCCCAAGGGTTGGAATGCCCAATGATTGGGCAGCACCATAAACAGGTTGTTCATAATGCTGCATCGGATTGGTAACAACTACCAATTGGGGTTTTCTCTCCTTAAGAATCTCCAATACCTGAGAATCAGGTTTTACTAAAAATCGATGTTCAAAATTTAACCACGCAGGTAATAAAAAAGTCGCCAGATTAAGCAATCGTTTGCGAATTTCTTGGGCTCGATAAGCTTTTTTATCCAGTGAATATGGCTTTAGAGGAAAAAATGATAATCCTGGTCGTTGCCATTGATTTGTAAAAAATGGAACACGGGCTGCTGGTGTGAATACATCAAATTCAATGCCTTGATCGAGTAACTTGTCCAGTAAATTGTTACAAAAAAGGTCTCGGACGACCCGCCCTTCAGAAAACGATAATGCTATTCTTTTATCCATTGATGAATATTCTCATTAGTTAGAAGTTGTATTGATAAACAAACGGTGATTGATTTAGAGGGAGGAAGCAAACTGCTGATATCCAAATATAAAATGTTTGAATTGAATATTAATGCACGCAAAATTCCACAATTCTTTCGGCTATTAACTGCCCATCATATTCATTTTCGAAGGTTTTTCTAGCATTAGCGCCAACCTTCAATCTTAAATATTCATCATTCAGACAATCTTGGATTTCCCTAGTAAACTCAGAGCCGGAATGAGCAAGTAAAATGTTCTTACCGCTAATCAGTTCGGGCATTCCTAATGCGTTGGATTTATGAGCAATTACACAACAGCCGTATGAAAATGCTTCTACGATTCTCGTTCTGAAGCCTAATGGTATTGATGTCGGTACGAGAAAGATTGAACTTGAACAGAAGGCGTCTCTAATATCCTCTACAAAACCTACTCGTTTTATCCAAGGATATTGTTCAAATACATGGGCGAGATTAGGTGCCAATTCACCATCACCGTATAACAGCAGTTCGAAACCAATTTTCGCCTGTAACTTATTAAGACCTGGAAGAATATGTTTAGAAAAATAATACAGACCATCCAAGGTTGCAGTGTAAGTAACATTTCCAATCATTGTTATGATTGGAGGCGAACTCTTTTTATGTGTTCTTTCATTGTTAATCATCCAATTTTCACCACTGTGATCCATTACTGTGACTGGGAAATACTTTACATTTTTAATCCCTTTCCTTTGAAGCCATTTGGAGTGATGGTTTGCAGAGCATATTATCTTGTCACAATTATTTAGAATATCGATTTCGATATGCGCCATCCTTAAACTCAAGATGGATTTCCGGAATCTGATACCAAGACTTTGAATTGAATAATCAGAAGAATATTTCCTTCTGTATTTTCTTACAAGATGATCAAGATCCACAATCAATCCTATTAATTTAAATTTCTTTTCCTGCATATTCCAAGTAACAGCCACAATTGCTTCTGATGTGTAAGCGAATACAATATCCGGATCGATTTCTGTAATTTCCTCATTCACTTTGCTAGATACATAAAAGCTATGATAAAAATCTGATATTTCTGGGTAGAAAATTCGTTGAAAAAGGGATTTATTTGTCGTTCTCTCTTTAACGAATCATTTGGGGGGATTATATGGAATATCATCCCAGGTAAGTCGACTGATTGGGTTATATCTTGATCCGAACATTTTAGTATCTTTTTCCACCTTGAATAGTTAAAATTATAGCAGATCAAATGTACTTCGTACTTTTTACGAATAAATGAGCTCACTAAGGTCCATAAATAGACTGACGATCCATTTTCCATGAATATTGGCAAGGTATTATCGGTTACAAGAACTACCTTATCTTTTTTTTCCATATACAGTTATTAATTTCCAATCTATGTATATTTGATCATTCGCTAAAGTCATTACCTGCTAATCTCGATATTTAGTTTCGTCTGGTTAGATAAAGCGTTCACCATCGTTCATCTATTTTTTTTGTTTGCCATTCTAATCCGGGCATGAGAAAACCAGGTCTTGAATCATCATACCTAGAATTTACACCATTTTGATTATGCATGGAAATTCTGATTCCGAAATCGCCACTATATATCCATTTAGTTCGATGAATTGTAAGTTTGGGGTTGATAAAATAATCTGTTGAATTAAAATAAAATGGAGGAATTAAGCAAGTCGCCCTGTATATTCCGGGTTTTTTTAATAAGTTCCCACAAAGGTCATCATCAAAGGTGCGAAAGATTAAAACCCCTTCTCTTGATGCAACATCGAAACCAATCCTTAGTCCAAATATTTCTTCTTTGATTTCGTATTCATATTCTATGAACACAGATTTGTTTGTTACAAAAAGATTTTTATCAGATATATCCTTTTGGAATACTATAAAGTTAATAATCTTAATTTCACTTGTTTCAATTTGCGGGAGAATATTAGTAGATGCAGTATTTGATTGCAAGTATATGGCCACTATATCATCAGTTTTACCGCGTGATTTAATTACCCCTTTGCTTAATAATAATGAATTTGCGCATAGCTGATTTATAGATCCCATATTGTGACTCACAAACAGCACTGTTCGCCCTTCTTTTGAAGCTACCTCACCCATCCTTCCCAGGCACTTCTTCTGGAACTCGGCATCTCCTACCGCCAGCACTTCATCGACCAATAAAATTTCCGATTCTAGATTAGCAGCGACCGCAAACGCCAATCTAACATACATTCCGCTCGAGTAACGTTTGACCGGGGTATCGACAAACTTCTCCACCTCGGCAAAAGCCACGATCTCGTCGAACTTGCGCCGCACTTCTACTGTGCTCATGCCCAGAATGGCCCCATTCAGGTAGATATTATCTCGGCCAGTCAGGTCGGGATGGAACCCGGTGCCTACCTCCAGCAAGCTGGCGATGCGCCCCTTATACCTGACCACCCCTTCGGTCGGAGCGGTAACCTGGGCAAGGATTTTGAGCAGTGTGCTCTTGCCAGCGCCGTTACGCCCGATGATACCCAGCACCTCGCCTTGTTCCACTTTGAAGTTTATATCCTTCAACGCCCAGATCGTTTCCCCATCGCGGTTGCCGTGGTCCTGCTGGCCGATCTTGAGCAACGGGTTAGGCTTGCCGCGTTTTTTTGCCCACCAGACCCGCAGGTCGTTGGTGAGGGTGCCGGTGCCGATCTGGCCCAGGCGGTAGGCTTTGGAGAGGTTTTCGACGGAGATGACTATGGGCATAGAAGAGGGAGAGATTTAACCGCAAAGGAACGAAGAACGCGAAGAAAAGCGAAGAGGTTTAACCGCAAAGGAACAAAGAACGCTAAGAGATTTGGATAAAAAGAAAGATTTTATTTTCACTTTTATTAAACTTTGCGTCCTTAGCGTCTTTGCGGTGAAGAGATTTAACCGCGAAGAAACAAAGAACGCTAAGGGATTTGGGTAAAAAGAAAGGTTTTGTTTTCACTTCAGTAAACTTTGCGTCCTTTGCGTCTTTGCGGTGAAGCGGTTTACCCGCAAAGGGATCAATGCTGATATACCATGCGTTTGATGCCATGTTTAATTAAGGGAACATACCAATTCAATAAGTAACCAAGCGAACAACGACGCAGTTTCATGTAGGTCAAAATTTGGGCTTCATGTATCGGCAAAAGATTTTCTACAGTTTTATTCTCAATGATTATGACATCTTCAATCAACATGTCGATCCGGTAACCGGCGTCGATATTCAACCCGTCATAGGTTATCGGTTGAGGCACTTCACATTCTACCTTCAACCCACGTTTTCGCAATTCATGAGCCAGGCAGGCCTGATAGGCTGATTTGAGTAAACCAGGACCTAACGCCTTGTGCACCTTTACTGCAGCATCAACAATTTGCCGCCCGATCTCTTCTTGGGCCTCAGTGTCTTTTTCTTTATTATCCTCATTTCTCTTTGCGCCCTTCGTTTCTTCGCGGTTCATTTCCTCTTAATTTCCTTAGCGTCCTTTGCTTCTTCGCGGTTCATTCTCTTCTACACCGTATCCATAAACGTGGCTTCGACGCGGTTGAACATCACCGCGCCAATGATCACGATCACGACCATAAAGCCGAAGCTGTAAAGCAGGTTCAACGGATTCACAGACCCGGCGCCGAGAAAGGCGTAGCGGAAGGTCTCGACGATGGGGGTCATCGGGTTGGCCTTGATCAGGCACCTGATAACGAGCTGGGATCGCAGAGGCCGGGTAGATGACCGGGGTGGCGTACATGAGCAGGGTCACGCCGAACTGCACCAGGAAGCGCAGGTCGCGGTACTTGGTGGTGAGCGAGGAGATAATGATGCCGAAGCCCAGGCCCAGGCCGGCCATCATCAGCAAGAGCACCGGGGAAAAGGCATCCACCAGTTAGGGTGCAGGCTGGAGCCGCCCAGGGCAAAGAAGGCCATGAAGGCCAGGAAGAAGGCGAACTGGATGAAAAACGTGATCATGCTGGAAATCAAGATCGAGACCGGCACGGCCAGGCGCGGGAAATAAACCTTGCCGAAAAGCTGGGCATTCTGCACGAAGGTGTTGGAGGTATTGGTCAGGCAGGTGGCAAAGTAAGTCCAGATGACCGTGCCGGACATATAGAAGAGGAACTGCGGCAGGCCATCCGTGGGCAGTTTGGCGATGTTGCCAAAGATGACCGTGAAGGTGATGGTGGTCAGCAGGGGTTGGATCAGGTACCACAGCGGGCCCAGGATGGTCTGTTTGTAGACCGAGACAAAATCCCGCCGCACGAAGAGCATGACCAGGTCGCGGTACTTCCACAGCTCGCCCAGGCGCAGGTCGAACAGGCTGCGCTGCGGCTGGATGATCTTATCCCAGTGCTCGTTTATGAGTTCAGTTTCTGTTTCAGTCACTCGATCCGTTTGCTTATTATTATTCAATCCAGTGAGGCGGCTTCCAATCCGGGAAATGGACCAGCTCGCCAAACTGCCACCCCTGGGGGCCGGGCAATAAAACGTGATTGATATTGGGCACCAGAGAAGCCGGTACGGTTACCGGCTGGCGGCAGACCGTGCACAGGTAGGTGATCTCCACGGCTGAACGGCGGTTAAACCGGATTTCGGTCATCCCGCCGCACGGGCAAATGAACCCGCGCAGGGCGGCCGGGTCGCCCTCCGCCAGGCAGTGTGGGGGCAGATCGCCTGAAAGGCAACTGTGGGCGTTGACAAAGCTGCCTTCGCCCAGCGTGAGCCCGGCAAAGATGACGGCCTGGCTGCCAATGTGCGCTCCGTGGTAGATCATGGTGCGCAGCGGCCTGGGAGCATCCAGGTTTACCTGTACACCCGGGTTTACCTGTGAAACCGGGTGAACTTGTTCAACCCGTGCAACCTGCGAGCCGATCACCACCCCCGTGCCGAGGGTCGTTTCGTATTCGATCTCCAGGGGGCCTATCAGGGTGCAGCCGGTATCGATCTTCACCGCCCAGCCGATCTGGACCGGGCCGAGGATGGTCACATTGCCTTCCAGTTGGGCGTGCACGCTTATCTTTGCTTCGGCGCTGATCTGGCAGCCGGGGCCGATATAGACCCCACTCTGGATTTGCGCCCCGGGGTGGATGGTGGTTTCCCTGGCGGGTGAACGAAAATTATTGTTGCTCATTTTGACTCCTTTCAACAAGTTGGATGGGTTGAAAGGAGTATACCATAAATAGAACAATATTTCTAGTGGTTAGTTTTCAGTTATCAGATTTCGGTGGGGAGTGGATAGCTTTTAGCTTTTAGCTCGTAGCTGACAACTGATAGCTAATAGCTGATAGGCTGAATACCCCAAGCAATCAACCTTGGACTTTGGGCCTTCAGTATCATCAGCGCCTCAGTACACTTCATCATGCGTACCCAACGTCAATAACAAGATTTCCTCATTACCTGCATCTGGGTCTTTAACAAACTCAAAGAGAATGCGATTATCATAATCAACCGTACAGGCCCATACTCCCGACAACTCCCCTTTCAACTTGTGTGTATGCAATTTTGGGTCGAAGGGATCCTCGCCTAGTTGTTCCAAGGCACGCTCTATCTTTTGTCGCAGATCGGGATGATGGCTGGTCACTTGTTTATACGCCCTTTTAAAAGTCATCCCCCAAACAAGCATATTCATTCTGCCAAATCCTTTAATAGATCATCCACTGTACCACGCTTGATATCCCCATGAAGGTAAGACTGGCGCGCTTCGGCAACTTCGGTGACCAATTCTGCACGTCGGTATTGGATTAACCGCTGTCGGATGATTTCGATCAGCAAAAGTTGATCATCTGGTGGTAACGCTTCAACAGTCTCTATCACTGTTTGAAAGCGTGATGACAATCCATGAGCGTTCATTGCTTGTGGCTCCTCATATTTCCGCTGACAAGAGAATTATGCGCCGAATGGCTGGTGGTTGAAAGTAGTTGAATAAAATTAGTAATCTCGCGCCAGGAGCAGTTGAAAACGCACTCGCTATGAAAACCTCAATTTGCCTATTCTTCCAATCCTGTTCAGTAAATGGAGATCGAACAAGGAGGATATCATTTCTGGAGTAATCCGGCATAGATATCGTCCTCTGAATTTTCCCAGGCCTCTGCCAGAGAGGTTTCGCTGGCAGATAACCAGAAGCGAGTATCGTCTTCATCTGGCAACAATGTCACAATTACCTTGACGCCTTCAGGAAGAATAACCCCTTCGAGTGGCTCTATTTTCCCATTACGAATGACTGCCCAAACAGTCCGTAACATTTCACACATCCTTTCATCTTCTGTTTTGCATAGTTACAATTATTCTATCATGGAGACTGAAGACGGGAGATGGAGTACAGGGGACGTTCACGGTTTTCACGTCCGTCAGAGATTGCAACCTTGAGTGCATCATGCGTAAAGCAAACATCGATTGCAAGAACAGTCGTTGGACTACTCACCGGCCAATTTCAAGACAGCCTGATACGTGGGTTGTGACAATAGGAACCGTAATGCCTGTAACTGATCTAAGAGTGGGTGGATGTTAGAAATCAGCCCCGCTCGTTTGGCATCCAATAACAGCCCTAAAGTCCCTGTGAGGCGAATATTTAACGATTCCGCTACCCGTCGAGCCAACCTATCATCCAGGATAACACTTGCATCGGATATTTCCAACCCAACATCAATACTTCTGATTCCCCCGCTCCCAAATCAGGGATGAGCGGTAAAGCACTCTGACCGGCAGGGCTTCGAATAGAAACCCAGTCCAATTGGGATAAATCGGGCAAGTCAATTCTAACTGATCGTCCCACGGCAATTTCATCCACAACGGCTGGCGGTACGATAATTTGTCCTGCAAGAGTATGCAAAATCCGCAACTGGTTTATTTGGTGCAGGTACTGAAATGGCGAAGTGTTGCAGATGATTTCAGTCAAGAATTTACCTCAACCCAATTTTATTTGGCGTTGTAATTCTTCTTCACTGAGTTGAAAAGTATCCACTCCAAAGTCTGCCAATTTGGATAAAAAAACTACCCTGGGCACGCCAGCAAGAAGCGCTACAGCACCTGAAGAAAGTTTGCCGATTTCGTATAACTTCACTGCCGAGGCCATGCGCAGCATATCCCCAACCTCCTCGGTAGACCCTTTTAAAGCAAGCAATGTTTCGCGGGGTATATTCCAGGTGATCATGCTCATTATCTTTCTCCTAAGCTTGGCCGGCATAAAGCGGGAAAACCAAATTTATTGCTTTCTGGCCACAATCCAGCGCCCGCCCGGCACCGTATCGCCGGGGCCCAGGCCGTTGAAGCTGCGCAGCTCTTCTACGGAGGTGGCATATTTCGCCGCCAGCACGTCCACCCGCATAGGCTGGGCGAGCCAGACCGCTTGCATGGGAAGACGTTATTCGGATCGGTCTCGCCGACCGCTACCACGGCCATTTGACCCGGCCAGAAACCGGCTTCGGGTTTCAACCCGTTGATGGCTTTGAGCACCGCTGGGGAAGTATGGTAGAGGTTGGCAATCGTTTCCATCATCTCCCCATCTTTGACTTTATGCACCACGTAGCGCCCATTTGGGCCAAAGGGCGTGTTTTCCAGCGGGCCGGGAGTGGGAGTCCCCAGGGTCGCGGTCTGGCTGGGGGTGGCGGTGCCCTGCGGCGCCAGGCTGATTGTGGGACTTGGCAGGGCCGGGGTCAAAGTCGCAGCAGGCGTGGCCGAGAACAACAGCGCAGGAGTTACGCTGCGGGTCAACTCACTCAGGGAGGCCGGCGCCTTGGTGTAGGGGTGGCCTGGTCATCCCCCGTAAACCTGGCTAGCCCGGCGGGCCATTTGAAATAAATAAACACCACGGCCATCATGATAACCAGCGCCAAGCCGCCAATCACCAGGCCGACCATCGCCCAGGCTGACCTGGCCTGATGTTCGACGCCGCGGAATTCCTTGGGGAGAGGCCCTTTCCAGTCGGTGGAATAGACCGGGCAGGCTGTTTGATAAGTTCCCGCCAGGCACACCTCGCCCTGGTGATCCAGGGCCACCCGCTGCGGGCGTCTGACGCGGTGGCAGCAGTTCAGCGTCTCCGGGAAACTGTAGCGGAGCTGTGGGTCATCGCGAAGACCCAGGTACGGGCACACCTGCTTATTTTCGTCCGCCCGGTCTGGAGGACGAGGCGGATTGCTTTCTCCCCAATTCATCAATCTACCTTCTCTTTGATAGAATTGGTTTTCCTGGACTTATGAGTCCCGTTGGCGCTATCTTCGGAATAGTACTTGTTGTAGTACCGGTCATAGTAACCCCGGTAGTAATAACTATAACGATAACGGGTACTGCGCAGGTTGAGATCGTTGAAAACTACGCCGATGATGTTGGCGTTGGCCCGGCGGAGCTGCTCGAGCATGCGCGGATGGAGGTAAAGCGAGTAGCGCCTGGTTTGACCACCAGCAGCACCCCGTCCACCAGTGGGACCATCACGGTCGCATCGGTCACGACCGTGACCGGCGGGCTGTCCAACAGGACGACGTCCGAAAAATCCTTCAAATGGGTAAGAATTTTGCCCATTTTTTGCGATCCAAGCAGCTCGGACGGGTTGGGAGGAATATCCCCGGAGGTCACAACCGACAGGTTCTCGATGCGCGTCTTCTGCACTGAGCCATCCATGTTATCTCCGGAGTTTACGAATAAGGAGCTGAGGCCGTAGCGGTTGGGATATTCCAGCCGTTTATGGATGGACGGGTGGCGCAAATCCGCATCCACCAGGGTGACCCGGCGCCCGCCCTGGGAAAAAACGATGGCCAGGTTGACCGTGATGGTCGTTTTGCCCTCGCCTGGCTCGGCGCTGGTGACCAGAATGGTCTGCAGCGGGTAATCGACGCTGGTGTATTGCACGTTGGTGCGCAGGCTGCGGAAGGCCTCTGATACCGGTGAGCGAGGTTTTTCCTCAGTGATAGGGTTTTCGGAGGTATTGTCGAAATGGGAGATGATCGCCAGAACTGGCAGGCCGAGTTTCCGAGTGATTTCCTCGGGAGTTCGCACGGAATCGTCCAGGGCGTCGATGGCAAAAACCCCACCCATCACGAGCAAGGCGCCCACCAGGGTAGCCAGCAAGGTACTGCGCTGGACGTTCGGGCTGATTGGTGTCGAGGATGGCACGGCGGGCTCGATGGGAACGATATTGGGGACGTTTTCGGCCTCAGCCATGCGCACCTGTTCGAAGGTCATGACCAGGTTCGAATAGATCGACTGCAGATCGGAAAGTTTGTTGGACAGGCTGGCTTTCTCGACATCCGTCTGTGCGTTTTGAAGCTGGCCCTCAATATTCTTTATTTGGGCATCCATGTCGTTGATTTGAGTCTGGAGGTTTTCTTTCGAGGAAGCATAGCGGTCCTCCTGGCTGGAGAGCACCTTTTGCGAAAAAACATCCACCAGAGTGTTAACTACCAGGGCGGCAAATTGCGCATCTTCCGAACGAGCCGTGACGACCACCAACTGCGAAGTTGGCGAGGAAGAAACGGATACATCCAACCCCCCTCCACCGTCCGCATAGTTCAACTGCCTGGCCACTTCATCTAACACCGGGGAGGCAGTCATCATCTTGGCATAGGTTTCAGGATCGACGTAGCTGGTATTAAATTGCGAAGACTGTGTTTGATTGATCAGCACGGTGGCAGCCGATTGGTAGACCGGGGTCAACCGTTTACTATAGACATACGCCGCTCCGCCGGCCAAAACCGCCACCAGAAAGATCAGCCAGGCCCACTGCCAGAACAGGGCCAGGTAGCGCCAGAGATCCAATGACCCGCTATCTTGGTTTACGTCCTCGAATTGATCTGCCATAAATCCCAAACCTTTTAATAAAACCTAGATTTAATTGAACGCCGGAAGATATTCTATCCATTATACTATGAGCCCGCTAATAAACGAATTCCTATTCCTGGTCCTGCTTCATTCCATGCTCCGCCCTTTCGACATGCTGTTTTCAGCTTGCAATCAGTATGCAATCAGCCTGCCGTAAAGGGGGACCTTCTCTTATGATCCAACCGGGTGTATTAAAAATACCCGGTTAGTTATTCACTAAACCCTTCAAATCCAAAATATTTTTTCACTCGCTTACTCAACTGGCCTTCCCCATTGATTAACCCACATAAGAAAAGGTTTTCCCCTTCGCCATCGATCTTGAGCTATAGAAAAATCTTCCTCTTGAGAACATCGTTCATCAAGAAGGAGTATTTTTGCCATGAATAGTTTTGATGATATTCCAGTAAGAATAATGGCCTTACTATCAAGTATGTATTCCTGATCGGGCGAAGGGAATGATTAAACCAGTATAAAATAATTTTACCACATAATTTTCGTAAATCTATAAGCTTGACCCATGCCCCTTTTCTTGTTAAAATAACTTGCTCGTTAATATGGAAATGAATCCCGTGCTTGATTCCTGATAAACCCATAGAGAGCCCCCATAGCGGGAATAATTCCGGATAATTCTCTGTTTATTGAAAGATTGTCCGACTAAGAAAGTTTACGAATAAAGGAGGATGTAATGGTTCGAGGGACCTTGCGCAAAGTTATACCTGTACTGGCTGTCCTGATTGCTTTAGCTATCGTTGGCTTTGGAGTTTATACCGAATTTTCATCGAATACCGATACCCTTCCGGCCCAGCCAAGATTCTCTAATCTTCCTACTCATATTCCTACTCATATTCCAACTCCTACAGCAGAAAATAAGGCTCCTTACACTGTCCAACGCGGAGATGTGACCCAGGAGGTAACCTTAACCGGTCAAATTACCTCTGCAGCAAAACAAGAGCTTTTCTTCCGCACCCAAGGGCCGGTGGATAAAATCCTGGTAAAGCTAAACGACCGGGTTAAAACCGGCCAGCTTCTGGCAAACCTATATCTGAGCCAGATCCAATTTGATTTACAGCGGGCGCAGATCAACCTCGATATCGATAAACTTAACCTGGCCTTGGCGCAGCAACAACCCAAACCGGTCGATCCGAATACCCAACCCATCAACCTGGCCATCAGGCAAAAACAAATCGATCTGGCCAATCTGGATATCCAAGAAATCAATGCGACCATCGCCGATATGCAAATTTTCTCGCCCGTAGATGGTACGGTTACCGAAATTTATCTGAAAGAGGGCGACCACACGAATGGATTTGAGCCGGTGATTGAAGTTGCAGATCTGAACACATTGGAAGTTACAGTAAGTCCTTTGGGAGAAGACCTACCGTGGCTGGCGGTCAATACCCCGGTAACGGTTCGTACCACTAAGAATCCTGACAAGGTGCTGAATGGGATGATCACCAGCCTTCCACCGATTATATCCGCCATCAATGTTTCCACGCAAAATTCAGACAATCTTATCCATATCGCTTTGAAAGAAAATCCCCTTTCAGCCGGTTACCAATATGGGGATCAGGTTCAGGTTGCAGTGGTTACAGAAAGCAAAAATAACGTATTGTGGCTTCCTCCAAGCGCAATCACCACGACCGGCGGCCATAGTTACGTAACGATACAAGACGATCAGGGGCAACACCAGGTCGAGATAAAGGTTGGACTTCAGACCGACAGCCAGGTTGAAATCCTAAGTGGTGTGAAGGAAGGGCAGGGCGTTTATACGCCTTATTAAACTGGGAAATTTCTGGTCTTCTCTCTTCCAATCCGTGTGAATATGTGGTTAAACTCTTCCTTTGGAGGTGACCATTCGTATTCTCATAATAGATGCAGTAAAAACTGCATAAAAAAGTAGGCCAACAGCACATTAAGAGGGTGTCGAAAAATAAAAAAAAGCTGAATAAACCGATCTGAAAATGTCTGTTCAAGCGGTCAATAAGGCTCGAATTGCACCTTTACAACTCAAAATTGACCCAGATACCCATTCTTTCCACCTCCTTTCCGTGAGGATCGACAATGCGCCCCTGGTTAGACTGCCACTGCCTGGGTTTTGAAGCCCACGCCAGTTAGCAGCTTGACGATGCGCTTGAGGTCGAGCATGATGGCCGTGAAAAAGGCCTGGACAGCGAACTTCATCTTTCCAAGATAGCGGCATCGTCCAAACCCATGCCCTTGTTTGGCTTCCCCAAATTTTCGTTCAATCTTGTAGCGCTCCTTCAATCCTTGGCTATACTGGGAGGTTTTGACCAAATCCAGCCAAACTTGCTTGTTGTCATCTTTCTTCTCAATGCGGGTGCGCATCAGATGGATGGCCGAATGCAAGCCTCGCAGTTCCAGGTGATAATGATTGTCCCCATCATCATAACCTTTGTCTGCGGTGTAGGTCTCCACCGGAAGCTGTTGTTTAAGATCATGGTCGACCAGAGAACAGAAATGATGCCCATCATAGGCTTCGCCGGAGGTGACCTCCAGACTGGTGATCAGCCCGTTTTCCGCATTTAGACTGACATGCGCCTTGTAGCCAAAGAAATATTCGGTTTGTTCCTCTTCCTTGCCATCTTCCGTCTTCACTTTGCGCTTGTGCTTTACCCCCCACTGCGCATCCGGGTCGTGTGGCCCCTTCCCCTTTCCCTGCCGTTTCTGATCTTTGTCCGTGTTCGCATCCGCAATACTATGCACGCTGTCCACGATCTGGATCGATCCAAAGTTAATGCCCCGTTTGAGCGCCATCTGTACGATTTCTTCCAGCATTTCCTCAAACACCTTCAACTTTCCTCGCTGCAGCAGCCGCTCGCGAAAAACCGTCAGGGTGGAATGATCCGGTGCTTTCTGGTCGACTGCCAGGCCAATAAAGAACTTGGCCGGAAGGTTCTCGTTGATGTATACCTCCACCTGGCGCTCAGACAACTTGTACAAATAAGCGATCAGTTCCACTTTGAGTACCAAGGCAGGATCAAACGGCGGGCGACCCACCACTCCCTCGCCTTTATACAGCTTGATAAGTTTGCGAGTAAACCGGTTCCACTCGATTTCCTGGCGAAGTTTGCGCAGAAAATGATCTTGTGGAACCACCTGATCGTAGAGATATTCCCCATAGAAGGAGTTACTGCCCGTTTTGACAAACCGCTCTTGTTCCATTGCTTTCCCTCGACCGCCTAGATTTCCTTTATTGAATCACAGATTGGCTAAAAGGTCAATTTTGTACTTGTTTTTCAACACCCTCACATTAATGCAGTGTCAACGTTAAGTAGAAATGTCCCCTAATCGCGCGAAGTAGAGATGTCCCCTTTGGGGGGACAATCTCTACTATTCGAAAGCGGGGTGGCAAAGCGATTGTGCCAGGGGTGATTGGGAGCAGGCTTGTGAGCCTTGCTTTGGTTGAGGAGGGCTTGGTCGATTTGTTTGGACTGCACGACTTCGGATTGTTTGGCTTGCTGGTGAAAAACGGTGTAGTTCAAGGGTTTGCCTTTATAGAGGATGGTGATGTTTCCCTGATCATCCAGGCAGACAGTCACAGCCGCATTGCGCATGGCGTAGGAGGGGCGCTCGGTCCGGATCTGGTAGACGACCTTGTTAAACTGCAGGGTCAGATTCTTGGAGAGAATGCGTGTCTCCTGCCAGGTGAAGAGACGGGCGGGGTTGTCCTGCGGGGAGAGCGGGCGATGGGCGTCAAATTGGCTTCTGGGCTGGACTGCAAAGCGGCGATTGAAATCGTCCATGAATTCTGGCAGGAAGGCATTGCCTGCTTGCCAGTCAGAGATGCCACGCAAACGGAGTTCTTTGGGTAGGCGATCTTGGAGGGTCTGGTTGACCCGCTCAACCCGGCCTTTGGCCTGCGGGGTATTGGCACAGAGGATCTGGATATCCAGTGCCTGCATGGCCCGCCCAAATTGGGTCAGGGCGTCCGAAGAACCTGCCGCAGGTTGATTAACCCGGAAAACACCATGTTTGTCGCTGTAGAAGGCGACTGGCTTGCCGTGGCGGGCCAAATAGCCTTCCGTCGCCCGGCAATAGCTGAAAAAGCTCTCGCTTTTCACGAACAATAACTGCCCTAGTTTGCCGGTGGCATCGTCAATGAACACCAGCAGGGTGCATTCCGCAGCTCGCCCTTCAAACCAGTCGTACGGCGAACCATCCACCTGCACCAGTTCCCCTCTGCATGCCCGCCGCTCCCGCATCTGGTGCACTCCTACCTTCCGACCTTTCTTCGGCTTCCACAACTCCTCCTCGATCATGATCTTGCGTACACTCCCCACCGATAGCTTCAACCCATGTTTCTCTACCAATTTCTCGCAGGCCAGGGTTGGACCAAAATCTGCATAACGACGATGCAGCCAATCTACCGCCGCTTGCACCTTCTCTGCCCTCATCCGGTTGTTGCTCGGTTTCCCACGCCGCCCGCATACCAGCCCGCTCGCCCCCTTTTCTCGATACCGTTTCCACAGCCGCTTAACTTGCCGTTCGCTAACCCCCATAATTTTCGCAGCCACCTTTTGCGTCATCCTCTTCTCTTGCAACCGCCCCATCACTTCCATGCGGCTTAACTCTTTCTTGCTCATCGTCAGTAGGTCCATTCTGTCGCCCTTTCAATGGGGACATTTTAACTTCTCGTAAAGGGGACTCTACTACTTATCGCTAACACCCTCACATTAATGCAGTTGACAACTTCATATTATTCATGCTATCCTATAAGTGTCACGACTCTGTTAATCCGCCTGCCACTCAGCAGCCAGGCATCTGAATTGAATTGATTTGTTTTTTTTCTAAAACAAATCCCCCTGCCATGCTTCGTTGCAACACACCAACAGGGAACGCTCGCCTGTGCATTCGCCAAGGATTATCCGCCGACTCCCAGGCGGTAGACCTTGAAACCTGCCGCTTGCCAGTCATCGGCCGGCCAGCCGTTGACGGTATCTATCACGACGCGGGCCTGAGTAATCTTGGCCACCGCATGAGGGTCCAGCCCTCGGAAAACACTGTGTCCGACCAGCAATACTAGCACCTCAGAATCCCTGAGCGCCGCCTCCAGGGTCGGCATGATAGTCAACCCATCAATCACCACCTCGGGCTTGCACGGTTCGAAAGCCAGTACCTGGCAGCCAGCTTTGACCAGCAGGTGCGCCACTTCAATCGCCGGGCTTTCACGCAGGTCATCTACATCAGGCTTATAGGAAAGGCCCAGGGCTGCCACACGTTTTCCCGCCAGATCATTCCCAACCGCCTTTCGGACCAGATCCAGCACAAAATGTGGTTGGGCATCGTTGACGATGCGTGCTGTGCGAATCAAAGGAGTGATATCCGGGGCAGCCTCCACCAGAAACCAGGGATCCACGCTGATACAGTGCCCGCCCACCCCAGGCCCAGGGTTCAAGATACGCACGCGCGGGTGATGGTTGGCAATTGCAATCGCTTCCCACACATCCACCCCAAAACGGTCAGCCAGGCGGGAAAATTCGTTTGCTATAGCAATATTTACATCCCGATAGGTGTTTTCGATCAACTTGACCATTTCAGCAGTCGTCGAATCGGTCACAAATATCTGCCCGCGCACAAAGACTGAATACAAGGCCCGCCCTTCCTGGGCCGAAGCCAGGTTGATCCCTCCAATGACCCGGGCGTTTTCAACCAGCTCGCGTAAAATCTGTCCGGGCAGCACCCGTTCAGGCGAATAAGCCAGAAAGAAATCCACGCCCGCCTTTAGACCGGAACGTTCCAGGATAGGCGCTACAATCTTTGCAGTGGTGAGCGGGGGCGAGGTAGATTCGAGAATCACCAAATCGCCGGTCTTCAGATGGGGTACGATTGATTCAGCGGCTGAGATGACATAACTTAAAATCGGCGCGTTTATCGTCGTAAAAAGGAGTTGGTACGGCAATAATGAAAGCATCCGCCGGTTCAGGTTGTCTGGCAATCACCAGGTTTCCCGAGCGTATAGCTGCTTGAACCAGGGTCCGCAAGCCGGGTTCCTGAATATGCAAATTACCTTCACGCAGCGTTTCCACCACGTGAGGATTCACATCCACACCGATGACCTGTAACCCGTGAGTGGCAAAAGTGCTGGCCGTCGGCAGACCAATATACCCCAATCCCAACACGCAAATTCGATGAACGCCCAAAGTATTCTCCTTGGAAGGTTGGATAAGATGGAACCCCCCTATATTATTACATCATAAATGAGCGGCAGCGGCTGGCAGGGTTTGTCGCTCCAGGCACAAGCATCCGTCAACCGTTGGCTGGCCGGGGCAACTTTCTCCGCCACATTGGCATGGATCGTAAATAAAACGTCCCCCTCTTCTACGCGGTTGCCCACCTTCTGGTGAACAAGGATGCCAACTGCCGGGTCGATTTCATCGCCTTTACGCGCCCGTCCAGCCCCTAAATCCACAGCCGTTTCACCAACCTCCCGGGCATTGATCCCAACAATGTAACCCGAATGGCGAGCTGTGACAGTCTGTACAATTGTGGCGTGAGGCAGTAAGTCCGGATTGTCAATATAGCGCACATCGCCGCCCTGGGCGGCTACCAGGCTGTGAAATTTCTCCCAGGCTTTGCCGGTCCCTAGCGACCATTCAGCCATCCGGCGCCCCTCTTCCAGGCTCTCGGCATGGCGTCCCAGCGCCAACAGGTGGCTGGCAACGATCAAGCAATGCTCGCAAAAATCACGGGGCCCGTTGCCGTGCAGCGTATCGATGGCCTCACGTGTCTCCATTGCATTGCCCACAGCAGAACCCAGGGGCTGATTCATGTCCGAGATCAACGCGACCACTTTCCGGTCGCTCAACGCCCCAATTGACACCATCAGGCGGGCTAACTGGCGAGCTTCGTCGAGGGTGCGCATGAACGCTCCTATCCCACACTTGACATCCAGCACGATCGCTTGCGCTCCGGCGGCGATCTTCTTGCTCATCACCGAAGAAGCAATTAACGGGATCGATTGGACTGTCCCCGTGACGTCCCGCAGGGTATACAACTTGCCATCCGCTGGCGCCAGGTCCAGGCTTTGACCGGTTAGCACCAGGCCAATCGTCGCCAATTGGTGGATAAATTCTTCCCGGGTCAGGTTCGTCCGGTAACCGGGGATCGATTCCATTTTATCCAGGGTGCCGCCGCTGAAACCCAACCCGCGTCCAGACATTTTCCCAACTGCCAACCCGCAGCCGGCCACAATCGGTTCTACGACTAGCGTGGTTTTATCCCCGACGCCTCCGGTTGAATGTTTATCCACCGCGATCGGTACCACTCCGCTCAAATCGAGGGTTTCGCCGGAATGAACCATAGCCATGGTAAGATCGGTGGTTTCCCGGTCGGTCATCCCGTTGAGCAGCACTGCCATCGCCCAGGCAGATACCTGGTAATCAGGAATTTCGCCACGCGTGAATCCGTTGACGAAGAATTCGATTTCCTGGCAGGTTAATTCACCGTGGTCACGCTTCTTGATAATAATATCAACGGCGCGCATAATCGTTCTATTTTTTCGGAAAAATCGTTACCTTACGGTTGGGTTCCTCACCCTGGCTTTCCGTGGTGACCTGCAGGTGATCGTGAAGCTCCATGTGGATGATTCGGCGTTCATTGGCGGGCATCGGTTCCAAAATTTGGCGCTTCCCGGTGTGAATTGCCTGTTCAGCCATGCGACGGGCAATCTGGCGCAGTTGGCGTTCACGCCGGGCCCGGTAACCCTGCACATCGATCATCATTGGCACCCATTCGCCCAGCTCTTTGCCTACAATCAGGCTAGCGATATACTGCAAAGCATTTAAAGTTTCAGACCGGCGGCCGATAAGAATGCTCAAGTCATCCCCCTGGATTTCCACCAGCACGACCGCTTCCTCTTTAGGATCAGACGACTCCATATAATGCGCATTCACCTCAGCGGTAACCTTCATGCGCTCTAACAATTCATGCACAACCTGAATGGATACATTTAGCTTCTGGTCATTTACGGCGAAGACAGGCCGCGCCTCAGGAGCCGCTTTATACCTGGCTGGTACCGGAGCCGAAGCAGGTGCAGGTGTGGACACCTGCGCCTGAGGATGAGAAGCCCCGGTCGTGTTGTTCGTTTGGACCTCTTCTTTTATCCGCAGCCGGATTTTGGCCTGCCGGCCGCCAATTCCCAAGAAGCCATGGCTGCCGGGGTCTAGAACCTCAACCTCGACGGCTTCACCCGGTAACCCCAACTGGCTCAAACCTCTAGCGACTGCTTCTTCAACCGAGGGAGCAATAATTTCCAGGGTAGTCTTTTCTAGACTCATAATTGCCTCAAATATCACGCTTTGCTTTTTTGGATAGTCTTTTTACCTGGAATGATGTTCCTCCAGTTCAATTGTCCAAGCAATGCGTATTGGCCAATACCAATCAAGTTAGATGCGACGAAATATAAAGCCAGGCCTGATGCCAGCGTATACGCTATCCATCCCATAAAGAACGGCATATAAATATTCATCATGTTGCCTATCATGGCGCTTTGATCACCTGCAGATCCTGAAGAGGTGGGAGTCATCATCTTGGATTGCAGGTATGTTGTAATTACCACGACAATGGCCAGGATTGGGACTGGGATAACGAAGGACAGAAAAGGCAGGTTGATGATATCGGGAGTGCCCAGGTTCATCCACAGGAAATGGCTGTTCAATGGGATTACATCGGCAACCTTGAGCAGCCCTGGATAGACATGCCGGGTCAGGTTCAACAGTTGGATGGGAGTGCTTGCCAGCGCCAGTATCACACTCTGATAAAGGCCGATCATGATCGGGAACTGGATCAGCATCGGCAAACAACTCGAAAAGGGGCTGATATGCAACTCCTGGTAAAGTTTCATCTGCTCCTGAGCAAATTTCTCTTTATCGTTCTTGTACTTCTTCTGCATTTCGATGTAGCGCTTATCTTTTTGCAGGTCCTGCATGGCCTTGGCCCCTTTGATTTGTTGCACCATCAAGGGATGCGTGATCAATCGGATCAGGCAGGTAAAAAGGATAATGGCTATCCCGAAATTATGGGAAACCAGGGTATAAATAAACAGCAGCACATTCGTAAACGGGGAAATGATGATCGTGTCCCACATGATATTATCCTAACTTCACTCCTTACTTCGGCATAACAAATGACCAGACTTCATTGCCATTCGCGTCCAGTGCAACCATTAATGAGTCACCCTGGGTAACCGGCACGACCAGGTAGTCGCCGACCACTGCCGGGGTACTATACAGTTTACCATTATTAATTTTATGCGACCAGGATTTCTTACCATCCATTGTCAAAGCTTGAATGTCGCCGGTTTCCATGACGTAAATTAATCCATCCTTGAAAGACGTGGCTGAAGCGGTCACCGGTCCTGCCAGATCTATAGCCCATACTGTAGAACCGTCCTTGGTGGACAGGGCGATGGCTTTGCCTGTCGAATCTCCGTTGGCTTTGCCTGTGTAATCCCCGTAATAAAGAGTATTTCCAACCACCAGCGGGGTACACCAGATCGTCCCTGGCGAGGTGTGCCTCCATAAAATCTGGCCGGTCTTCGTATCGACAGCCAGCATCTCACTGGCCAGTGTACCCACGTACAGCACGCCATTTTCGTCCCGGGCTGGACTGGAGATAGCAGGCCCACCCAAATCGGTAGACCATACCAGGCTGCCATCTGACAGCTTCAGCGCGTATAGTTTGTGGTCCATACTTGCCTGGTAGACCAACGTCCCGTCGCTGACCGGTTGGGCCCATATCATCTGCTGGGTTTTGAAAGGTATAGGCCACACCAGGTTTCCGTTCAGGTCGAAGGCATACAGGTTACCATCTGCCGAGGGAGCCAGGATTTTATTATTCACGATCAAAGGACTGGCGACCCAACGCCCTTGACCCTTATTATAAATGACCTTCCCGCTGCCATTCTGGGGATCTAGGCTGTATAGCGAGGTGCCATAGTCGCCTACTACTAGCTGTGTATTACCCAACGCTGGAGCAGCATAAAAATTTATTTTAGGGTCAGCTTTATCAGCAGGATAACGCCAGGCCATACTGCCATCACTCACTTTCACAGCAAAGACGAACCCTTGATCGGATAGATAGACCAGGTCTTTGCCGGCAGTTACCCCCGGCCAACTGTTTGCAACGAGGCCTCCTGAGCAAGAGCTCAAAAGCACCCCCCCGATGACTAAAAGAAGTAATATTTTTATTGGAAATGATTTCATTTTTCTTCCATTTTTTTCCTGAAAGATCCAATTCGATCCTACGACACAGGGTCGTACCCACCGGGGTTGAAGGGGTTACAGCGTAGAACTCTCCAAACTGTCATAACGCTTCCTTTGATGGCTCCATACTTATAAATTGCCTGGTAACCGTAATGAGAACAAGAAGGATAAAAGCGACAGGTATTAGCTGGTAAAGAAGGGGAGACAACCTTCTGGTAAGCCCGTATTATTAAAAGTAAAATCCAGCGAGCCATCGTTTTAATATTAAAAGGCAGGTCACGTAAATGTGGCTCGTCGGAATAATCATGGATTGCGTCCATCTTTTGCCTTAACTTCCAAAATCAATCCCGCACGTCTAAGGACTGACTTTAAAGCCTGGTCTATTTCTGCGAAATCAGCCTGGAGGATTGGCTGACGGGCCAGTATCACGAGGTGCCACCCATCTTGCAAGTCAGGGTGTAGCTTATCCAGGCAGGCTCGAATTTGCCGCTTGATGCGGTTACGCTGGACGGCAAATCCGATCCGGCGGCCGGTGATGATAGCAATTTGTGTTTGTGAAGATTGCGCCGGTGCGGCAACCAACACAAGCAGCGGGTGGGCATAAGACCTTCCAGTACGCCGCACCCGCTGAATATCGTTGGAGCGGGACAGGCGAAACCTGCGTTTCACCCATATTCCTGTCGATTTACCGTACTCCAGACCGGCAGCTCATTTCGATGCAAGCTCAGACGAGCACGCAGCTCCCGTGTCTTTCGCAAATGCTACCAGCGAATCCGCTTTACGTGATTGTTCGCTGATACAGTCATTTTATAGCGACCCTTCAAACGTCGGCGTTTGAGCACCTCACGACCATCAGCGGTCGACATGCGGGCGCGAAATCCGTGCACTCGCACCCGCTGGTGAATTTTTGGTTGGTAAGTCCGCTTTGGCATCCTGAAAATCAATCCTTTCTGTGATTGGGTTCAGTATATCTTCTCAACAAACCAGAGGAACGGACTTCCGAAATCCTCAACCGGTCGTGTTCAGTTGGAGATTTCGGAAATCTTTTCCAAAATCATTGAGACTATACCCTTTGAGCACGCAAAGTCGAATTATACCGCAAGGTTGCCGGACGGTCAAACATTGTTTGCCTTTACACCGTTACGCTGTTTTTCCGGCGCAGAAAATAGGTCATTCAAAAGGCGTGTCCCTTCCGGGTCGGTCACCGCCAACACTTCGTCACCTTCTTCGAAAGTACTGACTCCCCTCGGGACGATCACCTCTCCTTTACGCATAATGGCGGCAACCACACAACGTTCCGGCAGGCCAAGGTCCTTGATTTGTTTCCCGATAGCCGGCGCCCCGCCGGTATCTTCTCTTCTACCAGCGAATAGTTGCCGCGGCGCAGTTTGAGCAGGGTGATCATGTCCCCCATCGACATTTCTTCTTCGATCAGGTGGGCCAGGATTTCCGCCTGGTTGACTGCCACATCCACGTTGAACGTCTCGTTAAAGAGCCAGGCGTTGCGCGGATCGTTGACACGGGCGATCGCCCGCCTTACTCCATAGCAATTATGGGCAATAAAACAAACCACCAGATTCTTTTCATCGATAGTCGTGCAGGCTGCCACCACATCAGCATTGGCAATTCCTGCCTGTTCCAGGTCATGTGGGTGGATGGGATCACCTTCGAAAATAATTTCCGTCGGCAGCTCACGGTGAATGCGTGCGAGTACTTCCGGACGATTATCCACCACATGCACGGTATGGTTCTGGGAAAGTAAATAACGGGCCAGTTGAGCGCCAGTACGCCCACCCCCAGCAATTAATACAAACATGCTAACCTCCTGCGCTCAATCGTTTGCGCAGATCTTCAACACCCTCAAAGGTGGCGCTAGCGTGCACAACATCACCCGCATCTAATTGCATATCCTTGGATGGCAAAACAGCTTTTCCGGCGCGAGTCAGGGAAATAACCACACATTCATCGCAGGAGATCAGGTCGCCCAGTATTTTTCCGTGCCACCTCTCAGGAACGGTGAACTCGTAAATTTCCACTTCGCCATTTCCAGCCGAGAATATGCTGTGGAGCTCTGAATGGTGAATCAATTCTTCAAGTCTTTGGGCTCCCCAGATGGTCGAGCTGATCACCTGGAGATTGAAAGCTTCAAACATGGGGCGTAAAACTGGGTCATAATTGCGCGCCACCACGTTCGGGACGTGATAGATGACCTTGGCCAAATGTCCGACTACCATGTTTAACGGGTCTGAATTGGTGACGGCTGCCAGGGCATCCGCCTTTTCAATCCCAGCCCGGTGCAATACATCCTTATTCATGGCTTCGCCTTCGTGAACCCGTCCCTTGAAATCCATAGGGAGGGATTCAAAAGCGGCTGCCACATTATCGATGACAGAGATTTCGTGCCCGCGCAGGTAAAGACGATAAGCGAGCTCAGAACCCAATCTGCCGCAACCAACCACGATAACTTTCATAATGCCTCATTACATATCCGGAGGTTTCTTAGAGAAAATTTAAACATCAAGATTCCTGACATCTTTTGCGTGGGTCTGGATAAAACGAGCTCTGGGCAGCACGGCCTCACCCATCAACATATCGAAGGTGCGATCCGCAACCGCAGCATCCTCGACCGTCACCAGTATCAACGTGCGGTTGGCGGGGTTCATCGTAGTTTCCCATAACTGGGTCGGGTTCATTTCGCCCAAACCCTTATAACGTGATAAGGTGGCTTTGTCAGCGCTGGTGCCCATTTCCTTCAAAATGCGGTCTTTGTCGGCATCGTTATAGGCATAACGATCCTGATTTTTCAGTGCAATCCGGTACAAGGGAGGTTGGGCGATAAAGAGATGACCTTCTTCGATTAAGGGCTGCATATAACGGAAGAAGAATGTCAACAGCAAGGTACGGATATGGCTGCCATCTACATCCGCATCGGTCATGATAATAATGCGCCCATAACGTAAATTGGTCAAATCAAACGATTCCCCGATGCTGGTCCCAATCGCAGAAATGAGGGCTTTCACCTCGTTGTTAGAAAGGATCTTATCCAGGCGGGCGCGTTCGGTATTCAAGATTTTCCCGCGTAAGGGCAGGATGGCCTGGAAATGGCGGTCACGCCCCTGTTTGGCCGAACCACCTGCGCTGTCGCCTTCGACGATATACATTTCAGTTTTAGTCGAATCGCGCTCGGAACAATCGGCTAGCTTGCCAGGCAAGGTCAGGCTCTCCAGTGCAGATTTACGGATTACCAGGTCACGTGCCTTGCGAGCCGCATCACGGGCGCGAGCAGAAGTCAGACATTTTGACACAATTGCTTTGGCAGCCGAAGGATTCTCTTCCATAAAGGTGTTGAAAGCTTCCCCGACTACCTGCTGGACGTAGGTCTGGACCTCCGGGTTCATCAGCTTGACCTTAGTCTGGCTTTCAAACTGAGGATCCGGATGTTTGACGCTAATTATGGCAGTCATGCCTTCGCGTGTGTCGTCCCCGGTGAAATTCGGATCAACTTCCTTGAGCAGGCCGTTGTGCCGGGCATAATCGTTAATTACCCGCGTCGTAGCAGCGCGCAAGCCGGTCAGGTGCGTACCACCGTCAATAGTATTGATCGTATTGGCGAAAGCGTAAACCGATTCGGCATAGGCATCCGTGTACTGGATAGCGGCTTCGATGCCAATCCCTTCCACTTCTTTCTCCACATAAACTACCGGATGGATCACTTCGCGGTTCCGATTGAGAAATCGAACGAAGGAATTGATCCCACCCTCAAAATAGAAAGTCATATCATGGTGAGAGCGCTCATCGATCAGATGGATCTGCACTCGCCGGGTGACGAAAGCCATTTCTCGGAAACGCTTGCACAGAGTGTCAAAATTGAATTCGGGCTCACCTTTGAAAATCGTTGGGTCGAAATGAAAAGTGGTTTTTGTCCCGGTCGTTTTATCTTCGCTTTTTCCGATAACCTTCACCGGTTCGAGAGGAATACCACGTTCGTAACGCTGGAAGTAAACAGCTCCTTCCCGCCTGACTTCGACTTCACACCATTCAGACAGGGCATTGACCGCCGACACACCCACGCCATGCAAACCACCGGATACTTTGTAGCTTCCACCGCCAAACTTACCCCCAGCGTGCAGTACGGTCATTACCACTTCCAGGGCGGATTTCTTTTTTTCTGGGTGGATATCCACCGGTATGCCGCGGCCGTTGTCCTGTACGGAGACACTGCTGTCCGGATGGATAGTAATATCGATCCGGTTGCAGGCGCCTGCCAGGGCTTCATCGATTGAATTGTCCACCACCTCGTAAACCAGGTGATGCAAGGCTTTTAGATCAGTGCCGCCAACGTACATACCTGGGCGGCGCCTGACCGCTTCGAGGCCTTCAAGCACCTGAATATCTTTGGCATCATACGAGCTATTGGGTTGTTCCACAAACTCCTCCCAAAGTCACCTAAGAGATAAATTGTCCGAGGACTACCGCCCGGCAGGGTTGATATTTTTTATTGTATCCTGCATCCGGCGCATCCCGCCTGAGTAATATGCGAAACTTGCAGCCAAGAGCCCGGTGCTGATAAAAGCATGCCCGGCGATTCCTATCAAAGTCATCCAGGAATTCTCAGCCGGAACACGCCATAGAACGTCCAGACCCTGCCCTAATAAGATCGCCAGCAGGAGGAATAATCCAGTACCTGGAAGGAAAAAACGCACCAGACGGATGCTGTTAAGGATAGCCGCCAGGACGTTCTGCTGATTGGAAAAGATCCCGTGTGGGGTGAATATTAGCGGAACCAGCAGCCATAAAAGGAACAAGGCGATAAGCAGGAGGAATATTTGCGCCAGGAAAGGACTGATTAAAGTAATCAAAGAGACCATTAACGTCACGGGAATAAATAAAACGATGCCAATACCAATCAGGATGACATTCAACAGTATGATCTGGAGGGTCGCACGGGCTGCCTGTTTCATCGAAAAGGACTTCTTTTCTTGGAGGGTACAGCGAGCGATGGAATCAAAATAAAGCGAGGCAAAAACCAAACCTAATAAAACAATCAGAAGCCACAATCCTATTATTATCCCAAGCGAGGAAAGCTCTAACAACGGTGCATCCCCAACTGGGGTCTTGAGCGGCGCCTCCGAAACCAGCAGACTGGGAACTCCGATGGGGATAGTATGCAATAAACTTAACAGGTTGAACCTTTCGATCGTAGTTTGCCAGATGGTCTGAGCCAGTGCGGCCATCTGCACCATATCGGGAGACCCCAGAGTCTTGAGGTTATCAACCATCTCACTGATCACCGGCTGGAGCAGGTTCTTGATCC
Source organism: uncultured Chloroflexia bacterium (assembly GCA_963820415.1). Classification (GTDB taxonomy): domain Bacteria; phylum Chloroflexota; class Anaerolineae; order Anaerolineales; family Anaerolineaceae; genus CAWFZT01. The sequence goes on along the minus strand of CAWFZT010000004.1, from coordinate 727,150 downwards.
GCAGGTGCGGCCCAAACCACAACAACAGATCCAGGAAGATGGGGAAGAGGATTAAATAAATATGACTCGCTACAGAATTAAATCCGCTAACGAATGAGGAAATCATCCTGGGTGAAGAAGTGGTTATTGAATTCGGGTCTGTTTCCATACAAAAGGTTATTTTACCACAGTTGACTGAGCACAACCTTGCACACGTTGTTTTTAAAGCATACTTGGCAGGCAAGCTTTGAACGGGTAAAATGAATTCATGGAAGAGCATCAGCATTTGCCAGATGCCAACCGGTTAAGTATCCTGACTGCCACGATTCTACTGGCCTACGCCCTCACGCCGTTCATCAAGTTTCCCGAAACCCAGTTTGTCCTGGCTTTACCGGGTGTGATTTTCCCGTTTCGCCTGACATTCAGTACAGTCGTGGCAGTGCTGGTAGCCTTGCTGGCCGCATTTGGGACCGATTGGCTGTTGGGGGGGCATCCCTACCTTGGCAATCAAAAAACCTTCCTGCACAGCCTGCTTCCCGCCATGACCGCCTGGGTGATCGGAGTACCGATCAGTTCCATTACCATAGGCTTCGAATGGTGGATCGTTTTTGCCCTGGGTGGCATTTTATTGATGCTGGTATTCCTGGCCGAATATATTGTGGTCGATTTTTCGGATGCCCGCTATGCCTTGGCAACCATCGGCTTGACCGCGGTATCTTACGCCCTATACCTGATCCTGGCTATCGCTATTCGCCGGCCAGATTCCCGCCTGTACTTGTTACTGCCTGCCTTGTTTTTCCCCATGGCGCTCGTGGCCTACCGCAGCCTGTTTCTGCGCTTGAATGGCCGTAGATGCCTGACATGGTCGCTGGGAATAGCGTTGGTCGTCGGCCAGATCGGCATGGGACTGCATTACTGGCCATTGTCACCCCTCGCTTACGGTTTGATCCTGATCGGCCCGGCCTATGCGTTGACCAGCCTGGCCGGTTCTATCGAGGAAAATCGATCGTGGCGCACTCTGTGGATCGAGCCGGCGGTGATGCTGGCTGTCTTGTGGGGACTGGTGTTGATTTTCGGCAGGAGATAAATGCCCGAAAAGTTGATGCTAACGGCGGAAATGATCGAGACAATGCGCGCTCATGTTCTGCGCTGTTTCCCTGAAGAAGCCTGTGGAATTTTAGGTGGAAGCGGTGACCATATAAAATATGTGTTACCGATCACCAATGAGCTGCACAGCCCGGTCAAATTTCGTATGGCGCCCGAAGAACAGTTCAAGGCATTTGCGTTCCTAGAGCAAAATTCCCTACAGATGCTTGGCTATTATCATTCTCATCCCGCAGGACCTGCTTATCCCTCTGAAACCGATCTTCTACAATTTTCTTATCCAGGGGTTGTGTTAGTGCTGCTGTTCCCCGAAAATTCGATATTGCAAATAAAAGGATTTATAATCAAGGAAAATGCCATAAACGAAGTCAACATTGAAGATTATGAATCCAAGAAACTGGATTTTTAATTTGGTGTTATCACTTGTAGAAACCGAGGAACTATGACCCTGATATTTCAAATAGCTGGTGCTTTATTGTTATCTTACCTGGCAGGGACAATTCCGTTTGGCTGGATTATTGTTAAAATCGCCAATGGAAAGGACGTCACCCGGGTTGAGAGCGGACGCACTGGAGGAACAAATGCAATGCGCGCTGCAGGATTACTGGCTGGCTTGCTAACTGGCTTTCTTGACGTGATGAAAGGCGTATCCACTGCCTGGATTGTAAGTTGGCTGGTGCCTGGTCTCCCCTGGATCAGGGTTGCCGCAGGTCTTATGGCGGTGCTGGGCCATAACCATTCCATCTTCCTGGTCGAGCGTGACCCTTTAACCAAACACATTCACCTGCGCGGCGGGGCTGGCGGCGCGACCGTGCTGGGAGGAGCCATCGCTTTGTGGCCTTCCACCTGGTATATCGTTTTACCTCTATCTGCGGCGGTGTTCCTTTTCGGCGGATACGCTTCGGTCACCACGATCAGCGTAGCGTTTTTCTCAATCGTGGTCTTTGGTTACCGTGCCTGGATTGGCCAATCGCCCTGGGAATATGCAATGTACGGAGTGATCTCGTTATTAGTTGTCCTATGGGCGTTGCGGCCTAATCTGAAACGGTTGAAAGAAGGCACAGAAAGAGTAGTCGGGCTGCGCGCCTTATTTCTTAAAAAGGCCACAAAGAAAGCGACTTCCAATTAGAACCGGTCAAGAGAAAAAGCTCATTCTTCTTTAACGAGCCGGCTGGAGTTAATCCGCCTTCATTCGTCATTTGGCGATATAAGGATCGTACATTCCTGCGGTGTAACTCTTCGGCCAATCCGCCCAACAAGACCCTGCTTTTCCCACAAGATTCGATATCGATGCCTACCAGCACATCCTGAGAGTTACGGCGACGGACGGCATTCCTCACTGCTTTGCGCAAGGCGGATAGATACCCCAGGTTAGACTTTGCTGCCTCTTCGATCTCGCCGCGCAGAATAATGTCCCCATGTCCCTGGACAATATTCTCCAGTCCCATTTTACCGATTCTTTTGATGGTGGCGTTGGATTCATCTGTGTCGCCATCCACAATATATGGCAGTGGAAGGAATGCGTCCCCTGCGAACAAGACCCGATCTTCCTCCACCAGGACGGAAATCCCATCCCGGCTGTGTCCAGGAGTGTGGCTTAAGATCAGGTTCTTTTTACCAACCCGCAGAGACATTTCACCTAGCTCAAAGGTCAAATGAGGCAACACCAGCTTGATCTGCTTGAAAACCGGATTTTGACGTTTGGCCGATTCAAGGGATTCCGCGCCGCGTTCGATCATAAGTTGCCGGCAAAGCATGTGAGCGATAATTGTCGCCCCGGGAAACAGGCAGTTTCCCCAAGTGTGGTCGGCATGATAATGGGTATTGATAATATAGCGTACAGGAACTGCCAGCTCTTCTTCTATAAAAGAGCGCATTGCCAGAGTTTCTTCAGGTATCGCCAGAGTATCGATGACTACTGCCCACTGTGGGCCTGTAACTACTCCTGCAGTGACCTGTGCGTATATTTCACTTTGGAACCAATACACGTTGTCAGAGACGCGTTCCCGGTGCATAATCCCTTCCTGAATAAAATAATAAAAATTCCTGCTGAACAGTCTAAAGAATAGCACAAAAAATGGCTAAAGTCAAAAAATGCCTGTGGTAAAATAATGAAAATTATAAATCGCCTGGATATCCCAACCTGGTAGCTCAAATCTGGAGAGAGCCAACGAAGAAGACCGCCCATTTTTGGTTCGTACTGGTTTTGTTAGCCGGTGTTTTGTTTAGTTCTTGCCAGGCAAACGCCAAGAAAGTCCGCGTAGTCACAGACGCAATTTGGCCGCCATTCGAAACTTTAGACGAGACGAGCAAGCAGCCGGTTGGCTTCGACGTAGATTTGATGAACGCCATTGCCCAGAAAGAAAGCCTGCAAATTGAGTTTGTGAACGCCCCCTTCGATTCGGCATTGATTGGCCTCTCCCAATGCCAGTACGATGCGGCTATCTCTGCCATCACCATTACGGATGAGCGCAAGAAATCCATGCTCTTTTCGGATCCCTACTTTGCAGCGGGCCTGATTGTTATCGTCAATATCAGCAATACAGATATCAAGAGCAAGGATGACTTGAGTGGCAAAAAAGTCGGCGCTATGTTAGGGACTACCGGCGCTTCCGAAGCTCAAAAGATCCTCAACGTACAATATACTGCTTATGACACTATCGACGAAGCTTTTCTGGATTTAATGAATGGTCATATCGATGCGGTCATCGCTGATAATCCGTTGGCAATCGGTTTTGTGGGCAGGAATCCCACCAAGATCAAGACGGCTGGCTCGGTTTTCACCAACGAAAACTATGGCGTGGCAGTATGCAACAAACAGCCTGATTTGCTGGCTAAAATCAATCAGGGCCTGGCGGCCGTCAAAGGCGATGGTGAAATCGACCAATTAGTCAAAAAATGGCTGGTCAAGCCAAAGTAACCTGTTAATCACTGATTGAAAAACCAACAGATAAATAGCGCCAGATTTTGTTCAATGTAGTCAAAACATACGATCAGAACCGCAAGGAAAGGCAGCTCAACCCCCCATCCATTTTGCGGTACTCAGACATATCAAGAGACAGCACCTGGTAACCGTGATGTACCAGGGATTGGCGCAGTTTAGGATAACCTTTCGCCATGAGCAGATGGTCATTCACCCACACGCAGTTAGCTGCATAATTCTCAGCTTCATCTACACGAAAGACGTCATATTCCTTAAATTGCGGCAATCCAGCAATTGCATCGATCAATACCAGGCGGTTATTTCCGAGGAAGGTGAGGCCGCTTTTCAGGTGCAAAATCCCGGGGATACCGGCGACCTGGACGAAGCTGGAGGTGAAACCCTCATTTTTCAGGAATTCTGCCATCTGCCGCCCACCTTCTTCATTCGTACGTTCGGAAATCCCGATAAAGAAATGATGGCCTGCCTCGCAAATATCTCCCCCGTCCAGTGTCCCGGGAGGGGTAATGGTATACATTTTTTGGAAATAACGACCCAGGACAGGTCGCATCGCCATTACCTCGCCCTTACGGCTCTGCGCCCCTGGGTTGCTCAGGATGGCTGCCCCTCTTATCAGGACGGCCACGTCTTCGATGAAGGTCGAATCCGGGTAATTCTCCTCTGCTTCGAGCCGGATCAACTCTACCCCGCATTTCTGCAAGGCTATACAATACAGTTCATGTTGAGCCAGGGCCAGTTCAAAATCAGGCGATCCAAACTGAGCGGTAGTCAACCCCTGGTTAAAAGTCTTTGCCGGTGGACGTACGATGGCGTGTTTAAACATGATTGTTTTTTCTTGTCCAATTATAGCATCTCCCCCTTGGCCGAAAATTCTGGGATCTTTGAGGTTTCCCATGGAAGAACCACCACGGCAATTCCCAGCGAACCAAATTAAGGACAAGGTATGTTAAAATAACAATCGAGGGAGACTATGCCATCCGATCTGCAGGTGAAACCGTTGGCGCTTGTCACCGGAGCTGCTATCCGATTAGGCCGGGAAATTGCCCTGGCACTGGCGGATCAGGGGTATGCCATCGGTTTGCATTACAACAGCTCAGTTCGCCAGGCACAGGCGCTATCCCGCCAACTGGAAGACAAAGGCGTCCCAGCCTTACTGCTTCAGGCAGACCTGACCGTTCCAGAGCAGATCAGGAGAATTTTCGACCAAATTAACGCCTATCCATCGCCTTTAAAAGTGTTGGTGAATTCAGCCGCCGTAATGCATGCTGGCAGCCTGGAGAATACTTCTATCGAGGATTGGGATGCAACCTTTGATTTAAATTTACGGGCTCCGTGGTTATGCGCCCGCTATGCTGCACAATTGATGAAGGAATACGGCGTCATCATCAACCTCACCGATGCCGCCTCGGGCCGCCCCTGGAAGATGTACCCGGCTTACTCGGTCAGCAAAGCCGGCCTGGAGGTACTTACCCGCATTCTGGCCCGCTCACTGGCTCCTGGGATCAGGGTGAACGCCGTCGCTCCTGGGCTGGTCATGCCTACCCCAGGCCTCCCCGGCGACCAATGGGAGCGGCTGGTCGAACGTTTGCCAGCTAAAAAAACCGGAACCCCTCAGGATATCGTCCGAGCAGTGCTGTTCCTCGTCCAAAATGAGTACATAACTGGTCAAACCCTGGTAGTGGACGGGGGTTACCAGTTGACTTGAAAGAGGCCTAATGAAGGAATCCCAGCAGTCTACTGTATCAAATTTCTTTCGCCTTTCTCAACCGCAAGCATTGTTGGTTGGTGTTTTATTTTATGCCCTGGGTGGCGGGATTGTCCATTACCTGGGCCAGTCGATCAATTGGACAACTTACTGGCTCGGGCAGGCTTGTGTGACTATGCTTCAATTGAGCAGTTTTTATCTAAAAGCTGTCTACGACCTGCCAGTCAGGGAGAATCGTCCGCATGGTAAGCCAGATGGACTGGGAAAAGATAGCGGAGAGTTGACTTACTCACGCTCAGCCCTTCTCCTACTTTCCACCACAACCCTCACGATTGGCGCAGTGATCACAGTTTTACTCTTTGCCAACGGCACCCTGAATACCTCTTCTCTGATGATGCTTGGGCTGGCCTTCCTGGTCTCTTTTTTCTACGCCGTGCCTCCTTTCAGGCTGGTGTATTCGGGTTACGGCGAATTGGCGCTGTCATTCATAATGGCTAACTTCGTCCCGGCTCTGGCCTTCCTTCTGCAGGTAGGAAATTTACACCGCCTGCTGGCGATGATCACGTTCCCAATCACCGCCCTCTACCTGGCGATGCTTTTAGCACTTTCACTGGAAGGATATGCTTCAGACGAAAAATACAGCCGCAGGACCTCCATGGTACGGTTGGGCTGGCAACGGGGTATGAACCTGCACAACCTGCTCATCTTGTTCGGCTTCCTGTTGTTCGGCCTGGCTGCCGTCCTGGGCTTGCCTTGGCTACTAACCTGGCCAGGACTGCTTGGCCTGCCCCTGGGACTCTTTCAGATCTGGCAGATGAGCTCGATTGCTACAGGCGCAAAGCCCCACTGGCGATTGCTGTCGCTGAATGCAGTTGCCACGGTGGTGTTGACGGCGTACCTGGTCACTTTCACCCTTTGGACGCATTAATCCATGCCAGAATTTCTTGAATTGCTTCCCCCACAGGAAGCATCTAAACGTTGGATGGCACATCTCCCACTTCCCAGGCCTGAAACGGAAAACCTGAAAACCGCTCAGGCATTGGGCAGAGTGACAGCCGAGACGATTGCTTCCCCTGAAGCCTTGCCCGCTTTCCCACGCAGCGCCGTAGATGGACCTGGCTCACCCCGAGGTAATATATGTCAACCGCCAGCGTGGCGCCGGTACACGTGTTCTGCTGGATTACTATTTGCAAAAGCTGGATATTCCTGCGAGCAGCGTGCAGGGCTACGCCCAGGAAGAATTTACTCACCTGGCTGTGGCAGCCGAGGTGGCTTCAGGCAGGGCCGATACCGGACTTGGTATCCCGGCGGCTGCCAGCGCTCTCGACCTGGATTTTATTCCCCTCTTTCAAGAACGTTTTGACCTGGTAATCCCCACCCGTTTTTTACAGGGGGATTTACTTACTCCCCTATTTGACTTGATGGCTGACTCAGCCTTCCGCAAAGCCGTAGCAGCCGTGCCCGGTTACGATATTACCCACATGGGCGAAGTGGTGCCTACTCCTGCATAACGTTATCTGCCCAGGTGCCTGGAAAACGGCTAGAAAAACAATACAATATAGGTAGAAAAATTAAGGAGGAAACTATGCCAATCGAAGAAAATATAACCGCACCAGATTTTACCCTGCCGGATGAGACCGGTAAACCACACAAATTATCCGAATTCCACGGCAAACCTGTCTTACTCTATTTTTATCCTCAAGATGACACTCCCGGCTGCACGACCGAGGCTTGCAATTTTCGCGATGATTACTCCGCTTATCAGAAAGCCGGGGTGGTCATTCTGGGAGTCAGTCCGGATTCGCCGGATCTCACGCCAAATTTAAGGCAAAATACCATTTACCCTTTACCTTGCTGGCGGATGAAGGCCATAAGGTCCATGACCTTTACGGTGTTTGGGGACTGAAAAAGTCTTACGGGCGCGAGTTTTACGGCGTGCTGAGGACGAGTTTTCTCATCTCACCCGACGGCACGATCAAAAAGGTGTTCAAGCATGTAAAACCAGCCGAACATAGCCCTGAGGTGCTGGCGGCATTAGCCTAGAAACCAGCTTGCGAAGTCTGTTAGGTTCGCAAGCTGGTCTAAATGAATAGTTACTGAGAGGAAAGATTTACAGGATATTCGGTAGACAGCGGGAAAGAAGGAATTTGCTGCTTCTTGTCGGACAACATGTCCAGGTGAATATTCTCAAGGTACGCTGAAATCCGATCTTGTAGATCGTTCCAGATGATAAGGGTGGCGCAGTTTTGGCGTCTCGGGCAATTCTCCTCACAATCCTGGCAAGGGCTGAGGGTAATTGGTCCTTCCAACGCTTCGATGATTTGCAGAACGGAGATATCCTGCGGCTGTTGGCTTAACCTCAATCCACCTTTTTGTCCAGGAGTGGCTTTGATCAAGCCTGACTGCATTAATACATGGGCAATCTGATGCAAGAATGGCAGCGGCATGTCTAACTTGGTGGCGAGGGCTGCGGTAGGCTGGGAACGGTTTTCCGGGTCCAAAGCCAGGGACGTCATCAACTGCAAACCGTAATCTAAACGGCGACTGACACGAAACATTTCTCACCTCTAAAGAATGGGGATATGTCGATTAGGATAATCGAAAAACAACCATGACGAAAGTGACAGATATCATAAACATTCAAGGCGAATATCCACATTCTTTATAATTTTCGTACAAGTTATATTTCCAGTCGCACATTTCTACTGCAAGTGGAGTAGAATTTTCCCTTTTTCCCACAATTGCTCCAGTCGGTAATATTCACGCTGGTCTGGCGAAAACAAGTGCACGACGATATCGCCGAAATCGACTACGACCCAGCCTGTATTTGCCTGCCCCTCTTTTTTTCCGGGAAGTTCGAGTTCATGTTTGGCAGTTTCAAGCACCGCCTCGGCCAGGCTGTCGATCATCCTGTCACTGGAGCCCGTACAGATTATGAAATAATCAGTAAAAGATGCAATTTCATGAATGTCGAGTAAAACGATATTTTCTGCTTTTTTTTCTTCGAGAGCCTCAATGATCGATCGGGTGATTTCAGTCGTATTCAGATGCAGCCTCCATGTAATTAGAACGCAAAAGATCCGCTCCAGTTGAGCCGGTCAATAGATTTTAACACACATTAACCGAGAGTATTCAGACTGGCAGTAAAAAGCGGCGTATGAACTGCCCCGCTGGATTGTAGATCGCTGCGGAAAAGGGTTACCTGAGTGACAGTGAATGAACCCAGGTTGCTTATCCTGGCAGCCGATAACGCCTGTGCCACGGACTGCATCTCTTGCAGAGAGGCATTTTGCGAAAGCCGCCCAAGGGTTAGGTGCGGGCTAAAAGCTCTTTCTTCACCTTGGAATCCAAGTCGTTGAGTGCCCTGGTCGATGGCATTAGCCAGGTCGATCAAAGCCTGGGGAGCCTGGACGCCTACCCAAATCACCCGCGGCCGACGGAGGTTTGGAAAAGCGCCTACCCCACTGGCGCTAAGCTCGAAAGGATGGATATGCTGGCTCTCAGCCTGGATTACCTGGCTGATCGCCTCGACCTTTGCGCCGTCTACCTCTCCCAAAAACTTGAGCGTCAGGTGAATGTTATTCGCCGACACCCAGCGTACCGTCCCAGTTTTCTCGTTTTTCAATAATCGGGTGACCTCATCAAGCTTTTGCTGGATTGGCTTGGGTAATGATATGGCGATAAAGGCTCTTATTGCGCTCATATTCCTAACAAACTCGATTATTTCTAGAGTATTCCTGGATTATATTCCCAATCCTTGACAGGACAAATGTAAATATCATAGCTCTTTGGATTTTCCCGGGGGAAAACTCAAATTCAGCATGGCAGGTCTCAATGAGCCAATATTATCACGGGATAGCCTGCTATTCTAAATTTTCTAAATTTTCTCTATACACTTGGTTTAAATTGTGGTATAAGAACTATAACCCTGCTGTGCCCGTGATACTGCACTTCACGTTTTGAGCCAACACTCTTTAAAAGGGTACCTCTTATCCGCTGTAATGACGCGATAGGCTTAGGCCAAGGCGAAGTTGCGGGGGCGGTACCCAACCTGCGAAAGCAGGTTCAAAACTGCGCAGCACACGGCATGGCGGGGGCTTTTTTAAGATCATTTCTGCCCGTAAGAGGTGCCAGGAGAATTAGAAAAGTGTTTTCGCCCTGACATATATGCAGGGCAATTCTTTTTTATTATCCATCCATCCAAGGACACCCCGGAGTTGAGCGCTATTACCCCTGACTGGGCCTGTCGGGTTACTCGTTACCAGGTCTTTACCAGCCAGTCGATACGAGATTTCTTAAAGGCCAGTGGTTTCCACGTGATCGGTTACAGGCACTTGCAGCAACTCCTTTCAGCCTCCCACAATTTAACCTGAAAAACTGGATGTTCTCCTATGCCCTGTAATTTTAATTTTTTTCCTGACCGCCGCAATACGGAATGCGCCAAATGGCGCCAATACGATGAGGACGTACTGCCCATGTGGGTGGCCGACATGGACTTCCTTTCCCCCGAACCGGTGATCCACGCCCTGCGCGAACGTGTCGAACACGGGATCTTCGGTTATCCCTGTGAGCCAGATGAATTGAAGCAGGTCATCATCGACCACCTGGCTAATAAGTATCAATGGACGGTCGTACCCGAAGAAATCGTGCTCATGCCAGGTGTGGTGAATGGGTTTAACCTGGCCTGCCAGGCCTTAGCTAAACCAGGCGAGGGTATCCTGATCCAAACCCCGGTCTACGCGCCTTTTTTCAGCGCCCAACGTCACGCAAGGTCTGTCTCTCAACAAGTCGAGCTAACCCGTCTGGATAATGGTGCCTATGTGATCGATTTTGAAAAATTCGAGCAAGCCATTACCGACCAGACACGGATATTCATATTATGCAACCCTCACAATCCTGTCGGGCGCGTATTTAAAATCGATGAGCTGGAAAAAATGGCCGAAATTTGTCTGCGCCACGGGGTAATAATTTGCTCCGACGAAATCCATTGCGACCTTCTTTACTCGGGTTACCAGCACTTCCCAATTGCTACACTGCAGCCTGAAATCTCTAAAAACACGATCACCCTGATGGCGCCCAGTAAGACTTACAATATAGCCGGCCTGAGTTGCTCTTTTGCAGTAATACAAAACGCAGATCTACGTCACACCTTCCAGAGCACCAGCCGCGGCCTGATTAGCGAAGTGAACATCCTCGGTCGGGTAGCAGCACTGGCTGCTTACAAAGAAGGACAGCCCTGGCTGGACGAGTTGCTATGTTACCTGGAAGCCAACCGGGATTTCCTTTACGAAAACATTTGCCGGGAATTTCCGGGGATCTCTATGGGTTTACCCGAAGCCACTTACCTGGCCTGGCTGGATTGTCGCCAATCCGGTATCCAGGGTAGTCCTTACGATTTCTTCCTGGAAAAAGGGCGCGTCGCGATGAACAAGGGTGACGATTTCGGTAAGAACGGCCAGGGGTTTGTACGTCTGAACTTTGGCTGCCCGCGGTCAATGTTGGTCGAAGCACTGGAACGAATGAAGAAAGCCCTGGCAGGATAAATTATGCAACCTAAAAACTTTCCTCAGTCAGGGGAAAAGCGCACCTCCTGCGTAAATTCTATTGGCGGGTGCACGGGGCTTATCCTGATTGCTGTTGCTGGCCTGGTCTTGCTGTATTTTATCCTAATCGGCCTGGGGAGCTATCTGGTTGTATCCGACCCACTCCAACCGGCCAATGCGATCGTAGTTTTAAGCGGGGATATGAGCCGCATGGTCGAGACAGCCTCCCTGTTCAAAGACCAGTATGCCGATTGGGTTATCCTGACCGAAACCGGGCAGCCTTCCGACAATGGTGAAATCGAAACTCCATCCACCCAGGCCAAACGCCTGGATGCCCTGCACGAAGGCATCCCCGAGGAATCGATCCTGATCACCTCGGTTAGATCCAGCAGTACTCTGGACGAAGCCAAAGCTGTGCTTAGTCTTCTGCAGAGCAAATACCTGACTTCCTGCATCGTGGTCACTGATCCTTTCCACTCGCGCCGTACACGGAAAGTTTTCAACGACGTGTTCCGCGGCTCGGGCATAACCGTGATGGTGCACCCGGTAACTGACCACTGGTATCACGCCAGAACCTGGTACCTGAGCTGGCAAGGCTGGGATACTACAGTGCGGGAATACGCGAAATATATCAGCTACCTGGCCGGAATCAAGTGATATTCGTGTAACTGTTTGCACTATAATGAAACCATGCAATTTGATGACCGGGCGTGGCTGGTTTTTGGACTCGTTTTGCCTTTGATCCTGGCTCTCCTGATGAGTCTGGCGCCTCATCCATGGATGTTGACTACTGCGATGGATAATGCCCGCCAGGCAACTGACAACCACCTGCCTCAAAAAGCCGCCAGTTACCTAAGGCAGGCCGTCCAATACGAGCCCTGGCGCGCCGGGTTATGGCTTCAGATTGCCGAACTTGAGTTGCAGGCCGGAAACCCGGCCAACGCTATCCCTGCTTTTCGGCAGGCCTCCCAGCTAGGCAACCTTTCCCCCGACCAGCAGCAAACCTTGGGGGAAACCTACTCCGCCGTGGGCGACAATCCCTGGCCGTCAAAGTGTGGCAAGCTTTGATCCAATCTGGAAAGGCACCGCAAAAAACTTACGAGCTGTTAGTAGACCTGCAGTGGAAGTCGGGTAATTTTTCGAGGCGCTGAGCAAACCTATCGTGCCTGGCTGGCAGCCCAACCCGAGAATGCTGAAGCTGCTTTCAGGTTGGGCTTACTCCTTCTATCCGACCAACCCCAAGAGGCGCTACAGTATTTCCAACAAGCCCTCAGCCATGACCGCTCGCTGCAAACCCAGGTCAATTCGCTCCGGCAGGCGTTGAGCCTGGCAGAGTTAAAAGACGACCAGAGCTACCGGCAAGTGCTGATAGGGCGCAGCCTGGGTAGCCTGGGCTATTGGGACCTGGCAGCGCGTTCTTTCAACAACAGCATCGACCTCAACTCCAGTTACGCCGAAGCCTGGGCCTTCCTGGGAGAAGCATACCAACACCTGGATAAAGACGGGTACCCAAAGCTGCAAAAAGCGCAGCAACTCAGTCCCGATTCGGTCATCGTTAAAGCCTTATTGGCGCTTTACTGGCGCAGGCAGGGCCATCCGGAAAAGGCGCTGGCCGACCTGCAAGCTGTCGCCGCCGTCGAACCAGACCAGGCTGTCTGGCAGATCGAATTGGGGACTACCCTGGCGGATATGGGCCAAACCAGCCAGGCCCTGGCTTATTTCCAGCATGCTGTGGAACTGGAACCGGGTACTGCGCCCTATTGGGAGATCCTGGCACAGTTCAGCATTGCTAACGGTCTGGACGTGCGCGCCTATGCCCTCCCAGCGGCGCGCCAGGCGGTTTAATAGCGCCCCGTGATCCGGCAGCGCTCGACATGATGGGCTGGACCATGTATTCACTGGGAGATATGCAGGAAGCCGAGCGCTTCTCCTTACGCGCCCTGCAGGAAAACCCTGATTATGCTCCCGCCCACCTTCATCTGGGGCAGGTCTACCTGCAGCTCGGGCAGTATCAAGATGCTTACCAGCACCTTCGCAAGGCACTCGACCTTTCAAAAGGTCAACCCGAGAATCAAGCAATGGTAGAGCGCTTGCTGAGGCAGTATTTCGGCGGAGGATAAGGAGCTTCCACATGAAAAATCTGTGGACTATCATCACACATTCATGTGTGTGGATCCTCTTCTTGACTGCCTGCAGCGCCATACCCATTCTGGATAATAGCAACCTGGTGCAGGCTGGCAATATCCTGTATATGGATGATTTTTCCAACCCAAAATCCGGCTGGCCCTCCTGGAAAGGCCAGAATGGTTCAATCATTGATTATCAGGCTGCCGGGCTGCGTATCCTGGTCAACCAGTCGCAGACCGACCTTTTTGCCCTGCCAGGGAAAAAATTTTCCAACAGCCGTATCGAGGTCGACACGGTGAAAATTGGCGGACCGGATAATAATCATTTTGGCATCCTGTGCCGTTACCAGGATGAAAAGAACTATTACTCTTTCCTGATCACCAGCGATGGATATAATGGCATCGTAAAGGTTAAAGACGGCAATTTCTCAATGCTTTCAGGAGCGACTCTGGAATATAATCAGACCATTCGGCAGGGAGAAAACCAGAACCACCTGCGGGCAGACTGCGCCAACCAGTCTTTATCGCTGTATGTAAACAACCAGAAATCCTTGGAGGCGTATGACTCGGATTTTTCGTCAGGTGGGATCGGCTTGATTGCTGGTACTTACGCGACTGGCGGAGTCGACCTGTATTTTGATAATTTTATCGTTTTCACCCCTTAATCACGCTTATGAAAGTCTACCTGGATACTATCGGGTGTCGTTTAAACCAAAGTGAAATCGAGAAAATGGCCAGCCAGTTCCGCGCTGCAGGTCACGAGGTTGTTGCAAGCCCTTCTATAGCCGACCTGGTAGTGGTGAATACCTGTGCAGTCACCACCGAAGCTGCCTCCGATTCGCGCCAGAAGATCCGGCAGGCCCAGAAAGCCGGCCAAGCTGAAATTATTGTTACCGGCTGTTGGGCGACTCTCGAACCGGAGGCAGCCCAAAGCATGCCAGCCGTGACAAGAGTCTTATCCAACCAGCGCAAGAGCACGCTGGTTTCAGATGTCCTGGATTTACTCGAACAGGATTTCGATCTGGAACCGCTCGCCAGACAGCCACTGCCTGGGATTCATCAACGCACGCGCGCTTTTATCAAGGTACAGGAGGGCTGCGATAACTCTTGTACTTTCTGCATTACCCGCCTGCTGCGCGGCAAATCAACCAGCACGCCACTAAAAGAAGTGCTGCAAGATATCCGTTCTGCTCTGGACGGTGGGACGCAAGAGATCGTCCTAACCGGGGTACAGCTTGGTTCCTGGGGCCTGGATTTTGACCCTCCCTTCAGCCTGGAATGGCTGGTCAGGAAAATCCTGGCAGAGACGGATTTACCTCGCCTGCACCTGTCCTCGCTCGAGCCCTGGAACCTGAGCGAGACTTTCTTTTCCTTATGGGAAAACCCCCGCCTGTGCCGGCACCTTCACCTACCGCTCCAATCTGGATGTGAGGCAACGCTCAAGCGCATGGGACGTAACATCACGCCGGCTGCCTATGCCGCCCTGGTAAGCCTGGCCCGCCAGATCTCTCCGCAAATTGCCATCACTACGGACATGATCGCAGGCTTTCCTGGGGAAACCGCTGAGGAATTTGCTGAAAGCCTGGCTTTTGTGAAGGAAATAGAATTCGCTGCCGGGCACGTCTTCCACTATTCCGACCGCCCCGGCACACCGGCCGCGCGCTTGCCCGGCCAAGTGCCCGGCCCGCTGCGTAAAACGCGCAGCGCAGAACTGCGTAAGATCATAAACGCTTCCGGTCGGTATTACCAGCAGGGCTTTGTGGGAAAGACTTTACCGGTATTATGGGAATCGGCCAAAGAACAACCCGGTTCTGGCTGGCGCCTGGAAGGCCATAGTGACAATTACATGCGCATCATGGCCAGCAGCAATTTCAACCTGTGGAACCAGGTCAGTCAGGTGCTGGTCAATGAAATTCAGGAAGAGGGATGTAAAGGGGAAATATGGACTCAATAAACAGGTGGCAAACGAAGGTGAAAAGTATACCCTCACCACCAGAACGGCCGAACCCAGAGAAAAACAGCCTCAAAGCTTCAACTGGCTGATGATATTCTTTAGCACTTCGGCTGATCCACGCAGGCCATCAATTTCACGCTGGTTTAAATCCAGCATGATCACTTTTTCCACACCGCCCCGATCGACGATGCTGGGGATGCTCAGACATACGTCGCTGATGCCGTAATAATTTTCGATGTAGCTGGAAATGGAAAAGACGGTATTCTGGTTGCGCAGGATCGCCTCCACCAGGCGCAGCAGACTGGCCCCAATAGCGTAATAAGTCGAACCTTTACGCTCGATGATTCGGTAAGCCGCATCCCGGGTTTGAGTAAAAATTTCTTTTCGATCCTCTTCCCCACACACCCGCCCATTTAGCCGGCAAAAATCGGGCAGGTGCATACCTGCCACGTTGGCCAGCGACCAGACCGGCACCTCGCTGTCGCCGTGCTCGCCAATGATGAAAGCGTGCACGCTGCGCGGATCGACGCCCAGATGCTGGCTGAGCAGGTAACGAAAACGAGCCGTATCCAGGATCGTTCCGGAACCGATCACCCGGTGCGGGGAAAGGCCGGACATTCTTATCGCCGCATATGTAAGCACATCCACCGGGTTAGTGGCGATCAGAATAATCCCCTCGGGGTTGTACCTGGCGACCTCCGGAATAATTTGTTTAAAGATATTGGCGTTGCGTTGTACCAGGTCAAGGCGGGTCTCGCCGGGTTTCTGAGCGCTGCCGGCGGTTATTACTGTCACTACCGCGCCGGCGCAATCTTTAAAATCTCCCACCCAGATTTGGGTCGGGCTGGTCATAGGCACCGAGTGATTCAGGTCCATCACCTCGCCCTCTGCCTTCGACAAGTTATTGTCGATCATCACAATCTCAGAGGCCAGCCCGCTCAACATTAATGCATAAGCAAATGTAGAGCCCACGTTTCCAGCCCCCACGATTGCGATTCGAGTTGGTTGGTTGCTTGATTCTGCCATTTCCAACTTCTCCTTTCTGATTATTAGTGTAAGAATAACATGCTTCCCGGAAAAGAGGACAACCCTAATTTTTATTTGCCAACTTAAACATATATCGCCACTGTTTTTACCCCTTGACACAACTTGGTATATTCCACTACACGCATTGCGATGGTAAACCAAGTCAATGGCGAGGTAGAACATCTATTAGAAGAAAACCTGTCTTGGCCAATATATTAGGATTTCCAGGTCAGTTGGATTTGTTGATTTTTGAAATAGGGACAAGTTTCTTACCAGAACGTATCTGTGTTTACACCGACGCCCCGCAGACATACTGCTGATACACTACTACAGACGTCCTCGATAACGCCAACGTAGAATCAAAGACAGACCCTTCCCCCAACTCGCTTCAAAATTGAACATCAAATTTTGTCCAAAATGCAAAAATTCTTTTTATCGCAGCTTGTGGCGAATATAGAGAAATCGAGGCTTTTTTGACCCGCGGGGTATATTCTGACCAAACCCCTTGATAGTTACTGGTTCATTCAATGGAATAGAAAGATGTGCCTGGACTTCAGAGCTCTTGACCAGAATGCAGGTACCTGCTCCACTTACGTTTTATAGGATCCGGCATTGAATGTCGATCTGCCCATCGAAAACCGGGACTTCGACCAATGTAGAGTTGATATTCTCTCCGTCCTGAGTAAAGAGATAAAAATGGGTCGGCAGATCAGTCTTCCCAGTAAATTGTGCGATAACTTGATCTATTTTATCGTCGTAGCTGCATGAACGGAATTGTGACGTACGGACTGCCCTGACATAACGAACGCCTTCATCCAAAGTCAGATGGATGGGTTGATAGTGAGCAATGCCATTCGCTACTCTCTAATGATTTCAGACCAGTTTTCTGGGCGGATATGCATGAGGTAATCCGTTTCGTGTGTGAATAACACACTCAAGGCCATGCTGTCGATGGCGCGGGAAATCTGTTGGATCCCTCTATTAACAGTACCCTCAATATCATTATTGGGCTCCCATTCATATCCGGCCACATCTCGAATTTCGGTCAGACTGTTAAAGAACTGGTAGCCATTCAAGTTTACGAAATCCGAGTAATAAACCGGACGGTGACCACGTCTCTGCTGGGTGAATGGTGCACAAGTACCAGGCGTTTCGAATTTTCGAAACGGCCCCAACTTTAACCAGGAGCTTCCCGGGGTCAATGGGAGGTCGACCTGCATAGATGTTCCGATACAATCCACCTTCCATTTTTCTTGCAAGTGTGCGACCGTATTTTTACCCATTTCATACCAATGGGGCAGCGCACATGATGAGATAGGCAGTTCGTTGTGGTTATGGTACCAGTGATCCACCGCTCCCAGCCGCCGTTTCGCTTCGTCATCATCCCAACGACGGCAACGATAATGGTTGAAATAGATAAACTGATCGTAAAAATCATCGTCCGTGCAAGCCAGAGCATCAGGATAATAATACCAACCTTGTTCATTGTGGGGGCCAGCTGTCACCGGGTTGCGCAGGCGCGCATTTTCTGTCAATCCGCTGCGCGGAGGGCGCCCTAGGGCGTGAGGAAAAGAGGTCGCGCTGCCAGTCAGGGTCAGTTCACGAAGATCATTAATAGCTGATTCGGCCAGGTTATAGAGGAAAAGGCCTAACCAGGGTTAAAACCATTCTGGTTGGCCTCTTTAACCCAATAAAATGGAGCCTGCCCAAAACTCGCTCCATGAGCGATGACATCATCCACGCGCATGGCGACCAACGGAGGCAGGCCACGCATGGCAAAAGGTTTGCGAGCCGCCCAAACCAGGCTGCGCCAAAAAAGGTCATCGAGATGTTCTATCGGTCCCAGAATGCCCGAATCCATCCAAGCGCTGCTTCCCCATTGGACCAATCGGCCTTGCCCAAATTTCCGTGCGACCAGAAAGGGCTCCTCTCCGGCTTTGACCAGCGTTTCTTTGGGATCAGCCTGCTGCATGCCAGGTAAGCGCAAGGACGAAAACAGCGGGACTGTCTCAGCGTGGGCATGGTTGCGTGTAATAAAGTGGTCCTTCAGGATCTTCAGCAAATCCGTACTCCCTTTTTCAAGTTTTTTCATTTCTTTGAATGAATGTTCTTTAGTTAATACCAGGGATGGATCAAAACTGACCAGGCCGCTGCCGTTGTAGACTGCCTCGAACAAGCGTTCCCAACTCTGTTCCGGAAGAGAGACGTGGTGCGGGTCGATCAGTTTATGCGCAATCAAGAATAATGGATAATTCCCTATATCCTCTAGTAGAGGATGTGTATTCAGATCCCAAAGGAGATAAGGAAAGCCGAAATGGTCGCAATATGGAAGTACATATTCCAATCCGTCCCGATAATTCGGGCTGGATGAATTCAGGAAAACCAATACCTGCATCGTTTTCTTAGATGCTGTAGTGGACATATCGATAACTCCTTATGGTTTCAGGTTCGAGAAGCAATTTCAGATCATTCTGTAAGCTACTATTCTTAAACTTGCCGCCATAAGGGTATTACCTGGTGGCTGGGAATCCCCGGCGCTATTTCATTTTCAGGGATAAGGCTCAGGTAATTTTCATAAACATCAGGGCGGCGATCGCGTAGGTAGGGAAGGCTTCGCCGCCATTTGCGGGATGCTAGGATATCCAGGTCAGCGATCAGGACGGCTTCACCGTTATAAGCATGCGCAAGCACTCTGCCCTGGGCAGTGACGATTTGAGAATCACCAGGTGTCCAATAAGAAGATTGGCCAAAGCGGTTGGCAGCCACGACGTTGAGCTGGAAAAAACGCGCCATTGCGGATACATCCATATCTTCATAGCTACCACGGTTCGTGGGCCAGAGGAGTAGATCAGCTCCCAGCAGGCGGTTACACAGCCAGCTTTCAGCGAATTGTCCATCATAACAAATTATGGCGCCCATTGTAATGCCATCAATATTGAAAACCTTAAATTTCTCTCCCGGTAAATAGTTGCGCGGCTCAATCCGCCGCGGATCTTCCGCCCAATCATTGCGCACCACATCCCAATCACCGCTCCAGACGTGAACTTTGTCATATGCCCCCAGGATGCCATTAGGACCGATAAACACGGCGCTGTTATAGAGTTCTTCTCCGGTCAAGCGCGACATGCCAATTACTATGTACACATCTGATTCTTTTGCCAGCAACTCGAGCGGCTGTGTGAATGGTCCCGGGACGGTGTTAGCCAAATCTCGGGCATGTTCGACCATATCAATGTCTGATAGTTCGGGGAATACGATCAGACGCGCTTTGCGGCTAATGGCTTCCCGAGCCATGGCCACAGCTTGGTGGCAATTCTGTTCAACTTGGCCTGGAAGAATATCCATCTGAATACAGGCAACACGATAGTGAGTTAAATCAATCTGGTCTGACATATTTCCTTTTCTGAATAGAACCCTAGCAAGACAGCGATTATCCCTTGACCGATCCGAGGGTCAGGCCGGCAATAAACTGGCGCTGCATGAACAGGAACAAAACGACCATCGGAAGCGCAGCTAAGAACGCTCCCGCCATGATCTGGCCGTAATCTACAACCCCAGTCTGAACGTCACCCAGCATGGTCGCCAGCCCCAGGGGAAGCGTATAAAGCTTGAGATCTCTTAGAACCATCAACGGCCAGAGGAAACTGTTCCATGAGTTCATGAACTCATAAATTGCCAGGGTACCCAGCGCCGGACGCGCTAGAGGCAAAACTACCTGCCAATAGATACGGAATTCACTGCAGCCATCCATTCTGGCGGCATCCAGCAATTCGGTAGGCAGGCTGAGCATATATTGGCGCATTAGAAAGATACCGAAAGCTGGCGCGATCCAGGGCACCACCAGGGCCCAGTACGAATTCAGCCATTTAAGCTGGTTCATTTCAATGTACAAAGGGGTCATAATTAGTTGAAAGGGGATCATGAGTGAACCGAGCATAAAAGTGAATAGCGTATTTTTAAAAGGAAAGTTAAATTTGGCAAAGGCGTAGCCTGCCATAGAACAGAACAGTACAACCAGGATGGTGGTGGTTATAGCCAACGCAAGACTATTAATCATCCAGCGCGCAAAAAAAACTTTAGTAAACAAATTTATGTAATTGGTTAAATTAAAATTGGTCGGCAGGAATTGGGGTGGATAGTGAAATATTTGAGTCAGGTCCTTGAAAGAGGATGTAAATGACCACAAATAAGGTAGGAGAGAAAAAGCTGCCCAACCGATCAGAATGATATAAAGTAGTGCCCAACCAAAGCCCTTTCCGGTAAATTTAAGGATTTTCATGCGTTCTGCTCCTCGCGGGAAAACAGTCCGAAGAATCGCATTTGGAAAATTGTGATAATAAAGATCCCGACAAATAAAACTGTCCCAATTGCAGATCCATACCCCATGCGGATATTCATGATACTCGTCCTATACAAGAAATTGCCGACGCTCAGGCTGGAATCAGCCGGTCCGCCGCGATTAGTGAGAATCCATGGCTCATCAAATATCTGCGAACCGCCAATAATTCCCAGGATCATGACATAGGCAATCGCAGGGCGTAACATCGGGATAGTGATATTCCACCAGGTGTCGAACTTGCCGGCGCCATCGACCCAGGCAGCTTCATACAGTTCAGCTGGAATGTTTTGCATAGAAGCCAGAAACAAGATCATGTTATACCCGGTGTACCGCCAAACTAACAAAAGAATTACCGCGTACTTGGATAAATCCGTATCCCCAAGCCAGTTGATTGGCGCCAATCCCAAACTGATTAAAGGGGCGTTGAACAAACCGTATTTATTATCCAGGAAAAGAACGAAAACAATTGCCACCACGACTGACGAAGTGAGGATCGGTATGAAATAAATGGGCGTGAGAAATTTCTTGCCCGGCATGTTTTTCTGGTTGAGGACGGTTGCCAGGAGAAGTGACAGCGGCCATTGTAGAACGATGCCGGAGACAATGTAATAGAGTGTATTGACCACGGCCTGGGCAAAAGTCTTATCTTGGAAAAGTAAAACGTAATTCTTGAAGCCGATAAATTTCATTGCCCCCAAAAGATTCCAGTTCTGGAAGCTGACAAAAAAAGCAAATATGGCTGGCCCCAGGAAAAAAATAATAAAGATGATGAAAAATGGCGCAATAAAAAGATATGGGACCATTTTTTGTTCAAAATGCCACCCCATTTTTTTTTCTTGAAGCATATCCTACACTCCTTCGATCTACATATAAACCTGCGAAGGGACTGTTTCCTTCAGGTTCGGTCCAACTGCACCGTCTATGATGCAGTTGGACCGATTTCATAAATATCTTTTATGCACCTGCGGCCATAATATTCTTAATCGCATCCGCAGCCGAATCTATCTGGCTCTGGTAAGTTCCTTGCCCTTTCATGAGCGGGGGTATCGTCTTGCCGAGTTCTGTCTCAGCTTCGTTCCAGAAAGGATCCGGATACTTGGGCGGAATAAAGTCTGCCAGGTCCGCAAACACTTTATTGAATGCCTGCCCACCGTAGAAGGAATCGGGAATATTGGTGATGCTGTCATCATGGATGACAGATTTTACCACGGGCATCTGTTGGAGCACCTGGTAAACAGAGGTAGCGCCTTCTTTGGTAAGCATTGAGAACGCCAGGAAATCAAAGGTCAATTGCGGATTGGCTGTCTGTTTCGGGAGGGTCAATGCAGTGCCGCCCCAGGTGCTGGTCTTGCGGGTATTATAGTTCGCACCGCCCCATGTGCCTGAAGTTGTCCAGGCAGGCATGGGTTGAACCTTCCAATTTCCCGCCTCAGCTTTGGCCTGGGGCTTCAAAATGAACGATGAATACCAGATGGCTGAGATCACCCCGGCAACGGACCCATCGTTGAGAGCAGCGAAATGCGGAGCACCCCAGTAACCTTCAGTCGGCCATCGTACGCCAGCTTTGGCACCTGTGATGACGAGTTCCATGGCTTTGTAGGCTCTCTCATCTTTAACGGTCAGGTTGCCATCCTTATCAAACAGACCGCCACCGGCCTGATAGAGCTCCATGATGAACTCATTGTCGCTGGTGGTATCAAACGCACACAACGCATGGCCGGCCTTTTTCATTGTATCGCCGGCGGCCATCCAGTCGTCCCAGGTTTCCAGAGGCATATTGATGCCAGCTTTATCAAAGAGATCTGAGCGGTAGTAATAAGCGACAGGGCTCAGACCAATTTCAATACCATATACATTCCCCTCCCAGGTATATGGCGCGAAACCAAGGAAATCGTCTTGCCATTTCCCATCAAACATATTGAGCATGTCATTCATGGACACCAAATACTGTTCGGCAAGGGTCGGTGAACCTTTCAGAAATTTAGAGATACTACCGATCTCAATCAGGAAGATGTCAGGAACCCCTGTGCCAGCTGCCATAGCATTCATACCCTTTGTAATTGTTTCAACGGTAGTGGGGACAAGAACGCCATTAAATTTTATCTTAGGCTTGCCGGTCATTGTCTGGTTCCAGCGGTCGGCCTGTTGTTGGTAATGAGGAAAATTAGCTGCCGCCCATGTCCAAAAGGTGATGGTAACCTCCTGAGCGCTGGCGGCTGGAGCTGTTGTTGGAGTTACAGGCGGCAGCGCTGTCGCAGCGGGTGCAGAAGTAGCTGCTGCGACTGCCGGGGCAGAAGTGGCTGTTGCAACTGCCGGTGCAGAAGTAGCTGGAGGTGCAGCCGGAGTTGCAGTTGGAGTTGCTCCACAGGAGGCCAGGACCAGGCTTGCTCCTGTAAATGCACTCATCCGTAACATCTCGCGACGAGAAATCTTCTTGTCGATCATTTTAAACTCCTTCTCCTATTATTCTATGGAATATTTTGTTTGTTCATTGAACTATTTTTTCAAGCATTTAGATATGATCTGATAGGCGTAACCTCCTTATAATTTTATTCAAATGGTTTCGTTCAAATGCATCAGATCGATTGTTCGTCTCCGCTTCAATCAAAAAAAGAAACACCGACTGGCGTCCATGTGAAACGGGTATGGAGAGCAGGATTTCTCACTTTACCTTATTGAAGCCTGTATCTAAAATGAGACACAATATAAAATTTGCAGTTCCAGGCATAAAGTTAGTATATAGAAACTCAGGTTACGTTGGGATCAAAAAAGTGTACGATGTAATCACTGTGATTATATCAACTAGAGTATAAGGAAAATAGGTCCCTTAGGCCATATATGGGCCACAAACAGGTCAGGAATAGACGAAAGTTGGTTCTATAAATTTGTACTGAGATATTCTCGTCCGAACGTTTTCCCGTAACTGTAGAACGTTTCAATATTCTCATCCGAGACTTCAGGCATAATACTGCTGGTCGCGGCCAGGCAAAACCCCCTCCCTGAACCCGCAAATTGGTAGCTTCGCCGGATGGCCGTCTTAACATCCTCGAATGATCCGAACGGCAGTGTAGTAGTGACCGAGACGCAGCCCCAGATAATCAGCAGTTTTCCCCAGATCGACTTCCGCTGGACGACCTGTTCATATGGAACACCATTTTCTTCTTGAAATCCCTGCAATCCCCAGATTCCCAATTCGATCAGGTGACCTAAAATCGGCATGATATTTCCATCACAATGCCAGATGATTCTAACGTCGTTTTCGATGAGCGGCCGTATGGCCCTGCTTAACTCAGGGAAATAAAGTTTCTCAAGGTTTAAAATTGAACAGATTGGCCCGCGATTTGTACAGATATCCTGACCGCTATAAACAAAGTTAACCAGCCCAAATTTCCTTACCGCTTCGACAATCGCAACGTTCTGCCAGTAAGCCAGTGTAGCGGTGTAGTGATAATAACGTTGTATATGATCCGGATACAACGCCATCGCCATCAGATATGCGGTGTAGCCCCAATCATTGTATGGCCCCATAAAATCTGCCTGACCGAAACTATCAATAAATAGAACTTCGCCTCGAGTGGCAGCCATATGTTCCTTGATGCTGATGGCATACTTCTCTGCATAGGTATCCACATCAAAATCTCGTTCCATGTGTTCGTCTTCGGGCAGGGCATCGATCCGAGACAAGATTTCTTCCGCCTCCTGAATCCCCAGCCGGTTGGACCACCCTTCTCCTATTTTTCCGATCACTTCGGCATTCCCAGCCTCATCCTGGGGAATGGCCCACTGCGGGCAAAGATTAACCCCCATTTTGGGCAAAGCTTGCAGGACAACTTCGTCTTTATTATTCCAATAATTTCTACCGGTTACCCGGCTATAATAGGAACCTTTCATTAACCATGAGGCTACGATACATGGTTCAGTCATTCTTTCCTGGTTTAACGTGCGAGCAGCGATTTCGGCACCCTGCATGGGCAAATTAACTTTCTTTCATACCCTTATCAGCAATTCCACTAACGAAATACTGCTGGAGTATAAGGAAACGATTGATGAAGGAAAAAGGGTCAGGACCGAGACTACTATCCTCCTCTGGTAATCTGTACCTTCAAATAGTCCGTATTCTCGGGTGGGCATTATCGGTAACATTTTAGCTTCTCGTCATTTAAACCTACCAACTACCAAAGATAAGAATTAGGGGAGTTATGGTCAAGAAATTCAGTATTTGTTTGGTCAATAGGAGAACAAAATTCAATTCGCTAATGTTCAGACTTGAAGTAATTTCTGCCTCTTCGGAACAGATCACGTCAGATATACTATATAATCATTAATGATTATATCGACTAAGACTTCAGGGAAAAAGTTTCCTTAGGCCATATATGGGCCACAAAGAGGTCAGGATTGGACGAAACTGGTAAAAATTGGACGCGCGAATTATTAATCGCCGAGTTACGCAGCGCACTGCGTAACCTCTATGACCCAGATGAATTACGGAAAAATATATTCATAAAATGGTTAGCTGGGAATTCGCAGGAAAAGGGAGCCGACATTCAACATACCCTTATGTCTGCCATTGAGGCACTCAAACCAGATCCAAGGGCCTCATTGCAATCTGACGCCTGGCGCATCTATCATACACTCTCTTCGCGGTACATACAACAGTTCCAACAGAGTGAAGTGGCAAAAGAGCTTGGGTTGAGCCTGCGCCAGATGCGACGGGAGGACAACCTGGCAATCAGAGCGTTGGGCGAGTATATGTGGAGTCACTATGAGCTGGGAAACCAGACTATCCCCGCTATCCCTGCGGGTGCATCACTCAAAGAAAACACCGAGTTGGAAACAGAGTTATCCGGCCAGAAAGAAGAACTTAGCTGGCTGGAAAAATCGCAATCCACCGAACCGGTGGACGTTGACGAGTTCATCCAGGGATTGGTAAACACCTGCCGCCCGCTTGCCCAGGCACTGGATGTTCGCCTGATTTACGAAACGATCGGACAGCACACCCGCCTTTTTATACCTTTAACCACTATTCGGCAGGCGGGATTGGCAGTGGTTTCGGCAATCTTACCTGATATTCGTGGAGGCCAGATAAATCTGAGGGCCAAAGTTGATCCTTCGTTCCTGACAATCATGATCCAACCTGCGCCTGAAAACATGTTCAAAAGTCCTTTAAATGCTGATCGAAATGAAAATTATGAAATTGCTCGCCGCCTGGTTGAATTATCAGGAGGGGACTTGCAAATTTCCTCGACACCCGGTCATCCCTTATCCAGGCAAGTCAACATTAAAATCCCGACTAGAAAACAACTTGCGGTTTTGGTCATTGATGATAACGCCGACACATTACATCTTTTCGAACGATATTTAAATAACCTGGGCTATACTTTTATCGGCACTCCGAACCCTGAAGAAGCGATTGAACTGGCAGATAGATATTCGCCTAGCTTGATTTTGCTGGATGTCATGCTACCGGGAGTGGACGGATGGGAATTGCTGGCGCGGCTGCGCGAGCATCCCAACATATGTAGGATTCCCGTGGTTGTCAGTACGATACTCCCCCAAGAGCAATTGGCGCTAGCCTTGGGCGCTGCAGATTTCGTCAGAAAACCTATCAGCCAGGCTGGACTTTTAGCGCTGGTAGATCGCCTGACTGGCCCGGAGTTCCCAAAAGTCGACTGATAACACGAATGCTTTCAAGGAGTTTCGGCGTTGAAAAGCCGCCCTTACAAGAGATTGCCAAAATATCTGTGACAGCGATCTGTTCTGGTTGGTCGCTGGCAGAGATTATCACGACTGGGATAGATTGCAGCTCCGAATCTTGGGCAAGTATCTTTAACAGTTGGTACCCGTCCATTTCCGGCATGACCAGATCAAGTAAGATAACGTCCGGGCGTTCGTTTTGTAAGATTTGCAGAGCGTGTTTTCCGTTAGAGGCTGTGATCACCCGGCAGTCTTGATCCTCGGAAATGATCATGCGCCGGAACAGTTGGAGCACGTCGGGCTCGTCATCAATAATTAAAACCGTCCTGGCCGGCACTGTGAGTTGCTGCAGAGTATGGATCAAGACCTCGCGCGAGATCGGTTTGATAAGGTAATTCAAGACACCTAAAGAGCTGGCGGCGTCGCTCGGTCCAGGCATTGAACATACCAATACTGGTGTGCCATAGGGAATATCTGTAAATTTTACCTGTGCGAGGGTCTCGTTGATCGAATGCGCATTGATCAGCAGCGCCTGAACGGGTGCCTGAGAGATCAATTGCGCAGCGGTTTCAACAGAATCCGTCAATGCCACTTCGACCTCATCCATGTAACGAGCCAACAGACGGGACATTGCACCTCCAGGGTCTACAACTACGAAACGAGGTCGGATCTGCCGTTCAGGAATGGATGGTCGATGAAGTTTTTCTTCATAGTAGAAATGGGGACTGAACCAGCGAGTAACATCACTCTTCAAATCCGCAGGAGGATTGATCGGCAACGTAAAATAGAATGTAGCTCCCTTGCCAATTGGGCTCTCGACCCACATTTTTCCGCCGTGCAGTTCCACAAAACTTTGACTGATCGAAAGGCCTAACCCGGTCCCCCCATAACGGCGGTGGATAGATTGGTCGGCCTGCTGAAAGGGTATAAAAATACGTTGCTGAGCATCCTGTGAGATCCCAGGCCCAGTATCGCTGACACTGACAATAAAATCGTTTCCATCCTGCCATGAGCGTACTTTCACTCCGCCATGGTCAGTAAACCGGCCTGCATTACTGAGCATATTAATTACCACCTCACGGATGCGTGTGCGGTCACAAAAAAGCGTCGATTCTTCCGGCGTATCGACCTCAAGGTACAGACCCTTTGAAGTATATAAGGGCTGGACAGCGACAGTCGCTGATCGGATTATTTCCTTCAATGATACCCGTTCCTTACTCAATGCAATTTGCCCTGTCTCAATCTGGCTCAAATCGAGCACATCATCGATCATGTCGGATAAGTGCTGGCTATTGCGGAAGATCACCGTCAGATCAGCCAGCAGCGCAGGAGGCAGTTTACGCCCATAAACGCCGGGCGATTTAAGAATCATTTCGCTAAAGCCGGTGATCATATTTAGAGGTGTGCGCAGTTCATGGCTGACCCTGGCAACAAACTGCTCTTTTTCATGCCGTGCATCTTCAGCAGCTTGACGCAACCCCTGCGCCAACCGGTTTAGACGTTTTAATTGGGTATTTGCATTCGCTAAATCTTCTAAAGTCTGGTTCAATTCCACCTGGTAATCACGGGCTTGTTCCAATAAATCGTGACTCTGTTCATAATTGGACCACGACAATTCCAATGCAGCTAATAAAGGGCGCTTCGTAAGCCAAACCAAGAAGACAGTGCTCCATATTTCAAACAAGGCAGTAATTCTCAAGGCAGGATCAGGAACTTTGGTGGCCAGCGGAAGAAGGATCAATAGAGTGCAACATACCGCAGTCAGGATTCCACCACTCACACTCACCACCAGGATCGCAATACCAACCGGAAAGGCCAACAGACAGAGTATTGGACTGATTTTTGCCGACAAGGCCAGGAACAAGATAACTGCTGTAATTCCAATAACTAACAACCATTCCGGAAAATATCTGACATTCCGTGCAGCCCACACAATGCCGATAAGAAAATACAAGCATACCCCAATGAACGCTCCATTGAACTGATCTAAAAATTGGGCAGATGCAGTAATCAGGACAATTCCAATGAGCAATAGCAGGACAAGAATCATTAGGACATTTCCTTGCTGCATTTCATGAAGCGTTGTACTCTGATCCAGCTCTCTTTTCTGGATCTCGCTATGTTCTGACTTGGGGACCATTTAGCCACCTTTCCCAATAAAATCACTCAAGTGGAAGGACTCGATCAAAAAGGTTATACCATAAAAAAGCTGGGGCATCCTGATGTTAAGGTACGGATAGACTTTAGGTCCACTCCCCTTGCAAATCCGAGCTTTAGGAATTCCGGATCATCATCCTCGGATGCCAGATCTCATCGTATAGATTACATAAAGGGTATCGTTCCTAACCTCACCTAGAGTATTAAGGACTGATTTAAATGATTGAACCTCCACAACCCCTGAGACCTTGGGTCTGCTCCTGATACTGTTAGTTTTATCTGAACAGTCATCTGAAAAATATCAAATTTCATCGATATTAGTCTTATAATATCCTGGTTAGCTCGAATTAGGAAATAACACCACCATACTTCCATAGACTCATGTTGAGAAAGGAGTAGTATTATGCCGCTAAAAATTGCAATGATTGGCGCCGGTTCGATTGGCTTTACGCGCCGCCTGTTGCATGATATCCTGGCTGTCCCCGAATTCGCCGATACAACTTTCGCCTTCATGGATATCGATCCGGTAAACCTGGACATGATCACCCAACTCAGCCAGCGCGATATCAAGGCCAACGACCTGCCGGCTAAAATTATCAGCACCCTTGACCGCCGGGAAGCGATTAAAGACTGCAATTACGTTATTTGCATGATCCGCCAGGGCCGCCTGGAGGCTTTCCAGCTTGATATAGATATCCCGCTGAAATATGGCGTCGACCAGTGCGTGGGTGACACCATCTGTGCTGGCGGTATTATGTATGCCCAACGTACTATTCCGGAGCTGCTCAGCATCTGTAAAGATATCCGCGAGGTTGCCAAACCAGGGGCGCTGTTTCTGAATTACTCCAATCCCATGGCGATGAATACGTGGGCATGTAACAAATATGGCGGAGTGAAGACCATCGGCCTGTGCCACGGGGTGCAGGGCGCCCATTGGGAGATTACTGAATGTGTGGAAATGTGGGCCAAAAGCCAGGGCCTCATTCCACCTGATTATAAAATGCACCGCCGTGAAGTGGATGTGGTTGCAGCCGGGCTCAACCACCAGACCTGGTTTATCAAGGTTTCCTGGCGGGGGCATGATATGATCCCTCTGCTACCTGAGCTGTTCCCTCAGCACCCGGTCTACCGCAATACGGAAAAAGTGCGCATCGACGTGCTGCGCCGTTTTGGTTATTACTCGACCGAATCGAACGGCCACCTGAGTGAGTACCTGCCCTGGTACCGCAAGCGACCAGACGAAATCATGAAGTGGATTGATTTGTCTACGTGGATTAACGGGGAAACCGGCGGCTACCTGCGTGTATGCCTGGAAGGACGGCGCTGGTTCGAAACAGATTTCCCACAATGGCTGGCCGAGACTCCCCCCGATCTAAAGTCCGGTAAACGCAGCGAGGAGCATGGCTCATTCATCATTGAAGGTCTGGAAACCGGCCGGCCCTACCGCGGGCATTTCAACGTGGTCAACCACGGTCACATCACCAACCTGCCGGATGGCTGCGTGGTAGAAATCCCCGGCTACGTCGACCGAAATGGCATCAACATGCCTGTGGTAGGCGACCTGCCCCTGGGATGCGCGGCCACCTGCTCAGCCAGCGCCAACGTGCAGAAAATGGGCATGGAAGCAGCGGTCAAAGGTGACGTCAACCTGCTCAAGCTGGCCATGCTGCACGACCCGCTCACCGGGGCAGTGTTAAACCCCGAGGAAGTCTGGCAGATGACGGACGAGATGCTGATCGCCCAGGCGCAATGGCTGCCGCAGTACGCCTCAGAAATCCCGGCCGCCAAAGCCCGCCTTGACCAGGCAGTGGCCAACGGTACTCGTGTTAAAACCCGCGAATACCAGGGGGCGGCGCGCTTGCACGTGAAGACCGTTGAAGAAATGGCGCGAGACAAAGCCGAATCACGCGCCATCGCCGGTGCAGCCGACAAAGGTAAGAAAACACGCTAGTCCCAGAGTAATCCCTAAAAAGGTGATTGGCGAGATTGGCCAATCACCTTTTTAATATACACTGGTTTTTTTTCTGATTCTAAATAAGAGTAAAATAACCGCACTCCGAAGGTCATTCCTAAGACTATTCTTATGATAAAGCTGAGTAGAGGGTTGTATGGTAAAAAGTTTCCTATTTAAAGTCGAAGACCTGCGAAATTATATTATCCGTTTCCTGACCCAATTAAAGGTTTCCCGAGCGGACGCCGAGATTACTGCAGATATTTTGCTGGCGGCAGATTTACGCGGGGTCGATTCGCACGGCATTATCCGTCTGGATACTTATTACGGTTCGCGCTTGAGGAAAGGACTGATCGATCCCACCTCTCCCTTCAAAGTGCTGCAAGAGACGGCCACAACCCTGGCGATTGACGGCGGAATGGGTATGGGCCAGGTGGTGAGTTACCATGCCATGCAATTGTGTATCGAAAAAGCCTGCCAGTCAGGTATCGCGATGGCTACCGTGCGCAACAGTAACCACTACGGCATCGCTGGCTACTACGCCATGATGGCGCTCTCCAATGATATGATCGGGATCAGCTTCACCAATTCCCAGCCGCTGGTCGCCCCAACCTATGGGCGTAAGGCTATCCTGGGCACCAATCCAATCGCCGTGGCTGTGCCAGCCAGCAAATCCGCCCCATATGTGCTGGATATGGCGACCAGTATTGTACCAATTGGGCGCATCACGGTCTACCAGAAAGCTGGCGAAGAAATACCGCTAGGCTGGGGGATCGACCAGAACGGCCAGGTGACTGGTGACCCTAACGCCGTGTTGAATGGCGGGGCGCTGATGCCGCTGGGTGGGATAGACTTGATGCGTGGCTATAAAGGGTATGGCCTGGGCCTGCTGGTGGATATTTTTTCCGGGGTCCTCTCCGGAGCTGCTTTTGGGGAAGATGTCGCTAACCCCAACCAGGACCGGCCTGCTAATGTAGGCCATTTCTTCGGGGCGGTGCGCATCGATGCCTTCCGCCCGCTGGAAGAATTCAAGAAAGATATGGATACGTTGCTCGACCAGCTAAAGAATTCGCCTAAAGCCGTTGGACACGAGCGTATTTATATTCCCGGCGAAAAGGAATTCGAGCGCGCCGAACTAAACGCAAGAAACGGGATCCCGCTCCTCAGCACCGTGGTTGATATGCTGAAAGAATCAGGCGCCCTGATCGGCATAGAATTCGATCTGCAGCCGGTCGGTGAAGTTGAGGATTAGTTCGCCTCGCTGCTTATTGTTGGACTAAAATACAGGCCTCGTCAGCATCCAGGTGCAGCAGGCCGTGGTGAATATCAGGTACAGTTTTAGGGCTGCTGGTCAGCAGCATTTTCCAGGAAACCCGGAGAAGATTTGCACCAAGCGCCAGCCGGTTTGGCCTCCGGCTAAAATTTAGTGCTACCAGGATGGTCTGCTCGCTGGTCTGGCGCAGGTAGGCGATCAGCGTACGCGGCTCAAAGGTCAGCGACAAGAACATCCCTTCCCTCAACGCGATATATTTTTTCCTCAAATGGATCAAACTTCGATAAAAGTAATACAAAGATCCCGGGTCGCTTTTTTGGGCGGAAAGGTTGCGCTCTGCAAAATCTGGATGCACTGGCAGCCAGGGCTCGACCGTGCTGAAGCCGGCATGAGCTGAGGAATCCCACTGCATGGGTGCCCGGCAGATATCCCGCCCTTTGTAAAAAGGCCAGAAACGTTGCCCGACCGGGTCTTGAACCTGATTACGCCTGAGCGGAGTATCGCGCATGCCAATTTCTTCACCGTAGTAAATAAACGGCGTCCCACGCTGAGTCAGGAGGAGTGCAGCGGCCACCTTCAAACGGGCATCATCTTCGCCGCGGCCGTAGCGGCTGGCAGAGCGAGAAACGTCGTGGTTGTTCAACACCCAGGTCGGCCAGGCCTCAGGCGCCAGGGCTTGCTCCCATTGCTGGATCGCATGCAGGAATTGGCGCGGCCGCCAGAAGGAAATCATAAAATCGAAATTAAACGCCCCATGCAGCAATTGCGGTCCGCTGTAAAGGGCAGCTTTATCAGGATTCCCCCAAAAAGTCTCCCCAACCGCATACCTCTCAGGGTAGGCATCCAACAAATTACGCATTTCTGCCAATAAGGACAACATTTCAGGCTGATCGATATCGAACAGGTGTTTCTGCCAGTCGAAAGGGAATAAGCCAAACTTGGGAGGGTTATTGTGAAAATTGGCGTCCTTGAAACAGGCGTTGAATACATCCAGGCGGAACCCATCCACCCCGCGCTCCAACCAGAAGCGATAATTATCCAACATGGTATGGCGCACCTGCGGGTTGCGCCAGTTGAGGTCAGGTTGGTGTTCTGAAAACATGTGGAAATAGTACTGGCCTATCGCCGGCTCGAATTTCCAGCCTGCGCCGCCAAAAATAGACTGCCAGTTATTGGGCAGTTTTCCACCTGGCCGGGGATCGCTCCACAGATACCAGTCATGGTAAGGGTTGTCACGGCTGCTGCGCGACGCTACAAACCAGGGATGCTGGTCAGAGGTATGGTTCATCACCATATCCATGATGATCTTGAGGCCGCGCCCATGTGCTTCCCTAACCAGGTGATCGAAAGTTTCCAGGCTGCCATATCGTGGATCTACGGCCTGATAATCACTGATATCGTAGCCATGGTCAGCGTCCGGCGAAGGATAAATAGGAGAAAACCAGAGGCCCTCGACCCCCAGGTCCACCAGGTAATCCAGACGGTTGGTAATCCCCGCCAGGTCGCCAAATCCATCCTGGTTGCTGTCCATAAAGGAACGCGGGTAGATCTGATAGATTACTCCATCACGCCACCAGAAATGAGACTCTTTCATAAGCAAACCCTAAAGATCAAAAAAATAATCGGTGACCCAGATTAGAGGTTTATTATACAGGTTTTTAAAACCTTGCATGACCCTTGACAATATGTTAGAATGTTTATGTTAGTTGTGATCACTGTTGAGCGCAACGAAAAGTGGGTGACCCCCACTTTTCTGCGTATAAGAGCCCTTGATAGGTGAAGTTGGAGAGTACAGAGGGATGAAAAACGAGTTTACACTGGCTTTCAATGAAGTGCTTGAAGAAAAGCAGCTTCCAAAAGAGATAATCCTCAAGGCGCTGGAATCAGCCATGGTATCCGCCTACCGGCGCGCCGTCAATGCTTCGAGCGCCCAACACGTCGAAGCAAAAGTCGACCCTGAAACCGGGAAAGTAGAAATTTACGCTGAAAAAGAAGTGGTAGATACGGTTCAAAACCCGATCACTGAGGTATCCCTGCAAGAAGCTCATCGATACACCCCTGAAGCAGAAATTGGCAGCATGGTGATCGTCGAATGCACCCCGCATGATTTTGGCCGGGTGGCTGCCCAGACAGCTCGGCAGGTAATTCAGCAGCGCATCCGCGACGCTGAGCGCCAGGCGCAGTTGAATTTCTACCAGCACCAATTAGGCGAGATCATCAGCGGAGTTGTTCAAGCAATCAATTCCCAGGGAGTAACAGTTGGCCTGGAAATGCGCGCCGAAGGTATCATGTCCCGTAAAGATATGATCCAGGGCGAGCGCTTCCGCATCCATGACCGGGCACGCGCCCTCGTTGCAGAAGTAAAGGACAGCCCGCGCGGTCCACAGATCATCCTTTCCCGTACCCACCGCGATTTCTTGCGGCGCCTGCTCGAAAATGAAGTACCTGAAATCTACCACGGTGTGGTTGAAATTCGCTCGATTGCCCGCGAACCGGGTGAACGTGCCAAGGTAGCCGTCTCTGCTACTCAATCCGGGATCGACCCTGTCGGCGCCTGCGTGGGTATCCGTGGCGTCCGCATCCAAGCCATCGTACGTGAATTGCACGATGAGAAGATCGATGTCATTGAATGGAACCCTGATCCTGCCATTTTTATCGCCAAGGCAATCAGCCCGGCGCGTGTCACCGGGGTATACCTCAATGAGCGTTCAGCGACAGGCAAAACCGCCACAGTGGTGGTGCCCGAAGATCAACTTAGCCTGGCGATTGGTCGAGACGGCCAAAATGCCCGCCTGGCAGCCAAGCTGACCGGCTGGCGCATCGACATTAAGAGCGTTAGCGAAGCCGCTACCGATGCCCTGTACAAGCTCCAGAACGACGCTTCCCTGGCTGCTATCGCACAGGCCGAAGGCGCCACGATCGTCGAGGTCGAAGTTATTCTGGGTAAGAAGAACGAAGGCCGCCCGTTGACCCCTGAAGAATACGATGGACTGGCTCACTTTGTCGACCGGGTGGAGAAACGCACTGCCCGACGCCAGCCTGAAAAGGTGGCAGAAGAAGAAGCCGAACTGGCCAATATCCGCAAAGGTATCCCCGCTGGCATGTTCGAT
Source organism: uncultured Chloroflexia bacterium (assembly GCA_963820415.1). Taxonomy (GTDB): domain Bacteria; phylum Chloroflexota; class Anaerolineae; order Anaerolineales; family Anaerolineaceae; genus CAWFZT01. The sequence goes on along the minus strand of CAWFZT010000004.1, from coordinate 692,248 downwards.
CAGAGTATCCTGGACAGCAGCCTGCCTGAACACGTTTCTTATATCCTGCAAGAAGCTGGTTATTCCACGATTGGAGAGCTGGCTCTGCATATGAAAACCCATCCGGACGATGTCTTGCGGCTGCAGGGTATTGGCCCGCGCGCTATGACTGAGATCAACCGCCTGATGGAAACCTTGGAAATTACGGCTGCAATCGAATTGGCCGCTGCTAAGGTTGAAGAGGTTCCTGTTGCTGAGCCAAGTGCTCCGGAAGTACTCCCGCCAGTTGAAGTTGTAGCTGCTGAAGCTGCTGAAACTGTTGTGCAAGAAACGGTGGTTGAAACTGCACCAACAGTCGAATTCCAGGCTGAAGTCCCGGCTGAAGAAGCGCCTGTTCCTGAATCTGGAGTTGCAGAGCAGCCTGTGATTTCTGAAGAAGAGACGTCATTCGACCAGCTCTTTGCTCTAAAACCTGGGATCATCGAACCAGCCGCCGAAGAGGAAGAGGAAGAAGAAGGAACTGAATCCGCAAAAGACAAAAAGAAGAAGAAAAAGAAGAAGTTCGTGGAGTTAACTTACGATCCTGATCGCGACGTGGTTCTGGCAAAGAAAAAACACAAACGCGGCGGGACAGAATGGGATTGGGAAGAGTAATAATTTTAGAGAACAAAGGTGACTAAAAGAACGGGAAAACGAGTTAAGCATATACCGCAACGCACGTGTGTAGGCTGCAGGAAAGTTTTGCCTAAAAGATCCCTGATCCGGCTGGTGGGAACACTGGAAGGAATCCGGGTGGATCCGACCGGTAAGGCTACTGGCAGGGGTGCATACCTGCACGACGCACGTTCCTGCTGGGAACAGAGTCTAAAAGGAACTTTGGCTCACGCATTGAAAATAGACTTGACTGACCAGGACCGAGTATACCTGCAAAATTTCCTGGCAGACCTTCCGGAAGAGCGTTCTGTAGAAACTGATTAAGCCGCAAAAGAATGAGGGAAGGAAGTCTCGTTCGACGGATAAAGACGAAATGATACCCTAAATCTATACCATCTGACTTGCTCAGCGGAGCGTAAACATTATGCCCCAGCCCTCCATAGCGCGTAAAGCAGGTACAATTTTTCCAGGTCAGTGGTAAAGCGTGGGGTGCATAATAAACAAGGAGGTCCGACATGAGCGAGAATGGGGACAAGAAAATAGAACTGCCTGCCAGCATTACGGTACGTGAACTGGCCCTGCGTATTCAATCCAGCCCCATCCAGGTCATCAAGATCTTGATGTCAAATGGAGTCATGGCTAACATAAACCAGCAGGTAGACTTCGATACGGCTGCAGTCGTCGCCTCCGAAATGGGCTTTGAAGCCAGCATGGAGATGCCTGAGGTCATTGAGGAAAAAGAAGAGGCTGGAGAAATTCCACTCTGGCGGCGGTTAATCTCTACTGAAGACCCTAAAAACCTGGTCAATCGCCCGCCGGTAGTCACCATCTTGGGACACGTTGACCATGGGAAAACTACCCTGCTGGATGCCATCCGCCACACCAACGTGGCTGGCGGCGAGGCAGGCGGGATAACCCAACATATCGGCGCTTATCAGGTTGAACATAACGGCCGGTTTATCACCTTTCTGGATACTCCCGGACATGCTGCCTTTACTGCCATGCGCGCCAGGGGCGCCCAGGGAGCCGATGTCGTCGTACTGGTTGTAGCCGCTAACGATGGAGTAATGCCGCAAACGAAAGAAGCCATTGCACACGCCAAGGCTGCCCGTGTACCGATCATTGTGGCCTTGAATAAGATGGATCGCCCGGATGCCAACCCTGATTACGTTAAACACCAATTGGCCGAGTCCGGTCTGGTGCCCGATGAATGGGAAGGCAATACCATCGTCGTGCCCGTGTCTGCCAAACAACTCAAAGGCATCGACGATCTGCTCGAAGCCATCCTGTTGGTCGCCGACAGTATCGAAATCAAGGCCAATCCCAATGGTAAGGTCATTGGTACAGTAATAGAAGCCCAACTCGATAAAGCCAAAGGCCCGGTGGCTACCCTGCTGGTACAGAATGGCTCGCTCGAAATGGGCGACACAGTAATCGCCGGTGAAGCCTATGGCCGCATCCGCGCCATGTTCGATTTCCGTGGGCGCAAGCTTCGTAAAGCCCCGCCTTCCTCGCCTGTACTAGTAATGGGCCTGAACGGTATCCCCGACGCTGGCAACGTTTTCCAGGTGCTGCCCTCAGAAAAAGACGCTCGCATGATTATCGATGAACGAAAAAGCCAGGCGCAACGGAAAAAAGCCTCCCAACCCAAAGCCACCCTGGAGGAATTATTCCAGAAATTCCAGGCTGGCGAAGTGCGTGAGCTGCGCCTGATCGTTAAAGCCGACGTTCAGGGCTCCCTCGAACCGATCATCAATTCGCTGAACGATTTGAACAAGAGCGAAATAACAATCAACATCCTGTATGCCGAAACCGGCAACATCACCGAAAATGATATTAACCTGGCCTCAGCCTCTAAAGCGATCGTGGTAGGTTTCAATGTCAGCGCCGATACCGCCGCCCGGCGCATGGCTGAGGTTGAAGGCGTCTCAATCCGCGTATACGACATTATCTATCGCCTGATGGAAGATATTGAAAAAGCTCTGAAAGGCATGTTGACGCCGGAGTTCAAAGAAGTAATCGTCGGGCGAGCCGATATTTTACAAGTCTTCCGTATTTCCAAGGTAGGTAATATTGCTGGGTGCCGCGTTACCTCAGGTGAGATCCGGCGCAATGGCAAAGCCCGCCTGATACATGCCGGGCAGGTCATCTACGATGGTGAATTTGCCTCTTTAAAACATGAGAAAGACGATGTGCACGAAGTCCGGCAGGGCTTTGAGTGCGGAATTTCTCTTAAGAATTTCAACGATTACGTGGCTGGCGATGTCCTGGATTGTTACATTCTGAAGCGGACAACTGACGAATGACCTCCTGAGACTTTTTTGGAGTAAAGGAACCATGCCTTCTCAATTACGCTTACACCGCATCGCTGATCGCATCCGGGAGGAACTTTCCGAGATGATCATCAAAGAGGTGAGAGATCCTCGGGTCGAGATGATCACGATAACGGACGTGAAGATAGACCGCGAATTAGCCTTTGCCGACATATTTATCTCTGCCGTGGAAGGCAGCCGGCGTTCTCAGGAAGTGCTGGAAGGATTACAGAGCGCTGCCGGTTTTTTACGGCATAACCTGGCGGCTCGCATTGACCTGCGTGTATTTCCGAAATTGCGCTTCCATTGGGATCCTACCCCGGAACGCGCCGATCACATTGAACAACTGCTGGCTTCGATCCACAAGGAATCAGACCAGAAGAAACCAGAAGCGTCAGGCAGAAATGAGCTCTGAGATCAGCCAGGCTATTCGTGATGCATTTACAAACGCTAAACGCGTGCTGATAGTTTCCCATATCCGACCGGATGGAGACGCGATTGGAGCGACCATCGGGCTGGGGTTGGCCTTACAAGCGGTTGGGAAAACGGTCCAGATGGTGTTGGCGGATGGACTACCGCGCAGTTTCCGCTTTCTAAAAGGCAGTAATTTGGTTCAACACCGGATAAAAAGTAAGGTTGACCTCAGCGTGGTGTTGGATTGTTCCGACCTGCTCAGAACCGGCGGTGCTCTGACCAATCAACAACCTGATATTAATATTGACCACCACATTACCAATCTGAATTTTGCCCGACTCAACCTGGTGATGCCTGAGGCTGTAGCTACATCCGCCATCCTGGCAGAATTCATGCCAGAATGGGGTCTCGAGATCTCCACGGAAGTCGCCAGTGCTCTATTGACCGGGGTGGTAAGCGACACATTGGGCTTCCGAACCTCTAATATAACTGCCCGAGCGCTTCACCAGGCAGGCGACCTGGTCGAGAAGGGGGCGTACCTGCCCGAACTTTACAATCAGGCTCTGGTGCGCCATTCTTACGAGGCTGCCCTATACTGGGGCCAGGGTCTATCGCGTCTCAACCGGAAAGACCGGTTGATTTGGACCTCCTTGACACTGGAAGATCGCCTCAAAGCCGGGTATACTGGCAATGATGATGCAGATCTAATCAATGTGTTGTCGACGATTGATGATACAGACATATCGATGATCTTCGTAGAACAAAAAGACGGGCGGGTTAAGGTAAGCTGGCGTGCGCAACCTGGAGTAGATGTTTCCCAGATCGCCTTCCAATTTGGGGGCGGTGGCCATGCGGCTGCGTCTGGTGCTGAAATTCAAGGAAGCCTGGAAGAAGTACAGGAAAAGGTTTTGCAAGCAACCATAAAATTGTCGGAGAATAATTCGGATCAAAAAAACGGCAAGATGAACACTGTTGCCAGCCAAATAGCGCAGGGTTCTTAATTACATGGGGTGACATATGAATTCAAATGATAGTTACAGTCTTGAAATGCAAAATGCTATTTCAGGCGTATTGGTGGTGGATAAACCCATTGGACTGACTTCGCACGATGTAGTTCAAATCATTCGCAAAGGGACTAATATACGGCGGGCTGGACACACCGGTACACTCGATCCACGCGCTTCAGGCGTGCTGGTCATTCTGGTTGGCCCGGCAGTCCGTTTGAGCGAATATGTGTCCGCTTCAGATAAGCGCTATCAGGCCGTTGTCCGTTTAGGCCAATCGACCGACACTTATGACGCAGACGGGCGAGTGGTACGCACTTCACCGGTGAATATTACCGAAGAAGAATTTGAAAAGGCCTTGAAGCAGTTTATCGGTGAGATAGAACAAGTTCCGCCCCCCTATTCTGCAGTGAAGGTCAAAGGGAAAAAAGCCTACGAGATGGCCAGAGAAGGGGAAGAGGTGGACTTATTGCCGCGCAAGATCCAGGTGTACAACCTCGACCTGCTCGAGTGGGCCCCACCGGACGCGGTGATCGACGTGTACTGTTCTTCCGGCACTTACGTTCGCTCCCTGGCCCACGATCTCGGAGAAGCATTGGGGTGTGGCGCTTACCTGGTGGGTCTACGACGGACAAAGAGCGGTCGTTTCACTTTGCGTGATGCAGTCCCACTACGCAAATTACGCGAGGCTTTTGAAAATGGCACCTGGTACCAGCACCTCATTCCGGCTGCCGAAGCGCTATCAGATTGGCCATCCATCGAGCTCACCCACACACAGGTCGAGGATGTCCGTCATGGGCACCGCATTCCTGGTGACAGGGAATTGGGGAAACTGGCGCGCGGCATTAGCGAACAGGGCGAGCTGGTTGCCCTGTTGGAGTTCGATCCAGAAGCAAACGAATGGCAACCTAAAAAAGTATTTTTCTCTTGACCTTATCCAGGACACCATGCCGCATTACCGCACCCTGGAAGAACTCCACCTGGAACGAGCCTGGGCCACGATTGGTTCCTTCGATGGCGTCCATCTCGGGCATCAGGTCCTGGTCGAACAAATGGTCGCCTCCGCGCATGCCAGCGAAAGCCTGGCAGTGGTGGTTACATTCTATCCGCACCCGGCTGTCATTCTGCGCGGTATCCAGCAACCCTATTACCTGACCTCATCAGATGAACGGGCAGACCTGTTACACAGCCTGGGTGTGGACATCATCATCACTATAAATTTTGACCGTGCGCTGGCATCCCAGTCTGCCGAGGAATTTATGACTATCCTCAGCAAGCATCTTGGTCTACGGCAGTTATGGGTTGGGCCCGATTTCGCCCTCGGTAAAGGACGGCAGGGTAACCTGCCTGTCTTACAGGAAATCGGTAAACATCTGGGCTATACCGTCAAAGTTGTAGATCAGGTAGCAATCAGCGAGGAAAGGGTTTCTTCCCGCCAGATCCGTTCTATGATAATGGCTGGAAAGGTAAAAGAGGCTTCCGAATTGCTAGGACGGCGATATAGCGTAAGTGGTGAAGTTGTTCATGGAGATGGGAGGGGAAAAGGGCTGGGTATCCCTACTGCTAACCTGCTGGTATGGCCCGAGCGCCTGCTGCCCGCCAATGGGATTTACGCCACCTGGGTTGTCCGCGGAGATGAACGCCTTGCTTCGGTGACAAACGTGGGTTTCCGCCCTACTTTTGATAATCTACTGGTTCTCCCACGGGTGGAAGCGCATATCCTTGATTTCAACCAGGACCTTTATCGGGAGAAAATCGAGGTAGAATTTGTTGAATTCTTCCGCCTCGAAGTCCGTTATACTTCTATAAACGATTTACTGGAACAGATCCAGAAGGATATCGAACAAGCTCGCGAGGTGCTTTCCCATGACCCGAGAACGCCAGGTCTACCTGCTCGACCCCCAAAAGCTGAATCCTGAAACTATCGCTGTCACCTTTGCTAAAACCTCTCGTTCACCGCAGTCGTTCCGAGAAATTGCTGCCGAACTCACCGACGAAAAAACTGCTGAATTTAACGAAAAGTGGGTGGTCGGTTATGGACACTCTTCGGTGGCTGAGCACGCTGTACTTCACATCGCTGTTGAAAATATCTCACGCCTTGCGGTAGAATGCCTGGAATCCAACCGCCTGGCGTCTTATACTGAAAAATCCACTCGCTACCAGAAATGGGGCTCGGATGATTTTTTGATCCCTCCTGAAGTGGAAGGGCACCCGCTGAAGCAGATGTATCAGGAAACCTGCCAAAGGTTGTTCGACATCTATCACCAGGCTTTACCGCGCTTACGCGAGGTTGTCGCCCGCGAAATCCCCTGCCGGGATGGTGAAAGCGAAACAGCCTGGGAGCGCCGCTGTAGGACGGAGTACATCGACGTTTGCCGGTTTGTTCTTCCAGCGGCAGCCCTGGCCAACGTAGGCATGACGATTAACGCTCGCGCTCTGGAACACGCCATCAGTAAAATGCTTTCACACCCCCTGGCAGAAGTCCGCTCAATTGGCGAAGAGATTAAACACATAGCTCAGGCTGAAATTCCCACCTTGCTTAAGTATGCTGAACCGGTTGAATATCTTATTAATACCCCCCAGTATTTCTTGAAGGAAGCCTCTTGTATGCCAGAACATCTTGACCCTAAAAATGAATGGTGCAAGCTGATCCATTACGACCCGGAAGGTGAATTCCGAAATCCTGGCGGCCGCTTTGTACCGGGGCGGGCATAACAGTTTTTCCCACTCACTGGATTATATTAGAAAAGCCAGTGGAGAAGAGCGCCAGCGCTTGGCAGCCTTACTTCTGCAAGACCTTGGTCATTACGACATACCGCTGCGCGAGCTGGAACACGAACTGTTCACTTTTGACATCACTCTCGATCAGGGCGCCTACAATGAGCTAAAACGGCACCGAATGATGACCCAATCTCCCCAACTCCTGACCACGAAATTGGGCTATGCCATCCCACGTCGTTTTTCAGCAGCCGGCCTGGAAGATACCTACCGCGACGCCATGGATTCTGTCTGTCGGCTATACGATAAACTCTTCGAAATCAATGCTCATACGGCCGCATATATCATTCCCAATGCTTACAATCGGCGCTTGCTGATTACCCTCAACCTGCGTTCGGCGTTTCATTTCCTGTCGTTGCGCTCTGCGCCAAACGCCCATTTTTCTATCCGCCGTATTGCCCAAAAAATGGCAGAAGAACTCCAGGCCTGTTCGCCTTTGTTTGGGAAATACCTGAAGGTTTTCCCAGGAGAGACCTGGCAGGAAATCGAAACCAATTATTTTACCCAAACAGCCTGATTTGGTTCACCAATAAAATATGTACAATCCCTTTTGGAATCACCAAGAACGACGGTTACGCTTTTTTTGGCGATTGTTCCTGCAGTCACTCCTTTGGATAATTCCATTTAGCTTCTTTACTTCCCTCACGTTCGCCTTGGTGCAATTTCTTTCCTCTTCTTCTAATAAATCTCTTCTATCGCCATCCGGCCTATTGCTAAACGCCTTTTCTGGGTTATGGATGGCAGGCAGCATGATTTTCAGTGTATGGATGACCGGAAAATACTTCGATCACCGCAGTTTCCAGGAATACGGATTCCATTTCAAATCAGGTTGGCGCCATGATTTTATTTTTGGCCTGGCCCTCGGCGCGCTATTAATGGTTTTTATCTTCCTGGTAGAGCTTAGCGCAGGCTGGATCCATATCGATGGTTTCTTTCAGCCCACGCCGACAGGTTTTTCTTTCAGGCTGGGTATCCTGGGCGGGTTATTCTTCTTTCTGTGTGACGGAGTCTACGAAGAGCTGTGGATTCGCGGTTACCTTCTACACAATTTGGCAGAAGCATTAAATTTTAAATTTTTATCTCCCAGGATAGCCTTAATGGCTGCTTACATGATTTCATCTGTCATTTTCGGTTTTTTGCATGCCGGAAACCCAAGTGCTTCCACCATTAGCTCGGTCTCGATATCTGCCGCCGGTCTTTTTTTAGGATTGGGTTTTCTCATGACCGGAGACCTGGCGATCCCGATCGGAATTCATATCGCCTGGAACTTCTTCGAAGGGAATGTGTTCGGATTCCCAGTCAGCGGGATCAGCTCTACCGAGACAATTATCCATATCGACCAAACGGGACCATTGGTTTGGACTGGGGGAGCCTTCGGTCCGGAAGCCGGTCTGATCGGACTGGCCGCGATACTGTTGGGTTGCGTTATGACCCTAGCCTGGTTACGCTTTCATGCCGGGAAAGTCATCCTCCAGGATAGACTGGCGCAGTTCCAGCCACTCACCGGCGGCGACTTGGATCCTCAGGAGAACGTCTCTCCAGATAATTATCCTTAGTCGGTAAGGAAGCCAACAAACAGGTGCCCTTGAAAGCACGCGAAAGCACCTGCACATATCCGCCTAAGAGCTCGAAGCGTTCGCGCATGCCTGGCAATCCTACCCTGGATTGGGTCGGCCTATATTCCGAAGCGTCCCGCCGGGTTTCGCCAACTCTTGGCTGAGAAGTCTCTGATGGATCTCCGTCATCCTCAACAATCAGTGTGACCTCTTTATCATCCAGTTGCAGGGTTACCCACACTTTTTTTACATTTGTGCGGCTGATCACGTTTACCAGCGCTTCCTGTAAGAAGCGATATATAGCGATGCTATGACTATCAGGTAATGCTACCTCTGGCGCGCCTGAAAATTCGATCGGTATCTTATTACGCCGGGAAAACTCGCGGCAAAAACCTTCCAATGTATTGGAAAGTCCGATGACTTCCAGAGTCGGCGGGCGTAGATCCTGAGACAGAAGGCGAAGTCTATCAACAGTCGATTTAATCAAATCCAATGCTTCCGCAACCCGGTTCAACATATCAGGTGAGGCATCCTTGACATCGCCCGAAATCAATTCCAGGATGATTGCAAGGGATGATAGGGACTGCCCGGTTTCATCGGCCAATATGTTAGATATACGGCGGCGCTCCTCTTCCTGTACATTGACCAGTTGAATGTTCAGATCACGCAGGCGTTCACGCCCGGCGCGCACCTGCTCGATCAGGCGTTGGCTTTCCTGTTCGATGCGATATTGCTGAGAAATATCACGTCCATACGCCAGAATCATTGTAATCACCCCATTCGGACCTGCCTCGGGAATAAACCGCCATTCAAACATCAGGGGACCATCTTTTCCGGAAAATTGAAAAGTAGCTTGATAAGGGTTTAGAAAGTCAAGCACTTTCCGGACGGAATCTTTCCAGAAAGCAGTGATTTCTACCGGTAAACCGAGCTCGAAAGCGATACTGATTATGGATTCCTGGGGCTCCAACAACTGCGAGCTAGAGACGACTCGGTTGATATAAATAGGTCGGCAATCCCGGTCAAAAACGAGGATGATATCCCGTGAATTTTCAATTAAATAGCGATATTCTTCATTACTTTCGAGGGTTGTTTTTTTGCTCTTACCGATCCCCATACATCTGCCTCTTCATACTTTGCTGGTTAATAACTCTATTTTAGCATGGCAATTCAATACAATCAATGGTTCTCTGGCAATAGCCGTGGTGAACTCCCAGATTTTAGGTTTTAATGACACCCTAAAATCTGGGGACCGTCCAAGGTAAATCCTAATGAGACCGAATAATGACAGGCTCTACTGAAAAATTAATATTGTAAGAATAAAAAAATTAAGATTCGCCGAAAAGAATAATTGGGTTTCGTTAACACCGAAAAATCGGGTTTCTTGGAAAACCCGATTTTTACTACGTGTCGGGGCGGAGGGATTTGAACCCTCGACCTCACGGTCCCGAACCGTGTGCTCTAGCCGGACTGAGCCACACCCCGCAGTTCTGCAGCAGCCAACCTGATCAGGATCGTCTTGAACTTCCGCTCAAAATACTCATTGTCAGCCTGGTTGTGCAAAGGATTTTATCACCCCTTGAATAGAATAGCAAGGGAAGAAACCCTTCTAATTCAAATGCACACAGATGGGCCGCCTGTTATCCCCCATCATTCTTTTCGTTAATTTTCACCTCAAAATTTATGACCAACTCCATCGCTGGAACTAAATCCTGGGAAGTAATTTTGAAGATCGGAACAGAAATAATGCTCGTTTACGAAAACCCCTGTTCGGGTTGAAGCCGATTATGTAAGGGGAGGAAACACCTCAAAAGTGAACGTGAGGGCATCCATACCAGTCCTGGTCGGAGAATTTCGGATTACTTTTAATGCATAGACCATATAGTTCTCGTCGGAGAAGGCTGAATCATATTCCACAATCAGGGTCGTTGATTGGTAAAAATCAGTAAAATCGGAGCGGGTCCAAGAAAAAAACTTGTTATATGAATATCTTTTAACGCCGTCTATGGTTGGATCAATATCAAAATGGCCCAACACAATCAGAATTGGCCAGTTGTAGCGCGCTTTAAGGTCGCGCGCTGTGGCCAGCAAGTCGCTCAGCGACAGGTGAGAATCCGCCGTGGCCGTCCAAGAGACGGTGGTGCTGAAACGGTGCTCGCGCGGGAAATAGATCTGGTTTTGGGCATAATATGGCAGGGACTCAATAAAGTAATCCGGTTCGGGGACAATGATCGCATTCCGGTAGGCAGCAGTCTGGTTCAAGAATGCGCCAAAGTTCTTACTGGCACTTTTATCCAGGGTCAATTCTATCTGAATGGTGGGAATGGAAAGGGCTAGATTACCGATAACCAGAAGTCCGACTGCAATATACAGCCCGGTTATATTCAGTAGATCCATTGTGCGGTTTAGCGAACGGCGGTCAGCCTCGCCGTTGAACAGCCAGTACAGAACCAACAGAAAGATCAAAAACAAGCCCTGATGCCGGTAAGAGCCATAATAGACCATAAGGAAAAATATGCCAAAGGCAACCTGCCCGCCCAGAGCTGCCAGGAATAAACTGGGTCGGCGGATCAGACCCAGCACAGCCAGAAAGATCAGCCCTAAAGATGCCCAATTCGGGAAGCCGGCCGGTTCAATCAGGTTAAATGTCACATCCGGTCGCATCAGAGCAAGAAAAGACGAAAGAACCAGCTCATTATTGCTAAAGCTGCTCGTCGATTGGGCCAATATGGTGTTTTCGCTGGGCATTACAAAAACTACGCATAACGCCATGCCAGCTAGAACAATCATCAACGGCAGATAGAGCGAGACGAATTGGTGTTTAAAAGAAGTTGTCTTTTGTTGAGAGAACACGTCCCAAACCCACACTGCCGACAGTAGGCCGGCCAGCATTGCCGAATGGACGTTGGTGTTGGCCAACAAGGCCAGGGTCAAGGCAAACCAGTAAGGGTGCAATGATCGTTTGCGGTAGAGCGCCGCGACAATGAACATCAGCAGCATGCTTATACCGTAGTTACGCGCCATGACAGAATATTCGTAGAGCGGCAGCGCACTGAAAATGAATAGACACTTGAACCACAACGGGAACGGTGCATAAAACATGAGGACTGCCACCGCTGCAAAGCCGATCACAATGGCGGTTATCGGTAAAACCAGTGGGGTGTTGACGATCGATTTGCCGATGAACAATAGCAAGTACCACAGCACCGGGTGTCCTTCGTATTTGATCAGGTTGTACAAATCCAGCGGCGAACTGGCCTCGCGAGCCAATGAAAAGGCGCGAACTTCGTCGCGCCAGAATTCATGCCGTGTTTCGACGAAAACGACTACCGAAAGCCAGATGCACAGGATGATGACAGCGGAAATGACAGTCTTTTTACTTGCCCGGGTATCCCTCGATGTTGCAAATGTCAGACCCCTGTCAATAGTTGATTTGAGCGACATGATCAAGCAGCCTTCCATCTGTACATTCCCGAAAATTCACTGACATTAATTATACGTAACTTCTCAACCTTGCCATGAAGGAGAGTAATTTGAGTATCATAACAAGAATTCAGTCCAATCCAATTTTCCCGGTGGTATAACAAAAATTATGTAAATTGAGGGGAGTCCTGGTAACCTGACAGATTACCACACCATGTGAGGAAAACCATGACTCCCAAACAAAATCATACGCTTTCCGCCGATGAGCGTCAAGCCACAATCCAAGAATTGCTCCAGGATAGGATGCGCCTGGCCATAAGACATACTCTGATTACCGTACTGGAAGAGGAGGTGGAAACTTTTATTCAAGCCGCACTTTACCAAAGGACACCTGACCGAAAGGATTGTCGCAACGGACATTTTGAAATTGAGAAGAATTACCATTCTTGCCAAGGTTACCGGACCTTAGAATTTACACACCCATTGATATACTACCCGCCTCAAGTAGAGGAGCGATGAATTGGGCGGTTGCCCGGAGAGAACAAAGAGGATTAATTCGAAGAATGAGCCGCAATACAGAGTTGTATAATAAACTTTTGGCAGCTCTTTTTGCACGATCATTTGTTAATTGGCAGTGCCGATACCAATTTGCTCTATTTCATCCCAGGAAACTCGGTAGTCCCGGTAAATCAGGATAGCAGTGAGAAAAATTAACGTGTAAAGTCCGGCCAGGGCGGCGAGAACGCTTTTTTTGTGAAGATCTGATATGGGATTGTCTTGAGATAAAAGGTGACAAGGGTTATGCTAATTTCTAATGACCTGCCTCAGAAGTCAGGGTTGGAATACACGCTGTGCGGCTGTAGCCTGAGCAGGATTCACTGGAAGGATAAAAGTGAATTGACTGCCTTTGCCTTCGACACTGTCTACCCAGATCCGGCCGCCGTGCATCTCGACCATGTCAAGGGTGATGGACAATCCCAGGCCCATTCCGCCATGCCGACGGGTAAGATGTTTTTCAACCTGGTAAAAACGCTGGAATATTTTTTCCTGTTCTTCAGCAGGGATTCCGATCCCATTGTCAGTCACGGAAATCTTAGCGTAACCAGGTACTTGCTCAACTTTTATCTTCACCTGTCCGCCTTCATTTGTAAAGGTCAGAGCATTCTTAACCAGGTTGCGCAGGGCAATGGCAATTTTTTCCATGTCGCCTTCAATGAAAAATTGAGTTTGAGGCAGCTCAACCTTGATTTTGATCTTCTTTTCTCCTGCGGCTTCCTGGAAAGCATCTACCACTTCCTTGACCAGCGGAGAAATGGAAACCTTTGTCCGGTGCAACCGCGACAGACCCAGCTCCAATGTGTCGATATTTAAGAACTGCTCGAGAATGTCTTTCAGCCGCAATGAATTACGCACAATAATGTCCATTTCTTTCTGATGCTCTTTTGCAATGCAGTCCTTAAGCAGCGAAGCATGTCCAAGAATTACTCCCAGCGGCGTGCGTAGCTCGTGAGAAGTGATGGCGATGAAATCAGTTTTCATCCGGTCCAATGCCATGATCTTGCGATAGGCTTCCTGCGACTCATCCAGCAGTCGCCGGTTCTGGATTGCTACCGAAGCCTGGGAAGCTAAAGTCTCCAAGATATTGATGTCTTCTTCGGTATAATGAGCGTTGTTCAGTTTATTGACCGCTTCCATTACTCCGATGGGCTTTCCCTTAAAAAACAACGGTACAGCAAGCAAGGATCTGGTCTTTTCGTTAAGGCCCCGGTCGATCATGCGGAAAACACGGGGGTCATCCTCAGCGTGGTTCAGCACCATTGGTTGAGCGTGCATGTAGACCCAACCGCCCACGCTGCGATCTAATGGGACGCTGATAGGCTTGAGAGTATCGACAACATCCCAAGGAGCTGCTATAAAGCGCAGGGAAAGCGTCTCGCTGTCGTGAACCATGATCCAGCTGCTTTCACTCCTGGTCAGGTCTGAGGCAGCCTCGATGATCGACTGGAGCAAAGGCTCAAAATCCAGATTGGCGCTGAGATTTTTACAGATTTCTAGCAGACGTTCGAGTCGCCGATTATAATCAGAATATAATTCAGACATGAACCTCGCTCGCTTTCCCTCAATGCTCATTTGGATTATAGCATAGACAGACTGGCAGGTATTAAAAACCTCCCTTCAATGAGTTTACAATTTTCTAATTGGTATTTATACAGATTTGTGCAATTAATAATTTTTCATGTGGGTTGTATGTATAATCACTTCTAAAGGAGATTTAGTATGGCTGACAACAAGAAAGTGCGGGTAGCAATCATAGGCGTTGGAAACTGTGCTTCTTCGCTAGTACAGGGTGTCTATTTTTATCGCAAGGCTGCGGATACGGATCGTGTCCCTGGGCTGATGCACGTCAACCTGGGGGGGTATCACATCCGGGATATCGAATTCAGCGCAGCGATTGACATCGTGGATACTAAGGTAGGCAAGGACCTCTCAGAAGCGATCTTTGCTTATCCCAATAATACTTATAAATTCTGTGAAGTTCCTCACCTGGATGTTCCGGTCGTCCGAGGGATGACGCATGATGGCCTGGGTAAGTATTTGTCAAAGATTTTAAAGAAGGCTCCCGGCCCTACGGCTGATATCGTTCGAATTTTGAAAGAAACCAAAACTGATGTAGTAGTAAACTACCTGCCGGTCGGATCTGAAATGGCGACCAAATGGTACGTCGAACAAATATTGGAAGCCGGCTGCGGTATGGTCAATGCTATTCCGGTGTTCATCTCCAGCTCAGAATATTGGGCGCCGCGCTTCCGCCAACGCGGAGTGCCAATTATTGGCGACGATATAAAAAGTCAGGTTGGGGCTACCATCCTACACCGGGTTCTGACCAGCCTGTTCGTCGACCGGGGTGTTCGTGTAGATCGCACGTACCAACTTAATTTTGGAGGAAATACAGATTTCTTAAAATATGCTGGAAAGAGAACGTCTGGAATCGAAGAAAATTTCTAAGACAGGCGCAGTGACCAGCATGCTGCCTTATTCTCTTGACGCAGACAATATTCACATAGGCCCTAGCGATTACGTGCCCTGGCTTAGCGACCGGAAATGGTGCTATATCCGCATGGAAGGTACGACTTTTGGCGAAGTACCTCTCAACCTGGAAGTCAAGCTTGAAGTTTGGGATTTACCCAACTCAGCCGGGGTGGTCATCGATGCCGTTCGCTGCGCAAAGTTAGCTCTCGATCGGGGTCTCAGCGGTCCATTAATCGCTCCTTCTTCATATTTCATGAAATCGCCTCCAAAACAATTTAAAGATGATATCTGCCGTGAGATGACTGAAGCTTTCATTCGTGGTGAAAACCTATAATTACTTTTCTCGGTGAAGGCGATGACGCCTTCACCGGGGAAAACCCCCAACCATGAAACCAGAATGTATCTTCTGCCGGATTATTGCAGGCACAGCCCCCGCAGAGATTGTCTATAAGGACGACCAGGTGATCGCCTTCCAAAACGTACACCCCATCGCCCCTGTGCACCTGTTGATCGTTCCTATCAACCACATCGAATCAGCCAACACAGCAGAAATAGGCGATGAACCTGTGATGGGCCATTTAGTTACCGTGGCGCGAAAATTGGCAGTTGAAAAGGAGATCGACCAGAGCGGCTACCGCCTGGTGATCAACACCGGTCCTGATGCGGGGCAGTCGGTCTTCCATCTGCACCTGCACCTGATCGGCGGACGGCATTTACCTTTTCGCTTTGAATAGCCAGGAAGTGAAAATGAAAAAGCATTGGGGTCACATCAAAGCCTGTTCCACCCTGGGATTCCTGCTGGCAATCTTTTTACTGGCCGGATGTGTGCGACCCTGGCCAGGCGCAGAAACCTGGCAGCCGCCAACTTTCGAACCCGTCTTCACTCAGGAAACATCAACTGCAACCCTTCTGCCATTCCTACCACCCACCCGGGTTCCAGGCTCGCCCATCCTAACTCCTACCCCGGATGCCCCGCGTGTCCTTCCCACCCTGCGCTCTGAATTATCCGTTTACGTGGTCCAACCCAATGATACCCTGGGATTGATCGCACAAAAGTACGGGGTCGATCTGGAAACGCTGATCAAGGTCAATAAATTGGCCAACCCCGACCGCTTGGACGTTGGCCAGAGCATCAACATACCTCCGCCGATACCTCAGGCGCCTGGGCCAGGCTTTAAGATCATTCCCGATTCGGAACTGGCCTATGGACCAGCAAGCGCCGGTTTTAACATCGAGGCTTTTATTAATCAGCAGGGAGGATACCTCAGTACTTACAAAGAAGATGTCGATAATGAATCATACAGCGGGGCAGGGATCATCACCAGGATCGCAAAAGAATATTCGGTCAATCCACGCCTGCTGTTGGCGGTGCTCGAATATAAAAGTGGTTGGGTGACCCGTCCTTATCCTTCCCAGGACACCATTGTATATCCAATGGGGTATACGAATGAGTGGAAGCAGGGCCTTTACCACCAGATGGCCTGGGCTGCTGACAACCTCAACCGCGGGTATTACCTGTGGAAAATTAATGCCGTTCCAAGTTGGGTATTAGCAGATGGCAGCGTGGTGCCTATTTCCCCATCGATCAATGCCGGCACAGCCGGAGTCCAGCAGTTGATGAGCCAGTTTTTTGGCAGGCAGGACTGGGATTATGCAGTTTCTGAAAAAGGTGTATTTAAAACCTTTTCTGATCTGTTCGGCTACCCATTTGACCTGGCAATCGAGCCGCTGATCCCTGCCGATCTCCAACAGCCGCACATGCAGCTTCCTTTCGAGCCGGGAAAAGTGTGGTCTTTCACTGGTGGCGCCCACGCCGGGTGGGATGAAGGTTCTGCCTGGGCAGCGATCGATTTCGCTCCCCCAGGAGATGCCCTGGGCTGCGTTCAAAGTGATGAATGGGTGGTAGCCGTGGCAGACGGCCTGATCGTTCGCTCTGAACACGGTGAAGTCGTCGAGGACCTGGATGGAGACGGTTTCGAACAAACCGGATGGACGGTCTTATATATGCACATAGAGACACGGGATCGGGTCGGGGTGGGTAAAAAGCTCAAGGCTGGAGACCGGATCGGGCACCCATCCTGTGAAGGCGGTGTGGCAGATGGGACTCATACTCACCTTGCAAGGCGGTATAATGGAGAATGGATCGCAGCCGACGGTCCAATTCCCTTCAATTTAGACGGTTGGATTTCATCAGGGGACGGTACCGGGATTGAATATAACGGTTTCTTGAGGCGTAATGGTCAGGTCGTTGAAGCATGGGATAGCCGCAAAGCAGAAAACCAAATCCAACGTTAGGCGCCTGGCGAATTCATTCGTCGTTGTAGCCTGGATATTGTCGATTATCGCCTGTTCCCAGGGATACATCGGTTCAATGGAGTTAACTGCCACGGCGCATCCCCAGCCCCTGGTGACCGTAGAAGCGGCGACGCTTACGTCGGATTCGCCTTCCTCGCCGGTTGAACCAACGCAAACTGAGGCGATACTCACTGAAACTCCTCCGGCCCCACCGGCGACTTTACCTCCTGCGCCAACTGAAACCCAATCTGTAACAAATGGCCCGACCGCGGGACCCCCCATCCTCTACTACACTCAAGCCGGGGATACTCTAAAAGTATTGGCAATCCGTTTCAATGTCACTCCCGTAGAAATTACCTCTCCAGACCCCATTCCCCCGGTAAGTTTCATGAAACCCGGACAGTTACTAATCATCCCTAACAGGATCGGTCCAACCAGCCCATCGACTTTGTTGATGCCTGATTCCGAAGTGGTTTACTCACCCTCTACGCTCGATTTTGACATCGATCAATATGTCGCAAAAGCTGGCGGCTACCTGAGCACATACAAAGAATATCTGAGCAATGGCTGGAATAATGGCGCCCAGGTGGTTGAGCGCGTGGCTATCGAAAATTCGATCAATCCCCGGCTGCTGCTTTCGTTACTGGAATTCCAAAGTCACTGGGTCCTCGGGCAACCTCTCAACTTGCAGCAGACCACCTACCCTATGGGATATTATGAAGTTAACCACCAGGGGCTGTACAAACAGTTGAGCTGGTCGGTCGAGCAGCTATCAATCGGCTATTATGGCTGGCGCGAAGGAATATTGACCGACCTCACCTTTAAGGATGGCAGCAAGCTGCGCCTGGCACCACCCTTGAATGCCGGCACTGTCGCAGTACAGTTTTACCTGTCGACCTTGTTTGACCAGGGCAAATGGAATACAGCCCTGTATACCCCAGATGGTTATCCTGCCCTGCACAAAAAAATGTTCGGCGACGCCTGGCTGCGCGCCCAGACAGTAGAACCCTTGTTCCCGCCCGATCTCGAACAACCCAAATTAGAGCTTCCATTCCGCCCGGGGCGCACCTGGGCGCTGACCGGCGGCCCGCATTCGGCCTGGGGGCCGAACGGCGCCCTGGCAGCCTTGGACCTGGCCCCTTCCAGTGAAGAAAGCGGATGTGTGCCTTCTCCTGATTACGTGACTGCCATGGCGCCGGGGCTGGTAATCCGCTCCGCCAATGGGGCGGTCCTGGTAGACCTGGACGGCGATGAAAAAGAGCAAACCGGCTGGGTGATCCTGTACATGCACATTGCTACAAAAGATCGTGTAACCGTGGGAACCTGGTTAAATACGAATGATTTTATCGGGTATCCTTCCTGCGAAGGTGGGGCGGCTACCGGTACGCATACCCACATCGCCCGCAAATATAATGGCGAATGGATGCTGGCGGACGGGCCAATCCCTTTTGATATCGGCGGTTGGATCGCGTATGCCGGAAAGAACCCTTACGAAGGCGGCCTCATCAATGGGAATAAGAAGGCGGTTGCCTGCACCTGTTCTTCGTACACCTCGTTGGTCAGCCGCCCTAAGATAGCGGATGACAATCCTTGATGTGAATAGAAAAAAATGATCAAGCAAACCATACTCAGCCTGGTGCTAATAGCCGGGTTGTTAGTAAGCTGCGTCCCTTCCACCGAGTTCGAGTCCCCCGACCGAACCGGTCGGTTCAACACCTACACTGCAGGCTGGAAATTTACCCTTGCCAACCCCTTTACCCACCCGGCCGGCTTATTCTCCCGGTGAGCTGGTTGATTACACTGTCCAGACCGGCGACAACCTGCCTGCTCTGGCTGTCCATTTCAACACCACCGTGAAAGAAATACGTGCGGCCAACCCGATTATCCCGGACGATGCCACTACTTTACCGCCCGGCATGCCGATGAAAATCCCAATCTATTACGAGGCTTTGTGGGGCAGCCCCTTTCACATCCTTCCGGATGACCTGTTTGTAAATGGGCCTCCTCAAATTGGGTTTGATACGGTCAAGTTTGTCAATGCCCAGCCAGGCTGGTTGAAGAATTACCAGGATGCAGCCAGCGGCGAAATTGTCAGCGGGGGTGAGCTGGTTGATATTGTTGCTACCAACTTTAGCATCAGCCCGCGCCTGTTACTGGTTCTGCTGGAGTACCAGACTGGAGCCTTGACCCAGGACACACCCCCGCCCGATTCGGCTAGCCAATTCCCTCTTGGCTACCATGATAACCTTCACCTGGGGCTTTACAAGCAGCTTTTATGGGCTGCCAACCTGCTAAATAATGCCTATTATGGTTGGCGAATTGGCCGGATTACTCAGTTCGTACACCTGGATGGAAGTCTGGAACGCCCGGACCCCTGGCAAAATTCCGCCACCGTTGCCCTGCAATATTATTATTCCGGGCTATATAACAATGATGATTACGAGCGCGCCACCCACGACCATGGTTTCCTGGGCGTGTATCGTAGCTTGTTCGGCGATCCCTGGAAAGATGATAAGCCACATATTCCGGGCAGCCTGAGACAGCCTTCATTCGATTTCCCGTTTCTACCGGGGAAAACCTGGGCGTTTACCGGTGGGCCTCACACCGGCTGGGGCACAGGTGACCCCTTTGCAGCACTGGATTTCGCTCCTCCATCTGCAGTTACTGGATGCGCCCCCAGCCAGGAATGGGCTACCGCCGTTGCGGATGGCGTGATCGATCGCTCTGATACTGAGGGGGTGATCCTCGACCTGGATGGGGATGGCGACGAGCGTACCGGTTGGGTGGTCTTCTACCTGCACCTGGCAACCGATGGCAGGGTGCAGAAAGGCGCTGTGGTAAAAGTCGGTGATCCGTTAGGACATCCTTCTTGCGAAGGAGGAGAAGCCACCGGATCGCACGTGCACATCGCCCGGAAATACAATGGCGAATGGATTCCCGCCGATGGCGTCCTGGCATTCGACCTGGAAGGCTGGATTGTGGAAGCAGGACCGTCAGTCTACCAGGGCTACCTGAAAAAATTTTCACAGCAGGTGCGCGCTTGCATCTGCTCGGATAAAGCCAGCCAGATCGCCGCCGGCGAAAATAAATAAGCCTAAGCCTAATCTTCAAGAATGGTGATCTTATGCTCGATCTCAGCAGCTTTCTTCAGCATTGCCAGGACCGAGCAGTACTTGGTCACCGATAGCTCCACTGCTCTTTCTACTGCTTCCTGCTCGATGTGATGGCCGGTGACTACGTATTCAACCAACATATGGGTGAAAACGCGCGGATGTTCAGCAGCCTGGTCGCCATGCACGCGCACTTCAAAGCCAGTCACATCCTGATGCTTTTTCCTCAAAATATCGATGACATCCATACCTGTACAGCCCGCCAGGCTGATTCCTAATAACTCCATCGGTGAAGTGCCGTCGTTATCGCCTGCCGGCGCGGCAGTCCCTAGCGGGATGGTGAAACCGCTGTTGGCCGTACCTGTAAAAGACAGATTTTGTTTCCAGGTTACTCTTGCATCCATTCCAGCTTCTTCTCCTAAGAACCACTTTCCTTTTTTAATGCTTTTTCGATCTCGGCTACCAGATAGTGTTCTGGGACAGCTCCAACCACATCCCGGGCCCCATGATTGATCGTCGTCTGTGGAACACCTGAGACGTTATGCCTTCCGACTAACTCCCTGAATTCAGTCGCCTCGATTGCCTCCGCCTCGACCAGAGGGCTTTCCAGCGCCATGCGATGAGCAAGCACCACGGCTTGTGGACAGTAAGGTCAGGTGGGTGTAGAAAAGACCATTAAATGCACCGGTTCTTTTAGACCGGCCAGGAAAACGAGCGTTTCTTCGCTCAAGCCGGATTCGCGCTTCGACACGGTCAGCAGGTCGTTGATCAGCGCGCCGAACTCACTGCCAGCCGGTACGCCATAATAGCGAATGCCAAAATCGATAATCTCTTCGCCCCGGCCTCCTCCGATGACCAAGCCAGGCGCTTTGTCAACGTGATAACGGCTGGCCAGTTCACTTTCCTCGTCCAGATCGTGCACTTCCAAAGCCAGCAGATCAGATAGAGCAGTCACCTCAGTTAGCAGTTGGATGGTCTCTTCGCAGTATTCGCATTGCGCAGCGCTGCCAAAAAAAAGAATAGTTACCGGTTCCTTCATATCCTCAAAAACCAGGCGCACCTGTTTTTTCAAACCATTATCCAAAAATCCTTCCATTATTTTCTCCATGTAACGATAAGGTTAAGACAAGGGCCAGGTCGGCAGCACGTCCAGGTCAAGGGAATCACGCTGTCCGCTGGTATACCGGAAGTAGCCTGCCGAAGCGATCATGGCGGCGTTATCTGTGCAGAGCGAGAGAGGCGGGATATGCACCGGAAATACTTTTTGGGAAAGGAATGTTTCGCGCAGCGACCGGTTTGCAGAGACTCCTCCAGCGACCACAATCTCTTTGGCAGAAAAGGCCCTGGCCGCGGCCAGGGTTTTGCTGACCAGCACATCTACCACGGCCGCCTGAAAACTGGCGGCAATATCATCCACTGGCACGTGCCGGTTTTCTTCCTCGTATTTACGCACCAATCGCAGGACTGCGGTTTTCAAGCCGCTGAAGGAAAAGTCCCAGGTGCCCTCCAGTCGAGCACGAGGGAATGTGAAAGCGCGCGGGTTGCCATCTTCGGCCGCCTTCTGGATTGAAGGTCCGCCAGGATAGGACAGGTTCAATAGACGCGCCACCTTATCGAAAGCTTCTCCGGCGGCATCGTCCAGGGTAGCGCCGAGTCGCTGATAATTAAGGTGATTTTTCATCAAAACGAGCTCGGAGTGACCGCCAGACACCAGCAGAGCCATCAAGGGAAACTGCGGTTGAGGCGGAGCATGAAGCATATCCGCCAGGTAGACCCACGAAGAATAAATATGCCCTTCGAGATGGTTGACCCCAATCAGAGGGCGATGGGAGGCAAGCGCCAGCCCCTTGGCTGTATTAACCCCAACAACCAGGGAACCAGCCAAGCCAGGACCACGCGTAACGGCAATCGCATCCACATCCCCGAGATCCAGGTGGGCATCCTTTAACGCTTCTTCCACCACGGCATAGATGGTGCGGATATGCTGGCGCGAAGCCACCTCGGGGAATACACCTCCATAACGGGCATGCAGATCTACCTGCGAGGCGACCACGCTGGAGAGCAACGCGCGGCCGTTCTCGATTACTGCAGCAGCCGTTTCATCACAGGAAGATTCAATCCCAAGGATGCGAGCAGGTGAAAAAGAGTCAGATTTTAATGTCCAAATTTACCGTCCTACAGGTAAAACCAGATCCAGCGGATATTCGGCCGGGATCTCAAAAGCCCCATCTGGCCGCACGTATACAGTATCCTCCAGGCGCATTCCCAGGCCTCGTTCCGGGTAATAAAGACCAGGCTCGATGGTTATTACAGCTCCTGGGGCCAAAATATCAGAATCAGGAGCCATAATGCCGCTGAAGGGGCGCTCATGAATGTGCAGGCCAACACCATGCCCTACACTGTGGACGTAACCCACTTCAGTCTGTGGATTGGTCATCACAGTCGGATGCCCTTGCGCTTCGAACAATTCACAGGTGCGCCGCTGATAATCCTTGAAAGGCGCATTTACCTTCAGTTCACTCATAATTTGCCGGTACACTGCCAGCACCTGTTCGTAAAGCGCCTGCGCTTCATCCGGAGCGTAACCAAGGCACCAGGTCCGCGTAAAATCGTAAAAGTAGCCGCCGCCGGCTTCGCAGGGATAAATATCGAACACGATGGTCTGTCCCAGGCGAAGCACATCCTGAGGGTTCCCAGCGCTGTGAGGAACACCGGCGTCATGACCGATGGCAAAGATGGTACTCTCCGGGTTTTCAGCTCCTCCTTCTGCCAGCCAAAGGTTGATACGGCTTTTGACTTCTCCAATTGTCAGAGGATCGCCATCCAGACCCACCAGGGCGCCATTCTTAACCGGGCGGCTGGAGAGGAAATCTGCCACACTTCCCACTACCCGTGTGGTCACTTTCCCCATCTGCCGAATTCGCTCAATTTCCACGGCGTCCTTGGTTGACATCGCTTCCAGTAGAACGTCTTTGTCGAGATCACCCACGAATTCAACCGCTGGCATGGCGCCCTGCAAATTTTTAAATTGGGCATAACCTTTGCCGAGGTCAGTCTGGCCATACAGCGCTATCCGACCAGAGGTTATACCTGCATCCGCCAACATCCGCCGGTAGCGCAGGACAACTGCTTTTCTTCGGTCGTTACCGCTCTCTTTCAGTAGATCCATTATCGGGTAATTGGAATAACTGCATAATTCCAAGCCACTTTTGGCAGCCTCGTCTCGCTCCATCGCGGCATGAAAGAGCAGCCCTGGATGACCGCGGCGCTTGACCAGGTCTGCCTGACTTACGTGCGCCAGGCCAGTAAAGTAAACCATAGCCGGGTTGTGGAGAGATGGCCCGGTAACTAATAAAGCATCAATTCCGGAGGATTGCATTAAGAGATCAAGGTCTGTTTTCATACTTTGGTTTTTACTCCCAGGGCGTTTTGAATACCGACCAGCAGAGCGCCCTCCTGTTCTGGCAGTACCGTGCGCGGATCGAATACGACCCGATCAGCTTCGACCCTTGCGATCACCGGCGGATTCACCTGGCGCAGCCTGCTCAGAAAACGATTGGGCTGGCGTACATCCAGCGCCAGGAGGAAAGTGGGTAAGGTTTCCTCCGGAAGGCTGCCTCCTCCGACCGTGGAAAGGCCTGGAATCACCTGTCCTGCCCCAACCACTTCAAACCAATGATGGGCGCGAGCCTGAATTTGCTCGGGTGTGGTAGCAATCATTTGCCAGATAGGGATCTTTCGCTCCGCTTCATCTTTCAAGTAGTGTAACAGGGTGACTGCCAGGGCTGCCAGGCATAATTTGTCGGCGCGCACTCCGCGCGCCAGGGGATGGCGCTTCATCTTCGCTAGCAATTCTTTCCGCCCGATAATAATACCGGCCTGCGGCCCACCCAACAGCTTGTCGCCTGAGAAACACACGACATCAGCCCCTGCGGCCAAAGATTCCTGTACAGTCGGTTCGTGTTCCAGGCCAAACCGCGCCGTATCGATCAGAGTACCTGAACCCAGGTCATCCACGACCGGCAAGCCGTATTGGCGAGCCATGGCGACAACATCGATCAGCTCAGGCTCGCTGGTAAAACCGATGATCTTGAAATTGGAATGATGGGTACGAAGAACCAGAGCAGCCGGTTCCTGCATGGCCTGTTCATAATCCTGGAGATTGACCCGGTTAGTGGTGCCAATTTCGTAAAGTCTCGCCCCCGATTGCCGCAAGACATCCGGGATGCGGAATCCTCCACCGATTTCAACTAACTGCGTGCGGGAAATGATCACGCTTTTATGCCGCGCTAGCGCGCTCAAAACCAGCAGCACTGCCGCAGCATTATTATTGACCACCAGGGCATCCTCGGCGCCGGTCAGGCGAGTAAGCAGTGTTCCGGCATGCAGCGAGCGCGAGCCGCGCTCTCCCCGATCCAGGTCATATTCCAGGGTGCAGTAACCGCCGGTCAAGTTTTGGATGGCGCGCGAAGAATCCTGGGACAACGGCGCTCTCCCCAGGTTGGTGTGCAGGATGACCCCGGTGGCGTTGATCACCGGAATCAAGGTCGGCTTCAGCCAGGATTCCATGCGTTTTTTGACCAGGTCGAGGATGTTGCCACGGTTTGGGATGGTATCCCCGGAGATGACTACCGTACGTAGCCCTTCCAACACAAAACGGATAGCGTCCAGCGTCAAGGGACGGCCATATTCGGCCACCATCTCCGCCGCTGCGCGCGTGCGTAAAATATGGTCTACCGAGGGCAATGATCGTAAGTTATTCACCATCTGAATCTGTGGGTCTAAACTGGCTGCGTTCACGAAGGCGCAGCAGGATTTCGATGAGAATGAAGCCAGCAGCCAGGAATACGGCCCTGGCAGTATCCAGCACGCGCCCGAGCTGCAGCCACGCTAACAATCCTCCGTAAATTCCGACCCAGATCGACTGCCTGACGACTACCCCCGGCGCGGACGGGGGATCGGCGGGAAAGCGCAGGTGCAAGAAAGCAATCACCGGCATGGAAGCACCGCTCATGCCTATCACCAGGAAAAAGAAAAACAACCAGCGTGGGCCGAGGGTTGGCAGGGTGTACATAATAACATACACCAGCCCGCCCCAGCCAAACAGGCTCAGCAGCAAGCCAATGAAAAGGAACGATCGAATCGAAGCAATTCTTGGCATTTTCACGCGATTTTTATTGATTATATCCTATCCCTGAGGAACATATCGACCGTATGCACCCCTTTTAAGGTTTACAACCAGGATCAGGCTGCTTGTTCGATGCCAGCCTGAGTGGAAAAGAAATCATTTTCACTTCAACTAATTTCTAAAAATTTTAGTGGACGCAACTCTTCGCCAAAAGCTTGGAACCACCCGGAAAACTCTTGTCCAGCCAGTAAGAATTATCGGGCAGTAAAGGATAGTTGCCGCCAAAATAGGTATTAAAAATTAGACGAAAAGTATTGACCAGGGTAATGTTGGGATAAAGCTTCTGCGCCCCATTTCCCGGTAAATAATAAGCATTTAAGAATCGAGGTTTAATGGCAAGATCGTATGGCATTGTGTATCCATGGTCTGCCTGAATGATGATTATCGGAGGAATGGTCGATTTTGCTAAGAGATCTTTCACTAGTTGGATCAGGCGGATGTTTGCATACTTGACTTGATCGACATAGGCCTCGGGGGAATCAACAAAATTCATCCGAAAAGCGCCGGTGGGGGTGAAGGTAAAAGGTGGGTGAGTAGTCAACATGTGAGCATAGAGAAATTTTTTGCCCGGGATGGCCGGGATTTTTTCAATCGTCTCGAAATCATAAATGTTCTGCAGGTATTGGCGGTAATTCCGGCTGTCAAAACGGGTGTCCTTGGGATTGATGAACTGGATCAGCCAGGCCGGCAGGGCCGAAAAAGCCTGTGGTGAGTTTTCCTGGGCGTCAATCGCCGCCCGGATTAGCGTAGTTTTAAGAAACATGTAGCGGAAATTGGATTTTTCTACCCTCTGGGAAGGCGCCGCCGTTTGCTCATAATCATAGTAGATATCCGCATTGGTGATATCGGTGAGCGGATAGGGAGTGTGGAAGGCGATCGTCTGGTAACCCAGGTCTTCGAATTTGCTGAACACGAGGTTGTTTTTAACAATTGGGGTGAGCATCTGTTCAGCATTGCCGTTCGCCAGGGCAGGGATAGAGAAACCTAATGCATCCAGGTAATTCATGTTCAACGTGGCGCTCATTGAGTAATCCGTGTTGATGTAATTGCTCTGGCTACAATCAGGAATGCTGAAACCAAGATCCTTCAAGTGCTGGACAAAAGCACTGTTGTCGTAGTGAACCTCGTGTTGCAGCAGGTCCTGGCGGGAGTAAGCATCCATGAGGATATAGTAGACATCCGGACGATTATAGGTGGCGTTCTGGCTCGCATTGGTGAGTGTGGTATCGGCCGATTTTCTTTCCGTTTTCTGCTGAAAAGGCATAGAACCTGCCCAGAAATATATAATCTGCGCCAGGGTGCCCACCACCAGGACAAGGCTGACCAGGTTTAATATCAAATTGAAATTGTGAAAATTCGAGCGGGAACAGATGAGAAAGAAGGCTGCCACAGCCGTGATCAAAAACCACAACGGAAGGAAAAAGTGGTGACGGCCGATCATTATGCCAGCTACTCTCATATTATCGATCTGCGAAAATACCGACCCATAAGTATAAAACATAACCAATAACAGGCCTGCCAGAGCTGACGCTTTCAAGGGGTTGCGCAAAACCAGCCAGAGGAGTAAAAAAACGGGCACGCATATTTCCACAGCCAGAAAAAGGTTTGGAGGGATGACGAAGGCCAGCACCTGGAAGTAATTGGCCTGCCAAAGTTATAGAACCGGGTATATGCCTAGTAAAAATGGATAAATGGGGATACGGTAAAGGAAATTTTCTTTTGAGGTCATGATAGAAACCAGCTTTGCGATTTAGAATGTGTGATGTAGAAAAACCTCAAGCGAAAATTATAATTCCTTTGCCCTGAACTGGGACTTTTGCGTTTTGCCTCAAAAAGATTTTTGGTTTGGAAAAGAAAGTTGGCAAAAAAGTAATGCTGCCATACTCATAAGTAGCAATTTTTTTAAATATCAGGCCCACCCCAGCTCAGTTGAAAGTTTGCATCGTGGGGCGATTATTTATGTACACGTAACTTATAAATGTTAATCGTTTCAAAGCTCCTGTCTTCGTTATAATTGGAACAGACAAAAGCAAGAAAATCAACCATTCGCTTGGTATTCATTTTATTTCCAGACAGACAGGTTTCCGCCGGTCGTCCATCAATGAACGGCATATCTGGCTCCCTTAAATCGGCGATATACGCCGGAGGCCGGGCCTCAACCTCCTTCAGCAAAATACCAGCGAATTCATCCAGGTAAGGCGTCTTCACGTAAAGCGCGAATGGAAGTGCAAATCGGGTTGGGGATTCCCGTTGCGCCAGAAAATAAATCACCGATTCCCAACCCCAGACTAGAATGGTATCATCTGGTGTGGTCACCGATTTTAAGTACGCAGCCGCCCTGGAACGGGCATCCTCACCCGCGGGCGTGATTAAGTTAGTAGCAACCTGGTACAAAGGTGGAAATGACCCGGTCACCAGAGCCGCAACTAGCAGACTATTGAGCATTACCTGTTTCGATTGGATTTCGGTGGAGCGGTAAAGAGTTGCCAGGCTGCCGGCCAAAAGCAAGATAATCGCCGGGAAAAGTGGCACATAATAATGCGTCCAAAGCTTCCCTGACAGTGAAATAGTGAGAAAGAATATCGGAAAATCGATCAAACCTAAGAAGAGCAATGTTTCCGGCCCTGGATGGCGCCAATCCAACTTCGCACACTCCGCGCGAAGCAAATCTATGGTCAATCCCTTGGGATACGTTTGCCTCCTTTTGATCGAAAGCAGGATCAAAACCCCCAACCACAAACTCGCTACAAAGAAGAAAAATGGATGCGAGGAAACAAACTTTATCATTTCCAGGAGAGAATTAATCCGCCCTGAAATTGTTTGGTAGGAGTAGTAACGGTTAAACAGGAAGGCATTGATTACATAATCGCGCAGCGCCCCATTCACCTGGAAATACAAGAAAACAGGGATATTGACCAGTAAAAATCCCAATCCCATGAGAAGAATATTTCTAAGAATATATCGGTCCTTTTCAACCCAGGCCAGGAAACCCAAGAAGATCAGAACGGCTATCGGTATATCCAGGTAAGATTGCTTTATACAAAAAACCAGCCCCACTAGTATACCGATGGAAAATGCTGCATTCGACCGGGAGAAATGCTTTCGATTCGGTAAGTACATTCCAAACAACAAGCCTAAAATTCCTAACTGAAACACAAGCGAATATTCTTCCGAGTAATTGCCGCCCATGAAAGGGAAGACTGCGAAAAAGGCAATCGCAATGACCACAAAAGTAGACAATGGCGGCAGCGCGGCGCGAATCACATGGTAAGATACAAAGAAGACAATAAATAATAAGACCAGTTCCAATCCCCACACACCCCAGACGGATCCATTGCCTAACCAGAGACCCAACGCATTGATAATATAAAGCAAAGGCTGTTTGTTATCCCAGGTTTGTTGATATAGAATTTTGCCATGAAGGACTTCGGAGCCAATATTAAGAAAAATACCTAAATCACGAATAGGAACTGGAACACTATAAGGAGAACGCGCCAGAAAAGCCACAATCAAAAGCGCAAATAGCAAACCAACAGATAGAATGTCACCACTTTTTTTCGTTCGCTCCATGATGGTCTCCAGTAGAATGGTGAAGTAGGATTCATTATAACGCAGCGATAAGTACACGTGGGAAAGCCATCTTGAAGATAAACAATTACTTGAGAATTCAACCTAATGTGGTATAATCACTTCAATAATAAAAACGCGGTGACCAGGACGAGTAGCCATTAGGCAACTCAACAGAGACAGGGAATCAGCGGCTGAGAGTTCCCTGAAGAGTTTCCTCGGCGAAAACCACCTGCGAGCGTGACCCTGAAAAGTTGTAAGGCTGAATATGGGAAACGGTTGATCCCGTTACAGATCGCACAGAGATGGCTCGTTTGAAATGAGCTAATCTGGGTGGAACCGTGTGAGTGCTGCTCTCGCCCCAGTTTGGGTCGAGAGTTTTTTTATTCTAATGGAGGAAAAAATGGCTGAGAAAAAACAGGAACACTACCAGGATACGCTGCTTTACCGCATCCGCCACTCAACCGCGCACATCATGGCGGAGGCGGTGTTGGAGCAGTTCCCTGGCGCACAGATCGCCATTGGTCCGGCGATCGAGGATGGCTTTTATTACGATTTCGACCTGCCCCGCAGCCTGACTCCCGATGATCTGGAGGAAATTGAGAAACGCATGCGCGAAATCATTCGCGGCGACTACCCTTTCATCCGCCGCGAGGTATCGGCAGATGAAGCGCGCCAGATCTTCAAGAACCAGGTGTATAAAAAGGAGCTGGTCGATGGGCTGGAAGCGGGTGGATTCGACGAAAACGGTAATCCACTGGAAGAAAAAGTTACTATTTCTACCTACACGCATGATTCCTTTACCGACCTGTGTCGTGGTCCACACGTCGAGCACACCGGGCAGATCAATCCGGATGCCATCAAACTGATGATGGTCGCAGGAGCTTACTGGCGCGGGGACGAAAAACGCCCTATGCTGCAGCGCATTTATGGGACGGCCTGGAACTCGACCCAGGAGTTGGAAGAGTACCTGTGGAAACAGGAAGAAGCCCAGCAAACGCGACCACCGTAAGCTGGGAAAAGAACTTGGCTTGTTCTATTTCTCTGAAGACGTCGGCCCGGGTTTACCCCTGTTCACGCCCAAGGGCGAGATGCTGCGCTACCTGATGGAAAATTATGTGCGTGAGGTGCAGACGCGTTACGGCTTTTCTCATGTTTGGACAGGGCACCTGGTCAAAGAAGATTTGTACAAGCGCTCCGGGCATTACGACAATTACAAGGACGTCATGTTCCCGCCCATGGTAGACGAAAACGTCGCCTTCCGGTTAAAGCCGATGAACTGCCCCAGTCACATGACCCTCTTCCGCGAGATGGGACGCCATTCGTACCGCGAACTGCCGCTGCGCTTCGCTGAATTCGCCACGCTGTATCGCTACGAGAAAACCGGCGAGTTAAGCGGGCTGACGCGGGTGCGCTCGGTGACCCAGGACGACTGCCATACGTTTTGCACGCCCGAACAGATCGAGAGCGAGTTCTTGCTTGACCTGAATGTAATCCGCGAGGTGCTCAACCGCTACCGCTTCAGCGATTACAAGGTGCGCCTGAGCCTGCGCGGTAAAACGGGCAAATTCGTACAGGATGATGAGAAATGGAGCAAGGCTGAAGCAGCTCTGCGTTCAGCCATGGACGCTTGCGGCCTGGACTACTTCGAAGCCGAAGGCGAAGCTGCCTTTTATGGTCCTAAGGCAGACTTCCTGGCGCGGGATGTGCTGGGGAGGGAATGGCAGCTCTCCACCATCCAGGTGGATTTCATCCAACCGGCGCGCCTGGGGCTGAGCTATATCGGCGAGGACGGGCAGGAACATGTGCCGGTGGTGCTGCACCGGGCAGTAACCGGCTCGACCGAACGCTTCCTTGGCGTGCTGATCGAACACTATGCCGGGGCCTTCCCAGTCTGGCTGGCGCCCGTGCAGGCCATATTGATCCCGATCGCCGACAGGCATC
Source organism: uncultured Chloroflexia bacterium (assembly GCA_963820415.1). GTDB lineage: Bacteria > Chloroflexota > Anaerolineae > Anaerolineales > Anaerolineaceae > CAWFZT01. The sequence continues at coordinate 660,994 of CAWFZT010000004.1, read as the reverse complement.
TTGCCTACGCGCATGAAGTCAAAAAGAAGTTGGAATCCGAAGGTATCCGCGTCGAAGTCGACGAGCGCGCCGAGCGTATGAACGCAAAGATCCGCGATGCCCAGAATCAGAAAATCCCCTACATGCTGGTAGTGGGAGATAAAGAGGCAGAGGCGGGCGCCGTAGCGTTACGGCTGCGTGGCGGCGATAACCCGGGAGCCATCCCGCTGGCGGATTTCATCTCCAGGGCGAAAAAAGAGGCCACGGAAGGAATTTAGTTGACGATTTAGTTAAAAATGTGGTATTATCTGTCAACTTAGATCCGTTGATTGCGACGGATCATGTTATCTATTGCCTAGCAAGGAGAAAACTATCAGTACAACCAATTTTCGGGTAAATGAGACCATCCGCGTGCCGGAAGTTCGATTAATCGGACCTGCCGGAGAAAACATCGGCGTAGTGCCCATCGATCAGGCGCTGCGCATCGCCCGCACTGCTGAATTGGACCTGGTGGAAGTCGCCCCAGGCGCTACTCCCCCGGTATGCCGGGTCATGGATTTTGGCAAGTTCCTGTATGAGCGTACCAAGAAGGAACGAGAAGCGCGTAAGGCCCAGACCAAAATTGAAATAAAAGAGATCCGCCTGCGGCCAAAGACCAACCAGCACCATCGTTCGTTTAAGACAAGAGACGCCCGCCGGTGGCTCGGCGAGGGAATGAAGGTGCGGGTAACTGTGCGTTTCCGTGGGCGAGAAATTACCTACCCGGAGCTGGCTCTCGAAGACCTGAAAGAGGTGGCTGAAGAGTTGTCAGATATCGCTGTAGTCGAGCAACCGCCTTCGATGGAAGGCAAAGTGATGACCATGGTGTTGGGTTCGTCCAAGCCGGTACATAAAAAACCCGCCGTTCCCGCAAGTGGAAAACCAGAAGCGGTCACTGAACCAGCGGAAAAGTCATCTCTGGCGGCCGACCACTAGCGTTTTTATTACCCACATGAAAATGTGGTATACTTCTGCGCCTGCGCAAGCAGTCCGCTATATCATATCGAGAGGAGTTTCGCTGTGCCACGCAAGTTGAAAGTAAAAGTCAAATTGAAGACCCATAAGGCAACCTCCAAACGGTTTCGCCTGACCGGGTCGGGGACGCTGGTGCGGACCAAGGGTGGCAAAAGCCATCTGCGCCGCCGCCGCTCTGAGCGCACCAAAGCCCTCTTTGCTGAGATGATCCCCGTCAAGGGTAAGAGCATCGTCCAGCGGGTCAAGCGCCTGGCCCCTTACCAGGCCGAAAAAGAGTAGTTCGCTTTCATCATTATCCATTTTTAGTGCGGCTGTTGGGTGTTCGCAACTGGTAATCCTACCGGCGCCCAGGGGTTCGCAAAGGAGTAAGCAATGGCACGTGTCAAGGGAGGTCCCCATGGACATCTCCGTCACCAAAAAGTTCTAAAGACAACTGAAGGCTATTATGGCTCTCGCCACCTGATATTCAGCCGCGCGAACCAGGCGATGCTGAAAAGCATGTGGTATGCCACCCGCGATCGCCGGGTGCGCAAACGCGACCTGCGCAAGCTGTGGATCATGCGTATTAATGCCGCCGCCCGGCTGAATAAAATGACCTACAGCCAGCTCGTATTCGGCATGAAGAAAGCCGGCATCGCTCTGAACCGCAAGGTTCTGGCGGATATCGCCGTACGTGACCCGCAGGTGTTTGCCGCCATTGTGGTTAGAGTCAAAGAAGCCTGATTCGCACAGTGGAAATCCTCGACGGGATGGTGAAAGCTTACCATCCCGTTTTCTTTTTATACACCACGGAGGCATAGAGATAACAGAGAAGAGTTTTCCTATTATTCTCCTCTTCTCTCCGTTCTCTGCGCCTCTGCGGTGAAAAGACCTTTACCTCACGGGTTTTTTCAGGCTGACTGATATAATATGCCTGTAACCCTGCCGATCAGTGATGAGAACCAAATATGATCACAGTTAAAGCCAGCCATTCCTTCCCCGCCGGACAAATATTGGAAATCAGCCAGGGTGACCTGACTGAGGAGACGCTGGATGCGGTTGTCAATGCCGCTAATGCTTACCTGTCACACAGCGGCGGTGTAGCAGGCGCTATCGTGAGGAGAGGCGGTGAAGTGATCCAGGAGGAAAGCAACGCCTGGGTGAAACAACATGGGCTGGTGACCCACGCTGAACCAGCTTATACAGGCCCTGGACGATTGCGCTGCCGCTATGTGATTCACGCTGTAGGCCCGGTGTGGGGTGAAGGTGAGGAAGATCGAAAGCTGGCTGAAGCGGTGCGGGGCAGCCTGCGCCTGGCTGAGCGTTTAGGATTGAAATCTGTCGCTTTTCCCGCCATTTCCACCGGCATCTTCGGTTTTCCAAAATCCCGCGCCGCTCAGGTCATTTTCGAGGCCATCCGCGATTATTTCCAAGAAAACAACCAGGCCAAAGTTAACCTTGTCCGCCTGACCATTATTGACAAACCCACCTTAAACACCTTCCTGGAGGTTTTTGAGCCATGGGCGGGTAGGCTGCCGGCACATAAAAATCCTGGGCAGGACATAGGAAGCGCCTAAAACCGTGATTATCTCGTCGCATAACCCAAAGATCCAGCAAGTACGCAGCCTTTTATCACGCCGGCAGGAACGCCAGCAAGCGCAGGCATTTATCGTAGAGGGCGTCCGCCTGGCGGAAGAAGCCTTGCATAATGGCTGGCAGCCTCACAGTGTCTTTTTTTCTGACCAGCTTTCCGCCAGAGGGAAAATCCTATTGGATAGCTTTTCACGGGCGGGAGCGGACGTTGAAGAAGTTACTTCTCAATTAATGGAATCGCTCGCTGAGACTGAAGCCCCGCAAGGTATCCTGGCTGTCTTTGCCCTGCGCAGCCTGCCGCTGCCTGAACACCTGGATTTTGTACTGATATTGGATAACTTGCGTGACCCAGGCAACCTTGGCACGCTGCTGCGCACAGCCTGTGCAGCTGGTGTACAGGCCGTTCTGCTTACGCCCGGTACAGCGGACCCTTTTTCGCCTAAAATCTTACGTTCGGGCATGGGCGCCCATTTCAGACTGCCAGTTTTGACCGGAGCCTGGGATGAAATCCAGGCGATTTGCCGCAGTTATTCCAATCCGCCCTTGAAAATATTCCTGGCAGAAGGCCAGGAAGGCACAGCCTGCTGGGAGTTGGATCTGCGCCAGCCGCTGGCGCTGATCATCGGAAGTGAGGCAGAAGGCGCAGGCAGACAGGCACGCCAGCTCGCCGATGTTCTGGTTAAAATTCCCATGCCTGGCGGCAGTGATTCTCTGAATGCTGCCGTAGCCGGAAGTATCTTAGTCTTTGAAATCGTTCGCCAGAGGCAACCATGAAAATCCGCTCCGTGACCTGTTTTTATAATCCCGCTTCCCGCCAGGCTGCTAAAGACCTGGTTCGGGCCGGGACATTGGCGCGCGAAGCCGCTAAACGGATTCAAAACCGCGGTTTCGAAGTCCAAAACTTACGCCTGGCAACTACCCCGTTTCCAGGTTTCCTAAATATTAAGCAACCGGACAAAGCCCTTCAGGCTGCTTTGAAACTCGAAACTGAAGGCCGCCAGGAGGGTTTCGCCAGTCTTTCGCTTGGCCCTGCGCTGCCGGAAGTCCCGGAAAGCTACGTGATCATGCCAGATATCCTGGCAGCGACGAAAGATGTCTTTTTAGGCGGATTGATGGCAGATAAGAAAAAAGGCGTGTCACTGCCTGCGGTGAAAGCTTGTGCAGAAATGATTTATAAGTCCGCCACGATTACTCCAGACGGCTTCGCCAACCTGCGGTTTGCTGCCCTGGCAAATGTCAGGCCGTTTGCGCCATTTTTCCCGGCTGCCTACCAGAAAGGGAATAAGGTAGGCCTGGCGCTGGCGATCGAATGCGCCGACCTGGCCCTGATGACCTTCACCCGCCCGTTAACTCTGGCTGCGGGGCGCGCCAGCCTGCTCAAGACCTTGCATGATTACGGAAAGGTATTGACCGGTATTTTGGAAGAAGTCGTCCAGAAGTACGACGCGGTTTTTCACGGCATCGACTATTCCCTGGCTCCCTACCCGCAGGCGTGGTGCTCACTGGGCAGCGCCATCGAACGCCTGGGACCCCCGAGGCTGGGCTACTCCGGCTCACTGGCTGCTGCCGCCTATATAGCCGACCTGCTTGACCGGGGCGATTGGAAACGGACCGGTTTCAACGGTTTGATGCTGCCGGTCTTGGAAGATTCGACCCTAGCCCAACGTTCGATGGAAGGCAGTCTGACGCTTAAGGACCTGCTGTTGTACTCCGCTGTATGTGGCACCGGATTGGATACAGTACCTCTGCCGGGTGAAACCTCAGTCCCTCAGCTATACGCAATCCTCTTGGACCTGGCCGCCCTGGCTGTCCGCCTGGGAAAACCACTCACAGCGCGCCTAATGCCTATTCCAGGCAAGGTAGTTGGCGACCCGACTGCTTTCAATTTCAGCTATTTTGCCAATGGGAAAGTAATGTCCACTCTGGCTGCCCCTCTGCAGGGTGGTCTGGCAGGCGATGAAACCTTCACCCTTTTTCCGAGAAAATAAAGCGCGTTTTCTAACAAGCCAGGGAAAAATAGCTAGCGTACCTGCTTGAAATTGATCCAGATCAGGTTTTTTGAGCAGTCGGCGAAGGTACCGAAGGTGACTTTCTCAGAGAGCTGCAAGCCAGCCTGGTCGAGCAGGTACACGGAGAGAGACTTAACCGACCCAACCGGTGTGCTGGTTAGCGTGAATTCATAACCGGATTGCCCATAAGCCAGGGCCGTGCCGGTCAGGCTGGTCTGTTCCACGTAAAGTTTATTCAGCGAACCCACCAGTTGTACGGTGATGCCAGTCGCCGGACGGTCCTGCATATCAACTACATGACCCGCCACCCCCATCCAATCACAGGTGTGGCTGAAATCCGACCCTGGCCTAAACGCCGGAGGCCCCTGCAGCATGAAAGGAAAGGGCGAGTAAGGTCGGGTCGTATCGGTAATCTCAGGCGTCAAGGTCTCGGTGATGGTCGGGGTGAGCGTGGGGGTAACGGGGGTGTTCGACGGCGTCAGGGTGAGGGTGACTGTCTTTGTCAGGGTTGGCGTGCGGGTTACCGAAGCGATCCGCGCTGGGGTACGGGTAAACGGTACCACGGTAACGGTTGGCGGCGGGTTGGTGGGTAATACGATAGCAACTGCCTGGGTCGGCGGTGGGTAGGTGTTTAGCGGCGAAGTAGGATAATAGTAAATGAAGACAAAATACAACACCATGCCTGCAATGGCGAGCAAAACAAGCACCGTCAGGATATTCCAGATAATATCGGTGTGTTTAGCACGACTTTTCATCTTGTTTTCCTCGCGATCGGTGAAATTCTTTTTTTCTAAGGCGACACAACCACTATCTGGGCTTTGGCGCGCTGGTCATCCAACCATTTTTGCAGAGTCTGGTGCTGAAAAAGTTGTAGTGCATCCGGCGATAGCGCATGTTTTTGATCACGTTCGATCATCTGGATAATATGATACCCAATTTTGGAGTGGATCACCTGGCTGTATTTCCCGGCATCCAATGCAAAAGCGGCTGTTTCGACCTCCGGTTGAGTGAGGTATCCCCGCGGAAACCACCCCAGGTCGCCACCCGTTTTAGGATCATACTGAAGAGCAAGCGTTGCAAAATCTGAGCCAGATACCAATTTTTGCTCAATTGTGTCCGCCAGAGTAGCATCAAACACCAGAATTTGGCGGGCATGTACCTGGTCTGCCGTAGTAGGAACTGCCGAGACGATTTGGTCCCTTTCCCAGGCTGCCGTCATTTGGATAAGCAAAGCTGCTTTGAAGCTGTCACTGGTGTAACCGTTTTTATTCTGCCAGTCTGCCAGGGCCTGGTCTCCGCCAGCTTCGCTGGCCAATTGGGTAAGCCTGTCTTGTAATGCTGCATCATCGACCTGATGGCCGGCCTGAGCGGCTGCCTGGGCCAGTAATACTTGATCAACCAGGTCATCCAGGACAGCTTTATGCTGATCCTCTGGAGTAGATTTCTGTCCCAGCTCAACCTGGGCAGCCTGGTAGCTTTTCAGGCTGGCCTCAAAAACCGCTAATGGAATACCTTCTCCATTCACTTTAGCAGCCAATGGGCCTTCGGTAGGCGTTGGAGCCAGAGTGGCTCCGGGGGTAACCGTCTGAGTCGGGCCAGTAATCGTTTTTACAGCAGTGACCGAAGGTTTTGCGGCTGGTGTGCAGCCCGAAACCCAACCGGCGAGAGAAGCAATTAGGACGATGATAATAAAATTAGAATGTTTCAAGGGCATTAGAACGATTATACCCTAAGTGCTTATCCGTATTTTCACCTGCATAAAAAGACCCCCAGCCTGGAAAGGTCGGGGGTCTCTTGTTAACAATTGCCGATTTAGTAATCGGGCATCTGAGGCGCCGGAGCGGATTTTTCCTTTTCAGGAACGTCCGTCACCAGGGCTTCGGTGGTCAAGATCATGGCAGCAATGGAGGCTGCATTTTCCAGGGCGCCGCGGGTAACCTTGGCGGGATCGATCACGCCGCCCTTGACCATGTCGATGTATTCATCGCGCAGCACGTCGTATCCGAAGTGCTTGTTCTTCTTGCGCTTCTGCTCATCGCGCACGTTGGCGACGACCACTGAGCCATCTTTGCCGGCATTTTCGGCGATTTTGCGCATGGGGAATTCGAGCGATTTGCGCACGATGTTGACGCCAATCTGTTCATCTTCGACGTTCATCTTGAGACTTTCGAGGGCAAGCATGGCGTTGATCAGGGCGACGCCTCCGCCGGGCACAATCCCTTCCTCGACTGCCGCGCGGGTAGCCGAGAGGGCATCCTCAACACGATGCTTCTTTTCTTTCAGTTCGGTTTCGGTGGCCGCCCCCACGCGGACGATTGCCACACCGCCGGACAGTTTGGCCAGGCGTTCTTGCAGTTTTTCGCGGTCGTAATCGCTGGTGGTCTTGTCGATTTCAACGCGGATCTGCTCGATGCGGCCTTTGATTTCTTTCACATCGCCTTTACCGCCAACGACCGTGGTGTTGTCTTTGTCGACCTGGATCTTTTCAGCCCGGCCAAGATCAGCAATAGTAGTGCTCTCGAGCTTGCGGCCGGTCTCTTCCGAGATGAGCTGAGCGGCGGTCAGGATCGCCAGATCCTGCATCATGGCCTTGCGACGATCGCCAAAGCCGGGGGCTTTGACGGCGACGACGTTGAGCATTCCACGCAGCTTGTTCAACACCAGGGTCGCCAGGGCTTCGCCATCAACATCTTCGGCAATGATCAGCAGGTCGCGCTTGCCAACCTGGACCAGTTTTTCCAGCAATGGAACGATGTCGGCAGCAGCCGAAATTTTCTTGTCGTAGACCAGAATATAGGGATCCGCAATGGAGGCCTCCATGTGCTCCGGGTCAGTAATGAAGTAGGCTGAAATATAGCCGCGGTCGAACTGCATGCCTTCGACGTATTCTTTTTCGAATTCAAGACCCTTGGATTCTTCGACCGTGATGACGCCATCTTTGCCGACTTTGTCCATTACCTCGGCGATCAAATCACCGATAGGTCGGTCCTGGGCAGAAATGGAAGCCACATTGGCAATGTCTTCCTTGGTGTCAATCTTAATCGCCTGTTTCTTGATCTCTTCCGCCACCATCTTGGAGGCGGCTTCGATGCCACGCTTGAGCAGCATGGGATTGGCGCCGGCTGCCAGGTTCTTCAAACCTTCAGTTACGATCGCGTGGGCCAGCACAGTCGAGGTAGTCGTGCCATCGCCGGCGATATCGTTGGTCTTGGTGGCGGCTTCCTTGAGCAGTTGAGCGCCCATATTCTCAAAGGGGTCTTCGAGCTCAATTTCCTTAGCCACGGTCACGCCATCATGGGTGATGGTCGGGGATCCAAATTTGCGGTCCAGGGCAACGTTGCGACCTTTCGGACCGAGGGTGGTAGCTACCGCGTTGGCAATAATATCAATACCATTCTTCAAACGGCGACGTGCATCATCGCCAAAAACCAGTTGCTTGGCTGCCATAACAATTCTCCTTATTTATTATAATTACTTAGTCTCAACAATTGCCAGCAGATCGCTCTCGCGCAGGATCAGCAGTTTCTTGCCGTCCAGCTTGATTTCTGTCCCGCTGTATTTCGCAAACAACACGATATCGCCGACACCGACATCCATGGGGATGCGTTTGCCATTGTCATCACGATCGCCCGGCCCTACAGCCAAAACAGTCCCCTTCTGGGGTTTTTCCTTGGCAGTTTCCGGTAGCACGATGCCGCCCGCAGTTATTTCTTCCTGCTCATTCGGCTCAACAACAACACGTGCACCTAAAGGTTTGAGTTGCATTGCCATAACTATTCCTCCTGTTTCAGGATCTAAATGGATTTTGATTACATTTTAGCACTCGCACTACACGAGTGCTAAACACGATTTGAATGATACTATGTTTTTGCCGAAAGTCAAGAGAATTTTATAAATTCTTATAAAATTCTGAGATTCCATGGTCTACTTACTTTTCCCAGCCGTCCCATTGTATGTGATCCCAAAGGAAGCGCAGACCTGCTCGTTCGCCTGCACGATTGACATGATATCCGCATCATCGGCATACTTGGCTCTAACTTCTGCGAGGACCTGCACCGCTTCAGTACATTTGTCATCCGTCGGCGTGTGCATGCCGGTCAGCACAGACCCATAAGTGTAATAATATACCACTGTGTTACCTGAAAGCGGCAAGCCCTGCACGGTGACCTGCGGATCGGTTGCAGGATCACACTGGCGCAGATCGCAGCTTTCCTGGGCAGAACAGCCGCGCACGGCGCATTTTAAGGCCAGGATAGCCGTCTCATAGTTGCGAGCATGGAAGTAAACGATGCCAAGCTGCCCATACAGGTCCGGACTGTAAGGATTGTACGTGAGCGCCTTGCGCATATTGAGAGAGGCGACCAGGAAATCCCCGGTCTGGGTGTAAGTCTTCCCAATGGCCACGTAAGGGATAGGGTCTTTTATCTGGAGTTGCGCATCAATGCGCGCCGCCTTGTCAAAGTATTCCAGGGCGCGGTCATATTGTTTGAGGTAGCGATAATTGGCGCCAATGGATATATACAGGAAAGTCAGGTTAGGGGTGATTTCAACGGCCTTCTCGTATTCCTGGATCGCTCCGTTATAATCTCGGAAAGTCTCCAGGACGATGGCATTTACCCGGTGCACATCCATCAAGGAGGGGTCGCGCTCGATTGCTTGCAGGATATATTGGTTGGCCTGCATCCATTTTTGCTGGTCGAGCAGGATTTCGGCATAATAGGCCAGGGCCAGGGTATTCTGGTTATCAAGTTGCAGCGCCTGTACGGCTTCCTGTTCGGCCTGGGTCAGTAGAGCATCCGATTGATCGCCGGCCAAGCCAGGGTTGGAGTTCCAATCCAGCACAAAAGCCCGGATGGCATGAGCGGTGCTGTCGTCCGGTGCCACTTTTACTGCCTGGTTAATCGAGGTGAGCGCTTCTTGTAAGCGCGTGCGGCGCTCATCATCCGTGGTAAGCAAGTTAGATGAATACACCTGGATTTGCGCCATTTTCGACCATATCTGGACGTTCTGTGGCTCTAACTGGGTGGCCTGTTTATAAGCCGCGATGGCACCGTTCAAATCGCCGGCGTTGAAGCGCGCCTCGGCTTCGGTAACATATGAATTGGCTGTGCGGGTCGGAATTGGCGTGGGATCGAAAGGAGAACGGATCTGTTTTTCACTCAGGGCGCGCAGCACAAAAACACTGCCAAGAACCAGGATTAGTAATACCAGCAGCCGGTAGGTGTTTCCTCCTGATCCGTTGCTCCTGAAAGTGGGTTTCTTACCTGTCAGGTCTTTTTCCATAAGAAGTCATGGTGTTGCTGTAGGCGCAGGCGTGGCTTTAGCGCCAGGCGCCGGAGTTTTTACTCCCTTTGGTTCTCCGGTAAGTGAAGCCGTCGGGGTAGCAGTCGTATTTGCCACCTGCTGGCAAATATTAATCATTTCCTGCGCATTAAAAACCGCCACATCGTCCTTGGGGACACCCTGCTGAATCAGTTGCGATAGCTGCAAAGCTTCACCGCAGTTGCCGGTATGGGCCAGGGCCAGGCCATAAGTGTAGTAATATTCCGCCACACGGCCGTAATCCAGCGGCAGCCCTTTCACTTCCTGACCATCATCCAATGTTCCACCGCGCACCGACAGGCGCAACGGCACCAATGCATCCTGGTACTGCTTATTACGATAATACATTTCGCCCAGGTTGCCTTGCATTAATGGATCCTGAGGGGATTCCTTAACCGCCTGTTGGGCAAATTGGATGGCTTTAGCATATTCGCCTACAGTGGCATAAGTGCGGGATATGTAGGTATCTGGTAGCGGGTCTGAAGGGTTCAGGGCGTTGGCACGGTTAAACTGGTCGATTGCCTTGTCATACTGCTGCAGAAAGCGATAATTCCTGCCTAAAGCCATATGCAGGTCGGCTATATTTGGATTGAGCACCACCGCTGCTTCAAACTCCGTTACAGCTTCTTGATAATTGGCAGTGATTTCCAACACGATGCCGCGCCCCGGTGAGTCTCCAACGAATTGGGCGCAAGGCTGACGGCCTTTTTGGACATTTCAATGGCGTTGTCCAGCGTCCCCAGGCTGCCTGCCCCGGCCTGTGATTTATCAGCCAGCACCTCAGCCAGGTAAGCGTATGCGACGGCGTTGTTTGGATCCTGCGAAATAGCATTATTCAGTGAAGTTTCCGCTTCAACCCAATTTCCCAGGAAGCCTTCCACCCAACCGCGCAGGGCCAGGGCGGTCGAGTTATTCGGGTTGAGTAACAGGGCATTTTCTATATTGGTCAAGGCATCCGGGTATTTATTCGTGTACACCTGCAGGCGTGCCAGGACTACGTAGGTGGAAGGATTCTTAGGATCAGATTGGACTGCATCTTCATAAGCCTGGATAGCCTGAGACATTTTTCCCTGACCTAAGAGACTTTCGGCTTTGGCCACAAAGGACTCGGGAGAACTGGTTGGCGTCGAGGTGGGGATGAACAACGGGGGTGTAGCAGGCACAATTACCTGTTCGAAATAAAGCGCCGCACCGATGGCCAGCACAAGGATAATGATGCTCCAGGGATTGGAACGTTTCTTACGTTTTGTATAACTCCATTTATTTCCGCGCAGATACATAGGGTCATCTTACCATAACCGTCAAAACCCATACAAGGAGAGCCGACCGGGCACATATTTTAGATTTACCAATAAATGAAACCACACCACTTGCCAACCTTCTTTGATCAGGCTAGAATGAACACATGCGCTTCGACGTTTTTACATTGTTTCCTGCGGTATTTCAATCATACTTCGATATTAGTATTTTACAAAGGGCCATCCAGAACAATCTGCTTGAAATACAAATTCATAACATTCGCGATTGGGCAAAGGATAAACATCACATCACCGATGACGCTCCGTTTGGCGGAGGGGGCGGGATGGTGATGAAACCCGAGCCAGTTTTCGCCGCGGTTGAAGAAGTGCTGGGTTCACCGCCTGTCTGCCCATTGATTCTAATGACTCCTCAAGGACGCGTTTTCAACCAGCGTACAGCCATCGAATTGGCCAAATTCAATCATCTTGGCCTGTTGTGCGGCCGCTATGAAGGGTTAGATGAACGCATCCGCCAGCATTTGGTTACGGATGAAATTTCTATCGGCGATTTCGTGCTGACCGGAGGAGAACTGCCGGCTTTGATCGTCATGGATGCCATCACCCGCCACATCCCTGGGGCGCTCGGCGACCCAGACGGCGCCATGGACAACTCACATGCCACCGGGTTGCTGGAATACCCGCATTACACTCGCCCCGCTGTTTTCAGGGACTGGAAAGTGCCGGATGTTTTACTTTCAGGTCACCATGCCGCCATCCTTCGTTGGAGGCGAGAGCAATCCTTACTGCGTACCTACCTGCGCCGCCCTGACCTGCTCGACAAAGCTGAGCTATCAACGGATGACCGGAAATTCTTAGAAGAAATCATAGAGCAAATGGCTGGTCACAGGCTCGGGATGGATCCCGGCGAACCCCCTAATGGGTAATGGTTTAGAGCCAGATTTACTGGAGAAGAAGCCTGATGTACCTGCTGCAAAACCCTAGATTAGCCAGGTTTTTATCTTGTCTTTGCCAAAATTCGGCTGTATAATAAATCAGACGGGGTTCAAAACAGTCTAATTGACTGTACCCCAGGATTTCCCAAATACCCAATTTATTTTCTCTCATAGGAGGAGAACACGTATGACCAAGAAATTGAACATCATTTTGGTACTGGTCCTCTTAGTCTCCGCGTTCTTGACTGGCTGCGCCAGTCAGGCGGGGGGAAAAATGAAAGTCGGCCTGGTGACCGACACCGGTGGTGTGAATGATAAGTCATTCAACCAATCTGCCTGGGCGGGCGTTCAGAAAGCTGCCAAAGATTTCAACCTGGATGCTAAGTTCATCGAATCCAAACAACCCACAGATTATGAAAAGAACATTGATGCATTTGCCACCCAGAATTATGATGTGATCGTCACGGTAGGTTTCATGATGGGCGATGCGACGGCTGCCAAAGCCAAGCAGTATCCCAAGATCAAGCTCGCCATCATCGATAACCAGTACTTCCCGACCAAGGACTCGGCTGCCTGCCCTGATACAGTCAAGGATTGCTATGTAGACGGCGGCCTGACCAATGTCACCAGCCTGATGTTCCAGGAAGACCAGGTCGGTTTCCTGGCGGGCGTCTTGGCGGGTGGCATGACCAAAACCGGGACCGTTTGCACTGTCTCCGGAATGGAAATTCCCCCCGTGATACGCTATGTGGTCGGTTTTCAGAATGGCGCCAAATGGATTAAACCCAATTCGAAGGCCCTCAACGTTTATATTCCCTCCTTTACCGATCCTGCCAAGGGTAAAGAGACCGGCATTAGCATGATCAGCCAGGGCTGCGATGTGGTCTTCGGCGTGGGTGGAAATACCGGTAACGGTGGCCTGTTGGCTGCCAAGGAAGCCAACCTGATGGCCATCGGCGTGGATGTGGATCAGTACATCACCTATGCTGAGGTCCAATCCGCTTTGATTTCCAGCGCGATGAAGAATGTGGATGTAGCTGTATACAATTACCTCAAGTCGGTCTCCGACAAGAGTGTCAAGGCCGGCGCAGTCCTCGCTAACATTCAGAATGGCGGCGTTGGACTGGCTCCTTTCCATGATTGGGACAGCAAGATTCCTGCCGATGTCAAGGCCAAGATCCAGGCTGCCACGGATGGCCTGAAAAACGGGTCGATCACCACAGGTTACAAACCTTAAGTCTGATCTGGCGAATAATTTACAATGAGGGTGTGTCCAATAGACACACCCTTCATTGTAGTTTATACTGGAGTCGTATATGCCACCTGCGTTACAAGCTGTTAGGATAACCAAGAGATTTCCCGGGGTGCTTGCCAACGACCACGTGAATTTCACTCTGCAAAAAGGTGAGATTCACGCTTTGTTAGGCGAAAATGGCGCCGGGAAATCGACTTTAATGAATATTTTATACGGACTCTACCAGCCTGACGAAGGGGAAATTAGCATTGATGGCCGGCCAACGAAAATAACCTCACCGCATGATGCCATCTCCCAGGGAATTGGCATGGTCCACCAGCATTTCATGCTTGTTCCCCCCCTCACCGTCACCGAAAATATCATGTTGGGGCAAGAAACGAAAGTAGCCTCCACAAAAATGCTAGGACCAATCGCCATGCTTGACCGTCATAAAGTAGCCGGAGATATCCGTGAGCTGAGCCGCCAATATAGATTGATGGTAGATCCCGAAGCCATCATGCATGATCTTCCTGTTGGCGCCCAGCAGCGGGTTGAAATCATCAAAGCGTTGTATCGTAACGCGGATATCCTCATCCTGGATGAACCTACGGCCGTTCTAACCCCGCAAGAAGCGGATGAATTATTCGTCATCATGCGTTCCCTGATTCAACAGGGAAAATCTATCATCTTTATCACCCATAAGCTGCGGGAGGTCCTGGTAGTGGCTGATACGATCAGTGTAATGCGCGCCGGGCAAATGGTTGGCACACTCAAGCCGGCTGAAGCTACCCAGGAAATCCTGGCCGAGATGATGGTCGGCCGGAAAGTAATCCTCTCGATAGACAAGGAAGATGCAAAGCCTGGTCAGCAGGTTTTAAAGGTAGAGGATCTGTGCGTAGAGGACGATCGCCGGCATCTGGCAGTAGATGGCGTATCCTTAGAAGTTTACGCCGGCGAAATTCTGGGGGTAGCCGGTGTTCAGGGCAACGGCCAGACCGAGCTGACCGAAGCGCTGACCGGATTGCGCCGGAGTATCGAAGGGCATGTCTTTATTCTGAACCATGAAACCACCAATACGAACCCGCGTAACGTGCAGGAAAGCGGCACTTCACATATCCCAGAAGACCGCCACAAACATGGCCTGGTGCTCACTTTTCCTATCCGGGATAACCTGGTTCTGAGCACTTATTACCAGGCACCCTTCGCTCATGGGATCGAGCTGGAATATTCGGTGATCGGAGATTTCGCCCAGGATCTGGTGCACACCTTTGATATACGCACCCCCAGCATTGAGACTCCGGTCGGATCATTATCGGGCGGTAACCAGCAAAAAGTGATTGTCGCCCGTGAATTATCCCGGTCGGTCAAACTGCTCATCGCCAGCCAGCCCACGCGTGGATTGGACGTGGGATCGATTGAGTTCATCCACCACCGCATCGTCGAAGCACGCGATAAAGGCGCGGCTGTGCTCCTGATCAGTGCAGAGTTGGACGAAATTACGAGCCTATCCGACCGGATTGCCGTGATGTACAAAGGCCGTATCCTAGCTATTGTAGATGCAAAAACAGCTACCCGCGAACAGCTTGGCTTGCTTATGGCCGGGGTAACGAAGGAGAGCGCCCATGTCTGAATCGAGTAATGCTTTACCCGGGCCAAAAATTTCCACGGAAAGCATCCTCCGACAGCTTATAAAAGCAATCAGCGCCCCACTTCTGGCGATCCTGACTGCTTTTATCATAGGCGCCTTAGTGATCTGGATCACCAGCGGTAGCCTGTTGAGCGTTTTCCAGGCTTATCAGGGCCTCGTCAGCGGCGCTTTTTTTGCGCAACGCGGTCTATCTGAATCGTTAGTCGCCACAATCCCTTATATCTTTTTAAGTCTGGCGGTGGCGGTCGGTTTCAAGACCGGGTTGTTCAACATCGGCGTAGAAGGCCAATTTGACATTGGCGCCGTCGTCGGGGCTTTTATTGGGCAGGCGTTCCGCGGCTTGCCGGCGATTATTCATCTCCCGCTCACCCTGGCCTGTGCCGCCTTGGGAGGCGCCATCTGGGCCGGCATCCCTGGTTATTTGAAAGCCCGGACAGGAGCGCATGAAGTGATTACCACCATCATGATGAATTACGTCTCATTCCGTTTGACCGAATACCTGGTAAGCGGTCCGATCAAAGATCCCAATAGCTCTGCCGTACAAACGCCTGCATCAGCCGAGTCGGCCTGGGTCTGGTCACTCTCCAGTATCCCGCAACGGCTGCAAGATCCTTTGAACGCCTTGGGCGTAACCATTTTCTTGGCCGCACTGGCTTACCTCTTCGCCCGCTGGATGATAGGACGCACCAACCTGAAGGAACGACTCAAAGGATCTTCTCCGAAACGGATGGTTACCTTAGGCTTCGCAGCCATCGTGGCCTTGTTTACCTTTTTCATCCTACCTCCGCTCTCCAAAGCTTACTGGCCTTTTAATGATCCCTATGACCGTTTACATATCGGCCTGATCTTTGCGTTAGTGGCCAGCGTCCTGGTGTGGTGGCTGTTATGGAAGACGACCCTGGGCTTCGAGCTGCGAACGGTGGGAGCTAACCCCAACGCCGCTCGCTACGCTGGAATGAATATCACCCGCAATGTGGTCGTTGCTATGGCTATCTCCGGCGCTTTGGCCGGTTTTGCTGGCGCCATCGAGGTATTGGGAGTGTCGGCCTGCCATTGCCAGCAAGTGTTCTACGTCAGTGGTTATGGCTTTGATGCCATCGCCATTGCCCTGTTAGCGAAAAACAATCCCTTCGGTATCGTGGCAGCTTCATTCCTTTTTGGCTCAATGCGCAATGGGGCTGATTTGATGGAGCTCAATTCAGGCGTCTCAAAATACATCATCTCGTTGATCCAGGCCCTAGCCTTACTTTTCGTTTCTGCGCCGGCTATTATTAACTCGATTTACCGCAGGCGCCGGAGGAAAAATCAAAGAAAGGATGCAACGCTGACCCATCAGAGGGAGGTAAAGTCATGAGTACCTCAACGCATGGAAGGAAAGAAGGAAAACGGTATAACCTGCGTGGCGCCTGGTGGGTTAGTGTTCTTTTCGCTGCTTTTGCTCTTTGGGTTGCTTTTTGGTTATTAAACTGGGTCATCCAAGGAAAATGTGATGACCGCTGTGTTATTGGAACCTTGCAACAGACCTTTCGTCTGGCTACTCCAATTGCCTTTGCGGCTTTGACCGGCCTGCTGTGCGAAAGATCGGGGATTGTCAATATCGGCATTGAAGGCCAGATGCTGATGGCAGCCATGGTCGGGTATGCGGTAAATTTGTTCGGCTTCCAATATCTAAAAATATTCATCGGGGTAAACGCAGCCGGCGATCTAAGCCGCTGGTTGGCAGTTTTTGCCGGGATCCTTTCCACTGTGATTCTGGGCTTGCTGCTGGCTGTCGTTTCCATTAAGTATAAAACCGATCAGATCATCGGGGGTACGGTAATCAATATCCTTTCGCTGGGCATCACCGGTTATTTATATCGCCAGTTCCTGGCGCAGAATCTGCCTCCTGGCCCGGGTACTTTCCCAATCGTGCCTATCCCAGTATTGAGTGAGATCCCCATCATCGGCCCAATTCTGTTTACACAGAAACCTCTGACATACATCATGTTGGTCCTGGTGGTCTTTATCCATTACATGCTATTCTTCACCCCCTGGGGTTTGCGCGTACGCTCGGTGGGAGAACATCCGCGCGCTGCCGACACGTTGGGCATCAATGTCTTTATGACCCGTTATATCAGTGTGGTGTTGGGCAGTATTGTGGCCGGTTTGGGGGGAGTTTGGTTTACCCTTGAAGCGGTAGACGTCTTCAACCCACAGATGACTAACGGTCTCGGGTTCATCGGCCTGGCCGCCATGATCTTCGGAAAATGGAATCCTTTCGGCGCCCTGATAGGCGCTTTAATCTTTGGTCTCGGCACCAGCGTGACCGCTACGGTTTCCATCTTCCGGCCGGATATCCCTTCACAGATCCCACAGATGCTCCCCTACATCCTGACCATTATCGTTTTGACCGGGGTGATCGGCCGGGCTTTTCCTCCAGCCGCAGAAAACCAGCCTTACGAGAAACAATAATGCTCTGATATTAACTTGACAAGCATAGAATACAAGTTCTATAATGATAACGTGGAACCATTATTAAAATTGGCTGCGCTCTGTGAAAACATGGCGGTTGAGGTAGAGGAGGAACCTGGCTCGACTTCCGCCTGCCTGCTGAACCAGGCTGCCTGTTCTCCAGGCAGCCCAATAGCCCGGCCATCTGAGGACGACAATTCCAATTTACCAATCACCAGGGTCGCATTACCGAATGGCCAGAGTATGCCAATTTTTAAAACAGTCTTGACCTCGGTCTGCGAGAAAAACTGTTATTACTGCGCCTTCCGCGCCGGGCGTGATTTCCGAAGGCACACTTTCCGTCCTGAAGAAATGGCCCAGGCTTTTTTAGATCTGTACCAGGGCGGCGCGGTCAAAGGCATCTTTTTGAGTTCTGGGGTGGCAGGCGGGGCAATTCGGACCCAAGATCGCCTGCTGGATACCGCAGATATCCTACGCAATAAACTCGGTTTTCAGGGCTATTTGCATTTAAAAATTATGCCAGGCGTCGAACATGCCCAGGTCGAACGAGCCATGCAGTTGGCCGACCGGGTTTCGGTGAACCTGGAAGCCCCTAGCACCGAACGGTTAGCGCGCCTTGCCCCACAGAAAGTTTTCATAGAAGAGCTGCTGCGACCGCTTCGCTGGGTAGAAGAAATTCGTAAAAGCCAGCCCTCACAGAAAGGCTGGAAAGGGCGCTGGCCGTCGACCACCACCCAATTTGTCGCCGGGGGCGCCGGGGAAAATGACCTCGAGCTATTGAGCACCACCTTCTATCTCACCCGCAAGCTACGGCTGGCACGCGTATATTATTCGGGTTTCAGGCCGGTGACAGGCACCCCACTTGAAAATCAGCCAGCCATAAACCCATGGAGGCAAAACCGGCTTTACCAGGCCTCATTTTTAATCCGGGACTATGCCTTCGACCTGGAGGATATGCCATTTAATGGGGCAGGTGAGCTTCCCCTGGAAGTCGATCCTAAGCTGGCCTGGGCGCGCGCCCATTTGAGTGAAGCGCCTTTAGAAATCAACCGGGCTGACCTGCACGAGCTGCTGCGCATCCCCGGGATCGGTCCTCGGGGTGCACATGCCATACTGTCTGCCCGGCGAAACAATAAAATTCATTCCCTTTCAGACCTGAAATCACTTGGAATCCAGAACTTCACGGGCAGCCCCTTTTATCTTATTGGATGGATATCAACCTGCCCGGCAGCCGGCTTTATTCTAGGTGCCCGAAATGGCCTCGAACCCATTGAAGTTCATCGACGAGCCCATTCAGGTACACTTCGATATACCTCCCATGTTGGAAAAATCCCCCACCTGCCCAAATGCTTTTACATGGCAGGGAAAAACCCTGTACATCAAAAATATGCTGGCAGAATGGCAAGATTACCGTCGCAGAGGACGTATGGCGCGCAATATGGAACCTGCCCACGAACAACATGCCTCACGGGCTGGGTCGTGGGGGGTAGGCAGATATTATTTCCGTGTTCAGGTTGATGATGGTAGGATCTTTGAAATCTATTATGACCGGGCGCCCGAAGACGTGAAACACCGCAAGGGTAGTTGGTTCATTCTTTGTGAACGGGACCAGCCCGGATAAGGATCACTGCCAGCACTTTATGCAGCGATGAGACGGTGATGTTCCTGAATTACTGGTTGTACTCTCTCCCCATAATATAATTTTCGAGGCTGTGAATAGTGATCTCCTTTTGAGAGATGACCTCACGCACTACGTCACCAATTGAAATCAAGCCGACCAACTGGCCTTTATCCACCACAGGAAGATGGCGGATATGCTTCTGGGTCATCAACGCCATGCATTCGTCAATGGATTGGTCCGGATGGACCGCAAACACTGCCTGCGTCATCAGCTCATTTACAGGAACGTACAACGAAAGCGAGCCTTTCTTAGCTGAAAACCGGGCAAAATCACGTTCCGAGAAAATCCCAACGATTTTATCGTTTTCGAGAACGATCACGGCCCCAATGCCTTTGTCAGTCATCAATTCCAGGGCTTCCAAAACCGTTTGATCGGGATTTATTGACCATACATCTCGACCCTTTTGATTGAGCAAATGCCAGACAGTCGCCATGCCATTCCTCCAAGTTAGATTTAATGGTTTGTAACCTGCAACCGGTTGCTATTCCTGTTATTTTTATTATCAGGTAAAACGCCGTAAATGCAAGTGTCTATTGGGGATTCGCTATGTAACAAATGTCATGTATGTCATATTATTATTGTGATGATTATCAAAAGTGCCCAAACCTCTATATTATTACTGTGCTGTAATTTTAATCTCGGTATTCTAAGAAGTGGCAATTTTCAGAAAAGTCAAAATTCCGATGACTAAGGCAAGGACAACGCCAATTAGCCAGGACTGGTTCGCCGGACGGTGGTTGACCAGATGCAGGTCGGGCATCATTCCGGTCAAACGATAGATCGGGCCTCCCAGCCAGGAAAAAGCCAGGCCACCCATCAAGCCCCCCAGGTGTCCCCAGTTGTCAATCCCGGGCGCCAGGCCCAGAGCAAGGTTAACTGCTACGATGATAAACAAATTGGTCAGGATCGACCGGGTTCTACCGCCAAACATGAACCGGTTTTGAAAAACAAACACAGCCTCGGCAGCTACCAGGCCGAAAATCGCCGTTGAAGCCCCATAAGATGCTCCGGGGGACATCCAGAATGAAACCAGGTTGCCCGCCGTCCCTGCCAGCATAAAAAGCAGCAGATACCTCCAGTGCCCATAATGCTGCTCTAACCCGGGGCCAATGATGTAAAGAGCATACATGTTAAAACCTATGTGAACGAGCGAACCGTGTAAAAATATGGGCGTCACCAGGCGCCATAGTTGTCCCTGAATGATTAAATCATTGACCTTCGCGCCATAAGCGGCAGGTAGATCATTACCCAACAACGAGAGGCTGGCATACTGGATGGCATAAATCAGGACACACAGGCCAATCAAAATCCAGGTGACCAGGGGCGTTCGTGTGGCATATTGGATTGATACTTGATAAGGAGATCCTGCTGGATTATCGCCAGAATTGGGGGGGCGGGGAGGATTATTCATAGGGTAATCCCCCGCGGGTGGACTCGATGGTGTTCGGTCTTGATAATCGCTTCAATCACGTTGACTGTTTCCTCCAGGCGATCTCGGGCATTGACTACCACGTATTCATACTCAGGGAGTTGCTGCAGCTCATAACGGGCGGTCTCCATGCGGAGTTGGAAATCTTCGGAGGTTTCAGTGTTGCGGTTCTTGAGGCGGAGGAACCATTCCTCTGAATTTGACGGCACGATAAATATTGTCACTGCCCCCTGGCACAAGGATTTTACCCGTTTTACCCCCTGCACGTCCAGGCGCACAATGACGTCCTTACCACTGCTCAAAGCTTCCCGGATCTGAGTCTTGCGAATCCCCTTATAATGCCCATAAACCACAGCATATTCCAGCATTTCATCACTGGCGATGAACTCTTCAAACTGCTGTTTGCTGACAAAAAAATAATCTACCCCTTCTTTTTCATCCGAGCGTGGGGCACGATCGGTGGTAGTAACCACAAAATGAAGTGGGAGCTGCCGCCGTAGGAGCGCCTTTACCACACTATCTTTTCCTACCCCGGATGGTCCTGAGATTAAAACCAATAATGGCTGCGGTTTTAGAATATCATCGAAAAGGGAATCCTCAGGCATAGTTCCTTTCCACACACTCGGGAATTAATTCGACCTGTCCAAAATTTGCCATTTATCGGCCAGGAATATAGTTCTCTGGGAATTGCCGTGGTGAACTCCCAGATTTTGGGGAGAGAGCGTGCGTATGCACGCTCTCTCCCCAAAATCTGGGGACCTTCCACAGTAAATCCCAAGGAGCCAGGAATATGCCTGGCATTTCCTGATTATAATAGAGAATAGCAATTAAAAGGTGTCCGTGAATAAGACGCCAGATAATCCAGTCTTTTTTAGCGAGGGAAGTATGCCCAATTATGAATTCCGCTGCCTTGACTGCCACAAGCGATTCGAAATTTTTCTGAGTTACGCAGAGTACGGACAAAAACCGATATCATGCCCAAACTGTCAAAGCAGCAAAGTAAGTAGAAAAATCGGGCGGATTCGGGTGGCCCACTCGGAAGAGAATCGGCTGGAGAGTATGGCCGATCCTGCCAACCTGGCCGGCCTGGAAGATGACCCGCGCTCCCTGGGCCGGATGATGAAACAGATGAGTTCTGAGATGGGCGAAGATATGGGCCCTGAATTTACAGAAGTTGTCGGCAGGCTCGAATCAGGCGAATCACCCGATCAAATTGAGAAATCCATGCCGGACCTGGGCGCTGAAACCCCTGGCTCCGAGGGCAGCCCTCCCGGCATGGCGGAGTTGGATGATTTTTAGCCCGAGTTTACTTCTTCAAAGCCTGCTGCAAATCAGCCAATGACGTCATCCAGGAAATCCGGTTGAGGAAATCCGACAGCGAGGTGCTTTGCTGGCGCAAGGCGCGCACTGCCGGTCCGACCGGGTCTGCGCCAGCCGCTCCGCCGGGTTCATCGGCATAGGCACCATTGAAAGCAAAATAGGCCTGATTCAAGCGACGGACCTGGTACCCATTGTCCCAGAAAAATTTTCGCCGCGCTTCCATGTAACTTTCTGCTTCCTCAATCTTACCGGCAGCCAGCAACTGGTCTACGGCTAATCGGGTGATGTGCATTTCTTTTCGAAAATCAAACTTGGGCGGCGCATTATCAGGTTGTGGATTAGTGTTTTGGAGCTGCCGGACCGGCGACGGGGCCGGTGCGAACTGGGGGTAGTAGCGGTTCAGCATGTCCAACCCAATTTCTTTCCCCACAATGGAGGCGGTCGTTTCATTCATTGTGCGCAAATCCGGCGAAGTATCATAACTTAAGCCCAAAGGACGTAAAGTCAGAAAATTGTGCGTCCACTCATGGGCGATAGTATTCGATAGAAAATCTATATCCGTGGTACTCAGTACCATGGTCGGGTAATCGCCTATCCCACCTACATTCGTCACCAGGGCAGATACGTTAAATTTCTTTTCCACCTGGGTTTCCAGCGAAACCACCTGGTCGAGGGATAAGCCGGGCAGCAATGAGATATTGGCGTCCTGGCGGATGACGTTGCGAGGAGATATGATCAAAGCCATCGGCAAGGGAGTGACCCGGTATAACAGGGGTGGGATAGGCTGGCCTCCCAGGGTAAGATGATTCTCTGCCAGGATTTGGCTGGTCTGTTGCTGTAAAACAGCCTCAGACAAGGGACCTAAACAATTCTGTTCATCTGAAAGAGAAGACAACTCTTTTGACAATTTATCCGCTTTTTGGCGGGGATTGCTTATTGCCGGGTCTGAATAAATCCGGTCAACTTGATCCTGGGTTTCCTGTATTTTCCTGACCAGGTCGAGATAATCCAAAACGATCTTTGTCTGGCTGGCTTGCGGAAGATATTGAACTGCGTTCAAAGAGGACTGCTCACCTTTGATCAAGAAAGCATTGAAAGTCCAGGAAACATAATCAAATTCGAGCATGCGAGTGAAAACGCGGTACTGCTCAGCTTTATCAGCTGGCTGGTAAGAATTCCCCTGAAAAAGCAGCAGACACATCAATATCATCAGAAAGTATGAGATTATCCATTGGTATAATTTCATCAGAGCCATTATACTGTTTAAGAATCACGCTACCCCGGGTTGGGATATAGCATCAATCAGCTATGCCATGAAACTTTTGTCAATCTTATCCGTGTTAATTAGTAGGATGTGATGCCGCAACACGCCAATGAACGCGAGATCATCCGACGTGCTCAGAATGGTGACGAGGAGGCTTTCGAATCACTAATTGTTTTTTATTCCCCAGCGCTCTTTCGCGTGGTCTTTCGTATGGCAAGGGATACCTCGGAAGCAGAAGCCATCGTCCAGGAAACATTTTGGCGCACCTGGCGTTCATTGGGCCGGTACCGCAACGACCAGCCGTTTTTCCCCTACCTGGCAACCATTGCCCTGAACCTGGTGCGAGACCAATGGCGGAAAGAAAGATGGGTGGAGAGCGAAGGGCTGGGCTCGGACTTTGAAATGAATGCAAACTCCGAGCCTGACATTGAAACCCTGGTGGAAGAAAGAGAAGTAAGACAGGACCTTGAAAACGCCATTCACCAATTGCCGCCTCCTTATCGAGCGGTGATTGCTTTACGTTATCAAGGTGAGCTGGAATACGAAGAGATTGCCAAGATCATGAAGGCGCCGGTAAATACAATTAGAACACACCTTCACCGGGCTAAGAAATTGCTCAAGCAACAAATAGAGAAAAAGAATGGATAAACTCGATCAGCTACTCTCTAAAAAACATGACTATGATTTACCAGAAGGTTTTATCGAAAGGATCAGGTTGAATTTCCGGCGCAAGTATTATTTTCGTCAAAGAATGTTGGCGCTGTCCGCAGCGCTCCTGATTCTAGCCGGTTTCTGCGTGGTCTTACCCGCCTTTGCTGCGGTCAACGGACAATTGAATTTACTACCTGCCGATGTCTCTGCAATGCCAGCAGCAGATCTTTCCATTGTCATTACAAAAGCTCAGCCGTAGGAGTATGGCAGGGAATTACAGATTTGCAGGACACTATTCTTGCAACTTTCGGCTTTCCAGCCTGGCTGGGATTGTTTTCAGTGGCAATCGGATCGATCATTGGGATTGGAGGAATATTTCCGCACCTGCGCGCCAGATGAGGTATTTTGAGTAGGTCTGAGGGTAGAAATCTCGGAGGTCCTATATGATTAAATGGCGTATTCTGGTAATTATTTTAGTAGCGACCAGCCTGGTGCTGATCATTGGCGCTTCAATATTCAATTGGAATCCATGGACATCCCTGAATGGCGGCGATGGTATCCGTCCGGACACCCCTTTTCCGAACCCGCGTAACAACGCCCTGGCGCCAGTAAAAATCCTGGCAAGCTTTCTTGCCACATTCCTGTGTAGTGTGATTACTTTGTATTTATTTCCACGCCACATCTACCATATCAGCAAAGCCTTTTCCCTTTCGACCGAAATCCTCCGCCAGGTTTTACTCGGGTTTCTTTTTTTCATCCTGATAGGAATAGCAGCGATCAGTGCGACTTTATCTGTTTTTACCGTCCCGCTGGCAGTCGGTTTGTTAGGGCTAGTTTTCCTGAGCAGCTTTGTGGGGGTGACGGCTTTTTCCCTAAACCTCGGGCGCTGGTTGTTGGAACGCTCCGGATGGACTAGAAACTCATTTCCACTGGCCCTTGGCCTGGGACTGGTGATTTTATACGCCTTGTTCAATATGCCTTTTATTGGGATTTTCTTTTTGATCGTGATTGCTTGTGTTGGCCTGGGAGCGACTATCTCAAGCCGTTTCGGAACTGACCAATCCTGGAATATCAATACGTTTGTTGGAGAAGAGAAGGAATGAAAAAGATAATCATACCCATCGTGATCATTGCCCTGGCTGTGGGAGGATATTTCGGCTACCGATATTATCAATCTCGCCAGGCAGCCACCAAGACCGCCACTTATCAGACCACGCCCATCACGCGTGGATCGTTGATCGCCCAGGTTGCCGAAACCGGAGTTGTGAGTACCAACCAGACCGCCGTTCTCACCTGGAACACTTCGGGTACAATCGCCGCCATTAACGTGAAAATCGGCGACAAGGTGGCGAAAAACCAGATCCTGGGAACTCTGGATATAAACACTGTGCCAAATAGCATTCTACTGGCGCAAACCAACCTGGCCAACGATCAGAAAGCTCTCGACGACTTGCTTAACTCCAACACAACAATGGCCCAGGCTCAATCGACGCTGGCGACGGCACAACAGGCTCTAAAAACTGCCCAGCAAAACCGTACCAGCAAAGATTACCAACGCGCCAGTCAGGCGATCATCGACGCTGCGCATGCCAATTTTGTCATCGCCGAGAATGCCTTGCAAACTGCCCGGGATAATTTTAATAGCGTGGCAGACCTGTCTGCCGATAACCTTGAGCGGGCTAACGCCGAAAGCTCCCTAGCAGCCGCTCAGCTAACCCGCGACAAGGCTCTTTATAACATGACCTACGTATTGAAATTGCCAGATGCCCAGGAAATCGCTGTGGCTGACGCCCAACTGGCTGTCGCCGAAGCCAGCCTGCAAGATGCACAACGCGCCTATGACCTGGTCAAAAACGGCCCCAATCCAAATGACGTCAAGGCCGCCCAGTTGAAAGTGACCGCCGACAAGGCCTCGCTCGATACGATCAATATCAGGGCGCCCTTTGCCGGCACGGTCACCAATGTCATCTCGTCGGTCGGCGACGAGGTCAGTTCAGCCAACGCCTCTTCGGTCACGACTTCGACCCCGTCTTTCCGCATCGACGACCTCACCCACCTGTTGATCGATGTGCAAGTAACTGAAATTGACATAAATAAAGTTAAACTTGGAGAGACGGCCAATCTGACCCTGGATGCCGTACCCAATGTAACCTACAACGGGGTTGTGACCAAAGTAGGTACAGTTGGAACAATCATATCCAGCGTAGTTAACTACGATGTGACCGTCGAATTAACCAATCCCGACAGCAATGTGAAGACCGGCATGACCGCCGCGGTGAACATCATTACTCAGCAGATCGACAATATTCTCCTGGTGCCCAACCGCGCCATCCGCACCACCAATGGCCGGTCGCAAATTTACCTGCTGCAAAACGGCCAGGCTGTCCCGGTGAATATCGTGGTGGGATCCTCGAACGACACCCAATCCGAAATCAGGAGCGGGAACGTCAAGGAAGGCGACCTGGTTATCCTTAATCCTCCTTCGGCGGCGGGTGGATTTGGTGGCCCTGGCATCCGAATACCTGGCGGCGGTGGCGGCTTCGGGCCAGGCGGGGATTAAGGCAGGCAGAACATGGAAAATATTGTAATTACTGTCAAAGATCTGTGCAAGATTTATAAAATGGGAGAGATAGAAGTAACCGCCCTGTGTGGGGTTTCATTTGAAATCCAACGCGGTGAAATTCTCTCGATTATGGGGCCTTCAGGATCCGGTAAATCGACCCTGATGAATATGCTGGGCTGCCTGGACCGGCCCACTTCTGGAGAATATATCCTGGACGGCGAACCAGTGGCCAAATTAAACGATGACCAGCTCGCCAGTATCCGTAACCGTAAGGTGGGATTTGTCTTCCAGATGTTCAACCTGCTCCACCGGGCCAGTGCGCTGGCCAATGTGGAGCTTCCTCTACGATACGGAGGGGGTAATCACGACCGTACCAAACGCGCCCGTGAAGCGCTGGAGGCCGTCGGCCTGGGCGATCGCATCCACCACCGCCCATTTGAACTTTCCGGAGGGGAGCAACAGCGGGTAGCCATTGCGCGCGCCCTGGTGAACAATCCGGCCATTTTGATGGCAGACGAACCAACCGGCAACCTGGACTCTAAATCCGGTAAGGAGATTATGGAAATCATCTTGAATCTCAATCGCGAAAGGAAAATGACCACCATCATCGTCACGCACGATCCAAATATTGCCGCTCAAACCGGGCGGGTCTTGCACTTACGCGATGGAGCATTGGAGGCAGTATTATGAATCTTGGGCAGTTAATCCTTGAGGCGCTGGAAAGCCTCAATTCAAACAAACTTCGCTCAGGCTTGACCATCCTGGGTATTGTTATCGGCGTGGCGGCGGTCATCGCCATGCTGGGGGTTGGCCAGGGGGCCTCGAACTCGATTACCAACCAGATCAACAGCATGGGCACCAACCTGCTGTTTGTCCAGCGCAGCTTCGGCCAGAGAGGGCAAACCAATCCAAAGCCGCTAACTTTTGCAGATGCGACGGCCCTGGCGGATCCATCCCAGGCCCCCGATGTCGCCCAAGTCTCCCCGGTAATTAATGGCAACGCTAACCTGACCGCTGCTGGAGCAACTTACAGCAGCGAAGCCACCGGAATTAATGCGAATTACCCGGCCATGCGCAACTATACTTTGAGCGACGGGTCATTTTTTACCACCAATCAAATCACGGGGCGCTCCGCGGTCTGTGTGATTGGCGTAGATGTGGCTACCAACCTGTTCAACACCACTAGCGGGCTGATTGGGCAGGTCATCCGCATGAATAAAGTGCCCTTCACCATTGTCGGCGTCTTGAATTCAGTCGGCGGCGGCGGATTTGGCAGCGCGGATAACATCTTTCTGATCCCCTTTACTACCGCGCAAATATATCTGAACTCCAGAAACCCACAGCAGGTGGGCCAGATCCTGGTCCAGGCCACCAGCGCCAACACAGTAACGGCGGCCTCCGATGAAGTAACTGCCATCCTTAGATCTCGCCATAAAATTACTACGGCGACCAACGATTTCAACGTTTTATCCCAGGCCGCTTTTGTTACATCCGCTACGACCATCACGGGGACGTTTACAATTTTTCTGGGCGGCGTGGCAGGCATATCCCTGCTGGTGGGTGGGATCGGGATCATGAACATTATGCTGGTATCCGTCACCGAACGCACGCGTGAGATAGGCTTGCGGAAAGCTATTGGAGCCAGAAAAAGGGATATCCTGATTCAATTTTTAACCGAATCGGCCTTGCTGAGCTTGTTAGGAGGCTTGATAGGCATTGCCCTGGGTTATATCATCGCGGGGGTAATTGGGCGGATTGCCACCGCGGCGGGCACCGCAATAACTCCGGCAGTCGGAATTGATTCGATCTTGATTGCCACGCTCTTCTCCACCGCAATCGGTGTGTTCTTTGGATTATATCCGGCGAACCGGGCGGCTGGTCTTGAACCTGTAGAGGCATTAAGGTATGAATAAACAACTACTCGGTCGATCCAACTGGAAACCCATCCATTGGTGGGGGGCGTTCATTGCTCTTTTGTTTATCGCAGGTACTTTTGCTTTTCAGCCCCCAACCCGAGCAGTTGAAGCCTCACCCCTTGCCAGCGGCCTGGGGAGTCCCACTCAAATCGCCGATATCTTTGCAGGCGAGGATAGCTCAAATCCCCATGAATTAACCGTGGTCGGATCGATCCTGTTTTTCATCGCCACTGAGCGCCGTGGTCCCAGGTTATTTAAGATTGATCCCCCTTATACCCAGGTGGTAGCAGTTTCGGACGTCGAGGTAATGGGGGACGGGGTCAATCCCGATGAAATCGCCGTCATCGATTCCACCGTGTTTTTCAGCGGAACAGACGGCGTACACGGCGTAGAGTTATGGAAGACCGATCCGCCCTATATTAATGCCGTCCAGGTGGCAGATATCAATCCGGAAGGTGATTTATTCCCCAAATATTTCCTATCCATCGGCAACACCCTGTTTTTCCAGGCGAAGGATAACATGACCGGGTTCGAGTTGTGGAAAACTCAGCCACCCTATACCAGCGCCAGCCAGGTGGTTGACCTGAACCCAGGCTCTCCGGGCTCCAACCCGGCTTACCTGACCAATATCGGGTGGATCCTCTTCTTCGCCGCCGACGATTTCAGCGGGACGGACGTATGGAAATCCGAACCGCCATACGACGCCGCCAGCACCACGCGGTTTCGCAAACCTTTCCAGGGCCCGGCGGCGATGGTCACGCCGCTCACCTGATCAACGTCGAAACCACTCTTTTCTTTAACGCCACCGACGGCAGCAGCCTGGGATACCAGCTTTGGAAATCCACCCCGCCTTATACACCGGATACCACCATCGAAGTCAACGAGCTGCAAGCTGCCGATTTTGACGGCGATCCAGGCGACTTTCAAGTTGTCGAAGATAAGCTATTTTTCGTTGCGACGACGTCCACCAGCGGGAAAGAACTGCACTACACCATTCCACCCTACGATACTGAGACTACCTATCGTGTTTTTGATCTTGCTTATCGGACTCACGAGCAGCGACGCGGAGCATTTTGCTATGATCGGTGATAAGCTGTTCTTTAGCGCCATTAATGTAAATAATAACGCCTTCCAAACTTCCAATGGCGATCAACTTTGGAGAGCTTCGCCTCCATACCACGATGAGGACCCAGTGGCAACGATCAATCCCAGCGGTTCTTCTTTTCCACATAACCTGACAGCTATCGGCACCAGCCTGTTCTTCAGCGCCACGGATGGAGTATACGGGTACGAATTGTATAAAAGTGATTTCCACCTTACAAGTTTTATACAACCTCGCGCATAGCTGACATAAATCCGGGCAGCAAAGGTTCTGACCCCGGCCATTTCACTGCCATTGGTACCACGTTATTCTTTTCGCAGCGACGACGCAGGAGTTTGGGCAGGGAGTTGTGGAAGATCAGGACAAATCTCGTCCTGCCGGCAACGGGTTATGCTCCCAATGTTGTCACCTATATCCCTCCCCAGCATGCCAATCAGGCCTATCAGGCAATGGACACATTGACGCTTGAAATACCTTCCATTCGCGTGAATACGCCCCTGGTTGGCGTTCCGAATGACCTGGGCGGTTGGAGGTTAGATTGGCTCTGGGACCAGGCCGGTTATCTGGAAGGCACAGCTTTCCCCACTTTACCTGGAAACAGCGCCATCACCGGGCATGTTTATCTGCCGAACGGTAAACCCGGCCCATTTGTCAACCTGAACACCCTGAAATATAACGACCAGGTGATTGTTCACGCCTGGGGACAGCGGTATATCTACCAGGTTCGCTCCGTGACTCGAAGTCAGGCCGCAAGATATCAGCATCCTCAGCCATGAAGATATCTCCTGGTTGACCCTGGTCACCTGCCAGGGTTACGATGAAGAAAGCGACAGCTACCGCATGCGGGTAGCAGTCCGAGCTGTCCTGGTGAAAGTCGAACCGGAATAGCCATCTCCATCAGGAACGGCAAGATAGGCTCTTCAGCACCGCAATTCCCGATGAGCCTAAGATGGTTCATGGGAATCCTTGTGGTGGATTACCGGATTTTGGGTGTGAGCGTGCTTAGCACGCTCACACCCAAAATCCGGGACCTTCCACGGTAAATCCCAAAGAACACCCTAAGATAATGCACCCGATTTAAGGTAAAATAATCGAGATCGGTCTATTAAACTTTAAGAATCTTAATCGAAGAGGAGATTCATAATGGCTGCTTGGAAAATTTTGCTGACAGATGGTCTGGAAGAAAGCGGGCAGGCGATTTTACGCGACTCTGTTGAAACTATCGACCGCAACGGAATCTTGGCCGAAGAGCTGCTTAAAATTGTCGGCGAATATGATGCCTTAATCGTGCGTGGCCGGACCAAAGTCAATGCCGCCGTGCTGGCGGCTGGAAAAAAGTTGAAGGTGGTTGGGCGTTCCGGGGTAGGAGTGGATAACATAGACCTTGCAGCCGCCCGCGAACGAAAAATCACAGTGGTCAACGCGCCCCTGGGGCTTACCATTGCAGTGGCAGAATTGACCCTGGGTTTGATGCTCAGCATGGCGCGTGAAATCCCACGCGCAGACAGTGGCATGAAAAACGGCCAATGGCTGAAGAAAGAACTAGAAGGCACAGAAATTTACGGGAAAACGTTAGGAGTTATCGGAGTAGGCCGCATTGGCAGCGCGGTAGCTCAACGGGCTGGAGCCTGTGGAATGATAGTGATCGGGTACGACGCTCTGCTCCAACCGGGTGAAATCCGCCAGCGTGGGTTAGAGCCGGTCAGCCTGGAAGAGCTTTATTCTCGCTCGGACATTATTACCGTTCATACCCCATTAACTAACGAAACCCGCGCAATGCTGGGCGCGACCGCCTTTGAAAAAATGAAAATGGGCGTGCGTATTATTTGCGCCGCCAGGGGTGGAGTCATCGACGAAGCCAGCCTGCTGGCTGCGCTAAACTCAGGCAAAGTGGCTTTTGCTGGCCTGGATGTGTTTGCCGCAGAACCACCCGGCGCGACCGAACTGGTGGCCCACCCGCATGTTATTTGCACTCCCCACATCGGCGCGCAGACGCTCGAGGCCCAGGCGAGAGCGGCTTATGATATCAGCACAGAAATCCTGGCTGCCCTGCGGGGCGAACCGCTGCGTTGGAAAGTAGCGTAATTCTATGGAGGAAAAACTAACTCAGTTAAAAGCGACCTTGAGTGAGGTGGTTGACCTCAAATACGCCCAGGCTTTGTTAGCCTGGGATCAGGAAACTTACATGCCACCCGGCGGCGCGGTTGGAAGAGGGTACCAGGTCGGTACCCTGGCCAAAATAGCCCATGAGAAGTTCACTTCAGATGAAGTGGGGCAGCTATTGGATGATCTGGACCCATTGGCCAGTCAATTACCCTCAGACTCTGACGATGCCTGCCTGATAAAGATCACCCGCCGGGAATATCAGAAAAGCAAACGCGTCCCTTCTGCATGGGTCGAAGAAAACACGCGCGTCACCTCCAATGCCTATTCGATTTGGGAAAAAGCCAAAGCTGCTTCAAATTTTGTTATGTTCCAGCCCGAACTGGAAAAAATTGTTTCATTGTGCAGACAATACGCCAGCTTTTTCCAGCCGTATAGGCATGTCTATGATCCTTTATTGGATAATTATGAACCGGGTCTGAAAACAGCCGAAGTCCAGACAATTTTTAATGCACTGCGGCCTCAACAAGTCGACCTGCTGCAAGCTATCGCCGAGAAAACCGGGCCGGATAACAGTTTTCTATCAGTGGATTATCCTGAGAAGACACAGTTAGATTTTGGTAAAGAGGTCATCACACGTTTTGGTTTTGACTGGCAGCGCGGCCGGCAAGACCTCTCTGTCCACCCTTTTACTAGCGCATTTAATACCGGAGATGTTCGTATTACCACCCGGGTCAACCCGCAACAACTGAAGACGGCTATTTTTGGAAGTATGCATGAAGCCGGACATGCCATGTACGAACAGGGGATCGACCCTTCCCTGGAACGGACGCCCCTGGCAGGCGGTGTCTCGATGGCCATCCATGAATCCCAATCCCGACTGTGGGAAAACCTGGTAGGCCGGTCGCGGCCTTTCTGGTTATATTACTACCCGCGCCTGCAGCAGTTATTTCCTGGCCAGTTGGGGAATATTAGCCTGGACACATTTTACCGGGGGATAAACCGGGTTGAACCCGGTCTAATTCGCGTGGAAGCCGACGAAGCCACTTACAACCTGCATATCATGCTGCGCCTTGAGCTGGAAATTGCTTTGATAGAAAGCAGCCTGGATGTAAAAAACCTGCCAGAAGCATGGAACAGCCGGATGAAAAACTACCTCGGCCTCACTCCACCTGACCATGCCAGGGGAGTCCTGCAAGATGTTCACTGGTCCCTTGGGAGTTTTGGCTACTTCTCTACCTACGCCCTGGGCAACCTGGTCTCCGCACAAATTTGGGAAGCCATTCATAAGGATCTCCCGACGTTGGGAAAAAGCATCTCCACAGGCGATTTCAGACCTCTTTTAGATTGGCTGCGTGAAAAGATCCAACGGCACGGGTCAAAATTTGAACCAAAAGATCTGATCCGGAAGGTGACCGGGACTGAAATTACTCCTGAACCTTACCTGCGCTACTTGATAACGAAGTACAGCGAAATTTATCATTTATAATAAAGCACATTCCGATGATATCCCTCCGATCCAATGGCAGTTCTATAAAGAGAACCATCCTGCTGGTCAATGCAGGTATTGGCCTTTTTATTTGCCTGGCAGCTTGCCAGGCGTTCAAAGTGCCTGGAACCGCCAGCCGGCTCTCCTCGCCGACAATTCCGCAAAAAACACCGACTGCATCCCAAACGGCTCAGCCCAACGCTGTGGCAGTGGTAAGCTCCACAACCGAAACCGGCACTGCCAGCCAGGAACCGCCTGCCAGTAATTTACCAGCCACCGACAGCGCCACGCTGACCGCCTGGCCAACCAAAGTATTTACGCCCAGCCTGGGACCTACACCTACTCGCACTCCAACCGCCACCTTTACCCCGACGATCACCTCGACCCCTACGCCCCCGCTCGCCTCCTTACGTTTAATTCGGCCTGGCCCGCTTTCAGAAATTTCCTCTCCAATTAAAGTCGAGGCTATGGTAACCCCCGGTGATGACGGGAATGTATATTTTGACCTGTTAGGCGAAGATGGCCGGATCATCAACCACGTTGAGGTCAATCTTAGATATAACCCCGAGCAGAATGTTATTATCACTCCCAAGATCAATTTCCAGATCAATGCCGTGGCCGAATCAGCGCGGCTGGTGATGTACATCAAAGATAAGTCCGGGCGGTTGATCACTCTTACCTCGGTGGACCTGTTTCTCCTTTCATTGGGAGAAAGCGAGGTGAATGCTCCCACATTCCAACAAGAACCTTACCTGGTGCGCTGGCCTCGTTTTGGCGACACAATCAGCGGAGGCGTGGTCCACTTGATTGGCCTGGCAAAACCACTCAGTAATAAACCGTTGGTGGTCGAATTGATCGACGAACGGAAAAATGTCGTCGCAAGCGCCGAGCTGCAAATCCCTCCTCCTACCGGGAATTTGAGCCACACCCCTTTTGAAATTGACATCCCCTATTCAATAAAAGATGAAAAACGGGTGCGATTGTCGTTGCGCCAGGAAAGTGACAATCGCATCCCCGGCAATATTGCCCTTTACAGTCTCTTGCTTGATCTGCAACCTTGATAAACCTGGACCTTTGGGATTTCCTGTGGAAGAACTCAGTTCCGCACGGCAATTCCCGATGAGCCAAATTCCGAGTCTATTACCTTACTCGATCGTTATTTCAAGAACAATTTCATCACGAATAGGAATACCATTTTCGCCAATCATGGGGATGGAAGGTTTTTGCTTGCGGGCTTCGGTAACTGCCTCAGGGTGGACAGCTACCAGATGAAACCCACGTTTCTGATAAAACCCCAGGGCGTGTAGATTGTCGTTGGTCGTCACCAGCCATACCCGCCGGCAGCCAGCTTTTTTAGCTGCCTGAAGTACGGCAGCCACCAGAGCCGTTCCTATACCAATTCCTTGCACGTCACAATCCAGGCTGACCAGCTCACAGGTTTCGCCTTCGAGGTGAAAAGTTGCCAGGGCAACCGGCCCTCCGTGGTAAAGCGCCAGGAAACCGGGCAGATCAGCCGGATGATAGACAATACCGTGCACAACCACTATCTGGGTGTTAGCCCAAAGTTAAAATGTCACCTATTTTGACAAAGTAAGAATGTCCCCATCTGAGGGGACCTTCTTGTCTTTCCAGGGTCGACGCCAGGGATGATCGGGGGCTGGTTTATGGGCATAGGAAGCATTGCTCAGGGCAAGATCAATCGATTTGGATGATACCACTTCTGCTTGTTTTTGTTGCTGATAAAACACGCTGAACGGGAGGGATTTATTCTTGTACAAGATGGTGACCTCACCTTGAGGGTTCTCCAAAACGGTCACCGGGGCTTTACGCATGGCGTAGGAAGGGCGGTCCACCTGGATTTGATAAATCGTCTTGAGATACTGGAGGGTCAAGTTCTTGGAAAGGATGCGGGGGGTCTTCCGGACCAAGATCCAGTCGAGGTTGTCCGTCGTTGTCAGGGGCCGATGAGCATTGAGGTTGCTGCGGGGAGTTGTGGCAAAACGCTGGTTATACTCCTCCATGAACTCAGGCAGCCAACGATTGGCTTCTTTGGGGGTTGAGATGCCAAGCAGTCTCAGTTCCTTCGTCAGGCGGTCTTGCAGGGTCTGGTTGGTGCGTTCGACCCGGCCTTTGGCCTGAGGGGTATTGGCACAGATGATCTGAACCCCCAGTTCCTGCATGGCTCTGCCGAAGTCTGTCAGGCCGTCTCCAGGGGTCAGTTTGGGGGTATTGAGGTGAAAGATGCCATGTTTATCGCTGTAAAACGCTCCTGGCTTGCCGTAGCGCTCAAAATAGTGCCTGGCAGCCTCACAGTACCCAAAGAAGCTCTCATGCTCCACAAACCACAATTCCACCAGCTTTCCTGTGGCATCATCCACAAATACCAACAACGTGCAGCGTGGTCCCCGCTCTTCAAACCAGTGGTAGTCTGAGCCATCCATCTGCACCAGTTCGCCAAAACAGGCTCGCCGCTGACGCATTTGAAATACCTGCAGTTTACGTTTCCGCCTCGGTTTCCAGATCCCTTCGGCCAGCATCAGTTGGCGCACTCGCTCATCCGAAATCCGCAATCCGTGCACTTCCACTAACTTCTCCCTGGCCAGGGTCGGCCCAAAATCCCGATATCGTTCCAAAATGAGGTCCAGGGCCTTCTGCTTCATTTCCGGGTCGAGCTGGTTGTGGCTCGGTTTGCCCCGGCTTTTGTGGATCAATCCCGCTGCCCCATCTGCCTGATAGGCCCGCTTTAGCCGTTTCACCTGCCGTACACTGATCCCTAATTGTTCGGCAGCTTTCTGTTGGCCAACCTGTTTCTTCTCAAGTTGGGTCATGATCCCTAACCGTTTGATTTCTTTCTCGTTCATCGTGTATAGTTTGTCCACTTTCTTGTCCCTTTCCTAGGGGACATTTTAACTTTGGTGAAAGGGGACATTTCTACTTTGGTTTAACACAACCACTATCTGGGCACCCCAATTCTGCTGTATACGCTGACCTACCCATTCACGATCAGAATCAACCAAAGACCGGATGGAATATTCTGCCATGCTTTCCCTCAAAAGATATATTGAGCCAGCACGCCCAAAAAAAGGACTACTGCAATCAAACTGTTCACGGTAAAAAAAGCAAGGTTGATTTTCGAAAGGTCCGCCGGTGTGACCAGGCGGTGTTCCCACACCAACAGGGAGGCAACCACCAGCAATGCCAACCAGTAAAACCAGCCAAAACCCAACAGGTAACCCAGAAGGACGAGCAAGGTTGTCGTCACTACATGGCTGAGTGTGGATAGATGTAATGCATAAAGAATACCACGCCGGGCGGGGATAGCGTAAAGGTTTAATTGCCGGTCGTGGGTTACATCCTGGCAGGCATACAACAAGTCAAAGCCACCGATCCATAATGTCACTATCGCCAGGAACAGCCAGGCGGGAAAATCCTGCCAGGTAAACAGCGATCCACGCACCGCTACCCAGGCTCCTACCGGGGCCAGGCCATCTGTGAAACCCAGGATGAAATGCGAGAATTCTGTGAAGCGCTTGGCGTATGAATAACCTACCAAAAAAATCAAAGCAACAGGCAGAAGGCGGAGTGGCAGTGGTCCCAGCATCCCGGCAGCCAGCACCAGACAAGCTGCGGAGAGGAAAGTACCGGTCCAGGCCGTCCGCATAGAAATCGACCCGGTGACCAGTGGACGTTGGGCAGTACGCGGATTCACCGCATCCAGTCTGCGGTCGAGAATGCGGTTTAAGGCCATGGCTAAAGTCCGGGCGGCTGCCATGGCAAAGGTGATCCACAGAAATTTGCTCCAGCCAGGCCAACCGTTTGCTCCGACCAGCATGCCCAGGTAAGCAAACGGTAAGGCAAAGATTGTATGTTCAAATTTAATCAGATCCAGGAAAGCTTTTACCGATTTCAATGCTGGCTTCCTTCTGGCTGACCGGCTCTCAACCAGGGACACAGCCAGCGTTGCAGGCCATCCACGCCGAAATATAGCATCATCCCTAGCAGACTCATCAAAACTATCCCGGCATACATGGCGGGATAATTCAACAGCGTACTTCCATTCAGGAAAATGTAATAACCCAGTCCATACCGGGTAGCGAACAGTTCGGCAATGTACAGCACTGCCACCGCCGTCCCAACGGATTGGCGCAGAGCGGTCAGGATTGCCGGCAAGCTGGCCGGGAGATACACAAAGCGGAACAATGCCCGGCGGCCAGCGCCCAGGCTGCGCACGCTCTGGATCAGCTCGGGACGCAGCGCAGCCGCCTGGTCGCGCACCAGCACCAGGATTTGAAAGAATAGGATCAGGAATATGATCACAATCTTGGCCAAGTCGCCAATTCCCAGGAATAGCAGCACCACCGGCACCAGCACTACTTTGGGGACAGGATACAGCCAGTAAATAAACGGGTAAAAAATACGGTTCAAGCGCGGGGATTGTCCCAGGACCAGCCCGGCTGGGGCAGCCAGCAGCACTGACAGGAGCATACTGGCCACAACGCGCCACAAACTGGCCAGGAAATGCAGCGGCAACTCCCCACGGCCAAGCTCTCCGGCCAACACCACCATCACGGTCAAGGGAGTGGGCAAAACTGGCTGGTTCAACAGCATAGCCAATCCCTGCCACAGCAACAGCAAGGCTAGCAGAGCAGTGAAGACGTTCCCACGCTTCACACCGCCCCCAATCGTATCTGCAGCTCGTCGAAAAGCTGGCGGTAGACAAGACTATCCCGATCTACCGGTTCACCGAACAAGGGGTTGACAATCTGACCCATTTGCCGGCCAGCCGGATCCAGGATCATGATCGATTGGCCCATTCTCACCGCTTCTTCAATCGCATGCGTAACCACTACGAATGTAAAACGTGCTTCGCGCCAGAGCTGGAGAGTCAAAGCCTGCAAATCATTGCAGGTGACAGGATCGAGCGATGAAAACGGCTCATCCATCAACAGCAGGTCTGGCTGCAGCGCCAATGTGCGGGCGATAGCCGTCCGCTGGCGCTGACCGCCTGACAATTGCCCAGGATATTGACTCGCCACATCCGCGATACCCAGACGGCGCAGCCAGAAATCTGGCGGCTGAGAGGGTGTGGCGACAATTGGAGAATGCTTGCCATCCGGTCCATAGAAATCACGCACTTGCAGACCCAGGTTGACATTTTGAATCACGGTTGCCCATGGCAGCAGGCCATAATCCTGCAGTATCAGCCCGGTCTGCGGCCGCGGACGGGTCAGAACCTGCCCATCGATGATAACGCTGCCCGACTGAGGTAGGATCAACCCGGCCAAAAGGCAAAGTAAGGTGGTTTTGCCACAGCCGGAGTGTCCTAACACCGCCCAGGATTGAGCCCTGCCGATCTCCCAATCAAACTGGTCGAAAATAGGTTTACCCCCGGGGTATGAAAAAGTGACTTTCTCGAGCTTTACCATGGCGCCGGACGGATCATTCAGGCTTAACCAGGAAATTGTCGATTACCGAGCCAGCGTATGGAACGGTCCGGTCTACCAGTCCCTTTTGCCTGGCCCACTGCGCTACGCTATCGAATTGAGCCTCGGACGGCAGGCTGGAGGTTGGAAAGGCCGGCACCGGGTAACCGGCCACCAGGTCGGGAGGCACGAGCTTGTATTTACTTAAGATTGGCCGGCCTTTTTCGGGAGAGGCGTTGATGTCGGTGATGGCCCGTTCCACTGCTTTTAGAAATCCCTTGACGGTTGCCGGATGCTGGTCCAGAAAGGTTTTATGGAAAGAAATCACACTGTTGCCAAACTCAGGATGCGACCTGTCGTCGGTAATGACCACTGCCCCATTCTGGATAGCCAGGGTGGCAAAAGGCTCAGGAAGGGTAGCGGCTTTCAGCTCGCCTGAACCCAGCAGCGCCATACGCTCAGGGATGTTCGGTACGGCGACTGTTTTGATCTCATCAGGAGAGAGACCTTCGGATTGTAATAGCTGATCGGTGACGTAATCGATGATTGAACCCTGCGAAATACCAATGGGTACGCCGGCCAGGTCAGCCGCCGTCTTGATCCCCGCCTTTGCGGATGCCAACACCCGATAAAGCGGTACTTCTTTACTGGCTACGCGCATGAAACGGACAACCTGCACAGTTATTCCTTGCCGGTTATAGAGGACCACCGACACCAGGTCATTGATCATCCCATCCGCCCGCCCGGCGGCCATCACCTGGTCCCTTTCGGCTGCCGAGCCAACCGGGATAAACTCTACGCTGATCCCCTCATCGGCAAAATATCCCGCATCTTGCGCCAGGTACAGCGGGATTGTATCCAGGATCGGAAGCATGGCAATACGCACAGGTGTTTTATCAATCGCAGGGGTAGAAACGCATCCACTGAACAGGTTGCAGGAGATCAACAACCCCACCACCAAATACAAGAACCGCTGCAGCGTGTTTTTGCCCATTTACAATCCCAGGTCCTTCCATAAATCGCTGATATGTTGCTTCACCTCCGGCGTCATCGCTACCACTTCAGGCCACTGGCGGGAATAACCCTCCTCAGGCAATTTCGCTGTGGCATCGATACCAATTTTCCCGCCGAAGGAGGGTTGGTAAGAAGCATGATCGAGTTGATCAACCGGTCCCTGGCTGACCAGGATGTCACGATTCCAATCCACGTTTCCCAAAGCCTGCCAGGCGGCCTGCGAAAGGTTCTGCACATCCACCCATTCATCCACCACCACAATACATTTGGCCAGCATCAACAAACCTAACCCCCATAAACCGTGGATCACTTTGTGGGCATGGCCGGGAAAGCGCTTCTGCATCCTGACCAGTACCAGATTGTGAAACACTCCCTCAGCCGGCATGTGGATATCCAACACTTCTGGCATAAAAATACGGATAAGAGGGAGAAAAAACCGTTCGGTGGCTTTCCCCATCCAGTAATCTTCCATGGGTGGGATGCCGACGACCGTGGCAGGATAAATAGGCGACTTGCGATGTGTGATGGCGGTGACATGAAAAGCCGGGAACAGATCAACCGGGGTGTAATACCCGGTATGGTCGCCAAAAGGACCCTCAGCCCGGTAGTCCGCCAGGTCGACATACCCCTCGATGACGATATCCGCTTTGGCCGGGACTTCGAGCGGCTGCGAAACACAATTGACAAATTCGATCGGCGCCCCGCCCAGGAAACCCGCCAGCAAATATTCATCAATCTCCGGAGGCATCGGCGCAGAGGCACACCATATGCAGGCCGGGTCTCCGCCCAGCACCACCGCTGCCGGAATTTTTTCTTGCTGAAAAGCTTTAGCCTGCCTTTCGTGCTCGGCGCCGCCTTTGTGGCGCTGCCAGTGCACCAACAAGGTCTGGCTGTCGACCACCTGCAACCGGTACATGCCCACATTGCGTACGCCTGACCTGGGGTTGCGGGTAACTACCTGCGGCAGGGTGATGAATTTCCCACCATCTTTAGGCCAGCATTTCAGGATAGGCAAGAAATCCAGTGCGGCGCCTTCCTTATGAACAACTTCCTGGACAGGCGCTTTGCGCACTTTGCGCGGCCGCAGCCCAGCGGATAAAAGTGCGCCGAGGATCTCACGCCCCCTGCCAACTGCCTGGACTACACCACCCGGCAATCGCAGGTCAATGAGCTGGCCCAGGCGCTGGTTGAGCTCCTCGAGCTGGCTTACCCCCAGGGCGAGCGCCATGCGTTCTTCGCAGCCGAAGGCATTGATCAGAACCGGGATATCGTAACCGGCCGGTTTTTCAAAGAATAATGCCCGGTTACTTTCCGGTGAGCCTTTACAAACCCGGTCACAGATCTCGGTGATTTCCAATTCAGGCGAAACCGGGGCAGAAATTCGCTTCAACTGCCGGTGCTGTTCCAAAAGGCCGACAAACTGGCTTAATTCTTGCGACGCCAAAATAAACTCCCTGCAGAGGTTTGTTTTGATTATAACCGAACACACTCTAATCCTATGGATCTTCAGGATGGTTATTTGGGAATCCCAGCGGTGAACTCCTGGATTTGGGAGTGTCATGACACCCCCAAATCCGGGGACCTTCTTCGGAACTTCCCAATGAGCCTATCATAAATGTAAATAGACGAGTACTTTGCTTGACACAATTTATTCGATGTGCTAAAGTATTACAGGGTTTTGTATTGTTCTCAGATACCCTTCGGGGATTCTTAATTAGACAGGAGTGCTCCCTTGACCAAATCACGTACAGTACTGATGGTTGATCGCCTGCGCGAGTTGCAAGCGTCCTCTCCAGATATCGAGGCATCCGCGATCGTCAGTGTTGACGGATTGACAATCGCCTCCGCACTCCCACAGGGCGTAGAAGAAGACCGTGTTTCCGCTATGTCGGCTGCCATGCTTTCATTAGGTGAGAGAATTGCCAGCGAGTTGGGACGCGGTACCCTTGACCAGGTATATATCAAGGGCGAACAAGGTTATGTCGTCTTGATGTCAGTCGGGGAAGAAGCAGTCCTGACGGCTCTGGCACGCGAACACGCCAAACTTGGTTTGATTTTCCTGGATATGAGACGTGCCACTGAAGATTTGAGAAAACTCATCTAGATGATGGAAGACTATGGAACCAATTCCGAAAAGCGGCCTATATTACCCTAATAAGACTGCCCGAATTGCTATACGTTCCCTCGAAGACGTAATGGGAAAAAATGGCATCAATGCTATCCTCAACCTGGCCAATCTACCTAGCCTGATCGATAACTATCCACCCGATAACCTGGCGCGTGAGTTTGATTTTGCGGATTTCTCGGCCATCAATGCCGCACTAGAAGAAATGTACGGCCCACGCGGCGGTCGTGGGCTGGCTTTGCGCGCCGGTCGAGCTACTTTCGATGAAGCTTTACGCAATTTCGGCGCGCTGGCGGGGGTTGGCGACCTGGCTTTTAGAGTCCTTCCTTTACCTGCCAAACTTCGCATCGGCATCCCGACCATGGCGCGTATCTTTTCTCAGACAAGCGACCAGCTCAGCACGGTTGAAGAAAAGGACGACATTTTCGTTTACACTATCCACCGCTGCCCGGTGTGTTGGGGACGAAAAACGGATAAACCAGCCTGTTTTATTGCCATCGGCCTGCTGCAATCTGGACTGAAATGGCTGTCAGGCGGCGATGAGTTCCGTGTTGTACAAACTACCGCGCATTCCTGTGGGGACAAAGTCTGCGACTTCACCATCAATAAAGATCCCATTGGGTAGGTGAATAACGTGGGCGAAAAACAGGACGGTCTGCTCATCGTTGAGGACGATGTTGATATCCCAGACATGCTCAACGATTATTTTCGCGCCCAGGGATACGCAGTTTCCACGGTGAACTGGGGCGAAGATATTGCCCAAATGAGATATGCGCTGGCCAAATTATGCCAGGCGATTAACCCGTGAACACCACTATCGTCATTCCCACCTACAATGAGGCAGAGAATTTACCTGTCCTGGTACCCGCTTTATTTAATCTCCACCTCCCCAGTTTCAGAATTTTAATCGTCGACGACAATTCTCCGGATGGGACAGGCCAGATCGGAGAGGACCTTGGGAAACAGTATCAGGGGAGGGTAGAAGTCCTCCATCGGCCCGGGAAAATGGGCCTGGGTACCGCCTACCTCTGTGGTTTTCAGCACGCCATCCAACAGGGCGCCGATGCAGTCGGCCAAATGGATGCGGATTTCTCCCATCCAGTAGAAAAAATTCCCGAAATGGCTCAAGCTTTGGAATCGTGTGGCGTGGCGCTTGGCTCTCGCTATATCCCCGGGGGCAGCCTGGATGAGGGCTGGCCGTTATGGCGTAAGGGCCTGTCTTCTTTTGGAAACGTGTATGCCCGGACGATCCTGGGTTTGCCAATGAAAGATATCACCGGCGGTTTTCGCTTGTGGCGCAGCAATACACTGGCCGGAATGCCGCTGGAAAGGATCCGCTCAAACGGTTATGTCTTCCAGGTGGAAATGATCTACGTGGCCACCCGGTTAGGATTTACCTTCCAGGAGGTCCCTTTCCATTTTGCTGACCGGCGCTGGGGTAAATCGAAAATGAATATGCGCATCCAATTCGAGGCGGCTTTACGCGTTTGGCAGCTTCCCGGATTGTATCGCGACTTACCCAAAAAAGTCCCCCTATAAAAACTCTAAAACCCGGGGACCTCCCACGGTAAATCCCAATGAACCCTTATAGAAGAGTAAAAGACAATTCAGGGTTGCAAGGAAACAAACGCCTCAGTCAACTCTTTCCATTCAGACAGGCCGAGAGTTTCAGCGCGCCTGCGCGGGTCGATTCCAACCGAAAGCAATAATGTGGAAACACGATCAAGCGGCAGGTGCAGCCCGGCAGACAGTGAATTACGCAGTGTTTTGCGCTTTTGGCTAAAACCGGCCCTGGCCAGCTTGAAAAATACATCCAATTGCTCACTGGCAATCACCGGTTGAGGATAGAG
Organism: uncultured Chloroflexia bacterium; assembly: GCA_963820415.1. Classification (GTDB taxonomy): domain Bacteria; phylum Chloroflexota; class Anaerolineae; order Anaerolineales; family Anaerolineaceae; genus CAWFZT01. Next base: position 617,644 of record CAWFZT010000004.1, on the reverse strand, counting down.
ATCCACCCTGACCACGCAAGAATCTACTTTTGGGGCCGGGTAAAAAGCGCCAGCAGAGATGTGCAAGACTTTTTTCGCCTCACCAAAAACCTGCACACTGAGCGCCAGCAGGCTTAAATCACCTGGCGCGGCGCAGATGCGCTCGGCGACTTCTTCCTGTACAGTCAACACGATGCGCGCCGGCTTAAGCTCAGGCGACAATAAATGGCGGATCAGCGCTGAAGTAATGTAGTAAGGAATGTTGGCCACCACAAGGTAGCCGGCTGCGCCCATCAGTTGGGGTGGGTCGATTTCGAGGATATCACCGTTGACTACCTCGACATTCTGATAACCGGCCAGCACCTGCGCCAGCAGGGGCAGCAGCCCGCCATCCAACTCGACGGCGACGACTTTTCGGGCGACCTGGGCCAGGCCGCGCGTCAGACTACCTAACCCGGGTCCCACTTCCAGAACCAGCGCGCCGGGAGGGATATCCGCGACCTGGATGATCTTACGCAGCGCCTCAGGGTCGACCAAAAAATTTTGGCCGAGTCCCTTCTTCGGGGATAAGTGATAATCGCGCAAAAGCGCTGGGACATTCAGGAAAGGTAAGTTTAAGGAAGGATCCACGGGATATTGGCCGGTACGGGAGTCAAAAAATAAAGGGTAACGTTTTGATGCCACTCTTCCAGGTCGGCGTCCGTAAAACCGAGATCGATCCAATTCTTACCCGGGATGCTGCCGCCCACGTCGGCGATAACCGCTTTTCCATAACCGGGCACGTACACAGGCTGTCCTCCCATCAGTAGATACCATTTATAGATGACAGCGATCACCCCTCTTTGAACCGGCAGCCCGCTGGACGTGCCGTAGTAGCACTTGGCGACATTGCCCAACCCGCAAGGCGAATAGGCCGTGGCATACACAGTGATGGCGCGCCAGTACTGGATTTTTCCATCCGGCGTATCCAGGCCGCGGATGACCACTTTGGTGCCATAACCTACTTTGCGGTTCCTGGGCTGGCTGGCCGTCCATTGCGCCTCAGTGGTTTTCTCGGTTTCCTGTCCATCTTCGTAACGCACACGCAGGCGGGTCATTTCGATACCAACCTGCCCGGCGTCGATCACCCGGCTCTGGTCCAGCTCAGTTTGCGGGTCGGGCGCGAATTCGGTCTTATAAGGGATCTGCTTTTGTTCGAGGGTTACCTGTTCCTGGACACGCACGACTTTGATCTGGCCGCCTTCCGGCAGCGGTTGATCCTCCGCAGGTTTACTGTAGTCAAGGCCCTCAAGAGCGATCCCGGATTGGGCCAGCGCCTGGCCGACGGTGCCAGCAGCCGATAATATGCTTATTTTCTTGTCTCCCACCTGGATGGTGAGAGGAAGGGCGCGGTGGATCGAAACTGGGTCTGCCAGGGGCAGAGGCTCCTCCAGCGACTGCGATAGTGAATCCACTTCCGCCAGTTGGTACCCGTGTTCCCATAACGCCTCTCCTAACGAAGCTGCCGCGCTGTTGAAAGTCACCTTGTTGCCATTTAGCTCAACACTTACCTGGGAAGCTGGCTGGTACTGTAAAGCATACACAGAGGCCGAGGGAAGAGGTTTGTCCGGTAATAGTTCCAACCCCTGCCAGAAAATACGGTCGCCAGGATACAGGCGAATACCGGCGGCAGCCAGCAGGTTCCCAGGTAGACGCTGGATGCTCCAGAATTCCTGCCACGCCTGTCTGGCTCCATTCCAGAGGCTCACCTGCCTGGAAGGCGTCAGGGTAATTGTAGCGGTCCAACCCAGCCAACGCCCAGGCATGGGGGCGAGCTGATCGGTTTGCCGCATGGGTATGTTGGCGTCGTGGAGGGCCTGGGCAACCGTCAGCGCCCGCGTCCAGACCAGGCGCGGTTCACCATCCACGAGGATGGTGACCGGGCGGTTGATGCCAATGTAAATGAGCACCAGTCCGGTGAATATTAGCAACCCTGAAATCAGGAAACCAAGAACCTTATTCATCCACAAATATTGGAAGGAGTTGAGGACTTTATGGTAAATTCTGCCTGTCAACCAATTACCCCATCATTATAAATCATAGAACTAAATCTGATTTCATCATCTCCGCATCTCAACGAGAAATTTTAAAGAACCATCACCGCACATTGCAGGAATAAAAAACGGCTATTGGGATTTACCGTGGAAGGTCCCCAGATTTGGGGGTGTTAGCTTGCTTACGCAAGCTAACACCCCCAAATCTGGGAGTTCACCACGGCAATTCCCAGAGAACCTAAAAAACACCCCTTGTGGGGTGTTTTTTCAGGTGCCGAGAGCCAGAATTGGACTGGCGACTCCACAATTTTCAGTCGTGTGCTCTACCAACTGAGCTATCTCGGCCTTTGTGAATGCGGGATGATTTTAACCGCAACCCACCTGCCTGTCAAGAAATTACCAGGATATAACGGCCTTTTATTAATTATTGGTCATACACAGGCGGAGGTCAGGCGCAGCACTGCTTCCAGCACCCCCCCTGCCACCGCCAGCGATTTATCAGAGATGGTAAAACAGTGGGAGACCACTCCGCGCGGGTCAACATCCCCGATTTTCATCCCAACCGGAACGTAAAGACCACTATGCAGCAGGCCACGTACCACTCCATCCAGCCTGGAAAGGACCGGCTCATCTCCAATGAATGCAATCACCTCGCCCACTTTTACCAGGTCGCCAATGTGACGCTCCTCCCGGAATATCCCGGATACCGGCGCGAGGAGAATGCGCCGGGCGTTCTCACCGCTGATCGTCCCCGGGATGCCCGTATTTGGTTCGGCGTTGCCCTGCCATATCACCCGGCCCAGGTTATGTCCCCGGTTGGTTTCAACCACGGCGTGGCAGTCAATCCCCACCGTAAAACCGGGTCCCAGGGCTACCACTGCTGGCGCATCTTCCCTATGGGTGCCCAGGTTCTTTTTAGCAATGATCGCATCGACCACCACATCTGGCTTAATTTCCCGGACTACCCTACCTTCCGGATCAATGATCACCGCTACCCGGCGGGAAGCCCAGCAACTCTGCGCCTGGCTGGAATGCTCGACCAGCCGGCCCAGCTCACCTTCAACCGTCGCCTGCCCGTCAAAAATAGCCGATGCAAAAGACACCGTACGGCGGATTGTGGTTGGTTGAGCCACGTCGGTAACCAGAACATTAAACCCACAGCGATGCAAACGCCAGGCAACCCCGCTACCCAGGTCGCCTGCTCCTTTCACAACTACACGCAATTTCATAAAGTGAGTCTTCCCTATTGGCTTGGATAATAGGGTAATTATATCCCCAGGTTGGTCTATAAGCCGCGTATCATCCCTCGATGGGGTTCTGGAGGCAATGGTCAACAAACCCAGGTTGGTCTATAAGCCGCATATCATCCCTCGATGGGGTCTGGAGGCAATGGTAAACGAACCCAGGTTGGTCTATAAGCCGCATATCATCCCTCGATGGGGTTCTGGAGGCAATGGTAAACGAACCCAGGTTGGTCTATAAGCCGCATTCTGTAGGTATAACCCGGCGATCATCTCTCTAGGCCATACGTTGCCGTATGGCTCAAGCGACCTACCCGAAGCTTCTGTCACAAGGACTGGGAAGCGAGCCGTCTCCCACCCGCCCCGCCTGTAAACAGGTGAGCGAGCTTTGCTCCTGCTTGGTCTTGCTCCCGATGGGGGTTGCCTGGCCGTCGCATTGCTGCGAGCGCCGGTGGTCTCTTACACCGCCTTTTCACCCTTGCCAGTTACCTGGTAGTTTGTTTCTGTGGCCCTGTCCAGAAGGTTACCCCTCTCCGGGGGTTACCCGGCATCGCGCTCTGCGGAGTGCGGACTTTCCTCGATTCCACCAACGGCAGAACCGCGATCGCCCGACCAACCTGGGTGCATCCATCATACCCTTTTCACTTGTAAGGGTCAAGATAATCAAAGCAGATAATCAAAGCAGATAATCAAAGCAGAGAAAGTGGTAAACTTACCTGGAGTTCCTGCATTTATCCCGATCCAGGGAGCAGTATGTCATTTAGAAATTATTTGCAAAACCTCGAAGCACAAGGCCGGTTGGCTGTAATTCGAGAACCAATTTCTAAGATATATGAAATTGCTGGGGTGCTCAAACAGCTTGAACCCCAGGCAGCCCAATTCGAGCGCGTGAGCGAGTCAGTTTTCCGGGTTACCGGTAACCTTTTTTGTACCAAGGCCGCCTTTGCGGAATACCTGGGAATCAAGACCGCCCAGATCATCCCTACTCTAATCGATGCCATTGATCACCACGCGGCCTGCGAGGAAATCGCTTCGGCCCCCTGTCAGGAAGTGGTCTGGTATGAACCAGACCTGGACCGGCTGCCTATCTTGAAGGCACTGTGAAAAGGACGGCGGCAACTACATCAGCTCGGGCGTCTTCATTGCTCGTCATCCACAGCATGGCCCAAACGTCGATTTCCATCGCTGCATGCAGTTCTCCAAAAAGGAAATGGCTGTGAGGGTGGTCAGGTCACGCCATTTTGACGCCTATCTCAAAGACCTCAAGCAAGTAGATGTGGCGGTATGCATCGGCTGCCCCCCTAACCTGCTGGCAGCCGCTGCCACTTCAGTCGCCATGGGAATCAACGAGCTGGAAATTGCCAACGCCCTTGAACCGCTCCAGGTGGTACGGGCAAAAACGGTCGACCTGCTGGTACCGGCGGAGGCCGAGTTCGTTCTGGAAGGCACGGTGTACCTTGAACGTACCCACGCTGAAGGCCCGTTTGTCGACCTCACCGAAACCTATGATGTGGTCAGGCATGAGCCTGTTCTTGAGGTGAAGGCCATCACCTGCCGCGGTGACGCCATCTGGCACGCCCTCCTGCCGGGCGGGCTGGAACACAAATTACTGATGGGCATGCCGCGTGAACCGACTATTTTTAAGAAAGTCAACCAGGTAGTACGCTGCCTGGACGTGAATGTCAATCCTGGTGGGTGCTCCTGGCTGCACGCCATCGTGCAAATCGACAAACAGGAGGAAGAGGATGGTAAGAAAGCCATCCAGGCCGCCTTCGCCGGTCACTCTTCACTGAAACATGTCTACGTGGTCGACCAGGACATCGATATCTACAACCCCCAGGAGGTGGAATGGGCCATGGCGACCCGTTTCCAGGCTGACCGCGACCTGGTGATTAAAGAAAAAGAGCCTGGCTCGAGCCTGGACCCCAGCTCCGAGCCCGGCACGCACCTGACCACCAAGGTGGGTTTTGACTTGACCAAACCGCTGTCCAGCCAGGGAAAATCCTTCAATAAAGCTCCTTTTCCCCAATGTAGATCTGAGCCGGTTTATTAAGGCTCTTCGGGAGTCGCCGAAATAGAATTCCGAATTTTGGATTGTGAGTGTGCGTACGCACACTCACAATCCAAAATTCGGTCCCTTTACCAGAAAGAACATATGGAATTATCTGAAATTGAAAGGCAAATGCTGCAAGGCGAGTTTGGACCTTCCACCCGCAAAGCGATGGAAATCCTGGTCGCCCTGGGCACGATTTACCAGGCCGAAAGAATGATCCCGGTCACATCCGTACAGGTATCGGGGGTCAGCTACGATAACCTGGGCGAAGCTGGCCTGGATTTCCTTTCAGAAATAGCCTCCGGCGGCGGAAAGGCACAGCGTGTTAACCACCCTCAACCCGGCCGGTATGGATATCGAGGACCGGGCTTCCCTGGGGATAGGCGAGGATTTCGCCCGCCAGCAGCAGCAAGTGATCGATGCGTTCAGGCGTATGGGCATCGTGACTACCTGCACCTGCACGCCTTACCTGACCGGCAACCTGCCCCACTATGGTGAACATATCGCCTGGGCGGAAAGCAGTGCGGTCTGCTACGCCAACTCCGTGCTGGGAGCGCGCACCAACCGTGAAGGCGGGCCAAGCGCCCTGGCGGCCGCCCTGACCGGCAGGACTCCCGCCTATGGCCTGCACCTCACAGAAAATCGCGCCCCAAGCGTGACCATCCGCGTTCAGGCGCAGCTTGAGGATAATAGCGAGTTTGGCGCCCTGGGCCTGCGGATCGGCCAGGAGATCGAGAGGCGCAGGCAAAACCGGGTAGTATACATCCAGGGAATTGCGTCAGCCTCCCTTGAAAACCTGAAATCGTTCTGCGCCAGCCTGGCCACCTACGGCGGAGCAGCCCTCTTCCACATGGAAAACATCACTCCCGAAGCCACTATGTTCGAACCCCCAGCCGAGGTGGTCGCCCTCAGCCAGGCAGACATCGAAGCCGCGGCTCGCTCGCTCAACGACGACACCGCCGGTGAAATCGATTTCGTCAGCCTGGGCTGCCCGCACCTTTCCATCACCGAGATCGCCCGCGTGGCTGAACTTTTACACGGCAAGAAGGTCAAAAAAACCTTCTGGATCACCACCGCCCGGCCCACCCGGCAAATTGCCGATCGGATGGGCTATACTGCTATCATCAAAGAGGCCGGGGCGGTCATCGCCGCCGATACGTGCTGCGTAGTGGCTCCAATCCAGGGTCGCTTCCATACCCTCGCCACCGACAGCGCCAAGGCATGCTACTATGCCTATGGGAAGAACAAAATCAAAACCAGGTTCATGTCTTTCGATGAAGTGATCTACGAGGCGCTAAAATGATCCTGATCGGCAGGCGCATTTCGATGAAGTGATCTACGAGGCGCTAAAATGATCCTGATCGGCGGTCATGGTAGGTGACCGGCGAAGCGCTGGTCACCAGCCAGGGCATTTCCTTCTTCGGTGGGGTCGATCCTGAGACCGGTCTGGTCGTTGAAAAAGGCCACACCCTGGAAGGGCAATCCATCAGCGGAATAATCCTGGTTTTCCCCACCGGAAAAGGCTCGACCGTGGGATCGTACACGCTCTACCGCTTGAAAAAGGTGAACAAAGCTCCCTTGGCTATCGTCAACCGGGAATGCGAGACGATCACCGCCGTGGGCTGCATTATTGCTGAAATCCCCTGCGTCGACCAAATTCCAATTGACAGAATTGAGAATGGAACGAGGTTAATCGTGGACGGAGAAAACGGAACGGTCGAAGTGTTATAAAAATGTAACCTTCCGTACCATTGCCGAATAACTGACCGCCCCCAAAGCAATCTTTGGGGGCGGTCAGTTATTCCATAATTTTCCGTTTAAGGCGTGGGTGTCGGACAACCACCGGCTTCCTTGGGAGTCAGGCATGGTGGAGGTGTAGGAGTCCGGGTTGGCGTAATGGTTGGCGTTGGCGTCTTCGTAGGTGTGGGGGTTATCGTAGCAGTGTTGGTGGGCGTGGGTGTGAAAGTTGCTGTAGCAGTGCGCGTGAGTGTAGGTGTGTTGGTATTAGTGGGCGGCACAGGTGTGTTGGTATTGGTGGGAGTATTGGTCGGCGTGTTCGTCTTGGTGGAGGTATTCGTGGGCGTGATGGGAGTATTTGTAGGAGTGTTAGTTGGTGTTTTAGTAACCGTAGGGGTATTCGTCTTCGTGGCTGTATTGGTAATTGTGGGCGTGTTCGTCTTCGTGGGTGTGTTGGTAGGTGTTCTGGTAATTGTGGGCGTGTTGGTGCGCGTGGCAGTATTGGTTACCGTGGGTGTGTTCGTCTTCGTGGGTGTGTTGGTAATTGTGGGCGTGTTCGTGCGCGTGGGTGTGAGTGTAATAGTTGGGGTCTTGGTGGGTGTATTGGTAATTGTGGGGGTCTGGGTTATCGTGGGGGTGTTGGTAATCGTAGAGGTGCTCGTGGGAGTCCTGGTTGGTCTCGGTGTTCTCGTATTGGTAAGGGTAGGTGTGAAGTAGGTGTAGAAGTGATGGTGGGTGTTCCAGAAGGTGTGGCGGTTAATGTCTCAGTAGACGTGGGGGTCTCGGACGGCGTTAATGTGATGGTTGGAGTATAGGTCGGCGAAGAAGTCGAAGTGGAAGTGAACGTCGGCGTGATAGTAAAGGTCGGCGTCGGGGTAGGCGTATCCGTTTGTGTGGGTGTGGGAGTCGGAGTATCGGTAGGTGTGGGGGTGGGAGTTGGCGGAGGCAAGGTCGAGATCGAGCTAGCCTGCCCGGCCACACGTGAAATGCGAAATTTTTCGACTACCCCATCTTGAGAGGTGGTCATCTTCAGATTGGGCCAGATTGCATTAAGAAAGGGGGTGATGAGGGGATGGTCGTAGGTGGCGTAAACGCGTACACGGTCGCCTGGGCCGCCCGGATCATCGGTATAGTACCTATTGTTATAAGGGTTAGTGGAATCGTAAGCTGTATAAGGCAGCACACTGGTGCAAACTCCGAAATATTGGTCCTCCCGGTTCACCACGTTTTGGTAATAATGTGGGGTGCTCACATCCACAGACGCGTAAGCGCGGCTGCTGCAAACTTGAATGTCAATGTAACCATTGGCGGTCGGGTTACCGCGGTGTTGCTCGAATAAGGCGGCATTAGCCGGAAGGCTTGCAACGGTGTAAAGTTTCAGCATCTTTAAGATAATCTTCATAATTTCCAGAAACACCGGGGTCGAAAAGCAATCCTGCCCCGCCGTGCATGGCTGCATCCCGGATGGTGGGCAGGCGCGCCCAATCCTCCAGCAAGTTGGTTTGTTCCTCGAATGGCAGGGGGACGCCGTTGACAATGAGAGCAGCCACAGTGGATTCTACGATACAATCATGATTGGGATCGTTGGCGGCAATCCCAGGATAATAGGCATCCAGTGTGGTGTCGGCTGCAGGGCAATATTGAGGGTCGAACTGCCCGGTGACGGCGTAGCGCACCCCGATGCGCGCCACCTCCTGCAAGGCCACCCAGGTGTAGAAAGCATAGGAAAACTCAATGATAGCGGTCAGCAGCAAGAGCAGCAAAGGCAGAACGAGCGCAAATTCGACGAAGCTCTGCCCCAACTTTGCGTATAAATGATTTCTAATTCTTTTCAATGATTTCATAACCCACCTGGCCTTGATCAATAGGTGATCTTGGTATAGATACGCGAAGCAATGCTGTCAAAAATTGTTCCGAGTTTATTCGCATCCCGGGTAAAATAATATTGGCCGCATTCTTGATAATCCAACGAATAGAAATCGCATCCCATGAGACCTGTATAATTAGGATTGATACTATTTCGAGTGCCATCATCTCCAATGTCAGCGATATAGCGCATCAAAGTTTCTCCATTAACCGCGAAGGGGCCTAAGCCAATGGTATAGATGGACATGTCGCTGCCCTTGGTTTCAGCAATGCTGCCATGCAGCAAAGCCGCCCGATCTGCCATATCGCGGGCATAAGCTTCCGGGTTATAGGGAGGCGAAACCGAAGGAGGGTTGCCCACTGGTGTAGACCCAGGTGGGCAGACATCTCCCGGCGCCACCGCGGTGGCGGGAGGGGTAGGGATGAGCGTGGGATTGATACAATAGCGCGGCCATGAAGAAGGCTTCAGACAAAGGTCCGACCAGAGGGGGTTATCGATACTCCCACCGCAATACCCATCCGGATAACTGGTAGGAATGCCGAAAGGGTTTGGCAGTGGAAGAGTTGTGGGTGTATCGGTCAGGTTGGCCACCCCGTCCGAGAGAAGCACCATCACCCATACCGAATTCGAGCGCCCGCCTATCACCAGTTCATTGGTCGCCATGCGAATGCCGCAGCCGGTGCAGGTGGAAAGGATCGACATAGGCAGAGTTTGCCAGTAACCGGGGACGCAAGTCCCATCTTCCGCATAATTACTGCAATATTCATGGGGTTGTAGACCAATCCAGGCGTTGGATGCCGCCACGTCAGAAGCATCCTCCATGCCATCCTGGTTCCAGTCGAAGGCATCCAGTCTATCACCTCTATCGCAAGGAACAAAAGGAATACTGGGGTTACTAAGCCGTTGCAGATAATTGTCCTTATCCTGATCCAGCCAATATTGTGGGTCAGCCAGGTGCGCTGGATTTGGATCATAATTACCATCTATATCAACGGGGGTTACATTACACGGGGGGGTGTCTGCGTCCACCCCATCTCCGTCCCGGTCTTCCGGGTCGCTAGGATTTAGTAAGTTGTTGCTATACCAGTTAGAATTTAATAAGAGAGCCGGAGCATCGTCATGCAGTTGAATGTTGTTAATCGCAGTTAGTGCACCCGCAGAATCATCGGTAAGATCTTTCGTAAGACCTCGATAAAGGACTGGCACCTGTGCGAAGGATACAACAGCCACCTGGTCATATCCATTGAATAATGTCTTAACCAGGTTCGTGGCAGCGATTTTAGCGGTACGCAGCGGTTCACAATTGCCAATTGTGCCGTCGGGGTTAATGGCTGAATTACAAACTGCCGGGTTAAAATTATCCGGTACATAACCCGGTGAATTGACTCCCATGGATTCGGAGGTGTCGAAAACAAGCACCAGGTCGATGGGAGCTGCCTCGGAAATGGAATAGGTGGTCAAAGGAATGGAATTGATGCCGATGAGGGTCAAGAAATAGGTCGGCGCTTCCTCGCTGGCCTGGACATAGACCAGCTTCCTCGGCGTCTGCCCCACCGCCGGGCACATAGTATACAAGGCTGGGGCCAAAGTCTGTATATTCGCATCGTCACAGATATATACTTGCAGGTTGATCTTGTTTGCGGTCACGTCCAGATCGTGCATGGTCAACATTTCCAGCGCAGCCGCCTTCAGATAGCCTTCGAGCTTGGGTAAATTGACCGGATCATTTACATTGTCTTTCGCATTCTTCACTTTGTATTCGTTGGCCGCCGATACCGCCCCGGCGTCTACGGCGCGCTTGAGCTTGGTGTAATTCGAAAACAGGACGGCGCTGTCGACGGCAAACCCCAACACGATAATCAAAACCGTGATCGCCACAGCCATGATGATCCAGGTCTGGCCTTTTTCGGATTTTCGGATAAAAGTTCTCCTCATCATTTTCTCCGGTGAATAAAATAATCTCAGGGACCAGTCGGCGTATCGGTCGGGTACGGGGTATCAGCCGGGGCGGCAGCCGGCAAAGGCATTACGGTGTAGACGTGGATTTGCATCGGATCGGGAAATAAAAGACCGATCAAGGGCACTTTCAAGACCTGGTGGTAGCAGTAATAGGCTTCCACGGTGACAAACCCTTTATTTAGAACGGTCCCTGGCGTTTCTCCAAGGTAAGTGTCCATTTTTTCCACAGTGAAATAAGCAGAAGGGGTTGGTACAATCGGCGTACCATCGCAATTATATTTCCAATTCTCCTGGTGTGAAGCTCTTGACGTAGACCAAACCCAGGGCGTGACAGGTATAGTTAGATTAAAGGGATCAGAACTAGGATAATGAGCTGTAACCATATTGTTCGTAACCGTGAATACGTTAACCAATATATCATCTTCATTTAATTTGAAAAAAATCGTGGAATTGAAGCCATTACAAAAAGCAGGATCGTCAGTTCTACAGGAATCCGAGCCACTGAGTGGTGAAAAAATACAGGCTGTATCATAAAAAAAAGAATTATCATAAGGAAGAGGATGCAAAATTGAGTCAGATGGACCACAATTTTGTTCAGTGCCTTGTTTAGTTGGATCACGCACCGAAGCAAAACGGGCTGCTTCGCGGGTCAGATCGATCACGTTGGTATAAGTCCCAATAAATAAAGTGATTTCCGCCGCTCCCAGGACAAATAAAACCAGCAGAGGAACCAATATGGCGAATTCAAGCAGCGACTGGCCACGTATCTTTTTACGCATACACCTTTCCCTTTTAGTCTTTTAAATATTATACAATATTCCCGGAAAAACACTTGTTTACAATCACCTTGCACTTCTCGGGTGTTTATCACAGGATCCAGAAGGCTGGCGCCTGCCCAATTGTACAATTATAATCTAGGTAAAAGTTCCGGAAGGTACCCACGGGTATTCACGCACGGTTAAACCCTTGCAACAATTATGCCTGAAAGATGCATGATATAATTTTCCACAAAAGATTTCTCCGTCCACAACCAGGGTGAATTGAATAGCTCTCACGGCATGCAACTTGCAATGAGATTATTCCGATTTTGACGGCATTCTTATGACAAAAAAAGAACCTACACCGCTGGATTTGAATCAGGTTGACGAGAAGACGCTGATTCAAAGATTAAATATTTCGCCGCGCCTGGCCAGAAGAATCCTGGCCCTGCGCCCTTACCAATCGGTCGACGATCTTAATAAATTGTGGGGCATCGATCCGGAAACATTACAGCAGCTCCTTTCGTCGGTCACTTTTCAACGCGCAGCCCCCCCCATTCAACCCGCCCCGGAAAAACCGAGCCCGCCAGCGCCAGCTCTTCCAGACGATATTGGTCAAGAAAAAGCCACCCCAGCGGCTTTAATACCTGAAACAAAAGAAGAGCTGCGCCGGCAGAGTACCCCTGAAAAACCGGACATTAGGGTTGCACCTTCAAAATTAAATACCTCCTGGAAAGTTAACTTGAGCCTGGTCTTGATCCTGCTGGTAGGCGCTTATTTCAGGTTTGTCGGTTTGAATTGGGACCAGAACCAACACCAGCACCCGGATGAACGGTTTATCTCGATGGTTGCCGATGGAATTCGTGGTGTAAACGGGATCGGCGCATATTTTGACACCGCCAACAGCACTTTGAACCCCCTGAAATTCGGTTCCTATACCTACGGCATGCTGCCGCTGTTCATTACACACATGGTTGCGGAATGGGTGCAATTGTCAAATTACGATCAGCTCACCCTGGTCGGCCGAGGCATGTCTGGGATCTTCGATCTGGCTGCCGTCTGGATGCTCTATCTTTTAGGGAAACGCCTGTACAACAAACGCACAGGATTTTTAGCGGCTGCTCTTGGCGCAGCCGCGGTCCTGCCAATCCAGCTTTCGCACTATTTCACGGTGGATTCCTTTTCTACCGTATTTGTCGTCGCCAGTGTTTATTTTGCGGTCCTGGCCGTCCCGCTAAAGGATTTGGCAAAGATTTCAAGATCGAATTTGATCTATTTTGCGCTTTTTGGCCTGGCTGTGGGGATGGCTGGGGCGTGTAAAGTCAACACCCTGCCGGTCTTCGGGGTAATTTTCCTGGCCGGTATGGCCAGGCTGGTTATGAGCTGGAAAGAATCCAGATTTCGCAGCCATTTGAAGCTTATTGGGTTGGGCTGGGCTCTGGCAGTCTTGTGCGCCTTCATCGCCTTCCGCGTTTGCCAGCCCTATGCCTTTTCGGGGCCAGGATTCTTCGGGATTGCCCTCAACCAGCGTTGGTTAGATGTTATCAAGGAAGTCACCAACCAGGTGGCTGGCCAATCGGATTGGCCCCCCAACACGCATTGGACGAATTGACCGATCACCTATGCCTGGAGCAACATGGTGGTGTGGGGTTTGGGAATCCCGCTGGGACTGGCAGGCTGGTTGGGTTGGGCCTGGGCCGGCTGGCGAATGTGGAAAGGAGAGTGGCGCGCTCATCTTTTGCCATTCACCTGGGTTGGCGCCTATTTCGTCTGGCAAAATTTACAATTTTGGCGCTACATGCGCTATTTTATGCCGATTTATCCTTTCATAATCCTTTTCGCAGCCTGGGCTTTGTTGGAAATCTATGACCGGACACATGAAAGCCGGGCAAAGCTGCTGGCCAATGGTTTTAAACTTTCCCTGCAATTCTCTGCTTTCCGCAGCGTCTGGCGCGGCGCAACAGCGTTGTTGGCGTTCGTCATTGTACTGGCAGGAACTTATGGTTATGCAATTGCATTTTCCCAGATTTATCTCCGGCCCATCACCCGCATTGCGGCTTCACGGTGGATGTTGGAAAACATTGCCGGACCGCTCGATATAACGGTTGAATCCCCGCAGGGCAATCACACTTACCCGATTTCGATCGGTAATGGCCAGGTGATTACACCAGGCGATTCCGCAACAACGGATATTCACGTGCTGCAAACGGGAACAGCTTCCTCTTTCACGACCACAGATATCCGTCAAATAGGCGTCTACCTGTACTTCCGCCTGGCGCGGGATGAAAAAGGCAACGATCTTGTCACCGAAGGACGTTTATCTCTAATTGACGACATCCAGGATGGAAAACAGGTTATTAGTTTTGGCGACGTAAACCTCAGCCCGGATCAGACTTATTACTTTTACTACAAAATCCAGAACAGCAGCCAATTCTCTATTTCAGAGATAAAACTGCGGAATGAGAACCAGGATGATCCGGGTATACCCCTGGATTGGAACCTGCAGAACCAGGCTCCTGGCGTCCAGGAACGGACATTTTCTTTTAAACCAACCAAAGCCATCAAGTTGAACCGCCTGGAAATTGGCCAGTTCCACCAGGTTTTTGTACCCGCAGAAACGACGCTGAAAGTAAGTATTTTCAATACTGGGGACAACCAAAATCCTCTCGCACAAACCTCGCAAAAAATAAATTTCACTCAGCCAGGTCTTCATTTCTCGCCAACTTTTACATTTTCCTCTGTTCAGTTGACCGGCGGTAAGACTTATACCATCCGCTATGAAATAACCGACGGGAAGCCGCTTACATTGCTTGGCGAACCTTACACCCTGGAAACATCCTGGGACGATGCTTTGCCATTAAGCATTGACCAGTACAACCCTCTGGGGGGGATTTACACACCCATGAATCTTGAGCTCTATGAACCCGACACGCCCCAAAAGCGCGACTTAATGGTCAAGATTCTGTCTGAAAGCGATTATATTGTCATCCCCTCGAACCGGGCTTACGACGCCATGCCCAGGCTGCCCCTAAGATATCCGATGACGTTGAAATATTATCAGGCTCTGTTCAATTGCAATTGCAGCGGTGATGCCCTGGAAAACCGCGCTTATGGGCTTGAACCCCCTTTCAAGAGCCCGCTGGGTTTTGACCTGGTGGCAACTTTCGAAAGTTCACCTAACCTTGGCCTGTTGTCCATATCCGACCAAAGCGCAGATGAATCATTTACTGTTTACGATCATCCCAAAGTTCTCATATTTAAAAAATCGAAAGATTTTTCGACTGACTATGTTAAAACGCTTCTCGATAGTGTCAATTTAGATCAGGTCATCTTCCAAACGCCGTTAGTTTACACTGAAGCTCCCACTGCCATGCAGCTTCCTCCGGACCGGCTCGCCGCACAAGCCAGCGGAGGGACATGGTTATCGATGTTTGACCGAAACGCGCTAATCAACTCCAATGAAGTATTCGGGGGATTTGCCTGGTACGTGGCCTTACTCCTTTTAGGTTGGTTGGTCTTCCCATTTGTTTTCACGGCTTTTTCAAGGCTTCCAGACCGTGGCTATCCTCTGGTGCGCATGGCTGGATTGTTATTGATGGCCTGGCTGGCCTGGGTCCTGGGCAGTTTGAAAATTTTACCGTTTACCCAATTGACAATCGGGGTGTGCCTCGTTTTGATCCTGGTTTTAAGCGCCGGATTGGCTTTCCGCCAGCGCAAGGAGTTACTGGCCTACATCCGTTCAAACTGGAAACATATCCTGTTAATCGAATCTATCTTCCTGGTCATTTTTCTCCTCGATCTTAATATACGGGTCGGTAATCCTGATCTGTGGAATCCCTGGCTGGGCGGCGAAAAACCCATGGATTTTTCATTTTTTAATGCCGTCCTGAAAGCAGTCTATTTCCCACCTGAAAATCCGTGGTTTTCAGGCCACTATATCAATTATTATTATTTCGGATACGTCATTGCCGCCATACCAACTAAAATCTTGGGAATTATCCCATCTATCGCCTATAACCTGATCCTGCCGAGCTGGTTTGCCATGACAGGAATTGGCATATTTTGCGTAGGTTTTAATCTGATTGCCGGCCTCCGAAATCAACCGGAGGAGAGCAAGATTGACCCCATGGGGGAAGAGCCATTATCCCCCGCTAATGAAACGAAATCAACCTTGCTACATAAAGGACTGCCTTATCTGGCAGGTATTATCGCGTTAATCGCGGTTCTATTGTTGGGGAATTTATACATGGTACGCGAGTTCTGGAATTATTTGCCAGAAGTTACCCTTCCTAATGGAAATATCACGTCTCCAATTGAGAGGGCCGGTGCAGTCATTGGCGGAGCCGTACAGGTCTTGACCGGGCAGGCAAAATTACCCGGAGATAACGGGCGCTGGTACTTTGACGCCTCTCGCCCTATCCTTCACAATGGGCCAGATACCCCCATCGCGGAATTCCCATATTTCACGTTTTTATATGGAGATTTGCATCCCCATTTGCTGACCATGCCATTCTATGGCCTGGCCTTGGGTTGGATGGTAAGTTTGTGGTTGTGCCCTTTATCAAAAATGAAATGGGCCAGCAGGATTATCACTTTGTTATTGGGTGGCCTGTGTTTAGGCATTTTCCATGCCTCTCACACCTGGGACTATCCAACCTTCCTTGGGTTAGGCGCGCTGGTGCTTCTGTGGGGGGTCTGGCGTACCAGAACAGGCTCCATTCGACATTTTATTCAAGTCGCTTTAGGATATGAAATTTTATTGTTTGGAATTGTTTCGGTCTTATACTGGCCCTTTTCAGAGTGGTTCCATACCGAATACGTTTCATTAGATTTTTGGAAAGGCGCCAGAACCCCCTTTGTTGATTATATTTTTGTATTCGGTTTCGCGCTGTTCGTGATGGCGAGCTTATTAATCAAGGATCTTTTCCCTGATTTCAAAATTGCTTATCGAAGGAGGTTTTCCCCACACAAGCAAGGCGTTTTTAACAGGCATTATCTCAGGATGACTATCTTGTTTCTGGCGGTCGCAACAGTTTTGATTTGGTTATGGATTTGGGATTATCAGGTTCTGGCCATTGGCCTGCCACTCCTGGCAGTCATTTTATATTCTGCATTCTTTAAACCTGGGTCCCCAATCCTGCGCCGAACTACCTGGATCTTGTTTGCGATCGGGCTTTCACTGTCTTTATTAGTAGAAGTCGTAGTTTTAAAAGATGATGTCGGCCGTTCGAATACGGTTTTTCGCTTCTATGACCAGGCCTGGTTTTTCTTCGGCATCGCCACAAGCCTTGGGTTGGTTGATCTGTTTACCGGACTGCCTCGTTGGCCTCGCCGGATTAGCACAGCCTGGCTATTCATTCTGGCCTTGATCGTCCTTAGCGCGGCCAGTTATCCATTGATCGCAACCCCCAAGAAAATAACCGACCGCTGGCCAGACATCCAAAACCCACCTCACACCCTGGATGGGGCGAAATATATGTTGGGTGACGCCAGTGACCCGACTGGACAGACCCCTGCGATCTATATGGATGACAATAAAAAGATCAATATAACTTTGGATGCGGCCGGGATCCAGTACATGCAGGATAATATCTTCGGTTCACCCGTCATTGTGGAGGGGCACACCCAAGAATACCGCTGGGGTTCACGCTATTCAATTTATACGGGGTTGCCTTCTGTCATCGGCTGGAGCTGGCATATGCGCCAGCAGAATTCGCTGTTGGATGGCTCAATCATCGATAATCGCATCACCGAAGTCGACAATTTTTATAATACTCAGGATATACAATCTGCGCTTGAATTTTTACAACGCTATCAGGTGCAATATATTGTCATTTCTGATCTTGAGCGAGCTTATTATGCTCCTGAAGGGATCGCCAAGTTCCAGGAAATGGTCAACCAGGGCATGCTGCAGATTGTCTTTGGTGATGACACTCCAAAAATGGCTACTATTTTTAAGGTGACAGTGGCAAAATAAATCCTTCCTTAAGAATTAGAGGAATGGATTCTAAAGGTCATGAATTATGCATTCTATATTTTTCCATTTATGCTGATCTGGGGATTTACTTGCATAATCAAACTCAATTTCGCATAAGTCTCAGCTCAATATCAACCTTCCTGAAGAGCAAAGCACATTGGTTGACCGCCGGTTCAATTATGCTATTAGTCGCATCAGGATATCTTTTTTATTTCTTTATAAAAAGGATCAAGAAAGGGTCCGATCTGGATAACCTCAATGAGCAACCCTCCAGAACAAGGCAGCAAGAGGATAATATAGTTCGAACTAATCACCAGGCAAATAACATTGTAATGGAAAGGGATAAAACCGAGTCTGTCATGCGTACTTCTCTGGATAATGGCGAAGAGATTCACCAATCTGAACCCATAGATCAATCCTTTGCGCGACAGTACAGCGATTCCGGAATAGAAGGAAGCCACTCCTTCCTGACAATTACCTGGCCTGAATATAAACCAATCACAAAATGGATGAACGCGCTCAATTCATGGATGCTGTCCAATTTCTCGATGGCGCAAATAAGAAAGGTCGCCTCATTTCTGGCCTGGCCACTTTTTGCTATCCTGCTTGCTTATCTGGCTCAAACGATTTTTAATGTCACAAGAGGAGATGGGATAACACTGAACTGGGATTGGCTGAATGCTCTGCCTGAGAGCTCTCGATTATGGTTAGGCGTCATTATTTTCGTAATCTCCATGGCAATCTGGATGTTTACTTCTCCGACTATCCCTGGCGTAAATGGAAAAATCGCCCAATTAAAAACTTTCAAAATCTCATCTACTCGCTACAATCCGATCCGTTTTTGCTTATTAATCGGTTCTGTTATTATTATGGTAATTTCTTTCCTGTCCTATATTGAATTCAACGAAACAGGCTTCATTCGTGTTCTCTGGGTAATTGGCTTAATCTTGTTCATTCTTTCTCAAGTCTCATTGCCTGCATTATCCCAGCACTTACACCCAAATGCAGAAGAATCGCCGCGCTTTCAATGGAAGAATTGGGTTATCCTGGCGCTTATCCTTGGGATCGCTTTCTGGTTACGTTTTTACCAGGTGGGCACGTTACCAGAAGATCTTCATGGAGATAACGCCTCCTATGGCATTCAAGCCAGAAACTTTCTCTTGGGGAACGATCCAAATATTTTTGACAACACCTCAATGACCATCCCGAAGATTGGTTTCTTGCCTACCGCTTTTTCGATGTTAGTTTTTGGCAATAATATATTTGGCCTCCAGATGGCAGCTGTGATCGGTGGATTGTTTAGCATTTTGGCGTTCTATTTATTAATCTGGAGGTTATTCAATAGTCATCGACTGGCTGCAATAACTTCAAGCCTGATAGCCATAAACATCCTTCACATTCATTTTTCGCGTATCACTACCGGAAACATGGATCCATGGCCTTTCTGTATTTTTGCGTTATTTTTCTTTATAGATGGGTTGAAAGGCCGCCGATCTGGATCCCTTGGGTTAGCAGGGGTCTTTCTGGCCTTTGGAATAAACATGTATTATTCGGGCAGAGTGACACCAGTGATTATCGCTGTTTTCTTGGTAATCACTTTTTTCATTCGTCGCCCGTGGATTACCGAAAACAAAAAGGGATTGGTCTTATTTGCACTGGGATTTATGATAGCTATGGGACCAAGCCTGATCTTCGATATTACTAATTGGCAAAATTTTGTTGAACGTTCACAGGAAGTGTTTATTTTTAATCCAGCAAATATCAAGCATTTATTGAATAAATACAACGTTACTTCGGTGTTCGATATCGTGTTAACCCAAACACGGCTAACGTTATTGATGTTCAATTATTATTCCGATACGAGCTCACAATTTGGTTATCCTCATGCTATGTTTAGTCCGTTAATCTCTCCATTTATTATCCTGGGTTTGGGAGCTACTATAAGGCGTTGGAAAGAACCTGGAGTTTACCTTACCTTAATATGGATGGGGTTGATGATTGTTTTTGGAAGTGTTTTGACGATTGATTCTCCGTTTTGGCCAAGAATGGTAGGAATTGTTCCAGTGGTTGCGCTTATTATTGGATTAGCCATTGATCAAGTGCTCGAATTAGGAAATGGATATTTCCATAAAGGCTTTTTAATCCTCAAGACTTCTTTGGTTGTCATACTTTTGGTTATCGTCGGGGGGTCAAGTTGGATCCAATATTATGCTTATGTCCAGTCAAATGGCGCTCCTATGGCAGACATTGGGCGTTACCTTAGTCGGTTGCCATTGAATATTACCGCCTGTGGTTTATTTAATGGGCCTCCTCTTCTGTCAGTTCGTGAAACATATTTCCAGGTCTGGCCACGAAAAATTTTAGATATAAAAACGGATGGGCCCGACTTAGATTTGACGGCCTGTTCAGGGCCATCCCTTGTTTGGGTAATGTCTCCCGAGAATAAAGATCGATTACAGGCTATTCGCGCTCTTTGGCCTGAAGGAATTGAACGAGAATACACCATTCAGAATCAGTATGTGGTCACTTATTATTTTGTGGGGGTACCTATTCCACAAAGCCCTATTTCCGATACATATCTCTTCCCAAAATCAACCTTAAAATTATTCAGCTTTATTTATATCGGAATTTCATTCATTGGAGCACTGACCTGGGTACTCTGGAAAAGGAAAAGAGTAATTCAGTCTCTTGATCTATCTACCTGGCGAAAAAAAATGATAGTTGCAATGCCAAGAATCCGTATTAACTGGCGTGTAGTCCACCCAAAACGGACAATAAAATGGATAATTGTTACCATGCGAGCGGCCTGGCATGAATTCACTTCGAATTTAAATAGTTGGTATGGCGATCTTAATAAATTTGACCTCTCGAAGTATAGTACTAAGCAAATTGTTACACTCTCGATAACTCTTCTTCTGCCTCTCGTGGTTGTAGGGTTGGCATATTTCGGGCAAATTATCCTGGATCAAGGAAAAATTGGTGCACTTAATTTACCCATCGATTGGGTTAATTCCATTTCAGAAAATCAACGTCTTGAGATTGCAGGCGGGATTTTCATAATCGCCGCGATCCTCTGGGGCTTACTCACAACTCATAAGAAACATGTTTCTAACCAGATGAATGAACAAGAACACAAGGATTTGTCGAATGAATTGCCCCGGGTGCGGAGTATGCCTGTTCCAGAAACCAATTCTCAGATTATCGGTAGATTAGTGAAGGTCGTTGGTCTCTTGTGCACTTTTGGCTCTATGTTCCTCTACATGGTAGTTGGCGAAAACAGCTTGATCCGCTGGCTGTGGCTGATCGGCTTAGGGTTTTTCTTCTTATCCCTGTTTGGAAAAAAGGAAACGAATTAACAGCATTTGAATGAAGAGTCACCTTCATTCAAATGGCATCATCTTCTGATTCTGTGTGGACTTTTAATTCTCGCTTTTTATCTCAGGGTTTATCGATTAAATGATATCCCACTAGAACTGAGTACCGATATGGCTTCAATTGGGTTGAGCGTGCGAGAATATCTATTTGGTCTTGAACAGCGGATATTCGGTATTGGTTGGTTTTATATGCCCCGTATTTCATTTCTTCCCTATGTGGCCAGCTTAAAACTGATCGGAGATAACCTTTTCGGTTTGTACTTCGTCGCAGTGGTAATGGGAACGCTGAATATCCTGGCTAGTTACCTTTTAATTTGGAGATTGTTCGATCAACATCGTTTGGCAATTATTACAGCCATCATTATGGCCATTTCCCCTGCTCACATTAATTATTCAAGAATTATCTCATACATGGATCCCTGGTTCTTTGGTTTTTTTGCACTCTTTTTCCTCGTCGATGGATTAAAGGGAAGGCGAAAGAAATCCTTAGTTTTTGCAGGAATTTTAACGGGGATTACCCTTGTACTTTATCCGTCTGGAAGAGTGATCCTCCCAATAATTGGGATTTTCCTCGGGTGCATTTGGTTATATAAACGCCAATGGATTATTGACAATCGAAATGGGTTCTTGGGAATGGGATTAGGCTTTTTAGTTATTTTGGGCCCGAATTTGGTCTATATGATTGCAAATTGGTCTAATTATATGGCTCGCACAAATGAGGTTATTATTTTCGATCCAGAAGTAATCAGGCACTTAAAAACTGTCTACAAAGTTGATAATCTTTGGATGATCGCCTGGGAACAACTGAAGCACTCTGTTTTCTTGTTTAATTATTATCCTGACTTGAGCGCCCAAAGTAATTATCCTCATCCAATGTATAACTCATTGATATCCCCCATGTTGATCCTGGGATTGGGAACAGCCATCTTCAGGCGCCGAAAACCAGAGTACTTGATTACGATTGCTTCATTTATCCTCATTTTAATTACTGGCAGTGTCTTGACTGTAAATGCTCCCACGTGGGCTCGTCTGGTTGGGATTATTCCCTTTTCAGCATTAATAATTGCGTTCGCTTTCAATGAATTTTTTAATATTTTCGACCGCTTATCCTGGAAGGTTCTCACTCCTTTCCTGTCTTTGAGTTTACTATTATTTTTCTCTTTGCTTGGTGTTGTAGATTGGAATAACTATATCCAGGCAATGAAGATTGCACGACCGGTCGTCTATGTCAGTCGTTATCTTGCCTCGCTACCTACCGATGTAAACACTTGTGGTTTAACGGATGGCTTTGACTTGAACTATCCTGAAGTAACATTCCTTGCCTGGCCTCGTACGGCAGTTGTAATCTCTCCCGAAAGTAAAAAGTTTACCGTAGATAGTTGCCCTGGTTCTAAGATTATCTGGATTCTTACCCCAAATTATGTAAATCGTCTCCCTGAGATAGAAAATGAATGGCCCGGTGGTATTCTCCAGGAACACCGGTCTACTAATGGTGACCTCATGTTTACGAGTTACCTGGTTTCCGGAAAGTTAAATCCATAGGAAATTTTTTATTTGACCGCAACTACCAACATTTTGAAGTATAGTTCAAAAAATACAAAGTGGATTTTTCCTAAAGCAAAACCTGCAATGCCAAAATACCATCCAAGAAGGAGCAGTGTGTAGGCATATACTTGTTCATTGAGCTCTTCCTTACTTCCAAGATTTAGATCAGCCATCCAGCACAATAATCGTCGGACAAGGCTGCGGGTGTCGTGAGTATAACCATTTCTCCTGGCTGAAGAATTCGATATATTTCACGGAAAATTACATAATGCATTTTCTAAAGCTTTGAACGTTCAGTTTTTCTTGAGTATAAAGACTAAATTAGAGCCGATTGGACAACTGAGTTTCAATTCCAAATGTTCTAATGCCACTGCCATATTCCATGATAATGGGGAAATCCAAGGAGCCAAAAAATTTGTAGTCAACGAATGCGTAATAGAGAAACCCGCATCCCGGCATAATTCTTCAAGTTTCTTTATATTATAAAATTCGACGTGTTGTTCGCCAGCCATTCTTGGCGTTGCCTGAAATAAATCAGATATTCGCTCAATAATCGGCCATAAACTCGAATAATTTGGCGTGGTCAAAAAGATAGATCCATTGGTTTTCAATAATTTATAGAAGGTTTCCAACATTCCTTTTCCTTGAAAATAATAAATATGTTCAATCACCTCAAGACAATATATTTTATCAACCGGTTCTGGTAATAAAAACTCCTCATCAACCAGCCCTACAGAAAATTTTATATTCTGGTGAACAAATGTTTGGGATGCAAAGTCTATCGCTGCTGGGTTTGCGTCTATTCCAATCACATTTGCTCCTAAATTTCCTAATATATTCGATATGACCCCTGACCCACAGCCGACATCTAATACGAGTTCCCCTTTACTAGGTGGCAGCAAAGATTGGATTAACCTCGATTTAGATTGATGCCAGAATTGTTGAATTGTATTAGATGAATAAAATGCTTTATATTGATAATCCCCTTTAATAGCGATGGTATCACCTATGCGTCTTTCGAGAGGAAATCCTTTAGATTCAAACTTACCCATATTTACCTAAGAAATCATTGATCCGGATTCGAAATAAAGCCAAAAACATTATTATTGGGTCAAGGGCCATATTTAGACGGCTATCTGTGCGGTCAGAAATCATTGTTACCGGAACCTGTAAAATATTACAGCTTTTCTTGCGTAATATATACAGTAATTCGACATCAAAAGCAAAACCGTTGATTGTCAAGAACGGAAAAACCTCTTTTGTTATTTTCGATGTAAAACCTTTCAATCCACATTGTGTATCTGGAATATTCTGAAACATAAATATTTGGATTAGAATGCTGTAAATCCTTCCACTGAGATATCTGAACCAGGATATTTTTGCGGATCCTTGCGATTCTGAAAGAACTCGAGACCCAATAACTATTGGCTTTGCGTCCGATATTCTATTGATCAGATATTTTATCGATTTAACGTCGTAGGGGAGATCTGCATCAGTAAAAATTATTATATCCCCTGAAGCTTCTAAAACACCCCTCTTGATCGAAAATCCTTTTCCTTTATTCGTTACATTCTGAATAAGCTTTATACTTACCTCATTCTTATCCTTAGTTGCTATCATTCTAACAATTTGGGCAGTTTTATCCTTGCTTCCATCATCCACAACAATTATTTCCAATTCTTGGAATAGAGCTCGGAATGAATGACAAATAGATTCAACAGTTGTGGCTATACATGTTTCTTCGTTATACGCAGGAATGATGATGGAAAGCATTGGGATTAATCCCTTTCCAGAATACGTATTGAGGGATTTTCAATTAATTCCAACAAGGATTTGTTACGTTGGTTACCCCTCCAAATCCTATTTAACAAATGTTAGAAGTAAAAACGGTAAATGGTCAAACGCAGTTGACAAAAAGTACATTGCTCATTTTACACCTGATTAAATTTGAGGATGAGTCAGTATCATACTTCCATGAAATGCCTGATCCCGATAGGGGCGCATGACTCGTCCCCACCGACCCCATTATCCCCGCTCCGCCGTAAAATTCCAGAGAGAAAAATGATTGGCAAAACAAGCCTGGTAAGAGACTTCATCCAGCTCCAGACTCAATCCAATTCAAAGCTAAGGACTGGCTCAAGAAGATAGAAATGTCCAATACTGAACCAGATTTTATCCCTTTTTATAAAACCATTTTCGCCACTCTGGGGTAGATTTAATCAGTTCCTTGATCTACCAGGCAGGTACACCAGGAGACAACCCATGAATAATGAGGATCAGCAGCACCGTGCAATTTTACAGGCCATCGCCCACCGGGTGATGCTGGAAAGAGGATTGCAGCCCGATTTTCCACCTCAAGCCTTGGCAGAGGTCGACCGTCTGCAATCAGCCGGCGTCGTAGAGGATACGCTCACGCGTGACCTGACCGACCTCCTGTGGGCCTCGATCGACAACGACGATTCTTTGGACCTGGACCAGCTTACCGTAGCCGAGTCTGTGCCCGGAAACCAGACCAAGATTCTGGTGGCCATCGCGGATGTCGACGCCCTGGTGAAAAACGGGTCGGCCCTGGACCAGCATGCCCGCTACAACACCACCTCGGTGTATACCGCCGCAGAGATATTTTCCATGCTGCCGGAAAAGCTTTCTACCGACCTGACCTCCTTGAAATACGGCGAACCACGTCTTTCGATCGTGGTTGAAATGGTTGTTGGAGCAGATGGTTCGGTTCAGATTTCGGATATATACCCGGCCATAGTCCTCAATAAAGCCAAACTAGCTTACAACAGCGTCGCCGCCTGGTTGGAAGGCAGCGGCGCAATAACCCCAGGAATTGCCGCCGTGGCAGGCCTGGCGGACAATCTACGTCTGCAGGACAAAATTGCTCAAAAAATGAAAGATTTACGACATGCCCACGGGGCGCTTAGCCTGGAGACCATCGAAGCCCGGCCGGTATTCGATGGAGATGAAATTCGTGATATCAAAGCAGAAGAGAAAAACCGGGCTAAGGACATTATTGAGGATTTCATGATTGCTGCCAACGGGGTGACGGCCCGTTACCTGGCATCCAAGAATCTACCTTCTATCCGCCGAGTGGTTCGCACCCCCAAACGTTGGGACCGGATAGTAGAAATTGCCAGAGAGCATGGGTTCAGGCTCCCAGACAATCCCGATTCAATTGCCCTGGAAAACTTCCTGACCAAACAGAAAGCGGCGGACCCCCTCCATTTCCCCGATCTCTCCCTTGCGGTGATCAAGCTATTGGGCGCGGGTGAATATGTGGCTGAGCTTCCTGGAACCCAGGCTCCAGGGCACTTCGGCCTGGCGGTCAAGGATTATTCCCATTCCACGGCGCCTAACCGCCGCTATACCGATCTGATCACCCAGCGCCTGTTGAAGGCGGCCATCTACGGAACAGCTCCTGTTTACCAAATTAATGAACTGGAGCTTTTAGCTCAGCATTGTACCAAAGAAGAGGACGCAGCCAACAAAGTCGAAAGACAGGTGGCCAAATCTGCGGCAGCTTTGCTGCTCGAAGATCGGATTGGCGAGCAATTCGATGCCATTGTCACCGGGGCGTCTTTCAAAGGCACCTGGATCCGTCTGGCCAATATACCGGTAGAAGGGAAGCTGGTGCAGGGGTTCGAGGGAGTAGATGTGGGCATCCGCCTGCACGTCCAGCTTTTATCAGTCGATGTCGAGCAGGGTTTTATCGATTTCAAAAGAGTAGGGCCGGCAAAGAAATGAGTGTCCCATTTAGGGTAGACTCTTTGATTTTTCATCACCACGGAGGATAAAAATGTCTTTCTTCGAATCCAATGAAAACGTTTTGTGCTGGAAGCGCAATCACGAGCTGCTGGTCGTTCAATCCTGGGGGCCGGATTCCGTCCGGGTGCGCTCTACCCGGTTGGCAGACCTTCCGATCATGCCAGGGGCGCTCTTAGCCATACCTCCTGAAGGCGGATCTGCAGAAATTAGAATTGATGAAGAATCCGCTATACTGGTGAATGGCAAACTGCGCGTCGAACTATCCGACCAGGGAAGGTTGCGCTTTTTCAACCACCAGACCGGCGCGGTGCTGCTAGAAGAACCAGTCCACATGTTCTGGTCTTACCCGGCGCGGAATTTTGAAGGAAGCGGTGGGGATCTTTACCATCTCGAAGCCACTTTCAGCGCCCACCCGGAGGAACGCTTCTATGGCCTGGGGCAGCACCAGCACGGCCTGCTGAACCAGAAAGGCTGTGTGATCCGCTTGCAGCAGACCAACACCGAAGTCGCCATCCCGTTTACCTTATCCAACCGAGGTTATGGGTTCCTGTGGAACAATCCAGCTATCGGGCGGGTGGAATTAGCCGAGAATTTTACCCGCTGGGTCGCCGAAACCACCCGGGGATTAGATTATTTTGTCGCAGCGGGCGACTTGCCTGCCGAAATCATCGAGAAGTACGTCACTGCTACCGGTCGCCCACCTCTGCTGCCGCAGTGGGCGCTGGGCTTCTGGCAGTGCAAGCTGCGTTACCGCACCCAACAGGAATTGCTCGAAGTGGCCCGCGAATATAAACGGCGCGGTTTGCCGGTCTCGGTGATTGTGGTCGATTATTTCCACTGGACGATGATGGGGGATTGGAAATTTGACCCGGATTACTGGCCCGACCCGGCCGCCATGGTCAAAGAGCTGAAAGAAATGGGTACTGAGGTAATGGTCTCGATTTGGCCGACCGTCAACGTAAACAGTGAAAACTACCATGAGATGAATGAAAAGGGCTTGCTCGTCCAGGCCGACAATAACCTCAATGCCTTTCTGACCATAGCTGATCGCCACCCAGAGGGGCCGTCTTACACCCATTATTATGACTCGACCAACCCAGAAGCGCGTAAATTTATTTGGGAAAAGATCAGGCAGCATTATTACGACTTGGGCATCCGCGTTTACTGGCTCGATGCAGATGAGCCGGAAATTTATCCGATCACCCACAAGAACCTGCGCTACCACCTGGGAAACGCCCTTGAGGTAGGTTGTATCTACCCACTCATGCACCAACGTGGCTTTTTCGAAGGGGAAAGCGCCGCTGGGGAAAATGAAATTATTAATCTGTCTCGCTCTGCCTGGGCCGGCACCCAACGCTACGGGACCGCGGTTTGGTCGGGCGACATTCCATCGACCTTCGAATATCTGCAAAAATCGTTGCGGGCCGGGTTGAATGTTGCCTTGAGCGGCATCCCCTGGTGGACGACCGATATCGGAGGATTTTTAGGGGGCGATATCCGCACCGATTATTTCAAAGAGTTGATCATACGCTGGTTTCAATACGGGGTTTTCTGTCCCTTGTTCCGCCTGCATGGCGTGCGCGAGCCTAACAATGGTCTGAGCGGAGCGGATGCCAGCGGAGGGCCTAACGAGATATGGGCCTTTGGCGATCAGGCTTACCATGTTATCGCCCATTTGATGGAAATCCGCCAGAAGATGCTCCCCTACCTGATGGTGTTGAACCAGTACGCCCACGAGAAAGGGCTGCCGCCTATGCGCCCACTTTTTGTGGATTTCTCCCAGGATGAACAAGCCGCCCGGGTAGATGACCAGTTCATGCTTGGCCCTGACCTGCTCATCGCCCCAGTGATCGAAAAAGGCGCCAGGCAGCGCCAGGTCTATCTCCCCGACGGGACGGATTGGGTAGATGCCTGGTCAGGACAGACTCTTCCCGGCGGCATGGTAGTCACAGCCGAAGCCCCTCTCGAAAAAGTGCCAGTCTATTGGCGTAAAGGGAGCCCATATTTCTTCATGTTTTAATTACAATGTCCATTCTCACCGCCACTGCGACTGCAAATGCTAATATTGCCCTGATCAAATACTGGGGAAATCGCGATGACCTGCTGCGCCTTCCCTCCAATGGCTCCATTTCGATGAATCTGGATGGGTTGTTTGCACGGACGCGGGTCGCTTTCCAGAGCGGCCTTTCCCAGGATTTACTGATTTTGAATGGAAAGAAAGAAACCGGCAAGGCATTGACCCGCATGGTCAGTTTTCTCGACCTGGTTCGCCGACAGGCTAACACAGACCTTAATGCGCTGGTCAACAGCGAAAATAGCTTTCCCACTGGGGCAGGGTCTGGCATCCTCTGCAGCGGCCTTCGCCGCCCTCAGCCTGGCGGCCGCACATGCCCTGGGCCTGGAACTGGACGAAGGAGAGCTTTCACGCCTGGCCCGGCGTGGGTCTGGCTCAGCCTGCCGATCCATCCCGGGAGGGTTCGTGGAATGGCTTCCGGGAGTTGACGACCGCAGTTCTTTTGCTATTTCGATTGCGCCCCCCGAACATTGGGACCTGGTCGATTGTATCGCCATCGTTGAGCCACAACCTAAAGCAACCGGCTCTACTGAAGGCCACCACCTGGCTGACACCAGCCCGCTGCAATCTGCCCGCTTAGCCGATACGCCCCGACGGTTGGATATTTGCCGCCAGGCCATTATAAAACGTGATTTTGTCGCCCTGGCAGCCATCACCGAGTTGGACAGCAACCTGATGCACGCGGTAATGATGACTTCTTCGCCGCCCTTGTTTTACTGGCAACCATCTTCGCTACGCTTGTTGAAAGAGATTTAAGATTGGCGCCAGCATGGACTGCCTGTCTGTTATTCCCTGGATGCCGGCCCAAACGTACACGTCCTCAGTCATGGGGATGCTGCTGTTCAGGTAAAGGACGGGCTGGAGAAATTTCCGGGTGTATTTCAAGTCCTCACCGCCAAACCGGGCGGACCGGCGCATCTGGAATAAAACCTTATAAGAGAACTCTGATTATTTTGCTTGCGCACTCAAAGGCGATATAATTAGTAACCAGAACAAAATGGTAATAATCTAGAAGGTTACTTATTTTTTAATTCCGATCCGGAAGAAAATACTTTATGAGCTCAATTAGCAACTTAGCGTTAACGATTGTGGAGTTTGTCATCTCCCTTGGTATCCTGGCTTTCCTGCACGAGCTGGGGCATTTTTTAATCGCACGCCTGTTTAAAATAGAGGTTGATGAGTTCGGATTTGGGTTTCCCCCGCGCATCGTCCGCCTTTTCAGGTTGGGCGGGACTGATTTCACCTTGAACTGGATCCCTTTTGGGGCATTCGTGCGCCCTAAAGGAGAAAACGATCCTTCCATCCCGGGGGGATTGGCAGCCTCCAATCCATGGAAGCGTCTGGCGGTCCTGTTTGGCGGCCCGGTAATGAACCTGCTGGCCGGTATCCTCATCTTCAGCCTGGTCTTTGTGAAGGTTGGCGCCCCGATCCAAACGTTGTTCAGATCGTAGGGGTCAGCCCGGATTCACCGGCTTCTGTGGCAGGCATCCAAAATGGCGACATTGTTTTAACAGTAAATGGGACAAAGGTAACCGAGAGCCAGAACCTTTCGGACATGATCCGCCAGAACCTGGGCAAGCAGGTCACACTTTCCATAAAGCGTAATAACCAGGAAATTGTTTTAAAAACAACCCCGCGGGTCAATCCTCCCCAGGGGCAGGGACCGCTGGGTGTCCTGTTAGGCAACCCGGTCAGGCCAATAAACTGGTTCGAATCGATCCCATATGCCATCCAGATGACCTATGAACAAATTGAACAAATGGCTCTACTGCCCGGTCGGTTGATTGCCGGTAATATACCCGCTGACCAGGCGCGGGTGGTTGGCCCGGTTGGCATGTTTGATATTTACCAGCAAGCCCGCCAGCGCGATACACAGAATCAGGCGGCGCAAAATCCGCAAACGCCCGCGGTAAATACACTGCTTTTGATGGCGTTCATTTCGGTTGCCCTGGGAATCACCAACCTGCTGCCCATCCCGGCCCTGGATGGCGGGCGGATTTTATTCGTCCTGCCTGAAATCGTCACCCATCGCCGGGTTCAACCCGAGTTTGAAAACACGGTGCACATGATTGGCTTTGCCCTACTGATCCTGGTACTGGTCGTAATCACCACCAATGATTTTCTCCATCCAATTGCTCTCCCTTGAAAGTAGTGAGAATGGCAAGCAAACCTAAGAAACCTTCTGTAACGTTCAAAGAAGTAACCACGGCGTTGTTGGACAACAGCCGCCCATTTTCTCCTCGCTATTTGCATCACTTTTCAGATATTTCTTCCAGCGATCTGGAGGACTTGAAAAAGATCTGGCTGCAGGTAAACCTCGACCGGCGCGTGGCCTTACTCGAAGACCTTGAAGAGCTGGCCGAAGCGGATACCGTGCTATATTTCGAGGATGTGGCCCATCTTGCCTTAAGCGACCCAGACGGGCGTGTCCGCGCAACCGCCATCCGCTTAATGTGGGAAAGCGATAATGTAAGGTTGGTGCCGGTATTCACTAAAATGATGCTCGAGGATAAAGAAGAAATCGTCCGCGCCCAGGCTGCTTCAGCTTTGGGCCTGTTTGTGTATATTGGCGAGATGGAAGCAATCCCTTCTTTTTCACATCGCAAAATCGAAGATGACTTGCTGAAAGTGCTTAGCGGAACAGATACTCCCATTGTCCGGCGGCGCACGCTTAAATCATTGGGCTTTTCCAGCCGTGAAGAAGCCCCTGCCTTATTCCGGAAGGCCTACGACGATGGAGACACGCAATGGCTTGCCAGC
Source organism: uncultured Chloroflexia bacterium (assembly GCA_963820415.1). Lineage (GTDB taxonomy): Bacteria > Chloroflexota > Anaerolineae > Anaerolineales > Anaerolineaceae > CAWFZT01. The sequence goes on along the minus strand of CAWFZT010000004.1, from coordinate 586,519 downwards.
GCCCTTTTTGCCATGGGACGTTCGGCCGATGAACAGTGGGAGGAATCGATCTTGAAGAATTTGAATCATTCTGACCCGGATGTTCAGGTAGAAGCCATTCGGGCAGCCGGACAGCTCGAACTGGATTCCGCCCGTGAACCGCTTTTGAAAATGATCGAAGAAGGCGAGGGATTAGATGTCGATCTGCGCGCTGCGGCGATCTGGTCTCTTTCGCAAATCGGTGGAGAAGGGGTGCGCGAGGCGTTGGACCAGCTCTACGATGACACCGAGGATGAAAGATGAAGCGGAATATATCGAAGATGCCATGGATAACCTTTCGTTTACGGATGGGGTTGCCGATTTGGGCATGCTGGGTTTTCCGGTCGATGAAGAGGACCGACTGAACACCATCATTGATGTAAATGAACAAGAAGAGGACGATCAAAGTGGGGACCACAAGCGCCGGAAGAAAAAACACGACTGAATTGGGTATTGAATGCATCCCTGGTTTCTATTGATTTTAATCCTGGCCAATAACTGGCTGACTGCTCAACCGGCCCAGGTAAGCATTAACGACCTGGGCGTTACCTACATTTTCGGAGAAAGTATGTCGTTTAAGGCCAGGATCTTTTCCATCGATCCCATCAAGGAAGTGTTTTTATTCATCCAACCGGAAGGGCAGGATAGCATGGCTGAAAAAATGACCCTATCCGGCCAGGGTGAGCTTTCGTATATTTATGACCTCCATCAAAAACCCCTGCCTCCTTTTTCGAAAATAACCTACTGGTACCGGGTTGTGTTTGGGGATGGCAGCCAGGAGGAAAGCGGGAATCACGTTTTTTCCTATGAAGATAACCATTTTACCTGGCAAAATTTGGACCAGGGTGGCTTCCAGGTATATTGGGTGGAAGGGGATCTGGCCTTTGGGCAGACCGCGCTGAATACCGCCAAGGCCGGATTAGATACAGCGCATAAATACCTGCCTGGTAACCCCCCTTCACCGCTGAGAATTTTTATTTATCCCACCTCTGACGACCTGCAAGCTGCCCTACAGGCTTCTCAGATTTCCTGGATCGCCGGGCACGCCAACCCCCAATCTCGGGATAATCATGGTAACGATTTCTCCAGGCCCTGAACAACGCATGGAGATGGAACGCCAAATTCCGCACGAGATCATGCACTTGGTTGAATCTCAAGCCGCCGGGGACGCTTACTCGAGCTTGCCCACCTGGTTGACAGAAGGCGTAGCTTCGCTGGCAGAAATTTACCCCAACCCTGATTTCCAAAGGTCGCTGTCTAAGGCTGCTGAGAGCGACACGTTGATTCCTTTGAATTTGCTGTGCAATGGTTTCTCGCATGAAGCCTCCAGCGCCTTCCTTTCTTATGCCGAGTCGATTTCGTTTGTTCGTTTCTTATCAGAACGCTTTGGCAGTTCTGGCTTGCAGACACTGATCAAGAAGTACCAGGATGGTCTTGGGTGCAGCGAGGGCTTACAAGCTGCCTATGGACAATCCTTGGATCAATTGGATGCACAATGGAAGGAAGAAGTCTTGGGTATCAACGCCCAGGTCCTGGCCTGGAAAAACCTTTCTCCTTACTTATTGCTTTCGCTCTTATTGCTTTTACCCCCGATCGGGCTGGGTGTGTGGAACCGGGGCAAGTTCTGACCGTCAGGTTTGTAAATGGAAACGAACGCAGAATCAAAGCTCCGCCTGCATGCCATCATCGAAGGACACGTCCAAGGCGTCGGCTTTCGTTATTTTGTCAGCGAACAGGCTCAACGCATCGGCTTGACCGGGTGGGTGCGCAATATGTATGATGAGCAGGTGGAAGTGGTCGCCGAAGGGGTAAGGAGTGACCTGGAGGAACTGCTGAAATACCTCCAGTGCGGCCCTGGCGGCGCCTATGTATCTAGCGTGACTGAAGATTGGACCCCAGCTAGCAGCGAATACCGGCGGTTCAGCATTGCTCCGACGGAATTCTAAATTATTCCTCTCCCGAAAGCAGGCGCACCTTTTGCCAGGGTGGCAGAGTGGAGTCTTCTGCCAGGATCTCACGCAGCTCGAAGATCTGGTCACGCAAGGCTGCCGCACGTTCGAACTCCAACTCCTTGGCGGCAATTTTCATCTGATTCCCAAGTTCGCTGATAACTCGCTTTAATTCGTCCTGCTGCAGCCTGGATTCACGCCGCCCGACCTGGTATTCAGCGCGCCCCTCGGCAACTGCCGGGGCCTTGGTCAGGCGTTCGGTTAAATCATGGACAGCCTTAATGATACTTACCGGCTCGATGTGATGCTTCTGGTTGTAGGCCATTTGCTTGGCGCGCCGGCGGTTGGTTTCATCGATGGCGTGGCGCATCGAATCGGTAGTACGGTCAGCATACATGATCACTTTACCATGCACATTGCGCGCCGCCCGGCCTATCGTTTGGATCAAAGCTGTACCTGAACGTAGAAAGCCTTCTTTGTCCGCATCTAATACAGCCACCAGGGATACTTCTGGCAAGTCAAGCCCTTCCCTGAGCAAATTAATCCCGACGATCACGTCGAAAACGCCCATACGTAAATCGCGCAGTATGCCAATGCGTTCCAGAGTTTCCACCTCAGAATGCAGGTAGTGGACTTTGACGCCCATTTCCATCAGATAGTCTGCCAGATCTTCGGCCATACGCTTGGTAAGCGTCGTGACCAACACACGCTCCCCCGCTTCAACACGCTGGTGGATTTCTCCCAGCAGATTATCCACCTGCCCCTTAGAAGGCCGGACTTCTACTTGTGGATCCAGCAAGCCAGTCGGACGGATGATCTGCTCTACTACCTGGTCAGCACGCCCCAGTTCATACACAGCGGGGGTGGCCGAAGTATAGATGGTAAAGCCCATATGCTCTTCGAATTCTTTGAAGGTCAGCGGGCGGTTATCAACCGCCGAAGGCAGACGGAAGCCGTATTCCACCAGTACGTTCTTGCGTGATCTGTCTCCATTGAACATACCGCGGATCTGGGGAATAGTCATGTGCAATTCGTCGAGGAAGAGCAGGTAATCGCTGGGCAAGTAGTCTACCAGCGTCCAGGGCGCCGAGCCGGCCGGGCGCTGATCCAGGTGGCGCGAATAATTTTCGATCCCGGAACAGTAGCCTACCTCACGCAGCATCTCCAGGTCATACAAGGTGCGCTGCTCAATACGTTGGGCTTCAAGTAACTTGTCGTTTGCTTTAAAGTATTTCAAACGCTCATCCAGCTCAGTCTCAATGTCCACGATGGCTTTTTTCAAACGGTCATCTTGGGTAATATAGTGTTTGGCCGGGTAAACTTCGATCTTGTCCGGCTCGCCAAAGAATTCACCGGTCAATGGGTTGAAAATGACCATACGCTCGACTTCATCTCCAAAAAAAGCGATCCGGAAGGCTTTTTTATCCTCATAAGCTGGAAAAATTTCCAGGGTATCGCCCCTGACACGGAATGTACCGGGACGTAGCTCCATATCATTGCGCTGGTACTGGCTTTCGATCAACTGCCTTAAGAGTGCATTACGCCGATAAATTTTTCCCTGTTCCAAAGTGATTACGACCCTGCCGTATTCCTCGGGGTTCCCCAGGCCATAAATGCAAGAAACTGACGCAACGATGATCACGTCCCGGCGGGACATCAAGGCAGTCGTCGCCGCCAGGCGCAGGCGGTCGATTTCCTCGTTGATTTCAGTTTCTTTTTCGATGTAAAGGTCCCGCTGAGGAACATAAGCCTCAGGCTGATAATAATCGTAATAGGAAACGAAGTATTCCACGGCGTTATCAGGGAAAAATTCTTTGAACTCTGCATAAAGTTGGGCAGCCAGAGTTTTATTATGCGCCATCACCAGGGCCGGTTTCTGAAGCCGCGTAATGATATTGGCCATGGCAAAGGTCTTGCCAGTGCCTGTGGCGCCCAATAGAACCTGATGGCGAAGACCCTGGTGAATGCCATCCACCAACTTCTCAATAGCCTCTGGCTGGTCGCCGGTAGGGATATAAGGAGCCTGTAGACGGAAATCAACCACGTGTTCCTCCTTACTTTTTGTCCAACTGTTCACGTATAGCGCCTGCCGTCCTTCACTGCTTTTTCCAAAGGTATTTCCCAAGGCCAGACAGAACCTGTGTTCTAATTCTATTGTACCAAAAAGGCCTAGGACTGGCAAGGAAGATGTAACAGGTCGATCAGGATGGTCCCCAGGTCTCGCCCATGACCGTGAGTACTTCCAACAGTCGCGGCTTCCATTCATAGGTATCGAGGCTCATGATCATCCAGTAAGAATTTTTACCTGAGCGAGTCTGGTAGCCAATATTGGGCAGATTGCGCGAATTGATCCCTTCCGGAAGGGGTGGATAGCGCAAGACAATTTGCTCCCCTTCGGCAGTAACACTTGCTAAGCCAGCAAGTTCCGCCCTTAGCTTGACCTGGAACTGGTAGATCAGGTTGGCGACAAACTCCGGTAAATGCCCGAACCGGTCGGCAAATTCTTCGGTCATGGCACGCAGGTCCTCTTCATTCTGCACATCGGCCAGGCGCCGGTAGAGTTTGAGGCGCATATTTTGGTCCGGCACGTATTCAGTCGGGATGCCCACTTCCAAGGGCAGATCCACGTTCACAGGCAGCTGAATTTCCTGGATGTTGATAGGGTTCTTTTGCGCTTCAGGCAGACCAGAAATCTGCCTAAAATTCTTGACCGCCTGGGCAAGCAGGCGTGTATAGAGGTGAAACCCAACCGTGGCGATATAGCCGTGCTGGCGTGTACCCAGCAGCTCGCCAGCTCCGCGCATTTCCAGGTCGCGCATAGCGATCGAATACCCCGATCCCAATTGAGTGTTTTCAGCAATAATTTCCAGGCGTTCTTCCCCTTCGGGTGTGGGGGGTTTTTTCTTGTGGCGGAAAAAGTAGGCGTATGCCCGTTGCGCCCCGCGCCCGACCCGTCCGCGCAATTGGTATAATTGTGCCAAACCAAAGGTATCGCCGCGATCGACGATCAGTGTATTGGCGTTGGGAATATCAAGGCCAAATTCGATGATAGAAGTGCAAAGCAAGATATCTACCATCCCCTGGTTAAAACGATGCATCACCCCCGCCAACTCACCTTCTGGCATTTGCCCGTGGGCTACACCAATGCGCCCTTCCGGCACAAGGTTATTCAAGTGTTTCTCCATGGCGCGAATTGTTTGCACCCGGTTGTGGACGAAAAAGACTTGCCCGCCTCGCTCCAACTCGCGCAAGACGGCCTGCCGTACCAGGTGAGGAGAATAAGGCCCCACATAGGTGATGATCGGCAGGCGCTCTTCAGGCGGCGTATTGATGGTTGAAATATCTCTGACCCCGGTCAAAGCCATGTACAACGTGCGAGGAATGGGGGTAGCAGTAAGGGTCAGGACGTCTACTTCTGTACGCAGTTTCTTCAAGTATTCCTTGTGGGTAACCCCAAAGCGTTGCTCTTCATCGATGATGACCAACCCAAGATCTTTAAACTGCACATCCTGCTGGATTAAGCGATGCGTGCCGATGATGATATCGACTTCACCGCGGGAAAGTTTACGCAGGATTTCATCCTGTTCACGCGGTGACCGGAAACGTGAAAGCATCTCGACTTCAACGGGATAGGCTGCCAACCGTTGGCAAAAGGTGTCGAAATGCTGCTGAGCCAAAACAGTCGTTGGCACCAGGAGGCCTACCTGTTTTCCATCCAGCACTGCTTTGAAAGCAGCGCGTAAGGCCACCTCTGTCTTACCATAGCCCACATCACCGCATAATAAACGGTCCATCGGACGGGCAGTCTCCATATCTTTCTTGACTTCATTGATCGCTTTGAGCTGGTCCAGAGTCTCTATGTATGGAAAACTTGCTTCAAGTTCCTTCTGCCAGGGCGCATCCGGTTGAAATGCAAAACCTTGTGCAGATTGGCGGCGTGCATATAACTCCAACAACTCCCGGGCGACCTCCCGCACGGCTTCGCGTACACGCTCCTTGGCCTGTGACCACTCAGCCGTTCCTAACCGGGTTGGATTAGGTTCCTCGCCTTCGACGCCGATATAACGGTATAACCGGTCAGCCTGGTGGACCGGCACGTAGAGCTGGTCAGCATTGTCATATTCGACGCACAGAAATTCTTTCTCAGAGCCTTCGAGGATACGCCTGACCAGACCTATATAGCGCCCAATGCCATAGTCTACGTGCACGACCCAATCCCCCGGTTTTAGGTCGGCATAGAAAGACTCTGGGGCATCTGCCAGCGGCCGGTGGAACTGGCGCGCTTTGGGCCTTTCCCAGCCAAAAATCTCGCTGTCAGTTAGCAAATGCAGCTTATCGCCGTTCGCAAGGGTCAGAATCCAACCTTCAGTCAGGGTGTCTTCGATGAAATTTGGCAGACGTTGGAGGTTTAAAATGCTTTCCCTTTCATTCCACAGCTCGCGCAGGCGTGAATCCTGGCGAGAAACGATTTCCACCCTCTCTCCAGCCTGGCAACTGTCGACCACATAATCCATAAAAGGTTTGAGCCGTCCACCGAAACGCGGACCGGGGACAAACGCCTGAGAGAGCTCGGAAGGCTCCTCGGCTGAAGACCGGCCAAGCTCGAGAAAAGTATAATTTCCGAGAGTATCTTGAATTTCTGACCAGGAAAGATATGGAATCGGGAAATCCGCCGGTAAGGTCCCTTCATGGATGCTGTCCTGGCGTAATTTGACTGCCTGTTCCTCGACTTCAGAAGCCGTCACTTCTAACAGGCTCATATCATCGATCAGCACCAGACTATGCTGGGGTAAGTAATCCAGCAGAGTCGCTGGAGTCTGATGCATGACTGGTAAATAAAATTCGTCCACTTCCTGAACCGGAAGATTCAATCCGGCTGCCTTTCCGGGCAAGATTTCCCTGGCAGGCGTCACCAGAAGCTGCTCTAGCACCTGGAAGGTCCTTTGTGTAGCGGGGTCAAACTTTCGGATCAATTCGATCTCGTCGCCAAAGAAATCCAACCGGGCCGGGTAAGGTTCGGAAGTCGGCCAGATATCAAGCAAGCCGCCGCGCCGCGAAAACTGCCCAGGCTCCAGCACGGTGTCGGCAGCCTGGTAACCGATCTCCACCCAGGTCCTTTGCAGGCTTTCTGGATAAATGGTCAGCCCAGGTTTTAGGGATTTGGATGACTTCAAAAAATCACGCCGGGGCAGGGTACGCGCCATAATGGCCCGGATGGGGGCGATCACAATCGGTGGTTTTTCCGGTTTTGTCGTTCCTGGAAGATGATAAACTGCCAGTGACGTCAGTACCTGGATCCTATCCCGGCGGGTTAGCGTTCCCCACGACGCCTGTTCGTAAAACATAGGCGTAGGTTCAGGAAACAGGTAGCGAGTGCTATCCTGCGACCAGAATTTGATTTCATCAAAGAGCGCCAGAGCGTGGTCAGCGCGATCTGTGATTAACAGCATCGGGATTTGTAAATCTTCTTTCAACGCCGCCATGACAGGTAATCGCGCTGAACGTAGCAATGACAATCCCGGAACCGATTCCCCGGCTGAAAGGACTTGCAACAAATGCTGGTAAGCTGGCAGACTACGGATCAGGTCGAGCATTGAATTAATAATCCATGTCTAACGGTCCATTGAACTGGTTCATAGCTTGATCGATTCCGTTGGCGACAAAGGTTTGCGCAGCTTTAGATGCTTTGGCCAGCGCTTCCTTCACAAGGTCCATGTCACCATTTTGAAAATTCTGCAATACGTAATCGGCGCCATTCTTTTGGCCGGGTGGGCGGCCAATTCCCAGGCGCATACGCGGAAACTCCTCTGTCCCTAACTGTTGGATTATCGACATCAACCCTTTATTCCCTGCTGACCCACCCCCCGGGCGCATGCGCAGCATCCCGAGCGGCAAATCGAGATCATCTAGGATAATCAACAACTGGCTCAAAGGAATCTTATAAAACTTAACCAAGGAAGCCACCGATTTCCCTGACAGGTTCATAAAGGTTTGGGGTTTGGCCAGTATAACCTTATGCCCTTCCAGCATGCCGTTCCCGACTAGAGCTTTGGCGTGCATACGGCTCAAACGTAAGTTAAATTGCTGGCACAACTCATCGATGACCATAAATCCGACATTATGGCGGGTTTGGCGGTACTCGCGACCGGGATTTCCCAGACCGACCAGCACAAAAGTCTGCGTCTCAGCCTCAGAAGGTCTGGATAACAAATGGAAAATGCTCACCTAATTTTCACCCTGGAGAAAATAATAAATAAATCAAAGGCAAGCCAATCAGCCGCGCCGCCGTATGGCGCGCAGCCCCAAATAAATTCCCAGTAAAACGAAAAGGATCACGGTGAAAGTGGCTCCTTGAACCAGGCTGAAGATCAGCCTTACCGAGGTAACTTGCGCCGGATTATCGGGCAAATTGGTCGGAGTCGGATAGGAGGCAACTGTTGCAGTAGACTTTATTTCCACCGGCTGCTGGACAACGTTGATTGAAGGACCTGGTGTCGATGTCTCGACCAGCGAATAATTGCGCACACGCAGGTTTGGAATGTCCACCTCAGCAGTCCTGTTATCCGAGAGGGATACACTCACCCGCAGTCGATAAATGCCATCTGCAATGGTGGTGGTATCCCAGACAGCCAGGGTGCCATCCCTTACAGCCTCTGAGCTCTGCTGGATCAAATACCAAGTATTCCCTGGGTCGTCCTCATAGCGAAAAGAAACTTCGGCGGACTGAAAATCGAGTACATCTGTGCTGCCTTTGATGCTCACTTTACCTTTTAAAACGTCCCCCGGTTGAGGGGATTCGACCCGAGGATGTTCGGAAACCTGGAATAATTTATCCGGGACCAGGTGACTTCCTAAGCCGCCGATTGCCCCAAAAGCACAGAATAATGCCAGGAAAAGGTAACCTAAGGTGTTCATTGTAATCTCTTAGTTTAACATGAAGCGGGCAAACGTGCAAACTATCCAAAGGGAAAAAGTAGGGTAACCTTCTAACATATTTACGATAATAATCTATAATATTGACAAATTTGAACTCGACATGATATACTACAAAATATGTCTAATTTGAGGATATATACAACGGAATAAGAAATGGCAAGTACACGCGAACGAATTTTGCAGTCACTGTTAACTTCACCGCGCTCTTCGATCAACGATCTTGCAGGCGCAGTGGGGATTAACTGGGATCTCGGTACGGCACCATCTCAACAGCCTGCAAGCAGAAGGGCTAGTAACTTTTGAGGAAGAACGCCACGGGGTTGGCCGGCCGAGACTGGTGTATATTCTCACCGAGAAGGCTCTGGAAAGGTTCCCCATGCGCTACCTGAACCTGACCAACCGGCTGCTCGACCAGATGCGTGAGACGCTCCCCCAGCAAGTCATCAACAAATTATTCGAGCAAATGGCAACCCGCCTATTGTTGGGCTATACGAACAAGCTCCGTTCGCTTTCCATCCGCGAGAAACTCGACCTTATCAAGGAACTACTGGGACAGGAAGGTTTTTCAGTGGACTGGGAACAACATGGAAACCAGATTTTCATCAACGAAATCACCTGCCCGTATTACCATATTGGCAAGAGCCATCCTGAAGTTTGCCAGGTTGATCAGACTTTAATTTCGACGGTGCTCTCCATACCGGTTGAAAAGATAAACTGCGTCCTGTACGGAGATTCTCACTGTACCTACGTCATCTCCGATGATTTAGTTCAGGAAAAAGTGGCATGACAGAGCAGACAAATGCCAATCGCCCAGTTTGGGACGCCGAGGCTCAGTTTCCGGAATTATATGAACAGCTCCGGGAAGGGTTCCGTACGATCACCGACCCGGAAATTGGTTTAAACATCATCCAGCTAGGTTTGATCCGTAATGTAAAAATTGAACCGGACAGCGCCACTATCCGGGTGATTCTCACCACGCCCTTTTGCCCATATGGCTCCTCATTGCTTGAGGTCATCCGGCAAAAAGCGGAAGAAATTTTGGGAAGACAGGCCTTCATCGACCTCGATATGGGCGTATGGGATTTCTCGATGATGGAGGAAGGCGCTGTACCTGACTGGGGTTTGTACTAACTAAGCTTGAAAAGGTTGGTCAAACGCATCGCCAGCGACATATCACCAGAAACTCGCAGTTTCCCCTGCATATAGGCGCGCACACCTTCCTGTTTCCCGGTAAAAACATCCATTACAGTCTGGGCGCTGCCAGACATTTTTAAGGTCGGATTGGCAATCGTTCCTTCGGTTACAGTGCATACCTGATTGCTGATCGCCACCACCCAATTCCCTCCCCCTTCCCCCTTTAGTTCAACCTGCACGGTCACATCGTACCCTGCTGCCTTCTCGGGGACAAAAGCTTTTTGCATGCGTTCCATCAAGCTCTGGATCGACAAATCAGACATAAGTCTCTCCTCCAAAATTTCATTCATTTTACCTTAAAATAAGCGCCACGCCTCGCGCCAGCGGTACGGACGATATGGCCCCAAGGCAATTTCTTGTTTTTCCCTAAATCTTGCTAAATACAAGCTAGCTTAGCCTGTATTCTAAAGGGCGTAATATAATCAACCTCCTTACCGACAGTTACGCCGATCTGAATCAGGACCTGATATCTAGATTTGCCATCCACACTATCAGCCTGACGGTATTTATCAACGGAAAAATATATCATGATGGAGTTGACATCAGCCAGCCAGAGCTCTATCGCCAGGTTGATACAAGCGGTGAGCTGCCAAAGACTTCCGCTCCATTTGTCGCAGAATTTCAGACCTTTTTCCAGTCCGCTCCTGGCGACTTGATATACGTCGGGATTGGATCGAAGCTCTCAGCCACTTTTCAAAATGCGTTCCTGGCATCAGAAACACTTCCAGAACGGAAAATCCACGGAATATCTATACAAAGGCGGAAGGTGTTCAACTGTCGAAAATATCGTTGGCAGCCTCTTAAAGATCCGCCCAGTCATCGAAGTTAAACCGGAAGGCAACCTTGACGTCAAGGAAAAGACACGCGGCACGTGCAAGAAAGCACTCACTTATTTGCTGGATGATTTTAAAGCTCACTTACCCGACATAGATCTGCACAGCGTTTTTGCGACCCACTCGGGCTGTGACGATGATGGCAAATTCCTGGAAGGAGAGTTAAGAAATATGGCTCCCATCGAAGAAATTTACAATACCGCTGCAGGATGCACTATTGCTAGTCATTGTGGGCTGGGAACAATCGGCATCCTATACCTGGAAAAATAATTTTCACCGGCTGCGACGCAGCAACTGCCCGGTCAAATCCTTCAGATTCTGCTCACCTTCTGCGCTACATTCGGCTTCTTTCAACGCCAGTAAAGCTTCGCCGGTCAACCGCTCAGATTCTCTCTGGGTGTACTCCCCGGCGCCTTCCTCCGCCAGCAAGGCCGCCAGGCTGCTTACTTCTAGCGGAGTCTTTGGCCCGGAATGCCATTGCCTGGCAAATTCTTTATTCAGACTCAGGGCATAGACAACAGGTAAAGTCTTTTTCCCGCTGATCAGATCGCTTTCCACCGATTTTCCAGTAAGAGAAACGTCCCCCCAGATACCCAACCAGTCGTCCTGGGCCTGGAAAGCCATCCCCAAGGCGAATCCAAAATCATGCATGGCCTGGCATTGGTGAGGGTCAGCCCGAGCAGCCAGAGCGCCCAGTTCACAGCAGGCAGCCAGTAAAGCTGCCGTTTTTCCGGCAATCATCAACCAATACGATTCCAGCATCAAGTCTTTGCGGGTTTCATAGGAAAGATCAAGATATTGTCCTTCGGTCAGGCAAATACACGCTCTGGAAAGTATCTGCGTGGCCTTCAGGGCCACTTCAGCCAGGGTTAACTTCATTAAAGCCTGGTAAGCCAGAGTGAACATCAGATCACCGGCATTGATCGCCTGGGGGATGCCCCATTTAACCCAAAGAGTTGGCCGTCCCCGCCTGGCAACGCTCTGGTCCTGAATGTCATCGTGGATGAGGGAAAAATTGTGTAACAATTCCACACCCACTGAAGCAGGCAGCGCCTGTTTCCAATCCGCACCCAGAGCAGCCGCGCTCAAGAGAGTCAATAAAGGGCGGATGCGCTTCCCTTGCGCTTCCACCCCGGACCCTTCACCTTCCCAACCCAGATGGTAAGCCAGCATCGAGTGCAAATCATCATACTGATCTTCAGATACCAGGCCGACGATCCTTTTCAGCTCATCTTCAACCGAAGCACGCATTTGCGGCACAATTTGTTCGAAACTCATTTTTCACCTGTCAAGCCGGAAGATCAACGGCGTCCGTTGAAGACCATCTATCGTCCGAACGCCAGTCGCGAACATACATACCTGCAATTCTCGTGCGATTTCCTTGACTGTCGCCATGACGTCCTCTGCGGACCGGGTAGCTGCTTTCAGAAATGGCCCAGCTATGCCTCCTAATGAGGCACCCAGAGCGATACATTTAGCGATATCAATCCCATCCCGCAAGCCGCCGGAAGCAAATACCGTCACACGTGGGGCTGCCTTTCGCACAGTTATTATCGATTCGGCGGTTGGAATCCCCCAATCACGAAAGGCAGCAGCTACGCGCGCCAGGCTCTCATCCCGCATGCGGTGCATCTCGACTTGCGACCAAGACGTTCCGCCTGCCCCAGCCACATCGATAGCAGCCACACCCGCTTCTCCCAATCGCCGGGCATCCTCTGTGGAAATCCCCCAACCCACTTCTTTAACCACCACTGGCACCGAAAGAACTCGGCAAACTTTTTCAATCTTGTCAATCAAACCAGCAAATTGTGTATCTCCTTCAGACTGAAGCGCTTCCTGCAGGGCATTCAAGTGAAGGATCAAGGCATCAGAACTCGATCATGTCGACGGCGCGCTGGCACTGGTCAACCGTATAAGCGTAATTGAGCTGTACCGCACCCAGGTTGGAGAAAAGCAAAATTGTCGGGGCAAATTTACGTACTTGGAAAGTATAAGCCAGCTCAGTATGCTCAATCCCAGCCCTTTGAGAGCCCACACCCATTGCCACGCCGGAAGCCTGGGCAGCAATCGCCAGGTTCTGATTGATGACTGCAGCTTGCGGCGTCCCGCCCGTCATAGAAGAGATGAGTAAGGGCGCCTGCAAGGTTTTCCCAAATATCTTTATCGACTCGTCAACATCTGCCAGATCAATTTCAGGTAAGGCCCTATGCACGAAATGGTAATTTTCCAGTCCGTTGGTCAGGCCAGAGCGGACGTCTTCATCCAAATTAATCCGGATGTGATCAGCTTTGCGAGATGGAAGCGTGGAATTATCAGGCATAAATAACTCTGAAAAACTTCAGGACAATCGTAATTCCAGTATACCAAGATTCTAAATTAAAGAGACTGGCTTATTAAGAGGTAATTCGGTCTTGACAGATTATCTTCTCACGTTACAATGCTATAATAATAATGATTATATCTTGCCTGGAGGAACCCAATGAGTAGTGAAACTTTTGAATCAGTAAAAAGCGTTATCGTTGATGTTCTGAAACCCGATAAATTCGTAGTTGATACCCTTCAGCCCGAGACTCGTTTTATTGAGGATCTAAAAGCCGACTCAATGGATCAGTTTTTCCTAATTGATGGGTTCTGCGAAAAATTTGACCTGACCATTTCCGACGATGATGCCCGTACGATCAAGTCGGTCGGAGATGCAGTAAAGTATATCGATTCTCATAAGAAATAGAAACTGCATATAAGCGAACGCTATTGCGCCTTTTATATTCTAGAATTATTCTCGTCATCCGGGTGGATCAACGGACCAGGAGATCTGGAATTTCCTCCGGATGGTGTGCTATTCTTACTCCAGCCGCCTGAAGCGCCTTAATTTTATCACCTGCCAGACCAGAACTTGTTTCGATGATCGCTCCTGCATGTCCCATACGCTTGCCAACCGGCGCGGTTTGCCCGGCGATAAAAGCCACCACCGGCTTGGTCATCTCTCGATCAATAAAATCTGCGGCGCGTTCCTCTTCTGATCCGCCAATTTCACCAATCAGAACTACCTGTTCAGTGTGGGGATCCGCCTCGAATAAACCCAATATATCGATAAAGGTTGACCCACTGACCGGATCGCCTCCGATACCTACACATGTACTGGTACCTTTTCCAGCGCGCGTCAGGGTATACAGGATTTCATAGGTAAGCGTACCAGAGCGAGAAACGATGCCAATATTTCCAGGCATGGCAATATTGCCTGGGATGATCCCGATTTTCGCCTCCTCAGGCGTCAACGCGCCAGGGCAGTTAGGGCCAATCAGCCGTGTGCTGCGCTGGCCCAGAAAAGCGCGCACCTGCATCATTTCTTGAACCGGCACACCTTCAGTGATACAAAAGATCAAAGGGATTCCGACTTCGGCTGCTTCGAAAATCGCATCCGCGGCGTGACGCGGAGGCACAAAGATAACGCTGGTATTGGCTCCGGTTGCCTCAACTGCCACTCGTACAGTGTCAAAGATGGGTACCTTTCCAGCCAGAACCCAATCACCTCCCTTGCCGGGAGTCACACCAGCCACAACATTTGTACCGTATTCAATCATTTGGGCGGTGTGGAAGAGTCCTTCATGACCAGTAATTCCCTGAACCAGCAAGCGTGTGCTTTTATTCACCAGGATGCTCATACCATACCCCCTTTTACCGCTGCTGTGGCTTTTTGGGCGGCTTCCACTAATGTCTCTGCGGTAATCATTTGAGCATCAGCCAATAAATGCAGCCCTTCTTCGGCGTTTGTCCCTGTCAAACGCACTACTAGTGGAATGGTCGTTTTTATCTCAGGAAGTGCCGACAAAATGCCGCGCGCCACTTCATCACAGCGAGTAATTCCACCGAAAATATTTACTACAACCGCTTTCACGTTAGTATCAGCCACGATCAGACGAAATGCTGCAGCAACTTTATCGGCGCTGGCCCCGCCACCGATATCCAGGAAATTTGCCGGCTCTCCTCCGAAAAGTTTTATGATGTCCATTGTGGCCATTGCCAGACCGGCGCCGTTGACAATACAACCTATTTCTCCGTTAAGCTTTATATAAGAAAGATCGTACTTCCTTGCCGTAGTCTCTGTAGGCGTATCAACATCCTGGTCACGCATTTCCACCTGATCCGGATGGCGGAACAGTGCATTGTCATCCAGAATAACTTTTCCATCCAATGCAACCAACTTTTGATCCTGGGTGACGACTAGTGGATTGATTTCCGCTAAGGTAGCATCATTCTCCCAGAAAGCACGCCAAAGTCCACGCGCGATCGCTGAAAATGATCGCCAATAGACATGGGGCAAGTCGATACTGGTAGCGATATCGCGTGCCTGGTAATCATGTAACCCAAGCAGAGGATCGATAAATACTTTAATGATTTTTTCGGGCATCCGGGTGGCGACTTCTTCAATATCTATCCCACCCGCTTCAGACGCAATCATTACTGGTTGGCAGGCATCCCGGTCATTCGTAATTGATAGATAAATCTCTTTATTGATACTGATAGCTTCATCTATAAGGACTTTGCGCACTGGCAAGCCCTTAATTTCCATACCTAGAATAATACTGGCTAACTCTTCAGCTTCTTTTGGAGTCCTGGCCAGGCGAATTCCACCTGCTTTGCCACGTTCTCCCACCAGGACCTGGGCTTTAACCACCACCCTGACCCCTAATTCCTCTGCAATTTGCCTGGCTTCGCTGGCCGTAGACGCCACCCTGCCGTTGGGGATAGGAATGCCGTATCTCGAGAACATCATTTTTGACTGATATTCATGGATCTTCATTTCACCTCCCCAAAAAAGTAGATAAATTGTAGGGGGAAAATTCCAAAATTATTATACCATGAGCACCAAAACCGCTTATCCGCGGGGTGTCAGCTCATAGGGATTTGGCGTGGAAGTTCACCACGGGGACTCCCAAAGATCTGGGTAGCTTGGTTTTCCAATCTCGGGGAACAATTAACGCCATCTGAGTCAGGCAGGTTGTGCCTGCCTGATCCATATGGCGTCAGTGATTCACTTCGAAAGCGAATAATGGTCTAGAAAAACCTTTTCAACTACCCTTTAGAAAAGCGTCAAGGGCATCCTTGCTGATACGAAAGGCGTTGCCAATCTTGCGCGCTTTCAGGTCACCCGCGGTTATCGCAGCCATGACGTCTTCTTCGGAAACTCTCAGCACCGCCGCAGCCTCAGCCGGGGTCATCACATCTGGGGAAGCAGGGGCAGCTCCGGTCGCCGGGGTGGCCGGAACGGCGCTTCGTCCAACCTGATTCTGCAACGACTGACTGATCATATTTCCGAGCCCCATACCGGCGCCGATACCCGCCGTCAGGCCTGCCCCACCCCCAGGGTTATTGGCAGCTTCACGGGTGGCGTCAGCCATCTGCAACTGCGTGTAGGTCTGGATATCGAGTACACCCATGTCGCGCAGTTCCTGGACGGATTTGTCCGACGGCTTCAGGTTGCCAATATAGAAAGACTTCAAAGTCAGGCCTATGGCTGCAAAGTCATCCTGGGCTTTTGCCCTGACGCCAGCGCCTAACTCCTCAGTCAAACCTATCAATTCGACCACGCTGTTCTTTGCAGCAGTTTCACCTAACAGGTCTTGCAGCTTGGAAAGGAGCATCATACGCAAGCGGTTTTCTATGTCCGCTGATCGATACATCCCTTGCGCTCCTACAATCTGAGTCACGAATTGCTGTGGATCGGCCACCTGAAAGCTGTAGGAGCCGAATCCTTGCAGCAGGGCAACACCCAATCCCATCCCAGGATTGCGAACAATGATCGGTTGAGGAGTGCCCCATTTCCGGTCGGCAAATTCCTTGACCGATACATAGTACACTTCAGCCACGAAGGGGGTGCGATCATTGAACGCTTTACCAATGAAATCGACGAGTTTTGGAATGTTGGCAGTGACAATGGTATGTCGGCCGGGGCCAAAGGTGTCCAGCGCATTTCCATCCCGGAAAAAGACGACCCGCTGGGCCTCACGCACAATCACTTGCGAACCGATACGGAGGTCAGCCACCCCCGTTTCCGGAAAGCGATGCACAATTTCATCTGCCATTTCGTTTGGATATTCGACAACATCAAAAATTCTTGCCATTTTTACGCTCCATAATTTGGTGTCAAAAGATTAATTCTTTCACTTCCAATCGTGCATTACTGCGATTGAGTGGGGCCGCCCCTCATTTCCTCGGAGCGCCGGTTAAATGTATCGACACATTGTTGAGCCAGGGAAGTCAGGTTTCTGATCGAGGCAGGTAAACCATCTGACCCGATGGACGTTTCCACATTATCAACTGCACTTTTGACCTGATCCACCATCTCTAGCATCGCCAGGTCGTACTGGTAGACTTTGGCCAATTCTTCCTGGTTCACTTTGGTCGCTTCAAAGAAGCTGCTGTAACCATACGAAGCGGTGCGCACCCGATCAATGAACTGGCGCAGCTTGATTGCGGCAGCTTCGAGGTTTTGCATATAGGCAATACCGCCTTGATTGATTAGATCACGCTGCAGGCCAGAAATGCGCTTCCACTGTTCATCGAAGCGGTTGGCGACGGCCTCCCTCAGCAATTTATCGGCAGAGCGGCGGTTTGACCGCTCAATATACCCACTAAAACCGGGCACCTTGCTAAGGATCTTCTGGAAGATATCCCGATCGCTGGTGACACGTTCAAATAAATCGCTCATTATTCCTCCTTTGAATAATCATTCTGCGGTTCATTATCAGTTCGACCTCAACATTACGTACAGATTATAGCTTTAAACCCGAAGCAAAACAACAATTCAGAGATCAACTTGGTGTAAAACCCTTAAAATTATTGTAAGGTGGCTGTAATTTTCATGGCCTTGTATTTTACAGGCAATTCCATATAATAAGCATAGATACAAATCATATAACAGGGAAGGAGGTGAAAAACATGCTGTTCGCACCAAAGGAAAAGGGTCAGGGCCTCGTAGAATACGCTTTAATTCTTGTTTTGGTAGCTGTTGTCGTGATCGTCATCCTTGCTCTGCTCGGCCCAGCAATTGGCAAGATTTTCAGCAACGTAGTTCAGGCCATCTAATTTTTCTCTACGAAATTAAACTATCTTGTTCGGAAAGAAGGCCCCGTTCCAACGGGGTCTTTCTTTACCCGGAAATTTATCGAAGATCATTTATTTTGGCCCAAAACTTGCACCTACCTGTTTTACACAGTTACCCTTATTGATAGAGTAAATTAATTCACATGCGATTTGACTTTTGCTATATAATGAATAAGTTCACAAAAAAATCATTTTGATTTAGGAGGCAACCATGGCCCCAGGAACAAAACGGAGCGGGGGAATATTCTTTTTGCTAGCATTGGTGGTAATTTTACTTTTGGTAGCTGTGGTTATAGGGGTGAAATTCCTTCCAAATTTAATGCCCGGGATAGCCCCGAAACTACAGGCCGCCACACCGGTTCCACCGGCTCCCACACCAATGTCAGTCAAAGTCGTCATCCTGGCACAGCCAGTGAATCGGGGAGGGGTGATAACCGAGGCAATGATTACCCTTGCGGATATCCCGCAGATATCCTACACGCAGGGTTTATTCTTCACCGACCCCAAAGACGTAATCAACAAGAAAGCCAGGCTGGATTTATTGCCGGGCACTCCGCTAACGCCTGCATTGTTGGTCGATAATCGACAGGGTTCTGTGCCCTCCTTCGATATCCCAGCTGGAATGGTTGCCATTTCCATTCCAATCTCGCGCTTGACTTCGGTAGCCTACGCCCTCGAACCGGGAGATCATGTCAATGTTATGGCGTCATTCCTGATCCTCGACGTCGATCAAAATTTCCAGAGCCGATTACCCAATAAAGTCGGACAAGTTATTCTGCCTGGTGAAATTACACCTGGTCAAACTACTTCAGGAGGCACATCTGGGACGATTAATGTCACTGCAGGTACCGCTGATGAGGGACGGGCTGAGCTGGATCCCTCGCTCAACCAACCGGTCTACGTGCTGCCATCCGAGCCGCAGCGAGCTCGCTTGATAAGCCAGACCCTGATCCAGGACGCCATCGTCCTATGGGTCGGGACTTTTACACCCAGCGCCTATGCAAAAGCCACAGGCGGCGAGGTTGTCCAGCCTACTCCAACCACCGTGCCACAGGGTCAACAAGCCGCACCAACCCCGGCTGCTCCAGCACCACCTGACATCATTACCCTGGTTGTCTCACCCCAAGACGCAATTACTCTGAACCATATTATGCTCACCGGACCTTCAGCCAAGATCAACCTGGCGTTGCGCAGTGCTGGAGACACCTCTAAGGTCCAGACTGATGCTGTGACCTTAGAGTTCATTATGGATCAATATAAAATCCCGGTACCGGCAAAGCTTCCTTATGGAACAGAACCTCGTTTTCCGGATACTGGATTGGCTTACCCGACCCTGGCTGCCCCTTAATGGTATAAAAGGAGAAAGTTAACTATAAGCAGGATAAAAGGGCTGAAATTTTAGAAGTAGACCGTTGGAGCATGTATGCCTTCACAGGATAAAATTCGGGTGTTGGTGGTAGATGATATCGCTGAAACACGCGATATCATCCGCCGCCAATTACAGTTTGACCAGTTGATCGAAGTGGTTGGCCTCGCTGGAAGTGGACGCGAGGCTATTGAGCTTTCTCAAGAATCAAAGCCAGATGTCATCTTGATGGACATCAATATGCCCGATATGGATGGTATCTCTGCAACTGAAGCAATCCGTAAGAAAATCCCTTACATTCAAGTCGTTATTCTTTCAGTGCAGAACGATTCCAGCTATATGAGACGGGCCATGCTGGCCGGGGCGCGCGATTTCCTTGCCAAACCTCCCTCTACGGATGAATTAACCAAAGCCATTCGCCAGGCCGGAATGGTAGCAAAGGAAGAACAAGCCAAGTCTCCCGCTTATCCGGGCGTTCCTGGTAACGGTCGTTTGAACATCAATCCGGCGTCAGTTACGCGGGGAAAGGTAATCGTCGTGTATAGCCCCAAAGGCGGAACAGGCTGTACGACCGTAGCCACCAACCTTTCAATTGCGCTTCAGTCTTCTGAAACAAAGACCGTTCTGATCGACGCCAGCCTGCAGTTTGGCGATGTGGCCGTATTCCTGAACCAACAAGTCAAGAATGATCTCCTGGACCTTACATCCCACGCCGATGAGCTTGAACGTGAACTCGTGGAAGACGTTGTCATTACCCATGGCGCATCGGGTTTGCATATTTTGGCGGCGCCTTTGCAACCCGAGAACGCCAACAAAGTCAGCGCAGCGGAATTCACCAAGCTGCTGCAGTTCCTCACCCAAATTTACACCTTCATCGTTGTCGACACCTCGTCTTACCTGAATGAAGTTGTCCTTTCGTCGCTTGAAAAGGCGGATCTGATCGTGCTGGTGACGACACAAGACCTGCCATCTATAAAAAGTGCAAACTCATTCCTGAATTTAGCCGATGCATCGGAAATAAGACGCGATCAAATTCTCTTTGTCATGAATCGCTTTGACAAGCGAATCACAATTTCTCCAGAAAAAGTCGGGGAAAGTTTACGCCAACCTGTCCTGGTCATCATCCCATTGGATGAAACAGGACAGTTAAGCACCTCCATTATCAAAGGAATTCCCCTGGTCCAAGACAAAAAGACCAATCCGGTCAGTAGATCGATCATAAATCTGGCTGATTTAGTCCGCGAAAGACTGGCAAAACTTGAAAATGTTCAGGAGCCGATTCTTAAAAGATAAAAATCAATTTTATAGAGGAGTAATGGATCATGTCGATTCTTAAGCGTCTGCAAGGGGGCGACTCGGGGCAACCTTCCTCAGGAGGGTCGGGGGTCGGGGGAAACAATTCACAGACTCCCCCTGTTCAAGCCAGAAGGATTACCGCACCAACTACACCGGCTCAGCAGGATACTTATCAGGATTTAAAAACCCGGGTTCAGAATAAATTATTGAGCAGCCTTGACCCAAATACAGATGTGACAAAAACGGTCGAGGTCAGGAAAACTATCCTCGAATTGTTCGAACAGATCCTGTCCGAAGAAAATATTGTTTTATCCCGGCCTGAAAGGGCGCGCCTGTTTGAACAAATATCGGCGGAAATCTTGGGACTTGGCCCCATCCAACCGCTTCTAGAAGATGATTCCATCACAGAAATTATGGTAAACGGGGCCAAAAACGTCTACATCGAGCGGAGTGGGAAGATCATCCGGGTGCCAGTCGCCTTTGAGAGCAACGCTCACGTGCTTCGCATTATCGAGCGTATCGTAGCTCCCCTGGGACGTCGTATTGATGAGCTGAGTCCTTACGTGGATGCCCGCTTGCAGGATGGCTCCCGTGTAAACGCGGTCATCCCCCCCATCTCGCTGATTGGGCCAGTACTTACCATCCGAAAATTCTCGAAGAATCCCATTACGGTCGAACAGTTGATCCAATACGGATCTCTGACTCCTGAAGCAATCGAATTTTTGCGTGCATCCGTAATTGGCCGGGTGAATTTGGTCATTTCTGGCGGTACTGGTTCCGGCAAGACCACCTTATTGAACGTCCTCTCCGGTTATATTCCTTCCGATGAACGCATTGTCACCATCGAAAACGCGGCCGAACTTCAACTACGGCAGGAACATGTGGTCACGCTGGAATCCCGTCCACCCAATATTGAAAACCGGGGGGAAATCACTATCCGCCAGCTTGTCATCAATTCATTGCGCATGCGTCCAGACCGGATAATCGTCGGCGAAATTCGCGATGAGGCCGCGCTGGATATGCTCCAATCCATGAACACCGGTCATGAAGGTTCTATGACTACTTTGCACTCCAACAGCCCAAGGGATACCCTGGCGCGCCTTGAAACCATGGTACTTATGGCTGGTATGGACCTGCCTATCCGGGCAGTGCGCGAACAGGTCTCATCCGCTATTGAACTGATAGTACACCAGGAACGTATGCGCGACGGCTCTCGCAAAGTCACCCATATTACTGAAGTAACCGGTATGGAAGGGGATATCATCACCATGACTGACCTTTACGTATTTGAACAGGTGGGTATGGAAGGTGGGAAAGTGGTTGGGCGATTGAGGCCAACTGGCCTGCGTCCGAAATTCATGGAAAAGATCGAATTTGCAGGCATCCACCTTCCGGCGTCTGTATTCGGAATTGGCGAACGCCGCCGCTAAGTAAAAAGATGAGAACTCTTATTTTTAACAACCCGATGTAACTCTAATAAGGTGGTCCTATGAATTTAACAACGATTCTTGTGATTGGAGGTGGACTGGAGTTGCTCCTGTTGGCAATCGGGCTAATATCCTCGATTTCCTCTCAAAGGTCAATTGCCGAGGAAAGGATCAGCCAGCTAACAGCAGTAGATCGAGATGTATTGGCCCAGGCCAGGAAGCGGCCCACCCCTTTGACCGACTGGTTGAACAACCGGGTCCAGGGCTCTTCTTACGGCAGCCGAATCGCCCGTGACCTGGCGCGCGCCGATTTAAAAATGAAACCGGCTGAATATATCGTCGTAATCTGCCTCTCCGTCATCGGCATTGGGATAGTAGGCTACTTCATCGGAAGCCGCAGTGTGGTCTTAGGGATTGCGGGCGCCATCTTTGGCATCTTCGTCCCTGGAATGTATGTCCGTTCGCGCCAGGCGCGCCGCCTGCAGAAATTTAATGACCAGTTACCTGACATGTTAAATCTGGTGGTTAATGGTTTGAGGGCCGGATACTCGACCATGCAAGCTATGGAATCAGTCAGCAAGGAAATGCCTTTACCTATCTGCGACGAGTTCCGCCGCGTCGTCCAGGAAATGCAACTGGGTATTTCGATGGAAGCTGCCTTGGATAATCTGCTGCGACGCATCCCCAGTGATGACCTGGATCTGGTGATTACTGCGATCAACGTCCAACGCGAAGTAGGTGGTAATCTGGCCGAAATTCTGGATACGATTTCTCACACAATTCGCGAACGTATCCGGGTCAAAGGTGAAATCCGCGTCCTGACCACCCAAACTATGTATTCAGGTAGAATGTTAGCGCTTATGCCCGTTGCCGTTATCTTAGTGTTGTATTTGCTCAATCGGGAATATATGATGGAATTCTTTAAGCCCGAAAGTGGGATCTGTGGTTTTATCGCTCTAGGCCTGGCAGCGATCCTGATCATCTCAGGCTATTTCGCCATGAATAAACTGGCCCAGATCGAAGTATAGGTATTCGAAGGAGGCAGCCTTGAACTTAACCCCTTTACTCATCATCGGAGCTGTTATCGTGATTGGGGCAATTGTCCTGGTGATAATTGGCCGGCGCGCTCCGCGATTGACCGATGAGGCAACTCTTCAAACCCGCCTTGAAGAGTTCACCCAAAAAGGCGAGTCGGTTTCTCTGGAAAAGATCGAGCTTTCGCAGCCGTTTACCGAACGTGTTATCTACCCATTTGCACGCAAGTTTGGTGAATTTGCTTCCAGGTTTACGCCGCAAAACGCTATGCATAATGTGTCACGCAACCTGGAACTGGCTGGGACCCCATCCTATCTCGATCCAACCCTGTTTCTGGCCATTCAATTTGTCGCAGCGGCTATATTTGGTGGACTGGTGATTTTCATTTTTACTTTTGGCTCGATGAAATGGCCGGCAGGACGAATTTTCTTATTTTCAGTAGTTTTCGTGGCGATTGGTTTTTACTTCCCACAACTTTACCTGAGAAGCCGGATTAATCGGCGACAGAAAAGCGTCCGTCATGGCATGCCGGATGCTTTGGATTTATTGACTATTTGTGTAGAAGCCGGTCTGGGTTTTGACGCCGCCATGTCCAAAGTGAGTGAAAAATGGGATAACGAACTTTCCCTGGCTTTTGCCCGTGTTATCCAGGAAATCCAGCTTGGAAAATTACGCCGTGAAGCGCTGCGCGATATGGCAGATCGTATAGATATTTCTGAAATGACAAGCTTCGTCGCCGCCGTAATTCAAAGTGAAGCCCTGGGTGTTTCACTGGCCAAAGTACTGCGCATCCAATCTGATCAGATGCGTATTCGCAGGCGTCAACTCGCCGAAGAGGAAGCCCACAAAGCCCCGCTGAAAATGCTCATCCCAATGGGTCTCTTAATCTTTCCATCCTTGCTAATTGTTCTTCTATTCCCCGCAGCTATCCGGTTGGTTCATTCCGCCCTGGGAGGGTTCCTCCACTAAACCAGAACTTTGAGGAGCGGCATGTCTCTGGCAGGCTTTAAAGCAGGGCCAGTGTATATGTTCTACCACCTGATCTGGACAGCCATCGATTGGGTTTATCCGCCTACCTGCGGCGGTTGCGAAAAGCAAGGGGTGCGCTGGTGTGATGACTGCCAGGCGCAGGTAACCCGACCCGATGCTCACATCTGTCCCTTGTGCGGCCGTCCCGAGCCCAATGGATCGATCTGTTCTTCCTGTCATCAGGCTAATCCAGGCTGTGAGGATATCCGTTGCTGGGCAATTTTCCAGGGCCCATTGCGGGAAGCCATCCACCGCCTGAAATACCAGGGGGATATTGGCCTTTCGGAAACTTTCACTTATAAATTGGTCGAATTGCTGGTAGAATTAGGCTGGAACGTGGACATGGTTACGGCAGTGCCGCTTAGTCGTCAGCGTCTCAAGCAGCGAGGATACAACCAGGCTGGCTTGTTAGGTTGGCCTCTGGCAAAGGCACTGCGTGTCTCTTTTGCATCACAGGCAATTGTGCGAATCCGCAATACCGATACACAGGTTGGATTATCGATCAGGGAGCGCCAGAATAATGTTAGCGGTGCATTCCGCGCTGACCCTCACCTTGTGAGGGCAAAGAAAGTCTTGATCATCGACGATGTTCTCACTACAGGCGCGACCATGCAGGCATGTGCCAAATCTTTTCTGGAAGCTGGAGCTAATTCAATCTATGGGGTGACTCTTGCAAAAGCCCCCTTTCATGGGCACCGGCAGGACCCGGATTCTAAAATTGACCAGTAAACGGATCGCCCAGGCCTGATGTTTATATCATCATTCAGGAGGATAGATATGGCTCTAAAAGTGGATATCTCAGCTAAGAATATGGAAGTAACCGAGCGTATCAATAATTACATCAATACAAAAATAACCAGGCTTGACCGTCATCTTAATAATATTGAAGACACGCGCGTCGACCTGGCTTATATTAAATCTGCCTCGGAATTCTTCTGATCGCCAGGTGGCTCAAATAACCATTCGTGGCAGAGGATATATTCTGCGTGTTGAGGAACGCGCTGATGATATTTTCGCTGCCTTCGATGCTGCCCTGGACAAAATGAACCGCCAGGTAGAACGGTTGAAGGGGAAACGAATTCGTGGGCGCGGTGATGGAACACCGGCTTCAGAGGTCGCCCCAGAAACGGCTGAGGTCGAAGAAACGCCAGCACAACCGACCATTGTAAGGCGGAAGCAGTTCACCTTACATCCAATGGATGAACAGGAAGCTTTGGCGCAAATGGTCCTCCTGGGTCATGAGAATTTTTTCATATTCTACAATGCCAATACCAGCTCGATCAATGTCCTCTACCGACGGCGGGATGGCACTTATGGCTTGATCGATCCGAAAGTCGGATAGCTGCCGGCTGGAAATAAAAAGTTATCTGCGGAGCCATTCACGGCTCCGCTTTTTAATCCACATTCGACAACATCCACATTGACAACCAATCTTGGCTTTGCTATAATCGAATATATGAAACTAAGTTCCATATAGTAGAACTCACCAGTTTGTAATTTTTCTCATACAAGACCTCACTCGTAACAATCTTTTTACCGGTACCCTGGAGGCCCATGAAAGCTCAAATCGTCAACGGAAATGAAGCCCTGGCATTGGGCGCGTTACGTGCGGGTGTTAAAGTGGTAACCGGATATCCAGGCACACCATCCTCACGGGCTTTAGCCAGCCTCCTGGCCATGGATTTGCAGGATCGCCACGTCGAATGGAGCACCAATGAAAAAGTGGCTCTTGAAATAGCCACGGGTGCAGCCTGGGCAGGTCAACGTGCTTTATGTACCATGAAAATGTCCGGGCTGAACGTAGCCTATGATTCCCTCATCTCAATTGCATATTCCGGTACGATCGGCGGTCTGGTCATCTACGTGGCGGATGATCCTGGGGTGACTGCTGGCATGGCTGAACAGGAACTCGCGCGGTTTCAGCTTGATGTCCGATCTACCAATGCTCGAACCGGCTTCAGTTGCCGAAACTTACCGGTTGATCCAAAAAGCCTTTGAGATATCTGAAAAAGTCGGCACGCCGGTGTTTATACGCCTTGTTACTGCTATTGCAAATTCAAAGACCGCCATCGAAATCGATGAAATTGGAAAACCACTCGAACGCCAGCCAGTCTTAATTCGTGATATCAACCGGTTCACCAAAGCTGGCGCAGCCATTTGCATGGCGCAGCACCGAGATTTGATCTCCCGCCTGGCTAAATCAGGTGACCTGGTACGCGAAATGCAAATCAACGACCTGGAACTGGCTGCTGAACCCGGAAATCTGGGTATTATTGCCTCTGGCGTCAGTTCTGCTTACATCGTTGAGGGTCTCGAGCTTCTTTCAAACCCAGGACTCGATTCGAGCAAAATTTCAATCTTAAGGGTATCTGTCCCTAACCCGTTCCCGGATATCGAAGTAAAACAGATTCTCGATCAATGCAATCCGATCCTTGTCCTTGAAGAATTGGAACCTTACCTTGAAAAAGAAATCTATACCACTGCCTATCGCCTGGGCTTGCAGCGTCGCATCATTGGTAAAATCGACGGAACATTCAGCCGCATCGGTGAATATGGCGTGAAACAGGTTGTCCAGGGTATCTCCGTGGCGCTGGACCTGAACGTCCCGGAATCGCTTTACCAGGGAAACTCGGTCGATCAATTGGCCGCACAGCGTCCAATTACCGTATGCGCCGGATGCCCCCACCGGGGGACTTTTATGGCTATCAATCAGGCCCTCAGAAAATTACGTTTCAAGAAAGACGAAGTGATGGTTACCGGTGATATCGGTTGTACCATCCTGGGCATGAATCCGCCATTCAACACTGTCTGGAACGAAATATCCATGGGAGCCAGTATTTCACTGGCCCAGGGATTTGTCTACGCCGGGGTGAAGACGCCAGTCATCGCCACCATAGGAGATTCAACGTTTTTCCATGCAGGTATCCCGGGCCTGATCAACGCCGTCCAACACCAGGTGCCTCTGACATTGGTCATCATGGATAACGGTTGGACCGCCATGACCGGTATGCAGATAAATGCTGGCACGGCTCTTTGTTTCCAAAATCAAGGCAGCCAGACAGTGGATATTGCCCGGGTCGTCCCCGCCCTGGGTATCGATCAATTCTTCATCATGGATCCCTACGATTTGACTTCTTCGGTTCAGACCCTTCAGCAGGCGATCAGTCTTCCGGGTGTGAAAGTTGTCTTATCCCGGCGCGAATGTACTATCCAGACCAACCGGCGGGGAGAAAGGCAGGGCGCCGTGGTGGTCGATCTCGAAAAATGCGCCGTATGCAAGCTGTGCATTAACGTCACCGGCTGCCCGGCTTTGAGCATAGAAGATGGGACTTTCATGATTAACGAGGCACTCTGCAATGGCTGTGGCCTTTGCCTGGCTACCTGTAACCTGGATGCGCTTAGTCTCCAGCCAGTTCCGATACAGGATAATTGAGGCTTTCATGGAAAATTGTGTACAAAAAAGCTACGATATTTACCTGGTAGGAGTGGGCGGGCAGGGCATCCTGACTATTGCCGAATTGCTCACCGAAGCAGCCTTCCTGCAGGGAATCTCGGTCAATTACTATCCAACTGAAGGTATGGCGCAGCGCGGGGGCTTCGTAAAAGCCCAGGTGCGCTTGGGCCGGCAGTTCCCCGGACCCAACCTGCCCGAAAAAGGCGCCAACCTGGTGATTGCCATGGAAATTTCTGAATCGCTGAAAGCAGTGCGTTTTATCAAACCAGGCGGCGATTTCTTGTTGTGGAGTTACACCTGGGCCCCCACAGCCGTGATGCTGGGAAAAGCCAGTTACCCGGCTTTTGACCTGGTAAAAGAGCAAATTACCCGGACAAAGGCCAACCTCTATCTGTTGTCACCAGAAGACTTACCCTTTTGCAAGAATGAGCCAATACCAGACAATCTCTTCGTTTTGGGCGCAGCCGTTCAAAGAACCTCATTAAGAACCATTTTTAACCTGGCGATGGTCGAGAAAGCCATCCAGACCAGGTGGCCAAAAAGTGCGGCCAGGAACCTGTTCGCCTTGCAGGCCGGCGCGGAAACCGAGTTAGAGACCATTTCTGACAACCTGTTCCTTCACCAATGACCTTACAAGACCTGTTCTATCCCCGCGGTATTGTAGTAGCCGGTTCGATGGCCGAAGGTAAACTGGGCTACGAATTAGTCAAACAACTTGTGGAAGGTGGAGCTTCTAACGTATATGCCTGTAATCCAAAGGCTCAGTCCGCTTTTGGAGTCCCAGCTTTTGAGACGGTTAGCAAGATTGGAGACTCTGTTGACCTGGCAGTCATCGCCTCACCCGCGCCGACCGTCGCTGGTATTCTGCGCGAGTGTGGCGAGGCTGGTATTAGGGCAGCCGTTATTATCAGCTCTGGCTTTAGCGAGGTCGGCAACCATTCCGGAGAAGCTGAAATCATGCAAGAAGCCCGCCATTTCAGCATCCGTGTGGTTGGGCCTAACTGCGCTGGAATCGTCAACACTGCCCACAATTTGTTCGCCACATTGGAAACGCGTCCACCCGCAGGAAAAATGGCTTTTATCTCACAAAGCGGGGCATTAGGGGGAGCAGTCTTATCCTGGGCTGAAGAGCAGGGGGTCGGCATCTCAAAATTTGTTTCTTATGGAAACCGGGCCGATCTGGACGAAATTGAACTGCTACCCTTCCTGGCCGAAGATGCTGAAACCAAAGTAGTTGCCCTCTATATCGAGAGTGTTTCCGATGGCCGAGCTTTCAGGCAGGCAGTCAGTAATTTTACCCGTAAAAAACCTCTCGTGGTGATCAAATCGGGCAGGTCAAAATCGGGACAGCGCGCCGCTCTTTCGCATACCGGATCAATGGCCGGATCGGATGCAATTTACGATTTGGTTCTATCTGAATCCGGCGCCATCCGAGTCTCTTCGGTTGAAGAAATGTTCGATCTGTGCAAAGGTTTTATTAGCCTGCCCTGTCCCAAGGGAAACAAGATTGCCATAGTGACCAATTCCGGCGGGCCGGGGATCCTGACTGCCGACCAGGCTGAAAGAGCTGGATTAGAGGTTGGGGAAATCAATCAGGAAATGAAAGAGCACCTGAAAGGCTTTTTACCAGCGAACTGCTCTTTGAATAATCCAATCGACCTGACCGTTCAGGGAACCGGAGATCAATTTCAGGGCGCGTTGACCTCAGTTTTGGGGGAGTTCGATTCAGCTGTGGCGATCAATGTCGCTACTCCTTATCTTAACTCGCTTTCCATGGCCCAAGGGATCGTTTCTGCTGCTCAATTCATTTGCAAACCTGTGGCAGCCAATTTTATGGCCGGGCCGGTGGTCAAGAAAAGCATTGAATTCTTAGAATCTAACGGGATTCCAAATTTTCTCAGTGGAGAAAGAGCTGCGGTCGTGCTGGCGCACATGGCCTGGTATGCGAAACAGCCCGACAAACCCCTGGATTATCCCTGCCTACCTGAGCCAACCGGTGAAGCGCCGCACGCCACTGGCAATATAGTCCTCGAACCGGAGGCAATGGAATGGCTACGGCGGAATCATTTCCCCGTTCCTCCCTTCCGTCTTACAACCACCCTGGATGAAGCTATCCAGGGATGCCAGGAAATCGGATACCCGGCGGTGATGAAGGTGGTTTCCCTCGAAATCCTGCATAAATCCGATTTCGGGGGAGTAGTCCTGAATATCCAGGACAAAGCCAGCGCCGAGCGTGCCTATGCGAAACTCGTTCAGATTGCTAAGGACAAATCATTCAGCGGGGTTATTATTTATCCAATGGTAGAGAAAATCCAGGAAATTATTCTGGGTATCTCCATCGATCCACAGTTTGGCCCGATCATTTTACTGGGCGCAGGCGGCATTTACACCGAAATTATCCGCGATGTTTCCCTTCACTTGGCTCCTGTATCCAACCAAACCGCATATCACATGATCAAGGAGTTAAAATCCCTTCCTTTGTTACAGGGTACACGCGGCCAGCCAGGCGGTGATCTTGATGCCCTGGCTGAATTAATCACCAGGGTTTCAGAGCTGCCTTTCCTTTTCCCGCAGATATCCGAGCTTGATATAAACCCGGTTTTCTTGCTCTCCCACGGAGTATTAGTTGGTGATATTAGAGTTGTTTTACGGAGCTGATTTTCCATGAAAACTAGAGTAGCCCCACAACCTGGCCTGGATTCAATTCCACCATACAAACCCGGCCGATCGATCGAAGAAGTCCAACGCCAGTATGGTGTTCGGGACGTCATCAAGTTAGCTTCTAATGAAAATCCGTTGGGCGCCTCGCCTAAGGCATTAGCCATTCTTTACCAATCCCTGGCCAAGGTCAATTTCTACCCGGATGGGCAAAGTTACAATCTGCGCAATGCCCTGGCGCTAAAACTAAATGTCAAACCCGAACAGATCATTGTTGGCAACGGCGAAGACGGCCTGATTCTGGAGACCTGCATGGCCTTCCTGGATGAAACCAGTGAAGTAATTGTCTCGAAATCATCCTTTCCTATTTACGATATCTATTCTTATGGAATGCGCGCCAGGTTGGTCAAGACACCGTTGAAGAATTACAGCCTGGATTTAGCAGCGATGGCAGACGCGATTACCAGGCAAACCAAGCTGATCTTTGTCTGCAATCCTAACAACCCAACCGGCACAGTCGTTTCTTCTGATCAAGTCAGCCGGTTCCTGGAACGTGTCCCCGATCACGTTCTAGTAATCTTCGATGAAGCCTATCTTGAATTCGTAGATGACCTGAAGATCCCGGATTCACTGAGCTACGTACGCGAAGGCCGCGAAAATATCATGGTGATGCGCACCTTTTCGAAAATATATGGGCTCGCCGGACTGCGCCTTGGTTACGCCATCGGGTCTCCTTCCGTCCTCTCGCATTTAAATACGGTTAAAGAACCCTTTTCGGTCAACCTTTTGGCACAGATTGCTGGCGAAGCTGCTTTGGATGACGACGACTTCCTCAATCGCACTCTTTTGGTCAACCGGACAGGGCGCGATTATCTTTACAAAGAATTGGATCGTCTGGATTTAAACTACGTGAAAACACAGGCCAATTTCATTCTAGTTGAGCTTGGGCCCAGTGCATGCGATATTATCGAAAACTTGATGCAAAAAGGCGTGATTATCCGGCCATGCGTTGCCTATGATCTGCCGGCCTTTGCCCGAATTTCAATTGGCAGCCTTGAACAGAACGAACGCCTGGTAAAGACTCTAGAAGAGGTAATTTATGGTCGTAAGTGATTCTGGAATCAGCACACTCAACCGGGTGTGTCTGATCTTGAATGCTTTCACCGAAAGCGAACAAATTCTGACCCTGACTGAAATCAGCAAGCGCATCCAACTGCCTAAGAGCACCACTCACCGAATGCTGGAAGCCATGGAATGTCACGGATTAATCGTGCGCGAACCGCATGGCCCGGGTTACCAGTTGGGATATCAATTAATCCGCTGGGGTACCCTGGCACTGACCAATCTCGACCTGCGCAATAATGCCCTACCGGTGCTTGAATCTCTGTGCGCATCCACCAATGAGAGCGCAGTGCTATCGGCGCGATACGGTTATTTTGCCATGTGGATCGAGATGGTCGAAAGTCGCCAGCCCGTCCGCCTGGCGATCAGAGTAGGGGAACCGCTTCATTTGCATGCCGGTGCATCTGCTAAAGTTTTATGGGCCTTTTTGCCCGATGCGGAGATCGAACGGATTTTGAATGGGATTAAATTGATTCCACTCAAGCCCAATACAATCGTTTCTCCAGAGACGATGCGTGCCGAGTTGAGAACAATCCGTGAGCGTGGTTATGCCACATCTTACGAGGAAACCGACTTCGGCGCCATGGGCATTGCTGCCCCGGTCTATAACCACATGGGTCAGCCTATAGCCGGGTTGGGCATCGCCGCTCCAGTCACCCGTGTTCCTCCAGAACGCGTCCAGGAACTGGCTCGGCATGTCCTTGCCGCCAGCCAGGAGTTATCCCGAAAATTGGGCGCCCCTGTTAAGTCCGAAGAGAATTTGGGAAAAAGTTTTGAAAAAGAATCGATGAACCCATGAATCAACCATTGATTAAATTTACCCGCGGCGTTCCCCCACCCGAAAGTTTTCCAACTCAGGAAATATCTGATTGTGCAGTGTCGCTCTTGAAAAGCGACCCCGACACTGTCCTTCAATATGGTAACCCTGGCGGATTTCGACCGCTTAGAAATTATCTGGCGAAACAGGCCGGAGTAACAGAGAATCGGATCGCTATCGGGGAAGGTTCGCTGCAATTGTCCGATATCATCGCCAGGATCTTGTTAAACCTGGCTCTCTTGTATATATAGAATCTCCCTCATATGACCGGTCGATCAATTTATTCCAACGCACAGGCGCCAGGCTGGTAGGGATTCCTCTTGAGGAGGATGGCTTCGACATCGCAGTTGTTTCCGCCCGCCTGGCCAATGGGGAACGCCCGGTTCTGTTTTATATTATTCCGGATTTCCAGAATCCCAGTGGGACAGTGCTCTCCATGGAAAAACGTAAAGCGTTGGTAGAACTGGCTGAACAATATAAATTCTGGATCATCGAGGATACTCCCTATCGCAGACTGCGCTACCACGGCAATGAAAATCCTTCCTTGTTCGAGCTGGCGCCAGACCGGGTAGTGAAGATGTCCTCCTTCAGTAAGTTGATCAGCCCTGGTTTACGAGTTGGTTATTCGATCCTGCCAGAACCTTTAGCGGCAAATTTCCTAGAATTCGCCGAAAGCACATACATTAACTCCAGCTATTTCACCCAGGGAATAGTTTACGAATATATCCAGCGCGGTTGGTTAGAACCCAACATAGCCAAATTAAAGGCTCTGTACCAGCCGCGCCTGGACAGCATGCTTGCTTCCCTCATCCATGAAATGGGCGATTTGGCGGAATGGCACAAACCTGAAGGAGGCTTTTTCGTCGGAATGACTTTGCATGGCGAGTTCGACACAGATGAACTCCTAGCCAAGGCTTCCCACGCCGGGCTTCTGCTTTCAGATGGTCGCGGCTTTTTCCCTGAAAAAAACCGGCAGTGTTTCATCCGCTTGCCTTTCTGCGCCCTGACCCCGGATGAAATCCAATCAGGGATCACCCGTCTGGCTCAGGTCATCCGTTCGATGCTGGATAAATAACCAAAAGAGGAAATTTTCATGATCAACTTACAAGGCAAAGATATTTTAGATGGCGCACAATTTTCCCGAGAAGAGCTTGAACGTATTATGGACGTAGCAGATATGTTCAGAAGCCAGTTGGAGACACGCCCCAGCCTGGATTACCTGCACGGATATGTACTGGCGGCGCTCTTTTTTGAGCCAAGTACGCGCACACGTCTCTCATTCGAGACTGCTATGCACCGTCTGGGCGGCAGCGTCGTCGGTTTTTCTTCGGCTGAATCGACTTCAGTTGCCAAGGGTGAAACACTGGAAGATACCATTCGCACCGTCGACCAGTATGTCGATTTTATTGCCATGCGCCATCCTGCCCTGGGCTCTGCGGCCAGGGCGGCGGAAATTGCCAAAGCGCCGGTTCTAAATGGAGGAGATGGCGTCGGGCAGCATCCGACCCAGGCCCTGCTCGACCTTTACACCGTCCGCAGCGAGCGCGGTCAAATTGACGGCACAACCCTGGTCCTGTGTGGGGATCTGAAGAATGGGCGCACCGTCCATTCGGGTGTGGAAGTTTATAAGCACTACCAGGTGCGGCTGGTCTTCGTCGCCCCAGAGCAACTGCGCATGCCTGCCGTTATCACAGCCCGGTTGAAATCGTTGGGCATCAAATTCGAAGAAACTGACGACCTTACCAATGCGTTGAAAAAGGCCGATGTGCTTTATATGACCCGCATCCAAAAAGAACGATTTACTGAGGCTGGAGACTACGAACGGCTAAAAGACAGTTACATTCTGACACGCCAGATGATCGAGAACCTTAATCCAAAGGTGGTTACCTTACATCCATTACCGCGCGTCAATGAGATTGCGACAGACGTGGATACTTTGCCTGGGGCAGCCTATTTCCGCCAGGCAAGGAACGGCGTCTATATCCGCATGGCTTTATTGGCGCTGATCGCCGGGAAAATACAATGACAGATAAAAATGAGCCGAGGATTGTCGGAAAAGTTACCAGGCGAAAAGATGGTGTGGCACGCGTTACCGGACAGGAAATGTACACGGTGGATGTCAGCCTTCCTCGCATGTTGTATGCCCGTCTCGTTTCCAGCCCTTATGCGCATGCCCATATCAAGAAGATCGATGCGCGCCTGGCTCAAGAAATGGGCGCTACAGTAATAACCTTTGAGGATATCCCGCATATCCGCTACAACGAACGTGTGATCACCGTGCCTTGGGCGCTGCACAAGGATCGCTACGTCCTGGCGGACAAAGTCCGCCGCATGAGTGAAGCCGTCGCTGCGGTAGCCGCCGAAACTGAAGAGCTCGCCGAGAAAGCTGCCCGCGCTGTTAGAGTGGAGTATGAAGTCTTGCCGGTTATACTGGACCCCAACGAAGCCATGCAACCGGGGGCGCAGGCTCTTTACGAGACAGTCGTCTACGGTGAGAAAGAAATTCCGGTCGTAAACAATATCGCTTGCAGTCGAGACATTGTAGAAGGCGATGTCGATAGAGCGTTTTCCGAAGCCGACCTGGTAGTTCACGGCGTATTCAATACCTCAAAAATATACCATGCCCAGATGGAACCTAAATCTGTGGTATGCCAGCCCGAACCGAATGGCGGGCTGACCGTCTGGGCAACCGCCCAATCTATTCACAATGTGCGCATCTGTCTAGGACAGATCTTTGACATTCCCCTGAGTAAAATTAATGTGAAACGTGTCGCCTGCGGTGGAACATTTGGCTCCTCCATCCAGATGAATACGGTCGTGCCGATTTGCGCTGCCCTGGCGCTGAAAGCCCACCGTCCGGTCAAGCTGACCCTCACCCGTGAAGAGGATATGCATGACCACACGCGCTACCCAGCCCAGATTGATTTGGCTATCGCCGCCAGAAAAGATGGCACTCTGCTGGGCGCTAAAATGGATGTGGTCGTTGACATCGGCGCACACATTCTTCAAGGTTATTCGTACCTGGGCGTCTGCATCGGCTGGCTGGTTTCTCTCTACCGCTTGCCCAATATCCGCTACCACGGAGTAGCCGTTTACACCAATAAGGCCCCCTCCTGCGCCATGCAGGGCTATGGAAATCCGCAGATCACTTTTGCCGCCGAAACTCTCGTTGAGGAAATTGCCGAGAAGTTGGGGATTGACCCACTGGAAATGCGGTTAAAGAACTACGTCGGGCTGGGAGACACATTTTGGGGCCAGGGACCGTTGGTCCGCTCGATCGTCCGCAGCGATGGCGTTCCCGAGCTTCTGCGCCGGGGTGCTGCTGAAATCAGGTGGGCTGACCGGCTGAAACCAGGCGTACAGACAGGGCGCTTCCGCAAAGGACTGGCGATGGCGCGCGGTTTTCACACTTCCGGCGCTGGTGCGCCTCAACCCGGCGACGTAATCGACTTCTCCGGAGCCATGGTCAAAGTCAACCAGGATGGCTCGATCGATGTTGTCTCAGCTGTGATGGATCATGGCGGAGGCACCCTGGAAGCGATGGCCAAGCTGGTTGCCGAAACCTTATGTGTCCCATTGGACAAAGTCAACATCGCCCCTGGAGAAACCTGTTCAACCGTCTACGATGTAACGACACACGCCACACGCGGCATCTATGCTGGGTGCGGCGCGGCTGTACGCGTCGCTCAAAAGGTACGCCAGGAACTGATCGAGACCGCCGCCCGTTATTTGAATGTTATGCCAGACGCCCTGGCGCTTACCCTCGACGAAAGTCTGGGCCAAGGGGTGCTCTCGGTTCCATCTATCCTGGAAAAACATATGACTATTCAGGAAGTAGCTACCCGCTGCTGGACCGAAAGCTGGAAAACCATCGCTGCGGTGGACAGCTACCGGCCGACCAACTGCCCGCCGGCTTATGTCAGCATATTCCTTGAAGTAGAAGTCGACACCTGGACCGGCATCGTCCGCCTGGTGCGGGGAGTCATGGGTGGAGACTGCGGCACGGTAGTCAATCCCGACCTGGCCGTAGGCCAACTCGAAGGTGGCTTTTCTCGCGGTTCCGGATTCGCGTTATACGAACAAAACCAGTGGGATAACGAAGGACAGCTTACTTCCCGTGGGTATTGGATTGACGCTAAAACTCCCGGGATCGAGGAATCCCCCCTCCTGGAAAACTTCTTTGCCTATTTTGCCGACACTTACGAACCCTCCGGGCCTTTTGGAGCCAAGGGATTAGGGGAAGCCTCCTCCAACCCAGTCCCCGCGGCCATCGCCAATGCGATCTATAACGCCATTGGCATTCGTTTTTACGAACTGCCCATCACACCCGAGAAGATTCTGGCTGCATTGAAAGAAAAAAGTCTGGCAGTCCTGAAAGAGCAGCCGAAATGACCACCATCAAGACCTACCCCAACCAAATGACCGATACCCACCTCCTGGTAAACGACTTCGATTACGTTCAACCTGTCACCGTCAAGGATGCCCTGGAGCTTCTCAACCAACACGGCGATAATGCCCGTATCCTGGCGGGAGGCACACATTTACTAACCATGATCAAGATGGAGCGGGAGGATCCTGCGCTGATCATAGACATCAATCACATCAAAGGGTTGGATGGGATTACTCGCGGTGCCCAGGGTGAGCTTATAATTGGCCCTCTGACGAAAATCCGCTCACTTTTTCTAAGCGCTTACATCAAGAATTATTATCCCGCCCTGGCAGAAGCCTGTGGATCGTTTGGCTCGACCCAAATCCAGGAAATGGCGACCATCGGCGGCAATGTCTGCAACGCCTCGCCGGCGTCGGATGCCGTCCCGGCCTTGATGGTGTATCGCGCCCAGGTTGTCTTACAAAGGCTGGCGGGCTCACGCCGTCTCCCCTTAGAGAATTTCCTGCTCGGTCCAGGCAAAACCGCTCTGGAGAAAGATGAGTTGGTGGTCTCAATTATCCTGCCTGCCCCTGACCCAGCCGTCGCCAGCAGCTTCTACAAAATTTCCAGGGTTTCTGCCGACCTGGCTAAGGTAAACCTGGCAGTCTACCTGGTCCGCATAGAAAACCAAATCCAGGAATGCCGGATTGCCTTCGGTTCAGTCGCCCCAACGGTCATACGCATCGGCTCTGCCGAAAAGTTCCTTGAAGGGAAAGCGTTCTCGGAAAAGCTGCTAATGGAAACTGGGAAACTGGTCACTCAGGCCATCTCACCCATCGACGATTATCGCTCGAGCGCCTGGTACCGGCGCTGCCTGGCCGGCGTGATGATTCAGGATACCCTGAAGTACCTTTGGGATAAAGCTTTGGCCCGCGATAAAAATTTTTCCGAACCAGTTGACCTTTCTGAAGCTTCTGCACCATCGTCGGACGGGGCCGCGCCTCTGTACATCTCCAAAGATGAGCGCCAGAAGATCGAGATCACCGTGAACGGGGTAAAGCGCCAGATGTGGGTAACCTCCAAGGAGCTCTTGCTTAACGTCCTGCGGGAAAGACTTCAGTTAACTGGCGCCAAGTACGGCTGCGGCCTGGGTGAGTGTAGCGCCTGTACCGTAGAGGTAAACGGTAAACCCATGCTGGCTTGCCTGCTGCTGGCAGCTTCGTTGAATGGGAAAAACATCACTACCATCGAAGGGTTGCAAAAGTCCACTGGTGAACTGGATCCTTTACAGGAGGCGTTCATCGAGCAAGCTGCTTTCCAATGTGGCTACTGCACCCCCGGCTTGATCATGACCATCAAGGGGCTTTTAAGCGAAAATCCTCGTCCCCAAGAACAAGATATTCGGGATTATCTAAAAGGGAACCGCTGCCGCTGTACCGGTTATATGAGCGTTGTGCGCGCCGTTTTTTCAGCAGTGGAGAACAGCCGGGAAAATCCAGGATAAACTCCCGGAAGCCTTGTGGAGAAAAATATGCTACCAGAGTTTGACCTCGTTCTACCTCATAGCTTGCGACAGGCGCTCGAAATCCTTCAAGAGGAACCCCTCCATGCTTACCCGCTGGCCGGCGGGACTAACCTGATCGTGGATATGCGCAGTGGGCGGTGTTCACCGGCTGTTTTGGTCAATATCAACGATCTGCCAGAACTGCACGAAATCAAGTTGGCTGGCGATGAGTTAAAGATCGGCAGTGCTGTCACCATCTCCGAGCTTCAGAAAAATCCGATCGTCAGAAAAAACTTTCCTATATTGATCGAAGCCGCTAACGTTTTTGCCAACCCTTTGGTGCGCAACCGGGCTACCCTGGGCGGAAACCTCGCCGATGCCTCTCCCGCCGCAGATTGCGCTCCCCCCTCCTGGCACTCGCTGCTGAGGTGGAATTGGTCAGCCTGGCAGGTAACCGACGCGTCGGGCTTGAGGATTTCTTCACTGGAGCACGAAAAACGGTCATCCGACCGGATGAAATCCTGGCTGCGATCTATGTTCCAGCCAATCACCCAGAATCAGTCTCAGCCTATTATAAGATTGGTCTGCGTAAAGCTGATGCTATTTCGGTGGTTAGTGCAGCAGTTGTGATAGAAATTGGCGAAGGACAGCAATGCAAAAAAGCGCACATTGCCTTGGGCTCAGTCGCACCGCTCCCCATGCCGCGCTCTCAAAGCTGAGAAATCCCTGGAAAATAGCCCGCTTACCCCAAGGACGATTCAACAGGCTGGCATAATCGCCGCAGGAGAAGTCTCACCAATCAGCGATCTGCGCGCTTCGGCGGATTACCGGCGGAAGATGGTCGAAGTGATTGTCTGCCGGTTGCTCAGGCAGGTCGCCTCCCAAACTCAGTAGCAGGAGTAAAGCAATGCAACCCAGGATCATCCATCTGAGAGTCAACGGTCACCATCACCAGTTCGAAGCTATGCCAAATTCGACCTTACTGCGCGTATTACGTGAATCCTTGGACTACCTGGATGTAAAAAATGGCTGCGAAAAAGGGGATTGCGGCGCCTGTACCGTCTTGATGAATGGAAAACCGGTCGATAGCTGCCTGGTTCTGGCCTGGCAGGCGGACGGGGCTGAAATCACCACCGCGGCCGGCCTTGGAAGCCTTAACCGCCCGCACATTATCCAGCAGGCTTTCGCCGATGTGGGAGCCGCGCAATGTGGCTACTGC
The DNA here is from genome assembly GCA_963820415.1 of uncultured Chloroflexia bacterium. GTDB lineage: Bacteria > Chloroflexota > Anaerolineae > Anaerolineales > Anaerolineaceae > CAWFZT01. Next base: position 547,189 of record CAWFZT010000004.1, on the reverse strand, counting down.
ACCCCAGGAATGATCGTTTCCACCAAAGCACTCCTCGACGAGAATCCGCATCCTACTGAAGAGGATATTCGCGAAGCCATTTCTGGCAACTTATGCCGCTGCACAGGTTACGGCCAGATTGTAAAAGCCGTACAGGTCGCCGCTCAACGCCTGGCTGAAGAAGGAGAAGGCCAATGAAATACACTGCCAAGCCCCTTCCTCCGGTCACACTGCCCGAGCTCAGGCAGGTTGGAAAACCATTGCGCCGTGTGGACGCACTGGGAAAGTGTACTGGTTCGACTGTGTATGCAGGCGATATATTCTTGCCCAACATGCTGCACGGGAAAGTCTTCCGCAGCAGTATCCCCCACGGACGTATCGCGCGTCTCGACGTAAGTAAAGCCCGGGCTTTGCCTGGAGTGGCCTGCGTTATCACTGCGGCAGATTTACCCCAATCAGTATTAGTGACGGATATACCGGGGCAAACCGGCCAAAAACGCAGAGCCGGGTCGGATGCTCATATTCTGGCCGGGGATATTGTGCGTTTTTTTGGCGACCCGATCGCCCTGGTTGCCGCTGAAACCCAAGACATCGCCGAAAAAGCCCTCAAGCTAATTGATGTCGAATATGAACCCCTGCCGGCTGTCTACGATCCAGTTGAGGCCATGCAACCTGGTGCTGCGTTGGTTTCCACCCCGGACAACATCGTGGCGCGTTGGAAAATTCGCAAGGGCAATCTCCAGGAAGGTATGGCGCAAGCTGACCTGGTAGTTGAGAATACCTTCAATGTGCCCTTTGCAGAACACGCCTATATCGAGCCTGAAGCCGGCGTAGCCTGGATCGATGAACGCAATGTCGTCAACATCCGCGTCTGCACCCAGGTAGTCGAACACTTTCGCAGCATTGCCCTGGCGCTGAACATACCGCAAAACCGGCTTCACATCCAAGGCACCATGGTCGGTGGTGGTTTCGGCGGGAAAGAAGACATCACCGTAGAGATCTTCCTGGGCCTGCTCGCTTTGCACACCCACCGGCCTGTCCGCATCGAATACAGCCGGGAGGAATCAATCCAGGCGCATTCTAAGCGCCATCCGTTTATCATTACCCATCGCACTGGCGTCACCCGAGATGGGCATATCACTGCTGCCGAGATTAAAATGGTCGCCAATTCAGGCGCCTACGTTTATCTAAGCCCATATGTACTATTGTATGCAACCGCCACGGCCACCGGCCCTTACCGGGTCGACAACGTGCGCGTCGACAGCGTTGCCGTGTCAACCAACAATCCTTTCACCAGTGCCTTTCGCGGGTTTGGCGCCCCTCAAGCCTGTTTTGCCTACGAACAGCAGATGGACGCCATCGCCCTGAAATTGGGCATGGACCCGTATGAATTCCGGCGAAAGAACTACATGAAGACCGGCGACACCACCCCCACCGGGCAGCAGATAAAGAGCGCAGCCTGGCTGGAAGAAACCGCCTCACGTGTCCTGGAAGCCCTTGGTGAAAAAACCCCCGAGCATGGTTCCTGTAAAATCGGCCAGGGGTTCGCCTCATACATGCAGTGCTACGGGCGGATTACCTGGCTACACGATACTTCCCAGGCCTGGGTAGGTCTGGAGTTGGATGGAACAGTCGTCATTCGCTGTGGCGTACCCGATCTGGGCGCTGGGCAAATTTCTGCCATTTGCCAGATAGCTGCGGAAGTGCTTGGCGTACCCATGGATACCATCACTACCTACTCCACCGATTCTGCGCTGACACCTCTGGCGGGAACTTCAACCGCCACGCGCCAGTTGTATATGTCCGGGAATGCTGTGTTACAAGCGGCCAGCGCGGTGCGCAAGGTGCTGCTGGAGCGTGCTTCAAAGCAGTTAGAAGAACCGCCGGAAAACCTGGATATTGCCGACAGCCGGGTATTCGTGAAGGATGATCCATCACAAAGCCTGACTCTTTCCAGGCTGGCAGCCATGTGTGCTGCAGATGGCCTGTCGCTTTCGAACCTGGCCATGTTCAAAGCCCCTTTCACCGACCCAATCGACCCGGAGACCGGGCAAGGCGATATCTGGCCTGACTTTACCTTTGGAGCTCACGCCGTTGAGGTGGCAGTCGACACGGAGACAGGCGAAATTACAATCCTGAAAAGTATTGCCTGCCACGATATTGGCAGGGCCATCAATCCCGCAGCCGTCGCCGGGCAAATCGAAGGCGGCGGAGTCCAGGGCATGGGTTATGCGCTGATGGAAGACCTGATTGTGGACCAGGGACGCATCCTTACTCCTTCTCTGTCAGAATATCTCATCCCTACCTCTAAGGATTTGCCGTCTACACAGGTGATCATCCTCGAGTCGGGCACCGGCCTGGGACCCTACGGGGCTAAAGGGATTGGCGAGCCTTCGCTCACCCCCGCCGCCCCAGCAGTCGCCAACGCGGTGGCTGATGCCATCGGTTCACGCATTTTCACCCTCCCTATTACGCCTGAGCGGGTGCTGAAAGCCTTGGAGAAAGTTCAAGCAAAATCATAAAGGATAGCCTGGATGACCGAAAATTACGATTTCATTGTGACAGGTGGAACCATTGTTACCGGTCAGGGGATTCAGGTCGGTGATGTCGCAGTTAAAGATGGCAAGATAGCCGGAGTCGGAAAGGGATTGCAGCGCGAGGGCTGCAGGAAAATTGTGGATGCCACCGGAAAGCTCGTTTTTCCAGGAATCATCGACGTGCATGTCCATCCGGTTTACCTGGATGATGTCGAAGGCAGCTCACTGGTCGCCGCTTATGGAGGTACCACGACCCTGCTGCATTTTGCCTACGCACGCCAGGGTGAAAGCCTGGAGCAAAAAGTCAGCGAAATGCTAGAGGATGGCCTAAAATACTCCCGGCTGGACTTTGGTCTGCACGGCGGACTCTTCGATGCAGAAAAACAAGTTCCGGAAATCCCCAGCGTGATGAAAATGGGTATACGTACGTTCAAATTCTTCCTGGCCTACTTGAAGTTGGGGTGGTATACCGACGATTACCAGTTGACCAAAGCTATGGATATTCTGGCCAGCCAGGGCGGCATGGCGATGGTGCATGCTGAAAATGGAGGTGGCATAGATTATCTGGAAGACAAGTATCTCAAGGGGCCAGATGCCTCAGCGAGCTATTTCAACACCTCTCACCCGGATATCCTGGAGGAAGAGGCTATATTTCGGGCAATTTGTCTGGCGGAAGTGACCGGTTGCCCGTTGTATATCCCACACGTCACTTCTCGGCGTGGCCTGCGCCCAATCCGCCGCGCTCAGGCGGAAGGGTTGCCCATCTTCGCCGAAACCTGCCCACAGTACCTTACCCTCACCGAGAAAATCCTCGGAGAACGCGGCGCCCTGGCCAAGATTGGTCCCCCCATCCGCAGTCAGGTTGACCAGCAAGCTTTGTGGAAAGCGCTGCAGGACGGAATCCTGCAGGTGGTGGCGTCAGACCATGCACCAAAGAAGAAGGATCCCAAGGCCGACTTCTTGAGCCAGAGCTTTGGCTCTCCTTCGATTGAGACTCTTTTGACGGTAACTTATGACTGGGGCATTAATCGCGGCTTGATCAGCCTGGTCCGGCTGGCGCAGGTGCTGTGTGAGAATCCAGCCCGCATTTTTGGCCTGTACCCGCAAAAGGGGATCCTCCAGCCTGGGTCAGACGCTGATCTGGTGGTTTTCGACCCCTGTCGAGAATATACCATCCTGGCCGAAAACCAGCACAGCCAGGCCGGCTATACTTTGTATGAAGGCCGGCAGGTATTAGGTAGGCCCGAAGCAACTTTTCAACGCGGTCAACCGATCCTCTGGAACGGAAAAGTTGTCGGTGAACCCGGACGAGGTCGCTTCCTAACCACTCAACCTGCCAGGATTGAGCCGGTATGATTACAGTATTTTCAGGGTAAACCGCTTATTTCGTTGGGACCCCTGCTTTCAATGCCATTTTCGCGATGAGATTAGAAGAACCCAGTTTCAGGGCACCTTGATATGATAAAGGTAGCGGGCAAAAGTACAGGTATCCGGATCGTAGAGCGTCAGATTACCCTCCGATTCGTTGATGATGAATTTATATAATAAATCATTTCCTTCATCTTCAAATAGCGGCTTCATAGCTTCCCCAATTTTTCTCTTTAACTGCATTAACTGATAAGTTTGCCGGCTGTAATCGTGGGTCACAAATAGCAACCCTGCTCTTTGCAAGGTTTCACCCAGGGGAGTTTTTACCGGCAATAATATATCTCTATCTGCGCTACTTCCCCAGATCATTTGGGTATAAAAAGCTGCCATTTGACCGCCAGGTTGTAATAACCTGGTCATTTTATGCAAAGTTTCATCCAGGTGGTTCGGCATATACAGTGAATCGATGGATAAGATAATATCAAAGAAATTTTCCGGATAATCCAGGTGATCCAGGTTGCCGACCTGGTAAGACAACCGTTCTCGCTTGGTTCCCGTTCTGGCATTTGCAATCTCAACCGCCTCCGGGCAGTAATCCATTCCCCATAGCCGGGCACCGGTTGTGTCGGAGATATATTCTGCCAGCATACCAGTTCCGCAGCCTAAATCGAGAACACGGCTGTTTGGATTGAGATTCAATAACCCGATCATATAGTCGATCTGTTGCATGTCGCTAAAGCCCGCCTGGCATAAATTTTTTCCATACAGGCGTTCGCAAAACTCTGCATAAGCACGGCTATGAGCAGCAGCCGGGAAAAATTCCCGGTACCAATAGTAGATTGGCGGGCGGTCATACCTTACTTGCCTGGCTCTTAAAATTCCTTCTCCAGTCAATGAATAACCAGACTCTTTCTTTGTTATCAGACCTTCATTACATAATTTTTCATACGCCTCGGGCCTATCCAGGCGCAGCCCTCGAAAATAAGTGGCGGCTTCTTCGATTGACTTTGGATAAAATTGATAAAAGTTATTATTGGGTGTCTCGATTGGTTCTTCGAGTTCAATTAAAATAATCAATACTTGTATCTCGGCTTCTGATAAAACCATGCGACAATCCTTTATCAAGTAAAATAGGTGATAAGTATATCCGATGAACAGGCGAATGAGCATCCCAACCAGGCACCAGGCTGATCTCCTTTTCCGAGAAGCAGAAATGCTCAATCCCGGAGGATGGGTTGCCCATTGCTCACTGGTCAGCCAGGAAGCCGAAATCATCGCTTCCTATCTACCCGACCTCGACCCGCAAGCAGCAGGTATTCTTGGCCTGCTGCACGATATCGGCCGGCGGGCTGGGGTAACGGATATACGTCAGATTTGCCCTGGGTACCGGAAACAGCCTACCCGAATATGTACCCGATGATAATTATTTTGCCATGATATGGGCTGCCCTGGAGTACAGGCAATAAATTACAATTGAATTCTCGATGAAAAATCGTTATCCATCTCGAAAAGGTAAATATGACTGATGCAATTGAGAGTATGCGTATTCGAATAGCAGAACTTGGCCGGTTGATGTTCGACCGTTTCCTTACCGACACGGCGGGTGGAAATATAAGCGCCAGGGTAGGGGACCTGGTTTGCATCACTTCCCGGCACTGTGGCAGCAAATACCAGTGGCGCATCCGTCCTGAACAGGTGCTTATCTCCGATCTTCAAGGCAATAAGATCGATGGAGACGGTGAAATATCGCGTGAAGCCAAAGTTCATCTCAGGCTGATGAACGATTTTCCGGATGGAAAGGCCGTCGTCCATTGCCATCCACGCCATGTGATGGTGTTTGCTATGTCAGCGCGCCCCATCCCGCCCGTACTGGAGGGCACAATGAAGTTGGGCACTATTCCTGTTTCCAGGTTTGCACCGGCTCACGGTGGAAAATTAGCAGAACAGGTTGCGGCCGGTTTGGTCGGAGAAGAAGAAAAAATCCGTAAATATGCCGCGGCGGTCATTGCGCCTTACCATGGTTTATTTGTCTTGAGCAAGGATCTGGAAACTGCCTTCGATGCTGCTGAACGCATCGAGGTGAATGCACAATGCATCCTGGAATGGTCATCGGCATTTAACCGGAACCATCAATCGATCGACGAACTATCTAAGGGTATCGTGGATGCCATTTCTGGTTTCAACGAATAACAGGCATTCTGATGATCGTGACCGTCACACCCAACACAGGCATCGATTTAACCCTGCTCGTACCCGAATTCGTGCTGAATAAAACCATCCGCGCCAGCCAATCTGCCCTCGGTATGGGAGGAAAAGCCACCGATGTATCCTGGATCCTGGGCAGGATGGGCGTTCCCAACCTGGCAATCGGATTCGCAGCAGGAAACACAGGGAAGCAGATGATCAAAATGCTCGAGGAGCGCGGGTCCTTGACTGACTTTGTCCGGGTAAATGGAGAAACACGCCGCAATACGATCATCATCTCTCAGGATGGTAGCGGCCAATCTACGTTTACCGTCTCAACCCTGGAGGTTTCCCCTCGTCACTTACGAAAATTTTTCAAAGTGTTTCAAGATACACTTAATCAGGTTACCTGCCTGGTGTTGGGCGGCAGCTTACCCAAGGGCGTACCAACTTCTTTTTTCAAGAGTTTGATCGAGATGGCGCACGAACAGTCCATCCCAGTTTTATTCGATGCCACCGGGCCGGGTCTGCTTTCTGGTCTAAAAGCAAGGCCGGATCTTATCAAACCTAACCGGGTCGAGCTAGAAGAGATAACCGGTTCGACCATCCAATCCAATGCAGCGGCATACAGGGCAGCCAGGCAGATCCAGCAAGAATACGGCGCTAATGTGATTGCAACCATGGGCAGGCAGGGCGCCTTTGCCGTCCTTCCTGAGCGAGGTTACTGGATTCCCGGGTTGAAACTGGAGGTGGTCAGCTCCGCTGGCGCAGGAGATGGCGTTCTGGCAGGCCTGGCTGTAGCTTATTCACAGAAGAAACCGGTCGAAGAAGGGCTTCGTCTTGGATTCGCCCTGGCCAACGCCGTACTGCTGACCCTTCCCACGGCTGATTTTGATCTTAAAGACCTGGGCCAACTTTATCCGTTAATAGAGTTAAAACCTTACCCAGGATAGACTGATCCTTTTCATGAATGTTTTTTCTGCCTGATCTATCATGGCTATTAGAAAATTATGGAAGAGTAAAGCGTCCATCTACAAGGCTGTCAAGAAAATCCTTTCTGCCACTATGGCTCGACCTGCACAAGGAGGGTGAAACTGATCGAAGGCATCAAGCAGGGCGGCTGGGAAGACCGGCAAGTCGGGTCACCCACCATATTAAGAGTTGCGTTCCCAACTTTCCGCCCCTCATACAATCCCTGGGCTCCGCTAATCACCATAACGTTGATCACCCGTCCAACCACCGAATTGTCACTCGAAGTTACCGTCCAATCGTATACGTCACCCAACTGGAGCAAAAAGCGGTCCCCGACATGCATTACAACAGTTCTACCCTGGTCCTGTAATCCAATAATCAATCCACCTTCCGGCGGAAACGAGATCGGCGGAGGCGTCCCAACAGGCAAAGTTGCTGCGGGCTCCGGCAGGCTGGTCCCAACCGGCTCAGCGGTCCCAACGATCACTATCGGCCCGGTCCCGCCTTCGGGCGTAAGCGTCGGTAGATAAGTTGTGGGTGTATTTCCAATCGCTTTGCCCTGGATAAACCCACAACCCGACAGAGCGAAAAGAATTAGCATGGCCCTCATAATAAGATGCCGTTTCCTTATCATTTCTATTCCTACCATCACCCATAATTTTACCGATTCTCTGGGAATAGCCGTGGTGACCTTCCACGGTAAATCCCTATGAGCCATTTTACCTGAGACGATTAAGCAGGGGATTAGTTCCCACAATAAACATTTATAATCTGATAGCTTTCTGACCACTCCCAACGTCTTGGATTACAATAGAAGAGTCATAAATCTTTCTAACAAATGAATGGGCAGGAGCTGGAATGCATAGAGGCGGTTGGCGAAACTATCTGAGCTCGACGGACGAAAAGCCCAAGGTCACCTGGTATTTGCTCAAGCGTGTATTAAGTTATTCAAACCCTTACCGCTGGCAAATCGTGGGGATGTTGGTGCTAATTCTCGCCAGCACCGGCCTTGGCTTATTGGTCCCAATGATCCTGCGTGACCTGATTGATAAGACCATTCCTACCAAAAATCTCAATCGCCTGGTCTTATTGGCGATTGCGCTGCTGCTAATTCCAGCATTAACCGGTGGGATTAATGTTTTCCAGCGCAGATTAAATGCATACGTAGGCGAAGGCGTGATTTACGACCTGCGCGTGGCTCTTTTCTCCAAATTACAGCGCATGTCCCTGCGCTTCTTCACTCACACGCGCGTTGGCGAAATGATGAGCCGGCTGAATAACGATGTGATCGGCGCCCAGGACGCCATAAGCAACACAATCGTGAATATGGTCACGAGTTTCATCCAGGCCAGCGCCGTCCTGGTAGTTATGATCACCATGGAATGGCGATTAACCCTGCTAAGTGTGGCTATTATGCCCCTGTTTATCATGGTGGCGCGCAAAACAGGCGACCAACTGCGGGATCTCGCCCGCCGGCAGTTGGAAGCGAATGCCCAGATGAATGCCATGATGAATGAAACCTTGAACATTGGCGGGGCGCTGCTGGTAAAACTCTTTGGACGGACTGCTACCGAAATTTCCCGGTTCGATAACCGGGCGCGCAGCGTACGTGACCTGGGTGTCCAGCGCGATGTGCTAGGGTCAGTTTTCTTTGTCATTATTGGCCTGTTGAGCGCAGTTGGGACAGCCCTGGTTTACGGTATAGGCGGTTACCTGGTGATTCGGGGCAGTTTCACAATAGGCACCATCGTCGCTTTCGGGGCGTACCTGGGTAATCTGTACAATTCACTGCAGAATCTGTCGAACGCTCCGGTCGCGTTTGCTACTTCGGTGGTCAGCTTCGAAAGAGTATTTGAAGTGATCGACCTTCCCCTGGATATAGATGATGCACCCGATGCTGCCCAACTTAAGAATGTTTCTGGGGAATTGTTTTTCGACCATGTGTCTTTTATGTATGATGCAGGAGATCAAAATCTGCTCAGCGATGTAGCGCGTTATGGCGATATGGAAACAGTCACTGCCGTACTTTCCGGCCCCAGTAATGCCGGAGCCAGCCAGGAAGAGCTACCCGCTCAAACCCAGGCGCGTGAAACCGCCCTGGAAGATATTACTTTCCGGGCCAGTCCAGGCCAATTGGTTGCCCTGGTTGGCCCCAGTGGCGCAGGGAAAACCACCACGACCTACCTGATCCCGCGTTTATATGATCCAACTGAAGGGCGTATCTTGATAGATGGGCACGACTTGCGCTACGTGACCCTGGATTCGCTCAGCGCCCAAATCGGCATGGTCACCCAGGAAACCTATTTGTTCCACGATACAATCCGTACCAACCTGCTGTACGCGAAATTGGACGCCACCCAGGCAGAGATTGAAGCGGCGGCCAAGGCAGCCAATATTCACGACTTTATTATGGGTCTTCCGGACCGCTATAATACCACTGTTGGCGAGCGTGGTTATCGCTTGAGCGGTGGAGAGAAACAGCGTATTGCTCTGGCGCGCGTCATCCTGAAAGATCCACGTATCCTGGTTTTGGATGAAGCGACCAGCTCGTTGGACAGCGAATCAGAAGGCTTGATCCAGGAAGCCTTGAAACGGGTAATGTCAGGCCGAACCAGCATCGTTATCGCCCACCGCTTAAGTACTATCCTGGCAGCCGATCAAATCCTGGTAATCAACCGGGGTCGCATTGTCGAACAGGGCACTCACAGCGATCTCCTGATATTTAATGGCCTGTATGCCCATCTTTATCACACCCAGTTCAACCAGGAAGGCAGAGCTATTCCTTCTTAGCCCTTACCAGGTCGAGGCTTTCTACTGCATGCCGTAAATGCGGAATGACAATACTGCCGCCAACCACCAGGGCTACGTTGAAAGTATCATACAACTCTTCATCGCTATAACCTGCCTGCACGCATTGTAAGATATGGTAATCGATGCAGTCATTGCAGCGCAGTACCATCGATGCGACCAGGCCCAGCAGCTCTTTAGTTTTGCTGGTCAAGGCGCCATCATGATAGGCGCTGCTGTCCAGGCTGTAGAATCTTTTGATACCCAAATGATCGACCTGGGATATGCGCTTATTCATCCTGGCGCGGTAGCTCTCAAATTCATCTAGCCGTGAGGTCATAGCGCTTACTGCCCGTAAACGTGAGTATAGCGGTAATGCAGCTTTTCCACCATTTCGGGGGGATCTCATCCGGCAGACCTATTTGCAGTGCCAGCCAGACCGTACGGGCGATATCTTCTACCATCACGGCAGCTTTTACGGCAGCTTCTGCACTGGGACCAACGGTGAACACCCCGTGATTCTTGAGCAGTACCGCTTTAGAATCCCCAATCGATTCCAGAACTACCTTTCCGATCTCTTCACCGCCGATCAAGGCAAACCCACCACAAGGGATAGGCCCGCCGAATTCATCAGCTTGAGCAGTCAGGTAAACCGGGATAGGTTTACCTACTGCTGCAAATGCCGTGGCATATGCCGAATGGGTATGGACCACCCCATTTACATCCGGGCGATTGCGGTAGATATACAGGTGGCTGGCTGTATCTGAGGAAACTTTCAAGTTTCCCTCAATGACTTTCCCATCCAGGTCGACCACTACCATGTGTTCCGGGCGCAAGTCTTCGTAGCGTATGCCGGAAGGCTTGATCACCACGTAGCCGGTTCCTTTATCCCGCTCGCTGACATTCCCGCTGGTCCAAGCGACCAGGTTGTTCTTTGGCAGCTCCAAATGGAGCTGCCAAAGTTTTTCTCGCAAAGGTTCTAACATCACAGGTTCTCCTGCTATTACTGATGAAGCACTTCCACCTTGAGCGCTTTAAGTCTCTTCATCACATCATTGGCGCCCCGGCCAAAATAGTCGTGAAGGGTGACGTATTCGGCAAACAGCCGGTTATAAATAACGTGGTTTTCGGCGTTTGGCTGGTATTTCTCTGCACGCTGGTGAGCCATTACCTGAGTAGCGTCGAAGATCGTGTCATAACCCCCGGCAGCTTTACCGGCGGCCACCGCGCCGAACATGGCGGATCCAAGCGCTGGAGTTTGTTTTGACGCGGCCACCTTCACTTCCATTCCAGCCACATCCGAATAGATCTGCATCAGCAGGTGGTTCTTATCCGGTAGGCCGCCGGTGGCGACAATCTCCTTGACAGGAACACCATTGGCCTTGAAGGTATCGATGATAATGCGCGTTCCGTAAGCCGTGGCCTCAATCAAAGCCCGGTAAATTTCTTCCGGTTTGGTCGCCAGGGTTTGGCCGATCAGCAAGCCGGTCAGGTCAACGTCTACCAATACGCTGCGATTCCCGTTCCACCAATCCAGGGCTACCAGCCCGCTTTCGCCTGGCTTTAATTTGGCGGCTTTCTCTTCCAGAAAAGCGTGAATATCCATTTTTCGGTTTTCCGCTTCTTTCTGGTAAGCCGCCGGAACGCAATTCTCCACGAACCAGGCAAAATGATCACCAACGCAGGATTGGCCGGCCTCGTAACCGATGTACCCGGGGATAATACCATCTTCAACGTACCCGCACATACCCGGCACGATGTGCTCTGCTTTGGATAAAACCATGTGACAGTTGGACGTGCCCATGATGATAACCATGCTTTCAGGTTCGACGATGGCTGAAGCCGGCACGGACACATGCGCATCCACATTGGCCACCGCCACGGCAATCCCTGACCGAAGGCCGGTCCAATCAGCAGCTTCCTTCGATAGACCACCTGCCTTATTCCCTAAAGGAGTAATATTATGGGTCATCTTCTCGTCGATCACGTGCTCCAAGCGCGGGTCCAGAGCTTTGAAGAATTCGTTGGGAGGAAATCCCTCACGTTTCGACCAGATCGCTTTATAGCCAGCCGTACAACTATTGCGCGTTTCCACCCCGGTCAGCATCCAGATCACCCAATCGGCTGCTTCGATGAACCTGTCAGCGGCTGCGTATACTTCCGGAGCCTCATCGAGGATCTGCCAGACCTTGGGGAAAAACCACTCCGAGCTGATCTTACTTCCGTAGCGATTGAGGAAGCTATAGCCTTTTTCCCGTGCGATCTGATTTAAGCGATTAGCCTCTGGTTGAGCGGCATGATGTTTCCATAGTTTTATCCAGGCATGGGGATTATTACGCCATTCAGGTAAGAAACACAACGGTGTGCCATTTTTCTTGGTAGGTAGCATCGTACAGGCGGTGAAATCGATCCCGATCCCGATAACATCCTCTGCTGCGATCCCGCTTTGCTTGATTACCGCTGGAATAGCCTGTTTGAACACTTCAAGGTAATCGTTGGGGTCCTGCAGAGCCCAATCCGGGTCCAGACGTATATCCGTACCAGGTAAGCGCTCGTCGATCACCCCGTTGGTGTACTTATGGACTGCGGTCCCAATTTCATGACCATCGCTGACATCCACCAAAACAGCCCGCCCGGACTCCGTGCCAAAATCGACGCCAATTGCATATTTAGTCTTACCCATACCATCCTCCATTTTTACTCGTGATAGTAGGTCTCCCACTCCATATACTTGGTGAAGGCTTCTTCCAAAACGCCGGCATTCAAAGAGGGATTTATCGCTACGTGATGCTCGAAGCCATTCTCGCAGATAAACGCCAGCAGTTGCTGTAAATTGGGAATCCTCACCACGCCATAACCGCCAAAGGTTTGCAGCGAGTCTCCAGTCAGTTCCCCTTCTCCCAAATAGACCAGGATGCGCCCATTGAGGTCATCTGTGGCAACCCGGCAGTAAGTAAACGGAGCTGCTTTCAACCGCCCGGTTACAGCGCCGTAGGTGTTTTCTTTGCCAACCGTGCCGGCAAGGATCGCCTGGTAATCCATCTTGGCCGCGTCCTGGATAGAAACAGACTGCTCGACGAATAAATCCTTGGGCAAGTTTGAACAGTGGAAGATAACTCCTTTATCCGGATCGCTGCCATAGTTGTTGTTCCAATCTACGATGGCGCTGGGTTTCCCGGACGCCAGGACCATGGCGTACATTCCGATCAGGCCAGTGACATCTGTTTCGCAAGCACTGGGGATCAGGTTGTTGCTATTCATACTCATTAGCGTGCAGGGAACCACACCGTAAAATTCCTCCATGGATGTCCAGCATTGGATGGCGTTGGCTACCAGGCGATTCGCCTGCATCCAATCATCGATGATCGTCCCTAATTTTGCCATTCTGACCAACGGCTCGGAAGGTACCCCAGCATTGGGCACGTAGGCATTCATTTGTTCAATCTTCGCCTTGAGGCGTGGATCATCCATTTTCAAACGGTTCGCCCGCCCGAATAATTCGGACAGATCGAGCGTCTCGACTGAAATACCTGACCGTTCCAGTAATTTTTCACTGAACCGTACGGTATTAAACGCGGCCGGCCTGGCGCCAATTACACCGATGCGGGCGCAGCGCAGCCCTTTAACGACCCGACACATCGCTGCAAACTTTCGCAAATCTTCGCGGAATGCTTCAAACTCCGGATCCATGGTGTGCAGAGAAGTCAGCGAATATTTAATTCCATATTGAGTCAAGTTATTGCAAGCGGACATTTTTCCGCAGAAGGAATCGCGCCGGTCTGTGATGCCCATCTTCCCCACCTCGTCCGGGAAAGCGTGAACCAGCACCGGTACGTTCAAGCCCGACCAGCGCAGAGTATTGGCAATGGCGCGTTCGTCACCGAAATTGGGCAAAGTGATAATTACGCCATCAATTTCTTCGCGATGGGCTTTGAACAGATCGGCCAGTTGTTGCGCATCGGCGAGACTTTCAACGCTGCCAAACTTCGTATCTTCCTCAGCCAGGGCAATAGACTGAATACCTTCATCGGCGAGAACATTCAAAATGGTTTTTCGCCCGGTCTTGCATAAATGACCAGGGAAGAATCCCCGGTTGCCCACGATTACACCAAGAGTTACGGGTTTCATATTATGGATCCTCTCTCGTTATTCGCTGGAAATAAAGATCTTTATAGACTTTGTGTCAATATTCTACAATCAGGTTGAACTCAAGGCAGGTCGACCACCCTTCTTCAATTGTGTCTTTTAAGTTACCGCGGCAAACCTTAATAGCCTGTATTGGGGGTTCAGTTCAAAAAATATTAACACAGATCACCAGACAAGTCAAATAATAATCGGCCATTTTATGGTAAAAATAAAGGAGAGATGAAAACCTCACCATCCATTATCTTTCAATCTGCAAAGCTGGGCGATCTGGAATTAATCGTCGAAGAATTGGGCTGGGCTCAAATACTCCTGAACGAAGGTAAAAACCCAAACAGGGTCTATGGGATTAGCGGAGGCGTACTGACAGCGCTCGCTTATTCTTTGAGCCTTGCTTCCAGGCGCGATATGCAAGACCTGGGAAAAGCGGCGAATATTATCTCTATTTTTGTGGACTTTTTAAGGAAAGCACCCTCAGGTAAAATTCGCTCGGTGAACCGCAATCCCCAATGGGGATTCTACAATCTTAACCCCTTGCGCCGCTGGATAGAGCTTAACTTATCGAAAATCGGCTTTTCAAGAAATACTCTGATTTCTGAGCTTCCGGTCCGTCTGTATATTTGCGCGATAGATAAAGATGGCACTTTCACCGTGTTTGGAAAACCGGATGACAATTTACAGTTTGACTATCAATACGTCCACATTGGGCCTCCCCGGGATGCGCCCATCCTGGATGCAACAATCGGCGCATTGTCCACGCTTTTATCCACCTCTCCAGGACGTATAAACGGTGAATGGTACCGGGATTGCCGGCCGGCGATCAGCGACGCTGGGGCGATTATCTCTGATCTTGAATCTGGCAACCCAAACCGTATCCAGAGGAGCAGTCCTTACACACCCATCCGGTCCTGGCAGCTCAATACGATCACCTCGTCCTTTATAATGCATTCTCAGAACGAGCGCAACCAGCATTTACTGGCATCCTATTACCTGGACCTGCGAGACCGGCATTGCTTGCTAGAAAGTATGGTGGGCGCCAGTTCGACTGAAAGGCAGCATTTACACAGCCCTGCTGCTTATCACATCATGCTGCCGTACGTGGGCAGCACAGAAGCCTTCACCAATATGCGCCAATCCGTGGAACATAAAGCAGAGCTGATCGACAAGTTTCGAGGTTTGTTGAACGCTCAATTGGATCAAATTTCCTTCGACCAGCCTACCAATATCATCTATGGCGCAGGAGGGTTCTCGGGCATCCTGGCCGGATTAGTATCAACGCGGGCAATCGATGACAGGCTGAAGCTTCATGGAGGAGAGGTCCGCCAGGTGTATGGTGTATCGGCCGGCGTTCTCAACGGATTTTTCCATGCCGTGCAGATCGCCGCTGCTCTCTACCCGGATGTTTACCGGCCTGCCGCTCAAAATGCTCTATCTGACCTTGAAAATTACATAGGCTGTATCTCACGGAAAAAGATGATCCGTTATAACTTGAATCCGGCCCGCTTCTGGCAAGGTGTAGCCAATCTTGGCCCTCTTGAAGAATTCTTGAAAGACAGGCTGGCTGCTTACACCGGTTCCCAGTATCCAGAAAAAATTTCTTTTGATGATATCGCCCTACCCCTGACAGTTACGGCAGGGCGCGGCGATGGCTTCACCGATTTTATAGGCATGACCAGGACGGCGAGGAAAATGCTTTTTGCCGGGAGGCAGATCGAAGTGCTGCCCGCGCCAGTAATCAAAGCTATCCTGGCCGGCTGGAGCATGAATACTTATATTGAACCCACCGCCTTGAACAATCAGCTTTACCGGGATGGCGGAGGGACTTTTTATGATGTGGGCCTTTTCGTAGCCTGCCTCGATCAGCAGTTAACCAACCTGATCAATATCCACCTGGACGAACCGGAAGGCCACTCGTATCACCTTCCGCCGCGTCCCGATTTACTCAGGATTCTATTTGACACACATAATTACTATTTCCCTGAAGAAAGACGGCGGATGTATTATCTGACTAATTTGCTCTACGAACACTTCCACTTGCGGGCAGTTTATTCAGGCACGATTGTTGATAATCCTTTGGCTGTCCCCCTGCCGCCGGATTTCCGGCAGAACTGGCAAATTGCAATCCGGCCTTGACAGCCTCTTGACGGCGATCCTTCTTCTTCTTATAATGAATCAGGAGCAAGTTCAGCCCCTGGAAATGGAGTAAGGTATGGAAAAAGATACAGAACACGAAAAAGATCCTCATTTCGAAGAAGCTCGTCAGCATATGAAAGCTGCCCGCGAAGCTATGCACAAGACTTATGAAAATATGCTGCCCCCGGGTTTCATTGAGAACCGGTGCAAGGTGCGCAAGGAATTTCTGTTAGCCATGCGCAGCATGCTGGATGCTGCCATTGAGCACATCGATAAGGCAGTAAAGACCGATTAATTTTACCTTTTGACGGTAATAAATCAAAGGGAAAGCACGCACGGTCGTCGCGTGCTTTTTCTTTTCTTAATGCTAATGGGAAAAAAGTATCCATAGAGCGATGAAAAGCGCGATGATCGAAATTGCTCCTGCAACGTAGACTTGCCCTCCCAGAAAAAGCTGTCCGGAAACCATCAGAAATGCGGCAAAAATGATCGCTCCAACCAACTTTCTCAGGGTTTGATTGAGGCGGGTGATCTGGTGAGTTAGCGAGGGCGTCCTGATCTCGAGCTCACCCTGTTCAATGATATCCAACACGGTCTCTGCCCGCCGTGGCAATCCCAATAATGAGGTAATGATGACACCAGCCTCTTTCAGCCAGGTTTGCCAGCCAGTTCCCTTCTCGCCTTCGATCAATTTAGCGGCATAGGGAGAAATGCTGGTCCAGATATTAAAATTGGGGTCGAGACCGGAACACATCCCGGAAAGAATCCCCAAGCAGCGGCCCAGTAAGATCAGATTTTCAGGGATCTGGAAAGGCATCTCATACAACAAATCCCCAAATTCATCCAGAAATTTTTGGGCTTCTTCCTTATGCATTTCCATCATTTGGGGAGTCGATTTTCCCCAGAAAACCCTGAATACCCGGCTGGTGGCCTTCTGCAGCAAGTCAAGGTCGGTCCCAGGTAGGAGTACGTCCATTTCCTGGTAAGCTTTGATCACTCTGGCCGCATCGCGGGTGCCTAATGCAATCAACAATTCTCTCAGCCCTTCATACAGGTTTTCTGAAACCTGACCAGTCATACCAAAATCGACAAAAACCAGTTTCCAGGCGCGCCTTTCACCTTCTACTTTATCGCCAGCCGGGAAGATGAACAAGTTTCCCGGGTGTGGATCGGCATGGAAGAAGCGGTCTTCGAAAATTTGCTTGAGGTAAGTGCCTAATAACCTTTCGGCAACTTCTGCCCGGTCAATTCCAGCAGATTCGATGGCAGTATAATCTGTTATCTTGATGGTTTGTACATCTTGGAGGGTTAAACTTGCCGGGTGGTGAAGTCCCAATATACAAATGGCACCTGTACTTTCGAGCGGTCGGAAAAATTTTCAGCGAATTTTTCTGCGTTCTTGCCTTCGTTGATATAATCAATTTCTTCATGCAGGACTCGGTTGAATTCTTCGATCAAGGCTGGAACATCGGCGCGCTTGCTTATCGGGCGGTAAAACTTTAGCCACCCGCCGACCACGCGGATCGCTTTCAAATCGATTTCGACGATCTCTTGAATGTTCGGCCGCTGGATTTTTACCACAACCGGTGGAGGCTCGGTTTGCCCTGGCTCAGGACACAAGTGCGCCCGGTGCACCTGCCCGATAGATGCAGCCGCCATAGGGGTTTCTTCAAAATAACAGAATTTTTCTTCCAGGGAGGCATTGAATTCCGCTTCGGCTACAGCTTTGATGTTTACGAACGTTTCTGGCCGCACTTCATCCTGCAATCCAGCCAACTCATCAGTTATTTCACGCGGCAGAACATCCAATCGAGAGGAAAGGAACTGCCCAACCTTAATCATGACTCCACCCATTTGTACGGCCAGATCGCGAAAATTGCGAGCAACCCGGCGGAATCGTTCTGCACGTCCCCGGCGCGCCAGCCGGCGTAAACCAATTATTGGTAAAATGATTTCCCACCAGATCATGTTTAGCAGAATTATGGCGAAAAACCATAAAATCCTGCGATAACGCTTCTTGAGCATAGTAAGGAATTATATACTACTGCAGCTTTTTTTTAGTTCATTCTGTAAAAGATGTTATACAATCTTGTAAATCATCGTATTATAAAAGGTAATCAAACTTCTCACAATCGTAGCGTAAGGAAATACATTGTCATCCAACACCCCAACCAACCATAAAAACTTTCCTGGCCGCAGCGGAAATCGTTTTGACACATTGTTACATGCAGGCGACAAGATTGAACGCCTTTCTCCTTTACTTATTGGGATGATCTTGCTAACCCTGGCGATTGTTTCGACCCGCTTCAATTGGATTTTCAGTTTTGAGATATTTTCATTCATGCTTGTAGATTGGCTGTTGATTGGCCTTCTTCCCGTTGCAGGAAAATCCTTTGGACCGGTCAAACCCACTGTGTTACTGCTATCTTTTTTCCGGTCGCTTTTTGCGTTCTTACCACCTACAATCTCCTTTATCGTTCAAGGAATTGGATCACTGCTGGTCATTTATAGCTTTTGGTTGGAGCCACAGCATCTTACGCTTACTAAACAACACCTGTTTTCCGACAAATTAAAGGTCACCCGCCCCTTACGACTGATGCATCTGGGTGATCTGCATATTGAGCGGCTGACCGACCGCGAAAATAAACTGCAAAAATTAATAGAAGAGACCAAACCAGATTTAATCCTCTTCTCCGGAGATGTGTTGAATTTTTCCTATCTCAAAGACCCCCAGGCCCAGGAGACTGCCAGACATATAATTGGTAGATGGCAGGCGCCTTTGGGTGTATACCTGGTTAGTGGCAGCCCTGCGGTAGACCTACCACAGCTATTTCCGCAACTGTTAAAAGGGCTGCCGGTTCGCTGGCTGCAGGACGAAGTGGTTACTATCTCCTATGACGGTAATGAAATAGAGCTGGTAGGCTTGAGTTGTAGCCATGACCCTCAGGGGGATAGTATGCGCCTACAAAGGCTGGTTAATCCTGATCTGGAGGATGGACATTTCAGGATCTTGCTTTATCATAGCCCGGACATGGCTCCTGAAGCTGCCAGACAGGCTATCGATCTTCAGTTATCCGGGCATACCCATGGCGGGCAGGTCAGATTGCCATTGTACGGCGCCATCTATACGGCCTCATTGACCGGCAAGCGGTATGAAGCGGGTCGCCAGCAAATTGGCGAGATGACCCTGTATGTGACACGTGGAATTGGGATGGAGGGCGCCGCGGCACCCCGTATACGGTTCTTATGCTCGCCTGAAGTCATTTTATGGTATATTTCTTCCTCGCTGAATAATAAATCAGAGTAATAATCAACATCGTTGATACCAAGAAAAGGAGGTTTAGTTGGTTGATTATTTAGATAATCCCAATCCTCTGACGATCCTGGTTGTAACACCTGAATGGGCACCAGAACCGGTCAAAGCGATTTTTAAAGTTTCTCCAGAAAAGCCAGCCATCGGCGAACCTGGCAATCAACCCGGAGAGGTTGTCCTGGTCAGAAGTGAAAACCAGTATTCTGCTATTGTATCCCTTGGCTCTCAATCTAAACGTACTGCCGAAACCTTCCGTCAGGCTGGCGGCGGCTTGGCGCGCTGGCTCAGACAGACGAATACAACCGCCATTGATATAGACCTGAAAGAATTCAATGATTTCGGTATTCCAGACGCGTTATCAGCCTTGTGTGAAGGTCTGTTCCTGGGATCCTTCCAATTCAACCGGCGCAAGAGTAAAACCAGCCCCGGAGTAAACGCTCAGGTCGTTTTACGGGGTGGTAAGAACAACTCAGAAGTATCGGAAAGAGTGAAACACGCTCAGGTCCTGACTTCGGCCGTTAACATGGCGCGGGATTGGTCGCACGAACCACCTAATATAATCAACCCGATCACTCTGGCAGAACGAGCTGAAACTGTCGCCGCCAGTCATGGGTTGAGATGCACTGTTCTGGATGATAACACTCTGGCGGAAATGAAAGCCGGGGCAATCCTCAGCGTTGGTAAAGGCAGCCTCACACCTTCCAGGATGATCATTTTGGAATATCCCGGCCATAATCCTCACAAAGATGCCAAACCGGTTGTGCTAATTGGAAAGGCCCTTACCTTCGATACAGGCGGGTACTCACTTAAAAGCCATGAGAACATCCAGGGAATGAAGTACGACAAATCGGGTGGCCTGGCGGTGATTGCTGCCCTGCGGGCGGCAGCCGATCTGCAGATTACTAATCCGGTGATTGGGATTGTAGGCGCAGCAGAAAATAAGATTTCGGGAGGCTCTTATTTGCCTGATGACATCATCACAACCCTTTCCGGCATTACTGTCGAAATTATCAGCACAGACGCTGAAGGCCGGTTGGTCCTGGCGGATATTCTTACCTATGCGCAAAAAAACTTCGCCCCGAAAGCCATGATCGACCTGGCTACCCTCACCGGCGGGGTGGTGGTGGCCCTGGGCCATGTACGCGCCGGGATGATGACTAATAATACTGACCTGGCTCAAGAACTGATGCAGGCCGGGGAGCGGACCTATGAGCGGTTGTGGCAGCTTCCACTTGATGAAGAATATGGCAAGCTGATCAAGGGCAAAGACGCCGACATTAAGAATGGCGGAGGTCGTGAAGCCCATTCGATTATGGGCGGTATGTTCCTGAAGGAATTTGTTTCCAATGAGGTACCCTGGGCTCACCTGGACATCGCCGGGATGGCTGATACACAAAAAGAATTGCCCTACTGCCCAGAAGGTGGCACAGGTTTTGGCGTGCGGCTGCTGATCGATTACCTGGAAAACCAATAAATTTTAGCTTTTTCTTACCAGTTTATTTTTTACATAGGGAAGCACCTGGTCGAGCGCTTCCGGAAGGCGCCCGGCATCTTTTCCACCCGCCTGGGCCAAGGTGGGTTTCCCTCCCCCGCTTCCGCCAATCACCTGGGCAATAGTTTTTACCAGGTCGCCAGCCTGCAAGCCTCGCTTCACTAAGTCATCGGTGACCGCGGCAATTAAAGCGGGCCGGCCGTCGGTAGCACTGCCCAGAACGACTACACCACTTGGAAAGCGTTGCCTGAACCGGTCGGTCATCTGGCGCATAGTTTCTATATCGGCGTTTGATAACACCATCGCCAGAACAGGAGTGCCATTTACCTGGGCCACATTATTGAGTTGCTCGTTGAACTCTGCCGAAACCAATTCCTGGCGCAGGTGATGAGCCTGCTTCCTGGTCTGTTCCAGTTCATCCAGGGTCGTTTTCGTTTTAACCGGAACCTCTTCTAAAGAGCTGGATAACAGACCTGCGGTTTGTTTAAGCGTGGAAAAACGACGCCGGACCAGTTCATAAGCAGCCTTCCCGGTCACCGCTTCGATCCTACGAATTCCTGCCGCGGCGCTACTTTCATTCACGATAATGAATAATCCTATATCGCCAGTTTCCTGGACGTGCGTCCCACCACACAGTTCATAAGAAAGCGGTTTTCCCTCTCCGATAGTAATTGTCCGCACTATCTCTCCATATTTCTCACCAAATAGTGCCATCGCCCCCTCTTCAATGGCTTTGGTCAGCGGTTTGGTCGTAATGTGCAGCTGAAAATCTTCGAGGATATCCCGGTTTACGCCACTTTCAATTTCTTCAAGTTGTTCAGGAGTAATTGGTTCAGGATGGGTGAAATCAAACCGCAGCCTGTCTGGAGCGACCAACGACCCGGCCTGCCGGGCATGCTCGCCCAGGACCCGGTGTAGTTCTGCATGCAGCAAATGAGTGGCGGTGTGGTTGCGCATAATGTCACGCCGGCGGTGTACATCGACGCTGGCTCTTGCCGGATCACCGATGCGGGGTTTCCCTTTGACTACCCGGCCAATGTGGACGATGATGCCGGCAACCGCCCTTCGTACGTCTTCTACCTGGATTTCCCAACCTGGTTCCTGTTCAGCAACAATCTTTCCTGTATCCGAAACCTGGCCGCCAGCTTCAACGTAAAAACAGGTTTTAGGCAAAATTACCTCTACCTGGTCACCTCCGGCTACTTCATTGAGGGCAATTCCATCTCGAACAAGCGCCAGAACTTCACCTTCTACTTCCAAGGAGTTGTAAGGGTCATAGGCAATCGCTCCAGAAGGAAGTCTACCTTCCTTGACCAGGTCCTCCAGAACACCCCGGTAGGTATCCACATCTTCTCCACCAAGAGGGCCAAACGCCTTTCCAACGCCAGATATCAGCCGGTGCACCTCCATGGCTTCCCGGAATCCCTTTTCATCCACATCCAAACCTTGTTCACGGGCGATATCTCGCGTAATTTCCAAAGGCAGGCCATGCGTCGCATACAGCTCGAACGCTTTTCTACCATCCAGTTCTTTAACGCTGCTGGTCTTAACTTCGGCGAGCAAATCATTCAATTGGCTGACGCCTTCTTCCAGGGTCTTGTGGAACCGTTCTTCTTCGTGAGTCAAATTCGCCAGTATGGCCGTGCGGTTGCGCCGCAATTCTGGATAGGCATCTCCATAAATCTGCACAACAGTCTTAGCCATGCGCGCCAGGAATGGCTTATTCAGACCCAATTGACCGCCAAAACGCGAGGCGCGCCGGATAATCATCCGGCACACGTAATTCCGGCCAGTATTGCCTGGCACGACGCCGTCTGCGATCAGGAATGCTGCCGCCCGGCTGTGATCAGAGATCACCCGGTAAGGAGTAATATTACTGTCGCGCTGTTCGGGCGTTTGTCCGGATAACTCTCGAACAGTTTCCATAATTGGCATTAATAGATCGGTTTTATAGTTGGAGTAAACTCCCTGCAAAACAGACACGATGCGCTCGAATCCCATACCGGTATCCACGTGAGTGGCGGGCAGAGGTGCCAGGTAAGTCGAGTTCATTCGATTATATTGGATGAATACCAAGTTCCAAAGTTCCAAGAACCGTTTACAATCCCCATTGACCCGGCAGATATGCCCGGGAACTTTTTTTTTGTCACAATACGTTGTTCCCAGATCGATGTGGATTTCGCTACAAGGCCCGCATGGCCCAGTGTCTGCCATTTCCCAGAAATTTTCTTTCCGTCCGTAGAACAGGATGTGTTCCGGGTTGATGCCAGGCTGTTGGCGCCATAAACTTGCCGCTTCTTCGTCCGCCGGGATATCGCCCTTATCATCTTTAAAACAAGTTGTATAGAGGCGCTCTTTATCCAGGCCCCACACATCAGTCAATAACTCCCAGGCCCATGTAATCGCCTCCTTTTTATAATAATCCCCAAACGACCAGTTTCCCAACATTTCAAAGAAAGTGTGGTGCGAATCATCCCGCCCAACATCTTCCAGATCGTTATGTTTACCAGCTACACGCATGCATTTCTGCGAATTAACGGCTCGAGTGTAAGGCCGGTGATCGATCCCCAGGAAGACATCTTTGAACTGCACCATCCCGGCATTGGTAAATAAAAGCGTCTGGTCCCCTCCTGGAACCAAAGACGCTGAAGGGACTACCGTATGTCCCCTCTGAACGAAAAAATCAATAAACCCCTGCCTGATTTCCTCTCCGGTAGATACCTTATTCATCACTCGCTCCTCTTCATCCTTACCCGCTAATTCACTGCTTTTTCACCAGGGCCGACTAGTGACAATCGCAGCACGTAATTATACGCTATGAAGAAGAGGAATTCAAATCAAGATCAGCGAGGGTGTTGAAAAACAAGTACAAAATTGACCTTTTAGCCAATCTGTGATTCAATAAAGGAAATCTAGGCGGTCGAGGGAAAGCAATGGAACAAGAGCGGTTTGTCAAAACGGGCAGTAACTCCTTCTATGGGGAATATCTCTACGATCAGGTGGTTCCACAAGATCATTTTCTGCGCAAACTTCGCCAGGAAATCGAATGGAACCGGTTTACTCGCAAACTGATCAAGCTGTATAAAGGCGAGGGAGTGGTGGGTCGCCCGCCGTTTGATCCTGCGTTGGTACTCAAGATGGAACTGATCGCATATTTGTACAAGTTGTCTGAGCGCCAGGTGGAGGTATACATCAACGAGAACCTTCCGGCCAAGTTTTTTGTGGGCCTGGCAGTCGACCAGAAAGCACCGGATCATTCCACCCTGACGGTTTTTCGCGAGCGGCTGCTCGAACGTGGCAAGCTGAAGGTGTTCGAGGAAATGCTGGAAGAGATCGTACAGATGGCACTCAAACGGGGTATTCAATTCGGCTCGATCCAGATTGTCGACAGTGTGCACAGCATAGCGGATGTGAACACGGACAAAGATCAGAAACGGCAAGGAAAAGGGAAAGGCCCGCACGACCCGGATGCACAGTGGGGGGTGAAGCACAAACGCAAAGTCAAGACGGAAGATGGCAAGGAAGAGGAACAAACCGAATATTTCTTTGGCTACAAGGCGCATGTCAGTCTAAATGCGGAAAACGGGCTGATCACCAGTCTGGAGGTCACCTCCGGCGAAGCCTATGATGGGCATCATTTCTGTTCTCTGGTCGACCATGATCTGAAACAACAGCTTCCGGTGGAGACCTATGCCGCAGACAAAGGCTATGATGATGGAGACAATCATTATCACCTGGAACTGCGAGGCTTGCATTCTGCCATTCATCTGATGCGCACCCGCATCGAGAAGAAAGATGACAACAAACAGATATGGCTAGATTTAGTCAAAACCTCCCAGTATAACCAAGGATTGAAGGAGCGCTACAAGATTGAACGAAAATTTGGGGAAGCCAAACAAGGGCATGGGTTTGGACGATGCCGCTATCTTGGAAAGATGAAGTTCGCTGTCCAGGCCTTTTTCACGGCCATCATGCTCGACCTCAAGCGCATCGTCAAGGTGCTAACTGGCGTGGGCTTCAAAACCCAGGTGGTGGCAGCCTAACATGGGCGTATTGTCGATCCTCACGGAAAGGAGATGGAATGAATGGGTAGATTAGGTCAATTTTGAGTTGTAAAGGTGCAATTCGAGCCTTATTGACCGCTTGAACAGACATTTTCAGATCGGTTTATCAGCTTTTTCTTATTTTTCGACGCCCTCGATCAGCGGGATACCACCAGTTTTATCGGTCTTCCCCTGGCATCCAACGTGACCCTAGCGTAATGATGATGGGTATACTGGTTGGTTTCCACTTTCTTACTGATAGTCACAACCAACCGGCCCCTCTTAATCGATTGGTGATTCTTGGCGGTTACCTCGGGGGAAGTGCCTTCGTTTTCATCGCATACCGTATGTTCTCGATTTACATGAACGGTGGCTCCATCCAGGCCCGGTAAATAAGGTTCGACGATTTTCTTTACCTCACGGATTATTTCCATGGGCAATCGCTGCGGTTCTGTTTTTTCATCATTGTGGTCACACATCATCACCAGCGCCTGATGGGGTTTATAGCGCCTCATGCCCTTGGAAAGTGACCTAAAAGCGCCGGTGCTTATCAGGGGGTCGCCGTATAAAACGAAAGAAATTATTGTCTTTTGATCTTCTCCGTCCAGATATCCCTGGCGTTTATTCATTTCTCGTGCCAGGTCAACTTTGGCCTGCAGAAAAGCCTCTCCAACCGTAAGCCCTTCACCCAGGTGCTTCCAGAACAGTGAGCTTATCAGGTCGGCCCCAATCAAGGGCGTATTGACTGACCCATAGGCGATACTGGTCGAAGCTACTACTGCCAGGGTGCCGATCCCGGCAAATTTTAGCGCGATGGATTTTTCCTCGTCCTTGTCCACCACATAACCGCCGTAACATGCCTCACTGAATACTACCTGCGGGGCGTGTCCATTTTTTACCAGGTTACTGGGACTCAAAGCCACCGGGTAGTCAGGTCCCGAGCCATGATCGTTTACATCTTTTTGACCGTACCAGTTCTCACTGTCTTCCACGCCATGTAAATTGTAATAACTCAGCATGGAATTGTTGATTTTTTCACGCCGCAAGTTTCCAGCCGCCACCGGAGGGCACGACAACATCGTCCTTGGGTCTCCCACCTGGCGATACACAGCCATCGAAGCTAGCTTCCAAACCGACGCAGTATATCCAAAACTAACCGATCGACTGAACCAGGTAATCGGATTGGCTAGCTTCATGACCTGGCGGACCGGGTTGAGGACTTGGAACAAACGCCTCCACCAGTTATCTTGCAGATTGTAGGTGGTATGGTAGCGAACCAAGTTTCTTACTTGTTCGAGAAGCAGTCCAGCATCCTGACCTGTTTCCCCTGGCAACCGGCCTACCGGCCATTCAGGCACAAAATAATTCGAGTCCAGCGTTGAGTAAGGATTATCTGAATATATTTCTTTGTCAGAATCATCGGTCGGGTTTGGCAAAAGGTGGAAAGGCACCACGTCCTGGCCTCCGATGATCAGCACTGCACCGATTCTTTCGCCTTTACGGGCCAAGGACTGGTCAAGATCTGCCAGAGACAGTTTCAACTTCCAAGGGTCGGTCGCTTCGACACTGGATAACCCTAACAGGGCCGTGCAGGCCGGATCATCCGGATAGAAGACCAGCGAGCCCCAGTTGGCGCGCTTGCGAATCATATCAGACAAATTTCCAAGTTCCTTGGCAATCACTGCCGCGGTCTGTTGGCCATATTTCTTCTCCAGTCCGGTACGGCAGGAGAAAATTACATAAATTGGAAACCGACCATCAATTTTTGCCAGATCTGGACGGTTTATTTTTTTAGCGAATTTCGCAAAGACCTCTTCAACCATACGGATCGTCTGATCCACGTTTTTCGTCTGTCTTACCCTGGCAGGATCTTTCGCTTTCTTCTGGATATTTTCTTCCGATACCACAGGTGCTGTTTCAAGGGTAGGACTGCTGGAGGCTTGCTCAGCGCAAGAAGGTGGTTCCTGGACCGTTGGCTCCACTATCGGAGCAGGGTTTACCGCTTGTATTGGCTTCCCAGGAACAGGCTCCATACCTGGCTGATCAGGCGCAACCTCGGCAGTCGAAACTACGGCTCGATCGCCAGGCTCCAGTTGGTTCCAGCCTAAATAAGCGGCGACCTCCGAAGGGATTGGCATGTCGAAATGGACTAGGAGGGATTCGGGCCATAAGGGCCGGTAGCGGAAATCTCTCCCCCAGATCCGAATCGGTACCTGTCCGGCTGAGTCGCTGGCAACGCAGTGGTGTAACAATCCGATCGCCTGAGTTTCATCTCCCATGACAGTTTGCGCTTCTGCCAGGCAGAGGGCAAATTGCAAGCATTCAGGCCAGCGTTCGTGATACAAAGTCGCCAGGCGAAAGACGGTGGCTTCATCTTTGCGTGCATAGGTCAACATCAAATGGAATACTGCCGCCAGAGGTAAATCGGGATTCAAAGCCAGGGCCTGGTGAATTACTTTTTCACTCTCCTCGAATTGAGCCTGACTGGCAATCTGCCAACCGGTATGGAGCAGGTGACTCCAATCAGGCAGAACATCTACCGAATGAACTTCCCCTCCCAAAGCGTAAACACAGCCTTCGGCTGTCTTTGATAATTCTGGATCGATTAAAGCACTGGCCTGAGCCAGGAGTTCCTGAGCATTTAGAAAAACAGGATCGAGTTTTGCCAATTTCCGGGCAATTGCCAGAGATTCAGCTTCCTTGCCTTCTGCCAGCAGCGTCTTGGCCAGAAGCAGGTCAACCTCCATATCTCCCGGGTAAATCGCCAGCCAGGTCAACGCGGTTTGACGGGCAAAACGATAAGATTTTGTTTCTAGGGCTGTCTCTAAGATCAACAGCAGCCTTCTCCTGGAGAGAATATTCTCTTTGAGCAATTGGGGTAAAGTTGAGAGTGTCATATAGTAACCTTAGCCTCCAGGGAGTTGTGAACCAGGTTTAGTGTAATTACTACGCCCAGAACTTTACGGATATTTATTTCTTCAGGCGCCAGTTCAGCAGCACGCCGCAGCATGGATTCCGCTCCGCCATAATCTTTGCTTTCCTTGAGCATCAAGCCGGCCAGGTAATAAGGACGGTAATCCTTAGGCGTCACTTTAATGGCCTGCTGGTAGATCCTTAAAGCCATCAGGTATTCCCTACGTTCCTCATACGCTTTGCCCAGTTCCAGGTAAGGATCAATCTGCGATGGGGACTGGCGGATAGCCTCGCTCAAATAGTGGATCGCCTGGTCAAGCTGGCCTGCCCGTCGTTGCATCTGGCCCATCAGGAAATTAACTTCCGGCTCAGTCGGGTCAATACGCAACGCTTCACGGGCGGCATGTTCAGCAGAACGATAATCCCCTACCTCAACCTGTGTTTTTGCCAGCCACTTTAGAATCTCTATATTTTCGGGAAACATTTCGAACAGTTCCCGGAACATGGGTAAAGCTGTGTTGATGCCGTGAACAGTGCGAGTCAGTTTAGCTCTTTCCAACAGGACCGGCAAAGATGAGTTCAAAGTTGAGAGTGATTGTTCCAAGACGGACAGACTCTCCACCAGGCGCCCCTGCTTTACCAATACCTTTGACATGAACAAGACTGTCTTTTCATCCTGAGAGCTCCTGCGGAAACCTTCCTGGGCGTACTCATAAGCAAGGTCAATATTCTTCATATCCAGGGCGATTTCACCGCATAACAACAAGGGAAGGGGCGATTTAGGCTCTAAATTCCCAGCTCTATCAGCGCTTTCGATGGCTTCCTTTACTCTACCGGTCTGGCGATAAGCCTGCGCCAGATGCAACCAGGTAACGACCCTATCGGGGGATAATCGGCTGGCCTTTTCAAGGATTTCAATGGCCTTTGAAAATGCGCTCGAAGTAAGATAAGATTCGCCTAAGGCGACAGCATAGTCGGCACAGTCTGGCACTAGCGTTACGGCCTGCTGCCAATGATTGACGGCCAAACTTACATCATTGGATTGGGTCGCCAGGCCAGCTATCCAGGCGTGCCATTCCGGCTCATCTGGCCAGATAATCAAGGCGGTTTCCAGGGATTGCATTGCCAATCCAATTTGCCCATCTGCCTGGGCCAACAACGCCAGTGCAATGTGCTGAATCGGATCGTTAGGTTTCAGCTCTACGCCATGTTGGGATGCCTTTACACCTTTAGAAGGTTCCCTCTCGAGATAGCAGAGAGCAGTTTGGAGAAGAACAGATGCATCCTCTGGGTATTTACCTCCCATCTGAATAGCGGTTGTGGTTAGATTTATTTTCCTGAGTGCCGAAACTAATACGGCCATCACATCGGGAGAAATAGGTAAGCCTGCCAGGGCGCGCACATTTTGGGCATTCAAACGAAATGCAGCATGGCCGCGTACGCGCCAATGCCTGATCTCTGGATTGTCCGACTGTTCCCCGGCGTGAGTGATTGCCTGGTCAAATTTCGTAAAATAGTCTTCTCCCAACTTTTCTTTGCCGGGGGCATGAGTGACGCATTTCATTACCTCACACAGGCGTTGTTTCTCTGCCGCCAAAATAATAGTTTTAGCTAGACCTAGCCAGCCACCTGCCTCGTTGGGATTTTCGGAGCAATAATCCTCATTATAGTGGATGGACTTATCCCAGCGGGAGAGATCGAGAGAGGCAGCAGCCAGCCATAATTTTTCAGCTTGTTCAAATTCTCGTTCAATATACAAATCTGGTAAGCGGCCAGCTTTTTCCGGGGTTATCGCATTCACAGGCTCAGATTTATCGACCAATTTGTGGAACAGGTCATTGGCGTGCAACCAATCCCCCTGGCGAGCAAACAGACAGGCCTGAGCAGACATCACACGCGGTTCTTCAGGGTCAAAGGAGAGTCCAATACTTACCAGGATTTGGGCTTGATTCTCTTTGTTTTTCTCCAGGGCAGATTCCGCTTTCATCGCCAGCAATTGTAGAATCGATCGTTTGCTGATCTGATTAGCTTGCTTGAATTCGGTTTCAGTCAAGTTCTCCGGATAGGTTCTGGCAAGAATTTCTTCAAGGCGATTATCCACCATCAGGTTCCTGGCCAGGGTGCAGGTCATCAATTGGACGAAATAATCGCCAGGACAGGCTTCAAGCGCTTTATCCGCATGCGGTAAGGCTGCCTGTGAATTGCCAATCTGCTGCAGCAGGTATGCATAGCGGAGTTCAAGACCCGCAGGTGAATGAATCGACTCCAACCAGCTCCCACATAGAATTTTAACAAATTCACCGTACCACTGGCGATTTTGGGGGTTGGTCTCATCAAGGATAAAATTATGTCTGGCCAGGTCCAGACTATCCAGAGCCGGCTGATTCTGGCCTGACAGTGCCAGAAGGTCTGCCTGGAAAGTATAGATATAACCGTTATCCATATCCAGCTCACTGGCTTTACGGATCGTTTGCAAAGCCAGCTCGCTTTTCCCACCGTCTTGATAAAGGACTGCCAGGTCGAACAACAAGATCGGCTGAGGACCGTCGGATAGGCTTACAGCTTTTTCCAGGCAGGTCAACGCCGAATCATATTCACCTAGCTGTAGGAAGGTCTTTGCTGCTCTACATAAATGATCGACTGACAGCAGGTCAAGGGTGAGTAACATGGACAAGGTGTGATGCACACCCATCAGGTCACCTGTACGGGCTTGAAGTTCTGCCATGCGGATCCAGTAATCCGGATAATCTGGGGCCAGGCTGGTAGCACTCTCCAGGGCAGTGATCGCCTCATCCAGGCGATCCAGGCGGACCATCATATCGATGAACCAGGAAATACTCTTCAGGTCATCCGGGGCCAGTGTTAATGCGAACCTGGCGACCTGTAGGGCCTCCTGCTTAAGATCTGCTTGGTAAAAAGCCTCCGCCAACAACTGCTGAAGTTCCAGATCGTCTGGCATCGACAAGGCAACATCCTGAAGGGCTGCCAGGGCCGTCTCAATATTTCCAAGCGCCAGGGCTAATTTGCCAAACCCCTTCTGTACGCGGCAATGCCACTTTTCAGACTGGCCTTCGCGCGATTCCACTAACAAATGATAAATCTTGAAAGCTTCATCGTTTTCGCCATTATCAGCGAGTACTTCCGCCATCAGCAACCGGCCAACGAAATTTTCGGGGTCAAGTTTCAGGGCTTCTGCTAACGCCTGCCTTGATTTTCCCAATACTTGCGGTTCGTTCGACCTGGAGCCATAGCTATTCAGAAGTATGTCGGCATACAAGACCAGCCAATCTGCATTCGGTATTCCATAATGGATTGCATCCTCCAGAGCGGGTATCGCTTCCAGTATATTCCCAATCGAGATTAATACTTTCGCATAAGCATGGGCGATATTAGCATCCTGCGGCCATTTTTCGTGTGCAACTTCCAAAACAAACCGGCCGTCTTCGAGGTAATCTAAAGATAATAAAGACTCGGAAAGTTCTAGAGCGATATTGGGTGAAGTGGCTTCCAGTGTCTTAGTTTTCTTCAGCAGCGGAACGCCTTCAGCAAAAAGACCCATTTCAAAACAAAGTTTTGACAGTTTCAGATGCACCTCAGCAGATTCGGGCACCGCCAGGACTGCCGCGTGCAGCGTGTTCAGTGCATCCTGTAAATTACCCTTGTTGCGATGCAGCTTTGCCATCAAAAGCCAGTGTATGGGCTGTTCAGGATTATGGGTGATTGCCTGTTTCAGGTGCTTCGCCGCTCCATCCAGGTCACCTCGCTCCATCAAGGTTTTTCCAATCAAGGCATGGGCCTTACCATATTGCGGATCGAATTCAAGGACTTTCTCGCAGGCTTCAATCACCAGATCAGGCTGCTCAAGCATGGAAGCATCTTCAGCCAGTGCATACCAATCCGAAGGAGCCGGGCCGTCGACCAGGTCAACCACCTTTTGACGTTCCACGACCGACTTCGGCCAATCAGACAAACTTTCCCACAATGTGGCCAGGTGGCGATGAAAGTCGAGGGATTCAGGCATGATGGTCGCTGCCAGGAGAGCGTATTTAAGAGCATTGTTCTTGTCGCCTGACTGGTTATAAATGCGGCTGATCTGGTTAATCAGTTTCGCATCAGCCAGCCTCGAATTCAGGATCCACAATGCACAGCGTAATGCATCAGAAATCAGTCCTAATTCCAACAATGTCCGCACAAATGAGCTTGGATCCCAGGAAAGGATGAACTTGGGGTAATATAGGTGATTCCCATTATCACCTGGTTTTTCAAGCTGAGAAACGGCCTGGCGAGCAATTTCTCGGGCAAAATCCATCTCACCGATGGCTGCCTGCATCTCAGCCAGCTTCATCGTGACGTAAGGGTTATTACTTGAGGAAGGTTCGTTAGCAACCACTCCCTTGGCCTGGGCATCAGGTCCAAAAGAAGAGAGCATAATTTCGTGGCTTAGGTCGACAGAGTCAGGAATTGTCTCCAGATTATTCTGCATCTCATCGAAATTTCCAGCAGGTTCGCCCCGCTGAGCAGTCATATCCGCGATCTGTATTTCCAATACTACCAGCCAATATTTGAGGTTTAATTTCAGAGCTCTAAGCAACTCCAATGCACGCGCTGAGTTTCCCGACAGTTGTGAAAGGATTGAGACAAGCTGCATCTTGCGCATTTCATTGAAGTCGTTACCCACCTCACCTATGACGCCTGGAATTGGTTGCGCGTCAGAAAAAAGTGGCTGGTCTCCTGATATATTTTGGACGAGCAATGTGACCAGGTCGGTATGCCCCATTGTTTTCAGAACCTTCAACCAGGTTATTTTCTGAGCCAGGGTAACTTTTGAAAAGACCAGCCCGAACAGGCTTAGGCGGTCGGTTTCATCCATGGGGTTGCTCAGGATGATGTGGGTTACCCATTCCATGGCAGTTTCAAACTGGCTATTTTCGACCAGGGTAATGAGCAAATCCTCGGGATCCGGCACAAGATGGTACAAGCAGGCCAGGGGAGTCTTCCAAACTAGAATGTTGGTTCCATTCTCCCCATAAACTTTCGACAAAAGCTCCCCAGGTAGACCTTGCCAGGAACCGGTCAGGCGGCGTCGCTCGCGCAAGCCTAAAGCCAGCCAACCTGCTGTAGCCAATGACCGGTCGATTCTTCCGTTCTTTAACGTCTCTTCGACGATTTGTCGCATATTTTGTTGGATTGCCGCCGGTAATGAAATCATCGGACTGGAACAAAGATCCGCAGAGGTCAGCTCACATCCGCTGGCAATCAGAGCCAGGTTGGCTGGGCTCCACAGAGCGAAATTCTGATCGGGATCCGCCAGCAATTTCTGGCAAAAGCTGTCGTCTTCGAGACTATCCCACAAGATGGGATCCTGGCAGAGAGATGCAATCACACAGGCTGCCTGCGAAGCTGGCATAACTTGCTGAAGTTCGACCAGATAATCTGCGTGCATAGTGCTCCTTAAAATAAGTCAAGCAAAAAAGCGTTTACGAAATGAAAGAAGTCTTTTTACTTGACTTGCATGAGAAGGTAATAAGCCAGAAGAATCAGCGGAAAGCCAATCACCACCAGGAAAATCCCCACCCCAGAAGCAGTGCGAACCATCTGGTTGACCGCATCCACCAGGGTTGAAGCATTTCCCACCAAGCCGGCCACGTCTTCCGCGATACCTTTTTGGGCAAGGCGGATGCTTTGTTTGGTGATCTCCTTTAGATCCCCCCCCATCACTTTCGACACAAGGATTATCATACCAGCGGTAACGCTCAGAATCCCCAGAACGAACAGGCTGGCCGCCATGATCAAAACAGCATTATTGACAGATATCGGTAACATGAATGCCTCCTAGAATCTTATTCTAGGAGGCATTGATGCAAGTTCTATGCCAGGCTGGTTATTGAACGAAGTCAAGCGAGGCGGACTACTTCAGAAGGCAGGTGGCACACGTCGATTGTTTCTCCATCAGAGAATAACATAGCGCGTTCGATAGCATTGGCAAGCTCGCGAATATTACCCGGCCAGTCATAGGCGATCAGGGCTTCCAGGGCGCGTGGGGCAATATCTTCGACGTTTACACCCAGGCGGGCATTGTCCAAACGGATAAAGTGCGCCACAAGTTCCGGAATATCTGCCTTACGCTCGCGCAGCGCGGGAAGGTGTAAATCGACCACCTTCAAGCGGAAATATAAATCCTCACGGAATAGAGCGTCTTTCATCATCGTTTTTAAATCCCGGTTGGAGGCCGCCAGGATCTGTACATCCACCCGGATCAGATTGGTGCCGCCCACCCTGCGAAATGATCTTTCGTCAATGGCGCGCAAGATCTTGGCCTGGATATCCACCGGCATTGAAGAAATTTCGTCCAGCCATAGTACGCCACCATCCGCCACTTCCATCAAGCCAATTTTTTTCCTTTCAGCACCAGTGAAAGCGCCGGCTTCATACCCGAACAACTCCGACTCCAGCATGGTGTTCTGAATAGCGGCACAATTGATATCGATAAACGGTTTGTTTTGCCTGGGACTATTACGATGGATAAATTTTGCCAGTACTTCTTTACCGGTGCCTGTTTCTCCAGTGATCAGCACCGAGACGGAAGCCGCGGCAGCCTTTTGCGCCTGATTAATCACCGATTGCATGGACGGGCTGGTGCCGACGATGAAATTGCTTTTTTGCTGCTGGAGCTGGCGCAGATGCGCTAATTCACGTCGCATGGAAACAATTTCACAGGCGCGTTGGAGGGATTGTTCCAACCTGGAAAACTGGATCGGTTTTGGCAGAAAATCATGGGCGCCATTTTTCATCGCTTCGACAGCCATCTCGATATCGCCGTAAGCAGTGATCAGAATGATTGGCGGGCGAAATGCCAGGTGTTGGGTTTCATATAACAGGTTAGGGCCATAACCATCGGGCAAATTTACATCCAGAAGAATGACATCGCCGGCTCCATGTTGGAGACAGTTTCGGGCTTCAGCCAGAGTGGCTGCACCAATAACTTCATACCCTTTTGAAAGCAAAAATTCGCCAATGAACTGGCGAGCATTTTCTTCATCGTCGACGATTAATACGGTAAAGGCCATAACTATGCTCCGTGCTGGATTGCTGGTAAGTATACATGAAAAACAGTCCCGCCGGGGAAGGTGTTCACGGTGATACTTCCTTGATGTGCCGTGACGATGCGCTTGGTTATTGCCAGGCCCAAACCGGTACCTTTTTGTTTACTCGTCACAAAAGGTTCGAATAATTTCTCTCGGATTTCATCCGGGATTCCAGGACCATTGTCTGAAACAGCCACTTCTATCTGGGGATGATTGGTCACTGCATTACTGACACTGACTCGAATTGCTAGTGTGCCACCGTCTTTATTCATTGCGTCGATAGCATTATTGATCAGGTTAATAAATACACGTTCTAACGCCCGAGCGTCTCCCATCCCTTTTGGACATTTTTCTTCAACCTGGATAAAGGGGACAATATTCAGCCTGGTCATGCGTGGACGGTATCGATCCATTAACCTGATCAGAAGGATGCCGATGTCTACTGGCTCAAAGCGGTGCTCCATCGGCCTTGAAAATGCCAGGACCGATTCCATTAAATGATCCAGTCGGTTGCAGTCACCCTGGATCTTGTTAATTACTTCCTGGTTGGGGTCACCCTCGGTCATCCTGCTAGCCAGGAGTTGTATGCCTGTTGAGATATTATTGATCGGGTTGCGGATTTCATGTGCAAACATGGCAGTAATCTCACCCAACTCTGCCCGGTTTTCAAGCTGCTGAGTATGGGTGCGGATCTGTTCATTTTCACTGTTGTCAATCACAAATACCAAAACGGCGCGCAATTGCTCCTCCTTCTGGACCGGCAGAACCTCTACTCGGGCTGGAAAAGCTTGCCCGTCCCGGCGGTGCAGTGAGCAGTTGCTCATATTCCTGGTGGGGATGCCATTGCAGGCAGCTTCAAGAGATGAGATCAATTTTTCTGAACCAATTAATAAATTTTCGACAGCCTGGCCGTGCGCCTCCCAGGCACCATAGCCAAAAATCACCTCCGCGGCAGGGTTCAACTGGGCAACAGTCAGGTCAGGATTGAGGACGAAGATAGCCTCCTGCGTATTTTCCATTACGCAGGCATTGATTGCAAGCAGCCTATCCAGATTCTCATTTTCTTTTTTCAGGGTATTAATCAGGATAAAGTGCTGGATAGTACTGCTGAGATATTTTCCGGCAATCTCAATATAAGGAATCAAATATTCAGATGGTTGTTTTTCCTGATCTCCAACTACCAGCAAACCAGACAAGGCTCTATCGTCTCCTAGCGGTATGGTTGCCAGGTAAACCAGGTTAGCGATGCGTCCAGCGCGATGGATATCAGTATTGACCCTTTTCCCAGGTACCCACAGAGTTGTCGAAGACAGGCGCGCCAGATCACTTGAGGAAATTTCCTCTGGGAACACGTTGGTCGATCCAAAAAAAGCCAGCTTTTTAAGCCGGGGTTGGTCGTTTTCTGCTTGATAAATTCCGATCAAGCTAGCATCCAGCAGGGAAGATAAGATCTCCAGTCCCTTCTGGACGGCGCAGCCCAGGTCTGGTTCTTCGTGCAGCCTGGTCATCGCCAACAAGCTGTGCGTGATCCTTTCCTGAGTTTGATCTTGCGAAATTTCTTCCTCCTGGATAAATTCCAGCAGCAACCACTGCCCATAGGCGTCCAAACCGTTCACCCTTCCAATCACCGATAAATCTTCCCTTTTTCTGCGCTTCAATGAGAGGTTAAATTCTTCACCCTGTACCAGCGATTTAACGGGTAATTCGGGCAATAATTCTTTTATTTCTTTTCCGCACAATTCATTCTGGGTGAAAGCAGTTAATTTTATCAATTCGGTATTCACCTGCAAGATAATCCCCCTGCCGCGATCAAATAACAATGCCGCCTGGGGGAGCAGGTTCATCATTGTGCCGAATTCAATTATTCCAGGGACTTTACCCCGCCACAACGCCGACCGGGAAACTAAAGGAGTATTGTTCATGTTGGATGCGTATGGGATTGGCGTAAATGCGCCGGTAAAATTCCCTCCATGGAACGGTACTTAGCAACCGTTCTTCGCGCCACCAGATAGCCGCGTTTCGCTAACTGTGCCGCCAGTTCAGTATCGCTTAGCGGGCGAGCTTCTTTTGCGATCATACCCCGTAAAACCGTGCGCACGTTAAGGCTTCGATCAAAGAATGAGGACAACGGGACGATTCGCTTGTTAGGTAATTGTACCGTTTTTGATGCAACCGCTCGAGAAATAGTGGATTCGTGCACCTCCAACTCTTTGGCAAATTGAGCGCGTGTCATAGGTTTCAGATACTCTTCACCAAAGACAATGAACCCCTTTTGCTCGACTGCTACCCTGTAGAGCAATCTCTGCATGGTATTATTTCTCTGCTGCAAGCATTTCACAAACAGGGAAGCCCGATCAAGGTCGCTTTTCCAAGCATCTTTCTTTTCCAGATCAGCCTGTTGGATGGCTTTCCGGAATAATGGGTTGACTCTGAGCGTTCCGTTAATCGGCAGAATTATTTCAATTACTAACGAATTATTTGGATCATCATTTAAGAAACCGATGATAATATCCGGACGATGGTAAACCTGCACCTCGGACTTTGCCGGCTGGCGGGCATCCCCGTAATGAGATCGCGCCGGGTAAGGGTTAAGATTGTCGCTAATGAACTGTGAAATGGATTTTATCTGGCGTAAAGACACTTTTAAATTATGGGCAAGCTCGCCATACTGGTGGCGACAGAGCAAGTCCATGCCTTGTTCAACAATCGTCTTGGCCAGATTGGGAATGGGGCGTGTCTCCGCCAGCACTTCAAGCTGAACCAGCAAGGCTTCCTGTGTCGTGCTTGAACCGACACCTATTGGATCAGCGCGCTGGATAATATGCCTGATATCCTCAATCCTGTTCAGTGGCACGTGGTAATAAAGTGCCACCTCGATCAATGGGATGGTTAGAAGACCATCTTCATCTAGATGGGTCAGAAGGTAGGCAGCCATGATGCGGTCTTGCTGTTCCAATTCCATGCCGATTTGGCGTAATACATAAGCAGGTAGGTCTTCTGCACTGGATGAAAACATGTCATCGGTTAAATCTTCGTCTTTTTCGGCCGAACGAATATAGAAATCATCTGAAGGGGAAATAAAGACAACCGGTTCGTCAATGTTAACATTTTGGGGCCGACTGCATACCGGGCAGATACCTCTACCTGGTAACAACCGGTGACAATGTGGGCAATAACGCTCTTCTATCAGCTCTAAGGCCGGGTTTGCTGATAATTCTGACTCAATCTGCTGCCGTAATTCATCCACTGTCAGGCTTAACAGCGTCATTGTTTGGGCCAGGTGGGCAGTAGTCAGCGGGCGAAGCGATTGATAATGATATTGGAACATGGAAATCACCCAAAGATATGAACTAAGTATATAAGGATACCCTTAAAGATGCAAGTTTTGTGCCAGGATATTTTGTATTATAGCATGGTAAAATCCATTAATATGGTTGAATTTAGAAGAATTTATGGTTGAGCTGACAGTCATCGGTGGTGGCTTAGCGGGAAGTGAGGCGGCATGGGAGGTGGCCGAACGCGGGATTACGGTCAGGTTGCATGAAATGCGGCCGGAACAGTTTACCCCAGCTCACACTACCGGATTCCTGGCGGAAATGGTTCACGTAAAAAAGTCGTTATCCGATCTGGATACTTCCGTAAAAAATGAAAACTTCTTTGAACCAAACTGAACCCAAGGAATCCACGCGAAGAAAGATCGGGCGCATCATCCTTATTTTTTGCGTTCTATTATTGGCAAGCGCTGCCGTTGGTTTATTTATTTATATTAAAAAAGAACCAACTCAGGCTGGTTTTAATGGTGAAACTGCTTTGAAGGATGTTCAATACCAGGTGTCATTGGGAGCACGCACGCCGGGCAGTGAAGCACATGTCGTGGTGGTGAAGTGGCTCCGCCAGGAATTAGCCGCTAGCGGCTGGCAAGTCGAAGAGCAGGATTCCTCTTTGATGGGGCATCCCATTCAAAATGTCGTCGCCAAACGTGGCTCTGGTTCGCCGTGGATCATTCTAGGAGCGCATTATGATTTTCGCATGCTTTCCGACCATGATCCGGACCCTGCTCTGCGCAGCCAGCCGGTTCCCGCCGCTAATGATGGTGCTTCTGGAGTGGCAGTATTGTTAGAGTTGGCGCGCAGCCTGCCTCAAACCTTGCATTCTCAAATCTGGCTGGTATTCTTCGATGCGGAAGATCAGGGGGATATTAAAGGTTGGGATTGGATCCTGGGATCGCGCTCTTTCGCCCAGCAATTAGCTGCTAAACCCGATGCCGTAGTCGTCATTGATATGATCGGAGATAAGAATCTCGATATTTATTATGAAAAAAACTCTAATCCTGAATTATCCCAGGCTATCTGGTCTATAGCTGACCAGGCCGGTTATCAGCAGCAATTTATCCCTAAGGAAAAATATAGTATGGAAGATGATCATACCCCTTTTCTTGAACAGGGCATTCGGGCAGTTGATATCATTGATTTTGACTATCCTTACTGGCATACAACTGCGGATACACCGGACAAAGTGTCGGCAGAAAGTCTGCATGCTGTTGGAGATACCCTGTTCAGGTGGATCTTAACCCAATAACATTTGAAAAATAACCACGCTTAGCGTAAACTTATATAATGTCAAAGAAAATTGCCGAACCAACGCTCCCACCCCGAGAACGTGCATTTCTGGTTGGTGTAGAACTACGCGGCGAGCCATCTCTGCTTAACCTCGATGAATCGTTAGCTGAATTAGCTTTGCTGGCCGAAACCGCAGGTTTGGAAGTGGTTGGCGAAACCACCCAACGCATCGAACAACCCAACCCAGTCACCTATATAGGCTCCGGAAAGGTGGATGAGGTCAAAGCCTTACTCGAAGAAACCCTGGCCGACATTGTTATTTTTGATGTCGAGTTATCTCCTCGCCACCAGCGTGAGCTAGAGAAGCACTTCGGGGAAGCAGTGCGTATTGTGGATAGGACTGCATTGATCCTGGATATTTTTGCCCAGCATGCTCATACGCGCGAAGGTATCCTGCAAGTCGAACTGGCGCAATATGAATATCGTCTACCGCGTTTGACGCGAGCCTGGACTTACTTAGCCAGACAGACCGGCGGCGGCGGCGGGCGCACTGGCAACACCGGAGGGGTTGGCTTGCGCGGCCCAGGTGAAACGCAGCTTGAGGTCGACCGACGAGAAGTCCATCGTAGGATTACGACGCTAAAGGATGAGCTGGAAAAAGTACGCGCCCACCGCATGCGCTACCGCATTCAACGTAAACGCACCCAGGTGCCGGTGATCGCCCTGGTTGGATACACGAATTCCGGGAAATCCACCCTGCTCAACTACATGGCGCGCACCAACGTTTTCGTTGCCAACCAGTTGTTTGCTACACTTGACCCAACTACCCGCCGGATCGAGTTACCCGGTAATCACGGCGTTCTACTGACCGATACGGTAGGTTTCATCCAGAAGCTGCCTACACAACTGGTGGCAGCGTTCCGCGCCACCCTGGAGGAAATTACCGAAGCTGATCTATTAATCCACATGGTGGATATCACGCATCCTAATGCGATGGCGCAGTGGAAATCGGTCCAGCAGACACTCTTTGATATAGGTGCAAACCACATCCAGATGATAACCGCCCTGAATAAAATTGATACTCTGCCTGATCCCCTGGCAGCACGCCAAGCTGTAGCTGAATTTTCGAATTCAGTGGCTATCTCGGCTCTCACAGGTCAAGGAATTCCGGACTTGCTTAGGGCTATCGAATTGACCATGTTTGAGACTTACGTTAGCGTTAAAGTACGGATCCCTTATCAGCAAGGCCAATTAATTTCGATTTTTCACGAACAAGGCCAGGTAGATCATGTCGAACATGGG
Source organism: uncultured Chloroflexia bacterium (assembly GCA_963820415.1). Classification (GTDB taxonomy): domain Bacteria; phylum Chloroflexota; class Anaerolineae; order Anaerolineales; family Anaerolineaceae; genus CAWFZT01. The sequence continues at coordinate 506,379 of CAWFZT010000004.1, read as the reverse complement.
CGCGGCGGTGTCCTGATTCAAGGTCTGCTGCCAGGCAGGTTGATGGCACGTTTCAAACCCTACGTGGAGGTCAGTAAGACTCCGAAAGCTGCTGGAGAAGGATGTTAAATTTTTTTTCCGGGGTGATCGATAGACTTTCCGAATATTTTGCTGCCCGTAAAGGACTGCTTCCCCTGGTTGGCATTCTACTGGTAGTGACGAATTTTATCGTCCGCTTCCTTCCGCTGGGATGGTTTAGTTCTTCGGACTTACTGCTCCACCTGGGAATCATCGTGGCAATTTTTGGTTTTATGCTCGCCTGGGCGCTTTAAATGAAAACGGGCCGTTTGCGGCCCGTTTAGTTATTTGCTTTTCTTTTCTTTTTTTACATCGATCACTTCGCGTTTGTTGTAGTGTCCACAGTTTGGACAGACAGTGTGCGGGAGATGCATTTCCTCACAATTTGTGCAGCGGACCAGATTCAAAGCCACCAGCGCATCCTGGGCTCGGCGGCGGTCGCGGCGACCTTTAGACAATTTTCTCTTTGGAAGCGGACCCATTCGATAACTCCTGTTTTCTTAAAGGCAGAAAGATTACTTTTTAATAGCCCGCCAATTATACTGAATATAAAAGGTTAATGTCAAGGCTTGGAACAAAACAATTTTTCTAATAAATCTATAATGCCTCGCATTATTGCTGGATTCTTAAGGGCCTTTTTTAGGCTGCTGTATCATTCCTTTGCCTGGAGTTATGATGCAGTCGCCTGGATGGTATCACTGGGAAGGTGGCATACCTGGGTAGACAGCGTTATTCCTTTTATCCAGGGGTCGAGGGTGCTTGAAGTAGGACATGGCCCGGGCCATTTACAGGTAAATCTGGCCAGGAAGGGGCTTCCGGCCTTTGGCCTGGACGAAAGCCGCCAGATGTGCCGGCAGGCTTTTTTCCGGCTCAATAAATTTATGCGACCAAAATTAACCCGAGGACGCGCAGAGAATCTTCCATTCCAGGCTGAATCATTAGAGACGATCGTATCAACCTTTCCAACCGAATATATCATGCTGCCTGCGACCTTGAATGAAATTTCGAGAGTTCTGGAACCGGGCGGTAAACTGGTCGTTTTGCTGGCCGCCTGGTTCTCCGGCAGAGGCTGGATAGAAAGAGCTGCTGCCTTCTTATTCAAGATAACCGGTCAGGTTCCATCAGCAAAAAACCAGTACCAGTATTTACTTCAACCCTTCCTGGTTGCCGGCTTTATCGCCAGGCTGGAGTGGATAAACCTACACTCCAGCCGTTTACTTCTAATAATTGCAGAAAAACCTATAAAACCCTAAATGACATCTTAAAAATCCCAACATTTTGAAGTAAAATGGAATTATGGAAATACAGATAGCTGTTGCAAAAACTAACAAATACGCTTCTTCGGAAAGCGGGGATACGTTGGAAACCGTTGAACGTCCCAATGGAGGCCTCTCAGTGGTCCTGGCAGATGGACAGACCTCTGGTCGAGGAGCAAAAGCTATCTCAACCATGGTCGTCAGGCGGGTGATCAGCTTACTGGCAGAAGGAGTCCGGGATGGAGCGGCTGCCCGGGCAGCCTCCGATAGTTTATTCACTGAACGGAACGGAAAAGTCTCTGCCTGCCTGAATATATTATCTGCTGATCTGCAGACGGGCACACTCGTTATTACCAGAAATAATCCAACCCCTGTTTTCGTGGCCCATGGAGATCACATCGAATGTCTTACCAGTGAAAGTGTGCCGATCGGGACATCAAGGAACATCAGACCATTGATCAGCGAATTTCCGATTGAGGTGGGCTATACGGTCGTTATGTACACAGATGGGGTCAGCCTGGCCGGAGATAGGATTGGTCAATTGATCGATGTATGCACTTTACTGTCATCATTATTGGAAGAACAAAATCCTCATTCGCAGGAAATCGCAGATTTGTTGTTGGCAGAGGCAATGCGGTTAGACCAGGGACGCCCCAATGACGATATGAGCGTAGTAGTTCTGAGAGTGTTGCAAAGTGACGAAGACCAGATTCGCCGAATGACCGTCCGGTTGCCCGTTGAACCGGTACGCACACCCTATGCATGAGAACTGAAGGACAAGTTCACAAGGTAATTGGCATTGTCGGACCTTGTGGATCAGGAAAAACAACCCTCGTAAAAAAACTTAGTGCTCTTGGGATTTATGCCCGACATATTGCCCAGGAGCATTCCTATGTTGGCGCCATGTGGCAGAAGATCACCAATCCCGACTTTCTAATATTTCTGGATGCCTCTTATCCAGTGACCATCCGCAGGCGCAAGTTAAACTGGACGATGGATGAATATCTGGAGCAACACCGGCGATTGGCTCATGCCCGGCAACATGCTGACCTGTACATATTTACTGACCTTCTCAATCCGGAAGAGGTGTTTCAAATTGTGGTAAATTTTCTAAAGGAACACGCCATTTATCCTGAAGATGAGTGATTACAATCCTTTCCTTTATTGCGGGCGCAAATTAGTGGATAAAATAACTCTATGAGGAAATTATTTTTGGCCAGATCAATAAAAAATGAAGAGGACAAAACATGCGCAAAGAAGTCATTTTAATCACAGGAGCCAATGGGGAAATTGGGCATGGGCTGATCACTTATCTTGGGCAGCAGAGTTCCTCTCATATCGTCGCCCTGGACGTTCAACCCCTGGATGAACGACTAAAACCATACTGCGAGTATTTCATCCAGGGTGATATCCTGGATAATATGCTCCTGGGTCGACTGGTAGCCGAATATGAAATCCGTTCTATTTACCATCTGGCATCCATCCTGTCAACCAAAGCCGAATATAACCCCGAAACAGCCCATCGAGTTAATGTGGAAGGAACACTCAACCTGCTTCGTTTGGCAGTCGAACAATCACAATGGCAGGGCCGCTCGGTTAAATTCCTCTATCCAAGCTCAATTGCCACTTACGGCCTACCCAACCTGGCAACTAAGAACCGTGTTGGGAAGGTCAAGGAAAACGAATGGCTGCAGCCGACCACTATGTATGGCTGTAACAAACTCTATTGCGAACACCTGGGCCGATATTATGCCAAGTACTACCGCCAACTGGCGGTCGACCGGGCACATACCTCGATTGATTTCCGCTGCCTGAGATTCCCGGGGTTGATCAGCGCAGTGACCATTCCGACTGGAGGGACGAGTGATTATGGTCCAGAAATGCTACATCACGCTGCCCAGCGCATTCCTTATGCTTGCTTTGTCAGACCAGATACCCGGCTCCCATTTATGACCATGGCCGATGCGATTAAATCCCTGCTGGTGTTGGAAAATGCCCCCGCCAGCTCACTTACTCAATGCGTTTATAACGTCACTTCGTTCAGTCCCACAGCCCAGGAATTCTATGACATCGTCTGCAAGGCTTTCCCAGGGGCTGAAATTTCTTTTGCACCTCATATGAACCGGCAAGTCATTGTAGATACTTGGCCGGCGGATATCGATGACTCGGCCGCCTGTAAGGATTGGGGCTGGATACCCGATTACAACCAGGAACAGGCATTTGAAAATTACCTATTCCCGGCGGTGCGTAACTCTTATAAAGTGTAAGTTTTATTTCATTGTGGAATAACCTAAACTATGGCAAGACCGAAAGTCTTCCTAACACGTATGATCGCCGAGCCTGCTATGCAGCAGCTCTACCAGGCGTTCGAGATAGACGTTTGGGAAGGTGAAAATCCGCCACCTCACGAGGTAATCCTCGCTAAAGCATCTCATCTTGACGGCATTTTGACCCTGCTAACTGACCAGATTGACAGGCCGGTCATCGAAAAACTAGCGAAAAACGGTAAAGTAATCAGCCAGATGTCAGTAGGTTTCGATAATATCGATATTGCTACTGCCACACGGCTAGGCATACCAGTGGGCCACACACCTGGGGTATTGACTGAAACCACTGCCGATTTTACCTGGGCGCTGATCATGGCGGCTTCCAGGCGAGTAATTGAAGCTGACCAGGAGGTACACCGGGGCATCTGGCGCCATTGGGGACCAGGCATCCTGCTGGGCCTGGAACTGATGGGGGCTACTTTGGGCATTATTGGTTTTGGCCGGATCGGGCAAGCTGTGGCCAAACGGGCTACCGGTTTTAATATCCGCGTTCTCTATCACGACTTCAACCACCACCCGGACCTTGAAAAATCGCTGGGTGTAAGCTATGTAAGCCTGGAAGATCTCCTTGCCCAATCCGATATTGTCACCATCCATACTTACCTCTCGAAAGAGACCTTTCATTTCTTTGGCCGTGAAAAATTTGAAAAGATGAAGCCAACAGCGATCTTGATTAATACGGCGCGTGGACAAATCATAAACCCAGGAGATTTGTTATGGGCGTTGCAAGAAAAGAAAATTGGCGTGGCAGCCCTGGATGTATTTGAACCTGAGCCGATTCCGGTCGATCATCCATTGCTGCGATTGCCCAACGTAATCATCACTCCGCATATTGCCAGCGCTACCACCAAAACACGCATTCGCATGGCTTTAATGGCTTGCGAAAATCTACAGGCCGGATTGAAAGGAGAACCCCTCCCTTACTGCGCCAATCCGCAGGTATATACGAAATAAGTCACCTCAAAATGCAAACAGGAATGCCAGGTCGTTGACGTTCGTGCCGGTCGGTCCGGTTTTAATCAACCCACCGGCTTTCTCGAAAAAATGATAGCTGTCATTATTAGCAAGGGAAACACGCGGGTTTATTAGGAGTCGACCGGCTTTATTCAACGTTTCTCCGGTGACGACCGCTCCCGCCGCATCCGTAGGACCGTCTTCTCCATCGGTGCCCAGTGTAACCAGTGCTATTTCATTCAAACCCGCCAGGTCGCAAACGCTGCCAAGGGCGGTTTCCAGGTTTCTTCCTCCCAGTCCGTTTCCACGCACAGTAACGGTCGTTTCACCTCCGATAATTACACAAGCTGGCCTGGGCAGCGGTTCGCCGGTCAATACCATTTGCTTTAGTATGCTTGCCAGCCACATTCCGGCCTGGGATGCCTCTCCATGCAAATAGGTGGTAAGGATCAGCGTATGAAACCCTCTAAGTTGCGCCTCTGCGGCTGCTGCGTGAGCTGCTCGATAATTGCTGGCAACGATCAGGTTCTGCACTCGTTCGAGCACCGGGTCTTCCGTTTTCACGCTTTCGAGACTGCTATTAACCAGACCCTTTTGGAGATAAGCCCAAATGTTGTTCGGGATTTCATGGACGATGTTATATTTTTGCAGAATCTGAATGGCGTCTTCGAACGTCGATGGATCGGCAACCGTTGGGCCGGAAGCAATCACTTCGAGGGGATTGCCAATTACATCCGAAATAATAAGAGTCACCACCTGAGCGGGAAATAACCAACGCGCCAGTCCACCGCCCTTCACCTGATCGAGATGTTTTCGTAACGTATTAATTTCCCCAATTTCGGCCCCACTTTTCAATAACAGCCAGGTAAGGTTCCGCACATCATCCAACGTGATCCCAGCCACAGGCCAGGTAAATAATGCCGAACCTCCCCCAGAGATCAGGCAAATTATCAGGTCATCTTTTGAGCAACCTTGGGTAATTTCAAGCAAAGATTGGGTAGCCAGGATACTTTCCTGGTCGGGAACCGGATGGCTACCTTTTCTCACCTGGATTTTGCTCGATAGCCCATACCCAGAACTTAAATTGGCATGCTTAGAAATGACCATACCTGCAGTAAGGCTGTCTTCCAAGATTTGCTCCACTGCAGCAGACATGGGAATTACAGCCTTGCCAAACCCCACCACCAATACTCGGTTATAGTGTATCTAAATCATACCAGTGACCTCCGGCTTCCAGATAATTTCCATGCCGTTTCACCAAACTTTCGACTACCATGCCTGGATCGACCGCTGCCAATCCGGCAAGTAGAATTTTTTCAACATGTTCTCGATAAATAGGAGAAAGGTCATCTGGAAGATTTATGGTTTTAACCACAGGCCCTCTTTGTGAAGAACTTAGAAAATGATGAATATACCCTCGAAAATGGTACATTTGTTTTCAGAAAATTGGATACAATAAATAGGATTAAAGCAGTTTATAATCAATTCTACTCGAATTAGCTAATGAACTTGATGCTCACCTTACATGGGGACTACCTTCAAAATCACGATTACCCTAAAATCAAGTCCCGGATTGTCAATGATGGGACTTTTTTTGTAAGAAACAAAAAAACTAATATAACCATCTTCAGGAGGAAAAAAAGTGGATAACGTAGCGATCAATGCCATTCTCCGGCCAAAAACTATTGCCGTGGTTGGTGCGTCAACCATACCCGGAAAGATTGGGTATACTGTAGTAAAAGGTCTAATTGAAGCAGGTTTCAGGGGCGAGATTTACCCTGTCAATCCACAAGCAACTGACCTGCTTGGGTTAAAGGTCTACGCAAGCATCCTGGACATCCCTGGCTCTGTGGATGCCGCGGTTATCACCGTACCCGCCAAGTTGGTTCCCCAGGTCATAGATGAATGCGGTAAAAAAGGCGTCAAAGGCCTGATGGTGATCACCTCTGGCTTCAGTGAAGTAGGGAACCACGACCTGGAAGACCAGATCGTCCGCCAGGCTAACAGTTATGGCAGCCGGATACTGGGTCCCAATATTGTGGGTGTTTTATCCAATTCCGACAAGCTAAATGCCTCCTTCGCACCTTTCTTACCTTTGTCCGGTCGGGCCTCGCTGATCACTCAATCCGGAGCGCTCTTGATCGCATTGGATGCAGCCACATACACCCGCCGGGTAGGTTTTGATAAATTAATATCAATAGGCAATACGGCTGACATCGATATTGCCGACCTGGTAGATTGGCTGAATGAAGATGAGAATACCACCTGTATCTGCCTTTACATTGAAGGTTTCAAGAATGGACGTCCTTTCATTGAAGCCAGCCGCAGGACCAAGAAACCGATCATTGCTCTAAAAGCTGGCGTTTCCGCCCATGGAGCCGCGGCTGCCGCGTCACATACTGGTTCGTTGGCTGGGGCAGCCAAGGTTTATGGAGCTGCTTTCCAGCAATCCGGTGTGGTAGAGGCGACTGATCTGGGCAACCTGTTCGATCGCACCTTGGCGTTGTCTCTATTGCCTCCCATGAACGGTGATAACCTCCTGATCATAACCAATGGTGGGGGCGTGGGTGTACTGGCAACCGATGCAGCCGAAAAGTACGGGATTCCTCTGAAATTTGCTCCCCTGGATGTACAGGCGGAAGTCAAAAAACACATGCCCGACTTTGGTTCTGCAAAAAATCCAGTCGACCTAACCGGTATGGCGGGGAACGAATGGTATTTCGACTCGGTCAAATATTGCTACGCACATGCTTGGGTTGATGGTCTGGTAGTACTTTATTGTGAAACCGCCATGACCAACCCAATGGAAATTGCGCAATCAATCAAGAAAGCCGTAGATGAATCCGGAATAACTGACAAACCCATCACGGTCTCCTTCGTTGGCGGAGAGCGTTCCAATGCAGCCATGAGCTGGCTGGTCGAAAATGGCATTCCTGCCTACCCCGCGCCGGATATTGCCGTGAATGCCATGGCAGCCTTACGGGAATATGCGCGTATGAGAGCTACGGTCGCCGAATCAATCGTAATTGGTGATACTTCCAATCACGCCACCGCCATGGAAATTATTAATCGAGCACGAGCCGAAGGGCGGGATACACTGACCGAAATTGAAGCCAAACAGGTCTTTGCCCTGTATGGACTGCCTGTGACGTCGACCTCTTTGGCCAAGACTGAAGACGAAGCGGTTGCACTTGCCAAGAAGATCGGCTTTCCGGTCGTGATGAAAATCGTCTCACCCGACATTTTGCACAAGTCTGACGCCGGTGGAGTTAAGGTCAACATCAAGGACGAGAATGCCGTCCACGAGGCCTACGGCGCGATTTTGGCAAATTCCAAGGCTTACAAAGCCGATGCCAGGATCCATGGCATTGCCATCCAGGAAATGGCCCCCTGGGGTACTGAGGTTATCCTGGGCTCGATAAACGATCCGACTTTTGGTCCGACGATGATGTTCGGTCTGGGGGGTATATTTGTCGAAGTCTTGAAAGACGTTACATTCCGCGTTGCCCCAGTCTCGAATGGCCAGGCTCTCCGCATGCTCGGTGAAATCCGCGGTGCGCCTATCCTGTCCGGCATCCGTGGCGAAGCCCCCCGCGACCGGCAGGCAATGGCCGATACCGTCTGCCATTATTCCACTATGATCCTGGATCTGGCAAGCGAAATTTCCGAATCTGATGCTAATCCCGTTCTGGTCTATGAAGAAGGAAAAGGCGTCAAGGTTGTCGATGCCCGGATCATCCTGAAGAAAAAATAACCGCTTAGAAGGATAGCTAACCAATGGCGCCGCAGGGGATTTCCCTGCGGCGTTTTTTTTCAGAAATTGAAGGGGTGCTTTTCTATGGCATTTGCTTTAAAGCTCCCCAGGCGCCTACCCAGGGTGTTCCCAAACGATTGCGTAAAGGCACTTCGACTGACATCAATTTCTGCGCCACCTGGACAGAAACCTGAGCAACCATTGGCCAATCCTCCTGGAAAACTGCTTGCTTCATCTGTTTTCCGAATCGCTCGGTCCAGGACCATTCCATCCGGTAACGGTCGGCTTTGACCCAGTAACCTTTTTTCTCCCAGGCCACAACCGAAGCTTCAACAGTATCTGAAATCGAAAGCAATGCCAGCGCGATGAAAGCAGCCAGATCGCGGCTTTTATCGTCAGGTTGTGATTGGCGCATCAATTCTCGCAGCGACAAAACGATACATCTGCTCAATCGATTGCGCTCCTTACCGGCACCTTCAGTATTGATGATCCGGCCCAAAGTGACCTCCAGGTGAAATTGCTCAATTATACATCCAATGCTTTGGAGTAAAATATTCTTTATGTCAGCCATATCACCTTTCTTCAAAGTACGTAATATTCCAATTTATGGGGATTTGATCCTATCGCCGATGGATGGATATTCGGATTATCCATTCCGCTCGTTGGCGCGTGAACTGGGATCAGCCATGAGCTATACCGAATTTATAAATGCCATCGATGTGGTTTATGGGCATCCTTTTATCGAAAAGAAACTGTATTTTTCTGAATCGGAAAGGCCAATCGTCTACCAGATTTATGATGATGACCCTGAGCGCATTCTGAAAGCTGCACTGAAAGTGAGGCGATATAACCCGGACATCATCGACGTTAATATGGGTTGTTCGGCCAGATCAGTCTCCAACCGCGGCGCTGGCGCTGGCCTTCTGTGTACGCCGGAGAAAATCGGCTTGATTTTTAGCAAATTATCCAAGAATCTCGACATTCCGGTGACCGGTAAGATCCGGCTGGGGTGGGACAATCTTTCCCTAAACTACTTGCTGGTTGCCCGGGCCATCGAAGATAACGGTGGTCAGCTTTTGGCAGTACATGCCCGTACAAAAGCCCAGTCTTACAGCGGCATGGCGAACTGGGACGCTATCGCTGAAATTAAACAAAAATTATCCATCCCGGTCATCGGCAATGGAGACGTAAAAACCGTCGCGGACATTGAGCAGATGAAAATGCACACGAAATGCGACGGCGTGATGATCGGCCGGGCCTCGATTGGGAATCCCTGGATATTCAGCCGACTTGACCGAGAAAAGGTACCCATTGAAAGGGTGAAAACGACTATCCAGAATCATCTTTCCAGGTGCCTGGAATTTTATGGCGCTGAACGTGGCCTGGTGATCTTTCGGAAATTTGCTAAACGGTACCTGAATCCTTATCACATTTCCAGGGATCAAAACCTTGACCTGATGACTGAAGCAGATCCAGAGAAATTCATCGATCAAATTGATAGTTTGACGTTTTCCCTTGACTATTCAACCCCTCTTTCGTAGAATGATAAGGGGGAATAGGGTTTTCGTAAAATCTAAACCAATCTTCAGGAGGCTAAACCATGAACATTCCACCAACCTTGAGGTATTCGGAGAGCGATGAATGGGTGCTTGTCGATGGGAATATCGCAACCATTGGCATTACCGATTATGCCCAAAGCCAACTTTCGGATATTGTCTACGTCGAATTCAAAGTCGAAGCGGGGGATGAAATAAAAAAGGATTCCATCATCGTTACCCTCGATTCAGCTAAGGCAACCGCCGACGTTAACCTGCCAGTTTCTGGCAAAGTCTCTGAAGTGCATACTGACCTTCCGGAAATCATGGAACGCGTCAACTCTGACCCGTATGGAGATGGGTGGATGCTAAAAGTACAGTTGACCAATCCTGGTGAATTAGCCAGGTTGATGGATGCAGTTGCCTACGATGCATATTGTCAGAAGCGGAGCCATTAATGTTCATACCGCATACGGATTTAGAGCGGGAAGAGATGCTAAAAGTCATCGGGGTAAAAAAACTTGAAGACCTCTTCAAAGATGTCCCTGAGGCTTACCGTTTTCCGAAGCTTGACCTTTCTCCTGCTTTAACTGAAATGGAAGTCTATTCGGAGATGCAGGATATTTCAAAGGCCAATGAGACCACTCGTGATCTGGCTTGCTTCTTAGGAGCAGGCGCCTACAATCACTACATCCCAGCGGCTGTCGACAGCCTGCTTCGAAGAGGCGAATTCTATACAGCTTATACGCCATACCAACCAGAAATCTCCCAGGGCACTCTTCAAGCAATTTTTGAATATCAAAGCCTGATTGCCATGCTGACCGGTATGGAGGTATGCAACGCGTCCCATTACGATGGCGCTACGGCTGTAGCGGAAGCTGGTGTCCTGGCCTACCATCATTTCCGCGAAAAACGCACGCGTTTCGTACTATCTTTGGCCGTTCACCCACATTACCGCGAAACGTTATGTACTTATCTATGCGGATATCCAGAGCTGGATATCAAGATTGGCGCAGCTGATCAGAATCCGCTGACTGATCCATTTTCTTTATCCGCTTTAATAGATAACAACACGGCGCTGGTCGTGGTCCAATACCCAGATTTCTTCGGACGGATTTACGACTATTCTTCCCTGGCAAAAACTGCTCATGAAGCCGGTGCACTTTTCGCGGTCGTGATTAACCCGATCGCCCTGGGCCTGTTGAAAGCGCCAGGGGATTTCGGAGCAGATATCGTGGTAGGCGAAGGCCAACCTTTAGGGATTCCCCTCTCTTTTGGAGGGCCTTACCTGGGCTTGTTTGCCGCTAAAAAAGAGCTGGTGCGAAAGCTTTCCGGCCGGCTGGTCGGAGAGACCCTGGATAGCCAGGGCAGGCGAGGATACGTTCTCACCCTGACTGCTCGGGAACAACATATTCGCCGCGAAAAAGCCACGTCCAATATTTGCACCAACCAGGCGCTGATGGCGTTGGCTTCCACAATCTACCTCAGCCTGGTTGGCAAACATGGGTTAAAGCAGGTGGCTGAGCTTTGCTATCACAAAGCCCATTATGCTGCACAAATAATTCACGCTATTCCAGGCTTTTCTGTATATTGTGACACTCCCTTCTTCCATGAATTTGCCGTTCGCTTTCCGGATACAGTTACCATCGAGGAGGTAAACCAATACCTGTTGGATCACGATATCCTGGGCGGCTACGATCTGGGGAACGATTACCCCTCGTTGAAAAATCACATGTTAATTGCAGTAACGGAAATGAATTCCCGCGAACAAATTGACCTGCTCGCCGAGGTATTCAAGGAGGTGAGCCATGCCTGAGCCTACCGTTTATGAACTCTCTTCTCATGGACGCACCGGCGTTAATTATCCGGAACCAGATGTCGAGCGTTCTGCCCTGCCGGAAGGGCTGGTCCGCGAAAACCTCCCACTGCCTGAACTTTCGGAACTGGACGTTGTGCGCCACTTCACCAACATTTCCAAATTAAATTACTCCATTGATGGTGGTTTCTATCCTTTGGGTTCCTGTACGATGAAATATAACCCAAAGATCAACGAAGAAATCGCCCGTATGCCTGGCTTCGCCTTCACCCATCCCCTGCAGCCGGCTGAGACGGTGCAGGGCAACCTGTTTATGATGTTCCAGCTTCAGCAATGGCTGACCGAAATCAGCGGTTTTGCTGCAATCAGCCTGCAACCCTCCGCCGGCGCTCAAGGAGAATTGGTCGGTGTGATGACCATCCGCGCCTATCACCTGGATCGCCAGGACTACAAGCGGACTAAAATTCTCATCCCAGATTCGGCTCACGGTACAAACCCTGCCAGCTCTGCTATGAGCGGATATGAAGTAGTCAATGTCCCTACGGATAGCAAAGGCAACGTCGATTTAATAGCGCTGCAATCTGTATGTGATGACCAGGTAGCTGGTTTGATGCTGACCAATCCCAACACACTCGGCCTGTTCGATCAGAATATTTTAGATGTGGTAAGAATTGTTCACCAGGCAGGCGGGCTGGTCTTCGGTGATGGCGCCAATCTGAATGCACTGTTGGGTATCACCCGTCCAGGTGACCTGGGTTTTGATGTCATGCACTTCAACCTGCACAAGACTTTTTCTACTCCCCACGGCGGCGGGGGGCCCGGCTCAGGACCAGTCGGCGTAGCCCCACACCTTGCAGATTTCCTGCCTGGTCCAATCGTGGTGGTGACCGAAGAAGAAACTGACGAAATCCCACCACTATACGGTTTCTACATACCTCCTAAATCCATCGGGCGAGTGAAAGCTTTCTTTGGTCAGTTTGGCATGCTGGTGAGGGCATTCACATACATCTATATGCATGGAGCGGATGGTTTGCTCAATGTATCGGAATATGCGGTATTAAACGCCAATTACTTGTTGGCGCGGCTGCGTGATACCTATAAGGTTCCTTACGACCGCATTTGCATGCATGAATTTGTGCTCGAAGGCCATTGGGATAAGTCTCCGCAAGTCAGGGCGTTGGACATTGCCAAACGCCTGATGGATTATAAGTTTCATCCTCCGACCAATTACTTCCCGCTGGTCGTCCACGAAGCTTTGATGATCGAGCCGACTGAGACTGAAAGCAAACAAACTCTGGATGCTTTCGCAGAGGCGATGGTCAAGATTGCGGCAGAAGCACAAACCACACCTGAACTGCTGAAGGAGGCTCCTCACGATACCCCGGTGAAACGCCTTGATGAAGTAAGGGCTGCTCGAGAACTGGTGCTCTGCTGCTGGGTACCCGACCAAGAATTTCCTGAATAACCTCTAGAGACCATGCGAACGCCAGCTAGACCAGCGTTCGCATGGTTTTTAGAACACCTTACAATATTGTAAAGTGAAAGTAGCTAATAAGTAGGGATAATGAATATACGGGGAGCGGGGAAGCGGAAGGAGGTGAGATGGATTTATGATTGTGCCTGAAGCAGAAAGAGGCCAGGGATTAGTCGAATACGCGATGCTCCTTATATTAGTTGCGATTTTTGTTCTTGTTTTAGTATATGTATTCGGCAGAGGCGTCGGAGCTTTATTCAGTAATGTTGTGCAGATAATGTGACCGGTTAGTTTCCCCCTCCCAAAAACCACCCCAGATCTATTGAGGTGGTTTTTTATCTGCTATAATTTCTCTTCTTAATCACTGCGCAACCCGGTAATTAAAGAGGTTCTTTGGGAATCCCCGTGGTGAACTCCCGGAATTTGTGGGTGTGAGCGTGCGTGCGCACTCTCGCACCCACAAATATCCGGGAACTTCCACGGAAGATCCCAATGAGCCATCATAAATCGTAAAAAGGGCAAAAAATGATCATATACCATATCACCAGGAAGAACGAGATAATGAATATTCTAGACGGAGAAGAATATGCTGGTGATACTTTGAAGACAGAAGAATTTATCCATTGCTCCACTCTCGACCAGGTGATTGGCGTTGCTAACCAAAGGTTCAATGGACAAACTGGCCTCGTATTACTATGTATCGAGACCGATCTGGCCAAGACAGAAATTCGGTACGAGAACCTAGAGGGCGGGAAAAAGCTTTTTCCCCATATATACGGAGCTTTAAACAGGGATGCCATTCGCAAACTGGTTTATCTTACACCAGGCGAGGATGGAAATTTCATACTCCCTGTAGAAGTAAGGGGTATTTAAATTGCCAAGAATTTCCTTGCAACTTTTTTATCATTCCATCGTATATCTTATGGAATAGAGAAACAGGCAAGGATAAGCCTTTACCCGAGAAAAAGAACCAATCAATGAGTGTGTTTTGCCCGATCAGAATGGATGGTTTTTTCGCAAGGAGCAGGAAAAATGAATGATGAAAAAGTACGTTACGAGGAATTCAAGGTTGATGGCGATAAATTGATTGCAGAAATTAAAAGGATCTTGCACGAAGGCAATGTACGCAGGATCATTATAAAAAACGATAAAGGCGAAACCTTGATTGAAGTGCCTTTGACCATCGGCGTGGTGGGCGCCATCCTTCTGCCGGTTTGGGCAGCACTGGGAGCTATAGCCGCCTTGGCTGCCAATTTCACCATAGTAGTTGAAAGAGTTGAGGAAACACAGAACACTAACCAGCAAGAGTCATAATTTTAATGTGACAAGTATTAGAATGAAAGGAGTTCACCATGCACCACCACTCTCATAAACGTAAAGTTGCCTGGTTCTTGTGGCCCTTCGTGGCCCTGTGGAACCTTCTGGCATTTTTCCTGGGCCTCACCAGTCGCCTGGTTCTAGGTGTACTAGGCCTGGCTTTGATGATCGTCGGCCTCGTCTTAACAATAACCCTGATTGCTGCACCGGTCGGTATTCCTTTTTTAATTATCGGCCTGCTGATGATTTTTCGAAGTCTGTTTTAATCTGCCGCACTGTCGTATGAAAACACGGTCTCCCGCCAGGAGGCCGTGTTATTTTTAGATCAAATCTTCTTAAAAATTCCAGCTAGCTCAGGTATACTATACCAGCACTTTTACACTTTTTATCGTTAAGTCTCTCAGAAAGTTTTTTCTATAAGCATGTCATCGCAGCGAAAAATTCACCTGGCTTATTTCATTACCCCGCACGGCTATGGGCATGCAGCACGCGCTTCGGCCATCATGACCTCGATGACTGAGATCAATCCCGACTTCCATTTCGAACTATTTACCCAGGTTCCAGAATGGTTTTTCACCGCTTCTCATCCTGGTTCCTACACTTATCATAATTGTTTTAGTGACGTTGGCCTGGCGCAGAAGACACCTTTGACCGAAGACCTGCATCTGACTATCGAGCGGCTTACCAAATTCCTACCATTCATTCCGAATAGAATGACTGATTTAATCAAAGAAATCCAGCGTTTAGATTGTAAGCTGATCCTGTGTGATATTGCTCCTTTAGGGATTGCCGTGGCAAATGCCGCACGAATCCCCTCTATCTTGATTGAAAACTTCACCTGGGATTGGATTTACCAGGGCTATGCCGATGAAGAACCCAGGTTCTGGAGGCCCATCGAGTACCTTCATGAGGTCTTTTTGGGAGCAGATTACCATATTCAGACCGAACCGGTATGTGTTCCTTCCGTTGGCTGCCATTTGACCACCCGGCCTGTCAGCCGTAAAACCAGAATTCCCGCCGGTAAAATTCGATTACGCTTGGGGATCCCATCATGTGGGAAAATCGTGCTTATCTCTATGGGCGGTATACAGGAGGAGTACCAATTCGCTCAAGAATTGGCGGATCTGCCAGACGTTTACTTCGTAGTACCAGGTGCCAGCCCAACTATGAAGGTTGATGGAAACCGGATCTTTCTACCCCATCATTCCGATTTCTACCATCCGGACCTAATGTCAGCGAGTGACATGGTCATCGGAAAAGCTGGCTACAGCACGATTGCCGAAGCCTATTGGGCTGGTATCCCGTTTGCCTACGTGGCCAGGCAAAGATTCCCTAAATTGGCGGTCATGGCAGAATTTATTCAGAAGTCGATCGGAGGTTTTGAGATCTCCGCAGAGAATTTTCAAGTGGGAAACTGGATATCCAGGCTGCCAGAATGGCTTTCAAGGTCAAGAATCCAGCGCGAGCCACTCAATGGAGCGGACCAGGCGGCTCAATTTATAAGCAAATTAGTGAAGTGATATAATCCCAATTATCTAAAATAAATTGAGAAAGGTGAAAAAATGGCAGCCAAAAAATGGAATACTCCTCCCGCGATGCAGATTGACCTGAAAAAGAAATATGTTGCCTCAATCGAGACCGATCGGGGCACAATTGAGATTCAACTTTACCCGGAGCATGCTCCTAAGACGGTTAACAATTTTGTTTTTTTGGCCAGGGAAGGCTTTTACGACGGGGTTACCTTCCACCGGGTAATCAGCAATTTTATGATCCAGGGAGGAGATCCCACCGGCACTGGCATAGGGGACGCCGGCTACAAATTTGCAAACGAAACTTATGGGAACCCATTGAAGCATGAAACGGGCGTCCTTTCAATGGCAAATGCCGGCCCAAATACGAATGGGAGCCAGTTTTTCATCACCCATTCACCTCAGCCGCATCTAAATGGCAGACATTCTGTTTTCGGTAAAGTGATCAAAGGTCAGAATGTAGTAAATGCGATCAAACAAGGCGACAAAATGGTGAAAGTCACTATTGCCGAAAGCTAATCAAAACCAGGCATTCTTAGCAGTGGGCAGGCGCATTTTAAGAACGGTAGACCTGCCCACTAAATAACCGGGGTTGAATAGAAATTAAGCCTGGACCTTTTTTCCAACCTATGATAAATACTCGTGAACACAACCAAATTCTGGCTCTGATCCCGGCCAATAACGAAGCCATACACATTTCCAGTGTGGTCCGTCGCGCCGGCCAGCATTTGCCAGTCCTGGTGGTCGACGATGGTTCCATTGATCAGACCGCCGTCTTGGCAGCCCAAGCCGGGGCAGAAGTATTTTCACAATCCCCTAACCAGGGCAAAGGTAAAGCCCTGATGGCTGGTTTTCGCCTGGCAGTGGAAAAAGGATACGATGGGATCATCACCCTGGATGGAGACGGGCAGCACGATCCAGATGAGATTCCTTTATTTATCGATACTTTCCAGACCAAGCAGCCTGACCTGATTATCGGCAAACGCGATTTTAGTAAGATGCCGCCGGTACGGCGGGTATCCAATACACTTGGCATGTACATGCTTTCCTGGGCGCTGGGCCAATCAATTCCGGATAACCAATCCGGTTATCGCCTGGTCAGCCGTAGACTTGCTCAGGATACTCTAGCTTACCAGGAAAGCGGTTTTGAATTCGAAGTCGAAATGGTCATCCACTGCATTCGTATGGGTTATCCCCTGGAATGGGTACCTATCAGTACCATCTACGCCGATGAAAAGAGCCACATTTCCCCTTTGAAGCACGTGGTGAATTACTTTCGGGTTACCCTGCATGCCTTAAAAAAGTAGATACAAAGCCATTCAATCCCATGCAACCATTTATTGGCCGGGGCAGTTTTTCCATTCTGGTAAAAACAATTTCAGTCTTTTCGATTGTGTTTGCCCTGAGCGGCTGCGCGACGCTTAATAATGCGTTTGAAGCAGTCGGCAATCGTTTCAACAGCCTTTCTGACCGCTACATGCAAGAAGGAGATCGGCTTGCAGGTGAGCAACGCCAACCCGAGGCTTTGCTGGCGTACCGTCAGGCCGTCGAGGCCGATCCAAATAACCTGCCGGCAATCAAGAAACTTGCCATGGCCTACCAGGCTGAAGGCAGGCGCCGGCTGGCTCTGGGCTATCTTCAAGATGCTCAGAAACTAAAACCAGATGACCCGGATCTTCCGGGGTTTATAGCCAAAGCTCAAGCGTCTCCTCAGGCCAATACCCCTGTTAAGCTTCTATGGTCGACACAGGTCGTTCGAGGTGTGCCCGTTGGATACTGCCTGTGGCAAGGGAAATTATTCGTTGCCTACGAACAAGGCCAGGTGGCAGCCCTCGATGCAGCCACCGGTAAAACCATTTGGCAAGCATCCCTTTCCACCCAGGCCAGCTCGCCTCCAGCAGTGAGCAATGGACTGATCTTTATCGGCGGTCAGGATGGAAAACTGTATACCATAAACGCCTCGAATGGAAAAATAATGTGGAGCTTTCCAACCAAAGCGCCAATCTATGCTGCTGCGGCGGCGACGGATGGCCAGGTTTTTTTGTCCTCAAGCGATGGTTCTTTATACGCCCTTTCTCTGCCTGATGGCAAATTACTGTGGAGCTACCAAACCGCAGGAGCCCTGCGGGCTTCTCCAGCAGTATCAGGTGGTGTGGTTTACTTCGGCTCAGCCGATGCTCATCTATACGCAATTGATATGACCAGCGGAGTTCCCCGGTGGCAAAAAGGAATTCTAACCCAGGGAGCTGTCGAAAGTCAGCCAATAGTGAACGCCAACCGGGTTGTATTTGGGTCAAGTGATGGCAGCGTTTATTCCCTGGCGGTCGAATCGGGGGACAGTACTGGCGTTACCCCGCCCCAGATAGCGTGTACGCCTCACCCATCATCGATTCTGGCGTAGTTTACGTCGCTTCTTCCGGACAGATACTGGCTGCCTTGGACGAACTGACCGGAAAACCGGCCTGGGAAAATTCGACTCCTGTTGCAATCACTACCACGCCGGCCCTATCTCCCCAAATTATCTATTATGTGGGGCCGGATAATCCAGACCTGTTTGCCGTCGATCGCCAAACCGGCAAAGATCTATGGAAGCTGGACACAGGCGATTGGATCAGCGCAGGCCCGCTTTTTTCACGGGGAAAAATTTATATCTTGGGCAAAGATGGCACGTTGTTAGCCTATCACTGACCTGGCTCCCAGGTTGCTATGAAACTGTTTCCAACGGGTAGACCCTGATGGCGCTGCCAGCCACCGGGCAGCCGCTTTCACAACGCCCACAACCGGTACATTTTTGTGGATCGATGGTTACTCGCCCCTGGTAGGCCTGGGCCGCATTGTTAAGGCAGGCTTCAACGCACACCAGGCATTTGGTGCCCTGGTCCCAGGCCAGGCACAGATTGTGATCAACCCGGGCAAGTCCAATCTTGAGCTGCTCAGGGCGGATTGGTCGAAGCGCTCCAGTAGGACAAACTTTGCCGCACAAATCCGGACAGCTTGGCTTGATCGAACAGGCGCCCTGCCGTGAAACCAGTTGGGGGGTGCCGATCCCTGCCAGGCCACTTTCGAGAAAAGTCGGTTTCAGTCCTCCAGTAGGGCAGACCCGTACGCATTCCTGACAGAGAATACAGGTACGTAAAAACTCCTCTTCCGGCAACGCTCCTGGCGGGCGGATCACCCCTGTATGTGAGGATAACCCGATGAGAGGAACGATAGCTGCACCAGCCATACCGGCAGCTACGCCATCAATAAATCGCCGGCGGGATAACCTTGGGGAAGCATTTTTCTTATTTGGAAGGATGTATCGCCCCTGACGGCGTTGAACTGTACCCGAGTCAAGTCCAGTCTCATTCTTTTGCCAGGTTTTTAGCGCCAAAGATCCGAACCCAAACGAAATGCCCTCTTGAGGACAGGCCCCTTCACACTCCAGGCAGAAAGTACAGTCACTATAATCGGTGTTATGCACCTCACGTGGGATTGCCCGCATGGGGCACATTCGTAGACATTCCCCACAATTGGTGCAATCTGATGTCACTCTACGATTCAAGAGGCTCCAGCGTGAAACCAGGCCGATGATTGCCCCCAACGGACACAGGTTGCGACACCAGAAGCGGGGTTGCCAAAATTCCAGCACCGCCATACCAATAAATACGAGGGATATAACAGAAAAATAAATCCGCAGCCTGGTCTCCTGGGTAGCAAAAATGTTATTCATCAATGTAGTAGCAGTACGCTGAAAAATGACCAGCGGGTCAAACAGGCCCAGCATCTGGCTTGAAATAAAACCGCCTGCCAATATAGCCAACAATAAATAATAGCGCAGCCAGTCGTTCCGGCGCACCCCCCGGCGGTCAGACAACAGTTTACGCCGGCGGAACCTGCGCCAGCCGGTCAGGGAGTGAACCAGGTCAAGGGTGGTACCCATCGGGCAGATCCAGCCGCAAAACAACCGCCCCACAATGAGCGACATGGATAACAGAAACAATGGAGCTCCGATTACCATCAGCAGCCATTCAGCGTGAGCCGCCTGCCCGATCATCAGCAGAGGGTCCCAGGGCAGCAGCCACGAGGAAAACGTCGGCGCCGAAGAATAGGTAAGTCTTCGATAAATAACCGGAACGAATGGATAAAGGAAAAGGAATAAGAATCCGACCTGCACCAGCTTCCGGGAGACTTTCACTATGCGGCGACGTTTACTTAAGTCACTCTTTCGGTTGGGCATGGTTGTCTTTCTCATCCAGTTTCATCAACCTGTGCCAGGCTGCCAGACCGATTCCGGTGACAATGGCTGCGGCCGGGATCAATGCACCGTTCAGGAATTGGTTCGGGCTGGCGACATCTGGACTGGTTGGGCTGGAATCAGCGCTGGCTGCCGGTTCAGCCCCCAGGTCAGCCTCTTCAACCTCGGTTGGAAGCGGCGTCGTTGTAGCTGCCGGTCCAGAAGTTGGCGTGATGAGGGTGATCGCCGTTGAAGCCGTTGGTCTCACCGGCTGAGTAGGCTCAACCACCGCCGGCAACTGCCCCACAGAAACCGTTTGCAGGTATCCAGAGGTGGTCGCTTTATCAAGGTCAATCTCGCCTAATCCAGCATTTGCGGCCATTTTCACGTAAGGGAGTTCTTTGGGCTCGTATGAATAATAAGTCTGGCTGCCATACGCATCAATTAGAACCGGGTCGATACCTGCTACAATTTGATTCACCCGTTTAACCACCTTGGGATTGGTGATATCCGTTTCCGGCCCAGCGCACATCTGGTATTGACCCCAGGGAACCCGCACCCGAATGGCTTCCAGGATGTGCAGATTGGCTTTTATTTCGGATTCGCCGTTGATATCCACGATCCCTTGCATCAGGCGAGTATGCAATGAGCCAGGGTTTTCCAAGAAACCCATCATATGCTTCATACACATGGTCATGCGCGTCACGTTATGCGTTTTGGCAACCGCCAGGTTTATGCGGACGTCTGCTTCTGTAGCCGCTTTGATTACCCCCAGGTTTTGAAAGGCTTTTCCGTTCGGTAGGTTGATTTTGGTGTACAGCTCTTCCGGTCCGCTGAAGCGGTCGGGGAAGGTCGATTCGACTCCCAGGGTTTTGACCAATTTACCGATACCATTTACGCGCAAGCTCTCAGCCGCCCCAGGCTCAATCGAGCAATGATCCATGACAATAATTCTTCCCGCCCCGGCTTCCTGGACAATCTTTACCACAGCGGCCAACACCTCCGGGTCGGTTGAAGACGCGGTTCCCGGTGGAAAGGCCCAGGTGGCGTTCAGCTTGATGGCCACTGTCTGGCCTGGTTTGACGAACCGCCCGATCCCGCCCAGATTGTCTAAAGCCGACCTGAGGATTGCTTCTGCTTTATCATTATTTGTTCCGCTGGCAGCCACCACCGACGGGAAAGATCCGGCCTGTACCGGCAATACCGGATCGGGAAGCCACCCCAGGCGCGCGCCTGCTTCCATAACCACCGCAGTCCCCAGGACCGTGGTCAAGAATCTTCGCCGGGTGAGCTTATGCATACCAATACCATTGCCTCCCAATAAATTCACCAAATAAATAATATTGCAGAGGGTAAGATAAGCTGTATTGTTTGAGCCAGCCCGGCTCAAACAAAGTCGCAACTTGCGAAACAAAATCGATATACAATTATATTATGAAACGCGGCTTTGACTATATTGGGATTGGGGTAGGCGCCATTATCGTAAATCCTGAGGGTCAGCTTTTTTTGTCCCGGCGTGGCCCATTGGCGAAAAATGAACGCGGCCTGTGGGAATTCCCTGGCGGATCGGTGGAGTTTGGCGAAACCCTGGCGCTGGCGCTTACCCGTGAAATGTGTGAAGAGTTCGGGATTGACATCCAGGTCGGCGAGCTGCTGGATGTGGTCGATCATATCCTGGTCGATGAAAAACAGCACTGGGTATCCCCCACTTACATTTGCCAGATTATTTCTGGGGAACCGGAAATCAAAGAACCGGAAAAATGCAGCCAAATAGGCTGGTTTTTTCCGGATGAAGTACCGGATGAACTTTCTATGATCAGCCGGCAGAACCTCGAACATTATCGCAAATTCCTCAGAAAATAAGATCCGCACTTACATCCCTGATTGGCTATAGAACCTAGAAAAGGTGTCTCAGAAAAAATTTCTATATTTAATGCATGTCTTTATCCCTTATCATCCTCTTCTATCTGTGTTTATTCTGCCCTGGCGGGTTGTGCCAAGGTCTGTGTTAAGTTCTTTTCTTAGTCTTCGGAGGATATAAGCATGTCTGGAGCATGGATGGACGTTTCGAAATTATCCTTTAAAACCCTGCTCCTCCTGGAACGGGTGGAGTTAAGCTGGTTCCCCGGCTGGGTTCCTGAAGAAGATCTGGCTAAGGCGCTCAAAGCCAACCCAGCGGTCGAATGGTATATCCGCCATAAATGCCCGGAAATTGAAGGCTGGCTGAATTGGATCATGTCCCGCAAGCCTGACAGTACTGTCCAGAAAACAACTCGCCAGGCCGAGATTGTCGTTCTGAAATCCATCGATGACCTGGCAGTTTACGCCACCGATCCAGCCGTCTACGATTCACAGCCTTTCTTGAATTGGGATTCACAAGAAATGTCCGGCATCGTAGATTTCACAGATAAGGTCGTGATCGATGTGGGCGCCGGAACAGGCCGGTTGACCCTGGTAGCCGCCGAAAAGGCAAAGACCGTGTATGCGGTCGAGCCGGTCGGTAACCTGCGCGATTACTTGCGCCAAAAAGCCAGCCAGATAGGGTTTCGTAACGTTTTTATCATGGATGGCCTGATCACTTCTCTTCCATTTCCGGACCGGTTTGCCGATATAACGATGGGCGGTCACGTCTATGGCGACGCACCGGAAAATGAATACAATGAGCTGACCAGGGTTACCCGGCCGGGCGGGTCGATCCTGCTCTGCCCGGGAAATGCCGACCGTGACGATCAGGTGCACGACTTCTTATTGTCGCGTGGTTTCGCTTGGTCGCGTTTCGAAGAACCGCGTGATGGTTGGAAACGTAAATATTGGAAAAAAGTCGAATAACGGCTTTATTTGATATCTAAAGCCATCGTTCTATCATCAGGCGTAAATCCAAGAGAAAGATACATAGGACGTCCCTGCTCTGTGGCGCGCAGCGTCACTGCCGGGATACTCTTCATCCGCAAATAATCCAGGATGGCGGTCATGATCGCACGTGCGATGCCTAGTTTCCTCCATTCTGGGGCAGTAAAGACAGACATGACATACCCTTCGAGACCGCACCGGTTGCGAATGGTTGGCGGGGCCGAGTGGATCACCAATCCTCCGCTGGCAACTGCCTGGCCATTCACATCCGCCACCCAGGACATATACTCTCCTAACGGCAGCTTGTGGACCATATATTCGTACAATTCTTTTCTCAACCATTCCAACTCAGCCGGGTCGGAATATCCCATGCTTTGAAACATACCTAGCCTCAGCTCGACCAGGGCGGGGATATCTCCCGCCACGGCCGGCCTGATTTTCCATTCTCGAAGCCCGACAGGCCTTGCCGAATCGGTGGTTGTGGTAGAAAGACCGTTTTCATCGTCCTTCGCAGCCACCGGTTTGGACACCGCGTACCTTTCAATTTCTACACCTACCAGCCGGGCGAAATGAACCGCGTTGGGTTTCTCTACTCTTACTTTTACGCCGTTGACACCAGGTATTTCCAGGCAAAACCGGGCAATATCTTCTGCCAGGGCCTCTAGCGTGTGGCGAGTGGCTCTTTCCACCAACGCCTGCACCTGTTGAACCACAGTGGCGTAATTGACGCAGTCGTTAATATCATCACTCCGCCCTGGCCTGCTGAAATCGGTAAAAATCAGCAGGTTAATCAGGACATCCCACAGCTGGGATCGCTCGTGTTCATCGATACCGATCACAGTCCTGACCAGCAGGTCTTTAATTCAGAATTTGATCCATTTCAGCTCCTCGATGAGTTATCGCCAGGTAGATTAAATATCACACTTCCCATTAATGGTATGGGTGAAAAAGGAACATGTCAAGATCGCTAATGCTATTGACAAAACGGAGAATATTAGTTATATTTATTCCATACCCCCTCCCCCATGGGGGGGGTATGATGAAAGGGAAAAACATGAAAAATCCAGAAGCGCTTGCCAGATTAAAAACCGTCGAAGGTCACATTCGCGGCATAGAACATATGCTTGAAGAGGGCGTCTACTGCATCGATGTCATTCGCCAGATCCAGGCCGTCCAGGCTGCCCTGAATAAAGTCAGCTCGCAAATTCTCGAGAATCATCTCAATAGCTGCCTGACGACTGCCGTGCGTGGGGATGACCCGGAGGAGCGAGAGCGCGTGCTGGGTGAAATTGCCGAAGTTTTTTCGGCTGCTAACAAAATTTGATTACTTTTAAGGAGAAAAAATGATCAGTATCACTTATTCAGTCCCTAATATCTCGTGCAATCATTGTGTTCACACCATCAATACGGAATTATCCGAACTACCCGGGGTGAAAAGCGTGTTGACCGACCTGGCCACCAAGACTGTCATAATCGGCTACGAGCCCCCTGCTACCCCTGAAAAGATCGAAGAGCTGCTGACTGAGATAGATTACGCTCCTGCAAAATAACTATGGCTGAACCCAGGCAAATCGTTCTGCCCATTACGGGGATGACCTGCGCCAACTGCGTGGCGACCATTGAGAGGAATCTTAAGAAACTGGACGGCGTTTCCACAGCAGTGGTGAATCTCTCTTCCGAACGCGCCACGGTCGAATTCGACCCTTCTAAGCTGGCGCTGGACGATATTATCCACCGGGTAAATAGAGCCGGATATGGCATAGCCCAGGGAGAAGCGGATTTTACTATCCGTCACCTGAGTGACAGCAGTGATTCTCAACGCCTGGAAAAAGCCCTGTTGAAGCTGGAAGGGGTTGAGGACGTTCAGGTCAATCTGACGACCGAACACGCGCGCCTGAAATACATTCCAACCCTGATCAGCCAGGCGGAGGTTCGTCAGGCAATCAAGCGGGCCGGCTTCGACACGGTTGAAACCGGTGGAGAAACTGAAGATGCTGAAGCCAAAGCGCGTCAGGTTGAGATTGCCCATCAAAAGAAACTGTTGATCGTCGGAATGCTCTTCACTCTGCCTTTGTTCCTGCTCAGCATGGGCCGCGATTTTGACCTGATACCTCAGTCCATTGGCTATGCGCCTTGGATGAATTGGCTGATGTTGCTCCTGGCTACCCCGGTCCAGTTCTATGTCGGCTGGCAGTACTATATCGGGGCGTTTAAGGCGTTACGTAACAAATCTGCCAACATGGATGTATTGATTGCGATGGGATCGTCCATCGCTTATCTGTATTCGCTCCCCATCGTGTTTGGCTGGCTGGATGGGCACATCTATCTGGAGACCGCGGCAGTGATCATCACCTTGATCCGGCTGGGTAAGTTCCTCGAAGCGCGGGCCAAAGGTCGTACCAGTGAGGCCATCAAAAAGCTGATGGGGCTGCGCGCCAAAACCGCCCGTGTGATACACAACGGAATCGAGAGCGACCTACCAATTGACGAGGTTGTCGTCGGCGATGTGATAGTCGTCCGCCCAGGCGAAAAAATCCCCACGGATGGGGTTGTCACCGAAGGTCGTTCGTCGGTAGACGAATCAATGCTTACCGGCGAATCGCTGCCGGTGGAAAAGATTCCCGGGGCCCCGGTTATCGGTGCGACGCTGAATAAAAGTGGAATGATCCGCTTTGAAGCAACCAGGGTCGGCAAATCGACCGCCCTGGCGCAAATCATCCACCTGGTTGAAGAAGCGCAAGGCAGTAAGGCCCCGATCCAAAAGCTGGCCGACCAAGTCTCGGAGGTTTTTGTACCGGTCGTGATCGGCCTGGCCTTGATCACCTTCCTAGTCTGGTATTTCCTTGTGCCGGCGCCGCTGGCCGGCTCTGAGGTAAATGCTTTCACGCGCGCCATGATTAACCTGGTGGCGGTGCTGGTGATTGCCTGCCCGTGCGCCATGGGATTGGCTACTCCGACAGCCATTATGGTTGGCGCGGGTAAGGGCGCCGAATCTGGCATCCTCTTCCGAAGCAGCGAAGCCCTGGAGAAAGCTGGAAAAGTCAATGTGGTCATCCTGGATAAAACCGGGACGATCACTCGCGGCCAGCCAGCCGTCACCGAAATTATTGTTAATGATTTTACAGAAGGAGAAAACGAGCTGCTGCGCCTGGCTGCCAGTGTGGAAAAAGGCAGTGAGCACCCGCTGGGAGAAGCCGTACTGGCCGAAGCAGGCAACCGCGGCCTGGCGCTGAGCGACCCCCAGGGTTTCGTGACCACTTCCGGGCTTGGCGTGCAGGCTGAAGTAGACGGTTTCCAGGTGGCAGTGGGTAACCTGCGTATGGCTCAAACTAACAGCTTCCGTCTGGATGGGCTGACCAGTGACATCAATAGAATACAATTCCAGGCCAGGACGGCCTTGCTCGTGAGTGTCAACGGAGATATCAAAGGTCTGATCGCAGTCGCCGATACAGTAAAACCAGAATCGCGCCAGGCGATTGAAAAGATGCACCAGGCGGGCTTGCAGGTAGTAATGATCACTGGCGATAACCGGCATACGGCGGAAGCGATCGCCCGCCAGGTCGGTGTGGACCAGGTCCTGGCGGAAATCCTACCGGAGGGGAAAACCCTCGAAATCAAACGGCTTCAGGGAAAAAAACAGGTGATCGCGATGGTCGGCGATGGGATCAATGACGCCCCCGCTCTGGCCCAGGCAGATGTAGGCATGGCGATTGGCACCGGGACAGATATTGCCATGGCTGCCGCGCCTATCACCTTGATCAGCGGTGACCTACGCGGCGTCGCCAGAGCCATAAGACTCTCGAAATATACATTGGCCACCATCCGGCAAAACCTGTTCTGGGCATTGATCTATAACGTCATCCTCATCCCTGTGGCGGCTGCCGGTTTGCTCAACCCCATGCTATCGGCCGCGGCCATGGCTTTCAGCAGCATATTTGTGGTCACCAACAGCCTGAGATTGCGCAAAGTCCGGCTGGAGTAGAGATACAACTGGAAAGTCTCAAAAATGGTGTGCACTGGCGGAAAACGTTTCTTATGCAATCCATTTTTATGGATTTTCCTTCATGGTACAATCAATTAAAAATTACCAAGGGATCATCAAAAAATGGACGACCTCACCCAGCGAGCAATCAACACTATCCGTTTCCTATCTGCCGACGCCGTCCAACAGGCAAATTCAGGACATCCGGGATTACCTATGGGCGATGCCGCCATGGCGTATGTGCTGTGGACACGTCACCTGCGTTTCAGTCCGGCCAACCCGGATTGGCCCAACCGGGACCGTTTTATTCTTTCCGGGGGGCATGGATCGATGCTGCTCTACTCCTTGCTTTACCTGACCGGTTATGCGGTCACGCTGGAGGACCTGAAATGCTTCCGCCAGTGGGGCAGCCTGACCCCAGGTCACCCGGAATACGGGGTGACGCCCGGCGTAGAAACTACCACCGGCCCGTTGGGCCAGGGTTTTGCCAACGGGGTCGGCATGGCGATTGCTGAGGCTCACCTGGCCTGCGAATTCAACCGCCCAGAGCATAAGATCATCGACCATTTTACCTACGCCATCGTCACCGATGGCGACCTGATGGAAGGTGTCGCCTCAGAAGCAGCCTCGCTGGCAGGCCATCTCAAACTTGGCAAGCTGATCTACCTGTATGATGATAATCACATTTCCATCGAAGGCTCGACCGACCTGGCGTTCACCGAAGACCGCGCTGCCAGGTTTTCCGCCTATGGCTGGCAGTCCTTACAGGTGGCGGATGGCAATGACCTGGATGCCGTCAACCAGGCTATCCACGAAGCTAAACTGGATCCCCGCCCATCCTTGATCCTCTGCCATACCCACATCGGGTTTGGCCTGCCCACTCGACAGGATACCCGCCTGGCGCATGGCGAACCGCCCGGTGAAGAAGAACTGAATGGAGCCAAGCTGAAGCTTGGATGGCCGCTCGAACCACGTTTTTACGTACCGGATGACGTGCTTGAACATTATCGCCAGGTCAAACGGCGCGGCTCTCGCCACGAAGTAGAATGGAAACAGCGTTTTGAAGCTTATCGGGCGGCTTATCCAGAACAGGCATCTGAATTCGAGCGCCGTATTTCCGGCAGACTGCCTGAAGATTGGGACAAAGACCTCCCCCAGTTCGCGGCCGATCCAAAGGGCATGGCCACACGCGTCGCCTCCGGAAAAGTGATCAATAGCCTGGCGGCGCGCCTTCCAGAACTGGTAGGCGGTTCGGCCGACCTGGCTCCCTCGACGAACACCTGGATCCAGAACAGCGAAGCCTTCGAAGCAGAAACCCAGCAGGGGCGTAATTTTCACTTCGGTGTGCGCGAACATGGAATGGGATCAGTGGTCAACGGTATGGCTGTCCACAAAGGGCTGATTCCCTTCGGCGCCACCTTCCTGGTCTTCTCTGACTACATGCGCCCAGCCATCCGCCTTTCAGCTTTTTCCCATTTTCCCAGCATCTGGGTCTTTACGCATGACTCTATCGGACTGGGCGAAGATGGGCCAACGCACCAACCGGTCGAACACCTGGCCTCCCTACGCGCCATTCCCAACCTGGTGGTCATCCGCCCGGCAGACGCCAACGAGGTGGCCGAAGCCTGGAAGGTGGCCATCCAACGCAGGAACGGCCCGACCTTGCTGGCGCTGAGCCGCCAGGCGGTCCCGGTGCTTGACCGCTCGGGGATGAAACCCACCGATGGCGTTCAATGCGGCGCGTATGTGCTGGCTGACCTGGGCATCGGAAAACCACAGATCATCCTGATGGCATCTGGTACGGAAGTCAGCCTGATCGTAGAAGCCGGCATCCACCTGGCTTCGGATGGCTTCAATGTACGCCTGGTGTCTTTCCCAAGCTGGGAATTGTTCGAAGCCCAGGAATTATATTTTCAAAATGAAGTCTTCCCGGCCGAGATTAAACTCCGCCTGGCGGTTGAAGCCGGGGTTGCCCAGGGATGGGAACGTTGGGTAGGGTCCTCATGGCGCCATCCTTGGAATGTCAAAATTCGGCGCGTCCGCTCCTTATAAAACCATCTACGAACATTACGGCTTTACGGCTAACCATATTTACAATAAGGCGCGTGAATTATTGGGTGTAGAAGATTGAATGGAGTTCCTATGAGTGCAGTCTCTGATCTGACCCGCCTGGGCCAATCTTTATGGTACGACAATATCCAGCGCCGCATGCTCGAAAATGGCGACATGGCCGGAATGATCGCCCGGGGTGAAATCCGCGGCGTCACTTCGAACCCGACCATATTCAACAATGCCATTACCAAATCCCATGATTACGACGCAGCGCTAATCCCCATGGCGCGCGCCGGGCTTTCAGCCGGTGAGATATTTGACCGGCTGGCAATCGAGGATATTCGCCACGCCACCGATCTTTTCCTGCCAGTTTATCGAGAAAGCCAGGGCGGGGATGGCTTCGTCAGCATTGAGGTCAACCCCAACCTGGCGCATGATACGGGCGGGACATTGGCAGAAGCGCGCCGCCTATGGGCGCTGGTCGACCGACCAAACCTGATGGTCAAGATTCCTGCCACACCTGAGGGAATCCCGGCCATCCGCCAGGCTATTGCCGCCGGGATCAACGTGAACATCACCTTGATTTTTTCGCTGGCGCGCTACAGCCAGGTAATTGAAGCGTACCTGTGCGGATTGGAAGATCGCCTGGCGGCTGCGCTGCCGGTTGATTTCCTTTCCTCGGTCGCCTCTTTCTTTGTCTCGCGGGTCGATACGAAAATCGATCCACAGCTCGATGCTATTATGCAACAAGGCGCTCCTGGAAGCGAGCGAGCCAAAAACCTGTTGGGCAAAGCCGCTATCGCCAACACCCGCCTGGCCTACGCTCTTTTCAAGCAAACTTTCGATACCCCGCGATTTATGAAGATGGCCGGAGTGGGCGCCCGCCTGCAGCGCCCGCTGTGGGCTTCTACCAGCACGAAAAACCCGGCCTATCCTGACCTGCGGTACGTCGAAAACCTGATTGCCCCCCACACGGTCAACACCGTGCCGCCGCAAACCCTGGCAGGTTTTATCGACCATGGCAAGGCCGCCTTGACCCTCGAAGACCATGACGAAGATGCCCGACAGGTGCTCCGGGAATTGGAAAGCCTGGGAATTTCGATGGACAAGGTGACCCAAGAGTTAGAGGACGAGGGAGTCAAATCATTTTCGGATGCGTTTGCCTCACTCCTCAAAACGATCGAGGAACGGCACGACATGGCTCTGGCCGAAAAATGAGCCAATGAAATAGCTAGTTGCCAGGATTAAAATTGGATATTGATTGTGATTGGTGAGTGAATTTGGGCGTCTAAGGCGACCACCAATTGGCGCTGCTCAAGGTTATGGAACCCGGTAGAGGATTGGATTCCGTTAATCTCGACCTTTTCCGGTTCCGGCACATCGTGCATGACGAAAGTGATCTTGCGTTTTACCAGTTCTCCCGGATATTTACCGAAAACCGGGCCTACCTTGATTTCAACCTTTGTCCCATCTTGACTTGCCTGGATGGGAAGGCTGGAGAAAATTCCATCCAGGTAATCACGGGTCCTACCATCATCTTCGATGAATTCCATCTCGCCGTTGAAGGGCGGCCAGAAATGCAGATCGAGTGAGTCGAAGGTGTGCTCATCTGAAATGTATTCCAAGGACGGCCCCATCGGGAGAATGGCCCCAGCGCGTACAAAGATGGGCAGCAGGTCGGCTTTGACCGGATAATTGATCTCCCTTCCGCCGCTGATTTTTTTTGAGCTCCAGAACTCATACCAATCCCCTTCCGGCAAGGCCACCCTGCGGCTGGTTGCACCGGGCTGGACAACCGGAGCTACCAGGAGTAAAGCCCCCAGCATATATTGGTCTTCGACCTGCCACATGCGCGGGTCGGATGGGAATTCCAGCAGCATCGGGCGGACGATCGGCAAGCCGGTTTTGAAGGCCGTCCAGGCCAGTTGGTAATAATAAGGCAGCAGGCGGTAACGCAATTGGACGTACCTGCGGAAATTTGCCTCCACAGCCGCGCCGTGTGACCAGGGGAAACGGGTATTATCGATGTTTTCCGGCCGGACAAAATAGCGAGCGATGGGTGACAGTAAAGCCCATTGGGCGTAGCGCATGTGCGTTTCAGGTGTAGTGCGCCCATCCAGGCCAAACACGTCGGCTGTCCAATAGGCAAATCCAGCCAGGCTCATGTTCAGACCGGCGCGCATTGTACGGCGAATGTTCTCGAAATCAGGTTTCTGGTCCCCCAGAAAGAGAGCCGGGAAACGCTGCGATCCGGCCCACACCGAGCGCGCATAAATCAGTGGGCGGCGCTTGTCCAAACCCAGCATGCCTTCATAAATGGCTTTGCCATAAAAGAAGCCGTACAGGTTGTGGTATTCTTTGCCGGTAATCCCCAGGTGGCTCTCGGCATTCTCCGGAAGGTATTCCCCATCATCGTTCTTGAAGAAATCGACGCCCATGGCGTACAGAGGTTTAAGTTTGCCGTTCCACCACCTGGCTGCGCCTGGATTGGTGAAATCGACCATGCCACCCGCCCCAAACCACCAGGAAACGTTAGTATGCGCCAGGTAATTGGCCTTGTCCGCCTGCTCGTATTCAGGCAGGGCGCGTTCATCATCGCCAATCAGGCCCTTAGGAACGTTGTGGACGGACATATCCAGCAGCCGTTTCTTGGCCGCCTCGTTGGTATGGTTCAGATAGGGGGTAAAAATGAGGCCCAGACGGATATGATCTTTCTTCAACTGGTCGATCAGCCCCGGCGGATTCGGAAAAAGGCTGGAGCGCCATTTAAAGTTGTGGAAACGTTTCTCCCAATGATAATCCAGGATAATCGCGTCCAGCGGAACCTTGCGCTGGCGGTGCTGCGCGACAAGCTCGATCACTCTGGCCTGCTCTTCCTGAGGATAGCCAGTCAGCCATAAACCAAACGCCCAGCGCGGCAGCAATGGCGGCCGGCCTGACAGCTCAGTGTAGTTGGCCAGGATTTCGGCCGGAGTGGTGCCAAAAATCACCACGTAATCGACTGGCAGGCCGGCGGCTGTAATACGGAGAATGCCTGCCTCGGGTTGAATCTCCCAGGTGCTCTTGTGGCTGTTGAGCAACCAGAAGGCGTATTTGCGGCTGCTCAGGAAGAAAGGGATGGTCGAATAGGTCTGGCGTGACTGTACCAGCGAGATCGATTCCCGGTTGTACAGCTCGATTTTTCCGGATGTGCGCTGGAAGGCGTTGAACCATTCGCCCCAACCATAAAAGGATTCACCCCGGATGATCCGGATGCCTAACTCGACCTGGTCTTTCCAGAACGATACCGGAATAGCTTCAGCAAAGAGAACGGCTTCATCCATGTCGCGGATCGTCAGGCAATCTTTCTCGATCTGGGCATAGATGTGCACTTCATCGCGCATGACCGGGACCTGAGGCAGCAGGACCTGCTCCAGCCACGGACGGTCGGAGGGAAAAGTGCTCCCATACAGGGGCGCGTGGGTCACCCGCACGGCGTGGGGGGTCAGGTATTGGACGCGCAGACGCGTCTGTTCAGATTTTAGATCAATGGGGACGATGGCGTCCATGATTATCCGCTTTCTCTACGGCAAAACAACTTACATTCAGGCCGCGATCTGCTTCGCCAGGGCAACCGCTCCCAACACACCCGACCGGTTCCCCAAGCCAGGCGGCACGATGAAATGATCGATATCTTCGAGGACCTCAGGCACCGCAATATAGTTGTTAAGGAAAATTTTTGCTTTGGCGCGGATGAATGGGAACAGGTGGCTTTGCTGCATGACCCCCCCACCCAGGATGATCCGGCGCGGCGAGAGAGTACACACCAGGTTTTGCACGGCCAGGGCCAGGTAAGTCGATTCCAGGTCCCAGATCTTGTGGTCGAGCGGAAAGGTTTCCGCCGGTTGACCCCAACGTTTCTGCAGAGCAGGCCCGGAAGCCATGCCTTCCAGGCAATCGCCGTGATAGATGCAAAAGCCCGGGAAGGGATCGTCTTGCCAGTTGTGCGGCAGGCGCATATGTCCCATCTCAGGATGCACCAGGCCGTGGATGGGCCGTCCATTAGACAGACCGCCTCCGCCAATCCCCGTGCCGATGGTCAGGTAGACAAAATCCTCCAGGCCCTGACTCGCGCCCCAAACGCCTTCGCCCACGGCTGCCGCGTTGACGTCTGTATCCATGGCGACTGGCAGCCCAAGGCTCTTACCAAGCGTACCAACCACATCGGTATCCGGCCAGCCTGGTTTAGGGGTGGTAGTAATGTAACCATATTTGGCTGATTCCGGGTCCAGGTCGATCGGGCCAAAGCAGGCCACCCCAATGGACACCAGAGGATCCTTATATTTTAACCTGGTTCTCTTTAAAAAAGGCGATGACCCTGCCTAAGGTCTCCTGCGGTTGGGTGGTAGGGAATTTCACCTCGGCGCGGATATCGTCCGGTCCGCCAGCGATCATGCACACGAACTTTGTCCCTCCCGCTTCAACCCCTCCGTATAAATTCATAGTTGCCTCCTGAGGATTGCGATGTCGTCTTAATCATAGCATAAATTATTCACCGCAGAGGCACTGAGGTAGCAGAGAACACAAAGAGTAGACTTTTCTCTCTGTGCCTCTACGATGAACCCTGTATAATATTCCAATGGCCGAACCTTATTCGATGATCCGTCAGTGCCTGCGCCCCACCTGCCGCTTCCGTTTTCCGGTGACCGGCGATGCTCTTGAAATGACCGCCTGCCCAAAATGCGGATCGCCGACCCGGCTGGTCGAGTCACCCTATGCCGGTTTGAAGGTCGACCACCGCCCAACCCAGGCAGGTCCGCAGGTGCAGGCGCTGCTGGACAATATCCGCTCCAGCCTCAACGTGGGTTCGATGTTCCGTACCGCCGACGGGGCGGGCGTCTCCCACCTGCACCTATGCGGGATCACCCCCACTCCAGACCATCCCAAAGTAGCCAAGACCGCCCTGGGCGCCGAATACAGTGTGCCCTGGACACAGTATTGGGATGCCCTTGAAGCTGCGGAGAGTCTCAAAAAAGGCGGTTTCGAATTGTGGGCGCTGGAAGGCGGGCCAAGGGCGGAATCGATATTTGAGGCGGTTCGGGACCTGGCTCAGGGCCTAGCCCCGGCGCAGCCTGGGAAAGCACTGCTGCTGGTGGTGGGCAACGAAGTATCCGGGGTCGATCCCGGCCTGCTGGAGCAGTGCCAGCGCGTGGTCAGCATCCCCATGCAGGGCGCCAAGCAGTCCCTGAACGTGGCGGTCGCTTTCGGCGTTGCAGTGTATACCCTGCGTTACAGAGCCGGCCCTTGATTATTCTTCGGGTGGTTTTATTCGTCTAAAACCGCGGTACACCAGAATATCATAGAAAATTTTTAGTCCCCCGCACAGGAAAAACGGGGCGCTGATCAAGGCCGGCACACTCAAGAGCAGGCCGGTCAGCGAAGGCGAAATGGCCGCGCCGACCGAGCGAGCGATGGCGGTCACGCCCGAGGCGGCCGAACGTTCATCCGGTTCGACGACGGCCATGGTGTAAGACTGGCGGGTGGGAACGTCCATCTGCGAGATGCTGAAACGCAGCAGCAGCATGGTGATGGCCAGGGGCAGGTTTGGCATCAGCGGAACCAGTATGAGCAGAATGTTGGACGGCACATGCGTGAAGACCATGGTGTTGATCAGGCCGAAGCGTTTGGCCATGCGTCCAGCCATGAGGGCGGAAAAGCCGGCCAATACGTTGGCGCCAAAGAAAATGCTGCCGATAATACCGGCCTGGACGCCGAAGCGGATGTTGAACCAATAGGCGACCATGCTCTGCACGATCAGCCCGCCGGCGAAGGCATCCATCGCGAACAGGCTGCTCAGCCTGAGGACTACGTTGCGTGAGCGGTGCAGGCCCAGCGTACGTTTCGGCGCGCCCTGGGCGCCCCAGGCAGGGGAGGGCGGGATTTCAACTGCGCTGGAAAGGAATAGGAATAACGCCAGCAGCACGACTCCGCCCAGGGCGTAACCAAACAGCACCACCCGGTAAGAGTTAAGGGCGGAATACCCATTGTTTTGGAGAAGCTGGGCCAGCCAGCCGCCGCTCAGCGCCCCGGTGGCGGTGGCAAACGAACCAGCCAGGTTATACCAGGCGAAGGTCTGCGTGCGGCGCTGGTTGGAGATCAGTTGCGTGAGGGCGGCTTGCTCGCAAGACAGGAACGGACCGATCTCATTGCCACTGGGACTGATCACTCCGATGATAGCAGCAGCCATCAAGATCACCACATTTTTAGTCAGGATAAAAACGACCCCGGCGCCGATCATCAACAGCGCCCCAGCCAGCAAGGTCCTGCGCCGGCCGAAGCGGTCAGCGTTAGTGGTCAACCAGAGAGTGATGACCGCATCGCCGGCCAGGGTGAGGGTGAAGAGCAGGCCGATTTGCTTATCCTTCAAGCCGGCCTGGATCAGGTAGAGGGCCAGCACCACGGAAAGAAAACCGTAGCAGAACAAGCGGATGATGCGGGTGGTAAAGAGCAAGGGGATGTCGTGGGAGCGAGGGGGCATAAGATTAAGTTCCTTACAATTGATGTGGTTCCTGAAGTTACTTTTCAGAGGGATTTGTTCCGCGAAAAAAAACAAATAAATTCAATTCGGATTCCTGGTTGCCCGGCGGTATATTATAAAAGAGGGGCCTATAGACCTGAGCATAGCACAGGGTAGATGAAAGTGTCAACTGCATTAATGTGCAGATTGGTGCATTCCTATGAAGGTTCTACTGCATCTTTATGAAGTAGCAATTTATCAGCTTTCAACTCCCGTTTGTGTTCTACTTGTTTGCCGATCACTTGCCCTTTGCGGGGGTACCGCACTGCGCTTCGCGAGGCAGCACGAAGCTAGTCAACGACCTTAACGGGCGGATGGTGTGTTGACGCGGAACATTTCGTGGGGGAAGCCCAGGTATACAAAATACCAACCCGCCTCTTTGAACCTGGGTGGGCTGGTATTCGTGAATCTGACCTATTAGGCCACTACTTCTACGCCCAAGGCAGATAGGCCGCCTGGGCGGCCAGTAGATCATCTGCCAAAGCAGCCGCCATGCCGGGTTCGTCGACGGCGCCGTCCAGCAGGAGGGCCTGGATGAACTTATCCCGGCTGCCTTCCAGGGCGGCTTCGACGATGGCTTCGACCCACTGGAAGCGGGTGGCCAGGGTGCCGGCCACGCCGGTAGGCAGGGGCGGTAAGGCGATGGGACTCAGCCCTTTGACGGTGGTAACGGCCGGCAATTCGATGACGGCCTGCATGGGCAGGTTAGGCGCCTGGCCGGTGTTGGGCAGGTTGGCCGAGTAAAGGCGGGTGAGGCCCTGGTGGATGGACTGGATAATCTCGATGGCTTGCTCGTGCTCACCGCCCAGCTTCTTGAAATACTCTTCGGTCAGCGGCTGCGGGCCGGCCGCATCCTGGCGCATTTCTTCGTAGATCTTATCTCCCACGGCAATGGTACCCTCGAAGGTGAATTCGTCCACACCGAGGGTCTTGCCATAATACTGGCCATGTCGGAAGAACTGCGGGAAGAACTCGGTGACGTGGCGGTCGAGGGGAGCGGGGAAGGCGCCGAACCATTCCAGACACTGGTAGCTGAAGGGATGGCCGTAGGTCGATTCGAACGGGCTGCCGTTGTGAGGAAGCGGGGCGCCCTGTTTGGCTGCGGCAAGGGCAGCGTTGGTTTTGGCCAACACCTGCTGGGCATGCATGTGCAGGGCCGGCATGGCATCCATGCCTTTGATGCTGAGTTGGGTGAACCAGGTCATGTGGTTGATCCCGACCGCCGTGTAGGAAAGGTCGGACCTGGGTACGCCCAGGAGGCGCGCCAGGTAGCCGGCAGTATCGTGGGTGCCGTGGCACAGCCCGATCACCTCGGCGCCGGTGGCCTTGCGCACACCGCGGCAGACCGGCGACATTGGATTGGAATAATTGATGAAGAGAGCGTCCGGGGCCAGGTCGAGCACATCCCGGGCAATAGCGACCATGGCAGGGATCATGCGCAAAGCGCGGCTGGTGCCGCCCGGCCCGACCGTGTCACCCACCGGCATATAGATGCCGTATTTGCGCGGGACGAAGACGTCCTGTTCCCAGGCGCGGCGCTTGCCAACGCCGATGGTGGTGATGACCACGGTAGCGCCCTTGAGCACGTCGCGCCGGTCAAGGGAAGCCGTCAGGTGAATGGGCGCCTGGCGGGCGGCGATCATTTTTGAGACCAGGTTGCGGGCAGCGTCGAGCGCCTCGGGGTCGATGTCGACCAGGGCCAGGTCGACCTCCTCGCCAGTGCGCATCAGGTCGGCCACCAGGCCACGCGTGAACATGGCGCTGCCTGCGCCAATCAGGATGAATTTTTCGGTAGAGGTCATAGCAATTTTCCTTTTCTTGCAAACGAGTGTCTTCGGTTGGCGGGAAATAAAGATTTAACCACGAAGGACACAAAGAGCACGAAGGATTATAAGAGAGAAAAGAAGAGCGAACCCACAGATGAGCACAGATTCCCACTGATAGGATAAAAAAATCTTCCCCCCTTTTTTTTCTTTGTGTTCTTCATGCCCTTTGTGGTTAAACTCCTCCCACGAGTAGCCCTGATATTCGGCCAGAGCCTGGCCCATAGCGGTGAAGGTTTTTTCGAAGTGCTGCATGGGAAAATCTTCGGTGCAGCCGAGGACGAAGCGGCCGCCAGGGGCGCCACCGGCCAGCAGGTTGAGGGTGTAGGTGTAGATGGTCTCAAAGGGTTCGAGGAACAGATTGCCGGGGAAATTGATACAGACGACTTTTTCAGGCCAGGCGGCTTTGGCTTCAGCGACGGTGAAATCGCCGATGGGCGGGGGCGTGAAAGCTTCGATGACCGGCAGGTCGGTGCGCGCCAGGCAGGAGGCCAGGCGGCGGTTGGCGCCATCATAATGGGCGATGGGAATCTTGCCGGCAGCACGCATGACCGGCATGACACGCTTGTATTCCGGTGCGACGTATTTCTCGAACCATTTGGGCGAGACGATCGTGCCGGTGACGTTGTCGCCAAACCAGATGATCTCGGCCGGGCTTTCGGCGGCCAGTTGAACCTGGCGGTCGTAGTGCCGGTCGAGGGCGTCCATAAGGTTTTCAAAAGCATCCGTGTGGAAGTAGATGCCGTCGGTAAGGCCTTCGATGCCCATCCAGTTTACCATCAGGGTCATGAGCGGGATGGGCATGATTTCGCCGACCACAAAGCCGTCGTCGCCTATCTCGGCATCCGCCTGGCGCCAGGGTTCGAAATCCGGCTCGAAGCGGGTGTGGCGGAAGAAGTATTCGGCGGCAGGGTAATCCTGCGCGCCGGTGATGAAATATTTCTTGATCCAGCGGCTGCCATATCCGGACTCGATGGTGGCGTTTTCAGTCAAGGTGCCAAACGGTGTTTCGATGCTGACGTGCTCGTGCGGCACCCCGTCGACGACATAGCAATCGGAGCGGATGGTCACTTCTTCGTGGATTTCAGTGTAAATCCGGCGGGTGCCCATCAATCCGAGCCCCTTGCGGACCAGCTCACGCGCTGCAGGAGTTTGGGGAACGATCCAACTGTAGCAGTTCCACGGGATGCGGTCGGGAACGCCACCGCCCAGGATGGTCAGGTGACGTTCGCGCAGCGTCATCCTTGAAGAGGAGTGTATTTGTGTCATAGGGTTTATTTGAACCCGGTCAAGGCGATGCCACGAACGACCCAGCGCTGGAAGATAAAGTAGGCGATCAGAACCGGGATGATGACCAGGATCGAGGCAGCCATGGTCAGGTCATGGCGTGAGCCGTGCTGGGTACTGTACCAGGAAAGCATGATCGGCAGGGTGCGTTTTTCGGTGGTGGTGATGACGATCAGCGGCCACAGGTAATCATTCCAGGTGCCCATGAACTGGAAAATGCCCAGGGTGGCCAGAGCGGCGCCCATCTGGGGCAAGATAATGCGGGCATAGATGCCGAACTCGGAAGTGCCATCAATGCGGGCGGCATCGATCAGCTCGGATGGGATCGATTCGACGAACTGGCGCATCAAGAAAATGCCAAAAGCGCTGGTAGCGCTGGGCACGATCAACCCGAGCAGGTTATCTACCAGACCCAGCTTGACCAGGATCAAGTAAGCCGGGATCATCAAGACCTGGAAGGGGATCATCATGGTAGCCAGGATCATGGTGAAGAAAAAGTCCTTGCCCCAGAAGCGGTACTTGGCAAAGACATAGCCGGCCAGCGAGCTGGTGAAGAGCACCATGAAGACGATGGCGAGGCTGACGATGATGCTGTTCAAGTAAAAGCGCGCCAACGGGACGTGTGGGTCATTGAAAATGGTCTTGTAACTCTGCACGGTGAAATGTTCAGGGAAGAGGGTAGGAGGCAGCCGGATGATCTCGGTGGCAGTCTTGAACGAGGTCAAAATCATCCACAAGAATGGCAGCAGGGTATACAGACAGCCCAGGATCAAGATGCCATAAACCACAGCGCGGGCGATGATGGGGCCCGTGTAGGCTTTTTTCTTGGCTTTGGGTTTGGTCACAGGGAGAGCACTTTGTAAGGTTGCCATGATTAATACTCCCATTCTTTGCGCATGAAACGCAACTGGAGCAAGGTGGTAATCATGATGATGATGAACAATACCACTGCCACGGTGGCGGCCAGGCCCATTTCCTGATAGCGGAAGGCGGTTTCATAAATATGCAGTACCAGGGTACGGGTGAGGTTGCTCGGACCTCCCTTACCGGTCATAATATAGAAAATGACGAAGACCTGCCAGGAGGAGAGCATGGTCATCACTGTCACGAAGGTCATGGTAGATTGCAAAAGGGGCAGAGTCACGAACCAGAAACGCTGCCAGGCATTGGCGCCATCCACCAGAGCCGCTTCACGGAATACGTCCGGGATACCCTGCAGGCCGGCGATAAAGATAACCAGGTTATAGCCCATATCCGACCACAGGTAGGCGACCAGCACGCACAACATGGCCACCGGTATACCCAAAACAAATTTGGTCGGATCGCTAAGCCAGGCCATGCCCGAGATGCCGAACCTTTGTAAGAGCCCATTCAGCAGGCCGAAAGTCGGGTTATAAATTACGCCCCAGACCAAAGACACCGCCACAGCCGAAGTAACGACCGGCAAGAAGTAAATCGTGCGGAAAACCACTTTCATTTTCAGGTTGATTGACTCGATCAACACCGCCAGGGGCACAGTCACGATCAGGTTGAGCGGTAAATAAAGCAGTGAGAATAATAAGGTATTACCTAACGAGAGGCGGAAAAGCTGGCCGTTAGGGTTATCCGCAAACAGGTCAGCATAATTAGCCAGGCCGGCGAAGGGGTTCTCACCTCCAAAGCCCAGAAAACCGCCCAGGCGGGTCGGGCTGTAGTGGAAGAAGGTGATGGCAATCCCCCAGATCATCGGGACAAAGGTGAAAAACATCATGTAAAGCATAACCGGGGTGAGAGTTGAGCCGATAAAGATATGCTGCTTACGGAACAACCCGCCCCGTTTCGGTGTGGCAGTGATCATAGTTTGCTCCCTTTCAGCGTGGGTGCTTTCACCTGGTAATAAAAATCTGATTTATTTTTTATCCGGGTCGGAGAAGTAATCTCACAGCCAGCGTTGAGATTGCTTCGGCGAAGACGCCTCGCAATGACAGGTAAAGTGACAGGTGAACTGTACGATGCCCTAAGGGGCGGGTCTTGGACCCACCCCTACGGGGAAATCAGGCAATTAGATTCATGCTTTGAGCTTGCTGTCGATCATCTTGTTGGCTTCATCGTTCATCAGCTTCATCGTATCCTGCACCGAGCGCACCCCCTGCATGCATTCGGTGATGTGGGCAGAGATAACGTTGTACCAGATGAAGTCACGATCCTGCAGCATGCCGACGTATCTGCCGTAAGGAAGCACCTTAAGACCCGGAGCAATCCAGTTCATGTCGTTGAACAGGGTTGGATCAGCTGCGACCGCTTTCTGAGCCGGAATCGTGCCGGTACCGACATTCCAGGCGCGGGCATTCTTCTGATCAATTGTCCAGAATTGGACTAATTCCCAGGATTTCTGGATATTCTTGCTGTTGGGGGAGACCACCTGTCCCCAACCGGAATCGGCAGCGAAGGACATCTTTTCACCATAATGCGGGCAGGAGACATAATCCCACGGGTCGGCGAAATCGGCGTGGCTCTGGCGCGAGGGCGGGACGATCCAGGTGCCAATGTAGCCAATGGCAACCAGGCCCTGGAAGAAGGAGTTGCCCACCCAATTAGACGTGCCATTGAAAGTCGTAGAATCCACGACCTTGTCCTTGACGGCCATGTCGACCAACCATTGGACGGTGGCCTCAGCCTGAGGGGTCATGAAATCGAGGTGGATCTTATCCGCAGCGAAGTAGTCAGCGCCGCGCTCGAGCACGCCTTCCCAGTAGAGAAAGCCCAGCCCATCATCGGTGACATAATCGAAGCCGGCTACAGTCATGGTAGAGCCGTTCATCTTGGTCATCTTCTTGGCATCGCTAACCAGCTCATCCCAGGTCTTCCAGGTTGGCGGGTCAGTTACCCCGGCTTCTTTGAACATGCGCTTGTTGATGAGCACACCGCCGTTTTCCAGGTTGTACTCGTTGGGCAGGCCGAAAACCTTGCCTTCCCAGACATAACCATCCAGGGGCGCTGCATAAAAGACTTCCTGTGCCTTGGAATAGGTCATCATGCCTTCAGGCAGGGGGGCGAGGGTGTTACCCTTGGCATAGGACTGTACCCAGCTTCCGAACATCTCCATTACATCCGCTTCATTCTTGGCAGCCATGGCGGTCTGGATAGTCTTCATGAATTCATCATAAGGAAAATTTTCGTATTTCACTTCTACATTGGGATTTGCCGCCATGAATTGTTTTACGAGGGTCTCGTTAGTGGCCACAAAGGCGGTGTCGTTGTGAGACCAGAAGCGCATGAAAATTTTTGCTGCAGCAGGTGGCGCTTCGGTTGGTTTTTCCGCAGGGGCCTGGGTGACCGGCGCGGGCGCTCCACAGGCAGCCAAAACTGTTCCACCAACCGCTAGGCTTGCCAGCCTTAAGAAATTTCGTCTAGATACCGATTTAGACATTTTTTCCTCCTCGTGAATTTGTGAATTGAGTTTTTGAAAAAAACCAGCTCGAATCGATCAAATTCTCTTCTTTCTCCTCCTTTTTGCTAACTGTCCTTTTCGCCTAACCATTCAGGAAATTGGATCTAAACACCCACCTGTAAAAACTTACACTAAAAATCCCCTGATTTACCAACCTAGTAATTAAACAATCATCAGTCGGATGCCCAACTCACGTATCCCGCCTGCAATCTCTGATGAAATATCCGAGTCAGTGATGATGATATCGGCAGCGGTAACCGGAGCGACAAACACCGAGCTGACCCGGCCAAACTTGGTGTGGTCAGAAACAACAATCACTTCCGATCCGATAGCCAGGATGGCTCGATCGGTCAAAATCTCGGGCATGTAATCATTAGTAAACCCCTGGCGGATGTCGATAGCGCGCATGCCCAGGAAGACTTTATCGGCGCGGAACTCACGCACCACCATCTCGGCCGGGTGGCCGATCATAGATAATTCGCTGTACCGGAACAGCCCGCCAACCACCACTAACTCGATGTTCGGACAATCCGCCAACTCATTGATCACGGCCAATGAATTAGAAATGACGGTTAAATGCAGGTCCTTGGGGAGCTGGCGGGCAATTTCCAGGGGGGTAGTACCGCTCCCCAGGAAGATGGTCTGGCCGTCTTTCACCAGGCCGGCGGCCGCCAGACCAATGCGGCGTTTATTTTCAGCTTGTTCGGGCATTCGCTGCATAATCGGCGGTTCTTTCATAGCCTGATCCAACCACACGGCGCCGCCATGCGTGCGCTGCAGCCCCTGACCATCTAGCTCTTCCAGATCGCGGCGGATGGTCGCTTTACTGACGCCAAAGACCAGACTTAATTCCGTAACGGTCACCTGGCGTTTTTCTTTAGCCAACCGGCAGATGCGAGCCTGACGTTCAATTTTCAAGGGCTGCTCGATAATATTCATTTTTGTTCATTCAAGAGAATAATTAATGGCTATCAATCATATTTTAACATATTGTTAGACTTTTTCAAGTGGTTTCGAGCACCTAAACGACTATTTTTCTTAGCAATTTATTAGATATAAATTTCACATATTCATAGTAAAATATTAAAAACAGGATATAATTAGGCTAACTATGGAAGAAAAACCCGACAAAAAACAGGGGAATGTTGCTGCCGTCGAACAACCTGCGCCGCCTACCTCCAAACCTGCGGCCCTGACCGTAGAAGAAAAACAGGCCCGGCGACGCATGGTGTATATTTCTCTGGGAGCTTTGGTGATCGTGGCAGCCTTGATCGCCGCGGCAGTTTTTTTGCTGCAGCAGTCAACGGATACGACCGGAAAGATCAGGGACGTTTTTATTATTTTTATGGCGCTTGAGTCGCTGGTGATTGGGGCGGCGCTGGTCATTTTAATTATCCAGCTTTCGATACTGATCAACTTGCTGCAAAATGAAATTAAGCCGATTTTGAATTCTACCAACGAAACGGTGAATACCTTGCGAGGTACGGCCGTGTTCCTGAGCGATAACCTGGCAGAGCCGATTATGAAACTAAACGAATACCTGGCAGGACTGAAAAAACTGGTGGATCTCTTCCGTATAGGGCGGAAGTAATTAAGTAAACGAACAAACTGTTTCCGAGAAAGGAGATGCAACTATGTCTGAAAGAGATGATTTTGGAACTTTTCTGCTTGGATTTATCATTGGGGGACTGACCGGCGCTGTGGTGGCCTTGATGCTCGCCCCTCAATCCGGAGAAGAAACCCGCACAGTGATCAAGGAAAAAGCAATTGAGCTGCGCGATATGGCCGAAAAAACGGCCGGCGAAGTTTCAACCAAGGCTGAAGAGGTAGCCGCCCAAACGCGAACCCGGGCTGAGGAAGTCTACACTTCCACCCGACAGCGCGCTAATGAAGTGATTGGAACAGCCAAGCACCGCGCCGATGATGTAATCAGCACGGCCAAGCAGCGCGTCAGCGAGCGTATGCGCCGCGGCCAGGTCACCCTGGAAGATGAAAACAAACCCGAAGAACCCGCCGAAGGCGAAGCTCCCGCAGGGTAACTTTCCAGGAATCGAAAAAAAGATAGCGTGCAGTCCAACCGCATACTATCTTTTTTTCTTTTATTCGGTTACTTCTTGCAGCACCTCGGCGATGGAATCAAGCACATCACTGGCCAGGACGGAGGCGGGATGACCCAACCAATCCGCCGCCAGCACGCCGGCGCGGGCGTG
Organism: uncultured Chloroflexia bacterium; assembly: GCA_963820415.1. Lineage (GTDB taxonomy): Bacteria > Chloroflexota > Anaerolineae > Anaerolineales > Anaerolineaceae > CAWFZT01. The sequence goes on along the minus strand of CAWFZT010000004.1, from coordinate 461,954 downwards.
TATCCAGGCGGCTGCCGCAGCGGCCTCAAAGGCCGCCACACCCTGAGCGCGCAGACCGGCGACCATACCGGCCAGGACGTCACCTGTGCCGGCGTGCGCCAGGGCAGAAGTGGCGATGGGAATAACGGCGATACGGCCATCTGGCGCGGCCACCACACTGACCGCCCCTTTCAAAATGACCACCTGGCGCCATTCGAGAGCATACTTAATGGCGATCTCGAGGCGATTGGCCTGAATTTCGTCGATCTTCAACCCGGTAAGGGCGGACATTTCGCCTGGGTGAGGAGTAAGCACGGCCGGGGCCTGAATGTATTCAGGCCAGTCTGGGATCTGGGCCAGCAGCTTCAACCCATCGGCGTCGATCACCAGGGCGGGCAGGGCCTCATTGGCGGCTGGCGACTCTTCGCCCCTGGCAGGGTTGACAAAGCCGATCGCGCCGCGTGAATGGACGGCTTTACGGGTGAGCAAGTGCTGTAGAAAAGTGGCGGTGGTTTCTTCCAGGCCCCAGCCAGGTCCAAGCAAGAGTACATCGGCTTTTTCCAGGTTATTGGCCAGGACTTCGGCGGCATTTTCCGAAATGACCCCCTGCTCGTGAGGAAGGATCAACCAGGTGGCTTCAGGGAGATGGCCGGCCAGGGCAGCGTGAAGCGGGCCGGCGACTGCCAACCTTACCAGGCCGGCTCCGATCCGGTAGGCGGCTTTGGCCGATAGGAGGGCCGCACCGGTATAGTTGATCGAACCGGCGGCAATCAGCACCGTGCCGAAGGTGCCCTTATGGCTGTCAAGTGGGCGGGCAGGCAGTCTCTCCCGCACCCAGGCTTTACCCACCACCTCGCGCTGCGTTAGTTTTAACGCTTTCCAGGTCGGCCGGCAGGTCAAGGCCAACCACCTCCAGCCTGCCTACCAAACTAAAGGCAGGGAAGGCCAGCAAGCCGGTTTTGACTGCTTCCATGCATACGGTTAAGTCAGCCGGAATGCATGCGGCAGCCGCCTGCCCAGTATCGCTGGCGACTCCGGAGGGACAATCCACCGCCACGACCTTGGGGAGAGGAAGAAATGCCGCAACGTGTCCTAACAGTTTAGCGAGGTCGGCTTTCAGAGGGAGCTGAACACCGGTGCCCAAGCACCCCATCCAACAAGACAGATGAACGGCTGAGGCAATCGTCCAATTGTTGCCAACCGCGATCCTGGTCACCCTGCAGTACCTCACCGCCGGTTTCAACCAGACTTTGCACCAGAGGATCGCCGCTCTCGCGCGGCCTGACCAGGTAAGCGATCGCCTTCCAACCCATACCAGACAGGCGGCGCAAAGCGACCAGAGTATCGCCGCCGTTGTTGCCAGGTCCGACCAAGCCTACGACTATCTTCTCCTCTAATTGGCTATACGCAAGCTGCACGACTTCTGCAACGCCTTTCCCGGCGTTTTCCATCATCATGGCGTAGGTCAGCCCACGCGCGTTGGCCTCCTGTTCGATGGCCTTCATTTCAGCAACGGTTACCAGTTTCATCATTCCACCTCTTCTCCACACTTCTGCCGTGGCCCTTGGTGAACGAACTTTCGCGCTAAATCCCAATGAGCTTCAGCCGTATTATATCTGTATTCGAGCCCTTACGATATAATTCCGCTATCAATATGAAACGAATGTCGCAACAATGCCTGATGCCCCTGTGAATTCTACCCAAAACAGCACCTACCTGTACATCGCCGTTTTTTTCTCGGGCCTGACCTCTCTGGCGGTAGAAATGGCCGCTTCCCGGCTGCTGGGAAACGTGTTTGGCACCAGCAACCTGGTGTGGGCAAGCATCATTGGCCTGATCCTGATTTACCTGACCCTGGGCTACTTCATTGGCGGGAAATGGGCTGACCACTCACCGTCCTTCCGTACTTTTTACCAGATTTTAGTTTGGGCCGCCCTGATGATCGGAATAGTGCCGGTAATTTCAAAACCCGTGCTGAGCCTGGCTGCCAACGCCTTCGACCAGCTCCAACTGGGCATCCTGTTTGGCTCTTTCCTTGCAGTGCTCATTCTCTTGATCGTCCCAGTCATTCTACTGGGGACGACTTCTCCCTTTGCCATCCGCCTGGCGGTCAAGGATTCACGGGAGATCGGCAGTATGTCTGGACGTATCTACGCCATCTCCACCCTGGGATCTTTTATCGGCACTTTCGTGCCGGTGCTGCTCTTGATCCCCTTGATCGGCACCTACCGCACTTTCGTCACCTTCTCCGGCATCCTGCTGGTGGTGGCGTTGATCGGGCTTTGGCGGGCCGCCGGATGGCGGGCGATCCTGCCTTACCTGTGGATGCCGCCCCTGGTGATAGGACTGTTCATCTGGGGTGTGAAAGGGACGGAAAAAGCCACTACCGGTCAGGTGTACGAGACCGAATCCGCTTACAATTACATCCAGGTACTCGACCAGAATGGACTTTTCATGCTGCGATTGAATGAAGGCCAGGGGATTCATTCGGTCTACAGCCCGACGCAGCTCAATTTCAACGGACCCTGGGAGCAAGTCTCCGTCGGCCCATTTTTCAACCCTGCTCCCTATGACCCGAGCCGGGTGATAAATATGGCTATCGTTGGCCTGGCAGCCGGCACCTCGGCCCGCCAGGCGACCGCCATCTATGGCCCAATCCCTATCGACGGCTTTGAGATCGACCCCAAAATCATCGAAGTAGGGCGAAAGTATTTCGATATGAACGAGCCCAACCTGAACGTGATCATCCAGGATGGGCGCTGGGGAATGGCCCACTCAACCAAGCATTACCAGGTAATCAGCATCGATGCCTACCGGCCACCCTATATCCCCTGGCATCTGGCCACGAAAGAATTTTTCGAGATCGTCCGCCAGCATCTCACGGAGGACGGCGTGGTGGTGATGAACGTGGGGCGCGCTCCAGGCGACCGCCGCCTGATCAACACGCTTGGCAGCACACTCCTGACCGTTTTTCCCAGCGTGCACGTGGTGGATATCCCCAACGCATTCAACTCAATTTTATACGCCACTGTCCAGCCCACCCAGGACAGCAACCTGGCGCTCAACCTGGATTATCTAACCCGTCGGGGCAACGTGAGCCCGCTCCTGCTGGCCTCGATGCGGTTGGCTCTCGCCAACCTGCAGCCTCCGCCCTCCCCTGATACCATCTTTACGGATGACCTGGCGCCAATCGAGTGGATCACTAACAATATGGTGTTAAAATTTCTCATCACTGAAAACGTGGAGGACCTGCGATGAAGCCGCTGCCAACGATATTTTCCGTGCTTATCCCGCTTTTCGTGGTTATTTTCATAATCCTTACGGCAGTTTTCCTGTGGATGAACCCGATCATTTGGGACAGCTTATACAATTCACCGGGATTTCCACCGGATACCTATGGCTTCACCGCCAAAGACCGGTCAATGTATTCCCGGAGTTCATTGGATTATATGCTCAATAATGCGGGAATTTCCTTCCTGGGCGATCTAAAATTTCCCGACGGCTCGCCCCTGTTTAACTCACGCGAGCTGAGTCACATGGCAGACGTCAAGCGGTTGGCGCGGGCTTCCTTTGTGACCTGGGGCGTCCTGGTTGTCCTCATCGCCCTTTCAGGCGTGCTGGCTTACCGGCAAAAATGGATGGCAGTATGGGGCAGATCGGTTTCACTGGGAGGCTGGATCACGATATTGCTGATCGTGACCATATTCGTCTTCATCCTGACCAGTTTCGATACTCTGTTCACCGATTTCCACCATCTATTTTTCACAGGCGACACCTGGCTATTCCTGTATTCGGATACGCTGATCCGCCTGTTCCCGATTGCCTTCTGGCAGGACGCGTTTATTATCGTAGGCAGCGTGGCGGCGGCGCTTTCGGTTACGGCAGGCATTTTGGGGAGAAAATTGTAATTATTTTTTGACCTGAGCCTGGCGGGCTACCTCAGCTGCCTTGGCTTCCGCCATGGCCTGGTCGCCCAGGTAATAATGGCGCAGAGCTTTCATTTCTTCATCCAGCTCGTAGACCAGCGGGATTCCGGTAGGAATGTTCAGCTCGGGAATCTCCTCTTCAGAAATGTGGTCGAGGTGCTTGACCAGGGCGCGCAGGCTGTTGCCATGGGCGGCAATCAGGAGCTTCTTACCCTGCTGCAGGCGGGGTACGATCGACTCGAACCAGTAGGGCAGCACACGGATCAGGGTATCCTTGAGCGACTCGCAGGCAGGCACCTGTTCCGGCTTTAGGCCGGCGTAACGTTTATCAAACCTGGGATGGCGGGCATCGTTCATATCCAGGGGCGGCGGAGGGACAGCATAGCTGCGGCGCCAGAGGTGAACCTGCTCCTGGCCGTATTTTTCAGCCATTTCAGCCTTGTTCAGGCCCTGGAGCGCCCCGTAATGGCGTTCATTCAACTGCCAGGCGCGCTCGACCGGGATCCACATCAGGTCCATTTCATCCATTGCGATCCATAGGGTGCGAATGGCTCTCTTCAGCACGGAAGTGAGGGCCAGGTCAAATTCATAGCCTTCCGCTTTCAAAATCTGCCCGGCTTGGTGGGCTTCAGCCACGCCGATTTCAGAAAGATCCACATCCGTCCAGCCGGTGAACCGGTTTTCCAGATTCCAGGTGCTTTGCCCGTGGCGTAAAAGAACTAATTTAATCATAGTTTCCTTCCATATATTTTTAGTCTTCAATCAAGAAATACACTAACTGTTGAATTTTACACCGCTTTGATTAAGGCTCATTGGGATTTACCGTGGAAGGTTCCCAGATTTTGGGGTGTCATGACACGCCAAATTCTGGGAGTTCACCACGGCTATTCCCAGAGAACCTTAATTAATTTGTAGCGCAAGAAAATTCTTGCGCTACAAAAAACTTGCTTTCCATGAATCCAGAAAAACTAATTCCGGACGGCGGTCGGGTTTTCCTGGTCGACAGAAGGATCGAAGATGTGGATATTGTCCATGTCAAACACCACCTGCACCTGGTCTCCCATCTGGAAGCGGGTACGAGGATCGACACGGGCGACGAAACTGGTCTTCCCGCTGAGCAGGTAGAGGAAGATTTCGTTACCCATCAACTCGGTCACATCCACCTTAACTTCGACGGGAGAGGCATGAATGCCCGGTGGAATGAAGGCGGGGTTGTGGACATTCTCCGGGCGGATGCCGAAGATGATATCCCTGCCGGTGTATGGCACGTATAACTTGACTTTGTCATCTGGTATTTTTACGGCATAATCACCGGTGTCGACATACAAGCCATCGCCATCTTTGCGCAGTTTGCCCGGGAAGAAGTTCATGGCCGGAGAACCGATGAAGCCAGCGACGAACAGGTTAGCTGGGTGGTCATACAGGTGCTGAGGTGTATCGAGCTGCTGCAGGAGGCCCTTATTCATCACGGCGATGCGGCTGGCCATGGTCATGGCTTCCGTCTGGTCGTGGGTCACGTAAATAAAGGTGGTCTGCAGACGCTGGTGGAGCTTGCTGAGTTCGGCGCGGGTCTGCACTCTTAGCTTCGCATCCAGGTTGGAAAGAGGCTCGTCAAAGAGGAAGACTTTCGGCTCACGCACAATGGCACGTCCAACCGCCACACGCTGCCTCTGGCCGCCGGAGAGCTCGCGGGGTTTGCGCTTCAGCAAATGCTCGATGCCCAGGATCTGGGCGGCTTCCTCAACACGACGCTTGATCTGATCCTTTGGCACTTTGCGGAGCTTAAGACCAAAGGCCATGTTGTCAAACACGGTCATGTGAGGGTAGAGGGCGTATGATTGGAAAACCATGGCGATGTCGCGATCTTTGGGCGCCACATCATTGACCACCTGATTGCCAATCATGACACGACCTCCAGTGACTTCTTCCAGGCCAGCCAGGCAGCGCAAAGCTGTGGTTTTGCCACAACCTGAGGGGCCCACCAGGACCAGGAATTCCTTATCTGCAATTTCTATGTCTAGATCGTTTAGAGCTGTGAAATCACCGAATTTCTTTGTAACATGATCGTAATTTACACTTGCCATACGAAACCTCCTTCCAAGATATAGTATAGTGACTAGATTATAGACCACTTGCCCAAAATTGGCAATTGAAAAAAGGGGGGAAATTTGTCACTATTTCGTCATTTCTTGAAGGCGGCCAGTCCATCCAGGACTTCTTCGATGTCCGCTTCAGAAATGGTCGGGCACATATGGCCGATGCGGATGATTTTGTCTTTTAGAGCGCCCAGTCCAGCGGAAATCTTGATGCAGCGCTCTTTTTCCATAAAAGCGACGATCTCGCCAGAGGAAACTCCTGGTGGGCAATAGGCCGCGGTCAATACCGGCGCTAATATCTCATCCGGTGTGAAAGGAATGATATTAATCCGGCGCAGGCCGTTTCTCAACAGGATGGCCAACTTACGGTAGCGCTCCAACCTTTTTGAGATACCTTCCTCGAGAAGCTGGCGCAGCCCCTCGCGCAGGGCCAGGATGTTGCTGGTAGGCATGGTCACTGGGAATGGGTGCCAGTCCCACCAGTCCGTAGCAAATTGCCGCCAGACGCGCAAATCGCCGTACCACCCATGGCCTTTTTTCGGATTCCGGTCGATGGCTTCCCATCCGCGCCGGCCAACGGCAATCGGGCTCAATCCGGGCGGAGCGCCCAGGCATTTTTGCGAAGCAGAAAGGCATAAATCAATGCCCCATTCGTCCATCTGAAAAGGTAAACCACCCAGGGAAGAGACTGCATCAACGATCGTTATTGCCCCAGCCTGCCTGGTAATGGCAGTGATCTCTGCAACCGGGTTGACCACCGCAGTAGAAGTTTCCAGATGGACGATGGCAGATGCCTTGGCATCCGGATGGCGTTGGAAAGCCTCCACAAAATCCTGGGGACGTAACGGCTGGCCCCATTCTGCTGTGACAGGGATGATCTCCAATCCATAACTATCTGCAATGGCGATCAAACGGTCGCCAAAAAAGCCGTTCGACCCAATAATGATCTTCTCTGCCGTCGAAAGGGCGCTGCCGATGCAGGCATCGGTTCCGGCTGACCCTGCACCTGGCAGCAAGAACACATTTCCTTTAGTATTGAAAACTTGCTTTAGCATATTAAGGGTTTCATTGTAAATTTGGGTGAACTGCGGGCCATAATGTGGCACGATTGGCCCCCCCATCGCATCAAGGACTGCCCGGTCGGGTTGAATTGGACCAGGTATCATCAATTTCAGAGGTTTTTGTTCCATTAGCAATCCTTTTGGTGACTGCTCAGCCGAAGAACGGAAAAGGCCGAATTTTGGCTGTTGAAGGTGCTACGCACCTGCAACAGCCAAAATTCGCATCTATTCCACCCAGGCCTGAGCAGTCATACCTTTTGTATATTAACTCATCCGGTGAGTTGGTCGTGGAAAGCCTGGATGGAAATAGTCGATTTCGACTTGGTTGATCTCAACCTGAAAAGAATTGGCAACCTTTTCAAGCGCCGCCTGGATCAGGTCCTTTAGGATAGAAGCTTTGACTTCGATCCGCCCATTGATGAGAAGTTGTATTTCATCTGACCCATCAAAACATCCAACTTGATCTTCCCAATCATCCTCAGGTAAAGTTGGAAAACTGACCTTCACCTCCTTTTCGCCGGATTGGATGAAGAACTTCAGGTGCCCGATCGACAGGTGTTGTTCTTGAAGCGCATCTAATACTGCTCTGATCAGGTTAACCAGGAGCGCACCAGCCTTGCCTGATAATACTTTTAGATCCAGTTTTTCATCCAGCCAGGCCAGGCGAGCTTCGCCCGCTCCATAACGGGCATAATCTACTTCCAGAGGTCTACTTTGGAAATCATAGGGGGTCGAATCGAGCACCTCCAACCAGTGCTGCACCTGGGCCGGCTGGCGCGAATCCTGAAAAATATATCGTTTATTTGGGAAATGGGATCGAGCTAAAACCGCCAGTTCCTGGTCTTGACCGGCCGGCAAAAGATCGGTTTTATTGATCACCAGCAGGCTGGCTTCTTCGATTTGCTTGTCAAAAATATAAATCACATCCTCATTGAAGGGTAAATCCAGGCTCAACAGGCGCATACGCAGCAGGCGACTGTCGGCAAAGACCGAAAAACTGGTCAAAGCGGTATCCCGCCGGCGCAGGGATATGAGCGGCTTGACAACCGTAGCGACAATATCCGCGCAGGAACCGACCGATTCGGCAAAAATTACATCTGGCCTGACCGCCTCTGCGAGCTGGTCGAGTCGTTCATCCAGGTCATCGTAATTGCAACAGAAACAACCACCGGTTACTTCTACCGTAGGGACATTAGAAAACCTGAAGAAAGCGGTATCGACCAGATACTTCCCCTGGTCGTTGGTGATCACCCCCACCTTTTTCTCTTGGTCTACTAAGACTTTGACAGCGCCAATAATAGCGGTTGTTTTGCCACTTCCTAGAAAACCGCCTACCAGATGAAGGTCCACAGACTGTTCCTATAAATATTTTTCAATTTCAGAGACCAATTCCTGGTTAGCCGGGATGATTGAAGAGAACTTCAAATTCCCGTTGATCAAGATAGCCGGCAGGTGCTGGATTCCCATTTTCTTCACCCGGGCCACATTTTCAACCAGGGTCAATTTATGCTCGACCACGTCTACTTTCCCTTCGAAGAACTGGCTGGCGCGGTGAGCTGCGCCTACCATATAGCCACAGGCGGCGCAGGTGCCTAAATCGATAGTGAACACTTCGATGAGGGGTTTCTCAAGATGAGCGTAATCCGGCAGAACGACGTTGGAGGTAAGTTCCACCGCTTGATAGTGTGCCAGAATTTTGCGAGTGGCCTGTGGGTCGCGCACCGCCTGCAACACGCCGATGGTGTTTTCAACAGGGACGTCGTAAGGCATATCGCAGCCGGGAGAAAGTACAAAATTATGAAGATCGATTTTTTCCAGCAGATCAACCACGTATTTCATGTTGTCCTGTTGGGTGCCCAGGAGCATGCGCGTGGTCAAGGGGATGTTTCCCCCAATGGTAATGTTGTAACGATCGGTAATCTGTTTGGCCGCTACCAGATCGATATTCTCGTCGACAGAAATCGAATCCGGGGCTGTCAGGCACATTACCTCGATGTTCTTTGTGGCGTCACCGCACACAAAAAATGAAGAAAAGACATCTTGCTGCCTGACAAACGAAAAAACATTCTTGAACGGTCCATCCATAAATTTCTTGAAATGGCGGGGAGAAATTTGGGATACGACCGGGTCGACCATTGCAATTACATCCATGCCAACCTGGATATAATATTCAGATATCCGTTTGGCTACTTCGGTAGTATAGGCTAGCAAAGCGTGAGCGTACTCTTCATGGTCAATCATGTCCATGAATAATTCCGTGCCGCGCAGGTGCGAAGCCAGGGTGAAAGGGCCGGTGACCAGCCCGTATAAGGCTGTACTTTCTCCTACGGCGACTTTCATTCGTTGCATGACGTCCAGGATCATGGGAAGGCGGCCTTCCCTCTTTTCCGGCAGCCGGGTAGGGATTAGCATAGTTTCGGCCAGGGGATGGGATGCCACCGAAGGGGGAGCATATTTTGCCCACATCAGCTCACAACCTAATATTTCGGCTTCGACCTGCAAATCAAATACAACCGGCTGTCCGTCCGGATCGTAGACCCGGTTCACTTCCACCAGCGATTCGAATAATTTATGGTTGTCTGTAAGTAGCTCGATTGCCGAAAAGCCGCGCAATTTTCCGGCATGCACCCCGGCAAACGGAACCCAGGGGACAGCCTGGGTTTTCTCATGGTTTAGCGTTGAAAAAAGGAGCGATTTTCCAGTTTCGTGTGCAAAGTGAGCCATGTGGTATCTCCTGGATGTTAGAATGCCCCCCAATTGTATTACGATTTTTAGGAATTCGGGTATTCTTTTTACTGGCTCATTGGGCTGTGGAAAGTCCCCAGATTTGGGGTTGTGAGCGTGCATCCGCACGCTCACAACCCCAAATCTGGAAGTTCGCCACGGCTATTCCCAACGAACCTTATTACTGGTTCTTTGGGAATTCCGTGATGAACTTTATTATAAGGATTCTCAATGAGCCTATATTGACGGATACAGAGAATCAGCTTATTATTTTCCAATCGATTCAGATTTATCTATCACCGATGCTCCTAATCACCGCAGTCAGAAAAATAAAATTCATGTTTAATGAACCATTTCGAATGTCGTCGCACCAGACCTGTTCGAGGTAAATTAATAAAAGTGTCATCGTGACAGGAGAACCGAACAACCATTTCCGAATAGGTGTTGAAATCGGCCCTTACGACCCGTATTGGGTAGAAGTAAGAGAGGTCGTCTGTCAACGTGTGCGTGATGCGGGCATGGATTTGGTGCGCCTGGAAATTGCCGACTCAAACACAACTTTCACGTCGATGTCACCGGCCGCGCTGGTCGATGAACTTCTAGCATTAAAACTTGATGCCTTGATTGTGGTGAACTTGCCTAATAACGTCACCTCCATGCTTCTCGAAAACGGCCTGCCGGTGATATCAACCTCAGAAGGGTTTACCCGGCATAAATTTTTTAGCTGTCCGGGTGACCTTTATGAAGCCGCTAAAATGGCCGGCCAATTTATCGCCGAAAAAATCGGCGGGCGTGGAAATGTGGTTTTAGCAGGTGGCTTCTTAGACGTTGGAGACGACAGGGGAGAAAGTCGCATCAAAGGTTTTCAGGATGCTCTACGGGGATTCCCTGAGATAACCATCCATTATGCTCCATCTTTCTGGGATTACGAACGCGCCTACGGCCTGATTAAATCTGCCCTAAAGGAGATCGACTGCCCGATTGATGCGGCTTTTGGGTTATCCGATTCATTAGCGTTGGCGATATACGATGCATTAAAAGAACTGGGACGTTCCGACCCCAACCTGATCCTGGTAGGCTTAAATGCCGATCCCTTAGCCCTGGCGGCGATTGTGAATGGCAAAATGACTGCCACTGTGGACACTTCCGCCGAAAAAATGGGAGAACAGGTCGTCGAAATGGCGATTCGGGCTGCCCAGCGAAAGCCTTTACCACCTAAATATTATTTGAAGCCACGCCTGATTACACGTGAAAATGTGGCAGAAATGGCAGTGGAAAAGTTGGTAGCCATTGCGCATATTCCTACGCTCATGGTTGGCTTGAACCGCCAGGAGCAGCAAAACCGTTTGAGACAGCTCGAAACAAGCAGCGCCATAAATCAGCGGATGGGCAGCCTGCTTGACCAGCGGTGTCTCTCGCAAGAAATCGCCGAAATGATCCGTTCCAACTACGGCTTTGATTTCGTACAGGTATACCTCTGGTCGAAGGATGACCAGGCTTTCATGCTGGAAAATTGTGAATATGGGGCAATTCCCCAGCGCATTTCACTCGACCAATCCGGTCTGCTGGGGGAGGCCATCCGTAGCGGGGAGCCAATTCTTATCCCGGATACATTACAAAGTAAGCGTTACCCTCCGGACCCGCATTACCCGCGCACTCATTCTCGGATCATTCTCCCAATCCGGCTGGGAAAACAGACTAACGGCTTGCTTGATTTGCATAGAAAACGAACCAGCCAGCATCTGCGGCAGGAATTAATTGGCTTGCAAACCATGTCAGACCATTTTAGTATAGCGATGCACAACGCAGAACTTTTTTCCGAAGCATTAAAAGCTCGCGAGGAAGCGGAGAAAGCGAACCAGCTTAAAACACGCCTGCTGGCAAATGTGAGCCATGAATTGCGTACGCCACTAAACGTCATCCTGGGATACTCCCAGGCCGCTCTTCAAACCCCTAATCCTTACAAGATTGAATTAGCGCCTGAATTGGTGCGAGACCTGCATTATATTTATCAGAGCGGTGAACATTTGATCCGCATTATTAACGACCTGTTAGATGTATCCCGGGCGGAAATTGGGGAATTGGAGCTATATCCAGAAACGATAAAAACTCGCTCTTTCCTGGTTGAGGTTTTCTATAGTTTCACCCGCAGCCAGGGACGCTCAGCCAAGGTTAAAATGGAGACTGCAAATCCCACCCGCTTTACCGGTAATCCTGGCTGATCCGGTGCGATTACGCCAGATCCTGCTTAACCTTCTCAGTAATGCTGCCAAATACACCACCCTTGGACAGATCACCCTGGGCGCAGAGGTAGACCCACCTTATCTACATTTCTGGGTGAAAGACACCGGACCTGGCATTCCAGTCGACCAACAGGAACGTATTTTCGAGCCGTTCGTTACTCTCGAACAAAGCGCTCGCCGTAGAGAAGGCATCGGGCTAGGCCTGAGTATTACCCGCCGGCTGATCTCATTACATAATGGATCGCTCACGTTGGATAGCCAACCCGGGCAAGGCAGCACTTTCCATTTCTACCTGCCCCTGCCTAATTTCTCTAACCACCCCCGCCTGAGCCTGTCAGGCGGTGAGAAGCACACTCTGGTAGTTATCAGCGCACATGGTAATCTAACCAAAGATATCCAATCGATTGCGATCCACCAGGGATTGGATGTGTTGTTAATCCAGAACATGCATGACCTGGAAAAAATTTCTGAGCAAAATCAACCGGCCGCACTGGCCTGGGATATGTCTTCCGCCAGTATGACGGAATGGCAACTCGTCCAAACTATCCAATCCCAGCCGCAATTCGAACAGCTCCCGTTGATCCTGTTCAAGTATGAAGATGAAGAAGGCGAGCAGCCTACAGGAATGATCAATGTCCTGACCAAGCCCTTCAATCATAAGACTCTATCCGGATTTCTCAGGAGTATATATGACGCCAATACCAATGGCATGGTGTTAATTGCTGATGATGATCCCCAGGCGCGCGAACTTTACAGCCAGGTGGTGCGTGAAGCGTTACCGGGTTACGCCATTCGTACCGTGGAAAATGGCGCAAAACTATTCGAAGTGGTGGAACGTGAGATACCTGCGTTGATTTTACTCGACCTGATGATGCCGGAAGTTGACGGCTTCGCTACCCTGGAAAAACTGCGCAGCGATCCACGAACTGTGCGATTGCCAGTTATCGTCATCACGGGCAAGAAACTCTCATTGGATGATATCCAGCGATTAGATTTTGCCCGCGTCACTTTGCACACGAAAGGACTGCTTTCCCCAGACGAAACAGTCGATCTATTGCGCAAGACTCTCACCGGAGGCAACGGTCTTTCCCAACCAACCAGCCGGTTGGTAAAATATGCCCTGGTCTACATGCATCAGAACTACGCTCAACCGCTCACCCGTAAAGAGTTGGCTGAAAAAGTCGGGGTGAGCGAAAATTATCTGAGCCAAATTTTCCACCAGGAATTGGGGATATCCCCGTGGGATAGTTTAACCCGTTTGCGAATCCAAAAGGCCAAGGAACTGCTGACCGGTAACGAAGATACAATTACACGAGTGGCGATGCAGGTGGGATTCAACGATTCAGCCTACTTCAGCCGTGTTTTTCGTAAACTAACAGGTTTATCACCGCAGGAATATCGCTCGAAAAGGGGCAAGATCTAAGTTTTAGATTTCCGACATTACCTGTCTTATTACAAAAATCCAAGTGCCTGGTACATTAGTGCAAGACGCAGGGGAATTTTTCCCTTATACTATTAATAATGCCCTTACAAGGGATTTTACCCATAGCGGGTATCTTTCTTATGTCGAAATCCAAGCCCTCACTTCTAATCGTTGATGATGATTTACCAACCCTGGAGCTATATCAAAGGGAGTTGAGCGGCGATTACCTGGTGTTGACCTGCCAGGAGGGTTCTCAAGCGGAACAATTAATAGAAACTCCTGGTCTATGTGCAATTATTTTAGAGCCGACATTATCAGGTGGCGAGGGCTGGAAACTGTTGTCTCATCTGAGCAAACTGAAGAACCGGCTCAATTTTTCAGTTATCCTGTGCAGTTCATCCGATGAACGCAAACGGGGCATGAAAGAAGGCGCCCTGGTCTTTTTAACCAAACCAGTCCTGCCTGCCACCCTGCATTCTTTATTAGACCAGATTGTCACCGAAAAACAAACTCAATCTAATCAAAGGCTGGAAAGAGGTTCATGACACAATTCTCACCCCAACCAATCGAGCGCCCAATCCTGGAAATCAAGGATCTTAAGACTTACTTTTACCTGGAGAAGAGCACGGTGCGCGCCCTGGATGGGGTGAACCTTTCCCTTATGCCCGGCAGAACATTGGGACTGGTTGGCGAAAGCGGTTGCGGTAAAAGTATTATGGCGATGTCAGTGATGCGTTTAATTCCATCACCTCCAGGCAAGATCGTGGCCGGGGAGATCAAACTGTACCACAAAGACAAAGATGAAGTGGTCAATATCGCAGCGCTTGAAAGCAACAGCCAAGAAATGCGCAGCATCCGCGGCGGCCAGATTGCCATCATCTTCCAGGAACCAATGACGTCGCTCAACCCATTGCAGACCGTCGGCGCGCAAATTGCAGAAATGGTCATGACCCACCATCACATCAGCCAGAAAGAGGCAATGGAGCGCGCCCTGGAAATGCTCACCAGAGTTCAGATCAATGCCCCACGGCAGCGCTTGCACGAATATCCCCACCAGATGAGCGGCGGCATGCGCCAACGTGTCATGATTGCTTTAGCGCTTGCCAACGATCCTTCTATCCTGATTGCGGATGAACCGACCACTGCCCTGGACGTCACCGTCCAGGCGCAAATTCTGGATTTGATGAGGAAACTCCAGGCAGATTTTAATTCGTCAATCATCCTGATCACACATAACCTGGGGGTAGTTTCACAAATGGCCCAGAAAGTGGCGGTCATGTACCTGGGGAAGATCGTAGAACTGGCTGAAACGCACGAGCTGTTCCACAATCCACTGCATCCATACACGGTGGGTTTGTTGAACTCAGTCCCGGTACTGGGACGCAAAGGCAAGAAAGTGCTGGAGCCAATCAAGGGGATGGTGCCAACCCCTGACGAAATTATTCTTGGCTGTCCATTCCAACCGCGCTGCCCGCGGGCTATGAAAATCTGTGAAGAGCAGCAGCCCCTGTTGATTGAACACCAACCTGGTCACCAGGCCGCCTGCTGGCTATACGGAGAATAACTGTTTGCACAAAGGAGGTGAAAAGGAAATATAGGGGTTGCCCTACAGGATATGAAAATTCTACTAATATTCACATCCCAAGGGTTGTCGACGGAAATGTGAGCCATCTGTTAGCCTTGACTTACCCACACAATTTAAGAAGGTATTCAGGAGAATTGAAATGCGAAAAATCTCACGCCGAAAGATGTTACAACTCAGTGCTTTGTCTGCTGTAGGAGTTGTAGTGGCATCCTGTGCGCCGCAAGCCACACCCACTGCGGCGCCTATGCCCGCCAACACTGCAGCTCCCGCAGCTACTGCAGTTCCCGCAGCTACCGCAGTTCCTGCTACTGCAGTTCCCGCAGCTACCGCAGCTCCCGCAGCCACTTCAGCTCCAGCTGCTCCCCAGGTAAAGGCCCCCATCCCCTACCCGGACCCGAACAAAATCGCAGTAGGTGGTCTTGAGGTCAAGAGACAGCCCATCGACCAGATCGTCGCTTACAAGGCCCTTTCGGCCTACCACCAGCCGGCCTGGTTGGACCCCTTTGTCGCCAACGGCACACTTCCCCCAGTCGAGAAACGCTTACCTAAGGAACCTCAGGTGTACCTGACCTCGGGTATGTCGGATGGCCCGGGTGTTTATGGCGACCTGTGGCGTGGCTTCTCGGCCTGCCCGATCGCCGGATATAACGACATGGCCGGCTTATCCATGGGCTGGTTTGGCATCGAATCCTACACCGTGCGCTATGGCTCGCTGGTCAAGATCGGCCCGCTGTTCCGCGCCGACCAGGATATTGAACCTTTCCCCGAAGTCGCCAAGAGCTGGGAATGGTCGGCTGACGGCAAACAGCTCACTATGCACCTGATCGAGGGCGCCTTCTGGTCGGATGGTGTGCCCTTCAACGCCGACGACGTCATATTCACCTGGGAAGGCTACATCGTTGATCCAAACGTAAACTCCCCATCGAAGATAGATGCCTGGACCTGGAATGGCGTGGCAACCACGCTCGAGAAGGTGGATGACTATACCATCAAGTTTACCTTCCCCATCTCCAAACCCCTGGGCAAGTACTACGACATGGATGACGATCGATTCTTCATGGAGCCGGCCCACATCCTCAAGCCCTTGCATCCAAAGTGGAGCACCAAGACCCCCAAGCCGTCTTATGCCGATTTCCTCAACGCCCTGCCGCCGGATCACCTGCCCCTGGTCACGTTGGGCCCGTGGGTGATCACCGAATACCACACCGACCAGCTGATGATCATGCGCCGTAACCCGTATTACTGGAAAGTGGACGAAAACGGCAACCAGCTACCCTACTTTGACGAAATCCAATACCTCAAAGGCCCCAGCGGCGTCGGGCGTGACCTGTGCACGATGGCCGGCAACTGCGATCACATGAACCTGGAGAACCCGAGCACCTTCGTGCAGGCCATGACCGCCGCCCAGGCACCCGATTCGAAATTCGCCATCTCCTGGGGACCTGAATGCCTGGGTTACAATGTGGAGTTCAATCTGTCAGCCGACTTCGGCACTCTGAGTGACAGCGACAAAGCCTACCGCCAGTTGTTCCGCGACCTGCGCTTCCGCAAGGCCATGGCCTATGCCACCGATCGCGATGGCATCGCCCAATCCATCATGCGCGGCCCCTTCCTGCGCTCCTTCGCCGGCGGTATCTATCCGGGCTCACCATATTTCGACAAGACGTCCGTGGTTTACTATCCTTACGATGCCGATTCGGCCAGGGCTTTACTGGCCGAAATTGGCCTGAAGGATACGGACGGCGATGGCATCCTGAATTTCACCAGCGGTACAAACGCCGGCCAGAATGTGACCATCGCCATGGTCGCTTCGGTAGACCAACACGAGACCCAAAGCGTCGGCGAAGCCCTGGTCAGCCAGTGGGCAGCGGTCGGCATCAAAGTCAACTACCGTATCCTCGACAGCTCGGCCATTGGAAACATGAACACCTCGGGAAACTGGGATACCCAGGTATCCCGCGAAGGGCAGGTATTTATGCTGCCGTTCTTGAACCCGGCTGCCCTTGCTCCAACCACCAAAACGGGATTCAACGATCACAAGGAAGGCACTACCCCGCGCGTGTTGCTGGATTTCGAGCAGAGCCTGATCGACATCATGACGAAATTCTCACAGACCTTCGATGCCGCCGCACGCAAGCAGTTGATAACCCAGTATAATAAAATCTTCACCGAGAATGTTTATCAACTGGGCGTCTTCATTGGCCGCTACGGCCTGGGTGTTAGCAAGCGTGTCAAGAACATCCCACCCGGCACACCTGTCTTCGACTATGAATGGGTGGAAGACGCCGTCCTGTTGGACCAGCTCTGGACGCCGACCGACCAGCAGCTCAAGGAGAACCGGCCGAATACCCTCCCGGTCTATAAAGCGTAATTTGACTGGAATATGATAGGTTGGAGGAGCAATCCTCCAACCTATCCCTGGGTTTATCAAGTCCTCTTTCGATCCGTCGCTAAGCTTGTCCGTCCTGGACAAATAGTAATTATACGGCTGTTGGGAGGTGGCATGCTTTCTTATATCATTCGCCGCGTGATCATCGGATTTTTCTTATTGATCGGGGTTGCTATTGTTTCGTTCATCGTGATCCAGCTGCCGCCTGGAGATTATGCCACCCGATACAAGGTGTATTTACTAGCCCGGGGCAACACGGAAGCAGACGCCGACCGGGCAGCCCAGATGGTGCGCGTGCAATACGGCCTGGATAAGCCTAAAACGGTGCAGTTTTTCCTATGGATCGAAGGCATGGTGACCAAAGGCAATTTCGGCTATTCTTTCGCTTACGCCGAAGATGTAAAATTTTTAATAGCCGACAGACTGCCCAAGACGATCTTTCTGGCGCTGTTATGCCACCTGGTTTCGACCATCTTTGGGGTCGGGCTGGGGATTTTTGTAGCGCCACGGAAATACAGCTTTACGGATAACATCTCGGCAATCATCGCCTTCATCTTCACATCTATCCCGCGTTTTTCAATCGCCTTGATTCTGTTATATATGATAGTGTTCGACTTCCACCAGCCCAGCATCGTATCGTTCTTCTCTCCTGAATATGTAGTCGCGCCGTGGAGCTGGGGGCGTGTGGTAGATATGTTTTCGCACATCTGGCCGGTGATCGTGATTGCCGGCCTGGGCGGGATTGCCAGGAATATGCGCGTCATGCGCGGCAACCTGCTGGATGTGCTGGGCGCCCAATATGTGACGACCGCCCGTTCAAAAGGTTTGAGGGAAGGCGCGGTGATCCTCAAGCATGCCGTGCCGAATGCCCTGCACACCGTCATTGCCTACCAGGGCACCGCCCTGCCTTATATGATGCAGGGTGAGTTGGAAGCCGCCATCGTCTTGAATTTGCCAACCATGGGCCCTTTGTTCTATGACTCCCTGCGGAACGCAGATATCTACATCGCCGGCTGTTTCTTACTCATGTACGGCGCCCTGATCGTGATCGGTAACCTGATCGCCGATCTATCCCTGGCCGTATTGGATCCACGCATCCGCTACAGTTAATTCTTTGGAGGCTGATTTCCATGAGTAATGAAAATTCCACAACTTCGATGAATCCATCCGGGAAAGCTGCGCCGGTTGGGCAGCTATTTATCAGCAAGGATACGACCAACGAAAGCTATTTTCAACTGGTCTGGCGGCGCTTCCGGCGCAGCACGGCTTCGATCGTCGGCGGGGTGATGGTGCTGGTGTTGATATTGCTGGCCATCTTTGCAGAATTCTTCGCCACCAAGGACATCTACACGTCTGATTTAAATTCAGCCTACATGCCTCCCATGCAAATGCACTTTATCGACGCCCAGGGTCATTTTCACCTGAATCCCTTTGTCTATAAGCTGGCCAACACCTTGAATGCCACCACATTTCAGGTGTATTGGGTCGAAGATACCTCTCAGATCTACTATTTAAAATTTTTCGTGCATAGTTGGAAATACAAACTCCTGGGTATTTTCCCCATGGATTTGCACCTGATCGGGGTGGAAAAGGACGGCTATTTTTACATGATGGGCACAGATGGTATGGGGCGCGACCTGTGGGGCAAAGCCTGCCAAGCCGGGCGGGTGTCCTTGAGTATGTCGCTGTTTGGAACGATCATCAGTATTGTCGTGGGGTCGGTATTGGGCATCGCTTCAGGCTATTACGGCGGGGTCACCGATAACGCCCTGCAGCGTTTTACCGAATTTGTCAATGCTTTCCCCCAACTGCCCCTGTGGATGGCCCTGGCCGCCGTCGTTCCTAAAAGGGCCGATTCATTCACCATCTTTGTGATCATGGCGGGCATCTTTGCGTTGTTATCCTGGACCACCCTGGCGCGGGAAGTACGCGGCAAGGTGCTGTCGCTGCGCGAGACCGATTTCATCATGGCGGCCAAAGAGATGGGCGCCTCAAACCTGCGCATCATTTTCCGCCATCTTTACCCGAATTGTTTGAGCCACATCATCGTCATCACCACCCTGACCGTGCCGACGATCATCCTGGCCGAATCCTTTTTGAGCTTCCTGGGGATCGGCATCCAGGAACCTTTGGTTAGCTGGGGCTTGCTGATGCAGAAAGCCCAGAATATCCAGACCCTTGGACAGCAACTGTGGATCCTATCACCTGTGATGTTTATCGTTATCGCTGTATTGGGTTTCAATTTCCTGGGCGATGGATTACGCGATGCCGCCGACCCTTATGCGGCCAGGTAGGAGAGGAAAATGAGAAAATTTATTACCGGTAAACGATTTGGATTATGGATCGGATTGGGCGGCGCCTTGATTCTGGCGATCGCCCTGGTCCTCCCAGCCGCGGCCGCCAGGCTTCCCCTTTCGACACCGACTGCGACGCCGCTTCCTTCGATGATCCCTGGCCTCTCGACCCAAACTACGGCGACGGTACCCACCACCATTTCTGGTACAGTCGTAGATGCCGATGGCCCGGTGGGGGGAGCGCTCTTGCAGATCAAGGGTACGCCCAACCAGACCACCGCCGCCAAAGACGGCAGCTTTACCTTCCGAGGGCAGGGGCTGGGAGGCAGCACAGTTACTACAATTACGGCCTGGGCGCCCGGCCATATGGTGGGCTGGGTAGACCTGGACCCTCAAAAGCCGGTCTGGAAAGCGGGCGGCAGCGGCGTAATCATTACCCTCAAACCGCTTTTTACGGTGGATAACAACCTGTACACCTGGTTTACCTACCAGGGAGTGTCCGGGTCGAAAAGCTGCGGTATCTGCCACCGTGAGTATACGGAATGGACGGCCGATGCACATTCTCAAGCGGCAATAAACCCGCGCTTTCTCACAATTTACAATGGCACCAACATGCAGGGCCAGGTGGGCCAAACCACTCAACTGGGTACTGACGGTTCTGTTTTGCCACCCGACCCCACCAAACCGTATTATGGACCGGGCTTCCACTTGGATAACCCCGAACGAGACGGCAACTGCGCTACCTGCCACGCACCCCTGGCTTCGACTACCCCTAACCAGAGAAACTGTTCCTGGTTGGGCTGTCACATGTCGATCACCTCTCAAAACTCTGCTTCGCTTGGCATCATGGACCCTGGTGTGCCGATCCCCATGGCCGGTATCGGGTTGGAGGGGATTTCCTGTGAGCTCTGCCACAAGATTGGAGACGTGATCCTCGATCCTAAGACCAAGATGCCCTACCCGGATATGCCCGGAATTTTATCCTTGAGACTTTACCGCCCGCCAGAAGGAAAGTCGGTCTTCTTCGGTCCGATGTTAGACGTGAATCGCAACGTCAGTTATTCAACTCTGGAAACCCAGAGCCAGTATTGTGCGGCATGCCATTATGGCGTTTTTGGCGGCGTGGTGGGCACTGGAGAAGTGACGGGCGGGACACTCATTTACAATTCCTATGGTGAATGGCTGAATAGTCCATACAGCAATCCCACAACGGGAAAAACCTGCCAGGAATGCCACATGCCGGTAAAAGCGGATACCAACTTTACCGTATTTCTGGAGCAAGGTGGGCTCAACCGTGATTATTATCCTTTCCACAATCACACGATGACCGGGATCACAGATGAGAGTTTGATGAAGAACGCGGTCACGATGAAGACCAGCGCTTCGCATAATGGGAATACACTCCAGGTACAGGTCAGTATTACCAACGACAAGACTGGCCACGATGTGCCTACCGATGAACCTATCCGTTCGGTGATGCTGGTAATCGAAGCGCAGGATGTAAATGGAAAGCGGTTGGTGCTCACCCAGGGTCCGTCATTGCCATGCTGGACAGGCAACTACACCGGGCAGCCGGGTAAGACCTTTGCCAAAGTGCTAAAAGATGAGTGGACTGGCGAGACTCCGACCGCGGCCTACTGGCGCCCGGTAACCATAGTGGAAGATACCCGACTGGCTCCTTTTGCGACCAACTCCTCGACTTACTCCTTTAATCTTCCGTCTGGCAGCCCTGCCTCAATTAAAATAAGCCTGGTTTACCGGCGCGCTTACCAACTGTTAGAGCAGCAAAAAGGATGGAGCGACGCGGATATTTTGATGGCAAAATCAACCATCACAGTGGAAAAGTGAGCTGAAGCATGAATATGGATAGGGACGGTAATAATATTCTTGAAGTAAAAAATTTAAGAATGTATTTCCCGATCTACCGTGGGCTTTTCCAGAGGTTGGTAGGGAATGTAAAAGCGGTAGATGGAGTGAGCTTCTCCCTGCGTGAACGTGAGGTGATGGGGCTGGTAGGAGAAAGCGGCTGCGGGAAAACAACCGTCGGCCGCTCAATTCTGCGCCTTTATGACCCCACTTCTGGAGATATTTACTTCCACCGCAAAAGTGGAGAATGGGTGGATATCTGCGCCATCAGCCAGCACGATATGAAACCTCTTCGCCAGGAAATGCGCATGATCTTTCAGGACCCGTTCAGCTCCCTCAACCCTCGCCTGACCGTGAAAGACCTGATCAGCGAGCCGCTGGAAATCCATAACATAGCGCATGGAAGACAGGCTGAAGAGCGCGTGGCCGACCTGATGCGTTCCGTGGGCCTGGACCCGGCCTATATGCGCCGTTATCCGCACGAATTTTCCGGAGGCCAGCGCCAGCGGATTGGCTTGGCGCGGACGCTCTCGCTCAACCCGCGCCTGATCATCGCCGATGAGCCGGTTTCCGCTTTGGATGTGTCAGTCCAGGCGCAGGTCTTGAACCTGCTCCAGCAACTGCAGGCAGACCTGGGGCTGACACTGATATTCGTCGCCCATGACCTTTCGGTGGTAGAGCACATTTCCGACCGCATCGCGGTTATGTACGTGGGTAAGATCGTAGAAATGGCGGACACCGACGAACTTCTCCACTCTCCGCTTCATCCATATACCGAAGCGCTGCTTTCATCCATTCCACCCGCCGACCCAGACATCCATCCGAACCGGATCATGCTGACGGGAGATGTACCCAGCCCGGCTAACCCACCTTCAGGCTGCATTTTCCATCCAAGATGTAGTTATGCCAAGCCTATCTGCGCTGAAAAAGAGCCAGCTCTCGAAGAAATAAGGCCCGGGCATTCGGCGAGTTGTCACTTTGCCAGAGAATTAAGCCTCAGAGGGATTGGAGACTAAACATGGAATCCTCAGACCGTTTGTCTGCCTTTTTTGCCTATATCCCTGTAATCGGCTGGATTTACGTGATCTTGCTA
This sequence comes from uncultured Chloroflexia bacterium, assembly GCA_963820415.1. Classification (GTDB taxonomy): domain Bacteria; phylum Chloroflexota; class Anaerolineae; order Anaerolineales; family Anaerolineaceae; genus CAWFZT01. Next base: position 439,275 of record CAWFZT010000004.1, on the reverse strand, counting down.
AAACGCCAGGATCCTTTGCCGATGTTTCACGTCCGCCAATCGATCGGCCTGTTCTTATTCTTAGCGGCATCTTTTGCTGCCTGGGTTGCAGTTGCCTGGATTTTAGGCTGGATCCCGTTCGGGTTTATGGTTGGGGTTGCCTTTTTCACCATGGTAATTACCGCTTTCATTTTTGGATTTATCGCCTGGGTAACAGGAATCATGCATGCCTTGCAAGGACGCATGGTAATATTACCTTTGTTCGGAAAAATGGCGAACAGCATCCGATTCTAAATTTAGCGTAGTTGGTGTTTGCCAGAAAGCTAAATAGACTGGTCTATCCCATACAAGGAGGTGCAAGGATGGAAATGCGCTTTATGGGCAAAACTGGCCTGCTGGTCAGTGAATTATGTCTGGGTACGATGACCTTTGGCCGCGAATCAACTGAAGAGACCAGCCGCCAGATTCTTGACCACTTCGTTGAAGCAGGCGGAAATTTCATTGATACTGCCGACGTTTACGCAGAAGGAAGATCCGAAGAGATTTTGGGGGGATGGTTACCTGGCAAGCTGCGCAACCAGTTCGTGCTCGCAACCAAGGTACGCTTCCGCAAAGGGCCTGGAACCAATGACATTGGGCTCAGCCGAAAACATATCATGGATGGTATCGAAGCCAGCTTGCACCGGATGCATACGGATTATATCGATCTGTACCAGGTACATTGTTGGGACAACCGCACTCCCCTCGAAGAGACCCTGAGTACCCTCGATCAATTGGTAAAAAACGGAAAGGTGCGCTATATCGGCGCCAGTAATTTCACCGGCTGGCAACTGCAAAAAGCCATCGATCTTTCCCGACAGATGGGTTGGGAACCATTTAGCTGCCTGCAGGCGCAATATAACCTGTTGGTACGTACGATGGAATGGGAATTGACAGATGTGTGCGTCAATGAAGGTCTGGGCGTGATTCCGTGGAGCCCGCTGCGCGGCGGTTGGCTGAGTGGGAGATATCGCCGCGGCATGACAGCTCCGCCGGTCGAATCGCGGGTAGAGGCTGCCAGCAAGATGGGCTGGGGCGAGTCCTGGGAAAAATACAACAATGAAACCACCTGGAAAATTCTGGATGTTCTCCTGGCTGTTGCCGACGAGGTAAATAAACCTCCGGCTCAAGTGGCCCTCAGGTGGCTTTTACAGCGTCCAGAAGTCACTGCCCCGATCATTGGAGCGCGGACCTTGGACCAGTTGAAAGATAATCTGGGCGCGGCTGGATGGATTCTGGACAGCAAATACCTGCACCAGTTGAATAAGGTATCCGACCCGGGAAAACCTTATCCTTATGAGATGGTCGAGAGTAACTTGCGATAGACGCAAAAAACAAAGCAATTTCATTAAAAAAGGAAATAGCATGCCTAAAATAACCTTCATCGGCGCAGGAAGCACAGTCTTTGCCAAGAATCTGCTGGGAGATATCCTCAGCTTCCCCGAATTAGCTGACTCTACCATCAGCCTGTTCGATATCGACCAGGAACGCCTGGATACTACTGCCCTGGTAGCCCACCGGCTGGCGAGCCTGGTCGGCGCACATCCTAAAATCGAGGTGACTAAAAACCGGCGGGCCGCCCTGGATGGGGCGGATTATGCGGTGTGCATGTTCCAGATCGCCGGTTACAAACCAGGCACGGTGACCGATTTCGAGATCCCCAAGAAATACGGCCTGCGCCAGACCATCGCCGACACTCTGGGCATCGGGGGGATCATGCGGGCCTTGCGCACCATTCCGGTGCTGCTGGATACCTGCAAGGACATGGAAGAGTTGTGTCCTGGGGTAACTTTCTTGAACTATGTCAACCCGATGGCGATGAACTGCTGGGCGATCAGCCGGGGGAGCAAGATCAAGACGGTTGGACTGTGTCACAGCGTACAGGGCACCGCCGAGCAACTGGCTGAAGACATCGGCCTCCCGATCGAGGAAATCAACTACCTGTGCGCGGGGATCAACCACATGGCATTTTACCTGCGCTATGAACGCAAGGGCAAAGATGGGCAGGTGGAAGACCTCTATCCGCGCATCCACAAGGTAGTGAAAGACGGGCGTGTACCGGATTGGAACCGGGTGCGCTACGAGATGTGCGAGCGATTGGGTTATTTTGTGACAGAATCCAGCGAGCATTTTTCTGAGTACACGCCTTATTTCATCAAACATGACCGGCCCGACCTGATCGAGCGCTTTAACGTGCCCCTGGATGAATACATCCGGCGCTGCGAGGTGCAAATCGCGGGCTGGGGATTCATGAAAAGAGAGTTCGAAAACCCTGGCAGTGTAAAGGAAGAGGAGCTAACCGAAGTTCTGCTAAATGCAAGCGTTTCTCCGGGAGTTATCGAATTCCTGATTCGGGAATTTAAAGAGGAAACCGAAAAAGTTACCCTGAGCCATGAATACGGGTCATTAATCATCCACAGCCTGGAAACGGGACAACCGCGTGTAATCTACGGAAATATGCCCAACCGCGGTCTGATCGACAACCTGCCGCAAGATTGCATCGTTGAAGTGCCCTGCCTGGTCGATAAAAGTGGGATACAGCCCACTCACATTGGACGCATTCCGCCCCACCTGGCAGCCCTGATGCAGACCAATATCAACGTCCAATCGCTGGCGGTCGAAGCGGCCATCACGCGCAAGAAAGAGCATATCTACCACGCGGCAATGCTCGACCCTCACACGGCTGCTGAGCTTGACCTGGACCAAATCTGGAACCTGGTTGACGATTTACTCGAAGCGCATAAGGACTGGCTGCCAAAGTATAAATAAAAAGAAAGTCGTCAATGCCGTCGTCTGAATCCTCTCTACCAGATAAGCCGGGAAAAAATCGGCGCTATATACGCCTGCTGCTTTTCATTGGCGAAGCCGTCATTCTTGCACTCATCCTAATCGGTATAATGGCACGGACCCAGGAGCAGACGCCAGGCGTTGTGATTGGGACCGTCTACCCCATTACACCCAGGCCCCGCTATATGGCCAATGGGGTTGCTGCGGGTAACCCGGGCGCAAAGGTCCGCATCGACGTATACGAGGATTTTCAATGTTCTGCCTGCCGGGAATACACCATGGCGATCGAGCCGCAGTTGATGCGCAATGATATTTCCACCGGCAATGTCTATTATGTGTTCCACAGCTTTCTTATCATTGATCAAGCGACCTGGGACTCACCCGTAAAAGAATCTCACCAGGCGGCCAATGCGGCCATGTGCGCAGCCGACCAGAATCGTTTCTGGGATTATCACGACATGCTCTTCAATAACTGGACAGGAGAAAATGTAGGCGACTTCACAGATCCACGACTGGTGGCGTATGCCCAATCTTTGAAACTGGATATGGGTAAATTCAATGCCTGCTTCAAGGCCAATCGATTCAAAGGAAAAATCGATGCGGATATTGCGACTGCCACTAAACTGGGCCTGAATGGCACACCGTCGATCTTCGTCAACGGCGTGCAGGTCACACCAGGCTACATGCCAACTTATAATTTGATTTTACAGGCGATTGATGCCGCTCAAGCGAAATAAAGATCAGAGCTGTTTATTTACCGCTTAGAACATATATGCTATAATGCAATCTGTGGGGATATTTTGGCATGGAGGAGAGAGCAGTGTCTGAATTAATTGCGATGTGCGGCATCAATTGTGCAGGGTGTGAAGCCTACCAGGCTTCACAGGTCAATGATATACAAACGCTGAAACGAGTTGCGCTGCATTGGCAGGAGGCTTATCATCTGCCGACTCTGGATGTCGAATACGTGACTTGTGATGGCTGCCTGTCTGCGACTGGTCGGTGGAGTGGGCATTGCTACGAATGTGATATCCGCGCCTGTGGCATAGCGCGCGAGTTGCCCAACTGCGCCTTTTGCGAAGATTTCGAGGCATGTGCAAAACTGGAAAAGTTTTTCCAGTTTGCTCCTGAACTTCGCCCGGCCCTGCAGGAAATCCGCCGCAGTCTTTGATTGACTAATAAATAAGAGGCACCTATGCCTGAACTTCCTGAAATTGCTGCCCGCGCCGGTGAAATGAATGCCGAACTGCGCGGCAAGACTATTCTGAATATAGAAGTCCTGCAGCCCAAATGCCTGAACGTAACGGCTAGCGATTTCATCGTTTCATTATACGGAGCCGAGTTGAAAGGCACCACCTTTCACGGCAAATGGCTGATAACGGATACCAACCAGGGCTGGTTCTTGCTAAACCTGGGCATGGGTGGAGAAATCCTGCTGGTCACCCGCCAGACTCTGCCAGAAAAACGCCGCCTCATTTTCGACTTTACGGATGGCAGCGCTCTATCGATTAACTTCTGGTGGTTTGGTTACGCGCACTATATGGCTGCTGACCGGCTGCCCGAGCATAAAATGACCGCCATGCTTGGTCCAAACGCGATCGACCTGGATAACGAAGGATTGCGGGCATTGATCAAAAGCCAACGCACACGGGTAAAAACCTTCTTACTCGACCAGTCGAAGATCGCCGGGATCGGCAACGCCTACATCCATGATATTCTCTTCCTGGCCGGGCTGCACCCGCTGCGTCCATTAGCAACTCTGTCGGATGAGGAAATTACCCGGCTGCACCATGCCATCCACGCTGGAATGCAGCCCAGCATCGACAAAGGTGGCGCTTTTTACGAGGTCAACCTGCACGGGCAAAAAGGCGGGTTTCTCATGGAAGATATTATCATCGGCTACAGGGAAGGCCAACCCTGCCCGGTGTGCAGTACGATCATCCAGAAAATCAAAACAGGCAGTACAAGTAGTTTCATCTGCCCTGCCTGCCAAAAAATTTGATTTTCTAACTGGAAAAATTTATGATTTCTAGTATAATTGTCCGTTCTGCGTTTGAAGGCGTCTTTTTTTGCGCTTTTATCCCGGTAGGAGTTATTTACCGGGTCTGGAGGTTGTGACTTGGCTGCCATTCAATCACTTACTGACTACGATCTGAAATCCTTCGTGTCATCTAACCGCCTGCTCGGTCTGTGGCGGATGATGACCGGCTTCCGCTTGAAATACCTGGGAGCAGTAGTCAGCATCGGCATTTCTGCGACCGCCAAAACGGCCACCTATTTCCTGCTGCGCTACTTCGTCGATACTTTTTTCAGCATGCAAAGCGCCACAGTCAGCCTGCCCATGATTGCTTTAGGATTCCTCGGTCTGGCCTTTATTGAGGGCAGTTTCTCATTTATGAGCGGGATGCTAACCGCACAGACCTCCGAAGGAGTTACCCGGCGCCTGCGCAATTACGTCTTCGATCAAATCCAGAACTTGCCCTTCAGTTACCATGACAAAACCCCTACTGGAGAATTGATCGAGCGTTCTACCTCGGATGTGGATGCCATGCGTCGCTTCTATAGTGACCAGGCCATCGGTATGGGACGCATTATCCTGCTATTTGTGATCAATTTTACCGCCCTGGCAAATTTGGACCTCAAACTCGCCCTAGCTTCCATCATCATCACCCCTATTATCGTGGTTGCCTCGGCATTCTTCTTTAAGCGCGTTTCCAAGGCTTACGAGGCTTACCAGGAACAGGAAGCCACCCTTTCCACCACCTTACAGGAAAACCTGGCCGGGGTGCGAGTGGTCAAAGCCTTTGCCCGCCAGCAATACGAAATGAACAAATTTGAGCGGGATAACCTGGAGAAATACAGGCGGGGCAAACGGCTGCTGATCATGAACTCACTTTTCTGGCCGCTCTCAGATACGCTATGCGGGCTACAGATTCTGGTTGGATATTACATCGCTGCCATGATGGTGATCAACCAGACCATCTCGGTGGGCTCCTTTTTGGCCTATGTAGGCCTGATCACCTGGATCATCTTCCCGATGCGCAACCTTGGCCGCCTGATCGTCCAGATGTCTACCGGGATGGTCTCTTACGACCGCGTGATGAAGGTGATCAAAGAAGAACGCGAACCGCTGGACGATGGCGACGTGGCGCCTGCCGGGAACCTTGCCGGGGATATCGCTTTTGACCAGGTCGGCTTCGAGTATGAAACAGGCAGTCCTGTGTTGGAAGATATCACTTTCCATTGTAAGCATGGGCAGGTGATTGCCCTGCTCGGTTCGACCGGTTCGGGCAAGACTACCCTGGTCAACCTGCTGCCGCGTTTTTACGATTATACGCGTGGCAGTATCTCCCTGGATGGTCATGAGCTTAAACGTTACAGCCGGCGCTACCTGCGCAGCCAGATTGGCATTGTTGAGCAAGAACCCTTCCTGTTCTCGCGCTCGATCCGTGAGAACATTACCTATGGGGTTAACCGGGAAGTGAGCAATGAAGAAATCGAAGCTGCAGCGCGCGCTGCCGCGATCCATGAGGTAATCCAATCCTTTCCGGAAGGGTATCAAACCCTGGTTGGAGAAAAAGGGGTAACCCTGTCTGGCGGCCAGAAGCAGCGCGTCGCCATTGCACGCACACTGCTCAAAAACCCGCGCATCCTGATCATGGACGACTCCACTTCATCGGTCGACCTGGAAACGGAAGGTGAAATCCGCGAAGCCCTGACCAACCTGATGCACAACCGCACCACCTTTATTATTGCCCACCGCATCCAGAGTATCATGGACGCCGACCTGATCCTGGTTATGGATAAAGGTCGCATCATCCAGCGCGGCCAGCACGAAGATCTGGCTAATAAAGAAGGTATTTATCGCCAGATTTTCGAAATCCAGACACGCATCGAAGTCGAGCTGGAGAAGGAGATTGCCAATGCCAGCTAACTATTACGACGAAGAGGAATTTGCCAGCAAGTTCGACGGCAAGATTTTCCTGCGCATCCTGGGATTAGCCAGGCCGCATTGGAGATGGGTGGCTGCCTTCTTGACCTTGATCATGTTTGTCTCGATGATTGATGCCTATTTCACCTATCTGACCAAGCTAATCCTGGATGAGGGGATTATCCCGGGAAATGTCAAAGTGTTAGTCAGTATCCTGGGCCGATACGGGGCCCTCATCGTGCTGCAGGCCAGCATGGTGTTTGGCTTTATCTACCTGGTAGGCATCCTGGGTGAACGTGTGCGCTACGATCTGCGCAAGACCATGTTCAACCATCTGCAACAGTTATCGCTGTCTTATTACAGCCGCACGCCGGTGGGTTGGATCATGTCGCGGGTCACCTCGGATTCGGAGCGGGTCTCCGACCTGATTACCTGGGGAGCGCTGGATACCACCTGGGCGATCATGAACGTCAGCACTTCTATGATATTCATGCTGATCATCAATTGGAAGCTGGCGCTGATCGTTCTGGCTGCCATTCCCATCCTTTTGTATGTAGCCATCCAGTTCCGCCGGCGTATCCTGGCGCAGTATCGCCTGGTGCGGCGCACCAACTCGAAGATTACCGGAGCCTACAACGAAAACATCACCGGGGTAAGAGTTGTCAAAGCCTTAGGGCGTGAACCAGAAAACATCCGAGAATTCAGCCATCTGACCAGCGACATGTATAAGGCCAGCTACCGGGCAGCCTGGCTCAGCGCGCTCTTTCTACCAGCCGTCCAGTTGATCGCTGCCTTGGCACTAGGCTCGATTGTCTGGTACGGCGGTTTTCAAGCTACGGTGGGGATGATCACCATCGGCGGCATCCAGGCCTTCGTATCCTATGTGACCTTTATGATGTGGCCGATCCAAGATCTGGCGCGCATTTTTGCAGAAATACAGCACGCCATTGCATCTGCTGAACGTATCTTCTCCTTAACCGATGCTATCCCTGAAGTAGCCGACCGGCCGGATGCCAACGACCCGGGCACCATTCAGGGTGAGATAGAGTTCGACCAGGTGCATTTTTCCTATGAAGATGAAAAACCAGTCCTGTGCGATTTTACCCTGCACGTCAGGCATGGAGAAATGATCGCCCTGGTAGGTCCTACGGGCGGCGGTAAAACCACAATTGTCAACTTGTTATGCCGTTTTTATGAGCCCAAAAAGGGGGAGATCCGCATCCGCGGCCAGAATTATACGGAGCTTTCACTGCATGCCATCCAATCCAGGATCGGGATTGTACTGCAAACTCCTCACCTGTTCTCAGGGACCATTTGCGAGAACATCCGTTATGGGCGGCTCAATTCAACGGACGAAGAGGTCGAAGAAGCCGCACGCCTGGTAGGCGCTCACGATTTCATAAAGAAGTTTGCAAAGGGGTACGATGAGCTGGTCGGGGAAGGCGGCAATCTGCTGTCTGTCGGGCAAAAGCAGTTGATCAGCCTAGCCCGCGCCATCCTGGCCAAACCGGAGATCTTCATCATGGACGAAGCTACCAGTTCAGTGGATACCCTGACGGAAGCGCTAATCCAGAAAGGGATGCAAGCCTTGATGAAAGGCCGCACCAGCTTCATCGTCGCTCACCGCCTCTCGACCATCAAGCGGGCTGACCGGATTCTGGTCATCGATGACGGCCAGATTTCGGAAATGGGCACACATTCTGAACTTCTACGTAAAGGTGGCAAGTATTATCAACTTTATACACGCCAATTCAGACACCAGATGGCTCAAGTGCTGGATCCGTTCCAGGAAGAGCCCAGTCTGAGCGAATCCTGAACTGACACACGATAGATAATTTCTGGCAAGATATGGTATGTAGGTTGAAAAGCGAAAGAGAAAAGTCGTTGACAATTTGAATTACCCATAGTAATATTGGGTCGCTCGATTGGCGAGGTAGCTCAATGGTGGAGCAGGGGACTCATAAGCCCTTGGATGTGGGTTCAAATCCCACCCTCGCCACTGTGGTTTTCCCCAGCAAGGCTTAAATGGATGATGTCCAAAAAACAATGGCTTACTGACCTCAGCGTATATCTGGTTTGGTTTCCGCTTGTAGCCCTGCTTTTCTGGGTCGGGCTGCAGCTACACACGGCGATTGAAATTGGGTTAATTGTCTTCTATGTGCGCGACAATCCGGCGCGAGTCGGCTTTGCCGATGTGATCGATAAATACTCTTTAGCCTTCATAGTCTGCATCTGGATTGTTGGCATTATTATTATTGAAGGGCATCTCAAGAATGGAACACTGAAAAAAACTGTGTTCAAACGTTTTATCAGGATCTTTGGGCCGGCGATCCTACTGCTTTTCCTGGTGGAGGTTTTCAACCTGCTCATGCTAGAAAAGACTACTGCAGGCTGGCAGCGCTGGCTAACGATTGCAGGGGAACTTCTGATAGGCGGCGCAATTACCTATTATGGGTTTGCTCACCTGGGTCGGAAGAAAGAAACTGGGCTGGTTCAATCTTGAAAACAACCGGCACAAAATAAATCCTGCCACTGTACGCGCATCTTTGATCCATTGCCATTAGCTACTATCGCAAATCCCGGGCAGGGGACATAACTAACAAAATAGATTCTACCAACAATCCCCTTGCCAGGTGATAGAAGGGGTATGGAAGGGTGATTCTGGGGGTGAGCCAGGGAAATGGCCTATCAAGGGCCGCAACCGTAGATGTGCAGGAAGATTTTTTCAGGCTTGAGCGTAAATGTTTGACATTCTTACCATGCAAGACTAAAATGATAATGCAAGCCAGGATCTACGGACGAAGGAGTCAGCGTGAGTAAGTGGGCGGGAAAGTATGTGATTGGCGTCACCGGCAACATCGGCACCGGTAAAAGTGTCGTACGCAAAATGCTCGAACACCTGGGCGCTTATGGCATAGACGCCGATGCGCTCGGTCATCGCGCCATCGCAAAAGGTGCTCCAGGTTATAAACCTGTCCTGGAAACGTTTGGCAAGTATGTGTTGGGCGCGGATGAGCAGATCGACCGTGGTAAATTATCTCGGATTGTGTTCACTGACCCTGAAGCGCTGCCTTTGCTCGAAAAAATCATCCATCCGTTAGTCGACCAGGCGATAGACATGATCATACGTCGCGCCACCCAGCGAGTGATTGTGGTAGAGGCCATTAAATTGATCGAGGCGAACATCCGCAAAAACTGTGATAGCCTCTGGGTCACCTACACTCCTCCAGAATTCCAGTTATCCCGCATGATCAATAACCGCCACATGACCGAATTGGAAGCCCGCCAGAGGATGGCATCACAGCCACCCCAGGAACGTAAAATGGCTGCAGCGGATGTCATTATAAAAAATGTTGGCCCTTTTGAAGATACCTGGAGCCAAGTCGTAGCAGCCTGGAAGAAAAATGTCCCGACGGAAGCAGGTGCTGCTCCGATTTACCAGGTAGTTAAAACTAAAGCCGCTCAGGGAGACATAACCATTTTAAGGGGCAACCCTCGCAATTCTCACGAAATCGCTCACTTTATGAATTGCAATAAAAAAGCCTTCCGTTCACTCCAAAAAGATGACATAATGGCGGCCTTTGGAGAAAAAGCTTTCCTTTTATTGCAGTTGGGTGATGAATTGATGGGATTGATAGGATGGCAAGTGGAGAATCTGATCGTGCGGACGACTGATATCCTGCTGGACCCGGCAATTTCGGCAGACCAGGCGCTTCCTCCGTTGATCAGTGAAATGGAGCGAGCTTCACGCGATTTGCAGTGCGAAGCATCCTTGATCTTTGCACCTATAGAGCTTGCTAAAATGGACTCAGTCTGGAAGAACCTGGGGTATGAACATCGAACGCCTCAAACCCTGGGAATCCTGGCCTGGCAAGAGGCTGCCAGTGAAACAATGCCGCCGGATACTATGCTCTTCTTCAAGCAACTGCGTCAAGATCGCATACTACGACCTATCTGAGCATCGCTCCGGGTTTAGCAGGTGATCTTCGAAGCATGCCACCTCAGTTACAGCTTTTAGGGCTGTGTGGTTTGGGTAAAGTTAGCCGTGCCGAATTTGTTGAATGACCTTTTATTTCTCTTCCAGCGGCTCAATTGGTTAAGCATTCTCGACCTTGGCCTGGTTACATTAATATTCTTCGCCATCTTGATGATGGTGCGAGATACCCAGGCGATGGTGCTGCTGCGCGGGGTCATTCTGCTGGTCATTTTGCTCAGCCTGTTGACCAGCATGGTAAACCTGCCAGCCTTTTCCTGGCTGGTCCATAGCTCGTTACCTGCCCTGCTTCTGGCGGTTCCGGTCATTTTTGCCCCCGAAATCCGGCGCGGCCTGGAAAGATTGGGTAGGGCAGGCTCTACCACGGTAATTTGGAACCCCCAATCGGCCGCCGCTAATCTTTCCATGCAGCAGGCCATAAAATCGGTCGTTACCGCATCGGCCCGGCTTTCTGCCCGCCAGCACGGCGCACTAATAATATTACAGCGCAACGATAGCCTCCAGGAATATATCCACACCGGCGTGCAGATGAATGCCAGAGTCACCGCTGAACTGCTGCTACAAATTTTCTACCCCAATACACCCCTGCACGACGGAGCAGTAATCATAGCCGATAACCAGCTTGTTGCAGCCGCCTGTGTGATGCCGCTTTCGTCCAGCGGCATTTTGACTCGCTCACCCGACAGGCAGATGGGGCTGCGACACCGGGCAGCTTTAGGAATCTCTGAAGCCAGCGATGCGATTGCAGTGGTAGTTTCTGAAGAAACCGGTTCAATTTCAATTGCACATGCAGGGAGAATGATACGCCGGCTTGATAGCGAAAGGTTGGAGAATATTCTTCTGGCGTTTTACCGGCCTCCCGACCTTACCAGCAACCTGGGCGGCTTTTTTCGACGAGTTTTTACCAAGCCAGGCAACAGCAAGCGTCAGGAGGACTAAATGCTTTCATTTATCCGCCAATTTTTAAAAATCCTGCCTACCTTCCTGCTGGCCTTTGTCCTTGCCCTGGCGGTGTGGGCAATCTCGGTGACGGCATCGGACCCTACCGAAGAGCGAATCTATCCACGACCGGTAGAAATAGAGATGATCGGACAAAGCCCGGGTCTGATGCTGACCAGTGACATTCACGATCAAATCACCCTCACCCTGAGTGCACCTCATTCAATCTGGGATCGTCTAATCAACGACAATATTCCGGTGCGCGCCATCGTCGACCTCTCAGGCCTGGGGCCTGGAAACCATGACTTGCCGATCCAGATCCAGATTGGAATATCTCCGGTGAGAATACTTACATATTCTCCCCAGACCTTAAACTTAACTCTGGAAAGCCTGTCAAGTAAATCTTTTCCCATCCAACTGATTCTTCGCAACGACCCAGCCATTGGGTTTCAAGCGGGAACACCTCAATTGAGCCAACCTGCCGCCACCATTTCAGGGCCTGAATCCCTGGTAAGCCGTGTGAAAGAAGTAAGCGCCACTATAGATATCAACCAGGCGCACGAAAATATAAACCGCACGATTCCGCTTCAGGCCCTGGATGCCAACGAGGTGGCGGTGAATGGAATAACGATCACCCCTGACAACGTTATCGTCACCGAACAGATTACGCAAAGAGGGGGGTACCGCAATGTGGTGGTGAAAGCTGTTTTAGTTGGCCAGGTAGCTACCGGATACCGGTTGACAACTATCACTGTCTCACCGCCAGCGATAACCGTCTTCTCGACGGACCCAAGTCTGGTAGAAAAATTGCCCGGGTACGTCGAAACAACTCCCATCAACCTAAATGGATCGAAAGACGACCTGGATGTCAACCTGGGATTAAATCTGCCGAATGGCGTGCAGGTCGTTGGCGACCAGTCGATCCAGGTGCAGATTGGTGTGACGGCAATCGAAGGCAGCCTTAGCCTTTCCCGGCTAATCGTCAATGTAGTCGGGTTGGCTGAAGGGTTAGATGCCAAGGTATCTCCTGAAACTGTGGATATCATCCTTTCCGGCCCGCTACCTCTCCTGGATACGCTTACCCAGGATAAAATCCGGGTCAGTGTGGACCTGACGGGCCAGGGACCGGGTACTTTCCAGCTCGTGCCCCGGGTAGAAATGCCCTCTACCGATCTTAAACTGGAATCAGTCCTGCCTGGTTCAATTGAAGTTTATATTACACAAGTGCCAACGCCAAGCCCTACACCCAAAGAAAGTCCAACCGTTAAATGAACAAACCCGTTGTTGTGTTGGTAGGACGACCTAATGTCGGAAAGAGCACTCTGTTTAACCGGCTTGTGGGGGAACCTTTAGCGATTGTAGACAATACCCCGGGTACAACCCGAGACCGCTTGTTCGCCGAAGCGGAATGGAATGGAATTTCCTTCGACGTGGTCGACACTGGAGGAATTGATCCCTCTTCAGGAGGAAAGACGCCTTTATCAGTAGATTCTGCAGATTACATTCGCCAGATCAGATCTCAAGCTGAAATTGCGATCCAGGAAGCAGATGCCATCCTCTTCCTCACCGATGCAATTGCCGGGGTTACTCCGGCTGACGAAGAGGTTGCCCAAATTTTACGCCGCAACCAAAAAGAAATGGATGGCATGCCTTGGCCACCAGTCCTATTGGTAGTGAATAAAGCCGACAGCGAAGGTTATCGCCAGCAAGCCCTGCAGTTTTATGAACTGGGGATAGGCGAGCTTTTTGCCATTTCCGCCGTGCATGGAACCGGCACAGGCGACCTCTTAGATGCATTGGTAGCCGCATTTCCCAAACAAGATGAGCAACCTGAAGATGAATTGGTCAAAATTGCCATCGTGGGGAAACCTAACGTTGGAAAATCCAGCCTGCTCAACCGGCTGGCAGGCGAAGAAAGAGCCATAGTCAGCCCTATCGCCGGCACTACCCGGGATGCTATCGATACTCATTTCGATTTCAACGGCATACCGGTTACTTTGATCGATACGGCAGGAATCCGCCGACGAGGCAGGATCGATCCGGGAGTGGAAAAATATAGCGTTATTCGTTCGCTCAGGGCGATCGAAAGGGCAGACGTAGCTCTGTTGGTGATCGACGCCACCAGCGGCATTACTGCCCAGGATGCGCACATCGCTGGGTTCATCCTGGAAGCCTGGAAAAGCACCGTCGTCTTAGTCAATAAATGGGATGCGATTCCCAAAGACACCTATACCATGGAGCAGTTCACTACTAAGATAAGGCAGGAGCTGAACTTCATGGATTACGTACCGATCCTCTACATTTCTGCCAAGACAGGCCAGCGAGTCGATCAGGTGATGCCGCTGGCGCTGCAGGTGCAGGAAGAACGCCTGGCGCGCCTGACTACTTCTCAGCTCAACCGTATCTTACAGAATTCACAGGACGCCCACCAATCTACCTCGCGTACCGGGAAATCATTTAAAATTTATTATGGCACACAGGTACGGAATGATCCACCCACATTCTTGCTGTATGTAAATGATCCGAGCTTGGCGCATTTTACCTATATCCGTTACCTTGAAAATCAACTACGCAAAGAATATAGCTTTATCGGCACACCCGTCCGGTTGGTGATGAAACCGCGCAGATGATTTTCCCTTGCTTGCTCCAGTAAGGCGATTTATAATGAGTTGAAATCCGCTCAGACAAGATAAAGTCATTAGTTTTCTTGCCTGCTTAAGTGTGATCAGGGTGCACCTAAAAGAGCGATTTCAACTGGATTTACGAATTGATATAAATCTCTTAATGGTACGCGGAGGAATGATTGGATAATTTTCGGATGGAAGAAATAGCTCCACCCCCCAACCGCTCAGTCTGGATCCGTTTTCTTTTAGAGACACTCCAGACGGTAATCCTGGCAGTGGTGCTGTATTTCATCATTGACAGTGTGGTGGCGCGTGTGCGAGTAGAAAACATCAGCATGGAACCGACCTTGCAGCCTGGAGAGTTCATCCTGGTAAATAAAGTTGTATACCGGTTGGGCGAAGTCAGACATGGAGACATTATTGTCTTCCATTACCCTCAAAACCTCGCTGAAGATTATATAAAACGGATCATCGGTGTTCCTGGAGATAAGGTTGTCATCAAAAATCAACAAGTATTTATTAATAATCAGGTGATCCAGGAGAATTACACCGCCGCCCCGCCTGATTACAACGGGCAATGGGTAGTTCCCAAGGATTCTTTGTTCGTTCTGGGTGACAATCGCAACCAATCATCCGACTCGCATAGTTGGGGATACGTACCCTTAAATTTGGTCGTCGGCAGAGCGGAAGTGATTTACTGGCCGTTTAACCAGGTGAAAACACTCGACCAACCTTTTATCGTTAAAGCAGCTAACGGTAACTAAAGTTCTTGAAGCCATGCCATTCATTCCAGAGCTGAGGAAATCGATATTATGGTTGGAAGGCCTGATAAAATGGGAGTCAAAGCAGCAAGGGGGATGCCCATGCTGGTAAACGTTTTGGGAATGATTGAAGCAGGTGCTAACTGGCTGGGAACCAGTTCTGGTGTTAGAATTAAGCAAGAAGCTCAGGCAGGTAATGGATGAACGTCACTAAAGATCACGCTAATTATACAATGCCCTGTAATGACTGCCAGGCAGGGCAGATGCACCGGACTTACTTGACGTATTTCACCTGGCTGGGTGATGAATTAATCACTGTACCTGATTTCCCCGCCTGGGTATGCGACGTTTGCGGAAAACGAGAATTTGATGTCCACGCTTTAAACCAACTCAGCCTTTTGCTGAAGTCCTACTGCCGGGAAACCGGCAATGAAGACACGTCGTTCGACGGTGCATCTAAAGACCAAGCATACTCGCCCAAGTAAAGCAGAATAATCCAGAAATAACGTCTGTCTATCCGAATCCCAGGCCTCTTTCCTTCATCGAAACGAACTTATTTTGTCCAATGACCAGGTGGTCTAGCAAGTCGATATCGAGCAATTTGCCGGCTTGAACAATAGACTTTGTAAGGGCAATATCCTCCGGGCTGGGAGTCGGGTCCCCGCTGGGATGGTTGTGCACGACAATAATCGACGCAGCATTACGCTGGATAGCCGCCCTGAAAAGCTCGCCAACGCGCACCATGGATGAGTTGAGAGAACCGATATACACTTTTTCGATATTCAACATCCGGTTGCGGGTGTCAAGGTTGATTACCCACAGGTGTTCCTGGGTAAGGCCGGCCATTTCATACTGCACCAGTACAGCCGCATCGGCTGGACTGTGAATAGCGGGTTTTTCGTCAGGGGTCTCCAGCCTGAGGCGATTACCTAACTCAATGGCGGCTTTTACCTGGGCGGCTTTGGCGTTTCCCATGCCGTGTTGGTTGCACACCTCATCGAACGAGGCTCGCTGAAGGCCAGATAATCCGCCGAAGGTCTGAAGAAGGCGTTGGCCCATCTGAACTGCATTCTCTCCCTGTACCCCGACTCGCAGGAGGATAGCCAGCAATTCAGGCTTCGACAGGGCCTGTGGGCCTAACTTTGCCAGCCTTTCACGCGGCCGTTCTGACTCGTCGAGGTCAGTAATTCGGTAGGATGCTGAACTCTCTCTTACCATGACGACTCCTTGTAGACCATGCCTGGATGTGTGAAGGTTCTTCCAATCACTATACTTGAAGGGCCAAAAAAGGGCAAGAAATATCAATAGTTTTTGTAGCTCTTGAGACTTAACAAAATGACAACCATGCTATAATTTCCCTACGGAGATTGCCATGAATTTTGATCCCTCCTTTTTGAGCAATTTCATCCTTGTATCTACAGCTTTTGCAGCAGCATTTGTTGCAGCTTTGTGGTTGAGTTTCCTGTTTTGGGTATATCGCGATATTCGTAAGAGAGTGCGCGATCCATTAATCCACATCCTGGCGGTCCTGGTCGCGGCGATTTTTTCTTACCCGGGATGCTCATTTATCTGATCTTGAGACCACCACAGACGCTGGAAGATGAATATCAGCACACCCTGGAAGAAGAAGCTCTACTGCAATCTATCGAGGACAAGCCACTTTGTCCTGGCTGTGGCCGTCAGGTCCATGATGATTGGTCAGTTTGTCCCAATTGCCATACCCGGTTGAAGAAGAACTGCCACCAATGCGGCCGGTTGATGGAATTGCCATGGAATTTGTGCCCTTATTGCGGGACTCCCGCCCCTGGGATGCGCCGTGAAAACGTCACCATGGATGATGCGCTGCGCACGCTGCCGACTGATAGCAACGAAGAATAGTATTCCCGTACAGAAAATTTCTCGAAAACAACTTAAGGTTATAATTTAGTTATGCAAACTATTATTCCTATTGAGCCTGTAGATTATCTGGTTATCGGTCATGTTACCCAGGACCTGACCCCTAAAGGACCCACTTTAGGAGGAACGGCGTCTTATGCTGCGTTGACAGCCAATGCATTAGGGTTGAGAGTAGGTATAGTTACGGCTTTTGCCGAAGGACTCCAGCTTCCGGAGTTGGAAGGAATTTCGATCTCGGCTATTTCGGATGAGTACACTACCACTTTTGAGAATATCCAGACCCCGGCCGGGAGAATTCAATACCTGCATCATAAGGCTCCTGATCTGGACCTTTCGGCGGTGCCGGAAACCTGGAGGTCTGCTCCTATAGTCCATCTTGGGCCGGTCTGCCAGGAAGTAGATCCGAACTTGGCCAAAGAATTTTCCCAATCGTTTGTCGGCCTGACACCACAAGGCTGGTTCCGCACCTGGGACGCTAAAGGCCGAGTACGCTTCACGGAGTGGCCGGAAGCCTCTTATGTGATGGAAAACGCCTCAGCGGCAGTATTGAGTGTTGAAGATGTTAAAGGTAACGAGAATCTGATCGAGGAAATGGTTGCTTCAATCCGCATCCTGGTCGTTACCGAAGGCGCAGCAGGCGCTCGCATGTATTGGAACGGCGATTTACGCCGCTTCACCCCTCCCACAGAAACGGAAATCGATCCGGTTGGGGCAGGAGATATATTTGCTACCGCATTTTTCTTCCGTCTATATTCCACCCACGATCCCTGGGAAGCAGCCCGGTTCGCCACCCAATTAGCGGCAAATTCAGTCACACGGCGTGGTTTATTAGGAGTCCCGACTCCTGAGGAAGTGCAATTTCATTTGATGGAAATTATTCCAAAAACATAGTCAATGGCAAAAATTTTCAGCCTGGTCAACCAAAAGGGTGGGGTCGGCAAGACGACATGTGTAATTAATCTGGGCGCTTACCTGGGTTATTATGGGCAGCGTGTTCTAATTGTAGATCTGGATCCCCAGGCAAATGCTACCTCTTCTTTGGGGATCGACAAACGGACGATCAAACACGGCACTTATGAAGTAATAATCGGCGCCGTCCCAATAGGTAGCCACGTCCTGCAGAATCCCAGGTTTAAGATTTCACTGCTGCCTTCTTCGCCTGCCTTAGCCGGAGCAGAAGTAGAATTAATCGAGCTTCAGAAACGAGAACATCGCCTGAAAGAAGCTTTAAAACCTGTTTTAGAACGCTACGATTACATCTTGATTGATTGCCCTCCATCGTTGAGTTTACTAACCGTTAACGGCCTGGCGGCGGCTTTCAATGGAGTGATTATCCCAGTGCAGTGTGAATACCTGGCGCTAGAAGGGTTGGGCCAGCTCACCGAGACATTGTCCAGGGTACGCACATCTTTGTTCCCAGAACTGGTCGTCAGAGGGGTAATTTTAACCATGTTTGATGGCCGTACCCGGCTGGCTCTGGATGTGGTCAAAGAAGTGCGTAAATTCTTCCCCAACCAAGTATTTCAGACCATCATCCCACGCAGCATCCGGCTGGCAGAGGCCCCTTCGTATGGGCAGCCGATTTCAATTTACGCCCCCGAATCAAATGCAGCCAAAGCTTATGCCACCCTGGCGCGGGAGGTTTTGGACCAAGACGGGATCCACATTCCAGTTCCTAAAGAGTAAAGGGGATAACATATGGCGCGTAAAGGTGGATTAGGTAAAGGATTAGATGCCCTTATTCCGGGAAAGCCTTCTCAGCAAGCCGACGAGGGCACTGTGTATATTGCCATCAATAACATTGTCTCTAATCCACGGCAGCCTCGTCACCAAATATCAAATGAGGCTCTAAAAGAACTGGCTATATCGATCGAGGAACACGGCATCATTCAACCTCTGCTGGTCTCTTTCGAGGCTCAGACCGGTCAATATGTTCTGGTAGCCGGCGAGCGGCGGTTACGGGCAGCACGCCTGGCCGGGCTCGAAACCGTGCCAGTTCTCGTTCGACAGGTAACTGAACAGCAGCGGTTAGAGTTAGCCCTGATCGAGAATGTTCAGCGGGCTGATCTGACACCGTTGGAGACGGCTGATGCATTCCGCCAGCTCAATGAAGAATTTGGCTTATCTCATGATGATATCGCTCGCCAGGTAGGGAAAAGCCGGGTTACGATTACAAACACAATCCGGCTGTTGAAACTGCCGCCCTCCATCCAGCAGGCGCTGGCCGAAGAAAAAATATCAGAAGGCCATGCCCGGTCATTGCTGGGACTGAATTCGATCCAGGCGCAGATGGCCGCCCTTCAGACGATCATAAACCAGAATCTGACCGTCCGGCAGACAGAAGAGCTTGTCCGAAAATATAATGGTGAACGGCCACCCCATTTGCAGAAAAACATTGTGTCGCCTGAGCTTAATGATCTAAAGGAAAGACTGCAGACTTTCCTGGGAGCCAGGATTACCCTACATCACGGGAAAAAACATGGCAGCCTGATTATCCACTATTACTCTGAAGAAGAATTAAACGCCCTGGTCAGTGCGATCATGAAGGAATAGCTTGTGTATATATTGTATAATGCTCATATTTTTACCCAAGAACCGAATAAGCCGCACGCCACCGCTATGGCAATCGATAACGGGCGGATAGCTGCTGTTGGTGAAAGCGCCGATTTTCTGGCCGCCGCGCCGGCCGACGCAGCGAGAACCAACCTGGAGGGGAAAGTTGTCTGGCCCGGTTTGATCGACGCCCATATTCACCTCGAAAACTACGCCTCGAGTTTACGGTTTGTGGATTGCGAAACAGCAATCCGTCGGGAATGCCTTGACCGGGTAGCTGAAAGAGCAAAAACCACCTCCCCATTTACCTGGATCCGTGGGCATGGCTGGAACCAGAACGACTGGCAAGAAGGGTTTGGAAATGCTCACGACCTTGATCGGGTAGCTTCGGCACATCCGGTTTATCTGACCGCGAAATCACTGCATGCCGCCTGGGCTAATACACTGGCCTTGCAAAAGGCCGGGATTACCGCCTCAACCCCCGATCCGGAAAGCGGAAAAATTGTCAGGGACACCGCAGGTCGTCCAACCGGAATACTACTCGAATCCGCGATGGAGCTGGTCGAAAAAGTTATTCCAATCCTATCTAGCAAAGAAACTAGCGAACAAATTTTAGAAGCCCAATCCCGTTTGTGGAAAATGGGCATCACCGGAATCCACGATTACGACCAGGCACACTGTTTTTCAGCCCTGCAAATCCTGCAGGAGAAAGGAAAACTACGCCTGCGGGTAATAAAAGGACTCCCCCTCGAAGTGTTACCCCACGCGATTCTCGCCGGCCTGCGCACCGGCTTTGGCAACGAGTTTCTCCGCATTGGCGCGGTGAAATTGTTCGCCGACGGCGCTTTGGGCCCGCGCACGGCGGCAATGCTGGCGCCTTACGAAAATGAAACCGAATACTCAGGGTTCGCTTTCCTGGATGCAGAACAGATCTATGAATATGGCCAGCAAGCCGTCCGCAATGGCCTGAGCCTGGCGACGCACGCAATCGGCGATCGCGCCAACCACGAAGTGATCACCGCTTATGCGCAATTGCGCAATTATGAATCCCAACAGAATTTGCCTCATTTACGTCACCGCATCGAACATGTCCAGCTCCTTCACCCAGATGACCTGAGCAGGCTGGCCCAATATGATATTATTGCCTCCATGCAGCCGATCCACGCCCCATCCGATATGCTGATGGCTGACCGGCATTGGGGTTCACGTTCGGCACACGCGTATGCCTGGAATTCCCTCTTGCAAAACAAGACTTTGCTAGCTTTTGGATCGGATGCACCAGTCGAATCACCCAATCCGTTCTGGGGCATCCATGCTGCGGTTACTCGCCGACGGTTGGATGGCCAGCCAGGCAGCGAAGGCTGGTATCCTCAACAAAAAATTACCTTACAGGAGGCCTTAGCCGCGTATACACTGGGGCCTGCCTTTGCAGCCGGCAATGAAAATTGCCAGGGGAAGCTGGCTGCCGGATATTATGCTGATCTGATTGTTTTGGATATAGATCCGTTTTTAATGCCGGTTGAAGATCTATCTAAACTGCAGCCCAGGGCGACCATGGTCGCTGGGGAATGGGTCTGGCAATCATAAATTAACTGTGATCGAAGGGAAAAATGGGCTTAACTCCTGAAACTCTAGTCACTCGATTGGGAGATTACCTGGTAGAACGGGGAACAATTTCTGCGGAAGACCTGCGACGCGCCTTGACCTTACAGCAGGAGACGCGCGACTCTGGCAAGCAGGCTCCCTTACTCGGGCAAATCCTGATTTCTATGGGGGTGATCAATCGCGAAATCCTGGACCAGGCAGTTACCGAACAAATCCTTCAACTTCGCAGTGCCCTGGAGAACTATAATAAATTTCTCGAAAAACGTGTCCAGGAACGTACAGCCGAATTAGAGCTGGCTCTCAGCCGGCTGTCAGAGCTAAACCAGATGAAGTCCAACCTGGTGGCAAACATTTCGCATGAGCTGCGAACGCCCCTGACCCACATTAAAGGATATATCGAACTATTAATTTCTGAAGGTCTTGGCCCGCTCACGCGCGACCAGGAACAGGCGCTAGAGGTCATGGAAAATTCATCCGACCGGTTGGAAAGGTTGATTGAAGATCTGCTCTTGTTCTCCATGGCTGAAAAAGACCAGATTATCTTGCATATCCGCCCATTCAACCTGCCTAAATTATGCAACGAGCTGTTGAATCGTGCTGGCGAAAGTGCCAGCCTGCGTAATATAAAACTTCGGCTCGAATGTTCAATTGATTCATTGTTTATCGAAGGCGACGAAGAAAAACTAGCCTGGGCAATTTCCCAATTGTTGGATAACGCCATCAAATTCACTCCCCCTGGCGGAAATGCAGAGATCAAGATCGAGGTAGAAGGAAAATTCGCCATCCTGGCAGTCGTTGATACGGGTATCGGCATCCCACCCGAAAAATTCAGTGAAATTTTCGAATCGTTCCACCAGTTGGATGGATCATCTACTCGCCGTTATGGGGGAACAGGTTTAGGCCTTAGCCTGGTTAAGAAAATTGTCGAAGCGCATGGATCGGTAATCCACATGGAATCTGAAGTAAATCATGGCAGCACTTTTACTTTTCTGCTAAAATTAGCTGAAGATCATTAATAAACCCTGGATAAATTGGTGAATCAGATTTCTACGAAACCAGATGTGATTAAACCCGAATATCTTTATACGATTGGGAATATCATCACCCAGGCTACTGAATGGAAACCTGCGCTGGATGAGATATCGCAGCTTGTCCATTCGATTATCATCTTCGATAATCTGGCAGTTTATCTAAGTGATTTGAAGAATAATTCGGTTGATGTAATGTATGCTCGAGCCATGGGGCGTGGGCGTAAGGCTGAAGCAGATGTATCGTGGGGCGAGACCCTGGCTAACCAAATAATCGCCTGCAACCAGACTATCCTGCGGGAACCTTCTCCGGATCCCAACCAGGACCGCCTTCAGCAGGCTTATATGCTGGGAATCCCTCTAACCGCCCAGAAAAACTGCTTGGGAGCGATCATCTTCATCCGTTTCGGAGGTCCCAGCTTCGATACCGCAAACCAGAAAATGGCAGAATTTATCGCCGGCCAGATCACTTTATTGATACAATGCCAGAACCTGCAGCTCGAATACCAGAAACTCGAAGTCCAACAAGCTCAGGCCCAAATTCAGGAAAATTTCATCTCCACGATCACGCATGAGTTGCGTAACCCTCTCGGATTTATTAAGGGCTACACGACCACACTGTTGCGCTCTGATACCACCTGGGATCAAACCACCCAACAAGAATTTCTGGAAATCATCGATCATGAAACTGACCGGCTGGAGGAATTAATCGAGAACCTGCTCGACTCAGCCCGACTCCAATCTGGGCAATTAAAAATGCAGTTCCAACCAGTCTATGCTGACAGCCTGATTAATACAGTGATCACGCGCGCACGCCTGCATTATCCTGATCTGGTGATTAACATTGAAATGAATAAGAATGTTCCACCCATCATCGGTGATCCTGGCCGGTTGGCCCAGATGTTGGAAAACCTGATCAGTAATGCCGTAAAATATGCGCCCAACTCAGATGTTGTAATCGAGGTGCATAAAGAGAAAGAATATGCCTGTATTTCGGTCAAGGATAATGGGCCAGGAATCCCCGAACAGTATATAGACCATCTGTTTGAACGATTTTACCGTCTTCCTAACCAGGCGCCGAACGTCCATGGATCGGGATTAGGATTGTATATTTGTAAACAAATTGTCCAGGCCCATCAAGGATTTATTTCAGCAACTTCATTGATGGGTCAAGGAACTTCTTTTGATGTGCGCTTGCCCCTCAAATCTTGATTTCAGGCTTGGATGAAACAAAAAGAGCAGGAGGTGATATGACCCGGATCCTGGCTGTGGACGATGAACCCCTATACCAGCACTTGTACAAAGTCAACCTGGAAAAGGAAGGATACGACGTTGTTACCGGCAGCAATGGTGAAGATGCCCTGGACATGGTTACCAGCCGACATCCCGACCTGGTCGTGCTGGATGTAATGATGCCCAGGCTGGATGGAATCACCACGTGCGAACGCATTCGACAATTTTCAAACGTACCGATCATTATTGTCACCGCCAGAGGCGAAGAAAATGATCGTGTCCGCGGATTAAACGTCGGCGCAGATGATTATATGGTAAAACCATTTTCCGCCACAGAATTGATCGCCCGGGTGCGTGCAGTCCTGCGGCGTTCGCAAACATCCGAGCAACCTACCCAAAGCAGATATTTCGTGCATGGAAATTTGAAGATAGATTTTGCCCGTGCTGAAGTCTGGAAGGATAACAAACCTGTTTTTCTGTCAGCGACTGAATATCGTCTGCTGATCCAGTTTGCCCACCACGTTGGCGAGGTTATGACTGCCGAAGAGTTACTGGTGGCGATATGGGGATCCGCCTACCGGGAAGACAAAGAAATCCTGTGGGTGAGCATCGCCAGGTTACGACAGAAACTGGAAGATAATCCCCATATGCCTCAGCACATCGTCACACGAGCTGGTCTCGGTTACTTAATGCCCCCTCTTTGATAGAAAGGATTGAGTGTCATGAAAAATCCTGAATATGATGAAAGGGGGAAAATATTTACCAAGGTAATTAATAAGGTTTCTGTCAACGTTGTTATTCAAACGACCACACAGTTGATCCACGGAAAGATTCACGTAAGACCTGAAGAGCGATTGAGTGACGAATTAAATCAAGAAGAAAATTTCTTACCGGTAACCAACGTAGTAATTTACGGCTCGGAGGGGCAAATAATGTATGAGACAAATTTTTTGTCGATTAACCGGGCCCAAATTATCTGGATTTTACCCACCGCCGAACTGCTAGAGCCACATCCAAAATGAGCCTTTCTAACCAACCTTCCATCCGCCCAACCGAGCTGAATAAGCTAAAGGAATACCTTGATCGGCATCATATCCAGGAACCTTGAGGAAAATCCGCCTTCTGTAAGCGACCGGCCTCAAGTGATGAAAGAAATCCTCAATCAGGCCTATCTGAGTACAAAAATTAACCTGGATGTAACCCTGCGCGACCAACTTTTCCACGAAATCATCGATGATATGTTGGGATTCGGTCCAATCCAATCCTTACTGGAAGATGATAACGTAACCGAAATTATGATCAATGGCGCTTCTAAGGTCTACATTGAACGGGAAGGTAAACTGGAAAGAACCAACATTACCTTCGAGAATGATTACCAGGTGCTGAGGTTAATCGACCGGATCATCATGCCATTAGGTAGAAGAATTGATTCGGAAAGTCCGACAGTCGACGCCCGCCTCCCAGATGGCTCGCGAGTAAATGCCATCATTCCTCCGGTATCCATCGATGGTCCAAGCCTCACCATTCGGAAATTTATGAAGGGCAGGCTGACGGTCGAGCAATTGATTGAATTGGGGACTCTTACCAGCAGCATGGCTGAATTCATCCGTGCTTGCGTGCGGGCGCGGCTGAATATTATCATTTCAGGAGGAACTGGATCCGGAAAAACCACCTTGCTAAATGTCCTTTCAGGCTTCATCTCTGAAGATGAAAGGATCATTACTATCGAAGATGCGGCAGAGCTGCGCTTGCAGCAGGATCACATCGTCAGATTAGAGACCAAACCACCCGACGTGGAAGGCAAGAATGGAGTAAGCATCCGAGACCTGGTACGCAACTCTTTGCGTATGCGCCCCGACCGGATCATCGTCGGCGAAGTGCGCGGTGGGGAAGCCCTGGATATGTTACAGGCGATGAATACCGGGCACGATGGATCGCTAACAACGCTGCATGCCAATTCCCCTCGGGACGCAGTCTCACGCCTGGAAACAATGTGCCTGATGGCAGGGATCGAATTGCCGGTAAAAGTTTTAAGGGAACAGGTTGCATCTGCGATCGATCTCATCATTCACCAATCACGTCTGCGCGGTGGAGCAAGAAAAGTCACCTCAATTTCGGAAGTTTCAGGTATGGAAGGCGACGCGATTATCATGACGGAAATCTTCCGCTACGAACAAAAAGGGGTTAGCAAGGAAGGCGCGGCTATCGGTGAATTAAAACCGACCGGTATCCGTCCTTTATTTACCCCCAAGCTGGAAGCGGCCGGGTTCAAGCTGCCTCCAGAAGTATTCGGAGCTAAACTGACGGATATGCTATCTGGCCGCCGACGTTGAAAAAACCGGAATAAAGGAAAAATAAATGGACAACAATAAAAAGCTCATGCAAATTCGAATGAAAAAATTGGCCATTATGATCAGCGATGCACGCCGGGTTTTACGCCGGACCGCAGAAGAATGCGCCGTAGTGATGGGAATCTCAACCGAAGAATACCAATTGATCGAACAAGGGAAAATTGCGCCTTCCCTGCCGCAGCTTGAAATTTTGGCCTGTTTCCTGGATGTGCCGGTAGAGCATTTCTGGGGTAAAAAAATCCTGGTTGAAAACGAAGTTTTTAAGGATGAGGCAACCAACCAGGCTTTACTCCGGCTAAGAGACCGCTACCTTGGAACTCGCCTACGCCAGCTATGCACAGAGGCATCGCTAACGCCAGAAGCGCTGGCTGAAAAAACCTCCCTTTCGGTTGAAACGATCGAACAATTTGAGACCGGTAAAGTATCCATCTCTCTTCCCGAACTAGAGAGCCTATTAAGAGGGTTAAATGCTAGGATTGAGGATGTATTCGATCAGAGCGGTCCAATCGGTGAATGGCGTTCCAGGCAGGATAATGTACGCACTTTTCTAGAGCTTTCACCGCGATACCAGCAGTTTATTGCCAGACCAGTAAACATCCCCTATATTGAACTAGCCATTCGCTTGAGCGACCTTTCAGTAGAAAAATTACGCGCCATTGCTGAAGGCCTTCTCGAAATAACCTACTGATCTTTTTATGAATGAGTTAGCTACCTCCCAAAAGCTTTCCACTCAGGCCAAACAAGCTTACGACACGGGCAATTTCCTCGAAGCTGCTCGTCTGTTTAATAACGCCGCGGAAGTTCTATCAGCAGGCGGAGATCGGCTGGGCGCGGCTGAACAAGAAAACAATCGAAGTGTTGCCTTATTAAAGGCCAGCGACGCTCAAGGGGCTTTGCTGGCAGTTCAGGGCACCGACCAGGTATTCAAACAGGCCGGAGATGTACGCCGCCAGGCAATTGCACTGGGCAATCTGGCAGCCGCCCTGGAGGCCTCTGGAAAGTTGACTGAAGCTTTGGATTATTACCAGCAATCCGCCGATTTATTTAAGCAAGTCAACGATACCGAGCTACGCACGTTTGCGCTGAAGAATCTTTCGGCGCTCCAATTAAGAATGGGGAAACAATTTGAAGCCATGGCTTCCATGGACGCAGCTCTGAATCCAAAGAAGAAGATGACTCTGGTAGAGAAAATCTTGAAGAAGCTTCTCAAGGTTCCTCTGCGGATGCTTCACTGACATGCTGGCAGGTTTCACTGTCCGCCAGGTTAAAAAAGGCGATTATACACTTCTCTCTACTGCCATAGGGGCTGCCCAATATATCCATCGGCATCTGGACTGGCGCGATTCTCTGGAATGGCTTGGCTGCCAACCTTTCCTTATCCTGGAAAGAAATAAGCAAATTGTCGCCCTGCTGGCCTGTCCAGCGGATTCTACCCGGATCGCCTGGATCCGCAGCTTCGTGATTGTTTCGGGAGTGTTTAGCCCTTCGGAATGTTGGAAAATTTTGTTTGCAGAAGCTTTGAGAGTTAATGAGGAAAAGCCACCCATCGCTTACGTCGCATTAGGCTTACAAAAATGGTTTGTCGAAGTAGTCCTAAAAAATAATTTTCATATGCACCAGAGCATTGTCATCCTGGAGTGGAACGGTTTTCTGCCCGCCAGGCATGATTTACCAGATGGCTGCCGGCTAAGAATGATGACCAGGGAAGACCTGCTGGGTGTCCAGCACATAGATGAAAGAGCCTTCGATCCCATATGGCAAAATTCACTGAGCGACCTGAGACTGGCTTTTGACCAATCTCCATATGCCTCAGTTATTGAATGGCAGGAGACAGTGATCGGTTACCAGATCTGTACTTTCACCTCCTTTGGAGCGCATCTAGCTCGTCTGGCGGTGATTCCGGATAAACAACGCCATTATCTCAGCTATACGATGGTGCGAGATTTACAGGCGCATTTTAAACAACTAGGGACAGCTTTGCTGACTGTGAACACTCAAAACAATAATCATGCTTCTCTGGCTTTGTATCGCAAGATGGGTTTCTTCCTGACCGGCGAATCCTTCCCGGTTTATATCTACCCATGAAACTTTAGGCAATCCTGTCTACGACTGGACAAGGACTGGTATTTATGGCAAAATCCCCTATTATTTTGACAAGGGAGAGAGCAGAATGAGTAAGCGCGAGGAACTAAAAGCCAAACGTAAAAAACAGGTGATGCAACAACGCCTGACGGTGATTGGAATTATCGTTGTTGGCGCCCTTCTTATTGCAGGAATTTTGATTTATCCCAGCCTGACCCCGCTGGGCGCGTTAAATGTGCCAACCACAGTGGCGTATCCGCAGGTGAAAGATAATGGCATGGGAGACCCTAACGGCCCGGTAAAATTAGTGATCTATGCTGATTTTCAGTGCCCGGCGTGTAGAGATTGGACCAAAGATTACGAGCCTGGTTTTATCGCTAAATATGTTGCCACGAATAAGGTGTATTTTGTATATACACCCTTTAGTTTCATCGACGATAACGGCCCAGGAACCGAATCAAAAGACGCAGCGGCCGCCGCATTTTGCGCCATGGATCAGGGAAAATTTTGGCAGTATCACGATATACTATATTCTAATCAGACTGGCGAAAATTCGGGTGAATTCACCACCAAGCGGCTGGCCGCTTTTGCCCAAAAACTGGGCCTGAATATGAGCCAATTCAATGCCTGCTTTGACGGCGGCAAATATAAGAGCCTAGTGCTGCAGGATAAAGCTGAAGGGACAGCCTTCGGAGTAAATTCCACCCCATCGTTTGCAGTCAATGGAAAGTTGGTCGTCCTGCAATCCTCCTATAACGAACTGGACACGGCTATTGACGCAGCCTTAGCTGCTAAAACAAAGTAGTAACCGTCAATCCTTGGCTAAAGTTGGGTAGTCCTGGCCTGCCAATGTGTTTTCGAACAATTCCAGAACGTAGCACAGGTTGGATGCCCGGTTCAAGTAACGCACCAAATCGAAATTCTGCACATCGCCTGCATGGGTTAATTCAACCACCCGGCGTTCGGCACGCCGGATAACCGTCCTGGCCAGATCAAGCGCAGCTCCCGGAAGTAAATCGCCAGAAACTATGAATTCAACCGGCATTTTTATGCGTAGATCGAAATCGCGAATGGTTGTTTCCAGCCATTTTACTCTCTCGCCATCGATCGCCCGGTAATTTTCAGTCTTCTCGGGCGTGGCAGCGATTTCCGCCATTAATGCATACAGGTCCCGCTGTACCTGCAATAAGGCTTTGGCAGTTTCAATAGACCTGGCCTGGGCGCGCGCCAATCCCAAGGCGGCGGTGCTTTCATCGACTGCACCCAGCGCCTCAATCCTCCGGTCATATTTTGGCACTCTTTCTCTGCCCAATAGGCCGGTGTAGTCTTCATCCCCGTCATGTGTGTCGTAAAGAGACATAATACTCCCCATTATATTCTGCCAACCAGCCAGGTATCTGGCGCCAGCTTATTTTTCAGGGGTCGCAGTGGGCGCTGAGGTAGAACGCGAAACTGCAAAGAACCAATCCAGGATTGTGGCAAAGCGGTCGCTGGTGTCGAATAACGGCCCCATGCGTACCCCTTGCACACTTTTATCTACACCATAAGAATAAACCGGATAATACAACGTTAAGGCGGGTAGTTCCTCATCGAAGACAACCTGGAAGTTACGATACAGGCGAGTCCTTTCGGTGAGATCGACGGTGATACGCGCCTGCTCGAGATATTCACTGGCTACCCGGTTATCCCATTGTGAGTAATTTTGTCCGCTGGCGGCCTGGGCCTGATCCCAGAATGGATAAGGATCTGGATCGGGAGTGCGGGACATGTTCAAATCAACCAAAGCGGCATCATAAGAGCGCTGACCCAGGCGGTCATTGATCAACTGGTCATAGGGAACAGCTTCCAAGTCAGCCTGCACGTTCACGTTGGCCCAGTCTTTCTGGATCGCCAGGGCAATAGATTTGTGCAAGTCATCGTCAGGATAGATCAGAGTGAAGTTGAGCGCCACCTTATCTTTTTTCCTGACCGTATCAGTCTCGGTATTGAGTACATAGCCGGCCTGTATTAACATGTTCTTTGCGCCTTGCGGGTCGAAATCCTGCGTACGAAGACCATCATAATACGCCCAGGTTCCTGGAAGGATCGGCCCATCGGCAAGCACGGCCTGTCCATTCAGTAACTGGTCGACGATCCTTTGCCGGTTTATGCCCATAAATAAGGCGCGGCGGACATCGACTTCCTGCAGGAAGGTTTTATCTTGATTCTTCAGGTTGAACAAGACCATGGAGAGCTGAGGTTTACGCCCGGTATAAATTGAGAGGTTGGCCTCTGCTAGAGAAGATTGGAGGATATCGGGGGTCACTTCACTAATCCCTTGTACAGCTCCATCGCGATAAGCCTGCAGCGCCGACGCTCCATCCGGGTAAAAGCGGAAAACAATCTGTTCCACATAAGGTTTCTTGCCATAATATTGATCCCAAGCCATCAATACCAAACCGGTGATTTGCCCGTTTTCAGCAAGGAGATGGTCGAAGCGGTAGGGCCCGCTCCCGACCGGTTTCAGATTAAAGGGCGCCGAGGCGACCTGATCGAAGGTAAGGTTATTGAGGAGGTGTTTGGGAAGAATACCAAAAGTCAGATAATCCAAAAAAGGCGCGTAAGGTTCTGGCAGTTGGAACTGCAAAGTGGTCTCGCTCAGGCGTACTACCTTGACGTCTTTCCAGAGAGACTGGAGATCATCCGGGACGATGTTCCCACCTTTTCGCATCAAATCGATAGTGAAGAGAACATCATCACTGGTCAACGGCTGGCCATCTTGCCAGTGTAACCCTTTTTGGAGGGTAAAGTTATAAAGTGTGCCGTCTTTTGAGACGCCCCAGGATTCGGCCATATCACTCTGGGGTAGACCCCTATCGTCGAAACGGAGCAAACCGCTGAAGATCAAGCGGTTGATGTCATGATCAACGGCATTGTTATAATCGAGAACCGGATTTAACCGCTGCATAGAACCAACCAAGGCTTCGGTGTAAATTCCACCGCGCACTGGCTGGGGTGTCTGGTTGGGTTGAACAACAGGCTGCTCACCTAACAGAAGCACTCCTACGACCAAACCGGTCAAGAATATGATTATCAACTGCCAACGTAATTTTTTCATGAGCATATCGAATAATAAAAGGGCGATCTCCCCTATTGGTAAGTCGCCCCGCTCTTATTTTCCAGGATCATGCCCGATTGTTCAACCAACTTTTATTTTTGAATGACTACAGTGATAAGAGTGAGAATGAAGAATAAGACGCTTAGGCCGATAGTGATCATGAATAGAATTTTTTCTATGCCACGCCTGGCCGCAAATACACCACCAGTGTCAGAGCCGGTCAACCCACCTAATCCAACCCCTTTGTTCTGTAAGATCACACTGGTGATCAGAGCGATTGAAGTTATAATCAACGCGATGTCGAAGTAGTTTACTAAATTCACGCTTGTCCTCCTGAAGATAAAACAGCAGAGTGGATTATAACGTCCAATACCCTAAATCGTCAACTGAATCATGGAAGAACTGCTTCTCAACCTGCATATGCATACCAAATACTCCGATGGTGCGGGTACCCACACCGACATCGGAAAGGCTGCCCTCATCTGCGGATTAGATATAGTGATCGTGACCGACCACAATATCCTGGTCAATGGCTCGGAAGGATATTATCAACAAGAGAAGCGGCGGATGCTGATGCTGGTGGGTGAAGAAATCCACAACCAGGCGCGCCTGCCGCAGAAGAGCCACCTGTTGGTATTTGCTTCCGGATGTGAACTGGCCTGCTATGCGCCAAACCTTTCCAAGCTGCTCAACCACGTGGAGCAGACGAACGGAATGGCATTCATTGCTCACCCTTACGAGGATGCGCTCCCTCTGTTCGGTGAGGATGACATCACCTGGGAAAATTGGGAATTGAATGGCTACACTGGGATTGAAATATGGAACGGCTTAAGTGAGCTCAAGAGTGTCATCCACGGCAGGCTAAGCGCGGCTTTTTATGCCTTTTTCCCGCAGTACATCGCCCGTGGGCCTGAGGTTGCAGCCCTGAAAAAATGGGATGAGCTGACCGCTTCAGGGAAAAAGGTCGTGGCAATCTGCGGTTCGGACGCGCATTCAATGGTTAAGAAAATGGGACCGTTCCAAAGAGTTATATTTCCTTATGAATTCCATTTCCGCGGCATCAATAACCATCTGCTTACCGACACCCCGTTGACCGGCAACCTGCCAGCTGACCGAAAAATGGTATATAAAGCGCTACGCCAGGGACGCTTATTTATCGGTTACGATTTACCGGCATCGACGCGCGGTTTCCGTTTCAATGCCCAGGGCAGAGACCACATAGCCGAAATGGGCGATGAGATTAACCTTAACAGCGGAATCACTTTCAGAATAAAATTGCCCCTGAGGACTGAATGCCGGCTTATGAAAAACGGCCAGGTGATAAAAACCTGGCAAAATCGTGAGATATGTACTTTCATTGCCAGCCAGCCTGGCGTCTACCGGATAGAATGTTACATCGAATACCTGGGCAGGCGGCGGGGCTGGATCTTCAGCAATCCGATCTATGTTTATGATCACTAATAACGTCACCCGTTTGCTCGATTCGAGAAAAATCGCTTATAAGGCATACGAGCTTCCGACAGAGAAGTTAGGCGCCGAAGAAACTGCCCAAATCCTGGGGGTACCGCTCGAGATTGTCTTCAAAACTATTGTTGTCCTGCGAGAAAAACCTGGAAAAGCCATTCTGGCGGTAGTACCAGGCACAGGCGAAGTAAATCTGAAAGCTGTAGCCTCTATTTTGGGCGAAAAGAAAGTGCATTTGCCAATTCAGTCGGAAGCGGAAAAACTCACCGGCCTGCAAGCCGGTGGAATCTCTCCCCTGGCGCTGATCAACCGTGGTTTTACTATTCTTTTAGACCAGTCAGCCCTGATACATGAGCAAATCCATATTTCGGGCGGGCAGCGTGGCCTGAACATCCGCTTATCAACCAGGGCGCTAATCGAGCTGACGAACGCCAGAACCGGCAATGTCTGCCTTACTTCCAGCTAACCTTTGATAACCACAACAGGGCGTAGCCGGACGACCTTGCGTGCAATACCGGCGCCGCAGACAGTTTCCACAACCTCATCGACGTCTTTATAAGCCTGGGGGGCCTCCTCAGCCAGGCCGGGCAGCGATCTGGCGCGGATATGGATACCCTCTTTTTCAAGTTGATCGCGCAGTTTTTCTCCGCGTACTTCATGTTTGGCCCGGCTGCGGCTCATTACCCGACCTGCGCCATGGCAGCTCGATCCAAACGAGCGCTCCATACTGGCCTGAGTGCCAACCAGCACCCAGGAGGCTGTCCCCATGCTGCCTGGCACCAGCACCGGCTGGCCGATCGCCTGATATTCTTCTGGCAGACCCGGGGTTCCCGGGCCAAAAGCCCGCGTGGCGCCTTTCCGATGGACGCAGACTTTCTTCTTCTCACCGTGAATGACGTGAGTCTCAATTTTTCCCATGTTGTGAGCAATGTCGTATACCTGGTGGAGGTAAGGGTTGGAAACTTTGCCAGCCAGAACGAGATCGAACGCCTGGCGAGCCTGGTTTGCCAGGAGTTGCCGGTTGGCAAAGGCGTAGTTAGCCGCCGCTCGCATGGCTGCCAGGTAGTTTTGCCCTTCCTCGGAGTTCAATGGAGCACAAACCAATTCCCGGTCTGGGAGACGGATACCGTACTTGCGAACGGCGGTCTGAAATTCCTGGACATAATCTGTGCAAACCTGGTGGCCAAAGCCGCGTGAACCGCAGTGGATCATCAAAGTCAGGCATCCATGCTCAAGCCCCATTACCTGCGCCGCCCGTGAGTCAAAAATTTGGTCGACAACACCAACTTCTAAAAAATGGTTCCCCGCTCCAAGAGTGCCAAGCTGTTCGGCGGCGCGTTCTCTGGCACGCCGGCTCACTTTTTCGATCTCAGCGCCTTCCAGCAAGCCAGTTTCTTCAGTCCGGCGCAGGTCCTCAGCCGTCGCCATGTTCTTTTTGAACGCCCATTTTGAACCGGATCGGCATACCTGCTCTAGCTCTGTGGAGTTCAGCCGCAAAGCCCCCTTGGTACCCACACCACTCGGGCAAAACTTATCCAGGGCAATGGCCAGGTCATCCAGGTATGGCTCAGCGTCTTCGAATCGGATCAGGGAAGCCAACAGCCGAACGCCGCAATTGATGTCATAACCGATCCCGCCGGGAGAGATCACGCCATCCGGCAAAGCAGTGGCAGCTACCCCGCCAATTGGGAAACCATAACCCTGGTGCATATCCGGCATCACCACGACCTGTCCAACTAATCCGGGCAAAGTAGCAGAATTGATTGCCTGGTCGAATGATAGATCCTCAGAGGCTTTTTCCAGCAGCTTCCGCGTGGCAAAAAAACGCACCGGGACGCGCATATCTTCACGATAAGACTGAGGGATTTCCCATTCATAATCGTTTATTTTTTGGAAAACATTCAATGGGACCATGGTTGGAATACCAGAACATCATTTTTGAATGCCAACAGTAAGTTACAAGGCTTTTTTATAATAGCACAATAATCGTCTTTTTTTACTGGTATAATTTTTTTATGGGCCAGCGTCTTTCGCGGCGCGATTTCTTGAAACTTTGCGGGCTGAACGCCACGAGCCTGGGCTTCCAGTCTATGTTTGGCAATCAAGTAGAGCTGGACTTAGGTGTCCTGGCAAGAGTGGCTGTTCGTTCGGTCAGTATTTACGACCAACCCTGGGATAAAAGCACAGTTTTATACCAGCGCTTCCGTGACGAAATAATAAACCTCTATTACGAGGTTGTTTCCGACCATGGCCCTATTTATAACCCGGTCTGGTTCCGGGTTTGGCGGGGTTATGTTCATTCAGCCCACCTTCAAAAAGTCAAATTTAAACTCAACACAGTGTTATCCAACGTTCCCAAAACAGGCCAGTTAGCTCAGGTGACGGTGCCGGTATCACAGGCTATGTGTTATTCAGTCTACAACGGCTGGGAGCCGGTATACCGGCTGTATTACGAGTCCAACCACTGGGTAATGGGGGTGGATGTCGGACCGGATGGGCAGCCGTGGTACCGCATCCGCGACGAATTGCTGGATATCGACTATCATGCCCCAGCCGTCCATTTCAGGCCAATCCAACCAGAAGAAATAACTCCAATTTCCCCGGATGTTCCTTTTTCACAAAAGCGCATTGATGTATTTCTGGGCCGCCAGGAATTGACGGCATATGAAAACGAAAGGGTCGTCCTGCATACCAAAATTTCTTCAGGGGTACCTTCCGTAGTCCCCCCAGGCGCCATCCCGACCAAAACCCCAACGGGTAGATTTAACGTGCAGGTCAAAATGCCATCCAAGCATATGGGGGATGGGAATCTGACCAGCGACACCAACGCTTATGAGCTGCCGGGCGTGCCCTGGGTGACCTTTTTTGCGCAACACGGCGTGGCTTTCCACGGCACTTATTGGCACATGAATTTTGGCACGGTAATGAGCCATGGCTGTGTCAACATGCACACCGACGATGCTTTATGGTTGTATCGCTGGACTGTGCCTGTGATCCAAATTGAAGATTGGGATAAACGCGGCTACGGCACGCAAGTAACCGTCCATTAGACAATATAATATTGAACAGCAATGACTATGCGCAGTTCGCTACGAGCGGGCGCCGACAAACTGCATGAATACCTGGTTCCCCAACAGCCGGCCACGCGGGGTCAGGCGTAATATTTCTCCCGCTTCTAGCAGCCCGACTCGAACCATCTGGTCAATCTCTTTACCAAATACTTTCTCGACAGGTATCCCAAAACGTTTTTCGAAAGATCGACGTGACACACCTTCTTGGGTCAAGCGCAGACCGACCATCATGGTCTCTTCCATCTCGGTAACTTGATCAACCCGGTCAGAATGGCCGGTCGCCAGGCTGAAGGGAAAAGCAGGCTGTCCAGGTTGCGCCAGGCGTTCAATATAGGTTTTTATCTGCATCACATCCGCCAGGCGGTACCCGGCGGCATAGCCATGGGCGCCCGCCCCAAACCCCAGGTAGGGTTGGTTGCGCCAATACTGCAGGTTATGCCGGCAGGCCAGCAGATTGTCCTGATTGTCTTTGCGCGCCCAGTTGGAAATCTCATACTGAACAAAGCCGGCTTTATCCAATCTTTCACTCGCCCATTCATACATATCCGCCGCCAGGTCCCCATCCGGCGACGGAACCAGACCACGCCCAACCCATTTGAATAGAGGAGTGCTATGCTCAACGGTCAATGCATAAAGCGAAAGGTGCTCAGGGTTCAGCCACAAGGCTGCCTCGACGCTGGCCTGCCAGGTTGCCAGGCTCTGGAATGGCAGGCCAAAGATCAGGTCGAGGTTGACCTGCTCGAATCCGGCCTGACGCGCCCATTTTACCGACTGGATCACATCATAAAAATCGTGGAGGCGACCCAACAGGGCCAGTTCGACCGGGTCAGACGTCTGCATACCAAAACTGATCCGGGTAAATAGGAGCTTTTTTAAAGACTGGAGATAAGACCGGGAAACCGTCCCAGGATTGGCTTCTAAAGTGGCTTCCAAACCCGGCTGTAAATCATAAACTTCATCAATAGTTTTTAAAATTGTTTCGTATTGCGCCGCAGACAGCAAAGAAGGCGTTCCACCGCCAAAAAAGAGTGTATGTGTCCGGATTTTGGCAGGGGCGCGGCCGCCGACCGATGTGATCTCCTGGACCAAGGCTGATAAGTAAGCTGGGATGCGCTCTTCCTGCCCTGCGTAAGTGTTAAAGTCGCAATACGAACAGCGTTTTTGACAAAAAGGGATGTGCAAGTAAAGACTGTATGGCTGCATCGGATTTTTAGCATATCACATTCCAGGGACAATGAACAGACGCCCGTTCAATCGCAGCAATACGGCTATACCTAATAAAGGTTCATTGGGATTTACCGTGGAAAGTCCCCAGATTTTGAGATTGAGCGTGCGTACGCACGCTCAATCTCAAAATCTGGGAGTTCACCACGCCAATTCCCAGAGAACCCCAATGAACCGAAAAAGCAAGTATTTTTTATATGGTATAATTTTTTCCAGCCGGAACTATTCTAATAAGAAAATATGAGTCCTGAATCTACTAACCAAAACACTAAGGTCTGTCCAACTTGCGGGACCAGGCTTAATGCAAATGCTACACGCTGCCTGGTGTGCGGCAGAACTTTTACTCCAGCCGCCACGCCTGCGAAATCTACGGCAGTACAAGGGCCCCGCATGCCCGAGATTACCATGACCTTACCTTTAGCCCTGGCCCTGCTGGTCATTGTGCTTTTCGTGGGTGCAGGTGTGGTTTTCTTCGTCTTACGCAGCACTGGAAAGGTAGTCCTTCCTACTCCAACCGTCACACCCACCGTGACGGAGACGGTTACTCTTACGCCTACAGCCAGCCTCACCCCGTCTCCAATACCTACCTTTACCCCACTGCCCCCTATCGCATATAAAGTGCAGCCCAATGACACTTGTATTTCGATCGCCTATGCTTTCAAGGTATCTGTGATCAGCATCGTCACGCTGAACAACCTCCCGGTAGAATGCAATTCACTGTCAGTCGGACAACAACTGCAGATTCCGCAGCCTACACCGACGCCTTCGCCAATGCCGACTGCTACATTAAGCGCCGCAGATGCAACTGAATCGGCCTGCGATAAGGTCGAATATCTGGTCAAAGAAAACGACACACTTAGCACGATCGCAGCCAATTACAACGTCAACATGGAAGCCATCCGCGCTTATAACAACTTGCCCAATGATACAGTTTTCCAGGGCATGACCTTGATCGTCCCACTGTGCGCCCGCAACCCTACCCCCGGTCCAACACCCACAGCCACCCCGCCCCCACCCTATCCGTCACCCAACCTGCTGCTCCCAGCCGATGGCACGGCCTACATGGCAGTCGATGATACGATCACCCTACAGTGGGCCTCAGTTGGTACGTTGCGCTCGACCGAATCCTACGCAATTAGTATTGAAGACCTCACTGAGGGCTCGGGTACGAAAGTGATTGACTATGTGACGGATACCAAGTACATCGTCCCTTCGACGCTGCGTCCGGCATCCAACATACCCCACATCTATCGCTGGATCGTTTACGTTGTGCGGCAGACCGGTACCACCAAAGACGGCACCCCCATCTGGGAGTCCGGCGGAGCAGAAAGCACACCACGGGTCTTCAGTTGGTGGGGCGGAAGCCAGTCTGCGGCAACCCCAACACCCTGACATAAGAGAAGTCCGGCTATAAACGCCGGACTTCAGGTTTTTTAAGATTACACAACTCCTGGCGATTGAACCTCTTGCTTTTCCAGGTATTTGATAGCTTGCATGGCCGCAGCAGCTCCCATGCCGGCGGAAGTCACCACCTGGCGGAAATTCGGGTCAGCGGCTTCTCCAGCCGCATAAACGCCCGGCAGGCTGGCCTGCATCAACAAGTCAGTTTTGATGTAGCCCCGATCATCCATATCTATCTGGCCCTTGAAAAGGTTTGTATTAGGAGTATGGCCGATGAAGATAAAGACTCCGTCAGTTGGCAAGAGACTTACTTCCCCGCTGACTACATTCTTCACCTTCACCCCTTCAACCAGCCGGTCGCCCACAATTTCAGATATAACTGAGTTCCATACAAAATGTATCTTCGGATTATCATGCGCTCGTTTTTGTAGGATGGCGCCCGCCCTTAACGAGTCCCTGCGGTGCACAATGGTTACAGAAGAGGCATAACGAGTAAGGAACAGGCCCTCTTCAAGAGCGCTATCCCCCCCTCCTACCACAACTACGCGTTTCTCTTTGAAGAAATAACCATCACAGGTAGCACAGTACGAAACTCCATACCCGGTCAGTTCTTTTTCACCAGGAACACCCAGGTGGTTCGAGCTGGCGCCTGTGGCAATCACCAATGAATCTGCCAGGTAGTCGGCGCTGTAGGTACTGACTTTGAATGGACGGCTGGACAAATCTACGGCGGAGGCAGTTTCAAATTCGATCCGCGCCCCAAATTTCTCGGCCTGTTTCTGGAAAAGCTCTCCGAGCTGATACCCGCCGACCCCTTCCGGGAAACCCGGATAATTCTCAATAGTAAAAGTCAGGCTTGCCTGTCCGCCAATCTCTAACCCTGTCAACACCAGCGGGGACAATTCAGCCCGGGCAGCGTATAAGGCGGCGGACAAACCCGCAGGTCCTGATCCCAGAACCAACAACCTGACCGATTCTTCTTTTTTCTGCTGCGCTTTTGCTGCAAGAAATCCTGAAAGATTAAATTCCATTGAGTGACAACTCCTCTTGATACTGCCTTCTTAATATAGATGCATTGAGCATCAAAAATGTTACATGATCAATCAATTTAATGGCTGGCTTTGTCCGTGATTGCTAACGCCTCATCCAGGACAGAAAATCCTTCAGTAAGCTGCTCCGGTGTGATGATCAACGGTGGGATAATCAGTACGGTATGCCAGTGCGTATACACAAAAACGCCATGATCAAGCATAAACTTTTTTAAATTGGCCATTTCCTGGCTGTTCCCGCCAAAAGGCGCCATCGGTTCTTTCGTCTGGCGGTTTCGCACCAGCTCGACCACCCCGAATAGTCCAATCGAACGCACATCTCCAATAGACGGGTGGCGGTCTTTCAGCTCAGCCAGCATGTCTGCCAGCACCTGCCCGGTTTCAGCGGCGCGCTCGACCAGGTGGTCGTCGCGCATCACTTCAATGACCGCAGCCGCGGCTGCAAGGGAAATCGGGTGTCCATTATATGTCAAACCGCCTTCGTAAACCCGGTCATTGAAGAATTCGGCGATCTCAGTCTTCATAGCTACCGCCCCGAGGGGGGCATACCCTGAAGTCAACCCCTTGGCCATGGTCATCAGATCCGGGACAACGCCCCAATGGTCAACGCCAAACCATCTGCCTGTCCGGCCAAAACCGCTCATCACTTCGTCGGCAATTAACAGTATGCCATATCGGTCGCATAACGCCCTGACGCCCTGCAAATATCCTTCAGGAGGAATGATAACGCCGTTAGTGCCGGTGACGGTCTCAAGCAGAATGGCAGCAATCGTCTGTGGCCCCTCATAAGTAATGATCTCTTCCAGGTGATTGAGATAATCCTGGCAGAATTCGGCTTCGGAGACGTTGGGGTTGGAGCGGTGAAAGGTCGAACGATAGCGATAAGGGTCGAGGAAATGCACCACACCGGGCATGGTACCGGGCTCCCAGGCCACACGGCGCGGGTCGCCGGTAGCGGCGATGGCGCCGTAGGTTGCCCCGTGATAGGAACGGTAACGGGCCAGGATCTTCTGCCGGCTGGAAAATGCACGGGCCAGCTTGATGGCGTTTTCGTTGGCGTCCGCCCCGCCCAAGGTGTACAAAAAACGGGTCAATCCAGGCGGGGTCACTTCTGCCAATAGTTTACCGAGGAGAGCACGCGGCCGTGTGGCCATTTGCGGCCCTGCGAAGGGAAGCTCTTGCGCCTGCTGGACGATAGCCTGGATAACGCGTTCGTCTCCGTGGCCAATATTAGCGCACATTACCATTGAATTAAAATCCAGGTAGCGCTTTCCGGAAACGTCCCAGAAATACACCCCTTGGGCTTTTTTAACCGGAATAGGGTTGACCCTCGCCTGGGCAGCCCAGGTCCAAAAATTATGTTTCAGCGAAAGATTTAAAATTTCTTCGTCCGGAAGATCGACCATACCCACGCCTCACTCCTACCTAGCATACTATAGGTTCTCTGGGAATCCCCGTTGTGAACTCCCAGATTTTGGGGTGTCATGACACCCCAAAATCTGGGGATCTTCCACGGAAAATCCCAATGAGCCATACTGTAAACCCAGCCCATGAAATTATACACTGGTATAATCACTTTTAGGTTGAACCACCCTTTTATGATTGATGAAGTACATTTTTCTCCGGCGGTGGATGAAATTACCTGTGCATGCCAGGCAGGTCTTGATCCCGACGTCATCGAAGGGCTCGAACTATACAACGCCAGGGAATTCTTTGAATGCCACGAGGTCTTGGAAAACGTCTGGCGAGTAGAAAAAGGGCCGATCCGCGAACTGTACCGCGGCATATTACAGGTTGCCGTAGGCTATTACCATATCCAGCGCGGCAACTATATTGGGGCTCAAAAGATGTTCAAACGCTGCCGGCGCTGGCTGGATCCTTTTCCGGACATTTGCCAGGGAATAAACCTGGCCGGGCTGCGCCGTGACTTCCAGGCAGTAGAAGATGCGATTGTCCGGCTGGGCCCTGCCAGGATAGGTTCTTTCGATACCACATTATTCAAACCGGTAGAATATATCCTTCCAGAAAATCCTGACGAGACGCCATGACCGATCCTGATCTGCCCTTTTCCAATAAAATTGCGCTGGTGACCGGTTCCGGACGCGGCATCGGACGAGCGATTGCCCTACACCTGGCCCGAGGCGGCGCAGACATAGTAATCAACTATGTACGTAACCAGGCACCTGCCGAAGAGGCCGCGGCCCAAATCCGCAGCATGGGACGGAAGGCGATTGTGGTAAAGGCCAACCTGTCGAAACCTGAAGATATCGATGATCTGTTCACCAAAACGGTCGAACAATTTGGCGGCCTGGATATTTTCATCAGCAATGCGGCATCCGGCTTTAACCGTCCCGGCATGGAGCAAAAATTGACCGGCTGGGACTGGACCCTCAACGTAAACGCACGCGCCTTTCTTTTTGCCGTCCAACACGCGGTGCCCTTGATGGAGGCACGCCAGGGAGGCGCAATTGTCGCCATTTCGAGTCCCGGCTCTACGCGAGTTATGCCGGATTACATTGCCGTTGGGGCCAGTAAGGCCGCCCTGGAAGCTCTTACCCGCTACCTGGCGGTCGAGTTATCCCCTAAAAATATCGTCGTCAATGCCGTTTCGCCCGGTATCGTATTGACCGATGCCCTGCAACACTTTGCTGCTCTCAGCGACCCGACCACCATAGCGCGTACAGCGGCCAACACTCCTGCCGGACGGCTGGTTCAGCCGGAGGATGTAGCGGGAGTGGTAGCTTTCCTATGCTCCCCCGCGGCAGCGATGATCCGCGGCCAGGTCATCGTCGTAGATGGCGGTTATACCTTGATTGTCCCAAAATAATCCGGCGCCTTGAGCTTTATTCTTCGATCAGGACTGCCCGGGCCGGCGAACCG
Organism: uncultured Chloroflexia bacterium; assembly: GCA_963820415.1. Taxonomy (GTDB): domain Bacteria; phylum Chloroflexota; class Anaerolineae; order Anaerolineales; family Anaerolineaceae; genus CAWFZT01. The sequence continues at coordinate 397,287 of CAWFZT010000004.1, read as the reverse complement.
TCGGAGCCGCCCAATTTCAGTGGCAGGCAGATTAAATGGTAAAACCCAGCAGGCACTGCTGATAAATCTACTCCTTCCAGGATGACCATGCCTGCCCCCAGCAGTGTTTCATGGGTCGGGCGGCTTTTTTTATAGGGAGCAATCGATAAATAATCGATTCCCACCAGCTTGACGCCGCGCTTCACCAGGTAGGCTGCCCCATCCGCCTCTACTGCCAAAAAACCAGTTTGAAAGGCATGGTCAGGATTTGCCCAATAAGCCGAATTGCGCGTCTTGATCAGCAGCCTCTTTACACCCTCCCCAATAGCGGCCATTTCCAGCACGCCAGCGGTAATTGTTTCCACACCGTCCGGAATCTGGACTACCTGGGCAGGGCCAATCAGAATTTCCAAGGGGAGCGTATCGATACTTTTCCCTTCTTTCAAGAAATGAAAGGGGGCGTCCATATGCGTACCGGTGTGCACGCTCATCGATATTTTGGAGACGTTGGCATTGGCTCCTTCTTCGATCTTCGAGATGCGATCCAGGATTACTTTTGGATCTCCAGGCCAGACCGGCATGGACGGCCTGATTGTCAAAGTGATATCGTAAAATTTCATTCCGACCTCCCTTATTACTGGTTCCAATCACTTGCTGCAAATATGTCAGTTAATAATTTGGCGCGCTCAGCCGCAGTCATCGGGCGCGGCCTGGCATAATCTTCCAGCATGGCGGTCAGCAGCTCGGTCGAAATGTAACGCCCGTCGTAGAATACGTGCCGGTCGATAAATTCGGGCCGGGCAAAATCTTCCATCTGGTCGAAGAACAGGTTACCCAGGCCATAATCAACAAAGTTTTGACCGACGAAGGTCTTTGCCAGGGGATAATGCGCCTGGCTGCCACTGACGATGACTGCCCCGGCAGCGGACATACGCAGGAAATCCACCCGCTGGCCGGATTGGGGCTTATACCCATCGAAAGTCTCGTATTCGAAATGCTGGAAGGTCACTATCGGAAGGAAACCCTGACCGCGAAAATTTTTTATCTGAGCCACGAGAGCATCCAGGTCGCAGGGGTTTGCCCCTGGTTGGTCGGGTGTGGCCCAATCATTTTCGGGCCCGGTCGTATTACAGCCCAGAAAGACCAGACGGTTACCGTGGTTTTCGATAAACAAGGGTTTGCGCGCATCCTCCAGGTTTTCCCCACCGCCATAATAAGGAAGATTGTTCTGACGGTAAAGATCCAATGTAAAAAGCAGCGGATCGATGCCCCAATCCACCAGGTGATTGCCGGTCAACTCGATCACATTAGCATTGATGTTTTTCAAGAGATCGAAGTAGCTCGGACTGCTGCAGAAACGCATTTCTTCGCGTAAAGGCGCTGCAGGCGGACAGGTTTGGTCGAAAGAAACCTCGTTACTGATGTGGGTCAAGTCGGCATCCCGCAGCCAATCGCCGATATCCCGGGCTGGATAAAGGACACCGTTCTCCTCCATTTTGAGCGCAGTGTTCCTGACAAGCGCAGTCGTGCCGGTCATGACCAGTACGGTCAATTTGTTCATATCCCGGTTGGTCTGTGGAGCCAGGCTTTGCAGGTCAATTCCGCTAGAAGCCACGGCACGCAAAGCCGGCGCGCCTCCAACCAGGTCGAACCCCACCACCAGCGGGTAAGCTGCTGGGTCGAATTTCTTATCCAGCAGATCCATCCCATTCAAGTGGAGAACTTTCCAACGCGGCTCCAGCTCATCGAACGGGACGATAGCCCAGGCAGGCAAATCATTCCAGGCTTGCTGCAGCAAACTTTGTCCTTCGACAACTTTGATTAAACTGTCATCCGGCGGGCCCCAAACTGCCTCAAGCGCTAACCGGGTGGACTCTTCCATCATCAGCGGCTTCCCGCCAAATATATTGACCGGCTTTCCAAACCAGGCATCCTGGATATCCGCCAGGTTTACATCATCCTGCAAGGTGGGGAAGGGAGCTACAACCGCATAAAACCATTGGATAGGAACGACGCGGGCTGTTTCGGATTGCCCGTTGACAGGTTCCAACTTCAAGCTGGCGGTCTCCGCCTGGTCGACCTGCTTGATCATAGACGGTAAATTTAACTTGCTCCGCAAGCCAGCCGGCACCGCTGGGGATATCCAGATTGTCAGGTCATTTAGTTTTTCAGGGGTGGGAGTAGGTTGAGGACTGGGAGTAAGAGCGGGGGGGGCAGTCGAGGTTGGCAGAGATAGCGGCGTGGATGAAACGGAAGGCGTTTCGCTGGCAGCCTGGCCGATTTCAGGGGTAGTAAAAGACCCTGCGGTACAGGCAGAGATCAGAAAAATGAGGACAAAAAAGGATGGAAAAAAAGGATTGTGACGGAACCTCAACAATGTATTCTCCTGTGGAGATTGGTAGAAGGTAATATTATAACGCCTCCCTATGAAAGAACTCATATTTTTAGGAGTGAGTGTGCGTATACACTTTTACTTACCAAAATTTGGGATCCAGCATGGCAATATCAAATGAGCGTGGACAACTCTGATAGCTACTGAGAGACGAAGGACTTATAATAATCCTCAGATCATGGCGTGGAAAGGGCAAACTGGAATGCGCGAAGTGGCGGTTTTGGGGATTGGTCAAACAAAAGTAGACGAACATTGGGATAAAAGCTTGCGTGTTTTGGCAGGCGAAGCCATCCTGGCTGCCCTGCAAGACGCCGGTATGCCAGGCGTGGAAGGATTGTTTGTAGGCAATATGATGTCCGGTTCCGCCAATCACCAGCAGCACCTGGGTTCGTATATCGCCGATTGGGTTGGCCTGCGGTACGCTGAGGCGGTGAAAATTGAAGCGGCTTGCGGTTCAGGATCTTTCGCATTCCGCGCAGCCCTCATGGCGGTTGCGTCCGGCGAACTGGAAACGGCTATAGCGGTTGGGGTAGAAAAAATGACCGATTCGCCTTCCGGTGAAATTAATGCAGAGCTGGCAACTGCCTCTGACGCCGATTGGGAAGCCGACCAGGGTTTGTCCTTCGTGGCGATCAACGCGCTGATAATGCAGCGCTACCTGTACGAATACCACTGGCAGCACGACGATTTCGGGGCCTTCTCGATCAACGCGCATGCTAACGCCGTACATAATCCCTGCGCCCGCTTCCGAGAACCAATCACAACCAACGATTATCAACGGTCCCCGATGATTGCCGAACCGATCAACCTGTTGGACGCGTCTCCTATGGGAGACGGCGCAGCGGCCACCCTGATCGTTCCGCTCGAACACCTGCGCCGCGCCAAGGGAAAAACTGTCATCCGCGTGGCCGGATCTGCAGCGGCGACCGATACCATCGCCGTGCACAGCCGGCGCGAACCTCTCTGGCTGAAAGCTGCTGAACATTCCGCCCTCCAGGCTTATGCGCAGGCCAGGGTTGAGCCTAAAGACATCGACGTGTTCGAATTGCACGATGCTTTTACCATCATGGCGGTCCTTTCACTAAAATCGTCTGGCTTTGCCGAACCCGGGCAAGGACTGCGGTTGGCGCTGGATGGTGAAATAAGCCCGCGCGGACGCGTCCCCATCGCCACGCGAGGGGGCTTGAAAGCGCGCGGTCATCCGGTCGGCGCTACAGGTATGTACCAGATCGTCGAAGTAATACAACAGCTCCGCCAGCAAGCCGGCGGCACCCAGGTGGAAGGCGCCCGGATCGGCATGACGCAGAATATCGGCGGCAGCGGGTCGAATATAATTACCCACATCCTGCGTTCGGATTGATATTTACGCCATGCCATCAATCAGCCTGGAAGACGTAAAGAAATATCGCGCCCAGTCATATTTCACCCTGCCGGGCACGCGCCTGCATACGGTGGATGAAGCGGTCGAGTTTGTCAACTTGCGCGGCTTTATCTTCTTCTGGCCGGTAAAAAATGTCGAGCTGCCCAGTCTGTGGGCTGCCGTCGCCGGGGATCGCCCGGTGCCGGATGAACACGATGATCCAGGCCACATCACGTGGGATTGGAAAGATCGTATGTTGGGCAAGAAACGCTGGTATTACGCCCGTATCCTACGTCGTCGCAATACCTTTATCTCTATGTCAACTTTGCCTTATTTCTACGCTCTCTCCCCCAATTATGGAGAGCCCGAAACCGATTACCTTGACCAGTACGAAGAAGGTCTGATGACCGCCGAAGCGCGGACCGTCTTCGAAGCGCTGCTGCGCGAAGGACCGTTGGATACGCTGGCTTTGCGCCGGGCTGCCCATATGAAAGGCCCCACCAACGATACTCGCTTCAACCGCGCCCTGGATAACCTGCAACTTGAATTCAAGGCGCTTCCGGTCGGAATCAGCGACGCCGGCTCCTGGCATTATGCCTTTATCTACGATCTGACCCATCGCCATATCCCAGAATTGATTCACCAGGCACGCGGCATCGCAGAATTGGAGGCGCGTGTGAAGCTGGTCGAGCTATATTTACGCTCGGTTGGCGCCACCCAGGAACAGGATATCGCCCGTTTATTTGGCTGGGAGATGCAGCATGTATGGAATACCTTGGAAATACTACAAAGGGATGGGTTAATCCAGACCGGCCTCGAGCTTGCCCGGTTGGGCGGTAACTGGCTGGTCCTTTCAGAAATTCTCCAGGGTGTATAATCATCCCTGCCTATTTGTGTTAATTGGAGAATGCTATGATGGAATTTCATGTGTCTCGCCAGAGCCGGGATCGCTATCAATTTGACCAGGGGTTATTTAATTACACCGGCAACGTAATTTTTGCCAATTTCCACGCCTCACGGCTGTTTGCGCAGAAGATAAACCAGAAAAAAGACCTGGTTAATTTTCCTGAGCGAGCTGTCAAGGCCGGTCAAATCAATGCCATGGGGCTGATCGATGAGATCATGCACCACGTTATCAGTCTGTATCACCAACAGAAAAACCCCCAGGCGATGGTCAAAGCGCTGGATTGGCTACAAACCCGGCTTGGCAAATCCAACCTGGAGAAAACACTGCTGCAATTTACCAACGAATTTCCACCTTTGGTGGTGTACAACCGGCAAATCTCTGCGGTCGAATACCTTCAAGGTTCGAACGAAGGAATCCCCAACCAGGCCGCAGCCCTGGAAGAGATGCTGATGCTGTGGATCGAGAACAAAAATCCGGCTTTCGAGCCATTTTTAGAATTTTTCGACGATTCGCATTTACAGGCTGAAACGGATTATTTGCGTATCGTCTCCAGTCTGCACGACTACTTCGACACGCAGCCTTTTTTTGGCCCGGATAATCAAAACCTGGCAGATATGCTGCGCAGCCCGGCGATCACCGTACCGCATTCCCTCACCGGGCAGCTAGAATATATTCGCACCCGCTGGGCGGAGCTTCTAGGACGCTTCCTTTATCGCCTGCTTTCCGGCCTGGATTTAATCAAGGAAGAAGAGAAATCACCATTCTTAGGCCCCGGAACCATACCTGTGCCCATGTATGGTTTGGCTGGATTGCAAGAGATCGAAGCTTTTTCACCCGATAAAGACTGGATGCCCCGCCTGGTATTAATTGCCAAGAACTCTTATGTCTGGTTGGACCAGCTTTCACGTAAATACCAGCGCGATATTCATCGCCTGGACCAGATTCCGGATGAAGAGTTGGATATTCTGACCAGATGGGGATTTACCGGCCTGTGGCTGATCGGCCTGTGGGAACGCAGCAAAGCTTCCGCTAAAATTAAACAGTTTATGGGGAACCAGGAAGCGATTTCGTCTGCCTATTCGTTGGCGGCCTACCAGATTGCCTACGACCTGGGAGGGGAAGAAGCTTATCAAGACCTACGCGAGCGCGCCTGGCGGCGCGGCATTCGCCTGGCCAGCGATATGGTGCCCAACCACATGGGCATAGATTCGGAATGGGTCATTGACCATCCTGAACGATTTATCTCTTTAAATGAAAGCCCGTTTCCATCTTATACCTTCAACAGCCCAGATCTTTCACCAGATGGAAGGGTTAGCCTCCATATCGAAGACCACTATTATACCCGTTCCGATGCAGCAGTCGTTTTCAAGCGCTATGACCACCGTAATGGCAGCACACAATATATTTATCACGGCAATGATGGGACGAGTATGCCGTGGAACGACACAGCCCAGCTTAATTATCTCAATCCCGAGGTACGTGAGGCGGTCATCCAGACCATCCTGGACGTTGCCCGAAATTTCCCGATCATCAGGTTCGATGCGGCCATGACCCTGGCAAAACGCCATTACCAACGGCTGTGGTTCCCCGAACCAGGTTCTGGCGGGGATATCCCCTCGCGCGCCGGTCTGGGATTAACTAGAGACCAATTTGATGCGCGGATGCCAGTCGAGTTCTGGCGCGAAGTGGTCGACCGGGCGGCGGTAGAAGCGCCAGACACCTTGCTCCTGGCTGAAGCCTTCTGGCTGATGGAAGGTTATTTCGTGCGCACCCTGGGCATGCATCGCGTCTATAACAGCGCCTTTATGAACCTGCTGCGCAATGAAGATAACGGCAAATATCGCCAGGTGATGAAGAACACGATCGAGTTCGATCCCGAAATCCTCAAACGCTTCGTCAACTTTATGAACAACCCAGACGAGCGAACAGCCGTCGATCAGTTTGGTAAAGGTGATAAATATTTTGGCATCTGTGTGATGATGGCCACCCTGCCAGGACTGCCGATGATCGGCCACGGACAGATCGAGGGATTTTCCGAAAAATATGGCATGGAGTTCCGCCATGCTTACTGGAACGAGCAGGTCGACGAGTTCCTGGTTCAACGCCACGAACGGGAGATATTCCCCTTGCTGCATCAACGCGCCTTGTTCGCCGGGGTCGAGCAATTCCTTCTGTATGATTTCTTCACCCCCAATGGTAACGTAAATGAAGATGTCTTCGCTTATTCCAATGGATGGGGCAGCGAACGTGCCCTGGTCATCTACCACAACAAATTTGCCAGCGCCCAGGGCTGGGTCCGCACGTCGATTGGATTTCCGGTCAAGACTAGCGCAGGAGATAAGGTAATCGTACAACGCACCTTAGGCGAAGGGCTGAACTTGCATCCGGAGAATAACGACACTTTTATTATCTTCCGTGATCATATCTCCGGGTTGGAATATATCCGTCCGGGCCGGCAACTGGTCGAAAAAGGTATGTATTTTGAGTTGGAAGCCTATAAATATCATGTATTCATGAATTTCCGGGAAACCAAGGACGACGCCTGGGGCTCCTACCGCCAGGTGAGCGAGATGCTCGGCGGGCGTGGGGTACCTAGTATCGAAGAAGCATTGAAGGAATTGTTACTCAAGCCTGTCCAGCAGCCTTTCAAACAAATCGCCAACCCGGGTTATTTCGGCTACCTGCTGGCATCTCACCTCGGAAAAGAGAAACAAGCCCTACCAGAGAACCTGCTGATTGAAGCCGTGGAAAAAATGCGACCGCTGCTCTTCGGGGTAGAAGCCATCAGCGGGCAAGCATTCGACAAAGAAAGCCTGGCAGTTGAGATGAAGACCATCCTGAACACTCTGTTATGCCTGCCTGTCCTGGAAGACCTTTACCCTCTGCCTGACTCGCGCACCTACCCGGCGGCTGCCTTTTACCTCAAATCCTGCCTGGGAGACGATGAAAACCGCTGGCTGCCCTTGTTTGCCTGGAGTTTTACCCATGCGTTGGGAAAAGTTATTACCCCAGTTAATTTTGAGGATCAAAGCCTGAGCTGGTTGGACGAATGGCAGTTCAGTAAGATCCTCAGCGAAGCTTACCTGGCTATGGGGTTGGCTGAGCCGGCAGTGTGGCGTTTGGACGTAGCTTTGCGCCTGATTACAGCCCAGCAAAACTGGTTTGAAAGGTTGGGAAATAAGCCACTCAACCAGATTCTTGCTTACTGGCTAGCTGATAGTGACATTCAGCGCTTCATCGGCGTAAACCGTTATAAAGATGTGCTGTGGTTCAACCAGGAATCATTCGAAGAATTTGTCTGGTATATGGTGATTACAGCGACACTGGTAGCAACAGCCAGGCCTGGAATCTCCTCTTCTGAAGTGGTCGAAACCATCTTGGGCGTGTTCGATATAGCCGGCGGCCTGCTGAAAGCTGAAAAAGCATCCGCTTATCAGATTGCCAGGTTGTTGGAAGCAGCGGAAGAGAAAACTGCTGTGTAGCCAGGGTTTATTGGCTGTTGCGAGCCCGCAATATTTGGTGAGCGAATACCACATCAGCATGCAAACCGGAACGCCAGCTTTTTACCTGGTGCAAATGGTTCATAGCTGGTTGAGTCAGATCCACCCCGGTAGCCATCCTGGTCAGCCAAACTGCCTGGGCCGCATAGGCCACGTTGTTCCTGGGTTCGATGCGGTCAAAATCATCGAAGAACCAGCCACAAGAGGTAAACATGCGTTGGCGTTCGGATTGGGCAGCCAGCAGCAGGCGAATCTTGCGCACTTCAGTTTCGTCCAGCCGTTTAGCTATTACTGACCTGATCAACTCTTCAAATTTTATTTCACCGAGTATGACGTGGATATATTCGTGGCGGAGCTGCCAGGGATCCACCAGGTACGGGCTGATAATATCCAGGTACTGCTGGTCCAACAAATTCGCCAGGTAATTCAGGGCATTGCGCAAAGGAGCTTTCCAGGCGCTGTTGGGGGTACAGCCACATGCACCTTCCCACCGTGTAACCCCATGATGACAGCTCCATGAGGTGTTTGGGCGAACCAGGATATGCTGAGTGGGGGGATTTTCTTGCAGCCATAAAGCCGGGAAAGTTTTTTCGATTGGCTGGTTGGTAACTGCGCCATCCATCAGGTAAGCCAGGAATTTATCCCGGAAGGGCTGGTGATGGCCGTACAATTCACCATCCGAGGCTATCAAGATCATCTGACGAACATTGAGCTGGCGGGTCGACATGCGGAATTCAGGCATCAGCGTCTCCCAAACAAAGCGATCGGCGTTGGTCGTAGCACCTGGATCGAAACTGATGCGAGTGCTCAAGGCCTGGTCATAGAAAAAGACGGCGATTTTCCTGCCTTCGGACAAACTCACCCAATAAGGTTGGGAAAAATCGACGTTGTCAGTCGCGGCCTGCCAGGGAGCCAGAATGGTGAATTGAATCCCGCAGTCGACCAGCACCTCAAGGGTTTCCTCGTTCACCGCAGTTTCAGGCAGCCAAAGCCCGATGGGTTTGTGGCCAAAGTGATGCTCGAAATCGGCAATACCCCATCTGACCTGGGTGATCTTATCATGCCGGGCGGAAAGCGGCAAAATAGTGTGGTTATAAGCCTGCGCCATAGCATTCCCCACCCCGTATTTGGTAAAGTTTCGGCGCTCCTCGGTAACGATTCTAGAAACCGTTACCGGATCGAATTCTTCCATCCATTGAAAAAGCGTCGGGCCTATATTAAAACTTATTTCCTCGAAATTGCCCAACTCGGCATTCGGGCGATAGCATTGATCGTGGATGCGCTCGTTCCAATTCCTGTAGGGAGCTGCGCCTGGTTCCAGGGGAATTTCGGCAGTGAGCGGGTCTTCGCGAGGGGGTTGGTAAAAATGACCGTGGATACAAAATGCCTTCGTTGCCATAAGCCTTCCTGGTTTCTAGATTTTCACGACACAACTCGCGCCGAATTTCGCAAGTAATTAAGCTGCTGATTGAAACGCGCTGGCATTAATCCGAACACGCGTGGCAGCGTGTCCAGTGGGCAAGTACGGTCGGTCGCCAGGTAATCGACCCAGAAGATGGAGATAGGAAATTGTGGAAAGGATTGTTCCAACAACAATGCAATAGTTCTAAGAAAGGAAGGTGTCACTGGAACCAGCAGGCGGCGAATGCCAATTGCCTTTTCAACGGTGCGGATCACATACTGGAATTCAAGGCATTCACAGCCGCCAATGGAAAAGATTTGATTGGTCATATTTTGGTCTTGCAATGCGAAAACCAGGCTGGCGACCAGGTCTTCCACCCACAGAGGTTGGATTAGGACATGGCCTTTCCCAGGCATCAAGAAGAAACCCGGAGACACCTTCAAGATTTGCGCAATAGAAGTCGTGAACTGGTCATTTGGGCCGTAGATAACCGCCGAACGGAAAATGGTATAAGCGATACCGCTGCGGATGATCTGGGCTTCCGCAATCGCCTTCGCCTTCAAAACCGGATATGCCGATAGGCGATCAGCCCCTAAATGGCTCAGGAAGAAAAACCGCTGGACACCAGCCTGGACGGCGACCTGGGCTAACAACTGGGTGCCTTCGATATCAACCCCGGTTAAATCAGCCCGGGTACCCAAGCGCTCCGTCCCCGCCAGGTGATAAATTACATCCACACCCTTTAGAGCGGCTCTCAAGCCCCGTTCATCCTTCAGGCTGCATACAGCTACTTCTATAGGTACGCCGTGAGGCAGGTTTGGAGAGGCCTGAGAAGGCCGGAGCAAAGTACGCACCGGTTTTCCCAGTGATACCAGGTGCTCGATTAACACCCTGCCAATAAAACCTGTACCGCCAGTAACCAAAATCATACCAGTTGAATTATAGCAGGTTTGTCAGGCAATAAGTGATTGCTCTGGCATAATTCATGCATGTAAATGGATAGCGTTGGCAGCCGTTGCTAACCAGATTGCGCTCTCTTTTTCCTGGCACGAAAATTGCTACTATCATGGTAAGTCATTCTGGTTACGTGCAGAAATCACTCGTGAAATGGACTCCTAACTATGGAAACTTCAACCGCTTCTCTTTCGACCCGTTCAACTCGCCTCGGATTTCATTATTATCCAGACACCCTCCATTATCGTGAGAGCGATTTGGAAATTTGGCTGCCTGAATTGAAGGCTCTTGGAGCTTCGTGGCTGGTGCTCCAGTCTTCCATCGAGCGAGCTATTCCTGAATCCTTTCTTTGCGGCCTGCTACAAGCCAGTATTGAGCCGGTGATTACTTTTAATCTCTCCTTACCTAACCCCGCCTCTGTAGCAGACCTGCGCACGTTATTGGAAGCTTATGCTCGCTGGGGAGCCAGGTATACAGTCCTGTTCGACCGGCCAAACTCACGCTCATCCTGGTCTTCAGCCGCCTGGATTCAACAGGACCTGATTGAGAGATTCCTTGATCGCTACTTGCCTTTGGCCACCCTGACCCAACAAACCGGCCTGGTGCCAGTCTTTCCTCCCCTTGAACCAGGCGGGAATTATTGGGATCTGGCTTTCTTGCGCTCTTCATTGGAATCATTACAGAAGCGGCATCAGAACCACCTGCTGGATAACCTGGTACTCTCAGCCTACGCCTGGACTTACGACCACCCGCTCAATTGGGGAGCCGGGGGGCCTGAACGCTGGCCAGAAGCACGCCCTTATTTCACTCCTAATGGAGGGGAAGACCACCAGGGATTTCGTATTTTCGATTGGTACCAGGCCATATCTCAGGCTGTTCTGCAGCAAGCCTGCCCTCTGATCCTGTTGAACTCAGGCGCGCCCGGAGATCCAAATAAGTGCAACCCAGAGGATGTAGACCAATCATTTTACACGGAAGAAATGCTGGCGATTGCGCGCCTGATGTCAGGTGAGTACGTATGCAACCCTGAAGATCCCAAGAGCTTGCTGGACCCGGTGCCGCCTTCAGTTCTGGCAAGTAATTTCTGGCTACTAGCCGATGACCCATTGAGTGGATACTATGACCAGGCCTGGTTCCAGCCTGAATGCAAGAACCTGTCCATAGTCGACAAGATGAAAGAATGGGTGATCAGGCCCCAACCGGCCGAGCACCAGGCTATCCCATTTGGCAGCACGCCAGGCAAGGAAAACCAGCACCCGATCCACCATTATCTGCTTTTACCCACGTATGATGGCAACGTGACCGACTGGCACCTTAACCTGATCCACCCCTACGTGAAGAAATACCTGCCAACAGTCGGGTTCTCGCTTGATGAGGCCTCCATGGCAGAGAGGGTGACGGTCATTGGCAACGAACAAATCTTTGCGGAGGAAGACCTCAACCACCTGCGCCAGACAGGCAGCCTGGTCGAGCGTATCGAAGGGATTGGCACGAGTATTGCAACACAATTGCTTGAGAGGTGACCTATGAACGTAACCATGCCCGTCAAACCCGTGAAACCAATCCAGCATACTCCAATAGCCACGCGTCCTCCCGTTCTCAAAGTCATCGGTCTGGGAGGTGGCGGATCAAACACGATCAACCGCATGATTGAGCTCGATCTGAACGGCGTCGAATATATCGCCGCAAATACCGATGGGCAGGCTTTGAAAACCTGCCTGGCGCCGACCAAGATCCAGTTGGGTCCTAAAATCACCCGCGGCCTTGGCGCAGGGGGAAATCCCCAGGTAGGCGAAGCGGCAGCCGAAGAAAGCTATCGTGAAATCAGCGCAGCTTTGGCCGGAGCGGATATGGTATTCCTGACCGGCGGGATGGGGGGCGGAACCGGGACTGGTTCGATTTCGGTAGTAGCACGCGTCGCACGGTCGCTGGGAGCAGTGACCATCGCCGTTGTCTCTCTACCTTTTTCATTCGAGGTCGGCAAGCGGCAGAAAATTGCACGTGAAGGCCTGGCAAAACTGCGTCCCTTCACCGATACGCTGATTACCGTGCCAAATGATCGCCTGCTGCAGATAGCGCCGCGCGATCTGCCTCTTGAAATGGCATTTCGGCTGGCCGATGACGTTCTCCGCCAGGGCATCCAGGGCATCTCCGAACTGATCACTCAACCTGGTTTAATCAATGTAGATTTTTCACACATCCGCCAAATGATGCAAAACGGCGGAGGTTCAATCCTCTCAATCGGATATGGCCAGGGTGAAAACAAAGCCATCCAGGCGATTGACCGGGCGCTTAATCATCCCTTGCTGGACGCCATACCGGTGCAGAATGCCACGGGAATCATCGCCAACTTCACTGCTGGCTCGGGCCTGACCTTCCTGGAAGTCGCTGGGGCCTTGTCTTACCTGCAGAATAAGACCAATAACCAGGCAGAAATTATCCCAGGAGTGATCAACGACGAGCGGATGGAAGACCGGGTACAGGTAATCCTGGTCATCACCGGTCTCGGAGCAACCCCGGTGGATGCCAAACCGGCGGTAGAGCAGGCACCGGCAGAACCCAAGCCAGTAGCCCAACAAGTCGCAGAAATTCTCCATCCGGCCATCCCACCAGCCGCAATCCGCCCTGCCCAACCTAGACCGGCACCGCAAATCGAGCTAGCTGGAGCACCTGCCAACCTGGACCTGCCTGCCTTTTTACGCAAGCGCGCCCGTGGATAAGAGGGAACATGGACCGACAAACCATTGCCGCGGTAAGCCGTGAGGTTTATCACAATTTTCCGGAAGTGAAAGGCAGCCTACCAGAAGTCCGCCCACAGGGACAGGCACGTAACCTGCTCATCTTCCATGGAAAAAGTACCACCGAAGATGGCCGGACGATCAACCGGACGGTGCGTGTGGTGGTTGACGTGAATGGGAAAATCCTCAAAACTAGCACGTCCCGCTGAAATGAATTTCTATCGGAGGATACCATGGCCTTAAACACTTTCAAACGAGCGCAACTCTACTTCTGGGATTTCATTATCCGGGCCTTGAGCGAATCAAGATTTCTGCGCTACATGATCCCAAGAGCTTATTCAATCACTCACAACAAAAACGTGGTCAATATGTGCATCGCAATCCTGATCACTTCGACCGGCGGTTTCTTAAGTGGTTTCCTGCTCAAGCTGGTAATTTCACTTTATCGATAGATTTTCTGGATAGATACACTCTACCATAAATATCGACATAAAATGTCCGGGGTAGTAATCACCCCGGGCATTTTACATCAGGAAGGAGGTTCTCTGGGAATAGCCGTGGTGAACTCCCAGATTTTGGTGTGTTATGCCACCCCAAAATCTGGGGACCTTCCACGGTAAATCCCAGTGAGCCAGGAAGGATGGATAATTAAAAAAAGATCCTTTATACTGAGACTAAATCAGGGTTAAGGTATAAAATATAAAGGGTCGGGAAAATAATTCTATTTAGTACTCGACAAAAAAAGTATTAATCATTGAAAAGATCGAAGTAACCCTATCTGGAAAAATATTTTTATATGGGCAAATATATTATCCCCTTGTTGATAATATTCATCGCCTGTTTGATTCTTGGTTATTGTACTACCGGGGATTTGATCCACCCCAAAGCGGCCACTGAGCAAACTCCCTCAAATCCCAACCAGCCTTTATTTCGGATCAATTTAATCATGGTCGACGTCGACGATCTGACCAAACATACACCTGACCTGTTATCAGTGTGGGGGATCTTCCTGAATATCGACATGAACAATTCCATGGAAATTGCTTATAAGCCCCTTTACCCGGTGCCAAGTTCTCCCAACGTAAATGGAGAAATCGACAATTTATTTAACTTGGACAACCAGGACGACCTATCCCCTCAATTTCAACAATATTTGGCGGAAACATACAGCTTTCCGTGGGATAATTACATTGTGCTCGACAGTCGTGCGGTAATCATTCTGTCAGATTGGATAACCGGCATGCCTGCCGAAATCCAATCTGATAAACCCAGAAATACCGTGGAAGAACAGGCTCTAATCGACGAACAGGAAACCCTACTTTTGGATATTTGCCAATCCCTGAACCAGGAAAATCTTCAAGACAAATCCCCATTGAATTGGCAAAAGGTACTCCCCGCACATTTTCTGACCAACCAGTCTGAAAGGACCTTACTCGACAATTGGGCGTTAATCATCAAGGTAGAAAAACCGACAAAGTGTAAAATATTACCGGACCATTGAGCCAGCCGGGTGTTTATTCTGATATATGATAAAATTTTTCCGCAGAAAAATCAGGAGATCAAAATGAGCGACGTGTACCTGGATCATATGCTTGGCGATAAAGAGAAAATTATCCTCGTTTCTCGGCAGCATTGGATGGTGCTGGCCCAGGCGATTTTTCTCGAAATTATCCTGGTAATCGCCATTATAGGGGCGGTTGCCCTGGGATTATTCTTATTGCCGAATCCATTGTTCTTTATTGGATTAGCAATTTTGATCATTCCTTTTATCAGCATGCTGCGTGATATCTTAAAATGGGCCAATCATAAGTACGTGGTGACTAACCGACGGTTGATCCAGATCTTTGGCATCTTTAACAAAAATGTGACTGATTTATCCCTGGAGAAGGTTAATGACGTCAAGATGGACCAGTCAGTCTTCGGTCGCATATTCGGTTACGGGGATATCGAGATTCTTACCGCCAGCGAATTAGGTGTAAACCGTTTCACCATGATTGGCAATCCGGTGCAGTTTAAAACCGCCATGCTGAATGCAAAAGTGAAATTGGAAAGCGGCATCGAGGACCGGCAGCCGGCCCAACCCAAACAGCCGGATATTCCTACGATGATTGCCCAACTGGCAGCCCTGCGCGAGAAAGGCATTGTTACTGAAGAAGAATACCAAAAGAAAAAGGCGGAATTATTATCCCGCCTCTGATCCAATCTTACTCAGGAGGATCTCAGGTGTCACAATTGAAAAAGCGACTTATCACGGCTGAAGATCTGTATCGATTCGAGCTGGTCAATCAGGCGCGCTTATCCCCGGATGGTCAGAACGTCGTCTATTGCGGATCACGGGTCGACCGTACAACTGAAAAAAAGTATTCCAACCTGTGGGTCGTCCCGGTGAACGGCGGCCAACCGCGCCAGTTCACCCATGGAGATCAAAACGATGCTTCCCCGCGCTGGTCGCCGGATGGCAGCGAGATTGCCTTCCTGTCCAACCGGGAAGACAAAGAAAAACCTGCACAGATCTATGTCATCCCGTTGATGGGCGGGGAAGCGCGTAAGCTGGCGGACATCCAAGGAGAAATGAACAGCATCGCCTGGTCGTCGGATGGCAAACGCCTGCTCTGTACGATCCGTAAGACAGACCGCGAGGTGTTGGAACGCGAAAGCGACGAGCAGAAGAAAAAACTGGGTGTGGTCGCCCGCCATTACGACCGCGTATTTTACAAGTTCGACGGGTATGGTTATTTACCCAAAGAACGGGCCCATATTTGGGTGATCGACAGACGGAGTGGAAAAACCCGGCAGCTCACCGACCATCCTATCTATGATGAAATGGATCCGACCTGGTCGCCGGATGGAAAGTGGATTGCATTCATCTCCAATCGCAGTGGGAATCCCGACTTTACCCCCTGGGCGACCGACCTGTACATGATGCCTTCCGGCGGGGGCGAACTGAAAAGGATTGACGTGCCGGCTGGTCTGAAAAGCCTGCCAGCCTTCTCTACAGATGGGAAATGGATCGCCTATTATGCCTTTGAGGGTGAAGAGGCCGAATACAAAAATCAGGGATTATGGGTTGTGCCCATCGATGGATCTCTACCCCCACACAACCTGACTGCTAAATATGATATCCACGTGGATGCCTGGACAATCAACGATGTTGGGCAGCCAGAACAATTACCACCCGCCTGGGCTAAGGATGGAAAGGCCATTTACTTCCAGGCAGTCTATCACGGCAGCACCATCCTTCAATCCATCTCAATTGACGGGCAAGACTTGAAAACAGTCATCGGCGAAGGCGGAGTTGTGGTTAATTTCAGCTTCGACAGATTGCATGAAAAACTGGCTTACTTTTATGGAGAGATGGATGATCCCTGTCAGATTTTGCTGCGCCAAATGCAGGGGGGAAAGACTATTCAGCTTACCCACCACAACGAAGTGCTGCTGAACAGGATTGACCTGGGCAAGGTCCAGGAAGTCTTTTTCAAGGGCCCAGCCAACAACGATCTTCAGGGTTGGATCGTCATCCCACCCGGGTTCGACCCCACCCGGAAATACCCATCTATACTCGAAATCCATGGCGGGCCGCTTGCCCAATATGGCAAATTCTTCATGCACGAGTTCTATTACTTGGCCGCCCAGGGTTATGTGGTTTATTTCTGCAATCCGCGCGGCGGGCGAGGCTACGGCGAAGCACATTCATTGGCGATTTGGGGAAGCTGGGGCGAAGCCGATTACGACGATCTCATGGCCTGGACCGACTACATGTCCTCCCAGCCTTACATCGACACTGGTAGGATGGGCGTTACCGGCGGCAGCTATGGCGGTTATATGACCGTTTGGATGATTGGGCATACCCAACGCTTCAAGGCCGCCGTAGTCGGCCGCTGCGTGAGTAATTTCATCAGCGAATGGGGCTCATCAGATATGAACTGGACTTTTCAGCTTGAATTGCAGGCGCGCCAGCCATTCTTCGACTTCGAAAAATATTGGGCCATGTCGCCAATCAAGTATATTGGAAACGCCCGTACGCCGACCCTGGTAATCCACAATGAGATGGATCTACGATGCCCCATCGAACAGGGTGAACAGGTGTTTGTAGCCCTAAAAAGCCTGGGCGTGGAAAGCGAGATGGTCCGTTTCCCGGATGAATATCATGGACTTTCGCGCACCGGTCGAACCGACCGGCGGATTGCCCGGTTAAACCATATTTTGCGCTGGTTTGATAGGTACTTGAAGTAAGCCGGCTGACGGGCAATGGATTTTCAAGGGCAATCTGCCAAGCAGACCAGTCAGATACCCCGGGACTGCGCGGTTTCGATCAAGGGCCGGGTCTACTTCTCTGCATCGGATAGAATTGCCATGATCTATTCGACCGGGATTTCTTTGTAAACTTTATCTATATCGATCCCTTTACGCCGGCGGTAAGCCTTGAAGCCCATGTAAATCCCCAGACCCAGGACATAGTTGAACGCCAGAAAAATGATCGAGCTTAAATTGGAAATCCCAATCCCATAAAGCTTCAAGGGGTCGATGAGCCATTCATACAACAGGTACACCAGAAATCCGCCAAAGATCACACCTGAGATGGTGATGATCGGGATTCCCAGGACTTTATATCTGGAAATCGGAGATGCATTATATAGATCTGGTTTTCGATAAGGCAGCAAGATCGCTGCGACAGTAGTGCCCAGATAGGTTACTGCAATGACTAAAGTCGAATCGAGAGTCAATGAACGGAAGTTAAAGATATTCCAGGCAAACAAGGCTGAAATAATAATCGACGGAACCACCATCAACAACAGAGCCATGACCGGGGTACGTGTTTTAGCGTCTATTTCGGCCACTTTTTCTGGCAGAAGGCGGTCGAACGCCGCGGCGAAAATTACCCGAGTTGAACTGAGGAATACTGTACCGGACCAACCAAACCACCAGAAGCTCATCGCCAGCACAACAACGAACTGCAGCAGCCGGCTGGAAGTCATAAACATTGCCAGTAAAGCCGGATAGGGCCAGATTGGAAGAGGCGGCGCTTGTGAGGTGAATCCCCAGGCGTAATTCCACCAGGCGCCGTTGGCCTTCATGTAAAAATCCCAGGTGACCGTCTTGTTAATCAACAGGAAGAAAATTATCCCAAGCAACGTGGTGATCAATAGAGCGCCAGCCATTCCCCAGAAATTACGTTTAAAATCTGTAGCCCCGCGCACTTCGCCATACAGGGTTGTCCCCCAATTAGGCCATAAGTTAAAGAAAACAATAAATGGCATCCCCAGAAAGATGGCTGCCAGGCCCCCGCCCCATAAAGGAGCTGTTGCTCCGGCATCTAGACCAGCTTTGATCGTGGCGGTGTACACATCGGCTGGAGCGCCAAACAAGGCTGGCGCTTCACGCTCAAGCCCGGAACGGAAGGAGGCCGGATTGCCTGCCAGCAAGAAAATGAATACCACGATCAGGCCAGCCATACCTACCCAGAAACAGATTTTTTGGATCCGGGCGTACAATTTCATGCCTGTTGCAATATACACGGTGACAACCAATAGACAAAGCAGAGAGGTAATGAACAGCCCCAGATGAGTCTGTCCAAACCAGAGCGCAGCATCTTTGGCGCCCAGGATGCCCAACAACGGAGTTAGAAACAGTTGGCGGAGCATATCGCCATACAAGGGAACCCATAACCATAGGATGAACCACCATCCAGTCACAGACAAGACAAAACCGATGCCCCCGCCCAGGATGCGGCTTTGCCAGACGTAGTCACCGCCAGTACGAGGCATTACGGCAATCAAGCTGGCGTAGACAGCAATTTCAAAAACCAGGAAACAAGCACTGATTAACAGGGTAGGCAGCAATCCGCCTTTCAAAGAATACATTTGGCTAAAGATATAAAGCCCCAACGTGACAAGGTTGATCGAGAAGGTCGCATAAATGAATGCATCCATTACCGACCAGGCGCGTACCAAACCTGTTGCCTTTCGGACGAAAAGATCTGCGGCCGGTTGTGTACGGTTGCCATTTGGGCTCATGTCCTGTTCCTCCAACTTCTGAACATTCAGGATTTGTAAAGAAAATAAAAAGAATCTAAGGGATAGGATGACTATAAATCAACAAGTACATAAGGCTATCCGTTGGTGAGAATATGGCTTTTGATCTTATCGCGGCCCAGGTTGATAATAGCTCCGTTAAGATAACCCTGCTCGTAGACACTGCCTGGATTGACGCACAACGTGCGACCTAAGCGAGCTGTTCCTTTACTTTCATGGATATGCCCAAACAAACCTAATAGAGGCTGATATTTTTCAATCACCTGCCTGACAGCCTTACTCCCAACTGGGATCATCGAGTTTCCGGCAAACCTTGGACGTAAATCGATGGTCATTTCAGGGGCGGCGTCCAGGTTAGAACCGTAAGGCGGTACGTGCAGGTTAAAAACGCTATTGTGCGGATCCGATAACCTGGAAATCATGGCTTCAAGACGTGCAGCCAGCTTTTCTTCGGATTCTTCTCGGTAAGTATGCCAGGGAGTCGGATTGGTCCAGCCAGAGGAGATCATTTCATGGTAGTCGTCCAAGGGGATGACCCGGCCTTCTGCCAACTTCACATGTTTCGAGTCATGGATCAAGTCATCCAGCTCAAATATATCGTCATTTCCAGGCGCCACATAACAGCGGATGCCGGTGTTATCCAGCTTTTCATCTGCATAAGCCAACCACTGTTGCATTATACGGATCGTTTCCCGCTTAAATAGCTGGTTTACCTGGTCTGGGGCAGCCTGGAGTTCAGCCATCTCTTCTGGCGTCGTCCGATAGGGATAATACCCGCGGCTTTTTATCCGCCTGGCCATTTCATTTACTTCATCTTCGTCATGCAAGATAAATTCATGCTCTAAAAGAACCACCCGGTAAGTGTTATTCCCCTGATGGACAATGGGTACAATTGCCTTGCCGGTCATGTCACCCCCAAGGATGATGACATCGGCTTTGTAAAATTTTCCTGCATTAATAAACTTGTTCCAACAGATCTTTGATCCGTGAACGTCGGTAGCAAAATATAAAGTTGTCAAATTGAAGAATCCACTTCTTATAGGGTTCACCTATTATAGCAATATACAGGAAAAAATGTAATTAAACCAAGTGGGGGGTGAGGAAGTCGATTGATATCAAAACGCATGGTATACTGATTCACATGCATTGTTCCTGATTAAAAAGTGGAGGCATGTATGGCGAAAAAATCGGCATTCTGACCGCTGGCAGTGATTGTCCTGGGTTGAATGCTGCTATCCGGGCTGTCGGGAAGACGGCCCGGAATTCTTATGGCATGCAAATCCTGGGTTTCCAAGATGGGTTTCAGGGGCTGGTCCAAGATCGAACGGTATCGCTGGAAGGAGAATCCCTCTCGGGCATCCTGGCCGGCGGAGGAACCATCCTGGGCACCAGCCGAGACCAACCGCACCGGATGGTAGAAAAAGGGCAGGTTCAGGACATGCTGGATACGGCAGTCGCCAATATAAAAAAACACCGCCTGGACGCCCTGGTGTGTATCGGCGGGCGAGAAACCCAACAAAGCGCTCTTCACCTTATGCAAAAGGGGGTCAATGTCATCAGCCTGCCCAAAGCCATCGATAATATCCTCGCCGGCACTGATTTGACGATAGGCTTCAGTACCGCCCTTGACATCGCCACGGAGGCGATTGACCGGCTGCACAGCACGGCTTACAGCAACCATCGTGTCATCCTGGTGGAAATCCTGGGTCGAGAAGCGGGCTGGCTGACCCTGGGGGCCGGGATCGCTGGCGGCGCGGATGTGATTGCCATCCCTGAAATTCCATACGATGCTCAGAAAATTGCCGATGCCGTTCTGGCGCGCAACCACGAAGGCAAGAAATACAGCATCATCGCTGTAGCCGAAGGCGCGCTGGCGAAAGAAACTGTATCCTTTTTTGAACACTCCCGTAAAGTGAACGAGTCTCTCCGTTCAGGCGATGAAAAAGAAAAGGTTGAAGAGACGCTCGACCAGATTGAAGACCGCCTGACCGGAAACGCTATCCAACTGGCTTACCGGATCGAACACCTGACTGGCCTAGAAACGCGTGTGACCATCCTGGGACACTTGCTGCGCGGCGGAGGGCCTTCCTCGGCCGACCGCATCCTGGCTACCCAATTAGGGACTGCCAGCGTCCGGTTGGTAAACGAAGGCCACTTCGGGGTGATGGTTGCCTCAGTCGGCGGGTCAATCCAGGCGGTAACCCTGGAAAAGGTAGCCGGACTGCGCAAACTGGTGCCTGCGGATCATACCTGGATTGACTGCGCCCGGCGGGTGGGAACCAGCCTGGGAGATTAATTCTTCTGGATCGATTTCATCTTCCAGAAATCCAGGTTCTTGACTCGAATATTCCCGCCTTTTGAAAATAATTCGATACCCAGGCTGGTCTTCAGCGTGGGGTACATGCGAGCGGTAAGACAGGCCCAACCGTTAAGGTAGACCTCCAGGATCGAGCGATCTACGAACAAGCGCAGGTGCAGTAATCCGCTATCGAGCGGCAAGGACGGGATTTCGTGCACACTACCAGGCGCGCTGTGCATCGAGGCTGGCATGCGTCGTATCTACCGTGAAACGACCCGAGGCGGGGGAATAAGTCAACCGGGTATATTCTTTCTCCTCCGGAGAAACGCAGACTTTCAACCCAAATTCTTCAGCAGTGCCAGGTTCGATGACTGCCTGGAGCTCGAAGGAATCCGACAGGATGGGTTTAAGTAGGTTTATCGAAGCTGGAGTTATCAGGACATTCTCCAGGTGGGAATGTTGTTCACGCAAAACTTGTAACTCGTCTAGAGGCCTGAAGCCTGGCAATCCATCAGGACGAGACTCGAGCAGGCGCGGTAACGACATCACGCCTGCCCAACCGGCTTGTATTTGCGCCTCCTGGCTGCGGTCTTCGCGTGACCAGCCCAACATGATGCGCCTGCCGCGCTCGTCTACAAATGATTGTGGGGCATAAAAGAACTGGTTGCCATAATCCAGTTTTAAGAGCTGCTGCGGGTAGAAAGTCTTATCGCGGTAAGCACCGGTCAGGTAAACCACGTAGTACGACTCTTTTGGGTCACAGGCGGAAAAATGCACCAGGTGCTGGTCACCAAGTGGGAACATCTGTGGACATTCCCACATATTCCCCAGAGACAATCCACCTGTATCGACTCTGTCGGCAGTAAGCAGCGGGTGCAGGTACTCCCAATGCACCAGATCAGTCGAAGAATAGAGAAGCAACGCTCCTCCCTGGCCCTCGAAGCCGCTGCCGATCAGCATAAACCAGGCGTCACCTTCCTGCCACACGCAAGGATCGCGAAAGCCAGCCAGCTTCATATCGGCGGGTCGATGAGGAACAATGGGATTTCCCGGGTATTTGACCAGCGTTCTTAAGTCATCCTGGGTGGTTGCCATACACTGTACTTCCGGGAAAACGCCGGTGTAAAAAATCACCGGTTTTCCATGGGCGTTGACCGCGCAGCCGGACCAGACTCCGTCATTATCCGGCCCTCCTGGCGTGGGTTTCATCGCCAGGGGCAGGTGCCGCCAGTAGATTAAGTCCTGGCTTACCGCATGACCCCAATGGATCTTTCCCCAAGCCGCCTGAAGCGGATTGTGCTGGTAGAAAAGGTGGTACTGACCTTTCCATTGAATGAGCCCATTCGGATCGTTCATCCAGTTTGCCGGAGGCAGAAAGTGATAGCGCGGGCGCAAGCGGTCGGCTTTCAGATTTGGAAGAGATTTTGCTTGGGTGGATTTGGATCTAAACATATGAGTCTTTTTTTTTCGAAGAATTTTGATCTGTGGTTATTATAACCCTTGAAATATCCCAATCAAACCTATAAGCTCATTGGGATTTACCGTGGAAAGTCCCCAGATTTTGGGGGGTCATGACACCCCAAAATCCGGCTGCGGGACGCAGGCTTGAAGTGTTTTAATCCAGAGGAATGGTTTTCCCGTAACCTGTGGTAAACTTGGGCCGGAAATGGAGTATTTCGACAGGTAAAGTTATGTTTCTACCCACCACCCTGGAAGAAGTTAAGAAATTGGGCTGGGATCACCTGGATGTAATCCTGGTATCTGGCGACAGCTATATCGACAGCCCATTTATTGGCATCGCCGTGATCGGAAAAGTGCTGGTCAATGCCGGTTATAGGGTCGGCGTGATTGCCCAGCCGGATACCCATTCTGACCTGGATATCACCCGGTTGGGCGAGCCGACCCTGTTCTGGGGAGTAAGCGGCGGCAGCATCGACTCGATGGTCGCAAATTACACCGCCCTGAAGAAAAAACGGCACAGCGACGATTACACCCCAGGAGGGGTCAATAACCGCCGTCCCGACCGGGCAGTTATTGTCTATGCGAATCTGATCCGGCGTTTCTTTAAGAACACTCGCCCGATCGTGCTGGGCGGAATCGAAGCCAGCCTGCGCCGGGTAGCCCATTACGACTTCTGGTCCGATCGCGTGCGGGGTTCAATCCTCTTCGACGCAAAAGCAGATTACCTGCTTTACGCGATGGCGGAGAATTCCGTGCTGACCCTGGCGGCTGCTCTTCGGTCCGGCGAAAATCCGCGGGAAATCCCGGGTTTATGCTATATCGCAAAAGAAAAGCGAGAGGGGTACCTGGAAATCGGGGCTTTCGAGGAAGTCAGCCAGGATAATCTGGCGTTCATCGATATGTTCCACACTTTCTACCGCAATAATGACCCGCTTAACGCCAAGGGCCTTTACCAACGGCATGGTGACCGCTACCTGGTACAGAATCCCCCTGCTCCCTACCCTACTCAGGCTGAGCTGGACCAGGTTTACGCCATAGATTTCGAGCGCGCCCAACATCCTTATTACGAGGCCCAGGGTCAAGTCAAAGCCCTCGAAACGATAAAATTTTCCATTTCCACCCACCGCGGCTGTTATGGCGAATGTAATTTCTGCGCCATCGCCGTTCACGAAGGGCGCACCATCCGCTGGCGCAGCCAGGGTTCAATTCTCGATGAGGCCCGCCGCCTGACCGAATTGCCTGATTTCAAAGGATATATCCTGGATGCAGGTGGTCCAACTGCTAACATGTACGCTATCGAGTGCGATAAGAAATTGTCCAAGGGAAGCTGCCAGGGCCGGCGCTGCCTCACACCCGAAATTTGCCCGTTGTTAAAGATCGACCACACCTCTCAGGTCGAACTGCTGAAGAGGCTGCGCCAGGTTAAAGGCGTCAAAAAGGTCTTCGTCGGCTCCGGTATCCGCTATGATATGGTGTTGGCCGACCGCAAACATGGCCAGACGTACCTGGAAGAAGTAGTTGAACACCATGTGTCTGGGCAGTTGAAAGTGGCTCCCGAACACAGCGAAGCGCACATCCTCCATCGCATGGGTAAGCCGTCGAAATCCGTCCTGGTCAGGTTCAAAGAACGCTTTGACAGTCTCAGCCAGTCCCTGGGCAAACGCCAGTTTCTCACCTATTATTTGATCGCCGCCTACCCAGGCTGCCGCGAAAAGGATATGCTCAAATTGAAGGAGTTCGCCAGCCATTCCCTGCACATCAGCCCTGAACAGGTGCAAATTTTTACTCCCACACCTTCTACCTACGCCAGTGTGATGTATTACACGGAAATGGATCCTTTCACCCGAGGAAAAGATCTTCGTCGAGAAAGATCCTTTAAAAAAAGAACGCCAGAAGGCCGTAGTTGTCGAAAAACCCGCCAGGCGAGAGAATTAGGATCGGTTTTGGATACTCCTGCCGGTGTGCTTAGAGTTTTCGCCGTTTGCGCCCCCGGACTGGAACCGTTTACCGGACAGGAATTGCGGCGGCTGGGAATTCCGCTGACTACCGCTAATGCATCGCCATTTGATCGCACCGGTGAAGAGGGGGGGATTGAATTCAAAGCCAACCTGCGGGAACTATACCGCGCCAACCTGCACCTGCGCACCGCCAGCCGCATTTTGGTGAGACTGGGAGAATTTTATACGGCATCTTTTTCTGAGCTGCGCAAGAAAGCCAGCCGGCTATCCTGGGCAAAATACTTGAGGCCAGGCCAGCCGGTAACTTTCCACGTCTCCTGCCGGAAATCCCGCCTGTATCATTCCGATGCGGTAGCCGAACGCGTCCAGGGCGCCATCCAGGATCACTTAGGAAAACTGCCCTCAATCACCAAAATCAATAAAGAAAGCCGCGAAGGCCAGTCACAACTCATTGTCATTCGGCTAGTAAATAATCTATGCACGATCAGCGTCGACTCTTCCGGAGAACTGTTGCATCGCCGCGGCTACCGGCTGGAGACAGCTAAAGCCCCTTTACGCGAAACCCTGGCAGCCGGGTTGTTGATAGCCGCCGGATGGGATGGTATTTCTCCACTCATCGACCCTTTCTGTGGGTCGGGCACGATTCCCATCGAAGCAGCTTTGATTTCTAACCACATCCCGCCCGGTCTAAACCGCCATTTCAGCTTCATGGAATGGCCAGGCTACTCAGCGGCCGAATGGCAGGAAATCCTCGCCAGCGTCCAGATTAAAACGCAGCCAATTCCCGTAATAATTCTGGCTTCGGATCGGGATGCCGGGGCAATCCAGGTGGCCCGGTCAAATGCCGAACGGGCAGGAGTCCTGCAAAATATTCAATTTTCCTGCCAGGCGATTTCCGCTATCGAGCCCCCGGATTCGCCCGGTTGGATCATAACCAATCCCCCTTATGGGGTGCGCGTCAGCGCCAATCACGACCTGCGCAATTTGTATGCTCAAATGGGCAAGACGCTGAGCTCAAAATGCCCGGGCTGGAACTTCGGAATTTTATGTTCGGACCTTCAACTCTTAGGCAACACCGGGCTTGAGTATACAAACATGCTGAACCTGGTTAACGGGGGCATTGATGTCAAGTTTGCCCTCGGCCAGGTAAGGAATGAGAAAATTCAGGATTGATGATTTCCAGGTCGACGTCTTCATAACCGGAATCCATGCGACGCATCCCGCGCACCCATTTTCCAGCACGATCGCGCAGTCCTACGACCGCCTGCTGCGCTTTGACCCTAGTCTCTCCTGCACCGTAGACAATTTTGTCCTTGACTTCAGAACCTTTTTCCTTGATCATCGTGCGAGTCTGAACTCCTGACTGGGGAGCTACTAATAAAGCGGCGACCGCTCCGACCACGGCGCCAATCAATAAACTGCCTAAAAGTATACCAGTACTTCGTGTATTGCCTGACATTCTAATCTCCTTTTGTACAATTAATTCCACTGGACTCGGCCAGGTGTTGAGTGAATTATACCTGCACCCATAATCTTTTACAATAGGATAATTTTTACCTAATTTATATGTATTGGGATTATTACAAAAACAAAGTAGAACATCGATTAAGCATGAATTTCCTGTTAAGTATGTTAGAATTTCAATCATTTACCTGCCATGCAACAATCAAAAGATCGCACTCTCCCTCCTCCCCATCTAATCCGTTCACTGGCAGCAGTGATTTTCGGCAGCTTGCTGCTGCGAGCAGCAGCCGGGGCAATGGGTCAAAACATCCAATTCTACTTCAACTCAATTCATCAGGCAGCCATCCAACCAGACAGCCCATTGCGTGTGCTGTTTGGTTCTCATCACGTTTACCGAATCTCTTATACCTTAGGTGGAATCATCATCGGAAGCTTCTTTGCTGCCGAATTGATTGGGGCGATTTTCTTCGGCGCCTGGAGCGACCGTTACGGGCGTAAACTTTTTATTATTTTTGGGCCTCTTTTTGGCGCGGTAGCCGTTCAGATAACTGCTTTGACCACCATTCTCTGGCTGCTCGTTATAACTCGCCTGCTGGAAGGACTTTCAACAGCCAGTAATGCTCCGGCTACCCTGGGATATATTGCAGAAGCATCCGCACATTCTCCGAAACTGCGTACGCGTATAATTGGCTTTTTCGAAATAGCCACCATAGGCGGAACTGCCGTGGGTTTTTCACTCGGCGGTTGGCTGTGGCGTAACTTTGGGACACCGGCTGTGGTCGGTGGAATTATGCTAACCAGCCCTGCTTTTGCGCTCAATTCACTGGTCTATCTGGCCAGCCTGGGGATCCTGTGGTGGGGTATCCACGAAATCCGAGAGAAAAAATCGCCAACCGAGGGTACAACTTCAGCAAGCCAAACATGGAAACGTTATTGGAAAATTCTCAGCAGCCCTCCGGTGGCTGGTTTCGCACCAGCCTGGATTGCGATAAACGCCGTATTGGGTATCTGGATTAACCTGACTGCCCGAATTTTCACCGATAAATCCAAACATTTCAACCAGCTCCTAGTCGGTCATTTCAACAGCCAGCAAGCAGGCAATATTCTGGCAGGATATGCCGCCTTCTTCATTCTGGGCATCTTAATCTGGTCATTTTTCTTTGTGTATTTTAAGAAAACCACTGCCATGCTGATTGGCACTATTGGGCTTATCTTCTCCTGTCTGTGGCTATTCCTCATCAACCACCAACCCGCGCTGACTGCTCCACTGGTGATTCCGCTGGCAGTCCTGCTACGTCTTAAGCATCATGGTTCAAAGCGGTTTCACTCCTTCAGCAGTAGCTCACCTGGCGGATATTACCGAGCCTCATGTGGATGATCGTGGCGCCATCATGGGGCTTTATTCGGTGTTTCTAGGCTTGGGCGCGTTCATCGGCT
This sequence comes from uncultured Chloroflexia bacterium, assembly GCA_963820415.1. Lineage (GTDB taxonomy): Bacteria > Chloroflexota > Anaerolineae > Anaerolineales > Anaerolineaceae > CAWFZT01. The sequence continues at coordinate 369,404 of CAWFZT010000004.1, read as the reverse complement.
TGAGCATCGGAGGTCCTTGCGTGGATTGGCTCGGGGTAGATGAAATCGCCCTGGCCAATGCACTTTTTGGACTATTTGCCGCATTTTTAGTGTTCCGGCTGCGCAAATACGAAGACCACCATGACAAAAACCTCCAGACTGAGGATAATAGTCTGGCCGGTTTGTAGTAAAATTCTCCGGTTATCTCACCTACCGGGATTTTATTATCTTGAAACCATTCCAGCTTGTCTTTAGGTATGCCCGTAAATATACTGGGACTTTGATCGTCACAGTCATCAGCATGTTTCTACTGGTCGGCGTTCAGCTTCTGATTCCCTGGATCATAAAAGTATTGATTAGCGCCATCACAGGCCAAATGGCTGCAAGCCAGACCATGAGATTCATTACTTCTTAACCCTGGCAGTGCTGGGGATTTACGTCCTGCGCGCGATACTGCAATTCTTGCGCGGGTATATGGCCCACGTGGCAGGTTGGGGCGTGGTTGCAGAGGTGCGCGCTCATATTTATAACCATTTACAGCGTCTCTCTCTTCGCTACTATGCAGATAAACAAACCGGGCAGCTTATGTCACGGGTCGTCAACGATACCGACCTTTTCGAACAGTTGATTGCGCACGCAGTACCGGATGTGCTGGTAAACATACTGACGCTGGTCGGAGTCAGTATCGTCCTTTTCAGCCTGAATTGGCGCCTGACTCTTCTAAGCATCATTCCTATTCCTTTAGTGATCCTTTCCTTGCGAGTGTATGCCCGTTATGTCAGGCCAGCTTTCCGCGACCGGCAAAAGGAACTGGGGGATTTGAATGCCTTACTCAATGACAATATCTCCGGCATACGTGATATTAAAGCTTTTACCCGCGAGCAAGAGGAACTGCAGCGGGTAGGACAAGGAATCGATCGTTATCGCCGTTCGCTGCTGCGAGCTCTGCGCCTGATGTCGATTTTCCAACCTTTTGTTGATTTCACCTCTTCATTGGGCTTACTGATCGTGATTTATTTCGGGGGCCAGCTTGCTTTCAAGGGTATTCTATCGGTGGCTGACCTGGTCGCCTTTTTCCTTTACCTCGACCTCTTTTACCAGCCAGTGCGCAATTTGGGCAATTCCTGGGAACAGATACAGGGTGCTCTGGCCGGCGCTGACCGTGTGGCAGAGATCCTGGCTGAAGAACCTGAAATCCAGGATCATACCGGTGCCGCCGACCTGCGTGGACGGGCGAAAGGGGATATCACCTTCTCCGATGTCCATTTCCAATATAACGAAGGCGAACCAATTCTGGAAAATATCAACCTGGACATCCCGGCCAACCACGTGGTCGCCCTGGTCGGTCCAACCGGCGTGGGTAAATCAACCCTGGTCAGTCTGATCCCGCGGTTTTACGACGTGGGCTGCGGGAATATTCTACTGGACGGAAAAGATATTCGTGAATTCACTCTGGAAAGCCTGCGCCGGCAAGTCAGCATCGTCTTGCAAGACGTTTTCTTGTTTCATGGCACGGTACGTGAGAATATCCTGTTTGGGCGTCCGGATGCTTCGGAGCAAGACGTTATCAAGGCAGCAATGATTGCCAATGCACACTCCTTCATCACCGCCCTGTCAGATGGCTACGATACGATGATCGGCGAGCGTGGGGTAAAACTTTCCGGCGGGCAAAAACAGCGCCTTTCCATAGCCCGAGCAGTCCTGAAAGATGCCCCTATTCTGATCCTTGACGAAGCCACCTCCTCGGTAGATACCGAGACCGAGCTGTTGATCCAGGAGGCCCTGGAACGGCTGATGGTGGGCAGGACAGCGATCATCATCGCCCACCGGCTTTCCACGATCCGCAATGCGGATATGATTGTGGTATTGGATGATTGCGGGATAGTTGAGTTGGGTACTCATACCGAGTTGATCGCCCAAAACGGCCTCTACTACCGGTTAAACCACGTGCAAAAACAGCTCCATGGATAACGATTTCCAGAAAAAACTCTCGTTGCCCGCAACACCGGGCGCCAGAAAACCTCGCCGCTGGATTAGCAGGTCCTGGTATTTACTGGCTTTCCCGTTTATCCTGTTCATCGCCATCCCTCTGCTGGCAATGTTCTTACGCCTCTCGCCATATGACTTCTGGCAAACCTTGCGACAGGACCAGGCGCTGACCGCCATCCGTATCAGCCTGATTACCTCAATCTCAACGGTCGGTATTTCCCTCCTGCTGGGAACCCCTGTGGCCTATCTTCTATCTCGGCGGCGGAATCGGCTCAACCGGATCATCGATACGCTGATCGATCTACCGATCGTGCTACCCCCGGCGGTGGCTGGCGTAGCCCTTTTAATGGCGTTTGGCCGGCGCGGGATCCTGGGGATATGGCTGGCTCCGCTGGGGATCAGCCTGCCGTTTACTACTGCAGCGGTCATCATGGCCCAGACTTTCATAGCCGCCCCCCTTTATATCAAGGCAGCCACACTCGGCTTTGATGCAGTCGACTGTGAGCTGAGAAAAGCTGCCGCATTGGATGGCGCCAACCGCTGGCAAACTTTCCGCTACGTAATGCTCCCCATGGCCCGATCTTCGATCCTGAGCGGCAGTTTGATGACCTGGGCGCGCGCTATGGGCGAATTTGGCGCTACGATTATCTTTGCTGGCAATTTCCCTGGCCGGACACAAACCATGCCTCTGGCGATCTATATCGGCTTCGAAATTGATATGAACGTGGCTTTAACTCTTTCGGTGATCTTGATCAGTTTTGCTTTTCTAACTCTGATCCTGGTAAAAGGCTTCCTACATAAGAAGGTAGAAACCGGCATGGAAGAATATTAAGATTAATTTACACCCAATAGATGTGTGGCCAGGATTTCCAATCCCATGCCGATCAGGACGACGCCTCCAATGACCTCCATCTTTTTGCCAAATTTTTCACCCAATTTATTACCCAGGAACAATGCCGCAACCGATAATCCAAAAGTTACCAGACCGATCACCACCGCTGGATAGATGATAACGACATGCATGATTGCCATACTCAATCCCACCGCCAAGGCGTCCAGGCTGGTTGCTACTGAGAGCATCACCAGCAAATTCCCTTTGGAAGGGTTAGTCGGATAAGAAGCAATATCAGGGCGGAACCCAGAACGGATCATGGTGATACCGACGTATGACAGCAATCCAAAAGCGACCCAATGATCGACAGCGGAGATAAATTGCGCCACTGCTGAACCTGCCAGCCAGCCCAGCAGGGTCATGCCGGTCTGGAAAATTCCGAAATGCATGGCCAGGCGCAGCTTTGAGCGCCGGTCCTTGACATGTTCGGTTGTCCCAACTCCCAACGACACTGCCACAGCGTCCATGGATAAACCAATTGCAATCACCAGAATAGTAAAAAAGGCCAATAGAATGCTTCCTTTAAATTTCGTGAATTGTACCCGCATGCAGGGACCTTCGTCAAACAGTTATTGCTTTTAGTTGCGAGTAGAGGCTCGAGCGACTATAATCAGTGAAAATCTTCCGGGAGAACTGCATATTCTTTCATTGAGGTAAACATGCGTAAACCCTTAGTAGCTGGAAACTGGAAAATGAACAAGACGGTCGAACAGGCCAGGCTTCTGGTGGCTGAAATGCTGCCCGGTCTGCAGGCTGAACCATCCGTCGAACGTGTGTTGTGCCCCCCCTTTCCTGCTTAATGGCTCTGGCCGCGCAGCTGGCGGGTACAGGGATTGGCCTGGGCGCCCAGAATATGTATTGGGAAGCCTCGGGGGCTTATACCGGCGAAATAGCTCCTGCAATGGTGAAGGAATTCTGCGAATACGTCATCCTGGGCCATTCAGAAAGGCGCACCTATTTTAGCGAAACTGACGCCTCTGTAAACCGCAAGGTCAAGGCGGCCCTGGCGAACCAGTTGATTCCAATCGTGTGCATTGGTGAAACGTTGGCTGAAAACGAAGCCGGCCAGACTGGCGAGGTAGTCATCCGCCAGGTACTGGAAGGTCTGAAAGAATTGTCTGACGAACAAGCCCGGCGGTTGGTGATAGCTTACGAACCGGTGTGGGCAATCGGCACCGGGCGCGCCGCCACTGGGCCAGGCGCCAATACGGTACTGAGTGACTACATCCGCCCGGCGCTGATTTCACTGTTCGGGAAAGAGGTGGCCCAGGGAACGCGCATCCTGTATGGTGGATCGGTCACGGCCGGCAACGCGGCGGAATTCTTCGGACAGCCCGATGTCGACGGCGCTTTGGTGGGTGGGGCGAGTCTAAAACCGGCCGATTTCGTCAAGATCGTGCAGGCTGCGGTTAAGTGAATTTCGGGCGATTAGATGGCCTGGTCTGGCTGGTAGTCTGCCTGGCGCCATTTATACTGGTCCAGCGCTGGCTGCATCGCGAAATCCAGGCTGTCTTCTTGCTGCTTACTCGCCGCCCTGAACTGACGATTGGCCTTTTTTCTCTTCTTTTTTTTCCAGGGGTATTGCTTCACGAAACCAGCCATTTCTTAATGGCAAAATTACTGCGTGTGCCAACTGGCCGTTTTTCAGTTTTACCCAAAACTCAACCAGATGGGCAGCTCCAACTAGGCTTCGTAGAAACTGCCAAAACGGATTTCTTGCGCGACGCCCTGATTGGCATTGCTCCGCTGCTCTCTGGCGGCGCGGTAATCGCTTACCTGGGCATTTCCCCTCTGGGATTGGTTTCCCTGGGAAGTTTTGCTGCTCATGCTCAATGGGCGCAGTTCTGGCACGCTCTGGTACAATTACCAGACTTGCCGGATTTCTGGGTGTGGTTTTACCTGGCGTTCACCATCAGCAGCACTATGCTGCCTTCGGCGTCTGACCGGAGAGCCTGGCTGCCGCTGACGCTAATCCTGGTTGGCCTGGCTGGTATTTCGATCCTGGCGGGGGCGGGTCCGTGGATGCTTTCAAACCTGGCGCCCCGGTTGAACCAGCTCCTGCTTACCCTGGCAACAATTTTTGGGATTAGCCTGGTTTTGCATCTTATCCTGGCCGCGCCGATTGGCCTTTTGGCCCATTCACTCAGCCGGGCATTGAGGTTAAAGGTTTCATGATGAACCTGGTCATTGAAAAAAAACGTCGATTAACTCCCGGGTTCCTGGTCAAATGGCTGCTTCCCGTCGCCATCATGGGAGCTTTTTTTTCTGCCTGCCAACCGGTACCAACTCCGGGGAATACGCAGGTTGCGGTAACCTCCCTGCCCCTTTCCACCTCACAACCTAAACAATCGCCCACTCATTCCACTACAAAGACTTTCACACCGACCCCTACGGCAACTGTCCCTTCGGCGCTTCAAGTCCAGCCAGAAGATCTAAAAGGGGTGCAGATAGAGTTCTGGCATCCCTGGTCAGGAGATACAGCCGCCCAGGTGGACTCTATTGTTAATGAATTCAACCAGGCCAACGTGTGGGGCATCCAGGTTAAGGCAAGCGCTGCCGGCAGCAGCTTAATGTTGAATGAAGAAGTTAAGTCCAACCTGGTGGGCGGCCAGCTTGCCGATGTGGTGGCTGCACCGATCGATCAATTGACCAGTTGGCAATCGGCTGCCCAGGCAATTACCCCCCTTAACGATTACCTCCACAGCCCACAGTGGGGTATGCAGCCTCAGGAAATCAGCGATATTGTACTGTTATTTCTGGAGCAGGATCGTTTTGAATGGTGATCAACTGGCAATCCCCGCCCTGCGTGACGGCCAGGTACTGTTCTATAATCTGACCTGGGCCTCAGAAATGGGTTTTTCCGCACCCCCCGCCTCTCCCGAACAGTTCAAGGCGCAATCCTGCGCCGCCCTTCAGGCCAATGTGCGCACCCAGCGGATCGATAAGATTGGCACGGGGGGATGGGTTATCGAAACCACTCCATTAGCCCTCTTGAGCTGGATGCAGGTGTTCGGCGGACAGCCCGTACCGGCGGATGATTCCAAACCTTATTCGTTCAACTCGACTCCAGTCCAGGATTCAATCAACTTTCTGCTGGATATGTTTCAGAAGACCTGTATCTGGCCACGGCGGCTTCCAAATTCCTATGCATATTTCACTAACCGAATGGCTCTGTTCTATTCCGGTTCAGTTTCAGATATCCCATTTCAAGCCAGGTTGCAGGAATACTTGAAGAGCAAAGACCAGTGGACGGTGATCCCCTATCCGTCAGATAATAGCACGCCGGTCTTCATCGTAAACGGGCCTTCCTACGCCATCTTTCACAGCAATCCCAGGCAACAATTAGCCGCCTGGTTATTCATCCGCTGGCTGGCGCTGCCCCGCAACCAGGTAAAACTGGTCGAATCAACCGGCTTGCTGCCGGTCAATCTTTCCTCTGCGGAGTTGCTCAAGGTTTACAGTTTTTCTAACCCGCAATGGCAAGCGGCGGTAAATATGATTCCCCTGGCCAGTCCGGCTCCAAACATTCCTTCGTGGACAATCGCCAGCGCAGTGCTGCAAGACGCAGGCTGGCAAATATTCCACCAGCCGCCTACCCCGATCCCGGTAACGACCATTCTGCAACAAGTGGATGATACAATCCCACAATTGATCAATTACTCACCCACGCTGACCCCACAAAAATAAATCGGGTCTTCTTGAGATTGAAGAAAAAGAAACGAGCCTTTACAGGCTCGTTAATAAAGAGGCGACGAGGGGATTTGGACCCCTGATGAGGGTTTTGCAGACCCTTGCCTTGCCACTTGGCCACGTCGCCAGGATGAAATGATCTCTTAAATCACAGAGCGGGCTATGGGACTCGAACCCACGACCTTCTCCTTGGCAAGGAGGTGTTCTACCAACTGAACTAAGCCCGCATCTCTTACTTCCCAACTTGGTGAGCAAGAGTATAGCAGTTTTCTAAAAAATCGTCAACCCTATCTACAAAAAAATTTAATCTTTCCAGGGAAAAAATAATCCTGATAGTGTACGGGATTTTTGATAAAGGTTTTTTGATTGACGCATACTCAAGGCCATGATAAAATTCCTGCGCTTCAGGCTCCGGGCGCGTAGCTCAATGGTAGAGCAGTGGCCTTTTAAGCCATTGGTTGAGGGTTCGAGCCCCTCCGCGCTCACAATTTACCTGTTCTCCCTCAGTTAGGGGGATAAAACAAGCTTTTTTCACCAAAACTTGCTTTTCAAGCAAGTTTTTGTGTTTTAACGCTCACAATGATTCCTTTTTAGGTTTTTTCAAATCGGTTTGCTGACAGCCTGCATTTCGGCTATCTGCTCAGGTTTATGTCCCATATGAAGGAGGCGAATGACCGTACATCGTTGTCGAACTTCTGGACGTTTGTCCCGATGAATTGCAGTTTCGACTTCCGCAAGTTCCTGTTCTGTGAGGTGGTAATCTCGGGCTTTGGCATGCCCTAAAGTACATTCGACCAACTACTTAGCATAAGTCCCTATTCGGTCTTACTTGATTCTGATTTTTACCGTTGCGTTCGTGCCAATGATATCTGTAAGATCCACGTTGTCGAGCAGCTTGATCTTGACAGGGATCAACTGGGTTACCTTGGTATACGTACCGGAGGTTGTAAAGCTGGTTGCTGAACCGGTGAGTTCTGTCGAGGTTACAGTATTGACATCTTCTACATAACCGTCAAAACTCCTACCATACGCATCCAGTGAAACCGACACGCTTTGCCCCTCATGTATTTTTAAAATATTCGTTTCTTCCACATTCGCCGTAATATACATATCCGACGTCTTTGCTACAACCATTACGACATCCGATGCGATAGCATAGTCTCCTTCTTGCATTTTGACATCAATCACCGTGCCGTCGATGGGTGATACTATGAAAGGGCCGTTTTCCACCCGCGCAAGCACCTGTCCCGCTTTTACCTCTTCACCTTGAGAGACGTACATATTTATCAGTTTTCCATTTGCGTTTGCGGTAAGCTGGTAAATAGCCGTGTCCACCTTGGCGTTATCCGTCTGGTAATAGTAAGTCCCCTCGTAAATAAAGTATCCTGCGATACCTAAGCCGGCAAGCAAGATCACAATCGCAGCAACGATGACCATCGTTTTACTGATCTTCCGTTTTGCCGTTTTGGGCGTAAAATCCTCTTCGTATTCGCCCGTTTCTTTATTAGTTGCCATGTTCTATCACCCTTCTACTGAATTGAGTGTTGTACATTTCGGCGTAAAATCCGCCTGCCGCAAGCAGTTCCGCGTGATTCCCCTGTTCTATAATGTCCCCGTTATACAATACGAGGATGAGATCGGCATTTTTAATCGTCGAAAGCCTGTGTGCAATAACAAAACTTGTCCTTCCTTTCATGAGCGCATCCATTGCTTTCTGAATCAGTATTTCCGTACGCGTGTCGATGGAGCTTGTCGCCTCATCGAGGATCAGGATTTTCGGATCGGCAAGGATAACGCGGGCAATGGTCAATAATTGTTTTTGCCCTTGTGAGATATTGTCCGACTCTTCGTTCAGGATGGTATCGTATCCCTGTGGCAGCGTCCGGATGAATTCGTCGCAATGGGCGGCCTTCGCTGCGGCAACGACCTGCTTCCGTGTCGCGCCAAAAGTCCCGTAACGGATGTTATTGAGAATGGAAGCGTTATACAGCCACGTATCCTGCAAGACCATGCCGAATATGGAGCGCAAATCGTTTCTGGAATATTCGTATATGCTATGCCCATCTATCTTGATATCGCCGCTATTGATATTATAAAAACGCATTAAAAGTTTTACAATCGTCGATTTTCCCGCGCCGGTTGGACCGACAATTGCCACCTTTTCCCCTTGTTGCACGGAGGCGGAAAAGTCATGAATAATTGGCTTATCGGCATCATAACCGAAAGCCATATGTTCAAAAGACACGTCACCCATTACCTCCCTTGCAGACGCACGAGACTGCGGTCCGGGCTCTCTTCCGGTTCATCGAGAAATTCGAACACGCGTTCCGATGCGGCGATGGTCTGCTGTAGTGTATTGGAAATTGACGCAAGCTGCGCGATCGGTGCAGTGAAATTTCTCATATACTGGATGAATGATTGGATATCGCCGATTTCAATAACCTTTTTCACCGCCAGATAACCACCCAGAATGCAAACGACGACGAAGCCGAGGTTGCCAACAAACTGCATCATCGGCTGCATGATGCTTGTAAAAAACTGCGACTTCCATGCGCTATCACAAAGCTTTTCGTTGAACAAGTTGAAGCGTCCGATGGAATCATCTTGCCGGTTAAAGGCCTGGACAATTGCGTGTCCGCCATACATCTCTTCCACATGCCCGCTCATTATGCCGAGCGACTCTTGCTGCGACCTGAAAAATTTCTGAGATGTCTTGAGGATCGCGCCGATGAATCCGAACGACATCGATACCATAAGAACCGACGCCACGGTCATCAGCACATTGATGCTCAACATCATCACCAAGGACACCGATGACGGTGGCAACTGAGGTAATGAGCTGAGAAATGCTTTGGTTCAGCGACTGGCTGATCAGGTCGACATCATTCGTAATCCTCGAAAGGACCTCGCCGTGTGTGACCGTATCGTAAAACTTTAGTGGCAGGCGGCTGATTTTCTGATCGATTGCCTTGCGCAGATTGTAGGTGACCTGCATGGAAACGCCGGACATAATGAAACTTTGAATGTAGGAAAACGCCATGGAGATAAAATACAGGATCACCAGGAGCAAGATAAGCCTGCCCATATAGGCAAAATCCATGTACAGCCCTGTCCGAAAATAGTAGGCGATCAGCCCTTCGGCGAGCTTGGTGGTCACCTTGCCCAGCAGCTTCGGGCCCACAATGGAGAAAATGGACGATAAGGCGGCAAAAACCATCACAACGATGATTTTCACTCGATAGGGCTCCAGGTAGTGCAGGAGGGTTATCAGCGTTTTTCGCGCATCCTTTGCCTTTGCGCCCGGCGCGTTAAAATTGCTGAACCTAGGCCTGTTCAAGCTCATCCTCCGAAAGTTGCGACAGGGCAATATCGTGGTAGACTTCACAGCTACGAAGAAGCTGGCGGTGTGTTCCACGTCCGACAATTTCGCCGTTTTCGAGCACGATGATCTGGTCTGCAGAAAGGATGGTGCCCACGCGTTGCGCGACAATCAACAATGTACTCCCGCCCGTTTCCTGGTGAAGGGCCTCGCGCAAGGCGGCGTCGGTTTTCATGTCGAGGGCTGAGAAGGTATCGTCGAATATGTAAATAGGCGCGTTTTTGACAAGAGCCCTCGCAATAGACAGCCTCTGTTTCTGCCCGCCCGATAAATTTGATCCGGCCTGTGCGATGTGCGTGTCGTAACCCTCAGACATCGTTGAAACGAATTCCTCCGCCTGGGCTATACGCGCCGCACGTTGCAAATTCTCAAAGGTAGAGTTGCTATCCGCATAAAGCAGGTTGGATTTGACCGTTCCGGAAAACAGCATGCTTTTTTGAGGAATATAGCCAATTTTATTGCGCAGATCGCGGCGTTTCATATCGCGTATATCGACTCCGTCCACCAGGATGCGCCCCTCGGTTACATCGTAAAAGCGGATCAACAGGTTCACCAGGGTCGATTTACCGCTCCCCGTCACGCCGATAAATGCGGTCGTTTCCCCGTGTTTCGCTTTAAAGCTGATATTCTTAAGCACTGGCTGGTCGCTTCCGGGATAGCAGAAGGTCACGTTTTTATATTCAATATCCGGTACAAAATCCTCCCTTGGCCGGACCGCCTTTTTCTTGTCTTTAATCACCGTTCCCGTCTCAATTACCTCTTTGATTCTGCCTGCGCTTACCGACGCACGTGGAATCAAAATAAACATGACGGAAAGCAACAGAAACGACATAATAATCTGCATGGCATACTGCATAAACGCCATCATCTTCCCGATATCAAGCTGCAGGGCCGCGATTTGGTGTGCACCGACCCATACGATCAGCACGGTCGTAACATTCATGATAAACATCATGGTCGGAAACATGATCATCATGGCGCGGTTTATAAAAAGATTGTTTTCCGTAAGCGTCCTGTTTGCGGCGTCGAACCTGGCCTCTTCAAATTTCTGGGAATTAAATGCGCGGATAACGAGCATACCCTCCAGGTTTTCGCGGCTGATGAGGTTCACTTTATCCACAAGCGTTTGCATCATCCGCATTTTTGGCATCACAAGGGTGAAGAGGACGAAGATGACAATCACCAACGCCAGAATCGCTCCTACGATATTCCAGGATAAGGTGCGGCTTTCCGAAATGGCTTTGATCGCACCGCCGGTGCCTAATATGGCCGCATAAAATAGCATGCGCACAAGCATGACGATCAGCAACTGGATCTGCGTGATATCGTTGGTGGTCCTGGTGATCAGCGATGCCGGCGAAAATTTATCGAGTTCAGGGTTCGAAAACGTCAGGACCCTTTTGAATATATCCGCTCTGATATCTCGTGCGGTATTTGCAGCAATCCTGGCCGCAAAATACCCGACAACGATAGAACACGCAGCGCTAAGCAAGGTGATAAGAACCATCTTGATGCCGGTTTGCACAATATAATTGACGTTCCCCCCGAGCACGCCAGTATCCACAATATCCGACATATAATTCGGCAGCGAAAGATCGCAAATAGCCTGTATTACCAAAAGCGCCAGGGCTCCCACTAACATGCCGATATAATCCGACATGTATTCAAATACCATTATCATTTGCGCTTCATCCTTTTATATCGATTGACTATATTTATCAATCTGGTTTACTATCATCGTCAGTTTTACCTATAACGTGAACTAATTACGCGATTTCTTTTTGTGTTTCTCATAATTTATCTGAACAGCTATTTGAAGCTTGCTCATCAATCCACGCATCGTAGCTAATTCTTCTTCTGAGAATTCTTTGAAAACACTTTTGCGAAAGGCGGTCAGATCCTCCTCTGTTTTGCTTAGCACTGCCCGTCCACGGTCGGTAATTCGGATTCCTGTGCTCCGGCGGTCGCTCGCATTTTCAAAACGCTCGATATATCCTTTACGGACGGCAAGATTTATGAATTTTGAGACTGCCTGCGGAGTTACCTCGACGCGTTTGACGACATCCGACTCCCAAACCTCCGTACTCCCTGTTTCATTCGACATTTCAGTGATCAGTTGAAGCATGACATATTCCATAAATGAGATGTCCTCCGAAAAAAGGTCGGAGATTTTCATGGATTTTATATAATAGAACATCTTCAAAAAAGGCGGGTAATGAATTTCCATCATTTATCTGGCATATATTAAACCTGGTTGATAATTGGACTAATATAGCATAATGTCCCAATTGTGACAATGATGTTAATTTGGGTACGACACAGTTCGTGATCTTGTTGGCGAACCCTCCCGATCATGGTTGAATGATATTGTCGAACGGCAAAAAGTGAAGGATACTGCCTCAATCATTAATGGAGGTTAGCATGTCTTTGCGGATACAGGATTCCAATCAAAATGGAATTAAAAAGATTTTTCCCACACCAATGTGAGAATAATCCTTTGGACGTGTGATTGTTCACAGACCCTTAATAAAGCATCCAATGTACTTGGCCATCTATATGTCCAATGGACTATGGCAAAAAGAACAGGCCATTGGATGGAAGTAGCAGGTTTCGGATTTCGTCCTTCTAAGCCATTGGTTGAGGGTTCGAGCCCCTCCGCGCTCACTGGATACAGGTGCGGGCTAAAGCCAATCACGCCCCCCATATCTAGCCTTGAGAGTTAAGCCTTTCCAGCCGATTCATGATAGGTAATTGATTTAACTCTCAATGCCCTTATATGTAAGATTTTATTATAAAGATAGGGAGGGGAATTGCAACCGCCCGAATAGCAGGTAATGAAAATGTGGCGATGTTCGCGCAAGTGTGACGAAAAATCAACCGCTCTCTACTAAATCCAATTACGGTTGTGTAAGACGTTCCAAATAGTTTGAGGATGCACCCCGAATTACTCTCCGCCCGCCCTTTGCATAATTTGTGGATTTTCCTCGGCAAGCCGCCGGAACTCACGTACTCCCTGCCAGGTGAGCTTTGCGTTGGGATTTTTCTCTCTGCTCATACTCCTGCCCTTCGCTGCTTTATCCGCCGCGTTGTCTGCGTCTATTCCGAGAAAGAGGTGAGCCGGATTCATGCAAAGGGGATTGTCGCAGGTGTGGCAGACGCATAAGCCTTCGGGAATCTGCCGGTTATTGGCAAGCTCCTAGGCGACCCGATGAGCCAGCACAGGCTTACCGTTAATTTTTATAAGCCCGTATCCCCTTGGATTCAATATCTAGGGTTAAATGCCTAGCTTTTGGGGGAAAATTCCAGCCCTTAGCCTACCCTCACAAGGATTTTTCCATGATGACCACGGGGTGGTTCCAGTATTCAACCCGCTCCAGCACCGACTAGCCCAGGCGGGTGTAGAAGTGCTCCTGGTCGGTCGTAAACAGGTAAAGCCAGCCAATCTGGAGCTTTTTCGCTGCGCCTTCGACCGCTTTCACCATCTCCGCTCCGATGCCCAGCTTACGATATTGGGGAGACACGTACCCTATCGCCAGCCACAGAGGCAGGTTGGGTTGGGTGTCCATATCATGGATATGCTACTGGCGGTTTCGATCGGTTGTCCGTCCGAGAAAGTGATTAGGATCAAGGGAATGCTGTCCCAGTTAAGATGCCCGTAGAAGATGTCGGTCAGGTCATCTACACTGAGCCCCAGCATGTACGTACCCATTCCCCGTAAAACCAGGCGGATACAGTGGAGAGATATTCAGGTCAATCAGCCAGGAAAGAGATGCTAATCATGGATCACGTTTCGGATCAGACTTAAATGATCTCCAGATCATCTTTCCCTGGCAGCGGAGGGAATGGCGCACTAGGCAGGGTCTGGAACCAGTAAGCAACCGATGCAATGTCATCCTGGAGGGGTAAGTAGCGCTCCCCGCTGCGCCAGCCGAGGGCCTGGGCCGTCACGCGCAGGTCTCGCTCGAAGCGGATCGGGTCGCTAATGTGCCAGCGGTACATGCTGAAACACGTCTGTGACTGGTTGAAACCATCCGTTCGGATGACCGAGAAGCCAGTGTAGGGGGTCGTGAAGTCACGGTACCCGCTGGCCTCCCTGCTAACCTTAAATCCGTACGAGCCACAGATATAATCCTCGAGTCCCGTGCCGCAGATCGTGGGAAATTCCCGGTCGCCATCCATGTAGAACTTGACCTCGCCTTCACCCCACCAGCCGGAATTATTCGAGCCCCAGGCCAAGTAGGTGCCCACGTACTGTCCCTGTCCCTTCACACCATCCAGGATGGTGTAGACTGCTTTGTAAGGCAAGGGGTTGACCCGCCGGAACTGGGCATGGAAGTAAGCGGCTGGCTCAGGCACATCGCCCAGGACGTAGTTAATCTGGTAGAACAGCGTCATCGGCTCGGCCGCGAGGTTGGTCATGGTGACTTTGAAGCCTTTGCGGAAGGGCATCTCCCAATAACTATTAAAGGCATAGTCGGGGTTGACGCACACTGGCAGCGAAGACACTTGCCAGTACTTCTGCCAACCGCAAGCGAAAAAATCGCCCACTGGACACTCGACCGCGGGAGTAGGAGAGCCATCCCAATAGATGCGCAGAATGCTAAGCCGCCAGGAACCAGAGGGTGTCATCCAGATTTGCTGGACGGCGCCCGATCCGCTGACTTCGCCCATGAGGATAGTTTCGCCAGGCTGGATTCCCACGCATGGAGAGATTTTCCAACCCTGGCCCAGGTCGCGGGCGGCCTTGGCACCCGCCCCCTCGACTGCCATGCCCCCCTTGCCTTTTTCACCGCTGAAGTTCTCCAGGCTGATCGAGCGTGTCTTCGCGTTGGAAAGATAAGCGAGATTCCCCAAATGCATCCCAAAACCATTGAAAGCTTGCATGTTTCCTCCTTATAAATCTTTTGTGGGGCGGACCTATACTTCCACCTTGATGATTATAATGTCACTTCAATCTCCAGTATCCCCTGGCTGTCGGCTGCGACTTCCACCTGTCCGTGCGGCAGTCGGATGCGGATGAGCGTTCCCGGTTCCATCCCAGATACCTCGACCCGCGCAGAACGCCCATCCTGACTAACCTGCAGAGCTGCCGTGACTTTACCATACCAGGTAGGCAGGCCGTGGAAACCGACTCGCCCTCCCGGCTTCAGCCAGCTCTCCGGCACGCCGGCGAAGAGCAGCAGCCCATCCTGCCATTCTTCCACCAGGATGCCGCGTTGTAGCAGCCACATCTCCGCCTGCGACCAACCGTGCGGGGTGATGCAGTCGAATTTCTGGCAGCCGCGCAGCTGACGGATCAGCGTGACCCCGTTGATAATATTATCCATGCCCACGCCATCCATACCCTCGCGCCAACCGTACAGCCCGGGCAAATCCTGGTGCTGCAGTCGGTAGCGGACCACCCGGAAGGCGCGCTCGCGCTGCCCCAGGAGGAGCGCATTGTGGGCCTGGGCATACTCAAAGTACAACCAGTACAGTTCGGGCTGGTAATCACTGTCACCTGAGCCGCGGTTTTTCGCCCACCAGCGGTTGAAAGGCTCTTCCACGTACCCGGGGTTGCTTTCCCAGGCGTGGGTCGGCCACAGCAGGCTGTTGGCTGTGCGCTCGTGTTCGAAGTAATCTGGGTGGTGCTGGATAAATTCCACCAGGCAGGTTTCCAAGTCGGCAGCCTCAGCTGAATAGGCCGCCACATCTGCCAGGAAACCCAATTCACTGGCAGCATAGGCCGCGCAGCGTAGGCCATTCAACGCCCAATGGTTGACAAAACCGACCGAGTAGGCGATCCCAGAGTCCATCGTGCCATGGATGATCCCTGCGCTGGCGGGCTGGCAGATCAATCCCAACAAGCGGTTGGCTTGTGTAAATGGCAAAACTGGGTTGTCGGTGATGACCTGGATAGATTGGGTTGTCCGGCGCATCTTAAACAACCACTCACACTTGCGGCGAATGGCCGGGTAGACCCGTTCCAGCCAGTGCTTATCACGGGTGATGCGGTAGTGCGATACCAGCGCCCAGATCCCCTCGCCTGGGGCATCCCCCTCGGCGCCGAACCCGCCAAAGAAATCATTACGTACACAGTATTCCGTGGCGGCGCGCGCCACCAGGTGGAAACCGGCCAGGTTCCAGGCAGCGTATGATGTAAACGCCATCCCGCAGCCAGACTAGTGGGTAAGCCAGGGCCGCGATGTGCGCCTGGTCGCCCACCGTAGCCGTCAGCAGGTGCTGGACTCCAGCAAAGAAAGCGTTGCGGAAGTCATCATCCGGGACATCCAGGCCGATGCTGGCGAAACGGGCGCGCCAGCTTGCCAGGTGCGCCTGGAGACGGGCATCGAACAACTCGGGGTGGGGAACGGCGGTGCTGTTCCCCAGTTGCTGCCAGATGCGGTAGGTTTGCTGAGGGCAGTCAAGGTGCACCGACCAGGATTCGCCCCCTGGGATGGTGACGTCGTAGCGAATCAGCCCAAAAGTCCACCCATTTGGGTCATGGCACTCAACCTCGGAAGGTACATCCCCCTGGCGCGCCAGCGTTGAGGGATCGCCTACACCACAGCCGATAGCATCCGGCCCCCGGTCTGCCACCAGCAGAGGTAAGCTGCCGGCAGGCTGGCAGAAACCTCTCTTGTCCGCCGTTACTGCCAGGCCAGGCAGCGGCCCACCCGCTGGTCCCAGCGAGCGCAAGGCGATGAAGACCTGCACGGAAGCTGGTTCTGGACCCGGGTTCGACAGGCGCAAGCGGGCGCATACTTCTTCAGATAAATCCCTGGCAGTGCCATCCTGGAACAAGCTGTGCTGGGCATCTAATCCGTGCACGCGGGCTTCGCAGTGGATCACCGGTAGGTAACCCTCTTCATAACGCCAGTGCAGCGTCTCCAGCGCAGCTGTCTCAGTGGCATAGAAGGTGTTTTCGGCGGGGAAACGTAGCCACCAGGTGACACCAAAGGTCATCATACCCGGTGAGAAGACGTTGCCGGGTTCGACAGTGGTTTTCGTCGCTTCCGGAGCGCCTGGCTCCCCAAGGAAGACGCGCACATCCGAGCGGGGTGGAATCCACTCGGGGTGTTCTTTCAGCTTTTCGATAGTTTCAACCGAAGCCATATTCACCTCACATATTACGTTTGATGTGAAATCGAAAAGTAATTGAGGAAAAGAGGAAATATCCTCAAGATTATGCTGCTCAACCAAATCTAAGAGGAACGTTCCCATGACAAGTATACCCATGACTGATATTTTGACGATTATTATTGTTAGCCAAAACCATCTTGGGACTATGTACACGGGTGATCGTAAAAATGACCAGTCATCTTTTACGGCATCTGCTGCGTATTGATTTCTATGTTAATGTTCAAACCTTCCACGCTGTTCCTGCCTTTAAGGTGCATTTCTCATCAAACGTAACTTATAAGTTTGAACATACACCCCTGAGGAATGTGGTGAACAGGAATGTTGGGAAAATGCACCTGTAAATGCTTCGCCAGGTTCAATACACCTGCTTCCTCGCTGACGGCATGGTTAACGACGATCAATGGAATACCCATGTCGATCGCATAACCGCCATCTCGCCAGTAGTGCGTACCATCATCTGTACAGATAGCCAGGTCGACTTTGTACAAGGCGATGCATTCAAGAAATGGAGTAATCGCACCAGTGCCGATGCTGACCCTGGTTACTTCTCTCTCAGGCGGACCGACCAAAGCGACTGCTTCCTGGCCAAAAAGAGTGGTGCGGAGTACAACTTCTTGTGCCACCTGTAAAGCAGTTTTACCCGAGACATCGTAGACGCGAAAATACCCTTCACCGTCAATGGCTTTACCCAGGCCCAACCATTCGCCCCACGAGTCCGCGATCCCAATGGCGGGTATCTGGTCCCAGAGGTCGTGGCAGCGCAAGATGACCAACTCATTTTCTTCGATAAAACGCCGCTTGTCACTCACCCCGGGCAGGTCGAAGATCTGGGGAGCATTATCGAAGTGATCATAATAGGTAGGTTCATGGGTGACAAAGACATTGCAGCCCAGTTCAACCGCTTGCCGGAGTGCCCAGGTATAACTCATCCACCCAACTGCAATGCCACGTACTACAACATCCGGATTGCCAGATTTGAAAGTATCTACCGTCTTTTCATAATTGACCCAGCCGCCATTAAGCGTTTTGAGATACGATTGCAACTCATAAGCTTTCATATTTATTAGTCATCCTTGATAGTGAAGCGGCATGAAATAATGGCGATATCCTACACAGTCACACAATATGGCTTATTTTAGTAAGTGCCCCCATTCGAGCCGCGAGTTTAGATAACGATCGCTCGGGAAATCCAGCAAGTTTGGTGCGCATATCGTCGCCAAAGGGTTCAATCCATCGATGCTCCAGATATTCAGGTCCAAAGTATGCTCCTAGGATTGAGCCAGCTCTAGCGCCGAAGCTGTCTGTGTCATTGCCTTGCATTACCTGCTTGCAGATGCCGTCTCCCACATTCTCAGCGAAATGGAGTGAGTTAATGAGGGTCCCTATTTCCTGATAAACCCAGCAGTGATCATATTGATGGTATTTGTCATGGATGCGCTGGTAAGCCTCTAGCCAGTTAGATGCTTGACTTACCTCATCCAATAAGTCGGCTACAATGGCGTAGAAGCGGCTACGACGTGGCACAAACTTCAGAGCTGTCTCAAAGATCTCTAAAGGGCCCTTTGCTACGAATGCGGTTGCGATGGCAGCGGCGACAAACATCGCGGCATAGGTCCCCGTGCGGCGGTGAGTGAGACTTGCATCACGCCAGGCAAGCTCAGCAGCCAGAGCTGGGTTGCCAGGGCAGGCATAACTATAGGCATCGACTAAATCAAAGCCCCACAGACTCATCTTCAGGATTGAGAATTGAAACCCACCCCTCGAGCGTTGCATTATCTGGATCGAAACCCTCTGCGTACGATGTCTCCAACGCCGCCTTCGTAAGAATTGTATGTTCTGGCCCCCAGGTAAAAGCAGGAGGGAGAAATGCCAGCCACAACCTCAAGAGATTCTGGTGAGTGAAGGAAAAGCCGTATTGCTCGAAAATCAGCATCCCTAATACTGTATAGTTCAGGTCGTCGTCCGGAGGTACCCAGTGTATGCGCTCTCGCACACTGTCAATCCAGTCGGGGTGTGGTTGTCGGTCGAAGTTGTGTGCAGCCCGCTCAGTCACATAATCTGCGAGGGGCCATTCACCAAACGGTTCCAGGGCCTGCTTGATCTCGACCAAATTTGGGTTGATCTCCAACGGTTTACCGAGTATGCAACCGCACACCGAGCCGAGAAAGGCTGCTTCTACTCGTCGTTCTGCTTCCTGGAGTGTACGTGGTTGGATTATGCCATGTAAACGGCTGGGATCTAATTCGGCCTCGATTCCAGGCCAGTCATTAGGCTCTACATATGGCCAGTCCTCACGTAGGGGTAAGTGGGCAAGACGCTTAGCAAAAGCATAGAGAACGTCATAGCTGTCCGGTAATTTTTTGAGCTCTTCAATCATACCACTTGTGATATGCCCTTGACGATTTTTGTCAGCCACTACATTAATCAAAATGGCACGGAGCTGCTTATAGGGTGGAAACATTTTAGTATCCTCGAATTGGTCGATAAACGAATTCCAGATCTGATTTTCGGGGAAATAAAGCTGATCAATGGAATTAGATTTGTTAGTCCAAAGTATTCAATGCAATATGCTTTTAACCAAAAAAATTTCTAACCAGTGTAATCACCTGGCAGAACTGAGGGTTATTCTTTCACGGAACCAGCCAACGGATTCTTGGCAATTCTTTCCTGGAAAATGATGAACATGATCCACATTGGGATCATCACCAGAATGGCGCCAGCCGCGATTACTCCATAATCGGGGACTCTTTGAGTATTGAGCATGGTTACAGCGACTTGAACTGTAGTAGATTGGGTTGTCAGCAAGATCAAGGCAAAAAAGTACTCACCCCAAAAACCAATGAAATTCAGGATCGTGGCAGTGGTGATTCCGGAAAGGCTGACGGGGATAAAAACAAACCAGAGTGTTTGTAAACGTGTAGCCCCGTCTATTTCCGCACTCTCTTCCAATTCATTCGGAATCGCCCGAAATTGGCTGCTTAGGATATACACAGTCATTGGTAATGCTGTCGCTGGATAAACAACAATTAATGCAATTGGATTGTACAAGATTTTCAAATTGACAATAACCATGAGAATTGGTACCAACAAAGCCAATCCAGGAATTAGAAAACCTGCCCCAAACAGGGACTCTATCCAGGTTGACAAGCCAGAAGGTATTTTTGCGATGGCATACGATACAGGTAATGCCAGGAGTAAAGTGACCGCACAAGCCCCAAAGGTTACATAAACAGAAATTCCCATGGAGGGAATTAAAAGAGCGTTTTCAATAGCATTTTTGAAATTTACGATTTGCCACTGGTGTGGGAAACCAAGAACATTGGCATATATTTCCTGGTTCTCCTTAAAAGAAGAAACCAACAAAAAGTAGATTGGAAGAAGGATCAGTAATGAATAGAAGATTGCAACCGCATAATTAACGAATGTATATACTGGATCATCATCTCGCTTTATTTTTTTTATGAAGGACCATTGATTCATATTTTTCCTTAAGATGGCTCATTGGAGAAATAACAACTAAGAATATGAATATGCTTGGTTTTAATGACTATGATTTCCGCGCCCAAACTCTAATGAGCGCCAAAAGTAAAAATCCAATAAAGAAAAGTACCACTGCAATACTTTGGCTGTAACCCAAGTGGGTAGATGGCGAGATTGCCTGCTGGTACACCATATAACTTAGATTGAGGGTGGCATCATTAGGCCCTCCTTTTGTGAGCAGGTAGATGATTGGGCCTGTACCTGTAAGGACCCACAAGGTCTGAAACATGATAATTAATCCAACAAAATCCCGGCATATGGGAAAGGCGATCTCCCACATAGTTATCCAGGGTAGGGCGCCATCCAGACGAGCAGCATCGTAGATTTCAGTTGAGATATTTGCCAGCGCGCTAAAGAACAATACCGAGGTATACCCAAACCCTCCCCAATAATCCAAAGCAATAATCGACATCAATGCCGTACCTGGTTCAGCCAGCCAAAGGTGGGTGAATTGATTCAGCCCAATCATTCGGAGGATGCTGTTTACCAGACCGTGATCCATATAGATGCCACTAAAGAGCAGGGTCAGGACAGATATCGAAACCATTTGGGGCAGGAAAAAAATAAAACGAAAAAATCGATACCCTGCGCGCCTCTGGCTTAGGAAATATCCCAAGGCAAAGCCGATCAAAATGACGGGCGGAACTTCAACAAGCAGCCACAAAAACGTATTCTTTACAGCGGGCCAAAAATGAGAATCGCTCGTAAACAGGATGACATAATTACGAAAACCAACAAAAGTTGAAGGAAGGATAATACCCTCCCATCGTAAAAAACTCATATAGAACATATTTATAAGCGGCCAACCAATCAACCCCAGGTACCAGATTAAAGCTGGCATTGATAGCAGGAGGAATGAAATCAGGTTACTCGATCGCCGTTGCTGATAATAGCCCTCGGTTTTCTTATCGTTCTTAATCCGTTTTATGGTGATAGTCGTCATAAAATGTCCTGATCATTTTATCCATAAATCTGAAAAGGCTGGGAATTCCCCAGCCTTTTCAGAATCTTGTGAGGGTTGGGTTACTTCGACATGCCCTCCTTGTATGCCTTATCGTATGCGGCGATAATATCATCTACAGGAGCCGAAGTGTATTGCAAATTTGATGGAGCAGATAGGTCTACACCCGAAGGCGTTATCGCATAACCAGAGATTGAGACCCGATCACCCCAGCTTAGCGTTTGTGCCGAGAGGGGGTTCAATTTTGTAAGATCTAACTTTGAAGAATCTTTCATCGGATATGGTTCACCGAGGTTCTGTGTGATCCAATTCACGTTCTGATAGAAGAATTGAATAAAGCGACGAACTGCATCGATCTTTTTCGCACCATTGCGGGTAATCCAAATGCCTTTTGCGCCGAAACTACCCTCAACGACCGATTTTGTAAGGTCCGGGTTTCCAGGAAATGGCGGAAATCCGCCGACGATGATCTCCTTCACCAGATCCGCTGGCATGGCCTTTACCATCGCGTCACAGATCCAGGTTCCATTGACATACATGGCAGATTTACCTGTTGTAAATAATTGCAAGGCATCTGGCATGGTCAACCCGGCGGCATTCTTTGGAAACCCGCCTGCGTCTCTGAATTGTACAAATTTCGCTACGGCTGTGCGGGCATCAGGGATGTCTGCCATCATGCGTTTTCCGGCTTCCCAATCCCAATACTCCTGATTGGTCATTCCCGCTTTTTTCCATACCAGGGCGCCCCAATAACCACTGTCGTCATTCAATGCCAATGCAAGAACCTCAGAACCGGTGGCCTTGATTTTAGGGACGGCTGCAATCAATTCATCGACATTGGTAGGGATGTCCACACTCGCTGCCTTGAACACCCGCGGGTTATAAAAGAGAAGCCAGTAATACCCCTCTAATGGGAAGGCAGCCAGCTTTCCACCAAAATTAGTTGTGAATGTAGCCAGGGCCGATGGTAAAAAAGCATCTGCCAACCCCCAGTCTTTCAAGTATTGGTCAAGAGAGATAGTTACGCCCTGCTGCGGCCAGAGTACTGTTTGTGGAAAGTCATTGTCAAAAATAAGGTCTGGTTCCTGCCCAGCCATAAATGCGGTATTCACTTTTTGAGCGATGTCGACATCCGTTACGATGTCTTCTTTAATCGTCACGTCTGGGTTGGCGTCCATGAAACGAGTAAACACATCTTTCATATACGGCCCATGGCTGTCCTCCGGCGACCAGTTATGAATGATATTCAAAGTGGTCGGAGTAGCAGGTTTGGTGGGCGTTATTGTGGCAACTGGTGCAGTTGTGGCTGTTGGCGCAGACGTAGCAGCCGGCGTATTCGTGGGCTGTTCCACGGTGGGTTGTGGGGGCTGTGTAGCTTGTACAGGCGCCTGGGTGGGTTGACCGCAAGCGGATAAAACTGCTGCGGATCCAGTTAAACTGGCTAATACAAGAAATTTACGTCGACTGATCTTCTTATCCACGGTTATCTCCTTTTTACTTTTGGATATTCTTTTTCAATTACAAACTCTTCTAAACCGATCCTTTTATATTTCGGTGGCTTCGATGGACTAAGTAAATACTAAGATGAACAAGGGAATGGTCCGGAATCTGATTAAGCAAAGTATAATAGAATCGTCTATAAAATTCTATGCCTAGATGGTCATTACACGGTCTTAAATCGGTCATCGAGAAGAATAAAACTCGACATGCAGAAAGTGGAATTTGAAATAGCATTGGCAGATGCGTTAAAAGATTTACCTGATCCAGGCAAATTGAGTCACAACCCTTTGGTTCAGGTGATGCCGTCGAGTTTGAATAATCCTGGAGAGTCAAAGGGGCATATTCTTCAACGTGTGATCGAGGATTTGATTCTAAAATTAAAATTCGATGAATTGGTCCCGGTTTTCTTCCAAACAGACGTCGTCTTGAAATTTTAAGACTTCGATATATTGAAAATTCTTCGGTGAAAGAGCTTGAAAACCAAATCAATCTTGGAGAACGGCAAATCCGGCGAGAAACACAAAAAGCCATTGAATTGCTGACTGACTTCCTTTGGTCACAATGGGGATTGGACCATTTTGAAGGCCAACAAGATAACAGATCAGAAGATACTCTTTTTTTTCAAGCCAATTTCCAGCCTAACAATCTACGGGAAATCTGTTTAGGTGTTCTAGATCTACTCCAGAAATTATTAGTAGACCAACCACCCAAGATTATTTTTGAATGGCCTGAAAACGCACTTTTTGTATTGTGCGATCGGGCACTCATCCGGCAAGCGCTATTTATCACCTTAAAGAATATTCATGATGGCGAAATGATTAGTCCGGTTCACATTCGCGCAGGAATCCAGGAGGATGAAGTTCTCCTCATTATTCAGGCACATCATGGATTATTGGATAAAGATAATCCGGAGATAAAAAAAATAAACGCCTTGCTAGAGATGCAGATGGTCAAGGTGTTTCAGAACACTCGGGAAGGGATTTTAGAAATAGTATTTGTCTTTCCAATGAGTACGGCGAAACTTATGTTGGTGATTGATGATGATGAAGCTTCATTCCAACTGTATCAAAGGTACCTGGCTGAAAAACCATGGCGGTTGAATCTCTTGAGAAACGTGGATCAGGTACAACAAATCGTAGAAGGTCAAAAACCCGATCTGATATTACTGGATGTACTCATTCCTAAAATTGACGGTTGGGATATCTTGAAAATTCTAAAATCGAATCCTGGTACGAAAGAGACTCCTATAATTATCAGTTCTGCCTGGTTCGATAGGAATACGGCATTATCTTTGGGGGCGGATGACTATTTAGGTAAACCAGTTACTCAAGCTAGTCTATTATCAATACTTAAAAAATGGTCTAGCCAGTAATTTGGGCGGTGTCTAAGATCGATTGCAAAAGGTTATTTATCCGAAAGGAATTTAGTCGTTGACTAAATTCGATGTCTAACGATTTTAAGGTCATTTCTATCTGTTGAGGTTCTTCGATCGCTGAAAAAATTATCACTGGTATTTCTTTTAATTTCTCATCTTCGCGCAATTTCTCAAGTAATTTCCACCCCGAGATATCTGGCAGGTTCAAATCAACCAGAACAACATCGGTCTCATTGTTCTTTAGAAATTCATAACCTTCCAATCCGGTTAAACGGGAATTTATTTCGATGGTTAGTCCATAAGACAATGTAGATAACTGAACCAATCGGCTTACATTTGGATCATCATCTATAACAAGGCATGTTTTCACTTTAGGATTTAATTGATTCAAGGCTTCATAAATCTGCTCGGGCGAGGTCGGTTTCGTGAGATATCCAATCCAATTCCGCTGAATATGCAATTTGCTTGCCTCAATGTAACATCTGATGATCGGTATGGAAAGCCTGGGTATATATTCTTCTTGATCAACCGCATTTCCAACATAAATTAAAGCGCAGGTGTTCGATTCTCGAATTGTTGTTTCGATATTTTCAAAACTGCGGATAAAAGATAACCGATAGCCCGAGAGCACAAAAGGAAGTTTTTTGTTGATCTGGTCCGAACTTGAAGAATAAATAAGAACGTTCTTTTCATTTTTCTCTGATTTATTTATTTTGATTGTTTCAGCAGGCAGATGGCCAACTCGTATTGTCTGTATCATCTCTGAATGATGCAAAGGCAATCGAAATGAAATTCTTGTTCCAGGGCCTTCGCCATTGATCGGATCCAGGATGGGGCTTTCAGCCCAAATTTCACCCCCTTGTAGATTTATAAATTTCTTACTGATCGATAATCCCAAACCGCTGCTTGGTAAATCATGTTTCACACTATTAAAAACAGAGATTTGTGAAAATTCCTGAAATAATTTTGGTATTTCATCCGCAGGAATACCTCTACCAGTGTCTTCGACCGATACCAATATATTGTTTCTATCTACCACGGCTTGAATTTTCACACCGCCTTTTTGCGTATAGCGGTAAGAATTGCTTAATAAATTCATCATAACTTGCCGAATTCGATTTTTATCAATACGAATTCTTGGGATATCTGAATCGCAATTTACTTTTATGGACAGGCCATTATGCTTGAAAACTGGAGATACGATATTAACGACTTCTTCAATGACGTCTTTTATAGAGCATGGATCATAATTAAAATCAACTATATCTCCATCCAATTGCCCAAGTGTAAGTACATCGTTAATCAAAGTTGAAAGAAATTGAGCACAATTATTTACCTGTTCGATATCCTTTCCTAGCCCTTCTGGCCAATTCTGTTTGCCATAAGCGAGGGGATTCTTTGCCATAAGATCGGTAGCCCCAATTATGAAATTAAGAGGCGCTCGCATCTCGTGGCTGATCGTATTGGTAAATTGGGTTTTTTCTTGCTGTGCCGTTTCTATTTCATTTTGGTTCGCCGCGATCAAACGGTACGCTTTCGTTAATCGGTAGTTGCTTTCATCCAATGATTTTACTGCTCGAGCTAACTGTGCTTGCATGTCTCGGGATGTCTCCAGCGCTGAACGGGCTTGGTAAGCATATGAGGCTGTTCGTTTTATGTTTATTCGAGTCTGCCGTCTGCTAAACCAGGTTAATCCGGTTATCAACAAAAGAAAGGCAATCAATAGAATAAGATCGAATCCTAATGGATGATAAGATTGTAAGATTAATAAATCTGAAATTGATAGAAAGCCAGTCAAAAGAATTTGCATTTCCCCTAATATAATGCCAGCTATACAAATGGGGATAAAAAAGAACAATTGGATTCCTGAAATTGGGAGGGCATAAATTTCTGTTGTTAAAACAGCTAAAATGCCCAATACATATATCCATTTTGCGATAAGCACATTTCGATTTTTTATGAGCATCACGAAAGAAAAAAGAAAGAGTAGCTCCAGCGTTTCGCATAAAAAAACAGTTGAACCGGTGATGATAACCCGGAAACAGCTTAACCAAGTGCCAAATCCAAGAAAGACAAGAAATAAATGAAAGGAGTCTTCTTCAAATTCACGGATCGCGCTATCTTGCCATGGCTTGAAGGGTTCATTTTTATTCATTTCACTGTACTCCTTCATAAAGGAATCCCATTTTGGTGATACCCAATGTCATACTGTGTAATTTATAAAATGTTCCCGGAAGGACCAAATTATGCATAGAGATACTACAAAACGACCGATACGGATGTAAAAGTAGAATTACTAATGTTACTTTATATTCCTACGAATTTCCTCTTATTTTAACCTTTTATTCTATTCGGCCTACGTTGTATGCTCTTATTCATTGTTTTTCCTGGACAAGCCCGTGTAGTAAGTATGGATTTATTGCTGTTGAAAAACGCCATCGGTACCATTTCTCAACTATAAAAAAGACTTTTTTATTACAACCCACTAAGTAAGGATTTAATGATCAATGGGGCGACGACCCATCCTTGGTTTTTTTTCTATCATTCTCCAATCACAACTTGGATCATAGCTCCGATGTCAAGTAGTACAATAATCCAATACATCCAACACATCTCAATTCTCTACTGCAAGATGCCCGCCGTATAGGTCAATGGGAATCAAATCCACTGGATGCTTCCACGTTGACAAACCTTTTACAAAGCATCCAATGTACTAATATGAATTTTCGTCCAATGGACTAGGTTAAACCTGCAGGCCATTGGATGGGAGAAGCGTTTTCGAGGCTCTGTCCTTTTAAGCCATTGGTTGAGGGTTCGAGCCCCTTCGCGCTCACAAAGGTTTTTTTGGTTTCGGACACCCATGAGGGTGTGCTATTAGAGCCCCTCAGCGCTCGCACTGGAACAGCTTCAGCGAGGCACTGTTGCAAATTTTTGCCAGTTCTTAACAGATATCAAAAGCGGCCAGTTCACAGCGTTTTGAACCTGCCAGGCGAGGTCCATATAAGTAGATCAGGGTGGCTGTCCTCAACAACGTATTCGTAACAGCCTTAGAAAGGGCGGTTGGTTGGATGGGCATATTCAGGTCTATAATTCCTTACAATGATTCAACATTGGCGGCGGCGAAAGGAAATAAAATGGGTTCGGCATTAACTCCGGAAGCAATAGAAAAGCTCGAAAAACAACAAACCATCTGGTTTGGGAGTGTGCGGCCGGATGGGAAACCCCACCTCACCCCGGTGTGGTTCTTATGGCACGAAGGCAAATTATACATTGGCATCGACCCAAACAGCGTCAAAAGTCGCAATCTCAAGCAAAATCCTTGGGTCGTGCTGGCCCTGGAAGATGGCATTCACCCGGTGATCTGCGAAGGTATGGCTGCATTCATTCAACTACCATTAACAGAGGTGCTGGCTGCAGCTTTTCTTAGCAAGTATGAATGGGACCTCGCCAAAGAAGCTCAATACAACCAAATCGTTGAAATTACCCCCTTTAAATGGCTGACATGGTGAGTCTCTTATCCGGTCCCCACAGAACGGGGATTTCCATTATTGACCAGATGTTATGAAATTTACCCTGGCAGTCATTTTCCACAACAAGCGTGGGTCATTTCCAGACAGATCGATAATAACAGTATATAGGACGTCGCCTTGTTTATCCTCGCCAAGGCCTTTAACGCGATTCACATTGCCGTCCAATTCCAGGCCTGGAATGGCGTCAAAATGGACTTTGACCGCATCACCGGGTTCTATTCCAACCACATCCACTTCTTTCAGGTCGGTGGTCTGTATTTGCCAGGTATTCAGGTCCCCCAGAACGACAAATGTTCCGGCCTCGGCCACCTCACCGACTTTGAATGGGTTGTCAACCACCGTGCCATCGAAAGGCGCTACCATTTGCAGGTCAGCCAGGTCTGATTGGGCTGCCAGAAGCTGCGCCTGGGCATTATTGAGGGTTGCCTGGGCAAGCGCAAGGTCACGCGGATCCGGGCCACTTTTTACCCGGTCATACTGGCGTTGGGCATCTTCAAGCGAAGCCTTGGCTTTCACCAACCTGGCATCAGATTTAGCCACATCTCTGACATCCGGCGCCCCCTGCGCATAGGTCAGGTTCCTTTCGATCTGGTCGCGTTGGATGCGCGCCTGGGATAGAGCCAGCATAGCCTGGGCGCGGTTAGGATCATCCTCGGATAAATCTGCGACGAGAGTAAAGGCATCCTCAGCAGTCTTAACTGCATTCTCGGCAAGGATGAGCTGGGCCTGGATGCCTTCCAGGGTATACTCGTTCACCCGCTTGTAGTTCAGGTCATTGCGCTTGTCGGTGGCATTCTTCAATTCAGTTTGGGCGTTGGCTACAGCAGTATAAGCATCGGCCGCGGCCAGCCCGGCTTTTTCATTCAGGTTGTTGAGGGCTTGCTGGGCAGAGACGACTTGCAACTCAGCCGATGCGATAGCTGCTTTGGCCCGGTCAGCGCCCTCCAGGCGGGCAATCACGTCGCCTTTCTTGACCACCACCCCCTCGCCGGCATGGATCGCTTCAACCTTCCCCACTGAAGCAAAGCTCAAGTCCGAATAACGGACGGGCACTACCTCGCTCTGAATGGTATTGGCTTGTTCAGACCTGATTGGGGTTGGCGTTATGGCCGGATTCTTAGAAGCTGTGCTGCAGGCAGTCAAACCCCACAGGCAAAGAATGAAGGTCATGCAGGCCAGTGCAAGCAGGCATTTGATCCTGATGATGTGGATGTCAATCCAGAATTTCACCTGTGCACCTGCCTTTAGGAGTTGCTTCCGAATGAAACGAAAGCTTTCATATTCCACAACAACCGCATATCCTGCTTATCGAGGTCTATGTACACTTTATAGACAATATCTCCCTGCCGGTCCACTCCAATTTCTTGAATGCGGTTGACGTGTCCGGGGAGCTTCAGGTCTGGAATAGCATCGAATGTGATCTGGACGGGATCGCCTTGCTTAACTCCAGGGACATCCAGTTCGGTCAGATCGGTTGTCTCAATTTTCCACGAAGAAACGTCTCCCAGCATTACCACGGTCTGCGGAGCGACCGCTTCGCCTACATCCAGGCTGCTGGAAATCAAAGTCCCGGCAAAAGGGGCTTTGAGATCAAGATCAGCCAGGCCAGTCTGGGCTGCTTTCAACTGGGATTGGGCATCAGCAAGCCTGGCTTGCAGCAATTGAAGCTGGTCCGGGTCTGGCCCGCCCTTCAATTTATTGTATGTGGACTGATCATCTTTTACGGCAGCTTCGGCTAGAGCCAGGCGAGCATCGGCTTTATCGATTTTATTTTGTTCGGGGCGCTCAAGAGCTTTATTCAGGTTATACAGAGCCTGGTCGCGTATCTGCCTCTTGGCTGAAAGATTATCCAGGGCAGCCGCTTTATCCAGGTCGGTATCGGAGCGATCTTTAACACTATTGTAATCATCCTGGGCGTCTTTAAAATCCCTTTGCGCTAATAGATAGCGAGCGCGTAAATTATCCAGGGTATCCTGGGTTACTTGCCGATAATCAAGGCTCTGCCTGGCATCCTTGGCATTTTTCAGCTCGATCTGATCGCTGGCCATCTTCAGTTGGGCATCTGCTGCTGCCAGCTTGGCCTTATCATCCAGATCGGCCAGGTCTTTTTGGGCAGACAATACCTGTACCTGGGCCTGTGAAATCAAAGACAGCGCCTGGTCGGAGCCTTTCAACCGGGCGATTATCTGTCCATCCGTGACCTGCTCACCTTCTTTCACCAGCACTTCTTCGATGATACCCGGGATTGAGAAGCTCAACGAGGCGTATTGGTTGGGCACCACCCTGGCTTCTGCGAGAAATTGACCTCCTGAGGGAACGGCTTGAGCAGTCTGTTGTTGTGTGGGAGTACCAGGACCAAAATTTATTCCTGCGCAGCCGGTTACAGCCAGGATAGCCATCACGAACGTAAAAGTGAGATATAGTCTTAGAGGTTTAGGATTTACCGGCACTTCTGATTTCCCCTTCTACTGAATCGATGCAACCACAATATCTCATATTATTCATATGCCAAGACTTCCCGGATGGTCAGGCGGGCAGCATTGCGGGCGGGCAGAACACTGGCCAGGACAGACAGAAATAAGACCAATCCGAGCCAGATTAAGAAACCTTTCGGCGTATAAGCAAATTTGGTGGGAGCATTGAATAAAGATAAGCTGATCGTGTCTGAGAGCATGCTGCTGATCGGAAATGCCAGAAGGCAGCCGATCACCCAACTAATCATCCCAATCAACACTCCCTCCACGATAACCAGGTTCATCACCATCCGGTCAGAAGCGCCGATCGAACGCATGATGCCAATTTCACGCGTGCGATCCATCACATTCATGCTCATTGTGCCCATGAGACCAATCGCTCCAACCGCGGCGATCAACACCGCCATAAATACCAGGAAGGTAGTTAAAGTATTCAAGCCGGCAGAAGCCGAATCCGTCGAGTAATACCCGGCAGTGACGTCGCTGATGCCATAGCCCTTAGCTCGCAAGAACTTTTCAATCTGGCTGCCCAACTGCTCTTGTTGGGCCATATTCAAATCCGGGCGTTGAGCCACGATCCGGTAGGCCGCTGCTTGACCAGGCTCGCCGATCAGGTGGGCAAGATAGTCATAATTGCTATAAGCCCTGAAGCCTGTGCTATTGCCGGCCAGTTGGAAGAAACCTATCACCACCCAGGAGGATTTACTGCCATTCACGCGCAGGTTGAGCGTATCACCCAATTTGAGGTCTGGATAGACAGACATGAACCGTTCGTTGAGCACGATGGCATTCTGGTCGCCCGGCTCTAACCAACGCCCGGAAAGCAAGATAGGGACAATCAGTTTACTTCGAGGAGGTACGCCAAGTATATCCACGCTTTCCCCAGCCTTGCCGTCGTTAGTCAGCACCTCGCAGCGGGCATAAGCCCAACCTTCTACGGCTTTGATTCCGGGGAAATCGGCCAAAGCGCTTTGCACCTGCTCAATCCGATAAGATTTATCCAGGGAGAGACTGACGTCTGCCAGGAAGTATTTGCTGATGTTGCTGATATACAGCATCAAAGCTTCCTTGACATTGAACGTGGCAATAAAAATGCTGCCCCCCAGAATTAAAGTAAACAAGGTCAGCGCCAGGCGGCCTTTCCCTCGAAAGGTATTTCTCAAGGAAATCAAAAGTGGTCTGGAAATGCCGCGAATACGCAGGATCTGCCGGTCAAACCAGGTGAATTCCGCCTGAGGTTTAATGGCTCCACTGCTATTGATAGCTTCGTGGGCCTTAATGTTCGAACCGTGTAAAATCGGGATGATGGCCGCGACCTGAGGGACAATCAGGGCAACCACTGCCTGGATTAGGATGGTCGAGGGGATCCAACGGAAGCCTTGCAGGTCGAAGTTAATTCTCCGGGCCAGATAATTCAGAAGCCAGTAAGCCACCTGACTCGAGGATGGCACGGCAATAATAAAGGCCAGCACCCCATAAAAGAAGATCAAAACCATGTAAATACTTACGATTTGGACCCGCCGCGCCCCGATCGTTTTCATCACACCGATCTGGCGGATCTGTTGTTTGAGCAAGGAGGATAACGTGTTGGTGATCAGGAACCCGCTTAAAAATACCACCAGAAACCCGAGCAGGTATAGCACACCCGAGATAGCATCCGTGTAAACGCTGTTCGGGTGATCATCCGAACGCCTGACCACCGTAGAAAGCACCACGCCGCCCTGGTTTGCGATTTGATCTGTAATCTGACCAGCCACGGCGCGGATGTGGTCTTCGTCGTTCTTGCCCGTTTTTACTGTGACATAGAGCGTGTTATAAAGCGGCGGCTGGTCGAGGTAACTCAGGGTATGCATGGATATATACCCCTGCAGCGGGGCCAGAAAAAAACCACCCCCACTCCCAGAAGAGCCGATGGTCTGGTCGTGGACCACACCCACCAGCTTGATATTGCGCGTCTTTCCAGACGGCAACTGGATTTCAATTTCGCCTCCTAATGGAGCGCTGGCTTCTTCACGGTGATGCAGGTCGACGGCTATCTCCTGGTAAGTGGGCGGCCAGGCGCCCTCTTCCTTTTTTACCAAGTTGATCTTCATCTTATCAATATCCGGGATGGCCTGAATCCCGATGCGGTTCCAGGTGCCCGCAGCCGCCATGTAACGCATGCTTAACGAACGCACCCCTTCGACATCTTCCACTCCATCGACGTTGCGGATTTGGTCAACCAGGCTATCATTAAGATTGGAAACATTGACCTGAATATTGGCCGGGTTGACGGCTGCATAACCAACTTTCATGTCTTCGGATAGAATAGTATCAATATTAGAAATGATCCCAATGGCAAATAATCCGATGGCAATCGAAGCAATCACCAAGAGTGAGCGGACTTTATTGCTCCACAGGTCTGCCAGGACTTTCCTCCAGCGCGGGCGGATCATAGATGGACTTTCTCCCCGGACCTGGAAAATTCCATCTCCCCAGGCTTTTGATCCTTAAGGCAAAGTTTATTCAATTTGACCTGCGCCTCCGGAGTCTTTTTGAGCCAGGCGTCCAATTCTTCACTATCTATCATTTTGACCATCAGGGGTGAATCTCCGCTGGCAACCAGGGAATAAGGTGTCCGCAGAAAGTCACCCCGGCATAGGATTGAATCCGGGCCAAGGATCTGCTCTGGAATAATAGTCTCTTGGCCGTTTACATGGTTTACCTGGATGCCTCCGTGTTCGACAATGATGAGGCCTGCGCCATGAAGGCCAGCCGGGGAAACCGGCTGGCCGGGGTCAAAGGTATATTTCTTAAGGCGGTGTGTCATGGCCAGCATAGTTTTATGGGATAGATCAGGAAAGGCGCGTTGTACCTGCTCGTCAATTAACTCACCATCTGAAAGAATCAAAATGTGCGAAGCATGCCGGGCGATGGTGATATCGTGGGTCACAATCAGAATGGTTTTTCCCTTGTACACCAGCTCGTCGAAGATTTCAAGCACCATCCCGGCTGTTTTTGAATCCAGGTTTCCGGTAGGCTCATCGGCAATTAGAATGGGCGGGTCGTTGGCCAGCGCCCTGGCAATCGCAGCGCACTGCTGCTGCCCACCCGAGATAGAAGCGGGATGTTTATGGGCGTACTTTTCCATGCCAACCGATTTCAACAGGTCAATTGCCCGTGATTCACGGTCGGCCGGCGGATACATATTACAGAAATCCATCGGCAACATAGTATTTTCTAATAAAGAAAGCATCGGCAGCAGTTGAAAGAATTGAAAGACGATTCCGAGGTTGCGGCCACGCCAGACCGATAGGCTCCCTTCGCTCATGCCCTTCATGTACGTGTCACCGATGCGCACCTGGCCCGCAGAGGGATGGTCAATTCCTGTAATCATGTTGAGCATGGTCGATTTTCCGCTGCCGGACTTACCTATGATGCTGGCGAACTCACCACGCAAAAAAAGGGCATCGATGCCCTTCAAGGCGATAAAATTTCCGGCAGGTGTCTTATACGCTTTGACGACCTTACTAAGCTCGATCAACGGGCGGTGGTCATCCTCTGACAGGTCTACGGGTGAATTAATCATTATTTCTCCGGCAAGCCCTGGTTGATAATCTCACCATCGACGAGTTCCAGGAGGCGTGATGAGCGCTCGGCCGCGCTCCGGTCATGCGTGACCATCAGGATTGTTTTCCTTTGGGAAATTAACTGCTCGAAAACCTGGAAAATCGTTTCTGCGGTAACTGAATCCAATCGCCCGGTCGGTTCATCGGCGACGATGATGGGAGGATCGTTGGCTAAAGCCCTGGCAATGGCTACCCGCTGCTGCTGCCCACCGGAGATTGTACTGGGAAGTTTATCCACCTGATCTTCCAGCTCGACCAAGCGCAGCAGTTCCAGAGCACGTTCCCGGCTGCGCCGCGGGCGGTAAAGACCACAGAAATCCATCGGCAGCATAACGTTTTCCACAAGGGTTAACATGGGCATCAACTCAAAGGTCTGGTAAATTACGCCCAGGTTGCGCCCACGCCATAAGGCCAGTCGATCTTCATTCATCGACTGGACAGAGACGCCATTCACTACGACCTCTCCTGCAGAAAGCGAATCTACCCCGGTGACCATGTTGATCAGGGTGGTTTTTCCTGCTCCGGATTTTCCGACAATGCAGACAAATTCACCAGGGTCGATGGTGATATTAATATCCTTCAGAGCAAAAAACGGCCCCGTCACAGTCGGATAAACTTTATCGACGTTGCTAAGTTCGATAATTGGCTTACCGTTATGGTGAATTTCCGGGCGGATATCTTGTACAACCGTATCGATATTTATGCCATGATTGAGCATGGGCTGAGATCCTCGCCTTTTGCACCATTAAAAACAGTTACCAAAGCCTTGTAAGAATGATATAATAAACAAATAATTCATTTATAAACACTCTGTTCACTGCAGATTATAATAGCTTTTCAGAGCATGTCAACAAGCAATTAACCGACCATGTCTGATAACAGACAGGTGTTCAGATGGAAAACCAAACCAGTGACAAAAGGACCGACCGGCGCATTTACCGCACAAAGCGCATGTTGAAAGAGGCCCTGTTTACCCTTATCCTCGAAAAGGGCTACGATGGGGTATCCGTTGAAGACATCACCCGCAAGGCCGACCTTGGACGGACGACCTTCTACCTGCATTACCGCGATAAGGAAGACTTATTGCTGAAAAGCATCGACGCAATCGCAGACGACCTGCTCGGCCAAATTTCACGCACAAACCTGCTCGCCAGCGATGCCGGGGCGATTCCGACATTCACTGAAATGAGGCAGACGAACCCGGTCCTGCTGGTCTTCCAGCACGCCGGTGAGAATGCTAACCTGTACCAGATCATCCTGCGCGGTGGGAGCGCCACATCGGCTGCCGGGCGTTTCCGTGAAATTATCAGTATGGCTGCCAGCTCTTTCTTTGGGACCAATCTTGTCCAAACGGCTCCTGGCGCACAGCCCGCCGTCCCTCTGGATGTGCTGGCCAATTATTTCGCCGGTTCGCTGCTAAGCCTGGTAACCTGGTGGCTGGAAAACGGCATGCCTTATCCGCCTGAACAAATGGCCAGCATTTTCCGCCAGCTTTTCTTCCAGGGGGCACATTCAATCATCGATATGCAGAGAACCTGACCGGTTCTATTCTTGCCAAAGCTGGCGAGTCAGGTTTACCAACTCAACCCTTTGCGCGGCTCTGAGAGCGACCGTGGGAGAATTTTCTGAGGCGGTGTCCCTGTTTTCAACAATTAATACCGAGGCGTCTTCACTCAGCGTGTGAGTATGCCAGCAGCCTTTCTTGACGTTATAAAACTTCAGCGGGCGCAAATCCTCGGCGTATATCTCGCTGACCACCTGATCCCCACTTCCGAGAAATAGAATACAGCGCCCTTTCAACAGTACAAACACCTCGTCGGTCTCGTTATGACGCTGCATGGTATCGAGGCGTTCAGGCAGCAACTGATCGATGAAATTGAGCACGGCTACCCGCCAGGCGTCGAAATCTACCAGCGGTAAATACCCTTCACCAGAATATTCGCTGACTTCCAACAAGTTCTTTGCGATGGGCATAAAGATTGACCTCTTGAAAAAGATTTTTATTTTGTATCCAGGTAAACATCGATGCGGTGTACCTGGCTAGAAGGCAATGCTGCCAGATCTGCCCTGGGAATAACTGGCGTCTCACCCGCCTTTAAATTTACCGATTGGTGATTAATTTCAATCGCCGTGATCCGATAATTGCCGAAATCGAGCTTATGAGGGTTGTGGTAAACCACTTCTAGCTTTTGGTTGGCAAAGAGGGTGATGATGCCCGCTTCGCCATTCTGGTCAAATTGGGCAGCCACCAGCCCAGGCGAAAACTCCAGGTCTCCCATGCGCCCACGCACGCCAAAGACCTGAGTGACCATGGTCAGCAAGTACCAACTGGCGGAACCGGTCAGGTAAGGATAAAGCCCGCGCCCTTTGGGATTGATATATTCAGGCAGACCGGGATACATACGGCTTTTGCCGAAATCCTGGCAGTGACGGTAAATTCCTTCCAACACTTTGTACCCTTCAGAGGCCAACCCGCGCTGGTAGAGGGCGCTGGCATACATGACTGCCATATGGCTGAACATAGCCCCATTTTCTTTATGCCCAAAGGCAAAACCAAAGGCACGACCCAGATTTAACAAGACCGCCCCGAAATTTGTGTTCAACCGGTAGCCACCGACAGCAGGATCGTAGAGGTAACGATCGGCTGAACGCACCACCTGGCGCACCTGGTCATCGGAGGCTATCCCGCCCATCAGCGCAAAAACTTGCCCCGTGAGGGTCATGCGCACTCCTAGAGGGTGATCGCCTTCTACGCGCTGCCCGTCGTCGTCATAATAGCCGTTAAACCAGCCATTTCCTTCCCCATCGGTGACCCATTCGTGCGAACGAAGATGGGCAAACAGCCAGCCAGCCTTAGCTGACAGATCGGCTGCCAGGTCTGCCAGACGGATGGCAATTTTCTTCCCGGTCAAAGTGTGGTTCACCCTGGTGTAATATCGCTTCAATAGAGTTTGTTTGTCGGTGACCGAGTCATAATTGACAGGCTGGCCAAGCCGATCGAGGAGCATGGTAATTTCCTCGGCAAGCTCGACCTGCGAAGCGCCCGATCTGCTTCAGGGCCAGTACTAGCATGCTCAACTGGCGCAGGTTGCTGGCGTAAAAGGCAGTAAAAGCCACACTTTCACCTCGGTGACGCCCCATATCCATAGCGTCATTCCAATCCGCCCCTTCCAGGAGGATGTTGTTATGTTCTCCAACATTGAAGAAAGGCGTCAAATGCTGGATCAAAATGTGTTCCAGTATGGTCCCCTGGTAGACATCGCCTGAAGCAGTCTTCAGCAAAGTGCCCTGATCGGGATGCCAAGCTTGGTCGACCGACCTGGTTCGTTCAACCAGATGATCCTTAAAATACACCTGGGGACGCAGCAGGAAGGCCAGGTCGCCGGTCTGGTCAATGTATAGGCGAGTGGTCAAGAATGGCCAGGCGCCGTGATCCATCCATACCCGGGGAATATTATTGCGATCAGCCCTGAATTCGCCCGGTTGGGAACCGATGATTGTGGCATTGCTGCCATCGATACGCACCCCGCCGAAATTGCTGAATAACATTTCACCCACGTTTCCGGGCTGCATAAGCAGCAAAGACAGGATATCCTGCCACAAATCACGCCAGCCGCGCCCACCCCGTCCATAATCGTGATAAGGAAGATATGAATTTCCGAATAACCTGCGCAGAATGGGCTGAAGAGTCACCCAGCGCATCCAGCCATCAAATCTGCTATCACCGGTGTGGAAGGACAGAGCGTCTAATTTTTGGTGCCAGTCCAATTTAGTCTTTAAAAGCCAATCGTCAAACAGGTCCGCGCGGCCATATTGTTCTACAAGGCGGTCAGACTCCTGACTGCTGTCCAGGATGGCCTGGATCAGGACATAAGATTTCGAGGCTCCCGAGGCAAGCTGTTCATCCTTGAAGCGCAGCCCTCCCAGGACCTCGTATCCATCCAGTCTGTCTCCGCTGTGCGCCGGGGCGGGCAAGTTTTGCACCACGGCCTCGGGCCAGTCTAGCGTTCCGCCTTCGCCGATAAAATCTTCCACCGCCGGAAAGAAACCTTGAGGAGCATAACCTTCTCCAGTGGCGCCGAATACCCCATACGCCACCTGGTTAGGCTGGTGCCCGCGCTCATCGAAAGATAGTGTCGGGCAGGTTATAACCCCATAGCGGCGCATGCGAATGCGGTGGAGAAGGGAGGTCACGTGGCGATGATCGCGCAGATTTTCAGCCGACCGACCGAAGATGGGAATGGCCGCCGTGGGAAAAACGTGCAGAGAATGGTCACTCAGGTTAGTCAGAGTAACCTTCATCAACTCGACTTTATCCGGGCCAGCAGGAACAAAATTTACCACTTCGGCCTGTAAACCAATGTGTGAGTTCTGGCGGAGGATTCGCTGCCATAAGAAACCGGCTTCGAGGGTCACTTGCTCGGTGTCAGCGCCAGTGAACTTCGTGGCAAGCTGCGCTGCACTGTTGCCGGTAACTGACCAGGGCCCAACTCCTTCGACGTAGACCCAAAAATTTCTCGCAGCCCGAGAATTATGCAAATCCTCAACCGAAACGGGCATGCTCAGGAAAGTATTTTGGTCTGCTTTGATATCCCCATTCAATGTAGGGGTAATCGACGAAAAAATTCCAGCTTCATTGGCCAGGGGAAAATACAGGTAGTTAGAATACTGCGGATCGGGCAAAGAAAAAGTGCCGGCTTTATCCAGAAACTCCCACCCGATGGGGTCATTTTCGGTCATCCCTGCCTCCACTTTGATTAGTTTTATCAGTAATATACATCCAAACTGGTAATTTGCCCGCTGCGCAGCATACCGGCATACGGCTCGACAATCTCTCCAGTGTTGATTGCAAGATTTTTTCCGTCCGGAGTTGTGATGACGGTCCGGGCTGGTTCCGACAGATCGCCTTTGAGATCTTTCCTGCTCGGATTGTGGTAGGTGATATCGCAGCACCCCAGGAATTTGAAAGTGACGGTCCCTGCGCTGGTGAACATCCAACCTGGCAAGACCGGGCGCAGCCTGAGCGCCAGACCACCCTCACGCAAGTAAAAAGGCTGCTTCCCGGCCATCATGATCGACCAAATGCTCAGAAATTCCGCGGTCGACCCGCTCAGGCGCGCCACAAAACCAGCCCCGTGCAGATTTTGATCCGGATGGGCGCTGCTGACAATAAATGAAGAGTTTTCGAGCGGGCTGCGGCCATAGATTTCTGGCTGCATGAAGGGGACAAGGGTGTTGTGTAATTCGTCAAAAAATTCATCGCATAAACCTGCCCGTAGGATTTGCAGTAGATATTTATATTCCATGTGCAGCCAGATGAACTCATTTTCCAACCAGCCGGGGGTGAAGGCGCGGGCGCGTCCTATCTCGTATGGCATCTCATTGAGCGAGGCGTTGACTTTGTACATTTTCAATTTCTGATCGTACAGAGGGCTGGCTTTTACCTTTTGGTAAAGCTCCTGGGCAGCCTCCATATTTGCTGAATTCTTGAAGGCCTGGACAATCCCCTCCAGAAACAGAGGCAAAACTTCCGGGTTGAACTTTCTCACAAAGATATAGGGCCTACCCTGCGGATCGAGCTCCGGCTCGCCGTCTAACTGGAGAACCGGTTCAAACTCTTCGACCCGGAAGATAAAATAAGTAGGCGGCAGGCCGTGGTTGAGCTCAATGGCCCGCTGAATGCCTGCCTCGATTTTTACCTGGAACAAACTGAGCACTTCATCCAGGGCAGATAAGGGAATGGATTGTTCTTCTCCAGTAAAGCCCAGGTGGATCGCTTCCCGATAAATCTCCCGGGCAGTGGAAGCCGAATCCCAATAAATAAAATCGCGATGGGACGAAGGTTGATGGTTATAGATATCCAGGCAGGCCAGCATTTCCCTGAGCAAAATGGCTACTTCAACGGGCAGCCGGATTTTCTTTGTCTCAGCGGCCTTGATCGCCTTGCACAGGAAATCGAACAGTCGTCTTAGCTCATAAGTTTCCGGCAAGGAAGATCCAAACAGAGCAGGCAGGCCGTTCAGGGCGTCATACCAACCCGGTTTCCCGGCTTCCATCTCGATCCCCATCCCGAACGGGTCGAGAGACGAGAACTTGATCAGCGCCAGGCAAACCAGTTTATTGAACAGAGTAGTACGGTATATTTCTCCCTCGCCATGGCCGGCGCGCAGCCATTTCGGCAATTCCGATCGGGCGGCGATCCTGGCTGCTTTCTCTTTGTCTTCCACCACACTGCCCAACTGGCGGGGAATGCCTTCCGCCAGCACATATTTCTTCAGGCGTGGCAGAACAATAGAAGAACTTTCGTAGAAGGGTAAATCGGGCCGGCCAAAAAGTAAATCTTCCTGGCGGTCCGGAAAGACCGACAGGTAACTCTCGATCAGGTCAAGGTTGTAGGTCCAGTGGTCAATCCAGTAGCCTTCGCCAAAATTAGCCTCGGCATGCTGGACGGCATTGCTGAAGACCTTTTCAAGGAATTCTTTCAAGGGGACCCTTAGCCCCTCCTGATGTTCTAGGATAGCCGTAATCAGGAGTCCGGGCGTGAATGGGACGGCCAGAATAGCCTCCAGCCATTCCAGGTCCCTGGCCGAAGTCAGAACTTTATCCCGGCGCTCTTCGGTCAAGGTGAATTTGCTGCCCTGGATCAATAAAGGATTATACCCATCTGCCTGGATCAAACTCATAAAAGTGCGTATATTAAAATCACCTACTTCAGGGTTGAACAGGACATCATTCCGCCGGTTTTGATTAATGTCGCGGTAAGCGGCGTTTCCCTGGGAATAATATTCCGGGGCAAGTGAAAAAGCGTTGTAGTCACGTTCAGGGTCGCCGTGCCTGCGTGAGTAAACGTGGTAAACCCGAGGATGCTTGCGGTCGCTCAACAGAACCGGCCAACCTCCACGCAGGAGGTTATCCAAAAAAGTTTGCCGGCAGTAGGCATCGAAAACCGGCTGGCCACTTTTTGTAGCAATGACACCCGCCAAATCGGAGATCAGTTTTCGGCCTTCTTCTCTTTTTCCTGCAACATAAGCGGGTTGAGCCAGCCGTGACGATTGGGCTTCAATCGATTCCAGGCTGGAAGCGTGCCCATACAGACTGTTCAGGGTAGCCGATTGACCAGAGGCCAGCTCATATTGGGCAGCAAAAAAAGCGCAGGGGGTCTGCCCGCCGGTGATTTGTGTCGTTGAAAGCAGATCCCGTAAAGGCTGCCGGATGAAACCTTCCGGTGAAAAAAAGGAAGTGTCCTGCCCAAAGATTACCCCAGGATCAACCAGGACCGGTAAAAGTCGGCCTTCTCCCGGCGGCCCATTAAATGCCAGGGCAAAATGTCCGGCTTCATATTGTCCAACCTGCTCTGCATCGACGACGGTTGCCCTCAACCGGTAGAAAGGCAGCCTTTTGTCCAGGTTGTATGTCTCCATCCAGGCTTCAATGGTGCGGTTCAATTCCTTGAGCAAGGTGTTGGATACCCCATAGGGGATCACCGCTGGCATTCCATCTATCAGGTCGATCCTGACCGGCTGCGTTCCGAGGTTGGTCAGGGTAACCTGCCTGACCAGTCCCGCAAAATTCTCCTGGGGCAGCGTGAAATAGCACACCTTCGTTTGCAACCCATGAAACGGGCTGGTTTCCTCCAGTTCGAGCTCGTGCGGACGAATCCGCATCACCTGGAGTTCCTCTTTCAATTGGCGCCAGTTGGCAAACGGCTCGTAGAACTGGCGATCTTCGCCGCGCTCTACCTTGAGGAAAGTGCGAAAACCCATCAAAGGAGTTGACTGGTAAGCCTTATTAGCCGGCTGGAACTCCATGATGGGATGATCTTTATTCTCTATCCCAAAACTGGTGACCGCCTGGCCGCGATTGACATAGAAAACCCACATCGGAACACCCAACAGCCCGGCAATTCCAGGTAAAAAACTGGAAAAGGGCCGCCACCGCTGAAAATCAGCGATGGAAAACGTGCCATCGTCTTCGAGTTTGTATCTTTCCATTCGTACATCCTTAAATGCCATTTGCCATACCATTATATCAATTTCAGTTCTCTGGGAAAAGCCGTGGTGAACTTCCACGGTAAATCCCAATAAGCCTCAATAACATATCCGAAGGGCTGGTAAAATATCTGTACAAATCTGAATAAATCACCCGGAGAGTTAAAAATGAGCATTGTTACCATAATCGGCGCCGGAATGATGGGATCAGCACTGTGCTGGCCACTGAGCGATAACCACCACACGGTGCGATTGGTTGGAACATTCCTGGATGAGAAAATCATTGCTTCAGTCAAAACGAGCGGCCTGCATCCGACTTTACATCGCAGCCTGCCAGAAGGAGTGACAGCATGGTCCTATACTCAAATCCCCCAGGCCCTGCAGGGCGCCGACCTGGTGGTCAGTGGGGTGAGCAGCTTTGGTGTGGATTGGTTTTTCCAGACTGCCGGTAATCACCTGACACCGGAAGTGCCGGTGATTGCTGTGACCAAGGGCCTGGAAGACCAGCCCAATGGCGATTTGCTGGTGCTACCCGAGGCCAGCAATCGCAAACTTCCTACCCACCTGAAAAACCAGATCAGCCTAAATGCGATAGGCGGACCGTGTATTTCCCACGAGTTAGCCGCCCGCAGGCAAACCGGCGTGGTCTTTTGCGGGAAAGACCTGTCGCTTTTAGAGCGGGTAAAAGGGATTTTCGCCACGGATTATTATCACATTTGGCCTTCCACCGATGTGGTTGGCGTAGAAGTGTGTGCGGCGCTGAAAAACGCCTATGCCCTGGGCGTAGGGTTGGCGGTCGGGATGATGGAAAAGGCCGGCCCGGATGGATTAGCCAACATGTACAACCCACAGGCTGCCTTGTTTGGCCAGAGCTGTTTCGAAATGAAGCGCCTGGTGGAGCTGCTCAAGGGTGGAAAGGACAATGTCTCCTGGCTGCCGGGAGCTGGCGACCTGTATGTGACTGTTTTTGGTGGAAGGACCGTGCGCCTTGGAAAGATGCTCGGGCAAGGAATCTCGTTCGCTGAAGCGCGGCGCCGGATGGCCGGGGAAACCTTGGAAAGCGTCGAAATTATCACCCGTACGGCACGCGCCCTGCCCAAATTGGCCGCAAGAGGATTGGTATCACTGGAAGACTTCCCCCTGCTGTTGCACATGGATGCAGTGCTCAATCAGTGTGAAACGATCAACATTCCCTGGGAAAAATTCTTTACTAACCACGACCAATAACAATGGGAGATAAACCGATGTACCTGGCAATTGATATCGGGACTACCTCTGCCAAAGCCGCCCTCTACCAGGAGGATGGCAGACTGCGTACAGTCAAAAGCGCGGCCTACCCTGTCCACTACCCGGCCCAAGGGTGGGCCGAGGAAGACCCCCAGGATTGGTGGCAGGCGGTGATACAGCTCTGTAATGAAATATTAACTGCAACCGGCAATCCATCCATCGCTTGCGTCTGCGTGAGCGGGCAAGCCCCCTCCTGCGTACCCATCGATCGGGAGGGTAAGCCCATACGCCCGGCGATTCTGTGGCTTGATCGCCGCTCACAGCCTCAGGTCGACTGGCTGGTAGAGCACATAGGGATGGAGGCAGCCGAGCGTATCAGCGCAAATACGATTGATAGCTATTACGGGGGGGTCAAATGGTTGTGGTTTGCCAGGAACGAGCCAGAGCTTTACCGGCGTACCTGGAAGATCTCCCAGGCCAGCGGCTATATCACTTTTTTACTCACCGGGGAGCTGGCCACCGACCCAAGCCAGGCGGGATTGTGCAGTCCTTGTTTCAATTTGCGAAAACGCGCCTGGGATGAAAGCATGTGTAAGGCCATGCAGCTTGATCTTGACAAGCTGCCAGCCCTCCAGCCCTCGACAAGCATCATTGGCCGGGTCACCCCGACCGCCGCTGAGGCTACCGGACTCAAAGCCGGCACACCGGTGGTATGCGGAGGCGGCGACTTTGCTGCGGCTTGCCTGGGAGCTGGCGTGATGAATAAAGGTTCGGCGGCCATGATGTTGGGCACCTCCGGAAACTTACTGGTCCCCGATATGCAAAAC
Source organism: uncultured Chloroflexia bacterium (assembly GCA_963820415.1). Classification (GTDB taxonomy): domain Bacteria; phylum Chloroflexota; class Anaerolineae; order Anaerolineales; family Anaerolineaceae; genus CAWFZT01. The sequence continues at coordinate 325,323 of CAWFZT010000004.1, read as the reverse complement.
ACCGACCCGCGCCTGATCAACACCGTCCACCTTTCTGGGGAAGGGCTCAGCCTGGGGGCGGTGTATGCCGGCGGCTCAGTGCAGTGGTTCGGAGATATGCTTGGCATCCAGCGCGAAGGGTTGTTTTCGATGCTTGACAAAGAAGCAGCCGCCACCCCAGCCGGGGCAGAAAGCTTGGTTTTTTTGCCTTATTTAATGGGTGAACGCACGCCAATCTGGGACAGCCAGGCACGCGGTGTGTTCTTAGGGTTGGCAAATACCCATTCACGCGGACATTTATTCCGCGCCGTATTGGAAGGCGTGGCTTTTGGTTACCGGCAAATGCTGGAGATCCTGGTCGAACGGAACAACCCACTCGCCGAAATTATCGCCATCAATGGTGGGGCGCGCAGCCCGCTCTGGCGCCAGATATTCGCCGATGTTCTAGGCGTGCCAATCCGTTGGCGCCCGAACAGCGGTGGAACTATGCTGGGGACAGCTTACTTAGCGGCGGTGGGATCGGGTATTCAGAAGGATTTTACAGGCCTTACGGCCTGGCTCGAACCGACGCTGGATACGTTCCCCAACCCGGCCCATGCTGAAGTCTACCAGCGCCAGTTTTCAATATTTTCCCAGCTTTACGGCAGGCTGAAAGACTGCTTTATCACCCTGGGAACAGCCAGATAGCCCGGTTCAGACCAACGAACTACCCAGCGGTTTTTGCGCTTTGAAATCACCGACAAAAAGCCCATGGATTTCAAGAATGAAGAAATTGTTGAATGAACAATATTTCAATGAGTGTCTTTCACGAAGCGTGCAAAGATCAGGCTGGCAATTGCCCTGATAACCCCTGAACCGATGAAAATAGCGATGAATCCCCAACGGGTAACAATTTCTCCGCCTAGAGCAGCTCCCATGGCGGTGGAAAGGGCAACGGCAATCTGGGCCATGGCGATATAGCGCGCCCGGTTCTCGGCTTTGGTGATAGTCAAAAGATAATTAAAGGCGGCCAGGTTATACCCAGCCCAAATGACTCCAGAGTAAATATTGATAAAAATCGGCTGCCAGGATGCCGTGGTAAAGGCCCACAACACAGGTAATATCGGAATAAGAAAGCCAGTGAAGAGAAGCACCCGCCGTGCACCCCAGCGATCCGCCAGGTGACCGAAGTAGCGCTGCGCCGGCAGGCTGGACAGGGTCGAAGCAATGCTGATGAAACCGACCATCACCGCCGAAGCTTTCAAAACCTGCACCTGGTAGACAGTAAAAAAAGGGCTAGCAATATTGAGGCCAAAATTCCAGATCATAACGTAAATACAATAAGCCAGGAAGTTACGATCGGAGCGCAAAGTGTCCAGAATTGCAGCAGGCGTGTAGTCTTTAGGGGTAACCTGTAGGGGAACAGTGGGTGGTTCCTGCAAATGTGCATAGGAAAAGGTGGAGACCGATCCAAAGAGAAAAGAAATGCCAAAAGCGACCTGATAACCAATTGGGGCGCCCACGCCCGTAATCATTTGGCCAATGGCATAGGTGACAACCATGCCGATGATACCCATGATGATGTTGCGCGACCCGAAATATCGCCCTCGCCAGGCTAAAGGCACAAGATCAGCGGCTAACGAAGCCCAGGCTGGAAAACCCAGGTTGGCGCAAGAGTCCCCACAAATTTTCAAGACCATCACAACGATGACCGCCGCCTGTCCGCCAAGAACAAAAGGCACCAGGGCAAATAAAAGCAAGACCAAACGGCTGACGACGCCACCAGAATACAGCACTACTTTCTTGCGACTTTTTGCTTGTTCAGCAAGCATTGCTCCGGGGAGCAATACCATCACGGCTGCCAGGCTGATCAAGGCGGTCAACCAGCCGATCTGGGCCCCCGAGGCGCCCAGCGCCAGTAGGTACAGGGTCAGATAAGTGCCGGTGATCGAATCACTAGCCGCAGAAAAAGAGCCATCTGAAAAAAACCAGCGTAAATTGCGCCGGGTCTGGCCCTCCAACTGGCGTGACCACTTGCCGCCGGCTGTAGTATCAACAATATTCTGCCAGACAAGCGCCCCCATGGAGCGCAGTGAACGATATTGAGCCATAAAAAGAAATAATTACCTTTTACAAAACAGACAAAAATGGTCAAACTTTGTGGAAATCAACAGCATTGAGAACAAATAAAACCACCCGTGCTTGCCATGCGCGTGACGTGTACATCACGATTGACTAGTTGTGCAACCACGCGTGCCTCGTTGCTATCCTTGATAACCGCCAGGATTATTTTCATGAATATTGACCCTCAATATTGCACGAACTTTTCAACCTCACAGGTGTAGATAAGCGCCCCTCCCACTTCGGCTTCAATCATCACAGGTTGTCCCTGGAAGGCCGAATTGTCGATAGCCGGTATATATTTGACGCGGGTATGGCAGCAGCGACCGATTAAATCCAGCAAAGCGGCGTGGCGTGAATTGTTGATACCGACCAACAAGCTAACGAGCTCACCTGAAAGCAAGCCACCCTGGCTGGTCACCCTGGTAAAATAAAAACCATTGCGAATCAACTCCTGCGCCAGGTTTCCCACATCCTCACTGGAAACCACTGCAATCACCAGCCGGTCGATAGATTCTTTTTCATTCATTGGCCGTCCTCCCGGTTAATTCTGGATGGGTTGGTCTTCATTCTTGGTTTTTTGGCCGGTTGGGGGAATTTCCATTCCAGGCCGATCAAGAAGTTCATAAATTGCAGGGCCGGCCGGCCCTCCCCAAGATGCAGGAGGCTGATCGAAGCCGTGTCGATATTGAGCCGGTGGAATTCATCCAAGGGTATGTCCAGGTAATGCGCAAGCAGTAGGCGGATTGAATCGCAATGGGAAAAACAAGCCACCAGATCGTTCTTTTCACTGGCGTGTTTGATCTCTTCGACAGCATTCACCAGCCGCTCTTGCGCCTCGACAAAAAATTTACCCTGCGGAAAGCGCATTTCCGACGCCTTTTCCATAACCGTCTTCCAAGCCTTCATATGATGCAACTGCCTGGTGGTTTTTCCCTGCCAGGTGCCATAATTTATCTCGGCCAGGCCGGGTAGAAAGTTTATTGGCAGGTTTAGAGCAGTTGCCAATGACTGGGCAGTCTCAACGGCCCTTTCCAGCGGGCTGGAATAGATCGCTTTTATCGGCGCGTTCTGTAAAGTATCAGCGATTAACTCGGCCTGCTTACGACCTTTTTCATTGAGATGAACCCCCGGCAGGTGACCAGCCAGGCGTTTTCCAACAAAATCATTCTCGCCGTGGCGGATCAGCAGAATGCTCGCCATGTTACTCCTTCGTCGTTTCGTCACCAGATGAGCCCAGACCAGCAGTTTGGGCTTTACGCCACCGCTCCAGTCGCTCGGCGACCATCGCTTCATATCCCTGATCGGATGGCTCATAAAAGATGGATCCCAGCAAAGCATCTGGCAGGTACTGCTGCGGGATGAAATGGCCGGGAAAAAGGTGCGGATACTGGTAACCGGCACCGTGTCCTAAACCTTTGGCATCCCGGCTGGCGTCCATCAAATGGATCGGCACCGGACCGATACCTTCTTTTTCGATCAGTTCGCGCACTTTGAAAAATTGGGTGGCCGAATTGGATTTTGGAGCAGTCGCCAGGTAAAGCGTAGCTTCTACAATGGGAAAAACCCCTTCTGGTAAACCAATATATTCGAAAGCGTAGGCGGCGGAAACCGCTACTTGTAGCCCGTGTGGGTCTGCCAGGCCAATATCTTCCCCGGCCAAAACAATTAGCCGCCGTAAGATGAAGCGCGGATCTTCCCCGGCGGTCAGCATCTTGGCTAACCAGTACAGCGCTGCGTCCGGATCCGAGCCGCGCACAGACTTTATGAAAGCCGAAATTGTATCGTAATGGGGATCTCCATTGCGACCATAAGCGACCGCCCTTTTCTGGATGGATTCCTGGGCCACCTCCAGGGTGATATGTACATGACCAACCAGGTCTTGCTGGGTGCTTTCAACCGCCAACTCCAGGGCATTCAGTAAGTTACGTGCATCCCCCCCTGCCAGGCGGATCAAGTGCAGGCGCGCTTCCTCATCCAATTGAATTGGTCGGTCACCATATCCCCTTTCTTTATCCGTCAGGGCCTGATCGAGGATGATCGCCAATTGTTCTTCGGTAAGAGGTTCAAGCAAAAAAATCCGCGAGCGGGAAACCAGGGCAGGTATAACGTCGAAATATGGGTTCTCGGTCGTGGCGCCGATCAAAGTCAGCATACCGCTTTCAACTTGCGGCAACAAGGCATCCTGCTGAGCTTTATTCCAGCGGTGGACTTCATCTATGAAAAGGATGGTACGCTGCCGGTAGAGACGGCGGCGTTCAGTCGCCGCATCGATCAGGCGGCGCAACTCGGCTACCCCTGCCAGGACAGCCGAAATACTTTCGAACTTCGCCTTGGTATGTGCAGCGATTATCCGCGCCAGAGTAGTTTTTCCTGTACCGGGAGGGCCACACAAAATAATCGAAGAAAACAACCGGTCAGCCTCAATCGCCCTGCGCAGCAGTTTACCAGGGCCGATGATGTGGTCCTGCCCAAGAAACTCTTCAAAAGTGCGCGGACGCATGCGCGCTGCCAGAGGAGCTTCCTGAGACATTCTCTCCTGCATGGCCTGATCAAACAGATCCATTTGATACCAAACTTTCCCAGGTATTGACTCCCTGAGTTTAAAAGCGATGAACCAGAGTATTTCCTGGTCCATTCTACCATAAAGCCATCTGGCGAAAACGATCAGGCCTGGTGACTGCGGTTGACCAGGTAGATGCCGGCCAACACCGTCAGGCCGCCCAAACACTGCCCGGGCTGCAACTCCTCACCCAGGAAGGGGATTGCCAGCAAGGCGGTTAGTACGGGCTGGGCAATCATCGTCGGGGAAACCACGGCTGCAGGAAGATGACCTAACGCATAGGTTACCGAGAAATAGCCAACGATTTGAGACACCAGGGCGGCTGCCAGAAAAACCAGATAGGTTGACAATGAGTATCCGCTTAACGGCCGGCCTAAACCCAGGTTGATCAATAACAGGAATGCAGCGCAGATAATCGCCACTGCCCAAATGTAAGTCAGCGTGTCAAACACTTTGCGGCCGCGCTGCGTCACCAGAAAATAACCAGCATAAAACAGGCTGGATAGGATGCCCAGCATATCTCCCGCGCTAAGGTGAGGGTTAGCGATCAGGTCGTTTCCCAGGACCACCCCGGCGCCCACCATGGTTAGGACTAGGCCCAACCAAAACCGCCAATCCAGTTTCTCGTGCCAGAAGGCCGCTGCGATCAGAGAAACCCACACCGGGGCCAGATTATTCATCAAGGTGGCATTGGCCACTTTGGTCATCTGAATCGACGTGCTCCACACGGCATGATCTAAAGCGGTGAACAATCCGGCCAGCAAAGGCAGTAAAAGGATTTTCCAATCCAGCTTTATCGATTCTTTTTTCCGGCGCAGACAAAGGGGGTCAGTACGATGGCTGCCAGGGTCATGCGGAAAAAAGAGGTTACTGTCCCGGGCGCATTGGCCCAACGGATAAATAAGGAGGAAAGACTTAACGCCAAAATGCCAGATCCCAACGCAAAGTAAGGGCTATATTTGCGGAAGAATAACATTAAAGAAGACCAGATTGGTTTTTCCAGGCCTGTAGTAAACCCGGCAATTCACTCAAGGCGGCGATAGTTGCCTTTGGCTGGATCGTATCGTCATGGGCAAGATTATCAGGTCTCATATCCGCGCGCCGGTTTATCCACACGCTGGCAATCCCCAGATTATTAGCCCCAAGAATGTCGGCCCCCAGAGTATCTCCAACCATTACGACTTCGTCAGGGCAGACATTAAAATGATCCAGCGCGATCTGGAATATTTTGGGATGAGGCTTCCGCAGCCCAACTTCGGCTGAAATAAGGGTAACCTCGAAATATGGGGCGAAATTACCCTTGTCGATTAAAGTGCGTACATCCTGAGAGTCAATGGCATTCGAGATCAACCCCAGCCGGTAACCCTCCCTTTTCAAAAGCTCCAAGAGCGGTCGGGCGTCTTCCTCCGGCAACCAGTGAGCCTGAGAAACTGCAAACTGCGTCGCGACAGCTTTCTTCAAGATTTCGCCAGAAACCTGGCCATACCCGTATTCTTTCATCAGATCAAGTAAGAATAGCTCTGCTGTGTACTCAATAAATTCAGTTTCCCTTTCCTGGTAGTAGCGGTTCATGCGCAGGTTGTAGATGCGCGGGAAAGCTTCATCAAGTTTATATCCTAACTGAAGAAGGTAAGTATACAAAGCCTGGTCTGATTGAGCAGTCACTTCTGGCCAAGTTGAATCGAAATAAATCAGCGTATTTCCCAGATCAAACAAAACGACTTTCAGCATGGACTAATAGCCTTTCATGATGTCAAAACGGTTTAGTAAAGTGACTCCTTCCAGGTAACGCCTAAGATTTTCCGCGAACATATTTATCGCCCGGTTCTGATAAACGGCGCTGATCCCTCCAATATGAGGGGTTACGACCACGTTCGGCATACGCCAGAATGGGCTGCCAGGAGGTAAAGGTTCCTCAGCAAACACGTCCATGGCCACCCCGGCCAGGTGGCGTTCCTGCAAGGCAGTGAACAGGGCAGCCTGGTCGACCACGCCTCCCCGGCCGATGTTGATTAGGTGGGCAGTCGGCTTCATGACTGCCAGTTCAGCCTCGCTGATTAGATTACGTGTCTCGACCGTCAACGGAACACATACGACTACAAAATCGCACTCTTTAATCATTGATTTCAACGCCTGGATCGGGTACAGGCGAGTGAAATAATCCCCTTCGGGATCACCCAATCCCTCCGGGATATAACCGGCGTCCTGAGGGTGCCGGACGTCTCGCTTGGTCGCCAAAATGGTCGTCCCAAACGGTTGGAGCAAGCGGGCAATCTCGCGCCCGATGCTGCCATATCCAACAATTCCAACCGTACTGCCACGTAATTCTAATGGACCAAACCGTTCCCAACGATCATGCGGCCATTCCGCCCGGTTCTGGCTGTTGAATAAATCAACCATACGGTGACCCAGCGTAAGCATCATCATCACCGCATATTCAGCCATCTGGGGTGCAGCCGCGCCGCTGAGCGTGGTCACCACAATATTGCGGTTATTCAACAAGGGGGATTCAACCGCAAAATCGATCCCTGCAAAATGGAACTGCAGCCAACGCAGGGCAGGCACCAGCGCCGGATCGGGCAGAACCCGGTCGGTATACAATACCTCGATGTGGTTCCACACCTCATTGGGGATTTCTTCCACCCGGCGCGCCGGTTGGGCAATGACCTTTACACGAGGGGAAATTTCCTTGAGCTGGTCGATCAATGGTTCGTCGAAAGGGATAGTTACCAGGACTTCAATTTGGGTAGGCGTCATTTTATCCCTTCAAGTAAATGCCTTGTGGGTCGAGTTCTTCACGGAGGATTTGCAGTTCTTCTTCACCGGGTGGCGAGGTGACGCGGATATAGTTTGAGATTTTAAGCTCCCAGCCAGTGTTGGCCCGCACCTGTTCGACTGAAATGCCGGGGTGAAGCGCGGTAAGAACCAATTCGCCATTTTCATCCGGCTCCAGGATACCCAGGTCAGTGACTACCGCCTGTGGGCCATTGCCGCGTAAGCATTTGGCTTCCCGTTCAGCTCGCCCATCCAGAAAACCAGCCGAGGTGCGGAAATCGACCCTTTCTGGAAATCGCCTTTTCTGGTGTGGAGTGATTATATAGAAGCGGCTTGCCCAGGCAGCGATTTCCATCGATCCACCAGACCCCGGCAGCCGGGTTATAGGATGCGAATATTCTCCAATGACGGTAGCGTTAATATTACCGAACCGGTCGATTTGAGCGCCGCCCAGAACGCCGACATCTACGTTGCCGCGCTGCAAGTAAAGGGTGAAAATATCATACATGCTGCATACCGCAGTCGCTCCACTGACCAAGGTCGGGTCCCCAATCGAGAGCGGAAGGCGCTTTGGCCGCGCTCCAATCACCCCGGCTTCATAGATCATCAGTAGATCAGGGGCATGCGTACGGCGCGCCAGGTTGCAGGCCAGGTTAGGCAGCCCTACTCCCACAAAGACCTTGTCGCTGTTGCAAAGGAGCCGTGCAGCATTGACAGTCATCAACTCGGGTGCGGTGTAAGGCATCTTAATAATCTCCATAATCTACCGGCGTTGAAAGACGGCTCTTGATTTTCAGGCGCGCATGCACTTCGGGGCCAAGTTTTTCCCAATATTCGTCCCTGTTCTTCACCCCAAATACCCATTCATCCAGGTACTGTTGGACAGCCTGACGAGATTGACTGATTTTATCCCAGTTGATGTAAAAAGCGTTATCCCGGTCGTAATACCCCTGGGTGTAGGAAGGGTGGGAGCAAAAAGATACGCGACAGACAGCATTGACGATGAAACCAGGAATGAGCGTGCGGTTAGGATCCGAGCGAATAATCTCGTCCTCTACGATTTCTTCGGCGGTCAGAATCACCCGTTCGGCGGCAAAAGCAGCCTCCTTCTGTTCACCAATAATCCCCCAAATCTGGGCATTGCCGGCAGCATCCGCTCGCTGCACGTGAATGATCGCCACCGAGGGCTTGAGCGGCGGGACGACCACCACCTCGCACCCGCTATAAGGATCGATCACCCGGCGAAAATTCGGGTTGACCTTCTCGAGGTCTTCAGCGGCAGTCTGGTTCATCGGGATAAACGGAAGCCCTGACGCGCCGGCCTGCAAGCGGGATAGCATGCTGAAATGGGAATACTCTTCCCAGGCCAGCCGCCCGGCCTCAATCTCTGCCCGGAGTATACGCAGCGAGCCAACCCCAGGATTACCTGCGTAGGAAAAAATGACCTTGCTGGCGCAGCCGGCGGCCACCATCTGATCATAAATCAAGTCGGGTGTGGTGCGGGCCAGCACCAGGTTTTTGCGCCCCTGACGGATAATTTCATGCCCGGCGGCAAACGGGATCAGGTGAGTAAAACCGGCCGCATAGACAGTGTCTCCATCGTGCACGAAGTTTTGGATTGCTTCAGAAAGTGAGCAAAGCTTGGTCATAATTCCTCAGCGCAGTTTTTGTCCAACCATCGGTGTCAACTCTTTTTATTCTTCTGGCCTGGCCGGGCTCGTAATTTCTTGAAACTGTGGAAGCGGTCGCTCGGAGGGGATGGCTGGCGAGGGCTGATCCAGTGCAAGAACGAACCAAACAAAAAGATGAGACCACCCAGAACGAGCAGGTTATATTCCGGGGATTTCGCAGTTATGGAGAGGACAAACAATACCAAGAAAGTTCCCCCCACCACGAGAAGAAACGATCCGAGCTTGTTCAGCATGCGCCTTTTACCCCTGCGGACATCAGACTACCCATCTAGGTTTTTCGCACCAGGTTGCGGATTTGTTCGTGCATGTAAAGCGGCAAATAATACAAACCTCCAGCATTTTTCCCGGTAGAACCGGAGCCTTTCCATCCGCCAAAAGGTTGGAAACCGGGCCAGGCGCCGGTGGTCGCTCCCTGGGAGCGGTTGGCGTAGGTCACCCCGGCCTGGACCTGGTCGTAGAAAGCCTGCGCTTCATCCTGAGATCCATAGAACCCCGCCGTCAGGCCATATTGTACGTTGTTGGCGCGCTGCATGGCCTCGTCAAAATTCTTGACGCGGGCGATGGTTGTAATAGGGACGAACATTTCGTCCTGCCACAAATGGTGATCTTCAGGCAGGTCAGCCACCAGAGTAGGTAAACAGAAATATCCCCTGGCATAATTCTTTCCGGTCAGGATCTTCCCACCGGTCAGGATCTCGCCAGACTGGCCAAGCTCTTCACTGAACTCCTGGTAATCACGATAAGAGCCGCGGTTGATTACCGGGCCCAGATTCGTAGACCTTTCGATGGGATCGCCGATCACCAGTTGGTTGGTCAATTCGACCAACCTGGATACCAGTTTTTCATAAACCGGTTCTTCGATGAAAACCCGCGAACAAGCCGAACATTTTTGTCCCTGGAGGCCAAAAGCAGAGCGTATAATGCCAACCGCGGCAGCTTCGAGGTCGGCGTGCCTGGTCACCACAGCAGGATTTTTTCCGCCTAACTCAAGAATGGTCGGGCGAATCCAACGTCCTCGGCCATAATCGCGGAAAATGCGCATGCCCACGTCATAGGAACCGGTAAAAGTGATCCCAGCCACTTCCGGCGCCTCGATCAAAGCCTGCCCAAGCGTGCTGCCAGGGCCGGTTACGAAATTAAACACCCCGTCCGGAATACCGGCGTCACGCAGGCACTCAGCCATCAGGCGCGATGTCCAGGGTGTGTCAGTCGCTGGCTTGATCACAACCGTGTTGCCGGTGACAAGGGCTGCGGCTGTCGGCCCCCCGGTCAAGGCGGCAGGAAAGTTGAAGGGACTGATCACCACCCAGACGCCATAGGGTCGTAAAACCGAAAGATTGGTCGATTCAAACCCTACCAAGGGATCACGCCCCATCTGGACTTCAAATCCGTGGCTGGCTTCCATCCTTTCACAGGCGTAGCGGAATAATTCGACCGTCTCGGCCACATCCCCCAGGGCTTCCATACGGTTTTTACCAACCTCCATGGCTACAATGACACCCATTTCAAAAATGCGTGCTTCCATCAGGTCAGCGGCTTTACAAATTAAAGCTGCCCGTTCCTGCCATTTCATATGACTCCACAACGGGAAAGCTTTTTTAGCGGCAGCGATGGCTGCCTGGGCATCCTGTGCATCCCCTTTTTGGAAAACACCCAGGAGCAAATCGGTATTGGCAGGGCAGCGGTCTTCGAATTTTTCGGCAGTAAAGTGTTCTTTGCCGTCGATCAACATGGCATTTTCTTTTCCCAAACCAGGTTTGATTTTTACCAACGCTTCTTCAAACCGGGTATGCAGCTCTTCAGGTGGGTTAAACATGGTCGCATAAGTAAGTTTAAAGGGCATTTCGGCTGTCATAAGCAGGTAACTCCTTTTCCGATCAGGTAGAATAAGGGGCCTCTGGGAATAACCGTGGTGAACTCCCAGATTTTGGGGGGTGAACGTGCTACGCACGCTCACCCCCCAAAATCTGGGGACCTTTCACAGAAAATCCCAATGGACAATAATAAGTATAGTCCAGAAATTTTTCAAACGGAAGTGTCAAATCATTCACGCCGAAGCCCGGTAAAAAATGGGGCTCTATTTCAGTTGCGGGCTGTCTGATTTTACGCTAAACTGGTGCTTAGCATGGTTTTCAAACCTTTAGCCTATATGGGGATTAATATTTCTGGTGGTCGCAGGCCATACACCCTGGCAGCGATGGATGCGGACTTTCACCTGCTGGCGCTAAGCCGGGGCGAGGAACTGGAAGTGCTGGGATTCTGCGCCGGCTTGAGCAGCGTGCTGGTCACAATCAACGCCCCACAGCGCCCTAATACCGGCTTGATGAACGATCCCGAATTCCGTCAAAAAATGAACACGCCTCCTCATACCGGGCGACGCATCAATATGCGCGTGGCGGAGTACGAAGCGCGCCTGCGCGGGGTGAGCGTCCCTCGCACCCCGGCTTCCGTTGAAGACAGTCCCGGCTGGATACGGTCTGGCTTTAACCTATACGGAAGCCTCAGCAACCTTGATTACAACTGCTTCCCTTCGGATAACTCAACCCGCCAATGGGAGGAAAGCCAATCTGAGACCTTTTTTTATGCGCTGTTGGGCGCCATCCCCTTTGAGGCCAACTCACTCGAAGGAAGAATTCAACGCCAGCTTGTCCTGTACGATCGCGAGCTTCCTGTATCTGATCCAATGACCTTCTTTGAAGAGGTCACCCGGTTCCGTCTTTTACATAGCATTATCCCGACGGAAAAAATCTTCTCGCCTCCAGAGCTGAACGCCCTGGCAATGGCTTACGTGAGTTGGCTATCCATTAACCAACCGCAAAACATCACCCGTTTAGGGGACCCGGAAGAAGGCCAGATCACTGTCCCGGTATTACCGCCTGTAGATGCAGTTCACCTGGCTTCAGCGGATATCCAATCCCGTAGCCTGAAACGGCAATTTTAATCCGCTTTTTCAAGGAGCTGCAGGTAAAGCCGTTCATAGCTTGTCAACATATTCTCCAGGCTGTGCACCTGCACTTTTTCCAGGCTGGCTGCGCCCATGGCTGACCAGCGCTCTGGATGGTCCACCAGCAACGCCATACAGCGCGTGATATCGGAAACGCTGCCGGGCTTGAACAGGTATCCATTCACATCATTGGCGACCAGTTCTGGCAGAGCTTGAGAATTTGCCGCCAGGACAGGCCGGGCGGTCGCCATAGCTTCCAGGCTGGCGATACTGAGCAGTTCTGCTTCGCTGGGCATGGCAAAGACATCGATGCTGTTGAGCAGGGCTGGCAGGTCTGTATCCGGCACAAAACCTGTAAAGCGCACCAAATCATCTACTTTTAAATCCCGCGCCAGGCCCTTCAGGCCAGGTAAGGCAGCCCCTTTCCCGGTAACCGCCAATTGGATATCATGCCGTCCCAAGGATTTGATGGCTCGGATCAAGACGTCTACCCGCTTTTCACCATCCACCCTGCCAACGAACAAAAAAGTAGTTCGTTGCGGGTCAAGGCCATAGCGCAACCTGAGAGCCCTCCGGTCAACCGTCTCATCTGGATGGAAACGCTGCAGGCTTACTCCGCAAGAAATGGCCTGTACAGGCACGCGCAGCTTCTGTTTGCGGATAATTTCGGCTGCCGTCCTGGAAGGGGCAACCACCATATCCAGCCGATTATAGGTAAACTTCATCCATTCCCACATGATGCGGTTCAAGACCGGTTTCAAAACCGGCGACAGAGGGATATATGGCAGCAAATTTTCAGGCATAAAATGGTTCGTGCCAACCACCTTTATTTTTGAGCGCCTGGACTGGAACAATACACTTACACTGATCGGATAATGGTCTTGCAGGTGGATAACGTCCGCTTTAAAATCCTTTAGAAAACGGTTTACTTCAGACCCGGGAAATGCAGAGGCGTACGCTTCGGAGTGAAGAAAGGTTATTTCTGTTGCGCTTACCGTACGGATGTGGACTCCATTGCGCTCCAGGCTGTATGGCTTACCCTTATCTGAGGGGAGCAAGACCCACACCTCATGCCCGCGCCGCGCCAACCCTTCAGCGAGATTGGTTGTAAACATAGACTGCCCGTTGAAGGCAGGGGCATAGGTTGAACCTGTGATCAAAATCCGCATCCTGAACTCCAGTTCTGAATAAGATGATGTGAAGATGCCGCCGGTCAATGCCGCTTGACCTCACCGCAATCACCTATGATTTGTTATGGTTGTCACCGTTTTCGCCATACATGGCATCGTTAAATTCTTTGGTGCTCATCAAGATGCGGCGCCCCTGCCAGATAATTACGAAAAGGAACAAGATTGACGCCCCAACCACAATCAGGGCGATGCCCTGTGCGACTGCTTTGATCGCTTCGGTCGTATAAAAACCAATCAACAAGAGCGATCCAGTCCAGATCATTTCCCCCAGAAAAACTACCGGGAACCAGCGCTTCCACGGAATACGCGCCAGGCCGGTAGCAATCAAAGAGGGGATCATGAAACCTGCGGTCAGCTTGGCGAAAAAGAGAATTCTAAGCGCATGCTTCTGCATGGCAACGGTGAGGCGGTCCAGATGTTTGCGTTTCAAACCGGCCCACCGCCCCAGCCTGAGAGCCGTATCAACCTTCCCGTAATACCCCAACAGGTACCACAGCGTGTCGGCAGTCAGGTTGCCGGCCGCTGCGGCGACAAAGACGGCCCAGATGCGCATCAGACCCGCCGAGGCAGCTGCGGCGCCCAACAGCGTGGCAATCGGCCCTTCGAGCGCAACCAGGATGGCTAACAGGAGATAATTCCAACGTCCGACTTCTGGCAGTTGCCCCTGTTGGAGCAGAACCCAGAATGTTTTCAATAATTCAATCCATTTGTCCATGATCACCAAAGCCGGATATTAGTATGGCGGGTAGAAGCAAAAAAAATCCACCTGACCCCTATTCAACAAAAACTATCGGCGCTTCACAATTAACTTGGCTCATTGGAATTTACCATAGAAAGTCCCCAGATTTTGGGATGTCATGACAAGCTAAAATCTGGGAGTTCACCACGGCTATTCCCAGAGAACGATTAACTTAATTATAAACGAAACTGATGGGGAAATGGGGTAACTGGCGTAATGATTTTACAAAAGCTGTTCCATTATGCAGACTTTTTCCTCAATTAGTATATAATAGGTCTTAAAACGTTAATATTTCAGGAGGAAAGATGAACTACCGTCGTTTAGGGAAAGCCGGGCTGAAATTGAGTGAATTATCCTTGGGGTCTTGGGTCACATTTGGCGAACAGATAGGCGAAGACACCGCGGCAGCCTGTATGAAAGCCGCTTATGAAAATGGGGTGAACTTTTTCGATAACGCCGAAGCCTATGCCCACGGAAATGCTGAAATGGTGATGGGGAACGTCTTGAAGAAAATGGGCTGGCGCCGGTCGAGCTACGTCGTCTCAACAAAGATTTTTTGGGGCGGAGACGGGCCGAATGACACCGGGTTATCCCATAAACACATCATCGAAGGGGTCAATAATTCCTTACACCGCTTCCAACTCGATTACGTGGACCTGGTTTTCGCCCACCGGCCTGACTCCAATACTCCGATTGAAGAGACGGTGCGCGCCTTCGACCTGGTCATCCGCCAGGGTAAAGCTTTTTATTGGGGCACTTCGGAATGGTCTGCCGCCGATATCATGCGGGCGGATGGGATCGCCCGCCAATACGGATTGACCCCGCCCAGCATGGAACAGCCGCAGTACAACATGCTCAACCGCCAGCGCTTCGAAGTTGAATATGCGCCGCTATTCCGGGACCTGGGCTATGGCACGACCATATACAGCCCGCTGGCTTCGGGCCTCCTGTCGGGCAAATATCTGAATGGCATTCCCAAAGGCAGCCGCATGGACTTGCCAGATATGGGATGGCTCAGGGATTATGCTCTGGCGCCTGAGAAAGCGCAGGTAATCAAGAACCTCCTGCCGGTTGCCAGCGACCTGGGCGCCAGCCTGGCGCAGCTTGCCCTGGCCTGGGCGCTGAAAAATCCCCACGTCAGCACAGTCATCACTGGCGCCAGCCGTCCCGAGCAGGTGGTCGAAAACATGAAAGCGTCCGAGGTAGCTGAAAAGCTTACCCCAGACGTGATGGAACGCATAGAAGGCATCCTGGGAAACCGGCCGCGGGTCTTCGACGATTAATTCGAAAGTAAAAACAGGACTATCCCTGCCAGGTGTTATATAATTCAGGCTAGCATGCGCCTTACCAAACGCCTCGCCCTGGCAGTGATCGTCGTTTTGGCCCAATGCGTCTACACTCTGACCAACCGGGTCATGCATGGGGGAGTGCTCCTGGACACTCCCCTGGATCGCCTCATCCCGCTCTGGCCCATTTGGACTGTCCCATACTTCTTGATGCTAGGGGTATGGGTGCTGTTCGACCTGTGGGCAGTTTTCAAGATGGAGGAGCGCCTGTTCAAGGCGTACATCCTGGCCTCGCTGGTCACTATCTTACCCAGTATGTTGATTTTCATCTTCTGGCCGACCTATGTACAGCGCCCAGAGATCACCGGCCAGGATTGGGCTTCCAACCTGCTGCGTTTTTTGTACGCTAACGACCGGCCTAATAACGCATTTCCCAGCGGGCACATGTATTTTGCCGTGCTGGTGGCTTATTTCGGAACGCGCTGGAAACCCAAGCTGCTTATCCCTATGCTTGGGATGGTGATGCTGGTGATTGGCGCAACCCTTTTTACCAAACAGCATTACGTGCTGGACCTGGCCGGCGGGGCAGCTATGGCAGCCATAGGTATTTTTGTGGGAATTACCTGGGTTTTCAGCCGCCCCGCGCAGAAATTGGCCAGCAAGAAAAGGACGGAGGATGCCATTTAGACGGCAGACAGTTAAGATTAAAGGTATATAATTATTATGAATTGTTTTCACAATTCATAAAGGGAGGGTACAGAAATGGCAAAGGCTTATAGTGAAACACCTATGTCTAAATTTTGCTATGCATCCAATATAATGAAAATTGTGGATTTAAGGGAATTAAAATATAAAAAGGATATGCCTTCATCAATTCTGTGTGACAATTTTCTTTGTAATAACCCAGAGTGTATACATCATCAAGATCACGCTAGATTTTCCGGTGAAAGCATAGATTACCTAAATCCTCTTTGGAAGACAATAAAAATACAACAATAATTTATTGTCCTTTTCAAAGACTACTTCCACTTCTTCAACTTCGGGCGCCCTCACCAGGCCCTCGACTACCAGACGCCTTCTCAAGTCTATACTGTGAATGATCAGGCAATGCTATACTCAACCTTAAGAAAGGAGTTCACCTTACAGTGACCTCTTTTCGTTTCTAAAGAATGTTTACCACCCCAGTGCCTGAGCAGTTACTGGAAATTAAAATAAAAAAGCCACCGAATGGAGTCGAACCCTTGACCGGACGATTACAAATCGTCTGCTCTACCAACTGAGCTACGGTGGCGGCTTGCAGATTATACCAGGAGCAAGTTAGAATAGACAAGAGTATGCTTAACGTGGCGATGCTATCTTACCACACCTGCCCGCTGGCAATCCTGGGAGGCAAGGATACCGGCGGGATGAACGTTTACGTGCGCGAGTTGCACCCACATATTTGTGGGATCGCCACCAGAAACGTACGCCTGGGCACTTCCACAACATCTTGACGAGTAAATCCTTTCCGCAAAGTTACCCTTTACCAGAACAACTACGCAAAAAGGCTTTGGTCACCATCTATTTACCTAACAGAATCCTGGCATTGCATTTGAAAAGGAGCGTTTTGACGCAACCGTTGAAATCGTTGTACAGATAACAGGTTCAATTGTTAAGTTTAGATAACTCCGGAATTCTTTTCCGGCTGTTTAGAGTTCTGCTTTTAGCGGAAACAGAAGTGAAAGGAAATTATGGAATATGAAGGGAATAAAATTTGGCCAAAGAAAAATACTTCCGGCACTCTTCGTATTTTGTTTTTTTTGTACGTACAGTTTAACAGGTTTCTTAATTTATAAAGATTACGGAATATCTGTAGATGAAAAAATTGATTTTCTCAGGGGAAGGGTCAATTACGAACGCTTTATCGGAGGCCTCCAAAGCGAGTTTGTGAAGGCATGTACCGGGTGGGAAAACGTTTGCTATTATCCTCCACTTTTCAGCATGGTTCTATATTGGTTCGCTCCGAGCGGAGATACACAGGCGATCTATTGGCGACGGCATCAAGTAACCTTTGCCTTTTTTGTATTTTCCGTGTTTATCTTTTTCCTGATCGGGAAGAAGATCTTCAAGGATTGGAAGATCGGCTTGTTAGGCTCGCTGTTCCTCATTATCAGCCCCAGGATTTTCGCCCATTCCTTCTACAATCCCAAAGACATTCCTTTCCTGAGCGCGTATGTCATTTCTATTTATACCTTGCTGCTGCTCCTGGAAAAGAAAAATATTTTCACAGCCATCTTGCACGGCATTGCGATTGGGGTAGTATGCAGCATCCGCACGCCAGGGTTGATCATCATTCCGATTACCCTCTTTTTCTATTTCTTCGATCTGTTTTTGTCTAGAGACAAATGGAGGAGTTATCTAAAAGCCGGCATCTTCTTGCTTACGTCTTTGTTTGTGGCTGCAGGATTGGTGAATTGGTTTACCCCAACATTGTATACGCACACCATTGAAAATTATGTCCAGGCCTTTAAACTTATGAAACAGTACCCGTGGAATGATTTTCAGTTATACATGGGACATGATATCCGAAACAACATTCCCTGGCATTATTCTATCGTCTGGTTCTCGATCAGCTCGCCTGTGTTCTACCTGGCGCTGTTTCTTCTAGGTAGCATAACCCTCGCCGTCCATACTTTAAAGTCCAGGTTAAGAGAACATTTCCTGTCCATGCGCAACCTGTACCTGGTCGCAGCCTGTGGCATTCTCCCCATTGTCGCCGTGATCGTGATGAAATCGGTCATCTATACCGATAATCGCCAGATGTACTTCGTCTATCCTGCCTTGTTGTTGATCTCGTTATATGGCTTCAAGTCTCTCACTGATAAAATGCGCCAAAAAACCCAATCCTGGCGGCTTTGGACAACCTTAATTTTAATCATTGGGCTGGCTTATCCGGTCTATTTTATGATCCGCTATCATCCCTACCAATATACTTACTTCAATTTTCTGGCCGGTTCCAAAATGTCAATCATCAAAGAGCGGTTTGGCCTGGATGTGTGGGGAGTGTCGACCTTGGATGGCTTGAAGTATATCGCCAGAACAGACCCCGGTCAAAAAATAATTGTGCGAGTTTTAGATTTCCCAAATGGGAAGATGCTGTTGCCATTATCAGATCGTCAGAGATTGATCATCTCTGAAGACCAACCGCCAGATTACACCATAACTACTTATTACTACTCTATAAACAGACATATTGCAGGGAAGGCTGTTTATTCTATAAAGGTCGGCGATGCTGATATCTTGACGGTTTATAAGATGACCGGTAACTAAAAGACATGAAGAATAAATTTACTCAAATTCTGACCAGTATATTTATTATTGTTAGTTCAATCATTGTTTATCTCATTTCTTCATCCACTTCCATGGAGAAAAATGCCATTATCTATGGATTTTCTCTGCCCAGATTGTTAATGCTTTTTTGTATTATTTTTTGTGTGTTTGTGTATATAACAGCCCTCATAGTATTTGCCACAAGACCGGCATGGCTTGAAAAATTTTACCGCTTCCTACAATCGGCTCATCGGATAATCTATATAACGACACTATGCCTGTGTTTTGTTCTGTTAGCCATATTTGCGCTCATTATTGCAGCCCTATCAGATATGATGTTCTTAGGTTCTATAGGCTTTTTCCTCCAAAGAGGGGTTTTCTTTATTGCATGGTTGTTAATTTTAGGTCTTCAATTATTAATCATAATCAGGTTGTATTTTAAAGATCTTATTCTTACCAGCGAGAACTGGGATGTTGCTTTTAAAGAAGTGAATAATTTCATAAAAACAATCCATCCCTTGTTTTGGTTTATTCCCCTGGCAGCTTTTCTCACTATTGGCGTTTATTTGGCTATTTCCCCCGTTTTTTCTGGGCAGATGCCTCAAAATGATTCGGGTATTTTTCTCTATTTTGGCTCACGTATTCTTAAGGGAGATATCCCCTATAAGAATCTTTGGGATCACAAACCGCCGTTAATTTTTTATATTGATGCGCTGGGGCTATTCATATCAAATCGTTCAATATGGGGGGTGTGGGCATTAGAAGTGATGTCATTGTTTGCCTCAGTTTTACTGTTATATGGAGTTTTTCGGAAAAATGTTTCCATGCCAGCTTTATTATTAGCTTTGGTCGGGTTAATAACCAATATTGTTTTCCCAAATGAAGGTGGTAACTTCACCGAAGAGTTTGGCATACCATTCCAGTGCATTGCCCTGTTCTTATTCTGTCATTTCATGGTGATGGATAAGAAAAAACCATGGAGGTGGTTTTTAATTGGCGGGGCGATGGGAATGGCTTTAATGCTCAAACAAACCCTGATCGGGATTTGGGCCGCATTATTGATTATCTCTGCTTATAAATTCTTAACCAAAGATAGAACAATCCACTTGGCCGATTTCTTCTGGTTTTTGGGCGGGCTGGTGTTGGTGCAAGGTGCTTGCATCCTCTATTTCTATATCAATCACTCACTTTGGGAATTCTGGGATGTCGCTTATCGTTTTAATTTCCTGTATTCGGATATTACAACACAAGACAGAATTGAAGCAGTTGGGAGTATATTCCGGGTGTTTCTAACAGCATCCTGGTTTTATTATTTTGGCCTGGTGATTTGGGCTGCTTTTGTCAGACGGGGCATAGATTATGTCAGAAAATTGCCTGTGATTTTGCTTGTGGCTTTGGTTGATTTCCCGATTGAAATTATTCTTATCAGCCTGTCTGGTAAGAACTATCATCATTACTTTTTTACCTTGTTACCATGTTTCGCTATTTTGATTGGTTATGGATGGGAATATGCTCATAAACCCATATCAAACCATTCTTTGAAGTTTATTATTTATATGATCGCCTTGATTATGATTGTGTATAAACCCATCATCCAACTTATTAAAGAGTACCAGCAGCCCCCTGAAATAGCTGTTACCAAAGTTGTTCAATATATTAAATCTACAACTAAACAGGGGGATTATGTTTTACTTTGGGGATCTCAAACCGTCATTAATTTTATGTCAGGCCGGGATGCCCCAACTCGATTTGTGCATCAAAAGCCGTTATACCGTATTGGTTATGCAAGCCCAGAGCTGTCTCAAGAGATGCTCAATGATCTTAAAACTAAACCCCCTAAAATCATAATAAATACTTATTTACCATCGACGCCATTTATCGAAATTAATCACAGCGGCCAGTGCATCATGCCAGAAAAACCCCTACCTGATGACATGTTTGAAGTATTAAATTACATTTGTATGAATTACGATATTGCCGGGGAAATAGGTAAAGATCATTGGAAAATATATAAGTTGAAGAACTAATAAAAGAAATCCCAACCCCATTAGGTAAAATCCAACTGCCATAAAACGAGATGGATTTTTATCCATCTGGTTTTGTTGCTCCCTGCAATTAGGTATGTTTCATAGTCATTCGCTAAATTAAAGAGTTTACCGTTTAAATCCCACCAGTTCATTATGAAAAAAGCCACCGAAGGGAGTCGAACCCTTGACCGGACGATTACGAATCGTCTGCTCTACCAACTGAGCTACGGTGGCGGCTTGCAAATTATACCAGGAGCAAGTTAGAATAGACAAGAGTATGCTGAACGTGGCGATGCTGTCTTACCACACCTGCCCACTGGCGATCCTGGGAGGCAAGGATACCGGCGGGATGAATGTTTACGTCCGCGAGCTGACCCGTTACCTGGGCCAGGCCGGCGTGCACGTGGACGTATTCACCCGCTCACAGGATGAGCACGTTCCACACGTGCTGCATGAGCTTGGCTATGGAAACCGCGTCGTCCACATCCCTGCCGGCCCCGAGGTTTACCTGCCTAAAGACCAGCTCATCGATTACCTGCCCGAATTTTCTGAGAGCATTCTGAAATTTACAGGCCAAAAAGGTCTGCACTACGATATTATCCACAGCCATTATTGGATGTCCGGGATGGCCGCCATGGAACTGGGGCGCACCTGGAAGGTTCCCTTCGTGCACATGTTCCACACCCTCGGAATGATGAAAAACCGGGTAGCCAGGGACGAATCCGAAAAGAGGGTGAATATCGCATCGAGGGAGAGCAGCAGGTGCTGCGGGCGGCCCGTCAGGTGATTGTCGCCACGCAAGCCGAACAAGCTCAGCTCGAATTCCTTTACCACGCCCCTTCTTCCA
Organism: uncultured Chloroflexia bacterium; assembly: GCA_963820415.1. Classification (GTDB taxonomy): domain Bacteria; phylum Chloroflexota; class Anaerolineae; order Anaerolineales; family Anaerolineaceae; genus CAWFZT01. The sequence continues at coordinate 303,873 of CAWFZT010000004.1, read as the reverse complement.
AACTGACCGTCATCCCGCCCGGGGTGGATACACACCATTTCTACCCAATCTCGCTCGACGAAGCCAGGAGCGTGATTGGCATTCCCTGTGAAAGCCGTATGCTGCTGTTCGTGGGCCGCATCGAAGCGCTGAAAGGGGTGGATGCGCTCCTGCGCGCCCTGGCAATCCTGCGCAATAACGGCACCCTGGATCAGCATCCCCATTGCCTGGCGATCATTGGCGGCGACCCTGAGGCGACTGACGACAATTTGACGGCCGAAATGGCCCGGCTGCAGGCCCTGTGCCGCGCCCTGAACCTGGACGATCTGGTGGTGTTCCTTGGAAAGCGTGGACAGGACACGCTGCCTTATTATTATTCCTCTGCCGACGCGCTGATCATCCCATCGCACTACAAATCCTTCGGCATGGTGGCGCTCGAAGCCATGGCCTGCGGGACGCCGGTGATTGCATCACAGGTCGGCGGGCTGCCTTTTCTTGTCAAAGACGGGGTGACCGGTTACGTGGTGCCGGACGAGGATATCGAAACCCTGAGCCAGCGCCTTTCAATCCTCATTTCCCAGCCAGAAATACAGCGCCAGATGGGCGAGCAGGCCTGCGCCGAAGCGCAGAATTACGCCTGGGAAAAGATCACCAGCCGCGTCATCGAAGTTTACGAAAAAGCCCTTTCCGAAAAAAGTTAGTTCTCTGGGAATAGCCGTGGTGAACTCTCAGATTTTGGGGTATGAGCGTGCTACGCACGCTCATACCCCAAAATCTGGGGACCTTCCACGGTAAATCCCAATGAGCCAAAAAATTAGCTTACCGGCCTGGTTTGGTGGGCAGGTTGGGGTTTTTACGCCTGACAGTCCGGCCGCGCTGCACGGCTTCTTCGCCATAGCGTTGGCGCAGCGCGTCCAGCGCCGCCAGAAGACGCCGTTCTTTCTCATTTGATCCGTCCCATAAGGACATCTGGTAGAACTGGTTTGACAGCCCGGAAACCCCTACACCCAGCAAACGCACGGCCCTGCCTGGCTGCCAGAGGCTGTGGAAAAGCTGGCGGGCAACGTTGAAAATGATCCCATCCTGGTCAGTAGACTGCTGCAAGGTAAGCTGGCGGGTGTGGGTGCTAAAATCAGGCCAGCGCAACTTGATGCGCACAGTGCTGCCGTTCAACCCTTCTTTGCGCAGGCGGTAGCCAACCTGGGTGGAAAGGTCCTGCAGAGTATCTTCCAGGCGTTTCTGCTCGGCGACATCGCGATCAAAGGTCACTTCCTGGCTGATCGATTTTGCCTCACGCAGCAGCTCAATCGGACGGTCATCAATGCCGCGCGCATGAAGTGATATCTCGTGTCCCCACTTGCCGAACTGCTTGACCATCCAGGTTTCAGGCATCTTTGCCAATTCGCCTATGGTAGTGATCCCCAGTTCAACCAGATGGGCGGACATCTTCGGCCCTACTCCCCACAGCTCACGGGCCGGCAGCGGGGCCAAAAAAGCGGCCTCTCCTCCGGGTGGAACGACCAGGATCGCCCGCGGCGGAGAGGGTGCGCGGTGAGTGGACTTGCCGATGTTGGTGGCAATCTTAGCCACCAGCTTGTTGGTAGCCACCCCTATCGAACAGGGTAAGCCGGTCTTCTCGGAGATACTGGATTGCAGGTTCTTAGCCAGCTCCAGGCCTGATTGGGGAAGATCTGACACATCAATGAAGGCTTCGTCAATTGAAATCTGTTCGACCAGCGGGGTCAACTGGTTGATAATTTCCATCACCTGCACCGAAGCCGCATGGTAGGCATGGTGCTCCGGCGTCACCAGAATAAGGTCAGGGCACAATTTTAGCGCCCGGGCGGTAGGCATGGCCGAATGTACGCCATACTGGCGGGCCGGGTAAGAACAGGAAGAGATCACCCCGCGTTCGTTCGGCCGGCCGCCTACCGCGAAGGGCTTGCCGCGCAAATCCGGCCTGCGCCGCTCCTCGACCGCACAGAAGAACGCATCCAGATCAAGATGCAGGATTTTACGCTCGCCCATACATTCAGTTTACATACTTGGGCGAACCAGGTCAATAGATTTTTTGTTACCCCTTATTCATGGCATCTTTGAAGGCGAATAAAGCGTCAATCGGGGTAGGGTCGGTAGCGTAAGCCATCGAAAGGTAATAGCCCACATAATCGCCATACAGCAACAAAGACCAGATGTGAGCCAGGGGGCCTTTGCCAAGCGCATCGACGTAATCAGTATTCATACCTTCTTGCATACACGCCTGCCGGGTCAGGTCCGAGCGCAGGCGGTTGCGCGGGTGATCGGAAGGGGCGCGCAGGAACAGCGACATCATCTTTTGGACCATGTCGGGTGGGTTGACCAGGCCGGCGAGGGTATTGTGGTCTGCCTCGGGTAAGAATTCAAACTGAGCCCAGCCCTTGGCCAGCTCATTCACCTGGCCTTTCCAGCGTCGAGCGACCGGCGCCAGGTAACCCGCCCCGAAAATATTGACCCACCGGCCAACCAACTGCCCGGAAAGCCGTTTGGCAAGGTTTTTGGCCACAGGGGATTCGGGCTTTATTTCGGGTTGGAGCTGGCGCATGACCGAAATGGCTTCCTGCATGTCTTGCGAGGCATCCGGAACCAACCCCAGGCGGACAAATGCGGCCAAGAGCAAACCGAAAGAAAAGCCAACCGCGGCGCGCGGCATACCGTGGTGTTTGAACTCCCAGGCAGGCGCCCCGGCTTTATGGGCCTCATCGGCCAACTTCCCCCCGGTACTGATGGTGAGAATCTTGCAGCCGCGCTGCCTGGCGGCCTCGAAGGAAGACAGGGTCTCTTCGGTATCACCGGAATGCGAAGAGGCAATCAATAAGGTGCGGGCGTCTTTCACCCAACCGGGCAATCCATAATCGCGATGAACGATCACAGGCACCGGGCAAAGCGGGGCGATATAAGCGGAAAGCAAGTCAGCCCCTATGGCAGATCCGCCCATGCCGGAAATTACCACACTCTGCACCCCTTGCATACCTTGCGGTACGGGCAGGGGCAGGCTGGCGCCGAGATTCCAGGCAGTCTGCAACTGGTCAGGCAGCCCGTTTATCTGACTCAGCATATCTTGTACGTCTATTTTCCGAAACTGCGACAGGTCATCCAGGTTCATGCTGCACTCCTTAAGAAAAGATTGGTTCATTTTGAATCGCCATGATGGACTTCCGGATTTGGGGATGTGAGTGTGCGTACGCACACTCACATCCCCAAATCCGGGGCCTTCCACGGCAAATCCCAAACCACCAAAAGATAATCATGGGACAGCCCAGGTTGAAAAATCCAGGGTCAGGATATTTTCAGACAGACTGGTCAGGGTTAGCCTCAAGTATCCGGGCAGTCCTTGCCCGGTGTAGTAACAAAAATAACTGCCTTCCTTCATTCCTGCAAGGTTACCCGCAGCCTCAGATAGGTCAGAAGTTTCGCAGGTGGTTTCAGACGGTTCTCGCGCCCCGATGAAAGCCAGCTTTGCCCCATTGACCGGCTGAATCTGGGGCTGGTTTTCTGAAAGGAGTGCAAATTTAATATCATCGTTACTGCCAGTATTCATTTCCCCCGTATCCAGATCCACCCCATCATTAAGTTCCATCGAGACGACATTGCTCACCAGCGCGGCGGCGGTAGGTGTATCTGAAGGAGGCAAAGTAGGCAAAGGAGGCAAAGTGGGTGTCTGGGTGCTTTCTTCTATTACTTCGATTTTCGCCCAGAAAGGAGATCTCCCATTAGGACCGATGCCAAACAGGTCACCCTTTTCATTCCTAAGTTTCCAGTTGCTCTGGTAAGCACCTGCCTCAGACGGCGCCACCATATCCACGGTGACATCAATAGATTGGCCTGGGTCTACCTGGCTGACGAAGAGTTGTTCCCTGGTTACGCCAATATCTTCCCCAGAGAACCAGACCACGGCATAGGCATTAGTCCAGGCGCAGGAACCAACATTGACCAGACGCCAGGTTTTTGAAAAACTCTGTCCCGGCTTCATCTGGGTATCATCTGGAATAGTGATGTCGATGGGATGCCCGGCGGATGCCTGGTCGCAAGGTAAAGCGGTACCCCGTGGACGTGGAGTCAAAGTAAAAAGAGCAAGCGCTTGCGTCTCTGTCTTCCTGGCTGGGGGGGTTGGCGTGGCCGTGGGTAACTGTGGGGTTTCTGAAGCATGCCTGGTGGTCGTAGCAAGAGCCTCGGCAGTCAGGTTGGCGGCGACTGTCGCATAAACGTCGTTGACGCTCGGAGCAGGTGTTTGAGGTTGGCCGCCCGGCAGATTACAGGATAACAGGCTGCAAACCGAGAAGATGGCCATACAAAAGACCAGTTGTTTAATCATTTTCTCAATGGCCGTGAATAGACTGATTCTACTGCAAAATATCGCATGGCGGACAGGTGGGTATGGAAGCTACCCGATTTGCCGGGCCAGACTTTCAGCTCTTTTATATTCTAAGGGAGTATTGACATTTATAAAAGCGTGGAAATCCGGATCATACATGGCCACTTCATCGAGGGTCATCTTGCGTACCTGGACATCTGAAAGCCAGGATGACAGGCGTAACTGGTCAGCGTCCAACGCTCTTTGCACCGCCGTGAGGCAGTTTTCTCGCCGGTATACGGCATGGAAAGGTTCGTTACCAAAGGGTGAAACCGGGATGACAGCATCAGTCTGAGTAAGGGACAGCAAATCACATTCGGCTAATAACAACCAGGCATTAACAAATGGCATGTCACAAGCTGCCACGATCATTTCAGAATTGGCAGCAGTCGCCAGGGCGGTATCCAAGCTTCCCAGGGCTCCCTTACCGGGCAGTATGTCCGTTATCAAGGGTAAACCCAGGTAATCGAGCTTTCCCAGCAGATCGGTTGTGATGAATATTTCATCAGCCAGGCCACTGGTGCGCCGCAGCACTCTGTCAATCAGCGGTTCTCCACAAAATGGCATCAGAGCTTTAATCTGTCCCATTCGCCGCGATTTACCGCCAGCCTGGATGACAAGTGTGCGTATAATTATCTATAATTATACAAGGAAAGCCTTGCGAAAACGTCTGTTTTCGCAAGGCCTGAATACTACTTTGAGGTTACTTTTCAGCCCTGGTAGAAAAAGGAGTGAATGTGGGATCGGACTACTTGTGGGTTTCCGCAGATTTGGTAAGAGCCTTAACCAGGTCCAGGAATTCCTGCCATTCTTCGGTGAAAAAGTGCAAGGTAACGTTATTCAATTCCAGGTGATAAGTAGTCTCACCGTCGGGCTCTTCAGCTTGCCAGGCCAGGTAATTTTCAGTCTCAGACAGGGTATCGGTTTTAGGTTCTTGGGGATTCGCCATTCTTCATCTCCTTTTCTGATAGATAATTTCTAATTCAATTATCCCACAGGTTGATTTCTCCTGCTAGAAAAAAGACCCTTTGGGATTCCCCGTGGAAGAACTCACAATATTAATGGCCACAATCACTTTTTTTGCATTGCTCCTTTGAAACGATTCCAGTACAGCCGCAGGCGAATCATGACCAGAGGCACGGGGTGGACAGGAAGATTGTCCGTATTGATCTGCAGCCAGGGATCCTGGTCGATCATTTTGTATATGGTATAGTTCAAGAACAACTTGAGGGAAGCCAGCACAGGCGCAGCCAGCATAATACCGATAATTCCCAATAAGTTGGCTGCAACCAGCGCAGCGACCAACACGGCTGCCGGGTGGACCTTCAACGCATCCGACATCAGGCGGGTGGTAATCAGACTGTCCATAGTGTTATCGAAAATTAAGGAAACTCCGATGATCACCACGACGTATATGAGAGGTGAAAGGCCAAAGAGGGTCGTCCCCTGGAAATACGCCACAAGACCTATGGTGGTATATGCAATCCCTGGCCCGATATAAGGGAAAAAGCGCGCCATACCGGCCAGGATTGCCAGGCCGAAGAAGTAATGAACTCCCAGAACTCCAAATAAAAAAGAATCGACACAGATCCACATGGCAATGACGGTGAGCTGGCCACGTAGAAAAGCATTCCAAATCCGACCCAATTCACGGCCCAACCTGCTGAAATCTTCCCCGTAGCCCGGGATATGAATATCGATCAGGCGCTCCGGTTTTCCCTCAGTCTCAGATAGAATGAAAAACGAAACCAAAAGTACAAACAATGACCAACCCACCAGGCTGGCGGCTTTTGCCGCCACACTTCCTAAGATCGTCCCAAGCTGAGAAAGGAGGGGCTGGACAAAGCTCAAAACCTGGTTGCTGGCCGCGACTAAGTCAAGATGGCTGAAATCAAGTGTAAACGGTCCGATTTGATAAACAATATTGGATAAACTGTTTATGTAGGTTGGTATGCTAGCGATGGTCACCTGGACGAACTGCACCAGAATCTGGATCTGCTCCACCAGGGCAATCCCACCCCAGGTCAGCAACCCCAGAACAATGATCAAAACAACCAGAAAAAAGAGGGCGACCGCGATACGCCAGGGCAGCTTGAGTTTGCGCCTGAGCCAATCCAGCACCGGGTATAACAGATAGGAAAAGATGAAACCTAAAAGAAGTGGGCCGAGGATTGAGCGAAAACTGATAACCAAAAACGATAACACTCCCACAAGAGTCGAGCGCGACCACCAGTTTGGTAGTACTACTCCAACGCGGCGAAGAATTTGTAGGTAACTGCTCAGCCATAATAATTCCTTGCCTGACCTGCTGTACTATTTCCAATTCCAGGATTCGGGCGATAGACCTTTCTTACCGAAATTCCTCACAATAATTCTATTTACGGTTCATTGGGATTTGCCGTGGAAGGTCGAGTTCACCACGGGGATTCCCAAGGGACCCTATTTATTCTAGCCTTAAGCTGAGAAATATACAACCGGTTAGGAGTCCAATTCGTTATTTGGGAACTCTGACCACATAGTTGAAAAAGAATTCCTACACAGGCTATAATCGAAACATGCGCATCCTGAACTGGCTGTTGTGCCTGGTCTTTCTCTTGCAAAATTGGAGCGGTTTTCCAGCAGTCACGGCCATCGAGCAAGATGCCTGCAGCATTCCAACCGGTTTTACAGTCCGCCTTCATCCGGACGATGAGTTGCGCGAGGGAGACCTGGTCAGCTTCGAGGTATCGGCTACCCGCCAGGGGATCGACTTCACTAAACAAAAACTGGTTGTGGCGGTAAAAATGCAGGAAATCGGGACAGCAGGTTTTGGAAAAGCCGGAGATGGAAGTTTTCATTCAGCTTTGCAATGGGCCTGGGATACCAAAGGGCTGCAGCCGGGAAATTACCCACTGACTTTTTCGATCCTGCCGGCAGGTATCGTCTGGACACAGACGGTGACCCTACACGACCCTTTGGCCGATTCAAATTCATACCAGTGGAAAACGGTTCAGACAGACTGCTGCGAGATCAACTATATCTCCCACACCGCGGCTGAACGGGATCTTGCCCAACTCTTACCCACCATCCAGGAGCGGGCCGAGCAGGCTGCCGAGGCGCTGCACACCACCCTGCCAATCCAAAAAATCGTTATCAACCTTATTCCACGCAATCTGGGGCATGGCGGGTTTACCACGGATGAGATTTTTGTCTCATATCCCGACCATCCGTTTACTGACGCAGATTTTTCACAGATATTAGAACACGAAATGATCCACTGGCTGGATGCCGTCCTGGGAGGGAAATACCGCCCGATCTTTTTTGTCGAAGGCCTGGCAGTATTTGCTACCGGAGGTCATTATAAAAAAGAGCCGCTGGTTGGCCGGGCAGCCGCCCTGTACCAGTTAGGATGGTATATCCCCTTGAGCTACCTGGCAGATAATTTTTATCCTTCACAGCACGAAATTGGTTACCTGGAAGCCTCAACGGTCATTGCCTACATGGTCGATACCTGGGGATGGCATGCTTTTTCCAGCTTTTACCGGGATATTCAACCGTCGAATGGAGGAGATTCCAAGGCGATTGATGACGCCCTCCAGCGCCATTTTTCCATCAACTTCAAACAGCTTGAAGACCGCTATACTGTTATGCTCGAAAGCCTGCCGGTAAACCCTGACCTGGTGAAAGATGTTCGTTATACCATTGAGCTTTATGATACACTGCGCCTTTATCAACAGGAACTTGACCCATCGGCTTACTATCGCCAGCTCTGGACCCCTAGCGGAAAGGACGCTCGCGACAGGCAAATCGTTAGCGACTACCTGCGTCATCCAGACAGCCAGATCAACCAGGAGATCGAGAACCTTCTGGCGGTTACCAGCCAGTCGCTAAGGGCAGGGCAATATAATTCCATAGAAGGCAATTTATTCACTATTCAACAGCGCCTGCTAAGATTGCCAAAACCAGGCTGCCCGCTCAAAAACACGGTCACTCTCTTACTGAACACCAGCGACCTTGTCATGGCAGCACACCCAGGCAAGGTCGCTGTAGAAAATATCCGGCCGGTACCAGTCCGGATAAGCAAATTTACGAATGCTGTAAGCCTATGGACAGCCCTGGAAAATGGATCTTGGCACTGGCAGGCTGCACCATAATTGGTTAGCGTCGATGTAATAGATAATTCCAGCGCAGGCACAGATAAGGAACAACAGGACCACCACGGCCACGATAATCCACACCGTGTTGCTTTTCTTAGCGGGCGGTTTAACTTGATGCGGGTTGACAGGGACCTGCCCCGAAAATGCCGGCGGAGGCGGCGGCGCCTGATAGCGTGGGGGAGGCGGAGGCGCGTAAACCGGAGGTTGGGCTGGTGGAGCCTGGAAGGCTGGCGGGAGGGGCGGTTGGGCGGTAAATTGGGGCTCTGAAGGGATACGAGAAGAAGCCATCGTCGCGTTGGCATCGGCTGCCAACGATTTAAACAGCAAGGTGATTTTTTCTCCGAAGGTGATGATCTCGCCGGCCCGTAATACGTAAGGTCCGGTTAACCGCTGCCCGTTGACCGATGTTCCATTGGTTGAGCCCAGATCCTCCAGGATCATATTCCCGCCCTGAACGTACAAACGAGCATGTTTGCGCGAGACTTCAGGATCATTAATCACGATATCATTATTTGCCTCACGGCCAATGAACATTTCATCTTTTTCGAGAGGAAAGACTTTTCCCGGAGTCGGTCCGGCTCGTAAAACTAAACGAAAACTTGACATCATAATTTCCTCCTTTGTGGTGCGCAACTATCCATAGTTTACTAATATTACTGAAGGATGTCAACTTTATTTGGCCTACCAATTATAAAGCTCATCGGGATTTACCGTGGAAGGTCCCCAGTTTTGGGGTGTGATAATTTATCCGGTTCCCAGCCAACTCATTTTGAAAAACTGGTATACTTTTACAATCTTTATCGTACGAATGGATGCGATGCTCGCTAATTCTCAACCGCTCCCTCATTTGTCCCTGTTTTCTTCGCCCGGCTGGAAAGATTATGAGTTGCTGGACAGCGGCAATGGAAGTAAATTAGAGCGTTATGGCTCGTTTATCTTAATCAGGCCGGAGCCAGAAGCAATCTGGCAACCAGGCTTACCAGAAAAGGAATGGGGCGCAGCGCACGCAGTTTTTCAAACCTCGGCTGAAGAAAACGGGGGTCACTGGGATTATCTGAAACGATTGCCCGAGCGATGGAGCATGGAGTACCAGGGCCTGAAATTTTGGGTGAGAACAACTGCTTCACGCCACCTGGGAGTCTTCCCCGAACAAGCCTGCCAATGGGATTGGATCGGCTCACAGGTGACAACTTCCAGGCGACCACTCAAAGTGCTCAACCTGTTCGGATACACTGGCCTGGCCTCCCTGGCGGCGGCTCGCGCCGGGGCGACAGTTACACACCTGGACGCCTCACGAAAGGTAATTACCTGGGCTTCCGAAAACCAGCAGCTTTCCGGGCTGTTCGATCGGCCGATTTGCTGGATTGTTGATGACGCCTTGAAATTCGTACAGCGAGAAGCGCGACGTAACCTGAAATACGATGGACTGATCCTCGACCCCCCTAAATTCGGGCGTGGTCCAAAAGGTGAAGTGTGGGAATTTTATAAGCTGATCCCGGCTTTACTTGAAGCCTGCCGTGGGATCATGAGCCCTCAAGCAAAATTTGTGGTTTTAACGGCCTATGCCGTCAAAGCATCCGCTGTGACCCTTTATTATTCTATGAACGAGATGATGACCCAGTGGAAAGGCCAGGTAGAAGCAGGAGAAGTTGTCCTGGTTGAAAGCAGCTTCAAGAGGGCGCTTTCCATGGCCATCTTTGCTCGCTGGTCGGGTGAAACATAGCAAAGAACGCCAGAAATTTTTTCAAGTTTGTAGGAGGATGAATGGAAAACCAACCTGCGGTGGCAATTATCGGCGCCGGTGTGATGGGCGAAGCGATCATTTCCGGCCTGCTCAATAAAAAATTGACTGTTCCAGGCCAAATTCGCGCTTCAGATCCTCTACAGGACCGGCGCATTGAATTACAGGCCAAATATGGAATCATACCCGCTGCAGACAATCCAGCGGCAGTACGGAATGCTGAGGTGGTCATCTTAGCAGTTAAACCACAACGGTTGGATCGGGTGCTTAGCAGCCTGCGTAATCAGATACCAGCCAGTGCGCTGGTACTCTCAATCGTCGCCGGGGCTTCGATCGAGCAGATCAGCCAACAGTTGAACCATACAATAATCGTACGAGCCATGCCTAACACCCCGGCTCAGATCGGGGAAGGAATCACCGTCTGGACGACCTCCGCGATGGTTTCTCCGGACCAGGTTGAACTAGCACAACAGATATTACATGCCTTAGGGCAGGAAGTCTACATGGAGGAGGAATACTATCTGGACATGGCCACTGCGCTGTCTGGCACCGGTCCTGCGTACGTTTTCCTGTTCATGGAAGCTATGATCGACGCCGGTGTGCATCTGGGTTTCCCACGCCGCATCGCTGAACAACTGGTCACACAAACCATCTTGGGTTCCGTAGAATATTACCAACGTCGCAAAGTCCATCCTGCCACGCTGCGCAACGAGGTGACTTCTCCCGGGGGAACCTCTGCCGCGGCGATTTATTATCTCGAGAAAGCCGGCGTACGAACGGCCATCTCCCGCGCCGTCTGGGCCGCTTATGAACGGTCTCAAGAATTAGGGAAAGGTAAAACCAGCCAATCGCCTGAAAATCACGATCAATAACCATTACAGGCAGTAAATAATCCAGTTTCTTGGGAGAGTTTGATGGAGATCAACGTACGCCTGGTTCAAGACCGTTCTGACCTGGATGTTTTTGTCAGATTTCCATGGCAAATCTACAAAGGAGACCCTAACTGGGTACCTCCGCTACTGGAAGACCGTTATTCACGCATAGATTTGCAGAAAAACCCATTCTGGCGAACTGCCGAGAGAGATATTTGGATCGCCTGGAAAGGGAAACAAGCCGTGGGAACCATTGCAGCGATTATCGACCAGCGCTTGAACCAGGTGATGAAGCAGGCAGTCGGCTGTTTCGGATTTTTCGAATGTGTACAGGACCAGGCGGTTGCCGATCGCCTTTTTACCACAGCCGGCAGTTCTCTACAGCAAAAAGGCATGGCAGTTATGCGTGGGCCTTTCAACCCCAGCGGAACGGATGAAGTCGGCATCCTGGTAGAAGGCTTCGAAACCCGCCCGGCTATCCTCGAGGCGCATACCCCGCCTTATTATCCCAGCTTGTTCGAAAAGGCCGGCTTCTCCAAATATAACGACACGGTGGCACGCCTGGTCTTGATCGAGCCAGATAAAGTCGATTTTGAGCACAGCTTTCCGGAAAAAATGCGCCGGGTCGGCGAGCGCGTCAGCCAGCGCCCCGATCTGGTCCTGCGCAAGGTGAATATGAAAGACTGGGATAACGAGCTGCGCCTGGCCTGCCGGATGTATAACGAAGCCCTGACACCCCTGCCCGATTTTATCCCGCTTTCCGATGAAGAATTCATGGTTTTCGCTAATTCTTTCAAACCAATCATCGACCCGGAGATGGCGCTGATTGCTGAAGTTGGTTCCAGGCCGGTAGGTTTCGCCATTGCCTTACCGGACGTCAACGAAGCCCTGCTGCATGTCGATGGACGGCTGAATCTGCCAAGCTTGGCCAAATTATGGTGGTACAGCCGTAAAATAAAAAGAGTATCCTTCAAGATTTTAATCTTGATTCCGGATTATCAGCGCCGTGGGATCGAGGGCTTGTTGACCTTGAAAATCGGACAGGCTATCTGGAAAAAAGGCTACCGGGAAGTGGATATGTCCTTGACCGGTGAGGAAAATGAAAAAAGTACGACTATGCAGGAGAATTTGGGTTTCAAAATATATCGTCGCTATCGCATCTACCAGAAGGATCTCAAATGAAGACATTTTCACCCGTTCTTCCCCGTTTTCCCCTGGCATATACTTTTTCAATCGTGGCGCGTGATCCAGAGACAGGCTGCCTGGGGGTTGCGGTGCAGTCACACTGGTTTTCGGTCGGACCGACGGTGACGTGGGCAGAAGCCGGAGTTGGAGCAGTCGCTACCCAGGCGCTTGCTGAAGTAAGCTATGGTCCCCTGGGATTGGCATTGATGAAGGCCGGCAAGCCGGCGGCGGATGCGCTGCAAACCCTGCTCTCCACCGACGAGCGCAGGGAACTGCGCCAGGTAGCCATGGTAGATGCACAAGGCCGGGTGGCGACGCATACCGGGGCGCACTGTATGGCCGACGCCGGCCATGAGGTTGGGGAGAGTTATTCTGTACAGGCAAATATGATGGCTTCTCCAGAAGTATGGCCGGCAATGGCAGGCGCTTACCGCCAGGCCAAAGGAGATTTCGCTGAGCGCCTGGTATCCGCCCTGGAGGCTGGACAGGCTGCTGGAGGGGATATTCGCGGCCAGCAAAGCGCCGCTATCCTGATCGTGGCTGCGACCTCTACAGGTCGCCCCTGGATAGATACGCGCATGGAACTGCGCGTCGAAGACCACCCCGCACCGATCCAGGAGCTGCGCCGCCTGGTCCAAATCCACCACGCTTATCAGTTGATGAACCTGGGGGATGAATACCTGGGCAAAGAGGAAACCGAAAAAGCTCTCGAAGCCTATGCAGGCGCGGCCAAGCTGGCCCCGGAAATGGGAGAAATCCCCTTCTGGCATGCCGTCACCCTGGCCGATATGGGCCGGCTGGAAGAAGCCTTGCCCATCTTCAAAAAGCTGTTTACCGCCAATCCCAATTGGGCCAGGCTGCTACAACGCCTTCCGCCGGCGGGGATGATGCATGCCGACCAGCAGACTATTCAGCAAATTCTAGATTTAATTGCCTGATACTGTTTGACTTTTCAGGCTTCCAGATTACACTATTATTAATGGTTCTTTGTGATTTTCCGTAGAAGAACTCAGATTTTTGGGCGCCTAGGCGCCCAAAAATCTGGTGATCCAGCAAAGCAATTCCCAACAGGTTCAAGACAGGGATAAGGAGAAGGAAGCATGAGCGCGGAAGAAGACGTTCTAAAAATCAAAGAGCAACATAAAGACAAACTATTGGGCAAACCTAACGTGGTTGGCGTCGGCACAGGCTATAAAAAAACGGCTGGTAAGGAAACTACTGAGTTATGTGTAATTGCCCTGGTGTCGCGTAAGAAACCGCTGGCCGCTTTATCGCCAGAAGCTCTGATACCAGGTGAACTGGATGGAGTTGTCACCGATGTGGTTGAAATCGGGTTCCCACACGCCTTACAGACACGCACGGAAAAATGGCGCCCCGCCCCGGCGGGCGTCAGCATCGGTCATTACCAGATCACGGCCGGGACGTTGGGCTGTATCGTGCGTGATCAAACCACCAAGCAACGCTTGATCTTATCCAATAATCACGTACTTGCCAATGTGAATAACGCCCAATTGGGGGATGCCATCCTGCAACAAGGGCCAATCGATGGCGGCGACGCCAGTTCATGTACCATCGCTCACCTGGAACGCTATGCTCCAATCAATTTTGGCACCGAACCGGCTACGTGTAACATTGCCAAGGGAGTGGCAAGTGTTTTAAATGGTCTGGCCGGGCTTCTCGGCTCCAACCATCGCCTTGAGGCGATCAAACAGGATGTCCAGGCAGCCAACTGGGTGGACGCAGCCGCTGCCCGGCCGGTGGATGACAGCCTGGTGCTGGATGAGATTCTCGAAATTGGTGTGGTCAACGGGGTGAAGCTGGTCACCTTCGGCATGTCCGTACGTAAATCCGGGCGTACCACCGGTCTGACTACCGGAACGGTTTCAGTAATGAATGCCACCATGAGTATCAATTACGATGAAGGGCGAACGGCCCGCTTCGAAGACCAGATCGTCACCACACCCATGTCACAAGGAGGCGATTCCGGATCATTGGTGGTTGCCGGTGATGCGCTCGTGGCAGTCGGGCTGCTGTTTGCCGGCTCCGACCAGTCCACCATATTCAACCCAATCCAGACCGTCCTGGACACACTCAAGGTTACTTTATGAACCAACCCGCTCAACCGGATGAATCACAAGCTTCTTACCAGAAGGTCCTCAAAGTAAAAAAAGTTTACGAACCCAGGTTAATGGCCACTCCTAACGTGGTTGGGGTGGGCGTCGGTAAAAGCGGGGATGAATTCGTCCTGGTAGTGTTGGTAAAGAAAATGGTTTCTCACCCACTCCTCCCTGAGGAGCGCATACCAATTGAAATCGAAGGGGTCAAAGTTGAAATACGCCAGATCGGCCAGCCAGGCGCTCAGCAGGAGTAATTCTGGATCTTTGGGTTTTCGCATGGAAGAACCTAGGAGGGAAATTCCCAATGAGCCTTAACTCTTCCTTCTAGGTTAATGGTATAAAAGGATAACAAACCATCAAAGTTTCCATCCAAAGACGGAGTAAAGATGACTACCATTCAGGAATTTGTGACGCATGTCACTGAAAATGTCGAAAATGTGATTGTCGGAAAACGCCCGGTAATCGAATTATTGATGGTAGCCTTATTGTGTGAGGGGCACGTATTACTGGAAGATGTCCCTGGAGTAGGAAAAACCATGCTGGCGCGTTCCATGGCTACCAGCCTGGGCGGAAAATTCAAACGGATCCAATGCACACCCGACCTGCTGCCAAACGACGTGACCGGTGTGTCGGTGTACAACCAGAAAACCAGCTCATTTGAGTTCCATCCGGGACCGATTTTCGTCAATATTATGCTGGTAGATGAAATCAACCGCGCCACCCCGCGCACCCAGTCTGCCCTGCTTGAGGCCATGCAGGAGCAGCAGGTCACGGTAGATGGCATCACTTACTCTCTACCTCGACCCTTTCTGGTGTTGGCGACGGAAAATCCCATCGAATACGAAGGCACATTCCCGCTGCCCGAAGCTCAGCTCGACCGCTTCTTAATGCGCCTCTCGATGGGATATCCTTCTCAGGTGGACGAGAAACTGCTCTTGACCCACCTCCAGTATGAACACCCCATCTTACACCTGCACAGCGTTGAAGAAGGTACGAGGCTGGTCGAATTACAGCACCAGGTGTGGGATATCCACGTGGATGACACACTGCATGATTATATTGTGAAACTATCTGATGCGACCCGCCACCATCCTGACCTTTCCCTGGGCGCCAGCCCGCGGGCCAGCCTGGCCCTGTTTCGCGCAGCACAGGCGTATGCAGCCATGAAAGGTCGCGATCATGTAATACCGGACGATATACAATACCTGGCTCCCGCAGTACTGACCCACCGCCTGGTCCTATCACCTGAAGCCGAGCTGCGCGGCCGCGTCACTGCCTCAATTCTTCAAGACATATTGACCCAGGTACCTTTAGAAATCGGCAATCTCAAGTAAGATGGCTGTGCATGCCAACAGCCAGGTTTTGCGTAACGAGGATTCGTGGACGCACCCATTTTAATCTATGTCATTCTGTTACTTGCTATGGCTATTGCCACCCAGGATAACTTCGTCTTTACCCTGCTTTACTTGCTGTTGGGGGCATTCTTACTAGGCCGCTGGTGGAGTGAACGCGCCCTGGCATCAATTACCTTCAGGCGTACTTTTTCAAAAAGGATCTTTCTGGGTGAGATCATCACTCTGGAAATCGAGGTAACCAATCAAGGCAGACTGCCAGCGGTATGGGTGAAGCTGCAAGAATCAGTGCCGGTCGAGATTCGCACATCGCCAACTTTCCAACGCGTGCTAACCCTGGCGCCCCGCCAACGTGTGCGTTTATCCTACCAGTTGTTCGGCCGTAAAAGAGGCTATTACAACATTGGACCGCTTCAACTTTCCTCCGGAGACGTGCTGGGTTTAACAAAAGAAAAACGGTTTGAAGGAAAATCCGATTACATTATCGTTTATCCCAGAGTGGTGCCGATTATCGAGTTGAACCTGCCTTCTCACGCGCCGATTGGCACGCTGCGCTACAAACAACCCATATTCGAAGATCCTAACAGGCCAACCGGAAAAAGGGATTATATAACCGGCGATTCCTTGCGCCGCATCGATTGGAAAGCCTCGGCGTCGGTCGGACGGCTGCAGGTCAAGCAGTTCGAACCCTCCATCGAGTTGGAGATCGCCATTTTCTTGAACCTTAACAACGAAGAATATCAATACAAAACGCGCTTCGACGCTACTGAAACCGCCATCACCGCCGCCGCCTCTATCGCCAACTGGGCAGTCGCCCATAAACAGTCGGTGGGGCTGGCAACGAATGGAATGGATCCCCTGTGCGAAGACAAAATTACTCAGCCGTTGCCTCCGCACAAGGGCCGCGGTCATTTAATCCGAATTCTGGAAACCCTTGCCCGAGTGAAAACGGTCGATACGACCTCAGTCAATGAGCTGATTCGCCAGCAGCGAGTGCACCTTTCCTGGGGATCAACGTTAGTGGCAATTACCGGGCAAGCGGATAAAACATTGTTTGAAGAATTTTACCGCGCTCAGCGCGCAGGATTGGATGTGGTGCTGGTTTTGTGTGGAAACATCACCGGTCTGGCTGAAATCCGCCAACAGGCCAGGCAGTTCAATATTCCCGTTTATCCGGTGTGGTTTGAACGGGATCTTGAAATCTGGAGAAACCGGGCGTGAACATCAAGAATTTGCAGAAGAATTTCTTGGTGAACCGGAAATTGTCCTTCATCGCCGGTCAATTCATTATTTGCATTATGATGGCCTGTATCGGAATCACCTTCGTCAATTTTGGCGAGCGCATGTCGCCCGGCTGGAATGGGTCCTATCTGGCCTGGTTTTTCCTGGCGGTTAGCCTGGAAACGATTCTTTCCCGAAACATCACTCGTTCCCTGACCGGGCGGGATAAAATAATCTTCCTGGCGTCCGAGTTTGTTTTTATCGCCATCCTGGTAAAAATCCTTTTGTATTTCCTGCACGGTTTTAGCCAGATTCTGGTCGATGTCCAACAATGGCAGACGGACCTGTCCACCTTTTTCTCTCTCGAATATTTTCTGGATGTCATACTGATCTTTAGTACCCGTCTGCTCTGTGGGCGCCTGCTGGCCGATTTTGAGACGTTACAGAGCGACGAAGAAGATGTTTTTAACGAAAATATCGGATTCCTGGAGAAAGATCGCCTGTTCACCCACCAGCGGTTGCTGGAAATTGTATTAGGCACCGGCCTGGTCATCGTATTTTTCACGGCCCTTACCCGGACAAACCTCCCGGCCCAGATGGGCATCCCGGATGCCTGGCAGGCGCCTGTCCTCAACGTGGTCATCTATTTCGTTCTGGCGCTCATTTTATTGAGCCAGAGCCAATTCGCCTTGCTTCACGGCAGGTGGTTGTGGCAACGGACCCCCGTCAGCCCAGCTCTATCGAGGAACTGGATTATCTACACGCTGGCATTTTTTGTCCTTCTGGGTTTCCTGATTCTCCTTTTACCAACCCATTATTCATTGCAACTGCTATATGCCCTGCAAATCATCTTCTTTTATATCATCCAAATATTCTTATTTATCATTGCCTTAATTGCTTTTTTCTTCACCTGGTTTTTTTCATTGTTCTTCAAAGGCAATAATCAGGAACAGCCGCAAACTCCGGGAACTCCTCAATTTGGCCCGGTACAGACCACGCCCCCGCCTGCGCCGCTGCCCTGGCTGGAAACGGTACGAGCGGTGGTTTTCTGGGTGATATTCGCAGCAGTCCTGTTTTATGCAATCAAGACGTATGTGATCCAGAATAAAGTTCTAATTTCTTCTCTTGGACGCCTCTCCTTTATTGCCTGGTTCATCGCCGGACTGAAATCCATTTGGTCCTGGCTGCGGGGGGTGAATCAACAGATCTCGGATACACTGGCAGCTACATTTCAGAGAGGCCGGTCGGCTCTTTCAGCGAAGACAAATGCTGAGAACTCCGAGTACTCCAACCCGCGCCGCCTTCCTCCACGCCAGAAAGTCATTTTCTATTACCTGACCCTGATCCGCCGCAGCGGTCAGCACGGGCTGCCGCGCAAGCTCCATCAAACCCCACTCCAATTCGAGCAGACCTTGCGCACTTCGCTGCCAGAAGTTGAAAATGAAATTGATGCGCTCACTGATTCTTTCGTTGAAGCCCGTTACAGCAAGCACGAGATTGATGGAGAAAAAGCCAACCTGCTGCAAGAATTTTGGAAACGGGTGATGACCACACTGCGTAACTGGCAGGACCGTTCCAGGACTGGATAACCAGGGGAACTTTTTGAGGGGTTGAACGTTTAATAATAAGAAGATATATCCTGGGAAATATCTTTTTTAATCTGGTATAGAATATATATAGCACTATTTTCATTGACGCACCAAGGAGGAGAAATGAAGAAACTGGTTCCAAGCCTATCTTTGGTTATTTGCTTCTCATTATTGATTAGCTCATGCAACCTGCCTATGGGAACGCCATCCTCCACCCCAGTTCAAGATGTGGTCGGTACTGCTGCCGCGCTAACTGTCCAGGCGTTGAGCACACAAATGGCAGAGACTGCCAAACCGCCTCAAAAGCCCACCAACACACTGGCGCCGTCTGCTTCAGCCGACACCCCAGAGCCATCGGATACTTCTAGGCCGGTGGCTACCTGGACACAGGTCCCGCCAACCTCCACCATTGGCCCGTTGGATAAACTAGGGAATGTCAAAGATATTACTTACCCGGATGACACAGTGGTCGATCCGGGTACGACTTTCACGAAGACCTGGCAGCTTACCAATGCCGGCACCACGACCTGGGGCCCGGGGTATTCGGTGGTCTTTTTCAATGGGGATGCTATGAGCTCACCAGCGCAGATTCCGATCACGACCAGTGTAGCTCCGAATGGGACTGTCAATGTCTCAGTAAGCCTGACATCACCCACCACTCCTAAGAGCTATACCGGCTTTTATAAAATGCGCAACCCCGGCGGGGCAATCTTTGGGTGGGGCAGCAATGCCAACCAGGCTTTCTGGGTCAAGATCACTGTTGGTTCCCCTACCGAAACTACTTTTGCGGTTACTTCTATTACCACCACGGTAGACGACAGTAGTTTTACCGGCGATTGTCCACACGAGTTCACCTGGACAGCGAAAATAAAGGTGAACAAAGCCGGCACCGTTACCTACCATTGGGATCGCAGCGATAGTTCTTCAAGCTCATCAGAAACTCTAACATTTTCAGGGGCAGGAACAAAAACAGTTACGACCACCTGGAATTACGGCGCTAAACCCAACACCTACCACGATTGGGAAAGGATCTACATTGACGATCCTAACCACCAGGCGTTTCCTAAAGTCAATATCACCCTGAAATGTACTGGCCCGTAGGTGGTTCTCTGGGAATAGCTGTGGTGAACTCCCAGATTTTGGTGTGTCATGACACCCCAAAATCTGGGGACCTTCCAAGGTAAATCCTAATGAGCCCTGTAGGTAGAGGGGAATAACTAAGGTTCATTTGTATAATAATTCATTTCCCCCGTTAGGAGTTTACCATGTCGCTGTCGTCGAAGCCTGATTCGGAGAAGATGAGCGTTGGCGCCAAGCTGGCTTATGGGGTTGGAGACCTGGCGCCAGCGATTGTTTCCGGAGTAAATGGTTTCTTGCTGAACGCCTTCTTATTGGATGTGGTCGGCCTGCATCCTGCCCTGGTTGGGACGATCTTCCTGGTAACAAAAATTTGGGATGCAGTCAACGATCCGATCGTGGGCGCACTGACCGATCGCACGAAATCGCATTGGGGACGCCGGCGCCCGTGGCTGCTTTTTGCAGCGGTGCCTTTTGGACTGCTTTTCTTTGCACAATGGCTGGTGCCACAATGGAGCGAAACCGCTAAATTCTGGTATTACTTGGCGGTAGCTTTCCTGCTGGATGGTGCCTACACAGCAGCCAACGTGCCTTATTCAGCAATGACGCCAGAGCTGACCCACGACTACGACGAAAGGACCAGTCTTTCCTCCTACCGCTTGAGTTTTTCCATAATGGGAGGGGTGCTGGCGGTCTTCTTTCATACACAGATCGTCAGCGCAGTCGGCAACCCTTATACCGGAAATGCAGTTGCCGCGGCTTGCTGGGCAATCTTGATTGTGGGCGCCAACTGGATCACATTTTTCTTTACCCGCGAAAAACATTATGAGGAACTGGTGAAGGCTCAGACTGAAAATCCGGACGACAAAGGGCCAGGTTTCTTCGAAGGGCTGCGCATTGCGTTCCAAAACAAAGCTTTTGTCAGCGTGACCGTCATCTATTTACTCTCCTGGCTGGCAATCCAGTTCGTCCAGAACAACCTGTTGTTGTATGTCAAATATTGGATCGGGGCGGAATCCTCATTTGGGTTCCTGGTGTTGGCTGTGCAGTTCTCCGCCTTTATTTTCCTGATGATTTGGGCCAAGATCTCAAGCAAAATCGGTAAGCAAAATATCTATTACATGGGGATGTCTTTTTGGGTCGTGGTCGAGATCATCCTGTTCTTCATCCAACCAGGCCAAATCACTTTTCTTTTCATCATGGCAATCCTGGCGGGGGCAGGCGTGAGCATCGGTTATCTGGTGCCCTGGAGCATGATCCCGGACGTAGTCGAGATGGATGAGCTTGAAACCGGGCAGCGTCGTGAAGGCATATTCTATGGGTTCTTCGTATTTCTGCAAAAGTTGGGCATTTCACTCGGACTGGCCATGTCGAACTACGTCTTTGCCTTGACCGGCTATATCAATCAGGTGCCTGGAGGCGCCCTGCCGGTGCAACCCCCGGCAGTATTGATGGCTTTACGCATCTTCGTCAGCCTGGCGCCGGCGGTTATCTTGCTGCTCTCTTTCGTGGCGGTCTATAAGTATCCGATTTCGCGCCAGAAGCATGCTGAAATGCGCGCCGAACTGGAACGTCGCAAGAAATTGGCTGCCACCCGGTAAATGCAAGCGGACCTAGCCTACGAGTTTGTCACATCTTATGGAAATGGATCGGGCTTCTTTTCTCGTCGGAACCTCCGGTTGGACTTACGATCACTGGAAAGGATGTTTTTACCCTGCCGGGCTGCCGAAGAACCGCTGGTTCGATTATTACGTGAACCTTTTTCCAGCGGTCGAAATTAATGCTACTTTTTACCGATTCTTCAATGACCAGACCTACCTCAACTGGCGGGATCGGGTTGGCACTGGTTTCAAATTCGTGCTGAAAGCGCCCAAACTGATCACACACCGGAAATATCTGCTGGATGCAGAAGAGAACATCCACCAGTTCTGGAATTCAGCCAGCCTGCTGGGTGAAAAACTTGGCCTGGTTCTGCTGCAGATCGCCCCTGACATGCCTTACGATCCAGCGCGCCTCAGGCGCGCCATCCAGACGTTCGGGAACCCGCGCCAGGTAGCGGTGGAATTTCGCAGAGAGGATTGGTACAACAATGAAATCCGGACGCTGTTGCAAGAAGCAGGCGCGGTTTTCTGCGACGCCGAATCCCCGCGCTTCCAATTTACCGGCTGGGTGACGTCTTCTACCGGCTACATGCGGCTGCACGGACGCCACCACTGGTACTCATACAATTATTCTAACGATGAATTGCGGGAAATCGCCTCGAAAGCCCGCCAAATGAAAACCGATGGGGCGGAACGTGTCTATATCTTCTTCAACAATGACTACGAAGGTTACGCTCCGGCGAATGCTTTAGCTTTGATTGAACTACTCAAATAAGAAGGGCAATCAGGCTATCCTGCGCAGGTAGCCGACGGTAAAACCAACCCCCAGGATAACCAACACAGACAGGACAATCGCTCCCATAAAACTGATCTGCGTCTGGATCAGCAAAGAGGCGCTCGCCAGCACCAGACCGCAGCCATTAACCAGTATCAACCGCAGAAGATGCTCTTTAGCCATGCTCTCTGCCATATATTCCTCGTGAACGCCTTTCAAGCGCCTGGATATGTGGTCAAGGTCCCAGGCAAGCAGAGCTGCCAGGACACCCAACAGCATGATTAATGGGGAAAGCACGAGCAGCATGCCAAAAACACAGGCAGCGACAAAACCGATCAAAAATATAGAAGCAGGCCAATCCCAGCCGCGCCATTCAAAATAAACCCATCCCCCACCAACAATCAAAAAAACCGGGGCGATCAACCACAAACTCCCCATCCCATAGCCGATTGCCACCGAAAAAGCGGCAAAAACAATACTGATAATGAGAATGCGCCTGATCAGCTTCATTTGGACACCTTTAAAATATGCTGTTTTTTCACCATTAAACTGACCGTGCGGTGCAGAGCATTATCCAGAGAGCTTTCTACCTGCCAATTTACCACCGGGATGCCAACTCGTCTCAGACTGTGAATCATCATGGCTCGTTCCAAATTGGCTATGCGACTGGCAAGGCCTGCGGTTTTTTCTTCTTTATAATGCCTGGCTTCGAAAGAGAGCGAATTTGGACTGACCACCATCAACTCGTAACCCAGGGCGCGCAATTGAATCAAGACGGGAATATCCTCACGGTCAAGAGGACTGACCAATACAATTTGAGATCCGGAAGGGAAGAAACGAGTGGGTAAATTTTCCAGGCTTTTAAAGGCATAGCTGTTGCCCGTCCTGGCGCGTCCAAGCGACTGTAATATACGCTGCCGTTGTTTTTTACCATAACCAGGAAAGGTCGATTCCATTCCCCTACCATAAATCAGCAGGCCTACCCGGTTTCCATCCCCCAGGAAAGCATCTGCCAGGGAGGCGGTCGCATGAACCGCATATTCAAAAAGGTTGCCATCCTGCGCTTCTACATCGCTCTGCTGGCGAGCATCCAGGATTATCCCGATATCGGCAATGCGCTCCAGCTCAAATTCGTTTGAAAATAACTCATCAGTATGGCGAGCGCTGACCCGCCAATTAATCCAGCGCAAAGGATCGCCAGCCTGGTATCCCCGGATGTTAAGGAAATTGACCCCTGACCCTACTTTACGGGAGGGAATCGGGCCTGAAAACCCATGCGTGCGTAAAGGCCGGATGGGAATGGAGTGCAGTTTCTGCACTTGCGGGAGGATCAGCAGATCTGCTGCCGCTTCCAGGGTGACCCTCCTTTCAAATAATTCCAGATAATCGGTAGCTGTGGCCTGAGCATAATTGAAAGTATAGCGTCCTCGTTTGGCTTTTACTTCGTATTCCAGGTCAACCGTTTTTCCAGGAGACAGGGTCGCCACCGCCCTGGTCTTTCCCTGGACCAGCTCGACCTCGGCGGGCAGAACATCCCGCACAAGCAGCTCTTCAACCTTTTCACCAAGATTGGTAATTTCAACCCTGACGGTTACGGTTACTCCCTGTGTGACATGCTGCGTGCTGAGTGTCCGCCGGGCGCTCAATTCCGGCTTATCGGGGATAAAAATAAGCGCGGCGCCCAGGTATACTGCAAAAGGGATCGCCAGGGCAATAACTGCACCTGTCCGGCTGGCTAAACCTAGGAACAGCAAGGAATAAAGGAAGAAGATCAGCAGCAGGAACCGCTGGGTCATTCAACTTCCTTGATGACCGGTACAGGTACAGTGCGTAAAATGTCCGCTACAACATCCTCAGCAGCATTTCTCTGGGTCCACAGGTCGGGCTCCAGGATCAAACGATGGATCAAGACCGGCCTGGCGAACAGTTTCACGTCATCCGGCAGTACGTAGCTGCGTCCATGCATGGCAGCCCAGGCGCGGGTCAATTTCAGTAAGGCCAGGGTAGCGCGCGGGCTAGCCCCCACCACCACCTTGCGATGCTGGCGCGTCTTAGTGACAACCTGGACGATATAATCCTCAATATCAGAGTCGAGGTGGACTTCCTCAACCGCCTGGCGGATTTCAAGCAGGCGTTTCGTATCAGCTACTGGCTGTAAAGAAAATTCATCGCGCCGGCGGTCGCGCCGGCGTTGGAGAATGAGGCGTTCATCTTCTACTGCGGGGTATCCCACCGACAGTTTCATGATGAAACGGTCAAGCTGTGCTTCAGGTAAAGGGAAGGTCCCTTCATATTCAATTGGGTTTTGTGTGGCGAGGGTGATGAAAGGCTCAGGCAGCCGCATGGTATCGCCTTCCAGTGTTACCTGGTATTCCTGCATAGCTTCGAGCAAGGCTGACTGGGTACGTGGAGAGGCGCGGTTAATTTCATCAGCCAGGATAATGTTGGCAAAGATGGGCCCTTTGCGCAAAAGGAATTGATTTTGCGACCGGTCGTATACGTATCCGCCGGTGATATCCCCGGGGAGCAGGTCGGGGGTAAACTGGATGCGTTTGAAAGACAGCCCCAACGCCGTAGCAAAGCTGTTGGCGATCAGCGTCTTGGCCAGACCTGGATAATCTTCGAGTAGCACGTGCCCGCCGCTTGATAGAATGGCCGCCATGATCATCTTGAGCACGGCTTGCTTCCCAACTACGGCTTTTTCGACCTGCGCTACTACCAGGTCAGAAAGGGCTGCCACCTGTGCAACGTCAACCGACATGTTCAACCTCCAATCGATCTTCCAGATATTGGATTATTCTCTCTAATTCCTGCCGGGTAAGATGGTCAGGCAGAACCCCTGGGTCGAGGTTGTTTTTTCCAGGGAAGGAATTCCAAAAACGGGCTAGTTTATCTTCGACCCTTTGCCAAAAACTCGGCCTGGTAATGGTACCTTGTGTAAAGCGAGCTTTCAGGTAATTTTCGATTTCAGGCGGCAGGTCCAGTTCTCCATGTTCGAGCTGCTGGCGGACCTCAACTGTGGAAACACGCTCTTCCTGAGCAAACAGTTCTATAACCATACCGGCCAGGAATTCCGCCAGGCGGGTGCGCGAATAATGGTCACCTCGCAAGGCCATATTGATATGGTTGGCCCAGAAGGCGATCCGCTCATGTTTGGGAGACCGCAGCGTAGCAACAAATTCCGGAAGTTCATGGCGGCGGTTTTCCTGCACGCTCTTACCAGCCACAACCAGCAAGAAAAGCAGCAGCAGCCCCCAAAAAATCACCTGAGGGGTACTTTTCACCAACAACCCGAGGAAATAAAATATGTGGGTTATGGGTACGGCTAAAACGTTGCGAACCAGATCAGTCAGGGCCAGTGTCAGGGCAGCCACCAGCAAAATTCCCAGAATGGCCAGCAGGATGATCTTGCCGGACGATAATTTATTCTTCAACCTGTTCTCCCGCAAGCGTCGACAATCGCTTTCAGGCAGTTCAGAGCCACCTGTTCTTCGGCCGCGCCAGCCTCCAGATCACCGTAACGAACTTCTTCAAAAAGGTGGGTAAGTTGGTGGATCGGTTCGCCAGGTAAGCCGTGTGTGGTCAAGTATTCCTCAAATTCGTGGGGAGTCATTGCCTGGCTGCGCAGTATTCCGCGCTGTTTATTGATGACTGCGCTCATCTGGTAATAACACCGCACAATCGTGTTCTTCAAATTACCGCCAGCCTGCAGGGCATCCAGGGCAGATTGCGCCTGCCGGGCGATAAGCCGGTTTGGAGATAAATCAAGCTTACGCCTTCGCCATAGCAGCCACAGCGCCCATGCAAGGGCAGACACCGTGACTAGAGATATTCCGGCGCTGATCCATACGATAGCTGTCTCGGATGGCCCAGGGATTGGCGCCGGAGTGGGTAAAACAGACGGAGCGGGTTGAGTGCCTGATCCTCCAAGGATTAATGGGGTACTCTGTGGATTGGTGTCTTGCAGCCTTTTAAGAAACAGTATAAAAAGGTAAAGTCCCACAACAAATGGGAGGATGCGCACTAAGAATTTTATCAACCGCCGCCTGGCAACTGGCGATATGATCAGGTAGATCATCACAACTGGCAGTACCAGCAAGGCGATGATATAGATAATGCGGAGAGCCTGGAGCAGCATCGGCCCGCCAGGAAGGTCAAATCCCTGGTAATTGCCGTATGGCAAAGTTCCACTTAATGGAAGCATATTGCCAGGTTGAAATGGCAGACCGGTTAGCCCAATTGACAAGCCCAGCATCCCCAGGATCGTAATACCCAGGATAATCAAAAATACCCTGCGTTTCCCAGCCATAGAGGTAATTGTAAACCTAAAAACAAAACCAGAGATTACTTACCTTCAATTTGGATTTCTACGCGCCCATCCTCAAATACTTCAATCCTCTGGCCTTGTTCTACGGAGGAGAGAAACTCTTTACCCAACTGGTCGACCACGATGATACGTTTGCCTACCCATACGTCCGCCAGGATCACACCCGCGGCTGCCAGAGAATTGATGTGATCGGAGAACAACATAGCCGAAGGAGCTATCCCCATTTGGGCAGCAGTCTCCAGGGCCAGCCCGCCGGTGGTGGAGCCAATCGTCACCGGCAGACATAAGATGGCGCCGGTCATTACTTTCTTAAACAGGTCAGGATTATTCTGATCAGCGCAGACTGCTTTCCTTGCTTTCAGGATAATACTTTGCTGGAAAGAGGCCAATGTGTTCAGCCCCGAATGGGAAACCAGCGCCTTTCCCGTGCAGTGTCCGGCGAGAACCGGGCGACCCTGAAAAGTTTTACCCATGGCTAGCTCCTTGTGACATAAACCCATTGACGGCGATTTCCAGTAGATCCTCATCCAGGAAGAAACGAGCGCTTGAATAGGTACGCAGCTTATTAGAATTGGTCACGATAGGTTGCCTGGCGCAAAGTGGATTGTTCATGTACATCAGCGGGCATATAGGCGTCAACCTGGCGCCCAACTTCCTCAGCTTGCCACTCAGCGCGGGGATTTTTTTAACTGCATCGATCACGTCTGGCGCCGAGCACATATAGACCGGCAAATTGAGCCGTTCCTTGCCTTTACGTGCCAGCGCATCCTCAAAGCGAGTCGCCCATTCCACCACCTGCCCCCGGCTGAGGTGTGGGCAGCCGATAAAGGCCAGCCTAGGGCGTGCATTGATATTTTTCCACAGCACCGGGTAGGCCAATCTGACCCGCTCCAGTTCAGCATCGTCTACCAGGTAAGACTGGTACCCTTCAGCCAGGATCGCTCGGCCAGCCTGCTTCACTTCGGGGGTCAGGTTCTCTACATGATACAGGCCGACTGCGCCGTTGGAGGCGCTGGCTGCGCCCATATCCTTAAGATAAGCACTGGCAGTCTCGTCCAAAGAATTTCCAAGGAAATTATCCAGCCCGACGATCATAGGCACATCCTCGACCACCTTTATTCCAATGGCGCTGCCCAATAATTGCAGGTTGGGTTTGCGACTGGTTTTGACTTCCACCAGCCAGGTAGCTCGCCGGCCTTCATCGGTCAGCAAGCCAAATAATGGCGCTTTTCCCAGGATATTACACATCAAATCGATGCCGGCCGAATTGCGATTGGTGCGCGCCCCCAGAACTGAATTGGCATACACCACCGCTGAGGACTCTGACCAGGCCAGCAGGGCACCATACGCGGGGATATTCCCTACTTCGGGCAGGTAGCAGGCGCATGAGAAAGCATTATCGTTTTTCAGCCCGACCTTGCGGAGCTGATCCTCGTAAAAAGCTTGCTTACCATAGATCAACCGCGAAACCAGGCCGGGCAGCAAACCAGGGTTGATACTATCAAAATCGACCGGGCGCGGGTCAACCGTGAAGGGACGTTGTGATTTCAACCCTGCCACGATCAACTCGTCCATCATGGCGAAATAGGGCTTGATCATGCTCGCCCCGAAAGAAGTGACAAAATGGGGCGCGCCTTCCACCTGCACCAGGCGCCCGGCGTTAAAGGCCTCTCCATACAGGACAACGGAATGCATCACTTTCTGAAGGGTAGCGCCCTGTTTTCCCTCCAGAATGGCTTTTTCTTCATCATTTAGAAACATTTGAACTGATTGCATACTACCTCCTGGAGATCAAATTAACCGGCCAACCGCAAACCCGGCTTTCACTGCTTCGAATACCCCCTTGATTTCAAACGCATCGCCAATTTGATAAATTTGCGCGGCGCTTCTGCCCTGAAGACAGGTATTATACAGCTCTTGATCCGGCTGCAGGCTGCTGGCCAGGACGACCAGGTCGGCGTCAATGGTAAATACCCGGATTTCTGTGTGCAACGGGCGCGCCAACGGGTTGCTGATATTTTCCGGTAGGAGCGGCGACCAGGTATTATATGGGTCGGGGACTGTCCCGGACACATTGCGCTCTACCAATACCTTTCCAGGCTGGATTTCCACCAGGCGAGAGCAGTTCAACAGTTTCACACCAGCCTTTTCCAACATGCGAATCAGGTGACCACGGTTGGCAGTGCACACCCCCTTCATGATCTCTGGCAGCATCTCGATGACGGTTACCCGCTTGCCCATTTCGACCGCCAGAAAATGCGCGCTTTCGCAGCCGATCACCCCACCACCCACAACCACGATATTTTGCGCTTGGGCAGCTTTTTCCGCTCCTATCAATACCTCAGCAGCGTTTAGCACCTGCGGACTTTCCACGCCTGGGATGGGTGGAAGAACGAATTTCCCACCGCTGCAAATCACGATCACGTCAAAGCCAGCGTTTTCCAGCAAGCTGAAAGTAACCTGGGTGTCCAGTTTTAAAGTCAGGGCATGGTTCTCAGCCGTACGCTCGACCAGATTGCACAAATAATCCAGGTAGTTGGCAATCTCGTACTTGATCCTCGGCCGTGCGGCCGGCAGCAGCATCCCGCCAATATGAGCGTTCTTTTCGTAAAGGACCACCTGGTGGCCACGCAATGCGGCCGTTACGGCGCATTTTACCCCCGCCGGTCCTGCCCCGACCACCGCTACCTTAAGCGGCTTTTGAGCTGGTTGCAGATCACGCTCGATTACATCCTCAAAGCCGGTGCGGGGATTTACCGAACACTGCGGGTGCCCGCCTTCGATAAATTCGTTCAGGCAGGCATCCTGGTCGCCAATACAGGGGCGGATTTCGCGCGTTTTGCCAGCGTAAGCCTTGTTGGCCCAATTTGGATCAGCCAGGAGCGGGCGCGCCAGTATCACCATATCGCACTTCCCATCCCGCAAAGCCTGCTCGGCCAGGTCCGGATAACCCAGTTTGCCCACCCCTACTACGGGCACCGGCAGGCCGGCGTTCGAAAGGACATTTTCCTGTTTGAAAAACTCTTTGACGATCTCGGACACCTGCAGAAAGCACCCGGAAGGGATTGAGCTGGGGGGATGCGGAAGCCACCAGTTGTCATAGCAGCCCAGGTCCACGTCAAAAAGATCCACTCCGGCTTTAACCAGGCTGCCCATATAATCCAGCGTCATATCCACCGTGCGCTCGTTTCTGAAATGTTTGAGTGGGCTGACGGTCTGCATCTTTTCGCCATAGGTTGCATTCAACGCCAGGCTCAGGTCAATCCGGTACATCAACGGGTAATCCGGTCCGGTGCGCCGGCGGATTTCTTTTACTGTCTCAATACCAAAAACCTGCCAGCCCGCAAAACGCCCGATCTTGCGCCGGTTGAAAGCTGGATTAGTTAGCTGTTCAAGCAGGTAGCCCTCATGCCCGTGCAGGTAGACACCATCAATCAAGAGAGCCTTAGCATCCGCCGCCGCCTGCCCGGCTGCGTGGATGATCTTCCAGCATTCGCCATCAGTGAGAGGACGGCAGGGTAAGGCCGGCAGGTAAAAATTGGGATTCCAAGAGGCAGAAACAGGCAGGGTGTGTTTCTTGAGCAAACATTCCGGCGAACCGACCCGACCTAACCCAGGAGTGAGCTGGATGAAAAAGCGCGCTCCAAAGGCATGCACAGCTTCGGCTATGATCCGCCAGCCGGAAAAGACCGTACGGGAGCCATCGATGCGAGGAAAAATGCTGCGGTCGCCAGGTTCGGTAACCGTGGGATCGACTTTCTGGCTGACCGGGATCAATCCCGATGTAATCAGGCCCACTCCGCCTGCGGCGCGCTCGCTAAAATAATCGATCATTTTCTGAGAAGGCCGGCCCATCTCCTCTGCCAGGGAAATGTTGCCCATCGGCCCCATTACAAGGCGGTTCTTAAGGCGCAATTGATTGACCTGGATGGGTGAAAACAAATGGGTATAGGGGTAGAGATCACTGCTCATGTGCGCCTTTTCAGGGGCTTCTCCCATCCTAGGCCAATTGTCCAGCCAATCGATCAATTCCTTGATCATCAGCTCATAATTTTTGGGCATCGATACCTCACCGGACCCCTTGCTCGGGTTTTAATAAGAAGAAGCAGGGGATATTCGATTTGGGTAACCGTGGATAAAACCTTAAATGAAACATCAACGGGAGCGAGAAGATACCTGATTTTGCAGCTTAAAGACAGGTTTTAGATTACCCTTGAAGATCAACCGGGAGACCCGTCAAAGCCGACTGCTCGGCCGCCAGGATCAAGCTGGTATTCAATAAGCCATCCATTCCGGTGGCCAGCGGTTGGATGGAATTGCGGATGCAGTCGATAAAATGGTGCATGCTCTCGACAGCGAAACCCTTTTGCTTATCGTAAATCTCCGGGCTGATGATTAAATCAGGGTAGGAAAGAAAAGGGTAGCCCAATGTAGTTTTGGGAGAATACTGGGCATAACTGCGGTTATGGGTTGGATCGAGATAGATAGCTCCTTTCGTGCCGAGGATTTCACACTTGTGGTCGATCAAGGTGGGCGATTGTTGAGGTAAGATCCAGGTGTTTTCGATAGTAGCCAGGGCGCCGCCCTCGAATTCAAGCATGGTCACGTACAGGTCAGGGGTATCCACACCCATACTCGCCAACAAACCCTGCCTTTTCTGGCAGTAAATTCTCACGGGCTTCTTGCCCATCAGCCAGCAGGTAGTATCCAAAGAATGGCTGCCCAGGAACCACATGACAGTCGATTTATTCGCCCAGGGCAGCATTCGGGTAGGGACATAGACTGTGTCGCTTAAGCGATAATAGATGTAAAGTACATCCCCTAATTCCCCCTCACGAATGGTTTTCCAGGCGTAATAATAAGGTGGATTCCAACGGTTATGCCAGTCTACCATGAGGAAAACTCCAGCTTTTTCGGCGGCATCGACCATCAATCGGCATTCTTCCAGGGTGGTGGCAAGCGGCTTTTCAACCAGGATATGGACCCTTTTGGCAGCGGCTTTCAGAACGATAGCGGTATGGGCATCGTCCGGGGTGGCAACTGAAATGCCATCCAATCCTTCATCCAGCAAACCTTCGACCTGGCTAAAGATCTTTGGTATGCCATATTGTGCGGCAACGTTGCCCGCCCGTTCTTCGTTCAAGTCGCATATTCCCACCAGCTCCACCAGGGGGTTTTGCGCATAAGCGCGGGCGTGCATGGTTCCCCAAATCCCGGCTCCGACGACGCCAATTCTGATCATTATGCCCTCCGCAATGATGATTGAAAGTATATTGGAAGGATCGGGTGGTTGCTCCCGAGTCCAGGTCGATATCGAATTATATAACCATCAACCTGGTAAAATCGTTTTGGCCATCAACACCACTTTTTGGTGCAGGTGAACCGGTCTTTCAATGACTGACCAGCCTAACTGGCTGTAAAAATGTTCTTTGTCTGGCGTCCAAAGATACAGCCTGCCGATACGCAGAGACCTGGCGACATTTTCGATTGCGCCGACCAGCTTTGACCCAATCCCTTTGTTACGATGATCGGTGGGAACGTACACCGCAGCCAGCCAGGGAGACAAATCGGGGTGAATACTCATATCCTGGACATAGAGGCTGGCCGTGCCTGCCGGCAGATCGTCCCATAACGCAATCACGGTCAACGGGATGGCTTCCCGCACGAGATGGGTACGAAAAGTCTCTTCGAAATCCTGCAAGGTCAGGAGAGGATTGTGATGACCCCACTCGGTATATACCCAACTGGCTACAGTAGGAAGATACTGTGGATATTCGGCCAAGTAGGCAATGGACACCATTTCACCGCTACCAGACAGAAATTTTTCCGTCACTTAGATCTTGGGTGAATTCGTAGATGTGGGACAGGCGGTCGTTGAACATTGCCTCGATTTGCGGCTGGACATCGTTTAAAGTGACACCTTGCTGCAGGGAAAGTTGTGCAGAGGCATGCAAGGGTTTATCAATCGTCTGACCTATTTGAGAAACCAGCCACACGTTTGCCTCGTTCACCCCGGGGACGTGTTCGCAAATATCCTCAGCGATCTTATATGACAACACCGAATATATTTTTCCGACGTGACTGACCGGATTCTTGCCAGCCACCGCCTCAGAGCTGGAAGGCCGGTTGTAAGCAATCAGCCGGTTGACTTTATTGCCGCGTCCGACCTGGCCGCCGTCGGCTCCCTCGGCTGAAGTACCCAGCACGGTCAGGTACATGCCGCGATTACCGCGCTCCGGATCGTCCAACGTGTTGATCATTACCTGGATCGAATCCATGCTGTGCGGCTGGCTGGAAAGGTGAGCTTCCAGGGCCTGGCGAATTTCTTCCTTGCGCTCAAAATAAAATTTGACATCCGGAACAAAACGAGCCACAAAGGCCAATGAAACGGTCAGCAACAACACACGGTCGTGCCGGTAAGCCATCACTTTTACGTCTTCCCCGGATTCAGGGAATTTCTCTTTGACTTCGGGGGAATTCAGGTAGCGTTCGGCCGCCAGCACCAAGCGTTCAGTCTCGGTCAATGGGGCATAACCCACTGCAGCAACCGTGTCACTGGCTACAACAATCTGCCGTTCGAAAATGCTGGTAAGCTCCAGTGAACCTTCCTTTAGTTCATTCTGGAAAATAATGTGATGTCCCGGATTGACGAACCGCAAATTGTGGCGGATCCATTTCTTGGCGGCTTCTTCAGCGATCCCACCAACATCGACACGTTTTCCATCAAACCTGGAAGTAGCCCGGTCGCCAAACAAGATGCGCATCATTTCCAGCACCCGGCCGCCTCCCGGAAAGGGTTCTGATCTGCCGGCGATCAACATGCCTTTGTCGATATTATGGTGGAGGACGCGGTTGAAAACTGCCTTATATTCCTTGCAAAGGTCAATGGATACCTGTTCCATAATGGCATCGCACATGGTATCCGGATGGCCAATGCCTTTGCGTTCGACCAGCTCGACCTGTTGTTTTTCCATAGGAGGCTGGCACATTTCTGAAATGAAAATATTCGACATGAAACCCTCCCTCCTTTAACCCAGAATTTACCCCAATCCCATTATTATTATTGTACAATTAAAACAGGTTGGTTGCATTATAGAATGAATGGCTTTTTTGGATATATTGCTGTTTCTATCCACCGGTTTTCTGGAGGAGGATCCGATGAAACTTGAGCCTGTATCACCCGAAGAAGTCGGTATGTCTTCGGCGCGCCTGTTGAAATCACGAGACTATGCCCAACGTGTGGGGAACCAGATCGAAAGCAGTGGTGGAGCAGTACTGGTGATGCGCCATGATAAGATTGTCGGGGAATGGTATTGGGGCAGGCGCAGTTCATCGCCGGAGGCTCCGCCCTACGATGCCGACACAATGACCCCGCTGATGTCGATCACCAAGGGTCTCACTGCCACAGCCCTGGCACTATTGATACAGGATGGCACGATGTGGCTGGACGAAAAAGTCTCCCAGTATATCCCGGAATTCAAAGAAGGCGACATGGCGAAAATCACCGTACGGCACCTGGCGACCCATTCCAGCGGACTGCCGGGCGCCGATGAAGCTTTCGGGGGCTGCTGGCGCGACCAGCGTCCGGGCGAATCCTTGCCGGAAACCTACTTCCGCCATGCCATGTACCGGACGGCGCGCGGGGTGGTGTTCGAGCCCGGCACCTGGCACGTTTATTCCGACATCGCGGTCACCATCCTCGGAGAAGTCCTTTACCGCGCCGGCGGCGAAAGGGTGCCGGAGATGATCCAGCAGCGGGTTTTTGATCCGCTGAACCTCAAGCGGATTGGTTGGGATTTTGACGACGAAACTGCCAAAGACATCGCCAGCATCGTCAACGATTCCTGGATGGGCGGGCGGCACGGCACCAAAGAGGCCAGGCAGACTGGCTCGGTGGCAGGCGGGTTGATCAGCAATGCCCGCGACCTGGCAGTGGTCGGGAACATGCTCCTCCACGAAGGTGAACTGGATGGTAAACGCATCATCGCCCCGTTGACGGTGAGGATGATGACCACCTGTCAGTATCCTATGCCGGGGCGAGCCAATTATCTGCACCGCGGCCTGTTTTGGTGGATCAAGGCCACCCCCGATTCACCCGAGCTGGGCCACATCGTGCCCTATGGAACCTACTGCCATGGCGGGGCGGCGCACAGCGTACTGGTAATCATGCCCGCCCTGGGCATCGTGGCAATCATGATTCGCAACCGGGTGGGCGACCCGCCTGGTTTCGTTTATCTTCGCGATTATCCGATTTTCATGGACCTGGTTGCAGCGGCAGTAGATGAGGCTTGAGTAAACCAGCCCGGCAGAGTCAGACTGCGCTGTAATTTGACATTTCAAGGGCCCTCATCTACACTTAACCCATGCTTTCGCGTGTCTATTCCTGTGCGGTTATCGGTCTGGACGGCGTGGTCGTCGAGGTCGAAGTGGATACCTGTCCAGGCCTGCCCGGCATGGACATTGTCGGCCTGCCGGACAAAGCCGTGCAGGAGTCGCGCAACCGCGTCCAGGCGGCCATCAAAAATGCCGGCCTGACCATTCCGCGCAAACGGCTGGTGGTCAACCTGGCGCCAGCCTCAATCCGCAAGGAAGGCCCAGCCTACGACCTGCCCATTGCCCTGGGGGTGATGCTGCTGACCGGCGACCTTGAACCCGAACAGGTGACCAGCACATTGGTTGTCGGCGAGCTATCCCTGGACGGGGCGGTGCGCCATACGCGGCGGCGTCCTGCCTATGGCAGCCCTGGCGCGACAGGAAGGCTTCAAATGCCTGATCGTGCCCGCAACCGACGCGCCCGAGGCTGCCCTGGTGCCCGGACTGGAGGTCATACCAGTCGCCAACCTGGCTGAACTGCACGCCCATCTTACCGGGTTTCACCGCTTGAAACCGCAATTACCTGTCCCGATCGATGAAATTGACCCGTCAGTCCAGACCGACTTTTGCGATATAAAAGGGCAAGAACATGTAAAACGAGCTCTGGAAGTGGCAGCAGCCGGCGGGCATAATTGTCTTATGGTCGGGGCGCCGGGCGCTGGTAAAACTCTACTTGCTCGTGCTCTACCGGCGATCCTGCCGCGCATGTCGATCGATGAGGCCCTGGATGTTACCCGCATTTATTCGGTGGCAGACCAGCTACCGCCGGATGTACCGCTGGTGCGGACGCGCCCCTTCCGCGCTCCGCACCACACGATTTCTCACGCCGGGCTGGTCGGCGGGGGCAATTGGCCCCATCCCGGCGAAATATCCCTGGCGCACCGCGGCGTGCTCTTTCTGGATGAGCTGCCCGAATTTGGCCCGCGCGTCCTGGAAGTGATGCGCCAGCCAATCGAGGATAAGATCGTTACGATCAGCCGCGCCCAGGGGTCGCTGACTTTTCCGGCTAATTTTCAACTTGTGGCTGCCATGAACCCGTGCCCTTGCGGTTATTTTAACGACCCGGTCAAAGCCTGCACCTGCTCGGCCGGTACGGTCACCAAATATCAAAAGCGCATATCCGGACCGCTGCTCGACCGCATCGACATCCACATCCAGGTGCCACGCGTCGAATATGAGAAACTGAGCGACAGCCGCCTGGGAGAAAAATCCAGCGTGGTGCAGCAGCGCGTCGAAACAGCCCGCCAGATCCAACGCCAGCGCTTCACCGGTACCGGGATTGCCTGTAATGCGGACATGCACCCGGCCGAAGTGCGCCAGTACTGCGCCCTGGATGATATCTGCCGCAGCCTGATGAAAACTGCCATGCAGCGGTTGCAGCTTTCAGCGCGCGCATATCACCGCGTGCTCAAGCTGGCGCGCACCATCGCCGACCTGGCCGGCAGCGAGAAGATCAGCTCCGGCGCACCTGGCGGAGGCGCTGCAATACCGGCCGAGGATGGATGTATAATCCCGAATTGCCATAAGAAAATTTCTGCAGATGTCGCAAGACAACCGTATTACTACCGCCCTATTCGCCCGTTTTGAACGAGCCTTGAGCCAGCCATTGACTATCCTTAACGTGATCCGGCGCGGGTATACATCCGCCTTGCGTCTGCGTGCCCGCTTGCAGGATGGAAACACAGTATTTATCAAATGTGCCACTACCGACCTTACCGCTGAATGGCTGCGTAAAGAGTACACCGTCTATACCAACCTAGAAGCACCATTTTTATGCCGCCTGATCGCATGGGAGGACAAAGGTGAGTTTCCCTTCCTCGTTCTGGAAGACCTCTCGGAAGCGGCCTGGCCCCCGCCTTGGACTAGCCGCCAAATTGGGCTGGTTCGGGATATGCTCGTCCGGCTGGCCTCCTTCTCCCTGCCTGGTCTCTTACCCCTGGAAGATCAATTCTCAATTACAGATGGCTGGAAGGAAGTTGCCGATGAGCCAGAAGCGTTTCTTGGATTGGAGCTTATCAGCCGGGGTTGGCTGGAGTGCGCCTTACCCACCTTGCTGGCAGTCGATGGAAAGCAAGTCCTGCACGGTGAAGCTCTGACCCATACAGACGTGCGGAGCGACAACCTGTGCTTTCTGGGGGATAGAGTAGTCTTAGTTGACTGGAACTGGACCTGCCAGGGGAACCCCTCAGCCGACCTGCCGTTCTGGCTTCCCAGCCTGGAGGCAGAGGGCGGTCCCGCACCGGACACCATTCTACCGGAAGGCGGTCCGTTCGCGGCTCTTTTGAGTTGATATCTCGCCGCCCACGCCGGGCTGCCAATCATTCCAGAGGCGCCCTTGGTTCGTAAGGTCCAGCTCGAACAGCTTCTTTCGGCTCTACCCTGGGCAGTACAGGCCCTGGGCCTGCCGCCCCTGGATGGACCACGGGCGGGGTTTCGCCAACTCGACGTAAACTGAACCGCGTATCGCTAGCTTGACCAAGAGGAATCAGTCATCATCGACTATTCATTGCCAGATCGTATCGACATCCACGTCCAGGTACCGCGGGTCGAATATTATAAGCTGATCGGCAATCGCCTGGGGAAAGAAATTAATGTGATCAGGTGGATCTGATTCGTGAAATTCGACGTTGATAATCGAGTAAACCAAGTAACACTGCAAATTGAATGGCTACCATGATAATCGTCGAAAATTGTTCGAAGTAGAAGACGAGTATATTCGCGCTTGTAAAGTATATAAACAAGCCAGTAAATGCCAGGAGAACTCCAGTCTTATTCTGCCGCAGAAGTAAGAGTATAACGGAAACCAGGAAAATTGTTCCCACCATCAACTCGAGGATCACCCTGACATTCGACATTTCCAATGACGCTGTAATTTCAATATGTCTCCCAAACGTAATACTTAATACCTTTTCAATTATGTTTGAAGGGCTGATCCATCGAGCAAGCAATATCTTCGCTGGGTTTTTAAAGGCAACTATTCCTAATAATGCTAAACCCATGATCAGAAAAACTTTTTCCCGCTCAGCCGTCATCCAATGGGAAATGCGATTCAAAACTCTCTGGTGCCAGGTTAATCTTACAATAGGAACCGGACGCTCGTCAGCTCGAACAAAATCGAGCATTTGTAAGGCTAACCTGGCATGTGCTCCTGATTCCAGGTTTTGCGCAATATAAGCCAACCTTTTCTCTATAGCCTCTCTATAATTAGTACCAAAAGGATGGTGTAGGAATTCCTGAACATCTTCCAACGCCCGGCAGAGTTCAGCATGATCATCGATATGCGGTGGTCGCTTGTATCGTAAAAAGATCAGGATCGCCAGGATGAAAAATGTGTAAACAATAGGAGCAGCAGCAGGATAGAAGTAATTGTTGGTTTTTGTTATAAATTTTCCCACTTCATCAATAAAGAGACCTACGCCAATCCCAGCGATGATCGCACTTGTACCATATACTCTGCGATTAGATAAAAGTAGGGGTAAAAGTGCAGCAATAAAGAGCAGTAATCCACCCCATAACGCGTGTGCAATATGCATTTCACCCCCACCAAGTTGAGGATAACCCGTCACAGAAAGGTAAAAACGAGTCAAACTCACCGAGAGCGCAAAACTTAATAGAACCTCCAAGAGGTAACGTTCTGCCCCTTGCCGGCGAACCAACTTGAAAAAACGTCTGACTGAAAAGTTTTGTAACATATTTCACCCCCCTGAAGGAAGACTTTCATGTATAGGAAAATGAAATACAAGATAAACCTTATAAAGTAATTCAACTTGATCAAATTTCCTTAAACAGTATAGCACATGATAATTCAATTGGTTCTAGTGAATTAAAATGTTAAAATTGGGAGGCAAGCACGCATTTCCATAGATTGCTTACAACAGGATAACAAAATGGAACTGCTTTTTCTCAATCAGAAAGAAGTCCAGGAACTGTTGGATCAGGATGATCTGTTAAATTCGCTGGCCGATGGGTTTATGGCTCTCAGCAAAGGTGAGGCAATCGCTCCAAACCGCAATTGGTGACTATTCCCAATGCGGGATACCTGATGTCCATGCCTACCTGGCAGCCTGGAGCCGTCATCACTGTGAAACTCATCACGGTTTTTACAGAGAATCCCAAATCAGGCTTGCCAGGTCACCAGGCTTTGATCTGCGCCTTCGACTCGAACACGGGGAAACCGGTTGCTTTGATGGATGGCACTTATATCACTGCCATGTGAACCGCAGATTGTGCGGCGCTTTCAGTCAGGCACCTGTCTCGTAAAGATGCGCTTTTTTTGACCATTATCGACGCAGGCGTTCAAGGCGCCTCCCTTTTGAAGATCTGTTCTCGGCTTAGAGACTTTGAAGAGATCAGGATCGCGTCCTATTACTTTGAAGATGACCAGAAGCTGGCTCAGTCGAATCCCAAAGCGCACGCAGTGGAGTCTTTCGAAGAGGCAGTGCAAAGCGCAGATGTTATCTGCCTGTGTACAACCTCAATCTCACCAGTGATTGAGATCACCTGGATCTCTCCAGGCACACACATCACTTCGGTTGGCTATACTCCTCCCGGTAGTGAACTGCCGCTTGATATCATCGCTCGCGCCAGGTTGATAGTAGAAACCAGGCGCTCTTTTTAACTTCCACCTGCCGGATGCAGCGAACTGTCTGGTAGACGCCCTCTGTAAGCCTGTAAATCAACTTCCAAGTGAAAAGCCATTTCTTGGTGCCATTTATGACCACTACATTCTTGTGGCTGCCATGAACCCATGCTCGTGCAGATAACAATCCAAACGCGCTTGAGATAACCAAGAAATGGTTGCACCCATTGCGTGAGTTTGGTAGATAGACGGGGTGGTCATAAGGGTCGTCCAATGGTGCGGTGATAATGCAAATTGTTCGTTCATTTTGTCTCCGGGGTATTGACTGCCGTGTTATACTTTAAACAGCATATTTCAGAATTTAACCTATGACCGCCTAATGCCTATATTAATTTCGGTGATTAGACCGCAACGGCCTATAAGCTGTTGAGCCACCAAACGGCGGCTGAACACCTAGTTAGGCGGCCCTGGCCGTCGTACTTGACCTGCAAAATCAACAATGCTATAGTATTAACGAGGTTGAGCTGTTCCCAACCACAAGGAGGTTGCCAGTATGCCGCAAAATCGGATTAGGGTTGCGCCCAATACAGTAGCGTATGCTGACGATGAGAACCTGAAGCTAGTAGTGGAGTTCGCCATCCCAGGAGCGCCAACGGATACCATCGATCTGAAGATCCTGGAAGACAGCATCCACCTGACAGCACCAGCAAGGGACATCGAGTATGTTTCATCACTGGCTCTAGCTTGGCCAGTGAAACCTGACAAAGCCGAAGCGATCTACGAGAACGGCCTGCTCCGAATCGAGGTGCCCTTCAAAGATCCCATGGAAGATGCTGTGAAGGTCGCCATCAAAACGGTGATTGCGGACACCACGATCAAGAAAATCGAAGCCTGATGACCCAGTAACTCGAAAGAGTCTCTTCTCGTCCTACGAGGGGCTGGCCTTCGATTCGTCAGGTCGGACACTACTGCCGCAGGTGCCACCCGTGTTCGAGTGGTGCGTAGAGTCCCAACGAAGGACTACGACCGTCCACCAATGCTGATACCGTCGTCCCTCCCGCCCATCTACCCATAAGCCGTTGAGCCACCAATAAGGTGAGCGCTCTACGTTGTAATATGAGGTATTCCTGCCCGTGCAGATAACAATCCAAACACGCTAGAGATAACCAAAAGATAGTTGCGGCCAATTGGGATTTTATAGGGATCGTCTATAAGCAGTTATACGATCCGCTTATACGCGTGTTAGGCCCAGCGCCAGGACTAATGAGTTGGTGTTTATAGCTATACCACTACACCAAAGTGGCTATCTAGCTTGTCAGGAGAGAATACAATGACACCAAGTAACCATCAGTTCACTTTCAAGCGTTCACTGCCTAGCAAGTATCTGATATGGCTTCTCATAGGCTGTTGTTTACTATTTACCTTCGGTTGCACCATAACGGAAGGAGAAAAAGTGCCATCTCAAACTACCATGACACCAAAGCCATCCTCAACACTGGCAACAACTATAATTATGACAATTGCTGTTACGTCTACGCCAACGTATACGCCCACATTCACACCAAACCCAACATCAGAATCTACACAAGTCATTGTATTTCACCCCGAGGGTGTGCCCACTCAAGAACGCACTGGCTCTTGCTGGTCAACATCAAATGTGCTCAACCGAGTTGACGCATGGCGGTGCATGACAGACAACTCTATTTACGACCCTTGCTTTAGTATTCCAGGAAATAGTCAAGCGGTAATATGCGATACAAGCCCACTGAGTGACAGCACTGGTTTCAAACTAAATCTCACAGAATCATTACCTGGGCGTGGGACTGTATCACCCGTAAAGTCTGCGTGGGCATTTGAGCTGGCAGATGGCACAAATTGTATCTTCATGGGTGGTGCAACAGCCACTTTCGAAGGGAAACGCGTTAACTACAGCTGTTCTGATGGTTGGGCCATACTAGGAGAATTACAAGAGGGTCAAGTTTGGACAGCTCGGAAGGTTCGTCTATCTTCAGATTTTTCGTCCATTGAGGAATCAGTTCAGGTATTCATAAAGATAGTATGGTTATAGCCCAGAAGAAGGTGTTATCGTTGAAGTCATTCGAAAGGCTGGGGCCCAACACCGGCTCCAGCGGATAGCGGATCGGTCGCTCGCATCTCAGGTGCATTGCATCACGCCAATCCGTCCATAAGCTGTTAAACCGCCTTTATGGCGAGCGTTTTAGGTTGTAATATGAGGAATGCCTGCCCTTGCGGTTATTACAACGATCCGGTCAAACCCTGCACTTGTTCCGCCGGTATGGTGACACGGAAAAGAGGAAATACCATTCATCCAGGTTTTCAGGGCGTGGTAGAATGATCACACCACCTGGGTGCAGGTGATTTCTGTCTTTTTATAACCCATTCAATCGGGATAAATGATAGGGAAGCATGTCACTATCAAGGTAATACTGGTGTTGTATACTTTTAATTCTATAAGAGTCATACACTGGGAATTTTATGGGTGACGACACATTACTGCTAGTAGATGAACAATCTTTATCGCTGGAGGACTTTTCCGGAAAGCCGGACGAGCTGATTGCCATGCTGCAGCTCTGTCAAAATCGACATGGCTACATCTCAGAAGAGGACGTCAGGCAAATTGCCCTTTTTATAAAAGTTTCTGAGACGTACATCTACGCCGTGGCTTCTTTTTATGCGCAATTCCGCTTCCGGAAACCCGGCGAGAAACTAATTCGAGTGTGCATGGGCACGGCCTGTCACGTCCAGGGCGGAGAGCAGCTTTCCCAGGAAGTTCAAAAACAAATGGGTATCAAATCGGGCCAGACTACTTCCGATTCTCGCTTCGACTTCCAGGAAATTGCTTGCCTGGGCTGCTGCGCCCAGGCCCCAGTGGTAGAAATAGACGGCAGGATTTATGGAAAAATGACTCCCGAAGAGCTGCGGAAGGTTTTGCATGAAGAACTTTGAAGATCTCCGCCTCGCAGCTAAACTAAAGTGGGAAGAACTGGTCAACGGAGGCGTTCCAGTCATCTATCTCGGCGCAGCTTCCTGCGGCAGAGCTGCGGGCGCGCTGGAAGTCCTGCAGGCCATCCAGTCGGCGCTGTATAAATACCATTTGTTAGCCAGGATTGTCCAGGTCGGATGCATCGGTCCCTGTTACCTGGAACCGCTCATGGACATCGCCCTGCCCGGAAAGCCGCGCGTCAGTTATGCCAACGTAGCTCCGGAAAAAGCCCGGAAAATCATCGAGGCGAACCTGCTTGGAGGGGAACTCCTGCCCAGAATGGCCAAGGGGCATTTTGGCGTCGCAGCCTTCACTGTCAAAACCGGCATTCCCCACTTTTTCGATCTACCCATGTTGAAGCCCCAGGTGCGGGTGGTATTACGCAACTGCGGCCTAATCGATCCCGAAGACATCGACCATTACCTGGCGCAGGATGGCTACGCGGGTTTTATCAAAGCTCTCTCCAGGCCGCCCCAGCATACCATCGACGAAATGAAAGAATCCGGCCTGCGCGGCAGAGGCGGGGCGGGTTTCCCCACCTATAAAAAGTGGCAAATCTGCCATGACGCCGCCGCAGAAACTAAATATGTGATCTGCAACGCAGACGAAGGCGACCCTGGCGCGTTCATGAACCGGGCCTTGATCGAGAGCGACCCGCACGCTGTCCTGGAAGGGCTGCTGATCGGAGGATATGCCTCCGGCGCCCGGCATGGCATCATTTATGTGCGCGCCGAATATCCCCTAGCAGTCCTGCGCCTGAAAATAGCGCTCGAACAGCTACGCGCCTATGACTTGTTGGGGCAGAATATCCAGGGATCCGATTTTTCTTTTGACATTTCCATCAGAGAAGGGGCAGGGGCGTTCGTATGTGGCGAGGAAACGGCCTTAATCGCCTCGCTGGAAGGCCAGCGCGGCATGCCCAGGCCGCGCCCGCCCTATCCGGCCGGTAAGGGCCTGCACGGCTGTCCGACCTTAATCAACAACACGGAAACTTTCGGCACCGTCCCGCATATCCTCCGCCATGGCGGCAAATGGTTCCAACAGTTCGGCACCGCGGGCAATCGCGGCACGAAGACCTTCTCGCTGGTCGGAAAGGTTCGCAATACGGGCCTGATCGAGGTGCCCCTGGGGATGACCCTGCGGCAGATCGTATACGAAATCGGCGGAGGGACGAAAAAACCGTTCAAAGCCGTGCAGACCGGCGGACCGCTTGGCGGCTGCCTGTCGGCGGACCAGTTGGACACCCCGATAGATTACGAATCGATGCGGAGCGCCGGCTCGATCATGGGTTCGGGCGGCCTGATCGTCATGGACGAAAGCACCTGCATGGTGGATATGGCGCGCTATTTTACCAGCTTCGCCCAAAACGAATCTTGCGGTAACTGCACCCCCTGCCGGATTGGTAACCGCATCCTGTTGGATACGCTGAATAAGATCGTGGGCGGGGACGGACAACCAGAAGACCTGGAGATTCTGCAAAGAGCGGCCAAGACCATGTCCCAAACCGCCCTATGCGGACTGGGGCAGGCCGCCTCGAACCCGGTGGCCAGCAGCCTGCACTATTTCCTGGCCGAATACCAAAGCCACATCACCGAGAAATACTGCCAGGCCGGGGTATGCGATGAGTTATTCGAGTACTACATTGACTCAGACCGGTGCAATGGATGTGGACTGTGTGTAGAAGCCTGTCCTAGCGCGGCCATCCAAGGAAAAAAGAAGGAACCTTATCGTCTGGATACCACAAAATGCACTAAATGCCATTCTTGCGTGAAAAAATGCGCTCGCAACGCCATAAAACCTGCGCCGGTTACGGCGCGGGAGGTGGCAATGTGAGCGTCCACATCACCATCGATGGGCAGACACTGAGCGTTGACCAGGGTGTGACCATTTTGCAGGCCGCTCGCCAGCAGGGAATTTATATCCCGACCTTGTGCGATTATCCCGGCCTGCCAGCGCACGGATCTTGCCGCATGTGCATCGTCGAGATCCAGGGTAGGCCAAATACCTCTACTGCTTGCACCACCCCGGCCGAACCAGGCATGGTCATCCAGACCAAGACACCCAAGATACAGGCTTTACGGGCAGAGCTGCTGCAAATGCTGCTGGCGGACCACCCGGCGAGCTGCCTGTTCTGCCAGGAAAAATCACACTGTGACGAATGCATGATCACCCTGCATAAGGCCGGCGTCACAACCGGCTGCCGGTCGTGTCCCAAAGATGGCCAATGCCAGTTGCAGGAACTGGTAGAAAAGATTGGCCTGGCCGGAGTGGACTATCCGGTACGCTACCGCATGCTGAAGGTGGAAAAGAACGACCCGTTTTTTGACCGCGATTATAACCTGTGCATATTATGCGGGCGGTGTGTGCGATTGTGCGAAAAGCTGCATTTTGCCAGCTCTATCGCTTATACGAAGCGGGGTTCGCAGACGGTAGTCGACACC
Organism: uncultured Chloroflexia bacterium; assembly: GCA_963820415.1. Taxonomy (GTDB): domain Bacteria; phylum Chloroflexota; class Anaerolineae; order Anaerolineales; family Anaerolineaceae; genus CAWFZT01. The sequence continues at coordinate 259,114 of CAWFZT010000004.1, read as the reverse complement.
GCCTTCAACCGCACCCACCTGGCGGCTGGTTGTAAGTTCTGCGGGGCGTGCGTCGAGGTGTGTCCCACCGGCGCTTTATCCGAAAAGACGCGCAAATGGGATGGCAAACCGGAAGAGGAAACGGTAACGACCTGCCCCTTGTGCAGTATTGGCTGCCAGATAAGGTTGTTGTCGAAAAATAATCGGGTAGTCGGGAGCCTGTCAGACCACCAGACAGGCGCCGACTGCCTGTGCGTCAAAGGCCGCTTCGGGATCACCGAACTGGTAAACCACCCCACCCGGTTGACAGAGCCGCAAAAAGCCGTAGGGGGCAGGCACTTGAGAATTTCCTGGGAAGAAACCATCTGGATAGCTGCCGAAAAATTATCCGGGGTGTTGCCTGATAAATTCGAGATGGTGGTCTCCCCCCATTGCAGCCTGGAAAGTCTCTACATCGCTCAAAAATTTAACCCGCCTGGGGATGGGATCCACTAACATCCACACCAAATGCATAAATGGCTATGCGCTTGGAACCGGTGAGGTCTTCGACCTGGTCAGGCAGTCTCAGCCCCTGTCTATATTGGCAGAAGCGTCCAGCATTGTGTGCCTTGGGTTAGAAAGTAAATACAACCAGCCGGGTGTCGAAGTCATACTTCACCAGTCAAAAATGGGCGTAGCCAGCCTCGTGGCTGCCTTTTGCGGAGAAGGCGGCCTGGGGCGTTTTGCCGACCTGTGTCTGCAGACCACGCCCGGCAATGAAGCCAGCCTGATAAGCGAGCTTGCCAGCCAGATCGGCAAACTGCTACTAACCCTGAACGAAGGCAATGGCAGGAACCTGCCCGGTCCTGTTGAGCAGGCTGCCTACCTGCTGTGCAAGTCCGTCCAGCCGGTGATTATCGCCGGCCCAGCCGTATTTATCCACCCTGACCGCCTGAGGCTTCTGAAAGCGATTAATTCTCTGGTCAGGATTTCCGGGGCGCAGGTAGTTGCCCTTCCTGAGCAGGCTGACCTGATCAGCCTGCTGTTGGGGATTCCAGGTAAAGATGACCAGCCTACCTCCTCGAATCCGCAGGTGCTCTACCTGCTCGGGGAAAATATTGATGAGCTGCAACACGCTCCCGGCGGGCATCCCTTCGTCCTTTTCCAAAACATCTATCCACCCATGGCAGGCCTCGATCCCGATCTGATTTTACCCACCACCGCATTCAGTGAAGAGGATGGCAGCCTGATTGATTACGCCGGTCGCGTACACGCACTTCACCGGGCAGTCCCACCTCCCGGGCAGGCCTTACCGGGCTGGGAGATCCTGTGCCGAATCGCTCAAAAGATGGGCCTGGCGGGTTTCGATTTTACGAGTGCGGAAGATGTCCGTTCTGAAATGGCCGGCCTGCCTGAGCATTTTCAGGTGAATAGTCCGATGGTTTGGTCTTCGATTTCACAACACACGCCGATAGAAAGCGCCGCTCTTTGCCGTCCCAAGGAATATTCTGCGGTGATTGAAAAGCACACCTTCTTTGACCCACAGCTTACCCAGGATACTTATGTGGGTTTTCCCCTTACCCTGTACGTCCAGGGATTGAGACAGTTAGCACCAAGAAAAACCGGGAACAGCGATGGCTGAGATCCTCGAAAACACGATGATCGTCCCCAACCTGCACCTGGTGACCCTCGCCGCCCCCGAAATAGCGGAGGTGGTCCAGCCGGGGCAGTTCGTCATCCTGCGCGTAGAGGAGGATGGCGAGCGCATCCCGTTGACCGTCTCGGATTGGGATATTCAGGCCGGCACGCTCAGCCTGGTCTACCTGAACGTCGGCAAAACCACCCAGAAATTGGCCGCTAAAAATGCCGGAAGTAGTTTGCCCACCGTGGCCGGCCCGTTAGGAAATCCGATGCCCATCGACCACTTCGGCAACGTGTTGTGCATTGGGGGATGTTATGGCATCGCCAGCATCTACCCAATCGCCAGGGCGTTGCAAACCAGAGGCAACGGGGTCACTATCGTGATCGAAACGCGCAGCGCTTACCTGCTCTACTGGCTGGAAAAATTGAAACGGGTGGCAGACCGTCTGATCGTGATTACCCGGGACGGGTCGCAGGGCCTGCGCGGTCACATCGGTAACCTGGGCAAAATCATTGCCGGCCTGCCAGCCCCGGTGGACCGCATCATCATCAACGGTTGCAACTACCTGATGATGCGCGGCGCCCAGGAAAGCCAGCCGCTGAACATCGACACAATCGTCAGCCTGAATACCCTGATGATTGACGGCACCGGCATGTGTGGGGTGTGCCGGCTGACGGTTAATTCATCCACCAAATTTGCTTGCGTAGACGGCCCACATTTCAATGGGCACGAGGTGAACTGGGAGGAACTGGCCCAACGCCGGAAAGCCTACTTGAACGAAGAAGTCTTGCCGTTCAAATCCAGCGCAGCCGAATAAATACCGGTTCTTCTGATTAAACATGCCCACTATGGACCTGACCAATGCCTGAGACAACCCCGAAAAAAATCGACCTGCGGCGCAGAGAAATGCCCAAGCAAGCTCCGGAGATACGCAGCCACAACTTTAACGAAGTAGCCTTGGGCTATACTCCCGAGCTGGCGGTTGAAGAGGCCAGGCGCTGCCTGCAGTGTAAAAAGCCCTTGTGCGTGCCCACCTGCCCGGTGCAGGTCAGCATCCCTGAATTTATCCAGGCGGTTGCGCAGGGTGATTTTGCCCAGGGGGCGCGCATTCTCAAGCAGAAAAATGCCTTGCCATCGGTTTGCGGCAGGATCTGCCCGCAGGAAGAACAGTGTGAAAAAACCTGCGCCCTTATTAAACGCGGCGGACAAATTGCCATTGGGCGACTGGAACGCTTCCTGGGTGATTGGGAAGCCGCTCAATCCTATGTGGAACTGCCTGCCCTTCCCGCGCCCAGCGGTAAAAAGGTGGCAATCGTGGGCGGCGGCCCGGCCGGCCTGACGGCTGCGGCAGACCTGGTTAAATACGGGCATAGGGTAACGATCCTGGAAGCGCTGCACAAGATGGGCGGCGTACTTTCTTACGGGATCCCAGAATTTCGCCTGCCCAAACGCATCGTGGACGGTGAAATCGACTACCTGAGAAGGTTGGGCGTTGAAATGAAAGTCGATTACGTGGTTGGCAAAACCCGCACAGTGGACAGACTGCTCGAGGAATTTGATGCTTGCTTCATCAGCACCGGCGCCGGCCTGCCCTGGTTTATGGAAATGCCTGGGAATAATCTGAACGGGGTGTACTCGGCCAACGAATACCTGACGCGCATCTACCTGATGAAAGGGTTCTTATATCCCCAGACCCCCACGCCGGTGAAAACACATAAGCGAGTAGCGATCCTGGGGGGCGGTAACGTGGCGATGGACTGCGCCAGGACAGCTCTGCGCCTGGGGGCTGAAGCCACCGTCCTGTATAGGCGTTCACGCGCCGAATTGCCCGCCCGCCTGGAAGAAATTGAAAATGCCGAAGAAGAAGGCGTAGAATTCAGGTTTCTGACCTTGCCAGTGCGCAGCCTGGGAGATGAAAATAGCCGCGTCTGTGCCCTGGAATGCATCCACATGGAACTGGGCGATGCGGATGAATCCAGCCGGCGCAGCCCGATCCCGATAAAAGGTTCCAATTTCACCCAGACCTTCGACTGCGTCATCCACGCCATCGGTAACAGCCCCAATCCGTTGATCCCGGCGACTTCCCCAGGGATTGCCATCGGGGAAAAAGGCAACATCCTCGTCGATGAGCAGACCGGCAAGACCTCCAGGGAACGGGTGTGGGCCGGAGGCGATATTACCACCGGAGCAGCCACTGTCATCCTGGCGATGGGCGCAGGACGCAAGGCCGCCAACTCGATCCATCAATACCTGACGAAACCTGGGGCCTGGTGAGAGGCAGCTTACCCTTTGCCAGGTTTGGATCCTGGTTGGCAACCTTGCGAAGGCATCAGGGTTTACGGCCAGGCGCTTAGGAAAACCTTCGCAAGGGAGGCTTATCACCTTCCGACTCTAGCAGGTGCTCGGAAAGCCGGTGCATCAGGTCTTTCAATTGATGGTAGGTGTCTTTGTAAAGCTCAAAATAAAACTGGTATTCCTGGCTGAGCTCCAGATTAGGGAGGTAATGCCGGTCGAATTTGACCATGGCTTCGGCTGCGGCGGCCAGGTCCGTATATACTCCCAGACCGGTAAACGCCAGCACCGCGTCTCCCATCAGGGGCGCGTCAGCCACTTTCACCACAGAAATAGGTATCCCGCAAATATCCGCATAAATCTGCATGAACAGATCGCTGTACGTGGCCCCTCCGCAGGCGTAAATTTGCTCTACAGGGCAGCCGTTTACCGCCAGCGATTCCAGGATCAGGCGGCTGCCAAATGCGATACTTTCCATCAACGCCCGGAAGACCTGCCCGCGGCTGGAAGAAAGGGAGAGACCCCATAAAGCCCCGCGCGCTTGCGAGTCGGTGTAAGGTGTGCGGTTGCCCTGAAGATAATCCAATGCCACCAACCCACCTGCACCCGGAAGAACAGAAGCCGCTTCACTGTCGAGCATCTGGTAGGCCAAGCCATCCGGCAAGTCCTGGGCAAAAGTGCGTTTGAACCAGGCCAGGTTGGCTCCGGTCGAAGATTGGCCGGCTTCGACCAGGAACAACCCGGGTACCACCGCATCCGGAAATGCGCCGTACAGGCTGGGATGGTGGAATTCCTCAGCGGCAAAACCGGCCAGGACGTTTGACGACCCGGTGATCAGACCGATTTTTCCAGGCCGGGTGACGTTCAAACCTAAAAGGCCGATGAAGGCGTCCCCTCCTCCCTGATAGACGATGGTTGTCTCGCTTAGTCCCAGGGTACGCGCCACTTCTGGACGCAGTGGTCCGATTGCCTGGCCAGCAGGGACTACCTCCTGCGGAATCTTGGCGATTAAATCCGGGATACCCAACTGGTCGTACAAGCTGGATGGGAATTTCCAAGTGCGCTGGTTGTAGTACCAGCGCTGGGTAACTGTGTTGAGGTTGAGCACCAGCTTACCCGTGAGCTGGTAGACCAGCCAATCGGTGTACTCGATAAAGTGAGCCGTGCGAGCATACAGATCAGGTTCATTTTCAGCCAGCCAGAGCGCTTTGCTGAGCATCCATTCGGCGTTGCAGCCGGCTGGGCTGTACGCCAGGGCCGGGTGGGCGTGCGCGGTGGCAAAGATGCGCGCCGCCTGGCTGGCAGCGCGCACATCTACCCACAGGAGCGCCGGGAGCAAGGGCTGCATATCCGCCCCGAGAGCCAACAAGGTACAGGTGGTAGCATCCAGCGAGAGGCCGCGGATATCAGCGGCACGGACGGGAGCCATGGCCAGGCAGTCTTTCACCGCCCAGACGGCAGCGGCCCACCATTCACCAGGGTCCTGTTCAGCCCAACCAGATTTTGGAAAACGAGTGGGGTACGCGCTGGAAGAGGCAGACAATAAGCTGCCGGAACGGTCGAAAATTCCGGCGCGGATACTTTCCGTGCCGCCATCCAGGCATAAGACGTAGGGAGGGGAGGTGGGTGATTCCATTTACAGCTCCAGTGTCAAGAAATTAAACAAAGACACCCCCAAGGGAGGAGGCGTCCTTAAATCAGTTGTGGCGGAATCCAGTTCTACGCCTTGACGATGCACTCGACCGGGCAGACCGATACACACTGAGGGCTGTCATAATGCCCGACGCACTCCACGCAGGTCTTCGTATCGATCACGTAAATCGGGGTATCTTCGGTGATCGAATTGGTGGGGCATTCGGTCAGGCAGGCGCCGCAAGCGATGCAATCGTCCAAAATCTTCATAGCCATAAAATAATCCTCCAGAAAGATATTCGAGCTTTCTTGCAAACAAGATAAAAAATACTATATTGGAGAGGCAGTGTCAATTGACAAACATCACCGATAATGATGATAATCGTTAAAATTCTATTTAGTCATTTTCTCTATTTTATTCCAGCCGAATCACCCCGAAAGTGACACAGATGCGCGGTAGAATGGAGGCATTCGACTTTCACCTCTAAAAAAATGAAAAAAATACAATTTATTGTTAACTGTATCCCATTCTACATATTGTTTACAGGCATTTACCCGGTGCTTTTCCTCTGGATGGTTAATTTCATCCAGGTGCCGGGTTACGTGGCCCCGCGCTCGCTTCTGATCTCGCTGGCTTTTACGGCTATCGTCTTTTTATTGACCTGGCTGGTCGTGCGCCCGCTGCAAAGGGCTGCTATAGTCAGCTTTGTCTGGCTGGTCTTATTTTTCACCTACGGGCACCTGTTCGCCCTGGTCGATAACCTGCAGGTATCCGGGTTTCTGGCCGGCCGCCACCGCTTTTTCTTGCCACTTTGGCTGGGGATTGGAATCCTGGCGACGGTGCTGATCCTGCGGTACAGGTCGGATTTCAAGAACGCCACCCAGGCACTGAATATCGTGCTCGCCCTCCTGCTGGCGCTGACAGGCCTGCAGATTGGCGTGGCGGCGGCCAGGCGCGGTCTGGCTTCACAGGCTACGCAGGTACGGGTCACCCCGGCTGCCGTCCCAACCGCCTCAAATTCAGGCCGGGATGTATATTATTTCCTTCTGGATGGGTATAGCCGTGTGGATAGGATGCGAGATTTTGGCGTCGATAACCAACCTTTCCTGGATAAGCTGAAACAAATGGGTTTCGTCATCCCTGAGTGCGGCCAGAGCAATTATACCGATACCGAAACCTCATTGGCCGCCAATCTGAATATGGATTACCTGGACAAACTCGGCTTCACCTACCCACAGCTTACCAGCGGCGGCCGTGAATACCTGCTCACTCCAGTGGTCACCTCCAGCCTAGTGCGCAAGAAATTCCAGGCGCTGGGGTATAAGTTTATCTCCTACAAATCACCCTATCTCTTTATCGACATGCCCGATTCGGACGTGTACCTGGATGCCGAAACTTCCACCGATCCCGGGGAAAAAATCGAAACGCTCAATTTCCAGCAGATGTTTATCGACACCACCATGGCGCGTGTGTTGGTGGAATGGCTGGAGTTCGACCCGGCCAATTCGGCCAAAGTGCCGGCTTTCGTGGTCTGGTTGGTCAGCCCCAGCAGCCTCAACCCCGACAGCAGCCCTCTGGCGGGGCGCAATTACCACCAGTATCAGAATCACTTGTTCCAGTTGGAAAGCCTGAGCAAAATCCCCGACATTCCAGGTAAGAAATTTATCTATGCCCACATCCTGGTCACCCACCAACCGTTCGTGTTCACCCCCACCGGAGAGTTCCGTATGGAGGCGCGCGATGACACAGTTGGTTACCATGACCAGGTGCTTTATCTCAATTCGCGCCTGATTGAAATCGTCCAGACTATCTTGAGCAGATCCAGCATACCGCCGGTTATTATCCTGCAGAGCGACCATGCCTATGGTGAAGGACAGGTGAAGGTTAAAAATTTTCAGGCATATTATTTTCCGGACAATGGCAAAGCGATGGTCTATCCTTCGATGACCTCGGTGAACACCTTCCGTATCGTCTTCGACACCTATTTCGGAGAACATCTCCCGCTGCTGCCAGACCAATCCCTGCTGCTGGATGGGAAATATCCCAGGGGATACAAGATTGTCCCGCCAAGCTGCCCGACCAAATAAAGAAGAGGGGAACCAAAGATGAACGGGGATAAACACAATGGTTCCCCCGGAAAAAATTCTTAATTTAAAGGAGACGTATGAAAACTATTACACTTGGCAAGTCTGATTTACACGTGACGCGCATCGGTTACGGCTGCATGCCCCTGGGCGGAAGCTGGGATACTTCGCCCCTGACTGAACAAACCCGTAAGGATGCCATGCGCAGCATCCGCGCCGCCCTCGACCAGGGGATCAACTTCTTCGATCATGCCGACATTTACTGCCGCGGCAAATCCGAAGAGGTTTTCTCTTCGATCTGGCAAGAAGTGCCATCTTTACGCGAAAAAATACTCTTACAATCCAAGTGCGGCATCCGTTTCGAAGGCGATCCGCATCCCGATTCACCCCAGCGCTTCGATTTCAGCTACGAACACATCCTCGAAACGGTGGAAGGCAGCCTGAAACGCTTGAAAACTGACTACCTGGACGTGCTGCTCCTGCACCGGCCGGATGCGCTGGTTGAACCTGAGGAAGTGGCACAAGCTTTCCACGAGCTGCACCAGGCCGGCAAAGTGCGCGAGTTTGGGGTGAGCAACCATACCGCCGCAGAAATCGAGCTGCTACGGAAATTTGTGGACCAGCCCCTGGTCGCCAACCAGGTGGCCTTCAACCTGATCCACACCCATCTGCTGGATGAAGGCATTGTCTTCAACCAGGAAAACCCCAAACTGACCCGTAACGAAGGCACCATCGAGTACTGCCGCCAGCATAACATCACCCTGCAGACCTGGGGATCCCTGGCTTGGGGCAAGCTGACCGGGCGGAAGGAAGAGCATCCGGCCCCTCACGTGGTCAAGACGGCCACCCTGGTGGCGCAAATGGCCAAACAGAAAGGCGTCAGTGGAGAAGCCATTCTGATCGCCTGGATCCTGCGCCATCCGGCCAAGATCCAACCGATCATCGGCACCACCAACCCCGAGCGCATTGCCGCCGCTTGCCGGGGCGACCAGGTCGAGCTGGATCGGGAGGAATGGTACCGTTTGTTTAATTCCGGCAGAGGCGAAGATCTGCCTTAGGCTTGAGCAAACTAGATGGCCGTCATCACCGTTCCGCCGCTGAGCGGGAAAAACGCTCCGCTGATAAAACCGGACAGGTCAGTGGCCAGGAACGCCACCTGGTTGACCGTGCTCTGTTGCTCGCCAATTTCACGCGCCAGCACGCGCAGCACACCATCCATGCCCATTTTTCCGGAAACGTAGGCAGCCGGGTTAGGATAATTCTGCACGGTGACTTTTTCCTTCATGGCCTGGACCTGAGCCGCAGCGGTCACGTCAGCCTGTACCGTCATGTAACGAGCGCTAAAAGGACGGATTTCTTCCAGGACTTTGCAAGCCTTTTCTGCCTGGCAAAAATAATGGAGGGCGACAGATGGGCCACATTCTGCCAACGTGCGCACGATAATATCTAGAAATTCCCCACCAGACTTTGAGCGTACCCGGTCAGCTTGACGTACCCATTGCCGTAGATTTGGGCTCCATGCTTCTCCCGGTGATCTGCACGGCGCCTTCCCAATAAATAATCGACAGGTTGAGCTCCTGATCAGAGATTAGTCGTCACCAACAAACCCTGCGGCAGCCGGTTTTGCAGCGCTCTCAGTTTTTGGGGGTTACCCGCAGGCAGGATAAGGTCGATGCGGCTCAAATAACCGGTCGTAGCAGTCAGCTCCTGGGCGGTGGAAATAGCTGATCAGATTGAGCAGGGTGGTCTTACCACTGCCGCTCTTGCCCAGAATAGCGATAAACTCCCCGTTAAGCACCTCGAGGCTGGCGCTTTCGAGCACTTGCCGCATTTGGCCACCCTCCTTGTAACGCTTGCACAGGCCAGCGATGCGTAAAAGAGGCTGATCGTTGGCTTGAATTTCCCCGTTTTGGAACCCGGTGGGATGCGGATACAGCATGGATTTTTTCATGCCTGCGCTTTACCAGCCATAAAGATAACTGGCTATTCCTTGTACAATCCGGAAGTCGGGCTTGCCTGACAGACTACCATGTTGGCAGTAAGAATCAAAAACGCCAGCCTTCCATGCTGGCCGAAAATGAAAAAGAGGATTTCTCTAATGGATTTTATCCACCAGGGGTGGCAGCCAGGAAGGGCAGGTCAACAAGGCAAACATAAAGGCCCAGAAAATAATAAAACCCAGCACGCTGAGGATGTGGTTAAGAAAAGATCCTATCCTATGGTGGAAAGAATTTTGACTGACATCATAAAGATTTATTATCACCCCTCCTGGCTGTTACAGCCCGGTCACAATCGCTGGCGAGCAATCATTTCACTGGTAAAGCAAACACTCGATTAGGTTGCAAGAGTAATGCCAACTCAAGATTTTAAGGCCTGCACGTCGCCTTGCAGGGGGTTTTTCCTGCCAAGCTCTATCTTGTAATCACCTGGCGACCGTGCTAAGAGAGTTTAAGGATTTCTCATATTTTAGTGATAATAAAAGGAGGGATATGGCAGGGTTAGTTTTTCAATTTAAAATTCTCATTTTAATCTTCCAATCCAAATAGAAGGAGAAGCCAAAATGTCCAAAATTATCCGGATAACTGTCATTCTGGTAATGTTGATAGCCTTAATCCCGGTTTCTACCGTAAAGGCCAATAGTTTACCTTTCACCAATTGTGTGCCTTTCAACCCAAACAGCACTGCAGAAGTCTATCTGATTTGCATGCCTGCATCCTGGAATGGCGACCTGATTGTTTTCGCCCATGGATATATGGACCCACGCCTGCCAGTCAATATTCCCTACGATGAATTAGTCCTTTCGGATGGCACCACCATTCCCGGTCTGGTGAACAGTCTCCACTTCGCTTTTGCTACCACCAGCTACCGGAAAACTGGCCTGGCGGTCCTCGAAGGCGTCCAGGATATTCTCGGTTTGATCCAATACTTCCAAACGTATTACCCCACCCGCAAAGTTTTTGTGGTTGGCGCGTCTGAAGGCGGTCTGGTAACCACCCTGGTCACCGAACAAAATTCTTCTATCATTAATGGCGGTCTGGCCTTGTGTGGCCCAATAGGGGACTTTGTCAAGCAAGTGGATTACTGGACAGATTTCCGCATCGTCTTCGATTATTTCTTCCCCGGTAAACTTGCCCCTACCGCTATTAATATCCCTGCTTCCCTACCCAACCAATGGAGCACGTATCCCACCACCATTACTTATGGACCATTTCCACCTGAGCCAAAAGAAACTCCCGGCCCGTTGCAGACCACGGTCATTGCAGCCGTCCAAACCGCCCCAGCAACGACCATCTCGCAGCTTTTGAATGTGACCAAAGCTCCGATCAGCGTCATGGATCGGAGTGGATCCACCTTGAATACGGTGCTAACCCTGCTCTGGTACAATCTGATGGCGACGGATGACGGTCGGGTGGAACTTCAGCATGGTCCATATACCGGAAATCAGGGCAATCCTTTTAATAACAAATCGCCATACCGCAAATATACCGGCTCCAAAAACGATACTTTGCTCAACTCCAAAGTGAAACGTTATAAGGCCGATCCGGCTGCATTGACTGAGATGACCAAATATCAGACGACTGGGAAAATCCATATCCCACTAGTGACCATGCATACCACCCTGGACCCGGTTATTCCGTACTGGCACGAAATCCTGTACAGTAACAAAGTGCGGGCCGCCGGGGATTTTGCCAACCTGACCAAGTTCAGCATTGCGCGCTACGGGCATTGCACTTTCTATGCAGAAGAGATGCTGCTGGCCTTTTACCGGCTATTAGGCAACGCCGGCGGGACAAGCATGGACACCTACCTGTCAGCCCTGCCGAACCAGGCTTCCCAGGACAGGTTCAAAAAACTGATCCAGAAGCTTGGCAATGCACCATCGGTAGATATCAACGACAAATAGGCTCACGGTGATTTGAGCATGTGAGCCATTACCAAAAGGTTCGTGGGCGCTCGATTATACAACGGGCCGCCCACGAACCTTTATGAAATATCATTAACTATATGTGTTAAAATTTTGCTCACCCAATGAGTTCCCTTTTTTCGAACCCTGCAAAACTCACCCTGTTGACTTTCGTCCTTTTCTTAGCGAATTTCCTATTCAACGTAATTAGCAATGCCAGTTTCAAATTCTCGGCGCAGAGTCCCAATTGGAACGGGATCATCGCCTGGCAGGTGGTGGGCAACCTGGCAGGTTTTATCACCGTGATTACGCTAACCCTACTGCTGCGGAACACCTCACTCAATGTCGTCTATCCCATCACCGCCGGGCTGTCGGTGGTGGGTGTACAGGTATTTGCTGCCTGGTTGTTGTTCCATGAACCAATTTCGCCGGTTAAGTGGCTGGGGACCCTGCTGATCGTGCTCGGAATCATACTGGTCGGCGCTCAAAGCAAATAAGGAGTTTTCTTATGACTATTTCGGTACGTGATGAAAATGAACGCAACTGGGCTACGGCAGCCCACGGCAGCGCTCTACTCAATCTTTTCGTACCCGGAATCGGCGGAATTATCGGCGTCCTGGTCATCTGGATGACCCAAAAGGAAAAATCCACCTGGGTAGCTTTCCACAGCAAACAGGCGCTGGTCTTTCAAACTGCCCTGTTTGTCATTTAACTGGTGGTGGTTGGTGGAAGTTGGACATTGGGTTTCATCCTTAGCTTCGCCACCCCTGGGCTTGGCACCTTAATCGCCGTGCCGGTCATGATTCTAACTTTAATCCTGGGGATCGCCGCTAGCATGGCAGGGATGGTATACTCACTCTACGGAGCTTACCGGGTTTATCAAAACCAGGATTTCCTTTACCTTTGGGCCGGCAACTGGGTCAAACAGCATGGGTAACCTGGACTGATCTCGCGGAAAGCCCATTTACAACCCAGGTGACCTTTCCAGAATGGATCCTGAACAAGAACGGAATTTTTGGATCATCGCCATACTAGGCGCGTTATATTTCCTGGCTTTCTGCTTCCCTAATGCCAAAGGAGCGGCAGACGAGGCCATGCTTGGGAAACTGTCTCACGATGAAGCCATCACCTACCCTTACGTAGTGCACATGCTCACCGCAGGGAAGGACATCCACGAAACCTGGTGGCGGTTGATCATTTACGGGGATTACCACTACGGTTACCCTTTTTATTTTTATTCCATGCTGGTTTTACTGCCGGTGCGGTTGATTTACGGGGCGAATTTTACCGCCCACACCCAGCTTAACCTACTGCTGCTGCGCCAGTTGGTCAGTGTGCTGCCAATAATTATCTCGGCTGGCCTGCTGGTCTTCTTAATGACCCGCTTTAGAGGCTGGTTGCGCTCGGCCGGGTTGTTTGCGTTTCTACTCGCCATCCCATCGGTGGTCAGCCAGAACCTTAATTGGTGGCATCCGGACGCCATGACCTTGCTGGCGATTGTCTTGACCCTGTTTTTTCTGGAGCGCGACCGGTTACGATTGGGGAAATACTTTTATATCGCCGCGGTAACTTGCGGGCTGGCGATTGCTATAAAAATGTTGGGATTCTTTTTCTTTATTACCATTCCAGCTTATCTGGTCGCTGGCCTGGTTAACAAGACGATTACATTTAAAAAAGCCGTGTTTGGGGCTTTTGCGTTTATATTATTAATGAGCGCCACCGTCCTGGTCTGCAACCCGTTCCTGTTTTATCAGACACAGCGGGTGAAACTAATCACCATCCAGACGGAGAAAAGCCATGAGCTTTCTGTAGGCTACTTCCACGACGAACGGACATATTACCAAAAAGGCCCGCAATGGTGGAAATGGACGTTGGAAAACTGGTACGCCCCGGAATGGTTCCTGTTCTTTCTCGGGTTTTCGCTGGTAGCCGGCTGCCTGATCGGTACACATAAATTCTTGCACAGGTTGTTTCTTACCTGGATCGTGCCCTATTCCACTTACCTGTTATTTTTCATCGCCCCCAAGCCGGATTCTTACTGGCTGCCAGCCATGCTCCCGCTCTTTTCAGGTTCGCTGTCCCTGCTTTCGGCCTATAATCCGTTAAAGCGAACGGCGCTGGAAAAAAAACTGGCCTGGAAGGTCGTTTCGTGGGGTCTTTTTGCCATCGTTCTGGCGCTGATTGTATACATCTTTGTCTGGAATATGCAAGGGAACCTGCAATTGTATATGAGATTCTTAAACCAACTTTAATTTGCTGTGTGAAGATTAGACTCTACGCCCGCCTTTCAAGGTGGCCTGGAGCGCCTTCAATGTTTCCTGGTCGCCCGCCGCTGCCAGCCTGGCCTGTTCTGGCCAGGTGGTCGGATCGGCCAGCCTGATGCCGGCAGCAGTGAGGATTTCCTTCAAACGAGCGACCTCGCTACCCGAAAGCTGAGAAAGGGACTGGATACCGGCAGCTTGCAGCACCTGGTTGATCTTAGGACCGATACCCTCAACAATGGTAAGGTCGTCAGGCTTCACGTCCATCGGCGGAACTTCGGGCAGTTTTTGATCTCGGTTTTCCTCCAACTCTGGCGGAGCAGGAGACTTAGCGGTTTCCGGCTGAGGGGTCGGTCTCCGCGATACCTTGTGAGCCAGCGTTCCTAATCTGGCTGGCGCCGAGGGCGCTTGTGCAACAACTGGCAAAACCTGCGGGAGAGGATTCTCCGGCCGTTCAGCCAGAACAGGAGTAGAAACCTCTTCGGCCGGCTCCCGCAGCCACCACCAGACCAGGAAACCAAGCATCAGGATCAGGACCGGCCATACCCACACAGGGATTCCATCTTCTTCAGCAGCTACACGTATCGACCCGGCACCGAAGATTGAGCTCAACACCATCAGCAACCTCGGTCTTTGTATCACCTCTGCCTCCTTCCGGCGACAATTTATTTTGAGATTTTTTGGGAATCCGAGAGGTAAAACATTCCACGGTGAATCCCAATAAACCTATTTTGAAAGGACTCCCTAGGATGGGGATAGAATTTAGAATATCAAATTATAGATGCCAATATATAATATTACCTGGTGAATGTCAAGACATTTTATTTTTCGGATGAACCGGACCACCCGTGAAAAGTCTTTACTTTCGGAAATTTAAGGAGACTACCTTTGAATCCAATCCTGGTAACCGGCACAATCATCGTTACTTTCGCCTTGATATTCTATTCTATTTCGGTGTTCAGCGAACAACGCAATAAAACCTTCACCTCTTTTGTCCTGACCACACGGACAATCGGGGTTGTTCTGGATTTCACTGCAACGGCTTTTATGATCGCCGGTTCCAGGAAAATTCCTTTCACTTTTCACGGGTTGTTGGGATACTCTGCACTGACAGGTATGCTGGTCGACACGGTTCTAGTCTGGCGATATGCGAAAAAACAAAACCACCGGCCAATATCGCCTGGCTTGAGACTGTATACCCGCCTTGCTTACCTTTGGTGGGTGCTGGCGTACATTGCCGGTGGTTTGATTACTGCGTTTTTGCTATAATCAGTTCCGAGGCAGGCAAAGGCAGCGCCTTTACTACCTACTTGCCGATCAAATAGTCAATAAAACGATTCCGCTCACAGTCAACACCAATCCTGCCACGGACTTGAAGGTGAGCGGTTCACCTTCGAATATCAGTCCCATTAACGCACCGAAGAGAGGCGAGGTAAAAGCAATCGGCATGACCTTGGTGAGCGGAGCGCCTTTGATGGCCGCATAATAGGCCAACATACCCACCGCTCCGGCAACCACACCGCCGCCGATTATCATATAAAGAAGCGCCTTCGAGCCCGCCTGTGGGATCGTTTTCCACTGTGGGAAGCTCACTGCCCCAAGGATGATCAAGGCCACAGCAGTGCGGATAGTGATGCCCATTTCTGGGGCCAGGTTCCCCAGTTGTAGACCTTTCTTCTCAAATTATCCCCCTACACCCCAGGCAATGGCGGTCAGAAGCGCTAATAATTGCGGTTTCATTGGATGCTCCTCATGAAAGAATAATCGCTCAAGTTAATTTTCCAACCTTCTGGCCAGTATTCTCCCGAGCTTTTCTTCTGGTGATATTTGCCTGAATATTGCCCTTTTAGAATTCTTTTAAGCGCCTCAAGCAGGTCATCAACCTCGGAGGTCTCGTTGTACAGGCCAAACGAAATACGTACCAGGCCAGGCATCTTCCGGCGGTCTTTCTGCAACATATTCTCACGCACACGCCCAGCTTCTACATCCGATACTCCCATCAGATTCAGTAAATAAGGATGAGCGCAAAAACAACCGTGCCGGACCCCGATGCCAAATTCATAGCCCAGGATGGCAGCGGCCAGAAAATGTGACAACCCATCTACCTCGACCGGGATGACCCCCAAGCGCCTGGCGGCGCTAGCCGGATCAGGGTTCCCATACAGACGAATGCCATTTATTTTACGCAACCCGGCGAGAGTGTATTCAGTCAGTTCAGCCTCGTGCCTGGCGACGTTGTCCATGCCCACTTTTTCGAGTTGCCGAATGGCCGCCGCCAGGGCTACAGCTCCGACCGTATTGGGACTGCCGGCTTCGTCACGTTCGGGAGGCTCACTCCATACTACCTGGTCGACAGTGACGATCTCGATCTCACCCCCGCCGCGCAAATCCGGCTCACCCCGCTCGAAAGTATCTCTTCTCCCGATCAAAGCGCCGGTCCCAAAGGGAGCGTACATCTTGTGTCCGGAGAGCATAACGTAATCCAGGTGAGATTGTTCATCCAGAGCTCCCATATGTATCTGGCGGTGAGGAGCCAGTTGGGCACAATCCACGGCGATCTGTACGCCGGCGGCGTGGGTTTTCTTGGCCAGGCGGTAAATTGGGTTAATCGTGCCGGTGACATTGCTGGCACCGGAGATAGATACCAGAGCCAGGCGACTGGCGTATTTTTCCAACTTCCGGTCAAAGTCAACTTCATCCAGGGATCCATCTGGATTGACCTGTACCCGCACCACTTCGGCCACATTACGCCAGGGTAAATCGTTGGAGTGATGTTCCATGAGGCTGACCAGTACTACATTGCGCTGAGGAGTGATCAGACAGCGGCGGGCAAGCTTATTAGCTGCTTCCGTCGCATTCTTTCCAAAGATACACACATATTCATCCGGGTTGGCCCCCACAAAGCCCAGCACCGTTTGGCGTGCCTGTTCGTAAGCCTGGGTGGAGAGCTGGCTTTTAAAACCTGTCCCACGATGAACGCTGCTGTAGTAAACCAGAAAATCGTCTACAGTCTGCCGTACGGCCAGCATCGCCGGGGTAGAGGCAGCGTTATCCAGGTTGATATAAGGGCGTTGGCTGCCATCCAGCAGTGGCACCTGCACGTCCAATCCTTCAAACAGGTCTCGGTATGATTGGGAAGTAGCACTCATGGACTCCTCTAGGGATTAATGAATATTAAATTGTGAATATTTTAAGATTTCAGATGGTTAACAAAACGCAAGAAACTCTTGCATATTGTTGGTAAGTAGTATATACTAGTGTTAGAAAGTGGTAAAAAGTGGTTAGAAGTGGGTGAGACGCCTGAGTTATCCGACGTTCGACATATATAAAGAGAGTAGAACAAATGTTTCTCAGTCACCATCAACACAGCATAGATGAAAAGGGGCGCATGACCATCCCAGCCAGCTATCGGGAACAACTGCAAGATGGTGCTTATATCACCCAGGGTTTCGATCAGAACCTGATCGTTTTGCCCAGAACCTCCTTCGAAAGGATTTCAACCCGCATTAACCAAATGAGCCTGACCGATCCTGCCGCTCGCCAGTTGAGGCGTTTGATCTTCTCCCACGCCGAAAAAATTGAATTTGACCGGGCAGGCCGAATCCTGATTCCCCTTTTCCTGCGTAAATCGGCCCTGCTTACAAATGCTGCCGAAGTTGTGGGTGCAGGCAACTATTTCGAAATCTGGTCGCCCGATCTTTGGGCCAAACAGGACGCCGAATATCAAAATCCGGAATTCAACAACCAGCGTTATGCCGCTCTCGATCTCACCACAGATTAACCATGACGCAGGCAGATAGCCAAAATCAACCACTTCATCAACCAGTACTTTACCATCAAATTATACATGCTTTACACCCTTTTAGCCCAGGGCTTTATGTAGACGGCACCGTGGGCGCAGGAGGGCATGCCTGGGGGGTCTTAGATGCCTGTCAGCCCGAGGGAAGGTTGTTGGGTCTTGATCTGGATCCCCAGGCGCTGGAAATCGCAAACCAGCGCCTGTCGGTTTTTAACCCTCGGGTGACTCTGGTTCAGGCCTCCTACGCCACTCTTCTGGAGCAAATGCGCCGCCTGGGTTGGCAGCACGTCAATGGGATCATGCTTGACCTTGGGGTTTCTTCCATCCAGTTGGACAGGCCGGAAAGAGGCTTTTCCTTCTTGAGCGACGGCCCACTGGACATGCGCTTCGGTCCCGGACAGCCCACAACCGCCGAGGAAATGGTCAACACCCTTCCGGAAGCTGATCTGGCAGACCTGATCTGGCGCTACGGCGAAGAGCCTCAATCCAGGCGAATCGCTCGAGCGATTGCAACCGCCAGGCCGCTGCACACCACCCACGAACTGGCCGAGGTGGTTAGCCGGGCGACCGGCGGGAGACGAGGCAGATTGCATCCGGCAACCCGCACCTTTCAGGCCCTGCGCATCGCTGTCAACCAGGAATTGCAGTCTATAGAAACTGTACTTCCATTGGCGGTCGAAGCCCTGGCTCCCGAAGGAAGGCTGGCAGTTATCAGCTTCCACTCTCTGGAGGATCGGATTGTTAAGCAATTTATCCGCCGTGAAAGCAAAGACTGCATTTGCCCACCCGAACAACCAGATTGCACCTGCCAACACAAAGCCTCCGTTATTGATATTACCCGTCATCCGATAGTAGCAACCGAAGAAGAAAAATTAGACAACCCCCGAGCGCGAAGTGCTCACCTGAGAATCGCTGAAAAGCGCTGACTGGCATGAGTTTTGCAAGAGTCGAATAAAAAAGGACTTAGAAAGGTAACCCACGCATGACTCAAAGCTTGATTCAAGCCTACCAACAGGCACCCTGGCGAAACCAGCTCAAATGGATCGCCACTTTTTTGTTGGGAGTGATCGTCGTCTCGCTGGTGGCTGGCCTTTACCTGAGCATCAGCGCTCAGGCTATGAGCAAGGGATTCGAAATTCAGGCAAAGAACCAGGATAAGGTCGTAATCGCGCAGGACATCGCCGATCTAAGAAATCAACTGGGCGACCTGACTGCCGATCCCGCCATGCTTGAACGGGCTAAAGCCCTCGGTTACGACTATGCCAATCCGAGCGATATAGAATACATCCTGGTACCGGGTTATTCAGGGCGACAAACAGCCTCTCTGGCCCCACAAACGGCGACAGAGGAATTTTCGGAGCCGACAATCAACCCTGAATATACCAGCTCGCTGTCCGAAATCCTGTTCCAGGGCTTATTGAAATTTAGCGCTATGCAAGCGAGGAGGATCCCATGAAAAGCGAACCCTTCGTACGCTTCAGGTTTATAGCAGTTTCGCTATCTTTGATCGCGGCTTTGCTGGTTGCTCAATTGGTACGCATCCAGGTCAGCGCTAACACTCGCGCCATGCGTGAAGATACTCGCAAAATGATCGAAGATGGCAAACTCGTCCTCTATCCCGAGCGTGGAAATATCTACGACCGTTGGGGCCACATGCTGGCTGGCAATAAAGAGATGTACCAACTCGGTATCGACTTGCGTTATGTGGTCAGTCCAGTTACAATTGCCAGCACACTTGCCAGCGTGGCTGGAATGAATTACAACGACGTTTACGCTAAAGCCAGCACGAAATATGATGCAAACAGTGCCGTTTACATTGATCTTCGCACCACCATCACACCCGAACAGGCCCAAAAACTCCAAACACTGCAAACTTCGCTCGAAAAAAAAGCTGGCAAAGTACAGAAAGATCAGGAGTATCCAAGCCTGCTTGGATTGGTTTGGACGCCCATTTTACAGCGGAGCTATCCCGAAGGTTCTTTAGCCTCTAACCTGGTAGGCGCTTATACGTTTCTGGACCGGGATGGCAATCGAGATCTTGGACAGGGTATTTACGGCGTTGAAGCTTACTATAACGATGTATTGGCCGGACAACCTGTGATCGTTGATTATTCGTTGGATCCTAATAAGGCGCAGACGCTACCTAATGTTCCCCCTGGCGCCAGCCTGATCCTCACTATCGATATACAAATTCAGGCCATGGTTGAAAAAGTACTGGATGAATCGGTAGCCAAAACGAAATCCGACTCCGGCACTATCGTCGTTCTCGATCCAAAGACAGGCGAGATTCTGGCCATGGCCAGCACGCCTCGTATGGACCCCAATAAATATTGGGATTACCAGAAGACCTTCCACAATGGCACCGAAACAGACCGGGCAGTCAGCCAGATGTATGAACCCGGATCGGTGTTCAAAGTCCTCACCATGGCGACCGGCATGGATACCGGCACAGTCACGCCGGATACGGTCTACCTCGACCGCGGGACTATCGAAGTTGGTGGGATCACCATTACCAACTGGGACTTCCTCGCCCACGGCCCGCAGACCATGGAAGGCTGCATGCAATTATCCTTGAATGTCTGCCTGGCCTGGGTGGCGACGCAGATCGGTGAAAAGAATTTCTACGCTTACCTGGATAAGTTCGGGATTGGGCGCATGACCAACGTCGACCTGAGCGGAGAGGTTGATTGGCCCGTACTTCTGCCTGGCCAGCCGGGTTGGACGCCCTTCAGCCTCGGCGCCAATGCTTACGGTCAGGGCGTTAACGTTACCCCTATCCAGCTAGCTTCGGCAATCTCAGCGGTGGCAAACCACGGTGAGATGATGGCGCCGCATATCTTGAAAGCCATCGTCGCCAATGGCAAGCAAGAAGCCAGACCGCTGCGCTCCCTGGGCAATCCAATTTCCTCCAAAACCGCCACCGATTTGACGAACATGCTGGCCCAATCCGTCGAATCAAAATCTTACCAGAATGCCCACATTGACGGTTACCGAATTGCCGGCAAAACAGGTACTGCCTCAATTTCGGTTGGAAAACTTGGCTACATCACCAACCTGACCAACGCCTCGTTTGTGGGTTGGGGCCCTATCGATGATCCCCAATTTCTGGTGTATGTCTGGCTGGAAAAACCAAAGACCAATATGTGGGGCTCGTTGGTTGCTTCACCGGTCTTCGCTGAGGTTGTCCGCCAATTGGTCGTTTTAATGAATATTCCACCCGATGACGTGCGGGCAAAGTTGAAAGGGCAATGAGGAAATAGACTGTGCTCACTCTGGCTGACGTCTTAGAAGCGCTGACAGGCACCCGACCTGAAAAAGCCTCACTGGTAATCAGTGAGGCTTCAGTGGATTCAAGACAGGTAATTCCAGCGGGCATGTTTGTCGCCCTGCCAGGGGAACGCGTGGATGGGCATAACTACATCGGGAACGCCTTCGAGAAAGGCGCCCACCTGGCACTGGTGCAGAAAGACCTGCCGGCGCCATTCCTGGAAATAGATATACGCAATAGTAAACTACCTGAAGACTTTACCCAGCCCAACCCACCTTTCTGCCTGCGTGTGGATAATACGCTGAAAGCCCTTCAGACCATTGCCGGTTACCGCCGCCGCAGACTGAACCTGCGCGTGATCGGAGTGACCGGCAGCGTGGGTAAATCTACCACCAAAGAGCTGATCACTGAGGTGCTCAGCCAAAGATACCGGACGATGAAGAATCCCGGCAACCTGAACAACGAGATTGGCTTACCTCTCACCCTGCTACGCCTGGGAGAAGGGCACGAATGCGCCGTGCTCGAAATGGGCTTCTACGTCCCGGGCGAAATTTCTTTCCTGTGCAGCCTGGCGCTACCTCAGGTGGGTGTGATCACCAATGTGGGCACCGTGCACGCCGAACGAGCCGGTTCCCAGGAAGCCATTGCGCGTGGCAAAGCCGAGCTAGTCCAGGCTCTGCCTCCCGCCCCAGAAGGGGTAGCCGTTCTGAACTACGATGACCCCTGGGTACGCCCAATGGCAGAAAAAACGCGTGCCCAGGTCTTTTATTATGGATTGGACCCTAAAGCCGACTTATGGGCTGACCGTATCGAAGGGCTGGGGCTGGAAGGAATCCGCTTCCGCCTGCATTTCCACAGCGAGGTGCTGCACTTACGCGTGCCCCTGATCGGCCGCCATTCAGTGCACACCGCCCTGCGCGCCGCCGCCGTCGGATTGGTCGAAGGCCTGACCTGGCAAGACATTATCGCTGGCCTTCAATGCGGACACAACCAGCTTCGCCTGGTAGCTGCCCATACAGATAATGGAGCCTTAATGTTAGATGATACGTATAACTCGTCGCCAGAATCGGCCCTGGCTGCGCTTAACCTGCTGGACGAGATGAGCGGACGCAAGGTCGCCGTATTGGGTGATATGCTCGAGCTTGGCCCCTACGAAAAACAAGGCCACGAAATGGTTGGCAACCGGGCCGCCGAAGTGTGTGACGAACTGGTTGCAGTAGGCGAGCTTGGCAAAATGATTGCAGATTCGGCCAGCCAGGCAGGTATGCCAGTTTCGGCCTTGCTATGGGTGACTACCGTCCCAGAAGCCATCGAAGTGTTGCGTAAAGAATTGCGGGAAGGGGACGTAGTCTTGATTAAAGGTTCGCGTGGTATGCACATGGAACGCATCGTTACCGCCCTGGAGACGAACCAATGAACGAGACCTCCATTGTGCTTACCCTCAGCACTCTCAGCTTTATGCTAACGGTTATTTGGGGCAACCCATTGCTGCGCGTCCTACGCCATTTCAAGATCGGCAAGTTGATCCGTGTAGAAGAACCGGGCAGCCACATCACCAAGATGGGGACGCCCACAATGGGTGGCGTAATGATTCTGGCGCCGGTGATCCTGCTGACCGTCCTGCTGAATTTTTCTAAAGTAATTGGCCTGTTCGGCCTGGGTCGCTCGTTATTACTGCCGGTCTCGGTGATGATCGGTTTCGCCATCCTTGGGGCGATCGATGACTGGGAAGGCATTCGGGGTGCTCGCCGCGGCCTGGGGATGCGCGCCCGCACCAAGTTGGTAATTCAGATCATCCTGGCCCTGGCCGCGGCTTGCGGACTGCGCTACCTGTTGGATGCCCCACAAATGTTCTGGCCTGGGGTGTTGGGCGATATTCCGCTTGGTTACTTCTATATTCCCATCGCCACATTTGTTATTGTGGGTGCTTCCAATTCAATGAATTTCACAGATGGCCTGGATGGCCTGGCCGGCTTGATCGCCGCCACTGCCTTTGCCGCCTACGGCTTGATCGCCATCGAACAGGGTCAAAGCTTCCTGGGCCGCTTCTGTTTCACCCTGGTGGGCGCTCTATTTGGGTTCTTGTGGTTCAATGTTCACCCGGCTGAGTTGTTTATGGGTGACACTGGCTCGCTCTCCCTCGGCGCCACGCTGGGCGTAGTAGCCTTAATGTCAGGGCAATGGCTGTTATTACCCCTGATCGCCATTATCCCAGTCAGCGAAGGCCTGAGCGTGATCTTGCAGATCGCTTACTTCAAATATACCAAGGGCAAACGCCTTTTCAAAATGGCTCCGATGCACCTGCACTTTGAACTGCTGGGATGGAGTGAGACCCAGGTCGTGCAGCGCTTCTGGCTGGTCAGCCTTTTATTCGCCATGCTGGGTGTGGCTTTAGCGATGGTGTGATAGGATGAAAACCTGGAACGGTCAACGAGTGCTCATTTTAGGCGCAGCCCGGCAGGGCCTGGCCCTGGCCCGCTTCCTTAGCCAGCGCGGCGCGATAGTCACATTGAGCGACCAGAAGCCGGCCGAGGAGATGAAATCGATCCAGGAAACGCTCGGAAACCTGCCGGTCAGCCTGGCCTTCGGTGGACATCCAATTACCCTCCTTGATAAGACTGACCTGTTGTGCCTTTCGGGTGGAATTCCGCTGACCCTGCCGATCGTTATCGATGCACAGCGCAGAGGGATCCCCATTACGAACGACTCGCAGATTTTCATGGAAGCTGTGCCCTGCCGGGTGATTGGCATTACTGGTTCAGCCGGAAAAACCACCACCACCACCCTGGTCGGACGCATGGCTGAAGCAGCGGTGGTTCATCCCCACAAAACTTGGGTGGGTGGAAATATCGGTCTGCCCCTGATCGAATACCTGGATGGGATCGAAGCAGGCGACACCGTCATTTTGGAGCTTTCCAGCTTCCAACTCGAACAGTTGACCCTTTCACCCCAGGTAGCCGCCATCCTGAATATCACCCCCAACCACCTCGACCGGCATGGCAACATGCAGGCCTATACCGCCGTCAAGGCGCACATCCTGGCTTATCAGACTGTTTCTGATTTAGCCGTGTTAGGGCGCGACGATCCGGGCGCCTGGGGTTTGGCCAGCCAGGTACGGGGAAAGTTGATCTCATTTGGGCTGGAACAGCCCGAAAAGGGCCTGGTCGGCACGTTTTTTTACTCCGGACGACTTTACATGCAGGATGGCACAGCCAGGCAGGAACTGATGGAGCAGAGTGCAATCCTGCTGCGTGGCGAACACAACCTGCTCAACGTCCTGGCTGCCTGCGCAGTCGCTTGGGCCTCCGGTTTCCCAGAAGCGGCCATGAGAAAGGGCGTACTTGGTTTCGCCGGCGTGCCTCACCGGCTGGAATTTGTGCGCCATTACCGCGGAGCAGACTGGTACAACGACTCGATCGCCACTGCTCCCGAACGCAGTATCGCTGCCATCCGGTCTTTCAGCGAACCATTGGTACTGCTGCTAGGCGGCAGGGACAAGAACCTGCCCTGGCATGACCTGTCTGATTTGATCCACCAGCGTGTGGATCACGTGATTGTGTTTGGTGAGGCCTCCGAAAAGATCCTCAAGGCGCTCGGACCAGTCGAACCGAGTAAACGGCCTTTAACTATCAGCCATTGTCAGAGCCTGCAAGAAGCCATCCTTTCAGCCACGGCGGTTATCGAGCCTGGAGATGTCGTCCTGTTATCGCCAGGTGGTACAAGTTTTGATGAATTTATCGATTTTGAACAGCGTGGAGAGCGTTTCCGCTTATGGGTGAATCAACTCTAACCAATCCGACCAATACTCGTCCTTTGAAACAGGCGCCGCATTCACTGCGCATGCAATTCGATGTCCCGCTGTTGCTGGCAGTGATCACCTTGCTGGTTTTCGGTTTGCTGATGGTCTATTCGGCGAGCTGGGAATATTCAATGTCTCAGAACTACCCTCCTAGCTATGTACTCACCAGACAGATCGAATTTGCTCTTGGCGGAGCAGGTGTCGCCTTGATCGCCTCACGGGTCGACTATCATCGCTATCAAAAGTGGGCCTTTTTAATGCTGTTAATTACCCTGGGATTACTCTTAGCGGTGTTGGTGATAAACCGGAATTCATCCGACCCGGCCCGCACGCTGTTTTTCCGCTCAGTTCAGCCCTCCGAACTGGCTAAAGTGGTAATTATCATCTATCTTTCAGTGTGGCTAAACTCGAAGAAAGACAGGCTGAATGAAGTTGGTTTTGGCCTGTTCCCCATGATCGTCCTTATCGGCATCACCTGCGGCTTCATTATGCTGCAGACTGACATCAGCGCGGCTGCCACCATCTATATCCTGGGCGGGTTGCTGTTCTTCCTGGCTAAAGCCGATGTGCGCCAGGTATTCCTGGTCATTATCTTGGCCGTCGTGCTCGGGTTTATCGTGGTCAGCATAACCAGCACCGGCCGCGACCGCATGCAGAAATTCACATATGGTTTTACGGATCCGGAAAAGGCCGACTACCAGATCAAAGGGTCTTTCAACGCCATCGTGAACGGCGGCATTTTCGGGGTTGGCATCGGCAAGGGCGTGATCAAGAATTTGCTCTTGCCAGTGGCCTGGACCGACAGCATTTTTTCCGTGATTGTCGAAGAGACCGGGTTAGCCGGAGCCTCTTTTGTGATCCTGCTTTACCTGATCATCCTCTGGCGGGGTCTGCGAATTGCCCGTCGAGCCCCGGATAACCTGGGCCGGTTAATTGCCGGTGGGATTACTTTTTGGATCGTGATCGAAGCCACCATGAACATGGCGGTAATGGTCAACCTCATCCCCGTGACGGGCAACGCCCTGCCTTTGATCAGCGCAGGTGGGTCCAGCCTGGTAATGACCCTGACGGGCCTCGGCATCGTGATGGGAATTGACCGTTGCGGAACTGAAGAAGCCACTTCTGAAGAAGGGAGGAACTTTAATGCGGCTGTTGATTTGCGCTGGCGGGACCGGCGGAGGCGTTTATCCCGCGCTGGCCGTGCTGGAAGCACTCGGTCATGACGCTCAACCAGTCCTTTGGGTGGGCAGCCAGGGCGGTATGGAAGCCGGCCTGGTCCTGCGCGCCGCGCCGAACATTCCCTTTACTGCTATTCCGGCAGCCGGCGTCCACGGCGTGGGCTGGCTTGCCCTGCCGCGCAATCTCATCTTCCTGGCGCAAGGCGTGCTGGCTTCTCGCCGCCTCTTGCACGAATTCAAGCCCGATGTTTTATTCTTTACAGGAGGGTATGTGGCAGTCCCGATGGCAATAGCCGGAAGGGGCACATCCAGCCTGCTGTATGTGCCAGATATCGAGCCAGGCCTGGCGCTCAAATTCCTGGGGCGTTTTGCCAGCCGCATCGCTGTGACTGCCGAAAATTCGCGCAAGTTTTTCAGTTGCCCCTCCAGCATGCTTACCGTCACCGGATATCCGGTCAGAGCGGATCTGAACACCTGGACGCCAGAATTTGCCCGGGCCCATTTTCACCTGAACGACCAGGTACCGGTCCTGTTGGTATTCGGCGGCAGCAAAGGCGCCCGTTCGATCAACCAGGCAGTGACGGCGCGGTTGCCCCAACTGCTTGGGATCGCCCAGGTAATCCACATCACCGGGCAGTTGGACTGGAATGAAGTGGAAACCGTGCAGGGACACCTTCCGCAGGAAGTGAAAAACCGCTACCATGCCTTCCCTTATCTGCATGAAGACATGGGAGCAGCCCTGGCCTGCGCCAACCTGTCCATCGGGCGGGCTGGGGCGTCTAGCCTGGGCGAACTGCCCTTGTTCGGCATCCCTGCTATCCTGGTGCCTTACCCTTTCGCCTGGCGCTACCAGAAAGTGAATGCCGATTACCTGGTGAGCCAGAATGCGGCGATCATGTTAGAAGACACCGCTTTGAAAGACCGTCTATTTACTACCGTGCAGGAATTGCTCGATCAGCCCACCCGGCTCCAGTCCATGTCCAGAGCCATGCGCGCCCTGGCTCATCCTCAGGCTGCCAGCCAGATTGCCAACCTGCTCAAGGAACTGGCGACCCCAGGAGGAACGAGATGGTAAGCCTGGTGGTTATTTTCTGGATGTATGTGGTCATGTTCGGCATCATCGGCGCTATGCGCGGCTGGGCCAAAGAGCTGCTGGTGACTTTTTCGGTCATCCTGGCCTTGTTCTTCATCACCGTGTTAGAGATCTTTGTCCCCTTCATCCGGGATGTGCTCTCGTTTGGTAACGGCGCTCCTCTGTTCTGGATCAGGTTGGGGATTACCACCATTTTGGTACTGTTTGGATACCAAACCCCCAATATTCCCAAACTTGCCGGCGCCAACCGGTTCGCCCGCGAAAGGCTGCAGGATATCCTGCTGGGCTTTTTCATCGGTATGGCCAATGGATATTTCGTGATCGGCTCAATCTGGTTTTTTCTGAATGACGCTAAATATCCTTTCCCGACTGTCATTTCTACTCCTACCGGAGAAGTCTTGACCCTGGTTACCAAGTATATAGCCGTCATGCCTCCCGCCCTGTTGATCGCCCCAGCAATTTACTTTGCTGTGGCAATCGCATTCGCTTTTGTTCTGATGGTATTCATCTAATGACACACGTACACTTTATCGGCATCGGTGGCAGCGGACTTTCCGCCATCGCCCGCCTCCTGGTTGAAAGCGGGTACGTGGTGAGCGGTTCGGACCAGGTTTTCTCTCCCCTGGCCCAGGACCTGGCTGCCGCGGGTGTGCGCGTGGATAATGGCCACAAGGCTGAAAATATTACCGGCGCCGACCTGGTCATCCGCTCTTCTGCCGTGCCCGACGAAAACCCGGAAGTGGTTGCGGCTCGCCTCGCCGGTATTCCGGTCTTGAAACGCTCAGAATACCTGGGACAGTGGATGGAGAACAGGCTTGGGATTGCCATTGCCGGCACACACGGTAAAACCACCACCACGGCCATGCTAGCCTGGACGTTGGTCTGCCTTGGTCAGGACCCCTCTTACATTATCGGCGGGGTGTCGAAAAACCTGGGCAGCAATGCACACGCCGGGAAAGGCAACGCCTTCGTGATCGAAGCCGACGAATACGACCGCATGTTCCTGGGATTACGACCGGTTGTCGCCATTGTCACCAATGTCGAGCACGATCATCCGGACTGCTTCCCCACCCCCGCCGAATACCGGCAGGCTTTTGCCGAATTCGTGCATTCGTTGAAGCCGGAAGGGGTATTGATCGCCTGCCGGGACAACGAAAACGCCGCCGACCTGCTGAACGAACTTCCCTCCGGATGCCGGGGAGTGACTTACGGGACGCATCCCCAGGCAGATTATCAGGCTCGACACATCATGGCTAACTCACAGGGAGGGTTTAGCTTCGAAGTGTGGAGACAGAACGACGACCAACCTGCCCGACTGGTTTCCCTCACGCTGCAGGTACCCGGGGAACACAACGTCTGCAATGCCACAGCCGTTGTATCAACCGCACACCAGCTTCACCTGAACCTGGAAGAGACCGCCAGGGCGTTAGCCGCCTTCAGCGGCACCGGTCGGCGCTTCGACATCCGCGGCGAAGCCGAAGGGATCATCGTCATTGACGACTATGCGCATCACCCCACTGAAATCCGTGCCACCCTGGCCGCCGCACGCCAACGTTTCCCTGGACGCCGCCTGTGGGCGGTCTGGCAGCCACATACCTATTCCCGCACAGTGACCCTGATGAACGAATTTGCCGGAGCCTTCCAGGATGCTGACCGGGTCATTGTTACCGAAATCTTCGCCTCTCGAGAAAAGCCGAGTGAATTTTCAGCTAACCAGGTAGTCCGCCAGATGAAGCACCCGTCCGTCCATTTCACCCCAGGCCTGGAACAGGCCACCGCGCACCTCCTTGCCTCCCTAAAGCCCGGGGATGTGCTGCTGATCCTGTCTGCTGGAGATGCAGACCAGATCAGCGGCTGGGTGCTGGCCGGCCTGCAAGCCAGGGAGATGAAACATGATTGAACGCAAACGCACGTACGAATCAAAAGCCCAGGCCGCGGCTGTCCAGCGCCTGGCCTCCATCCTTACTCCGGGCAAGCCAGAAGGCGAAACTGGACTGGCCCGGCAGACCAACATGAACCAGGGCCAGGCTGACCTGAAGATCGACCTGCTCAACCGACTGATCAAACATTTGAAAACTCTTAATTGCTCATGTATAACCAGGCCAACACGCTCACCCCACTCACTCAACTGCGCAACGCCTTTGGCGACCGGCTGCAGGAGAATATGCTCATGGCTAATTACACCACGGCGCATGTGGGTGGTCCTGTGGATGCTGCTTTAATTGCCCAATCTGCGTCGGAGTTGGAAAGCGCCGTACAACGCCTGTGGCAGATGAATATCCCCTTTTACCTGCTGGGCAGCGGTTCTAACGTGCTGGTCAGCGACGCCGGTCTTCGCGGCGTGGTGGTGATCAACCGGGCACATACGGTGAAAATCGACACGCATACCAATCCACCCACTGTGTGGGCCGAGTCAGGCGCCAACCTGTCCGGCATGGCCCGCCAACTGGCGCTGCGCGGCCTGAGCGGGTTAGAATGGGCAGCCAACGTTCCTGGATCAGTTGGCGGAGCCGTTTACGGTAACGCCGGAGCATTTGGGATGGACATCAAATCAAGCCTGATTCTGGCAGAAATCTTGCATCGCAAAGAGGGAAGGCAGAACTGGTCCAGCGTCCGCCTGGAATTCGACTATCGTACCAGCATTTTGAAACGTACTCCTGTCCAGGCGATCGTCCTGGCAGCCCGGTTTGAGCTGGCCACCAGTACAAAAGGCGAAGTTCAAGCCCGCATGGATAGCTATAATGACCAACGTCGCCGTTCGCAGCCGCCAGGCGCCAGCCTGGGTTCGATGTTCAAGAACCCAAAAGGTGACTACGCCGGCCACTTGATCGAAGCCGCAGGATTGAAAGGGACTCGCATTGGAGGTGCTCAGATCAGTAAATTGCACGCCAATTTTTTCGTCAACGACCAGCAAGCCTGCGCCAAAGACATCTGGGAGCTGATCCAACTGGCGCACCGCACCGTCCAGGACAAGTTTGGCGTAAACCTGGAACTGGAAGTGGAATTGTTGGGAGACTGGCCAGAAGGGTAAACCGGCCAGAAATATTACTTTTAAGAAGTCTTATTGCATGGCAAACAAAATCATTCTCGGTGTGATCTTTGGGGGACGCTCAGGCGAACATGAAGTGTCGCTGATGTCGGCGCGTTCGATCTTATCGGTGCTCTCCCCCGAGAAATACACCGTGGTCCAGATTGGCATCACCCACCAAGGCGCCTGGGTCACCGGCGACAACGTGCTGGAAGCACTGGAAAACGGCCGCACAGAACTCTCTGACCCCCGCCATCCTCCTGCCTGAACCAGGCATGAACTGGCTGTACGCGGTCCGCCAGACTATCCTCGAACCGCTGGTGCGCCTGGATGTGGTATTCCCCGTGTTGCACGGCACTTTCGGTGAAGATGGCACGCTGCAGGGCCTGCTCGAAATGGCCGACCTGGCTTACATCGGCGCTGGAGTGCTCGGGTCGTCGGTGGGGATGGACAAGGCTCTCTTCAAAGACGTCATGCGTACGTACCAGATCCCGGTGCTTGACTCCTTTGTGGCGACCCGCCATCAGATCCAGGCAGAAACAGAAAAGGTGATCACCAAAGCAGAGAAAATTGGTCATTACCCGCTCTTCGTCAAACCGGCCAACCTGGGTTCTTCGGTAGGCGTTACCAAGTGCCGCAACCACTCCGACCTGTATGAAGGCTTGCTGGAAGCTGCCGAATATGACCGGCGCGTGCTGATCGAGCGCGGCCTCGAAAAACCACGCGAGATCGAGGTAAGCGTGCTCGGCAATGAAAATCCGCAGGCTTCATTACCTGGCGAGGTTATTCCTTCCGACGACTTCTACACCTACAACGCCAAGTACATCGACGGGCGTTCTGAATTGATCATCCCGGCCCCGCTGCCCACTGAGCAGATACTAACTATCCGCAGTATCGCCGTGAGGGCCTACCAGGCCATCGACGGGGCTGGCATGGCCCGCGTGGATTTTCTGCTCGATCAGGCCACCCAATCGATTTACGTCAGTGAAATCAACACCATCCCAGGCTTCACCCGCATAAGCATGTATCCCAAACTGTGGGAAGCCAGTGGGTTGCCCTATCCGGCCTTGATCGACCGCTTAATCGAACTGGCTTTCGAACGTAAAGCAGACCGCGACCACACCCGCCGCCAGTATGGGGAGGATAAATGAGGCCGACCGGCCAAACCACTGCCTCTCGCTCAGACACAGTCCGCCAGCGCCGCTCGCAGCGCAGCCAGACGCGGGTATACAAAGCCGCCACCACGGCGCGCACCGGCCGCGCCTATCACCCAGCCACGGTCCTCTCCCGCGACACTTCCCTGGGGGGGGTCTCAATATTGCGCAACACCCGTTCCAATAGCCGGCGTAGGGTGTCGGTTGGGGTCGGCAACGGCGCTGAGGTAATTTTACATAACATACCAGTCATCCGCCCTGGATGGCGCCTGCTATCCGCCTTCCTGATCCTGCTGATTGGCGCGGCCTTGAACATAGCCTGGAATACTCCCAGCTTGAGGGTCGCGCAAATCACCCTGACAGGCAACCAACGTATATCTACGGCCGACGTCCAGGCCATCCTCAACCTGAACGGGAAACAGATCTTCACCGTGGACCCCGATGAGATCGTCCAGAAAGTAGCCGAATCCTTCCCGGATGTCACCAACGTTACCGCCGAAGTGAACTCTCCGGCGGAAGTGCTCGTCTCGTTTGATGAACGCAGGCCTGTCTTGACCTGGAATTACAACAAAACCAACTACTGGGTCGACCCAAGCGGTTTCATTTTCATGCCGAATGGCAAAGTCAAGACTCCGGTAAACATCCAAGCCAATGAGCCTCCTCCGGTTGTCGAGACTGCCACACCCGGCCAGGTCGCCCCAGATGCACAGGCGAAAAACGCCAGCCTGACCAAGGAAACCAAAGCCCCGCCCCAGCCTACCAGCCTGGTCGGAAAACATATCAGCCCGATGGTGATGAGCTCAGCGATCAAACTCAGCGCCATGCTGAAAAAGAATACCGTCCTGGCCTATTCCAGCCAGGATGGCCTGGGTTGGTCCGATCCGCAAGGATGGAACGTCTATATCGGGCTTGATCTGAACAACCTGGACACCAAGATGCTGATGTATAAGGCCGTAGTCAACCAAATCCAGAAAGATGGCGTCACGCCTACGATGATCAGCGTAGAGAACCCTGATACACCCTACTACCGGACGGAGAAGTGATGGTTATGGACGAACCGATTGTGGTTGGAATTGATATAGGCACGACCAAGGTCTGCACCCTTGTGGCGCGGGTCGAGGGGGAGCGTAACCTGCGTATCCTGGGAGTGGGGATCGAACCCTCTCAGGGTATCCGCAAAGGGACCATTGTTGACCTGGCGTCGGCGACCCAATCGATTGCCCGCTCGGTAGAAAAAGCCCAGCGCTCCTCAGGGCTGGAGATCACCTCCGCCCTGGTCAGCCTGGCTGGCTCGCATGTTTCTTCGGTCAACAGCCGCGGCGTGGTTGGCATTTCAGGGCGGGTGATCGATAACGATGACGTCGCCCGCGCCTTGGACGCCGCCCAGGCCATTGCCATCCCGCATAACCGTGAGGTGATCCAGGTCATCCAGCGCGGCTTCATCGTCGACGGGCAGGACGGCATCCGCTCACCCATCGGAATGCACGGCTACCGGCTGGAAGTGGAAGCCCACATCATCACCGCCGCAGCCGCCACAGTCGAAAACCTGCGCCAGTGCGTGCAGTCCTGCGGGGTCGAGGTGACCAAGTTCGTGCTCAACCCGCTGGCCTCCGGCGAGGTGGTTCTTTCGGAGACCGAACGCCAGATGGGCGTGGTAGTCTGCGATATTGGCGGCGGCACCACCGACATGGCCATCTACATCGATGGGGATGTCTGGCATACCATGGTGCTGGCAGTGGGCGGAAACCACATTACCTCGGATATCGCCACCTTGCTACGCCTGCCCATCTCGCAGGCCGAAGACATCAAGAAGCAGTTCGGCAGCGCTATGGCCGACGATATCAGTGAAGATGAATACTTCCCGGTGAAGGCTTTTGGGGAAGATGCGCCGGTCTCGATCAGCCACAAGGAGCTGGCGCAAATTATCGAAGCCCGCGCCGAAGAAATTTTCGTCCTGCTGCTGCAGGAAATCAAACGCTCCGGTTACGATGGCTTGCTGCCTGCCGGCATGGTGCTCACGGGCGGCACCAGCAACCTGCCCAGAATTCGCCCGCTTGCCACCCGCGTGCTCAATCTTCCCGTGCGCATCGCCAAACCGGAAGGCCTGATCGGACTGACTGACCAGCTCATTCGCCCGCTTATTCCACCAGCGTTGGCCTGCTGTACTGGGCGCTGATGATGAACGAAGCGGTCGTACCAAGCCCCCGTAGAGTAACCCAGCGAGGCAGGGGTGGGGGAGGAGGAGGGATTGATTGGAACAAAATCAGAGAATGGCTGCATCGACTATTGCCGTAATTTCTGGCGTGTTTGCGCCAGTACCAACCAACCGTTAACCGTTTTTTAGCACACAATGTGGAGGAGTAAAATGGATCAGGGATTAGGTTTTCAGCAACAAGAATCGTTTGCCCGCATTAAGGTCGTGGGCGTCGGCGGCGGTGGCTGCAATGCCGTCAATCGCATGATCGACGAAGGCTTGCAGGGCATCGAATTCATCACCATCAATACGGATGCGCAGGCCTTGCTGCTTTCCAAAGCCAGCATGCGTGTTCGCATTGGCGACAAGGTCACCCGCGGCCTGGGCGCCGGCGGCAACCCGGAGGTCGGACGCAAAGCAGCCGAAGAATCTGCCGAAGAGCTGTACGAAGTGCTCAAAGGCAGCGACATGGTCTTCGTTACCGCCGGCCTGGGCGGCGGCACCGGCACCGGCGCTGCGCCGATCGTTGCCCAGATTGCCAAAGAAGTTGGCGCCCTGACCATCGGCGTGGTCACCCGCCCCTTCACCTTCGAAGGCACGCGCCGCCAACAGGCCGCCGAAGCCGGCATCGAGAAACTCAAAGAACATGCCGACACGCTGATCGTCATCCCCAATGACCGCTTGCTGCAGATCGTTGACAAGCGCGCCAGCCTGACCGAAGCCTTCCGCGTGGCCGATGATGTGCTGCGCCAGGGCATCCAGGGCATTTCCGAACTGATCACCGTCCCCGGCCTGATCAACCTCGACTTCGCCGATGTGCGCACGATCATGTCGGAAGGCGGCGCCGCCCTGATGGCGGTCGGCAAAGCTTCCGGCGAAGACCGCGCCCGCATCGCGGCCGAAATGGCCATCTCCAGCCAGCTGCTCGACATCACCATCGACGGCGCGCGCGGCATTCTGTTCAACGTCACCGGCGGCCCCGGCCTGACCCTCTTCGAGGTCAACCAGGCCGCGGCGATCATCAAGGAAACCGCCCACCCAGATGTCAACCTGATCTTCGGGGCCGTGATCGACCCGAACATGGGGGATGAAATCCGCATGACGGTTATTGCCACCGGTTTCGACCGGCCTTCCAGCATCCGCACCACTCAACAGGCGCAGGTGGCGAACGAGCGCCGCAATAAATCCGAAGACACCCACACTTCCCAGCGCCCTTCCCAGCCGGTTGAGCGGAGCGAGCGCCTTCTCTCTTCTCAACCGGTGCCCGTTACATTTGATCGGCGCCTAATCGACACCGACGATCTGGATGTTCCGCCGTTCTTACGCAACCATCTGACGAGACAACAGTCTAACAAAAACCAGGGGTAAACCTTAGCCATCATCCCCTCCACATTTCCCCCTCTCCAGGTATGGGGAGGGGGAAGTGGCGCTTCAATTGCTAGACAAATAGAACTTGCGTGCTATAATACAGGCTATCAAGGGAATTTCTCTTTCCTCCGGTGAGGAATCTCTTAGAAACTTTAAGGTAAAATATGCCCAAATCCCCTTGATTCCACCGGAGGGTTATGCTAGAATGTTCCCACATCACCAAATATAGGGGAAACATCCAGTTCGACCCCCATATGTAGGGGGTAGTTTTTTTCGACAACATCGTGGCCGTTTCATAACCGAATCTGCACTCACCAACCACTGAGGAGGGAGTTTATGCGTTGTCCGTACTGCCAGCACAACGAATCAAAAGTCCTCGACACCACCCACGATACGCGGGGTGGGGTGCGCCGCCGACGCGAGTGTGAAAACTGTCACCAGCGCTTCAGCACCTACGAGCGCCCGATCCTGGCCACGCCCCTGCTGATCAAGCGGAATGGCACGCGCGAGGAATTCGACCGGGAAAAGCTCGAACGCGGCATCCGCATCTCCTGTTCCAAACGCCCGGTGTCGGCGGCCGACATCGAGACCCTCGTCACCGATATCGAGAACTCGCTTCAGCGCATGGGGCGCGCCGAGGTTCCCTCTCGGGTGGTCGGCGACATGGTCATTGCCGGCTTGAAGGAATTGGATCAGATCGCTTATATCCGCTATGCCATCGTTTACCTGCATCTGGATGACCTGCGCGCCATCCGCCAGGAAATCGATCGATTACTTGAAGGATAAGGAGACCATAAAATAATGGTAAGTAAAATCTCAATCCCTCAAAGTGGGCTATTGCCCACCCCCCCTCTTCCAGAGGAACTCCCTACCATTTCTTTGACCGAAAACGCCCGCCAGGTGCTCACGCGCCGCTACGTCCGCCAGGGCGACGATGGCAAACCAGTCGAAAACGTGGAGGAAATGTTCTGGCGCGTGGCCTACCACGTGGCCAAAGTGGAAGAGACCTGGGGCGGCGATTGCCTGGCCAGCGCCAAGGAATTTTACGAGCTTCTCACCTCCAAGAGCTTCTTCCCCAATTCGCCAACCTTTACCGGCGCCGGCACGCCCCTGGGGCAGTTGGCGGCCTGCTTCGTGCTGCCCATCTCGGATGACATGGGGCAAAAACCCACCGGCATCTTCCAGACCCTGCGGGACGCCGCCCTGATCCAGCAGACCGGCGGCGGCAACGGCTTCTCCTTTTCCCGCCTGCGCCCCAAGGGCTGCCTGGTGAAATCCTCCGCCGGACAGGCGACCGGGCCGGTCGGCTTTCTGCGCGTCTACGACCACGCCTTCGGCGAGGTCGCCCAGGGCGGATCGCGCCGCGGCGCCAACATGGCCGTTTTGCGGGTCGACCACCCGGATATCGAGGAGTTCATCACCTGCAAGACGGATGAAAACTCGATCACCAACTTCAACATTTCGGTAGGCATCACGGACGCCTTCATGCGGGCGGTCGAGAACGATACAAATTGGGAGCTGCGCTTCCCGGACGTGGCCTCGTCCGAGTACCGCCAGTTTGATGGCACCCTCGAGCAAGCCGAAGCGGCCGGCATTCCGATTAAGGTCTACAAGACCGTCGAAGCGCGCGATCTGTTCAATAAGATCGTCAAACAGGCGCACCACAACGGCGAGCCGGGCATGCTCTTCCTGGATGCCGCCAACCGCTCCAACCCGGTCCCCACCTCTACCAGCTCGAAGCCACCAACCCCTGCGGTGAACAGTGGCTAGGGCCCTACGAAAACTGCTGCCTGGGCTCGGTCAACCTGGCCCAGCATTTCGGTCCCAACCACAGCGTGGATTGGGAGGGCCTGCGCAAGAATGTGGTGTTCTCGACCCGCTTCCTGGATGACGTGGTCGACGCCAACCAGTACGTCCCGGCTGTCCCGGCCCTCAAAGAAGCCGCCCACCGCGCCCGCCGCATCGGGTTGGGCATCATGGGCCTGGCGGACCTGATGTACCACGCCGGCATCCGCTACGGCTCCGCCGAAGGGCAGGAATTCGCCGCCCAGGTGATGGAATTCGTGCGCTACCATGCCATGCTGACCAGCATCGACCTGGCCGAAGAGCGCGGGGCCTTCCCGGCCATCCAGGGCAGCATCTACGACCCGCAAAAATACCATGGCAGCCGCCCACCCCGCTGCGTGTCTACGCCCACAACTGGGGCCGCCCAGAGGTGGATTGGAACCGGGTAGTCGAGGGCATCCGCCAGCACGGCATCCGCAACGCCGCCCAGACCACCGTCGCCCCCACCGGCACGATCGCCACCGTGGCCGGCTGCGAGGGCTACGGCTGCGAACCGGTCTTCGCCCTGGCCTACATCCGCCACGTCAACGATAACGGCAAGGACCTGCAGCTCACCTACACCAGCCCGCTCTTCGAGCAAGCCCTCTACCGGGCCGGCATCGATCCCAAGACCCGCCAGACCATCTTCGAGCGCGTCATGCAGGAAGGCTCCTGCCAGAACGTGCCCGAAGTGCCGGATGACATCCGGCACGTGTTCGTCGTCTCTGGCGACATCATCGCCGAGGAGCACGTGCGCATGCAGGCCGCCATGCAGGCTTTCGTGGATAACAGCCTGTCCAAGACGATCAACTTCCCGCCGGAGGCCACCGAAGAAGACGTGGCCACGGCTTACCGGCTGGCCTGGAAGAACGGCTGCAAGGGCATCACCGTCTACGTGACCGGCTCGCGCGAGAAAGTCGTGCTCGAAACGCGCGCCACCGCCGGTAAGAAGGACATCCTTGCGGTTGACCATGGTACTGATCAACCGGCGGCAGTTGAGATCCTGCCGCCTGGTGAGGAAGCCGCCATCCAACTGGCTTTCTGGGAGGACGCCAAGAAACCCCGCCCGCGCTTCCTGTTTGGCTACACCTACTCGATCGAGACGCCCCTGGGCAAAGCTTTCATCACCATCAACGAGAACGGCGGCAACCAACCCTTCGAAGTTTTCATCAATACCGCCAAGGCCGGCTCGGATACCGCGGCCGTCTCCGAGGCCATTGGACGCTTAGTGTCTTACGTGCTGCGGATTGCCTCGCCGGTCGAGCCCTCCCAACGCCTGCGCGAGGTCCTGCGCCAGTTGGAAGGCATCGGCGGCGGGCGCCCGCTGGGCTTCGGGCCCAACCGGGTGCGCTCCCTGCCGGATGGCGTAGCCCAGGTGATGCTCGAGTACCTGGAATTCAGGGAAGAACGCAAGCAAACCGGAGAGCACAAGAACGGCCGCGGCAACCCAAACGAGCTGGGCAAGTCCAGCCTGGAGAGTCAGCCCCTGCTCAAGATCGGCGACCTGTGCCCGGAATGTGGCCAGGCGGCGGTGGTTAACGAGGAGGGGTGCCGGAAATGCTATGCCTGCGGATATAGCGAGTGCTAGGGGCTGTGGTTGAAAAAAGTCAGGTTATGGCTTATAATGTGGATAGTTATCCACATAAAACGTGGATTATAATCCATATAAATATAGGTGCATTATGAAAACAATTCAAATCACAATCGATGAGACTTTCCTCTTGAAAGTTGACCAGGCCACCCATCTCAAAAAAATCGCCCGGTCGCAGTTCATCCGTAAAGCCCTGGAAGATACTCTCCGCCAGATTGCGGTAGAAGAATTGGAACAAAAACAAGCCGAAGGATATCGCCGCCAGCCTGTAACCTCAGGAGAGTTTGATGTTTGGGAATCAGAACAGGCCTGGGGGTAATGCATGGAACGTGGGGAAGTGCGCTGGTATGAATTTCAACCGCCTGATAAACGCCGCCCGGTTTTAATTTTGACTCGCACCTCAGTTATTCATTTTCTTAATGAAGTGACTGTCGCCCCAATTTCTACCACAATTCGGGGAATTCCTTCTGAAGTCGCACTGGGGATAGAAGATGGCTTACCTCAAGATTGTGCAGTAAATTTTGACCATATACAAACAGTTCCAAAAGCCAAAGTTGGACGTTTGATTACCAATCTTTCTGCCGCGAAGATGGCCCAAGTATCTTCTGCAATATGCTTCGCCTTTGGGATGGATGATTTGATCAAATCCACAAGGTAAATCATGAATAGAGACGAAATTCTGGCTGCTTTACGTAAATTCAAACAGGATTACGCAGAGCAATACCAGATCATCGAGATCGGGGTGTTCGGCTCAACTGCCCGAAATGAAATTCGCGAAGACAGCGATGTAGATATCTGCATAAAGACGCGCACACCCAATCCATTTATGCTGGTGCATATCAAAGAGACGATCGAGGAACTCGTCCATAAACCGGTAGATATCGTGCGCGTGCGCGAGAACATGAACCCATTTCTGAAAAAGCGCATCGAAAAAGAGGCGCTGTATGTATGATAGGAATTTAACCCTATCCATAATGGGATAGACTGCAAATCACCACCCAATCATTATCTACTGTAAACCTATTTTAATAAATAACCACAAGAAAATAGCCCAGAAGATTATTGATAAACAGCCAATTGTTCCTAGGCTTATATATCTTGTAGGTCGTGAATACGGCGAGACTCTTACCGGAGCAATAAGTTTCGCAATTTTATAAGCAGCCCATATTGAAAAGGTAAACGCGATAAATAAAATAACCGCTGAAAGAGGGTTTATCGATTTTTCCATAAAAATACATCCACTTCTGCAAAATCTTGTGTGTCATTTACAGAAATTTAAATGCGCGGTAAACCAAAAGAAGGAATGTACCTTTATGCAAAACGAACCTACCCATTATGGGTACCTTTCAAATAATTAGATCAAATGGTAAATCCGCAATGTCTCTCAACCTTTTCCCGGTTACCAAAATATCCAACATCTCAGTTACCGCTTCGTTATTGAGATTTTGGACTGCGGCTTGAAGCTCAGGTAATGCAATGTGATAAACACAATCTATATCCCCGGTACCTAATGCAACTGAAGCAATTCGGTTAGGGTAAGGTTCTGCGGTAATAATACAAATATGTGGTATTTTTCCTTTACGATTACGGAGTAGATTTAACCCTTCGGTTCGTGCATTTTGAGATCGGTCGCTTCGGATTGTCCATTTACAAGAAATCACCCCATGAATATTAAATTTACTCGATTTTCTTTTGGATTCGCTTGATTTTTCACATTGAATCAAAGAATTCATCTTTCCAATCACTATATCAGGGACAAGAATAAAATCTTTTATTGATGTTAGATTGGAATCATTTTGTAAAACCCCCTTCAAGTCAACGAGCTTTTTAAATTCATTTATTTCCTCCACTTCCTCATCAACCCAAAATTTCCACTGTTCAATTTGAGATGGAATTATTGATTCTATAGACGCTCTTAAAAAATCGGCAGTTTTATGGGTAAATATTTTGGACCATTCTTTCGGATCATTAATAAATGAGTTTTTATTATTACTCCGCAAGTTCTCATTCAATAATTTTGACAAAATTAGAGCTAAATCATTTCGTGAATCAAGCAATTTAGAAGAATTCCAAGACTTATCAATTATTTGACTTGAAATTTGATCATGATAGAAAGTTCTATATTGATCGATTTTCGGCATTGATTTACCCTCGTGAAAAATTCTGATTGGAGAATTATATTGGTAGTTCGTAAAGATCTACGCTTTGTTTTTCTGAATTCAATTTATAAGATATAAGGCGGATTACTTTTTCTTCAATTCGATGGCGGTTTTTTACATATTCGATAACTTGTTCAGAAAAACGAAAAGCAACTAAAATACTTTGCATCATATCCCTATCACCAGAGGCTAACTTGCGAGCAAGCCAATCTTCATATCGAAGAATTTGGGTTAAATCTTGTTCGGATGCTTTATCTACTTTCAATTCGATACAAGTATATTTATGAATGACTTCGATTGCGCCAACATTTGTAACATGAGTTAGGAATATATCTAGCACTTTGTTAAATGTTGTAGGAACTAAATTAAGGAATTCATCGTAATCGCCTAAAATTTCATGAAGCCCACCATTTGCAATTGTTTTCATAAACCAAGCATTTAACCATCCTTCATAACGGAAATGGCCATCATGATCTGGGTCAAAATTTAAATCAATTTTTTCAGGTATATTTGGAATATAAGGATTTTCAACTTCAGTCAACAAATGTTTAATAGGATTATTTCTTAATAATAACCTCAATAATTCCCTGGCTTCACCCATCGTTATTTTATATTGGTTCTTCTGTTGAACAGGATTTAAGTCAAATGTCCATATTTTCCCTTTATCATGTAAATCTAGCACATCAGTCAATGAAATCGGTTTTACAAATGATCCCATAACTGGTTCAAATAAGAATCTGAACGGATACGATTGTTTTTCATTCGACCATATTCTTGTATTATCAAAAAATGGCGAATTTTTGATTTTCCATAACCCGTAAATCCCTTTATTCTTTACATAAAAAAACACCAGGTCCCCTGTCTGGATAGAATATATTCCGGCAATTATTTCTGCCTTATTCCATTCTTTGGTTGGCATGACACAACCATATACCCCATGGTTTTTACATAATTCAAAATTATCCTCGCCGACTAGGAAAATATGAGCGCCCATCAGCTTCCCCTTTCTACGCACGTGTATTGCATCTAACCATTTAATTCATTTACAAACAAGTTATCCTCAAATAAGTCAACTTTATAATTATGTCACATATTCGATTTCATGAGTTCTTATTCTGGTGAACCGAGTTTATAAAGAGATAGTTTTTTAGAGCAGTGCTATACTCAACCTTATAAAAGGAGTCCACCTTTACATGACCTCTTTTCATATGTCTACATAATGTTTACCACCCCAGGTAATATCATCCAATAAAGAGGTCTTTGCTATGAACCTCATTTCCCTCACCCATGGTCAGTCCCAAGTTATCCCCCTCTTAGCCGACAGCGAACTCGACACAACCGGCTGGCCCCAGCCAGAAGAGATCGCCTTCCTCCCGGACGGCCTCAAGTTCATTCGCAACGTCATATACGGTCTTTCTCTGACAACACCCTAGACTATAATAGACCGGCTATAATTAGAATAATTCTATTGCACTGGTAACGCCTCGAGAAATAACTACTAAAAGAGGAGCATGCCATGAAAATTGGATTGCAGATTCCCAGTTTTACTTATCCGGGCGGAACAGCAGTGATCGGCCCACGCCTGGCGGATATCGCCAAAACCGCTGACGACGCCGGCTTTGCCAGCCTGTGGGTGATGGATCATTTCTTTCAGATCAGGGGAGTTGGACAGCCTGAAGAACCGATGCTCGAAGGGTATAGCGCCATGAGCTTCATGGCGGCCTGCACGCGCCGGGCGCGGCTCGGTACGATGGTAACGGGTGTGATTTATCGCCACCCGGGCCTGCTGGTCAAAACGGTCTCTACCCTGGATGTCCTTTCAGGCGGGCGGGCATACTTTGGGATTGGAGCGGCCTGGAACGAAAAAGAAGCCCTGGGTCTTGGAGTGCCTTTTCCCCCTCTCAAAGAACGTTTCGAGCGGTTAGAAGAAACTCTTCTAATTGCCCGGCAGATGTGGGCAGGAAAAGTGGCTCCC
Source organism: uncultured Chloroflexia bacterium (assembly GCA_963820415.1). Lineage (GTDB taxonomy): Bacteria > Chloroflexota > Anaerolineae > Anaerolineales > Anaerolineaceae > CAWFZT01. Next base: position 216,910 of record CAWFZT010000004.1, on the reverse strand, counting down.
TTTGAGGGCAAGCACTATCACCTGGCCGAGACGTTGAACAGCCCGCAGCCGTTGAGCCAGCCGCACCCGCCCATATTGATCGGTGGCATGGGCGAGAAGAAAACGCTGCGGCTGGTGGCGAAATATGCTGATGCATGCAACCTCTTCATGGCCGATGCGGAATTGTTACGCCAAAAAATAGACGTTTTGAAACGGCACTGTGAAGAGGTTGGTCGAAATTTCAGCGAGATTGAGCTGACCAGCCTGGGCACCGTGAACCTGGCTGCCGGTGGAATGACCACCGCCCAGGTGATCGAAAAATGCCAGGCGATGAGCAGCTTAGGTTTTCACCACCTGATTTTTAATATGCCCAATGTATATGAGATAAAACCTTTAGAGACCCTCGGGCGGGAAGTCATCCCTCAAGTGGCCGGTCTGTAAACGGGCCTGGCGACCACAGCTAACCTGAAATCAACTAAAGATGTCTTTATCATGAACCCTGTTCCTCATGACCCAGGCCAGCCCCAGGTGATCCCGCTCTGGGCCGACGGCCAAATCGACAGCATCGGCTGGCCCCAGCCGGAGGAGATCGCTTACCTGCAGGACGGCCTCAAGGTCATCCGCAACGTCGTCCAACCCAGCCTGACCGCCTATCTGCCCGACGCGGGCATCGCCAGCGGGACGGCCGTGATCGTAGCCCCCGGCGGGGCGTACCATTTCCTGGCCTTCGAGCACGAAGGCACCCAGGTGGCGGGCTGGCTCAACGCCCACGGCATGGCGGCCTTTATGCTCAAATATCGCCTGGTGCAGACCGGGAGCGATTTTCCGCAGTGCGTCGATAAAAACCTCAACGATCCGCACAAGATGAAAACGCTGGTCGAGCCGCTCTTCCCGCTGATTACCGCCGACGGCTGCCAGGCGGTGCGCCTGGTGCGCGCTCACGCCGCCGAATGGGGCATCCACCCCGGGCGGATCGGCCTGCTGGGCTTTTCGGCCGGCGGCATGCTCACCCTCAGCGTGGCGCTGCATTTTGACCCAACCAGCCGGCCGGACTTTGCCGCCCCGATTTACCCGGGTCCCCCGCCGGAAGCTCCCATTCCCGCCGACGCTCCGCCCCTGTTCCTGCTGTGCGCCGCCGACGACGACATGGCTTCCGGCGGTCAGCACGCGCTACTATTCCGCATGGAGAGCCGCCGGACACCCGGTCGAGCTGCACATTTACTCCAAAGGCGGGCACGGTTTCGGCATGAATAAGCAGGGCCTGCCCTCGGATGGCTGGATCGAGCGCTTCGCCGAATGGCTGCAGGCGCAGGGATTCTTTCCAGGAAGCAAAATAAAACCTGCATAGAAAGGAGTCCTATGCCACGCATTGTCCGTATCGCCACAATTGCCATGGGAGGGCGCGGCGGCCCGACCATCGCCGCCAACCGCCAGCGCATGGCCGGGCTGATCGAACAGGCCCTGGCCGAAAAACCCGACATCCTGGCCATCCCCGAAACCTTCACCCTGGTTGGCCTGGCAGAGCGGCGTGTCGAGGAAATGGCCGAAGACGTGCCCGGCCCCACCCTCGAGATGGCTGCCAATTACGCCCGTAACAACCATGCCTATATCCTGTGTCCTATCCTGGCCCGCCGCCCAGATGGCCTACGCAATGAGGCCTTCCTCCTCGACCGGTCCGGTCAAATCGCCGGCAGCTATCAGAAACACCACCCGGTGGTGGAAGGCAGCGCCTATGACCGGCTCGAGTACGGCGACCTGCCGGGCAGCGCCATCCCTGTCTTCAACACGGATTTTGGCCGGATCGGCGTGCAAATTTGTTTCGACGCCGAATACCAGGATGGCTGGGAAGCCTTGGACCGCGCCGGGGCAGAAATTATTTTCTGGCTATCGGCTTACGATGGCGGGCGCAGCATCAGCTCCAAAGCCTGGACCTATCACCGCTTTGTAGCTTCCGCCGTACAAAGCACTTATGCACGCATCCTCAATCTCATGGGCGAGACACTCGCCATCACTGGCAGCCACGATCCCATCGTCGCCTGCGATATCGACCTGGACACAGGCCTGTTCCATATGGATTTCAATAAAACGCAAATCCAGGCCATCCGCGCCAAATACGGGCGAGACGTCAACATGCACATGTACCACGAAGAGGGCTATTTTACCTTGCAGTCCAACCGCGCCGACCTGCCGGTGAACCAGATCGCTGTCGAATTCAAGCTGGAGCCATTGAAAGAGTATATCCAGCGCAACCAGCGTTTGCAGGATGCGCTGCGAAACGGCGATCCCCTGCCTGACCTGACCCCACCCTACCTCGGCCGGACCCAGTATATTTAGACCGGCTCAGTCTTCACGGCGGATCCCACTCGAGGTTATCCAGGCAGGTCGACCAGATCAGGATTTGGTCGGTTGGATAATTGGGGTAACCCAGCGAAAAAAGCCGGCCTATTTCACGTGACAGCTCACCCTGGCCCGGCAGTAGAGGGGGAAAAGGTAATGGACTGGTTCAAAAATCATTTTGAGATTATAATATGATATATAAGATAGTCAAACTGTAAATATATGGCTGCCCGTCTTTATAACCATATACGTAAAGTTGTTTTATATTATTGACGATGGTTAATTCGTAGTAACTTACTTGGACGCCGTTGTATAAACGGGGGTTCCCTCTCAGGGAGGGAACGGAGGAGAAAGCCATGTCTAAATCATTCGATTGTCCCAAGTGCGGCGCGCCGATGCAATACGACGGCGAAAAAGAAGGCTACAAAGAAACGATCACCTGCCCTTACTGCGGTGAATCGGTCATTGTCCCGGAAAACCTGCGATCGCATGCTCCGCAAGTGATCAACCTGGGGGTGGCATCCCACTCAGAGGTGATCGAACTGGGTGGTTTTGCGCGCCCAACCGTGATCACCCGAGACACCGAAGCGCCAGTTCAGACCGCCCAGGCTGCCAAACGGTCGATCGGCGGCTGCCTGGTCGCCAGTCTCATCATCGTTGTGATCCTGGGCGTGGTAGCCATTATCAGCATGAACAGTATTAAAGCGCGGTTCTCGGCGCATTAGGCTCGTCTCAAAATAGCCCGCCGTCAGATGTGCGTACCCAAATTGCCCCGATCGTGGCCCAGGCAACCGAGGTGGCCGCTCAGTTAACCGACACACCTGAAATTGCCCCAACTGCCGCCGATACCCCTACCCCAAGCATCAATACTACCGCCACCGCCCAGGCTGCAGTAACCCTGACCGCCCTAAACGCCCTGGCAGAACAACAGCGAAACTGGCCAGTGGTTGTGCAAGAGAAATTCACCAATGATGCTCTCAACTGGAATGTCGGCTCCGATAATAACCAATACGCCATCGAAGACATCACTATCGCCGCTAATAAATACACCTGGAAGTTAACCACCAAAAAAAGCATGGGCTCCTTCTCCTTCCCGGACATGCAACCCCTGGCTGACATGTTCGTCAGTGTAGACATGCAGATGGTGAGCACCGGCGCGTTTGACGACGATGAAGCCGGGATTATTTTCCACACTTCGACCAAAGACCAGACCTTCTACTTTTTTGGCGTTAACCCGAATGGATTTTTTTGGCTCAGCATGTATGACGGCAGCAACTGGAATGACATGATCCCTTCTACCCCAAGCGACCTGCTCATTCCCAACCAGGTGAACCACCTGGCGGTGTCAATACAGGGCAATGAGATATTGCTGATGATCAACAACAGCGTGGTGAACAGCTTTGAGGATGCGCAGTTGTCTTCCGGCGGAGCCGGCCTGGGCCTGGAACTGACTTCGGCTGGCGAAGACGCCACGGTCATTTTCAGCAATTTTTACATACGGGCGCCTAAGCAGTAGACCTACACCCAGTTCAATTCGAAGAGCTGGATACCGCCTTTCAGATCTTCGACCGTGCTGACGTAATCCTGCCCGCCGACCTGAACAATTTCAGGCGCGGCCAGGCGTAAGGTGGTGATCAGCTTGGCGTCATTCCCCAGGCCAAAATCAAACGGGTCCTGGGAGCGGTAGACGTGCGTACGGGCCGGAGAGGTATATTCACTGGTCCGCAACAGATAATAATAGCCGTCCCGGTAGACCACAAAGGGGCACTCGGTGCTCCAAAAACCGGTTCCGCTGGCGAAGCCCCCCCAGGATACAGCTTTGGGCTGCGACCAATGCAGCAGGTCGTCTGAAGTGCGAGCGAAGACTTTACAGGGCCTACGCTGGCCAGAATCGTGCCCGCAGTAATAGCAAATCCACTGGCTGCCAACTCGCAAGACCATCGGATCGCGTGCCTCTCCGGGGCCAACAAACACCCGGCTGTAGTCTTTGAAAGGCGAGTCCGGATTTTGATAGCGCTGGAAATGGGTTCCATCCAGCGAAGTTGCCAGGCATATCTGGCATTCACCCAACTCAGTATTGTGACCCCCGTAGAACATAAAATACCCTTGCTGGTGATGGAGCACGAACGGCGATTGGATCCATTCTTCGCCGGACCAATCGTTAATACTTTCCCCACAGCCTCCGGTCAACCCGCAGGGTAATCCCTACCGGTTCCCAAAAGGAATCCTCCAGCCGGTCGCTTTGCCATCCATACAACAGGCGACCCACCCGGGTGCCGCGCACGCACGCCCATAAATGCCATTTTTGGTCGTCCGACTGCCAGATGGCATGATCGACCACTTCATGGTCTGTTCCAAATGCCAGGTCTCCCAAATCCGGATAACCGGTGATATGCCAGGGTTCACCCCCCAGTACAGGAATGCGAGCAATCGCTGAAGGTGTCATTCCTATAAATACCTCAAGTTTTGAATTAACCGGCGATTGGGCTCTTTTGGGTCTCGCCAGGGGCTTTTTGCACCCCTTTTCTAAAGAAGAACCCACCCACGAACATACAGACGGCGTGGAAAATGAACGGGCCAATCAAGGTTATCAGGCTATTGTAACCTGCAGAAAGAGAGAGGACCTCTCTCACAACGTAGACTATTCAGGCAAAACCGACCAACCAGAAAAATATGCCGACAATTTTTGAGAAGGTTTTCAAAGTAGATACTATCCTTACACTCCCAGGGCATTCAAAACCAGCCACAACGCCAGGATTGCCGTCAAGCCGTGAAACAGGTAGGCTGGAACAGCCTTTACGTTCGCCAGTTTACCGCGGAAAACTTCCGCCATAACGTAGGCAATTCAGACAAAGGAAATCAACCAGGTGAAAACCGCGGCAATCCACCACCACATAACACCCTCCCATACCCAGTAGAATATATTACAAAAAATAGTGTACCCGGGGAATTGTACGTCCCCCACATACACCATTTTAACTGCTTTCCAACTGCCAGGAAAACAGGCAAAAAGAAATCGGTATAAAGATTATCAGGATATTTTAGAGAATGGACATATTATACAGCTTGTGCAAATAAATGCAAACTTATTCTTAAGGAAATTCGGCAGCCGGCGGTAAGCTGGCCAGTTTGTACTCACCGGTATCATTTTTCATCAGGCTGAACAGGAAGGCACTGGTGTGCTTGCAAGTGGATGGCACCTGGCTGCAGGGGATCGGGCTGACCAGCGCCGATCCATCGGCCGCGGCAAATTCTATATAAAAGGAGATGCCCCTGCCAGACATATCCCCTTGAAAAACGATATCACGGAACTTTGCGCAGGGAAACCGTTTGTCTTCACAGGTAACCTGCAAAACAACCATTATATTGTTCAGGTCAATCTGGGGATGGCTTTTTTTAAGAAACTGGAAATCCGGTGAATTCGGATCGACCCTGTCGCTGTAATAAAGCCCGGCCGCGTTCGAATACTTTCCCTGGTTGAGATCCTCCAGGAAGGTCAGCAGCACCTGCTTCGCCATCGCCATCTGGTCATCCGCCAGGCCCCACACGTATACTGTTCCACCTGGATCGGCATAGGCAATCTGGGTCCCATCTGGAGACATAACCAGGGTTCGCGGCGAGATTGCAGGCGCAACCACGTCGGCAACCTTCTGGTGGGTGCCGGCATCCCACACACTCATGACCTTGACGGGGTCTGGAAAGCGTTGCTGTTTTGATTCTTACATTAGGAAACTCTACCGCGAGTCTTATGCACGCCTAATCAACACGAAGTTGATAAATAATAATGATGTTATATAATACTGCTATTAATCTTGATGTCCATTATAGGTTCAATTATTGGCAGAAAATAATTATGGATTACCTGACCATTTCCACCTGCCAGGCTCCCAACATGGATTTTTTCACCCACGACCTGGCAGGTTACATTTCTAAGCGCCTGACCATCCCAGTTAAGTTTGAGTTGGATATCCCCTGGCAAGAGCGCGAGCGCCGCCTGGATGCTGGTGAGATCGACGTATGCTGGATCTGCGGACTTCCCTACATCCGTAAAGTCGCCAAACCCTCCCCAGTCATCGAACTGCTGGCAGCCCCGGTAATGCAGGGGCAACGCTACCAGGATCGCCCCATCTATTTCTCAGATGTGGTCGTGCGTGACGCCAGCCCTTACCAGACTCTGGAAGACCTGCGTGGGACTACCTGGGCTTATAACGAACCCGGTTCCCACTCCGGTTATAACGTCGTGCGCTATGCTCTAGCGATGCGGAATGAAATTTCAGGCTTTTTCGGCCGGGTGATCGAATCCGGCGCTCATCAAGTCTCGCTGCAGATGATCCTCAAAGGGGAGGTGGATGCATCCGCTATCGACAGCACTGTCCTGGAACAGGAACTGAAGGATGACCCTTCCATCCGTGGGCGGATTCGCATCATCGATACCTTTGGCCCCAGTCCAATTCCTCCCTGGGTGATCTCAAAGAACACCCGGCCTGAATGGCAGTCAGCCCTGCGCCAGCTCTTTATGGGCATGCACCGCAATCTGGCCGGGAAGGTTATCCTGGGCAGGGCGAACATGACCCGCTTTACCGCCATAGAAGACGCCGATTACAACCCCATCCGCACTATGGCGCGCAAGGGGCGCGGGGTTTGTCTAAAAATTAACCCTTCGGAGCTTTTAGATCCATGCATTAATGAGGAATCTACAGGAATATAAATCTCGGTCTAATCGGCCTGGTTACATGAGATAGCTTAAAATGAGAGAGCGCAATCGCCCAAATGCAGTTTGGATAGTTTGGTTCACCATTTTCACCCTGATTACCAGCGGTTGTACCTTGCAGGTTCTGGGAGTGCAGACTACCCAGCCGGCGATTCAGGCGTCCTCAGCAACAACTACTCTTGAACAGCCTACACTGACGCCATTCACCACAGACACCCTGCCGCCCAGTGCCACCTCTCCCCCCACTATCCCTACCCTGACCCCAACCCAGATCGCCACCAGCACACTCACTCCAGATCCCATGTCCATCGCTGCCCTGCGCAGCGGGACTTACCCTGGAAGTGATATCATCATTGTCAAAGAATTGACCGCGGCCATCAGTTACCATCGTTATTACGCCTATTATCTATCGCAAGGCTTGAAAATCTACGGCCTACTGACCGTACCCAACGGAGAACCGCCGCAGGGAGGCTGGCCAGCGATTGTCTTCAACCACGGCTACATCCCGCCCAAGCAATACGTCACCACAGAACGCTACCTCGCCTATGTGGATTACCTGGCGCGCGCCGGGTACATCGTTTACAAAATCGATTACCGGGGCAACGGTAACTCAGAAGGCATCGCCAGGGGCGCCTACGAAGACCCCGGATATACGATCGATGTGCTCAACGCGGTTGCCTCGATCAAGCGTTTCCCACAAGTAAACCCGCAAAAAATAGGCATGTGGGGGCATTCGATGGGCGGTTTCCTGACCCTGCGCGCCATGGTAATTTCCAAAGACATCAAAGTCGGGGTGATTTGGGCCGGAGTGGTGGGCTCATATCCCGATCTGGTCAACATCTGGCATCACAACGACCTTTATACCCCCACCCCGCAGCCCAACAGTCTCAACTGGCAGCATAAATGGTTCGACTTGTATGGAAGCCCGCAAGAAAATCCACAATTTTGGAATTCGATCTCGGCGACCTCTTACCTGGGCGACTTATCAGGTCCGCTCCAACTTCACCACGACACCGGGGACAGTGAAGTACCCTACGTGTTTTCAGAAAGTCTGGCAAAAGGTATCCAGGCGGAGGGAGGTACGGTAGAATTCTACTCATATCCCGGAGATGACCACAACCTGGCCAATTCCTTTGGCCTTGCCATGTCCCGCACCATCGTATTCTTCGATAAGTATCTGAAATAGGCCAGCTTTACCTCACTCGTCTACAACTTGTCATCTCGGTTATGCGTAAATCATCAGGAACGGATCTTTTCACTTTAATATTGTCCCTGCTGTGGAGCCTTGTTTTGACGTCCGCAGGCTGCCGTCCGCTTGCGAAGGTTCCGGTTGAAACGGCAAACCCGCCGGCCACCCTTGTCCCTCCACAGGTAGTCATCATCCAACCCTCGGCCACACCCACCATTCCCCGACAACTTCGACTCCTCCGATTCTCCAACCCACTTCAACTCCTACTATGGCGCTGCCGAAGGAGCACTACATTCGTAATATCAACGGGCATCGGCAGTATTTTCCGTTGGGCTGCGAAGCCGCGGCAGCCAAGGATTGGGCTAATTATTTTGGCAAGGATTTCAACGAGTGAGAATCATAAAAAGCCCAACAGGGCATTAAGACCTGTTTACTGTTTGGCCTACTCGCTTTGCCGATCATACCGCGCTGTAGTGGTAACGCTGGCATGACCGGCCATTTTGGACACCACCTCGATATCTGCGCCAGCGTCCAGCAGGTCGCTTACAAAAGAGCGCCGCAGGTCGTGAGGGCTAAACTTCTTTACTTTCGCTTTGCTGGTTCTTAATAATATCGTTAAGTCGAGTGGTTATAATTGATTCGTGGACGAAATACCATGACTGAGAGTTCATCCAAAAGGGACCAGGCATCCCCTGCCGAATTCCAACCACGGTATCCAGAAGGCTACTGGGATAACACTGTTGAGTACCTGCGACAGTGCCTCATCCTGCAACACAATGAAGATTATCTGGAATTCCTAGTGAGGCGCGTTTGGAAACTCGACCAGTTTTGTAGGCTGGCTGAGTTCGGCTGCGGCTGCGGAAAGATGGGGCTACAGCTCATGCCCTTGTTAGCCCCGGGTAGTACCTATACGGGCATCGACGAGTTGTCCCAATTGATCTCCAATGGACGCCCGTTTTGGGCGAACACTCCCTACCAGGCCGAGTTTCACCAGGGCAGCATCTACGAAACACCTTTCGCCGATCACTCGTTTGATGTTACGATGACACATACCGTCTTGATGCATGTGCCCCATCCAGAAAAGGTGCTTCAAGAAATGATTCGAGTGACCAGGCCCAATGGCCTTGTAATTGCCTGTGAAGCCAACCGTAATGCTCACACAGCCATGCTTCACATCGACGAAGTCAACCATCAAGAAACGGTGCCGCTTGAATTGTTCCAGACCATCAATCGAGAAATTCGCAAGCGAACAGGCGTCGATCACAACATCGGAGCCAAACTACCAGTTCTTATGCACGATGCCGGTCTGAAACAAATCCAGATCAGGGTGTCAGATGCGGCGCGCTTTCTATGCCCACCTCTGGATACAGACGACAAGAATAAATTATTCAAAGCGATTTGTGACGAAGGCTACGGACAACTGAGACCAAATGAAGAGCAACGAGCCAAGTGGAAAGAAAACCTGATGAGCTTTGGTGTTTCAGAGGATGATGCAGAAGTCGAGATTACCAGGGAATTGGAAGAAGACTTTCTAAACAAGGGACACCGGTATCATACCGTATATGCCAGTTTGCTGACGTGGAGCTTTGGAGTAGTATAAAAATCGAGGAGAGAAGATTATGATTACCCAGGGGAATGCTCACGCGGAAACAAAATTCCTTGACATGCAGGCCGAGGTTGGCGTTACCAAACACATTGGTGGCTTTGAGGCAACTAACGAGCTTCTATCGCTGTGTCATATTGAGGATGCTCGGGAAGTCCTGAATGCAGGCTGTGGAATAGGCGTCGGCTCCGCCTACATCGCCAAAAAGTACGATTGCCATGTGGTGGGCGTGGATATTTCGGAGCGGATGATTGAATGGTCACGGCGACGCGCAAGGGAAGAGAAGGTAGAAGCCTAAGGTCGAGTTTCGCACTGCTGACGTGTTGGAATTGCCCTTCGAGGCAGGCCGCTTCGACGTTGTCTTCGCCGAATCGGTTATGATATTCGTAGACGACAAGGCGCGAGCGATTCGGGAATGCGTGCGGGTGACAAAGCCAGGCGGCTATGTTGGGCTGAGTGAAGGCTTCTGGACTGAGCAGCCATCTTCTGAATTGATTGCGCGGGCTAAGAGCGCAGTCGGTCCCTGTGTTCCGACTTTGGAGACCTGGCAGGCGCTTTGGGAAGCATCCGGGTTGCAGGAGCGGGTGGTGCGAACTCGCCAGATTGACGCCCGTACGGAAGTCAAGAGCCGAATACAGTGGATTGGCTGGCCGTGGCTTCTGAGAGTCTGGGGCCGAGCGATGCGCCTGTACATCATGAATCCTGTAATCAGGCAGTCTATCAAAGAGCAGTTCGATGTGCCGCCGGAAGTGTTTCAGTACCTGGGATATGGGCTATTCGCCGGCAAGAAGTAGGAGCGGAATCGCAGTTTTTGCCTACCTTTTAATAAATACATGGAAAAACCATGTCTAGTAATGAATTAACGCCCTCATATATCCGTCTTTTGCAATCTGGCGAGCTGGTTCAGCGGGCAGATCAGGCAATGGAGCATCTTTTTGCTTGCGATAGCTGCGCCTGGCACTGCAAAGTAAATCGCCGTGGTGGTGAATTGGGTAAATGCAGGACTGGAGAACTGGCGTGGGTGAGCAGTTATGGTCCACATCTGGGCGAAGAGCGTCCGCTAAGCGGTAGGAAGGGCTCTGGCACCATTTTCTTCACGCACTGCAATCTGGCCTGCCAGTATTGCCAGAATTATACGATCAGCCAGGCAGATAACGGCGAGGAGATGGATCCATTGGAGCTAGCTGCCATCATGGTAGAACTGCAAGAATTCGGATGCCATAATATTTAACCTGGTTTCTCCAAGTCACGTGGTGCCGCAAATTCTTACGGCATTAACACTGGCTGCCCAGGCCGGCCTTCGTCTGCCACTGGTATATAACAGCGGTGGTTATGATTCGCTGGACATGCTTCGCCTTCTGGATGGGGTAGTGGATATTTACATGCCTGATATGAAGTATGCCGACGAGGAAATCGCCAGAAAATATTCACGGATTCCCGATTACCCTCAGGTAAACCGCGCGGTTGTCCAGGAGATGTACCGCCAGGTGGGCGATTTGCAAATTGAGGGCGGGTTAGCTTTCCGAGGATTATTGGTACGGCACCTGGTTCTTCCCAATCGCCTGGCCGGTACGCCAGAAACCGTCCGGTTCCTGGCCGAAGAAATCTCGAAAAACACCTATCTGAACCTGATGGACCAGTATCATCCATCCTTTCAAGCCCATTTGTTTCCAGAGCTCAGCCGGCGGATCAGCAGGGAAGAGTATCAAGAAGCAATACACCTGGCCCGCCTGGCTGGACTGCACCGTCTGGATCAACTTGCGCCATAGATGGTTGAAAATAAGCTTCCAATGTCCTATACTTTAGAAGAAACCCGGCAACTCTTATTTCTCCATGCAGGGTAGAGACTTGTTGCCGCCGTCTTTTCAGGCAATGTGAGAGATTAGGGATTGGCCGCGATCGAGATGGAGTCCGCCATCGTCCGTTTTGAGGTGCACGATGCTATAAAAGGATGCCGTTGGCGCTGGCTGCTATTATGGCAGCGTGCCAGGTATCTTCGGTTATGTCTGATCCTTTTGTTCACATATGGGATCCTGGCCACCTGTACACCGTCCCCCAGCCCGCCGGCCGGCCAACTCTCATCGCCGCTCGCAGGGACCTCGTCCATTGAACCCGATCCATACGTCCAGGCGCGCCTGAAGATGGTTGAGGACACCATACAGTCACGCGGTGTGAGCGATGCGAATGTGCTCCGGGTAATGCGTACCCTTCCTCGCCACATGTTCATCCCGCCGGATTTTATCGACCAGGCATATGCAGACCATCCTATACCCATCGGCTATGGTCAAACCATTTCCCAGCCTTACGTCGTAGCCTGGATGACTGAATCGCTCAATCTGAGTCCAGGGGAGAAGGTGCTTGAAATCGGCACCGGATCGGGCTACCAGGCGGCGGTGCTGGCTGAGCTGGGTGGGCTGGATGTGTACAGCATCGAGATCGTGCCAGAGCTAGCCCAGAGTGCAGCAGCCCGCTTAAAAGCGCTTGGTTACAGCCAGGTTAAATTGAAACAGGGTGATGGATATTATGGCTGGCCGGAATATGCCCCTTTCGACGCTATCATTGTTACGGCTGCTCCCGATCACCTGCCGGCGCCGCTTGTGGCGCAATTGAAGGAAGGGGGTCGTCTGTTGATTCCTATTGGCCCGCCGGGCGGTTACCAAGATTTGTGGAAATTTGTAAATGAAAAAGGGACGCTTGTGGCTTACAACATGGGGGGCGTTCTATTCGTCCCATTCAGCGGGGAAGGGGTGAAACAGGCTGCTACCATGCACTCCTTGAAGGCCTGGATGGATCTTCATGGTTATCAACGCCGCTGCATAACACAGGGCTCCCAGCCGGAGTACCCAGGTGAACCCAAAAGTAAGCGCCAGTAAAGCTGCCAAGACAGCTGAGACCACTGAGGTTGAGCCGTTCACTGCCCAAGCCCAGGGAATGTACGCTGAAAAACCCCCAGCCTCAATTTCCCGGATTCCAGCCTGGAAGGGGATACCCATCAAGAATCCAATTGGCGCCTGCACCAGCACCGTCAGCAACAATCTCTGAATAAATGTTGCTCCCAGGGTGAGCTGGAAGAGGGTTGGTATCCAGTCGGGCATAACGAATATGATAAAAGCCAGAAGCGGCATGCTCAACCAGAGTGAAACTTTTTTTCCCAGGTAACTACCAATCCCTGAAAAGAAGAGCAGTGTGAATAATACCGCGGTCAAGGCATAAGCTGGATATCCCAGAAATAAGATGAATTTCTGGATTAAGGGGATTTCAACGAACAGGTAAGCGAAACCAATCAGCCCGAAATAAATCAAGTATCCGGTTAGATATTTGGGGTTGCCCTGGCTGCTTTTTTTTACAGCCATCCTGGAATGCGCAAGGCTGAGCGGCAAGAGAATCAGCCCGGTTGCCAGTATGATCGAAAATAGCAGCAGGGCCAGGATAACAAAATATCCCGCTCCGCCGAAAGGCTGCCAGGTCTTCCCTAATTCAGCCAAAATCTGGCTCGACTGCGACCATTTGAAGAAATGGCCAAAGAAGGGACGATCATCGCTGGGAGGACTGATATCGAAAGGATACTGCTGGTAAAAAGCCTGGCGTGGGTTTGCAGTCAGTAATGCCTGATAAGTTTGATAGTAGATCGAAGCGCTCAGGATGTTATAACGGTTGGTTTCTTCTGGAAGAATGCCGGGTGTGTAGATCAAGTCAAACGCCCGCTCACTGGCGAATTGGCGGATTGCAGTAATTTCCTGAGTGCTGAACGGCTGTGTCTTGATCAAAAAAGTAGCCGTATTGTAGCCCCGAAAGGCGACCAATCGCTCCCCGGGATCCAGGTTCAATCCTTCGAGGGCAGTGATGGCCAGGGCAAAGGTGCGCAGGTCTTCGCTGGGAGGATTCTGAAGCCAGCGAGTAACCGCCAGTATTCCACCGGGGTTCAAGATTGACAGACTATCCTCAAAGGCTTCCACTGTGAAACGATAGTCTTCTGCCAGGCTGTATGCGCCCGACCGGATCGGATGGAAAGGGGTATTCAGGGCGAGTACGATCACATCGTAGCGGGTGAGTGAATTGCGCAGGTAAGTGCGTTCATCCGCAGCGATCACCTGGATCCTTGGATCAGAATAAACCGGTGCGGCGGCAATGATAAGCGGGTTGGCTTCAACTGCGTCGATGCGTCCTGCTCCCTGGGCAAATGCAGATAATGCATCCAGCCCGCCGCTTGCCCCAAGAATCAGCACCTTTGCCTGGGGGCGCAATTGATAAGCGATCGCGCTCGGCAGATAAGCACTAAATTGCATATTTGCATTTGAGCTCAGCAGCGGGCTGAGGTCGTCGCCGTCTACCAACAGGCCCTTTTGGGATGGCAGGGGTTGGAGATAACGGTAGCTTAAACCGGGGAATGAATGGATCTGTGGGCTGCTGACCACATCGACCCGTGAGAAAGCATTCCACTGGCTGAATTCCACCAGCGCGCCTGGCTGCTGCAGGAGGTAAGAAAGATTTTTATATGGCGAAAGTTGTAATTTTAAGAAGGAAAATCCACCCATTCCACAAAGACGCAGCCCAAGGTCAATCAGTGTAAATATCAGGCCAGTGCCTGCCAGGTAAAGTTCAATTTTTCCCTTAAAGCTTCTGGCTCCCCAAAATGACGCTGAAGGCTGCCAGAAATGTCAGGCAACTGCAAAGCGTGACGATTCCTTCACCACCCAATGCACCTGGAGCCACCAATGCCACCAGGCATCCCGAGGCAGAACCGATCAGGTTCGCCGCATAGGTTCTCCCAACGGTTTGTGGTGACCGGGCTATTAACGCGCCCACTGCCAAACCGCTGAAGAAGAAGGGTATGGTCAGGGCGAGGTAATGCAGGGCGAGAATGAGCACCTGCCGTGGATCCCAAGCAATACTGAAAGTATCGACTGGCACACTGTTGGTCAGCAGATAGGCACCGAGTATGCTTAAGCCGCAACCCAGCGATAGCCACGCTAAAGTCTGGAATGAGGATTTTTGAAAAAACGCTGGGAAAAGGGTCAGAGCAGTTCCGCTGGCTCCATATCCCAACAACGCCAGACTGACGATCATGAAGGCGAAATGGTAGAACTGGGAAACAGAGAAAAGGCGGGTCAGATTAAACTTCAAAAGCCAGTGTGGCCGCAGAAAGCATGAACAGCGTAATGAGGGTTACCCTGCCGATGTAGGCCTGTCCGGTTTGCATCTGGCTCATGGCGCTGTTGAATTAATTTTTGGTTTCATAACCAGATTTTTATAAACAGAGCCAGGCCTTTAAAGTCTATAGGCCGTTTTGGGAAAATGCATGCTCTTCGAGAGGTAGTTGTTCGGCTTCGGGACCGGATACCTTGAGAACAGCATCGCCTTTACGAACAGGCTTTAATACTTTGAGAGCGACTTCCTGCCCAGCCCCGACAGTATTGACCGAGCAATGTTCAATCTCCATTGATCTAATCTGTTGGACAAAGTCGGTGGTTTGGCCAACTATGTGAACTACATCCCCAATCTTGAGCTCACCAGTGAGTGATAATACAGCTACATAGATGTGATTATAAAAATGGGTAACCCTACCAATGTGTGTTTCCATAGTCTAAACCTTCTGGTTGATATTTTCAGACCATTTGAAACTTCATCAGATTCGTAAACAGATACAATGGAAACTTTAAAAATAGTGTAGCTTATTTGGGGAGTAATTACAACAGATATTTAATCGAAATCGTATCCCAGGCGTGGGGATAATAAATGCTGCCGCTGGCGCGGCGCTTCATGCGATGCGCCGTACCTGGGGCTGGCGAGTAGCTTTTCAATGCGGGGCGCGGGGAGGTGGATTGGGTGGTGTGGGTTGGTGAGTACGCGGCGATAGGGGGAATCAGCTGAGTAGCGGGCCGGGTCTTGTGGAACTCGGACGGCTCTCTTCCAATCGCGCCAGCTAAATGGGTTCATTGCTGCCCCTCCGCATATAAGGTACATGCAACAGGGTCGACGCTTTCACCTTGGCCTGCTCGCCGCGCCGATCATACCGCGCCTTGGTTGTTACGCTGGCATGGCCGGCCATTTTTGCTACTACTGCGATATCTGCGCCGGGATCCAGTAAGTCGCTTACAAAGCTTCTCCGCAGGTCATGTGGGCTAAACTTCTTTACCCTGGCCTGGTTGGCTCGCTTTGCCAGCATGTTATAAACCGCCTGGGTGGTCAGCCGGCCTGGGATAAAACGCCACCCCCATTGTTTACCGCCTTCGCCCGAATCGCCACTCGATTCACGCCGGCAACCATCATTGATTCGGGATATAACGTCACCCGTTTACCCGTCCAATTGTCGGTGTCATCGCTGCCCACAGCTCGGGCGATTTGCCGGGCCAAGGTGCGAGATAAAACCACACCCTTTTTAGTTTCCTGAAAGTAAATCACGTATTTTTCAACTCCGGGGCTGGTCTGGTTCGGCCGCATCTTTTCGCTGGTTATCCTGGCAATGGTCACAGCCACAGCCTTACCATTTAGGTCCTCGCCGGTTGCATACTTGCGTGGGAACATCTCGTTGAGTTTCATGGTATTACCTTGATTCCGCACTCTAGCTCATGTTTGGCTTCCGCTGCCCAGGTCAGGTAATCTTTCCTTGCCTGCCGGCATTCCTTCCATTCCCACAATGCTGGGTCAAAGTAAAAAATGGGCAATCCCGTAGAAACGCCGATCACGAACAGGTATACCCAACCGCCCACGTTCTTAAAGATAAGCGCCCTTGCGGGGTTGCCCACCAGCCACACCAATTCTGCGTTAGGCCATTGCGGGCGAGCTGCAGCCAGGGCCAAGCTTAGCAGGTTCGCGGGCTGGGGTTGCGGCCAGCCATCTGCCGATTCTACGATATTCGCCAGATCGGACATCGGCACCATTGCGTAAGGGGTCGCTACAGGCCACTTATCGCCACCCACGAAGGGTTTACTATCTAGGGAGCGAACACAGGCCAGCTTGACACTGCCGCACTCGAAAACATCCTAAATCTCGACATTCACATTCTTAGGGGTATATCGTGCTAAAATTGTCATGGCCAAACCTCCTCAATAGGTTTTGCTCAGGCTCCGGAGTGCTCGTAACACTGCCGGGGCCATTGCGTTAATCAGATTGCCGTATGTGATTTTTATAGGCATAATTGACCGGAAAGCTAGCTGCCAGGATGAATTTATACTCATCAGCACTTGGACGAATTTGAGTTCCAATATAAACTACCCATCTCGGACAATCCTGACCTGGGCTTCGTGGGCAATGTCAATTCTCCCTGGGGGAAGGTGCCGCCCTACGCCTACGGTGTCTATGCCGGACCGGTGGCTGACTTGCTGAATGTCTACGGCATTCCCGCTAAAGCCTATAAGGGCTATTCCCTCGACCAGATCAAGGCCAAAATCGCTGGAGATAAGCCGGTGATCGCCTGGGTGATTGGCAATGTCGTCAGCGGAGTGCCGGCTGAATATGTTGATTCGCATGGCAACAAGACGATCGTGGCTGCTTACGAGCATGTGGTCATCGTCACTGGATACAACACGGACCACATACGCTACATGAACAACGGCAGGTTCTACGAAACCCCTGATAAAGTCTTTCTCAACTCATGGGGAGTACTGGGGCATATGGTGGTGGTAGATAATTAGCGGTTGGTTCGTCCTGGCTGGAGCATCACCCGGCGAGCTGGCTGCAAATCCTATTCGCTGAAGGGTGGAGCGGCTTCACCAGGCTGGCGTTCCAAATATCAGCCGTTATCCACAATCGATTGTACACGCCCCACTTTCCCGTTCACCAGCATGACCTTAATACCATGCGGATGGGTGGGGCTGCTGGTCAGAATCCGCGCCACGATCCCTTCGGTCAACAGGCCGGTTGGCTGGTTGTGTTTTTCTATAACTCTTACCCGTATGCCCGGGTGGATTTCACTACGTTTTGGTACGGTCATTCGCACTGATTATAACGAGTTCGGTTCAAGAATATTGAAAATTGATATGGCCAAGCAAGCTTCAGGTATACTTATTATTAGGTTTCAGCGATTACCCGGACAAATAAAGAAGTGAACGGAAATCCGCTGGAGGACTTACAAGAACTGGCTGACCTGCGGATGGTTATCTTTAACGGGACAATCGTTGCCCCGCAAGCGACACAATAACCGTCCTCATTCTAAAATATAATATGCAAGATTTAGCTTTTGCCAGTAACCTGAATGAAAATGAAGTGGCGAGAATCCTTCGCACCTATCCGACTTATGGTGACTTAGAAGGCCAGATAGGAACTCTGCTCAATATAAAACCCCTTGACGATTTCGTCTTTCAGGCAATCACCTCGAAAGGCGATTTCATCGTCCGTTTCCCTCCAGATATCAAGAAATACCACCTGCTGAAAAAAGAGGAAAAAGTCCAAAAAGGATTATTGGGCCGGATAAATCTAAAAATCCCAGATACACGCGTTTATGATGAGGTTTATGGTTTTCCAGTCTTCTCTGTATACACCATGATCCCGGGAGAGCCTCTGCATACAAACCTGTACGAACACCTGTCTTCAGGCTCCCGCTACCGGTTAATCACTGACCTGGCCTGTTTTTTCGACCAGATCCATCGTGTTTCTTTATCTCTAGCCTGTGAATGGCTCGATATTCAAGATTGGGGAGAAGGCACGGCCGAGGCCCTGGCGCCGATCTATGGTAAACCAGGCTGGTTTGAACCGAGGACAGTCACATTATTAGGCATGGCACTCTCAAATGTGCTGGACGATAACCAGATCAAACTTTTCAACGAAACCGTTACGCTGTTCGAAGGGTTGGAGACCGATTCGGACTACCTTGTTTTTGGGCATGGGGATTTACACGGGTACAATATGGCAATCGTAACAGATGAATTTGGGGAAAAATTATCCGGCGTATTTGACTTTGGTTATGCGGGGATTCTCGACGTTCACGAAGATTTTTTCAAACTCAGCTTTATTAGTGAAGATTTTCTGGAAAGGGTGATATTTATCTACCAGAATTTTTCCAACCAAAAACGTATTCTTAACCGCCAACGTCTTGCCATTTACTATAGGGCTTTCCTTTTTTATCTGATGGCGGAACAAGTCGGAGGAGATCTAAAGCCGTTATTAAACCTGCTATCGAAACATGTCGATTATTATGAGCATGCATATGGAAAAATGGGGTGAGGATGGAATATATAATTAAACAAATTAGTGATCGGAAATATATTGATTGTTCAGAAAATTTCCAGATAGAGGACGACCAGGCTGCCCTCGAATTAGTAGGCATCTGTGGCGAGGAAGGTACTGACCGCGTAATGCTGCACTCCGCTAATATGTCCGCCGATTTCTTCATGCTAAACACCGGGTTGGCCGGGAAAATCCTGCTGAAATTCGTGAACTACTCAATCAGGGTAGCGGCTGTATTCACACCTGAGCAAGTCAACCGGGGAAAATTCTATGAATTTACGCTGGAAACGAACCGTGGCAACCAGTTCCGCATCTTCTACACCGGGCAGGAGGCCGAGGAGTGGCTTACCCGTGAATGAAATGAAAATCGACCTGCACACCCACACTTATTTTTCGGATGGACGGGCCTCGCCGGCCGAACTGGTCAATTATGCCGCGAGGATTGGCGTCCAGATCCTGGCAATTTGCGATCACGACAACGCCCGCGGCGTCCGGGAGGCCCTGTCCATCGCCAGCCAGGTCGGCATCCGCCTGATACCGGCGGTTGAGTTCACCACAAGTTGGGACGCCTGTGAGATGCCTCCGGAAGAAAGCGATGTTGACCTGCTCGGATATTTTATCAATCCTGTATCGCAAGCCTTCTTAAAAATAGAAGAAGCTGCCCTGGCAGATTTTACTTTCAGGATGGAAACCTGGTGCCTCGCGCTGACGGCTGCCGGCAACCCCCTAGACTCTTGAGGATGTTTACCGGCAAAATCTCCGTTACCCCGGGACATTGCAGTTGATCCAGGCCGTGGCTGCTAAGGGATATGGCCAGAATTTTGCCGAGGCAGAGCAAATCGTCCGCTCCCAGATGAAAAAAATCCCTCCATGCAGCCATACCATAGAACAGGCTATCGCGGATATCCACGCCTGTGGAGGCGCGGCCGTACTGGCCCACCCGGGTACGCGTTATCTTCGCTGGCGAGGCGGTCTTTTATCTGGGGAGGGTCTCAGCCAATTGGTGGAGGTGGGATTGGACGGTATTGAAATCTATCACCACGCAGTTGACCAGGCCGCCCAAGGACATCTTCTGACCTTGGCGCAGCATTTTCATCTGGCAATTACAGGTGGGAGTGATGATCATGGATGGCCATCCGGATTACCTTACCTGGGCAACAAACCGGTAACCTTCGCCATGGTCGAAACCCTGGCCAGAAAGGCAGGCGTCAGGATATGACCCCGCTAAACAATCAGGACCTGACTGTCTATTCAACTGCATCAGGCAGGCACTGCCCAAATTGCGGCAAGCCCATTTCACAATGCATTTGTAAGAAGGCAGCCCGTCCGGTTGGTGATGGAATAGTGCACGTCGTGCGTGAATCCAAAGGACGCAAGGGAAAAACCGTCACTTTGGTTAGCGGAGTTGCCCTGAACGATGAAGCCATCCATGAATTGCTCAGCAGCTTAAAACGCCTGTGCGGGGCAGGCGGAGCGCTAAAACAGGGTGTGATCGAGCTCCAGGGTGATCACCGCGAGACAGTGGTTGAGGAGCTAAAAAAACTCGGTTTCACGGTCAAACAAGTTGGCGGATAATCTGATAATGATAGTCAGGATAAAAAAGAAGAGCATGATAAATATACAAAAACAGGAGAGGCAGACATGGTAATGCGCTTGATCCTTGTCGCTGGGAACATCGGCTCGGGAAAAACCTCACTCACCGAACGCCTGGGTGAACGCCTGGGATGGGCCACTGCTTATGAATCGGTTGGCGATAACCCTTACCTGCCCGATTTTTATGCCGACATGCGCAAGTGGTCATTCCATCTTCAAATCTACTTCCTCGGCCACCGCGCCGAGCAGCACCTAGAAATGGCAAAAAATGCGCGTTCGGCAATTATCGACCGCAGTATCTATGAAGATGCCTTTATCTTCGCCAGGGCTTTGAATCAACTGGGCAACCTTTCCGAGCTCGATTATCAGACCTACCGGCGCTTGTTCGGCCTGGTGGTGAAGACACTTCCGCCGCCTTCCCTGTTAATTTATTTAAGAGCGCCCGTCTCGGTTTTATTGGAAAGAATCCACCGCCGGGCGCGTAATATAGAGACAGGAATCACTGCTGAATACCTGTCCCTGTTGGATTCGTTTTATGAAGATTGGATACAGACCTTCGATCTTTGCCCGGTGCTTACCCTGCGCACCGACGATCTCGACTTCGTGCATAAGAGCACCCATCTCGACCAGGTTGTCCACTATATTCACGAAAAACTGGCCGGCAAAGAAGAAATGGTCTTCTAGGCAGCAATCAGGTGACCTGGGCTTAGACACCCATCCTGGTATTTTCCAAGCAATGGACCAGATCGATAACAACTTGGGCGGCCAGAACAAGGCTCAATTTTCCTGAGTTTATCACCAGGTGGTAATGCAGCGGGTCTGACCAATCAACGCCATAAAAGCGCTTCAGATAATCGGCCGATGCCGCATCACGTTCTTCAATCAAATCCTGCGCGGCCCGGCGAGTATCGAGCGTATCCAACGCCATCTTCTTTTCAAGCTTGAGCTGAAGTTTTACCCGCTAAATCCGGTCTTCCATAGGCGCTTCGATGCGCACATGCAAGACATCCGGACGGCCTTTAAGTAAGATCTGACCGCCCCGTCCTATGATCACTACGTTGCCATTTTGATAAGCCGCGTCGACAGCTTTTTGAACCAGGATGAGGGCATGTTCTTCGCTCAACTGCATTTCTTCAGCGACACGTACTCCCGTTGTGCTTTCTTTCCAGACGCGTACGTGCGCTACTGGGCGCGAGCGAGCAGATAACCGCTCGATGAAATTCTTCACTTTATAGTTCTCTTCCGAGAAATCGAGTCCTTCCTGCTCTGAAAAACCGGCTTCGGCGGCTGCCCTGGCGATCAACCGTTTATCGAAGTGGCGATACCCCAGGCTCTGACAAATATGGTCGGCTATTTCATCCCCACCGCTGCCAAACTGCCGTGAAATAGTGATAACAGCCATAGCGCGCCTCCCAATGATCTCTATGCGGATTAAAACAAAAACCCGCCGTAGTCTGGCGGGCATTTAGCAAATCAGGCCATCGATGAAAGGGTTCCCACCTGTTACGAACGAGCCGCTGGAATTTTGTTCTGCTAAAACTAATATAGCATAAAAGAGACTCGAATTCAATGGCTCATTGATTCTATTCAATCCCCCAGGTCGGGAAAAACCATTTTCTTTATTTATACCAGTATATCAGACCAGATTAGCTATTTTTATAATGAACTGCGCTGAGGCTGCATAGCCTTTCTGCAGCAGTCTCAGGGGTCAGGTCGCGCTGCGGCATAGCCAGCATCTCAAAACCCACCATGAATTTTCGCACAGTCGCCGACCGGAGCAAGGGTGGGTAATAGTGAGCATGCAAATGCCAACCCGGATACCCCTTACCATCGCAGGGGGATTGGTGAAAGCCCATCGAATATGGAAAAGAAATTTCGAACAGGTTGTCATACCGCGTCGTCACCTGGCGCATCACATCGGCCAGACCGGCTACCTCCTGAGAGGATAGGTCTGCCAGCGCGCCAATATGGCGATTGGCCACCAGCATAGTCTCGAACGGCCAAACTGCCCAGTATGGCACCACGGCAGTTATATAATCATTGGAAGCGATGATCCGCTCCCCTGCTTGCCGTTCCGCTTTGACGTATTCACACAAGAGGCAAGAGTTATGGCGGTGCCAATAATTGTCCAGGCGGGCCAGCTCAACTTCGGGCTCGTTAGGGATATGCCCCATCGCCCAAATTTGGCTGTGAGGGTGAGGATTGGAGCAGCCCATCAAAGCGCCTTTATTTTCGAATACCTGGACATAATTGATGAAATCTAATTTCCCCAATTCAACCGATTGTTCAGTCCAGGTGCGGATAACATGCTCTACCTGTTCCTGGGAGAGCTCCGGTAAAGTCAAATCATGCCTGGGAGAAAAACAGACCACGCGGCAAATACCAGCTTCTGGCGTGGCAGCGAACAGGCCATTGGAAACAAATTCAGCCGAGGAATCCTCCTGCGGATCCCCGGCGATCCCCTGCGGGGGGAGCAAAGCCGAGAAATCATTGTCAAAAACAAAAGTATTCGTGTAATTTGCATTTTTCTCACCGGTCGAACGGGTATTACCCGGGCAAAGGTAACAGGTTGGATCGAACTGCGGCAAATTTTCCGGAGGGGTCTTTTCCACCTGGCCCTGCCAGGGACGCCTTGCGCGATGGGGTGAAACCAGCACCCATTGGCCAGTCAGCAGATTCAACCTGCGGTGAGGTTCATCAAAATCCATTCCAGGTCTCCTGTGGTATGAATAATCTCAATTCTAATCGAAAATTCAGATCAGAAGGTTAATAAGCCAGGGGCAAGCGAATAATTCAAAACCTGACCATACGCTCAGGTTGCAGTTTTGTAATATCAATTTTTAGTTCTTGACTTACCTTTTCCTATTCATTATAGTAAGATAAGAGTTGTCGCGAAGAGAAAGGAGACTTTTATGAAGCGTTTAATCTACCCCATTCTGATCCTCTTTATTACCACGATGGCCTGTACAATCGGATCCTTTGGCCAACCGGCGCCTACAATGACTGTGGCACCTTCGGCAACGCCGCTCTTTGAGGTTCCTACTGCCATCCCAATGATCCAGGCGCTCCCCACTGCCACCGCAATCCCTCCCAAGCCTACCGCGCCTCCCCTACCTACCAACCCACCCATCTCGGGCCCAACCGCAACAGCTCAAATTCAGGGAGGTCCAACCACCGGCAGTGGCTTTTTCAACGAAGATTTTAAGGGCAACGTAGATGAATGGAAACAATGGGTGGCAGCCGGCGACAAAACCAAGAGTTATGCCCAACTGCTCTTAGGGCGCCTTCGTTTCGAGCTGCCATCCACAGAATCCTATGTCTATGTCCAGAATACTAAATATACCTATAAGGATGTTTTGGCAGTCGCCACCTTCGAGACAGTCGAAACAGACGGCAAGAACGGTGTCGCCGTTGTATGCCGATATTCTGACCAGGGTTGGTACGAATTACGCGTTTCAACCATGGGCGACCGGGCTGGCTGGATCGAGATTTATCGCTACGATCCCAGGTTGTATGCGCTAGGCGAAAACCCCTACGTCAACCTGCTCCTGCCCACTTACAAACAGGATTCAATACCCATTTCGACAATAAAGAATGGCTTCGCCGTCAATACCATAGGGCTGCAGTGCAGTGGGAATACTCTCTCGGTGTACGCCAATGGACAGGCGATGATCCATCCCCGCCTCAGACAACCCATCGTCGTGACCGATAACACCCTCCAGGAAGGGACGACCGGTGTAGGCGTCATGTCTTTTTCCACCGGAAAAGTATACATAGAATTTATTAACGTATCCACCAACCAACCACAATAATTCCCCTTCTGGAAAAATCGAGACCGGACGGAACAGATTTTCCGTCCGGTCTCGATAAACCCTCCATTGAATATATCATAATCAACGCCGCAACCCTGATTGAATTTTGTCTCCGGATGTGCTATAGTAAATATGCATGAGCAGTCGCTCGTTTACAATTCGGAAAGGACATATTCCTATACCGGATGCGAATTTCTCTTGTGGCATACGTGCTGCGCAGTATGGCCACTCTTGGAGCCATATAAATGAGCTCCTCAATGGATGGTGCGCCACCTGATTGATGTGGCTCCTGTCAAGAACAGGAAAAACGTCCCGAGTAAATTCCTTTGTGGAGAACGGCTGCTCATGTTTTTATTTAAGGCCCTTGTCTGAAGTATGTGAGGATGCTATAATCATCGCACCTTAGGCCCCAGTAGCTCAAAAGGACAGAGCGAGGCACTCCTAACGCCTAGGTTGGGGGTTCGATTCCCTCCTGGGGCACACTTTAATAAGCGATACGAAAATTGATAGAAATCTGCATGGTTCTACCCTTGAAATATCCGGAATTATCTGGTAATATAGTAATTAGATGAACGCTTGGGTGCCCCCCTCACTCAGGCGTTTATCCTTTTTAAACCCGGAAAGGATTCCAAAAGCCATTGTTTGAAATAGTATTTTTGGGAACCTCGGCTTCGGCGCCCTCGGCTCGACGGAACTTGCCTGCGCAGATCGTTAAGCACGACGAATATCGCTTTCTCATCGATTGCGGAGAAGGGACGCAACGCCAGATCTTGCAGGCCGGTATCGGTTTCAAACGGCTAAATAAAATTCTGATCACACATGGTCATCTCGACCACATCCTGGGATTGGCAGGCTTGCTTTCAACTTTTATGCGTTGGGAAACCATCGATGAATTGGATATCTACGGCGGCAAGGCCGCCCTGGAACGTATTTACGACCTACTGTATGGAGTGGTCTTACGCGGCGTCACTCCTCCTATGCCAATTTCGCTACACCCGCTCACATCCGGGGTTTTCTTCGAGGCTGATGATTTCTCGATTTCCAGCTTTCCGGTGCTCCACCGTGGTTCAGACAGTTTTGGCTATCTTTTCGAAGAAAAAGGCCACCGTCCATTTCTCCCTGAAAAAGCCGAGGCGTTAGGCATACCATCCGGGCCTGCGCGGAGATTCCTGGTGGAAGGTTTACCGGTCACCCTTCCGGATGGAAGGGTGATAGAACCAGATATGGTCCTGGGAGATTTCAAACCTGGCACACGGTTGGTACACATCGGCGATGTTGGAGAAATAGACAGCCTGGTAGAAATATGCCGCAGCGCTGATACACTCGTGATCGAGGCCACCTATCTCGAACAGGAAGCCGAAATGGCGCACCAGTTTTCTCACCTGACCGCCCGCCAGGCCGCTGGATTGGCGATAAAAGCCGGCGTCCGCCAGTTAGTGCTGACCCACATTTCTAGACGCTACAGAGAGAAAGAAGTCCAGCAAGAAGCGCAGGAAGTCTTTGCCAATGTAGTGATCGCCAGGGATTTCGACGTGGTAATCAGCCGCCGGGAAGAATAGGGATTTTATCCATGCTGGACAGGTTCATGCTTGCCGGGCGCGTTTTTTCTAGTTTGACAGCTTGACAATCTTATGATATTATCCGCCTAACAACTGAACAGCCCCAAACGGCACTCTTATCCAGAGAGGTGGAGGGACCGGCCCGATGAAACCTCGGCAACCTGGAAAAGCTTCTACCAAAAGTTTTTCTAAGGTGCCAACTCCGTCAGACGGATACGCTGGAAGATGAGAGGGCAGCCGAGTGAATTTTTCGTATGCCCCTCGTGTTTTCCGCAAGGGGTATTTTTTTATCCACAACTTATCTAGGAGGTTTTGATGACTACAACCATGATGAAGTCTGCCACGTTACTTGTTCACTTCCGAATCGGTGACCGAGGGGCATCCCGACAAGCTGTGTGACCAGGTCAGCGATGCCGTCCTGGACGCCTGCCTGGAGCAGGATCCGTTTTCGCGGGTCGCCTGCGAAGCCGCTACCAAGACCGGTTTTGTGATGGTCCTGGGGGAAATTACCACGCGCGCTTTCGTCAATTTCGACGATTTGGTCCGCAAAGTGGTGAAAGGGATCGGTTACGACGACACCAGTAAGGGGTTCGATGGCAATACCTGCGGAGTCCTGTCTGCCATCTGTGCGCAGTCCAGTGACATCGCCATGGGCGTTGATAAAGCCCTGGAGGCAAAGGCGGGCCAGATGACCGATGCCCAGATCGAGTCCATCGGGGCTGGCGATCAGGGGATGATGTTCGGCTACGCCTGCAATGAAAATGCCCAGTTGATGCCCACTCCTATCTATCTGGCTCACCGGCTAACGCGCAAACTGGCCGAGGTGCGCAAGAGCGGTAGCCTGCCCTGGCTGCGCCCGGATGGAAAGAGCCAGGTAACGGTAGAATACCATTATGGCAAACCCGCCCGGGTGGATACCGTGCTGATCAGCACACAACATTCCCCGGAGGTATCCCATGCAGAAATCACCGAATCGGTTATGGAGCACGTTATCCAACACACGATCCCCGATGATATGCTGGATAGCAACGTGAAAATCTACGTCAACCCGACCGGGCGATTCGTGATTGGCGGCCCGATGGGCGACGCGGGCGTCACTGGGCGCAAGATTATCGTTGACTCCTACGGTGGTATGGGACGGCACGGCGGCGGTGCATTTTCGGGCAAAGACCCGACAAAAGTCGACCGTTCTGGCGCATACGCCGCCCGCTGGGTAGCCAAAAACGTGGTCGCAGCCGGATTGGCGGACCGCTGCGAAATCCAGGTCGCCTATGCGATTGGAGTTGCCCGCCCGCTCAGTATCAACGTAGAAACCTTTGGCACGGGCTGCATCGAAGATGAGAGGATTGCCGAAGCCGTCTCCGAGGTGTTTGACCTGCGGCCTGGCGCTATTATCCGTGACCTGGACCTGCGCCGCCCGATTTATCAGAAAGTAGCTTCTTACGGCCACTTTGGCAGGGAAGACCTGGACCTGACCTGGGAACACACCAACAAAGTTGACGACCTGCGCACCGCCGCAAAATTGTAAGCCGATCCAATCATTTAGGAAGGGCAGCCGGAGAACCGCTGCCCTTCCTGTTTTAAACCAACCGGCGCGGCAGCAGGTTCTTTATGCGCTGGACCTGCAGTTTACCGCGTCCCAGCAATCTGCCCTGCCTGTCTACCACGATCACCATTCTGCCCGGAGAAAAACCGGCCAAGGACAGCCCATGGATATCTTCCCCCCGCAGCCAAGCCGGGATGGTCTCCTCTGGCAAACAGTACCGGCCCTGTGTGAAAAACATTCCGAAACGCGCCACCCATTCATGCGATAGCTGGAATTCTTGCGGGGTTTGTTCGCCCAGCAGCAGACCAGCAGCTTCGAAAGGAAAATTCCGGAAATGCTGCAAGAAAAGGTTGGGGATGGCAAAAATTACAGGGCCGCGTTTCCACAAAGACAGGTTATGCATTTCGAGCGAAGCAGACAGGTTATAGCCAAATTGGTCAATAAGCTGCCGTTCCAGCAGGTTTTCTTCCTGACCGGTTAATCTCTCCAGACCGGTTTTTTCGAGGGGCCGGGAAGGAGAAGACTGCACAGGAAATTCTACCGATTCCAACTTGGTAATCAGGGCAGCAAAAAAACCTGAGGTATCGTAAAGGTGAGGCCACAGCCTGGCTGCCTGCTGCACCTGCGGCTCGAAAATTTTACTTCCATAAGATGACAGGCCAGGAGCCGGGACTGGCAGACGCCGTTGCACATTTTCAACCCGGCCAACCCCTGGGAACCTGTCGAGGAGCGCCTGGAGCACCGCTTCATCCTCTTCCGGCGCCAGGGTACAGGTAGAATAGACAACCTGCCCACCGGGCTTGACCGCTATAAAGGCGCTCGCCAGCAAGCGCGCCTGACGTACAGCCAGGTTGGCGCGTTCTTTATCCGAAATAGATCGGACCGGATGGCTTTCGGTACTGCGCAGGTTGTGCATACTGCAAGGCGCGTCCAGCAGCACCCGATCGAAGGTCTCGGGGAACCAATCCCCGAACTTCTCACCTGGAAAAGAAGTCACCACCGAGCTGGCGGCTCCCCAGGCCTGCAAAACCAGTCGCAGGGCAGTGATCCTTGAATGGCTGGAATCATTGGCCATAACCAACCCCTGGTCGGCGGTTTTGCTCACCAGGTGGGTAGTTTTTCCACCAGGAGAGGCAGCCATATCCAGCACGAGCGGCCTATCAGCGGCCTGCCAATTAAAAAGTTCGACCGGCAGCATTGAGCCTGCATCCTGGATATAGTAGAAACCCATACGGTGTTCAATGGTCTGGCTGATTGGCGTGGGGCTGTGGGTTACCCACCAGCCGGCATCACAATATGGCACATTGCGTACCTGCCAGGCATAACGCGCTTTCCAATCTTCGAGCGCTAAGTGAGGATCCACTTTCAAAGGGTTGATCCGTAAGGCAGGCTCCAGCGGCTTCTGCAGGGAGGCTTCCAGGCGAGCATAATCCTCGCCGGAAAGTAATGGGCGGTACTTTTCGGATCCATCGACCTCATTTTTCAGTGCAGCATTTGTCCTTGAACGATAGGTTTTATTCTTTCGCCGGCTCATCCCACTCCCCCGTTTTATCAATGCAGAAGACTATTTCGCCGTCAAAGAGGATTTCGGTTACCTTCCAGGGTTTTCCCTGGATGGTTTCGTAGACCAGCCTGCGTTGCTGGGCAAGCAGGTTGTGCTTTCCACTCAGGCTGGCAGTGGGCAAAGACACCAGCAGGTAGCGCACATTCAATGCCTGCCAGAAGGCCAGGTTGCAGCCCTTCTGGCGCTGTTCGAAGCGGTGGGCTTCTTTGAAGAAAAAGGCCACCTGGGCCTTTTCAACAGGCGGGGTGAGAAGGATATCCCGGACTTCACCGCCTGGCTGCATCCCAAGCAGGGTAAAAAACTTGTGAATGAGCGCCAGGCGCGGGCGGTTCAGGTCATATGCACAATAATGGACACTGTACGGCAGACCCATCCACGGAAATGACAACGGGTTCAGCCCGCAGGCCAGATCGAGTATCGAATCTGGCTTGCCCGTCTCTTTGAAGATTTGCTGATAAAACTGTTCCAGAATGGGCAGGCGTTCGCGCGTGGAAGCATGTTCGGAAAGCAGGCTGGCACAGGTGGCTTTTATTTCCTCAGCATCCTGGCTGCCAACGGCCCTTTCCAGGTCATTTTCCGCCTTTGGAAAATCAGGGTCTCCCAGATAGGGAGCAACAATATTGTGTAATTTCTTGCGCGTTTCTTTTATGGCTTCTTTCTGGCTGCGGTTGCGTCCCAGCTCATGCGCCAGCAGATCCTCGACCGTCTCCGGCGGGATTCCCAGACGGCGGTATTTGTGCGAATTCAGGATTCCTGCCACCAGGGGTTGAAGATCGAGATCGGTCATTTCTTCACCAGGAAGGCCAGCTCGGATGGGAATTCAAAACGCTTCACCGACCAGCGCCGGCCTTCAATCATTTCCAAAAAATGGGCCGAATAGTTCTTAACCATCCCTTTCGAACGACCGCTCAGGCTAGACGCCGGGAAAGACACCAGCAGGAAATCTGCCTGAATACAGTCTAATAAAGCCAATCCAATCGCTTTGTTCACCTGCTCCAGGCAAGGCAGAGTCTTCAACAATAAGGCCAGGTGGACCGGTTGGGACGGAATACTGTAGGTCAAATCGCATACCTCAACTCTCCCTGGACGCTGCAGGTGCGCCAGAAAAATGTTGAAGAAATCTGCCAGGTCGGCGTAAATATCACAGCCATAATACGGCGCATTTTCAGCTAACCTCATCCAGGGTAGCGCGAGTGGATTGAAACCACACGCCAGGTCAGCGACCGATTGGAGCGGAACGATGGGTTCCAGGATGGTAGCGTAGAACCTTTCCAGTTCCGGCAGGCGTTCACGGGTAGAGGCATGTTCACCCATCATGCGCCGGCAAAAATCTCTCAACCGGGCATCTCCCATATCAGGAGGAATGCTCTTTAATTCAGCCAACCAGGTAGGGTAGGGGATGGCATGCTCCTGGTAAGCCCCCCCACCTGGTGAAGTTTGTTGCGGGTCGCTTTTACGGCCACTTTGAAAGAACGGTCTTTGTTGAGCTCCTGCGCCCCGATTTGTTGAACTAACTCAACGCTGATCCCCTGATAACGAGGAGTGGAGCGCACCGTTTTTACCAGCCGGTCTAGCAATTCAACGGAAATCATAGCAAGCGCAATCGAAGACGGTCGGTGAGTTGGGTCATAAACCTGAGATTGTGGATGGTTGCAAGGCGGAAGAACAGACTGTCATTGAGCTTGAACAGGTGGTGAAGGAAGCCCCTGGAAAATCGCTGGCACACCAGGCAGTCACAATCCAGGGAAACCGGCCTGTCCGCCTTGACATGTTTTTCATCATTGATGTAGATATATTCGAGCCATTTTCCACCCAGACCGGCCTCTCGACTATCCGCCGGTTGAGAAAAGGCATACAAACGCCCGTGGCGAGCGTCGCGGGTAGGCATGGCGCAGTCAAACATGCCGTAACCTAGGTCATAACAAGTTACCAGGTTATAAGGATGTCCAATTCCCAGGGCATGCATGGGAAACTGCTCTGGCACAAGCTGGCGCGTATACGTCAGGATATCCGTTAATAAATTCCCGTCTTTGTCCAGGGGCCACCCACCATACCCATAGCCATCGAAACCGATCTCCAACAGCGCCTCAGCGCAGGCTTTGCGCAGGTCCGGCTCACCCCCACCCTGGATCACCGCATACAGACGTGGACGCGTTTCTTCAGAGAGCTTTTTTTGCTCGACCAGGCGCACGAATTCAGCCTTGCCCCGTTTTGCCCAGGCGATGGTACGCCGCACCGACTCTTCCTGTTCTTGGCGAGAGGCGTCAACGTGGGTACAGTCATCCAGGCAAATGACCAGATCAGAGCCATAGCTCATCTGAAGTTGGATACATTTTTCGGGAGTAAGCTGTAGTTTTCTTTCCGAGCCTTCCGGTTGAAAGACCAGGCCCTTATCGGTCAGGTAGCCAAATTTAGGATTCTGATGGATCAGCGAATAGGCCTGAAATCCACCCAAATCGGTCACAATCGGCCTTTGCCACCCGCTCATCTGGTGCAGCCCACCCAAGGATTGTATGGTTGATGATCCCGGGCGCTGCATCAGATGAAAAGTGTTCATCACCACAGCCTGGACGCGGCAGTTGAGCAGGTCAACCGCATCCACCGTACGCACGAGACCAAAAGTTGCGTCTGGCAGGAAAATGGGGAATTCGAGCAGCCCATGCGCCAGGCTAAGGCTTTTGGTTCCAGCCATCATGCGTGGACACGTGCTGTACGTTCGTGTGCATTGGCGTTGTACTCAAACAGATGCTCGACCGTCTCGACGGCGTTGTCAAAGTCATCACCGAGGTAAATCCCGGGTATTTTCTTTTGCAGGTCTGGCTTGCGCACGAACGCCCCTCCGCCATACCCGAAAATCGGGATCGGGTGGAGCTTGCCGACCTTTTCTTTGGCGTGTACCAACTCCAGAGCAGTAGATTCCATCGAAGCGGTCAGAATCACCATCTGCGGATGCTCATAGCTGGCATAATCAACCAGGTCTTCAATCGGCACGTCTGGGCCCAGGTATTCCACGCGGAAACCATGGCTGCGCAGTAAAACCGCCACCATCAGGCTGCCAATTTCGTGCTGTTCGGTTGGCGCGCATCCAATCAGGATGTAGGGTGCATTTCTGCGGTTGGAATAAGCCTGAAGTAAGGATAACAGTTTACCCCGCAGGTACGCGCTGGCAAAATGTTCGGTGGTAACACGGATCTCGCCCCGGTACCAGGCTTCACCGATATCGACGAGACATGGCGTGAAAATATCCATGCAGATGGTGCGGATATTATACCCCATCTGGATCTCCTGGATTATCTTTCCAGCCGTCATCTCATCGTGATGGATCAGCGCCTGGTAAAGCTGCCTGGCATACGTCGCGGTAGGCAGGGCGTGCACCACCGATCGTGATGGAACAGGCATGGTAGGCAGCGCATCCGGCCAAATACCGTTTTTCTTCATGCTGCGCAGCTCTTCTACGGCGTGGCTGATAGAAACCCCACTGTCGACCCGGCTTTTTATCCAGCGCAGAATGGCTACGTCTCTTTCAGAATATAACCTGTACCGGTTCTCAGACCGGTAAGGAGTGAGAACTTCGTGCCGCCGTTCCCAGGCTCTCAAGGTTACCGCTCGAATACCTGTCTGGGAACAGACTGATTTTATCGAGTATTTCGGCTCATCCGGAAATTCAATAATTGATGTCATAGCAAAGGTCCTTCTTTACTTCTGTATACAAAATCATTATACAACAACCTTTAAATCACAGGTTTTCACGGCGCCTTACAATTATCCTGATCGCATTCTCGATGGGAGTATCTGCAACGAAGATCAGGTAACCTCCACCACCTGCCCCAGACAGTTTCCATCCTTTCGCCAGATGTTTGTAACTGTTGAGCAGTTGAAAAATCGAATTGTTGACCATGTGAGGGAACATGGCAATCTGGGCCTCAAAACTCAGGCCAAAATATAACCCAAACGCGTCCATGTCACAGTTGAGAATGGCCTGCCAGCAGTTCTCTGCAGCGTCCGCCAGGGCCTTGGCTCCCTGGAGGGTGATATTCGTATCACTCAACACATTGAAGCCTGAATAACGCGGCCCCAGTGGGATTAAATAAAGCGAATCTTCGAGAAAGCACAAAACCTGCTCATCATGCACTGATTCAATGCTTGAAGGCCAGTATTCTCCGTTGAAATAAGATTTATTTAATCCCGGGAAAACAATCCCGATAGCATCTTGCGCCCCGGAAATTTCTTTTGTCCCAGGTGGGTTATCGTAACAAAATAAAAGTTTGGCCAGTTTTTCTTCAGGAAAAACTGGAAGTTTTGTGCCCCACAGTTCCACCGCTTTCCGGCGGGTGCTGGAAGCCATACCACTGCGTTCATTAAACTCAATCGAAGGCTCAATCGAAATGGTGACCACTGAACCCGGATAGAATTTTGACACGTAAGGCTGGTCCAACCAACCTCCACAAAGGTCAATCCGGTAAGGGATTTGAGAAACCCCGCGTAAAACCGTCGTTGAGCGAGGTGCAAGACCCTGATGGGGAGTCCGCTGTAAAATTTTATATTCTATATTGAACTGAGTACATAATTCCTTTTTCACAGGCAGGTTGCCATCTTCGTTGACAACCAGGATATCCGGCTTCAGTTCATTCAATTCATCCAGGAAATCCAGGACACCGGAACCTTTGGAGATAAAAGCATCTTTGACACACGAAACTGCCTTAACCATATATAACCGTTCCTCTTCGTTATTGATCGGCACCCGGCCTTTCAACTCATAAATGGTTTTATCTGAGCCAATCCCAACGTATAGATCGCCAAAAGCAGAAGCTTCTTGAAAAAAGGCGATGTGCCCGCTATGTAAAAGATCAAAGCAACCGCTTACGAAAACTTTCTTCGGCATTGATCGTGAGTCCTTTTATTTAAGTTTAGAGACGTTCAGACACGAAATTCTTACTTCAATCGATGTGGAAGACTTCCTCCATGCTGGCCCACCACTCGCCTTCCGCTCGAGTTTCCAGGGGAACTTGCATCGGATCGGTAATTTTCCACCATTCCTGCGTCTTGGGATCTGCAGCCATCCTGGCCATATCGGCTTTATAATCGATCCCCACGTATTCATAATAAGCGAACAACTTTCCATCTTTCAAAAAGATCGAGTAATTGCGAATATTGCACCTGGTGATCGTAGCCAGGACTTCCGGCCATACTTTGCGATGGATTTCAATATATTCCGCCAGCTTTTCAGGCTTCACCCCAATTAGCAAACCATACCTTTTCATCATTGCCTCCATAAGTCTTGATCTATTTTCGTCAAAGATAATCTTCTTAATTATATACACACTCAACATTACTCATACATGAATTCCAGATGGGATCTTTAGGATTTCCCGTAGAAGGTCCCCCGATTTTGGGGTGTCATGACACCCCAAAATCTAGGAATTCACCACGGCAATTCCCAGAGAACCAAGAAAAATTCGTGTTGGATTTGTCCATACATTTGATATAATATCTTGACTATCATTCTGTTCAGGTGAGTTATTCAGTATCTGTTGTTCGGAGCCAAACCATGCCTCAAAATCGGACGCGTAAAATTGTTATCACCGGCGTATTGGGAGCCATTTCTGCCTTACTTGGCTGGACCCATTGGGGGTTCATTCCCTGGTTTAGCGGGGCTTCTCTCACAATCATGCACGTTCCGGTAATCATCGGAGCCATTTTGGAAGGCCCGGTGGTCGGAGCCATCATTGGCCTGATCTTTGGACTTTTCAGCATGCTTCAAGCTGCTTTAGCTCCAACTGGTCCAACCGATGTATGGTTTACCAATCCTTTACTGGCAGTCCTGCCACGCCTGTTCATTGGTCCAATTGCCTGGCTGGTTTGGAAAGCGCTGCAACGCTGGAATGTACTTGCCTTGATCGTGGCCGGGATTGCAGGCAGCCTGACCAACACCATCCTTGTATTAGGTATGATAGTTGTCATGGGATTCCTAACTCTGCCCGTAGTAATTCCTGTGGCGGTGGTCAATGGATTGCCCGAAGCCGGGGTCTCGGCGATAATCACCCTGGCAGTCGTGGCTGCATGGCGGCAGATCCGCATTGGAAAACGTCAAGGCTCCAATCTCTAGACGTTGTAGATAGTCAAATATTGAAAATAAATATGGCCAGGCAGGTTGACGCGCATACAGCCATTGCCAGACCATCTACTAGGCGGAAATTAAATTCCATCATCGCAGTAGCCTGAGTGCTGCTTCCATAAGCACGGGCATCCATCGCCAGCGCCATATTTTCAGCTTTATGCAGGCTAGTGATAAATAGAGGAACCAACAAAGGAATGACCTGCCGGGCGCGTTGGAAAAGGCTGCCCTGACCTGTACCCCATTCCGCGCCCCGGGCAGCCTGAGCTTTGGCAATTCTTTCCGCGGTTTGGGCCAGGAGAGGCAAGAACCGTACCGTCACCTGGATGACCATGATCAAGTCGCGGGTAGGAATTCCGACCCGGTTGAAAGGGCGCAGCAATGATTCCAGCCCATGTACCAGGTGCGAGGTGGATAAACAAAAAGTCGCCAGGCTAAGGCCGAGAATTAATCCAGTAAAACGCAAAAGCAAGGTAATACCTGCCAGGATTCCTCCCCAAGTAAGGATCACTGGACCATATTTGAACAAAATTTCCGGTGTTTGGCTCCTGGAAAGAAAGATCTGAAAGATCATAAGGATTAATAAGAAAGGCAGGGGAGGCAGCAAGCCCCGTAATGCAAAACGCAAAGGAATGTGAGCCAGCAGAAGGCCAGCAAACACCAATAGTATTGCAAGCAGGAGGCCAAAGGGCTTTGGCTCGAAAGTGATTAATACTACTGGAAAGAAAAAAATGAAAATTCGGGCGCGCGCATCCAACCGGTGCAGGAAGGAATCCAAGGGCAGGTATTGGCCTATCGTCACCTGCCCCATATATTCGAAATTGCTCATGCCGCACCCCCACGAAGGGTTTGTTCAAGCAGGCTGACCAGATCCTGGGCGTGGATCACTCCCTCGGGCAATGGCCATCCCTGCTGGCGCAAACACTGAGCGACCCGGGTGACCAATGGAGGTTCCAACCCGGCCTGGCGCAGGATTTCCTGGCTGGAAAATACGGCTGAGTTTGACCCGCTGAGTACATCCTTACCGGATTTTAGCAGGGTTAGATTCTCCGCCAGGTCCACCAGGTCTTCCATATAATGCGAAGAAACGACCAGGGTCATTCCCTGACCAGACAGGCCCTTCAGGCCAGCTAATAACTCCCGGTGGGAGACAGGGTCCATCCCCGCCAGCGGCTCATCCAACAGGAGAACCGTTGGGCGTAAGGCCAGCACAGAAGCCAGCGCCACCTTGCGCTTTTCCCCGCCGCTGAGGGTAAAGGTTAGCCGATCTTTGAACTTCTCAAAATCCAGACCCACCAGTTCCATTGCCTGTCGCACTGGCCCGGCAAGGCCCTTTTTCACGCCCATCTGGCGCGGCCCGAAGGCGATCTCGTCGCCGACATACTGCTCAAAGAACTGCGCCTCGGGAATTTGGAAGGCCAACCCGGCATACTGGCATACGGTTTTGAGGGCTATTTTAGCGTCATTCAGTTTAAAAGGCCCGACCCTGACGGCACCTTCCTGAGGACGGATCAGCCCGTTGAGATGCTGCAACAGGGTAGATTTTCCCGAACCAGTCGCCCCGATCAACCCGTGGTTGATATGATCGCCTGCCTTCAAAGATACACCCGCCAAAGCTCTTTGGGCAAACGGCGTTCCCCTCAGATAAGTGTAACCCAGATTGGAGACTTCGATCAAGACAGGCGATACTGGCCTGGCCATTGGCTTTCGATTGGTCACGAGGATGTACGGCATTGGGCAGGATGGCAGCGCTGAAAGGAGGGATTCGCTGGTCAGTAATCCCAGGGGAAGGGCTGGCAGGACCGGGCGAAGTTGGTCAACCAGGGCTGCTGCCGGCGGCAACGACAGGCCAATTTCTTCGAGCCGGGCCTGACCCGAAAAAAACTCCGCCGGCGTCCCATCCAGGACAATTTTTCCCTGATTGAGAGCGATCACGCGGTTGGCCAGGGCAGCCTCTTCCATAAAATGGGTAATATAAATGATCGTCAGGCCTTCACGGTTCAACTGCCGCAGCAAATCCATCACATCCCGGCGGCCCTGGGGATCGAGCAACGAAGTTGCCTCGTCGAAGACGATACAGCTCGGACGCATTGCCAGGACGCCCGCCAGGGCGACGCGCTGCATCTGCCCGGCGGAGAGCTGGTGAGGAGGGCGCAGGCGAAATTGCTGCATATCCACAGTTTCAAGGGCAGTGTTCACCCGCCGCCGGATTTCAGCCGGAGCAATTCCCAGGTTTTCTGGGCCGAAAGCAATGTCTTCTTCGACAGTCATGCCTACGATCTGGTCTTCCGGCGACTGGAATACCATGCCAACCGTCGAACGGATCGTGCTATAATCCCTCTCCTGCCGTGTGTCGAACCCGCCGATGCAGATTCTCCCCGAAGTCGGCACCAGCAGAGCGTTCATGTGGCGAGCCAGGGTGGTCTTGCCTGACCCATTTGCCCCCACCAGAGCCACCAGTTCGCCCTCCTCGATCGTAAAAGAGATATCCTGCAAAGCTGGCAGAGCTGCCGGGTCTGCTTGAGGATGCACATAGCTAAGATGGTTTACTTCAATCAAGGCCAGCATATTGGTATTCTAACATGTTACTACTCTGTGAACTTCGTCTGAACGTAACTCTTTTCTTGCTGTGGTGTTAGACAGTGTAAACCAATAAGAGAATTGGATAGGTTATTGGTCTTCTTTATTGATTGTAAAATTGAATAACTCGCCGTCTGCACATACAAACCCAGTCATTCATTTGAACGCCTGTTGATCGGGTGCTTGTTTCGCATTGCCTGAGAACGTTATCCGGCAATTTGATTTTTAAAGAGTGATGATCGTGGAAATTACCCACAAACCGATGCTCGGAGGAAGATGATGATAGAACCAAAAGCAGTTGCAGTGGTTGGCATGGGGGCAATCTTACCGGATGCCTTCGATGTCCAAACTTTTTGGAGAAATATCCTTTCTGCCCGTTATTCCATCAACGAAGTGGACCCGGCTCGTTGGGAACCGGATCTGTACTATTCCCCCGATCCGACCTTGGTAGATAAGACCTACAGCAAAATTGGCGGTTGGGTGCGCGGCTTCCACTTTGAACCTTTAAAATTGGGCATTCCGATCCCGCCTCGCGTTTTGGAGTTGATAGACGAAGTTCAGCAATGGGCAATTGCGGCCAGCCTACAAGCCATGGTCGATTATGGTTACCCCAAACGTCAGTACGACCCCAACCGGGTGGCAGTTATCCTGGGAAATTCCATGGGCGGCGAACATCACTATCTATCTACCCTGCGCATCCACCTACCCGATTATCAGCAGTCTTTGCGGATGTCACCCGCCTTCCAGCACCTCCCACCAGACGTCCAAAAAGCGCTGCTCAGCGATATGCAGGCGGGCATATATGCCAAAATCCCGGTGATTACTGAAGATACCATGCCGGGCGAGTTGTCCAATATTATCGCTGGACGAGTTGCCAACGTCTTCAACTTCGGAGGGCCGAACTTTGTTACAGACGCGGCTTGCGCCTCCTCTCTGGCTGCCGTCCAGGCCGCCATCGAAGGGCTGGTCAATCGCCAGTATGACCTGGTGCTGACTGGCGGCGTCGACCGCAGCATGGGTGTGGAATCTTTTGTCAAATTCAGCAAAATCGGCGCACTCAGTCCGGATGGCTCTCGCCCTTACGCCGACGGCGCAAATGGCTTCGTCATGGGCGAAGGTGCAGCGATATTCATGCTCAAACGCCTGGCGGAAGCCGAGCTGGATGGCGACAAGATCTATGCGGTTATCCGCGGTATTGGAAGCAGCAGTGACGGTAAAGGCAAGGGCATCACGGCCCCTAATCCTGCCGGACAGCAACGCGCCATCGAACGCGCCTGGAAGAACGCCGGCGTCTCTCCCAGCAGCGTCGGTCTGGTGGAAGGTCATGGCACTTCCACAAAAGTAGGCGACTTTGCGGAACTCACCAGCCTGAACATCATTTTTGGCCAGTTTGGCATCCCAACCGGCAGAATCGGCCTGGGCTCTGTCAAGTCCAACTTCGGACACCTGAAGAGCGCGGCAGGGGCGGCCGGGATGTTGAAAGTTATCCTGGCCCTGCATGAGAAAGTCTTGCCGCCCTCGGTCAATTTCACCAAACCTAACTCACAGATCGATTTTGCTCACATCCCATTTTCGGTGGTTACCGAACAGCGTCCCTGGCCCAGGCCAGAAGACGAAATCCGCCGGGCGTGCGTCAGCGCGTTCGGCTTTGGAGGTACGAATTTCCACATGGTCATCGAAGAACACATCCCAGGCCTTTTAACCTCGGATACACGCAGCTTTCCGGGCGTAGAATTGAAAGGCGCCGTAGCTTTGCTCCAACCTGAATATGCACAGCCGGTCATGGCTGAGGGCGACCGCATCAACCTGGCTACTTACGGTGGTCTGCTCTTCCTGAATGGCCACAATGTGGACGAACTGAAGCAGCGTCTGACGGCTGTGATTGCAGAAGCCAGAACCGGCCATCTGCCTCCCACCGAGACGCCCTCGCCTGAGGCGCTCGGCCAGCCTGAACGCCTGGCAATTGAATATTCCGGCGCCGAAGAACTGCTCA
The DNA here is from genome assembly GCA_963820415.1 of uncultured Chloroflexia bacterium. Classification (GTDB taxonomy): domain Bacteria; phylum Chloroflexota; class Anaerolineae; order Anaerolineales; family Anaerolineaceae; genus CAWFZT01. The sequence goes on along the minus strand of CAWFZT010000004.1, from coordinate 177,164 downwards.
AACGCGGCGAAAAAGCTTTGAAAGCTTTCGATAACCCAGCTCCCAATGCCTGGCAGCCCCTGACCGCCCAGGGTATTTACCGCGGCAGCGGTAAGCCCGGAAAAGTAGCTTTCCTTTTCCCCGGCCAGGGCTCCCAGTACGTCAATATGCTGCGTGAACTATGCAATTTCGAGCCGGTAGTGGCTAAGACTTTTTTTGAAGCTGATGAGGTTATGACGCCTATCCTGGGCAGACCGCTTACCAGCTTCATTTTCGTCGAAGGAGATGAAGCCAGCCTGGCTAAAGCTGAAGTCGACCTGCGCGATACCACCATCACCCAGCCCGCCATGCTGACCGCCAACATTGCCCTGATGCGCCTGATGAAGAAATTCGGTTTCAAACCTGACCTGGTAATCGGCCACAGCCTGGGCGAATACGCCGCCCTGGTCGCGGCGGGTGTGTTGAGCTTTGCCGAAGCCTTACAGGTGGTCAGCGCTCGCGGGCGTGAAATGGCCAAGGTTTCCTGGGAAGATAACGGCTGCATGGCAGCGGTATCCGGACCCCTCCAGGAGGTCGAGCGCATCCTCAAAACCATCGATGGTTATGTGGTGATCGCTAATATCAACAGCCCGGTGCAATCGGTAATCGGCGGCGCCAGCAAAGCGGTCGAGGCAGCCATTGCTGCCTTCCAGGCCGCCGGAATTCAGGCAGTGAAAATCCCGGTCTCGCATGCCTTTCACACCAAGATCGTTGCCCCGGCCAGCGCCCCGCTGCCGACGGATAATTGCCGGGATGAACGTTCAAACGCCTCAACTACCGATCGTAGCCAATGTGACTGGTGAACTATATCCAACCGGGCGTGAAGAAATTCTCGACCTGCTGGCCGACCAGGTGGCTTCGCCCGTCCAGATGGTGAAGAGTATGCAGACTCTCTATCGAGAAGGGGTGCGCATCTACGTTGAGGTCGGCCCTAAGCGTGTGCTGAATGCCCTGGCTTGCGATAACCTTGAAAGACCGCAGGGATGTCACCATCCTGGCGACCAACCACCCGCGCAAAGGTGCATTGATTACTTTCAAAGAAGCCCTGTGTGGTTTATATGCGGCCGGCGTCAACGGGATACCTTCACAACCAGCTTCAGTAGGGGTCGAAAAAGCCCAGCCGGTTCACATTATTATCCCGGCCATTCTGCCAACCAGTGTCGACGGCCGCCAGCCTCTAACCGGCTCGGTGGTGGTGTCCGGCGCCGGATTGGGCCTGCCAGGCAAACACAAGCACGTCTTCGATGACCAGAACGTCCAGCGCCTGCTCCGGGGAGAATCGCTCATCGAAGCTCTGCCAATCGAAACTCGCAATAAAATGTTGGAAAAGCGCGTCACCCGCCTGAATAAGAGTGAGGCGGGGGCGACCATGGTCACCATCGAAGACCTGGATCAGACGGTTAAGCTGGCCGGTCAGAGCGGCGATTTCAACCTGGCCGAAGAATTTGGCGTCCCCGCCGAGCGGGTCGATGCCCTGGATGTGTCCACTCAGCTCGCTATCGCCGCCGGCGTGGAAGCGCTGCGGGATGCCGGCATCCCACTGGTGATGTCTTACCGCCAGACCAGCAAGGGCACCTTCCTTCCCAACCGCTGGATGCTGCCCGAAGCGCTGGCCGATGAAACCGGTGTGATATTTGCCTCGGCTTTTCCTGGCCTGCAGCGCATGGCCGATGAAGCCGACCATTTCTATGAATTCAAAAATCTGACCAGCCAGGTGGAAGAGTTACGCCGCCTGCTTCCGCTCGTGCCGCCTTCTCAAACCAACCTGCTCTCGACCCTGAACGAACGGATTGGGTCCCTCGAAGCACGCCTGGCTGAAATCGATTATCACTTCGACCGGCGTTTCATCTTCCGCATCCTTGCCATGGGCCATTCGCAGTTCGCTGAATACATCGGTGCCCGCGGGCCAAACACCCACGTCAATGCGGCCTGTGCATCGACCACCCACGCAGTAGCTATTGCCGAGGACTGGATTCGCGCCGGGCGCTGCCGCCGTGTGGTGGTGATCGCCGGCGATGATGTTACCAGCGGCAACCTGGCTACCTGGATTGGCACCGGCCTGCTTGCCAGCGGGGCTACCACCACTGAAGGCGACCCACGCCAGGCTATCCTTCCCTTCGACCGCCGCCGCAACGGCATGATCATGGGCATGGGCGCAGCCGCCCTGGTGATCGAAGCCGAAGACGCCGTGCGCGAGCGCGGCATGCGCGGTATCTGTGAAGTTCTGGCCTCCCAGATCGCCAACAGTGCTTTCCATGGGACCCGGCTAGATGTAGGGCACGTTTCCTATGTTATGGAAAACCTGATCGCACAAGCAGAACGGCGCTTTGGCATCCAACGCTCGACAATTGCTCCTCAGATTGTATTCGTCTCACACGAGACGTATACGCCAGCCCGCGGAGGCAGCGCCTCGGCTGAAATCCGCGCCCTCCGGCAAACATTTGGCGAGCAGGCCAGCAAGGTGGTCATTGCCAATACTAAGGGTTACACCGGGCATAGCATGGGCGTGGGTATTGAAGACGTGCTGGCGGTCAAAGCCCTCGAATACAGCACCGTGCCCCCCATCGCCAACATCCATGAAGGCTTTGAACCCGATCCTGAACTGGGCGACCTGAACCTGTCTCACGGCGGGCATTACCCGGTTGAGTTCTCCCTGCGCCTGGGAGCCGGTTTTGGCTCGCAGATTGCCATGACCCTCATGCGCAAGGTGCCCGGTGAAGGAGAACGGATCAATCATCCAGTCTACGACCGCTGGCTGGGTGAAGTAACCGGCTACGAGAAAGCGGAATTGGAGGTCATCCAGCATACCCTGCGTATTACCCATGCGGGTCCCCCCACCAAATCACCAGCAAAGTCACGCTGGCAATTAGGACAAGGGCCAACCGCCTGGGCCTCTCATAGTCCCACATCCGTCCCGGCCCCGGCTGCGATGGCAATACCGACTGTCCAGGTAACTTCGCCAGCAGCACAACCCGGGATTCCAGAACCTGTTTCAGTCTCACAGCCAGCTCCTGTAACGAAATCTACCTCTGAAGAAGAGATCAAGGGCTATATCCTGTCGATCACCAGTGAAAAGACCGGTTATCCAGCCGAGATGCTCGATTTAGAGCTCGACCTGGAGGCCGACCTGGGCATCGACACGGTCAAGCAAGCAGAACTGTTTGCTACTATCCGCACTCACTACGGCATCCCCCGCCGTGAAGACCTGCGGCTGTCGGATTACAACACCCTCACCAAGGTCATCCGCTTCGTAAAAGAAGGCACGGCTGCCGCACCGGTCGCTGCACCGGCAGCGCAACCTGAACAACCAGCGGCTAAACCGGTACAATCACCCGCGGACAGGCCTTCCACCGAGGAAATAAAAACCTACATTCTGTTTGTCACCAGTGAAAAGACCGGCTACCCGGCCGAAATGCTGGACCTAGAGCTCGATCTGGAGGCTGACCTTGGAATTGATACGGTCAAGCAGGCAGAGCTCTTTGCCACCATCCGCACACATTACGAAATCCCGCGCCGTGAAGACCTGCGCCTGTCTGACTACAACAGCCTCACCAAGGTCATCAAATTCGTAGAAGACGCACTCTCAACCGGCGCGCCTGCTACGGCTGCCGTCCCGGCTGTGGTAGGAAAACCTCGCCCGTTTGAGAAAACTTTAGCCGCCACACCCGCCTCTGTCTCTGTTGAGGCAACTTACGACGAAATTAAGACCTACGTCCTGGCGGTGGTCAGCGAGAAGACCGGCTATCCAGCCGAGATGCTGGACCTGGACCTCGACCTGGAGGCTGACCTGGGCATCGACACCGTCAAGCAGGCTGAATTGTTCGCTACCATCCGCACAAATTATGACATCCCACGCCGTGAAGACCTGCGGTTATCGGATTACAACAACCTGAACAAAGTCATCCTGTTCGTCAGCAGTGCGCTGACCAGCGGGCAGCCCGAAAACGCAGCACCGGAGGCGCAAGCTCCTGCGCCACAGGCGTTGTCTACGGCTATGGCCCAAGGGCAGGCCGCGCCTGCCATCGCTTCATCCAGCCTGGACTTTGAGGCAGTCAAAACTCAAATCCTGGCCATGGTCAGCGAAAAAACCGGGTATCCCCCAGATATGCTCGACCTGGATCTCGACCTGGAAGCTGACCTCGGCATCGACACCGTCAAACAGGCCGAATTGTTTGCCGCTATCCGCACGCACTACGGCATCCCGCGCCGGGAAGACCTGCACCTGTCTGATTACAACACCCTTGTTAAAGTAATCCAATTTGTGATGAATCCAAATCCGGTTGTTGCACCGGCTGCACAGCCTGTGGCAGAAGCCTCACCGACCTCCGCCTCCGCTGGGCTGGCTGTCCAACCCATCCTTCCGACAGAAGTCCCAGCACAATCCACCATCAAGGAGCCTCCGGCTCAAGCGGTTGAGCGTCTGGAAGAAACCAGGGAGACTGAAAAACACGCCCCCATGGCCATCAAGCGGAGAGTTCCGGTGCCGGTCTTGCGCCCTCGGCTGGACCTGTGTATTCCAACCAGCGTAACCCTGGAAGCAGGATTGCGCGTGTTGGTAGTCAACGACCAGGGAGAAACGGGCAAAGCGCTGGCGCGCCGCCTGCGCGACCGCAAAGTGCAAGTGCTGTCGATGGACAGTGCATCCCCTGCCGAATCCTCTGAAAAACTGGCAAAATATCTGGCAGAAGGCCCGATCAATGGCGTTTACTTCCTGCCAGCCCTGGATGTTGAGCCAGCCCTGGCCGAGACTACTTCCGAACAGTGGCAGATCGAAATGGGCCGGCGAGTGTATGCCCTGTTCAACCTGATGAAATCCCTCCCTGGCCAACCTTTCCTGGTCAGCGCCACGCGTATGGGCGGCCTGCACGGGTACACTCCTCAGGGCGCTACCGCCCCGATGGGTGGGGCAGTCAGCGGTTTCACCAAGGCGATTGCCCTGGAACGCCCGGATAGTTTCGCCAAAGTAGTTGACTTTGCCATCGATGCACCGGCAGCAACCATCGCCGGGCGACTGATCGAAGAGACCCTGGCTGACCCTGGCGTGGTCGAAGTAGGCTGGGAAGAAGACCGGCGCTTCAGCATCGCCCTAATCGAAAAGGATCTTCCTTCCCAAAAGATGGGGTTCCCAGATAAGAGCTCGGTGTACCTGGTTACCGGCGGCAGCGGTGGAATTATCGCTCCAGTGGTCACCGACCTGGCCCAGAACTGCGGCGGCATCTTCTACCTGGTTGGAGTGGAGCACCTGCCAGACCGCAACGATCCAGACTTACCCAAGCTGAAATCTGACAGGAATGGACTGAAGAAAGATTTGATAGCCCGCCTGTCGACTCCTGATAATAAAGCTACCCCTGCTCAGGTTGACCAACACCTGACGATGTTGGACCGCTGCGCAGCTACCCTGGAGACGCTTGACAAAGTCACCAGCTTTGGCGGAAGCGCTCACTATATCTTCTGCGATGTAACCAAGCCAGAATTGGTCAAATCGCTGGTAGACCAGATCCTAGAAAAAGAAGGCCACGTGGACATACTCCTCCACGCCGCCGGGTTGGAACGCAGCCGCAAACTGGAAAACAAACCGGTTGAAGAATTCAAGTTGATCCTTTCTGTCAAAGCAGATGGCTTCTTCAACCTGTACAAAGCCTTCCAAGAGAAAAACAGCCTGCCGCCCAGCCTGTTAGCCTTTACGTCGATCGCTGGGCGTTTTGGAAATTCCGGACAAACGGATTATTCGGCTGCCAATGATTTCCTGTGCAAGGTTTTCAGCGCCCTGGCCGCCCAGCATCCCGGGACACGTGCGCAAGTGCTCGATTGGGGCGCCTGGGCCGATGTGGGCATGGCTTCGCGGGGTATATTCCTGCCCTGATGGAACGGGCCGGAATTGATATGCTTAAACCCGAGGTAGCGGCGCCGTTCGTAAGGCAAGAGCTACAGTACAATCCTGGCAGCGGTGAAGCCGTACTGGCCGGCTCGCTGGGTGTCCTGGCCGATTCACGCCACCCAAATAGCGGCTTGGACCTGGCCCTGGCTAATAAAGCTCTAACCGAAGGCAAGCCGATCCATGTAATGCTCAGCCGGGCGACCGGTTTCGATCTGCAGCAAGGCATCCTTCTGGAAGCCGACCTTGATCCACAATTAGAGCCGTTCCTTAGAGACCACTCGATGAACGGCGTTCCCCTGCTGCCGGGTGTCATGGGTATTGAAGGTTTCTCGGTAGCGGCCAAACATGTTTCGTCGGTGCTCGGGTCCGGTAAAAGTGGCTACGAAGTAACCAAACTGGAAGACGTCAGCTTCCTGACTCCCTTCAAGTTCTACCGGGGTGAGCCCCGCCGTATCACCTGGAAAGCCCAGGTACTGCGTGAATTGAACGGCCTGGTCGCCCATGTCACACTCGAATCTGACCTGGCGCTCAAGACCAACCGGGTGGAACACAAAGTTCATTTTTCCGGAAAAGTGCATCTCGAACCGCAGCACAGCCAGAAAGAAGTGATGGTCACCCCGCCCGAATGGAATGGAACTTACACCGTGCAAGCTGAAGACATCTATCGCCTGTACTTCCACGGGCCAGCTTTCCAGGTGCTGGATGGCGTGCAGCTCTCAGGCAGTACTGTGTTAGGTAAACTCAGCTCTCACCTGCCTCCTTTCACTTCCGGGGGGTTGGAACTGCTCAGTACCCCGGTGCTGGTCGAGCTGTGCTTGCAGACCGCCGGCATCTGGGAAGCGGGGAAGACCGGCACCCTCTGCCTGCCGCGTTCGATCGGGTTTATCCATCTGTACAGCACGAAGGTGGACGGCATCCCCGTCTATGCCGAAGTTACTCCGGCCAAAGACGTTACCGGGCAGAATTGTTTCGACGCCCGGGTTGTGGACGCTAAAGGACATTTGTTATTGGAATTGCGCGATTACCGTACCACCCCCCTGCCATACACGGTAGAAGATAAGATACTGGCGCCGATACAAGCCCTCGTGGCTGAAAGGATGCCAGGGGTGGAATGATCTTTTGGACTTTAGCACAGCCTGCCTGGGATGAGGCCAATCCCCCGCATGATTTTCTATCGAGTGAGGAAAAAATACGCCTTTCTGAATTGCGTTTTCAAAAAAGGCGTACGGATTGGCTGCGCGGGCGGTGGGCTGCCAAAAAGCTGTTATTGCAGGCTGACCCCGGGTGCAGCACTTTACCCATCCAGGCCGTACAGGTAGCCAACGAACCAGAAGGCGCCCCCTACCTGTTGATCGGTGGAAGCCAGCGCTATCCAGGAATCCTATCCATCAGTCACTGCGGATCCTACGCGCTGTGCGCCCTTTCAGACAGCAAAGTGGGCTGCGACCTCGAACACATCGAACACCGCCCGGATATCTTTATCGAAGATTTTTTTACCCGTGCGGAAGTGCAGTGCGTGCGTGAAAGTCCGGAAGTACTACGTTCCATCCTGGTGAACCTGGTCTGGAGCATGAAAGAAGCCGTGTTGAAAAGTATCGGTAAAGGCCTGCACATGGATACGCGCATGGTGCAGGTCGATCCCCCACAGGGCCTCACCATCAAACAAGTGAAGAAATCCGGTTGGAAGCCTGTAACGGTGCATAGCCCGGCAATCGACCAGCCCATCAATGCCTGGTGGCAGTTAAGATTCGATTACGTGCTGACCCTGGCTGCTATCCCAGGGACGCAGCAAAGAACTGCCCCAAAAATAAAGGAAATAAAACTTTCGCCTGATTAGATTAACGGCGCGGTAGGTAGGTATGCTTCAAGGCTGGCAGGAACCTGAATGCCCTGCATGGTCAATATACGTAGGCGATACAAGTAAGCTGCTCCGCTGAGAAGATGAAGAGCAACATCCACTACATGGCGACTGCCAGGGTTATTCAGGTAAGTCGGGCGTGTCCAATCATTGAAAGTGCCCATCGAAGGACCACACCAGATCTGGTAATCCATCTCACGGCCCTTTTCACCGGCCACCGCCCAGCGCGAAGAAAGTCCCAGATACCAGCGGAATATCAAAGCCATCTTTTGCTTCGGGTCATGTTCGGCGCGTTCGATCTGGCGCGGATCACGTTCACTGAAAAACTTGACCACGTCATCCCAGATCGAGACGAAATCTCGTTTGAACACCTGTCGCTCTTGCTTTTCTCTTTCCGCAGCCGGGATCTCGTCGATCGAGTTATAGCGCGTGTACAGCTCGTAAAGCTTCTGAGCCCGCAAGGGAAATAACGTCCCCCGCTTCAACAATTGCACCTTTACACCCATTTCGAACATATCGGCTGCCGGGGCCATGATGACATCCGCCATATCAGCCTGGGCAAGCAGTCCCCGAGTATAATCAGTCGCTCCGGATTCGACGCAGGCCTGGTTAACTGAGCCGGTGACGATGTAATCGGCGCCCATTATGAAAGCAGCCAGGGCTGAGGTGGGCGTGCTGATCCCTCCAGCGGCCCCAATACGCATCGGAATCGGATAATGATATTTAGCCTGGATTTCGTCCCGCAAGGCCAGCATGGTGGGCAGCAAACCTACCAGCGGGCGATTATCGGTATGCCCACCTGAATCTGCTTCCACGGTAATGTCATCCGCCATAGGCACTTGCTGGGCTAACCTGGCCTGTAATTCGCTGATCTTATTCTCCTTCACCAGTTGGTCCAGGATATCCACCGGAGCCGGTTCGAGGAAACGTCTGGCCACCTCCTTGCGTGACAGCTTGGCAAGGATGCGGTTATTGATCTCGATTTTTCCTGCAGCATCCAACTTCAGCCCAGCCGTCCGGTATAAGACCAGTGGGACGGTCAGATCCACGTAAGCGGAGGCTTCAACTATATGGATGCCATGAGCAAGGTAAAGGTTGGCTGCCATTTGTTCCAGGGCCGGTTCGTTGGGACTATTTATCAGGTTAAAAGCGTAAGGACTGTCTGGCAGAGCCTGCTGGATAGTTTGGATGGCTGCCTCAATGCGCGCTGGCCCCAGACCAGCGGAACCAAACGAGCCCATAAAACCGGCTTTTCCCAGAGCGATCACCAACTCGGCTGAGGAGATTCCATTGGCCATCGCCCCACCATAATAAGCATAGCGGGTGCCATAGGTAGCGCAAAAGGCGCGGTTCCCCAACGTCTCGGGAGAAACAGGAATTGTCCAGCCTATCAGTGGAATGGCTCTGGAGGTTAAGGAGGTAGTTATACTTCCTTGAGCGGTCAACCCAATCCGATTTTCAAGAGAAACTACCATCACAAAGCTGTTGAAATCCATCAAGGCGCTGCGGATGGCGTTTTCTTCAAAAACGATTGAATTTGCATCTCCTTGCCAATAATATGGTGAACTTTTAATTGCAGATAAATTTCTCCCATCAACCTTTAATTCATCAATAATACCTTGCATGTGTGACCTTTCAGGATGTGATCTTCCATGGGAATCGGGATATATAGGGTTAACCCTAATTCAGCGCCTACGTTTCGATATATAGTAAGTTCTTTAACCCACTCTGGGCGCGGCTGCACTTTCGCCAGATGATGTATAATCAATCCAATCAATCCTGACGGAGAAAAAACAATATGGTTGAAATCGAATTATCCATCATGGATCGCAGTCTTCACCCTATCCCTGACATTAAACCAACCCTGGAACAATTCGAAGCCGAAACTAACGTTCACGTCAACCTCACCGTCCTTGAATGGGACACCGCCTGGTCTGAAGTTCTCAAAACTGCTCTTTACCGGCACGGCCCGGATATTTCCGAAATGGGTTCTACCTGGGTCAGTTCATTGGTTGGAATGAATTCCCTACGTCCCTTCACGAATGAGGAGCTGGCTGTTCTCGGAGGTCCGGGCAATTTCATCCCTTCCCTTTGGGACAGTGGAAAATTGGCCGGCGAAAAACGCGTGTGGGCTTTTCCCTGGCTGGGTTATACCCGCGTGATTTACTACCGACGCGATCTGCTTGAAAAAGCCGGTATCGATGAAAAAACTGCTTTTCAGACCCATGCTCAGTTAGTAAAGACGCTTACCCGGCTGCAGGAAATGGGCGGCTGTACCCCCTGGGGAGTGCCTACTCGCCTTAACCAGGACTCCCTGCATAACCTCGCTTCCTGGGTCTGGAACACCGGCGGTGACTTTATCAGCGGAGATGGCCGGAAAATCCTTTTCCATAAGGAAAAGGCTATCGCCGGGATGAAAGACTATTTCGACCTCTACCGTTTCCTGAACAAAAAAGATATCGACCAGGTAAACCCTGAGACCGGTTTTCGCCAAGGAAAAACTGCTGTGATCGCAGGGGAGCCGCAACTGTGGCCAAACCAGGTTCAGCATTCCCCGGATGTCGCCCAGGAAGTCGCCGTTTATATTGCCGCCTCGCCAATTCCAGGAGTGCCGTTCGTAGGCTCTTCTCACCTGGTGGTTTGGAAGCACACCCGCAATGAACAAATCGCTTTACGATTGATCAGGCACCTGACCAGTTTGAAAACCCAACTGGCTTATACGCCGACCAGCGGGCTGCTGCCGGTTCGCCAGGAAGTACTGGAGGCGCCCCCTTACTCGGAGGAACCAATTTTCCAGGTGATGAGCCAATCCTTGAAATCGGGACGCACTTTTCTTTCCATTCCTCTGTGGGGATTGGTAGAAAATAAATTGACCCTTACCCTGGATCGTATCTGGGAAGATATTTTTACCAATGATAATCCCGATATCGAGGGAATCCTGCACAAACGGCTCGACCCGCTGGCCCAGCAACTCGAATTAACTTTGTCCCAAAATTGAGCCTGGCTACAGTCCATCCAGGACCAGCAAAGCGTCTTCCCAGAAATCAGGTGTAGAAAACCACTGTTTCTTGCCTTCAGGAAATGTTTTTCCTGCCAACAAGTTTCCCGTGGGGAATATTCCAGCCTCTTTTTCCGAGCCATCCTGCGGGTTGACCCAGCGCACCTTGACCTGCCGTGTGACAATCTTATCCAGGTGGAGCTGAACGTTGCAAGGACTGCTGAGGTAAATCATCGCCCATTCTCCATCCCGGGACCTTACGGCAGTATTCAGAGCCCTTTCACTGCCTATTCCACTGGCGAAAAGGCCCTGGTCCGGCACGCGTTTCCACCAGGGATACGAGACTGCCGCCTGCTTGAAAATGGCCATGTGACCAGCGCCAGGAGTATCGAAAGTCTCCATCCAGCCTGGCTCCATGCGCCACATCTGGTTTTGCCCATAAGTGAAATAACCGCCTGCCATGAAGGCCCACCAGGCCTGGCGCCTGACGATCAGCGGAGAGATCGGGCCCTGGGGATATTCGGGCCCATTTTCGTAAGCTCCTTCGGCCAGTACCACCGGTTTTACCGGGGTCAGAAATGTATCCGCCAGTACAGCCGCATAGATTTTAGACCATTCTGTCCAGGTTTGGATCATGTTGAAATCCAGCCAGTCGTCTTCATGAAAGTATTGAGCTGAGGATCTCCAACCGCAGGGATGGTAGGAGATCAGGTGAGCACCGCCATCTCCATCGCGTAAGCCATGCGCCAGCGCCCTGTAAATACTTTCATTCCCGGTAGCAATCCGGTCGCCGCCGTTGACCCACACCAGGTTCGGTTGGTGTTTATAACGCTGCCCCAACCACACGCCGTAGATATAAGCGGCTTCTTCATCGAATGTGTGGATGTCGTTGACATAATATCCCCAGGTAGGCAGCGCCGCCAGCACAAGATTTTGTTCTTCGGCAATTTTGAACAGGCGGTCGACATGGAGAAAATACACTTCATTTGGATGGCGAGGCCCATCCAGCCAGGGACGATTCCCTTCGAAATTGGCTCCGGGCCAGCGGTCTTCAAACCCGGTCCCACCTCCCCAGGCGAGCACACTCTGGATGACCGAAAAACCCTTGCGAGCCCGGTTTGCGAAGTATTTCTGCGCTTCTTCCAGGGAATATTGACCAAATAACGGCCAGGCAGTATCACCTAACCAGAAATAAGGCTGGCTTTTGGCGTCAATAAAATACCGTCCATTCGAGCTGACTTTGAGCGGGCCTTCGAATTTACTCACTTTTACCTCCCAGATTTTTCTAATAAGTGCCTAATTGCAGGCCTTTATCAATGAAGTAGCGATAGACATCATGATCGACATTACTGGGGATGGAATGGTCGCTGTGCAGTACATACCCATATTTACCCTTCACAACCGGGATTTTCTTTTCCAGCTCTGCATCGATTTCCCTCCGGTCATTGTTGTACATCACGCGTACGTCAATACCACCCATGAAAGAAAGCACATCTCCATAATTCTGGTAAAGGCGAAGCAGGTCCATCCCGGCTTTGACTTCAATCACCTGCAGGCAGTCGATCCCCGCCTCCAGCATGCCCGGGACAAGCGGCTCTACAAAACCGCAGGAATGCATGATCACAGGCATCTTATGGCTGTGCGCCCACCCGATAGTCAGGCTGTGCCCGGGCTGGACGATCTCACGGTACATTCTTGGAGACATGAAAGGGTGCTGTTTGTACCCCATATCCTCGTAGTACCAGATGCCATCCGGGTAACCTTCCTGGGCGAAAAGAATTTCCTGTAACTGCAAGGTTAACTGAGAATAAGTCTCAACCATGTCCTTCACCCAATCCGGGTCCAACGCCATCCCCATCAACATAAATTCATGTCCGCACATCGGATGCATCGATTCAAAAACGTTGATCCCCGACCAGGCAAAAAAACGCTTATGCTCAGCGGCATGTCGCTTGGCCTTTCGGTAGCCGGGAAAATCAATCCGGCGAGGATCTGGCGTCAATAACGGCTTGATGTGTTCCTCCCAACCCCGGCGATCCTTGACCAGGAAATCGACGTGCTCAGGGGTACTGTCATGCAGTTTATGGCGGCGCAGCAAGGCTCCGTTTCCATCTCTTTGTAAAATGGTTTCTTGGGTCTCTTCGATGGTTTGTGGGATAAAATCGAGGTCGGCCGTCAAGTTGAAAGGCCAAAAAAGCTCCAGGTCGTAACCAAAATGATCCTCGTAGGATTCTTCGGGTTGGATAAACCCTTTTTCCTGCCAGGTGCGATAGGTATCATTCCAAAAATGCTCGAAAACACCGATCCGGTCTACTGGCTGGCGGTGCAAAATATGGTCAATACGTTCGAATCCGGTCAACGGTTGCACGATAGTGTCTCCAAGGAATTTAATTTAGCGGATGTCCAATTTTAGCACATCCTTTTCTAGCCTTCCTGGAAGACTGGCAGGCGCAAATACAGCCTGCCTCTTTAGCCAAAGTCATTACAAACACCGAAATGACTGCCCTGCTTTCTGTAAATGTTATCAACCAAACGAGAATGGGCAAAGGCCGGCTGTTCTAATCTCCGGTTGCGGAACCAGCATTCGCCGTCTGCGGTCAGCAACCCACGCCCGGTGATCTGCGCCAGGGCGTCATACTGGATGGTGCGCTTGGTGTAGTTGCGATGATTGTCCTGCAAGATATTTTTGATATACTCAGGCCGGTTGACCAGGAAGGCTTCCTGGCGCGGTACAGAAAAACGCACCAGATCGCCATACTGTTGGGGCATTTCCAGCAGGAAGCTGAGGTATTCTGGCGAATCCCGCCCAATGCAGACAGCATTTGCCAGGCAGATAACCCGTCGGAGGTCAGTAGACTGGCTTCATCCGGTTTCTGGCTTGCAGCGCCAGGTAAAGCGCCACCGAACCCGCTACGGCGGCGTTGAGTGATTCGACTTTTCCTACCATCGGCAGTCGCACCAGGAAATCACAAGACTGGCGCACCAGACTGCGCAAGCCTTCGCCTTCATTACCGACCACCAGCGCCAGCGCCCCATCCAGGCGCGCTTGCTCGACCGGTATGGCTTCCGGACCACCATCCAGGCCGACTATCCAGGCGCCGGCTTCTTTCAGCGAAGAGATCGCCTGGGCCAGGTTGGCCTGGACGACGATTAAATGCTCGCTGGCCCCCGCCGAAGCGCGTACGACCGCCGGGGTAACCTCGGCAGCCCGGCGCAATGGCATCAGCACCCCATCCACCCCGACTGCTTCGGCAGTGCGCAGCAGTGTCCCCAGGTTCTGTGGGTCCTGGATGACATCCAGGATCAGGACGAAAAGGGCTTCCTGGCGCTGTTCAGCCAGGTCGAGGATGTCCTGAAAACCCATATAAGGATAACCACTCACTTCAACTGCCACCCCCTGGGGATTTTCTCCGTATGGGTTCAGTTGGGCGCGATCTACTCTTTCGATCAGGAGGCGTTTTTTCTGGGCCAGCCGTAAAATTTCAACGATACGCCCTTTTTCATCCACCCCCCTGGCAACCTGAAGGCGGAACATCTGGCGGCGCCCGGTGGTGAGCACTTCGTAAACTGGATTGCGACCCACTATCCATTCTTTCATCAAGAGCTTACCTTGTCTCGCACGGGAAAATCAGCCGCCTCCCTGCCAACGGGATTTGTCAGGGCTCTCGCGCCCGGCGCCTAGCCCCAGCGCCAGGTCGTGCCTCCTTTGCTGTCTTCCAGAATCACCCCAAGCTTTGTCAACCTTTCACGCACCATATCTCCCAGGGTGTATTGTTTCTGTTTGCGCAGCTCCAGGCGCAGTTCAACCAGTATATCGATAAAAGGTTTAGCTGTATGGTCGCCGGTAATTGCTTCTTTCATGGTCAATCCAAGCACACCGGTCAGCTCGCGTAATAAATCCTGAGCCGGCTTGAGCTCGGCGCCGGTTGCGCCATCCGCCCGCGCCTGGTTGATCTCGCGTACCAAGTCGAACAGGGCAGCCAGGGCGCCCGCTGAATTGAAATCGTCATCCATCGTCTCGCCGAAACCCTCCCGGGTGGCCTGAACTTGCCGGTCGAGCGCCGCCAGGGAAGGCGCGCCCTTGGCGCCGGGCAGTTCCGATCGCAAGGCGGAATGCATGCGCTCCAGGCCGCGCTCTGACTGGCCAATCACCTCTTCCGTGAAAGTCAGCGGCCCACGATATCCCGAATTTAAGATCATCAGGCGCAAGGCATCCGCGCTGTGACTGGAGAGAAAATCTTCGATGGTTACCAGGTTACCGAGAGACTTGGACATCTTCTCCCCGCCGAGTTGCAGCATACCGTTGTGGATCCAATAACGCGCAAAAGGTTTCCCTGTAAAACTTTCCGTCTGGGCAATCTCGTTTTCGTGGTGGGGAAAGATGAGATCGTTGCCACCACCATGGATATCGATCTGTTCGCCAAGATGATGCAAATTCATCGCTGAGCATTCGATGTGCCAGCCGGGGCGGCCATTGCCCCAGGGACTGTCCCAAAAAGGCTCGCCAGGACGCGCCCCTTTCCACAGGGCAAAATCCATGGGATGCTCTTTGCGTTGGTCGATTTCGATCCTCGCCCCAGCCTGCATATCATCCAGTTTTCGGCCGGAGAGTTTACCGTATTCAGGGTCCTTTTTTACCCGAAAATAGACATCCCCGTCCATGGCGTAGGCAAACCCGTGATCGATCAGACCCTTGATCATGGTAACAATCTGGGCGATCTCCTGGGTAGCGCGCGGCGCCACCGTGGGCGGCAAAATATTGAGATCGCTCAGATTCTTCTGAAATTCGTGAATATACCCTTCCGACAGGGCAAGAGGATCCATGCCCATCTGGTTGGCACGCATAATAATTTTGTCATCCACATCGGTAAAATTCATCACATGGCGAACCTGGTAACCTCGATAGACCAGGTAGCGGCGGATCATATCAAAAACCAAGGCAAACATAGCGTGCCCGACGTGGGCTTTGCTGTAAACGGTCACGCCGCACACGTACATGCGGACTTTTCCCGGCTCCAGCGTGACAAACTCTTCCTTCTTTCGGGAGAGGGTGCTGTACACTCTAAAACTCATTCTATTTCTCCTGAAGAATAACCTTAGCCATTGCTGTCTTCTGGCCGGGCAAAAATCATCCTTCCTGCAGTGGTCTGCAGTACCTTGGTAACGATAACAGCTACTTCCTGGTTCATAAAATTGCGCCCATTCTCGATTACCACCATAGTCCCGTCATCCATATAACCGACCCCCTGGTTCATTTCTTTTCCTTCCTGGATGACGCGCACAATCAAAGCTTCGCCAGGAAGCAGCACCGACTTCACCGCATTGGCCAACTCGTTAACATTGAGGATGGAAACTCCCTGCAGCTCAGCAATGCGGTTGAGGTTGTAATCGTTTGTAAGGATGGGACAGCGCAACTGTCGCGCCAGGATGATCAGTTTATCATCCACCTCTCGCACCCCTTCGACATCAATATCGCTCAGACGCACTGGGATCAACGGCTCTTTCTGCAACTGCGACAGGACCTCCATTCCACGCCGGCCGCGCTGCCGGCGCAGGCTATCGGCTGAGTCGGCAATATATTGCAGCTCATTCAATACAAAGCGTGGAATCAAAAGCGAGCCCGGCAGAAAACCTGTTCGGGCAATATCGGCAATACGACCATCGATGATAACACTGGTATCTAAAAGGATTGTGCGATTGTCTCCCAGCTTTCCGCCCGTTTCCGCTCCTTCAGGGGCACTTCGATTTGAAAAAGTCGAGATGACCGAGAACAAATCGCCTTGCCGCATCGCAAAAATAGCGACTCCCAGATACCCAAACACTATCACTCCAACGAAGGGTAAGACTTCACCAAAAGGATTGGGCAGCAAGGAGATGGGGAACGCCAGCAGCGCAGCGATGAGCAAGCCAACAACCAGCCCCAATAATGATGAGAACAAAGCCTGAGCTGAAATGCGGGTTAGCAGGGCTCGCAGAGCCCGAATCGGTCGGTTGGTAATAAATGGGGTCAGGATAATTCCAGCCAGCGCGCCAACAAGGCCAATGATGATCGCATATTGTTCAATACTCATGGTGTTCTGGGTTGGGTTGACGTTCGCCATTCTACCAAGTGAGGTGCCCCAGGCAACACCGATCGTCGTAAATACAATCATTCCGATGAGACGAATAATAAATTCAGTACTCATTCATCCAGTCCTTTCTTTCCAGATTGTTAAAGATCAATCCCGCAATAAGATAGATGATTGCAATTCTTTAAGATAATATCACGAGTAAGATTGCGAGTCAATTAAAAGTTAATAAGTAGTATATCAGATTTGTAAAGAATCACTCGATTCTCGAAAAATCCAGTACAATTTCCTTCGGGTTCTCTGGGAAGAGCCGTGGTGAACTCCCAGATTTTGGGGTGTCATGGCACCCCAAAATCTGGGGACCTTCCACCGTAAATCCCGATGAGCCTTCCTTCGCTCGATACAATTCCGGTTCATCGGAGATAACTTGAAAACAATATTCCCCTTGGAAAGAAGCCTGTGATTGATTACTCTATCCTCATTGCTAAGACTCTCAATCTGAAACCGGGCCAGGTGAAGGCCACCATTGAGCTGCTGGACAGCGGCAATACGGTGCCTTTCATCGCCCGCTACCGCAAAGAAATGACCGGCACCCTGGATGAGGAACAACTCCGCCAGGTACAGGGTGAGACCGAACGACTGCGCAGCCTGGATGAAAGGCGAGCAGCTGTTTTGGCTTCCATCACCCAGCAAGGAAAGCTCACCCCCGAGCTAGAGGACAAAATCAATGCTACTGAGAACAGGACTGCCCTGGAAGACCTGTACGCTCCCTATAAACCCAAGCGGCGCACACGTGCCAGCATCGCTCGCGAAAAAGGTCTGCAGGGACTGGCAAATTTTATCCTCAAACAGTCACGCATCACTGCAACCGTAGAAAAGGTCGCCCAGGGATTCCTCAATGCACAGGTTACTACGGTAGAGGATGCGCTGGCCGGCGCCCGGGACATTGCTGCCGAAACGATCTCCGACCACGCCGACGTGCGCCGGATCACGCGTGAGCGCGCCATGCGTTTCGCTTCTATGAAAGTTGAAAAGAGCCCTAAAGGCGTGGACGAAAAACGGGTTTATGAGCTGTACTACGCCTACGAGATACGCGTATATCATCTACGACCGCACCAAATTCTTGCCATTGACCGCGGCGAAGCCGAGGATGTCTTGCGCGTCCAGGTGGGAGTGATGGAGCGTGATTGGCGGGAGGCGATCAGCACCGCCTTTCGATCCGATCCCCGCTCCCCTTTCTGTGAGCAGCTTGAACTGGCGATCAACGATTGTGCAGAACGCCTGCTTCTTCCAGCAATCGAGAGAGACGTTCGCCGTGAATTAACTATAAAAGCCCAGCAGCATGCCATTCACGTTTTCGCTGATAACCTGCGCGCCCTGCTTGGACAGCCTCCGCTGGAAGGACGTACGGTATTGGGCCTGGATCCCGGCTTCCGCACCGGGTGTAAAGTAGCCCTGGTCGATCCGACCGGCAAGGTGCTGGCCACCGACACAATTTATCCCCACGAGCCTCAGAAAAAATGGGATGAGTCCCTGGTGAAGCTGAAAACACTGATTGAGAAATATCACGTCACCTTGATATCTATTGGCAATGGAACAGCTTCACGGGAAACAGAGCAGTTGTCTGCCCAGCTTACCCGACAACCTGCCAGGCGTGAAATACCTGATCACGAACGAAGCTGGCGCAAGTGTGTATTCTGCCAGCCCGCTGGCGCGCCAGGAAATGCCTGAACTGGATGTTTCCCTGCGTGGGGCAGTCTCTATCGCCCGGCGCGTTCAGGACCCGCTGGCTGAGCTGGTCAAGATCGACCCGCGCTCAATCGGCGTCGGCCTTTACCAGCACGATGTAGACCAGGGATTGCTTAAATCTACATTGGATGGGGTGGCGGAAGATGCGGTCAACCGGGTGGGCGTAGATGTGAACACTGCCTCGCCGGCATTACTGGCTTACGTGGCCGGGATCGGGCCGAAACTGGCCGAAAAGATCGTCGTGTATCGCAACGAGAACGGCAGCTTCAAGAACCGTAAAGAGCTGCGGGAGGTTGGCGGTTTGGGCGCCAAGGCGTTCGAGCAGTGCGCCGGGTTCTTGCGCGTGCGGGCGGGCGCCAATCCGCTCGACACCTCGGCCATCCATCCGGAGAGTTATCCGGTTGCCGAAGCTGTGCTCCAGCGGGCTGCCCTCACCCCCTACTCCGGCTTCCAACAGCGCAAAGATGCCTTCAGCAAACTGCAGGCGGTGGTGCCTGTGGAAAAACTGGCCCAACAGTTGGGTTGCGGGGTTTTAACGCTCAACGACATCCTGGAACAATTATTACGTCCTGGACGCGATCCCAGGCAGGATACACCTGCCCCAATCCTGCGCAGCGACGTGCTGAAGATGGAAGACCTGGTAACTGGCATGCGCCTCAAAGGCACCGTGCGCAACGTGGTCGATTTCGGGGCTTTCGTCGACGTAGGCGTCAAGCAGGATGGACTACTGTACCATACGCAAATGCCGGCAGGGACGCTGCTCCAGGTAGGCCAGGTGATCGAGGTAGAAATCCTGAAGGTGGAAGTGGAACGCGGGCGTATCTCGCTTAAACTGAGCCAATCTTGATTGACAAGCCTCAGTGCTCATGATAAAATCTCAATCCACTGCCGCCCCCATTGTCTAGCGGCCCAGGACGTGGCCCTCTCAAGGCCAAAACCGGGGTTCGAATCCCCGTGGGGGCATATTCACTGCTCAGGCCTGTATCCCGCAGGTCTTTTTGTCCCTCTCACATCATCGAGATGTGCTGCGCGAAGGCCAAAACCGGGGTTCGAATCCCCGTGGGGGCATATTCACTGCTCAGGCCTGTATCCCGCAGGTCTTTTTGTCCCTCTCACATCATCGAGATGTGCTGCGTGAAGGCCAAAACCGGGGTTCGAATCCCCGTGGGGGCATATTCACCGCTCAGGCCTGCGTCTCGCAGGTCTTTTTGTCCCTTTCACATCATCGAGATGTGCTGCGCGAAGGCCAAAACCGGGGTTCGAATCCCCGTGGGGGCATATTCACTGCTCAGGCCTGTATCCCGCAGGTCTTTTTGTCCCTTTCACATCATCGAGATGTGCTGCGCGAAGGCCAAAACCGGGGTTCGAATCCCCGTGGGGGCATATTCACCGCTCAGGCCTGTGTCTCGCAGGTCTTTTTGTCCCTCTCACATCATCGAGATGTGCTACGCGAAGGCCAAAACCGGGGTTCGAATCCCCGTGGGGGCTTTTCCCTGGTAACCCTGGAAGCCCTGGCAAACACGAAATAGCCGGTAGGCCGGAACTATCAGGCAGCTTGCTGGCGGATTTCTTCCCAGACCAGCTTGACGTCCAGAGGTTTAAGATCAGTTTGGATGAAATGCTGCTTGCATAACCGATAAACCGCCCGGTTGTATGGGACGCGGCATCCGTAGCGATCAGCCAGAGAAAGGCAATAGCCGTTCAGATATTCCAATTCGGTTTGAGCGATCTTGCGCTGGAGAACATCCTGTCCCATACTGCTCAAGACCATTTTCTGCATATTCTACTGAAAGGTTCGCCAGGATAGAAAATTGGGCAGCCGGGCTGCTGCCCAAAGGGTCGTCCAGGAGGGAATCCCGGCCATCCTGAATGATAAATTCCTCACCCGCCTTCAGGGCTGGTTGTCCTGTGGCGCCTGATCAACCAGACTTTTCTACCGTGTGCCCATCCGAATAAGCAGAATCAGCGATATAATTTGACGGAAATTGATTATATTTCAGGAGAGCAAGAATGTGTGTTTTTTGTGCCGCTGTTCCGGTTGCCGCGACCCTCGGAGCCTATGCAAATTCAAAACAACGCCGGGAAGCCCAGCAGGCCGAGGCTGAAGGGAAAACACCTCCAAAGAAAAAAATTTCTGCCGGCCCGACCACTGCAGTGGTGATTGGTGGCCTGGTGGTCTGCTCTGTGATCGTGCATACCCAGTTGAATGTTCCCTTCTAAAGAAGGTCGATCACATTGCACTGGGTAAGAACAAAGATGTCTGAGTGACAAGTACTTCGCAAGGTTTCAGCATCAACGACCTTGCGAAGGTGAAGACGGCTAGCCGTTCGCAAAAGACAATTCTAATCAATGCTCAACTATCGGCAGTGCAACTGCCTTGCATCTTTGAGTATCTATCGTTTATTTACAGGTGGGAAACCAGTATAATATAGGCATGGCATTCTCATTTGTTCATATATCTGATCACCACTTATGTGAATTTGAGGAAACTCTCAGGCGCGGTTTTTCACCAGCTTACGCCATGCGCAGCGTCATGCAAAATATCTACGACCAGGTCGGGTCTCAGATCGATTTTATTGTCTCTACCGGAGACCTGGTAGAACCAGCCACGGACGCCGCTTACCTGTCTGCCCACAAACTGCTGGGCGCCAGGGAAGAACCGGCTATCGCTCCTGGGCCAATTTACATTACGAGTTTCGGATTCAATAATTTTCGCATGGTGTTACTGCCCGGTAATCATGATGACCGACAGCCCTATTACAGTTCTTTTTTTCACCAAAGGAGTAATAACCCGCTGGTCAACTCCTCATTCATGCACAAAAGGGTGCAGTTCGTCTGCCTGGATTGGGGTGCTTTAACGAAAGGGGTGGCTTATCCGGAAACACTATGTTTCCTGGAACGTACGCTTGAATCCGGCATTCCGTCCGTTTTATTGATGCATCACCACGTCTTACCCATAGGAAGCGCCTGGCTGGATGATTTTATCCCAGACGAGGTTGAAAAATTTTGGGGAACCATTCAGGGAAAAAATGTGTTGGCAATTCTTTCCGGGCACGTACATATCACATATGAACTTGAAAAAAACGGGGTTCCGGTCATGGGCGTACGTTCGACCGCATTCCCATTCTTGTTGAGTGACGAAATGGTGATTGCCCTACAGCCTCCCCATTACCGCCTGGTCACTATCGACGGGAACCAGTTGACTTCGAAAATCTACGAAGTCCCCCTCTGAAGAAAGGGCGCGCAAATTGCTCGAATCATCCAACGCCTGGAGGGGCGCTTATCCTGGTGCACAAATTGGTATCCTGGCTCTGGACGATGTTGCCAATCCTGAGTTTTGCCCGGAGCTCGACCTTCGTAAAACCGCCCTGGAGAATCGACTGAGAAGCCAGTTCGCCGGACTAACCCGCCAGGCGATTGAAGCGCTTCCAACAATCCAGGCGTATACAACCTACCTGAAACCATTCAAAAAAACTTACCATGTCCTGCTTCAGCTTGAATCGGTGACGCTGAAAAATAAACCCATCCCTGGTGTGGCAGCCCTGGTTGAAGCCATGTTTATGGCAGAACTAGAAAGCCAGCTTTTAACTGCCGGTCACGACCTGGATACCTTACAGCTTCCAGTCAGCATCGAGGTCGCCAATGGAGAAGAGCGTTATATTCTGCGCAGCGGGCAGGAACAAGTTTTAAAACCAAACGACATGTATATCAAAGACAGGCAAGGGATTATCTCGGACATCATTTACGGGCCTGACCAACGCACCCAGATTAAACAAGAAACGCGTCGAGTTTTATTCACTGTTTACGCTCCAACCGGCATCAGCCAGAATAGCCTGTTAGGGCACCTGGAAACGATGCGGGAGTACGTAAAATTGATCTCTCCGAAAGCTGAAACGACAGTTCTTGAAATAGTCGAGGCCAGCAGCTAAGGCGCCTATGGAACCTATTTCCCAGCAGCCTCAAACTCCTCCCAAATGCGAAACCTGCGGCAATAATAATACAAAAGCCAGGGTGATCTGGTTGAACCCTGAAAATGGAGAGATCTATCCTAAAGTCAAACTGAGCGAATTGATCATCGTTCTGGTTCTCATGGGTTTATCCCTTTTCTGGTTCATAACAACCGTAATCAACCATCAAAATCCTTTATTGATGGTGGTAAGTGTTGCAATCTTCTTACCTCTTACCACTGTGAGCGTCGTTGAAGGACAAAGGTACCTGTCGCGCAAGAATTATGAGGAAACCTGGTTTTACACCTGCCAGGCCTGTGGAAGCCAATGGATGGCGCCATACGATCAGGGGTCCTCTTCATATAATTAATCTTTCCGAATAAAACAGCCCTCTTATTCGTTAATAGAATAGCAGTAATAAAAAGGCTTATTCTGGATCACCATATTTTGGGGTTTGTGCGTGCGTACGCACGCACAAACCCCAAAATATGAGTTCTAAGAGCCGACAAGAATTCAGGGAAGGACTGGCGGCGGGGATGTCAACGTTTGAGGCTGAGACTGTCCTGGTTTCCAGGGCGCAGAAAGGTGACCGTAGTGCTTTCGGAGAGCTGGTTCAGCGTTACCAGGCCGCTGTGGTAGATGTGGTCTACCGCATGTGCTCAGATGCCCAGCTCGCTCAAGATGCCGCCCAGGAGGCTTTTATCCAAGCCTGGCTGCACCTGCCCTCCTATCACCCGAGGTCCCGGCTGCGTAACTGGTTGTACCGGATTGCCGTTAACACCGCCCTGGATGCTTTGCGGCGCCAGGCCAGGCTGTTGCCACAAGAGATCGAAAAGCTCGACCTGGCCGCCCCGCAGGACAACCCGGAAAGCTTACTGGTGGAAAAGGAGCGGGCCGACCAGGTGCAGCGCGCCGTCCAGGCGCTCCCGGAGGCCTGCCGGGCAGTGCTGGTGCTGCGTGAGTACGAGAATCTGTCTTACCAAGATATCGCTTCTACGCTGGATATCCCGGTCGGCACCGTTATGTCCCGGCTCAATTACGCCCGGGAGCGCTTGAAGCTGCTGCTTCGCTCGAATGCCGACCAAACGGAGGTTTATCATGATTGAACACATGAATCAATGGCTGGGCGCCTACCTGGATAACGAGCTGAACGAAGAAATGCAGCGAAAGGTCGAAGCGCACCTGGCTAACTGCAGCGCCTGCCAGGCCGAGTTGGAAGAGCTCAAGAGCCTGTCGAAGCTACTGAAGACGGCTGCAAACGTAAAAAGCCTGGCCCCAGAGGCACACTTTTCCGCCAAGGTGTCGTTGAAGCTGCCCCGGCGTCAGATACCGCCGATAGCTTCCAGCGCTGCCAGAATTGGTTGGTGGATGATCCCGACCGGAATTCTTAGCGCCTGGGCCTTTCTCCAGGCCGTGCAGGTGGTCAGCAACCTTGCGCTGGCAGCCGGCCAATTTGGCCTGATCAGCAGTCCGCTGGCCTGGTTATCCGGCCTGAACGGGCAAAACCTGTTCACCTCGGCAGTTCTAAGCCTGGTGGACGGCCGGTTTGGCCTGGCAACGAGCTCATTCCTGGCTTTTCTTGGTAAAGGGACTGGCATCGTGTGGCACCTATTACTAACTGTCTTGTTTCAGGCCGCCCTTGCGCTGCTGTTCGCAAGCTGGCTGGCAGTGTGGTGGTTACGCAATTTTTCAAAAAGGAGTAAATAAAAATGGATCCGATAAAAATTTTGAAACGTGCCTGGACTATCCTGTGGTCTTACCGAGCTTTGTGGGTATTTGGTATTCTCCTGGCCCTGACAACCGCCAGCGGTGGAGGCGGTAACTCAGGCGCTTCAGGACAATATCGCAATAATCCCAACCCCAATGGACTTACCTCGCCTCAAAACGGGCTGCCCCTTGGCGGACAAATTAATCAGTTCTTCCAAAAGGGCATTCAATCTTTCCAATACCCTCCATTCAATAATGTCAACTTCTGGATTGGCCTCGCTATCGCCCTGGTGGTCCTTATCCTGGTCGTGGGAGTAGTGTTTGCCTTCTTGCGCTACATTTCTGAAACAGCTCTTATCCGCATGGTCGATCAGTACGAACAAACCGGTGAAAAAGCAACTATCCGCCAGGGATTCCGCTTTGGCTGGTCACGCACCTCTTGGAGACTTTTCCTGATCAACCTGCTGGTCAATCTGCCAAACATTGTGGCGGCGCTTTTTATCCTGGCGATTGGCGTGATCGTCTTCCTCCTGTTCTCTTCTGGCAAGCCGGTCTGGTCGATCGCCGGCGTGGTCGTCTTAATCGGGGTCTTTTTCCTGTTAATCTTCATCTTGATCATCCTGAATGCTCTGTTGAACCTGCTGCGGCACTTCTTTTGGCGGGAGTGCGCTCTCGAAGGAACCGGAGTGATCACATCCATGCGGGACGGCTTTGCGCTGGTAAAGCGCAACTGGAAAAACGCCGGGCTGATGTGGTTAATCATGATCGGCCTGGGGCTCGCCTGGATTATCGTCGCTGTGATTGCCTTCATTCTGCTTATCCCGGTCTTCATTCTGCTCGGCCTGGTGGGATTGGTGGTAGCCGGGATACCAGCGCTGGCCGTGTTTGGTCTGACCAACCTGTTCCTCAGCGCCCCACTTACCTGGATCATCGCTGCGTTAGTCGGCCTGCCCATCCTGATCCTGGTGATCAGCCTGCCGGTGATCTTCATGCGCGGCTTGAAAGAGGTTTTCCACTCAACGGTGTGGACCCTGACCTATCGCGAGCTGAAAGCCCTGGAAAAGGTTGCATCTGCCGAGCCTCCTGTGCTGGAAGCTTGATACCAGTCAACTCATCTTATTACCGGTCTCCCGGCTGCCAAAGGCTGCAGCCGGGAGATTGTTTATTCACCAGCCTCTGGTGCCTGCCTGTGTTAAAATTATCATAACTGCCCAGACAGCATGGGAAGTTCCGCTTTGCTCTAATAACCTGAGTTGTTACAAATAATCAATATTCTCCGGCCTCCTAACCGGCGATTATCGAAGAGGAGAATAAAAATGCCCGAGAAAAAGGATTTCGACGTGAGCGTAGTAGCCCTAGCCGGCGGGGTCGGCGGGGCTCGCCTGGCGCATGGCCTGGTCAATTTACTGCATCCCGACCAGTTGAGTATCGTGGTAAATACCGGGGACGACTTCGAGCACCTCGGGCTGACCATCTGCCCCGACCTGGATACCGTCGCTTACACCCTGGCAGGCCTGGCTAACCCAGGCACCGGGTGGGGAATCAAAGGAGACACATTTTCCTGCCTGGAAGCTATCCGGCGCCTGGGAGGTTCAACCTGGTTCCGCCTGGGCGACCGGGACCTGGCGACCCACATCGTGCGTACCAATCTGTTGAGGCAAGGCAGGCGGTTGACCGAGGTTACCCATACTCTCACCACCCAACTGGGCATCCGCCACGCATTACTACCGATGTGCGACACGCCTCTGCGCACGATGGTGCTCACCGACCAGGGCGAGATGGATTTCCAGACTTATTTCGTCCGGGAAGCTTTCCAGCCGGTGGTGAAGGGGTTCCGCTGGGAGGGGATAGAAGAGGCTAAGCCAACCCAGGAAGTCATGGCAGCCATTAATTCCGCCAGCCTGGTAATACTCTGCCCGTCCAATCCCTTTGTCAGCATCGATCCAATTCTGAACCTGCCAGGCGTGCGCCAGGCGCTGGCAAAATGCACAGTAGTGGCAGTCAGCCCGATTCTGGGTGGGAAAGTGGTGAAGGGCCCGGCCGCAAAAATGTTCCAGGAATTAGGGGTTGAGGCGTCAGCCGCCAACGTGGCACGCCACTATAGAGGTTTGTTGAGCGGGTTTGTGCTGGATGAGATAGATACGGACCTGGTAGAGGAAGTCCAACAATCTGGCATTACAGCAAGGGCTATGCCATCCCTGATGCCTCGGATCCAGGAACGCGTAAGAGTTGCCCGCCGTGTATTGGAGTTTGGATTAGAATTGCAGGCGGAGAGAAAAGCCTGACCATGATAATCTGGGCGATTGTCCCAATCAAGCCAATCGAAACCGCCAAGTCAAGACTGTCTGCCGTGCTGACGCCCCACCAGCGCTCAGACCTGGCGCTGAAATTATTGCAAAATACATTGAATATTCTGGCCGGCTGGAATCCGCTAGCCGGGACACTGGTTGTCAGCGCCGATCCCGCGGTATGGGAGATGGCCAGTCATTACCGAGTCGGAATTTTCAAGGAGCCAGATGTGCCGGGGTTGAATGAGTCCCTCAAACGAGCCACCAGTGAAATCGGACGGATGGGAGCTGAAGGTGTGTTGGTCATCCCTGGAGACCTGCCTTTCCTCGACCATCCTGGCTTGCAGAAGCTCATCGATCTAGCCGGCCAACCTCCCATGGTGGCCATCGCCCCGGACAAAAACCAGCAAGGAACCAATGCTATGCTGGTATCGCCCAGCGGAGCAATCCCTTACTGTTATGGGCCGGATTCGTTTCGCAAACATCAAGAAGCCGCCAGGCGGGCTCATATCCCGTTTTATGCCGTCGACCTGGCCTCCCTGGCCATTGATATCGATCTGCCAGAAGACCTGTTAAGCATCCAACAGTGGCTCCGGTAACCCAGGGGGGAAGATGGCTCTATTAATAAAAGCTTTTACGACCACAAACGTGCTAATCTTTCGTTTTACACGCGTAAATTGGGCAGCAGGATAGGCGGGATCTCAATACACCTGCTTTACACTACCGGCCGAAAATAAGATTTCATTGTCATCCTCGTCCCGGAAATTTGAGCCGTTCTGGTCAGCCTCGCTTCGGCAAATGGATCTGCAAAGCCGCCACGAAGTTTAGCGCAGCAATAAATACACCCATTAAAAACACATACTGGAAACCAAACGTGCTCCAGATGATTCCGCCAATCAGAGCGATGCTGATTGATAAAGCATGGTCGAGGGTCACGCCAGCGCTTAAGGCCGTCTGTATGTCTTCCTGCCGGATAGCAATTTTTTTCATGAACATAGCGCGGGCCATATTCACCGACATCAGGATCTGGTCCAGCAGGTAGCAGATACAGATAAGGATGAAAGCTACCCCTTCAGGAAACACAAATTTGGCAAACCCGTAACCCAGGCAGACAAACGCCAGCACCACCGCCTCAGCAGCCAGGACAACTTTTTCACCCAACCGGTCGATCGCCCAGCCGAGAACCGGCTGGAAGAAAATACCGATGATTCCACCAATGGTCAACAACGTAGCAATCGTCTGAGTGGGTTGATTAAAAATGGTGACGATCACCCAGGCGCCGAAAGTAATAAAGAGCTGCTTTCGCGAGCCATAAAGTATTGCAAGAAGATAATACAGCCGGTATTCCTTGCGCAGTTTCAAGTACATTTTAGGCGATTGGATTGTCTCCTGCTTCATGGCGAACATCAGCACCGCGGCAATCGAAAACCCCAGGGCAGACATGATGAAGGTATTGTGGTAAGAGAATCCAAAATATTTAAATCCGAGGAACACCAGGAAACTACCAAGGATCGCAGCAAAATTACGGATCGCATTCAGTTGACCCAGGCGTTGGCCGGTTTTGCCCTCCTGGGCAAGCTCCATACCGATAGAGGATTGGGCGGGCATAAAGATGTGCTGGCCCAGGCTATAGACGAAAAGGCAGACTACCACCAGGGCGTAGGTAGAGGACAGGTATGCAATCATCAGCGTCCCAATGATGCCGAGTACCATCGAAAGCACGCCCAGCCGCCGGCTGCACAAGAACCACAGCAAAGCTGAAATAAAAACAACCAGGAAGCCCGGCAGCTCGCGTGGTAATTCCAGGAAGGAACGCTGGAAACCGGTCAAGGCAAAGCGGTCATTGAGGAAATTGTTCAAAGTAGCATCGACAATACTGTAAGCCACTCCCATCACCAGGGAAGCAGCCGCAAACAACCTGAGTTCTCTCCCTATCCCATTCACGCGTCTTACCAGGGCCATTGCCATGTAATGCCTACCTCTGAGTTTAATTTTATCTAGCGGGTAAATTTGAATTTTACCACCAGAAACCAGGACAGCCGGGTTTCAATTTCCTAATCTCTGGCATACTCGATGGAAAAGGCCAATAGAAGAGAGGTGACCATGCGTTTGCTTGATCACCCTCCTTTTTTAAAATAAACACAGTCAGGATTTCAAGAGATAAAATGCAGCGCAAAAAGATGCCCTTCGTAAGAGATCGGGACCAATATCACAGTCGTATCTACCGATCCGCCCATTTTCTTACGCCAGGTGATCGGAAAGGTCGATCCGACCATCTTTTCCATGGCTTTACGATAATTCGTCACCAGGGTTTCCTGGCTTTTGTCAACCACCAATTTGGCGAGAAGATTTTTCTCAACGCTGGCCAATTCTTGTGCAGAAGCGTATCCCAAAAGATTGGCGAACCTGGAGTTGCAAACTAAGTGCGTGTCATCCAGGTAAATATATATCGCTTGCTGCGACGAATCCAGCACCGGTTTCATCTGTTCCGAAATCCCATTCAGCAATTTTTCATGATTGTCATTCATTAGATTCTCCTTTAATTATATTTATTTGGTAAACATAGTCATCATATCATATAATTCAAATATTACAAGTATCAGGTTCAGACAATACTTCAGATATGTTACAATAACCAGGTCCAACTCAATAAGCCAATCCAGTAGAACAGGTAGGCGAGTTTGCCAGAAATCACCACCTTGCCATTTCACCCTGAAGACCAAATTGCCACCTCTTATTCTACGGCCCCCTTTCTGGTTGCGTGGACCCAGGGACAGATCGTCAGATGTGGAGCGATCTTACCGCGCTCGGAGAAAACGGCCGAAACTGTGGATTCCACATCACCCTCTCTCAAGATGGCGACGTTTATTTCGCCTTGGACCTGCCATGAGCGATACTTTCGCGAGTAAGATCGACGAGCAGGTCGAACGGCTGAGGCAGAACAGTTTGGGCGAAATTGAAGCGGCAGTCACCCGCAAACGCCTGGATTGGCTGGAAAGAAAATTCCCAGGAGGAAGCGACCCAGGCATCCATTCCTCCCGCCAGGCTTATGAACTACTTTTCTTCGATTACATGGGGCTCAACGAAAAAGAGCTTCCGGTGGTCGAAGAAAACCCAGACGAGGTCATCTGGCTTTCGAGCAATCCCTGCCCCACCCTAGAAGCCTGCCGGTTGCTCGCCATGGATACACGCAAGGTCTGCCGGGCAGCTTACGAAAAATCTACCCAGGCTTTCCTGTCCAAGCTGGACCCCAGGCTGCGCTTTCTACGCAGCTATTCCGAGATCAGACCATTCTCACCGCACTGCCGCGAACGCATCGTCAGGGTTAATTTTGAGACAAGCATGGCTGCTGCCATAGAAGAGGCGCTTATTTCGATGGAGGAAGGCAACCAGGGCTATGGCGCAGTGATAACTCATGGCGCCCAAATCCTGTCCAAAGCGCACGATACGGCAATCATCGAAAAAGACCCCAGCCTGCACGCTGAACTGAACGCCATCCGGCAAGCTGTAAAAGTTTACGGTGATGCAAACCTGAGCGGCTGCCTGCTCTTTTCCACCTGCGAACCCTGCCCAATGTGCTCCTCCCTGGCGATATGGGCCAACCTGACCGGCATCGTTTATGGCGCCTCGATTGAAGAGACGACCTGGCTGGTTAAATCCAGGATCCAGGTCAGTGCGAATGAAATTGTGGAAAAATCCCCCGTGATGCTGGAAGTGATCGGCGGCGTCCGTAAAGAAGAGTGCCTGCGGTTGTACAACCGGCAAAACTAAGGTAACCGTTTTTTTTTTCGATTAGAATTGAGGGATGGTCAATCGACAACGAGCGAACCTTTGGGATATTTTCATAATCTGGCTTGTTATTGGAATCCAATCCTTTGGAGGTGGCACTTCCACCCTGTTATTGATCCACCAGGCCTGTATCAAGAAAGGTTGGTTGGAAGAAGATGAATTCGTGCGCGACTGGGCCATGGTGCAGATTTCACCTGGCATCAACCTGGTAAAGTTCACTGCTCTGATCGGTTACCGCCTGTTGAGATGGCCCGGCACGGCAACCGCCATGGCAGGCCTGCTTTTGCCCAGCGCCCTGGCGACCGTACTGATGACCGCCGGGTTTTCGGCCATCCGCGACCTGCCGGTGGTCAAGGCCGCTATGAAAGGTATCTTGCCCGCCACGGTCGGCCTGAGTGTCACCATGAGCATTCAAATGGGACAGACCTTGCTCACCCGGGCGCACAAAGAAGGCCCGCTGCGCCTGAGCGCTCACCTGCTCATCCTGGCTTCGGCGGCGGTGCTCATGGCTGTCACCGGTCTCTCCCCGGTGTTGTTGCTCCTGATTTGCGGAGGCGCTTCAATTTTCTTTCTGGCAGTCATCCCGGTCAAGAAAAAACAGGCTGAAGAAAAACCGATGGATAAGGAGAGCACGCCATCAACCCTCTGACTTATTTTTGGTTATTTCTGAAGGCATCCATCCTCTCCACCGGGGGCCTGGGAAACCTGCCTTTCCTCCATAGAGATCTGGTGACCCTGGGTTGGGCCAACGAGTCGGATTTCATTACTGCCATTGCGGTTGGCCAGGTAAGCCCCGGCCCGACCGGATTGTGGAGCATCAGCCTTGGTTACCTGACTTTTAGCTGGCTGGGCGCCGGGCTGGCGCTGGCCGCTCTCAGCTTGCCGCCGCTGCTGATCGTCGGCGTGGCGACCATCTACGACCGCATGGAAAAGCTTCCAGGCGTGGAGAATTTCAGCCGCGGGCTGGGGCTGGGTGTTATCGGTCTGACCCTGACCGTAGCGCTGGGCCTGGCACGCACGGCTATCATCGATTGGCGCTCAGTGGTCATTGCTATCTGCGCCCTGGGGTTGGCTTTGAGCAAGCGCGTGCCGATCATCCTGATCCTGGCGCTGGCGGCCCTGGCCGGCTGCCTGCTGTATTGGGGTTAAAATTCGTAATCCAATGGCTCTCGATAATCTTTCTGGATAGGAGGTCTACATTGTTATCCATTGAACTGATGGGAGCCCAGTCTCTATTAGAAATCTTGCTGCAGGTAAAAGAAGGACATACTATCAGCGAAGAGACAATGGAAAAATTCCTGGCTGGCAATTCATTCTTCGTCGATTTCTATTGCCAATGGGGTGGAATCACCCAAGAAATTATCGCCGGGTTAATCCGCAATTTTGACCAGCCTGACCGAATCCCACCTGGGATGGTTATTAGCCGGCTGGCCGAAGGGTTCCGGCAGGCGGTCGAAGAGATCGATCTTGTACAGGACAGGCTGGCCTGGGTCAGTAAAATCGATGTATCTGTGATAACCCAGCACATCCTGGCCTACCTGCCCGCCAATACCCCCCTCAATTCGACTATCCACATTACGGTCGACCTGGCCAACAACGCTTTCGTACACCAGGGCGAGATGGGAGTAAGCCTGTTGTCAGGGATAGCCGACCGCAAAACCTTCGAAGAAGCTGTCTCACATGAAATGCATCACGTGTGCGTGCGCTATTGGGGCGCCCAGGACACGGTCAGACAGGCGCTGATGCAAGAACGATCGGGCCGGTCGATCGCCGTGATGCACGTGGAGAACCTGCTTATGGAAGGCATGGCCAACTATTACCTTACCCCTGGTTACGTGCTTAGGGCGTCGCCAGATGAACCACCCGCGGATGCCTTCCAGGGGCGGCTGGACAGGCTGCGAAGGGAAGAGGAGGAGTTCTTTTCCCGGGCAGAGACAGTTCTGGATATGTCGCTGGCGCCTGGCGCGGAATATGATCCTTGCTGGGAAGCTTTGGGCAGGGTGGCTTTCGATATGGAGGAAATGCTGCTGCCGGCCGGGCATTACCTGGGAGCGCGAATGGTGCAAACAATAGAACAGGCCTATCCGCGAGAACTGGTCATCCGCTGTATCCAACACCTTCCTGAATTCCTGCCCCTATATAACAATGCGGCTCACAAGGCAGGCAGTTTCATCTTTGATGCGCAAAAGACGGCTGAGTTCGCAAAACTCTGGAACCAGAAGGAAACCGCCTCCGCATGAAAAACCATGCCGCGACTGAATAGGCGCCAGGAGTAACCTTGAAGAGGAAATAATGAAAGATTTACTAAATTCAGATTTGTTGATATAGTAAAACAATGCGATCAGATCAACAGGCTAAGGGGAAAACGAGCCGATGTAAGGGATACCGCAAAAACAACAGAGGAAAATGGACAATCTCGAACTGGTCATTTTCGATCTGGGTGGCACGACCATCCGCGACTCCGGACAGGTGCCGGAAGCCTTTGTGGCAGCCCTGCATGCGGCTGGCATTGAGGTCAGCGATGAAGAACTGCAGCAGGCACGCGGCGCCTCGAAACGTGAGGTGATCCGCCGCTTTGTGGAACGCCGCTGCCCTCCAGGCGCTCCCGAAATCGATGTAATAACTGAAGAGATATTTTCCGCATTTCGTGACAACCTGGCGGCGCGCTACTCCCACGGCGGCGTCCAGGTCATTCCAGGGGTTGAAGAGACTTTTGCCTGGCTGCGCAGCCACCAGGTGAAAATTGCGCTCAACACCGGTTTTGACCGCTTCATCACCACCTTGATCCTTCAGGCCACCGGATGGACCCCTACCACCGTCCAGGCGGTCGTATGCGCCGATGACGTGACACTGGGCCGCCCGGCTCCGTACCTGATCTTTCACGCCATGGAGAGCCTGGGAGTAACGGACGTGCACCAGGTGGCCGTGGTGGGCGATACCGTGCTTGACCTGCTGGCCGGGTGGAACGCCGGCGTGCGCTGGAACATCGGCGTTTGGTGCGGGGCGCATTCGCGAGAAAAGCTGGAACAGGCCCCCCATACCTTGCTCCTGCCGGACATAGGTGCCTTGCCAGGGGCATTAGCTAAGCTGTTCTGAAAGGATTATGAATATGTTTCCATTTAAAACCTCCCTCAACACATCCACGCTCCTTCCTTTCGCATTGGATGTCAAACAGCAGGTGCAGATTGCCGCTGAGGCCGGGTATGAAGGAATCGAGCTGTGGGTGAAAGATATCCTGGCTTACCTGGAAACGGGTGGAACGATCTCCGCTCTCAGAGCCTTCGTTTCCGATCTCGGCATCCCCATTGTGGATGTGATTGCCTTCTATCCCTGGGCCGACGCCGACGATCAGGTGCGTGAACAAGTTCTAGCCCAGGCCGAACGGGAGCTGCGCCTGTTAGCTGACCTGGGCTGCCTGGCGGTGGCCGCCCCACCCGCCGGCAATGTCGGCAATGTCTCGCTCGATGCTATGGCGGGCTATTTTGCCCGGCTGGCCAGCCTGGCGCGCAAAGTTGGGATCGAGCCCTACCTCGAATTTTGGGGCATGACCAAACCGCTCTCCAGGTTGAGCGATGCGCTGTTCGTCGCCATGCAGAGCGGGCTACCCGACGTTAAAATCCTGCTGGATCATTACCAATTGTATATCGGGGGGAGTTCCCTGAGCAGCTTGAAGTACTTGAACGGCGCCAATATCGGCATCGTCCACGTAGACGATTACCTCGAGGGACCTGACGGAAAAGAAATCGAGGGCCGCGTCTTTCCCGGTGAGGGCATCCTGCCAACGCACGAGTTGGCTGGACTGCTTCACCAGATTGGCTATGGCGGTTATCTTTCGTTAGAGCTGTTTATAGAGAATTATGGGGGAGAGAGCGCCCTGCAGGTGGCCAGGCGAGGGTTGAACTCGATCAAACAGGCCTATAGCATATAGAAAATTCTTTCCGGTGATCCACTTTCCCGAAGGTATAACTATCTGTAAAAAAGAAATTTTAATGCCTTCTGCTAAAACCCTTCAGGACCAAAAAAGCATTGTCCAACGTACCACCAAATTGAGCAATCCATTCGGGAGGGGTATTCGGGTCAACTGTTATCCAAGCAGTTTCTTTTCCAACACTTCCAGTATGTTGGCCTAGATGACCAATAACATAACGTTTCAAAATTGTTTTACTTAATACCCAGCAATGTGCCTCAAAAGGAGATATGCCCAAACAGACAGAGTATTCATAATTTTGGTCGCGAATCTGTTGGAATTTATAAATTCCGCTTTTCCAGAGAGTAGAAAATTTCACTTCCACTCGATGTCCATTTATTAACATATCTGCTTCTGAATCCGTACATCTATCTACTGCTAAACCCTTCAGGGCGCACCATTGATAGACAAGGAGTTTTCCAAGTCGACCTTTTGAGCCCGCTGGTAAATGCAGAATCCATTCAAAGGGGCTATTCACCCATCCTTTATACCCTTCCTCAAAATCTGAACGAATATATGAAGAAGCGGTCGCAAGGAGTTTAAAATCGGAGGAAGTTTCAGGTACAGTCATTTGCATAAATGGCCCTACATTTTTTTCTTGAGATTTTTCAGAATATGGATGGCTTCATCTAACCTACCTCCTCCTATACAAGCCCAATCAGGAAGGTTTTCAGGATTTATCGTAAGAATTAAATCAGCTCCTTTATGTTGAGGTTTCGCTTTATCAATAATGTAATCTCGATTAAATACCCAACAATGAGCTTCTGATGGGGATATACCTAGGCATATTAAGTAGTCATAACCTTCATTCCGAATTTGTTGGAATTTATAACTACCCTCCGACCATAACGTTGAAAACTTTGTGGCAATTCTGTAACCATTTATTATAAGACTAGCTTTAGTATCCTTCGGGTAAGCAATTGTTAAACCTTTCGCGGCGCACCAAGAAGCGATAAGGTTTCTCCCTAGTTTTCCTTTACTTGCCGCAGGTAATTGTGTTACCCAACTAAAAGAACTAAACTCCCATACCTCATTTTGTTCTTCTATATCATTTCTGATATACATTGCCAATGAAGCAAGCATTTCAAAATCAGGTTGGGCTATCTCTTCTTCTTTTGTTGGAATCCTTACATCATCCGATTGGAATGAGGTTGGGTCAAAGTCTATCCACTTTATCTCTGATGATTTTGGAAATCTTTTAGCCATGACCTCTAAAGCCACGGGATTATTATCTATTAATATAAAATTTCTACCCAGTCGTAAACAACTTTCTCCCACCGTTCCACTTCCCGCAAAAAAATCTAATACAGTTTGACCGGGAAGTGATGAAGCCTGAATAATCCGATTGATAACTCCTAAAGGTTTCTGAGTTGGATACCCATTACGCTCTTTTCCACTTGTTGGAACTATCGTATGCCACCAAGTATCTGTTGGCAATTTTCCTAATTTAGCCTTTTCTGGGCCTACTAATCCAGGGGCCATATAAGGTTCGCGGTCAATAGCACTACTATTGAAAATATAATTATCAGGGTCTTTTACATAAAACAAAATATTATCGTGCTTTGCTGGCCAACGGGTCTTCGCTTTTCCGCCGTAGTCATAAGCCCAAATAATCTCATTGATAAAGCATTCTCGACCAAATATTGAATCTAACAATATTTTACAGTAATGTACTTCTCGATAATCGATATGAAAATATAAACTCCCATTTTTAGAAAGAACTCTATACGCTTCAATTAATCGGGGTTTTAAGAATTCTTCTATAAAAAGGTCTCCAAAATCGTCATCATATTCTTTGGTTCCAATCTCAATGGTTTCATAATTATTCCCCTTAAAACCTCTTCTATCACCATTCTCAGATTTCACCGCTCTAATTTGCGTCCGAGATTGTTTCTTGCCCGTATTAAAAGGTGGGTCTATATATATTAAATTAATTGAACCGCTCTCAATTTTTTTGAGAATCGTTAAATTATCATCATAGAATATCCGACCTTTGAAGTCGTCAACCATGTTCCATTAATACCTTTCAAGGTATATGAAATAGGGATTTATGAAAGAACTAAAGTTCTAAATAATTATACCTTGATATGAAATAGATTAACAAAGGTATTTTACTATACTTCAGATTCGGGTAACTTATGGTAACCACGTCAAATTAAGTTGCACTGAATGGGGATTATTAGAAAACAATCCAATTAACCATAAACGATACTTAATTGTCAGAAAATGACAGTTTGCGCCGGATGAAATAACAATACCTGATGAAGTCTCAAAACCGCTTGAAGGAGTGTACTATCTTTACCAATAATCCCATACGTTTATTATCGCTTAAATGCTTGACAAGAAATCGTGCTATTATAAATTATCTATTTTCTTTTTCTTTTTGGAAAATAATAATTTTCTGAGTGACTATTGAGCGCAATTCCTTTTACCATTTCGATGGATGATAAAAAAAGGGAGCGGAAACATGGTCGATAATCCCTCTGGCCCACCAGATGAATATGACTACTTCAATTGCAAGCGCAACGATAGAACTTACATCAGTAAGGCGTTCAAGTCATCTGACTTCTTAGAACTTGCTGAACCAAGGTACCTAAGAATTCTATCGAAAGTATTCGATAATGAGGGAGCATACCAATTTGCCGAGATAAAGAAAGAGGTTGTTCTTCGTGTGACGCCTGCTGGACGACAAGAAGTAAAGATAACATTCTACGAAGATTCAAGGAAAATCAAGTACATCACGATTCAAAGATTCACTAAGAAAGGAGGAAAACCACATAAGATCAGTTTTACCTTTAATTCTCCAGAAATTGAAAAATTGTTTAATATCCTGCGACTTGTTAGGTATATTGACCTCGAAAGTAGCGAGAAAGCGCGACTGGACGATAGTGTTATTAATGAATGGCTCATCAGTGAAGACGAAAAGAGAAAATATTTTACTGAAAATCTCGATTTAGTGAAAGAAATTAGTGAGCATCACATAACAAAATCGGATGTCATAGCTTTTGCCTATCGAAAAAAGCAATTAGAAGTGTTTGAATGTTAGCTTCACGACCCAGAATATTTTGATTCAAAAAAAAATGAGTGGAAGGCAAGAGGGGATGAAGCAATTTGGCAAAGGTTTTTTGAACAAAACCCTTGGATTTTTGGATACGGACTTAATTATATTTTCACTTCACAACTTGACAATAAAAAGCTGGAACAATATACGACCGGTTATTCCTTCCGTGAGGCAGGAAAACGTGCAGATGCACTAATGAAAACACGTGGGTTGATTAGTTCTTTGTGTTTTGTGGAAATTAAGACCCACAAAACATCCCTACTTAAAAGAGATGCTTACCGTTCTGAATGCTGGCCTATTTCTGATGAACTGAGTGGTAGTGTTGCTCAGGTACAAAAAACAGTTCAAAAAGCCATCAAAACCATTCAGACAAAAATTGAATTGGATGATGAAGAGGGCAATCCAACAGGAGAAACAGCATTTTTATACCAACCGAAATCATTCGTCGTAATAGGAAGCTTAGACGAATTTATTACAAATGATGGGGTATATGAACAGAAATTTGGCTCTTTTGAATTGTTCCGTCGCAATATGAGTAATCCTGAAATTATCACATTTGATGAACTTTATGAACGAGCTAAGTACATTATCAAACTTTCTGAAGGGGAGAAAGAAAGTACCGATTTATTAGAACAAATATCTTCAGAATCATCTGGAGTGAATGATTTTGAAGATGAAATACCTTTTTAATTAGTAGAAGTTGTTTATATCGTGTAAACTTCAAAACTAAAATGGGCCGACATAAATCTAATTTAGGAAAAAGAATCTCCACCCTTTTTTGAAAGTATCTATAAGAACGCCTCTATTCGAGTTTCCTTTGTGCTCTTTGTGCCCTTAGTGGTTAAGCTTTACCTGCGTCGTTCGCTTACGAATATTATCAGAACTGCCCCAACATGCCGCGGGCGCACGCTTTTCCAGGCGTGGAAAACGCGTGAACCTGCCTTACCTGCCAGCCAGGACAATCAAACGGTCTTTTTCGGAGAACTGCACCTCGTTTGATTTATCTGGATTGGTCACCACGCCGTAATTCCGCTCGAGATCGTTGGCGAATTTTGCCAGGCGATAGCCAAAAGCTACCTCACCGCGCAGGCCAGCCGCCTCGACCATCGTGTAGAAATTGACCGGTTGGTCAAGTTTAATGTAATCATGGATCGGTTTCATGTAAACATCCGCCCCGCCTTTATTGAACAGATCAGCAAAAATCACATTCAGCTCAGCGTTTTCAGAAATCTGCGCCATGATCAGGCTGGCCAGGTTATCGCTGACAATGAAGTCATCCACATGGGTGACTTCGGCCAGCGTGCGGTTGTGATTGTCGCGCATCTCACTGACAATGGAGAAAGGATGCCCGGCGGCATCGTCGATCTTGCGCAGGTGTAATAAGGTGATTAGAGTGCGGGCGTCGGCCGCCTGAATATCCAGTGTATCCGAATAGGCCAGGACAATGACGTGGTTGTAGGTCTCTACTCCCAAATTTTCCAGGGTAAAACGGTCGCTGGTATTGCCATCCTGAAGCTCGATCGATTGGTTCCCCTGGCTCTTCTTCAACCGGGCAAACTCTTCTTCAGTTGGAAACCCGCAGGTTTTATCTGAAACCACTTTTATGTGTGAATCCGGAGCCACGTAACGATCCAGCTCCAGGATAATTTCTTCAGCATATTTGTTCCACCCCAGGATGAGGGTGCGTTCGGGCGCCAGAGGAGCAGGTTGAGTGAGTTGAATGGCGTCCTGTTGGATCATTACATGTCCCTTCTCATTTAGAATTACCGTGTCATCATCCTCAGAAATAGCAATAATCTGGTCTCCAGGCTGGATGAGCATATCCGGCGGGGGGTTCAGCCTGGGTTTGCCATCCGCGGCGCAATGCAAGCCAATCACAGACGAATCTTCATAAGATAAGAGCGCTTCTTTAAAAGGTTTCCCGGCCAGGCTGTCCTCTTTCTTGAAATAAATCTCGTCGCCCTCGAAATTCAACAGCTCGACATAAACCGCCGAGAGGCCCGATTGGCGGGTGGTTTGGGCGATGATGCGCGCCACAACGTCGTTGATCAGCAGCAGCTCGGCCTCGCCGTTCCCCACAATGTAGGCGGCTTCCATATTTTTCGGCTCGTGAATCTCAGCCACGATGTGATAGGGTTCCTTCTTCCTTTTCGGGCTGTTGGTAATGGCCAACAGGGTCTTGATCACAAACGGGTCCGGATCGCTAGTGTCCGGCGCCAGGATGATGATAGATTTGGCTGTGTTGATACTGACAATATCCAGGGCAGACTGCTCGATCGGGCTGCCCGAGCGACATACCACCTGCATTCGCCCGGTTCTGCCGACCCTTTCCCGAATTTCGTCTTCCATTTCCACCTTATCTTTTTCTCCCAACACCACCACGCAGGCGCGCCGCTGGTTTTCATTGGCGATCTTCAACTCGTGGATGATGGTAAAGATATGTTCGTCCCAGCCCAGGAGGACGGTATGCCCGGTTTCGAGCACTTTCGAGCGACCTTTCCTCAGTGACTTGACGCGTTCTTCTATGGAAGTGGTCAGAATACCGATGAAAACACTGACCATGAAGACCCCTCCCAGAGTGATCACCAGTATGGCTGCCAGGAACCCCAACGGATAGGCGTTTGCGTCCACCGGGTTGGGGGCCAATGCCTGTAAAAGCATGGTCCACAGGACAGCCGCAAAAGGCATCTGGGGGTCGGCATGCAATATCTGCACCGCCAGGGCGACGATCAAAATCATCACGGCGGTCAGCGCAGCCAGCCAACTTATCAAGCTCAAAGGCCCTTTTGATAAAGTGTTATCAAAAATGTAGGCAAATCGCTCTGAAAGAGATATCTTTTTCATTGAAAACCCTCCTTGGAGTTAGGGTTTGCTCGATGACAAAATATTCTATCATATTACTTTACGATACGCCTCATCTCTGTCTCATTGGAATAAACCGTGGAAAGTCCCTAGATTTTGGCGTGTGAGCGTGCGCATGCACACTCACACGCCAAAATCTAGGAGTTCACCACGGCAATTCCCAGAAAACCTCATCTCTACTTGAGTCCTTTGGGAATCTGTTTGGTGAATTCCAATGCGCCCCTACTTGTATCCCTCTTACCAATTCTCTATAATAGGAATAGGTTCATTTTCATGCACAAAGCCCTCTCTTGCATCCTACTGTTTTGCCTTTGCCTGGCAGGCTGCGCTCCGTCACCGGAGCAAATGCGCGCCATTGAAACGCGGATTGCTGGCGATATCTACGCCACCCTGACCGCTTCTGTCCCGAGCATTACTCTCACCCCCATCCCCAGCCTCACGCTGACTATCACCCCTTTCCCCACCCTGACCTCCCGCCCCAATCCGCAAACGGCGGTAAAGTCACAGGTGCTCAATTTACGGGATGGTCCCGATGTCAGCTTTGCCGTGCTGCAGGGATTAAAAAATGGCGACCAGCTCAGCATCCTGGGGCAATACCAGAACTGCAACTGGCTGAAAGTATCCTTGCAGAATGGCACCATAGGTTGGGTATATGGCAACCCTTCTTACGTGACCTTACCGGAAAATTGCCAGACCATCCCGGACGGAACTTTCCGGCCTCTTAACGGTATGTTAATCCTCGATATGCGGGGCGGCCTGGGCGTTAACCAGATCAACGTGGATAATGGCACCGACCAGGACAGCGTCATCGTCTTGATCAAACCAGACAATACCCTGATGGTAGCATTCTACGTACGCACCAAAGAGCAGTTTATCTTGTTTGGCATCCCAGACGGAAAAGTGCAGGTATACTTCTCGACCGGCAAAGATTGGGATGGAAACCAGAAAAAATTTCTGACCGGCGCCATTTACAGCCTGCTTGACTCGCCGGTCAATTTCATTGCCGCTGGCGGCTTCGGTTCGGAACGGGATATAAGCCTGGTGAGCGGGCTGGGCAGCCCGACTCCCTCCAATGAGGTTACACCTGACCAATTCCCATTGATCAAGTAAAATATCCTCATGGAAAAATCACTCCCTATTCTTGAATTCGACCCTTCTCCAACTGCCATCCTCGAACCCAAATTGGCCCCACTGGCCGAGCCGTGCCCGGAAAGAGCCGTGCTGTGTTTTTTCCAGGAGATCATCCACGAGATGGCGGACAGCGGTCAAATCCGCCAGATAGGATCGCTGGGCTCTGAGATCGGCGCCAACCCGCTCTACGAGCTGGTTTGGGAGGAGCAACGCATCCTGCTCTTCCATCCCGGCGTCGGGGCGCCCCTGGCTGCCGGTTTCCTCGAAGAGGTGATTGGGCTGGGGGCGCGCAAGCTGATCGCCTGCGGAGGATGCGGCGTGCTCGACCGGGAAATCGCCGCCGGGCACCCGGTGATCCTCACCTCGGCGGTGCGTGACGAGGGTACCTCCTACCATTACCTGCCGCCTGAGCGTGAAGTAGCAGCCAGCCCCAAAGCAGTGCAAGCGCTCGTAACGGCCTTGCAACGGCACGCCATCGACTACCGCCTGGGTAAAAGCTGGACTACCGATGGGTTTTACCGTGAGACAGTTCAACGTCGCACCCTGCGCATGGCCGAAGGCTGTGATGTAGTCGAAATGGAAGCCTCCGCCTTTTTCGCTGTGGCGCAGTTCCGCGGGGTGGAGTTCGGCCAGGTAGTCTACGGCGGCGACCTGGTTCATCCAGAAGGCTGGGACCTGCGTGGCTGGCACAAACGCCAGGATGACCGCCACCTGATTTTCTGGCTGGCGGTAGAGGCCTGCAGTTTGTTATAGGAAGATTTTAAGGACAAACCCTGGCACAGCCCGCCACACCGAAGGTGCGCAGAGCGGGGGCAGTGTCAACACAGATTTTCACTGATCAGGAAAAAACCTGTCGTTATATCTGGTCGCCTCTCAGGAGAAAAACGGTTGTTATATCTGGTCGCCACACCCATTGGAAATTTAGGAGATATTACCCTACGCGCCCTGGAGGTGCTGCGTTCGGTCGACTACGTAATCAGCGAAGACACGCGCAAAACGGGGACGATGCTCAAGCACTTTGAGATTAAAAAACCGCAGCTTTCCTTTCACGAATACAATGAGCAGCGCGTCCTGCCCAAAATCCTTTCCATGTTAGCGGTAGGCAAAAACGTGGCCCTGGTGACGAACGCCGGCAGCCCGGCTGTCTCCGACCCGGGCTTTATCCTGGTACGCAGCGCCATTGAGGCCGGGCACAGCCTGACTGCCATCCCCGGGCCAACCGCCCTGGTGACCGCCCTGGTGCTATCAGGGTTGCCTGTGCACAGCTTCACCTTCCGCGGCTTTCCCCCGCGCAAATCCGGGGCCCGGCGGCGCTTCTTCGAAGTCGACGCAGCCTCTCCGCACACTCTTATCTTTTATGAGAGCCCCTACCGCCTGAAAGCCTTCTTCCAGGATGCCCTGGTAGTGTTTGGAAGCCGCCGCGCCGCCATCGCCAACGACCTGACTAAGCTGTTTGAATCGGTCTTCCGCGGTACGCTGGTAGAATGCCTGGCCTACCTGGAAAATGCCGACCTGCGCGGTGAATTTACCATCGTGATTTCTGGCGCGCCCGAGTCTGCCGGCTAGTTATGCACCGGTTTTTTATCCCTCCCGCCAACATCCAATCCGGACAGGTGGTTTTCCCATCCGAGGCAGCCCATCAGATCTACAGGGTGCTGCGTCTGCGTGCCGGGCAGCGCCTGGTCGTGTTGGACAACCAAGGGGATGAATATACGGTCGAGCTGGAAGAGGTCAGCCAAAGGGCAGCCGCCGGGAAAATCATTGAGCAACAGCCAACGCTCGGCGAGCCTGCCTGCCGCCTGGCGCTTTATCTATGCCTGGCCCACCGTGAGAAATTCGAGTGGATGCTGCAAAAATGCACTGAAACTGGCGCATCTACCTTCATCCCCGTAATCTCCAGCCGCAGCCTGGTGCAAGATTTGGATGAAACGAATAAAAAGGCCGCCCGTTGGGAGAAAATTCTCCGGGAGGCGGCCGAGCAATCTGGCCGAGGGCGCATCCCGACTTTGAAAGCCGCATTATGCCTGGCGCAAGCCGTCCAGCAAGGCCAGGGCAAGCGCATTATATTGTGGGAGCAGGAATACTCGACCCATCTGCGCCAGGCGCTGGCCGACCTGTCCCCCGAAAATGCAACGGAAATATCCATTCTGGTTGGCCCGGAAGGTGGTTTTTCCATTGATGAAGTGCAGATGGCAGTGCAGGCGGATTGGCAGCCGGTGTCGCTGGGACGGCGCATCCTGCGCATGGAGACCGCCGCGGTGGTTGCTACGGCACTGGTGCTTTACGAGCTTGAAAAGTAAAGCTTACCCTTCTTTAGGTGGGATGGTCGGGCCGTAATCCAGCACTTCACGCACCTGCGAACTGGCCACGGGTGGGCCAATGATGCCTTTTTCTTCCATTACATCGATTAAACGCGCCGCGCGGGTGTAACCAACCCGCATCCGGCGTTGCAGCATGGTGATCGAGGCCCGGCCTTCCCGCCGCACCAGGTCAATCGCGTCCCCAATCAGCGGGTCGCCCTCACCGGGACCACCTTCTTCGTCCCACAAAGCTGCTTGTTTCAATGGCACGCCAGAAGGCAGCGCATCCACCGAACCACCGCCCGGGGCAAGCGGCGTACCACCTTTGGTGGATGCTTCCAGCTGCCAGTAATAGCTCAAACGCTGGGTTTCGCTGTCAGAGACGAACGCACCTTGCACGCGTACCGGTCCGGCAGCGTCTGGAGCCTGGTAAAGCATATCCCCTCGTCCCAGCAGGCGCTCTGCGCCGGGCTGGTCAAGGATTACCCGGCTATCGACCATGGCTGCTACCATAAAGGCGATACGGGCAGGGAAATTAGCTTTGATCAGGCCAGTAACCACGTTGACGGACGGCCGCTGAGTCGCCAGGATCAGGTGGATGCCGGTGGCGCGGGCCAGTTGCGCCAGGCGGGTGATCGTGCGCTCGGTCTCATCCGGCGCCTGGAGCATCAGATCGGCCAACTCGTCTACCACCACAACCAGGTAAGGCAAGTGCTCTTCAGGTTTGCCAGTGTTGAATTCTATGATATTGCGCACGCCGGCCTGGGCGAACTTGTGATAACGGTTATCCATTTCGCGCATCATCCACTGCAAGGCGCTGACCACACGGTCTGGATCGACTACCACCGGGGCCAGCAGGTGGGGGATGCCATTGTACCCGATCAACTCGACCCGTTTGGGATCCACCAGAACCAGGCGTAGGTCTTCAGGGGAATTGTTCATAAGCAGGCTGGCCAGAATGGCGTTGACACATACCGACTTGCCTGCGCCGGTCGTACCGGCAATGAGCAGGTGCGGCAGCTCCGCCAGGTCAACTGGGATGACTTTCCCGGTGACGTCTTTCCCCAGGCCGAAGCGCAGCGGGGCGTGAACGCTCTGGAAGGCGTCACTTTCCAGGACTTCGCGCAGAGTCACCTTACTGATTTCAGAGTTGGGAACCTCGATGCCAACGTAATTGCGTCCCGGAACGGGAGCCTGGATGCGGAT
The DNA here is from genome assembly GCA_963820415.1 of uncultured Chloroflexia bacterium. GTDB lineage: Bacteria > Chloroflexota > Anaerolineae > Anaerolineales > Anaerolineaceae > CAWFZT01. The sequence goes on along the minus strand of CAWFZT010000004.1, from coordinate 132,337 downwards.
ACGCGGGGCAGCCAGAGCCAGGGCCAGGTCATTCTGCAAGGCCACAATCTTGCTTACCCGCACGCGCATTCGCCGGTTGCGCGTTTCGACAAAATCCGGTTCGACCCCAAACTGGGTGATCGTGGGTCCGTGATGGATTTCGATCACATGAGCCGGGACGCTGAAGGAAGCCAGCGTGGTTTCTATGATGCGCCCACGGTCCTGATCCTGGTAGACATGGACGGTCTCCGGGGTAGACGGATCCAGGATTTGGTCGATGGATGGCAGTGTCCAGGCAGGCGGAACGACGCGGGCGGGAGATGTGGGTTGTAAAGCTGGCTCACCTGGCACCGGCGGGAGCGGTGGAGCGTCAACCTGGGTAGGGTCGCCTTTGAGTGCCATAGCCGGTCGCCGAGGTTGAGCCGTGAGAGAAGGATGCTGTGACAGCGGCTGAAAACCGTTGGGCAGCTCGACCATCGGGGCGCCAGCAGGCGGCGACGCTACTTCTACAGGGCGGTTGTCAGCCGGTCGGGCAGATCTGGGCTGGTTCAACGCCTGGCTGAGCGTCTGGCTCAGGCGAGCAGCCAGGGAGTTGGCGCGGTGGACAATGTCCGGAATGGATAAGTCGAACGAAAGGGCCAGGCCAATCAAGGTCCAAGCCGCCAGGGCAACCACCGCCCCGACCGTACCGATGCTGGTAACCAGCAGCCATTCGAAAAAGGCTCCGATATACCCACCGCCCTTATCCAGCAGGATGATCTCCCACCCGCCTCCAGCGATCAGGTGCAGCCAGGTAAGCAGGTTGAATAACAACAGCGTCAACCCAACCAATCGTTCTGTGGATAACAACGGCAAGCGCTCGATATTACGGAATATCAGCCATAAGCCCAGCCCAATCAACACCAGGGGGAGAATGAAGGCGCCCCATCCGGCCGTGCGATACAAAGCCGCCACCCACCAGCCGATCAACGAGCTGCGCTGGTTCGAAATCAAGCTGAGCAAAGAGATCAAGCCGATAAAAGCCAGCAGGATCCCTGCTACATCCAACTTTCGTTCGGGAGATAAACCGCCCATCTTGAAGGGTGGTAAGTTGGATTTTCTGGCTGGCCGCCTTGCCTGGCGAATTGGGGCAGAAATCCGTCGCGACGGCGCCGGTTTCTTTACCGGGCTCTTCGCGCTCGATTTGGGCCGTCGTATCGCAGATTTAGCCATGACTAACTTTCTCGAATCACAGAAAGACTGTTCTAGTGATTATAGCACGGTTAAAAGTGGTATAGATAAATTTTTACAGGTACCCCCTGAAAAGCCTTCTACGGAAAAACTACCCGGTAAAATTATCATCCGGCAGGTGAAATCTTTCGTTTTACCTGCCGGGTAGAATAAATGGTTATGCTGAAGGAGGAAGATTATCCTCGGAATTTCCGCTTGCTTCACTTTTCTCGGCCAGTTTTTCTGCGGGTTTTTCTTCGGGTTCATCACCCTTGAGCCCCTCACGGAAAGACTTGATACCTTTTCCAAGTTCACCACCGATTTTTCCAATCCGGCCTACTCCGAAGAGTAAAAGGATAATAACCAGAATCAGGATGAGTTCTGGGGCGCCAAGACTAGGCATTGAAATTCTCCTTTAAATTACGAATTTATCGCTAAGATCGTGCCGGATAACCTGGCTTCTGGCACTGCATCGAGTCTAACCCAAACGGGAGTTAAGTCAAGAGGTCAGTTACTGCCTATACTTTCCGAGCGCTTTCCGGGTAGTATTAAAAGCCAGTACAGGGAGCTGGTTACGGCCGAAAAAACCCACCTGGTCGGCATCATCACCAGCTTTCAATTCCCCTCCGACAATCACGGCGCGATAGAGAATGAAAACATCCGCGCCATTCGGATGCTCTCGCCCACCGAGGACATCCACCAACCCGGTAACCGTCACATGAAGACCAGTTTCTTCCAGACATTCACGCTCAGCAGCCCGCTCGGGAGCCTCATAGGCGTCCATAAAACCAGCCGGAAGGCTCCATTTTCCGCGTTCAGGGTCGTTGATCCGCCGGGTCAGCAAGACTTTCCCCTCTTTTTCAACCAGCACGGCTACCGCCACCTTAGGATCGGCAATGTAAACCCACCCACAAGCAGGGCAGGCCGGGCGCTCTTTACCAGAGACGTTCCGCAGTTCCAGCCGGGTACCGCAGTTCGAACAAAAATTTATATCCTGATCCATTACAATCAGGTCTTCTTTCGCAGTAAAAAGGCCAGAATACCGGCGGTCACCGCCAGGATGATCAGCCCGGCCTGGATAAACGGCAGCAAGTTGGCCGATGCGCCAGGCGCCTGGTAATTTTCAGTGGACGGGGGTGCAGATTGGATCAAGCCCTGTTCCTGGGTCGGGGCAATACCAAAGATATTCACCGGACCTTCTGCCTGGTTAGGAACCTGTTTCTCCTGTACAGCTGCACCCACAGTAGGAGTATTTTCCTCTACCTCAGGAGCTTCGGTCGGCGCAGTCAGGGCCGGTTGCGAGATGGCAGCCGGCGTGTCGGTCGGCGCACCTGTATTAGGAGCAGCAATTTTGGGGACGGCTACTTCTGTCCCCGCTGGGGCGGCTTCAATGCCTGCCTCAGGTGTGGCCTGCCCATTCACCAGCGAGTTATTTTGCGGCGCCTGGGGTTGGCCCCCACCCAATCCGTACGCCCCCGCCGGAGGATTGGCTGCCTGGGGAACCGCGCCACCTCCTCCGCCACCGCCGCCCACGCCGCCGTTTCCCCACTGGATGATCATCGGTTGAGATGCCGATTGCGTGGCCCCAGTCTGGTTTGACCTGGCTGCCTGCATGGCAACCGGGGCAGGGGCTGAGTTTGTTTGGGATTGAAACAAGAGAGAGACCGCCGCCAGCAACACCAGGGAAACCAGTGAGGTAAAACCTAAGACCGGGAACCAGGCTGAACGGCGCCCGGTCTGCTCAGATACCATAGCCCGGGTCAGGATAAAATTATGCGGGACCTTACGCCGGGGGACGCTACGCAGGACAGCGCGCGTCTGCCTGATTTCTTCCAACCCATCGAGCAGGCTGGTTTGAGTGGGCAGGCGCGTTTCCAGACGTTCTTTTTCGGTGGTCGAAAGCTGACCATCCAAATAGGCTGATAGCTGCTGCCAATCCTGGGGGGAAAGCTGCGTCTTCATTCGTGTTCCTTACTTAAGAGACGGAATTGAGCAGGCAATAGTTCCCAGAACCCTTGCAGGCAGTCGCGCAAGCGCAGGCGTGCTCGCGCCAGGCGACTCTTGATCGTGCCCAATGGTTTTCCAATCGACTGGCTTACCTCCAGGTAATCCAGCCCTTCCACATCTACCATTACCACGACCACCCTAAATTCATAAGGCAGGTCCTCCAGGCAATGCTGTACTGCCTGTTCCAATTCAACCTGTTCCAGAGCACCTTCAGGTCCCGGAGCATCATCCGCCAGCCAGTGAGGCGACTCGACCTCTTCCTGATCGTCATCTCCCTGAGGTTCCAGCGGCGTGGTGGGATGGCGTTTACGCCGGCGCAGCTCGTCATAACAGGTATTGGTAACCATGCGCAGCAGCCAGGCGCGGAAGGAACCGCCTCGGTAGGTTCCCAGGCTGCGGTAAGCCGAAAGGCAGGCATTTTGGGTGGCGTCTTGCGCAGCAGAATCGTCTGAGAGGATGCGGAAAGCCACATTGAAAGCCATTTCCTGGTAGGCCAACACCAGGCGGTTAAATGCGTCAAGATCCCCTTTTTGCGCCTTCTGTACCAGACTGGCTTCGTCATCCGCAGGCATAGGAAAATTATATCTCAGATTTACTTAAGTGAGATTGAACGGAAAAAGCGTCTGAACGGTGAAGGTCATTACCTCATAAAAGGTAATGACATTATACATACATTATACATCGAGTGGTTTTAATGCCATCGATACACGATAATATGAAATACTATGCTATAAATAAGTGGACGTTTCCCAGGGCACACTATTCATTTGAATAATTGGTGAGAAGGCAGGATGGATATGAAATACGGCATGTCGCTGTTTGTCATCTACTTCGGCACACGCCGGCGCTACACCGATTCCCGCCTGGCGCATCACAACATCATCCTCGGTGAGCGCTACAAGGGGCCTTTTGGAGGACATTTTTAACCACAAAGTGCTGGCCGACGATTTCTTCCTTTACCTGCATATGCCCTCCCTTACGGATCCTTCCATAGCCCCAGAAGGATGTGAATCCTTCTATGTGCTATCACCGGTCCCTAACCAGGCTTCCGGCATAAACTGGGCCAAAATGGCCCGTCCGTATCGCGACCGGATTATGCAGTTCCTCGAAGAAAATTATCTGCCTGACTTGCGCACCAATATCGTTACCGAGCATTATATCGACCCGCTGCATTTCCAGGATACATTAACAAGTTACCTGGGCGCGGCTTTTTCGGTCCAGCCTATCCTGACCCAATCGGCCTGGTTTAGGCCACACAATCGTTCAGAAGAATACCACAACCTATATTTTGTCGGGTCTGGCACGCATCCTGGAGCAGGGCTGCCGGGGGTACTTTCTTCTTCCATCATCGCAGAAAACCTGATTAGGTCTGCGAGATAAGGGAAACCGATCCTATTTTACCAAGACTGACCAATTGATTACCTGCACCTATCTTTGGTTTTTTAGTTATAATTCAATCCATGAACGAGGAAGCTGAAGACATACTTGTGCGTGGCGTAGCCGCCGCAAAAAATAAAGAACCGGAAGAAGCCCGGCATTACCTGGAGTGGGCCTTGCGCCTGGACCCGGATCCGAGACCAGACCCAGGAAGCCTGGTATTGGCTCAGCGAGGTAAGCATCGACCCAACTGAAAAACGGAGCTGGCTGGAAAATATCCTGGCCTACAATCCGGGGGATGCCCGCGCCCGGCGCTCCCTGGCAATCCTGGATGGAAAACTCAATCCAGCTGAGATCATCGACCCTGATAAGGTTAAACAACAGGCTGCTGGTTCTCCTCAGACCGCCGACGCCCGACGTTTTATATGCCCGAAGTGCGGCGGCCGCATGACCTATACACCGGACGGCCTGTCGCTAACTTGCGAATACTGCGCCGCTCACGAGCCCATCACTCCGGATAAGAATCAACCTGGGAACCAGGATTTTTTGATCGTCATGGCTACCGCTAAAGGGCACATTGCGCCAACCCAGGCCTATACCCTGGTTTGCCAGGGATGCGGAGCCAACTTTATCCTGCTGCCCCAAGAACTGACGATTACCTGCCCATACTGTGGTTCAGCGTACGTGCTGAAGAGCCAGGCCCTGCGCAACCTTATCCAACCCAGCGCAGTGCTTCCCCTGGTAGTGTCAGAATCGCAGGCTCAGCAGGCTTTGCATGATTGGCTGCAAAGTCGTCACTTACGTATGCTAGTGCACGTTTCAAAGGGGGTAGGCGTGTACCTGCCCTTCTGGGATTTCAATATCGGCGGGCAAGTTAGCTGGCGCTACCAAGTGCAGGAACGAAAAAATTGGGTAGACCAATCCGGTTTGGATGTAGTCTATCTGTTCAATATTCTGGCTCCAGCGACTACAAGGCTGTGCAAGGCCTGCTTACCGGTCTTGCAATCCTATAATCTGAAAGCACTGGTTGATTACGATCTGCGCTATCTCTCCAATTGGCCAGCCGAAACCTACCAGGTGGAAGTTGGGGATGCCTCCCTGGATGCGCGGCAGACCGCTCTGGCTGTAGAAAAACAGCGCGCCCAACAGAAAGTTCCCGTCGCCGCCAAAAACCTAGTCTTTGACTCTTCTTGCATGCTGGTCGAACTCGTTCAAACTGGTGCTGCTGCCGTTATGGATGACCTGCGTCAGCCGGGAAGACGGCCGTAAGTTTGACGTGGTGATTAACGGCCAAACCGCCCAGGTATTTGGGGAATGGGATTAACTAACCCGGGTAAGCCGGTGCAGCAAAGCTTTTTCCTGCGGATACTTACTGACCAGCTCAGCCCGGTGACCCAGGACAAATTCATCCGGCTCAAAGCCGGGCGCCATGGTGGTCCCCAACAGGGCGAATTTTCCTCCCGACAGCACATGTAAACCCTGCCAGATGCCATGCGGCACGACGTATTGCACTTGCTGGTTGCCCAGGATTTCCTTTCCCAGAACGACGTGTTTACTGCTTCCATCCGGGTACAGCAGCAGCATCTCAACCGGGTCGCCCAGGTAGAAATGGTAGATCTCATCTGTCAACAGCTTGTGCATGACAGAAAAGCTGTCTGACTCGTGGGTCAGCAGGTAATAGATGGCCGAGGAAAAACGCCGGCGGCTGGGGTAGCGCTTGGGCAGGTGCTCGAGCGGGATTTCGTCAACGGAGCGGTAACTTTGAAAGAACAAGCCGCCTTCCATCTGCAGAGGTTCGAGGTGAAGTTTTACGATCAGTTTTTGAACAAAATCAGATTCAGCCATATCCGCTCCTGAAATCGACCTAAAATGCGGGCGTAGTCGACACTCCTCCATCCACCACCAAGTCGATACCGGTGATCCAGCGTGCAGCCGGCGAGGCCAGGAACAGGCAGGCATCAGCCACATCTTCGGGTTGTCCAAGGCGGACCAGCGGAGCGGTCTTCTTCCAACGTTCCACCCCATCCGACCAATCTTGCTCAAGTCCAGGCCGGCCGATCAAGCCTGGCGAGATGGCATTGACCCGGATTTGATGCTGCCCGAGCTCACGCGCCACACTACGGGTAAACATGAGCACCCCGGCTTTGGCCGCATTGTAGTGGCTGTGCCCCCAGGCCGGGAAGGTTCCCTCAATCGAGGAAATATTGATAATCGATCCTCCCCGTCCCTGTGCGATGAAAAGGCGGGCGGCCGACTGGGTGCACAGGAAAACACTGCGCAGGTTAGTGGAGATCACGCCATCCCAGTCCTCCGGCTTTATCTCAAGCAGAGGCGTGACCGGGTAGCAGCCAGCGTTATTCACCACCACATCCAGACGGGCAAAACGCTGCCAGGTTTGTTGAAACAGCCCTTCGACCTGTTCCTGATTGGTAAGGTCGGCAGAAAACGAAAAGGCCGAACCGCCGCCAGCCTGGATTTCTTCGACCAATTTATCGGCGCTGGCCTGGCTGGTGTGACAGTGGATCACAGTGACGGCCCCAGCCAGAGCAAACCTGCGGGCTATTCCTGCGCCAAGCCCTCGCCCGGCGCCAGTCACCACGATCACCTGGTCAGAAAAATCAAAGAAGGAAGCAAAAGGTGGTAGGTTCATTTTTACGGCGACGGAATAATAGACCCTAGCAAGACTGGCGCGGTTTTATTAGCAATGGAGACAATTTCCATCTTCGAATTTGCCAGGATCGCGTCCTGTGACCCAACGTAAGCGAATTTCTCAAGTTCGTCGACACAGAAAGCCGGATAGGTGGATGCAAACGTACTCACCAGGGGTAAATCCACTCCAAACTTGGGATTACTGGTATCAAGAATTTTCATTCCACTGGGGCCATTGGCGAGGTAAACATCTCCATCGACGACTTTTACATTATACACAGGATCGGTGAAGGTCATTTCGGTGATCTGCCTGGGCATGGTAGGATTGCTTATATTGAAGACATCCAACCTTCCACCTGTATAAGTAAAGGTTGTATAGTCATAGCTCACCCCTCCGACCAGGTAGGCATAATTTCCCGAAACCACCACGTCGATAGGATAGCCGCTGACGCTGGCAAAACCTACTCCCTGCGGGTGTAAGGGGTCGGCAATATTGACCACGTACAGCCCACGGAATGCGCCTGTGTCGCCGTATGCGATGTAAGCATAGTTGCCCGAGACAGCGATCTTCTCGGCGTAACCGGCGATATGGAATTCAGAAACATACTTCACCACCGGGTCGGATACCCCGGTGATAAAATCGTTGATGTCCACAATAAACAGATCCGCCCATCCATACGCCAGGTATGCATAACGACCCTTGACGGCTACCCCGGTCAGCCCGCCATAATCCAGGTAATAACCCGCATTATAGGCATTGGCCGGGTCTGAGATATCTACAACGTTGAGGCCGTCATCCGAAGCCAGGAAGGCAAAATTGCCCGCCAAGGTCAGATCATTTATCTTTCCCATCGACGGTTGGAAACGTTTGACCAGAACCGGGTTATTCTTGTCAGCAATGTTGATGATATCCAGGCTGGGACCGGAAGCCAGGTAGGTAAAGTGGCCCTGGGTAGCCACGGCCCGGTGCTCGCCGCCCGGGTTGACCCCGCTGGTGGGAGTCAAGTTAAAATAACCGGAAAAGAACCAGGGGAAGTTGGGACTGGGATCTACCGATTGTACCGTCACACTTGATGAAGCAGGAGTGACGGTAAAACCTGCCACGCTAGGTGTAACTGTGTAGGTGCCGTAGGCCATCCCTCCTGCAATGAACAGGCCGCTGATATCCGTCTTGGCCGCCGTGGTTGGTGCAACTGGGGCGCCATCTATCGTCACGTCGATATCCGCAAAACCGCGCGTAAATCATTCAGCCAGACATAGCCAAAGATGCCTTTGTCGCCTGTCCAGGGGGCCGGTGACGCCGATTGTACCGTATTAGCGACAGTGGGATGAGTGGCGGTGAAATCCAGTTTTATCGCATCCGCCTTGGTAAAGTCAAATACGTGCCACCAACCTCCAGTTCCAGTACTTGCGATAATGTACGGCCCAGCGCCGGTGACCAGCGTGCCGGTTTCATCGTAGATTTCCAGTTTGGCGCCGCTCCCCTTGGGCGAGGAGGTGGTCGGAGAAACCTGGGCAACCGCCAACACATAGCCGCCGGTCAGCAGGTTCTGGCGATCTACGGTGATCACTTCAGTATTATAGGCATTGTTAGCAGCGTCCATATGAACAAACGGGCTGGAGGTAATTGAGCCCTCATTGTAAGGATAGATGTGGGCCCTCATTGTGCCGTCTGGGGTCCATAGATGCATATCCAGGTTGCGGGTGGGCGTGGCCGGCCAGGTCAGCACAAAGCTGTAGGTATTGGCTGCGGGAACCGGCACGAAACCGAAATTAATCAAATTCTGGGAAGGACCAGTCAAATTCACCGTTTGCTTGGTGGTGATATAGCCTGCCATGGTTATCCGGACAGTCGTGCTGCCTTTGGGGACATTATGCAGGATAAAGTAGCCCTGGTCATAAGTGGTAGTGGTCATAACAGGGGTTGTACTGGTGCCCTGGAGTATATCCACGGTTACCCCATCCACTCCCAGCAAAGAATTAACATCCGTTACGTATCCGTAAACGGTCGATAAAGTAACGAATTTGAGGCTGGAGGACCACTTTCCCCACAGACCGTGCGCATTTTCTGTGCGCATGCGCCAATAATAGGTACCGCCGCCCCAGATATAAGGAGAAACGCCGTCCTGTTCCTGCCAGGAAGTATCCGTAATCGTATCGTTATCCAGGTCGACGGATGCGAAAGTGCTGTCACGCGACGCTTGAATCTCATAACCAGCCGGCGTTCCAGACGGGGCCGTCCATTTGAACAAGATATTACGATAATCTGCTACAGATGCATTGTTCGCCGGGCTGGTGAGAGAAGGAGCGGCTGGAGGGATCTCAACGGTGATCGAGCGGCACATTGACCAACTGCTCGCCCCAGCGGCACCGCCCAGGCCGGAGGCCCTGACATGCCAGTAATAAGTGCCTTGGGCCAGCGTGGTGGTGAAAGTGCGCGCATTTACAGAAGAAGTTTTGGATACACCGGTGCAGTCGTTATTTTTGTCGATCTCGAGGGTGAATGTGCTTGAATTAATCGGTTGAGCTGGCGACGGCATGTCATCCCAGGTGAAAGTTACCCCCAGAGAACTGACAAAAGCGGTATCATCCGGAGACTTCAGGGCCGGGGTGCCCGGTTTGGTATACAATTTATTAGCAGCAGTAAAACTCCCGCACTGGTATTGAGCGTTGCAAGCTGCTACCCGCCAATAAAATGCCAGGTTGGAATCCAGGCTGTCATTCGGGTTGGTGGACATATCATAACTGGTGCTATCTACATACCTGTCCATGCGCAGTTTACCGAAGGGGAAGGTCGCATCAGCCGAAACTTGCAGATTATAGTGAGGCGCCCCACTGACCGTCTTCCAGGAAAATACAGGCTGGTAACCCGCCAGGATGGAGTTGGCCGCCGGCGCCACCAGCGTGGTGGACCCCGGCGGGTTGGGAGCATAAATTACGCGTACGCCTGACCAGTTCCCATATCCCCCCACACCTTTGGCGCGCACGCGCCACCAGTACTGGACGAAAGGTATCATCGCCGTATCCAGGGTGTAATACTTGGCAGTCACATCCACAGTTTTAAAGGTGACGCCGAAAGTCGAGATCTGGATCTGGTAAGCGCCAGTATTGGTGCTGTCGTTCCACTGAAAAGTGGGTTTCAGGCTGTTGGCTACGGCTGAATCTTTGGGAAGGATAAGCCAGGGAGTTTCTGGATAGGTAATCAACATCCAGGTCGCTGACCAGGCGCTAAAATCTCCATTAGCGCTGATTGACTGTACCCGCCAGTAATAAGTGCGGTTAGGGGTCAAAGGAGCTTCTAGCTGATAAATGGTTACCGCGCCGATCGTGTTCTCATCCAGGTCCATGCTGTTGAAAATGGTGGATTGAGAAACCTGGATGCGGTAATGGTCAGGAAAATTGGTCGATGCAGCCCACTTGAAGGCAGTGGCCAGATTCTGAAGGAATGACTTTGTGGCCGGGCTTACCAATACCGGCACACTGGGCGGGTTAGGCGTGCTGAAGGTCCACACCGCCGACCCCAACCACACTCCCGTAGCAGAAGACGAAGAGGCGTCTCTTACCCGCCAGAAAAAGGTTTTATTGAAGGGTAAAGCCGTCAGGGTGACCGAAGGGGTCGTGACTTTGCCCGTTTTGTAAAGCGTGGTAAAGTTTTCCAGGTAGGAAACCTGGTACTGATATTGCTTCACGGAAATATCTACCCACGTCAAAGTGGTCGTCTGCCCAGTCAGGCGGGTCCCATCAATCGGTTTTACCAATGGCAGTGGGCGGAAAGTAGCCGAGAAATCCACGCCTGAGACCACATCCTGAGCAACCACAGTCACACTCCTGGAGCGCGGAACAAAGCTGAAAGAGCTGGAAAACGGAGCGACAGAGTAAACACCCGGGGGTAGGGCGGTAAAGGAGAAGGTATTTCCCGATGCAGTTACTAGCTTATTCTGCAGTTGGACGCCGTTCTTGGAGATACTGACAGAGATAGTCACACCGGTAGTAAGACCAGTAACAGTTCCCTTGACCGTATATCCGGTAGGATCGCTGGCCCACACTCCTCCGCCATTGTGCAGGTTTTCTGTGCCGACCACCAGCATCCCATTGAAAATGGCGACTCCCGCCGCTGAGTAAGCGGAATAATTAGTGCTGTTGCCAAACCCAGGATAAGATAGATAAGCGCCGCTCCCCCAATCCGTACCGTTGTAGCCCCAGATTTGCAGCCCGGTGGTCTCATTATGGGTTACAGCCATCAGCTCGCTGGGACTTCCATATACCTTGAGGGCGTTAATATCCGTATTCTTATTCGAGCCAAAGCCATCCGTATTGACCTGCGTCCAGGCCGAGCAGTCAGTGTCGTCGCAGGTACCCTCAAACACACGGGTGCCGTTGATCGCATTGGCCACACCGGCGAAAATTTGATCAGTCCCGCTGACATTGTAGACCGCCAGCGAGGAAACCATGGCGTTGTCGGCGCTGCCATTGCCATCCGTGAATACCTGCTGCCAGTCGGTTGTCACGGCGCAGGCAGTGGTTGAGCAGCGGTAGATCTGGCCCCCAGTCTGAGAAGCCATCCCGGCATATATCCAGTTGCCCAACACAGCCATGGAAAGGACAGCGTTGGTGCTTGCTGGAGCTTCGAACACTAAGGAGCAAGCAGGCGGGGAAACGCTCGGATCGCAGCCAATAATTCTGGCTCCGTGAGGCGGGGTCCCGCTGCCATACACCGCGCTGCCAATGTACAACTCCCCATTGAAACCCTGCATCATATACAACTCGGCGTCCCAGGCATCCAGGCCGGGCAAAGTCACCAGGGTCCAGGTCGTCCCATCCGTTGAGCTGTACAACTGACCTCCGGAGGTCGTATTCCAGGTGGAAGCGTATAACACATTATTGAAAACGGTCAAATCATCAACCGCCTGGTTCTGAGGATTGCCAAAACCGTTATTCATCACCTGAGACCAGTTACCATTGGAATCCATCCGGTATAATTCAGCTACCTGGGTCAAGGAATTGTAAGGAGCCGCGAAAAGATAATTGTTAAAACTTGCCACTGCCTGGACCTGCGGTACATACTGTTTGCCAAAGCCATTCAGATCGAGCTGGCTCCATCCCGGTAAATCACCATCGGCAGGCAGCTTTAACACATATTTTTGGATGCGCTGGTTGATCGGGTCAGATACATAGACATCTCCCAAGGCGCCCACCGCAATCCCAAGCCCGCCGCGCATGTCCCCGCTGCGGGAGCCCCAATCCCCCACCAGGCTAGTCCGGTAAGCGCCGGTTGGGTCAAAGACCAAAACGCGGTTACGCCCGGCATCCAGAATATATACTTCATTTTGGGCAACCAGTACGGCGGTCGGATCAGTCAAATAATCAAAACCGGCGGCCGAAACGCCCGTTTTTCCGGCGAAAGGCAAACAATTGCCCTTACTGCCACTCAGGGTGCATTTTTGCACGCGCTGGTTGTTGGTGTCTGCCACGAAAATATTTCCAGAGGAATCCACCGAAACGCCCAACGGCCAGTTGAAATGGCCGCTGTCATACCCGGCGACACCGGTTTCTCCCAGGGTGGCCAGGTAGTTACGGTTCGAATCGAAGACCTGAACCCGATCGTTCCCGCTGTCGGCCACGTACAGGTTATCATTTCTGTCTAAGGAAACCCCGGTCGGCTGGTTGAAATGCTGATTATCCGTGCCAGGCACACCAGTTTCCCCCATGGTCGCCCACAAGCTGCCGTTGGGCAAATAAATCAGAAGGCGGTGATTGGCTGTATCCGGCACATAAATGCGTCCTTTACTATCCCGGTCGAGGTTTCCTTGCGATCCGCCCCAGAACGCGCCAAAGTGAAGGTCGTCCGCGCCATACACACCGGGCTGACCCACTGCCCAAACCACGCTGGGAGGAGTGTCATTCAGGTTCAATTTGACCAGGCGCTGGCCCTGGTTTTCGGTGAAATACAGGTAGGGAACGTTCGACTCGTAAATCAGGACCATTCCAGCCGGCCCATTAAAATGAGTGGCGTCGGTTGGATAGGGAGCCGGTCTACCACTACCATCTTTGGCGCCGATGTTATGCGTGGGATCGAGGACGCCGCTTGAGTCAAACACCTGCACGCGGTGGTTGTCAGCATCGCTGATATACACGCTGTCGCTCGGCCCGATAGAAACGTCCGATGCCCACAGGAAATGATCGTCGTCGATGCCCGGCTCCCCGGCGACGCCCGTGAAATGGTCGCAATTCGTGGCGTGCGTCCCATCCCAATCGCACTTGACCACGCGATAATTACCGGCATCCGTCACGTACAGGTTGGCGCTGCCAAAGGCGATTCCGGTCGGCATGTCCAGTGGAACGCTGGTATTGGATAATAATCCGTCCAGGACAAACTCGGAACAGGCGAAATCCGTCCCTCCGACCAGGCTGCATTTCATCAAACGGTTGTTATTTATATCAGCAACATAGATGGCGTGATTGGTGAAAGTCACCCGGGCAGGTCCATTGAAATGAGAGGCATCATTCCCGCCCACACCCGGCTCGCCAATTGTCCGGAAATAAGTGGGATTCCCGGCTACAAATATGTATACCTGGATGCGCTGGTTGCCCTGGTCCGCCACATACATCAGGCCGTCCCCAAAGGCAATCCCGCTTGGGTTGTTGAACTGGTTATTGGCTATGCCAGCAACGCCGGGATTCGTATCAGGAAACTGGCGGATAAAGGTCCCCGTGGAATTGAATTCGACTAGGCGGTCAGGGTCAACCATCCAGATGTTGCCGCTTTCATCTACAGCTACGTCCTGGGGGTTAGCGAAGACATATTGGTCGTAATAAGCCACGCCGCGCTTCCCAAGGGCCAGGGTGCGCGTGGGGGTGGAGTCATACTCCAGCAGACGTTTTCCCCGGCTTTCGGTGATCAATAAATTGCCGGAGCCGTCCACAAAGATCCCCGAAGGACTGTTGATGTATGCCGGATCATCCGGATATCCTTGTCCTAAAGTACCGTAAGTGTCGGCATAGCGAAAAGCCAATCCGGGCTGTCCAAGGCTGAAGGCCGCCTGCGCTTGCATATCTCCACCCAACGGTTGAGGTTGCTCGACGGTCGGCGGCGTCCACGGCTTTCCTGGGATTTTTTCACTGAGAGGAGATGGTCGAGGCTGGCTAATTGCCGGATTGGCGGGGACCAGGCGCGTGGCTGGACCACCCTGGCGCTGGTGGAAATTGACGCCTGTGGCATTCTTATCTGCTAGAACAATCACCCGGTAATAAGGCACTATCACTATCCCTTGCAGGGATGCCAAGACCAAATAACGACCAGGTTGTAAATCAGCCAGCAGATATGTGCCATCCGCTGCGCTGACCGCGGTATGCTGCTGGTCTGCACGGACCGTCACCCCCGGCAACGGTTTTTGGCTGGCATCCGTTATCAGGCCTGAAATTGTCAGCCCGGTGGGTGAATTTTGGGGCAGGATGCCTGCTTGATTTACCGGCGCCTGGGTAGGAGTGGGAGTGACCGTAATTTCATTTTGAGCTAAGGGCGCGCTGGCAGCCGGAGTAACATTCACCAATATCAACGCTGCCAGGATAATCCAGGTAAAAAATCGGAAAAGAACCGCATTTTTACGCATGGTATTCCTCCATTACATTGCCAATCTACCAGCTATTAAATATTGAACTGCCGTATTGCACAGTTCCGTAACAATCAGCCGGATTTGGATCAAAACGGATGTGTCCTCTCACCCCATCGCATATAACGGTCATTTATTATTGTTGAAGATCAAGGATAAACGAGATTTCCCTGCTGATAAAATAGCTTTGCGAATTACATTTATTATACACTGAACAAGAAGGTCTAAACTGGTTCTTTGGGAATCCCCATGGTTTACTCCCTGATTTTGGGTTGTCATGACAACCCAAAATCCGGGGACCCTCCACGGTAAATCCAAATGAGCCAATATTTTCCCAAAGTATGCAAGATTTCTGAAGTAACCGTTTTCAATAATTAATGTCAATGCAAAGTAGAAATGTCCCCTTTTCTGCAAAGTAGAGATGTCCCCTTTGCGAAGGGTGGGTAATAACGGTGATATACTCCGAACGCTCGTGCGGAGGATAGGGCAACGCTGGAGAGCGACCTGAGCGCCGACACGAGTGCCGGAGACTGGGCAGAGCCAGAAAGGTTCTGCCCTTTGCGTTCTGCCCAGTCTTTGGCCGAAAGCGATAAACTCAACGGCTGGCCGAAATCAATCTGCGCCATGAGGAGTGACCTCCTGGATGAATTTGCCATTGAGATGACGGCCATACCGGCGCCAGGGATGGTTAGAGGCTGGAGGCTTGGGAGAATTGAGGAGATGATCGAGGGTCTTGGTATCTGCGATTTCGGCCTGGCGGAGGGGTTTTTGGTAGATGGTGAAGGCTAAGGGTTTGTTTTTGTAGAGGATAGTGACTTCTCCTTTAGCATCCTGACAGATAGTGACTTTAGTGTTACGCAAGGCGTAGCCCGGGCGGTCGGACCGGATTTGGTAGATGACATTGTTGAACTGCGCGGTCAGGTTCTTGGAGAGGGTGCGCGTTTCCTGATGGGTCAGAATAAGATCCAGGTTTTCCGTTTCGAGCAAAGGGCGGTGAGCGTCATGGCTGCTACGCGGCTGGACTGCAAAACGCGTATTGAAGTCTTCCCGGAACTCTGGCAGGAAAGCATTGGCGCTGTCGATGTCAGAAATGCCGCGTAAGCGCAGTTCCTTCACCAGGCGGTCTTGCAGGGTTTGGTTAGCCCGTTCGATGCGCCCTTTGGCCTGGGGAGAGTTGGCGCAAATGATTTGGATGTCCAGTTCCTGCATCGCCCGTCCAAATTGGGTCAAACCACTGCTCAATCCCAAGGGACGCGGCTGATTGACCCGAAAGATGCCATGTTTGTCACTATAAAATGCTACCGGTTTGCCGAAACGCTCAAAGTAATGCCGGGATGCTTCACAGTAGGCAAAAAAGGTCTCCTCCGTCACAAACCACAATTCCAAAAGTCGCCCGGTGGCGTCGTCAATGTATACCAGCAGCGTACACTTGGCTCCACGCTCTTCGAACCAGGCGTGATCCGAGCCATCGATCTGTACCAACTCCCCAAAGCACGCCCGCCGCTCTCGCATCTGGTGCGTAGGCGGCATTTTTGCTCGCTTTGGTTTCCACATCCCTTCTTCGATCATCAACTTGCGCACGCTTTCGCGAGACATTGCTACTCCATGCACTTCGCTCAGTTTCTCGTGCGCCAGCGTCGGCCCAAAATCTCCGTACTTTTCCTTGAGCAAGTCCAGTGCTTGTTGCTGTACTTGCTCGTTCATGCAATGGTTACTCGGTTTCCCGCGTCTGGCGCTGACCAGCCCTTTGGCTCCCCTGGCTTTGTAGGCCCGACATAACCGTTTGATCTGCCGCACACTCAAATCCAGCATCCGAGCCGCTTCTTTCTGTGTCAATCGTTTGTCTTTGATCCGTTGCATCGTTTCTAATCGGGTGATTTCTTGGTTGCTCATTGTCAGTAGTTTGTCCACTTTTTGTCCCTTTCAACGGGGACATTTTAACTTTGCAGAAAGGGGACTTTACTACTTTGCGCTAACACGTTTTCAATAATTAATTGACAGTTTGTCAGACGAGGGGTATAATCCATTTTTGCTGAAAATACAACCTGGGAGAGAGCGTTATGGAATCTAGTGTGGCGGCGGAAGCAGACCGCGCAACCGAAATAAAACTTAAAATGAAGTTTACAGGTAAGGTCGCCAAGATCAGCCTGGCAGGTGCTGTGATTGACCTGGGGATCGGTCAACCAGCAGTCATTCATATTTCTCAACTGATCTCCTCCTCTGAAGAACCGATCATGAAAGTCGAAGATGTCCTGCAGGTGGGGCAGGAAGTCGAAGTGTGGGTGAAGAAAGTTAAGGAAGACCACATCGAACTCACCATGCTCAAACCGCTAGACCTGGAATGGCGGGACCTCAAAAAGGGAATGACCGTCAAGGGAAAAGTGGTCCGCCTGGAAAAATTCGGCGCTTTTGTGGAAATTGGCGCTGAACGTCCGGGGTTGGTGCACATCAGTGAAATGGCCCACGGCTACGTCCGGACTCCTTCCGAGGTAGTGAATGAAGGCGACGAAGTCGAAGCCCAGGTACTGGATGTTAACCGTCGCAAGAAGCAGATCAAGCTCAGCCTGAAAGCCTTGCTGCCTGAACCGGTCAAGATCGAAGAGCCTAAGCCCGTCAAGCCGGTTATCGAAGCCCAATCAGTAAAACCTAAGGAAAAAACAATCCGCCGCAAGAGGTCTGGCAGAAAATCATCCGACCAGGATGAGTCAGGCAATCTTTTACTCAATCTCGAACAACCCGCTCAGGTTGAAACGGAACCGACCGCTATGGAAATGGCCCTGCGTGAAGCCATGGAAAAAGCCAAGGTTCGCAAACGCGCCCAGGATGTCAAAAGCAAGAAAGCCAAAGCGGTCTCCAATGAACAGGAAGACCTGCTAAACCGCACACTTGAACAGAAAGCGCATACATCCTGAGATCCCACCAAGGTCAACAAGACAGGTTAAGAATTCCCGTGGGGAGGCGCCAGATGATCGGCCCTCCCCACTTCTTTATTCAAGTATAGAAAGAAGGTTGTATAGATGGCAGTCAAATACATATTCTTTACCGGAGGTGTGGTCAGTTCGGTAGGCAAGGGGGTTACTGCCGCAGCAGTAGGGCGCCTCCTGAAAGAACGCGGTTTTCAAGTTGCTGTTCAAAAACTCGACCCCTATATTAACGTTGACCCTGGAACGATGAGCCCGTACCAGCACGGCGAAGTGTATGTGCTGGACGATGGCGCCGAAACCGATCTGGACCTGGGCCATTACGAACGCTTCATCGATATCCGTCTCAACCGCGCCTGCAATACCACTAGCGGGCAAGTATATTACGAGGTAATCGGCAAAGAAAGGCATGGGGATTACCTGGGCGGTACGATCCAGGTGATTCCTCACATCACCAACGAAATTAAACGACGCATCACCGCAGTCGCCAAATCTACCGGTGCCGAAATCGTGCTGGTCGAAGTGGGCGGGACGGTCGGCGATATCGAAAGTTTGCCCTTTCTCGAAGCACTGCGCCAGTTGCGCGGCGAGCTTGGGCGGGAAAATACGCTTAATATTCACGTGACCTGGCTGCCCTACATTGGGGCGACGGCCGAGCTGAAGACAAAACCCACCCAGCACTCGGTACGTGAACTACGCTCGATCGGTATCTCCCCAGATATGATAGTGGCCCGTTCAGATTACCCGATCGAAGATAGCCTGCGCGACAAAATCGCCCTATTTTGCGACGTGGAAAAACGCGCCGTAGTACCCATGGTGACCACTCAGGTTCTTTATGAAGTTCCGCTCCTGTTAGAACAGGCCGGCGTCGGCGAATATATCCTGCAGCGCTTCAACCTGCAGGCACGCCGGCAGCCCGAATGGGAG
Organism: uncultured Chloroflexia bacterium; assembly: GCA_963820415.1. Classification (GTDB taxonomy): domain Bacteria; phylum Chloroflexota; class Anaerolineae; order Anaerolineales; family Anaerolineaceae; genus CAWFZT01. The sequence goes on along the minus strand of CAWFZT010000004.1, from coordinate 113,658 downwards.
GAATGGCGGAAACTGGTCGCCGAGGTACGGCGTGAGAAACCTGAAGTAAATATCGCTCTGGTAGGAAAATATGTCGAGCTGAAAGACGCCTACATGAGCGTGCGTGAGGCGCTCAAACATGCCGCCATCCACCTGGGGGTGGAACTGAACCTGCATTGGGTGCATTCCGTCGAGCTGGAAAAAAGCCGCGGTTGGGAGTCCGTTCAAAAATCGGATGGCATTCTGGTCCCTGGCGGATTTGGCAGCCGGGGTATCGAAGGCAAGATCCAGGCGGCTCATTATGCCCGTACCAACCGGGTGCCCTACCTGGGGTTATGCCTGGGGATGCAGTTGATGGTGGTGGAATTCGCCCGTTTTATTTTTGAAAACGAAGAAGCCAATTCGACCGAATTCAATCCTTCCACACCCTATCCGGTGATTTCCTTGATGCCTGACCAGGAACAGATTGTGGATATGGGCGGGACTATGCGGTTGGGGCTCTATCCCTGCGCGCTGCAACCAGGAACAAAAGCTGCCAACTCCTACCAGCAGGAGTTGGTGCAGGAACGCCATCGGCATCGCTTTGAATTTAACAACGAGTTCCGTAAGGCGATGTATGATCGTGGTATGCGTTATTCAGGCATTTCGCCAGACGGCAGGCTGGTGGAAATCGCCGAGTTGGCCGACCATCCTTTTATGCTGGGTACTCAGTTCCACCCGGAATTCCTTTCCCGGCCTAACCGCCCCCACCCATTGTTCGTAGCATTCATGCACGCTGCCTGCGAAAAAGCTGGCGTAAAAACGGATGGGATAGAGTCCTTCGGGTAATCACTCTGACGCCAGTTTAGTAAACCTGGTGCACTGTAGCGTAAACGACAATTACGTATTATACTTGAGCGGGTTTATACCCAATCTTGGCGCTATAGGCGGATCTTACGCCTTATTCTTTAAATGACATTCAGAGGTAAATTTATGGACACAACGATCGATGTAGTACAAGCACAAGAAATCCTCGAATTCCCGCGGTAATCCAACCATCGAGGTCGAGGTTGTCCTCGAAGATGGCTCTTGGGGCCGGGCTGCCGTCCCATCCGGGGCTTCGACGGGCATACACGAAGCCCTCGAGCTGCGTGACGGCGACAAATCTCGCTATCAGGGCAAGGGTGTACTCAAAGCAGTTGAAAACGTCAACACAGAAATCGTTTCAGCGCTGGTTGGTTGGGATGCTCTCGAGCAGAAGGCTATCGATGGCATGCTGATCGAGCTGGATGGCACGCCGAATAAATCAAAGTTGGGAGCCAATGCCATCCTGGGCACCAGCCTGGCAGTCGCCAAGGCTGCCGCTAACTGCCTCGGCCTGCCGCTCTACCGCTACATCGGCGGGGTTTATGCGCACGTTCTACCCGTCCCAATGATGAACATCCTCAACGGCGGCGCTCATACCGCCTGGCAGTCGACGGATGCCCAGGAATTTATGGTTATGCCCTTGGGTGCAGCCACTTTCGCCGAAGGCTTGCGCTGGGGCGCAGAGATCTACCAGACCCTGAAAGGCGTACTGAAAGGGCGTGGTTATGTAACACTGGTTGGCGACGAAGGCGGGTACGCTCCTTCCCTCAAGGCCAACGCCGAGGCAGTCGAAGTCATCCTCGAAGCCATTCAGAAGGCCGGATATAAAGCAGGCGAACAGGTCGCCATTGCTCTCGATCCCGCCGCCTCTGAGCTGTACGATGAAGAGACCAAGACCTACAACTTGCGTAAAGAAGGCAAGAAACTGAGCAGCGATGAGATGGTGGCTTTCTGGATCAACTGGATCAACCAGTACCCGATCGTTTCCCTCGAAGACGGCCTGGCCCAGGACGACTGGGAAGGTTGGCAGCACCTGACCACCGAAGTCGGCAGCCGCGTCCAGATCGTGGGCGATGACCTGTTGGTCACCAACCCAGAGCGTGTTCGCCGCGGCATCAAGGAAAAATCCTGCAACGCGCTGCTGGTCAAGCTCAATCAAATCGGCTCGCTTACTGAGACGATCGAAGCCGTCGAAACCTGTCACCGGGCCGGCTGGCGTGCAGTCGTCTCGCATCGCTCGGGTGAAACCGAAGACTCTACCATTGCTGACCTGGCCGTAGCGCTCAACACCGGCCAGATTAAGACCGGCGCCCCCGCCCGTTCCGACCGGGTAGCCAAATACAACCAGCTTCTACGCATCGAAGCCGAGCTGGGTGACACTGCCTCTTACGCCGGCTGGTCTGCCCTACGCCGCGGATAAGCTTACCGGTTTTCAAGGCTTATCCAGGACTAATCTTTTCTTTCCCGAACCTACCAACAGGGGCTGACGGTTGTCGGCCCCTGTTTCCTAAATGTGAGGCCTGAATGAATATTCCTGCATGGATTCAAAACTTTCCTGGCGCCATCACCGTCTGTGATCCTTCGGGTATTATTTTGGCTATGAACGATAAATCCGCCGAAGGCCATTCCGGGGATGGGGGTATCCGCCTGGTTGGGACGAATTTGCTGGACTGCCACCCTGAGCCTGCTCGTTCCAAAGTGCAAAAAATGCTGGATAATCAGCAGGCTAACGTCTACAACATCGAAAAACTCGGGGTAAAGAAACTAGTCTACCAGACTCCCTGGTTCAAGGACGGGCAGTATTGTGGTTTCATTGAACTAGTCCTCGAAATTCCCTTCGAAATGCCGCATTTTATTCGGGGTTGAAGCATTTGTCTGAAGCAGTTTCTAACAAGAAACACGCCGGAATCAACCCGGGTTCCTGGGTCTGGCTGCTGGTTTTATTTACCGCGGGCAGTTTTATGGAAACGGTTTTTTACGGACAGCTAACCGCCTTCACCCCGCTTTATCTGCCTTACTTAGGTGTTCAGCCTGACCAGGTGGCGCGCTGGATTGGCATCATCGCGGCCGTCTCTGGCATTCTAGGCCTGCCGTTCCTGCCTTTCTGGGGCGCTTTGGCCGACCGATTTTCACGTAAACCGATCATCATCCGCTCCTTTGTGCTGCACCTGACTGCCGGCGCGGCGGCAATTCTGGCCGGAAATATCTGGGTGTTCCTGCTGGCGCGCTCGATCAGTAGCCTGTCGCTGGGCAACAGTGGGCTGATGATGACCACACTGTCGGAGCGTGCCCCGGCCAACCGCCAGGGGTTGGCGTTTTCAATCATGAACAGCGCCAGCCAGATTGGAGGATTCATCGGTCCGCTGGTCGGTGGACCGATTGTCGACCATTGGGGTTTCCGTACGCTGATTGGCATCGACACTTTCCTGATGCTGGCGGTCGTTTTATCACTCGTCTTTGGATATCACGATTTGTTTAGAGGGAAGCTGACCCAGCCTATCCTGCGCATGGCGGGCAACTCAGTCAAAATCCTGATGAATTCTTCACGCCTGAAGGCGCTTTTCCCGGCTCTTTTTTTCCTGTTCGCAGGCTCGATGCTGGCGCGCACCTACATTCCACTGGCCATCAGTAAGGTTTATCCGGTGCAGGATATTAATACCATCATCGGGATCATCCTGGGTGCAGGTGGCTTATTAGCAATATTCGTAAGCCCTGGCATGGGCGCTCTGGCGGACCGCTTCGGCCACTGGAAAATGCTGTTTATCGGCGCAATCGTGCAGGTTTTCCTCTGGCCGCTGCCGGCTTTTACCCACAACCTGTTTACTTTTGGCGCCGCCTGGGCGTTGATCAGCGGGATTGGCGCAGGCGTGTTTGCTATCTCTTTTACGGTGCTCTCCAACTCCACCACCAGCGACGTCCGCGGGCGAGTGATGTCGTTTGCCTACCTGCCGGTCAACGTCGGCATGATCATCGGGCCTTCCATCGGGGCGGTAATTGCCCGCGGCAGTGTGCTAAACATCTTTCCGGCCGCCGCCGTGCTAACTGCCGTGGGGGTCGGCATGCTGGCAGCAGCCTGGAGAGAGGCGGCTCCGGCATAAGTGTGCTTTATTTCCCGGTTTTCTCTTAGTTGTCCTACCTGGACAAATTATTCTGCTGAAAGCCGGTCAATCACTCCCAGGATTTCTTCATTGGATGGGATATCGCTCATCAAATCGCCGTAATGTCCGTAGCGGATGCCCCCGTGAAGATCGATTACAAAAATCGCTGGCATGCGGCCGAATTTCAACCAGTTGACTTCTTGATAATACCGGTCGGCTACCCTGGAATTAATATCCGAGCAGCCAGTAAATGGGATGCGCTCCTCTTCCCAATAGCGGCGAAAGGCGTTGGGGCTATCGGGACCTAATGCGATAATTTCAGCGCCCCGCCCAGAAAACTCACCCCAATCCTGGCGCAACTGCGCCAGATGTTTACGGCAGTAGGGTCACATAAAACCGCGCATCAGCACCAACACGACGATCTTTTTACCCCACAACTCCGACAGGCGGATTGTCCTGCCCTGTGTATCGACCAGCTCAAAATCTGGGGCGATTACATTCTCTTCTATTTTTTTCTGCATAATGACTTTCTTTTTTGCTCACCCAAGCTTAAATATATTGTACCCCCTTTGCCCAAAGCCTTCAGGGATCATTATACAAACGATATACACGACAGCCATCCCGCTAAGGAGACAGGATTTTCCGGGCCAATTCCCAAATACGGTCGAACATGGCCGTAGTCAGGCGTCCAGTCTGAGTGTTCTGCCGGCTGGGGTGATAGGAAGCTAACAGCCAGGGCGCCTGGCCATGCTTTGGATAAAACGCGACGTGGGCAAATTCCATATCCAGTGTAACATCCCATTTCATCCTGTAAATCGGGATGAGCCGGTCAAACGCCACCTTTCCCAGGGCGACGATACCCTGGATGTTTTCGAGCAGATGGATTTCATTCAGCAGGAAAGGCTGGCAATTGTCCATTTCCAGCCGCTCGGGTTTATTATCCGGTGGAACACAACGGCAGACGGCGGTGATAAAAACATCCTTCAACACTAACCCATCCTCCCGGCTGTTTGAGCCGGGCTGATTGGCAAAGCCAGCCCGATGCAGCGCCGCATAAAGGAACTCGCCGGACGCATCCCCGGTAAACATTCGGCCGGTGCGGTTTGAGCCATGCGCACCTGGCGCCAGGCCAACCACCAGGATGCGCGCCTGCCGATCTCCAAAACCCGGCACCGGTCTACCCCAATAAGCCTGGTACCTGTAGGCGCGCCGGCGTATGTGCGCCACCTCTTCCCGCCAGCGCACCAGCCTGGGGCACAACCGGCAGGCGACAATCTTATTATCCAGGGCCTGCCAATCCAGATACTCGCTCATAGGATCAACATCGCATCCCCAAAGGAATAAAACCGGTAGCCCGCCTGGATAGCAGCCTGGTAAACCTCGAGGATACGTTCCCGTCCGGCAAAGGCGCTCACCAGCATCAACAACGTCGAGCACGGTAGATGGAAATTGGTGATCATGGCTTCGACCACCCTGAAATGATACCCCGGCAGGATGAACAGGTCAGTCGCCCCGGCAAACTCCCCTACCAATTGGCCCAGCCTGGCAAAACGAGCGGCCGTTTCAAGGGTGCGCACGCTGGTCGTGCCGACCGCCACGATCTTTGCTCCTGCAGCAGAGGCTAAGTTGATCTTATCAGCCGCGGCAGAGGTAACCTCGCACCATTCGGTGTGTATTTTATGCTGCCTGGGATCGTCCTCAGTAACCGGAGCAAAGGTGTCCAGGCCAATGTGCAGGGTGACCTCGACAAACTGGACAGCTTTGTTTTCCAGTTTTTTCATTAATTCGGGGGTGAAATGCAGCCCAGCGGTAGGCGCGGCAGCCGAGCCGGGCTGGCAGGCATACACGGTCTGATAGCGTTCCGGGTCCTGCAAGGGGGTATGGATGTAAGGCGGCAGCGGCATTTGACCGGCCAACCCCAGATAGGTATCGATCGGTTCGGAAAAATGCAACCAATCGCCGGGAACCCTCCAATACGCCGGTAATTTCTACCTGGGGGCCATCTTCGACTCTCAACCCTTTGCCAGCTACCAGTCCTTTACCCCCCACCAGCGCTTCCCAGGTCAGCTCATCCTGGCGGCGGAGCAGGAGAATCTCGACTTTCCCGCCAGTAGGTTTGCGAGCAAAAATTCGGGCGGGAAATCACACGCGTCTGATTGATCACCAGCAGATCACCCGGTTTTAAATATTCATCCAGATGCCAGAATTGGGCGTGTTCCAGGTCCGCGCGCCCACGCCGCAGCACCAGCAGGCGCGACGAATGGCGCGGTTCCAGCGGCGTCTGGGCAATGCGCTCAGGCGGGAGGAAATAATCGAAATCAGATGTTTTCACCCGCCGACCTGTTGCGGGAAGCTACGCCAAAGGATTGGGAATAATAGGTTTCCAGGGCTGCCTGCACGGCCCGCAAGGGGACTTCGCCGGTGTAAATCCCCACCCAGGAAACGCCGTCCCAGCTCAGCTTCCTGGATGACAAAGGGCATCGTGCTGGGGAAAATAATGCTCTTGCAGGAAAATCGCCAGGTCGACCAGCTCGAATGGGCCAAGAGCCAGCAGCCTTGGGATGACCGGATGGCTGGCTGGCCCCATCGGCATGAGCATACAGGCGACTGAGCGGTGGTCCAGGATGGCAGCCAGGATGTCTTCCTGGCTGTTTGACCTGGCGAACACCAGCGTCCAATAGCTCCCAAAGGTATGCTCCGGTGAATGGGTATCCGAATTACCCAGGATGGCCAGTTTTGTTCTTGATTCCAGCTCGCTATAACGCACCAGCGAGCGCAGGTTTTCTTCCCAAGGCACATCTCCAAGCAATTCTATGCCATCTATCCCACCTTCGCTGAGCAGGCGTTCGTATTCTTCCATTGGCTGGTTGATGCGCCGCCCGGAAATCCAATATGGATGGGCGAGGAAAGCCTTTCCGCCGCGCTGGTGGATCATCAAGAGGGTATTTTGCATGCCGGTATAGCCAGCCTGGTCATCGGTATAACCTACCGGAGCGTTGGCTCCAATGGAAAGCATGTGCCAGGTAGGCGAAGTCACCTCCTCACCAGGAAAACAGGTGATACCCAGGCCGGATTTACGTACAAATTCGATGGACTCAAGGGAAGCCTGGTAGAAATTGTGATCGGTGATTGCTAACGCGTCCAGCCCCAGCTCACGCCCACGCACGACCATCTCTGCCGGTAGGCGCGTCCCATCAGAATAAGAGGTGTGGACGTGAAAATCACAGCGCAGTGGACGTAGATTGGCCATCTCTGGCTGCAAGGCATAAATGTGGAAAGTGCAGAACGCCAGTGCTTTGCCAAGAACAAAAATATCGACCAGGGCATCCCCCACCCAATCCACCGGCTGCGCCCAAGACAGGCTGCCGTAATCGCCAGCTTCCCCTTCATAAATCAGACAGCGATTTTTTTCCCGCACGGGCAAAATGACCGCCCGATAGCTTTGCCCAGGCGATAGTCCGCGGACGGACATGTTCGCCAGGCTGCCATTTTTCACCAGTTTGGGGAAGAAGGATAGGCTCATAAAATACCCTGCATGAAGATGCAATCCTCCAGCTATTCTTCTTCTGGTTGAAAAAGAGCTGGCTGCATACCGTCGTCTCGGTAATCCAATCCAAGATGCTGGTAAGCCAGGCGCGTCGCCACCCGACCTTGGGGGGTGCGTCCCAGGAAACCCAACTGAAGAAGATAGGGCTCGACTACATCCATTATTGTGTCCGGCTCTTCACTGACAGAGGCGGCGATGGTATTCAAGCCGACCGGACCGCCTTCATATTTCTCGATGATCGTTCGCAGCACGCGCCGGTCTACGTCATCCAATCCAAGGGCATCGACGTTCAGCAGGTTCAACGCCTCAGTGGCTACCTCGCGGGTGATGTGCCCATTCGCTTTGACCTGGGCGTAATCGCGCACCCGGCGCAACAAGCGCAACGAGACACGCGGCGTGCCGCGCGCCCGCCGGGCGATCTCCTCAACCCCACCCGGGTCGGCTTTGACAGCCAGCAGGCGCGCCGCCCGGCGCACCACCTCCTGGACGGCATCCAGGTCGTAATAATCCAACCGGTAAACTACCCCAAAGCGAGCGCGCAAGGGCGCGCTGACCAGGGCCAGCCGGGTTGTCGCCCCGATGACGGTGAAGCGGGGCAGCTTCAAGCGGATCGAACGGGCTGAAGGGCCTTTACCAATAATGATGTCCAGGGCATAGTCTTCCATGGCCGGGTACAATACCTCTTCAACTGCCCGGCCCAGCCGGTGGATCTCGTCGATGAACAAAATATCACCGGCATGCAGGTTGGTGAGGATGGCAGCCAGATCGCCGGCGCGCTCGACTGCCGGCCCGGCGGTGATCTTGATACTAACCTTCATCTCAAAGGCCAACACATGCGCCAGGGTAGTTTTGCCCAGGCCAGGTGGGCCATAAAATAAGACGTGGTCGAGCGGCTCGCTGCGCTGGCGGGCTGCCTGGATTAGAATTGAGAGGTTCTCTTTAAGCTGCTCCTGCCCAATCACCTCGCCCAGGCTGCGCGGCCTCAACGCCTGGTCGATGCGGTCATCAGGCTTCACTTCCGGGGCGATCAGACGGTTATCCGCTTCACTCATGTACCTGATTATACCCGCAAGGTTATTTTTATAAGAGCAGATCTTTGGGATTTCCTAAGGAAGAAACCAAATTTTTGGGTGCCATGGCACCCAAAAATTTGGTAATCCCCTTTGCCAATTCCCAATAACCATAAAGGCAAATCCTGAAGAAAAAGCTATAATAAGGCCAGTAATCCATACAAGGAGAATATTTTTATGCAAAATGTGTTTGTTTCACCTCATCCATTGGTTGCGCACAAACTGACCCTTCTGCGCAACATGGAAACCAACCCTAAACAATTCCGTGAACTCGTGCGTGAGTTGGCCGGGCTGCTGGCTTACGAAGCTACTATGGACCTGCTGATCGATCCTACTGAGGTCCAAACCCCCTTAGCGATTACCACTGGAGCTACGCTGAAAGAAAAAGTGGGCCTGGTGCCGATCCTGCGCGCTGGCTTAGGTATGGTAGAAGGTGTGTGGGAAATCCTATCTTCCGCCGAAGTCTGGCACATTGGTTTGTACCGGGACGAAAAGACCCTCAAACCGGTGCAGTATTACAACAAGCTTCCGGTGATGCCGACTGTCAATGTCTGCCTGATCCTGGACCCTATGCTGGCAACAGGCGGGTCGGCCATTGCCACTGTCGATATATTGAAAAACTGGGGTGCTAAAAAAATCAAGTTCGTCGGGCTGATCGGAGCGCCGGAAGGAATTGCCGCCCTGCAGTCACGCCATCCTGATGTGCCGATCTACCTGGCCGCCGTGGATGACCACCTCAACGAGCGCGGTTATATCGTCCCCGGCCTGGGCGACGCCGGCGACCGCCAGTTTGGAACGGGCTAATTATTCTCCCAGGAATGTATTTCATCCGCCGATCTGGCGCATACAGCGCCCGGTAGAATAATGTTCTTCTTCCAGTTCGTGGCGAGTAGGCTTGAGCTCGACTGCTTTCATGAGCAAGGGTAAAATCGGCTCCCCGGCGCGCAAGGCGGGTAGAACGGGAATTTCAATATCTTTCAATAAGCAGGGACGCAGGAAGCCATCCGCGGTGAGGCGTAAGCGGTTGCAGCAATCACAAAACCTTTCACCAAGCGGGGAAATGAACCCGATTGTTCCGGCAGCCCCTTGCAGGCGGTATTCACGCGCCGGCCCGCTTCCGACTGCATGTTCGACTGGTTGCAAGCCATACGGTTCGAAGATTTTCAGCATCTCTTGAATGGACAGGTAGACGCTCTCGGGGGAAGGAAAACCGGAGCCCCACGACTCCTGATTGCGGATTGGCATGATCTCAATAAAGCGCACCTGCCAGTCATGCTCCAGGCTCAAACGCGCCAGGTCAACCAGCTCGTCATCATTCACCCCTCGCATGGCGACCACGTTGAGTTTGATCGGATTTAAGCCGGCCATTTCAGCGGCATGCAGGCCATCCCAAAAGCGGATGAGAGAGCCACCCCGGGTAATGCGGGTATATTTTTCGGGGTCGAGGGTATCCAGGCTGATATTTACCCGTTTCAGACCGGCCTGGGCTAACGGGGCGGCCAATTTATCCAGCAAGATGCCGTTGGTGGTCATGCTGATATCCTGGATGCCATGGACGGCACTAATCAAGCGCACCAGCTCGGGTAGATCTTGACGTACCAGCGGCTCACCGCCGGTTAAGCGTACTTCGCTGACCCCTTGAGACGCAGCCACGCGCGCCACTTCGACGATCTCTTCGTAGTGCATGATCGCCGCGTGAGACTGCCAGGGGATTCCGTCCACCGGCATACAGTAAACGCAGCGAAAATTACAGCGGTCTGTTACCGAAATACGCAAATAAGTGATCTGCCGACCATACTTATCCTGAAGCATTGGCTTTCCTCAACTACCGTTAAACAGGATTATTAATCGAAATCAGTGGGTAAATCAGCGCAGCGGTGGTGCTCGAAAAAGCGGGTGATCTCTTCAACGGTAGTACGCGCAATCGACAAAGGAGGAATGTGGCCTTCCGGAAAGAAATCGGCTTCCCCAGTTTCGATACTGCCGCTGGCCTGCCCGCCGACCAGTTCGCACAGGATAAACAGCTTGTAAATATGGAAAATATACGGCGGATGCCCGTGCATGTTACGGTCGTAAACCGCCAGCAGCTTTTTCGCCCTGACATGGTAGCCCGTCTCTTCCCATACTTCACGTTCTACGGCTGAGCTGGGCGGTTCGTTTACATCTGCCCACCCTCCAGGCAAGGTAAACCCCCCATCTGCAAGCTCGCGCACCAGCAGGATATGGTCGCCTTTGAACACCACCCCGCGCACATCGACTTTGGGTGTAATGTAGCCTGCCTGAGACTGATATAGATCGCGGATAATTCCCAGGTCAGTCTGGGAATAGGTAGAAAGGATTTCCGCAGCAATCTCACGGATGGCCTCGTAACGCTGGAGATCGAAAGGGTTCTGCGAATAGGTCAAACCACTTTGCGCTAAAGCCTGTAAATTCTGCGCCCATTCCAACCATTTTGGATTCGTCATACTCACCTTTTCCGGCAATTATCATCGATGATACCAGGATTGTCCATGGATTTCAGCCTGCCAGAGAAAGCCCACGGCTCATTCGGATTTACCGTGGAAGGTCCCCAGATTTGATGTGTGAGCGTGCTACGCACGCTCACACATCAAATCTGGGAGTTCACCACGGCTATTCCCAGAGAACCAAGCCCATAGAAGAGTCCGGGGTTCAGAGAGCGTGGTACAATTTTCGACAGATACACCGTCCAGGAGTAAGAGGAAATATTCCTGTAGATTTAAGGGAATGGATACAAGCGGCAGAAATTCCACAAAATCTTTCTCAATAAGATACCTCGTCAAGAATTGGGACGTTGTTCTTCTTGTTTTAATCACAGCAGGTTTGCTGGGAGTCAGGCTGACGGCCTACGGAAATCATACCTATTCGGTAGCGATGAATGATACAGATGGTTATATCGCCGCGGCCCAATTCCCCCCTTTTAGCTGGGCGTCACTGTTAGCCGAACGCCCGCCGACCGTCCCTCTTTTATATCGCATCTTTCAACCCAACTCTGGATATAAACTGACCAATGTCAGCCTGGCCTCCATCCCAGGTCAAAATAAACCCCTGGCCCCCCAGCCGGGTTTTGAAGGGATTGTCATTGTCCAGATGATCCTTTCCTTACTTGGGTGGTGTCTGCTGGCCTGGGAAGTTTTCTGGCGACTTAAACATCCCTTTGTGCGCCTGGCTGCGGCTGCCGCGATCTTGATTTTCGCCTTCAGCCCACAGTTGGCAGATTGGGATTTTATTTTATCCTCTGAGTCGCTGTCCTTTTCGCTATTTGCCATCCTCCTGGCGCTGACGATTGAGCTGGCACATCGTCTGGTTGTCCAACGGCTTTCTCTATCATTTTTTAGTGGAATCTTAGTGGTTGCATGGCTGGCGGTCGTGACCCTGTGGGTCTTCACCCGCGACGCCCAGGTGTATGTTCTCCCGATCACGCTGCTGCTGTTGGTAATTGCCCTGGTTTTGTCCTGGCGACATCGGAAGAGAAACACAATGATTGTCCTGGGACTGGTGGGGCTGTACCTGACGGGGCTTTTTGCCGTCCAACAAAAGACGGTGAACTTGAGTATGCGCTGGGAGAAGCCTTTCATCGCCAACTTGATCGGCAACGTTCTACCTTACCCGGCGCGTGTAGACTTCTTTGTAAAACAGGGCATGCCTTTCTCCCACGATATCAAAGAAGCCATCCAGGCTGGCGTCAGGCATGACGATTACAGGCGCTTCGCAGATTTTATGACCTGGATGAAGACCCGCGGTTACTCGACTTATACTCGCTTCCTGATCAGTAACCCTTTCTGGGCCTCACTGCAAATTTTCAACGATCTGGATGGGCTATTTGGGAGTAATCTACAGCCCTATTTTCCCGCCGGCCCTGATACCCGCCCGACCTGGTTTGAAACGATTGGGAATATGTTTCACCCGCTGTCGACCGCGGTGCTGCCGGTCAGCCTTTTTTTAAGTGCAATCCTTTTCATTCGCGCTCTCCGGCGGCATGAAGACGCTGCGTCAGCCTGGGCAGTGGTGATCGCCTGGCTACTAATCCTGGAGGCGCTGCTGCTGTTCGTCGGTTATCACGGCGATTTTTACAGTAAAAACCGGCACGTGGTGGTGCCCCTGATGCAGATGCGCCTGTCGGCCTGGCTGGTGATATTCATTGTAGCGGATTTCGTTTTCATTGACTTTTCACCCCAATTTTTGTATAATGGCATCAATAATTACATAGGAAAACCTGCTAAAAGTAGTAAACCAGCCTGAGCTGACAGAGAAGGAGCGCCGCCGGCTGAAAGCCTCCCAAGCCAAACCTGGTCGAAGTCGTTTAGCCTGATTGCTGAAGAAATCTTTCTGGAGAGTAGAACGGCACGGGTGAGCCCGTTACAGCGAGACCTGGATGTTAGTCCAGGCAGAGCGTGCTGGAGAATAGCCAGCGAATTGAGGTGGTACCGCGGAAGCCAATCCTTTCGTCCTCTGGATACGAGAGGATTCTTTGTTTTAATTTCAGAGTTATGATTGCGGAGGCCCTATGACTTTACCCAAGAACTACCAACCCGCTGAAGTCGAGCCACGGCTCGAACACTTCTGGCAAGAAGCCAGGACATACTACTTTGATGCGCAGGCAGAAGGGCCAGTTTATTCGATCGATACGCCGCCTCCTACCGTGTCAGGGCACTTGCACCTGGGCCACGTCTATTCCTACAGTCACGCTGACTTTATCGCTCGCTTTATGCGCATGAACGGCATGCAGGTCTTTTACCCGATGGGTTTCGACGACAACGGGCTGCCCACCGAGCGGCTGGTCGAAAAACGGCTGGGGATAACGGCGGCAAAGGTCGGAAGGCAGACTTTTATCCAGAAATGCCTGGAGGTCAGCCAGGAAGCCGAGAAAGATTACCGGGCATTGTGGCAGCGCCTGGGTCTTTCCATCGACTGGCGTTACACCTACCGCACCATCGACGACCTTTCTCGCCGCACAGCCCAACTCTCCTTCCTCGATTTTTACAGGCGCGACCTGGCTTACCGCCAGAAAGCGCCCTCCATCTGGTGCCCTGAATGCCGCACCGCCATTGCCCAGGCCGAGTTGAACGATTTGGAGCGTGACAGCGAGTTCGTCACCCTGCCATTTTCTCTTCCTGGTGGAAATAATCTACCAATTGCAACCACTCGCCCCGAACTGCTGGCCGCCTGTGTAGCTGTTTTCGTCCATCCGGAAGATGCACGTTACAAGAATCTGGCTGGCATGCGGGCCGGGGTCCCTTTCTATGGTCAACAGGTGCCCATTCTCGCTGATACGGCAGTCGATCCCACCAAGGGCACTGGGGCAGTGATGTGCTGCACCTTCGGTGACCAGACAGATATGGCCTGGTGGTATGCCTTCAAACTGCCGCTGATTGAGGCGATCGACCAGGATGGAAAAATGACCGGGGTGACTGGCCCACTCGAAAGCTTGCACATCCCCCAGGCGCGCCAGCAGGTAAAACAAATCCTGCAAGAGCAGAACCTGATCCTGGAGAGCCAAGCCACGCGCCAGTCGATCCGCGTCCACGAACGCTGTGACACGCCGGTTGAAATTCTGATTGCCATGCAGTGGTTCGTACGTGTCCTCGACCGCAAGCAATCCCTGCTGAAAGCCGGCAGCCAGGTGCACTGGCACCCCGAACACATGCAAGCGCGTTACCAGGCCTGGGTAGAGAACCTAAACTGGGATTGGTGCATCTCCCGCCAGCGTTATTATGGAGTGCCTTTCCCGGTCTGGTACTGCCAGGACTGTGGACTGGTGATGCTGGCGGAGGAGGACCAGCTTCCGGTCGATCCGCTGGTCGATCAGCCTCGGCAAGCCTGCACCTGCGGCAGCACTGCTTTCACCCCAGATATGGATGTGATGGATACCTGGGCCACCTCTTCCCTGTCCCCGCAGATCGTAGGGAAGTGGCTGGCGGAGCCGGAATTGTACAGGAAGGTCTTCCCGATCAGTCTGCGCCCACAGGCGCACGAGATCATTCGCACCTGGGCGTTCTATACCATCGTCAAATCCTACCTGCACTTCGGCGAGATCCCCTGGAAGAACGCCCTGATCTCCGGTTGGGGGCTGGCAGGCGAAGGTATGGGCAAAATTAGCAAGAGCCGCGCCAGCGGCCCGATGCCCCCGCTCGAAATGATCCAGCGCTATTCGGCCGATGCTGTTCGCTACTGGGCCGCCAGCACCAGCCCGGGCAAGGATGCTGTGATCAGTGAAGAGAAAATCCAGGCCGGGGCGCGCCTGGCGACCAAACTGTGGAACGTGGCGCGCTTCAGCGAGCTATTTCTGCCAGGCGCAGCGCTTTCTCTTGCGGATGTTTCTAGCCTGGCCTTTTCCGCAGCCGACCGGTGGATCCTGTCGCGCCTGCAGCAGGTGGTCCGGCGCGTGACGGAAGCCTTCGCCGGTTACGATTACACTAGCGCAAAAAATGAAGTTGAGGACTTCTTCTGGCAAGAGCTGGCGGATAACTACATCGAAATGGCCAAACAGCGCCTGTACGATGCGGTTGCGCCAGGCCACAACGCAGCCTGTTTTACCCTGAGGACCGTCCTGCTAACGTTGCTAAAGTTGTTTGCCCCAGTTTTACCCTACGTGACCGAGGCAATTTTCACGTCACTTTTTTCAGAGCAGGAGAATTTTAATTCAATCCACCAGACGAGCTGGCCCCAGCCGCTGGAAATACTGCTCGATCCCCAGGCAGAAGAAACCGGAGAAACCCTGGTGCGGATCGCTACAGCCGTCCGGCGTTATAAAAGTGAGCAAAATATTAGCCTGGGAAGCGAGCTAATCTTGTTACAATTGGGGGTGGTAAATTCCAGGCTGGCCCATGACCTGGCGGAAGCCAGATCAGACCTGATGAGCATCACCCGCGCCAAAACCGTAGAAATCGTCGAGACGCTGAATCGTGAAACGATCCCGCTCCCCTTTGAAGGAGCAGAAATTTCAATCGGGATCATCTGAACCTGCGTCTTTTGCCCAAAAATGCAGTATATGAAATCCACTTTTTGAGAGCCGAAAATGACTGAAACAAGCCTGCCAAAAGCATACGATTTTAAAGCTACCGAAGAACGACTTTACCACTGGTGGTGGGAAAAGAGTTATTTCAAACCCACTAACGACCCCAAGGAACCCGATCACGATCCCCTGCGCGCCCCTTTCGTTATCTCGATCCCTCCGCCCAACGTGACCGGGGAGCTGCACCTGGGGCATGCGCTGTTCGTGTCCATGGAAGACCTGATGATCCGTTACCAGCGAATGAAAGGCATACCGACCCTATGGGTCCCGGGTACCGACCACGCCGGAATTGCCACACAGCTCCAGGTAGTGAAAATGCTGGCCAAAGAAGGGATTTCCAGGGAATCTACTGGGACGAGAAGAATTCCTGAAGCGCACCTGGGCCTGGAAAGAGAAGTACGGCGGGATCATCACCCAGCAAATCCGCCGCCTGGGCGCCTCGTGTGATTGGGACCGGGAAAGGTTTACCCTGGATGATGGACTTTCCAGGGCGGTGCGCGAAGCTTTTGTGAGACTTTACGAAAAAGGTCTGCTCTATCGCGGCCCGCGCATGGTAAACTGGTCGCCCGGATTGGGTACGGCCGTTTCAGACCTCGAAGTGGAATATTCTGAAGAACCGGGTACGCTATACTTTTTCAGATACGTCCTGGCGGATAGCCAGAACGAATACCTACCCGTCGCCACGACCCGCCCAGAGACCATCCTGGGCGATACGGCCGTGGCGGTTCATCCCGAAGACCCGCGCTTCCAGCGCTTCATCGGCAGGCTCGTTGTAGTACCTATCCTGGGGCGCACTATCCCAGTGATTGCCGACGAATACGTCACCCGCGAGTTTGGAGGTGGGGCGCTCAAAGTGACCCCCGCCCATGATCCAAACGATTATGCACTGGCCCAGCGCCATGGCCTGGAGTTGATCAATATCCTCAACAAGGATGCCTCGATCAACGAAAACGGCGGCCCTTACGCTGGGTTAGACCGCTTTGCAGCCCGCAAGAAGATTTGGGATGACATGGACAGGGCCGGGTTGGTGATCAAAGAAGAGCCTTATACCCTATCGGTGCCGCGTTCGCAGCGCGGCGGCGAGATCATCGAACCAATGATTTCTACCCAGTGGTTCGTGACCATACGCCCGCTGGCAGATGCCGGTATCCAGGCCGTGCGGGATGGGCGCATCCACATCGTCCCCGAGCGTTTCACCAAAGTCTATTACAACTGGCTGGAAAACATCCAGGATTGGTGCATCAGCCGCCAGTTGTGGTGGGGGCACCGCATCCCGGTCTGGTACTGCCAGGATTGTGGAGCAACAATCGTGGCCCGCCAGGACCCGCTCGAATGCCCAACCTGCCGCAGCGGCCGGCTCGAACAGGATCCTGACGTACTGGATACCTGGTTCTCCTCCGGACTATGGCCTTTTTCAACCCTGGGCTGGCCTGAGGAAACCCCAGATTTCAAGTATTTTTATCCAACTTCTGTTTTAGAAACAGGTTACGACATCATCTTCTTCTGGGTGGCGCGCATGATCATGGAAGGGCTCGAATTTACCGGGCAGGCCCCTTTCCATACAGTCTACTTGCACGGATTGATCCGCGACGAGCATGGGCAGAAAATGAGCAAGACCAAGGGCAACATGATCGATCCACTGATAGTAATGGACGAACTTGGCACGGATGCCCTACGTTTCACCTTACTGGTCGGGTCCACTCCCGGCAATGATATGAACCTGAGCGTGAAGAAAGTTGAAGCCAACCGCAATTTTGCCAACAAAGTGTGGAACGCCGGTCGCTTCGTGATCGGTGCGTTGGACCAGGCGCCAGATCGCGCCGAAAAAGCCGCGGACTGGAGCCTGGCCGATTCCTGGATCTATGCCCGGCTACAAAACCTGGTGCGTGATGTGGACCGATTATTTACCGCTTATCAGTACGGCGAAGCCGGAAGGCAAATTTATGAGTTCTTCTGGAGCGAATTTGCCGACTGGTACGTCGAAATTGCCAAGCTGCAACTGGCCGAAGGCGGCGATCGGGCTTTCTACACTGCCCAAACCCTGGTACGGGTTCTAGATGCCTGCCTGCGCATGCTGCATCCGTTTACGCCATTCGTCACCGAAGAGCTGTGGGGGCACCTCAAGAAAGCCGCCCAGGCGCATCCAGACCTGTTCACGCCCAATGGCGGGTGGGAAGAAGCCTTGATCGTCGCTCACTGGCCTGAACCCTGCCAACCTGAAGGCTGGGAAGAACAAAAGACGGCTGATTTCAACCTGGTGATGGATATCGTGCGCGCCATCCGCAACCTGCGCTCCGAAAAGAAGCTTCAACCGAACAAGCGTATCCATGCCACCATCGTTGCTGGAACAGCACTCCATGTTTTACAAGACCAGTACCGCTCGATTGCCGCCCTGGCCTGCCTGGATCCACAAGGGTTTATACTGGTGGACAACCTCTCAAAGAAACCCAGAGAGGGAACGGTGTCACTGGTCGTTTCTGGGGTAGAAATATTCCTGCCACTGGCCGACCTGGTCGATGTGGAAACCGAACGAGCCCGCCTGCAGAAGGAATTGAGCGAAGTCCAGAGCCAGATCGAGCGACTGGAGAAATTGCTTAACAGCGATTTCGCCCAGAAAGCACCCGTAGCAGTCGTTGAAAAGGAAAGACAGAAACTGGCTACCTACCTGGAGACATCCAGAAAAATATCCAACCAGGTAAGCACCCTGGCCTGATCCCACGCATTCTTGCCGGTGATATAAATTTTCGAGCAAGAATCCTAATATATGGCATCACTTATAGGAATTTCATTACTCGTATCACCACTATCTCTCAGCGACCAGGGTGCGGTCGCGCCCCTCGTCTTTGGCGCGGAACATGGCTTTATCGGCAGCCAGGAGAACCTCTTCTACTGTCGTCCCATGCTCAGGGCAGCCGGCTACCCCAAGCGAGATCGTGACCGTGTCAAGAGTGCGACCCCCATGCTGTACAGTGATTTGTTTGATACCCTGACGGAGCTGTTCAGCGCGTTTATAGGTATCTTCCAGCGTTGAATCCGGCAGGATTAATACAAATTCATCCCCACCATAGCGGCAGGGGGTATCTTCCAACCTGATCTGGCCTTGAAGAAAGCGAGCCATAGCCTGCAACACGGCATCTCCCGCCGCATGCCCGACAGTGTTATTGATGGTACGGAAATGATCGGCATCGATCATAATCACCCCAATAGAATGGCGGTGGCGGATGGCCCGACGAAGTTCGCGTTCCAGAGTCTCTTCCATGTAACGGCGGTTGAACAGGCTGGTCAGAGGATCGCGGATGGCCTGGGTGCGCAGGCTTTCGCGCAGGCGTAAATTGGCCAGGGCCAGGGCGATGCGTTCAGCAAAATTGACGGCCAGGCTCGAACGGTATTCAATCAACTTTGCATCCCGGCTTTCGACGTATAACAGACCCAGGGTTTCTCCCTGAGCGGTCATTGGAACGCACAGGTAGGGGAGTAAGCCTGCCTGACCTTCCGGAGAAATAATATGCCGGCAGCGCAGCTTCACCTGGCTGTCCGCTACCACGTGCGGGCGGCCACGCCGCAAACCCCAACAGCCATCCGGGGCGAAAATAGCCTCAGATCTTAACCCAGAACCCCAGGTCACCACGGTTTCCAGTAAATTAACCGACTTCTTGTAAAGATAGAAAGCTCCTGCCTGTCCCTGAAAAATTTCTGAGGCAGATTGAGCGATCACTTTGTTCATCTCATCGATGGTAAGGCAACTCTGCAATAACTCCCCCATCGTATTTAAGAGTAAAGATTCGCGGTTGCGCAGCTTCAGTTCATCCACCCAGGTGGCCAATTGAGCCGTGGTCTGCTGGCCTTCATCCTCAAAGCGCTTTCGTTCGGTAATATCTTCCAAGCTGCCCAGATAAGAAATTACATGTCCATCGCTATCTCTAACAGCCCGTGAATTGTTTATTACCCAGAGATGTGTCCCATCCTGCCGACGGAGCTGGAAAACAAAATTGCGCAACACCCCTTCCTGGTCGACGGCGGCTTTCCACCGCTCACGGTCCGCAGGAGAGCTGTACCACTGGCTGGCATTGACCGCCAGCAGTTCTTCCCGAGACTGAAAACCGAGCATATGCACGCCAGCCTGGTTAATCTCGATGATCTTCCCTTCAGGTGTGGATTGGTAAAGGCAGATCGGGACGGCGTCAAACATGGCATGGTATTTTGATTCACTTTGTCGTAAGGTAAGCTCGTTATTCTTACGGGTGGTAATGTCGGAAATTCCCATCAAGACAGCCGGTTGACCCCGGTAACTGATAGGTCCAGTATATATTTCCACCCATCGGACCTGGCCTTCTTTGCAGGTGAAAGCAAGCTCCAACCGGATAGGCGAAGGGAATCCATTAGCCAGGTTGTAAAAAGCATTTTTTCCTTGCGCTTGGCATTCAGGAATCACCCGGGCAAAAAGCTCTTCGCTTGAGGAACCAAGCAGTTCCTCATAAGTGAACCCCGTCAGGTCAGACAACCCTGGGTTGGCAAACACCAGGCAGTTGTTTTGAATGACCGCCACACCCTGGAATGTTTGTTCAACCAGAAAATGTAGGATATCTAATTTTTCAGATCGAAAATCTTCGTCGGCCATAAAAAATCCCGCATGGCAATATCAATCTTCATAAACCAGGCCGGATCCGCACTTCTGAATCCCTCTTCCTCTACTTTAACTCTTTTCACGAATGATTTCCAGCAAGAATCCCCTCGCCGCCTTACAATAATGAAAATCGGTTAACTTGTCAGCCTTTTACATTCTTTATCCATGATGCGACGTAATATCGCCACGGTCGCGGCATAGGTCGAATCCATGCCAAAATAAGACAGGGTACCCGCACCGAGGTTCTTACCTTTACTGAGAGGTTTATCGGAGGCGTAATGGAGGATTCCCAGGTCAAATGGCACTCCATAAAGGTTGACAATCTCGTTAACCGGGTGGCGCTTTGGGCGATACATTTCATAGACCGCCGATAGATACGGCCCGGCCTCCATCTCGATATCGGTATAACCTTCACGGTAAATGACGTCCATAATGCGCAGGTTTTGTAGAAAAGTGCCTAAAACAGAAACAGCTTTCTGGTTATCCAACACGGTACCATACACCAGGTAAGGGGCTACATCGGCTGCCATAAATGCATTCTGAAAAAGGTATGTATTCTGGGAATGTTCGTCATACACCACATTGGGGATGATGACATCCCCCTGCACGCCATTCAAGGTAGCGGCTTTACCCATCACGTAGACCCCCAGAATCGAGCCTACGTGTTCGGTAACCTTTGTAAGGATGTTATAAGCGGAGAACCCCAACGGATAATCGATATTTATTATCAAGGCGTCGCTGCGGGATAAGAAATTACACGTTTCATCCGACAGGCGTGGATCGATCGTCGCCGGATCCAGACGCGATAAATCGATCACCTGTGCATCCACGTCGAAGGAATGGATACTTGGAATGCGCAGGATGCCAACCTGTTTTTCGTAATTCAGTTGTTCCCCAACCAGGTATTTCCCCTCGTCAACCTGCTGAAATTTCTTTAAGGCATAGTAAAGGAAATTTCCTTCATTAGACGAGGTCTGCCGTTTCTGGATATCATGCCATTCAATTAGCAAATCTCGGTCACCATTTCGATTCAGATAAGCGACCACCTCTTTCTGGAATTTCAGAGCAAACCCCGAAAGGAGATTGGTCACACTGTGCGTATTACTGGAGATAAAATAGATTGGGCGCTCCGATAATTGAGGAAAGACGCATTCGATGTTGTCCCACCAAACGCGTGTCGTGCGCCAGTATTCGATCAAAGATCCATCCAATAAACGGAAACTAAATGAGCAGCGTAATTGAGCAATTTGTTGTAAATAAGCAAGGAATTCGTCGCCCCAGATCACTTTAAGCCGGGCCAAGTCGTCTTGCGACATTTCTAACCGACCCGCAAGTTCTGCGAATTTATTCAAATTCTCGCCATCCCCCGCCGATAGCAGACTCTCCGGACAGTTTTGAAGCAGCTGGTTCATCTTGTTCCATTCGATCTGGAAGGCAGTCAGCGAAGGAATCAAGTCATCAATGTCTGACCGGCTGGCTATAAAGCATGCCAGAGTATCTTCCCCATTAAAAAAACAACGCCTCCGCCGGGCACGCCCTACCACGGGTTGCCAGCTTTCGACATCGAACCCATGGCGGTTGAAGACGGCTGAACTTTGCCCCATGATCACCGAGTGTACCCGGGTCATGCACTGGGGAAGGCGCAGTGAGCTGTATACAAACGCGGATACGTCGGGGGCCTGAGAACGGGCGTCCATATGCAGGGTCGAATTGAGCCCCATATGGACTTCTTCCAGTGTGCGAACCTGGACTTCAGTAGTCGAACGAAGCAGAGAGTACACCGTACGCAGATAGAGCTCAATTTCTTCTGAGGCAGTACTGGGGACCGTTCGTTCCATTCCGGGTTCCATCCTGATTACATTTTTGTTGATTGTAACACGGTTGATTTACAGGTATACTAGCCAACCTTATACTATAATTTAAAAAGTATCAAAATCTTGCTGTTGCATCAAGGCTCATTGGGATTTACCGTGGAAGGTCCCAGGTTTTGGGGTGTCATGACACCCCAAAACCTGGGAGTTCATCACGGCAATTCCCAGAGAACCTGCATCAAATCGTTCGGAGGGTGGTTGAAATGGCAGATTCCTCGCGAGTCTCAACTGACGAAAAAGAGATCAACAAAATCCACCAGGAAGCCCTGGAGTTCGCAAGAATTGGCACCTGCCTTTACAAGTCAGATGGCAGTATTATTTTTATCGATCACAACACCCTGCAAATACTGGAAGTCGCAGATATGTACCCGGATGCCAGCGCCCTGGTCGGGGAAAAAATCGAGGAATTATTCCATTACATCAAGCCCAAGAATACGCTGCGAATGGAAATTCTCAAGAATAAACGAATCAGTAATTCCGATTACCCCTTCCAGACATTGGGAGGAAAAGAGAAGTGGGTTTTACACGATTCGTATGTCATCGAAAATGCCGAGACCGGTGAAAAAATCATTCAGAGCATCTTTCAGGATATCACCTCACGGAAAAAATCGGAACGGATTCAGAATTCAATATATAGCATTTCAGAAGCTACCCTGAATGCAGATAACTTGGTAGAACTTTTCTCGGAAATCCACAAGATTGTTCGCCAGCTAATGCCGGCCGAGAACTTCTATATCGCCCTGTACGATCCGGCTACCGAGCTGGTCTCTTTCCCTTATTTTGTAGATAAATACGATCTACCCCCTCAACCTCGAAAAACCGGAAAGGGCATCACAGAATACGTTTTGCGGAGCAGGAAACCCTTGCTAGCCACCCCGCAAATCATCCTTGAGATGCTTCAAAAGGGAGATCTGGAGGATATAGGAGCCGAATTGATCGATTGGCTGGGCGTTCCGCTGATTCTAAAGGGAGAAACCATTGGTGTCCTGGCCGTGCAAAGCTATAGCGTGGATTACCGTTATCGCAACGAAAACAAACAAATCCTCGAGTTTGTTTCTACACAGGTCGCCATGGCCATTGAGCGGAAACGCTCCGAGGAAGCCCTCCAGGAAAGCGAAGAGTTATTTAAATCTTTTATGGATTTCCTCCCTGCGGCTGCTTCAGTAATAGATGAATTGGGCCGGGTTGTTTATCTGAACCGGTATCTGGCCAATTTTTTCAGCATTCATGATTGGTCAAATAAAACCTTCGCCGACCTGATCCCAGAACAAAGCGATGAAAAAGCCGCCCCAAACGACCGACAAGCCCTCAACCACGACTCGGTTGCCAGTCTGGAAAAGTTGCGCAACAAGATTGGAGAGGAGCGCTTCTTCCAGTCTTTCAAATTCCCAATCCGCAGGGAAGCAAAACCTGACTTGATCGGCGGTATATCCATCGACATGACCGACCGCATCCGCGCTGAAGAACAAGTACAAAAGCAGCTTGAACGCCTGGCGTCGCTGCGCACAATTGACCTGGCAATCAGCGGCAGCGTCGAATTAACAGTCATTTTGAATATCCTGATCGACCAGGTAGTCTCCCGGCAACACGTGGATGCCGCGGATGTGCTCATCTTGAACGAAAACAATCAGATTCTGGAATACGCCGCCGGTAGTGGTTTCCTCACTGGCAATCGCCTGCACGCCAGGCTGCGCCTGGGAGAAGAATACGCCGGGAGAGCAGTTCTCAACCGGGATATTGTTGCTATTCCGGACCTGTCAGTAGAAGCCGATGCTGTCAAGTTCTCACCATATTTCCCCAAAGAGGGTTTTAAATCCTATTATGCCGTGCCGTTAATTTCAAAAGGCCAAATCAAAGGAGCATTAGAAGTTTTCCACCGCTCACCGCTGAACCCAGACCAGGATTGGCTGGATTACTTCCAATCCCTGGGCATGCAGGCTGCCATTGCGATCGACGACGCCCAGCTTTTCGGGAACCTGCAGCGAACCAATACCGAGTTAAGCATAGCTTTTGATGTAACCATCGAAGGCTGGGCGCAGGCGCTTGAACTGCGTGACCTGGAGACTTCTGGCCATACCATCCGGGTTACCGATATGACTGAGCGACTGGCGGCCATGTTGGGAATTAATCGGGACGCAATGGTCCATGTGCACCGCGGGGCGATATTGCATGACATTGGCAAAATGGCCATTCCCGAAAGCATTCTTCTAAAAACAGAGACGCTTTCACAGGAAGAAGCAGAAATCATCCACCAACACCCAGTCTTTGCCTATAAATTACTCAATCCCATCCCCTTCTTGCGGCCGGCCCCGGAAATTCCCCTCTGTCATCATGAAAAATGGGATGGTTCCGGATATCCGCGTGGGCTGAAAGGAAAAGAAATTCCTTTAGCTGCCCGCATTTTTTCCATCGTAGATGTTTGGGAAGCGCTTACTTCGGACCGCCCTTATCGGGTGGCATGGCCTGAAGAGACTGCCCTACGCTACATCGCCTCAGAATCCGGGAAGCAGTTTGATCCGGTGATCGTGGACGAATTTATGAAGTTGCACCACGAAAAGAAATAAATTTACTCGTTCACCGAATGCTTTATCTCTACCGGTTCAGGATGGACCGAGATAGTCGCATAGGGAATAATACCGAGAATGGTTTTTTCGATGATATCCATCAAATGGTGCACCGTCCACAAATCCTGTTTCCCATCGATCAACACGTGTACATCCACGAATAACGTGGGACCTGAATAACGCACGTGTACATCGTGGCAGTTGACCACCCCCGGTAGACCTTCGACAGCCTGGATGATTGCTCGAGTTGTAGACCCAGCATCCCCGCGCACCAGAGCTGGTTCTGGATGGACGGTCACATCTGCACCCGGCACAATGCGACTAATGGCGGCTTCCATTACTTCGGTCATGGAATGGGCTTCTTCCAATGTCAGGCCGCCGTTAACTACCACGTGAGCATCTACGAATAACGTCGCGCCAGAATAGCGAATGCGCACATTATGACAATCTAAAACGCCTGGGAGTGATTTGACTTCCTGGGATATTTTTTCTACCATTCCTTCAGGAGCGGTATCCAGCAAGCCCTTAATCGTGCGCATGCCAAGCTGGATACTGACAAAAACAACGATGACTGCCACTCCAAAAGCTGCCACAGAATCGGTCTTTTCGAGAAATTTCACACTGGGAATCATTCCGGCAAGCTTTACGCCAACCAGACCAGCAATGACAACACTCGAGCTCCAGATATCTGTCCTGAAATGTATAGCATCTGCTTCCAACGCCTGGCTTTTATATTTTATAGCCGCCCGGTAAAGAATCCTGGACCGGGAATAATCGATGGCGATTGAAGTTATCATTACAATGAAAGACCAGATATTGGCTTCAACCAGGACTTCTTTAAAGAAAAGGCGGTTTACAGCTTCGTAGATGATCCATATACAGGTGATAAGGAGGAGCAGAGTCTCAACAAGAGCTGACAGGTTTTCAACTTTGCCATGGCCGTAGGTATGTTCCGTGTCGGCGGGTTTATCGGAAATCCTGACCGCCAGATAGGTGACCAACGCCGCCACTAAATCCAAACCGGAATGGGCGGCTTCAGCCAGAATCCCAAGGCTACCCGTAGCTACTCCCACGATGGTTTTAAAACTGGTCAGCGCGATGGCAGCAATTACCGAACTTAGAGCCGCCAATTTTTTCTCTTTCAAAGCTGTGGCCACTTTAGTCTGTCTCATTTTCCCCCACAGAAGTTTAATTTTCCATTGAAAAAATTCAAATTATTCCTTTCCAGAGCAGGGTAATAAAAAATACCCCTATTCAAACCTTTCCAGGCGAGATTGGCTGATCTGGTCAGCAAGCAGACCGAAGAAAAAAGCCTGCACCCCCAGAATAATAGTCAATGCAGCCATAACCGGAAATCCAGTACGAGTTTGGATCGCCTTAGGAACCCCATAAATCAACCCTCCCAGGATAAATATAATGCCTGCACTTCCAAAGAAACGCAAGGGTTTGAAGAGCAAAAAAATCCTCAGGATGATCATTAAGGTCTGGATACCATCGCGGAATATTCTTACCGAGCTTTTCCCAATCCGCTTACGCTGGATGATGGGAATATCTTCTCCATAATAACCGCGTTCGAGCATAATCAACGTCATGGTGGTAGAGGCGCCAAACCCTTTCGGCAGCAAGTGCAAGTAGCGTTTTATCACCTCACGCCTGTAGCCGCGCAGGCCCGAATTGTAATCCTGAACTTTCCTCATTGTAACTATGCGCACAGCCAGACCCAGTAAAAATTTTCCAAAAACCCTCTCACGCTCCTGGTAAGAATTTGAGCCGCGGGCACCTACACACCAATCCAGGTCTTTTTTTACTATCACCTGGGCCATATGGACCAGATCCTCTACTCGATATTGCCAATCGGCATCAAACCAAATGACGTACCTGCCCGTAGAAGCCTTGACACCGGTCGAAATGGCTGCACCGTATCCTTTGTTCATACGGTGAGAGACCAAGTGGACCCCAGGAAAATTCGACACTACTGCACCGGTATTATCCGCCGAACCATCGTCAACTACGACAATCTCTGCACCGGCCAGGCTGGGTTGGTTCTGGATACTTTGCAATACCCTGGTAATCCCCTGCCCCTCATTGTAGGCAGGTATAATAATGCTTATTTCCGGAGCGGCATTGTCAGGCGTGTCAGTTTCTGAAATCATGTAAACCCCCGGAGGGAGAAGCTAATTTCATGGACCTTTGGGATTTCCCCGGGTGGAAGAATTTTCTCTCAGATCAAATAATCTGTCAAGCTGCATATTGTCCATTATAATTGGTTTTTATCCATGCCCCACAGAATATTTCTAAAAGTCTCAGCCAACCGGTTCCTTTGGGTTTTTTCCATTCTGGCTGGTTTGGTTTGGGGCTATTCCTTAGCCTGTCATTTCTTTGACTTTTACCTCGCATCCTGGAACGAGCGCAGCCTGCTCCTGCTTGTTATTGCTGCCATTGCAGGCCTGCATGCCTATAAGCTGGGACAAGTTACCTTCCCACGCCTGAAAAGCCAGGATTATGCTGAATTGATATGCAATGCGCTGCTCCTGACCAGCCTGGGGTACGTGCTATTTCCTGCTCTGTTGCCAGTGTTTCCTATGACGCGCAAATTGGAAATAGCCATTGCGGGTGATAAAGACAAAGCTTCAAGCGGAAGCGTCGTCGAAATCACCTCCATTCGCAATAACGATTTACCAATCCAGTATTTCGCCCTGAACGGAGAATGGGAACAGAATGGAGACACAATCCGTACCACCGGAATCCAGCCTGCCAGCCTATCCTACTCTCAATTTATAAAGGGCAGGTCCGTTTTTCAGATTACGTTTCGGACCTCCCCCAATTCAGGCAGAGTAACGATTGCCTGGGATGGCGTCAAAAAGAAAATTGACCTGTACTCGGCCACAAATGGTCACGACACAATCGATCTGGCTCCCACTTTCCCGTGGGGAAAACTAGGATTAATGCGGCAGTCGTTACTGGTGACCACGACATTTTCAGATTTCCTTGGCCTGGCAATCCTTATCCTGGTCATTGAAACCTGGCTGGTTTACTTTATTTCCCATTTCAAACTATCCCAATCCCTTTCAAGAGCAGCGCCAGTGATCCTGTTCTTGTGCCTATTATTATCCCTTGGATGGAACATCTTTAAGCTTACTAAAAGCGATGCTGGCCTTGTGATACTGCGGGATCCCATGACTTCCAACCGGCTGGATGAATTATTGGCCCACAGCAATAACTTTACACAACTCCAGATATACACCAACCTGGCGGAGATATTTCCGGGAAGGTCTCTGATAGTTACTCCCGGCCTGATGGCTAAATATAATTTAGATTCACTCCAAATTAAAGTCACGGGTAGATTGACAGCCATAAAGCGAACCTCCTACCCGGTGGAATTGACCGACGCCGAAGCTCAAGGGCTGCTTAAGCTCGACCATCATGACCTGGTGATTTCCTCGACCGAACCGAAATATACCTTTATTACCCAACCTTCCGTCGCAAATGCTCCGCTGTGCATTAAAACCTATCATGGGACAGCTTTCATCGGGCCAGTCGACCTTATCCCAGGATGCCAGGGGCTGCCATGAATCAGGTTTATTTCGTGGTCATTCTTTATCTGATGGGGTTGCTCTTCGGCCTGCAATTTAGAAAGCATATCCCTATGCCGTTTTTCTGCCTAAGCAGTTTCTTTTGGGGCAGCCTGTTCTACATTTTTATGGCTATTATGTTTATTGGAGTTGGTCTACCTTTCTCTCTCCCGGCTATGGGAGGAATTACGGCTTTGGCTGCAGCCTTCTTATCTGGATTAGCCATCAAGAGGAAACAGTTCAACCTCTCGCGCAGCGATCTTTATTGGTGTGCTTCCTCTGGAATCGTCTTTACCCTGGCTGCCGTGTTTTTCGCCCACTTTAATTATTCCCAAATTACCACCGATTTAATTGAGGCGATTTTACGAGGACGTGCCCTTGCATATGATGGTCTAACCCGCTACACCATTGGGGGCTTTTCAGTCAGAGGAACCATGTTGCCGGTCGTACATTCGGCCGGAGTACTGATCCACGAAGGCTACCTGGCTATTTACCAGCCTTTACTTTCATTAAGCTTCATCGCCACCTTTATATTTATGGCTTGCCGGGCAATAAAGTGGGTGAATAAATGGCTGAAGCTGGCTTTCGTCTCACTTACTGCTTTATCGCTTTTCAGTACGACCATTCTTTTTTACCAGATCTTTTATATTCACACCAATTTCTTCACTGCGGCTTATCTGTTCATCGGCCTGGTAGCGTTCTGGCTGGCAGGTGTAGAAAATAATAAAACCTGGTTGATTTTCTCTGCTATCGGGATGGCAGGGTTTTCTCTCGCCCGACTCGAATCACCCATTATGTTTGTGGTTTTTTCCCTGTTTATGCTTGGTGTGCGCCAGCTTACTTATCGAGAACGCCTGGCTGTATATTTACCTGGCTGCGTTGGATTGATCGCCTGGCACGTCAAAGTCGCCGAAGTAATGCAGGTTGTGGGTTCATCGGATACAAATCCGGCCCAACTCTGGGTTATTGTTGCAGGTCTGGCCAGTCTGGTAATCCTGGTCTTAATTTCCAAGATTGAATTCATAGAAAAATTCCTTCTGCCAGTACTTCCTGTTTTTGCCATTTTAGCCCTGGCAATAATTATCCCAGTTTTTTATTTATTAAATTCGCACTTGATGGAGACCAGCTTGCAGTCGATTTATTCCAACCTGACCACCTCAGGAGAATGGAATGCGGCCTGGTTCGGTCTTTTAGGGCTGCTCATAATCGGAACCTTCCAAAAAAAGCTGCCATTTGACGCTTTATTTACCAACAGCTTCATTGCTTTCTTCTTGCTTCTGGTAGACATGGCTTTTTTTCTCGGCTCACCCTACCGGCCCAGTCCTTATGGCTCAGCCAACCGCATGCTGACCCATATCATCCCGTTGATCACTTTCTATTTAATTGTCAAATTCAGCCAGGGCTTTTTGCCAGGTATAGCCAGTAAAGCACTTCCGTATGGATTCCGCAGAAAAGGAGAATTGCTGCAATGGCTCAGGCGCCTGAAACCCAATCAAAAGTAGATCTTTTGGAAAAGGCCTGGCCTGTCTACTTCTTGCTGAGCGCGGTCGAAGGACTGGTAAATGTGGCCAGCCTTTTCCGCCTACCCGCCGACCCCAAGAATGCCTTCCTGTTTGGATATTCTGCCAGCCGGCTGGGATGTATTCTCCTATTGTTTTTCCTTTCAATGGCGGCGTTGTGGTTCGCCTTGGCTAGTTGGAAAAACGCAGCCTGGCGAGACAGGTGGCTCAATCCTCTTTCCAGCCGCGAAAAAACTTACTGGACTGCTACAGCGCTCTCGCTGGTAATCCTGGCTGGCGCATGGGTGTTCCTGGTCATTACACAGGCCTATCCCAAAGGCGCTTGGCTGCCCATCCATGAACGACTAGCGCCTGTCATCAGTTTCTTCATATTGGCCGGCGGCCAACTAGTCATCTTTATCACCATCTTGCGCTGCGGAATTTCCACACGCTGGCTGGCAACTGAGCAGCCTCTGTTTGTGTCCAGCCTGATCATTTGGGCGATCATTGCCGCCGGATGGATTTTTGTTGCGCTGACCGGCTTCGGCATCGTATCCGACACCATAGGTTGGGGAAGGCGCGGCGTTCCCCTGTTGAGCTGGCAGGTGGCGCTGGTATGGCTGCTATGCCTGTTTTTTATGGTGCTGAGCTTACGCTTGAAAACGCGTCTGCAACATCTCAAACCATCATGGTGGATCAGACATCTTGATTGGCTGGTTGCCGTGGGATTGTGGGCCTGCGCTGCTGGTTTATGGATGAGCCAGCCGACTTACCTGTACAATCAAAATTATCTGCCCAACCACGAATCCTATCCCTCACGCGACTCTGCCTTCTACGAGTTGGTCGCTCAGAGTATTCTTAGCGGAAATGGGTTTTTACACAATGAGGTCGTCCCACGGCCGCTTTACATCCTTTCTATCGCTGCCTTTCACCTGGTCGTCGGGAACTCGTATGCCGGCATCATCCTGCTGCAAACCCTGATCCTGGCATTTTTCCCGGTGGTGCTCTATTTAACCGGGAAAGCCGTCCATAGCCGTTTGGCCGGGGTGTTTATCGCCCTATTGGGAATATTCAGAGAATTCACGGCTATCCAGGCGACGCCGTTTGGCTACGTCTCGAATTCCAAGCAAATCATGTCCGATTTTCCGTCGGCCCTGGCGATTGCATTCCTGGTTTTGCTCCTCATCCGCTGGCTGAAGGACCCGGCGCGCCGGAGAATATATCCGCTGTTGGTAGGAGGTATGCTGGGAGCAATCATCCTGGTTCGCTCGCAGGCCGCCTTGTTTGGCCCATTTATTGTTTTCTTCGCCTGGCTGGTTTATAAGAAAAATTGGAAACGCTGGCTTCTTGACGGAATCCTGGTCACCCTGGGAGTAATGATAGTCATTTCACCCTGGTTGTGGCGCAGTTGGAAGTTGACCGGCGCACTGCTTTTTGACCGCCCGCGCCAGGTTGCTATGATTTCGCAGCGTTACACCACCACCCAACAGGAGTTAGATCTACCGCCTGCCCCGGGGGAGTCCGATGCAGCTTACACCGCCCGCCTTTCGCTGTATATCCGCTCGTTTGCCATCCAGCATCCCAGGCTAGTGCTGAATTTCATGACGGACCATTTCACCAAAAACCTGATCGACAGCGTCCTGGTAGTGCCGATTAAATTCAACCTGGATGATTACCGGGAGAACTGGCTGCCGGTCACCCCATTCTGGCAAGATTGGGGAATCAAACTGAACGCAGTCAGCGGCCTGCTTTTAAGCGTAAACCTGTTGCTGATTGGCCTGGGGATCGCCTATGCCTGGCGTAAAATGCGTTGGAACGGGCTTTCGCCTCTTGTCATCTACCTGATCTATGATCTGAGTAATGCTATGGCGCGCAATTCTGGGCATCGCTTTATCTTACCTGTGGATTGGATCCTCTACTTCTACTACGGCCTGGGGGCAGTCCAATTGCTGGTTTACCTGGGGGCGTTGCTCAATCAGGCAACAATACTCGCCCCCTCGATGGCGGCTTCAGAAGAACAGGTCGGTTGGTCTGGAAAACTGGCCTTCCCCTGGCGTAAGGCGCTCATCTGGGGGGCTGTTTTCTTGGGCGTGGGGCTGTCAGTCAACCTGGCGGAAATTGTGTTCCCAACCCGCTACCCAACCCAGGATAATCATGGCATAATCAAGGCGATCACGCAATCCGCCGAAGGTAAAGCCGCCAGCCTGGATTCCACCACGCTGACAAATTTCCTTTCTCAGCCTGGAGCGGTGGCGTTATGGGGGCGAGGATTATTCCCATATATGTACGATCCTGGCGTACGCACGATTGGCTATCCTTCAATGGAAGCGCGTAATTATGAAAGGCTTGGCTTTGAGTTAATTGTGCCCTCCTATTACAACATTTCTTTAAGAATGCCCAATTTGCCTGGTTATTTTCCCAATGCTTCCGACGTAGTTGTCATCGGTTGTGAAGGGAAGGATAATTACGTAGATGCCATTGCCGTGCTGGTAATGGAAGATAAACAAGCCCTGTACATATCTCCACCACCCGTGCTCTGGAAATGCCCGCAACCTATCCAACCATGAAAAAAAACCTTACCCTGGTCGTACCTGCCTTTAACGAAGCCGAGAATATCCCCATAGTCCTCCCGGAGATGCTTGAATTTTGTAATCAGAGGCAGTGGCAGGTAATCCTGGTCAACGACGGCTCTTCGGATGAGACGGCCTCGGTGCTGCGTAATTTCGAAGGCAAGGATAACCTGGTGATCCTCAACCACAAAGTCAACCAGGGCTATGGGGCGGCCTTGAAAACTGGCATTAGTAAAGTGAATACGGGCTTTTTAGTGACCCTCGACGCAGACGGACAGCATGCACTCAGCGATCTGGACGCGATGTGGGAAGCCCTTCAACAACAGGATGCCGATATGGTCATCGGGAACCGTATTTCAGATAAGCCGAAGAACGGTTACCGCCAGGCGGGGAAGTGGCTGATCCGTAAGATTACCAGTTTAATTCTGCCTGTACACATCCGCGACCTTAATTCAGGGTTAAAAATGTACCAGACAGGGCTGCTCAAGCGCTACCTGCAGCTTTGCCCGGATTCGATGGCCTTCAGCGATATTATCACCCTGATTTTCCTCAACCAGGGTCACCGTGTGATTGAAGTGCCCGTCCAGGTTCTGGAACGGGCTGGAGGGGCTAGCAAAATCAGCACGCTCACCGCCTTTGAAACCATGTTGGAAATCATCAACATCGTCATGCTGCTGAAACCGCTGCGAATTTTCCTCCCAGCCTCGATTTTCTGCATCGCTGTAGGTATCCTGTGGGGGATTCCGTTCATCGCCATGGGGCATGGCGTCAGCGTGGGCTCGATGCTGGCGATCGTCACCGGATTGGTCCTGTTCATGGTGGGGTTGGTAGCGGAACAGCTCTCGCTGATCCGTAAAGAGATCACACTCTTAAAATCAACCAGGGACGAGGAAAGCAGGCAAGAAGAAGACGAGGGGTAAAAGCAATTATTACTTGCCCT
Source organism: uncultured Chloroflexia bacterium (assembly GCA_963820415.1). GTDB lineage: Bacteria > Chloroflexota > Anaerolineae > Anaerolineales > Anaerolineaceae > CAWFZT01. Next base: position 80,445 of record CAWFZT010000004.1, on the reverse strand, counting down.
TGCTTATCCAACTTTGCAGCTCGGCGACAATTTCTTCCACTGCAAGTTCAACCTCGCGAGAAAGCGGCTGGTCCATTCCCATTTGGACCGGCTGGATGCCCAGCACCATCACCTGGCAGTCGAGCTCGCTGACCAGAAAGGTCGATCAACATATTCAGGGGCAGGCTATGGGTGGATGCGCTGAACCCTCCTGCCTCACGCCAGTCCAGGCAGGCAACGCTTCCGGCTGACTGTCCCATTTCGGCCGCGTCGATCAATATCACCAGGTCTGGCTGAAACCTGCGCAAGGTTCCGGAAAAGTTTTCAGGCGCCTGGCCTGCTTCGACTAAAAGCCATTCCCCACAGATCGGGGACTTTCGTCCGGATTGTTCAGGCAATTTTTGGCCCAGGCTGCGCACTATCTGCACACCTGCTCCATCATCGCCATTTATTTCATTGCCAATCCCGACCAGGGCAATCCGAGCAGTGCGGTTACGGTTTTTCGCAAGGGATCTGGCTGCCTGCTTGAGCAGCCTTATCCAGGAGGAACTGAACATCCTCATCCCTTCCATAATTCACAAGGAACGGCTCTTTGCTGGTAGAGGCCAGCTCCCACTGCTCGTTGGACATGTTCAGGCACTTGAAACGGCAGTTCATCACACATTGGGCGCAGTAGATGCATTTGTCTGCGTGATAGCGCATGACAAAGCGCTTATTGACCTTGTCCAACACGATCAACTCCAAGGCGTCCGCCGGGCAGTCTTTGACGCACAACTGGCAGCCCGTGCATTTTGCCGGATCCCAAAATAATTCGCCGCGCAAACGATCCGGAGCAGGTAACTTTATAAATGGATACTTCTCGGTTGCCGGTTTCTTGAATAAGGATGACAGGATATCACTAAACATTACACCAATAGGCATGATCCACCTCGCTACATTATCCAACCAATGGAACGTCCGATAATTACCACCAGGAGCTGCGCCAAAGCTACCAGGGCTCCGATACGCCACCACAAACCAATCGTCTGGTCGATGCGTAGACGAGCAAACAATGATTGCAGTCCAGCCGTGATCAGCAGCAAAACCAGGGTCTTTAACAAGAATACCAGCGGGTTTTCCAGACCGCCCAGGTAGAAAGCCACTACCAGGGTCAGGCCAATCACCAGCTCAACATCTTTACCGATGCGGAATAAAGCCAGACCGCGGCCGCTGTATTCAGTCAGGGCGCCGGAAACAATTTCGGTTTCTGCCTCGGGGGCATCGAACGGGGGCAGCTCCAGCTTGCCCATCAAACCAATAACCGCCACGATGAAACCGATCGGCTGAGAAACGATAAGCCAGGGATGAGAGGCGGCATACTGGTTAATATCACCAATTTGCCAGGTTCCAGCGACGATAGCCGGCCCCAATAAAGCCAGCAAGAATGGCGCTTCGTAAGAAAAAAGTTGGGTGAGCGTGCGCGTGGCGCCAATGATCGAATACCGGTCCACCGAATTAGCGCCAGCCAGGCCAATACTGAGGGTCATCATGCTTAGCAAATATAGGGTCACGACCAGATCGCCGCGAAAGGTGAAAGTCGCCTGAAAACCAAACATGGGCACATATAGCGCCGCAGTCAGCGCCGCCGCCAGGGCTACTACCGGAAGGGTCACAAACAATTGGGGATTGACCCCCTCAGGGGTAATTTCTTCCTTTGCCAGCAGCTTGAGGATATCGGCCAGGGGCTGGAACCAGCGCGGGCCAACCCGGTTTTGGAATTGAGCCACCAGTTTACGGTCAATAAACTCGTAAACCAGTCCGCTGCCCAGCAGGAAGATACCGCCAGGAAAGAATAAAAGAGCGATCAGGGGAGAAATAGTGAGGTTCATCGGTAGTGTTTAATCCCATATTGGCGAAGATCCTCCCAACTCCATACCTGGGATTGGTTTGATCGGTTGATGATTACCATCCGGTCGCTGCACGAGAAACAGGGATCGATGCCAGCCAGGATCATTGGCATATCGGCCAGCTTGAGTCCAATGGCGAAATTCATCACCGTCGCCCAATTGCAGATACTCGGAGTACGCACTTTGACACGTTCAGGTTTTTCGCTGCCATTACTCTTCAGATAATAGAACAGCTCACCCCGCGGGGCTTCAACCCGGCTGATTGTCTCATTTTCTGGGATTCGGCGGGGGACACGCGTGTTCAATTCGCCGGTGGGCATTTTATCCAGAATTTCGTGGATCAGGCGATACGCCTCGTAAAGTTCGTTAATGCGGACGATAAACCGGGCAGCCAGGTCTCCGCCCTTTTCTGTAATTACATTGATGGGGAATTGTGGATAAGCTGCATAAGGTGCATCCGCCCGGATATCACGGGCAATCCCAGAGGCGCGGGCGGTAGGCCCTACCGCCGCAAGGGCATCCGCCTGGTCATAGGTCATCGTTCCCACATCACGTGTGCGTCCCAGGAAGGTTTCATCCGTCGTGACTACCTTCATGTAGTGCTCGGTGCGCTCTTTAAGGAAATCGATGCCCTTACGAATGGCGGTGGCCTGTTTTTCATCCACATCGATTTTGACCCCACCCAGTACGTTCACTGAGTAATTCACCCGGTTTCCGCTCAGACCTTCGAGCAGATCCATGACGGTTTCACGGTCGCGCCAGGAATACATAAACAGAGTATCAAAACCGCCTTCGTGGGCCGCGACTCCTAACCAAAGCATGTGGCTGGTGATGCGCTCCAGCTCACATACCAGGGTACGGATAGCTTGAGCGCGCGGGGGAGCTGTGACATCTGCCAGGGCTTCTACGCCAAGGGCGTAGGCAGTGGCATGGATATGCGAGCAAATCCCACAGATCCTTTCCAACAGGTAAAGGTTCTGTGTCCAATTGCGGTCTTCGGTGCTCTTTTCAATACCGCGGTGCACGTAGCCCAGGCGTACTGTTGCGCCGGTGATAACTTCACCTTCTACAGTGAATTCAAAATGGCCGGGTTCCTTGAGCGCCGGGTGTTGCGGGCCGATGGGCACGATAAACTTTTGAGGAGATACTTTGGCTTCCATGCTGACTCCTAAGGGGACGGTAGTCCCCGATCTGTGGGGGACTGCTGAGGCTTGTTAAAACCTGTAAATGATTTGAGTAGAGGATTTACTCCATCAGGCCAATCATCAGGTAAAACAAAATGGTCGGTGTTGGGAGATCCTGTGAAGGTAACCCCGAATAACTCATTTGCTTCACGCTCGTAAAGCGTGGCATACGGCAGTATTTCGCAAATCGAGGGGATCACCGGGCGCGTATAAGGAACGCTGACCCGCAGCGTGGTGATTGCGGCGCCTTCACAGAAATGGTACAGCATTTCCAGGGAACCCTCTTTGGCGGGCTGCTTACCATCCGGAGAGGCCGGCACAGGCGGGTGATCGATACCGGTAATCGCTGAAAGGTAACCCCAATGGGCTTTCTGCAGGATGCGTACAGCCGGTTTTAGGTCCTTAGGCGCCACCATCACGTCCAGGCGGCTCAAATCTGGCGTGTTCATACCGCTGGTCCACTGGTTTAGCAGGTCTTGTGCTGTTTGTAATGCCTCAGTAATATCCATCGATTTACCTCATGCTTATTTCTTCAATGTTTGCAGTAATTGGACGACCCCATAAATAATCGCTTCCGGGCGAGGGGGGCAGCCAGGAATAAATACATTGACCGGGATGACTTCGGCGATGCCCCCGACAATATTATAGGAGCCGTGGAATACTCCACCTGAAAGACCGCAGGAACCTACTGCAATCACAAATTTGGGGTCTGGCATTTGCTCGTAGGTGCGTAATAAACGCTCACGCGCCTGCCTGGTCACCGGCCCGGTGCAGATCAACACATCTGCGTGGCGCGGGCTGCCCTGCAGTTTAATCCCAAAGCGTTCGATATCATAACGGGGAGTCAAGGTGGCCAGGATTTCAATATCGCAGCCGTTACACGACCCACTGTTGAAATGGATCGCCCAGGGAGAATTAATCCGCGCCCAGGTTTTTACCTGTTCTAACACATTCTGCCAGGGAGATGTCATGGTTTGTTCCATAATAAGTTTCCTTTTATACCTCTAAAAGGGCGATCAACCCGATCAACCAAGGATTAAAGCCACCAGGGCAAAAATCAGGCCAACCACGAAAATGCCGGAGATTAGATTTTGACTTTGATTTACCGTCCCGTTGCCGACTACCAACATGCCCAGGTGCAAGATGGCGAAAAAAAAGGCAATCAAGAAGAACGGCTTATAACCCGGCGCAGCCATATTGGTTGGAGCCAGTTCACCACTGCTGTATATGCTGGACTTTAACTTGTTGGGTGCCTCCGGGCCTGCCATCTTTTTTCCGGCCCAGGTAATGATCAAGACCAGAAAGATGTAGATCAGGATAGCCAGGGGAGGAGTGAGGATGAGATTCATTTCAGCTCCTTTCGATCAATGCCCAAAGGCGGCCATCAAACTGGCGCCCGCAGGGCCAGTTAACCAGTCCATCAGCGATGGCCAAATGCCGATGACGATCACGGCGACAGCCAGTAAGACCAACGGCAGCCCCATGGCGAAAGTCATGGGCGTGCCAGATTTAACAGCCGAGGATGGTTCGAGACGATAAAGGCGGTTGACCAGTGGAGCATAATAGCCCAATGAGAGGACGCTGTTCAGGGCGGCAAAGATCACCAGTAGAATAATCCAGATATTCTGGGTGGATACTCCCGCCATGAAAATTTGCCACTTGGACATAAAGCCAGCCAGCGGCGGCAGACCGCCCAGGCCGAGCACGGCTACACTGAAAGCAAAGGCAACCAGAGGGTAGCGGCGAGAGGCGCCATCCAGGTCTTCGACCACCAGTGGTGAATGCTCCCCTTTGGACAAGTGCAACGTATACAAGAGCGCCCCGGCCGCCAGGAAAGCCAATCCTTTCATCATGGCATGGTTGAACAGGTGGAAGAAAGCTCCTACAGCCCCGTCTACCTTTTGAAACATGACGGCAACACCCAGGCCGAGTAGCATGTAACCAATCTGCGCCACGGATGAGTAGGCCAGCAGGCGCTTGACCTGGGTCTGGCGCAGCGCCATCAGGTTGCCGACCAGCATGTTTACCACCCCAAAGCCCAACAAAATGCCTCCCCAATTGGCATGTGTGCCTGCCAACCCCCCGGTGGCACGCAGCATAGCAAGCAGGCCAGCCTCGATGACCACACCAGACAACATGGCGCTGATCCCGCTGGGCGCCTCTGAATGGGCGTCCGGTAGCCAGGTATGCAGGGGTACCAGGGCGGTCTTGATCCCAAAACCGATCAGGAAAAAGGCGCCGGCGACGAGCAGGATCGGGGTCAAGCCGTTAACTGCAGCAATAATTTCGTCCAGGTTTAACGTGCCAACCTGGGCAAACACCAGGGCGATACCAATCAGCACGAACACCGATCCGGTAGCGCTTTGCACCAGGTATTTAACCCCCGCTTCCAGAGCAGCCTTCTCATCCCGATAAAAGGCGACCAGCATATACGAGGTGACTGCCATGACTTCAAACCACAGCCATAGGTTAAACAAATCGCCAGCACATCCCAGCCCGATCATGGACCCGATCATCGCCACCAGCAAGGCGTAATACTTTTCCTCGTTCATTTCTCCAAACATATAGCTGGTGGAGAAAATCATTACCATGAGACCCAACACTAACACCGTGAAAGCCAGCAGCAGGCTGATGCCATCCATGCGCAGGAAAATCGTCCCAATCCTGATCGCCAGGCGGCCCTGTCGCTGAAATAAAAGAAAAGCCTGAAAGAGGATCCCTCCGGTGACAAGTATGGCCAGGATGGCCAGCCAGCGTGCCAGGCCAGGTTTACCCATCCGGCGCTGGTAAAGACGACCGGCAAGATAAATCAACGGTGAGAAAATGAAGGGCATGGCGAGCAGCCAGGTCATTGTATATTCCATGTTCATGTCTTCAGGCTCCCAATGCCAGGATAACCAGGATTATTACCAGCCCGGCCACAATTCCGAAAATATTCCAATTCAACACTCCCGTCTGGGTAGCGCGCAGCGCTTCTGCACTTACCTGAGTCACATTGACCACTGACCGGTTGATCAACTCAAACCCGAAGCTGTCCGCGGCTGCTTTTCCCACACCCCGGAAAGCCTGCACCAGGCCGCTTAAACGGTCACGCCACCACCAGGCTGCCAGGCCAAGCAGCACCAGCACGATAGCGGCCCAGGTAGCTGGAGCTGATAAAATTTCCAGGAATATCTCAGCCCCAGTCTTGATCTCAATGGACTGGTTAGGAACGCTCTGGGCCAGCCAGGCAAGGAAAGGCCCCGCCACCAGCCAGGTAGTCAGCGAGCCAAACGCCAGTGCAACCAGCGCCACGCGCATGGCGACTCCCGCATCGTGGGCATGGAGATGCGAACGTGGTTCTCCAAAGAATACCAGCCACACGCAGCGAAAGGTGTAAAGGGCGGTCAAACTAACCACCAGGAGCATGATCACAAATATCCAGGCCGGTCCGCCCTGCAGCCCGGCTTCCAGCACCAACTCTTTGCTCCAGAAACCGTTCAGGATGGGCAGGCCAGCCAGGGCCAGGGCCCCTATGATGAAGACCGTGCTGACCAGCGGCATTTTCTTACGCAAGCCGCCCATTAAGCGCATATCGCGTGTTCCCACCGAGTGGATTACCGCTCCAGCTCCCAGGAATAAAAGTGCTTTGAAAACAGAATGGCTCATCAGGTGAAACTGGCTGGCAAAGATGCCGCCGGCCCCGACTGCATAGACCATGAAACCAAGCTGGCTGACGGTCGAATAAGCCAGCAACCGTTTAAGGTCGTTGGCGACCAACGCCATTAAGGCTGCCAGGAGAGCCGAGAGCATACCGACGATCATGACTGACAGACGCCACCCACCTACATCTGCAAAAGCCGGGTAGAAGCGCGCCAACAAATACACGCCGGCATTAACCATCGTGGCGGCATGGATCAGGGCGCTGATCGGGGTTGGCGCTTCCATAGCATCCGGAAGCCAGGTTTGAAAGGGGAACTGGGCTGATTTGGCCGCCGCGGCAATCAGGAAGGCAAAAGCTGCCAGGCTATGCACGTTGGCCGACAGATTGCCGGCTTGAGAAATGATGTCATTGATATCCAGGGTATGCAGATTGCTGTAAAACAACAGCGCCCCAATCAGCAAACCAATCCCGCCGACCTGAGTAATAATCAAAGCTTTTACACCGGCGGCAACAGCCTTGGGATCATCATTGTGGAAAGAGATCAAGGCGTAAGAACACAGAGCGGTTATTTCCCAGAAGACGAAGACCAGCAGCAGGTTGGCTGTGGTCACCAGCCCAACCATGGCCCCAATGAAGAAAAGTACAAAGGCGTAGTAGCGGCCCAACTGGGCTTCCCCCTTCATATAATCTACCGAGAAAATTACTGCCAGGCTGCCGATGACCGTGGCGACGGCAGCAAGGAACATGCCCAGGCCGTCGATCATAAAGCTAAAATTACCAAAAGTGAGATTGGTGGGGATTGACAGCACAAGGGAACCCTGGCTGAAAGGCAGCAAAGTGACGGATGCGGCGGCAGCCAGGACAGAAAATGTGACCGCCAGGTTATGCTGCAGCCGGGCATACCTATCCCCCGTCAGCCAGACTACCACGGCCCCGACCCAGGGTAATAGAATCATCGAGACAAACAGGGCAGGAATAAGCATGGTTTACCTCCGCAGCGTGGTGAGAGATTTTAGATCGAGAGTGTCAAAATGACGGCGCACCTGTACTGCCAGCGCCAATCCGACCACCGCTACGATCGTATCTGCCACGATGACCGTCAGTGCCATACTTTGTCCAAGGTTAGCCTGTCCGCGCAGGCTGCCGGCAATTACCAGCGCCAGGACAGCGCCTTTACCCAAGATCTGCAGCGCTATCACTACTTTGATCAGGTTGCTGACCACCAATAAAGCATACAGACCAACTCCCAGCAAGATAAAAACGACTACTAGGGCAATCATCGGAAGTGACAAAGTCATGCTTTATTCTCCAAAGAGGCGTGAGCCTTTCCCTCAGCCAGCAGACCAAGCACTCCCAGCACACCGGCAAAGATCAGGACAACCTGCAAAACGGTATCGACAGCCCGGTCGCTCCACAGGCTTGACCCCAGGGTCAATGCGGGTGAAGCAGGTAAATCGACAGTAAGGGTTGGCAAGCACAACCAACCGGCGATGATGACCGCCAGAATGACGGCTCCATAGGCCAGCGGTTTGGGGATCATGGCCTGCACGGCGCGGTTTTCCTCGCCAGCGATGTTTATGGCGAAGACGAAGAGCACCGTGACCAGTCCGGCTCCGACACTGAGTTCGATGACGGCGATCTCTGGCGCACCCAGCAAGTAGATCAGCATGCCAACCAGGGCACTCGTGCCTGCCAGCCACAGAGCTGATACCAACAGGCGCTGCACCCGGATCGCCATGACCGCACAAGCCAGGATCCCTACAGCAATTATGACATGCCACATGACAAAAATTCTCCCCAGAGGGTTAGTTAATAATTAATCCTTACATATATAATCCACTCGATCAGTTTTGTCATGTGAATGTTATCATAAATTAACAGGTTATCTATCCTGATAATTATGCTTCAATCAATGAGACGTTTTCTATCGGATGTCAACCCTGATTGGGCAGGTTCCTACGGCTGCCAGGCAGGTTGCAGATCCTTACCCTGGCGATTGGTCAGATTGGTCTGCAGCAGTCCGGCAGCAGTCATGAGGTAAATTTGGGGATTCCCGTCTCTTTCGGAAGTAAATACGATCATCTGAGAATCGGCTGACCAGGCCGGGTAGTAGTCCTTTCCGGTAGTGGTCAGCTTCGAAAACTGGGCCCCTCGTTTTTTATAGTCAGCAGTGAATATCTGCCGGGAAGAGCCATCAATCCGCACGTACGACAGGGTAGTGCCGTCCGGAGAAATTTGCGGGTGCTCGACCTGCCCAAAACGGCCAAAAATCTCAGCCGAATCATAGGCCGAAGGAGTCGAGGTCATATAAGAATATCCGGTATCCTCGAAGCGACGGTAGAGGTAGCGGTTATCGCTGGCGTTGATTACATACACCAGCCACTGCATATCTGGCTGCCAGGTGGGCGAATATTCCTCGTAATCCGTGCTGATGCGGTGCAAATTCGACCCATCTGCATTCATCAGGTATAACTGCAAGATGCCATCCTCGCGCGCATTGCTGGTAAAAGCAATTAGTTTTCCGTCCGGCGACCAGGCCGGGTCAGTATCATCGCCCTTGTGCTTACTTAGATCGACCGGCTGGCTGCCAGGTGTACTCAAATCCAATATGAAAATATCCAATCCCTGGGTCTGGCTTGCTCCAGGCGCTACATACAAGAGTTTCTTGCCATCCGGCGACCAGTTTGGTTGGGTTTTATTACCAGGATCGAAGGTGAGCTGGGTGAAATCATGCGCATAAAATTTCCCGCTGTTGTCAAGGTAGGGCTTCATCGTCCAAATTTGAAGCGTTTTCCCATCCGCCCGATCGCTGGCAAAGGCGATCACTCCTCCTCCGTCCACAGCAGCCGGCGTCAGGGTGGCAGTGGCAGCTTTAGTCGCCGTGTCTTGGACAATTGCAGCAACCGTAGGCGATGGTGGAAGCTGGGTGGCAGTCAAAGCCTGGGTGGACGTCGCCATCGGCGCCTGGGTAGCAACAGCTATTTCCCTGGTAGCAGAAGGCGCCTCCTGGGCTAACGCCAGGGCAGTGGCGGTTTGGGCAGTGGAACGCCTGGAATTGGAATATAAGAACAGCCCGGCCCCTCCAGCCACCACAACAATTCCGGCGATCACTACCACAGCCGCTACCACTCCCCACACCCAGCCCGGAATATGGCTGCGACGAGGAACCGCGGCTGGAAGCGCGGCAGGTGAGACAACCGTAGAGGCGCTCGACCCGATGGATACCGTCCGATCGAGAGTGGACGGATCTACGGTGGAGGTCAAGCGGTTAGGGCTGATCGCAGTGATATCGTTCAAAGCGTGCAGGAAATCCTGGATACTGCCAAACCGGTCTTCTGGACGGACCGACATGGCCCGTTCGATCGCATACTGGACGTGGCGGGGAATTGAGGGGATGAGTTGATCGATCGGGGTCAAGGTAGCCTGTCCCAGGACTCTCTGCACACTGTCGACCGGCTTGACGCCGGTCAGCAGGGTAAATAAGGTGGCGGCAAAGGCATAATGGTCGGAATATGGGCCCGTACGACCAGACCCATACTGCTCGGGTGGGGCATAACCGGGGGTGAGCCCTAACGCACCGGCAGCAGTCATCTGAGATGCGTCGGTAGCTTTGGCAATCCCAAAATCGACCAGGACCGCATCCCCGTCCGGGGTCAGCTTGATATTCTGGGGTTTGATATCACGGTGGATCACGGGTGGGGTTTGCCCGTGCATATAAGTCAGCGCTGAGCCTAGCTGATCTGACCAGCGCAAGACTTGTTCGATGGTAAACGCCCCTTGTTTTTCGATCAGACTGCCCAGATCATCACCCGGGATAAAATCCATCACCAAGAATTGGCTGTCCCCGATTACAAAATAATCGGTGACGCGTGGAAGGTTGGGATGATGCAGATTCGCCAGCAAACGCGCCTCACGAATAAATTGAGTGGAACCCTGAGAAGAAACATTGCGGTTGAGCTTTACCGCCACTACGTGTTCCAGGGATGAATCAAACGCCATAAAGACCATGCCCATGCCACCCTGGCCGAGCTGACGCATGATCCGGTATCGATTCTGAAGCACAGTTTCTGGAGTAAGGTCCATTTCTAAACTCCGATTAGATGATCAGGCTATTTGAATTATATTATGAATCAGCCGTTTCCCTATAGAATCTTATGTGGTTCATTGGTATTTACCGTGAAAGGCTCTGGAGTTGGGGGTGTCATGACACCCCCAACTCCGGGAGTTCACCGCGGGGATTCCCAAAGAATCATAATTTTACCAGTCTTAAAAATCTCTAATGGTTAAGTTAGTTGTCCGTAAGGTAACCGTAGGGTTATCGTCAAGTAACCTCAGGCTAAATGGTATATTATTATGTCATCGGTGTTACACCTAAGCAGTCCACAATGAGAGCCAGCGGAAAAAGTCCTGGCTCTCGACCATTTAAGGCACCCTTACATCTAATAGATGATCTGCAATTTTACATCATTTCGAACGAAATGATGGGCGATGGCAAGCCATCTATTATTTTCTGGGTATAATTATTTTAGGGGAAAAGCAGCATTAAAACCCACAACCAAGAGGTGTCTTTTGGCTTACACTTATCCACCTGCACCCAAAAAATCGAATAAAACCTGGATGATCGTGCTGGCAGCTTTCCTGGGTGTGTGCCTGTTGTGTGGCTGCATAGCGGCAGGCGCCGGTGTCATGACGATGCTTTTTGGCAGCCAACCGGCGACTGTGGCAAATATCCCTCGATCGACGCCTCCCAGCCACACTCCAGTTCTGGAGGCCACTCAATCTCCAGCCAATAAGGCAACAGCGCCAACTCCCACCCAGGAATTGGTTATCCAACCCGAGCAGCCGACTGAGACGCCTCCTTTATCCACATCAGCGCCTCAAGCCTCGAGGACCTACACGGAAGATTTTTCAACCACAAAGGGCGCTTGGCCAGAAGTGACCACCGATAATTACAAGGTTGGGTATTCCAATATGCAGAGTTATTCTATCTCGCTGCTGCAGCCCAACAGGCTCGCATATGTCGTCCCACCCCACCACCTCCAGGAATCATTTACGAATGTCATCGTTTCTGTAAATGTAAGGCCCGGTTTACAGGACGGGGCTTTCGGCATTTTGTGTGGTTTCCAGGACGCCAATAATTTTTATGCGGTAAAGGTCAGCGGAACTCAATACAGCATTTACAAGGTTGTTCAGGGAAAAACCACTTTCCTTACCGATCCACAATGGAAACCTGCCGACAACATCCAGAAACTGGATAATAACGGTTATATCAACCTGTTAGTAAACTGTATGGGCAGCTCGATCGGCGTGCAAATCAATAATTTCGGCCAAAAGGTTGTCATGGATGATGCCAATTCCTTTCCAACAGGCGACGTGGCCATTTTTGCAGCCTCCGGGACAACCAAAGGATATGATTCTTATAACACAATCTTCTTCGATGATTTCTCTTTGGAAGTCAACCCTTGATGGTTGTGGATATCTTTTATTTCCTCAGCAAGAATCTCAACTGACCACAAAATTAAGGGTACGCCCTTTGACGTAAATCACCTTGCGTAAGGCGCCTTTAGCCAGCGCCTTAGTCACCGCCTCCAACGTTTTAGCCTGGGCTATCACTTTCTCTTCGGTTTCATCCGGATCCACTTCGACCAGCCCGCGCAGCTTGCCGTTGACCTGCACCGATACGGTGACTTGCTGCTCCAACACCAAGCTTACGTCGTAAGCCGGCCAGCAGCTGGCGTGGACACTGCCCTTGCCGCCCACCAATTTCCAAATCTCTTCAGTCAAGAAAGGCGCAAACGGAGCGGCTACCTGGACGAGTTTTTGCAAGGTCAGATTGTCGACTGGCTCCTGGCTATCCTCCAGCGTATTCAGGGTTTCCATCTGTTTGGCGACGGCTGTGTTGAACTTAAAGGACTGGATATCCTCGCCGGCCGATTTCAACAACCTGTCGACCGCCACTTTCACTTTCATGGAAGAATAGGGGTGTCTTCCAGAGTTTGCTTTAACATACGCCGCCAGCCTGTCCAGGAAGCGTTTGACTCCCAACAGCGCCCGCTCGTTCCAGGCCATGGTCGCGTCGAAAGGCCCCATGAACATCAGGTAGGTGCGAAGTACGTCTGCTCCATAGTGTTCTACCAGCTCATCCGGCACGATCACGTTGCCGGCAGTCTTGCTCATGCGCGTCCCATCCGGGCCAAGCAGTACGCCATGCGATAGGCGTTTCTGGTATGGCTCAGAAATTTCCCTGGGCACATAACCCAGGTCGTAGAGAAACAAATAAATGAAGCGCGAGTATAAAAGGTGCAGTGTATTGTGCTCGTCACCGCCAATATACACATCCACCGGCATCCAGTAGCGCATCTTTTCCATATCAGCAAAAATGGCCGAATTGTGTGGATCCGTATAACGCAGGAAGTACCAATCGCTGCCGGCCCAGTTTGGCATGGTGTCGGTTTCTCGGCGAGCGGGTCTCCCACAGCGCGGGCAGGTCGTTTCGACCCATGCGCGAATATTGGCCAGCGGAGATTCACCCGTTTCGGTGGGTTGGTATTTCTCCACTTCGGGCAGCAGCACAGGCAGTTGTTCCTCCGGCACAGGCACCCAGCCACACTCGGGACAGTTAACCATCGGGATCGGCTCACCCCAATAATGCTGGCGGCTGAAGATCCAGTCCCGCAAGTGGTAGGAAGCCGCTGCCTCACCCATGTGGTCAGATTTCAGCCAGTCGATTGTGCGCTCGATGGCCTCAGGCGGGGTCAAGCCGTTGATCATCCCCGAATTGATCATCGTTCCCTCTTTACCGCTGTAAGCCGCCTGGTCGAAATCCCAGGGCTGAGGGGGAAGGACGACCGGGATGACCGGCAGGTGGAACTTCCTGGCAAAAGCGTAATCACGCTCGTCGTGCGCCGGCACCGACATGATTGCGCCTGTTCCGTAGGAGAGCACCACGAAGTCTGAAATCCATACCGGGATCTCATTCCCGGTAGCCGGGTTAATCGCCATCAATCCACTGAAAACGCCATCCTTTTCCCGTTCCATCTCGCCTCGCTCCAGGTCGGACAGCCGGGCGGCTTTTTCCATGTAGCTCTTGATCTCCGGATTATCCACCAGCCCGCTGACCAGGGGATGCTCGGGGGCTAAAACCATGAAAGTGGCCCCCCACAGTGTATCTGGCCGGGTGGTGAAAACCTCGATCTTTTCCTGGCGGTTTTTGATTGGGAAAAAGATGCGCGCTCCGACGCTCTTACCAATCCAGTTGACCTGGGCTGCTTTGACCTTCTCAATGAAATCCGTGTGCTCCAGGCCTTCGATCAGCCGGTCGGCGTAGGCGGTGATCTTGACCACCCACTGGCTGATGCGCCGGCGGACAACTTCTGCGCCGCAGCGCTCACAGTGACCGTTAATTACCTCTTCGTTCGCCAGGCCGACCTTATCCACCGGGCACCAGTTGATCGGCATTTCCATCTTAGTCGTCAAGCCTTTCTCATACAACTTGAGGAAGATCCACTGTGTCCAACGGTAGAACTCCGGGTCGGTCGTATTGACCTCACGCATAAAATCGAACGACAGGCCGATCTGTTTCATCTGGCGGCGAAAAGTATCCGTATTTTCACGCGTCACATCCTGGGGTTTCCTTCCCGCTTTGATGGCATAATTCTCGGTAGGCAGGCCGAAAGCATCCCAACCGATGGGAAAAAGCACATTTTTCCCTTGCATGCGCAGGAAACGAGCGTAGACATCCCCTCCAGTGAATGAAAAGGAATGTCCCATGTGCAGCCCCGACCCGGATGGGTAGGGAAATTCGACCAGAATGTAGGCTTTTTCTTTTTCGCTGAAATCGATCGCCTGATAAGTCTTATCCATACCTCACCTGTTCGATCTCCTGGGTTATGTCTGACCTTATAGATGTTGACTTGAGTTATTTTACTCTCTATTGTGACAAAATTCGGGCTCTCTGGGAATTGCCGTGTTGAACTCCCAGATTTTGGAGTGTGAGCGTGCGTATACACGCTCACACTCCAAAATCTGGGGACCTTCCACGGTAAATCCCAATGAGCCAAAATTCTCTATACAAGGTCAATTCAGCCTTGATTTTCCGGATAGTCAGTTGGGATGGTTTTACCCCGGTTAATTAACAAACACTGTTCAGGAGACCTGAGCAGCCTGCTCGCAGCGGCTGATCTGACCCACCCGGCGGTAAATCACCGGCGCCTGCAGCCCGGCGTTCTAGCGCACCCAGCCAATCTTGAGCAGCAGGTGTTGGAACAGATAGGTCCACAAAACCTCGAACCCGTCCATGCTGTGTTCCTAGTGAATTTGTGTTTCCCGGCTAATCAGCGCTAGTTTAAAGTCAGCCGCTGTCTTTCCTTTGTAACGGGTCGCTCCTTGACCAATTGTCCTTAATACGTGTGCGTCACTTTACCAACCTGCGCCAGAGAAAAAGTCTGGCAGATTGTAGTGATATACGCATTGCGATGGGTCAATACCAGGCCGCCATTATAGGCCTCGATGCCTACCAATATCCGGGCAGCATCCTGGTTCTGCAATGCCCGACGGATGGCCTGAAAGCTGACGCTGCTGAAAAAAGGCGCCGAGGGATGCGGAGCGATGCACAAGCTGCCCATTTCACCTGCGCGCAGAATGGCTTCGAGGTAGGAAAGGCTGGGTCGGACTGGCCTGTCCACGAACAAAGTCAACAGGTGACCTTCAGCAGTGGATACCTCACAGCCCAGAATCACTTCGATTCCATAAGCTGGGGCGAGCTGGAGCGCTTCTTCAATCCCACAGGTCTGGTCGTGGTCAGTAAGTGCAATCACGTTCAGTTTGGTATTATAGGCCACGTGCTTCAGAATAGCCGGGATGGTGACTGTACCGTCGTAGCTGTGAATACTGTGCACGTATAGATCGGCTAATCCCATAAAAAGATGCTCTGAAAAGTGATAATTAATCACTTTGAAACATTGGGGCAACTGTATGTTAAATCCTGATAAATAATGGTTAAATTCCGGTTTGTATCTGGTTAACATCCGGCAACGCTTTTTTAATTTGGTTAACATGTATAATCACAACACGATGGCAAAATCTGAAATTGGTGAAGTAATCAATGTTCTCCGCGAGGCTCCGACGCGCTACCAGGTGCGTCTGCCTTATGGAGGTATCGTAGTCGTAGAGCATGCCCAGATAGAGCCCCAGCGAATGACCTTGCTTACCCGAGGAACGCGCCTGCGTGTCACTCATGAACTGGGTAAGGTGCTTTCAGCCAGTACTGACCTGGCTATGATGGTGCGCGGGAGAGTACGCCAGGTGCTCAAGCAGACCGCCA
Source organism: uncultured Chloroflexia bacterium (assembly GCA_963820415.1). Classification (GTDB taxonomy): domain Bacteria; phylum Chloroflexota; class Anaerolineae; order Anaerolineales; family Anaerolineaceae; genus CAWFZT01. The sequence goes on along the minus strand of CAWFZT010000004.1, from coordinate 64,431 downwards.
AAACCCTGTACCAGGTGGAAACAGACCAGGGCAAGGTGGTTGTCTTGGAACAAAGCCAGGTAGCCCATCACCCTCAGCGCGATCTGCTCAACGGTGCTGAGTTTGATTTACACCTGTCAGAAGACGGCCGGGTTATCCAAGCCATACTGGTTGTGGAAAACGACAGGGCCCGGCTGGTCAGGATCGAAAGTGAGCGCTTGCAGGTCAGCGTGCTGGGAAGTCATGGCGACCGGTTTACCGTTCGTCTGCCTGCCAGCGTGGTACGCAGCCTGGAAATCGGTATGGATCTGGCCATGGAAATCCACTATTCCGCCGACGGAGAGCGAAAAATCGTTCTGGACTGGCTAGTCATGACCCCGCCAACGACGACTCCACCGGCTCAGACTGCAATCACCCCCACCCGCAGGCCAAACGCCCTCGCCCGTCGCCCACCAACCCCGCCCTCCCCACACCTGCCCGAGGCCGCCGAGTTGGTCGGCATCGATCCAGTCTACTTGCAGCGGGTCAAGCAGGAAGGCCATCGTTTCGAAATCATATCCTTTCTCGAACAGCACGCCCGGGATGGCTTGATCGAATTTTACCGGCTGCGCCAGGGTAGGAAAGCGCTCTTCAGCCAACCTGCTTTGCCGCTAAATGCCCCCATCCAGCAGGCCATCCAGGCCAGCCTGCAGGGTTTTCAAGGCTTTTTCCAGCACCAGGCGCGGGCGCTTGACGCCATCCGGCAGGGACGCAACCTGGTGGTGGTCACTCAAACCGCCAGCGGCAAGACCCTCTGCTATAACCCGGCCATTTTCGAGTACCTGGCCGGCAATCCAGCGGGGCACGCTCTATATCTCTTCCCCCTCAATGCCCTGATGATGGACCAGAAAGAAAAGATCGACGACCTGGTCGAAGCATTGCAGGCCGAAGGCATCCAGGTAACCGCCCGGACGCTGGTAGGAGGGATGGGCGGCCAGCGAGAAGAAATCGCCCGCCTCAGCCCGCATATCCTGGCCACCAACCCCGAAATGTTGAGCGTGGTGCTGAAGGAATCGCGCAAAAAGTGGAGCGATTTCTTCGCCCACCTGCAATTTATTGTCATCGACGAGGTGCATACCTACCGGGGCGTGTTTGGAGTGCACATGGCCGGGTTGATGCGCCGCCTGCTGCTGACGGCGCGCCGCTTTGGCGCCGATCCACGCATCATCCTCTCTTCGGCTACAGTCAGTAACCCGCTTGACCTGGCAACCCGCCTGACCTCGCTGCCCGAGTTCCTGCTTCGAGCTGATCGAAGAAAGCCAGGATGGGTCTCAGCAGGCCGATAAACATTGGGGGGTGCTCAACCCGGATTGGGGCAGCCTCACCACCCGCTTTAGCAACTATCAGGCTGTGGCAGCCGACGTATTTATCGAGCTGCTTACCCGCAGGAACGCCCAGGGCCATCCCTCCCCGCTAAACACGATCCTGTTCTGCCGCTCGATCCGCGAGGTAAAATCGCTTTCACGCATGGTGGAGCGGAGCCTGCAGCAGCGCGCCCCCCACCTGAAAGGCAAGATCAAAACCTACATCTCCGCTGAACTGACCATCGACGCTAAACGGGAAATTTATGAAGGGCTGCGTTACGGCAAATACCTGGGAGTAATTTCGACCAACGCCCTCGAAGCCGGCATCGATATTGGCCATCTGGATGCCTGCTTGATTACCGGTTTTCCCTTTTCAGTCATGGCTATGCGACAAATGGCCGGGCGCGTGGGACGCCAGGAAGAAGGTCTGGTCCTTTTCATCCCCTACCCGCTCAACCCACTCGACCAGTATTACCGCGATCACCCCGACCTGCTGCTCGACCAGCCCCCCGAGGTTTTCGTGGTCGACCCGCACAACCCCTGCCTGGGGTGCAAGCACATCAACGCTGCCGCCTACGACCTGGCCGGCCTGACCGAGGCTGAACTGCGCCAGTATTGGGGCGAACGCGCCGGTGAGATCATCACCCAAGCCCAGCAAGACGGTGTAATGAGGTTGGTCAACGGGCGCTGGATGGGCACGCACCGTAATTATAGCAACTCGGATGACGTTTATGCGATCCAGAGCCTGCGTTCTACCAGCCAGCAGCCCTACGCCATCTGCCTGGATGACGACCGTCCTTGCCCGGCAGGAAGCGGGTGTCCCCCTCAAGCCAACCAGTCCTGCCCGCGCCGCATTGCTCTCCTGGATCGCCAGTATATATACAGGGATTGCCATCCGGGCGCCATTTACGAAGCCAACGATGGACGGCTCTTCCGCGTAGACAGTTTTGACGATGTCAATCGAGTAGTGAAAGTACTAGAACTACCGGAAAACACCCTGGAACGCACTTACGTGGAAGCGGATCTGACCGTAGAGGTAAACGGTGACGCCCGTGGCAGCAAGAGTCTGCAGCCGGGAGTTGACCTGGCCTGGGGCAACGTGACCATCACGCGCCTGTTCACCGGCTACTACACCTATACCCTGCAGCCTGCCCGGCGCTGCCGTTTCTGCCGCCGGGAATACGATGACAACATCAACACCTGCCCGACCTGCCATCGCCCGACCGAAGTATTCTATACTCACACAAAAGCCGAACGTAAAGATTTCCCTGCCCCTCACCAGACAGGCTTTCACATTGTGCTCAAATCGGTGGCCGCCTGGCTGGCCCTGCAGGCCGGCCTGGAAAATTTTCTGAGCGGCGCCTCACCTTGCAAATTGCCAGGTGAGAAGAATTGGGTACTGCACTGGTTAAAACAGCCATTCAATCCGGCTGTTTTAACCGCCCGGCTGAAAATTACTCCCGAAGAAATCAACCTGATTGAAGAGTATCACCGCCAGGCCAGCCTGGCCGTCCAGGCGGCCCGCCTCACTCCACAAGAAGCCTTGTTGATGCCAGGCTCTTACGCCCAATGCCTGATGACCAACCTGCGCGCTTGCCTGCCCGAAAGCCGGGCGGTCGATCTCTACCAGGCGCTGACAGACTACCCAGTGACGGAAGGGCTGGCGCATGTCTGCCGTAACTGCCAGACCAGCATGCTCTTCCCTGCCATGCATACCCTCGAACATGCCGTGGATGCGCGCTACCCTTCCGTCGCTCTGGGAGACCACTCCGACCTGGGGGCTTACACTTCCCTGGGACACAGCGCTACCGGCAAACCGACCATTTTCTGGTTCGATAACTACGAAGGTGGCCTCGGCGCAGCGGAAAAAGTGTTTGAGCTTTTCCCACGCCTGCTGGAGGCCGGGCTGGAGACTTTACAGGGTTGTACCTGCACCACCATGGAAGGCTGCCCACGCTGCAGCTATATCCCCGACTGCGCTGAAGGCAATGAGAACCTGAATAAACTGGCCGGGATTCAACTGATCTCGTTCATACTAGGTAAACTTGCCGCAAAGCCCGACCTGCGCCCATTTATTTACCGCAAAAAACGCACCCCCGATTTCGAGAAAGCCTACAAAGAGAACGAGTACTCCAAGACTCCACGCGGCATGGGAGAAGAAACTCCTCAACCTTCGCCTTCTGACCCGTTCGATGTGCTGCGAGTGCAGCCGAAACTGCACGCCGTGGTAGCCAAAAAGGCCTTTGAAGCGCGCTCGCGCGAAATCGACCATGAAACACCACCACTCAGCGCCTCGGAATTGAACATCGCCTACTCGGAAGTCTTGAAAACCAACTTTCTGGATGAATGGCGGCTGGGCGATAAGAGTTCTCCATTTGAAGAATTGGAAGTATTGCCCAACGCCAGCCTGAAAATGATCCAACACATTTTCCGCACCATTGCCTTGCAGGTCCATCCTGACGCCAACCCAACCCGCACTGCCTGGGCCAATGAAATGATGAAAGCGCTCAATGCAGCTTACGACCGGGTAATTAAAGAGAAAAGCCAAAGCCAAAAATGAAGACCCTGCCCTTTTTCTGCGGTAAAGACTGCGGCGGGGACGCCTGCCCACTGCTCGCCTGCCTTGAGGATGGGCAAGTAACCCGAAGGTACCGTCCGTTGACGACCAGCCTGAGCTGCCCGTCCTGCGCTAGCCTGACGCAGTCCTGCAAGGCAAGAGCGGGGGGTATCCAACCGACATCCACGCCATTTACAGCATGGGCGCTAATTCGCTCAAACAGGGCAGCGATATTCGGAAGAATATAGCCGCCTTCGAAAAAGTCGACTTTGCCGTCAGCCACAGCCTCTTCCTTACTCCGACCGCCCGTTACTGCGACGTGGTCCTGCCAGCCGCTACCACGCTGGAAAAAGAAGACGTGGGCCTGCCCTGGTTAGGAAACTATCTGCTGTAAAAACCGCAGATCGTAACGCCGCGTGGGCAGGCGCGCAACGATTACGATATCCTGTGCGACATGGCTGACCGGCTTGGTTTCCAGCAAGAATTTTCGGCTGGACGTTCTTCCGCGCAATGGGTGCAGTTCTTTTTCGAAAGAAAGAAACCCACTGCCTGACCATGCATCCTGATGATGCGGCGCGGCGCGGCCTCCAACCAGGGGAATGCGTTTACCTTTTCAACGAACAGGGAAAGGCGCGCATCCAGGTCAGCTTATCCGAAGATATCATCCCCGACGTAGTTTGCTTATTTGAAGGGATGTAAGTCAATTTAGATGGCGCCGAGATTGACACAGGCGGGGCAGCCAATATGTTCACAGCCACGACCGGTACCGCCGCCGCTATCGCCCGCATCATGCAGGCTGTTAGCGTGGAAGTAGAAAAGATTCATTAAACTTTTCTCACGTATACGTCAGTCCAGGATCTTTGGAATTTCCCATGGAAGAATTCAAATTTTGGAGGGTGAGCGTGCGTACGCACGCTCACCCTCCAAAATTTGGTGATCCAGCACGACAATGAGTCTAATATAAGATCTTGACATTATTACAATCTATTGTAAAATAGTTAAGATACTTAACTGTTAAGAGAATTATCTAAGTCCGCGAGGTAAAAAATGGAAACGCTCGAAAAAACCTCCGAAGAACTGCTCCAGGCGGCCATCGACCGGTTTTGGGAGACTGTCCCACCGGTATGGAATAAAGTCCGCGGCAACGTGCGTTGCAACGCCACCGAAAACTTTGAGATCACCCTCGATCAATTCCACATCCTCCGCCATATCCGCAAGGGCAGAGGCTCAGTCAGCGAGCTGGCCGACCTCCAGCAGATCAGCCGGCCGGCTATCAGCCAGGCGGTTGATATCCTGGTTGAAAAAGGCCTGATCTCGCGCCGCACCAACGCCGATGACCGGCGTTACATCCGGCTCGAATTGACTCCCAGCGGGAATGACCTGTTGAACGCTATCTTCGGACAGAACCGCAACTGGATGATGGAAAAAATGGCTGGTTTGAGTCCGGACGAAATCATCAGTATCGTCCATGGCCTGGAAATCCTGAAACAAACCTTTATCGAAAAAAAATAAAGACGCCGGGGAAATTATTAATCTATGGCTGATTTTCGCAAACTCATTCACTTTGTCAAGCCTTATTGGAAGATAGCTGTCGTGGCGCTGGTCTTGCTGACCTCGCTGGTGTTCATGGACCTGGCCATCCCGCGCCTGATCCAGAAAATTATCGACCAGGGCATCAAGCAAAACAATCTAAAGGTGGTCATCCAGACCTCTGTGCTTATGCTGGGTATCTCGATCCTCAGCACGCTGATCGCCGTCGGTAACAGCCTCACCTCGGTGCGAGTGGGAGAAAGCTTCGCCAGGGACCTGCGTGAGGCGATTTTCGTCAAGATTCAATCCTTTTCTTACGGCGACCTGGATCGTTTCACCACCGGAAAGCTGATGGTGCGCCTTACCAGCGATGCTGGGGCTGTCCAGCGCTTGGTACAGATTTCGCTGCGCATTGGTACGCGTGCCCCGTTCTTGATGATCGGCAGCCTGATCCTGATGTTCAATACCAGCCCGCAGTTGGCCCTCACCATGATTCCCCTGCTGTTGGTCACTTCGGCGGTTATTATTATTTTCAGCATCAAAATGGAACCGATGTTCCGGATTGTCCAGCAAAAGCTGGACCGGCTCAATACGGTCTTGCAGGAAAACATCGCAGGGGCGCGCCTGGTAAAAGCTTTTGTGCGCGCTGAATCATGAAGGGGAGCGCTTCGAGGTGGCCAACGAGGATCTGACCCACAACACCGTGCGGGTGATGCAGTTCATGTCGACCATGACACCCGCCCTGACCATCTTCGTCAACATAGGCATGGTCACAGTGATCTGGGCAGGCGGGCTGCAAGCCATCCATGGCAGCATGACCATTGGCCAGATTGTGGCGTTTACCAACTACTTGCTCACCACGATGAACCCGCTGATCATGATGATCCAGCTTTCCAATACCTGGGCAAATGGGCTGGCTTCCGCCAAACGCGTCAACGAAGTCCTGGACACCATTCCTGAAGTAGGCGAAGCTTTTGATGCCCAACCCCTACCGGCCAACGCTCAAAGCCGGGTGGCGTTTGACGGGGTCAGTTTCTGTTACCGCGGCAGCAGCAATGTCACCGTGCTGGAGGATATCCACCTGGTCGCCGAACCCGGCCAGACGATCGCCATCCTGGGAGCCACCGGGGCGGGGAAATCCTCCCTGGTCAACCTGATCCCACGCTTTTACGACGCTAACAGTGGAAAGGTCATGTTCGATGGACGGGATGTGCGCGGCATCCAGGAGGATTCACTGCTTGCACATATCGGCATTGTCCCCCAGGAAAGTATTCTCTTCTCGGGTACCGTGCGGGACAACATCCGCTATGGGCTCCCGCAGGCCAGTGAAGAAGAGATCGTGGCGGCCGCCAAAGCCGCCCAGGCGCACGATTTTATCCTGGCGCTGCCAAATGGATACGACACCCACGTCGAAGAGCGCGGGCTGAACCTATCGGGCGGGCAAAAACAGCGCATTGCCATCGCACGTGCCCTGATTACCCAGCCCAAGGTGTTGATCCTGGATGACAGCACCAGTTCGGTGGACGTGGAAACCGAAACCAAAATCCAAAATGCCCTGGAAAAGATCATGCATGATCGCACAAGCTTTGTCGTCGCCCAACGCATCAGCACAGTGCTGAATGCGGATAAGATCATCGTGATCGATAAGGGCAAGATTGCCGCCGAGGGAACGCACGCCGAGCTGATGCGCTCCAGCCCAATTTATCAGGAAATATACGATTTGCAACTGGGCAACGGGTTCCACGAAAAAGAAGGTTTACCGGTATTGATGGGAGCGAATGAAAATGACTAGCCAAACCTCCAGTCCAACCGCCAGTGACATCCGCACCCGCATGATGAACCGGGGACCTGGCCGGCCGGCAAGATTCGAACAGGCGCGCGACCCCCGTCGTGCGATGCTACGCCTGACGCTTTACCTCAAACGCTACAAGACGGCTCTAATTATCGTCGCAGGATGCGTGTTGTTTTACACCATGCTGGGGCTTGGCGGGCCTTACCTGATGGGTGTGGCAATCGACAGGTTTATCGGGGGTAAAGACGCGGCTGGCCTGATTCGCACTGCCGTGCTGATGCTGATCCTGTTCGCCTTGAATAACCTCTTCCAGGCGATTGCCAACTGGATCATGGCGCGCATTTCGCAGCTCGCCCTGAAAGAAGTGCGCGGCGACCTTTTTCAGCATCTGCAAAGTCTTTCCATCGGCTTTTTCGACACCCACCCGGCCGGTGGGTTGATGAGCCGCCTGACCAACGATATCGATGCTATCAACCAGGCCGTTTCGCAGAACGTAACCTCGCTGGTCGCCAGCGTGCTTTCGATGGTCGGCATCCTGATCGCCATGTTCGTGCTGAACGCCTGGCTGGCCCTGGCGAGCCTGCTGGTAATACCGATCATGGTCTGGTTCACCGAATTTGTGGCCAGTTACACGCGCAAAGGCTTTCGTGACCTTCAGTTCTCACTGGGCGGTCTGAACGGCATCGCCGAGGAATCGATCAGCGGGCAGAAAGTGATTAAAGCCTTCCGCCGCAACGAATCGGTCATCGAGGACTTCCGCAAACAGAACCAGGCAGTTTTCAAGGCCGGCGTCTACGCCAATTCCTACGCTTTACTGCTGATGCCGCTGACCAACGTGCTGGGCAACTTCTTTGTCATCGTCCTGGCCGGCCTGGGCGGCTGGCTGGCGCTGCGCAACCTGGTCAGTGTGGGGATCATCGCCACCTTCCTCAGCTATGGGCAGAACTTCATCTCCCCTGTGCGCCAGTTGGCTAACCTGTACAACTCGATCCAGGCTGCATTAGCCGGCGCCGAACGGGTCTTCGAGATCATCGACACCGCCCCAGAGACACTCGACGTCGCCAATCCTCTCCCGCTCGAAACGATCCATGGCGATGTACGCTTTGAAAATGTCCATTTTGGCTACACACCAGGCACCCCGATCATCAAGAATATGACCCTGGAAGCCCATGCCGGGCAGATCGTGGCCCTGGTGGGCCCTACGGGGGCAGGCAAGACTACCATTACTAACCTCCTTACCCGCTTCTACGAAATCCAGGGTGGCAAGATCGCCATTGACGGTAAGGATATCCGCGAAGTCCGAAAAGGGGACCTGCGTCGCAAGCTGGCGCTGGTGCTCCAGGATACTTTCTTGTTCGCCGATACGGTCATGGAGAATATCCGCTATGGCCGCCTGGACGCCACGGACGAGGAATGCATAAAAGCAGCCCAAATGGCAGACGCCGATCACTTTATCCGCCAGCTCCCGGAGGGGTACCAGACCAACCTGTCCGAGCGCGCCAGCAACCTCAGCCAGGGCCAGCGCCAGCTCCTGGCCATCGCCCGCGCCATCCTGGCCGACCCGGCCATCCTGATCCTGGATGAGGCTACCAGCAGCGTGGATACGCGCACCGAGCTGCGCATCCAGAACGCCCTGCTGCGGCTGATGCACGGGCGCACCAGCTTCGTCATCGCCCACCGCCTGAGCACCATCCGCGACGCCGACAACGTGGTGGTGATCAACAACGGCGAGATCGTCGAACAGGGCAATCACCAGGAGCTGCTGGACAAGCGCGGTTTCTACCACCACCTGTATGTCAGCCAGTTCAAAGGCCAGGCGATCTGATCCTTAGATGATCGAAATTACCTCTACCCTCTCCCTGGGTGAAAGCGAGCTGCAGCTCGACTTTATTCGCGCCTCGGGACCGGGCGGGCAGAATGTCAACAAGGTCTCCAGCGCGGTGCAACTGCGCTTCGACGTGGGCGGTTCACCCTCGCTGACCGAAAAGGTCAAAGAACGCCTGGCCAGGCTGGCCGGCAGCCGCCTGACCGGTGAGGGTGTACTGGTCATCGAGGCCAAACGCTATCGCAGCCAGGAGCAGAACCGCCTGGACGCCATCCACCGGCTGGTAGTTTTAATTATAAAAGCGCTGGAGAAACCTGAAACTCGCAAAAAGACCCGGCCATCCTTTTCCGCCAGGGCTGCCAGACTCGACGCCAAAAAGCACAGAGGGGCGATCAAGCGCACCCGGCAAGAAAAACCCGGCGAATTAGAGTAATAAAAGTGGTTAGATGTTCTGGAGCAGCGGCTTCATCGGCTGTTCGAGGATGCCGAAGGATTTATAGCCGCGCACGTGCCATTCTTCGAGCATGGGCATGACCTCAGGCGGCATGATGGCTTTGGCCCAGTCGGTTTGTGACTTGTATTTTTCTTCGGCCTGCTCCGTCCAGACAGTTACCAGGACAAACTCATTGGAATGCGCTCCGAGCGGCTGCCCGGGGTAAAAGGCAATCATGCCGTTGCCGGATTGGATGTTTGGAATAGAGAGCAGTTCAAGGGTCTTTTTGAAATCAGCTTGTTTTCCGGGGCGGACTTTGACCTGGAATAAGCGGATGATCATGGCTATCTCCTGTAAGGGGGAAGTAATAAGGACGCCTTTTCCAAAACTTTGTATATACAACCCCAATCGGTTCAATTAGCTACGGTGATGTGAAAACTTCCACATTCCACAGGTCGACAAAGCCATGCTTTTGGTACAGGCGGTGGCCGGTATTGGAAGATACCAGAATGCAGCATTTCGCCCCGCCCTCGGCGGCATCCACCAGGATGGTGGAAAGCAAGGCCGAGCCAAAGCCCTGGCGGCGGAAGTCTGGGACGGTGTACATGTTGGCCAGGTATAGGGTATCTTCATCGACCAGCAGCGCCGAACCCCAGGCAGCCGGGTTATCGGGGGCGCCGGTATAGTAGACCTCCACGCGCGTGTCGGTCAGGAAACCCGGGTGGATCACCCGGAAGCCACGCGCCTGGTTGATGGCCTCGATTTCACCCAGGCGGGCAGCCCGGTGGACCGGGATGCTGCTGTGGGTAAGCTGGATGCCTTCCAGCCGGCGGCCCATGAGGAACTGCGCTTCGTCGGTGTCATAGCCGCGCCCCAGGTAAGCCGCCTGGGTCTCTTCGGGAAAGTCAGTGAAAACGGTCAGCCAGTGCGCCGCCGGGCCTTCTGCCTGGCGGATGGTCTGCACCACGTGGTCGGGATCCGGCTCGATCGCAAAAAATTCATCCGTGATGCCGTCGAAAGCCTTGCCAAAGTGCAGGCACATCAGGTCGCCCAGGGCGGTCAAGGTCGTACCCGGCACTGAGCTTTGCAGGTAAGCATAGGCCCGGATAAAGGTATCGGCAACCGCCTGGCGGTCTTTCAACAGGTCCATAGCACTGCCTTAGGGTTAGCTTTCACCACCGCATAGACGGTCGACAACCCTTCCAGGGCGAAGCGGGTGAGGTTACCCAGTACCACCAGGGCCATCCCACCCATGTAAGCGGTCAGCACGGCGCTGTAGGCGTAAATGCTCACCCCAAAGGTCAGGGTGGCCTGGCGGACCCAGGTGATTTCATAGATGAGCGAGCTGATGCCTGCCAGGAAGAATAGCGCCTGAATCCATTTTCTTTGCATGCAGAAATCCTGAGGGAAGGAATAAGGTGGGCGGACGGGCGATCCCAGACTGACCGGGTAATGTTAACATACTTTTTGAGGGTGTCAAACATGGATCACTTCGTGAAAATTGACACAACACAGGGGGCGGCAGACGCAGACTTAGCGAGGAATTGTTTCTATTAAAAAAACAAAAAGAAACAATTCGGTATTTGCGGCTACAGGCGTATCAGCCTGTGCTTGAGGGCGTTGAGGTTACGGAGGGGGGCGCCACGGCGGCGGCGGGGACTGGCGGCGGGGGGTGTGCCGGTTATGGGTGGTGGCCTTTCTTAGATGAATGAATCAAGCGACGGGTTGAAATGAAAATAGAATAGGTGTTCTATATTCTATTATAGCAGGATTGGGGAGGATGTCAACAGCATTAATGTGCAGTTTTATGGGCAATATGTGCAGTTTTTCATGCATAGGGGACGGGAAGAGCAGGAGTAACAGGGATGAAAGAGATAAAGGGGATGGGTGGGAAAAAAAGCCCAAACCCGATGATTCGGGTTAGTAGGAAAGGGAACAAGGATATAAGGATGGAAAGGATATGCATTACAATAACATCCAACGGAGGTCTAAATGGGTTTTCGCATTGGTATTCCAGAATTGATGGTTATTTGCGGTATTGTCCTGTTTTTCGGCTTTATCGCCTGGGTTAGTGCCAGGGTGGCTACCAGGCGTCGGAACCCGCCAATATCCGACAGCACCATTATCGACGTGGTTGACAGTAGTGCAACCGGTAGACTGAAGGAATTGAATCGGTTACTCGAAAACAACCTGATTACTCAAGCAGAATATGACGCAAAGAAAGCCGAAATCATAAACCAGCTGTAACTGCTCGGCCCCGTGGGGTCCCGCCTGTTGAGCTAGCGTTGGTCAGGGTGAAGATTACGCCCGATGTGCAAGAAGGTTTCCTTACCAACGCGTCTTTTCCTCAACTTGACTTACCTCCCGCGCAAGCGTATCATTTTAAGAATACCTTCACCAATTAGCCTGAAGAAACAGGCGATTTAGCCACATGAATTCTGCCCAAAGCGGCGACATTGCAGAAAACTGGGCAACTAAAATATTGCTGAAGCAACGTAGAATAAAAGTACAATTTAGTCGATATAGCAGGAAAAAGCAAAGTAAGATTTTTTATATTTTGTGAGGGAGGATTCAAATATGAAAATTGGAATTATCGGCGCAACAGGGAATGCAGGTCAAGCTATATATGGGGAAGCTATCAAGAGAGGGCATAAGGTAGTTGCTATCGTTAGAAATAAAAAAAAGGCGATAGAAATATTGGGCAGCAACTCTGATGTTTTGGAAGTAGATGCCTTTCAATTATCCAAAACGGATTTAGAGGATTTTGATGTTGTTGTTGATGCTTTTGCTTCTTCACCGGATGAGGCATACCAACATGTCGATCTAACCGCCAAATTAATTGCTATGTTTAGAGCAACAGATTCCCCAAGACTTATCTTCATTTTGGGCGCAGGAAGTCTAAGGACAGGGGAAGATAAACACTTATTTGTCGAGGATCTTAGAGAAATCCCTGGAAGCGAAAAATGGATATCTATTCCTAAAAACCAATTAAAAGAATTGAATTTTTTGAAAGAGGTTGATAATGTGAATTGGGTGGGAGTATCACCCTCCGCTACATTTGAACCAGGTCCAAAGAAAGGTGTTGTTCTTGGGAAAGACGAATTGTTGTTTTCAGCAAATGGAGAATCACACACAACAACAGGAACAATAGCGGTTGCGGTACTGGATGAAATTGAGAGTCCTAAATATCGTAGAGAGAGATTTACTGTTGGTGATGCTGGATAACTGGTAAGTAAGGGGCAATCCACTCGAAAGGTTTCCTCGCTTAGGATCAGCGAAGATAAAACTCGGAAAGAGTTGATCGATCCAGCTCTTGAAGCTGCCGGCCGGTGTCTTCACAACCACCAGCAGGTCGGCCTGGAGATTCCTGTCGATGATTACGACCAGGCTCCCTGGAATGGCGTCACCGACTACTGCCTTGCCCGGCCCCGCCAGCGAATGGAATTCGCAGGCTGAAAAAAAACCAAACCCGATGAATTGGGTTGGAAGAGGAGGGAACAAGGATGTAAGGATGAAAAGGATAAGAATCCGAGGCAGAACTTACAATGAAACATCTCATCCTATAACCAAACCCGACATCGTTATGAGTGCATTAGATATATAATTGTAATGTTGCTTATTGTAGTGGGGTCTTAGCGGTTCCAATACGTGGATAAATCAACCAGCCTTATTGTCCCTTTTTTCGACAAAGGTTATTATGCCATCTAAATCAGCAAAACGTGTTTCCAAGACACAACATTCCCTTCCAAGCATTCTACCACCCGAAATCGGCCAACAAAAAAAACACACCTTTCCTATTAAACAACCAAAATCAACCACTAAGCCGGCAACAGAATTGTTCATTGTCGATAACAGCGATGAATACTGGAAAGTGGCTGAGTATTTACGGGGATGGTGCGATATTTCTAAGTCTCTGGATATCGCTTCCGGGTATTTCGAAATTGGCGCACTGCTAGCACTGGATAGCTGCTGGCAGAAAATTGATCAGATACGAATTCTAATGGGAGATGAGGTCAGTAAAAGGACGCAACAGGCATTTAATGCTGCCCTTGGCAGGATAGCGAGCGCACTGGACGAAAGCATCGAATGCGCCAAAGAAGATAACGATTTTCTGATTGGGGTGCCCGCCATAGTTCAGGCAATTCAAAACAACCAGATCCAATGCAAGTTATATAGGGAAAAGAAATTTCACGCAAAAGCCTATATCACCCATTCGAAATTTAACGTTGTTGGATCAACTGCTTTGGTTGGATCGAGCAACTTCACTTATCCAGGATTACACGAGAATATCGAATTAAATGTGCTCATCCGTAACAATGTCGTAGAACTTCAACATTGGTATGAAAACTACTGGAATGAAGCGGAAGACGTCACGCCTCAAATCCTGCAGGTTATCCAGAGGCATGTGCGTGAATATACCCCGTTTGAAGTCTATGCCAAAGCCCTCTATGAATTCTTCAAAGGTCACGAAATGACAGCCGGAGAATGGGAAAAAACCGATTCTAAAATTTATCCCATCCTGGATCCTTACCAAAAAGAAGGATATCACGCCATCATGAAAATTGCCACAAATTATCGTGGCGCACTGTTGTGTGATAGCGTTGGCCTTGGGAAGACATTTATTGGTTTGATGTTAATCGAGCGTTTGTTATTTGAACGTAAACGGATTGCCTTAATTGTCCCAAAGTCTACTCGCAAACCAGTTTGGGAGAACAAGTTGAAAAGGTATTTACCAGGCTTGACTGGAGCTTACAGCAGCCTGGCGATTTATAACCATTCTGACATGCTAAGAGGGGGCGATTATCCTCAATTGATGGAAGAAGTTGCTCAAAAAGCCGATGTTGTCATCATCGATGAAGCGCATCACTTCAGAAATCAGTTTACCAGCACTTACAAAAAGCTTTTTTCCATGCTGGAAGGTAAACAGGTCTTCCTCCTGACTGCAACCCCGATTAATAATAGCCTGTTGGATTTGCAGCATGAAATCGAGCTTTTCTCACGCAGACAGCCAGATTATTTCAAGTCGGCGCCACTTGGTATCCATTCCCTTCCGGGTCATTTCCGGACTTTGGAAAATGCGCTAAAGCGCCTGATGGGTGAAAGCAGCGCAGAAGTCGAAATAAGTGCGGCTGAGGCGGAGCGAATATTAGGTAAGGATGACCTGTTCCGGGCATTGGTGGTACAGCGCAGCCGGGCATATGCAAGAAAGAGCCAGGAACAGAATGGGGGGAATCAAGTCGTTTTTCCGGTGCGAGAACCTCCCGTAGTAGCAAATTTCTCACTAATCAAGACTTATGGCAGATTGCTTGACCTAGTTGAACGGGCCTTTAAGAAAGAAAAACCCCTCCTGACCCTGGCGATGTATAATCCCCTGTCTTACCCACTGGGAGCCGATACAGAGATTGACCCAATGACCCAAGGACGACAGGCCCAGGTGGTAGGTTTGATTCGTACGCTACTGCTCAAGAGATTTGAAAGCTCGGCCAAGGCATTTGAAAACTCGTGCGAAGCACTGCTGATTAAATTACTTTCTTTTGTCAATACAAACTGTGAATCTGCAATTGAAAAACGCCGCCTTGAACGCTGGCGAGGCCAGCACGCCGATTTATTAGAAATTGTCCATCAACACCAGCATGGGCATGAGGAAGAACCTGAAGAAGATAGAACCCCACTGGAATTTACCATCGAGACCGAGAAATTGTCGCGCAAAGAATTTAAAGTCGAAGAAATTCTGGACGAAACTTACCTGGACCTGGATCAACTAATCATCTTTCTGCAGGAACTGCAAACTTTTAAGCCTGAGATGGACGACAAATTGCAGGCATTGATCCAACTGCTGAAAGAAGACCAACTACTTAGGAATAACAAAGTCTTGATCTTTACCGAATATATGTCCACGGCGCGCTACTTATCGGCAGAGCTGCGCAAAGCTGGCATAGGACCGATAGATGAAGTAGATAGCGCCAACAGCAGCACCCGGGGCGATATCATTACCGCCTTTTCTCCCTATTACAATGATTCCTCCAGTCCTAAATTAACTGAACAGGGCATTCAAGAAACCAGGGTGCTGATTTCAACTGACGTGTTATCCGAAGGCCTCAACCTGCAGGATGCCACTCTGATGATTAACTATGACCTGCACTGGAACCCGGTACGCCTGATGCAGCGCATCGGGCGTGTGGACCGCCGCCTGGATCATAAGGTTGAAAGCCAGATATTAATCGATCATCCGGATTGGACTGCGCAGCGTGGAATAATCCATTTCTGGAATTTCCTTCCACCACATGAGGTAGACCGCCTGCTGGCGCTTTACGAGCGAGTGGCTCACAAGACACTGCGCATCTCCAAGATTTTTGGCATCGAAGGGAAAAAGCTGCTCAGGCCAGAGGATGATTTTGAAGCGCTCAAGGATTTCAACTCGGCCTATGAAGGTTCTACCACTGCCGCGGAAGCCATGCGTTTGGCTTACCGAGACTTGCTAAACAGATTTCCAGGCCTGGAGGATAAACTCAAAACCCTGCCTTTGCGGTTATTCAGCGGTAAAGTCCATCCAACTACAGGCAGCCGAGGTGTGTTTTTCTGTTATGCCCTGCCTGCTAAGAACACTGTTTCCGGTGAATGGGACAGCGAAGCGGCCTTTACGCAATGGTATCTATTTGATCTTGAGACAGAGAAGATCCTGGAAGATACGGAGCAGATTAACCAGTTGATCCAATGCCCCTTGGAAACACCTCGACATACTGTTGTAGATCAAGACTTGCTTATCAATGCCCGCAAGAAACTTGAAAAATACATCACCAATTCGTATCTCAAATCGGTTCAGGCTCCAATGGGGGTGAAGCCGGTTTTGAAGGCATGGATGGAACTCAACTAAGAGGATATTATGCTTGAATTTGCCGATATCAAAGCCATCCGCGATTTCAAATCCCTGATCAAATATCTGCGTACTCACCTGGGGTGGCCAGTGGACGAAATGAACGCAGATGATTTGTATTACGAATATTCTGCAGTCGACTTGGGCCTGGATGAAAAGGCGGCCGTCAAGATTCGCCAGATCAAACAACTGCGCCCCTTGACCGGCAACCAGCCCTGGGGTATTTTCTGGATCGACTTCGAGCCTAAACGCCTGCCTGTGGTGGTGATGCGCCGCGTATTAGCAGCCCTGGTGATGACTAAACGCGGCAGCAAGGAAAGCCGCCGGGCGGCCTGGAATCTACATGATTTGATGTTCATCTCGGCCACGGGTGAAGGTCAGGATCGTGGGATATCTTTCGCTCATTTCCAGGATACGTCGGACGGACTGCCTCAACTGCGTACCTTCTCTTGGGATGCTAATGAGAATCATTTTTACTATCTTGAACGTGTCAACCTGGAATGCCTGCGCTGGCCGGTAAATCCGAACGATGCTGAAGCCTGGCGAGAAAATTGGTCTTCCGCCTTCACCACCGCCCATCGCGAGGTGATCACCAGCAGCCAGGTTCTGGCCAGCCGTATGGCCCGCCTGGCCTCCGCCACGCGCAGTCTGGTCAACGACATCTTTGCCGTGGAGCAGCCAAGCGGCCCGCTCCACAAATTGTATGGCTCATTCAAACGCGTGCTAATCCACGATCTGAGCGTGGATGATTTTGCGGATATGTATGCCCAAACCGTTACATATGGATTGTTCTCAGCTTTTGCGACCAACCCGCACAGCGGCCAGTTTGACCTGCAGCAAATCGACCAGCTTATTCCCAAGACCAACCCGTTCCTGCGCGA
This sequence comes from uncultured Chloroflexia bacterium, assembly GCA_963820415.1. Taxonomy (GTDB): domain Bacteria; phylum Chloroflexota; class Anaerolineae; order Anaerolineales; family Anaerolineaceae; genus CAWFZT01. The sequence goes on along the minus strand of CAWFZT010000004.1, from coordinate 47,217 downwards.
ATTATTTGCCGAATGTGTGCGAGTCGGAATAGGCGAGTCGGTCGAGATGGACCTGGATGAATTAGGCTTAGGTGAATTGATGTCGCTGTTAAATCAGGCCAATATGGAAGCTATCCTGCAAGATTTTGGGCGGCAAACCCGTGGGGAAGACCCGGTCATCCATTTTTACGAATCCTTCCTGCATGAATACGACGCACAAAAGAAAGCCCAACGGGGAGTTTTTTATACTCCAGACCCAGTGGTTTCGTTCATCGTCCGTTCGGTGGACTATCTTTTACGGACCGAGTTCGATTGCCCAGATGGATTTGCAGATGCCGGAACGATGAATTGGAAGGGCCAGCAAGTTTCCAAGGTTCAGGTGCTCGATCCGGCCACTGGAACGGGTACCTTCCTCAAGTACGTTATTGAACAAATCTACGATACGTTTTACCAGAAAACTCGCAATATCAGTGCAGCAGAGCGGGATAAGCGTTGGAATGAATATGTTCCCCAACACATGTTGCCCCGCTTATACGGTTTTGAATTGATGATGGCTCCGTATGCTGTTGCCCATCTAAAATTAGGACTAACCTTACGAGAAAAGGGTTATAAATTTGGTTCAGATGAACGGCTGAGAGTATATCTGACTAATACTTTACAACCTGCTCACGAAATTCCTCGAACAGATAGCCCTTTATTGGCTCACGAAGCCGAACAAGCCAATGTAATTAAAACCCTACTTCCGATTTCGGTTGTTTTAGGCAATCCCCCATATTCCGTAAATTCATCAAATTCTGGTGAATGGATTACTGATTTGGTAAAGCGTTTTTATTATCCAAATGACGAGAGAAAGGAGCGCAATCCGAAATTATTATTAGATGATTATGTAAAATTCATTCGGTTTGGTCAATGGATTATAAACCAAGCCGGAAGTGGTGTTCTAGCATTTATTACTAACCATGGTTACCTAGATAGTCCTACCTTTCGTCGAATGCGTAATGAATTATTGAAAACATTCGATAAGATGTATTTTCTCGACCTACATGGGAATTCAAATAAAAAAGAAACCGCTCCTGATGGTTCAAAAGACGAAAACGTATTTGATATTCAACAAGGTGTAGCTATTTGTTTTATGATCAAAAACTATCGGAGTTTAGATAAAAAATTCGTTTATCACAGTGATCTATTTGGTTTGCGAAAAACCAAATATGAGACACTCTTATTGAACAATTTAAACTCAATTTCATGGAATAGAATAACACCTCAAGAACCGTTTTACCTTTTTTCGCCTCAGAATGTCGACCTTATGCCTGAATATAACTCGGGATGGTTGATATCGGATATTTTTCCAGTAAACTCAATGGGGATAAAAACCAATCATGATAATTTATTATCTGATTTTGACCAAAAGAATTTAACTGAAAGGATATCAAAGCTTGCAGGGTATGAAATCGGTGATGAAAAAATAAGAGAAATGTTTGGGGTCGAAGATGGAGATTATTGGAATACAAAAAGAGAACGACAAAAAATCCGTGACGTCAACTGGAAAGAGAATATCACGCAAGCTTTATATCGACCTTTCGATATCCGTTGGTTACTTTATCAACAAAACTTGATAGAGATAGGTCGAGGAGGGGCTGGTACTAAAGTCATGAGACATATGTTAAAGCGACGTAATATCGGTTTGGTCAGTGTTAGGCAGGTAGCTGAAGGGGTATTCAATCATGCTTTGGTTAGTCGGCAAATAGTCGAATGCAGAATTATGGTGAGTAATAAAGGTGCAGGATATTTCTATCCTTTATATTTATATCCAGATAAAGTCATGCCAAATGCTATTCAGCAATCTTCACTTTCCTTCGGTAATACCGTAGATAAAAATGAGCGGGTTACCAATTTCAACATTAAATTCATTAGGGCATTCATTGATCGTTTAGGATATGAATTTATTCATAACGAACCTAGAGATCAGGTCCAAACAATTGGCCCAGAAGATATTTTCAATTATATATACGCCATTCTTCATTCTTCGATTTATAGAGCGCGGTATTCGGAATTTCTCAAATTAGATTTCCCCAGAATACCTTTAGTCTCAAAAAAAGATTTATTTAAAGCACTTGTAAAGAAAGGCAATGAATTAGTTTTATTGCATCTGATGGAAAGTCCATTGTTGAATAATAGAAATAATAAGTTTATAGGTTGGGCCGAAAATTCAGTCGCAGCAGGTTTTCCGAAGTTTGATAATGGTAACGTCTGGATCAACCCACAGCAAGGATTTGAGGGAATAACTAATGATGTTTGGAACTTTTATATAGGAGGATATCAAGTTTGTCATAAATGGTTGAAAGACCGTCGCGGCAGGCAGCTCAGCGAAGAAGATATTGTTCATTACCAGAAAATAGTAGTTGCCATCCAGGAAACCATCCGATTGATGGGCGAAATCGATGCAGTGATCGAGGAGCACGGCGGCTGGCCGATCCAGTAGGTCAATCAAAGTTTGGTCCATACCGAAATAGGAAAGCACACAATGCCAAAATTCGATTTCTCTGTTCTATATGACAAGTATCCGGAAGTTATAAGCCAGATGCCGCCAATCTTCGATAGCCATCAATTTATTCTAAAACTGGCTCACCAAAACCAGGTGGAATATGTCATTGCACTCTATGCCTATCGAGATTCTGCACATATTGATTCTCCTTCGCCGTTCCAGTTTGTCCATCAGAGACTTTCTACGAAGTTGTATGATTTTCCTGAATTGGTCGCCCTTATCCGAACCTCGAAACCAAGCAAAGATATTTTTGGACAAAATAGTGGATGCGATGAATGGCGCAAGGTGGCCTGAGACTATAAGGGAGTTGAAAAAGTAGAAATGGTTTTACAGGAGGGAAATAATGACATCCGATGAAGCCTTTGAATACCTAAAACAGGAAGCCAACCAGGAATTAAAGGCTGTCCAGGAACAAGGGGCAGCGCACATGAACCGGGGGAACCTTGCTGAAGCCAGGAGAGCGCTTGACCGGGCCGAGCAGATCAAAGCGATGATTACCTCCCTTCAAGAGTTAAAGGAGCGCTGGAAGTCGCTAGTCTTGCCAGTTGTTATTGTTCCGACCACAGAACCGGCCGTCCGGCACAGAAGATCATACGGCCATCTTAGCGCCGGTCAAAAAACTCCGGCGATAGAATACTATGTTCCCATTTTACGAGCCCTGGTGGAGATGGGAGGGAGTAGTAAAACAGGAAAGGTTTTGGATCGGGTTGGGGAGATAATGGATAACCGCCTGAATGCGTATGACCGTATGCAGCTTCCCAAAGCCCATGAAATCCGCTGGAGGAATACTATTGGGTGGGTCAGGCCTGATCTGGAAGGAAAAGGATATCTGAGTGCGAATTCACCTCGCGGAACCTGGGAAATTACGCCTGCGGGGCGGGCTTACCTGGAGAAAAACCGGGGGAAGAAGATTGAACCAAGGTAATTAAGAGGAGATTACCCATATGGAAACAATCCGTACCGGTGATGTTCTGATTTCTCACAAGGGCAACTACCACTACCTGGTGGAATCGGTCAGTGGTAATGAGGCGCGCATTCTCTGGCTGGAACGCATGTCCGGAGAACCGCTGGAGTTTTACACTTATCACCGCTCTGTTGATATCTATGTTGCCCTGAGTTACTATGACGTCCTTCCGGCCGGACGAGTCGACCACTCAAAATATCACACACCTAAGAACGGTTGGCCAAAGGGATAGTATAATTCGGTTGAGGGCAGGCGAGGGAAGGGCGAGAGGCGGTATGCGGGTTGGGGCGGTCCTGTAAGAGCCCTCAACCGACCAAACGTTTTACTAACCAATGGGAGGTTATTATGAATAATGAAAATGAGAAACACGAACTGCATAAAGCAATTGGGGCACTCTTAAACGTAAAACCGTTCATGCCCGAAGGCTGTCAACTTATTCTAGACCAGGCTTGCGGTGGAAATCAGCAGATTCCACTTTTTTGTTCATCCAAAAAAACCAGATACAATGAGTTGTGCAAGGTGGATATTTTAATTTTAAAGCAAGAAGAGATCAGTGTTATTGTTGAAATTGAAGAATCAGATATAAAACCCACACAGGTATGCGGCAAGTTCCTTACCTCTGCTCTTGCTTCCTATTATATTCACGAACCAAAGCCAAACCGGCCAATCCCAATGGCAAACAGTGTCTTATTTGTGCAAATTGTGGATTTAGTCTCGCTCCCGGAGCAATCTGAAAAAAAGGATCAATTTAAAACCATCGAACAGAGTATTCGAAATATCCTGCCAATTTCCGGCAGCCGCATTGATAAATATAGTTTGCTTTGTGTTATGTCCTCCGCACCAGAAAAGTATAAAGAAAGCTTGAAGAATCTCATCTTGGTTCATCTCCGCTAAGATGCAGGTGGTTGTCCGGTGTTCTGACTGTTATAACAATATTTTCCTTTCTCTTCCAACCCGATTGATCGGGTTTGGGGTTCTTCGGCCAGCGAATTCCATTTACAGGCGAGTTTACGCGACGACAACCTTGCGAAGGCCCCGCAGGCGGTGAAACCTTCCTTACAGGATGCTTCGCAATCGCAAGGTACATCGTGAGAGCCGCCAGTATATTTCCCCCTGAGACAACCAGTTGACTTTACATATATCTGATATATAATAAATTAGCAATCTATTTCGCTTCGCAGGCGGAAAACTGGTCGAGTAGTTCACATTCACGCCGCTGACAGTATGTCAGAGGCTTTTTGTATGTTCTGGACAATGGGGGAAATCCTCCCATCTGTCCGCCATTGCATAGTTTTGGAAACAATTTGGAAACTTTCATCATAACGACTAATGAGCTGGCTCCCAGAAAAGGACATCCAGCCAGCGTGTTTTTCCAGGCAAAAACCGCCTGACACCGAGGCGGTTGGCGACACTATTGGGACCGCTTTAGAAGAAAGAGAAAGGAGAATATTTCATGAAACTTAAATATTGGATGGCTGCCAAGGCGATCGTCGAAGTAATCTTCGGGATTGGCTTTGTACTGCTGCCAGTGGCATTGGGATCTTTATTCGGCATGACACTGGATCCAGGCGGAGCCTTGATGGCGCGACTTTTCGGAACGGCGTTCATCTTCGGCAGTATTGTGCTCTGGCTTGCCAGGAACTTGACGGCCTCAGATGTGGGGGCCCGGGCGATAATCATCGGTGTTTTCGTGAGCAATACGATCGGTTTTATAGTTACCCTTATTGCATCGTTGTCCGGCGTCTGGAACGCTCTCGGCTGGCTCCCAGTCGCATTGTACCTAGTGTTCGGGTTGGCATTCGCATATTTCCTGTTTTTCAAGCAAACCTCATAGAATCCAACTCCGGGACGCTAGACAAATCGATGTGACTGACTTGGGCGGTCCCAATCAGTGTTGTCTGATAGTGACGAGGGCTCAAAAACCATTTGTCAGGTGTGCATTTATATCTCAACTTCCCGGAATAATGGACAGCCCATCCTGGAAGCACTTTATCAGGCCTTGGCCGGTACACTATTTATCCTGGCTTTCGTCGCCATTCAAACGGCTGAGTAGTAATGAATGAAAAGGCTATCTGAGTGGGAATTCACCCCACGGAATTTGGGAAATTACGCCTGCGGGGCGGGATTTTCTGGATAAAGTCAGGGTAAAAAGATTAAATCAAGGTAAGGATAGGAGTTAATTATGAATAATGAAAATGAGAAACACGACCTGCATAAAGCAGTTGGAGCATTCTTAAAACCGTACATGCGAGAAGGCTGGGAGCTAATTCTTGACCAGGCTTGCGGCGGGCACCAGCAAATTCCACTTTTCAGCACATCCGAAAAATCCCGGTCCAATGAGTTGTGCAAAGTGGATATTTTAATTTTTAAAGCGAAAAGATCAGTGTTATTGTCGAAATAGAAGAATCAGATATAAAACCTACCCAAGTATGCGGCAAGTTTCTTACCTCTGCTCTTGCTTCCTATTATATTCACGAAACAAAGCAAGACCGGCCGATCCAAATGGCAAGCAGTGTATTATTTGTGCAGATTATGGATTTAATCTCGCTCCCCGAGCAAACAGAAAAAAAGGCTCAATTTAAAAACATCGAACAGAGTATTCGAAATATCCTGCCAATTTCCGGCAGCCGCATTGATAAATATAGTTTGCTTTGTGTGGAGTACTCCGCACCAGAAAAGTATAAAGAAAGCCTGAAGAGTCTCATCTTAGTTCATCTCCGCTAAGATGCAGGTAGTTGCCTTACGAACCAAATCGCCGGCCAGGAGAGGCAGGGCGACCCGGAGCTGCGATGGCTGGGTATATAAATGGCACTGGGTAACCCCTGCCTGACCTTCGGGGTTATGCGGGTCCTTTACAAACTTGAGCGCAGGTTATGGATATTGTATATAATTTACCCATGAATATAAATCTTGTTTTCAAACTTCTCCGATTTGCCGCCGTTTTCGGGAACGTTGTTTTTGTTCTCTGGATTTTATATAATGCAATTGACGAGGGGTTTCAGGGCACCCGTATCAGGTCGCTTCTGGTATCGGTTTGATTTTGCTGTTGTCTCTGAATACTGTACTTTTATTTCTTAGATGAACCCACCGGAATGATTCCAAACCGAGGAATATTTACCTGACCCCTTCAAACAAATCCCTGGTCACGCGCCGATTCTCAGGCGCCGGGTAGGCTTGCATGTAATTGTCCGACGAGGCAAAGGTGCGGCGCAGCCAGCCCATCAGGCCCTGGTTCATATTCCCACCACCCTGGCTTTCGTGGCAGGCTGAGGCTTTGTCACGGTTTTTAGCCACGGGCCTATAGTCGATGCGGGCGTGGGTCGGGAAGCTGACCGAGGCAACCGAAGCCAGGTCGATATCGCCATTCTTGCCGAAATGGGCCGGGTCTTTGCCGGCCAGGCGCAGGATGAAAACGCCCATCCTGAGCATGGCGTGCGGCATGGTATGGAAATACAGTTTTTGCGGAGCGTAGGCGGGCAAGTCGCCGGCAAACTCAGCCGGGTTGCCGGCGGCGTAAAAGGCGCGTATGGTGGCATTGTGGATGGCGATGTGATCGGGATGGCGGTAGCCGCCAATCGGGTCGAAGGTCAACACCACCTGGGGTTTGAGCCGGCGGATGCAGTGGGTCACGTCGGCGGCGACCTTTTCGAGGGGCTGGAAGGCCAGCGCCTGCGGATGCTGGTTATCCGGCGAGCCGGGCATGCCTGAATCACGGTAGGGCAGCATGATCACGTCCTTCAGGCCAAGCCATTCGGCGGCGCAGCGCAGCTCGTGCTCACGCCGGTCGGCGATGGTGGCAAAGCCTTGCAGATATTTAGGATCCACCTCGCCCACCTCGCCGCGCGTGGCGCATATCAGGTAAACCTCAGCGCCCTGGTGGGCATACAGGGCCAGCGTGCCGCCCATGCCGAAGGTCTCGTCATCCGGATGGGCGAGCACGGCCAACAGGCAGCGGGGAGTATCGGTTGATATCGTATTATTCATTGCATTCCCTCTAGATTTTATTCACCGCAAAGGCACAAAGATCGCAAAGAAGAAGATTTAATGGATAAGCAAGAAAAGAAAATACGGGTAGAGATGCGCTGATTGGGCGTTTATGCAAGCTCTTTGATTTTTCCCCTTTATCCTCTTCTTTGTGCACTTTAATCTTTCTTTCCTTCGTGCCTTCACCCCTGCGGGTGCGCTGAAGAGCGTGCGGTTAATCTTCTTCTTCAATACTTCAATACCGTAGGGTCGACTTCGTCGGCCCAGGCGTTGATCCCGCCGCGCAGGTGTTTCACCTTTCGGAAACCGGCCGCCAGCAGGGATTGGAGAGCGCGCCCGGAACGCACCCCGGTGCGGCAGAAGAGCACGATTTCATCCTCCGGGTCCAGCTCGTCCAGGCGGCTGGCCAGCTCGCCGTAGGGGATCAGGCGCGCCCCAGGCAGCCGGGAGACCTGCTGTTCGACCGGCTCGCGCACATCCACAAGCTGAATGGCCGCCCCGCCGTGGATTTGTTGCGCCACTTCGGCGGGGGATATTTCCCATTCCACCGGAAAGAGCTTTCCTACGTGGTCGTTAGCCGGGACGCCGCAGAACTGCTCGTAATCGATCAGATGGGTGATTTCTGGCTCAGGCGAGCAAATCTTGCAGTGCGGGTTTTTACGCAGGTTTACCACCTGGAAAGCGCTGTCGAGGGCATCGTACAACAGCAACTTGCCGGTCAGCATTACCCCGGCGCCCAGAATCAGCTTGATCACCTCAGTCGCCTGGAGGGCGCCGATCACGCCGGGCAGCACGCCGAACACGCCCGCTTCGGCGCAGGAAAGCACCATACCGGGCGGAGGCGGCTCGGGGAAAAGGCAGCGGTAACAAGGACCTCGACGGGCGTCGAACACACTGGCCTGCCCCTCGAAGCGGAAGATCGAGCCGTAGACGTCCGCTTTGCCGGTCAGCACGGCTACGTCGTTGACCAGGTAACGGGTAGGGAAATTATCCGAGGCGTCCACCAGGATATCGTACGGGGCGGCAATGCTCAAAGCATTCTTGGAGGTGAATACTTCATTGTAAGTATCCACCAAGATAAAGGGGTTGATGTCGAGCATGCGCTGAGCCGCCGAATTCGACCTTTAGTTTTCCAACTGCATCGCTGCCGTGGATCACCTGGCGCTGGAGGTTCGAAGTCGTCCACCATATCGTAGTCCACCACCCCAATGCGCCCTACGCCGGCGGCCGCCAGGTACAGGAGCACCGGCGAGCCTAACCCGCCCGTACCGACGACCAACACAGAAGCCGCTTTCAGCTTGCGCTGGCCTTGCAGGCCAACTTCTGGGATCATCAGGTGGCGCGAGTAGCGTAAGATTTCAGCCTGGGACAGCTCAGTTGGCATGGCAATCTCCTGGATTGATCATACCAAAAAGAAGGAGTGGGCGCAACCATTGTATAATAAACTGATGCATATTATCCTCACCCACGAACAGGCCGATTTTGACGCCATGGGGGCGCTCCTGGGAGCGTATCTCCTGGATGAGAGCGCCATCCCCGTCCTGCCGCGGCGGGTCAACCGCAACGTACGCGCTTTCCTGACCCTGTACGGGGCCGACCTGCCGTTCATCGAAGGGCGCGATGTGCCAGCCGGCCCGATCGAGACAGTGACGCTGGTGGATACGCAGGGCCTGGTGACGCTCAAAGGGATCACCCGTAAAACGCATATCCAGGTGATCGACCACCACCAGCCGCGGGCGGAAACTCCCCCGGAGTGGGAAGTCACCACCGAACACCTGGGCGCCTGCACCACCCTTTTTGTGGAGTGCCTGCTCGAACACAACGGGGCGCTCAACCCGGTGCATGCCACCCTGCTGCTGCTGGGTATTTATGAAGACACCGGCACGCTGACCTTTGCCGGTACGACCCCGCGGGACGTTCGAGCGGTAGCCAACCTGCTGGAGATGGGCGCCAACCTGCATACGACGGGGGAATTCCTCAACCCGCCCCTGTCCGCCGACCAACGCCGGCTGTACGACCGGCTGCTGCAGGGGGTCGAGAGCCACCTGGTCAACGGGCAGAATATCATGCTGGCCTGCGGCGAGGCCGGCGAGCTGGCCGAGGAAGTTTCGAGCGTGGCCCACAAATTGCACGATCTGCTCGATACGGACGCTTTATTCGTGATCGTCAGCACCCCCGAAGGGATCCGCATGGTGGCGCGCTCGACCACCGACCGGATCAACGTGGCCGAGGTCACCGCACATTTTGCGGGCGGCGGGCACGAGCGCGCCGCGGCTGCCCTGATCCACCCCGAGACGCTTGCACCTGCGGCGGGGGCAGGCGAAAAATCACTGGTCAGCCAGGTACATGACGAGCTGTTGAAAGTGCTGCCGCAGTACGTCAAGCCCTCGATCAACGTAGGCCAGGTAATGTCACAGCGCCCGTTGGTGATCTCACCCCAAACGTCTACCCAGAAAGCCGCCCACCTGATGCAGCGCTATGGGTATGAAGGCTACCCGGTGGTCGAAAACGGAAAGGTGATCGGCCTGCTCACCCGCCGGGCGGTAGACCGCGCCGTGGCGCACAAGCTCAACCCAGCCATAGCCAGCCTGATGGAGGCGGGTGAAGTGACGGTTGTCCCACAGGACAGCCTCGAACATTTACAGACACTGATGGCCAACAGCGGCTGGGGCCAGGTGCCGGTGATCAACCCGGAAACCGGAGAAGTAATCGGCATCGTCACCCGCACCGACCTGTTGAAAACCCTGGCTACCAGCGAAGCGCAGCTTCCCGGCAAGCAAAACCTGGCCTCCCGCCTGGAAGCCGCCCTGCCAGCGACGCGCCTGGCGCTGCTCAAAGCCATTGCGGCGGCGGCCCACGAGCGCCGCCTGGCGGTTTACATCGTCGGTGGGTTCGTGCGCGATCTGATCCTGGAGCGACCCAGCCTGGATTTTGACGTGGTGGTCGAAGGGGATGCGATAGTCCTGGCGCGGGCGCTGGCAGAACAATACGGCGGGCGGGTGGTCAGCCACAGCCGCTTCGGCACGGCCAAGTGGTGGATTGCCGACATCCCTACCCGCCTGATACACAGCCTGAGCGAGCCGGACAGCGTAGACCAGGCCAAACTTCCGGAAAGCCTGGACCTGATCGGGGCGCGCACAGAATTCTATGAATACCCCACCGCCCTGCCCACGGTCGAGCGCTCCAGCATCAAGCTCGACCTGCACCGACGCGACTTTACCATTAATACTATGGCGCTGCGCCTGGATGGTCGCCATTACGGAGAGCTTTACGATTATTGGGGCGGGCTGAACGATTTACGCAAGGGCCTGGTGCGCGTGCTGCATTCCCTTTCTTTCGTGGACGATCCCACGCGCATGCTGCGAGCAGTGCGCTTCGAACAACGCTTCAGTTTCCAGATCGAAGGACGCACACGCCAGCTTATGGAGGAGGCGCGCCCGCTCCTGCGCCAGGTTTCCGGCGACCGGCTGCACCACGAGCTCGACCTGGCCCTGGCAGAAGAGAAACCGGCCGCCATGCTGGCTCGCATGCAGGATCTCGAGCTTCTGGCTGCCATCCATGCCGACCTGGCCTGGAAAAATGAACTGGCGCCTAGCCTGGAAGCGGCGCTCAATGATCCACCTGATCCAGCCTGGAAGCTGCCTGAAAAAGTCGGGCATACTCCGCTGCCTCGGGCGCTGACCTACCTGGCCTGGCTGGGCAGCCTGCGCCCAGACTCAAGTCTGGCGATTGCCACCCGCCTGCGCCTGAATAGGGACATAATCAGCGCCTTACAGGGTCTTTTCGATGCCCGGCAGAAGCTGCCAGAGCTGCTGGCCGGCCCCCCCAGCCGGGTTGTCTCGGGACTGGAAAGCGCACCATCGATTAGCCTGTACGCCCTATACCTGCTCAACCCAAGCGGCGAAATCCACCGCCTTTTAGAGGATTATACGCGGCATTGGAAGAACATCCAACCAGAAACGAATGGCGATGAGCTGCGCGCCCTGGGGGTAGCTCCCGGCCCGGCCTATCACTACATTCTGAAGACCTTGCGCGGCGCCTGGCTGGATGGTAAGATCACTACTAACCAGGAAGAAAAGGCTTTGCTGCACAACTTGATAAACATTGGATAAAAGGTAACGCAGTATTTTTCTTTCAACCATGCAAACCGCCACTACTCAACAGGCTACCTGGCTTACCAGGGTACAAATCCGCCCCATAGCCGAAGATGACCTGCCATCTCTGGAGTGGGACGGCGAATATACTCACTTCAGGCGAGTTTACGCGGATGCTTTCAATCGCTTCCAGCGCGGCCTTTCAGTTTTATGGGTGGCCGACCTGCCAGGCGTTGGGGTGATCGGCCAGGTGTTTATCCAGCTTATTTGCGACCGGCCCGAGCTGGCGGATGGCACCAACCGGGCTTACCTGTACGCATTCAGGGTGCGCCCGGAATTCCGCAGCGCCGGGTTGGGCACGCGCATTATGCAAGTGATTTTTGACGACCTGCGCCGGCGCGGCTTCCGAATCCTGACCTTGAATGTGGCTAAAGACAACCCACGCGCCCGCAAACTCTACGAGCGCAACCACTTCCGCATCGTAGCGCACGAGCCGGGCCGCTGGACTTTTCAGGATGAAAAGGGGGCATGGCAAACGGTCGAAGAACCAGCCTGGAGGATGGAAAGACGTCTCTGAGTGGGTTTAAAAACTTTGACAAGAAGATCATTTTCCTTTACAATCGATTGTCTACGAATTACCTGTCCTAAAGAAGGGTTTGATTCATGAAAGAGTATAACTCTGCGTCGATCCGCAACGTTGCGCTGGTCTCTCATAGCAGCGCAGGCAAGACCATGATGGCCGAAGCCTTTTTACATTTCACGGGGGTGACCACCCGCCTGGGAAAAATTGAGGATGGCACAACCACTTCTGATTTCGATGATGAGGAAATCCGGCGAGGGATTTCATTATATACGGGCGTCATCCCCATCGAATATAAGGACAAGAAGATCAATTTTCTGGATACCCCCGGCTATACCGATTTTGTCGGCGAGGTCGTGTCGGCCTTACGCGTGATGGACGGCGCCCTCCTGCTGGTAGACGCCGTATCCGGCCTGGAAGTCGGCACCGAAATTGCCTGGAATAACCTGGACAAGTTCAAAATGCCCCGCTTTTTGGTAATTAACAAGATGGACCGTGAAAACGCCAATTTCCAAAAGGCGCTGGATTCCGTACAGGAATACATTGAAACCCGCCTGGTGCCCGCCCAACTCCCCTGGGGCGAAAAAACGGATTTCAAGGGCGTGATCGACTTGCTAACTATGAAGGCCCTGAAAGGCGACGGGAAAACTGTGGTGGATATTCCGGCCGAGTACCGCGAAGCGGCTGAGAAAGCCCACGTGATCCTGATGGAAGCGGCTGCCGAAGGCGAAGACGCCTTAATGGAAAAATATTTCGAAAACGGTGAATTGAGCACCGAAGAAACCCTCTCAGGCCTGCGCACTGTGGTGCGCAATGGGTCGGTCGTACCAGTATTTGTGACTGCTGTGACGATTGAATACGGCCTGGCGCCTCTGTTAGACGCGATCCTGAGTATCTTGCCGTCACCGGTGGAAATCGGTCCTGCCGTAGCCCAAGGCAAGGATGGACCCGAAGAGCTACCCTGCACGGATGCCGGCCCTCTGGCGGTGTATGTGTGGAAGACTACCGCCGATCCATTTGTGGGTAAGCAAACCTACTTCCGGGTCTATTCGGGCAGCATGACCTCTGACATCCGGGTCTGGAACCAGACTAAAAGCATTGAAGAGCGCATCGGATCGCTGCAAATCCCGCGGGGTAAGGAAAATATTCCTGCGAAAGTCGTGCATGCCGGCGATATTGGCTCGATGCCCAAGCTGAGCGAAACTGCCACCAGTAACACGCTGTGCGATCGCGGCCACCCGTTGACCCTGCCTATCCCCAGTTACCCTCATGCTCTCTTCCGGGTGGCAATCCTCCCCAAAACGCAGGGCGACTCGACCAAAATCAGCCCAACCCTCACCCGCTTGACTGAAGAGGATATGACCCTTTCCTGGAGCCAGGAAATGTCGACCAACCAAACCATCTTGCAGGGCATGGGCGACCAGCACATCGACGCGGCCATCCGCCGTGCAGAAAGCAAATTCCAGGTCAACCTGGTGACCATTGAGCCGAAGGTGCCTTACCGGGAAACCATCACCAAGAAGGGCCAAGCCATGCACCGCCATAAGAAACAGACCGGCGGCTCCGGTCAATTCGGCGAGGTCTGGCTGCGCGTCGAGCCTTTCTCCGAGAAAGATTTTGACTTTTCGTGGGACGTATTCGGCGGGGCAGTCTCCCAGAGCTACAGCACCTCCATCCAAAAGGGCATCCTCTCCTTGATGAAGGAAGGTATCCTGGCGGGCTATCCTATCGCCAACATACATGTCTCTGTTTACGATGGCAAGGAACACCCGGTAGACTCTAAACCGATCGCCTTTGAAATCGCCGGACGTGAAGCCTTCAAAGTGGCCTTCCAGGAGGCCGGACCGGTACTTCTCGAACCGATCATGATCGTCAAAATTGTCGTACCTGAGAACTACATGGGAGACGTGTTGGGCGATTTGAATACCCGCAGGGCGCGTGTGCAGGGTATGGACACAGAAAAAGGCCACTCGACCATCACCGCCACCGTCCCCCTGGCCGAAATGCTGCGCTATACCACCCAGCTTCGCTCGATCACGGGCGGCCGCGGCGTCTTCACCATGGAAGTCGACCACTACGAAACCGTACCATCCTTCATCACTGCAGAAATCGTAGCAGCCCGGCAAAAGGAAAAGAAAGAAGAATAAAAACTGAAACAGGTAATCTCTGCCAGGACAGCCCTTGAAATTTTAGGCGGTGAATGAAGGACCCTGGCTGATGAATTTATTACGCAAAGAGCACCCTTCCAGGGAAATCCTGCTGTTCGCGATATTGTTTTTCTTGCTGCTTGGGCTGCTCACCTATGCATTGCACGGCCTAACTGAGAACAACAACCTGGGTTCAGACTATTACATATACTACCTGGCAGGCCGAGCCTTATTCATCAATCACCAGAACCCATACAGCGACCAGGTGGCCCAGCAGGTACAGATGGCGGTATACAAACACCTGGCCGGCCCAAATGAAGACCAGCTTGGGTTTGCTTATCCCCCGTATGCCTTATTACCTGCCCTGCCGACTTTCTGGCTTTCGTTTGATTGGGCGCAGGCCTTCTGGATCTCGCTCAACTTACTGGCGCTGATGAGCCTGATCTACCTGGCTTTCCCTCAGTCGCCCAAATGGGCAGCCGTCTCGGTCCTCTTTATTTATCCTTTTTCCTTCGCATTGATTCTGGGTAATTTCAACGTGCTGGTGACGGCCTTTCTGATCCTTGCCTATGGTATCCTGAGCAATGACCGGCGCCTTTCCCGCCCTCTGCAGGCCGGCGTGGGAGTATTGCTGGCCTGGTCGACAGTAAAGCCGCAGTTCATGTGGTTATTCCTGGTCTTTTTATTGGCGTCAGCCTGGCGAAGACGCCTGTGGACGCTGCTCGCCAGTTTTGCCGCCGCTTCGATGCTCCTGCTAGGATTTTCGTTTGCAGTCATGTCCACCTGGCCGGTCGCCTGGTACGACCGGCTGGTCGAATACACCGGCTACAACCAGACCTGGCTGATCCTAACCTTTTTTCTGAAAGAAGTTATGTCACTTCAGGTTGCCACCATGATCACCTCGGGGGCCGGGGTGGTCTGCGCTGCCCTGACAGCCTGGCTGTTTTGCCGTTGGTGGAAAAGTGAAGTGTCCGACCTGCTGATGATGGCCTGGTGCGGTTTTCTGATCTTCCTGTTCCACCCGCGGGTAAAGCATACGAACACATCTCCTTCCTGCTGCCGATCCTGCTATGGATCTGCCAGAAAAGAAAGCTGCCCCGCCCAGCGTGGGCAGTGTGGGTTTTCTGGTTTGGCAGCCTGGTTATGTCCTGGCTGATTTTCATCCTTTCGCGCCAGCCCGGCGCATCACCGCTGCTCTCGGAAACGCCGTTCTTCTTATTCGTGGCGTGGATGGCCTGGCTCTCTGTGTCTGAAAGAAATTCTGCGTGGAAAGAGGGGAAATAGACCAATCTACCCCATTACGAGTATAATATCCCAATCTTAAAATCGACAGGCAGCCAGGAATTAATGGATCTTAAACAACTTTCCCAGGCGATGCAGGATTTTGTCAGCTCCATGGGCTGGTACCAGACTGATAGCCTCCGGCCGCAAACGCCGCGTAATATCGCCATTTCCCTTTCTCTGGAAGCGGCGGAAGTGCTCGAACATTTTCAGTGGGCTGAAACCGCCCAGAACTCCCAGGAATTAGCCGGTGAGCTGGCAGACGTGACCCTCTACCTGCTGCAGCTTGCCCGCCTGACCGGCATCGACCTGGAGCAGGCTGTTTTAGCCAAGCTAGACCGCAATTACCAACGCACCTGGGACCAAAGCGGAGAATGAAATGCGTGTAACGGTGTTTGGCAGCGCCATGCCCAGGCCGGGCGAAACAACTTACCAGGCGGCAATGACGTTGGGACAGATTTTGGCTAAAGATGGGCACACAGTACTTACCGGGGGATATGCCGGGACGATGGAAGCCGTCTCGCGAGGAGCAGCCGAAGCCGGCGGGCACGTGATTGGGGTGACCTGCGCAGAAATTGAACGCTGGCGTGAGGAAAGCGCCAACGCCTGGGTGAAAGAAGAATGGCGCCGCCCAACCTTGCAAGGGCGCCTGATGACGCTGATCGATCACTGCGAGGCGGCATTGGCGCTGCCAGGCGGAGTTGGCACCTTGCTGGAAGTATGCATAATGTGGAACCGGCTGATCATCAAAGCAATTCCTCCCCGTCCATTGATCCTTATTGACCCAGGCTGGAAAACTACCCTGCAAAGTTTTTTTGATGAGCAAGGCCAGTACGTGGTGGAGGATGATCGCTGCTGGCTGACGTTTGTGAGTACGGCTGAAGAAGCAGCCGCAAAGCTGCGCCGGAAATTATTCATTTAGATTGGCTCAATATTACCCGGCATGTGAGAAAAAATGAGCGACGAAAAATTACCTACCCGAAGTGAAAACTATTCCGAATGGTACAACCAACTGGTGCAGCGCGCCGAGCTGGCCGATTACGCCCCGGTGCGCGGCTGTATGGTAGTGCGACCATACGGTTGGGCCTTGTGGGAAAACATTCAGCAGGCCCTGGACCAGCGCTTCAAGGCGACCGGGCACATGAATGCTGCTTTTCCCCTCTTAATCCCCATGTCCTTTTTCGAAAAGGAAAAGGAGCACGTGGAAGGGTTCTCGCCCGAACTGGCAGTGGTTACGATCGGCGGTGGGGAAATATTGGAAGAACCGCTGGTGGTGCGGCCTACCTCGGAGACGATCATCGGGTACATGTACTCCAAATGGGTCAAATCTTATCGCGACCTGCCCATCCTGATCAACCAGTGGGGCAACGTAGTGCGCTGGGAAATGCGCACGCGCCTGTTCCTGCGCACGCTTGAGTTTTACTGGCAGGAAGGCCACACAGCTCACGCCACACATGCCGAAGCCGAAGAAGAGACCCTGCGCATTCTCGATATCTATGCGGATTTTGCTTACGAAAATGCTGCCGTCCCGGTGATCAAAGGACGAAAGAGTGAGGCCGAAAAATTTGCGGGGGCGCTGCGATCTTACACTATCGAGGGAATGATGGGCGATACGCGCGCCCTGCAGGCCGGCACCTCGCATAACCTCGGCCAAAATTTCGCCAATGCCTTCGATATCCGCTACCTTGACATCAATAACCAGCTCCAGGCTTGCTGGACCACCTCGTGGGGATTGTCGACGCGTTTCATCGGCGCCATCATCATGACCCATGGAGACGACCAGGGTTTGATTATGCCGCCCAAACTGGCGCCAATCCAGGTGGTAATCGTGCCGATATTCCGCAACGAAGCCGAAAAAGAGCTGGTCATGCCAGTCGTGGAACGGCTGAAGAACGAGTTGAGCGCTTTCCGCCTGAAAGTCGACGATCGCACTGAGCTTACCCCTGGCTTCAAGTTCAACGATTGGGAAATGCGCGGCGTGCCCCTGCGCATCGAAATCGGGCCTAAGGATGTCGAAAAGGGTTCCGTGATGGCTGCTCGCCGCGATATCCCGGGAAAGACCAGCAAGACCATCCTCTCCCAGCAGGGGCTGGCCTTACAGGTCGAAAAACTACTTACAGAAATCCAGGCGGCGATGCTGCAGCGTGCGATTGCCTTCCGCGACGCCCACATTTTTAACCCGAAAAATTATCAGGAACTCCAGGATGTAGTGCAGAACGGTTGGGCTTTCTCCTGGTGGTGCGGCAGCAAGGAGTGCGAAGCCAAAGTAAAAGAGGATACCAAGGCTACCACGCGCTGCATCTCTTTGGAACAGCCCGATGGATCAGGTAAATGCATTGTATGCGGAGCGCCAGCCACGCAAAAAGCTTATTTTGCCAAAGCCTATTAAGATATGCCCGCCATCCAATTGGCCCGATTGAAAACACAGGTTAACCAGCTTGTATGGACGTTCACCCGGCCGCAAGATTTTCAACGTGGGTTGAAAAACCTGCTCGAAATGTACGCCGATTGGAGCTATCATCCAGGAGAGACGATCGAACCCGCCTCACTTCTCCCGGCGTACCATGTTTCTCCTTTATTACTCCACCAGGTGGAACAGCAGTTGACCCGCCAGTGCCAGGAAATGCCGGCGGCAGGCCTGGCCCTGGCAGATATTTTATGGCAAAACGAGTATTTTGAACCGCGTGTGCTGGCGACCTTCATCCTCGGCCAGATTCCCTTGAAACCCCCAGAGGAGGTTATCCAGCGGATAAAGGAATGGAGCGCCCCTGCCCTGGATAAAAAACTCCAGGAAGCCATCTTTTCACAGGCAACGCTACGCCTGCGCCGGGAAAATACAACCACCTGGATGGAAATCATCAACGAATGGCTGTCAGCCAACCCGGTCGCTTCGAAAGTGATGGGACTGCGCGCCCTGGTGTTTTTACTCGGAGACCGTGAATTTGAAAACCTTCCAACCGTCTTCAACCTGCTCCAACCGCTGATACTGACCGCCCCTTCGCGGCTGCACGGCGAGTTATTGGAAGTTCTGCAATCGTTAGTACGGCGCTCTCCGGTTGAGACAACTCATTTCTTGCGGCAGGCGCTCTCCTCTACCAGCAGCCCTATCTCCGCCCGTCTCGTGCGCCAGATCCTGCCATCCTTAAGTCCGGAACTGCAAGCCAGCCTGCGCAAGTCGCTGGCTGCCCGTAGTTGAAATGCACCAGGAAGGGTTGTTTTTCTACCAAAATACTCTACAACCTTCCGGCGAGCCTCAACATCTGGTATAATAACCAACGATGACTGGCCCTATCTGCGGTCCGCACTGTAGATATGGAGACTTGCTCTCAACCAAACTATAGAGGAGAACAGACGTCATGATTACGAAGGAAGATAAGACAAAATTAATCGAAAAGTACCGAACTCATGAAGAGGATACTGGATCACCGGAGGTTCAGATCGCCATTTTGACCACCCGCATCCTGCAGCTTACCGGCCACCTGCGCGACAACAAACACGACGAATCCTCTCGCCGCGGCCTGCTGAAGATGGTTGGGCATCGGCGGACTTTGTTAGCCTACCTGCGGCGTAAAGATTATGCCCGCTACCTGTCCCTTGCTGAGCAGTTGAACCTGCGCACGAAATAAGGGCTAAACATGGTCTCCTTCAACCCTCCCGCAGGTTTTGAATCTGCGGGAGAGTTGGTGAGAATACAAACAATTGCGGAACCACCCGCCGGTTGGGAATTGAAAGGAGTTGGGGAAAATTCTCCCCGGTTGCTCTCAGTCCCTAACCAGGTGGGAATTAGAAAATAAGGAAAAAAAGAATATGCAACCCGAATCAAAAAAGTTTACCGCCATGGTCGGCGGCAAGCCTGTAACTATTGAAACAGGCAAGCTGGCAGGCCAGGCAGGCGGTGCAGTCACCGTGCAACTCGGTGATAGTATTGTTTTCGCCTCGGCTACGATGAAAGCGGAACCAAATGCAGAGCAGGATTTCTTCCCGCTCACCGTTGAATATGAAGAACGTATGTACGCCGGAGGAAAAATTCCCGGCTCATTCTTCCGCCGTGAAGGCCGGCCGAGCACCGAGGCGATCCTGACCGCCCGGTTAGTCGACCGTCCGATCCGCCCGCTCTTTTCGAGCGATATTCGCAACGAGGTGCAGGTGATCCTGTTCACCCTGTCCGCCGACCCGGATAACCCGCTGGATATCCTGGCGATCAATGCCGCATCTGCGGCATTGATGATTTCCGATATCCCGTGGGCCGGCCCGGTAGGCGCAGTGCGCATAGGGCGAGTGAATGGTGAATTTGTAGTCAACCCCACTTACGCTCAATTGGATGCTTCCGACCTTGACCTGCGCATGGCCGGTACCCGCGACGCCATCCTGATGGTCGAATGCGGATCAGACGAAATCAAAGAAGCTGATATGTTGAAAGCCCTGGAATTCGGGCATAAAGCCATGCAGCCGATGATCGACATTCAGGAGGAGTTAGCTGCCCAGTGCGCTAAGACCAAACGTGAAGTCCAGCTCTTTCCAATTAATGTAGCTCTGGTCAGTCAGACCAGCCAGCGCGGCGCGGTTGAAATGGAAACCCTGCTGGATGCTCCGCACAATAAAGCTGAAATGAACAGCCGCATAGACGCCCTCAAAGAACAGATTGTGGCCGAACTGGCCGGCGGAGATGCTGCGAAAATCAACCCGCTCAAGGCTGCTTTTGAAGAAGTCTACCGCCAGGTCGTCCGCCAGCGCATCCTGATAGATGGCAAACGCCCGGATGGCCGCCAGACCAAGGAAATCCGCCCGATCTGGTGTGAGGTAGGCATCAGCCCGCGGGCGCATGGCTCAGGATTGTTCACCCGCGGCGAGACCCAGGTGGTCACCCTGGCCACGCTTGGCACTCCTAAAGAAGCCCAGGAATTGGACACCCTTTCCCCCACCGATACCAAGCGCTACATCCACCATTATAATTTCCCGCCCTATGCTACCGGCGAAGTGAAAATGCTGCGCGCAATCCCGCCGCGAAATCGGGCATGGCGCTCTGGCAGAACGGGCGTTGCTGCCGGTCATTCCTTCGGAAAAGGAATTCCCGTATACCCTGCGCCTGGTTTCTGAAGTGCTGTCATCCAACGGTTCATCTTCCATGGCCTCCGTGTGCGGATCGACTCTGGCCCTGATGGATACCGGTGTGCCGATCAAAGCCCCGGTGGCAGGGGTTGCGATGGGGCTGATCAAGGAAGGCGATCGATTTATCGTTCTGACCGACATCCAGGGCGCCGAAGATCACCTGGGCGACATGGATTTCAAAGTAGCCGGCACAGAAGCGGGCATCACCGCCCTGCAGATGGACATTAAGATCAAGGGCATCACTTCCGAGATCATGGCCACTGCCCTGAGCCAGGCCAAAGAAGCACGCACGTTTATCCTGGATAAAATGCTGGCAGTCATTCCGGCCCCTCGCCCGGAGTTAAAGCCGCACGTACCACGCATCACCCTGATCAAGGTACCGGTCGAGAAAATTGGCGCCATCATTGGCCCTGGGGGCAAGAATATCCGCGCCCTGCAGGAAGAAACCAACACTAAGATCGACGTTGACGATGACGGCACAGTTTACATTGCCGCCACGGATGGCGCCGGCGAAGCAGCTGCCCGCGAGCGCATCGAAGCTCTGACCGAGACGCCCCAGTTAGGGCGCATATATACCGGGAAAGTAGTGCGCGTGGCCGATTTCGGCGCCTTCGTCGAAATCCTGCCCAACATCGATGGCATGGTGCACATTTCCCAGCTCGACTCGGAACGCGTCAACAAGGTTGAAGACCTGTTCCAGGTCGGCGACGAGATGACCGTGATGATCACCGGCATCGATGAAAGCGGCAAGATCCGCCTCTCACGCCAGGCTGTGCTTGAAGACTGGTCGCTCGCAGAAGCCCAGGAACGCGATCGCGGCAGCCGCGGGAGCGGCAGCGGGCGTCCCTCCGGCGGCAGGCCCTCTGGCAGCCGACCCGGCGGCAACCGTGGAAACGGACCGCGGCGCAACGGCCCCAATCGACGTTAATCGTGAATAAATAAGAAAACACAGGCGCCTAACCATGGCACCTGTGTTTTTGTTTTCCACCTATTTCATAATTTCCTACAAGGATCTACCTTCAACGATAGAATTGGTCACAATCTATGAGTGAAAATCAGCCAAGAGACTTTAGAGAATATCAGGCAGCTCAGTACTTTGCAGTAACTTAGGAATCTCTTGGGTCTGATAAGCAAACTTGCGAATCCTGTATATAATAATTATAAACGGTCTATGTAATAGGCTGTGTATGGGGAGACCAATGCTCCTGAATATTCAAGAACTGCAATCAAACTCAACCGGGAGGCTTGCACCGAGGACACGTTAGCCATTCGTCGCTTGATGACGTTATGGCCACCAAGTACAAGGAGGAAGACAAATGGCTATGGAAACCAGAACCCTGGGCAGAACCGGCCTGGAGGTCAGTGTGATCGGTATTGGCACAGAGCACCTGCCCGCAGATCACAAAAATATGAACGCGGTACTCGACCTGGCTGTATCTGGCGGCGTCAATTATCTCGATCTCTTCAGTGATCCCTCCTCTGGCACTTTTGCCGATTATATCGAGGCTATCAGTCCAGCGGTTCGCCGCCATCGCGAACGCCTCGTGCTCTGCCTTCATTGGGGCGTCCTTTACAACGAGCCAATCGATCAGTGCCAGCTGGCTTTTGATCAGGCCCTTGAGCGCCTGGCAGGTGGCTATGTCGAAATTGCCATACTCACTATGGTTGACTCCGAGTCATTGTGGTCGGGTTGGGCTCAGAAGGCGATTGAACGAATCCGGCGATACCAGCACGACGGGCGAGTGGGCTATATCGGCTTAAGCAATCACAATGTGGATGTGGCACGAATGGCTGTTGAATCAGACTTGATAGACGTGCTGATGTTCCCAGTCAACATATACCAGCACTACGGCAATCCTGCGCGCGCAGCACTTCTCGACAATTGCGCCACGCTAGAGGTGGGGATTGTCGCCATGAAACCTTACCACGGCGGTCGGCTGCTGAGGACTGAAGGTCACCCGACCGGTATTACGCCGGTACAATGCCTTCACTATGTTCTCTCCCAGCCTGTAGGCACTACCGTGCCTGGTGCCCGCAACGCTTCCGAGATGCATGAGGCCCTGGGGTACCTGCATGCAACGGATGAGGAGAAGCAGTTCACGTCTCTACATGAGGATCTGAAATCCCGGCTCCGTGGTCAGTGCGTGGACTGTAAACACTGCCTCCCCTGCCCACAAGAGATCAACATTCCTCTCGTCATCTATAACCTCGATTATGTCGAGTTCTATAGCGGCTCACATGTTTCAGAGCAGTACAACCGGGAGATATATACTTCCCTCCCGGTCAAAGCATCAGAGTGCATCGAATGTGAGGTGTGTCTTGAGCGCTGCCCATTCGAGGTAGACATTATCGCCAAGATGCATCGTGCAGTAGAGATCTTTGAGACCGCCGCATAACCAGTCGCTGCAACTGACTCTGCTCCTACGAGACTTACCTTCCTCCCCTCAAGCGCGGGTCCAAAGCATCCCGCAAGCCATCTCCTACCAGGTTGAAAGCGAGCACCGTGATCATGATGGCTACGCCAGGGAAAAAGACCAGATGGGGAGCGTTGAATACGCTGTTGCTTTCCTGTCCCAGCATTAATCCCCATTCTGAATTGGGTGGTTGCGCCCCTAACCCCAAGAAACTCAGGGCAGCCGCGTTCAAAATCGCCGAGGCAATTCCCAAAGTCCCTTGCACGATCAAAGGGGTCAGTGAGTTCGGCAGGATACGGTTGAAAATAAGGGCCAGGCTGGAGGCTCCCAAGGCACGCGAAGCAGTTACGTAATCCAATTCCTTTACGGCAAGCACGCCGGAACGCACCACACGGGCATAGCCTGGGATAGAGACAATCGCAATCGCGATGAGCGCATTGAATAATCCATTGCCCAACACAGAGACAATGGCAATCGCCAACAACAGGGCCGGGAAAGCCATGAGGATATCCATCAAGCGCATGATCAGATTATCAACCCACCCACCAAAAAAGCCAGCCAGAGCGCCAATCAACCCGCCGATGATGATAGCAAACGAGATAGTGGATAAGCCAATTTCAAGTGAGAGGCGCGAGCCAAAAATAACGCGCGAAAGAGATCGCGATTATTACTGTCGATGCCCATCAGATGTTGGGGTATATTTGCTGGACAGCCAAATAAATGGATGCAAGGCGGCGACCGCCGGACAACATTCTCTAGCGGGAGCTTCGGGTTATAAGGCGCTATCTCAGGAGCAAAGATCGCAATCAGAACCAGGAACGCAAAAATAAACAGGCCAAACTGGGCTGACCTGTGGTGCAAAAAGCGGCGTAACGCCTCCAGGGATGGGGCTCGGCGCTCAAAGATTTTTTCGTTGGAAAGGACAGGGACATTTGCAGCCATGCTAAATCAATCCAACCGGATGCGAGGATCAAGGTAAGCATAGGAAACATCTACGATTAAATTTGCCAGAACAAAAATGAGGGCATTGACCACCACAAACCCTTGCACGACCGGGTAATCGCGCGATTGAATGGCGTTTATCAGTGCGGTCCCCATCCCGGGTAAAGCAAACACAGTTTCTGTAAGCACTGCGCCGGATAATAGGGCGCCGGTCTCCAGGCCGATAATGGTGACAATGGGTATCAGTGCATTGCGTAAGGCATGTTTGTAAATCACCAACCGCGCCACCAAACCTTTGGCGCGGGCCGTGCGAATGTAATCTTGACCGAGAACTTCCAAAAGACTTGAACGGGTCATACGGGCAATAATGGCCAGGGGTATCGTCCCGACCGCCACGCAGGGCAAGATGAGGTGCCAGAGAGCATTTCTTAAGGTGTCAAATTTGGCGGTGATCAGGCTGTTAAGCACCACCGAATTCGATAAAAAGTTAAGCAATAACCTGGAAACACCGGTTAGATTCTGTAAATGCCAGACTTGAGCTAAAGCAACGTTCGAAAGGCCGGGGGTTAACCGACCAGAGGGAGGGATGAAAAAAGGCGTTCCTTTCATGGTAATGGCAAAAATATAGGCCAGCATTAATCCCAACCAAAAAACTGGCATTGAAATACCAATGTTTGCTCCAACCATGGTCAGGGTATCGACGACCGAGTTGCGGTGTAAAGCGGATACCACACCTAATAAAAGTCCGAAAACTGTTGAAAAAATCATAGCTCCAACAGTCAATTCAAAGGTCATCGGCATACGTTCGGAAACATAATCCAGTACAGGCCGGTGGTATTGGATTGAGTTGCCCGAAATTTCCCTGTACAATTTGAATCATATAACGGATAAATTGAACAAAAATATTGTCATTCAAACCAAATCGTACCCGGAATTGAGCGCACACTTCTGGGGTTGCCTTTTCACCGAACATAGCCATACACGGGTCGCTGGGAATTGCCCGGAGAATGATGAAGGTAACCAGCAAAATACCTACTAATACCGGGACCAACAATAGCAGACGGCGCGCAGTAAACTGAAGCATGAGGTCCTTGTTTTGACTCGATTCTTTTAGCTAAAAGGAAGGGGTACAACATTTAATTGCCATGTTGTGCCCCTTCCAGTTTACTGGTTGATTAAATTACTGAACATGCCATTCTATACGCAGACACTGGCATTTTACTAAGACTCAGGGCTTAGGTGTAGCGGTGGGAGCCGGGGGATTCAAGAGCCCGCCGAACAAAGTTCCAAAGTATTCGAACGCACCCGTATTGCCCTTGTGATTGGGGTTATTGTTATCCCACATGGCAGTGTAAGTGGCGAAGACATCCGCCGAAGTAAAGGCAGAGCCATCTGAGAACTTGACACCCTGGCGCAGGTGGAAGGTATATTGGGTCAGGTCTGCATTCGCCTCATACCCGGTAGCCAGGGCCGGTTCTGTTTGGCTGGTGCCGAACTTGTAGCGCAGCAGGGGTTCATAGATCTGCATGCAGGGCGTGATGGTCTCGCCATCGGTCTCGTCACCGCACCACAGGCTGATTGGCTCACCAGTTTGCAGCCAGACAAGCTGTCCAGAATCGGTGGTCAGGTAGGGGAAGTTGATGTTGTACGGGCCAACCACGACATTCTTTACCGAGGCTTTAAAGGCATCACCACTGGCTCCATGGGCGATCGGGTTCATCGGGACGTGCTGCATGATCAGTTTGTTGACCTGGTCGTAAGCAGCCTGGCGGGCAACCGGGTCAGATAATGAAGCGCCTTGCTTGATCGCCGCAACGAGGTCGGGATATGGTGTGCCGAACTGCTTGTTGGATGCGCCAAAATGATAATCGAACCAATCCGTCGCATCCGGGTAATCTTCACCCCAACCGAGCAGGTAGAAGCCTAATTTGCCCAGGCCAGAATTTCCGATCAAAGTGCCCGATTCCTGCACATCCAGTTTAATTTTGACGCCGATCTGGACTAACTGGGCCTGGACATCCTGGGCGATCTGATCAGGGTGCGGCGCATAGCCGCGCGTCGCCTGACGGTAGGAGAAGGGGATGGTCTGATTAAAGTCAAACTTGGCGTCGGTCAGCATTTGCTTGGCTTTAACCGGGTCGTAAGGGTACCACGTCATGCCGTCGGTAAAACCGGGCTTTAATTGAGGATAAAGAAATTGTTCTGCCGTAATAGAGCCGGCCGGAAAGAAGTTCTTGACGATGCGGCTCTTATCGATGGCCATGGCAAATGCCTGGCGCACCTGCTCGTTGTCAAAGGGCGGTTTGGTGTTGTTCATCCCAAAATACAGGGTATTGGAGGAAGGGATAGGAGAATAAACCAGGGTCGTATCTGCCTGGACGGTGGTTATATCCTCGGAGCCTACCAGCTCAATGGCATCTACGGTACCAGATTGGAGCTCCAACAAGCGTTGGGCAGGTTCCTTCGACCACTCCATGATTAAGGTATTAAGGGTGGGTTTGTCACCCCAATAGTTCGGGTTGGCTACCATGGTCATGTGATCGCCACGCACCCATTCTTTGAGCATGAAGGGGCCGGTACCTATGGGCGCGTTACCAATCTTGGCCGAATCTCCTCCGGTAGAATCCAGGAGAGCCTTGGGGAGAATTTCAAAGGCGGCGAAGGCAGCCTTGGCTGGGAAAGCAGGATCCGGGGCGCAAAGGGTAAACACGACCGTATTGGCATCAGGCGCCTCGATGGATTTGATGTTCCCGCCGTAGTTGCAATCGGGAGCAGCCAGCGAAAGAGGCGTGAATGCTGGCGCCGCAGTGGTTGCAGTGGCCTGAGGCGCGGCAGTCGCGGCCGGTGCTGAAGTCGCCGCCGGAGCCGAGGTAGCTGCCGGGGCCGAGGTGGCCGCTGGAGCGGCTGGCTGAGTAGGGGCAGGGGCAGCCGGGGGGGCGGCTACCGGTTGGCAGGCGGTCATGAGCATGCTTGCCAAAATAAATACAGTTACAACAACAAGTACAAAACGCTGTTTCACTTTCTCCTCCTTCAAAGAGTATATGATTTTTCTAAACTTGGGGAACGTTAAAGGACTGATGGTTAGTACTCTTCCTGGACACCTCCTTCAATCAACAACTATTCTTAGGCTTTCCTTGAATATATTAAAACATCATTATAAATGATATTTGATTTTTGTCAATTCAAGCAACCGAATCAATTTTAAAGTGTTTCAGCTTAGGAAGATACCCTCACACCAGTTGTACGCAGGACAAAAGAAGTACCTTTGAATTCAGAACAGCCAGGATATATGTGAAGTGGTATACTCTAAAATTAAGCCTCATTTTCCCCTGAAAATCCAAGGGTAGGAGTAATAATGAAAGAAGCTATCAGCATCAGCATAGGCTCAACCAAACGCGATAAATCGGTGGAGATCGAGCTGCTGGGTGAAAAGGTCCACCTCCAACGCACAGGCACGGATGGCGATATGAAAAAAGCCGCCAGGATGTATGAGGAATTGGACGGAAAAGTGGATGCTTTCGGGGTAGGGGGGGCTGACCTGGGCTTGACCGTCGGCGACCGGCGTTATCCTCTTTATTCTGTCCTGCCTATGGTAAAGAACGTGCATATAACGCCGATCGTGGATGGCACCGGCTTGAAGATGACCCTCGAAAGCCAGGCAGGCAGCGTGGTCGAAAGGCAGATCGGGGAATACCTGAAAATCAAGCGCGTGTTCATCGTTACCGGGGTCGACCGCTGGGGCCTGACCCAATCTTTCATCAAAGCCGGTTACGAAACCCTTTTCGGGGACATGATGTTCGCCTTAGGACTGCCATTTCCAATCCACAGCGAACGGGCGGTAAAACGCCTGGCGGCGATTTTGATGAACGTCGCCGGACGGCTGCCCTTCAAGTGGGTCTACCCAACTGGAAAAGAGCAGGAAAAACGTACTCCCAAATGGGAGAAATACTTTCAATGGGCCAGTGTGATCGCCGGCGACTGCCATTACATCCGCCGCTACATGCCGGAACACCTGCCAGGCAAAGTGATCGTCACCAATACAACCACTCCCGAAGACCAGGATATTTTCCGTAAAGCAGGGGTAAAATACTTAGTAACCACAACACCTGTCCTGGAGGGACGATCATTCGGCACGAATATGATGGAAGCAGCCATTATTGCCGCCATGGGACGTAAAGAGCCGGTCGATTATGTCCATCCGGGCAATTATTTCGAGGAAATGGAACGAGTCATCCAGCAGTTGAAGATGACCCCTCAGATCCAGGAACTGTGATGCAGGCGAGGAAAAAATGGATGTCGTAATGACAGCCGGCGGCAAACCCCGCCCAGGAGAAAGCCTGTACGCACTGACACAGGGCAGATATAAGGCGCTGCTGGATCTTAACGGCAAACCGATGATCCAATGGGTGCTGGATGCCTTGAACGGATCGGCAAAGATCGGTTCCATTGTGATCGTCGGCATACCCCCCAATTCAACGCTTGAATCCGCCAAACCGTTAACCTTTCTGGAGGACCAGGGAGAATTACTGAGCAACATCCAGGCCGGCGGTCTCGAGCTGCTGCGCCAGGATCCTTCTACCAGACAGTTCCTGGTGGTCGCCTCGGATGTGCCGGGGGCCACCTCTGCCATGGTCGATTGGCTGGTAGACAAGGTCCAGGAGACCGATCACGATATGTATTACTTCGTGGTCGAACGCAGCGTGATGGAAAAACGTTATCCTGCCTCCAAACGGACCTATCTGCGCATGAAGGATTTGGAAGTATGCGGTGGAGATATCCATGCCGGGCGTGCGGCTGTACTGAAAAACACCAACCCGATTTGGAGACGCCTGATTGAGGCGCGTAAAAACCCGCTCAAACAGGCCTGGCTGCTCGGGTTGGACACATTGTTCATGATCCTATTCCACCAGTTAACGTTAGCTGTGGCCGAACGCCTGGTCAGCCGGCGCGTCGGCTTGAACGGTCATGTGATCGTCTGTCCATACGCCGAGCTGGGGATGGATATCGACAAACCTTTCCAGTACGAAATTGTCAAGGCAGACCTGCTTAAAAAATAGCTCCATGGACATGCAAGCCATCATCGCCCTCGATCGCAGCCTTTCAAAAAGCCTGAGGTTGCAGCCAGAAAAACGCTGGCTGTGGAAACTGAGCGCTTTTTTCGCCCATTCCGGCGACTCATGGTTCTGGCTGACGGCGCTCTTCATCTTTTGGCTAATTAGCCATAATGCCTGGCACGTCAGGTCGGCCCTGATGGCAGCCGGCGTACTGGTCCTGGCCGGGCTGGTGCTGGCGGTGAAATTCAGCGTACGTCGAAGTCGCCCACCTGGCGAATGGGGGGCGATCTACCGGAACACCGACCCACATTCGTTTCCCAGCGGGCATGCGGCACGCGCGGCCCTGCTGGCTGTCATGGCGCTCGGGCTGGGTCCTGTGTGGTTTGCGATCCTGATCCTGGTCTGGGCGCCTCTGGTCAGCCTGGCCAGGGTGGGGATGGGTGTACATTACCTGTCAGACGTGTTGGCCGGGATGGTGCTGGGGATCGTGACCGGCGTGCTGATCCTGCAGGCATCCCCATTATTGATGGCTTTTTTTCCTTTTATCTTCTAAAGGGTTGAGAAAATTTGCTCATTGGGATTTACCGTGGAAGGTCCCCAGATTTTGGGGTGTCATGACACCCCAAAATCTGGGAATTCACCACGGCAATTCCCAGAGAACCAGAAAATTTGCACAAATTGGCCTTTCATGATAAATTAACTAGAAATATAATCTTTTATTTTCTGGTTGATTAGGATTTCCCATGGAAGGTCATTTATGAGGCTAGAACTGATCCCTGACATCGTGGTGGGCCGGCTACCCCGCTACTTGCAAACCCTTCATAAGATGGCAGGAGAAGGCAAGCAAACCACCTCGTCTCAAGAGTTGGGCGCCGAACTGGGTATTTCAGCCGCCCAAATCCGCAAAGACCTGTCCTTTTTTGGCGGTTTTGGAAAGCAGGGCACCGGTTATGCCATTTCATTCCTGGTCGAGCGGTTGCAAGAAATTCTCAAGGTCAACCAGGTGTGGGACATTGCCCTGGTAGGCGCCGGCAACCTGGGCAAGGCTATCGCTCAATACCAGGGTTTTGCCAATCGCGGCTTTCGGGTAATCATGGTCTTTGATAACGACCTGGCGATCATCGGCACGCAGGTGGGCAAATTCACCGTCCAAGACAGCGCCGGGATGGTACAGGCGATCCGCCAAGCCGGGGTGAAAATCGCCATGCTGACTGTGCCCGCTTTGGCGGCCCAAAAAGTCGCCGAAATCCTGGTCGAGGCAGGTGTGCAGGCTATCCTCAATTACTCGCCGACCTCCCTTAATTTGCCTGACGAGATCCAGGTAGAATATATCGACCCGATCCTCCAGCTTCAACACATGACCTATTATCTTAAGGCGTGAAATGAATTGGTTGATTGGGGATAACCAGATTTTGGGATGCCATGGCATCCCAAAATCTGGCTTCTTCCATGGTAATTCGTAAAGATCCAATAAATTTGCCTACAGAACTAGCGGAGGCTATGCGGGAATTTAACCTGGCGGGTGATCCACAAATCTTACCCGGCGGCTCTGCGACCAATTATCAGATCAGGAACGTCGTTCTAAAACGGATCAGAGAAACCTCGCTGGAAAATAACCACTCACCCGAACTGGCGGCTTGGATAGCCGGGTTTACCTCTCGCACCGTTCAAACCGGTTTCCGCCTACCCCTACCGCTCCCCACGGTCGAAGATACCTGGATAACTGATGATGGATGGGTAGCCACCAGCTTTCTTACCGGACATCACCCCACGACGGAGGAAATCCCCGCTTGCATGCGGGCTATGCAATCCCTCCACCTCGCCCTGGCCCAAATCCCAGCCCACCCACTGATGAATGACAACCACACCGCCTGGGGCCTGGCACACCGATGGTGCTGGGACGAGAAGCCTACCAAAGTGCAGATCGAGCTGCAGCTTCTGATGAACCGGCTGTACGCCCTGCGCCAGCCAATTTCCACCTCGCCATGGCAGTTGATCCACGCCGATTTAAACCCGGAAAATATCCTGGTCGAACCCGGGCTGGCTCCGGCTTTCCTGGATTTCTCGCCCTTTTGGGGACCCCCCGAATTTGCTATTGCCATCTATGCCAATTTCAGCGGGCCGCGGCGCAGAGACATGGCTGTCTTACGCCATTTCTCTCACCTTCCCAACTTTAAACAACTGCTCATCCGGGCTGCCATCCGTATGCTGCTGGTGGTGTCAGTGTTGGATGGATTAGATGGCTGGGAGACCTGCGAAGAAAAGTGGTCCGCCGAGCACATCATCGAATAAGCAACGGTTTAGATCTAAACTGGGGGCAGGCTCCGTTTGAGCGCCTCGCGCATCCCAATCGCCCGGGCAGCTCCTTGCCCCGTGCAGGTGGTGGGATTATCCACCAGGTAAGCGGGAATGCCCAAGGCTTTGGTCAGGTATTTATCAACCCCACGCAGTAAGGCACCCCCGCCGCACAAAGCCACCCCACGGTCGATGATATCCGAGATCAACTCCGGGGGAGTCTTTTCCAGAACTCGCCGGGTAGTGGTGACTAACTCGGTTAACGGCTCTTGCAGCGCCTCGACGATATCGTTGGTGGTGATGTTGACCGGGCGAGGCAGGCCCGAAACCTGATCCTGGCCTTGCACTTCCATGACCTGCTGCTCGTCCTGCGGGATCGCAGCGCCGATACGGATCTTGAGCTGTTCGGCGGTTGACGGTCCGATGATGACCCCGTATTTTTTACGGGTGTAATTGACGATAGCATCGTCCATACGGAGCCCACCCGTGCGCGAGGTTTCAGCGGACACAATGCCATTCATGGCAAGCACGGCGGCCTGGTTGGTGCCGCCGCCAAGGGATATCAACATGTTCCCAGAAGGGGTACCTATAGGCAGGTCTACCCCAAGGGCAGCCGCCAGGGGCTGCTGGATCAGGTACACATCCCGGCTGCCGGCGCCCAAACCCGCCTCGTGCACGGCGCGCGTCTCCACGCTAGTAATGCCGTACGGGACAGTGATCATAATGCGCGGCCGAAAAATAACCATCGGGCCAGATAATTTCTTGACCACGAAACCCAACAGGTTCTCCGTGATCTCGTATTCAGCAATCACCCCATTCTGTAGCGGACGGACAACTTCAATAGAATCAGGGACGCGCCCTGTCATATCCCGGGCTGCCTGGCCCCATTCCACCATTTTTTGTTCTTCCACCACAATTGCCACTACGGTAGGTTCCTGCAGCAGAATCTGGTTCCCCTCCACGACCACTATATTCATGGTGCCCAGATCAATGCCGAACTCTCTCGTGAAGACAGGCATAATTGCTTATTCCCTTCCCAGAATTACCTGTTGATCTTTGAGCCTGCCCCTTTCAGGAAAAAACTGTCAGCATTCACCCCGGGTGCAAGGGTGGCATACTGTTAATTGAAGACTACGGATAATATAAAATCATACCTGAAAGCCAACAACTTGTCCAGTTGAATGAGTTGGTCAATTGCTGTGCTAGATCACCAGATTTTTAGGTTCTGAATTCTTACATGAGTTGTCAACCTAACTGGAGAAATATTGTAACGCAAGGCGGATACGGGTTTCGACGTCTGCTGGGGTATCCCTCGGCAGCGACTGCAAGGCAGCCTGGGCTTCAACGACACTGTATCCCAGGCCGGTCAGAGCGTCCAGGACTTCCGCATCCACGTCGAGGGTCTGGGCTGCCAGCCCGCTCAACTCTCCACCCACTTTGCCCTGCAGGTGAAGTAATATTTTCTGGGCAGTTTTCTTGCCTACCCCCGGCACGCGGGCAAAGGCGTCGGCTTGTTCGGATAGGACCGCTTTACGGATAACATCGATAGACAGAGTCGATACGATCGACAACGACGTGCGTGGCCCGACGCCATTGACCCCCAGCAGCAGAATAAAGAAATTCCTCAGCTCTTCCGTCTCAAATCCATACAGAATGAGGGCATCTTCCCTGACCACCAGGTAGGTGTGCAGGAAGATCGTTTCGCCTACCTGAGCTATCCGGCAGAACGCCGGCGCAGCGTGCACCAGGAATCCGAACACCGCCGACTTCAACTACCAGGCTGTCTTCTGCCCGTGAAATTACTTCTCCCCGAATGGATGCAATCATTTGCTTATCCTTTTCTCTGTTTTTCCGAGCTGTGCTGCCCCGATCTTTCCCGCTGCTGGTTAAAGATTTCGTACAACATCACCCCGGCTGCCACAGCCAGGTTCAGCGAGTCACTCCTGCCAACCATCGGGATGCTCACCAATTGGTCGCAGGCGCGCATGTGTTCTTCTGAGAGCCCCAACCGCTCGCTGCCCATCAATAGAATCATCGGCAGCGGATAGCTGGCCTGGCAATAATCGGCTGAAGCGCGATCCGAGGTGCCAATGAGTGCATAATCATGGTCTTGCTTCCACTGCAGGAACTGCTCAAAGGTGGTCTTTACCAGTCCCTGGGAAAAGATTGCTCCCATACTGGCCCGGATTGTAGTCAGGTCGTATGGATCGGTGGAGTTGTCCAGCAAAATCACCCCTTTGCCGCCCACTGCGTCGTTGGTACGCAGGATCGTCCCCAAGTTCCCCGGATCCGCCACGGAATCCAGGGCTACCCATAAATCCTGGCTTGCCAGGCGTAGCGAGCTGGCGTCCTGCCAGCGCTGGCGGACGACGGCAGCGATGCCCTGGGGATTCTGCTTAGAAGCCAGACTGGTAAATACCGCCTGGCCAACCTGGAGCACCTGGATACCCCGCCGATTTTCCTCCTCAACCTTTTGCCAGCCAAATTCACTGGTGAGCAGGTCGGGAGCGACCACCAGGCATTCGACTTCGGCGCCTTGTTGAAGAGCTTCTATGACAATACGCAGTCCCTCGATGTAAAACAGGCCTGTCTGCAGGCGTTCTTTCTTTTCATGCAGCTTGCGTATCAGCTTGATCGTCGGGTTAGCGGTACTGGTGATCAATCGCTCAACCTCCGTTTTGCTCACTCAACCTGGTAAACCGGCGGCTGTGAAGGTGACAGATCGCTACAGCCAGAGCGTCGGCGGCGTCATCCGGACGCGGAATATCCGGCAGGTTGAGGATGGCGCGTACCATTTGCTGGACCTGGTTTTTATCCGCACCCCCGTAGCCGGCGATAGCTTGCTTGACCTGCATGGGTGTGTATTCAGAGACACGCAAGCCGGCTTCGGCCAGAGCCAGTAAGACCACCCCACGCGCTTGCCCAACGGCAATGGCCGAGGTGACATTTTTCTGGAAAAATAATTTCTCCACCGCCCCGCTTTCGGGTTGGTGGAGAAATAACAGCACTTTCAGTTTTTGATAAACTTCTTGCAAGCGATTTTCGGCTGGCTGGCCTGCCCGAGTCAGAATCACTCCAAAGTCAACTGCTTCCAACTCACCCTGGGAAGTTTCTCGGATAAATCCGTACCCGGTCGTGGCTGTCCCTGGATCGATGCCAACCACTAACATGTCAGATCAGGCAGACTCCAGGGCTTGCAACGCCTCCTCAGAGATATGCAGGTTGGAGTAAACACTCTGCACATCATCCAGGTCCTCCACGCCTTCAATAGCGCGCATAACCTGCAGCGTATCTTCCACCGGAAGCTCAACTTCTTGGGTAGGCAGCATTTTTAAACCAGCTTCCTCAGGTTGAATACCAGCGGCATGCAGTTTATCGATCAGGATTTTGAAGGCTTCGACCGGCGCCACGATTTCAATAGTTTCTCCATCAGTGGTCACATCATCTGCACCGCCATCCACAGCAACCTCAAACACTTTGTCGAAATCTTTCGCGGCTCCCTGGAAAGCGAAATAAGAAACACGTTTGAACTGCCAACCGACCGAACCTGCTTCCCCCAGGTTACCCCCGGCACGGGTCAAGGCATGGCGGATCTCAGATACGGTACGATTGCGGTTCTCTGTGACACATTCGATCATGATCGCCACACCATGAGGGCCATAAGCTTCATAGAAGATCTCTTCCAGGATCATGCCATCTTTAGCTTCGCCTGAAGCGCGCTTGATCGCTCTCTCGATGTGGTCTTTCGGCATATTCTGAGAACGAGCTTTATCAACCGCCAATCTCAAGCGGAAATTGCTATCGATATCCCCGCCGCCACCTGCGCGTACAGCCATCAAAATTTCACGCGTCAGGCGAGTATAAACCTGCCCTCGCTTGGCGTCGCTGGCGCCCTTTTTGCGCTTAATCGTTGCCCAATGGGAATGGCCTGACATACTTTTTTATCTCCTTACCAATGTCATCCGGGTAGGGTATTTTTCAGATTATACCATGCAATCAAAAGGTTGGCATAACCACCAAAACCAAACCGTATCGAAAATTTGGTTAACTTGATTAAGCACCGCTATGCGATTTAACGACAACCGGGTTGCGCAGCGAACCAATCCCCTCGATGGTTATCTCAACCGTGTCTCCACCCGCCAATGGGCCCACCCCCGCCGGGGTTCCGGTGAGGATCACATCACCCGGCGCCAGGGTCATGATCGAAGAGGCGTACGCCACCAACTGCGGCACAGTAAAAACCATTTCACGCGTAGAGGCCATCTGGCGTATGGCATTACTCACCCGGCAAGTAATCAGCGTATCAGCCGGGTTCAGCCCGGTTTCGATCCAGGGACCCAACGGGCAAAAGGTGTCGAAGCCTTTGCCGCGCGTCCACTGCCCATCCCTGCGCTGCAGGTCGCGGGCAGTTACATCATTGGCAATCGTGTACCCGAAAATGAACTCGCCGGCGTGTTCGATAGGAATCCAACGACCGGTTTTCCCAATGATCACCGCCAGCTCGGCTTCATGCTCAACCTGCTGAGACTGGGGTGGAAGGACAATATTCGCTCCCGGACCAATCACCGCCGAAGGCGGTTTCAGAAATAGCAGCGGAATCTGAGGGACTTCATTACCGTGTTCGCGGGCATGTTCCGGATAGTTGCGACCCACGCAGATGATCTTAGACGGTTCTACCGGGGCCAGCAGGCGAACCGCCTCGAACGGCAGACTGGCGCTCATGCGGCGGTACTCGCCGAAAGGCGTCCCGTCGACCGGGCCAACCGCGCCTTCCATCATCCAGCCATAACGGGGGGCTTCCAAAGCATACTGGTAGCGTATGAAGCGCATGGGACTTCCTCGTCGAGGAATTTTCATTAGTGTAACACAAGATAGGTTTTTTCTCTGGGGGTTCATGTTATAATTATCTTACTTTGGGCGGGTAGCTCAGTTGGTTAGAGCGCATCTCTTACACAGATGAGGTCGCAGGTCCGAGTCCTGTTCCGCCCACACGTTCTCTCGTTCAGCGCATCCCTTCCCCACAGGGGGGATAATAATACACAGATGAGGTCGCAGGTCCGAGTCCTGTTCCGCCCACTCTCAAACCCCCATCCCTGGGGGTTTGTTGTTTTTCAAGGCTAGATATGGGGGCATGAATGGTTTTTGGTTGTTTCAGGGCTGGTTTCATTTGCAACCGTTTGCAACCATTTGCAACCGCGATCACCGGTTGACATTAGTTTTGTCCAGTTGCACAGCGACAGGCAGGATGAGTTCGTCCATCTTTTCTGCTGCTTCAACTTGCATGCTTGGGATCAAGTGGCCGTAGATATCCAGGGTGATCGATGCCTTAGCATGACCTAAGCGCCTGGATACGACGATGGGTGGAATGTTATTGTTCAGCATCAAAGAGGCGCTGGAATGCCGCAAATCATGGAAACGAACCTTTGGAGTTGGCATGGACTGGGCGCCCATCCTTCTTCATGCCTGGTACCAATATACCGTGTGGGATTCCGGTTCTTGGTGCAGTTGTGGTGCAGTTGATACAGACGGCATGGAATAAGTAGAATTGTTGGACAATTAAACCGCTACATATGGCGGGGAGATGGACATTGTTGCCCATATATAGGGGGTAGATTTAGTAGACAGAGCTCAGGCGCGCCTTGGGATGAGGAGGCTATCCGGATGGTATGGATGAAATATTTACACCCTACAAGCGTTGAGCAACTGAAGGGCAGCTGCCATCTTCTCCTGCTCGCGCTCCCACAAGGGCGTGGAGCCCTTGATGTCGATGAACAGGAAGGTCACCGTACCGGTGAGGAGTGTTTTCTCCCGAGGGCTTGGCAGTGGGCTATTCATTTTCCTCCAGCTCATAGGCCAATAACTGCTCCAAACTCATCGCTGCACCTTCTTCTTCCAACTGTCTGTAGCGGACTTCCCCAATGGCGATTTTAATCCCGGCCAGTTCTGTTTCGAGCTCCAGGCGTTCGCTAGGTGAGATGTGATAGAGCGATGCAATGCACCAGCGGGTTCCGAACAGGCGTACGGCGCGTTCATGCTTTTGCTCTCGTACAGCCAGAAGGAGGATTGCATCCTGGACAATCCTTGCCCATTCGAATAAATGCGCTTTTACGACGGACTGAACCGCTTTTCGCCAAAATGAACCAGCCTGCGCCAGTTCCCCACTTTGCAGCGCCAGATGGCCTAATTCAAGGTAAGCTATAATCTTGATTAATCCCTTGTTTAAACTGAAGTTCAGGGCTTCTTGTGCATATTTTAGAGCGGTTACAGAGTCTCCTCCTAAACGAGCCAACCTTGCCCTTCCATAGTATGCAAATCCAGCCGCGGTAGGATGGTCCGTTTTCTGCATCTCATCATAAAGGATTTCAATATCCTGCGCCGCCTGGTTAAAGCGCGCCTGTGCGATTGCTAATCCAAAATGTGAAAAGAGAGAGAGATTGATCAATCCACTGTTGGTAGACTCTCTGGAAATGGTTAGACATTTTTGGAAGCATTGATTTGCGCGCTCAAAATCGCCTTTACATTGGGCGATGTCACCCAGCATGTACCAACTCCGAGCGATCATAATTACGTTGTTCACACGTTGGTAATTTCTTAAACTCGCATCGAAAAGATCTTGCGAGTTTACATAATCGCCTTCACAATAAAAAACTATACCAACTTGGAAAAACCCAGTAGCGGTCCCTTCAATATCGCCATTGGCTTGATCGATTTCTAACTGCTCCTGGTGGATCATTTTCCTCCGCTTGAGATCCGTCTCACAATATCCTAATAGCTGCAGACTTTCAGCCATGCCATGTCGATCGTTGGTTTCGCGGAACAGGTTCAGGGTTTCCTGAGCCATCGTTTTGGCTTGAGCTGGATTATCATAGGATATGCAGCTACCAAGCCATAACAAAGCCCAGGTATGGTTATGTCGATATTCCAAACCAATATTCTGGTAGATCGATAAACTCTCTTCTAGGAGAGTTTTAGCTTTTTGCAAAGCGCTGTAATTATCCGCATCGAAGACATATAGCATCGTTTGGTGAAAACCAAGGGCCACCAGCGCTTTGGCGTGGATGTGGGAAAATTGGTTGTGAATTTGCGCTCCAGCATTGGGCCGTTTGGTTTCTTCCAAACCGCTGTTCAGCCACTCAATACCCTCCGTGTAATGTGCGTGAATATGCCAGAACCACATCAGCGCTGCAGCCAGTTTTAACTCAGCTTCCAGATTCGTTTGAAGCGACCATTCCAGCGCCAAGCGCAGGTTATCCAACTCAAGCTCTAGCCGATCAAGTGTCTGGATTTGCTCACGGCTGCGAATTTTAGGTTCCAACGTCTCCGCCAGCCACAGGTAGTGCGCCAGGTGGCGGGTGCGCACCGCTCCGGCTTCTCCCCCGTCTACCAGCTTTTCGTGGGTGTATTGGCGGATCGTTTCCAGCATCTGGAACCGTCCTTCTCCATCCATCCCTGGCGAAGCCAGGATAAGGGATTTGTCCACCAGCCCAGAGAGGTGATCCAGGATATCTTCCGTGCAAAGCGGCTGGCAGGCTTCATAAGAATGGGCGCAGACCTGCTCGGCAGCTTCCAGGTCCCACCCGCCCGCAAAGACCGACAGCCTGCCCAGCAGGATGCGCTCTGGCTCCGAAAGCAGGTTGTAACTCCAATCGATCAAGGCTCGCAGGGTCTGGTGACGCGGCAGTACGCTTCGGCTGCCGCCGGTCAGTAGGCGGAAGGCATCCTTCAGGCGCAGGGCAATCTGCTCTACGCTCAGCAGACGCAGGCGCGCCGCCGCCAGCTCGATTGCCAGGGGGATGCCGTCCAGCCGGGTGACGATCTGGGCCACGGTGGTGGCATTCTCATGCGTCAAGGCAAAGCCCGGCGAAACAACCTGGGCACGCTCGACGAACAAGCGAATTGAATCAAATCCTGAGAGCTTCTCAAACGGCGGCAAATGGCGAGAATCCGGTAAACTAAGCGGCGGGACGCGGAAGGGGGCCTCGCCCTCCACCCCCAGGAACTCCCGGCTGGAAGCCAAAATGGTGAGATCCGGGCAGGCATGCAGAAGCATGTCCGCCAGTCTGGCGCAGGCTTCCAGCAGGTGCTCACAGTTGTCCAGGATCAGCAGCAAGCGTTTTGACCGTAGGAGATCCACCAGTGAGTCGCGGATATCCTTGCCGGGCGTTTCCGGCAGGCTTAAGGCAGACGCAACCGCCGAAGGCAAAAGAGTGGGGTCTGCTAACGGAGCCAGCTCCACCAGCCAGGCGCCGTTGGGATAGGCTTCTAGCGATGCGGCTGCCACCCACAGGGACAGACGCGTCTTGCCGGTTCCGCCCGAACCAGTCAGGGTCACCAAACGATGTTCCGCCAGCAGGCGGATCACCGCCTTGGTTTCCTGCTCACGCCCGATGAAGGAAGTCATTTGGATGGGCAGGTTGTGGGCTTGGACGATCGTACTAACCAGCGCTGGAAAATCTTGCGCCAATCCAGGGGCGCAAACCTGGTGCAAATGCTCTGGCAGCGCCAGGCCCTTCAGACGGTGTTCCCCCACATCTCTCAGGCTTACGCCGGTTGGAAGCTGGCGGTTGATCAGTTCGGTAGTTTCGGCTGAGAGCAGGATTTGTCCACCGTGCGCCGCCGACATAATACGAGAAACGCGGTTCATGGTATGCGAGATGGCATATTCATCTCCGCCCGGGTCCAACTCGGCCTCGCCGGTGAGCAGCCCCATGCACACCGGCAGTGGCCCTAACTCATTCCACACCGCAGTCGCCAAGGCCTGCTGTCCAGTGATTGCAGCCTCGAGTGCCTGGAGAGCGGTGGCGAAGACAGCCTGGAAGGCATCAACCACTGTATTGAAGACAACACCGCCATGGGATTCGATCGTCTGGCGGAGAGCCGCTTGGTGGATGTGCATAGCAGCGACCATCTCATCAGGATACTTTTCCCACAAGGATGTGCTGCCCACGATATCGGTAAAGAGAAACGTGACCGTTCCGGTTGGTAGAGGCGAAGAAGGAGTAATTGCCGCAGGTGGTTCGCCCAACAGGCCGATGTCGCGGGCGCGTTCTACCGCTTGTTTCCGGCTATTGACCCCCAGCTTAGCGTAGACTTGCTGGACGTACCACTTCACAGAACTGAGCGCTAACGTCTCGGCTTCGGCAATCTCGGGGTTAGATAAGTGTTCGGCTAACAAAGTCAGGATTTTGCTTTCGCGCCGCGTCAGTGGCTCGATTAATCCGGAGGATGTGGGGAAGATCACCTGTTTCATGCTGCCACCCAGTTTAAAAGGGAACTGATAAGCGGATTATATCGGATAATTTTGACTACGTCTATCCTTTTTTTATTCTAACATTACAGCACAATGTCGGCGTTTCCATAGTCCAGCGGCGATTGGGTCTGCTTATACTTTATTGCATGAAAGTGGATAAATAAGACTAATCATATCGAATACCCTCCCCTTTCCCCTCCCATTCGGAGGGTGATCTATAGCATATTCGGCTGTATATTGGTTACATGAAGTAGAAACCTACCATCCAGTGGATCACACCCATTGGACACCATTTCAACAGGATCAGGAGGTCCATGATGAATACAAAATCGAAATTCAGTTTTTTGACCAAGCGTAGCAACCGAAAAGCGCTGGCATTCTTGCTAGTCGCACTCGTCGCTGGCGTTTACTTTGCCTTTCATCCATTTCCGGCAGGTCCTTCCATAGATGTGATGGCAAAACCAGCGGGAGTCCAACCGCTAGCCCACCCCATCGCTTCTTCGGTCCAGAGGCTCTATATCGGCCTTGGTTACGTAATCGAGACCGGTCCGCAGGGCGATAAAGTAATAGCCCCGAGTGGTCTTTCCGTCTTTGCACCTGAGGTTGGGCAACAGTACATCGGTCTTGGTTACTTTCTCGAGACTGGTCCGCAGGGCGTTAAAGTAATTGCGCCGAGTGGTCTGTCTGTCTCTGCGCCTGAAGTCGGGCGGCAGTACATCGGTCTTGGTTACTTTCTCGAGACCGGTCCGCAGGGCGTTAAAGTAATTGCGCCGAGTAGTCTGTCTGTCTCTGAGCCTGAAGTCGGGCGACAGTACATCGGTCTTGGTTACTTTCTCGAGACTGGTCCGCAGGGCGTTAAAGTAATTACGCCGAGTAGTCTGTCTGTCTCTGAGCCTGAAGTCGGGCGACAGTACATCGGTCTTGGTTACTTTCTCGAGACTGGTCCGCAGGGCGTTAAAGTAATTACGCCGAGTAGTCTGTCTGTCTCTGAGCCTGAAGTCGGGCGACAGTACATCGGTCTTGGTTACTTTCTCGAGACTGGTCCGCAAGGCGTTAAAGTAATTGCGCCGAGTAGTCTGTCTGTCTCTGAGCTTGAAGTCGGGCGACAGTACATCGGTCTTGGTTACTTTCTCGAGACTGGTCCGCAGGGCGTTAAAAGTAATTGCGCCGAGTACGCCTTAGGTAGCTGCTCCTGTGGCAACATCCGTAAGCACAACCAGGGAAAGAGGAGGTTTACAAATCCCCTTTTAGCTGGAATATGGAGCGGAAAAAAGGCGAAACGGCATCATGGCGCTAAAAATGGCGCCTGGAGAACCGTTTCGCCCCTTCCGCCTAAACTCAACTTCCTAGTCTTTCTACCACGCACTTGAAGCTCGCCAAGCCGACCCCGGCGACATATGACTATAACGGTTGATAAAACTATTGGGGGGCAGGCCAGGACCTGAAACTACCCAGGAGGCCACGCAGGAAGAACAATTCGGATAGTCTGAAACAGAAAGGTGATGTATCTTTCTCCGACCACCGCCAATTGGGAAGGAGACGAGGAATATCATAAAGATATTGCTCGTCAGTTCTGGTGCATCGGTTGGGTCTCGAACCTCAAACTAACTGATTCATAGTTTAGGAGTTGGAGTAGGCGTGACCGGTGCAACGACTTTAATCTTGAGGTATACCGGCTCTTTAAAGTCGGCGCGGTTTTCGGTTGACATCACCCAATCAGTTCGATAACTTCCTGGTTTGGCAGGCGCCTTCATTTGGATACTGATGTCGATCTCCCCTCCAGGCAGTACTGCTTTACTCATAGGGATCTCCTTAGGTGCCCCGAAGGCATCACCACTGAAATAGTGAAGCAGGTATCCAGTCGTCCAGGTGGAGGTGCCTGTATTTTTCAGGGTCCAGGTCGTGGTAAAGACCTCGCCCGGTGCAAAGATGGTATCATCTGCAATTGATTGGG
The DNA here is from genome assembly GCA_963820415.1 of uncultured Chloroflexia bacterium. Taxonomy (GTDB): domain Bacteria; phylum Chloroflexota; class Anaerolineae; order Anaerolineales; family Anaerolineaceae; genus CAWFZT01. The sequence goes on along the minus strand of CAWFZT010000004.1, from coordinate 4,625 downwards.
CGACCCATTGGGCCTGGTTTACAGTTCCCGCTTTTGGCGTCCCACTGGACAGAGTTACCGTTTCGCTGGGCGGTGGGCTGGCTGTAAGGCTTGGCGCGGAGGTAGGCAGGTTCGTGACTGTGAGGCTCGGTTGAGGGGTAACAGAAGGCATCAAGGCAAGGTCCCGGGTAACCTGTGCCAGCACTGTGGTAGCGACCTCCGTGCGGAAGGGATTCAGGTCGAGGGTTGGCGTGCTGGTTGGAACTGTAGGACTTCAAGCGGCCATCAACAACAGACTCAACAACACTCCAATTACGCTTAGAGTTCTTTTTTTGTATGCCATAAGGCTCTTCCTTTGTAGTTGCTGGTAAAACCGCTGCCGGCCTGGGGATCTTCCTGAATTGATTCTGCGTTAATAGTGGATGGACACCAAAGATAAATGCCTGACATCTCTTACACAGATGAGGTCGCAGGTCCAAGTCCTGTTCCGCCCACACACGCCCATAAATCAAGCGCATCTCTTCCCCACAGGGGGGACTGAGTACTCAGATAAGGTCGCAGGTCCTAGTCCAGTTCAGCCCACGCACGCCCTTAAATCAGGCGCATCCCTTCCCCACAGGGGGGACTGAGTATACAGATGTGGTCGCAGGTTCGAATCCTGTTCCCCCACACACGCTTAAATTAAGCACAGCTTTTCCCCACAAGAGGACTGAATACATTCTCAAACCTACTTGAAAGCAGGATTAGCGGCACATCATGAATGAGAATGAGCGATACTGCTGAATATATTAGGTCACCGCATTTTCTGCATCCAGGGTCAGCTATTGAGTTGTAAAAATACCCCCATGTTCACTTTTGAAGGGAAATACCTCAGATTATATTGAAGAATATATTTTTTCGATTTTATTTTTCAAATCTTCTCGAGGTTTAGCTAATAAAGCTATATCATAAGGGTATGGAATGTTTAGTCGGCAATCGTCATTTGGCGAATTGAATCCCATAATGGTGGTATAACGCAAATTGTGTAAATTGAAGGGAGTCCTGGTTTCCTTGCAGGTGATCAGACCATGTGAGGAAAACCATGACTCCCAAACAAAATCATACGCTTTCCGACGCCGAGCGTCAAGCCGCAATCCAATAATTGCTCTAGGAGAGGATGCGCCTAGCCATTCGACACACCATGATTACGGTGTTGGAATCCGTACCACCAACATCATCGAGCGCTTGTTCGGAGAATTTATAAAACTTAATCACAAGATGGCCGCTGCCTTCCGTAATGAAAGTAGTTGTTTATTAATGTTTTATGCGGTGATCCGCAGTTTGAAACTGAGAAGAATTACCATTCCTGCCAAGGTTGCCGAACCTTAGAATTTTCACAACCATTGACGTACCGCCTGAAAGTTATTCGTGCTATACTGTTTTTACGATATATTTCTAAATTTTCATCGTCCTCTGCTTGTTTTTACAATATAGCTGCGTTTTTGGCAGAGTAACGTGGAGACATTGGGATAATCTTCAATTGCTGTTGTAAAGGTTATCTATCGATGCGCTCTGTTATTGTACGTTCATTGTGTGCAGTAACCATCATTGGATTGTTGGCCTTTGAGTGGGGCAAACAATTCTGGCTTCCTGATATACCAATCTGGAAATCCCAAGGTATTTTTATCCTTTTCATCCTGGTGATTGCCGTCTTGCTTATCCTGGTAGAGATTCACGATTACACCCGGGTGAAAAAACAGATCACACAAGAGATAGCCAGCCGTAAACGCCTGGAAGTGGAGTTGTCCCAACGCGACCACGAATATAAAGAACTTTTGAATGAAAAAAACTTAGAACTTGCCAAGTTGAATATGGAGCTAGATCGTGAGATTGCCCAGCACAAGCTGGCGCAGGAAACTGCCCTTGCCAACGAGGAGCGTTTCCGGAATATGGCCGATAACATCCAGGAAGGGCTGACGATCATCGAAGACGGCAAGGTAGTCTATATCAACCAGAGCGCCTGTAATATCTTTGGGCGTTCGCCAGAGGAGCAAAGAACCATATCCAACAGGCTGGAATTTATCGTTCCAGAGGGAAAGGGGCGCTTGATCCGCTTGAGCGAGAACGCTTTTCTGATGGGCGATTTCCCAGATGAGCTCGAATATTGGATTGTACGTAAGGATGGCACCCGGCGCTGTATCCATGATCGTTATTCGTTTAACCGTACAGGGGGTATAGCCAGGTATTTCGTGGTTACCACCGATATCACTGAACAGGTCCAGGCATATCAAATGCTGGAACAGGCTGTTCAAGAGCGCACGCGTGAATTGTCTACAGTGTTGGAGGTTTCGAAAAATATTACCTCTATGCTAGAGCTAGAGCCTTTATTACGTGTAATCCTGGAACAAATCAAACCCGTCATTCCATATAGTGGAGCAGCCATTTTCACCCTGAATGACGAGCATTTAGAGGCATTGACCTATCAATCGCCTGGTTTTACCGAATGGACTTTCCCACTCCATTTGAAACTTTCCAATGCAGGGGCATGCCAGGAGGTTATCCAACACCGCAGTGTCCTTGTCCTGGAGGATGTCAAAGGGGATACGCCGCTCGCTCGCGCTTTGATGGAAACGAGCGAGGGCTCGGTAAGAGTTTCCTTCAACCATGCGCATTCATGGATTGGCATACCCCTCGTGATTAAAGACAAGGTGATTGGTCTCTTGAGCCTTACACACGAAAAACCCAATTTCTACAACCAGATGCATACCCGCCTGGGTCTGGCCATAGCCAACCAGGTAGCCATTGCCATGGAGAATGCCCGGCTTTATGAACAGGCTCACAACCTGGCAACCTTGGAAGAGCGGCAAAGGATCGCAGGCGAGCTTCACGATTCCGTCACACAGTTGCTCTACGGGATTTGCCTTTACTCTACTGCGGCAGGCAAATCTGTGAGAGAGAGCGATCTCGAATTCACGGGACAGATATTGGGTGAAATCAAAGAAAATGCTTTACAAGCGCTGCAGGAGATGCGACTTTTGATTTATGAACTGCACCCTCTAATGCTGGAAGATATGGGGTTGGTGGCTGCCCTGCAGATTTGCCTGGATTCGGTGAGGGTGCGCACCGGATTGCAGACAGAGCTGAAAGCGGAAGGTATTGACAGATTACCCGATCCTCTGGAAAAAGAACTTTACCGGGTGGCGTTGGAAGCATTGAACAACCTGGTTAAATATGCCAAAGCCAAGCAAGTAAGCATTCACATCCGGCTGGAGGATGAAACAGTCTATATGGAAATTTGTGACAACGGCATGGGCTTCGATCTGGCCGCGGCAAAATCCTCTGGCGGTTTGGGCTTGCAGAATATGGAACGGCGGGTGAAGCAAATTGGTGGGAATCTGGAAATCGTAAGCGCACCAAATTCTGGGACAAAAGTTAAGGTTGAGGTCCGTACCTGGGACAATATTAAAACGCATTCAGAAGTATTATCAAGCATAGAGGTCTAATATGCCGGACACTATCCGCGTTCTGATTGTTGATGACCACCCGGTGGTCAGGAAAGGGATTTGTGTTCTGCTGGCGGGGGAGAAAGATATAGAAGTCGTTGGGGAGGCATCTACTGGGATGGAGGCAATTCTTCAGGTAGAAAAGCAGCGTCCTGACGTTGTTTTGATGGACCTCGTCATGCCGGATATGGACGGAATTGAAGCCACACGACAGATCTCTGACAAATACCCGGAAGTTCATATCCTTGTCCTGACCAGCTTCGTCGCGGACGATAAGGTATTTCCCTCGATCAAGGCTGGAGCTCAGGGTTACCTGCTCAAGGATACCGATCCGGTTTATCTGGTGCAGGCGATTCATCAAGTCTACCTGGGGGAATTATCCCTCTCGCCGGTGATCGCCAGAAAAGTGCTCCAAGAGCTGAAACGGCCTGCCACACAACGCATGACGCCTGATCCATTGACAGAACGTGAAGTTGAGGTCCTGCAACTGCTGGCAAAGGGGTTGGAAAACCATGAAATTGCAGCCCGTTTAAAGTTAAGTGATGCCACGGTACGCTCGCATGTGAGTAATATCCTGGGCAAGCTCCACCTGGCAAATCGAGTCCAGGCAACGTTGTTCGCTTTGCGAAATGGGCTGGCTTCTCTAGATAAACGACCTGAGGATGGGGATAACTCCATATAATCGCCTTTCAACAAAAATTGTGTCTCTTGCACAACAAACGTGGAAACGGCCACCGATAAAGGTGGTCGTTTTGCATCATTAGAATGATTTATGACAATCCACGCCTGGCGGATGACAGACCTCCGTATTTGATCTAAAGTGGAATAAGCCAGAATTCCATTCATACAAAAAATAGGTGCCAGGATGAGGACAAATCGAATTCGTTTGGTGGCGCCATGAACCGGTTTGTGATTGCCGATCCCAGGCGCTGCATTGGGTGCTTTGCCTGCCAGGCAGCCTGTGTAGAAAGCCACCAGAAGGTGGGATTGCAGGCTTACCCGCGCTTGTTCGTCACCATCACGCAGGCTGCCACAATGCCCATCCAATGCCGCCATTGCGAAGATGCCCCTTGTTCCGTTGTCTGCCCGGTGAATGCCATCACCTGTAAAGATCATTCGGTCTATATTAATGAGAGCCTATGCATTGGTTGTAAGATGTGTGCG
>CAWFZT010000003.1:0-34690 GCA_963820415.1 uncultured Chloroflexia bacterium | reverse complement strand
TTTTCTAAAGAGCCGTTGAAAAATTGGATAATGCGCGTTTCGTATTCCTCCGGCCAGGCCTGGAAATATCCCCCATGCCCCACCCCAGGCACTACCCACATTTGCTTGGGCTGCCGGGCAGCCGCAAACTGGTCGTAGCCGCGGTTGTTGGCAATCTCTTGCTCGCCAAAGATCAGCAAAACCGGGCGTGGACTGAGAGCAGGCAGGTCGCTGACCGGGCTGACCTGCGCCGGCCAGACGCCGACCAATGCACGGTAACTCAGCACAACCAAGTTCTGGAGTCCGCCATTCCAGGGATAAGGGACCAGCGGGAGCGTTGCGTATCTCATAATCCAGGTTGTAATAATTGCCTTCCGCCACCACCGCCCGGATGGCAGGTAAGCGCACCGCCCCGCGGATGACCGCCACGCTACCGGCCGAAAACCCCTCCGCCCCTAAGCGGGTCACGCCTGGCTGGGAGGCGGCGATTGAGCCATCAACCCCAGGTCGTCCGCTTCGCGGTAGCCCAGGCTGGAGCGCCCTCCAGGGACGCAACTGCGGTAGTCCAGGGTGAGCGAACCATAGCCATGCCGCGCCAGCATTACCGCATCCGGCAGCATGGCATCCCGGCTGCCGCCGTTGCCGGCCAGCAGCAGGATCACCGTCCCATTGGCTGGCGGGTGATACCAGCCGCTAAGGGCGAAGCCATCGGGTGTATTCAAGGTGACCGGCGCAAACCCCGGCGGGGGAGGGGCGCCCGTTACGCAAACTGGTAAGGTCAGACCGTTGACGTATTCCAGGCTTAGCCCTACCAGAAGGATCACCCAGGCCATGATCAAGGAGGGGATGAACAAGCGCAAGAAACGCAAAAATCCCCTCTTTCTTCTCAAAAATGAAAAAGAAAAAGGGGACATGGATAGTAATACCTTGAATAAGGAACTACTTCACCGCTTCAGCCAGGTAAGAGGCGCCCTGGCGCAGGGCCTTGAAATTCATCGGCAGCAGCTTGTGATGTCGCGCCGGCAGGTGGTCCTTGAGCGCCTTTTCCACCGCTTCGACCGGCAGCACGGGCAGGTTCGCCAGCAGCCCGCCCAGCAGGACCATGTTGGTCATGCGCTTATCGCCCATCCTTTCGGCAATTTCGTTGGCCGGGATCACCACGACTTTTATATCCGGGCGCGTCACGGGGCGGTTGACCATCGAAGAGTTGACCACCAGCACCCCACCTGACTTGATTTCGGACTCATATTTATCCAGCGAGGGCAAGTTCATGGCGATGACCGCCGCCGGATGGCGCACCAGGGGCGAGCCGATCTCTTCATCGGAGATGATCACCGTGCAGTTGGCCGTACCGCCGCGCATTTCAGGGCCGTAGGAGGGGATCCAGGTCACCTTCGCCCGCAATCCATGGCCGCGTAAGATAACAACTGACCGGCAAACAACACTCCCTGTCCGCCAAACCCAGCAATGATGATTTCTGTTTGCATGCTGTCCTCCGCGCTTAGATGCGCACCGCGGCCACGGCCGGATGAACTTTGAAATCTTTGAGCGGATAATAACGGCCATCTTCTCTTCCAGCCACTGCGTGGCCTGCACCGGCGTCAACCCCCAGTTGGTCGGGCAGGTGGAAAGCAGCTCTACCATCGAAAAGCCCAACCCGCGCACCTGCGTTTCAAAGGCCATGCGGATGGCTTTTTTGGCCAGGCGGATGTTCTTGGGGTCGTGCAGGCTGCGCCGGACGACGTAGCTGGCGCCATCCAGCGTCGCCAGCAGTTCGGAGGCGCGGATGGGATAGCCCATGAGCTCCACATCCCGGCCGTTGGGAGATGAAGTGGTCTTCTGCCCGGGCAGGGTGGTGGGAGCCATTTGCCCGCCGGTCATGCCGTAGTTGGCATTGTTGATAAAGATCACGGTGATATTTTCGCCGCGGGCAGCGGCATGCACGATTTCACCCATGCCGATGGAGGCCATATCGCCATCGCCCTGGTAGGTCAACACGATCCGGTCAGGTAAGACACGCTTGACGCCGGTCGCCATGGCCGGGGCGCGGCCGTGCGGCGCCTGCACCAAGTCAAAATCAAAATAATTGTAAGCAAACACCGAGCAGCCAACCGAGGCTACCCCGATCATGCGTTCGCGCAGGTTCATTTCATCGATCACTTCTGCCACCAGGCGGTGCGCCACACCATGCGTGCAGCCGGGGCAGTAATGGGTAGAGACCTCGGTCATAGCCCCTGGCCGTGGTAAACCACTTGTTCTGCTTCAGAGTTCAGGATTGCCATTTTGCTCGTCTCCTGTCAGTTTCTTTCCAGCATGCGTTTAAGCCAGCGATCGCGTGGGCGGCTGTCGATGGCTAAATTGCCTGCCGCCAGCCGGCGGATTTCATCCAGAATTTCGTCCGGGAAGGGCATCACGCCGCCCATGCGGCCGAAGAATTCGACCGGGATGCGGTTGCCTGAAATACGCAGCACATCGTCCAGCATCTGCCCGGAGTTCATCTCCACCACCAGCATGCCTTCGACGCGCTGGCTGAGTTTTCGCAGCACTTCTTCGGGGAAAGGGCTGACCGTGATCGGGCGCAGCAAACCGACCGGGATGCCCTCGGCGCGGGCAGCGCGCACTGCTGAAAGCGCCACGCGGCCGGCCGAACCAAAGCCGACCACCGCATAGCGGGCATCCTCCATGTAATATTCTTTGTAGCGCACCTCGTTGGCTTCGATCTGCTGCCACTTCGAGGATCTTCAGGTTAAGCGCTCTTCAGCGGGGGGATCCAGGTAAATGGAAGAAAGGATATTGCGTTGGCGTCCCATCGCGCCGGTCGCCGCCCAATCCGGGTGAGCGGCGCGCACCGGCTGCATGGGCGGCAGTTCGCCGGGTTCCATCATCTGGCCCAGGCTGCCATCCGTCAGAACGGCCACAATCGTGCGATATTTTTCCGCCAGGTCGAAAGCCAGGACGGTCAGGTCGATCGATTCCTGCACGCTGGCCGGCGCCAGCACGATGGCGTGGTAATCGCCGTGCCCGCCGCCGTGCACGATCTGGTTGTAATCTGACTGGGCCGGGGCGATGTTGCCCAGGCCCGGCCCGCCGCGCATCACGTCTACCAACACCATCGGCACTTCGGTCCCGGCGATGTATGACAGCCCTTCCATCATCAAACTGATCCCGGGCTGGAGGAGGAGGTCATCACGCGGGCGCCGGTGCAGGCTGCGCCATAGACCATATTGATCGCCCCCAGTTCGCTTTCCGCCTGGACAAAGGCGCGCCCCAATTCGGGCATGCGGCGGGACATCCATTCCAGCAGTTCGGTCTGCGGGGTGATCGGGTAGCCAAAATAGGCCTGCAAGCCGGCGCGAATGGCGGCTTCAGCAATGGCTTCGTTCCCTTTCAATAGCTCTCGCATCCTGCTACCCTCCTAAACGACGGCCTGTCTGGCACGGATGGGTTCACGGTAGACGGTGATGGCAGCTTCAGGGCAGACGACAGCGCAAATTGCGCAACCGGTGCAGCCCTCGGCGATCAAGCTGGCCGGGTGGTAACCTTTGGGGGTGATGCGGTCCTGGTCGAGGGCCATTACATGCTGCGGGCAAGCGGCTACGCACAACTCACAGCCCTTGCAATATACTTCATTGACAACGATCCGTCCCTTGACGGGCATTCGTTCCTCCTATAAAATATTTAGAGTTCTTTGATAATATCTGTGGCAATTGTCCTCTGTCGCCATCCTGATTATCCCCATCGCCAATGTTAAAGGGAAGTGTCAACCGTCATCAGGCTTGTCATACAATTATCCTATGCAGAAAAGTGCTCATTTCTTTATTCTTCCATCTCGATATACAGGCGTTTATTGATTTTGCCCTTGCTCTTGTAGTCCACCACGTGGATACGCCCCACTTCGCGGGTATTGGCCACGTGCGTGCCGCCGTCCGCCTGCAGGTCCAGGCCAACCAGCTCCACCACGCGCACGTACTGGATATCCGGCGGCAGTAGGTTGATTTTGGTGCGGATCAGGTCGGGGATCTCAAATGCCTGCTGGCGCGGCAGAATTTGCACCCTGATCGGATGCGCAGCCGCTACCTCACGGTTGACGGTTTCCTCGATTGCCCGCACCAGGTCTTTGGACAGCGACTCGAACTCAAAATCCATGCGCCCTTTGAGGGGTTCCATGTCTCCACCGGTAACCGCGGCGCCGTAATCGCGGAAGACTACCCCGCACAGGATATGCAAAGCGGTATGGGTGCGCATCAACTGGTAGCGATGCTCCCAATTTATCTTTCCATGCAGAATCGCCCCGGTGGCCGGAAGGTGTCCTTCGCCGTCCAGGATATGTTCAACTGCCTGGGGGCCTTTACGCAAGCGGGATACCGCCCAGGTTTGTCCGGCCAGCGACAAGACCCCGTTATCGCAGGGCTGCCCTCCTCCACCCGGGTAAAAAGCGCTGCGCTCCAGCACCACCGAGCGGGTATTTTCATCGACGGCGGTAACGCTGGCATCGAATTCCTGCAAATAACTATCGGTCTGGTAAAGCAGATCAGTCATCCCTCACTCCTTTATAATTCAAAATAGGACTTCATTATAACCATAATAAAAACGGTTCTCTGGGAATACCCGCGGTGAACTCCCAGATTCTGGGTTGTGAGCGTGCATACGCACGCTCACAACCCAAAATCCGGGGACCCCACGGTAAATCCCAATGAGCCATAAAAACCTTAATTTTCAAATTTGTGAGTTCGCAAACATTGCCATTTTTAGGATTCAGGCATAACATTGACCTTTAATAACAAGTAGCTGTCCGGGGAGAATAACCTTCACAGAAGAATAAAAGTGGGTAAGATGGCCGCCTTCTGGTTTGGCCAGGCGTATATATTTTCCAGTCTAATCCAAACACAGGCTTTCGGGAGGAATGTATGAAAAAGCGCATGTTGTTCTCGATGTTTCTGGTCGTCATGCTGTTGTTTTCTGGGTCCGGATTTTCCGCGGCCCAGGCCAAGGCGCCGGCGGTGCAACCGGCAGCCGACCAAGCCTACGTGCCCGGCGAGCTGGTGGTCGGATTCAACCCCAGCCAGGCGCCTGGGGAGCTGACGGCGCAGGCCGATACGGTGGCCAGTTCAGTCGGGGCGACGGTCTTGAAATCAGGCTTGGGGGGAATGAGCTTGCTGAAGGCGCCCGAAGGGGCGGATATCAACGCCCTGGCAGCCAACCTGAAAAACAGGAAGGGGGTCAAATATGCCGAGCCGAACTACATCGTCAAGCTGATCGACCCGCCGGTCGACCAGACCAAAGTCCCTAAATCCTCTTACGTGATCCGCAGTGGGCATACCAAAGACGGCAAGGTTGAAAAGATGGCTTATCCCATCTCCGGGTTAAAAGCCGCCAAAACCAAGAGTGGATCGACTGTCAAGGCGACTTACCCGAACGATCCGTCGCTGTGGGACAACTGGGGGTGGAGCTATGTGGGAGCGGATATGGTCTGGAATAACACGACCGCCAGCAAAAACGTGTGCGTGATCGATACCGGCGTGGATTATCTGCACCCTGACCTGGCCGGAAAAATAATCAAAGGCTTCGATTTCGTGAACTACGACGCCGACCCGATGGACGATTTTGGGCATGGAACGCACGTGGCCGGGATCATCGCGGCCGTGGCAAACAACAAGCAGGGCATCGCTGGAGTTTCAACCGGCAAAGTGGTGGCTGTCAAAGTATTGGATGCCAACGGCTACGGCACGAACTACGACGTGGCCCAGGGGATATACTACTGCGCCAACCGCAGCGATGTAAACATTCTCAGCCTCAGCCTGGGCGGATTTGACCCTTCAACCTCTGAATATAATGCCATCGATTACGCCGTAAATCCTCCCCCTGGTAGTAATCGCGTGGGCAAGCTTGTGGTGGCGGCCGCAGGGAATTCTGCCCAAGACGACCCCCCATATACAAACGCGGCCAGCTATCCCGCCTATTACGCTAGCTATCCCGAGTTTTCAGGTAAGGTGCTGGCGGTGGGGGCGGCCGGTTACCTGTACCAGGATGTGGACGGTAATTGGTTACTCAATGAGGACTGCCAGGCTAACTATTCAACTTTCGGCACTTGGGTCAATTTTGTCGCCCCGGGCACGGATATCCTTTCCACCACGCCCTGGGATAAACCCTTCTTTCTGAACCAATTTGCAGGTTATCCCACCCGCTATGCCTACCTGAGCGGGACTTCGATGGCGACCCCCTTTGTTTCGGCTGCGGCTGCCCGCGCCTGGGGTTATAAGCCCACCTTGAGCAACTCACAGATTGAATCCTGGCTGTACGATCACGCGTGGACGTTGGATACCGACCCGGCTGACAAATGCTGGGACTCTACGATGAGCAACGCCAGGCTGGTGAGCGTGTCAAACGCCATGGAACGGGGCGGCATCACCCTGAGCGGGGTGGACGCCAACACGGATATGCCGCTGGTCGGCGCCACCGTTTCTCTCTACCAGGGAAGCTCTCTGAAAGCGTCGGCGGTCATTACCTCCGTACCGGTCAAAAACCCGTATACCGGGGTAGTCATCGGGGCCAGTTTCACCAGTTTTGCAGATCTAATCAACCTGCCGGCGCCGGGCGGAACTGGATCCACGTACACACCTAAAATCAGCTTATCCAACTACACTGCTTCGGCGCAAAATGCCTTCGATACCTGGTACAACACGAATGGCACTGTTTATCCGTTCGGCGGTTCTTGGGTACCTGCCTGGGCGGCGGTGCCGCAAAAGTCGGTCAACTTTGCCGTGGTCGGGCAATCGCTAAATGGTGCGATTCCAAATGTGGTAGGCTGGCTACCGGACGCTGACAAATTTGTCGTGAGTGATGAGGCTTACTACGACCCGAGTTATGGAGATCCGGACGTCGGTCCTTATGGTTCAATGAGTACGTTTCCATATGCGCGCTGGGTGAACTACGATTGGTACTTCGAATCGCTGATCATCCGCAACCGCCCCGGCGTTTCGGCTTTACCTTATTATTCAGGAACCTATTATTTTACAATGATAGATGTTAATACTTCGGGGGATAACCTGCTGGATTCCGGCAATACCTCCGCCTTCGTCTGGAAGGATGGCGTGATCAAGTACAGAGTCAATAAGGGTGGCAATTGCGGATCAAGCTCACAATGGTGGTATCCATTCAGTATTACTTCTGGAGTATCGGGGTCGCCGAGTTACACCTATATCGATGAGTGCAGCGACTCTACCCCTTACTAGTCCGAGATATCTGTTACGAATAATCTGAGAACCGAGGGCGTCAAAACCCTCGGTTTTTTTGTTCTGGCCGGTATATTGCTGAAAGGCACGGTCTACCAACCCAACCGCCTGCGAGGACGCAGGCTGAGCAGCCATTGCGCCCGCCAACCATGCCTCCTTTTCAAGATATGCTAAAATCTAAAGGGTAGCATTTCCTGCGGTAAAAATTCTTTGCTCGAGAGGCCCCTATGGAAGGAATGGATACAGTCGCCCAGTTGATGGCGATGGCTGCCATCACAGCGCCCAAAACGCGCGGTGAAAATTTCGTGCAGGTCAAACTGCTCCGGGGCCAGGAGGTGCAGCAGTTGGGCCAGGCCATGATCGCCTACGGCCAAAGCTCTCACAAGGGCAACTTCGACCGGGACGGCCAGAACGTGCTCAATTCAGAGGCGGTAGTTCTCATCGGCATCCAGGCTGCCGCGCCGGCCACCCTGGACTGCGCCGCCTGCGGATATGAAACCTGCAGCGAGCTGTCTGCGCAGGCGCCGGTAGAAGGCGAGTTCCGCGGCCCCACCTGCGCCTACCGCATCCTGGATATGGGGATTGCCCTCGGCTCGGCGGTCAAAATGGCCGGGCTGCTCAACGTGGATAACCGCATCATGTACCGGGCGGGGGTTGCGGCGCGCCAGATCAAGCTGGTCGATTGGGATTTCGTCATGGGCATCCCGCTCTCGGTGACCGGGAAGAGTATTTACTTCGACCGGCGCTGACATGAAGGAAACCACAAAGACACGCGGGAAGGGTGGTTTCAAAACCAGTCTCAAGAACATCTTTGTCCTGGTTCTCTGGCTTACCTGCCTGGTTGGCTGCGTGATGCCGGTGGAAAAGCCGGTTACGACGCCAACTTCCAGCCTGCTCACCCTGCTGGCGCCTTCCGCCACAGTCCCACCCAGCCCTACCCCGCTGGTTGGCCTGACCGCCACTCCTCAGGCGTCCCCCACGGCCGAGCCAACTGCCGCGGCGCTCCACATACACACTGAAAGTGCAATTCGACTATGCCAGGCACCATCTGGCAGTAAATGAGACGGTCACCTATTTCAATCGCAGTGCGGAGCCCATCTCCAAGCTGGTGTTGGTGATCGAGCCGAACCGCACGCCCGGCGTCTTTCAGCTCGATTCGCTCACCTGGGTGGATGGAACTGCCATCCCGCGCTCCGGTTTGAAAGGCGCCAGCCTGACAGTGGCCCTGCCGCAGCCCCTGGCGCCGGGAAACAGCGTTACTTTGATCCTGAATTTCCAGTTAACTCTGCCTCAGCGCAACGGCATTCTCGGCTATGGCGCCCGCCAAACCAACCTGGGCGACTGGTACCCATTCCTGCCTTATTACCAGTCCGGAACGGGCTGGCTGGTTTACACACCCACCGGCCTGGGCGAACATCTGTGTTACGATATGGCTGATTTTGTGGTCGATATACTGCCGAGCGATCCGAAAATCAGCCTGGTTATCTCAGCCAGCGCCCAGGTTGAAGGCGACTCGCAGACAGGCTATCACTACCAGTTGAGCGCGGCGCGTAATTTTACCTGGTCGGCCAGCCAGCAAATGGAAGTGCTGACCGGTACATCCGGCAAGGTCAAGCTGTTCGTTACCGTTTTTCCTGAAGACAAGACGGCCGGAGAGATGGCTTTGAAGAGCATGGGCGAAGCCTTGCAGATCTATTCCGACCTTTTCGGAGCTTATCCGCATGCCAGCCTGACGATGGTCGAAGGCGATTTCTTCGACGGGATGGAATACGACGGATTTACCTTTCTCGACCAGAATTATTTCACCCACTACGGGGGTGGCCCGGAGGCTTACCTGGTGACACTCAGCGCCCACGAGACCGCCCACCAGTGGTGGTACGGCCTGGTGGGCAACGACCAGGCTATGGAACCCTGGCTGGATGAAGCCCTGGCCACTTACAGTGAGGTGCTCTTCTACGAACGCCAGTATCCCAATGAAGTGAACTGGTGGTGGAATTTCCGCGTAAACCGCTTCAATCCCACCGGGTGGGTCAACACCACCATTTACGACTACGATGCTTTCCGCCCTTACGTCAATGCAGTTTACCTGCGCGGGGTCCTGTTCATGCAGGCGCTGCGCAAGCAGATGGGCGATCAAGAGTTCCTGGCCTTCTTGAAGGATTACGCCACCCGCTATCGCCAGGGTTGGGTCTCCGGAGCGGATTTCTTCAACGTGCTGGGCGACCACACCCAGCAGAATCTGGATGCTTTGATCGGAGAGTATTTCAAGAAGCCCTGAGCCTGGTCTGGCATTCTTTATTGAAGGAACAAGAGAGCGAAAATGGCTGAAAACACAAGAACTACCTCAAGATTGCAGACAGGTTTGAGGATGGCAGCGTTTTTCAACCGCGCCCAGGAACTGGCCCTGGTTATTTTATTCCCCGCCATCCGGGATTTGCTCGGATTGAATTATCTTTCCCTGGGAATCCTGGAAAACGTCCACCTTCTATTCCAGGCAGCCGGGGCCCCGTTATGGAAATTGATCGTTGATCGGGGCAATCGTAAGTGGCTGTTAGCGGCCTTCGCTGGCTTTTGGGGAATCTGGACGTTGGGATGTGGTCTGGCATCCGACTTTTGGCAGCTTCTTATCGTGCGGAGCGTCGCTTGCCTTGGATTTGGCTGTTACATTCCCCTGGCCGTCAGCCTGGTGAAAGATGCCTTCGACGACAGCCAAAGCGAAAGGATTTTACAAGTCCTGGACGCGGGAGGCATACTTGGCCTGGTGGTCATGTCGATCATGCTGGCCGAATTGCTCAACATTGTCGCCATCGGCTGGCGCTATGGTTTCACCATACTGGGCGGCCTGTCCATCGTAGCCGGAGGAGCCATGGTCGTGCTGGTCAAAAACCCCCAACGTTCGACTGCTACGGAAACACCTGGGCCTAAAACTCCTGTCAGACTGCCCACCTGGTTCAAGGACCAGTTCATCTCCCTGGTCGAAATCCTCAAACACCCAACAGTATGGTTGCACCTGCTCCAGGGCAGCCTGGTGACTACTACGGTCAATACCCTGATTATCTTTTCGGTAACCTGGCTGGTAGATATCAAGCATCTAACCCAAATCGACGCGCCCTTCGTCTTTGCTGCCATGCTGGTCTCGATGGCCGTTGGCAGCCAGGCGGGGGGGTGGGCAGCCAACCTGGCGGAAACGCGTTGGCCTAAGATTGGCAGGACCGCTGCCACGCAGGCTGCCATGCTGGTGGCTCTGCCGGTCATGTATTACCTGGTGCTGAAAGCCCAATCCCTCCCAGTCATTATGCTCGCCGTGATTTTTGTTGCCTTCTTCCTTAACTGGAACCGGCATAGCTTGCAGCAACCGCAGATCGAGGCAGTTCTTCGACCCGAACTGCAAAGTAAAGCTGTCTTCTGGATCGAATTGGGTCAGGCAGTCTTTGCTGCGGCGGCTATTCTTGGCTTCAGCCATTACGCCGACAACCGCAACCTGACCGCTATGCTGCGCATCCTGGGGATCGATTTTTGGACGGCTGCTCTGATATTGACCACAGCCTGCTATTTAATTTTCCCGGCCGAGCTGCACCGCCTGCCGCCGAAATAAATCATTCTTTAGCATTTATGAAATTGGCCAGACGTGGGAATTCTGGCGTGGGAAAAGGGCCTGCAGTACCGGGGAATAATCCTCGTTTACCCAGCAATCCGGGAAGGCGTGCCGTAGTTCGTCCGGGCTGCGCCGCCCGAACACCAGTTGCAGAAAGGATTGCCCGGGAAATGCAGCCGTATCCCAATTCTCTGGGGTCGACTGCCAGTTTTCGATCTTGACCAGCCGGCCTTTTTCAAAGGCCATTTGCAGCCCATCCCGGTAAAAATTTAAAGCCAACGCGCCTGAGAAACCCGGGCAGAGCGATTCACTCAGCCGTTTTTCCAGCACCGG
Source organism: uncultured Chloroflexia bacterium (assembly GCA_963820415.1). Taxonomy (GTDB): domain Bacteria; phylum Chloroflexota; class Anaerolineae; order Anaerolineales; family Anaerolineaceae; genus CAWFZT01. Next base: position 23,551 of record CAWFZT010000003.1, on the reverse strand, counting down.
GGCGATCAGACGTAAGAAACCCTTCAGATCAGGCACACGCAGGTACCAGGCGTAGGCTTCGCGCTGGCGCCACAGGCGCTGACCCGCCACTTGAAAGACCGGGTGGTTCTCGTGCACCAGCATGCCCAGGGTATCGCAGGTTTTTCCTTCAATATTGGCCATATTCTGGCCAGCCTCCCAGACGTAGCGCAGCACCAGCGGGGTGACTTCCCACCAGGATGCGCCGGCCTTCAGGCTGAAATGCGTACAGGCGAACATGCTTCCCCACAGGTTGGGCGCCAGACCGATAAAACCGGTTGGCTCGCCTGCCACAGTTTCGAGGATGCGCAGGTCGCGCCGGTTGACATTTTTCGGGCTTTTTTCGAGCAGCTCATGCCGCCACAGGTCCTCGGTCCAGACACACGCCACCAGGTCGCGCTGGCAGTTCTGGGCATAACAAGCTGCGATAAAGGGGATATCCGCCTCGACCGCCGGGCGGATGCGGTAGGCTGGCGGCTGGCCGGCTTTGACCTGCGGCAGAGTCGAAGCGTAGGCCATGCGTCCACCATCCAGGTCCAGCGCCATTTCATAGCCGAAAAGCCGGTAGTAATAGGGGATGCCGGTGATGGCCTGGAGAACGTGGCCGCGCTGGCGGCTCCATTCGTGGATCACCTCAAACTGCTGGCGCACCAGGCCGCGTTTACGATAAGCCGGCAGCGTGCCAACCAGCTCGGGCCGGCCTACCTTGAAGGGAATTCCGGCGTAAGTCCAGGTCTGGTCGATCAGGTTCATGGTTGAGACAATCTCACCCGTCCTGGGATTTTCGACGATGGTGAAATCGCCCACACCAAAGGTGGGATGTTTCCCAGACATCAAATCTCGGGTCCACTCGCCGACGAGGGCATCTTTGTGAATCTCGGCGTTGAATTTGACCAGTTTTTCTGTGTCCGCCGGGCTGCTGCGCCGCAGGGTCAGGCCATCCTCCAGTCGGCGAATGATCGGCGAGGCAATGTTTAGGCTCTGCATAGGAATTCCCCAATCCTTTCAGTTGTGATCAATGCGGTAGAGGTATGGATAAAAAAGGCCCGGGACCTGCCGGGCCAATCAGGGCGCTCCCTTACCCCAGGGTTGCCCTTCAATGTAACTACAATGTCAGGAGCGTCTAATCCTTTTTATCCGCCTTGGGAGTGGAACCAGAGTCCGAGTTGGATGTGGCCGCCGGTTTGGTTTCCGTTTTTGACTCGGCCGGTTTAGATTCGGACGTTGTAGATTCAGACGGTTTGGATTCAGCCGCTTTGGCTTCCGCCTGATCCTTTGAGAAACGCGAGGCGCCCGAGGACGAGCGGTGGTCGGTGGAATAAAAACCGGAGCCTTTGAACACGATCCCCACAGGCGTGTAGACCTTGCGCAAGGATTTTTTTCCACACTCCGGGCATCGCACCAGGGGTAAGTCGGTAAATTTTTGACTGAGTTCGAACTGCACACCGCAGCTTTCGCAGCGATAGGTATAGACCGGCATAAAACACCTCAAACAAATATAAACGCGCAAAGATTACCAGACAACCTAGACGCTAAATCGTTGCGCCTCAGGGTTTGATTATAGACCTTTTACGAGAGGTTGGCAAGATAATGCCTAACCTTCTGGCAAAAGATTGGACATTGACGGATAATACAGCCTGATCTATACTGGTTTCTTACTTACCCGGCTATATTTCCCATTCACAACCGAAAGGAACCCCATGAACATGACCAGGGTCTCCCGTTATGCTATGTTTGGGCTGATTTACTTCGCCGAAGGCGCTATCCTCAGCTACTTCACCGCCTTAAATTCATTGTACCTGCTTTCATTCAACTTAAAAATGAGTCAGGTCGGCCTGGGCTTAAGCGGTGTGGCGGTCGATACCATCGGCTACCGCTACACCTTTGTGGTGATTGCCCTGCTCAACCTGCTGGCCTTGCCGCTCTTGCCGGTCATCTTCCCCCGTTCATCGAAACCTGCCGCGGCGGCAGCCGTACAATAAACCGGGCGAACCCGCAAACCTATCCGCAGATAGCATGGGTAAATTAGAAGAAATAACCACGCTGGTCTTTGATTGGGGCGATACCTTGATGCGCATCCTCCCGGGGTATACGGGAGCAATGGTAGATTGGCCTGAAGTAAGCGTGGTGGATGGGGTAACCCAGGCCCTGGAACAATTAGGTGGGCAGTACCGCCTGGTGGTGGGCACCAACGCCGCCAATTCCAGCGCCGCCCAGGTCAAAGCGGCTTTGCAGCGCGGCGGTCTGGGGCAGTTTTTCCAGGAGGTGTTTACCGCCCACGAGCTAGGCGGCCTGCGCAAACCGGCTGCCGGCTATTTCCACGCTCTCCAGACTGCCATGGGCGAACCGGCCCATCACATGCTCATGGTGGGGGATGACTACCAGGTAGACGTGTTGGGCGCCTACCGGGCCGGCTGGCGCACGCTCTGGTATAACCCGGCTGTGCAGGCCTGCCCCGGGCTGGCTCCTCTGCAAGATACTGACCTTTACCAGATGAGCGATCTGCCGGCCGCTTTATTACGCCTGCGCTTCCCGGGCTGGAATACCTGCCAGGCCTGGATGCGCGCCAGGGCGCTCCCGCATACGCTGATACTCCACTCACAAAGCGTCGCGGCGGTGGCCTACCAGATGGCCATCTGGCTGCGCCAGAATGGAGAAGCGGTCGATCCAATCCTGACCCACCGCGGCGGCCTGCTGCACGACCTGGCAAAAGTAGCGCCCATTGGTTCGGGAATCCCTCAAACGAACCATGGGGAAGGGGCGGCCCGGTTCTTAGCCACTTTCGGGCAGCCTGAGCTGGCGGAGATCGCCCGGCGGCACATACTGTTCAGTCTCAATGACCCACAGGAAAGCCCGCACAGCTGGGAAGAAAAGCTGGTCTACTTCGCCGATAAGCTGGTTGAAGGCTGCGGGGTGGTGACCTTCCAGGAACGCTTGCAGGCTCTGCGCAGCCGCTATCAGATGGAAGAGGAGGGGCACCCAATCAGCGCAATCGTGCCCGCTTTGGAAAACCTCCAGGCCGAAATATGCCAGGCCATGCACATAGCACCGGATGAGCTGGCGCCAACACTCCTCCGCAATTTATTCAAGGGCGGCTAAGCATCGAACTCAGATTTTGGACTCCCCAAAATCTGGTAATCTAGTGTTCTTCATTTATTGGTCAAATTGAAATAGTTATAGACCGCATTAGACAATTGGGCTACTAATTGGTTGGCTGGGTCAAAAAGCAATTGGGTGGGATGGTACATGTAAATGGTCATGATGTAATTCCCACCGGAGGTGTAAATGATCCCGGCATCGCAGATGGTATGGATCAGCCCATCGCTGGAAGTGATCCAGCCATGCTTATGAGCGATCTGGGCCGTGTCCGGCAGGCCGGCCTGGATCAATACTGGAGTTTTATTGCGCGTCAGGTAGGTGATCATCGTGCGGCATTTGTCCTGGGTAATTCCACCCGGAAAAACCGCGGCCAGTGATCCCCCGCCAGTTTCCGCACACTGGTAAATATCGTCCAGCAGCATCCCCATCTCAGCCGGCGTGGTCTGATTATACGAGTCTGGCTCGGTGGTGATGTCGGTGCGTTGATTGGCGGTTGTGGTGATGCGCTTGAGCAGCGGCGCCCCAAGGTAGAAATAACCCGCCAGGAAGGTGTTGTTTAAGCCCAAAGCCCGCATATCTTGCGTAACCATCAGAGGCCCGGTGTTCTTATCGATCAACTGCTGCATCAAGGAGTCCGGAGCATCGTCTGAGGATTGCTCGATCATCAGCTCGATCTGGTCGGTGATAATTTTTGGCATAGGCTCATTCACACGCCGCATGATGGAAATCATAATGGGGATCTTTATCGTGCTTTCTGCGCTGAAAGAGATATCGCCGGGTATATCGGCGCCTTTGTTCATAGCAAAATGCAGCTCATCCTGTGTTTGCAAGTCCAGCGTATACATTTCTGCCAGCCCGTCAAACCCTGATAATTGAATAATTTGCTTCAGCAGAACCTGCAGGTTTTGCGGCGAGGGTCGCCCCGGGTTCACTTTACTAAAGGACAGGTTTACCACTCGCGCTGAGGGTGAGCGCAGTGCATCCTCGATCAGCGTGACCGCCCGGTCGATATCCAGCACCGTGCCGGGTTTTCCTGATTGGAAGGTGGTGCTGCCGGGTACCGGCATGGCAGCCGAAGGTGGTTGGTCGTAACGCTGCGCCACTTCCTCGCTGAGATAGGAGCGCAGCCGGCTTTCTGAAATAGCTGCGCTCAAAGGGACTTCTCCAGACTGGCTGGGCTGGTTCCACAGGTAATCCCAGAAAGCCGGCCAAAAAGGCCGGCTCAAGCGCTGTAAATCAGCCGCCGCCAGCATCCCTTGCAGGTCAAGCGAAAAACCAACCAGGGACGGCTTGATCTGGATGATCGCATTCCCGTAGCGCAGTTCAACGGGCACGCCATATGCCTGAGTGAGCCGGTCCGCAGCCTGATTTTGGTCCAATCCGCCCACCGGGACACCCGCAATATGCATATCGGCTGGGAAAATGGAACGGATGCGGCTGAAACTGACCAACTGGAATACCGTAAGCAAGGCTGCCGTAAAAATCAGCAGCAGTGAGATCCAACGTAAAATGGAACGGGAACCTTTAAACACTCTTTCACTCCTGCTACCGCGCGCGGCGATGGCGGCCTTGATTCTACCAGATTCTCAGGCGCCTATTTACTAATCTGGTCCGGTTCTTTATGGGTCTGAATTCTTTCTGGTACAATTACCCACGGTCCACCTGTTCCATTTCTGGAGGTTATTTGAAAAAAGCGCTTATTACAGGCATTACCGGTCAAGACGGTTCTTACCTGGCCGAGCTGCTGCTCGCCAATGGTTACGAAGTACACGGCTTGATCCGCCGGGCTAGCACTTTCAATACTCGCCGCATCGACCATATTTACCACGACCCGCACTCCAATGGGGAGAAGGTTCACCTTTACCTTCATTATGGGGATGTATCTTCCCAGGAGACCCTGCTGGACATCATCTACAACCTGAAGCCAGAAGAAGTGTACCACCTGGCGGCGCAGAGCCATGTACGGGTCAGTTTTGACATGCCGGAATATACCGGGGATGTGACCGGGCTGGGGACGGTGCGCATCCTCGAAGCGATTCGCAAAAGCGGGATCAAGGCGCGTTTCTACCAGGCGTCTTCCAGCGAAATGTTTGGCAGCGCCAAACCACCTCAAAATGAGTTGACCCCCTTTGAGCCGCGCAGTCCTTACGCGGCGGCCAAAGTTTACGCCTACTGGATGGCGCGCAACTATCGAGAAGGCTATCACCTGTTTGCCAGCAATGGCATCCTCTTCAATCACGAATCGCCGCGGCGTGGCGAGACCTTTGTCACCCGCAAAATCACCCGGGCGGCTGCGGCAATCAAGGCCGAGAAGCAAAAATACCTCTACCTGGGCAACCTGGACTCGCGCCGGGATTGGGGCTATGCTCCGGAATATACCGAAGCGATGTGGCTAATCCTGCAGCAGGAAAATCCCGGCGATTACGTCATCGGCACCGGCGAATCACATACGATCCGGGAATTCCTGGACGAGGCTTTTGGCTATATCAACCTGGATTGGCACGATTACGTCAGGATCGATCCGCGCTATTTTCGCCCAACCGAGGTCGATTACCTGATGGCCGACGCTACCCGAGCCAGGCAGCAGCTTGCCTGGGAGCCTAAAATCCGCTTCCATGAGCTGGTGCGCATCATGATGGACGCCGACCTTGAACTGACCGGCCTGCCCTGCCCGGGCGAAGGTAAAAAACTGCTCAAAGAAAAATTTGACGGCTGGCATCGCTGGGAACACCAGGTGGTCAGCATGGAAAGGTAAGCGCATGCCGTCTGTTCTTTTTGTCTGCCAGGGAAACCTGTACCGGTCGGTAGCCGCTTCGACTATTTTTAATGAAAAACTGCGCCGTTCGGAGGCGGATTGGCAGCAGTGGCGCGTCGAATCGGCCGGAACGTGGGCCAGGGAAAACCTTCCCACCACCCCCGAAATGATGGCGGTAATGGCCAAACGTGGATTGGATGTAAAAAACCACCGCTCGCGCATGGTCAGCGCTGAAATCCTGGCCGGTTTCGCTTTGATCCTGACCATGGAGTCCGGGCAAAAAGAAGCCTTGCAGATCGAATTCCCATTTGCATCCAAACGGATTTACCTGCTAACGGAAATGGCCGGCGCCAGGGTGGAGATCGACGACCCTTTCGATGCCTCTGCCTTGGGCCTGCAAATATTATTCAACCAGATCGACGACTGGCTGGAGCGAGGATTTCAGCGCATTCTTGAACTGGGTCACGCCCAGGATTGACCCGCGCCTTCACTTAACCTCTCCCGACACCCTTCGGGTGGCCGAAACGGCGGGAGTGGGATTTAGGATTCCTCCCTCGGATGAGGGAAGGCGCGCCCCTTCGGGTGTCCCTGAAGAGGGAGTGAGGGGGTCTTTGTTTATACCCGACCTTTCTTCTGAGGCTCAGTAAAACCCCTTGTTTAATTAGAACACATGTACTATACTTCACTTCACCTTGTTTCAACAGGTGAAGGGATGCTTCGTATACAACAGTTACTGATACCTGCCGTCCTGTTGGGTTGCCTGACAGTGATCCTTGTAACCAACCTGGTCTACCAGCCGGAAAAAGTCAACGCGGTTACCTTATCCAACAACGATGCTAATATCTCGACCCAGTCAGGTTCTTCTTCAAACTGCGCTATCGCCGCCTCCTATCCCGCGGCGGTCAGGCAGTGGTGCAGCTTGATCGACAATTACGCCCAGGAACAAAACCTCGATCCCGACCTGATCGCGGCTGTGATCCTGGAAGAAAGCAGCGGCAACGCCCAGGCCTACTCCTCCAGCGGGGCGGTCGGGTTGATGCAGATTATGCCGCGGGATGGGTTGGCGGCCAGCTTTTCCTGCGGATCAAGTCCCTGTTTTTCTTCCCGGCCGAGTATGAATGAACTGTACGACCCTGAATTTAACATCGCCTACGGAGTGCGCATGCTGGGAAGCCTGTATCGTAAATACGGCAACGTGCGCGACGCACTGCTGGCCTACGGCCCTGCCAACGTGGGTTATTATTACGCCGATATCGTCCTGGGTATCTACACGCGTTACAAGTAGGGTACAATTTAAAACATGCGGCAAACGATTTATCTCCGGGGCTGTCTGTTCCTACTGGTAGTCTGGCTGGCGGCCTGCAGTTCAGACCAGCTTCCCCTTACCAGCGTAGTTGACGTGCAAATCACCCAGAGCGGCTGCCATCCCATGGAATGGAGGGTGCCAGCCGGTCAGGTTATTTTATTAAAACTCGTCAATAAAGCTTTGAAGGACTATACCTGGATCATGATGGGCAGGCCGGTCACCCCACCTTTTGACGCCAGCGACGCCGCCAACGTCTTTTTTGCTCAACAGGTTGCCGCTGGCGCTTCCGCTTCCCTGCAGTTCAATACCCCGGCAGCCGCGGGTGAGTACCAGGTGATCTGCTCGCCGCTCGACCACAGCGCCGGGGAACAGTCCGGCCGGATTACGGTCGTACAGCCCTGAGCGCCAGCCGCACGGCTGCCCTGGCCGGCTCAATTACCCTGGTGTTTTGAAATAAGACAGGCTCTCTTCCAGGCCGCCGGGCCGGTTGCGCTCCAGCCAGATCGCCTTGTATTCGTTCAGCAACTCATCCAAATCCTGGCTGAGCGATCTTGACTGGCTCACTTTCTGGCCTGCATCCGCTTCCAGGGCCAGCAGCCCGCGCTGGCAGGCATGCCGCAGCATGTGGACCGCCAGGGTGAACTCGCGCCGGATCAACGCAGCATCCTGACGTTGGCTCTGATCCTGCCCCAGGTGGCTTGAAGCCTGGTCGATGACTTTCAGGCTTTGCTGGAACGGGGCCGGGATGATCCCCGGATAAGCGGCGATTTCCTCGAGAGAGCGCTGCATCACGCCAAACAAGGCCGAGGTATTGTGAAGGGCGATCCCAGGCGCCAGGTAGACGTTACCCAGCTCGTAAGCCAGCTTTCCCATTACCTTCGCCGGATCGTTGAAGGCAAAGCGGCTGAGCGCTTCCGGCACGTCCAGCTTGCGGTTGTTTTCCAGGTTCCAGGCGTAAGCTGCTCCTACGGCAAAACCCAGGAAGCTGACCGGCCAGGTCTGCCAGTGGCCGCTGTCGCCCCAATCCGTGATCAGATAGCCAATGGCTCCGTGTTTCAAGCCATTTTCGGCGGCATTGAGCAGGTTGGCGATGGCATTGTCCGTGCGCCCGGCGATGCTGTTCCAGGAAGAGGTACCCGGGCAAACGTAAAAAGGGATCCCAGTGGTCGCAAAAAGCCTGCCATGCTCGCTGAAAGGATGGTTAGCTTCGTATCCCCATTCGAGAGCGATGCTGTCCGCTGGCAGCTCAGGCACCAGCTCGGGCGCCTGGACGATAATATCGCCCCAGAACTGCATCTTGAAACCGCGCCGTGAGACGTCGGCGTAGATCTTGAGTAGGAAATCCAGGTAAACCCGGTTCACGCCGCGTTCCTCGCACAGTTGTTTGCTCTGGCCCAAACCCAGGTCAATCGTCTCGTCGCAGCCCACATTGAACATGCGGCTGGAAAAATGCGGCAGCAGCTCATCGTACAGGCTGCGCACCAGCTCCAGGCTGCCCGGGTTAGCCGGTGAAAGACTGAAGGGCCCCTGCATTTCTCCCCACGGGCCGGTGAATTTGCCGGTCACTTCGGCCAGGGGCGCATAACGCGGCAGCGTGAGCCAGCGGGCCAGGTGCCCGAAAGAATTCTGGTTGGGCACCAGTTCGATGAAGCGTTCCTGGCAGTAAGCATCCAGCGTCAGGATTTCCTCGCCGGTCATGGGCGAGGCATTTTCCCAGACCTGGGGGTGGTTGTGATAAGTAAAAGTGTGCTCGGTGTAGAGCTGGAGCTGATTGATTTTCCAGGACGCCAGCCGGTCGACCAGGTCGTAGAGCGTCTTCATTTGAGGCACCTTGGTGCGGCTGATGTCTAGCATCACTCCCCGGGCGGGAAAATCCGGCCAGTCTTCCACCACAAGGCAGGGCAGGCTGCCGTCGTCTACCTGGGAGAGAAGCTGGTTCAGCGTGCACACCCCATAAAAAACACCCGCCGCATCATGCCCCCTCAGGCTTATCCCCTGGGATGTGATTTCCAGCCGGTAGCCCTGCGGATGGATTACCAGATGGGGGACGATGCTCAACGACAGGCTCACGCCGGCCTTCGGCATCGCCCAGCCTGCCGCAGTCTGCCAGCTCAACCCCAGGTTGGTTTGCAGGGTCTGCTGGAATCTCTCCGCAGTGAAAAGAAGGCTGTATGGGTCCGGGCTGTCGAGCTGAATCAGTTTGCCAGGTTGCAATGAATACCGCTCTTCAAGCAGGGACATGTTGCGTGGGTTAGGAAGAAGGGTAAGAGAAGCAGGCAGCATGGGTTCCTCCGGGAAGTGCATTAAGTTGTGAAAAAGACAGAAAAATAGGACGCGACTTGACGCCCGATTACTTTTGCAGATAATTCCAGGGATTGACGCGGCCGTATTTGTCGCTGAGCATTTCAAAATACAGTTGCAGCCCGGAGGATGCCCCCGTGCTGCCCACCTGGGCAATCGTGCTGCCCTGGTTAACGGAAGTGCCGCACTGCACGCTCATGGCGCTCAAATGGGCATACAACGTTTGCCAGCCATTGCCATGGTCGATGACCACCACGTTTCCATACCCCCACTCATTCCAGCCGGCATACACCACCACACCGTTATCGGCGGCGTAGATCGGGTTGCCCGTCCTCCCGGCAATATCGATCCCCCAATGGTTTGTTTCCGGCGAATAATCATAGCCGGAGAGATACTTTTCGGTAGTCGGCCAGATGAACGTCCCGGTGCCAATCGGGCCATCATTAACTTTACTACAGAAGCCCGGTCCGAAAACCTTGGCAACAGCCGGGTTGGTCCGTGTGATGCGTGGGGCGCTCAAGGTGATGAAAGCGCGCTGGCCGCCTGGGATCATAATCCATGTCCCGGTTTTAATATTCGGATGGGCAAAATCTCCCAAGGATTTGGTGTCCAGGTGGTTACCCGGCCAGTTGACAATGACATCCGTCGAGACCCCGTAAAATTTGGCCACGCCATTCAGGCCGTCCCCGGCGTGCCATTCATAATAGATGCCGTCTACCGGCAGGATGTTGAGCTTCTGGCCTGGCGCCAGGCGGTCGGGGTTATCCCCTAAAATATAATAGTTTCCCCATAAGATAGTTTCCGGTTTCAGGCCATATTTCTGGGCGATGCCAATAACCGTATCGCCTTTTTGCACCAGATATTGCACCACCTCGAAGCGCGGGCGCTGCGGAAGGATGGTATGCAAGATGGCTTGCCGGGAAATTCCTCCGGCCCAATTCTGCAGGTTGCTTTTAACCATCTGTGGGGGTGGTAAAGTCGCCGTTGGTTTGGGCAGGGGAGCCGCCAAGGCGGACTGGTCACTGGGCGCCGCCTGGCCCTTCAGGTAAAAGTTGCCCATCACCCATATCACCAGGAGCACCAGCACAAACGAAACCAGGCCGGTGCCGACCCGCAGGGTTACTTCCCCAAGGCCCAGGCGCACCAAATATTCCCAAACCCGGGTCCAGCTTAATGGAGGTTTCGTAGATTTGTTTTCGTCGCTTTGGTTTTCAGGCTGCGAATTGATGCGGTCTGCCTGCATCTGCGTTTTCCTCTGGTCTCATAATAACATAAGCGTATTTTATGGTCAAGCTGGCCTATTTATTTCAAACTGCACCAGGAGAAAATAGCAGTATTAAATGACATGGTATACAAATCGCATTATCCACAGGAAAACCCAGGCAAACCAGAACTCAAGTTGTGTATTCAAAATACCAAACAGGGCAATCGACCAGGAATGCAACATCATATAGGGAGAAATTAACGGAGAGGCGATAATAGCAGGTTTTAGTGAATGGGAGCGGATGGCATGGAGTAACAGTGCAAATCCAAAAGGAATTGAGTACGGCCAGGCGGAGATATTATAAGAGGCTGTTCTTAGCATTCCAAGAGATTGTAACGGCCACATACCATACAACCCAAAGGATAGCAGAAATGCAACTGTTACCGGGCCAAAAATTCTTGCGACCTGCTTCACGCCGCCAATTCGCCATGCCTCGACCAACCAGAAAAGGGCGATACCCACCCCAATTTGGGGTTTTGCCAGCACCAAGAATAAGCCAAATTGTGGTGGAAGGGTAGCGCCTAGCAGGACCATCCAATCAATATTGCCATTTTGCGCATTCCCAAGAACCAGCGGAGAGATAGTAAAAGCAGCAGCTATCAGTGGTTTTGCGCCGGCTCGGATTGCGGCCCAAGTCGGGACAAATAGCCCAAGCGTAAAAATGGCAGCGGTCCCTAATGCAGGTGGCAACAATGCAAATGGGAGCAGCAGAATAAATATCCAGGGAGGGTTAAAAGCAGGTTGTTCATTCGGAGATTCACCAGATAACATTTTGAACACAGCAGGACGAAACGTACCTTTCCAATCCACGCCAATTGATACGGTGACTCCAGGATGCCAATCACCACTGACAGGTGCACGCAAATAAACTACCCAAGTCGACAGAAGGAATAAAATCACAAACACAATCGCGATTATCCATTTGACACTGATGCGCTTTAGGAAAAATGCCATCAATCCCTCCCCCTCCATCATAATGCTAATAGAGTGAAATAACAAATTGTAAAAGGGATGCGTTTGTTGCCTTATCCCTGTTCTTTGGGGACAACGAAATAGCCAGGGATCAAAAATACCACTTTGTGGAGGTTTTGTATCACCGCATGCACGTATGCAGGCTTGAGCAGGATGGCGGAGTCATGGGCGGGTCGGCCCGCCATCCGGAAGGCGGGTTTGGGTCCATTCGTCGACCTCGTCGACGCAGGGATACCTGGCGGCCAGCTTTTCGTCGAAATCAATCCCCAGACCGGGTTTGTCGTTGGGGTACATGTAGCCGTTTTTCACGATGGGCAGGCCCGGGAACATATCATAGACCAGGTTGTCGAAGCGCGCCCATTCCTGGATGCCGAAATTTGGCGCCCACAGGTCAAGGTGCAGGTTTGCAGCGTGCCCGACCGGCGAGGTATCACCCGGGCCGTGCCAGGCGGTGCGGATACCGTAAACCTGGGCGTGAATGGCGGCGTTGCGCGCCGGGGTGAGGCCGCCCATCTGGCTGACGTGCATGCGGATGAAGTCGATCAGCCTTTCTTCAATGAGCAGGCGCCACTCGTGCGGGTTGTTGAACAGCTCGCCCATCGCCAGGGGCGTGGCGCACTGCTGGCGGATAGTGCGGAACCACTCGATATCCTCAGGCGCCAGGGAGTCTTCCAGGAAGAATAACTTGAACGGCTCGACGTCTTTGGCGAACTGCACCGTATCGATAGGCGACAACCTTTCGTGCACGTCGTGCAGCAGCTCGACTTCATCGCCCACCTGACTACGCACGTATTCGATCATCTTGAGCATATTACGGCAGTAAGCCCGCGGATCGTAGTAATGTCCCACGGGCGCGCCCTCTGGTTTGGGCAGCTCGCCGCTTTTACCACCATAACCGCCCATCTGGACGCGGATGTAGCGGTAGCCCTGTTCCTGGAATTTGTGGACATTATCCAGGACTTCCTGGGGATCGCGCCCGTCAGCATGGGCATAGACAGCGGCGGCTTCCCGGCATTTGCCGCCCAGCAGGTCGTAGACGGGCATATGGGCCATTTTGCCCTTGATGTCCCACAGGGCCTGGTCGATCCCGGAGATGGCGTTGTTCAGCACCGGCCCGTTGCGCCAGTAGCCTTGCACCATATTCATCTGGAAAAGTTCTTCGATGCGAGAAACATCTTTACCCAGCACGAAGGGCTTGACATGGTATTCGAGGGCAGCCTGCACGGCGTGGTAGCGCTGGGTGAAAGTGGCGCAGCCCAGGCCGTACAACCCGGGTTCGGAGGTAAGCAGCTTGACCACGATAAAGCGCATTCCTGCGCTGCCAGTCTGGATCAAAAATGTTTTTATATCCTGTATTGTGATTGGTTTTGACACGTAAAAGCTCCTTGGATCTCTGGGATATTTCGCGGAAGAACTCAGATTTTTGGATGTAAGCGTGCGTACGCACGCTTACATCCAAAAATCTGAGGATCTTTTACAAAAATTCGCAATGAAACAGCTCCTTGTTAGATATCTTGCCCTGGGGGAGAGAGTTGGGCGGTGATACCACCATCGATGTAGATCACCTGACCAGTGATGTAGCTGGCCTGGCGGGTAGCCAGGAAGGCTACCCCGGCGGCGATATCCTGGGGTGTGCCGGTGCGGGCCAGCGGGATGCGTTTGGCGACGGCCTCCTCCCAACCAGCCTCTCTATTGTAGACGGCGTCCTCTTTAAAAATCAAACCTGGGGCGATGGCATTGACGCGGATGCCAAATCTTGACAATTCCAGCGCCATGGCGCGGGTCATGGCGTCCAGGGCGCCCTTGGTCATGTCGTATGGCAGGCCCCTCCAATGGGAGCGCAAGCCGCCGACCGAGCTGATGTTGATGATATTACCACTTCCGGCGGACCGCATAATCTCGGCGGCGCGGTAGGAGCACAGGTAGGCGCCCTTGATGTTGACGCTAATCTCACCTTCCAACAGTGGCAGGCCCACCTCAAACATCGGGCCACGGCCCAATTCGGCGGCGTTGTTCACCAGCAGGTCCAGCTTGCCGAAGGACTGCATCGTTTCGTCGAAAAGGCGGTAAATTTCGGTTTCCTGGCGGAAATTAGCCGTGACCGCCAGCACTTCGGCGCCCAGGCTGGCCAACTGAGCCGCGGTGGTTTCGGCTTCCGCCGGCAGGTGTCCGTGAACAACTATTTTCATACCTTCCCGCGCCAGGCGCAGGGCAATCCCTTTACCGATGCCGCGGGCTGAGCCGGTGACGATGGCTACCTGGCCTTTGAGCTCAGGGTAGCAGGGATGGATAGAGTGATAGAAAGCGGCGATGTCCTTATTCTGATGGGTCATGGTTCATATTTTTCGATCAGGTCGGCAGCGATGATACCGGAGCCCATAGTGGTGGGGACGCCGCCGCCCGGGTGTGTGGAGGCGCCGGTCAGGTAAAGGCCCTGGATGCACTTGGATTTCGAGGCCGGGCGGAAGACCGCCTCGGCGGTAAGGTCTTGCTGCAGGCCATAAATGCCACCGCCGGGCAGCCCCAGCCGGCGCTCGTAATCCAGCGGGGTGGCCATATCGGCGGTGACGATGTGCTCCGCCAGGCCGGGCAGGGCGAACTCGGACAACCAACGGATAGTCTGCAGAATAAAGCGTGGCTTTTCCAGGTCCCAGTTGGTTCCGCGCAGAGAATACGGTCCGAAAAGGATCAGGTTAAGAACGTGGCAGTCCGGTGGGGCCAGGCCTGGATCGGTGAGGGTAGGCCAGCAGATCAATCCGAACTGTTTTTCGGGCAGGTAGCCGGCGCGATAACGGTTCCACCAGGCATTATCCATCTCATTAAGGGGCAAAGGCATAATGGTGTGGTGAGCTTTGAGGGGCGGTTCGTAATCAATGCCCAGGTAAACCATGAGGATGCTGAGCGAATCTTCGTAGCTGCGGATGCCTTTTCTGACGATCCAGGGCAGGTGTTCTTCACCGATCAGTTTGAGGTAGAGTGTTTTAGCGTTGACATCCGAGACGATTACTTTGGCAGACAGCAGGGTTCCATCTTTCAGGATCACGCCGCACGCCCGGCGGTCGTGGTTGACGATCACATCCGTCACACGCGTATTCAGGCGCACCTGCATGCCAAAGCGTTCGCCGCAGCGTTGCACTGCCAGCGGGATCTGGATCATCCCGCCGTGCGGATAGTAGACGCCTTTGTGCTCGGAATAAGGAATCAAGGCAAAGATGCCCGGGGTGAGATCGGGCGGATGCCCGGCGTAAAAGGATTGGTAGGCCAGGCTTTGCTTGACCCGCTCGTCTTTAAAATAGCGGTTGAGCACATCCTGGTAGCTCATCAGGAAAAAGGGCAGGAAGCGGGCGATCACCGGACGCTGGCGGATGAGGGCGAGCATATCGCCGAAGGTGTTGGCCGGACTGGTGAAGAAATCCTCGCCGCCGCCTTCGATAAAACTGGCGAAACGGGCGACGAAGCGCTGGTATCCCTGGCGGTCCTGGGGTGACATAGCGGCGATAATTTCGGCTGGTTTCTTCCTCAGAAAGCGGGAAAGCCACCTGGGCGCCGTCGCGATAGAGCACGTTGAAGATTGGGTCGCAAGGGAGCAGATCGAGTTCTTGTTCCAGGCGGGCGCCTAACTTCTCGAAGACCTTCTGGACTATAGTAGCGACGCCTTCCAGGATCGAAGCGCCCGTGTCGAACTGGAAACCGTCTTTTTCGAAGGTCGAACAGCAGCCTCCAATCGAGCCGGTTTGTTCCAGCACGAGCACCTTGCGCCCCGATTTGGCCAGCAGCGCCCCGGCGGTCAGCCCGCCGCAGCCTGCCCCAATCACGATCACATCGTAGTCGGTCATCTTTCACCTTCCTATACAAAATAGCGCGCGGGCAGGTAGGGCGCCTGGCGTAGCAGGTGGAGGATGACGCGCTTCTGCGAGTAAGAAAGGCGCGCATAGAGCACAACCAGGATGATTGCCAGGATCAGGCCGAGCGAAAACACAGATAACCGTCTCATAGTGCATTCCCTCCTGAATAACTGATCGCAGAGAAACAAAAGAAACCTAGCGGGTGGCGCCTGACCAATGCGCCTCCGGCACATAGCGGATGGCTTCCTGGTGAAGGGCTTCCATCTGGCTACGCAGGAGCAGGGGCTTATTTTCCAACGGATAGGCGCGACCGAGGCGCTGGTACTTGGGCGAGGCCATATTCGTATAGGCGAGAAGGTCCCAACGCTGAACGCCCGGCAGCTCCTCGCTCACGAAGCGCCCGATGGCTGCAATGTTATCCGCATCGTCTGTATAACCTGGGATGATGGGGGTGCGGATCCAAATAGGTATTCCGCTATGGGCAATCCGGCGGACATTTTGCAGGATGCGCTCGTTCGAGGAGCCGGTGACTGCCCGGTGACGGAGCGGGTCAAAGATTTTTAGATCATACAGTACAAGATCGACGAAGGGCAGCACTTTTTCATACTTTTCCCAGGCAGCCATGCCGCAGGTATCCAAAGCCACGTGCAGGCCGCTGCTTTTGCACTGTGGCAGGATTTCGGCCAGGAAATCGACCTGCTGCATTGGCTCGCCGCCGCTGAAGGTGACCCCGCCCTGCGAAGTTTCGTAGAAGACCTGGTCCTTGAGCAGCAGCGCCAACAGTTCGCCGGTGGTCCAGGCGCGGCCGATGGTCTCGAACGCGGCCGCCGGGCAGGCCTGTTCGCATTTGCCGCACAGGGTGCAGCGCTGGCGATCGATTTTCATCCCCGTCGCCGACAATTCCAGGGCATCCTCTGGGCAAGCACGCAGGCAGTCGCGAGCAGCAATGCAGCGCGTGTTGTACCAAACCAGGTTGGGGGAGGCCTGCATGCCTTCCGGATTGTGACACCAGGCGCAGCGCAGCGGGCAACCTTTGAGGAAGGCCGTGGTGCGGATACCCGGCCCGTCCTCAATGCTGAACTGCTGGACGTTGAAAAGGAAGCCAATGGTCATTTGAGCAAGGATATTATAGTATGAAATGATCTTGGCGAAGAAAAGGTTCATTGGGAATTGCCGTGATGGATGGATCCCCAAAATCTGGTTCTTCCATGCATCACCTGATCGTCTCAACCCAGGCAACGATATTTTCGGGGGGGATATCCTTTTGCATTTCGTGGGCAGGAGCCATGACATAACCGCCCCCGCTGCCAAAGATCTGGCTGAGTTCCCGGATGCGATGGCGAACTTGTTCAGGGCTGGCTTTTGGCAGGAACTGTTGCACATCCACCCCGCCCCAGAAAACAATTTTTTCGCCGAAGCTATCCTTCAAATTGTGGGGATCCATCCTGGCGGCTGAGGTTTGAACCGGATTGAGAATATCAACGCCACACTCCAACAGGTATTCCATCAATGCAAAGACCGATCCGCAAGAATGATGCCAATAATAGCATTGCCCCAATTGCTTGGTGCGTTGAATACGGGCTTTGAAATAGGGAGCGATGACCTTATTGAAGGTACGCGGCGAAATTAATGGCCCGGTCTGCATCCCAAAATCGTCTCCGCTGGTGGTCAAATCGATATATGGGCCAAGCACCGAATAATACTGTTCAATCACCTTCATCTGAATATTGAAGATGATATCGAAGAAGGTACGCACGAAATCGAGGTCAACCGCCAGTCTCATAAGAAAATCATCATAGCCGCACATCCAACATCCCAGTTCAAGAATACCAAAAACCGGGTGTTCGGCGATGATGACATATTCGTTGGCCTGTTTTAGTTCTTTGACCTGGGTTTCCCATTGCGCTAACAGCGTTTCATCGAGGCGCGGTTCCGGCCAGGGATAGGCGCGTAGGTCTTCGATGGTGGCATTTTGGAGGGGATAGCGGGTGATCTGGTATTCCCCATCGATTGGCTCTCGGCGGATCCCCCAACAGTCTATGGATGCTGCTCCGTCCATCTGAAATTTTCGGTTGGGTAATGAGACAATCCCGCCCACCGAGCGAAAATCGGTCCCGGCCCAGCGCAAGATGCGTTCATCAATGCCGTTATTGGCGGCGACAGGCTGGCCGTGAAAACCGAGTAAATCACGTAAGTGCTGCTGGCATTCTGGGCGCATCCCGGTTAAAGAGGTTGCACCTATGTCGATTGGGACGCGGTCGGAAGCTTGGTGCTGCATTGTTAAGGCAAATCGTTCTCGGTGGTTCATGGCCTATCTTTCTGACTAAATTATTAGATCATATTATATTCTCAAAAAGGCCTTGACCCGGCGGCGGTTTTCGAACCACTATGTGCGTGGTTTTTTCCCACGCGCCAGCAGCTCACGCACCAGCACATTTCCCAGATGCCCGGTCGCGCCAGTTACCAGAATCATAGCGGCCTCCGTGAAAATCCGGTGACCAGAGTTTTGATACCGGATCCAGTTACATCCCCCAGGCCGGCCCATTGGGGTCGAAGAAAGCCTGGAGCAGCAAGCCCAGCACCGTGGCGATCAGGATCCGGGAACTGGCATCCGGAGAGACAGATGAGTCGATTGAGCCTTCATTGACGCCGCTTTGTAGAATGGCAACCAACCAGGTTTGAATACGATGGGCGGGGCGAAGGCGGTCTGTCAAATTTCCGGGTGGCGCATGGCCTGAATCCAGAACTCGAAGAACAAGGAGTAATGGTATTTCGACATTTGAAAAACCTGGTCGATCAGGCCGGACATAGCGACCAGGCCCTCCGGGACGTTGTGGGTGGAGGCGCGTTGACAGGTCATCTGGCATCAGGTAGAATTCCACAGGCAGCCGCGTTTTCCGCCTACCCTGGCCGGATCAATTTCAATTGCCTCGCTCGAAGGCAGGCGCAAGATCCAAACTCTATCTGATAAGAGGATAACTAAATGACAGCAGCATCCCATCCTTCCTGGTTGGAAAAAGCCGTTTTCTACGAGATCTATCCCCAGACTTTTTACGATTCAAACGGGGACGGGATTGGCGATATCCCCGGCCTGATCCAAAAACTGGATTACATCCAATCCTTGGGAGTCAATGCCATCTGGCTGAATCCATGCTTCAATTCACCCTTTGGCGATGCGGGGTACGATATCCGCGATTATTACAAGGTGGCCGAACGCTACGGCACCAATCAAGATTTATGCGCCTTCTTCGAGGAAGCTCGCAAGCGGGGCCTGCGTGTGCTGCTCGACCTGGTGGTGGGACATACTTCTATCGAAAATGAGTGGTTCAAGCAGTCCTGCAAACACGCCCGCAATGAGTACAGCGACTGGTTCATCTGGACCGACAGCGTCTGGGCGCCGCCCCCGCCTGGGATGCAAGCGGTGCGGGCTTTCGCCGAACGGGATGGCGGTTACATTACTAATTTCTTTTACATGCAGCCCGCCCTGAACTTCGGCTTCTGCAACCCCGATCCACATTACCCCTGGCAGCAGCCAGTCAGCGCGCCGGGCCCTCAGGCAGTGCGGCGCGAGGTGAAAAAGATCATGAAATTCTGGCTCGATCAGGGCGCCAGCGGTTTCCGGGTGGACATGGCCGGCTCGCTGGTCAAGAACGACCCGACCGGCAAGGAAACCGGCGAGGTATGGAAAGAAATCACTGACTGGCTGGATGAAGAATATCCCGAGGCGGTGATGGTTTCCGAATGGAGCAATCCAACCGTGGCCCTCCCGGCTGGTTTCGATATGGATTTTACTTTAACTTTCAATTTGAGAGGTTTTGCCTCCTTGTGGCGCAAACCCTGGTCAATCGGGGACCGCTATGGGTTCAGCTTCTTCGACCCGGCCGGGCACGGCAATATCCGGGCTTTCCTGGATGAGTATTTGCCGATGTACCGGGATACATGCGAGATAGGCTTTATCAGTATGCCAACCGGCAACCACGATACCTTCCCGCGCCTCAGCGAGGGGCGCAATGCCCGGGATATGGAATTGATTTACCTGTTCTTGATGAGCATGCCGGGCGTGCCGTATATCTATTACGGCGATGAGATTGGCATGCGGGCGCTGCATGGCTTGGTTTCAGTAGAAGGCGGTTATCAACGTACCGGATCGCGCACCCCGATGCAGTGGGATCAATCGGCCAACGCCGGCTTTTCACTGGCGCCGGCCGATTGCAGGCTATACTTGCCGGTGGATGGGCAGCCCGGCCGTCCGACCGTGGCTGAGCAGGAGGCCGACCCAGCTTCCCTACTCAACCAGGTGCGCAGATTGGTGGAGCTGCGCAAGCAGCACCCGGCTTTGTGCGCCAGCGGGGCTTTCGAAGTGGTGTATGCCGAAGCAGGCAAGTACCCGTTTATTTATAAACGGACTTCCCCGGAAGAAACCATCCTGGTGGCGATCAACCCGTCAAGCCAGCCGACCCAAACCGTTTTACCAGACCGATACGGTGAATGGAAAAGCTGACATCCTGTATGGCCCGGCGAACAGCCTGGAATGCGTTGAGGGCAAGTGGATCGTACACCTGCCAGGAGTGTCTGGATCCGTATATGGCGTGTGATTCCTTTGACGTTATACTAAGGGTAGATTATTGGCTGTGAAACTGGTGAATTCTTCCTAACAAAAAGATTTCTAACCAGGTCTTCTGGCGCATTCTCAAAGAGAGCAAAGATGGCTCTTTCAGGTTTTGTAGATTTGCAAGTGAATGGCTACGCCGGGATAGATTTCTCCAGCCCCGGCCTGATTCTGTCTGAGGTGGAGATGACCGCCCGGGCGCTCTACCTGCGCGGCACGCTGGCTTTTTGCCCGACGGTGATCAGTTCACCCATGGAAGTCTACCGCCAGGCGCTGCCGGTGCTGGCCGAGGCCATCCGGAATCAGCCGCTGCCCGGCGCAGGACAGGGCAGTCTGCTTGCTGGCATCCACCTGGAAGGGCCTTTTATCTCCCCGGAGGAAGGGGCGGTGGGGGCGCACCCGCGCCAGCACGTCCGGGCTCCCTCTGTTACCCTCTTCGACGAGCTGTACGGCCTGGCCGGCGGGCAGATCGCCGTGCTGACCCTGGCTCCCGAGCTGCCAGGGGCGCTGGAGCTGATTCGACACGCCTGCGGGCGTGGGGTAACCGTCTCAATCGGGCATACGTTGGCGAATGCAGCCGCCATCCGGGCGGCCATAGACGCCGGGGCGAGCCTTTCGACCCACCTGGGCAACGGCTGCCCGAACTATATCCACCGCCACCACAACCCGCTCTGGCCGCAGCTTGCTGCACCCGGGCTGTCGGCCATGCTGATCACCGACGGGCAGCATCTGCCCGCCGAGCTGGTCGCGGTAGCCCTAGCCGCCAAAGGCCCTGGGCGGGTAATCATCACCTCGGACTCCTCCCCGGCCGCCGGCTGCCCGCCGGGAGAATATACTTTCTTCGGCACGCACGCCCTGCTGGAGCCTTCCGGCCGCCTGCGCAACCTGGAGAGCGATAGCCTGGCTGGCAGCTCGGCCACCCTGCTCGACTGCATGAACGTCCTGGCCGGCCTCAGACTGCTCGACGAAACCGCCTTGTGGCAGGTTGGCCGCGACAACCCGCTCAAAGTGCTGGGAAAAACAGCCTCACATTTACCCCCTGGCCGGATTGCTTATATCAACGGCCGCTTCGAACTAAATTCTTCAATCAGCAATCATCAATCAGAAATCTAAAATCTTCAATCCCCAATTGCCCCGCCAGTCCTCCCACCTTGGCGGCGACGGAGCTGCCGCAGGCGCAGGCCAGCTCCAGGCAGCGCTCCAACGGCAGGCCGCGCAGCCAGCCGGCCAGGAAACCGGCGTCGAAGCTGTCGCCTGCCCCAATCGAATCGCCCCCGCTGACCGGGGCCACCTTGCGCCGCAGGGTCGCCTGGCCGTCATCCACCAGCGCCCCCTGGGCGCCCAGCTTGACCGTCACCAGGCGTACCCCCTGCTCGTGAAAGTGAGCCAGGCTCTTCACCAGGCTGTTGCGGTGGCTGATGAAGCACGCCTCCTGCTCGTTGGGCATCAAAATGTCAGTATTGGGCAGCACCTCGGCCAGCTTGGCGTCCCACACCTCCTGAGGGTCCCAGTTGGTATCCAGGGAGGTGGTCAGGCCCAGCCGCTTGGCCCGCCGGAAGATTTCCGGGATGCCCGGCAGCAGGCCGGTGTGCAGGTAATAGCTGCCGTGGTGCAGATGGCGCGCCGGGCCAGGAAATCGTCGGTCACGTCCTCCGGCCGCAGCACATTGATCGTGCCCATGTAGGTCAGGATGGCCCGGTCGTTCCCTGGCACAGCGCGATGCCCAGGCCGGTCTTCAGGTGCGGGTCCACCATCACATTGCGCGTGTCCACACCGCACTCGTCCAGCCGGCGCAGACCAGCCGGCCGAAGCTGTCGTCGCCCACCCGCCCAGGATGGCGGTCCGCAACCCTAGGCGGCGGCCTGGCAGGCAAAGATGCTGCATGACCCTCCCATCTCCACAGTGTAGTCCCCTACCAGCTTTTCCACCTGGCCGAAGCGCGGCGCACATCGGCGCCGGTCACGATCAGGTCCACGCACAGATCGCCGAAAGTCATTACATCATATTGTTTGTCATTATCCAAAGAAACCTCGTATAATACATTTTATACCAAATTAACCCCGACCGAAGGATGGTCTAAATAAATAATCACGAATGGGGCAAATGTCCGAATAAGATGAATGAGTAAAATAAATATTTAACGGACAGGGCCCATATCTACGAAAGGATTTGCCTTTTATTCAGGTTTTATTCGTATTCATTCGCTTATTTTTCCAATTAGGAGTATTTAACCTTACCCACATAGAATTAACCTATCTATATCTAATTATATGTCCTTCCGCATCACCTGAACGATTGCGTATATTATCTGCACAAATATGATGTTTCCTGATTGACACACGTGTTTCCCTGTGATATGATCGAATTGTAGTCGTTCGTTTCCCTAACCACCCGAGGTGTAATTGAATAGCTTGCTGAAAGAGGAAACGCAAACGACTGATTCTGGAGGCCCTTCAGGAAAACAAGAAGGTAGCTGTTCAAGAGTGAAGCCGCCGATTCAGCACCAGTGAAGTCACCATCCGCCGCGATCTTCCTGACCCTGCTTCCGGTGGTTTGCTGCGCCGCGCCCACCGCGGCGCCATCCTGGTCAATCCAGCACCTCCCGAGCCGCCAGTGGTGTACCGCATGACGCTCAAACGCCCGGCAAAAAGAGGCGATTGCCCGCCAGGCCGCCGAACTGGTATGCGACGGCAATTCAATCTTCGTCGGGTCCGGCAGCACCACGGCCTACCTGGCCCGCCACTTGATCGGACGCAGACATTTGACCGTGGTTACCAACGCCCTCAACATTGCTGCCGACCTGGCCTTAGCTAACGAAAACATTACCACCGTGGTGACCGGCGGGGTAGTGCGTTCAGATGAGCTGTCTCTGCTTGGGCATATTGTCGAGCTGACCTTGCCGGAAATGCGCGTCGAAAAAATTTTTATGGGCATGCAAGCCATCAGCATTGAGGGCGGCCTGACCACCGATCATTTGCCGGAAGTCGCCACCGCCCGTAAAGTCTTTGATATGGCTCCCGAGCTGATCGTCCTGGCAGACCATTCCAAGCTAAACACCCTGGCGGCTGCCTTTATCGCCCCGGTCACCCGCATGACCACTCTGGTGACCGACGCCGGGGCGGATGCCCAGTTCCTGGCTCGCCTGGAAGGATTGGAGAATCCGGGTCATTATCGCCGAAAACTGAGCTCAATCCTGTCAAGAAAAGGAGGCGAAAGTCAAATCGTATCTATTCCAAATCCCTTCAATCATTCACCAACTAACGTTTTCACCAGTTCGATTCAGAAGGAGAAAAAAATGGTCAAGAAGCTCACTCGTCGTGATTTTTTGAAGGGCGCCTCTTTCGTCGCGGCCGGCAGTGTGCTGGCTGCCTGCGCCCCCAAG
>CAWFZT010000002.1:0-37444 GCA_963820415.1 uncultured Chloroflexia bacterium | reverse complement strand
CACACACGAGGGGGTGAACCTGCGTGGAATTTTAACTTTTAATATGATACAATCAGTGGGTTTATTGGGAAATCAAATACTATATCTACTCGGATGACAACGAAAGAATGAGCAATCTTATCCAGCCAGTCACCCCCCGGCCCACGGTGGAAATTCACCTGCCAGATGGGCGGGTCTTTTTTGGGCCGCGTAACACTCCCGTCGGAGAATTATTCGTAATTTCCGGAGTGGGAAGCCCTCCAATTGTAGGAGGGATTGTCAATGGCGAGCTGCGGGAGCTGTCTTACTCTATCGATGTGGATGCACGCGTCCTCCCGGTGAGCATGTCAGATGCGGATGGGGCGCGTATTTACCGGCGGGCTCTGATCTTTTTACTCGAAGCAGCTTTCACGGACCTTTATCCGGATTCCAGTCTAGCGATTGATCATTCCATTTCCTCAGGAGGGTTCTTCTGCCAGGTGGCCGACCGCCAGCCCCTGGGGATCGAAGAATTACGGGCGCTGGAAGAGCGCATGGGTGAGCTGGTCAAAGCTGACCAGCCAATTGAACGACAGACGGTGCCCCTGGCAGAAGCAGTAGCGTATTTCCAGCAACGCGGTGAAATCGAAAAAGTACGCCTGTTGAAATACCGCACGAAAGATCACCTGGTGCTATACCGTTTGGGAGATTACAGGGATTACCATCATGGGTATATGGTGCCTTCGACCGGTTATTTAAAGTGGTTCGCTCTGATGCCTTTCGGCGAAGGCTTTATCCTGAGGTTTCCACGCCGGCACGCACCTACCCAGTTGCTTCCCACCCAGGAATCGCCGAAAATGCTGGCAACCTTCCGCCAATACGGCAACTGGCTGCGCCGCTTGGGGATTGAAAACGTCGGCGCGTTGAACGATGCGATCCAGGCCGATCGTATTCGAGAAATCATCCTGGTTTCTGAAGCGCTGCATGAACTATATATTGCAGAAATTGCCGGCAAGATCGTGGCGCGCTCGAACAAGGCGCGTATCGTGCTGATTGCCGGGCCGTCCTCCTCGGGGAAGACCACATTTTCCAAGCGGTTGGCAGTCCAGCTCCTGGCGCAAGGGCTGGCGCCATTTCCACTGGAGATGGATAACTATTTCGTCGACCGTGAGCGGACGCCAAAAGATAAAAATGGGCAGTATGATTATGAAGCCCTGGAAGCGCTGGATACCCGCCTGTTAGCAGACCACCTGAGCCGCCTGATTGCCGGGGAAGAGGTGCAAATTCCGCATTATAGTTTTAAAGATGGAAGGAGCGAGCCAGGTGAGGTAATCAAGCTGGGTAAGGAGCAGTTGATCATCCTGGAAGGACTCCACGGACTGGACCCGCGTCTTTTACCGGATATTCCGGCAGACCAGACCTTCCGCGTCTATTGTTCCTGCCTGACCCAGTTAAACCTCGACCGGCAGAACCGCATTTCGACCACCGATACCCGGCTGCTCCGGCGCATTGTGAGAGACGCCGGGACGCGTGGATATTCTGCCATGGATACGATCCAACGTTGGGAATCAGTGCGGAGCGGTGAAAAGAACTACATTTTTCCTTACCAGGAAAATGCGGATGAAATGTTTAATTCTGCCCTGGTCTATGAGCTTTCGGGCTTGAGACCCCTGGCTGAACCGCTATTGCGCCAGGTGCCATTTGGTACACCGGAATACGTGGAAGCCAAGCGATTGCTGGCATTCCTGGGTTGGTTTTTACCGATAAAAGAAGATTTAATTCCGGATAATTCAATCCTACGCGAATTTATCGGCGGCTCAATCCTGGCAGAATTTAAATTGTGGTGACAGCGGCTAAATATGCCGCCTCAACACTCTGGATAGCCGTGAGATGCCTTCATTAATTTCATCGGGCGTCGAGTAAGAGAAATTCATGCGCATGGTATTCGTTCCACCCCCGCAGGGGAAGAAGGATTCCCCAGGAACGAAAGCCACCTTTTGTTGGACAGCCTCGATCATTAAATTGGCTGTATTGATCTGAGGTGGGACAGTTACCCACAGGAACAGGCCCCCTTCCGGACGAGTCCAAGTTACGCCCTTCGGCATGTGTTCTTCAAGAGCGTCGAGCATGACGTCGCGACGTTCGCGGTATACCTCGATGATTTTCAGAATGTGTTTATCCAGATAGCCGTGCTGGCCAACTTCCAAAGCGATCATCTGGTTAAAGACGGCGGTATGCAAATCGGCGCCCTGTTTGGCTTGTACCAGCTTACGGATGACTTCAGGCGGCGCCACCACCCAGGCCAGGCGTAGGCCGGGTGAGAGCACTTTTGAAAAAGTGCTCAGATAGATGACGTTGCCACTGTATGAGCCGGAATTCGGATGGCATTCGGCATCTAATACCTCGACCGCTGGTAAATTTTCCCCTTCATAACGAAGCTGCCCGTAGGGGTCATCTTCGATGATGGGAACCCCATAACGGTCGGCCAGCTCTACCAGTCTTCTACGCCGTTCAAGGGAAAGGGTTACGCCCGTAGGGTTCTGGAAGTTTGGCAGGACGTAGATGAATTTGGGCCCCGTGCGCAGCGCCTCTTCGAGAACGTCGGTGTCCATTCCATTCTCGTCGGAAGCGACCGGAACGTATTCGGCGCCATATGCGTTCCAGGCCTGCAGCGCGCCCAGGTAAGTGGGAGATTCCACCAGGATGCGGTCACCTCGATTGATAAAAATTTTTCCTAATAGATCCAGGGCTTGCTGTGATCGGAAGTGATCATGATATTGTCGGGATGCACTTCAAAGCCTAACCTGGCTGTGTGACGGGCGATCATTTCTCGCAACGGCAGGTAGCCTTCCGTCGAGCCGTACTGGAGCGCCAGGTGAGCCTGGTTGCGTAAGATGCGGGTACAGGCTTCCAGGATTTCTTCTGCTGGGAAAACTTCTGGCGCTGGCAATCCGCCGGCAAAGGAAATTACGTCCGGCAGTTCGGTCAGTTTGAGAAGCTCACGGATTGCCGAGCTCTTCATGCGCTGCGTGCGCTGGGCGTACCGATGATCCCATTGAGTTCGCATCTACCTCCTTGATCTCAAATAAAATTATGCGGGCGACCAGCGCCCGCAAATTGTTTCATGATGTAAGTTTTGGAAAACGGCTGACGACCAATGCCGCAGTGGGTAAGGTGACACGATCACCTGCCTTTAGCTCTGCGGGAGCTTTACCGGCGGCTTTCGCAGCGCTCTGGAAGATGGCGATGGGAGTGTTTTCAGCAGTATATTTACGGTCCAGGTAGGCCTGTCCGGTCAAGAAACTCTCGCTGTCAATCGAGCAAGAAGTGACCACGCCAACTACCTTGCCTTTATATCGATGACGGGGTCGCCGTTGTGCGCCAGGCGCACGCCTTTCTCGGTAAATCGGAAGCGGATCACTTCACCCGTGCGAGCTTTTCCTGGGCGATATAGGCATCCCGTCCGATGAACCAGGGCTTGTAGATCTTTACGTAGGTTCCGAACCCGGCTGCGCCCACGCCCAGGCCAAGTTCGCCGCCCATTTCGTGACCGTACAAAGGCAACCCAGCTTCAGTGGGTGAAGAATCGCGGGCGCCCAGCCCACAAGGTTTCATGCCAAGAGGGCGCCGGTGTTTATGAGAGCTTCCCAGAACTCGACTACCCGGTCGGGGTAGACGAATAGTTCGAAGGCCATCTTCTCGCCTGTATAGCCGGTGCGTGAGACAATCAGGTCAAAATTCCCTACAACTGCTTCACACAGCTCGGTGCGCTTGAGCGCCATGATGCGCCGGCGAGTCTGACTGTCACAGCCCAGGGCGAGCAGGATGTCGCGCGAGCGAGGGCCTTGCAGAGCGATATCCCTGCGCTCATCCGCACCCGCCTGGGGGTGGCGCAGATTGCGCAGGATTGCATTCCGGCCAAACGCCCACGCCCCGGGCCGGCTGCGATCGATCAGCACCTCGCCGTCGTGAACTGCATTCAGCCAGGCCCAATCCTTGTCATCATTGGAGGCATTCACTACCACCAGGTATTTCTTCACGCGGTGATAAACCAGCGTATCATCGATGACATGGGCGTCCGGATCGAGGAATTGGGTATAGCAGGATTCTCCTACTGCCAGGCCAGCAATGTCGTTGCTGCAGACGCTATCCAGAAATACGCTGGCATCCGGGCCTTCGACCTGGTAAACTCCCATGTGGGAAACGTCGAACAAACCGGCGGCCTGGCGAGTGGCAAGGTGTTCTTCAGTGATCGAAGTATAGACGACGGGCATATCCCATCCGGCAAACGGGACCATTCGGCGCCCAGTTTGCGGTGTGTCTCATTCATCCGCGTGCGGCGGATCTCGGCTGCTTCTTCTTCTTTCCAGGTAAATTCAGGCAGGCTTTTCCCGCTGCCACCGTTCATGCCGATAAAATATGGCTTGGCGGCATACACGGTTTTTCCTTGGGCTTGTTTGACCACCAGGGAGTCTGATTCAGTCACATAAACCGGCCCGGGCATCCGGCGGGTGACGTCTACATCGAAGCTGGTGTAGCCATCGGATAAATCGCGCAGCCAGGCGCTTACCAGGGCGGCTTTCGAAGCCGGCACGATCAGCCGGAAGGTTTTTTCGCTGACACAGGTCAGGGTACCTTCGATGCTGCCGCTGGGGCCGGTCAGAGAAGTTTTATGGCTCTGCCCGGGCTTTAAAGCTTCAACGTCGCTGGTGAAGGCGTAGTTGACAAACTGGCGGATGCTTTCTCCGCTCAAGTCAAAAGCCATCCAATCTGCGCCGACTTCGCCGGCAGCCGGTTTATCGTCAGTGAAGAAGAAATAAGGATAGCCATGGTGTGAGACTTCAGCATCCTTGCCGGCGGCTTCTGCCAGGTCACGGCTGCGCAGCTTGGCGTCTTCGAGGAGGTTGAAATCCAGTTTGGCCCGTTGAGCTAATCCCTGGCGTGTCTCCACTGAATAGGGCTTGCAGGCGAGAAGTACGTCCGCCATAATGTCAGCCACTTTGACCATTTCAGCTTCTCCCAGCCCACGCTGGGTCATCCAGGGAGTGCCAAAGCGAATGCCGGAGGCATACAAGGCGGTTTTATCGCCTGGGATAGTGTTACGGTTGAGCACAATGCCGGCAATGTCAAGGATGCGGGCTGCCATATCGCCCGAAAGGGTGGTCCCATCTGACCCGACGATCGTCTTGCAGTCCAGGTTAGCAAGGTGAGTGTTCGTTCCGCCGTAAGGGATGCGCAGGCCGCGCTCCTGCAAACGGCCGGTCAGTTTTACGCAATTCTTGGCGATTTGGTGTTGAAGCTGGCGGAAAGGTTCGGTGCGGGCAAACTTGAAGGTGGTGGCAAGGGCGGCAAAGACGTGGACGTGTGGTCCGCCTTGTTCGCCGGGGAAAACTGCCCGATCAAGCTTGCGCGCCAGGCTGGCATCGTGGGTAAGGATGCAGGCGCCGCGCGGGCCGCACAGGGTCTTATGTGTGGTAAAGGTAATTACCTCAGCGAGGCCAACCGGCGAAGGAATAACACCGGCGACGATCAGGCCGGCGATATGCGAGATGTCCGCCATCAGCACGGCGCCACACGTATCGGCGATGGCCCTGAAACGGGCCCAATCGGGCGCCCAGGGGTAAGAAGAATAACCGGCGATGATGATTTTGGGTTTGTTCTCTTTGGCCAACGTCTCGACGGCCGTGTAATCGATTTGTTCGGTGATTGGATCAACGGTGTAATGCACCACGTGATACAGTTTGCCTGAACGGTTGACTGATGAGCCGTGGCTGAGATGCCCACCATGCAGCAAATTCAAACCCAGAATGGTATCGCCAGGATTCAACAAGGCGCTGTAGACGGCGTTGTTAGCAGGGGCTCCTGAAAGCGGCTGGACGTTGACGAATAATTGATTGGCGGAAAAAGATGGGGTGGCAAAGGCTTCGGCACAGCGACGCCGCGCCAGGGCCTCAACGATGTCAGCATATTCGACGCCTTTATAATAACGCGGGTCAGAGTAGCGGCGGTAATGGGCCAATCGAGCGGTGTGATCCAGGATCTCTGCTTCATCCATCTGGCGGGTTTCCTCATCGGGGTAGCCTTCTGCATATAAATTCTGGAAGGTCGAAGACAACGCCTGGCGAACGGCGGCCGGTGCAGTACTTTCACTTGGGATCAAGATCAATTTCCGCAACTGCCGTTCGGTCTCCAACTCGGTCAGCTTGTAGACCTCCGGATCCAAATCGGCCAGTGAGCCACGAAACAGAAAATCAGACATTGAACAGTCTCCTTGAGCAGGTTATTGGTTGACGCGTAAACTGGCGCAAGGATTTATTGTTTTCAGGTTGTTTTTGACAACAGGCTTGCGCACGTTTTTATTCTAGCCCCGAGAACGAGTGAGGTCAAGTGATGATTGTTTCCAGCCTGCATAAAATTTGTAATTTTTATGCGGGGGGCTTTTTCTCAGGTATTGAATATTTATCCAGCCAATGCAGCAAGACCTTGAAAACCTCATCCCGATTGGGCTCGTTATGCAGCTCATGGTAATCACCTGCCCAAAGCTGGAAAGTGATATCTCCTTTTACATTCTTTACGAATTTCTTTGTCGCCGCCGGATCGACGATGCGGTCCGCGCTGCCTTGCATGATAAGGAGAGGAATAGGCGGAAATTCAGCGGCATGTTCGACCAACCATGGACCGCTCTGTAGCAAATCCCAGCCTAGGCGGGCCGAGATCAGGGGGTGCACCATGGGATCGCTTTTATAAGTTGCGATGATATTGGGATTGCGTGATAAGCCTGCCAAATCCATCCCATTGTCCATCGGCATCGTAGGACTGATCCCTTTCATCACTCTAGCAAGCAAGATTTTCCAACCAGGCACAGGCTTGGCCGTTCCCAGCGCTGGACTGGTCGATATGATCCCAAGTAAACAGGTGGGCATCCGCTTCATTGCATAGTATAAAACTAGGTTTCCTCCCATTGAATGGCCGTATAAAAAGACAGGCTTTCCTGGAAACAATTTTTGAGCCTCATTTATTAATCGATCCACATCATCTAGCGCTGCTGTATAAGAGAAATGCCCGCGTGGTCCTTCTGTTCTTCCATGGCCGCGCAGGTCGAAGCCGAAAAGTGCGTAACCTTCCCGGTTGAGCGTCCTGGCAACATCCTGGTAACGCCCGCTGTGTTCTCCAAGGCCGTGTACCAGGGCAAGCACAGCTTTTACTTCGCCTTCCGGCGTCCATGCCTGAGCAAAGAGCTTGAGCTGATCTTTAGTTGTCCAGGAAAATTCCTCATTAGGCATAAGATTTTCCTTCACGGTAATATCAATGTGGTGGATGATAAATATCGGCTATAATCGGGTGACTGCTTACCGTTATTAAGAGTGTATATCAGCCTCAAGAAATCAGCAAGGTAATAGTCAGAGGAACCCGGATTATAAAAACGAGGAAACCGAACAAGAGTAAGATCTATGATGGACGAAAATATTCCTTTGCCGTCCTATAAAACGGCCTCACCTGACCGAAAATGGGGGTGTGGATCGACGGCATTGCACGTTATCACCATCGTCTGGATTTTAATTGCCAGTGGCATCGCCCAATTCAGCAGTTGGATGATTGAACAGGGTATTTTTGACGGTTCTTTTAAGATCCTGGACGTGCGCTGGTTGGTAGAACTGGTATACAGTGCATCCCTGTTGGTACCCTTGATGGTGATCCTGTTGCTGATTAAGGAGAGACGCCTGCGCAATGTTTTCCGCACCTGGTTGTTGGGCGGATTGCTGGCGTTATGCCTGACACCGGCTCGACTGGTGAGCATGGTCGAGGCCCAGAGCATCGCTGCTTTGCAGATCGCCGGCCTTGGGGTGTTCCTCCTCGGCCTGGGATTGTGGTCCCGGCTGCGACCGTTATCCAACCGGCCGACTGAGAAACCAGGCTGGCAAGGGTTGCATATTGGCCTGGCAGCCAGTGCGGTATTAGTCTTCCCCTGGCTGTTGTGGGGCGCCCTTGGATCGCCTACCGACATTCTGCTTGGATTGATAGTGGCCTTGCTGGGGGGAATGGCTGTGATGAAGATTTTACAGGCTGGCATCATGGCCGGGGAAAATGAAAGCGAGCCATCCACATCGAGTGGAGGTTGGCTGGGGAACGGTTTTTTAGTCCTGGTCCTGTTAATCATATTGGCGACTGGACTCGGCCAGAGTGGGAACCAGTGGGTGCTTTCGCTCAGCATTCCCATCCTAGGTTGGATGGTCGTGCTTTTAAGAAGGGTTGGCATTGCGGCCGGCAGGAACAACTGGCCGGCAGTGGCAGTCTTCCTGGGCCTGTGTATCGCCTGGCCGCTCCTCTTTGTCGATGCAGATGAGCTGCAACTGGTGATTACCTCAGGGGCGGGCGAGCTGATGGACTGGGCTTTCCGCGAAGCGTTCTCGATGCTTTTCCTGGGATTTGCGCTGACGATATTACTGGTGGTCCTTTACCGCAGGCTGGAAAACCTGAAACGTCCAGCCAGATTCCTGAGCGTAGGGCTGTGGATAGCGGCATTCCTGATTTATTTCCTGGCTGGTCGACCGGGGTTTTACGGCGACCGGATTTTTGTCATCTTACGCGACCAGGCTGACGTTTCTTCAGCGGCCAAAATCAAGGATTACAACCAGCGCCGGGCCAATGTATACCACACCCTGGTTGCCCATGCTGACCAAACTCAAGCTGGCTTGCGCCAGGACCTTTCACGTCTGGGGATTGGTTATACGCCTTATTACCTGGTCAATGCGCTTGAAGTGCAAGGCGGCCCCATTGGTACGCTTGTGGATGATGACTCGCCCGGAGGTAGATCGCGTCCTGGATAACCCCATCCTGCGCCCGCTGCCAGGTCCTATTCCGGCGGCGCATGGAGATACCAATACTTCCCCCAGCCAGCCACAGTGGAACCTGACCATGATTGAAGCTGACCGGGTGTGGAAAGAACTGGGAGTGACCGGCCAGGGAGTGGTCGTCGGCCAATCGGACACAGGCGTACAGGGCGATCACCCTGAGCTAGCTGACCAGTATCGCGGCAAGGGTGGCCAGAACGATTACAATTGGCTGGACCCCTGGAACGGGTCGAGCCAGCCGGTTGACATCGCCGGGCATGGCACGCATACCCTGGGCACAATCCTTGGCAAACATGTCGGCGTGGCCCCTGGGGCCACCTGGATTGCCTGCGTAAACCTGGCTCGCAACCTCGGCAATCCCTCGGTCTACCTCAACTGCATGCAATTTATGCTGGCTCCTTTCCCCGAGGGTGGGGATCCGTTCCGAGACGGCGATCCTTCACGGGGTGCAGAGGTATTGAATAATTCCTGGGGCTGCCCGTGGGTTGAGGGTTGCGACCCGGGATCTTTGTTACCCGCAGTAAAAGCATTGCGCGCAGCAGGTATATTCGTGGTGGTATCTGCCGGAAATTCCGGTTATTCTGGCTGTGGCTCGGTGACCGACCCGCTGGCCATCTATGGAGAGGTTTATTCGGTTGGGGCCGTGAGCCAGGACGGGCAACTAGCAAATTTCAGCAGCAAGGGCCCGGTGACCGTGGATGGCAGCAACCGTCAAAAACCGGATATCGCTGCGCCCGGAGATGGCGTCTTGTCCTCTTTTCCAGGCGGCAGCTACTACGTGGCCTCAGGGACATCCATGGCCGGACCCCATGTGGTCGGTGTGGTAGCCTTAATGTGGTCGGCCAACCCCAAACTGGTGGGTAACGTCGACCAGACGGTAAAAATCCTGGACCAGTCCACCCGGCCTTACCAGGGCACCCTGGATCCCTGTGTGGGCAATGAGATTCCCAACGATGGGGTGGGCTACGGCATTGTCGATGCTTATAATGCAGTCAAGCTGGCATTGGAGGTCCGCTAATCACGGTAGGTCACATGAGCCTCTCGAAACTCCCTGGTTATTGTGGTGTTATAGATTGTAGAAGCGTTTAGCGTATCTCAATATGGCTGAAATTACCGACGAAGTCGCCCTCGAACGCGCCGTGCAAGGAGATACCGAAGCTTTTAGCGTCTTATATGAGCGCTATGTAGTGCGAATTTACAACTACATTTATTATCGGACCGGGAGCCCTTTGGATGCCGAAGATTTAACTGCACGTGTATTTCATCGTGCTTTGAGTCACATCGGTACGTATCGTAGTATGGGCGTACCTTTCTCTGCCTGGCTCTACCGTATTGCTCACAACCTGGTTGCAAACTGGCACAGGGATAACAGCCGGCGGCATGAAGTGCCTCTAGAAGACCACACCGAGCTGCATTATCCAGCGGAGCATCCCGAGCAGGTGATGGTACAATCTCAGGAGCGGGAAAAGTTGCTAAAGGTAATACGCAACCTTTCATCCGAACGCCAACAGCTCCTGATATTGAAATTTGTGGAGCATCTTTCAAATGCCGAGATTGCAATCATTATGGGGCGCAGTGAGGGCGCGATAAAGAGCCTGTATCACCGGACCGTGCTGGTTCTACGTGAAGAGTTAGGAAACCTTGAGAAGGTCGAGGAGAAATAGTCATGTTGAGGAATGAAATCAACGTATTTCCATTCAATTCAGGGGCCGGGTCGGCGATCCTGGCGATGATGTGCCGCGAAGCCCGCCTGTTGGATTGGGCCGGCATTTCTGTCCAGGACATCCTGACCAAATTGGAAACTCTTCGCGAAAGGCTAACCGTCGTCTTTACCCTCGACACGCTAAATTTTGCCAGGATGAAGGGCTGAGTGAACGCGCTGCAAACCGCCCTGACATCCGTCCTGAACATCAAGCCAATCGTTATTTTGCGGGATGGATTGCTGCAGATGGTCGATAAAGTGCGGACTCGGCAGAGAGCCATCGATCAGATCATCAATTATGCCAATAACCGTGGGGGAAATTTACCGGTCAATGTGGCAATTGTCCATGCTGCAGATCCCCAGATGGCGCTGGCTGATGGATAAGGTGGGGCGTCTTTTCAACTGTCGTGAGTTGGTATTGACCGGTCTTTCTATTCCGGTGGCGGCCAATCTCGGACCTGGAGCGGTCGGTATCATGATTTATCCTGTGGATTAGGATATCCGGTGGATTAGGATACCCGGTGGATTAGGAGGTGCAGATATGGGAGCCCAGAGTATGGAACCATCTACCCTGGACAGGCTATTTGAAGAAGAGCTTAAATCTTCATTTGATACTGTGCAGCCTGACCGCGAATTCGTCACCCGGCTGCGCCGCAGACTGTCTAATAAAGGGCAGGTTGTCCTCGAACCCAGGTCACCAGCCACCGCCTTCGTGCTGGTAGCTCTGGGTTTGTTCACCGGAGCTTTGCTGGTATGGATTCTGGGGCGGCTCAGATAGTTTTGCTAAAAACTTTGCACTTATCCAGGCTTATTCAACGAGAGTGATTTAAATCAAACCTAATTTTTTCGATAATTCTGATTCAGATGGTTCCACCAGAATTTTGCCGTCCGGAAATACAATTGTCGGTACGCTGCGGTAGCCATGGTTGGTCTCTTCGACGAAATGGCGGGCGTCAGCATCTTTCTCGATATCGACCCACCGGTAAGTGATATGGTTCTGATCAAAAATCAGGCGAGCGCGGCGGGTACCTCCGCACCAGGATGTGCCATACAAGACAATTTCTGGAGTCTTTTTCTTCCATGTCGCTCCTGTTAAATAAAAATGAAGAAGGTATCAGCCGGTTTTTCAAACCTACCAATTTATTGACCAAGCTGTGAAGTTTCATTTCCGAGAAAGTTTGCCAGCCAGATGGTTTCTGCCACTAAGTCTACCTCGACCGGCAGATCGAAATTTTCATTAACGTGCATGAGCAAGTGTTCGGTCACCACTTTAACCTGTGGTTTGACCCCGAGCAGGTTCCCAAGCTGGCGGATGAGCGCCAGGGCGCTTTTATCAGGTGTGTCAACCCCGCTTTCTTCGAGATAAGCCCGAATGGCATATCCGGCAACTCGGCGGGAACACACGCGTGCACGACCTTCCAGACCGTTTTTTCGGGCAGTCAAAGCGCGGTTTATCTCGAGTTTAATTGCATCACTCACCCTTTGGCTGAACACAGGCTGATTTTACCCTATTTTTCCCTTGCGACACGTTACTCACCGTTGATCCGGATTTGGGCTTGTCATGACAACTCCAAATCCGGGAGTTCACCACGCCAATTCCCAGAGAACCTTCTCGAAAACGTTATAAAACCTGGTTCCTTCTCCTTGACAAAATTCTCTTCGTGGATACAATTAGTCCGGCTAACTATTAGGAGAGCTAAGTATGTTTACGCAAGAAAACGTATCCTACCAGATTGTAGAGATCATTCCCCTGATTTTGCGCTTCTTACACACTGAAATGCGGGCTAGCGCAGGTGGTATGGGGCCTTCTCATTTCCAGCTTTTAGGCATGTTGGCTCGCCAACCCTGCAACCTTAGCGAAATAGCCGAAAGACAGTCGGTGACCGCGGCGACTATATCAAATTCGGTTAACATCCTGGTCGAACGCGGCTGGATTCAGCGCATCCCGGTCAGCCATGACCGGCGCATGGTAAGAGTCGATCTGACCCCGGCTGGCAAAGAGGTTCTGGATAAAAGTCATCAGCGCCTGGAGAAGCGGGTAAACCAGCGACTTTCCGAGCTTTCTGCAGAAGATCTGGACAAACTCATGGTCGGATTGCAGATATTAAGAAGGGTACTCGACACCTCGTCTGTAGGTGAACGGAATTGTGAATGAAAGGAATTCGGAGGGCATTAGCTTATACTCTACGTTACTGGAAACCGGCTCTAGGACTGCTTATCAGTTTACTGGTGGTGAATGCAGCCAACCTGGTTGCGCCGCAGCTTTTAAGAATTTTGATTGACCAGGGGATCACTCCCATGGACATGCAACGAATCTGGCTTATTGCGGGTCTTTTGGTGCTCGTGGCTGTAGTTAGGGGTTTATTCACTTTCCTGCAGGGCTATCTTGGGGAAGTTACCTCGCAGGGTGTGGCCTATGAGCTGCGCAATACCATATTTGAGAAACTGCAGAATCTCAGTTTTTCTTACCATGATCAGTCGCAGACGGGCAAGCTGATGACGCGCATGACCTCCGATGTCGACCTGGTCAGGATGTTCGCCGGATCTGGATTATTGCAGATGGTTTCGGCGGTCATCCTGTTGGTAGGGACAATGGTCATCCTGTTTTCCATGAACGCATTACTGACCTGGATTTTCCTGTTAATGATCCCTCCCATCGTAGTGATTTTTGCGTTTTTCGTGCGCAGGATCACTCCCATTTCGAAGAGCGTCCAGCAAAAATTGGGTACATTGAACACGATTCTGCAGGAAAACCTGGCAGGTGTGCGCGTAGTCAAGTCTTTCGCCAGGGAAGATTATGAGATCGACCGTTTTACCGAACGCAACGTCGACCTGCGTAACGAAAATATAAAACTGGTCCAGTTGTTTTCAAGTATGTTTCCGATTGTTTTCATGATCGCCAACCTGGGCATCGCCGGTGTGGTATGGGTGGGTGGTCTGCAGGTAATGGGGCAGCAACTCACTCTGGGTGAACTGGTGGCTTTTATCGGTTACCAGGGGTTCTTTTTGATGCCTATCTTCATGGTGGGTTTTATCGGTTCAGCGCTTTCGCGGGCAGAAGCTTCAGCCCAACGCATTTTTGAAGTGATCGACGCCGAATCCGATGTGAAAGATAAACCTGGGGCCGCCATCCTGTCGCGGCTTAAAGGAGATGTGGTTTTCGATAACGTCACTTTCCGCTACGCCGGTATGGACCAAAACGTATTGGAAGATGTGTCTTTCGAGTCCAAACCTAACCAGACGATTGCCATCCTGGGAAAAACAGGCTCGGGGAAAACCTCGATTATCAATCTGATCCCCCGCTTTTATGATGTTACCAAGGGACGAATTCTAGTAGATAACCTGGATGTAAGGGATGTGAACATCGAGTCCTTACGCAAACAAATTGGGATTGTACTGCAGGAGACGACCTTGTTTTCTGGGACCATCCGCGAGAACATTGCCTATGGTCGCCCGGATGCCAGGATCGATGATGTGATCGCTGCGGCAAAAGCGGCCCAGGCGCACGAGTTCATCGTCGAACTGCCAGAAGCGTATGACGCCCTGATCGGGGAACGCGGCGTGGGGTTATCGGGTGGGCAGAAACAGAGAATTGCCATCGCCAGGGCGTTACTGCTAAATCCACGCATTTTGATCATGGACGACAGCACTTCATCCGTAGATGCGGAAACTGAGTATAAAATCCAGCAAGCCCTGGATTTACTCCGCCAGGGGCGGACAACTTTTGTGATCGCCCAACGCATCAGTACAGTGCGCAATGCTGACCAGATATTACTCATCGATCAGGGAAAGCTGGTCGGAAAGGGCACTCATACTGAACTACTGAAGTGTTGTGAAACCTACGTCGAAATTATGGAAACCCAATTTGGCGAGCGCGCCGAATGGCTGGCTGCGGTAGAGGAGGCGGTGCAATAATGCACGGTCCAGGTGGAATGGGTCGTTTTGCGAATATAGAAGCGGAAAAACCGCGCAACCGCAAAAGGGTAATTTACCGGTTATTAAAACTGGTTGTTCCATACAAATGGTTGCTCATCCTTTCTTTGGGATTAGTGACCATCTCTGCGGCTTCGCAGGGTCTCTCCCCGTATTTGATCGGACGGGCAATTGACGGCTTCATCACGAAGGGAGATGCAGCCGGGTTGGCGCGTATCATAGTGGTGTTGATGGTAGTTTATGTCGTTGGCATGTTCGCTAACCGTTACCAGATCATTGCAACCAACCAGATCGGGCAAAATTTGCTGGCCGAGCTGCGCCTGGAAGTGTTCGTTAAGATCCAGTCCCTTTCCTTACAATTCTTGGAAAGTAAGCAGGCCGGCGAGATCATGAGCCGCCTGGTGAATGATATTGAAGCATTGAACTCCTTCTTTACCCAGGCTTTGGCCCAGATGATCGGCTCAATCTTCTCTTTGGCCGGCCTGGTGGTAGCTATGGTGGCGATTGACTGGCAGTTAGCCCTGGCTGTGCTGGTGATGGTGCCGGTCTTGCTCTTGACTACTACCTGGTTCTCTAAAATGGCGCGTACCGCTTTTCGC
The DNA here is from genome assembly GCA_963820415.1 of uncultured Chloroflexia bacterium. Lineage (GTDB taxonomy): Bacteria > Chloroflexota > Anaerolineae > Anaerolineales > Anaerolineaceae > CAWFZT01. The sequence continues at coordinate 22,400 of CAWFZT010000002.1, read as the reverse complement.
AAAACCCGTACGACGATTGGGGAGGTGTCGGCCAATTTGGAAGAAGAGTTGAGTGGGGTCAAAGTGGCCCAGGCCTTCAATCGCACGGATGCCAATGTGCGTCGTTTTGCATCGGTTAACGCCGCCAACCGGGATGCCAACGTGAACGCTATGGCAGTCACCTCTGCTTTTATGCCGGCCATGGATTTACTCAGTACCATCGATATGGGTCTGGTAGCTGCTTTGGGTGGCTACCTGGTCATTTCGGGCCGGTTGAGTGTGGGTATCGTAGTGGCTTTCCTGCAATACGTACAGAACTTCTTCCGACCCATCCAGACAGTGGCGCAGATGTGGACCCTGGCCCAATCGGCCTTCGCCGCTGCTGAACGCGTATTCGATCTGTTGGATCTGGAGCCTACCGTCCAGGATGCCCCGGATGCCATTCCGGCGGCGCGCATCGAAGGGTTCGTAAGGTTTGAAGACGTTTCATTCAGTTACGAAAAAGATGAAATGGTGCTGTGCCGGGCCAGCTTCGAAGCTAAACCGGGACAGACGCTTGCCATCGTAGGGCCTACCGGTGCAGGTAAATCTACGCTGGTCAGTTTGCTGGCTCGCCTTTACGATGTAACCTCGGGACGGGTGTTGATCGATGGGAAGGACGTCCGGAGCTTGCAGCAGCGCAGCCTGCGCAGCCAGATGGGGATTGTGACCCAGGAACCTTTCCTTTTCTCCGGGACGGTAATGGAGAACATTCGTTATGGCAGGTTGAATGCTACCGATGAGGAGGTCTATGATGCGGCCAAAACGGCTAATGCCTTCGAATTTATCTCACGCGCCCCAGGTGGGTTCAATGGGGAAGTGGGTGAACGCGGCCGTCTGCTCAGTCAGGGGCAGCGCCAGTTGATTGCCATTTCACGAGCCGTTTTGGCTGACCCACGCATCTTGATTCTGGATGAGGCGACCGCCAGCATCGATACGCAAACAGAGGTGCTAATTCAGAAGGCGCTGCAGAAACTGCTCGCCGGGCGCACCAGTTTCGTGATTGCACACCGCCTGTCGACGGTGCGCAATGCGGACCTGGTGCTGGTGATCGACCAGGGCGAGATCGTTGAGCGCGGGACGCATAAAGAGCTGATGAAGATGGGCGGCCTTTATGCTGACCTGTATAATCGCCAGTTTTACCAACCTGAGGCGGATACCAGGACGGGTATCCCGGCCTTGTTCTCTACCTAAAATAAAAAGGAGCGGCTCTCATACCGCTCCTTTTTCTGTCACATGGATTATCCGGTATAGGTGCTGCGAACCCAATCGCCGATCAACCAGTAGCGAAAGTCTTCGCCCTGGTTGGTTTTGACAGCAGCGATAATCGAATAGACGATCGTACCCACCGGCAGGAAAAGCGTGATCAGCAGGGCAAACGGGATCAGGCACAGGCCAATCAGGACGGCTGACAGGGCGCCGGTAATCACCCAGGCAGCGCCGACAATGATGCCGCCGCCGACCCAACCGATTAGCTGAAGAAGCAGCGATTGCAGCGACTGGTATGCCACGTAGCGCGAGCGATCTTTAAAAACCAGGTAAATCAGCAGGGCGGCAATCGGGCCAAGGGCACCGGTCACCAGGTTGATCAAGACGCTCAGATGGGCCAGCATGGCCCAGGTGCGTTCTTCGGACGGGCTCAAGCGCGCCGGGGGAAGCGGCAGGTTGGCAGCAGGAAGGGGTTGATTTTCAGTCATGGTGCCCTCCGTTATATTTTATGAACGACTGTACTATATACGGAGAAAGGCAAAATTCGTTGCAAGCAAATGGAAACAATGGCGGTCGCCACGTATATTCTCTAGGCGACCAGGTGAACAACCAAAGTCCAGGCTCTCGTATCGATCATTAAAGTGGGCAATGAATGGAAAAGATCCTTAATAATCTGGATACCAAGCAAGGCCAAGATTATCACCAGCAGCAAAGCCAGCCCTGACGCCAGAAACGTACCGCAGCCGACCACGCTGACCGAAATCCACAGCATGCGTGCCCCGCCGATCAGGCCATACAACCAGGCGCCCAACCCGGAAAACGTGACGTTCATGCAGATTTCAAACAGGCTTTGGGCGATGATTACCGGGATCAAGGCTACCGCTGTCCCCAGTGTGAGCGTATATTGGATAGCGAGAGTGATCAGGGTAAAAATCGAACCGATCACCAGGCTGGTCCACAGCCCTGATTTCAATCCCAGTGGCCAAAATTTTTTCCCTTGATAGGCAGGATTGCGCCGGGCATAGTATCCTACCAGGACCCCCTGGATATAATACACCAGGATAGTAAAAGGAATGCTTAAAATAAAGCCCAGCCCGGGGAGTAGATCGCTCAGGAAACCCAGGAGGCCCAAAAATACGGTTACGACCAGGGCGGCTTTCCAATCCGGGGCAAGACTCTGCCACCAGGGTGGTGGGGAAGAGGTTATGACAACCGGCTTACCCATGGGCTGTGAGGGGTCGGGAGCAAAAGGATTATAAAGCATCTCCAGGATCTGCTTTTTAGGTGCATGCCAAATCCTGGAGGTGCTGTCAAATGCCTCCGATTTTTATATGGTTTTATATGCCTGGAGGGTTGAAAGGTTAAGCCCAGCCCTGATTTTTCACAAAATTGGTGATGACCGGGATGGTTACATATTCACCCTTGTTGGCTTTGATTGCCCACATTATTGTCAAAATTATGTAACCTATGCTCACGATGCATCCTGGAACTACAAACAGGGCATAACCAATCGACATGACTACATAAGCTACAACACCCCAAACTAATGCCTGTATATTATGGGCCTTAATGAATGGGCGATCCTTTTTATCTTGCATTAGCAAGATAATAATTGGTACAACTGGAGATAACAAATATGCTAACAATGTCCAAAGTTTATCGTCGCTGGTTACATCTGATGTGGGTACTTGACTTTGCATGAAATGCCTCCTGTTAGTCTATCGGATAAGTTATGTTTCAATTGTACAACAATTTTGGTAAAGTGCAACAATATTTGGTATGGTTTTTTTAAATTCTAATAACCCAATATTTTTTTGGGATACTGAGTTACCTGCCCTTTATCAGACCAAAGAGTAAGATGTGTTAGAATCCTGGATAGCATGACTAAAGTTGTGTTCATGGGCTCACCTGAATTTTCCTTGCCAACCCTGAAGGGGTTGGCAAGGGATTATGACGTAGTCGGCGTGGTCACCCAACCCGATCGACTGGCTGGACGTGGACGAGTGCTGACCCCGCCAGCAGTCAAAGAACTGGCGCTATCGCTGGGACTGCCGGTCATCCAGCCAAACCGGCTTCGCGAACCGCAGGCTTTCGCCCAGTTGCAGGCCTGGCAGCCGGATTTGATCGTGGTGGCTGCCTTTGGCCAGATCCTCCGCCAGAATGTGCTCGATCTGCCAAGTCAGGGCTGTATTAACGTCCATGCGTCGCTGCTGCCGCGCTGGCGCGGCGCCGCGCCGATCCAGGCTGCCATTGCTGCTGGAGATACTAAAACGGGCGTCACGGTGATGAAAATGGATGCCGGAGTAGATACCGGAGCAATCCTGAGCCAGACGATGGTGGAGATTATTGACCAGGAAACTGGCGAATCGCTTAGCACTCACCTGGCGGATAAAGGCGCCAAGTTGCTTTTAGCCACTTTGCCTGGCTATCTGGACGGAAAAATCCAGCCCCAACCTCAGGATAATTTATTAGCTACTTATGCGCCCATGTTGAAAAAAGAAGACGGGTTGCTCGATTTGAACCTCCCGGCTGAGGCCCTGGCCCGGCGAGTAAGAGCTTACCAGCCCTGGCCCGGGACCTATATCTTTTGGGAAAGCGATGTTTTCAAGATTTTACGCACCCATGCCGGGGAGATATCCGGCGTTCGCCCTGGCGAGCATGGAGTAATGGACAGGCGCCCTACGCTTGGCACATCCCACGGTTGGCTGGTGCTGGATGAAGTCCAGCCGGCTGGCAAAAAACCGATGCCGGGCGAGGTATTCCTGAACGGGGCGCGCACCTGGGTCTCAACAAATGCATAATCCTATCTTTGCCGCCAGGAAATCAACCCCATGAGCAAATCTTCCTTACCAAAGTTTTCTTTTCTTTGTTTTGGAGTGGGGGCAATTGGCACGTATATTGGCGGCAGCCTGGCCTTAATCGGACAAAAAGTAGTATTTGTCGAACGGCCTGCCATTGTTGCCGAAGTAAGAAAACAAGGTCTGTGCCTGCGCTTGAAGGAAAAAGAATTTCATGTGCCGGAACCGGAAGTGGTTTCTTCAGTCGAAGAGGCCCTGACACGCGGGCCTTTTGATGTGGCTATTCTAGCCGTGAAATCTTACGATACCCAAGCCGCCGTGGACAGCTTGCTGCCCTATGCGGTTGCCCTGCCACCCTTCTTATGCCTGCAAAATGGGGTTGAAAATGAACTGCGCCTGGCCCAGGTATTGGGCGAGGAGAAAGTCATTGCCGGAACGGTGACCAGTGCGATTGGCCGGCGTGGAGCCGGGGACATCGTCCTGGAAAGGTTGAGGGGGATGGGGATTGCCTCCGAGCATAGATTGACGGGTACCCTGGTGGCCGTCATGCAGGCGGCTGGATTAAAGGCACACCAGTACAATTCGGCCCCCAGCATGAAATGGTCGAAGATGTTAACTAACCTGTTAGCAAACGCCTCTTCAGCGGTGCTGGATATGAACCCGGGGGATATCTTTGCCAACCCCGGCCTATATTGGCTTGAAGTACAGGAATATCGTGAAGCGCTGCGCGTGATGGAAGCCCAGCATATCAAAGTCACCGACCTGCCCGGCACGCCGGTGCGCCTGTTAAGCTGGCTGATCGAAGCATTCCCGCCTGCATTCAGCCAACCGCTGCTGGTGCGCTCGCTTGGCAAAGGCCGCGGCGGAAAAATGCCGTCGTTCCACATTGACCTGAGCAGTGGAAGAGGGGTCAGCGAGGTGGATTTTTTGAATGGAGCCGTGGTTCGTTTTGGTCAGCGTCTGGGCATCCCAACGCCGGTAAATGACTGCCTGAACCAGACCCTCCTATCGCTAACCAGGGGGGAGATGCCCCGGGATACATTTACTCACCAACCGGCTAAATTACTGGCATTGATCGACAAAACCGAAAACAAGGGAGGATAGGGGTTATGAGCGTTCCTTTTTGGGTGGAAGATGCTATTTTCTACCAGATATTTCCTGACCGTTTTGCCAATGGCGACTTGTCCAGCGACCCCCTTTATCTAAGATCCTGGAATGCGCCGCCTACCCGCTACGATTTTTATGGCGGCGATTTGCGTGGCATCATCCAGAAGTTCGACTATCTGCTGGACCTGGGAATCAACGCGATTTACTTGAATCCGATCTTCCAGGCCAGCTCTAACCATCGTTACAATGCCACGGATTATTATAAGATAGATAATAAATTGGGCAACCTGCGCGATTTCAAAGCCTTAGTAGAAGTCGCCCATCAAAACGGCGTTCGCATCATTCTGGATGGGGTATTCAATCACTGCGGGCGAGGTTTTTTCGCCTTTAACGACATTTTGGAGAACCAGGAGTATTCTCCTTACCGGGACTGGTTTACCATCCAGCGTTTCCCGGTGGATGCCTATTCTGCCGGTGAAGCCAGAGATTACCTGGCCTGGTGGCGGAATAAGAGCCTGCCAAAATTCAATACCAGCAATCCACAGGTAAGAAAGTACCTGATGGGAGTAGCGCGCTATTGGATTGAACAGGGTGCAGATGGCTGGCGCCTGGACGTGCCTAACGAAATCGCCGATGATACTTTTTGGGCCGAATTTCGCCAGGTGGTCAAATCGGCTAATCCGGATGCCTATTTGTTGGGTGAGATCTGGAACGTCCAACCGGAATGGGTCGGTGAGGAGCATTTCGACGGCCTGATGAATTACCCGGTGAAGGATGCTATCCTGGGTTTCTTGACTGGCAAGCTGAAAGCTTCTAATTTTACAGATGTGATGGAAAAAATTTTGAGTATGTACCCGCACGAAAATGGCTACGCCATGTATGTACCTTTGGGCAGCCACGACACCGAGCGAGTGAAAACAATTCTGGGCAGTGATATTAAGAAGGTGATGCTGGCGATGCTGCTCCAGTTCGCTTACCCAGGATCCCCGGGGATCTATTATGGAGACGAAATTGGCCTGGAAGGCGGTAAAGACCCGGACTGCCGGAGCACTTTTCCCTGGGAGGCAACCTCCTGGAACTCTGAATTGCACGATTGGGTCAAGAAGCTGGTTGGCCTGCGTAAGCGTTCCCCGGCTTTGCGGCGCGGTAACATGCAGCGCATCCTGGTCGACGATGCCCGTTCCTGCTGTGCCTTTTTACGCCAGTTAGGAGAAGAACGCTTGCTGGTGGTAGTTAATAACAGTTCCAGCCGCCGCCAGCTTCACCTGCCAGTAGGAAAGCTTGGTTGGAAAGATGGGTTGATCATCCATAACCTGCTGGATTCTAGCGAAGCGATTGTCTCAGGTGGTTCGCTGCTGGTATCCGTCCCACCGGTGAGCGGAATGTGGCTACAATAAAGCTGGAACCGCCGGCGTTTGAGAAACTGTATACCTGACATTCGATCAAGTGAGTATGACATGCTTTCTCCTACCCGAAGGACCCTGACGATCATTTGCGCAGTTATTCTGGTAATAGTGGCTGTTCCATCCTTCTTCATACCTCCGGCTGAAACAATCCTGTTCCAACCGGCGCCTTTACCAGCAGCAACTGGCCAAACAAAATATCTACGCCCGCCTGCCCTTCTGGCTGGCTACAATTACGGTCACGAATGGCAGCACTACGGACCAGAACGCCCTGGCATTGATGGGCAAAGATGCCCTGCAATCGTTGTACGTCCAGGTGCTTTCTCCGGCCTGGGTGAAAATGCAGGTAGACGGGTTGATCACGCAGTTGTGGGATTACCTGAATTTCAAAACCGCTAAACTTACCCTGACGGTAGACCTGCGCCAGCTCAAGGCCAAACTTTCTGAAGGAGGGCCTGACTCGGTCGGAGGGCGGATTTTACGATCCTGGCCGGTCTGTTCGCTGGACCAACTGTTGAAATTAAGCAGAATCCTGGCAAGCGGGTTAATAAATGGCTCTATTCCGCAAGATTTGCCTTTATGCCAGCCCCCGACTAACCTGATGCCAGCGGCGGATCTGTTCATGCAGACGGCTTTTCGATCATTTGCCGAAACAATTCCCGATCAGGTCGATCTGATCGACTATTTCAGATCCAACCCTAATTTCGACCAGCAGCAGTTAACCTGGGTGAAAGTATTTGATGGCTATAAGGCGGCGCGCTGGACAGGCAGGATTTTCCCCTGGATCGCTTTTATCCTGTTAGCCCTGGTGATCACCTTTTCTGCAGTCTCCTGGCGGTCGGCCTTTACCTATACCGGTTTCCCACTCATAACAGCCGGAATCCTGGGGTTCACCACCGCTGTGTTGCTTTGGGCATTGAGCACTAAAGTGGTGGATAACCTGGTCCAGGCTATGGTAACTGTCCCGGATGAAATGCTCAAGGCTGTTCGTACTGGCTTTCCAGCAGGTTTTTTCCTTGTTCCTGGTCTGGTCGGCTGTCCTGGCAGTCATTGTGACCGCCATTGGATTGGCTGCCGTAGGAATACCCAGGTTGATCCACCGGCAGAATTGACTATCCTCTCTGTAAATACTTCCTCTGCCACTCGTACAGTTTATTGAGCGCTTCGATCGGTGAGAGGGTGTTGATATCCAGGGATTTCAGCTCATCCACCAGGGGATTGGTTTCCGGGAATAGAGCTAACTGCTGCGGCAGGATGCGGGTTCAGGCGCACGGCTTTCCCCGATGAAGCTTCGAGCTGCTGAAGGATCTCAGCGGCGCGCTGGATCACTGGCGCTGGCAGACCGGCCAATTGGGCTACGTGGATGCCGTACGAGCGGTCTGCTCCGCCAGGGACGATTTTGTGCAAGAAGACCACCTTGCCTTCCGATTCGCTGACCGCCACGTTGTAATTGCGCACACCCGGCAGCAACTCGCTGAGCTGGGTCAGCTCGTGATAATGGGTGGCGAAAAGGGTACGTGAACGCAGGCGCGGGTGGTTATGGATGTATTCGACCACTGCCCAGGCAATCGAAACCCCATCGTAGGTGCTGGTTCCGCGCCCGATCTCGTCCAGAATGAGCAGGCTGCGTTGGGTGGCGTGGTGGAGAATGTTGGCAGCCTCGATCATCTCGACCATAAACGTCGACTGACCGGCGTGGATTTCATCCTGGGCGCCGATGCGGGTGAAGATGCGGTCGACCAGGCCGATGCGCGCTGATGCGGCCGGCACAAAGCTGCCCATCTGCGCCATCAAAACGATCAAGGCCACCTGGCGCAGGAAGGTGCTTTTACCACTCATGTTGGGCCCGGTAATGATACGCACGATCTCACCAGTTTCAAGAATGGCATCATTGGGCACGAAGCGGTCGCCGCTCAACGAGTGCTCTACCACCGGGTGGCGACCATCGCGGATTTCCAGTGCGCTTTCATTAACCACCACCGGGCGAACGAAGGCGTTAAGGGCAGCGGTTTCAGCCAACGAGGCCAACACATCCAGTTCTGCCAAGCCACGGGCAGTTTCAAGAAGCTCACGGCTGGCTGAAGCGACCTGGCTGCAAATCTCTTTGAAAAGATGCCCTTCGATCTCGTGGATACGATCTTCGGCATTCAGCACCAGCGCTTCGTATTCTTTCATTTCCGGGGTGATGTAGCGTTCGGCATTGACCAGGGTCTGCTTGCGGATGTAATCAGGCGGTGCGTTGGCAGTGTTGCTGTGGGTAATTTCGATGTAATAACCAAAGACTTTGTTGTAGCCAACCTTGAGCGATTTTATGCCGGTTCGTTCGCGCTCGATGGCCTCCAGGTTAGCGATCCAATCTCTGGCATGACTGGAGGCTTCGATGATGTGGTCCAGCTCGGCCGAGAAACCCGGCTGGATAATGCCGGTATTAGCCAGCGTGGCGGGTGGATCTTCGAGGATGCCTGTCTCGATCAGGCTAAGCTGATCAGGACAGGTATGCATGCAGCTCAGGATATCCTGGATGGGCAGGGCTGGCTCGGAAAATAAAGCCACAACCTTGGGGATAATGCGTAAAGTATTACGCATAGCAATAAGCTCGCGTGGCAGGGCATGTCCGGAGGTTATCCGGTTGGTCAGGCGCTCCAGGTCCGCCAGGGGACGCAGAGCAGCGCGCAGCTCTGCGCGCAGCATACCGTGATCGACGAAATAAGCCACACTTACCTGGCGCTGGTCAATCGCCTCCAGGTTCAGTAAAGGTTTGCTGACCCATTGGCGCACCAGGCGTTTTCCCATGGGTGTGACGGTATGGTCCAGAATACTCAATAATGAGCCCCGGATTTCACCCTGGCGGATGGTCTCGGTCAGCTCCAGGTTGCGCCGAGTGGCGGCATCTAACGCCATGAATTCACTCAGTGAATAAGTAGAGATGGCGTTTAAAAGCTTTAAGGCAGCCGGCTGGGTTTCTTGCAAGTACTGTAACAAAGCCCCTGCAGCTCGCACGGCCAGGGTCATGTTGCGCAGCCCGAATCCATCCAGCGAAGCGACCTGGAACTGTTTCTGTAAAGTTTCCTGGCAGCGCCCGCTTTCGAAGCGCCATCCCGGCCAACGGGTGAGAAAACCCGGAATACTATCTGGCGGGCTGCTGGCCTCGGAGATCAATACTTCTGCCGGGTTTAAGCGTACCAACTCGGCGCGCAGGCCGGCGGTCTCGTCTTCGCCGTTCAATTCGGTGGTAGAAAATTCTCCGGTGGTAATATCTACATATGCCAGCCCAATCCGCTTGTCCTGGAAAACGAGGCTGGCCAGGTAATTATTGCGGTCACCCTGTAGCAATCCCGGTTCAACCAGCGTGCCCGGTGTGACCACGCGCACCACCTGGCGCGGAAACAGGCCATGCATAGGCTGGTCGCCGACCTGCTCGCAGATTGCCACGTGGAAGCCTTTTTCGATCAGGCGCGCCAGGTAATTTTCCACGGCGTGGTAGGGAATGCCGGCCATGGGGATGCGTGTGCCCTTGGCCACACTGCGCGAGGTCAGGACGATATCCAACTCCCGCGAGGTGATTTCGGCATCGTGGTCGAAGGTCTCGTAGAAATCGCCCAGGCGGAAAAACAGGATCGCTTCGGGATACTGGCGTTTGATCTCAAGGTACTGCTGGCGGATGGGGGTAATATCATCAGGCATAGTTTTCATTCTAAAGTCTGGAAGGATTTTAGGCAAGAGAAAAGACGGGCTTTTCTTGCAGCAAATCCCGGTTTGGTCTATACTGGTTTCTCTGGCTTTTATCACTTAAGATAAGATTGGGGAAAATCTACCATGTTGCCGGTGAACAATCTTAATTACTCTGCCAGGTCAGCAAAAAACCAACGATAAGGATTATCGATGACGTCTACCACATCCCAAATTACACCACCAAGTGCAGTCAACCTCCGAAGCCATTGGCCGCAAACCGCCGGCTATTATGCCGCCTTTGTTGCCCTAGGCCTGATTGGCGCACTCCTGGGGCCAACCCTGACCAGCCTGGCCCAACATACCCAGGTACGCCTGGATCAAATCAGTATCCTGTTTACCGGACGTTCGCTGGGTTACCTGCTGGGTTCCCTGCTGGGAGGGCGATTGTACGACCGACGGCCGGGCAACCCGCTCATGGCCGGCTTTCTGGGGATTATATTTCTGATGATGTTATCGTCACCCCTGATCCCCGTCCTCTGGCTGCTTTTCCTGGCCATGCTGCTGATGGGATTTGGAGAAGGCGGCCTGGATGTAGGTGGAAATACAATGTTGATGTGGCTGCACCGTGAAAAGGTCGGCCCTTTCATGAATGGCTTGCATTTTGCTTTTGGGGTGGGCTCTTTTCTCACCCCGATTATCATTGCCCAGATGGCTCTGCTGAGTGGAAATTTTGCCTGGGGATTCTGGGTAGTGGCTGTGCTTTTATTCCCGGTGATTTTTTGGCTGCTCAGGTTACCCAGTCCGACGAACCTGCCTGTTTCTGCAGAGAATCCGGCCAAAAAGACCAACTATCTGCTGATCGGGATGATGGTTTTTTTCTTTGCCCTTTATGTGGGATCAGAAGTCAGCTTTGGGGGATGGGTTTATACCTATGCGGTAGCCATGAAGTTGATGAACACGACTACTGCGGCGTTGATGACCTCCCTGTTCTGGGGATCATTAACGCTTGGGAGACTGCTGTCTATTCCCATCGCAGCAAAATATAAGCTTTCCTCGGTCGTGTTTTTGGATGTGGCCGGTGTGCTGGTGAGTGTTGGCCTGATCCTGCTCTGGCCGAAATCGGAGGCAATCATTTGGGTTGGCACCTTTGGCACAGGTTTCGCCATGGCCTCTATCTTTCCCACCATGCTCGCACTGGCTGAAAGCCGGTTGCATATCACCGGGCAGGTCACGAGTTGGTTCTTTGTGGGAGGCAGCTCTGGTTCCATGGCTTTACCCTGGCTGATCGGCCAATTGTTCGAGCCGGTAGGAGCGCGCGTGGCGATGGCGGCTATTTTTATCGCCATGTCACTGGCGCTGGCTACTCTTATTACTCTGGTAACGTATTCCGCCCGGACATTAAAAGTTTCTTGATCAATATAATAATCCGGGTATTATTCGTATGTGTGTGTATAATGAGGATGGCATTCAGGTGCAGGAGCACACGATATGGATGTAATGACTTCCGGCAGGCAAGCTGTGTTAGAGGGTGTCCAATTTGGTATCGGCACATGGGCATGGGGGGACCGTTTATTCTGGGGGTTTGGCCAGGGCTATCAAGAAAGCGATCTCCGGGCGACTTTTGATTTCTGCCTTCAGGCGGGGCTCAATTTCTTTGATACAGCCGAATCCTACGGCCAGGGTCGCTCTGAGAGTTTCCTGGGAGAATTTCTAAAAACCACCTCTAAGCCGGTAAAAATTGCCACCAAGTTTGCCCCTTATCCATGGAAACTCGGTAAGGGAGCGTTGATGAAGTCGCTGCGTAACAGTTTGAAGCGGCTTGGCCTGACCCGAGTTGATCTGTACCAGATGCATTTTCCGATTCCTCTCTTAAAAATCGAGACCTGGATGGAAGCCATGGCAGAGGCATATCAAAGCGGGCTGATGTCGGCGGTTGGGGTATCCAACTATGATCGCAGCCAGACCCAGCGAGCTTTTGATGCTCTGACCCGCCTGGGTGTCAACCTGGCCTCTAACCAGGTGGAATACCACCTGCTAAATCGCACAATTGAAAAAAATGGCTTGCTGGCGCAATGCAAAGACCTTGGGGTGACGCTGATTGCATACAGCCCACTGGCTCAGGGTGTCTTGACTGGGAAATATACCGCTGATAACCCTCCCCAAGGAATACGCAGCAGACGCTACAACCGTAAATACCTGGCGCAGATTCAACCGCTGATTATGCAGCTCAGAAAAATTGGAGCGGCGCACGCCGGTAAAACGCCTGCCCAGATCTCCTTGAATTGGGTGATGCGCAAAGGCGCCGTCCCGATCCCAGGAGCGAAGAACATCGACCAGGCAGAGATGAATGCCGGGGCGTTAGGGTGGGCGTTAAGTGATGAAGAGGTCCAGCAATTGGATGAATTCAGCGATCGGGTCAGCAGAAGCAGCTCATAAAGTCGTTTCCCGGCTCCTTTTTTGTTATAATCGCTGACATGGAAAACAAAAAAGCTGCATTTCTGCCATTTCATGCTATTAATCAATTCATGGTCCCAGAGTACCGCCTGTCGGTGCTCCAGAGGGTATTCAGCGGGTTCGAGAAACTACCCGGCCCGCGTAAAGCAGCTATCAATGGCCTGGTAAAACGCCTGGTTTCCGTCCCCGGATTTCGCAACAGCGGGGTAGCGCCAGTTCCGCTCAAAGCCAAAAACTCGGTAGGGGTTTTTGAGCGCAATGCAGAATTTACCAGCCAGGCAATCATGGCCTGGTCAGAACTAAATCCCGAATTACGCCAGCAGGTGTACGATTTCCTGATTACACGCAACTGGGAACTTCTGCCTGCTGACGCCGACCGGACTAAACTGCCCGGTTTTCTCACCACCTGGCCGAAAGGTGAAGATTTCGATGTGCTGGATAAGGCTTTCCTGGAAGTGCATCCGGAGAAAACTTCCAGTGATGATGATGTACGCCTGATGGTAGTATGGTTAAGCGGGCGGCTGCCTTATGATACGGACGCCGACGAATCACTGGCACAGGAATCCAACTAATCGCCGAATTCTGAAGCGGCTGGTTCTTCAGGGGTTTCTTCGAAACTGGCGAGAGGCAGTAGATTAATATCGCCGAACAGGTCTGACTGTTCGACCTGAATGGAGCTGCGTTTAATCAACTCCAACATTGCCAAGAAAGTGATCACGATCTCCAGTTTGGTGTGAGATCCGGCCAGCGTGCGAAAGCTGGCGCCGCCTTCGCGACGCAGTATATCGGTGATAGCCTGAATTTTCTCTCGAATGGTAATACGCTGCATTGCGACCACTTGGCTCAATGCCGGTAAATCAGCTTTCCCAATAAATACCTGGTAGGCTATTCCAACCAGGTCATCCAGGGTAACATCTTCCATGTCAAGGCGCGGCTCAAAATGGAGAGCCGGAGCAGCCAGGCGCAGAAAAGTACGCAGATTGGCATTTTCCCGGTCAGCCAACCAGGCGGCCAACTGTTTGAAACGCCGGTACTGGATCAACTGCTGGGCCAAAGCCTCGCCGTCATCCTCTTGTGTCTCAGGGTGGTCCGGATTGGCATGGTGAGGCAGCAAGGCCGCGGATTTAATCAGCACCAGTCGAGCGGCAATCACCAGGAAAGCCGAAACTTCGGCCGGGTCGAAATTTGCCAGTTTGCGCAAGTAATCCAGGTACTGGTCGGTGACCTGAGCCAGAGCGAGTTTGGTGATATCGAGCTGGGCTTTTTCGATCAGGTCCAGTAAAAGATCCAACGGCCCTTCATAAAGGGGGGTGTTGATCCGATAACCTTCGGTCTGGTGTCCAGCAACCTGTAAGCTCATGCGGGCAATTATAACTTACCTTACACTTTAGGTTATAATTCAACAATGGCCGAGGATTGTCTGACGCATGTGGATGAAAGTGGTAAGGCACACATGGTGGATGTAGGAGGTAAACCTGACACGGAGCGTGTAGCCATAGCGCGCGGCGAGATACACCTCCAGGTCAAAACCCTCGAATTGATCCAGCAAGGTTTGATGAAAAAAGGCGATGTGCTGACCGTTGCCCAGGTGGCCGGAGTTATGGCTGCCAAGCGCACAGCGGATCTGATACCGCTCTGCCATCCAATTCCAGTCGATCAGGTAGAAGTCGAACTGGTAGTAGATGAGAACCTTCCGGGTGTGAGGATTACTGCCATCGTACACTCGCATGGGAGAACGGGCGCAGAGATGGAGGCTCTTACAGCAGTGTCAATTTCTGCCTTAACCGTCTATGATATGGTTAAAGCAGTGGAGAAGACCGGACATATTCAAAATATCCGCCTGGTTGAAAAACATGGCGGCCAGAGCGGTGACGTGATCAACGAAAAATAATGGTAAATTTCTCAATCATCTTCTTTGCTACATTGAAAGATAAAATAGGCGCAGGAAAATTGGATATTCAATTCCCATCCGAGCCTACTGTATCTGATCTCAGGCAATACCTGGGCCAGAATTACCCGGCGGTCAAACCTTTCCTGGTTCACTCAATTGCCTCAGTAAACCGGCAATATGCCTTTGATGATGACCGTATTCCGCAAGACGCAGAGGTGGCGCTTTTCCCACCCGTCAGCGGGGGAACAGAGCTGCCTACGATCATCAAGGTTTCTGCGGAACCGTTGGACCTGAATGGCCTGCTGGCAGAAATGGTGCAAGAATTTACCGGCGCCGCCTGCATATTTACGGGGGTTGTGCGCGGCCTGACTTAACGTGGCGAATACCACCAGACTACCTCGTTGGTTTATGAGGCGTACATCCCTATGGCAGAGGAAAAAATGGAGCAGGTGGCGGAGGAAATCCGCATGCGCTGGCCGGATGTCGAAGGGATTGGCATTGTCCAACGCATTGGGCATCTGGATACTGGCACTCCAACGGTAGCGATTGCCTGTGCCTCTTCTCACCGCGACTGCGGGATCTTCGAGGCCGCTCGTTATGGGATTGACCGTTTGAAGGAAATCGTGCCGGTGTGGAAAAAGGAAATTGGCCCGCAAGGCGAGACGTGGATCGAGGGTAAATATCAGCCCAAGCGAGGAGATTGAGTCATTTTAAAACGGAAATTTTTTAGATTTGGGAACTAATGGAACGCAAGCTACTTGAACCAAACTGGTTGAGGTGGCTGGCGCTCCCTGAGTTCCTGGGAGGAACCTGTGGAAAATTCGAACATGCCTCAGGGGCAAGAAGAAACCCCTCAGGAATTTGCCCAACGATTGGGATTGAAATTTGACGATTGGCTGCTACTCAGCCGTGCATTAACTCATCGCTCGTACCTTAATGAGCATTCCGAAGCGCTAGAGGACAACGAACGACTGGAATTCTTGGGCGACGCCGTGCTAGATTTCATCGTCGGCGCCTGGTTGTACAACCGCTGCCCGGAAATGCCCGAGGGCGACCTGACCCGTCTACGCTCGGCGCTGGTCTATACAGAGCAACTGGCCGTATTTGCCCGTCGGATCTGTTTGCAAAAAGCCATGCGCCTTGGCCGAGGTGAAGCTGCAGCGGGAGGTAGGGACCGCTCGGCCTTGTTGTGTGACACTTTCGAGGCGTTGATCGGCGCTCTCTATCTCGATTCAGGCATTGATGCAGTGCGCAAGTTTATCATCCCTCTGTTGGATGAGGCCGCAGATGAAGCCGTAATCAACCACCGTACCGAGGATCCAAAAAGCCTGTTCCAGGAGTGGGCCCAGGCGCAGGGCTATTCCACGCCGCAGTACGTCACACGGAGCGCCTCTGGACCCGATCACTCAAAACTATTTGAGGTGGATGTGATAACCAACGGCCAGGTGTATGGCAGCGGCGAGGGACACAGCAAACAAATCGCCGCCAAGTCTGCTGCTCAGGACGCACTCCTGCGCCTGGGTTTGTTTGGTTGAATAGGTAAGGGTTGGATAAAGGTTAGATAAATATCAATGATCTCCCGACTTAAGTCGCTAGAACTGCACGGGTATAAAACATTTGCCAGCCGAACTGTGTTCGAGTTCCCGGATGAAATTACAGCCATCGTAGGTCCTAATGGTTCGGGTAAGTCAAATATTGCCGATGCGCTCCGCTGGGTTTTAGGCGAGCAATCTTACAGCCTGCTGCGTGGGCGTAAAACAGAAGATATGATCTTTGCCGGTTCCGACCAACGCCCGCGCGCTGGTATGGCTGCTTCGACGATTACATTTGACAACAGTGATGGATGGCTGCCGATTGATTTCAGCGAGGTTTCGATCATGCGCCGGGCTTACCGGGATGGGCAAAACGAATACCTGTTGAACGGTCAGCGGGTGCGTTTGAAAGAAATATCGGAGCTGTTGGCCCAATCTGGCCTGGCGGAGCGTACTTACACGATCATCGGCCAGGGGCTGGTGGATGCGGCCTTGTCTCTGAGGCCTGAGGAACGCCGCCGTTTCTTTGAAGAGGCTGCCGGAATTGGTCTTTATCGCAGTCGTAGGGAGGAATCCATCAACCGCCTGGATGCAACGCGGCGTAACCTGGAACGAGTGCGTGACATTCTGGGTGAACTGGAACCACACCTGCAAAGCCTGGAGAAACAGGCCCGCCGGGTGCAGGAGTATGAAAGGATCAAAGCCGACTTGCGTATACTGTTACGCGAGTGGTATGGCTACCATTTTCACCACGCTCAGAGGGACCTGGCGCACAGCCGGGATGTGTCACATACTCAGGAGACACGCCTGGAACAGACTCGTCAGCAGCTTCAAGGGGTTGAAGAGGAAGTCGTGCAGGCGCGCAACCGCTTTCAGTCTTTACGCAATGAACTAAATGAGTGGCATGCGCAACTTTCCGGTTGGCACCGCCAGAGTGAACAGGTCAGCCGCATCCTGGCAGTGATGGATGAGCGCCAGCGCGCCCTGGGCGAACAGAAAGGGAATCTACTAAACGACCTAACGCGGCTAGATGAAGAACAGAAAACCGCCCAGGATCGTTTGAAAGCTTTGATCGAAGAAAAGGACTGGCTGCAAAATGAGCTGGCCGATTCACAGGCCCAGGCTGAAAAAGTCCGCCAAGATTTTCAAAACCGCCATCAACAAAGGCAAATAGCTGAAAAAAAGGTGAGCGATTGGCGCCGGCAGTTGCTAACGGCGGAAACTCAACAGGTCCAATCCCGCGCTCACCATACCGAGTTAGTGAGCCGTTTGGAGACTCAGCGCAAATCGCAGCAAACTCTCGCTCAGGCTGTCGACCAAGGCGATAAGAGCCTGCAGCAGGCCCAGGAAGGCATGGCTGAGGTAAAAGACCAACGCCTGCAGGCTGAAAATGAAGTTAAACAGGTCGAGCAGGATATCCAAGCCATCCGCCACGCCATGGCTGCAATAGAAACCGGGCGTAAACGCGCCCAGGAAAAAGTCGCTCAATTTTCAGCGGAGAAGGCCCGTCTGCATGCTCAACTGGAAGTCCTCGAACAGGCTGAAAAATCTTTCAGTGGATTGAATCAAGGAGCGCGATTTATTTTGCAAGAAGCCCGGCAGGGAAAGATCGGTGGAAAAATTTCGGCGATCAGCAGCCTGATCGAGGTGCCGGTGGATTATGAACTGGCGATTGCGGCTGTGATGGGAGATTATTTGGATGGTATTCTTGTAGATGACCAGGCTGGCCTTGATAATGCGTTGGTTTTACTGGGTAAAGGAGAAAAAGGCCGGGCGGTGCTAATCCCTGGCCAGGTTACGCGCCTCGGAGAAAAGGTAGTTCTCGAGGACCCGGACTGTGTGGGGGTGGCTGTTGACCTGGTCAGCTATCCGGCAGACCTGCAGCAGCTCGTCCGGCTATTGCTGGGGCAGGTCTTGGTGGTCAAAGATCGGGGAGCCGCCCGGCGGATTGCCAGCCAATTACCCATCACGGCCAGGGCAGTCACCTTGCAGGGCGAAGTGTTCTGGGGCAGCGGAGTGGTGATCGCCGGGCAAGATGGCAGGGCTGGTATGATTGGCCGGCCGCGCCAGAAGCGTGAGTTGCAGGAAGCCATGGCTCAGGTGAATAATAAATTGATGGAAATGACCGGGGAGATTCAACGGTTCGAGGCTTCGCTGGACGACCAGCAGAAATTGCTGCAAGGGGTGGAGAAAAATTCCCGATTTGCAAATCAGCGACTCGACCAGGCCAACCAATTATTCCATCAAGCCATGCTGGAAATGGACCGGCTGCAACAGAAGCAAGACTGGCAGAGCAGCCAGTTTACTGGCCTGGAGGTTCAACTGCAACGCACGGATGGAGAAATAAAGCATGTCATGGCTGACCTGGAGAGGAACGATCAACAAATTAAACAGTTCAATAAGGGATTACGCCAGCAAGCATACGAAGTGAATGCGTTGCCTTTGGAAGATCTGCAAGCTGAAGTCATTCATTGGAATACCAGCCTGGCAGTCTCCGAGAGCGCTGTCAAAGAAGCCGATCGCCGGCTGGCGGAGCACCAGCAGGCATTGACTGGCTACCAGCTTCAGGAGGCTAACCTTGGCCAGCGCCTGGCTGACGTTCTGGCTTCTCTAGAGCAGATTGAAAAGGAGCGTTCCGCTTATCGCTCACAGGAAGAAAAGCTGAACAAAGAAATAGGCGCTCTCCAGCAAGAGATTGAGCCTGCTGAAAACGATTTGGACATCGCTGAGAAAGGTTATTCCCGCCTGCAAGAAAACCAGACGGTCGCCCAGCAGGCAGTAACCGTTGCCGAAAGGTACGCCGCCCAGGCTCAACTTGAGATGACTCGCAATCGCGAAGCCCTGGATTTACTGCGCCGGCGCATCGAGGACGACTTTGGGTTAGTTGTGTATGAATACGACATTAACATTGCTGGTCCAAACCCGCTGCCGCTCGAGGGCATGACCGAGCAGCTTCCGGTAGTGAAAGAGATTTCACCAGAAATCGAGGAAAGCATCAACCGCCAGCGCGCCTTGCTACGCCGCTTGGGCGCCATCAATCCTGAGGCGCAGGCTGAGTACCAGGCAGTGCGTGAACGTTACGATTTTTTGACCGTCCAGGTGGAAGATTTGAAGAAAGCCGATGCCGATTTGCGCCAGGTGATTACAGAGCTGGATGAGTTGATGCGAAAAGAGTTCCGCAAGACTTTCGATGCGGTGGCAGCCGAATTCCGCCAGATGTTCACGCGTTTATTTGGCGGTGGTTCAGCGCGCCTGTCTCTCACCGATGAGGAAGATCCGACCGAAACCGGGATCGATATCGAGACCAGGCTGCCGGGAAGGCGCGAACAGGGATTGTCTTTACTCTCCGGCGGCGAGCGTAGCCTCACTGCCGTGGCCTTGATCTTCGCCTTATTGAAGGTATCTCCGACACCTTTCTGTGTCCTGGATGAAGTGGATGCTATGTTAGACGAGTCGAACGTGGGACGATTTTGCGATTTATTAAATGAATTGAGCCATAAAACACAATTCATTGTTATCACACATAACCGTAATACCGTGCAAACTGCCGGTGTGATTTACGGGGTAACCATGGGTCGCGAATCGACCAGCCAGGTAATCAGCTTAAAACTAGACGAAGTGGATGAAGAACTCGTCAGATAAATCGAGTTTTTCAAATAAGAACAGCGTTTCGAACTTGCCGAAACGCTGTTCTTGATAACTTGCCTTTCAACTATTGCTGGGGCGCGGCTTGCTGTGGAAGAGGAGTAGGCAGGACTGGTTCAGTCGGGACTACAGTCTCAACGGTATTGGAATAGCGAGTAACCACCATTTTGTTTTCGTCGGCCGTGATGGCGTTATTGAAAGTGGTTGTTTTCAGGTCACTGAAGGCGGCGGCATCTAGGGGACGGACTTCATGTCCAAGCACCTGAATAACGTGATAACCGAAATCTGACTTGATAGGCTGAGAAATTTCTCCAATTTTCAAGGCGTAGGCGGCTTGCTCAAATGGAGCAACCATCTTTCCTTTCCCAAACCAGCCCAGGTCTCCGCAACTGTCCTTCGAAGCAGTATCCGTGGACATGCTAGAGGCAAGTTTGCAGAAATTGGCGCCTTTCTTCAATTGACCGATGACGCTATTGGCGGTGGCTTCATCCTTTACGAGAATATGGCGCGCCCAGACCTGATCCTCAGAGGGTTTGACGTCTTTGGTGAGTGTATCAAAAACTTTCTGGCGCAGCAGCGATTTCTTGATGATATCCCGCAGATCAGCTTCCGTGAAATTGATCACCTTGAGATTATTTGAGAAACTCACTACCTGTGTTTGAAAACCCTGGATGGTATAAGGTGTAGCAGTTTCGGTCGGCCCCAGGGTAGGGGTTGCAGAAGGTACCAGGGTTGCAGTGGAAGTAATTTTCTCAGGGGTGGGAGTGACGGTGATCGTGTCGGTTGTTGTCACCGTATCGGTCGGGGTTACCGTAGGCGTGGGGGTAGGGCTTACCAGGGCCAGTTGAGTTGTCGACAATGTCGGAAGTGTGATTCCGGTTGTGGTAATGGTGGGCGTAGGAGTGCCATTTACATAATACCCAAACGCGGCCTGTATTCCCGCCTCCAGCTCGGCATCTGAGACACTGATACCCAGTTGTTTGGCTTCATCGGCGACAGTGATATCAGAAATCATCGCGTCCAGAACTGTATTGCCAAAGGCAGTCGGATCCGCCAGTTGGCTCTGGATCTGAGAGAGATAGCTCTGAAAATATTGAGCAAAGGAGGGATCGCTGCCAAACATTTGGGCAGTCTGCATGATATTGTTATAACGCGAAACCAATTGATAACGCTCGTAGCGCACCCGGGTTTGAAATTCGGCTGTAGTAATGGTCTGGTTTCCGACTTTTGCAACTGGCCTGAGACCTTGCAGGACAGTTTGATCTAGTACACCGTAAAGAATCACCCCGACTACCAGGACAAGCACGGTAATCGTTCCAATCATAAGATACCTTCTCTGCAATCTTTCTTTTTCAATGCGAGCCAGGTGCTTCTTGGTGTATTCTTTTGATACAGGTTTTCTTGCCATAAGGGCGACCTCAATTAAAAGATAAGGGGCATAGGGCATTTACCCCATGCCCCACCTATTGGGCTGCAGAAGGGTTAGCGCTGGTTATCGGTCCAGCGTTCGGCAGCGAATGGGAGCAAAGCCAGGTGTCGTGCACGCTTGATCGCATGGGCCAGCTCACGCTGGTGGCGATTGCAGGTGCCGGTCTGGCGACGAGGACGGATTTTGCCTTCCTCGGTGACGAAGCGGCGTAGCATGTCACTTGCTTTGTAATCAATTTTTAAATTCTTGTCCGCACAGAACTGGCAAATCTTAGGGCGAGCGATGTATCGCCTCCCATAAGATTGTTCGCCTTCTTGAATAGTTTCGTCAGTCATAATTTATAACTCCACTAGAATGGAAAATCTTCTTCCTGTTCTTCTGATTCGTTGACTTCGCCAGGCTGCCCATGAATTGAATCGCGGCGTTCTCCGAGAATCATCATTTCATTTGCCACAATTTCAATGCTGGAATGTTTTACGCCTTCATTGTCTTCCCAACGATGAGTCTGTAAACGTCCTTCGATATAAACCTGCTGGGTTTTGGTCAGATGCTGTTTGCAGATTTCTGCCAGGTTGCCCCAGGTTACCACGTTGAACCACTCAGTTTCGGCACGTTTTTCGCCGTCGGCGGTGCTCCAGTTGCGGCTGGTGGCTACTGAGAAAGTGGTGACAGGACGGCCATTCGGTGTATAACGCATTTCAGGATCGCGTCCCAGGTGGCCAATGATCATAACTTTATTCAAACCGCGGCTCATCTTTTCCTCCTAACGAAAAGATAAAAACCTGGCGCAGCTCTTCAGAAAAATCACTCATTTACTACTGTAACCAGGAAACGCATAACCGGCTCAAGGAACCGCAAGTTGCGTTCCAGTTCGCTGGTCGAGGACGGCGCCATTTGGGCATGTACGTACACATATTGACCTTCACGCTGCTTGCGAATCGTGTAAGCCATGTGACGTTTACCCCACACATCTGTCTGTACAAGTGTACCACCAGACCCGGTGATCCAGCCCTGAACCTTTTCAACCACGCCTTTCAGAGCGTTCTCATCCAGGTCAGGATGGACAATAAAAATTACCTCGTAGTCGCGGATTTAGGAAACCTCCTTTCCTCGGGATTGCCCTTAGCTATCGCCGTAGGGATTCTAAGAGCGGAAAGGCAACAAATCGTATCGACTTGCTGGCCAATTGTCCTTTAGTTTATCACAAACCCGCCGGTTTGAATAGACCACTTACCGCCGTGT
>CAWFZT010000001.1:0-42442 GCA_963820415.1 uncultured Chloroflexia bacterium | reverse complement strand
CACCCACTTCCCCTGCCCCCCATGATGTAAATCCCCGTTCTGTGGGGAAGGCTGGGAGCCGTTCTGTGCAATAAGTTCGTATGGATTGTTGCATGCGGAGGTATATTTCCGAAGGAAAAAAAGTCCAAGTGATTTTTGTGATGTAGATATGTGAGTTTTAGACTTTTTGTTATGAGGGTTTTCCCTTTTAGATATATAATAATTTCAGCGTTCTTTTACGGGCTCCCTCGTATGACCAACTTTACAGGACAGGATATCGGCCGTTACAGGATCATTGAACCGCTCGGGCAGGGCGGCATGGCGGCGGTTTACCGCGCCTATGATACGCGTTTGGAATGCGAGGTGGCGGTCAAGTTTATCCGCATGGAACAATTGCCGCCCGTTGAAGTAGAGAAGACGCTCAAACGCTTCGAACGTGAGGCTAAAGAAGTTGCCCGCCTGACCCATCCCAACATTGTCAAAGTGACCGATTACGGCGAGTACAAAGGCACGCCTTACCTGGTTATGGTGTACCTACCGGGCGGTACGCTCAAGGAGTTAGCCGGGGAACGGATGCCGTACGACCAGGCGGCGCGGCTGCTGGCCCCGGTAGCGCGGGCGCTGGAGTATGCCCACGAAAAAAATCTCATTCACCGCGACATCAAGCCGGGCAATATTTTACTCACAGACAAGGGTCAGCCGATGGTATCGGATTTCGGCATCGCTAAGATCCTGGGCCTGGAGGGCGGTAACACGCTGACCGGCACCAATGTAGCCATCGGTACGCCGGAATACATGGCGCCGGAGCAGTGGTTCAACCAGATCTCGACGCAAAGTGACATCTACTCGCTGGGGGTGGTGTTCTACGAGCTGGTTACGGGAAGCAAGCCTTACACGGCGGATACCCCGGCGGCGGTTTTTTTGAAACAATCCAACGACCCGCTGCCCCGCCCGCGCAGCTTTGTGCCTGGACTGCCCGAAGAAGTGGAAAAGGTGCTCTACAAGGCGCTGGCGAAGAAACCGGAGGAGCGTTACGCCAGCATGGGTGAGTTCGCTGCCGCGCTGGAAGGATTGGCCACCTCTTACAGGCCGGTCCAGCCGCTGCAGCCGGAGGTTTTCGAGCCGGTGATCATGCACCCGGAAGCGCCTGCGGCTGCCCCCAAACCGCCGGGACTGGAAATTCTACAGACGGAAGAAACCAGACCGGGAATACCAGTCTCGCCGCCGGCTGCCAGCATGCCGCCGGCTGGCGTGGTTGAACCACCACCCGCAGACCGCGTCATTATCCCGGTGGGCCTTCCGATAAAAACCGCTATAGCGCGCCCTACCGTAAACCGGTGGGTATGGGCGGGGATTGGGGTAATTGTTCTGCTTGGGCTGGTGGCGCTGTTAGGCTGGGGGATCGGCAAGTATACCTTCAGTCTGGCAGTCGCGCAGACGGCACAGGCTCTGGCGGCGTTGCCGCCAACGGTTACTCCAGTGCCGCCTATGCCAACCATGCCCCCCGCACCAACACTCATGCGCACCCTTGGGATTGGCTCGACCCACGTTTCCCCCAAGGATAGTATGGTGATGGTATATGTCCCGGCCGGCAATTTCCTGATGGGCTCGGACAAGGCCAAAGATAGTAAGGCGAATGACGATGAGCTGCCGCAGCACACCGTCTATCTGGATGCCTTCTGGATCGACCAGACCGTAGTGACCAACGCCGAGTATGCCAGGTGTGTGGCGGGCGGTCAGTGTACTACTCCGCATGAAACTAGCTCGGCTACCCGCATTTCTTATTATGGGGAGAGCCAGTATGCCAACTACCCGGTGATCTACGTGGACTGGAACCAGGCCCAGGCGTACTGTACCTGGGCCGGGCGGCGGTTGCCGTCGGAGGCTGAGTGGGAGAAGGCAGCGCGCGGCGTGGACGGGCGTATTTACCCGTGGGGCAACACTGCGCCGAACCAAAGCCTGCTGAACAACATTTCCAAAATAAGTGTAGGTGATACGGCCGCAGTTGGCAGCTATCTCTCCGGCGCCAGCCCATATGGGGCGCTGGATATGGCCGGTAACGTGTGGGAATGGGTGAACGACTGGTACCGAGATACCTATTATCAGCAGTCGCCGGCTCGCAATCCAACCGGGCCGCCAACAGGGTTCAATCGTGTGCTGCGCGGTGGCGCCTGGGACAATAATGATGTGGACGTCAGCTCTTCTTACCGGGGCAGGCTCACAGCCGAGGGATGGTACAACAACCTCGGGTTTCGGTGTGCCGCTGGTACATCCCCGTAGGGGGCTCGCCTTAGCTCTGGTTTCTAGTATTTTGTTACATAATAATCGGTCGTTTTCTTTGACGTTATGCAAAAGCCATGCACCCGTGAAATTCGCCTTGTATCTCGACATCAACCCCAACCGGATGTTCTCGCTCTATGGTAATTAACCAAACCCAGGTAAGACTGAACTGCCTTCAACCCGATTGATCGGGTTTGGTGGGTCCCGATTTTGGGAGCCAACGATTTCAATCGCTGGCGGGCTCTGGTAGGCGCAGACCCGCACCTATGTGATTACGTAGGCGGGAGCGACCCCCACTAAAAAAAAATTAATCCCTAATGGCAGGTTCCCTGGCCGGAATCTGATTTTATCCCGGGTTCATCGCCATCTTCGACAGGAATAAATTCCCATTCGTAGCTGGTGGGGTGAAGGTTGAGCTTGATGATGCCATATTCCCCGGAAATTATCGCCTCACTATTGGGAATCTGTGGGCCCTTGGGGTCTTCCAAAATAGCGCCGCCGGTAGCTACAATGATCTCCCGGATGCCGCGCTGCGGGTCTGGCTTGCCTTTCGGATCAAGCGGAGCAAAGCGTTCATAGTGGTGCTCATGACCGCTGATGACGAGTTCTGCGTCATCATCATATAAGTCCTGCCACAAAGGTCGCACCTGGGGATTGTCCACTGCCCCGGAAACGAAAAGCGGCCTATGCATCACTGCCATGCTGCATTTGGTTGGCCAGGCATCCAGGTCTGCTTTCAGCCAGGTCTCCTGAGGCGAGCCAGGCTGGCATCCGCCGATTTCGTGGCATTCACTATTAAGCATGACGATATGCCAGGCGCCCAGGTTGAAACTGTAATACCCCCCATGCGGGTCACCCGCAGCCTGGCCAAAGTATTGAAAATAGCCGTAAGCATTTTCGGTCATGTAGTCATGGTTGCCGGTTGCAGGGTAGATGCGGTCTTTGAAGCGTCCCCAGGTTTTGGAAACGCAATCGCGATATTGGGCGGGTGTGCCTGTATTATTTGAGGTATCCCCGGCAGTGAAAATAGCTGCTCCAGGGAAACGATCAATTAACTGTGCGGTCCCCGCCGAAGCATCGCCGCCGCACGTGACAACATCACCGGCGCCTACCAGGACCGCATCTTCATCCACCAATGCAACCGGGGTCCTGGTCGGAAATGGGGCAAAAGTCGGGTAGGGGCTGGGCGATGGGGTAATTGTAGGAGTTCCGTAGATAACCCTTTTAATTGCGTAGACCATACTGCGGGGTATGAATTTATGCGCAACGACAAAACCGGCGCTCCCCAGAATCAGGATTATCAAACCAGGCACGATCCAAATCCGTGGGTTTTTTAAGTTGAGGCCGTTTTTAGTTTTCAGCATGGCAACCTTTAAGATCAGTTAGATTTTAATCTTGATCATCACCTGAGACTGTTGATATTTTGATGATCTGGATTCCCACTTTAGAAAAAGATTGTTGCAAATCCCTGAATACAACACAAAATAGCTTTGGAATTATATCAAATTTTAACCTCTGGTTAATAATAGGCTCAGTGGTGAATCTCTTTCTTTACACGGTTATGACGGAATCGGCCTGCCACATAGCAGTCATAATATCGGCCATGCCGCCCACGATGCCAACCCGCGTTTTGTCCTTCAGCCCGAAATAGTCCAGGCAGGTCTGGCACAGGATCAGGCGCACGCCCCTGGCTTCCAGCGCCCGCAGCTCCTCCAGCACCGGCGATCCTTCGCAGGCCAGCTTTACGCCCTCGGTGTAAAAGCAAATCGCCCGGGGCAGGTTGAGATTCTGCTGGGTGAGGGTCAGGAAAGTTTTGGTGAGCTTATCCTGGAGCGGCTGCTCGCCGGTTATCCCCATGCCGTTATTTTTGAAGAGGATGACGATTGCCTTCGGGTTATCCATGCGTTCCTCTTTCTTTATGGTGATAGGTCGTGATTTACGGGAGTTATACTGCCTTCTGCCCCTCAATGCAACTGCGAAGGGCGACCCGCTTCAGCTCTACCTGGCGACTGACGGATGAAGTCCTGCTCATGGGCCTTTCTTACGGTTTCGGGACACTCAGGTCATACAGGTACAGGGTTACACCGGTTGATTTATAGGTCTGTATCCTTTTGCCGAGCCGGTTGAGATGGTCGACAAAGAAATTTCTTTCGTCGACTTTACATAATGAAAGCGGGCATTCATGGGAGAAAATAATCCACACACGCGCGTGTCCAATTAGCTTATTGATATCTTTAAGGTACTTATCAGGCGCTCTGGGTGAAGAAATGCCCACCACGTAATCGCGCCCGGAAATATTGTAAAAGGACGAATAGTATTTGAATGCCGGCGCTGACCCGTGATAAAGGTAAATCAAATCCTCGCTTTGCCGGTTTTGACTCAGATAAGATAGGGCTGGCTTGATATCTTCTCGCAGATCAGGCTGGCGGACATTTTCTAACGCTTGCGAGGCTGATTGGTACAAAAATAAGAGTACCAGGAGCGCAGTAACCGAATAAGCCAGCCAGGGATAAATCCTGGATAGCAGCAGGCGGGTTCGTTCAACACCTTCTGCCATCAATAAAAATACGCTCGGGAGCAGGAATAAAATTAAACGTCCGGAGAAGGGGTATTTTTCGAAGCCAGAAGCGAAAAGGGTAAAGGCAAACGGGGTAATCAATACCAGCGCCCACTGCCACTTTCTCAGGCTGATCGAGACACAGCCTGCCAGGAGAACCAACCCGCCAATGCTCCTGATTATTCCTTTGGGTAAGCCTACCCAGTTATTGATTAAGTCAAACCAGGTATGCCTGAACCAGTTTATGTCGATCCAGGGGGGAATTGGCATAAAGCCACCCGACCAATAATCATTAAGATAGGTGTTGGTAGCTAAGAACCGCAAGGAAACAAAATAAAGGATGGCAAAACTAACCAGCCAGGCTAAAAAAACGAGGCCCAACTGCCATAACCGGCCCCATTCCTTTTTAATCAGCGCGTCCAGGCTGAGGCTCAAGCCGATGCCGGCCAAAACAAATACAGTCGGATGGGACAGCCACATTCCCAGGGCGCCGGCGGCTGCCAGCCACAGGAACCTTCTTCTGGCCTGGGCAAGGTACCTGGAGAAAACGAATAACAGCAACAGCGCCACCAATACATCGCTTGCATACTGCTTGGCCTCAGAACTGTAATAAATCAGTTGCGTGGAAAGGACAAAGAATCCCAGGACAATCAGCACCCCTATTTTACTGAGAAAACCCTGGGCCACTTTCCAGATCAAAAAAATGGATAGAAGGCTGGCGGCCAGGGGGAACAATCGCAAATAAAGATCCTGATTGCCGAAAAGCACGATCATCAATTTCTGAACAAACAGGAAGCCAATCGGGGCTCCCTGGTTATAGTCTAAAGGTTGGGTCAATTCAACCCACGACCGGTTGACCACGTTTAAAGCCAGCATGGCTTCGTCTAGCCACAACGACCGGTTGGCGGCGAACTGCCAGATCCGTAAAAACGCGCCCATTAGAAAGCAGATCGAAATACCCGTGGCTGCCCAGGGAAATTCACGTTTATCGCCCATTTCTGTTCTTTTCTTGGAAACCTTTATTCTATCTCTTCTAACCTGGCCAGCAAATCGTGCAGGTTGAAGGCGGCGATGTATTTTTCTATCAACCCTACCAGGCGGTCGACCACGTAGCTCTGCGGGTCGGTCATCAGCGAGCCCAGGTTTTCGTACAGCTTTTTGCGGGCAGCCTTCACCCCGGCTTCGGTCCACACGTAGCGCGCCCCGCTTTCGATCAGCCGTCCCTGGCGGAACAGCTCCAAATCGGCGAAAGCTTTGTCCTTTTCTTCAGGCGCCAGCCATTTCTTCCAGCACTGCGAAGCGATGACTGCCTGCTCCAACGTTTCGAGAAAGTTCGAAGGGACAAGCTGGGGATTCCCGGAAAGCAACTCGGTCTCGTGGTCGCACAGGGCCTGCAGGGCGTGCACCTCTTCGGCGGTGAGCTCTGGCCCGAGGGTGGCGCAGCCCACGCCGGCCTGCGGGTAAAGGGTTGGATCGTCGACCCAATCGGTGTAATGCCCGGTGGCCAGCGCCCCGGTGGGGGCCGTAGCCGTATATACGCGGTTGGCGGAGGCCGGGCTGAAATAGGCGTTAATCAGGCTCGTGCCGACGTCGGCGACGAAAAAGGCCGGCCAGGCGTCCAGCAGCTTCAAGCTGGCCATGCTCGAACGCAGGTTGGACAGGAAAATCTGGAAGTTGTTGAAATTAACCAGCCCGCTGTGCAATTCCTCGCTGCCGGCTGCGTAGGCTACCGGCGAAAGGGTGCAGCGGTTGCGCACTTCCTCGGCGTACTGGATCAGCTCGATGGTGCGCGGCGCCACCCGCTCGACCGGCATGGTCTGGGAGGGCGGCAGGCGGCGGTCGATGGTCGTGTCGATGTGAATGAGCTGGTAACCGGCCTGGATGCAGGCTGATAGCGACAGCTTCACTTCCTGCCTGGCCTGGTCATAACCCAGGTTTTCGGTGATGTGGCTGTCCTTCAGCCAGGCGCCGCAGTGGTCAAGGCCGGGGTAAAGCGGGCCTCTCCAAGCATATTTGTGGGCGTAATTGTGCATCTGGTAGACGAAATCGGCCGGCGACCAGGTGGTGTAGCCGCCGTCGCGGTCGACTGCATTCAGCGAGGCGGCGAATAGCATGGGGGTGTTGTGCAGCGAGGCGCAGCGCACGGCCGCCTCGAGCACGGCCGAGGAATTGGGGCAGACCGACAGCAGGGTCACCCGGTATTTCCCGCTTTCGCGCCAGTAGATCATCTTGCGGACGAGAGCTTTGAGGTTCATCAGGGGTATCGGTTAGGTTCCCTCCCATATATATTATATACAAACTGCCGGAACATACCCCAAAATCCGAGCTTTTCCTTGGTTACTGTTCGGCCTCTGCCTTCCCCATTCCCAGGGTAATCAGCCGGGTGCCGGGGGTCAGCAGCATCCAGGCGGCGATGGCGATGGTCAGCATGCCCGCCCCGATGAACAGGCCGTTCAGGCTGAGCTTGATCACAAAGCCGGAAATGGCCTGTGAGACCGGCACCAGGCCGAGGTTGGCGAACAGCACCATGCCCATCACCCGCCCGAGCATCTCGCGGGGTGTGTGCACCTGGATGAAGGTGATCAGGGTGATGCCCAAATAGCCGTTGCCGGCGCCCAGCAGCAGCATACAAATAAGGAAGGGTGGGGTGGTGGTGAAGAAGGCGAACAGGCCCATCGTCAGGCCGAAGGCCACGACCAGGCTGACCAGGATGGCGTTCAACATGCCAGGTTTAGGTCTGGGCAGCGAGCCGGCCAGCAGGATGCCGGCCAGGTTGCCGGCCCCGTAGGCCGACATGATCATGCCGAAGGCGGCCGCCCCCTGGACCAGGCGCTCGTCAGCCAGCACCGGGATGCCCACCAGCAGCGGCCCGACGAAGACCAGGTTGACCCCCGCGATCAGGATGTAGACCAGGCGCATGACGGGATCCTGCAGCATATAATGGAGGCCCTCCTTAATGGAAGCCAGCAGGCCGGGTTGGGCGGATGCGGCGGCGTCGCGCGGGTGAGGCACGCCCATGCACCACAGCGTCACGGCTGAGGCCAGGAAGGTCAGGGCGTCGAAGGCGAAGGCCAGGCCGATGCCTTCCATATTTCCGGAGGCGCCCGCCTTACCGGCGAAAGCCGCGATCAGGCCGCCCGCCAGCACCGGGCCAAGGAAGATGCTCAACTGGGTGGAGCCCTGCATGACCGAGTTGCCGGCCTGCACATACTCCGCTTCCAGAAGCTGTGGGACAATGGAAGAAGACGCCGGGGTGAAGAAGCTGCTGATCAAACCGCCGAGCAGGGAGAGGATGTAGACCATCCACAGGTGCACCGAGCCGGTCAAAACCAGGCCGGCCAGCAGGCCGGTCAGGGCGCAGCGCAGCACGTCTGAAAGCAGCATGACGGTGCGCTGCGAGAGCCGGTCGGTGACCGCCCCGCCCAGCAGCATGAACAGGGCCCGCGGCACGCTGCCCAACGCCAGCACCGTCCCCAGCGCCACGGGGTCGCTGCCGGTCAGCTTGAGCACCAGCCAGGGCATGGCAATCATGCTGAACTGGTCGCCGAGGATGGAGGTGGCCTGCCCCGCCCACAGCAGGCGGAAGTTGGGGTTGCGAAAGACGTTTTGCAGCGGGTTGCTTTTGGTCGCGGAAGTCATCAGAATCTCCTTGAAGTTGGAGTATACCCAGTATATCGGCCGGCCTCTCCTAATTGCATCGAGAAAAGGGGTTAAGTGGAGGGTTAATTAGTCGTCTGAAATTCATTAAGTCATACCGCGAAAGTTGCATAAGTCGTACCTTAATCACCTCATAAAAAAAAGGAACTCAACTTGTGATATCATCAAAGCCAGCATCTGATCCTGAGGACCGGCGACTCCCACCTATGAACACTCCTCTCTCCCTCCTCCCTGGCACTCCCTATCCCGCCTCGCTGGTCGAGATGGGCAGCATGGCTCTCTGGTTGGTCGCCACCCCGCAGGGCAAGCGCCTGGCCGTACTGGCGCCCTTCAACTCGGCCCTGGTCGAATCCTTCCGCGGCGAGGTCAGCGAGCTGTCCGGCGAGCGCGGGCGCCTGCTGCTGTCCTGCCCGCTCGACCCGGCCAACGCCCGCGCCTTGCGCTTCACCCTGCCCAATTTGCAGCCGGCGCCGTTGGGCCTGGTCACTTCGGCCGGCTTTGGCGATCGCCTGGGGCTGGCCACCCCCGGACACGTGCGCGCCCTGCACGCCTTGCGGCGGGTGACCGCCGCTCACCCGGGTAAGACGATCGCCCCCATTTTCGCCCAGCAGTCCGTGCGCGAGCTGGCTCGCACCGGGCGCTCGGCTGAACAGGTGCTGGCGGACGCCACCTGGGGCGCCTTTGAGGGCGGCTGGCGCGGACTGGTCGGAGCGGACGCCGACCACCTGAAGACGCCTGCCGATATCGATCGTTTCGCCGCCGCCGGCTTTTCCTTCTTTACCATCGACCCCGGCGCCTTTGTCGATCCCAGCGCCGGCGGCCTGGGCGGGGTGGCGTTGGAGCATAAGGCCAGCACACTGCCCTGGCCGGCGCTCGAGTCGAGCCTGCCCGACCTGCTGCAGCACCTGGCCGGCAAGCAGTTCGATTTGGGCAATTTCCGGCTGGTGTTGGAGCGCGAGCAGGTCCTGCGGGCGGCGGTCAAGTACGGGGCGGCCGTGGCGCACGTGACGCGCCTGTACCGCCACCTGGAGAGCAAGGGCGTTCCCTTCGAGCTGGAAGTCTCGGTCGATGAGACGGAAACGCCGACCACCCATGCCGAGCATATTTACGTGGCCAGCGAGCTGCAGCGCCTGGGCGTGCACTGGGTCAGCCTGGCGCCGCGTTTCGTCGGGCGCTTCGAGAAGGGCGTGGATTACATCGGCGACCTGGACGCCCTGGCGGCCGACCTGGCCGGGCACGCGGCTGTGGCGCGCGCCCTGGGACCGTATAAGCTCAGCCTGCACTCCGGCTCGGATAAGTTCAGTGTCTATCCCCTGGCGGCTGCCGCGGCGGGCGGTTTGCTGCACCTGAAGACCGCAGGGACCAGCCTGCTCGAGGGTCTGCGCACCCTGGCCCAGGTAGAGCCGGGCCTGTTCCGCAAGATGCTGGCGCTGTCAATCGAGCGCTACCCGTTGGAGCGGGCCAGCTACCATGTCTCGGCTGAGCTGGAGCGGGTGCCCGACCCAGCCTCCCTGCCCGACGCGGCACTTCCCGGCCTGCTCGACCAGTTCGACGCCCGCCAGGTGCTGCACGTCACCTTTGGCTCGCTGCTGGAGCGTTACGGCAGCGACCTGCGCCGTATTTTGAGTGAGCACGCCGAGGAGTATTATCAGGCGTTGGAGCGGCATTTTGTGAGGCATTTGGGATTGCTGATGGGTGATTGAGAATTGATGATTGCTGATTTCTGATTGAGGATTGCTGATTTCTGGCTGATGCCTGATCCCTAAAGGAACTCCATGGACAATCTTTCGACCCAATGGCTGGACTTTTCCTCCCGCGTGGCCGTGGTTACCGGGGGGACGGGGGTGCTGCTGCGCCCAACCGTGCAGACGCTTGGGCGGCTGGGCGCCCGCATTGCCCTGATTGACCTGACCCTGGAGCGCGCCCAGGCCGGCGTGGCTGAGCTGCGCTCAGCCGGCTGCGAGGCGGCCGCCTTCCAGGCCGATATGACCGACCCGCAGGCCGTCCAACTGGCAGCCCGGCAGGTGCTGGAGCATTTTGGCCAGGTGGATATTCTGCTCAACGGAGCGGGCGGCAATCACCCGCAGGCCACCACCTCGCCCGAGATGACCTTCTTCGACCTGCCGCGTGGAGGCCGTCCGCCAGGTGTTCGACCTTAACTTCATGAGCGCCGTCTATGCCTGCCAGGCCTTCGGGCGGGCGATGGCCAAGCGCGGCCAGGGCGTGATTCTCAACGTAGCCTCGATGGCGTCTCTCCGCCCGCTGACACGCGTCGTCTCGTATGGGGCGGCCAAAGCTGCCCTGGCCAATTTCACTCAATGGCTGGCGGTCTATATGGCGCAGAACTACGGTGAGCGTCTGCGCGTCAACGCCATTGCGCCCGGCTTTTTCCTCACTGATCAGAACCGCTACCTGCTCACCGAGGCCCAGAGCGGGGAGCTGACCGCCCGCGGCCAGGCTATATTGGCGCATACCCCCATGGGACGCTTCGGGGTCGCCGAAGACGTGATTGGCCCGGTGGTGTGGCTGCTGTCGCCGGCAGCCGCCTTCGTCACCGGCGTGGTCCTGCCGATCGACGGCGGTTTCTCGGTGTACTCAGGCGTGTGATGTTCTCACTCGGCGCTTTCGCCATCATTTTCGATCCACAGGGGCGGGTGTTGCTGTGCCACCGCCGGGATATGGATATGTGGAACCTGCCTGGCGGGGGAGTGGAGAGCGGCGAGTTGCCGGATGAGGCGGTCGTGCGCGAGGTGGTCGAGGAAACTGGTCTGGAGGTAGTGGTCGAGCGCCTGGTGGGGGTATACGGCAAAAACGATAATGACCTGGTCTTCGCCTTTAAATGTCGGGTGGTTGGCGGGCAGCTTTCCATCAGCGCTGAATCAGATGAATATGGCTATTTTCCAATCGGTCAAATTCCACTCAATACCAGCTCCAGGCATGTCGAGCGCATCCGCGATGCGCAGCTTCAGGGTGAGGCGCCGGTCTTCCGCCGCCAGGGCGGCCTTTCTTCACGCGAATATTTAGCAAGCATCTATTATCGCCTGCACCAGGACGTTCTTCTCGCCGCGTTTGAGACCGACGCGCCGCACTGGTCGACGGTCATTGCCGGGCAGTGGGGAGCAGATTTTGCGTCAAGGGTGGTGAGCGCAGCCCGCCAGCGGTTTATCGCATTGATCCCACAGATACCTTACATTGGCGGGGATGAAAACCACCTTACGGGTGAGCTGCTGCGGGCAGCGCGATGCCTGGCGCTCTACCAGGCCATCCAGGCGGATGGCAAAAGTGCCGCTGAGACCGGCAAGGTGTTGTATGAAGCCATTGCAGCTTACCCAAGCCCCGCCGTACCGCTGGCGGAGGCACTGAGCGAGGCGCAGTTGATGGAGCGGCGCCGGAGGCGGGCGCAGCGCTCGCAACAGCGCCGCTACCCAGCGGATTGGGTGTATGAATTTGTTGCAGGAGATGGGCAGTCTTTTGATTACGGGTACAATTTCAGCCAGTGTGCTGCCCAGCTTTTCTTCCGTGCCCAGGACGCAGATGAGTTCCTGCCTTTCTTCTGCCGACTGGATTTTGCCTTCAGCCGGGTCGAAGGGAATGGTCTGGAGCGCAGCCTGACTCTGGCTGAAGGAAATGCCCTGTGCAATCCTCGTTTCAAGCGCGGCCGGCAAAGCAAGCCGGACTGACCCTCTGTGTGGAGGTGACTATGGAAGTGATCGGATTTGGCCTGACGCATAGGTTCCTCACCGGGGATGAGGTGGATATGATCCTGGCGGACAGCCTGGCGGGCATGACGCTGGACGGCAAGCGCCTGCTGGTGCTCATCCCTGACAGCACGCGCACCATGCCGCTGCCGCTGTTTTTCCGCCGCATCGTGGCCTTGCTGCAGGGGCGGGTGCGCGAGCTGGATTTTCTGGTGGCCACCGGCACCCATCCGGCCATGAGCGAAGCGGCCAAGCTCAAGCTGGTGGGTATCACCGCCGGGGAAAAAGCCACCACCTACGCCAACGTGCGCCTGCTCGACCATGCCTGGGACGACCCGCAGGCGCTGATCAACCTGGGCCTCATCCCGGCCGGGGAGATCGCCCGGCTGAGCAATCACTTGCTGGCGCAGGATGTGCCCGTGCGGCTCAACCGGCTGATCCTGGATTACGACGATATCCTGGTATGCGGCCCGGTCTTTCCGCACGAGGTGGTCGGCTTCTCGGGTGGGAACAAGTATTTCTTCCCGGGCATCGCCGGCCCGGATATCATCAACTTCACCCACTGGCTGGGGGCGCTGATCACCTCCTACGCCGCCATCGGCGTCAAGGACACGCCCATGCGGCGGGTGATCGACCGGGCGGCCGCGCTCATCCCGCGCCCGCGCCACGCCCTGTGCGCCGTGGTCACCACCGAGGGGGTGTCCGGCCTGTTCAGCGGCTCCCCGGAGGAAGCCTGGTCGGCGGCGGCCGACCTCTCGGCGCAGGTGCACGTGCGCTGGTGCGAGCATCCCTACCGTCAGGCGCTCTCCGTGCTGCCCGAGATGTATAACGAGCTGTGGGTGGGCGCCAAGGGCATGTACAAGCTGGAGCCGGTCATCGCCGATGGGGGCGAGGTGATCATTTACGCCCCACACCTGACCCGCCTGAGCGTCGTGCACGGCGAGGTGATCCGCCAGATCGGTTACCACGTGCGCGATTACTTTGTCAAGCAGTGGCCGCGCTTCGAGAATTACCCGTGGGGTGTACTGGCGCATTCCACCCATCTGCGCGGCATCGGCGAGTACGACGCCGCCACCGGCGTCGAGCGCCCGCGCATCCAGGTTACTCTGGCGACTGGCCTCTCAGCCGAGGAGTGCGCGGCGGTCAACCTGGGCTACCGCGACCCGCATACCATCGACCCGGCGCAGTGGGCCAAGCGGGAGGACGAGGGCCTCCTACTCGTCCCCCACGCCGGCGAGGTATTGTATCGATTGAAAAAAAGCTAACCGCGGAGGCACAAAGAAGAATGAACCGCAAAGGCACGACGCTCTTCAGCGCACCCGAAGGGGTGAGAACGCAAAGAAGAATTTTTAGGGAAAGGAAAAAAAGAAAAGATTACTAATTTTACGAATTATATTCTTATACTTTCTTTAGATCTACTTTCTTGTTTCTTTGCGTACTTTGCGTCTTCGCGGTAAATCATTCTTTTATCCGCGTTCACCTGTGGTTAAAATTCTTGGGTGATTTTTGAGTAAAGAACCCTGTGTGATCGGTCTAGACCTGGGCACCACCAATTCCAAGGCGGTGGCGTTGGACGCAGGCGGCAGGCAGCTCGCCTCCGCCTCTAGCGACTACCGCCTGTATTCGCCGCGTTCCGGCTGGGCCGAGCAGCAGGCCGAAGAGGTCTGGCAGGGGGTCCTGGCCGCCCTGAAGTCCCTGGCCGGAAAGCTGCCGAAAGGGACAGAGGTGGCCGGGCTGTGCCTGTCGGGGGCGATGCATTCCTCGCTGCCGGTGGACGCGGCGGGCAGCCCGCTGGCCCCGGCCCTGACCTGGGCCGACCAGCGCGCCGCGCCCCAGGCCGAAGCCCTGCGCCAGCGCTGTGATGCTCAAGCTTTATATCAACGTACTGGCTGCCCGCTGGTGTCGATTTACCACCCGGCCAAGCTGCGCTGGTGGCAGGAACAGGCGCCCGAGATTGCCCGCAGGGCGCAGCGCTTCGTGCTGATCAAGGATTGGGTGCTGTTCCGCCTGACCGGCGAATGGGCGACCGATTTCAGCATCACCTCCGCCACCGGGCTGCTGGATATCCGCCGGCTGGAGTGGGATGCCGAGGCGCTCGACCTGGCCGGGGTAAGCGCCGCCCAGCTGCCTCCACTGGTTTCGCCGGGCTGCCTGCTGGGTGAGTTATTACCCCAGGTGGTGCAGGCTTGCGGGCTACCACCCGGCCTGAAAGTGATCGCCGGGGCAGGCGACGGCGGGCTGGCCAACCTGGGCTCGGGGGCAGCCGCGCCCGGGCAGAGCGTGATCACGGTCGGCACGAGCGGGGCGGTGCGGCGAGTGGTGGACCGGCCGCTGCTCGATCCACAGCAGCGCACCTGGTGTTACCTGCTGGCCGAACAGCGCTGGTTTGCCGGCGGGGCGATAAACAACGGTGGCCTGGCCCTGCAGTGGGTGCGCGAGCGCTTCTACCCGGAGCTTTCAGGCGCGGATGGCTATACCCGCCTGTTCGCCGATGCAGCGGCGGTATCCCCGGGGGCCGGCGGCGTGCTGCTGGTGCCCTATTTTTCCGGCGAGCGCAGCCCACACTGGGACGCCCAGGCGCGGGCGCTGTTGGTCGGGTTGGGGCTGGAGCATAGCCGGGCGCACATCGGCCGGGCCGCCCTGGAGGGGGTGGCCTTCTGCCTGGCGGATGTGTGGGAAGCCCTGCAAGGCGACAACCAGCCCGCTGAGCAAGTTTTGCGGGCTTTGCCCGTGGTGCACCTGACCGGCGGGATCACCCGCTCGCCGCTGTGGGTGCACATCCTGGCGGATGTGCTGGGGGTGCGCCTGGCGCCGGTTGAGGCGGCCGACGCCTCGGCGGTGGGGGCGGCCATGCTCGGGCAATGGGCGCTGGGGCAGGCCGGTTCGCTGGAAGAGCTGGCGCAGCGCGTGCTGCCCGGCCCGCTGGTCGAGCCGGATATGGAAAGGCACGCTGCATATGTCGAGCAACATCAGAAATGGCAGGGACTGTATCAAATCATCAAGCCGGCTGCGCCTCTTTACTCGTCTTGAACTGGATTTCGTACAGCCCGGCGTAAACGCCTCGCCGGTCCATTAAATCGGCATGCCGGCCTTCTTCCACCACTTGCCCTTCGTCGATGACGTAGATGCAGTCGGCCTGGATGATGGTCGAGAAGCGGTGGGCGATCACCAGGGTGGTGCGGCCCTTCATTAGCACTTCCAGCGCTTGCTGGACGATCTGCTCAGATTCGGAGTTGAGCGCCGAGGTAGCCTCATCCAGCAGCAGGATGGGGGCGTCCTTCAGCAGCGCCCGGGCGATGGCAATGCGCTGGCGCTGCCCGCCTGACAGCCGAGCGCCGCGCTCTCCCACGATGGTCTGGTAGCCGGCCGGGAACTCCATTACAAAATCGTGGGCGAAGGCGGCCTTGGCGGCGGCTTCGATCTCCGCCTGCGAGGCGCCCGGTTTGCCGTAGCGGATGTTATCCAGGATGCTGCCGGAGAACAAGTAGGCATCCTGCGGTACGTAGGCGATCAGGTCGCGCAGCTCGCTCAACTTATAATCGGTCAGGGGTCTGCCTGAGACCATGATAAGGCCCTGTTTGGCGGCGTAGCAGCCCAGCAACAGCTTGAAGATGGTGCTCTTGCCGCCTCCGCTTGGACCGGCAAAGGCCACGAACTGGCCCGCAGGAGCCTGGAAAGACAGCGCATTGAGGATATTCTCGCCGCCGTTGTAGGCAAAGCTGACCTGGTTGAAGGCGATGCGGCTGTTTCCATCCACTGCCGTAGCTGGTTCGGCGGGCCGTCCATCCGCACTCGGCAGGGTGGACAGCCGTTCTGGCTCGGCTGGGCTATCCAACAGCGCTAAAATGCGGTCGGAGGCCGCCAGAGCGGATTGGACGCGGCTGACCACCCCGCCCAGTTGAAAAACCAGATTATTGATCTGCCCGCTGAGCTGCACCAGCATGAGGTATACGCCGAAGGTGGTATTGCCGGTCATTACCAGGTAGGCTCCAAAGATCATCGGCAAGAAAGCGAACACGTCAGCGAGATTGGTGCCGGCGGCCAGGGCCGATTCCAGGCGTACGCGCTGCAGCGAGCTTTCCAGCACCTGCTGGTTGGCCTGGCTGAAGCGGGAGAGGATCCAGCCGCCCAGGTCGAAGGTGCGCACCATCTGGAAACCGGCCAGGAGGTCGGCCATCCGCTCGCTGATCGTCCCCAGGCGCGCCTGGAGCGCCTGCCCAACCCGGCGCAGCGGCCCGGCGAACAGGCTGTTGATCGTCAGTGGGGCCAGCCCGCACAGGATGATCACCAGGGCCAGCTCCCATTTTACGTAGAACATCAGCACGGCCGCGGCCAGGCCCTGAACGGATACTTCTACCAGGCTGTAAAAGTCTTCCTGGTAGGCCCTTTCGGCTGCGTTGGCATCGTTGGTCAGAATGGAGAGGGCGTCGCCGCTGTGGTGCAGCTCGTGATAGCCCAGCGGCAGCCGCTGGATGTGCTTGAAGATCGTCTCGCGGATGTGGGCGGTGCCCTCGTAAACGGCCGAGCGCCATAGGTATAGGACGAACGGGGCGAGGATGATGATGCAGGCGTAGAAGATGACCCAGGTCACCAGGGTCGAGGCGAACTGCGCCTTATTGCCGGTGACAATGGCGTCCGTCAACAGCTTGAGCAGGTAGGCGATGAACAGTCTTTCGGTGGTGGTCAGGAGCACCCTTCCGGCCAGCCCGGCCATGTACTTGCGGTGCTTTGGCCGCAGCAGCGCCAGCAGGCGCCACAGGCTTTGTCGTTTGGGGGAAGCCCCCGCTCCTTTGGGGGAAGCCCCCGCTCCTTTGGGGGTTGGTTTAGTCATTTTGAACTCCACCTGCGAGCAGGGGGCGTGGCACAGGCGGGCGTCACAGCCGCTGTGGGCTGGTCGAGGGCATACTGGCGCTGGTAAAGCTCCAGGTACAGGCCGGCCCTGGCAATCAGCTCGGCGTGAGTACCTTCTTCAATAACCTCGCCCTCCTGCAAGACCAGGACGCGGTCGGCATTCTTGATCGTCGACAGGCGGTGCGCCACCACCACGGTAGTGCGCTGGTGGGCAAAGCGGTCGAGCGCCTCCTGGATGAGTGCCTCCGATTCAGCGTCCAGCGCCGAGGTGGGCTCGTCAAGCAGCAGAATAGGGGCGTCTTTGAGGATGGCGCGCGCCAGGGAGATGCGCTGTTTTTGCCCGCCCGAAAGGCGCCCTCCCCACTCGCCGGCGTTGGTAGCATAGCCCTCCGGCAGGCTGGCGATGAAGTCGTGGATGTTGGCCAGCCGGGCGGCGCGCTCGATCTCGGCCTGGCTGGCGCCGGGCTTGCCGCAGCCGATATTTTCGCCCAGGCTGACCGGGAACAGGTAGGTGTCCTGGGCCACGAAGGCCATCTGCTGTCGGGCGGCGCTGAGCTGCCAGGCGTTCAGGTCGGCGCCGAACAGTTGCAGGCGTTCATCCGGCAGCGGATAATAGCCCAGGATGAGCTTCAGCAGGGTGGTCTTGCCCCCGCC
This sequence comes from uncultured Chloroflexia bacterium, assembly GCA_963820415.1. Lineage (GTDB taxonomy): Bacteria > Chloroflexota > Anaerolineae > Anaerolineales > Anaerolineaceae > CAWFZT01. The sequence goes on along the minus strand of CAWFZT010000001.1, from coordinate 24,766 downwards.
GCTGGGACCCACGATGGCCACGGTCTGCCCCTTAGGGATCGCCAGGCTGACGTGCTTCAAAACCGGGCTGTTCTCGTTGTAGGCAAAGCTGACATCCTTGAACTGGAGGGCTGGCGCACTGTCCTGGGCGGGTTGCGTAACCGCGCCGCCCTGCCGTTCGCTGGGGGAGTCGATCAGCTTGAAAACGCGCTGGGCCGCCCCGGCGGCTTCCCCGATGCTGGCAATGATCCCCGGCAGGCTGCCCAGGGGGTTCACCACGTAGTTAAGCAAGTTAATGAAAGCGAACAGGCCGCCGAAGGTCAGGTTTTTGTCGATGACCAGGTAGCCGCCCAATCCCATGGCAATAATGAAGGGCGTAATACTCAGCCCAATTCCCAGGCCATTGATCAACGACCAGTAGCGCGCCACTCCCAGGCCCTTCTTGAGCGCCTTCAGGTTGGCCAGGTGGAAGCGTTCGTCCAGGATGCCGGCCAGGTTGAAAGATTTAACCACCATCGCCCCTGCCAGGCTGTCCTGGGCCAGGCTGTTGACCTGGCCGATTTCGTCCTGCATTTCCTCCGAGCGCCGGGTGACGGGTTGGGTCAGGCGCGAGATCAGCAGGAAAATGGCCGGGGTGAGGATGGTTGAGACCAGCGCCAGAAGCCAGTTGATCGAGATGATGTAGACCAGGGCGAACACGAAGCGGATCGCCTGGAAGAAGAAATCCATCAGGTTGTTGCCCAGCAGCGTCTTGAGTTTGGCCAGGTCGGCGTTCAAGACGGACAGCAGGTCGCCGGAATGCCTTTGCTCGAGATAGCTGACCGGCAGGCGCGTGCTGTGGGCGGCGATGGCCTGCCTGAGCTTGGCCAGTGTCCGCTCACTGAATTGACCAACCCCGCGCGTTTTCAGGTAAGAAAGAAGGATGTTGGGTACCGCCAGAGCCAGCGAAAGCCAGGTATAGCGCCAGAAGACGCTGCTCTGGCCGGCCAGCACGGCATCGAACACTTTGCGCATGAAGTCGATGCTGAGGATGAGGGTTACGGCCAGGAGCAGGTCAAAGGCCAGAGCAGCATACAGCCAGGCGCTCTGGCGGCCAGCGATTTTCAGCAGGCGCCGGATGGACGGCCAGATTGGGTTGGCGGGTGCGGGGGATTCCTTGTTTGGCATAAATACTTTCTTAGTCAGGTCGGATAATTATTTCAATATTATACAACGATATATTGATAAAATCAATATGCAGATTGAAATAATTAACAATGTATCGCTATAAAATCAATAATATCAATATGGGCAACTCGCTTCCGCTCCTGCATACCCACATCGTGCCGCGCTATCTATCCGAGCCGGAGGAACTGCGTAAAGGGGAACTCCTGGTCGTATCCGCAGGAGCAAATTGACGCTGTGCGATTCGATTATGAGCGCGACCGGGAGTTGATCCAAAAGATCTCCCATGCAATCCAGAAACACCTGTGAGGTAAACATGTTCGGAAAGCTTCCCACCGTCAGTAAAGGCATGAAACACAGATTTCCCGAAGGCTTCGAGCCTTTCCAGATCATAACCCGCCTGTTGGAAGAGTGCGGCGAGTTGGCCCAAGAGGTCAACCTTTTTGAAGGGAGCGGCATCAAGCGCCAGAAATACGGTGAGCCTGACAAAACCCGCCTGGCGCATGAATTGATGCAGGTTTTGCGCTGCGCCTACGAGGTGGCGATCTATTTCGGTATCGAGCTAGAGCTGGAGGCTGATCTGGAGCAGGCATACCAGCGCCTGAAATCGGAAGGGCACATCAACCCGGATGAGAGGGGTACTGAATTTTATCGCTAAGTGCGGAAGGGGCTTGACTTTTAGGGTGAGCTTGCTATAATGAATGTGTCATCGATAACACATGGTAAAGATGACACATTTTCCACACTTTTAACTTGACAATGCAGGTAACTAAATGGCAGATAGAAAAGTTACCATGAAAGATGTAGCCAGCGCGGCCAGGGTCTCTACTGCCACGGTGGGGCGGGTGCTGCATAGTCGCGGTTATGTCTCTCCAGAAGCCAAGGAAAGAGTAAATGCAGCCATCAAGGGGACCGGTTTTCGCCTCAACCTGGTGGCACAAAGCCTGCGGCGCAGTCGGTCGATGACCCTGGGCCTTTTGCTGACCACCATTGTCCCGAACCCATTTTTCCCTGGGATCGAACTCGGGATCGAGCAAGAAGCCATGCAGCACGACTACAACGTGTTGATTTGGAATGCGCTTTCGGATTCCGTGCGTGAGCGCCAGGGGGTTGAAATCTTCATCCGCCGCCAGATGGACGCCATCATTTTTGCGACACCTCAAGACCCGCAGAATGTGTTGCTGGCGAAACAGGCTGGAATCCCGGTCATACAGGTGGAACGACCTACTCATATCAACACACATCGCGTGTTGGTAGATAATTACGTTGGTGCAGTCAGCGCTATGGAGCATTTGATTCAACTGGGGCACCGTCGTATCGCCTTCATTGGCACAAATGCTTCTCTCCCTTCGCCTCAAGATGAGGTCGACAATCAACGTCTGGCCGGTTACCGCGATACGCTGATCCGTCATGGGATCACCTCGCTCGAAGAATGGATTGCAACCGGCGACCTTTACTCGATTGAAGACGGTTATCGCGGGATGCAGCAGTTCCTGGAGCTCAAACCGGGAATAACCGCAGTCCTGGTGGGGTGCGATATCATGGCTTCGGGGGTTTTGCAGGCCATTTATCAGAATAATTTAAGAGTTCCAGAAGATATCTCTGTGATTGGGTTTGATGATACCTATGCTCAATTTCTCGCTCCTCCTTTAACCTCTGTCCAGCAGCCTGTTTTCGACATTGGGGTATCGGCTGCCAGGCTGGCTATTGAGGTATTGGGCAACGACGGCGAATCTCCGGATGGTTACCAGACCATTCATTTAAAAACCAGCTTGAAAATTCGCTCTTCCACTGGTTTCCCGAAGCGATATTACGCGGATTGATTTTTTGGGTTGCTGTGTCATCGATGACACAATAACCTTTAGTGGTTGGAACTTAACAATCTGAGCAGTTTGTGGCGGCGAATGTGTCATCGATGACACATGGCCTGAAAAGGAGGTGATTTTCTAAAACTTTTCCTGTGCTGTATCGTCCAAGAACTCTTCTAACCCATATGTTGTGTAAAAGGAGTAGAGAATCATGAAAAAGCTGTTTGGTTTGCTGATGATTTTTGTCTTCGTCATGGGTATGGCTGGCTGCCAACCGGCTGCTACCGCCACCCAGGCGGCCCAACCCACTCAGGTTGCAGCCCAGCCCACCCAGGCACCGGCTGCCACCCAGCCCGGCTGCCACCCAGGCTCCGCCTCCCACCCAGGCGCCCCAGGCCCAGGTAGTGACGATCAATGTGCTGGACCAATTCACCGAAGCGTCTGATAACGCTGGCATGGATTTGCTCAGCCAGATGTTCATGGCAAAGTATCCGAACATCAAGATCAAACGAGATGCTGTCACGTCTGACAACATGCGCACCATGGTGCAGACGGAGCTGGCTTCCGGCACCGGTCCAGACGTCATCTATTACGATACAGGGCCTGGCTTCGGCGGCGTTCTGGCCAATGCTGGCCTGCTCCTGCCTCTGGACGATTATTACGCGCTTTATAAATGGGATGACCGTATCTTTACCTGGACTAAGGCGCGCACCACCTTCAAAGGCAAGGTATATGGGATCGGTAATGAGCTCGAGTTCGTCGGCGCATACTACAACAAGACCCTTTTCGATAAACTCGGCCTCTCGGTTCCCAAGACCTACGATGATTTGATCCCGCTCTGCCAGAAGGCCAAGGCGGCTGGCTATGTCCCGATTGCCTTTGCCGACAGCGATAAATGGGAGGCTTACCATCAATTCAGCCTGCTTACCAACAACCTGATTGGCCCGACGGGGATTGACAATATCCTGCACGGAGATGGCCGCTGGGATACCCCTGATATAATCAAGGGCATCCAGCTCTTCTTCGTCGACATGAACAAGGCCGGCTGCTTCATCCCAAATACCACGGCGGTAAAGTATGACGATGGCAATGCGCTCTTCTACAGTGGAAAAGCCCTGATGGACTTCACCGGAACCTGGCTGATTTCTGATATCGTCACAAATGTGAAGGACTTTGACGTGGGCTGGTTCTTCTTCCCGTCCATCGACGGTAAGCCGATCTTCCCACCCGCCGGCCTGGGTTCTGGCTACTTCGTTTCTGCCAGCACGAAGCACCCCAAAGAGGCTACCCAATACCTGGACTTCCTCTTCTCCTCTGACGCGGCTCCGGTCTGGTTGGAGAAATTGAATAAGATTCCACCCATCAAGGTGGATATCACCAATATGAAGATACCCCCACTGCTGGGCTTTGCCGTGCAGGCTCTGCAGACCCAGGATATGGGCTACAACATTGATGTGCTTACGCCGGATAATTTCAATTCTGCCATGGGCGATGGCTTCCAGTCTGTGCTGCTGGGTGAGAAGACCCCCGAACAGCAAGCTGCGGATCTGGAAAAAGCCTGGGAAGATGCCATAGCGGCCGGGAAAGTCACCAAATAAAATAACCTGTGCGTCTTTCTTTTTAGGATGGAGCAGAGGACGTAGTTCCTCTGCTCCACCTTGCGAGGAAGCATGACCGTAAAGACCCTACTTTCAAAAAGATCTCCGACCTCGAAGTGGATCAACCAGAATAAAGCGGGATTCCTTTTCATCCTTCCCGCCCTGGTCATGTATGCGGCTTTTTTTATCAGCCCGTTCATCACTTCTATTTATTACAGCCTGACCAGTTGGAATGGGGTGGATCCGGTCAAGAAGTTTGTCGGGCTGGCAAACTATGCCCACCTGTTCCAGGATGAGTTGTTGAAGCTGTCCCTTAGCCACAACCTGATCTGGGTGGTGATTGGAACCATTGCCCCGATAATCATAGGCCTACCCCTGGCGGTGCTCCTGTCTACCATCAAGCGTGGCCGGCTGATTTTCCAGACGGCTTATTTTCTGCCCTACGTGCTTTCCGGTGTGGTAGTTGGTATGATCTGGGGCTGGATTTATAACCCGCTCTTCGGCTTGTTGAATTATATTCTGCAATCGATTGGCTTGGGTTCCCTGACTACAGGCTGGCTGGGTGATCCAAAGCTAGCGCTGTACTGCGTAATTGCGGCGGCGGTGTGGGGATATTTTGGCTTCTGTGTGGTGATTTTTATGGCTGGTTTGCAGAATATCGACAGCGACTTGGTTGAAGCTTCAAAGATAGATGGCGCCAATTCCTTGCAGCAATTCTTCTTTGTGATTATCCCTCAGCTCAGGAATGTGTTGAACATGGTCATTGTTTATACCTTGATTGGCGGTTTCAATGTCTTTGATATCGTCCAGATCATGACCGGGGGCGGTCCCGCCAACCATACCGAATTAATCGGCACCTATACCTATAAAATTTCCTTTCAGCAGAACGATATTGGCTATGGCACTACCCTGACCATGGTGATGACGGTCCTCTCACTGGTTACTTCTTATTTCTATATTACCTTGCGGGATAGAGGGGAGGCGGGTGAATGAATACGGCTGGCCAGAATCAAGTTTTTCGCAGCTCCTCTGGGGTAAAAGCCAGAAGATTTTCAATCGCATTCCTGCAGTACCTGGTTTTGTCTATCGTTTTGATTCTCACAGTGGCCCCAGTGGTTTTAATGTGGTCTTCGGCTTTCAAAACGAAAATGGAGATCAACGCCAACCCAATTGCATTGCCAACATCTTTAAATCCGGCCAACCTGGTAACTGCCTGGACGACCGGACGCTTCAGCAGATATTCGATCAATTCGATTATTATCTCTCTCCCCACCGTTTTAGGGGTGGTTGCGTTGTCTTCTCTGGCCGGGTATGGTTTTGCTCGGCATAAGTTTTTTGGCAAGAAAGTTTTCTTTTATTTATTCCTGATCGGGTTAATGGTGCCTTTTCAGTCTATCATGATTCCACTGTACTTCAACTTGAAGGATTACGGGCTGCTGGGCACCTATTTAGCCATGATCCTTCCGGCCATCGGCCTGGGGATGCCTTTTGGCATCTATCTGATGCAGGCTTTTTTCCGCGGCTTGCCGGTAGAGCTCTCCGATTCGGGCAGGGTGGATGGTTGTAATGAATTCCAGGTATTCTGGCATATTATCTTACCCCTGACCACACCGGCAATTTCGTCCCTGGCGATTTTCCAGTTCGTGTGGACCTGGAACGCCTTCTTGATGCCGCTCATTTACCTGAATAAGGAAGAATTCCGCCCCCTGACCCTCGGATTAATGTTCTTTCAAGGCAGATATACCTCCGATTTGAGCCTGATTTCAGCCGGTATTACCATCGCGTCGTTCCCGCTGGTCGTAGTTTACGTTTTGCTGCAGCGCCAGTTCTTACGCGGGTTGACGGCAGGAGCCATTAAGGGCTAAGCTTGCTCTTAGTCAGTTGTTATTTATTTTTCTAAAATCGCCAGCAAAGGAGCTTAATATGGGAAAAGTTGTTGTATTTACTGAACCCCGCAAACTAGGCTTTGAAGAATATGAAGATAGACCCCTGACTGCGAAGGAAGTCCGTCTGCAAACTCTCTATTCGGGGATCAGCGCCGGCACCGAGTTGACCGCTTACCGCGGCAGCAACCCCTATATCTACAAGCAGTGGGACGAAAAGACCCATCTCTTCTTGCTTGCCGAAACGGCTTCGATGAAGTACCCGATCAGCGGCTGGGGATATGAAGAGTGCGGTAAGGTAGTCGAGCTGGGAAAAGAGGTCAGTCAGGTGAAACCCGGAGATATCATTTATGGTACCTGGGGTCATCGCACGCATCGTATTGTTGACGAAGAGTACGCCAGTAAGCGAGTTTTATTTGCCAACCTCGACCCAATCCTGGGAATTTTCTCGCAGATGGGGGCAATCTCTTTGAATGGGATTCTGGACGCTGCCATCCGGATCAGCGAAACGGTGGCGGTTTTCGGCATGGGAGCGCCTGGGCAGATCGTGGCGCAAATGGCCAAGAAATCCGGGGCGCGTGTGATCGGCGTAGACCTGATCGACATGCGCCTGGAAATGGCTCAAAAGCTTGGCGCTATCGATGTAGCCATCAACGGCAGTAAGGGCGGCGTCGCTGAACAAATCAAAGCTCTGACAGATAAGCGCGGCGCGGATGTATCGATTGAAGCCACCGGCTTTTATTCTGCCTTGCACGAGGCTATCCGTTCGACGGCCTATTCCGCCAAAGTGGTCGCCATGGGTTTCTTCCAGGGGGCCGGTCAGGGCCTGTACCTGGGTGAGGAGTTTCATCACAATCGCATTAACGTGGTGTGTTCGCAAATTTTCGGCGTCAGCCCCGAGCTGACTTATCGCTGGAACGTGGAACGCTTGGTACACTCAGCCATGCGCCTGCAATCCGAAGGCGTGTTGAACCTGCGGCCGATCATTACCCAGGTGTACCCTTTCAGTGAAGCCGCCGAAGCGTTCCGCCTGTGTGACTGCGAATCAGAAAAAACCATCCAGGTTGTGCTCGATTTCAGCAAATAAACCAGGAGGAACCCCGTGAAACCATTACGAACTGCCATTTTAGGCTGCGGTGGGTTTGCCAACCGGCACGCCGAAAATATTGCTTCGATACCCTCCCAGCTCGAGCTGGCGGCATTTTGTGACACTATCCCGGAACACGCCCAGGCTTTTGCGCAGAAATATGCGAAAGAGGCAAAAATCTATACTGACTTTCATCCCATGCTGGATGAAGCCAAACTCGACCTGCTGATCATTTGCCTTCCTCCTTTCGGGCACACGGATGAGGTTGATGCTGCCGCAGCGCGCGGTATCCACCTGTTGATCGAAAAACCGGTTGCCCTGACCACTGAGCAGGCCTGGAAAATGGTCGCAGCGGCAGAATCGGCCAGGATTAAAACCCAGGTCGGTTTTATGTTCCGTTTTGGGGCAGCCGTTACAGAATTAAAAGAGCCTGATCGATAGCGGCAAGGCCGGTCCGTTGGGGCTGATGAGCGCCCGCTACTTCTGCAATGCGCTGCATGCCGATTGGTGGCGCAGGCGCGACAAATCCGGGGGGCAGTTGGTCGAGCAGGTCATTCACATGGTTGACCTGATGCGCTACCTGATGGGCGACCCGGTCACCGTCTACAGCCTGCAAAATAACCTTTTCCACCGGGACGTGGCCGATTACACCGTCGAGGACGTTTCCGGAACGGTGATAGGGTTTAAGAACGGCGGGATTGGCGTGATCTATGCTTCGAATGGCGCCATCCCGGGCAAATGGATCAATGATTACCGGTTGGTCGCCCGTAACCTGACCGCTGAATTTAGCGACGCCAACCATGCCACGTTCACGTACACCGGCGGCCCCTATCTTCAGAATGTTTCCATTTCATCCGACCAGGATTATTACCGCCTGGAGTTGTCGGATCTGCTGAAAGCCATTGAAACAGGTGGGGATACGCGCACGCCCCTGCGCGAGGGCGCCTTATCGCTGGACCTGGCCCTGGCGGCTACGCGTTCTGCCGAGAGCGCCGCAGTAGTAAAGCTTTAGTATCTAGAATGACAGAGGAGGTTATTCTAATTCCCGTCCCCAGGTATACCGGGTGGTGATTTTCGTTCAAGTGCTGGAGGCAGGGGATGGGCGCCTGCGGATTTTCAATTATAATTGGCCTTCTTAGAAGGCACGCCACCCAACATGCTAACCCTCAAACTCATCATGACGCCCCTGCTGATTGCCTCGGTTACCCTGGTCGGGCGGCGTTGGGGCCCCGGCGTGAGCGGCTGGCTGATGGGTTTCCCGCTCATTTCGGGGCCGGTTTCAGTCTTCCTGGCCCTGCAGTATGGGCGGGCTTTCGCCGCCAGGGCGGCGATCGGCACACTGGGCGGGCAGGCCTCGGTGTGCGTATTCTGCCTGGGCTACTGCCTGGTCTCGCGCAAGGCCGGCTGGCCGGTCAGCGCCGTGGCGGCCCTTGCAGCCTTCTTCGCGGCGACTTTCCTGTGGAATACAACCAGCCTGTTGCCCTTGGTGCCCACGGCCACGATCGATGTGATCGTGGTTGTGCTGGTTTTGCTGCTCATCCCTAGGCAGCCGGCGCAGGCGGGCGCGCCCACCATACCCAGGTGGGATATTCCCGCGCGCATGCTGGTCGCCACGGCTTTCGTAGTGGGCCTGACCACTTTTGCCGCCAACCTGGGGCCACAGCTCAGCGGGCTGCTCTCACCCTTCCCCACTTTCAGCACGGTGATCGCCGTCTTCACCCACCACCAACAGGGGGCGGATGCCGCCAGCCAGCTTCTGCGCGGGGTAGTGGTAGGCACCTTCAGCTTTTTGTGTTTCTTTCTGGTAGTGGCGTTGCTGCTGCCGGCAGCGCCCATGTTCTGGACTTACCTGGCCGCCACGGCGGCCTCGATTGAAGTCAACAGCCTGGCCCTGCGTTTCGTCAGGAGCGCCCCGCAGCCCATACCAGGTTAACCCACAATTGGTGGGGGAGAAAACATCCATGGTAAGATACTGGCATTGAGGTTAAATCTGATTGTTACTCTTGTAATCATTTAAGGATTGTCAATGATTGGTGCGATCGATATAGGCGGGACAAAAATTGCCCTCGGGCTGGTGAGTGATGAAGGGCGTATCCTGCGCCAGGCGGTCTTTCCGACCGAGCCGGAGTGCGGTTTTGCTGATGGGATGGAGCGCGTGCGCGCCGCCTTGCTCAAGCTGCTGGCGGAGGCCGGGGCAGGTCTTTCTGGCCTGCGCGGCATTGGGGTGGGCTGCACCGGCCCGCTGGACCCTTTCAGTGGGGTGCTCGGCCATAACGCTGATACATTGCCGTCCTGGCAGAACCACAGCCTGGTGGAAGGGTTGAGCGATCTGGGTGCGCCGGTAGTGGTGGAAAACGACGCCGACACGGCCGCCCTGGGAGAATATACCTGGGGGGTTGGGCAGGGCTGCGGTCGGTTTCTATACGTGACCTTCAGCACGGGGATTGGCAGTGGGGCCATTCTGGATCACAAGCTTTACCGCGGGGTAGACGGCTCGCATCCTGAGGTGGGGCACTCGATCGTGGACCCCAATGGGCCGCCGTGTTACTGCGGGGCGCGCGGTTGCTGGGAAATGCTGGCGAGCGGCACCGCCCTGGCAGCCTGGTTCAACGAACGGCGGCCGGGTGCCCGGCCTCCGGGCGGGCCTGGTCTGTCTGCCAGGGAGATCTGCGCTCTGGCAGAGCAGGGCGATCCCCTGGCGCAGGCCGCCGTGCAGCGTGAGGCGAATTACCTGGGGCTGGGGCTGGCCAACCTGGTGACCATGTTCGTACCGGATGTAATCGCCCTGGGCGGAGGGGTGATCAAGTCGTGGCCGCTATTCAAAGAGCGCGTACAGCAGGTGGTGCTGCAAAATTCGCGCATGGTGCCGGCCGAGAAGGTGCGCATCTTGCCGGCGCGCCTGGGTGGGGACGCCGCTTTGCTCGGCGCGGCCCAGGCCTGGCTGCATAGGAATTAGTGTCTTTCGTGGAGGTATTCCAGGCAGGCTGCCGTGCATTCTTCCAGGCTGCGGGTGGTGTCTACCTGGAGGTGGGGCAATTGAATCGGGGCGGCCTGGGCCTTGAGCTTCTGGTACAGGCTGAAATCACGGTTGGCGGCTATGTGCAGAGTCAGGGCGTTATCCAGGGACAGGCGCTGCTGGGCGGCTTCTTCGGGGCAGACACACTCGATGATCTCGATCATTTCCCCGGCAGCCCGGCAGAAACGCAGCAAGCGCTCCACCTGGTAGTGCTGGGTGAAGGTGCGCCCATCCAGGATCACTGTGCGGCCTTTGTCTATTAGATACGAGGCAGCCTGCAGCATTATGGCAAAACAGAAATTATCCTGGCGGGTCGAATAATCGATCTCCGGATATGGGAAGAGGGCGGCCCGGATAGTATCTTTATCCAGCACCACCGCCGGAAGCAACTCGCCCAGACGGCGGGCCAACGTGCTTTTGCCGCTACCCGGCAGTCCCGCCATGGCGATAAGCAGTTTGGGGATATGAGGCATATCAATCAGGATTATACAACTATTCAAAAATCTATCCAATTCTTATTTCTTTTTCATTTGGCCTGAACCATTTCTTAATCCGCCTGCGCTATTATATAACCAAGCAGGTCAGCCGGTGAAAAAATGTTCAGACTTTGGGTTGCGTTAGCGGTTTGGTTGGTTGCAGTGAAAGAATTGGCTCACGTTAGCTCTCCTCCCTGTGTGCAACAGCCTGTGGTCCCCCCACAGGCTGTTGTGTTGGGCCATAAGTGAAAAAGAAGCCGGGTTTCTCCCTGAAAACCCGGCTTCTGCTGTTAAGTTTCCATGCCCAGCAGCCGCGCCATGCGGCCGCGCCGGGGCGTAACGGACCCCTCCGGGCAGACCTCGGCGCAGCACATGCAGCCCACGCACTTCTTCAGATCGACGCGTGGTGGTTTGCCCACCGTGATGGCCTGGCCCGGGCACGACTTGGCGCATTTCCCGCAGCCGGTGCAGGTGACGGCGTTTACCACTGGCTGCAGCTTGATCGCCCCCCGCATAGGGGCGCTCAGCCAGGCCGGGAGGCGCATGTACCAGTGGGAAGCCGGCAGAGTCAGCGATCCAAAATCGAGCACGCCTGCCCGCGCCACCACGCGGATTTTGTCCGGGTCGCTGACTCCCAGGCGCCGCGTTCCAGCCAGGGCCAGGTGCAGCACTCCCCCCCGCTCAAAGCCCATCGCCTGGGAGATGATCGTGTCCAACGCCACCGGGTCGGTCGAGGCTGCCAGGCAGCCGTAGGCATGCGGCGTCCCGCCCGTCCCCGGGCCGTTGCCTTCCTGGCCATTAATCCCGTCCTGGATGGTCAAGGCCGGATGGACCAGCTCCAGTAGGTTGAACAGCTCGCGGCTGAAATCCTGTGAGCCGGGGGCGCGGATGTGCACTTCCATTTTACGTTCACCCGGGATGACGCCGAACAGGTTTTTGACTGCCCCGGTATACAGGGTCTGCGAGTGGGTCTTGATCTTGGGTAGATTGATCAGCAGGTCGGCTTCGAGCGCCGGGCGAGCGATGAAATAATCGGCGCCCCGGTTCTGTTTCCAGGTCACACCCTCAAAGGGTACCAGCTTCGCTCTGCAGGCTTCGGCCACGGCCAGCATACCGCTCCTGCGCATCACTTCGGCGTTTCCGGAAATCGGGCCGGAGGGCGAGTCGCCGATCAGCACCCGGCCGCCGGCGGCCTGCACCAGCTCGGCCACCGCCCGGACGACCAGCGGGTGCGTGGTGACGGCCTGCTCTTCTTCGGCCGCCTCCAGCAGGTTGGGTTTGAGCAGCACGTGCATGCCCGGGCGGACGAAGCGCGGCAGCCCACCCAGTGGTTCCAGGCAGGCTTTGATCGCCTGGCGTACGGCTTCCAGGTCATATTCCTTACAGGCTACAACGGAGACAATCGGGTTCATAAGTCTTTTAGGGTTTATCTGTGGTTAATTCATTTGCCTCTCTGGCAGCGGCGGCATAGACTTTGGCCAGGGGCACGTTGTGCTCGTTGGCCAGGCGGGCGCAGACTTCATACTCGGGGGCGGCCTGCACCACCTTGCCGTCCAGGATCTTTAGCTTGAGCGGTACCTCACCATACTCGGTCTGCACGCTGCGGAAAGCGCGCTCGGCTTCGTAGCGGTAAATCGGTTGGACGCGCATGCCAAAGGTGGTGGTCTCTTCCAGGATCAAGCGCGCCAGGGTCGCCTCGTCGGATTTGCGGGCGATCACGCTCAGCATGGTCGCCGGGCGGTTCTTCTTCATGTAGATTGGGGTGAAAAAAACATCCAGCGCCCCGGCCGACAACAGACGCCCCATGGCGTGCCCCAGGGCCTGGGCGCTGGTGTCGTCGATGTTGGTCTCGATCACTACCATCCCCAAAGAGCGGGGATTTTCATCTTGCAAGGAGGCCGCCTCACTCTCGCCCAGTAGCAGGCGCAGCACGTTCGGCCAGGGCAGGTCGCGCCGCCCGGCGCCTATGCCCAGCCCGGTCAGAGTCATGGCCGGCTGCTGGAAGGTAGCCAGGGCAGCCAGGATGGCCGCCCCGGTGGGGGTGACCAGCTCGACCTGCGCCTGGGAAGGCACCACCGGGGCGTGGGCGGTGGTCAGCAAACGTAGCGTGGCCGGCGCCGGAGCGGGCATGAGGCCGTGCTGGGTATTGACCTGCCCGCTGCCCAGCGGCAGGGCCGAGGCGTACAGTCGCTCGACGCCCAGGTACTCCAGCCCGATGGCCGCCCCGACCGTGTCGATGATCGAATCGACCGCCCCGACCTCGTGGAAATGCACCTCGTCCACTGGCACGCCGTGCACCTGCGCTTCGGCCTCGGCCAGGCGCAGAAAGATGACCTGGCTGGCGTTTTTGACCGCCGGGGAAAGGTCGCTGGCATCGATCAGCTCGCGGATCTCGGAATAATCGCGTTGGTGGGCATGCTCCTGCGCCATGTGCTCGTGCACCGTGTGCTCCTGCACTGTGTGCTCATGTCCCTCGTGGTCATGTTCGTGCTCGTGTGCGTGCGCGTGCTCGCCAAGCTTGATCTCCAGCAAACTGGCGACCAGGGCGCCCTTGTGGGTCTGCGATACGCTGATCTCAAAATGTTCGGGCAGCTTGAGCAGGGCCAGTTGGGCCTGCAGGTGTTCCAGCGGCATCCCGGCATCCAGCAGCGCCGCCAGAAACATGTCCCCGCTGATGCCTGAAAAGCAGTCACAATAGGCAATCTTCATTTCTTGCTCTCTCTTAAATCCAGGCGGTTGATCAGACCGGCCAGGTAGCCGGCGCCGAAACCGTTGTCGATGTTGACCACCGCGATGCCGTTGGCGCAGGAATTGAGCATGGCCAGCAGGGCTGCCAGGCCGTTGAAGCTGGCCCCATAGCCCACACTGGTCGGCACGGCGATCACTGGCGCCGCCACCAGCCCGGCTACCACGCTGGGCAGGGCGCCTTCCATACCGGCCACGACCACAATCACACGGGCTTGATTCAAAGCCTCGGCCTGGCTGAGCAGGCGATGCAGCCCTGATACACCCACGTCGTACAGGCGCACCACGGCGTTGTCCATCAACTCGGCCGTTATGGCGGCTTCTTCGGCCACGGGGATGTCGGCCGTGCCGCCGGTGGCGACCAGCACGCCGGGCAGCTTGGGCCGGTCTGGGACGCGGTCGAGCACCAGTAAGCCTGGGCCGGCGTGATATACTGCCTCGGGCAGCTCGTCGCTAATGGCCGCGTACATTTCCGCCGAGACGCGCGTCGCCAGAACGCGGTCGTTGCGCTCCGCCAGGCGCTTGAAAATCTGCATCACCTGGGACGGCGTCTTGCCCTGGGCGAAGATCACCTCGGGGTAGCCGCGGCGCAGCGCCCGGTGGTGATCGAGCCGGGCAAAATCGGACACAGCTTCGAAGGGCAGCGAGCGCAGTTGCTCCAGGGCGTTTTCTGTGCTCAGCTCGCCGCTGCGCACCCCGTCCAGCAGGCTGCGAAGACGTTCTTCATCCATTAATAGACCTCAATCAGACAGTTTCGGTAGGATTATACTGTAAAAAAGGGATACGCCCACATCGAGAATCCTCAGAAGAGCCATTTGCCGCTGCTCCAGCCTGCTACCCGCAGGCGGTCGACCCGCAATACCCCCTGCAAGTTGCTGCCAATTACCATTTTTGCATCCTTTCTTTAAATGTGCTTGTTGACCAGATAATATCAACGTGCAATAATATTTATACAGCTCTTATAAATTCTGAAAAGGGCTAATGGGTCGCATTCCTGATTAAGGATGGTTATATGGCCGGGTTGAAAGATCTCTACAATACTTGGAAAAACCTGAAAGAAGTCGATTTGCGACCCATCCGGGAGTCAGCTCTCAATCCGGTGAAGCTGGCCATTGTTGGCCGACCTGGAGTAGGTCGCCATACCCTGGCTGACCAGATGCGCTGCGATCCCCAACGGCCAGAAAAGAAAACTCAGACCCCCCTGCTGATTTCTGACCTTAATTCGCCAGACCGGGCAATGGCAGCCGAGTTAATTATCCTCATGCTGGATGCTACCGCGAAAGACTTCAGCCAGGAACGGGCTCTGGCGAAAAAATGGTCTGAGGCAGGTAAGAAAGTGCTGGCTTTTGTCAACAAAGTTGATCTTTTAGGAGCCCAGCCGTTAGCTTCCAGTTCGGAGGGCTGGTCGATGGAACGGGTCCTGCACGGTTCTGCCCTTGCCCCGGTTTTTATGCAAAGCGAATTCATCCCGGTTATTATGGAGCTGCTGCCTGAGCGCCACCTGGCTTTAGGCCGCCAATTCCCTCTCTTTCGGATGGCCAGCGTCCAACAATTAATCAACGAATCTTGTTTTGCCAATGCTGTCTATACATTCAGCACCGGCATAGCAGAGGTTGTCCCAATTTTTGATATCCCCTTAAATATTACCGATACGATCGTGCTGACCAAAGCCCAGGCCTTTCTGGTATATAAGCTGGGTTTAACGTTAGGCTTTTCTACCCGCTGGCAAGATTACCTGGGAGAATTTGGCGGTGTGATTGGCGGCGGGTTTGTTTGGCGCCAACTGGCACGCATGTTGATTGGTTTGATCCCGATTTGGGGCATCGTACCGAAAGTGGCAGTGGCTTATTCTGGTACCTATGTCGTCGGCCACGTTGTCTTGCAGTGGTACCTGACCGGGCGGAAAATTACCAAACAGCAGATGCGTGCCATGTATACGCAAGCTTTAATGAACGGCAAAAAGATTGCACAAGGCATGCTCTCCCGGCTGCCTCGTCCACGGCTCGGCTGGCGAAAGAAACCTCTACCGCCAGTGCTCAACACGAAAATCTGCCCGTTTTGCATAAAACCGAATGCGCCAGATGCTAATTTTTGCCAGTACTGTGGGCAATCCTTTCAACCCACACTAGCGGAGTTATAGATTTTCCTTATTTTTCATGCTTCACAACTCCTGGCCGGCTCTTTTTCTTTCACCTTAACCAGCTTCTTGAACGGCAGCTTCTTCATATTCACCACGGCAATCCCGGACAGGATCAGCACGCCGCCCAGGATGGCCTGCCAGTTAAGGTGCTCGCCCAGAAAAACGGCCCCTAACAGGACGCCCACCAACGGCGGGATGTAGGTGACCATGGTGGTGCGCGTCGGACCGATCGAGTTCATCAGGGCGAAAAAAAGGATATAGGCCACGCACGACCCCAGCAGGCCCAGCCAGAGCAGCGCCAGCCAGGTGATGGGCAGGCGCGGCAGGACGATCGGGCGCTCCGCCACGCCGGTGAACAGCCACACCATCACCGTTGCCGTGCCTAATTGTAGAAAGACCTGCAACTGTGGGGCCAGTCCCCTGGCTCGCTCCGCGAGGCGGACGTAAATGCTCCCGGCCGCGTAAGATAAAGTCGCCAGCAGCATGACGCCTTGCCCGAACAGGCCCTGGTTGATGCCCTGGGCCAGCTCCGGGCTGAACAAAATCAGCACGCCCACGAAACCGATCAGCAGCCCGGCTGTCTTGGGCAGAGTCATGCGGTCGTCGCGCAAAACCAGAGGCGCCAGCAGCATGGTGAACAGCGGCACGGTGCTGTTGAGGATCGAGGCGATCCCCGAAGAGATATATTGCTCGCTCCACGAGATGAGCACGAAGGGCAAGGCGACGTTGATCAGGCCGACTACAGCGAACACCCCAAGCCAGAGCCGGATTTCTTTCCAGCTCTTGGGGAAGGTCTTCTGGCTCCACAGGATCACCAGCAGTCCCAGGGCACCGAACAGGGTGCGGAAACCGACCAGGACGAACGGGCTGACCTCGGTGACGGCCATCTTGATCCATAAAAAGGAAGTGCCCCAGATCAGTCCTAATATCCAGAAACGCAGCCAATCTTTAGTTGACATAATTATTCTTTCCGGCTGAGCTCGCTACGCTCGACACGCTCGCGGGCGAGCAGGGCCTGCTTACGCGGCGTGCCCCAGCGGTAGCCGCCGGGCTGCCCATCGCTGCGCACCACCCGGTGGCAGGGGGTGACGATGGCGGCCGGGTTGCTGGCGCAGGCGTTCGCAACGGCCCGCGCCGCCTTCGGTTCGCCGATGGCTCTGGCCACTTCGGCGTAGGAACGCGTCTCGCCGTAAGGGATCTTGCGCAGCTCTTCCCACACCCGCAACTGGAAGGCCGTGGCTTGCAGGTCGAGCGGCAGCGCCAGGCGCGGCTGGACCCCGTTCAGGTGCTCCAGCAGCGCATCCACCCAGGACTTGAACGAGGCGTCGTCGCGGCTCAGGCTGGCGGCCGGATACTCGGCGCGCAGGAAACCTTCCAGGTTATTATCATCCTCGCCAAAGCTGACCGCGCAGATGCCCTGCGCCGTGGCAGCCACCAACATGCGCCCCAGGTAAGTGTCCACGATGGTGTAGCGGATGTCCATACCCTGCCCACCGCGGCGGTAAGAGGCGGGGGTCATGCCCAGGCGGCCGGTAGCCCCTTCGTACAGCCGGCTGCTAGAAGAGTAACCGGCCTCGTACATTGCCTCGGTGACTGCCTGCCCGCCGCGCACCTGCGCCTTGAACTTCTCCAGGCGCTGCCCGGCGGCGTACTGGCGCGGGGTCAGCCCGGTGGCCGACTTGAACAGGCGGTGCAGGTGGGAGGGGCTGATGTGCAGCTCCTGGCTCAAGGCGTCCAGCGGCAGGGCCGCCTCGATGTTGGCATCGATCACCTGCATGGCTTTTTTGATCACCTCTGATTGGTTCATGATTGCTCCTTATGCGGCTTATGATACCTGAATCGCCCGGCAAAATCTATCCGCTTCTTGCTTTCAAAGTGCTGAACTATCTACACCGTTCGTGATGGATCCTTCCACAGGATCCAAAATGATACCCGGCAGGTAGACTGCCGGGTATCATGGGTGGCTTTTGGCGCCATTGGCTGGTGCGTCAACAGCCTGCTAATCCTCGCCGCCGCCCCGTTTACCGAGACGATGATCGAACTGGTAAAGACTGCCGACGCTCGAACCGATCTTATTGAGCGTATCCAGGATTTGGGAAGCGTTCTTTTCTTCCTCAACCTGTTCGGTGATGAACCATTGCAGGCAAATCTGGCTGGCAACGTCTTTTTCAGCCGTGGCCACATCGTAAATCGCGTTGATCAGGCCGGTTACCTTTTGCTCGTGTTCGTAAACCTGTTTGAAAATGTCCAGCGGCGAGGTAAAATCCACCGGCGGCTGCGCAATGGCCTGCAGCGTCACCTTACCACCCCGGTCCAGGATGTAATCGTAAAACTTCATAGCATGCCCTTGCTCCTCCTGGGCCTGAACGCGCAGCCAGGTCGCAAAACCGGGTAAATTGGCCGATTCGCAATGGGCTGACATGGAGAGGTAAAAATAGGCCGAATACAGCTCGTGCATGATCTGCTTGTTCATGCTGTCCAAAACGGTTTGTTTAATCATTTATGGTTTCCTCTAAACGGTAAAGAATGGTTTTATTCAGCGGTGGCTTTCGCCCGCTCTTCTTGTGACATTTTCGCCAGCGCTTTGACTTCTGCCAGGTTCAGGCCCAGTCCTTCTGCCACCCGGCTGCCATATTGCGGGTCGGCTTTGTAGAACAAGGCCGCTTGGCGGAGCTGAAGGCGCTTTTGGGCATTGACCAGGTGAGAAACAATATTTCCAACCAGGTTGGCCCGGTCGCTATCCGTCATGGCTTTGCGGTAAAGATCGCCCGCCTGGACGAAATCATCGTTGGGGTGAATGTAGGGCTGGCGTTGGGCCTTCCCGGTCACGTTGACGGCCGGGTCTGCCGAGGCGGGATCCGGGGATGGCCCGTTGAAGCTGTTGGGATAATAGTTTGGGGCGCCTTCCGCTCCGCCGTAGTTCATCGCTCCATCGCGCTGGTAGTTGGCGGCCTGGGCAGCTTTGGGAGCATTGATCGGGAGCATGTGGTAATTCGGCCCGAGACGGTAGCGGTGAGTGTCGTTATAGCTGAACAAACGCCCCTGCAGCAGCTTATCCGGCGAAGGCCCAATACCCGGCACAAAGTTGGCGGGCGAGAAGGCTGATTGTTCCACTTCGTTGAAATAGTTCTCCGGGTTGCGGTCCAGCACCATGCGACCGATGGCAATGGGCGGAACATCGCTGTGCGGCCAGACCTTGGTGACATCGAAGGAATCGAAGCGATATTTACTGGCTTGTTCCGGGGTCATGATTTGAACTTCTAAGCGCCAGGCGGGGAAATCGCCGCGCTGGATCGCCTCGGACAGGTCGCGGGTGGCATGATCCGGGTCGCTGCTTTTCATCCGGTCGGCTTCCTGGCGGGTAAGGTTTTTGACGCCTTGCTCGGTCTTGAAGTGGTATTTCACCCAGAATGATTTGCCTTTGGCGTTGTACCACAGGAAAGTGTGGCTGCCGTAACCGTTCATGTGGCGGTAAGTGGCCGGCGTGCCGCGGTCCGAGAAGAGGATGGTCACCTGGTGGATCGACTCCGGGGTCAGGGAGAGGAAGTCCCAGAACATATCCGGGTCTTTCAGGTTGGTGGCTGGGTTGCGCTTCTGCGTGTGGATGAAATCGGGGAATTTCAGGGGATCGCGAATGAAAAAGACCGGGGTATTGTTTCCCACCAGGTCATAGTTGCCTTCTTCGGTGTAGAACTTTACGGCAAAGCCGCGCGGGTCGCGTTCTGCGTCGGCTGAGCCTCTTTCGCCGCCTACGGTGGAAAAGCGGACAAATACTTCTGTCTTCTTGCCTGCCTGTGAAAGGAACTTGGCCCTGGTGTAAGATGAGACATCCTTAGTAAGTTCAAAATAGCCATGCGCCCCGGCCCCTTTCGCATGCACAACCCGTTCAGGGATGCGCTCGCGGTCAAAATGCGCCAGCTTTTCCAGTAAATGGATATCCTGCATCAGGATTGGGCCGGGGTTCCCGGCCGTCAGGCTGTTTTGATCATCCGGCACGGGCGCCCCAAAATTCGTGGTTAAAGTCTTGGTTTTTCTTGCCATGCTAAGCCTCCATTATTGCAATATCTGATCATACCTGTTTCAAATTTATTCAACTCGTTTTGAATCATTTTTAAACTTTTTCGCCTGTTTGCCTCCTTTCGTTCATTTGACATTCGGGGCAAATCCCGAAAAAGTCCACGCGCTGGTTGACGATCTGATAACCGTATTTCTGCGCCAGTTCCTGAGGCAGCTCGTTGAACAGCTCAATCTCTGGGTCGATGATGCGCCGGCACCGGACGCAAATCAAATGAGGGTGAGGGTAGGGCTTGTTCCCATCATAGCGGCTGCTCTCATTGGCAAACCCCAATTCCAAGATCTCTTTTTCTTCTTTAAGAGGGTCACAGTCTTATAAATAGTAGCCAGGCTGGTCATTGGAAAGTCGGCCTTTATCTGCTCATGCACCTGTTCAACGGTTGGGTGGTCTTGACTTCTCAGTGAGCACCTTGAGGATGGCAGCCCGTTGGGGTGTGATCCGGTAACCGCGTTGCTTGAGTTTTTCCACCAGTGCTGCATAGCGTGTTCCAGGGTGAGTTATGCGTCCGCCGTTTCCAGGGAATTTGATTTTAATGATAACTATTTTTTATGGATAATAATTATTACAAGCTTATTATAACCCGAATACTAAAAAATGCAATAGTGCTTACAGCAAACGATCCCTTGCAGTTGCACTGCAAGAGATCCGTTGAGAGATGGACTTTTCCTGGATGGTTTGCAGTTCAACTGCAAACCATCCTAAATTGGCGTGCTGGTCGGCGTATCAGTGGGCGTATGCGTTTCGGTGGGTGTGGGCGTGGCGGTCGGTGTGGGCGTGGCCGTCGGCGTGTTGGTGGCCGTTGGCGTCAGGCTTGGCGTGCGTGTGCTGGTGGGTGTGCGTGTGCTGGTGGGCGTGTGCGTGTTGGTGGGCGTGCGCGTATTGGTGGGAGTACGCGTCCTGGTGGGGGTGCGGGTGACCGTGGGTGTGCGGGTGACCGTGGGTGTGCGGGTAAGCGAAGGCGTGGCGGTCTGCGACGGGCGCACCAGGCGCGGCTGCATCCAGATGGCCCGGTCGTCGGTGGGTGAGCCGTCGTCATACACGGTCAGGATGAAGTTGACCGATTGGCCGGCCAGGCTGCTCAGGTCATCCTCAATTACAAGCGGGTCGTCATCGTAGTTCAAACCCCAGGTGTCGAAATTGGTGATCTTGCCGTTGTTAATTTGGTAGTCGAGGCGGAAGTGCACCTGGCAGTCATAATGCTTGTACTGGCAGCCCAGGCTGGCCGAGAAGTAGTCGCCGGCCTTGACCTTGTAAGGCGGCAGCTTGCCGCGGATATAGCCGTTGTCGACCGTACGGGGATTGGTCAGCAGCGCTTCTTCTTCGTACGTGTTCCCATCCTGCAGGCGCGGATTGTCTAAGTTCATGACAAAGCCGTTCTGATCGCTGGTCGTCCCGGGACAGGGTAGGATGCCTGCGCCGCTACTCCATTCCAGGTCGCAGTAGTGGTCGGCGATGTCATAATTGCCGGAAATGGGCGCCAGCACCTTGATGTCGACCCAGAAGGGGTCCTGCGCCCAGGGACCGATGCCGAAGCGCAGCCCGCCGGCGTTGCGCAGCTTCCAGTACCCGGTGTAAGTGCCCAGGTTATTCGGAGCGGTCAGCCTGACCGAGATGTCCACGGTCTGCCCCGGGTGAACGGTTTCGTCCAGGCTGAAGGAAGATGGCCCGCCGATCCTGTCGCCGGTGAAGAAGACCACGTCGTAATCCGAGGTCCAGGTGCAGGCGCCGGTGTTCGTCAGGCGCCAGGTCTTGGTGAAATCGGTGTCGGAATTAATGGCGGTGCCGTCTGGGATGGTCACATCCTGCACGTACCCGGCCCGGTCGCAGATGACCTGCGGGGTGAAGGACGAGATCGGCGTGGCGGTGCGGTAGGGGGTCCACGAAGGCAGTGGGGTAAGCGTATCGGTTTCCGTATCATATGGTTCCGGCGTAGGGCTGTCTTCCGCTGGAATAGCCGTAACGGCGGCTTTAGTTTGGGAGGCGGCGGCGGGCCCAATGGTCATGCGTACGATCTCGGTCTGGATCTGCGCCACCTGGCTGGCCAGGGCATTCTGGGTGGCGGTAGCGGCGATTTTGGCGTATTCGGTGGAGACCATCGATTTGGGTGGCCCGGCTGGCAGGCAGCTCACCAGGGCCAGGGTCACCAGGAGGAGAAGCGAAGTGGGGAGGAGCAAAAGTCTTTTGTTCATAGGTTTCAAGACCGAACGGTATATTTACTATTATAGAGGTTAAAATAAAATCTAGCTGGCGATTAGCATACATTTTATAGACGAATCCGCTGCACAAAAAGTTCCCGAGCATGATTTGAGGGCAAATTGCTGTAAAATTATCTAGAGAATCAACTTGGGATCGAATTAGTGAAGCAGATTTGTTCTTCTTTTCAATTCTGAATCTTCCTTCTTTGTGTTCTTCGTTTTCTTTGTGGTGAAAATTCTTAGGAGTTTTCAATGTTCCCTCAGCAAAACGCTTATCGCCAGTATTTCGACCTGTCGGGTTTCTGGGACTTCCGCTTCGACCCTGAAGACCAGGGGCAGGCCGCGGGTTGGACGGATGGTTTCGATGGCGGCCAACCGATTGCCGTGCCGGCCAGTTGGAACGACCAGTTCCTCGAGGATGGCGCTGGCGGCGCACGCGATAACCTTGGCCCGGCCTGGTACCAGGTAAACTTTGGCTTACCGTGGGGCTTCGCTGGGCGGCAGATCAGCCTGCGCTTCGGTTCGGTCAACTACCTGGCGGATGTCTGGCTGAACGGGGTCTTCCTGGGCCGCCACGAGGGCGGGCACATGGCTTTTGTTTTTGACGCAACCGAGCACCTGCGCGACGACGCAAATCGCCTGGTGGTACGGGTGGACGGGCGCCTGGCGCCTGACCGGGTGCCGCCCGGCAATCTGCCGCGCCAAGCCCAGGAGGGCTTTGCTATGCACAGCTACCCGGATACCGCCTTCGACTTTTTCCCGTACTGCGGCATCCAACGCCCGGTGCTGCTGGTAGCCACGCCCAGGCAGGCTATCCACGACCTTACCGTTACCCCCGCCATCGCAGGCGAGGATGGGCTGCTGCGGGTCAAGCTGAAAGCCTCGGGAGATAATGCGCGCCTGGTATTGGAGAGCTTTAGCAGCCAGCGCCCGGCGCGCCAGGCGTTCAAACTGGAGTGGGAGCAGGGCGAAGCGGAGGTGCGCGTGCCAAAAGCGGCGCTGTGGAGCCCGGCGCACCCTAATCTGTACCGACTGACGGTCGAGCTGCTGTCTGGCGGGCAGGTGTGCGATGCGTATAGCCTATCGGTTGGAATCCGCACGGTGGCCGTCGAGGGGAGCTTGCTGTTGCTCAACGGCGAGCCGGTCTTCCTGCGCGGCTTTTGCCGCCACGAGGATTTCCCGGTGAGCGGGCGCGGCTACTTGCCGCCGGTCATTGTACGCGACTACGACTTGCTCAAGTGGGTGGGCGCCAATTCTTTCCGCACCAGCCACTATCCCTATTCCGAGCAGATGCTCGACTTGGCCGACCGGCTGGGCTTCCTGGTCATCGATGAGACCCAGGCAGTCGGGCTGTTCTTAAAGAGGGCGGTCTGGAGCGGCGCCTGGAGCTGTGCCAACAGTTCACCGTTGAGCTGATCCAGCGCGACAAGAACCATCCCTGCGTCATCGCCTGGAGCCTGGCCAACGAGCCGAATTCCAACCACCCGGCTGCCAAAGGCTACTTCCGCCAGCTCTACGACCTGGCGCGTTCGCTGGATACCTCGCGCCCGGTGACCGTGGTCAGCATGGTGGGGGAGGCGGAGGAGTCGTTCGAATTCCTCGACCTGGTGTGCCTCAACCGCTATAACGGCTGGTACACGCAGTCCGGCGACCTGGACAGCGGGGTGCAGGCCCTGTCGGCTGAGCTGGACGCCCTGTATGCCCGCTACAAGAAGCCGGTCATTTTGAGTGAGTTTGGGGCCGATGCGCTGCCCGGGCACCACGCCCAGCCGCCGGAGATGTTCAGCGAGGAATACCAGGCCGAGTTGATCGCCCGCTACATCCATCTGCTGGAAAGCAAGCCCTACGTGGTGGGCGAGCATGTATGGAACCTGTGCGACTTCAAGACCAGCCAGGCCGTGCTCCGCATGAACTCGTTTAATTACAAAGGCGTGTTCACGCGCGACCGCCGGCCCAAGCTGGCCGCCCACCGCATCAAGGAACTGTGGGAGGAGAAGAAGAGTTAATCACAATTTCATATGCAGATGCTTTTGCTGCAATATTGCCTCTGAGATTGTGAAATTTGTCTTGTAGAGGCACGATGATCCCATTTGAGACTTAAGAATTTTCGTCAAACAATCGTGCCGGGTGCAAATGATGCGATACTTGAAAAAGGGCACGACTGCGCGTCTCCAGATTGAAGTGGTTGATGGCGCGTCGTGCCTCTACGTCTTGCGGCGAGTCGCTGTGTCAGACGGGTAGTTATGATAAAGCTACAAAAGCACATATTCTGTAGGTACGCTGAAGGGTGTGCAGTGAAACTCTTTATTTGTCCTTGCAGTAGTACTGGATTGCCTGGTTCAGGAACTCCGGCAAATCCAAATGGATGGCGCGGAAGGTGGCCACGAATTCCGGGTGTTCGGTGTACATCTGCCCCAACCCGCGGAGGCGCTCTGTGCTCGGCTCGTAGAAGTAGCGCAGGTGCTGGCGCCAGCGGGCGATGATCTGCTGCACTTCCTGGCTGGCATAGCCCTTGTCCATATTTTCCACCAGGTCGTGGTAGATGGCCTGGCTTTCGGCCATGATCCGCGCTTTCTGCTCGGCGGTGTAACTGTTCCAGT